>NZ_FOVD01000009.1 GCF_900115055.1 Chryseobacterium oleae | reverse complement strand
CTACTACTACTACTACTACAGAACATCACTTATCATTCATCATTGATCCATAGATTTGCAATAAGCAATAAGCAATAAGCAATAAGCAATAAGCAGCTCTTCTACATTTTTCCTATGTATTCAATAGGAGCGGGCTTTAGCCCGCTTACCATGTATACCCAATACAAAAGGCTTTAGCCAAAACTTAAACGAAACCATCTTCTCCTTCTCTTGTTCTCCGGTAACTACAAAAATAATCTGCTCCATCTGAAAGATCTGCGCGAGATATTCATTGCTGTTATGAAGCTTAACTCTCATCTACTCTTATAGTTTAACATGTATAACAAAAAAGATGGCCTTTCGACCATCTTTTCTTATTGTATTTAAAAGTTAATACTATTTTTTAATAACAGTTGTTGTATAGATCAGACCTTCTTTATCGAAAAGTCTCAATACATAAGATCCTGCTGAATACTCTGTGAAAATGATGTTTCCTGAATATTTCTTTCTGCCAACCATATTTCTACCGGACATATCATATAGTTCATAATGAGTAACCTGTTTGTCCGTAATCACAGAAAGAATATCTTTTACCGGATTAGGGACGATTTTGATATCAGTAACATTCTGATATTCCTTTGTGCCCAAGCTTGAAGTAAGTGTTAGTACTCTGGAATTTTTACTTTCATTTAAGCAGATATTTAAAGCAATAAGTTCACTGACACTTTTTCCAACAAAGCTTGATACATTGGCTGTACTGACATAGGAGATTCCTTTTACAGTAAAAGTACCAGCTGGAAGTGATGTGAAGTTTGCCGTAGGGCTTACTGCCTGAATCTTACCAGTGGAATTATTAATGGCGACAAATGTGTAGCTGTAGCCTGCAGGTGTTGTAGTCGTCTCATACAAACTTCCAGGGCCAGCAGACGTAAGGGTATAACTGGTTGCATTCGCTGGATTGGAAAAATTTGAAATCACAAAGTAATAATCAACTCCCTCATTTAATACTACAGCTTTTGCGGATCCGGTAGATGTGTAATTTGAGCCGTTATAGTAAGCATTTGATGTTAAAAAGTTAGCCAGTGTAGCAGGACTTCCGGAATGTACTGATGTAATCAGGAAGCCAGATGATTTGGAGAAAACATATGAACCGGTTTCTGTTACTCTGAATTTAAATGTATTGGTTACAGCATTACTGCTTGCAGAAACAGGAGCTGTCATTCCAGAGTTACTGTAGACAATAATGTTATTTGTACTGGTTCCTACATTATAGACAAAAGTTTTGGAAGTATACGCCGGATCTGCTGCTGGTGGAGCTACCATATTAAGATTAGATGCCGGACTACCCGCAACAGCTGTAGCTGCAGTCTGTGGGGTAATATAAGTAGGATAGGCTGCACAGTCTGATGTAATGGTAAAATTATTATCAGAAACATCAAAGAATTCAGCATAAGGATTGATCACCCCTACTACTTTTACTCTTGCTTTATCAGTAGTTGGAATATAAGGAATAGTAGCATTATAGCTGCCATTATTCAGAACATTGGATGCTAATGTATAAGGAAATGATACTCCACCATCAATAGAAAGTAAAATATCAACATTACTTTTAATCGTATTGGTATTATTGACATCCCAGGTAACGGTCATATTCGTATTGGAAGCTACTGAAATACCTGTAGCATTCGGATATGAAACTGTTAATGGTCCATTATTGCTCACCGTTACAATGATTTCATCAGAATCCAGTCCTCCGTTTGTGGCATTATTATCTCTTACGGTAAAACGGAATTTCATATTCCTGGCTACCAGAGGTAAAGCTTCGGCGTCATTCGTAGGTGGATTGTTTTGATTATTCAGGACAAACTGCATCTTTGGAAAATATCTTTCAGTAGTTGAAACCGTTTGTTCAGAACGGAATAAAGGTGCAGTCGTACTGTTTACTGCAGTATAGCCGCCTGTTCCGGTAATCGTGGACCCGAATGCTCCTTTATCATTAGCTGTAGCTATATCCGCCTGTTCCCAGGTGTAAGAAAGGTTGCTGTCATTAGGGTCAGTAGCAATTCCTTTTAATTTGAAAGGTGTATTTTTCGGGATGGTAATATCTACTCCGGCATTGGCAGAAGGAGCCTGGTTGGTACTGGCAACAATAGTATAACAGTTGGCAGGTGTTTGCAGATAAGCTAGAATCTGATCTAAACTTCTTGCATTAAAATAACTTAAATTATTATTTCCTGTATTTGTTTGATTATTAGGGGTTGAGCAGTTAGTTGAATATCCCATAAGCGTTGATCCTCCACCGGGTTCAATAGCGGCACCTGCATTCCAGCCGCTTGTACAAAATGTAGGACTACTGGCACTTCCGCCAACAGCATTATAGGTATGTCCTGCAGAGAATTGATGGCCCATTTCATGAGCAATTAATCCTGCAACAATCCCTTTAGGCATTGTAAGAGCCCATTGGCTCCATGCTCTTGACTTTGATGTATTGTTACACGGTTGCGGACCAGCCTGACCCTGCGCCCCACCACTGCTTAAAATATTAAATGTATGCCCAATATCATATTTATTATAAACCAAAGTGGTATTGGTATTCATTGTATTAAAACCGGTTTGAGAATTGGCAGCACTGGCAAAAGAAGCATCCACTGTAAATGGATCTGTAGCCGGATCTGTAAATATCAACGTTTTATTAGTAGTATCAGCAATAAGACCGAATGTTACGGAAACCTCAGATTCATAAATTTTATTAATCAGGTTCACCATATTGACAGCCTCAGCCAAAGCATCATCTGTATTTCCTGCAAAAGCCTGGGTAAATTCACCGGTCGTAGCAACCGCCAGTCTGAATTTTCTGATCTGGTTGCCGAATGGAAAATTGACCGCTGATTTTGAATTTAAAGATTGTTTAACTACCGCTAGTTCCTTAATCACATCATTTTCTTCCACCCCACAGGTAAATCTTTCATCAAATTTAGAGAAAGCGTTGTATATCCTGTACTCGCCGGGAGATGTTTTGTAAGGCTCTACTATAAAATAACCTTCATCATTTTTAATAATCGCATTAAAGTGATCTTTAAAGACAGATAGTTTTAAAGAAGAACTGCGATCTTCACTCACACCGTCAAAAGTAAGGATTGAATTAAGCCTTTGCTCTGTAAGACCGTTCTCGCTTAAATTGAATCTTATACTTTTCCCGTTTTCCGCAGGAATGTTGATCCAGACCTTTGAAATTTTTTCTTTTTTTAATCGGGTTTCCCGAAACTGGCTATCAAATCTTTGAAAGTCAAATGGGAAAACACTGCCTGGTAAGGAGGCTTCTTTTGAAATGTTCTGTGCCCAAAAAATGTTAAAAACAATTAATAGGAAAAAAGTTAATTTAGTTTTCATAATAAAGTGATTCTTTTTATAAAGTTAATAAATAAAAAGCAACGACAATATGAATTACTTATCATATTGCCGTTTTGTTAGAGTATATTAAAAAAATAAATACACTATTAATATATGGTGAATATTTTTATACCTGAATAACTCCTAAGTTAAATTTTTCCGTAATTGGAGAATGGTTTGCTGCTTCAATACCCATAGAGATCCATTTTCTTGTATCGGTAGGGTTGATGATAGCATCCGTCCAAAGCCTTGCAGCTGCATAAGTAGCTTCAGTCTGCTTTTGGTATCTTTTGGTAATGGTATCTAAAATTTCGTTATGTTCTTCTTCAGAGATTTCTTTACCCTGTTTTTTCAAGGTAGACTCCTGAATCTGCACTAGAACTTTTGCTGCCTGAGATCCGCCCATTACAGCAAGATCTGCCCAAGGCCATGCTACGATCAGTCTTGGATCATAAGCTTTTCCACACATCGCATAATTTCCGGCTCCGTAAGAGTTTCCTGTAATGATCGTGAATTTTGGAACTACAGAATTAGAAACGGCATTCACCATTTTAGCACCATCTTTAATAATTCCGCCATGCTCGGACTTCGAACCTACCATAAATCCTGTAACATCCTGAAGGAATACCAAAGGAATTTTTCTCTGGTTACAGTTAGCAATAAATCTTGTTGATTTATCAGCAGAATCCGAATAAATGACACCTCCGAACTGCATTTCACCTTTTCCGCTTTTTACAAGCTTTCTTTGGTTGGCTACAATTCCTACGGACCACCCGTCAATTCTTGCGGTAGCACAGATGATGCTTTTTCCGTAATCAGGTTTATATTCTTCGTATTCTGAATTATCAACTAAACATTTAATGATCTCGTAAGTGTCATACTGTTCCGCTCTTGAAACAGGAACAATACCGAAGATATTATCAGGATTTTCTTTTGGAGGAAAGCTTTCTATTCTGTCGAATCCGGCCTTTTCAGTACTTCCAAGAGATTTCATGATGTTTTTGATTCTGTCTAAAGCATCTTTGTCATCTTTAGCCTTATAATCCGTCACTCCTGAAATAGCACAGTGCGTGGTAGCGCCTCCCAATGTTTCATTATCGATAGTTTCACCAATGGCTGCTTTTACAAGGTAACTTCCGGCAAGGAAAATAGAACCTGTTTTATCCACAATCATCGCTTCATCACTCATAATAGGAAGATAAGCGCCTCCTGCTACACAGCTTCCCATCACGGCGGAAATCTGAATGATCCCCATTGAACTCATTTTAGCATTATTTCTGAAAATTCTTCCGAAATGCTCTTTATCAGGGAAAATTTCATCCTGCATAGGAAGATAAACACCCGCAGAGTCTACCAGATAGATAATTGGAAGTTTGTTTTCCATCGCGATTTCCTGTGCTCTTAGGTTTTTCTTTCCGGTAATCGGGAACCATGCACCTGCTTTTACAGAAGCATCATTCGCTACCACCAGACACTGTCTGCCTGAAACATATCCCATCACCACTACAACTCCTCCGCTAGGGCATCCGCCATGTTCTTTATACATTTCATAGCCAGCAAATGCACCGATTTCTATGGAATCTGAACCTTTGTCGAGAAGATATTCTACTCTTTCTCTTGCTGTCATTTTTCCTTCGTCGCGAAGCTTTTGAAGCCTCTTTTCACCGCCTCCTTTTTTTATTTCAGCGAGCAATTGATTGAGATCGGATAATTTTAATCTATTTTGATCTTCCCGTTTGTTGAATTCAAGGTCCATAAAATTTCAATTTTTTACGCCTAAAGATACTATTTTTATAAAGAATACACACTGAAGTAAAACAAGTGTTTAATATATTGGTTCTCAGAAATTTGTGAAATTTTTAACAAAAAATTATTTTTAAATTACTGATATTTTTTCTAACTTTACTACAGAGTTAAAGGGATCATATTCCCTGCTAAATACTCTAAGTTCCTAGTTTATTTTTTTAATAGTTTATTATTTGAAGGCCCTGAACGTTGAACAAATTTTCAGGGTTTTTTATGTCTTATAATAAGTAGATGAACTGAATTTTACATTTTCTGCTTTTTATTTCACTAAACTTATCTTTTTAGCACTATTTCTAAATGCTATTTGTAAATTTGCCTGTTAAAAATTTATAGAAGTTAGGATATGCAAAAATTAGCACTTTTCAGGTTGCATTTGATTGTTTTTTTGTGGGGGTTTACTGCAATTTTGGGAAAACTGATTCATGCCAATGCTCAGATTCTCGTATTTTACAGAATGCTGTTTGCGGCCATATTCCTATTTATATTTATCAGGATCTATAAAAAGGAGAGCATAAAAGTATCGAAGAAGATATTTTTTCAGCTGGCTGGGATCGGCTGTGCCATGGCGCTCCACTGGTATTGTTTTTTTTATTCCATTAAAGTGTCGAACGTTTCCATTGCATTAAGCTGCCTCTCACTTTCTACTTTATTTGCTTCCATATTAGAACCCATTATTTTTAAAAGGAAGATCGATATATCAGAAGTCATCATGGGTGTCGTAATTGTTGCCTGTATTTTACTGATCTTTAAAACAGAGTTTCATTTTAAGGAAGGGATCATCTATGGGATTCTCTGTGCGATATTCGGGACCATCTTTTCTGTTTTTAACGGGAAGATGTTTGGAAAAACAAGTTCCGGAAATATTATATTTTATGAAATCTTCTGCGGATGGCTGGTTCTTGCTCTATTTTATATGGGTACAGGACAGATTTTTCAGATGAATGAAATAAACTACAGAGATCTGGCGTTAATATGCTTGTTGGCCAGTGTTTTTACAGCATTTCCAATGTTGGAATCTGTAAACCTGATGAAATATATTTCGCCGTTTACTTTAATTTTAACAGTTAATTTAGAACCTGTTTACGGAATTATACTAGCTTTTTTTATCTTTGGGGAATCAGAAGAAATGAGTCCTGTATTTTATGGAGCTTCAGGCGTTATGATACTGGCAATCATTGTCAATGGATTGATGAAATCCAGGAAAACTAAAAAACTAAAAAACTTTAACTAAGCATCAAATTTATATGATGAAGAAATATTTTTTACTTGCATTTTCACTGCTGTTTGGGCTGTCTCAATCTCAGATCATAAGAAAATACTCCAATGAATTTCTAAATATAGGAGCTGGAGCAAGAGGGCTGGCCATGGGTGGAGCTGTAATTTCCAATCAGGACGATGTATACGCCTCGATGTGGAACCCCGCAGGTTTAATGGCTATCGAAAGAGACTGGCAGGGCGCAGCAATGCACGCAGAATATTTCGAATCTATTGCAAAATATGATTATCTGGCCTATGCAAAAGTACTGGAAGAAGGGGTATTTGGGGTTTCTGTAGTAAGATTAGGGGTAGACAATATCCTGAACACTACACAGATGATCGATTCAGAGGGGAATATTGATTATGATAAAATCACAAAATTTTCCCAGTCTGACTATGCCGCCATCCTTTCCTATGCATTTCATCCTGCCGGAAATCCGAAACTGGATGTGGGGGTCAATGCTAAGATTGTCTACAGAAATGTAGGGAAATTTGCCAACGGTTATGGTTTTGGTTTTGATATCGGTGCTATTTATAAAGCAGACAACGGATGGAAATTCGGGGGGATGTTGCGTGATGCAACGACGACTGTCAACTTCTGGAGCATCAATCAAAAGGAGCTTTCTACTGTGGTAAACGGAGAAGAATTTAACCCGGCGCCAAAAGATAAAATGGAACTTACCATGCCTAAACTGAATGTTGGGGCAAGTAAAATATTCAATATCAATAGCAGCCTTTATGTATTACCGGAAGCCGGAATCAATGTGGATTTCGCGAAAACGGCCGCTTTGGTTTCTACAGATTTTGCCAGCCTTACGCCTTACGCAGGGGCTGAACTTGGATATCAGAAAATGATTTTCGTAAGACTTGGGGTAAACAGATTCCAGTCTATCACAGATATTGAGGACCTGAAGAGAAAAGTTTCTTTCCAGCCGAGCGCTGGTATCGGGATAAAATACAGAGGGCTTACACTGGATTATGCCATCACCAATTCAGGAATAGGAGGATCTAATTTCTATTCTAATTTTTTCTCTCTTAAACTGGATATGGGGCAGTTTAGAAATGATTAACTTTGACATGTAATTTAAAAGCAATGAAAAAAATTTCAGTATTAGCATCTTTCTTTTTGGTAACGGCTGTTTTTGGACAGAAAGTTTCTGATTATAAATATATTTCCGTTCCGGAGAAATTTAAAGATTTTGATAAAGAACCCTATGGGCTTGAAGCAGCCTTGGCTAAGGCCTTGACCAACAAAAAATACACGGTTATAAAGCCGGCTGATGCAAGAGAAAATCCATGCAGTGTTTTATCTGCTAATGTTTCAGACAACAGCAGCTTTTTAAAGAATAAACTACTTATTGAATTGAAAGACTGCAATGAGAAAACTGTTTTTTCTTCTAAAGGAGCTTCCGGGATCAAAGACTTTAAGGAAGGATTTCAAGACGCTCTTAAACAGGCTGTCGTAACAATTCCTGTTTCCTTTCCTTCAGAAGCAATGTTAGCTGTAAAAGCAGCAGAACCTGTACCAACACAATCTGTAACTCAAACTGAGACTCCATCTTCTTCTCCTGTAACAATTCAGGAAAATAAATCAGGGAAGTATTCAAACGGAAAGTGGAATCTTCAGAAAATTCAGGTAGATAATAGTCAGTTTATCCTTGCAGATAGCGGAAGTTCTGTACCATTCGCTGTTTTTAAAACTTCTTCAAAGAAAGATGTCTTCAGAGTAAAACTTGCAGACGGAAGCTATACCATCGGTTATTTTGAAAACGGAAATATCATCATTGATATGCCACAATCTAACGGAGAGTTTTCAAAAGAAGTATTTTCCTCAAAATAAGAATACACTATCAATAATATATAATCCTTAATTCCATGAGTTAAGGATTTTTTTATTGGTCAGTGCTATTGAAATACTCCCAGATCACCTTCGCCTTACTTTTCCCCAGGATCTCTTCCAATGTTTCCATACTCGATTCCCGGATACGTTTAACGGATTTCAATTTAGAAAGCAATAGCTCAATTGTTTTTTCACCCACACCCGGAATTTCTTCCAGCTCAGATTTGATGGTTGAGTTTTTTCTTCTCGTTCTGTGGTGTTTTACTCCGAAACGGTGAGCTTCATCTCTTACGCGCTGCAATATCTTTAAGGTTTCTGATTTTTTATCCAGATACAAAGGAATAGAATCTTCAGGAAAGAATATTTCCTCCAGCCTTTTCGCGATGCCGACAATGGTAATTTTGCCGTAAAGTCCCAATAACCTCAGACTTTTTACAGCAGAAGAAAGCTGTCCTTTTCCACCATCTATCAGAATCAGCTGCGGAAGATCTTCTCCTTCATCCAGCAGTCTTTTATAACGTCGGTAAATCACTTCTTCCATGGTAGCAAAGTCATTGGCTCCTTCCACCGTTTTCGGATGGAAAATTCTATAGTCAGCTTTGCTTGGTTTTCCGTCTTTAAATACAACACAGGCAGAAACAGGATTGGTTCCCTGAATGTTCGAGTTATCAAAACCTTCAATATGTCTTGGTTCCACAGGCATTCTCAACAGTTTCTGCATTTCTGCCATGATTCTGTTGGTATGTCTTTCAGGATCTACAATCTGTACCTGTTTCAATTTTTCCAAACGGTATTCCTTGGCGTTTTTCTCGGAAAGTTCTACAATCCTTTTTTTATCGCCTACTTTGGGAACAATCAGTTTTACATTCGGGATCTCTACCGAAAGATGGAACGGAAGCAGGACTTCTTTAGAATCCGAGCTGAACTTTTGTCGGATTTCGATAAGGGCTTCTTCCATAATATCTTCATCGGTTTCCTCAAGGATTTTTTTGATTTCAGTGGTAAAACTCTGGATGATATTTCCGTTTCTGATTTTAAAGAAATTCACATAAGCAGCCGTTTCATCGCTGGTCATTCCGAATACATCCACATCATCAATATTGGGATTAACCACCGTGTTTTTAGCCTGATAATCTTCTAAAATATCCAGTCTTTCCTTAATGATCTGTGCTTCTTCAAACTTCAGATTTTCGGCATGCTTCATCATCTGATTCACCAGATATTCCTTTGCTTTCCGGAAATCTCCTTTGATAATTCCACGGATGGCATCGATCTTTTCATCATAATCTTCTTTACTTTCCAGATCCTCGCAAGGTCCTTCACAGTTTTTGATATGATATTCCAGACATACCTTGTATTTTCCTTCGTCTATTTTAGCAGGCGAAAGATTCAGATTACAGGTTCTGAGCTTATAGATATGCTTGATGGTATCTAATAGAATCTTTGCAGGACGTACTTTCGCGTAAGGACCATAATATTCAGAGCCGTCTTTGATCACATTTCTGGTGAGAAAGATCCTTGGGAAGTTTTCGTTTTTAATACAGATCCATGGATAGGTTTTGTCATCCTTCAGCAATACATTGTAAAAAGGACGGTGTTCCTTGATCAGGTTGTTTTCCAGTAAAAGAGCGTCATATTCGCTATTAACGATGGTCGTTTCGAGACGGACAATCTTTCCTACCATTATTTTAATACGGTAGCCTGGAAGGTTTTTGTTGAAGTAGGAGAGAACCCTTTTCTTTAAGTGTTTGGCCTTTCCTACATACAGCAATTGATCGTTTTTATCATAATAACGATAAACGCCTGGTTCTGATGGTAAAGTTTTAAGCTGTAATTCTAAAGAAGGATTCATATAACAAAATTACGGAATCCATCCGGGATTTAAAAGAACAAAAAAACTGCAGAATTTTCTGCAGTTTTATGAGGTATGTTTAAATTAGATCCGGGTTTGAGAGTCGGAGCGTTTTAGGGTTTGAAAGTTTTGACATGAATGTTTCAGATCTTGTAATATCTGAAATCTTATATTAGCCCCAAAAAAATTCACCATTCACTTGCGAAGCAAAATTCACCATTGACTCTTAGTTTGCTCATCCCGAACTCAGATTAAAATTAAATTTTATCCGTTGCTCATCGCAGTGTATTCATTGATCAGGAAGCTTAGATAATCCCACTCAACAGAATTTTTAGGATATTTCTTCATGAATTCTGCATTGTCGCCAAAAAGGAAATCATAATTATCCTCGAAGTCATCCTTGTGAAGCCACATGACCTTATCTCCTTTCTTTACATAATAAGATTTGATAACCCCACCACCAAGCTGAGGAGAACCCATCATAGAAAAACCTCCGGTTTCTTTAGCTCTCGGGTCATGATATACAGAAATGATATCACTGAAGTCAGGGTTGATCAGCTGCATCAGGAATTCCTTATCGTCTTTTTTGTTTTTCAGAGAAACGGTTTGATTGACAAAATGGATTCTTCCACCCGCTGTATTCTTCGTCAGTTTTTTGGTGCCGAAATTTCTGATGTTTCCCATATACTTTCCAACTTTTGCTATTTTTTCAGCATTGGTAGGGTATACATACATCTCGGTGATCTGTTCAGCATTAAAGACTTCATTCTTTTTCGTGATGCTGTCTTTCAAAGAAACTTCATAAATCTGTCCTTTTTTTGTTTCGATCTTGCCACAGAACCCTTTATGAGAGCTTCCGTCTTTTAAAACAATGGTTGATGTTTTCTTAGGAGACGGTGTATTAAAGCCCTCGTTGAAGAGATAAGTTTCCATTTTTTTGATGTCTTCTTTGGCGTATTTTACTTTCTGGGCGAAAGTGGCTGTACCTGCAAGACATAACGTAAGCAGTAGAGTTTTAAGTTTCATAAGTTATTGATAATTGTTTTTAATTTTGGCGGTAAAAATAGGAAATTAATCGACGTATTGTCAGAAAAATATAAGACCGTGAAATTTAGCTTTTACAATTATCGTTAAATGCGTAATTTTAAGGAAATTTTTAGAAATGATATACGGTGTAGATGTTTTCACTTTCCATGATGTTCTGGAAATCTGTAAAAAACCAAATAAAGCTAAACTTAATAAAGTAGCCAAAGAACAGATCCTAAAATCTCAGAAAAACGTTCAGAAAATAGTAGAATCCGATAGATGTGTCTATGGGATCAATACGGGTTTCGGTCCCCTTTGCGATACTAAAATATCTGCTGACGAAACTGCCCAGCTGCAGTATAACCTTATTATTTCCCATGCAGTAGGTGTAGGAAAGCCTATCAATAAGGAGTTTTCCAAAATCATGATCATTGCCAAGGTTCATGCTTTGTCTAAAGGTTTTTCAGGAGTTTCTCTTGAAGTGATCGAAAGACTGATCCTGATGCTTGAAAAAGATATTATTCCGGTTGTTCCGGAGCAGGGTTCTGTAGGGGCATCCGGAGATTTAGCTCCTCTTGCTCACCTGGTACTTCCATTGCTTGGATTAGGACAGGTTTGGGAAGGAGACGAGATCTTTGAAACCATGGAAGTTTTAGAAAGACATGGTCTTGAACCGTTGGTATTAGGCCCAAAAGAAGGTTTGGGACTGATCAACGGAACCCAGTTTATTCTGGCGCATGCGATCAAAGGTTTGGAGAAATTTGAATATTTACTGAACCTGGCAGATATGACTGCGGCTATGAGTATTGAAGCGTACAGAGGTTCTGAAAGCCCGTTCAAAAAAGAACTTCACGAGATCAGACCTTTCGAGGGAAGTAAAAAAGTGGCGGCTAGAATGGTTAAGTTTTTAAAAGGTTCTGAAAACATGAAAGCGCATGAAGAGTGCGAAAGAGTGCAGGACCCTTATTCCATGAGATGTGTTCCTCAGGTGCATGGTGCCAGCAGAAATGCTTTTGAACACCTTAAGCTGATGGCTGAAACAGAACTAAATTCTGTAACAGATAACCCAATTGTACTAAGCGCCGAAGAATCTATTTCCGGAGGAAATTTCCACGGACAGCTGATGGCACTTCCATTGGATTATGCTACACTGGCTGCTGCTGAATTAGGAAATATTTCAGACAGAAGAAGTTATTTACTGTTAGAAGGAAAATACGGACTTCCAAGATTATTAACGGAAAGCTCAGGACTGAATTCAGGATTTATGATCCCTCAGTATACTTCTGCGGCTTTGGTTACGGAAAATAAAACATTGTGTTTCCCGGCATCTGCAGATTCCATTCCTACAAGTTTAGGACAGGAAGACCACGTTTCTATGGGAAGTATTTCCGGTAGAAAATTCAATCAGGTTTTAGGAAATCTGGTAAATATCTTATCTGTGGAATTGATGTTTGCAGCCCAGGGATTAGAATTCAGAAGACCTTCCAAATGTTCGAAGATCATCGAAGAAAACTTTGCTATCATCCGTACAAAAGTGAAGAAGCTGGAAGATGACAGACTGATCGGAAAAGATATGCTGGCGATTGCAGAGCTTATCAATGAAAGAAAATTCAAGGTAGAAGTTTAATAAAAAAGCCAAAAGCAGCGATAGCCATCACTCCTGAAAAATAAATAAATCTTAAGCTTCCTCTCACCGGGGAAGCTTTTGTATTACACCCCAATTTTTAAATCTTTAAATCAGTTAAATTTTTAAATCCAAAAAAATGACCATCACCAGAACAGATTCTTCCCACACAGATTTTCAGAATTTAGTTAAACTTCTCGATGCTGATCTTGCCATCCGTAACGGAGATGAGCACTCATTCTATGATCAGTTTAATAAAATTGACAATATCAAAAACTGTATCGTGATCTACGTTGATGAAAAGCTGGCAGCATGCGGAGCTTTCAAAAAGTTTTCTGAAGATACGGTAGAGATCAAAAGGATGTACACTCATCCCGATTTTAGGAAAAGAGGTCTGGCCACAGCGATTGTACAGGAACTGGAATCCTGGGCTAAAGAATCAGGTTATGTAAAAGCGGTTCTGGAAAGTTCACTTGAACAGAATGAAGCCCTTTCCGTCTATGAGAAAAGCGGCTATTGCAAAATTCCTAACTACGGAAAATATATAGGTGTTGATAAAAGCGTTTGTTATGAAAAAATGTTATAAATTTCTCAAAGGGTAGTAGTAAATATTCATATTCTTGTAATAGTAAATTCATTTTTTCTAAGCTTTTAATTCCCATCAAAGTGTTATATTGGGGTTCCAAACCATACAATTAAAACTATGAGAAAAAGTGTATTTTACCTACTGGCACTGTTTTTTATCATGAATTCATGTACCAGTGACCAACTTCAAAATGAAAATCCTGCCGTTGAAAATGTTCAGAAAGATCCTTTAACGGGAAAACAGATCAACGCTGAAATTAACAGCTCGATCAAAAATACCGGGGCTTTCAACTGGAAAAATGCTTCCGATCATCTGCTTTGGAGTGCTATTTTCAGAGGAAACAGAATGGTGTCCATCGGATTTGGGTCTTCAAAGGATGATTTTGACCGAAGCCTTTCCGCAGACAGCAAAACCATGGAAGCTGAAGTTCTGGATCTGATCAAAAAATATGAAAATGCCAGCCAGGAACGATTTCTGATTGCTTCAGATCAGTATCTTAATCAGATAGATGTCATCGTAGAAAAAGAGGAAACGATTACAGCCCTGAGAAAAATGAAGACCATCAGGTATGTAGAGCCGGGAGACTATCATTATTTTGAAATAGAAAACGGGCTTAATCCCAACGCAAAATCCAGCGGTTCTTCATCAGGATGCGGCTTTGAATCTACCGCTTTAAATGCTGCAGATTATACGACCACAACACCGAATGCTAAAGTTCCATGGGCTTTTACCCAACACAATATTCCTAACGCATGGAGCCACAGTACAGGAGCAGGAGTTACCATAGGCCTTATCGATACGGGAGTTTCACCAGAACAGACCTTACTGGGAAGCAGTTTTAATACAGGAGCTTCTTCAGGAAGAACGATCAGCAAGTTCGGATCATATGTGAACGGATCTACTACAGACGGACCGGCAGATCAGTGTGGTCACGGAACAAAAATGGCTTCCGTAATGGCAGCTCCGAAAAATAATGCAGGACTTCCTGTAGGGGTGGCGTACAATGCCAATCTGATTACTTACCGTGCGGCTTCCAATGTTGTACTGGAAACTTCCAGCGAGCAGAACGGAGTAAAAACAGCATTTACGGATCTGGCCAATAATACCAGCGTGAAGATTATTTCAATGTCAATGGGGCATATTTTCTCTGTCGGAAAAATTGAAGACGGAGTGAAATACGCTTATTCGAAAGGAAAATTGATTTTCTGTGCGGGAGGGACTTCTACGAGCTTTACCAATTTTGTTGGGGTTATTTTCCCGGCAAGTATGTCTGAAACGCAGGCTGTAACGGGTGTAAAGGAAGGAACATCCAACCAGAAATGTGATGTCTGCCATTCCGGAAGCCAGATCGATTTTACATTCCAGATGGAAAGAGCCAATGGAAATACAGTTCCTGTTTTAAGTTATTATAACAATCAGTCTGATTATGTAGGCGGTTCATCAGTGGCAACAGCAGCAACGGCTGGTATTGCAGCTCTTGTCTGGTCTAAAAATCCGTCATGGACGAGAGATCAGGTGCTTAATAAAATGAGACAGTCTGCTACGTATTATCCTACCGTTAATTCAAGCTACGGATACGGAAATATTAATGTTCTGAAAGCGGTACAATAAAGTTATAAGTAATCAGTAATGAGTAATGAATAATGCGTTTCAGGGGTAAGAGTACGAAACCCGCATCCCGAAACGTTACGTTGAGATTTATGCCTTAAAGATCAAGGCTGTCTCTTAATGAAAAATTTCAAAGGGAATATCTCAGTCTCCCAGCTGATAATCTAACGGAAGCAGGTTTTCAATTTTATTTTTTGTAAAATCGCCTTCGTTGATGAGTTGGTCCGGATTGGAGATATTCCCTTCTTTTGTTATCTCAAAGACTTCACCTTCAGGATGCAGGTAGGAAGACAATGTAATGGGTAATCCCTCTTTAGTAAATTCCTTTCCCTTAATCTCGTAAGAATATTTCTGATAGTTCACCTGCAGCATATCTTTAAAACTGAACAGCACCTTCCCATCTTTTCTTTCCACGTACGCGGAATCAGGGATTTGTGTTTTTACAATGGCCAGTGCATTAGGTTTCTGGTTGTTTTTCCTTTGGGAAATATCACTTATGTTTTCGGGTATTTTTAGCATTGCCGAACTTTTTACAATCTGCTTAAAATCATCCAGGATTTTCAGTTCTTCTTCCGTTGGATATTTCGGATTGGGAACTTTTACCACATGATTCACAATAAACTTTTCTTCCGGGATTTGATTATTGTAAATGCTTCTGAAAAAATGAAGCAGACTTCCGTCGTAAGCATTCATCCGGTTAAGTTTGATTTTATCAGAGCTCTTTGTTTCTTTGAAAAAACTTGTTCCTGTATAATTAACCATATGGGAATTAAAATCTGATGTATAGTTGATCAGATTGTAGCGGATTTCATAGCCCAGATTTTTATTTTCTATGATTAAAGTATTCGGAGCTTTTACTTTCAGGAATTTATTTTTTTTGTCGTAGGAAAACTTCAGGGACTTTTGGTTCTTGATTGTTACGTGTTCACGGTCACTGCCGATGAAAGTTTCCAGAAAATAATTGATATAACTTCTATAAGCTTCCGGAGTATAGGGAACCAGCCTGATTTCTTCAATAGCGGTGGTTTTAGTCAGAACCACTTTCAGATTTTTATTGATAACCTCCGAAGCGGGTGTCGTAAAAGTTTCAAAATCGTCCTTCTGAAAAACGACATTTCCCAAAGTCGTAGAAGAAATACTGAGACTAAAGGTTCCGTCT
The DNA here is from genome assembly GCF_900115055.1 of Chryseobacterium oleae. Lineage (GTDB taxonomy): Bacteria > Bacteroidota > Bacteroidia > Flavobacteriales > Weeksellaceae > Chryseobacterium > Chryseobacterium oleae. The sequence goes on along the minus strand of NZ_FOVD01000009.1, from coordinate 207,865 downwards.
TCTTTTGAAATAGTTCCCGTTTTGGTTCCATCAATATAAATATTTACACCGGATATGAGATTACCGTTATCACTGACTACCCGGCCTTTAATCATCTGCCCGGTTACAAAATACAGAGGGAGTATAAATAAAAATAGTAATATCGTTTTTTTCATGGTAAACAATATTACTAAATTTCTAGTGATAAAAAAAGGTTCATAAAACAGGTTTATCCTATCCTTACACTCGTCATACTTAAAGATCCCCCGATCAGTTCATCATTAAATAAAGACAGATTCTCCGCTTTATCTTTTAAGCCTAATGAATAGATCAACGGAAGGTAATGATCCGGTGTAGGAACAGCATACTGAAGGAATGTTCCCTGTTTCTGATAGTCTATGATATTCTGGAAATTTCCGTCCAGAAGCCAGTTATTGGTCTTTTCTCTTGCTTCTATGGCCCAATCCCAGCCGGCACCTACTGTATCGATGTTTTTCCAGTCGATCAGGCGAAGGTTGTGCACAATATTTCCGCTTCCGATGATCAGAATACCTTTTTCACGAAGCTTATTCAGTTTTTGGGCCAGGTCAAAATGATATTGCGGAGGTTTTGTATAATCGATGCTCAGCTGGATCACAGGAATATCAGCATCCGGGTACATATGTTTAATCACCGACCATGCGCCGTGATCAAGTCCCCAGTTGTGATCTTCCTCCACCAAAGCCGGAGCTAAAAGTTCAACGGTTTCTTTGGCCAGTTCCGGGCTTCCCGGAGCAGGGTACTGCACATCAAACAAAGCCTTTGGAAAACCGCCGAAATCGTGGATGGTTCTCGGCATATCCATCGCAGTGACATAAGTTCCCTGCGTGTACCAGTGTGCGGAAATACACAGAATCGCATTAGGTTTTGGGATTTCCTGTGCTGCTTTTCTGAATCCCTGTACAAACTGGTTTTCTTCAATAGCATTCATCGGCGAACCGTGCCCGAGAAATAAAACGGGCATTCTTTGGGTATTTCCAAAATTGTTGCTGATGTTCTGCAGATCGTTGAGGTTCATAATGAGGTTGTAATTAGAAAAAAGGTTCAAGGCTTTTAGAAAAATCCCTGAACCTTTTTATGTTATGAATTGTAGATGCTTTTGATATTACATTAATTAATAGGATTGCATCCTATTTTGGGCTAAGTCGCCACTTCGTGGCTCCCTTCTACCTACCAAAAACTCCGTTTTTTTTATTATGCCTGTTTTACAAACTGTAATTCTCCGGCGATTTTTACATCTTCGCTTACCATTACGCCTCCTGCTTCAAGAGCTGCGTTCCAGTTCAGTCCGAAATCTTTTCTGTTGATTTTTCCTTCAAAAGAAAAACCTGCTTTTGTATTTCCCCAAGGGTCAACGTTGATTCCACCGAAGTCTACATCTAAAGTGATTGGTTTTGTAACACCGTTTACCGTAAGGTTTCCAGTGATTGTATCATTTAAAGCCTGAGATTCAAATGTGATAGACGGATATTCTTCTGCATTGAAAAATTCAGCAGATTTTAAGTGATTGTCTCTGTCTGTGTTATTGGTGAATACAGAATCAGTCTGAATCGTAGCTGTTGTTTTAGCATTTTTGAACGTATCATCGTCAGCTTCAATTTCAGCATTGAACGTTCTGAAGTTTCCTTTGATGTTAGAAATCATCATGTGTTTTACTTTGAAAGTAATTTCACTATGCGTTGGGTCTAGGTTCCATTTTGTTGCCATTGTATTGTATTTTTTGTTTGTTATTGATACTGCAAATGTAGGACAGAGAACGTATACGGGGCATTGATTTAGGATAAGAAATGAGAGTAGTGCTATTTTTGAGTGTGAAATGTCAATTTTGCTTCGCAAGTGAATAGTCAATTATAGGTCTGATAAAATTCACAATTGACCATTTACCTTTGACACAATGTTTGCTGTGAAAGGTGAATTTTGCTTCGCAAGTGAAATGCCAATTATTGAGGCTGAAAAATTAACAATTGGTGATTCACCATTCACATCCGTTTCCCCTCATTCTTCCTACCATTAAGTTAAGAATTTATTTTTATCGGTACATTAATCCTGTTTTATGAATGTTTTAATTTAACATTTATTAACGGATGACTTTTATTTCTTATTTTTGAGGGATTCAATTTTATACAATGAAATTACATAAATTTTCTTTATTGATGCTGGTTTTGGGTAGTTCTGCATTCGCACAGACCCAAAAATTCACGATGGCAGAGGCAGTAAACGGACTGAGAACGAATCTTGCCGTGAAAAATATTTCCCAATTTTCATGGGCTGCGGATGGTAAATCTTACATTCAGGCTGTGAAAGGCGGTTATCTGATCACCGATCTTAAGACCAATAAGCAGGATACTTTAGTGTCTCTGACTCAACTGAACAAATCGTTTTCTGATGCTAAACTGAAAGCGGTTCCGCAGATTAAATTTACAAACGGTTCAAACGGTTATTTCAGTGCCAACGACAAAATGTTCTGGATCGAAAAATCCGGAAACGACTGGAAAGTGAAATCAGCTGCTGCGGTAGAAGGAAATGCTTCCAACGTGAAGATGTTCGGAGATAACCAGACTTTTGCTTTTACAGTAAAGAATAATTTATTTGTCAACAAAAATGGAAAAACAATTGCTGTAACCAATGATTCTGATGAAAATATCATCAACGGAGGGGCAACTGTTCACAGAAATGAATTCGGAATTGATACAGGAATTTTCCCTGCTCCCAATTCTGAAGCGGTAGCATTCTACAGAATGGATCAGACGATGGTGGCAGATTATCCGATCATCGATTGGTCTGTAACGCCGGCTGTAAACCACAACATTAAATATCCAATGGCAGGGCAGAAGTCTCATGAAGTTACTTTGGGTGTTTATAATATTAAAAATCAATCAACCACGTTCCTTAAAATCGAAGGCGAAAAAGATCAGTACCTGACAGCAGTTACCTGGAGCCCGGATTCAAAATACATCTTTGTAGGTGTTCTGAACCGCGGACAGAATCATGTAAAAATGAATCAGTACGATGCTGCTACAGGAAACCTGATCAAAACTTTATTTGAAGAAACCAGCGACAAATATGTTGAGCCTCAGCATCCGCTTACGTTCTTCCCGAATTCGAATACAGACTTCATCTGGCAGAGTCAGAGAACCGGATACAATCACCTGTTCCACTACAGTCTTGAAAAAGGACTGGTTTCGCAGATTACAAAAGGAGACTGGTTAGTAACTGATATCTTAGGTTTTAACGAAAAGAAAAAGGAGATCTATTTCACATCTACGAAGGAAACTCCTACAGAAAAACATTTATACAAGATCAACTGGACGAACTTCAAAATGCAGCGTATGGATGATGCAGCCGGTGTACACACAGGAGTTTTAAGCAGCGACGGAAATTATCTGTACGATACTTACAGTAATGCAGGTACGCCAAGATCTATAAACATTATCAATACCAGTACAGCAAAATCTACAAATATCCTGACAGCAGAAAATACATTGAAAAATTATCAGCGACCTGAAATTAAAAATGTAGAATTAAAAGCTGATGACGGAACACCGCTTTACGGTAAGATCATTCTTCCAACAGATTTTGATGCGAGCAAAAAATATCCGGTAATTGTGTATCTGTACAACGGACCACACCTTCAGCTGGTAACCAATACATTCCCGGCATCCGGAAACCTTTGGTACGAATATATGGCTCAAAACGGGTACATTATTTTCACCATGGACGGAAGAGGTTCTGCCAACCGTGGAATGAAGTTTGAGCAGGCTGTTTTCAGAAACCTGGGAACCACAGAAATGAATGACCAGATGAAAGGAGTAGACTACCTAAAATCTCTTCCTTATGTAGATGCTCAGAAAATGGGAATCCATGGATGGAGCTTTGGTGGATTTATGACAACAAGTTTCATGCTTCGTAAGCCGGATGTATTTAAAGTAGGTGTTGCCGGAGGACCGGTAATCGACTGGAAAATGTACGAGATCATGTACGGAGAAAGATATATGGATACGCCACAGGAAAATCCTCAGGGATATGCAGCAGCGAATCTTCTGGATAAAGTTCAGAACCTGAAAGGAAAATTACTGATGATCCATGGAGCTCAGGATGATGTGGTGGTATGGCAGCATTCCATTAAATTTATCAAATCTGCGGTAGACAATGGAGTTCAGCTGGATTACTTTGCTTATCCCGGACATCCGCATAATGTGATCGGGAAAGACAGAGTTCACCTGATGCAGAAAGTGACAGACTACTTTGATCAGTATCTGAAGAAATAATAGAAAAATCCAGCCGAAAGGCTGGATTTTTTGTTTTTAGTATTGAAATTTTTATATCCTACAGATTGAACGGATTAATCATAAAATTCCTTTGTCACATAAGTCCCGTTATTGATTCTTTTCAACTCTTTTAATATGTAATACCGGTGCAGGAAACCTGTAAGCACAACGATCTTTTTACCGGGATGGGTTGCTGCAATCTTGGAAATGTTTTTAGCCATAGTCTGGTTTCGGAGGTCCCAGAATCCGGACATTAATTTAAAACCGTCTCTGTAGCTGATCTTTTCACCGTTTGGCTTTACCACAAATCTTTTCGCAAATTCAGGTCTTGCTTCAATGATCTTTAAAAGCTCGGCATACTGGGCATCCTGTCTCTTTCCTGAGATTTGGTCGGTCGTGGCATTATTGAAATTCTCCGGTGATAGTTCAGCAATCTTCATCAGGTCTTTCGTAAGATTGGTGAAATTTTCATAGATCTTCACTTCGGAAGGAGCCAGTAGTTTGGCTTTATACAAACTGTCAATCAGTTTCACCGATAAATTATCCGTAGGAACCATTCCTCTGTCTTTTCTGTATTGATTTCTGCCTTCAAAATCAAAAGCGAACCTTAATGTTTTCGGATATTTTTTCAGATAAGCATTGCTTGCTTTAATTTCGTTTTCTGTAATCTTAATGCCGTTTTCGTAGTCTTTCATTCCCTGGCTATCTACTTCATGAAGGATAATATCCGGTTTCACTTTATCAAGGATGTCGAAGAGTATTTTAGGATGATAATTGGGCACACTGTCATGGATGTTACCGATGACGTAAATTTCGGTTTTGCTTTGTGAAAAACAGAAGCCGGTCAGGAGAAGTAAGAACGCTGTTAGGGTATGTTTCATTTTTATCATTATAGAAAGATCCAAATATAGGTAAAATCCGTTCTTAACAAACATCAATGTTTTTGAGCTTTTTCATCCGTAATTTTGTGTATCTAAAATCTAAAAATATGGAATTAGGAATAGGAATGTTTGGGGACCTGGCTTTTGATCAAGCTACCGGAAAATATAGAGATGCAGGTGTGAAGATCCGTGAAATACTGGATCAGGTAAAATTAATGGATGAGGTGGGCATTGATGTTTTTGCAATGGGAGAGCATCACCGTCCGGATTATGCAGTTTCGTCACCGGAAATGGTATTGGCTGCCGCAGCGAGTATCACCAAAAATATAAAGCTGGCAAGTGGAGTTACAGTGTTAAGTTCTTCAGAACCCGTGAAAGTATATGAAGATTTTTCAACCTTAGATCTGATCTCAGACGGAAGAGCTGAAATATTTGTCGGAAGAGGAAGCTTTATCGAGTCGTTTCCGTTGTATGGCTATTCTCTGAATGATTATGAAGAACTTTTTGATGAAAAATTAGAATTGCTTTTAAAAATCAACTCAGAAGAAAATGTGACATGGTCAGGGAAACTTCGTGCACCAATGCAGAATCAAACGGTGTATCCGAGAGCCAAAAATGATGGAAAACTGTCGATCTGGAGAGCGGTAGGCGGAACTCCTCAATCGGTTTTAAGTGCAGCAAAATTAGGAATGCCATTGGTAGTCGCCATCATCGGAGGAATGCCGGTACAGTTTAAAAATCTCGTAGAATTTTACAAACAGGAATATCAGAAAGCGGGACATGACGTCTCCAAAATGCAGATCGCAATTCATTCCCATACGTTTGTAAGCAATGATCAGGCTGTAGTAGACGGATATTTCAATAATTATAAATCTCAGATGGACAGAATCGGGGCCACCAGAGGCTGGGCTCCTTACACGAAAATGCAGTATGACGGCGGAAGAGCAAGAGAAGGCGCTCTGTTCATCGGAAGTCCGGCACAGGTAGCGGATAAAATTGCCTATATGAAAGAGATTTTTGGAATCACGAGATTCATCGGGCATATGGATATCGGTGATCCTGCTCACGATATTATGATGAAATCTATTGAACTGTTCGGGGATGAAGTAAAACCTGCTGTTTAGGATCTATAAAATGAAACCTCTGCTGACTCACAGCAGAGGTTTTTTATTGTCGTTTAAAATTTATACAATTTCAATCAGGCTTCCTCTTTCCTCATCTTTCACGATATTGAGAGCGGTCGGAATCTTTTCTTTAAGCTCTTCCACATGAGAAATAATTCCTACGATTCTGTTTTCTTTCATCAGATTAGTGAGGGTTTCAAAAACGATATTCACGGATTCCGTATCCTGGGTTCCAAAGCCTTCATCTATAAAAAAGAAATTTTTATCAGCCTTCGCATGGGACTGAACACTTTCCGCCAAAGCAAGAGCCAGACTCAAAGAAACCTGAAACGCCTGTCCGCCGGAAAGGGTTTTTACACTTCTGCTTCTTCCTTCATTCAGATAATCGATGATCTCAAAATCATTGCTTTCATTCAATTGAAGACTCAGCTGATTTCTTGTCATCCTGTGGAAACGGACATTCGCGTGATCACACAACTGTCTTAGATAAATAGAGGAAACGTATTGTACAAAACCGGCTCCTTTGAACAGATTCATCATCAGCTTTAAATTTTCAGAACGCTTTTGAAGGCTCGCGAGATTCTTCAGCAGATCTTCTTTCTTCCGGAATTCCTTTTCCAGTCTTTCAATTTCAGACCTGATTTTTACAACGGCATCATTCATCTGTTTCAGATCAGTCTGAGCTTCAGTGAACTGTTTTTCAGCCAGAGAAAACTGCTCATCATCAAATGAAAGACCTTGCAGCTTTAATTCCAAACCTTCAATGACCTTCTTTAAAGTTTCATAATCAATTTTAAATTTTTGAATCTCAGCTCTCGCTTCCTGTACATTAATTTCCTGACGTAAAATACTTTCGGCTTCTTTAAAATCCGCAAAATTCTGTTCAGTGAGTGCTAGAATGATAGCATCCTTATTTTCAGATATTTCTTTTTCAAGCTCCGTCAACTGTTTTTCAGATTGAGCGACAATCGTTTTTTGTTCTGCCAGTTTAGGAGCAAGTATTTTTTCCTGCTGTGATGCTTTCTGGTAATTCTGTTCCGTTTCCGAATTCAACTGTAATAGCTTGTGGTAAGCATCTTCAACCTCTGCTACGGTTTTTTGTTCATAGCTGTTCCAGTCCAGCGTCTTCAGATTGGAAAGGCTGATATTGATCTGTTCCTGTTTCGCAGCTTCTTCCAGTCTGAAAGTTTCCAGAGCGCTTCTGTATTTATCCAGGGTCTTAGTTTCTCTTTCCAGCGTTTCCCTTTCCAAAGCAACTTGCTGAGTGTTTTCCTCCATCTTCTTTTCGATGGCAAAAGAATCTGAGCGTTTTTTCTCAAATTCATCTTCATGATCCGAACTGAATGATTTCCAGACGAATTGCTGAAGGTGATTTTCAATATCTTTCTGAATCTCAGTCAATGCTTTCTGCTCATTAGCCAGCTGCTCTTCAAATATTTTTTTTCGGGCTAATATTTTTTCAATTTCAGTTTCCTGTGTCTGATGCTTTAAAATCTCCTGTTCTGCAGCATGAATATTCTCCTGGATTTCCTGCAGCTCAGCATGTACATCCTGAATTTCCACAATATGCGGATGTTCCGAAGCGCCACAAAGCGGGCAGGCTTCACCGTCATGAAGTTCACTCGCAAAACGCGATAATTCCTTTTGGATTTTTAAATGATCCTGTTTTTGCGAAAGCTCTTTTTTCTTTTTTTCCAGCGCTTCCTTTTTACTCCTGAAATCTTCCTTAAAATTTTCATGATAAGAAAAATGCTTCAGTTCCTCAGAAATATTGGTGATCTGTTTCTGTTGGTTTTCAATTTTACTGATCAGCTCCAGCTGTGATTTTTTGAAGTTTTTCTGCTGAACAAACCAGTTTCCAACAGCTGAAAGGACAGCCGAATCCATTTTCTGTTCCTTCAGAATATCTGCATCCTTGGAAAGTATATCGATCTTTTTCTGAATACTATTCCTGTTTTCTTCTACCTCTTTTACTTTTTCCGAACCTTTTTGGGTTCTGTCTTTAAGCGCTTTGATTTCATTGGAAAAGGTCAGGATCTTTATGATCAGATTCAGGTCGTTTTCCTGAGCTCTAGACCGTTCCAATGCCTTAAACTGCGGTTCAAGCACACTGAGTTGTTCTGTAATTGTTTTAAAATCTTTTTCAGTTTCCTGTAAAGTTTTAATCTGATGCTCCTTTTCAATCTGTTTGGCTTCAATTTCTTTGAAAAGTTTATTTTTCTCAGCAATTAAAGGATTGAATACGCGAAATACTTTGTCGTAAAGTTCTGCCTGGAGTTCCAAAGCATCAATTCGGGGTTTGTGTTCAGATAAATTATTAAAATTCTCTCTGTTTTGTTTTAAACCTTCGAAATCTGTTTTTAAATTTTTCAGCTGCTGATAAGTCGTTGAAATCTTTTCAAACTTTTGATTGGATTCTTCGAACTTCTTCTGTTCCTCCACCAGATAATCTTTCTGAAGCTGAATGTTGTCTTCATTGATTTCTTCAAAACCTTTTAACTGACCTTCCAGCTGATCCAGTTCAGACCTGTTTTTCCCGTATAGAGCAGAAGCATTATTCTGAAGATCATAACGCTGAAGATTAAAAATATCCTTCATCATATTGGTTCGCTCAGCAGCGCCCAGTTCCAGAAATTCTTTGAACTGGCCCTGCGGAATAATGATGGTCCGTTTGAAATAGGAATAGCTCAGGCCTATAATAGCTTCTGCATTGGAATGATCCAGTGGAATCCATTTGCCATCAATATGCTCGTAAAATGTAACCGAATAAGGCTTTACATCTTCAAATTTTTTAGAATTTCGTCTGAAATCCCGGGTTGCCCGGAACAGTTTATTTTCATAATTAATAAAATCAAACTCGATATAAGAACTGCTGGACTTTAAATTCATCATATTATATGCTCTTTTATCACGCATATTCAGACGCTCCGTCTCGCCATACAGGGCAAACGAAATAGCCTCAAGCACCGATGATTTCCCGGAACCTACAGCCCCGAAAATACCAAATAATCCAGCATCGGTAAGGTTTTTAAAATCTATGGTCTGTCGCTCCTGATAGGAATACAAACCTTCGATCGTCAGTTGAACAGGTATCATGGCTTAGGCATTTAAAATTTCGTTAAACAAATTCATCAGTTCTTCATTGGCTTCCTGGCCGCCATTTTTAGATTTAAAATAATCTCTGAACAAAGGTTCAATATCCTGATTCAGATTAATTTCTATACTTTCCTGCTCGGTAAGTCCCTTGCTTTTAACTTTAGGGATCAGGTGAACGATGCCGTTGTGGGATTGATAGATCATTCTCCGTTCATCAGCGGTTAAAAAGGTTTCACTTTCCAGGGTCAGCTCAATAAACGTATATGGATTTTCTGTCAGCCACTGAACGGTCTCTTCAACGGAAGTAAAGGTCTTCCTTACCAACGGTCTTCCGCTTTTAAGAGATTTCTTGATAAATGATACAGGCTGTCCCGGTTCCGCTTCAATTATGGAAACATACTTGGTCTGTCCCGCTTCACTAAAACTGTAACATAGTGGCGAAGATGAATAGACGACAGGCTTTTCCGGAGTTCCGATATTTTGAAAAGCATGGAGATGTCCAAGCGCTGTATATTGAATCTGATCCGGAATACTATCCGAAAAGATGAGGTCTGCATTTCCGATCTTAATGGGTTTTTCACCTTCCGGTTCTTCTAATATTTCAGTCCCTCTTTTGTTCATGTACAAATGAGCCGTCAGAAGGTTCACTCCGGAAGTATCACAAAACTGATCTGCCAGTTCTTTCCAGGTTTCAGAAAGGACCTTATTGATTTCTTCTTCCTTATTCTCCCCGAAATATTCTTTCAGACGGACTTCATTGGCATAAGGCGTATGTAAAATTCGCACCGGGAAATCTGTATTTTCAAGCTCAAGTTCTATAAAGCCCTCTTTTGAATTGATAATCTTAAAATGCTCAGTCCCGAAAGGAAGAATTTCAGCTTTCGGATGACCGATTAAAATAATTCCGCATTCCCGCGCCAGAGGATCAGGTGCATTAATCAGGTTGGGAGAATCGTGATTCCCGGAAATAGCAATAACAGGGCGTTTCCCATTTTGAGATAAACGTTTCAGCGTTTTATAAAACAGTTCAGCAGCCTCTACACCAGGCGTGAAATTGTCAAAAAGATCACCGGCAACGAGAATAAGATCAACGTTCTCTTCATCAGCAATACTGATGATCTCTTCCATTGCTGAAATCTGTTCTTCCAGACGGGAAAATCTGTCCAGTCGTTTTCCCAAATGCCAGTCGGCGGTGTGGAGGATTTTCATGAAAATTCTTTTATGATTTTAAAGTAAATAGGTAATGTAATTTTAAAGATAAGGTTTACATTGTAAGTAGCAAAAAATTACATTTGGGGAAAAATAATACTGTTTGTCGCAAAAGACAATTGGCAGTGTATGACCTGTCGGATTTCAAAACCACCAGGGTTTAAAATAGTAGTGATTATTAAGGCTTATTATCGGCCTCTCTTGCTTTAAAATCTTCCCGGATTTGTTTTAAACGTGCTTTTCTTTCTACTTCAGCATTTTGTATTTTACGTTTTTTCTGATCAATTTTCTTTTTATGTTTTTGCCGGTTTGCTTCGTTATTTTTGCTCATATTTATTTTTCGGAATGAATCGTTTTTAGGTAAAAATACACGCATCAAAAATACTAAAGATTGGGAGTTTAAACAATTTTAGTCGCTAAGTCAGATAAAATATTTTAATTTTACTGCGTTATGGAAGAAAAATCAAAAGATCCTCTGCACGGAAAAAGACTCGATGCCATTCTTGAAGAACTGGTAGAATACTATGAAGGATTCGAGAAACTGGGAGAGCAGATCAATATCAAGTGCTTTACAGATAATCCGAGCATCAAGTCTTCTCTGAAATTTTTAAGAAAAACAGATTGGGCGAGAGCGAAAGTAGAAAGCTTGTACCTCTTTGTACTGAGACAGAAAAAACGAAACGAAACAAAAAACGGTAAGTAAAAAAGAGGCTGTTTTGAGATTTTTGTTTTAACAGTTTTTAAATAGGCAATCATTTCAAAAATAGTATATTTGTGCCGTTAATCGTGAAAAACATCGCGAAAAAAAAGATAAAATATGACAATTGAAAACAACCATGTTGTAGCAGTAAGCTACATACTTCACACGATCGAAGAAGATGGAAGTAAGATTCTTGTAGAAGAAACAACAGCAGAAAACCCACTTACATTTTTATATGGTGTAGGAATGATGATTCCAAAATTTGAACAAAATATCCTTGGCCTTAAAGCTGGTGATAAAGCAGCTTTCGTTATTCAGCCGGAAGAAGCTTACGGAGAACAGGATCCGAACTCTATCACGCAATTGCCTATCGATATGTTTAAGGAATCAGGAGTACCTCCAATAGGAGCTATCTTACCTTTATCTGATGGTCAGGGAAATAATTTCCAGGCATTTGTAGTAGAGGTTACCCCTGAAGCAGTAATCGCAGATCTTAACCATCCAATGGCTGGGAAAGTTTTAGATTTCCAGGTGGAAATTGTAAATACACGTCCTGCAACAGAAGAAGAATTGACGCACGGTCACGCTCATGGAATTGACGGAATTGACGCTCACTAAACTATAAGAAATGTCCGGAATTTTTTCCGGACATTTTTTTTATTCTAAAAATTCTCCACTCACATAAAACCACCGGTTTTGAATCATTTTGAATTTTGATAATTCGTGATGGAGCTGTTTCTTTCCTTCCTCATCCGTATAAAAAGCTTTAAATTCAACTTTACTCACGGAAGGCTTATCTACAATTTCCAGTTTTGTCCACACATTAATTTCTCCCCATTCCTGCAGATCTTCGGTGTTATGATATTTCCTTTTTGGAGGAAACGTTGTTTCCATCAGGTATTTTCCGTTCGGAATTGCAAATGCAGAAAAGCGGGAACGCATCAGGGCTTCCGCAGTAGGCGCATGCTTTTCTCCGGTGTGGTACGGCTTACAGCATTCTTCATAAGGTTTTCCTGAACAGCAGGGACAATTCATGTTATACATTTTAAAGCACAAATTTACGTGATTTTTTATTTCATTAAAACGATTACCTTTTACTTGTTTCGCGCAGATTTTGCAGATCGCACAGATTTAAAACAACAAAAAAAAATATAACGCAAACATCTGTATGAATAAAAAAGCATCCGAAAATGAATTCTTCACAAAGAATGAATATGAAATATCCATTGTTGAATAAGAACGGGCTTTAGCCCGTGGCATAAGGAACATCTCAAAAAGCTCAAACCTTTATATTCAATAGGAATGGGTTTTAACCCATTTAACGGAAACATTCAATCATTTCCACGGCTTTAGCCAAAACGTATAAAAAAAGAAGCACCCAATTGGATGCTTCTCTGTAAAATTTATTTTATAAAACCTCTGTTTCTCAATAAAGGCTTGATATCCGGATCATGTCCCGTAAAATCTCTGAATGCCTGATTCAGGTCTACAGAATTTCCTACAGAAAGAATATATTTTCTGAAACGGTCACCGTTTTCTCTGGTCAGACCGCCATTGCTTTTAATCCATTCCCATGCATCGTTGTCAAGGGTTTCAGACCACAAATAAGCATAATAACCTGCTGAGTATCCACCGCCCCAGATGTGTGCAAAATAAGGCGTATGATATCTTGGAGGTACGGTAGCCAGAGTAAATCCGTGGCTTGCCAATGACTGTTTTTCAAAATCAAGAACAGGAATGAGCTGGCTTTCATTTGTAACGGTATGCCAATCCATATCCAGAGCTGCCGCAGAAACAAGTTCTGTCGTCATATATCCTTGGTTGAATGTCGCTGCCTTTTTAATTTTCTCAACTAAAGTCTGAGGAATCGGCTGCTTTGTTTCGTAGTGAATTGCATAATTTTTAAGAACCACAGGATCTAAAGCCCAGTGCTCATTGATCTGCGACGGAAATTCCACAAAGTCTCTAGGAACACTTGTCCCTGAAAGTGATGGATATTTCTGGCTGGCAAACATTCCGTGGATAGAGTGTCCAAATTCATGGAACATCGTAGAAACGTCATCATAGCTGATTAGTGAAGGTTTTCCCGGAGCCGGTTTCTGGTAATTATAACAGTTGACGATCACAGGTTTTGTTCCTAAAAGATAAGACTGCTCAACAAAATTACTCATCCATGCACCTCCGTTTTTAGAATCTCTGGTATAGAAATCAAGATAATAGATCGCGATAGATTTTCCATCGTGGTCAAAAACCTCGTACGTTACTACATCCGGGTGATAAACCGGAAGATCTGTTCTCTTTTTGAAAGTTAGTCCGTAGAATTTTTCAGCGGCATAGAAAACGCCTTTCTCCAAAACAGTAGTCACTTCAAAATAAGGTTTGATCTGGTTTTCATCAAGGTCATATTTTGCTTTTCTTACCTGCTCTGCATAGAAATTCCAGTCCCATGGTTCTACTTTGAAACCACCTTTCTGCTGATCAATAAGATCCTGAATATCTTTAGCCTCACGTCTTGCCGTTTCCACAGCAGGAGTCGCGATCTGGTTCATGAGTTTGGTTGCTGCCTCGGGAGTTTTAGCCATCTGGTCCTGAAGTTTCCATTCAGCGAAGCTTTTCTTTCCAAGGGTCTGAGCTTTTTTAAGTCTTAATTTAGCCAGCTTTTCAATGGTTTCGCGGGTATCGTTTCCGTCGCCTTTTTCAGCTCTCAGCCATGAAGCTTTGAACAATTTTTCTCTGGTTGTTCTGTTTTTCAGATTCTGAAGAAGTGGCTGTTGGGTTGTATTTTGAAGAGCAAGAAGATATTTTCCAGGTTGCCCTGCCGTTTTAGCATCCGTTGCTGCTGCTTCGATTTCGTCTGTGGAAAGTCCGTCAAGTTCTTTGGCATCAGAGAAGAATACACCGCCCTGTTTTCTTGCTTCCAGTAATTTATTGGCGTATTGCGTAGAAAGTGAAGCCAGTTCCTGATTGATCTGCTTTAATTTTTCTTTATCTGCTGCAGAAAGATTCGCTCCTGCAATCTCAAAATTCTGTTTGTAAAACTGTACAAGTCTTTTTCCTTCGGAGTCTAAGCCGTCTTCTTTAATAGACTTGATTCTTTTATATAAATTTTCATTCAGGTACATTTTATCGGAATGCGCTGCAAAAATAGGAGCAAATTCTTCATCTAAAGCCTGAAGGGTAGGGTTCGTATTCGCGCTTGTAAGATTGGAAAATACAATAGTGGCTCTTTTTAAAACTTCACCGCTTTTTTCAAGGGCTACAATTGTGTTTTCAAAAGTAGGCGCTTCCGGATTGTTGGCGATTTTCAGGATCTCAGCATCGTGCTGTTTCAGTCCAAAATCGAAAGCAGGTTTGAAATGTTCATTTTTAATTTTATCGAATTCCGGAGCTTCGTACTGAAGCTTGCTTTTCTTCATAAAAGGGTTTGAAGATAAGGATGGATCGGTAACAGGAATCTCCTGTTGAGTATCGGTTTTCTTCATTGTAGTACAAGATTGGTTAAGTGCCAGCGCAGAAATTAACAATACCGATGAAATATTTTTCATAAATTAGTTGTTATTAAAGTATAAAGATATTAAAAACTTAATTTATAAACGCAGTAAACATGAAATCAACAACTCTTTTTATGCTGTCAGCCTTCGCGCTGATGGCCTCATGCAATGAAAATCATAATAAAAGGAATAATGATAATGACAATAGTGGTAATGGGTGGGTAGACAAAGTAATCGACAAGGATAACGGCCCGGTTAAAGAAAAAACATTCAACGGGGATTTTGACGAAATAGAAGTTTCTCAGGCAATCGATGCTGAGGTGATCAAATCTGACGTAGAAAAAGTGGTGATTTCCGCACCGGAAAATATCATCAACGAAATTCTTGTGGACAACGATGGCGGAAAGCTTCATATTCATTACAAAAAAGGAATCAGAGTGATGAACAGCCATAATGTAAAGGCTAAGATTTACACAAAAGATTTCTCAAAGCTTACGGCTAATTCTGCAGCAAGCATCAGCATTAAAGATAAATTCACACAGGATAAAGTAAGCATTGATATTTCCAGTGCAGCCAGCGTTTCCGGAGATCTGGAAGCCAATGATTTCGATATCTCAGCGGGAAGCAGCAGCAGCTACAGTGGAAAAGTATGGGCAGTGGATCTTGACATTGAAGCATCTTCAGCGGCAAGTCTTGATATTTCCGGGAAAAGTAAAAATGCGGACATCAGTTCTTCATCAGGAAGCAGTGTTTCAGCCAAAAATCTTATTGCAGACAATGTAAAAGCAGATGCATCCAGTGGAGCGAGCCTTCAGATAAGTGCTGTAAATTCAGTAAATGCCGAAGCTTCTTCAGGAGGAAGTGTAGATGTTTCCAAAAAAGGAGAACTTAAAAATGTAACCAAGCAGGAAAGCAGTGGCGGAAGCGTAAGTATTCAATAAATCAGTTGGGAGTTTCATCGTCATCTACTGACGAGGAACCTTCCCAGTTTCTATTATCAAAATTAAGATTATCATAAGCTAATAATTCCTCCTCACGCTGGAGGAATTCTTTTGTGGTAAACTTTAAAATCTCATCATCACCTTTTGCCTTAGCCAATCTCCGGATAGAAGCCTTGTCTATAGCCATAAATCTCTGTCCCAGACGTCTTGCCGCATATTTTCTCATCCCGGTTTCATGAAGAACGTCTACAGCCATATCAACAGCAGTTCCCAATGTTTCACGGTAAATATTTTCAATGCCGTTATTTAAATAATCATAAGCATCTATTCTGTTCTTGGCCCGTACAAAAATTCTCACCTTTGGATAATGTTCACGTACAAGATCTGCAATAAATTTATTGTCATCCCGGTCGTCAAGACACAAAACTAAAATTTCCGCATCTTCAATGCCTGCAGCCCTTAAAATGGGAATTCTTGTCGCGTCGCCGTAATAAACTTTAAAGCCATTACTTCTCAGCAGCTTCACCCGGTCAGAATCCCGGTCCAAAACCGTTGCTGATATTTTATTTGCCTTTAAAAGGCGGCCTACCGTACTTCCAAAGTGTCCGAAACCTACAATAATGATTTTCTTTTGACTTACATCATTGTCCAGAATGTTGAAATCATTGTCTTCATCAGGAATCTCTTTGATGAATCTAGGCGTAATGAATTTATCGTTAATGATCAGAAGGATAGGGGTGATGCACATGGTAATGGCTGTGACGGCCATCATTTGCGCATTAAGTTCCGGGCTTAGCAGATAAAGATCCGAAGCGTAATTGATCAGGACAAAAGCAAATTCTCCCACCTGAGAAAGAGCAAAAGCATAAAATAAACTCTGTGGCGTATCGATTTTGAAAAACTTTCCAATTGCATACAGGACCATAAATTTTACCGCCAATACGGCAAAAACAGTAGAGAAAATAAACAGTGGATCCTGCTGAATAATATTAAAATTGATAGTAGACCCAACACTCACAAAGAATACGGCAAGAAGCAGCCCTTTAAAAGGATTGATCTGCGCCTCCAGTTCATGCCGGAATTCACTGTTGGCAAGCATAACGCCCGCAAGGAAAGCTCCCAAAGCAGGAGAAAGCCCAATAGCAGCCATAAGCTCTGAAACCCCAATCACGAGGAACAGGGAAGAAGCGGTAAGCAATTCAGTCATTCCTGACTTTGAAACATATCGTAAGAAAGGGACAAATACATATCTCCCCAAAAGAATCAAAATAGCAACCCCTAAAATAACGGTTCCGGCCTGCAGCCATTCCGGAAGCTTCTGGATGATGATCTGAATTTCATTATCGTGATGACTGGCTTTATAATTCGCAATAATCGGAAGGATAGCAAGGATAGGAATCACGGCAATATCCTGAAATAGAAGGGTAGAGAATGAGGCTTCTCCAGCCATGGTTTTGAAGTTATTCTTTTCCTGAAGCGTCTGCAGTACAATAGCAGTAGAGGAAAGGGCAAAGCATATCGCGATGGCAATGGCTTTGTCGATCCGCCATCCGGCACTGATGAAAACGAGAAACAATAGTGAAATAGTAAGCAGCATCTGCGTCAGTCCGAGGCCCATAATTTTCTTCCGCATTTCCCAGAATTTCCGGGGCTCAAGTTCCAGTCCCACCAGAAAAAGCAGCATGATCACCCCAAATTCACTGGCGTGCATAATATCATTGACATCTTTTCCGGTAAGCCGCAGAACATAAGGACCAATGATGATACCTCCTAAAATATATCCGATCACTGAGCTTAACCCAAATTTTCTGGCCAGCGGAACCATAATAATGGCTACACCTAAGAAAAGTAATGTATTCATCGCTAAGCTGGATTCCATACGCTATTGATTGAGAAGTTCTGTAAATTCTTTTTTATGTAAAATAATGTCTTTTTTGCTCAGTTTATTGGCTTCGTAAACGATCTTGATATGTTTGATATCCGCTTTGAAAACCTTTAAGGAGACGATCAGTCCGCTGACGAGTTCTTCCACTGTGTACTGGTATGTTCCGGTTTTCGTGAATGATCTTTCTTTTCCGCCGGTGGTGATCAGAATGTAGATTTCTTTCCCTTCCAGAGGATTGGTTTCGCCTTCTCTGAGCCAGTCTCTGTCGAAAACTTCATCGATCCATAACCTTAATAAAGGAGGCATTCCGAACCAAATGAGCGGGAATTGAAAAATAAAACGGTCATAATTTCTTAACCTTTTTCTCTCCCTGAATGCCGCGATATGAAAATCAGGATATTCTTCGTAAAGATCTCTGAGGGTAAAGTGCTGGTGACGGACATAGAAATTAAAAAGCTCTACGTTGGAATTGGAGTGCTCTAAATAGGGATGTGCAAAAACTACCAGCGTCTTCTTCATAAACCTGTTTTCAGTAAATATAATGAAAAAAAATTAGTTAAAAGACGGGTTTTAAGTGGTTTTGTTAATTTTTTAATATGTAAAGTTGAATTTAGTATTAAAATAAGACAAAGAAATGATGGTATTTTAGCGTATTAAATAAAAAATCGGGCCATGAGCCCGATTATATTGAATTTTGTATTTCTGTTTACCATCCGCCCGAAGCGCCACCTCCGCCGAAGCTTCCTCCGCCGCCAAAGCCGCCGAATCCACCTCCGCCGCCACCGGAGCTTCCACCACCAAAGCCACCTCCTCCGAAGCTGCCCGGGAATGGGAAGAATCCACCTGGATAATTTCTGCGTCCTCTTCTGGTGATAATCACATCGTCGTCGTCATTATTGCCGCCGCCACGTCCGCCGCCTCTGCCTCCGAAGAGAAAGGCTATAATGATAAAAATGACAAAGGCAATCAGAAGGATTTTAAAAGTATTTCCTTTGCCTGAAGGTGCTGAGGTTTCCGTAGGTTTGAATTTCCCCTGAACGGCCTCCATAATGGCTGAGGTACCACGGTTAATACCTTCGTACCATTGTCCCTGTCTGAAATTAGGCGTGACAATATAATCAAGGATCTGTCCTGCCACAGAAGCGGTAAGGTATTGTTCTACGGCACGTCCCTGCTGGATAGACATGGTTCTGTCTTCTGTAGCAATAAGGAAAACGACCCCGTTATCTACTCCTTTTTTCCCGATTTTCCATTGCTCACCAAACATGGTCGCCAGAAAATTGACGTCTTCACCTTTGGTGGAACGAATAATGATCACTTCAATTTCTGTAGAAGTAGAATCTGCAAACTTGATCAGTTTGTTGTTCAGCTCATCTTTTTGCTGTTGCGTCAACAGTCCTGCTTCATCAAACACGGGATACAGAACCGCAGGTTTTTGCGGAATCGTGTATTGTGCTGATACAAAAGTGTAAAAGCAGAAGAGTAGAAATGAAAATACAAGTTTAAGAGAACGTAATTTCATTAGAGAGCTGATTGGGGTTTTTTCCCTGAACAGGAAAATGTTTTTTTAATTCAAGACCGGTCTCCAGGATGCCGCTTTTTAAAGCTTTATAATAATTTCCTTTGGCAAATTCAGCGGTAATATAATCGTGGAGGTGATCCCAATACGACTGGTGTACTTTGTCATGGATTCCGATATCACCAATAATGGTAAGATATTTTTGTTCGAAATTCACATGAAAAAGCACAGCATTTCTGTCGGCAGTTTTATTCATACAGAGTTCTTTGAAAACTTCAAATGCAGTCTGTGCATTTTGGGTTTCGGTATTCGAGTCGATATGGATACGGATCTCGCCTGTAGAATGTTCTTCTGCCGACTGTATCGCTTCCACAAGAGAAGTGATTTGCTGATTTGTCAGAAAACGGCTCATTATTTAAATACTTCAGGTGCTTTTTCTGCACCGGCTTCAGCCTTGAAGAATGGTTTTTCTTTAAAGTTGGTAAAGTTCGCCAGAATATTGTTCGGGAACGTTTTGATCGTTGTATTGTAATCTTTGGCAGCGTCGTTATAATAAACCGTTTCGGTTCTGATGCTGTTTTCTATCGCTGTAAATTCTCTCTGGAAGTTGATGTACTGCTGGTCCGCTTTTAAGTTCGGATAAGATTCTACCACAGCCATTAATCTGCTTAATGCTCCGGAAAGTTCTCCCTGTGCAGCCTGGAATTTCGCCAGATCAGCTTCTGTCATATTCGAAGGGTCGATTTGGATAGAAGTCGCTTTAGAACGTGCTTCAACTACTTTCGTTAATGTTTCCTGTTCAAATTTTGAATAGGATTTCACGGTTCTTTCAAGATTGGGAATAAGATTGGCCCTTTTCTGATATACTGTTTCAATATTAGACCATTTGGAATTCACGTTCTGTTCTTTCGAAACAAAATTATTATAACCGTTTTTCCCCCAGAAGAATAGTACACCTACAATGATTAGCAGAGCAATACCGATAGTTCCTGCGCTCAGGCAGCCTTTATTTTTCATAGTTTATTTTTTTTAATTTTTTGTGCTAATCAAATATACAAATTATGTGCTAATTTTGTAAAAAATTATTAGAATGACAACAATAGTGGTGGCTATGGGTGAGAAGAACGAGATCGGTTTTGAAAACAAACTGCTGTGGCATCTTCCGAAAGACCTGAAACACTTTAAAGATATAACTTCGGGACATCCTATTATTATGGGGAGAAAGACCTATGAAAGTATAGGGAAACCGTTGCCGAACCGTACGAATATCGTTATTTCCAGAAAGAAAAACTGGTTTGAGGAAGGTATTCTGATCGTGGGAAGCATTAAAGAAGCCGTAAAATTTGCTAAGAAAATTGATGAAAATGTATTCATCATTGGCGGTGGAAATATCTATGAACAGACAATGGAAATCGTAGATAAACTGGAAGTAACTTTAGTGAAAGCTGATCTTCAGGCGGATACTTTCTTTCCAAAGATCAATCCGAAGGTATGGAAAAAAACGGAAGAGATCTTTCATGAAAAAGACGAAAAGAATGAATATGATTTCTCCTTTCAAACGTATGAGCGAATCAAGACTGAGTAGTTATGAAAATTCTAACGGGTAACCTCTAGCTTCTAACCTCTAAATTTTCTATCTTTGCACTCTTAAAATTGAACAATGAATAAGTACATAAAAATTGTAATTGCAGCAGTTCTTATCCTTTTAGGACTTTATATGATGATTTTCACAAGAAGTCTGGGCTGGGGGATTGTAGTATTCCTTCTTGCAGCACTGCCTATTATACTTTTCATCAAAAATGAATATATCCTTCTTGCCTTCTGGCAGCTGAGAAAACAAAATATGGAGAAAGCCGCACAGTGGTTAAACGGAATTACCAACTACAAAGCGCAGCTTCATAAATCCCAGTATGGATATTTCCACTATTTACAGGGACTGACCCAAGCTCAGGAACATCCTGCGAAAGTGGAACCGCTGATGAAAAAAGCTTTGGAATACGGTCTGAATATGAAGCACGACAGAGCAATGGCTACATTGAATCTTGCCGCGGCAGCCATTTCTAAGGGAAGAAAACAGGAAGGGCAGAAGCTTCTGGATGAGGCTAAGAGATTAGACACGGCAGGAATGATGACGGATCAGATCAAAATGATGAAAGATCAGCTGAAAATGCCTTCTATGCAGAAACACATGCACAACCCGAATATGAGACAGAGAGGAAAATTCTTCTAAGAACACTATACGAAACGAAAAAAGCACCTGATTCAGGTGCTTTTTTTATTTTAAACTCATTTTACATCACATTTCTGAATTATGATCATACCCATAGAATTTAGGCATCTGCCAGTGGTATTTCACAGCAAGCGTTCTGATGGCTACAATCAGTAAAATGGTGAAGATCTGGATAAGTGTATAAGAAAGCGGGATAAACTTCGTCATCAGAAGAAATGCAGATCCTCCGACGATACACGCCGTTGCATAGATTTCTTTCCTGAAGATCAATGGAATCCGGTTGAGGAGAATGTCCCGGATAATCCCTCCAAAGCAGCCGGTGATGGTTCCCAGCGCGATACATATCAATGGATGAATGTCCGCATTGAGTCCTTTCTGAACGCCGATAATGGTAAATAATCCCAATCCGAAGCTATCAAAAATAAATAAGGTTACCTTGAAGTTCTTTTCGATAGATTTGAAGATCATAGCAAAAATACTTGTTCCGAGGATTAATGCACAGGTTAAAAGATCATGCATCCAGAAAACAGGAATATCCAGCAGGAGATCTCTTACAGTTCCTCCGCCCACAGAAGTGACGAATGCGATAATCAGTACCCCGAACGGATCCAGGCGTTTCTGCATCGCTGCAAAACTCCCCGACATCGCAAAGGAAATGGTTCCAAGTACCTCTATGGCAAAATTGAACTGTTCGTGCATATATTTATGATTGATAAATGATAATCGATGAATGATTTCTGCATCTGCAAATTTTCGGCCATGTCATCAATTATCATTTATAGTTGATCATTTATTTTGCTTTTTTCTCTACCCTGACAGAGTCCGGAACCAGCAGTTCGTATTCTCCGTCGTGATTGATGATCTCCCTTACAATACTGCTGCTGATGAAAGATTTTCCGGATGAGGTTAATAGGAATACGGTTTCCAGTTTTTTATGAGCCAGTGTTCTGTTGGTGTGGGCAATGGCTTTTTCAAATTCAAAATCGGCAGGATTTCTTAAGCCTCTGAGAATGTATTGTGCATCCTTTTCAAAGCAATAATCTACCGTTAATCCTTCAAAAAAATCGACTTCCACATTGGGGAATTCGGCGACGGAATTTTGGATAAATTCCATCCTTTTTTCAAGAGGAAACATATATTTTTTTTGGGAATTCTGCCCGATCGCAATAATCAGTTTGTCAAAAAGCGGAGCCGCTCTTTCAATAATATCATAATGTCCCAGGGTGATAGGATCAAATGATCCGGGGAAAACAGCAATTTTCATGTTTTACGTGTTATGATGAGTTACGGGGTGCGAGTTAAGTGGCGAGTTTCGGGATACGCGTTTCGGATTGTTTCCTCTATTGCCTATATTCAAACTTCCATCCACTAAAATCTAACCTCTGATTTCTAACTTCTATTATTATTTATTCAACGCTTTTTCTACTTCGTTTCCGCAAAGGTCTGTAATGGATATGCCGTAAATTTTAGCTTGTTGCGGAAGAATGCTGGCCGGAGAGAATCCAGGATTGGTATTCATTTCAAGCATATAGGGAATGCCGTCCATAAGGATGAATTCACTTCTTGAAAAACCGCTCATACCAAGGGAATTGTAAGCTCTTTTTGAGATTTCTTCCACTCTGATTCTGGTGGCATCATCAATTCTTGCAGGGGTAATTTCCTCTGAAGCGCCTTCATATTTAGCTTCATAATCAAAGAATTCATTGGTAGGTACAATTTCAGTGATTCCCAAAACAATGGTTTCACCTTTGTAATCTATAACGCCTACCGAAACTTCCATTCCGTCGAGGAAACTTTCGATAAGGATTTCGTTATCTTCTTTGAACGCGACTTCTGTGGCAGCAATTAATTCTGACTTCTCTTTTACTTTTGAAATTCCCAGAGAGGATCCGGATTGATTGGGTTTAACGAAAACCGGAAGCCCAAGACTTTCAACAATTTCGTCTGTATTGATCTCTTCTCCTTTTCTTAAATAAATGCTTTTAGCAGAAGGAATTCCGTATTTTGACAATACCGCCAAAGTATCTTTTTTATTGAAGGTTAAAGCGCTTTGATAGAAATCACAGCCGGTATACTTCTGCCCGATGGCATTCCAATAGGCCTGAAGAATTCCGTTTTCACCAGGAGTTCCGTGGATAATGTTGAAACAGGCATCAAATTTCAATTGTTCATTATTATCTAATGTCACTGAAAAATCTCCGCGGTTGATTTCATATTTTTTGTCGTTGTCTCCTAAAAAATACCATTCATCTTTTAGAATGACTACTTTATATACGTCATATAGATTTCTGTCCAGAGAATCGTAGATCAACTGACCGCTTTTTAAGGAAACCACATATTCATCTGAATAGCCTCCCATGACAACGGCAACACTTTTTTTGCTCATAACCATTATAGTATCAATTAAGGCAAATTTAATCATTTTATGTAATGCAATAAGGGAAATTCAGAAATTTTAAAATTCAAAATGAATTGTGTTAAATAAAAGGACATTTAAAATTATTAGCTATATTTGCCGTTATAATTAAAGTATTTTTAAGTATGCTTAAATCACTTTTCAATTGGAAAGTTTTACTGAATTTAGTAGTCGCCATCGGTGTTTTTGTGGGGTTGGTGTGGCTTACTTTCCGCTGGTTGGAATATCATACCAAGCACGGTCAGGAAATTCCTGTGCCTAATGTTATTAATAAATCGGTATACGATGCCGTAAAAATATTAGAGGATACAGGTCTTGAATATGAAGTAGACAGTGCAGAGTATAACCCTAAATATAAGCCTTTTCAGGTTTTAAAGATGCACCCTTTATCCAGTTCCCGCGTAAAGCCAGGATCGCTGGTAAGAATTGTTGTTAACCCAAGAACCTGGGCTCCCATTACCGTTCCGGATGTGATCAACAAATATTCAGGACTTGCGTTCCAGAGATTGGATCAGGTAGGTCTGAAGATTGGCGATACCATCTACGAACCGAGTATTCAGAAAGATGCTCTTTTAAGAGTATTATATAAAGGTAATGCTGTCAATCCTGGATCACGTCTTCCGAGATTCTCTGTAATTGATGTTGTCGTGGGATCCGGACCTATGAGAAATATTTCTATTCCTAGCGTGGTAGGGCTTTCTGTAAAAGAAGCCAGAGCCGTTATTTTGAAAAGTATGTTTGAAGTGGGACTGGTAGAGCATGAAGACGGAAGCAAAGACGAATCCGATATTATCTATTATCAGGATCCGGCCTCAGGGGATGTAAGAGACCAGGGAATGCAGATCGACCTTTGGGCCAGTAAGAGAACTCCTGCTGAGCTTAGAGCGAAAGTAGAGCAGCTGAATGCAATTTACCGTATGAAGGTAGATACTTCATTGCCTCCGGTACATTATGACGAAGTTCCCAACCATCCGGAACCAAGCTATGATCCGCCTGCAGCAGTACCTATGCCTAAAAAGGAAGTTTTTAAACCAGAACCGACTAAGACAGAACCAGCCAAGAATAATGGAGCCACAGGTACTAAACCTGCCTCAATCCCGGCTGAAAAGCCTAAATCTACTGCAGCAAGCAACCAGGGTTCAGGAAATAAACAGGCTACCACGGGAACCACTCAGCAACCGGCTCAAAAGCCAAAAGCTAAAAAAGTAGTCGTAGAATAATAACGATTTATTATATAAAATATAGGCTTCAACTGCAAAATGTTGGGGCCTTTTGCGTAAAAAAAATAAAACAATGGCAGAAGATAACGAAGACTTTTTAGATGAAGAATTAGTAGAGTCCGACAGTCTCGAGAATATCGATATTGATGAGGAAAATAAAGGTCTCTATGAGCATGTAAACATCAAAGTCGATAAAAACCAGGAGCCGTTAAGGATTGATAAGTTCTTATTAATATACAGACAAAACTCCTCACGTAATAAAATCTCACAGACCTGCAGAGCCGGAAATGTGGTGGTAAACGGAGCTCCGGTAAAACAAAATTACCGTGTGAAGCCTGGTGACCAGATTTCAGTGCTTCTTGCCCATCCGCCGAGAGAAAATGTCATCATTCCTCAGGATATTCCTGTAAATATCATTTATGAAGATGATGATTTGGTTGTGGTGGATAAAGAACCGGGAATGGTAGTACATCCTGGTCATGGAAACTGGGATAAGACTTTAGTGAATGCTTTGGCTTTCCATTTTGAAAAGAGCGGTGAAAAATCTGATCTGGACAGAGTAGGGCTTGTTCACAGAATTGATAAAGATACTTCCGGACTTCTGGTGATTGCAAAAAATGAATATGCACTGAGCTTTTTGGCGAAACAGTTTTTTAACAGAACGACAAAAAGATTATACTGGGCTTTTGTCTGGGGAAATCCTCAGGAAGATGAAGGGACCATTAAGGGGCATATCGGGAGACATCCCAAAAACAGAATGCAGATGTCGGTTTATGAAGACGGAAGCCATGGAAAGCATGCGGTGACGCATTACAAGGTTTTAGAGCGTTTCAAATATATGACATGGGTAGAATGTAAACTTGAAACGGGAAGAACGCACCAAATTCGTGCTCATTTCAAACATATTGGCCATACGCTGTTTAATGACGAAAGATATGAAGGTCATACGCCTCTAAGAGGAGTGAATATACCTAAGTATAAGCAGTTTATAAAAAATGTTTTCGAAATTCTTCCGAGGCATGCACTCCATGCCCACACTTTAGGGTTTATACACCCAACGACGAAAAAGGAATTATATTTTGAGAGCCCAATGCCGAAAGATATGGCGGATGCTGTAAAAAAATGGAGAAATTATTTAGAAAACTAAAAATATATTGAGAATTTTTTTATATTTGTTGAATTGAAATCAAGATTTGTTATGAGAAAACTATATGCTATCGTATGTTTAGCTCTTTTGTCAAATGCATACAAAGCACAGGAATCACTACCATACTATCAGCAATATCTTTTGGATGGTGATTTTCTGTTCAACCCAGCTCAGTACGGAAAGACCGATTACGTACAGCTCAATGCTAATTACCACAAACAATTTGACAAGTTTAGCGATTCTCCAAATACGCAGTCTATAGGAATCAACGGGAACATCTTCGACAGAGTGGGAGCAGGGCTCTCTATTTTCAGAGACAGTAATGGACCTATTTCTGCAGGCGGTATTACAGCGGGAGCTTCATACTTTATTCCACTAAGCAGTGAAGGAGAAAGAAAAGACCAATTCTCTTTCGGTACTAGTGTTTCATTTTATAATATGAACTTCGACTATACTTCAGTGAATGTTGAAGATGGTTACGATCCTTTATTGATCGGGAAAGAAGGGAATATTTTTATGGCTTATGCCAACTTTGGTGCAGCGGCAACGTACAGAAACATCTTTGCAGGGATCTCTGTAAATGATATCGCGTTAAGCAATGATAAGGCTATCGTAAACGGAATCGAGCCTTCACCAATTAAATTCTTCTTAAACTTAGGATATGACTGGCATTTTGCTGACAATATCTACGTATCGCCATCAGCGTTGATCAACCTGAATACGAATTCAACAAGAATGATCGACTATAACTTAATGGCAACTTTCTTTAACGATGTCAATTCATTCTCTGCCGGTGTAAGCTACAGAACGGTACAGAACAGATTTGACAGCCAGCAGTTACAGGTGGCACCGGTTGTTAAAGTAAGAATTAATAAATTAATGATTGGAGCAACTTACAACATCGGAATGTCTGATATCCAGACGTATGGTGGAAACAGCTTTATGTTGAGCTTAGGTTATAACTTCGATAACTTTATTAATCATAGAGGATATAGATATTAATCTGATTTAATTTAAATAAATTTGAGCTCTGAAATTTTCAGAGCTTTTTTTATGATATACATTCACATCCCGTTTTGCAGACAGAAATGCAGCTACTGTAATTTTCACTTTTCCACATCTTTGAACTTTAAGGATGAAATGATCAGTGCCATGAAGACCGAAATCCGTCTGAGAAAAGACGAACTGCAGAATAAAAATTTAAAGTCACTGTACTTTGGAGGCGGAACACCGTCTATTCTTTCTGCAGATGAGATCAGTTCAATGATTGATGAAGTGTTAAAATATTTCAGTTTTGACCGGGATATTGAAGTTACTTTAGAAGCCAATCCCGATGATCTGGATAAAAATTTTCTTCAACAGCTGGCAAAATCTCCGGTTAACAGACTTTCTATTGGTACCCAAAGTTTTTTTGATGAAGATTTAAGGTTAATGAACCGCGCCCATAATGCTTCCGAAGCAGAAGGTTCTATCAAAAGAGCACAGGATTTTGGCTTTGAAAACTTAAGCATCGATTTGATTTATGGCTCACCAACCTCCAATCTGGAGATATGGAAAGAGAATTTAAACAAAACGATTGCTCTTGAAGTTCCCCATATTTCATCTTATGCCCTGACGGTTGAACCGAAAACAGCTTTGGAAAACTGGATAGCAAAGGGAAAAATCGCCAGTCCGAGGGAAGAAGAACAGAATAGAGAGTTCTATTATCTGTCGGATTTCTTAAAAGACAACGGATTTGAGCATTATGAAGTTTCTAATTTCGCGAAACCGGGCTTCTATTCAAGACATAATTCTTCGTATTGGAAGTATAAAGAGTATCTTGGAATAGGCCCTTCCGCACATTCTTACAACGGATTTGATGTCAGAAGCTGGAACGTTGCCAATAATCAACAGTATATTAAAAAGCTTGATGGTGGATTTCTTGCCAAAGAAGAGGAGATCCTGTCACAGAACGATCAGTTTAATGAAATGATTATGATCGGGTTGAGAACAATCTGGGGTGTAGATATTGAAAGCCTTAACAGTAAGTTCAGCGAACAGACTCTTGAACATTTCCGACGTGAAATACAATCCAAAATAGAGGAAGGTATTCTTATTACAGAAAACAATCACCTTAAAATCCCGGAAAAACATTGGTTTATGGCGGATGGAATTGCTTCTGATTTATTTATTGTTTAATTACATATTGAATACTTTTCGAAACAATGAGTATTAGCGATGTCATGCTGAGCGAAGTCGAAGCATAATATCTAAGCATAATAACTAGTACTGTACAAATAAAGTCCGGAATCAGGAATACAGAAATCTAAAAATCTTCGTATTTTTGTATAAAATTTCAGTTCACTTGAAAACGAAAAAACAAGACTATTCATATCTTTCACCAAGCCAGCCTATCGGTATTTTCGATAGTGGGGTGGGAGGACTTACCGTAGCCAAAGAAATCAAAAGACTGCTTCCTCATGAAGACCTGATTTATTTCGGAGATACCAAGCACCTTCCGTACGGTGAAAAGTCCAAAGACGCCATCATTGAATATTCTACTAAGATCACCAACTTCCTGCTTCAACAGAACTGTAAAGCGATTGTTATTGCCTGCAATACGGCTACTGCGAATGCTTTGAATGAAGTAATGCAGTCGGTGAACGGGAAGGTTCCTGTCATCGACGTTATTAATCCGGTTGCTGAAAAAGTAGCCTATGAGATTCATAATAATGTAGGCGTAATTGCAACGAAAGCAACGGTGAATTCAGGACTGTATAAAAAAAGCATCAGAAAGCAGAATAAGTGGATTAAAGTAGATGAACTTGCCACACCTTTGCTGGTTCCTGCCATTGAAGAAGGATTCAAGAATCACCCGATCACGCATGCGATCATCTATAATTATCTGAGCAATAAAAAGCTGAAAAATATTGAAACGTTGATTCTTGGTTGTACACATTATCCATTATTGATCGATGAGATCAAGCAGTATTACGGAAACAGAGTCCGCGTGATCGATTCTCCCAATATTGTAGCCAATCATCTGAAGATCATCCTGGATAAATACCACCTGCTGAATGATAATAACCCAAAACCGAACTATCATTTCTATCTTTCGGATCTGACGAAAAACTTTGAGAAAATCTCTAAGAAATTCTTCGGAAAGACCATCGATTTAGAATTGAAAGTACTATAATACAAAAAGCTGTTTCTCCTGAAACAGCTTTTATTTTTTGTGGAAATATCAGAAATATTAAGATTCTAAAATCACCATTTCACGATTCAGTCTTCTTTTAGGAGTTGTTGCCGGATGATTGCTGTCACTGTCTGCTTTTTCACCAATCGCAACAGCGAAAAGTGTTTCGTAAGAATCATTTTTCAGGGTGGCATCATATTTTTCAGGCTCAATTCCTTCCATCGGAGTAGAATCAATTCCCATCGTTGCACATGCGGAAAGAAAAACACCCAGCGATAGATAAACCTGATGTCCAAACCATGAACGGATGGCCTCTTCACCGTTGGGTTTTACCATGGTTCTGTAGTAATTTACGGAACCTTCAGGAAGATTTTCTTCGATCTGTCTTTCAAATTCTTCCGGATTTTTCATCATTTGGAATACAATCACATGGCTGCTTTCCAATACTTTTTCTTTGTTGAAATAAGATGCTTCTGCCAGTTGTGCTTTTAATTCAGGTGTATTCACGAAAATAAAATTCCATGGCTGGCTGTTGATTGAAGATGGACTTAGATTAAGAATCTCTTTCAATTCTGCAATCTGTTCTGCACTTATTTTTCCCTGAGGATTATACTTTTTTACCGTATACCTCTTTTTCATTTGTTCTAAAAAATTCATAAATTATTGTACTATCATTTTTATAGTTACAAAAGTAATTTAAGTTTATTACCTTTGCAATAACGGTAAAAAATGATAGTATAAAAATGTATACCATAGATAACAAAGAATATCCTTGCTGCACCAGCGTTACGATGAAGTTTATAGGAGGAAAATGGAAAGCTGTAATTTTATTTCACCTGACGGATGGAGCCAAAAGATATAATGAATTAAGAAAATTAATTCCGACCATTACAGAAAGAACCTTAAGTCTGCAGCTTAAACAGCTGGAAGAAGATCATATCGTCAACAGGAAAGTATATACGGAAAAGCCACCTTTAATGGTAGAATACACCTTGACGGATTTTGGAAAAACACTGCTCCCGGTGATTGAAGCGATTACCAATTGGGGAATTGCGGCACCGGATCTTTCCGTAAAAAAAATAATCAGGAATTAAATTTCCTGATTATCTTCTTTATTCGCTTCGAAAAAACTGAAACTTACATTTCCGTATTTTCGGGTATCTACTAAATTGGGGTGCTCGAGTTTCATCCTGCTCTGATGTTCTATGATCAGAACACCGTTCTCCTTCACATATTTATTGTTCAGAACCAAAGACAGCAGTTCGTAATATTTCTTCTCTTCCATTTCAAAAGGAGCATCAGAAAATACGATCTCGAAACTTTTCTTGTTTCTGAATTTTTTAAGCCAGTCGAAAACATCACCTCTCTGAACATTCACCTGCTGAGACATATCCAGCTCTGAAGCCGTAGAATTGATAAAACTTGTGTGCTTTGGATTCAGTTCCACTGAAGTGACATCCTGACACCCTCTGGATGCAAATTCGAAAGTGATAGAACCGATGCCTGCAAAAAGATCAAGCACCGAAATAGACTGCATGTCATATTTGTTTTCCAGGATGCTGAATAGCGCTTCCTTAGCAAAATCTGTTGTAGGTCTTACGTCAAAATTTTTAGGAGCGGCTATTTTTTTGGCTTTCCACTTGCCTGAGATTATTCTGTACATATTTGTTTAGTTGTTAGGTCGCAGATTGCAGGTGGCAGGCAGTTGCACTTGGAAACTTATTCCTGCTACCTGCAGCCTGCAACCTAATT
This sequence comes from Chryseobacterium oleae, assembly GCF_900115055.1. Classification (GTDB taxonomy): domain Bacteria; phylum Bacteroidota; class Bacteroidia; order Flavobacteriales; family Weeksellaceae; genus Chryseobacterium; species Chryseobacterium oleae. The sequence continues at coordinate 176,793 of NZ_FOVD01000009.1, read as the reverse complement.
AAGTATAAAATTCTTATTGGGAACGTTGTCGTAAACAATTCTCATGTTCTTAACAAACTTCTGAAGTTCAGAAATAAAAGTTTCATTTTCCGTAGTTTCACCGTATGCATAAAAGTTGGTTTCATTGATTCCAAAGCCAATTTTACTCAGGGTAAACATCACGAAATAAAGAAAATCTACTTCAGAATTCACATCCAGGTTATTGTATAAAATCACCTTCTTGTTATCGATGGCAAAAAACTCACACTGGTTGTGGTATAAATTGATATGAATTTCTTTATTGTTTTTATTATTGATAGAATTTAAAAACTTCTCTCCCGAAAAATTAAAATGAACCGGAACCGCCAGCTCTTTTATTTTCTTATAAAAGTTTTTAGGAAACGTATAATAAAACTGTACGCCGAATCTTTTATTCACAGAAAGCATCAGCTCTTCTTTTTCCTTATCTGCAGGAGCATTGAAGGCTATCAGTTCGAATCCTGCATCATGTTCTGAAAATCCTTCCGGCATCAGCGTAAAATGATTCAGTGCAGAGATCACGTGGATCTCTTCAAACCTTTGCTTAAGAAGAATTTCATCAAGTTTATCCTCAATGAGATTTTCCGGTGTTTCTTCAGTAACGAAATAAGACTTTTCCTCCAGGATGCTTTTGTTCTTTGCAATCTGGCAGATTAATCCGTCTTTGGTAAAAAGTAAATTAAGTACGTTCATATTTCAATTGATGCAAATTTAGTGAAATTCTATCATAACGGCACCTGATTGATGGTGAAGTATTTCCTTATTGTAAAAATCAATATCCGACTGGCTTTCCAAAACATCCATAACCATTCTCTGCAGCGTTCCGTCACCAATACCATGAACGATCTCTAACCTTTTCAGGTTATGTTTTCTACAGAAATCAAGAACTTCTATCAGTTTTGCTTTTTGAATGAAAAGCCTTTCAAAACTATCATAATCACTGGGATTTTTAACCATATGATGAAAGTGCAGGTCGAGGACCATGTGATTTTTCTGGTGCTTTTTAGAAACTACTTTCTTAGGTTCTGCTTTTTTAACTACGCGAATGTTTTCATAAAGATCGGCATCTTTTGGAACCAGTTTTTCTTTTGGATACTGATAGGTAAATCCATATTCATCTTTAAAAACAACGATATTGCCTTTCACAGAAGTAATTGTTCCGCTTAAATCTTCATCTACCACAGAAACTTTGTCCCCGATTTTCATGTATTGTACCTCTTCTTTTATTATTTTAAAAATTAATTCTTCGGTCCCAGTTCAATGATCTCGAGATCTTTCACTTCATCGCCTTCCACCACAAAGCGCATCATGGTTCTCACCTTATGCCATCCCTGTTTTCCACAGGCACCCGGATTCAGATGAAGAAGATTATTCTTTTGATCGAACATCGCCTTCAGAATATGAGAATGTCCTGAAATAAATAGCTTCGGAGCTTTTTCAGAGATTTCTTTATTGGTAAGTGGCGTATATTTTCCTGGGTAACCTCCGATATGGATCATCAGAACTTCAAGATCTTCACAGAAAAAACGGTTCACTTCAGGAAACTCAGCCCTGATTTTCGCGTTATCTATATTTCCGTAAACTCCTTTTAAAGGTTTTATCTTTTCCAGTTCTTCAATAACTTCTATACTTCCAAAATCTCCGCAATGCCAGATTTCATCGGCTTGAGACGCATATTCTAAGATACGGTCATCTATATAGGAGTGGGAATCGGAAAGCAGAAGGATTTTTGTCATGAAGATCTGAAATTTGTGCAAAGTTAGGAAAGATTTATTTCTCAGCTATTTTAATAAATCTTTTTAACACCAAGCTATTATCCGGAAGTATTGATACTATAAATTTACCATTAATTGCTGGAAATTTGGGGTTGGTTATGATGATGGTGGTATCAGAATCCATTTTCCAAACTCCACGGTGGCGATACAGCTTTAATTTGTCAGCTTCAATTCTTTCTATTATTGCCGTGGCACACGCTGGCTCCGCATTAAGTGATACAATTGTTCCGTTCTTTTTAAACCGGATTCCACCCCATTTTTGATCAAAAGTTTTCTGACTTTTATATATGTAAGTCAATCTATCTAATTTTGCCAGCTTCCATGTGTGGAAAAGAAATGAAGCATCCATCTTATTCTGACTTTTAAAGGAAAGAACTGCGAAACATACGAATAGAAGGCTATAAACTGATTTTTTCATTCAGGTACAATTGAAAGTAGGGAAAATAGATAAATTTTTCTCTGTTACAAAATTTGGGTCGCTGAATATTTACTAAATTTGAGAAAATTAAAAAAAATGAAGCAGAAATTTTCTTTTTTACTTTTTCTCGCAGCGGTAGGGCTCTTCAATGCTCAGGTTGAAGAAAAAAAATTGGATGAACTGATCCAGAATACCTTAAAAACTTTCGATGTGCCCGGAATGTCCGTTGGGATCATAAAAGATGGAAAAGTGATCTATTCCAAAGGTTTCGGACAACGTTCCTTAACTACCAAACAACCGATGGATGACAACACATTGGTAGGAATCGCTTCTAACTCAAAAGGCTTTACCTGTACTGCCCTGGCTATTTTAGCGGATGAAGGAAAATTGAACTGGGACGATAAAGTTTCAAAATACATCCCTGAATTTCAGATGTACGATCCATATGTTTCCCAAAATGTAACCATAAAAGATCTTATCACGCACAGAGCCGGATTGGGTTTGGGGCAGGGCGACCTGATGTTTTTTCCTGAAGGCGGAAGTATGACGGTTAATGATATTATTCACAACGTCAGATATTTGAAACCTGAAAATCCTTTCAGAACTAAATTAGACTATAATAATGTCATGTTCATTGTTGCCGGAGAGGTGATCCACAGGATTTCCGGACTAAGCTGGGCAGAATTTATTGAGCAGAGAATTATGAAACCGGTGGGTATGACTTCAAGTTTCGGAAGTTATAGCAGAGCCAAAGCTGTAGCCAACAAGATTGATGCTCATGCTCCGGTAGACGGAAAAGCCATTGCCGTTCCACACGACTGGAACGAAACAGGGAATGCAGCAGGAGGAATTATGAGTAACATCAAAGATATGACCACTTGGGCAGACTGTCTTTTAAATAATTTCACCACGAAAGACGGTAAAAAACTGGTTTCTGATAAAAATGTACAGCAGTTATGGAGTTTACAGATTCCGGACAGAGTCGCAATGAAAAATCCATATGACACTAGTTTCTATGGGTATGGATTAGGATGGTTCTTAAGTGATGTTAAAGGGCACAAACAGATTCAACATACAGGAGGTCTTATCGGAACGGTTACCCAGTTTACACTAATCCCGGATTTGAAATTAGGAATCGTAGTGCTTACCAACCAACAGTCAGGAGCAGCGTTCAACTCGATCACCAATACGGTGAAAGATTCTTACCTTGGAGTGGCAGACAGAAACTGGCTGAAAACCTACGGAGAAAGAATGACGAAAGTTAATGCTGAGTACGATAAGCAGAAAAAAGAGGCCTTTGCTAAATCTGAAGCCTTCAAAAAAGAAAAAAATCTTCAGCCGAAAGCAGAACAATTTGTAGGAAAATACAATGACTCATGGTTTGGAGATGTAGAAATTTCACAACAAGGAAATACCTACAGAATTTCATGTAAAAATTCTCCGCGTCTGAAAGGAGAACTCCTTCCTTATTCAAACAATTCATTCATCGTTAAGTGGGACGACAGAAGCTATGATGCCGATGCCTACATTGTTTTTAATTATGATGAAACCGGAAAAGCAGAATCCGCCAAATTAAAACCGATTTCAGATGTCACCGACTTCAGCTTCGATTTTGATGATCTGGATTTGAGAAGATAAATAAAATATACAGTTATTATAGTAATTATAAAACTTAAAATATTCAATAGAAACGGGCTTTAGCCCGTTTTTTTATTTATCATAGGCAAATGGGCTTTAACCAAATCCTAAAAAAAGAGCTCCAATATTCGTTAGAGCTCTTCTGGTGTAATAGATGATATGTGAGTAAAAAGTGGGAGAAAGAAGTCATTTCGATTCTAGAAAGAATGACTGTATGAACTATTAAGTCTAATAGTAACTTCAAACCTCCCTCTTCCAGCTTCCAGCCTTTTAATTCTTAATAAACTTCTTAATAACATCCCCGATCTGAATAATATAAGCACCTTTTGTCAACGGGCTTACATCAATAGAATCACGTTCCAGTTTTCCTGAAAGTACAAGGTTTCCAATCATCCCGAAAATCTTATAATCCTGTGACGGAGCATTCATAACTTTCAATGTTTCCTTAGCCGGATTGGGATAAATTGATGTTTTTCGGTCACGGTTTTTTTGATCTGAAACGGATAAAGCAGCCAAATCTGCTTTTAACACAGAACCTGCAAAAAAGTCAGTGACATAGATGATATTCTCTTTCACAGCTAATCCGGAAGGATAATCAAATCCGGTGGAAACAAGACCAATGGAAACAGTTGAATTGGGTTGAGTGATATTAATTTTAGATACCTTAGAAGCACCCGCTTCACAGATAAACAGATCTTTTCCATGGAAAGCAAGACCTGACGGATAGCTTAATCCTTGTGCTATTGTGGTAGGACCGGTTGATGTAGTCATATCAAATTTTGAAAGTCTACCTTCAAAACGTTCTGTAAAATAAATGACATTATTAATAATCTCGATTTCAAACGGAGATTGTGCCGAAACCACATCAATCAGTTGGGGATTAGGCTGGCTCACATCTATTTTGGAAATTTTGTTATCTCCTTCAAGAGCCATATACAGCTCATTTCCTACGAATTCCAGACCAAGCGGACTGCTTATTCCACCCAGTATAACTTGCGGACTTGGATGAGCAGCAGCAAGATCAACTTTAGAAAGTCTGCCCGCTCCAAATTCTGAAACGTATAGAATATTATCCTTTAAGGCAAGACCATAAGGACGGTTGACTCCTGTCACGACATCAACAGGTGCAGCACCCGGATCATCAATATTTACTTTAACGACCTTGTCCAGATAATAAATACCGATATACATCGTATTACCGTCAATAACCATCGGATTGGGAGTGCCCAGATTGTCGATAAGTACATTGGCTGAAGCTTGTGAATACAATTTGTGTCCCGCTAAAAGCAAAACTAAAACTAATAAATAAAGTTGTTTTTTCATTTTATTTTTATTTAGAATAATTAAATTTAAACAAAAGTACTTTATTAAAAATAAAATCCCCAAGGGTCTGACAAATATCATGAATAAAGGAAAACAGTGCTTACTGTAAGACCATGTAGAATGATAACTGGAATTCATTCCAATGATCCGGTATATAAAATATGTAATTCGTAAATGATTTTTTACTGAAATACCGTGTTATTCAATAGAAACGGGCTTTAGCCCGTTTACAAATATAGATTGGTAGAATCCGGCTTTAGCCAAAACCTATAGACGATATTGTATAAAGAAAAGATTATTTCAAAAGTTGAAGATCCAGCTCAGCCCGGGAAAGCTCAGAATTTAAATGCTGTTTTTCAAAGAAATGTTTCAGATCCAAAAGCCGTTTCTTAGGATCATACTGAATGCTTGAATTTAATTTTTGCTGACAGAGAGAACATGCTCTTGCAAAGTGGAAATCAGTTTCGGGAAGTGTATTGGTTCCGTTCATCACACAGTTCGCATTCAGACAATGGTTGAGCCCGAACATATGTCCGATCTCGTGCGAACTTACTTTGATTAATCTCTCGAGACTTTCATTAAAATTAGAATCCGACAGGCCTCCGTTGGCAAACCTGTACATAGAAGTTACGCCCACACCGTCCTGATACGATGCAATGCCGAAAACATAATTCCATTCAGGTCTTGGGTAAAGATCTTTTTCCGTGATTCCCATGAAGACTACGGCGTCTTTAGGTTTGCGTTTGACGAGGATACTGTCCAGAACATAGCCTGCCAAAATCTGTTCCTGACCGTCTTTGAAAATTCTTCTCGCAGTCTTTGGAAAGATGGTATTGGATAAAACGGGGAGAACCTTGGTTTGTAGTTGAAAATATTTGCTTAAATACTCACGGGTAAGTTCTATTTCCTTTTTCTGCAATTCATTGAATTCTCCAATCGGTTGAAGATAAATTGTATTTTTCCCCGGCTCCGGTTTTATTTTCTTCAGCTTCTGAAAATCGTCGAAAGTCTGAAACTTTTCGTCCCGCGAATATCTCCAGTCGCCGGGTTTGGCTTTAGGGAGCTGAACATCGTTTAAAGCAATGGTTTCAATATAAGTCTTCTCCTTTTTATGACAAGAAAAAAAGAGTAGGAGTGTTATCAGATAAAAAAAGATAAAATTATATTTTCCCAGGCTCATAAAAGAAAAGGAGTTTCTTTTTGGCACCGTCAAATTCAGACCACGAATTGCAGTCTATTTCAAAACCGGCTACTCCGCAGGTCGGGAAATGAAAAATATCTTCAGAGATGGAATTCGCAAAATTGGATATTCCGTTGTTGTGGGAAAAAAGAGCCACAGAGCCTACGCTGTCATCCAGGTCGTAGATTACAGATTCAAAATTTCTTTCCGATGGATTATAAAGTTTATCTTCCGTAGCCACTTTAAGCTGGTAGGTTTGATTAAAAATCTTACACGTATTCAGTGCGCGTACCGCCGGGCTTGAAACAAAATGATCAATAGAAATATTATTGCTTTTCATGAATCTGGACATGTTCATCGCATCTTTCAATCCTTTGTCTGCCAAAGGTCTGTCGAAGTCCTCCGTTTCTTCCGGCCAGTCGCTTTTCGCATGTCTTACGAGGATGAGTTTCTTCATATTTTCGTTTTTTGGAAGATTAAAATTATAAAAAAAATAATGGAATAAAACATGATTTTCATAAAAAAACTGCGTTATGAATAAAATCATTAAATTTTACTAAATTTGCACACTTATGGGACAGATCCTTGCGATAGACTACGGAAAGGCACGCTGCGGCATCGCTGCAACAGATGATATGCAGATTATTGCCAGCGGCCTGGATACCGTTGAGACACGGTTTTTGATGGAATTTTTGAAAAAGTATTTCACGGAAAACAAAGTGGATGAGGTGGTAGTAGGCCTTCCTACAGACTTGAAAGGAAATGTTTCCGAAGTGGAGACGGATATTTTAAAATTCATTGAAGCATTTCAGAAAGAATTTCCAGATATCACCGTCCACCGTTTAGATGAAAGATTTACCTCTAAAATGGCTTCTTTTTTTATTTCCCAAAGTGGAAAAAGCAAGAAAAAGAGACAGGAAAAGGGGTTAATAGATAAAGTAAGTGCAACTATCATACTGCAGAATTTTTTAGAACAAAGAATAAGATGATTTTACCGATAAGAGCTTTTGGGGATCCTGTTTTGAGAAAAGTAGGGAAAGATATAGACAAAGATTATCCCGGTTTACAGGAACTTATAGATAATATGTTTGAAACGATGTACAGTGCCAACGGCATAGGCCTTGCCGCACCGCAGATCGGGCTGGACTTACGCCTGTTCGTGATCGACGTGACGCCTCTTGCGGATGACGAAGATTATGAGGATATCAAAGACGAACTGGCTGATTTTAAGAAGGTTTTCATTAATGCTACGATTCTTGAAGAATCCGGCGAAGAATGGAAATTCAACGAAGGATGTCTTTCTATTCCGGATGTAAGAGAAGATGTGAAGAGAAAAGGAACAATCGTTATTGAATATTATGACGAAAATTTTGTGAAACATACAGAAACTTTTTCCGATATTAGAGCCCGCGTAATTCAGCATGAATATGATCATATTGAAGGCGTACTGTTTACCGATCATTTGAGCGTATTGAAGAAGAAACTCGTAAAAGGTAAACTGACGAAAATCTCACAGGGTGAAGTAAGCATCAGCTACAAAATGAGATTTCCAAAGTAATTTAGACAAGGATTAAAAACAAAATAATAAAAGCAAAAAGCCTCGTGCCTATTGCAAAATTTACAAAAAATAATAATATGCTGTTAGAAAAAATAATTTCAATTTCTGGAAAGCCAGGACTTTTCAAATTAGTTTCTCAATTAAGAAACGGTTTTATCATTGAAGATGTTACTACCAAGAAAAAAGTAAGCATTGGAAACTCAAGCCAAGTGAGTTTATTGGATAATATTGCCATGTTTACATTTGATAAAGAAGTTCCTTTGTTCGAAGTTTTTGAAAATATTGCTAAAAATTACGAGTATAAAGAAACTATTTCTCACAAATCTTCTGACGAAGAACTTAAAGACTTTATGACGGCTTCTCTTCCTAACTATGATACAGAAAGAGTATATGCTTCAGATATCAAGAAACTGGCTCAGTGGTACAACCTTCTTCAGAAAGCAGGATACATTACTCCTGAAAGCTTCGTAAAAGCAGAACCTGAAACATTAGACGGTGTACAGGAAGAAGTAACTCTTGACAAAGATGCTCCTAAAAAAGCAGCGCCAAAAACTGAAAAGCCTGCCGCTCCAAAAGTAAAAGCTACTTCTGCCGCTAAAGCAGCTCCAAAAAGTACGCACACTAAAAAAGGATAATCTATCCTGGATTTAAAATATAAATCTCTGTCAGAAATTTCTGACAGAGATTTTTTTATCCCCAATTTAAAACAGCTTAATTAAAGATTTACCCTAAATTTGCATCACTTTGAATTCTCGATTTATGAATACCAGACAAGAAAAACTAGAAGCTTTCGGAAGATTGTTAGACATCATGGATGATTTGCGTGAAAAATGTCCGTGGGATCAGAAGCAGACATTGCAGTCTCTTCGTCATTTGACGCTGGAAGAAACCTATGAACTTTCGGATGCTATTTTGCAGGAAGATTTACAGGAAATCAAAAAAGAGTTGGGCGATGTTTTGCTGCATCTTGTTTTTTATTCTAAAATAGGATCGGAGAAAGAAAGTTTCGATATTGCAGATGTCATCAATTCTTTAAATGAAAAACTGATCTTCCGCCATCCCCATATTTACGGTGATACAGAAGTGAAAGACGAAGAAGAAGTGAAGCAGAACTGGGAAAAACTGAAACTTAAGGAAGGAAATAAATCTATTTTAGGCGGTGTTCCCAAGAGCCTTCCAAGTTTGGTAAAAGCCTACAGAATTCAGGATAAAGTAAAAGGAATCGGGTTTGAATTTCACGATGCGGAAGATGCCTGGAAAAAAGTAGATGAAGAGATTCAGGAATTCCACGAAGAAACAGATTTGGATAAAAAAGAACTGGAATTAGGAGATGTATTCTTCTCTCTCATCAATTATGCCAGAATGTCTGGACTGAACCCGGATTCCGCACTGGAAAGAACCAATTTAAAATTCATCTCAAGATTCCAGAAAATGGAAGTGCTCGCAGAAGAATCTGATCTGAAGCTTGCAGACCTCTCTCTGGAGGAAATGGATGTGCTGTGGGAGAAAGCGAAACTGATGCCATAATATGAAGGTACAACGTCCCGTACACCATAGGTTTCAGTATTTGCTGGAATTCAAAAAAACAGAAAGAAAATGGCATTTTCCGTTCCTTGCAGCGCTTTGTATTGGAAGTTGCCTGTTCATTGGATATTTTTTAGGAAAACCCAATTATGGAAGTTTGTCCAGTTTGGGAGCTCTGACGATTTTATATTTCACTTCGGCGCCTATCACTCAGCGAATGGTGCATCTGGCGGTCTGTGCATTCGGGATGGTTTTCTCCTTTACCATCAGTCTGTTTTTTAGCTTTAATGCTTATGCGGCAGGTCTGTCATTAGGAATTGTATCTTTTCTTGCCCATTTTATTACGTCATATTTTAAAGTTCCTCCACCCGGAAATTTTTTCTTTATTATGCTGGCGGCCATGGCAAGCACCTACCAGTTTGATCTTGAAATGATTCCTACACGGGTTGGGCTTGTAGCTATGGGAGCGATTTTATCCTGTACGTTGGCATTCCTGTACTCTGTTTTTATCGAAAAAGGAGATATCTTATCGATACCGAGAAGACGAAAATTTAATAAAAGAAGATATACTAAATTTGTAGAAAGCAGCATTATCGGCTTCTTTATGATGGTAACGCTGATTGTGGGACATCTTCTGAAATTTGAAAACACGTATTGGATCTCTATCGCTGCAGTAGCCATTATTCAGGGCAGGAATTTTGAACATGTCCGTCAAAGGAATATGCACAGGATCCTGGGAACCTTTATTGGAATAGGTTTTGCATGGCTCATTCTGCTGTTTGATCCTGCAAAAATAGAAATGATTATCATTATTACGATCCTGCAGTTTATTATCGAATTGCTTATTGTAAGAAACTACGGTTTTGCCGTGATATTTATAACCCCATTAACGATCCTTCTGACGGAAACAGGTAGCCTTGTTCATCATCATGTAGAAAATCTGATGCATGCGAGACTTCTGGATACCATTATCGGAAGTTTAATCGGGCTGGCTGCTGGTTTTTTTCTTCACCATCAGCAGATTATTAATAACTTAGAGAAAAATATACGGTACTCGTATTTTCAGTTTAAAAAATTAAAAAAATAGCTATGTTGCGTATTCTTACCCTATCCGCTTTTTTACTGTGGAGCTGTAATCCAAAAGCTCAGGATACCCCTAAAACTGATGAATTAACAGTGGAATTTACTTTGCCTAAAAAACTGAAAGAAGTGTCTGGGATGGTTCTGTCCCAGGATAAAAATACCATTTGGGCTATAGAAGACCAAGGAAATAAAAATGTAGTCTATGGTTTGGACAAACAGGGCAAACTGGTAACAGATGTTCTGGTAGAAAATGCTGAAAACAACGACTGGGAAGATATTACAAAAGACGCTCAGGGAAATATCTACCTCGGCGATTTTGGAAATAATGAGAACGACAGACAGAATCTGGCTATTTTAAAACTGGATCTAAAAGATTCGACCCAAAAAGTATCGAATACCGTTCAGACCACAAAATTTCATTACGAAGGACAGACTGAATTTCCTCCCAAGAAATCAAACCTGATGTATGACTGCGAGGCTTTCGTGGAAATGAACGGAAACTTCTATCTTTTTACCAAGAACAGAAGCAAAGGTTTTGACGGGACTTTCCTGGTCTTCCAGGTTCCTAATAAAGAAGGGGATTTTGAAGCTAAATTAATAGGAAAATTAAAGCTTGACGGGAAGTACAGTGATGCTGCCATTACTTCAGCGGCTTTGAACAGTACGCAGGATAAAATCATTCTGCTTACCCATAAAAATATCCATGTCCTTTCAGGATTTACAGCAGACAATTTCAATACTTCCAAGATTGAAAAAATATCTTTAAATCACAATTCACAGAAAGAAGCAGTTCTTTTCCTTGATGATAAAACTCTTCTGATTGCGGATGAAAAGGATAAAGATACCGGTGGAAATGTGTATAGATTTGAATTTAACCCTCAAGCCAAATAACGGCAAAAGGGTTAAGCCCAAAAATATCTTATGGAGTAAGATAAGAAATGTGAATATTCCCGGCAGATAATCTGAAACTTTGGGTATATACACAACGTACTCTGAAGGTATCATCCTTATTAAAATACGTAATAGACGACAGGTTGTGATTCACAGCCAGGGTGCGCTCGCCGTGTCCTGTAGAGATGGACGCCAGCGTTTCCGTTGCCGGAGAAACTTTCTGGATAGAAGATTTTGCGGTTCCTGCGGTGTATCCGTTGCCGTTTAAACTCAGGTCGTATGTAATATACGGAACGATGTTGTAAAATCCAGGCTTTACCACTGTAAATACCCCTGTTGTAGAGTTGTACTTCAGGTAGGTGTTATCTACTTTATTGCTCACATTATAAACATAGCTTTTGGCATAGCTGTCATGTGTGCTGATAGGGTTACTGCCCGTTCCCGTATAACTTCCGGTACTTGGATTGGTATCAGTCTTATTCCCGACGAATACTACTTTTAAAAAGTTTTGAGATTCAATAGTGCTCCAGGTGGGTGCAGTTCCGGCTCCGTTTGACATTAAAACTTCACCGCGGTTTCCCGAGTTTCCTCTCGTTTTTGCATTTCCTCCTACATTAAAGTCTTTGACCACCTGAAGGCTTCCGTTGACGTGTAAGGTACTTTGTGGTGTTGGGGTTTCTATACCCACTTGTGCATGTGCGTTTAAGGACATGACAAGTAATGCCATGTATAATAGCGTTTTTTTCATCCAATAGTTTGTTTTTGTTGAAATAATTTAAAACAAATATAGATTCTTTTTAAAACATTGAATTTTTAAAAGATGTACAAACATATTGGGCTATGGATGTGGTTGTTTAAAGCCGTAGAATATATGAATTGGCTTTCATGATCGTATTTGCTTTATTTGTAATGATTTACAAATGAAAATGGGGGAATTTTAAATTTAAATTAAATTAGAGTTAATGCATAAAATAAACCGTTCTGGGTTCTGAAACGCAGAATTTGGAATAAAAAATGGAAAGCAGATCAGTTTAAAAGGTCATCCCTACACCTGCAGAAATTCTGCCTCCATCCGAACCGTGAAAATAATTCAGTCTCGCGGAAAACATGTCTACAACGCTCATCCAGAAACCGGCTCCTACAGACTGATGCCACTTCGTAGAATCTTCATTGTCATTCCATACACGGCCGATATCATATCCGATAAGAACGCCCATATTGGCAGGAATAATATTGTTTCTTACCCTTCCGAAATCCCAACGGATCTCAGAGTTGTTGGTGAAATAGGATTTTCCTGAGAATCTGTCATTTCTGAAAGCTCTCATTCCATTGTTTCCACCGATGCTTGCGGCCTGATAGAATTCAAAATTGTTATTGCTGATCCACATTGCATTACTGGAGTTGGCAAAAACAAAATTTCCTCTTTTGTCAAGTCTGTGATCAAGCGTCAATGTTCCGTTCAGAGTGAAGAAATTCTTTTCCGTATGGGCAAGATTTGTTCTCCAGTCTGCATTTATTAAGAATTCCAATCCTAAAGTAGGGAAGGCCGTATTATCTAAATTTTTGAAACTGAATGTATAATTGGCTCCTGCAAACTGCTGGCTTTTGAAAACCTCAGGTCTTACGTCCGGAGACTGGTCTACAAAACGGTTTCCTTTCTGCTGAACCTTATTATCCTCAAACGTTAGTTGGAACTGATGCTGAAGGTTCATCCAGCTCTTTTTTGAGATAGACGGAGCAAAATTGAACTTGGAAATTCTCGCTCTATTATACTCTCTTTCTGTATTTTCTTTGTCGTATTTACTTTCGTTAGACAGCCCGAAGAAGTTTTCGGAAAATCTAGGTGTCGTATAAGCTGCATCCAGATTGAAATCCCAGCCCGATATGGCTTTTTTGAAGATTCCTTTATAGGCAACGTTGAATCCTCCGGTTGCCGTATAAAAATTAGCTCTCAGACTATGTTTTTGAGTATAAGGAGCGCGGATGAAATTATTCACGGTATAATTAGCCAGAACCCCTATGATTACTCCATCATCCGGGTTGTAATCTAAATTCGGGTAACCGGCAAAGAAATTATATTTCGGATGCTTGTAGTTGTAGGTATTGATATCGTAATCGTCAGAAATATTTTTCGTCCCGGAACCGTTGTACGTATTTTTCTGGGATTTAAAATCATAAATTTTTACACTTTTTCCGTCAGCGATATTGTATACATCATGGTTATAGCCACCAACAAGTCTGATATTCATCTTGGGTCTTCCATCTCCTGAAACATCATAAATGTCATCATCTTCAAGACCGTAGATCCAAAGTTCCTTCGTTTTAGAATCATCGTAAGTTTTCTCAAAAACCAATTCAGGATTTTCTTTGTTCTTGTCTAATTTATATTGCTTTACCGTAACGGAATGACCGTTTTTTGTAATAACAAACTGATCAGGATTTACTGTTCCTGCCAGAGAAACTTTTTTCTGCAACACGTCATAATACTGAGCTGCATAATCCTGAAGCTTTGTTTTTCTTACTTTTAATTTTCTTTGAATATCAGCAATGGTTTCATCCTTTACTTCTTTCGGAAGATTGGTGAAGGCATCGTCGATATCAGCATCCGTAAGATGTTCCTGAATATATTTCGCCTGTGCGGTCCATTCCTCCTGGGTGGCTCCTTTTAAGAAGAGAATATCCATGGGATACGGTTCCATATTCATCCACTTCACATTTTTGATTTCTTCTTTAAAAGTCTTCATGTGGCGGATCGCCGGAACATTCATAATAATTTTAAAAGCAGCACCATCATATTTACTGAAAGCCTGATCTCTGTCTTTAGGAATAGGTTTGTAAATCACTTTGTCTCCGTCCTGGTATTCCGCCCATTTCCACTGGTCTGAATGTCTGTCCCAGTCACCGATCAGCATATCAAAAATCCTTGCTCTGATATACGATTCACGGTCTACAGAATATTTATAATTTTTAGTGAAATTTTTCAGAACATCATCTGTAGAAACAATGTCCTTGGCATTATCCAGTGAAGCGAGTGTTTTAGGATCAGAAGAAAAACGTTCTTCGATCATATACATTTCATCCCCGTAATTTTCATTGTATTCTCCTAAAGCATATTGCTTCGGAATATAATATAATTTGGGATTGCTGTGGAAAATATTCAGTTTATCCGCCATATTTCCCACTGAAAAAGGCGTAAACGGATGATTGGTCGTATAAAAATCAAGCAGGAACTTTTCAGGAAATGTATTATTCAGTTCATTTCCGAACGTACTCTTTTTGAAAGCCATATTGTTCAGGAAACGGACAGCGCTCTTTTTTACGCCGCGCATTACAAATTCCTGTCCGTCTGCAGCTTTTAGTCTTAAGCTGTTCGACTGGTTTCCGCCACCTTCTCTGAAAGGGGTAAATCCTCCGTTCAATGAAGCGAGATCTCCGGTAGGAGCATCCACAGGGATTCCGTAATATTTTCTGTAATGTTCTCCCCAGAGCCAACGGTAAATGCCTCCTTTTTGGGTAAGTTTTACAGGATAAACGCTGGATTTAACTGTTCCCGGAAATGATTTCGGATAATTGTTGACAAATGCATCCGGTTTTGAGATCACCGAAATATGCGTAAGCTTTTTCAGATGGTTGTCTTTTGTAGAGAAATATTCTACATCTGTGCTTTGGTCTTTTCTGATATTAAGAACGGCAAAACCGCTGCCTCCGTAAGAAAAATCAGTTTTTTCAGCGATCGTGGAAGGATCTGTTTTAGAACCGGCGCCACTTACGATCTGTCTGATGTTTCTTTCTTCATGATACTGCAGGTTGTGATCATGCCCGGAAACGAAAATAATGTTTTCTTTATCCTGAACGATACTTTTCAACCGGTTGGCCAGATCTGCATAATGCTGATTGTTGATATCCTCAAGACTTGCTCCTGAAGAACTTCTCAAAACATTGATCACACTTGCAACCACCGGAACCGGAATCTTGCTTTTCAAAGGATAAAGATGTGATTTTGCAGAATTGAATCCTGCATGTGTACCACTGCTGATCACCGGGTGATGAAGGGCTACAATGATTTTTTTATCCTGGTTTTTAGTCACAAGATCTTTAAATTCTGTGAAGAAATCTTCGCGGGTTTTGATCGTACAGTTTTTATTGACACCCGGATACTGATCCCAGTTGACCAATGCCCATTCGGTGTCTATAACGATAAGTTTAATGTCTTTTGATAAGTTGATATCATCGATACCACAAGAGTTTTTTGGAAGGAACGCTTTTTTATCATTGAAATAGGCCTTCACCAGATCTTCCTGAGCTTTTAAACCGTCCAGACCACTGTTCCAGTCATGATTTCCGGGAATCACGAGTGTTTTCCCCTTGAAATTTTTGGTGATGGCAAGCTGGTTTTCCAGTTTCTGTTTGGCCAGTGCATAGTCTTTATCAGATTCCTTCGGCAGTCCGTTGGGATAAATATTGTCACCAAGAAAGATCAGCATAGAGTTGCTGTCTGCCGAATCCAGTTTATTTTTAAGTAAATTTAAAGTGTTCTGTGCCTGAGTTTCATCTGAGTTTCCGGCATCTCCGATCAGGAAAACCTTAAAATCATTTTCGGATTTTATATCAGAATTTTTAACTTCAAATAAGTTTTTACCCTTTTTTACGTTATATGTTGCGCAGGAATAGAGAACTCCTGCAGACAATACTGCTCTAAAGGCAATAGAAGTATTTTTTAAATGAGTTTTAAAGGATAAATTCATAAATTTACATTAACAAAAATTCAGGAATGAGCATTTTACACAAAGCTAAAGATTATGTCGAAATCTTATTCAAAGATAAGTTATCTTCTGTATACTTTTACCATAATTTTATTCACACGACTTATACCGTCAATAAGGCTGAGGAGATCATGCGAAATACGCCTGTATCCAAAGAAGACCAGGAAAAGGTTCTGCTGGCACTGTGGTTCCACGATACCGGCTATGTAGACTGCGCCCAGAACCATGAGGAAAATGGGGTGACTATTCTTACCGATTTTCTGAAGCAGGAAAACTATCCTGAAACCTATATTGAAGATGTTTCTAAGCTGATTCTGGCGACAAAGATCACTTACGAGCCACAGAATTTGTTGGAAAAGATCGTTAAAGATGCAGACTGCAGCCACTTTGCAAGTCATGATTACAATGATATCTCCGATGCACTGAGAAAAGAATGGGAACTTACCAACGTAAGATGTTTCTCCAATGAAGAATGGAATGCCGGAAATCTTGATATGCTGAAAAACAGGCATCATTATTACACAGACTATGCAAAGGAAAACTGGGACCCTCTGAAAAAGAAGAATATCAAAAAGATAGAAAAGAAGCTGGAAAAAGAAGAGGATAAAAAAGAGGACAAAGACAAAAAAGAAATCTCAGACAATAAAAAAGAACCTAAGGAAGCGAAATCTGACCGTAGTGTAGACACGCTGTTCAGAGTAACTTTAAATAACCATACAAGACTGAGTGATATTGCAGACAGCAAAGCGAATATTCTTCTTTCCGTTAATGCCATCATTATTTCAGTCTGTCTTTCTGTACTGGTTCCAAAACTGGATACCCCGAAGAATGCACACCTGATCATTCCAAGTTTTGTGCTGTTGCTTTCAAGTGTTTTGACGATCATATTTGCGATCTTATCTACAAAACCGAATGTAACGAAAACCAATTTTACAGCTCAGGACATCACAGACCGGAAAGTGAATCTTCTCTTCTTCGGAAACTTTCACCAAATGGTATTCAACGACTATCACAACGCGATGAAAGACCTGATCAAGGATAGAGATTATATTTATGATTCTATGGTAAAGGACCTTTATTTCCTTGGAAAAGTTCTTGACAGAAAATACAAGCTTTTATCGGTTACGTATAAGATATTTATGGCCGGAATTATTATTTCCGTGCTTTCTTTCGCTTATGCGTTTCTTAGCCTTTAACTAAAAAAAGAATACAGATGATTGTCAGACAGCGTACCAATTGGCTGAAAATGTTGTTTATATGGAGAGGTTCCGTGTTGAAGAAAATAATTGTTCAGCTCAGTATTATTTTGCTGTTTTCGCTTTCTGTGTATTATTTGAAAGGAAAAGTTTTTGACTATAAAGTTCATCTTAATCCTACCATTTTTACCCTGCTTGGCCTTGCTTTGGCCATTTTCATGGGTTTCTGTAATTCTGCAAGCTACGACCGTTTCTGGGAAGGGCGCAAACTCTGGGGTTCATTGGTAATAGAAACCAGATCATTTACACGACAGATTCTTTCACTGGTGAATGATCCTTCGGTTGGTGCCAAAGAGGAAAAAGAAAAGATCATCAAATTAATATCCGCATTCTGCTGGTCTCTGAATTATCAGTTAAGGGAAAAATCAGGGACGGAACATCTGACAAGACTTCTTTCTCCCGAACAGGTAGAACAGCTGAAAGACAAAAAGTTTATTCCAAGCATTATTCTCGGGTTTATTGCAGACTGGCTGAATGCGCAGCAAAGGAAAGGAAATATAGACACAATCGTCATGACTTCCATGGATCATCAGCTGAATCAGTTTTCCAATATTTCCGGAGGTTGTGAGAGAATTTTCAATACGCCGCTGCCTTTTGCTTACAGCGTGTTGCTTCACCGTACGGTGTATCTGTACTGTTTCTGGCTGCCTTTCGGGTTGGTAGATTCATTGGGTTGGATGATGCCGCTGATCGTTCTGCTGATCAGTTATACCTTTATTGCTTTGGATGCCATTATCCAGGAGATTGGGGAACCGTTTGGAGAAGAAGAAAATGATCTTGCCCTGAACAGTATGTGCAGAACGATTGAATATTCTATTTTCGAACAAGCTGGAATACCGCAGGGTGAGCTTAAAAAGCCGGATTCTTATTTTATAGACTGATGATTTAAGTAGGGAAGATGGAGGTTTGAAGAGGGAAGTTCTGGAGGTTGAAAAACAAATTTAAGCCGATTTTTATTCAATGCTTACTGATGAATTATTCAGAGAAATCCTTAACGCTAATAATCCTGTAATTCCCTGAAGATCTTCTACTTTCAGAAACTCTACGTCATTCTGAAGAATTCCTTTTTTCTGAAGTTTGTTGATGTATTCCAGATATTCTTTCTGGTTCTCCATCCCGAAATACACGATGGTAATTTTTCCCGGGCAGGTAATTCTTTCCGATGAATCTTTTACATGAGCTTTGTCCAGACGTTTTTTTACAATTTCGTAATAAGAGTTGTAAGCACCGTCTACATCAAAACGCTTTTCATCCATTCTGAAACGGATGTCTATTTTTTCATTATAAACAAAAATAAGTGACGCGATATCCAGCTGGATCGGAAGATCTCTCTTAAAGTTGTGGAATTCACGTTCCATATTACAGATGGTCTTCAGCTGCCAGTATCTTAATTTATGGACTTCTTTTGAGGTATAAGCGAGATCCGGTGCAATATTATGTCCGATGTAAAGATTATGCTCCACACCGTCAGATTTAAACCTTTCAAAATAATGAGGAAAAATCAGCTGAGCCTTGACCTGACCTTCATCCAGCATGTCGGCAAGCTTTCTGTTGACCAATGTAATCGAGTCATCCAGGCTTTTTCTATTGGCGTAAAACAGATCGGTTTGGGTGAAAATCTGCAGAAAATAATCTTTGATCTTATTCTTAATTTCGGCAGCTGTTTTCAGTTCCAGTTTTGCCTGAAGATAAGGATGAACCTCTTCTCTCAGGAACCTTTGAAAACGCTGTTCCGTATCAGCTTTGATCTCATTGTTCAGTTCATTCTCAAAAATGTCCAGTGCCAGAAGATATTTCTCCGAATCAGAATTGATCATCGTGAAAATATCATGAAGGCTTTCCAGTTGCTGGTTGAGGTCTTCCAGCATCAGATTGAAACGCTTTTCGGAAGAAGAACGGATGTCAGAAAACCCAAATAAAGGTGTCAGGTTTTTAAAAGAAATCTGCTTCAGCGTATACATTTTCTTCCCAAGCGAAGCATTGAAATATTTCTCCGCCTCATTCCTGAATTTCCATACCACACTGTCGTGGATGGATGTATATTCTCGCTGGATAATCGCTTCTATCTGGTAGTTTTTCTCAAAGCTGAACCTGTTCAGGGAGAACAGAATCATATCGGTAAAAAACTCCATTTTCTTCAGCTTTAATCCGTTAAAACTATTGGCTTGAGGAGAAGTGAATTCCATGATGGCCAACAATTCATTGTCCTTCATGATCGGAATCACCATAAAGCTGTTGATATTGTTATCCCTTAAAATACTGAAAGAGGGAAGTGATTTGATTTCGTCATCCAGATTACTGACATTCGAAATGACAATCGGTTTGGAGTTGTGGTTTAAATTCGTGAATGTACTCTTTCGGGTTTCTTCGTCAAATGCATTGATCCAGAAATCCAGCACATGATGAGTAAATACATTTTCGTAGATCGGGAGTCTGCCCAGTTTCTGGTCTTTTTTGTCGAACAGCATTAATCCGAAATTAAGTTCCGGAACATCAAAATAAGACTTGAAAATTTCAACCAGATTTTCATCCGGGCTCAGATCTTCGGGATCAATTTCTATCATGCTCGATTTAAGATCAGACAACGCGACTTCCGAAGTACAGTCTACCAGGGAAATAATAGTGAACCCCTTTAAAACCCATGATTTTGAAGGGAAATATTTTTTCCACAGCTTGAAATCATCCAGGTTTTCCAAAAGCATATCCAGTACATCATCCGTTGGAATCTTTGCTTCCTCGGTAGGATAAACCACAGTAAAATCTGAATTGACCGTGATCTTATAATGCTTCATGATTCCCAATCTGTTCGGAATATCATAATAAAGCGGCATCGTGCTTTTTATATCTCTTTTAAAATAGCTCTGAAGGATAAGACAACAACAGAACACATAAAATTCATCGTCACCAATATTCCTAAGCTCTATTTCAAAATCCTTTCCGGCATCTCTCAGAATATCTTTGAATCTTTCGGTGTAATTGAACGTCGTTTTGGAAAGCGGAATACTGGCTGCCTTGATTTCATTATGGGTAAGACCGGTAGGAAACAGGTCTGCAAGCAGCAGTGTGATGAGGTCTTCATGTTTTTCGAGAAGGGCTTCATCCAGAAATCCATCTCTCAGCTCAGGAAATTTTCTTGTCCTTTCAATTAAGGATTCTGCATAGCTGACCCGGTACTCCAAACGGTCGTTGTAGCGTATATGTTCAAGCACATCCAAATATTTTTCGAATGATATAAGAACCTGAAATGGAGCGTCTTTTTTGTAAAGATTGGCCAAGAGCTGAAATTTAAAGTAAAGTTATGAAAAAAACGCAACTTCCAAATGGGCTTCGGATTGGCGAAAATGATCTTTTGGAACTGCTTTGCTTATTTTTCTTAAACAATATGCAGAAATAAATAAAGCATTATCTGTTACCGCTTTTCTTTTTGAAAAATTCTGCAGTTTTACGATAAAGATTAGGATAGAATTCTGCAGTTCCAATCTTTAATTCCCGGGTTACCGGAAAGAGAAATTTCATTAAAGGAACAGAAAATATGAGCGCAAATGGGAGAACGAACATTCTGTAATTCGCAGTGTCATTTTGGTCTTTATTGATGAAAAATACAAGGGCTGCGATGAGCAAAGCAGTAAGTAGAGTGATAAAGATTTTTTTCATGGTGATTAATAGGTACTCAAATTTAAGTGTTTTCAGGGAGATTTAAAATAAAAATTCGGCATTTCATAATCATGTTATGTTGATGAAAGTTTATTTCTAGATTCTCTCCATGATCTTTCAGAAAAAAAGCACAACTGAAAAGTTGTGCTTTGTATATTTTTATAGGGGAATTTTATAATCCGAACTGTCTTGCGAACAGGTCAGGGAAAACACCCAACATAATAATAGATGCAATTATAAATACCGCTACGATATTGTAAGTAAGGGTTACTTTCTCTGAAGATTTGAATGTAGAATCTTTGAAGAAGAACATTGAAATGATCAGTCTTAAATAATAAGCAATAGATACTGCAGAACCCAGTACAGCTACCAGCACCAAGAAAAGACCATGCTTAGAATTCATCGCCTGGGAGAATAAAGCAAATTTTCCCATAAATCCGGCTGTAAGTGGAACTCCTGCCATTGAAAGCATAGAAATAGCCGCTACTGTAGCCAATAGAGGTTCTGATTTTGCCAATCCTTTGAAGGCTCCAAAAGATGTTTCTCTTTTTAATTTTTCCACATAAATCAGACACATGAAAACGCCTACGGTTGATAATGAGTAAGCGAATAAATAGAATGCCAGGTTGTAGGTAGAAAGGCTTGTCATTCCGAAGAATACCAATCCGATATATCCTGCATGCGATACGGAAGAGTAGGCCAGCATTCTTTTGGCGTTGGTTTGGGCAAGACCCATAACGTTCGCTAACAGTAATGTAATGATCAGGAATACTCCAAAGATATTAATCCAATGTTCCGTAACTCCTCCAAATCCAATAGTCATTAATCTGAATAAAGCAAAGAATCCTGAGATCTTTACCACACTCGCCATAAATGCCGTGATCAGTGAAGGCGAACCTGCATATACGTCCGGGCTCCACATGTGGAAAGGAGCTAATGCTACCTTGAATGCCAAAGCACAAAGAATAAGCAGAACACCTAAGATAAACATAACGTCCTGCGGATTTTTAACTCCGAAATCCTGTATTTTATACAAGTCAAAGCTTCCGGTACTTCCGTAGATAAATGCAATCCCGAACAGTAAGAAACCTGTTGCGAACGCACCCATTAAGAAATATTTGATCGAAGCTTCGTTTGATCTTAAATCAGTTTTGTTGGCACCGGCCATTACATATAACGGGATGGAAAGAATTTCTACTCCCAGGAAAAGAGTAACCAAATTCTGGAATCCGAAAAGGACGATCCCTCCGCATAATGCAAAAAGCATCAGTGCATATAGTTCTGACTGGTGGCTTCTGTGATTGCTGAACGCAAAACCTCCCAGGAAGAATAACAATAAGGTTGTTACAATAGAAATTTTGGTGAATAACGCAGTATTTGCAGTGTACTCATACATATGCCTGTACTTTTCGAAGAAAGCACATTCAGGTAAGAAGCTTACATATAATGCGATGATCAATCCTAAAATCCCAATGTATCTTGCGAATTTTCCTTGTTCAAAAACTCCCGAAAATAACGCAATAACTGCCGTTAGGAAAACAATAATTAAAACACTCATAATATAGATTTGAGATGTGAGACATGAGAGCTGAGACACAATTTCTGATTCCTCATTTCCTAATCTCTTAATTTTTTAATTTTTAAATCTTTTAATCTTCTAATTAGCCATTGCTGTGTAGATAAACTTCAGCGAACTGCTCACCATATCGATCACCGGCTGTGGGAAAATCCCCAACAGGATCACAAAAACCGCTAAACTTGCCAATACAGAAAATTCAACAGCGGATAAATCTTTAGCTGTGCTTAGAACGGCTTCGTCTCCTTCACCGAACATTGCTTTTCCGTAGAATCTCAACAGGTACACCGCACAAAGAATTACAGTAAGACCTGCAATCACTGCTGCCAGTCCGTTGAAATCATATACTGATTTCAGCAAAATAAATTCTCCGACGAATCCATTGGTTAATGGAACTCCCATTGAACCTAATATAATGATCAGGAACAACACGGCAAACTTAGGAGCCACTTTGGCTAAACCTCCCATTTGTCTGATGTCTCTTGATTTAAATCTCTTGTATAAAATATCACAGCAGTAGAATAATCCCACTACGTTGATACCGTGAGCAAAAGTCTGTACCAGTGCCCCTTCAGCTCCTTCGATATTGAATGTTCCTCTTAACGTGATCACTGCAGAAGAGAAAATCCCTGCCACCATTAATCCTACGTGAGAGAAAGAAGAATAGGCAATGATTCTCTTCATATCGGTCTGGATGATCGCGATGAGAGCACCGTGAACAATTCCTACGATAGCTAAGATAATTACGATCTGTCCTGAAATTCCTGCAATCGGAATTGGAGTGATCGGAAGCAAATAACGGATAACACCATACACCGCCATCTTCAGCATGATCCCTGATAAAAGCATGGATCCCTGAGTAGGAGAGTAGGTATATGTATCCGGCTGCCACGTATGGAAAGGGAATACCGGTAATTTCACTGCAAATGCAAAGAAGATGAACCAGAATACCACCGTCTGTTGTACTTCATTAAGCTGAGCATTGTATAAATCTGTTAAAGCGAATGATGCAGAGTGGTTGTACACATAGATCAATCCGGCTAACATAAATAGTGACCCAACGAATGTATAAACGAAGAATTTCGTTGTGAATTCAAATCTTTTATTTTCCTGACCCCAAAGTCCGGCGATGAACCAGATCGGAATCAAGGTTACTTCCCAGAAAATGTAGAACAACAATCCGTCTAAAGAAGTGAACACACCCACAAGACCGAACTGCATCAGCAGAATCAGACCGTAGAATGTATTTCTGTAGTTTACATTTTCGTTAAACGAAGATAAAATAATGATGGGCGTTAAGATGTTGGTCAACAGTAAAAGCAGCAGACTCATTCCGTCAATGCCGAAATGAAGTGAGCTTTTAATAAATTGTGACCAAGGGTAGTTGATTTCGTGCTGAAGTACACTGTCCACCGTTGGATTAAAATCAAAATCCGCTGCGATGTAGAATGTAATAAGCATTTGGATCAAAGCTATTCCTAGCGCCAAATATTTGCTGGATTTATTTTTCCATGCAAAAACTAATCCCGAACCTACTAGAGGTAATAGTAATAATGTTAATAATAAACCAGACATTATTGTAATATAAAGTTAACAATCAGTATAATTCCCACTGCTAAAGACATGATAAGAATATAAGTCTCTACATTTCCGTTTTGGATACGCTTCATCGCTTTTCCGCTGTCTTCAGCGCCTTCGCCTACAAAGTCTACAAAACGGTCTAAGATCCCTTTATCAAACATCTTTCCTCCGCGTCCTAATCCTTCAACAGTTTTTACAATCAATGCATTGTAAAGTTCGTCTACATATAATTTCTTAGCAGAAAGTTTCTCCCATCCGGTATAGCTTTCTTCTGCCAGAGCCATTTTTTTCTTTTTCACGTAGGTATTTTTTACAATAAACCATACGGTGAAGAACATCAGCACTGTAGCGCCTAATAAGATCATTTCAGTCCCAAACGGAACTCCCGAAAGAGTAGCTTCCATCTGGTTGTAGCTTTGCTCTGTAAGAACAGGCTTCAGCCATTCCATTAATTTAGCATAATGACCGTGTCCAATGAAGTGAGGAAGGTTAATGAAACCTCCAAGCACAGAAAGGATAGCCAGAACGATTAACGGAAGCGTCATATTAGACGGGCTTTCGTGTAAGTGATGTTTCTGATCTTCCGTACCTCTGAATTCTCCATGGAATGTCAGGTAGTACAGTCTGAACATATACGTTGCAGTCATTGCCGCTAAAACAAATAAGATCACCCAGTAAACAGGGTTTTTAGCGAATGCTGCTACTAAAATTTCGTCTTTTGAGATCATCCCTGATAATAGAGGGAAACCTGAGATCGCCAGTGTTCCGATAAGGAAAGTAGCGTGGGTAATAGGAATGTATTTTTTCAGACCTCCCATGAAACGCATATCCTGCTCGTTGCTCATCGCGTGGATCACAGAACCTGCTCCCAGGAATAATAGTGCTTTGAAGAATGCGTGCGTCATTACGTGGAACATCGCTGTCGTATAAGCTCCCAATCCTAAAGCTATGAACATAAATCCAAGCTGTGAAACGGTAGAGTAGGCCAATACTTTTTTGATGTCGTTCTGACGAAGTGCATAGAATCCAGCCAAAGCAGCTGTTAAGAATCCGATGAATAAAATTCCTCCCTGAACCGTAGGTGCCAAAGTAAATAAGAAGTTTGATCTTACCACTAAATAGATACCTGCTGTTACCATCGTTGCCGCGTGGATCAACGCTGATACCGGAGTAGGACCGGCCATCGCATCCGGTAACCATGTATATAAAGGAACCTGAGCCGATTTACCGGTAGCTCCGATAAATAAACTGGCCGTAATAAAGATAATTACTGTTCCGTCTAATTCAAATTTTGAAGAGTTTTGTGCTACGGTAAGGAAATCCACTGCATTGGTCTGAGCCGCGATCATGAAGATCCCGATCAGTAACGCAAGGTCACCAATTCTGTTCATGATGAACGCTTTTCTTGCTGCTTTACCATATTCTTCATTGGTATACCAGAATCCGATCAACAGGTAAGAACAAAGACCTACACCTTCCCATCCGATAAACAGGATCAGGTAGTTGCTTCCCATTACTAAAAGCAGCATGGAGAAGATGAAAAGATTCAGATAAGTAAAGAACTTATAGAAACCTTTGTCGTGGCTCATATATCCGATAGAATATAAATGGATCAGGGATCCGATACCTGTGATGATCATCACCATCATTAATGAAAGCTGATCAATCTGGAATCCGAAATTGATCTGAACCCCGTTTACCGTAAACCACTCAAAAGCTTTTACGATGACAGGCTGACTTTCAGAATCAAATTTCAAGAAAAGACTTACTGCGATACAGAATGATCCGAAAACCATAGCTGTAGCCAGAGAGCCTACAAATATTTTTGGAAGATTTTTCCCGAATAAACCGTTAATAAGAAACCCTAATAGTGGTAAAAGTACTATTGCATACACTAAATTTTCCATTCCTTATCCTCTTAATTTATTAAATATACTTACATCCACAGAACGGGTATTTCTATATAGCATAGCAATAATTGCCAGACCTACCGCAACTTCAGCGGCGGCTACCACCATAATGAAGAAAACTAAAAGCTGTCCGTCTCCGTTTCCTTTATATGCTGAAAAAGCAGCCAATAAAAGGTTTACAGAATTCAGCATAAGCTCTACACAGCCCAAAATAACAATAGCGTTTTTTCTCAGCAGTACTCCCAATACTCCCAGACAGAACAATACTGAAGAAAGCATGATGAAATAGTTAAGAGGGACGCTTTGTATAAATGTATTTACTTCTCCCATAATTTTATAAATCTTTTTTACCGATTAATACCGCACCTACAATACCTGCCAAAATAAGGATGGATGCAAGTTCAAACGGTAAAACATATTGATTAAACAAAAGTCTGCCCAGATTTTTCGTAAGACCCACACCCTTGTCTACATTTTCAACAACAATGTGATTGTCCTGAACGCCTCTGAATACGCCTAAAACTCCAATTAATAAAAGACCGGCCGTAAAAACTCCAACAAATTTTAAAGTATTGTTCTTCTTACTTTCGTCTTGTTTATTAAGGTTAAGCATCATCAGGATATAAAGGAATAATACCATGATGGCTCCTGCGTACACTATGATCTGAATGATTGCAAGGAACTGGGCATTCAGAAGAATGTACATTCCCGCAATTGAAAACATCGTAACAATTAATGACAAAATAGCATAGAGCGGATTTCTTGCAAACACAAAATACACTGCACTAGCCACTGCTAAAAACGCCACCAAGAAAAATAAAAACTGATCCATTATTTTACCGCATTTTTTTGTTTCTCGGATTGTCTTGTCGTAATGTCAATCCTTTCATTTATTTTTTCAACCAATTTGTCTTTTCCATAGATGAAAGATCCTCTGTTGGTTTCTACATCCACCAATCTGTCTGTAAGATAGATCGCAGATTTAGGACAGGCTTCTTCACACATCCCGCAGAAAATACATCTCAGCATATTGATTTCGTATACTGATGCATATTTTTCTTCTCTGTAAAGACCTTTTTCCTCCTTCGTTCTCTCTGAAGCCGTCATGGTGATGGCTTCTGCAGGACAGGCTACGGCACAAAGTCCACAGGCTGTACATCTTTCTCTGCCTTCTTCGTCTCTTTTCAGAACGTGCTGACCTCTCCAGATAGTGGTTCTGGGTTTCTGTACTTCCGGATATGAATATACTGCCGGAGCACCTTTTATCACGGTTCTTACAGCATGCTTAAATGTAATCCCCATCCCGGTAAAAATAGCAGGAAGGTAGATTTTTTCAGCAAGGGTCATTTCTTTGTTGGAAACAACTTTTGATCTGTTTGTAAGTTTCATTTAATTATAGATGTTAGATGTTAGACGTTAGATGTTAGAAGATGGAAGTGGGTTTTTATTTCCCGCATCACCATATTATCACATCATCACATCATCTCATTTTCAAATTATTCTAGTTGGCAAATGCTAAAATTACAGCACCTGTAATCAATAGGTTTACTAATGCCATTGGGATAAGTGTTTTCCATCCTAAGTGCATCAGTTGGTCATATCTAAATCTTGGAAGCGTCCATCTGATCCACATAAAGATCAGAATTCCGATTACCGTTTTCGTTAAAAATGCTACGATACTCAAGATTCCTGCAGCGTTTTCGCCCCAGTTCTGAGTAACCCATTCAATTCCAGGGTAGTTGTAACCCCCGAAGAAAAGAACGACCATGAAAGCATTGGAGATAAACATGTTCACATATTCACCGAACATATACAATCCTAACTTCATGGAAGAATATTCAGTAGAATATCCTGTTACCAATTCAGATTCACATTCAGGTAAATCAAACGGGTGTCTGTTGGTTTCTGCCAAAGCAGCTACGAAGAATACAAGGAAGGCAATCGGCTGGTAGAAAATATTCCAGTTCATACCGGAAATCCAGGGAATAACTCCCCATAATTTTCCAGTCGTCTGACTTTCCGTAATTTCTTTTAAATCTAAACTTCCTGACATCATGATGATAGAAAGCAATGCTAATCCCATCGCCAATTCGTAAGAAATCATCTGTGAAGAAGCACGGATAGCACCTAATAATGAATATTTGTTATTCGAAGCCCAACCTCCGATCATGATTCCGTATACACCGATTGAAGCCATTCCGATGATGAAAAGTACCCCAACGTCAATGTTGGCAACCTGTAAATCAAAAGAAGTACCTGCAATATTTAAACTTTTACCCCAGGGAATAACCGCTCCTGTGATCAATGAAATAAACATAACCAATGCCGGTCCCAATACGAAAAGAAACTTTTCAGCATTGGCAGGAGTAAAGTCTTCTTTAAAGAAAAACTTTCCACCGTCGGCCAGTGGCTGCAGCAGTCCGAAAGGTCCTGCTCTGTTGGGACCAATTCTATCCTGCATGATAGAGGCAACTTTTCTTTCTGCCCATGTAGAGTAGGCGGCTATCGTAAGAGACAGCAGGAAAAGTGCTAGTACAAGTATAAGTTTAAATGTTAGTAAATCCATTTTTTATTTATTTAGATACTAGATGTCAGATGCCAGATATCAGATTGAAAATCTATGGTCTGACGTCTGTTGTCTGAGATCTGATGTCTTATTAATTATTTTTCGTCTTTTTCACTGATTTCTTTGGCCATAGGATTGTCTAATACTCTTAGCTCATCCTTAGGTTTTTCGTAGTGGTTCAATGAAATTACCGAGTGTCTGTCGATATGTCTAGGACCTTCAATATTCCAGTCAGACAGTTCTTTTCTTTCGAAACGACAAGTATCACAGATGAATTCTTCTACTTCACCCCACTGATCTTTTCTGGCAGTAACTCTTACAATTTCGTCACCTTTCATCCAAACTACGGCTTTTCCTGAACATTTATCACATTTGCAGGTTGCATTCATTGGCTTTGTAAACCAAACTCTGCTTGCAAAACGGGAAGTTCTGTCTGTTAATGCACCTACCGGGCAAACATCGATGACATTTCCGATAAAGTCATTATCTAAAGCTTTATTTAAATAAGTAGAAATTTCAGCGTGATCTCCTCTGAAAAGAATACCATGCTCTCTTTCACCTGTTAACTGATTGGCTGCCAATACACATCTTGCACAAAGAATACAACGGTTCATATTCAACTTGATATTCGGACCAAGATCGTCTGCTTCGTAAGTATTTCTTTCAAATTCAGTTCTGGTTTCAAGGTTTCCGTGCTCGTACCCAAGATCCTGAAGGTGGCATTCACCGGCCTGGTCGCACACAGGGCAGTCCAGAGGGTGGTTCACCAATAAGAACTCGGTAACGGCTTTTCTACCTTCCTGAGCTTTTTCAGAAGAAAGATTTTTCACTTCCATACCGTCCATTACGTTAGTTCTGCAACTAGCAACTAATTTAGGCATAGGGCGCGGATCTGCTTCAGATCCTTTCGAAACTTCGACTAAGCAAGTTCTACATCTTCCTCCACTGGTTTCCAATTTGCTGTAATAGCACATTGCAGGAGGTACAGATTTTCCACCAATTTGTCTGGCAGCTTCCAAAATAGAAGTCCCAGGCAAAACTTCAGTAGTCTGTCCGTCTATAGTTATTTTGAATTTTTTAACCTCTTCGCTCATATTCTATGCTTTCGCTTATGCTTTTAAGGCGTTAAGCTATATTTTAATTATACTTCTTCGTGTTAAATGTATACCCAACCCCTGCAAGGACCTGCCCGAAAACAAAATCCTGACGTGCTTTATCCGGCTTGTTATTCAATGTAGTCTTGATGTCCCACATATTGATATATCCGGCTTTAGCCTCTGCTCTGATCATCCAGTTTTTCCAGAAAACCATGTTAAGGCTGGTTCTAAGGTCGGTTCCCATACCTGCAACGTGAAAACGGTCGCTTCTTTCATTTCCGAAAAGCTTGATATTACTTTTTGGAAACATCACCCCGATTCCTGCTCCGTAAGACCATACTAAATCTATATTTTTCTTATGAATAAGATTTTTGTATTTCTCAAGACCTAAATTTTCATAATTCAGCCCGTCTGTATGCTCGAAAGTAAGGAACTGGCTGTCGGCTAAATTAACCTGCCCGTTCTGTACCATTGCTGCATATTTCGGATCTGAAATTGTTCCTGAAAAATCAGCCGTCTGGTCCTGTTTCATCACATATTTCATATGATCTATCCCTAAAACAAGCGCCAGATTATCCTTTATAAAATATCCGATTCTGAAGTTATACTGCGTTACAGTAAACCAGCTTGGATCGATATAAACGATTCCGAACTTGGTAGGTTTATCCCTTGCCTGTACATTATTCAACTGAAAATCGTAGCCGTTTCCCGTGAAATGGATATCAGAATTGCTGAAAGCGCCTCTGTTCCATCCGTAGAAAACAAACACCTGACCTTTTTTACTTAAGGGTAAGGGTTTTTCTTTCTTTTCAGCTTTGTATGGAGTTACCTCCAATTTATATTCTTTGTCTAATGTATCTTTTTTAACTTGCCCGAAAGCAACCCCCGACATCATTATGCCAACAACCAATAAGTTTTTCATTTCAGCTACGCATTTTTTTCAACAGCAGGAATAGGATCTGCATAATGTGCCAATCCATAATTTTGTGTCTGAGATAATTCAGGGTTTTTCACGTGCCATTCGAACTCGTCTCTGAAGTGACGGATCGCTGCTGCAACAGGCCAGGCCGCTGCATCTCCTAATGGGCAGATGGTATTTCCTTCAATTTTTCTCTGTATATCCCAAAGAAGGTCGATGTCTTCCATTTTTCCTTCTCCTTTTTCTATCTTCTTCAGGATTTTGTGCATCCATCCCGTTCCTTCACGGCAAGGCGTACACTGTCCACAGCTCTCGTGATGATAAAATCTCGCTAAAGTCATGGTATGTTCTACGATACACTGGTCTTCATCCAAAACAATGAAACCACCTGAACCCATCATGGTTCCGGTAGCAAAACCACCGTCTGCCAATGATTCATAGTTCATATATCTCGGTTCTCCGTTTACCGTTCTCAATAATAAATTAGCAGGAACAATCGGAACAGAGCTTCCTCCAGGGATACAAGCTTTTAATTTTTTTCCGTCTTTAATTCCACCGCAGTATTCATCAGAATAAATGAATTCCTCAACAGTAATGGTCATATCGATTTCGTAAACTCCAGGTTTGTTGATGTTTCCACAAGCCGAAATCAATTTCGTTCCTGTAGATCTTCCAACCCCGATTTTAGCATATTCAGCTCCTCCCATATCAATGATCGGAACGATAGCTGCGATAGATTCCACGTTATTTACTACCGTTGGTCTTTCCCAAAGTCCTTTTACAGCCGGGAATGGTGGTTTTAATCTTGGATTTCCTCTTTTTCCTTCAAGGGATTCAAGCAATGCCGTTTCTTCACCACAGATATAAGCTCCACCACCTCTTTGAACATAAATTTCCAGATCGTAACCTGTTCCTAAGATGTTTTTACCTAAAAATCCTGCTGCCTTAGCTTCTTCAATGGCTTCTTCTAAAATATCCGGAATCCATGAATATTCTCCACGGATGTAGATATAAGAAACATTGGAACCTAAAACAAAAGATGAGATCAACATTCCCTCGATCAATAGATGAGGAAGGAATTCCATCAGATATCTGTCCTTGAAAGTTCCAGGCTCAGATTCATCGGCATTCACAACCAGGTGTCTTGGTACGCCTTCCGGTTTTGCCAGAAAGCTCCACTTCATCCCTGTCGGGAATCCAGCTCCACCACGTCCACGAAGTCCTGAAGTTTTAACTTCTTCAAGAATTTCGTCAGGTGTCATTTTCAAGGCTTTTTCAGCTGCGGTGTAACCTCCCTGTTTACGGTAAGTTTCAAAGTAGCGAATGCCTTCTATATGTGCGTCTTTAAGTAAAAGTTTTTTACTCATTGTTTATTATGCTTTTAGCTGTAGACTATTGGCTTGTGGCTTCTAGCTTCGGCTATTTTAAGTTAAAATTTATTTAGTCCAAAGCAACCTGTCCCTGTCTGCAAAGATCAAGGATTTCGTCTACTTTTTCTATCGTTAAATTTTCATGAAAGAATTTCCCCAGCTGAAGCATTGGTGCGTATCCGCAAGCTCCAAGACATTCGGCAGGTTTTAGGGTAAACATACCGTCTTCGGTAGTTTCTCCGTCCTTAATGTTCAGTTTGGTTCTGATATGATCAAGGATTTTTTCGCTTCCGCAAACCATACAAGGTCCGGTTCTGCATACTTCCAAAACATATTTACCAACCGGCTTCATATTGAACATGGTATAAAAAGTAGCTACCTCATATACTTCAATTGGCTTAATACTTAATAATTCAGCAACATAATCCATCACAGGAACGTCTAACCATCCTCCGAATTCTTTCTGTGCTAAGTGAAGTACAGGAAGAAGAGCAGACTTTTGTCTTCCCTCAGGATATCTTGCGATAATTTTGTGTACCTGTTCTAAACTTTCCGGTTTAAAAGCTATTGTTTCGCTCATTTTTTATCTAAGATTTCAGATGCCAGATTTCAGACATCAGATTTTAAATTTATATACAAAGCAAAGAGTCTAACATCTGAAATCTGATGTCTGACGTCTTCTTTTTATGCGTCTAATTCTCCCGCAATAATATTCATACTACACATGGTAACGATCGCGTCTGAAATTACAGAACCAGTGATCATTTCAGGATAAGCCTGATAGTAGATGAAACATGGTCTTCTGAAGTGAAGTCTGTAAGGGCTTCTTCCTCCGTCACTCACGAGATAGAATCCTAATTCTCCGTTTCCACCTTCTACAGCATGATAAACTTCTCCTTTAGGTACGTCTGTTTCTCCCATAACGATTTTGAAATGGTAGATTAAAGCTTCCATTTTCTTGTAAACATCTGCCTTTTCAGGAAGATAGAAATCAGGAACATCCGCGTGGAATGGTCCTTCAGGAAGATTTTCGTATGCTTGTTTGATGATTTTCAGTGATTCCCATATTTCCTGCTGACGAACCATGAAACGGTCGTACGTATCACCTGCAGTTCCTACAGGAATGATAAAGTCGAAATCCTCGTAAGAAGAATAAGGCTGTGCAACTCTTACGTCATAATCTACTCCAGCTGCACGTAGGTTCGGACCTGTAAAACCATAGCTTAATGCTCTTTCTGCAGAAATTGCTCCTGCACCAATGGTTCTGTCCATAAAGATTCTGTTTCTTTCCAGTAAAGTTCCGAATTCTTTGAATCTCGCCGGGAAAGTTTTTAAGAAATCCTGTAATAGCTCATGGAATTTCGGGGTGAAATCTCTTTCAAATCCTCCGATTCTTCCCATATTCGTCGTCATTCTCGCTCCGCAGATCTGCTCATACATATCGTAAATACGTTCTCTTTCGATGAACATATAAGTAAGACCTGTAATCGCTCCTGCATCCATTCCGGTTACCCCGTTACAGATCAGGTGATCACCGATTCTGGCTAGTTCCATTAAAATAACACGCATATAATCTACACGCTTTGGAACTTCTATGCCGATCAGCTTCTCTACTGTCATGTGCCAACCCAGGTTATTGATAGGCGCTGAACAGTAATTCATACGGTCTGTAAGGGTAGTGATCTGAGAATAGTTTCTTCTTTCGGAAATTTTCTCAAATGCTCTGTGGATGTATCCTACCGTTTGCTCTGCGTGAAGGATTCTTTCTCCGTCCATCGTTAAGATATTCTGGAAGATCCCGTGGGTAGCAGGGTGGGTAGGTCCTAAATTGAGGGTATACAGCTGCCCGTCAATCTGCTCCTTACTTTCGTACTGGTTAAGTATATTAGATAATGAGTTATCTTTCATAATTTAAATGCTTTAGGCTCTAGGCTTTAGGCTTTAAGCTTACTGCTTATTGCTTACTGCTTATTGCATTATATTTTATCTTCCGAACATATTATCGTCCTTATCTGTTCTTGTTCCATCTTCCAGACGGTATTCCTTCAACATCGGATGGTATCCAAGGTCTTCCATGTTAAGGATTGCTCTAAGATCAGGATGTCCTTTGAATTTAATTCCGTAGAAATCAAAAGTTTCTCTTTCCATCCAGTTCGCTCCGGCAAATAATTCTACAAGAGAATCTACTTCTACATTTTCTCTGGACATAAAGATCTTCAGACGTAATCTGAAATTAGCCATCATATTGTGCAGGTGATAGATAACACCGATCTCCTTTTCAGGAAACTCAGGGTAATGAATACCGCAGATATCAGTAAGGAAATTAAATTCCAGTGATGAGTCTCTTAAATAATGAATGATCTTTTTGATATCTTCCTTCTTCACTTCAATCGTCAGCATTCCATAAGGCTCTGAACTCGAAATCACAGAATCCGGAAATTCTCTAGTAATAGCTTCTAGTACAAATTCGTTTGTCATTTCCCTTAGTTGCTTATGTTGTAAGAATCTAGTAATTTCTGGTATTCAGGCATATCTCTTCTTCTGATGCTTTCGCTTTCGGAAAGAGCCTGAACCTGCATTACACCTTCAATGATCTGCTCCGGTCTTGGAGGACATCCCGGAACGTATACGTCTACCGGAATAATTTTATCGATTCCCTGTAATACAGAGTACGTGTCAAAAATACCACCGCTGGATGCACATGCACCAACAGCCACCACCCATTTCGGCTCAGCCATCTGAGTGTAAACTTCTTTTAGGACTGGTCCTAATTTTTTAGATATCGTTCCGCAAACCATCAGCATATCTGCCTGTCTTGGAGAGAAAGAGTTTCTTTCCATACCAAATCTTGAAGCATCATACGTAGGGTTCAGGGTAGCCATAAACTCGATACCACAACAAGAGGTTGCAAATGGTAAAGGCCAAAGAGAAAACTTCCTGGCCATCCCGATCACACTGCTCAGTTTCGTTGCGAAAAACCCTTCTCCTTCAAATCCTTCGGGAGCAGGTGCATCTGTTCTTATTACTGGTTTTTTATCTGACATTTTTATTAAATATTTAAAGATTCAGACATTTAAAAATTTAAAAACTTATCCATCTTTAAATTCGTTAAATACATTAAATCTTTTAATGTTAAAATTTATTTATCCCAATCTAATGCACCGCGTTTCCAAACATAGAAAAACGCCATGAAGAAGATCGCGACGAAGGTAAGTACGGCCAGGAATCCTTCTACTCCGAATTCTCTGAAGTTAACCGCATACGGGTAAAAAAATACGATTTCAATATCGAATAGTACGAACAATACCGCAGTCAGGAAGTATTTAATGGAAAACGGTGTTCTCGCATTTCCTTCT
This sequence comes from Chryseobacterium oleae, assembly GCF_900115055.1. Taxonomy (GTDB): domain Bacteria; phylum Bacteroidota; class Bacteroidia; order Flavobacteriales; family Weeksellaceae; genus Chryseobacterium; species Chryseobacterium oleae. The sequence continues at coordinate 141,337 of NZ_FOVD01000009.1, read as the reverse complement.
ACAGGAACTCCACATTCCCAGCTTTGGTTTTTCACAGAATTTCCTTTCTTCTGTTTCGGTCCCAGAAAATGGGCTCCAAGCAAAGAAACGGCTACAAATGCCACTGCTACACCTGCTTGAAGAAGGATTGGAATATAACTTTCAGGTAAATTCATTTTTGCATTATTATCTCAATTTGCAAATTTAGCGAATAAACAAGAAAGCATGAAATTAATAAGCCTAAAAGTGGGTTGAAAATAGGGAAAACCGGTAATTTAGAATCAATAAAAATAGTGCTTATTTCTTCATTTTTCTGAGCAGAGAATAGGCCATAAATGATATGTATCCGAAAAGAATACTGGCTAAGATTATGTTAACTATCGTATTCAATCTATCATCCTCGATCCGGAAAAAGAAGTTGTAGGCAATAAATGCTGCGATCAGAACGGCGAAAACAATGAGATGTGGTTTCATGGGGTAGGGATACGTGTTACGGGTTGCGAGGTAAGGGGTTCGTGTTACGAAGCGAAAAATATGAGTTATTAGCTTTAGATTTGAAATAAGTCACTAATAACTCATCAACGATTATTCATTACTCATTACTTATCATTAATGAGTAGGTTCTTCTTCTCTTATGGTTCACGGGATTGTAATCCTGCCACAGAACCTGAACGCTTTTGTTTTCTTCCAGTTCCGGGTTGGTTTCGGCAAAATCAATTCCCATACTGGTAAAACGAACGAAAATCTCTTTGAATATAATGGCTGTAACGCCACGTCTCTGGTATTCAGGGTGAATTCCGATCAGATAGAAATTGGCGCGGTCGTTTTTCTTTCCGGCCTGTAAAAAGTGCCACCATCCGAAAGGAAACAGTTTTCCTTTAGATTTCTGTAAAGCCTTTGAATAAGAAGGCATGGTGATGGCAAATGAAACCAGTTCATTATTTTCATCTACGACGCAGATGACGTAGTTTTTGTCTATAAACGGGAAATATTTTTCTCTGTACGTTTGAATCTGCTCGTCTGAAATAGGTGTGTAAGTAGAAAGATGTTTATAGGTTTCATCCAGAAGCTTAAACATCGGTTCTACAAACGGTAAAATTTCCTGCTTTGATTTGAAATCAAGAACCTTAAGTTTGTATTTCTGTGCGATCAGACCACTGAATTTTTCTACTTTTTCAGGGAGAACTTTCGGGAAATTCATTTCATATTCTACCCATTCTTTTTCTTTGGTCAGTCCAAGATCTTCCAAATGTTTAGGATAGTAGGCGTGATTATAGATTCCGATCATGGTAGCCAGTTTTTCAAATCCCATGGTCAGCATTCCTGCCTTATCAAGATTCGTGAAACCCATTGGTCCTTCTATCTTATCTATATGATGTTCTTTAGCGTAATCTATCGCTTTTTGAATCAGTGCTTTAGAAACTTTTTTATCGTCAATAAAATCGATCCATCCGAAACGTACCTTTTTAATGCCGAGTTCTTTTTCCTCCTTATGATTGATGATCACAGCGATTCTTCCAACTACTTTATTGTCTTTTAACGCCAGATACTGTTTGGATTTTGAATAATGTAAAGCCGGATTTTCTTTGGCGTCCCAGATTTTAAATTCGTCTTTGATAAAAGAAGGAACATAATACGGGTTGTTTTTATAAAGATCCATCGGAAACCTTACGAATTGTTTTAATTCGCTTTGATTTTTTACTTCAATAACTGAAACTTCTGACATAATTAGAGGGTAATTAGAGGACAAATATAAATAATAAAATGTAATACTTTGGCACAGTTTTTACATCATTATGGTTAAAATTTAAACACAAAAATCTATATAAAATGACGGGTTATTATATCATTATCGGTATTTCAATGCTGGTGAGCTGGTGGGTTTCATCAAGATTGAAATCGAAATTTGAATATTACTCCAATGTACATCTCAGAAATGGTTTATCGGGGAAAGAAGTGGCAGAAAAGATGCTTAGAGATAACGGGATCAATGATGTACAGGTAATTTCAGTTCCCGGTCAGCTGACGGACCACTACAATCCGGCAGATAAAACAGTTAATCTTTCTGAAGGAGTCTATATGCAGAGAAATGCGGCTGCGGCTGCGGTAGCGGCTCACGAATGCGGTCATGCGGTACAGCATGCTGTAGGATATTCAATGCTGAATCTGCGTTCAAAGCTGGTTCCTGTTGTCAATATAACGTCTAATCTGATGCAGTTTGTTCTGCTTGCAGGTATTGGAATTATGGTTGCCACAAGATCTATTGAAGATCCGAATGGAAATACTGCTGTTTTGGCGATTGGAGTAGCGATGTTTGCTATGACGACACTTTTCGCTTTTGTAACGCTTCCCGTTGAATACGATGCGAGTAACAGAGCGATGAAATGGCTTAAAGATACAGGCACGGTGACTCAGGAAGAATTTGTAGGGGTACAGGACAGTCTGAAATGGGCGGCAAGAACCTATGTGGTGGCTGCCATCGGATCACTGGCACAGCTCCTATACTGGGGGTCTTTACTGCTTGGCGGAAGAAGAAATTAATCTTTAAATTCAAATGAAACATACTGCATCTCGGATAATTTATCTGAGATGCTTTCTTTTTGGGCCAATTTTAAAGAGGCCGTCAATATGCAGTTTTCATTTGCATCAAAATTCAAAACTTTCGCATCGAATTTTGAAAGCAGGGTAAATATGGTGTTCTGCTGATTGAAGTTGAACTGGATTTCGATTTCTGCTTCAAGTTCCCTCGTGATGATATTCGCTTCCTCAAGGGTTATCTTTGCACATTCTTTATAGGCTTTTACCAACCCTGAAACGCCGAGTTTTGTTCCACCATAATAACGCACGGAAATAACGAGAACATTCGTGATTTCATGGGCTAAAAGCTGGTTGTAAATAGGAAGTCCCGCACTTCCTGACGGTTCTCCATCATCGTTTGCCCGGTAGTTTTCGCCTTCCAGACCCATTCTGAAAGCATAACAATGATGAGTAGCTTTTGGGTGTTCTTCCCTTACTTTTTCCAGCGCGTTTTTTAGTTCTTTTTCATTGTTAACAGGAAATGCAAATCCGATGAACTTGCTTCCTTTTTCTTTCAATAAAGTATTTTCTATGGGTTTTTCTATCGTTTTGTATTCGAACGTCATTGCAGCCGGCTTTATACATGCAAAAGTATAAAATGTAGGATAAGTTACACAATGATCATGAAAGAAGCCGCCAAATTATTTGACAGCTCCTTATATTTTTATGATTTTTATAGTAATTTCTTTGTTCTATGATCCACAATAATCTAATGGAAGTAAGCACATATAGTTTGTTGGTCCGCAAAAATCCACAGGACATTTATCTCTGCATCTGGTGGCTTCTCCGGTAGGTAACGTACAATTTACAAATACAATTGCACCACCGCTAATACTTTTTAGGTTGATTCTTGAAATTTTCTTTAGATTTTTCATGTTGATTTTTTAGAATGATTTTAGAATTAAGAACATACGACATCTCCGCCTCCGCCGGCACTTTTCCAATAACATGTTTTCGTGTTAGCAGGACAACCATAAAGCACAACGCAATTCTCCAGTTTAACTAATCCTCCTTTTACCTGTTTTAGGTTTTCTCTTGAAATTTTCTTTAAATTTTTCATGTAATAATAATTTGATTGATATTATTTAATTCACCATTAAGTTACTTAATTAATTTCAACTGAAAATATGATTTTTAGAGAATTTTATTATGTTAAATTGAATTTATAATGATGTTGATAATGAGTGCCGATGGATGTGGTTTAAAATCATTTTAATTCATATGGCATTAATCTTGAAAATCAGGTACATAAAATGAAACGGTATTGTCTCTGAAAGCTTTGATATCATGAGGTTTTACATCCAGCGTAGGAGCTTTTGTTCCATGTTCCAGTTTTAATTCTTCGTTTTTGATGACGATGGCTTCATCCCAAAGTCCTGCATGAATAAACTGTAGTAGAGTATAGCTTCCGCCTTCTATAATGACAGATTGTATCTGTTCCTTATAAAGTACAGTCATCAGATCCGGCAGGAAATTCTCTTTTCCTACTTTAATAAATTTGATATTATTTTCCGTTCCTTCTTGTATAGAATTGATGACCAGTGTTTGTGCTTCAGCATTATATATTTTAAAGTCTTGTGGAACTTTTAAGTCAAAATCTATAAGAATTCTTACAGGATTTACGCCTTCAGCATTTCTTACCGTCAAACTGGGATTGTCATTTAAAGCGGTCTGTGTTCCGACCAAAATCGCATGTTCGTCAGCTCTCAACTGGTGTACAAACTGATTGACCAAAGAATTTGAAATGGCAGTCGGTTTAAAGTCTTTATCTAAAAATCCGTCTCCTGATTCTGCCCATTTCAGAATGATGTAGGGTCTCTTCTTTTCGTGATAGGTGAAAAATCTCTTATTTAATTCAATACATTCTTTTTCCAGTACTCCGGAAACGGCTTCTATTCCTGCATCCTGAATGATTTTCTTTCCTTTTCCGTTTACTTTATCATGAGAATCCATAGCACCGATAACTACTTTTTTGAATCCAAGTTCTTTAATTTTTAGGGCACATGGAGGTGTTTTCCCATAATGTGCACAAGGTTCAAGGGAAACATAGATGGTAGATTCCGGAATCAGGCTTTTATCTTCTACAGAATTGATGGCATTGATCTCAGCGTGATTTTCACCGGCTTTATGGTGATATCCTTCTCCGATGATCTTTCCGTCATGGACGATTACGCTGCCAACAAGAGGGTTGGGGTAGGTTTTGCCCAGTGCTTTTTGGGCGAGCTCGATGCATCTTTTGATATATAATTCGTCGTTGTTCATAGGGTGAAAAGAAAAAGCGAAGACAAATTTCTTTGCTCCGCCTTATTGATATTGTTTAATAGATTATTCTCCTGCAATAATATTGTGAAGATTTTGTCTTAAAGTTTCAAGATGTACTTTCTTCTCGTCGATGGTATTGAAGGTATCTCTTAGAAGTGGATTTTCTTTTGACGGGTTTTTGAAGAATGCCAGGTTGTTTTCCAGTTTTACAATTTCGCCTTCAAGGTCAGAGATCTGGCTCTTGATCTTTCTTGCTTTATCCGTAAGCTGATTTTCTGTTAATCCTTCTTCCTTCAGTTCAAGCTCATTGATTTTATTCAGTTTCAGCTTTTCTCTCAACGTTCTGTTGAATTCGGTATTGATCGCGATTTTGTCTCTCGGTACTTTCCCGATATTGTTCCAGGCCGTTTTTATGGCTTCAATTTTTTCAATGCTGCCTTCGTCATTGGAAACTGTTTTCAGATCTTCAAGAATTTCTTTTTTCTGTTTGTAATTCTCTTTCCAGTTATCGTTAGACGCATTGTTTTTCTCTCTGTAATTGTTGAAGAACGTATTACAGGCATCACGGAATTCATCCCAGATCTTATTGGTCATGCTCTTTGGAACGTGCCCGATCTTTTTCCAGTCTTCCTGAAGCTTTTTGAATAACGGAACGGCAATGTCCCATTCTTCGTTGTTCATATTGTCCTGAGCAGTCTGGATCAGTTTTAATTTGTCTTCCAGATTGGCTTGCTGAGAACCTTTGAGAGATTTATAGTAATTGTTCTTTGTCGTGTTGAAACCTCTAAGTGTTGTTTTAAAATCATTCCAGTTCTGATTGGACAATTTTCTTGGAACACTTCCTGTCTTTAGGAATTCGGTACGAAGATCTTCTACTCTTTTGATGGAGTTCTGCCAATAACCGTGGTTAGGTGTTTCAGCAGGCTCAGATAATTTTTTGATTTCTGCAATGATCTGGTTTTTCTTTTCCAGATTGTCATTCTGCTCTCCTTCAATAGCGGCAGAAAGCTCAGATTTTCTTTCGTGAATCTTGTTGGAAATTTCTTTGAACTCTTCCCATGTTTTTTCACGGAATTCTTCGGCTACCGGTTCAGCTTCTTCTTTCCAAAGTTTATGAAGGTACTGAAGTTCGTTCAATGCCTTTTGAATCACAGGCTCGCTTTCCAGTTCTTTGGCGCGGGCAATGATGTGCTGTCTTTTCTCAAGGTTGTGGCTGAATTCCTGCTCTAAGAATTCTTTATTCAGATCCAGCATCTGATAAAACTGATTCAGGTGGTGGAAATAATTATTGTTAAGGATCTTAAATTCAGATTTTGCTACCTGTCCGGCTTTTGACCATTCTTCTTTGATCTCACGGATGGATTTGAAAAGGTTGGTTCCCGCCTCAGAATTCGTGTACAGATTTTTAAGTCTTTCTATGATGTTCTGACGGTGATCAAGGTTTTTCTTTTGCTCTTCATCCTGAGATTTCTGGTAAGTGTCATGCTTTTCTCTGAAAATATTGATCAGGGCAGACAGCTTAGACTGTAAAGGATGCTCGTAGCTGAAATTTTCAGGTGCATTTCCGCCTTCTGCATATTCATGCTTTTTGTCTTCCACTTCATCATGGATGTAATGACTTGCTTTTTCTTTTAACTGATTGAATCTTTTGAAATTCTCACCAGCATTGGCCGTGTTGATGATTTTTTCCATTTCTTTCAAAGCATCAGCCAGAGAAATATCATCAGTGTGATCCTCTTCAAGGTGTTCAGCCTCATCATCATGAGCAGTTTCACCATGAGGTACGGGCGTTTCCGACGTTTCCTCCTGAGATACTTCGTTAGGAATTTTATTTTCTTCGTTTTCAGAAAGATTGTTTTCTGTAGTCATAGCAAATCTTTTATGTGAGTGGCGTTAATATCCTTTTGATATATAGCTGTAAAGCCAATTAAGGTACTAATTTAGGTTATTTTTTTTGAAAATTCCAAATTTCCCAAGCTTTTTCTGCTTGCTGTTCAAGCATGTAATATCCGTTCACAGTTTTGGCTCCTTTTTCGGATGCTTTAATGATGAATTGAGTATAGTTCGGGTTGTAGATCAGGTCGATGATCAGGTGTTCGGATGTGATCCCGTCAAAAGGAAATTCCAGGCAGTCTTCCACATTCGGGAATGTTCCGACAGGTGTACATTGGATGATGATCTTATGGTCGGAAACCGTCTGGCTGTCGAGGTTTTCAAAATTGATCTCAGAATTTCTTGACACCGTGATGGATGGAATTCCATGTTTATCCATTACATATTTTACAGCTTTTGCAGCGCCTCCGTTTCCAAGGATCAAAGCTTTGTCCTGATAGGTTTTCTTATGGAGCAGAAGTGTTTTTTCGAAACCGAAAGCATCCGTATTGTAACCAGTTTTTTTACCTTCTCTGATCAAAACACAGTTCACAGCACCAATTTTTTCAGCCTCATCGCTTAGCCCGTCGAGATAATCAACAATCTTTTCCTTGTATGGGATGGTGACATTGAATCCTAAAAGTTCCGGATCGGTAAGGAGATTCTCTACTTCATCAATTTCATTCAGGTCAAAAATATCGTAGGTAAAGTCTTTCAGCATCAGCTTCTGAAACTTGTCTTCAAAGAATTTTTTGGAAAAGGAATAGGAAATATTTCTTCCTATCAGTCCTAGTTTTTTATTGGATTCCATACATCAAAAATAAAAAAAAGACCGAATAAATCGGTCTTTGTTATCAAATATTTTTCAAGTTTATTCTACAATGAATTTTGTAGAGAAACTGTCTGTTTTCAGGATGTAATTTCCTTTGGTAAGGCCTTTAAGGTTTATTTTATTAGAGTTTTTGAAAGGGTTTTCAATCACTTCAATAAGTTTTCCGGAAAGATCATAGATCTGAGCTTTTGAAATTTTGCTTAAGTTTTCACCTTTTACAAATAATTCATTGTTTTTTACCGGGTTAGGATAAACTGAGAATTCGGATTGATCTTTTTTCACATCTGAAGTCCCAAGGGCACCGAAACATGTCCAGGTAAGGTCATCAATTGCCACTCTGTTTGTTGTTATCGGGTTTACAATTTTAATGACAATATTACCGCTTACGTTAATATTATTAATTGTAATTGGAACTGTTGGAGCTGTTCCTGTGTAAGCTATCGTTCCTGCTGTTACGCCATTGATCTGAACGTTAAGATTACCAGCATCTCCGCCAAATTTCAGCTGAGCTTTTAAAGATATGCTTCCAATACCTCCTGAAATAGTGCTGCTTGTAAGACTTCCGTTTCTGATGGTAATTGCCTTTCCTGAAATGGTTTGGTCGGTTCTTGCATCTGTTGCGGTCCAGGTAATATTATTATTGGTCCATATTGTTGTAGCATACGTGTTCGGAGCACCTGTAATGGTTTCAAAGTTTTCTGTTCCACAACTTGTATTTCCTCCAGGCTGTCCTGCCAGGGTTGTTCCATCTGCAGAATTGCTCTGAGGTGAAGAATTTCCTGCTGCATCTCTGGCAATTACATAGAAAGTGTAAGTCGTAGAAGGTGTCAGTCCCTGAACTGTTACTGTAGTTCCTGAAGCCGTTGTTTTTAATATTCCGTTAGCATATACATCATAACCTGCAACACCAATATTATCCGTAGCAGCTGTCCAGCTTAGAGATATCGTACTGGCAGTAGGATTTTGAGTAGTAAGGTTGGTGGCGGCTGTAGGAGCTTGAGAATCCGGAACCTGTGATCCCCAGATCAGTTCAACAAATTCAGGATGATCAATGAAAGGATTCTTATTGCTCTGATATTCGTAAGTGGCATTATTTCTTGAGATTTCTGCAGGTGATACCGGATCCGCTGCATGCCAGGCTCTTAACTGCTCAAGTTCCCAGGTTTGCAGTCCCGGAAATGCTGTTGTTCCAAGCATACCTCCTGTTCCGTTTGCCGAAGTAAAACCTGCAAGCTGAGACTGATATCTTGTTACAAAATAAAAAATCATTCTTGCCACATCCCCTTTGAATGCATCAATAGGTTCAAATACAATTCCGGAATAACCTGCAGATGCAGATGTGCCTAATTTTGATCCGTTTTGAGAGGTGAATGATGGGTTTGTACCTACTTTCCCAAAAGGATAATTAGATCTCATACCATTTACTTTTCCATCTGTTGCTCTGATGAAGTTGACGTCAGCTACCATTGGTGAAGCTTCATCAAAAAGACTTTGCGGAACAATATGTTCTCTGTTATAACAGTTGCCTTCAACGGAATACTGCCCGCACTGGTTAGTGCCGATGGTAAAATTGTATGGATCTGTGCCGGTTGGGTTTTCAGAATAGATATCTAAAACACTTCCGTCATTTTCATAAAAGTAGTCGCGATCGGTAGTCTGGTAAGCAGTCCATAATCCAGCATAGCTTTTAGCCTGATGACCGTTCGTAATAATTTGGTTTAGCTTATTTTTTAAAGCTACACCGGTCAAGCCTGCAGTTCCGTCATAATAGGTGGCAGGTGCTTGTGCTGATGCAAAAATAATTGCGAAGCTCAGCAGAAAAAAGGATAAAATTCGTTTCATTTAAAAAAAATTGGGCCGTAAAGGTACAAAAAATTGAAAATGAAGTATATTTTATTTCAAATCTACTGTATTAACTTTTAGTAATATAGTCTTTGCTGATTTTAGAAAAGAACCATGAAATAATGATTCCGAAAAGAGAAGCCGTGAGGGCTACGATAAGATAATTTTTCCCAACAATTTTTACAGGGAAAGGAAGTAATTCATTAGCTCTGAAGAATTCCGTATAAAGCTGGAAATAGCAAAGTAGAGTTCCCATGATTAATCCTGAAATCACACCTGAGATCACAATGAGAAGTCCGGTATAGAAATAGGTCATTCTTAAATGGCTTATCGGGAAACCTAATGAAATAAGAGATCTTGACTGTTCTTTTTTGTCAAGCTGGAGAATAATAATGGCTCCGGCCAGATTAAAGGTTGTAATGAAGATCACCAGCGCAAAAATCAGATAGATGAACATTTTTTCTGTATTGATCATCTTCCAGAAAGCCGCGTTTTCTTCTTCCTTGGTTTTTATCTCTATGTTTTTACCCAGTGAATTAAGAAGACTTTGCTTTACTGCATCGGCATTTTCCGGATTCTTTAATTTAATAACGATCTGGTATGCTGATTTCTTTGGTAAGCTAAGCAGTTCCTCAGTCAGTTCAATAGGGGCAATGATATAACTGTCCAGCTGATCTTTCCCCGGAAAAACGCCCGTAACAAGAAAATCTCTCTTATTATAGATGTCCTCTTCTTTATTAATGATACCGGTTCCAGGCTTAGGCATGAATATCGTGGCATAATTGCTGGTGGAATCAATGGGAATGGATAATCTGTTGTGCAGATTGGTTTCCATCAATACTTCATTAGAGTATTTGAAACTTGGATACGTTCCGTAGAATACATCTTTATCGATAGGGTTGACCCTTGTATAAGCGGAATCTACTCCTCTTAAATAAGCGATATCCCCTTTACCTTTATAATTGACATAAACTTTTTCCTCAATGACACGGGAAAAACTGCTGATGGCTTTGTTGTTGTTTAAAACAGAAGTGACCTTATCCAGATCTTTCACCGTTTTGCCTGAAGCACTTTTCAGGGTAAGGTCTGCGTGGAGATTGGAGATCAGGTCTTTGTTCAGGGTTTCAAGTCCTGAGAATACTGAAATGATCACGAACATTGCAGTCACAGCAACCGTCATGGCACCTACCGAAAGCCACGTAATGAACGTCACGGCGGTACTGCCTTTTTTTGCCAAAAGGTATCTGGATGCTATGTAAAATGCAATATTCTTCAAGATCTTATAAAACAGGGTTGTCGCCTTCGCCTCTTAACTCTCTTTCCAATTTTTCAACGTCATCAAGAGCCGTATCTAAATAAAAATTAAGTTGTGGAATGATACGTACCTGTTTTGCCATTTTCTGGCCGATAAAATTTCTGTATTGAGCTTTGTTTTCCTCAATTTCCTTCATCACCGCGGAACGGAATTCCTGCGGGAAAATGCTTAAATAAATTTTAGCAATACCCAGATCTGCCGATACTTTTACGTCTGAAACGGATACCAATATACTTTGCTTGCTTTCTGAAGCCTGTTTGCGGAAAAGCTCTGCGAAGTCTTCCTGGATAATCTGTGCTACTTTTCTTTGTCTGTTACTTTCCATAAGTTATGCAAATTTAGTACTTTTGTTTGAATTGATACCTTTGAAATTCAGCTCCGGTATCAAATTTACGATTTAATTATATTTATTAGTATTTTATGAAGCTAGAACATATCGGTATTGCGGTAAAATCTTTAGGAGTCTCTGATGAGCTTTTCGCCAAATTATTAGGAAAAGAATCCTACAAAAAAGAAAGTGTGGAAAGAGAAGGAGTGGTTACTTCTTTTTACGGAACGGGAGAAAGCAAAATTGAGCTGCTGGAAGCCAGTAATCATGAAAGTCCGATCTCCAAATTTATCGATAAAAAGGGCGAGGGCATCCATCATCTGGCCTTTGGTGTAGAAAATATCCTGGAAGAGGTTGAAAGATTAAAAAAAGAAGGATTTCAGTTTATCTCCGAAGAACCGAAAGAAGGTGCTGATAACAAATTAGTTGTCTTCCTGCACCCAAAATCCACCAATGGAGTGCTGGTAGAACTTTGTCAAGAAAAGCAATAAAAAGTTTTGTAGTGAAAGAAATTTTGCTATTTTTGCAATCACAAAATTTAACCAAGTTTTGAGGTCCTATAGCTCAGTTGGTTAGAGCACCTGACTCATAATCAGGTGGTCCCTGGTTCGAGCCCAGGTGGGACCACAATGTAAAACCGTAATTCTTTATTTAATAAAGTTTTACGGTTTTTTTATTTAGCAATATTGAAAAAATGTTTTGTTGCTAACTGGAATCAAAGAACCACTATTGCTATTTTAAGTATAGAGTAGTTAATTGTTTTCAGAGCAAATATATTCGTAAACCCCATAAGCTACTGAATCGGGTATAAATTTATATGTATCCTCAGTAGAACCGCCTTCAGATAAAATTTTGCCATTACTATTATATTCTACAAATGTTATGTTCTGATATTCCTTGGTGTCACACGAAACAATCCAATTGTTTATAGAGTATTTACTTTTGTAAGTGTATTTTCCATTTTTTCCTTTGATTTTAATGGGTGGATCAATCTTCTTTACCCATACATCATAGAATTGATTATCTTTTTTTTCGAGATTTCTAATTTGATATTCTCTTCCTGAAACTGATGTGGTTATTGACATCCATTCAGATTGTGCGAATACTTTCTGAGCGAATAAAAGAATTAAGAAAATAAGAAAATTTTTCATGCAATAATTTTTTCCAAAGATACCACTTGTGAAAATGTTTTCATGGGGTGATACATCAGATATGGATACAGATTACATTTTTTATTATAAAACCTTTGTTTTCCCTTACCTACTAGAGATATTATCCACTCAACTATTTTATCTTTGCCCGCTCAATATAAGCTATGTCAAAAGAAAACATAAAAAATATCTTCCTCAGCCTCTTCACTATTTTACTAGGAGCATTTATCGGGTTTAATGTTTGGTGGACGGGTAGCGGGGCAAGATTTTTAGGACTAGTAGCCTTTTTTCTCATTCCTATTGGCTCGCTTTTTTTAAGTATTGCTCTGACCAAAATGATGATTCCGACCCAAGCGGATATTAGTTTTTCAACCCTTTCAGACAAGCATAAATATCAGATTCTAAAAAACGCCATAGGTCCGAAGAAAGTTCGAATGGTAAATATCTGTTATCTCTCCCTATTTTTTATTTTTTGTGGAGCCACCGTTTTTGGATTAGCCATTTCCGCCAATAATCACGAAAAATACCAACTGATGAATTACGGGGTGACTCAGAAAGTGAAAATAAAAGCTGTAGAGTACAAAGGAAAGGGATCTCCCTATGCGTTTTTCGATTTCTATCTGGATGGTGAAAAATATTCTGCAGATTTATCTCAAAAAGAGTATAAAGCAGGGGATAGTGCTGTCATTATTTTTTCTACTCATAATACAGATATTGTAGAGTGGGCGGAAGACTTTGATCCCAATGAATAAGTCTGCATCTTTCTGAAAACAAAAAAATCCAGGAACTGATTCCTGGATTGATTTATATCTACATAGCTTCGGGCAAATGCCGGGCTGCTAGGAAAGATCGTATGTGTTGTATACTATCTCGGTCTGTCTGGTTTTGTAGGATCGATGGTGTCGTCCGGTGGAGTAGTGGTACCAATTGGTCCTTTTCCTTTTGGTCCATCATTATGGGTAGTGGTGTTGTTTTTGTTTTGATTGATTTCTTTCGCAAAAGAAACTGCGCTCATTAATAGTAAAGAAGCCAGAGCTAATTTTAATGTTTTGTTTTTCATGTGTTTAAAAATTTAGTGATGGTAAAGTTACATAAAATTGTTATTTCTCAATACCGTGAATGATATAATAAATGTTAATGTTATACTCTAAAATCTCATATCTGTCTCAAAATTCACCATTCACATCTGTCAATCATAAAGTCTTGTACCTGAAATGATGCCTTATTCCTTAATAAATTTAGCCGTAATTATCTCTTTCGAAGTTTCCAGCTTAAGAATATAATTTCCGGAAGTCAGGGCATTCACATTGATGAAATTATTTTTTAAAGGAGTGGCAGAATACATGATTCTTTTCCCGTTCATATCATAGATTTCAAATCCGTTGACAGGATCATTGGATGTGAATTGCAGATTGTTTCCGACTGGGTTGGGATAAATTTTCACCTTGTTGCTGCTTTTTTCCGGATCTGTGGTTGCCAAATTGTTTGAAGAGAAGAAATATTTCCGTGCAGTCCCCACATATTTCGTTTGGGCTCCGTACCAAATAGAATAGATGCCGACCAGTACAATAGAATTTCCATATAATTCAAAACCCTTGTTAATGACATAAGAGCTCCCCGTGCCAATAATAGGGGTAATGATCTTACCGTCCACCCCGAAAGATGTGTCCAGTTCTCCATTAGCCTTCATCCTTAGGGCATACATGGTGTGATTACCGGTTCCTCCGATCATAAACGAGTTATCCGGCATGCGTCTTACTTCTACAGGATCAGAATTTGACTGTATCGGCAATACAAATGCCCCTCCGTTTTTATAGGAAGGATCTAAAGTCCCGTTGGGAAGAAGACGGTAGGCGATCAGCCCAAAGCAGTTATTTCCAAAGCAGAAACTTCCTGAAGTGAAGCCCTGTATTTTTCCGTCTTCCAGAAGCTCGAGGCGGGTATAATCACCGACATACTCTCCTGCAGGGCGTGTGAAATGCCCGTTTGTTCCAAAGGCGGTATCCAGATTTCCGGCGGCATCAAATTTTGAAACCAGCATATAACGGTTGTTTTGTGCGATCTGGTATTTTCCTCCGATAAAGATTTCGTTGTTGGCGTTTACTTTAACTTGTCTGTACTGGTAAGTTGAACCTAAAGCGATCTCACCGTTATTCGCAAACGTGGTATCCACAAGACCATTGGGAAGCAGTCGAACTAAGAAATGATTATTACTGACCCTCCTTATAACATAAATTTTCCCATTAGGATCAATATGCATATCTACGTAGTCCCCGGATGCGTTATAAGTGGTAAAGCCGTTTACAGAATTTCCGTTTTCATCTATCTTTAAGATCTGTCCGCCTGTACTGGCATCCAGAATAATATAATTACCGTCTCCGGCAGGTTCTATCATATTATAGTTATGGGAAGGAGAGATCAGTTTGTACCCCAGTCCATTATTGAAAGTGGGATCTAAAAGTCCATTTGCCGTAAAACGTGCATAAAAGCTAACTCCCACTGCGAGAATCTTTCCGTCCGGGAGTTGAGTCGTGTCATGGATTTGAAGACCACCGCTGGCCTGTCCATTGGTGTAAAATGCAAAAATAGAAGTGCCGGTGTTTTGCCCGTAGTTCGGGTCTAGCAAATTTTCCTGAGCGGAAAACGTAGATAAACAGGATAATCCTAGAAATAAGAGAATTTTTTTCATGGTTTTCGTTAAAGGGCCAAATATATGACTTTACGGGTTTTTCAACAAAAAAAGCCTCTGATTGTTCAGAAGCTTTGTATATCACGATAATGATCGGATTTAAAACCATGCATTAGATTGTTTTCTGCTTATTGGCAGTAAGCGGAATCTATGTGTCTGCAGACTCCGTCAGCACAGCAAAATTTTATATTGCAATACCGTTGTTCATTACAATAAGAGAGACCTCCCTTGATTGTTTTTAAATTGTCTCTTGAGATTTTCTTTAAATTTTTCATAATATTTTAGTTTGTAATTAATCACTAATGTATGAATAATTTAAATATGATGTATATTTTTATGAAAGTGTTCTATTGCTCTTAGTTTCCTGCAGTCTTCACATCCGTCGTCTTAATATCAGTCCCTAATCTCTGCAGATAAGCAATCATCGCGACAATTTCACGTTTTTCCAGAGGAACAAATTGATTTCCTTTTGCTACTTTTTCTTTTTCTATCTGCTCTTTGATATCCGTAGCTTCCGCATAGATTCTCTTTACAATTCCTGATGCCTGACCATCTGCCCAAGCATTGGCGGAGTCAATCTGAGCTTTGTTGTAAGGAACATCAAATGATTTTTTCATCAGTTCCATTTTGCTCAGCATCTGAGAACGGTCCAGTTTATTCGTAATCAACCATGGAAAGCGTGGCATGATAGATCCCGGAGAGGTTGATCTTGGATTATACATATGCTTCAGGTGCCATGAATCCGGGTTTCTGGCTCCTTCTCTGTGCAGATCAGGTCCTGTTCTTTTGGAGCCCCAAAGAAAAGGATGGTCATAGACAAATTCTCCGGCTTTCGAATACTGTCCGTTCTTACCTTCAAATCTCACAATTTCGTCCCGGAAAGGTCTGATCATCTGGGAATGACAGGCATTACAGCCTTCACGGATATACAGATCACGGCCTTCGAGTTCTAAGGGAGAATACGGTTTAACCGCCGAAATGGTAGGAACATTTTTCTTAATGGTCATTGTAGGAATGATTTCCGCAGCACCTCCGATCGATAAAGTAAAAAACGCACCTATTGAAAGGATAACCGGTTTTCTTTCGATCCATAAGTGAATACCTTCTCCGGCTTTTCTCCCGTGTATTCTTGCCAATGCAGGAGCTTCCGCAGCAACTTCTCTCTGGAACGAGCCTTGTCTTATGGTTTTAAAAATATTAACAACCATCAGCAATCCGCCTGTAAGATAGAATGTCCCTCCAAGGAACCTCATCTTGTAATAAGGGATGACAGCGGTTACCGTATCCAGCCAGTTTTTATACATCAGAGTACCATCAGGATTAAACTGTTTCCACATCAATCCCTGGGTGAAACCTGAAATATACATTGGGACAACATAAAACAGAACCCCCAGTGTTCCCAGCCAGAAATGCCAGTTGGCCAGCTTTACAGACCATAAATTGGTTCTCCACATGATCGGGACAAGATAGTACACGATACCAAACGCCATAAAGCCATTCCATCCGAGAGCCCCTAAATGTACGTGACCAATGACCCAGTCGGTGTAATGCCCGATTTTATTTAACGTTTTAGTTGCTAAAAGTGGCCCTTCGAAAGTAGCCATCCCATAACAGGTGACGGCAACGACAAAGAATTTCAGGACCGGATTATCCCGTACTTTTTCCCAGGCACCTCTTAAAGTAAGCAATCCGTTAAGCATTCCTCCCCACGACGGTGCAATCAGCATAATGGAGAACCCTGTGGCTAAAGCCTGTGTCCATCCAGGAATAGCGGTATAATGCAAATGGTGAGGTCCCGCCCAGAGATACACGAAAATAAGTGACCAGAAGTGAATAATAGACAGCTTATACGAAAATACAGGCCTGTTTGCCGCTTTCGGAAGGAAATAATACATCATTCCCAAAATAGGAGTGGTCAGGATAAAGGCAACGGCATTATGCCCATACCACCATTGGATCAAAGCATCTTTAACCCCTGAATATAAGGAATAAGATTTCCAGAAATCAAGCGGAACTTCAAGATTATTGACGATGTACAATAAAGCTACCCCAATCCATGTAGCGATATAAAACCAAATAGCAACGTACAAATGCCTTACCCTTCTTTTCGCAATCGTTCCGAACATATTGATTCCGAAAACAATCCAGGAAAAGGTGAGCAGGATATCCAGCGGCCATTCATGTTCTGCATATTCTTTTGAAGTATTGAAGCCCATAGCAAACGTGATCCAGCTGGCCACAATCATGATCTGCCACGACCAGAAATGAATCCACGAAAGGGTAGCATTGTACATGGGAGCTTTTAGCAGCCTTGGAAGACTGTAATAGGTGGCACAGAAAAAAGAATTACATACAAAAGCAAAGATTACCGTATTGGTATGCATCATCCTGATTCTTCCAAAACCCAATATCCCCTGCGAATTCACAAGCCCCTGAATATTCCCTTCCCTTAAACTTTGAATCGTCATATCATCCGTACCGAACAGAAACTCCGGCAGTTCAGGATAGAAAAGCATCAGGGCGGTGGTGAGCCCCAATATAAATCCTGCAATACCAAACACGACGGTGGCATACAGGAAAGCACGCACGATATTATTATCATAACTAAATTTTTGTATCTCCATTGTATAATATCAGTATTTGATGGACAGTTAATAAATTGAAAGCCGATAAGTCAGGGGAAGAAACAGGGATTTCTCCCTATTTCATATCCGTCTGTTTTTTCATGTCATATCCCTCGTAATCACAAACGGTTTCCCACGATAGATTAAGCGCTTTTGCAACTCCTTTTCCATAGTTAGGATCGGCTTTATAGCAGTTTCTGATGTGACGGATCTGGATAAATTGCTGGGCGCCTCCCGCAGCATCCGCAGTATTGTTAAATAAAAGTTCTTTCTGCTCATCAGACATCAGTCTGAAAAGATTTCCTGGTTGGGAAAAATAATCATCATCTTCACGGTGATCCCAATGTCCGGCATATCCTGACAAAGCTAAAAGTGGTTCCTCATAAGCCGGCTGCTCTTGCCACTGGCTGAAACTGTTGGGTTCGTAAGCGATCTTGCTTCCGTAGTTTCCGTCAGTTCGCATTGCTCCGTCACGGTGGTAAGCCATATATGGGCATTTCGGAGCATTCACAGGAATCTGGTGATGATTGACACCTAAACGGTAACGTTGCGTATCACCATACGAAAACAAACGGCCCTGCAGCATTTTATCAGGAGAAAAACCAATTCCGGGAACGATGGTCGCCGGATTGAATGCCGCCTGTTCCACCTCCGCAAAATAATTGGAAGGATTTCGGTTAAGAGTAAATTCTCCTACCGGGATCATCGGGTAATCTCCGTGTGGCCATACTTTCGTTAAATCAAAAGGATTGATGTGATAGGTGTCTGCATCCGCTTCTTCCATGATCTGAATGTACATTTTCCAGGTAGGGAAGTTTCCGTTTTCTATATTTTCATATAAATCTTTCTGATGGCTTTCGCGGTCTTCAGCAATGATTTGTTTCGCTTCAGCATTGGTGAGATTCTCTATTCCCTGCTGGGTTTTGAAATGAAATTTAACCCAAAAACGTTTATTTTCATGATTAATAAAACTGTACGTATGACTTCCGAAACCATCCATGTGCCGATAAGATTTGGGAAGTCCACGGTCGCTCATGGTAATGGTCACCTGATGAAGAGATTCGGGAAGAAGCGTCCAGAAATCCCAGTTATTATCAGCACTTCTCATATTGGTACGCGGATCTCTTTTCACGGCATGATTTAAATCCGGAAACTTTAAAGGATCACGCAGGAAGAAAACAGGTGTATTGTTTCCTACCAGATCCCAGTTTCCTTCTTCGGTATAGAATTTCAGGGCAAAACCTCTGATATCCCTTTCTGCATCAGCTGCGCCTCTTTCTCCTGCTACCGTTGAAAAACGGATGAATAGTGGGGTTTCTTTGCCTATTTCACCAAATAAACTGGCCTTTGTATATGGGGTAATGTCATGGGTAACTTTAAAAACTCCGTAAGCACCGGAGCCTTTAGCATGCATTCTACGCTCCGGAATCACTTCCCGGTCAAAGTGAGCCATCTTTTCCAGAAACCATATATCCTGAAGTAGGGCAGGACCGCGTTTTCCGGCTGTTAAAATATTCTGATTATCTGATACTGGAGCACCCGTTCTGTTTGTTAGATTGTTTTTTTCCATCTGAAAAGCTTTTTAATTGGGTGTAAAGCTACCCACTTCCGTTTTTTTTACTCTCATCCAGAATGATTAAAAAAATGTGGTCCAATGGATCAGATCATGGTTTTTTGCTCAAATAGTATGGAGAAATTTTGTGGAATGCCCCAAAATAAAAACAGCAAAAACCCTGAGATTTCTGCTGTTTGAATTATTTTTTTGTCTGATGAATTCTGAAGCTTTTTTCAGGATTTACCAAGATTAAATCGTTATTTTATTTTCCGCCGCCGCTGTTTTTCTCTACATCCGTCTTCGTGTTTCCTTTTACCTTCTGGTTTCCGAAACGTTTCACGAACGAAAGTGAAAATCCGTACCAGTCTGACCTCATCGAAGATCTGAAGGTACCATCCTGACTGTAAGTGGTATTATCGAAAATAGGTCTGCTGAAAATATTCATCAGCTGAAGACTCACTTCCATCTGTGTTTTAGGGAATATTTTGGTAGCTGAGATGTTATGGAAAATATTCGTTTTATTCGCGTATGAATTTCCGTTATTCTGGTTAGAAAGTTCTGCCCAGAGACTCAGGTTGATGTTTTTATTAAACAGATTCGTGTAGGATAAATTGGCCGAAGCTCCCATATAACTGATATAATCTTTACCTTTCAGATCATTTACCTGGTTGAAATCATGGTTATCGATATAATACCATCCAACGCCGACATTCACATTCAGTTTATTTTTCAGGAAGGTCTGGTTCGTATTCGCAAAAAGGTAATACTTCTGAACTTTTCCGTTGAAATTATCCGGAAGGGTTACTGTTCTTCCATCTTCTTCAGCAAATGAGGTCCAGTAATCCTTATCGGTATACATATACCTTGCAGAAATAAAGTACTTTTTAAGAATTCCCAGCTTCATATAAACTCTGTGACTCGGGTTCGGTTCCAGCTCCATATTTCCGCGGGAGAATGTTCCATCGTTCGTAGGAACAAGAAAAGGATTGAACTCCGAATACCACGGACGCCAGAGATTACGGTTGTACGTCAGCGTCAGATCATATTTATCCGAAAAAGAGTATTTCAACAATAGATTGGGAAGCAAGGTACTGTAGGAATCCTTTCGGTTTTTCCCGGATACATCCTCTCTCATTTTATAGTCGATATGCTCATAACGGACACCGACTCTTGTTTCCAGCTTTTCGAAGAAGGTTTTGCTGTAGTTCGCATACAGTGAATTGATATTGTCTTCGTAATGAAAAACATCATTGGTACGGAGATTATCCGCATTATTTCCTGAAAGCGTATTCGGGATCACATTATTATTGAAATCCATTTTTCCGCCTACTTCAAAGCTGCCGCCTTTCCCCAGAGGCTGGGTATAATCTACTTTGATGTAATAGTTTCGGGTCTGTTCATGAGAATTGATTCCCAGCTGATTGACTTTCGATATGTTGTTATATGTTTTTAAAAATTCATTGAGATTCTCCTGAGAATTATAATTGGAACCCAAGTTGACATCCAGAATCCTGTTTTTCTCCTTGTCATAGTATTTATAAAAAACATTCGTCCCCAGTGTGCGGTATCGCCCTGTTACATCCTGATCCTGATGATAAGATTCAAATGGCTGATCATTCTTGGTTCTGGAAAGGTCTGCATCAGAAGCGGAAGAATTTTTGCTCTGATAATATTCCAGAATAAGGCCTATATTGTTTTTATCATTCAATTCATATTCAGATGTAGAAGACATGGATGGGCTTCTGCCTTTCCCCAAGGTTTCATTACTAATACGGGTCACATCATTATCTTTATATAAACTGTTCACACTGGTGTTTCTCTGGAAGTAAGTATTGTCACTATAGCTTCCAATTAGGGTTTGCGTGAAATTTTTCTTGTGATAATTCAGATTAAGGTTCGTATACTGAGAATTTTTGGCGTTTTGTCTGTTATTAAAAGTCACACTGCCTTTCATTCCTTCATCATCCCTCCTTTTAAGAACGATATTAATGACTGATCCTGCCGTTTCGTAGCGTGATGACGGACTGGTGATCACTTCAATTTTCATCAGGTTATCCGCAGGAATGGTTTTCAGATATTCCTTTAATTCCTTACCGGTAAATACAGATTTTCTGTCGTTGATATAAACCGTAACGGATTCTCCTTCTGCTTTCACTGCATCATTATTGTCAATGCTTACCAAAGGGGTCATTCTCAAAACATCCCAGGTGGTGTTTCCTGCCAGGATAGAGCTGTTGGATACATTAAAAACCGTTCTGTCTGCTTTAGATTCCACAGTAGGTTTTCTTGCTGTTAATGTAACGCCTTCAATTTGATTTTCCTTCTGCTTGATGGTATCATTTTTAGCCTGTGAAAAGACCAAAGAACCCATCAGTAAGGCGATCGAACATATAATTATTTTCATTCAAAGTGATATTTCACTAATAAGACACTTATTGTAGGATATTTGTTACATCAAATTGAAAAAATAAATAAAAAGTTAATAAAGAAGATGATAAGTTAACATTTTTATTTTAAATGTAATGAAGAATCAGGACTGGAGATTTTTTTATCATTAAAAAAAGCATGTTGATAAAATCTGGTTTTATCGAAAGAAATAAAGTAAACGATCCCCTTTATTCGTTGATCTGTTTAAGTAAAGAATCTAATCCCTATATTTATTATTCTGATTTAATCCTTACATGATGAAGGTTCAGAACAAAAACAACAACGGAATGAATTTGAAGAAACAAATGGGGCAGTTTCCCAACGAAAAGAGAAAAACCTATTTCAGTACACTGCCGAATTATACCAACGGAAAATTTCAGAATATCCTTCCTACACCGGCTTTGCTGGAAGGGGAAAGCATGACCAAATTACTCCTACAGACCCTATGTAAAATAGAAAATGTAACCCCAAAATCCCCGATTCCGTTTGTAACCACAGACCTGAAGAACCTGAAACCCGAAGACAATGTGCTCGTATGGTTCGGGCACAGCTCTTATTTTATTCAAATTGATGGCAAAAAGTTTCTGGTAGATCCTGTGTTCAGTGGGAATGCTTCTCCAATGCCCGGCTCTATCAAAGCATTTCCGGGATCAGACCATTACAAACCGGAAGATATGCCGGAGATTGATGTACTCCTGATTTCCCATGATCATTGGGATCATCTGGATTACCCAACCGTTCAGGCACTGAAAGATAAGGTAGGTCTCGTTATTTGCGGATTAGGAACCGGACAGCATTTTGAATACTGGGGATGGGAAACAGAAAAAATAGTTGAAAGAAACTGGTGGGAAAACGTTGATCTGGCAGATGGTTTCAGTATTACACTCACTCCGGCAAGACATTTCTCGGGAAGACTTCTAAACAGGAATATTTCCCTGTGGACTTCCTTTGTGTTGCAGACTCCATTCAAAAAACTATTTTTAGGTGGCGACAGCGGTTACGGAAATCATTTTACAGAGATCGGAGAGAAATTCGGACCTTTTGATCTTGCGATAATGGAATGCGGGCAATACAATGAAAAATGGCCCTACATCCACAGCCTTCCCGAACAGATTATTCAGGAGGTACAGGAACTGAAAGCCAAAAACTTTATTCCCGTTCATAATTCAAAATTCAAACTGGCCCAGCATCCCTGGTTTGAACCGTTGGAACTTGTTTCAAAATATGCGGAAGAAAACAGTATTCCGGTTACTCATCCAATGATTGGTGAAAAAGTAAATCTGGATCAGCTGGGAGAAGTGACCTGGAAGAAATGGTGGCAAGAATTGATGTAAGAAAAGCAATGCTGTTTCAATGATTTTATTGAACATGATACGATCATAAGCTTATTAAAAAAAAGACTTCGGCGGCCCTTTGGGCCGCCGAAGTCCATCCATGATCAACTAACTTAAAAAATATCTATGGTTCCTTATGATCTACTTTGGTATGGATGATATCGTAGTAGACAGAAGGATTTCCTGCATCAGGAGTGATTCTGTAGGTAAATTCAGAACTGTTCAGCGTAAGAATATCAACGGTTCTGGTGAAAAGTACATTACCGTTCGCGTCCAGAGCGGTGATTGTCCTCTTCTTTCCGTCCGGAGAAATGGACCATGTTCCCTGGGATCTCAGTACATTATTCAGCCCGTAAATAGTAAAAGTACCGTTCGCTTTAAAATAAGAATATCCAACAAAACCGGAAACACTAGGATCTGTTAAGGCTACAGGATTTCCGCTGCTGTTTTTAGCGCCTGTAGTTTCCCACGGGGTAGAAGCTAAAGTAAGCTGACCATTCGCTGGTTCAGCGTGAGCCGTTTTGGTATGGATAATATCGTAATAAACAGAAGGGTCACTTGGATTGGTGTGAATTCTGTACGTGAATTCATTGTTGTTCAGTACCAGAATGTCCACAGAACGGGTAAAGATGGTCGTCCCGTCTGGGTTCAATGCGGTGATGATTCTGGTTTTCCCCAGTGGATCTACAGACCATGTTCCTCTGGATCTTAAAACGTCATTTAATCCGTAAATCACAAAATTTCCATCGGCTTTAAAGTAGGCAAAACCCACAAAACCGTTTACACTGGCATCGTTGAGGTTCACAGGCTGACCATTCTTGTCTCTTGCAGCCGTAGTTTCCCAGGGAGTGGAAGAAAGTTTCTGTGAGGGAGTGATCTGTTCCATGACCATATCGTCGTTATCAGAACATGATACAAAGGCAGCAGATAAAAGCATTGCTGTCAACAGGTAACATAATTTTTTTAAGGTATTCATAATCGATATTTTTATTCTCTGCAAACATATTCCTTATGAAAATCAAAACGTTGTACGAAATATCTCTTTTGTTGTAAAATGTATAACTCCACCTTTTATATGTTGATTAATTAACATAAAACAGAGCGTAGGAAATAGATAAGTGCAATTTTATCCGCTTAAAAAACTATTTTTGAGTATGAATAACAGAAACCGGGGAAAAAATACAGGGGATGATGTGATTTTCGGTTCACAAAAACAGGTTGATAAGCTGAAAATGGCTGTTCAGGACATGATGTATTTATTGAGCAGAGGCTACGCAGAGAAAGCTTCTTCTGAACTCGTGGGAAACAGATACAAGCTGAAAACACGTCAGATTCAGGCATTGCGCGGAGCTTCCGCATCTGAACAGCAAATAAAACACAGAAAAGATAAACAGCTGGAAGTTTCGGATCTGAAAAACAAAATCCTTTATCTGGATGGTTTCAATGTATTGATTTTAATGGAAAGTTTACTGTCCGGTGCTTATGTTTTTGAAGGAGTAGACGGATGTTTTCGCGATCTTTCAGGCGTTCACGGAACGTATAAAAGAGTCAATCAAACTCAAAAAGCGGTGGAATTGGTGGCTGCATTTTTTCAAAAAGCTGAGGTACAGAAGATCGTCTGGATTTTTGACAAACCGGTTTCCAACAGCGGATGGATTAAACAAATCGTCCTTGATTTTGCAGAAGAAAACAAACTGAACTGGGAAGCAGAACTGGAGTTCAATCCGGATAAATTTTTAGCAGAAAATTCAGAAATTGCAGTGTCTTCAGATGCATGGATTCTGGATCACTGTCAACAATGGTTCAATCTCATTGCACATCTCATCACAGAAGAAAAACTGGAAGTTAATCTTATCAAAACGGTTTAAAAAATGAATGTATTTACTTCTTATATTCCATTAATTTCAGACTCCTGGATAGAAAAATATCAGGCCATTCTCGCTGAAGAACATCTGCAGGCGATGCAAAACAATATCAGAAAATTTCAGGATAATACGCTGGAATGGGAACTTCCCTATTTTAATGAAGAAATAAAGCCGAACCGAACGAAAAGTTTTGAACAGTTCATCGATATATTCCAAAGCAACGACTCCGATGAGGTGAAAGCATCACGACTTGAAAATATTCCGTTTGAGCACTGGCTGAATATTCTGGGGCAGCGCCTGACATCCGCCAGCATCCGCGATGAAAATGCTGTTCCGCCTTTAAAAGAAATGTTAATCGAAGCCTGCATGAAACCTTTTAACAGTGAAATTACCATTGCACAGAGAGCCTGTGAAAAACATATCGGAAGAATGGATGATCAGTTCTGGGGTGAGATCAAAGGAAATAACCTACAGAAACAGGAAAAAGTGATGGAAAAGATCAACTATATTCTGGACAACAGAACCTGGTGGAATGTTTTCTATCATTACAAACATGAGCTTGTTTTTGAAGTCAGGGAAAAAGAAGGCCACGGAATCCGGTGGAGCCACGGCGGGAAACAGCTGATCGGTTTTCTTGAAAAATTTATCAACGAATAACAAATAAAATTTCAGTGCGTAAAAAGATTGCGTACTGCGCAGATAATTTTGCAGATATAAACTGAAGCTATGAATTTTTCAGATCAAAAATTTTCACAAAATGAATGGGAAACATGTCTCAAGGTATTGGATGCTTTGAAAGACGATCCATTCCTCAATCCTGACAATAAAACTTTTTCAGGACTGATCACGAAAATTCATAAGAACGCAAAAAAGCAGAACCGCCAGGAAAATTATTCCAGAATGAAATCTCATGATCTCGCGGTGAGTTCTGATGCTGTCCTGATGCAAAAGGCATTGGCAGGCGCTTCAGCTTTTTATGATGAAGAAAAAGAGGAGACGAAACTCACGCCGCTTCATATCCCAAAAAACTGCTACTGCTGTAACCAGAGCTATCAGTATGCCCATTCTTTTTATACAAGACTCTGTCCGAAATGTGCTACAGAAAACTATGAAAAACGTTTTGAAACGGCAGACCTCAAAGGAAGAAATGTGATCCTGACGGGAGGAAGAGTAAAAGTAGGATGGGCAACCGCATTGAAGCTGTTGAGAAGCGGAGCCAATTTGGTTTTGACAACCCGTTTTCCCGCATTGGCGCTGGAAATGATGCAGCAGGAAGCAGATTATGAAGACTGGAAAGAAAGACTTTGGGTATACGGTTTGGATTTGAGAAATCTAAAGGCGATACAGGATTTTATAGATTTTTATAAAACCCGTTTTGATACACTGGATATCCTGATCAATAATGCCGCTCAAACCATAAAATATCCGGATGAATACTATCTTCCGATCATCAATCGTGAGAAAGAAAAGTGTATTGAATTTAAAAATATTCAGAATCTTTTCCCCAATCAGACAGAAATTTCAAGCGAAATTGCAAAACTTGAATATGCGCAGAACGATGAAACTCCGGTGGCGCTTACCCGTTTCGGACAGCCTGTGGATAACAGGGAAAAAACGAGCTGGAATTCTACACTGGAAGAAGTTTCCATGTATGAACTGGTAGAGGTGAATCTGATCAATCATATCGCGCCTTATTTTCTGATTAAAGAGCTGAAACCTTTGATGAGAAACTCAGCATTTCAGGAGAAATTCATCATCAATGTGACGTCTTCGGAAGGTATTTTCAGTTATGATAATAAAACGGTATTTCATCCGCACACGAATATGACAAAAGCAGCCCTGAATATGATGACGCTTACCTCAGCAAAAGAATTTGAAAACGATCAGATTTATATGAGTGCCGTGGATGTAGGATGGATTTCTACAGGTGCGAAGGAAAGTCTTCGAAAGAAACAGTTTGAGCAGGGATATATTCCGCCACTGGATTCTGTAGACGGAGCTGCGCGAATTTTGCATCCGGTCGTTGAGGGAATAAAAGGAAATTATTACAGCGGAGTACTGCTGAAAAATTATAAAATAAATGCCTGGTAAAAGGAGAAACGTTAGCTCAATGGAAGAGCGCTGGTTCGGCAAGTCAGAGGCGCAGGTTCGAATCCTGCCGTTTCACAGAAAATAATAAGGAAAGAAATAGTTTAATCCGGAGAAAACCAGCTTCTAAGAAGCGAATTATCGGTTCGAATCCGATTTTCTTTCTGTTTTTATCATCAAAAAATAAAAGCCATGTTGAAAAAGATATTTGATTTTTTTAGAGAAAACGGTCCCGTTGAAGAAATAACAGTTGTTCCTGTTCCACAGGAAAGTACCCTTCATTTTGTAGAAAACACGAATGTTCCCGAATCATCTGACATTAAGCCTTACCTAAGAAGAAGTTCGGAGGCAAGGGAAAAAATCAACAACTTAGAAGAACACACCAAAACCTATAAAGAATACTGTCTGGAAAAGACAAGCAACCAGCATACCCTGAAAGCACCCGGATATAAGATCATTGAAAAAGATGGCAGTACGGAAACTTTCAGAGTCTATGGCGATGGCTTTATTTTTCACGGTGAACATAAAATCCTTCGCATAGAAAGTGACTATTTTGTGAAATACATCCAGCAGGAATACAATCCCATAACCCAACTGACAGAAAATGCATACGACTGATCCCATCACAAGATATAAAGTATTCTCCGAGGAAGACCTTCCGGAGACGGCTTTTGATGACCATGTGACCGTAGAAATATATGGCAGGAACATCACATGGGACATTGAAGAACTGAACGGAACCCTGCTTCTGCGTGGAGAAGGATGTCAGTTTCCAAACTTGAGAACAATCAATGGATCTTTGTCTGTAGATGCGGCAGACTGTTCTCTTCCCAATCTTAAAACGGTAGAAGAAAACTTCACGCTTCATTGTTTCGCCCAAATCCAGGAGTTGGAAACAGTAAAAGGTCATTTCAAATGCATCATCAATTTTGATTTTAAAAACCTGGCAACGATAGGAGGAAATATTTCCCTTAAAAAAGCCAGTGTCATTGCAAGAGGTAAAAAACTGGTGCAGTCCAGAATTGTCATCCCGATCAATTATCAGTATGAAGTGGAATTTCTTCCGAAAGAAGGTATTTTTAATGTTGATATTTTCGGTAACGATATTATTATTCCGTACTATGAAATCCGTGGAAGGATCAATGTTTACGGTAAAAATGTATCCTTTCCCTACCTTGAATTTCTTCAGGGGCAGATCAATATGGAATGCCGTGACAAAACAGGGCATTATTTTACCCACGATTTTCCGGAACTGAAAAAAATAGTCGGACACCTCAGATTTGAAAAGACAAAAGCTTCTTTTCCGGTGCTTCAGGAAATCACAGGAAATATTCTATTGGAACAGGGTTGCTATGCAGATTTTCCATTGCTGGAGACTTCA
This sequence comes from Chryseobacterium oleae, assembly GCF_900115055.1. GTDB lineage: Bacteria > Bacteroidota > Bacteroidia > Flavobacteriales > Weeksellaceae > Chryseobacterium > Chryseobacterium oleae. The sequence continues at coordinate 113,216 of NZ_FOVD01000009.1, read as the reverse complement.
GGCAGCATTTCTGTTAACCGTAATTCAGGCGTAAGATTTCCATTGTTGAAGAATGTGAACGGAAATATTCAGATTCAGGGAGAAACCTGTCATTTTATATCTTTGGAAAAAGTAAAAGGAACGTATAAAACCTACCAGACGATTGCAACTAAAATTCAGGAAGTCGGGGATCTGGAGATGCATACTTCTTTGGAATTTGACCATCTTAAGAGAATCAACGGAAGGTTGACCAATGCATTCAAAGTTAATTTTAAATCTCTGGAGTATATTAATTTTTTCGGTGATGAAAGACAGAATGGTTCGCGTCTTCCGGCATTGAAGCAGATCAATTTTTATCTGTATCAAAAAGAAGATCATTTTGAACATCTGGCTAAAAATATTTATTTTAAGATCAATGACAGAATGTATCTTTCCAAAGATAAACTGATCCTCTCCGGAGCGTCTTTCAACTATGTGGTGCATCAGCAGAATTACACCATCCGGAAACTGATTTCCATTCTGAAGCTGCGTCACAGCAGTTTTCAGAACTTTATGACGAGAGAATATGAACGTCAGTGGACGAGATTTGAAACTCCGTTTTTCACCAAAATTCTGGAAAAAATAGAAAAACTCTGGAATGGGGTGGAAACCATACAGTTTGAAGAATTCTTCGAATCTACGGACAGAAATCTGCGTCTCTTCTGTTTTAATTATATTGGAGTAGGAAATCTGATGAATCGCCTGGAAGCAGAAAAGATCAATGAAGAAGAAGTGGAACTGAATTACAACGAATACGATCAAAACGGAAATAAAACCCAGATCCGAAGAATCAACCGTTATGAGGTGTATAAAATTGAAAATAAAAAATTAGGAATTTATACCTGGCGTGAAACAGATCAGTATTCCTACGCCGTAAAATGCTGGTGCCCTTCCACAGAAAAGGAACACTGGCTTTGGATAGAACAGGAATATAAAGGAAATGCACTCACCGCCATCGCATCTACTTTCAGAATACATGAAAACATTATTCCACACATCAAATGTCTGAAAAGACAGGGCGATCTTCTGATCTGTGAGCTGGAAAGGGAAATTACGCCACGCGGCTTTCCCAGAGCGCTCACCGCTTCAGAATATTTCAGCCTGCTGGAAGTGGAAGCATAAATACAGAAACAGTAGTTTAACTGGAAAAACATTCCCTTCACCGGAAGGTTGCAGGTTCGGGCCCTGTCTGTTTCTATTTTAAAAACTAAAACAATGAAGAAATACTAAACTCTTAAATTTTCAAATAAACGGAGGCAATAGTTTAACGGAAAAGCGCATATTGCTAATATGATACGCGGGTTCGAATCCCGCTTGCCTCCCTTTTTAATGTGAATAAAAGATGAGAAATACTTATAATAAAGGAAATTTCAGAGCTGGAGAAGACGGAAAAATCTCTCAGGAACTTAGAAAATATGGTAATAAAAAATGGCGAAGAACAGCAAAAGCAGTTATCAAAGATCAGCTAAATGAAACTGTTACATTTAAAAAAGCCAGAAAAGCCAGACACAAAATCATCTGGGTGAAAATAACGAAAGAATTCAACGGAGTAAAGCGTTCGGATTTTAGAGGATTTTATTCTGAAAAAGAATTCAAAAACGTTTTGAAAGACCCCAAGGTTGTAAGATATTTTATAAACAAAGACAAAACAAAAACAAATGAATACATACATTGATATTGGCATTAACCTGACCAATAAACAGTTCTATAACGAACACGAAGAAATTATCAACCGCGCCCTGGACAATGGGGTAGAGCAAATGATCCTCACTGGAACAAGCGTACGCGGAAGTAAAGAATCTGCGGAGATCGTAGAAGAATATCATGACATTTTATTTTCTACAGCAGGAATTCATCCCCACGATGCCAAGTCTTTTAATCAGGAAAGTATCCGGGAACTTAGAAACCTTTTGCAATCAGATCAGGTCGTATCAGTAGGAGAATGCGGACTGGATTTCGACCGGGATTTCTCTCCCAGACCCATTCAGGAAAAATGCTACAGAGCCCAGCTGGAATTAGCCGTTGAAGTTGACAAACCTCTTTTCCTGCATGAACGATCAGCTTTCAAAAGATTTAATGAAATTACAGATGAATATCTTTCCCGGTTACCGGAAGCGGTTGTTCATTGCTTCACAGGAACGCTTGGAGAAGCTAAAATCTATCTTGATAAAGGATTTTATTTAGGATTTACCGGCGCGATAAGTGATGACAAAAGATTTAAACATCTGGAAGACGTGATCAAATACACTCCGCTGGACCGCATGATGATAGAAACCGACGCCCCGTTCATGCTTCCGAAGAATATGCCGCGAATGCAGAACCGCCGGAACGAACCGTCTTTTCTGCCTTACGTAGCACAGACGATCGCCCACTGGAAGAAGATGAGTATCTCTGAAGTGGCAGATGAAACCACGGAAACCGCAAGGAATTTTTTCAAACTATAAAAAAGAGCTCTACTGATGAAGTAAAGCTCTTTTTTTATGGCGAAACTGCAAAACCGCAGCTTAACTTTCTTTTCTGTTAAAGACTTTTTATTGCTGATTCCAAAGCCAGTTCCATCATAGGTTTAAGAGCTTTTTCTCTTTCGTCAGCAGAAATTTTTTCGTGGGTAGGAATAATATCGGTTACCGTAAGAATTGTCGCTGCATTTTTTCCTAAATGCTGTGCATTCGCGAACAATCCGAAAGCTTCCATTTCTACAGCCGGACAGTTGTATTTGGTAGCAATGGCAGGAACATTAGGATCTTTTCTGTAGAAAATATCGCTGCTATGTACGTTGATGGCTTTAGTCGCTAAAGAAAGCTCCTGAGCCGTTTCATTGATCGTTCCGAAAACATTTCCCTGGTGAGGAAGAATATCATTTTCAATTTCCCATGCATATTTTGCATACGTACTTTCGCTGGCTGCATTTTCAATATTTAAAATATCAAAAAGTTTAAGGTCCGTCGTATAAGCTCCGCACGTCCCGATTCTGATGATGGTATCTACTTCATACTCTGTAAATAATTCAAAAGAATAGATCCCAATGCTCGGAAAGCCCATTCCGCTGGCTCCTACAGTGATCTCTTTTCCTTTGTAAAGACCTGTATAATAAAAGATTCCTCTTGTTTTGCTTACCAGTTTAGCATTTTCCAAATAATTTTCAGCAATATATTGTGCACGAAGCGGATCCCCCGGCTGCAATACTACTTTAGCAATTTCTCCTTTTTTTGCACTGATGTGAATACTCATAATGTTATTTTGAAGGGACAAAGATAGCAACTTTTAGATTGAAATATCTAAAGATTTGTAGCTCAATATCCTAAGTTTTCTAAGCATAAATTCCCCAAACCAGCCTCATAGGTTTCCAAAACCTATGAGGTTTACATTAAGCAACCGCAATAATCTGCATCATCTGCCCAATCCGCGAGAGCAAAAAAACAGAAAAATACTTTCCACTGTAATTAAATCACCAGATTTATGAATGATTCACCTCAAATATTATCTAACGATCAACGATTCTCTGCGAAATAGTTTTATTTTTGTTAGATGATGGAAACCAGATCCCCATTTCTAGACACTATTTTTCTGCTGCGAAACAGCGGATCCATTACTGTATTTTCAAACCTGCAGGAAATTTCTAAAAAAGAAGAACAGGAAGCCGGAGATTATTTTGAAGCAGAGTTCGAAAAAGAGAGACTGGAATTTTTATCCACAGCTATATATTGTAATAAAGAAGCTGCAGTTTGGGGCGCAAAAGTCCTGTACCACAGTGCTCAGCTCTATCTTATCAGGGAAAATACCTCAAAAGATCTGGATAAGCTGATCCCAAAGATGAAACTATCCTCCGATATTTCTACTGTTTTATCGGCAGATTTATCCCTGAGATTTTTACCACAGATTGCTTCCGTATTGCAGACCGCAGATCCTTATGATCCTTTGGTGAAGATTCTGGAAGATATTCTCACGCAGTTTCATTATTCCGGGATAGGATATCCGATTAATGTAGATAAGATCAACTGGGAAAAGGAGCTTCAGGATAAGGTGTACCGGAAATTGTATCTTGAAAGAATTGTGGAAAAGAAAGCCTATTCGCTGGCAGAAATTCCCTATATTAATAAATTGCTTATGGCAGATTTTGGACTTCATAAGGATGTTTACTGGCGGGATTTAAAAATAGTTGCTCATGGAGATTAATACTGCAGTTGCACTGGGAGGAATAGTTGCTTCCTACTTTTTTGTGTTATGTATTTTGGCATATTATGCCAATATTTTGATGTTTAAAACGAAAGTGAATGAGATTTGGATGTTCATGTCCTTTTCAAAACCCTTGTATGCCTACACCATAAAAAATGATCTCAGAATTAAATTTGGCTATATTCCCCTTTCCAGCCTTGTGAAAACGGATTCAGGAGGGGATGTGGGGCTTAATGATGATGAACTGAAGAAATATGATAGGCGGACTATGAAAAATGCCTTTATTTTTCATGGAATGATGGGAACTATGCTCACCGTTTTACTTGTTGCTGTCAGTTGGATTTCAGGGTATGATCCCCTTGTGATTTTTAAAGATTTCGGAAACCATATCTGGCTGCTGTTTTCAGGAAAGAATGACTTTTCTGGGTTTGTTAATTTTATTCACAGCCAATACACCGCATACGGGAAGCATTTTTTTATTTTTTTAAGTGTGGGAATATATTTTATTTTTATTTCACTGGTGCTGATGATTTCCTCACTGTATTCCTTCCTATCGGCGCTTATGGGCCTTGTGATAATAGTTGGATACTTTGTTGTAGGCTTTAAATTTTTAGAACTTCCATTTACTTTTTATATTGATCTTATTCTTTCACTGATTGTAATTGGATTTATATATTTTTTACTGTTAAGATTTTTCATTAAATAAATACTAATGACTCAAAATATTACAAAACTCAATACCGTTCTCAACTACGTAAAAGACACCTTCGTAGGAAAAAATGATGTCGTAGATCTGCTGGGAATATGTCTTCTGGCCAAAGAAAACGCATTTCTGTACGGACCTCCGGGAACCGCAAAATCGGCAATTGTAAGAACACTGTCCAAAACAGTGAAAGACGGCAAAAACTTTGAATATCTGCTGACCCGTTTCACAGAACCAAACGAAATTTTCGGACCGTTTGACATCAGAAAACTAAAAGAAGGCGAACTTCTTACCAATACCGAAGGCATGATGCCGGAAGCTTCACTGGTTTTCCTGGATGAGATTTTCAATGCGAATTCTGCCATCCTGAATTCACTGTTGATGGCTCTGAACGAGAAAATTTTCAAAAGAGGAAAAGAAACAAAACATTTACCTGCGCTTATGTTTGTAGGGGCGAGTAATGTTCTTCCTGAAGATGAGTCTCTGAACGCATTATTTGACCGTTTTCTGGTGAGAATCAATGTAGATTATGTAAATCCTGAACTGCTTCAGCAGGTTCTTCTTGCCGGAAGAAAACTAGAGAATGAAACAGAAACCGATATTCCCGAAATCCTCGCAGACGAAATAAGAGAACTTCAGAATCTGTGTAAAGCAGTGGATTTGAGACCTATTTACGAAGTCTATTTAAATACGATCATCAGTTTAAGAAATACGGGAATTGCCATTTCAGACCGTAGAGCGGTAAAACTTCAGAACCTGATTGCAGCCAGTGCCCTGATCTGCGGAAGAAATGAAGCTGTGCTTTCAGATCTTTGGGTACTGAAACATATCTGGGATACGGAAGAACAGATTGAGATTCTGGAAGGCATCATCAACAGAACCATTGAAAAAGATGATAACCCGAAATCCCATCCACAAGCGATGCAGAATAAAACTCCGAATCCGGAGGAAGTAATGAAGGATGTAAAAATCCTTGTGGAAAAATGGAACAGCGGAACGTTGAGTTTTGAAGAACAGAATGTGATCAAAGATAAATTGAGATACCTGCAGACCCGTTGCGACTGGATCAGAAATCCGGAGCAGAAGCAGTATATCCAGCAAGAAATTGAAAGCTTATGGCAGAAGATCCTTCAAACGGTATAAAAGAATTCTGGGCAGAACTTCCCCGCGCCGATGAAGATTTTCTGGGCGCTATCCGGGACTGGAAAAATGTACAGATTGCAGTAGACGACGAGACGGTTTGGCTGAAATGCTTTACCGAAGAGCAGGCTGTATCCGCAGATCTCCAGCAGCTCCCTAATTTTATACTGTACGAACTGCGTGACGGACTTTTATTCAAAAAAGAAGCACTGGTCCCAAGCAAAAAAATGAGAACAGCTTTGCTTTGGTCACCGATAGATAAAGCACTACGACTTACTTTTCCTGCTTCCAATAATAATTATTTTGGGATCAGCGAAAAAGTGGAAGTGAGATTGAAACCAGGGAGTGAAGAACATCCTGCCATTGCATTGTTAAGTTCAATAACAGATATTAAAGACAGTATTCCCACACAGCCGAATTTCAAACTGGATAAGATAGAATGGGCAGTGATTGACGATAAAGCATTGTTTCTCGGAACACCGCTGTTGAGTCTGCCCGGAAAAACCTACTGGACCAGAGATGGTCACCTTTTGCCTTCAGGTTTTGATTTCGAATTTAAAAATTTGAGCTCACTCCTACAGCAGCAATATAACAAAACGTCGGACAAATGGCTGTTATGGACCGAAGAAGGAACATATCTTCCTGTGAAAAAAGAAGATTTCCGGAAACTGTCTGTAAGCTCATTCCGTCTTACTGAAAAAACAAAAGAATGGATTTAAACGAATATTTCCAGTCATACGAAAACTACTTTTGGGAGTGGGAGACCGACGAGGATATCGCCGGTGATTCCGGGTACCATGATCATAATCTCATCTCGATTCCGGGCGTTGGGGCAATAGCCTACAGACCTTATGTGATGGAGATCCTGAAAGAGCTGCAGCCGCAGGGATGGCCTCCTTTCGGCGCATTGCTGATGGTTTTATATGCCATGCAGGACGGTTATACAGATTTTGCAGGTCCTTTGAAACATACGGCTAATTTTCACAGCATTGGAAATTTCGACTTCACCGCTGACAAGAGCATTGAGTTCCTTGAAAAGCTGAAATCATTAAACAGAGTTTACAAACATGGACAGAACAGGATTGTTCTGTTTCAGACCCTTTTTCAGGATGCTCACAATAGGATCGCTCCCGGCAAAGCAGAAATGATCCTGACGATCTACTACAAAAGACCCTACATACTGGCGGCAAGTGCGGAGAAAAAATATGCAGGACCATCTGCCATCAACAGGGATTTAAGTGCTCTTGATCTGTTGAATGAAAAATTTCCTACTGTACAGTCCATTATTGATGCCATGCGCGATCACATTGATGAGCCTGAGCTGGATGATGAAGTGGTGGAAGAGGAAACTACCGTAGAAACCGATAAAGATTTTATCCAGCAACTGATCGAAGAACCGAAAACCTTTCAGGTAGGAAGTCTGATCAAAAGAATCTGGAGCGGGCTGAGAATTCCGATGCGTCATTTATCTCCCGGGGAACAACCCATTGGGGGAATTTCAGATATGGCAAATAAAGGCGACCTCCACAGAATGCTGCTTTCCGAATTTGCCAATGAAGATGAGGTATTTATGAACCGGATCGCGAATAATGAAGCCCTGTACATCCAGAGAGAGATTCCGCCGGAAGAAAATATATTTGAAAGAGCCATTTTAATTGATACTTCCCTGAGAAACTGGGGAACTCCTAAAGTATTAGCGTTTGCATCAGCTATTGCGGTGATCAGACATCCGAAGGCCCATTCGGACTGTAAGGTTTTTGCCTTGGGACAGGCCGGATTACCGGTGTCTCTTGATAAAACGGAAGATGTTATTGAAAACCTGAATCAGGTGAGTCCTATTCTGGAAGTTTCGGAAGCGCTGGCGAAATTTTTTAATGAAGATCATCGGGAAAAAGATCTTGAAGTGTTCTTCATCACCCATCAGGAAAACCTTGCCGATGAAAAAGTACGGAAAGTGATCCACGAAAACAGGGACCGCTTGAAATTCCTGATCACGACCTCTTCGGACGGCGAACTGAATTTTTATAAGCACCATAAAGGAGCCAGAAAGCATATTCAAAAGATCAAACTTCCGCTACAGGAATTGTGGGCCAATCCGCCACAGCGTAAACTCAAAGCGACGACCATTAATGGCAAGAAAACAGATCTTCCACAAAATTATCCGATTCTGTTTCCGACTCCGTCCAATACAATTGCCCAGTTTTTATACGAAGGGGAATTTTACATTTTAAGTTCAAAAAAACAGCTGCTGAAAACGTATCTTTCTGATAATTATTATGACCGCAGCTCTTATGATTACTACAAAACATATCATGGATGCGAAGTCCTGATCGAAGATATTTCCGTAAAACCGAGAGGACAGTTTGCCCTGGCGAAAAATAAGCAGCAGCAGTTTATCCTTTGCCAGTATCAGCCGGATAAAAAACTCATTTCCAAACTGAATCTGAATACGAAAGAATATTCTGAATTCAACGTGACAGGGCTGAATATCCCGAGCTCGTATCATCTGACCTATTTCAGCAGGAGTTTTTATCTGCATCAGCCTACGAATTCTTCCCTTTACAAAATCAGTCTGGAAGGAAATATATCGGTAGAATCTGTTTTTAATGATGACCGTGAAATAGACAAAAATATTGCAAAAGCTGAAACCGAAGTGGCCAAGCTGAACCGAAGCGGAATGAAGATCATCAGTAATTTCAACCGGATGGGAATCAACGAAAATAATAATCTGGTGATCTCAGGAAATGAACTGTGCAGATTGTATGACAATTCACTGAACCTTTACAAAAACAGGTTTACTGTGAAGATTCTTGCCGAGCAGAACAAAAATAAATTTACATTTCAGGACGGCAGTGAGATCATTACAGATCCCCGTGGAATGCTTACTTTTAAGAGCAGCAACACAGGAATTCCTACATTTTATATTCCCTCCACGGAATATGGTTTCCTGGCATTGTCTACGAATACAGAATATGGCGGTTCAGAATATTATCTTCCGAAACAGACGCTTTTGAAAGTAAAAACCCTGGAAGAAATGTATTCCCAGTATTTAACAGCATTTATTGATCAAATCCTGGATTATGGAGCTTAGAATAAAACCTTTTCCGAAAAACAGCTATCCTAAGAAAGGGGTTTTGATCAAAGATCCGTCACCAAGGGCATGGCTTCACGAAATGGAAATATTGGGAATCGATCTCAATAAAGTAAAATCCTATGCGATTCCGGCAGATCAGCCTAATGTTCTGTACGGATGTCTGCTGGTATTTTATCATGAAGCTCCTCAGGAAATTGGGAAGAATGCCTATTTTCAATGTGTAGACGATCAACTTTTTATCCCTGAAAATACTATATTTTATCCTAAAATCAATCCGGCAGACTGGCAATCTGCAGGAACTAGGTTCATGATTATGCATCCTGACTTTGGGTTTGTTAAACTGTCGGAAGAAATAGACTGGCTTTCTGTGCTACAGGAACCTGAAATAGCACAGGGAAAAGTAAGAAAACCTTCGAATGGTGTGAAAACACCTCTGCATATTGAGAGTTTTATGGTTGAGATGGATGATGAGAAAATCCTTGCCGCCCTTCAGCAGCCGAAGAATGAAGAAGAATGGATGAAAAACCTGCCTTTTGACCTTAAAAAAGTAATGGCCGGAAATAAAAAAGAGATTGAAAAATATTTACAATATATAGAAAAATATCCTGACAGAGCGGTAGAGCTGGGTGTACCATTGGATATTATGGGAACTTCCCGTGGTGATGGCTTTGGAAACTTTACTTTTGGAAACAGTTGGCTGAGTACCCTGTTCGGAGGTTCCGGAGATAAAAAAGAAACCGCCGGAACCCGCAATTTCAGAAGAATATTCTGGGCTGTTGTCGTCATTGCGATACTGTTCAGGATTTTTATGCCTTCAGATAAAGACAAGACGCTGAAAGAAGATTTTCTTGTTTCATCCGGTAAAATCATGAACGGTGCTGATAAAACCCGCGCCGATATGATTGCGTACCAGTCCGGTGTGACAGATATTGATATGAAAATTGATTCCATTTACGGAAAAGAAAGAAAAAAACTCTCCCGTGAATATTCTGCAGCCGGTGCCGCCATGTCAAAAGATCAGAACGAAAGAGAACAGTATAAAAAAGCAGGAGGGAGAAATCTTGGTGAGGTGGGTAACGACATCGAAAAACTCAACAGCAGAGAACATAACAGCAGAGATTCCCTGAAAATTATTTACTCAAAAAAGATAACGAAACATCTGGTTCAGCAGGAAGCAACGATGAAACGCCGCATTTCGGATTCCTTGAAACAATATAGTAAGGGAAAACCTGTAAATGGTGAAGTTGTGAAATTTGTTTTAAAGAAAAAGCAGGTCCTCATAGCTGATTCTCTTGGAAAGCTGTATGGAACGCTTGATATGATGGAACTTCCTCCGTCTCCAATTAAAGATTCAAAAATAGGAAAGCTCGAGTCCGGTGAGAGCAGTTCACCTGAAAAAACAAAAGTTTCGGATATCCTCTATCTTGTGATTTTTATGTTTGGAGCGGTGGGAATCTATTCTTTTATCTTCAAAAGAAAATCTTTAAACCTTGGCGGAGACAGTGTTCCGCTTTGGGTGAAGATTATTTTGTCGGTGTTCCTTGTGTCCATGCTGGTGTATCTGTTTTATCCACTGATAAAAATGTTCGGTTACAACTGGTTTGTATGGATTCTCGTGATCTGCGTCATTCTTCTTCTTTACCGACTGTTCAGCGAAGACAAAACCATTTTAAACCCTGACAACGATGAATAAACAGAAATTTATAGACAAATTCCTGATCGCATTTATGATCCTGGCAGTGTTTAAAATCATTGGGATAGGAGCACAGCTGTTCCACGAAAGCTTTTGGAGTGTTGTAGGAACGTTGGCTATTTTCCTTGTGGTAGCCTTTATTATCATGATTGTTATCACGGCTTTAAAAGATAAAGAACAGAACAGAAAAAACTCAGGAAGACGCGGTTCCGGAGGCGGAAGTTTCTATCTCGAAGCCTCTTTATTCGACAGAATCCGAAGCAGATATGAAGAACTTGCCGAAAAATATATCGCTGAAAAAGACTACAAAAAAGCAGCAAAAGTATATATGAACCTCCTTCAGGATAATTTCCGCGGCGCAAAAACACTGGAAGACGGCGGTTTCTACAATGAAGCGGCTGCTGTTTATCTGAAAAAATTAAACAATAAATCAGAAGCGGCCTCCTGTTATGAAAAAGCAAAACAGTACAAAAAGGCAATCGACCTGTACAAAGAACTGCAGCAGAAAGAAAAAGTAGGGGATCTTTACCGGGAAATTAGTGATATCAAAAATGCCCACATCTATTATCAGATGGTTGCAGATGACTATACAGGCAATAATCAAATGGTAAAAGCTTCTTTGGTATACAGTAAAAAAATGGAGCAGCCCGAGGAAGCTCAGAAAATACTGCTGAAAGGTTGGGAGGAAGATAAAGATGCCTTTAACTGTCTGAATAATTATTTCGCCAATGTTTTTGATGTTAGAAAACTGGAAGCAGAAATTCAAAAACTTTATCATAAAACACCGTCCTATAAAAAGACGACCTACCTTGAAGCGATGAAGCATGAGTTTAAAAAGGATCCGAAACTACAGCCTGTAACACGAAGTATCGCCTATGAAATTATTGCAGAAAAGGTAGGTACCCGTTCTGAGATCATCAATGAACTTAAATATTTTAACCCTGATGACAATGTTATCCTGAAGGATATTTCGAGGTTTAAGACGGGGAGGAATAAGATGTTGAGGAATTAAAGAATTTAAAGATTTAAGCATTTAAAGATTTAAAAAATGGTAGGTGGCTTCGTGGTCCTCAGCCACCCAGAGCTGTAGTCTTAGTTTTAATGAAATACTTTCAGGAGATAGTTATTTTAAAATTAAAAGATTTAAAAATTCAGGCATTAAAACGATTGGAAGAAATTTCTTATACCCGCATATACAAGGTGGCTGAGGAACTTGAAGCCACCGTCTTTTCCAGTTAAACTATCCCCCTGCTCAGTGAACAAAAGTATTATTTTCATTGCTGAAAAACAATTTTTCCTATCTTTGCGCCATAAAATTATGACACTACAAAGAGCACATATCAATGTAAATCTATGCGATAGCCCTTCAATAAAAGGATTATTCGGATACGAATGGATGATATGGAATGAGGCGAAATGTGCTTGCTTTGAAAATTATTTACAATAAACCCGTAAGAATTTAAACAAAATACCACAGAAACGCCTCGATAACTCGAGGCGTTTCTTGTGTTTTAGGCCATAAATTATTTAGAATGAAAAAAAATAACCGTAAAAACAAAAATTTTTTAATTAACAATGTCAATTTAATACGATAAATAAGAGTGATAAGTAACCCGATGAGAGACAGTCATTTAGGTATTTAAGAGATCCGCAGGATATTGCGGACGGTTATTCTTTATGCTGAAAACGATATATAACTTATTGATTTTCAAATATTTAATTGAAAAATAAATTTGCAGATTAAAAAATTTCATACTTACTTTGCAACCGAAAATTGAAAGCAACAGGTTTTCAGGATTCAAAAACTTTTTAAATAACAAGAATATAATGAAACAATTACATAACATATCTAATCAGTATTCAGGACTAGACGGACAGGAGCCGAAAGGATATGCATGTATTCTGGATAGTGAATTTATTGATAAAAGGTGCTTATATACGTAGGTCTCAGTGATCTGACACGTCAAAATATATACAGCACCTCCCGAAAAGAGGTGCTTTTTTTATGGTTTCTTTAGCTTATTTGGTAAAGCGCCGGTTTGTGGAACCGGAGAACAGGGTTCGATCCCCGAAGATACCCAAAGTAAATAGGAATGGTCAATGGTGAATAATGAATTTAAAATTGACAAGCAAAGCAAATTGACCATTCACATAAAAAAACAATCTCATAGCTCAATTGGTCAGAGCACCGGTCTTTTAAACCGGGGGTTGAAGGTTCAATTCCTTCTGGGATTACGATACAGATTAGAAGTTAGAGATTAGAAGTTAGAAATTAGAAATTAGAACATGACGAATAATTTTCATCAAACAATTATTGATTCTGTAGCTCAATTGGATAGAGCGTTGGTTTTCTAAACCGAAGGTTAGAGGTTCGATTCCTCTCAGAATTACAAAAAAGGTCTATTGAGGTAACGGCTAACCTGCCCGACTGTCTCTTGGGCACTGCGGGTTCGATTCCCGCATAGACCGCAAAGGTTCACGGAAAATTTTAATCCCGGCTGTCTCCCGGAAAACAAATTGGAAACCGAACCTTAAAAACTGGAAAGATAACGGTGGTTGTTTACCCGTCTTGGACGCGGGAGGTCGCAAGTTCGAATCTTGCTTTCCAGACCAATTTTGCCAGGGGGCAAAAGTGAATGGTGAATAGTGAATTTTGCTTCGCAAGTGAATTTTAAAAAAATTGACAGTACAACGAATTGACAATTGACCATTCACAAACAGAAAACAATTTCGTAGCTCAAGTGGTTAGAGTGTCGGTCTGATACGCCGAAGGTTGAAGGTTCGAGTCCTTCCGGAATTACAAAAGAGGCAAAAGTGAATGGTGAATGGTGAATTTTGCTTCGCAAGTGAATTTAAAAAAAATAACAGTACAACGGATTGACCATTCGCAATTTACAAACAGAAAACAATTTCGTAGCTCAATGGTAGAGCGCCGGTCTGTTAAACCGGAAGTTGAAAGTTCGAATCTTTCCGGAATCGCAGATAACTAAATGTTAATTGTTTCAAAAGAGAAGAAATAAGGTGTGTCAAGAGCAGAAGATCTTTACGCCAAATATGGAAAATACCGACAGCCTTTTTCTTTTTTTATTAGAAGCTAGATGTTAGATATTAGAAGCTAGATGTTAGAAATTAGAAGTTAGAGAGTTTATAGATTCATTATCAATTATCAATTATCAACTATCAATCATCAATCATCAATTATCATTTATAATCACATCTGATGGTTCGCCGAAGTGGAAGAGTCGGGGCGGTCTGCAAAACCGTTGCGTAAGCTGAGTGGGTTTAAAATGCGAAACATTCGTGAATTCAATAAAAAAAATAAAATGGTTATGAACAATCCCATAACCATCTCAAATAACTAAAATGAGATTAGTTCCGGAGAAAAAGTAAAAGTTTGTCGAGCGAAGAAGTTCTTATATCAAACTAAAAATTAAGACAGGCTTTGTTTTTCTTCAAATAGAGGTTAGAAGTTAGAGATTAGAAGTTAGTGGTCGTTACAGGATTACCGATCAATTATCACTCATCACTTATCATTTATAAAATTTAGTTAGTTCAGAAGAAAAAATAAAAGTTTGTCAGGCGCAGAAGTTCTTATATCAAACAAAAAATTAAGACAGGCTTTGTTTTTCTTCAAATAGAGGGTAGAAGTTAGAGATTAGAATTTAGAATTTAGAAATTGCTTATTACTCATTATACTGGAAGCTCGCCGGAGTTGGAGAGCCGGGGCAGACTGTAAATCTGTTGCTTTATTGCTGAGTAGGTTCGAATCCTACCGCTTCCACAAAAACCGCTGATAATGTAACGGCAGCATGCAGGAAAAGTACTCTTGTTGTTCAGGTTCGATTCCTGGTCAGTTGGTTTAAAACGCTCCATTCGTCTAACGGTTAGGACGCCTGCCTTTCGAGCAGATGATAAGGGTTCGATTCCCTTATGGAGTACTTATGTGAATGGTCAAAAATCAATTGTGAATAAATAATACCATGAAAGTTCAGATCGAGGAGATCATTCACAAATTTATAAATAATGAGTAATAAGCAATGAGTAATCAATTGTGAATGGTCAATAAGTCAATTTTTTAAAATTACTGATTACCGCTTACTCATTATTAATAAAACCTGCAGAAATGGCGGAACTGGCAGACGCGCTTGATTTAGGATCAAGATATTAAGGGTTCGAATCCCTTTTTCTGTACAAAACATGAATGATGAAAGATGATTGATAAATGCCAATAGGACTATGTCGGGATTACTCATTATATATAAACAGGGATCAGTGGTGTAGAAGGTCTGCACATTTGTCTGAAAAGCAAAAGGGAACCGTTCAATTCGGTTTTGATCCACAAAAAATGATTCATAGTGTAATGGTTTAGCACACAAGACTCTGACTCTTGTTGTTCAGGTTCGAGTCCTGATGAATCAACAAAAAACTACTCTGATAGTGTAATGGTAGCATCTCAGTCTCCAAAACTGATGGTATCGGTTCGAGTCCGCTTCGGAGTGCAAAAGTGAATCGTCAATGATGAATTTTACTTCGTAAGTGAATTTTATAAAATTGACAAATTAATATAAAACAGAATTTAAAACATGTAAAAAAATGGAAACGCAACAAGAAGTATGGCAGAATATGAAAGGAAATTTTTTCCGGAAACCTATCACACAGCTGGTAGAAGAAGCCATCATCCGCGAACAGGCTAACGGTCACCGCCTGAAAGTATGTGTGGGCTCAGATTCCCACGTGTACGGCGAAGCGATCAGCTATGCTACGGCAGTAGTATTTGTACGGGAGGGAAAAGGAGCGTTTACCTTTATCAGAAAAGACAGAAAAATACAGAAGATCAGTATCAAAGAACGGATGCTGAACGAGGTCAACAGATCCGTAGAAATTGCTTACGCTATCTGTGCCGTTCTGGATGCTTATGGTGTGGAAATGGAGGTACACGCAGACATTAATACCGACCCTGATTTTAAGTCAAATGCGGCATTGAAAGATGCTATGGGCTATATTCTGGGAATGGGCTATGTGTTTAAAGCAAAACCTTACGCATTCGCAAGCACCAATTGTGCTGATATGATGGTTTAATTAATAAAGAATGTATTCACAGGCTTCGGGCTTAAAAAAATAACAGGATGGAAATGACCAAAAGATTATTATTTCTGGATGATATAAGATACCCGGTTGAGGCGTATCATTATACCAAACAGGATATTTTCCTCAGAAAAGACTGGCATATTGTTCGCAATTACGAGCAGTTTGTCAACAGAATTATGGAAAAAGGACTTCCGGAACTCATTTCTTTTGACCATGACCTGGCAGATGTACATTATCTGAAGCCCAATGCTAACGAATACACTGAAAAAACAGGCTATGATTGTGCCAAATGGCTGGTAGAATATTGTATGGATAATTATTTGGATCTCCCAAAATTCTATTGTCATTCTATGAATCCGGTGGGCAAGAAGAATATTCTAAGCCTTTTGGAAAATTTTGAACAATTATAATCAATATTTTCAGATCAGCGCAAAAAGATTGCGTTCTTACTTTTTTACTTTGCATAATCAAAATATCAAAGATTACTGAAAGAAAGAAGATGAAGATGATTGATAGAAAGGCAGGGAAATATTCTAAGCCTTTTGGAAAACTATAAAAAAACTAAAAACTAAAAAAATGATTTTCAAAACATATAACTCTATAGAAAACGCTTACCAAACCCGCGTGATCGATCAGATCAGGTTGCAGGGTTTTGGGGATGAGATTTTCATCGTGCAGGAAAAGGTTCATGGTGCCAATTTCTCTTTCTTTACCGACGGAAAGGAAATTAAAATCGCGAAAAGAACCGCCTTTATTGAAAAGGATGAAAAATTCTACAACGCACACCTTATTTTAGAACGTTACAGAAAAAATGTAATTGATTTGTTCCAAAAAGTGAAAACCATTCACCCGGAATTGGAAACGGTAGTAATTTACGGTGAACTGTTCGGAGGCGGCTACAAACATACAGAAGTAGAACCCGTAAAAGAGGCTATCAAAGTACAAAAAGGTGTTGAATACGCACCTCATAACGAATTCTATGGATTCGATATTAAGTTGAACGGTACTACTTATTTGGACACCGATGTGGTGAATCAGATTTTTGAGGAAACCGGATTTTTCTACGCAAAGGTTTTATTCCAGGGCAGCTTGGAAGATGCTTTGAGGTTCCCAAATGTATTTGACTCTAAAATTCCGGCTTGGCTTGGCCTACCTGAAATGGAGAACAATATGTGCGAAGGAACGATTGTCAAAACTTTGAAAACCAGATATTTTGGAAACGGCGCCAGAGTTATTCTTAAAAACAAGAATGATAAGTGGGTTGAAAGATCTAAAATGGTGAAAAAAGACCGTAAAGAAACTCAGAAGCCAGCAGATTTTTCAGAAAATGCTCAGAATATCTGGGAAAACATTCAGAGGTATGTTACAGTCAACAGATTGCATAATGTGGTGAGCAAAGTAGGAGAATTTGAACCCAAAATGATAGGCAAGATCATAGGTCTTTTTGCTCAGGACATTTTGGAAGACTTTGGAAAAGATTTTCCGGATGCTTTCACTTCAGTGGAAAAAGACGAACAGAAAAGAATCAACAAAAAGTTGAATACTTTAGTGATTGATTTTATAAAAGAAGAGTTTATGACTCTTAAAGTTTAGTTTCGGTATATTTTTACCGGAACTTTTTTATGTTTAAAAACTAATACAATGATACAGGCAGAGATAAAAAGTCTTTTGAGAGAAGACATCAGCATATTAATAAAAATTGCAAATACAGGAAAACATTATTTGTGTGACTGCGGTGAAGCCAGCCAGCTGACGGTAAAAGAGATACAGTCGGTTTCAGCGGTATTCATCAGCCATACACACATTGATCATTTTTCGAATTTTGACGGAATTTTCAGACATCAGATCGGTAGCGGAGAAAGAGTTGTGATCTGCGGGCCGAAAAATATCCATCACCAGATTGAAGCGAGGTTAAAATCTTACACATGGAACCTGATTGATGAAAAGGCCATTGAATATGAGATCCGCGAAATCATTTCCTCTGAAGAAATTAATGTTTATATACTCCGTCCACCACACTGGAACCTGGAATTTATAAAGACGCAGAATTTCCTTTTTGAAGATGATCAGGTAAAAGTAGAATTGGCCATTCTTGATCATAAAACAGATTCCATTGCGTATTTGTTCAAAGAAAAAGATTCAGTCACCTTTCATGAAGAGGCTTCCGGCTTCAGAAAAGGGAAATGGATCAGCGAACTGAAAACGGCTTTTGAAAATAATGATGAAGATAATGAAATTGACATTGATGGAACCGTTTACAAAGCATCTGATCTGTTTCATTTACTGACCAGAAATCAAGGTTACAGGCTTGGGGTAATTATGGATCATGCGGCAGATCAGGAAAATTATGAAAAGATAAAAGCGGTGTTCAGCGAGGCAGATCTTGTGTATATCGAGAGTTTTTATAAAGATTCTGATCAGGAATTTGCGAAGCTGAATTATCACAGTTTTGCTTCTGCATCAGGAAAGATCATGAAAGACTGTCAGGTGAAAGAAGCCGTTCCTATTCACTTTTCAAGAAGATATACGGAAACTGATGTTATTGAAATTGAAACTGCTTTTTATAAAGCATTTCTCGAAAATTAATTAAAAATTTGAACTACAAAAGAATTGATTTTCTTAACACAAATACCACTAATAATCTTCACAAATATCCACAATCATCTGTGTAATCTGTGTAATCCGTGGTTAAGAAAACGGTATTTTTTAAACACAAATACCACTAATAATCTTCACAAATATCCACAATCATCTGTGTAGATCTGTGAAATCCGTGGTTAAGAAAACGGTCTTTTTTTAACACAAATAGCACGAATGATCTTCACAAATATCCACAATCATCTGTGCAAATCTGTGAAATCCGTGGTTAAGAAAACGGTATTTTTTAAACACAAATATCACTAATAATCTTCACAAATATCCACAATGATCTGTGTAGATCTGTGAAATCCGTGGTTAAGAAAACGGTCTTTTTTAAACACAAATACCACTAATAATCTTCACAAATATCCACAATGATCTGTGTAGATCTGTGAAATCCGTGGTTAAGAAAACGGTCTTTTTTAAACACAAATACCACTAATAATCTTCACAAATATCCACAATCATCTGTGTAAATCTGTGAAATCCGTGGTTAAGAAAACGGTCTTTTTTTAACACAAATAGCACGAATGATCTCCACAAATCAATATAACATCTGTGTATTCTGTGTAATCCGTGGTTAAAAAAGATGTAGTAAAAATTAAACAAACAAATTATTAAAAAAATGAAACCTAATATATTTTTTACAGCGGACCATCATTTCGGTCACGCCAATATTATAAAATTTTCAGAAAGACCATTCGAGTCCTTAGACCATATGAATGAAGAACTGGTCAAAAGATGGAATGAAAGAATCGGTACCAATGATACCGTCTACCATCTTGGCGATATCAGTTTAGGAAAACCGGATTTCACCAAAGAAATCCTCGACAGGTTAAACGGCAATATCCATTTGATCAGAGGAAACCACGAAGGTGCCGCGCTTACCTATCCCAAACGATTTGAATCCGTGAGAGATTATCATGAATTGAAAATTGATGAACCGGAAAACAGCAACGGCAAGCAGAAAATTATCCTCCTGCATTACGCCATGCGTACCTGGAATGGTTCACACCGCGGAGTCTGGCAGCTCTACGGCCATTCACACGGAACTTTACCCGATGACGAAATGGCTTTAAGCTTCGACGTGGGAGTAGACTGTCACAATTTCTACCCAATTTCTTACGAAGAAGTCAAAGAAATCATGAAGCAAAAAAAATGGACACCACCGTTTGGAGGAAGAGACAGTAGAGAATTATAAGTTATGAGTTATGAGTTATGAGTTATGAGTTATGAGTTATGAGTTATGAGTTATGAGTTATGAGTTATGAGTGGCGGTCATTATAATCCCACTGGTACATTGTACTTTATACATTTTACATTGTACATCAATACTTTATACATTTTACAAAAAAAATGAACACAACAAACGAAATATTAATCATCGATCTGGAAGCCACCTGCTGGGAAAATGACAGAATTCCCATTGGAGAGAAAGTCGATATTATAGAAATAGGGATCTGCAAATTGGATTTAAAATCAAAAGCCATTTCCCAAAAACAAAGCATTTATGTTATTCCGGAAAGATCAGAAATCAATGAATTCTGTACAAAACTAACCGGAATCACGCCGCAGCTTATTGACGAGAAAGGAATCTATTTTGAAGAAGCCTGCGAAAAGATTCTGGATGAATATCATTCTTCAGACCTTACCTGGGCAGGTTTTGGAAACTTTGACAAGGAACAGATTTTCGAACAGTGTGACTGGCTCGGAATAGAGATTCCTTTCGGTGGACAATATCTGAATGTGATGGAAGAATTCAGAGAACATTTCAGACTCCACAAAATGATAGGCCTGAAAAGAGCTCTGGACTACCTGAAAATGGATTTTGAAGGAAACCACCACAGCGGAGCAGACGATGCTTACAATGCTGCCAAAATTTTACGGAAGATTTTGGAGTAGAAATAAAGATAGAAGTTAGAGGTTAGAAACTAGAAATTAGAAGATGGAAAGTCCGATACCTGAAGCGAATAACGTTCATTATTAACTTCCATCCTCCAGCTCCCATCTTCCCTCTTTTACAACATTAAATTTTAAACAAATGAAAACAACAGAAAATATATTAATTATAGACCTGGAAGCTACCTGTTGGGACGACAGACCGCCCAGAGGCCAGGAAAGCGAGATCATCGAGATCGGGGTGTGCATTATGAATGCCACAACAGGCAAGGTCTCCAAAAATGAAGGCATTTTAGTGAAACCACAGTACTCGAAGGTGAGTCCTTTTTGTACGGAACTGACTTCCATTACACAAAATATGCTGGATGATGAAGGCATCATGCTGGAAGACGCTCTGGATATCCTGAGGGCAGAATACGATTCTGAGGACCTGACATGGGCTAGCTATGGCAACTATGACCTGAATATGCTGCAAAACCAGGCCAGAAGATTCAATGTGGATTATCCGTTGAGCGATGACCATATCAATGTAAAAACACTGTTCGGGCAGCTGCATCCTACGGTAAGAAAAAGTGTAGGCATGAGCAGGGCTTTAGGCGAACTGAATCTCAAGCTGGAAGGTACGCACCACAGAGGTGTGGATGACGCGAAGAATATTGCGAAGATCTTGCATTGGTGCCTTCAAAAGGCATAATTAGGAGTGAATAATTTGGCTTTAAAATCGTATATTTAAGTTTATTTCGAATTTAAATTATGATTGAAAAACCTAATATTTTAGAGCATATCAGAAAACGTCCGGGAATGTATATCGGTGCTTTAAATCACTACGGTTATCAGGAATTGCTAAGTTATTTGATTGAAGATTTTATAAAATCTGGTATCTATGAGATAACTTTTTTACTCAAAAAGAAGAATCAATTAATAATAGAAGGTTCTGGTACCAAAACTTTTCTCCCTTTTTTAGATGCTTTGAAACATCTTCATGATTATAAAAACGAAAAATTTTATTTATCACTGGCAGGAATTGTTGCTTTATCTAAATACACAAGGATTGAAATTAATGGTGTACATGCTTTTAGATCTGAAAAAGGAAATCCCGAATTTTTAGAAGATGTTCAGCATGCTGACTTCAATAGAATAAAAATTGAATTGATACCTGATAAAGAAATTTTTCAAGATGTAATTTTAAATTATGATTTACTCAATAATTTCTTGAGACGATTTTCATTTTTAAACAATCAATTAAAGATTAAAAGCATCGATCAGTCCAAAACTGAAAAACAAATTAATATTTTCCATTACCCAAAAGGTTTGTCTGAAATAATTGATTACGAATTGGAGAAAAGTTTTTCTTACTATTCATCAGTTTTTAAACTGAACTTTGAGAAAAAGACGAAGTTTTCCTATTCACTGGCGCTGGCATTTGTAAGTAGTTATTGGGTAAAACCTAAATTAAAAATATATGCGAACTATAAAGAAACAGTTTTAGGAGGCTCATTACTGGATGGTATTTTTCAAGGTCTTAAGAAATTTTTAAATGAAGAATCTTCAAAAAGAAACCTGAAATTAAGTATTAGAACTGTAAAACTTCAAAAACATCTTTGTCTTTATGCTTCAGTAAGAGGTGAGTTAACCTACTTAGGTGCAACAAGATGGAAGTTAGGAACTCCAAAAGTTCAAATTGAAATTAAAGAATTTGTTTATCAGGAATTGAAATTATATTTCACGGATAAAGAGTCTCAGGTTTCCGGAATTTTGGATATTTTACAGGAGGACATATAAGAGGAATCTATTTTTTAAGAAAGTTTCTATTATAAACTTTATCAGACAACGCAGAGGCGGTTTCATATTTTGAAACTGTCTTTTTTTATTTTTTATCAAATTTTATTTTCTACGCAGAATGATTGCGCAATAGACTTTTTACTTTGCATTATCAAAATGAAACAACACTGAAATTTTGAAAAACAGATTTCAGTTACCATATCAGGCAAGTCAGGTTGTGTGTTTCTGTATAACACCATTGCAGAAGAATTTGTTGAAAAACATTGTTTTCGTTCTGTTCAGCTTGGCCTGAAGGTTTTAGGAGTTAACCAAAAAACTTCTACCATTAGCTATTGTACGAAGGTTCGAATCCTTCTGTTTCCTTAAGGGGAAATATAACTCAAGAGGATAGAGTAAATAGTTTTTTTGCGAAGGTTCGACTCCTTCTCTCAATTAAGATTGAGATAGCTCAAGTGGTAGAGCACTACACTTCACATGTAGTTAAAGATAGACTGAAAATCTATTTTTTACAAAGTTTTCAATGTTTTTCTTTAAAAACATTCCTGTAGAGAAAATCTGAGTTTTTTCAGTTGTTGAATCAACATTTTTGAAAAAGCCAGTAAGAAAGATTTTTTCTGAAAGTGAAAGTCAGTTGATGAATACCTCAATTGAACAAAATTTTCTGATAAGGACGGTTTTCCGCGTGAGCGATGGTAACGGATATCCTTTTTTGTACGCAAAAAAGATAGCAGTGAACGTAGCGACCCGGGTTGCTGCTTTCAGCGGTGGCCAGGGACACGCCCAAGATTTTACGGATTGGAAAAAGAAGTTTAAGAACGGTTTTCTGAAATGATTGGAGCTTTTTGAAACTCCTTTGCTTCCGCCATTTTTTGGAAGAAAGAAACTCAGATTTCTCTTTTTAATTGAAATAATAACACTTAAAAATATAATAAAATGATAAAAAATGTACACATTAAAGCCTACCAAATGGGTTTGGTCTTCAAAAACCGAAACTTAATTGAAGTTCTCAAAGAAGGTAATCATTATGTCTTCGGAAATAAATCCGTCACGATCTATGAGATGAAGTCAAGGTTTGAAGCCGGTGAAGATTTACCGATTTTGTTGAAAAATGAAACCCTGAAAAATCTTTTGGAAACCGTAGAAGTAAAAGACGGAGAAATCATTTTAGTTCATGAAAATGGTACTTTAAAAGATGTTTTGACCGTTGGACAGTATGCATTCTGGAAAGGAATGGTCAACAGAGAATTTCAGAAAATCGACTTAACCAAGATTGAGATCCCGGAAGAAATCTCCAAGGCAGTTTTGGAAAATATAAAGGTGAAAAGCTTTGTAAGAAAGTTTCTTGTGCCTCATCACCAAAAAGGATTATTGTTAATTGACGGTAAATTAACTCAGATATTGGAAAGCGGTATCTACTCCTTCTGGAACAATGATATTTCAGTTGAGGTTAAGGTAATCGATCCTAACTATGAAATAAAATCCCAGTTTGCAACCCATGAAAATGTAGCTGCTTTATTAAAGAATGAAACCCTGAAAAACCTTTTGGAAATCGTAGAGGTAAAAGATGGTGAAATCCTTTTAATGTATGAAAACGGTACTTTAAAGGATGTTCTGAACGTTGGACAATATGCATTCTGGACAGATATTACAGAAAGAGTTTTCCAGAAAGTGGACTTAACGAAAGTTGAAATCACCGAGGAAATCCCTAATAACATCCTGGAAAATTCAAGACTGAGACATTACGTAAGAAAATTTAATGTCCCGAATCAGTATAAAGGACTGTTGATCATTGACGGTAAATTGGTGAAGACTCTGGAAGCCGGAACCTACAACTTCTGGAATAATGGAGTTTCCATCGACGTTAATATGGTTGATACCCGTATGCAGCAAATGGAAATTGCAGGTCAGGAGCTTTTGACTAAGGATAAAGCGATGCTAAGAATCAATTTTTATGTGAGTTTTCAGGTACAGAGTATCGAAAAAGCACTGATGGAAAATAAAGAATATGATAAGCAATTATATATTCTGATGCAATTGGCATTGCGTGAGTTTGTAGGAGCTTTGACACTGGATGAACTGTTGCTGAAAAAAGATTCAGTAGGAAAAGAAATTCTTGAAAATCTGGGTGAAAAAGCCAGTGATTTAGGTGTCAGAGCTTTTGATGCGGGTATCCGTGATGTGATCCTGACGGGTGAAATGAAGGAAATTATGAACCAGGTATTGATCGCTGAGAAAAAAGCTCAGGCCAACAGCATCATGCGCCGTGAAGAAACGGCTTCCACAAGAAGTTTGCTGAATACCGCAAAACTGATGGAAGAAAATGAAGTTTTATGGAAGCTGAAAGAAATGGAGTATATGGAAAAAATCGCAGAAAAGATTGGTGATATTACCGTTTCAGGAAACAGCAACATCGTTTCCCAGCTGAAAGAAATTTTCACAAAATAAAAACTAATAACTGTTACTATATGGGTAGGCTTGTGTAAAAACGGTCTGCCCTTTTTTAATTTAATAATAATCTGAAAATATTTCCGGACGGATTTTTTTAACATTTTTTTTCATATTATAAAGAAAGAAGAGCATACCATTGAATCGGACTTTTTTGGATATGGAATCACTGCACATTTTTCAATTAACCTCGAAGAAAAAGAATTCAATGGCCAATTTTACGATTATTACCTAACATTCAGAGAAACAGCGTCCAACGAGAAAAAGGATATTTACGTTTTTTTCAAAGAAGAAAGAATAATTCTATTTAACTTTTATTCAGAAATGCCCGCAGAACTGCTGTTGAAAGCATAATTTTTTGTTAAAAAAATCACTTTACTGGGATATTTCAATGTCTGTCAGTCATTTTTTGTTATTTTAGTCGCCAAGATTGGAATTATGCTTATTGAAGATGAATTGAAGGCGATTTATTTAAATTATAGAATCAAGGATATTGTTCCTTTTCTCATAAAGCTGACCCCAAAAGAAAAGAAGGAAACTGCAGTTATTTTAAAGAAATTTTTAAATAAAGACTGGGGGCACAATCACGTTTCTATGCTGGCCGCGCTGGCCTGCAGCACCCACCGGGACGAATACGCAAAACTGTCGCCCGGTTATTACGCCGTCCCAATACATCTCGTTGAAGAATTATTCGAATCTTACACTCCGGAATGGCTCGGAAACAGCTATCCGTTTCTCAGGAATATAGACTACCTGAAAGTTATGGAATGGCAACAGAAGGGCTATCTTATCCTGGATGATGAAATTGCGGCCCATCTTCTTTCGGAATCACTGGTTTCAGAACATACCGCCGAAGAAATTCTTTTCACTTATCCTGAAACATTGGATGCTCATATCTGGCTCCTTTTTAAGTATAATTCCAATATCACGTACCATTATAAAAACGATAAAAACTGGAAAGTTTTCTTTAAAGATCTTGTCCAAAAAAATAAAATTGACCGTTTAAAAGTTCTGAAATCCTGTCTGGACGCAGTCAGTCTCAATTTTTCCAAAGATCATAATACGTGGTTTCTGGAACTTTTTTCTTACTTAGAACCTTCACCGCAGGAAATTTTAGCGCTTCAGGACAACCTGTTTTCGATTTTCCATGCTCCACAACAGTCACTTATTGTTCCGGTACTGAAAATTATTAGTCCGGTGATCACGGAACCAGATTTTAAAACACTCGGTTTTCTTAATGCTACAGCGACTTTATCCAGTGTTCAGGTTAAAAATATTCTGAATACATGGCTTCAGACGGTTGAGAAAATATTGAAGAATAATAAAAAATATGGGGAAGAAATCTGTCGTTTTGTATTGCCTGTTTTTATGAGCAAAGACGCTTCTATACAGATCAAAGCAGCCAAAATCATTGCAAAATATGGCGATCCCGGTTCTGAAAATTATAAAAATGAATTACAGGCTTATGCAGAATCTTTACTGTCAGATGCTAAAACAGAGCTTGAAAAATTCCTTATCAACCATAATAATGAAGCTTCGGAATCTGTAGAGACTGAAGAACCAACTTCCTGGCATATATCTCAACCGATTTCTCCTATTGAA
Source organism: Chryseobacterium oleae (assembly GCF_900115055.1). GTDB lineage: Bacteria > Bacteroidota > Bacteroidia > Flavobacteriales > Weeksellaceae > Chryseobacterium > Chryseobacterium oleae. Next base: position 86,936 of record NZ_FOVD01000009.1, on the reverse strand, counting down.
AGCATCAGTGATCTGATATTCTTTGCGCCACAGGTGTTCAGCAAAAACAAGCCCAATGATCTTGATCTTTTTATAGATGCTTTGCTGAGGTTCAATACAGAGATCAGTGAAGAGCACCTTACACAACTGGAACCGGCTTTCAAAGCAATCATTAAAGTAAAAGAAAGTGTAGGGATGCACCATTTGTATGCTACATTTTTTATGGCGTACGGACTTTTAAAACAAAAGAAAGGATTTCCTGTGCTCAAAGAGGCAAAGAAAGTATTTCCAGCCCTTGAAAACTGGATTGGAAAACGTACTCCTTTGATCTTTAAAGCCTATCATCAATTTATTTTGGGAGTATTTGATCTTTTAAAACAAGAGAAAAAGCTTCCGTTACTTTCAGTCGCGGATCATACACCTTGCTGGATTGATATCCGTGTGCTGATTGATAAATTAAAAATATACCAGGATCAGAAAGAACTTCCCGTTCCTTTCGATCTGCAGAGAGCAGTGCTTCGGGTACGAAAAGAGAATTTCGAAGAAGCCCAAAAGTATGCTAAGAAACAGCTTAGTGAAGAGTATTTACAACTATTGCAACCCGTTTTTGATCCGAAATATTATAGAAATATTTACGAAAATTCTTATCTGGAAGGGAGTTTCGACAGAAAGTTAGGCATCAGAAAAATATATAAAGGCTATGTAGCAGAAGAAATTCCGGAGCTTACGATAACGATTGAAAATAAAGAAATTCCCGGAGATGCCTCTCTGCTGGATCATTTATTTAACTCCTATCACGGCATCTATGATCAGGATCTGATCCGGATTTTATACACAGCTCCGTACTTTTCCGGGTCTGTTTTTGCTAAAAAATGTAACGAAACCCTGTCCAATGCTGTTTACCAATATGACAGCAGAACCAATACCGAATTTTTAGATGCCTGGATGAAGCTGGATCTTCCATGCCAGAATATGCATTATTTATTCCTGTCCGCGGCCATGTTCAGTAAGGATAAAACCTTCTCTGGTACGGCTTTTGAAGCGATTATTCATAAGATAGTTTCAGAGGATTTTGACCCCGGAATATTAGGAATAATGATCGGTGAAAAGATCAGTCACGGACTGGTTACGGTGAAAAGATTGACGGATGGTCTTTTCGGCTTTATCGGATTGAGTGCCAGTCATAACCACGCTTTTGAAAAACTATTGATACCCATTCTCACAGCGATAGATCATCCCGTTTTTAATCTCAAAAAGATTTTAGAGATGTACTACGAACTCCTGCACCTTAATCAGTCCGAAGTTGATGGTGCGGTGGCTGCCAGGCTGGAAGAATGGAAAAACGAAAATAACCTGAAAAAAATTATCATCAAATTAAAAACAAATGAAAGAAAGACTTTATGAGATCCTTAATGAGGAAAAAGCACATGAGATTATTCCGTTTCTGAAGCAGCTAAGCACAGAAGAAAGAAAAACCCTGGTACCCACAATAAAAAAGCTGGACCGGGAGATCAGTAAGATTGTAATGACGAAAAACTCCTACCATACTGCCGGTTCTGCAGATCAGCATTCTATCATTGATATCGCATCATTTGTCTGCATGGATCAGAAGCATTACGGGAAAAATTACTGGAGCCTTTTCAGAGACAAAGAACAGACCCGTAAAATACTGGAATGGGGATGCCCGCCATGGTTTTCAGAATTTATCAATGATTCTATAGAAGCTGAATTTACAGCATTTAATTATCAGGATATTCTGGAATGGGCAGAAAAAGGCTATGTACAACCCAGACCTGAACTGCTGGGATACCATTTAAGTCTTCAGCCCTATGACCTGGATAAATCTCCGGAGACGCTGGGCACCCACTTTTGGTATCTGTGCGAATTTCCATCGAAATCACTCCCTTTTACAAGAGAATGGCTTCCTTTGGTTCAAAAGCTGATTGCCGAAAATAAAATTGAAAGAAAAAGATTTCTCAAGGAATGCCTTCTGGCAGCCAACAGAAATTTCAATAAAAACGTGACCGGATGGTTCATGGATGCATTCAATATCCTGAAACCTTCAAACGAAGAACTGATCATGCTTCAGGACGAACTGATGGCAGGATTGGCTTCCGTACAGTCGAAGGCGGTGAATACCATGCTGGCTCATCTGAAAAAAATAGTTCCGGAGCCGGAATTTAAAACCAGTGAGTTTTCCCATTTCCTTCCGAACCTCTTAAGTTCGGAGGTCAAAACCGTTGTAGCAGCCAGTCTTGCCGTGACAGAAAATATCTTTCAGAAAATGAAAACGGATACTGAAAACCTCGGAATGGCTTTGAGCGCAGCATTTGTAAGTAAAGATGAAAGCATACAGACCAAAGCCGCAAAGATCATCCAGAAATACATTCCTGTTTCCGAAGATATCAAGGAAGCCTTATCACATTATGCAGATAATGTTTTGGCTAATGTAAGACCGGGACTTGCTGAATACATCGAAGATAAGCAATTGGAACTGGATGCCGTACAGCAGGAAAAGCTGGAGCTGATCAGCGAAGAAAGCCGGGCGAAGGAGCCTGCAAGTTTTGAAGATCTCATGTTTTTCCTTCCGCAGGCGATAGAAAAGCCGGGGACCTATTATTATGATCTGGCACTCGGAGGGCTTGTCAGGTTTGCAGCTGACGCAGATGAAGCATCCGTAAAGCTTTTTGAACCTGTATTTCAGAAAGCGTGTAAAACTATTGCTAAGTGGGAAGTACATCATTTTAATGTGCTGCTGTGCAATCTGATCATCAACTACGGACTTTCTTTACTGGAAAAATTCCCGGTTCAGCTTAAGAATCTGGAAAAAATATACAAAAGAACACAGGAAGACGAAGCGACGAGAGAAGTATATTCCACCTACCATAAAAAGCTGGGACCTATACGGGACATCTATGCCGGAGGTGTCGCTATGAAGCCCTTCAAGCATATTGCGGTACAGGTTTTCAATAAAATAAAGTCAGGAGATAAAACGCCATTGTTGTCTACAGTAACCCATGAGCCATGTTGGGTAAGTCCGGATGCATTGGTAGAAAGACTTGAAATTTATCAGAATGAAAATATAAAGCCTTATGACCTGGATGTACAGCTGGCATTGCAACGTTGTTCACTTGAAAGAACATCAGACAGATTAAAGCTAGTGGAAGAAAAATTAAAAGGAGAGTACAAAGATCTGCTTCTTTTCTTTTTTAATCCAAATGCCGCCCCAAAAGGAAAATATGAGCACCCGTCATGGTGGATGACTGCCGGAATAACGCGTTCTCCGGGAACCATTTTTGAAGAATTCAAAGATTTCGGATATGATGATATCCCCAAAGAATTCCTTACCGGCTCATATGAATGGAAAACAATTGACAGTAAAAAGAACTCTTATTATCCGGTTGAACTGAACATCAATGTTCCAAAATATCACTTGAAAAAAAGAGAACATCCGCTTTTCCTGGAATTCTTTATTGCTGAACAGAAACATTTTTCTGAAACCCCTTCATTCATGTGGAGCTTTCCGAATACCCTTGGAAATGTTTTTGCAAAAATCATTAAAGACTGCCTGTTTTATTCAGGCATCGCAGAAGTGTATGAAAGAAGTCTGGTCCTAAATACGGCACAGGCCCTTCATCAGATGAAAAAACCTCTGGACGCAATGGGGTACCTGTTTTTGGGAACCATTTTCCTGGATGGAGACAAAGTCATCCGTGGAACCGCTGCTGAGATCTGGCTGGAACATGTTTCCCATAAAGTACTGGATAACGTACAACTAGGCCGTGTGACCGGTCTGCATGAGAAACTGGAATGGGCACCTGTGAAGAGGTTTACGGATCTGGTACAGCATCAGATGCTCAATGTCAGCAAAGACCATAATCTGGCACTGGAGCAGCTTCTTACCCATATTTTGCTACAGATGGAAACCCCTGTTACCAATCTGAAAAAAATATTGGATATTTACCACGAGGTTCTGGCTTTAAACCAATCTGAAGCCGATAAAAACTTAAAAGAAAAACTGAATAGCTGGAAAGAGAATTCCAGTCTGAAAAAAATCTGCAATCTTCTTCTAAAAAAATAGATATGGAAGATACGCTTGTTTATAATTATCAGAGACCATCGTCTTTGATAAAAAAAGATGCATCTGAAGAATTATTTCTGTCTAAGTACAGCGAAATTCAGAAGAATACGGATGCTCCCTGCTTTTTCTGGGGAGATGTGAGCCAGCCGTTTATACTGGCAAGATGCCTCATTACCCTTTCCAATATTGTGAAATCCAGCTTTAATCTGTCGCCGTTTCAGATGGCACTGCTTAAAGACCCTATCGTTACGGCCGGAAATGAGCGGTTGCGGTTTGAAGGATTTTCACATTGTGCCGGAGTGTATGCCAGGGTAGATGTACTGCCTGAGGGACTCCACGGTGAGTTTCTGGAAAACGGAACTACCAATGTGGATTTTAACCAACCGATGATTACTGCGTTGGGAAGCATTCGGCCCAATGAAAAAATCATGCTTTCTGTTGGGGAAAAAGAAGTTGGACTGTACAAAGAAGAAGAAAAAGTAGTGGAAAGAAAAGTTCCGCTGCCTGTAAAATGGATCAAAGGACTCAGTACCGTTCAGATCTACCTGTCTGAGTCGGAAAAGCTTCATACATTCAATAAAATCCAGACTCAGCAGCTGTTCAGGGGAATACCGAAAGGTCCGGTAAAATCTGATTACTATCTGATCATCCGGGGAAATAAACCTATGTTTTCTCCTGTGAAATCGGTGGATGCAGTCTGTATTGGCGGGCTTAACCGGCTACGCTTGCTGGAACCGCTTCTTCCTTATATCGACCAGATGCAGGTATTTCCGCATGCAGATATGCAGTCTACGACGTGGCAGTTGTATATGGGGAACATAAGGTTCAGCTTTTCATTGTCAAGGGAAAGCTGGAGAGGATTTTCAGGAGAAGGAGCCGTTTTGGACAGCCTTATAGATGATATTTCTGATGAATGGATTGATGCATTGGACAAGTATGCTTATGCGAATCAGTCTTTTAATCCTTCAGCGTTTGCTGTGGAGGAAAATATCAGCCTTAACACAACGGATAACCTGACAGGAAGATTAGCTGCCATGGGGCTTCTAGGCTACGATCTTGATGATCATGGATTTTTCTACCGCAGATTACCATTTAAACTCAACCGTATTATCGGGTTGAATCCAAGGATGAAAAATGCAGAAAAACTCATTGCTGAAGGAAAGGTGGAGATTTTAAATAAAAGCTTAGCCAGAACTGAAGCCCGGGTAGAAGGAACCGGAGTACATCATACCGTAATTATCGATAATGATAAAGAACGCTGTACCTGCGAATGGTTTAGTAAATACCAGGGCGAGAGAGGACCATGCAAACATGTTTTGGCAGTTAAAAAAGTGGTATGCCTTAAAGCCTGATATTTCAGAATATATTTGATAAAAATGCGTCCGGCCGATATTCGGCCGGACGCAACCATTATGATGTAAAAGAATAGTATTATTTTTTTCGGACTATAGCGGCAATAACAACAGCTGCTAAAAAAGGAGCAATGGAAAATGTACCATACAGAATGATAGATGCCTGATGTGCACCCTGTATCCCTCCCGGAGATAGTATTCCGCCAATATTGGCTGCAAGACCTGCTAAGGCCGTTCCAAAGGCTGTGGCCATAAGCTGTACTGTAGTTACGGAAGCTGAAGCCAGTTCTTCCTGTCCTGAAGGTGCCAATGCAAAAACCCGCGTCAGTAAATGAGGCCATCCCATCCCGATACCTGCTCCTGCTGCGAATAGAAAAGTACAGGTTAGAATCAGGTGAAGATAAGATGTGTCAAAACCGGATAATAAAGAAATACCGGTAAGTCCTGCTAATCCTATAAACATCAGAATACAGCCTGCCAGAATAATTTTTCCGGCGATCGCTTCCTTTACACCGGAAAATGCGATGGATGCGAATGTCCAACCTATAGCAATCAGAACGGTAAGGTATCCCGATTCAATCGGAGAGAATCGCTGAATGGTTTGTGCAAAATAGGGAACATAGATTTCAATGGAAGTGGCTATGGTGAGCAATGCCATGACGACATAAGTTTTACTTAATGCTGTAGAGAAATAATATGAACCTGTCGGAAGAAGTCTTGATCCTGAATTTTTATTCTCGGTAACCATTAAAATATAAATAAAGAAAACAGCAACCAACACTCCTGAAACATTTAAAGTGGTACTTTCTGCAATACTTCCTGCTGAAACTGAGAAAGCGGCAAGGACAAGCATAAGAAGTTTCAGATAAGGGATTGGAGGTGTTGTATGTTTATTCTGTTTTGAAGGAAGGATAATGGAAGCCGTAATAAATATAAGCAGACAGAAAATCAGAAGAACCCCGAATGCCATTCTCCACTGCCCCTGTTCCGCAAATATTCCGCCAACAAAGGGCCCTGAAAATGCAGCAATGCCCCACATTCCTGATACGAGCGCCATGGCTCTGGGCCACAGATCTTTAATGAAAACAATCCGGATCATCGCATAGGACAGCGCAAATAACAATCCCCCTCCAAGCCCTTGAATAAAGCGGCCGAGTAGCAATATGTACATTGAACCGGCGGCTGTACAAACCAATGTGCCCAGTGCAAATAGCAGGATAGCCATCTGATAGGATTTTTTTGGACCCAGTTTTGCCAGTCTGTTGGCTGAAACGACTGATCCGACCACTGATGCAGCTACAAAAAATGTAGTGTTCCAGGCGTAATATTCCAGTCCTCCAATTTCTTTTATAACGGAGGGCATAACGGTAGTGGCAAGGTATACATTGGTCGCATGAAGCATAACTCCAAGGGCCAGAGTTATTGCTTTTATACCATTTCCATTTGAAAATAAATCCTGCCAGGATACCTTGTTCAGCGTTGATGCATGATGATCTGTACTTTCCATTTTAGTGAATCATTGATACATACAAAATTCGGAAGTTATTGAAGAGGTATCAATTCCTAAAATGCGGTATTTCTTTCACATTTCACGGAATGCTACGGTACTGGTTGGGGGATTCTCCTGTGTTGTTTTTAAAGAAACGGGTGAAATAGGAAGGACTTTCAAAACCTAATTCATAAGCACATTCCTTTACGGAATAAGAGGTGTGTTTAAGTAAATACCTGCTTTCCAGAAGAAGTCTTTCATGAATGACCTGCAAAGCGGTATGTCCGGTTTCTTCTTTGATGACCTCTGTCAGATGTTTTGCACTGATGCCTAAAATTGACGAATAGTCTCCGACGCTTTTCCATTCCCTGAAATGTTTCCCAATCAGCTTTTTGAACTCATAAGTGATCTGATATCCTCTGTTCATATTTTTTTCAAAACCTAAAAGACAGAACTCACAGGCTCTGTTGTACTCATACAGGATTTCCAGAGTAACCAGACGGGCAAGGTCCAGGTGATAGGCATATTTTGAGCTTAGTTCTCTTTCGATAAGCCTGAATTTTTCAGATACCCGGTCAAAAGAATCTTCAAGTGGATAAACAGGTGGATAATTTGGGTTAAGCTCAAGAAGACCGTCTGTAATTTCTTCTTTAATAAATATTTTACGGAGAAATGACCTATGGAAACAGAGGGACAGAATCTCCAGGCTGTCGGCATTTTCGCACGAAAACACAGTATCAGGGGAAAGTATAGAAATCATCTTGGGCTTAAGCTCAAAACTGTGATATCCTATTTTAATGGAAACAACTCCCGTAAGACAGAGAATCACGGTATAATAGTCGTTTTTTTGAGGACTGCTGAACAGTAGCCCGTCTGTACTGTTACTAAAGATGATCTCAGAATTCATATTATCTTTTATATCTGACGTTGCCATTCATCATAGGAGATGACACCCAATTCCGGTTTTCCTTCACCTTCAAGGATAGAGATAAACTCAAGCTGATTGCCATCCGGATCATTGAAATAAATAGCCAACGCAGGCATCCATGCAAACACCATAGGCTCATCGATGCCGTCCTTTAAAAAGTTATAGGGCTTCAGATCTTTATTTTTCAAAAAATCTACGGAATAATTTAAAATATCTTCTTTGCTGCTGGAGAACGCAAAATGTCTTGGCTGCAGGTTTTCTTTCTGCTCCCATAATCCCAGCATAAATTCTTTGCCTTCACCGATCCACAAAAATGCAATGGGGCGCGTCTCATCCATATGAGCCAGTTTCAATCCCAATACTTCTGTGTAAAACCGGATGGAATTTTCCAAACTGCTTACCTGAACATGGGTTTCATATAATCCTTTTATCATAGCCTGAATTTTAATGTACACAAATCTAGACAAAGCATTTTCAAAACCAGACCACTGCCGATTCCTTTATTTGAATTGAGTGATAGAAAAATTTTATTTAAAAGATAAAAGATAAAAGATAAAAGATAAAAGATAAAAGATAAAAGATAAAAGATAAAAGATAAAAGATCTTCTCATTAAACATCAATAGGAGCGGGCTTTAGCCCGCTTATACAATAGTCCGCATTCATTTGGCTTTAGCCCAACCTTACATTTAAACACAAATGTCACAAATCCTTTCCACAAATAATCACAATCATCTGTGTTCATCTGCGAAATCTGTGGTTAGAAAATTATCCATCAAAAAAAATTTGAACAAAAAATAACTACGCAAAAAGAATGCGCAATACTGCTTTTACTTTGCATCAGAAATCAGAGAGGAAAAGACAACCCTCCAAAAATGTTTAACAAAAAACAGTAACTCATGAAATTTAATTTTTTAAACAAAGGGAAAAATACCGTAATGAACTACGAAGGTGCCAAAGCATTTACCATGACACCTGCTGAAGAATTATACAGTGCTGTTGTTACAACAGGATTATCCAGAACCTCCTATGAGAAAGGGAGCGACAGATTGGTGAGAATTCAGTCTCTGATCAAAAAAAACGATCCGGAATTCGTAGCGAAGTTAGCGGTCTATGCAAGGAAAGATATGTACTTACGTTCTATTCCATTGGTATTGACTGCCGAACTCGCAAAGCAAACCTCCGGTACAGACTTAGTCAGCAGAACGGTTGATGGGGTGGTGCAGAGAGCGGATGAAATCACTGAGCTTTTGGCGTATTACCAGACAACCAACGAAAGAACGGAAATGAAAAAACTGAACAGGCTTTCAAAGCAGATCCAGAAAGGTCTTGCGAAGTCTTTCAATAAATTTGATGAATACCAGTTTGCAAAATATAACCGAAAGGCAGAAGTAACGCTTAGAGATGCATTATTCCTGGTTCACCCGAAAGCAAAGGATGAAAATCAGCAGGCTGTTTTTAATAAAATTGTGGGTGATACGTTGGAAACTCCTTACACATGGGAAGTTGAACTTTCCGTATTAGGTCAGACGAAGTTTGCAGATGAAGCGGAAAAAAAGCTGGCTTTTAAAAATACGTGGGAAGAATTGATACTGAGCAATAAGCTGGGTTATATGGCAACGCTGAGAAACCTTAGAAATATTTTGGAATCGGAAGTTTCTTCTGATGCGATGGCTAAAGTTTGCAGCTATCTATCCAATGAAAAAGCGGTTACAAATTCAAAACAGCTTCCTTTCAGATTTTTGGCGGCCTACAGAGAATTGAAGACTATGAAATCGCCTTATCTGTCATCTGTTTTAGAAGCATTGGAAGATGCGGTGATGGTGAGTGCTAAAAATATTAAAGGTTTTGGTTTTGACACTTCGATGGTGATTGCGGCGGATGTTTCAGGTTCTATGCAGCAACCGGTTTCTCCTAAAAGTAAAGTATTGCGTTACGATATCGGATTACTGATGTCTATGATTTTGCAGTCACAGTGTAAAAATGTGATCACGGGTATATTCGGTGACAGCTGGCTGAGAGTTCCTATGCCTAAAAGCGGTATTTTGAGAAACGTCAATGCATTTTACAAGCGTGAAGGTGAAGTAGGGTATTCTACCAACGGTTATCTGGTGATCGAAGATCTGATCAGTAAGAGAGAAAAAATAGATAAAGTAATGTTGTTTACCGATGCGCAGTTGTGGAACAGTAAAAACACCAAGCATTCTTTTGAAGATTCCTGGAATCGGTATAAAAAGATAGCTCCGGACGCAAAATTATATATATTTGATTTAGCGGGTTACGGAAACCAGCCGTTGGATATCAGAAAAAATGACGTATACCTTATTGCAGGTTGGTCTGACAAGATTTTCGATGTATTGAATGCAGTGGAAGACAGAAAGTATGCTGTGCAGTTAATTAAAAAAGTGGTGCTGTAAAAGGCACTGCTTTTATAAATGATGAATGATTATTGATGAATGATCTAATGAGATTGCTTCGTCACTTCGTTCCTCGTGACGATCAAAATAATAACACCATGCCCGAAACCTATCAATATCAGGGAAATCCTTTCACCAGAGAAGATTTAACACATCTTTGTCTGTGTCCATGCTGCGGAGAACCCGATTGTGGTGAAGAATATATGTTGCTGACAGAATCGGAAGGGAAGCAGGAAGCGGTGCTCTTTGGAGGCGGAACTTTCAGAGGATATTTGAATTATTGGTTTTATGAAGGGATTACCCCGGTAGAATACAGCAAATTGCCGGAATTTGTAAGACAAAACAATGAATGCACTGGCTGGCAGGATATCAGCGCTCAATGTACTGAGATCAATGCAGATGATTTTCTGCTGACTTTAGAATCTATCAAAAATTGTAGCAGGAAAGAATATCTGTATGATGACTTCGAAAACTACTATTATCCCATTTTTAAAAAATTTGCAGAAGAGGCCATGAGAAAAGGACAAAAACTGTATATCAGTATTTAAAAAAACACAAATAAAAAATAAACTGCGTAAAAAGAATGCGCACTTAAAGAATAACTTTGCAATTGTTATTGATCCGGTGCCGTAAGGAAAGAACTTCTTCGACTTTTCATTGAACAGAGTCTTTTCGCCAAATGCCCGGTACAAACAGGCCAATGCCGTACAATAAGCGTTTCATCGTCAAACTTCCAATTTGAATACATTCAAAAACGCTTATGACTTATTGCTTGGTTTTTTAATCATAAGTATGGAGAATATCTTTTACAAAATAGAGAAGGATCTTGAGGAAGGCAGAAAGAAAAAAGCATGTGACAGACTTAGAAATGCTGTCAATCAATATCCCGACGATCTTTCTTTAAGAGAAAAACTGGGACGGATTTATTATGAAGCAGGATTTTTAGATGAAGCAGGGAAATTTTGGATTTTATCTGAACCGAAAGATTCGGAAATGAAAAATGCTGTGGAGATTTATAAAAGTTCTTTAAGCTATTCTGGAAATGCTATTTTAAAAGATATTGTTTTCAGAGGTGATAAAAAGGTTCTCAGTGATTATGCACGGAGTGTTTTAAAAGATCTCGAAACGGATAGTTTAAAAAAGACCAATCATATTCCTGTGTTTAAAAAAAAATATAAACAGGGATTGATAGATTCAAAAAGTAATCCAAGCTTCCTAAGTAAAGTGACAATCTTTTTACTGATATGAACAGTAATTTTACTGCCGGTTTTGGGACTTGTTAAGCTGTTTGAACTTTTCACTTCATTATTTAGGTAGATTTTACAATATAAAAAAAATAAGTAACCATGAAAATTGATAAACCCTGTCTTAAAGGAACTGTGTATTGAGGTTAATTCTCAATAGACATGAAAAAATTCACAACATTAAAACAATCTTTCGGGATCAATGATTATGGACTCATTGATTTTCCAAAGAAAATTTCCGGAATACAGATCTCAAGATTAAAGTATGGAAATGAAATGGGCTGTTCGTATTGCTTTCCGCACGGTATTGAAACGGTGAATTCCCATCAGGAAAATTACCAGAGAAACTGGAAAAAATACAGAAAGACCCGTTGGAAAAATACAAAGCAGGTGCCGTAAAACAGAATTGCTTCGTTGGGTGACAGCAATACAGGTTCGAATCCTGTTCTGGAAACAGATGGCGTAAGGGTATCGCTCTGTCGTAAGTTTCTGTTTGGCCAAATGCCCTGCTTACAAATAATCAAGTGTCGTTTTAGGATCATACTTCGGGATTTAGAAACATTGGGTCGCAGGTTCGAATCCTGCCTTTTCCCTCGAAAAGGAGAGGTAGCTCAGCTGGTAGAGCAAATGCACGGAAGATCCTTTCAATATTACCTTGATTTAAAAATAAAAAGGATTATCCAGATAGAATACAACTCAAGTTAAAATGAGTTATTAAAGTAAATATAAAAAGTTAAGTGTCGTCTCAGAATCATACTTCGATTACGGTTCACCAGGTTGCAGGTTCGAATCCTGCCATCTCTTTTGTAAAGGGACTGTAGTTCAATTGGGCAGAGCAGGTGAAAAAGAAAGATTCTAACATTATAACCTTGGCTTCAATAAAAGAGTGCCGTAGAAAAGGCTTACTTCGAGTAGGAAATTAGACCTCAAAATCTAAGAAAAGTGCAATATACCTGAATAACAGTAAGGAGAAAGGTGCATGTCTGTCTTTTCGACTTTTGCCTCTTTTTAATAAAAAAATAAACAAGTGCCGTAGAACAGTGTTACTTCGCTCATCACGACGGGGTCACGGGTTCGAGTCCCGTCTCTTCCACCAAAAAAACACAGTCTGTCATAGGAAGAGTAGCTCAGTTGGTTAGAGCACGACTACACGCTCAGCTGTTGCCTTGTTTTAAAATAATTAATACGATCAGAAAGTCTGAAGAGCAAAAGGCCTCACTTATTTATCGTTGATTAAATAGAATTTTGGAAATACCTGCCTGATGGGCAGATTCAGACGCTTGTACAATTTCGGATATTCTTTTTCATTGCCCCAGATTCCAAACTTTTCTTTTTGCCGGATATAGGTGGTAATATGCACCTTCGGTATTTTTTTTATTCTGGTAAGCAATGCTTGGCAAATTTCTTCATTCGTAATATGTTCATCAAAACGAATATACATATGAAGAGAATCTTTTGTTTTCAGAATCTTTGTAAAATCATATACCGTTTCACAAAAAAAATCAACATCTTCTGAAGTCTTAAAATCATTGATTCCAAAAGTGTACAAATAGGCTACAGATTGGTTTTCAATAATATGCATACATAGGGAACAGCGCTTTTCAAAAGTTTTCCGCAGCTTAAGATCGTTGATGACAGCTTTGGAATGGGTAAATTCAGTATCAGGATATTTTTTAGCATACGTATTGCCTCTTTCATTTTTCCTGAGATCATCCAGAAAAAACATAAAACGATCCTGTATATTTTCCCTTACAATCTTCAGACCCAAAATAGATTTCAGCCGGAGCCAATCATAGGGAAGGCTTTGAATCCGAATATTAAGTATTTTTAAAGTATGTGCGGGATGACAGTCTTTCCCGATAGGAATAATATATTTTTCGGATGTATAGTTTCGTTTAATGAGAAGAAAATACTTATACCTTGTCTTTGGTATAAAGAGTATAGGGAGTTTCATCAAATATGTTTTTTACGGGGTAAAGCAAGAAGAATTTAACCCTCACCTTAACCACTGTACAAAAATATATATTAATTTATAACTCGTTTTTTTGAACTTTTTATATTAAATAATCACATATGTAAATTGTGTATTAACTTTTTTTGAAATAAATATTGAATTATTTATGATAAAATTAAAGTCAAGTGTAAATGATCCTGAACAAAGCTGAAATTTTTTTTTCATTTTTTTTCATTTCAATACCCTATACTTAAATTATTCGTGAATGTCTTCTACAAAAAATGCCGGTGAATTATTCGCCGGCATTAATTACTTGTTCTATTTCCTCTTCAAAAGTTTTTTTCCAGTTCATGATCGTTGTTCTGCTGATCTTATATTTTCTGGACATGTAGCTGGTAGAAAATCCATGCTTTTGTTGATACTGTAAAAGCTTGAACATGGTTTTCTTATCGTAGGTTTTAAGTTTCTGATTGTTGATCTGGCTTTCTTTGGACTGTGCAAAAATCTTTTCATTAAAATTCAGTACATCTTCAGTCGTATTGAGTTTTCCGAGGAGTTCCTTGATTTTTGGGTCTTTCAGCTTTTCCGGATGTTCCAGTCTCAGCATATCATAGTAGATCTTCTTGTAATTGGGGCGCATAATGAGTTCTGTTTATCCGTTAGTATTATCATTATTTTTCTGAAGCCATCGGTGAAGGGTGCTTTTCGGAATAGAATATTCTTTGATCACTTCGCCATACGTCATTTCACCGGACAAAATCCTTTTCATGATAAAATCTTTGATTTCCTGGGTATAAATATTTTTCCTGAAATAAGGAATTTTATCAGATTTCTTCTGGTCCTGGTTTTTCTTCACAGCAGACGGCGGTGCATACAGGATAAGGTGTGAACTGTACAGCCTGAAAAAATCATATTCCAGCAGCTTGCTCCATCTCAAAAGCAGTTCCGCATCAATGGATTTGCTTTTATAAACATTTTCAATAAACTCATCATCCTTATTGAGAAAATTACAGATCCTCTCCATGGGTATCTCATTCTCATCAACCATCTCCTTGATAAACTTTCCTATGTGAATTTCTTTATATAACATGTTTTGAGTACTATTTCTTATTTAAATTCATGAATTAAAGTCAATAGGTCATTTATTCCACTCTTACGGTGAATGAACAGACTGTTTTAAAATAAAATCACGCCAAGAAAAATCTCAACGGCAGCAGTAAAGGGGAATAGTAAGCGCTGTGCTATACTTGGTATGTGTACAGCCGGCAGTCTATGGAGTGGTCTGCCGATAATTCAGTTTTCAGGTTATGGATGTCTTAAGAATACTTTCTCGTTTTCATCTCCTCCGCAGTATTCTTATTCAATAGACTCAGGTAAGACCTCTTTTATGCTTCAGACTTTTTCTGTAAGAATATATATAACCTATTAAAGCTCTTTCATGCAGTTTTATTCGTAATATTTTTAACTATTGACCTTAGTGTAAACAGACCATTACTTACATGTTTTTTTTTAATTAATAAATAAATAATCTGTTTGTTCGTTTTCAAATTTAAATAAAAATTAGAATCTAATTCTTAAAAACGCATAAAAAAACTCTTAAAAAGCAAAATTTAATTAAAATTAACAAATTAAATACACATATGTGTGAATTATTTTAAGATGTTTAAATTGTTTAATAAAAATAATTAATGAATAGGATGTGCGTGGAGACTGTCTTTTATAACAGTCTCTATTCAGCTACTTTGGCATCACTTTATAGGTGGGATCTTCCTGAATATTCACCTCAATAAAGCCATGGGCATTGTTCAGAAGCTGGATACAATCGGGACTTAAATGTTTAAGAACAACATGTTTATTCTGTGCTTTGTATTTTTCAGTGATTTTATTAAGAGTTTCAATCGCTGACATGTCAACTACCCGTGATTCCTTAAAATCTATAATAATATTCTCTGGATCATTGGCAATATCAAATTTTTCCAAAAATGCAGTAGTACTGCCAAAGAACAGAGGTCCGTAAATTTCATATACCTTATTACCTGATTCATCAACAGATTTTCTTGCCCTGATTCTTTTTGCACTATCCCAGGAAAAAACCAGCGCCGAAATAATAACCCCAATTAATACAGCCAAAGCAAGATTATGAAGAACAACCGTGACGATAGCGACAAGTACGCCCACAAATATATCAGATTTAGGCATTTTGGTAATGATTCGGAATGAAGCCCACTCAAAAGTCGTTATGGCTACCATCATCATGACACCCACCAAAGCGGCCATCGGGATCTGCTCTATGACAGAACCACCGAAAAGGATGATAAAAAGGATAGTTAACGCACCCACAATAGCAGAAATTCTGGTTCTTGCACCGGCTCCGATATTCACTAATGTCTGAGCGACCATCGCACAGCCTCCCATTCCTCCGAAAAACCCATTGGTGATATTGGCGATGCCCTGTGCTACTGCTTCTTTATCAGATTTTCCTTTGGTATTGGTTATCTCATCCACCATATTCAGGGTCAGTAAAGATTCAATTAAACCGACTCCTGCCATCACTATAGAATAAGGGAAAATAATTTTTAACGTGTCCATACTCAATGGAATTTCCGGAATATGAAAAGAAGGCAGAGAACCACTTACTGAAGCAATATCTATAACCTTTTTGGTGTCAATATTAAAGAAGTAAACCAGCGCAAAAACGATAATAATGGCCACTAATGACGAGGGAACAGCCTTGGTGATCTTTGGAAAAACTAAGACAATGATAACCGTAACAGCCGTTAAACCTGCCATAATCAATAATGCTGAACCTTCCATCCATGTACTGATGCCTTCCTTGACAACTTTAAACTGAGCTACCTGAGCCATAAAAATAATAACGGCAAGCCCATTTAAGAACCCGTACATCACCGGCTGCGGAATAAGCCGTACAAATTTTCCGAGTTTAAATGTTCCTACCAGGATCTGAATAATTCCGGCCAGTATCACAGCTCCAAAAAGATACTGAACGCCATGAGATGAAGCTAATGCTATTAAAACAACAACTGTTGCGCCCGCGCCTCCGGAAACCATTCCCGGTCTGCCGCCAAAAACAGCGGTTACGATTCCCATTAAAAATGCAGCATATAATCCCGTAAGAGGCGAGAGCCCTGCAAGAATGGCAAAGGATAATGATTCAGGAATCATCGTCATGGCCACTGTAAGGCCAGCCAGAATTTCGTTTTTAAAATTTACATTACGCAATTGAAAACCAGATAATATGTTTTCCATAAATGATTGAAATTATTATAGTACACCCTTCAACAAATAAGGTATTATGATTAAAACTGATTGATATATAAAAGAATAAATATCCAAAAGAAATTCCGGATATAAGAAAAATAGGTCACCTTAAGCCTTAAGGCGGTGTGATTTGCGAAGATGTAACTGTAAATATTTTCATAACAGACCACAAAGGTAGAAAAATAAAACGAATGGAATTTGGGAGAGGAGATTGAAAAATTTAAGAATTTAAAAATTAAAAAATTCAGAGATTCAGAAATTTAGAGATTCAGAAAATCTGTGTCATCTGTAAGATCTGTGGGAAATATTTCTTTTGTGGTGAAGCAGCTATCAAATTCACCATTGACATTTCACCATTGACCATTCACCTGCAATAACCAAACAAGGACTGTAAAATCACTTTACAGCCCTCGTTTTTTAGGTTATTAATGTATTGGCAATGAAATCCGGTACCAAAGCATAGTGCGACAGTTTCATGCTGATGGAAGCTCTTCCGCTCGTCAGGGTTCTCAGATCGGAAATATATCCGAATGTAGAAGCCAACGGTACTTCCGCCGTGAAAATCTTTCTTCCTGATCTTTCATCAATGGACGAAATAATTCCCCTTCTTCGGTTGATATCAGCCGTTACAGCACCTGTGTACTCTTCTATACTCTGAATTTCAACCTGCATGATGGGTTCCAGAAGCTTGGGACTGCAGGATAAAGCAGCCGCTCTGAATCCGTCTCTCGCAGCATTTTCAAAATCAAATGCACCAGAATCCTGAGGATGGAAAGAACCGTCCAGAAGTCTGATCTTCATACTTTCCAAAGGATAACCTTTCAATGGTCCGTTTTCCATAGCTTCTCTGAAACCTTTTTCAACGGAAGGAATAAATTCACCCGGAATCACACCTCCTTTGATCAGATTAATGAATTCCAATCCGGGTTCATTATTTTCCCTTGGTCCGATTTCAAAAGTGATATCGGCAAACTGTCCGCTTCCGCCATTCTGCTTCGAAAGCTTTTCCCTGTGAGTCCTGGTTTCAGTTAAAATCTCACGGTAAGACACTTTAGGTTTCCCCTGATTGACTTCTATACCATGATTCAGACGGATCTTTTCCAGAGTGACCTCAAGATGAAGCTCACCCAGACCGCTCAATAGAGTTTCTCCGGTCTGCCGGTCTCTTTCTACCACTAAAGAAGGATCTTCTTCCTGGATTTTAACCAGAACCAAACCGAAAGATTTCTCATCACTGTTCGTTTTAGGCTCTATCGAAACCCTGATCACGGGAGCAGGAATGGTAATCGCTTCCAGAAGGACAGGTTTCTCAACCGCGGATAAAGAATCTCCGGTTTTAGCATCCTTAATTCCTGTTAAAGCCACAATATCTCCTGCTTTTCCTTTCTCTATCGATAAGGTTTTGTCAGACTGCATTTTCAGAATTCTCGATATCCTGAAACTCTCTCCTGTTCTTACATTCAGAACTGTATCTCCGGATTTTATCGAACCGGAATATAGACGGAGCATCGCAAGTCTTCCCATATGTTTATCGATCACGACTTTAAAAACAAGTCCTGAAAAAGATTCTGTTTCATTTCTTATCAATTCTACAGCTTCTTCTGTCTCAGGATCCTTACCCTGAACAGCTGGAAGCTGATCGGGAGCCGGGAAATAAGTGACTACTGCGTCCAGAAGAGGCTGTACTCCTTTATTTTTAAAGGCAGAACCACAGAGAACGGGAACCGCAGCTCCTGATCTGCAGACTTTTTGTAAAGCTTCAGTGATCATTTCCTCAGTAATGCTGTTTTCAGGATTCATGTAAACCTCAAAGAACGTTTCATCGTATTCCGCTAGGGTTTCCATTAATTTCATCCTGTATTCATCGGCATCGGCTTTGTGATCCTCAGGAATTTCCTTTTCAATAATGGTTTCCCCGTTTTCATCCGTCCAGTATAAAGCTTTCTGTTTGATTAAATCAATCACTCCTTCAAACTGGTCTTCAGCTCCGATTGGGATTTGAAGTGCCATAGGAACTGCATTAAGTTTCGTTTCAATCTCCTTAAGAACGGCGAAGAAATCAGCTCCAATTCTGTCCATTTTATTGATGAAGCATATCTTTGAAATTCCATGTTTCTCTGCCTGGAACCAAACATTTTCAGTTTGCGGCTGAACCCCTGAAGAGGCACAGAACACGGCAACAACGCTATCCAGAACTCTTAAAGAACGTTCGACTTCTACTGCGAAATCGATATGTCCGGGGGTATCGATGATATTGATGTTATAAACCGTTTCCGCCTTCTTCCATTGGGTGGAAACTGCTGCGGATGAAATGGTAATTCCTCTGTTTTTCTCCTGGATGTCTTTATCCATGGTGGTATTTCCATCGTCTACATTTCCGATCTTGTGAATGAGGCCTGTGTAATAAAGAAGCCTTTCCGTTAAAGTGGTTTTTCCTGCATCTACGTGTGCTATAATTCCTATATTTCTTGTGTTATATTTCATTTTGCTGAATTTAAATTGTTGATTCTGAGAATACAGATACGTATTCTCCTCGTTTTGAGGTCTGAAAATAAGGCAGCAAAAAAGACCCATCTGAACAGATAGGTCTTCAATATATTTTTAGTAATAAAAGATCTAAGGAACTATTCAGATAAATATTGATTGCTGCCAGAGTACACAGCTCTCACAGGGTTACTTAAAGTTATTATATTTATCATTGTTGTTGACATTGTTGATTTTTAATCGGTTGCGAAATTAGATAAATTTTTTAATTGTCCAAAATTTTTTAGATAAATTTTTTGATCAGGGAATTTAAACAAATTGTTAAGCCTGACTGCAACCAATAGAAAAGCAGGCGAAAATTCATAAAAATTTCTTAAAACAGAGAAGTACGTAATGCTTTTCTAAGAAAAATTTTATCTTTGGGAAGAATACCCAATTAAACACTTGTTGATGATTAAACAATTTTAAATCTTTTTCAAGAAAGCTAAATAAAACTTTTAACTTAAAACTATTGAAAACGGATATCGACATTCACAACCACTGTCATTTTTCTTTTGACCTGTGGCTCACCCTAATCAAATCTCACCCTGAATTTAAAACAAAAAGAGTTGAGCTGTTCACCTCGTTTTTTACTATTGATAAACCGATTGCTGAGGTTGCGAAAACTGTAAAATATTACGATGATCTCTGCAATACAATCAATGAAGTTACAGGAGGGAATATTGATACTTTTGAGATGTATTTACTGATTCTGGGATCACTGGATGTAGATGTAAAACAATTGGATAAAGAAAAACTGGAAGGCTTTTATCTGAAAAGCGAAGAACTGTTTTTAGAATATAAACCTGTTATCATTTTCGAAAACATAAAAGAATTTTTTGATCAGATCAAAAATGAAGGAAAAACGGTAAATATTCTGAGCAATACAGGATTTATCAAAGGAAGAACGATGAGAAAGTTTCTGGCTCATGAGGAATTGGATCAGTATATAGATTTTCATATTTATTCGGATGAGATCAATATTTCGAAGCCGAATCCTCTTATTTTTCAGGAAGTGAAGAATAACCTTAAAGACCAGAATCTTCCGATGCATCGTATCCTGCATATCGGAGACAATCCCGTGGCAGATTATCAGGGAGCGAAAGATTTCGGCTTCAGTGCTCATTTACTTAAACACTAAATTAATATGAATAAAAGATACAGCTTACACCACATTCATTCTGCAGATGAATTCACTTTTTCACCCGCAGAATATAGCTATTTCAAATATGGCGACAAGTCGTATGCTGAAAAGTTTGCTAAAGAATTATTCAACGGATTTATTGCAGAACACGCGGAACTTTTAAACACTGAAAAAGAGATCGTAGTTCTTCCAAGTCCGTATATGGCCATTCCTACGGCTTCTAATTTTTTATGTTTTTTCTTTAAAAAGCATCTGGATCTGTACCTCTTTCAGAAAGGAATGAGATCCAGTATAATCTCCAAAATCAACCGTAACCACACGTATATCACGGATTATGGGAATCTTAATTTTGAAGACCGTAAAAATCTGATTGCGAATGATACTTATTATATCGATAAGGATTTTTTACGCGGAAAACTTTGTATTTTTATAGACGATATAAAAATCACGGGAAGCCACGAATATACGGTGAACAGGATTTTGAAGGAATATCATGTGGAGGCAGATTTTATGTTCCTCTATTATGCGGAACTGATGAATTTTGACCTTGATCCGAAGATTGAAAATTTCTTTAATTATTATGCCGTGAAAAACATTAAACACGTCGCAGAAGTAATGATAAAGCCAAGTTTTGAATTTAACACAAGGATCGTGAAATATATTTTAGGCCTGGATTCAAGTAATTTTGACTATCTTACGTCTAAAGTAAAAAAGGAGCAGATGGACCTGCTTCTGGAGCTGGCAATCAGCAACAATTATCATTTAATAAAAGAATACGAAAATAACATCAATACTTTAACACAAACGGAACTATATTATGGCTATTAACTTACAAAAAGGACAGAGAGAAAACATTAACGCACCTAAATTCACTGTAGGTTTAGGATGGGATATCAATAATACTTCTACAGGAACAGGTTTTGACCTTGACGCTTCATTATTTTTGTTGGGCGAGGACAAAAAACTGGTTTCAGACAGTCACTTTATTTTCTATAATAATTTAGAATCTCCGGACAAATCTGTGATCCACACAGGAGACAACCTTACAGGGGAAGGTTCAGGAGATGATGAGCAGATCAAAATCGATCTTACAAAAATAGATTCAGCGATTCAGGAAATTACAGTAGTGGTAACCATCCACGATGCTGATGCAAGAAAGCAGAACTTCGGACAGGTAAGAAATTCTTTCATCAGAATTTTCAACTCAGAGACGAACGAAGAAATTCTGAAATATGAACTGGACGAAGATTTCTCTATTGAAACGGCTGTAGAATTCGGAAGAATCTACAACAGAAACGGAGAATGGAAATTTGAAGCTGTTGGGGCGGGACAGAGAGACGGCCTTGACAAATTCGTATCAATTTATCAAAAGTAATTATGGACAATCAGGAAAATCAACCTATAGATCCAATGGGATCCATTGAACCTCTTAAAACATTTGAACCAGCTCCGATGGCTCCACCGAGTCAGCCTGTACAAAATACGGCACCGGCGGTTCTTGTGGACAGAGAAGGGAATGTAAATCTGACTCAGCTGCAGGTAGAAGAGCGTAAGAAATACGAAGTTCTTGCCAATTCTATCGATGAGACCAATCCTGGTTCCATCGTGAATTACGGAGCTGAGCTTCAGAAAACTTTATCCAATCAGAGTGACAGTTTCTTAGGAAATGTAAGAAGATCCAACTCAGGTGAAGTAGGCGTACTTATCAATGACCTATTGGTAGAATTGAACTACGTGGACGTTGATGAGCTTCAGCAGAATAAGGTGAAAAGCTTTCTGAGCAAGATCCCGTTCATGAAAAAGGTCATGACGCAGGTGGAAAACCTGTTCACGAAATATGACAAGATCATCAACAATATCGAGCAAATTGCTCATAAAGTAAATGCAGGAATCATCACTTCTACCAAAGATAATGCGGTTCTTCAGACTATTTTTGAGAGCAATGTGAATTCCATTAAAGCTATCGAAGAATTGGTGATTGCCGGAAATGTAAGAATGGAAAGAGCTGCCGGAGAATTGGCTCAAATGGAAGCTGATCCGCAGACCTACCAGGATTACCAGATCGCTGATAAGAGAGATTTCATCGCGAGATTAGACAGAAGAATGGCTGATCTTAAAGTGGTGCGTATCATCATGATGCAGTCTCTTCCACAGATCAGGCTGGTACAGAATAATAACGTTTCTATCGCTGAAAAAGCACAGACAATTCTTACCACAACACTTCCGGTTTGGAAAAACCAGCTTTCACTGGCAGTAGCAATGTACAGACAGCAGCAGAATATCGAGATCCAGCAGAAGGTATCTTCTACTACGGAAGCTATTCTGAAGAAAAATGCAGAACGTCTGGGTCAGAATTCAGTGAATGTGGCGAGAGCCAACGAGCAGACCATCGTATCTGTAGAAACATTGAGAGAAACGACTTCAATGCTTATCAATACATTGAATGAAGTGAAACAGATCCAAAAACAGGGTGCCGAAGGAAGAAGAAAACTGGATCAGGATCTTCAGACACTGGAGCATGAATTAAAAGCAAACGTCAGAGGTTAATTAACAGAATACCAAGGTGGGGGATGATGCAGCAACCATAATGTCTCAGAGCAAAAGAAGATTAACAAAGCTTAAACTTCTTGCTAATTTTTTTGAACATATTGATATCATATCTATTTACATCAAAACGGATATCATCCACAATTTGTTTCAGGAAAATACCGCTCTGGACTACAATAAACTGGAACTTTTCCACCTGCAGTATACCGACAGTCTCATAGAACTTCTCACCAAAATAAAACGGCAGAAGGAAAATGATATGCTGGCTGTGATTAATGAAATTGACGTTAATAATAAATATATTGAAGGTTTTGAGGAAAGACGGGTAGACAGCTTTCAGACCGACAGGAAGATGTACAGCGGTATATTTTCCCAACATCTGAAAATGCTTTACAAAGACCTTACCGAAGATATTTTTACGGCAGACTGGAACAATGTTCTGTATTTCCATAAAAAATACGGACAGGAATTCTACAGGACCAATGCAGATGAAGAGCAGTTGAAGCCACAGCCTTTTCCCGCCTATCAGTACAAAGATTATACGATAGAAAGGAAGCTTTTGGGAAGACTGAATATCCAGAGTTTTAAAGTACGTTTTGTCTGCGGTTATCTCATCGGGACTTATGAGTATGAGCTCTTCAAGATATTTCAGTCTGATGATCATTTTATTTTTGGCATCGATGATAAAAAACTTTATCTGTTTGACGGGGATCTTGAAAAACTGAATGTTTCCGAGAACCAGTCGAATCAGAGTTCAATCATCAATCAGTTGAAAACAAAAAATGAGCTGCTGGAAAATACCATCACTGAAAGGAAAAGAACGATTCCTGCAGAAGTGGGAAATGTGCTGAAAGATTATCTCAAAAATCTGGAAAATATAGATATTATGAGCAAAATATTCGATTTCGACGAAGAAACGAATATCCTGCGTGCAATGCTTAATTTAAATTTGAATAACAATTAAAGCGAAAGAAAAACCAATCATTTCGCCTTAGAATACATAACAATACTAAACATAAAAAGATGGCTATTAACTTACAAAAAGGTCAAAGAATCAACCTGAAAAAGGAAAACGGTGCCGAGCTTACCCAAGCCTGTGTGGGAATCAACTGGGGAGCAATTGAGAAAAAAGGACTTTTCGGAACTAAAAAAGAAGCAGTAGACTTAGATGGAAGCTGTATCTTATTTGATTCAAACAAAACGCTTACGGAAGTGATCTATTTCGGAAACCTGAAATCAAGAAACGGTTCTGTAAAACACAGCGGTGATGACCTTACCGGAGATGTGAATGGAGATGACGGATTAGACAATGAAGTGATCACCGTAGATTTCAGCCAGCTGGAGCCTAACGTAGAACACGTTGCACTGGTGCTGAACAGCTACCAGGGACAGGATTTCGGAACAATTCCTTTCGCTTCTATCCGTATCTATGAAGGAACACCTACCAATGTAAGAGAGGTTTTTGCTAAATATGATATCGCCAATGATGCTTCTTTCAAAGGACACGTTGCTATGGTAATGGGGGTTTTCTACAAGAGAAACGGAGAATGGAAATTCAACGCGATCGGAGATCCTACTTCAGACAGAAAGCTGGAACAGACGATCCAGACGGTTCAGGCGAATTATTTATAATCGGTAGATCATCAGTAAGAAAGAGCTTTGGTCCATTCGAAAAAAATGAATAGTTTTACAGGCTTGAGCTAAAACTTATTGACCCTATTGATATCAAATAAAAAACATTAAAAATTAGCAATATTTGTGCATACTGTACATCTATTGCTTTTATCATATAATAACATAAACTGAAGTGGAACATCAAAGTATTTTAGAATTGCACCCGGGCTTGGTGTGGGGATTTGCGGTAACGGTAGTTATCATGCTGCTCCTGGATTTAGGAGTATTCAACAAAAAAAGCCATGAAGTATCATCCAAAGAAGCTACCATCTGGTCTATCGTATGGATTTCACTATCCATGATATTCTCCGGAGTGGTGTATTGGGTTTTCAATACAGACGGAAGTCCTGAAAGCCACGCTGTGGCCGTAGAGAAATTTACGCAGTATCAGGCCGCCTACTGGATTGAAAAAGCCCTCTCTGTGGATAACTTATTCGTATTTATCCTTGTTTTCGGGTTCTTTAAAGTTCCGAAATATCTTCACCACAAAGTTCTCTTCTGGGGAATCATTGGAGCATTGATATTCAGAGCGATATTTATCTTCGCTGGAGTGGGGTTAATCAACCTGACGTATCTTCCTGAAATGAATATTTTCGGAAAAGCAGTTCAGATCAACGTAGTAATGGCCCTGTTCGGTCTGTTCCTTGTCTATGCCGGGATCAAATCCTGGGGTGACGGAGGTGACGATGACGACGAAGATTACAGCAATACAGCCGGTGCAAGACTGATCAAAAGCTTCTGGAAAGTTTCCGATAATTATGATGGTGATAAATTCTTCACGATCCAAAACGGAATCAAGATGGCAACACCGCTTTTAGTAGTGGTTGGGGTTATTGAATTTACCGACGTTCTATTCGCGGTAGACTCTATTCCGGCGATCTTTGCGATCTCCAATGACCCGTTCATCCTTTATACATCCAATATTTTCGCGATCTTAGGATTGAGATCATTATATTTCCTGTTGGCGAACTTTATCCATATGTTCAGCAAGCTTCCTTACGGACTGGCGATTATCCTGTCATTTATCGGGGTAAAAATGCTGATCGCACCATGGATTCATATTCCGTCTCCGGTTTCATTGGGAATCGTAGGAGGAGTATTGGTACTTTCGGTTCTTATATCTATTATGTTCCCTGAAAAGGAAGATGAGGAAAAAGAGAAATTAGAAAAATAAGAACAACAAAACCTTATTATAGTAAAAGGCTTTACAAATCGTAAAGCCTTTTTTTATTTCAAAAAAACACCAGAATTCATGATGATCAATTTTGCTTCGCAAGTGAGTTGTCAATTTTTAACTGTGTTTTTAGAAATTCACAATTCACAATTGACAATTCACATCAATCATCATTGATGTTTGTGCAGCAGCTTATTAATCTTCCTCCTCGTCTGCACAGATACTTTATATGCTTCATCACGAAGTTTCTGAATCTTTCCGACAGGCTGGAAAAAGATCTTGCTTTCAAAGGGATTGAATGAAAGGAGCTCAGTGGTGCAGTCACGAGGATCCAGAAGCTGGCCTTTATCTATTTTCACTTCCCCGATTTTAATATAGGGTGAATTCTTCCATTCCACATTCAGCTTGTTGATAGGCTGTTCTTTGAGGTTATAACAAAACTGGATAAGAACATCGGCAGTATAATCGTGATCCTGAAAATAATGTTTCAGAGCCTCTTTCATCTTTAACTTCTTCCCAAAATTTTTATCCACAGATTTCGGAACCAGCTTGATTTTGATCATATGATCACCAAGACGGTAAGCACCAACAGAGTGATAATCAAAAGAGAGAATAAAATCATTTCTTTTTCCCAGCAGTTTTAAAATATTCCGTGCAAACGAAAATGTACAGACCGAAGGAATCACTTTGAGCATCTGAGTGGCCAATGAAAAGAAACTGCTCCATTTTTTAATGTAAAACCGGTTCACCGCAGTAAACAGTTTCAGGAAATGAGAAACCGAATTCGTGGGAAGCAAAGGAAAATTAACCAAAGGAAAATTCGCGATCAGCCCGCCTTTTTCGTCCTTTATTTTGACTGCAAATCCGTAAGCAGGAATATCTTTTTCTGAGTTCTTGATTTTCAGATTGGCATTGGAAAGTCTGATGGTCAGATCAAATTTTTCAATGTCAAAAAAAGGAAGAAGTTCTTCAGGAATGTGTTTATCGATGAAAAATGTACCATCAGCTGCGGCATAAGTCTTGGCATGGGCATTTCTGGTGGCATAGTCGACATCACTTATGGAAGAAGACTGTTCAACGAAATCAGCAATAGTCTTTTTATTGATTTCGAAAAGCTTTTTTTCCTCTTCGGTAAGTTCGTCAAATTTCTTATTATATTTTAGTGGTTCTGGCATTTAGTTTTTAAATTCAATTATAACGCCAAGTTTCTGAATCCGCGTTAACCCAATGTTAAAATTATTTGAATTTTGCGGCAGTCAGGGAGATAAGGGCGGAAGATTGAAGAATGGAAAGTGGAAGTCACTGCTAGTCTGTAATTTAGAAGAAAGGATGGAAGAGGGAAGTCTCAAGATAGAAGAACTCCTGGTTTACCCTTTAACCAAAAGACTTTTTCAATTTGTTTCTTCATTATATTCTAAACTGCCAACTAACAACCAGCAACTAGCAACAAACAACATTTTAACTATTATCCCTGCCATCTCCCTCCATAACTTCCATCCTCCAGCTTCCCTCTTTCATCTTCTCAAAAACCCCTATCTTTGTAAAAAATATCAACAATGGGAGTAGCAGATATGTTATTTAAAAAGAAAAAAGAACAGGCAGAAAAGAACCTTAACGACGGTAAGGAATACATGGAAGAGTACGGTAAAAGAGAAAGTGTTGTACAGTTGCCAAGCGGCCTGCAGTACGAGATCATTACCGAAGGCGATGGCGCACAGCCGGGGCCTAAATCCACCGTAAAATGCCATTACCACGGAACTACTATTTCCGGTAAGATTTTCGACAGCTCTGTAAAAAGAGGAACGCCGGCATCTTTCCCTTTGAACAAAGTAATCAAAGGATGGACAGAAGCTCTTCAGCTCATGTCTGTTGGAAGCAAATGGAGACTGATCATCCCTCCGCACTTAGCGTATGGAGATCAGCAGATCAGTAAAGAAATCGGACCGAATTCTACATTAGTTTTCGAAGTAGAATTACTGGATATTAAATAATCCTGCTTAAAAATAGCTTAAAAATTTACCTGAATTCAGGTAAATTTTTTTATTTGTACTATATTCGTATGGATCTATTTCAAAGAACAGGGATTGCTATATTTTTTAACGGATGTGAAAGTCTGAATAAGCAGATTTAAATTTTATCGAAGATAAAATCCTTGCGCCTTAAAAAAGTAGAGAATAAAATCTTTTGCGTCTTTGCGATAATCCAACCACACAAAGAAAAAATATAAACTGAATGAAAAAACTCTTTTACCTTTTGGCCGTATTCAGCTTATTGACTTCCTGTGTTTCAAAAAAGAACCAGGTCATCAGGCAGAACATCCTTACACTGAAAGACAGCTACTGCAAGGCTCCTTTCCAATATAACTACAGCAACAGGGTTCCGTCCTATAATTCGGATTCTATTTTAGCGGCTAATAAAGAACTTCAGGGAACGTTTTCCGATCAGAGTATTCTTATCCTCAATGCCCTGGATAATCTTGACGAGGTTCATAAGATCATTGATCTGAAAAAAGACTCTTCCATAGCCGCTCAGGTTAAAGTTTTGCAGCTTAAAAGTAAGATCAACAGTAAAATAACGATTGCGCTTACCGAACTGGATGCCGTGGCCGCAGAATTTGACTGTGAGGGAGAAAGGGTAGCCCAGATCGGAAATTATGTAGATAATCTCAATGATTCCAGAAACAATAAAATGATCCTTTATTCCATTGTAACGGGTGCTGCAGCGTCTATTGCCGGCGGTATTGTGTCAGATGGAGGATGGAGCAACGCGATTGATATCAGCGGGGGTGTTGTAGGGGCTGGTTTCGGTCTCGCCACATTGAATCCGAAAGGAAAAAAGGTAGAATTTATCCATCAGAGAAACCTTTTGAGAGATATCTGGAGAGAAAAACTGGAGTCTCCAAATTTTCCACCATTCATCTGGTATATGTATACGGAGAAAAAGTTTTCCAATAAAGAGAAACATTCCATTATCAGCAGTATGAAGGAGCGATGGCTTCATTATCAGTTCGACGACAGCACAACGGAAGCCGATCAGTCTGTGATTTTCAGTGATGGAGGCTTTTACAGAGCCGATGATCTTCATAACCGGGCAGCGATGCTCAATCAGATGCAGTCGGCAACGCGGACCATTAACCAGAATATCAATTATCTGCTACTGGATCTGGACAAATTGATTCTTTAAGAAAAATTTAACTGTAATAAAATTTGTTACAGTTAAAAATTTGTCTATCTTTGCCCTGTAATTAAAATGAACAATACAAGATTTGCTACGGCGATACATATTCTGACCTTGTTGGCTAAAAGTCCTCAGGAGTGGCTCACTTCTGAATGGATTGCGGGCAGCGTGAATGTAAATCCGGTGATGGTAAGAAAGGAATTGAGTGTATTGAGAGAAGCAGGTTTGATTATAAGCAGACAGGGGAAAGATGGAGGAACTCAACTTGCGAGAAATGCAGATCAGATCGGTATTTCGGAGATTTATAAATCTGTGAAAAATACAGACGTTTTGGGGAAAAAGAATCTGAATCCCAATCCGGCATGCAGTGTGGGTAAAGAAGTCAATGTTCACTTAAATACCCTGTTTGAAGAAACAGATAAGCTGGTCATTAACTTTTTAGGAGATAAGTCACTGCAGGAATTCAGCGATCAGTTCGAATAAAAATTTTTTATCCTTAAATGTAACAAAAGTTATTACAATTAATTTAAAATAAAATAGTATGAAAAAAGTATCAGTAATCGGTGCGACCGGTTTTGTAGGAGCAAAAATAGTAAATGAGCTAACATCAAGAGGATATGCAGTAGAAGCTTTGGTAAGAGACGCCTCTAAAGTAGAATCAAAAGAAAACGTAACGGCAAAAAGCGTAGATGTAAACAATACAGAAGAGCTTGCAGAAGCTTTGAAAGGAAGTGATGCCGTAATCAGCGCATTCAACGCAGGTTGGACGAACCCGAATCTGTATAACGATTTCCTGAACGGTTCTGTAAATATTGAAAAAGCAGTAGAACAGTCAGGCGTGAAAAGACTGATCGTAGTAGGAGGAGCCGGAAGCCTTTATACACCGGATCATGTACAGATCGTAGATACACCGGATTTCCCGGAAGCTTACAAACCGGGGGCAACGGCAGCGAGAGATTATTTAAACAAAATCAAAGAAAACAATACCCTTGACTGGACGTTCTTCAGCCCGGCTATTGAAATGAACCAGGCGAATGTAGGGGAAAGAACCGGAAAATACAGAACTTCTCTGGAAACCCCTGTTTTTGACGAAAACGGAAGAAGCCGTCTGTCTGTAGAAGATGTAGCAGCCGTATTGGTAGACGAACTGGAACAGAACAATCATATCCGCGAGCGTTTTACAGCAGCTTACTAATTCACAAAAAAAAGAGACAATGTTAAAAAAGAAATTATTATCACTGGCAGCAGTGCTGGGATTGGTAAGTATGATGTTTGCAGGAAATTTGAAGATCAAAGTATACAATCCCGGCTCCAAAGCCATTTTTCCTATTACTTCCACTATTATTTACGGAGATAAAGATGCTGTGCTTATCGATGCCCAGTTTCAGAAGCAGTATGCGGAACAGTTGGTGAAGGAAATTAAAGCAACAGGGAAAAACCTGAAGACCGTTTTTATTTCCCACAGCGACCCGGATTTTTATTTCGGACTGGATGTGATTAAAAAAGCATTTCCCAATGTAAAAATCATTTCCACAGCACAAACCGCTTATCTGATTTCTGCTTCAAAAGATGATAAGATAGCGGTATGGAAACCACAGCTGAAAGAAGATGCTCCCTCAGAGATCATTATTCCGGAAGCTGCCAATGCTATTCCTGATCTGGAAGGGAATAAAATTGAGATCAAACAGAATGCTGAAGATCCTGCTCACAGTTTTGTCTGGATTCCATCTTTAAAAACAGTGGCCGGAGGGATTTCAGTTTCCGTAGATTCCCATATCTGGATGGCAGATACTCAGAATATCAAGGCAATTGATCAGTGGATCGGACAGATTGATGCGATGAAAGCATTAAAGCCTGAACAGGTTGTTCCTTCCCATTTTGCAAAATTATCGCTGTCTCCACAGTCTCTGGATTTCGTTAAAAACTATCTGGAAAATTATAAAAAAGCAGTGACGGAAAACAAAACATCTTCCGGTGTTGTAGATTTTATGGTGAAACAATATCCTGACCTTCACGGAAAAGATGAACTGGAAATGGGAGCGAAAGTTTTCTTTGGAGAAATCAACTGGGACTTGAAGTCACCTTATCCGGCAATAGGGAACAAAGTGGAAGCTGATTTCGGAACATTTAAATTCGTTCTGGATTTCAAAAACAATAAAGAAATGTCCTTCACAGGCGTTTCCGGAAATGTAAAGGGCAATACAGATACGGTACAGTATACCGTAACAGAGGTAGCCAAGAATATCTTTATGGTGTACTGGCACGAACCAAAACTGGGTTCAAACATTACCCACATTCAGGATTATAACAAGAATATCATTTATACCAATATTGCAGAACCTAACGGATCATTTACGCATCTGAAAGGATCGCTTAAAATTGTGAAATAATATAAAACTGCTGTCGTTAGATGGCAGTTTTTTAATTATTAAATACTGGATGTTTTTATCTCGCGCAGATTAAACAGATGATGCAGATTTTTAATTTGAAACATTAAGAATATTGAAGAGGTTAAGTTCCATTAAGAAAAATCAAATAGATTTTTAAATCAGCACTGCTTAAGGCATAGCTCAACTTAATATTCTTAAAAGCTTAATAGGATCTTAATGGTTTAAAAAACTGTCTTATAAAATATTTTTTTCCATAAAATCTCCCGCAGATTTCTCAGAATACACAGATACTCTTTTGATAGTATTACATAAAAATGGCCGTCCAACAGACAGCCATTTTTTTATAAATTCATAAACAGTTTCGGGTTAACCGGTGTGTTGTTTTTGTGTACTTCGTAGTGAAGATGTGGTCCCGTAGAACGTCCGGAGTTGCCGGATTTGGCGATAACCTGTCCTACTTTTACTTTCTCATTTACTTTTGAAACCAGTTGCGAAAGGTGACCGTAAAGGGTAGCCAGTCCGTTTCCGTGAGAAACAATGACACAGTTTCCGTAACCGCCTTTCTGGCCTGAGAAAATAACGGTTCCGGCAGCAGCAGCTCTTACATCTGAGCCGTAAGCCACAGCGATATCCAGTCCTTTGTGGAACTGCATCTGATCTGCTTCAGCAGGTGGATTGTTCTTTTCCATCGGTGCTTTCGCCGAGGTATTTCCTGCTACAGCTTTCGTTGAAGCAGCAGCTGGAGATGGTGCCGGAGCAGCAGGTGCCGCTTTCGGGGTTACCATCACTTTTACTTCTCTTTTATTACCGTAGCTGTCCGTTAATTCAATAATTTTTTCAACAGGTTCAGCTTTTACTTCCGGTTTTGGTGCGGCAGCAGCCATGGGTTTGGATTCTGCGGCACCAGGCTTTACAGAAGCAAATACGGTTTTATAAGGAATTGGATTTTTTCTGATGCCGAAATTAGAGGAGATGTATCCATCGGTAGGCATTCCCAGAGGAACTTCCATCAGCTTTTTCTGGAGATTCATTAAGTACTGGCTGTAGCGGTTGGCTTGTTTTGCCAGATATACAGAATTGGAGATACTGTCTTTAGCGAGGATCATCAGCTTCTGATCTGTGATATTTTTAGATTTCAGGAACGAATTCAGCTCAGCCACAGTCTGATCTACCATGGTGAGATCAGTTTTCATTTTTAAATAATCTACACTGTCTTTTTCAGTGTTTATTTTGACGAGGTTTACTTCATACATCTTGTCATCTTTCTTAGAAAATAACCTAGCGATAAAGACAGCCTGTGCAAAAACTACTAGCAAAAGTCCTCCAAGGAGAATATTCACGTTCTTCCTGCTGTTTAGAAATTTCTTCATATTTCTTCTCTTAGTAAATTACAAAACGGTTTTAAGCCTGCAAATTTAATTAAAAATACTATTTGAGGTATATTTTTAAATTAAACTTAGTTTTTTCTGTATTTAACGTCTAATTAGATATTTAATTGTGTTGAAGTGTTAATTTTTTCAGAAAGTGGTTTTTATCATAGCCCCAAAGTCCTTGTTCCGCCTTTGTTTTAATATATTTGCAGTTCACATTCCAATTATGGCTAAAAAGAAAATAATTTCAGAATCTTCTAATCCAAAAAAGAATAAGAACGACGTTTCTGTAGGAGTAGTAGGCAGCGGAAGTTTTGCAACCGCTATCGTAAAAATGCTGGTTGAAAACTGTAAAACGGTCCACTGGTGTGTAAGAAGTGAATTCGTAAAAGGAGCTATTGAACTCCGCGGACACAACCCATCTTATCTTACAGCCGTTAATTTTAATCTTAAAAGTCTAAAACTTACCACAGATATCAACGAGCTGGTGAGCGCCTGCGATGTTGTCGTACTGGCCACACCTTCCATTTACCTGTCGGATACGATGGATAAAATGACCTGTGAATATGGAGACAAAATTTTTGTTTCTGCAATTAAAGGGATTATTCCTAAAGTAAATGATGTGGTAGCGCATTATTTAAGAGATGAATTTAAAATCGGTTTCAGAAACCAGGCCGTTATTGCAGGACCATGTCACGCAGAGGAAGTTGCTATGGAAAGACTTTCTTACCTTACCGTTGCAGCCGTGGAGGATGAAACAGCAGATAAACTGACGGGAATTTTCAGTTCAGATTTTATCAAAGTACATTCCAGTAAAGATATTTTAGGAAATGAATACAGCGCGATTCTTAAAAATATTTTCGCGATCGGTGCGGGAATAGCAAGCGGACTTGGTTATGGCGATAACTTCACTGCCGTTTTTGTTTCCAATGCCATCCGCGAAATGGAAATTTTCCTGGAAGCGGTATACGAAGCTCCAAGAGACGTGAACGAAAGTGCTTATCTGGGTGACCTTCTGGTAACAGCCTATTCTCTTTTCTCCAGAAACCGAAGCTTAGGAAACCTTATCGGAAAAGGATATACCGTGAAATCGGCAATCCAGTCCATGAACATGGTAGCAGAAGGATATTATGCAGCAGATTCAATCTATAAAACAGCTAAGCAAAAACATCTGAAACTTCCGATCATTGATACCGTTTATGCTATCCTTTATGAAGGAAAGAATGCGGAAAAGCAGTTTAAAAAGTTAACAGCAAAACTGAATTAAATCCGGTTTAACCACCAATTTAAAAATAAAAAAACCGTCATTCACTTTTTTAAGTAAATGACGGTTTTTTGTTCTATTGTAAATGCATCCATAAACACCTCCATCATCTGCTGATCAGACTGGTCGGTTTACCCTGCTCACATTGTTGTAGGTATCAATATAAGACTTTGGAGATTGTCCGATAATACTTTTAAATACCCTGTTGAAATTCGTAATACTGTTGAATCCCGCTTTGTATGCTACTCCTGAAATACAGTCTGCTTTTTCTCCCGCAATAAGACTTTTACACGCCGCATTAATCCTTACTTCATTCAGAAAAGAAATAAAGGTATGGCCTGTGTGTTTCTTGAAATACCTGCAAAAAGCCTGTGGCGTCATAAAAGCTGTGTTAGCGACATCTTCCAGTGAGATAGGATTGCTGTAATTGTCCGTAATGAAATTAATGATTTTGCTCAGCCGCATTCCTTCATTCTCGCTGAAGTTGGATGAATACAGATCGGAGCACAACCGTTCCACATTTTCGTTCAGATCCTGCAAAGTATTAATTAATTTCACAAAACTGAACAGAACATCGATGCCTGTTGCCTTGTGGACCGTAAAGATTTGTTTCATGATGTCTTCCGTAAAACCATACGGAACTTTAAAACCATGCTTGTTCTTGTCTAAAAAAGCCTTTGCCATCTTCATTTCGGGCAGCCCGAACAATGAAGCGAGAATACCATTGGGATTGAAGTAGACGGAACAGGCTTTGATCACTTTTTCGCTGTCATCAGCAAAATATTCAGCATTGCTTTTAAATAAATGGGGAAGCTTGGCACCGATCACAAAGACATCTCCGGGACGGAACGCGTGCATATCATTACCGGCAATCAAAGTTCCTTCACCACTTTCTACATAGGTAATCTGCCACTCATCGTGCCTGTGAAGATATTGATAAAAATGGGGGAGCTCAATATACTCTGTAATCACACTTTTATCTTTCGGGACAAGGATGGTAAACGGTAATACTTTCATAGTAATCTGGCTTATCAATTACGATTTAAAATTAATAATATTACCCCGAATTAGAGTCATTGCTGTGTGATTAGGTTAAAATATTGCTATATCCTGATAATATTTGAAGAATGTAATCTTTTCAGGTTAGCTGGAAAAGAGATGATTCTATTTATCTGGTCACCGAAAAAGGTCCGGTTTCAAGTTCAGTAGCTGCGCCCGAAGCAATCTGGCTTACCAATAATCCTGTTGCCATACCTAAGCTCAGTCCCATCATTCCGTGACCTGTAGCAATAATTAAATTTTCCCTCTTTTCACTTCTCCCGATATAGGGTAGACCGTCGGGAGATGATGGACGAAAGCCATACCAGATATCTTTTTCTGCCGGAAGTACAGGTTTTAAATCCGGGAAATACTGGGGAACAGATTCTGCAATTCCTTTGACCCGGTGCATATTGACTTTGGTATTTATTTTATCCAGTTCCATCGTGCCACCATATCTGATCTGGCCATTCATAGGGGTGAGAGCTACCCTCGCTTCACACAGCAATGCCGGTATCGTTAAGCGGTTTTCGGGTTCAAACTCCATAAAAGAATAGCCTTTGCCGGGCATCAAAGAGATCGTAAGGTCTGCCATTTTTGCGACTTCCGGTGACCATGAGCCTGTTGCAATGACATACTGGTCTGCTTCCCAACTCTGTTTTCCTGTAAAAACCCTGATCACCCGCTTTCCTGCGGTTTCAATTTTATCCACCTTCTTATTACGTTCTATTTTTACTCCATTATTTGTCAGATAGAGAAGCAGAGCATTCATCAGCTTTGTTGGATAAACATGGGCATCACAGCGGTAATGGACCGCACCCAAAATGTCTAATTTTAAGTCAGGTTGTAATGCCGTACATTCAGCAGCATTTAATACTGCCATATCCAAGCCCAGTTCAATGGCTCTTGCAGCCAGATGAGCTTCTTCCTCCGCAGCCTTTTCAGTTTTGTAAAAAGCTAAAATACCGTTATGGGTAAGTTCGAAATCAAAACCAGGTTCTTTCGAAAGATCTTCATATAATTTTTTACTCAGCAGGGAAAGATCACGTAAAGGCTCTGCCGACTGGCTCACATGCTTTGCTGTGGCATGCTTCATAAACCGGATTCCCCAGCCAATGAGATCATAATTTAATGAAGGGCGAACGTAAAACGGGCTTTTACTGTTAAACATCCATCGGATCCCCTGTTGAATCATTCCGGGAGCGGCCAGCGGAATAAAATGACTGGGTACAATCATCCCTGCATTACCAAATGAGCAGCTGTCTGTAATGTCACCTTTATCCAAAACGCTGACCTCATAGCCTTTTTTTTGTAAATAATAGGCTGAGCTTAAACCTACGATTCCGCCTCCTATAATCAATACTTTCGACATTCTTCTATTTTAATGGTCTTGAAAATTTAATTTAAATCACCTGAAATCCGTGTGCATAAGGATCGTCTTCAGCGTCAATTTTAATGGTATTGTAACCAAATACTTTAGCCCAGCCCTCTACACTTGGAATGATCGCTTTGATTCCGTTAAGTTCCACTTCTTCTTCAATTTTTCCCGTAAACTTGCTGCCGATAAAACTTTCGTGAATAAAATCTTCACCCGGCTTTAATTTTCCTTTAGCGTACCATTGCGCAAGACGGGCAGACGTTCCGGTTCCGCAAGGTGACCTGTCGATTGCTTTATCTCCATAAAAAACAGCATTTCTGGCGGTTGATGCAGGGTCAATAGTTTTTCCTGTCCAGAGTACATGGCTGCAGCCATTGATCGTTGGGTCTAAAGGATGAACAAAAGTATATTGCTCATTGATTCTTTTTCTGATGGTTTGGCTCCAGGTAATAAGTTGTGCAGCGGTATAGTGTTCCAATCCCGGAAAATTTTCCTGAGGATCTACAATAGCATAGAAATTTCCGCCATAAGCTACATCAAAAGTAAGCTTACCCAAATCCGGACATTCTACCTGCAGGTTTTCAGCAGCAAGATAGGAGGCTACATTTTTTAGCTTCACTGATTTTACTTTTTTACCTTCCTGTTTATATTCAATCAGTACCAAGCCCGCCGGAGCTTCCATTCGGATGATGCCAGGTACTTTGGGTTGAATCAGGCCTTCTTCAATGGCAATGGTGATGGTACCAATCGTACCGTGGCCGCACATGGGCAGACAACCGCTGGTTTCTATGAAGAGAACCGCAACATCATTATTAGGATCATGAGGAGGATAAAGAATACTTCCCGACATCATATCATGGCCACGCGGTTCAAACATTAAACCGGTTCTGATCCAGTCAAATTCCTTAAGAAAATGCTGGCGTTTTTCACTCATGTTGGTACCCACTAACTGAGGACCGCCACCCGCTACCAACCTTACCGGATTTCCGCAGGTATGGGCATCTATGCAAAAAAATGTTTTACTCATGAGATTTGTTTATTTCTGGTTAACGGTTCTGAAAATACCCAAAGGATTTCCGTCTTTCAATTCATCGGGTAATAATTCCTGTTCCCAATCCTGATACGCCAATGGCCGAGCAAAACGGTGAATGGCTGTAGAACCGACTGAAGTAAACCGACTGTCATTAGTCGCTGGAAAAGGCCCGCCATGTTGCATGGCAGCGCAGACTTCTACGCCTGTTGGCACTCCATTGAAGATTATCCTTCCGGTTTTGTCTGTCAGTTTATCAATTAAATTCCGGTGATTCTGAAGTTCATATTTTTCGGCCATTATTGTTATGGTTAGCTGTCCTTCCAGTACATCGACTGCTTGTTCGAGTTCGGACATATCCTGAGCCACAACCAAGAGTGAGTAAGGTCCGAAAATTTCTTCACGGAGCTTTGGATTATTGATGAAATGACTGGCGCTGACCTGGGCGATTTTAGCCTGAGATTGATTTTGAAGTTCGTCGTTCTTTAAACTTGAAGCCGATAAAAGGGCAACACCGTTTTCATTGACAATCTCAGTAGAAAGTTGTTCATAGTTATGGGCAATTCCTTCTGTCAGCATGGTCGCTGATGGAATTTTGGCAATAGCCTCTTTTAAAAAGGTTATAAAGCTGTCGAGTGCCGGTGATTGAACGGCTAACAATAACCCCGGATTAGTGCAAAACTGACCAGCTCCCAAAGTAATGGATGCTGCATATTTTTTAGCCAGTTCTTCGGCCTGATTTTCTATGATCTCCGGAAGGAAAATAACAGGATTGATACTTCCCATTTCAGCAAAAACGGGAATAGGATGTTCACGTTGCTGTGCAAGATGAATCAAGGCCATTCCGCCTTTAAACGAACCTGTAAAAGTGACCGCTTTAGTCAAAGGATGCTTAACCAGAGCAGTTCCAATTGTATATCCATCATCGTATAATAATGAGAAAACACCTTTTGGCATTCCTGTTTTTTCAGCCGCTTTGATAATGGCTTCACCTACTAAAGCACTGGTTCCGTAATGAGCAGGATGTGCTTTAACAATCACGGGGCAGCCCGAAGCTAATGCGGATGCTGTATCACCGCCTGCAACTGAAAAGGCCAGTGGAAAATTGCTTGCCCCAAAAACAACTACAGGGCCTATCGGTACAAGCATTCTTCTGATATCAGGTCGCAGCAAAGGCTGTCTTTCGGGAATTGCGGTATCGATAATAGCATCTACCCATGAACCTTCGGCAACAAGATTGGCAAATAGTCTTAATTGGCCTGTTGTTCTGCCCAGTTCTCCCTGCAAACGTCCCAAAGGCAGACCACTTTCTGCTGAAGCCCTGGTGACCAGTTCTTCACCAATATTGGTAATTTCGTCTGCAATAGCATTTAAGAAATCAGCTTTAAGATCTTTATTGAGATGTCTGTAGCTTTGGAAAGCTTTGGTAGCAGATTGTAAGGCTTCATTCACAAGGCTTTCGTTTGCTTTATCAAACTCACCTTCAAGCGTTAATCCCGTTGCGGGATTAACAGCTTTCAGGCTTCCATCGTAAATTTCTACATAAGCACCTTCTACAATATTTTTTCCGTTCATATCTGGTTTTTAAACTAATTTACCCCAACTACCTGCAGGCAGTTCCGGTCTGGTCGCTATACCATCGTTAATTATTTTTAAAACTTTTTCACGTTCTGCCCCTTTTAAGGCTAAACGTGGAGCTCTTGTTCTCTCTGTTCCGATACCGGTACCTACTTCGGCCAGTTTAATGTACTGGACTAATTTAGGATGTGTGTCTAATTCTAAAATCGGTAAAAACCAACGGTGAATTTTTAAAGCTTCAGCCGTTCTGTTTTCTTTTACCAGACGGTAGATGGCAACGGTTTCTTTCGGGAATGCACATACCAAACCGGCAACCCAGCCCACACAACCCATGACGATACTTTCCATCGCAATAGGATCAACGCCTGTGAAAATGGCAAAACGGTCACCGAAACGGTTGATTAAACGTGTGATATTTGAAATGTCACGGGTACTTTCTTTGATGGCCTGGATGTTAGGATATTTGGCCAGTTCTTCGAACATATCTAAAGTCACCTCGATTTTATAATCAACAGGATTGTTGTAGATCATGATGGGTAATTTCGTGCTTTTAGCGACTTCGGTCAGGTATTCAAGAGTTTCATCAGAATCCGCTAAATAACGCATGGGTGGCAACAGCATTAAGCCCTGTGCTCCTGCTTCTTCAGCTTTTTGAGCAGCGGCAATGGCTCTTTTGGTGGTAGGCTCTGCTATATTTAATAAAACAGGAACACGGCCATTCACAATTTCTAACGTATGCTTTAAAATCTCTATTTTTTCTTCATCACTTAAAACACTTGCTTCTCCTAATGTCCCTCCTAAAATAATTCCTTCAGCACCGGCTTCTAATTGGGCTTCAATATTTAAGTCAAATGCCGGAAAATCTAATTCATCGTTCGCCGTAAATTTCGTAGTTACAGCAGGGAAAACCCCAGTCCATTGTATACTCATGTAATCTTATTTTTTATGATTAATATATGGGCTCTGATCAACCTGTAAGCTTAGTTGATCAAAACATTGTTTAGTTAAAAGTTGGGAGGATTGGTTGAACCTTTTCTCAAAATTAAGAGATAAATTCAGATCTAAGTTGTTGGATTTTAACCGATACCGACCGGAATTAGACTATTTGAATAGAATGCATAGATAAATGGACTGTTCCTGAAATATAGCACATAAAAAATGGTATCCTTCCGAAAAAGAATACCACAACTAAATATCTCAGATGCTTACATCTGCTAGAACTGTGAGAGTTTATTTTTAATAAGCTTCGCTTCTGATTGCTTCGATTTCATCAGTAGTTAAGGCCAAGTGTTTACCCAACATTCTGCTTCCGCTGTCGGTAATGAGGAAATCATCTTCCACTCTGATGCCGCTGAAGTTTCTGAATGTTTCCAGTTTATCGTAATTGATGTATTCAGCAAACTGATTCGATGCTTTCCAGCGGTCGATGAGTTCAGGAATGATGTAAATTCCCGGCTCAACGGTTAGCACATAACCTTCTTCGAGTGCTTTGCCCAATCTTAAAGATTTAAGACCAAACTGGGTTGTATTTTTAACAAGATCATCGGTATAACCTACATATTGTTCCCCTAAATCTTCCATATCATGCACATCCAGACCCATCATATGACCTGTACCACATTGAAAAAACATAGAATGAGCACCAGCCTCTACGGCATCATCAATATTCCCTTTCATCAGACCGATGTCCTTTAATCCCTGTGCCAGAATTTTGCATGAAGCCAGATGCACATCCAGATACCTTACACCGGGTGCTAATAAATCTTTAGCATGATGATAAGCATTCAGTACAATATCATATACATCCTTTTGTTCAGCACTGAATGTTTTGCCTACAGGAAAAGTACGGGTAAGATCGCCGGCATATCCTAAAGCGGTTTCCACTCCGGAATCATTTAAAACCAATTGACCTTCCTTAAGCTGATTGCCATAATAATGATTGTGGAGAATTTCACCCTGAACGGTTAAGATCACCGGATAAGCCAGATTCCCTCCTGAAGCGAGTGCTTCACTTTGTATTTTAGCGGCAAGTTCACGCTCGTACATTCCTGGTTTTGCCTGTTGCATGACCATTAAATGAATATCCGCCGAGATTGCTGCTGCACGATCCAATTCTGCAATTTCCTCAGGTGATTTGATGGAACGCTCTGCTACAACGGCTTTTATGAAGCTTAATGATGCGCGCTCTTTAATTTGATCTGTAGGAATGTTAAACCAATTCGTCAGTTTAATTATATTTTCCGGGCGATAAGGCGGTAAAAAATGAACCGAACGATTTTTATCCTGATATTTTTTGAGATAGTTATCGAGCTGATCCAACGGAAGAATTTTTGACAAACCGGAATCAGCACTTTTTTCGGCTAACGTTTTCTGTCTGCCCATCCATACAATATCATCAATACTCATTTCATTTCCGAAGAGAATGGTTTCATCTTCATCAAGATCGATAACAGCCGCCAGTGAAGGTTCATTGATTCCAAAATAATACAAAAAAGTACTGTCCTGCCTGAAATGATAGATATTATCTTTAAAATTCATCGGGCTGTCTTCATTACCCAAAAAGAGTAATATCCCGGAATTTAATTTCGACTGTAAGGCAGCACGTCGTTGCAGGTACACTTTCTTTTCAAACATATCATTAAGTATTAAGCAAATATCCCCAAAATTGATTATCCATTAAACCCTGTAAAGGTGAATGGTTAAAATATGGGTGGTATAGGCAAATTATAAGCTAAGATATAAAAGTTAGAATATATTTTGGATGATGACTCCCTGATTTTCGCAAAATTTTAAAATGGCCAATAGATAGGCTTTTCCGGAAACCAATGAACTATTTGATTGCTTGTTTCGATAGGAAAGCATAGACCTTATCCATAGAAATTTTTTGCCTGTTCAGAAACTGTTTTAACAATAAAAATTAACGTGTTAAAATCGTTAAACCCGCTCATACTTATAAAACTTTTCCCGAAATTTGATGTAAATTTTAGAATTATGCCACACTCGCTTACAAGCAGAACACCGAAACCAAAATATGACGTTGTACTGATAGGCGGCGGAATCATGAGCGCCACTTTAGCAACACTGCTTCACGAATTTGATCCCAATCTGGAAATCGCCATATTCGAAAGACTTGGCAGGTTTGCGAAAGAAAGTACAGCAGCCTGGAACAACGCAGGGACGGGGCATTCGGCTTTTTGTGAACTCAATTATACTCCTGAAAAACCAGACGGCACCGTAGATATTACCAAAGCGGAAAGCATCGCAGAGCAGTTTGAAATGTCAAAGCAGTTCTGGGCGTATCTGGTGACCAAAGGATATGTTCAGGATCCTAAAGATTTTATCAATTCATGTCCGCATATGAGTCTTGTGTTCGGTGAAAAAGATGCTGAATATCTTAGAAAGCGTCATGAGAAAATGGCAGACTCCGTTCTGTTTTCCGGGATGGAATATTCTATGGATCATGAGCAGCTGAGAGAATGGCTTCCATTGGTGATGAGCAAAAGAAATCAGTCTGAAGTGATGGCGGCTACCAAAATGGATATGGGGACCGATGTCAATTTCGGAACATTAACCAGAAAAATGGGAAGACATTTGCTGGAAGATTCGAATGTTGAGGTTTTCCTTTATCACGAGGTAAAAGATGTTGATCCGAGAGAAGACGGCAAGTGGGAAATGAAAGTGAAAGACAGAATTCACAATCACAAACAGGAAGTAGTCGCTGATTTTGTATTCATCGGTGCGGGCGGTTATGCGCTTCCTCTTTTGGATAGTTCAGATATTAAAGAAAGTGAAGGTTACGGAGGTTTTCCTGTTTCCGGGCAGTGGTTGGTAAGTCATAATCAGGAACTGGTAGAAAAGCATCACGCTAAAGTGTATACTCAGGCCACTGTAGATGCTCCGCCCATGTCTGTTCCTCACCTGGATCTTAGAATTATTGATGGTAAAAAAGCGCTTCTTTTCGGACCTTTTGCCGGATTTTCTACAAAATTCCTGAAAGAAGGAAGTTATCTTGATCTGCCGGAAAGTGTTAATACAAAAAATTTAAGATCATTATTTGGTGCATGGTGGCATAACCTTCCTCTGACGAAATATCTTATTCAGCAGGTAGCCATGACAAAATCCCAAAGAATGCAGCATCTGAGAGAATTTATCAAAGATGCCAACGAAGAAGACTGGGAACTGAAAGTAGCCGGACAGAGAGTACAGATCATCAAAAAAGATGAAAAAGATGGTGGAAAACTGGAATTCGGAACTGAAGTGGTTGTGAATAAAAACGGAACTATCGCTTCACTGTTGGGAGCTTCTCCGGGTGCGTCCACAGCGGTGTATGCCATGCTGAACGTTCTCGAAAAATGCTTCCCTGAAAAACTGCAGGGTGAGTGGAAAGACAAACTGCTGGAAATGGTCCCTTCTTACGGTCAGAAATTAGCCCACAATGCTGAACTTACTGAGAAAGTGAGAAATTATACAAAAGAAAAACTGGAACTGGAATATTAAATAGTGAATTAGACTTCAGATGGCAGATATCAGACTTCAGACTATCGAGGTCATTAATTATTATAAAGTCAATGGTGAATTTTGCTTCGCAAGTGAATGGTGAATTCTTAACGGCATGTTTAGAAATTCAGAATCCAAAATTCAAAATTCACGATTGTCATGTGAATAGTGAATTTTACAAACAGAATTGAAAAATTCACCATTGACAATTGAATTGCGAAGCAAAATTCACCATTACTCATCGCTCATTACCTATTACTCATCATTTATGGAGGTTGAAGAAATACTCGTAAAACCCATTATCGCAAAAGAACTGCTGGAATCCCTTCAAACCAAAATAGAAGAGGAGAAGCAGGTCATTGTACACTGCTGCTTTCCGGCATCACCGTTTTTAGGAAACCTGATCAGGATCTGGAATTCCACTTATCTTTTAGACAATCAGTCTGATCATAAAAGTAAGCTGATTCATGCTGAAAATATTACCATCTATCCCAACTGGACGGCTGTGCCGTTTATGCAGGATTTTTGGTTTACCTTAGTATTTTCCGGGTTGCCGAGAGACTGTAAAAGCTTTGATCTGAAAGAAGTGATTCCTGAAGAAGGTGGCTTTTTTGTGGAATCTATTAAAAGAAATTCGCTTGATGTGTATCGGGTGAAAATCTCAGAATCTTATTAACAGAAAACGATGAAGGCGCGGGAAGAAAAACTGGAACAGATCATCCGTTGGGCAGAAAATAATCCCGACATCCGTGCTGTGCTGCTGACCAGTTCGCTGGTGAATCCTTATGCGCCTGTAGATGATTTCAGCGACCTGGATGTAGAGCTGGTCTTTGAAAATTTGCAGGAATATGTGACCGATAAGCAATGGATCTCTCTTTTTGGCGAACCCATTTCTATGGTGGAAGAAGATGAAACTTATTTTGACGGGAAACATGCGATGAAAATGGTACTGTATACCAATCATGTGAAGGTTGATTTTAAACTGTATCAAACATCAGAATTTATACAAGAAGTTCAGGCAGAAACTCTTCCCGAGGATTGGGATGTAGGGTATAAAGTTTTGGTGGATAAAGACAACCTGACTAAGGATTTGAAACCGCCAACCTACCAATCCATTATGATCCATCGGCCGACA
This sequence comes from Chryseobacterium oleae, assembly GCF_900115055.1. Taxonomy (GTDB): domain Bacteria; phylum Bacteroidota; class Bacteroidia; order Flavobacteriales; family Weeksellaceae; genus Chryseobacterium; species Chryseobacterium oleae. The sequence continues at coordinate 42,296 of NZ_FOVD01000009.1, read as the reverse complement.
GAGCAGAAGTTCCGGCAACTGATGAATGATTTCTGGTGGGATACGACTTATGTGGCCAAATGTCTTAAACGCGGAGATCTTTTTTATGCTAAATTCATGTCCGAAGATGTGATCAGGACAGATTATCTGGTGCCTCTCATCGAATGGTATATTGCCAGCTTACACGACTGGAACAATATAACTACGAATAAACACGGTCGCCTTTTCAAAAAGCACCTGTCTGCAGAGCTCTGGACAAAAGTAGATGCTACTTTCTCAGCAAGTGATATGGAAGATAACTGGCGTGCACTGTATGCTTTCGCGGATCTTGTGCATGAACTCGGGACAACTTTAGCCGGAAAACTTCATTTTGAATACCCTCAGAAGCTGGAAAATGACATCAGGAAATACCTGGATGAGGTGAAATCAATGCCCCAGCCTTAGGCAAATTCATTCTGTCGGATTAGATTTTCAATACAGTATTCTGCAATAGCCGTAATAGTGACAAACGGATTGACCCCAATAGTTCCCGGAATTAAAGAACCATCTAAAACATATAGGTTATCGTGATTATTTAATTTTCCATATTCATTAGTTGCTTTACCCAATACACAGCCACCCAGCGGATGATAGCAAACATCTGCCCCAAAACCATTATTGAAGAGAAAATGACTTCTCGTCCCGCCATTCGCCCGGTTCATCTTTTTGATAAAATAATCGGCATTCTCTTTCATTTTCGCGGTATTGCTTTGATCCCAGTTCAAACTGAGCTTTTTGTTGATACTGTCATAGGAAACTTCTCCTTTTTTATCCACCCGGTTGATCAGCAGATATAAGGCTGTAGCCACATCCATTCCCATCGGAAGCGGTGCAATCTCTGTGAAAAACGGATGTTCTTTATCTTCCCAGTTATCAATACCACCCACAGGAATCGTTGATTGTTTGGCGCCGGTTCCGCCTGACAGAGGTTTTACCCAGTTTCTCCCGGTCATGAAATTACCATTGTTGCCCCAGCTTTTTCCGATCTGTTCATGAATTGGGAAATTATTGGTAGCATTGGATTTTAACAACAGTTTCAAAGTTCCCATCGTTCCTGCGGCGAGAATCAGTTTTTTACAGTTGAATACCTTATCAGCAACCACAGCTCCCGAAGTATCCGTTTGCTGAACATTTAAAGTATAAGTTTTATCATCATTAAGCTTGATATTGTCTACGCAGTGAAGATCCAGAATTTCCAGATTTCCGGTATCTAAAGCTTTTTTGAGATAGGTTTTATCCAGACTGTTTTTACCATGATTATTTCCGTAAATCACTTCCGTATTGAAAGCCGAGCGGGGAACTTCATTTTTATATTCCTTCTCCATGTATTGAAAGTCGTAGACATTCGGAACTCGTATGGTTTTAAAGCCTGCTTTATGGGCTTCGGCCTCACCAACCCGGGTAAATTTATAATAAGGACAGTCTTTTAAAAACTGTTCACCAATGACATTGACTTTTAATTCTTTATGGACTAACGGGAAATACGTGCTGTAAAATTTCTTAGCATCCAGATCAGGAAAAACTTCCCTAAAATAGCTTTCCTTGGGAGTCACAGCCATTCCGCCATTCACCAATGAACCGCCTCCAACACCTCTTCCTACCCAGATATTGATATGTTCAAAATCCATTCGGTCCAGCGTTCCGGTAAAAGGCGTTAAAGAAAAAATATTCATAAACGGAGCAATCGTTTTCTTTTTCAGCCACGCTGCACTTTTTCCGGGTTTTAGCATATTAGAGAATGGAATTCCGGATTTTTCCCAGTTCAGACCCATCTCCAGCATTACCACTTTTTTTCCGGCTTCACAAAGACGGAGGGCAGACACAGCACCTCCATATCCGCTTCCGATAATCAGGATGGGAGCATCGGTGATTTCTTTTTCCTGTTGAACGGTTTTCGGCTGCATCGCCTTAAACAGATCCGTGTTGAGGAAATAAAAACCTGATACTGCGAGAATGCCCGTTTTAATGAATTTTTTTCTGTCCATGTGCTCAGTGGGTCAAAAAATATGCTAAAGAATATGGGACAGGTATTATTTAAAACAGATTGTGTGTTTTTATTACAATTTTAACTTTTCATGCCATGAAAAATTCATAGTTTTACTTATAATTTGAAGCATTCATGAAAAAATACCTAATCATACTTCTGCTGTCCCCACTGTTTATTTTTGCCCAGAAAAAGGCTTCAAAAGAGATTCTGGAGATCAAGAAATTTCAGAAAGAACTTAATGCAGAATATCTTAATCCAAAAGAAACTCCTTTACGTGGAGACAATTTTACTCATTTTAAAGAACATCCCTTTTTTCCAGTTGATCTAAAATACAGAGTAACTGCAAAATTCGTTAAAACAGAGAATCCGCAACCTTTTGATCTTCCTACTTCTTCCGGTAAAACCAAGTCTTACCGTGAATATGGAAAAGCGACATTTGAACTGGATGGAAAACCTTATACACTGACGCTTTATCAAAGTCTCGACCTGATTAAGCAGGAAAAATATAAAGACCATCTTTTTCTTCCCTTCCGTGATGCGACGAACGAAAAAGACACCTACGGAGGTGGAAAATATATGGATCTGAAAATACCGAAAGGAAACACCATTGTTTTGGATTTCAACCAATCCTATCAGCCTTATTGCGCCTATAACGCTTATGATTACAACTGCCCGATTGTTCCTGAAGAAAACAAACTTCCTGTGGAGATCAGAGCGGGTGTGATGTACCAGGATATTTATCATCATTAAGAATATGGTCAGATTAGAACTTTTTAAACAGGAAGATTTCTCCGCGCTTAATTATGCCCTGGATGAAAATCAGCAGCAGTATACTTCAACGGTAGAACAGGCTTTGCAAAGAATTAAAGAGAGAAATGATTCCAAGGCTTTTTCCGTTACTGTTTTTGAAGATGACGAACCTGCCGGATTTTTCGTCCTGGATTTTGGAGAAGATAAATTTGAACTGACAGATAATACTCAATCAACCCTGTTGAGGTCTTTATCAATCAACCCGGCTTTACAGGGAAGAGGGATTGGAAAAGAAGCTATGCAGATTGTTGATGAGTTTGTGAAGAAAACCTTTCCTGACTGTAATGAAATTGTTCTTGCAGTCAATCAGAAAAATCTTTCGGCTTATCATCTTTATTTGAAAACAGGATATCTGTACGATGGTAAAAGCAGAATGGGAAGAAGCGGTCCGCAATATCTGATGTATAAAAAACTTTAAGAAAATTTTAAATTTAAAAATTCCATCCTGGTGAATTGTTTCCATAACTTTGAGTAACATCAAATAATAAAATATGGAAATATCACTTCGCAATCAGGTAGCGGTCATTACGGGAGCATCCAGCGGAATAGGTTCAGGAATCGCAAAATCTCTGGCAGATGCCGGTGCTACAGTAATCGTCAATCATTCTTCAGAAAGATCAACCGATGAGGCGAAAGCTGTTTTAAAGGAAATTACAGATGCGGGTGGAAAAGGAATCACGTACCAGTGTGATGTTTCCAAAGAAGATCAGGTAGTCAAAATGTTTCAGGATACCGTTTCACAATTCGGGACCGTAGATATTTTAATCAATAATGCCGGAATTCAGAAGGACGCAAAATTTACAGAAATGACCATCGACCAATGGAATGCGGTCATAGGCGTGAATCTTACCGGACAGTTTCTCTGTGCCCGCGAAGCCATCAAAGAGTTCCTGCGCAGAGGTATAGATCCTTCCCGTTCCATTGCCTGTGGAAAAATCATACACATCAGTTCCGTTCACGAAATTATTCCCTGGGCTGGTCATGCCAATTATGCTTCCAGCAAAGGGGCTATCAGAATGCTGATGCAGACCCTTGCGCAGGAATACGGAGCCAATAAGATCCGCGTCAATTCAATTTGTCCCGGTGCTATTCAAACACCCATCAATAAGGATGCATGGAGTACCCCGGAAGCATTGAATTCTTTGCTGAACCTTATTCCTTACAACAGAATAGGACAGCCACAGGATATCGGAAACTTAGCCGCTTTCATCGCAAGTGACCTTGCAGACTACATCACCGGAACCAGTATTTTTGTAGATGGCGGGATGACGACTTTTGAGAGCTTTTCTACAGGAGGATAAGCGAGTTTTTGGGTTTGAGAGTATGAGAGTTTTAGGGTTGAGAGTTGCTAGTTGCTAGTTGATAGTAATTAAGGCTTCTGCTTTAAGTCTGAAATCTGATGTCTGAAATCTAACGTCTTGAGTCTTTTCTCTTTATTCTTGTCTCTATTCATCAATAAATTTTACAAAAAAACAAACACATGTCCGAAAAACAAAGACTTTCAGACCTCGCATGGAAAAAATGGGGACCCTACGTCAGCAACCGCGAATGGGGACTTGTCCGTGAAGATTACAGTGCGAACGGGGATGCCTGGAATTATACCAATCATGATACGGCAGAAGCCAAAACTTACCGTTGGGGTGAGGAAGGGATTTGTGGAATTTGTGATGATCTCCAGAAGCTGGTCTTTTCCATAGGATTCTGGAATAAGAAAGATAAAATGGTGAAAGAGCGTTTCTTTGGCCTGACCAACGGACAAGGAAATCATGGGGAAGATGTGAAGGAATATTTCTACTATCTGGATTCCACGCCTACGCATTCTTACATGAAGATGCTGTACAAATATCCACAGAATGCTTTTCCATACGAAGATTTGTTAAAAACCAACGCTGAAAGAAGCAAGGATGAACCGGAATATGAATTAATTGATACAGGAATCTTTGATCAGAATGAATACTTCGATCTGTTTATTGAATATGCCAAAGAAAGCGAACATGATATTTTGATAAAACTTACGGTCATCAATAAATCTGAAAAAGAAGCTCCGATTGTGATATTACCAACGGTTTGGTTCAGGAATACATGGAATTGGGGATATGATGACTATAAACCACAATTGGACAGCGAAGATGCGGAACGTATTGAGATCAGCCATAAAGATCTTACCATTAAAAATATCTACGCAAAGCAGTCTTCAAAAACATTGTTCTGTAACAACGAAACCAATATTGAAAGACTGTATCAATCTGCAAATGAATCAAAATACTGCAAAGATGGAATCAATGACTTTGTCATTAATGGAAATTCTCAGGCGGTAAATCCGAAAGGTACCGGAACGAAAGCCTCTTTTTTCATTGATGAAATCCTGAAAGGTGGAGAATCTAAAACTTTTGAATTCAGGTTGACGGATAAAGAATTAAAGGAACCGTTTGCCGATTTCGAAGAATTTTTTGAACTGAGAAAAAAAGAAGCTGATGAGTTTTATGCTGAAATTCAGGAGGGAATAAAAACGGAAGATGAAAAAATGGTTCAGCGTCAGGCTTTTGCGGGAATGCTCTGGAATAAAATGTTTTATCATTACAATGTAGAAAAATGGCTGAAAGGTGATCCTGCAGAAATGCCACCGCCTAAATCCCGTGAGAAGATCAGGAATTACGACTGGAAACATCTGAATAACGAACATATCATTTCAATGCCCGATAAATGGGAATATCCATGGTATGCAACATGGGATCTGGCGTTTCATACGATCAGCTTCTCATTAATCGATCCTGATTTTGCGAAACATCAGCTGAAACTTTTCCTGTTTGAATGGTATATGCATCCCAACGGACAGCTTCCCGCCTATGAATGGAATTTTAGCGATGTGAATCCGCCGGTGCATGGCTGGGCCGTTTTCAGAGTATTTAAAATTGATGAATATATCAATGGAAAACCGGATATTGAATTCCTGGAAAGTGCTTTTCAGAAGCTCCTCATGAATTTTACATGGTGGGTGAATAAAAAAGACAGCAACGGCAATAATATTTTCGAGGGAGGCTTTTTAGGACTCGATAATATTGGCGTTTTTGACCGGAACACAACGCTTCCGAATGGTGAGCAGCTGGAACAGTCGGACGGAACAAGCTGGATGTCCATGTTTGCACTGAATATGATGAGAATTGCGCTTGAACTGGCTCTTTACAATAATGTGTACGAAGAAATGGCGATGAAGTTTTTTGAGCACTTCCTTTCTATTGCCAATTCACTGGATAATATGGGTGATGAGGAATTCAGTCTTTGGGACCAGGAAGATGAATTTTTCTACGATGCCATTGCTTCCAGCGATGGTGATCATATGTATTTGAGGCTGCGTACCATCGTTGGACTTATTCCGATGTTTGCTGTTGAGGTCATTGATGATGAGATGATCGAAAAGCTTCCCAATTTCAAAAAAAGAATGAAGTGGGTTCTTGATAATAAGCCGGAACTGGCGTCGCTCGTGTCGAGATGGGAAGTAAAAGGGCAGGACTCCAAGCACCTTCTGTCATTGCTTCGCGGGCACAGATTAAAGAGGCTTTTGAAAAGAATGCTTAATCCTGAAGAATTCTTAAGTGATTATGGCGTTCGGGCTTTGTCCAAAGAATATGAAAATAATCCGTACACCTTAAACTTAAACGGAACGGATTACTGCGTAAAATATACGCCAGCAGAAAGTGACAGCGGCCTTTTTGGAGGAAACAGTAATTGGCGCGGACCGATCTGGTTTCCGATTAATTTCCTGATTATTGAAAGTCTTCAGCGGTTTTTCTTCTATTACAGCCCGGATTTTATGGTGGAATATCCTACGGGAAGCGGAAATTATTCTAACCTTGATCAAATTGCAGATTCTCTTAGCAAAAGGTTATCAAAGATCTTTTTAAAGGATGAAAACGGAAATCGCCCGGTGAATGGCCAATACGAAAGGTTTCAAACCGATCCGGATTTCAAAGATTATATTTTATTCTACGAATATTTCCATGGTGATAATGGCAGAGGAGTAGGAGCTTCCCACCAAACGGGATGGACAGGACTGATTGCAAAAATCTTACAACCGAGATTCTCCAAAAAAGAAATAGCGGAGTCTGAAACGGAAATGCCGGGTGAAGTGAAGAGTGAATAGTTGGGTGATGGAAGAGGGAAGATGGAAGAGGGGAGAGGGGAGTTACTTTTAGGGTCTCAAACTACTCAAAGATCTGCTGAATAACTTCCAGCGATGTTGGGATTTTAAAATCTGTAATATGATAATGATAGTAGACGAGAAGACTGTCCAGGAAATCTTTTCTTAAAGCGTTGGGAATCTTTGTTGTGTAGAGGTTTTCAGAGTACAGCGCTGTCTTCCAGATGGCTGAAATTTCTTCAGTAAACAGATGATGAGTAGAAACCATAGAAAACGTTCCGGTCTCCGGATCTAAATATGGCCCGTTGTTGATTAAAGGAGCTACGCCCTGAATTTTGAGTATCGTAATTAAAAAAAGAAGATGACACTGGTAATTTTTTCCGTTCAGTTCATCAATAAATTCATCGATACTTAAAAAAAGACCCGGGTTTTTATTTTCGTGTCTTAAAACCTGATTCAGGAAATCGGAGATGAAAAATATGACGGTATTGGCTTTGATATCCATATACATATCATGGCTTTTCACCAATTCAAACCTTGAAACGGAAGGGATTCCGTTACCTCTTGTGGGATTAATGGTAAAGCTGAGCATGCTCAAAGGCTGAAGCAGGGCTTTCTTTTTATTTCTTTTGGAATAAATCCCCTTTACGAAATAAGTCTGAAAGCCATCCTCCTCTGTAAAACAATGCAGAACTGCATCATTTTCGCCGTATTTTATAAATGATAATAAAAATCCGTTTTGTGAATTCATTAATTAACCACACCTATTTTTGCGGTAGCTTTATCCGATCCGTCTTCATTGGTCATCAGTACGAAATACATCCCTGAAGCTACTCTGGTTCCTTTCTGATTGGTAAGGTCCCATTCATAATAACCTCCTCTGGCTACTGCAGAGTGTATGACATTTCCTGCTGCATCAGTAATTCTGATATTTGTTTTTTCTGCCAATCCTTTTATCGTTACTTTTCCTTTAAAGTTGGAATAGACTACAGGATTAGGATAAACCACCACATTTCCGAAGTTGGACGTTACATCACCTACATCACCCTGATAGGCTACCATTCCGTTGAAGGTTGCAAAATAGACCTTTCCTGTTTTCTTGTCCACCTTGATATCGGTTACAGAATTGGTAGGAAGAGGAGAGTTTTCTTTTGTAAAATGCTTAATGGTCTGCTGACCGTCTGCAGAAAGATAATATACACCACCGCCGTCTACAGAAACCCATTTGTAATTTCCTGCATCTACTTCTACCTGTAGAATCTGGCCATCTCTGAAAAGTTCTTCTCCAAGACCGCTCTGTTCTATGATGATGGGCTCTACTTTTGGCTCCGGGGTTTTTATTTCTGCAGCAGCATTGGGTAATATTCTCAAACCACTGTCGGTGCCAATCCAGGCATCTCCGGATTTGTCAAATGCTACCGATAATGTTCCTTTGGAATTTCCTGCGAAACCATTCGTATCTTTTAATATATATTCGGTATCGTCAGAAAGATTCAGTGCATTTTTATAGTCATACACCAGGAAGTTATTGGTTCTCGGAAGAGGAACCCATAACATATTTTCATAAACGACAGGCTTTTGTATCCCGTCGCTGCTTAATACTACTTTTTTTAATAGAAAATTATCTGCTGCTTTATCATAAATCCAGATTGTTGGATTACCACCATTGAATGCAATGGATACAAAAAGATTATTCTGGTTGTCTGATGCAAAACCTACAGGACGGAACGTTCCCGTATAATATTTCACAAATTCGAAATCTTTATTGGTTGCATTATACTTCATTCTGTAGACTCCTTCACCTCCTGCAGTTCCTAAATAATTGGTAAAGAAAACTTCGTTGGGATCAGTAGGGTTCACAACGGCATCCAGAACATTGAACTTGGTTGTACTTCCTACAAAAAAGGAAGAATATATCCACTCTGATCCGTTAAAATAATAAAATCCGGGGTTTTTGGGGTTTAATGCAACGTGATTAAATCTGTTGATCCTGGATCCGGATGATACCAGCATCTGGTTATTATCATACAGATTGATTTTGTAGGCAGAATTTAAATAAGGTCCGGAAGGTTTATAAGTAGTACTTCCTTCGTCTTTGATTCCTGACAATATGGTTCCGCCATATATTTTTCCACTGCCTGTTGTTATAGCGGTATTACAATCTTCGCCTAAGCTTACAGCATTTAAGGATATTCCGTTTAGGCCAAATGTATAAATTCGGCTGTCCGTTACGATAATATTGTTTGACGTTAAAACGATATCTTTAATATCTCCAAAAGAAGCAGGAAGCGGGGTGCCCGTCCCATTATTATAGATGAATGCAGAGGTTGCTGAAGAATAGATCATTGAGGAAGCCTCGGCATCAATATGTTTAAATGATCCTGCTATTTCCGTCGTCCATGTAGAGAACACCGGAAAAGTAATGTTCATTTCGTGACTTTTCAGACCACTATTGGTTACAGAATAGACTTTGTTTCCAAAAATTGTTGCTTCGTTACTGGCATCATATACCCCGCCGTTCATAAAGAAGGCAGAATCTCCGAATTCCAGTTTTTTCAGATTGAATATAGACAGGCCATATCCTACAGATACTACTGCCTGATCTCCCGTAATAGAAATATGGTTGATCTTTTTGCTCCCGTTGTAGCCGGTAGCAATAGGAATATCAACAACGTATTTAATCTCCTGCGGAGTAACGATATCTAAAGAACCGTTCGCATATCCTATAACTCCTACTTTAGTCTGTGGATTATAGTCGAAGGCAGTGATGCTGACATCGTGTAGACCATTGGCTTTTGACAGTTTGGTCACTTCTCCGGTTGCGATGGTATAGTAGAACAGTCCGTTTTCTGTGGCTGCAATTATCTTCCCGTTGTCCTCCTTCATGGCCAGGACATTATTATAGGAAAAAAGATCCGTCCATTTTTTTGATGAAATGACCTGTGCATCTATGAATTGCAGGGATGCTAAAATACCCAGAGAGATTAAAGAGAGTTTTTTCATATTATACGGTTATACTGCTGTCTATCGCCTGGTTATTCCAGGAAATATGCTTTACGTTTTTATTGGCGTCAAAGTAAAAATCTATTCTGCCCAGAAGAAGACCGGCCCATCCTACCTGATTCACCAGTACGTTTTTACCCTGTCTGTTGGTAAAAGATTGTGGTTCGGATAAGAAAGTGTGGGTATGTCCGCCTAAGATAATATCAATATTTTCTGTTTTGGCAGCCAGAACTTTGTCGCTTATTTTATTAGGTTCATCTTTATAATCATAGCCGATGTGTGAAAGGCAAATCACAAGATCACATTTTTGTTCGTTTTTAAGGAAGTTGGAATAATGTTGTGCCACTTCTACAGGGTCTGAGTATACGGTTTCGCCATACTGCTTTTTGCCCACAAGGCCATCCAGCTGGATACCTACTCCGAAAATGCCAACTTTGATTCCGTTTTTATTAAAAATCTTGTAGGGTGAAGTTTTACCGTCCAGAACTGTATTCTTAAAATCATAGTTTGAACAGATAAATGGAAACTTCGCATTAGGAAGTACTTTTAAGAAACCATCCAGGCTGTTGTCGAAATCATGATTTCCCATGGTGGAAGCGTCATATTTCATCATAGACATCAGTTTGAATTCCAGTTCACCGCCGAAGAAATTGAAATAAGGTGTTCCCTGAAAAATATCTCCGGAATCCAGAAGAAGCACATTGCTTTCCTGACTTCTGATCTGCTGGATCAGACTTGCTCTTCTCGCAAATCCTCCCTGATTGGGATTTCGGGTATAGCTGGCGTCAAAAGGTTCTATTCTGCTGTGCTGGTCGTTGGTATGAAGAATGGTGAGTTTATTCGCAGAAGTAAAAGGATTGAGTTTCAATTCTTCTGCCATCATCATATTGGGAGCTAAAGCTGCTGCTAAAGATCCACCGCCTATTACTTTTAAAAAACTTTTTCTATCCATTATTTCTTACCGATAAAATTTAAACGAACATCTGTATTCGGAACCACTTCAGAATTTTTCCTGAAATACTCAATGAAAAGATCTCTCAGTCTGATTCCTGTAGAAATAGATTCCCCTTTGGAAAAGAATTTCATGTTGTCACCGCCCAGCGCCAGATAATCTGAAGTCGCGATGTAATAATCCCTGGAAGGATCTACAGGTTTTCCGTTGATCAGAGATTTGGTAAGCTGTCCGTTATTGGTTTCAATGTATAAATGGGAAACAGGATTGTTCACCTGAGTTTTTGCATAATAATCAAAAAGGCCCTGAAGGTCTGATCCTTTCATTTTTACAATGATCACTTCATTTTCAAAAGGCATTACTTCAAAAACGTTTTTCAGGAAAATATCTCCTTTCCCGATGGTAGTACGGATTCCTCCGATGTTGATCAGAGCGGCATCTACATTTTTCTGAAGATTTTTTTTCGTCCAGGCATCTGCACCTTCGAAGGTATAGTCAGCTAAAAGACTGCCCAGATTAGAGTTATCGCCCTGTTTGGTAAGATCTATGCTGGTGTGGGAGATCTTCTGATTCATCTCTTTATCCAGTTTCTGCTTGTAAGGTTCGATAATTTTTACAAACTCCTCATCATTTTTCAGCTCATTATTAATAGAAATATTCTTCTGGGTCTTTACTTCCGCCAGCTGCAGCGTAGAAGCTGTCTTGCAGGCAGTAAGGGAAGCCAGAGCAATTCCTAGTAACAAGAATTTATTTTTCATATGTTGCAAATTTATTTTTAAAGGTCGTATGTAATCGCCGGTACCATAGTGCTTTGATCAACAACTTCGGTCATCGCGATGCCATAATATCTTTTAGTATATGCAAATATAATTATATGTAGAATAAAACATTATTATTTATTATAAATTCTTATCGTAAATTATTAAATTTGGCAAAAATAATTCTAACAGATGAGCATTTTAAAAGGAGTAGGTGTTGCGTTGGTAACGCCCTTTAATGAAGATTTATCCGTTGATTTCGACAGTTTAACAAAACTAGTTGAGTATAATATCGAAAACGGAACCAATTATTTAGTTGTTTTAGGAACTACAGCGGAAGCTGCAACGCTTTCTGAAGAGGAGAAGAAACAGGTGATTGAGCATATCATTAAGGTTAATAATAAACGTCTTCCTTTGGTTTTAGGAATTGGCGGAAATAATACTCTGGAAGTAAAGAAACAGATAGAAGATGCAGATCTTTCTGCATTTGATGCGGTACTTTCTGTGTCTCCATATTATAACAAACCTAATCAGGAAGGACTTTATCAGCATTATAAAGCGCTTGCTGCTACCGGTAAAAATATTATTATCTACAACGTTCCGTCCAGAACAGGGCAGAATGTTGAAGCAGATACTACCATCCGTCTTGCAAAGGAATTCCCGAATTTATTCATGATCAAAGAAGCGGCACCGAACATTCTTCAGTATTTCGATATCTTAAGAAAGAAGCCTGAAGGATTTTCACTGGTTTCCGGTGATGATGAATACACACTTCCTGTTACTTTAGCGGGTGGAAACGGTGTGATTTCCGTAATCGGGCAGGGATATCCGAAGGAATTTTCTACCATGGTTCAGCTTGCCTTTGAAGGAAAAGTGAAAGAAGCTTATGAAATCCACAATAAACTGGTAGACATCACAAGATTGATTTTCGCAGAAGGAAACCCTTGCGGAATTAAAGTAATCCTTACAGAAAAAGGAATCATTAAAAACTATCTGAGACTTCCATTAGTTCCTGCTTCAGAAGGATTGTATGCGAAGATCAAAGCTGAGATGGAAAAGATTTAAAAAATGTGAATGGAGAAAATGTGAATTGTCAATTGTCAATCGTGAATTTTTAAATGACGGTTAAAAAATTGACTATTCACTTGCGAAGCAAAATTGACCATTAACGTAAAAAAATAACAGGTGAAAAGTTCCGGCTTTTCACTTTTTTTAATCATAAAAATTATGAAATTACTAAAAGCAACAGAAAAAGACATTCCCCTTATTCAGGATCTGGCGAGAAGGTCCTGGGAAAATGCTTATGCAGACATTCTTTCAGACGAACAGATGGAATATATGCTTTCAGAGATGTATTCCGAAGCTGAAATCGGAAGCCATCTCCGGAATCCGGATTATCATTATTATATGATTCAGGACGAAAGCACCGGCTCTTATGAAGGCTTTATCGGATACCAGCATCATTATGAAGAAGAGACTACAAAACTTCACCGTATTTATCTGGTTCCGGAAAGCAAAGGAAAAGGTTTTGGAAAAGGCGCATTACAGTTTTTGAACGGTAAAGTATCTGAAAACGGAGACAAAAGAATCATCCTGAATGTGAATAAAAACAATGCTGCCCGAAACTTCTATGAGTCTCAGGGATATACGGTTTACGATGATGGAGTCTTTGATATAGGGCGTGGATATGTGATGGACGACTATCTTATGGAGTTCTTAATTCACAATTGAATGACTTAAAATTGTGTAACATTTAATTTTAATTCTATAACATGTGATGTTTCTTTTTGGTTCATCTTTGTATCAGAACCAAATCACTTTCAATAATACATTCATATGCTTGGTTTTGAGCTACAGTAGCTTTTTATCAGTATATTTTTTTCATCCTTAGTGTTTAAATTCCTGTATTCATAATGCAGGAGTTTTTTGTTTTTATACATTATGTTAAAAATATTCAGACCTATTTCACTTTTAAATGAAATAAATTATTATATTTACTTCGAAATTTGACACACTTATACCAGGATGAAAATGTACGTAAAATTTGATTTCAACGCTCTCTGTAAGAAAGTGTTGGATGAGAAACTAAAAGAGCACGGGCTGAAATACCGCCTGCTGAACTTTGGGGAAGTGGAGTTCTATGAACCCATTACTCAGGAGCAGCATAATCTTTTTAAGAAGAACCTTAAAGATTACGGCATAGAGATTATTGAAAGCCAAAAGACGGCTTTGGTACAGAAAATAAAGGATGCTATCGTAGAGCTTGTTTTTTCTGAAAACGCAGTTCCCGTGAAAGCTTCTATTTATATTGCTGAGAAACTGAACCACAGTTATGGATATCTTTCCAATCTTTTTTCAGAGGTTGCTTTTACATCTATAGAAAACTTTATTATCCTGCAGAAAATCGAGTATGCCAAGGAACTGATCCTAAATAAGAAGCAAAGTCTTACGGAAATTGCCCATAAACTGAATTATTCCAGTGTGGCGCATTTGAGTACCCAGTTCAAAAATACAACCGGGATTACACCGTCTCAATTTCAGAAAATTATTACCAAAAGACGAAAGATTCAAAGCATGGCTATAAATTCTACAATGTTGTATGAATAAAGAATATTTAAATATACTGGCAGCAGATGATGACGAGGGCAATATAATATTCTTTAAAAATATTTTCAAAGGTTTAAAGATAGGCGTAAAGTCCCAGTGTTTCTCAAACGGTGAGGATCTTATGAAATATCTGAACAGCTGCGGAGCTATTGTTCCGGAAATAGTTTTCATTAAATATGATATTCCGGGAAAAAAATTTCAGGAGTGTCTGGAAGAAATCAAGGAAGATCCCAAGTTCAGTAATATAACTATTGCGGTTTATGCTGATCAGATTTCAGAAGCTGAAATAGAGGAGGTCTTTGTAAACGGCGTAAATATTTTTATGAAAAAACCTGAAACTTATGAAGGCCTTAAAAAAGCGCTTACAGAAATTATTACTATCAACTGGCAGTATCATACATCAGGACTCAATAAAGATAATTTCATTATGAAAGTGTGATGAATAGAGACTTTAAAGATTTTTAATTATGAATGAAGACTTTGTATTTAAAGCATACTATTCACAGAAAGGTGAAAATTGTATAACTAATAATTAAAATCATATAAGGAGAAATCCAGGCAATATCAGCAACTTTGTACAAGTAAACATTGCAACACAAATTAGCTATATAAAAAAGCAGTGGATGGTAGAGAATAGATTATTTCATTAGAAATAAAAATATAAATCACAATGTTAGTTTTAACAAAATGAATTATGTTCATTTCCAACTATAAAGCATAGAAGATCTTTAAACAAAACGGTACAATCATGAAAACTTAAGAAAGTTGAAGGGTATTTATTCGTTTCATTCCCACTTCCTTCAACCTGAACAGTTAGTTTTTATAATAAGCAAGTTGGAAAAATAATTCATTTTGTTTTTTTAATTTATTTTAATAGTCTGAGCTGAAAAAATTCAAGTAGTATATAAATATTTTCACACCAAATCACAAGATATTAGTTCTTGCTATTAAAATAAATTTTTTAAACAGACCAAAAGTAATTTCTTCTAAATAACAGTTTTATAAGGGGGCCGCGGAAAGATTTCTTTTCGCGGTTTTTTTATGAAATTTTACTCCACTTATTTTTTCCTTTGTAGTATCTCAGGTAGTAGTTTTTGATGATCAGATTGTCCGGATTGGCCAGATGCGGATCTGCTTCCAGAATTTTGTCAACCGTATTTTTTGTGGTTTTAATAATCGCGGAATCATTCACCAGATCCAGTCTTTTGAAATCTACAACACCGCTCTGCTGCGTACCCAGAATATCTCCGGGACCTCTGAGCTGCATATCCACCTCTGAAATTTTAAATCCATCATTGGTTTCCGTCATCGTCTTGATACGGGTTCTGCTCTCCTTAGACAATTTATCGGAAGTCATCAGGATACAGTAGCTCTGTTCTGCGCCTCTTCCTACGCGGCCGCGCAACTGGTGAAGCTGGGAAAGACCGAATCTTTCTGAACTTTCAATCACCATTACAGAAGCATTCGGAACATTCACACCCACTTCAATGACGGTCGTAGCGACCATAATTTCCGATTTTCCGGATGCGAAATAATTCATTGCGGCATCTTTTTCAGCAGGTTTCATTTTTCCGTGGAGCATCGTAGTATTGTAGTCGGAGAACGCAGTCATGATATGGTCGAGACCTTCCATCAGATTTTTATAATCCAGCGTTTCAGATTCTTCGATCAATGGATATACAAAATAGACCTGTCTTCCTTTTTTAATCTCATCCCGGCAGAAATTATACACATAATCTCTGTCTTTTTCACGCCTGTGGGCTGTGATAATCGGTTTTCTTCCTATCGGCATTTCATCGATTACGGAGACATCCAGATCAGAATAAAAGCTCATGGCCAGCGTTCTGGGAATAGGGGTTGCCGTCATCACCAGAATATGTGGTGGAATTTTATTTTTAGCCCATAATTTCGCTCTTTGTGCCACACCGAATCTGTGCTGCTCATCAATGATGGCCAGTCCCAGGTTTTTGAATTTCACTTTATCTTCCAATACAGCATGCGTTCCTACCAATATAGAAAGAATTCCGTTTTCAAGTTCTTCATGAATGATCTTTCTTTCCGAAGTTTTGGTGGAGCCGGTCAGAAGACGCACGTTGATATCCGTCGCTTCCAAAAGATCTTTGATGCCGTTGTAATGCTGTTGGGCCAGAATTTCGGTCGGAGCCATTATGCAGCTCTGAAAACCATTGTCCATCGCGATGAGCATGGTAAGCAAGGCAACCATTGTTTTTCCCGATCCTACATCGCCCTGCAAAAGCCTGTTCATCTGGATAGGTCTTTTCATATCCAGACGGATTTCCTTTAAAACTCTTTTCTGGGCATTGGTAAGATCAAAAGGAATATGATGATTGTAGAAATTATTAAAGTGATCACCTATAACCGGAAACGGATTTCCGGGAGAATGGCTTTTGTGATGTAACTTTTTCAAGGCAAATCCTAACTGAAAAAAGAAGGATTCCTCAAATTTCAGCCTGTTATCAGCCTTTTCATAATGCTCCATATCCTTTGGGAAATGGATATTTAAATAAGTATGCTGTCTTGATAAAAATTTAAATGCTTTTGTCAGATAATCCGGAAAGTTTTCTTCTACCAGATTAGGAATCTCTTTGCAGATGTTCCTTAAAACAACCTGAAAAAATCTTTGGTTCAGGCCTCTTTTAGTAAGCTTTTCGGAACTTGGGTATATGGGTTTCAATCGGTTGTCACCTTCTTTTTTTTCCTCCACTTCTATTTCAGGATGTGGCATGGAAAACTGACGGTTGAACACATTGATTTTTCCGAAAATATACACTTCACGGTTGATCGGGAGCTGCTCTTTCAGCCACTTTGAATACTGGAACCAAACCAGATCCATTGTTCCCGTATCATCATTGAATTTCGCGGAAAGCCTTTTCGTTTTTCCGGTCTGAACCTCCTGTACCTGCGTAATTCTTCCTTTCAGCTGTATTTCAATACTGCTTTCCTCGAGCTGGGAAATTTTAAATACCTTACTCTTATCCAGATAGCGGATAGGGTAGAAGCTCAGAAGGTCATCTACAGTGGAGAGCCCCAACACACTTTTGATGAGTTTGGCTCTGTCAGGACCAATTCCTTTGACGTATTCTATGGATGTGCTAAGTTCCAGATGATTATTTTACAAACGCGAATATCGTTAAAACTTAGTATAAATAAAAACCTCTCAAAAAAAATTAAGAGGTTTTTTGTGGTGATAATGGCTTTTTCAAAGGTGTATTATTCCTGAAAAGCAGCGATTTTTATCTGTATTGCCAAAGATAATTCCTTTTCTAAAATATATTTGTTGATCTTAAAATTACATCCTACGGTAGAAGTATTTCCGTTTGCAGGTAATCCACCTGGATTAAATCCGCCGCAATTACAGCCCGTCAATTGATTTTGGTCACCGAATTTTACAATAGAGCAGTTATTCGGGCAGCCTACGATGTTTATACAGGTAACAACATGACCGGGACCGGGAACAAAATAGTAATCGGGAGAAGTTCCGATATTACCCAACGGTAGGAATATGGTCGCTTTTTCCATAGAATTATTAAGTGCCACTATCCCTAAATAGTAGGTGTCAATATTAGATTTTGCAATTTTAATATCTTCTACAGTAATATTAGGATTGAAACCTGCTACTGCGGCCTGTACAGCTTTTTGAAGCGCTTCTTTTGCCATTGAAAATGTCATCGTTCCATCCATATATTGGGCGATAGGAGTATCTGTCTTCTCCATCTTTGATGGTCTCATAGCCTTTGAGCTGCTCACTGAAGAAACGGTTTCTACTTTTTGTGCGGTTGAAAATTGATACATACCAATGAATAGAATCAATTTCAGAATGTTTAGATTTTTCATGATGTCTTTGTTTTTGGTTAAATAAATTTTAAGAGTATTCCTTAACTCTTCAACAAAGGTTAGCATTTATTAAAGTAATACGTTGAGGGTTTTGATTGAATTTACAGGGTGAAAACCCTGTTAATGAGGTCGGGAAGTTTGAAGATGGGAGATGGAAGATGTAAGTCACTTACAGCCGAAAGAATTACTACATGATTACGTGATCAAATTTTTGAGAACAGTTAAAATTAATAACTAAAAGTAACTTCCAACTTCTAATCTAAAGCATTAAAATATAAGCATGAAAAAAGGCTTCCAGATCACTCTGAAAGCCTTATTTATTTAAAAAACCTTTGAGGTTTAGTCTAATCTTTGATTTTAGATTTGAATTTTTTCTGATAATCTTCCCACTGCTCCCTGGAACGGATCTTTTTGAAGAGATCTTTAGAGATAAATTCCAGATAAGGTTCAAGTTCTTTAGCAGATAATTCTCCCTGTAGAATGGTGATCGGGCCGCCTTTTTCGTCCAGAAACACTGTACTTGGAACAGCACCTACATTCATATATTGGGTAAATTCGTGAAGAGAATTTTTTCCTTTTTTATGTTCTGTATTATCATTGGAAAATGTTCTTCCGAAAACATCAATAGATTGTTTTTCTTCAGCATTAAACTTCACAGGATAATAATTTTCATTTAAAAACTGGGCAATGATCGCATGACCATATGTTTTTTTATCCATAATCTTGCACGGGCCGCACCAGTCTGCATAAAAATCGATCAGGATTTTTTTTGGATTTTCTTTCTGAGCTTTTAAAGCTTCTTCAATAGTCATCCATTTTACCTGAGCAAAACTGAAACTTACTATAAAAAGAAGAAATATGCTTATAATTTTTTTCATAATTTGATATTTACGTAAAAATAAGCATAATCTTGCTTATTCTATTTTACATCTTGCATTAATTTTCTTACGAACGAGGATAGCAAAATTAGTACCACACCGGCAATTAAGGCATAGATTCCCAGAGTTTTGTATCCATCGGTATACGCGATAAGTTTACTCATATTGGTATTTCCTGTATTGGCTTCAGATAAACTTGCTCCGATTTTTCCTGCAGCAAACTGTCCGAAAGCACTGGCCAGAAACCATAATCCCATCATCATCCCGAACATTTTCTTTGGAGATAATTTCGTAATAATAGACATTCCGATAGGTCCCAGACACAATTCACCGAATGTGATCACCAACCATGTGAACGTAAATAAATTAAGAGAAGATTTCCCGTCTGCACCTGCGAAATATCTTAAGCTGTAAAACAGAAAGAAACCTCCGGCAAGGAATAAAAATCCAATTCCAAACTTATTAATCGTATTAGGTTCCAGCTTCTTTTTATTTAAAGCAACCCATGCCAGACCAATAAGCGGACTGAAAAGGATGATGAAAAAAGAATTGGCACTGTTGTTAATGATATTCGGATCCATCCCAAAGCCTAGCAGATTGTGAACCAGATTGTCTTTTGCAAATAAAGACAGAGATCCCCCACTTTGTTCGTAGATCGAATTGAACAGGAAGTACATGAAGATAAAGATGAAAGCAGCAACAAGCTTCTTTTGATAAGGCGTTGTCTGTTTCAAGGTTTCAATAATAAAATAGCCTACAGCCGCAATACCGATTAAATACATGAAATAGTCTGTGTAATCAGTATTTTTAACCATAATAAAAATAAGAGGCATACTTAGCAATGCACCAATATATACCATGACTTCACGTAAAGTTCTTTTAGACTGTGGAAGTACCTGTAACGGCGAATCTCCAATAGGTCCCAGTGATTTTTTGGTAGCGAAAAAGGTGATTAAACCCAAAAGCATTACAATAGCTGCTGCCAGGAAGCACCATGACCACGAATGGTATTTTCCGAGATAAACACAAAGCGCTCCTCCTAAAAGTCCGCCAATATTAATTCCCGCGTAAAAAAGTCCGTATCCGGCATCTCTTCTCGGATCATCTTCCTTGTAAAGTTCTCCTACCATCGAAGAAATGTTAGGTTTGAAAAATCCTGTCCCGATAATCGAACAGGTAATCCCGAAATAGAAGAAGTCATGCGGAGAAAAAGCAATGATCAGGTTTCCGACCGTCATGATAAGTCCTCCGAATACCAGAGACTTTTTGAATCCAAGAATTTTATCGGCAAAAATTCCACCTATGAATGTGAAAGCATAGATAAAGGCCTGTATTGCTCCATATTGTAGATTGGCTTTATCTTCCAACAAACCCAGTTGATCTACCATAAAGATGGTAAGGACCCCCCGCATTCCGTAAAAACAAAAACGCTCCCACATTTCTACCGTGAACAGCGTCCAAAGCTGTTTAGGATATTTTCCTTTAAAATTTTGTATTTCTTCTAGAGTTAAGCTCATAATCGTATATGATTGATTTTAATTAAGGTTGTTTATTATTGTTTTGATCCAGCTCGAAACGAATTCTGTCCTGGTCTATGATTTCTTTTAATTCTTCTTCTTTTGGAAGATAGAGGAGGTATTTGCTGGCAAAGAGATTGTTTTTGTCATTCAGAACGGAATATTTTACAATAGTCTCGTCTTTTTCTGAACACAGTAAAATTCCTATCGTTGGATTGTCGCCTTCTCCGCGTTTTAGATCATCATACATTCGTACATACATATCAATTTGTCCGATGTCCTGGTGGGAGAGTTCTCCTGTTTTAAGGTCGATAATGACAAAGCATTTCAGAATATAATTGTAAAAAACAAGGTCGATATAAAAATCTGAAGTATCGGTAGAAATATGCTGCTGTCTGGCCACAAAAGCAAATCCTTTTCCGAATTCCAAAAGAAACTTCTGAATATGATCGATGATAGCGGTTTCAATTTCTTTTTCAGAAAACTTTTGATCCGGCGTTAATCCTAAGAATTCAAAAATATAAGGGTCTTTTAAAACACTGTGGATATTTTCTGCCGGGGATTTTTTATGTTCCAGAACTCTTTCGTAGGCAAGTGAATTGATCTGTCTTTTTAAATCCCGTACGTTCCAGTTATTTTGTACAGCTTCATTAAGATAATAGCTTCTTTTTGATTTATCATCCTGTCCAAAAAGCAATCTGTAATGGGACCAGCTCAATTGTAGAGACAGTGTGTCAACAATTGGGAAAGCTGTATAAAATTTGCGCATATTGGAAAGATTGGTGTAATCAAAGCCTTTTCCAAACTCCAGAGAAAGTTTGTTAGAAAGATTTTTTAAGGTTTGCTTGCCATATTCAGCACGTTCCTTTCCCTGCTGTTCATCTTCTACGATCAGTTTCCCGATCTGCCAGTACGTAAGCAGTAAAGTAGAATTCGCTATCCGAAACACTTTTTCGCGCGACTGCCTAATAATTTCCTTTACGGATTGAAATAAAGAATCTTCGGAAATTTCCATCATACGAAAATAAAAAAAACCTCTGACTTAGCAGAGGTTTTGTTGTATTTTATTGATGCGGTTATTTTACACCGTGCATCATTTTCTTTAAGATTGGAGAGATCAGACCCAAAATCACAGCTGCAATACCACAAAGTACTACGAATACCATAAAGAATTCGAACAGGTTGTGGATCTCAAATCCTGCAAATGTAGGATTGTGTAATGGTAACTGAGCTTTCTCAAATGCTGCTGTCTGTTCAGCAGTCAACGTTACTTTTTTATCTAAAACGTCCTGAAGGTTTACGCCTATTTCTTTTGCTTTTGTGAATTTATCACCTGTAGCCGGGATAAGCGCTCCCAATGAACCTGCCAAAGCATAACCTGCAGCATTGGAAATAAAGAATACTCCGTATAATAATGATGCAAATCTTTTTGGAGCAAGTTTTCCTACCAATGAAAGACCGATTGGAGATAAACAAAGTTCACCACAAGTCTGGATGAAATAAAGAAGCATTAACCATTTGATAGCTAATAATCCTGAATTTCCAAGGTCTTTTACGTTATGTGCAATAATGAAGTAAGAAAGAGCGATCAATGCTAGTCCCATTGCCTGCTTGAAAGGTGAAACGGGCTCTCTTCCTTTTGTTCTTAATTTATCCCATGTCAAACTGAATGGAACGGCTAACAGAACTACGAAGATACCGTTGAAAATCTGAACCATTGAAGGAGGCATATTCCATCCGAAAATGTTTCTGTCTGTCTGGTTATCTGCGATAAACGTTAGTGAAGATCCTGCCTGCTCGAAAGCTGCCCAGAAGAAAATGATAAAGAAGGATACAATATAAATTACCCAGATTCTCTGTCTTTCAATTTTATTTTCTGCAGAACTCATGATCAGAAAAGCAAGCGAAATACCGGCTGCATAGATGAAAGGATAAATAATTCCTTTGATCAGCTGACCCATTTCTACGGCTTTAAATCCGAATTCTCCGACCAATAAATATCGGAAAGCGAAGAATAAAACAACAAATATAATTCCGGTGATCCCTAAAGATAAACCTGAGAATTTAGCGGTCTGAGTTTCTCCTTCTTCAAAGTCTGCACTTGTATTGTTCTTTGGTAAGCCACCGATAGGTCTTCCTTCCGGATTTACCACATATTTATTTTTAAGGATAAAGAATGTTACGGTTCCAATCACCATCGCAATTGAAGCGGCTAAGAATCCCCATTTGAAAGCAAAAATATCTCTTACTCCAGTCGTTGCATCTTTCACATCTCCTACGTACGGGCAGATAAACTGTCCAAGGAATGCTCCGATATTGATCCCCATATAGAAAATGGTAAAAGCAGAATCCAGTTTGGATTTTTCCTGCTTTGGGTAAAGACTTCCCACCATAGAGGAAATATTAGGCTTGAAGAATCCATTACCGAAAATGATAACGAATAACGCCAGCCACATGATCATTTTGGAACTGCCCAGATCGGCAGAGAAAGTAGAGGCACTGATAAATAATAGAAACTGACCGATTGCCATTAGAGATCCACCGATTAAGATGGCATTTCTGTTTCCGATATATTTATCTGCAATAAATCCTCCCAAAAGAGGTGTTAAATAACATAAAGCTAAAAATCCACCGTAAATGATTGCCGCATCAGCCTCTTTTATTAATAAGGAATTTACCATAAAGAGCGTCAAAAGTGCTCTCATCCCATAAAAGTTGAAACGCTCCCACATTTCTGTTCCGAAAAGAACCCACAATCCTTTTGGATGCCTTGAATTCTTATTCTCTACAAATTCATCCGGTTTCGGACTTAATGCTTCAATATTATCCATTCTATTGTTAATTTTTGTTAAGACTGACAAATATAGTTTTTTTTGAGTTTTTGGCAAGGTTTTAATTTTATATTTAAATAAAAAAGCTGCAGAGTGATTCTGCAGCTTGATATTCTTTATGATAAACAGGGATTAGTGCCCTTTTTCCTTCATGATCTTGTTTAATCTTTTTAACATAGACAGCCCTAAAAGTGTCGCAAATATTAACAAAGCAAAGTTCACCAGGAAGTAATTCATTTTGTTGTCATAACTGTACCATGTACTTGCAAGGATTCCTGAAAGTTTGTTTCCTACAGAGTTGGCCAGGAAGAAACCTCCCATCATCAATGCAGTAATTCTTGCAGGTGAAAGTTTGGATACAAAAGAAAGTCCCATTGGAGAAAGGCATAATTCACCGATGGTAATGACTCCATAGCCGGCCACCAGCCAAAGCGGGGAAACTTTTACAGCACCATTATCCCCGGCCATAACGGCGAGAACCATCACTAAACATGACAATCCGGAGATGAATAATCCCAATACAATTTTGGTAGGCGTAAGCGGTTCTTTTCCTTTTCTTCTCAACAAGGCCCAGAATCCTACGACTACAGGAGTCAGCGCAATCACCCAGAATGGATTGATAGACTGGAATAATTCCGTGTTGTATAAGTAGACTTTAGATTCAGGATTTCTTTCCAGAGCTGCACGCTGCTCAGGGGTAATATTTTTGAAATAGATATCTTTTCCGGTTTCTTTGATGCTTTTTCCGTCTTTGTCTTTTTGAGACTGGAACTGGTTATCGTATACCGGAACTTCTTTGTCTTCATAGCTCTTTCCCTCCACCATATAGATGTCCTCAAGAGGTTTTTCCAGAGAGGCAGGAACACTTCTGTCCGTATAATAATTGGCCCATCTTGTAAGCGCTGTACCGTTCTGTTTGAACACTGCCCAGAAGAACATACTGATCAGGAATACGGAAAGCAAAGCCCCGATTGAAGGTTTTTCTTCCGGCTTAGCTTTAAAGTATAATGAAGCATAGAAGTAAATCACAGGAGCACACGCGAAAATAAAAGCATCTGTACTGTCGCTTCCAAAGATATTTCCGGGAACAAACCAACCGATAGCTCCAATGGCAATTGCAGGGACAAAAACTTTAATTAAAATTTCAGAAAGCTTAGTGTCTCCTTCTTCAACGGGTTTCATCTGTGCTGCATGAATGTAGTGTTTTCTTCCGATCGTAAAGATCACCAGACCTACCAGCATTCCTACACCGGCAGTGATGAAGGCTTCACCCCATCCGAATTTATTACGCATGAAAGCCGCAATAATATTACAGATAAACGCCCCGATATTGATTCCCATATAGAAAATATTGTATCCGGAGTCTTTATTAGCTTTGTAAGGTTCTTCAGAATAAAGGTTTCCTAACAACGTGGAAATAGTAGGTTTAAAGAAACCGTTTCCAATGATAATTAATGCCAGTGAACCATAAAAAAGAGGAAGTTCTTTGAAAACCCCCATTCCGATATATCCGGCGGCCATCAAAATTCCGCCCAGATAAATAGATTTGATATATCCTAAAACTCTGTCCGCCAGAAATCCCCCAAGGAAGGGCGTTAAATAGGTCAAAGCGATGTAGGTTCCGAAAATATCGTCAGCTGTTTTATCCGGAAGTCCAAGTCCGCCACTCATTCCGGTAGGTTCAATAACATACAGGACAAAGATTCCAAGAATCAGATAGTACCCGAAACGCTCCCACATTTCTGTGAAAAAGAGGAAGGGCAGGCCTTTAGGATGTTTAGTCTTCATATAATCAAATTTCAAATTTCCCAAAAATAAGTTTTTAATTTCAATTGATAAAATAAATAATACGGTGGGAAATGATTAATGAAATAAATAAAAAGGATCTGCATCAATAGAAACCTTTGGTATTTTCTTTTAGAAGTAGATCATATATGATTATTGGGATCTTAAAGTTTTAATTTCTTCTTTTAATTCGTTAATTTCCTGTTTAAGAAAACTGATATAATCGTTAAGGTTATCTACTAAAGACTGATAATAAATTCCACAATCATCGTGAAAAGTTGAATGTTCATGATGAGCAGAGAATTTGATTTCATGTTCTTTAATATCTTCAACAGGAACACCAAGAGCTTCAGCTATTTTATACCACTCTTCCTCACGAATTTTTATTTTTCCTCTTTCTTTACGGGAATAGTTAGACGGATCTGTGGATAGTATCTCAGCTATTTTTTCCTGGGATATACCTTTTTGTATCCTTAATTTTCTCAGTTTTTCCTGTTGCATTGTTTTTGTGTTTTCACACAAAAATGGAAAACTGATATTTATTTTGCAAGAAAAATGGTCTGATAATTATACACCTTATTTCATTTTGATTTAATTTTTGTTTTAGCTTTAAAAATATTAATAGTGTCCTTTAATTACCAAAATTATTTACTATTAAGAATTAAAAAAGCGAGATGAAAAAGGATAAATTAAAAGAGGTTTTTTTTAAAAAAGTTTTTATGGATCTTCACATAAATATGTAAAAGAAATGTAATGATTTTGCAAGAAAGTTACCTGAAAATTACATGGTTTATTTCACTTTGTTTTGATTTTTGTTTTTAGTTTTGAGTATGTTAATAATGACGAATAATTAAAAAAACATTGTTATGAAAAATTTAATAAAACTTTCAAGAAAAGATCTGAAGATTATTGAAGGAGGATTCACAGGAGAAGATAATGAAGGAGGGAATTATAAATGCTGCTCCAACAACAGTGATGCATGCAGTGAATGTGTTTACATAAGATCCAGGCCAAAATGTAGAAGTGGATCCTATCCCGTTCGTTGTTAATAAATAAGCATCCTATTTATTTTTAGGACGCTTTTGTTAAATATTTAATAGTAAATAATAATGTGTAATCCTATATTTATATTCTGTTTTATTTTTACCCTTTCAGTTTTTCCTGCTCAGCAGCATCGTTTTGTATACAACTATAAATTTGTACCAGATACTCTGAATAGAGGTAATGTTATAAATGAAAATATGATTTTAGAAATAGATAATAATAGATCTGTATTTATCAGTCAAAAAAAAATAATTTCGGTTCTCTCATGAAGGAAGATTTAAAAAAAGGAATTATCACAATGCCGGATGAAAGTATTAATGTGAGAGATGTTATTGTAAAAAAATATCCGGATTTTAAAATTAGTATAATGACGGAGGAATTTTCAACTTCGTACAAGTTTATTATTTCTGATGAAAGGTCTTTAAATTGGGTGCTTTTTCCTGAAAAAAAAGTGATTGGAAATTATCAGTGCCAAAAGGCAGAACTTAATTTTGCCGGTAGAAAATGGACTGCTTGGTTTACAGACGAGATTCCATATTATGATGGACCTTATAAGTTTAGGGACTTGCCGGGATTAATCGTAGAGATAAAAGATGTGTCAAATTCTCACAGCTTTCAACTTCAGAGCACAAAAAAAATAAAAGGCAGTTATATTCCTAATATAGTTGATGAAAAAAAGAAAGTAAGAAATTTTGCCTTTAATGATTTTGTTAAGTTTTATAAAGAATATCGTATAGATCCCACAAAAGAATTTAAACAAAAAGTGATAAGTGGTGATATTTATTATGAATCTGATGAAGAAAGGCAGGAACATATGAGATCGGTAGAAAGCCTTAGAAAAGAAAGGATTAAAAAAGACAATAATATCATTGAAATTGATCTTTTAAAATGAATCAGGCTCTTATTTTTTTAGTATGAATTTTTAAATTTTTGGCTAGCTTCTTAAAATAATTGATATATAAAAAATCCCTCTCAAAAAATTGAAAGGGATTTGATGCTACTATTTATTGCAATACTATAAATTATTCAAAATAAAATCCGTCATTTTCTGATACAGTTGTGGTCTTGTCTGTCCTCCATAAATTCCGTGGTTTTTATCCGGATAAGCCATGAAATCAAACTGTTTTTTATTCTGAATTAACGCTTCAGAGAATTCCATAGAATTTTGGAAATGTACGTTATCATCAGCTGTTCCGTGGATCAATAGGAATTTACCTTTCAACAGATTGGCATATTCTGTAGGTGAGTTTTTGTCATAACCGTCCGGATTTTCCTGAGGGGTTCTCATGAATCGCTCCGTATATACAGAATCATAATATCTCCAGTTGGTTACCGGTGCTACAGCGATTCCTGCTTTGAAGACATCTGCACCTTTAGTCATCGCTAAACTGGTCATATATCCACCGAAACTCCATCCGAACATTCCGATTCTCGTTTTGTCAATATAAGATTGGTTTCCGAACCATTTTGCAGCGGTAATCTGATCTTCAATCTCATATTTTCCTAAATTCATGTAGGTAACTTTCTTGAACTTAGTTCCTTTATAACCTGTTCCACGACCGTCTACACAGGCAACGATATAGCCTTTCTGTACCAAATGATTAAACCATAAAGTATTTCCGGTGTCCCATGAATTGGCCACCTGCTGTGATCCCGGTCCGGAATACTGGAACATAAACAGAGGATATTTTTTATTTGGATCAAAGTTCTTAGGCTTGATGATCCATGCATTCATCTGATCTCCGGCATCGTTTGGAATCGTGATGAATTCTTTCTCTGAAAAGTTATCAGTCTTTAATTTCTGAAGCTGATCATTGTTATTCTGAAGTTCTTTTACGGTCTTACCATTTCCGTCTTTTAATACAAAAGTGTAAGGTTTTGAAGCAGTAGAAGATGTTTCGATGAAATAGCTGTAGTTTTTGCTGAAGTTGGCAGAATTATTTCCATCTGCATTGGAGATCAGCTGGGATTTTCCGTTTTCAATATTTACTTTGGAAACGACTTTGTTGATGCTTCCTTTTTCAGTGGTCTGAACGTAAACTTCTTTAGATTTTGGATTGAATCCGTAGTAATCGGTTACTTCCCAGTTTCCTTTTGTGATCTGCTTTTTCAGCTTTCCGTCTTTATCGTACCAGTAAAGGTGACGGTTTCCGTCTCTTTCAGAAGCCCAAAGAAAGGAATCATCCTCAAGGAATTCAAGAGTCGGACTATCTGTATCAATCCATTTATCGTCCGTTTCAGTGAATAATTTCTGGATCGCTCCCGTTTTGGTATTAACCTTTAAAATATCAGAAGCATTCTGAATTCTTTCAGAGGTTACAAGAACGATTTCATCAGGTTTTGCCGTCTGAATAACGTTCGGAATATAATAGTTTTTGAAAGAACTTAAATTCAAAGGTATCGTTTTTCCGCTATCAAGACGATATAACTGAGCAGAAACGACAGCATTTTTTTCTCCCGCTTTAGGATATTTGTAACGCATTTCATCCGGATACAGTTTTTTACCATAAATCGGAATATAGATCTCCGGAACCTGGCTTTCATCAGATTTTACAAATACTACCGCATCAGAATTTTTGGTCCACTCATATTGTCTTGCGTGCCCGAATTCCTCTTCATACACCCAGTCTGCAAGACCGTTGATGATAGAATTTTTCTTACCATCATTGGTAATCTGAGTGATTTTTCCTGAGGTGAGATCTTGGTAGAATAAGTTGTTTTCTGCGATGAATGCTACTTTCGTGGCATCAGGAGAGAATCTTGGCTCCTGCACTGTTTTGCCTTCATTTAAGCTGATCGTTTTTCCGGATTTCAGATCTTTTACATCAAATTTTCCAAGGAAAGAATGTCTGTAGATCGGCTGGCTCTCCTTTAAAAGAAGAATTTTTGACTCATCATCAGAGAATTCATAGCTCTCAAATTTACCATCAACAATATTGCCTTCTTTTTGTGAAGTTTTGTATGAATACCTGGCAATTCCCGTTGGTTCAATGACCAGATAGTTTTCGCCGTTCTTCATGGATGCAATACCCGCAATGCCTTTACCACGGTAGTATCCGGAATATATTTTATCTAAAGTGATTTCCTGTGCCGATACATTATGGAATGCCACAGCCACAGTAAGAGTTAAGAGTAATTTTTTCATTTCTAATTTTAATGATTCCAAATTTAATAATTCTTAGTCATATAACCACATAAAAGAAAAACAGAACCGTAAGATCCTGTTTTTGTTATTATTTTTATAAATTATTCTTACTCCGGTGGGTTCAGTTCCGTAAGACAAACCGGAAGGGTAGGATCACATGGACTATCCATTGCAGGCAATGCATACCACATAATGATTTGACAGGTAACCGGATCTGCACATCTTTTCATTCCCGGAAGGCCACCTCCCTGTACTTCTTTTAATTGCTCTCTTGCGATCTTTTTAAGATTTTTCATGATAAAATATTAGTTTTAAGATTTGAAGTTCTAAAGTAATAAAAAAAATCATACACCAGTGAATTTTTTAAAATTAACAATTTGGCAAAAAAATTGAATGTATTCCATTACAATCAAATTAAATAATAATTATGGAAACGAATGCATACAACCAGAAACTGAATCGCTATGTTTTGGCCGATCAGATTGTCTATACCGGATTTTCAAGTTTTAAGGATGCGGAAGAATGTGCCAATAAAAAAGGAGGAACTTTAGTGGAAGTTAGTTTTAAAGGCGGGAATGATAATCCTCAGATAACAGATGAAGCCGGATTGATCGAGAAAAAGCTTCATTACTATGTATATGCAGGGGATGAGTACAAATTTATCCATTCGTCTGATCCGGGGTTTAGAAAATATGCCGATGAGCTGCAGAAAATAAAAGCCAGTAAAGATAAAACCAGCCCGGATGAAAGGTATTTTGCCAGTTTTGAAATTGAAAATATAGAAGACCCGATCATTGTGATCAAGAATGACCATTTTGAATCGGTGACTTCCAGAGAGCGCTCAAAATATTTGAAGCACGCTGAAGTTTATGAATTAGGGGTTTCCCTGCCAAAATCTTAAAAATTATTGATCATGAGCAAGACCAAATATTCAGAAAAAGCTCAGGACAAAGTAGGAAAAGTAATGCACGAATTCAAAGAGGGAAAACTGAAATCCTCTTCCGGAGAAAAAGTGACCGACAGAAAACAGGCCATTGCCATAGGTATTTCCGAAGCTAAAGAAAAAGGCTTAAAAGTACCGAAGAAGAAAAAAGAATAACTTTAAATAACAAAAATTCCGTGAAATTTTTCACGGAATTTTTTTATGGTAAATCAAATTCAGATTTGATTATTTATACAGAATTTTATAATATTCGTCTGCCATTCGGTCGCTGTTAAAGTGCTCCTGAACATCATTCATCGCATTATACTGAATCTTTCTCCATTGATCCGGCTTGTCGTAGTAGGTTGGAAGAATTTCGTTTTCAAGGATATCGTACAACGCATTCAGATCATACGTATCCTGCTCATAGATGCTCATATTCATATAGTCTGCTTTCGGAACGACGAATGAATTTTCTCCCGGTTTTGCAAATTCAGGAATCCATCCGTCATCAGTAGAAAGATTGACAGATCCGTTCATAGCGGCTGACATTCCTGAAGTTCCGGAAGCTTCTCTCGGCACTCGAGGATTGTTAAGCCAAAGATCAGAGCCCTGCTTCATTGATTTACTTAAAGCCAGTTCGTAGCCTGTAAGAACAGCCATATTTTTGTGGTTCTTGCTTTCTTCTACCAGGGTATTAAAGGTTGAAATCGCAGAATAATCCATCGGATAAGGTTTCCCGGACCAAATGATCTGTACCGGATATTTCGGGTTATTTAATAATCTGTAAAATCTTTCTTTGTCGTGTAAAAGTAGATCAGCCCGTTTGTAGCCTGCGAATCTTCTCGCCCAGACAATGGTGAAAATATTAGGATTGAATAAATTTCCCGTCTGATCAGCCACAATGGTGAAAAGTCTTTTCTTTAAATGTTTTTTGCGGTAATCGAAAACAGTTGCGTCATTTTCGTCTTTGGCGTTATAAAGAGGTTTATCTGACCAGTATTTGAATTCCTGAGCATTGGTAATAGAAGTAATTTCACAGATTCCAGGATATTTACTCCACATCGCTCTTGAAACCACGCCATGAAGTTGGGAAACACCATTGGCCATTCTTGCCATTTTCAAAGCACATAGGGAATGATTGAAACGGTCGTCATCTGTTCCCTCAATGCTTTTTACATCCTGCATGCTGAAGCCTGAGAAATAAGACATATCATAACACAGTTTCAGATTGTGTTTTTCATTTCCTGCTTCTTCAGGAGTATGGGTAGTGAAAACCAGTTTTTCTTTTACCCTGTTCAGATCTCCGTTGTATTTTTTCAGAAGATAGAATGCAGCGGGAAGTCCGTGGGCTTCATTCAAATGATAGACGTCTCTTTCAGCGTTCATTTCATCAAGTAATTTAGCGCCTCCTTTTCCCAGTAGAATATATTGAGCCAGCTTTGTAGATTCGTTGGCATCATATAATTTGTGACAGATGGTTTTAGAAACGTGATCGTTTTCAGGGACATCTGTAGAAAGGAAAAACATCGGGGCTGTATTGAAAATTTCAGGATCAAGATACCATACTTTCACCCATACCGGTGCGCTGTGGATCTCGATCTGGAATTTTATTCCGGTGTCTTCCAGGAAGCTGTACATTTTTTTTGTCCATACCGGCTGAAGGGTCTGGTCATGGTTTCTGGCCTGATCGTAATAGCCAAACTTCCAGAGAATTCCGATCCCGATGAGATCCTGTTTCAGATTGTATGCACTTCTCATATGAGATCCTGCGAGGAATCCCAAGCCTCCCGAATATATTTTTAAAACCTGTTCAATGGCAAATTCCATCGAAAAATAAGCGGCTTTTTTAGAATATTGTGGATTGATGTTGTAAGGTATTTTAAAATTTTTAAAATCCATAAATCATAGTGTTTATATTTTGAGGACTAAAGGTATTGATTATGAAAATAAACTCTACATTAATTATTTGATAAATTCATTTAAAAGTATCTGCTGAATAGTTTTTTTACTTACCTTTAATAGGTAAATTTTTGAAAATCAAAAACTTCTAACGGTGAGAACCATTATGGCATGTGTTCTTTGGTCACATAAAAAAATCACCCATGAAAAAGACATTTTCTGATGAAGATTTAATAAAGAATCTGAGCCTATACTACATGAACCGGCATTTGAAAAAAAAGCCGATGGAAAAGTATCACCGTAAAATAGACGAATCTCTGCTTCATGACCGCGAAAAATACAGAAAAAAGTCAGAGATTCTGCTGCTTAATTCTTTTATGCATCATTTCCCCGATGTGAAATTTGAAGACCTCACTTGCGAAAGTCCCGACTTTATCGCCAAACTCAACGACAAAAAGATCGGAATAGAATTGACCGAAGTGATCAATCATCTGGAAATGAAAAAGGTAGAAAGTACATTGAATAAGATGTTCCGTCAGGCAGAAATATTATTAGAACAAGAAGACACCGCGAAGTACCGTGGTGTTTATTTTTTAGAATTCCACCCAAATATTAAATTTGACAATATAGAAGAACAGGAAGAAAATATCATCAACATTTATAAAAGCATCAAAAAGAATAAACCGATGGGCTGTGTAAAAGGAATGCGGAAATCTTTTCACCGCAGAAATGTTTTTATTACCCATGAATACAGCATGAATCTTTTTGACGAACTCTGCTCAGAAAAGATCCTCGACCTTATTGATAAGAAAAATGAAAAGTTCCCTTATTACGATACTTCGGTAGATGAATGCTGGCTCGTAATTGTATCAGATATGAATTCCATAGCCTCAAGATATACGTTTATTCAGGATAAAGAACATTTGCAGGAAGTAAAGAGTCCGTTCCATAAAATCTTTCACCTTGAAAATCTTTGTGGAAATATTACAAGTATAAAATAGTCGCGGTTTATTCGGTTATATCGCAATTATTTTATGTTTTTATTTGAAATAATTTAAGATTTTTAAAAATCCATTGTTTGTGATTAAAATATAGGTATATTTGATGTATGTGTTGTAAATCAATACATATCATGTGTTTTTCACATTATATTCACCAAAAACTATATATCTATGAAAAAACTTTTACTTCTTATTTTTTTCGGTATATCGCGTGCTTTCTTTGCTCAGGCAGATTGTGCTACGGCCCTTGCGGTCTGCGGAAACTCTAATATTACCTATAGCCCTCTGGGAATAGGCGCTGTGAATGAAAACCTGGGAGGGTGCCTGTCATCCGGTGAGCATAATTCAATCTGGTACAAACTTACCATTGCGACCAGTGGAACGCTTACTTTTGATCTGGTTCCGAATGATCCCGGAGCGGATTATGACTGGGCTATTTACGGGCCAAATGTTTCCTGCGGAAGCCTGGGCTCTCCCGTTCGCTGTAATGCTGCAACAGTTGTTGGAGTAGGAGCATCTACGGGAATGAATATGACAAGTACCATTACCAATGCCCTTGGAGGTTCACCAACACCGTATTGCAAATACATGGATGTTCTGGCAGGTCAGACTTATTATTTATACATTGATAACTGGGTGGATGTCTTTAATCCTACGATAGCTCCTTTTGCTTTAACATGGGGCGGTACGGCAACACTGGCATCTCCGTTTACAGATCCGGCTACACAGCCTTATCCGTTTACGCCTCCGGGAGTTCCTGCGGCCAATCCTGCAGATCCTAGAGAAGTGGTGGTATGCGTTAATCCGGCTGTATTTGATTTTTCTACGCTGACTGCGGGAATTCTTAACGGAAATCCGAATTTTTATGTCAGTTATCATACAAGCCAGAATGATGCATTAACCGGCAATAATACCATTACCGTTCCTACTTTGGTCAATATGACTTCCGTTTACTACTACAGTATTGGCTACACAGATCCGGCCAATCCAACCAGTCCGCTCAATAAATGTAAACAGATTGGAACCTTTAAATTCAGAGACGGGAAAATCACCACGAAAAATGCTACGTTGACCCAATGTAACAATAACAATGCAGGGACCGCACTGTATGACCTTACAACTGCAGACGTTTTTGCAGATCCAACGGTGACCAAAAAATACTACAACAGTCTTTCCGATCTGAATGCAGGCATCAATGAAATCACGAATCCGACAGCATTTATTTCTGCTGAAGCAACGATTTACGTGAAAGTGACCTCCACATTCGGATGTAGCGGCATTGCACAGATCTCGCTGAAATTCCATCCTGTAGTGACTGTCACGGATGCTACCTTAAGATCATGTTCTATTGAGAGCAGTCCGTCTACGGCATCTTTCAATCTTACCTCTGCACCTGTAACGGGAGTGACCGGGGCGGTGAAAAAATATTATCCTTCTGCAACGGATGCAGCGAATCAGACTAATGAAATTTTAACAGGTACAGCCTATATTGCTCCAAGTGGAGTGGTGTATGTAAGGGTTTCCAATGCGCAGGGCTGTTATAATATTGCTAAAGTAACACTGGTCGTGATTCCGCCTGTTTATTCAACCACTCTAAAAGACAAAATCATATGTGTGGAAGACAAAACAACCCTGGATGCAGGTCCTGGATTCAACAGCTACTTATGGAGTACCGGCGCTACAACGCAGGCCATCACCAATGTTGGGGTGGGAACGTATTGGGTAAAACTGAAAACCGGCGACTGTACGGTGGTGCAGAATGTCAAAGTATATCCTTCCGAGCAGCCTGTGGTTTCAAATATTGAAATTTCAAACACTACGGTTACGGTATATGTGATAGGAGGAACACCGGCTTACAAATACTCTTTGGATAATATCAACTGGCAGGATTCCAATATCTTTACTAACCTTAAAAGAGGAGATGCTACGATATACGTAAAAGATTCTTACGACTGTGATCCTATAGATATCAGCATCGTGGTGCCTAATCTTGTGAATGTCATCACACCAAATGGTGACGGATATAACGATATTATTGATTATTCCGCCTTGGCAAACAAGAAAAACCTCGTAATGAATATCTTCGACCGCTACGGAAATATGATCTTCCAGGTGGATAAATCTACCGGTTACAAATGGGAAGGAACCACCAGAGGAGGGGTAAAAGTTCCGACAGGAAACTACTGGTATTCTGTGGGCTGGAACGAGAATGATAAAATGAGCACACCAATTAAATATTCAGGTTGGATTGTGGTCAAAAACAGAGATTAAGCTTTTTTAATAATAAACTATTGAGGTAAAACCATTTCGAAAGAAGTGGTTTTATTCTTTTGTAAAAAAATTAATTGAAAGCTTTTGTATCCTTAAAATAATCAGACAGATAAATAATTTTTCCTTCCTCTGAAAAATGAACGACCGTGCAGATGTTATTTTCATAAACTCCTTTGTTAATCATACTTCCATAAGATTTCGTCTGATAAAAATACCGCTGATTACCCAAAGGAAAAATCTCAAAAACCTGCCATTCAATCGAATCATACCGTCTGAATATTGCTCTGAATAAAGCTAGGATTCTGGACTTTCCCGAAATCTCTTTAGAGGGAGGAATCCAGATCGTACTTTCATCGGTGAACCATTTTTCAAGATGTTCAATTTTTAACGAATTCAGATCCTTCATAAAGTCACTTATTTTGCACACCATGTTTGTCGTTTACCTTATATATACGGGAAAATTGCTAACTTGGTTTTTATTTTAAATACCATGAGAGATCTTTTTGTAAAACGTTTTCAGTACTATAAATCTTTGGGAGATAAATCATTCGGACAGCTTTCTGATGAACAGATCTTCTGGCAGTACAATGATGAAAGTAATTCCATTGCCATCATCGTAAAACATCTCGGTGGAAATATGCTGTCAAGATGGACGAATTTCCTGACAGAAGATGGAGAAAAGCCGTGGCGTAACCGCGATGATGAATTTGTCAATACCTTTACAACCAAACAGGAAGTGATCGACTGTTGGGAAGCAGGCTGGAAATGTCTTTTTGAAGGTTTAGAGCAGATTAATGATGAAAATATACATCACACCGTTTATTTAAGAGGTGAGGCGCATTCGGTTTTGGATGCAGTCTGCCGACAGTTGGCCCATTATCCGTACCACATTGGACAGATTGTTTATATTGCGAAAATGATGAAGAATGATGGCTGGAAAACACTTTCCATTGAAAGAAATAAGTCTCAGGAATTTAATAATGAAATGAAAGACCGGTTTTCCAATGAAAATACAGATTCCAATTCATCGCCCGTATGCTTTCAAAACAGCCCTGAAATAAGGGATGAATATAAATAATAGACTGAATCGATTCAGAATTATTATTAAAATTACTATCTTTGCACCCAGAAAATTCAGGAGTAATAAAATGTCTACTTTTCACGGAACTGCCGCATTTCATACACTTGGCTGCAAATTAAATTTTGCGGAAACATCTACTATTGCCCGTCAATTGACAGATGCAGGTTATGACAAAGTAAGTTTTGATGATAAGGCAGATGTTTATGTGATCAATACCTGTTCGGTAACTGAAAACGCTGACCGTGAATGTAAACTTCACGTGAAGAGAGCAATGAAAGCCAATCCTGAAGGACTGGTGGTGATTGTAGGATGTTACGCACAGTTGAAACCTGAAGAGATTTCACAAATCAATGGAGTGGATCTTGTCCTGGGAGCGAAAGAAAAATTCAATATTCTAAGCTACCTTGACGACCTGGAAAAAAGAGAAAATGAAGGAATTGTTCATTCATGCGAAATTGAAGAAACCGATTTCTTTATCGGAAGCTATTCAGTTGGTGACAGAACAAGAGCTTTCCTGAAAGTACAGGACGGATGCGACTACAAATGTACCTACTGTACCATTCCGCTGGCAAGAGGAATTTCACGTTCAGATACCATCGAGAACGTTATCAAAAATGCCAGAGAAATTGCTGAAAGAGACATCAAAGAAATCGTTCTTACCGGTGTGAATATCGGTGATTACGGTAAGGGTGAGTTCGGTAATAAAAGACATGAACATACTTTCCTGGACTTAATTTCAGAGCTTGATCAGGTAGAAGGTATCGAAAGAATACGTATTTCTTCCATTGAGCCAAATCTTTTGAAAGACGAAAGTATTGACCTTGTTTCAAAAAGCAAAAGTTTTGTTCCCCATTTCCACATTCCGCTACAGTCGGGATGCGATGATCTGTTGAAAAAAATGAAACGCCGTTATCTTACGAAACTCTACAACGACAGAGTGAATAAGATCCGCGAGGTAATGCCGGATGCGGCTATTGGTGTAGACGTTATTGTAGGATTCCCGGGTGAAACCGAAGAGAAATTCATGGAGACTTATAACTTCCTGAATGAACTTCCTATCACTTATCTTCACGTATTTACCTATTCTGAAAGAGAAAATACGGAAGCAGCCGATATGGACGGGGTCGTTCCTATCCCTGAAAGAAAAAAACGAAATAAAATGCTGAGAATACTTTCTGAAAAGAAAAAGATGGCATTTTATCAGACCCAACTTGGAAAAACGCTTCCTGTTCTTTGGGAGCACGAAAATAAAGACGGCAAAATGTATGGCTTCACAGAAAACTACGTGAGAGTCCAGAAAGATTTTGATCCCGCATTCGTTAATCAGATTGAATTTCTAAATTTAGAAAAAATCCTGTCAGATGGCACGGTTTCTGTGCAGTCATCCTTCGAAAGTTTTTTAGCAAAAGCGTAGTCTCTTTGCGAAAATTCCACTAAATTTATTTTAACTTTAAATAACTACATTCATGAGAGATAAGTTTTTATCTTGGGGAATTGTATTAGTAACTGCTACATGGATTGTCGCATTACTGATCAGAGCGCATTATTGGATACCCATCCTGTTAACTGCCATCTATGCATTGGGTGTTTACAATGCTTACCAGTCGAAACACGCTATTTTGAGGAACTTCCCGGTCCTGGGATACTTCAGGTACTTTTTCGAAAGTATTTCACCAGAAATGCAGCAGTATTTCATCGAAAGGGAGACAGATGGGAAGCCATTTCCCAGAAACCAGCGTTCTGCAGTATACAGACGTGCCAAGAACCTAAGTGACACCGTTGCTTTTGGAACACAGTTAGAAGTTAATCACAGAAAATATGAAGGCATCAAGCATTCCATCTATGCCAAATCTCCGGTAGAAGAGCTGCCAAGAGTTTGGGTAGGAGGAGAGCAGTGTACACAGCCTTACCATGCTTCTCTGTTCAATATCTCAGCGATGAGTTTTGGAGCGTTGAGCGACAGGGCACAAATGTCTTTAAACAGAGGCGCTAAAAAAGGAAACTTCTACCATAACACAGGAGAAGGAGGTATTTCTCCTTATCATATGGAAGGAGGAGACCTTTGCTGGCAGATCGGAACAGGATATTTCGGGTGCCGTAATGAAGAAGGGAAATTTAACCCTGAACTGTTTGAAAAGTACGCTACCCTTCCCAATGTAAAGATGGTCGAAATTAAGCTGTCTCAGGGGGCAAAGCCAGGACATGGAGGTGTGCTTCCGGGGGTAAAGAATACACCGGAGATTGCGAAGATCCGTCACGTCACACCGGGAATGACCGTTATTTCACCGCCATCCCACAGTTCATTTTCTGATGCTGCAGGTCTGTTGAGGTTTGTACAGCAGTTGAGAGAACTTTCAGGAGGAAAGCCGATTGGTTTTAAACTGTGTATCGGTGATACCAAAGAATTTGAAGATATCTGCGTACAGATGAATGTCTTAAAAATCTACCCTGATTTTATTACCATAGACGGAGCAGAAGGAGGAACAGGAGCTGCACCGCCGGAATTCTCGGATGGAGTAGGGATGCCTTTGGAGCCTGCTTTGATTTTCGTTAACAGAACACTGAATAATTACAATTTAAGAAGTAAATTAAGAGTAATTGCCAGCGGAAAAGTATTGACAAGTTTAGATATTCTGAGAGCCGTAGCCATGGGTGCAGATATGTGTAATAACGCAAGAGGATTTATGTTCTCACTAGGCTGTATCCAGGCCTTGAGATGTAACAATAACAATTGTCCTACAGGAGTGGCCACTCAGGATAAAATGCTGGTTAAAGGGCTTGATGTTACCGATAAAAGTGAAAGAGTGTACCATTTCCACAAGAATACATTACACACCTGTAACGAGCTGATTGCAGCGGCAGGAAGAAGTTCTTATGAGGAAGTAGATGCCACTATGTTTATGAGAGGAGATGAGTTCGATCATCTGGCAGATCTTTATTTCCCGGATATTTTAGGAAATGTAAAGCAGAAAGCAAAATATTAAAAAAAGTATATAAAAACGAAAACCGCCTTCATCTGAAGGCGGTTTCTTTATTTTTTTACAGGATTAATCAAGGATTTCGTCCGCTGGTCTTGGTTTTGTTCCGTACACCTGGAAATTAAATACCATAGAATAATTTCTCAGAGAGTAAGAGGTGTTGTAAGGGAAATGAGGATCTCTTGCAAAAGCAGCTCTTGATGGCACTATAATAACACCCTGAAGATTATAAGGGGCTCCGCTTGGAAGATTATTAAATGCTTTGAATTTCTGTATGGCTTCACGGAAACCTTCCACTTCATAATAACTTCTCTGCTGTGCTACTCCTGTTGTTGCTGCTACACGGATAGATTTCTTTACATAATAATACATCGGATCTATCATAGGAAGCGCACTTCCGTTAATTGTATTAGTGATGGTAAGTGAAGAAATGAAAGAGACATTTCCGTCAGTACTGCCTGCTAAATAAGCAGTCGTTCTTATCATAAGAGTAAGAATATCATTCTGACCAATGATTTTTTCCTGATCTACAGCTGGCTGTGCGCCATCTCTCATGATGTATATCGTTCCGGAAGGAAGCTTTTCATAGGGCAGATCAGATAATTTTTTTTCATTGTCATCACTGGCATCCGTTGTGCTGAAGGCTTTTATATTCCCCTGAGCATCCAGATAATTCTCACCCATAAACTTCATAATAGCCTGATCGTCATAACTGTTCTGAACGGCGATATCATCCGGTTCTTTATAAGTTTCAACTTCATCATCTTTCTTACATGCAGAAAAACATAAAGATCCCGCAAGGATATATAAAAATATTTTTTTCATTTCAAAAAACTTTAATTACTTTACAAATAATATAACGGCAAAAGTATAAAAAATTATGAGAATAGATAAATTTTTATGGTGCATTCGTTTTTATAAGACGAGAAGTATTGCAACAGAGGAAATTAAGAAGAACAGAGTTTCGATAGGAACGTCTGCCGTAAAGTCGTCTAAAGAGGTAAAAGTAGGAGATGTTATTAAGATCCGCAAAAATCAGATCGATTATAAAATAAAGGTCATCCAGATTCCTAAAAGCAGGCTGGGAGCGAAGCTGGTTCCCCTTCACATACAGGATGTGACGGACAAGGAGCAGTATGAATTATTAAAACTGCGTAAAATGTCACAGGACTATTACAGAATTAAAGGAGAGGGAAGACCTACCAAAAGAGACCGAAGAGATATGGATGAGTATATAGGAAATGATATTGCCTCAGACTTTACAGACTGGGATGATTTCTTTGGTGAAACAGCAGACGGACCCGAAAATGACGGTTCCGAAAACGAAGATTAAATAAAAAAGCTCTAGAGATAGAGCTTTTCTATTATTTCCTGTACAATGTCGTCCGGATCTCTGGAATCTGTATTGACACTGAATTGTGCTTTGCTGTAAAATACATTTCGTTCAAATAAATGCTTCGCAATAAATTCCGGCAGATCTTCATCAGAAATGTTGGCTATTAAAGGCCTTTTTTCTTTCTGCTTGGTCAGCCTTTCATATAAAGTATTGACAGACGCTCTTAAAAATATACTTTTAGAACTGTTATTGATAATCTCCATATTATTGTAATAAACAGGAGTTCCTCCTCCAAGGCTTAAAACCAGATTTTCTTCCGATGCAAGAATCTCTTCCAGGGCCTCTCTTTCCAGCTTTCTAAAGTGGATCTCACCCTTTTTTTCGAAAATCTCAGGAATGGTTAATTTATTTCTCCTGCAAATCTCTTTATCGAGGTCAATTAGTCTAAAATTTATTTTGTCGCTTAATATTTTGGAAATGTGAGATTTGCCACATCCCATGTATCCGATCAGTGAAATAACCATGAATTTTTTTTAAACAAATTTGCAAAAAAGTTTTGAGATAACGAAAAAACACATATCTTTGCACCACTGAAAACGAGGGACATTATTCAAATGTAAATCGTAGATAAAGTGACCGACTCGGTAGCTCAGCTGGTAGAGCAATACACTTTTAATGTATGGGTCCTGGGTTCGAATCCCAGCCGGGTCACAAGCGAAAAAGATTACTAGATTTTTGTAATTTTTAATGCCTGCGTGGTGAAATTGGTAGACACGCCATCTTGAGGGGGTGGTTTCCTAAGGATGTGCTGGTTCGAGTCCAGTCGCAGGCACTGCAACGAATATTTAATGATTATTAATGAATTTATTTCATTTTTAATTGTGGCCGACTCGGTAGCTCAGCTGGTAGAGCAATACACTTTTAATGTATGGGTCCTGGGTTCGAATCCCAGCCGGGTCACAAGTTTACTGAAAAGTAAATTTTTTTCATATTAATATTTTGTGATTTGGTGTTTCAAAGGTCTCCGCAAGAGACCTTTGATTTTTATAAAAAAACTTATATTAACTATTGCAGGAGTAAAAAAAAGTTGTATCTTTGCACCTCCTAAAACGAAGGTTATTATTCAAATGCAATCGTTGATAAAGTGACCGACTCGGTAGCTCAGCTGGTAGAGCAATACACTTTTAATGTATGGGTCCTGGGTTCGAATCCCAGCCGGGTCACAAGTTTACTGAAAAGTAAATTTTTTTCATATTAATATTTTGTGATTTGGTGTATCAAAGGTTTCCTCAAGAGACCTTTGATTTTTTTTTGATATATACTGTATTTACAGAAAAGAAAAGCTCTGATCTTATAGACCAGAGCTTTTCTTTTTATATAAATGTCTAGTCCTGAAATAGCGATACAAAAAAAAGAATCGTTATGGAAGAACAATTAAAATCGCTTTATATAAAGCGCACTCAGAAAGATTACAGTT
>NZ_FOVD01000007.1 GCF_900115055.1 Chryseobacterium oleae | reverse complement strand
TACTACTACTACAGAACATCACTTATCATTCATCATTGATCCATAGATTTGCAATAAGCAATAAGCAATAAGCAATAAGCAATAAGCAATAAGCAATAAGCAATAAGCAATAAGCTTGTCTTCTATATTTTTCCTATATATTCAATATGAGCGGGCTTTAGCCCGCTTACACTGTATACCCAATACAATAGGCTTTAGCCGAAACTTAAACGAAACAATATTCCTTCCCTTATTTTCCGGTAACTATAAAAAGAATCTGCTTAATCTGAAAGATCTGCGCGAGATTGTATCCAATTAAAAGGGAAATTAACTTTAACATTTTAACTTCGTATTTATTGTATAACTTATTTTAGCTTTATTGATAGTACTCGAGCCTTATTAGGAGACTTTATACAGAGAATGGATAAAATTATAGATAAAAAAAAACCGCTCTAAAAGAGCGGTTTTCTTATTCTTTCTTATTTTTCGATCTTACATAGTGTTGTCCGGACATTTGAAGTCATCACTGCAAGTTGCGCAAACTACGGTACCGTTACAGTAATACATACAAAATTCAGGTTCAGGAAGTTTAATTGCTCCTGCACCGGAGATGCTTTTTAATTGACCTTTGTCTAGTTTTTTTAGATTTTTCATATTGTTTTAATTAAAAATTTGATAGTAAAGTAAAGATAATTAAAATATTTTTAAGTAAAATAAAATGTGGTAGGTTTTGCTATTAAATTTTATGGGATTATAAATATTAATCAACATAAATTTAAAATTGATGCATAAGATTTCATCATGTAGTGAATAAATTGGGTTAAATCTTTGGTTATTAATTAAAAATATTTAATTTTAGATCAATCAAAGCGGTATCCGAAAAGCTTATAGAGTAGGAAACATCAAAAACAAAGAACTATGAAAAATTTAAAAAAACTTTCTCGTGTAGATCAAAAGAAAATTTCTGCCGGAGACTTAACTCCATCATTCTGTTTTGAAGGGGAAGGGCCGGGAACTGGAGGATGTTCATCAGGACACATCTGCTCAGGCGGAAGATGTGTACCGTATGTAGACCCCGGAACTGGAGGAGGGGGGCCTGGACAGGGTGGTGATACCTATACATGTATTTGCCCATGGGGAACTGTTACGCAGACTACTCCATGTCCGGAGTTTTATTGTATAACGGGATAATTTTGGAAAGTAATGAAGCCTGAAGATAAAACAGAGAAGTTATAAAGAACAATTTTAAGCAACTTTATAGCTATTTCAATGGTTGAGTTGTCTAAACTTAAAATAACCATTAAAATAATAGCTTTTCAGTCTGTTTTACTCGTTTCCGATGTCTTCAGTAATTAATACAAACTATAACTATGAAGAATCTAAAGAAGATTGAAAGAAAAGACCTGAAAGAGATCAGTGGAGGATCAAGAAATTGTTTTGAAATTAGAGATACTTTCGAAGATCCCTGTGCAGAATTGAATAGTATGGGAACAGGATGCTACCGTTTTAACAGCTGTAGCCTTTCCTGTGAGAGAATGTCTTGCGGAATTGGTTTTTAACCAAGCTTCCACGATAAAAATAAAAGTCAATAATTAATCTGAAGGTATCAACACAAGGCTGATAACCGGAATACAGATTAATTATTGACTTGTTTATATTACTTTTTGATAAGTCCTAATTCAATAAGTCTTTCATGTAAAAATTCTCCCGCCGTTGTATCTTCGTATAACTTAGGATTGTTTTCGTCAACACAGTTTTCAAGAGCATTTAACGACATTCCGCTTACGGGATGCATAAAGAACGGGATTGAGTACCTTGAAGTCCCCCATAATTCTCTAGGCGGGTTAACTACTCTGTGAATGGTAGATTTCAATTTGTTGTTGGTATGTCTTGACAGCATATCTCCGACATTGATCACCAATTCATCCGGTTCTGCAATGGCATCGATCCAGTCTCCGTTGTGGTTCTGAACCTGTAAGCCTTTACCCTGAGATCCCATTAAAAGAGTAATCAGGTTAATGTCACCGTGAGCAGCAGCTCTTACTGCGTCATCTGGTTCCTGAGTGATGGGTGGATAGTGGATAGGTCTCAAAATAGAATTTCCTTCTGCGATTTTATCATCAAAATAAAAT
Source organism: Chryseobacterium oleae (assembly GCF_900115055.1). Lineage (GTDB taxonomy): Bacteria > Bacteroidota > Bacteroidia > Flavobacteriales > Weeksellaceae > Chryseobacterium > Chryseobacterium oleae. The sequence goes on along the minus strand of NZ_FOVD01000007.1, from coordinate 281,298 downwards.
TCATCCAGACCAAGATAGATAGCCAAAGCTCTTAATACAGACTGACCTGTTTTTTCAAGCATCTGGTAGGCTTCTTTTCCTACTTCATTGAATTTTGGAAGTTCATCAACGATGACGTTGTCCGGATACTCTGATTTGTACTTTGAATCATCAGACACATACTGTCCGAAATGCCAAAATTCTTTTAAATCACCTTTTTTGAAACCTTTGGCGGTTTCTTTACCGAATCCTACGTAACCTCTCTGGCCACCGATTCCTGGAATTTCATACTTCTGCTTCGTTTCTACGGGTTGGTCAAAAAAGTTTTTAACCTCTCCATAGAGTTCATCTACTAGTTTGTCATCAAGAAAATGGCCTTTTAAGGCTACAAAACCAATTTCTTCATAAGCTTTTCCGATTTCATTTACAAATTTCTGTTTGCGTTCCGGGTTGTCCGAAAGGAAATCACGCAGGTCTACACTAGGTATTTTATCCATTTTTAGAAATTTACGAATTACAAAATTACATTTTTTTTGATTGAAATGATTTTAAAATAGGTATTTATCCGTTAAATTTGCTGTATGAAAAAATATTCTTCTAAGAGAAGTATTCAGATACTTGCCCATCTTCTTCAGCAGTACGGAATTTCAGACGTCATCATTTCCCCGGGATCCAGAAATGCACCCCTGGCAATTCATTTTTCAGAAATTGATGCCTTCAACTGTTATAGCATTGTAGATGAAAGAAGCGCAGCTTTTGTAGGAATTGGAATGGCTATAAGTGAAAAAAAACCGGTGGCAATAACTTGTACAAGTGGTTCTGCCGTGGCCAATTATTATCCTGCGGTAACTGAAGCTTTTTACCAGAATGTTCCGCTTTTAATCCTTACAGCCGACAGACCTACCGATTTTGTCGATATTTTTGACGGGCAGACGATCAGACAGAAAGATATTTTTCATCAGCATTCTTACGGTGACTTCCAGCTTATAGAAGACAGCAAAGAGAATGCGGAAGACATTAATTTTGACATTATTAAAAAAGCCATCGAGCTCTGCTTTGAAAAACAGGGACCGGTGCATATCAATATTCCTTTAGAAGAACCATTGTACGAGTTGGTTTCTGAACTTCCTTCTTTCCCGACTGTTGAAAAAACGATCAGACATAAGGAATACGAGATTCCGTCTAACTTAATTGCAGACTGGCATACTTCGCAAAGAATTATGCTTTTGGTCGGAACCAGAGACTACAGTCCGGAATTGGAAAATCAATTGACGCAACTGGTGAAAAATCATTCTGTGGTTGTATTGAGTGAAGCCAACTCCAATCTGTATCATGAAAAGTTTTTCAGACATATCGACCGTTATATCTTTAATTTTACGGAGGAAGATTATAAGACCTATGCTCCGGATCTTCTGATCACGGTAGGGCAGAACGTTGTTTCCAAGAAAGTAAAACAATTTCTGAGAAATGCACGCCCGAAACAACACTGGCACCTGGATGAAGTATGGCAGCCGGATACCTATTTTTCTCTGACGGAGAAAATCGAGGTGAAGCCGGAAGTTTTCTTCTCTAAACTTTTAAAGTTCATCAATCTTGAACCGAGACCTTATTTTAATCTTTGGGATGTTTTAAGGGATAAAAAAGATGCGAAACACGAATTATTTCTGAATAAAGCTGAATTTTCAGATTTTTATTTCTTTAATAAAGCTTCGCAAACCATTCCTGAAAACTATAATATCCATTTCAGTAATTCTTCAGCGATCAGATATGCACAGCTGTTTGATTTCGGAAAGAGAAAAATCTACTGCAACAGAGGAACCAGCGGGATAGACGGTTCTACCTCTACGGCGATGGGCTTTGCAATTAAAAACGCAAACCCCACACTGCTTATTACCGGAGATTTAGGCTTCTTCTATGATATCAACGGACTTTGGAACCAGTATATTCCACCATTCGTAAGAATCATCATTTTCAATAACGGGGAAGGAAATATCTTTAAGATTATTCCGGGGCCTGGAAATGCGAATCCAAATACGCTGGATGAATTTATCGCGACCAAACACCGAAAGCATGCTGAACATTTGGCCAAACATTTCGGATTCTCCTACATCAAAGTGGAAGATGAACCAACATTGGACAGGGTCCTTGAGAATTTCTTCAAGCCCGATCTGCAGCCGAAAATCCTGGAAGTAAATACCTACGGGAAAAACAGCGCAGATGTTCAGAAGGCCTACTTCGAATTTATGAAAGGAAATTAAAGATCCAGATATTCTTCATTCCCCGGCAGATTGTTAATTCTGTCGATCGGGTAAATAAACATATCATCAAAATCATTCAGGGCATTAATCAGTTGGAAATGAGAAAACTGCTTAATGTTCTGAAGGGTGATTTCTGTTTCTTTTATCTTCTTGTTTTTCAATAGGTTCTGTCTCTGTACTCCGTTCAGAAGGTAAGTATTCGGCGTGAACCAATCCTTACCTTTAAGGAAAAGAATGTTGGAAAAAGAAGTATCGGTAATATGATTGTTTTTGACAATAATGATTTCCTCCGCTTTAGATTTCATCTTCATTTTCTCCAGCTCCTTACGGTCCTCAAATTTGAAAGAATAGTCGAAGCTGTTGTTTTCCACCAGCTGAAAGCTCTGTATCTCAGGAATGGCGTACGGAATCATCTGGGTACGGATCCTTTTGTCAAGATCATAGGAAAGTCTCAGCTTAAACAGACCGTCTTCGTCATGCTCAAGGTTTTTAAAGATCTTTCCCAGATCAATAGACCCCTCCTTTCCGAAATGGGCAAATGTCTGGTTGACACGTTTTTGATGTAGATCTAAAAGGAAAATCTCCTTATCTTCTACTTTTATGCTTTCAATGAATTGGGACATAGATTTTATTTTTCATTTCCTGATATTCGTCTTCTAACCTGCTCATGTGTGTTATACCGCCACCGCTTTTGAAATAAAGCTTATCTCCTTCTTTTTCTATAAAGCGTATCATAACGCAACTGTCCAGGTTTTCACCATCAAACCAGCCGCATACTCCGGTATAATATCCTCTGTCGTATCCTTCTGCTTCTAAGATTATTTCCAGCGTTTTAGGCTTTGGAGCCCCAAGAATGGATCCGGCAGGAAGCAGTTTTTTCATCAGGCTTCCTATCCTTCCTGCAAATTCAGGTTTTATGGTTCCCGAAATTTCAGAACTCATCGCATACAGGTCTTTCTGTTGCGTTCTGATGAGATCTATATGCTGGAACTGATCCACTTTCACATCGTGAGCTACCATACTAAGATCGTTCCTCAAAAGATCAACCACCGTATAATGCTCTGCCTTTTCTTTTTTATCGTTTTTCAAAACTTCAGCCGCATTTTCCAAAGATGCATCAATAGTGCCTTTCATTGGATACGTTAAAATTTTGCCGTCTATAATCTTTACAAAAGTTTCAGGAGAAAAAAATACAAAAAAATCTTTAGAATACACTTTGTACTTCGCAATTGAATGATAAAAAATTTCATCAAGGCTTAAATTCGTCTGAATTTCCGTTTTTCGGGTATAATTGGTAAGATAAGAATTTCCGAGGCGAATATTTTTCTGTACTTTTTCAAATCCTTCTTTAAAAATTTCAAGGGATTCTGGCAAGGGATTCCACTCAATTTTTTTATTGAGAACGTGTTCCTGTTTTGAGTTTGAAAAGCTTTGGAAATCAATCAACAAGCCTGATTTTTCAATCTCACTTTCTGGATAGACTTCTACATTTTCCGCAAGGAAATCGATCATGAAAAAGAACGGTACCTTCTGAAGGGAAAGTTCGTCCATTTCCAGAAATTTTTGATGATTCATTGAAAACATCCTGCAAAAATAATTAATGATGATTACTTTTGTGTAAAATTTTTTTGATGCAGAGTAAATATCCACAGAAACCGGGAATAGATTTTATATTGAAGCAGGCTTTTTTCTACTGGAACAAGACACTTTTCTTTCAGTTAGTATTTTCAATCTTTTATTTTGGAATTTTTTTCACCGTGCTTTTCTTCTTTGATGGGAGGTATGGAATTTTAGGGCAGTATGCAGAAGCTGCAAAATATGCAAAAGACGGTTTGGAAGCCTATTCTGCACAGGTTATAAAAATGCAGTCTACTCCGGGATTTCAATATTTTTCATGGGCAATTATGGGGACATCCATCTTCCTTTATCCTCTGAACATAGGTTTTTTCCAGATTTACAGAAAAATTGATCTGAATGAAAAACTGGAATTGGGAGATCTTCTTGTAGGCTACAATGGATTTAATTTTTTCAAATACATCGGCTATTATATTTTCTGGTCATTTGTTTATTTGTACACCCTTCAGACAATCATTCTCGCTATAGTCTGGGTTTTTGTGACTGTGTTTGTGGCTCCGCTTATGTTTTTTAACAATAAAAGGATTTTTGAAGCCATTTCTTTGAGTGTTCAGGCCTTGAGAAGATATTTCCTGGAAATATTGGTATGCACTATAGTGGCTGTTTTCTTTAAATATATCGGTTTCACCTTATTTTTTGTAGGCGGTCTGTTTACATTTCCTTTCTGGAACGCTATGATTTATTCTTTGTACAAAACAGTTTTCTCTGAAAAAAGCTAAATTTTAAAAAGGTTTAATTATGTTTTTCTGCCAAAAAAAGTTAATTTTGGTAAAAATCATTAAATATTAAACTATGTCAGAATTTAACGAATTTGACCAACAAGGGTCCGTTCCAAACAGAGATACGGGATCCATCATTTCGCATTCCTTTGAAATGTTTAAAGGAGTTTTCCTTTACGGAATCGTAGCGATGGTAATTTACATGATAGCAGGTTTTGCGATCCAGTTTCTTACCGGGTTCAATTCTGCTTCCATGATGGAGGAGATGAAAGATGCCGGCGGAGATTATTCCAACTTCAGTTACTGGAATGTTCCTGGGTTTTCATTGTATCTTTCCTTATCAGGTTTACTGGGTCTTTTGCTGGCTCCTTTGTATGTAGGTTTGATCTACATTGTTAATAAGTACAATACCAAAAGCCAGATCGATTTTGCTGATCTATTCATCGGATACAAGCAGAATTTTGTGAATATTCTGATCTATGCTGTTATTTCAGGGATTATTTCTACGGTTGCGATGTCATTGTGTTTCTTCCCTATTATTTTTGTTTATCCATTTCTTTTACTGGGTTATCCCATCTTATTATTTGAAAACGCATCAGCAACTGAAGCTTTAGGGAAGTCTTTCAATATTGCCAAAGAAAATTATGGAACGTTTCTTGGAGTGACAGTATTGGGAGCACTAATCTCCTTTGCAGGAATTATTCTGTGTGGTATCGGTATTCTTGTAACCGCTCCATTCATGATGATTGTGATGTATTCTGCATACTGTGCTTTTTTAGGAAAGCCAAGACAGATTGAATTTAAAAAATAATTATAAATGATAAATAAGGATAAACAGATAAGCAGCGTTGCGATAAAACAGGTCGCTCTGCTGGCCATTATTTTGGTTCTGGCCGGGTTGATCTGCTTTAACCTTTCGCTATTCATACCGTCGGTGCTTGGGGCTATCACCATTTATGTGGTCTGCAGAAGATACAATTTCTACCTGCAGGAACAGAGAAAGTGGAAACCCTGGCTTTCAGCGCTTGTGCTGATGCTGGCGAGTCTTGTTATCCTTATTCTTCCTATCTACTTTATTGCTGATCTTCTGATCGAGAAATTAGGAAATGCCCAGGCGTACATGGCTAAATTCAATGTATTTCTGGATAAAATTCATTCCTATGTTTATTCAAAGACAAATTTTGATTTTCTCAGCAAAGAAAATATGGATAAACTAAAAAGTTCTGCCGGAAGAGTTTCCACATCAGCGCTAAGCGGGACATTCAATACCCTTACAGTGGTGATGTCCATGTATTTTATCCTTTATTTTATGCTGGCCAGTCCGAGGCTGTTTGAGAGAATTCTGAGTTCATCTGCACCTTTGAAAAGAGCGAATATTTCTTTGATCGGCGAAAAACTTAGAAAACTGATTATGGCCAATGCCATTGGGATTCCCGTAGTAGCATTAGGGCAGGGGATTGTAGCGCTTATAGGATACTTCATCTTTGGAGCACCCAGCGCGGTTCTTCTTTTTGCTTTAACGGCTGCTGCTTCCATGGTTCCGGTTGTGGGGGCGGCTATTGTTTATGTGCCGGTCTGTATCTTTATGATTGCAGAAGGGAATACAGGCCAGGGACTTGGTCTTGCAGCTTACTGTTTGATCGTTGTAGGTCTTACGGATAATCTGCTTCGTTTTACACTCCTGAAAAAACTGGAAAATATCCATCCGCTGAATACCGTATTCGGAATTATCATGGGGATGAATTTATTTGGTTTTATGGGGCTTATCTTTGGACCGATCCTGATTTCGTTTACCTTACTGCTTATTCAGGTTTACAGAAATGAATTTTCAGATGAAGATACGCCGCCAGAGCTTGAACTGCCGGATAAAGATAATGATCAGGGAAATAAAGTTAATTTAATCGTATAAAGTGGAAGGAGTCAATTCAGAAATACTAAAAGAGATCTGCATCATGAAGATGCCTTTCGGAAAATACAAGGGAACAGTGCTTGCTGATTTACCTGTCAGCTATCTTGAATGGTTCAACAGGAAAGGAATGCCCCCGGGAAAATTGGGAATGCAGCTGGCCACGGTGTATGAAATTAAACTGAACGGTCTGATGGAACTTCTGATTCCGATCAGAGCTTCAGTAAAAAAATAAAATTACAATTCGCGTTTGATAGAGATCAAACGCGAATTTTTTTTATGGCTTGTCTTAAATGATTCCAAATTTTGGAATCATCATTTAATTTGTTCTTACATCTGCAGCTACATATTTTTTCTTAATAAATAAAACATCTACAAATTGGGTTTCATTAAAAAAAGATATATCCCCGAGGATACGCCAGGTTCCGGATGATGCCCCTTGAGCCCTCAATCTGAAGCCAAATTGATATTCGGTACGAAAAATAGATGATACTGGGATATTGTTTACATCTGTCACAAGTGTGGTCATCCATCCGGAAATAATGGCTTCCCAGCTGGAAACAGACATACCGGTATCAAACCCCAAATTACCACCTTGACCAGATGCCCAGTCTCCAATAGTAAATCTTTTGATCACCATCATCGAAGTAGAGGCATCTAAAGAATTAAAACCGGAAGGGGTCGTATTATTAGGAACCACATCTGAGAAGGTAGTGCGACCAACAACACCATCGTTATTCATAAGTAAAGGAGTGGCTGCCGTAAAGGTCTGAGTGGGAGATGTGCGGGAATGGGTATCTGTTCCTGTGGTATAGATGGAGTTAGCTACGCCTGTGTTGGGCAAAGATCTTATCCTTAACGTACCTTTTACATCGAGATTTTCTGTTGGGGTATTGGTGTCAACCCCCGCTTTTCCCGTTTGTGCAGCTAGCAGATTGGTGGATCCTGCAAATAAAATAGAGAATAAAAGTTTTAAATGTTTCATTTCGTGATATTTTACAGCATTAGTTTGTTCTTGTTTCTGTAGCTACATTCTTTTTACTGATAAAGAGAACATCTACAATTTGTGCTTCGTTGACGGTTGCAATGTCGCCGATGATGCGCCAGGTAGCTGCTCCTCCGGTTTGCGCTCTCATTCTGAACCCAAACTGATTAGGTGTTCCAAAAATTTGACTGGCTGAAGATGCAGTAGAATTATTGGTAAACGTACTCATCCAACCGGATAAAATCGCTTCCCAGTTGGCAACCGACATGCCTGTGTCGAATCCTAAATTACCGTTTTGTCCTGAAGCCCAATCTCCAATCGTAAACCTCTTGATCACTAACATGGCTCCGGAGGTGTTTGTCGTGTTAAAATTAGGAGCGGTATTATTAGGAACCAGATTTGAAAAAGTAGTGGTTCCTAAAACCCCGTTGGTGTTGATCATTAAGGGAGTGGTTCCTGTAAATGTCTGGGTTGGTGTTGCCCCGGAATGAGCGTCTGTACCTGTCGTATAGATCGAGTTAGCTGTACCGGTATTCGGTAAACTTCTTACTCTTAAAGTACCTTTGACATCGAGGATTTCAGTAGGTGTTGTCGTGTTAATCCCTACCTTTCCTGTCTGAGCAAAAACTGAGTTTCCTATGACGATCAATAAGATATTCGGAAACAAATAAAATGGAGATGTACGATGTGATTTTTTCATAAAATTGTGTTATAAGACGTTGAACTCTATTGCTGTATGGTGAGAAATATTTCACCCGAACAAACTTATAAAGTTTACAGAATTTTTCAAATTTATAATTGAGAATTCACCAATTACACCCTATGAAAGATGTATTGCCCGCTTTTTTATTTAAATTTTATGTAGAAAAAAAGCATTAATAAAAAATTATGTGTAAATCAGTTTTATATCACTATTGTTTGATTTATTTAAAGTATAATAGCATAATGAGTCTATTTTAGGGCCGCTTTAAAAATATCAATGAACAGGACTTGGGAATCTTCATCTTATCTATCCGGAATGGAAGGCTTGCTTGGGAAGATGATGAATGTATTGATGACCGTTGTCAGATTTGTTTTTTTCTTAAATTTTAAGGAAATAGGTTGATATTCTAAGGCTTGATTGCAAGCAATGTATTTAACAGAAATGTGCCTGCCCATGCATTATAAAAATGATCAGTTCTGGCAATAGTAACGGTAAGCCTTGATTTTCCTGCAACAGTTTGTAACGAGATAAAAGAGGCAACAAATACATCCGGAAACCCGGCGTTATTACCCGCTGTTAGTAGGGCGAAAATATTGCTGGCGTTTCCGAATGCTGGACCTTCATATTCATAAACTATTGTCATTTTTGCAGGAGCAGTAGAAGATGAATTAAATGATGTTTTTTGTACAACCCACCAGTTATCTGAATCATAGGCGGTATTGGAATGGTTATTAAAATCTGCCGTAAACTGATTATGCGGTGGGATTTTTAATTGAAAGCTTTGTAATGATACATTGGAAGCTTTTGTAGTGCCTAATGTTCCATCTGCCTTCATTACTACAGCACTGGGAAAATCTATTACATTGCTCCCATTAAGAGGCTCTCGAACCCTGATATTACCCTGTACATCAATTTTTTCCGTGGGCGCATTAATCCCTACCCCTACATTCCCTGAAGAAGTTACAATAACGTCATTCAACTGCTGAGCGGTAGTAGGTGGCGTTACAACAGTAGAGGGATTGTCTTTTGCTGCGTCTACGTGAAAAACTCCCTGCGGTCTAGCGGTGTTAATTCCTACCTGACAGTAGGCTATACCCGATAACATAGCGATGAATAAGGTAAAAACGTTTTTTTTCATAATATTGCTTTTTGATGATGCCTTGAATGTCTTTTATATTGTGAAGTTATTTCACCGTAGCAAACCTATAGAGTTTGTCATATTTTTCAAATTTAAAATTGTTAATTCATCAATTTTGCCTTTAAAAAGGGTGTAATAAGCTTTTTGAATTTAAATTTTATAGTCAAAAAAAGCATAGATAAAAAATTATATATAAAAATTTATTACATCACTTTGTATTGATTTATTTTAGTATTTGAAAAAATAATGATACTATTTTATAATATCTTTAAAAATACTCATCAGCAGTACTTGCTGATCAACTGGAAACACAGCTAACCCATATTTAAAATGGCTAATTTGTCAATTCGCACTTTGAATTGTTATTTTAGATTGAAGCTTTATTATAAAATGAAAATGAATAAAAAAATAAGGGTGGATAATTATCACCTATTACATGAAATTGAATGGCTTTAACTTCTTTTGACGCAGAAACTGAGTTTTTGTGAATAGTTGAACATATATGTTTAGGGGCGGCATCTTCGATGCCGCCCCTAAACTGTTTTTAATAATGTAAGAATTCCGAAGCTGGAAGAGAGAAGCTATCCCAGTCCCAAGAGAAATTTGCAGTTTAGTTTTATTAATTTTTTTTAATCAATTTAACTGCTAGAGCCAGTTGTGAATTGTGCTACGCAAGTGAAGAGTGAAAACCCTTTAACTCCAAAATAACTCATCATTTATAACTCATAAATTCTCAAAATTCTCAAACTTATTCTCTCAGCGCTGCAATCTCATCTCTCAGCTTGGCTGCTTTTATAAAGTCAAGATTTTTAGCTGCTGCTTCCATTTCTTTCTGCTTCACAACGATCATTTTTTCAATGTCTGCATCTCCATAGTTAGCTTTGGTTTCGGCTGCTTTCTGAAGGATCTCTTTTTGGGTATATTTTGGATCAGGGAAATCCTTGCTTCTTCCTACAAGATTTTCAGAAATCTTTTTATTTAAAGCGGTAGGAACCTTATTATGGTCTGTGTTATACTTGATTTGCTTTTCACGACGGTAGTTGGTTTCGTCTATCGTCGCCTGCATCGATTTTGTCATTTTATCAGCATATAAAATAGCTTTCCCGTTAAGGTTTCTTGCAGCACGACCCACCGTCTGAATCATTGATCTTCTGCTTCTTAGCATTCCTTCTTTATCTGCATCTAATATGGCCACCAAAGAAACTTCAGGTAGATCCAGACCTTCTCTCAATAAATTGACCCCAATCAATACGTCGAAAAGACCCACACGCAGATCGTGCATAATCTGGATACGCTCCAGTGTTTCTACATCCGAGTGGATATATCTCGTCCTTATCCCAAATTTCATAAAGTATTTGGTCAGCTCCTCAGCCATTTTTTTCGTTAGAGTTGTTACCAGAACCCTTTCGTCTAAATCTGCTCTTTTCCGGATCTCTTCCATCAAATCATCGATCTGGTTTAAGCTGGGTCTCACCTCAATGACAGGATCCAGAAGACCAGTGGGACGAATAATCTGTTCTATATACTCTCCGCCGGTTTTCTCCAGTTCATAATCAGCGGGCGTTGCAGAAACATAAATAACCTGATTTTGAATAGATTCATATTCTTCAAATTTCAATGGTCTGTTGTCCATTGCAGCAGGAAGTCGGAATCCATATTCTACCAAAGCTTCTTTTCGGCTTCTATCGCCACCATACATCGCATGTACCTGAGGTACTGTAACATGACTTTCGTCAATAATCATTAAATAATCTTTTGGAAAATAATCCAATAGACAGAACGGTCTTGACCCGGGAAGCCGGCCATCTAAGTAACGTGAATAATTTTCAATTCCGGAGCAATATCCAAGCTCTTTGATCATTTCCAGATCGAGCTCAGTTCTTTCTTGTAATCTTTTAGCTTCCAGTGGTTTTCCTATCTCGCTAAAGAAATCTACCTGCTTTACCATGTCATCCTGAATGTTTTTTATGGCGCCATTCAATGTTTCTTTTGACGTAACAAAAAGGTTAGCAGGATAGATCTGAATTTGGTCAAAATTAGCCGTTACATTTCCCGAAACCGGATCAAAACTCTGAATTTTTTCAATCTCATCACCATAAAACTGAATCCTCACCGCATTATCTGCATAGGCAGGAAATACATCGATCACATCTCCCTTTACCCGGAATGTACCTCTTTGAAAGTCGCTTAAGGTTCTTGAATACAAAGCATTAACTAAAGAGTGAAGAAAAGCGGTTCTCGTTACCTTCTCTCCGGTAGAAATTGATATTAATGATTTGTGAAATTCTGCAGGGTTTCCCACACCATAAATACAGGATACGGAGGCAACAATTAAAACGTCCCGTCTTCCGGACAGTAAACTTGCAATGGCAGAAAGACGCAGTTTCTCAACCTCCTCGTTGATGCTCAGATCTTTTTCGATATAGGTTCCGGTGGTGGCAATGTATGCTTCCGGTTGGTAGTAGTCGTAATAACTTACAAAATATTCTACGGCATTATCAGGAAAGAATTCTTTAAATTCCATGAAAAGCTGTGCAGCCAATGTCTTGTTGTGAGCCATGACAATCGTTGGTCTTTGCACATTTTGCACAAGGTTGGCAACGGTAAAAGTTTTCCCGGACCCTGTTACACCCAGCAGGGTTTGATACTTCTCACCAATTTCTATTCCTTTGGTAAGTTTTTCGATCGCTTGGGGCTGGTCGCCGGTAGGTTTATATTCTGATTGAAGATTAAAGTTCATAGGAAATGATGTATACAACAAAAATACGAAAGAAATTTTTAGCCTTCATAAAGTATTTGAAGATGACTATTTTGATAGTAAAATTTTCACTTGTTTGGAATGTATACAACATAAAAAGAGCGCTGAATAATTGCGCTCTTATAAATTGATTTTACTCAAAAGTCATGGTTGCCGGAAGTTTGTAGATGGAAGCTACTGCCTTTCCGTCTTTAGTGGCGGGCTTCCATACGGTTTCATTGTTGATGAGTTCAGCGGTTTTGATAATTTCGTTGGTAAATATCTCATTATTTCCTGATCCTGTTACCTTTGTTCCTTTTCCGTTTTCGTCAATATGAATATAAACCGTTGAACTGAGTGTTCCATTTTTAGAACTGAACTGGCTTGTGTCTACTGTCATACCTATTTTTTTTCTTAAAGCGGCTTTTCCGCCCGGATATTCTGCTTCAGTAGTATTTTGATTGGTGTTGGTGCTGATATTTGTGTTTTTACCTTCATTGTTATCTGTCTGTGTTGTTTCTTTAAGAGGAATGGCATCTGTGATCTCTTTGATGCTTTCCTTTTTAATTCCCATGGCCGTATGAGGTTTTTCTTCCTTCTTTTTTTCGAAATAATCATGGGTCATTAGACTCACCTGATAGGGTTGCGGATTTTTTGCTGTTCTTGCGTTCTTACCAACTCCACTAATGATAATACTGGCAAAGTCAGATGTTTTGTAGTTGTTCAGACTGCTGTTATCTACCTTTTTAGAATCAATCCACACCGCATAATTGCTTTTATCCAGGAATGATTTCAGTTCATTTTCAGTAGGAACTCTTTTTATTAAATCAGGAGTATTGAAGAAGGTGATTTTCTGCTCACGCTTTTGTGCATCGGTCAATTGGGAGTAAAGCTCTTCAAGTCTTTTCTTATCATTATCAGAGATCTTTTTAGAGAATTCTGCATATTTCCCACTGTTTAAAAGTTCTGAATATTTGCTTAAAATACTTCTGAACTCCTTATAAGGATCTGTTGTTAATGAATGGTCTGTTGCTATACTGCTTACTTTTTGAGTTTCTGCTGTCGAAACAGGATCCATAACATACGTTCGCTCTGCGAATAAAGCTGCAGCTGCAACAAGAGCTGTAAGGCCGGCTGCTTTTTTCAATACAATGAATTTAGATTTTTTTGCGGTCATCATAATAAATCGTTTTTTGGTGTTGTTAAAATTAAATGAATGGGTTAGGTGTAAACTTTGTCCGGCTATAATCTCCTCAAGGATTAAGCTTTGATAATCTTTTACGCTGTATCTGCTTTTCAGAACAGCTTCATCTGCCAGAAATTCATGGTTGGTGATAATCGCTTTTTTATAAAGAAATAAAACAGGATTGAACCAAGTGAAAATCTTTAAGATGTCCATTAAGATTAGATCGATACTGTGCTTTTGATCCAGATGGCTCTTCTCGTGAAGAAAAATTCTAGGATCGATTGTATTATTTTTTATATAATCTTCGCCCAAATAAATCGTATTCCAGAAGCTGAAAGGCGCAAGATTTTCTTTCGTTATAACTACTCTGTGATTCTGATACAGATGTTTTTCCCCTTGCAATTTTTTAACTGCACGAATGGATAGTATACTTTTTATCAGGAAAAAAAGTGTGACAATTCCGTATATGATCCACATTACATTCATCCAGTCAAAACTCTCCTGCACCGGCTGTGTGTACATAATCTGCTGGGCCGTTTCTTCAAAGATGATCTCAGGCTTATTCTCCGGTTTGGGCTGTTGTACAGTGATCGATATAAACGGAATCACATAAGAAAGAACCAGGGAAGACAGTAAATAGAACCTGTTGAACCGATACATTTTCTCCCTTTCCAAAAGCAGATAATATACAGCAATGAATACGGAAGAACACAGAATGATTTTTAGAATAATGGTCAGCATTTTTTATTCTTTTATCTGTTCGTCTATAATATCACGGAGTTCTTTCAGCTGCTTTTGACTGAATTTTGCATTGGAAGTAAAAAACGAAGCGAACTGAGTCACTGAGCTGTTGAAAAAGCGGTCAATCATGGAGGTCATCTCCTCGTTGAAATATTCCCCTTTTTCTACTTTCGGATAGTATTCGCGGGAATTTCCATACAGTTTGTATCCTACCAGGTCTTTATTCTGCATTCTTTTCAGCAGCGTGGCGACGGTAGTTGCGGCAGGCCTGGGTTCCGGATAAGCATCAAGAATATCTTTCATGAAAACATGTTTCTTTTCCCAAAGGATTTCCATAAGATTTTTCTCGGAACCGGTTAATTTTATGTCTTTCATTCTACAATGTTGTAATTTGTTCTACAAATGTAGAATAAAAATTTATACTCACAAATTTTTATGGCATTATTTTTCTATTTATCTTTTGACCACTAATCACAACCCTATGAAATTCAATCATTTTTACGTACCGGCGCTCAGTGTTTTTTTGTTTTTATCTTCGTGCAATAAGAACAGTGCCAGCGCCCAGAAGACAGGAAACGACGGCAGTGTGGAAACTGAAAAACCGAATACTGATTACCAGCCGGCTTTTAAAGGACAGACCCGGATTAAAGCCGTAAAAACAACAGCTGCCTATAAAGTGGAGGTACTGAATAAAGATCTGGGAAGACCCTGGGGAATTATCAACCTTCCGGATGGCAAGTTTCTGATAACCGATAAAAACGGACATATGAACGTCGTTTCAACAGACGGAAAACAGGTTTCTAAAATCGAAGGGTTTCCAAAAGTAGATGCAAAAGGACAAGGGGGAATGCTGGATGTTGCCCTGGATCCGGATTTTAAATCCAATAATATCATTTATTTCAGTTTCTCAGAACCTTTCGGAGAAGGAAATCTGACTTCGGTGGCCAAAGGAAAACTTTCGGCAGACCTGAAAAATATTTCGGAAGTGAAAGTTATTTTCCGTGCAGAGCCTTCCTATGATGGAGATAAGCACTATGGAAGCAGGCTTGTTTTTGACAAAGACGGTAACTTATTTGTAAGTACGGGGGAAAGGTCTGACAAGGAAACCCGGGTTTATGCCCAGAAAACAGATAATTATTTAGGGAAAATCTTGAAAATTACCAAAGACGGAAAACCTGCTCCCGGAAATCCGTTCATCGGGAAACAGGGATATAAACCCGAAATCTATGCATACGGGATAAGAAGTCCACAGGGATTGGCTATAGATCCGAACGGAACACTTTGGGACGTGGAAATGGGGCCAAGAGGCGGAGATGAAATCAATCTGATACAACCCGGAAAGAATTACGGTTGGGGAGACGTAACCTATGGAATTGAATATTCCGGAGCAAAAGTAGGAAGCGGAATCACTCAAAAAGCAGGAACAGAACAGCCTGTTTATTACTGGGATCCTGTAATTTCTCCAAGTGGAGTTACGTTTTACACAGGAAATATAGAAGAATGGAAAGGAAACCTAATCATTGGATGTCTGAGTGGAGAACACATTAACAGAATCGTGATGAAGGATAATAAAGTAGTAGGTGAGGAACGTCTTCTTGCTGATCAGAAGGAACGTTTCAGAGAT
The DNA here is from genome assembly GCF_900115055.1 of Chryseobacterium oleae. Taxonomy (GTDB): domain Bacteria; phylum Bacteroidota; class Bacteroidia; order Flavobacteriales; family Weeksellaceae; genus Chryseobacterium; species Chryseobacterium oleae. The sequence goes on along the minus strand of NZ_FOVD01000007.1, from coordinate 265,687 downwards.
GTTCTGGATGGAATGGATGGTAATCTTTACGCCGTAACCGATAGCGGAAAACTATATAAAATTTCTAAAAAATAGAAAAGAGACTGTATCAAAAGAACGTTTCATTGAATCAATGATTTGAAAAATTCTTTGCGTTAAAAAATTATACTTACTATTATATCCAATAGGGGACACAAAGCGAGATAGAATTTTTTAACGCAAAGTTTAAAGGCAATATACACTAGTTTTAAGGAAGAAAAAGAGATGTGGCTGCGTCACTGAATTAGCGAACGTTTTATCCGTACGCTTCATCGAATCAATTTTAATTGATTCTTTCCTTTGCATTCCTAAAATATAGAGCATGATATTCAAACTTTGCGTAAAAATCAACTACGCTTTTGATATAGTCTCTTTATAAATATTCTAAAACTTAAAGTTTAGTCTTGCGAAAGCCTGTCTTCCCGCAAAGCCCATCTGTACCGGATCGAAAATCCCTCCGGACTCTGTGTTGCCGTCTACATGAGCTTTTTGTAGTGTAGGATATCGGTTAAATAAGTTCTTACTTCCAATGGTTAAGTTGAAATTCTTTGAGAACTCGTAGCCGAAAGAGATGTCAGTGGTTACTTTCGCGCCATAGAACTGGTAGTCATCAGCACCACCATAGCCTATAAGCTTTACTTTATCAAATCTTACCAGCTGAAGGTTGGCGTTGAACTTATCAATTTTATAGTTTAAATTCAAATTGATCTTTGTTTTCGGAGCCGAAGCCAGAATAAATGCTCTTTCTCTCGGGCTCAGATAGACCTCTTCTTTACCCTTCAGTTTATCTGACGTATTGACTTTGGTAATCTCCATTTCATTATAGTTTCCAGCTAAAGTAGCGGTTAGTCTTCCCGAACCAATATTTTCATTGTAGCTTAAAATAACATCTACTCCTTTCGTTCTGGTGTCAATAGCATTGGTGAAGAACTGGGCCTGGTCAATATGATTTTCAGCCAGAATTCCGCCTATCGCATCATCGTCCTGTGAAAAGTTACCGGTCAGTACAATTCTGTCTTTTACTTTGATGTAATAGCCATCTACAGTTGCCGTAAATTTTCCGGTATTAAAAGTAAATCCGGCACTTCCGTTTAATGAAGTTTCTTGTTTTAATTGCGGAATTCCCACTGTTTTTGCCAGATCGCTATCATTAGATGCCAATTGAATAGTCACCAGATTTCCTCCCTGGAAATTGGTAAACTGAAGGCTATAATATTTCTGTGCTAAAGATGGTGCTCTGAATCCTGTAGATACCGAACCTCTGAATGCAAATTGAGGGGTAAAAGCATATCGTGTGGCAAATTTCCCATTCAGTGTACTGCCGAAATCGCTGTAGTTTTCAAATCTTCCCGCTACACTGATCATCCATTTTTTAGTAATGTCAAGCTCTGTGTCTACATAGGCGGCAAAATTATTCCTGTTTTTATCTACAGCTTGCGAATAACCTGGGAAACCCTGCGATCCACCGGGACGTACATCTCCCGAAATCGGATTGGTAACGAGTAAACCTTGAGGGGTATTTGGGGTAACAATATTTCCATTGATATCATACATTGCATAAGATGCTTCTTCTCCCTTAATGATTTCAAACTGTTCATATCTGAATTCGGATCCGAAGGCTACGTTTAGTCCTTCCAGTACTTTAAATGGTTTGGAGGCATTAAATCCCGTTGTATTCTGAAGAAGAGAGTGACCTCCGGCATTAAAACTTCTCGGGGATTGTATTCCTAAAGTAGCATTGATGGTATTATCAATATCATAAGTAAATCTATTGCTCCCGAAGGCATTGTAAAAGTCTACATCCCAGTCAGCGACTTTAAATTTAAGCCCATTGTCAAAAGTAAAATCTGTAATGCTGGTGTTCTGCATCGGGTTGAATCCATTTGGATAAACTTCCGGGATGTTTCCGTCTGCATCTGCAGATCTTGTCCACGCATATGCATTGGTTTTACGGTGAGAAAATCCTTGACGGGAATAAAACTTCAAACCGTCAGATAACGGAAGTTCCACGTTTCCGAAGAAATAAATATTCTGGGACTTCGCATCTCCGAACTTTTCTCTTGGAGACGAATATTTTTCCGGGTTGGCATTTCGTATGGTACGCTCTTTATTGACAAATTCTACTGTGAAGTTTCCAAAACCTCCTTTGTTCCCGATTTTTGTTCCCAGATTTCCATTGAAATTGAAAGTGGTTCCGTCTATTTTACGCTCGGATACTACATCTTTATCTCCCGGACTTTTAAACAGGTTCATTCCGTAAAAAGCATTCCCTTCAAAGCCATGATTCCGGTCGTTAAGAATCACGTTGATCACCCCGGCAATCGCATCAGAGCCATATTGAGCCGAAGCTCCGTCACGGAGAACTTCAATTCTTTTTATCGCTCCAATTGGGATTGTATTCATATCTGATCCGGTATTTCCCCGGCCTTTTGTCCCGAAGAGATTGATCAGTGAAGATTGATGGTATCTTTTTCCGTTGAGTAAAAGAAGTGTCTGGTCCGGTCCGAGTCCACGAAGAGTTGCGGGATCTACCGCATCAGCTCCATCTGACCCCGATTGTTTATTAGAGTTAAATGAAGGTGCACTGAACTGGAGAAGTTGGTTTACCTCTATCTGCCCTGTCGACTGGCTTACTTGCTTAATGTCAATAACGTCAACAGGAACAGGAGTATTGGTAACGGTTCTTTTTTTATTCCGGCTTCCGGTAACGGAAATCTCATCTATTCTGGATTCTTTGGAAATAGTATCATTGGTGTTTTGCGAATAAAACATCGATACAGACCCTAAAAAAAGAACACTTGTGTATATTATTTTCATATTTCATATCGGATTTGGTGATTGTTTCAAAAATATTGAAATTTATCATCAAATCAATGTGAAAATGAAGTATTGTGTATGAATTATTTAAATGAACGCTGATTTTGTTTAATTTAAGAAAAAAATTAACTATTTAATTAAAAATAAAGAATTTTATTAACCTTAAAAGCTTCTAATAATTCGATCGAGTCCTTCTTCTAAAATTTCCTGAGAAGTGGAAAAACAAATCCGGATATGGCCTTCTGCTCCTTTTCCAAACCATCGCTCAGAGCCGGGAACAACCGCTACTTTTCCGTGCTGCAGGACATGTTGGGTGAATTCATCACTGGTCAGATTGTTTTTAATCTTAGGAAACAGGACGAAAGTGGCTTCCGGTAAGTTCGGACTTAAAATCTCTGAACGGTTCAGAATATCAAAAGCGAGATTTCTGTTGTTCTGCAGATGGCTTAGAAATTCCTTGTACCAGGGCTTTGCTCTTTCCAAAGCGACACTTGCTGCAATCTGTGACAAGGTAGAAACCCCTTCTATTGTTGAATTGAAATTTGATTTCTCTGTAAAATCATCCAAAATATCCTGATCATTGCACAAAACAGCCCCGATTCTCAAGCCTGCAATTCCAAATGATTTTGAAAAACCATATACGGTAAAACTTTTCTTCTTCGCCTCCTCTGAAACAGATGAATAGGTATGAAAATCTTTATTGTCATAAATAATATCACTCCATATTTCATCACTCATCACCCAAAGATCATGGGCTGAGGCAATTTCAGAAATCTTTTTCAGGACTTCTTTAGAATATACTTTTCCAAGAGGATTGTGAGGGTTGCAAATGCTGATCAGTTTGGTTTTCGGATTGATCAGCTGAACCATTTTCTCGAAATCAATAGCTCCCGTTGTGTGGTCTACAGGACATAATTTCACCGTTCCGCCTGCTGCTTCTACAGATCTTTTGAACAGAAAATCTACTGGATCTAAGATAATAGCTTCATCTCCGGGTTTTAAAACATAGGATGCGATCAGGAACATTCCCTGAGCGGCACTATTGATAGCAAGAATATTTTCAGGTGAGAAACTTCCGTGTTTCTCTGTATTAAAATGTTCTGCTACATTTTTTTTGAACTCAGGAAGCCCGGAGAAAGGTCCGTAGCTGAGGTAGCCGTCTTTGATGTACTCAATGATTCCCTGCTCGATTTCCGGAGCGGTCCTGAAGTCGGGATCTGCAGCTGTAAGTGGAATAATGCCTTCTTCTATGGCTGCCCATCTTCCGTTGTAGGCTTTTCTTTTTAGTGCTTCAAAATTGATGTCGTTATTGCTAAACATTTTCTCTATTTATATGATATTGGTAAAATATTTTCGGTTTGCTGGTCAAGCGGTTTTAGAAACTGGTCGAGCAGAATTCTTCCGTTTCTGATGTGGATTTCTATTTCCGGTTTTCTTTCAGCTTCATATTTTCTGAAAGCGTCAGTCATGTTTTCTTCTGATGTTAAATATTGCGTAAGGGTATAAGAATCCTTTAATGCTGAGGTGACGCCCTGACTTGTAAAAGGGATAAGCGGGTGGGCTGCATCGCCAATGAAAACAATATTATCTTTATAAAAAGGATTAAGCGTTTCCAGTTCGTAAACCCGCCACAGATGTACATTTTCATAATTTGACCCTTTTACAATGGAAGAAACCATGGGATCCCAATCGTCAAAAATGTCAAACATATAATTTCTAAGGCTCTCAACAGAAGATTTTTCACTGATCTTGTATTTTTGGTTATCAAGCTGGGAATACCATAAGACTGTATCTTCGGAAAGTTTAAGGATGCCAAATGTTAATCCGCCATCTTCATGGTGGTATTTCATGAAATTACTTTCTAAACGGGCGGCAATGTCTTTGCAATGGATGATATTCACGATTTCGTTTTCCTGAACGGTCTTCATCGTTTCATCTTTGAATGTTTCTCTTCTGATACGGCTTTTGGAACCGTCTGAAACAATGGTAAGATCAGAATCGAGATAAGTTCCGTCCTGCTTTTTCAGTTTCCCTTTTTGAGTAGCGCAGGGAGTAACCGTTTCCTCATACGTAATTTTTTCAGGAGGAATATTCCGGGCAAGGATGTGGATCAGAGAACTTCTTGAAATTACGAAAACGTCTTGAAGATCTTTTTCTGCCAATATTTTCCCTTTGTGAGAATACCGGATGTACTTCTTTAAAAAGTTACCCTGTTTGAAAAGTTCAGAAGGATCAACAATCTGTGAAAGATATTCTATTCCTTCCTTGGGAAGGAGAAAGCCGTGGCCTGTAAGATCATCTTTTTTTCTTCTCTCATAAATGTGGTAATCCAGTTGGTGTTTTTCTAAGTAACTCGCTATGCTTAAGCCGGAGATGCCGGCGCCCACGACAGCAATTTTGTTCATTTCGGAATAGTGGATTTTTTCAGTTAGTGTTTCAGCTTACATCATGTAAACTGTTATTTTGATAAGTGCAAATGTAAATTAAAAACACTCACTAATTGAAAAAAATAATTGAATATGATTTAAAACTGTTTGAGAATAAACCGAAATATGTAAAGTATGCTATGTTTCTGAAAAAGAGCGACTAAAATATTTTTAACCAAACTAAATACATCAAAAAACCGGGAAATAAATCCCGGTTTTGTTTTATGCTTCTTCAAGTTGTACTGTGAAATGTCGTAGTAAATCTGGTTCCCAGGTGATTTTGTATCCCTTGGAGATTTCATCACGTCTTTCATAAACGTTTTTGATCCCTGCTGCGATATAATCCATGTGATTATTTGTGTAGGTTCTTCTTGGAATGGCAAGGCGCACCAATTCCAGTTTCGGATAACGGTTTTCTCTGGTTTCAGGATCTCTGTCTGCCAGTAAAGTACCGATCTCTACAGTTCTGATTCCGGCTTCCTTGTAAATCTCAAGTCCTAAAGTCTGTGCTGGGTATTCTGCTCTGGATACGTTGGGAAGGAAATTTAGAGAATCGATGAAAACAGCGTGTCCTCCGATGGGTTTCTGAACCGGAATTCCATACTCAATCAGTTTGTTTCCAAGGTATTCTACCTGAGAAATTCTGCTTTCAAGGTAAGCGAATTCTGTAGCTTCGTCAAGTCCAACCGCTAATGCAGCCATATCTCTGCCGGCCATACCACCATACGTGATGAAACCTTCGTAGATAATCGTGAAATTAGATGCTTTTCTGAAGGTTTCCTCGCTGTTTAAAGCAATAAATCCTCCGATGTTTACCAATCCGTCTTTCTTAGAGCTCATCGTCATTCCGTCTCCGTATGAGAAGATTTCTTTACAGATTTCCTTGATGCTCCTGTTTTCCTGGCCCTTTTCTCTTTTTTTGATGAAATAAGCATTTTCAGCGAATCTTGCAGAGTCAAAGAAAACTGGAATTCCATAACGGTTGGAAAGTTCTCTTACCGCTTTCATATTCTCTAGAGAAACAGGCTGTCCTCCTGAAGAATTACAGGTAATGGTGATTAAGCAGAAAGGGATGTTTTCTTTTGGATGGCTTTTATAGATCTCTTCCAGTTTTTCAAGGTTGATGTTTCCTTTAAACGGATGAAGATCATTGATGTCAAAAGCTTCGTCGATTGTACAGTCCACAGCATGTGCTTTTCTGAACTCAATGTGGCCTTTGGTAGTATCGAAATGAGAGTTTCCGGGAACGACGTTACCTTCTTTTACCAAAACTGAGAAAAGAACATTTTCTGCAGCTCTTCCCTGGTGCGTAGGTAATAAATATTTAAATCCGGTGATTTTTTCAACGGTATTCTGAAGCTGCTCGAAAGAGCGGGATCCTGCATAGCTTTCATCTCCGGTCATCAATGCGCCCCACTGTCTGTCGGACATAGCACCTGTTCCGGAATCGGTAAGAAGATCAATGAATACCTGTGATGATTTCAGGTTGAAAAGATTGTAATTGGCTTCTTTAAGCCACTGCTCTCTTTCCTCTCTCGTAGACTGGCGGATTTCCTCCACCATTTTGATACGGAATGGCTCCGCGTACGGTAATTTCATGCGTTAAAATATTTTTTGGATTGTTTTTAAAGAAAAGTTGTTTGAAAAAATTTCAAATTCATCAATGTATATTTAAATGGAGCAGCAGAAATTACTCCGGAGCTTTAAATATATTGTCGTCAGAATGGAACCCGGCTACACCGCCGCTTACGGCAAACTTCATGGCAGAAGCCGCAGTCATTCCCACTACAGGTTTGATGTTTTTTTCTTCAGTAACAATTACCCATCCTGAAATAGCATAGGAATGGGGCAGATATACCGCAACGTAATTGTGCTTGTCAACGTCCGACATCTCTTTTTGGGTAAGAAAGCCGATTCTCCAGATTTCCGGATTTTCATTAGTCTTTACCCAGACAGGATCGTTGAATTTCTTTTTGTCTCCTACAAATGAAGACATGACGTCTTTTGTAGGCGTATAGATGTGTTTTACCCCCGGAGTTTTCTCCAAAAGGCTGTCCATAGTATCAAAAAAGAATCTTCCGACTACGAATTTATTTCCCAGATAACCCAGGATCGCAGTCATCAGAATGGTTGAAACGAAAACCAGACCCGGGATTTCCTTTGCGACGGATGGTATGATATTGTCGATAGCACTTACAATATACCAGATCACAAAAATGGTAAGCCCGATGGGACCAATAATAACCAGTCCCTGAAAGAAATTTTTCAGGAAAAAATTGGCAATATTTTCGAAGGTCGGTTTTTTCAACGTGGATTTTTTACTTTTTTATTTTAGCCGTGAATGGTTTCTTTGTTTCCGTAAGATTGAATGATTTTAGCTTCGTATTCCAGCCATTCTTCCCAACGCTTGTTTACCTTTTCAATGTCGCCCAGCTGTCTTGCGAAACCAATAAAAGTAGTATAATGATTGGCTTCTGAGATCATAAGTTCTTTATAAAAAGCCTTAAGCTCTTCGTCTTTGATGTTCTCGGTAAGCACTTTGAATCTTTCACAGCTTCTTGCTTCAATCATGGCGGCAAAAAGGAGTTTGTCAACAATTAAGTCTTCTCTGCTTCCCTGAACGACAAACTTAGCCAGTTCATTAACGTAATCATCTTTTCTCGCTTTTCCGAAAACGTATTCTCTCTTCTTGATGATTTCATGCACCTGGCTGAAATGGTCAAGTTCTTCCTGCGCAATGGCAATCAGTTCCGTAACGATTTCCGGGTGTTCTGGGAGCATATTGATTAAACTGATGGCATTGGTTGTGGCTTTCTGCTCGCACCACGCATGATCCGTTAAAATTTCTCCTATGTTTCCTTCTGCAATATTTGCCCACCTTGGATCGGTAGGAAGTTTCAACTTAAACATGTTTTGAATTTTTTGTAAAATTAAAATAAATTGTTATAAGTAGGAAACATTATTAATATTTATAATAGAGCATTGTTTTTTTACTCAAAATTAAATTTTTATTTTACTTTTTGTCGAAAACTGTCAATAACCGGAATTCAGATCGGGGATGTGTAATGGTTGCCGGATTCATAGTCCGCGAGTTGAGCGTTTTAAAGTAAATCAATTGTGAGAAGGTTTTTTGCGCAAAATTATAATGAAAGAATAGCCTTTATTATTTTGTTAAGGCATCGGACAGGTGTTTTCTGAACAGATTGGGATGGTCTATCCAGCTATTATGTCCTGCGTTTGGAATGAGTTTAAGTTCGATTTTGCGATATTCTTTCAGTTGAGATTGAAGGATCTCCCCGTGAAAATCCAGAAAATCATAGTCTCCATTTATGATAGTTGTTTTGATTGTGTTGAGTATATTTCTGTAATCATATTTCCAGTTAACAGATTCAGTCATGATGGATGCATCTTGGTTATAGTATGCCCTGCCTCCTTTTACAAAATTGTGCTTCCTGATATCATAAATATTTGCAGCCGCAAAATTGATTCGCCAATATGTGGTTAATTCTTTATGAGATAGTTTTGATTTTTCTATATCCTGAATTGATTTTAATTCGTTGATGCCTTTCTCTTTAAATGGTTTCAGAAGGGCTTTTACTTCTTTCCTGTTCATGAGAAAATCAACCTGCTTATTCTGACGGTCTGAAAAAACGCTTTTTAAACTGTCTGATTTGGGAACAATGGCTCCGGCGAGAACCAGATGAGACACCAGATAAGGATTTTGTTTGGCAAATTCCATACCGATCAAAGTTCCCATTGAATGGCAAAAAAGCTTGACCTTTTTCAATTTTAATGCATTGGTTAAGGCTAAAAGATCATCAACGTTTTTTTGAAAGGTAAGATTCTTTTTTTTTGAAGATGAAAGCAATGAGCCTCTTTGGTCATACAGTATAAAATGAAATTGATTTGTTAATCCCCTTAAAGCATCGGTCATATAATCATGATTGGCCCCAAATCCTCCGTGAACTACAATTACAGTGTCTTTCCCCTCACCGATTTCTTTCACGAATATATCCAGGTCTTCCCGTTGCAGGTACCATTCTGAATAGTCTTTATCCTGTGCTGAAAAAAAGGGGAATACTAAAAAGAGAGAAATATGAAATAAATAATTTTTCATGTTTTTATTTTTATGACAAATTACAAAGCCTATTCATTACAATTTTTGTTTTTTACCGATAAAGCACAGTGTACAAAATACCTTAGCCAGCTGTTTTTTTTCTCAGATATTCTAAGAGATTCCATCCAAGGTCATCCACTTTTTTTAACCCTGCAGCAATGATGAAAGCAAGAATAGTATTAATGATGTAGATGAAAATCATCAGTATCCACCAGGGCATGTTTTCCTTTAAGGCAACGACAATAAAATAGACGAGCGATGAACTTATTCCCTGGGCAAAGTAAAAAAAGATAGCATTCTTCCCGATATGGGTAACGAAGTTTTCTTTGGTGATTTTCAACCTATTGTAAAGAACAAATAAGGTGGTGAGAGAGAATAATGACCAAATGATGTAAGGAATTTTTGGTGGAAATTTATTTTTGTTGATCTTATAAAATATCTCGCTTCCGTAATACCAGAACATCCAGATCAAAGCTGCAGCAACGATAGCATATAACACAGGAATCATTTTTACAGGAATTTGTTTTCCACGCATTCTGTTGGCAATTAAAAAGATAGCAAGATAAAAAGCGACATATCCCACCTGGCCCGCCGGATATATTTCCGGGAAAATATTGAATAATAATGTAAGGGCAATGCAGAGTCCTATGAACCAGTTGACATGCTTTGGAAAAAATCGTAAGATCAAAACTCCGAAAACCGCCAGAATAAAATATACTTTCAGATACCAGAAACTTCCCATGACCACTGGGAAAGTATCCGCATTGGTGTATTGATGAAGATACCAGTTTCCAAGATTCTGCCATTGGGGAATATCGGAAACGCCAGTCGTGGCGTATTTTGATCCGAAGGTTGAATAGAAACTCTGAAGCCATTCTATAGAAAAAAATGTGAGCCCAAAAACTTTAAAAAAGTAATCCATAAAGAACAGGAAGGTCACAAAGATCATATAGGTGATCTGAAGTTTTAATAGCCTGTAGAATGTTTTTTCTACATTCGATCCGGATGTGATTCCGCTTAAAGCATAAAAAAGGGCAACATCAAATACCAGAGAAAAGACTCTGACCTCTGCCGGAATATAAAACTGTCCCGACCAGAAAGCGGTATGGATGAATATAATGGAAAGTGTTGCCATTCCTTTGGCAAAATCAATGTAGAGGTCTCTGTTCATTGTTGTAGGATATGGTCCAAAAATAAATAAACTTTAGGAGATTTATTCATAAAAAAGAAAAGAGACAGGACATCGCTGCCTGCCTCTCTTTGTTAAATATGCTAAAAATGAATGTTTATTATTTAAGTTGTTTAAATTCTTCCGCGGAAATTTCTCCCGTCTGGATTTTTCTAAGTTCATCCATGTATTGGCTCATATAAGCATCGATCTCTGGATTTGCAGAGTTCTTGCCCATTTTATACGTGCCGTTTAATACACCTTGATAATAATAGAAGAAGTTATAATCGAAATTAGCTGCGTTAAGATCATACTGTCCCAAAAGGAAGCCTAAACGTACCGCAGATCTTCTTTGTGGAGGAGTTCCGTGGTGATTGGCGCTCGTAGTCTGATAATCTCCGATGCTCTGTGCGAATTCATAGGCAGCAGCAATTTCTGCGAAATTCGTTTTGTTGTAGCCATTGGGTCTTCTTAGGTAATATCCTGCGAAACCGTCTGCTTCCAGTTCATTTGGTCTTGCTGTGGATTCATTTACTGTTGGAAGATTAAAGATATATTGTAGCTGGTGGCCGTATTCATGAGCAAGGATCATGGCATTGACAATGTCTCCGCCTTTGTTTTTGGCATCCGCGTAAATTGCGTAACCATAATAAATTTTTCCTGTAGAATACGAGATTGCATTGTAAGTGGAATTGAAATTAGATGGATCATCTACAAAACGAAGCGTTGGGTTGCTTCTTCCCCAAAGACTTGCAATCTTAGTCATTTGAGCATTCATAAAGTTGGTGTCTGTAGAATTGGAAAGGGTAGTTTTAAGAACTGCAGATGAGCTCCAGTATTGGTCTACGTAGGAGCAACTCTTTTCAAGGTCTCCCGGTTGTTCAAGCTTGGCGCTTGCAGATTGAGATTCAGGAAGAACAGATTCCTCCATTTTGTCATCACGGCACGCTGACAATGAGAAAGCGGCAATGGCTCCCGCCAACAGGCAGAATTTGAAGTTTCTTTTCATATAAAATATTTTTGGTGATAACGAAGGTATAAAATTATCTTTTAATTATCAGCACTTTGATGTGAAAAATTATTCAAACCATAGTGAATTTATATTTTTGCCATGCTTTTGATAAAAAAAATAAACCTAATTGATGTTTTGTGTAGAAATTTATTAGTTAATTTTTGTTTATGTATTGAAGTAACGGATGGTTATGAACTGTTTGTAGGAAGTAAGCCCGTTTTAAGGGTCTGTGTGCCAGTGAATATTTTAGTGGAGGAAATTTATCCAAAGACAGTAAATTGTTTTTATTAAAAAATACAGATCTGATTGCAAGCTATTTAGAAATTTATTCATATATTTGCACCTCGAAATAACTAAAAATTTATAAACAATGTTTGCAATTGTAGAAATAGCAGGGCTTCAATATAAAGTTGAGCAAGACCAGAAGTTGTTTGTAAACCGTTTAAAAGGAGAAAAAGGAGACAAAGTTTCTTTTGATAAAATTCTTCTTACTGTAAACGGTTCAATCACTGTTGGCGCCCCAGCTGTAAGCGGAATCACTGTAGATGCAGAGATCCTAGACCACGTAAAAGCTGATAAAGTAATCGTTTTCAAGAAGAAAAGAAGAAAAGGTTACCAAGTTAAGAACGGTCACAGACAATCTTTAACTCAAATTAAAATCACTGGTATCACTGGTTTTGAAGGAGGTTCTAAGAAAGCTGCTAAAAAAGAAACTGTGAAAGCTGAAGTTCTTTCAGACAACGCAACTGTTAACTTTAGTGAAGATCACGAGCTGAACTATCACTTGAAGAAAAACAACTTGTCTCAGTCTAAAGAAAACAGAGAAACTTTAATTACTTTAGGTAAAGCAGTTAAAGTTGAATTAGAAAAAACTATTCTTACTCACGAAGAAGTAGATGCTGCTATCGTTAAGAATATTGATACATTTAAAGCACTTAACAAATAATCCAGTAATAAAATGGCACACAAGAAAGGAGTCGGTAGTTCCAAGAACGGTAGAGAGTCTCACTCTAAGAGATTAGGTGTGAAGATTTTCGGTGGACAAGAAGCTATTGCCGGAAATATTATTATCAGACAGAGAGGTACTCAGCACCACCCAGGTGAAAACGTGGGAATGGGTAAAGACCATACTTTGTTTGCACTAGTAGACGGTAAAGTAGTTTTCAGAAAGAAAGCAAACAACAGATCTTTCGTATCTGTAGAAGCAAACGCATAATTATTTAAGCGTTTTATAAAAAACTAAACCTCGGCATTTGCTGAGGTTTTTTTATGTCTATATGTTTCGAGAATAAAAATATTTTCGTTAATATTCCATTTATTGTGAAATATTTATATATTTGTTAACGATCAAATAACAAATCATTTGCAATTGCCTGAAACTTATAAGTCAGGCAGGCAGATTAAAACTAATTACTATGAAAAATCTAAGAAAACTAACTAAAAAACAATTGAAGACCATTGAGGGAGCGGCTTTAGCTCTAGCGTGTCCACCTCCTGCAACTACTTGTGTGCAATGGTGCAGCTGGACGGCGCAACAAAGGCGCATATGTAAGAATATGATTATGGATGCGGATCCATGTCCATGTTAACATAAATAAAGTTATTGAAAGAGGGTCCCTGGCAGTGATGTCGGGGGTCTTTTTTTTTGATAAGAATAAAATTATACTCAAAAAAGGCTGCCTCACAAGTGAAGCAGCCTTTTTTATATTTTAAAATCCTACCTGGAATCCGGCTTTTACTCCAAATGTGGAGATGTCCGGTCTGTCAAGATAATTTCCTCTCCAGTTAAAGTCCACCCTGAATATCCTAAGGTTTCCGATTCCGATGTTTTCAATTCCGAATCCGTACTCAAAATAGATCTGTTCGCTTGGCGCAGAGTATTTAAATCCATCTACGTTGATCGCTTTGGAAGCATCGCTTAAGGTTCCGTAAGCACTTCTGATAAAGGCAATTTCTCTCAGCTTCAGTTTTTTGATCAATGGAATGTATGAAAGTATCTTTCCGTTGAAATGGTGCTCAAGGTGAAGCGTTGTATATGTGTCGGCTACAAATTCATAATAATTAAGCTGTGCAAAAGTGTTCTGGGCTAAGCTGTAAGATTGGTTTCCGGGAATTACGTTTTGTAAAGCTAAAGGAACAGTGTCAAAGGTTTTTCCAGCCTCAAAGCTTACAAGGGTTTTGCCCCAGCTTCCGATCAGTACAGGTTTATAAAACATGAACTGAAGCCTGTTATAATTAAAGTCACCATTGAAAAGGCCTTCAATTCCTCGTGTGTACTTCAGGATGATAGTTGGTGCTAAGGTTCCGTGCTCGTATCGGTCTACTCCGGTTTGGGAGAATTTGGCGCCGGGTCTTGCGATTAAACTAAGGGTAACGTGAGAGTCATTAAGTGTTTTACGTAAATCACCATCACGGAAATACATCAGGCTGAATTTCTCCGGATTGGCAGATTTGATGCTCTGTAAAGTTCCGTCTACTCTAATCTGAAAGTTTTTCCATGGTTCAATGGACGCAAAAATATTGGTTTTATTGATAGAGCTTAAAGATGCATTTTCCCCTCTTGCAAAAAGGGTAGAGGAAGCAAAAGTACGTGCCATAATTCCGTCATCAGTCGTAAGTTGTACCCCAAGCTGCTCAATATCTCTTTTGGTTCCTGCTCCGATCATGAATCTATTGACTCTGTTAAACATGTAGCGCGCTTCAGCTCCATATTTTACCTTTTCATCCTTGAATCCGTAAGCAGTATAAAACTGAACTCTCCAAGGGTCATTTTGTCCAAAATAAGTTCTTGCACCCAATCTTATTCTATCGCCTTCTACTTCGTTTTTACCGTAAATTGAAAAGATAGGGCCGATGTCGATGCCTTTAAAAGCGTTGTAATACCCTGATGCGAGCGTTTCGTAAAGTTTTACAATACGGTTGAATTTTGGAGTCTGCTGTAGTCTGTCAAGCATCTCATAGACTCCCTGTTCAGCTTTGGATAATGAATCTGGTCTTGCTTTTACCCAGTAGGCATCATCTTTATCCACGAATTTTGCGTCGTATTCTTCTGCTTTTCGGTTAAAGGTTTTGTCGTCAATAGGTTTGTTGAATTCATATTGTGAATAATCCACCGACCGTTTTGCAATAATGCTTTTCGAAGTTCTCTTTTTGGCGAAAGGAGTAAGCTCTATCTCTGTAATGAACTTTTTCGGAAGGAATGTATTTTCGTCCGGATTATCATATTCCAGCTCTGTGGAAATACTGTTGATAAAGTTGACATTGATTTTCTGTGTAGATTTTAAAGTAGCGCCTAAAACCGCATAACTGTCTGTGTCTATATAAAGATAGCCCTGGAAGGCCAGAACTTCTTTTCTTTTAGGCTGGTACCTGATCTTATAAGCATTTTCCCCGTGGATGGAGATGGTGTCCGTTAAATTATAATCGTAAGTACTGAAACCGTTTGAGCCTACAGGACTCGGAAAACCGATATCAAAATAATTTAAGGTATTGTCGTAAATGTTAATATCCCTGTAAAGGTTTTTGGCAGTAATCGTGATCACCTGATTGTCCTGGAATCCTGAGGTTTTCTGAGCAACCAGTAATCTTTTTGTCTTTTTTCCCGGTTTGTTTTCTCCGAAATTTTCATAGATCGACTCATTCAGGAAAATGGGGAGTCCTATTTTTCCGCTGGCTGTAGAATCTGCATACTCAAAGATGAAATCCAGTTTATTGAAAATCTTTTTGCTCATGAAAGCGCTGTCCAGATTATTGGCGTCAAACTGAATTTTTTCGTATTCTTTGTAAGTATACGTATCGAATTTTTCTAAACCATTATTCCTTTTTCTTTTCCATACCTCCTGCATAATAGCGTAAGCAGGGTTTTCCTTCTTGTTTTTATACTTAGGTTTTTCGTTATGGATTACAATTTCATCAATGCTACTTACTTTTTCCTGTGAAAGCTTCACAAAAATATTCTGAGCATTTTCCGGTGTAACGGTAACTGTTTCTGATGAATAGTTCTTTTTCGAAAATTTTAGTTTAGTAATAAGACTGTCGGACTGAACTGTAAAACTTCCCAAAGTGGTCTTCAGGAGAGGTTCAGTATGGTCATTGATAAATATATCTACACCCGTGATTTCTTTGTTCGTTTTCGCATCTGTAATTCTGCCGTTTGCTGTGTTTTGGGCATACGTAAGAGTGGATATAAAAAGCAGAAAAAAAAGGTTATAATATTTAGAGTTGTTATTTAACATCATTTGGTTCTTCAGGCAATTAGCACAAACAAAAAGCGTGCTGTTTATTTAAAAAAGATCATATTTTTTAACGTTTTCTATGAAAAATCACAAAACTACAAATGTAACGAAAATAACAGTAAAAGATTGTGATCTTTAATTACTTAATAGGAATGTATTTCATAATAAAAATAAACACGATTAAAGCTGATACAAAAAAGGTGAAAATGGGATTAATTGTCGGGGGTTGATTTCCGCTAATCCCATCGTTTTCCACAATTTCTTCACACTATAATTTCATTTATCAATGGGCTTTTCACAGGTTTCTGACACACTATTCACAGTTTGTCCACAAGTTTTTAAAGTGTTCTTCATAATGTACTCATATCTTCTTAATAGTTTTTCCACAGGTTATTAACAATGGTAATTGTTTTATTTTCAGCTGATTATTTTGTTAAAGAATGTTTTTCCACAAATATGGGTCTTGGATTGTGGATTTCGTAGTTGTTGTAAATAAGAAGAAATAACTAACGTTTTTACTGTTTTGTGGAAAAGTAGAAAAATGGGGATGTTTTTACAGCAGGTTTATAAAGGAAGCTATGAAGAAATTAATTTTATTGATTCTCATGAAAACAGTGGGAGGATTAAATATCTCAAGCAGATTAATCAGATGATGCAGATTTATGCTTTCGTATAATCAGCGAGAGCAGTAAATTTTCGTTTACGTTTCAATTTTTGAGACTCGTTAATGATAGATTAATCTCAAAACTTGGGAAGTAAAATAATTACAATCTGTTTAAAATTGACCTTAATTTCTTTAACCTCAATAAACTTTAGTTTATTTCTTAATTTAAACATTAAGGATTTAAGCAGTATGCTTATTGTTATGAATGAAGAAATCAATAAATTGATTTTTTTTAAGTTCTTTAAGCGCCCATCGTTTAAGATCTTAATTTCTTAATGTTTAAAAAAAACTGCTCCCTAAGTTTTGAAATTGATCCTTAATAATGACAGGTTATTTGAATTCAGGGCACAAAAAAAGACCTACATTTCTGTAAGTCTTTTGGCTCCTCCTGCTGGGCTCGAACCAGCGACCCTCTGATTAACAGTCAGATGCTCTAACCAACTGAGCTAAGGAGGAATTTTCCTCTGTTTAAGGTGCTGCAAATATAAAAGGAATATTAATATCAGGCAAATTTTATCCCCAATTTACCGTCAATTTTAACCAAAAATGTTGAATTTCAGATAGAAATATTTCAGTCTCTTTTTATTTAACTCTAATAATCTTCAAATAAATGCCGGAAATAGTGCTCCGGAGATTCTAAAAAATTCTTTGTTAGCTGATAGTGTTCGGTTTCTTTATAATTTGTCTGTTGAATTTTATCGTCCAATAAATAAATTTCAGCGCCGGGATAACACATCAGAATCGGTGAATGGGTTGAAATAATAAACTGAGCTTTTCCGGCTTTCTCCAGTTTGTGAATGATGGATAATAATGAAAGCTGTCTTTGGGGTGAAAGGGCAGACTCAGGCTCATCGAGAATATAAAGCCCATTCTGGAAGTGATTGTGGAATAATGACAGGAATGCCTCGCCATGGGACTGTTGGTGCAGGGATTTACCTCCGTATGCGTCCAGAACTCTTGCATCTTCCTTAGCGACTTCATCAATATAGGTGGCGAAGTTGAAAAAACTCTCGGCTCTCATGAAAAATCCCTGAGCGGTCTTGGTTTTCCAGGAAAGAGTAAGATAATCGGACAGTCCGGATTCGGTTTTGTGGAAATCATAACGATGATTCCGGCTGCCTCCCGCTGCATTAAAATCACACTTCTCTGCAATAGCCTCCAAAAGGGTAGATTTACCAATCCCGTTTTCTCCAACGAAAAAAGTGACATTGCTTTTAAGTTTCAGATCTAAACCGTTGCTCAGAAAAGGAAGATTAAAAGGATAATCTTTAGGATGTTCGTCTTTTAAATATATCCTGGACAGATAAGGCATGATGTTTATTTGATTAAATGATTTTTTATCATGCAAAATATATGCAAAAAAATAGAGGCTGTTCAAAAGACAGCCTCTATTTTTTTATAGAATCCCATTTACGGTCTGTGCAATCCACAACCTGATTCCTGGCTTTCTATTTCTTTAAGTCTTTCAGTATTTCCTGAACAGCCCGTTCCAGTTGAGGATCATTGTCTTTTTGGCGGTCTATGAAGGTGTTTTTAATGTAAATATCCGGTTTTACCCCTGTTTTTTCAAGATTCTGCCCATCAAGGGTGTAGGTTCCCCACGAAGGCAGTCTGTAATAAGAGCCATCCACCAGACTTTTTCCAGAAGTGAAGATGATCCATCGATAGGTGTCCTGGCCGATGATTTTCCCCAGTTTCAGTGCTTTAAAGCCGGCTGCAGTCAATTCAGCATCACTTAGTGAGGCTTCATTAATCAGAAGAACGATAGGTTTCCCGGAAGGAGCAAAGTTGGGTTGAGTCGTCATTTTTCCTTCACGGTATTTCCACTGCAAATAAGGCTTCTGAGCCAGGAAATTCAGTACTTTATCATGAACATTTCCGCCGGTGTTGTATCGTAGATCAAGGATGACGGCGTCTTTCCTGTTTTCCTGTTCTACCATATCCAGCAGGAAACGGTCCAGTTCGTCGGTGGACATGTTTTTCATGTAAGAATAAGCAATACGATTATCACTAAGCTTATTCACGCGTTGGCGGTTGTTGAATATCCAGTCATCATAAAGCAGTCCTTTTAGATCTGGATTGGCAATCGGGTGTACTTTTGTTGTTATATTTTTCCCGTTACGGCTGAAAGTAAGAATCAGCTCATCCTGCTTTTTCGGACTTGTAAAATAGGATTCGCGGTTTTCGCTGGCATCAACATTTTTTCCGTTCACGGCAATAAGCTGATCTCCGGGCTTAATATCAACATCCGTGCGGAATGCCGGGGATTTTCGCACAATGCTTTCTACGGTATAAGGCTGATCTGTTTTAAATACAATTCCGGCTTCGTTTGTAAAATAGTTCAGATATCTGGTTTCCTCTTTTCCGGATGAAGAAAAACCGGTGTGTGAAGAATTAAGTTCACCCAAAAGATCATTTAATAGAATTCGCAGATCGTTTCGGTTGTTTACATATGGTAGATATTTGGCGTACTGTTCCTTTTTTGCTTTCCAGTTGATGCCGTGAAAGTTTTCATCATAAAAATTTTCTTCAACACCTGTCCAGGCTTCATCATACATCTGAGTGAATTCGGAAGCCAGATCCTTATCAAAAGTATATTGAATATTAATTTTTTCCGGCTTTAATGCGTCCAGGGTCATTTTGTAAATATTCCCTTCTATTAAGGCGAAAAGATTTTTTTCAATTCTGGTAATATTGGAAGCCTCTTTATCGAAGACTTTTTCAGATTTTGCAGGCTCAAAATCAGTAAAAACCTTTTTGAACAGCTGCTTTTTCCCATTATCCTGATTAGAATTAAACAATAAAATCTCTTTCTTGTCATCAGCAAAAACTATAGGATCGTCCTGATATCCGTATCTGTCGGTCACCAATTCTATCCTTTCCAGTGTGTTTTCCGGATTTACTTTGAGCTCCTTTATAACGGGTTCTTTGTCTTTCTTCTTGTCTTTGTCTTCGTCTTTTTTCTCTTTGGTGTCCTTTGTTGTTTTGGGGGATTCTTTATCTTTTTTCTCTTCAACAAAAAGTTTGTCGAATTTTTCAGATTTATAAGGTTCATCAAACCAGTCCAGAGCCATGCGGTAAATATTGGATTTTTGCATGCCTAAAGGATAGGACGGATTGGTTCTGTCGCTGCTGAAATAAATGTATTTACCATTAGGAGACCAGAACGGATCTTCCTCTGAAACGCCTGTATTGGTAAGGTTTATGGTTTGGTTCTTTTTGATGTTGTAAATGAAAATATCCAGCTCGAAATTCCTTTTTGCGGAGAATAATACATATTCGCTGTTAGGAGAAAAAGAAGGTCTTGAATTTTGGAAAGCCCAGATTTCATCTTTTACAATCGTGGTAGACTTGAAGTTTTTCAGATCCATTATTCTTACTTCATCACGGCCGCTTAGATAAACCGCCTTTGTAAGATCATGATTAAGGGTAATACTGCGATTGTTGCGTAAATCTTGGGTCAATTGTTTAGGTTGGCCCTTTCCGTCTGCGGTAATACTGAACCAGTTCTGATAACCCTTGTCGGTTTGGCTAAAAAGTAAGGTGCGATTGTCTTTCAGCCATTTTACTTCCATGACACGTTCCTTTCCATTGGAAATTTGCTGGGTGAATTTTCCTTCAATATCAGATACAAACAAGACGCCGCGGCTTACAAAAGCCATCTTTTTACCGTCCGGTGAAACATTATAATAGGAAATATTGTTTTCCACGCTGAAATTTTGTTCTTTTTCCAGTGTTTTATTGGTGTTCAGGCTGACGTTCAGGGCCTTTGTGCTTTTTGTCGGAACATCATAAATATAGAGTTGATAGTCCTTTTCAAAGATGACTTTGGATCCGTTTGCGGAAACAAAAGGTTTTTTGATAGAGGTGTCAAATTGAGTCAGCGGTGTCTTTTTGCCGTTTTCAATTTGATAAAGGTTGTATTCGTTATTATTCTCATCAGAGATAAAATAAATGACGCCATTTTTATCGACAGTTGGATTGAAATCTTTTCCTTCGTAATTCGTGTATTGTTTGAAAGCGCTGCTCTGTGGATTGTATCCTAAAATATCAGGGTTGTTTTCGCCTTTATAACGCTTACGGTGCGTCTGATTGGCGGCTTCCGAAGAGCTTGTGAAAAGATATTCTCCCGAAGGAGTTTCGGCGAGTCCACTGGTGTTATTAAAGTAATTGTTAAAAAGTTTTTGTGGAGTTTTTCCCTCAATGGTCGTTTTAAAACTTCCAAAATTATTATTTCTGTTTGAAGTAAAATAAAGCGTTTTGCTGTCCCATCCCCAGTTTTCTATTTCATCCTTTCCGGTATGGAAGGTGAGTTGTTTGATGGTGCCGCCTTCTACAGGCATTATATAAACATCATAATTACCATACTGATTGGAGCTGAACGCCAGCCATTTTCCGTCGGGAGAGATACGAGGGTTAATTTCTTCTCCTTCCAAAGCTGTAATTCTGGATGCGTTTCCTCCATTAGAATCTGCTTTCCAAATGTCTCCGTCATAAGCGAAATAAGCAGTTTTTCCGTCAGGGCTAAGTGAAGGACTTGATAAAAAGTAAGATTTTTCCTGCGCTGAAATCTGAATGATAGAAAACGCTGTTAATAATGAAATATAAAGTTTTTTCATGAAGCAATTTGATATTTATACCCTATTGTACTATTAATTTAATGCTAAGATATAATTGATTTATCAAATCTGAAAAGTTTAAAGCAAAAAAAAAGACCTACATTTCTGTAAGTCTTTTTGGCTCCTCCTGCTGGGCTCGAACCAGCGACCCTCTGATTAACAGTCAGATGCTCTAACCAACTGAGCTAAGGAGGAATGTCCTTTGTTTTAAGTGGTGCAAATATAGGACGAATATTTATACCTTACAAATATTTTTTAGAAAAAATTTCAAAAAAATTATAAACTGCCGGTCACTGCTTTGAAAATGTCGCTTCCGAAGATCAGTAACATCAATCCTAACAGGAAGATAACCCCGATCATTTGTGCGTTTTCCAGGACTTTCTGAGGAACAGGTTTCCCCGTAATCACTTCCCATAGCGTAAATAATACGTGACCACCGTCAAGACCCGGGATAGGAATCAGGTTAAGGAATGCCAACCATACAGAGAACATCGCTGTAAAACTCCAGAACATACTCCAGTTCACTGATACCGATCCGTCTTTCGACTTCTCAACCGGCATATTCTTGATGATCGCTAGCGGACCTCCCACTTTCTTATATCCCTGAACTTTTTTGTTGAATACCAGTTTAAACTGCTTCACCTGATACGTTAAGCTTTCAATACTTCTCGTAAATCCTCTTCCGATAGACTGCACGAAAGTGAAATGCTGTGTATTGGCATATTTTTGAAGTTGCTTATAAGAAGCAATCCCTAAAGTACCTTCCTTAGAAACCTCAAGGCTTAAAGGCTGCACTGCGTCAGCTCTTATTACCTCCATATTGATAGTCTTTCCGGCATTTTTTACAACAACACCCTGCAGCTCGTCATAATAACTGATTTTCTGACCGTTTACCGAAGCCACCTGATCTCCTATTTTTAAACCTGCCTCAGCCGTTTTAGGATTCACGATGGTGTCAATTATTGGTGCATATCTTGGTGTAAGGAATGCTCTTGGGTTTTCATCTTTGAAAGCCAGTGCTTTTCCGTCGTCATTTGTGTTAAAAGTAACATCCTGACCTTTTCTTAAAACCGTTACCTGGTCACTTAATAAAATATCTAAAGACAGCTTATCCAGGTTGTTCTGAACTTTTCCGTCTACTTTTAAGATTTTATCACCATCCTCAAAGCCCATTGCTTTTGCAATACTGGTATAATGCATCGGTGCCTCCACTCTTGTCGTATCAAAAGATGTTTCCCCGTTGAAATACGAAAGACATCCGAAAATAATCCACGCCAGAAAAAAGTTAACCGTAACTCCTCCAAGCATAATGATCAGTCTCTGCCAGGCCGGTTTTGATCTGAATTCCCATGGTTCTGCAGGTTTTTTCATCTGCTCGGTGTCCATACTTTCGTCAATCATTCCGGCGATTTTTACGTAACCACCGAAAGGAAGCCATCCGATTCCGTATTTCGTCTGTTCCGGATGTTTTCTCCAGTCGTTGTCAGGAAGTTTTGATATATCGATAGGAACTTCTTTCTCTTTTCCGTCTACCACGATAGTTTCTGTATCCGGAAGGTTTTTGGAAAGAAATTTATACTGCCATTTTCCGTTGATCTTCTTCATTGAAAAGATCGAAATCCATGGATCGAAAAACAGGAAGAATTTCTCAGCTCTGGTCTTAAACCATTTTGCCGGTAAAAAGTGTCCAAGCTCATGAAGAACCACTAAAATAGAAATACTTAGTATGAACTGGAAAATCTTGATTGCTAATTCCATTAATAAATTTTAGATTTTAATTTGCAAAGGTAACAATTATCAAAACTATGCCAAATAAAAAAGCCCCTCTAAATGAGAAGCTTTGTCATATATTTAGCGGATATTACAGATTGAAAGAAACACCGATACTGCCGTTGTTGCCTACTTCTGCAAAAACACCCACTTTCTCTGTGAAAAAGTAACGGGCTCCAATGTGCGCTCCGATTCCAAAATCTCTACCCAGCACTCCTACGTCTACACCGGGATAGATGTCCCATTTGGACGGCAAATCAAGCGCTTCCTGAAGGTGGAAATTCAGTCTTCCGAATACAAAAACACGGTTGTCTTTGTCATTATCTTTATAGTCGCCAAAATACGCATTAAGACCGGCACCTACCGATATAAGCTTGTTAAGCCCATAGTCATAAGTTCCCGTAACTCCCGTTCCATAACCCCATGCACTCAGTCCCAGCTGAATTTTCTGGTCACCTTTTCCTGTATAAGCCTGAGCGTTGGCTGCTGTTCCGAAAAAAGCGATCATCAACACAAAAAACAATTTCTTCATAAACTTTACTTTTTATTAAATGATAATAATGAAAAATATCCTCATCAAAAATAGAACCGAAATCATTGGAAAATCGTATTTTTATTGAAGTTATTTAACAAAGTTTATGAGAATAGCAGGACTTAATTTAGATATTGTCTGGAAAAACAAAGACAAAAATTTTCAACTAATCGAAGAACACTTTAAAGAGGTGGAGGCTGATATTTTCCTGCTTCCTGAAATGTTCTCTACCGGTTTTTGTATGGATGCGGCTGAAGTTTCGGACAGAAATGAAGAATCTCTGGAGTTTCTGAAGAAAATGGCTAAAGAAAAAAATGCAGCCTTCTGTGGGAGTGCTCCTGTAGAGCAAGGTGGACATTTTTACAACAGAATGTACTTTGTGCAACCTGATTCTGAAAGTTTTTTCTATGATAAAAGACACCTGTTTTCATTTTCAGGAGAAGATAAAGTGTATAGTCCGGGATATAAGAGAGAAATTGTGAATTATAAAGGATTCAGGATATTGTTGCAGGTATGCTATGATCTTCGTTTCCCTGTTTTTGCAAGGAATAATGACGATTATGATGCCATCCTGTATATTGCCAACTGGCCTGAAAAAAGAGTAGGAGCCTGGGAGCATCTTTTAAAAGCAAGAGCTATAGAAAACCTGTCTTTTGTTTTTGGTTTAAATAGAATTGGAACGGACGGTAATAATCTTTTTTACCAGGAAAGCTCACACTGTTTTTTTGCCGATGGAACGGAAATTTCTCAAAAGAACGGAAATATCATCTCTGCAGAGCTGAATATGGATGAATTAAAAGATTTCAGGCAACATTTCCAGTTTCTGAACGACAGAGATCGATTTTCACTTGAATTATAAATTAAGGCTGAGGTTTAGACTTTAATATGAGCCTAAACCTTAGCCTCAGTCTAATTAAGCATATTGTTTAAGCAGTTCCGTAAGTGAATTCACATCATGGACACCGCTTTCTTTCCATAAGAGTTCGCCATTTTTGAAGACGGCAAGGGTAGGAACACCTCTCACTCCGTACTGAGCTGCCAAAGCCGGATATTGGTCTACATCTACTTTGATGATTCTGGCTCCTTCGCCTATATTTTCCTTTACAGTATTTAAAACTGATGATTGTACTTTACATGGCTGACACCACGTGGCAAAAAAATCAATAAGTACCGGTCTTTCCGAATTGATGATTTCCTGAAATTTTTGTGACATAGTTATGGTTTTTTTGTAAACCATCAGGCTTCATAAGATCAATCCTGATGGTTGTTATATTTTATTTTCCGGAAGCTGTTTCATCCTGAATAGCTTTTACATTTTTCCAGCTGGTGCCGTCGTAAGCTTCCACGCTGTTTTTCTTTAAGATTTCCATTGCCTGGTCAGCCTGGATTCCTTTATTGCAGAAAACAACTACCTTTTTGCCTTTTAACGAACCGATATTGTTCTGTATTTCAGCTAAAGGAATGTTGACAGCACCTTTCGCGGTTCCTGCTTCATACTGTTCCTGAATTCTTACATCGACCAGTGTGACATCAGAACTGTTAACTATTTGTTTGATGTCTGCTTTTGGATAGCCAGCTGTAGCCGTTGTTTTACAGGCTGTTAACACTAAAGCGCAAGTCAGAATATATCCGAAGATCCTTCCTTTCAGCATACTATAATGTTTTGGACTGACAAACAAAATCTGTAGTCGGTAATTTTTCTGTTTTTTTGATGCCGTTGAAGCCTCCTTCTATTTCAGTAAAATTCCTGATTCCGTGTGCGTTAAGGATGCTTGCTGCGATCATGCTTCTGTATCCTCCGGCACAGTGCAGGAAGAAATGTTCAGAATCATCAATGGTTTTTACCCAGTCGCTGATGGTGTCCAATGGCTTGTTGAATGCATTGTCAACATGTTCAGCAGAATATTCAGTCAGTTTTCTTACATCGATTACTTTAGCGTTTTCTGTAAACTGTTCTGCGAATTCAGCAGGAGTTATCCTTTTAATTTCATCAGTTTCTTTTCCTGTAGATTTCCATGATGCAAAGCTTCCGTCCAAATATCCTACCACATTGTCGAATCCGACTCTGCTTAATCGGGTAATCACTTCTTCTTCAGTTCCTTCATCAGCAACAAGAAGAATAGGGTGTTTCACATCTACGATCATATTTCCAACCCATGGCGCGAAATCTCCTTTCAAACCTATGTTGACAGAATTAGGAATAAATCCTTTGTGGAATTCTGCCGGGCTTCTTGTATCTAAAATCAAGGCACCGGTTTCTTCTGCAAAATCTTCGAAATCTTCGGCAGCAATAGGGCTTAATCCTTTAGTCATCACCACATCAAGGCTTTCGTATCCGCCTTTGTTCATCGCTACATTCATTCCGAAATATTTCGGTGGAGCGGTAAGGCCGTCAAGAACTTCTCTGATAAATGATTCTTTATCCGGCTGGTTAAGCGCATAATTGGTCTTTTTCTGATTTCCCAGAATGTCCACGGTTTCTTTCTGCATATTTTTTCCACATGCTGAACCGGCACCGTGCGCAGGGTAAACCGTAATGCTGTCATCCAATGGAAGAATTTTGGTATGAAGACTGTCATACAGAATTCCTGCAAGATCTTCTTGGGTAAGACTGGTTGCTTTTTGCGCAAGATCTGGTCTTCCGACATCTCCTAAAAACAGAGTGTCACCAGTAAAAATAGCGGTTTCGGTTCCGTTTTCATCTATTAAAAGGTAAGTGGTGCTCTCCATCGTATGTCCGGGAGTATGCAGTACTTTGATTTTTATGTTTCCGATCTCAAAGATCTGGTTGTCTTCAGCGATGATAGCCTCAAATGCAGGCTGTGCGGTAGGTCCGTAAACAATAGGAGCTCCTGTTTTTTTACTCAGATCCAAATGTCCTGAAACGAAATCAGCGTGGAAATGGGTCTCAAAAATATATTTTAAAGTTACATGGTCTTTATCAAGGCGATCCAGATAAGGTTTAACCTCTCTCAAAGGATCAATAATCACAGCTTCATTTTCTGATACAATATAATATGCTCCCTGGGCAAGGCATCCTGTATATATTTGTTCAACTTTCATCTTATTTATAAACAATTTTGTTATTGATATTAATCTACAAAAATCGGGTTTTATTTTTAAAACGGGTCATTATAGAGAAACTATAACGATAGAATAAATCTATATACCCTTTATTTATTCTAATTTATAAAATATTTTATACAAAATCTGATTGGTGTCTTCCGAAATGTTTTTATCTATCCTGAACTGGATGTAATCGTCTTTTCTGGCTGCTCCCTGTTCATAATTAATCAGTCTGTTGTATTTTTCGTAAATGTGATCTTTGATTTTTCCGTTGTCGGCTATTCGGATCATTTCATCAAAATATTTTTTAGTATCCCGGTCCATAGTCCAGTCTTTTTCATGTTTTTTATAAAACTCTATCATTTTTTCAATGGCAAATACCTCAGAATCAATATTCATATCATTGAAACCTGTGAGCAGCTCTTTCTTTTCCAAATGAGTTCCCAGCCATTCAATTTTTGCCTGTGCAGCGGTGATTGTAGAATTAATCATCATAGAATCTCTTTTGACCACAGGAGATAGAACGATGTCGGGAGTTTTGCTTATCGGAAGAGGTCTTTTAGACGCAATATTCAGCAGTCCGAAATAGTTTTCGGTTTTGTCTTTTAATTCCGCGATCTGATCTGAGGTCATATCATCACTGGATATTCTGATCTTAAAGCCCCAGCCTCCACATTCGTAGATTGCGAGAAGAGACTTTTTGTCTGTGTATTTTACCCCTTTAAAAAAATCAGGCTGCCCCATGGAATGATCAAAAATGGAATATATATAGTTGACTTTCAGATGCTCATTGGAAGCACTTCCGAATGAAGGTTTGAGATCGGTACCTTTGTTGGAATTCTGGTTAAGAGCATACTCGTAGGTAGAAAATTCATCTCTTAACAGCTGATTGTCAATTTCTTTTTTAGGATAAATGTAGAGCGTAAGTGTTGTTTTATTTTTTTTCGTTGTTTGCTGAACGTAGCCTACTGCCAAATGATTGTTTTTAAGATCATAAGAGTAGATCGCCTCCCGCTGAAACCCTGACCATAACGCCGGGAATATAGTGGAAGTTGATTCATGGGTATAATCTCCCTTTGCCGATAACTTTGCCGGCTGTGCCCTTTGTTGGGAGAAAACAGTTGCGAATACAAGGGAAAAAATAATCAGTAAATTTTTCCTGAACATAATGGGATGCTGCATATGAAATGAGTTGTACTTTCTTGTACTAAATTAAGTATTATTTGTACAAGTTAAAACTAAATTTAATCATGTAATATGACTTTAATACCCGAATATTTTGCAAAAACTTTTATATTTATAAGTTAAAAAAAGATCAGATGGCAGACAAAACACAATTTATTGAAGAACTGAATTCAAGATATACTTCAAAAGGAGAGCACATTATATTAGGAAAAGGAATGCTGGACGGGGAAGTTGTCCCGGAAGTCAACGTAACGATTCCTTTGAAAACAATCAACCGACATGGACTTATTGCAGGCGCTACAGGAACAGGTAAGACGAAAACGCTGCAGGTTTTTGCTGAACAGCTTTCTCACGCCGGAATTCCTTCTTTGGTTTTAGATATTAAAGGAGACTTTTCAGGAATTGCAGAAGCGGGACAGATGAATCCTATCATTGAAGAAAGGTATGCTAAAACGCAGCTTCCCTACAATCCACAAACCTTCCCGGTAGAGCTGATGAGTATTTCCGGAGGAAAAGGAGTTAAGCTAAGGGCGACTGTGACGGAATTCGGACCTGTTTTATTAAGCAAAATTCTTGAACTGAATGATACTCAACAAAGTATCATGTCTATTGTTTTCAAATATTGTGATGATAAAGGTCTTCCATTAATTGATTTAAATGATTTAAAAAAAGTTCTGCAGTACGTAACAGACAATGCACAGGGAAAAGCTGAACTGGCGGCCAACTACGGATCCATTGCTTCGGCTTCTTTGGGTACGATTCTAAGATCTATTGTTGCGCTTGAGCAGCAGGGAGCTTCTGATTTCTTCGGTGAATTAAGCTTTGATGTTCATGACCTTCTTGAAACCAGAGATGGAAAAGGAGTCGTAAACATTTTAAGAGTAGCCGAGATTCAGAGTAAGCCACAGTTGTTTTCTACATTTATGCTGTCGCTTTTTGCCGAAATTTATATGACTTTCCCTGAAGAAGGAGACAGCGGAAAACCAAAATTAGTTCTTTTCATAGACGAAGCCCACCTGATTTTTGATGAAGCTTCAAAAGCACTGCTTTCACAAATTGAGACGATGGTAAAACTGATCCGTTCCAAAGGAGTGGGGATTTATTTTATCACACAGATTCCGGGCGATGTTCCTGAAAATGTTTTGTCTCAGCTGGGACTGAAGATTCAGCATGCTTTGAGAGGATTTACCGCAAAAGATAAAAAAGAAATTACGAAAGCTGTTGAAAACTATCCGACAACGGAGTTTTATAATGCATCAAGCCTGATCCAGAATCTGGGGATCGGAGAAGCATTTGTGACCGCTTTGGATGAAAAAGGGATTCCTACACCGCTTGTTCACACCTATCTGATCTCTCCGGAATCGAGAATGGATGTTTTAAGTGATGCGGAAATTTCGGAATTAACAGGGAATTCTGCTTTGGTTGCTAAATACGAACAGCCTGTTGATAAGGAATCAGCATATGAAATATTAACGAACAGAATGGAGCAGGCAGCCCAAAATCCTGCACCTACCCAAAAGACAAAGCCGGTGAAAGAAGAGCCGGGAATGTTTGAACAGGTGCTTCAAAGTAAAGCCGGAAGAACTTTTACCAGCACTTTGATGCGTGAAGGGGCAAAAGCCATCCTGGGAATGTTCGGATTGGGAGGAAGAAAGAGATAAGGTTTTAAAATTAATTCTATAAAAAAATAATCCTGCTAAGAGAAGAGTATCAGCTTTTTATTGGATCGGGCAAGCCGTTTTGAAGCTGGCAATGGACAGTATCAATGCCCGTTTTACTTTTTTTGACATAATTTTTGTTATTTTAGCAGGACTGCCTTTACTGGTGGATAAAAAATGGCTGTATCAGTTATTGGGCGGAATAATTTTCGTTGATCAGTCTGTGTGTACGTTCTACGGTGTTCTTGTGAATATCAAAGACAGGCAGCAGATACAATTGCAGCTGACAGGGACAGATGGCATGGGTTATGTACTAAGGCTCATAAGTTTATGTTCCGGGCTGATGATGACGGGAATTATTAATATTAATCAAAAAAATAGCAGTATAACTACAATTCAATGTATTCGATTATAGATATAGAAAGTAATGGTGCAGGTTATAGAAATGAATGCATTATAGATATAGCCATCTACAGGTATGATGGCCAGAAAATTACTGACCAGTTTATATCTCTCGTAAATCCTGAAAGTGATATTACCCCTTTTGTGCAGAAACTGACAAGTATTACGCCCAAAATGGTCAAAACCGCTCCTAAATTTCATGAAATAGCCAAAAGAGTCATTGAAATCACTCAGAATACCATCCTCGTAGGGCACAATATTGATTTTGATTACAGAATGCTGCGCCAGTCTTTCAAAAGGCTGGGTTATGATTTTCAGACCAATACTTTAGATACCATTCCTTTAGCGAAGAAAATGATCCCGGATGAGGTAAGTTATTCATTGGGGAAATTGGTAAAATCGCTTGGAATTCCGTTAACGAATCATCACAGGGCAGATGGTGACGCAAGAGCAACATTGGAACTGTTCAAACTGCTGATCTCAAAAGATACAGAAAATGAAATCATCCAGAAGCAGCATGATGAAACCAATGCCAAGACCTACATTAATAAAATCAAAATCCTGACTCAGGATCTTCCGAATGAAAAAGGTTTTGTCTACTTCCAGAATGAAGCGGGGAAGATCATTTTATCGGATTACGTTCAGGATATCAATAAATTTTCAAAGAAAGTATTTAATTCCAAATCCAAGAGGTGGGAAGAGATTCAGAGAGAGGTTGAGCAGATCAATTATGAGCTTACAGGTTCAGATATTATTGCCAAGCTGATCCTGAATTCCAAAAATATCAAGAAAAAAGAAGCGTTTCAGTTCGGGTTGTATTTCAAAAACAATAAATACATTGTTGAAAAAAATAAACTTAATAAAGCCGAAAAGCCTATCCTTAAATTCAAATCATTTACTCAGGGCACAAAAGCAGTTCAGTTTATCAGTTTGCACGAAGAATTTAATGATGTCAATGTTTTCATGAAAAAGATTGATTTCAGAAAGAGAAATGAATTGTGGCTGGGACAGGGAAAAAAATTAGGAGAAAAAATGTTCCTGATCATTGGAAACGGAAAAGTCATGTCTTATGGTTTTTACGACCTGTTTACGCAGATTCAAACCATGAGCAAGCTTGCGAAGCTGAAAATTGATCTTCCGTTACCTTCTACGGATCTTCATAATGATCTTCAGCTGGCATTGCTCAGAGGAGATTTTGAGACCTTACCACTGCCTAAATAAAATTGACCCATTAAGTCCTGATTTTTATTATCTTCAAGCTTCGTTCAATATTAAAATCGCAAAGCTATGATCAGTAAAAAATTATGGGGAACTTTGGTCTTAAGTATTCTAACCTTTGCTTTATCCAAAGCGCAAAATTTATCGTTGAAAACAACGGATGTGCTTCCTTCTCAGGTAAGTGTGAAAGAAGGGAAGTACAAAAATAAAAATGCTTTGGTTATTGAAATTCAGGGAGAAGTCACCAATGAAAAGACATTGGCTGTGCTGAAAAATACAGATTTTCACAATGGCATTATCGAAGCTACGATTTCCGGACAAACCAATTCGACCGCCAGTGAAACGGCCCGTGGCTTTGTAGGAATTGCTTTCCGGGTGACCGATGATATTTCTAAAATGGAAGTTTTCTATTTGCGGCCAACGAACGGACGAGCCAATGATCAGGTGCGCAGAAACCATTCTACTCAATATATTTCCTGGCCAGGCTATCCCTGGGAAAAATTACGAAAAGAAACCCCGGAGAAATATGAAGCCTATGCCGATATGGTGCCCGCCGAATGGATTAAAGTGAAAATAGAAGTAAAGGATGAAACTGCAAAACTTTTTGTGAATGGCGCCTCTCAACCTACTTTAATTGTCAATGATCTGAAACAGGGAGCAAGTCAGCGCGGAAAGGTCGGACTTTGGATTGGTCCGGGTACGCTTGGGCATTTCACAGACCTCAAAATTACCAAACACGATTGATCCATAAGGCCTTCAAAAAGAAGATGTTTTGAAATCAATTCTCCTGAAATAAAAAATAAATAGTATTTTTGCAAAAAATAAATAGAAGCAATGCAACATTTTAAACAAATTAAAACTGGAAAAAAGGGAACTGTAAAGTTCTCTAAGGTTTGGAATATTTAAAAGACTTGTCTTGCATAAAAATAATCAATGTGGCAGGTTCTTTATCTAAGAATCTGCCTTTTTTTATGTTAAAATAAAATTATGAATTCAAAAGAATTATTAAAGATTGCCAATGATTTTGGCACCCCGGTGTATGTTTATGATGCTGAATCCATCAAAGTTCAATACGAGAAACTTACATCCTCTTTTTTAAAACACACAAAGTTTTTCTATGCGGCAAAGGCGTTGACGAACATCAACATTTTAAAGTACGTCAAGAACTTGGGTGCTTCTTTGGATTGTGTATCTATTAATGAAGTCAGACTAGGACTAAAGGTAGGATTTCCGAAAGAGAAAATCCTGTTTACTCCCAACTGTGTAGACCTGGCTGAAATAGAAGAAGCAATGGCTTTCGGAGTTCATATTAACATAGATAATATCTCTATTCTTGAGCAGTTCGGGAATAAATACGGAAATACGTATCCTATCCTTGTAAGAATCAATCCGCATATTTTCGCGGGCGGAAACTATAAAATTTCAACGGGACATATCGACAGCAAGTTCGGGATCTCTATCCACCAGGTTCGTCATATCGAAAGAGTGATGAAAAGTACCAACCTTAATGTGGAAGGTCTTCACATGCACACAGGAAGCGAGATCAAAGATCCGGACGTTTTCCTTCAGGCACTGGATATCATGCTGGAACTTTCCGAGCATTTCCCTAATCTTAAATATCTGGATATGGGAAGCGGTTTCAAAATTCCTTATCAGGATAGCGAAGAAGAAACAGACGTGAGAACATTAGGTAAGAAGGTGGAAAAAGTAATATCCGATTTCACAAAATCTACAGGAAGAAAATTCGAACTTTGGTTTGAACCGGGAAAATTCTTGGTAGGAAAAAGCGGATATCTTTTAGTAAAAGCTAATGTCATTAAGCAAACGACAGCTACTGTATTTGTAGGGGTAAATTCAGGATTTAATCACCTGATCCGTCCGATGTTCTACGACTCTTATCACAAGATCGAAAACCTTTCTAATCCAAAAGGAGCGGAAAGAATTTATACGGTAGTAGGAAACATCTGTGAAACCGATACATTTGCCTGGGACAGAAAACTGAATGAGGTAAGAGAAGGAGATATTCTGGCTTTCCATAATGCAGGGGCTTACGGTTTTGAAATGAGTTCAAACTTCAATTCAAGATTAAAGCCGGCTGAGGTTCTGTTCTTAGACGGGAAAGCACTCCTGATCCGTAAGAGAGATGAATTTGAAGATTTATTAAGAAATCAGATAGAAGTAATTTAATATCAACTATAAATAACAAAGACTCCGCAGATTAATGCGGAGTTTTTTGTTTTAGAAGTTAGAATCAAGAAAAAAGAAGAGATCAATTCCAAAGCTTCGGGGCTAGATAAAAAGTGGATCAGTCTCAAAACTTAAGATGCGGATAAGGTTTTTTTATTACGCAAAGAAATTGATTAATCTATTGATAAAGGGGAGCAAAGGCGGAATCAATGAAATTGATTCGATTAAGCAGACGCTATCCGGCAGCTTCATCATTGACGGAGTCGAACTCTTTGCCTCCTCTAATTCAAAAGCATTTTTCATAGAACTTTGCGTGAAAAAAAATTCATTTCTTCCCTAAGTTTTGAAACTAAGCCCAAACAAGAGCAGAGAATCTAAACATAAAACAATAACTCATTAGCTTGATTGCGATTAACCAGCAACCAACAACTGACAACTGACAACCGATTCACCCGAAACTCTCACCCTGTATCTCGTAACTTTCTTTCAGTCTCCGAATTTTAATTTCTCTTAAACCTGTTGAAATTTTAATACTATAGAAACCTCAGAATTGTAATTTATTAGCTAAATTTGAGAGAGGGAAGGATTTTTTAATGCTTACAAGGCCTGCCCATCTATACTTTCTTCAGTATTCTATAACTAAAATAACCACCAAAAAATAGTAATTATGGCTAAAAACATAGCAGAGCAGATTGTTGAAATGCTCGAAAATGCCAATGTGAAAAGAATTTATGCAGTAACCGGCGACAGTCTTAATCATCTTAATATTGCCGTTAAAAAAAGCAGCATCGAATGGATCCATGTAAGACATGAAGAAGTAGGTGCCTATGCCGCCGCCGCAGAAGCTGAGCTCGATGGCTTTGCGGTATGTGCAGGAAGCTGTGGCCCGGGACACGTTCATTTGATCAATGGAGTCTATGAAGCGCACAAATCTCATGTTCCGATGCTTGTTATTGCATCCACGATTCCCAGTGACGAAATGGGGATGGATTATTTCCAGGAAACCAATACCATAAAGCTATTTGATGACTGCAGCCATTACAATCAGATGATCACCAGACCTGAACAGGTACAGAGAACATTGCAGACAGCCATCCAACACGCGATTTCAAAAAAAGGAGTAGCCGTGATTGGACTTCCTGGAGACGTGTCAGAGCTTGATGCCGAAGAGGGATCTACTTCTACCCAGATATTTAAGACAAACCCTGTGATCAGGCCTTCAGACGACGAATTGAAACGTCTGGCAGCTTTGATTAATGAAAGCAAAAAAGTGACGCTGTATTGCGGAATCGGGGCAGGAGAAGCCAATGCTGAGGTAGTAGAGTTGTCAAAATTTTTAAAAGCTCCGGTAGGATATTCTTTCCGTGGGAAAATGGCTATTCAGCCGAATAATCCCAATGAAGTCGGACTTACTGGCCTTCTGGGATTTCCATCCGCTTATCATGCCATGCACGAGGCCGATCTTCTGATCATGCTGGGAACCGATTTCCCCTATCAGAAATTCATGCCGGTAAAAAATAAAATTGTTCAGATCGACGAAAGCCCTGAAAGACTGGGAAGAAGAGCGAAGCTGGAGCTTGGCTTGGCAGGGGATGTCAAAGAAACCATCAAAGCTTTGCTACCGTTACTTGAAGAAAAAACAGATGTCCACTTTCTGAATGAGCAGCTGGCATTTTATGAAAAAGTAAAAGAAAGTCAGCTCACCTACGTGAAGGATTCCGGAAAGGAAGATGCTATTCAGCCTGAATATGTAGCACATACTTTGGATCAGTTGGCTAAGAAGGACGCTATTTTTACCGTAGATACTGGAATGTGCTGTGTGTGGGGTGCCAGATTTATTACAGGAACCGGCGAAAGAAAAATGCTGGGATCTTTCAATCACGGATCGATGGCCAATGCTATGCCGATGGCTATAGGAGCTTCTTTAGCTCATCCGGGCAGAGAAGTAATTGCCCTGTGCGGAGATGGCGGATTGTCTATGCTTCTCGGAGATATGGCAACGATATTTCAATATAAACTTCCGGTCAAATTAATTGTTTTCAATAACAGAACCCTCGGAATGGTAAAACTGGAAATGGAAGTAGGCGGAATGCCGGATAATGAAACGGATATGATCAACCCGGATTTTGCCATGGTCGCACAGGCGATGGGCTATCCCGGAAAAAATGTTCACAAGCCGGAAGAAGTGGAAGACGCGATAAAAGAATGTCTGGCTTATAACGGACCATACCTTCTCAACATCTTTACGAATCCGAATGCACTTGCTCTTCCTCCGAAAATAGATTTCGATCAGGTGCTGGGGATGACGAAATCTATGGCTCAGCTCATGTTGGGTGGAAAAATGGAAGAAGTTCTGGATACGGTTAAAACGAATTACAAACATATTAAAGGACTGCTGTAATGAGTGCTTCCTTAAAAAGATTTTATATTATCGCCTGGGTATTCGGGCTGGTGTTTTACTTTCTGGATTATGTAGTCCGTTCGGCACCGGCAGTAATGATCCCGGAATTGGTCAGCAATTTCAGTACAACAGAACTGAAACTGGTCAGCCTGATCGGAACCTATTATTATACGTATTCCACCTGTAGCCTGATTGCGGGAATAGCTCTGGATAAATTCGGAGGGAAAAGGTCTCTTTTTGCAGGAGCTTTAATTCTGGGAATCGGCTGTCTGCTTTTTCTCGCGTCTGCCTATTCCGGTGGTGTAGCGGGAAGGCTGCTTCAGGGAGCGGGATGTGCTTTTGCGTTTCCGGGATGTGTCTATCTGGCAAGCAAAGGATTTTCTTCAAAATCCCTGGCAACGGCCGTTGGATTTACACAATGCATCGGAATGCTGGGCGGAACTGCCGGACAGTTTGTGGTAGGACCATGGGTTGAGGAAGGGATTAATATTGATACTTTCTGGCTTTGGTCCGGGATTATTACCGTAATTACAGCATTCTGTCTGTTTCTGGTCATTCCCGGCGAAAAACAATCTGAGGTACAGTCTGGAGAAGAAGTTAAAAAAGTAGGATATCTAGAACCGTATAAGATCGTTTTTAAAAACCCGCAATCCTGGCTGTGCGGCATTATTTCGGGACTTCTGTTTGCACCAACTACGATATTTGCCATGACCTGGGGCGTTGCATTCTTCGAAAAAGACAAAGGATTTGTATTTCATG
Organism: Chryseobacterium oleae; assembly: GCF_900115055.1. Classification (GTDB taxonomy): domain Bacteria; phylum Bacteroidota; class Bacteroidia; order Flavobacteriales; family Weeksellaceae; genus Chryseobacterium; species Chryseobacterium oleae. Next base: position 229,433 of record NZ_FOVD01000007.1, on the reverse strand, counting down.
ATGCTGCTATAACGAGTGCTATGGTGGCTTTTGGCTGGGTATTCGGATGTCCGCTTTTAGGATTTATTACAGATAAAATAGGAAGAAGAAAACCCGTTCTGATGGGCGGGGCAATTCTGATGATTTTAAGCTTTCTGCAACTGATCTACTTTCCTGAGCTTTATCCTGCGAAGATCAGTATGTTTATTTTCGGGCTTGGTTCCGGAGCTGCAATGATTCCATATTCTATCATTAAAGAAGCGAATCCGGATTATGTGAAAGGAAGTGCTACAGGTGCTATTAATTTTATTACTTTCGGAGTAACTACCTTGGTGAGTCCGCTATTCAGTATATGGTTCGGGAAAAGTCTGGAAACTTCATCTGGAGAAATGCATTTTCAATATTCCATATTATTTTGGATCGCAGGAATTGTGCTGGCGGTTTTGATTTCATTTATGTTAAAAGAAACGGGAAGCAAAGCACAGACGCAAGCTTTGAATGCTTAAAAGAAATTTAAATAATTTATCAACTTCAGGTGAAAGCCTGAAGTTTTTCTTTTTAGTAAAGCATTTAAATAATTAACTTTGTATTAATAATCAATGAATACGGATCTATGAAAGCTTTTACATTATTTATAGCACTCCTTGTTGCCAATTTTACATGGGCTCAACAGGACGTTGAAGACAGAGACGATAATCCGATCACGGAGATCAATAAAAACTTATTGAAGATAGATATTAAGGAGCCTCTTTTACAGGTTGCGATTAAAAACTGTAACGATTTTAAACCTGCAGCATTTGAAGGCGGTGTTACGGTTTACAAAGAAACACTGCGAAAATTCATGTATGATTATCTGAATTCAGATTTTTACGTTCTGAACGGAGATTTTACATTCACTCTTACCGTAGATCAGACCGGAAAAGTAACCAATATCGAAGGAAGCCCTAAAGTTTCCAACAGTGCTTACTTTTTTGATGATATGAAATATGTGGTAAGACGTATCAAAAAAAGCTGGGTTCCTGCTTCATGCAACGGACAACCCGTTTCTTCACAAATCAAACTTAAAATGAGTTTCTCCTCTATAGCCACAGATCTCTAAACTCATTCTATGAAAAAATACCTTTTATTAGTGCCTTTATTGTTCATTGCAATTAATGGCTTCTCTCAACAGGCGACACAAACTGAAGTAACTTATACTCAGAAAGCAGAATTTCCGGGTGGTGATGAAGCTTTCCGTAAGCAGTTCATGGATATGCTTTATGCGTATGTAGATACCCAGAGCTATGCGATTAACGGGAAAGTTATTTTTTTAATCAATATCGCTCCGGATGGTAAAATGAATCGCCTGGATGTTCTTCCCAAAATTAAAAACAGTGAAATGTTTATAGATGATGTGAAGTATGCAATGAAAAAGATCAAAGGAAAATGGAAGCCGGCCATGAAAGAAAATACACCTGTAGATTCTAAAATTACGGTGAAGGTTAATTTCAGTACCCATGGTTATGATCATGATTAGAATACTGTTTTTATTGCTGACCGTGTTTTCTCTGAAAGTTTCAGGACAGGAAGCGCCAGTAGATTATCCAAAAGGGATGGATTCCTACGATGGTGGAGAAGTACAGTTTTATCGTGACTTTCACCAAATACTTATAGATAAAAGATTGAAACCTTGCAAAGACAAGAATGAGTTGTATAATCTTAAGTTAGTTGTATACGAAGATGCCTCTGTAAAATATGGTATAGATAATTCATCAGCCGCATCCAACAATAAATGTGCTTTCGAATTGGGAATAAAAGTTCTGGAGTACATGAACAAATGGAAACCTGCAGTTATTAATGGAATAAAAAAACCGGCAGTAACAAGTTTTCTTATTTCACCTGATATTATGTTCAATAGATATAAAGATGGATATACTACACAGGACATTGCAACAATCCTGGAAATGCCAGGAGGGATGAGCCGTTTTAGAGCAGAAGTGGCAAGGCAGATTGATATCAGTGATTTTGTGTGGAACAAGCCTTTTAAGCTCGTGGTAACTTTTGTCGTTAGCAATGAAGGGAAAATGGAGAATGTACAACTGAAAGAATCTTCAGGAAATTCTGAATTCGACCAAAGGATACTGGATGGTATTAAAAGAATGCGAAAGAAAAAGTGGACTCCTGCAAAAAGAAACGGAGAGCCTGTAGAGTCCTTTTATACACTTCCATTAAACTTTAATCCGCCAAGGTAGAAATAAGTTTGTCGTCTCTGTTCAGTATAATCCAAATATCAAAATCATGATGAAAAAATTATTTAAGATCATTTTTTTTCTATTCATATCTGTTTTCGTCAAAGCGCAAACCTTTGACCTTCTGCCTGAAAACACGAACCCCTATGAAGGCGGCCCCGTTCAATTTTATAAAGATTTGAACGATATTCTGATTAAAAATAATTTTAAGCCATGTAATAATAAGCCATCTGAAATGTTTTTGGCTGCCATAGAAATTGTAAATGGTGAAGCAAAAGTTGTAAATAAAAAGTTCAATGAAGATTGTGTTACAGAACTTTTTTTGAAAGCTTTTCAAGAAGTGAATAAATTGAAAAAATGGAGTGATAATTCGGGAAAACAAAAGAAATTTTCGATCCTGTTTTATCCAATAGATTATTTTGCAAATTTTAAAGAAGGCTATACTACGGAAGGATTAAAAAAAGAAGCTCAATTTCCTGGTGGGATAGAGGCGTTTAAAAGTAAGCTAAGTAACAACGTAAAAAAGCAAAAAATCAAAAATGCCAACGGATTGAAGGTGAATATTAGATTTAAGGTAAATCAGGAAGGCATTCTCAATAATATATATGTTGAATCTGGCGATCTGGATTCATTAGACAAAGAAAAAATTGTAGAAGCGGTAGAAAAAATTGATAAAAAATGGAGCCCGGAAACATTCAGAGGCCAGCCACTAATTTCAACTTATCAACTGTCGTTAAGTCTTTAATTTTCTCAAAATAATCTCCTGCCATTCTGTCACAATATTTTGTATCTTTGCAGACTAATCTGTTTAGGAGTGAAAATTCATGAATCAAGACTGAACTTTACCTCTTAAACATTGAACTTAAATTGATCATTGTGCAGGAAAAATATATAGACGAAACAAAACAGGGAGAAGCTTTTGCTATCGCTGAACGTCCTGAGAATTCTAAAAAGCTCTTTCTGGAAAGCTACGGCTGCCAGATGAATTTTTCTGATTCTGAGATTGTTGCATCTATTCTTAATGAGCAGGGGTACAATACCACGCTGAAAGTAGAAGAAGCAGACCTTATCCTTTTAAATACCTGTTCTATCCGTGAAAAAGCGGAGCAGACCGTAAGAATGCGCCTTGCCCAGTTCAAAAGACTGAAGAAAGAAAAACCAAGCATGACGGTTGGGGTTTTAGGGTGCATGGCAGAACGACTGAAAACCAAATTCTTAGAAGAAGAACAGCTGGTAGATCTTGTTGTAGGCCCTGATGCGTACAGAGACCTTCCGAACCTGCTTAAGGAAACGGAAGACGGAAGAGATGCCATCAACGTAATCCTTTCCAAAGAAGAAACGTATGCAGATATCAACCCGGTCCGTTTAGGCGGAAACGGCGTTACGGCATTTGTAACCATCACCAGAGGCTGCGATAATATGTGCACGTTCTGTGTGGTTCCGTTTACCAGAGGAAGAGAAAGAAGCCGTGATCCGCACTCTATCATTGAAGAATGTAAAAATCTTTTAGATAACGGATATAAAGAAATTACCCTTTTGGGCCAGAATGTAGACTCTTACTTATGGTACGGAGGAGGTCCAAAGAAAGACTTCGTTAAAGCTTCTGAAATGCAGAAAGCTACAGCGGTTAATTTTGCACAGCTGCTTGATTTAGTGGCTAAAGCCGTTCCGGAAATGAGAGTGAGATTCTCTACTTCCAACCCTCAGGATATGAGTCTGGATGTATTCAGAATGATTGCAAAACACGACAACATCTGTAACTACGTTCACCTTCCTGTACAGAGCGGAAGCAACAATATGCTTCTTGCCATGAACAGACAGCATACCCGTGAGGAATATTTAGATTTAATCAGAAAAGCAAAGGAGATCGTTCCAGATATTGCTTTTTCCCAGGATATGATCATTGGTTTCTGTAATGAAACGGAAGAAGATCACCAGGATACACTAAGCCTGATGAAGGAAGTGGAATATGACTACGGTTATATGTTCGCTTATTCAGAAAGACCGGGAACGCCTGCGCATAAAAAGATGGAAGATAATATTCCATTTGAAGTGAAGCAGAGACGTCTGAATGAAGTGATCGAGCTTCAACGTGAGTTATCCAGAAAAAGAATGGAGACTTACGTAGGAAGAACACACCAGATTCTGATCGAAGGGACGTCCAGAAAAAATGAAAACCAGTGGAAAGGAAGAAACTCTCAGAACGCGGTTTGTGTATTTGATGTGCTGGAAGGACAGAAAATAGGTGACATTGTGAACGTTTTTGTCTATGACAATACACAGGGCACACTTTTAGGGAGAACAGCAGAATAATTTGAGATCTTGATCAGGGCGGTTTGTTTTTTTGCATTATTTTCTTTTGTGCTGATGTCATGTCAGACCGAAAAAAGCATGAGCAAATATCCTTTAACCGTTGGAGATATCGAATTTGATGAAAAACTGGATGATCCTGCATTTAAAAGATGCACCACGGAAAAGCTGGTCAATCTTCAGTATTATCAGGGATCAAAAGAGTTTGACTATAAAGGAGAGAAAATCGCCATTATAGAAAAACTTGAAAAAGAAAAAATATCTTCCGAAACTAAAACGAACGGGTACATTACCGTAAGATTTTTAGTAAATTGTGAAGGAAAAACAGGACTGTTCAGAGTTCAGCAAATGAATGCAGAGCTAAAGGAAACAGTTTTAGATAAAGAACTGGGAGACCGTTTGCTGAGGTTTACAAAATCTCTGGACGGCTGGATCCCGAAAGAGATAAAAGGTTTTAAAGTAGGCTATTATCAGTATTTAACCTATAAAATTGAAAATGGAAAAGTTTCAGAGGTATTACCTTAGCTTTTTGATGCTTATCGTTTACACCAATACTATTGCGCAGGTCAACTGTAACGCAGTAGAGGGTGAGAACTGCAAAAAAGCTTGTGAGTTATACAACTGGGCTTCGGACAGACAGGGCAGCAGGGAATCTCAGGAAGCTTTTGATAAAGCCATCGGATTGTGCCCCGATTTCTCTAATTCCTATATGGAAAAAGCCGTTCCATATCTTAAGAACGGAGATTTTGTAACCTGGAAAGTCCTTATTGATAAGGCGGTTGCCGTAGATCCTAAAATGCATCTGGGCTACAGAGGCTGGTGTAAATTCCAGTTTCTGCGCGATTACAACGGAGCTGTTCAGGATTTAGAAGCATTAAAAAAATACTATCCTGAAGACTTAGGAAGATCTTTAAACGGAGATTATCACCTGGAAGTGGTGAAAGCCATGGCTTACAGTGCTTTGGGGCAGAAAGAAAAATCGGCAGCCATCATTGAAAAAGCTTTATTGTCAAAAGGCTATTTCAAAGGGATGTATGACCATTACCAGCTGGGAGTGACCTATTTCGAGCTGGGCAGATACGACAAAGCTTCAGAAAATTTCGAAAAACAGAGCAAAGAATACGACTTTGCGGAGAATATATATTTTAAAAGTAAAGTTTCTAAGATCAGAAACAAAGATTATTTGGATTTAAAAACCTTAGCATTAAGGACTTATGATGAGGGCAAGACCATGAAAGATGTCTACACTCATCACTTTAACAAAGTCTACAGGAAACAGATTGAGGCCCTGTAGATTATTATTAAATCAATAATCAAAAATTTACTTATGAGCAACGACTTACAAAACATAAAAAACCGCTTTGGAATCATCGGAAACTTTCCTGCACTGAACAGGGCACTGGAAAAATCAATTCAGGTGGCACCTACAGATATTTCCGTTCTGGTCATCGGAGAAAGTGGAGTAGGGAAAGAATTTATCCCGAAAATCATCCATTCAGAATCCAAAAGAAAACATCAGCCTTATATCGTCGTCAACTGTGGAGCTATTCCGGAAGGAACGATAGATTCTGAACTGTTCGGGCACGAAAAAGGTGCATTTACCGGAGCTACAGCCACCAGAAAAGGATATTTTGAAGTAGCAGACGGTGGAACCATATTCCTTGATGAGGTGGGAGAACTTCCCCTTCAGACCCAGGTTCGTCTTTTGAGAGTCCTGGAAAGTGGTGAATTTATGAAAGTGGGTTCTTCACAGGTTCAGAAAACCAATGTGAGAATTGTAGCAGCTACGAACGTCAATATGATGAAAGCCATTCACGACGGACGATTCCGTGAAGATTTATTCTACCGTTTAAATACCGTTCAGATCGATATGCCTCCTTTGAGAGAAAGAAAAGGAGATATTCACCTGCTATTCAGAAAGTTTTCTATAGATTTTGCAGAAAAATACAGAATGCCGGAACTGGAGTTGGAGCCTAGTGCCGTTCATTATATTGAAAATTATACGTTCCCGGGAAACATCCGTCAGTTAAGAAATCTGGTAGAGCAGATGACTGTGGTAGAAAGAAACCGCGAAATAACAGTGGAGAAACTCGCTGAATATATTCCCATGGAAACCCATCTTCCGATGGTGGTCAATAATCAGAACTCTCAGAAGCAGAGTGATTTTGGAAGCGAAAGAGAAATCATGTATAAAATTCTCTTCGATATGAGAAGTGATATTAATGATTTAAAATCGCTAACTTCAGAACTGATCAAAAACAAAGGAACCGCTGATCTGAGTAACCAGGAGAAAAACCTGATCAATAGGATCTATTCTGCAGAACAGAATCAGCCTGTAGCACAGAATTCACTGCTCTATTTCGAAGATAAATCGCCGGTGGTACAAACGTCGCCAACCATTATTTCAAATGCTGATGACAGCTACGAAGATATTGAAGATATAGAAATAGAAGAGAACAGACCGGAATCCTTATCGCTTCAGAATAATGAAAAAGATTTAATTATCAAAGCGTTAGAGAAGCATAAAGGGCGCAGAAACAGAGCTGCGGACGAGCTTGGCATTTCACAGAGAACATTATACAGAAAAATAAAACAATATAACTTAGAAGACTAATACACAGGAATGAAGAATTTAGAAGTAAAAGATTATGATTTTAATATCGGGAAATATGTATCCCGGGGAACAGATCTGTTCAAAAAAGATATTGGTGGCTTTATCGTAGCTACACTGCTCCTGTTTGTCATAAGCTTTATCCCTTTCTGTGGGATTCTTGGACTGGGCAACTTCTATAAGATCTGCAAAAAAGTAGATGAAGGTCAGCAGGTTTCAGCAGGAGATATTTTCGACTTTACGGATTTCGTAGTGTATCTGAAATTGTTTCTGCTTATTTTCGCGATATGTATGGTGGCCATGATTCCGATACAATTTATACTAGTCCCGTTTTTGATTGCTGCCGATAATGAAGGTGGACAGGTGTCAGATACCGGTGCAGCCTTACTGGCAGGTGGAATGGGATTGTGGGTGATGCTGATTATGATATTTATTATGATTCTGTCCATATCTATGTATTTTATACAGCCTTTGATCTCGCTGTATAGAATCACAAGCGTAAGAGAAGCATACAGACTTTCCTGGAAAATTGCCAAGAAAAACTTTTTTATGATCCTTTTATTCTCAATTGTAGTAGGCTTTATATCTCAGCTTGGAATCATCGCATGCGGAATAGGAATCCTGTTTTCTATACCTTTGGGAATCTGCATTAAGTATGCTGCTTATAAAGATGTTTTGGAGTCTTTAAATCAAAAAATGGTATGAGTAAATTAAAAATAATATTTGGGTTGGTCATTCTTTCGCTGTTTCATCAGTGTTACTCATTTACAGGATCTTCACTGACGGATGAGAAGACCGTTCAGATCAATGAATTTCCCAATAATGCAGCCCTTGTGAACCCAACACTTTCCCAGCAGTTTTCTACGGATATCCAGAACAGATTCCTGCAGAGAACCACTTTAAAAGGAACAAAATCAAATCCTGATATTTTGATAGAAGGTGAAATTTCCGACTACGGTTTCTCACCTACTACGATCAGCTCCAATACCACACAGAACCCTTCGGGTGGTGTAGTACAGCAGGCACAGAGCAAACTGACGATCAGTGTGAAAGTACATTACGAAAACAAAGTACATCCGGATTCCAGTTTCGACAGAACCTATACGGATGAAGCGGTTTTCAACAGTGACCTGACGCAGAGTCAGATAGAAGCTTCCCAGGTGAAGCTGGTGACAGACAGAATTATTAACAAGATATTTAACGATATTGTAGCCAATTGGTAAGATGAATCCCAGAGTTTTAGAATTATTAAAGAACCCCAAAAATATTCAGTCAGAAGATCTCGGTCTTTTGAAAGAAGAAATCCATGCTTTTCCTTATGTCCAGAACATCAGGGCACTTCATTTGTTTGGGGTACACCTTTATGATAAAGAAAACTATCAGAAAGAACTTTCTACAACGGCGGCCTATACCACCGATAAAAAACTTCTTTATCAGCTGATCAACGGGAAGATTCAGCGCGAACCGAAACCAGAAACGGCAGAAGAAAAACAGCCTTCCAAAACCACAGAAAAGGCTGTGAAATATTCCTACAAAGACAAAGCTTTCCCTATAAAGAGAGAAGAGCCTTCCGATAAAAAGCAGGATCAGTATGAGGCAGTGGCCTCTATGATACCGCCTGTTCAGGAGATCAAACATATCCATGTGGATGGCGAGAGAAACAGAATTCTTTTTGAAGGAGAAGAAAACTTCCTGGATGAAACCCATTCCGAAGTCATAGATCTTGAATCCACACTGGAATCAGGGGTAATTGTGACTCAAAAAACAGAACCTGTTACAGAAAATCTTAAAGAAGAATCTGTACACGAAGTAGAAGCAGAAAATAATGAACCGTCAGAAAATTCAGAAGCCGGAGTAGAATTCACTCCTGAATTGATTATTGATGAAGATCAAATCGATGAACCAGTTGAGGAACAGGAAATCGATAATAAGGAAGAAGTAAGCTTCCACGAAGTAGAAGCAATCGAACCGGAAACAGAAGAACAGAAAGAAACTGTTGAAGAACCGGTAGTCATTGAAGCAGAGGAGGACTCTGAAGTTATTGCTGAAGCTGAAAATGAAGATGAACCGCATGCGGAAATCAGTTTCCATGGAATGGATGAATTCCTGCCGGACGTTAAAATCCAGGCAAACAGTGATGATGAAGCGATAGCTCCGGAAGTCTCTAAACCGAATGTGAATAAGCATGAGGAAGAAATGAGACGCCTGATCGAAGAGGTCGAAAAGAAAATGAAAGAAGCTCAGTCAGCTCCAAAGGTTGACCATGAGGAACCTGAAACTGCCGACCACGAGATCAGTTTTGCCGAGACCCAGAATTTCCACTTCTGGTCCACTGAAAAAGAAGAACCGAAAACGACTGAGGAATCTGCTCCTGAAAAACAAGAAGAGACCACAGAACAGCCTATACAAAATGAAGAGCCGGAAGTAATAGTAGAAAAATCGGAAGAACAGAAGATCGTCGCTCAGGAAGTCTCCGCATGGAAACCTATGAGCCTGGAATCTAATGTACCGGATTCTATGATCTCCAAAGAACAGACAGTTCCCGCTCCTAAAACTGAAGCTCCAAAACAGGAGGATATCTCTGTTGTAGAAGAAAAGCAGGAAGAAGTTGCTGCAGAAATGACCGAAGAGCCTCAAAAAGAAGCTGAAACAGTTTCAGAAGAGCAAATTGTACCTGCCGCAGAAGAAACGCCTGAAACGATAGAAGAACAACATACAGATGGTAAAGTCTCTGAAGAAGTTACTGAAATAAAAACACCTAAAGGAGAAGAAGCTCCTGTGATGAATGTTTCTTTCTTCGGTTCAGATATCTCAAGTTTATCCGTAGAAAAAAGAGAAAAAGAAAACATACAGCCAGAAGAGCCCGTTCAGGAAGTTAAAGCTCAGAATACTGTACAGACACCGTCTGACAGCAATGTTCCCGGTTTTATCAATACATGGCAGAGCTGGCTTAAAATAGACCGACCAGCAGAAGAAGAGGTTGTTGTACAGAAAGAAGAGGTAGAAGAAGAAATAATCCCTATCCAGGAAAAGGTTATTGAAGCCTTTATCGAAAACAATCCTAAGATCAGTCAGTTAAGAGACGAAAGTACCTATGTTGTCAGAGAAAAGAACGATGATATTTCTCACCTGATGACAGAAACACTGGCCAATCTGTATCTGGAACAAAAACTGTATTCAAAAGCCATTAAAGCCTTTGGTATTTTAAAGAAAAAATATCCTGAAAGAGTTGCTTATTTCGACAGCAGAATTGAAGAGGTGAATATCATCAAAAGCGGAAAATAAATGATTGTACGCTTAGTCTGTATTTTTCTGTTTGCTTGTTTATCCTTTGCTTCGGCACAGGTAAATCCGGGTGAAGTATTTCCCGTAGCTACTTTGACTCATGAATTTACAGTTCCTGCAAAGAACCTTAAGGAAGAAACCGTGATCACGAGACTCCTTGAAATACCAAGGGCAGCACTATTTAAAAATAAAGACTGGAATGAATCATCATCTTCCTTTACTTCATTTGAAAAAATAGAATCGGTAGTCATTTTTCAAAAAATAAATAAAACAAAAGACAGGAATTATAATTTTTCCTGCGCAGCTACCATACATTATGTGAAAGGAGAGTTTCAGGTAGAACTGATTACCCATAATTTCGAAAAATTTCTTGAATCAGACGGAAAACCCAATTCTTTCTATGATGTTAAGTATCTTGAGTATTACCAGGCCATGTCACAGGAATTTAAGTCCTTGGTGACCAAATACCTTTCAGGAAACACCACTGCTGCCGAAAATAGAGATATTCAGCTGAATAAAGCAGCTGACCTTACATCGTCCGGAAAGAATGAAGATGCTTTAAAAATCAATAACAAAATTCTGGCATCGGATCCTCAAAACAGCCTTGCTCTTTTCAATAAAACTCAACTTCTTTTTGCCAAGAAAAAATATGCAGAGACTCTGAATACGATTAACTTAGCGGAGAAGAATACAGAATTGGATGACTTTGAGATATTGACCTATAAAAATATTAAAATCCAATCTTTTATGGCGACCGGACAGAATCAAAAAGCTCTTGAGGAAACCCATAAAACAGTACAGCTCACAGCTGAAATAGATCCCGAAAAAGCTTTTGAAACCATTGAGGATGAGAATGGAAAAGAGACCTTTGCTCCTACAGACAGGACAAAATTACTGTTGCTAAGTGTGTTCAATTATGAGCAGCTTAAAAAAAATAAAGAAGCTGTAGAAAGTCTGAAAAAATTTGAGGCCCTTATTCCCAACAATGATGTTAGTCTTTTAACAAAGGTGTTTAAATTCTACTGCCTTCTGAAATCCAGAGAAAATACAGAAAGAGTCCGTTCAATAATTCTCAAAGATAGCCCCAAAGCGAATCTTCAATGTAAGAATTAAAGCTGTTCTACATTTTTTTTCCTGAATTTCCGCCATATTTTCCGGCCGAAAACAACGATCAGAATAATCAGAATAACAGCAAACAAAGCCGCAATCACCGGTGCTGCCATTGCCAGTATGGACATAATGCCCGCTCCGGCTGTTTCAGTAGTTCCCACCACCGAATTTCCCAAACCACCCGTTGTAGCGGTAGAAGCCGCCCGAATCCCCGCAAAACCCGAACTTATCGTAGCTGCAGTTCCTCCCCCGGCAATCAGTGCAAGACCCCACTGTGGAAAAGTTCCCAGATCTGCAAACTGACTGGCAAATAAAACAGAGCCTGCTACAGTCGCCAGAGGAACCGAAATGGTATCCAGCAAATGATCTACAAAAGGGATGTAATACGCTAATATCTCAGCGATAGTCGCAATACCGGTGGTAATAAGTGCAGGAAGGCCGGAAAGCCATTCAAAATGCTCATTCATCGGGATCCAGTGGAAATAAGAAGCGAGACTTACCGCAAACATTGGCAGAAAAACTCTGAAGCCGGTTGCCGCTGCCAACCCGATACCGATAAAGGCACTCAGAACGTAAGAGAGGTAGGGAATATGATCTAACATTTTAATTTTCAGATTTATTGTTTTCCCTAAAATTACAAAAACTATACAAGTTTTTACAAAAATTTAAACCTCTATCATTTTTTTAATAGACAAATACCCGAATTCCTTTATAAAATTTCGTGCATCGTGACAGAAAAAAGTGACGGTATATTTTGGAGAAGGAACATTTATTTCCCCCTTCCCATCTGTGAAAATCTGTGTAATCCGTGGTGAAAAAATAAAAAAGCATTAAGCAAAAACAAGTCTCAGTTTTCAGCTTTCCTCAGTGAAATATGTCTAATCAGCGGGGAAAAATAAAAAGCCTCACATCTTACGCATTATTTCATTGGTAAACTTTTACACTGCTCCATTGTTACATTATTAAGATCTTTTCTGCATCTGGCACAGCTTAATAAACTGCTCCTCTACATCCTGAAACTTAGCCGGCATTTCAGGTGAAACCCAAAACATCATCGCCAGCGTTTTTTCTCCGAAAGCCTCTTTAAATAAATCTTTATTCAGACGGTAACATTCTCTTAAAAGCCTTTTGACACGATTTCTGTGCACCGCCTTCTTAAAATATCTTTTAGAAACAGAAACTCCAAATTTATGGCTGTCTACCTGCAGGTTGGGTTTATCTTTCAGAATGATAATCCTTAGATTTCCACAGGTTCTCCATTTACCTTTGTCAAAAAGTAAAGCAATCTCAGTGTTTTTCTTGAGTTTTTCTTCTCTGGAGTAGGTGTAGCTCATTAATCTTGTTTCACTAAATAATTAATCACTTCAGCAGCTGCATACAATCCGAAGATCGCAGGAATATAGCTGATAGTGCCGTAGAAAGACCTTTTATAGTTGGCCCCGTCTGTTAATTTCAGACTTTCCTCCTGTTGAAGTTCATTGGAAAAAACACATCTGAAACCTTTATTGATATTTTCTTTTTTAAGTCTTTTTCTGATTTGTCTGGCAAGGAAACAGTTCTGCGTTTTGCTGATGTCTCTTACCATGACCTTACTTGGATCTGTTTTTCCGCCGGCTCCCATAGAGCTCACCAGTTTTATTTTTCTTCTTTTGGCGGCTTTAATTAAAAACAGTTTTGGCGTAATGCTGTCAATACAGTCTAAGATATAATTAAATTTATCAGAATCAAGCACTTCGTCCATTCTTTCCGGATTCAGGAATTCATTGATTTTGATTAATTTAAGATCCGGATTGATGTCCAATAGTCTTTCTGCCACGACTTCTACTTTATGCTGTCCTACTGTCGAGCGCAATGCCGGAAGTTGCCTGTTGATGTTTGTAATGTCTACGGTGTCGCCGTCTACAATCGTCATATGTCCCACACCTGCTCTGGCCAAAAATTCTGCAGCGAAAGAACCTACGCCTCCTAAACCTATAACCAGGACATTGGCCTTATTAAGCTTTTCCAGTCCTTCTTCTTTCATCAGGAGCTCCGTTCTCTCCAGCCAGTACTTATCCATTCTTTATCGTGTCTAAATTTTCTAAAATCTGTTCGTTCAGTTGTTCCAAAGAAATCCCCTTTAACTCCGAAACTTTTGAATACAATTCTTCAATATTAAAGCATTCATTATCAGTTTCTAAAAACATTTTGTCCAGGGGAGTATTCCTTACAATTTCCTGCAAAGATAAATGATACAAAACAGCTTTTCCAAAACTCAAATAAAAATTATTTTTCAGCAGGTCTTCCGCAATACGTTCCTTTTTGTTGAAACCATGAATAATAACGGCCTGTCTGGCTTTCTTTTTAAAAGAAATCACCTCATAAAACTTTCTTACACAGTGTATAATCAGAGGTTTTTTGATCTCGTTGGAAATAAGAATCTGTCTTAAAAAAATCTGTTCCTGGATCTTTTGAGGAATCGGAACCATGGAATCCAGCCCGCATTCTCCGATGGCAAGGCAGTTTTCAGTGATGTTTGATTCCAGCCAGCTGAACTGTTCCTCCACAGAATCCACAGTGATATCTTTAGGATGTATGCCTATAGAATAAGGAGATTCCGGGGGAACCGTTCCGAAGTCTATATTGTAAATCCCATAGAGCGTATTCTTCTTATGGTGGTGAAAATCAAAAAAATCCATTAACAAAAGTACGATTATTCAGAAAATTAATTTAAAATTATTAAACGAACGTTTATAATTGTGTTAAAAATTTCTTAACTTTACTCAAAGTGCACTTCATGAGAAAAAAATTTACGGAAAAACAGATCCATATTCTGGACATTGCAGAGGAACTTATTGCCAAGAAAGGGTATGAGGGAACTTCTGTAAGAGATATCTGTTCCAAGGCCAATATCAATGTGGCCATGATTTCCTATTACTTTGGTTCCAAAGAAAAAATGATGTCTTACCTCTATCAGTACCGGGTGCTGAAGACCAGAGAGAACTTTTCAGAATTTGCAGATACCATTAAAGACGGTAAACCGGAAATGCAGCTGAGAGAGATCATCAAATATATTGTTTCCCAACTATTCAAATATAATTATTTCCACGGATTTGTCACTCAGGAGCTCAGACATACGGAAAATTTAAAAGACGAGCTGCTGGACTTCTATCAGCTGTTTGTAAAGAAACTGGATGATGTGATTAAAAAAGGTGTGGCTTCGGGCGTATTTACTTTCACTCCCAAGCCTGAAGATATCCTGACGATGATCATTGGTTCTACATTATTTGTTATCCGGAATAAAAATTTCTACGAGCTGTATGTTCCGAGTAAAAATGAGGAAGCTTATACAAAAGAAGCGGAGAAAAAAGTAAGAATGAATCTTTTGCTCAGTGTTTTTGCCATTTTGGGATACGCTGCAGACTAAATTTACGTTAAATATTCATAAAAAAAAATCTATTGACAAAAAAGTTATATTTTTGCAAATTAGTAAATCGGCTGTAGAATCCGAAAACTGTTGAATTTTTTATATGAAAAAATATATTTTAGGTCTTTTTGCTGTAGCAGTTGTTTCTTCATGCGTAAGCCAGCAGGAAAGGGCAATGAAGAGTGCTGACAAGAACGTCATCTTAAAAGCAGCGAATGAAAATTTCGCCAAAAAGAATTGGAAAAATGCATTAGCTCTCTATGACAGGTTGACTAACCTGGTAGCGGGAACGGATGATTTTCCAAACGTAGGTTTTAATACTGCTTATGCCAATTATTATGAGAAAAGCTATAAACTGGCAGGACACCAGTTTAAAAACTTTGCCGTAAACTTCCCGAAAGACCCAAGAGCTGAAGAAGCTGCATATATGTCTGCATTATGCTACTACGAAGGTTCTATGGATTATAATCTGGACCAGTCTACTACAGAAACAGCGATCAATGAGCTTCAGGACTTCCTGACGAATTATCCTAATTCTGAGCGATCTAAAAATATCAGCCAGCTGGTGGATGAACTGTCTTATAAATTAGAATTCAAAGCATACGAAAATGCAAGACAGTATTTCAAAATGGGTGAGTATAAAGCGGCTAATGTGGCTTTAGAAAACGTACTGGAAGATTTTCCAAGTACAAAACTTCGTCCGAAGATCTATGACTTTATCATGAAATCCCGCTATGAACTGGCTGCAAAATCAGTCTATGACCTTAAAGGAGAGCGTATAGAAAGTGCTTTGGCTTATACCAGAGTGGTAGAAAAAGAACTTCCGAATACAGAATATTCCAAAACAGCATTGGATCTGAGAACAAAACTGGAAAAGGAAAAAATCAATTTTGCAGTTGTAAAAAAACAAAATGATGCAAGAATTGCAGCATTAACGGCAAGACAGAAAAAAGAGGCGGAAAAGACGGCTGAAAAAAATAAAACGGAGCAGCAGATCAAAGATCAGATCAGCAATGAAAAGAAGGCAATGCAGATCCAGAGGGATAGTGCGGCACTTAGTACCCCTCCTCCGGCGGCCACTTTCAAAATCCAAAGATAATTCGTAAATTTGCCATCTTAAAATAAAATAATTTTCTCAAAATGAGTGTAAAAGATACAAAAGCAGAAGTAAATACTATTACTTACGATAAAGACAAGATTGAAGATAAAGTAGGTTCAATCTATGAAGCTATTGTTATCATGGGAAAGAGAGCAGAGCAGATCAACGCGGAGATCCGTACGGAACTTCACAATAAATTAGACGAGTTTGCTGTGCACAATTCTACATTGGAAGAAGTTTTCGAAAACAGAGAACAGATTGAAATCTCTAAACATTACGAAAAACTTCCTAAGCCTACTTCTATTGCTATCGAAGAATGGCTGAATGAAGATATCTATTTCAGAAAGACAGAAGACAGAAAATAATTATTTTTGTTTTTAATCATATGAAGGTCATAAGGGAATTCAATTCTTTTATGACCTTTGTCTGTTTGTACCCGTCTTTGTGCGAAAAAATAAGTAATTTAGTATTTCAAAAATTAAAACTAAATGAGTGTTTCCGGTAAAAAGATACTTATCGCTGTTTCTGGAGGAATTGCGGCCTATAAAATTCATTTCCTGATCCGGGATTTTGTGAAAAAAGGTGCCGAAGTTCAGGTGATTATGACGCCCGATGCAGAACAGTTTGTAACGAAACTAAGTCTTTCAACGCTTTCAAAAAAGCCTGTATATTCAGATTTTTACAGTGATAACGGTACCTGGAACAGTCATGTGGAAATGGCCCTTTGGGCAGATGTCATCATCGTTGCGCCATGCACGGCCAATACATTAGCCAAGATGATCCACGGAATGTGTGATAACCTGGTGATTGCCACCTATATGTCTGCGAAATGCCCCATATTTATCGCTCCAGCCATGGATCTTGATATGTATGTGCATCCTTCCACCAAGCAGAATCTTGAAATGGCGGAAGATTACGGACATTTTATCATTCCGGCAGAAAGTGGTGAGCTCGCCAGCGGCCTGATCGGGCAGGGAAGAATGGCGGAACCGGAGACGATTTTTAAAACCGTTGACCAATTTTTTACTTCGCAAAATCACAGCAAAAGCCTTGAAGGAAAAACAGTGCTGATCACGGCCGGTCCTACTTATGAAGCCATTGATCCTGTAAGATTTATCGGGAATCATTCCTCCGGGAAAATGGGGTTCTCTCTTGCGGAAGAAGCTTCAAAGAGAGGGGCAGAAGTGATCCTGATCTCCGGACCTAGTTCTCAGACGACTACTGATAAGAATATTAAACTCCATAAAGTAACCTCTGCCAAAGAAATGCTGAATAAAGTTTTTGAATTTTATGACCGCGTGGATATTGGTATTGCGAGCGCTGCAGTAGCGGACTACGCTCCAAAAGAGGTGGCAAAAGAGAAAATTAAAAAGAATGATGATAATTTAACCATCGAACTGGTGAAAAACCCGGACATTCTTAAAACCATGGGCGAAAAGAAAACCCATCAGTTTCTGGTAGGCTT
This sequence comes from Chryseobacterium oleae, assembly GCF_900115055.1. Taxonomy (GTDB): domain Bacteria; phylum Bacteroidota; class Bacteroidia; order Flavobacteriales; family Weeksellaceae; genus Chryseobacterium; species Chryseobacterium oleae. The sequence continues at coordinate 211,940 of NZ_FOVD01000007.1, read as the reverse complement.
TGCGCTGGAAACCCAGAATGAAGAAGAAAATGCGAAAGGAAAGCTGGAAAAGAAAAACCTTGACATGATCGTCCTGAACTCCCTTCGTGATGAAGGCGCAGGCTTTAAAAATGACACCAATAAAATCAAGATATTTACCAAAACTGGAAAACAGGAATTCGACCTGAAGTCCAAAGATGAAGTGGCTAAAGATATTCTGGATTTTGTTGAGTCTCAGATTTTAAAATAATTTTAATAAATTTCCGTTCTCAATTTTTAATAGATAATGAAAAAAATCATAAGCCTATTCTTGCTGCTTTTTATATATAATCTGAGTTTTTCCCAGGAACTGCTTGCAACAGTACAGATCAACTCCCAACAGCTGGGAGGAAGTAACCAGCAGGCCTATAAAGCGCTGGAGAAAAGTCTTAGAGACTTTATCAACAATACCAGCTGGACGGGGAAAAAGCTTCAGAATTTCGAGAAGATCAAATGTAATTTTGCAGTCGTAGTTGCTGAAAGAGACGGAAACCGTTTTAAAGGAAGCATTGTGATCCAGGCTGTGCGTCCGGTGTACAATACAAGTTATGAGTCACCGTTAGTCAACCTTCAGGACCAGAGATTTGCATTTGAATATGTGGAAAATGAAAACCTGGTGTTTAATGAAAGACAGTTTTCTGGAAAAAATCTTATTGATGTGATCAGTTTTTATGTTTATGTCATCTTAGGGTATGATGCAGACAGCTTCCAGTCTATGGGAGGAACGGCATGGTTCTCAAAAGCACAGCAAATTGCTCAAAATTCGCAGAACAGAAACTATGAAGGGTGGAATGTCATCAATGAGCCGCGAAGCCGTACCATACTGATCAATGAGATCATCAATCCGAACTGGAGCCAATTAAGGTCTACGATGTATACCTATCACAGGGCAGGTTTGGATAATCTGTTCAATCAGGATCAGACGGCCGCAAAAAAAGTGATCTTTGACGCACTCATGCAGTTGAAAATGTATGAAAACTCATTCCAGCAGTCTTATTACTTCAATCTTTTCTTAGATAATAAAAGTGACGAAATTTTCAATGTTTTCAATTCAGGAAACAATGGAGGGCTTGTCATGAATGACCTTAAGCAGCTGATGATGATCTTTACGCCCAAATATTCTGAGAATAAATGGAGCAAGTGGAAATAAAATCCACCGGCTTTAGCCATTGAATACCGAATACTAAATTCTATATTTGCATTACTTAAAGTAATCAGCTAATCCATGCTTTCGAGAATTTACATTAAAAATTTTGCCCTGATTGATACCCTTGAAGTATCACTGAATAACGGTTTGCAGGTAATTACCGGGGAGACCGGAGCTGGTAAATCCATTATTTTAGGGGCCTTAAGGCTGATCCTTGGCGAAAGGGCAGAAGTAAAATCTATTTCCAAATCGGAAGAGAAAAGCATTGTAGAGACCGAATTTGATCTCAATAACCAGTTCAAAAAATTCTTTATCGAAAATGACCTGGACTATGAGCATCACACCATCATCAGAAGGGAAATTCTTCCTTCGGGGAAATCCAGGGCGTTCATTAATGATGTGCCGGTGACCCTTGATGTGCTTAAAGAACTGTCTTCAAAACTGATCGATATTCATTCCCAGTTTGAAACTTCTAACCTTTTTACTTCAGAATATCAGTTTAAAATTATTGACGGACTTTCTGAAAACAAGAAGGGCATTGAAGACTATCAGAATGAATTTTCAGACTACCAGAGTTTAAAAATACAGCTTAAAAAACTTCAGACCCAGCTTTCTGAGAACAGAAAAGAAAGTGATTACAAAGATTTTCTCCTGAACGAACTGGAAGAACTGAAACTGGATGATGTAGATTATGAAGACCTTCAGAATCAGTTATCTATTCAGGAAAATGCGGAGATGATTTCCGAAAATCTGGTACAGATCCTTTCCAGATTTCATCAGGAAGAAGTAGGAATTCTGTCGTTTTTTAACGAAGCTAAACATAAACTTTCCAGAATTGCAGAAGTATCCAATGGTTTTTCAGAACTTGATGAAAGGCTGGAAACCTCTTTTGTAGAACTGAAAGACATCATTTCCGAACTTGAAAATGAATCGGAAAGAATAGAAATCAATCCGGCCAATCTCGCGATTCTTGTTGAGCTTAATAATAAAATCAATGCTTTATTTCTGAAGCATAGTGTTTCTGATCTGGATGAACTGAAAGCGCTCAGAGATCAGCTGGCAGGTGAGCAGAAAGGTGCTTCGGAACTCGAAGATCATATTGCGGAGATTGAGGAAAATATTTCCAAAAAAGAAAAAACACTTCAGACTCTTGCTGAAAAACTCTCAAAAAACAGAAAAAAATCCGTTCCTGTCTTCATCAAAAAAGCAGAAGGGCTTCTGAAAAAACTGGGTCTTGAAAAAGCGAAAGTGGATATTGAACTTCAGGATACAGCTGAGTTTAATGCATTCGGAAAAGAAAATATACAGTTACTCTTCCAGGCTAACTCAGGTTTTCCTTTAAAACCTATCCAGACGGCTATTTCCGGTGGTGAAAGATCCAGAGTAATGCTTGCGGTGAAAAAGATCATTGCAGAGAGCGATGAACTTCCAACCCTGATTCTGGATGAAATTGATACCGGAGTTTCAGGGAAAGTAGCCGAAGAAATAGGAAATCTGATGCGAGAAATGTCTGCGGATATGCAGCTTATCGTTATTTCCCATCTCGCACAGGTTGCAGCCAAAGGAAATGACAATTATAAAGTTGTAAAACGTGATATTTCCGGCAAAACACAATCTACCATCATTCCTCTGAATGACGAAGAAAAACTAAACGAAATCGCCCAGCTTCTGTCCGGAAGCAAAATTACTGAGGCTGCTCTGGCACAGGCAAAAGAGTTAATTGGCTAAAAAACTGTAACATATTTTACTTTATATTTACTAATATAAAAAAACTAAGATATGTTTCTAAAGTTCCTCAGACTGGAAATCAAGAGCTTTTTCCGCGGTACTTCTGTAGGCGTGAATCTGGCCATGAAAATCCTTCGTTTTATAGGAATCCTTTATTTTATGGCCTGTCTGGCAGGAGGCGCTTTTGCAGTGTTCTTCTACGTACGGGACGAAATGCATCAGGATCCTTTAAAAGTTGTTTCAAAATTTTTAGTAATAGCATGGGCTGCAGATTTGATTTTCAAGTATATCTGGCAGGAAATGTCCACCCAGAATATCAAGCCTTTCCTGACCCAGAATATTCCCAAAAATACGCTGGTCAATTATATGCTTGTGAAAACCTTTCTTTCCGCATTGAGCTGGCTGAATTCCCTGTTCTTCATTACATTTTCGATCATTGCAATGTTCAATGGATACAGTATTGTAGGTATTTTAACCTGGTTCATCGGAATTTCCTTTTTATTTTATCTGAATAATTTTATCAATATCCAGTTCAATGATAAAGAAACGATTGCGATCATCATAGGCTGTGTATTTGCCGGGGTGGGTGCGCTTGGCTATTACAATATTGTACCCGTACTTTCTTACTCGGAAAAATTTATTTATAGTTTCTACCAGACTCCTTACTGGATTATAATTCCAATTGTTCTGTTCTTTGGCTTATGGCGAATCTGTTTCAGCTACGTTCGTAAAGAATTCTATCTGGATCAGGGACTCGAAGCGAAGAAGCAGTTTGGGAAAACTGAAAATATTGCCTTCCTAAATAAATACGGTGTCATCGGAACATTTATCAACAACGATATCAAAATGCTGAGAAGGAATAAAGTCACCAAAGGAATTCTGATCGGAAGTTTTTTCTTCCTTTTCTACGGATTGCTGATGTTCTCTTCTACAATTTACAAAACACCGGCCATGATGATGTTTATGGGGCTGTTTGTGACCGGAGGTTTTCAGTTTCTTTTCGGGCAGAGAGTTCCTTCGTTCGACAGTTCTTATTACCCCTTAATGATGACTCTGAATGTTCCTTACAAAGAATATCTCAAAGCAAAATGGTGGCTGATCAACATCATGACAGCAGCTTCAATTATCATTGCCTTATTTTACGCCTATTTTGGTTGGGAGCTTTATATCACATTTTTTGCAGCAGGGATTTATAATATCGGGGTGAATTCCCAGCTTACCCTATGGTCTGGTGCGTATAATAAAACGCAGATCGATCTTAATTCAAAAGAAAAAAGGATAGGACAGAAAAACAGTTTTAATCTGAAATCTATGCTCCTTCTGATTCCGAAAATGTTACTTCCTATGGGCGTTTTTGCTCTGTCAAAATACTTCTTTGGAATCACGGCAGGTGTTGTAAGCATTGCTATTTTGGGACTTGTAGGATTTATGCTGAGAGAAAGAATATTCGATATCATCGTTAAACAATACAAACGCGAAAAATACAGTACGCTGGACGCATTTAAAAACAAAGACTAAATTATGATTACCATCAATAACTTATCCAAGACCTACGGAACTGCTACAGTTCTTAATATTGAGCATCTTGAAATTCCTAACGGTGAAACTTTTGGGCTGGTAGGAAATAATGGAGCCGGGAAAACGACGCTTTTTAGTCTTATGCTTGATCTGATCCAGCCTACGACAGGTTTTGTAAGCATCGAGGATATTAAAGTCAATGAATCTGAAGCCTGGAAAAACAAAGTGTCTGCTTTTGTAGATGATACTTTCCTGATCGGCTATCTGACGCCTGAAGAATATTTCTATTTCATCGGAGAACTGAGAGGGCAGAATAAAGCTTCTGTAGACGAATTTTTAAAACCTTTCCATGATTTTTTCAATGGAGAAATTCTTAATTCTGGAAAATATGTCCGTGATTTATCAAAAGGAAACCAGAAAAAGGTAGGAATCATAGGAGCTGTCATCGGAAATCCGGAAATCATTATCTTAGATGAACCTTTTGCGAATCTGGATCCATCAACCCAGATTAAACTTAAAAACTTAATTAAAGAACTTTCAAAGCAGGATGGGGTTACTTTTCTGATCTCTAGCCATGACCTTTCCCATACGACAGAAGTCTGTAACAGAATTGTTGTTGTGAATAAAGGACAGCTTGTGAAAGACATCAAGACCAATCCGGAAACATTGAAGGATCTTGAACAGTATTTTGCAGATCAGGTGTCTACGCCGGCAGAAGTTTAACTGATATAAAAAATAATGAGTATAGAATCACAAAACGTCACAGACTATCCTAACAGCAACACTATTTTCATGGTGTGGAAACTGAATAACAGCCCGCAGCTGAAAGATGTTTTCCAGCAGCTTTGTGCTTTGGTCCTCAATCTTAATAATTCAGCTTTTAACAGGTTTCCGGACAGTAGAGTAAGCTGCGTGATGGGAATTGGTGCTGATGCCTGGAAAAAACTGGAACTTCCGACACCGTTGCCGAAAGAACTGATCAGTTTTGAAGAAATTAAAGGCGTAAAACATACGGCCGTTTCTACGCCCGGAGATCTTCATTTTCATCTGAGAGCAGATAATAAAAGTCTTATTTTCGATATGGCGATAGAGATCTCAAAACTTTTGAGCTCCGTTGCCGAAAGTATTCTTGAAATCCATGGATTCAAATATTGGGATGCCCGTTCTATTCTTGGCTTTGTAGATGGAACTGAAAATCCGCATGGAGAAGACCGGGATTATTTTGCAAAAATCGGGGATGAAGATCTTCAGTATAAGGGCGGCAGCTACTTATTTGTTCAGAAATACCTTCACAATATGGATGCCTGGAAAGGGCTGTCCACAGAAGAGCAGGAAAAAGTGATCGGAAGGTCAAAAGAAAATGATATAGAAATGTCGGATGCTGTAAAACCATCCAATTCCCATATTGCTTTGGCTAATATTGAAGGGGAAAACGGGGAAGAGCTTAAGATTGTAAGAGACAATATGCCTTTCGGAAACCCTTCTTCCAATGAGTTCGGAACGTATTTCATAGCTTATGCCAGTACATTCAGCACAACGAAGAAAATGCTGACGAATATGTTCATCGGAGATCCACCGGGCAATTACGACAGAATTTTAGATTTCAGTACAGCAGTTACCGGAACGCTTTTCTTTGTTCCTACCAGAAATATGCTGGATGAATTTTCAGGATAAATAAAAAGGCCGGAAACAAGTTCCGGCCTTTCCATCAATTATTTTAAATAGGATCTTCCTCGATCGGTGTAGCACACATATCAACATGCACCATACACATTCCCTGGCAGGGATTGTCTGTAGGAACGCTACAGCATGCGTAATAACCGTTATATTGGACAAGATACCAGTTCGGCGGACAGCGTGGAACAACAGCCCCTCCAAATACTTCTTTCAGGCTGGCTCTGTTGAATTTTTTCAGGTTTTTCATGGGAAAATAGTTTAATTAAAGTTTTATTTTACATTGGATCTCCTGAACACGTTCCTTCTTCAATAAGACATAATGTCCCTTTACATGGATTACCACCGGGAGGCATTCTGATGCAGCAGACATGATACCCGTTATATTGTAAATGAATCGTAGTACCCGGACAGGTGTGCCCTCCTAGAACTTCTTTTAAGAGATTTCTGTTTAGTTTTTTTAAATTTTTCATAGGGAAATAGTCTAATTAGCGTTTTATCTTACATAGGTTCACTGGAACACATTCCCTCAGGAATAAAGCAGAATTTTCCTTTGCACGGATTTCCTTCAGGAGGCATATTCAGGCAGCATGCATGATAGCCGTTAAACTCTACATGAACGAGATTGTTCGGGCATGTATGTCCTCCCATTACTTCTCTTAAATGATCTCTGTGTAATTTTTTTAAATTTTTCATAGATTAAGTTTTGTATATCACTAATATAGGAAAAAATAAAATTATAGCATATGTTTTTATAAAAAATTGTACGTCAGTGTTTTACTAAAAATAAAAACCCCAGAATTTCTGAGGTTTTCTTATTGTTCAATCTATTTAAATGTAAGGGAAATTAAAGTTGTTATGGTCTAAAACATACTACAAAGCATTTTTATTAATTCTTAAATCACACTTGATATATTGTAAGGGATCTCTTAAAAATTAATGGCGAATAGTATCTTCCAGCCTCCATCGTCCATCTCCCAAACCTTTATCTATTTAAGGCTTCCCACCATATCTTCCGGCTTCACCCATTCGTCAAACTGCTCAGCTGTTAAAAAGCCAAGGCCTACAGCTTCTTCTTTTAAAGTCGTTCCGTTTTTGTGGGCTGTTTTTGCAATCTTCGCTGCATTTTCGTAACCTATGTGGGTATTTAAGGCGGTAACAAGCATTAATGATTTGTCTACCAGTTCTTTAATTCTCTCATGATTCGGTTCAATACCTTCCGCACAGTGATCATTGAATGAAATACATGCATCCGCGATTAACTGAGCAGACTGAAGGAAGTTGTACGCCATAACAGGTTTGAACACATTAAGCTCATAATTCCCCTGAGTTCCTGCAAAAGAGATTGTCGTATCATTTCCAAGAACCTGAGCGCAAACCATAGTCATTGCTTCATTCTGCGTAGGATTTACTTTCCCGGGCATAATAGAAGATCCCGGCTCATTTTCAGGAATATGAATTTCCCCGATTCCCGAACGTGGACCTGAAGCCAGCAATCTGATATCCTGAGCTATCTTGAATAAAGAAACAGCCAGTTGTTTTAAAGCACCGTGGGATTCCACAATAGCATCGTGAGCAGCCAGAGCTTCAAATTTATTCTCAGCTGTAACAAACGGGTGATTGGTAAACTTCGCAATATATTCAGCAACTTTTACATCATAACCATTTGGGGTGTTTAGTCCCGTACCTACGGCAGTTCCGCCCAAAGCAAGTTCAGAAAGGTGAGGAAGGGTGTTTTTCAACGCTTTCAGACCATATTCAAGCTGAGCTTTGTAGCCTGAAAATTCCTGTCCAAGCGTAAGGGGAGTGGCATCCATAAGGTGAGTTCTCCCGATTTTTACAATATCTTTAAATGCTTCCGCCTTTGCTGCAATTGTATTTTTTAATTTTTCAACAGCCGGAATCGTTACTTCAACCACTTTTTTGTAAGCAGCAATATGCATTGCCGTTGGGTAAGTATCATTGGAAGACTGGGATTTGTTCACATCGTCATTCGGGTGAATTTCAGATTTATCGCCTAAAGTTCCGCCATTATTTACGTGAGCTCTGTTGGAAACCACTTCATTGATATTCATATTGGACTGTGTCCCTGAACCCGTCTGCCAGATCACCAGAGGAAACTGGTCGTTAAGTTTTCCTTCCAGGATTTCGTCACATACTTTAGCGATCATATCTCTTTTTTCTGCGGGAAGAACACCAAGATCCGTATTGGTATAAGCAGCTGCCTTCTTTAAAAATGCAAAAGCTTCAATGATTTCGTGAGGCATAGAACCCTCAGGTCCGATCTTAAAATTGTTTCTTGAACGTTCAGTCTGTGCTCCCCAAAACTTGTCAGCAGGCACCTGAACCTCCCCCATAGTATCCTTTTCTATTCTGTAATTCATTGTGATTGAAATTTTTATAAAGTTAATCATAAACGCAGAATCCCGCAATTTATAACCATTATAAATATCAATATGGATGAGTGATTTTACTCATGTTTTTTTAAGGATGACGTATTTTTGCACAAACAAAAATTGAATGGATTTTAGATATCAGGATCCGTATCCGATCCAGAAAGATGATACGGTGTATAAAAAATTGACATCAGACTATGTAAAGGTTGAACAATTAGGAGAAAGAGAGATCTTAACCATTGATCCGAAAGGACTGGAGCTTTTGGCCGAAGAAGCTATGGCGGATGTTTCTTTCATGCTTCGTTCTTCTCACCTTGAAAGTCTCAGAAAAATCATCGATGATCCGGAAGCTACAGATAACGACAGGTTCGTTGCTTACAATCTCTTGCAGAATGCTGCTGTGGCGGTGGAAGGCGCTCTTCCTTCTTGCCAGGACACAGGTACGGCGATTGTCATGGGTAAAAAAGGAGAAAGTGTTTACACAGGAGTGGATGACGGAGAATACCTGAGCAAAGGAATTTACAATACTTATCAGAAAAGAAACCTAAGATATTCTCAGGTGGTTCCTTTGACGATGTTTGACGAAAAGAATTCCGGTTCTAATCTTCCGGCACAGATTGATATTTATGCTAAAAAAGGAGATTATTACGAATTTTTGTTTTTAACGAAAGGAGGAGGATCTGCCAACAAAACATTCTTATACCAAAAGACAAAATCATTATTGAATGAAAAGTCTCTTGAAGCATTTGTAAAAGAAAGAATCTCAGACCTTGGAACGGCTGCATGCCCGCCTTATCACCTGGCGCTTGTCATCGGGGGAACTTCTGCTGAAGCGAATCTTGCTGCTGTGAAAAAAGCATCTGCAAAATATTACGACAACCTTCCGACAGAAGGAAATGAAGGCGGACAAGCTTTCAGAGACCTTGAATGGGAAGCTAAAGTTCAGAAAATCTGCCAGGAAAGTGCTATCGGAGCACAGTTTGGAGGGAAATACCTTACCCATGATGTAAGAGTGATCAGGCTTCCGCGTCATGCTGCTTCTTGCCCTGTAGGAATGGGAGTTTCATGTTCTGCAGACAGAAATATCAAAGGGAAAATTACAAAAGAAGGTATTTTCCTAGAGCAGTTGGAAGAAAATCCGAAGAGATTCTTACCGGATACGCCACCACACCTGGAGGAAGCTGTTGAAATCAATCTGAACAAGCCAATGCCTGAGATATTGGCTGAGCTGTCTAAATATCCTATCAAAACAAGATTAAAATTAAACGGAACGCTTATCGTTGCCAGAGATATTGCCCACGCAAAAATCAAAGAAATCATCGACAGCGGACAACCGATGCCGGAATATTTCAAAAATCACCCGATCTATTACGCAGGACCTGCAAAAACTCCGGAAGGAATGGCTTCAGGAAGTTTCGGACCTACCACTGCCGGAAGAATGGATGTTTATGTAGACGAGTTCCAGAGCCATGGCGGAAGCATGATCATGCTGGCCAAAGGAAACAGAAGTAAAGACGTGACCACGGCTTGCGGTAAATACGGAGGCTTCTATCTGGGATCTATCGGCGGACCGGCAGCGATTCTTGCCAAAGACAATATTGTGTCTGTGGATATCGTAGACTTCCCTGAATTAGGGATGGAAGCAGTAAGAAAGATCGAAGTAAAAGACTTCCCGGCGTTCATCATTACGGACGATAAAGGCAATGACTTCTTCGCTGATCTTGCCCATTAATTAGTTTAAAATCAAAATAAATTAGAAAATAGGGCGTGTATGTTTTGTGTACAACGCAAAAAAGTCCTATTTTTGCCTAAAATCTTTAAGAGAATGATAACGATTTTATCAGCATTTTGGCCGTTCTACCAGTTCCTATGGACTGTATTCTTTATAATTATGTTCTTAGTAGGGTTCTGGTGTATCTTCATGTTCTTCGGTTTGGTAATCCCTATGTGGTTAACTGAAGGTCTGAAAGAATATTTCGGAAAAGTAAAACCTTTTGATCCTGAAGATATCAGAAGAAAAGAACTTAATGAGCAGGAAGGCGTAGAAGTAGTCTTCAGCAATCCTAAAGGAAACGGACCTTTCCTACACGATCACGGACATCATCATTAATTGACTGTCATTGCTTTTTCACCTTAATTCTGAAAAAGTAATATCAAAGCAAAACAACATATATAAACCGCTTAATTTTTTAGGCGGTTTTTCTATTTATTATCCGTTTCTCAGTTTTTCCGGAGAAACCCCGAATTTTTTTTTGAATGCCCGGGTGAAGTTCTGCACATATTCATAGCCGCATTCAATCGCAATTTCTTTGATCATAATACCTTTGTCGATGATCATTTTCTTCGCTTTCAGCATTCTCAGTTCTGAAATATAATCGGAAACCGTCATCTGATATTGGGCTTTAAATTCTTTCCTGATCTTATTCTGATTGATTCCGGTAAGCTTTCCGATATCTTCCGCACGGATATTTTTATGATAATTTTCATCAATGAATTTTTTAATCACAAACGAAGTTCCAGGCTCCGTCTGTATGGTGTTTTTTTCATTGAACTGTTCAAAAATTAAAATTAGCAGCTTAATGATCTTGGCTTCTACAAATAACCGCTGCACCATTCCTTTTTTAGAATAACTGATCAGCTCGTTCAGGATCATATGCATTTCCACAGTCATATAAGGTGGCGTTCTTTGATGAAGAAAAATATAATTGTTCCGGATCATGTTTTCCAGAATATCTGCATTTTCCTTGCTCGATTCCGGATCGATGAGGTTAAAAATATATTGATAATTAATCTGAATCTGAAAATATTTTAAGGCTTCCTGGCTTTCTGTCCAAAGCTCTGCGGTACTTTCCTGTGATGAATAATGAAGAATATACTGGTTTTTCCTGAACAGAAATTTGGTCTCACAGTCATTGGCTTCCAGTTTAATATTGGGACTTAGCAGAAAAAGGAGGCTGAAACTTGCCCTGCTTTCAATCATATGCAATCTTGAAAACTTTTCAGGCTGTGGGTCTTCCTGCATGACGATCTTGATGTTGTCGGAACTGAATAACAGTCCATTCCTGGAGAGATTCTTCATAGGAAATGATTTTACGGGTAGGGTACAATTTGAAACAAAAGCCTTACATCAGATAACAAAAAGTTTGGAAATGATAACTCAGGGTTAAGAATGTAAAGTAATTTTGCGCAAAATTAAATTAAATTTAGAATAATTAAAAATAATATTAGATATGTTTCAAAATTTACATTTTGCGATCCGTAAAATAGGAGCAGGTTTGGCCTTGCTAACCATCGCAGGAAGTTATCTATATGCCCAGCAATGGGAAGATGTAGGAGGTGCGCAGGGAGTTTCAGCAGGAGGAAGCAGCTATAACAATCTGGCAGTAGATCAGGCTGGGAACTATTATCTTTCTTATTATGATACCTCAGTGGCTAAAGGTTCTGTGCAGAAATTCAACGGGACTTCATGGTCTTATGTAGGAGGTACAGCAGGAATTACAGAGGGTACAGCAACCTTTAATTCATTATCTCTTGACGGTTTAGGAAATATTTTTTACACCAATCAGGTAGGATATCCGGGATCCGGAATTGCAGTCCGTCAGTTTAACGGTACTTCATGGACACAGCTTCCAAAAGCTACGGAATCTGCTGCCAACTATCATGCTTCCGCGGTTTCTCCATCCAATGTACTGTTTACATTCGGGGGACAGAACTCAGGAACTGTACAACGTTATGCAAACGGAGCCTGGGAGCAGGTAGGAAATACAGGCTTTTCAAACGGAGCATCATTTGCAGAAATGGTGATTGGGTCCAATCAGAAAATTTATACATGCAATATCGCATCGGGTGTAAGAGTATATGAGAACAGTACATCAGCGGTAGCTACAGATACGTGGACATTGGTGGGAGGAACGATCGTAGATGCGGCTTCTTCTTCAGAACAGTATACCTCTGATATTGCGATCGATGGTAACAATAATCTTTATGTGGCTTACGTTGCCAGTTCAGCAAACGGTCAGAAACTTAACGTTAAGAAATTTAACGGAAATGCATGGATACAGCTTGGTCAGGCTGATTTTTCTAGTGGGAGAGTACAGCATGTAGCGATTACAGTGACGGCATCCGGAGAGCCTTTTGTAGTAGCCAGCCGTTTTGAAGACAACGACTTATTAAGAAATACGGTCTATAAATTCGATACTGCTGCGCAGAATTGGGTAACCTATGGTGGAGATTTTATTTCCACAGGAGAAGCTAAATATAATGACCTTGCAATTGATAAGGCTAATAATTATTTAGTACTTGCTTATTCAGAAGATGGTACCAAAGTGAAAAGAATTCCACTGAACGGAACGCCTCCGGGATGCACCAATACAGATCCTGGAAACAATGCAGGAGATACGGGTTGTGTAACTTTTACTTATCGTGGACAAACGGTAACGTATTCAACGGTAAGAGGAGCCGAGGGAAATATCTGGATGCAACAGAACCTTGGAAGTTCCCAGGTAGCATCTTCATTAGGGGATGAAGCATCGTACGGAGATCTTTTCCAGTGGGGAAGATGGGATGATGGTCACCAGCTGAGAAATTCGGCTACGGCAGCGCCTACAACACCGAATTCACCGGACGGACTGGCTGGTTCTAATGCTTTCATCATCGGATCATGGTGGAGTACTTTTGCCGCTACCGACAAATGGACGGCTTCCAATGCAGCGAATGTTTCCAACAATGTAGGAGTAGATCCTTGTATGGCTGTAGGACCGGGTTGGAAAATGCCTTCCCAGGCTGAGTGGGCAGCCGCTGTGGAGTCAGATCATATTGCAAATCCGGGAACGGCCTACAACAGTTACCTGAAGCTGCCTGCATCAGGATACAGAAGCTCTTCCAACGGAGCCCTTACGTTCGCAGGGCAAAGAGGATATTTCTGGAGCTCTGACACCTCCAACTCAGGTGGGAAATACCTATACATAGGGGCTACTATTGCCAATCCTTCTTCAGGAGCGATGAGAGGGCAGGGGTCTGCAGTAAGATGCATCAAGACAGGTTCTGCTTTAGGAACATCAGATATCATCAAAAATACATCAGCAGTAGGATTTTATCCAAACCCTACGAACGGTGTTCTTAATATCAAAGCAGATGCATTGATCGAAAGCGTCAGTGTCATCAATATGGTAGGACAGAAACTGAATAATATCCAGTTTTCCAATAACCAGATCCATATGAACGGACTTCCGAATGGAATTTATATTGTAGAATTAAAGTTAAAGAACGGACAGGTTTTTTCTAAGAAAATTATTAAAAACTAAGTCCCGATACGTTTGATTGATCAGCAGGGGCTTTTTTAGGAAAGCCCTTTGTTGTAAAGGCATACATTGATTTATTTTAAAAAAAGTTCATTACAATTACTTTTATCGTAAAGGCTCATGGAATTTTTCATGGGTCTTTTTTTATGACTTATTTTTTCACTGTGAAATGAAGTATAAAAAAGAAAATTAATACTATATTCGATAAAAATAAAGAAATGAAGAAGTTTTATTCCCTTGTTTATCTGCTTGTTGCAGCGTTGGTTTTCGGGCAGATCAATTATACCGTTACTCCCAGTCCGTTCAATGAAACGGATGCGGTTACCCTAACCATTCCGGGAGATCAGATCGATGAATCAGCCTGGAATGTTTCAAATAATGCCATCTACATTTGGTCATGGTCATTTGATACCAATTATCAGAACAGCCAGGATTGTCCTACCAATGGAAGCTGGAACAGTTCCAGTGATCTGAATAAACTCACTTACAATTCAGCTGCAGATACCTATTCCTTAACCATGACTCCAACAGCTTTTTTCGGAAGAACGGGAATCGGGAGGTTTGGATTTCTGCTAAAAGATAAAACGGGCTCCCATCAGACCTCCCCGGATATTTTTGTTAATGTTGGTCTTTTAAATTTAACGCTGACCAACCCGGCAGCGAATAGCCTGACTACAATTCCGGCAGGAACGTCTGTTAATATTACAGCGACGACTAATGTAGATGCGACGTTTCAGTTAAAGGCAAACGGAACAGTTGTGAATACTGCATCTGCTCCTTCACAATCTTACACCTATAGCTATACGGTGACTCAGGATGCCAACATGGAACTGATTGCTACTGATATAAATTCCAACTCAAAGAACGCTGCTTTCCTGCTGCAGATTCCCAGGACTGTAGTTTCAGAAACTATTCCCGGCTGGATCAGACAGGGGATTAATTATCATTCTTCAGACCAGACGAAAGTGGGACTTGCCCTGTACGCGCCTCATAAAAATTTTGTGCACGTTATCGGAAGTTTTAATAACTGGGCGGTAAATGATGCTTATTTAATGAAAAGAGATACCGCGAATCCTGATCTTTACTGGATTGAATTAAATGGCCTGACTCCACAACAGTTATATACTTTCCAGTACAGAACCAATGATCTTAAAAAAGTGGCGGATCCTTATTCACCGCAGATTTTATCGTCCTATGATGATCAGTGGATTTCAAGCACAACCTATCCCAATTTACCTCCATTTCCTGCAGGTCAGGGCTTTGAAGTTTCAACCTTTAAAACCGGTCAGACTCCTTACAGCTGGCAGGTGACCAATTTTCAGAGACCGGCAAAGGAAGATTTGGTGGTGTATGAATTATTACTGAGAGATTTTACACAAGAAAAAAACTGGCAGTCACTCATCAATAAGATTTCCTATTTGAAAAACTTAAACATCAATGCCATTGAACTGCTTCCGATTATGGAATTTGAAGGCAACTTATCCTGGGGTTATAACACATCTTTTCACTATGCGCTGGATAAAGCGTACGGAACGCCTGAAAAATTCAAAGAATTTGTAGATCTATGCCACCAGAACGGAATCGCTGTTATTTTAGATATCGCCTTTAATCATGCAACAGGACGCTCTCCACTGGCCAGACTGTGGAATATAGATCCTGATGGAGATGGTTTCGGGGAGATTGCAGCCAACAATCCTTATTTCAATCAGGTTCCCAAGCATTCCTATAATGTATTCAATGATTTTAACCACACAAGTCCTTCAACTCAATATTACGTTGAAAGAAGTCTTCAGCAATGGCTGACTGAATATCATATCGATGGATTCCGTTGGGATTTAACGAAAGGTTTTACCCAAAACTGTTCAGAAAATGATGAAGCCTGTACCAATGCTTACCAGCAGGACAGAGTAGATATTATGAAACATTATGCAGACAGGCAGTGGGCCATAGATCCTAATTCTTATATGATTTTCGAACATTTGGGAACAGATGCGGAAGAGCAGCAGTGGGCGAACTACAGAGTTGCTGAAGGAAAAGGCGTAATGCTGTGGAATAAGCAGACTGATCCATACAATCAAAACACGATGGGGTACGCAGAGAACAGCAATTATGACAGAATGAATCACTCCCTTCACGGCTTTACCAATATGCATGCTGTAGGATATGGAGAAAGTCACGATGAAGAAAGACTGATGTTCAAGAACCTTGCGTACGGAGCGGTGAACGGAGGCTACAATGTCACCAATCTGAACACGGCTCTTGAAAGAATGAAGACATTCGGGGCGACCTTCTTTACCATTCCAGGCCCGAAAATGATCTGGCAGTTTGGAGAACTGGGGTATGAATTCAGTATCAACCGTTGTGCAGACGGAAGCATCAACAGCGGTTGCCGTACAGATGAAAAGCCTGTTGCCTTCACATTGGGCTATGATACCAATGCAAACAGAAAAGCGGTTTATGATACCTGGGCTAAAATTATCAATATAAGAAAGACTTATCCCGTTTTCAAGTCAAAAACCTATACGATAGAATCAAATAACCTGACCAATGATCCGCAAGGTCTTATTACAAGGATCTATGTGTACGATAATACCATAAACGGAATGAAAAATGTGGTGGTTCTTGCCAATTACAGCACTTCGGCGCAGAATGTAGTCCCTTATTTTCCATACGCAGGGCAATGGCAAAACTTAATGGATCAATCCATCTCAAATTTTGCTTCTACAACAGCTCCGGTTATGCTGCAGCCGGGAGAGTTCAGGATTTTTGGAAATTACACAGGAGCATTGTTAACAATGGATGTGAATGCTGCCAACAAATTATCCCTTCAGATTGCAGATAATCCTGTGAAAAACGGCTCTGCAAAATTAATTTACCATAAAGCGAAGAACGGAGAGATCGTCATTTTTGATTTGAGTGGTAAAAGAATGGATTCATTTAAATTAAATCAGGAAAACGGAACCTATGAACTCAAAGCGGATTACCCACCGGGAACCTATCTCGTTCATCTCCGCTCTGAAACAGGTACAGCCATTCAGAAGATGATCATTCAATAATAAAAACAAAAGGGGTAATGAAAATTATCCCTTTTTATTTTTTTAGACCCCTAATTTCTCAGATGTACATACATGATTGAATCAAAATTAATATTCATCTATAAATTATACTGAATAAAACAACCTTAATAAAGTGCAAACATCTGTGTGCATCTGAGAAATCTGTGGTTAATTTAAATTATTTTTCGGATCATTATTTCAGCGATTCCTCTTTTGGTCAATTAAAAATATTAGTCTACTTTTGCAGTAGATTTATCAAGAAAGGTGGAGGGATTTGGCCCTATGAAACCTTAGCAACCTGCACGTCTCTAAAAAGTGTAAAGGTGCTAATTCCAGCCCGTTGCGGGGAAGATGAGCAAAAGTCACTATTCTGACAGCAATTCCATTTCTTGAAGTCTTTTTTATTAACTGCGGATCAGGTCTGCGGAAGCATTTTATTATTAATTTACAAGAACGAAAGATGAAAAAATTAAGTCTGTCTGTGATACTCCTGGGAGCTGTTTTGGTGAATGCACAGGAGCAGGAGAAAGGAACTCAGATCGAAGACGTGGTAATCGTAGGAAACCGGAATGCCAAAAGAACAAAACTGGAAACCCCGGTTCCCGTAGACATTATCAATATAGAAAAGCTGCAGAGATCTGCTCCTCAGACTACCGTTCAGGACCTTCTAAACTATGTGATACCATCATTTAATGCCGTGCGACAATCTGCTTCAGATGGTACGGAACATATCGATCCGGTGACTTTAAGAGGAATGGGGCCTGACCAGGTTTTGGTGCTGATCAACGGCAAAAGAAGACACAGTACTTCATTAGTCAATTATCAAAATACGGTAGGAAACGGGTCTGTAGGAACGGATTTAAGTACCATTCCTGTGATTGCTATCGACAGGATTGAAGTGTTAAGAGATGGAGCCGCCGCTCAGTACGGTTCAGATGCAATCGCAGGAGTGGTGAATATTATTCTCAAAAAAGACATCGGAGCATCAGCTTCTGCGTCCTACGGAATCAGTGGGAGAAATGATGGGGAAACCTATCAGGCAGGAATCAATTACGGATCTTCTTTGGGTAAAAAAGACAGCTATGTGAATCTTTCACTACAGCTGAGTCACCGGGGAAAGACAACAAGAACTCAAAATCATGATCTTGACATCTTCGGGGAAAATTTTGCCTATGAATTTGCAGATGACCCGGAAGGAGCGAGGGCACTTGATGATCAGAAATTAATAGAAAGAGGGCTTACCCGTGATGATTTTAATTTTCAGATTGGCGATGCACAGATCAGACAGGCACAGTTATTTTTTAACTCCGAATATCCGTTAAGTGAAAGCCTGAAACTCTATTCTTTCGGAGGTTTCAGTATTAAAGAAGGAAAAGGGTTTGGCTTCAGAAGACTTCCAAGTGAAACATCCAATGTGGTGTCTTCTATTTATCCCAACGGCTTCCAGGCTTCTCTGGGCTCGCAGGTTTATGATTTTTCATATGCTGTAGGCGCAAAATACAATGTGAATAACTGGTTCGTTGATTTAAGCAACACATTCGGAAGCAATACATTCAATTACAATGTTAATAATACGAACAACGCTTCATTAGGCGCAAAGTCTCCCACCAGTTTTTATGCCGGGGCGCACAGTTTTCTTCAAAATACGGTTAATCTTGATGTTTCTAAAAACCTGAATAAGTTTAATATCGCATTTGGTGGAGAATTCCGTTTTGAACAGTATGAGATCAAGCCGGGAGATGAAGCATCTTATACACGCTATGACATCAATGGAAATCCGGCCGTTCCGGGTTCTACAGTGGAAGGAAATGGAGGTTCACAGTCGTTTATCGGTTTTTCACCGGATAATGCTGTAAAAAAATCAAGACATTCAGCGGCGGTGTATGCCGATGTTTCTTATGATATCGCTAAAAAGTTCAATATAGACCTGGCCGGAAGATTTGAAAATTATTCAGATTTTGGAAATACCTTGAATGGAAAACTGGCGGTGAGGTATGAGTTTGTAAAAAACTATGCGGTACGGGCGGCTGTGGGAACAGGTTTCAGAGCACCTTCTCTTCAGCAGCAGTATTTTAATAATTCCTACGCAGATATTTCTACTTCAGGATCGGGAATTGTGACCAAAGGAATTTTCAGGAACGACAGTGATGCGGCAAAAGCACTCGGATTTGATCAATTAAAACAGGAAACTTCTGTAAATGCCAGTGCAGGATTTACACTGAAACCTGCCAACAGATTGTTTATAACCATTGATGGATATTGGATCAAAGTAAAGGATAGAATTGTCATCACGAGTAATATCGAAGATCCCAGACTGGCTCAGTACAATGTAGAGAGCGGAAGATTCTTTGCGAATGCCATTGATACTGAGACAAAAGGAGTTGATGTTGTGGTCACTTACGACTGGAAACTCGGCGGCGGAAATTTGAATATCAACTTAGCAGGAAATTACACAGAAACGAAGATCAAAGATTTCCATTTTCCTGAAAAGCTCGTGCCTACGCAGGATCAGTTTTTCGGCCCGGATCAGATCAACATCATAGAAACCCTTTCACCCAAGACAAAAGCTTCACTGGGACTGAATTATGGCATTGGAAAATTCAATTTCATGGTAAGAAATACGTATTTTGGTCAGGTCATCAGAGACGGTTATCCGTTCGGAAAAGTACAGAACTTCTCTCCAAAGGTGGTAACGGATGTGAGCGTGGGATATGACATAACGAAAACCATCAACCTGACCGTCGGAGCCAATAATGTATTTGATGTTTTCCCGGATCTTCAGATCTATGCGAATTCTTACTATGGTGTGTTTAAATACGCGCCGGTTCAGATGGGAACGCTGGGGAATTACTTCTTCGGAAGGCTTAATTTTAATTTTTAACAGATCAATGAGTACTTCTACACACCAGATCGGCTGGAAAACCGCTGCTGCTATCGTCGTTTCCAATATGATTGGGACGGGGATATTTACCACTTTAGGTTTTCAGCTGTCTGATATTACCAATACCTACAGCATTTTCCTGTTGTGGATCATTGGCGGGATTCTCGCTTTGTTCGGGGCATTTTGCTACGCGGAGCTTGGATCCTATTTCAAAGGAAACGGGGGAGATTATATTTACCTCAAAGAAACTTATCATCCTGTTTTCGGATATCTGGTCAGCTGGATCTCCCTGATTATCGGATTTTCTGCACCGGTTGCTCTGGCTGCCCTGGCGATGTCAAAATACCTCTCAGCTTTTAATTACACTTTTGGAAACGGTTTTGCGATCGGATTCATATTTCTGGTGGCTGCGACATTATCATTCAGCCTGAAGACTTCGAGCAGGTTTCATAATTTTTTCACCTTTATCAAAATTGCTTTTATCATTGTTCTGGTCATCCTTGGTGTTGTACTTCCGGGATCTGCGGCAGGAAACAGTCTGGAATTTGGAAACAGCTGGCAGGATGAAATCATGCTTCCCGCTTTTGCCACCTCGTTGGTTTTTGTCACTTATTCTTACACAGGTTGGAATTCTGCATCATACATCGCAGGAGAAATAAAACAAGTTCAGAAGAACCTTCCCAGGGCTTTGATTGTGGGAACGGTATTCGTAACGGTAAGTTATCTTCTGGTCAATTTTATTATGCTGAAACATGCGCCTGTAAGTCAGATGGCCGGAAAAGAAGATGTGATGGGTGAAGCAGCCGGAAATATGTTGGGAATCGGTTTCGGAAAAATCGTCAACATTTTTATTGCCCTGCAGCTGATTGCGACGATCAGTGGTTATTTATGGGTAGGATCAAGGCTGACGCAGGCGTTTGCGAAAGAAAATCATTTGTGGAGATCACTGGCTGTTAATAATAAAAAGGGAATTCCGGTGAGAGCCATTTTTGCCCATGCAGTGATAGCTTCGGTGATTATCCTGACGGGAAGTTTTAAAGAGATCTTTGTTTATACCGCATTTATTCTACAACTGTTCGCCAGCCTCTCTATTTCTACGGTTTTCTTCCTTAAAAAAGATCAACGGAAAATTTTTAAATCCAATCTGTTTTATGTATTTCCGGCCGTTTTTCTGCTTTTCAGCATCTATATTCTCTATTTTACCCTCATCCATAATCCTAAAGAAAGCATCATTGGACTGGGGATTGTAGCGTTTGGACTTGTTTTATATGTTGTTGATAAAAAGTTTTTTAAAAAGCCATCTGAATAATAATTCAATAGAACAGGTTATTCGGTTTTAAGCTAAAACAGCATTTAATTATCTTAAAAATATCATAAACCTAAATGGTTCAAAAAATTATGCTGATTTGATTGTATAAAGGAATTTTAATTTGAATTAATAATTCTTATCTTTGCACTCTCAAAAATTGCAGAATGTCTAAATCATTAATTCCAAAACTAGAAGCTATTAAACAAAGATATAATGAGGTTGCAGACCTTATTATACAGCCTGATATCATTTCAGATCAAAAAAAATATTCTTCTCTGAACAAAGAATACAGTGATTTGGGAAAGATTGTAAGAGTATATGATCAGTATAAAGGTGCTTTAGATAATATTGCAGAATCTGATGAAATCATCGCGGATGGTTCAGACAGAGACCTTGTAGACCTGGCTAAAGAAGAAAAAATGGAAGCTCAGGCTAAACTTCCGGGACTGGAAGAAGAGCTGAAAGTTTTACTGATTCCTAAAGATCCTGCAGACGACAAAAACATCATTGTGGAATTGCGTGCCGGTACCGGTGGTGATGAAGCGGCTATTTTTGTGGAAGATATTTACAGAATGTACAGCATGTACTTCAAAACAAAAGGCTGGAGACATGAAGTAACGGATTCTAATGAAGCAGCAAAAGGCTACAAAGAACTGATCATGAAGGTGGAAGGAGAAGGCGTTTACGGAATTATGAAATTCGAGTCCGGAGTTCACCGTGTACAGCGTGTTCCTGAAACGGAATCTCAGGGTAGAGTTCATACCTCTGCGATTACAATTGCCGTATTACCGGAAGCAGAAGAAGTGGATTTTGAACTGAATCCTGCCGATATTGAAATGCAGACATCCCGTTCAGGTGGAGCCGGAGGTCAGAACGTAAACAAAGTTGAAACGAAAGTTCAGTTGACGCACAAACCTTCAGGAATGGTGGTTGTTTGTCAGCAGGCACGTTCGCAGCTGGCTAACCGTGAATTGGCAATGGAAATGTTGAGAACCAAACTATACGACATCGAATTGCAGAAAGTTCAGGGTGATATTGCAGCACAACGTAAATCAATGGTTTCCACCGGTGACCGTTCTGCAAAGATCAAAACCTATAACTATCCTCAGGGAAGGGTGACAGATCACAGGATCAACAAATCCATGTATAATCTGGATGCCTATATGAACGGAGATATCTCTGAAATGATTGATGCCGTGATCATGGCAGAAAACGCAGAGAAAATGAAGGGAGAAGAAGAGAATTATTAAAAACAGATATATCAATCAGGCTCTTGAATTTCAAGAGCTTTTTTTTGCTTTAAATTCAGCATATTAAAAAACTACCCTATGAAAGGAACGATGAGAATTGTATTTCTGATGCTGCTGTTGTGTATTCAGAATCTGTCCGCACAAATGGATGCTGTGAAACCGGAGCACGTATTCGGGATGTATTTTAATACTTTTGTAAAACAGGATGAACGTGCGCTTCAACAGCTTAATGAATATCTTGTACCATTCCTCGGAGCAGAAAATACGTATACAATAGACATGAACAAATCTTTTAATGATGAGGTTCAAAATCTTACCGAAAGTTTCCTTGCCCATCTTCCAAAAGAGACGGCAGCCGGATGCAGGCCAGAAGCGCGAGAATATTTCAGGGCTCTTTTAAACAATGTAAAGAATACCGGATACGTTGTGAAAAATATAAAAGAAGTCAAAAATGAATATGCAGATAACAGTTGGGTGACAGAACTTAGCGTGGATCTCAGTTTTCCTGTTCCTGCAAACGTTTCTGCGTTAAAACTTGAAGAGGCCAAAAAAATGACTGCAGAAGATTTGAAGAGCTATTTGAAAAACAAAACGAAAGCTTTTGCAAAATCAGAGAAGAAAACTACAGTACAGCAGACCTTTAAACTATATCAGGTTAAAAAAGAAGGGAATACCTATTACTGGAATGGCGGCCCGCAGGAGTTAGTCTGGAAGCTGAATGATTCCTATTTTAAAAGCTTAAATCATTAAAAAACTAAATATCAATATGAAAAATTTTAAGATTATTATATTGCTGATGCTGGCTGTTCTAAGTCAGAATCTGATGGCGCAGACCGAGGTGAAAAAACCGTCGGAAGTCTTTGAAATGTACTTTGGTACTTTCGTGAACAATGATACCGCTGTTCTGAATAAACTAAACGATTATTTAAGACCAACTGTAGAAGGGGAAACGGCTTACCAGGTTGATTTTAATACTGTATCGCTGGAAATGATGAAAGAAAGCACTGATCATTTTTTATCCGTTTTTTCCAAAGAAACTGCTGATGCCTGCAGAAAAGAAGCAGAAGGATACTTTAGTGCGATGATGGAGAATTTCAAAAAAGGAAAACTTACTGTAAAAGATGTGAAAATAGTCCAGAATGAACATGTTGAAGATCAAAAAATTGCAGAGGTGAGTTATTCTGTAAGTTTCAAGGTTCCTGCAAAATTTTCCGATATTCCATCTGGTGACATTAAAAATGTAAAGCCTGAAGAGCTGAAAAAATACCTGCTTCAAAGCGTAAGAGATTTCAAAACTGCTGATAAAACGGTAGTTACAGACCAGAAGTTTAGTCTGTATCAGTTGAATGAAGATGGAAAAACATACTATTGGAATGGCGGTCCTGATGAAATAGTTTCAGGGTTAACCGATTTTTACTTTGAAAGTTTCGGATCTAAATAACGATCTGTAGAAAATATTTCTATATTAAAAGCTCTGGTTTCAGGGCTTTTTTTTATTTCGTATACTTTACGTATTTTTGAGAAAACCCTTGATTATGAATTTTAAACCTCTTTTATTAACCGCTGGAGTCTTGTTTTCAGCAACTTTTTATGCTCAAAAAATGAATTATCCTAATGCCATAAAAGGAAGTCAGACAGATACCTATTTCGGTACTGCAGTGGCTGACCCTTTCAGAGATCTTGAAAATGATTCTGATGCTACAAAAAAATGGGTAGATGATGAAGTAGCCTACAGCCAGAACTATCTGTCTAAAATTCCGTTCAGAAATAAGATCAAGGATCAGCTGAGAGATATCTGGAATTATGAAAAAATTTCAGCACCTTTCAAAGAGGGAGATTACACCTATTATTACAAAAATGACGGCCTTCAGGCGCAGTCTGTCCTATACAGAACAAACAATAAGACCAAAGCAACGGAAATCTTTTTAGATCCGAATAAATTTTCAGAAAAAGGAACCACTTCACTTTCCAATCTGTCATTCAACAAAAAAGGAAACCTGGCTGCCTATTCCATTTCTGAAGGCGGAAGCGACTGGAACAAGATCATCATCATCGATGCGATCACTAAAAAGCAGATCGATGAAACACTTGTTGATGTAAAATTCAGTGGAATTTCATGGCAGGGTGATGACGGATTCTATTATTCAAGCTACGATAAGCCAAAAGAAGGAACCGTACTTTCCGGAATGACGGATAAACATAAAGTGTTTTTCCATAAATTAGGAACAAAACAGTCTGCAGATCAATTGATTTTCGGAGGTGATAAAACGCCTAGAAGATATCTTGGAGCCGGTGTTTCCGAAGACCAGAGATACCTGATTATTTCTGCTGCCAATGCTACGAATGGAAATGAATTGTACATCAAAGACCTGAAGAAAGGCGGTGATTTTGTACAGATCAACAAAGGCTTTGATATCAATGTCAATATTGTGGATACGGATGGTGATAATCTTTTTATTTTTACTGATAAAGATGCTCCTAATATGCGTCTTGTAAAAACAAGCATTGCCAATCCTTCCCCTGAAACCTGGAAAGATGTCATTCCACAAACAGACAATGTTTTGGGAATTTCTTCAGGTGGTGGATATTTCTTTGCCACTTACATGGTGGATGCTATCGACCAGGTAAAACAGTTTGATAAGGCCGGAAAACTGGTAAGAGAAATTACACTTCCGGGAAAAGGAAATATTGGCGGTTTTGGTGGTAAAGAAGAAGAAAAAGAGCTTTATTTCTCTTTCAGCAACTATATCACACCGGGAACTACATATAAATTTAATGCAGATTCAGGAAAATCGGAAGTGTATCAGAAGCCGAAAGTGAAATTCAATCCGGATGATTACGTTTCTGAGCAGGTATTCTATACTTCAAAAGACGGTACGAAAGTTCCTATGATGATCAACTATAAAAAAGGAACCAAGCTTAATGGTAAAAATCCTACGATTCTTTACTCTTACGGTGGATTCAACATCAGTCTGCAGCCTTCATTCTCTGTAGTGAATGCCATCTGGATGGAAAACGGAGGAATTTATGCCGTACCGAATATCAGAGGTGGTGGTGAATATGGTAAAAAATGGCATGATGCGGGTACGAAGACTCAAAAGAAAAATGTTTTCGAAGATTTCATTGCTGCAGGAGAATATTTACAGAAGAAAGGCTATACGTCAAAAGAATATATGGCGCTGTCCGGAAGATCAAACGGAGGGCTTCTTGTAGGTGCTACCATGACGATGCGTCCTGATCTTGCTAAAGTAGCTTTCCCGGGTGTAGGCGTTCTGGATATGCTGAGATACAATAAGTTCACTGCCGGAGCAGGCTGGTCTTATGACTACGGAACGGCGGAAGACAGCAAAGAAATGTTTGAGTATCTTAAATCCTATTCTCCCGTTCATAATGTGAAAAAAGGAACATGCTATCCATCCACAATGATCATTACCAGTGATCATGATGACAGGGTAGTTCCTGCGCATTCATTCAAATTCGGAGCAGAACTTCAGGAAAAACAAGGATGCAAAAATCCTATTTTACTAAGAATTGAGAAAAATGCAGGTCATGGTGCAGGAAGAGCCACTGAACAAGTAATCAGTGAAAATGCGGACCTTATTTCATTTGCTTTATATGAAATGGGAATTAATAAATAGTTATCAATAACAAAAAATAAACCAAAATGGCTAATTTTATTAAAATTAGCCATTTTTTTTGATGGTACTATGCATTAAATTGTTACTTTTGTTCTGGATATTTAAAATTTATTAATTCTATTCATGTAGTTCAGTTATGAAAAAAAGAATTTTACTAGTTTGTGCATTGGCCGGCAGTTTGGCGAGCCTTAATGCACAGAGGTGGTCACCTGCCTCACAAAAAACTTCTGAAATCAGAAAAGAAGTTGAAGTTCAGTACTCTTATAAAGTGGATCTTTCTTCACTGAGAGATCTGTTAAAAGATGCAGTAGAAACAGGTAAAGGAGCAAAATCTGTTGTTGTTTCTCTTCCTACAGTGGAGGGAAAAATTGAGAAATTTGCGGTATACAGCGACCCTGTTGTTGTACAGTCTTTAGCAGACAGATATCAGTTAGGTTCTTATGTAGGAGTAGGGGTAGATGATCCTTCCAAATACATCAGATTCAGTGTGGCTCCAACAGAGATGCAGTCTATGATCATCAAGGATGGTGTATTCCAGTTCATTGAGCCGATCAGTACAGATAAGCAGACTTACGGAGTATTCTACAAAACGAAGAGAACAGCAAGCGATCACGGATTTGAGTGCTCTACGGAAGAAAAAGAAATCATTAAAGATATCAAGTCGTTGGAAGCTAACGGAAAGAAAAATCTTTCTAACGTAGGAATTACGCACAGAGCTCCAATTACAAAATACAGAACATACAGACTGGCACTTTCTACTACCGGGGAATACACAAAGAAATTTGACCCTGCAGGAGGAATTGTAAATACATTGGTGCAGATGAATGCTACCATGACCCGTGTAAACGGTATTTTTGAAAAAGAATTCGGTATTAAAGCCATCATTCAGGATCTTCCGGGGATCATATTCCTGGATCCTGCAGCAGATCCATATACCAACAACCTAAACCTTCAGCTTCAGCAGACTTTAACTTCTCAGGTAGGTAATGCCAATTACGACATGGGACACGTATTTCATGCTGTGGGAGGAAACGGAAACGCTGGTTCTATCGGATCAACTTGTGTGAACCCTGCTACTGCTACGAGCTTAGCTAAGGGATCTGCCTTTACTCAGAATTCAGACCCTACAGGAGATCTTTTTGATATTGATTATGCTGCTCACGAAATGGGACACCAGTTGGGAGCTAACCATACATTCTCTCACGTTTCAGAAGGTTCAGGTGTAAATATTGAACCTGGTGGAGGTACAACGATCATGGGATATGCAGGAATTACAGGAGATAACGTACAGAATACTACTGATGCTTACTTCCATTATTCTTCTATTAACCAGATCTTGAACAGCCTGGATAGCAAGACTACTTGTGGTACTTCAGAAACGATTACAACAAATACTGCCCCTGTAATTGCCCCACTTACAGCTTACAGCATTCCTAAGGGAACTGCGTATTATCTGGAGGCTTCTGCTACAGATGCTGACGCTATCAAGTATGCATGGGAACAGTATGACAGTGTTGATTCTTACAATTCTATCTCTGGAGACAGCGGATGGGGTTATAGTGCACAGGGAGCTTTAACAAGATCTTATTTCGGAACAGCTAGCGGAAGAAGATATTTCCCAAGCTTACCATTAGTAATGAGCGGTGTTTTAACTAATAAAACGGTTGCTGGAGCTGCTACAACGCCAAGTTGGGAAACTGTATCTTACGTTCCTAGAACTTTACATTATGCAGTGACTGTAAGAGATGAGAACGTAGCAAGACCTATGCTTTCTTCTTCTGAAACTACGGTTACCGTTGGAAATGACGGACCTTTTAAATTCTCAGGACTTACAGCTTCTTCAGTGCTATATAATAATGCATCCAATACAATTACATGGGATGTTGCCAATACCAATGCAGCACCGTATAATGCACCTAATGTAAAAATTGAATATACTACAGATCTTGTAAACGGAGCAACGTGGACAGAATTGGTAGCTTCTACTCCAAATACAGGAAGCTATACTGCTCAGATGCCTGCATCCCTAACAGGTGCTGTGAAATTGAGAGTTTCTGCTATCGGAAATGTATTCTTTGCAGTATCTCCGCAAGTAACTGTAGGAACTGCTCCTACTTCTACTACGGCTGCACCTACAGGTGTTGCTGCTATAAAATCTGAAATTTTCAAAACGACAGCGAGAGTATCTTGGAACAGCGTTCCGGGTGCAACATATTCAATCAACTACAGAAAAGTAGGTACAACAAACTGGTCAAATGCAACCAGCCCTACAAACTCAGTGGTGTTGAACACTCTTGAAGATGAAACAAATTACGAAGTACAGGTTGCTGCTGTAGTAAACACAGTTCCTGGAGCATTCTCTAGTAACTATGCTTTCAAGACTAAAGGTCTTACAACAGGAGTAGATTACTGTTTGATGACAACTGGAGGAAACAGTTTTGCAAGCTTTAGCTATAACAGTGGTCTGGCTCAGATGAATGTAGCTAACTTAGCCTTTTCAGATTTAACTTACAAAAACATTTTCAGCACCTATAGAGACTATAGTGAAGATGCAACTAAGGTGATCAATTTGACAAAAGGAACACAATACACATTGTCTTATTTCAATGTAGGTAACGGAACAGTTACTTATAATGACAATATGGAAGTGTGGATTGACTTTAACAGAAACGGAGTTTTTGAAGCGTCAGAAAAAGTAGGATCTGTAGCTACTGTTCCACCGGCTAGTAATGGTCAGTATACAGGAAACTTTACATTTACCGTTCCGGCTACAGCTTATGCGGGTGATAAGCTTTTAAGAATGAGAGTAGCCAATACGTTCTTTAACAAAGCTACCGGACCATGTGGATACCCTTCTGTTCCTGTAAACGGAGGAGGAGTTATTTCTCAAGGTTCATTTAAAGATTTCTCTGTAAAAATCACAAGCGGATTGGCAGTAGACGATGTAAGCGGACCAAAAACATCTGAAGTTTCTATCTATCCAAACCCTGCAGATACTTTCGTGGAAGTGAAGAACCTGAAAGGAAAAGCTGACTACAGCATCTTCAGTGCAGACGGAAGATTAGTTCAGCAAGGTCAGACAGATGGTAACAACAGAATTAATGTTGCTTCACTGATCAAAGGAATGTATGTGATCACTCTTAAAGATGACAAAAACACATACAATACTAAACTTATCAAAAAATAATAAGTAAGTATATCTATAATAAAGACCGGGCATTTGTCCGGTCTTTTTTTTGACCTAAAATTCACGAAAACTGAATGTTAACATAAGTTTCATGTTTCGTTCAAAAAAATTAACTTTACGCTGACAAAAATTATTGGAATGCGAAAGACAATTTCTGTGAAAAAACCGGATTTTAACGTAGACCCTCTGGAAAGAGAGATCTATAATTTTGAAAAAGACGGATTAGAGTTAAAATCATCTTACACCCAAAAAGATGTAAAAAATGAATCTTTAACACAGACTTCTCCAGGAACTGCTCCTTATCTCAGAGGTCCGTATTCCACCATGTATGTACAGAAACCATGGACGGTGAGACAGTACGCCGGTTTCTCCACCGCAGAAGAATCCAATGCATTTTACAGAAGAAATCTAGCCGCAGGGCAGAAGGGACTATCCGTTGCTTTTGACCTCGCCACACACAGAGGATACGATTCTGATCATTCAAGAGTAGTAGGTGATGTTGGTAAAGCCGGAGTAGCCATCGATTCTGTGGAAGACATGAAGATCCTGTTCAATGAGATTCCATTAGATCAGATCTCAGTATCCATGACGATGAACGGGGCTGTGCTTCCTATTTTGTCCTTTTATATTGTAGCTGCTGAAGAGCAGGGTGTAAAACAGGAACTTCTTTCCGGAACCATTCAGAATGATATTTTGAAAGAGTTCATGGTAAGAAATACCTACATCTATCCGCCGGCTCCTTCCATGAAAATCATTGCAGATATCTTCGAGTACACTGCACAGAATATACCTAAATTCAACTCTATTTCCATCTCAGGATATCATATGCAGGAAGCGGGTGCCACTCCGGTACTGGAAATGGCTTACACACTTGCTGACGGTCTTGAATATGTAAGAACAGGAATCAAAGCCGGAATGAATGTAGATGATTTTGCTCCGAGACTTTCATTTTTCTGGGCGATCGGGATGAATCACTTCATGGAAATTGCAAAAATGCGTGCTGCAAGATATATTTGGGCAACGCTTTTAAAACAGTTCAACCCACAGAATGCAAAATCTTTAGCATTAAGAACCCACTCTCAGACTTCAGGATGGTCGCTTACCGAGCAGGAACCATTTAATAATATTACCAGAACGGCTATTGAGGCCCTTTCTTCTGCTTTAGGCGGAACCCAGTCATTGCACACCAATGCCCTGGATGAAGCCATTGCTCTTCCTACCGACTATTCAGCGAAGATTGCAAGAAATACCCAGATTATCCTTCAGCAGGAAAGTGGAATCTGTGATGTGGTAGATCCTATGGGCGGAAGTAACCTTGTGGAAAGCCTTACTCAGCAGATGATCGAGGAAGCGATGAAATACATCGATGAGGTAGAACAGGAGGGAGGAATGACCAAAGCCATTGAGGCCGGAATTCCAAAAATGAGGATTGAAGAAGCTGCAGCCAAAAAACAGGCTAAAATAGACAGCGGGGAAGAATTCATCATTGGTGTGAATTCATTCAGAACGACATTAAAACAGGACGGAATTGAGATCCTGGATATTGATAATACAGAAGTCCGCAGAAAGCAGATCGAAAGACTTGAAAAAATAAAAGCAGAAAGAAATCCTGAAGCCGTTACGGAAATCCTGAACGAAATCCGTGAAAGTGCCAAAACAGGAAACGGAAACCTTCTAGCTTTATGCATCGAAGCCGCAAAAAGAAGAGTAACTCTTGGCGAAATGAGCGATGCCATGGAAGAAACTTTCGGAAGATATAAAGCCAATATCAGAACAATCTCTGGAGTATACGCTATGAATGCCGGGAAAAACGAATATTTTGAAAAAGCCCTTCATCTGACCCAAAAATTTGAAGAAGCAGAAGGCCGTCGTCCAAGAATTATGGTCGCTAAGATGGGGCAGGACGGACACGACAGAGGGGCCAAAGTAGTAGCTACCGCATTTGCAGATATGGGATTTGACGTCGATGTGGCGCCATTGTTCCAGACCCCTGAAGAAGTAGCAAAACAGGCCGTAGAAAATGACATCCACATCCTTGGAGTTTCTTCTCTCGCAGCAGGACATAAGACACTTGTTCCTCAGGTCGTGGAAGAACTTAAGAAGCTTGGAGCTGATGATGTAACGATCGTAGTAGGAGGCGTTATTCCGCAACAGGATTATGAATTCCTGTACGCCAACGGTGCCGATTTTATTTTCGGTCCGGGAACCAACCTTCCGAAATGTGCGGTGGAAATCCTGCAGAAATTCTTAGAAAACTAAAATAAAACTTCACTCGCTGTGCAGATTGGTTGAAAAGTACTAATTTCAGTCCTCCAATCATAAAGTACCGTGAGATGAATTTTAAAAATATAACAAAGCCTGCAGCCAGTAAGATCATTATTGTTGCAGGCTTAATTTTTATAGCTGTGTTTTGTTTCGCGGCAGACTCCGGAAACAGGCCGGTTCAGAAATCTCCGGTACCGGCAGATATCAATTTGGTTAAAAGCCATCTCACAGCCCTTACACAAACCCCTGAATTCAGGAATCACAAAAACATAGATCAGCTGAATGCCATTGCGGATTATATTAAACAGGATTTTAGCAAATACGGGGACAGTACGACCTTTCAGGAATATGATGTTGAGGGTAAGATCTATAAAAACGTCATCACGTCTTTCGGTACGGAACATCAAAAAAGAATCATTATCGGTGCCCATTATGATGTTTGCGGAGATCAGCAGGGAGCAGACGACAATGCTACCGGAGTGACCGCCCTTCTGGAGCTTGCCAGAATGCTTAAGGACCAAAAACTGAATTACAGAATAGATCTTGTAGCCTATACATTAGAAGAACCTCCCTATTTCAGGACTGAAAATATGGGAAGCCACATCCATGCTCAGTATTTAAAAGATAACAACATCGACGTATACGGAATGGCTAGCGTGGAAATGATCGGGTATTTCAAGGATGAAAAGGACTCACAAAGCTATCCGTTAGGGGTTTTATCATGGGTTTATGGGAATAAAGGAGATTTTATAACATTGGTTAAAAAGTTTGGAGCCGGGGATTTTGTAAATAATTTCAGGACTCAGTTTAAAGAAGCCAACCAGATCAAAACAGAAACTTTTACCGCTCCGAAATTTATAAAAGGAACAGATTTTTCGGACCATCTTAACTATTGGAAATTCGGTTATTCTGCCCTCATGATCACAGATACCTCTTTTTTCAGAAACAAAAATTATCATGAGACGACAGATACTGTGGAAACACTGGATCTTCCTAGAATGACCAAAGTAATAGACGGTATTTTTCTGAGTCTGATCCACATGAAGTAAAAAAAATAATTTGATATTCAGAAAAAATATTATATTTGCACCTGAAAATAAAGTTTAACCAATAAAAAAACAACGAAGCAATGTTCAAAACGAATCAAAATTCTTCAGCTGGAGTACCGCTTATGGTGGTAAGGCTTCGTGGTTTGGTATACTCTTAGAATAATAGTACAACGAAATATCAAAACCCGAAGTCGTAAGATTTCGGGTTTTTTATTGCGCAATATCTAAACTCCAGTTTACCCGAAATTTTTTAGTGTCATTTAAGAATAAAATGAAAAGATCACGTACGATCATGTTTCATGCTGTTCAATATCGTAAAACAAATCAACTTAAAATTTAGTTGATCAAGGAATTGTTGTGACTTGTCAGAACTAAATTCTAACATCTCACATCTAATTTCTGTTTCATCACATATGAAACTTATCTTATCAAAAGCAGGAAATATACCGACTGCATTATGTCTGCAACAGAGCTTGCA
Organism: Chryseobacterium oleae; assembly: GCF_900115055.1. Taxonomy (GTDB): domain Bacteria; phylum Bacteroidota; class Bacteroidia; order Flavobacteriales; family Weeksellaceae; genus Chryseobacterium; species Chryseobacterium oleae. Next base: position 179,046 of record NZ_FOVD01000007.1, on the reverse strand, counting down.
GCCTATTTTGAGGACTTATAAAGTCCAATATGATTTAAAACAAAAACAATGGGAAATTTAAAACTAAAAGGAAAAGATATATTAAAACTGGGATATCCAAATAATCAAAGCGTCAACGTGGCTTTGGAGGTCATGAAAAGAAATTTTGCAACGAAGAACATTCACCATGTAAAATCTATTTTAAAAGAGGTCCTCCTGAATCCGGAGAACTTTGAAAAAGACCTGACTTTCGGGCAGATTGCAGAATCACTGCTTTCATCCAGAAAAACAGAAAAAAGAATGCTCAACACCCAGCGCGCTTCATTCCAGATCTTTGGAACCAATATTTCGGAAGAAGCCAAAAACCAACTGTATACGGCTTTAAAACTGCCGATTTCAACGCAGGGCGCTCTAATGCCCGATGCACACAGCGGTTACGGATTGCCGATAGGAGGGGTTCTGGCGGTAGAAAACGCAGTAATTCCCTACGGAGTAGGAATGGATATCGGCTGCAGGATGAGCCTCAGTATTTTGGATATACCGGTTTCATATCTGGACGGAGCAAGAGATAAATATGAAAAAGCGCTTGCGGAACATACGAAATTCGGGATGTACGAAACGCATAAATCTCACATAGATCATGAAATCTTTGAGAGAGATACGTTCGATATGATCCCGATTTTAAGAAGATTAAAAGGAAAAGCCATTAAGCAGATGGGCTCATCAGGAGGCGGAAATCATTTCGTGGAATTCGGAGAAGTGGAGATCACGGAAGAAGATGATCAGATCGGGTTGCCGAAAGGAAAATACCTGGGAATACTTTCTCACAGTGGTTCCAGAGGCTTGGGAGCTGAGATTGCGCAATACTACTCAAGGGTAGCTGCAGATCAGTGTCCGCTGCCAAAAGAGGCGCAACAGTTTGCCTGGCTGGATCTGAATACCCATCTCGGTCTGGAATACTGGACGGCGATGAATCTTGCCGGTGACTACGCTTCTGCGTGTCATGATGATATTCACAGAAGGTTGGTAAAAGCTGTCGGTGGAAGGGTAAGAGCCAGGATAGAAAATCACCACAATTTCGCATGGAAGGAAATCCATAACGGAAAAGAAGTGATTGTCCACAGAAAAGGTGCAACACCAGCCAATGAAAATGAATTAGGGATGATTCCCGGATCTATGACGGCAAAAGGTTTTATCGTCCGTGGAAAAGGAAACCCGGATGCTTTGAACTCAGCATCACATGGAGCAGGAAGAGCCCATTCGAGAGGGGAATGCAGGAATCTTTTCACTCAGAATGACATCAAAAAAGAGCTGAAACTGAAGAAAGTCACCTTGATGGGTGGTAATACAGAAGAAGCTCCGATGGCTTATAAAGATATTCACGAAGTGATGAATGCACAGAGTGAATTGGTAGACATTCTCGGAACATTTCAGCCTAGAATTGTGAGAATGGATAAATAATGAAGTTGCTGGTTTATAGTTGTCAGTGAGAAGAACTCTGCTTTCAATTATAAACCTACAACTTTCAACCTTATAGGTTTCAAAGAACCTATAAGGTTTTATAAATAATGATGTTAATAAAGATTCTTATCAGTATTAATCAAAAAAAACAGAAAAAATGGGAGCACCTCATAATATAAAAAGATACGGAGAAGTCTGGCCGGAATTTAGAATCCACCACGGACTTGAAATTTTAAATAAATTAAAGGATAAAGTCATCATATCCGGTGGCTGGGCGTGGCATTTTATGTCAGAAAAAGGACATACGGAATACAAACATGCCCACGACCATAAGGATATTGATATTTTTGTAAAAAAAGAAAATGCCGCAGAAGCGGTCATGGTCATTCAACACGAAGGTTTTCACAAAGTATGGACCCGGTATGATCATCTGCAGAGTGAAGAAAATTTCAGGAGATATGAGAAAACGGTAGAACTCGAAAACGGGAAATCTCATAGAATCACCATAGATTTCTTTGAAAAAAATGATCTCGAAACGATTGTGATAGATGGCTTTACTGTTGTTAAGCCGGATATTTTGCTGACTTTTTACAGAAACATCCATTCCAGTGATAAATGCTGGGCTGTAATGGCTGCCAAAGATTTGCTGGAAAAAGGAATTGACCCTGTTGGTCATCCTAAATTAAATGAAATTCCTAAAGTAGATTAAAATGGAAAAACTCATACAAATAACCTCGGGAAGAGGACCTTTAGAATGCCAGTGGGTGACTGCTAAAGTACTGAAGGCCTTCCTTGAGGAAGTGAAAAACAATACAATAGATTACGAAATTATTCACCGCGAAAATGGTGATGAAAACCTTACTTTGAAGTCCGTAACCCTACTCTTAAAAGCAAAAGAATTGGATGTATTTCTAAAAACATGGTTAGGAAGCATATGCTGGAGCGGAAAAAGTACATTCAGGAAACTGCATAAAAGAAGCAACTGGTTTATCGGTGTTTTCGAGCTGGAAGGGCTGGAGAAAATCAATTTCAATGAAAAAGATATTCAGTTTCAGACTACAAGAAGTCAGGGAAGCGGAGGACAGAATGTGAATAAAGTAAATACAGCGGTTCGGGCAGTTCATGTACCCACCGGAGAAAGTGTATTTGCACAGGATTCGCGGTCGCAGCTGGAGAATAAAAAACTGGCCATTATGCGGTTGAAAGAAAAAGTAACCGGACTTTATATCAAACAGCTTGAAAAAAGAATGCAGGACACGTGGAACAATCATCTGCAGGTGCAGAGAGGAAATCCGGTCCGTACATTTTCAGGAACAGATTTTAAAAAGAATCATCAGGATAAATCCTTTAAAAAGCAACGGAATATCCTGAAACAAGAATTAAAAAACGACAGATATGACCTTAACTAAAAGTAAATATTATTTTGAAGCTCTGGACAATTATCCATACAGCCTTCCGGATTGCCTGGAAGCATTGAATTATGCTTTGTCCTACGATCCCGAAGATGCAGACAGTCTGTGTCTGATGGGAAGAATATACAGTGAAATGCTTACCGATTATGAAAGGGCAAAAATGTATTTTGAAGAAGCCATGCAGTGCAATGTGTCTAATCTCAACACGCCTTTACATTACATCAAATGCCTTTTGGATAATGAGGATCTTGATGAAGCTGAAAAACTCATCAATTATGCGTTAAAAATCAAAGGAATAGATAAATCAAGGATCCTGATCCAAAAATCGTTGTTGTTTGAGATCAGATTTGAATATAAAAAAGCTTTGGAACCTTTGAAAGAAGCTGAAAAATACAGCTATAATCAAGCGATGATTGATTTTTTGAAGAGCAGAACTAAATTTGTCAAAAGCAAAATAGCGAAATCAAAGACGAAAAAGAAAAAATAAACCTCTTTTTACTTAAAACAGAAAAGGCTGTAAATATGGCTTATTCAATACAGAAGGATCTTTTTAAGATCCTTTTTTGTAGCTTTAAGTTATGGAACTGTATTTTGAACTTAAAACCCTTCAGTTAAAGGAAACCTTCTCCATTGCTTACGGAAACTATGACAAAAGAGAAGCCCTGCTGGTGGAATTATCTTATTTGAACGTTAAAGGCTATGGAGAATGTGTGGCCATAGATTATTATCAGATTGACATCAGAAAATTTGTTGTCAGATTAACGAAAATAAAGAGATTACTGGAAAACCAGGCCATCATTCATCCTGCAGAATTTTTCACTTTTCTTTCAACAATGGATTTACATCCTTTTTTATTATCTGCCTTAGATTGTGCCTATTGGGATTTGTTTGGAAAGCTTGAAAATAAGAGTTTTGTCGAATTAAATACGATTCCCTCCCCTAATTTAGTAGAAAGTTCTATTACGATTTCTGTAGCGGACATCAATGACCAGATCGGGAAAATAGAAAAGAGCAGCTGGAACAGATTTAAAGTAAAATGCAAAGGTCTGCATCAGGTTAATATTGAAAAACTGTTGAAATTAGATAGGCATATTGCCTTGGATTCCAATGCCAGTTTTACAGATCAGGATTGTCTTTGGCTTCAGGAAAATGAAAGGACTGCTCGGTTTTCCTATCTTGAACAGCCAAGACCAGTTGGAAATTACAAAATTCTTAATAAAGAAAGTCCGGCCAACTGGATGGCAGATGAAGACTGTCAGTATCTCAAATCCCTTGAAGAGCTGTTGCCATATTACAAAAGTGTCAATATCAAACTGATGAAGTGTGGCGGACTCACTCCAGCGTTGGAAATGATCAGAAAAGCAAAAGAATTGGGCTATAAAATCATGATCGGATGCATGACAGAATCCACCGTTGGTATATCCGCAGGCTGTGTACTGGCAGGTCTTACCGATTTTGCAGATCTGGACGGAGCCAATCTGATCTCCAATGACTATGCCACCGGAAATTGTGTAGAAAACGGAAAAATAATCCTATCCGACAAACCCGGCCTGGGAATCGGTTTGAAAGAGTTGTAAATTCTGAGTTATGAATGATAAGTTTTGCACAGCAATACTCTCCAACTCTCAAACCCCTCCAACGCTATTTTTTATTCACAGAAATCAGATAATCATAAACCATCTGATGCTGCTCATCGTTTAATTTAGCTTTCGGAGCCATTCTGCTTAATGTTTTGATCCATCCCTGATCGTCATGTTTAGCCGGATCAGGGAGTTTGTGACATTTGGCGCATGAATTTTCAAAAATAGTTTTCCCTTGAACCAGTTGTTCAGACGCAGTATACTTCGGTCCGGTGACAGCTGTACTTTTGGGTCCGCATGATACCATAAACACGGCACCTGCCACCATACTTAAGATTATTTTTTTCATACCCATATTTTGATTTGGTGATTATTTTTTCACAGAAACAATATAATCGTAAACCCACTGATGTTGCTCATCGGTCAGTTTCGCTTTTGGTGCCATAGAATTCATGATTCCTACCCACTGTACAGACGTGTGTGCTGTAGGATCCGGGAGTTTGTGGCATCTTCCGCATGCATTTTCAAAGATTGTTTTTCCTTGTGCTATTTGTTCTGCAGTAGAAACGGCAGGCCCTATAGGTCCGGCTGTGGAGGCCTTTGGAGTACAGGAAGCCATTAATAGGCAGATCAATAATGCCGCAGCGGATATTTTTTTCATGTTTCTTAATTTTGATGAATAACAAATGTAGGAATTTCCGCCTCCCGTTGATAAGACAACCTCTAGTTTTAATTTAGAAGAAATAAAATTAATGCCCGTTTATATGGGAGTTTGAAGGTTATTTTTATACTTTTGAATCAATGAAATTTTCTACAGAAGAACTAATTGAAGGAATAAGGTCAGGTAATAAACGCCTGATCGCAAAAGCTATTACATTAGTTGAAAGTAAAAAAGCCGAACACCGAGCTCAGGCAGAAGAGCTTTTGAAGCAGATTATGCCTTTTACAGGAAACTCCATCAGGGTTGGAATCACAGGGGTTCCGGGAGCAGGGAAATCTACTTTCATTGAGAATTTCGGAAGATTGGTGATTGCTAATGGAAAGAAAGTAGCGGTTCTGGCTATTGACCCCAGTTCATCTATTAATAAAGGAAGTATTCTAGGGGATAAAACCAGAATGGAAGAATTGGCCAAGGAGGAAAATGCCTTTATCCGACCTTCCCCGAGTTCAGGATTTCTGGGTGGTGTTGCCAATACCACTTTTGAAACCATGATGATCTGCGAAGCGGCAGGATATGATTATATTCTAATTGAAACAGTTGGAGTAGGACAGTCTGAAGTGCTGGTATCAGATATTACTGATGTGTTTTTATTCCTTAAAATCATTGGCGGAGGAGACGAGTTGCAGGGCATCAAACGGGGCATCATGGAAATGGTAGACGTTATTTTTATCAATAAGGTGGATCAGGACAATCTGCAGAAAGCAAAAAATACAAGACTCGAACTGAAGCGTGCACTGGATTTTATTCCACCCAAAGAAAAAGGCTGGAAAATTCCTGTTTTACTGGGCTCTGCTCTTTACAATGAAGGTCTCGATGAGATTTATACCAAGCTCTATGAATTCATTGATCTTAAAAAGAAAACCGGGCGTTTCAATGAAGTCCGTACCCAGCAGGCAGAAAAGCGTTTTGAATACTGGGTTCAGGAATATATTCTGGCCATGATGAAGAGAAGCAGCTCTGTGGAAGAAGCTTATGTACAGCACAGAAAAAATGCTTCAGAAATGGTTTCTAATCCCAGTACTGAAGCAAAAATATTTGTTGAAAAATTTTTATCTAAAGATTAAAGCTTTTCCTTTTCCTTAGGTTTTTCTTCGTTTTTTGAAACATACCCATCATAAGTAATCGGCTGTCTGTCATTACCTCTCATAGAAACGAAAGCTTTGCCGTTTTTAAAGATTTCAAGATTTATTTCATCGACATTTCTTACATCTTTTGGCTTAATTCTTAAAGTCCAGTTTCCTTTTTTATTTTGGGATTTGCTGATGATGAAATCCTTTGAAGTAAATCTGTAGCTGTTTTTACTTGGATCTCCGTAGCTTGGGTTGAATACTCTTCCGAAATAAGGAAGCACCACTTCCAGATTATCTTTGGCGAGTACAATGGTATAATCCCCATTAAGCTGCAGCATCCTTGTTGATGTGGAATTCGGCATTGAATTCATAACGTTGATCACATCATAGTTGGTTGGATTGGCGCGTTCTGCATAAAAAGTAAGTTCCTCAGAATTTACTAGTGCATCTACTGTTTTGGAATCTAATGAGCCCTGTGATGAACAGCTCTGAAAGAAAAAAAGAAATCCAAAAATAAATATAAGTGAGATATACTTTTTCATAACCATATTAATTGTTAAATTTAAATAGCAAAATGTATGCAAATATATTCCTTCTCAACCGTTTTGGAATAAAAATTGTAAATGTTGAATTATTAATACACGAACTATGAAATTTACACATCTATTAGGAATAGGAGCAGTTGCCCTGTCAATTGCAGCTTGTACGACTAACCCGATCACGGGAAGATCTTCATTACAGATTGCAAATAACTCTGAAATACTGACAATGTCTGCTCAGGAATATAAAACGACACTGTCTAAATCTAAGATTATATCAGGAACTGCAGACGCTAAAAAAATAGTAAGTGTAGGAAGCAGAATCAAAAGTGCAGCAGAAAGATACTATCAAAGCATTGGAAGATCGGCAGATCTGGCGAATTACAGCTGGGAATTTAATCTTATTCAGAGCAATGAACTGAATGCCTGGTGTATGCCTGGCGGGAAAGTTGCAGTATACACAGGAATTCTTCCGGTTACGAAGAATGACAACGGTCTTGCGGTTGTGATGGGACACGAAGTTTCACATGCCTTAGCAGGACACGGAAATGAGAGAATCTCTCAGGCTATGGTCGCACAATATGGAGGTTCAATTTTGGGTGGAACAATTTCCAACTCACAATGGGCCGGAATTTTCCAAAAAGTTTATCCGATCGGATCTCAGGTAGCATTATTAAAATACGGAAGAAACCAGGAGTCAGAAGCGGATCAGATGGGACTGTATCTGATGTCTATGGCAGGATATGACCCAAGAGAAGCGATCCCTTTCTGGAATAGAATGGAAGGAGCGTCTTCAGGATCAAGACAGCCTGAATTCCTTTCTACTCACCCGAATCCTGAAACAAGGATCTCAGATATCAATAGAGACCTTCCCAAAGCTTTGGAATATTATAAAGCTGCCGGAGGGAAAATATAACATCAGAATTTTTAATCTTGTATAGAGCCTTATTTAATTTTCACTAAATTGGGTAAGGCTTTTTTTTAACACCAACCACTAAACACAATATTTATGAAAAGTTTATCAATTACAGGACTGATCCTGCTGGCCGTTTCGGCACTGCTTTTTTATCTGACCACTGATTTTACGGTAGGGGGAATTACCATCTCCCATATGATGGGCGTAATGGCAGGAGTAGGAATAGGTCTTATTATCGGCGGAATGGTAGGATATGTAAGCAAAGGAAGTGCGCTGAAAGCTGAAGAGAAAAGAAAAGAATTCAAACAATTACAGAAAGACAAAGAAGAACTGGAAAAACAGGCGGCAGAAATTGCCCAACGTGAAGCAGAACTTCAGCGACAAAATCAAAACCCTCAAATTTAAATATTTGAGGGTTTTTTATAGATGTTATTTTCGAATTATTTAAACTTATAGCCTACACCTACTAAGAACAGGTTAGGTCTGTTGTCATATCTGATCTCCGAACCGGAAACCTTATTGATGAAGTTTCTTTCGTCTTTGCTGAATGAACCTTCATATCTTGCGTTGATAAGCAGTTTCTTGATTTCAAGCTGTGCTCCAAACTGATAGCCTACAGTGAAATTGTTTTTAACATTTTCCTTAAAATCGTTGTACGTATTTTCCTTGCTTAAATTATAGCTGGCTACAGGTCCTATGAAGACCCCAAGCATATCTCCCAGAACATTATGTCCTAAAAGAACAGGCATATCTAAACGGTTGCTTTTCACATCAAAAGTAGTATTCTCCGTAGTGAATTCATTTTTGAAGTGCGTGTAGAATAATTCCGGCATTACATAGAATGAACCCGGAAGTTTAACTTTTAATGAAAGACCCGCGTTGAAGCCTGCATTGTTCTTTCCTGTTCCCTCAATGGCGTCATTCACTGTTCCTTTGATGTTTTTCCATGAAGGAGAGCCCGTCGGGAATATTAAGTTAGCTTTTGCAGCCAGTGAAATCTGTGCAGAAGCGAACATTGAAAACCCGATTAACGCTATACTAAGTACCTTTTTCATTATCGTCTATTTTAGTGATTGTATTTTCAATCGTTTTATTATTTTCAAGTAAATATTCTCTCAGTTCTTTAAACAGTTCTGAAGAATAAACGAAGTCAATAAGATTTTTATTGCCTGCCGTGATCAGAACATCTTTGTTTCCTTCCCATTCTTTGATTCCCAATCTCAGGTATACAATTTTCTCCCCGATCGTCATCACAGAGTTCATATCGTGGGTATTGATGATGGTTGTCGTGTTGTATTCCTTGGTGATTTCAAGAAGAAGATCATCAATAATATTGGAAGTATAAGGGTCAAGTCCGGAGTTCGGCTCATCACAGAACAGATACTTCGGGTTGTTGACGATGGCTCTTGCAATGGCCACACGTTTCTGCATTCCTCCCGAGATCTCGGATGGGAATTTTCTGCCGGCTTTGTCAAGATGCACTCTTCCTATTACTTCAAAAACCCTTTTCTTTTTTTCACGGAAAGTAAGGTTCGTAAACATATCCAGCGGAAACATAATGTTTTCTTCCACGGTTAACGAGTCAAAAAGCGCACTGCCCTGGAATACCGTTCCGATCTCTGAACGCAGGTGCTGTTTCTGGTCTCTGGTCATCGTATTGATATCATTCCCGTCAAAAAGGATTTCTCCTGCTGAAGGCTGGTATACATTCAGTAAGCTTTTCAGGAAAACAGTTTTTCCCGAGCCACTCTGCCCGATGATCAGGTTCACCTTTCCTTTGTCGAAGGAAGTTGAAATTCCCTTAAGTACTTCGACATCACCAAAACTCTTCTTAAGATCTTTTACCTCAATCATCAGCTTAATATTAATTGGGTTAAAATTAATTCGGAAATGATAATAAATACCATTGTCCATACTACGGCTTGTGTACTGGCTCTACCTACCTCCAGTGATCCTCCTTTTACGTTATATCCGAAATAGGAAGGAACGGTAGCAATGATAAAGGCAAATACGGTAGTTTTTACAAATGCATAATACACGAATAAATTGGGCATATACATCTGAATCCCTACGATATAGTCGTTTTCCGTCCAGTTTCCGGTCAGCATACCTGCCAGATGTCCGCCGCCGATACCGAATACGATACTGATGGCAATCAAAAGAGGATTGAAAATAACGCAGGCACAAATTTTAGGTAATATTAGGAAGTTGGGAGAGTTCACCCCCATGATGTCCAGGGCATCGATCTGTTCAGAAACCCTCATGGTTCCTATACTGGATGCGATATATGATCCTACTTTACCGGCCAGGATAAGACTGATAATGGTTGGGGAAAATTCCAGAACCAAAACAGCTTTCGTAGCATATCCCACGAATGCTGGTGGGATGGGAAAAGAGGAAGAATCAAAGTTGTTGAACATCTGGATAGCGACTACCGCTCCCACAAATATAGAAGTGAAGATCACAAGCCCAAAAGAATTGACGCCGAGATCATTAATTTCTCTCATGAACAGCTTCCAAAAAACCCTCATTTTCTGGGGTTTCTGCAAGGATTTACCTAGAAGGATAATGTATTCTCCTACTGCTGTGAAAAACTTTTTTAACATGCTGCTAAATTAGACTTTTTTATTTAATTAAGTAAGGCTCAGTTGAAGGCCTAAAGTTTATTTAACCTTAGAAGCAAATATGATTCCTCAATTGTAATCTTAACCTTTTGTTTGATTTATTTTGCGTTTTTATCTCCTGCGATCACCAGTAAAACAGTCTTTAAAACAATGACCAGATCCAGTACAAAACTCCAGTTCCTTACATAGAAAGTATCTGCAAGGATTCTTTTTTTCATCTCCACTTCCACATCTCCATAATCTCCGCGAAGTCCGCTTACCTGTGCAAGGCCCGTAATTCCTGGAGAAACCATACTTCTTAAACTGTATCTTCCGATCTTTGGTTTGTAGTAATTGTCCACGGCCAGCATATGAGGGCGGGGTCCTACAATAGACATTTCCCCCTTCAGTACGTTGATGAACTGGGGAAGCTCATCAAGGCTGGTTTTTCTGAGAAACTTTCCAATGGTGGTGATTCTTGAGTCGTTTTCTTCCGTGGTTTTCGTTGCAGATTCATTATTAACGATCATTGTCCTGAATTTCAGGCAGGAAAACACTTCTTCATGGAAACCGTATCTCTTTTGTATAAAAAAAACAGGGCCTTTAGAAGTTGCTTTGATGAGAATAGCAATAACTGGAAATAGCCAGGAGCAGAGAAATACCAATATTGATATTGAAAATAAGATATCGAAAGTCCTTTTTACCAGAAAATTGGAATAATAGTCCAGTGGATATTTGGCCTGGCTTAGAACCGGCTGTGTCTGAATGTATCCAAGATCATACAGGAAAAAATCACTCTGTGTAATGCTCGGAATCAGGGAAACGTGGACCTTATTGTCTTCTGCAAGCTTGAAAATTTCTTTCTCCGTATCCTCATTGAACATATTTTCAGTAGATAAAAAAAGGGTGTGAATTCCGTTCTTTTTCCAGAAACCAACAAGTGTATTGGGATTGATGGCCGGGCCTTCATATTCGAATATTTTATATCCGTAATCCTTTCTGTCTTTAAATATATTCTTTAAAATCTCGGTAGAGCTTGTTTCTCCCAAAAACATGACATTTCTGTAATTAATCCCCAGTGAACGGAAATATTTTATGGTAAAATAGATGACCGATTTTGCAAGGAAAATAAAGAAAAACAGGTAAAATGAGAGCCAGTAAATATCTGAATTGAAAAAAACATTTTTGCTAACCCTTCCGATGAGGAGAACTCCCAGTATAAAAAACAGGAAATGAATCAGAAGGCGTTCCAAAAACAAAGTATACGTAAGATTCCTCTGAATGTTATAGATTTTTGTCCTGCCGCTCAGCAGCATCCAGAACAAAAAGAGTAGAATCAGTGAGAAAATATTTTCATACCATGTTTCTCTATGGTATCTTAAGTTTTCATTCCTGCTTATAAAAAAGAATATAAAGATAGATGCAATAACCATAAGGTCAAGCAAAATAATAATCGATTTCAAGTATCTAGAGTATCGAATTCTCTGCATCTATCGGTGTTTAAACGGATACGAAGAGCTAAGGTACATATTTTTTATGGTATATCTCATATTCGATGAATATTATCAATTTTCGTCCTACTACTTGGATACTTCATGAAGAAAACCATTCATAAGAATAAAAAATAATCTCATTCAAATTTGCTCTGTAGAATCTAAGGGAAGTGATCTTTATGGGATATTCAAATATTTATGAGTCTGAACCGAAGCCTGCCATTCCGGGTGAGCCAGAATAAAATCGGTGATCTTTGGGTACATTTCATCACGTTTGCTCCATTCGCTCTGAAGATATAACCTGCAGTTTTCAGAAACTTTTGCAGCCTGCTCGTCAGCAAATTTAAAATCATTATTATTAAAAATAATCATTTTAAGTTCGTGAGCTTTAGCATAAATTTCTTCTTTCGGAAGCCCGGTTTTCTTTGGTGAAAGGGTAATCCAGTCGATTTGTCCGCTTAAAGGATACGCTCCTGAAGTTTCAATATGTATCGTGCAGCCTAATTCTTTCAATTTAGAAGTTAAAATATCTAAATTCCACATTAATGGTTCGCCACCGGTCAGCACAATAATTTTACAGTGTTTTGCGGCAGTTTCTGCAATTTCTTCAGCATTCATCAAGGGGTGCAGCGTAGGATCCCAGCTTTCTTTAACATCACACCAGTGGCAGCCAACGTCGCAACCTCCCAGTCTGATAAAGTAAGCCGCTTTTCCGGTATGCGCACCTTCCCCTTGAATAGTGTAAAAATGCTCCATCACAGGGAGCATTTTACCTTCTTTTAATAAAATATCTTCTTCTTTATTCATTTTAAAATTAGTCGTTATAGACCGAAGTTTTGTATGCAATGATGGTGTTCTTCATCAGCATGGCTCTGGTCATTGGGCCTACACCTCCCGGTACCGGCGTGATCCAGCTTGCTTTGGCTGCACAGCTGTCAAAATCTACGTCACCCGCAAGGTAATATCCTTTTGGAGAGTCATCATCCACTCTTGTGATACCCACATCCACGATTACCGCACCGTCCTTAATCATATCTCCTTTCAGGAAATGAGGATCACCTAAAGCAGTAATAACGATGTCTGCTTTTTTTGTATATTCTTCGATGTCTTTTGTGTAAGAGTGTGTTAAAGTCACGGTAGAGTTACCCGGGAAATCTTTTCTTCCCATCAGGATGCTCATAGGTCTTCCTACGATTTTACTTCTTCCAATGATCACACAGTCTTTTCCTTTAGTTTCAATATTGTATCTTTCCAATAATGTCAGAATCCCGAATGGTGTAGCAGGAAGGAACGTATCCATTTCCAACGCCATTTTTCCGAAGTTTTCAGGGTGGAAACCATCCACATCTTTTCTTGGATCAATAGCCAGAATGATTTTCTCCTGATCGATCTGATCCGGTAAAGGAAGCTGTACGATAAAACCGTCCACTGATTTAGATTTATTCAGCTCATCGATTTTTTCCAATAATTCAGATTCAGAAACCGTACTTGGGAATTTGACAAGCGTAGAACGGAATCCAACTTCCTCACAGTCTTTTACTTTACTGTTTACATACGCCTTGCTCGCTCCGTTGTTTCCTACAAGAATCGCTACCAGGTGCGGTGCTCTTTTCTTGCTTTCAAGGATCTTTTCCACTTCAACCTTGATCTCCGCTTTTATTTCTTTGGATACTTTAAGTCCGTCAAGAATTTCTGCCATTTTTACTTTTTTTACTTTTATTTAGATTTTATTGAATACAACAATATCCTGGAACTCATCGGCACCTTCCTTTTCTACATCAGTTCTCCAGAACCCTCCTTTTACGGTCGTTACTTTTAGTCCTGCTTCTGCTGCCATCTGGTTCAGCAATGGAATGCTTACCGCGATATTGGCTGCGGTTACTTTATCATCCATAAGTCTGTATCCTTCATACTGATGAGGAAATGGCATGGTTCCAAATTCCTTTTTAGATTCATCATACAGGAAGAATGTGGCCAGACATTGTCCGCCGCTGTTCAAAACTCTGCTGATCTCGCTCAGATATCTTTTGATCTCAGGAATCTGCATGTGAGTGAAGACTGAGAAGAGAAATGCTTTGTCAAACTGGGCATCATCATAAGGAAATGTAAAATCTTCCGCTTTTTGGCTGAAAGTATTGTACAGATCATTATAAATCGGGGTAAACTTGAATTTAAAATTCGGATGTTTTTGGCCGATATTTTTATTGCACCAGTTGATTCCTTTTTCTACAGCATCAAAACCATCGTAAGTTCCTTTATCAATGATTCCGGTAAGGGCTACAGCGGTTCTTCCGATTCCGCATCCTACATCCAGCACACGATCGGTATTTTGTAAGCCGATATATTTTTTCAGCGCATTGGCCTGACGGATCCCGTGAGGAATAAAGTCGCTGCCTCCTACATAAATATCTCCCTTTTTAGGCTCGTTTTTAGATCTTTTTCCGGTAAACCCGTCATAGAGGTCTATCGGGAAGTAATAGAGCTTTCTCCCCAAAAGCCTGAGGCCCGGAGGAAGTTTATAATAATATGACCGTAATGCAGACATCTGCTATTTATTTCCTTTATAATAATTGATCAATCCGTTGGTAGAACTGTCATGAGAACTTACCGCCTCATTGTTTTCAAGCTCAGGAAGGATCTTATTGGCTAACACTTTTCCTAATTCCACTCCGAACTGATCGAAGCTGAAAATATTCCAGATCACACCCTGAACAAAGATTTTATGCTCATACAAGGCAATCAGCTGTCCCAGTGAAAAAGGAGTTAATTCCTTGAATAATATAGAGTTGGTAGGTGTGTTTCCGTGGAAGACTTTATAATTTAGAAGTCTGTCAATTTCTTCATCACTTTTCCCTTCATTTCTTAATTCCTGTTCTACTTCCTCTTCAGATTTTCCGAAAGCAAGTGCTTCAGTCTGAGCAAAAAAGTTAGCTAAAAGTTTCGGTTGATGATCAGAAACGGCATTGCTGCTTTTCGCATAAGCGATAAAATCGGCAGGAATAAGTTCTGTCCCCTGGTGGATCAATTGGTAAAAGGCGTGTTGTCCGTTGGTTCCCGGCTCACCCCAGATAATCGGTCCTGTTTCGTATTCCACGAATTCACCGTTTCTGTCTACGCATTTTCCGTTACTTTCCATATCTCCCTGCTGAAGATAGGCTGCAAATCTGTCCAGATATTGAGAATAAGGAAGGATCGCGTAAGTAGTGGCAGCATAGAAATTTCGGTACCAGATGCCTAAAAGCCCCATCAACACAGGAATGTTTTCTGAAAAATCTGCAGTCTGGAAATGCTGATCGGTGTCAGAAGCTCCTTTAAGAAGCTCTTCAAAATTCTCATATCCTACTGCCAGAACAATGCTAAGGCCGATAGCGCTCCAAAGAGAATATCTTCCGCCTACCCAGTCCCAGAACTCAAATATATTTTCTTCTGCAATTCCGAATTTTTTAACAGCTTCAACATTAGTGGATAAAGCCACGAAATGTTTCGCCACATCTTCCTCTTTTCCAGCTTTCAGGAACCAGTCTTTCGCAGAATTGGCATTCGTCATCGTTTCCTGAGTGGTAAAGGTCTTGGAAGCAATAATGAATAAAGTGGTTTCAGGATTCAGTTTTTTAACGGTTTCAGCAATGTGATTCCCGTCTACGTTTGAAACGAAGTGAACGTTTAATCTTGTTTTAAAATGTTTTAAAGCTGAACAAACCATCACCGGTCCAAGATCTGAACCTCCGATTCCGATATTCACAACATCAGTGATTTCTTTTCCGCTGAAGCCTCTGTGCTCTCCTGAAATGATTTTTTCAGAGAACGTTTTCATGTGATCAAGAACTCTTCTGATCTGAGGTTTTATGTTTTCATCGTCTACGATGATTTCTTTATCCGAAAAATCCCTCAAAGCTGTATGCAGAACTGCTCTTCCTTCTGTTTCATTGATTTTGTCACCTGAAAACATTTTGGAAATAGCGTCTTTCAGCTGACACTCTTCTGCCAGATGAAGCAGAAGTTCCTTAGTTCTTGAATCGATCAGGTTTTTAGAATAATCAAAAAGGAAATTGTCCTTTTGTATAGAAAATTCATTGAAACGCTCAGGATTGTACTGAAAAAGACTTCTCAAATCAAAGTCATTTCCTGCAAAATGTTCGTCAAGAGCCTTCCAGCTGTTGGTTTGTATAGGATTTATTTTTGATAGCATACTTTTGGAATTTAGTAGATTCAGAAAATGATGGGCTGGATCAAAATGTTTAAAATCCATATCATTTTATTTCTGATGTGCAAATTTAAGGAAAAATAAAACCTCAGATAAATTTGAGCACGATAAATAACATTTTTTTAAAAAACAAACCCCAGATCAGGTCTGAGGTTTGATGGTTATTGTTTGGTGAGAGATAGTGGGGAAAGTTATAATAATGTGTTCTCGCAGATTGTACGGATAAAGCAGATAAGCATTTTTTGACGCAAAGAAATTGATTATCCTAATGATAAAGGGAAGCAAAGAGCGGAATTAATTTCATTGATTCGATTGAGCAGATGCTTTATACCGATAGCTTCATTAGTGACGCAGTCACAGTCTTTGCCTTCCTTAAAACTAAATACTAACAAGATGAAGCTTTGCGTTAAAAAAAACTTGATCTCTTACCCAAGTTTTGCAGGTAATTTGAGTTATTCATCCATTTCGTTCAGGATATTTTCCAGACGTTTGGCATTTCTTCCGTAGATGTATTTTGTCCATAGTACAATGCTGGTGACAATGGCTACCGTTCCGATCAGAACGCTGATGATTAAAGCCTGCTGATAAGTGCTTGACATATCACCTAAAGATTCTCCTTTTTTCTCCAGTATATTATAGAATTCCAAACCAAGTGTGATCATAAAGTGTGGAAGAAGCAGGAATCCGAAAGACTGGTATCTTTCCATGTTCAACTTCAGTTCGTGGTATATTTTCCAGAGGCTGTTCTTGGTATTTCCGTCGTACAGTTCGGTCTGCTTATAAAATTTATAGAATCCGAACAGGTAGTAAGAGGAGATCACAACCAGCATCGCATACGAAGTGTAATAAATAATATATTGAGATTCCGGAAAACGGAGCTGCTGTGGAAAGAAGGCGATAAGAATGACGGCAATCACCTGCATTGGAAATTCCGCTTTCATGCTTTTCTGGATCTTTTCGATAGGATGTTTGCTTTTCTTGAGCTGTTCTATGGTGTTGGGAATGTTGACGCTGTCGCCGTCTTCGTTATTCCACTGTTCTTTTAATTGATCAAAATTCATAGCCTGATTTTTTTATGATTTGCTGTATTTTTTCTTTGGTTCTGTTAAGTTTTACACGGGCATTGCCTTCGCTAAGCCCCAGGTTGTCTCCGATTTCTTTGTGAGACATTCCTTCCATGAAATAAAAGATGACGGCTTTTTCCAGTGCTTTAAGTTCCTGGACTGCAGCGTAAAAAACTTCTAATTGCTTGTCCTTGGCAGGATTATAGTCTTCATTCTGGACCTCAAAATGATGGGGCACCTCGGTTTGATTATGCGTCCGCTGCTTTTCTTTTTTTAAATAAGTGATTGCGGTGTTGATGGCCACACGGTACATCCATGTAGAAAATTCACTGTTCCCCTTGAAGTTCTGGTAAGATTTCCACAGCTGAATAAGGATTTCCTGCTGCAGGTCTTCCCGGTCTTCCAAAGAATCCGCATAGATACGGGAGGCCTTGTACAGAATGCCTTTGTGCTGGTTGACGAGCTTTAAAAAAGCGGTTTCAGTTTGACTGCTCACGATGATTTCATGGTTTGGTTATACATTATAAGCTTGATACCGGTTTCACGGTGTATCCTTTCGCTTTCAGGAGATGGATCACACCGTTGTCACCCATAAGATGTGCGCCTCCCACGGCAAAGAAAGCACTTTCTTTTTTCATCATTTCCGGCATTTTTTCTGCCCAGTTTTTATTTCTGTCCGTAAGCATGGCTTTTTCCTGCTCGGCATTCATCATTTTATCATCTTTAAAGAGGGTGTAAAGGGAGTGTACATCTTCTTTTTTAAAGGCATTGACCATTTTGTTAAGCAGGGTTTCATATTCTTTTCCCATTTTTAACTGTTGAATGACTGCTTTCAGATCATAAGCTTTATTAATGGAGGTCATCTGATCCTCTACTTTTTCAAGCCCTGAGACTTTCTTTTTACTTTTCAACGCATTTTTGAGAAGTTCTATTTCATACATTTTTATGTCAGTCTGTGGACACGGTATAGCTTTCATTGAAATCAGAGCATATAATGCCTGTGAACTGGAATGGTCCATCTTCTTTAAATCTGTTCCGTAATCAGCGAGGATTTTATCCAGTTCCTTGGCTTCCGCAGGACTAAGCTGATCCGATAGTTTTTTATCCGTCTGATACATTTTCTGCATGGCTGTCATTTCAGCGGGATCTGTATAATTGATCTCCATCACAAACTGATCAGATTTTTCCAGAGCTTTCATTACTTTAGACTTAATCTCAAAATCCTTGCTGCACATCACATGACAGGTTCCTGCAATATAAGAAGGTTGGGTAAGGCCATTTCCGGAAACTTCCCAGAGTGTACTGTTTTCTGTGCCTGTATTCTGAGCCTTTGTGGTCATAAAGGTTGCCGATAATATTACTGCGAACCCAAGTTTTACTAAATTTTTCATATAATTAAAGTTTTTGATTATTCATTCTTTTAATCAGTAGGTAAGGGGAGTACAATGATCGTTACAGTTTTTTTTGAAAAAATAAAAAACCTCCCGGAAAAGGAGGTCTGTAAAATCTAAAATTATGATGATAACCAGCTGGTTAGGATTGCTTTTGTTATTCCTGAACTTTTGTGTGTTCAGACTTTGTCAATTTTCTTTTTCTCAAAAAATAAAGAACGACACCTAGGATTAAGACTATAGGCCAAATAGTGATAAGTCCCACAGCGATCTTTTGAATCAGGTAAAACCCTTCGACGAAGGCATTTTTAGCGTCATATATAAAATTGAATTTATATTGATTGTCAATGTTGCGGGTGTTGGTCACTGCAATTTCAGCAATACGAAGTTTAGGCTCTTTGATGTAAATGTCTATTGTGCTGTATTTGATGTTGTCACTAGTATCCATAGTAGCCAGCTGCTGCAGGTTTCCTTCCGCCATATTGTCGTTGTCAAGATTTACTTTGTCTTTATTCGTTTTAAGCTGATCAATATTTTCACCTGTCTTTTTAATTCTTTTACCTTCCATTTCTGCATACTTGATGTTGGAGGTTACATCTTCCGCATTGATGGTTCTGTAATTGAGGAATACTTTTTTATCATTAATTTTTGTAAGCAGTTCACCTAGCTTTTCCGTTGGAACGCGTACCTTCATCGTATTTTCTGTCTGGTATTTTTTGATCAGCATGGCTTCATTATCTGAAGTATTGTAGGTGTCTTCTGAAAGGATACTGCTTTGAAGATTGCTGTGGGTCACAAATCCTCCAAGATCCTGAACAGTCTTTTCAATAGAAACGGTCGCTTCGTACACGTCTTTGACTTCCATATTCACATCAGCGGTTTTAATGAACTGTCTGTCCTTTACTTCCATAGTGGCGGCAGAAGAAACACTGTCTGTAACCATGGCAACAGTAGAATCTGAAGCAGAAACTTCTGTGGCGGCCACTTCTCCTTTTTTACACGAATAGATTCCTAATAAAAGAACTGCTGACAGGGATAATTTAATGTAAGTCGTTTTCATAGCGTTGATTTTTGTGGGTTTTCTTAGGTCAAAGTTCTGCCAGGATCCTTTGTAATATTTGAAAATCAACCGCAAAAAGTTTGTAAAGAA
The DNA here is from genome assembly GCF_900115055.1 of Chryseobacterium oleae. Taxonomy (GTDB): domain Bacteria; phylum Bacteroidota; class Bacteroidia; order Flavobacteriales; family Weeksellaceae; genus Chryseobacterium; species Chryseobacterium oleae. The sequence continues at coordinate 159,463 of NZ_FOVD01000007.1, read as the reverse complement.
ATATTTCTGTTTTAATTTATTGTAAATGAGTGTTTTGTAAAACAGGTGGTCATGGAACAGCTTGTTTTCGGAGCAGTTTTTGCTTAACTTTTACAAATCAATCCCACAAAACATTACTATGTCAAATACTTTTTCCAAAATCAGAAACGCTATAGAATTATTCAGATCCATAGATTTTGAACAACTGAGTGCTATTTCTCAAAAAGTTGATCTGCCCAAGCTGATGCAGAATTTCTCCAAACTGGACGATAAACAGTTGAACGGAATGATGAAAATGCTTGATCCTAATAAGAAAAAGCGGGAACTTCCGCCTATTGATGGTGATTTTTACGACATCTATCATACACTGACTCCGGAGCAACGTGAGATTCAGCTTAAGGTAAGAGCGTTCATGGAAAAAGAAGTGAAACCTCTCGTGAATCATTACTGGCTCAGAGATGAATTTCCTTTTGAATTGATTCCAAAATTCCAGAAACTGAATATCTGCGGTGTGACCTATGAAGGATACGGCTGTCCGGGTATGCCTTTTCTGATGGAAGGGGTTATTGCGATGGAAATGGCGAGAATAGATGCTTCTATTGCTACATTCTTTGGCGTCCAGTCAGGATTGGCGATGGGATCTATTTATATATGCGGATCAGAAGAGCAGAAACAGAAATGGCTTCCCCAAATGCAGAAGTTTGAAAAAATAGGTGCATTCGGTCTTACGGAACCTGAAGTAGGATCCGGAGCGGCGGGTGGTCTTACGGTAACCTGTAAAAAAACGGAAGAAGGCTGGATCCTTAACGGTCAGAAAAAATGGATTGGAAATGCAACATTTGCAGACCTGATCATTATCTGGGCAAGAGATCTTGACAGTGGAGAAGTGAAAGGATTTATCGTAGAAAAAGATAATCCGGGCTATTCCGTTGAGAAAATCAAAGGAAAAATGGCACTCAGAATTGTACAAAACGGATTGATCACTTTGACGGATTGCCTTGTAACCGAAGAAAACCGTCTGCAAAACGCCAATTCATTTAAAGATACCGGAAAAGTTCTCCGCATGACCAGAGCCGGAGTAGCATGGATGGCCACGGGGTGTGCGAGAGGAGCTTACGAAAGTGCATTGCAATATACCAGAACCAGAGAGCAGTTCGGGAAACCGATTGCCTCATTCCAGATGATTCAGGGGCATCTGGTGGAAATGCTTTCTAATCTTACGGCCATGCAGACCATGGTGTTCAGATTGTCAGAAATGCAGGATGAAGGAATTTTAAAAGACGAGCATGCTTCGCTGGCCAAGGTTTTCTGTACCCTGAGAACCAGAGATATTGTCTCAAGAGCAAGAGAAGTGCTGGGAGGAAATGGTATTCTCCTCGAATATGATGTGGCAAGATTTGTTGCCGATGCTGAAGCCATCTATTCTTATGAAGGAACAAAAGAGATCAATTCACTGATTGTGGGAAGATCCATCACCGGATTCAGTGCATTTGTATAGGATTCAGGTGGCAGGTAGCAGATAATAGGTAGCAGGTAGCAGATGGTAGGTTGCAGGTGAATCTGCGCAAGGTTACCTGCTACCTGCAACCTATAATCTATTACCTAACTAAAGCTTTATATTTCTCCCGGTCATCAATAATTGCCCAAATATTGATCAGGAACATAACGACAGCCGTGATGATCCCCATCTGGTTCGGGTCTCTGTATATATTGTGAATAACGATTCCTACCATGACCGGAAGGAGGATAATAGCGCCCAAAGCTTTGGTCTTTTGGAAGATAAATAATACTCCGCCAACAATTTCTACGATTCCCACTAAGGGTAACAGCCAGCCGATTTCGCTGAATGCAGCAAAGATTTTGATCTGCTCATCAGACATTTTAGGCATGGGTGAATAGTGGAAGAATTTGTTCAGTCCTGCATTGATAAACATCAATGCAAATATGAACGAAAGAATAAATTTTACGATTTTCATGATTGTTGATTTTATATCAAATGTATAACAAAAATGATATTCGCGTATGTGTTTTTATTAAAATTTGTTAATGTTATTCCTTTATCCCGCTATTGTGATTAAATTATGATTTCCATTTGATATATTTGTTATTCAAATTAAACTAAACAATCGTATTATGTTGAAAAAACTTCAAAAATTAGATCGCGAGAATTTAAAGAAAATTAATGGAGGAGGAAGAGAGCCTATCTGTGATTTCGGACCAGTAGGTTGCCCTTGTAAAATTCCACCAGGAGATCCTTGCTTAGGAGGAGGTGGTGGCGGCACCAATCCGGGAACGGATTTAGGTTACTGTCCGGACAATCAGTCTTACATTCCATGCGACCAAACCTGTCCAAGCGGAATGAGCCCATTCTGCGCTCTTACAGTTTAAAAAAAATAATGGCTGTCTTTTTATAAGGCAGCCCTCTTTTTTATAAGTGATAAGTAATGAGCAATTAGTAATAAAGGAAACAAATAGTAGTCATTACCCATTATTCATGATCAGTCCATTTCCTTCAGCGTAATATTCTTGGAAATCTTGTAGCTCTTTTTCTTTTTGTTAGGTTTTTCTTCCTCGCCAAGCAGTTTACCCCAAGGTTTTAAACCTTCTACTCTTTCAAAAATGATTTTAATGATGGCAATCGCCGGAATACACAGAAACATACCTGCAATTCCCCAAAGATGTTCCCCTAAAATAATCCCGATAAAGGAAAATAAAGCATTGATTTTTACTTTTGACCCCACTACAAATGGAAGAACGATATTTCCATCAATAACATGAATAGCGATGTAACCAATAGCTACATAAACACAGGTAGATGGTGTTCCGGTGGCAAAGGCAATAAAGCATGAAATTAATAAGGAAATACAGATTCCCAGATAAGGAATGACATTGAGTAATCCCGTCAGAACAGCCAGAAGGATAGCGTATTTTACCCCTAAAATGGTAAGAACAATAGAAGAAAGAATAGAAACAATCAAAACCTGCAGACAAAGCCCGAAAATATATTTCTTCGTCATCACACGGATTTCGGTTACTACTTCCTGAACACTGGCTTTATGCTTTTCGTTAAAAACCGTTACAATGAAGTTATTAAGAATTCTTCTGTAATTTAAAATAAAGATGAAAAACAGGGTGAAAAATACGATAAACCCAAACCCGCTTGAAAATATCCCGAACGTGAAACCAAGAATCACTCCGGAAGAGGATAGCAGTTTATTCAATCCCTGATTAATATAATCAAGCTGTTCATCAATCTTTACATTGAATGTTTTTGAAATCCAGTGTTGCAGATTATTGAAAACGGTGGTCACCTGATCTCTCAGATGCGGCAGATCTTTACTGAAGTCAGAAAGCTGTGATCCGAAGAAGTAAATAATTCCGGCTAAAATAGCTAGCATCACAAAAACCGAAGTCATTGTCGAGATGGATCTTGGAAATCTTAGCCTTCTTTCCATAAAAGTAGCGGCCGGAAGAAACAGCATGGCCATTAAAAAAGCCAGGAAGAAAGGCGCTAAAATGCTCTGTCCAAGCGCTAACAGATAACCAAGACCAATGATGGAAATGGTAACCATTGTCAATTTAACAAGAAACGGGAGTCTAAGGAAATTCATAATTTTTCAAATCTGTCGGATAAAAATAAGAAAACACAGCTAATTAAAATACCCTTTTCGTTTAATTAACATAATTCTTTTTGATTGAGGAGATGCGCGATAATGCCGTGTGGTATGTCTTTATTTAATTTATTCTCCGCCTTTTTTATCATGAATGGCTTTTGTAAATTTCAAAAATATCACGCAGATTTCTCTGATTACACAGATATGTTTGTTTCGCTGAATAAAATCTTAGATTTTCATAAAACTTAAGTGCTCTTCCTATGCGCAATGTACTGAGCTTACAATCACTAAAATGTTAAAAAGCTTTTGCATCTTTTGTGGTTAAATAAAAAACGCACCCCAGACAAAATCTGAGACGCGTTTCCTTATTGAGAGTTGATATGTTCTGATTTATTTTTCGATCGCAAAATCGATTACCTCTTCCATTCTGTTGACGTAATGAACTGTCAGGTCTTTTAGATAATCTTTTTTGATCTCTTCCACATCTTTTCTGTTGGCCTCACAAAGGATCACTTCTTTGATGCCTGCTCTTGTAGCTGCCAGAAGTTTTTCTTTGATTCCGCCTACAGGAAGTACTTTTCCTCTTAACGTTATTTCCCCTGTCATCGCAAGATGAGGTTTCACTTTCTTATTTTTGAATGAAGAAACCATAGATGTCAGCATCGCGATACCTGCAGAGGGTCCGTCTTTCGGGGTTGCTCCTTCCGGAACGTGAACGTGGATGTTTTTCTTATCCAGATCTTCCTGTGGGATTCCCAGATCATCATGTCTGGCTTTGATGTATTCCAGAGCGATAGTGGCGGATTCTTTCATCACCGTTCCTAAGTTTCCGGTCATAGTAAGGCTTCCTTTTCCGTTGCTTAGAATACTTTCGATGTACAAAATATCTCCACCCACACTTGTCCAGGCCAAACCAGTCACTACACCAGGTACACCCGTGATTTCAGAGAGGCTTTTAGGTCTTGGTACGCCAAGGATCTCATCTATTTTTTCAATAGTGATTTTTGGATCATATTCTTTTATCAGAGCCGTCTGAAGAGCTACCCATCTTGCAATGGAAGCAATTCTTTTCTCTAAGGTTCTTACCCCGCTTTCTGAAGTGTGTGCTTCAATAATATGTTTAAGTTCAGGATTTCCAAGTTTAAATGATTTTGCATCCAAACCGTTTTCTTCCTGTTGTTTTTTTATTAAATGTCTTTTTGCGATCTCTGTTTTCTCTTCCATCGTATATCCGGCTATTTGGATGATTTCCGTTCTGTCCAGAAGAGGAGTCTGTATCGTGGAAAGCGAATTCGCTGTAGCAATGAACATCACTTTGGAAAGATCGTAGCCCATTTCTAAGAAATTATCATAGAATGCATTATTCTGTTCAGGATCAATAACTTCTAAGAGCGCAGAACTTGGATCACCGTGAAGTCCCTGAGCAATTTTATCAATTTCATCAAGAACAATTACCGGGTTGGAAGTGCCTGATTTCTTGATAGATTGCAAAATTCTTCCGGCCATAGCCCCGATATAGGTTTTTCTGTGTCCGCGGATCTCACTTTCGTCATGAAGTCCGCCCAGAGATAATCTTACATATTTTCTGCCTAAAGCATCAGCCACAGATTTTCCTAAAGACGTTTTTCCAACTCCCGGAGGCCCTACAAGCAATAGGATAGGGGATTTCATGTTGTTTTTCAGTTTCAAAACAGCCATGTGCTCCAGAATCCTTTTCTTAATATCTTCCAGCCCGAAGTGCGCTTTGTCTAAAGTTTTTTCAGCTTTTGCAATGTCGAAAACATCTTTTGTGTAAGTTTCCCACGGAAGATCCGTGAAGAAGTCAAGGTAATTTCTCTGAACATTATAATCCGGAGAATTAGGGTTCTGACGCTGCAGCCTGTTGATCTCTTTCTGGAAATGATCTTCCACTTCCTGGTTCCATTTCTTTTTTCTAGCCTTAATGATCAGGTCTTCCACATCGCTTTCCGGACCGCCTCCCAATTCATCCTGGATGGTTCTGATCTGCTGGTTCAGGAAATATTCTCTCTGCTGTTTGTCAAGATCCTTTGAAGTTTTCTGGTGGATCTGATTTCTCAGTTCCAGTTTTCTGAAATCCTCATGCATCATTTCATAGCACTTATTGGCCCTTTCCATCAGGCTTTTTTCTTCAAGAAGTCTTTGTTTTTCGATAGATGGGAAGCTTGAGTTCGTGCAGATGAAATTAAGTAGATCATCATTGTTATTGATATTCTTGATCGCAAAATTGGCTGCATTCGGAATATTCGGATCCAGTTCAATAATTTTTAATGCAAGATCCTTGATGTTCTCAAGCAGAGCATCATATTCTTCCTTATTTTTCGGCTTCGAATCTTTTAATTTGGTGATTTCTGCTTTGAAATAAGGCTGGCTTTCTACGATTTTTTTGATTTTAAATCTGTGGAAACCTTTAGTAATCGCGGTGATGTTACCTTCTGGTAATTTGATGATCTTAATAATCTTGGCAAGCGTTCCGGTCTGATACATATCTTTCTCGGCAGGCTGCTCCAGATCTGAGTTTTTCTGACTCACGATCCCAATAAAATCACCATTTTTCTGTGCTTCTTCAAGCAGCTGTATCGATGTTTTTCTTCCGGCAGTAATAGGAATTACTACGTTTGGAAACATGACCATATTTCTTACGGGAAGTATAGGGAATATTCTCTGTTCGGAATTCTTATCAGTCTCCGAAAAGTCTGAAAGATTGATCTCCTCGGCTACAATGTCAAACCCATCGCTGATCATTTCCTCTAAACTGATATCTTCAAATTCTGTCATAGTTCATGAAATGACAAATTGTCATCTTCGTTTTAAATCGTTAAAATGATATTTTACAATATGCGCTGAAAACGTGCAGCGTATTATGGTTCTCTAAATTGCACAATACCTATGCCATTTGTTTTTTGCTAAAAAATATGGTCAAAATTTCCTTTTTTCAGTAATCTTTCATTTTAAAAATTAAAATAAAGGACTTCTGCTTCTCTAATTTCTTAAAAATGTGTATTTTCGCAAACTGATAAAAAACTATAATATATAAAATGGCAATTTTAGGACAGATTAGGAGTAAGCCTTGGCTTTTGATGGGAGTGATCGCATTGGCGCTTTTAGCGTTTCTCGTAAACCCGGACAGTATCGACAAGGTTTTTGGAAAAAATCCTGATGTTTTAGGAAAAGTAAACGGTGAGAAAGTCACCCGCGAAGAGTTCAATGATCAGCTTTTCGTACTGCAGCAGCAGGCTGAACAACAGGGCCGTCCAAAAACGGGACTTGAAGAGCAGGCTTGGCAGTTACTTGTACAATCTAAACTTATCAAGCAACAGTTTGAGAAATTGGGCTTTGAGATGACAGATGACTATTTCTGGAATCAGATCCAGTATGATCAGATGTTTGCCCAGCAACAGCAGTTCTTTGATGAGAAAGGTAATTTTAAAACTCAAGAACTTAAAAAAGAAATTGAAACATTAAAAAGCACCAACCCGGAAGGCTACAACCAGTGGCTGAAAACCAGAAAAACTGTTGAATACAGACTGATGGCAAGACAGGTGTTTACTAATATTTCAGCAGGTATCACTACTGGCAAGAAAGAAGCTGAAGAGCTTATGAAGCAGAGAGACCAGTTAGCTGACATCGATTTTGTAAAGATCGACTATGCAGCATATCTTCAGAAAACGAAGATCAACGTTACTACGGCAGACCTTGAAAATTACATCAAGCAGCACCCTGTAATGTTTAAAGCAGAGCCTAGCAGAAATGTTGGAATCGTATATTTCCCTTCTACACCTAGCCCTGCAGATGATGCAGCAGCACAGAAGGAAATCGATAAATTATTCTCAGGAGGTACAGATGCAAGCGGTGGAGCAGAAAACTTCCAGAACACGAAGAATGACTCTATGTTTGTAATGGCGAATTCTGATATGCCTTTCAATAATCAGTATTCAAAACCGAACCAGTTGCCTCAGAATATTCAGGGACAGATTGCTACTGCAGCTATCGGACAGACTTTTGGACCATACAAGGAGCAGAACTTCTATGTAGTTTCAAAACTTTTGGATAAAAAGACTTCTGATTCTACATTGTCAAGACACATCCTTATTGCTTTCAAAGGAAGCCCGGCAGGAGAAGGGGTAACAAGATCCAAGGAGCAGGCTAAGAAATTGGCAGACTCTATCGGAGCTATCGTTAAAGCTACTCCGGCTAAATTTACAGAGTTCCTGAAACTTTCTAATGACCCAAGTTCAGCAGCTCAGGCAGGTAGCTTAGGATGGACTACTCCGGAAACGCCTTTCGTTCCAGAGTTCCTTACTTATTTGGCTAATAACCCTAAAGGTGCTACAGGTGTTGTAGAAACACAATTCGGATATCACATCATCAACATTGAAGATAAAAAAGCAGGGTCTATGAGCTATAAAGTAGCTAACCTTGTGAAAGAAGTGAAGCCTTCAGATGCTACAGAAGCAGAATCTGATAAAAAAGCAAGAAGATTCATTCAGCAGGTTCAGGGGAAATCTTTCAACGATTTCGTGAATATTGCTAAAAAAGGAAACTATCAGTTCTCCAATCCTAAAGCAGCCAAAAGATTTGATGGCCAGCTTCAGGGTCTTGGTACAGATAAAGACGGAGAAATCTTAGCTTGGGCTTTCGATAAGAAAAGAACAAAAGGAGACACAGAATTCTTTACGGTAGAAGGTACAGGAGACAAGATTGTAGTATATCTTAACGGAAAACAGGAGGCAGGTCTTGCAGATCCTGAATCCGTAAGAGATCAGATCGAAGTAATTGTTAAAAATAAATTGGCAGCAAAACAAATCTCTGATAAAATTGCAGGAGCTAAAGCTTCTAACTTAGATCAGATTGCTAAATTATTTGCTTCTACAAAACAGGCAGCTCAGGTTAATATGCTTAACCCTTCAGTAGCAGGTTCTATGGAACCTAAAGTGGCCGGTGCAGCATTCGGTGTGGCGAAAGGAAAACTTTCTAACCCTATCGAAGGTGGAACAGGAGTTTATGTTCTGATCAAAAAATCTGAAACCGTAAACAAGCAGCCGGGTGACCTTAAGCAGTTTACTGAGTCTATTACCCAGAGAAGTGCAGGAATGTTCGGACAGGCTTGGATGAAGAGCCTTCAGGATAATGCAGACATCGAAGATTACAGAATCGAGATCTGGAACAAGATCGGAAACCAACAACAGTAAGAAATTAATTTTTACAGATATAAAAGCGGCAGAATTTTCTGCCGCTTTTTTGTATTTAACGCAGAACAATAAAGAAAAAGATTAATTTAAAATGTGTTATATTTGCTTATTAGAAAAAAATTAGCAAGTGAAGTTCAGTAAAGAATTAAAAGCTGGTGTGATCGCACTTTTAGCTATTGTAGGTTTTGTAGTGTTGTTTCAATTCATGAAAGGCAGAAGCCTTTTTACTACCGATAATATATTTTACGCAAAATACGATAACGTAGAAGGACTGGCACAGTCGTCTGCGGTTTCCATCAATGGTCTGAAAGTAGGGCAGGTCGATAAGATTATCCCGAGAACAGCAAAAGACGGAAAAATCAGTTTTATCGTAAAAGTTACGGTAGATGACAAATTCGAGTTTTCGAAAAATTCAACCCTTGAAATCTTTGAACCGGGTCTTATGTCCGGAAAAGAGATGAGAGTTAACCTTATGTACGGCGGTCAGACAGCAAAAGATGGAGATACGCTTCAGGGAGCTTTCAAACTGGGAACTTTGGGAAGTCTTTCTTCTCAGGTAGGTCCGGTGAAAGATCAGCTGCAGACGGTTTTACATCGTGTAGACTCTTTGATGGCTAACGCAAATCTACTGGTAGACGGACAGAACAGAGCAGAGATCAAAGCTTTACTTTCCAACCTTAACAAGACTGTAGGTGCTTTGCAGACTACTGCAGGAAGTGTAAACAGCCTTGTAGGACATAACGATCCTAAACTTCAGAAGGTACTTGATGACGCAGCGGTGACGATGCAGAGCGGAAAGGTAACATTGGATAAATATGGTAACCTTGCAGAAAGCATTGATACTAAAAAATTGAATGCAGCCATCTCCAATTTAGATGCTACCGTAGGAAAACTGAATCAGGTAATCGCCGGAGTTGATAACGGACAAGGAAGCTTAGGTAAGCTAATGAAGGATGAGCAGCTTTACAATAATCTGAATTCTGCCTCCACAAACCTGAATTCATTGATTGAAGATATGAAAGCCAATCCTAAGAGATATATTAATTTCTCAGTTTTCGGTAAGAACAATAAAGACTAATCACCTTATGCAGTACATCGATAACATTATTTTTCTGATCTTATTAGTTGCTGGATTTGGGCTGTTTGCAAAAAGCCTGCTCAAGATTTACAGAAATATCAAGCTGGGACGAGAAATCAACAGAAGCGACAGGAAATCTGAGCGCTGGGAAACCATGGCACGAGTGGCGATGGGCCAGAGCAAAATGGTGAAACGCCCTGTAGCGGGTATTCTCCACCTTTTTGTATACGTAGGTTTTGTGATTATCAATATCGAATTGATTGAAATTATCGTTGATGGAATCTTTGGGACCCACAGATTCTTAGCTTCAATTTTCGGACACGGTTTCTACAATTTCTTTACAGCGACTTTAGAAGTTCTGGCGTTGCTTGTAGTAATCGGAGTGGTGGTGTTTTTCATCAGAAGAAACTTTTATGGCGTTAAAAGACTGACCATGAAAGAACTTTTCGGATGGCCGAAAAACGATGCCAACTGGATCCTTATCATTGAATTTGCGCTAATGATGGCTTTCTTTAGCATGAATTCTGCAGATTACGTTCTCCAGATGAGAGGTGTTCTTGCGGAACATGGAAGCTTTCCGATCAGTGAAATGACATTGGTTCCGTTTTTAGAAATTTTCAGTTTTGATAACGGGTTTCTGATGTTTGTTGAAAAAGGAGCATGGTGGTTCCACTTTGTGGGGATTCTATTCTTCATGAATTATCTTTATTACTCAAAACACCTTCATATCATTTTGGCATTTCCAAGCACTTGGTTTGCGAATCTTGATAAAAAAGGAAAATTCAATAACCTTGATTCTGTAACCAAAGAGATTAAGCTCATGATGGATCCTAATGCTGACCCTTACGCCGCACCGGCTGAAGGAGATGCTGCAGATGTTCCGTCTAAATTTGGAGCTGAAGACATCTTTGACCTGAATCAGGTACAGTTGCTTAATGCCTATTCCTGTACAGAATGTGGTAGATGTACTTCGGTATGTCCTGCCAACATCACCGGGAAAAAACTTTCTCCGAGACTGATCCTGATGAAAACCAGAGACAGACTGGAAGAGGTAGGCCGGAATATCGACAAGAATGGGAAATTCGAAGACGATGGTAAGAAGCTTCTGAATGATTATATCACCAAAGAAGAGCTTTGGGCGTGTACTACCTGTAATGCATGTACAGAAGCCTGTCCGGTATTGCTGGATCCGCTTTCTATTATTTTCGAAATGAGAAGATTCCTCGTGATGGAACAGTCCGCTGCGCCTCAGGAACTGAATCTGATGATGACGAATCTAGAAAACAATGCCGCTCCTTGGCAGTATAACCAGGCAGACCGTTTGAACTGGGCAAATGATTAATTAGTGTAACAATGTAAAATAATGTAGCAATGTAGCAATCATTGGTAAACTGGTACATTGACATATTGGTAAATTTGAAAAAATGGATTTCAATATAAAAACAATGGCAGAATATGCTGCCGAAGGAAAATCCCCGGAAGTGTTATTTTGGGTGGGATGTGCAGGAAGTTTTGACGACCGCGCCAAAAAAATTACGAAAGCATTTTGCAAGATATTAAACAAGATAGAAGTTGAATTTGCAGTTCTGGGACAGGAAGAAAGCTGTACCGGAGATCCTGCAAAAAGAGCCGGAAACGAATTCGTTTTTCAGATGATGGCCCTTACCAATATTGAGGTCCTGAATGCTTACGAAGTTAAAAAGATCGTTACCGCATGCCCTCACTGTTTCAACACGCTTAAAAATGAATACCCGAGTCTGGGAGGACATTATGAAGTGGTGCACCATACTCAGTTCCTGAAAACCTTAATGGAAGAAGGAAGACTGAAGATTGAAGGAGGAGCCTTTAAAGGAAAAAAGATCACTTTCCATGATCCTTGTTATCTGGGAAGAGCCAATAACGAGTACGAAGCGCCAAGAATTCTTCTTGAAAAACTGGATGCCGAGCTTGTAGAAATGAAACGTTGCAAAACCAACGGTTTATGCTGTGGAGCAGGAGGTGCACAGATGTTTAAGGAACCTGAAAAAGGAAATAAAGACATCAATATTGAAAGAACGGAAGAAGCATTGTCTTTCGAGCCTAAAGTTATTGCTACAGGATGTCCGTTCTGTAACACGATGATGACAGACGGTGTAAAGCACTTCAACAAAAACGAAGAAGTAGCCGTAAAAGATATTGTAGAACTTCTTGCGGAAGCGGAAGATTTGTAAAATTTGAATTAAGAAATCTAAGAATTTAGAAATTCAACGCTGAGAATCTTTAAATCTCTTAATTTTTAAATCTTTTAATTGTATCACAATGAAAATTGAAGAATCCAGTATAGTAGAAACCAACGACTACAGAGTCATTATATACCCTGCATCAAGACCTTTTGAAACAAAGGAAGCAAAAGCAATCACAGAAAAACTGTTTGATTTCCTTGCAACTTGGGCTGCACACGGAAAACCGCTTGATTCATCCTTTAAAATCGAGAAAAACCAGTTTATCGTGGTATGTGTAGACGAAGAGAAAGAAATGGCTTCAGGATGCAGCATTGATGCCTTAGGGAAGATCATGCGCGAGATTGACGAACAGTACCAGCTTGGCCTGTTCGACAGAATGAAAGCCAGTTTTGTGCATAATGGAGAAGTAAAGACCCTGAAACTTCTGGAATTTAAGTCTCAATTGAGAAGCGGAGAATTACCGAAAGATATTCAGGTATTTGATTTCTCTAAAAATACATACTTAGACTTTTTAAGCCACTTCGTTCTGCCTTTGGAGAAAAGCTGGGCCAACGGGATCGTTTAATCCTATATAAAAAACAATCTACTAGAACTTTAGATTGACGCCTTCAGGAAGTTTTCTGTTAAAAACAGTCTTTGTGAAGTCTTCAATGTAAGGTTCTTTTTGTTTGATAACCTTGCACGGATTTCCCACAGCGATAGAGTTGGAAGGAATATCTTTGGCAACAATAGAACCCGCCCCTATCACTACATTATCCCCAATCTGCACGCCCGGAAGGATGACGGAATTGGTTCCTACAAAAACATTATTTCCTATAACAATTGGTCCACACTCATCATGGAGGCTGTGATCATTATGGTTATGATTGGCTGAAATTAAAGACGTTCCCGCTCCGAAACCTACATTGTGTCCGATAATGATGCCGTTATTCGCCTGGATATAGATATTAGGGTTATCCCCCGGATCACATAGAATTCCTTTCTTAATTTTCGTGTGATTCCTTACTTCTGAAGTAAAATGGACCGGCCACGGAACCTGTCCGTTAATTCTCAGTATTTTTTGAGGAACCAGATAATGGAAAAAAAGAACATGGGGAAGCATGTACTCATACTTTTGTCGGTAATATTCCGGATAGAAGAAGTTATTAATTCTATGGAAAATCTGGTATTCAATAAATTTTTTAAGCGGATTCATTTTTCTTCAGAATAAACATGATGTAAAAATACAAAAATCCATAGCCTATAAATAAAAACAGGGAAAAAATACCCACCAGATAGGTGATTCCTTTCTCTTTTCCGATGAAGATTGCTGCAATATTGGCCAGGAATAAATAGATATTAAAGATCAGCGCTACATTGTTTCTCTTTACGATGGTAAGAATATCTGCAATAGGATTGATGAGACTTCGGGTAAGATATCCGAAAGACATAAGGAAAATAAACAGTCCCAAATGCTCCCAGTTTTTATTGAAAAATAGTTCCAGGAGAGGAATTCCGGCTACATTCACCAGGATGTATAAAGCGAGAATAATGTAAAAATTCATTAAGCTCATCTTTTTGGTATAGGCAAACAGTTCACTTCTGCTTCGGCCTCTGTTGCTAAGCTCTGCAGCTCTAGGATAATACACTGTAGCGATGGAAGATGAGATCAGAAGAAGCGGAACAGACATGATTTTTACGGTTAAAGAATATTCTCCCAGCAGCGAATCTGCAAAATAAAGAGAAATCAGGATCGGCATAATATTGTTCCCCAAAGCATTGATGAGCGTAGAAGGATAGGAATATCTAAAAAGTTCCGGCCGTTTTTTCGCATTGGCGATATATTTTTTTAAATCCGGTTTTACAAAATATTTTCTGGCACAATAAATAGCGGCGAGAAAAGCAGCAATATACCCGATCAGACTCCCGATCACAAGGCCGTTTTCGATCTTAATAAACACAAATACCACCTGAAACAGAAAGCTCACCACAGAATCTACAATCGTAAGCACTGAAACCAGCTTGAACATTTTCTTTTTGGCTAAAAGAAACTTTGCATTATTGGTGAATAAATAAAGAAAACCAGATAAGATACCAAGAAATATGATGTTTTTAGGAATGTCAAAAGGGATGAAGACCAGTAGAAAAGTCAGAATCATCACTGCTGCTGAAATAATGCCTGCCGTACTGAAATTATTATTCACTTGCTCAGCATCGCCTTCAAGCATGATCAGATGTTCCTGAGCAAGGCTGAGTACGACTGTGAATATACTCATGATACTGAGATAGATACTGAAAATACCATATTCGGAGGAGCCATAATATTTAGCCAGCAGAAGCCCTCCCATGACCAGAACAAACTTGGAAATAAAGTTCCCCTTAAAGATGGTGGAGATGTGGCTGCCGTTTAATCTTTTGAGTTTGTTTAAAAACATGGTAAAATATTACGAGAACAAATATATAATTATACATTTGCATAAAAAAGATTATTGAAAATTAACGGAAGATGAAATCTAAGCTAAATCATATTTTCATACTTAAACTTATAGCCGTCCTTTTTTTAACGGTTTCATGCGGAAGTGATGATGATTCTTTACAGAGAATTGATCAGGTTATGAATTTCTCCATCAAAAATGTGGCAGGACAGGATCTGATGAACCCTAAAAAGGCAGGTTCCTACACCAGCTATTCTGTGAATGACTTTAACGGAACTACGGCTGTAGCACCGGTATCCATTTCCCTGAGAATGACGACGGATTCCTTATATTATTTTGAGTACATTAAAGGAGCCAAGAGGATTACTCTGGATTCTATCAGCCCTGAAAACAGAACCTACAAATCGAATCTGACTTTTACACTGAGCAAAATTGTAAATAATCAGACGGTTAGTGTTACTGATCAGATGGAAATCCGTTACCGCTGGACACCGACCGTATTTCAAGTTTCTCAGGTACTCTACAATAATAAAGAGGTATTTTCAAAGACTGCGGATGCACCCAATGCGATAAATACCTTTATTATCACAAAATAATTTAAATTTGTAAAACGGTTAGCTTAATATGTAAGTTAATCATCTAATATTTAACATCTAAATAAAATGTTACAAGTCAATTTTTTACGCGACGATAAAGAACGCGTTTTAGAAGGTCTTAAGAAAAGACAATTCAAGAATCTTGGGTTGGTAGACGACGCTGTTGCTGCTGACGACGAAAGAAAAAGAATTCAGTTTGAATTAGATTCCCAACTTTCAGAAATGAACAAAATCTCCAAAGAGATCGGGCTTTTGATGAAAGAAGGTAAAAAAGAAGAAGCGGAATCTGCAAAATCTAAAACACTTCAATACAAAGAATCGAGTAAAGAACTGCAATCCCAATTAGATGTAACGGAAAAAAAATTACTGGATATTTTATATCAGATTCCAAACGTTCCTTACCAATTGGTAAAAAGCGGAGTTTCTGCGGAAGATAACGAGAATATTTATCAGTCTCACGATGTGGAAGGCCTTGGAGAAGGCGCTATTCCTCACTGGGAGCTTGCTAAAAAATATAACCTGATTGATTTTGAACTGGGAGTGAAAATTGCCGGTGCCGGTTTCCCTGTTTATCTGGGTAAAGGAGCAAGGCTTCAGAGAGCTTTGGTTCAGTATTTCCTGGATAAAAACATTGACAAAGGTTATATGGAGGTGAATCCTCCTCACGTTGTGAATGAAGCTTCAGGATATGGAACAGGACAGCTTCCTGACAAAGAAGGACAGATGTACCACATTGGTCTGGATGATTTATACCTTATTCCTACGGCAGAAGTTCCGGTAACGAATCTTTACCGTGATGTATTGCTGGAAGAAAAAGAACTTCCGATCAAAAATACGGCTTTCTCTCAGTGTTACAGAAGAGAAGCGGGAAGCTACGGAGCACACGTAAGAGGTCTGAACCGTCTTCACCAGTTTGAAAAGGTAGAGATCGTAAGACTTGAAAAGCCTGAAAATTCTTATGCTGCTTTAGAAGAAATGGTAGAGCACATCAAAGAAATCCTTACCGACCTTGAACTTCCGTTCAGAGTATTGAGACTTTGTGGTGGTGATACAGGTTTTGCAGCTGCAATGACTTATGACTTTGAAGTATGGAGTGCAGCTCAGGAAATGTGGCTTGAAGTAAGCTCTGTGTCCAATTTTGAAACTTTCCAGTCTAACCGTCTGAAATGCCGTTTCAAAACAGACGGAAAATCTCAGCTGGTACATACCTTAAATGGTTCAGCAATGGCTCTTCCAAGAATTATGGCAGCATTGCTTGAAAACAACCAGACAGAAGAAGGCATCAGAATTCCTAAGAAGATTGCAGAATATGCAAGATTCGATCTGATCAACTAAAAGATAAGATTACTTTTAATCTCAATAAAAAACCACTGAAATTTTTCAGTGGTTTTGTTATTTTTATCTGATTCAGGGTATGAGTTAAGAATAGAGATGCTAGATTTCAGACATCAGACATCAGACATCAGACATCAGACATCAGACATCAGACTGGGCTGGAACAATCCCTAAACCCATTAACTCTCAAACCCTAAAACTCTCCAACACGTACCCCGTATCCCGTAACTATCGAATTATTTCCCTTCAAAGTTTTCTATTGAAATAATACTGGCCTGGTTGTCCATTGCTCTGGGATAAGCTAATGTCTTTACATCCGATCTGTAAAGTAAAGCCTGGCTATATGCCTCGCCACCTCCAAAATAAGGGTCTTTACCCGATGTTTTAGGAAGTGAAGGAATTATTTTGCCACTGTTGCTGTCAAAATTAATAGCCGACAGACTTAATAATGATCCGGCTTTAAAAATATAATTCCCTTTTATATTCACCAGTCCAAAAGAGTGAATTTCCAGATCAGAAAGTCTGTCACTGTTTAGCTTTGTTACAGCGTCTATTTTGCCTGTAGCGGTGTTGATTGCTACGATTCTTGGGTCACCTGTTTTATAAGACGTTTCACTAATCATCATGGTTCCCATAGGAGATTTTACCTGTTTTGTTCCCGCGTCAAGTTTACTTTCTGTGAAAATATAGATTTTATCCCCGCTTACATAAGTATAAGGAATGAAGACATCTGTTATTTTGCTGCCGTCATTGTATTGTTTAACCACTTCGTTGGCAATAATTTTTCCTTCTTTAATATCATACAACATTAAATTTTCGAAATTGCTGGCATTAAACTTTACCGTTTTAGGCGTACTGTTAAAGGCAACTAAATAATCTTTATCACCAATAGATACAGCCGTTTCACTGATGACCTTCATTTTCTCTGTAAAGAATTTCTCTTCCTGCCCTGAAGGCGTTACAAAAAGGAGGGAGGCATTTTGATTGGCTGATCTTAATAGTCCGATATTTCCTGAATTGGTCACAAAAAAATCGGTATCAGAACTTCCTGCTTCTCCGGTAACTTCTTTGGTCCATGCAGATTTCAGACTTCCGGTGTCGATGACATTGATGCTTATTTTTACAGGTTCTTTTCTTGGAGCGTGCTGATAGAAGACCACAGCACCATATCTGCCATTTTCGGATTTCTCGAAATAAGCAGTTCCTGATTTCATCGTAGATTCGATAGAGTAGGAAGCCAGTAGTTCACTGGCAAATGTGGCTGTAGTTTTATCGAAAATAATTTTATAGATATCCTTCTTTTTTACCTTTCCTGCATACGTTTCTGTAATGAAAACAATTCTATTTCCAGATTCAAAGCTTCCCAGATAATTAATAGGAGCATATTTTTCTATTTGAGGCATCTCGTAAGAATAAGTCTGCTTCAGGTTATTAGAATTATCAAACTTCCTTACCAGTATTTTATTGTTGCTGCGGATACTGTTCTCGTTAATGCTGCTTTGCATAAAATACGTGTCAGTATCTCCGGCAATCAGTTTCACATCTTTTTCCTGAGTAACGTCAAAATCAAACTTATTTCCGTACTTATAATTGCTCTGCGCCCATGTGATAGAAGAGAGGCAGATCGCTAGTGCTGTAAATGTTTTTAGTTTCATAAGATTATTTATAAATCTGGTTTTCCAATTGCTTTAATTCTGCTTTCTCGTTGTAGGACAAATCCAGATCTACAAGTTTTTCCTGCATCTCGTTAAGATACTTTTCTGCATCCTTTTTATTTTCAAGGGCTACATTCAGTCTTATTAAGTTGAAATTGATGTATTTACCGATTTTAGCGTTGTAAGGAGCTTTTTTGTCTTTATAATTGACTTTCTTAAGGGTTTGTTCCCAGATATCCGTTCCTTTTTTCATATTGGCAAAAGCAATATTATTGTTGGTCTGATCAGAATTGGCCTGGAGCTTTCTTAAATTAGTGGTTACATAGATATGTGCTTTTTCTAAATCATCAAACTCCCCTTTGTTTTTCACAAATTCCAGTTTTACCTGCTTGTTAAGCGTCTTGTATCCGTAATTATCATTAAGGAAAGTATTGATCGCCTTAATGTTGTTTCCAAGATATTTCTTTTCTTCTGCAGGCTTGTTGATGTTATCAGAAGGCTGGGAAGATACGAAAGTGAAATCCTGAGAAATGGTTGTATTGATTTTCTCCGTTCCGTTTTCTTTTACAACGATTTTTGTCGGCTGGTTGGCATAAGTCTGTCCCGCATTATCCTGGAAGTTTACTTTTTCCATGGTTACGTAAACATCTACATTCGGATTTCCTTTTTTATAACCGTCAATAGCAATTTGAGAAGCCAGAACATTATTGTCTACGATGAAATAGTCATTCAGATTAGGCTCTCTGTATACAGGAGGAGACGGCTTTGAATAAACAGGCTTGGAAGGAAGCTGAAGCTGTGGCTTTAGTCCTTTTTCCTGTAAAGTCAGACGCTCCAGAAGGGTCATTTTTTTAAATTCTGCCGATTCTAACGCAAATTTTTCTTTTGCTTTTATGATTTCTTCATTGTAATCTTTAAGAGACTGCTGATAATCGCTTTGACTTTCTGCAATGGTATTGCTGAAGTTGGCAACAGCTTCCTGATGCTCCTTTTTAGCTTGTTTTATTACATCTTCCTTTGTCAGGTTATAAGGAGAATTGACTGTAATATTATAAGTTCGGGAGTTTTCGCTAATGGAAGTTTGTGGTGCTTTTAAAACACGAAAATCAACCGTTTCAGAATTAATGCTTTGCGCATGTACACTGAGTGCTGAAATTACACTAAGAGATAGTAAAAATTTTCTCATGGTTATTTATAAATTAAGATTCAAAGATAATATTTTTAAGCAAAAACTAAAATTTGTTAACCTGTTATGATGAATAGGCTAAATTCTGGATAAGGACTGTTTAATTTTAATGAAGATCAGAAAGTCTGAACTTACTTAAGTCTTGGTAGTTGTGTTAGCCATGTCAAGGTTCAAAACCTTGACCTGGTTAGTAACAAAAAACGACTGATATTCAGCCGTTTTTTATTGTTATTCTGTGACAATGATGATCTTTTTGTCTGTATTTTTTAATTTCGCTTCCGGGTCATACATCGCCTTGAGATCGTAATCTATTTTTACGGTGTAATTATCGATTTTTTTTACCCAATCATGTTTTCCGGTGATGGACTTTATCTTGTTTTCAAATTTAAGGGTGGTTCCGATGCTTTTGAAAAACATAGAGATCATTCCTTCTACTTTTTCGGCTTCCTCTTTTGAGGTTTTGCTCTTAAGGGTTTCTTCAATGTTTTTAAGATTGAAATTTTCTGTACTGATGGTCAGCGTTTTTCCGTCCCAGTCGTTGAAAATATTCTGATCTAATGGAAGCTTTTCCTTTTTGTTGTAGTTGCTCAGTAATTGATAATCAGCCTGCGTAAAGTGGTCCATTTTTAAAGAAAAACCAGCCGGCTCATTATTTTCTTTATTGGTCTTCATGAAAATCTTTTTCATGATCCTGATAGAATCCGGGTCTTTTGTTTTCAGCTTTCCTTCCTTCTGCTGTATATCCAGAAAACTTGTCCAGACCGTTGGAAGCTTATCGAAATCTCCGAATTCCTTCTGTTGTTTCAGAGAATCAGGAGTCATGGCCTTCATTTCGGATATAAACTGTCTCATGTCGATATCTGTCACCGAAGTGGATGCGGCATCTTTGTGGTATACAATTTCAGAATTGATGGTACACGACTGCAACACAAAAAGTGCTGCCGTGAATAAAAAGAGTATTTTTTTCATGGAATTAGTTAGTTGTATTAATGACAGTTCGTCGAACTGTGGTCGTGTCCCTCAATATGACAGTTAGCGCCATTATGATCTTTGGAAATCGTCATGGCTTCAGCTCTTGGAGAAATGTAAGGAATTCCCAGTTCAAGACCTCTGAGAATAAATAATCCTCCCAGAATAATCATGATCACCGGAACCGCTTTTAAAACCTTTACTCTGAAAGCCTGATTCATAAGGTTTCCGGCTAAAACTACGGCAAACATGAATGGAAGGGTTCCCAGCCCAAATAAAGCCATGTATGAAGCTCCCTGCCATATTCCTCCGCTTGCCAGACTGGCTGTAAGAGCCATGTAAACCATTCCGCAGGGTAGAAAGCCATTCAGAACCCCTGTAGAAAATCTTGAACGGTAATCTGCCTTCTGCAGTAATTTTCCTAAATTCAGTTTTACAGAATACAGGAATTTAGAGAGAAAGGGAATTTTTGAAGCGAAATCTTTTCCGCCGAACGAAAATAAAGCCATGATGATCAGAAGAATTCCTGCACCGATCGTAAGATACTGCTGAAATCCCGCCATTTCAAAACCTTCACCTATAATTCCAAGAATCGCTCCCAATAATGAATAGGTGAAGATTCTGCCGAACTGATAGGTCAGATTCTGAAGATAAAAATTGGTGGCTTGTTTTTTCGTCAATCCCATCGATAAAGCAATAGGTCCGCACATTCCGATACAGTGAAAACCGGAAGCGAATCCTAATGCAATGGCCGATAAAATGAGTCCTATTTCCATATCACATCATAATCCATTCTGTAGTCTGCTTTGTCTTTTGTCCACATCAGTCTTAGCGTGTAGTTTCCTACTTTTAATACCTGTGCAGGGATCATGAAAGACTGTGCGGCATCAAGCTGAACAGGTTTTTTGATATCCAAATTCTGATCGTCGGTTCTGTTTAAAACAAATTTTACCGTAGTATTGCTATTGTTATAGTCTTTTGGAAAAACAATTTTGATTCCGTTTTTTTCCTGGCTGTATACAGGCTTTTCCTGTAAATCATCAGCTCTTTTTTTAGCATCAATAACATCCTGATACTTAAGTTCCTCTTCGTAATAATTATCGGTTACCATTTCAGAATTCTTCTGCCCGTTCGGGAAAAGAAACATCATGGATAATATAAAAACAATGAATGCAAATAATGCGATTACCACACCGTGTCCCCAACTAAAGTTTTTCATTTCTTCCGGATTTTTTATTTTTTATGGTCATAAGGAGCCTCAATATTTTTACATCTTGAAGACTCCTTACGATTAGAATTGCAGTTTGAATGGTCCCTCGAAGTACGTCTGGTAAGAATCGACAAGTTTGCCCTTCATATCATACACTCCGATGGTTATATTTTGTTTTGAAAGTTTCATATCGTCTTCAGGGAAGCTGATATTGATGGTTCCTTTCGAGATTTTGTCTCTTTCTACCTGGATCTTGCTGGATGCACTGTACGTGATCTCACCATGAGCCGGTTCCAATACTTTTATCGTAACGATTTTCTTATCGTTGGTCTTGTTCAGGAACGTATAGTTGTACGTGTTGGTGATTTTTCCGTCTCTTACAAAGAAGGTACTTCCTGCTGGTTTAATGAATTTAGCTTCCATTTCACCTCTGCTGTAAAGAAGGAATCCTAAGAATCCTACCAACAACACAAGAACCACCGCGAAACCTTTCATTCTTCCTGTAAATTTAAACTGAGTCTGATTCTCAATTTCATTCTCGGAAGCATATCTTACCAGTCCTTTCGGAAGGCCTACTTTTTCCATCACCTCGTCACAAGCATCAATACATGCGGTACAGTTGACACATTCAAGCTGCTGGCCATCTCTGATGTCAATTCCTGTGGGACAAACCACTACACACTGGTGACAGTCGATACAGTCTCCTTTTCCTGCAGCTTTACGGTCTTCCCCTTTTCTCCATTTTGATCTGTTTTCTCCTCTTTTAAAATCGTAGAAAACGTTGATGGTATCTTTATCAATCAAAACACCCTGTAGTCTTCCGTATGGGCAAACCAGTGTACAAACCTGCTCTCTGAACCATGCGAATACAAAGTAGAATGCAGAGGTGAAGAGCACCATAACGATAAAATTGGTAGGATGAGCAAACGGTCCTTCTGAGATGATTCTTAAAATTTCCTCATAGCCTACAATATACATCAACATAAAGTGGGTGATGATCAGGGAAATAATAATGTAAACCGTCCATTTCAAGCTTCTTTTCCAGATCTTTTCGCTGTTCCACTCCTGTCTGTCCAGCTTCATTTGCTTGTTTCGGTCACCTTCAATAAGATATTCAATTTTACGGAAGATAGATTCCATAAAAATTGTCTGAGGGCATATCCACCCGCAGAAAATTCTTCCGAATGCAATCGTAAAAATGATAATAAAAATTAAAGACGCGATAGCACCTAAAGTAAGGATAAAAAAGTCCTGTGGATAGAAAGGCTGTCCAAGAATGAAAAACTCTCTGTCTATAACATTGAATAAAAAGAAAGGGTTGCCATTGATCTTGAGGAATGGCACCGTAAAATAAATGATTAATAAAGCATAGCTTACAAGGTTTCTGTAGTTGGTGTATTTCCCTTTTGGTTTTCGGGGGAATACCCATCTTCTCTTACCGGATTGCTCCATTGTCCCGATAGAATCTCTGTAAGTCTCAGGGTCCAGAACCTGTCCCTGTCCGCCGCGTACTTCTATTTCTTCTATATCTGACATTTCGTAATAGGTTTAAAAAAGAAAAAACATAATTCGTTACTATTTTTAGTTAATAACAAATTATGTTTTTTTCATATGTTTCTAATTTTTTAAAATTATTCTTTTTCCCAATGCGCTTCAGTTCCCTGAGGAGCTGCTCCTCCCTGAGCCTGCGTCACTGGTGGTTGTTCCTGATTGATATGATATACATACGCTGCAATCTTCTCAATCTCTGCTCCGGAAACCTCTCCGTTTTTACCGAAGGCTCTCATCGCAGGGTTAGTAGGGGAACCATTCCAGTCCATGTGGAAAACTGTTTTAAATAAAGTCTTCTCAGGCTGGTTGATCCAATAGTTATCCGTAAGGTTTGGACCGATACCACCACTACCGTCTTCTTTGTGACAAGATGCACAGTTGGTTTTGAACAGTTCTTTTCCGTCTGCGATATTATCAGCAGAGTATTTTGCCGTTTCTATCGTTACAGGAGGCTGAGATTTTTCGTATTCTGCAATACTGGCCATCTGCTCTTTATATTCCTGCTCATATTCGCTCAATGGGTGTGCGAAATCTGTGAAAGAATAAGCTGCGATATATACAATACAAAAAGCAGTCCCAAAATAGAATAATCCTACCCACCATTTCGGAAGCTGATTATCTAATTCCATAATCCCGTCGAAACCGTGGTCGATAAGGATATCCTTTTCTTCAGTTTCAGATTGCTTCTTGAATGCAGCATCGTACATTCTTCTCAGGAAAGGCACTTTCTTTTCTGCCAGATAAGCTGCCTTTTCTTCCGGAGATAATTTTTTGAATTTATTGTTTTCAATCAAATCCCCGATAGAGCTGTGGATGTATGCCAAAATAGCACTGATCACCACAGTTCCCCAGAAATAAGGTGAAGCTAGGAACGAGTAGCTTTGTACAAACAAATAATAAAAAACTATTAGAAGTCCGGTTATTATTAAGATGTTTACAACAACAGGTGTTCTTTGTTTCATAATAAATAGTTTAATTTTTTAAATTAAAATCGTCATCCTCATCATCCCCAAGCGGTGCTTGCTCTTCTTCTCTGTAATATTTTTTAGGCCTGCTAAAAACATAGATTACCAGAGCTACGAAGAATAGCATAAAGAAAATCAGAGCCAGCGTCTGGTATAGACCAGCGTTTTCTGTATTGGATAATATATCTTTAAAGTTCTGAGGAATCATGTGAACCTTTTAATGTTTAGTTAGTACTTGCTGTTTTAATTTCTGTCGTCTTGATATCTGTACCTAATCTCTGAAGGTAAGAGATAAGAGCTACAATCTCTTTTTTCTCTAGTTCTCCCTGAGGTCTCTTTGCATAAGCCACTTTAAGGTCATTTGCTTCAGAGAAGATATCTTTTACAATCTTCGTTGCCTGGTTGTCTGCCCATGCGTTGGCAGAATCTATCTGAGCTTTTGTATAAGGAACGTCAAATGCATTCTTCATAAGCTTCATTTTGTCTACCATTTTAGATCGGTCTAAGTTGGTAGCAATTAACCAAGGGTAACGAGGCATGATAGAACCGGCAGATGTAGATCTTGGGTTATACATGTGTTTGTAGTGCCAAGAACTTGGGTTTTTCCCTCCTTCTCTATGTAAATCCGGTCCTGTTCTTTTAGAACCCCATAAGAATGGTCTGTCATAAACGAATTCTCCCGCTTTGGAATACTGTCCGTTCTTACCGTTGAATCTCGTGATCTCATCCCTGAACGGTCTGATCATCTGAGAGTGACAGGCATTACATCCTTCACGGATATAAAGATCTCTACCTTCTAATTCAAGCGGTGAATATGGTTTTACAGCTGAAATCGTAGGGACACTTTTCTTTAAGGATAGTGTAGGGATGATTTCAATTGAACTACCTATTGAAATGGTGATGAAAGATAGAATACCTAATAATACCGGCATTCTTTCAAGCCATAAGTGAGTTCCTTCACCTTCTTTACGTTTGTTTCCGATGTTCGCTAAAGCAGGTGCTTCAGCAGGAACTTCTTTCTGGAATGAACCTTGTCTTACCGTAGCAACTACGTTCACAATCATTAAGATCATTCCTGAAATATAGAATAAACCTCCTACGAATCTCATTTTGAAATATGGAATGATAGCAGTTACTGTATCCAACCAGTTTTTCCATAATAGAGTTCCGTCCGGGTTGAACTGCTTCCACATTAACCCTTGTGTAAATCCTGAAATATACATTGGTACTGCATAGAAAATAATTCCTAATGTCCCTAACCAGAAATGCCAGTTAGCTAATTTTACAGACCACATTTTTGTTCTCCACATGATGGGTACCAGGTAATAGATAACCCCGAATGCCATGAAACCATTCCATCCTAGAGCTCCTAAGTGTACGTGACCGATAACCCAGTCTGTAAAGTGACCAATTTTGTTGATGTTTTTAGTTGCTAAAAGCGGACCTTCAAATGTTGCCATACCGTAGCATGTAACCGCCACTACGAAGAACTTAAGGATAGGGTTTTCCCTTACTTTATCCCATGCTCCTCTCAGTGTAAGAAGTCCATTTAGCATTCCTCCCCAAGACGGTGCGATAAGCATGATAGAGAAACCAGTTCCCACAGCCTGCGCCCATGCAGGAAGAGCTGTATACTGAAGGTGGTGAGGACCAGCCCAGATATATACGAAAATTAATGACCAGAAGTGAATAATAGACAGTTTATAAGAGAAAACCGGTCTGTCTGCTGCCTTCGGAAGGAAGTAATACATGAGACCAAGAACCGGAGTCGTCAGTACGAATGCAACCGCATTGTGACCGTACCACCACTGTACAATAGCATCTTTTACCCCTGCATATGCTGAATAAGATTTCCAGCCTGTGAAAGATAATGGAACCTCAAGGTTGTTGAAGATGTGAAGCATTGCTACTGCAATCCAGGTACCGATATAGAACCAGATGGCTACATAAAGGTGTCTTACTCTTCTTTTTGCAATCGTCAGGAACATATTGATCCCGAAGATGATCCATGAGAACGCAATCAATATGTCGATCGGCCACTCGTGTTCAGCGTATTCTTTTGAGGTATTGATCCCCATAAAGAAGGTAACGAACGTAGCAACGATCATAAACTGCCAAGTCCAGAAATGTAACCAGGATAATGTATCACTGTACATTCTTGTTTTTAATAATCTCTGTAATGAGTAATAAATACCGGTATAAACGATATTACATACAAATGCAAAGATCACGGTATTGGTATGAAGCATTCTGATTCTACCAAAACCAAATGCACCATGAGTGTTTATTAACCCTTGAATATTGCCTGATGCAAGACTCTTGATGGTTGTATCATCAGTACCGAATACAAATTCCGGTAATTCAGGGTAGAAAAGCATTAATGCCGCCGTAAGCCCGAACGTAAATCCTATAAGACCGAAAACTAAGGTCGCATAAAGGAACGCACGGACAATACTGTTGTCATAACTAAACTTTTGTGTTTCCATATCAACTATTCACTTTTTTCTTCAATTTTATTATTCTCTCCTATTTTTTTCTCGTCTTTATCTTTGTTGCCCTCGTCCTTTTCCTTGATTTCTCCACTATCAAAAAGGATTCTGACAGCCGGAGATTCGTCATCTTCAAACTGTCCTTTTCGGGCATACACTATAAATACGACCAAGAAAATCGCAGCCAAAGAAACACTGCAGAGGATCATTAAATATAGAATATCCATTGGACAACAAAATTAACCTATTTTCGGGGTTCAAATTTAGTGAAAAATAATGACATTCATCACGAAATGCCGATTTCAGCTAATTTAAAATCAGTCTAAATAAGGGCTTCTACGCCTGCTTTTTGAAATGTTTTCGGCCCAAAATCCAGGTCGAAAGAGTAGTGAATGTTACCACTGTGATCGAACTGATTGGCATGATGATTGCTGCGAAGAGCGGATGCATATGGCCTGTAACTGCGTAACTTAAACCGACAATATTGTACAAGAAACTGATTATGAATGTCATTTTTACAATAGTAATCGAGCCTTTGCAGACACTCAGGTATTTGTCCAGAGTCACTACTTTATCCCCATTCATGATGACATCAGACGATGGTGTGAAGCTGTTCGTATCATCCGCAATAGCAATTCCTACGTTACTCTGCTTAAGGGCACCTGCATCATTCAGTCCATCTCCCAGCATGGCTACTTTCATCTGCTGATCCTGAAGGTTTTTGATGTAGTTCAGTTTGTCTTCAGGGCTTTGGTTGAAAGCCATTCCTTTGTAGTTCGGGATCAGTTCTTTAAGTTGATTTTCCTCAGAAGAATTATCACCGCTCAGAATGAATATTTTGTACGTGCTTAGCTTGGTAAATAGCTCTTTTAATTTCGGACGGTATTCGTTTTTGAAAATGAATTTACCTACAAATTCACCGTTTTTGCTGATATAAACCGCTGTCTCCAGATTCTTAGGTTCCTGATTGTTGTAACGGGCAGAACCAATCTTATAAAGGCTTCCCCTTACGCTGGCTTCATATCCTTTTCCTGAAATTTCCTGGAATTTTTCAACAGGATAATAGTCGTCATTCACCTCAATGAATTCGTATAATGATTTGGAAAGCGGGTGATTGGAATTTTTCAATAACGTTTTGATATTCAGTTGGTCAAAATCATTGATTTCAATACCTTCATATCTGATATTAGATTTTTTTCTGTGCGTAATAGTTCCTGTTTTATCAAAAACAATCGTATCCAGTTTCGCAATCTTTTCAATCGTTAAGGTATCTTTTACGTAAAACTTATTACGTCCTAAAATTCTCATAATGTGCCCGAAAGTAAACGGAGCAGACAATGCCAGTGCACATGGACACGCAATGATCAGAATGGCTGAAATAACCTGGAACATAACATTCAGGTCAATAAACGCCCAGTAAGTTCCCGAAACGACTGCAATGCCTAAAATAATGAATGTGAAATATTTGCTGACGTTGTTGGTCAGTGTGTCAAGGCCTGTTTCATGTTTTTTGAACGCTTCTTTATTCCAAAGCTGTGTCAAATAACTCTGGTCAACATCTTTGATTACTTCCAGTTCCAGTGATGATCCGATCTGTTTTCCACCGGCAAAGATTTTATCACCGGGCTGCTTGCTGATGCTTTCGCTTTCCCCGGTAATGAAACTGTTGTCTATATTTCCTTCCCCGTTGATCAGAATGGCATCCACCGGAATGATTTCCTGGTTTCTTACCAGAATTCTGTCGCCCACTTTGATTTCAGAAAGAAGGATGTTGTCCTGCTTGCCTTCGAAATCTACTTTAGTAACGGCGATAGGGTAGAATGATTTATAATCTCTGTCGTAAGATAATGCGCTGTACGTTCTTTTCTGGAAAATTTTCCCCATTAGCATAAAGAACAACAATCCACACAGGGTATCGAAATATCCGGGACCGTAATCGGTAACCACTTCATAAATGCTTCGTCCGAAAAGAACAAAAATTCCCAGTACGATCGGAACATCAATATTCACGATCTTATTTTTTAATCCGTACCATGCCGATTTATAATAATCCGACGCGGAATAAAATACCACAGGACATGCCAGTAAGAACATTAACGTTCTGAAAAGCCCTTTATAATGCTCCATCCAGAAATCTTCACCTCCCACATATTCCGGGAAAGCCAGGAACATTCCGTTTCCGAATGCAAAACCTGCAATTGCGAATTTTATAAGAAGAGATTTATCAAGATGATCTACATTTTTATCGGCAGTTTCAAGGCTGATAACGGGCTTGTAGCCGAGATTGGTTAAGAAATTAGCTAGTTCGCTTAATTTGAGATCATTATGGTTGAATGAAATCTGTAAGGTCTTTCTGGTGAAATTCACCTGAGAATAGTTGATATGTTCATGCAAAGTATGAAGGCTTTCAAGAAGCCAGATGCATGAAGAACAGTGTATTACTGGGATTTTAAAAGTAACGAGACTGGTCTTTCCTTCTGAGAAATCGGTGACCTTTTCGAAGATCTCCGGTGTATCAAGATATTCGAACTGCGAAGAGCTCTCGTCGCTGGGACGGATTCCGGCTCTTTTATTAAGCTCGTAGAAATTAGTTAAATTATTGATATTCAGAATTTCATAGACAGACTTACATCCGTTGCAACAGAAAGTCTTTTCATCAAACAAAATTCTCTCTTTTTCTATCCCTTGACCACAATGAAAACAGTTCTCGCTCACCACATAATATATTGAACGACAAAATTATAACAATTTTTTTTGTTTATCGTGTTAAAAAGTTCTATTTTTGTGATAAATGTCATATAAAATGTCGCAGGAACAACAGATTGCAATTGAAGAGAGGTTCGCCAGAGTTTTTAATGATAAATCATTTAAGGAAAGACTTTCTAGCACTGATTTTGAAAAATATATTAACGGCAAGAAAAGATTGAGTTTTCAGAAGCACGATACCATTTTCGAGGACGGAGAAACACCGAAAGGAGTGTTCGTTTTAGAAAAAGGGGCAGCTAAGCTGTCAAAATCGGGAGCGTTTGGAAAAGACCAGATCCTGAGATTTATCAAAGAGGGGGACATCATCGGCTATCGTTCATTGCTTTGCGGGGAAAATTTCCAGGCAAAGGCAGAGGCTATGACAGATATTGAATGCATTTTCCTTCCCGCTGATATCTTTATGTATCTTCTGGAAGTAGATCCGCAGCTTTCTTTTGCAATGCTTCAAAAAATCTCTTACGAATTAGGAGAATCATCCAACACCATCACGTTCCTTGCTCAGAAAACAGTAAGAGAAAGACTGGCAGAAATTCTGATCCTTCTGGAACAGAAACTGGGTGTAGATCCTGAAGGGTTTATCAAGATCTCGCTTACGAGAGAAGAAATTGCCAACATCATTGGTACTGCTACAGAAAGTGCCATCCGTTTGATCTCTGAATTCAAACAGGACAGTCTCATAGAAGTAGACGGAAGAAATATCAAAATTCTCAACCACGACAAACTGATGAAACTAGGTCACGTAGTTTTATAACCATCATACAAAAACTTAAGTCGGCGAAAGCCGACTTTTTAACTTTTAAAAAAATAGATAAATTATGTCTGTTCACTCTGAAATTAAAAAAGTTACGACTGAAACCTTGCGAAAAATGAAATTCGACAAGGAAAAAATAACAATGCTTACGGCCTACGATTTTACCACCGCTAAGATGGTAGACGCAGGAGGAGTTGATGCAATTTTGATCGGAGACTCTGCAGCCAATGTAATGGCGGGATTTGAAACAACCCTTCCTATCACATTGGACCAGATGATCTATCATGCTCAAAGTGTAGTAAGAGGAACTGACAGAGCTCTTGTGATAGCGGATCTTCCATTCGGAACCTATCAGAGTAATCCTGAGAAAGCATTGGAGTCTGCGGTAAGAATGATGAAAGAAGGAGGTGCTCATGCCGTAAAAATTGAAGGAGGAAAAGAGATCTCAAAATCTATCAAAAAAATCATCAATGCAGGAATTCCTGTCATGGGACATTTAGGATTGACACCACAGTCGATTTATAAATTCGGAACCTATAAGGTAAGAGCAAAAGATGAAGCGGAAGCAGATAAATTAATTGCTGATGCGCAACTTTTAGAAGAACTGGGATGTTTCGGTATTGTTTTGGAGAAAATCCCTGCTGATTTGGCTAAAAAAGTAACTGAAGCCATTTCAATCCCTACCATAGGAATCGGAGCCGGTTCTGATTGTGACGGACAGGTTCTTGTATACCACGATATGGTTGGAATGAACAAAGGTTTCAGCCCGAAGTTCTTAAGAAGATATCTTGATCTGTACACAGAAATTACCGGAGCCGTTGCTCAGTATGTAAAAGACGTGAAAAGTGTAGAGTTTCCTAACGAAAATGAAAGCTACTAATTGATGAAAAACCAACAGTCTATACAGGGAATTTTATCAATCGCAGCACTAATCTGCCTTGGAGCAGGGTGGCTTAATTTATTTTCCCCGGAAATCAATCATTTACTTTCCAGGAAAATTTTTTATTACCTGATCGGAGCCAGTTTCATCGTTCAGGCGCCTACGCTTACCAATAAAAATTTCACATATGCCATGTACGCGGCAGCTTTGCTGTGTGTGGTAGGAGCTTCTTTACCAGAAGAATCTAAACTTTCAGTTCTTAAAACAATCGGCCTTCTTGGAGGAATTGCTATTTCTTTTACCAACAGACCGAGACGTTCGTAAATTATGGAGGAGCAGATTGCATATGAAGATAACCACCTTCTGGTGGTGAACAAAAAAGTAGGACAGCTTGTTCAGGGCGATAAAACCGGCGATGAATCTTTGCTGGAGTCTATCAAACATTTTATAAAGAAAAGAGATGACAAGCCGGGAAATGTTTTTCTCGGTTTGGTTCATCGTATAGACCGCCCGACTTCGGGTCTGGTTATTTATGCTAAAACTTCCAAAGCACTTACCCGTCTTACCCAGATGGTGAAAAACAGGGAAGTAAAGAAAACCTATTGGGCTGTCGTGGGAAAAGAAATGATTCCTCAGAGCCAGAGATTGGTGCATTACTTAAAGAAGAATGAAAAAAACAATAAGGCGAGCGTTTTTCCAAAAGTAACCGAAGGTGCAAAAGAAGCCATCCTGAC
This sequence comes from Chryseobacterium oleae, assembly GCF_900115055.1. GTDB lineage: Bacteria > Bacteroidota > Bacteroidia > Flavobacteriales > Weeksellaceae > Chryseobacterium > Chryseobacterium oleae. Next base: position 127,859 of record NZ_FOVD01000007.1, on the reverse strand, counting down.
TTATCATGTCATCAAAACATTAGATAATTATATGCTTCTGGAAATCGATCTGGAAACCGGAAGACATCATCAGATCCGTGCTCAGCTCTCTAAAACGGGAATTCCCATCAAAGGAGATCTGAAATATGGAGCACCCCGCTCGAATCCGGATGGTGGAATCAATCTTCATGCGAGAAAGCTGGAGTTTATTCATCCCGTTACCAAGGAAAAAGTAGAAATTATTGCTCCCGTTCCGCAGAATGATGCCATATGGAGAGCCTGTGAAGAATAAAAAAATAATCCTGCATATCCAGCAGGATTTTGTTTTTGTACGTTTTAAAGTTCGGGTATTGAAGGAAATTTATCCATCGGTTTTTCCAAGACTAGTGATAAATTAACTATTATTTGTCGTTTTCATTGTTGATAATTCGTTTAAATCTGTTTTTTATTTAATTATTTGTAAAAATTCATATCTTAGTTGGGAATTTAATCCATCGTATATGAAACATTTTTACAATTTTTTCTCTAAACGTAACGAAAAAGCTAATTATTTAAATAGAGCTTTATTCGGTTTTACGGTATTGCTTGGAGGTGGCAGTTTAGTATCAGCACAGGTAAGCGCTTACAATTTTGCCCAGTCCTCAGAAACTTATACCTCTATTACGGGAACCGTATTGGCTGAAGCTACAGGAAATACTTCAGCAACAAATCTTGACAGTAATTTTTATCCTGTAACCCTGCCATTTGGCTTTGTCTTTAATGGAACATCCTATACTTCCCTGAACGTCTCCACAAACGGGTTTATTACATTTGGAGCCACAGCACCAGCAACCTCAACCAGCAGTCCGATATCGGGAACTGTGGCATATGATGGCGCTGTTTCCGCCTGGGGAAGAGATCTCAGTACCGTATTTGATATCAATGGTACTACCGGAAACATAAGTTGGGAAACCGTAGGTTCTGCTCCCAACCGGGAGATCGTGATTCAATGGAAGAATTTCAGACCAGCCTATAGTGCTTCCACCACCGCAGCCTATACATTTTCTTTCCAGATAAGACTTCAGGAAACATCCAATGCCATAAAGATGGTGTATAACAGTGGAGCATTTTTAGTGGGCAGTACGGCTATAGCGACTACAGCTCAAATAGGTTTGAGAGGCAGCACAAATACAGATTTTAATAACAGACTTAACGCGACCACCCTGGAATTTATAAACTCCACAGCCGGGACCGCAAACAGCAGTACCCAAGCTGCTAATACAACGAATGCAATTCCGGGAATGCCGCCAGCGGGTTTGACCTATACGTGGTCAGTTCCTACATGCTGGATGCCGTCAGGGGTCAATGTTACAGGGGCTACAACCAATTCGGCTACCGTAAACTGGACGGCTCCTTCACCGGCCCCAGCCAATGGATATGAAGTCTATTATTCTACTTCAAATACTGTACCTACAGCCTCTACACCGGCTACGATAACAGGGATTACAGGGTTATCCACACCATTAAGCCCGCTGCAGCCCGCTTCCAACTATTTCGTATGGGTAAGATCTGTATGCAGTACCTCAGATAAAAGCAACTGGACGCCTCTTACCAATTTTACCACACAGTGTGATGCGCTTCCAGGATCTTATTTTGAGGGATTTGAAGGGTACACCGGTGTGACCAACGGAAATGCAGGCATTCTGCCGGTCTGCTGGACTAATTTAGGATCCAATAATGGTGGCCATATTTCAAACAGTACAACGATTACCGGAAGCAATACACTGTATATGTGGACATCAGGAACCCGTATTGCCTATGTTGCTCTTCCTGCAATGAGTACCCTGCAATCTGGAACTTATAAACTGAAATTTGATGCAAAAGCTTCAGTAACGGCAAACGGAATTCTTCAGGTAGGATATGTAGATCCATCAAATAATTTTGTACAGCTCACAACTTTCAGTGTAACCACTACGAATACAGTATACCCGTTCACTTTTGATATCCCTGCATTACCGGCAGGGGTAACCCAATTGGCTTTAAAGAACTTAGGAACACCTGCGAACAGTCTTTCTATTGATAACATTTCTTATGAGCCAAGGACGTTAAGTACTCTGGAAACTGCTAAAAAAGAGGCGCTGAAAATTTATCCGAATCCATTCAGTGATAACATTAATATTTCTGATGTTGATAAAGTAAAATCTGTGATTGTTGCTGATGTTTCAGGAAGAATTGTTAAAATGATTGACAATGTTTCCTCCAGTGTGAATTTATCAGAATTGAAAACCGGTTTATATATTCTGAATGTGCAGTATAAAGATGGAACAAAGTCTTCTCATAAAATAATCAAGAAGTAATCAAAACAAATATTTAAAATTAAAAGCGATGGATTCCATCGCTTTTTTTGTTGTATTCACTGAGATTCGATAAACAGGATAGAAAAACAAAATTTTGCGCGTTCTGAAAAAATACCTACCTTCGTTGCAACTTTAGGGGTGTCTGTAAATATACAGACTGAGACTTTACCCTTTGAACCTGATCTGGATGATACCAGCGTAGGGAAAAGTAAATGACTTTTGCTGTACATTCTACTGTACAATAAGGGCCATTCCTAAAGTATATATAAAATAATTAGGAATGGAACTTACAATCAACCACACAACGAAAACATTTGAAGTACTTCCCGATACTCTGGAAGCGCTTATGGCTATGGAAATACCCGGAAAGAAAAAAGGGATCGCCGTAGCTGTGAACAACCGTATTATTCCACTGTCCGCCTGGGCAGAAACCCTCCTTAAAGACAAAGATTCAGTATTAATCATTACTGCCACTCAGGGCGGATAATTCTCATTTAATAAAACAAAAATTTATGGCTCATTCAATCACATGTTCGCCATTTTCGAACGCCAAGAAAATTTATGTTGAAGGAAAAATACATCCTATCAGCGTGGCAATGCGTGAAATTCACCTTAGTCCTACCAGGCTTACGAACGGCAGTCTGGAAGAAAATCCCCCGGTTACCATTTATGATACCTCGGGACCTTATACGGACGAAAATGCATCCATCGATATTATGAAAGGACTTCCAAGAATCCGTGAACAGTGGATTCTGGACAGAAAGGATGTAGATATCCTGAACGGGATCACCTCAGAATATGGAAAAGCACGTTTAGCAGACACGCGTCTCGATGAATTGCGTTTTGCGTACGACCACAAACCAAAAGTAGCCAAAGATGGAATGGAGCTTACGCAGCTTTACTACGCCAAACAGGGAATCATCACGCCTGAAATGGAATATGTGGCGATCAGGGAAAATCAGCGAATCGAACAGCTGGATAGTGTTTCCAAAGAAATGGCATTTCAGCATCCGGGAAACAGTTTTGGAGCAAATACACCAAAAAGCAAAATTACTCCCGAATTTGTAAGAGACGAAATTGCAGCCGGAAGAGCAATCATTCCGAATAATATCAACCATCCGGAAAGTGAACCGATGATCATCGGGCGAAATTTCCTGGTTAAAATTAATGCTAATATAGGAAACAGTGCCGTTTCATCCAGTATAGATGAGGAAGTAGAAAAGGCTGTTTGGGCCTGCCGTTGGGGTGCAGACACCATTATGGATCTTTCCACAGGAAAAAACATCCACGAAACAAGAGAATGGATCATCAGAAACAGTCCGGTACCTATCGGGACGGTTCCTATTTATCAGGCGCTGGAAAAAGTAAAAGGAGTTCCTGAAGATCTCACGTGGGAAGTTTTTAAAGATACTTTGATCGAGCAGGCGGAACAGGGCGTTTCCTATTTTACGATTCATGCCGGAGTATTGTTGAGATACATCCACCTTACCGCAAAAAGAGTAACGGGAATTGTTTCCAGAGGTGGCTCTATTATGGCCAAATGGTGTCTTTACCATCATAAAGAAAACTTTTTGTATACCCATTTCGAAGAGATCTGCGAGATCATGAAGAAATATGATGTGGCTTTCTCACTGGGAGATGGTCTGCGTCCGGGGTCTATCGCAGATGCGAATGATGCGGCCCAGTTTGCAGAACTGGAAACTTTAGGTGAACTCACCAAGATTGCATGGAAACATAACGTGCAAGTGATGATTGAAGGGCCTGGCCACGTTCCGATGCATATGATCAAAGAAAATATGGAGAAGCAACTGGAAGTTTGTCAGGAAGCTCCGTTTTATACTTTAGGCCCATTGACGACGGACATTGCTCCGGGATATGATCACATCACTTCTGGAATCGGGGCTGCCATGATCGGTTGGTTTGGTTGTGCGATGCTGTGTTATGTAACGCCAAAAGAACATTTAGGCCTTCCCAATAAGGAAGATGTGAAGGTGGGAGTGATTACTTACAAACTTGCTGCTCATGCTGCAGATCTGGCAAAAGGTCATCCGGGTGCTCAGTACAGAGACAATGCATTAAGTAAAGCCAGATTTGAATTCAGATGGGAAGATCAGTTTAATCTTTCGTTAGATCCGGATACAGCAAGAGCGTATCACGACGAAACATTACCGGCAGAAGGCGCTAAAATTGCCCACTTCTGTTCCATGTGTGGTCCGAAATTCTGTTCCATGAAAATCACTCAGGAGATCAGGGATTCCGCAGAAAAAGGAATGTTGGACAAGTCTCAGGAATTTATTGAAAAAGGAAAAGAAATTTATATATGATCGTCGTGATCACTCCTGAAGTTTCTGTTCAAAATGAGGCTGAAATAATTAACCAGCTGTTCCAGGAAGGATTGGATCTGCTGCATATCAGGAAACCTATGTTCATCCGGGAAGAAATGAAAAGCTTCCTGGATACTATTGATAAGACATTTTATGCTCAATTGGTATTGCATGGATTTTATGATCTTGCAATGGAGTATCCCGTTTCCCGGTTTCATTTCAGAGAAGCAGACCGTCTGACCGGAGGTTTTAAATCTTACGCAAACGAATATATTATTTCAACCTCGGTGCATGATATTCAAACCTTTAATACGCTGGGAAAAGAATGGGAATATGCATTTATAAGTCCGGTTTTTCCAAGTATTTCCAAAAAAGGATATGGTGAGCAATCTGCTGTGATGGAAGACCTGAAACACAGGAGAAATCATGATGTCAAACTGATTGCTTTGGGAGGAATTAATGAAAATAATATCAGTAAGGTCTTTGAAAACGGAGCAGACGGAGCAGCACTTTTAGGAGGAATATGGGAAAGTGAAGAACCTGTACATTCATTCAGAAAGTGCAGAAAGAAAATCATAGATCATTCATTTTAATTAATCATGGAAAAATTACAATACATATCACAGGGGCAGACAAGGCAGGAGCAGGAACTCAATATCCGGACTGCGCTGGACAATGGTATACAATGGGTTCAGGTTCGCTGGAAAAATGCTTCAGAGAAAGAATTAACCGAACTCTGCACCGTATCAAAACAGCTCTGCTCAGAATATCGGGCGGTCTGTATCATCAATGATCATGTTCAGATCGCGAAAGAAATTGATGCAGACGGTGTTCATTTAGGCTTAAATGATGTATCAATCGAGACGGCAAGAACTGTTTTAGGAGCTCATAAGATCATCGGAGGGACAGCCAACACAGTGTCGGATGTGATTCAAAGAATAGAAGAGCAGTGCGACTATATTGGTCTTGGACCCTTGAGATTTACTTCTACAAAAGAAAAGCTCAGCCCAATTTTGGGGTTTGAAGGCTATCAGCATATGATTAACAGTTTAAAAGAAAAATCCATCACCATTCCGAGGATCTTTGCGATTGGAGGAGTTGTGCTTGAGGATATAGAACTGCTGCAGCAGATTGGAATCTATGGAGTGGCGGTATCGGGACAGATCACCAACCGTCCTGCTGCCATCAGTGAATTTAAAAAAGCAATGATATGAATAATCAAAAATTAATAATAGCAGACAGAATATTTGAGTCAAGACTGTTCCTCGGGACCGGAAAGTTCGGAAACCTCGATGAAATGGCAACTTCTGTGATTGCGTCAGGAACAGATATGGTTACCATGGCCTTGAAAAGAATAGATTCCGGTGCGGCAGAAGACGGACTGCTGGATTCCTTAAAAGAAACCCATGTTCATCTTCTTCCCAACACCTCGGGAGCCAGAACCGCGAAAGAAGCCGTACTAGCAGCTCAGCTTGCAAGAGAAGCCCTGGAAACCAACTGGGTAAAACTGGAAATCCATCCCGATCCGAAATACCTTCTTCCAGACCCTATCGAAACACTTTATGCCACTGAAGAATTGGCCAAACTAGGGTTTATCGTAATGCCTTACATCCATGCCGATCCTGTTCTGTGTAAACGTCTGGAAGATGCCGGAACCGCTGTGGTAATGCCTTTGGGTGCTCCAATCGGGACTAATAAAGGATTGAGAACACTAGATTTCCTGGAGATTATCATCAGTCAAAGCAATGTTCCTGTGGTGGTAGATGCTGGAATCGGGGCGCCTTCAGATGCGGCAAAAGCAATGGAAATGGGAGCTGATGCAGTTCTTGTGAATACAGCAATTGCCGTGGCAAGAAATCCTGTCAATATGGCTTTAGCTTTTAAAGAAGGCGTTATTGCCGGAAGAAGAGCTTTTGAATCAGGGCTGGGAGCTATAGCGGATCACGCTGAAGCTTCAAGCCCTTTGACCTCGTTTTTATTTGAATAATACAGCGGATACATAATGAACAGCTTTAAAGATGTTTTTGAACGCTATCAGTGGGATGAGGTAAAAGCCAGAATCGGAAAAGTCACTCATTCAGATGTAATGAACAGCCTTCAGAAGAAAAACAAAACATTGGATGATTTTCTCAATCTGCTTTCTCCGGTTGCCGCACAGGAACTGGAACTGATGGCCAAAATGACCCGTCAGCTTACCCAGAAACGTTTTGGGAAAACCATTCAGCTATATGCACCGATGTACCTCAGCAATGAATGTCAGAATATCTGTACGTATTGCGGTTTTAGCCTGGATAACGATGTGAGGAGGAAAACCCTTTCTGATACGGAAGTAATGATAGAAGCCTCTGTTCTGAAATCAATGGGTGTTAATCACGTTCTGTTAGTCAGTGGAGAAGCCAATAAAACCGTAGGAATTTCCTACTTTTTGAACGCAGTCCGCCTGATGAGACCTCATTTTGCCAATATCTCGATTGAGGTGCAGCCTTTATCGGAGAATGAATATCTGCAGCTGCATCAGGAAGGCGTTTATTCAGTGTTGGTGTATCAGGAAACCTATCATCAGGAAGTGTATAAAGAATACCATCCCAAGGGGAAAAAATCCAATTTCCATTTCCGCTTAGACACTCCTGACAGAATAGGAAGAGCAGGAATTCATAAAATAGGGCTCGGTGTTCTGCTTGGACTCGAGGACTGGCGTGTAGACAGTTTCTTTAATGCTCTTCACATTGATTATCTGCAGAAACAATACTGGAAAAGCCGTTTTTCAGTTTCCTTTCCAAGACTCAGACCTGCAGAAGGAATCATTGAACCTAATTTTATCATGGAAGATAAAGACCTGCTGCAACTGATCTGTGCCTACAGAATATGGAATGAAGATCTTGAAATCTCCATATCTACGAGAGAAAATGAGAAATTCAGGAACAATATCATCTCACTAGGAGCAACAGCTATGAGTGCCGCTTCGAAAACAAATCCCGGAGGTTATGCTGTAGATGTAGAATCTCTGGAACAGTTTGAAACCAGCGACGAAAGAAGCATGGAAGAAGTGAAAACCAGCATCAGAAAAGCAGGCTACGATCCGGTAATGAAAGACTGGGATCCTGCGTATAGTGGATTTAAAAAATTAAACCATTAATAAGATTGAAGTCATTAAGTTTAATTAAGAAAAAATCAAATAGATTTTAAATCTTAAAGCACAGCTCATCTTAATATTCCTTAATAGCTTAAAAAACCTTAATGGGTTAAATAATTATAGCAAAATGAAAAGCGAAGATATTTTTGAAAGATACAGCCGGCAGATATTCATAGAAGAAATCGGACTGGAGGGACAGAAGAAAATAAGCTCGTCCAAAGTTCTTGTCATTGGAGCAGGAGGCTTGGGAAGTCCGGTTATTCAGTATCTGGCAGCGGCCGGAGTCGGAACTTTAGGTGTGGCAGATTTTGATGAGGTGGAACTTCACAATCTGAACCGCCAGATCATTCATAATGAAAATACAGTTGGGGTTTTGAAGGTCAAAAGTGCGGAAACCTTTGTCCATAATCTGAATCATCAGGTGAGTTTTATAGGAATTGATACAAAAATCAACAGCTTAAATGCAGAAGATATCCTTTCTCAGTACGATATTATTGTAGACGGGTCCGATAATTTTACCGCCAGATATCTGATCAATGATACCTGTGTAAAACTGGGGAAACCTTTGGTCTACGGAAGTATTCTGGGTTTTGCAGGACAGACTGCTGTATTCAATTACAAAGGAAGTAAAAATCTCAGAGATCTCTTCCCGGAGCCGCCTTTTGATGAAGATATCCCGGACTGTGACAGTCTCGGAGTTTTGGGAGCGCTGCCGGGGATTATTGGGAGTATGATGACGATGCAGGTTTTAAAGATCATCACAGAACTTCCCGTACATCCGGATCAGCTTACCCTTGTTGATACTTTGCACTGGAGATTCCAGACTATAGATTTTTAAATTATATTGTTTTTAAATAAATGAGGCAGTAAAATTTCTTTACTGCCTCATTTTATTTGGATAAGTTACTGGGGAGCCTGCATGACACCCGAATCTTCTTTTTTAGTACTGTTTAAGATACTGGCATCTTCTTTTGCCAGCTTATTCTTTGTCGGAATTTTGTAGTTAATAGACAGTCCGAAATTTCTTGTGTCATATTTACTTCTCAATATTACAGCATCGCCTGCTGGCGGGTTAGAACGTACCTGCATCACCTGTCCGTTGAAAATATCATTAGCGAAAACAGAAAGAGTCAGTTTGTTGTTCAGGAATTTCTTCGTTAAAGTAATGTCCACATTATTGTTAAATGGCTTTTCTGCCGTAAAGTAGAAATAACCGGCTTTAGGAGTCAGATAACTGTAATTGGCCGTCATTTTTATGCCTTTGGGAAGGATCAACTGAGCCATTACATTAAAAATCCAGAAACCTTTATTGTTGAGGTTGTCAATTTCATGTTTCTGATAGCCTGCATACAGATACATAAAGTTAATTTTGTCCGGATTGAAATCAAACTTCATAATTTCACTGATCGGTTTGCTGAAGATCATAAACGGAACCGGAAGTCCGACATTGAAGTTGTGAATTCTCATATTGGAAATATTCACCTGCTGATTGTAAAGATTTTTACCATCTTTCATAATGATCTGTGCGACCTGATCCTTCGCAGAACTTACACTGTATCCGATAAATGCATAATCAAAAGCAGAGATTTTTAACTCGTAATTGTCAAAAATAGTAGGCTGAAGATTGGGGTTACCATTTATCTGCGTGTTAGGACCCGAAAACGTTACGTTATTGGGATTCAGGGCAGAGATGCTTGGTAAGCTGATCTTCTTATTATAGTTGGCCGCAATATATACCTGATTCATCAGATTATACTGTACACTTGCATTAGGGAAAATCTTAAACTTATTGAACGTTCTCAGATCTTTCTGTACCACAAGACCGGCACTGTCCTTTCTGGCTATTCCGGAAATATCATAATTTTCAGCACGTGCCCCTAAGGTGAAATCAAATTTTTTCAGTTTAGCCTGAAGCTCAAGATAGGTAGAAGCAGTCTGTCTCTGATATTCAAGGTTTTTAAGTCCTTTGCTTTCTGTTTCAAAATCTTGTCTTTCGTATAATCCACCGGCACTTACCTTTCCACCGTCCAGAAGTTTAATAGGCTGTGAATAATCGATCTTGAAATTGGCAACCCTCATATCCGATTTATTGTTAAGGATATCATTGGCGCCAGGATTATTGAACGTTTGACCATCATCTGTAAAATTACCTCTTTGGAAGAAATTATCCTGGGCAAACTTACTGTCAGATTTTGTATAACCAAACTGGAAATCCAGTTTTTGAGACTTATCGCTAAAACGTTTTTGATAGGTAGCAACAGCTTCCTGTCGTAGATTATTGGTTCGGGCAGCATCAAAAGCATTAAAATCCGCTTCTCTGAATTTATCTTTTTCTTTATCAAAAATTTCTGCAAGACCATTACTCGCAGTATAATTGTCATTATTATTATGATAGATATCGTAGTTTAGCAATAGCCTGTCGTTCCCAAGGTCAAAAGTCATTCCTGATTTGGCAAAATATCCGCGGCCGATTCGGTCTGTATTACTGTTCAACAATACATCCTGCATGGTATTCAGCATACTTTCACGGTAATTCTGGCCTACATTCAGCTGCCATCCGAACAGTTTATTTCTGGCATTCAGGTTCAGGGAATGGGTGGTTCTGCTTCTGAATTTATCGTAATTCGTAAAAGAGTAGTTTCCGGAATACGTTGCCGTTAAATATTTATTGGCATTTTTATTCGTAATGATATTCATGATGGCACCTCCCGAAGTGGCAGGATATTCGGCACCCGGCTGCGTGATCACTTCAATTCTGTCTACCGAATTGGCAGGCATTCCTTCAAGGAAAGAATTCAATTCATTGGAAGTGATATTTAAAGGTCTTCCGTTCAGATACACATCCAGAATTTTCCCCTGATACATCATTCCTGCAATATCGGTAGAAACCAATCCCGGAAGTTTTTTTATTCCCTCCAGAACGTTACCGTTATTTAGCTGTGGCTGTTCCGAAAAATCGAAAATAGTACGGTCTGCTTTCTGTTCAACGGCTTTTTTAGTTTTGGTGATTACTACACCTTCAATTTGCTTCTCCTTCTCCGTACCGCTGTTGGCCTTCTCCTGTGAATAGGCGAAAAAAGATCCCAACAGAGATAAAGTTAATATAGTTTTTTTCATAATGTTTTTTTCCTACTCTCCAGTTAGACGTAAAAAAGAGTAATTTGTTACGGCAAAATTTGCGAAAAGTTAAATTTTTAAGCAATTATTTTTTTATTTCCGAAATAATTATATCTTTGCCAGGTAATTATCAAGAATCTCATAGATGGGATAGCAACCTGCAAAAACAAGCAAGGTGCTAAAATAGATAAGCCGGTATGCCCGGAAAAAATGTTTATTCTCTATTTTCTCCCCATCTTGACATTTTTGTTTTAAAAATAAAATCAATGTTTAAAGACAAGGGAAACCACAAGACCAATTTAAATTTTCGTTTCTCAGATCATGAAGTACCGCTTCATTATTCTGACCTTTTTTCATACCATTTCCACATGCGTATGTGTTGTTGTTTCTAGACTTTGGATCAACTTCAAAACCTGTGTAAGAGATAAGCTTTTTTTGACGCAAAGAAATTAATTATTGTATTGATAAAGTGAAGCAAAGGCGGAATCAATTTCATTGATTCGATTAAGCAAGTGTTGTAAACCGATAGCTTCATCAGTGACGCAGTCACATTCTTTGCCTTCCTCAGAGCTAAACGTTAACAAGATGAAACTTTGCGTTAAAAATCATTTTCTCCTTCCAAGTTTTGCATATGATCCCAGACTTCTCTAAAAAATAATTTAAATATTCCGGCTTTATAGAGCGACCTGAAATAGAGGTTGCAGGAAAACTATGGCCTGAAATCAAACCAACAATCAGTAATAAAAAAATAGAAAACACATGCGCAATTTCGAGAAAAAAACAATCATAGCTTCGGCAGCATTTATATCAGCATTTTACTTTGGACAGTCGGATTCCACCTCATCCAAAAAGATCGATGATGTAGTGATCCTGGGATCAAGAGGATCAGGAAGGTCTCTTACAGATACTCCGGTACCGGTAGATATCATCAATATCTCAAAGATTTTAAGACAAAGTCCGGTTAACAATATCAGTCAGGCCCTCAACTATGTGGTGCCTTCATTCTCATCCACTTCACATACCGTGAATGATGGAACCGATTTTGTAGATCCGGCCCTTCTCAGAGGACTTGGCCCGGATCAGGTTCTGGTCCTGCTTAATGGAAAAAGGAGGTACCAGTCTTCTCTCATCAATGTTACTCTAACTCCCGGAAGAGGTTCGGTAGGAACAGACCTTAATGCAATTCCTGCGTTTGCACTGGAAAAAATTGAAGTCTTAAGGGACGGAGCTTCTGCACAATACGGTTCTGATGCCATCGCAGGTGTTGTGAATTTAGGACTTAAAAAAAGACTTGGACTTTCAGGACAGGTTTTCCTGGGAGGATATGCTTCATCCGTTGCCAAAAATTTTTCCGGAGGGATAGACGGACAGACCATTTCTGCAGATCTGAACTATGGAGCAAAAATTGGGGAGAAAGGCTTTATTAATGTAACAGGTTCTGTACAGTACCGCGATCCGTATTCAAGGGCGGGTGTACGTCAGGGGGATATTTTTAATGCCTATAACGCGATTAATTACAGAGCATTGCAGAGCGGAGTGAATATCGACGGACTGTATAAGAATATTAACAATACATCCAACAGCCAGCAAATTATCAATACGGTCAAGCAGTATGCGTCGCAGGTCGATTATTTTTCACAGGATTTTAAAAATCAGATATCGGGAGCCAACAGTATTACCGCATTGCAGGGCTTGTTAGGAAAAGATTTTACAGATCAGGAGCTTAATTACAGAGGTCTGGAAAGAAAAGATTTCAGTCTGAGAGCGGGACAATCTAAATTACAATCAGGGCAGCTTTTTTTCAACTCTGAAATTCCGGTGAATGAAGACTGGAAAGTGTATTCCTTTGGAGGCTACAGCTACCGTTTGGGAAATGCAGGAGGATTTTTCCGTCTTCCAAATACAGAAAGAAACATCAATGCCGTTACGCCCAATGGATATTTGCCGCAAATTGAAGCTAATGTGAATGATTATTCCTTAGCCGGAGGAATCAAAGGAAAATGGAACGGCTGGAATGTAGATTTGAGCAATACTTTCGGAAAGAATGTTTTTAATTTTGGGGTGGTCAATACATTTAATGCCTCTCTGGGCGACAATTCACCGAGAACCTTTAAAGCAGGAGGATCTGAATTTTCACAAAATACCCTGAATCTGGATCTCTCAAAAAAATATGACGTACTTCATGGCTTAAATGTGGCTTTCGGAGGAGAATACCGCTATGAAAATTATAAAGTGAATGCAGGAAATGAAAATTCTTACGTCTCCTATGATATTTTTGGTCGTGTAGTGACCGCTGCTACCCCTGACAATGAAAAGGTATCCGACTTCTTTGGAGCTACAAGACCTGCCGGTTCTCAGGTATTTCCAGGTTTCAGCCCGGATAATGCCGTTTCAGGAAGCCGGAACAGTTTAGCGGCCTATGCTGATGTTGAGATTGAACCAACGGATTGGTGGTTATTGGAAGGAGCGGTACGTTTTGAAAATTATTCAGACTTCGGTTCTACCTTTAATTATAAATTGGCTACCAATGTAAAGCTGGCTAAAAACTTCAACTGGAGAGGAGCGGTTTCCACAGGATTCAGAGCGCCTTCTTTAGCACAGATTTACTACAGTTCTACCTCTACCCTGATCCAACAGGGACAGACCACGCAGGTGGGTACTTTCAGAAACAATTCCGAAGCAGCTCAGGCCTTAGGAATCCCGAAACTGAAACAGGAAACGTCACAGTCTTACAGTACGGGAATTACCTGGAAGATTCCTTCTTTAAGTTTGGTATTTACAGCGGATGCTTATCTGATAAAGATTAAGGATAGAGTGGTACTTACGGATCTGTTTTTCCGTCCGTCCGGAAGCTTTACCCCGGGATCAGACCAGGCAGTTCTTCAGGGAGCCTTTGATCTTGCGAGAGCCAGTGCGGCGAATTTCTTTGCCAATGCAGTAGATTCCCAGACCAAAGGACTGGATATCACGGTTTCCCAGAACACAAAGATATCAGAGGGAATAGCTTTGGAAAACAATTTAGGACTTAACCTAAATCAGACCAGAAGAGTGGGAGATATTCATGCTTCGCCGAAATTGGTAAGCCAGATTAATAATTATTTTTCTGAGCCCAATAGAGTCTATTTTGAAGAAGCTGTTCCCCGCATCAAAGCGACGCTGGCCAATACCCTGAAATTTTCCGCGCTTACGGTTGCTCTCAGAAACTCCTACTTTGGAAAAGTGACAGATGCGGATGTCCTGGATGCCAATTTTGACGGCGTTACCGAAAACAGAGAACACTTCATTTTAAATGACCGTTTTGTGACCGATCTTTCCGTAGGCTATGATTTCAACAAAAACATTTCAGCCACAGTTGGAAGTAATAATATATTTAATGTAATGCCTTCCAAAAGCCCAAATATCAATTCATTGACGGCGGATAATCAGTTTGTGTATTCCAGACAGGTTTCGCAATACGGGATAGGTGGACGTTTTGTTTTCGCGAGGGTAGAATTTAAATTTTAAAAACAGATAAAGATAAAAGCAAAAAACAGAGAACCATTCTCTGTTTTTTTGTTTGAGCGAATAACAAAAAGTACTAATTGCAAAACGTGGGAATGGATAGAGATCACATCACTTTAAAATTTCACGCAGATTTTTCAGATGATGCAGATTTTTCATCATCTGTGAGAAAAAAAATCAAACCATTAAGATTCTGTTAAGCTTTTAAGAATATTAAGTTTTTAGCTTCGCTTTAAGACGTGCAACTTAAAAAATCATTTGATTTTTTCTTAACTGACCTTTCATCCTTCATTGATCTTAATGTTTAAAAAAGCGTGAAATGGAAATCTGTTCCATCAGCCAAATCTGCGAGAGCCCATTATTATAAACCCTGTTTTGTAGTTTTAAAAAATCAAAATGTATATTTTAGACAACGAAACCTTATAGGTTTTTAAAACCTATAAGGTTTGATTGCATTTATCTTACTCCTAAAATTTTGAAATTGAGGCAGCAAAAACAATTACTCTGCTCTTTCTTTTTCCTCAAATTTGATGTTCTTCTTACTGATTTTCTTTTTACTGCTTCCAAAAGTATAATTAACACTTAATCTGAAGCTTCTGCCGTCCCAGTAGTTATTCATGTATTGCGTATTATCAGAGAAATACAATTCCCCTCGGTATCTCTGGGCAAAAATATTGGTCACCGTTGCATTGATCTGAAGTTTCTTTTCCATGAGTGAAATCTTTAGTCCTGAAGCCATTTCCGGGAAAGCATGGAAATAGGAATTCACGTTTTTATAAGCAAAGCTGTGGCTGTAATTCAGGAAGAATACAAGCGTCTTGTTTTTGTTTAAAGTAAATGTATTGCTGATGTAATAGCCGAATGAACTGCCTTTCTGAGTTTCCGCATCAATATTGAATACAGATGAATTCTGAAGCGTGGCATTCATCGCGATGCTGGTTTCCCAGAACTTGAAAAAAGTATCCGTATAAGAAGCATTAAGACCCCAAGAATTATTGTTGTAATAGTTCAGATAGGTTGAAATCTGTGAAATATCATCAATGGTAGAGATTTGACCGAATGCATTCTTCATTCTCAGATAATACACACTGGTTGAGAATTTATTATTGAAGGTATATCCCAATTCCCAGTTATTGATGTAAGCCGGTGTCAGCAAGGGATTTCCTGAAGAATAAGAATAGGGATTGGAGTACCAGCGAAACGGATTAAGATTTCCCATACTCGGGCGGTTGATCCTTCTGGAATAGGAAAAACTGAATACATTTTTATCTTTTTTATACGAAATGTACGCAGATGGAAACCATTGTCCGTAATTGTATTTGTTTTCTGAATTGGAAGAGGGTGTAAAACTTTCTGCATTGGTATGTTCATAACGAACACCTGCTTTGGTTTCCCAGTGCTCCCCGAATGTTTTGGCATAACTGAAATATCCGGCATAATTTTCTTCCTGATAGGTGAATAGGTTAGCTCTTGAAAGATCCGGAACATATTGTCCGCCATTCAGATTAAAATACCGAATGTCCGAACTGTTTTTAAACTGATTAAACTTCACTCCGGTTTCAATGGTTCCGAAAGAGAAAGGAAGTTCCAGATCTGCCTGAGCAGAAAAGATCTGTGGCGAGATCAGAGACGTTGTTTTTACATCCTGAACAGAATGATCAGAAAGGGTAAGGGTAGAAAAATTCACTTCCGTATCCGAATTGTTCTTGTAAAAATTTCCTGCAATGCTCAGTTTCTTCCCCAATGTATCAAGCTTAAGGTCATAATAGGCGCTTAAGGTATGAGTTGGAAGTTTTTCCCGGTGAAAAGTATTGGTTAAAAGGTTTTCCTCATTAAGACTAGTATCAATATTTTTTGTGGTATTGACGATGTCCATCCCGGATTTTTGATGCGCATAGATGTACTCCATTCCAATCTCAGCGTTTTTACTGATTTTATAAGACATATTAAGGGTTGGCGTAAGTTCCTTCCACATGTCTCTTCGGATGGAGTTGCTGTAGTTTTGGGAAGCTCCGATAATATTGTAATTTTCGTCGGTACGCTTGGCTGAATCATAATACGTCAGTTTCAGGCTGCTGCTGAATTTTTCGGTCTGATAATTAAGCGAACCATTGGAACTGAAGCCGGAATAACTTCTCTGGATGAGGTTCGAGTTGATATTTCCGCTGAACCCTAAATTCGGATTCTTTTTCAGGATAATATTAATGAGTCCGCTGTTGCCCTGGGCTTCGTATTTTGAAGGAGGCGTTGTGATCACTTCTATTTTGGAAATGTTCTCTGAACGGATGGATTTCAGATAATTCAAAAGAGCATTTCCTGAAAGATTCAGCATTCTTCCGTTGATCATTACGTTTACGCTGCTTTTTCCGGTAATTGAAATAGAGCCCATGTTTTCATCTACTTTCAGCATAGGAACATTGGCAAGGGTTTCCGTTGCGTCCATTCCCTGGGAAGCTATCGATGCTTCTACATTAAAGATAAGACGGTCTGCTTTTCTTTCAATAAGTTTTTTCTTGACCAAAAGATTGATCTGTTCCACATGTTTAATGCTGTCTTTTTGAACCTGTGCAGATAGCGCTGCTGATAAAAGGGTGCTGATAAGGATATATTTCAGTTTCATAGTTTAAAATCTTGGCCCAAAGGTATTTTCAAACTTTTTTTTATGAAATGGCGTTTAGATTTCAGCACAGATTAATCCGCTCAAAATATTTTCATCGGAAAAAAAACGGGTTTCGTCGGAAATGTGTAGGAATTTAAAACGTATGAAGCTTAAATTTGGGCATGAAGCAAAAACAAGTTCTCCTCCTGCACGTTTTTTATTGGCTGTTGATTATTTTTAACGGCCTCCTTTCCAGGGCAGTGTACAGTAAATCTGGTCTTGATGTTTTGGATGTAACCATCTTTCTAGCCAATTTTCTTGGTTTTTACGTTAATTATTTTTTCATCGCGCCACGGTTTTTCAATCCGAATAGATTCTATATGATGATCGTCGTTTTTTTTGTGGGTGTATTTGTTTTTGTTCTTTTCAGATATTCAATGGAAGAACTGTTGCTTCCTGCGCTGACAGGTTTTAGAAATTATGCAGAAGGAACAACGTTTTTGTATTATTTTTACGACAATATTTACTATTCGAGCTTAACGGTTTTCGTGAGTACCAACCTGTGGTTCTTTAAGTATTATTTTAAAGTTGAAGAAGAGCGTAACAGGCTTGTTGAAGAAAGAAAGCATGCTCAGCTTCAGGCATTGAAAACGCAGATCAATCCTCATTTTATTTTTAATTCTTTAAATAACATCTATTCTCTGGTGTATCAGAATTCGGATAAAGCACTTCCCGCTATTGAAAAACTGAGTGAACTGCTGAGGTACAGCACCAAAGATCTTGAGAAAGATGTCATCAGTCTGGATAAGGAAATAGGCTATATTGAAAGTTTAATTGGTTTGGAAAAGCTCAGAATCAAAAATCCTGAACTCTTGATTATTGAAAAGAACATCAATCATCCTAAAATCAATATTTCACCCATGCTGTTGGTCCCGTTTGTGGAAAATGCTTTTAAACATGGGGATTTCCGGGATAAAGGTTTTGTATTAAAAGTGTCGGATGACAATAAAGTTCTTCATTTTTACCTTCACAATTATAAAAACCAGAAAGTCAAAGATACCGCATCCGGAATCGGGATCGATAATGTGAAAAAAAGACTGGAAATTCTGTATCCGAAGAAGCACGAGCTCTATATAAAAGACCTGGAATCCGAATTTATTGTAGATTTAAGAATTATTTTCCCTTATGAAAACGATTAAATGCATCATTGTAGACGACGAACCGCTGGCGATATCCCTGCTGGAAAATTATGTCCGGAAAATTCCTTTTTTAGAACTGGTTTTCTCTGCGGAGAATCCTATTCTGGCATTGGAATATATACAAAATAATGAAGCGGATCTTATTTTTCTGGATATTCAGATGCCTGAACTTTCAGGAATTAATTTCATGAAAATTGTTGGGGAAAAGAAAAAATATATTTTGACAACAGCCTATTCCGAATACGCACTGGAGGGGTATGAGCACAATATTATTGATTATCTTCTGAAACCGGTTTCTTTTGAACGTTTCTATAAAAGCGCAGTGAAGGCACAGGAGCGTTTCTCCTTTTCTGAAAATAATGAAGAATACTATTTTTTTGTGAAATCTTCCGGGCAGCAGCATCGCATCAGCTTTAATGATATTCTGTATATCGAAAGCATCAAAGATTATGTGAACATTAAAACTTCAAATGAGGAATATATTGTTTTGGATACACTTAAATCTCTGGAAACCCAGCTTTCTGAAAGATTTGTCCGCGTTCATAAGTCATTCATCGTGAATCTGGATCAAACTAAAAATATTGGGATCAAGAAGATTGTTTTAGTCTCTGAACAGGAAATTCCGATCGGAGAAAGCTATCGGAGCCATCTTCTGAGTAAGATAAAATGAAAAGCGGCTTCCTTAGAAGCCGCTTTTCTATGATTAATTAAATCTAACAATTAATTTTCCTGTCTCTTAATCAGGTTAAGTGCAGAACCTGCCTTAAACCAATCAATCTGCTGATCATTATACGTATGGTTGGCCATGATAATGTCTTTAGTTCCGTCAGCATGAACGAATTCTAACGTCAGCTGTTTTCCCGGAGCAAACTGATCTAGATCTAAGAAGTTAACCGTGTCATCTTCCTGGATTTTGTCATAATCAGCCTCATTAGCGAAAGTGATTCCCAACATCCCTTGTTTTTTAAGGTTGGTTTCATGGATTCTCGCAAATGATTTTACCAATACCGCTTTTACACCAAGGTGTCTCGGCTCCATAGCTGCGTGCTCTCTTGAAGAACCTTCCCCGTAGTTCTGATCTCCCACAACGATGGTAGGAATTCCAGCGGCTTTATAAGCTCTCTGTACGGCCGGAACTTCACCATATTCACCCGTTATTTCACTTTTAACGTGGTTCGTTTCCATGTTGTAAGCATTAACAGCTCCAATCAACATATTGTTTGAAATATTGTCAAGGTGACCTCTGTATTTCAACCATGGTCCCGCCATAGAAATGTGGTCAGTTGTACATTTTCCGAAAGCTTTGATCAATACCTTGGCTCCTTCGATGTTTTTACCATCCCAGGCCGGGAATTCTTCCAATAGCTGAAGTCTGTCTGAAGTAGGACTTACATTTACCACAACTGAAGAACCGTCCTCAGAGGGTGCCTGATATCCGTTATCATCTACAGCGAATCCTCTTGGTGGCAATTCAGAACCTTTAGGCTCATCCAGTTTCACCTGCTCACCGTTTTCGGCTGTTAATGTGTCTGTAATCGGGTTAAAGTCTAGTCTTCCTGAAATCGCTACTGCTGCTACCATTTCCGGGGAAGCTACAAAAGCATGGGTATTCGGGTTGCCGTCAGCTCTTTTTGCAAAGTTTCTGTTGAAAGAGTGGATAATCGAGTTTTTCTCCCCTTTATCAGCGCCTTCTCTGTCCCACTGTCCGATACAAGGCCCACAAGCGTTCGTAAAGATTCTCGTATTCTCAAATTTTCTGAAAGAATTTAAGAATCCGTCTCTTTCTGCTGTGAATTTCACCTGCTCAGAACCCGGGTTGATCCCAAGGATTGCTTTAGGTTTAACCCCTTTGGCTACGGCATCTTCTACGATAGAAGCAGCTCTTGATAAATCTTCATACGAAGAATTGGTACAAGAACCGATCAATGCCCATTCTACCTCTATTGGCCATCCGTTCGCTTCAGCTTTAGCTCTGAATTCAGCGACTGGTGTCGCTAAGTCCGGAGTGAAAGGTCCATTTAAGTGTGGCGTAAGCTCAGAAAGGTTGATCTCGATTACCTGATCAAAATATTGTTCAGGGTTGGCGTATACTTCAGCATCACCCGTTAAGTGTTCTGCAATTTTATTAGCGGCATCTACTACATCCTGTCTTCCTGTTGCTGCCAGATATCTTCTCATGGAATCATCGTATCCGAAAGTAGAAGTGGTCGCTCCAATTTCAGCACCCATGTTACAGATGGTTCCTTTACCTGTTGCTGAAAGAGATTCTGCTCCTTCTCCGAAATATTCTACGATGCATCCTGTTCCACCTTTTACGGTTAGAATTCCTGCCACTTTTAGGATAACGTCTTTGGCAGACGTCCATCCGCTCATTTTACCGGTTAATTTTACCCCGATAAGTTTTGGCATTTTTAGTTCCCACGCCATTCCGGCCATAACGTCTACTGCATCTGCACCTCCTACACCAATGGCCACCATTCCTAAACCTCCCGCATTTACCGTGTGAGAGTCGGTACCGATCATCATTCCTCCCGGGAATGCATAATTTTCAAGGACCACCTGGTGAATGATACCGGCTCCCGGCTTCCAGAAACCAATTCCATATTTATCACAAACAGAGCTCAGAAAGTTGAAAACCTCCGAGTTTTTGTTGATACCTTCCTGTAAATCTGCTTCTGCACCTACTCTTGCCTGGATCAGGTGATCCGCGTGAGCTGTTGAAGGTACCGCTACTTTAGCCTTTCCAGCCTGCATAAACTGTAAAAGTGCCATCTGTGCGGTGGCATCCTGCATGGCTACTCTGTCCGGTGCGAAATCTACATAAGAGTTTCCTCTTTCATGCGCTGATGTGGCATTTCCTTCCCAAAGATGGGTGTAAAGGATTTTTTCTGAAAGGGTAAGAGGTTTTCCCACGATTTGTCTTGCCGAAGCAATTCTTTCCGGGTAACGCTCGTACACTTTTTTGATCATATCAATATCAAAAGTCATATCTTAATTTAATTTTTCTCTTTTTAAATATACTTTCCCGTCATTCACTGAATGCTTAAACGGAAAAAATCTTTCGTTACTACGATTCATCAAATTCTGTTCCTTAGGCTTGTAAAAAGGATATTTCTAATCAATAATGGGGATGTTTTATTTCTATCAAGTTAAGAAAAAATGGAATTTCAAGTCCCAATTTTATGTAAAATAATTCTTAATCGGTCTTAAATGGAAAGGTTCTAAACAAAAATTGAAAGATTTTAAATCCCTCAGGACTAAAATCTTTCAATGATATTATTTTAAAAAAGTCCTGAGACTTCGTTACATTCTATTAATGGCCAACCTGAACCAGCTCCTTGATCGGTGGAGCAAATTTAGTCAGGTCAATACCTTCAACCGCTGCTTTGTACTCGTCGATATTAGGAATTCTTCCGATAATCGCTGAAAGAACAACAACCGGAGTTGAAGCTAATAAAGATTCTCCTTTTTTACGTTCAGAATCTTCAACGACTCTTCCCTGGAAAAGGCGGGTAGAAGTGGCCAATACAGTATCTCCTTTAGCCGCTTTCTCCTGGTTACCCATACAAAGGTTACATCCGGGACGCTCCAGATACATCATGTTTTTGTATTCAACACGAGCTTCGCCTTTTGGAGCATTATCATCAAATTCGAAACCTGAATATTTTTCTAAAAATTCCCAGTCTCCTTCTGCTTTTAACTCATCGATGATGTTATAGGTTGGAGCTGCTACTACAAGAGGTGCATTGAATTCTACCTTACCTTGCTGCTTTTCGATGTTTCTAAGCATTTGAGAAACAATTTTCAAATCTCCTTTGTGAACCATACAAGATCCTACAAAACCAAGATCTACTTTTTTCTCTCCACCATAGTAAGAAAGGGTTCTGATCGTATCGTGAGTATATCTCTTGGAAACATCATCATTGTTTACATCCGGGTCAGCAATCATAGGTTCCACGATGATATCAAGGTCCACAACAACTTCAGCGTAATATTTAGCATTTGAATCCGGAGTTAAAGCAGGTTTCTCACCTGATCTGATCTCTGCAATTCTCTTATCTGCTTTATTGATTAATCCCTGAAGAACCTGGTTGTGATTATCCATGCCCTTGTCGATCATGATCTGGATTCTGCCTTTTGCAATTTCCAGTGATTCAATCAGGGTTTCGTCTTCAGAAATGTTGATAGAAGCTTTTGCCTTCATCTCTGCCGTCCAGTCTGTAAAGGTAAATGCCTGGTCAGCTGGAAGTGTTCCGATGTGAACCTCAATGATTCTACCCTGGAATACATTTTCTCCTCCAAACTGCTTAAGCATCTGAGCCTGAGTCGCATGAACCACATCACGGAAATCCATGTGTTCTTTCATGTCTCCTTTGAATGTTACTTTCACGGATTCAGGGATTGGCATAGATGCTTCACCGGTAGCCAGTGCAAGAGCCACTGTTCCTGAGTCTGCTCCGAAAGCAACTCCTTTAGACATTCTTGTGTGAGAGTCACCACCAATGATGATTGCCCACTCGTCTATCGTAATATCGTTAAGAACTTTGTGAATTACGTCCGTCATGGCGTGGTATTCACCTTTCGGGTCACGGGCTGTGATCAAACCGAAATCGTTCATAAATTTCATTAGTTTTGGAATATTAGCCTGAGCTTTTTTATCCCATACTGAAGCGGTGTGACATCCTGATTGGTAAGCACCGTCAACAATCGGAGAAATCACCGTTGCGGCCATTGATTCCAGTTCCTGAGAAGTCATAAGACCTGTCGTATCCTGAGATCCAACGATATTAACTTCTACACGAACGTCAGAACCTGCGTGCAATACTTTTCCCGGTGTAGAACCTACAGCATTTCTGTTGAAGATTTTTTCTACTGCGGTAAGACCTTGTCCCTCGTGAGAAATCTCTTTAGATGGAGCGAAAACAAGAGGAGTCTCTATTCCTAAAAGTTTCGCAGCAAATGTCTGAAGCTTTTTACCGAATACAATAGCGTAAGATCCACCGGCTTTGATGAATTCCATTTTCTGAGGCGTGAATGCCTTGGCAATGTCAATAAGCTCCTGGTCGCCGTTATAAAGTTTTTTTGTTTTAGTGTTGATGGTAAGAACAGTTCCTGTAGCCACAGAATATGCTTCTTCAAGAATCGGCTCTCCTGCTTCGTTACGGATTGGCTGTCCGTTCTCGTCCAGCTTTTTTACCCAGTTTTTAAGGTCAAGACCAATACCACCGGTAACGTCTACTGTCGTAAGGAAAATCGGAGAAATACCGTTTGTTCCTCCAACGATTGGAGCAATATTTACGAAAGGAATGTATGGGCTCGCCTGCTTACCAGTCCATAAAGCCACGTTGTTTACCCCTGACATTCTGGATGAACCTACACCCATCGTACCTTTTTCAGCAATAAGCATCACGCTTTTGTCAGGATGTTGTGCCTGTAAAGCTTTAATTTCTTCCTGTGCCTGAGGAGTGATCATACATTTTCCGTGAAGTTCACGGTCTGATCTTGAGTGAGCCTGGTTACCCGGAGAAAGTAAATCGGTTGATATATCACCTTCACCGGCGATAAATGTTACCACTTTAATTTCTTCAGCAATTTCCGGAAGTTGAGTAAAGAACTCAGCTTTTGCATAACTGTCAACTATTTCCTGTGCGATTTCATTACCGCTATTGAATGCTTCCTTCAGACGGTTCGTGTCCGCATCATAAAGGAAAACCTGTGTCTTAAGAACATTGGCAGCCTGCTTAGCGATAGAAATATCATTACCTAAAGCTAAATCCAGCAATACCTCAATGGAAGGACCTCCTTTCATATGAGATAATAACTCAAAAGCATACGCCGAGGTTATTTCTTCTACTACGGATTCACCGAGAATGATTTCTTTTAAAAACTGAGCTTTCACACCTGCTGCACTGGTAGTTCCGGGTAAGGTGTTGTAAATGAAAAATTGAAGAGAATCTGATCGGTATTCGTTACCTGAGTCTTTAATTTGTGCAATGATTTCGCTTAATAATCCGGCACCGTCAATTGGCTTTGGATTTAGCCCCTGGTTTTTTCTTTCCTCAATCTCTTGGATGTAATCCTGATACATATTCATAATAATAGAAGTCTTTTAAAATTTTAAAAGTAGAATCAATTCTGTTATTCTTAACAGGGTTATAAATTACAATAAAACATTTAAAGTTGCCGCAGCAAAACGACTATAGTAATAAACAACATCATCTACCTCCTTAAAAAATGCGAGATAATGTTCAGTTTCGAAGTGAAGTATAGATGATCTCTAATAGAAGTGTACGTAGTTTACCTGCGGTTTGTCCTGTTGAAAAACTCTCTTTGGGTAAGATTTATACACCTTTTTGACAGCATGACTGCCAGAAATTATATCTCCAAAACGTTTTTAGATTATCAAACACTTAAAAAGTGTTCCCAAATTTACGGATTTTTAATATTTTTTATACTCTAAATTATTTAGATTCTTTATAAATATGATTTTGATAATTTCTATTTTTGGCCGTAGTTTTGCACGCAAATGGTGAATATGAAAAATATCCTGAATTTTTTATGCGTATTTATTTCGATTTTCGTTTTTTCTCAGACGAAATCCGTGAAAAAACTACCGGTGAAAAATGTAACGAAAACTGTAGTAAAAAAGGTGCCTTCAGCTCCTAAGCCAAACCCGGATCTTGTAACGATCCATCAGGATCTTCCTGTTCTGATCCCGAAAAAGGAGAACGGAAAATTCGGATACGTGAATCAAAACGGAAAATTCATCATCAAGCCTGAATATCATATTGCGGTCTTTTTCTATGAAGACTGTAATTTGCTGAATTCTCCCAACCTGAAGGCAAGGAAGTTCGGAACTGATGACTATGCTACGGTTGAAAAAGATATGATCTCTTACCGTGTAGACAAAACAGGAAAAAGAGTGTATCAGTTCAAAGATGCTGATCTCGGAAAGTGTAAGTTTGGAGACTATAAACAACAGCTTTATCAGGCCTATGTTCTGAATGGTTTTTACGGAATCATTGAAAAAGCCAAATTCGTGAACGCGGCAGATTACAGACAATATCAGATCTATCCTCAATACCAGTATTTGTATATCATGGAAGGCGATGACACCTCAGATCCGATGATTGTAGCTTCTCACAACGACAGATTCGGAGTGATTGATGTGAATAATAAAGTGATCATTCCCTTTGAATATTCCAATATCAAAAGAAACTTCAGCTGGAAACTGGGAAGAATGTTTGAAGTCACAAAAGACGGGACGAACTATTATTATATTGATGTGAGGAATAAGACGTATTAATGGCATTGGGCTGTTGGCGGCTGGCTTCTTGCTTCTTGCTTTTTGAAATGTGGAGAGAATGAATCTTTAACGTTTAAAAATCTCGCGCAGATCAAACAAATTGAACAGATCTATATAATTGGATTAACCTCTATAACTCAAATCCCGCACCTCGCATCTCAAAACCTCGAAACCCGTTTCCCGAAAACCCGTATTTTTTTTGTAATTTCGCGGCTGAAATAAAGGGGTGCTTTAACAGGCTGAGATTATACCCAATGAACCTGGAACGGATAATGCTGTTTAGGGAAATTTGAAAATGTACCAATGGAACCGTATAACAATATACCAATCTCATTGCTAGACTGTTAAATTAGTAAATTGTTACATTATTTAATCCGCCCCTTTTATTCATTAAATTTTAAAGATTTATAGAATGAAGGGATTATTTTTTTTAGGGCTTACTGTAGGCTCTGCAGCCTTTATCCAGGCTCAAAATAAGGATTCTCTGAAGATCAGGGAAATTGAAGCGGTCAGTTTCACAAAAAGACTGCCCGTTGCTAAGGAAATCATCAACGTACAGAAAGATGTAGACAGCAGAAATCTGGGCCAGGATCTTCCGATCCTCCTGAAAAATCAAACTTCCATTATCTCTACTTCTGACGCCGGAAACGGGGTGGGCTATACTGGATTCAGGATCCGTGGGGTGGCCGGAAGAGGAATCAATGTGATGATGAACGGAGTTCCGTACAACGATTCTGAAAGTCAGGGAACTTTCTTTGTGAATGTTCCGGACCTTACAAGTTCAGCCTCACAAATCGTGATTCAGAGAGGTGTGGGGACTTCCAATAATGGTGTTTCAGCGTTTGGAGCGAGTATCAATGTGATCTCCAAAGAACCGGACGAGAAGATGTATTTCAAGACGGATGACAGTTATGGTTCATTCAATACCTATAAATATTCAGCGGAGGCAGGTTCCGGGAAATTCTGGAAAAACAGACTTTCGGTGATGGGTAGATATACGAAAATTCATTCCGATGGATATATTGACAGGGCTTCCTCTAATCTTGACTCTTACAACTTCACAGCATTATTTGAAGAAGGAAAAACAAGGCTTCGTCTGATGGCTTTCGGAGGAAAAGAAAAAACGTATCAGGCCTGGAACGGGATCGACAGACCGACTTGGGAAACGAATCCGAAGTTCAACTATTCAGGACAATATACAGACCTGGTTACCGGAGAAGAGAAGTTTTATGATAATGAGACAGATAATTACAGACAAAATCATTATCAGCTTTTGTGGGAGCAGAAATTCAATGACAACTGGAGTTTAGAAACTACGCTTCATTACACAAAAGGAAGAGGATATTACGAAAACTACAAAAGAGTAGATGAAACGGATGTAGAGGCTACCCATTATTCCAATTATAATCTCCCTGTACCTGTAGTGAATGGCGCTCCGGTAGAAATAACCGATTTTATCAGAAAAAAGTGGCTGAACAATGATTTTTACGGTGCTGTTTCCACATTGTATGGAAAGCTGGATAATGTAGATCTTAATTTCGGTGTGGTGGCTAACCAGTATTACGGAAGACACTTTGGAAATGTGACCGGAGTTTATTTTCCGCAGATCAATGAATATGAATACTACAGAAACCGTTCTGTGAAAACTGAATTGGCAGGTTTTGCAAAAGCGTTGTGGAGAACGGGAGATCATTTTGAATTCTTTGGAGATCTTCAGCTCAGAAATATTGATTACGATACAAAGATCCTGACAGCAGGAGATGGAGAAGGCGGTAATCTTGATAAAAACTGGCTTTTCTTTAATCCAAAAGCGGGTGTGAATTATAAGATCGGAAACGGAAAAGTATTCCTTTCCTACGCCCATGCACAACGTGAACCGAACAGGGATGACCTGATGAGCGACAATAATGTGAAAGCTGAAAAATTACATGATTTCGAAGCAGGTATTGAAAAGCAGTTTGGAATAGTATCCTTAACGGCCAATCTATATTATATGTACTATCTGAATCAGTTGGTGCTGAACGGACAATTGAACAATGTAGGCGCATTTATCAGAACAAACTCAGGGAAAAGCTACAGAAGAGGAATTGAGATAGGAGCATTGGCTAAGCTTTCCAAACAATGGGAAGTGACCGGAAATGTCAGCCTTAGCCAGAATAAAAATCTTGATTTTAATATTAAAAATAATGGCGTTCTTCAGAATCTTGGAGATACCGAAATATCATTCTCCCCGAATGTGATTGCCAATCTGGGGCTGAAATTTAATCCCAACAAGAATTTCCAGTTTGCTTTGATGAACCAATATGTTGGAAAACAGTATCTGGATAATACAGGGGATAAAAACCTGCAGCTGAAAGATTATTTCTTAACCGATTTTAATGCCCAGTATCATTTTACCATCGCACATAATGATATCGCTTTAAAATTATTGGTGAATAATCTTTTCAACAAAAAATATCTGAACAATGGAGCCGTTTACAGTGGCGATCCATATTATTTTTCACAGGCAGGAACTAATTTTATGTTTGGGATCAGCTGGAAAATTCAATAATCTGTAAAATAATTTACCAAACAGGTTTTAATACTTTCAATTTTATACATATTTATCAAAAGACTGTTTCGGCAGTCTTTTTTTATATCCGTTAAATCTCTTCAAAAAGTCACGAAAAAATTATAAATTTGCTGCCAAATGAATATTTCAGCTTACATTTTAGAATATCTGAAACAATTTGGAACTGTGACGGTTCCGGGCTTCGGTGTGTTTTCGCTTAAAAACTCCAAGGCAATTATTAATTCTGAGAACGGAAGCATCCTTCCGCCCGCGAGCGAGATCGTTTTTGCGGTGGATTATGAAATACAGTCTGATGAGCTGGCTGCTTTCATTGCGGCACAGAAACAGATGTCTCTGGAAGCATCCAAAAGCGATTTAAAGATTCAGACCGATTTTTGGAAGAAAAAACTTCAGGCAGATCAGGTTCTGGACATTCAAAACCTTGGATTCGTCAATATTGAAGAAGATCATACCCACTTCAAAGGGAAAAGAATAGAATCGGGACACCCGGACTTTTACGGACTCGAAGAGATCAGGATTTCGGATATCAATAACGGTGAAAAAATAAACACCACAGTTAACAGGGAAAAAGATTATCGATTCAAAAAGACAATCCTCTGGATTTTCCTTCTTGTGATTCCTGTTCTGGGAATTCTGTATCTGGCATTTACCCAGCAGGAACTTCTTTTCGGAAAAAAATCTTTTGATAAAGTTTCTGTACAGACTTCTACGCATAGAATTGTAAAAGATACTGTCAAAGCTATCGTTGCTCCCAAAACAGCAATTTCAGATTCCCTGAAAAAAGATTCATTATCAAAACCTGCCGGAAAAGTGGTAAAACCTGCTCCGGTCGTTCAAAACAACACTAAGACTCAATGGCAAAAGTAAAAAAAGCGTCAGAATCCCTGACCATCATGACCAATATTGTTCTTCCGAACGAAACGAACTCTTTAAGAAACCTTTTCGGAGGTGAACTTCTGGCAAAAATGGACCGTTGTGCTTCCATTTCTGCAGCCAGACACTGTGAAAGAAGAGTCGTAACAGCATCTGTAAATCACGTTTCTTTCAATCATCCTATCCCTGAAGGTGGCGTGGTGGTTCTGGAATCTAAAGTGTCCAGAGCTTTCTCAACTTCAATGGAGGTATATGTAGACGTATGGTTGGATGACCCGATCAATCAGAAGAAAATTCACACCAATGAAGGAATTTATACTTTCGTTGCCGTGGATGAATTCAACCGTCCTATTCCGATCCCGGATATGATCCCGGAAACTGAAGAAGAAAAGCTGAGACATGCTGCGGCGATCAGAAGAAAAGAACTTTCCCTTATCCTTTCCGGAAGAATGAAGCCTCTTGATTCTGTAGAGCTTAAAAAACTGTTCCAGGAGCCGGAAGAAACAAAGGATTCAAAGAAGGATAAAAAATAAATTCTGCCTTTGTAAGACTTAAACACAAATAACACAAGTGGCTGCACAAATTTCACAAATGGTTTGTGCGGAATAAATGAAAAAAAATGATAACATCAGGTATTTCAGAGAATGATATATCAAGAATGGTGTATGAAGCAGGATATATTGTTCATAAAACTTTAGGTCCCGGACTTTTGGAGAGTGCCTATGAAGAATGTATGTTCTATGAGCTTGGTAAGCATGACCTCCTGGTTGAAAAACAAAAACCAATGCCTTTGGTTTATGATGAAGTGAAATTGGATGTGGCTACAGGCTGGATTTTCTGATTGAAAGTAAATTTGTCCTGGAGATTAAAGCTGTGGAGTCATTGAATGACATACATCTTGCTCAAATTCTGACCTATCTTCGCTTAAGCAATTGCAAGCTTGGAATGCTGATCAATTTTAATACCCTCCAGTTTAAAAACGGGGTAAAAAGAGTAATCAATGGGACACTATGAAATTCACATTGGTGTCATTTGTGAAAATAATTAGTGTCATTAGTGTTTAAATTATGAAAATTCTCCTTTTAGATAAAAACCATCCTCTCATCACAGAGCAGCTTCTGGCTAAAAACTTTGTGCTGGAAGAGGATTTCACATCTTCCTATGATGAGGTCTGCCATAAAATTGAAAATTATGATGGAATCATCATCAGGAGCAGAATTCCTTTGGATAAAAACTTTCTTGAAAAAGGAAAGAATCTGAAATTCATCGCCAGGGTAGGAGCGGGAATGGAAAATATTGATATTCCTGTTGCAGAGCAATTGGGAATACAGTTGATCAATTCTCCCGAAGGCAATAGAGATTCTGTCGCGGAACATGTTGTAGGCATGTTGCTGATTCTGATGAACCGCCTTTTCATCGCTTCCAATGAAGTGAAAAACGGAATCTGGAAACGGGAAGAGAACAGAGGCGACGAGCTGCTTGGAAAGACAGTAGGCCTTATCGGATACGGAAATATGGGAAAAGCTACTGCGAAAAGATTCTCGGGATTCGGATGTAAAGTTGTTTTTCATGATATCCTTCCCGGACTTGCTGACGAATATGCTTCACAGGTCAGTCTGGAAGAGCTGCAGCAGTCTGCAGATGTTGTAAGCCTGCATATTCCGCTTACTTCTGAAACCCATTATCTTATTGATGAAAAGTTTATTTCAGGAATGAAAAAAGACTTCTATTTTGTCAATACTGCAAGAGGAAAAAATGTAGAAACTAAATATTTAGTTGATGCTTTGAAGTCAGAGAAAATAAAAGGTGCCTGTCTGGATGTTCTCGAATATGAAAAAGCATCCTTTGAAAACCTTGAAACAGAAAATGAAGATCTCAAGTATCTTCTGGAATCTGAAAAAACAATTATAACCCCACACATTGCCGGCTGGACACATCAAAGCAAAGAAAAGCTGGCGCAGGTGATTGTAGATAAAATTGTGCAGAGCTTTGTAAGCTAAACTTTCCAAATCATTTTCAGTACATGATATTTTTATTTTCAAATATAAAAAAGCACAGATCGTAAGATCTGTGCTTTGTCATTTATTGCCGGAAGCTGGTATATTTACTTAGCAAAAGGCAATTTTTACGTATTGTTTATTTTTTTATGAGTTTGTGCATACTCTCAGATCCATCGGCTGTTGCAATTTTAATAAAATAGGTTCCGGTAGGAATTTGTTGCAGGTCTAATTGATTTGTTTCACCCACTTTGTTCAATAATGCTTTTCCTGAAGCATCTAAAACCTGTACTGATTTAGTGATGTATTCTGATTTTATAAAGATCTTTTCTGAGGCAGGATTTGGGTACAGCAGTAATTTTGTCTTGCCTGATTTTATTTCTTCAACAAGTAACGAAGGCTCCGAGCAGTTTGGAGAAAAACTGTCTCCAACAAATGTCCAGCCCTTGTTGTTAATTAATTGGTTACGATATAGTTGGCCCCCGTTTCCATAAGTTCTTCCAACTGCTCCTACGAGTCTTCCCAGTGGAGAATTAGGATTTTCAGCCCAGCCTTTTAATGTTGCCCCATAATTTCCACAATCTAAACCACTATAACCAAAAATTTCTGTCAAATTGACTATTGGAGAAAGTGTCCAATTGCCTAAATTCTTATTAAAATTATTATTAGACCAAAACATACGGGACATGTCGGTAACATTAGATACATCCCAAGAGGAAATATCTTGGTTAAAACTTGGATAAGAAAACATTTGAGCCATATTGGTGACATTTGAAGTATTCCAGTTGTTTAATGGTTGGTTAAACGCCTGAGATGCCTCGAACATCAGTGACATATTCTGAACATTTGAAACGTTCCAGGTATTAATATTCTGGTTGAATGCCTTCGCACGATTAAACATTGAACTCATGTTAGTCACATTTGAAACATTCCAATTGCCAATATCCTGATTGAATGCATCAGCATAAAAGAACATCTGGCTCATATCTGTAACTTTAGATGTATTCCAACTACCGATTGGCCTATTAAAAGCCTTGGCATTAAAGAATAAATTACTCATATTGGTCACGTTGCCCACATTCCAGTTGTTAATATTGTTGACAATGGATAAGTTGGTACAACCTGAAAAAAACGAGCTGAGATTAGTAACTTGTGAAAAATCGGGAACATCAGTTGCTGTAATTTGAATATTCGCATATCCGGAAAACATTCCTGATAAATTGGTATTCCAGGTAATTTGCCCCCATTGTGTCAGTTCAACAACTTTATCTGCATCAGTTCCGGAACCAAGTCTGAAAGTGCCGGTAGGCGTAATTGAAATAGTATATGTTCCTATTGAAGGAACGCTTATTTCTGTTAAACCCGTATTTCCATTTCCATTACCTGTAATAGTAGAATTGTTGGTCTTTACATATGAGTAGCTGTAAACGCCTTGGGTATTTAATTTTATTTTTAGGTTGTTAGCATCGGTCACCAAAAATTTTAATATCAGTGGCGTCTGTGCCCCTAGAGCACTAATGGCCAAAAAGAAGAAAGAGAAAAAGTAAATTTTTTTTAACATTTTTATTAATTTTTATTGAGCGCAAAAATACATATTTCCCATAAATAAGACATAAAAACAAAAATTAAAATTGCAAATAATCACCTGAATTCCGTATAAATTATCCTTTTTAGCGTGGATTTATTTATAATATATATTTATAAAAGAGATCTTATTAATTTTTTACACTTTAAAAAATAAGTACTTAATCTAAATTATAAGAAAGTTTCCACATTGAGAAGATTTGCGTCATGTGATTTTATATTTTTCAAAAGCGCATTTAATAATGTTAAATAATTCATAATGTACGCTCCGGATTGAGGATTTATTTTGAGTTTTATTAAATTGCTGCTCATTTTTTGATACTCATGACGACGCGTAATTTAGTACTTATTGTAACTGTTTTTTTATCCCTTATTTCCTGTAAAAAAGATGCTGATTCCAAAAAGGCTTCCGCAGAAAATACAACCAACCTTCCGAACTATGGAAACGTAGATCTGAACAGTGTTTTTACCAAAGCTGACAGCCAGCTTGGTGACAAAGGAATACTCACGGGATACATCGATCAGTATTACAAAAAAATCTGGGAAGGAGGAAACCTGAGTGGAGGGATTCTGGTAGCAAAAGGAGACGAAATTCTGTATGAAAACTACAGAGGTTTTGGCAGAGAAGGAAACCAGATGCCCATTGATAAAAATACACCACTTCATGTGGCTTCCGTTTCAAAAACTTTGACGGCCATGGCGATGTTAAAGCTGGTAGAAGCCGGAAAAATTAAACTCACAGATCACCTCACCCAATATTTTCCGGGATTCCCTTATCCGAACGTTACAGTTCAAACCTTACTGGATCAGAGAAGCGGTCTTCCGAAATACGAATATTTTATTCCCAAAATACAGCCGGCTCCGGCAGAACTGTCAAAGCCTTTCATTACCAATCAGGATGTTCTGGATATGATCATCAAGTATAAGCCGGATCTTGCAAGAGATACAGATACAGGTTTTATGTACTGTAATACCAATTTTGCGATGCTGGCTCTCCTGATCGAAAAGATCACAAAAACTCCTTTTCCACAGGCGATGAAGGAAATGATATTTCAGCCTCTGAAAATGGAACATACTTATATTTTCCAGGAGAAAGATATTCCCACGGCGGCACAGTCTTTTTATTACGGTGGAAACAGATTATATCCTTTGGACAGACTTGATCTTATTTACGGAGATAAAAATGTCTATACCACGCCAAGAGACCTTTACAATTTCTCAAAAGCCATGTATTCAAAAGATTTCTTAAAACCTGATCTGATGCAGATGGTTTTCACGCCATACAGCAATGAAAAATCAGGGATGAATAATTATGGACTTGGCTTCAGGATGAAAATTTTTGACAACGGAGAGAAGCTTACCTACCACAATGGTTGGTGGCACGGGACCAATTCCGTATTTGCACACCTTCTGAAATCCAAAGTGACGATCGTAGCGATTGGAAATAAATATTCGAATCAGGTGTACACAGCCCTTGCTTTATCAGGATTATTTGAAGATTTTCCTGTTCAGAAAGATAAACTTCACAGTGTAATGAACGACAATAAAGATACTTTGAGCGCAGGACATGAAGTTTTTGGAGAATAATGTTTAATTTTGTTAAACATATATGAAAAGACTTCTTCTATTATTCGTTATCTGTTTTCTTGTACACTCATGTGCAAGAGTGGGGGCTCCCGTTGGTGGCCCGAAAGATACCCTGGCGCCAAAGTTTTTAAGTTCAAATATTGACACTACAAGAGTCAATGTGAAAAGAGACATCCACGAGCTTAGGCTGGATTTTGACGAATATATTACCTTAAAGGATATTAATAAAAACCTGATCATTTCTCCGCCCATTAAAAATATAAAGCGGATTCTTCCTTCCAATATCGCCAATAAATATGTGATGATCCAATGGGAGGACACGCTTCAGGCCAATACCACCTATAATTTCAACTTTGGAAATTCAATTGCAGATAATAACGAGGCCAATATTCTTCGTTACTTCAATTTTGCTTTCTCTACGGGAGATAAACTGGATGACCTGTACATCAGTGGAGATATCATTGATGCCACCGCGATTAAAAAGAAACAGGGCGAAAATAAGCTTGTTGTAGGCCTTTATCAGGTAAAAGATACCATTAATTATAAGCAGAAACCATATTACATCACCAAGGTGGATGAAGATGGTTATTTTGAGCTTAATTATCTGACAAAGGGAAAATATAAGATCATCGCCTTTGAAGATGAAAACGGTAATTCCGTGTATGATCCGGGGAAAGAAAAAATTGGTTTCCAGAAAGATCCTGTGGATGTAGAAAAATCTATTTCAGGATTAAAATTAAAAGTATATCCTTCTAAAAAGCCTCTGAAATATGCTGAGATGAAAGAAAATCCGGGCGGAGTGGTCATGACCTTTGAAGGAAATCCTGAGAGTGTAAAAGTAGCTGCTGTGAGCGATAAACTTAAGGATATCAAATTCACCCACCGTCCGAAATCAGATACCGTAAAGATTTGGTTTGATGCGGTGAAAAGCGATGTAGGGCAGACCGTAACAGAGAATATCAAATTCAGTTATGATACCGGCACTAAACAGGATACTGTATCCGTTTTCTACAAGTACAATAAGAAAAATGCCATGGATCTTGAGAATGATAACGGGGGACCTGCATTAGCCCCGAATTCTGATTTTAAGATAAGATCCAATTATATCATTGATAAGATCAGCCCTGAAAAATGGGTCCTGAAGAGCGACAGTTTAACCACTCAGGAATTTACAGCGAAAATTTCAGAAACAGATCCGTATCAGATCATGATTCATTCAGATTTTGTACCGGGTAAAAAATATCAGCTTACCGTTCCGAAAGAAACCGTTTCATCGTATTATGCTAAAAATGTACAGTCAAAACGTTTTGATTTTGAAGCGGAAAAAGTAGATCAGTTCGGAAGTCTGGCGTTTGCCATTCAGAATGCTCCGGAAGCCAGCTATTGGATCCAGCTTCTTGATGCTTCGGATAAAGTGGTTTATTCAAGATATACCAAAGGAAACAACGTAAAATTTGATATCCTCAAACCTAATGAATACATCGTCAGGATACTGGTAGATAACAATGGAAATAAATTCTGGGACGTAGCCGATTTCGAAACGGAAACTCCGGCAGAAGATTCGTATGTCTTCTACAAAAAAGCCATTGTAAGGCCACTTTGGGAAACCAAGGAAGACTGGGATCTGAAAGACACCAGAACACTGGATAACCCTAAAGGAACTGTTGCTCCTGCACCTGCAAAAGCTCCAACGGAAGAAATCCCGCAAGAAACCGTACAGAAGGAAGTAAAAAAAGAACTGAAGTCAGAATCCGGAAATGCAGTACTGACACCGGTAAAATAGAAATATGAAAACGGTAAAAAAAGTATTGTTCTGGACGCTGGTCGCTTTTGCGCTGATCCAGTTTATTCCTATTGACAGGGTGAATAAGCCTGTTGATAAAGCAGCTAATTTTGTGGAGGTAAAGAAAACCCCTGAGAAGATCAGGGATTTGATAAAAGGAGCATGCTACGACTGTCATTCCAATGAAACGGTATATCCTAAATATGCTTACCTCGCACCTATCTCATGGTCTGTAAAAAGCCACGTGAATGAAGGCAGGGAACACCTGAATTTTTCCATTTGGGGAACTTATAACCAGGAATTAAAGGAGAATATGCTGAGCAAAGCTATTCAGACGGTTCAAAATAAAACGATGCCCATGCCGGGCTATATTGTGTATCACAAAGAAGCCAACCTTTCAGATGCCGAAAGAACACTGATGGTTCAGTACTTCGAAGAGATGCTGAAATCTAAATCTTACTAAAAACTGAGGTTGGGTTAAAATGTTTTTTTCAGACATCAGACATCAGACATCAGATTTCAGATTTGAAATTGGAGACTTTTCTTGGGAATTTTTTTAGCTCAGTACGTTTCGGGATGCGGGTTTCGTTGTTTATACCAGGAACGAACTGTTACACCCATATACTTTCAACCTCCAATTCCGTACTTCTGAAACTCATAACTCATCATTTATAACTCATAACTCCCTCAAATCCGTAACTTCCAAAAAAAATCCCACAGATATCACCGTAACACAGTACTATTGAAAATAGCTGTGATTTTTGTGAGATCTGTGGGAAATATTATAAGTTTTTATTCACATATTCCTCAAAAAACTTCTTCTGAGAATCAAAAGCAATGTCGTTAAGATCCAATGTGCTCAAAGGAATCCAGACTGCTTCTGATATTTCAGAAAGCTCAAGACTGACCTCAAACTTTTCCTGAACGGTATATTCGTAAAAGAGATCGATGGTATTATAATCAATTTCCTTATACTGATACACATTAGGAAGGCTGGTCAGATACTTTAAATTTGAAATATCCACATCAAGCTGAAGTTCTTCGAAAAGCTCTCTTTTACAGGTTTCCTCGGCACTTTCCTTCGGATCTACAAAACCTCCGGCCAAATCCAGTTTTCCCTTTTTAGGGTCCCTGTTTCTTCTGGTAAGATAAATTTCGTCACCACACCGGATAACAACGGCTACTGCGCCGGCTACGTTATTGTAAAGGGTAAACCCGCATTCAGGACAGCTCCATTTCTTTTCACCGTCCCAGTGAAGCGTTTCTTTGCCACAGCTTGGGCAATATTTCAATACTTTCATCTGTTTATAATTGTTTTTTCAAAATCCAGATGGAACTTTATCACTGAGCAATATTAATATTTCTCGGATGATAGTTCAGGATCACATCCCGAAGTTCTTCTGTCTTCAGATGGGTATAAATCTCCGTAGTGGTAATACTGGAATGTCCCAGCATTTCCTGGATATAACGAAGGTCTGCACCATTCTGTAAAAGGTGTGTCGCAAAAGAATGTCTGAACGTGTGTGGAGATATTTTTTTGCTTACTCCCGCTTTGTCTGTAAGTTCCTTGATGATCAGAAATACGATCACTCTGGACATAGATGTTCCACGGCTGTTAAGAAACAGCGTATCCTCATACTTTTTATTGATCTTATTGGTAGAACGGACCTCGTTAATGTAGGTTTCCAAAAGTTCAGCAGTATAATCTGCCAAAGGAACGAAACGCGTTTTATTGCCTTTTCCGTTTACTTTGATATACTGTTCTTTGAAATTGATGTTCGAAATTTTAAGGTCAATAAGTTCCGAGACACGTAATCCGCATCCGTACAGAACCTCAATGATACAATGATTTCTCTTTCCGAGATCAGAATTGGCCTCGATGGCTGCGATGATCTTATTGATATCCGGCAGGCTCAAGGTGTCAGGAAGATATAATCCCAGTTTCGGGCCTTCAAGCAGTGACGCAGGATTGTCTTCTCTGAACTCATCTTCAAGAAGAAACTTGAAGAAAGCTTTAATAGAAGAAATCCATCTTGCCTGAGATCTTTCGCTGAACTTCTGTTTGGAAAGATTGAAGATATATTCCTGTAAGTTTTCATAGCCTATAGCATCCGGACCGACGTTTTCCAGATCCACTATGGCATAATCTTTTAATTTTTTGATGTCTCGAATATAGGCATCGAGCGTGTTTTCTGAAAAATTTCTTTCGAAGCGAAGAAATATTTCAAAATCTTTGATCTTTTCATCCCAAGTCATTTGTGCTTATTTTTTTAGTTCACAGTCCGATATTTGTTCTATTTCAATATGATGGTTTCTCAAGAACGCTATCCCGTCGTCGTCCGAATACTCATTGATATACACAAGTCTTGTAATTCCTGCCTGCAGAATCAGTTTGCTGCATTCTTTGCAGGGCGACAGCGTTAAATATAACGTGGCACCTTTTGCAGACTGAGTGGAAGCGGCCAGCTTTAATATCGCATTGGCTTCCGCATGAAGTACATACCAGTGTGTTTTCCCCTCTCCATCTTCACAGCAGTTTTCAAACCCCGAAGGCGTTCCGTTGTAACCATCTGAAATAATCATCCTATCTTTTACGATAAGTGCTCCTACCTGTTTTCTCTTACAGTAGGATAGTTTTGCCCACTCCTGGGCCATTTTTAGATAAGCTTTATCAAACTTATTCATACCGCAGCATTAGTTTTTTTCGAAATAATTTGGATTAAAAATCTTAGAAGTTAGGCTTTCTTTTCTCTAGGAAAGCGGTAACTCCTTCTTTCTTGTCTGCAAGATCAAAAAGTTCTCCGAAATACTTGATTTCAGATTCAAAACCTTTATCCGTATCAGACAAGTTAACGGCTTGGATGGCCTTTGATATAGCCATTGGTGAGTTGCTGGCTATAATACTTGCTAATTCTTTTGTTTTGGTTAATAATTCTTCAATTGGGTATACTTCATTCACCAATCCGATTTCCTTTGCTCTTTGAGCGGGAATCATTTTGGCAGAGAAGATCAGTTCGTTGGCGATGCCTTTTCCTACCAGTTTAGGAAGTCTCTGTGTTCCTCCATAACCCGGAATTAATCCTAAAGTTACTTCCGGAAGCCCCAGTCTTGCATTCTCTGATGCATATCTGATGTGGCACGCCATGGCAAGCTCTAAACCACCTCCTAATGCAAAACCGTTTACGGCCGCAATCACGGGTTTAGATGTATTTTCAATTTTGTTGAACAGGCTGTTTTGCCCGTTTCTGGCCAGTTCTTCGGCTTTTTCCTGTCCAAAATCACTGAATTCTTTTATATCTGCTCCGGCTACAAATGATTTTTCTCCGCTTCCTGTTAGAACAATTGCTCTACAGGTGGTGTCAGCGTTCAGTTCATCTATAGCTGAGCCAATTTCCTGAATAGTCTTTGCATTAAGAGCATTTAAGCTCTGAGGTCTGTTGATCGTAATGACAGCAATCCTGTCTTCTTTTTCTAATAATATATTTTCGTAACTCATTTTTCCACTTTAAAATATTATTTTCTGCAAATTATAAATTTTTTACAAAAAAAAGGAAAAAATATTGGTTTTTTTTCCTTTTAATTGATTTATCTTTCAAAATACTATTTCGAATGATTCATCATATTCGCATCTATATTGACATGAAGTTGAGATGCCACTTTCATGCCAAGTTCAATATTAGTCCTGAAAAAGTGACATAACTGACGGTTGATAATCTCATCTTTTTTCGGTCCCGTGATTCCTTTCATACTTCCTACGATGTTGCTGATTAAGTGATCTCTATCTTCAGCGGTCATCGATTTTGTGTACAATAATCCCGGTTGGGTATAGTGATCATCATCGTTTTCGTTCCTGTTGTAGCTTGCAACATGGGCACTGTCCAGTTCATACTCGTAATTTTTATACGAAGGATCCGGTTTTACATCATCAAAACTGTTCGGGAAATAATTAGGTTTATCCTGGTATTCACTTGAATCTGCCATAAAGCCGTCTCTCTGGTAATTGTTGACCGCAAAAGGACATCGGTTCACTTCCAGAAGATGGGCATTGACTCCCACTCTGTACCTGTGGGCATCAGGATAAGAGAACAGTCTTCCCTGAAGCATTTTGTCCGGAGAAAAACTGATTCCGTTAATCAGGCTGCTTGGTGAAAAAGCAGATTGCTCTACGTGCGCAAAATAATTAACAGGTACTTCATTCAGCTCCATTTCTCCCACTTCGATCATCGGGTAGTCATCGTGGAACCAAACCTTCGTTACATCAAAAGGATTCCATCTGAAATCTTTGGCCTGCTCTTCCGTCATCACCTGGATAAACAAGGTCCATTTCGGGAAATCTCCGTTTTCGATAGCGTTGCAAAGATCTTCCTGTGCAAAGTCCGGATTTTCTCCGGCCATTTTTACCGCTTCGGCATCTGTAAAGTTTTTAATGCCCTGTTTTGTCTTAAAATGGAATTTTACCCAAACCCTTTCATTCTTATCATTGATCATAGCGAAAGTATGAGATCCGAATCCATGCATATGTCTGTAGCCGTGAGGCGTTCCTCTGTCGGACATTAAAATAAGAACCTGATGAAGAGATTCCGGATTGTGGCTCCAGAAATCCCACATCATCGTGGCACTTTTTAAATTGGTCTTCGGAACTCTTTTTTGTGTGTGGATAAAGTCCGGGAATTTTTTAGCATCCTTAATGAAGAATACCGGAGTATTGTTTCCCACCAGATCCCAGTTTCCGTCTTCGGTATAAAATTTTAAAGCAAAACCTCTCGGGTCTCTTGCGGTGTCTGCGCTTCCTTTTTCTCCACCCACGGTAGAGAAACGGGCAAACATCCTGCATGAGTTTCCTACTTTTGAAAATAATTTGGCTTTGGTATACTGGCTGATGTCATGAGTCACCGTAAATGTTCCATAGGCACCGCTTCCTTTGGCGTGTACAATTCTTTCAGGGATTCTTTCCCTAACAAAGTGCGCGAGATTTTCCTGAAGGATAAAATCCTGCAGCAGGACAGGCCCTCTAGGACCTACGGTTTGTGAGTCCTGGTGTTCAAAATAAGGAGCGCCATTGCTTAGCGTTAATTTTTTAGAATCCATAGAGTTATGATTTGTATGATTGATTTACCTTGTAAACTGTCTTATGCAGACGTATGAAATATCAAATTTACTTGAATTTTTGATTACTAATAGCAAAAACCTTTTATCTTTGTAATAGATAATATTAATCAGATGAACATTCAGCAACTGGAGTATCTTATCGCTGTAGATAAGTACAAACATTTTGGTAAAGCAGCTCAGGCATGCTTTATTACGCAGCCCACATTAAGTGCGATGATACAAAAATTTGAGGATGAACTGGATGTGAAGGTGTTCGACAGAACTACACACCCGATCCGTACTACAGATGTAGGGCTTCAGATCATTGATCAGGCAAAGGTAATTATAGAATCTGTCAATGAGCTGAAAAATAAAGCGAATCTTCTGAATAATATTTTAGGCGGAACGATCAATTTAGGAATCATTCCTACCGTTTCCTCTTTCATTTTACCAACAGAAATCTTTAAATTTTTGGAAGATAACCCGAAAATCCAGATGAATGTGAAGGAAATGACCACAGATAATATTATCAAGGCTTTAAAAGCCGGTGAACTGGATGCTGGAATTATTTCCACACCGTACGACACGGCTGATGAATTCTATCAGGATTTCCTTTTCAATGAAGAACTGATGATCTACAGCTCGAATACGGAAGCGAATAAAAAGAATTCTTATATCATCCCTGAAGAGCTGAACGTTGAAAAAGTATGGCTTCTGGAGGAAGGGAACTGCCTTAGAAATCAGTTTGAGAATATCTGTCATCTGAAAGAAAATACACTGAAACCTAAAAATCTTGATTTCCTGGCTTCCAATATTCAAACATTGGTGCATATGGTAGACAAGGTAGGAGGGATCAGCATTCTGCCGGAACTGGCATTGAGTCAGCTTTCTGATGAGCAGAAAGAAAATGTGTTCAGATTCAAAAAACCTTTCCCTTACAGAGAGATCAAAATCATCTATTATAAGCCGACATTCAAGCAGAAAATCATTGATGAATTATCTCATTCTATCAAGAGTTCTTTAGAGCAGAAGCTTAATTATCACATCAACCCGAAAGAGTTTGTGAGCATTAAACCGCAATGAACTAAGAAGTCCGCAAAGTGATATAAATCATTAATCCTAAGAAAATTATAATTAATAAGCAAAAATCTTGAGTATTAAAAAAATAGTACTTAAATTTGCAGACGTTTATAAACGAGGAAAAATTTGACCTGATTGCAACCTCTCTAAAAATATGCTAAAACAGTATTCTTTTTTGGGCAATTTATTCTTATTTTTCTTCACTTATTTTAATCTAAAAAACAAAGAATAATATGTCTTATCTATTTACATCTGAATCCGTTTCAGAAGGACATCCGGATAAAATTGCCGACCAAATTTCCGATGCATTAATCGATCATTTTTTAGCATACGATAAAAACTCTAAGGTAGCTTGTGAAACCCTTGTAACCACAGGACAGGTAGTACTTGCCGGTGAAGTGAAGTCTGACGCATATCTTGATGTTCAGACCATTGCAAGAGACGTTATCAACGGAATAGGCTATACTAAAGGAGAATATATGTTCAATGGTGATTCTTGTGGGGTAATCTCCGCAATCCATGAGCAGTCTCCGGATATCAACCAAGGGGTAGACAGAGCAGTAAACGACGAATCTTTCGAAGCTAAGGCCAACGCACAGGGAGCCGGTGACCAGGGGATGATGTTCGGTTATGCAACCAACGAGACGGCTAATTATATGCCTCTTGCTTTAGACCTTGCCCACACGATCCTTAAAGAACTTTCTGTATTAAGAAGAGACGGAAGCGAAATCGCTTACCTTCGTCCTGATGCAAAAAGCCAGGTGACTATTGAATATTCTGATGACCATAAGCCGGTAAGAATTGATTCTATCGTGGTTTCTACACAGCACGATGACTTCGGTACTGAAGAAGAAATGCTGAACAAGATTCGTGAAGATATCAAAAGTATCCTGGTTCCAAGAGTAGTGGCTCAGCAGACTGAAGAGATCAAGGCGTTGTTCAATGATCAGATCAAATATCACATCAACCCTACAGGGAAATTTGTGATCGGTGGTCCTCACGGAGATACAGGTCTTACAGGAAGAAAAATCATCGTAGATACATACGGTGGAAAAGGAGCTCACGGTGGTGGTGCTTTCTCCGGAAAAGATCCTTCCAAAGTAGACAGAAGTGCTGCTTATGCTACAAGACACATCGCTAAAAACCTGGTAGCTGCAGGAGTAGCAGACGAAGTTTTGGTACAGGTTTCTTACGCAATCGGTGTTGCTGAACCTTGTGGTTTATACATCAATACCTACGGAACTGCGAAAGTAGATCTTAACGACGGTGAAATTGCTAAGAAAGTGTCTACCATTTTCGATTTAAGACCTTATGCTATCGAGCAGAACTTAAAATTAAGAAACCCGATCTATCTGGAAACGGCTTCTTACGGACACATGGGGAAAGAGCATTATACTGCTGACAAAACATTTAATAAAGGTCAGAAGAACGAAATCACCCTTACAGGTCTTGAGTTCTTTACCTGGGAAAAACTTGACAAAGTAGACGAAATTAAAGCCGCTTTCGGTATTTAATTTTTTCTTCAGAAATAATAAATAGACTGCTTTATCTTTGGGTAAGGCAGTTTTTTTTAATTTTACACCTTAAATAATTTAGAGATGATGAATTTTAGAACAGCAGCAACCGTAGTATTTGTATTTTTCCTGAGCATAATGGCGAAAGCACAATATACCATGCATAAGATGGTTAGTGTAGGGTATACGT
Source organism: Chryseobacterium oleae (assembly GCF_900115055.1). GTDB lineage: Bacteria > Bacteroidota > Bacteroidia > Flavobacteriales > Weeksellaceae > Chryseobacterium > Chryseobacterium oleae. The sequence goes on along the minus strand of NZ_FOVD01000007.1, from coordinate 84,097 downwards.
ACCAAAACCAAAGCTTTGGAGAAGTTGGGGGCAAGCTGCTTTTCCTGAAGAATGATGATGTGATATACAGGCTTGGCGGGTCTGCTCTGATGGGTTCAGCCGGTTCCAAATTTGCAATCATGCCTAAACTGCAGGCCGATGTCATGCTTAATTTTGAGAAAAATGTAGATTTCTATCACGCGTACTATCTTTTGATCGGTGCGGAAGGAACCAATAAATATATCGCTCCGAAAATAGGAGTTACGCTTTTCGGACTTCTGGATCTTGCCGGAGGTTATGCTTTTCCGATCGGAGATGCGCGTTTGAACGGAAAAGAGATGAAAGGTTTAAATATTAATTTAACATTAAATATCCCTACAGTGTTTATTCATGATATGTTTAAATAAGTTTTTTTACATTTTTATTGTAAAAATTTAATAATTGCTTAACAGTTATTAAAAAATTATTATATTTACACCATATAATAATTGTACCGCCTATTGATTTTACTTTACTCCAAAAAACTGTTTTGTATTTACAGCTAGGGCCAGATAGAATATCTGGAGAATTGCTGGTCTGCAAATTTTTTATTATTGAGAAGAGTTATGAAATCAAAAACGGACAGCCTACTAATTTCCCTTTACCAGAAAGGAGACGAAGAAGCCCTATCAGCCCTTATTCATCGTCATCAGAGAGAACTGTTTACATTCATTTTTTACAAAATTAATGATGAAGACCTGGCCAATGATGTTTTTCAGGATACATTCATGAAAATCATCCTGATGCTGAAAGAAGGACGGTATAACGAAGAAGGCAAATTCATTCTTTGGGCAAAAAGAATCGCACACAACCTTATCATCGATCATTTCAGACTGAAAGCGAAAAACGTTAAAGTTTCGGAAACCACTTTCGAAACAGACGAGTATTCTATTTTTGATCTGATCAGAGAGCCATCGGAAAACATTGAAGATCAGTTGGTAACCCTTCAGATCCAGGAGGATCTTTTAAGAATGCTTCAGTTTCTGCCACAGAACCAGCAGGAAGTCATTAAACTGAGGTTTTTTGACGGGCTGAGCTTCAAAGAAATTGCAGATCATACCAATATGAGTATCAATACCACATTGGGAAGAGTACGCTATGCATTGATCAACCTGAGAAAAATCATGGACGAAAATAATATTGTATTGACACGTTAGGATAATAATTTCAGAAAATTCACGTTTAAAGGAAAACATGCTTTCGCCTATGAAAAAAAATGATTCCTTAAAAGTGAAAACTTTGAAACCTAAGAAACAAACAATTGATTTTCTACTGAATTACTCAAAAAGTATTGAAGTGGTACCAACTAAAAACAAGAATTTCCCAATTTCCAAAAATTAAATTGAGTAATTTTGTGCTGTATGAAAATTCAGCACATTTTTTTTGACCTGGACAATACGCTCTGGGATCATCGTAAGAACGCATATCTTACCATTAAAGACCTTTTTGAAAAGCAGGAAATCACTTTACATTATCATATCGACTTTGAAAGCTTCCACACCGTATATCACGACATCAATGAAAGTCTTTGGGAGAAGATCAGGGACGGGCTTATTGATAAAGAATACCTGAGAAAGCATCGTTTCTATGATACGTTCAAACATTTTGGAGTGGATGATGAAGAGCTTTCCCAATATTTTGAGGAACATTTTCTGGATAAAATCCTTAACCACAACGAGCTGGTAGAAGGAGCGGAATATATTCTTGAATACCTGAAATCCAAACACTATACACTGCATGTCATTTCCAACGGCTTCCAGGAAGTAACGGAAAGAAAATGTATCCTATCCGGAATAGATAAATACTTTAAAACCATTACCAGCGCTGATTCTATAGGTGTGAGAAAACCCAACCCGAAGATCTTTGAATATTCTCTTGGACTGGCAGAAGCCACTAAGGAAGAAAGCATCCTGATCGGCGACGACTGGATCGCAGATGTAGTGGGTTCTCAAAATTATGGACTGGATGTGATCTTCTTTGATGTATACAAAGAAAATAAGCAGGAGGAAGGATTAAAAGCCATTACGCATCTTCTGCAGATCAAAGAATATTTATAAAATACACAGTTTTCAATAGCTGTAAAACTGAATTTTTAAACCATTAAGGTGATTGAAGGTTTTAAGTTTAATTAAGAAAAATCAAATGATTTTTTAGGCAGCAGCCTTCTTAATTTTCTTAAACTCTTATCTGATCTTAATGGTTTATTTTATTTCTATTCAGCACTTTTTTTCTCCTTGATTTCGTTTTTCCTAATTCTTTCCTAAATTGATTCTGAACTTTGCTCCATCATAAAGACAGAAAAAATTTAACATTATGAAAAATTTTAGAAAAATCACCGGAGCGCTTGTTTTATTATTCTTATTGGCAGGCGGACTTATTTTTGCACAGGACAAAGCGATTAACGCCAACCAACTTCCTAAAACAGCTAAAGTTTTCCTTTCGACCCATTTTAAAGGGATTGCGATAGGATCTGCTATTGAAGACAGAGAAATCTATGGCGTTGACGAATACCAGGTATATCTGGCCAACGGAACGAAAGTAGAATTCGATAGCAAAGGGAACTGGAAGGAAGTAGACGGAAAACATCAGAAGCTACCTTCTGGATTTATTCCTGCATCAATCAGGAATTATGCAGCTAAAAATTTCCCAAACACCTACATCGTTAAGATAGAAAAAGAAAGATGGTCTTATAAAGCCGAACTTTCAAACGGACTGGATCTTGAATTTGACAGAAACGGAAATTTCAAAAAAATCGACGATTAATTCAAATTAAATAAACACCTTAAAATCTTAATATGATGGTTAACTGGAATATCATAAACAGCAGCGGAGGAACTCAGTCTTCCCAAAGTGTAAGAAAAAATATTGTTTCTTTCCTGACAAGGAATTATCCATGCAGCGTGGTGGATGCTATTGAAAAGAAATACAATGCATATAAAATCTACCTGATGAGCGGTCTTTGCCTTACTTTTGATGCAGAGGGACGGGCTGTGAAAACGGGATAAGTTTTACGAAGGAAGAGAGAAGATGGAGGATGGAAGTTGGTTGTCTAGGATTAAGTTCAATCGTCTATCCTCCGTCTTCCTTCTCATTTTTCATATATTTGATAAGCCAATACTGCAGCATGAAGATATTAATCGTAGAAGATGAGCCGGAACTGAAAGACACTGTACAGACTTTTCTGGAAGCAGAGCATTTTATTGTAGAATTTGCCCTTACTTACAATGCCGGGCTTGAAAAGATCATTTCTTATGAATATGACTGTATTCTTCTGGATATCATGCTCCCGGACGGAAACGGAATAGATCTGCTGAGAGAAATCAAAAATCTGCATAAAAAAGATCCTGTGATCATTCTGTCGGCGAAGGATTCCGTAGATGATAAAGTCGCCGGACTGGAGATCGGGGCCGATGATTATCTGGCGAAACCTTTTCATCTTGCTGAATTGATGGCGAGAATCCGTTCAGTGATCAGAAGGAAAAACCAGGATGGAGAAAATACCATCACGTATAAAAACATCAGTATTGATCCGGAAAACAGAACAGTAAAAGTAGGTGGTGAAGATCTGATCCTCAACCGTAAGGAATATGATCTGCTGTATTATTTTGTGATCCATCCGGAAAAAACACTGCAGAAAACTACCCTGGCTGAAGCCATCTGGGGAGATTATATAGATCAGGCAGACAGTCTGGATTTTATCTATTCACAAATCAAAAATCTTCGCAAAAAACTAAAAACCCTTAATGCAGAAGCCGATTTCCAGGCCGTTTACGGAATAGGTTATAAATTTGTCTGATGAAAGTTTCATTAAAATATTACACCATCAAATACATGATCGTGATCCTGCTGCTCATCATTGCAGTCTGGGCAGCGCTCTTTTACGCCTATATTCTGGATGAAGTGTATGATAATGTAGATGACGGACTGAAAGACAGAAAGATACAGATTATTAAAGCGGTTTACCACGATCCTAAACTGTTGGACAGTAAGGATTTTGGATTTAATGAATTTAAAATCAAACCGATTTCGGAATCTGAGTATAAAGACAAGAACCGACTCTATAACAAGATGTTTTATATGGAGTACGACGACAAAGACCAGCCTTATCGCGTACTTGAGACGGATTTTATAGATCAGTTTGGAAAACGGCAGAGACTTGAAATACGGACCTCTACGGTAGAGCAGGATGAATTGGTATATGATCTGACTACCGCTTTGATCGTGTTGTACATTCTTCTTGTGATAAGTATTTTGGCAGTCAATGGCTATCTGCTGAATAAAGCGATGCGCCCTTTCTATACCATCCTTGACCGGCTTAAAAAATATCAGTTCGGGGTTTCTGTTTCCAATGAGGCTCAAAATTATGCCATCAAAGAATTTGAAGAGCTGAATGTGGAAATAGAGGAAATGATCGAGCGTAATGAATTGGTCTTCCATCAACAGAAACAGTTCATTGAAAATGCATCCCATGAACTTCAGACGCCTTTGGCTATCGTAATTAATAAAATTGATCTCGTGATCCAGAATGATGATCTGGACAAAAAGAATATGAATTTCCTTACCGAAGTGAAGGGAGATCTGAGAAGAATGGCGGGACTGAATAAATCCCTCCTGATGCTTTCAAAAATAGAAAATAGCCAGTTCAATAAAACATCGAAAGTAGATTTTAATGAAATGATTGCGGAGCTGGTGAAAAGCTACGAAGACTTTATTGAGTTTAAAAAAGTTAAGGTCAGCATTATAGAGAAAGGATTCTTTGGAGCAGACTTTAATCCTGATCTGGCGGATATTCTGCTTTCGAACCTGCTTAAAAATGCAGTGAAGTATAACAGTCAGGATGGAGACGTCAATATCATTATAGAAGACAACAGGCTGGTTTTTCAGAATAGCGGCAGCGGTGTTCCATTGGACAAAACACAGATTTTCAACCGTTTTTACAAGCAGGGTTCAGACCACAGTTCTACAGGTTTGGGACTGTCTATTATCCGGACGATAACCAAACAATATCCCGGTTGGGATATCGTCTATGAGTTCCGGGATGGAATGCACTGTTTTATTCTTTCGAAAAACCAACTGTAATTTATTTTTCCTGAATTAAAATATTGGGAGATGAAGCGGGATGATCTTTAAACAGGTACCGATATCTGGAATCTTCGTAGGCGCTTATAATAAATCTGTCCCGATTATTGTTCTGAACTTCATGAAAGCTTTTCAGATCAATGAAATCTTTTAATTCAAGAACCTGGTCTTTGTATAGAACATAGTTGAAAAAGCGGGTAACCTTTCCTGAATCTTCAGGATTTCTGCTTTTAAGAATGATCGTATGCTTTAAGAACAAACCATTTTCATTTTTATAGATCAATTCATCCTTAATATTGATATAACGAGGTTCTTTTTTGCATGAAGTCAAAACAAGAAGAATAAGTAACCCTATATTTTTCATGACAATAAAATTACAAAAAAGCAAAAGCCTTTCGATGGGAAAGGCTTTTTATATTTAAATAGCAGGCTTTAAATTCCTAAGCTTGCTCTTACTTTTTTAATGGTTTCAGTAGCAACCACTCTTGTTTTTGCTGCTCCTTCCTGAAGTTTAGCTTCCAGCTCGTCCAGATTGTTCATATAATAAGTGAACATCTCTCTTTCTTTTGCAAAACGGGTTAAGATCAGATTTAGCAGTTCTAATTTAGCGTGTCCGTAACCGAAATTTCCGGCCAGATATTTTGCTCTTAATTCCTCCGTCTGTTCAGGAGTGGCGATCAGTTCGTAAATCGCAAAAACCTTATCTGTTTCAGGGTCTTTTGGTTCTTCCAGACCTTTAGAATCGGTTTCTATACTCATCACCTGCTTTTTCAGTTCCTTTTCAGGTAAGAAGATGTTGATGATATTCCCCATAGATTTAGACATTTTACGGCCATCTGTTCCGGGAACATATTTCGTGTCTTCCTGAAGTTCAGACTGAGGCAGTACAAAAACTTCTCCCATCTGATTGTTGAACCTTGAAGCTACATCACGGGCGATTTCCAGATGCTGAAGCTGGTCTTTTCCTACTGGAACAACTTCTGCATCATACAGTAAAATATCTGCAGCCATCAGAATAGGGTAGGTAAACAGCCCGGCGTTCACATCCTGAAGTCTGTCTGCCTTATCCTTAAACGAATGGGCAAGGGTTAGTCTCTGGTAAGGAAAAAAACATGATAAATGCCAAGAAAGTTCACAGGTCTCAGGGATATCACTCTGTCTGTAAAAATATGTTTTTTCTGTATCCAGCCCACAAGCAAGCCAAGCCGCAGCGATCTCGTAGGTATTTTGTTTGAGCTCCTTCGCGTCTTTAATCTGGGTAAGAGAATGAAGATTCGCAATGAATAAAAATGATTCATTTCCTTCCTGCTTGGAAAGTTCAATAGCAGGAATGATGGCCCCAAGGAGATTTCCAAGATGGGGTGTTCCGGTGGCTTGAATGCCGGTAAGAATTCTTGACATTTGTTTAAATTATTAAGTTTAAAATAAAGAACAAAAATAGGAAAGATTGCGATGGCTGGCAAATCCTTTTTAATGGGGAATGATTTAAGGTGCTCAGTAACAGTTTTTAAATTATATTTGTAGAAACACCTCTTCCATATGGGAAATAACAATTTTTTGTCTCCAAAGCTCTTTAATGCTCTTAAAAGCTTGTGGATCTTATTACTGATCTTCGTTGTATTGGATTTTGCAGGCAATTATTTTTATCCCGAAACGGATAACACCCTGTCTAAAATTCTGGATTATCTTTCCTATACGTTAAGCAGTCTGTTTTTCCTCTGGTATTTCCTCGTGAACAAACGATGGAAGTCTGTATTGATCATCCTTCCTTTTTTTATTATCCTGTTCTTTTGTATGAAGGGAATCCGGAATATGGTGGATTATTATGTCCCGTTTGAAGAGACCATCAACTCTGATACGCTGAGAAAATGGACCTATCTGATCATACAGTTTGTCACTGTTTTTGTAGTTTCAAAGCGATATCTGGTAGAAGAGGAGATGAATATCAAACAGCCGCTACTTAAGCTGTTTCTGTTAAATCTCGGACTTTTTGTTCTGTACAATACAGATCTCGGCCTGATTGAAAAGCTGATTGGATCTGCTTCTTATGACTCCAAAACAACGGAATTCATAGTTAATTTCGTTTATTATACCCTTACCAGCATAAAAAATGTGGCTTATCTGGGAGCGTTTTTCTTTTTAACAGCCTGTCTTGCCAACCGTGAAAGCTTTTATACATTTTCAAAGGAGGCATTACAAACTGCCAATAAGTATTTTGTTCCTGCCATGCTTATTGTGATCAGTTGTATTATATTTTCATTTGGAGGTCTTCTGGAAAGTGCATTATCAATGGAACTGGACTTTTTCGGAAAAGATCTTACCCTTATCGGATGGATGAATATGGTGGTCATTGTCGTATTTTTTGTGATCTGCACAAGATTTACAGGGCAGTTGCTTAAAGAAAGAAGGCTACTTAAACAAAAATATTACGGAGCAGTAGCTGCTTCGATCTGGGTACCATTGATCAATATAATCTCGCTTTTAATGATCAGGTTTGATGATAAAATTAAATTTCTGGCTCCTTCCAACATTGAAAAGGCTAAAAAGGTACATCTTGCTGTTATCTCCCTTCTGATTATATTCCAGTTCAGAAACGGATTGATGGAAAAGAAGGTGGATGATATTCTGATGTGTATTATCTATATGACTGCTTTTTGGATCGTGGCGTATATCAAGAAATTCACGTGGCTTTTTCCGGTTGTTCTGGGAGCAGTAGTGACTGTGATTAAAGTATATCCTTTTTATAACGGAGTTTATGATCAGGAGTTTGTGTTCAAGGATTATGTGTTAGATCTTTTTAAACATACCTTCTCCATTGCACTTGTGCTGACAGTTATCGTGTTTTATGGGATTTACTATATCGCTTACCAGGCTTTGAATACCAAAAAATAAGGCCTATTTCTTTCTCAGAATAATAGCAGCTTTGTTGAACATGCTGTTGCTTTCAGCATCCTTCGGTTTTACTTTATAGTCAAGCGTGTATTTGCCGTCTTTTTCTACCGGGATTTCAATGACTTTCTGCTCGAATTCCCATGAAGCGCTTACTTCCTTCTGTTTTTCCACTTGGGTGGTATCGGAATCATCGCTGTATCCGGAAGTCTGTACCGTCATTGGCTGTTCTTCCTCTTCCTTTTGTTGGGTATAAGTAGAATTGATGATGTGCTTTTTATCACTGAACATAGCAACGGAAGAATTGGCTACAGTATTTCCGTTCAGGCTTAGGTTGTAGATAAAATCAAAGGATGGCAACACTCCGTTTTTTACGAAAGAGGCTTCCAGCTTGCTCCAGACAACAATCACATCCCCTTTTTTCAGATCCAGACCGTCAATGGTATTAACCAGTTGCATATCTGCGGGTGTTTCTTCCGTTATTTTTTCACCTACGGGATTGCAGGAAAAAGTAAACAGAGAACATAATATAATAAGGTATAGTGGCTTCATAATTAGATTTTTAAATGTTTACTGAAGTAATCATTCATTAAAGCGGTCATGTCATTTCCATCTTTATTGGTCTTGCTGATCAGATAAAACTGTCCTTTTGGAGTTTTGATGGAGCTGATGATGAAATACTCCGTCGTGTCATTCACATAGCCGTTATCATTCTTTGCACTTACCAGAATGCTGTTGCTGCTGAGTCTTCGGACAAATGCAAACATATCATCATTGCTGAACTTGCCACTGAAATATCCGGAAATCAGATGATTTTCAAACGGAAGGTCTTCAAAATGCCCCGAGAAGTTGGAATCAGCGATAAGCGCTGTCTGATCCATTGCTTTTTGGGTATGAACATTGTCACGGTACAGATAAAGGTCAAAATGATCCTTTCTGATCTCCGTGCTGTCATTGTTTTTCAGGAAATATTTAAGTTCTTTTTGAAGGGAATTGTAATAAACATTGTAATTTTTCAGTTCTACTTCAGAAATACCCGGCTTTACCTTTTCCCATGTTAAGTTTTCCGGCAGAGCTTCTTTATCAAATGAGAGCAGATGCTTTGCTTTGCTGTATATTGAATACAGGGCAGCGTACTGGAGCTTTTCACTGCTGTATTTAGGAACTTCTGCGATATAAAGATAATAGGTTTTGGTAGCCGGAACGTATTGTCTGTAATACAATTTTTTGTGTCCGAAAGCATCGATGTAGAGCAAAGAATTTTTGTCTTCGGAGAGAATCTTTTCCGTCTCGTTAAATTCTTTGATATCAGAAACAGGAAATACATCCGGGCTATTGGATTGTCCAATCAGTACCACTTCATCAGAGCTGCTGTCAGAAAAATCATTCTGTATATTCAATCCTTGAGTATACGTAGTTTCATCCTTTGTTTCTGTCGTCTTTTGAGGGTCAGTAAGATTGATGCCCGGAGAAAATGAATATTCTTTTACATAATTACTGACGGGCAGCATGATCTCAACGGAACTGGCAGAATCAGTCTGATAAGAAACTTTCTTCAGAAGAACCTGTTTCTGATCTTCAGCCTTTCGGATAGAATCTATCTGGGTCTGAGGAATTCCCAATGCAGGATCTGTATATCCGTCATCTTTTACCACTTCTTTCTTGCACGAAAGCAGAAACAAAAGTCCGAATAAAAGGAATGTAGAATAAATTTTTAACATAGCCTAATTTAGGACTTTAAAGTAAGAAAATTATTTTATTTCAATCTTTTCTCCTCCGAATTTAGGCTGCACCCCAAAAAGCAGGTCCCAGTACACTTTTGCTTTCGCGAGGTACTCTCTCAGGTTGGTTTTTAAACCTGCATATTTGTTCACATCTGCCGCATTGAACCCGAAAGCTTCCATTCCGTTTTCCTTTGCCAGAAAGACTGCTCGCTCATTGTGGAATTTCTGCGAAATGATCACCAGTTTATTCTGTCCGAAAATTTCCTTGGCTCTTACCACAGAATCCAGCGTTCGAAATCCTGCATGATCCATCACAATTTTATCTTTTGGAATCCCGTATTGCATGAGAGTGAGCTGCATATCTTCCGGTTCATTATAATCCTTGCTGCTGTTGTCTCCGCTTACGATGATGTATTTGATCTTTCCGCTTTTATACAGATCAATGGCAGCCTGAATCCTGTTGTAGAAATAGGCGTTGGGCATTCCGTTGCTTAATGTTTTTCCGGTTCCCAGCAGTAAAGCGGTTTTGGTTTCAGGAACATCGGCAATGTTGTAAGAAACAAAGGCGCTGCTTTCTTTTCTGATGCTGTAGTTAGCCCAGGCTATAAAAATAATTCCCGCCGCAAGCAGCAGCAGGAATATTTTAAAAATATTTTTAATTACTTTTTTCATCCGGAATGCTGTTTTTAAAACTCAAGTCCGTTCGGGAAAGCTTTTTTTCTGAATATTAATAAGAATGCAGCGCCTACCGTAATGGCAGAATCGGCCACATTGAAAATATATTTGAAGAATTCAAGGTGTTTACCTCCGATCAAAGGGATGTTTTCAGGAACATACCAGTCTACCAAAGGAAAGTGAAGCATGTCTACCACGCAGCCTTTCATAAAGGAAGAATAGCCCTGTCCTATCGGAACAAACTTGGAAACGCCGCCGTATCCGATCCATCGGTCGATGCTTTGGTCGTAAACGGTTCCGCTGTCGAAGATCAATCCGTAGAACATACCGTCAATGATATTTCCGATAGCACCGGCGAAAATAATAGCCATTGGAATCAGAAGATAATTGGAAGCCCCCTGTTTCAGCCATTTCTTAAACATATAAACCATTCCTCCGATTAAGAAAAGTCTCAGGATCACCAGGAAATATTTCCCGATGATTCCTCCGAAATGAAGCCCGTAAGCCATTCCCGGATTCTCTACGAAAGTCAGTTTAAAGCCTGGAAGAACAGTGACGCTGTCGTCCAGATTGAAATGGGTTTTGATGTAAATTTTTGAAGCCTGATCAATTAACAATACTAAAAATGTTATAGCTAAGATCTTTTTCATTATTCTCCTTTTGGTTTAGAAGGTTTTTCCGTGTTTTTCTTATCGAAAATTTTCTTCGCCACCTTTTCCGTATGGAACGTATTTTTGGTCTGAGTACGCTCATATCTGATGTTCATATCTTTTAAAACACTTTTCAGTGCACTCATTTCCATAGGATTTTTAGGATGTACTATGATAGATTCCATTTTCTTTTCTGTTTTAAATGTTACATTTTGGACAATTCATCGAGCCTTTTCCGGTCTTTTGCAGACAGGTCACTGATCCCGTTTTTGCCCATCTTACTCAAAAGTCTGTCGATTTCTTTTTCCCTTTCCCGTTTATCAGAATTAAACTGATCATCGATGGTGTAGTTCTTATGCTGCTCGGGGAAGAATCTGTTTTTGATCCAGGCCCTGTTTACAAACAGCAAAACTGCGGCCACGATGATGCCTAAAATTAATACTCCGCTCATGGGTATACATTAAAAATTAGGTTTATAAAGTATCCGCGAATACGATATAAACCCAATATTATTTTTACAAACCTTAATGGTTTATTTTTGCATATTTTTCGCTTCAATGCTCAGCGTAGCATGTGGAACGGCTAAAAGTCTTTCCTTAGGAATCAGCTTTCCTGTCACTCTGCATACACCATAGGTTTTATTTTCAATACGGATCAAAGCATTCTTAAGATCACGTACGAATTTTTCCTGGCGCCCTGCCAATATAGAGTTCTGCTCCTTGCTCAGTGTTTCTGCTCCTTCTTCAAAAGCTTTGAAGGTAGGAGACGTATCATCCGTACCATTATTCTGGTCGTTGATGAAACTTTCTCTGATCAGCTGAAGATCTCTTTCTGCTTTTTCTATTTTTTCTTTTATGATAGCCTTAAATTCCTGTAAATCAGCATCGCTGTATCTAACTCTTTCGTCTGACATATTCTTTTCTCTTTTTTAATAAAATTATGAAATGGAATTTGAAATACAATAACTATATGTTAATTTTTTTCGACATTTATCTTAAAATTAACCTCATCTATTTCGATTTCGTTAAAATTTGAAAGTGAAGATACAATTTCTATTTTATTTGACAAGACCTCTGAAGAAATATATTCCTCATTTTTCTTAACATCTTCAATGAAAGGTGAGTTTTCTTCAATGGAGATTTTGATCCTGTCTGTCAGTTCAAAGTCCTTCTCTTTTCGCAGGTTCTGAATTCTGTTGATGAACTCCCTTGCGATACCTTCAGATTTTAATTCTTCTGTTAACGTCAAATCTAATGCCACAGTTGTTTTCCCGTCGGAAGTTACCGTCCATCCCGGGATATCTTTTGTAGAGATTTCCACATCATCAAGGGTGATTTCATACCCCTGAATATCTACTTTTCCGTCTTTTTCAAGACTGGCAATCTGCTCTGTGTTAAGATTCGCAATTTCTCCTCCTACCGTTTTCATGTCTTTCCCTAATTTAGGTCCTAAAGCTTTGAAATTCGGCTTGATTTGTTTTACAATTAAATGAGATGCTTCTTCAGCATTAATTAACTGTAATTCTTTCACGTTCACTTCTTGTTTGATCAGGTCTGCAACAGCTAAGATTTGCTCTTCCGTTTTAGCATCCAGAACCGGAACCAATACTTTCTGTAACGGCTGGCGAACTTTCACATTTTCTTTCTTTCTGAGGGAGAAAACCATGCTCGTGATGTTCTGAGCCAGGTGTGTTTTTTCTACCAGATCCTGATCGATCAGACTTTCGTCGGCTACAGGGAAATCTGTTAAATGCACAGATTCACAGTTTTCTTTTCCTGTTACCTTATTTAAATCCTGATACAGCTGATCCATAAAGAACGGAGCAATAGGCGCAGATAATTTCGCCACGGTTTCAAGACATGTATATAAAGTCTGGTAAGCTGAGATCTTATCATCAGAATATTCTCCTTTCCAGAAACGTCTTCTGCACAGTCTTACGTACCAGTTGCTCAGGTTATCATTCACAAAGGTGCTGATTGATCTGGCTACTCTTGTTGGTTCGTAATCTTCGTAGAATGCTTTTACTTCTTTAATTAAAAGATTAAGCTCGGAAAGGATCCATCGGTCGATTTCCGGTCTGTTTTCAACTTCTTTTTCAGAATAATTGAAACCATCCACATTCGCATACAGGGCAAAGAATGAATAAGTGTTATAAAGTGTTCCGAAGAACTTTCTTCTCACTTCGTCGATTCCTTCAATGTCGAACTTCAGGTTTTCCCAAGGATTCGCATTCGAGATCATATACCATCTGGTAGCATCCGGACCGTATACAGAAAGGGTTTCGAACGGATCTACTGCATTTCCTTTGGATTTTGACATTTTCAGTCCGTTTTTATCCAAAACAAGACCATTACTCATTACATTTTTATAAGCAACTGAATCAAAAACCGCAGTTCCGATCGCGTGAAGAGTGTAGAACCAACCACGCGTCTGGTCAACGCCTTCTGCGATAAAATCTGCCGGGAACGCTTTATTGTTGTCAATTAATTCTTTATTCTCAAAAGGATAATGCAGCTGGGCGTAAGGCATCGAACCTGAATCGAACCAAACGTCGATCAAGTCACTTTCACGCTTCATTGCTCTTCCTGAATCTGAAACTAAAACTATTTTGTCTACTACATTTTTATGAAGATCCACCAATTCGTAGTTCTGCTCAGACATATTTCCAATGATAAAGCCCTGGAAAGGGTTTTCTTTCATCAATCCTGCCGCAACAGACTTTTCTATCTCGTTGTATAATTCTTCTACAGAGCCAATGATCTTTTCTTCTTTAAGGTCTTCAGTTCTCCAGATCGGTAATGGGATTCCCCAATATCTTGAACGGGATAAATTCCAGTCATTTACATTTTCAATCCAGTTTGCAAAACGTCCTTCTCCCGTAGATTTAGGCTTCCAGTTGATTTCTTTATTTAAATCTACCAATCGGTCTTTCACAGCGGTCATTTTTACAAACCATGAATCCAGCGGATAGTACAATACAGGTTTGTCAGTTCTCCAGCAGTGTGGGTAACTGTGGACGTATTTCTCTACTTTGAAGGCCTTATTTTCAGTCTTCAGAACGATGGCAAGTTCCACATCCCATGATTTCTCAGGCGCAGTTCCGTCATCGTAATATTCGTTCTTGATATATTTTCCTGAGAATAATTCAGGAACATTTTCTCCTTTGATAAATCTTCCCTGCAAATCTACCAGCGGAACCAGATTATCATTTTCGTCTTTGATCAACATGGGAGGAATGCCGGCTTCTTTGGCCACTCTTGCATCATCCGCACCAAAAGTAGGCGCGATGTGAACGATACCGGTACCGTCCTCAGTCGTTACAAAATCTCCCAAAATCACTCTGAAAGCTTTTTCAGGGGAATTATTAGGGGTAAACCAAGGGATTAATTGCTCATATTGAGTTCCGGCAAGCTTTTCTCCAGTGAATTCTTTTACGATTTTGAAAGGAATCACTTTGCTTTCTGCAGTATAACCAGCGAAATCTTCATCGGTTCCTTCTGCATATTTCTTACCGAATACTTTAGGTAAAAGAACTCTGGATAAGACAATAGCTATCGGTTCAAATGTATATTGGTTGAATGTTTTAACCAAAACATATTCAATATCTCTTCCTACAGCCAATGCTGTGTTGGATGGCAAGGTCCATGGAGTGGTCGTCCATGCAAGAATGCTTACATCACCTTCCACATCACTAAATAAGTCAGAAGATTCTTTCTTCACTTTGAACTGAGCTACAACAGTAGTATCAGAAACATCGTGATAAGTTCCCGGCATATTCAATTCCGCAGAAGACAATCCTGTTCCTGCTTTCGGAGAATAAGGCTGGATCGTGTATCCTTTGTACAATAATTCTTTATTATACAACTGCTTCAGCAACCACCAAACCGTCTCCATATATTTTGACTTATACGTGATGTACGGATCTTCAAGATCTACCCAGTATCCGATTTTTTCCGTAAGGTTGTTCCATACGTCTGTATATCGCATTACTGCTTCACGACAAGCTTTATTGTAGTCTTCAATAGAGATTTTTTTGCCAATATCCTCTTTAGTAATTCCTAATTCTTTTTCTACGCCCAGTTCTACAGGAAGTCCATGTGTATCCCAGCCCGCTTTACGGAAAACCTGTTTTCCGTTCTGAGTCTGGTAACGACAAAAAATATCCTTTAATGCTCTGGCCATAACGTGGTGAATTCCGGGCATACCGTTTGCTGAAGGCGGACCTTCATAAAAAACAAACTCGGCATTACCCTCGCGAATCTCAACACTTTTACTGAACGTTTTATTCTGTTTCCAAAACTCCGATACATTCTCGGCTATGTCAATAAGGTTGAGGTTTTTGTATTCTTTAAATTGGCTCATTGTAAATATCTCAATATCGTTGATTAATTAAGTCTGCAAATTTACTAAATTTTGTCGGTTTATAATATATGTTTTATTTAGCTTATATCTATTAAAAAGTTCAATTTCAGAAATATAAATAAGGGAAGCGGTGAAATGGGAATGGTGAATGGTGAATACGTCCGTTTTTCCTGGTGATTTTGCAATGTTTTTTCAGCTATTTTCTTCAATAGGAGCGGGCTTTAGCCAAATCTTAGCCCCAAAAAATATTCAGACTATAAAAGCAGTCCGTTTTACACACAATCATCCGTGTAAATCCGTGTCATCTGTGGTTAAAATAAAATCATTCCTCATAAAGGTGAACAGAAAATCATGAAAATCCTATGGAGTATCATTTAAAATTTCGTAAATTTAAATAACCCCCAAACCCAGCCACTGCATGAAAACCCTGTCCAAATTTATATTCGCTATTTGTTTCATCAGTACAATTATTCTATCGGCTCAGAAAAACTATCCGCAAAATTATTTCCGGAATCCTCTGAACATACCCATGCAGCTTGCGGCCAACTTCGGTGCTGTCCGTTCCAATCATTTTCATATGGGACTGGATTTACGGACCAACAGTCAGGAAAATCTGTCCGTTGTTGCGGCGGCAGACGGTTATGTTAGCAGAATAAAAGTGGAAAGATATGGCTTTGGAAATGCCGTTTACATTACCCATCCGAACGGGTATACCACTCTGTATGCTCACCTGAATAAGTATTATGACAAACTGGATGAATTGGTAAAAGAAAGACAGTATAAAGACGAAAAATGGGAACAGGATATCACATTTTCTCCCGGACAGTTTCCCGTAACCAAAGGACAACTTATTGCTTTGAGCGGAAATACCGGAGGTTCAGCCGGCCCGCATCTTCATTTTGAAATCAGAGATACGAAAACGGAAGAATGCATCAATCCTTTGCTCTTCGGATTTAATATTCCTGATGGTATAGCACCTATTATCAGTGGACTTTATTGGTATGACCGACGTTTCAGTACCTATGAACCCGGTGCCAACGGAATTGCTGTAAAAAAAGCTGGCGGTACGTATACAACTGACGTGGTGCAGGTGAGTTCTCCAACGATAAGCTTTGCAATAAAAGCAGTAGATAAAGCCAATCAGGGTTTTAATCTTGGAATTTATCATGCAGAATTATTAATGGACGACCACCTGATCTACAGTT
Organism: Chryseobacterium oleae; assembly: GCF_900115055.1. Classification (GTDB taxonomy): domain Bacteria; phylum Bacteroidota; class Bacteroidia; order Flavobacteriales; family Weeksellaceae; genus Chryseobacterium; species Chryseobacterium oleae. The sequence continues at coordinate 67,495 of NZ_FOVD01000007.1, read as the reverse complement.
TTTCCATTGATCAGGTAGGTTATGATGATACCCGGTATATCAATGGATGTATCGATTATACCAGGTTTGCAAAAGATAAAATGAGCATTCAGCACTTATCTTCTTTACCGGGAATGAAACTGAAAAATTATAGCCAGCCGGATTTAAATGGATTGATCACGCTTCAGGATGAAGATATTCACCAGATTGAAATTATTTTAAAAGATGTCAATGGAAATACAAGTCGTCTGAAAACAAAGGTTCGTTTAAATAAGGTTTCAGATCAGGTATCACCTGCCGGAAAAACTGTAATACCAAACGAGGGAAAAACAGTTGCGAGTGAAAACGCTGAGATCAGTTTCAGTAAAAATGCAGTATATGATGCCGTTAATTTTCAAATGTCTGAAAAGCAAAACTTAAGTGCAGATGGAGTTTCAAATACCATTGTTTTGCAATCTCCCTACATTCCGGTGCATGACGATTACACCTTAAAAATAAAACCCAACAGAAAATTAACGGTTGAAGAAAAAGGAAAAGCGATTGTTCTCTTTGATTATGGCAGCGATACAAAGGTGATCAAAGGAAAATGGGACGGTGATAGAATAGAAACACAGTTCAACAGATTGGGTACAGCCACATTGTTGTTGGATCAGAGTTTACCGTCTGTCTCACCGGGTTGGAAAGACGGAGCCCCAGTAAACAGCAGTACTTTGCGCTTGAGCGGAAAAACTAAAATTGGAGACATCGCATTCTTCCGTGCAGAGCTGGATGGGAAATGGCTTCGTTTTTCTCGCGTAAAAGATGATTTTATCTATGTTTTTGATGAAAAATGTCCTAAAGGTTCAGGTTTACACACTTTAAAAGTAACCACAATCAATACCGCAGGAAACACAAATACACAGACTTTCACCTTTCAGCGTTAAAATGATGAAGCCTTAGATTTTTTAATCTTTTAATCATTCAATCTTTTAATTTTAATTAAATAAATTTGTTCCTTAAAATTAAAATCATTGGAATTCTATCCGGACATCGAAAGATCAGACCTTCAGGACATCAAAAAGTTTCAGGAGCAAAAGCTTCAGGAGCTTCTCGTTTATCTTGAAAAAAACTCACCTTTTTATCAGAAACTGTTTCAGGAAAACGGAATCAATATCTCGGATATTCAGACATTGGAAGACCTGCGGAAAATTCCTACAACCACGAAAGATGATCTGCAGCAGCACAATCACGACTTTTTCTGTATTCCTCCGGATAAAATTGTAGACTACAGTACCACTTCAGGAACGTTGGGTGATCCGGTTACGTTCGGGCTTTCCGACAGCGACCTTGAAAGGCTGGCTTACAACGAAGCGATTTCCTTTGCCTGTGCAGGAATTCAGAAAGGAGATGTTGTACAGATGATCACTACCATTGATAAAAGATTTATGGCTGGTCTGGCTTATTTTCTTGGGTTGAGAAAAATGGGTGCCAGTGTGGTCAGAATGGGACCCGGTATTCCTGAGCTGCAGTGGGATTCTATTTTCAGATACAAACCCAAATACCTGATCACTGTTCCGTCTTTTCTATTAAAGATGATTGATTATGCTGAAAAACATGGCGTGGATTATAAAAATTCCAGTGTCTATGGAGCCGTTTGTATCGGAGAAAGCATCAAAAATCAGGATTTTACAGACAATATTCTTTCACAGAAAATCAAAGAGAAGTGGAATATCAAATTATTCTCCACGTACGCTTCCACAGAAATGAGCACAGCCTTCACGGAGTGTGAATTTCAAACAGGAGGTCATCAACATCCGGAACTGATTATCACAGAAATTCTTGATGATAATGAAAATCCTGTGGCAGAAGGAGAAAACGGAGAACTTACGATCACTACTTTAGGTGTTGAAGCCATTCCATTATTACGTTTCAAGACGGGAGATATTGTAAAAGCCCATTACGAACCTTGCCGTTGTGGAAGAAATACAATGAGGCTTGGCCCTGTTGTCGGAAGAAAACAGCAAATGATCAAATATAAAGGAACAACGCTCTATCCACCGGCGATGACTGATATTTTAAATGATTTCAATACTATTTTATGCTATCAGATCGTTATTCAGTCTAATGAAATCGGGCTGGATGAAATTATCATTAAACTCAGCACAGATCAGGATCAGGAAACCTTCGTGAATGAAGTTCGTGATCATTTCCGTGCGAAACTCAGAGTAAGCCCTAAAATTGAAATCATAGACTTTGATATTTTGTCCAAAACTGTTTTTAATCCAAACAGCAGAAAACCGATCACATTTATAGATTTGAGATAGAAAAATCAGAACATCAACACAAAAACTAAACCTATTAAATTAAAAATATAAACCATGAAAAAATTATTACTGTTATTGCTGGTGGCTGTTTCTACCGTTGCAATGGCACAAAAATTTAAAATTAAAAGTGGAGATGCAAAATTCTTAAAAGGAACTGAAACAGTGAACGTTGTTTTTGATTATTCAGAGATGAAACTGCTGAAAGAAAATTACACTGAAGCAGAATATATTCCGAGAAGAATAGAAGAACTGAACAAAAAAACAGAAGGAAGCGGAGAAATCTGGAAAAAGCAGTGGGAGCGTGTTAAAGAAGAATTGTGGAATCCGAAATTCATCACGATATTCAATAAGGTTTTGTCTAAAGAAAATATCAATACAAAGCTTAAAGAAAATGCTCAGAGTCCTTATGCATTAATGGTTAAAGTAAAGTGGGTGTATCCGGGTTGGGATGCCGGAATCATGAAGCAGCCTGCAAAAGTAACGACACAACTTACCTTTGTGGAAACAGATTCTAAAAAGGTGATGTTCGATATTGAAAGTGTAGATGCGCCGGGAGATCAGTGGGGAAGTAATTTTAATAACGAAACCAGAGTGGGAGAAGGATTTGCGAAAACAGGTAAAACACTCGCCCAGAGAATGGAAAGAGATTTGGAATAAAACAAAAACCGGCCTGAAATTCAGACCGGTTTTTTTATGATTGTTCCTGCTGTTGCTGTTTTTCAAGCTTAATCAGATTCGCAAGATTTTTAATAACCGTATCGTGCTTTTTGACAAACGGATTGTCTTTATTCCAGACATAACCCGCTAATACTGCACAAATTTTCTTTTTAACATCAGGGTTTTCCGGCTGATGGAAAAATAATTCCTGAAGATTTCCTGTATACCATTCCTTTACATACGTCGTAAATACATCTACGCCATAAAGAATATAATCTGTGTATTCTGTCTGCCAGTCGATTTTCTCGCCGTTCAGTTGTCGTAGAGCCAGTTTTGCAGCAAGCATTCCTGATTCCGTAGCAAAGGCCATTCCCGATGAGAACACCGGATCGAGGAACTCAGAAGCATTTCCGGTAAGCGCATATCCGTCCCCGAATAATTGTTTTACCGAACACGAATAATCTTTCAGATGTCTTGGTTCAAAAAGGAAATCTACACCCCCGAAACGTTTTACATAATAATCTGACAGAGAAATTGCTTTTCTTAAAGCTTCTGCAGTATCACCGTTTTCAGAAAGTTTGTCGATGTATTCCGTAGGGCCTACAATTCCTACACTCGTATTTCCATTAGAGAAAGGAATCACCCAAAGCCATACTTCAGTTTCTATAATATCAAAAGAGATCAGCGTTCCCTCTTCACCTTCCTCTCTGTTACTATCTTCTACGTGGGCAAAAATTGCAGAATGAGGAGACAGTTTGGATGGTTTTTCAAGATCAAGAAGTCTTGGAAGTACTCTTCCGTATCCACTGGAGTCGATGACGAATTTGGAATGAATTTCTTTTGTTTCGCCATCCTTTGTTTTTACTGTTGTGATAGAGTCTGTACCGTTAAACTGGATATCTATGACTTCAGTTTCAAATTCAAGATCGATGCCTTTGTTGATCACTTCCTTGGCAAGAGTATTATCAAAATCAGCTCTCGGAACCTGCCAGGTCCAGTCCCAGCCTTCTCCGAACTTATCACTGAAATCAAAAATGCAGACTTCATCGCCACGTAAAAAACGTGCGCCCAGTTTTTTTTCAAAGCCCATTTTATCCAAAGCAGGAAAAAGTCCGGCCTCGTCAAAATGATCCATAACCCTGGGTATTAGGCTTTCACCTACTACAAGTCTGGGGAATTTTGTCTTTTCGACCACTTTTACGTTGACATTGTTCTTCTTTAAGTATGAAGAAGATACGCAACCGGAAGGCCCAGCCCCGATTACAAGAACATCAACAAATTCTTTGCTCATCTTGATTTTTTATTTTAATAATAACTTCTATCTTTGCCGCAAAATTAGTGACAATTAATTAATATTTTACAAAATTATCAACTATTACTTTTAATTGATGAAAATAAATAGCTTTTTAGAACTGAAGGATTTTCAAAAAATTATCATTGAGAACGAAAAAATTGAACTGGACGAAACACTTTTGGATAGAGTGGAAACAAGTTTTCAGTTTTTAAAGGAATTTTCGCGAAACAAAGTAATATATGGTGTGAATACCGGATTTGGGCCTATGGCTCAGTTCAAAATCAGTGATGAGGATACCCACCAGCTTCAGTATAACCTGATCAGAAGCCATTCTTCAGGGATCGGAAATCCACTGCCTGCTCAGGAAGTAAAAGCCTGTATGCTGGCGAGATTGAATACCCTTTCGCTTGGGAATTCAGGCGTTCATCAGTCTGTCGTTTATTTACTTAAAGAATTGATCAACAGAGATATTACGCCGTTGATCTTTGAGCATGGAGGAGTAGGAGCAAGTGGGGATTTGGTGCAGCTTGCACACCTTGCTTTGGTACTGATAGGAGAAGGAGAAGTATATTATAATGGCGAAAGAAAAACGACAAAAGATGTTTTTGAAGCAGAAGGATTAGAGCCTATCAAAGTGGAGATCCGTGAAGGACTTGCTTTGATGAACGGTACTTCCGTAATGTCCGGGATAGGAATTGTAAATGCCTATAAAGCGAATCAGCTGACCGATATTTCAATCAGACTTTCATGTGCGATCAATGAGATCGTTCAGGCGTATGATGACCATCTTTCGGAAGCTTTGAACGGTACGAAAAAACATTACGGTCAGCAGAAAGTAGCCGAGAGAATGCGTGCCCACTTGGCTGACAGTAAACTGATCAGAAAAAGAGAAGATCATCTTTATACCCATTTCGAAGAACAGGAAAAAGTATTTAAGGAAAAAGTTCAGGAATATTATTCATTAAGATGTGTTCCACAGATCTTAGGACCTGTTTTGGATACTTTGGAATATACTGAAAATGTTCTTGAAAATGAGATCAATTCAGCAAATGACAACCCGATTATCAATGTAGCAGACAAGCACGTTTATCATGGAGGAAATTTCCACGGAGATTATATTTCATTGGAAATGGACAAGCTGAAAATTGTTGTGACCAAGCTGACGATGCTGGCAGAAAGGCAGTTGAACTACCTTTTAAATGCAAAGATCAACGAAATCTTGCCTCCTTTTGTAAATTTAGGTAAATTAGGGTTCAATTTCGGAATGCAGGGCGTTCAGTTTACAGCGACATCTACTACAGCGGAAAGCCAGATGTTGTCCAATTCAATGTATGTACACAGTATCCCTAATAATAATGATAATCAGGATATTGTAAGCATGGGAACCAATGCTGCGGTGATCTGCAGAAAGGTGATCGAGAATGCATTTGAGGTATTGGCGATTGAAGCGATTACCATCATTCAGGCTGTGGAATACCTTGGATTTCAGGATAAAGTTTCGTCTTCTACCAAAGAGCTGTATGACGAAATAAGAAAGATTATTCCTGCGTTCTCAGACGATATGGTGATGTATCCGTATCTGGAGGAAGTAAAGCAATATCTTAAAAACTTAAAATAAGACATGAAAAAAATACTGATTTTTTCAATGATAGCTATGGGACAAATACTTTTTGCCCAGGAATTAGCGTTGGTAAAGGAAAAATCAAAAATAGGATATATCGATAAATCCGGGAAATATATTATTGAACCGAGTTTCGATACCGCCAAAAGCTTTTCAGATGGTTTAGCCGCTGTAAAGATCAAACAGCTTTGGGGATTCATAGGTAAGGATGGTAAAATGGTTATTGAACCTTCATTTACTAATATAAGAGAATTCCATGATGGAATTTGTGTCGTTGAAAAAGACGGAGCATGGATGTACATCAACAAAAAAGGGGAAAAACTGACCATGCCTTCTTCAGAAAAGCTGTATGACTTTAATGAAGGGCTTGCTTTTTTTAAGATTAATAATAAAATCGGGGCATTCAATACTGAAGGAAAAGTAATTCTCCGTGCAGAACATGAGGTGATTAAACCTTTTCAAAACGGTTTTGCAAGAGCTTCTAAAAACGGCAAATGGGGAATTATCAGTACCAAAGGTGAAACCATTGTTCCTTTTGAATATGACAATATTGGAGAATATTCAAACAGAATTACATGGGCACAGAAAGATAAATCATTTGGACTTGTTGACGGCAAAGACTTTAAAGTAATTGACGGAGTAGATAAAATCTGGGATTTTGATAATCAGCCAATGACTTATGCAAAGAAAGAGGGTAAAATCGGTTTTGTAGATAAAACAGGAACATGGATTATTGAACCTCAGTTTGAGAAGGCGAGAAGTTTTAGTCAAAACCTGGCGCCGGTTTGTCTGGAAAATAAATGGGGCTATATTGATCCCACAGGAAATTTCGTGATAAAGCCTGAATACAGTGATGCAGAAGTTTTCAGCAGCGACAATCTTGCTCCGGTAAGAGGAAAAGGTTGGGGATTTATTGATAATACAGGAAAAATAGTGATTCCCATGGGATACGAAATCTCTGCAAGTTTTGGCTTCGGAGAAAAAAATAAAGGATTTAATCAAGGGGTTTCAAGAGTGAAGAAAGGAGGAAAATGGGGTTTTATCGATACATCCGGAAATCTACTTGGCGATAAATGGTTCTACAATGCAGAACTTTTTCAAAATTAAAAAAACTAACACTAAGACATGAAATGTGCAATCGTAACAGGCGGATCCAGAGGAATTGGAAGGGCAATCTGTCTAAAACTGGCAGAAGAAAAGAACTACCATATTTTAATTAATTATACTTCCAATGATACCGCAGCAAAGGAAACTTTAGCTAAAGTACAGGAATTGGGTGCTACAGGAGAACTCCTTAAATTTGATGTAGCCAATGCCGAGGAAAGCCTGAATGTTTTGACCCAATGGCAGGACAGCAATCCGGACGCCATTGTTGAGGTGATTGTAAACAACGCAGGGATTACAAGAGACGGATTATTCATGTGGATGCAAAGTGAAGACTGGAACAGTGTCATCAACACCAGTCTGAACGGTTTTTTCAACGTAACCAATTTCTTTATCCAAAAGCTTCTCCGCAATAAATACGGAAGAATCATCAATATGGTTTCCGTTTCCGGAGTAAAAGGTACAGCCGGACAAACCAATTATTCTGCAGCAAAAGGAGCGTTGGTAGGCGCTACAAAAGCTTTGGCTCAGGAAGTGGCTAAAAGAAATATCACGGTAAATGCCGTAGCTCCGGGATTCATCAGAACCGATATGACTCAGGACTTCAATGAAGACGAACTTAAAGCGATGATTCCGGCCAACAGATTTGGAGAAGCGGAAGAAGTAGCGGATCTGGTTGCGTTTTTAGCTTCAAGAAAAGCGTCATACATTACCGGTGAAATCGTGAACATCAACGGAGGAATTTACTCTTAAATCAGGTAGCAGATAATAGGTAGCAGGTAGCAGTGAATAGATGTAACCTAAAACTTGGAATCTAAAACCTTTAATTATAAATCAGGTAGCAGATAATAAGTAGCAGTGAATAGCTGCAACCTAAAACCTGCAATCTAAAACCTTTAATTATAAATGGAAAATAGGGTTGTAATTACCGGAATGGGAATTTATTCTTGCATCGGGACCTCTTTGGAAGAAGTCAAAGAATCCCTATATCAAGGAAAATCCGGTATTGCTTTAGTACAGGAAAGAAAAGAATTCGGATTCAGGTCTGGCCTTACAGGCGTAGTACCAAAACCGGATCTTAAGAATCTGCTCAACAGACGTCAGCGTGTAAGCATGGGTGAGGAAAGCGAATATGCTTACCTTGCGACCAGTGATGCACTAAAGCAGGCAGGTTTAGACCAGGATTTCCTGGACAGCCATGAAGTAGGAATTCTGTATGGAAACGACAGTGTTTCTCAGGCAGTCGTTGAGTCTATCGATATTGCCAGAGAAAAGAAAGATACAACATTGATGGGATCCGGAGCGATCTTTAAATCAATGAATTCTACAGTAACGATGAACCTTTCAACCATTTTTAAACTGAAAGGAATTAATCTTACCATCAGTGCAGCGTGTGCCAGCGGCTCGCATTCTTTGGGACTCGCGCATATGATGATCAGCAATGGTTTTCAGGATATGATTATCTGCGGCGGTGCCCAGGAAACAAACAAATATTCAATGGCAAGCTTTGACGGACTGGGCGTTTTTTCTGTGAGAGAAGACGAACCTACCAAAGCATCAAGACCTTTTGATTCAGGAAGAGACGGACTGATTCCAAGCGGAGGAGCTGCCAGCCTTGTGGTGGAAAGTTTAGAATCTGCACAGCGAAGAGGCGCTACCATTCTTGCAGAAATCGTAGGATATGGTTTCTCATCAAACGGTGGTCATATTTCAACGCCCAATGTGGATGGTCCGGCTTTAGCCATGCAGAGAGCCCTGAAACAATCAGGATTAAAAGTGGAAGATATCGACTATATCAACGCTCATGCGACCTCTACACCCATTGGGGATGCCAATGAAGCCAAAGCGATTCACGAGATCTTCGGAAGCGAGATTCCGGTAAGTTCTACCAAGTCTATGACCGGTCATGAATGCTGGATGGCAGGGGCAAGTGAAGTGGTTTACTCCATTCTGATGATGCAGAATGATTTCGTTGCACCGAACATCAATCTGGAAAACCCTGACGATGAGGCTAAAAAGATAAATTTAGTCTCAAAAACGAAAACTCAAAAAATTGACGTATTTTTGTCGAATTCTTTCGGATTTGGGGGAACCAACTCCGCATTAATAGTTAAAAAATTTGATTAAAAACATGGAAAGGGAAAAAATTGTTGACATCGTTAATGATTTCTTAGTGAACGAATTTGAGGTAGACGGTGATGAGATCAGTAATGACGCCAACCTGAAAAAAACGCTTGGGCTGGACAGCCTGGACTATATCGACATGGTCGTAGTGATTGAATCTAATTTCGGAGTGAAATTAGGTGAGGCAGATTTTAAAAAAATGGTCACGTTTGATGATTTCTATACGACGATTGAGCAGAAGATTGCTGAAAAAAACGCATAAGCTATCGATTAAACTTTATTCTTTTTAATAATGTAACAATAAAACAATGTACCAGTGTAACAATACCTTCACCCGAAATATTGTTACACTGGTATATTGATAAATTGGTAAACTAAGATATGAACAAGTGGAAAGGTAAATCTAAAGGAACCATACTGGGATATAAAATATTCGTCTGGTGTATTAGAAATATCGGGATCCGGAGTTCATATGTTGTGCTCTATTTCGTAGCGTCCTATTACTTTTTATTCTTAAAAAAGAGCAACCGCTACATTCTTTATTATTTTCAGAAAAGACTCGATTACGGATACTGGAAATCCAAAGCCAGTGTATTCAAAAGCTATTTTACTTTTGGAAAAGTTTTGATTGATAAAACCGCAATTTCCGCCGGTTTAAGAGAAAAATACACCTACGAATTCGATGGGATAGAAAATCTCAGAAACCTTTTGGCAGAAAAAAGAGGTGGAGTGCTTATCAGTGCCCACATCGGAAACTTTGAAATTGCAGAACATTTCTTTGCAGATATCGATTTCGACTGTCAGATCAATCTGGTCACTACAGATCAGGAAGTGACGGTCATCAAAGAATATCTCGAAAGTGTTGCCGTAAAGCAAAGCAATATCAAATTCATCTACGTCAAAGAAGATATGTCGCATATTTTTGAGATCAATAAGGCTTTGTCAGATAACGAACTGATCTGCTTCACCGGAGACCGCTATTTCGAAGGCTCAAAATTTCTTGAAGCCGATTTGTTGGGAAAAAGTGCTAAATTTCCTGCCGGCCCGTTCCTTATTGCTTCCCGTCTTGGCGTTCCCGTGGTCTATGTGTACGTGATGAAAGAAAAAAATCTTCATTACCACTTGTATGCAAGGGTCGCGCAAAATATTAAAAACCGTGATTCTCAGGGACTTCTCAATTCTTACGTACAGAATCTGGAATCTATGATCAGAAAATATCCCCTTCAATGGTTCAATTATTTCGATTTTTGGGATGATATTGATTAATTTTTCTAATTTTATCCCTGAAAACTAATTAATAAACTCAAATCGTTAAATAAATTCGGGAATTGGATATTTGAACCTCTCATTTAGGTTTAAATATAATTTCTAAATCTCAGGATTTCTTAATTTTTGAAATAAAAACACACATCTTTTCTCCTTTTGAAAAAAGAATACGACATACTTGTAATCGGTAGCGGATTGGGAGGTCTTGTTTCGGCTCTAATTTTGGCGAAAGAAGGCCTGAAAGTCTGTGTCCTGGAGAAAAATAACCAGTATGGCGGAAATCTCCAGACTTTTTCTCGGGATAAGCTGATTTTTGATACCGGGGTCCATTATCTGGGAGGCCTTTCAGAAGGGCAGAATCTTCACCGGTTCTTCTCCTATCTTGAGATTATGGATGATCTCGAACTCCACAAGATGAATGAAGACGGCTATGACCGGATTTCGTTTGGAGAAGAGAGCATAGAATATCCTCATGCGCAGGGCTATGAAAACTTTGTTGAACAGCTTACATCCTATTTTCCCAACGAAAAACAAAACCTGGAAAGCTATTGTGAAGAGATCCAGTATGTCTGCGCACAGTTCCCAAGGTATCAGGTCGTAGGGAAAGACAGCTATAATGAAGAGATCCTTCACCTCAATACCAAAAGATTCATAGAGTCTGTGACTCAGGATAAAAAACTACAGGCCGTTTTGCTTGGTTCCAATTTTTTATATGGCGGTGACTCAGAAAATATCCCGTTCTACGTTCATGCCCTTACAGTAAATTCTTATATTCAGAGTGCCTATAAATGTGTCAAAGGCGGAAGTCAGATTACTAAGCTCCTTATCAAAAAGCTTCGCCAGTATGGAGCAGAAGTTCACAAGCACTCCGAAGTTTCCGAATTCATCTTTAATGAAAACAATGTTCTGTCTTCTGTGAAAACTAAGGAAGGAAAGGAATATGCAGCGAAAAAATTCATCTCCAACATAGAGATCCGCTCTGCGATGAAATTAATGGGAGAAGACCGATTGAGAAAATCTTTTTCCAACAGAGTCATGAGCTGGGAGCCTGTTTCGTCCTGCTTCAGCGTCTATCTGGTTTTAAAACCGCATTCCTTCCCGAATTTTAATTACAATATCTACCACTATTCATCGGAAGAAATGGTTTGGAACGCATTCCGTTACCGTAAAGAAAGCTGGCCGGAAACCTATATGCTTTCCTCCACCCAATCCAAACATCATCCCGATTATGCAGAAAGCCTTACAGCGATCTCTTATATGGATTTTGATGAGGTGAAATCCTGGGCGAAAACCATCAATACGGTGGCAGAAGAACATGAAAGAGGATTGAAGTACGAAGAATTCAAACTGGAAAAAGCAGAGAAAATGATCTCAGCGTTAGAAAAGAAAATTCCAAACCTCAGACATTCCATCAAAAGCATCTATACTTCATCGCCGCTGTCATACAGGGACTATATCGGCAGTTTTGAAGGAAATATGTACGGATACATGAAAAATTCGGATAACCCGTTAAAAACAATGGTTTCACCGCGTACCAAGACCGACAATCTGTTCCTTACCGGACAGTCTGTGAATATGCATGGAATTTTGGGTGTAACGATAGGCGCTTTCAATACCTGTGCAGAAATTCTCGGAAAAGAAACGATAGACGATCGTCTGAAACAAATGATCAACACTCATGAGAATAAATAACAGACTCGCTGCAGCGTTCCGGGGAATTCAGTTTTTCCTGATTCTTTTCCTGATGTCCTGTGGCGTTTCAAAATCGGTTCATCATCTTCCGGATATCAGCAGATATGCTTTGGAAACCCCGAAAGTCAATAAGATCAATGATTCTACCTTCAGTTTCAATCAGAATTATTTAACCAAAAATAAACAGCAGCTCTGGGAGCTTTATATCAAAGGAAACCCTTTACAGCTGGGCTATAACAACGGAGCTCTGACTCAAAACCTGATGCAGCAGCAGGAAAAGATTTTCTTTTCCAAAGTGGAAGGCTTCGTTCCTTCAAAATTTAAACAAAAGCTGCTTCGTGGTTTTTTAAAATGGTACAACAGGAAAATGTATCTGAATGTAAGGGAAGATTATCAGGCTGAATTGTACGGTTTGGCGCAGTATTCCTCAGATCAATACAATTTTATAGCACCCAAATACCTTCGGAACCTGTATCTTCATGGAGCCCACGATATCGGTCATGCCATGCAGGATCTGGCAATGGTAGGTTGTACCTCACTTGCGGTCTGGAATGAAAATACAGAAGATGGTCAGCTGCTGATCGGAAGAAACTTTGACTTCTATGTCGGAGATGATTTTGCTAAAAATAAACTGATCGAATTTGTAGAACCGGAGACCGGAATTCCCTATATGTCCGTGAGCTGGCCGGGAATGATAGGCGTAGTTTCAGGGATGAATAAAGAAGGAATTACGGTAACAATCAATGCCGGAAAATCTAAAATTCCTCTGACTGCCAAGACGCCGATTTCCCTTGTGACACGGGAAATTCTTCAGTATGCAAAAAATATTGATGAGGCCATTGCCATTGCTAAAAAAAGAAAAGTATTCGTCTCCGAATCCATTCTGGTGGGAAGTGCTCATGATAAAAATGCTGTGATTATCGAAGTTTCACCTGAAAATTTCGGAGTCTACGAAGTTAAAAATACAAGCAAGGTTTTCTGTACCAATCATTTTCAGTCGGAAGCCTATAAAGACGATAAAAGAAATCAGAAACATATTATAGAAAGCCATTCCGAATACCGTTATGAAAAACTTCAGGAACTTCTTGAGGAAAAGAAAAAATTGAATCCTGAGAAAATGGCGGCTGTTTTACGGGATAAATCCGGTTTAAAAGATCAGAAGATCGGTTACGGAAATGAAAAAGCCATCAATCAGTTATTGGCTCATCATGCCGTTATATTTTCACCTGAAAAAAGGCTGGTCTGGGTTTCTTCCAATCCTTATCAGCTGGGAGAATTCGTATGCTACGATCTCAATGAAATCTTTTCCGGTAAAAAAGCAGCGGAAAGTTTACAGGCAAAAACAATACTTAATATTGCCAGAGATCCATTTGCAGATTCTCAGGAATTTGAGAACTATGAAATGTATAAAATGATGAGCGAGGAGGTAAGTGCTGCGACAGAAAGTAAAGATATAGTCCTGACAGATGACTTCATTCCCCATTATCAGTCTTTGAACCCTGATTTCTGGTTGGTGTATTACCAGTCAGGCCAATATTATTACAGTAAAAAAGATTTTGCCCATGCAAAAGCAGCTTTTGAAAAAGCCCTGACAAAAGAAATCACCACAGTTCCCGACCGCAAAAATGTGGAAAAATATCTAAAGAAGACCTTAAAGAAATTAAAATGATCCCCAAACATATACAACTGCTGTTCTCTATCCCATTGATCATCATTATCAGCTACACGGCTTATCTTTTTACCAGATACAGCGCGATTCCGGATATTATCCCAATCCATGGGTACGGAGGAAAAAATGATGGGGTTGGTAGTAAAATGTTTCTTTTTGCGCCTATCGTCTTAAATCTAATCATTTTGGGCTTTATCTGGATGATCATCAGAAAACCGGATAAAATCAAATTTACTTTTGAAGTGAAGGAAGAGGATAAAGAAAAAACCTATTATCAGTACCAATTGGTTTTAATCATTCTCGCCATATTTGTTACATTGATTATGAGTCCGCTATCTTTTTCGGATGTTGTTTTTAAATAAATTGATTCCATTAATAAATCTAATTTCCCGCTCAGTGAATTAAGTGATTCTTGTATCTAAAATGTATTTTTTGATTAGTATTATAGAATATTTTTTAAAGTTATATATGAATGTTGTAACATTTTGTTGTTTTTACTACTAACTGTGGAAGTAACCAAATCAATATTTCTTTAAAAAGTAATCGTATGAAAAGAATTCGACTTAGTGTTAAGTTTTTATTGCTTTCTTCTTTTTTAGGGTTTAGTTTATTATCTGCTCAAAAATATGAACAGATAATCAAGGACTATGTGAATTCAGAAAAGAAATTTCAAAGAGTAAATCCTGAACTAAAAGCATTTAGCATTGTTAATGTTGATCCTTCCAAAAGTTTAAAAGGGGACATTGTAGGCATCCAGCAGACCATCAATGGAGTTCCTGTTTTTGGAAGCTCGGCCAATGTTCTGATCAGAGAAAATAAAGTATTGAGCTTTGCAGATACTTTTATTCAAAACTATCCATCTACCGTAAAAGGTAAACAAAGTGCCAATAAAGAGGGATTAATAGCCGAAGCGGTAAAGAAATTTAACGGACTGTCAACGGTAAAAAACAGTGAAGGGAAAGAAGAACCTTTAAAAACCAAGCTTGTCTATTTCTCAAAAGGCGGGGAATTGATCCTTGGATATCAGTTCAATGTAGAGGAAAAAGGTAGTGGTAATGTCTGGAGTTTGGTCATCAGTACAGATGACGGCTCTGTTTTATATCAGGAAAATACAACACTTTCCTGCAGTTTTCACTCGGACTCATATGAGCATTTAGCTGAAGCGCATGCTGAGAATCCAACCTATCTGCAACCTTCTATGAATTCCGAAGTATTGAAAGATGCTCAAAAGAAAAGTGAAAATTTTATTTTAGCTCCTGACAATGCTTCTTATAACGTATTTGCATTTCCTGTTGAAGCACCTACATTTGGAAGCAGAACACTCCTTACAAATCCGTGGGATTTATCAGCTTCGCCTGAAGGATGGCATTCTGATGGAACCAATCATTACACTATCACAAGAGGGAATAATGTCTTTGCTTACACAGATGAAGCGAATACAAATGCAGCACAGTTTTCTCCGGACGGAGGCGCAACAAGGAACTTCGATTTTCCGCTGGATGTGACTTTGCCTCAACAGAACTATACATCTGCAGCGGTAACCAATTTATTTTATACATCAAACAAGATGCATGACTTGTTCTATAAATTTGGCTTCACCGAGTCTGCAAGAAACTATCAGCTGAATAATTTCACGAACGGAGGAACCGGGAATGATCCTGTTTTAGCAGAAGCAAGAGATGGAAGCGGTCTGAATAATGCCAATTTTGCTCCGGGAGCAGACGGAACCAGCGGAAGAATGCAAATGTTCCTTTTTGTACCTAATGGAGTGAGATATCTTTACTATAATTCTCCTACAAGCTACGTATCCAGAGCTCCTGTAGCGGCAACGGCCAATTTTGGTCCCCAGCTTATAGGCAGCGCTGGTGTAACAGGTGATTTAGCGCTCCCTGTACCTGCAGATGGCTGTACAGCGGTGGCAGCCGGAAGTTTAACAGGTAAAATTGCTGTACTCAATGCGGCAGGACCTGCAAACTGTGGTTTTGCCGTTAAAACTAAAAACCTGCAGGATGGTGGGGCAGTAGGAGTTATACAGTATCACCCAAACAGTGACCAACCTGTAGGTATGGGGGGAACTGATAATACCATTACGATTCCTACGATCATGGTAGGAAAGTCGGAAGGTGAATTTTTGGTTAGTGAATTGACTAACGGAGTTGCCAGTAATGCGAGTTTAAGAACTGAGGCAGTGTATAAAGATGCGAGTTTAGATAATGGAATTATCGCCCATGAATACGGGCATGGAATTACTAACCGTCTTACCGGTACAGGAAGCAACTGTTTAGCTTATTCCACATCCAACGAACAGATGGGAGAAGGATGGTCTGACTTCTTTGCCCTTATGGTTACCAACAGACCTGGAGATAATGCATCCGTTCCCAGAGGAATAGGAAGCTTTACCGGCGGAGAGGGCGTAAATGGTGCCGGAATAAGACCGGCCAGATATTCTCCTGATTTTGCAGTGAATAACTATACGTATGGAAGAACGAATGGAATGAAAGTGAACGGCAGCATATTTGGAATCGCGATTACCGTTCCTGATGTTCACAGTATTGGTTTCATTTGGGCGAGTATGCTTTGGGATCTTAACTGGAAATACGTAGATAAATATGGCTATAACAGCAATGTACTGGCAGATCCAAACAGTGGAAGTGCAAGAGTTCTGCAGCTGGTCATGGATGCCCTTAAATTGCAGCCTTGTAATCCGAATTTTATACAGGGAAGAGATGCTATTTTAGCCGCAGATCTCGCAAAAACAAATGGTGAAAACAAATGTATGATCTGGAAGGTCTTTGCTAAAAGAGGATTAGGGGTGAATGCTGCTTCAGGTGGGCTTAACGGATTGTTTATCGGAGCTAATCAGCCGGCACCAGACTTAAGCGATCAGGTTGAAGATTTCACTATTCCTGCGGAATGTGGTGTTCTGGCCGTAAATGAAGCTTCTGCTAATACCAAAGGAATATCCATCTATCCGAACCCGGTGAAAACTGAATTTACAATCAAAACCCCTTCGGGAATGGATCTTTCAGGAATCACTACGGTTTCAGTCTATGATTTTACAGGGAAATTGGTTTCTTCAGAAAAAATCAATCTTAATAAGCAAACTACAGTGAATGTGAATACATTACTGAACGGAGCTTATATGGTAACGATCAAGGGTAATGCCATTGATTACAGCCAGAAAATCATTGTTTCAAAATAAAAGTAGAATAATAACAATATAGAGAGGAAGGTCCTGGAGCTCAGCTTCAGGGCTTTTTTGTTGTTAATACTCACTTTCTTAATCTGAACACTGGTGATCTTAAGTTTTAATGTATTTACCGGTAAACGCTTGTTTAATTTTAGCATCGTCAATTGATTTTTCCACTGTATTTTCATCAAACAAAGGTTTATAAAAATGTTATATTTGATGTGTTTTGATAAATTAATTTAATTATTCTTTGTTATTTGTGTTTTTATTTAGTTATTATTTAATTTTATTTCGATTTGGTTGTGTTTTTTTCTGAAATGAATTTACATTTCGCTTCATAAAAAGATATTATGAAAAGAAATCAACTAAGTGTTAGGCTTTTATTGCTTTGTTCTTTATTCGGTTTTGGTTGGTCACATGCTCAAAACTATGAAAAAGTTATAATAGACTACATTAACTCTGAAAAGACATTCCAGAGAATAAATCCAGAATTGAAGGCATTTACAGTTGTAAATGTAGACTCTTCAAAAAGTTTAAACGGGGACATTGTAGGCATACAGCAGACTATTAATGGGATTCCGATTTTTGGAAGTTCTGCTAATGTTCTGATAAGAGAGGGGAAAGTTTTGAACTTAACCGATACTTTTATCAAAATGTATCCTTCCCGCGTGAAAGGTAGTCAGAATGCCGGAAAAAATACACTGGTATCAGAAGCAGCCCAAAAAATTAACGGCTATCCTACTATTCGGAACAGTGAAGGAAAAGAAGAACCTCTGAAAACCCAACTGGTTTATTTTGAGAAAGGCGGAGAATTGATCCTTGGCTACAGATTTGATGTACAGGAAAAAGAAACAGGGAATATGTGGAATGTAATCATCAGTACAGATGATGGTGCCATATTATATTCGGAGAAAATGACTCTTTCCTGCAGTTTTCACGATGATGCCTATAAACATCATGCAGAGGAAGCTCATCCGCTACAAAATATTCAACCGGCCCTATTTCCTCCCCATATAAATTCTGAAAATAATTTACAAAAGAAAGACTTTGTTTTGGTCCCGGATAATGCCTCTTATAATGTATTAGCTTTCCCTGTAGAGGCACCTACCTTTGGAAGCAGGGCATTGCTTAGCAATCCCTGGGAGATTACAGCCTCTCCTGAAGGGTGGCATTCAGACGGTACGAACAGCTATACCAACACCAGAGGAAATAATGTGTATGCTTATACGGACGAAAACAGCACCAATATACCCCAGTTTTCTCCAGACGGGGGCACAGTAAGAGCTTTTGATTTCCCAATGGATGTGAGCCTGCCACCACAGAACTACAAATCCGCATCAGTCACTAATCTATTCTATGTCAACAATAAAGTACATGATGTATTTTACAAATTGGGATTTACAGAAACAGCCAGAAATTTTCAGGCCAGTAATTTTGGAAAAGGCGGAGCTCAGGGTGATGCTGTTCTAGCTGAGGCCTGGGATGGAGGAGGATATAATAATGCTAACTTCTACAGCCCAGCTGATGGTTCTCCACCAAGGATGCAAATGTACTTGTGGGAACCTGATAATATGCAGAATTTATTCTACAACTCTCCATCTGTTTATGCATCAAGGACTTTCAGAAGCAGGAGGGCCACTTTTGGTCCCAATCTTGAAACGATTGCACCTGTAACTGCTAATCTGTCTCTTACAACACCAGTTAACGGCTGTAATGCTATTAACGAAGATCTTACGGGAAAGATAGCCTTAATAGAAAGGGGAGGAACGTGCGGATTTACAGACAAAGTGAAAAATGCCCAGCTGAAAGGAGCTGTAGGAGTGGTAATATATAATGCAGCTGCATCAGTAGGTTTTGGAGGAATGGGAGGAAGTGATACTTCTATAACAATTCCATCTGTTACCATAGAAAATCCGGAAGGGGCTTTTATAGCCGGTGAAATTGCAGGAGGCGCTGTTATCAACGCAACTTTAAAGTATGACAAATCAAATTATGTTTACAAAGATGGGAGTCTGGATAACGGGATTCTCATCCATGAATACGGGCATGGTATCTCCAACCGGCTTACGGGTACGGGTGATGGCTGTCTTTCAGCAACAACCTCAAATGAACAGATGGGAGAAGGATGGTCAGATTTTTTTGCTTTAATGCTCACCAATAAGCCTGGAGACAATGCTTCTGTGCCCAGAGGAGTAGGAACATTTGCTATAGAGCAGCCCACCAACGGGGCGGGAATAAGACTGGCAAAATATTCACCTGATTTTGCAGTGAATAATTACACTTACGGAAGAACGAACGGAATGAAGATTTCGATCAATTATTTCGGAACACCTATTGTATTGGCTCATGTTCATAATATAGGCTTTGTCTGGGCTACAATGCTTTGGGATCTTCACTGGAAATATGTAGAAAAGTATGGATACAACAGCGATGTCATGGCCGATCCAAACAGTGGAAGCGCGCGGGTTCTCCAGCTGGTTGTAGATGCCATTAAACTTCAGCCATGCAATCCTAATTTCAAGCAGGGAAGAGATGCTATTTTGGCTGCAGATCAGGCGAAAACCGGAGGTCAGGATAAATGTTTGATCTGGAAAGTTTTTGCTAAAAGGGGACTTGGTGTCAATGCTGAGCCGGGAGGAACTAGCGGCTTTCTTATGGGGAATGAGCAAGATCTTGATGACCAGGTAGAAAATTTTGCAGTTCCTGCTGAATGTAATGCACTTGCCGTGAATGAAGCTTCTGCTAATACCAAAGGAATATCTATCTATCCAAACCCGGTGAAAACTGAATTTACAATTAAAACACCTTCAGGAATGGACCTTTCAGGAATCACTACCGTTTCGGTGTACGATTTTACAGGGAAATTGGTTTCTTCAGAAAAAATCAATCTTAATAAACAGACTACAGTGAATGTGAATACCCTGCTGAATGGTGTTTATATGTTGACGATTAAAGGTAATTCTATTGATTACAGCCAGAAAATTATTGTTTCAAAATAAAAGGAGAATAATAATAATATAGAGATGAAAGTCCTGGAGCTTAGCTTTAGGACTTTTTTTCGGGATTTGAGAGTCAGTGCTTAGAGTAATTTTGTTGCTAGTTGCTAGTTGCTAGTTGCTAGTTGCTAGTCTCTAAACTTAATGTAAAAGGTCTCGTGTATAATATCTGATATCTGACATCTTGATTCTTGATTTTTGGCTCTTGACTCTTACACCCCTACTCATTCTCCGGATTCAGTTTATTCAGGAAAAAAAATGTCGCAATGCCGCAGAGTGCAGACATAGAAGTGGCGAGAATAGCACTTCCGATCACATATTGAAACAGATTATTTTTGATCAGTTCAAAATTGAGTTCACTGCTTAAAATATTGCTGTCCCCGTGAACAAAAGGGGAGCCCAGAAACAGGGAAGCTGCAATAACAAAGGGAATAAATGGCGGAAGGCTTACGTTGGATGCCACAAAAGCCAGAACTTTATTTAGTTTAAAAAGAACAGACAATGAGATGACAAGAAGCGTATGGAATCCCCAGAACGGAGAAAACCCTATAAATACGCCCAGTGCTATAGAAAATGCCTTCGTACGGTTGCTGCCGTCACTTTCAAGGACATCTTCCTTTACGAATCTTTTAAAGCTTTTTTTTTTGAAATTATTCACGAAATTTCGCGGAATAATGTACAGAAGTGTGATGGTCACCAAAATCGTATTCAGAATGCTGATCCTCGTAAAATCTTTGAACGGTCTGAAATGAGAAACCCTTTCCGCAGGATCATACAAAACCTTGATGGGAACATTCTTTACAGGAACGTGCCTCCAGGCAGTTCTTACAATGATCTCGATTTCAAATTCAAATTTTGGAGTGAAATATTTCTTCGGAATTTTTAATAACGGATATAATCTGTAACCGGATTGCGTATCTTCCAGCTTGATTCCGGTCTCAAACCAGAACCAAAAATTGGAAAACCTGTTCCCAAAGCTACTTTTTTTCGGAATTCCGTCCTGTGACATATTCCGGTTTCCGATCAGAAGAACATCATGTTTCTCCTGAATTAAAGCTTCCACAAATACAGGAATATCATCCGGATAATGCTGCCCATCAGAATCGATGGTGATGGCGTAATGATAACCCAGCTCTTTAGCTTTTCTGAAGCCTATTTTCAGTCCGTTTCCTTTGCCTTTGTTCTCAGGCAGGGAAATAACGGTTATTTGGGGATAATCAGTTAAAATATGTGCAGTAGAGTCGGTAGAACCATCATTGACCGCAATAATGTTATCGGTGTAGCCCAGAACACCGTCTATAACCCTTCTCAGGGTTTTTTCATTATTGTAAGTAGGTATTAAAATGCAGATCTTTTTCTCAATCACTGCATTTTGTACTTCTTGAAGGGTCATTGTTTTATTTTATAGTGGCTCTTTCTGCCTCTGAAAAGGATTTAGACTGCATTGCAAACTTTTTCACGTAGCTTTTCAGGGCTGCGTTCTGCTTGCTGTAATTATTGATCAGAAATGCCTTATCATCTTTAATACTGCCTCTGTAGCCTACTATTTTAGGAATATTTTCCTGAACGCTCAGTCTGATCAGTCGAAGTTCTATATTGTTCGGGTTGCTTTTGATAATGCTTTCAAGACTTGTTGCACCCGTTTTTACAAGTGCTTTTCTGTTCTTTTTAGCAATCTTAGCTTCCATAATCTGTGCAGCAGCTTTATATCCAGTGGTTACAGCATCAGAACCGGATTGTTTTTCTGCAAGATTGATGAATGCTTCCGTATTGTCATTGGATTGGTTAGCCTTGGCATAGCTGTTTCTTAAAGACTCAAGATCAGTCTGGAAGAAAAAGATAAAAGCGGTTACGAGAGATAAGAGAAGTTTCATGATCCTATTTTTTATAGCTTACAGACATTTTCAATGCAATAGTCTCGCCAAAAGAAGTGATATTTTTTACTTTAACATCTTCTTCATTTTCAGTAATATCCAGCTGAAGTTTCAGATCCGGCGTTTCAAAAGGATTGATAATAGCCATGAACTTTACATTCGAAGCTGTTTTTAAAAATAATTTTGAACCGGTAAATTCTTCCGTCAGTTCTTTTACGATCTGCATCATACAAACTCCCGGCGTCACCGGATTACCCGGAAAATGGCCTTTAAAAATATCGTGATCTTTATTCAGATGAATGTTGGCAGTGAAACTTCCATGGTCTCCCTTTTCAAAAGATTCTAAAGTGTAAAAGTCTGTAAGAATGGTCTGCATACAATTATTTTTTCATGTTAAAGGTATAATAAACACCTGTTTGGAATGTCACATTCGTCTGGTCGCTTTTGATGTGTACAAAACCTTTTTTAATTCGGGCTTCTACCCCAAAGTTTTTCGTAATGTCATATCCTGCTCCAAAAAGCAGTCCTAAATCCGCATCAGTAGGCGATTCAATGTTTTTATGATCAGTAAGAAGCTCTAAAGTAGGTCCGAAATGAATATTAAATTTATCAAAATAAAATTTATTCACTACCGCTGCTCCTACGTAAGAAACACTTACAGTTTTTGAAGCCACAGCAGAGTTCTGGCTTTCGTATTTCGCTCCCTGACGCGTATAGTAAATTTCCGGTTGAAGAGCATAGAATTTAGCAAATCGGATATTCGCCTGAAAACCAATATAAAAATCAATTTTCGATTTTATATCATACGTGTTGCTTCCGTTATGATAATAGTTTTGGCTATCCACATAATACCAGTAGTCGTGAGCAGGACCATCAGAAAAATAGGCGATATTGGCCCCCACTCTGATTCCCGGATTGAAAGTTACCTGTGCAAAAGACAGGCTTGAAATGAATAGGACGGCTGATAGTAGAAATTTGTTCATGTTAATTCTGTTCGGTTTCAGTTATTTGAAATAGTTTTATATTGATCTTAAAGTCCTTGTGTTGCAGGTTTAAGCTATCCGCGAAGATATGTTTTTTTGCTGCAAAACTGAAATCGATTTTTTCCTTATTGTTTTTCGTATAAATGATGTTCTTCAGCAGTCCGTCTTCCTTATTGAAAAACAGGTAGTAAGCCCTTTTGTCGGCTTTGGACAGATAGATTTTTGAATGATCGTTTTCAAAAGATTCACTCACCGGAAATTTCCTTTTCAGCAGCTCGCGGAAATCGTTCTTTAAAAAATTAATGACAATTTTTTTATCCAGATCGGGAAGAACGTAATTCAATTTAAAATCATTCTCAGAAATTTCGAAATCAATTAATTTATTTCCAAAATCTGAAGTCATGGCCACACGATGGGTCGTTTCATTCAGTTTTTTGATGATCAGAATTCCACTTACATGATTTTTGTAAATATCCATCTGGCATTTATACACATAATCTTCACCGGAAGAAAAATATAAATTTTCAACCGTTTTCTCAGAACTCTGAACCAGTTTTGCATCTGTCAGTTGGTAGCTTTTACACGAAACCAACAGCAGGAAAACCAGACTATAAACTAAACTCTGAAGCTGCAATCGCTGCATTGATCTTGGTATTTTTGAATACAATATTGGTCGTATCTCCCGAAGCTTCTGTCATATTCACCTGTGAAACCGTAGACTGGTTTTTGGGAAAATGAAGTTCAATCTGTTTGATGTATTTCAACAGCTGGGCAGATTTTGGAGTGAATTTGGCCACATTGAAATTTCCGTTTTTATAATAGGACACGGTAAACTCAGGATCGCTGAACATTTTTCCGTTTGAACTTCCTACAATCAGTTTATTGATCTTCTCAAATGTCTTACTCTTGGCATCTACAGATGATTTTTTCCCCTGATCATTAATGAAAATTTTACCTTCTTTAAAAACAATGCTATACTGATAAGGTTTTGTATATTTCCAGCTCAGCATATTCGGTGATTTCAACGACATTTTTCCGTAGGTAACAATGTTTTTATCCAGAAAATCCATCTTTTTGGTCTGGGTAAAATCGCTCTGGAGTGTTTTGATCTCCTGGGTTTCAGAAGACACTTTCGTTACAAATGCTTTAGTTTCTGCGCCGGACATCGCGGTCATCTGGGCAGAAAAGAAGCCTGAAATGAATATAAATGCGCCTAAAACAATATTTTTAATCATTTTTATTTGATTTTGTTAATTGAATCGACTGTAAATGTCGAATATTTTTTCTCCTTCAAAAATAACAATAAATCGACCAATACGTTGTACGTCTTTTCAGAGGTATCGTGAAGAAGGATAATGCTTCCTTTCTTCAGACCTTTGGTTACCTTCTTATAGATTTTCTTTTCATCCTCTGTAACCGTGTCGAGTGAACGGACATTCCAGCCGATGCTTTTTTTATGAGTTCTTTTGATGGCCTTTGCGATGCTCGGATTCGTCACACCGAAAGGAGGTCGGTACCAATCAGTTTTAATCTGACCGGTTTTTAAGATGATTTCGTCACATTTCTCAATCTCCTCAGTCATTTTTGAGGCAGACAGAAATCCTGTATTGTTTGAATGTGAAAGCGTGTGATTTCCGATGGTGTGGCCTTCGGTAATAATCCGCTGAAAAGTTTCCGGGTATTTTTCGATCTGTTTTCCGATACAGAAAAAAGTAGCTTTTACCTGATGTTCTTTAAGCAGATCTAAAAATTTGGGAGTAAATTCAGTCGGTCCGTCATCAAAAGTCAGGGCAACTTCATTGATTTTCGTTCTTTTATGGGTAATGCTGTTCACAAAATACCCCAACGTAATATCAAATGACCCCCAAACCACGACGAAAGAAAAAGCCAGAAAACCCGCCAGATAAACCCAGATACTTCCATGAAACGCATAAATAAATACGTTGCAGAAAAGATAAAATATAATAAATGGATAATGCTTCATCTTCCGGTATTTTGAGTTGTACTTATT
Organism: Chryseobacterium oleae; assembly: GCF_900115055.1. Lineage (GTDB taxonomy): Bacteria > Bacteroidota > Bacteroidia > Flavobacteriales > Weeksellaceae > Chryseobacterium > Chryseobacterium oleae. The sequence goes on along the minus strand of NZ_FOVD01000007.1, from coordinate 42,732 downwards.
TTGATCTCTGCATTCAGGAAACCTATAAATTGGAGGTTTTCCTGTTTGATTAAGCTCTTTCCAGCAACATCAGACTATGATCATTTCCAGCCAGATGATTGTAAAGAAGAATATTTTTAATGTCTGTCTTTTGCTCTGAACGAATCATCATGACTTCCGGAATTTGTTGCTCCTTCAATATATGACAGGCCATAAATGTGGAAAAACCACTTGCCGTATTGAATTCTCCGCTCAAATGCTTGTAATATAATAAAGCTGAATTCTGAAATGCATCCATTGCTTTTGCGTAGTAAACATCAGATGTTGCATCGCCACTGAAACCAAAGATTACAGCATCAATGTCTTCGTGCTTCAATTTGTTTTTAGCTAAAAAATCTCCTATAAAAGATGTTGTTTTTTCTATATCCAATCTGTTGATGATCTGAATATCTCTAAGTTTTGCGTAAGAACTTTCCGTTTTATCTTTTCCTAACACAAAGAAAGTGGCACCTTCGCCCCAGATCACGCCATCTGTTTTTGAATGTAAATAATCAGCGGGAAGATCTTCTTCTTTTTTTATCGTATTGTTGAGACGGTAAAGTTCCATGGTTCTGGCCGTCTGCTCATCTGCAGCGCCTACGAGAACATTTTCAGCCTCTCCGTCGTTGATCTGAAGCTGAGCATCCAGAAAAGAGAATTCCAGTGAGGAAGAGGTGTTGACATACGTGAAATTGTACGCATGGCACTGAAGTCCCAGAGCAATCTGCCCCGCAACGGTATTGTGAGTCGATTGGATAAAAAATGTAGGAGTCAGAAACTCTTCATTATTATCAATCACATTTTTCAGGAACTTTTCAGAATCCTGGGAACATCCCATTCCCGTTCCTACAATGATGGCATCCGGTTTTTCAATTCCGGCTTCTTTTAAAGCGTAACTGGAAGCTACAGAGCTCATTTTTACGGTTTTAGACATTCTCCTGATCATCGCAGGCGGAATGAATTCTTTATAGTTGGGATCTATAGCTTTTAAGATCTGACCAGACTGATCAGCCTTAAGATCCTGGAAAAAATTTTCTTTTAAAGTGTCCTGAACAGAGATGCAGGATGCACTGTTGATGTATACTGCGTTCATGATTTTGAGAAAATTAAAGTAGAACAGTTTCCTCCGAAGCCAAATGAATTGGAAAGAACATGGTTAATGTTTTTCTCCTTCAGTCCTGTAACCGGAGTTAAATCAAATTCTGCCATTTTCGTTTTGAAATTCAGATTGGGGAAAATGACGCTGTGCTGCATCGCCAAAATGGAAAATACCGCTTCAATTCCTGCCGCCGCCGCCAGAGTATGTCCTGTAAAAGCTTTGGTAGAACTGAATTCAGGAACCTGACCTTCACCGAAGATCCTGATCATGGCAATTCCTTCTGATAAATCATTATTGGGAGTAGCCGTTCCGTGAACGTTGATATAATCGATGTTCTCTTTTTCCAATCCCGATATTTTAAGAGCCTGTTGCATGGCGAGAAAAGCACCCTGTCCGTTTTCTGACGAAGCAGTCTGATGATGGGCATCATTCGCGTTGCCATAGCCGGAAAGGTAAGCCAGGACTTTTTTGTTCTCTTTTTTCACGACTTCATCAGATTCAAGAATGATAAAAGCAGCTGCTTCACCAAGGTTCAATCCTTTTCTGTCGTTATCAAATGGGGTGTTGTAAGAATCCGTAAGAATCATCAGCGTATTGAATCCGTTCAAAGTAAATTTTGAAAGGGAATCAGTTCCGCCCACGATCACACGATCCAAAACACCGTTTTTAATCAGTTTAGCTCCCATCATGATTGCATTCGCTGCAGATGAGCAAGCTGTGCTGATGGTGGAAACCATACCGTTTAATCCAAGATAATCAGCGATGGCCAATGAGGAATTTCCCGCATCATGAGCATCGATGTATTTTTGCTTTTCAGGAAAGTCTTCGTAAGAGTAGAAATACCTTTCCGTGATATCCATTCCGGCGACACTGGTAGAAGAGATGAGCCCGGTTTTGTATTCATTGATATCCGAAATTCCGGCAGATGCTACAGCTTCTCTTGCAGCGATCATGCCTAATAAAGAAGTTCTTGTCACATTATTGTCTTCAGGCAGCTGAAGTTGTTGTACAAGCTCTTCATTAGACCATTTTATCTCGCCGGTTTTTATACTTCCGGCATGGCGGGTTTCAAACAACTGGATGTCAGAAATTCCGTGTTTTCCGGTTTTTAGCGAAATAAAATTTCCCTCCACATTGTTTCCGATGGAAGAAATGATGCCCATTCCTGTGATGGCAATTTTCTTGTTCATTTATTTGTTTAATATAACAGTGTACCAATGTAGCAATGTACCAGTGTAACAATGATTGCTAGACTGTTAAACTGATACATTGGTACATTTATTTATTTCGTTCTGTTGTCTTCAATGAATTGAGCCATGGTGTCGATAGACTGGAAAATTTCCTTTCCTTTTTTAGGATCGGCTAATTTTATTCCGTAGTCTTTATCCAAAAGAACAATAAGCTCAAGAGCGTCAATAGAATCAAGACCCAAACCACCTCCGAATAAAGGATCGGTATCTTTGATCTCTTCTACAGAAACGTCTTCAAGGTTTAGAACTTCAATGATTTTGTGCTTTAATTCTGTTTTTAAGTTTTCCATAATTATTTAATTTACCAGTTTAGCAATGTATCAGTTTACCAATATTGTTACATTGCTACACTGTTATAGTGTTACATTTTTATAAGGTTAGCAAATATACAAAAGCTTTATAATTTTCCTGATAAAGTTCCGTCCAGCCGCAGAGAACTTTTTCTGCCTTTCCGGACAGCAGGATCTGCTCTGCGTAGTCGTTTAAAAATTGTTCATCCAATTCATCCAGAACGAAAAAAGCATTCTCCGTCTGCATTTGATGTCTGATGCTGATCTCACCTACGCAGATATTAGGTAGTGTATAGACAAATACGGCAGGGCTCGGGAAGTAATTTTCTTCTGAGTTGATACTTTCCTGGTATTTGAAATCCGTATCCAGACTGGATGACCGGTTGGCCAGAACCACTGCTGTTCTGCTGTGATCCTCATCCTTTAAAATCATTTCCGAGGCAAGAAAAGCAAGCTTGCTTAGATTATCCATCTTGTGAAATTTGGAATAATTGATTTCTAAGCTTTTATAAGCCTCTTTCGCAAAATCGTGAAATGTTTCCGTCTGGCTTTCAAAAACAGGAAGTCCGTTAACGGTTATTTTTGAATGTTCTATGGTACAGCTGTCAGTTTTCTTCATCACTTTCATTTTAACATTTTTCTAAAACAATCGCTGCATTGCATCCGCCGAAGCCTGAAGCTGTTTTTAAAATATACTGAATGGCTGCAGACTGGTTTTCTGTAATAATATTCAAAGGTTGGGAAACTCCTGTTTCTTCAAAGTTTTTAGAAGGAATCAGCAGTCTGTGGCGGGCACTTTCCATGGAGATGATACTTTCCAAAAGTCCCGATGCACCAAGACAATGTCCGTAATAACCCTTCATGCTGTTCAATGGAGCATGTTGAAGTTCCATTCTGTTGAAGGCGATGGCTTCCATCTCGTCATTGTAGATAGTGGCGGTTCCATGGGCGGAAATAAAATCGATCTGATCAGAGGTGATATTCGCTTCTGTCATTGCATTTTTGATGCTTGCATACAGTCCGTCTCCCGTTCTGGAGGGTCCGGAAATATGGTTGGCATCATTCACTGCGGAATCTCCGGATATTTTAAACCTAAATTTTTCGTTTTCGCTAGGAGTGGAAGTGATATACACCGCTGCTGTGGCTTCACCGATATTGATTCCGTTTCTGTTTTTGTCGTAAGGCTTGCACGGTTCCGTTCCGATGGCCTGGAAAGAATTGAATCCTGAGATCACAAACTCTGAAACCTCATCACCGGCAATTACAAAAGCATCTTTATATTTCCCGGCCTGGATCATATTTTTAGCAACGGCAATAGCCATTACTCCTGAAACGCAGGCATTGGAAACCACGATGGGTTTTGTTTTAAAGCCAAAATAATCAGCAATTTTTTGTGCTAATTTGGAAAGATAAACACCTTCCGGTAATGCCGTCTGATTTTTTAATAAGCTGATGTTCCCTTTGGTCGTTGATAAGATAAAAGCGGTTTCTTCCGAAATATCATGCTTTTCAACCAGAGGTTTTAAACTCAGAAGAAACATTTTCTCGAGTCTTGTAAAATTCTGATGGTCAAAATTGTTTTTAAATTCTTCTTCCAGCTTTTCAGTATCAATAATGGAAGCATAAAAAGCATCCTGGTTTTCTATCACCTGATGCAGAGCCACGCCTGATTTTCCTTCTACCAGATGATTCCAGTTCGAAGTAACGTCAAAACCTAAAGGAGTGACGCAGTTGTAGTCTGTAATATAAATTTCTTTCCTCATTATAATCCCATTTTATCTTTCCATGCCTGAAAAAACTCAGGATTATAAAGGCATAAGCTTCCATTACTGTCTAAGAAAACCTGAATGGTTTCTCCGCTGCATACCAGCTGATCATCCTGATTGAAAAGTTCATAGGTGTAGATCAGTTTGGCAGATACGGAATTCACAAAAGTGGTAACGATTCTGAATGTTTCTCCATATTTTAAAGGAAGAAAATGTTCACAGGTACTTTTTACGATAGGCGTCACATAGCCTTCTCTCTGAATATCCAGATACGTCAGCCCGTGCTCTCTTCCGAAAGCTTCCCTTCCGTCTTCAAAATACACGATATAATGTCCATGCCAGACGATGCCCAGCGGATCTGTTTCATTGAATCTTACCCTTACTTCTTCCGTACAGGTTAATATGTTTTCTTTAGACTGCATTTTGTTTTCGTTCGTAAAAAATAGAAATAGCGACCATCGCAATATAGAATGCAAAAAGGAAAGCAAGTTCTTTGGCAATTCCTCCGATACCGCTGTTTCTTAAAATAATATCATAATAGGCATTCAGTCCCCAGTTCATCGGGGAGAATTTGGCTACGGTCTGCATAAATTCCGGCATTAAAAATACGGGAACCCATATTCCTCCGATAGCGGCCAGAACTACCACCGAAGTAGCTCCAAAAGGCGCAGACTGTTCCTGGGTATCTGCGATAGTTCCAAGTAAAACTCCGAATCCGATGGCTGCCAGTCCGGAAAATAAAGTCACCACAATAAGCTGGAACATTTTCCCTGAGACATCAAATGCCGGCAGATCCATATAAGGGAAAAGATAGATTCCCACTGCGACCATCAGTAGAAACTGAATGATACAGATGATCAGATAGGTGAATGTTTTTCCTAAAATATGAACAAAGTACGGCGTAGGGCTGATTCTTGCTCTTACGCTGGTACCCTGACTTTTTTCTTTGACTAAATTGATAGAAAGCGGAACGACAATGAAAAAGATCGCAAAAAGCGTCCAGGCCGGAACATTGTGCTGAACTGAATTAGGCATCACATCCATCGCTCCTTTTTTCGGGGTGATTTCTTTGAAGCTGATGAGGTTTTTGTTCTCATCAAGGTTTTCTTCCGTTCCCAGCTGATCCTGAAAGGCTTTGTAGATCTTTTTGTTTTCGATCTCAAAAACCATTTTATTCACGGAATTCATCACGGAGTTTTTGAATCCAACGTTGGTCGCCGGGTCAAAATACAGATGAATTTCTTTGGCTTTCGGTGCTGCTTTTTTCACCGCTGCCGTATCGCCTTCCAGTCCGAACGAACTTACAATCGTCTGAACTTTTGAATCTATATTTGAATTTAAATCTTTCGTTAAATTTTCAGGAATGACGATGGCCATCTGGTAATCTCCGGAAAACACGGCTTCCTGTGCTGACTTTTCGGTGTAATTTGTCAGCAACTGGAACGTTTTGCTGGTTTCCAGTTCCTGTTTTATATTTTTAGATACCTCGGATTTGTCATTGTCGATGAAAATAATCGGGATTTTTGAACCTTCCAGATTTTTGAAAGTAGAATCCTGAATTAAAGTAATCGTTACAATTAACAGCAACGGCATGACGAAAATAATGACTATTCCCCCAATATCTCTCTTCAGAAGAAGGATTTCCTTCACGAAGCTTCTCCAAAGTTTATACAACAACATCTCTTAGTTCTTTTCCTGTTAATGATATGAAAACGTCTTCCAGGTTTTCAGCGTTGGCGATTTGTGACACCAGTTCTTCCGGTGTTCCTACGGCATGGATTCTCCCTCTGTCGATAATAGCGATCTTCGTACAGAATTCTTCCGCCTCGGAAAGGTGGTGAGAGGTGTAGATGATGCACGTTCCGTTTTTATTCAATTCCTGTAAGAAATCGATGATGACTTTCTTAGACTGAACATCAACACCTACAGTCGGTTCATCAAGGAACAATACTTTCGGATTGTGAAGTGTTCCTGCGATAAGGTTGCATCGGCGTTTCATTCCTCCGGAAAACTGTTCTACCTTTTTATCTGCAAACTTTGAAAGGCCCATGATCTCTAAGGATTCATCGATGGTTCTTTTAAGTTCTTTATGCTTTAGTCCGTACAGGCTTCCGTAAAACATTAAGTTTTCTTTAGCCGTAAGAGTAGGATAGAGTGCGTATTCCTGAGGCACGATTCCGATGATTTCTTTGATCTTGAAGCTGTCTTTCTGAGGAGACAGGCCGTTGATCGTAAATTGTCCGGAAGTGGGTTTGATTAATCCTGAAAGCATGGAAATCAGAGTGGTTTTCCCTGCACCGTTTGGTCCCAGAATTCCATAGATCTCATTTTTCTCAATATTCAGCGAGATATCGTTCACAGAAAACTCTTCGGAGTTTTTGTACTTTTTGTATAGATTTTTGATCTCAATCATATTCTCCGCCATATCAGATCGCTTTTCTCAGTTTTTTATAGAAAGCTTCTTCCAGATCTGCGATGTGAAGCATCGATTTTGAAAGATTGTTGTAGATGTCGCTTTTTGAATTCCTGTTTTTGTAAACACGGGCAATATCCACGGCAAAATCTCTCCACAAGTCACCGATGGCAGTGATTTCTTTGGACAGTTCTTTCAATTCGTCATTTTTAAGAATGACAGCCGCTTCCTGAAGAAATGCGCCATAGATAAATCTGAAACCACCGCCGCCGGTACCGATCTCTTCCTGCATTCTGATGAGCTGTCCGAGATAATGGTTGGTGACTTTAGTTCCTTTCTTTGCAGCCCATTTCGGGATGCTCTTGGCAACCCATCTCATGGCTTTTACCCCGATAAGGGGAACCGGAGCCAGCATATTTTTGCAGGTGTCTTTGATTCCTTTTTTTATGGCTTCTTCAATATTTACATTTTCAGGGATGTAAGTCGGGTAGTACATATGTCCTTTTGGAGGCAGTGCGCCTTTGGCATATCTTACCTTTTCCAGTTCAGCTTCGGACAGGGAAGTGGTATAATCCATTACCGGGTCGCTGATCAGGAATTTTCCGTCTTCTTTTCCGTATACCACCAGGTTGTGGGCATTGAAGTGGAATTTATATTCTTCAGGGAAATAGGTAAGGTTGAAAACGCCTACCTGAAGCCCTGTCGGGATATTCTGATTTAAGTTTCTTTCTAAAGCTGATTGTGCGTCTTTAGGATTAGAAAATTTTTCTCTTTTGATTTTAATTCCCAATCTTTTGGCTGCTTTGCTGAAAATAGCACCGGGCATCGGACGATAGCTGAAGCCTGGAGCAAAATTGACTTTCAAAAATGGCAGATAGACAAAAAACAGTCCGGAACCGATCCCAAAGATCATTGGTTCGCTGAGTTTTAAGCCTTTGTTGAGTAACAGATTGGAGGCAACACCGTTTTCGCAATGTGCGGTCTGATGGTGTTCAAAGTTAAGTTTCATTTGCTGCTTTTATCTTTTACATTGGCGAAATGAAATTGTGCATAGGATGGTATGCTTCATTTCAGTATTATTTTCCGTCAAAGTTCTTTAATTCATCCACTGAAATCCCGAATGCATCGGCATATTTTTTCAGTACGGATTCGTTTAGTGTTTTAAATACTCTTGGTTTTGCGTGTCTTTTTACTCTCCATTGCCACATTCCGACATAGGAAGCAAGAACACCCAGATCCATTTTATTCAGTTCCATAAAATACATAATGGGACTCGATATATTATTGGCGACGTCCTGTCTGGCTTCTTCAATTCTTTCATGAATAAGCTCCAGAGATTCTTCCAGGGCAGCTTTTTTAGCTTCCCAGCCGATGCTGTTGGCTGTCGTATAATTATCGTTTTCGTCCGTCACATACAAGACTTCGGTCATGTTTGCTGACTTCAGATTGCTTTCATCCTGAGGCAGGTCTTGTTTTTTCATGTAAACCGTATTATTTTTCTACTTTAAGAATTAAAAATGATCACCTTTTTAATTCTTTTTAATCAGTTGGCTAAAATAGTGAAAATACATTATATGTAAATCATATTAAATCATAATGCTCCGGATAGGCTTTTTAAAGGGATAAACGTTATTTTTAACTGAAAAATATTAATCCGGAATTTGTAATACATAAGCTGTAACAAGTGTATTATAAATATAGACTAATATAGTTCTAAGAAATTTGGATAAAATAAAATAAGACTTATGAAGAAATTTTTTATTTCTGTTTCGCTTTTCTGCATGCTTCATGCAATGGCACAGAAGTTTGATACTCAGAAGATGACGGACAGTCAGGGGTACACTTATGAAACGGTAAAGAATGACCAGTCCGGGGTAAGAGTTTATACCCTGAAAAACGGACTGAAGGTGTATCTGGCAAAAAATGATGATGCTCCGAGAATTCAAACCTATATTCCGGTAAGAACAGGATCTAATAACGACCCTAGCGACAATACCGGTTTGGCGCATTATCTTGAGCACATGGTTTTCAAAGGGACTTCTCATTTGGGAACTCAGGATTGGGCAAAGGAAAAAGCATTGCTTCAGCAGATCTCTGATCTTTATGAGCAGCACAAAGCCGAAAAGGATCCTGAAAAGAAAAAATTACTCTATAAGAAAATAGATGAAGTTTCTCAGGAAGCATCTAAATATGCAATCGCTAACGAATATGACAAAGCGATCTCTTCATTGGGTGCCACAGGAACAAACGCTCACACCTGGCTTGATGAAACGGTTTATAAAAATAATATTCCGGCCAATGAGCTTGAAAAGTGGCTTCAGGTAGAGAAAGAACGTTTTTCCGAACTGGTACTGCGTCTTTTCCATACAGAATTGGAAGCGGTGTATGAGGAATACAACAGAGCTCAGGATAACGATTTCCGTCTTGTGAATTATGCGATGATGGAAGCTCTTTTCCCAAAACATCCAAACGGTCAGCAGACCACGATAGGAACTTCAGAGCACTTGAAAAGCCCTTCAATGGTTGCTATCCATAAATATTTTGATACCTATTATGTGCCTAATAATATGGCAGTAGTTCTGGTAGGAGACCTGGATTTTGATAAAACCATCAAAATGGTAGATCAATATTTTGGAACTTTCAAATACAAAGAGCTGCCAATGAAAAAAATGGTATCGGAACAGCCTATGGAAAGCATTGTGTCCAGAACCGTGAAAAGCCCGAGCACACAAAGAATGACTCTTGCGTGGAGATCCGATTCTAATGGAAGCCAGAATGCAAGATTAGCGGATGTAGTTGCAGAAATTTTAAGTAACAGGGGAGATGCGGGTCTTATAGATCTTAATATGAACCAGACCCAAAAAGTACTGAGTGCAGGCGCTTACGAATCTGCTTTTAAAACCTATGGTGCTTTTACCATGTCTGTAACGCCGAAAGAAGGACAAAGCTTTGATGATGCCAAAAAGTTGTTGCTAGATCAATTGGATCTTGTGAAAAAAGGTCAGTTCCCGGATTGGATGTTGAAAGCAATCGTTAATGATAAAAAGGTACAGCGTATGAAGTCGTGGGAAACGGCAGACGGATTAGCTACTACATTGTACAGCACATACATCAACGAGCAAAGTTGGGAGCAGGAATTAAATGATATCAACCAATACGAGAAAATTACAAAGGCTGATGTGGTAAAGTTTGCTAACGAATTTTTCAAAGACAACTATGTGGTTGTTTACAAAGAAAAAGGAGTGAATGACAAGCTGGTTCGCGTACAGAATCCTGGAATTACTCCAATCAAACTGAACAGAGAAGCGCAATCTCCTTTCCTTAAAGGTATTTTGAGCAGCAAAGTAGCTGAGATCAAACCTGAGTTCATCGATTATAAGGCGGCGATTCAGACGACTCAGATCAAAGATAAGAAAGTAAGCTTTGTAAAGAATAAATATAATGATGTAGCACAGATCAGCTATATTTTCCCTTTCGGAACGGATAACGATAAGGAGCTTTCGGTAGCAGTAACCCTTTTTGAATATCTTGGAACGGATAAATACACACCTGAACAGCTGAAAGGTGAATTCTACAAACTGGGAATCACTTACAGTTTCAGAACTTCAAACGATCAGGTAATCATCACATTGAGCGGTCTTGAAGCGAATATGAAGAAGGGTGCTGAGCTGATGAATCACTGGGTGACGAATGTAAAAGCAGATAAAGATACTTACGCGAAGACGGTGAAAACAATCCTTGAAGCAAGAGCTGCTGCTAAAAAAGATAAAACAAGAATCATGGCTGCTTTAACGAACTATGCGAAATATGGCAAAAATTCAAGAATGGCAGACATTGTTTCTAAGGATCGTCTTGAAAGCATTGATGTAAATGAACTGACTAAGAAAATCAAAGTACTGAACCAGTCTCCATATGAAGTATTCCTATACGGACAGGAGCAGTCAGGTTTAGAAAAAGCGGTTAAGCCGTATATCTCAGAAGCGAGCGTTCAGCCGGCAAAAGCTAAAGAATATCAGGAGCCTACAGCAGACGGAAAAGTATATTTCACCAACTACGACATGGTTCAGATGGAAATGTCTAAAGTAGCTAAAGGAGGTGATGTAAACTTAAGCAATTTCGGAAAAGCTAATGTTTTCAATGGCTATTTCGGATCAGGACTTTCTTCTATTGTTTTCCAGGAGATCAGAGAAAGTAAGTCACTGGCGTATTCAGCCTATGTGTATTATGCTAATGCTTCAGAAAAAGGACATGCCAACTATATCACGAATTATATCGGAACCCAAGCTAATAAGCTTCCGTCAGCAGTCAATGCAATGACAGATCTTATGGCTTCTCTTCCACAGATTCCTGCACAGTTTGAGAACTCAAAAGGTTCTGCGCTGAAGCAGATTGCGTCTAACAGAATTAACAGAACGAATATTTTCTTTAATCAGATGGCGTTGAAAAAACTGGGGGTAGATTATGATATCAGAAAAGATACGTATGCTGAAATCCAGGGGCTGACATTACCACAGCTTACCAGCTTCTACAATACTGAGATCAAGCCTATGAAATACAACACAGCGATCATCGGTAAGAAAGAAAACCTGAATATGGAATCCATCAATAAAATGGGAACGTTCCAGGAGGTATCTCTTGAAGAAATCTTCGGGTACTAATCCTTTATGATACCAATTTTTTTTAAGCGGAGCAGCAATGCTCCGCTTTTTTATTTTCTGAATTTAATTCCGAAAGGAAATTTTATCTGTTTGGACGGTAAGTCAGTTTTACCAGTAGATAGACTTCCTCCTTGTCAAGATCGTTGCACCAGGTACGCTGAGATACTACCGCGTCATTATACAGGTCAAGATCGTCCATATTGTTATAGTATTCCAGTCTTTCTGAGGTCTTGTACTTAAAAAATGAAATAAGATTCACTTCGTCCCCAATTTGCGGAGCGATTGGAAACTCAACAGAATTTTCAAAATCAAATTCAACATTATCTGAATAGAACCTTACTTTTACACTCATACTTTTATTTTCATCAAATATATCGAAAAATAAGGGTTGTTTGATCATTAGGAAGGAAGAGGGAAGATGGAGGTTGGAAGTTACCGGCAAGCTTTCCATATCTCATAGTTTATCTTGCAATTTGATGAGGTAGTTTTAAAAGAACAATAAGACCGGCTTATAATTATTCTCCAACTTCAATAACTTCCCGCTCCCAACCTCCAGCTTCCTTTCTTCACAATCATCTGTGAAAATCCGTGCCATCCGTGGTTAAAAACATAAAAACCAATCTTTTCACAAATAGGCATATCAATAGGGGCGGGCTTCAGCCCGCTTACAAGATATACGCTTTGCCAAAGGCTTTAGCCAAAACCTAACCTTCGCACTGATGTAGCAAAAAAAAACCGCACGACAATCGTACGGTTCTATATTTTTACTAAAATAGATTCTTAAGATTTTACTTCCTGGATAAACAGATTGATCTCCGCCCTGATCAGCAGCTCATCATGATTAAACGTCTCACAAAAGATATGGCAGACATTTTCATACTGAGAGATCAGTGAGGCTTTTGAAATGATCTTATCCCCTGTCTTCGGAAGGCCGAAAAGTTCAATCTTTTTAATATTGGTGATAAAACCAATTACTTTGGTATCTGCTTCAGGATTTTCAAAGAAGCTTTGTCCCAGAATAGAAGAGCAGGTTTGGGCAAGATTTTCAATCAGACCGGCCTCTGCAAGTTCATTATTGTGGACGAAAACATTATCTTCTTTTATTTCGAAGGAAGTCACAACTTTTTCTTTGGTCAATTCCAGGATATAATCTGCCATCAGCATCGGTTCGCGGTGCGGCAGAAAGTTATGTATATTGATAAGTTGGTCTTCTTTGATCTCCATGACAGTTATTTTACAGCAGTTTTCATTTGGGATTTTGCAATGATCGCGCCATTCAGTTTCGTTACAATATCTACTAGTGTTACACCCATTACTTCATTCAGGATCGTTACTTCCGATACCAGACGGTCACCTGTTTTAGGAAGAGTTTCCGCTTCAAAAGATTTGATGGCACCGATATATCCGGTAGGCGCGTCTTTTCCTAAAAGATAATATTTGTAACCAGTGTGTAAAGCCACACTCTGTGCCTGATGCTCTATAAGTCCCGAAGCCTGAAATATTCCATCCTGAATAAAAATAGCATCATCCTTGATTTCAAATCCTGATACCAGATGATTTTCAGAATATTCCGTAAGCTCATGAACCATCACAAACGGAAAACGCTGGGGAATAAGGCTTCCCACAAAATTCGTGTCAGATGTTGGCAGTTGGTTCTCCATTAGCAAACCGTTAATAAGGCACAAGAGTAAGCAAATCTTCCGCTTTCAGGAACACAAAGCAATACTTTTTCTCCTTTTTTCAGCGTTCCGGAATTCATTAATTCTTCCAGGGCTACGAAGATAGAGCCTGCTCCGATGTTTCCGATGTCAGATAGGTTGTAGAACCATTTTTCTGCAGGGAAATCCATTCCTTTTTTAGCGAATTCGTCTTTCAGGCCTTCTTTAAAATAACCTGAAGAAATATGAGCCAGAACGTGATCGATTTTTGCCGGATCTAACTGATGCTTGTCGAAAGAAGATCTTAAGCTTTCCGCACCTTTTACCAGGATGTATTTGTCCAGGATCTTGGTGTCTTGTTTAATCGCAAAGATAGACTGCTTCAGCCATTCATCAGAAGGGTAGTCTGCCCATGATTTAAGGCTTCCGTCTTCCTGTTTGTCGCATCCTGCATACATACAGGCTTCAATCTCGTGAGCGTAAGAATAGAAATCGATGAACTCTATTTTTAAAGAAATTCCGGTTTCTCTCGGTTTATTTTCAAGAAGGAATGAACCTGCACCATCAGAAAGCATCCATCTCAGGAATTCTCTCTTGAAGGCAACGATAGGTCTTTCTTCCAATGCTTTTAAATTTTCAGCTTCATGGTTGAATTTATCGGCTGTCATCCATGCAGACATTCTCTCAGAACCTGCACATACTGCATTTTCATTCACACCGGCTTTTACAGAAAGGAATCCGTAGTTCAGGGCATTCATCCCGGAATTACAAAGACCTGTAGCGGTATTAATTTCAATAGATTTACCGATATTCAGCTCACCATGAACCATAGAAGCGTGGGAAGGCTGCATCTGATCCGGAGAAGTAGTTCCTACGGACAACAGTTTCATATCTTCCTTTTTGAAATTTTCATCGAATAGTCCTTCTACAGCTTTTGCGGTCAGCTGTGCATTGGTATGAGTAGGATTTCCTTCTTTGTCCAAAGCATAATATCTTGTGGTGATCTTGTTGTTTCTTAAAATCAGTGATCTTGCTTTAGAAGGAGCGTCATTTATCAGACCAAGATAAGTCTCCATTTCATCATTTGATACCGGGTTGTTAGGTAAGTATGTTGATGCTTTTGTTATAAATACGTCGTACATTCTATTTTAAATTAATTCCTTGTAAATATGTTTTTTGTTTTTGTCTTTTAGACCAAAATATGGGGGTTGTCAGTAAGTGTAAAACTAAGACGACGGGTGAGATAATCCATATCGCAGCCATCAAATATACCTTAAAGAATTTTATCAGCAATGGACGTTTCTCTTTTTTCTTCATAATGAGATTAGACCATATGGTAAAGATCTTGTTCCCTACTTTTTCCACTCTCACTAAAAAAGGGCGGATTTCTATGGCTCCGTTCTGTACCAGTTCAGGTTGGAGACCGGAAAGATTTCCACTGTTGAAATGTTTTTCTATAATGCTGCCGTACTTTACAGATCCCGAAATTTCTTCATCCGAAACTCCAGCAGCAGGAAGCATTCCCGATTTTTCTTTCTTTCCTGTTGTCAGCCAGCGTAAGATCGTGAGTACACTTGTATAATTGTCATGTCTGTCTACTAAAGCGATGTTTCCTACCAGTTTTGCGCCAAGGTCTTTTAAATATACCTTCAGTTTTTCCTGAGAAAGCATCCACATATTTCTGGTTCCTGAGATGGTAACCACATCTGTGCCTTTCAGAATCTTTTCCGCAAAACCACTCTTTAAAAAGGAGATGATAGGAATAGACGGCGTAAGGTACCATACCTGATATCCGAATAAGATGAGGTCATACTTTTTGTTCAGGATCTCTTCAGAAGGAGGGAAGATCTCTTTCGGGATCTGAAGATAAGATTCAGGGAAGGTATTGAAGAAAACATCTTCCGGCCACGGGAAAGGAAAATCCTCTTTCAGCTGAATATTATAATACGTAACATCATATTCCTCTTTTTTGGCTTCAAAAGGTTGAGCCACATTCTTCACAATATCTTCCAGTTGTCCTGTCTGCGAATAGTAGATTACGAGTATATTTTTTTTCATTAACATTCTTTAGCGGTTACAAAAATATGCTTTTCATATTTATTTAGTGTTTTTTGAATATTTTTATTCCTTTTGAATTAAATTCTTCATAATAATCTGAATTATTAAAGTCTGAATGAATAGTATTCAGGAAGATAATGGTCTCCGGAAGCTTCTCCAGGGTACTGATATCAAATTGCTGATCCGAAATCAAAAGGGTGTCAATAGTCTTATGAATCTCAGAAACATTTTTGATGTAGTGAATCTTTCTTCTTTTTACCAGATAAGTCTGCATAGCGATTTGTCTTTTTTCTTCATCTGTGATAAGAGAAAAAATTCTTCTTTCGGCCTGATAAAGAGTTAAAAGTACATCTTTTTGCCCAAAATCATCAGCCATATGCAGAATAGATGCATCTCTGGAAATGTGCTTATTTAATTCAAAATATACCGATTTGTTGGCATTGAAATCATCTTTGACTTTTTTTACCACCTCGCTGTCTTTGAATAAATAGCTCAGGAATAGTTTTTTCCTGAAATAATTTTCATCTTCCAGTTCGATTCTCAGCTGTGCAAACTTTTCTCTGAAATAGGCATTGATCTTTTTCGTTCTTTCGGAATAGTTTTTTCCAAAGCTGAGGTCATCTTTACTGATCCTGTCGCCAACTTTTACGGTAATGCTTCCGTCGTAGATGATAAAGTCACCTTTCGGCAGCACTTCAGAGTTTCCGTGAATGTATAATGGAAGAATATCCAGTCCGAACTGTTCTGCAAGATAAAAGGCTCCTTTGTGGAATCTTTTTACATCATTCGTGTAAGAACGTTCCGCTTCGGGAAAAACAACCAGCGAATATCCCTGATCAATTTTTTCTTTCAACTTTTCCATACCATTTTCTATTCCCTGAGAAACCGGATAGAAACCAAGTGCTCTTACCAGTTTTCCGAAAACCGGAGAATCGTACACCCAGTCATTCACCAGATAAATAATCTTATGCGTTGCCATGGCGATGGCTAGTGTGTCCAGGAAAGAAGTGTGGTTGGCAATGATCACCGCCGGTTTGCTGAAATCTTCTGCCTGATTTTTTATGACTCTTTTTCTTACAAAAGGACTGATGTGCAGTACCGATGTTAGAAATTTAGCTAAAATTAATTTAATAATATCTAAGGTTTTCCCTTTTGATCTTTTGACAAAGACACTTCCGATCAGTGAAAAGATCAATCCTCCCAATCCATAATAAAAGAAGGAAATGATGCATCTTAAGAACAGTCTGAACGTGATAGGAGAAAGCCCTTTTTTAGCTCTGTTCGTAATCAGTAATCTAAACCAGAACGGATAAAGCGTTGAGGTAATAATAATCACGGAAAACATCCCGATCAGGGCAACCAGCGCCAGTGAATGTAAGGCCGGATGTTTCGCAAAGATCAGAGAACCGATGGATAATATCGTTGTGAAAACCGCCAGAATAATGGAGGTTCTGTAAGTCGGAAGTTCGTTTTTCCCGGTGGTATGTTCTTTCTGCATCGCCTTCGTAAGGAAAATACTGAAGTCATCACCCACACCGAATACCAGAGTACAAACCACGGTACTGAAAATATTTAATTCCAATCCGAGGAAATACAGAATCCCAGCCGTTACAACTCCGGTCAGTACAATAGGAAACATCGTAAGAACGGTAAGCTCAAAATTTCTGAAGAAAACAATAATCGTTAAAACAATGGCCAGAAGGGAATAATTGATCAGCGTACTGAAATCTCTTTTCAGTAATCCCAAAAAGTTTTCGTTCATCTGCTGGCGGTCGATGGCCAGTGCGTCATGATGTTTTTCAACATCTTTTATGAAGTTGTCCCTCTTTTTCTCATCTACTTTAACCACATTGGAAACCGTGTAAAAACCGTTTTCATTGCTCAGGAATTCAGAGATCTGTAATGCTTTTACTTTTTCGTAGTCTTTGAGACTTAACTCCGTGTAATTTTTATTTAAAACTTCATTGAAAGTATCAAAAGCACTGCTGTTAAACCCGAATTGATTTCCACTGCTCACCAGTTCGGAAACTGTGCGGTTCTTTTTATCTGCATCCCAGAATTTCTTCCAGGTTTCAATCCTTTGCTTCTGATCCTTTTCAGAAAGAACAACATTTCCGAGAGAACTGTAGCTCAGAATTTTCCCTTCCTTTTTTTCTTTTTCAAGGAAATTGCTCAGGCGGGAGTTTCTTGCCAGGGCTTCTTCTTCAGAATCACCGTAAGAAATGGTGTAAATAGATTTGGATGTGATGTCGGAAAGCTTCTGCAGCTTGGCTTCACTTATCTTTAAATCTTTGGGAATATAATTAAGGTCTCCGATATCTTCATTAAATCCTACATGCCTGAAACCAAACAGGCAGGCCACGATGATGATAGAACAGCCTATAATCAGAGGTTTGTTTTTTTCATAAGGATAAGACCCTATCTTGTCTATAAAATTGGAGCTTTGATGTTCTTCTTTCTGCTTGGGTTTATACAACTGAGGGACGATGATCAATGCCGTGATGGAAGATAAAATAACAGTAATGGCAGCAAAAAGACCCAGATCTTTCAACGCTTCAGAACGTACAAATACCAGACACAGAAAAGAAACGGCTGTTGTAGCGCTACTCAGGACGATAGGCTGGGTGATCTCTTTGTAAAGTTCTTCGATATTGTTGTTATGCTTATAATGGGTAAGAATATGAAGAGCATAATCTATCGTGATCCCGATAAGGATAGCCCCTACACTTAAAGAAATAGCGGAAATTTTATCTTTAATAAAATAAAGAATCAACAGCGCGAGAAGCACAGAAAATACAGTCGGGAGAAATACAATGATCGGAGTGAAAAAGTTCCGGAAATAATAGATAAGCAGGACCAATAGCACCGTCATTGAGATCATGACCGTATTCTGGATGTCCTTTTTGATCTGTTGTGCATTCGCCACAGCAATCACCGGAGAGCCGAAATAGCTGAGTTCTGTTTTCCCTTTGAACTGTTTGTTGATACCGTCTTTTATCTCGTTAAGCTGATTGACAAAGACTTCATTACCCTTGGTGTCATTGCTTTTATTCTTCGGTTCAATGAAGAGGAGAAGGTTTTTCCCGTCTTTGGTGACGATGTAATTATCTTCAAGCTTGAAATCTTTACTGATGTTTAAGGCATTTAGTTTCTTAATCCCTAAATAGGTGATCCCCAACGGATCTTTTTTGATAAACTCTTTTGTCACAAGACTCGTAGGCGAAACCAGAGATACATAATTGTTTTCTACCTGTTTTGAAATGCTGTCTTTCTGAAGTTTTCTTTCAATTTCCTTATAATCGTTTTCATCAAGGAACAAAGGGAGATTCTGATTCACAAAATCAAATGTTTCCGAAATTTCACTGTCATTTACCTTTCCCTGAACAGAACCGATGTATTTCTTCAAAGGTTCCACTTTCTGCAGAAAAGTATCAGCGGTCTCGGATAGCTGAAAATTATCTTCTTTGGACTTATTTTCTATAATCACGATGATCTTGTCCGAAAAATTCAGCTGTTTGAGAACTTTTGCCGTAAGATCCGATTTTTCATTTTTAGGAATTATCTGGTTGATATCCTCTTCAAAATTAATTTTTGAAGCAAAAAATCCGCATAAAAGAGCAGTTCCAATAGCAATAAGAGCAGAAAGGACCCTGTTTTTAGAGATGAGATAATATAAAAAAATAAAAAAGCGATGCATTATATGGTGAAATCAAGTCTGCAAATTTAATTTTTTCAACATTAGTTCAAAACATTTGGGCTATAAGTTTTGTCTGAAAATCAACAAAATATTCTAGGCAGAATAAAAAAATATTCTACTTTTGCAAAAGTTCCCTTTCAAGAAATATATTTTAAACCCATATTATTATTAAAGAAATAAGAATCTGTTTTAGATATGTTGAAAAAAAATGATGAAAAAATAGACGGATTTCTATTCCCAATAGTATTCCCTTTTCTACTATATTTCTTATCTTATTACAGATTTGGAGCCTCCTTGTGCACCCTGCACCGGTTAAACAAAACCTACAACTAGCATGAGTGTATTACATCCATATTTTATAGTGGCGATTGTCTATATGCTTTTTTTTAGTATACAGGAAGTTTTCGGCAAGAAAGTAGATAAAAAGTGGCTTTGGTTTTTGGGAGTCTATCTCATTATATTGGTCGGTTTTCGTGACAATGTAGGCCCGGATTACGGAAGTTACAGAGGGTTGTACATCTACTCAGATACCAAAAGCTACGAAAGTATCTTTCTGAAGATGCTGCATATGGAGGGTTCAGACCATCTGGATGTCGAGTGGCTGTATACATTAGTGAATAAGCTCCTGCTGAACGTCTTCGATGCTCCTTTTTACGTCCTCACCCTGGTCGTCGCTATTGCCGCCATTTTTTTTAAGGTCGAGTATACTGAGGATAATACATTTTATCCCTTTACATTTACCCTGTTCATGTTTGTTCCTTACTTCTTTGTAGGGGAAAGTGGGCAGATCAGGCAGAACCTGGCAACATTTATTGTTTATTTTGCGATACGGTATATCAAGCAGCGGCAGTTGTGGCATTATCTGTTCTTTATATTCATTGCATCAGGGATTCATACAGTCAGTTATCTGTTTCTTCCGATGTACTGGTTTGCCCGTGTGCCATTAAGTAAAACCATAATGCTGCTTCTAATCATCGTTTCCGTATTTCTCTCCCCGTTTGAGGTATACCGTGTATTTGGAGACTTCTTAAGTGGTATGGCTTCTGATAACGTCCTCGTGGAAGGCTTGAACGGTTATATGGATGAATCTATAGAAAGACTGAACGGAGGTTTTGGGATTCCCGAAGCGATGATGATGATCCTTACCTTCTTCCTCTTTGCTTTTGATACGAAGATGAAAGAACTGTATCCATATTACGAATATCACAGAGCTTATGCGGTAATAGGAATATGTTTTTATTTTATTTTCAGAAATAATCCCGTGTTTTCATCAAGACTTGTAGGGGCATTTATAGGATTCTCCTTCGTTATTATCCCTAATGCTATGTATGTGGTGTCCAGTGGGATGAAGAAAATGATCTATGCCTTTATTTTAGCTCTTGTTATTTTTAATATTATTGTTTTTTGTTCATTTAACAATATTAAAGTGGGTAGATTTACAACCGAGCTTTACAACAATCATATTCTTCCTTAAAGACTTACTCTATACATTATACTATATAAAAGGCAGCCGTGAAGCTGTCTTTTTTGTTATTTCTTTTCTGTATAAAACAATGACCGCTTCAGTATTATCAATAGACGGAGCTGTTGAAAAATGAATAGCCAAATCCTCTTGCTTCCTGTCTCTTTTATTAAGATTTATTCAACTTGAATTCCCGGTTCCGATATGTCATTTGAATCATTTATTTTTGCTCCTTGTGAAACGAGTTGTGCCGTTTTTGTATTTATAATCTTTTACTGATTGATTATTAATGATATAATTTGAATATTTAATTCTTATTTATATTATTAATGATTTATTATTGGCGAAGGCTTAAAAGTTGTATTTCCTGAAAGGCACACAAGTCTAAGGATATGAGAAATTTAGTTAAAAATTTTGCGGCAATTTTTTGCTTAGTGTCGATTGGTACCTATTCCATGAATAGCAGGGAATTAAATGAAATTCCTCCCTCGTATAGGCATACGGAAAGATTAGAGTCAACAGGTGATACCTTACGGAGACCTGGTAGCAGAGAGATAGCTCCGGACTGGACAAAAGCTCCCAACAGTTATATTTTTGATCCCGGTCAAAGCAGTGAGGGGCTGCTCATCCCGGTGCGGAAAGCTTACGCCATGTGGGCAGACGATAAATACATTAAAGGCAGTGGCATTCCTGCCGGAATAGTAACAGCCGATGTCTTGTGGGAAGATTCCCACGGGCTGATCAAATCGGGAACAGGCTACTCCCTCGAGATTCTGGATTCTAATCAGAATGCCAAAATAAAAGTTCCCATTAATAAAACCAAAAAAGGAAATGCCGTTATTGCTTTAAGAGTCAACGGAGAGATCTACTGGAGCTGGCATATCTGGGTAACTGACGATCCTGGTAACGGATCAACTTACAAAAGCTTTAGCAACATTACAAGAATGAAGACCGACGGAACCGTTGAGCCCATTCCCGATTCCGACTGGGGATGGATGGATCGTAATCTCGGCGCTTTGAGCAGCTCTATCACTTCTTCAGACTGGAACAGGAGTATAGGACTTCTCTATCAGTGGGGACGGAAAGACCCGATCCCACCACTGGTAACAAGAGGAAATGATTTCTATGAAGTGTCCGGTTCCGCGGGGAGAGTGAGACACAGGGCAGCGAAGAACTTTGCCGGTGCTGCAAGTATCGATAACCTTACAAAATTTGTCCCGTTTGCTAATGCTGAAGTGATCGGCAATATAAGACTGTCCGTAAAGAACCCGCTCAGTCTGATCTATGTAAATAAAGATGGCAGTAATAACCAGGCGTACTATAATAATAACCCGAATCTTCCGGTCAATTGGTTTGGCCGTTTCTCAGAAATGGGCGATGGAAGACTTTCAGAGCTTAATCTTTGGTCTGATAATTCCCAGGGGATAATCAGTGAGGATTATAATAATGACAGCAGTGCTCAGCCCTACAGAGACAAATCCCCTTACGATCCATGCCCGAACGGATGGAGAGTGCCATCCATGCTCGTTGCTAATTTAGGCTCTCAGTCTTATGCAGATGATATCAGGGTGGATTTTTCTCCTTTCGGGGTCAGAACCAATATGGGGAAAGATCTTTTTGAAACGAATAAATATCACATTATAAAGCCTACTGATACCGGTGCTCCTGTGTTCATGACCGGATTCAGAATTTATCCCAATCTGGGTTTTGATCTTTCGAATGTGGGTGGAAACAATATGGGTGTTTTTCCGGGAACAGGACAGTTAATCAGAAGTGCCCATGAAGGACAGTATACCGACCAGCATCATACCGCTTTATGGACCGCCACGATGGGCAGGCATTTTGATGGATCTCCAACAGTAATTACCAGAGGGCTTTATATGATCCCCGACAAAGGTCAGCCGGACATCCCTGATCCTGCTTATCCCAACATTAAAGGAAGATATACCTATATGCCGATGTCTGGAATGTATACCTCGGAAGCGAATGGCTGCCGATGCATCAAAGACCCGCTGTATGTTGTGAATAAATATAATTTTCCTTCTGAATATTTAGCGCCCTCTGCAGAGTACAGAGAGGGAATCAATAATCCCAATACCTATCAGGCTGTTAAAAATAATCAGCTTTTTACAGTAGAAATCCCTGTAAGCAAAGCCTTTTCAGTACAGAGCCAATTGCTGAATAATCAGGGAATTCTGAATCCTTCCAGTTTTAGCAGCTTAAAAGCAAATGTGTTGTGGACGACCAATACAGCTCTGATCAATAAAATAAATGTGGTTAATCCTTCACCTTCTTCGCTCCAAAGTATCAGCGGTTCAAAAATCTCAGTGGAAATCAGAGCCAATCAAAGCGGGAATGCTGTAGTAACACTTCATAACGGAAGTATTACATCTCCGGTATACTGGAGCTGGCATATCTGGATCACGGATTCTGCTCTCGGATCTTTTAATTATACGACAGAGCTTCCGGCAGTTGAGGCGGTCAATTATGTGAATTATGTAAACAAAGCAGATGTCGTACTTCAAACAGAGTTTATGGATAGAAACCTGGGAGCAACAGATGCTTTTCCAATGGTTGCTAACGGATTGAGTCCTACTACTGCTGAGCTTGCCAAAATAAGAGCTTCCACAGGAATGCATTATCAATGGGGAAGAAAAGACCCGATTCCTACATTTCAATATGCAGATAACAGAGCTTCCTATAATATATTTTTAGGAACGGCAGCAGATAATGGGACAGTGAGTTACACCACACTCACTCCTGCGACTTATAATACGATGCCGGGAAATTATATTGTTCCTTACAATACATATGCAGCATCTGTAAATGCACAGAGTACAGACCGACCTGCAGAGAAAGTGGCGAAAGTGATGTCTTACTCTGTTAAAAATCCTCTGATATATATGATTCCGAGTTCTTTTGCTTCCTATAACAGTGCCATGCCGAATTATACCAATGGAACAGACTGGCTGGCGAATGAACCCAACCTTGCTCCGGACCGATGGGGGAGAGGAGGGAAGAAATCTCCCTTTGATCCATGTCCTGAAGGCTGGAGAATTCCGGATATTACAAGTTCAGCTTTGATTTCGAATCAGGATTTTGGACAGTCGCCATGGTATAAAAAAGATAAAAATGCAGCCACTTTTTACAGTGTAGCCACAGATTATTCCGGAACAAGGGTGAGAAATCCTTCTACAACATCTACCATTGGCTATATGTTTAACGGTGCCGGATACACGGTAGGGAACTTTCCGGATTCAGGATCCCGCGGGTTCAGAAGTGTTCTTGCGAATCAGTCACTGCAAGGGACTTTCAATACTGTGAATTTTCAGTTTCCGGGGGTATGGACGGGAGCTTTGGCGGCCAATTATCTGGGAAGATCCATTAATGTTTTATTTGATGCAGCATCTGCATCCAACCGTTTCATCGCTTTCCATGATAACAACGACCCGTATTTCGGAACGGGCTGCCGATGCGTTAGAATGAAATATGATTCCGATGGAAATGAAGCTGGACCTATTCCGAAACTGCAGATTACCGCTTTGGCTTCGGGAAAGGGAGCTGCCGTTTTAAGCAGTGCTGAGGTAAAAGAAAAAGTAAATGAAAATAAAATCACCTTATTCCCGAATCCGGTAAAAGATGTCCTTTATATCAATGCACCGGAAAAAGACGGATACTATTATCAGATCTATAATATGTCGGGACAGCTGGTGAGATCCGGCAAGTTTGAAAATGGAAAGACAGACCTTTCTGCACTCACTTCAGGAATATATTTGGTAAGAATCAATAATTCTGAGAAAATTGTAAAAATCATTAAACAGTAAAACAAAAAAAGCAATAGCAGAGCAGAATAGGGTTTCCTGTTCTGCTTTTTTATGTCTTCCATATACTTTGCATCTATCAACACCGATGAAAAATTCTATATCATCTATTTTATTGAGTTTAAATTTTGCCGTAAACTCTACGCCCTAAAGGACTTGATATCTATTAAAATGCCCTCGGGGAGGCTTGTTAAACGCATCTAAATATTAAATTAAACTGTTTTAACAAAAAGTATATAATAAAAAAGCTTTACTTTTGCAAAAAATTTTTTTAGAATGTCGAAAAATTTAGTAATCGTAGAGTCCCCGGCAAAAGCAAAAACTATTCAGAAATATTTAGGGAAGGATTTCGAAGTGAAATCGAGTTTCGGACACATCCGTGACCTTCCGAAAAAAGGTATGGGAATAGATCTTGCCACCTTCAGTCCTGATTACGAAGTTTCGGCTGATAAAAAGAAACTGGTAACAGAATTAAAGGCCGCAGTAAAGAAAGCAGAGATGGTATGGCTGGCTTCCGATGAGGACCGTGAAGGGGAAGCTATTGCATGGCACCTTGCAGATGAATTGAAATTAAAGCCTGAAAACAGAAAAAGAATTGTTTTCCACGAGATTACTAAAAATGCCATTCTAAAAGCCATTGAAAACCCAAGAGATATTGATCAGAATCTTGTGAATGCCCAGCAGGCAAGAAGAGTTCTGGATAGAATCGTAGGTTTTGAAATGTCTCCGGTACTTTGGAAAAAAGTAAAACCGGGTCTTTCTGCAGGAAGAGTACAGTCTGTAGCCGTGAGATTAATCGTAGAAAGAGAAAAAGAGATCCGTGAGTTTGTTCCGAAAGCGAGCTTTAAACTGGACGGGATCTTCTTAAATAAAACTGAGCAGGAAATTTCTGCCAAACTTAAAAAAGACTTCGAGAAAGAAGAAGACGCAGAGAAATTCCTTGAAAAAGCAAAGACAACAGAATTTAAAGTTCTGAATGTTGAAACAAGACCGGGAACACGTACTGCATCTGCACCGTTCACCACTTCCACACTACAGCAGGAAGCTTCATCAAGATTAGGATATAATGTAACCAACACCATGCGTCTTGCCCAAAGGCTGTATGAAGAAGGGTACATTACCTATATGAGAACGGACTCCGTGAACCTTTCCCAGGAAGCTATCGAGGGCGCAAAAAAACAAATTACATCAGAATACGGCGCTGAATATTCTTCACCAAGAAATTATACCACAAAATCGGCATCGGCACAGGAAGCTCACGAAGCGATCCGTCCAACGGATTTTGCTGTAAAAAGTATCGGTGATGCCCAACTGAACAGATTATACCAATTAATATACAGAAGAACACTGGCTTCTCAGATGGCTAATGCTAAAATTGAGAAAACGGTCATCGAAATAGGAAATGCATCACTGCCCCAGCATTTTGAAGCACAGGGCGAGGTGATCATTTTTGATGGTTTCTTAAAAGCTTACGGAATTGTAAAGACAGAAGACGATGATGAGGACAACAACGAAAAATTACTTCCTAAAGTAAGTGTAGGTGAAATCTTAAGTTATAAAAAAATTACAGCTTCAGAAAAATTCACGAGACCAAGTGCAAGATACACGGAAGCAGGTTTGGTGAAAAAGCTGGAAGAATTGGGAATTGGACGTCCATCTACTTATGCACCGACGATTCAGACCATTCAGAACAGAGAATATGTGGACAAAAGAGAAATTGATCCTCAGACCCGTGAAGTGGTGAAAATGTCTCTTACAAACGATAAGATCAAAAAAGAAGTTCTCGAAGAAAAATTCGGGGGCGACAAAAATAAATTCATCCCTACAGATATCGGTGAAGTCGTAAATGACTTCCTGACTGATAACTTCAAAGAAATTCTGGACTACGGATTTACAGCAAGAGTAGAAGAAAGTTTTGACGAAATTGCAAACGGAGACCAGAAGTGGAAAGAAATGATGACCACTTTTTATTCAAAATTCCACCCGAGAATTGAAGATGTAGAAGAAAATGCAGACAGAGCCAATGGCGACAGACTTCTTGGAGTAGATCCTAAGACCGGTAAAAATGTTCATGCAAGAATCGGAAGATTCGGAGCCATGATCCAGATCGGAGAAACGGAAGATGAAGAAAAACCAATCTTTGCTTCCCTGATGACAGGGCAGAATATTGCAACCATCTCGCTGGCAGAAGCTCTGGAACTTTTCAAATTGCCGTTTGAACTAAGTGCATTTGACGGACAGCCTGTTTCTGTAGGAGTGGGCAGATTCGGACCTTATGTGAAGTGGGGCGAAACATTCATCAGCATTCCAAAAGGAGAAGATCCGCTTTCAGTAAGCCAGGCGCGTGCAGAAGAGATCATCAACGAAAAGAAAAAAGCTGATGCACCCATTGCTTCTTACAAAGGAGATCCTGTAACGAAAGGAACCGGAAGATTCGGACCTTTTATCAAATACAAAGATCTTTTTATCAATGTTCCTAAAAAATACAATTTCGATAATCTTTCTCAGGATGACATCAATGAACTGATTGATGCGAAACTTGAAAAAGAAGCCAACCGATACATCCAGCAATGGGAAAAAGAAAAAATTTCCATTGAAAACGGAAGATGGGGCCCATTCGTAAAATTCGGGAAAGCCATGTTTAAAATTCCGAAGAAAAAAGACGACACCAAATATGAAGCGGAAGAACTGAAAGATGTGTCTCTGGATGAGGTAAAAAAATGGATCACGGATCAGGATAAAAATGCTTTTGCAGAGAAAAAGAAACCGGCCGCCAAGAAACCTGCAGCTAAGAAAACAACTGCAGCTAAAAAGCCAGCCGCCAAAAAGAAGTAATAGTAAAATAAATATACAAAGCCGTTAACAATATATGTTGACGGCTTTTTTTATCAACAAAAAACGCCACAGCATATGTACTTGCTGTGGTTTTTTTGTATGTTTGTTCGGTAAAGGAATTAATAAACTAACATTTTCTCAAGTTTTCAGATTAAAAATATGGATTTTGAAGATTTTATCATTTCACCAAGAAATTTCAAAACAGAAAGCTGGCAGATAGGCAGCAGAATCACGAAAGATATCAAAGAAGACAGCATTGTCCTTCTCTTTGTTTCGGATTACAGAGGCGCGGGCGGCGATGCGGAAGTACAGGATTTTACAGCGGTAAGAAAAGAATTTTATAAACTTTCACAGCTGGATTTTGAAATTCCTGTCGTAGACCTTGGCGATCTGGTTTCCGGAAAATCTGTTCAGGATTCCCATTATATTCTGCAGGAGGTTTTATCGGCATGTCATTACAAAAGAGCTCTTCCGGTCATTATCGGGGGATCTAATGATTTTGCTTTTTCATTATTTTCCACATTGAATTTTCATAAGAAAAATATTAATTATACCCAGATCAGCAATATTATTTCCCTGAAGCAGGGTGAGCAGATCAATGAGCATACTTTTTTAGGAAAAATATTAGGTTCTAAAAATTTCTCGATTAAAAATTACCATCATTTAGGCTATCAGAAGCATTTGAATGAAGCAGATTCCATCAGACTGATTAAAGAAGTGGAGTTTGACATCATCCGTCTTGCCGAAATGATGAATTCCACAGAAAAAACAGAGCCTTTCTTCAGAAAAACCGATCTGGTAACGTTGAATTGTGATGCGGTTGAAAGTTTCAGCGAGCCGTTTTCTATGAATCCTCAGGTCAACGGATTGAACAGAAGAGAAATCTGTGCCTACATGAAAGAAATAGGACTGAGTGAAAATTTAAAATCTGTCGGGATTTTTAATTATAATATTTATTCGGAAAACCAGCTGAATCACCAGTTGCTGGCCCAGATGATCTGGTATCTGATCGAAGGAATCAATATCCAGAGGTCTCATCCAAGGGAAAGACATTATGAACTGTTCTATGTTTTGATAGATGATGATCAGTATGCTTTCAAACGGGATACATTCAGTAATTTGTGGTATTTTGGAGACGATGAGAATATTGAAAACTGCATTCCATGTTCCAAAAAAGATTTTGAAGAAGCAAAAAGAGGAACGCTTAATCCCAGGTTGACCTTTTAAGGATACACAAGATGAAAAAAAAGATTGTTTTAAGTATTGTTCTGTTAGCCGGAGCCTTCTGCTTCGTTTATTTCTGGAATAAATACGCTTATGCCGGGGAAGAAAATTATTTTTCATCCGGTACAAAACCCGAAGAAGGTTTACAAATAGGTATTATTGGTGACAGCTGGGTCGTAAGGCAGAATCTGGATTCCCTTTTAAACAGAAAACTATCAGACCAAGGCATTCATGCAGAGATCTATTCGTCCGGAAATCCGGGTGCGAAGACCAAAAGGATCTATGAAAACCTTTTTAAAGAAGATGGTGAAGAATTTTCTTCCAAAAAAGTGATTGAGAAAAAACCGGACTATTGTATCGTAATCGCAGGCGTAAATGATGCAGCCACCCATGTGGGACCGGATTTTTATACCCATCACATGATGATGATCATTAAAACATTGCTTCATTACAACATTAAACCGGTGGTAGTTTCTCTTCCCGAATTTGGAGTGGAAGAAGATTTTAAAAATAAGAATATCATAAGCGGACTCAGCAACAAAGGTGCTGAACTGGTTTTAAACGGCGGTACAGCATTTAAAATACAGGATTACAGAAATGCACTCCTGAAAGATTTAAAACGTAATGGGCTGGATCAGAAAGTAGTCGTTTTAAATTTCGATGAAGTGACCAGAGATTATGAAAAAGACAGGAGTCTGTTTGGAGATCCTTTGCATCTGAATAAGCTTGGATACCAGAAGTTCAGTGAGTTTTTAGCAAAAGGGATTATTAATTTAACAAGAACAAAATGATGGTTTCAATTATAGTTCCCGTTTATAATGTTGAAAATTATCTGGCCAAATGTCTGGATTCTCTTATTAACCAAAGTCTTCAGGAAATTGAGATTATTGTGGTGGATGATGGAAGTAAAGACGGTTCCGGATTGATCATTGAAGAATATGCCCGGAAATTTCCGGCTAAAATAAAAGCTTTTACCAAAGAAAACGGAGGTTTAAGCGATGCCCGGAATTTTGGGCTGGAAAAAGCATCAGGAAAATATATCGGTTTTGTGGATAGTGACGATTACGTGACGGAGACGATGTTTGAAGAAATGATGCAGCTGGCAGAAAAACATAATGCCAAAATGGTGATCTGTAATATCCAGAAAGTGGACCAGAACGGGAAAATTATCCAGAAACTGACTCAGATTCCTCATTTATCTGAAAAGATAGTGTTGGAAGATCATTTCTCTGTATTTTCAGATTTGAGTTATTTTGCCTGCAATAAGCTGTTTAAAAAAGAGCTTTTTGACCATAAAAGATTTAAGAAGGGAGTTCATTTTGAAGATATCCAGCTGATCCCGCAGTTGCTTCTCGAGTGTGAAGTGGTGGCCCAGACGCAGAATTTTCATTATCAGTATCTGGAACGTACAGATTCTATCACAAAAACCCACACCGAAAAAGGGTTGGATATCCTGAAAGCAGTGAAAGATGTGGAAGTGGCCTTTGAAAAATCCGGATATTCCCACAAAAGAAAAGAATTGAAAAATTTTCAGATCTTTGAAGGGGTATATTCTTTTCTGGCTTATGTGGCATTTGTGAAGAGCGAAGAAACTTTCAATACAATGGCTGATGAACTGGCTGTTTTTAGGCAGGAAAGGAAAATAAATATTCAAGATATATTGAGCTATAGTCGTTTTGGTAAGAATTATCTTTTATCTTTGCCGGTGAAAAAAAAGATTTTTTATCTGTTATTTTTTGCCGGACAAAAGAAACTGATAAGAAAAATGTTATAACACAAATGATAAGTGCAATTATTTCGGTCATTACTAAAACTTTGACAGAGAGTCTTTTAAAAAAAGATTTTAATGAGTTTTATTGGAGGCATGGATGATGTGCTTGATAAAAAAAAATGAAGAATTTTGAATTGTTCTTAAGCGAATCAGGAATTTCTATTTTTTACGTGAAAATAGGATTCGGTTTTCTGTTCGCTTTTTTAATTACCTTTTTCTCCATACCCACCATCATTAAAATATCCAGAAGAAAGAATCTTATGGATGAACCCGGAGTAAGGAGTTCCCATCTCAGAAAAATCCCCAATCTTGGCGGGATTGCCATCTTTTATTCCATCGGGATCAGCGCATCGATCTTTGCGTATGAGCTTTTTGATCTCTACAAATTTTTATTCGCCTCATTAATTATTCTTCTCTACATCGGAGTTATGGACGATATTGTGGTGATGCGGGCGTATAAGAAGCTGGTGGCACAGATCATTGTATCTTCACTTGTGGTGATAGGATCAGACATCAGAATCCGGAGTTTATTCGGGATTTTCGGAATATATGAGATGAGCTATATTGTAAGTGTGCTGTTCAGCATCATTACTTTTATTATTTTAATCAATGCATTCAATTTGATCGACGGGATCGACGGGTTGGCCGGGGGCTATTCTGTGATCTGCAGCGCGCTGTTCGGGATAAGCTATTACAGACTGGGTGAATATAATTATCCTCTGGTTGTTTTGTCCGCGATTATCATAGGAACCGTATTGGCATTCCTCTATTACAATTTATCCAATTACAGGACCAGTAAAATATTCATGGGAGATACGGGATCTATGCTTCTTGGTTTCCTGCTGGCTTTTACATCCATCTGTTTCATTGATATTTTCATTGATAAAGAACTTCCCAATGTTCCGAGATATCACCTTCAGTCGGCACCTGCCGTAGCAGTAGCTATTCTTATTCTGCCGATTGTGGATACTTTAAATGTGATCATTGTAAGGCTGTGCAATAAGAAATCGCCGTTTGATGCAGATAAAAACCACATCCATCACAAGCTCCTGAAACTGGATCTTACCCATAGACGTTCCACATTTTATATCATTGTATATTATCTTATGATTGTGACGGTAGCCTACTACCTGAGACATCTTAACATCAATCTTTTACTGTTGATCATTGTCTTATTAGGTTTTTTTGGTGCTTATCTACCGGATTTGATTTATCGTTTACGAAATAATAAGAAAATATCAATTTAATTTTTACTTTTGCAATACATTCAAATATGATGAAGAACTTAAAGTATTTATTTTTAATTTTCCCCTTGTTTATTACTTCCTGCATCACCAAAAAAGATGTAAGGTATATGCAGCCAAGTGAAAGCCTGGTCATTAATGAAGAAGGATTGGTTCCCTACAACATTCCCACCTATCGAATTACAAAAAACGACATTCTTAATCTCAACATTGTGACCACTCCTAAGGGAGATGCTGCCCAGTTTTACTCGTCTCTGAATTCTTCAGGAGGAGTGAATGGTACAAGTAACCCTGCTCTGAGTGGAATTGGAGGGGCTACAGGAGGTTCTGCTACGGGTGGAAATATGAACTTTTATTTTAACGGACTGAAGGTAGACTCCAAAGGAGATATCAATGTTTTCGGGATAGGCTATGTGAAAGCAGAAGGAAGAACGGTAGAAGATATCAGCCAGGAACTTCAGGAAAAAGTAAATGAAAATTTTCAGGAAGGAAAAGCAGAAGTAAGACTGAATACCAACGGAATCACCTATTATATTTTGGGAGATGTTGAAACTACAGGTCTTTCAGGTGAAAAAGTAGTACATAAAAATACGCTTACAATTACCGAAGCATTAGCAATTAACGGAGGTTTGAACAGAACCATTGACCGTAAAAATATCGTTATCCACAGAAAACTGCCGGAAGGAATCAAGAAGGCAAGAATAGATCTTACCCGTGAAGATATCATGAATTCACCTTTCTACTACGTGCAGAATGGAGACGAGATTTATCTGAATACCAGAGGGAAAAGCTTGAACGGATTTGGAAAAGATCCTGTTCAGACCCTAACTACCGGGGTATCCGTGATTACGACAGCATTATCAATTTACCTACTTCTTAAAAATCTTTAACTATGATTCCAGAAAGAGACACCAAAGTAGGGAAAAACGAACCCCAGAAGGAAAAGTATGGATCGTTTGCGTTATTTGATATTGAACATTTCCTGAGAAGAATACTGAAAAACTGGTACTGGTTTGTATTTATGCTGTGTATCGGCTATGCTGTTTCCTGGGTATACAGTAAATACTATGCTCAGAACATTTATGCTTCAAACCTTTCCTTAAGTATATCTAATAATACCTCCAGTTATTTTACGCCTAACCAGTCCATCAACTTTATCTGGGGACAAAGCGGAAATCAGGATGGGATTTATCTGAAAAAAATGCTTCTATCCAGATCTCATAACGAGTTTTTGGTGAAGGAGCTGGACCTTTTTGTGAGTTATTCTACGAAAGGAATGATCAAATCCACCTATATTGATAAAACGGATTCGCCGGTTTTTATGCAGATTGATAAAAAACATCTTCAGCAAATCAATTATCCGGTTACTCTGATTCCAAAAGGAAATGACTCTTATGAAGTAATTCTTCCTGAAGAAGGGCAGTCTACCAATTTATACAGCTATGAATCAGAAGGATTTCAATCGATTAATGGCTATAACAGACCTGCCAACAAGATCATCAAGATCAATGAATGGTACAATTCTCCGAACCTTAGATTCAGACTGCTTAAAAGTACAGAAACCCCTAAAATAAAGGTTGACAATATTATCGTAACACTTAATTCTGTAAACCAGAGTGTTAATGATATTGTTTCCACGATAGGCGTAGAGTTTGACAAAGAGATCGGTACGATCATGATTATTAGTAAAAAGGGATTCAATCTTAATAGTACCGTTAATTTCCTGAATAAATCAGTAACTGAGCTTCAGAAAAAGAGATTGGCAGACAAGAATATCGTTAATAAAAATACAGATGTTTATCTGCAGGCCAATATAGACAATATCCGCAAAAAGCTGGATTCAAGCGCAGCAGTCCTGAATTATTTGAAAACTTCGGAAAAGCTTTATAATATTAAGGACAGAGATGAAAAATCTTTAGACAAAATAAAAGATCTTGAAGCGAAGAAAGCTGATATTGTAAGTAAAATCAGTTCACTGAATAATATCAGAACTACCCTTCAGGCACAGGACTTCGATAAGATGATCAGCACCAATGCTGCTGGTTTTGAAGATGGCTTCTTCTCTGCTACCGTTACGGAACTTAAGGCTTTGTACACGAAGAAAAGAGAAATGGCTACTATTTATAAGCCGAACTCTGAGCCTATCAAAGAAATAAACAGGCTTATTGACGAAGCGAAGTCTGGCTCATCAGGCACTTTGAGAAATTATTACACGAAGTATTATGATGAGATCAGTAAGATCGAACGTCAGGTAGCGGAGGCAAATTCCGATCTGACCTCGTATCCTGAAAAAGAAAGAAAATATCTGGATGCCGAGAGAGGGTACAATATGATAGAAGCTACCTACAACAGCCTTTTATCCAGACAGAATGAAGCTCAGATGAAAGTGGCGACCAATCAATCTGATATTACGGTAATTGACCCTGCCAAGAATTTGGGACAAGGTGCAATAGGTCCCAACGTGAAAGCAATCAAATTTGCAATTATTGCAGGATTACTGTTGCTTCCGTTATTATTTATCTTGATAGGAGAAGTTCTTGATAACAAGATCAGAAATATTAAAGAATTGCTGAGCGCAACCAAAATCCCACTTTTGGGTGTGATTGGAAACAACAGCAACGAGAATATGCTGACTGTTCTTGAGCAGCCTAAATCTTCAGTTTCAGAAGCATTCAGAGGAATACGTGCCAGCATTAGATTCCTGATGGAGAACAATAATGAAGACGGAAAAGGAAAAACGATCCTGGTAACATCTTCCATCGGGGGAGAAGGAAAAACATATATTTCCATCAACCTGGCTTCAGTAATAGGATTGAGTGATAAAAAAACAATCCTTCTTGGGATGGACCTTAGAAAACCGAAGATCTTCGGAGATTTTAAGATCGATAATAAGTATGGGATCTCGAATTATCTTACGGGAGAAGTGGAGATAGATCAGATTATCAATAAAACAAAGATTCCGAATCTGGATGTGGCGACTTCAGGACCGATTCCTCCAAATCCTTCAGAACTCTTAATGAGTGAAAGAAATATCAGATTTATTGAAGAGCTGAAAGATAAATATGATTTTATCATCATCGATTCTCCACCGGTAGGCCTGGTAGCCGACTCTTACGAGCTGATGAAACATTCTGATGCCAATATTTATGTGGTGCGTCATGAATATACAGAAAAATATATGCTGAAAATGATCACTGAAAAGTATCACAATGGTGAGATCAATCATTTCGGACTTATATATAATGATTACAATACGAAGCAGGGATATGGCTACGGATATGGTTACGGATATGGATACGGCTACGGATATGGCTATTTTGATGAAGACAAAAATTATAAAGAACCGCTACTGATAAAAATACGAAATAAGGTACAGACAATATTTAATAAAAAATAGCGTTTTAAACCCTCAGCAAATGGGGGTTTTTTTATACTTTCAGTATTTGGAATCTAAGGAAAAAAGAATATTTTTGGCACTTTGCCGTTTACTTTATAACAAATTATGTTTTTTTGTTTATTTTTAACTATACATTAAGAATATCATTAATATAAAAATGTTTTATATTTGCAAAAATTAAATTTTAAAATAACCATAAATCCATATTCTTTTATGAATAAAAAATTATTGTTTAGCTTTCTTGCCTTCCTTGGAATGGTAAGTGTTAAAGCACAAAGAAACGAATTGGGAGTTCGTCTAGGGATGAGTAACCTAGTAGGGGACGTAGGAAGGACCAATTACATTTTACAAAAGCCGTTGGATTTAGACAGGATGTCAGAATGGGGATTCCCATTTTATGGAGGTTTATTATATAGATTTAATTTTAATCCGCATCAGACCGTGAGATTGGACCTTGGGTACAACCAGATCCAGTTCAGCGATAAAGCTGCGAAAGAAGAATACAGAGTGAACAGAAACTCTTACGGAAAAAATAACGTATACGAAGCCAGTTTAATGTTCGAATACAATCTTTTCCCTGTTAATAATGAGCAGGTAAGCATGGTAAGCCCATACATCTTCGGAGGTATCGGTGCTTTGATGTTTGATGCTCCCAAGGCGGATCTTGTGAACGATTTCAGAAGAGATGCAGACGGAGTGGCACAGGCTCCTCTTAATGAACTGGATTTTAAAAGTACTCCGGTATATACATTAGGAAAAAAAGTAACCATGCATATTCCTTTTGGAGTAGGTTTAAAGTATAAGTTCAATCATAATTGGGCTATATTTGCAGAAGCTACATTCAGATATACAATGACGGATCAGCTTGACCATAGCAGATTAATGCCAAAAGATGTAACATCCAGCTTTAATGCGGATATTTTGGATCCTGCTACAGGAGCTTCGCTGTTGCAGTCTGGAAACTATTATGCAGTCTCTAAAGAAAGAGAGCAAGAACTTATTAACAAAAGAAATATAGGTGACGAAAGGTCTAAGGACTGGATGAATACTTTTAGTTTAGGACTTACCTATTCATTCGGAAGACCACCGTGCTATTGTGATTAATTAATATGTCGTTGATTAAAGATAAAATAAATTCTGAGAATTTACCGAAACACGTCGCCATCATTATGGATGGCAATGGAAGATGGGCAAAAACTCGTGGCGAAGACAGAACCTTCGGTCACAAGAATGCCATTAATGCAGTAAGAAATGCCATTAATGCCTGTAATGAGATTGATATACCTTATTTAACACTGTATACATTTTCTTCTGAAAACTGGAGCCGTCCTGCAGATGAAGTAAGTACACTGATGAATCTGCTGGTGGAAACTTTATTGCTGGAAGCTGAAGAAATCTTTAGCAAAGGCCTCAGAATGCATGTTATAGGGAATCTGGCAAAGCTTCCTCTCCTGGTGAGAGAACAGCTGGAACGTGTAGTAGAGCTTACAAAAGAAAACACAAAAGGGAACTTAGTGCTGGCAATAAGCTATGGCTCACAGAACGAAATACTGGAAGCCGTGAAAAACATCAGTTCTGACGTGAAAGATGGAAAAGTTGATGTTGAGAATATTGATGAAAAATTATTCGAAAGCTACCTTTATACAAAAGACTTTCCTCCTGTAGACCTGTTGATAAGAACCAGCGGAGAAATAAGAATAAGTAATTTCCTCCTTTGGCAGATTGCTTATGCGGAACTACAGTTTTTAAATGTCCTATGGCCCGATTTCACAAAAGATATCTTCTTCCAGTGTATTGTTGATTATCAAAATAAGGAAAGAAGATACGGATTAACCGGCGATCAGATAAAAGCCCAATAAATTTAAAGAAAAGAAAGACTCGATAAAATGAAGTTTAGACTATTACCCATCATAATGTTTGCGGCTTCTGCGCATTTTTATGGACAAGTGACTCCTCAGGACAGCACTAAAGTAAATAATGCTGTACATGCAGAAAATGGCACAGGAACGTACACGCTTAAAGACATTGTTGTAGATGGGGTAAAAAAATACACGCCGGCTCAGATCTTACGATTTACAGGCTTAACAAAAGGCGAAGTTGTAGATATTCCAGGACAGAAAATCAGCAACGCTGTTAAAAAGCTTTGGGATACCCAGTCTTTTTCGGAAGTTGAAGTGTATGTGCAGAGTATTGAAGGAGAAACCGTAATTTTAAGATTCTACCTGCAAGACCTTAAAGAACTTGGTGAAGTAAAATTCGCAGGTAAAGGAATTGGTAAATCTAAAAACGAAAAACTGATCAAAGACAACAATCTGAAGCCAGGAACTAAGATCACTCAAAACCTGATCTCCGGCCTTAAGACCAAAGTCCCTAAAGATTACGTGAAAAAAGGTTTTGCTGATGCCAAAATTACCATTCAGGATAAAGTGAACGCAAATGACCCGTCTATGGTAGACTGGACCATCAATGTAGATAAGGGCAAGAGAATAAAAATCGACCATATTGAATTTGAAGGAAATCAAAGCGTTACTGATGCCAAACTTAGAAATAAAGCTTTCAAAGAAACCAAACAAAAAAGATTTGGTATCGGTGGAATCCTGAAATCTTCAAAGTTTATTGAAGAAAAATACCAGGAGGACAAACAAAGCCTTGTAAGCTATTATAACTCTTTAGGATACAGAGATGCTACTATCGTTTCAGATTCTGTATGGAGAAATAAAAGAAACAATTACGAGATCAATGTAAAGCTTAAAGAAGGTAAAAAGTATTATATCGGAGATATTACATTCACCGGAAATACCGTTTACGCAACAGAGCATTTACAGAGACTTTTAGGATATAAAAAAGGAGATATCTACGATGCCGTAGGTTTCAACAAAAAAGTAGGAGAAGACGGAGGTAAAGAAGATGACTCAGATATCAAATCTGTGTACATGAATAACGGTTACCTTTTCTCCAGCGTTACACCGGTAGAAAAATCAGTATCAGGAGATGCTGTAAATCTTGAAATCAGAATTACTGAAGGAGAGCAGGCAACCTGGAACAAAGTAACATGGCAGGGGAATACAACTACCCATGACCATGTGATACTTAGAGCATTAAGAACAAAACCGGGAGAGCTTTTCAAAAAGACAGAGATTAAGAGAACGTACTTTGATCTTGCGGGAATGACTTTCTTTGATCCACAGCAGGTAGGTCAGGATATTCAGCCAAACCAACAAGACAATACAGTAGATATCAACTGGAAATTAGTTGAAAAAGGGTCTTCTCAGGTTCAGCTACAGGCAGGTTACGGTGGTAACAGCTTTATCGGAACATTAGGACTTACGTTCAATAACTTCTCTCTGAAAAACTTCCTTAAGTTTAAAGACTTTAAGCCGGTACCTCAGGGAGACGGTCAGACCTTGTCTATCCAGGCACAGGCCGGACAGTATTTCCAAAACTATGGAGTATCATTTACTGAACCTTGGTTGTTTGGAACAAAGCCGACAGCTCTTTCAGTAAGTTTAAATACATCAAGAGTAAAATATAGTGATAGTAACGGGCTTGCCCAGAAACTTAATATTTTCTCCGCATCAGTAGGTCTGAACAGATTGCTGAACTGGCCGGATGATTATTTCTCACTATATACAGGACTTCAGTTCCAGAAGTATACCTTCAGTAACTATCCGTTCCAGTTTGGAGATGTCACAGAATTGTATGGTGATGCGAATAACTTAAGTCTTAACTTAGGTTTAAGCAGAAACTCTGCAGGTCTTGACCCTATTTTCCCGACAATGGGTTCAAATATTGAACTTTCCGCGAAAATGACTGCTCC
Organism: Chryseobacterium oleae; assembly: GCF_900115055.1. GTDB lineage: Bacteria > Bacteroidota > Bacteroidia > Flavobacteriales > Weeksellaceae > Chryseobacterium > Chryseobacterium oleae. The sequence goes on along the minus strand of NZ_FOVD01000007.1, from coordinate 4,254 downwards.
TTACTCATTGTTCAGTAATAAAGATTATACTACAATGTCACCCGTGGATAAGTACAAGTGGATGGAATTCTATAAAATCAAGTTCAAAGCTGATATCTATAATGAGATCGCCGGAAAACTGGTATTAAGATCTTCTGCTGAAATGGGATTCATGGATGGATATAACAAAAAACTGGGTGCTCCGCCATTCGAAAGATTCTATGTAGGAGGTACAGGTTTATTTGGTGGTAGATATGACGGTCGTGAATTGATTCCTTTAAGAGGATATGAAAATGCTACCACTTACGGAGGTGAGCCGGATGATATCACACCAAAAGGAGGAGGTACCATCTATAACAGATTTACATTAGAATTAAGATACCCGATCTCAATGAACCAGACTGCTAAGATCTATGCACTTACATTCGCTGAAGGAGGTAACGTATGGAACAGCTGGGGAGCATATAACCCATTTGAATTGAAAAGATCAGTAGGGGTAGGGGTAAGAGTTTACATGGGAGCTTTTGGTTTGATCGGATTTGACTTTGCTTATGGATTTGATAAGACAATCTCCGGACAAAAACAATCTAAAATGATTCCTCACTTCTTAATGAACCAATCATTATAATTCATAGATATGAAGAACTTTAAAATCATTTTCACATTTGTATTGTTTCTCCTTTTCGGGTTTTCAAACGCCCAGAAAGTAGGAGTGGTAGACACAGGCTATATTTTAGACAAGATGCCACAATACAAAGAAGCTGAAGCAAGATTAAACTCCCAGATCGATACCTGGCAATCTGAACTTCAGAATCTGCAGTCTGAGTACGAAAGAAAAAAAGCGGCATTTGAAAGTGAGAAAGTATTGTTGATAGGAGACCAGCTGAAGCTTAGAGAAAAAGAAGTAATGGATCTTGAAAAGAACATCAAAACGACAACCAGTTTGCGTTTTGGAGCTAACGGAGAGATTACAAAACTGAGAACAAACCTTGTAGTACCTTTCCAGGATGAGATCTGGAATGCCATCAAAACAATGGCTGAGAAAAACGGATTGGGCACGGTTCTTGATAAAACCGATAACAATGTGCTTTTCCTTCTTCCAAGATATGATTATACAGAAAAAGTATTGACGATCTTATTGAAAGGATCTACATCTGATAAAAAAGAAAAATCTAAAAGCAAAAAGTAAATCAATTAACTTTTGCTTAAATTTACAATCTAAAAACAAATTAAATTATTTATTTTACCAATTATGAAAAAATTAAGTGTATTATTTGCCGCGGTAATAATGGTTGTGTCGGTAAGTATGGCAAAAGCTCAGAAATTTGCTACTGTAGATGTAATGGGAGTGCTTAATGCGATGCCGGAAAAAAAGAAAGCTGATGCTGATATAAAAACTTTCTTAGATACAAAACAATCTGAGATCAAGAAAAAAGCAGACGCAGGTCAGGCTAAATTAAAGCAATATACGGACGAAGCTCCTAAGAAAACAGCTGACGAGAACAAAGCAAGAGAAGCAGAATTACAGAAGCTTCAGGAAGAAATCGGACAGATGCAGGAAAAAGCTGGAAAAGATTTAGAAGCTAAGAAAGATGTTGTTTTCGGACCAATTGAGAAAAAGTTAAATGATGCAATCGAGAAAGTAGCTAAAGCTAACGGATACGAATTCATCATGGATGCAAATTCTCCGGCATTTGTTTACAGAGCTGGAGCTGATGCTACAGCAGCTGTTAAGAAAGAATTAGGGATCAACTAATAAATTAACAAAGTTTTATAAATTAACCGCCTCTTTTAGAGGTGGTTTTTTTATTTTTGCGCTATGGAAAAAGAAGTATCAACAACCGTAAAAGTTAGGTTCAGCGATTGTGATCCGATAGGACATTTGAATAATGTAAAATACCTGGATTATATGTTCAATGCCAGAGAAGATCATGTAGAAACATTTTATGGATTCACCTATGAAGAATACACCAAGAAAACAGGGTGTACCTGGATTGCCATTCAAAATGAAATCGCTTACCTGAAAGAAGTAAGATACAATACACAGGTTGTGATCAGCAGTAAAACCATCGAAATACAGGACAGAACGGCTAAAGTGGAAATCTTAATGAAAAGCCTGGATGAAAAAACAGTGCATGCCGTACTCTGGGTTACCGTGATCTATTTCAATATCAAAACAAGAAAATCCGAAATTCACCCGGAAGATATAAAGGAAACGTTCCATAAGTTCTATGTAGACCTTGAACAGAAAGATTTCCAGCCAAGAGTGAAATTTTTAAGATCTCAGAACGCAAAAAATTCGTGATCAGATGATAAAAGAAAATAATCGCGCATCATAAAGCGAACCTTTTCTTTTTAACAGTACATTTGATAAGTAAAATAATAAAATTACAGATGAAAAAAATAGCCGTATTAGGAAGCAACGGACAGTTGGGTAACTGTATCAGAAAAATTGCACCTGATTTTGAAAACTCTTATGAGTTCATATTTACAGATTCACAAACCTTAGATATTACAGACGAAGATCAGGTCAGTAGCTTTTTTTATGACAATAAGCCGGACTACTGTATCAATGCTTCTGCATATACAGCCGTTGATCTGGCTGAAAAAGAAATCGATAAAGCTTTTGCAGTCAATGCAGATGGAGTTGGATATCTGGCTCAGGCTTGTGCAGATCATAAAAGTATCCTGATCCACATTTCCACCGACTACGTTTTTGATGGAGATACCAATCTTCCCTATTCAGAAGATGACTTTACCAGCCCGACGGGAATCTATGGGGAATCAAAAAGAAAAGGAGAAGAACTGGCCTTGGAGATCAACCCAAGAACCATTGTTTTGAGAACCTCTTGGCTCTACTCAGAGTTCAATAAGAATTTTGTTAAAACAATGCTCAACCTTTTTTCTCAGAAAGAAGAGCTTGGAATTGTTGCCGATCAGTTCGGGCAGCCTACCAATGCCAATGACCTTGCAGAAGCAATCATGGATATTATTCAGAATCCAAACAAAAACTTTGGTGTTTTTCATTTTTCAAACTATCCGGAGACCACCTGGTTTGAGTTTGCTAAAAAAATCGCAGAATTTTCAAACTCTTCAATACACTTAAACCCTCTGACAACAGAACAGTATCCTACTCCTGCAAAAAGACCGGCCAGAAGCACCATGTCTTTAGATAAAATAGAAGAGGTATATAAGATTGAACCCAAACATTGGGAAAACAGTCTTGAAGAATCTGTCAGAATACTAACACAACAATAATTATGATCAAGAATCTCGCAGTCGCCTTTTCCATATTCTGTGCCCATCTGTGTACTGCCCAGAATGTATACCTTTCAAAGGTTGCAAAAACAAACGACAACACAGATAAATTCCTGTATCAAAAAACTGAATCTACAGTAGGTGCCGAATATTTGGGAGAAATAGAAGTTCAGGGATTCTCAAATGATGACGCTGCTATTTTTTCATTAATATATAAGAAGGCAAAAGAAATCGGAGCCAATACATTTTCATTTAAACCTTTTGAAAACATAGATGGAACTCTGCAGTCTCTCAATCCGGCAAATTATAAAATTGCTTTATACTATACGCCTAAAGAAGAATTGAAGGTAAAGAAAGGAATGGTGTATGTTTTTGCTTCCTCAGATAAAGATCAGAAGATTAACATCAATAAGAAGGATTATATATTGACTCCAAGATCCTACCTTACCCTGGACATCATTCCCGAAGAGGTTTACACCATTTCAACAAAGAAGCTTTTAGGTTCCACTATTAAGGTTCAGCCTAAGACAGCCGACGAAAATCTCTATTTCCAGGCTTCTTCCGCCAAAATAAAATCCGACACCACCGGAAATGGCGGTTTGAATCTAAAATCCGGCGACATCATAGGCTTGGAAAAGTCCTATGCCGAGTTTTTAAGCCTGATTTATGAACACGTAAAAAGGTAAAATCACTATTACAGAAAAGGGAAGTCGAAAAATTAAACATTAGTTTAAAATTTTTCTCTCTGCTTACCAGTGTTTTACGATTTAATGGGGCCTGTTCGTGAATTTTATGTTAAATAAACTTGTTTTGCGTATGAATAAGTTGTTATCTTTGCCCCACTTAAAAACGAGAGTTATACAGTAGCACAGAAGAGCTTTTAGATAAGCATAACTATTTAGAACGAGCTTTAAGAGACAAGCGAAAAACTTTTAAAACTTTTAGAAATAAAAGTTGTGAGATTTAAAAAAGTTTGTATCTTTGCAGTCCGGTTAAACGGAGCGCAGAAGTGAGTAA
>NZ_FOVD01000004.1 GCF_900115055.1 Chryseobacterium oleae | reverse complement strand
TTACTCACTTCTGCGCTCCGTTTAACCGGACTGCAAAGATACAAACTTTTTTAAAACTCACAACTTTTATTTCTAAAAGTTTTAAAAGTTTTTCGATTGTCTCTTAAAGCTCGTATAAATAGTTAATGCTTATCTAAAAGCTCTTCTGTGCTACTGTCCTACTCTCGTTTTTCAGTGGGGCAAAGATAACAACTTATTCATACGCAAAACAAGTTTATTTAACATAAAGTTTACAATACATTCATAATGGGGATAAATATCATTTTAAACCATTAATTAATAGAGTATTATAAGGATAATACAGTTATCCACAATGAGGGAGGATAATAAGTAGGAGTTAAAAGATGCACTAAAAAGATGAAGGAAAAGGCCTAGAGTCTCGATTTTGGCTAAAGCCATCCTATTCTGCTTCTGTTGTAAGCGGGCTAACGCCCCCTTCTATTGAATAGGTTTTCTGGAGATAGGTGAAAATCACACAGAATTTATGATACCATATAAATAGTAGTGTCTGGCTTAGAAAAAGCGTTTGATTAATACCTTATATATATAGTATCCTATTAAGCATCCTATAGTATCTGCTACGATATCTAAAGATTCCATGGATCTGCCTAATCCCATCTCCTCCTGAAAGATCTCGGTAAGGAATGCATATATAAGGATGATCTGAAAAAAGTATGAAAATTTAATTCTGGGAAATGCTGCAATGAAGGAGAACCCTAACATGGCAAATATGCTCACATGTAAAACTTTGTCGATACCGCTGAACATAAACCAGTATTCCTGGTTCTCTTCACCCGGCTTCAGGAGCATATAAGTAAGAAATGCCCAATAAATGGGCAAAATCTTACTGAATATTTTTGAAATCTTATCCAATGATTGCCTGGTATTCTTCTGCAGTAAGCAGTTCTGAATGATCAGCACCATCAGCAAGTTCTAATTTAATGATCCAACCGTCTCCGTAAGGGTCTGTGTTTAACAGCTCAGGCTGAGCTTCCAATTCTGAATTAAATTCAATAACTTTTCCTGCAATAGGTAAGAATAAATCTGAAACCGTTTTCACCGCTTCTACACTTCCGAAAACCGCTCCCCCTTCAAGATCATCATCTACAGTATCTACATCTACATATACGATATCGCCAAGTTCTCCTTGTGCAAAATCTGTAATACCAATTGTAGCTACGTTACCTTCAATCTTGATCCATTCGTGATCTTTCGTGTACTTTAATTCTGATGGTGTATTCATTTTAATTTTTATTTTGTACAAATGTATTCAAAATAATAAAAGGTTCAAAGAAGTAATGAATATCTTGATCAAATTTTAATTATTATTTTTTTTATGATTTTATATATTCCCCTTAGTTTTAAATTAGATAAATAATAATATATATCTAATTTTATCCATTACCAATATTACTTATTATTAGTTTTTAATTCCTTTACTTCTTTACTCAGTTTATCATTATTTTCCTGAAGTGTCTTAAGTTGTTTACTTTGTTCTATCATATACAACGTTAATTCTTCAATCTTTTGAAGAAGTTTAATCTGAAACTCTCCAACATTAACCCCTTCTTTTTCCATCTGTGCTGCTGATGCTACTTCAGGAAGGTGCTTTTTCTCTTTTATATGCTTTTCCACCTCTTCCAACTTTGGAAGATCATAATTATCATTAAAGACAAAGTCAGCTGTAGGAGTAAGGGTAACTTTTATTTCTTTTGCTTCAAATTTACCTTGTAACAAAGCATTTCCGTTGGGAGAGATTTTCATGACTTCAGTCATGGTTACAGGTGAGTTTAATGCAATTTGCTGGTGACTTTTCATTAAGAAACTGATTCCTTCATTATCTAAAGTGATCGCCGTTTTTGTCCAATCAAGCGTTCCATTACTGGATAACCATCCAAGACCCGAACCATTAGCCTTAACTCCAAAGCTCATGTACGTTGATGACGAGCTTCTTAAGGCACCCCAATTATTAATTGATCCGTCTTCATATCTAATAGCTAATGCATTAATGCCTTCCGTAGAATTTGTATTGCCAGTCAGGATATTACCCAAAACATCTAATTTTTGGATTGGAGTAGAAGTTCCTATTCCTACATTTCCGTCTCTTAATAGCTGTATCCCTACTCCTGCAGAAGTCTGTAATTTTATTCCTCCATACCAATTAATATCTAAACCATCACTACTCGCTACAGGATAATGCCCCAGGTAATAATGAACAGGATCAGAATTCCCATAAAGCTTGTCAAACGGGATATCTTGGGAAAACATCATCCCAAATGAAAACAATCCAAAACTCAATAATACTCTTTTCATAGTTTAAAAATTAATTGCGCAAAGGTAATATATAGAATTCAAATCTTCCTTCATTTGTAAATTAAAACTAAAATCCCCTTCTTTTATAGAAAGGGATTTTAGTTTTAATAACTACATATTAATTTTATTTTAGAAACCACCGCCTGAGTCACCAAATGTGAACGTCGCAGACAGACCGGCTCTGATGGTAGACAGCGGGAATGCCGTCGATATTTTATACTTGGAAGTCATCTGCTCGTAGAAGACTCTTAAGTTCAGATTCTCTGAAACATTGTAGTCTGCAGAAATCTTGATATTCATCAGTTTCTGACCTCCCGTGATCTGTGAATCATCGAGCAGGATATTCATGATAGAGGTTTTACTGTCTCTCAATGAAATATCTCCTCTGATGTTAAGATCGCTTCCTTTTCCTCTGGATCCTCTTGTATTCGCCATTCCTAATCTGAAGTTCTTGACAATGTATCCCAATCGCACTACATATTCACTATTGGAGTCTTCCGTAAGGGTATGGTTCACCAATCCCAGAATCATCATTCTGTTTCTGTTGTACTGAAGTCCGAACTGCATATTGTTTCTCATGGTCACATCTATTCCGATAAGTGGTGAGAAGGATTCTACGTAGCCCACCTGAGAGAAGGTAAACGGATTGATATAATCATTATTAACATCGAATGCATTTCCTCCTGAAATCCTGTTAAAGTAATCAATACTCGACTGGATTCCTGTTGCGGTATACGTTGCGGTATATCCATGCAGGATATCAAATTTAGAGAACTGACCATTAATAATCGGAACATTTCTTAAACCTGAGTATGTAAGTCTCCAGTTTGGAATCGGGATTCCTGCTTTCTTGGCATTTCCGACCTGCTTGACAGATTTTCCTTCCACTGCTGCTCTGAACGCCGGGATTAATACGTACGCATTGGCAATACTGTAATGATCCGCAAAACCATCACTATTCAATATTTCCCCTATACCCAACTGCTGTGACAGTATTCTTGCATTCTCCCTGATTGCCTGGTAGACAGCCTGAGTTTCTTTGAATGAAGTTTTTAAAAGCACCACTGAATTGGAGTATGTCACCTGATCATTCGCGAAAGCATAATCATGATTGGCTGTTCCGAGGTTATTCCTGTTATTAAATCCGGATTGTGAAAAGTTTCTGTTATAGTTGTGCAGTGTACTCAGGTCAATCCTGAAATCATTCATTGGAACGATCTGTAAATTGGCCCTCAATTCCCTGGTCGACATCTTGATGTAAGGATCGGTCATATATGGTGAATCACTTACCCATCCGTTTTCCAGCACTGTTCTTCTGATATCTGCCTGTGATCCGAAAAGGAATCCCATCGTAGGACCTCCCAATGTCTGGCCATAACCATACATATTCGGTGCAGACAATAAACCAGGAAGTACTGTTCCGTTGTTTTCAGAGTAATTAACATCTAACTGCTTGAATGATGTCATCACAAAAGCTGCGCTCTGAAGAATCGTCAGTTTGTTTTTAAACTTATAACTCTTGTATCTGTATCTTCTCTTCTCCCACTGCTGCGTGTATGCGTTATTCAGAGAGTCTATTTCCTGCTTGCGTTTCTGCAGTTTTGCAGAGATATTCTTGAAATATTTAAACTGTCCGAAGAACTTAGGAATATCAGCTGTAGCTGTTACCTGGATCACATTGGTATTCTGACCTACAGAACCAAGGCTTCCTTCAGGACTTGAAAGGAGTGCTGTAGATCTGGCATTCCAGTTATACGTCATTCCGTAACCTACTTCTGCATCAATGAAATCTAAATACGGAAGGTACTGGAACGGCAGTTTATAGTTCAGCTGCACTCTGTGATTGTACAATACCGGTCTACCTGCTCTGAAGATATTTCCAAAGATGGATTTATTACTCATCCCATTCACGTCTATATTATCATTCAGTGTTCTTGTCGCAGAATTGATTTCCAGTTTTAATGATTTTGTAAAATTAAATCCTAAACCGTACTGCCATCCGAAGAAGAAGTTTCTGTTTCTGATCGCCGCAAAGCTATCGCCTGTGTTTCCGCTTAGGATTGCTTCTACGTTTCTAAATTCAAGCTCGTTGTAATTTCTGTCTATTTCCGTTCTGAAAGATAGTCTTGTAGGAATTGGATTGAAATTGAATTCTTTTACCCATCTCAGGTATTTTGTAGATTTCGCCGTATCACTGATCATTTTGTTGAAAGGCTTAATCACCCAAGGCTTGAAGGTATAGTTGTAATCCACATATCCTCTCAGATACTGTCTGTAGTTTTTAGAGGTGTAAATATCTCTGAAATAGTCATCGTTATAAACCGCAGTTACGGAAACGTTTTCAATATCATAGAATTTAGGCTTCTTATTTGGATTTACTCTTTCCTTGTGCATATTCACCACACCGATGCTTCTTTGCTGTGTGTATGTTCTTGCTACTTTTTTCAGCTGCTCTTTATTGGCTGCCTTACTGAATTCCACATCGGTATCAAGAGGATTGTATTTCGGATCCTCGATGGTTTGTGAATAAGAATAGTTTAACGGAATTTTCATTCCGGTTTTCTCAGGAAGTAATTTATCTACGTTTATCGCTGTATTGATACTGAATGCTGATTGCGTAGACTGTGTTCTTTCTGCCGGTTTTGAATCTATATTCCCGAAACCTACAGAGGTATAAGATGCACTCGTATTAATGGTTGCAAAATCACCAAGGTTAAAGTTCAAGCTCGCATTACCTGCATATCCGCCATCGTTTTCAATTTCAGAAAGACGGATTTCGTTTACCCAAAGAACACGGTTGATAGAAGTCTGCGGATCTGCTCTTTCGTTACCATTTCTGATACCAACCATAATAGTGGTCACATTTCCTAAACTTGGACGTCCTTTAACGTATATTCTTTTAAAGCTAGGTCCGAGTTCAAAATTCGGATCCATTATTCTTTCTGCTATTCTATTCGGATTGTTTTTGTCTCTTCTTATTTTAGCATCTACCAAATTCTGGATTTCCAGTTCAACGTCATTTTCAAACGGCCAGATTTCCATTGGTGCAGTTGCTGTACCTTCTGTTAACTTCAGGGAAGCTTCATATTCATAATAGTTGTCTGTAGCATCACTACCGAAACGAATGAAGAACTTAGTTTTACGGTCTATCTCACCACCCCCAGGTTCTCTGATATTCGGATTATGAGCGTGTACAAAAAGTTTTAGTTTTTTATATCTTCTCATATCCAGTGAAGTATTTTTGAATACTCCTCTTGCCTCGCCACTTACAAGGTCGTTCACTTTCATGTATAGAGATGCCTCATTCTGTCTTTGTGCACCAGCATTTCCGCTTAATACCTGTCTGTCGATACCAGGAGGCAATACATATGGAGGCTGATTCAGGGCATTTTCTTCAATATTTACACTTCCAACTTCAAGATTGGTAGTGTTCACCTCCACACCTCCTTCATTGGTAGCAGGATCCGGATTAGGTTGTGAAAACAGTGCAATATTTTTAGGATACTTTCTCCAGTCCGATCTTACAAGATCCAGCGTTCCAAATCTCAAAGTAGAAGTCTGCTCGAAGCCCGCAAGCATTAATCTTGCAAACCTTACGTTGTTCAGTACCGATGGGTTTCTTTCTCCTTCAGCTTCAGTTTCTGCATATTTTGAAACCGGGATTCTGAACAGGTACCATTTTACATCTGAAGTTTGCCCGTTCTGGAAACTTGCCTTTACCGTTTTTATATCTACGATATTGTTTGTTCCTAATGCAAGACTCGGCTTATCAAGCTTTACAATATATTCATTGTAGCTTTCCGTCTGGTCTAGGTTGTAATCTTTATTGATATCTTCTGCATCCGGAGTCTGTGAAGCCACTTCCAGAGAGTTGGCCTGAGAGTTCCCTTCCGGGTTTCTGAAGTATTTGTATCGCTGAACAAGAGATGAAGCCTGCCCGCCTGTAAATTTATCAGACATGAAAAACACGAAATCATCTACTGCAGGGTCAGCCAGGTTGGTCACCGGGTTTACAAATGTATTCCCGAATCTCATCGCTTCCTGATCAGAGCTTAAACCATCGTATCCTAAATCCTGAGATCTTCTGTCGTCCCCTTCACTTGAGAATGCATAAAGAATAGGTGGTTGCTTTGGCTGTACTCCCCAGTTGGAGGTAGTTGTAGTAGAAGGAGCTCCCGGAGTAGGAAGACCGTTTTCATACTGCATTTTACCGTCCTTCAGGATATCTTCGGAAACGTTTCCTAAGTGAAGTAATAGTCTGGCTCTGTTTCCTAAGGTATTTCCGTCCGCATAAGGATCCATCATCCAGAATTCCACATATTCGATGTTGGAATTCACAAAGTTGGACACACTGATCGGTCTCATGATCCCCGCCCATCTCGCAGCTGCTGTTTCAGTGCCGGGATTGACGTTATAAGGACCTTTTTCATTAGGATAATAAGAAATATCTAAGGTATTGGTGAAAGTCTGCTCACCCGCAACAAAATCTCTGTTATTGTAAATCTCGGAATACTGAACTCTTCTGGACGCGTGATTGGAAACGGACTGTGCCGTAATTCCCGCAGGCGCTCTACCTCCTACTCCCCAGAATCTAGGGTCAATATTATACCAGGAAAGAAGTCCTCTTCCATAGCCGCTTGTCAATGCATCGTCGGCAGGCGGTCCGTTGAACGGTGCCGCTGTATTTTTTTCCGGTCTTGAAGCAAGGCTCCATGCAGCCGGTTCTTTTAAAGATATCTTAGAAGTGGTCTGTTCGAAGTCATCAATATAAGACTGATCATTCGTTCCTTTATTCAGTCCGGGAAGCAAATAAGCTGCTTCCATTTTGAAGTTCAGGTTGGATGGCGCTTCGGTGTTTACTAATGGAATTTTATCGGTCAGTCTGGTCAGGAAAGGCACCTGATTGTTGTACATCATATTCACCCCTGCCATGGTGTTATTAACAGCTTCCTGTCCATAATTTACCTTCTGGGTAAGCGGAGATTCTGAATAGTTGACAACCGTTCCACCGATGATAAAGTTCTCATTAAATCTTCTTTCTAAGTTTAATCCTAAGAATCTTTTTCTCTGGGTATTAAATGTAAGCTGGTTTTCCAGTGAAATATTAATCGCCTGTCCGGACTGTTTAACGTTTTCGTTGATTACCGTTACCGTTCCGAGCATATAGTCTACGGTATAGTCTACCCCTTCCGTCAGCTGAACTCCGTTTGCAGAAACTTTTACAGATCCCTGAGGAACGTTTACCGCTCCAAGAGAAATTCCCTGTCCCTGTGTTCCTTTATAACGCCCTTCAATCGTATAACGCTGTGCAAGGTTACTGGAAGTGGCTACCTGCTTTTGCTGGCGGTAAAGGTCATTAAATACATACTGCGGATCGTTAGTTCCAATCTGACTCTCCATAAAGCTTCCGAAAGGCTGTACTTTGGTGAAAATAATCCTACCTGTTTCCGGCCGTATCGTAATCCCGTTCACAAAGTCAAAAATACCGTCTCCCAGTACACCGCTGCTGGCCTGGATATCACCGTTCATATTCAAACGGTCCCAGTTAAATAGTTTTAGTAAATTCTTATCCTGAACTGGAGTACCAGGAAGATAGTTTACCTTACCTCCACTCTTCGGATCTCTGTAGAAAACATTAAGAATAAATCCGTCCTGCGCTACCTGTCCTGCATCCAGAGAATAGATGTTCTTCATCATCAGGTCCCACATCGGAGATTGTGTATTCACTTTGTTATTTACTCTTAGAACCTTCGTTACCAGTACAGGGCTTTCTTCGGAGAATTCTCCAACTTTATATACTTTATTGCTTCCGTCTGTAAATGAGTAAGAAACGGCTAAAAGCTGATTTTCGTTCAGCTTCTGGTTTAATGAAACATATCCTAACTGAGGCTGTAAGGTATACTCATTGGTATTCAGCCTTCTTGCTTTTGTATTAAAAATAAACTGCTCGCCGTTATCATAGGGCTGCGCACTTCCCGGGAAACTCTGCCCCTGGAATGTGGTTGCATAGTTTTTACCGGCTTCTCTCGGTCCTATGGCAGCATTAATAGACTGGTATAATCCATTCTGTGAGTTATCCGGCAATCCTCCGACTCCTTCTCCAAGGTCCCTGATCCCAATGATACTTTTCTGGTAAGCCAGATTACTGTTCCCCTGGTCCAATACCCAAACTTCCAATCTGGTTACGTTGACGGTGGAATTGATCTGCGGATAATTAAGCAATGCCTGGTCATAACGGTCGAGGAAGTAATGCCCCAGGAAAAAGTGTTGGTTATCTTCGTAGTCAATAGCATTGACTTTAAAGTTATTCATAACCCCACCACCTTGTACGACAATATTTCTGGCCTCACCCTGCTGTTGGGACAGAACTACTGTTCCGAAGGTCTTCCCAAGCTGGAATTCCGACTTTACCCCGAAAAGGGATTGTGAACCACGGATAAGACTGGTAGAAAGCGGCATATTTACGTTACCGAATTCTACTCTTTTTATGATTTTATCTTCCCCTCCGGCACTTGGCTTGTCTACATCACCAAGACCTTTTGTCTGAAGGTCTTTCCAGCTTCCTTTTGCCTGCCATACGAGGTTCATTCTGTTTTCGAATGCGAAACCACTCTGGGTATCGTAATTGGCTTTCAACTGAAGGTTCTCCCCTACTTTTCCTAAAAGTCCCAGCTGTATTCTCTGGTCTATATCAAACGTAAAACTGGTCCTGTTTTGTGGCAGGATCAGCGGGTTGTCTATTTTCTGGTAAAGTCCGGCAAAGTCTAGAGAGGCATATCCTGAAGGAATGATCTCAATTTTATTACTTCCGAAAATGGTTTCAAATAATCTGTTGTTGATCATCAGAGACGGAATAAGGCCTTGCTTTTTGGCATCCGTCCTGTCTCTTCTGAAAAGGAGACTGTATTTGTCAGATTTCTCTTTGTAGTAAGCTCTTGTCTGAGTCGCGAGCATAAATTCTTTATACTCTTCGGGGGACATCGCTGTAGGCGGGCCGGTGTAGGTATTTCCAATCTTTGGATATACATAGTACATTCCGGTTTTTATGTCATAAAAGGCTTCATACCGGGTGGGGTCAGCCAGTTGATATTCTTTCTTTATGATCGCAGTATCACGTACCTGTTGTGCAAAGGCACTTACTGACATGCACAGGAACGACAGGAACAAAAATATTTTGAGATGCTTATTATTCGCCACCAAATGTTAAATGTTTTTTAAAATTTGTTTTACCAGTTCTTCTACCGTGATCTCCGGATTCTGCTTCATCATTCTGTCTGCTATCTTCTCGCTCATCCGTTTCGGGATCCCTAAAACTTCTAATGCAGATAACGATTCTTCCTTGACTTTATTATCCACAAAAGCAGAAATATTTTCTGCCTCAATGCCGAATTTCTGGACCTTATCCTTCAAATCCACTATGATTCTTTCTGCGGTTTTAGCTCCTATCCCTTTGGCTTTTTGAATCAGTGCACTATTCTTGGAAAGGATAGCCGTAGCGATCTCTTCAAGGCTCAAAGTAGATAGAAGTATAAGGGCAGAAACAGCTCCTACTCCGTTAACGCTTATTAACAGATTGAACATTTCTTTTTCTGAACGAGTGTTAAAACCAAAGAGAAGATGGGCATCTTCCCGAATGATCTGCTGAATAAATAAGAATGCCGGCTTATTCAGGGCCAGTGCCTGGGAGGTCATCAAACTGATACCTACATAGTAACCAACTCCTTGTACGTTGATCACTGCGTAAGTGGGCGTAAGTTCTTGAACGCTGCCTTGTAAGGAAAATATCATTATTAATTTTTAAAACTCCCAAATATAGCAATTTAAACTAATTAATATTTTCATTTCATGTACGAATGATTTTTAACTTAAATTTTGACTATGAATTCAATGATTTAATATAAACGTAATAAAAACAAAAAACCCATCCGGACGGACAGGTTTTGTAATGATATATCGGAGCGTAATCTTATAAAGGATTTATATCTAAACACATGCTTACGTTACAAGCACCGTTTACGCAGGTTGGGGTACAACCTACAAGACACAGCTGTCCTTGAGACGGAAGGCAATAATATCCTCCTTCCGGTGATTGAATAGGCTGAGTTCTAGGCCCTCCTCCATTGATTTGTTTTAGATTTTCTCTTGATAGTTTTTGAATGTTTTTCATTATAAATAGTTTTTAATTACACGTAAATATATTTATTTTTCTATAAAATCATTATAATTTTTCAAAAAATTCTTTACTATTTCACTTTTTCAGGAATAAAGAAAGGCTACAGCGGCTAAATTCATATTTTCAGACGAGTCTGTATTCGCATTTTTTAATGATGTTAACAATAAAAAAAGCAGTACACAAGATGAGTGTACTGCTTTTATCTGTAAAGAAGATTCTTTATTATTTTTTATTTTCTCTTCTCTGAGCATCAAGAACGGCTACCGTCGCCAGATTTACAATTTCGTCTACGCTTGAACGCATCTGTAAAACGTGTACCGGCTGCTTTAATCCCATCAGGATTGGCCCGATTACCTGAGCTACTTTCATTCCTCTGATGATCTTGTAAGAAAGGTTCGCACTTTCAAGATTCGGGAAAACGAATGTATTGGCAGGAGTAGTTCCTAATTTAGAGAACGGATAATCGCTTAAATGATCTGCATTCATCGCAAAATCCGGTTGGATTTCACCATCAACAATCATTTTAGGATATTTCTCGTGAAGAATGCTTACCGCTTTCGCTACTTTTTTGGAAGTATCGGAAATGGCTGCAAAGTTTTCGAAACCAAGCATCGCAATTCTAGGCTCTATCGCAAAAGATTTCACTGTGATTTCTGCCATTTTAGCAATGTTCACAAGGTCTTCTGCTGTAGGATTCTGGTTGATGGATGTATCAGCAAAGAAAATAGGCTTCTTTTCTGAAAGGATCATCATCATCGCCGCAATTTTATCTACGCCTTTATCTTTTTCAATCACTTCCAAAACAGGACGAAGCACTGATGTATAGTTCTTAGAGAAACCAACGATCAATCCGTCTGTATCTCCGTGTCTTAACATCAATGGACCGAAATAATCTCTCTGGCGCACATATCTTTTCGCTTTGTACTCGTTCATTCCTTTTCTCTGACGAAGTTTCCAAAGGGTTTCTCTGTATCTTTTTCTGTTTTCCTTCTGATCATCATCACTCGGATCAATAATCGGGATGTCCAGATTGATACCGAAACGCTCCATCTGTTCTTTGATGTATTTTTTATCTCCTAAAAGACTTGGGAATGCAATTCCTTCCTCATAAAGAATCTGTGCTGCTTTCAATACGTTATATTCTTCAGCATTTCCTAACGTGATTCTCTTCGGATTAGATTTTGCACGGCTCTGCATCATTCTTACCAACTTCTCGTCTCTTCCCATTCTGTCCAGCAGCTGGTTTTCGTATTCTTCGAAGTCTTCGATGGTTTTTCTTGCAATACCGCTTTCAATAGCTGCTTTTGCTACAGCACTGGACACTTTGGTGATCAGTCTGTTATCAAATGGTTTCGGGATGAAATATTCTCTTCCAAACTGTAAGTTCTGAACATTATAGGCAAGGATTACTGCTTCCGGCACCGGTTCTTTGGCAAGATCCGCGATAGCATGTACCGCTGCAAGCTTCATTTCTTCATTGATTCCTTTCGCCTGAACGTCCAATGCACCACGGAAAATGTAAGGGAATCCCAATACATTGTTCACCTGGTTAGGATAGTCGCTTCTTCCGGTTGCCATGATCACGTCTTTACGGGTTTCAAGGGCAAGATCGTAAGCGATTTCAGGATCCGGGTTCGCCAAAGCAAAAACGATAGGATTCTCAGTCATGCTGGAAAGCATTTCCGGAGTCATTACGTTTCCTTTTGATAATCCGATGAAAACATCTGAACCTTTTACGGCATCTTCCAGGGTCTCAATATCGGTATTGGCAATGAAATCTATTTTTTCAGGCGTAAGATTTTCTCTTTTATGATTGATTACCCCTTTACTGTCGCACATTAAAACATTTTCTCTCTTCAGACCTAAAGAAATGTATAAGTTGGTACATGCAATGGCAGCCGCTCCGGCTCCGTTCACAACCATTTTTACTTCTCCGATATTTTTACCGGCGATCTGAAGCGAGTTGATCAGTGCAGCAGCTGAAATAATAGCTGTTCCATGCTGGTCATCGTGCATCAAAGGAATATCAAGCTCTTCTTTCAGTTTCTGCTCGATGTAGAAAGCTTCAGGAGCTTTGATATCTTCAAGGTTGATTCCTCCGAATGTCGGAGCAATTCCTTTTACAATCTGGATAAATTTGTCCGGATCTTTTTCATCGATCTCAATATCAAAGACATTGATGTCTGCAAAGATCTTAAACAAAAGACCTTTTCCTTCCATTACCGGTTTTGAAGCTTCAGCTCCGATATCACCAAGACCTAGTACAGCCGTTCCGTTGGAAATTACAGCTACCAGGTTTCCTTTTCCTGTGTAGTCATAAACGGTTTCCGGCTTATCGTGGATCTCCATACAAGGAACTGCCACCCCTGGTGAGTATGCCAATGATAAATCTCTTTGAGAAGAGTGAGGCTTCGAAGGGATAACTTCGATCTTTCCTTTAGGTTCGGCTTTATGATAATCTAACGCGGCCTGATTAAAGTTCTTTTCGTCGCGGTGGGTTTTACTTGACATAGAATTTTGTTTTTTATTAAAGTATATACTTAATATGGTAGTCTACTAAACTTTCGATAGGTTTCTGGACAACGTGTCCTACATTTAAATGAAATTCTTCTGCAACTGAGCGCAGCGTATCTTCATAGTAATACGCAATAGAGCCGATGAAATTGATCTCGGCGTCTTTTGATTGTTTATAAGGAATGACCTGATATTCGAAGAAGTTTTTCATTTCCTCATATACCATATCTTTAAAGTAAGGATGATCCTTTCTTTCGATGACAAATTTGTTGAAATCCGCCAGCCAGGCGTTAGGTCTTGAGCTGTGATACATGTTTTTCAATGCATCTTCTATTTTCAGCCCATAATTCTGCTCAAATTCCGTATGAAGGTCTGCCGGAAGTTTTTTCATAAAATATCTTCGCACCAGCTGTTTTCCAATGGCGCTTCCGCTTCCTTCATCTCCCATAAGGAAACCAAGGGAAGGAAGTTCTATTTTAATGTCTTTACCGTCGAAATAACATGAATTGGATCCGGTTCCCAAAATACATACGACAGCAGGCTTTCCGCTATACGCAGCGTAAGCGGCGGCCACAAGATCTTCTCTCACAACCACTTCAGCTTTTGTGAATACTTTTTTCAATTCTTCCTCTATGGTTTCGCAGTTTTTTTTCACACCGCATCCGGAACCATAGAAGAAAATCTTCGTAATGGAGTTTCTCACCAATATAAGGCTGCTGTTCTTTTCTATTTCAGGAACGATAAGTTCTCTATTGATAAAATTAGGATTAAAGCCGATAGTTTCTGTTTTTAAAAACACTTTTTTGAAGTCATCAAGGATCACCCAATCTGATTTGGTAGAACCACTATCAACAATAGCAACCATATATTACATTTTAGTTTAAGGATGCTAAATTATGAATTTATCTTTACATAGCGTTTAAAAACAGACTGGAAGCTTCTAATGTTTTATATCAGCTTTTTGATTGTCAAACTTCATCAGCCAGTCTTCAATTTCATCCTCCAGATAAGAACTCTGAAGCATGATAGCATTGATAAAATCATCCGGCACCGGTTTGTCTGTAGAATTCTCAAGGTTCCACAATTCGTCTGCCATATTTTCATACTCGGAATACACTCTTTTGAAGCGGGAATTCTCTCTCTCAAGAGCCTCAATATTTTTTTGCTGAAGCTGGAATTTTCTGTATTTGTTTTGACTTTTCATACAAATATTGTTATAGTTTGGGTCGTGAAAATTAAGGTATTATGCGTTAGGGCGCACATTCCAAGATAGAAAAAACCATCAACACAAGAAGTTGAAAATGAATTTATTATCAGGTTATAATTACATCATTCAGAAGAATAAATTTAGAAATTATTTTGATTCAAAAAAATTATTTAACAACTTTTTTCATTGTTTAACATATGCTTATCACAATATTTTCAGCCTCCCGATTCCGGATCATCTTCAATCCCTTTTGCTTACAACGATTGTCCTGTTTATCTCCCATTTATTAAATGATCATAAAGTAATTTTAAGGTCTGTTTCAGTCATTATCACGAACTGTTCAAAGAAACATATGCCCTCTTATATAAAGTATTTCCAGCCTATCCATCACACAAAACGACACATACCACACTATTAATCAATAAAATACACTCCTTTTTAATTTTAAAATAATCTTTTATTCTTACATTATTGACATATAATTATAAATTTGCACTTTCATATATATTGAATGAGAGAATTACTAATACGCCAGAAACAGGTTTTGTTCTTCATTATAGCCGGAGGGCTCAGCGCTATTGTAGAGATTGGAAGCTTCAAGGCTTTCAGTACTTACCTGCCGCATTTTTTCTCCGGAGAAACCAATTTTCACGGCATCCACTATCCTTTGAGTAACATTTTCTCTACCAGCTGCGGAATCATCACCAATTATTTTCTGAGCATCTGGTTCGTCTTTGAAAGGGGAAAACATTCCAAAAGGAAAGAATTTGCCTATTTCATGGGCGTTTCTTTTGTATCAACGTTACTGAGTTTAGGTTTTTTCCAGATTTTCTACAGCTTTATATTTAAGGATAATATCAATTTAATTTTTTATACCTTAAGCCCGGAAATGATCAGTAAGATCGCAGCAATTGTGCTGGTTTCCATTCTGAATTATTCAGTGAAAAAGAAAGTAATTTTTAACGGTTAAGCAGTGACAAAAATTTTAAATTATCTCTGGAGATTCTGGCTGCTGCTACTGGCATTTGTCTTAACAGTTACCCTGGGAATCCCTGTCTACATTCTATCCTTTAATAAAAAGCATTACAAATACGCATACAAATTCATCCGCATCTGGTGCTTCGGGATGTTCTACGGCATGGGCCTGAGATATGATCTTACCCACCTTTCCGATCAGAAAAAAGACAAAAGTAAACCCTACGTTTTTATTTCGAATCATACTTCCATTATGGATATTATGCTTACCTGTATTCTGATGCCGGATCATCCGATCTGTTTTGTGGGCAAAAAAGAACTGGTAAAGATCCCTATTTTCGGTACCATATATAAAAGGATATGTGTAATGGTAGACCGTGGAAGCGCAAGAAGCCGTGCAGATGTCTACAGAAGATGCGCAGAGAAAATGGAAGAAGGCAACAGCATTGCTATATTTCCCGAAGGTGGCGTACCGGACGATACTTCTATTATTCTGGATGAATTCAAAGATGGGGCATTTACTTTATCTTCCAAACACAACTCCCCGATTGCCGTGTATACCTTTGTAGGGCTGAAGGAAATTTTCCCTTTCGACAGCGCAAAAGGCTATCCCGGCCGTGTAAAAGTGTATTTCAACGGAATCATGGAGCCTTCCGATTCTCCAAAAGACCTAAAAACAGAGGCTTACAAAGAAATAAAAAAAACGCTGCTGGAACACTCTATATAAAAGAAATAGTTATATTTGTTTGCGAAATTTTTAACAAACATGTCAAATTACTCTAAACAAACCAATTGGGGACAGTTTATTCCTCTGGTTACTGTGTTCTTTTTCTGGGGATTCGTTGCGGCAAGTAACGATATTCTGATCCCGGTTTTCCAAAAAGCCTTTAAATTATCCCAAACCGAAAGCATGCTCGTACAGATCTGTTTTTATGTGGCTTATACGGTGGGATCTTTAATTTATATGGCCGTTTCAAAAGGTTTGAAACAGGATTTGATCAACAAAATAGGTTATAAGAATGGCTTAATATTAGGTCTTCTTATTTCTGCGGCAGGAACTTTACTGTTCTATCCGGCAGCCAATACGGCCTCGTTTCCATTAATGATCTCCGGTCTCTTTATAGTAGGGCTCGGGTTCTCGTTACAACAGATTGTTGCCAATCCGCTGGCGATAGAAGTAGGACCTACTGAAACAGGGTCTCAAAGACTTACGATGGCTGGAGGAATCAATAATCTCGGGACAACTATCGGACCGCTTATTGTATCGTTTGCTATTTTTGGTGCCGCTTCTACTGCCAATACAGAGGCCAGCATCGAAAGTGTGAAAATTCCTTACCTGATGCTTGGAGCCGCATTTGTGCTTGTTGCCATCATGCTTAAATTCTCTTCTCTTCCAGCTATAACTCCCACCATTACGACGGATACGGACGACGCAGTTCCGGGAGACCATAAAACTTCTGCTTTCCAGTATCCTCAATTGGTAATGGGTATGATTGCCATCTTTGTTTACGTAGGTGTAGAAGTATCTACAGCCAGCAACCTTCCTGCTTATATGGAAAAAAGCCTAGGCTTTGAAACTAAAGATGTAGCTCCTTATATTTCATTATACTGGGCCTCACTGATGATCGGCCGTTGGACAGGTGCTGTAGAGGCATTTGATGTAAATGCCGGGTTTAAAAAGATCTTAAGATTTCTTGCCCCTTACCTTGCATTCGGCGTATTTCTATTGGTGAATGCCATAGCAAAGCATGACCTTTCTCCTTTCTATGTATATGGTGCCGTTATCATTGTAATGATTATCTGTGACATCATGAGTAAAGGAAACCCTGCAAGAATGCTTTTAATTTTCTCCGTGGCGGGTATTGCAGCACTTCTTACGGGAATGTCTACAACAGGGATGGTTTCGGTATACGCTTTTACCAGTGTAGGACTTTTCTGTTCTACCTTATGGCCTTGTATCTTTGCCCTTGCGATCAACGGTTTGGGAAAACATACCAATCAGGGCTCAGGATATCTGATCATGATGATTATGGGTGGTGGAATTGTAAGTTTTATTCAGGGATACATTGCAGATAAAACAAATATTCACTTCAGCTATATCGTAGGTGTTGTCTGTTTTGCTTATCTTGCATTCTATGCAGTCCGTGTAACCGGGATCTTAAAATCTCAGGGTATTGACTTGGATAAAATCTCTAAAGGCAATGGTCACTAACAGTAAAAAAACAATACATAAGAAAAGATTTTGGGCAGGTGGATTACTTGCCCAATTTCTTTTGTTCTATGCGTTCTCTAAGTCGAAAACAATGATCTCTTTTTTCGAATGGTTCTTTGAACTTCAGAAAAAGATGCATCAGTTGCTTTTCAGCTGGATTCCGTTTTCTTTCGGCGATCTTATCTATATTCTTTTGGGCGTTTTTCTTTTATATGGCCTTATACTCTGTTTTAAAAAGAAAAGCAGAAACAAGGCTCTTTTAAGGCTTCTGGCCGGCATTAACATCTTCTACTTCATCTATCAGATCTGTTGGGGTATGCTGTACTTCCAGACTCCCGTTATCAAGAAACTTTCCAGTCAGAAAGAACCGGAAATCAATAAGGCAAAGATATTAGCCCTTCGCTATCTGGAAAAATGCAAAACTACCAGGCAATCTGTAAGAGAAGATAAAAACGGAGTATTTATTATTACTGATCTGAAGACCGTACAGGCAGAAATTCTTCAGCAACAAACCAAGCTTCCCCAATATATTTCAGATAAGTATGCGCCGGAAATCAATGCTTTTAAACCCAGCCTTTTTAAGAGTGTCATGAATTTTACAGGAATACTTGGGTACTATAATCCGTTTACAGCAGAAGCACAGTATAACAGTGAACTGCCCCATACTTTCATCCCGTTTACATCAGCACATGAGAGTTCGCACCAGCTTGGTTTTGCCAGAGAACAGGAAGCCAATTTTATAGGCTATCTGATTGGTGTGAATGCAAAAAATCCGGATCTGAGATACAGCACCGAATATTTTACGTTAAAAAGTCTTTTAAGATTTATTGTTGAGGAAGATCCTGCATTTGTAAAGTCTGTGATTGTGCAATATTCTCCTGCTATGAAAAGAGATAGGCTTTATGAAAGAAGTTTTATATTCAGACATCAGGGTTGGCTGGATGACTTCTTTGGGTTTACGAATAACCTGTTTCTGAAGAGCAACCAGCAGGAAGGAGCGGTTACTTATTCTTACTTTATCGACCTTCTTCTGAACTATGAAAAGTAGTCAACAAAAAAAAGAATCGTATCAGGCGATACGATTCTAAAAACACAAATGATGAAAAAAAATTTATTACCTTGACTTGTTCCCTCATTCAAGGCGATGTAAAAGTACAATATATTTTATAAATACAAAAACATTTCCCTCCTTTTTTAAAACTTTAAGAAAACTTTATGATTTTTTAAGTTTTTTTGAGTTCATCACTGAAAATTAGAATTTTACCAAAACGAATAATTCAATAATAATTCATTATTTAAATTTAAAATTCACTATGAAAAGTGTACAAATTTAAACAATTGTTTAAGGATTGAATATTTGAATTTTTAGGTATTTTTTCAATACTAAAAATTAGAGTTATTATCTGTAAGTGGGTAAAAATGAAGAGAAAAAAAGTAAAAATATATGCATCAAAATATATCTCTATTCCGGGATCGGACGATTTTTTATATTTTAGAATTTTCAAGCTTAAAAAAATGCCAATCCTTGTTTTATATTTTCTTTAAAATAGTAAAAACTATATTCCTTTCTTGTCTTTCCAAAACTAATAGTATTTCATTTCAAAGCAGAACTTTTATCTCTTTTTATAAGCTCAGATATATTCCACGGTTAGACAAGGAGTATTCAGCCATAAACGGATCACTACATCGATCGTAATCATTCAAGATTCTACTCTTATAAAATTTTTAAACTGCATCCTTTCTGATACCGTGCGAGACCTCTAATCAGACAACTTCTTACCTCTATTTCATTACGGAATAAGCTTCATTTTCTACTAAACAATGTAAAAAATACAGTAATATTTACACATAATCAAGCATTTAACAAAAGTATATCACTAACAAAAGAAAAAAAATTTGTTTTTTTAAAACATCTGCGTATTTTAGTTAAAAATATTACTATGATTTTCGACAAACTAATTAACTATCTAAAACTCGATAAACAGGAATTTTCTTTCCAGTTCAACTCACATCCAAACTACCCTTCAGCACTGGCTTTTAGTGATACACTTAACTTTATGGGAGTAAAAAATGATGCTTATGAACTTGATAAGGAATATTGGGATGAGCTGCCTGAAGAATTTATCGCGATTGTAGATAACTCCTTTTCTCTGGTAAAGAAATCGGGAGTCAGTTATTCGGTTTATTCAGAAAAAGCAAAAACACTTAATAAGGAAGAGCTTCACCAAAAATCTACAGATTTTGTACTTCTGTTTGAAAAGACTGAAAATGCGGAAAGTAAGCTGGCTTTTAATTTCACGCCTCTTTTATATCTTGTTTTCGCCATTATCCTTGTGTATTCTTTTTTCACCCAAACCATATTCGAAGCTCTTTTCAATCTTCTTTCTCTGGCTGGTGTCTATATATCTATGGAGATTTTCAATCAAAAATTCGGGAATACTTCTACCGTGATCGGAAGTATTTGCGGAGACACTTCTGCCAAACAGGCTGCCAACTCATGTGATAAAATCATCAAACAGGATAAAACCAGTATTTTAGGCTTAAAGTTCTCCGACTTTTCACTGATCTACTTTGCAGGGCTTGCCATATTGGGACTTTTCCTTCCGGCAACTGCTTATATTGTAAAAGGATTCACGTTCGTTTCTATTCTGGCCATCGGATATTCATTATATATTCAGGCTTTTGTAGAAAAAACATTCTGTAGAGTTTGTCTTTTGATTATTTCAATTCTTGCCGGACAGCTGGCGATCAGCATTTTCTTCTTCCAGAATACATCATTCAGTATTGGAGCATTATTATTAACCGCTGTTTTATGGATTCTCGTTTTTTCTGCAGTTCTGTATTTCAGCAATATTCTTTCTCAGAAAGAAACCCTTCAGAAGTCCAATGCCAAGAATCTTAGATTTAAAAGAAATTATGAACTTTTCAAAAGCCAGCTGATGGAAAATGAAAAAATAGAATTTCAGGATACCGAAACTTTTTCATTAGGTAGTAAGGATGCTAAACTTCGTCTTTCTATCGTATCCAATCCTTACTGTGGATTCTGTAAAGACGGACATAAAATCATGGAAGGCCTTCTAGAAAAATATCCTGAGGACATTTCTGTACAGATCCGTTTCAATTATTCATCAGAAAGAGCTGACGAGAAGTATACGAAGCTACTTTCAGCATTTAACTATATCTACCACCATAAGTCTCAGAAAGATTTCCTGAACGCTGTGGAAGAATGGTTTGAAACCAGAGACGAAAACAAAATCGTTGCCTTGTCCGGATCATCTGCAGAGGAAGATCTGACACCATTTATTGAAATGACAAAAGACAACAGCAATTCCGGTCTGAACTTTACTCCTATTTTTATTTTAAACGGACACCAGTTCCCGGATAAATATGACCGTGATGATATTTGGTTTTTCGTTGATGAATTGATGGAAGATGAGGACTTACACTAAGAAAATCTTCACGAAT
Source organism: Chryseobacterium oleae (assembly GCF_900115055.1). Lineage (GTDB taxonomy): Bacteria > Bacteroidota > Bacteroidia > Flavobacteriales > Weeksellaceae > Chryseobacterium > Chryseobacterium oleae. Next base: position 413,989 of record NZ_FOVD01000004.1, on the reverse strand, counting down.
TGAAAAATTCACTATCTTAGGAAAAAATATAAGCGTCCTCCGAAAAGCTTTGAAAGAGTAGGAAAACAGCAAACTAAATAACACTATGAAAAACTTAAAGAAAATCTCAAGAGACAATTTAAAATCTATTAAAGGAGGACTTAGAAGATGTCCGGAAAATGGAGAATGTGGTGGTGACCAATGCTGTGCCAACGGAGTCTGCAGACCTATTGCAGGAGCCGGGCCCAACACGTATTATTGCACACCACCTCCCATGATTGATTTCACGCCACAGGGTTATTAGGATTAAACTAAAAAAAGCGGGAACATTATCTCTTCCCAGCTATTAATGATCCTTTAATTTGTATCGATGTATACAATAATGGTGCATGATATAAATGAACGATATAAATTTGAATATTAATTTGAATAAGTAAAAATGTCGTCATATTTTGGCGACATTTTATAATGAATATCAATTTTGAAGAAATTTCCCTTTTATAAACAGCCGGATGCCAAAGACTGCGGCCCTACCTGCCTTAGAATAGTAAGTAAATATTACGGCAGAAGTATTTCCCTGCAGCAGATCCGTACCCTTTCTGAAACTACACGTGAAGGAAGCAGCCTTTTAGGCCTTAGCGACGCATCAGAAAACTTAGGATTCCGTTCCCTTGGAGTCCAGATCGATTTTAATACCCTTGCAGAAGAAGTTCCTTTCCCCTGCATTGTACACTGGAACAAGAACCACTTCGTTGTTGTCTACAAAATTGATAAAAATAACAAAGTCTATATTTCAGATCCAAGTTATGGGCTGATCACTTATTCCCGTGATGAATTCATCAAATTATGGATCGGGGAAAATGCCAACGAAAATACGGAAGAAGGAATTGCCCTTATTCTTGAAACGACGCCTGCATTTTTTCAGACCGAATTTGATACAGAGGAAAGTAAGGCCAGTTTCTCTTTCTTATCCAAATACCTGCTTAAGTACAAGTCTCTTGTCATACAGCTTGCGGTGGGTCTTTTGGCGGGAAGTTTACTTTCGCTTATTTTCCCATTCCTTACGCAGAGTATTGTAGACGTCGGGATACAGAATCAGGATCTCAACTTTATTTATGTGGTTCTTCTTGCCCAGATCATGCTATTTCTGGGAAGGATGGGTATTGAAGTCATCCGAAGCTGGATTCTTCTCCACTTATCTGCTAGGATCAATATTTCCATCATTTCAGATTTCTTTATCAAGCTGATGAAGCTTCCGATAAGCTTTTTCGACACGAGAATGACGGGGGACATCATGCAGAGGATTAATGACCACCATAGAATTGAGCAGCTATTGACGAGTTCTTCGTTAAACACCCTTTTCTCTTTGGTGAATCTTATTATCTTCAGTATTGTTCTTCTGTTTTATGATTACAGACTGTTTGTCGTTTATCTGATAGGCGCAGGTCTTTACATCGGATGGATCAGCTTTTTCCTTAGTAAAAGAAAGGAACTGGATTACAAAAGATTCTCTCAGGTTTCACAGGAGCAGAGTAAGGTAATCGAGTTGATCAACGGGATGCAGGAAATCAAGATGCATAACGCAGAAAAGCAAAAACGTTGGGACTGGGAATTCCTTCAGGTTAAATTATTTAAGATCAGAATCAAGTCTCTATCCCTGGAACAATGGCAGTCGGTGGGAGGAAATTTCATCAACCAGATGAAAGATATTCTGGTCAGTTTCCTTTCAGCCAAACTTGTATTAGAAGGAAATCTTACTTTAGGGATGATGCTTTCGGTGCAGTATATTATCGGGCAGCTGAACAGTCCATTGTTACAGCTTATCGATTTTATCAAGCAGACTCAGGATGCCAAGATTTCCCTTGAAAGATTGGGTGAGATTCACGATAAAGAAGACGAAGAAGACAAAAATGAGCAGTATGCAGGAGAAATTCCTCAGAAAGACATTGAAGTCAGCAACATATCATTCAGGTATATCGGGTCAGATGTTCCTGTATTTGAAGATCTCAGCCTTACAATACCTTATCAGAAAACAACAGCTATTGTTGGAGCCAGCGGAAGTGGGAAAACCACGCTTTTAAAACTTCTGATGAAATTTTACGAACCTACGGCAGGAGATATCAGATTGGGAAGCACACAGCTGAAAAGTATTTCCCCGAGATTCTGGAGAGATCATTGTGGTGTAGTGATGCAGGAAGGATATGTATTTAATGATACCATCGCCAATAATATCGCGGTAGGAGAAGATCATGTAGACAAACAGAAATTACGACGTGCCGTAGAAATTGCCAACATCAAAGATTTCATTGAAAGTCTTCCGTTAAGCTATAATACAAAGATCGGAAATGAAGGTGTAGGTGTGAGTGGTGGTCAAAAGCAGAGGCTTTTCATTGCCAGAGCCGTTTACAAATCTCCGGAATTTATCTTTTTCGATGAAGCTACTTCTGCTTTGGATGCCAATAATGAAAAAGTGATCATGGAAAATCTTGAACAGTTCTTTAAAGGTAAGACCGCTATTGTGATTGCTCACAGACTATCCACCGTAAAACATGCCGACAAAATCATCGTTCTGGATAAAGGTGTGGTAGTAGAGGAAGGTAGCCATGCCGATCTGGTGGCTTTAAAAGGAGAATACTACAGACTGGTGAAAAATCAACTCGAATTAGGTAGCTAATACCCATAAAAAAGCGTATTCCGAAAAGCTTATAGAGTAGGAAAAAAACTAAGCAACTTTTAATTATGAAAAATCTGAAAAAACTGTCGAGAAAAGAATTAATTTCTATTGACGGAGGAGCAATACTCCCTGGTACAAATTGCTGCGGATCTTGGTGTAACGGAAGCTGGGTTCCATGCAGAATCAAGCATTTTGAGTGTCCACCGGATTCAGATACCAATCCTCCATCAGACTATGACGGAAACTGTCCATTTGCTTAAATTATATTCCCTCTGAAACATGGGGGAAATTTTATCTCAGAAACATGAAAGAAGATATTCTAGACAATATTGAACTCCGCTCAGAGAGTGTTCAGGACATTCTCACCCAGCCTCCGCATTGGATGATACGCTGGGGAAACAGCGTTATATTAATTATACTCCTGCTTATCCTTGGGATGAGCTACATCATCAAGTATCCGGAATTTGTTGCTGCTCCGGTTATGGTGACATCACAAAATCCTCCTGAGAAAATAGAGGCCAGAATGAACGCGAAGATTGAAAAGATTTTCATCAAAGATCATCAGCAGGTAAAGAAAGACGATGTATTGATGGTCATGCAGTCCACGGCCAATTATAAAGACGTCCTGGAACTGAAAAAGCTGGTGGATTCTATTTCTCCTCAACAACTGCAGAGTTTCCCTATTGCCATAACATCAAGATTCAAACTTGGTGAACTGCAGGGAGATTACAACAGTTTTGCAAAAGCTTTTCAGGATGAAGAACTTTTCACAAGACTTCAGCCTTACGCGCCGGAAAATATAGCAGCCAACCAGAGTATCTCAGAATACAGGGTAAGAATTGCTACTTTAAGACAACAGAAAAGTCTGGAACTGGCAAAATATGAATTATCAAAGAAAAGTTATCAGAGATCTCAGGAACTGTTCACCCAGGGAGTGATTGCTTCCGTAGAACTTGAAAATGAAAAAATAAAATTCCTTCAGGCTCAGCAAAACCTTGAAAACCTCAATATTTCAATCTCCCAGATGGATGAAGGGATTTCCAATCTGAATAAAACGAAAAGCGGAACAGCCATTAATACAGAAAAAGACAAGATCACCTATTCTTCTCAAACTTTACAGCTTTTTGAACAGCTTCGTAAATCTTTAAAACAATGGGAGCAAAATTATCTTGTCATCTCTTCTACAGATGGAATGGCCAGTTTTCAGCAGTTTTTTGGAGAAAATCAGTTTGTAAAAATGTCAGAACCCATTGTTTCCATCCTTCCTACCAATAAGGAAAAGCTGGTGGGAAGAATGTCCGTTCCTACCGTTAATTCAGGAAAGGTTATGACGGGTCAGAAAGTATTGATTAAACTGGACAACTACCGTTTTCAGGAATATGGTATCGTGGAAGGAAAAGTTCAGAATATTTCTCTTATTCCCGATGATAAAGGAAACTATTATGTAGATATCACCCTTCCGAAAGGATTAAAAACCAGCTACAACAAAAAGCTTCCTTTTGACAAAGAACTCAGAGGAAATGCTGAGATCGTAACACAGGATCTTCGTCTTATCGAAAGATTCTTCTATCAGATCAGAAAATTATTGGGGTACCAGACTTAATACTCCTTTAAATATTATAAAACAATAAAACCGCAGCTTACAAAGACTGCGGTTTTATTTTTATGATGAGTACGAATTTAAACTGACTATGGGTCCCGTTTTACTTTTCCAGTTTAGGTTTAACCTTTAAAAATATAAAACTGTAATCCGTAGGATATTTTTGGTCTCCAACCGATGCGTTTTTGTGGCAATCCATACACTGTTTCTCCTGGATATAAGTCTCCATTGTGACATTGGCTATATTCTTCGGGGTAATCCCACCGGTCATCAGAGGAGCTTTCTTATTGTTGTCTTTATCCTTCACCGGGTTTTCCGGCCACTGTACATTCACCAGCTGATAGTATTGCCACACAGATTTAGGATTGCTGGCTTTAATCATATTCTGTATCTGCTTATTCAGCTGTTGTATTTCCGGCGAAATGGCATTGTCTGCAATACGAACGACCTGAACAGGTTTGTTTAAACTGTCCTTTCCGGGAACCGGAGACTGGTTAGGTTTGTCCGTGCTTTTAGGATCATAAAAACAATATTTCACGGAGGGATCAACCTTTCCATCTGTTGGCGCATTGTTCACATGTTCAAAAGTCATCCAGGTAAATTGAGGAGACTGATTGGTTTTTCTGATGATATGAAGACCTACCAATCCTAAATATTTCTGTGAATATTTTCCATAGATCGGCTTATTGTTCTTATCAAAACCTTCGATCTCCGGAACCATCGCCATGGATATTTTGTAAAAATTCTTCAGCGATTCCAGCTGATCTTCCGGAATGATTCGCCATGCCGCTTTGATCTCAATAGATTCCATCGGAAACCAAACCCCTTGATTTTGGGCTGCAAAGGCACTTAAGCTTCCATAATTATAAAGTTTATTATCACGTACAAAATCACTTTCAATAGTATTCATCCGGATTTCGTACCAAACGATGTTTCCGCTTTGATCGGTCAGCCATGCTCCTTTAGCCTGCATGATCTCGTCTACATTTCCTCCCAGCATTGCTTTCAGCTTAGGTTTCGGAAGACTTGCATTGATATCCGTAAACTTATTGATCTCATTGATGTACTTCATATACCCGTTTTTGCTTCTAAGATTCCATTGTGCAGGTGGTTTGGAAGCAAATACATCATCAATACTCAGGTAGCTTTCCCATACCGTAGGTTTGTAGTCTCCGGGCATCCCGTAATCAGCGGCAACCGCAGCAGTATCAGGAACTCCCCTTTGGTCTGAAGCCAACCAGTTCAATGCAAGAAAATTTTTCCAGGCAAAACAATTCATTACATTCTGAGAACTGTTCACACAGCTGGAATCTGCCGGCAGCTGATACGTTACCGATGGAGGATCACAAAAGGCGCCACAGTCGAAGTCTGCCATCTTTTGAGAAAAGCCAACTCTGGAGTTTAATTTTTTGTCCTTTTTTCCGGATTCACATGAAATTGAAATTAAACTCAATAGAAAAAAGGAAAATAATAATGTTCTCATTTCAGTATTTTTTGAACCTGTTTGATTTGCTGATCAGAAAGTAAGGTCTGGTTTGGCGTAATGTTCAGTTTTGGAAGTGAACCCGGTGCCACTACTTCAAGAACTCCCGAAATCGTATATTTTGGATCTAAAGCACTATTGTACAGCGCAAGCGGTTTCTCTCCCAACGAGGCAGCAGCATGAACGGTAATATCAATTATGAACAGCTGATTATCATTTCCAAGATCCTGATAGTCGGTCACAGATACACTGATTCCAGGGCCAAAATCAAAACCTGTTTCCCTGTTGGCATCACTGGCCAGCACAGCAATTCCACTTGTAGTGGTTCCTGCTTCAATCTGGGTAATGCATGAGGTTAAATTAGAAAAAGTATTCAGTTTGTTGTAAAGACTCGCCTGAAGCAGATTATTATCCAGAAGATACTGTACACTTGGCAGGGTAACATCCGGATCTCCTACCGGCGGATATTCCTGAGGCTTGTCATTTCCTCCCGGAATTCCTGTTCCTGCAAGCTGTACTTTAAAAACATCCGCAATCTGTGAGCCCCATTTTAAAGGCTGGCCCTGTACTTTAATATCACTTAGTTTAAATTGAGCTCCGGCCGGAACTTCAAATCTTGAATGAAGAACCATATTAAAAGGATAAAAATCAGTCCCCGGATTGGTAGCTGCCCCTCTGATAATTTTATAACAATCTTCAATAGTATATCCTTTCGCTGAATCCGGCATTGTAAACTGAGTGAAATCCGGAACCTGACCGTACAGTGCGATTGGATTGGTCAATGATATTTTCAGCTTTTTATTATACACCAGGGCATTCACATTCTGCCCGATACGGGGATCACTGTTTCTGTAGATCTGTCCGTACTGTGCAGCACAAATCAGTGTATTCGCATCGGTAATCACTTTTCCTCCAACTACTCTTAAAATAGTAGCTGCTGCTCCAAGGTAAATTTCTGCACCTAATGAATTGGGCGGGCTGGTAAGATGCACCGCTCCGCCTCCACTTTCTGTAGCCGAAGATCCGTTGTTCCATTTATTAATCGGATTATAGGCAGGCAGGCCTGTTTCTCTTACTATAACAGGATTTCCATTTTCATCCAAAAGATAGAGATCTTCTTTCTTTACATTGGGGTTATTAAGGATTTCCTGATAAAGCGAAACCACCATATCCTGAGAAACTTTCCACATATGGAACCAGTATTCCGGGTTTTCGTGGGTGAAATTTACAGCGATAATATCTCCGTTGGCATCTCTGGTCACGCTCCATTCACAGTATTCATCCTGCCAGCCTCTGGGGCCGGAAGGGCCGAACGCTTTTGTATCCGTATTAGTCGGATCACATGGATTTTTAGGAACCACCAGTTTTGTACCATATTTTTCAGTGAATGCATTCGGTCCGATATCGGCAAGTTCATGCAGCTTGTCCTGAACTTCATTAGGAAAATCCTTAGTAAACTGACCGGTAAAATAATGATTGATTCTGTTCGGGAAAGCTCCCCACTGGATTGGGACTGTATTATTTTTATTAGGAGTAACAGGTGTTACAAGAGGATTATAGTACCAGCTTCTGGGATGATCATAACTGCTTGACCATGGATTTCCCATCTGTGAATTAATGGTACAGTATTTTACGTAATTGCTCCAGGCATTTTCGATCTGATTCTTCAGATCCGGCTGGTCTTTAAAATCTATGTCAGCCTGATAGGCCGGGGTGTCAAATTGTTTCATGGTTTTAATTTTTAATGGTATGTAGTTTTAAGAATTTGAAGTAACTGCGGTAAGAATGTTCATTCTCCAATACATCAGCACCGAAAGTGCAGTGAAGATCTGTTTTCAGAAAGCACCACCAGAAAATAATTTTTCTACTGATGCTCACGTGAAAAGTAAATTATGATACTCAAAGCTAGAAATTCCTCTTTGAAATTCTTTACGTATTTCTACGCAAATTTATTTTTCAAAGTTTATACCTATTGCTAGAACCCTTTTAATAAAGACGGAATAACAACCTTAAAAATCCCATGAATGGGAAATTAGTATCAAGTCACAAAAAAAACCGCACTCAGTGCGGTTTTCTCACCCTTATTTTACATAAGTCCGGTGAAGTAGTAGAATATAGTAGAAAACAAAAATATTTAATTGAATTTCAATATATTTTTCATGTTAAGTCTGGTCTGTGCAATCATAACACGGAGCAGCTTCAAACGAAAACTGAAATGCCATCCCGGAGATCTCGGATGTTCCATATGTTCACTGATCATGATGAAAGTAACGACAATCATCGCCAGATTATGTCCGGAAGGCAGCAACATCGGGAAAAGCATCAGTGCCCATCCTGCTCCCACACACCAGACTCCGTGCATAATTCCAAACATAAATGCATCACGATCTGCCTCGGAACCGAACGCAGCAAGCGCAACGTGATCATGTCCGCGGTTCAGACATTTTTGCTTGATCGGAGAAAACTGCCATATCACAGCAATGATTCCCACTGCCAATGCAGGAATGTAAGAATTCGGTAGAAGCAGATTCAGCCCTACAATGATCGCATTCATAAAAAAGCCCATGACAATCCATACTGCTGTATATCCCAATATGAAAAGTAATGCAGACCAAAACCTGCGGCTTTTGAAACTGCGGTCATAAATATACTGTACCGGGGTAATCAGTTTTGGCAGCATCATCGCCAATACCATCAGGGTCCAGCCGATCATCAGATCAGAGACCGGATTCATCTGAAGCATCATCTGTAATGAAGCTTTGGATGGTCCTTCAAGGCTAACATGACAATGCTTTACCGTCATAATCCCGCCGGGATTAAACAGCAGAATTATCCAAAAGAAAGCACTTACCGCCAGAATCGTTATACTTATTGAATAACGGATCCTTTTCGAGGTTTTCATAGTTTCTGCTCTTCACGATAGATGCTTACGCGACCTACCGTAATTTTTTCATCAGAAGGAATCACATTATCCGGCAGGATGGTTACATCCAGAGAATTAATATCAAGCTGATTATTGATAAACAGATTGTCGATAATGTCTGTAATATTAAGAATAAAGGTAAGTCCTGTTCCACCATTGTGCCCGTCTTTATCGGAAGCATTACGCAACCCGAAAAGAGAAACATGTCCGGCAAGCTGATGATTAACAGAAACGTTCAAAATATTCGCATCTCGTGTTCCTTTGACATTTTCCAGCTGAAGATAGACCTGATCCGGTAAATTGGATACAGAGGCTTTCATCAGGCTGTTGGGTACATTCTTCCAGGAACTGCTTTCTAACTTAACGGTCGTTTTCGCTCCTGATCCGTCTATCTGAACTTGTCCGGCATTGGCACCTACAAGTTCTGAGTTGTCTCCTAAGTCCATATCTTGTTCTTGTAAATTTTCTGTTTCTACAGATTGTGCTCCTAATTTAGTCAATCTTTGGGAAAGCGTTTTCTCCACGATAGGAGCCGTTGTAGGTTCAAGATCATCATACGTATAATCAAGCTTAGCTAAACTCGTCATTTCTGCAGGCGTATACACCCAGGCTTTATTATCCGGTAAAGGCATGATGAATTCTCTTTCGCCGTAAAGTGCCGGTCCTCCTAACCACAGTGGATTAATGGGATTACTGTTCTTTACATTCCATGCAGCCCACATTCTGTCGATATTACAGTGGTGAAGATAAAAAATCGGGTCAAGTCCTGCAGAATCAGGATCAGACATTATTCCGTCATTTCCTCCTACCTGTACGTGCACCAGATTATGTGGATTACTCTCAAGGTTACCACTGGTGGCACCGTCGTGTGAAAATTTGGTTTCCGGTCCGCCATACCCTGGTTTTGACGTTGCAGAATTGCTTCCCGTATAAATGGTATTTCCCTGACAAGCTTCTGAAAGTGGTGGAATCACCACATAAACGTTTCCATCACTTTTAGGGCCATATCTTGCGGTTACATATAAAGGATTCGGGGTTTTCCCGTCAGGAAGGGTTTCCTGTGTAAATGCCGGAGGTATTTTGTACTGGTCACCTGCTCCCAGATAATTCCAGTATGGAAGTGCCCAGTCTGCCGGACCACCTAAACTGATCACCGCCTGGCGGATCTGTTCTTCAAGAGCAATAAGGTACCCACGGTGCCATGGTGCAAAATACCAGCTCTGATGCTGACACTGATTCCAGTATTTATTCATTGTATCTGTATCCGGAAGCGGACTTGTAGGAACATTCGGAGGTCCGGGAAGAACATTCCAGTTCGGAAATGTATTTCCACCCATTTGCTCACCGTGCATGGCTGCAAAAAACCACCAGCTGTTTTCATCATTTAAAGCCCAGGACTGCATAACCCCTACTGCTTTTGCATACCACAAAAGATCCGGGTTGTCAAAAGTACCATTATACTCCCAAGCATTTTTTCTTGTAAACTTTGCCATAGAATTAGTTTTTAGTTTTTATGGTTATCAATTTTCTATCAGAAGTTACTGCTCTTTACAGGCAGATTTCATGTTAACCACAAATCTAGGAACAAGGCTTGAAAAAGGATTACGTATTTATACGTAATTTATCCCATATCAGTGAAATTTAATAAACTGATTCCAGGCCAATATAAATAGTCACTTAGAAACTTAAGGATGGAATAGTCTATGGAAAAAAGAATAGATAAGTCACGTAAAACTTATCGTAAGGAATTTTTAATTCAGGATTTTAAAATAAGTAACGACGAATCACTAAAATAAAAAAGGGAAAGTAAATCTATTACTTTCCCTCTTATTGTAGCGAAGACGGGAATTGAACCCGTGACCTCAGGGTTATGAATCCTGCGCTCTAACCAACTGAGCTACCTCGCCGTTTTGGTGGTGCAAATATAGAAAATATTTGTTTACCACCAAAATTATTTTAACTTAAAATATTCCAAAACATCACCTACGTGGTCTGGTTTATTGATTATCTTATTGTTAGCATCTAAAATAAAATACGTCGGAGTTGCATGAACATTATACATATCTACGTAAGTACTGTTCCATCCTCTTAATTCCGAGTCATTGATCCATGGAAATGCAGCGATTTTCTGAGTATAGGAATTTTTATCCGTATCTAAAGACAGGCCGACAACCTGAATATTTTTCGCTTTTAAATCATTGTATTTTGCTAAAAGCTGTGGTAGCTCACTTTCACAGTGAGAACATGTTGAAGACCAGAAAATGATCACTTTTTTATCCGCTTTAACGTCATACAGTGACTTTGCAGATGTGTTTGTTGCCGACTGGAATTTCACATTAGGAAATGCAGCACCCATTTCCACATTCGCATTGGATTTTAAAGTAGTGGCAAGTCTGTCGGTAATGGTGCATTTAAGGTTTTTCGCAAGGGTCAGATACTTGGTTTTAAACTCTTCCATATCATAGGCGTCAAAGATGTCGATAAGCTCAGATAAAACAGTCTGCCCTCTTGGAGTTTCTACCTTTAAACGGTCCAAAAGTGTATCCACTGAAGCTCCAACATTCGTATTTCCTCCGGAGTTAAGATATGACACCAAAACAGGCCTTAAAAGTGATGAAGACTCAAGCATATCATTAGACTTATCCAGGAAGTTAACAATATCGTCCTGAGTCACCTTTTTTGCGGGATCTGCTGAGTTAGACAGGAATTTAGCGTAATTGGTATTATAATAAGAAATAAAAGGATGTTTGGCAGCGTCAACACCAGTGCTGGTTCCGGAAAGTCTGTCTATTTCAGTTTTCAGAGCTTTTCCGAAATCGGTATTGTCTTTATAGTATTCTTTGATCTGTGCCAATGCAGGAAGAATAAGTTCTTTTTTCTGGGAACCTTCCTGCTGCTTGCTCATAATATCATTCACTTCATCAAGATAGGCTACATCTTTGACTTTACCATTCTGAACATCCAATTTTACACTTATATTTTTATTCTCCGAAACAAAGCTTACCGCGTTATTTGAAGTAGGAAAATACACTTTCATCATCCCCATATAATGGCCTGGATACTTGAAAGTCCATGAATTATTCTTATTCTGTTCTTTGGTAACGATGATATCTTTTGAGCCGTTTAATGTATATAGAATGGCATCCTGATCTTTAAATTCGGCAGGAGCCTGGACTGTAACCGTAAACTGGGCCTGCAGAGAAAATGCAGCTAATACTGCAGATAATATATATATCTTTTTCATAGAGTAAAAATAAAAAAACTCTCTGATTAATCAGAGAGTTTAATGTTATTTTAATAAAATTTTAGGCTTTTACGCTTTTTAATTTCTTTGTATAGAATATAATAAGTGCAATGGCAACTACAGACAGCAGATAAACGTACATGTCAATAGGTGATGCAGCAGCTCCCGGTCCTACCCCTCCGGTACCACCTCCTCCCGGTACTGGTGGAACTTCGTCATCGGCCTTGACCAGAAATGTTCCGAATAAGAAAAGAGCAATTACTAGTTTATTAATAGTTTTCATAATATTTATTTTAAGATTTTAGTGTTAACGGTTTCTCCTTTATCAGAGACAATTTTTACAACATAAGAATTTTTAACAGCGCCGTTAAGCTCAATTACAAAATCCCTAGATGCATCAACTGCCTTTTTAGAGATAACCAGTTTTCCGCTCATATCATAAACTTCAATATCTGCTTTTTTCCAGTTTGGATCAAATCTAACAATGTAGTTGGTAATTTCCGGATTGTATACTACCATTGTTCTTGAAGGAACATTATTAGTATCTTTTGTACCTAACACTACATTATTTGGATCACCATAATATAAATCATAAGATGCAACAGCGTTAGGTGCAATACCTCCCTGTGTTGCCTGTTGTACAGTACCGTTGGATGCTTTATAATAGAATCCGATACCTGCAGACAGTAGGTGAGTTCCTGTAGGAACCAACTCTCCGTTTTCTCTTATTTCGAACTTGTAAGATTTAACTTTATCAGTCTTATAATTTACAAGTTTAACATTTTTTCCTTTAAAGTTATTTTCATTGGCTTCATTGATATATAGCCAATACTGTGCTGTATAGTTTGAATCATAACCACCATTTAAAGCTTCTTCAAATGTACCGATCATGTTCTCACTTGTAGCTGTAGCCTGAACCGTAGTTGCTATTGAAGTCTGGTGACCTGTAGTAGCATCAGGTGAAACTACATAATACGTTCTTGCCAATTCATTTCCGTTAGCATCTAAACCAATTACTCCAAGCTGTTTTACAGTACCATCAGTACTTTTCGCACCATTTTTGGCAGCAGTAACGCTGTAATCCGTAGCTGCAGCTCTTACCGTTTGATTAAATCTTCTAAGGGTGTTGAAGTTTAATGCCTGTGGAGCAGAAGTTCTTAATTTCAGTACGAAAGTTTGCATTGGCTTGATGATCATTCCAATATCTCCAACAGGAACTCCATTAAGAGCATAAGTCTGAATCAATGCTCCAGAACTGTATGCATTACCTTGGGATCCTACTGTTACAGTTCCCGGGTCGTATCTTACTCCCCAAAGGTTAGGAATATTATTATTATCAGTAGTTCCTCCGTTTTCAACATATCCGATTTTTGACAAATCAAGATTCGTTAAGAAAGGATTTCCAAACTGATAAATATTCTTACCGTAAGTGTTTGCCCATGGTGTTATCGATACTTCGAACTGATCCTGAAGGTAGGTGTTGTATCTTTCGTTGTAGGCATTAAGAGCACTTCCTCCTGCATTGAAACTAACATTCCCTCCATTCTGAAGAGATACATTACTAGCCAATGTTGTATAAGGACGGCCATTAACGGTACGAAGTGCGCTGCTTGTGTCCAGATTATTATTGGCTGATCCCAGCATATAATATCCGGTAGCATCACTTGTAGGAGTAGTCAAATCTGTAAAATCAGCAACAGCACCAGTGTTGTTCCATTTTAAGATTTCGTTTTTACTTCTTCTTACTGTTCCGAATGTTTTACCAAGTTCAGTGGATAATGTGTTCAAGACTTTACCAGAGAAAGGCATTGCTACCTGCTGATAAAAATCCCCATTACCATGTTTCTTGGTTCTGAATTCTTTACTTACGATTCCAGTAATCTGTGCCTGGCTTAAGCCATCAACATATAACTGTCCATAAGTAGATGCGTCGTCGGTATTCCCGGGAGTATTAAGTCTTAAAATAATATTTCCGCCATCGGTTTTATCTCCACCAGCAGCGTCTATTGTTTTAAAAGCATCTCCGGCTGTACCTACAACCATGACGTTTCCGTGCACATCCAAAAGGCCATTACCTTTCGTCTGCACACCTCCACCACTATAAACAAGGGTGCCTTCGCTCACATACATATTAGCATTAGTGTCAACGTGACATAGTACCTGCGCCTGAACAGAGTAACTAATTGCTAAAAGACCTATAGCAAATAAACTTTTTCTCATTGTATAAATTATTTGTGTGTTAATACAATCTTCACCCGCAAAGGTAAGATTTTTTTTTAAAGAAAAAAAAATATTTTATTTATTAACAAAAATATTATCCTCTGTTAATATGATTTCTTTCTCCTCTCCTATTGAAAACATATAGTCCTCCAGAACTTTTTCAGTTGTTCCTCTTAAGCCTCTGGCTCCCAATCCTTTTTCAATGGTTTCTTCTACTATCTTTTCGACAGCGCCGTCTGTAAATACCAAATTCGTGCCATCCATTTTGAACAGTTCTATAAACTGATTGATGATCGAATTTTTGGGTTCTTTCATGATTCTTACCATGGTCTCTTTATCCAGTTTATCCAGGTAGGTAATGATCGGGAATCTACCTAAAAGTTCAGGAATTAATCCGAAAGTACGAAGGTCAATAGCATTGATATTTGTCAATACATATTTTTCTTCGTCCGTATTATTTATTTTTTCAGAACTGAAACCAATGGCTTGCTTGTTCATTCTTCTTTCGATGATATCTTTGATTCCGTCAAAGGCACCACCGGCAATAAACAGGATGTTCTGAGTATTCACCTGGATGTATTTCTGATCCGGGTGTTTTCTTCCTCCCTGAGGCGGAACATTGACAATACTCCCTTCAAGAAGTTTCAGTAATCCCTGTTGCACTCCTTCTCCGGAAACATCTCTTGTAATGCTTGGATTGTCAGATTTTCTTGCAATTTTATCGATCTCGTCAATAAATACAATTCCTCTTTCTGCCTTTTCCACATCATAATCAGCCACCATCAGAAGTCTTGAAAGGATACTTTCCACATCTTCTCCCACATAACCTGCTTCTGTAAGAATGGTAGCATCTACGATACAGAAAGGAACGTTAAGCTCTCTGGCAATTGTTTTTGCCAGAAGAGTTTTTCCTGTACCGGTTTCGCCTATCATGATGATATTTGATTTTTCAAGTTCTACTTCTCTGTTCTCATCCTGAGCGTGAAGCAGTCTTTTATAATGATTGTATACCGCGATCGAAAGCTGCTTTTTTGCCTGATCCTGCCCAATAACATATTGGTTCAGGAATTCTTTGATCTCTTTCGGTTTTTTAAGTTCGTCTATACTTTCTGCCGGAGAAGTCCCCGCTTTAGAAACGCTGTCTTTTACAATAACGTGCGCCTGTTCGATGCAGTTTTCACAAATAAAGCCGCTCTGCCCGGAAATAAGCATCTGTACTTCATTTCTTTTTCTGCCGCAGAAAGAACATTGGTTTGAATTCATACTATATAATAAGGTTAAAGAAAATCGTAAAAAATTTCTTTTTTACGATTTTATGCTTTTAAGAAATAATGGAGTTTTGAATCTCTCTATATTCTTCGTCTGTTAGTTTCAGTCTTTCATTTTTGAAGTTCATGTCTTCCACTTTGTTTAAGGGAATGAGGTGGATATGGGCATGAGGAACTTCAAGTCCTACTACAGCTACTCCCACTCTTACGCAGGGCACTGCATTTTTAATCTTTTTGGCGACTTGCTGGGCAAATCCCCAAAGGTTTTTATATTCTTCACTGTCCAGATCAAATATCAGATCTACTTCTTTCTTGGGAACTACCAGTGTATGTCCTTTCACTAAAGGCATTGCGTCCAGGAATGCGATAAAGTTATCATCCTCGGCAATAGTATAAGAGGGAATATCGCCATTAATGATTTTTGTGAATATACTGCTCATAAGGTAGAAGTTAGAGGTTAGATTTTAGAGATTTGATTCCGGATATCGTACTTAGATTATAGGGAAATATCTAATACTTCGAAAGACAGTTTGTTTCCGTTTGGTAATGTAATGTCAGCTGTTTCGCCGATTACTTTTCCAAGCAATCCTTTTGCAATAGGTGTATTTACAGAAATTCTTCCTGTTTTAAGGTCACTCTCATTATCCGGTACTAATGTAAACACCTGCTCCTGGTTGGTAACATTGTTTTTAAGTTTTACCGTAGTAAGGATAGAAACCTTTGAAGTATCTAATTGACTTTCATCTATGATCTTGGAAGTTGCGATAATATCTTTCAGCTTTGAAATTCTCATTTCAAGCATACCCTGAGCTTCTTTAGCCGCATCATATTCAGCATTTTCAGACAAATCTCCTTTATCTCTTGCTTCTGCGATCTGCATGGTAATTTTTGGTCTTTCCACAGTTTCTAACTGTTCCAGCTCAGCTTTCATTTTCTCTTGTCCCTCCTTTGTTACATAGCTTGCCATAATTTTCAAAATTTAGGTTTGGTATAAAAAAATAATCCGACATTTGCCGGACAATGTATTACGTGTTATATCGTTTAACTTTTACAAATATATAAAAATTTAAATTGAAATGAAAAAAACTTTTTCAATCCTTTCTATTTTAACGATGCTGATTTTCAGTATTTTAACTATAAACTCATGCGGAAGCAGAGAAGACACCGTGAGCTGTTTTCCCAGCAACCCTATCAATGTAACTTTAAATCTGAACCTGCCTGCTTACTACAATCTGACTTATGACGGAGGCTGGATTTACGTAAACGAGCAGCAGTCCGGAACAAGAGGACTGATCATAGTGCGTGTGGGAGAAAACTTTAAAGTCTATGACAGGAATGCACCACATCTATGCCCCGACAGCAACACCACCCTAGAAGTAAAAGACAATATCAGCATTCTATGTCCTAAGGATAACACCAAATGGATTCTGAGAACTGGCGAGCCGCAGTCTGGTTCACCGACTTCTCTTCCACCTAAAACCTATCTTAATAATTATGATCCTGCTACTAAAAATTTAAATATTTATTACTAAAATGAAGATTGTTATACAGAGAGTTTCGGAGGCTAGTGTAAAAGTGGACGGAAAAATTGTCGGGGAAATCGGGAAAGGACTGATGCTGCTGACCGGCATTGATGAAAATGATGAAAAAGCAGATGCAGACTGGCTGGTTCAAAAGATTTTAAACCTCAGGATTTTCGGTGATGAAGATGATAAACTTAATCTTTCTGTTAAAGATATTTCAGGAGAAATTCTTTGTATCAGCCAATTCACTCTGATCGCGGATTACAAAAAAGGCAATCGCCCTTCTTTCATCAAAGCTGCAAAACCGGATAAAGCCATTCCACTTTTTGATTATTTCAAAGAAGAAATCGCTAAATCAGGACTGAAAACCGAAAGCGGTATTTTCGGAGCGGATATGAAAGTCTCTCTTATCAATGATGGTCCGGTGACGATTGTCATGGATTCCATCACAAAAAGCTGATCATTCAGAAAGAAAATATTTACAGCTACAGCTCCGTTTCGCTAACCTTAAGATTAAAAAAACACCTTATTCATGCATCTTCGTTTTAAATTAATATCCGGACTTTTATTCATTTTCAGTATTCAGATGCCCTGTTTTGCTCAGAGCCGTGAGGAACTTTTAAAATCAAAATTAGATTCTGCGTTTTCAGAACTTTTCAAAGCAGACGAACCGGGCGGTGCTATTCTGATCCAGCAGGGAAATAAGGTTTTGTATGAAAATTCTTTCGGGCTGGCTGATCTGAAGACTAAGGAAAAATTCACAACAAAAACAGTCGCGAACCTTGGTTCTATTACTAAAACTTTTGTCTCCTATGGTATTCTGATGCTTCAGGACCGACATAAGCTTTCAACAGATGACAACCTGCTGAAATTTTTTCCGGATTTTAAGAATAAGGATATTGCTTCTAAAATTAAACTCCGCCATGTTCTTACTCACAGTTCCGGGCTTCCGGATCTCAGACATGTGGAGAAAGACAGCATCTTTTACCTGACCGCAAAGGATGAGGAGAATTTCAGACCTCTAAAATCTGCAGACTCACTGGAATTTGAACCGGGAACAAAATTCAAATATTCGAATCCTGCCTATAACGGACTGGCGCTGGTGATTGAAAAAACGAGTGGCATGAAATGGCAGCGTTTCATCGGTGAAAATATCTTCAAGTCTGCCGGAATGAAGAGCAGCCGTATTACAGACGGAAGCTATCCTGAAAAAAATGTAGCCCACGGTTATATCCTGAAAGATAAAGTATACACGGAATACGACTATGGTGAATACCCTACTTTTACTGCTGCCGGAAACGGAGGGGTCTGGAGCTCCATTGAAGATCTGAAAAAATACATTACAGCTATTAATCAGTGTAAGTTTACCAACTGTTCTGTTATTGAAGCATCTAAAACGCTTTATAAGCCGGAACAGTGGAATGGCAAAAAACCGGTTTACCACACCGGAACCTGGTTTGTACACAAAGGTTTTTACGCCGATACCCCAACAGAAGAGAATGTAAAAGTCATAGAGCATTCCGGTGATCAGGGAGGTTTTAAATCCCACCTCATCATGATTCCTGAAAAAAACATTTCTATTGTCTGGCTGACAAATAATAATAAATTCATTACCGGTCATATCCGGAGACTCCTTCTTAAAATGAATTATATCAACTAAATCTTCTTATCAATAGTTTGTCATTAATTGAATACGCATATTCTTTTGACATTAATTTAATTTCACAAAAATGTGATTTAACTTTATTTTATTATCATTTACACTGATTATTCATTATAATTAACAACTATACAATAAAAATCATTTATTTAATTCTATTTTTCCTTTTTCTGTGATATAAATTATATATTTGGTTAACAACCATTTAATAAGATATTATGAGAACAGAAATTAGACTTTTCACCTTATTTATTTTCGGCTTTATTCTTTCTTACGGCCAGAATCCATCGGAGAAAAATGATAAGCCAAACCCGAACATTTATGTATGTTTTTCTAAAAACATCACTTCTGAAAAAGCAGCACTCGGAAATCCGGAACTGGCAGAATTTGTCAAAACCAATGGAATTTCGTTTGTCAACGATTTTGGTTTTAGTGACCGAAAACTCGACGAAATGATCAAAGACAGCAGAGCCAACGGTAACTCCGGTGAGTCTGTTGAAAAACTGAGAAGGATATTCAAAGTCAATATTCCTTTACAAAACAATGAAGACGCCGAAAAGCTGGCACACACGCTTGAAAGATTCCCTGAAGTGGAATATGTTTCCGTAATGAGCAGCACGCCTATCGAACCTCCTTTCGTTAAAGCTTTTGTAGCCACTCCGGATCTTGAAAGTCTTCAAACCTACCTCAACGACAATCCTGGAATTAATGCAAAATATGCCTGGTCGAGAGGAATCACAGGACAGAATATCAGAATCCGCGATGTAGAATATGGTTTCTATAAAACTCACGAGATGCTTTCCAATCAAAACTCTATTCAGCTGGAACCGGGATATAGCCCGAATGCAGGATTAGCGAACAATAACTACCGTGATCACGGAACGGCTGTGGTAAGTATTTTGGGTTCTGTAAAGGATAATATCGGTCTTTCAGGAGCTGCTTACAGTGCCTCCCAAATCAAAGGCTATATGGAATGGACTACTGTGGGATACAACAGAGCTTCCGCAGTGAGCAGATCCATCAATGCATCGCAGGCAGGTGATATTATTTTGTATGAAATGCAGACCGGCGGGAAAGACGGCCAGTACTGTCCTGCAGAATATGACAGCGTAATCTGGGACTTAACAAAAGCAGCTACAGATTCAGGAATCATTATCATTGCGGCGGCAGGAAACGGAAATCAAAATCTTGATGATCCTTTTTATGCGGCTTACAGAGCAAGAGGAAACAGCGGTGCCATCATTGTGGGAGCAGGTTCTCCGAATACCACCCATTCAAAACTGAGCTTCAGTACATTCGGAAACCGGGTGGATGTACAGGGCTGGGGAAGCAACGTGCTTGCGGCAGGATACGGATCTTACCAAAAATATGACAACGATAATAACAGAACTTACAATTATTTCAGCGGAACGAGCTCTGCCACTCCAGTGGTAGCTTCTGCAGCGACACTGATCCAGTCTTATTATTATCAGACTACAGGTCAGTATATGACTCCGGCTGCAATGAAAAACCTGTTAATCTCTACAGGAATTCCTCAGGGCGGTACCGTTGTGAATCAAAAAATCGGTCCTTTTCCTAATGTGAAAAATGCTATATTACAACTGGAAGGAAGTCTTAAAGCGAGCGTAAAAGTACAAGCTCCTTTAGAAATTAAGATCTACCCTAATCCTGTGACCAGCTCTGTTGCCATTCATAGCAATGACGATAAAAAACTTGATTTCGAGATCATCAATATGCATGGAAGAACCGTTACAAAAGGTTCAGTTTCACCGGATGAAAAGATCAATACTTCGAATCTTCCTACCGGTCAATATATCATCAATATTACTGAAGGACAGAGAAGAGTGGTTGAAAAATTCACCAAACTGTAATATCACAAAACATTCATACCTATTTAATGAAAATAATGAGGTGATCCGGATTCGGATCGCCTCATTTTACTTTTAAAAACTGTAAAATAGGATCACCCAAAAAACTTGGGGAAGAGATGAAATTTTTCCACGCAAAGTTCTATGAAAAATGCTTTTGAATTGGAGGAAGCAAAGAGTTGGACTTCGTCGTAGATAAAGCTGTCGAATATAGCGTCTGCTTAATCCATTTTTAATCAAAGATTTCAAAGATGAAATGTTTTTAAACACAAATTTCACAAATAATTTCACAAATAACACGACTATGATATGCGAAAATAATCTGTGAGAGATTGTGGCTCATTTTTTTATTTATAGTGTCTTCTGAATTGAATCAATTCCTTTATGTTAAAAAAAATATATCTGCACCCAGAGTTTTGAAACTGGTCATAAAAATAGATGTATCTTGTTTTCTTTTTAATATCAATCAAGAATGAACGGAGAAACAGATTTAGGAAAGCTTTTAAAAAGTATGAAACCCCAGCACAATCCGGGTGACTATGTTTTTTGTACCACGAAAAGTACAGAAGGTTTTGATTTGAATGAAATTGAAATGTTCTTCAGGGAGGAAGAAGGATTTACCCTTATTCTAAAAAAAGAAATTGCAGACAGACTACAGCTGGACTATTCTGTTGTCATGTCATGGATAACACTGACTGTACATTCTTCCCTGGAAGCGGTAGGATTAACGGCTGCTTTTTCAAAAGTGCTTTCTGAAAACGGCATCAGCTGTAATGTTGTGGCAGCGTATTACCATGACCATATTTTCGTAAATACAAGAGATATTGAAAAGGCGCTTAAAGTCCTGACCCAATTATCTGAATAAAAACTTTAAAAAAAATAGGCTGCCTTTTCAGGACAGCCTATTCTGTTTTAAACGGTACAAAAATTATTTCGCTGGAACACTGTTGAAATTCAGTGCTATTTTAAGATTCATATCCGAAGTCGTCTGATTTTTTAATTCGTAGACTGTTCTTACGGTCAGTCCTGAACTTTTTACGACCTCATCTAAATATCCTGTATCATTAAGATCAAGATTTAAACTCGAAGAATCTGTTGTAATATTGGAACGGGATGCCACTAATTTCTCTCCAGTCCCGCTGGATGAAACATATACTTTCACAGATTTTACTGCGCTTAAGTTTCCACCTGAAGGAGACACTACGGAGATTTTAGCATCAGAAATTCTTACATCTTTGATTTTCGCATTATTGTTTCCTCCAAACCATGTCTGCACATTGGTCGCTGTAGATGTTGAGGAAACTTCTTTATCGGCCGGAACTCCCGTAGACACCAAAACATTGGCCGTATAAGGGAATGTGTTCTGGACCAGTGACTGCACTGTTCCACAGCTGACTACTACTGCTGAAACTGCTGCCGTCATTAACCATATATTTTTCATAACTTTTAAACTTTAGTAATGAGTTTGCAGAAATTATACCAAAGGGATAAAACTTACTCTACACTTACATTAAAACTTCCTTTTGTATTTCCGGAAGCCATATTGCTTTTCCCGATAATCAGCCAGACTTCTCCGGTACCTTTAGTTTGGTAAGTGATTTCTCTGCTGAATGGTCCGTCATAATCTCCGTTGGGAAGTTTGATCTGGTTAAATCTGATATTAAAGTCTTTTTCATTCGTTGAAATTTTGGCTTTAATAGTCGGTTTGTCATAATGGGTCAATTTTAAAACAAGTTCCTGACCGTCTTTCGTGAATTCTTCTCCCAATGTGAAAGGAAGCTGAGATGCATCTGCCGTTCTTACGATCTGGCCTTCTTTTTCACTTCTCATAACGCCTTTGCGCAGTACTTCTTTGGTAACGGGAGCATTGTTAATGATTGAATCTTGCTTTCTGATGGCAGCTGAATCTGCTTTAGCGGCAGCGTCCGGCATTTCTGTTATCACGGCAGAGTCTCTGTTCGGAGCTTCTGTAATGTTCGCTTCTTTTTTACATGAAATAATAATCAATGGAATTAACAATAAGGATTTTTTCATAATAACTACTCTTTTAATGTTTCATAGTAAAGGATTTTTGAAAGGAAAGGCTTGGCTTTTTCTTCTTTTACTTTTTCAAGTATTTTCTTTTTAAGCTGCAGATCTTTCTTTTCATCCGCATACTTCAGAAGCCTTCTTTCACTGAAACTGATTTGCTCAAGGTGATATTCCACGGCAAAATCTTTACGCTTCATATTCTGGGAGGTAATGATTCCGCCCCAGTTGACATAACTGCAAGCCAAAATTGTTCCATAAAAATACCAGGTCATCCCATTAAACAGGAATGCATTTCTTTTTTGCTTTTGAATTTTAATCAACGTAAGAGCCAGACCAATCAGCGCCAGCAGGAGAAAAGCAAATACGCCCAGCCTTTTGTAAGTAAATCCGTAGGTGATGATGTACTCATAATTTTTTAGTGCTGCGGACAGTACCAGAACAGCATTCAGAATGATCCAGATTCTGGCCAGCATTTTCATTAGCTTTGCTTTCGGATCAAAATTGAATCCGGATTTAAAATAGAACATAATCACCATAACGGCCATCACAATTGACATGATCACGGCATTCACTCTTTCATGTGTTTCTTCCGAAAGCTGGACCGGCGTTTTTGAAACTTCATAAAACTGTTCATAATTGTAAGTGATAATGAAGAATACCAGTAAAATATTCAGACAAAAGAAAGAGATTACACCGCTGGTTCGCTCTGCATCCAGATCAAGGAAAGAATATGTGGCCTTCTGAACTTTAGACTGATCATTAAAATTATCGTCCAGCAGATAATTCTTTTTATAGATAAATCTTTCCACTGCATAATTCCAGTAATTGAACGCAATAAAAAAGCCCAGAACCGAAAGACATAACAGTTGCCACACATTAATATCCAGTTCATAATCTGTAAAAAGTGCCGCAAAATGATCACTTCCCGCAGAATAGATCCCGAAAAATATAGAAATAAATACAAGCGGAATCACAACGAAAGCCAATGTTTTCTGCCACACGCCGGAAACGTTCCTTTTCGGCAGCCATGCATCAAAGATGAAGAACCTGAAAATGGAAGTGAAGCTGTTGATGATAAAAACCGGGATCAGGAACAGTATTTTAAGCTTTCTGTTTCTTGAGCGGTAGCCCAGCAAAAGAATGGAACTTACAACCGCCAGCAAGGATGGGAAATCTCTGTACCAGATAAAAGCAAAGCTTGACAGGATACTTGTAACAAAAAGTATCAGAAAAGTTCTGGTCCTGTTTCTCTCAGGCGTTTTGAACAAAGTAAGCAATGCGTAAACAATGGCAAGAATACCGAGATTCAATCCAATGTCCTGATCGTAGAATACGATGACGAACGAGGCGGCTGTAAGGAATATATAGTGATGTGTTTTCATGATGGGAGATGTTAAATTTTTGATTGAAAGATTGAAAGATTTAAAATTTAAAAAGTAAATAGATTTATAGTTTAAAATCAATGAGGATGCCCATATAGAGGATGGTGACGGGAATATTGACCAAAAGAAGGAGTACAGAGTTTCCGGAGGATTTCTTATCCGGAATATGGGTCAGGAATTCCATAAGCTCATATAATAACACAAGCAAATTGACTACCGCTGCAATGATGACATAGTAGAACCCGAAGACCATCAGAAGTTCTGCTTTCGTGATCAGGTAACCCATTAAAAGTAAGGTTCCTGATAAAAACGAGATAAGAAAAGTATTTCTGCCAAGCGCAGTATATTTTATTTTCGTCATGACTGACTTATCATTAATAGAGCGGTGCTGTTTCTTTCTGTTGGATATAGTCTTTCAGGTGATCGAAATTCTGCCACAAAAGGCTTTCAAAATCCCAGTGGTAAAAGGGTCTCATGCTCTGCCCTTTCCGATATGCTTTCATATACAGTTTCAGATATTCCGGAAGGATGAGGGTTCCCAATACAACAGCAGCCAGCAAATGGGCATTCAGTTTACCGTTTCCAAGCAGCAGATACTGCATCGCCACCTCATCTTCGAAGTGGGTTCCACATCCGGTGATCAGGTGATGGACGTCGTGGTCCTCCATTTTCGGGATCATGGAGAACCCGTGCTTTTTATAGAATTCGCCCAGTTTTCGTCCTAAAGAATCTTCCTGGAATTGCAGCAGCTGTTCTTCGTTGAACTGCCACTGTCTTTTTTTCTTTTTAAAATATTTTCTGTAAAGTTTCTGGGTTTTATCGTAGACAAAAAGCAGAAATTGAACACGTACTTTTTTCATAATGTATTATTTAAATATTAGATTAATTCCTAACATAACATAGAGGAACCCGAGTGGTACATTGAACATGATTAAGCCTATCGCCATTAAACAGGCATTCATTTTAAGTTTTTCAGCAAATCCGTAAAGAAGCAGACCGATCACCGCAAGAAGATTGACTAGTATTCCATAGACAAGAAAAACGATTCCCCATTGCATAAACCAAGCGTTTTCAGTGATGAAATACCCGGAGAAAAAGACATTTCCAAGTAAAATACATATTCCGAAAATGTATTTTCCAAGGTTTATTATTTGATGATCTTTCATCGATACAATATTTTAAGCTTGCGTTAGGGTAAAGACGGTAATTTCCGGACGGACCATAAATCTTATCTGGAAAGAGTGACCGATAGCTCTGTTGATATACAGAATTCTTCCGTCCTGAAGATTTATTTCCCCTGAGACATATTTTTTATTCTCTACAGGAAGAACCGGTGTGATGATGCCTGGAATTCGGCATTGTCCTCCGTGGGTATGACCGCTCAGAATCCAGCCCTGATAACCATTCCATATATCTCTGTCGCAGGCATCCGGATTATGACAAAGCACGATATTGGCTTTTGAAGGATTATGGCTTTTCATCACTTCTACCGGATAGAAATTGGGTGACCAAAGGTCTTCAAACCCGATAAAGTTCAGTCCGTGGCTTTCTTCACTGCTATTTTTAAGCATCGTGACTCCAAAATCATTGAGAATATCGCAGATGTTTTCTGAGCATTCTACATCGTCCCAGTTCTTTCCGTAATCATGATTTCCCAGAATTCCGAAGGTCGCCAGCTTTCCATAGACTGCCTGTTTCATTACTTTTTCCAGGTCTTTCTGCTCTTCTGATGTTCCGTGATTGACGAAATCTCCGGTGTAGACCACAAAATCCGGATTAAACTGTTTGGCTTTCTGGAAAGAGTCGATCAGGAAATTCCAGTCGAAACGGTCTCCGACATGGAGGTCTGATATCTGCATCAATGTTTTCCCTTCCAATGCTTGTGGGAGATTTTTAATAGGTAGCTTCCTTCGGACAAATTCTACCCAGAAAGGTTCTATCTGCCATGAATACAATGCAGGAAATACTCCTATCAATGAAAGCTGCGCCAATCTTTTAATGAAATTCTTTCTTGTCATCACTGAAATCTGTATGATTAAAGTCTTCGTTTAACTTCCTGCGAATGGGCTTCCGAAGATTCCTACCGCCAGTTCGACCCAGATCAATGCAAAGACAATCAAAACGAAAACGCAGATCAAAATTCTATGACTTTGTTTTTTGACTTTGGTTCTTACCAGATTGACCAGAAAAGCTGTGCTAAAGAGTAAAACGCCTGCAATCAGAAAATCTGAAGCTGACCAATTGACCTCATCTGAAGTTAGATTTCCCAGCAATGGAATACACAATACAACCAGTGGGAGTGCATAAATGGCGTGTGTTTTTTGTTTTTGTGTCATCATTTTATTTAATTTTTAAATTATAAAGTACTTTGTATTTCAAAGTTAAATTTCAAAAAAAATATAGGGTTTATCTTCCCAGTAATTTTTCAAGAGCATTCAGATGTTCATTAAAAGCCTGTCTTCCGCTTTGAGTCACACGGTAAGATGTTTTCGGTTTTTTGCCTACAAATTCTTTTTTCACTTCGATGTATCCTGCTTTTTCCAGGGCATTACTGTGGCTGGCGAGGTTACCGTCTGTGATTTCCAGAAGCCCTTTCATTTCAGAAAAATCAACCCAGTCGTTGACCATAAGAACGGACATAATCCCCAGTCTTACACGGCTTTCGAATTCTTTATTGAGTTGATTTATTTTTATCATAGTAAGGCAATAGCTGCAAATCTTTAAGAAGCTGTTCTTAAAAAGTCTGCAAATTTAATCTTTATTTATATTTTTTATGCATGATCAGCCCATACACAATATGCAAAATTCCAAAACCGATGGTCCAGAACACAAGCCCCCATCCTAAAAAGAAGAGAGAAATGAGTCCCAGCGTGATCTGGCAATATCCTAAATATTTAATATCCGTCAGTGTATATCTTTCTGCACTTACTAAAGCGATTCCGTAGAATATAAGTGTTGCAGGCGCTACCCAAACAAACAAATGATGAAAAAGAAGTGCCAGGCAGAAGACTCCTCCTGTTACCAAAGGAACGGCAAACGTAAATAATAAACGCTTTGTTGTACTGTCCCAGATCTTTTGTCCTTTCTTTTTGCTTTTATTGGCGGTGAAAATATAACCACTTAAAACGGCAGTCAGCAAAATCACAGTTCCTACCAGTACAAGTTCCCTGACCAATGCCGGACCGAAAAAGTTCCTGTCACCATCTAAATAACTAATTCCTTCCCTCTGGAAGACATAATATACATACCCTGCACCGATCAGCGCAGCCAAACCGGCAAAAACTCCGGACAGTCCGCTTAATGAAATAAATCTGGAAGACCGCTCCATCATGGAACGGATATGTGATAAGTCTTCGTGATAGTTTTTCGAATCCATAAAAAGAACTTTGAATTACAAAGTTATAATTTATTTTGAATCTGCCAATTATTTTTTTAATATTTTAATAACAACTTTTTACCATCCCATTGATACAATTCTTAACTTTAAGAAATCAGGATCAGGCTGAAAGAAATTCTACATCTATTAAATGAACACATTATGGCGAAAACTTCAATAGATTATTCTCAGATTGAATTGCAGGAACATATTCCTTTAACAGAAGAGGAAATAAGTAGTATCGCGAATCAAAAGCAGGATTTTTTCAAACATGTTCCGGGTGTGCTGATATTGGTAATTCTTTTAATGGTACTTATGGCCTGTTACCTGTTGAAAGATAAGTTTCATGATTTCAAATACTATCATTATCTCCTGTTTTCCGGCATCACATTGGTGCTTTACGCTTTTTTATACGGCATCATGTATCTTGTTTATATTTACTTCGTTAAAAACTGGGAAAAGGACATCAAAAGCGGTAAAAACAGATTAATAAGCGTCATTATCAGTCGCCACAAAACAGAAAATGATGAATACATCATCACCTTCTCCGGCCGTAGCAGAAAAGAAAAAATAAGACTTCCTGTTTCTAAAGCTGACTACTTAGATTATCTTGTAGGAACTCAGGTTGTGGTGGTTTATTTAAAGCATAGTAAAACCGTGATTTCTATTGATCATTACAATCATTCAACACATTAATTTTCATAAAAAAAGAACCCTGCCCAAAAGCAGGATTCTAAAAAGTAGTATTTTTTTTGTTTTAATTATAATGGATTCTGGACGATCAATGGATTGGCATTGATTTCCGCTCTCGGAATCAGGAATTCCCATCTTGGATCGGTATTCGGAACGGTCATCAGATTATTCGTAACCACAGACGAATGATTGGCACCAGTTCTATCCAGCCCCTGATTCAGTCTCTTCAGATCTAAGAGTCTAAATCCTTCACCCCATAATTCGAGTCTTCTGCTGTTAAGAATTTCATTGATATAGGCAGTGCCTGTTGTACTGGCTCCAGCATAGCTAGTATTTCTGTTTTTAGCGAGTAGGTTAAATGCGGTCTTTGAGTCTGTTTCATTTCCTAATCTCGCCAAAGCTTCGGCTTCTATAAGATACATTTCTGCAGCACGCATATAAGGAAGATCCACCCTACTGTCTGCAAAACTGGCAGAAAGAAACTTCTGACTGGTAAATGGAAATTTAGAATAGGTAGTCGGCAGGGCAAGACCAGTATGTGCTCCCGTAGGATCAAAGTTTTTAGTTCTTACATCGGTCGAAGGAAACATTTGAAATAACTTACTGTTAATCGCTTTTGGTGCCTGACGTATATTGGTGGAATTAAAATTCCTTGACATATACGCTCCGAAATTCGAGAATGTTTCGCCTTGGTCTGCAATAATAGTAGCACCCCAAATCCATTCTCCGTTTCCTGCAAGATTATTAAATCCGGCTGTATAGGCCGTATTATCCATCAGAGGATATTCTGCTCTGGCTAATTTAGCAGATGCAGCGGCAACGGCATAATTCCCTTGTGTAAGAGCAATTCTGGCTTTTAATCCTAAAATTACCTTATCATCAAAGTGGGACTTTGTTAGTCTTTTGCTTCCCGCAAGTCTTGTAGCAGCTTCATTAAGATCACTATTGATCTGTGTATATACATCTTCAACGGTATTCCTTTCCAAAGGTATTTCATTAGCGATCAATCTGATGGGAACTCCAAGCTGGCTATTCACAGTACCCGGAACATATCTTTTACCATAAATCTGAACCAGCATATAATAACAGAATGCTCTGAATGCATGAGCTTCACCAATCGCGAGCTTTACCGTATTGGCATCAGCTGCATTAGCAACCGGAACTGAAGGTCCGTTGGCAATCACTAAATTGGCATTTCTGATAAGGGCATAATAAAACTGGTACGGATAAAAAACATACGAACTGCTTTCATTCACCTGATCCTGCCATCTGACGGTTGAAATATACCAGCCATTCCCTGTAGAAGGAAACACAAGATCTTCCCCTATAGCATCCATCATAATCATGATACCTCCCTGACCGTTCTGCCCCTGACTATCATTCTGTCTGTAATACATATCTCTATGCATCCCGTTTATAATAGCCATCAGATTCGATGCACTTGAATAGGCTGCATCTTCAGAAGCTGCAGTCGTAGGATCTGTTTCAAGATAATCGCTCTGACATGAGATCATTGCTGTGAAGATTGATGAAAGCACCACAGCCCATTTGATATATTGTTTTTTTAGATTTTTCATACTTAATTTTTAAAATGATACATTAAATCCGATGGTAATAATTCTCGCAGGGGTATATCGGTTGGATGTGGTTCCATTAAACGCCTGAGCAGGCTCCAATCCTTTTCTTGCGGTTTTGCTCCAAAGGTTCTCGCCGGAAACCAGAATCTTGAATCCCGCCAATCCCAGCTGGGACAAAGTCTCCGTATTAAAGCTGTAGCTCAAAGTAGCCTGTCTGAAGGTAATAAAATCTGAGCTTATAAGCCATCTTGAAGAAGCTGCATTTGAACTTGTATAGGTAGATGAGTTTAATGCAGGAACATCAGTAATCTGTCCCGGAGTCGTCCACCTGTTTAAAATATCCGTGCTTAATGCTCCTCCCTGAGAATAACTTGACATTAGGGCTGCATAATTAGAATCATATGTTTTTCCTCCTAACTGGTATGTAAACATTGCAGATAAAGCCCATTGCTTATAGGTAATCGAGGTTCCAAAGCTTCCAAAAAGATCCGGAATAGCAGTTCCTGAATAATCATATTTAGCTTTATTAAAATTGGTCGTCACCTTGGTTCCATTTACAGTTCTGATATCTGCAGCAGTTGTATTAGCAAAGGCATCAGCTACTAAAAAGAGAGGAGAACCGTCTGCCGGGTCAACTCCATACCATTGTCTCAACCAATAATCATAAATAGAATGACCTACTGAAACTTTCTTGGTTCCGTTAATAATTTCCGTGATACCATTGGAAAGTTCCGTAACCTGATTTTTCAGTGTGGATGCATTGGCATTAATATTCCAGGTGAAGTTTTCATTTCTGATCACATCCGCATTAAGACTGAATTCAAATCCACGGTTGTACATTGTCCCGACATTTCTGCTTATATTATTATCGGGAACTCCGGCAGAAACGGGAATAGGAACCTGAAAGATCAGATCTTCGGTAACTCTCTTATAATACTCTACAGATCCTGAAATTCTGTTATTTAAAAATCCAAAATCGATTCCTATGTCACTTTGCTTATTTGTTTCCCAGGTAATCGTAGGATCTGCCAAAAACCCGAACAAAATACCTGGTTCCTGAGCATTATTGTACCCTAAAGAATAGGTACTTTTATACATATAGTAACTGTCTGTTCTGTCATTTCCTACTTCTCCATAAGAGCCCCTAAGTTTTAATTCACTGATCAGTCCAGAGTTTTTCAAGAATTCTTCTCCTTTTATTCTCCACCCTGCACCAAGAGACCAGAATGAATCCCATCTTACATCTTTACTGAATCTGGAAGAACCATCCCAGCGAATGGATCCTGAAAGTAAATATTTTGAATTGAAATCATAGTTTAATCTTGAAAAAACACCTTCTTTTCTGTAATTGTCTGTTCTGGATGTAAGCGTTGTAGGGGTCACAAAATTGATCAGTTCGTCATTATCATCCACAATCTGCCCTTTCTTGTAACCATACAAATATTCATAGGTGAATTTATAGTTTTCATGCCCTAATAAATATTCAAAATTATGCTGGCCAAACTTTCTTTTATAATTCAAAAGCTGGTTCCAGGTAAATGTCTGTTCCGTAATACTGTATTTTTCCGCTGAACCTCCCGGAGCGGCATCACCAATGATTTTATTCCCATAGGTGCTTCTTCTGTTATTTCTGATATCATATCCTACATTGGTAGATAAGGTCAGATAAGGATCAACCTTAACCTCAGCATAAGCTCTGGAAATGATATAATAATTCTTAGAAAGATCTTTATTTAAAAGCGTTTCCTGAATCACATTTCTTCCGGCAGCAGCATCTGCTCCTCTTCCGCTCCCCGCATCGTACATGATATTCCCGGCATTATCGTAAAGATTAGCATTGGTAACAGGATCATGAGCATACGGACTGTAAATAGGCCCCATCGTTCTTGTCCATCTGTAAGGATTGATGTATGATGAATTACTATCTACCCCTTCCACTGAATTGTTTCCGTTGGAAGAAACTCCACTGATACTGGTTCCTAACTTCAACCAGCTTTTCACCTGCGAATCTACTTTCAACCTGGCGGTAAATCTTTCAAAATCCGATTTTATAAGATATCCTGTTTCGTTGGTGTAGCCAACTGAAGTGAAGTAAGTTGTCGTATTGCTTCCACCGCTGTAATTTAATTCATAATTCTGTCTGAAACCTGTATTCATCAAAGGTCTTTGCCAGTCTAGATCCGAATACCTCAGTTCTGCATTGGGATTTAAGATACCGTCTACGACCAGTTGATTATCTGCAACATTGAAAACATTGGTTTTCAGTACTCCTGATATCAGCTGTGTTGTGGCATACGTATTAGCCTGTGCTAATGTTGAAGTTGGTACAGATGTCATCCTCCCGTTTCTGATAGCTTCCCAGATAAGCGGATAATATTGATAGACATTCACTCTTTCATATTCAGGAATAGATCTTTGTACATATCCCGTACTCATTCCGAAATTAAATGAATCTTTTCCTTTTCTTCCTGATTTGGTAGTGATGATAATAACCCCGTTAGCGGCAGCCGAACCATAAAGTGATGTTGAAGCTGCATCTTTC
Source organism: Chryseobacterium oleae (assembly GCF_900115055.1). Lineage (GTDB taxonomy): Bacteria > Bacteroidota > Bacteroidia > Flavobacteriales > Weeksellaceae > Chryseobacterium > Chryseobacterium oleae. The sequence goes on along the minus strand of NZ_FOVD01000004.1, from coordinate 381,946 downwards.
AAAATATTAAATGAAGCAATATCGTTGGGATTAATGGCGGCAAGAGACCCCGTATACACCGTACCATCCACTACATACAAAGGTGATGTTGTAATCCCGTAAGACCCTATTCCCCTGATCTGAATACTGGGTGAACTGCCCGGCTGGCCTGTTCCGGTACTTACTTTAACCCCCGCACTGGCTCCATCGAGTGCTTGCCCGATACTTGATATAGGGCGGTCTGCAAACTGTTTAGCTTTTACCTCCGTACTGGAACCTACCATGGTTTCTTTTTTCTGGCTCCCATACGCTACAACAACCACCTCATCTATGGCATGTTCTTCCTGAACGGTGTCGCGCTTAGCTTTTTGAGCCTCAACAGTCTGTCCTCCTAAAAAGAAGAGAACAGCTGTTAACAATGACAACTGTAATTTCATATTAACAAATTTTAACTATAATACAACCAAAGATATATTAATAAACGTTAAAATTTCCAAAATGATGTTAAATACAATAAAATTAAATAATCAATGTAAATTATTAATAAATAATAATCAAACAATTTAAATTTTTAATGCTAGTTCAATAAACGCAAAACAAAATACATTGAAGTTTTTAATTTTTCCACAAAAAAACCGCTGAAATATTCAGCGGATATATAACAATGATGTAAAATATTATTTTGATCTTAATTTTTCTTTAATAGATTCAATATTTTTCTTGGCAGAATCTTCGAGGATCAAACTGGCACTCATGTGAATTCTTGCCGGCATCAGTTCACTGAAATGATCTGTTCCTTCCCAGGATACTTTTTTGATTAAAGCCAATGCATCGCTACTTCTGGAAGCTAATGTCTGCATAAATTTTTCCAGTTTAGCATCCATCTCCTGAATATTTTCAGATACGGAATGATACACATTATGCTGTTCTGCCCACTCTGCTGATCTGAAATCGGCATCAATAGCCATTGCGGAGAACTGAGATTTTCCGATTTTTCTTTCTACGTAAGGTCCGATTACAAATGGTCCGATTCCCAGATTAATCTCGGTAAGCGCCAAAGCTGAATCTTTCGTAGCAAAACAGTAATCTGCTCCACACGCAATTCCCACTCCTCCACCGGTAGTTTTTCCCTGAACTCTTACGACAACTATTTTTCCGCAGTTTCTCATAGCATTCAGAACTTTTGCAAAGCCACCGAAAAATTTCGTAGATGCCTCCAGCTCTTCAATTGCCAAAAGCTCATCGAAGCTTGCTCCTGCACAGAATGCTTTCTCACCTTCACTTTTTACTAAAATAGCTTTTACTTCTTCTTTAGCTCCTTCATCCAGAATAGTCTGAGCCAGTTTTTCTAAAATGGCACCCGGAAGGGAGTTGCTTTTTGGTGTTCCGAATGTAATTTCGGCAATATTGTTTTTAATTTCTGATGCTACGAATTCGTTCATTTTTATTTTTATTGGATTCTTACAAAAATACTAAATACCACTGTCCCGGAAAAATTATAAGAAACAAATTGCAGATTAAGCACAGCTTATCAAATCACGATGTTTATTATACCACAAAACCTTTCCTATAAAGAAAAACAAACATCTATTACGTAGAAATACGGACTCTCCAATTTGGTATTTTCTACTCTAGTGCTGCCTTTGTATATGTTGTTCCTTTGGCTTATCAAAAAAACTAACAACCAACGGCGGAATCCGAAAAGCCCAGAACAGAGTAGGAAAACTTAACAACTGAAAAAACTATTATCATGGACGAGTACATTGGAATTGTAAAACTATTTGCTGGAAATTTTGCACCTAGAGGCTGGATGTTTTGTGACGGAAGCTTACTGAGAATTTCAAATAATTCTGCTTTATTTTCCATCTTGGGAACGACTTACGGAGGAAACGGTATCGATACTTTTGCTCTGCCTAATCTAAAAGGTCGTATGGCCATCGGAGCCGGAAATGTAAATGCAAACGAGTATTATCCTTTGGGAGTTGCTGCCGGAACTACACAAAATACCATTATGGCACAGAACCTTCCAAGTATAGGTTCAGGTTTTCAACTGAAAGTGGCTAACACAAATGCTACCGTTTCCACTCCTACAGCCACTACTTCCATAGCCAAATCAGGAACACAGGTTGGAAGAGATTTCAATGCTGTACCGAGCTTTGCTGCTGTAGATCCTGATACCGCTATTAACGCAAGATCTCTATCATACATCGGGCAAAATCTTCCGGTGAATAATATGCCGCCTTACTTAGGGCTAAACTACATCATCTGTATTGAAGGAATATATCCTCCACGCAGCTAAAAAAAACAATTTATTTAAAACCTAAATCATGAAAAGAACTATTTTTTTAACCATCTGTAGTCTGTTCATATCCTTATTTTCTTTTGCACAGACAAGTACAGAGCAATTTGAAACCGAATCGAACGGAAGTGCAAGTTTTACCGATAACGGAGTGATCTTTAATATCATCTCTCATGTAGGACTTTTTGACATCCAGGCGAATTACCCTAATACAGGATGGAACGGAACAGCTAACGATAACAGATATATAGATAACTCCAACGATACTGCTTCACCACCGTCTTTCAGTATTAAAACGACATCGAACCTGTTTAAAGCAAACCGTTTCTGGATGTACCTTTCTGCTCTTAATTTAGATCTGACTGTAGCGGGGACCCTAACAGTTACAGGAAGGCTAAGCGGTGTTACTAAGTTTACACAGACTAAATCTACAGGCTTTAACACTTCTATGGCTACAGCAAACGGATATACCCTGATAGATCTGACCAATTTAAACGGTCAGAACTACTCAAATATCATTATTGACGAGCTTAGAATTACCCTGGGAGGAGGTTACAGATATGGAGGGCTCGACGCATTTAGTTGGGTAAAAGATTCCGGTATCGTACTGGCAACTAACGAAGCTACTTCTTCAAAAAAAATGATGAGTATCTATCCTAATCCTACCAGCGGATCTCTTTCTATTCAGACAGAAGACAATGCGCCGGCTGAAATTTACAGCCAGGAAGGGAAATTGCTAAAAAAAATGGATCTGAAGAAAGGAACCAATCAGACAGACATCTCGGAACTTCCGAATGGCGTTTATATCCTCAAAACACCATCAGGCTCTTCCAAGATCATCAAAAAATAAAAATTTTTCATAAGTGATTTGTGCCCTCGAAAAGATTCTAATGCATAAATGAGAAATTCCCTGATCCCTCAGGGAATTTTTGTTTTTTAGCGGGTCCATTTGTGAAGATGTTCTATTCTTGCATTTCTTTTTAGCAGGGATTGAAACCTCAGCTGTAAAAGAATACGACGTCCTTCAATGGTTCTGGTAAAAACAAGTTCTGATTTTTCAATTTTTTCGCTCCAGGTTTTCATAAACAGCTCAGCGCTTTTTTTGTTTTTAGCAAAAACTTCCGGTACAGGATAATAGATATATTTCTTCGTAAAGAAAAGCTTAGCCTGCTGTTTAAGCAGATAACGCGGATTATCAATCTTAGAAATAACCTCCTGCAAAACCTGAATAAACTGTGATTTCTCATAGTGACTTCCACCGTCCAGATAACAGAACATATCACCTTTAGCCCCGGAACTTACCACTTTCATCTTTTCTGGAGGAGTTGTAATAATTCTCTCATAGATCAGGCAATTGAGAACAGTTTCACCTATGAGTCCGATATGTCCTGCCGCGTTTTTATATTTGAGATACTGTCTCAATGCACGGTAAAATTTTAAACCATACGCAAGAAACCCTAGTCCTCCAAAGAGAAACATCACCCAGGAAAAGCTTTTAACAGAATTTATCGCCTCCATATTCTTTAGTATTCCCAGAAGAAGATCCTGTCCAAATAACAAAACGGTTGATATCATTACTTTAGAAAGGTCCGCAGTCATTTTTCCGAGATAAGTCATCTTCATATCGGTCACTTCGGTAAGATCGCCGGAAGGAACCTTAATTTCTTCGACGAGAATATTTCCCTTATCTAAAGCTAATTTCCATCGCAACGTGAGATCTTTCCTGTTCTTAGCCCAGGAAAAACTCTCCTGATTGATGACTGGAATCTGATCTTCTTTTTCAATAGTCTTGATATTGAGTCTTTCAAAATTGTTCTCAATGGACGTTTCATCGTGGGTTGAAATTCCCACAAAGGTTTTAAATCTCTTTTTCACAATATCCATATCCTGACCACCATTCTCACTCTTTGGATCAAAACATACAAGATGCCATATATTTCCGGTCTTTTGGGAACTGTCTTTATCTATTCTTATGACTCTTCCTCTCATCTGGTTGGAAAGGACAAAGGAACTCACAAAACTGGCAAGAATCAAAGTATTCATTTTAGGAGCATCCCAGCCTTCACCCAGTAAAGCTTTCGTACCAATCAACACCTGAATATAACCCTGTTGAAAAATTTCTGTGATGATATGAACGATATCGTGTTTTATCTGTTCCGTCAGATTGACCTGGATGTAGTCCTTATCATATGCAACAGGTGAAAATGATACTCCCAATATCCCTTTTCTGGAACACCACTCATTCATCTTTTCCTTTACAGATAAAGGAATGATGACAATACTTCCCGTCAGAACACCTATTTTTTTATTCTGGGAATTCTCACGTCTCAGCTTTTCAAAAATAGGAATGGCTCCGATTTTGTCCAGATGGAGATTATTTTCGGTATCGGTGGATAGGTATTCCTTTTTTATAAAGTCTGTAAGAACTACCATTCTCAGATCTTCTTTCAAAACAGAAAATTCAAATTCCACAATCTCTTTAATCCCCTGAAGTTTTCCAATACTGGAATTAAGGATCTGGCTTACATTTCTATTGTTGAAAAAACTGATCGCCTTTTTTTCCAGGAATCCCTGTCTTTTCAATCTGTTCTCTAAAACGGTACGGTGATCTTCTTCGTTTTTAAAATTCACTTCATCTACAATCAGATAAAAGTCGAGAAGTTCTTCGAGCCAGAAAAAATCAAATTCAGGAATGTACTGATGCTGATCACCAATGATTTCAAAATGAATCTCAGAGATTTCTTTTTTTCTGAAATGAAGATAAATGAGCCCGGAAGTATAGGAGGATATATTTTCATAGATCCATTCCAGATGATCCATTGGTTTCTGGTAAACAGGGTGCTGTTCCAATGCATTGAGAAGAATATCGTCATTCTCAATTTCTTTAAAAAACGCCGCAGCCTGTGTATAATAATGTTCTATTTTCTGCTGCTCTTCATAGGTTGGCAATGTAAAATACACCAGATCCTGGTGCGGACAAAGATCGCCTTCAATCATTAATTCCGGAACGGAAATCTCTGCATCTATGGGGCCGTTCAGCTGCATATATTTTTGCCATTCGGAGCCGGAGACATCAAAAGGAGGGGTTGCGGTAAGGGAGACAACGGTTGGATCTATCGATGTTTTCAATTCCATCAAGCTTCTCCACCATGCATTTTTCAGATGATGGGCCTCATCAAAAATAAAGGTTTTCACTTTCTGCTTCTGAAGTTTCTTTATAATTTCAGTTAAGGAAACTCTGGATGATTTTTTTTCAATCTCCGTTTCATCGTCATCCGGCACACCTGATGCTGCATGAATTCCCTGATAAGTGGTGACGGTAATAAGTCCGGGATTTTTAATATCAGTGGAGATCCAGTCCGGTACTGTTTCTGTATCAAGAAAAAGTTCGCAAAATCTCTGCACCCATTGATTTTTGACAGCTAAGGTTGGGGCTACAATAAGTGTTGGTTTATTGAGTCTCAGCATAACTTCCAGTCCTAAAACGGTTTTTCCGGAGCCGGGAGGTGCGGTGACGTGCAGATGCCGATCGGTAAGAAATCCGTCAAGATCATCCAGAAATCTCTTCTGATAAGCGCGCCAGCTGTATTTAAATTTTGTATGGGCAGGAAAAATAGTCATGGTGATTGTTCAGTGATGCAATTAACAGCTATTTTTTCAAAGCCAAAATATATTTGTCGATGTACAGCTGTTTTTCTTTTGTTTTATACTGCTGGATATATCTGGGATGCTCAAGAACGGTCATGGTTTCAAATAGTTGAGCTTCTTTATTCAGTGCAGAAATAAATTTCGAATTCTTTTTGCCGAGAACAAAGACTTCGGAAGTATCCACGCCCAGGCTGATATGTTTTTTCAAAGAATCAATCATAAAATCTTTTACGGCTTCAAAAAGTTTTTTATCATCATAATAATTGGCGTTCAGCCAGCCGGTTTTTGCTTTCTTCACAATAGCCAGCGGAAAAGGTGAATTGATATAAACGTCTTTATAAAATTCTTCCGGACCACCATATTCAACAATCATATCATACATAAAAACAGAGGAAACTTCATGGGTGTGGGCCGACTGCATTTTAATTCCGCAGACCGCTTCCAGCCTTTTGGTATCGGTAAACGGAACGCCCGTCACTCCTGCTCCATGCCTGCTGGGATTGATCCCGATCATCAATTTCCTCTGGTTTCTGTCATTATAGTATTTGTGATAAAATTCTTCCATGACCGTCATCGTTTCCGGATTATCCAGATACGGATTCATAGCCTCGAAGCCTTCAGGAAGATCTCCTGAAAACTTAAGGTTTTTATTGAATTCTATGACAGCATCTGCAAAATTTTTATTCATTGAAAAATTATTTTAACCCCTCGAATTATCCTACTGATCTGTATTTTCATCATCGTCTTCGTCCTCTCCTTCATCAGATAATTCCATTTCGATATCAATAAAGTGAATATAAAGGCTGCAGATTTCGTCCTTTGCATCATACCCAAAGTAAACAGGATATACTCCATCTCCTAAACCGCTTGCAAATATTGGAATCTGATATTCTGTATCCGGCACTTTCCAATTGATCCAGTCTCCCAAATCTCTTTGATTATCAGGATTTTCTTTATAGTTTTTAGCAAAAATTTCTGCAAAATAGTCATCGTAAATATTTTCCACATCAAGTTCAGAAATAAACTTCTCCACATAAGGAACTACCTGTGTATCGGTAATACACGCCAACCCTGCATCTACTACAAAGCCAAAATAATCTTCTTCCTCAGAATCTCCAAGTTCCTCTTCTCCTATCAATGCCTCTCTGTATACAACAGCCTCTTCTTTTGTAAATTCCACTTTCACAGCAGCATACCGGTCTCCCCAATCTTCGAATTTGGCCACAGCGATTTTAACGGGGAAATTACCTTTTGGCACTTCAACAAAATAGGGTTTCTCCTTTGCATTTAAATAAACCAAAGGATCTCTTACAATCACTTTTCCGGACGGCAGGGAAACATTCCCGATTTCCATGACTTCCATTTCCTGCTCCAGAATTTTATCTGAAGTAAAATAGGTTTCCAAATCTACGGGACAGGTAAGGATATCTTTTACCTCTTCCCATTTTTGCATCCAGCTTTCGTTCATTGTTTTTATTTTTTACGATTTGATTTAAAGTTTAAAAATACCTGTTTTATTATTCACCGTCAAATTCATCCTCATCTTTCAGGCCTTTGATGAAAGTTTCAAAGTCTTTGGCGAGAACTATTTTTTTATAATCATTTTCCTGATCAATATGAACCACTTCCGGTTCACCGTCTTTTCCACAATTGGAATAATCCAGCAAAACCATATCGTGCCCAGCCGAAGGACAGTCGCAGATATAGATACCAATTGCAGGATAGCCCCATTCCTCAATCATAAACTGGCTTCCGAGTTCTCCACAGATGGAATAGGTTTTCTCTCTTCCAATGCCCATAATTCCGGTAATCGCAATATGATCATCGGCCCATGAATTCTCTTCTGAGGTAGGAAAGCAGGATTTATCAACCAATCCGCCATTCTGCAGTTTCATCAGTTCGATATAAGAAGCCGGAAGTTTGTACCCCAGTTCTTCTTCTATTGAAGTAATAAGTGCATCATCCGGAAATGGCTCAATATAATCTCTTACGGAATAACTGCTTTCGTTCCAGAAATCCGTAAAGTCAAAGTCTTTGAAAAATTGTGGCTCCATATTTTGTCTTAAATAAATGTGATTTTGATTTGCTGTAAAAGTAATTATCATTTTTAATAAAAAGCCTTACTAAACCAATATTTTTCATGCAGTAAGTTGACAGGGATCATTAAAAAATCCCTTTCAGTAAAAACCAAAAGGGACTATCAATTTATATTTTATTTTAAGAATCAGCGCATATATAACATGCTCTTGCAATATCCGGCCATCTTCCAGGGCGGCAACAACTTCCCGGAGGGCAGGAATTAGGGAAACAAGCCCAGTTTGGACCGGCACCTTTAACAGATCTCAATTCATTTCTTGAAAGTTTTTTTAAATTTTCCATAGTCATGAGTTTTTAATTTTTTTCCTACTCTATATGCTTTTCGGATTTCGCCTTTTAAAGTTACTATTTTTAATATAAACTTTTATTTTCCAACGGCTTACTTGTTGATCCCTGACAAGGATAATTAAAAAAATCCCTTTCAGTAAAAACCAAAAGGGATTATCAATTTATATTTTATTTTGAATTAAATCAATCCAAACTGCTCGAAATGGTGCGTAAAATGCTTCTTATGCATCAGCTCCCACATTTCTTTATTCAGTTTTCCGAATACATAGTTCATGTGCTCAGCCTGTGGATTTTCTCTGTAATAGACTGTAAATCTCTGTAAGTTATCCAGGAATGACTGTTTGGCAGCTTCCAGGTTTTTATGTTTTAATTCCAGTAAGGTTTCATCTTCAGCCAGGAATGGAGCAGGGAAATCTTTCGGCATTTTTCTGTGATTATAAAGGGAATCCTGCCATTTTTCCAACTGTTCTTCCGGCGTGAAACATTTGTCGGCTTCCGGCTCACCTAAGCTTACCAGAACTCCGTGTTCAAGATGTTCGATCATTTGCTGAGGAGACATTTTACCCCAGTTTATCGGTGTCGTTTCTGTTAAACCACTCAATATTTTCTGAACATTTTTCACTTTCAAATCGATGAAAGGAGAATGCTTGGCCACCAATGTCAGGATCGTCGCTACACAAACGATCTCATCTCTTTGGTTCAGCACTTCCACCAACCATTTTACAACACCGGAAGGAATGTTTCTTCCTTTTACGCCTCTGTTTATTTTTTCTTTTGCTGTTAAATAAACCGTGATGGTATCTCCCGCATAAACCGGTTTAAAGAATGAACAGTTTTCCAAACCGTAGTTGGCGATAACAGGTCCTTTTTTCCCTGAAACAAACAGTCCTGCTGCTGCAGAAAGGATGAAATATCCATGGGCTACCGTTTTATCGAAAATCGTTCCGGTTAAGCTTGTAGCATCGGTATGTGCATAGAAATGATCCCAGGAAACATTGGAGAAATTAACGATATCTGCATCGGTAACCGTTCTTCCTGCCGTTTCCAATGAATCTCCTACTTCAACTTCTTCAAAATATTTCTGGAACGGATGCTTGTCTGAGAATTTTTTCTCTGCACCCTGCTGATATACTTTTGTAATTGCTTTCAACACATCCGGAGAACCCTGAATCGCTGTTTTCTGAAGGAAGAAATGAAGACCGTTCAGTCCGCCCATTTCCTCTCCTCCGCCAGCTCTTCCCGGACCACCATGCATCAAAGTAGGCAACGGAGAACCGTGACCAGTACTTTCTTTGGCGTTATCTCTGTTCAGCACAAAAATTCTACCATGTTGGGAAGCCATTTTCCATGAAGTTTCTGCGATAAAGTTTTCGTCGTGGGAAATAATAGATCCTACCAAACTTCCTTTTCCTCTTTTAGCAAGAGCCGCCGCTTCTTCGGCATCTTTATAAGGCATTAACGTAGAAACCGGTCCGAAAGCTTCTACATCATGAGAGATATTTTTCTCGAAAGGCTTATCGTTTAAGAACAGTTTCGGGCTCATGAATGCACCATTATCATAGTCTGCATCTACAAGTTCATGTTTTCCGTCGTAAACCAGTTCTGTTTCTGATTTTAAAATATTTACTTTTCTAACCACCTCATCGTACTGCTGTTTTCCTACCAGTGATCCCATTCTGGTTTCTCTGCTCAACGGATTTCCGATTTTGGTTTGGTCTAAAGCTTTAGATAAGGCATTCTGAACATCTCCGATCAGGTGCTCAGGAACAATAATCCTTCTGATTGCCGTACATTTCTGACCTGCTTTGGTAGTCATTTCAGTACGTACTTCTTTGATGAAGAGATCAAATTCCGGAGTTCCCGGTTTTGCATCCAGACCTAAAATTGAACAGTTCAGAGAATCTGCTTCCATATTGAAACGCACTGCATTTCCAGCGATAGAAGGCATTGATTTCAGCTTTCTTCCTGTATTGGCAGAACCAGTGAACAGTACGGAATCACCATCCTGAACATAATCCAGAATATTTCCCGGCTCACCACAAACCAATTGAAGGGCACCTTCCGGAAGGACACCACTTTCGATCATGTCCTGGAAAACTGCATTGGTCAGGTAAGAACCGTAAGGAGATGGCTTTACAATGGAAGGAACACCTGCCAACAGGGAAGTTGAGAGTTTTTCCAGCATTCCCCAAACCGGGAAGTTATAAGCATTGATCTGTATAGAAACTCCCTCACTTGGTGTGAGAATGTGAGTTCCCAGAAAAGTTCCGTTAGCAGAGATTTTCTGAGTTTCGCCATCCACCCAGAACGGAGTGTTGGGAAGCATTCTTTTGGCCAATCCGGAATAGGTAAAGAAAGTACCGAAACCTCCTTCTATATCTACCCAAGAATCTGCGTGGGTAGCTCCGGTTTTATATGATAATTCGTAATATTTTTTCTTTCTTTCCAAAAGATAAAGAGCCACTTTTTTCAGCATCTCTCCTCTGTCATAAAACGTCATGGAAGAAAGGTTTTTGTAGCCTACTGTTCTTCCGTAGTCAAGAGCCTGCTCAAAATTAAGCCCTTCTGTATCTGAAACAGCAACCTGCTCGCCTGTAACGGCATTGTATAAAGGAACTCCGTTTCCGGTACCTTCTACCCATTCTCCGTAGATGTAATTTTTCAGTTTTTCCATATTATTTTTAACTTTTTATTTCTTTTTAATCTCTAAAAAATCCTACTTTTTCTTTAAACCTTATAGGTTTTTGAAACCTATAAGGTTTGTGGACCGTTTATTCTAAATTCATAAAATCATATTCTACACTAGATTTATGATAACCAAGAAAGTCGTCTTTTGAATCGAAGTATTTCAATATTTCTCCTCTTTCAATACTACTAGGTTTTTCTACGTTGGTGTAAGAATTATATGAAGAATATTTCCATTTTTCAGCCTGACTGACAAAACCATGATGTACAGGATTATTATGGATATAGTGTAACAGTTTAAGCAGGTATTTTTCATCCTGAACTCTCTTCCTTCTCAGGAAGTCAATAAAGAGAGTTCCTTTCCTACTATATCTTCTGTTGTAAGCTTTAGCATAACTATTCAGAAAATTACTGAACGGCCTCATCAGATATTGATGTTCATCTTCGATCTTATCGTCAGTTAAATCTTTAAATCTCATTAGTAAATGAAAATGGTTTGGCATCAAACAATAAGCATAAATTTCTGCTATCGGAGTGATATATTTTAATAACCTGTCCAGAAAATACTGATAGTTACTATCCTCTACGAATAATAAATCTTTTCCGTTGGCATGCGAGTATATATGATAAGTATATCCGGACTCAAAATGCTCTGCGATGGTCATTTCTTCTTTACTAATTCTAAATTTATTTTTTAATAATGAGTTGTACTATTTTCCTTCCTCCCATAAACAGCAACAGCAGAATAAGGGAAAAATCCAGGATCAGGACTGCATCCACAAACAGGGTATATAAAAAATCCTTCTGTTTCAGCTTTCTGATCACATGTTCTGATTCTACATGCTCCAACGCATCGGAAATACCCATTGATTCCCATAATAGATAGAACCCCGCATAATTGATTCCGACAACGGCAATCAGGAGGAAAATCCAATATTTCTTTAGACGGTCTATCATTTATTTCTTTTTCTGAAGAAGTTCCAAAGCTTCTTTCAATGTATATTTTTTGTATTCAAATCCTCCTGCATCTTTAGCATAATCTTCGATGGTTCTGCCAAATCCGGAATTCTTTCTCAGTTCGTTGACAGCCTCCGGGTCTTTTATCGGCCACACAAATGACAGGGTTTCTGTTTTTCCGTTTTTAGTTGAAAAAATTGAACGGATCTGTGTTCCATAGATTTGTTCTTTGTTTTCGTACATGAGCTTTCTGTCCATCATCATAGCATACAATCTGAACGGAAGTTCTTTTTCATCGGCTGCTTTTTTGATCAGAGGAAAATACTTTTCGATTTTAGGGGAATGCTGAATGACATACCATACGGCATAATTTTCAGGTTCACCTACCATAGATTTTCCGGGATAGCCATATTTTTCAATGATCTTCTCAACTTTAACCAGATTCTTCTGATCCTGATCGTCCATCAATTTGATCAGCCCCGTACTCACGTCTTCTGGAGAGAGGTTTTTCTCTTTTATGATCTCGGCCTTTCTTTCGGGCGTAATATTGGGCTGTGTCAGCTCACGGTAAATCTGGTCGTCTTTATAGATCTGCGCCAGCTCTTTCTTGAGTTCGATATTGAGTGGTTTTTCTTCCGTTTTCTGGCTATCTCCGAACTTTAAAACTTCATCTAAAGTATAATTTTTAAAAACAAAATTTTTCCCGTAGAGACGCTTGGCATAGCTTTCCACCGTATCATAAAAACCGGCTTCCTTTCTGAGTTTATTTACATTTTTAACATCTTTAATCGGCCAGATAATAGGATCACTTTCTTTCTCTCCATCGTGAGAAGAAAACCCCTGAGTTCCGTAGATCTGTTCTTTTCCATCATTCATCAATTGTCTGTCCAGCATCATGGCATACAATCTGAACGGAATTTCTTGATGATCAGCCGCCGCTTTAATGAGGGGCATATATTGATTGATTTTAGAGGAGTGCTGAATAACAAACCATGTGGTTTCATTTTCAGGTTCTCCTACCAAAGATTTTCCAGGATATCCATATTCTGCAATAATTTTTTCAACTTTTTCGAGATTGACTTTATCCTGCTCATCCATCAGTGACCACAATCTATCCGTAATATCTTCTTTAGTAAGATTTTTTTCTTTCATGACCTTTTCCTTTTGCTCCAGGGAAACGTCAGACTGCATCAGTTCACGATAGATCTGATCATCTTTTTGAATCGTGGCCAATTCATTTTTAAGCTTTACATTAATTTTCTTATCCTGCTTTTTCTGAGCATTGATTAACACTGAAAAGAAAATGGCGAAAAATAAATATCTCATGATCCGTATTTTGATGGTTTATTTTTTAGGTTCCTTGTATGGGAAAAGTTTCACCAAACCTTCGTACAAACTTCGGTGAAGAATGGTCGCATGATTGTCTGTCTCCATCATTTTATATTCTACAGTCCAGTTCTTTTTACCGGCCTGTTTCAGTACGTCATAAAGAGATGCTGCGTCTTTTACCATCACAGGATGTTCGTCTTTTCCTACAGAAACGTATATAAATTTCTTAGTATCCGGGCTTTTGGAAAGCCATTGAGGAGCCTGTTTCAATAAGCTTTGATCATCCCACCACAAACTTGGACTGATGATAAAATAGTTATTGAACATTTCCGGTTTTTTGAAAAGTATTTCTGTTGCCAGAAGTCCACCCAGTGACTGTCCGAATACATATTTCTCCGTTGTTTTATACTGGTTTCCTATGTAAGGGAGTAATTCTGTTTCCAGAAAATCTATAAACTTATCTGAGTGTCCTGTAGTAGGATAATCCTGCTGTAAATCTTTCAGATCGGTATGAAAGGTAAAATCCCTTTTTCTGTCGATGTTGGCAATTCCAACTATGATGGTTTCCGGCATTGCATACATTTGATTAAAGAACTGCACCAATCCCGAAACGTGGATAAAGTCTTCATTCATTGAGCCATCCAGCAGATAGATCACCGGGTATGCTTTTGTTTTATCAAAACCTTGTGGCAGATAAATATTTAAAGTTCGGTCTTCATTTAATATCTTAGATTTAAATGTTCTGACCTCTCCGATAGTCAACGGTTTTACTTTTTCATTCTGGGCTAAAACCATGAATTGAAAAGTAAACAGCAAACTACAGGCAATGAGCATCTTTTTAATCATATTCGTTTTCATTATATCATAAAACCTTATACGTTTTGAATAAGGTTTAAAAGTTTATTTTAAATCCGCCCAGATGCTGTAGTCTACAGTTTTGGTCGCGGTCTGTTCTACATATTCTGAGAACGGTTCACATGGAAGGATAGCTTCTTTTCCTTCTCTTGCCAGTTGTTGGTACAGCTTAGTTCCTTCTGTTTTCCAGTGAATCATTTCATCGGAAACATCACGAATGATTTTTGCAGGGCTTCCTACGATCAGTTTTCTTGGTCCGCAAGTGAAATTAGCCGGAACAAAAGCCAATGCTCCGATGATGCATTCATCACCGATAACTGCTTTATCCATCACGACGGAATTCATGCCTACCAGGCAGTTTTTACCGATATGTCCGGAATGAATGATTGCTCCATGTCCGATATGGGCTGATTCTTCAAGAATGGTTTCAATATTCGGGAACACATGCAGGGTACAGTTTTCCTGCACATTGGCTCCGTCTTTAATGATGATTTTGCCCCAGTCGCCGCGGATCACCGCATTGGGTCCTATGTATACTTCTTCACCGATTTCCACATTCCCGATGATCACCGCCTGCGGATGAATATAGGCAGAGGGCTTAATGATGGGGCGGATACCGTGGTATGAGTAGATGTTCATAATGTTGATGAGATGATTTGATGATGTGTTGATGTGACGATTTGATGATTTGATGATTGGTCACCGCATCGGCATATCAACACATCATCACATTAATTATACTTTTTCAATGACCATTGCATAACCCTGTCCGACACCGATACAAAGGGTACACAATGCATATTTCTTATCTTGTTTCTCCAGTTCAATAGCAGCAGAACCAATGATTCTTGCTCCTGAAACTCCCAGCGGATGGCCGATGGCAATAGCTCCTCCGTTTGGATTCACTCTTGAATCATCATCTTTTAATCCTAAGCTTCTGGTCACGGCCAATGCCTGTGCTGCAAATGCTTCGTTCAGTTCAATGATGTCCATATCTTCCAGAGAAAGATTTAATCTTTTTAATAATTTCTGGGTCGCTTCTACAGGTCCGATTCCCATAATTCTCGGTTCCACACCGGCTACGGCAGATCCTAAGATCTTAGCTTTTGGTTTTAAACCATATTTTTTTACGGCTTCTTCACTTGCCAGGATAAGCGCTGCTGCTCCGTCATTCATTCCTGAAGCATTTCCTGCCGTTACAGTTCCTTCTTTTCTGAAAGCCGGACGAAGTTTTCCCAAACCTTCCATAGAAGATGTAGGCTTGATGAATTCATCCTGATCAAAAACTTTAGGTTCCCCTTTTTTCTGAGGAATTTCAACTTTTACAATTTCTTCCGCCAGCCTTCCGCTTTGTTGGGCTTTTGTAGCTTTCTGCTGAGACCAAAGGGCAAATTTATCCTGATCTTCTCTGCTGACATTATGCATATCGGCTAAGTTTTCAGCGGTTTCTCCCATTCCGTCAACTCCGTACATCTCTTTCATTTTCGGGTTAACAAAACGCCATCCGAAAGTCGTATCAAACATCTGGCTGTCTCTTCCGAAAGCAGCACCCGGCTTAGACATTACGTAAGGAGAACGCGTCATCTGTTCTACTCCACCAGCGATGTAAATTTCACCTTCTCCGGAAGCAATGGAACGGAAAGCATTAGCCACCGCCGACATTCCTGAAGCGCAAAGCCTGTTTACCGTTTCTCCACCTATCTTGTAAGGCAGCCCGGCCAATAAAAGAGCCATTCTCGCTACGTTACGGTTATCTTCTCCCGCCTGGTTAGCACATCCGAAAATAACGTCCTCAATTTCCTCAGCAGGAACTTTAGGATTTCTGGCCATCACTTCTTTAATAACCACTGCCGCCAGATCATCAGCTCTTACTTCTGATAATCCGCCCTGCAGTTTTGAAATGGGTGTTCTTACGTAGTCTATGATGTATACGTTGTTCATTTTTATTAATTTAACAATGTATCAGTTTAACAATGTAACAATTGGATTGGTAGATTGGTACATTTTCAAATTGGTACATTTTGTTTATAGTTCTGTTACTTTTTTTCCAATTTTATAGACGGTTCCGACGAATTTTGCGATCAGTTCATTGTTCTGATTGGTTATCTTTATGTCATAAACCGCTGTTTTTCTGGTATCGTTCACCAGAATACTTTCTGCTCTGAAAACATCACCTTCTTTACCGGCTTTGGTAAAATTGATGATACAGTTCAGCGCAACAGCTGCATCTCCGGAATTGTTGGACGAAAATGCCAGTGCAGAATCTGCAAAGGCAAACGTAACGCCTCCGTGAACCGTTTTCAACCCATTAATCATTTCTTTCTTGATGGGCATTTCTATTAAACAATAATTTTCTTTGACTTCGATCATTTTGATATTCATCCACTGGGAAAAATAATCCTGACCGAACATATAATCTGCAACTTGTCTCGGCGTCATAAATTCTGATTTAACCATGTTTTTATTTTTATTTAAATCGGATTTTATCCGATTCTATGTTAAATCGTCCCTTTGGGACTCTAACAGGTATATTTTTTTATATTGCTACGCTGTTATATTTTTACATTGTTAGATTTATTATATTTTGCGAAGCAGAGGGCTCTGTCTGTATCTTTCTTCCTGATATTCTCCGTAAAGATTTTGTAGGGTTTCTGAGATTTTTGAATACCCGATTTCTTTTCCCCATGCCAGTAATCCTTTTGGATAGTTGACTCCCTTCTGCATGGCCAGCTCGATATCTTCATCGTTGGCAATTCCTAACCTTTTGGCTTCCACAGCTTCGTTGATTAACATTGAAATAATCCTTAAGAAGATCTGCTGATATAATACATCATCTTTTTGAGCGACCTTTTTTTCTGCGCCTTCTGAGTAATCATAGAAACCTTTTCCCGTTTTTCTGCCGTGAAGCTTGGCCTCAGCCATTCTTTGCTGAAGCAGAGAAGGTTTGTATTTCGGATCGTAGAAATAGTCTTTGTAAACGGTTGTGGTTACGGCAAAATTGACGTCAACACCAATTAAATCCATCAGTTCAAAAGGTCCCATTTTAAAGTTTCCTAATGTTCTCATCGCATCGTCTACCTGTTCGGGAGTTGCAATGTTTTCTTCAACAATCCTTAATCCCTCTCCATAGTAAGGACGGGCAATTCTGTTGACGATAAATCCAGGAATATCCTTAGCAATCACAGGAATTTTTCCCCATTCTTTCATGAGGTTGTAGATTTTTTCCGGTAATGATTTTTCTGTTAATAAAGAAGGAATCACCTCAACCAAAGGCATTAGTGGCGCCGGATTGAAAAAGTGAATTCCGATGAAACGCTCCGGTTTCTTTAATTCTGCACCAAGAGAGGTGATAGAAATGGATGACGTATTGGAACCAATGATACAGTCGTCGGAAACATAGGTTTCAAGTTCTGTAAATACTTTGGTTTTTATGTCTTTATTTTCGATGATGGCTTCTATGACAAGATCTGAGTCTTTCAAATCCTGTAAAGCTTCACCTTTAATGATATTGGTTCTGATTTCTGTGGCTTTTTCCTGAGAAATTTTAGCTTTTTCCACTAATTTCTGAAGTGTTTTCTCTAAGCCTGATAATGCTTTATCAATCTGCGGAGCATTTGCATCGAATAAAACGACTTTGCATCCCGCTGTTGCAGCCACCTGAGCAATTCCTACGCCCATGGTTCCTGCCCCGATAATTCCGATATTTTTCATTTTTTATAGATATTAGAAACCAGAAGTTAGAAGTTAGATCGCATACTTACTAATATCTAACTTCTAATCTCTAGCTTCTATAATTTATTTTCCTTTATACTCAGGTTTTCTTTTCTGTAAAAAGGCATTTACACCTTCGATGAAGTCTTCTGTTTCTGCAGCTTCCTGTTGCAGATCGCCTTCCAGTTCCAATTGCTCTTTTAATGTGTTGGTATAAGACTGAGCAAAGGCTTTCTTGGTTAATTTAAGAGCAGCAGTCGGCATATTTGACATTTTCTCAAGAATCTCCATAGATTTCGGAGCAAATTCTTCTTCAGTGAATACTTCAGCCACTAAACCGTAAGATTTAGATTCTTCAGCCGACAGTCTTTTTCCTGTAAATGCTAAATAATTGGCTAACTGTCTTCCCAATAATTTTGGAAGGAAATAAGTTCCACCTGTATCAGGAATCAATCCGATATTTGAAAATGCCTGAGCAAAATAAGATTTATCTACTGCCAAAACAAAGTCACAGATTAATGCCAACATTGCACCTGCACCTACTGCAGGACCGTTTACCAATGCCACAACAGGCTTTTTACAACGCGTGATTTCTGTTACCAGAGGATTGTAGTAATCCACTACAATTTTTCTGATGATATCGTTATCATGGTGTTCGTTACCCTGTACGAAAGCATCATCCAGATTCTGACCGGAGCAAAATGCTCTTCCTCTTCCCGAAATCGCCACACATCTTACGGTTGGATCTTCGCTGCATTCTTTAATAAAATCTTTCAGATCTGATAAAGATGGCTTGGTAAGCGCGTTCATTGTTTCCGGTTGATTGAGGTAAGCAATTTTCAGTTTTCCGTCAAAATGCGTTTCAATATCAAGTTGTGTATACATGGTTTTAAATTTAAAATTAAATGATTAAAGAATTAAAAAATTACACTGCTCTAATTTAACAATATAAAATAATGTGGCAATCTCTATCATGTAACAATCTAACAGATTAACAATGCTGCAAATAAATCTAACAATGTATCAGTTTAACAGTGTAGCAATTATTTTGCTGTTGTTAAACTGGTACATTGATTTATTGTTACATTAAATGCCCAATTCCACAACATGGATCACCGTAATTTCGGGATCGGGAATCTGGGATAGTATGTTTAAAATATTTTTTTGCATAATTTAAAAAAGAAAAAGCTTCTTTTTATTCCCTTATTTATAGGGGAATATTATTATAATAATTATCAAATTTAATGTGATCTATTTGACCATCATCATTTATAGGCATAACATTACAGTCGGACAGGATATTATCTTTTGCTATAACTTTTTTACATCTCAGATAAAGTCCGGTATTTATATTACTTACTTCATTGCCTGATACCGTAACTCTTCCATCAAGGGAAACTTCATGATTAATCGTAATCCCATAACCAGTTCCATTTCCATAAATTAAGTTATTTGAAACTACGAATCGTTTCGTTAAGTTATTAACCGCTTCATAATCATCAGGTGATGGAGGTGTAAATCCATTTATTGCGATACCTGTAAATGTATCTCCCTGAGGAGAAGCTTTAAAATTATTATTGCTTATCAATGCATTTCCTAAAACAGAAGTTATCCTTTTAGTTTCTGTTGAATTTCCATTAGAATCAGTTGTAATCGTGATTGAATGAGCTGAATATTCTATTGTTGCTGCATGTACATTAGAAGCACAATTATTGGATATGTTGATATTATTTATATTACCTCCAATCGTAACTGCTGTTCTAACGTTGTTAAAATTATTATTTTGTATATTGATATTATCTGCTGCTATCTCATCTACCTGGGACTGAAGCAATATTCCATAAGTCCTGCTATCAGAGGTTTCTATAATATTATTGTTAATTGAAATATTTTTAAACTCATTAGCAAGGCCATCTGTTAATCTGGAAGAAGAGTTAATAACTCCACTGTCGTCGGCAATCAGCTGATGAATATAATTATCAGAAATAATGGCATTCTTCTTAGTTCCATCAAATCTGATAGCTCCCCAGGTCGTATTCCTAAACATGTTGTTACTGATAATAAAGTTATTCACATTATCATAAAAATCTATTGCATACAGTCTGTGGTGTCCGGTATTATTCCTTCCACAATATTCAAAATTGTTGTTTGTAATCAAAACTGATCCATAGTATCCGCAATCAAATGCAAATATCCCACAAGGAGCTGTGGAAGGGTTTAAATTTTTTGCATTTTTAAAAGTATTGTTCTCCACAATAAAATTGGCATTATGTGATTGCGTAAGTCCTAAATGCTCCATTCTGAACATTTGTGATTGTACTCCACTTTCAAAATAATTATTAGATACTTTTATAGTTCCTTCACAATTATAAAATTGTATTGCTCTCGTGTATAAGTCAAAGAATCTACAATCATTAATTTCTATATTTGTAGATTCAAGTGAATTGATGATATATATTCCTCCATTGAAATCTCTTAATATTTCAGTTGCAGCACTATCCCAGTCATGGGCAGTGTAAACCTGCAGGTTTCTTTTATTTAAATCAAAACTAATTCCTTCAATAATAAAATTGTTACAATTTGAAAAATGTAAGAAATAAGAATTAAATCGCTGATTACTATTTGATTTAATTACTGTATGTTGCTTATCTCCTAAAAGTTTAAAACAGGAAATATTTACAAAACTTAATTGTTCATTAAGAATATATTCTTTCGCATCAAATCTTAAAGTTGCTCCTAAATATCCCGCGGTATTAATCGCTTTAGTTAGCATGACTTTATCTCCGGTCCCATTTGTTAAATCAGTGGGATAAGTACATCTGTACCATTCTACATTAATGGTATTCTCTGTATAAATGGCTTTATAATATTTCCCGTTTTCTTGTCTCAGAACAACACCATCTAGTAAACTGGTACTAATAGGGTCTATTTCCTGATAACGGATAATTTCTCCGGTATTGTGAAATGTTTTAATAATAGTAGATTCCTGGCACGTTGATGGAAATTTCTGGCTGTTGCAATTTGTCATAATAAATGTTTTGTGTTGATTAGTTTAAATAAGATCATTAAAAAATGATACTGAAGCAAAACTAAGGGCTGCTAACGACAAAACTCGTCGTATCATTTATTACTTACAAAATGAAGTCATTTATTGAAAATGACTTTTTGACATTTAATGACATTTAAAATAATCAAACGGCTCCAGACAGTCTAAGCATTGATAAGAGGCTTTACACAAGGTAGATCCAAACCTGCTTATCTGTTTTGAATTCATAGAACCACAACGCGGACATTTTTTCGGTTTCCCGATATGATGCTCGTCTGCACCTTTTTCAGGAGGTGTGATTCCATAAATACGAAGTTTTTCTCTCGCTTCATCCGTTAACCAGTCCGTTGTCCATATTGGAAACATTTTGGTTACCACTTTCGCATCCCAGCCGTTTTCCTTCATGATCTTAGTGATATCTTCCTCAATGGTGAACATGGCGGGACAGGCAGAATAAGTAGGCGTAATGGTTACTTCGCAGGTATTTTCACCGGTAACTTTTGCCTCTCTTACAATACCTAATTCCACAACATTGATCACCGGAATTTCGGGATCGGGAACCTGGGATAGTATGTTTAATAAATTATTCAAAATTTCAATCTAACAATTTAGCAGTGCATCAATATAACAATTCCTACCACGTACAGCCCGGGTAAGCTCTCTGCATATACTGAAGTTCGCAAAGGATAAATCCGAAGTATTCTGTATGATAACCTGTTCTTGATTTAGGCTGCATGAATGGATTTGCCGGATATTCCAGCCCATATTCTGCGAAATCTTTTTGTGTGATGGCTAAGAATTCTTTGTATAATTCATCTCCGTCCGGAGCGATATTTAAAGCAATTAAATCATCCTCTCCTTCCACTTTCGCGAAGAGACCTTTTGAATATTCCCAGATATTATCAAGAGATTTTACTAAACGTTCACGGCTTTCTTCTGTTCCCTGAGCAAAAATCTTCATCCAGGAAGAAGCGTGTGTGTAGTGATATTTTACTTCTTTTAAAGATTTCTGAGCCAATGCGGAAAGTTCTTCATCCGCAGAATTTGACAATGCCTCATACATCAGTTTCTGATATACAGAGAATACATAAACTTTAAGAATAGTCTGTGCATAATCTTCATTAGGAAGTTCTACCCAATGTGCGTTGACATACTCGTGTTCGTATCTTAAGAAAGCCAAATCGTCTTCACTTTTACCGTTATCCGCAACTCTTGATGCATACACATAAAAGTTATTGGCCTGGCCAAGTTCGTCCAATGCAATGTTTGTCAATGCAATATCTTCCTCTAAATAAGGACCTTCACCGCACCATGCAGACAGTCTTTGTCCCATGATGAAGCTGTCATCAGCAAACTTTAATAAATAATTATATAATGGATTCATTGTTTTATTTTTTTTGTAAAACGTAAAATGTCGGTTGTACTTTGTACTTTTTACAGCCTACCTTTTACAGAAAATTACATGTTTTTTACATCATTAGGAATATCATAGAACGTCGGGTGACGATATAGTTTGTCATCTGCCGGATCAAAGAAAGCTTCCTTGTCTACTCCTTCTGAAGTCACGATATATTTACTTGGAACTACCCAAACAGAAGTTCCTTCTTTTCTTCTGGTGTAAACGTCTCTTGCGTTCTGCAAAGCCATTTCTGCTGTTGGCGCCTGTACTATTCCTGCGTGTTTGTGAGATAATCCCGGTTTAGTCTGAATAAACACTTCCCACATATCTAAATTTGCCATAGTCAAATTCTAAATTTAACAATGTATAAGTGTAACAGTTTACCAATCAGAGATTCTTCGCTTTGCTCAGAGTGACCAATTGATTGTTACATTTTTACATTGGTATATTGTTACATTATTATATTACTTCTTTTTGTTGTTTCTCTGCAAAAGCTATTGCTGCCTCTTTTACCCAAAGGTTTTCCTGCTGCGCTTTTACTTTAGTTTGTAATCTTTTCTTATTACAAGGTCCGTTTCCTTTTAAGATTTCCATGAATTCATCCCAAGGAAGATCACCGAAATCGTAATGCTGTCTTTCTTCATTCCACTTCAGATCTTTATCCGGAACGGTTAATCCCAAAAATTCAGCCTGAGAAACGGTAACGTCAATAAATCTCTGACGAAGACTGTCGTTACTTTCTCTTTTTACTCTGTAATTCATTGAGATTTTAGAGTTTGGAGAGCTGTCGTCATTGGGACCAAACATCATTAAAGCCGGCCACCAGAAACGATTTAACGAAGCCTGAGCCATTTCTTTCTGCTGTTTTGTTCCACGGCAAAGCGCCATCAGAATTTCGTAGCCCTGTCTTTGGTGGAAAGATTCTTCTTTACAGATTTTCACCATCGCTCTTGAATAAGGACCATAAGAATTCCCCATCAGCATCACCTGGTTCATAATGGCTGCACCATCTACCAACCAACCGATTGCACCGATATCTGCCCAGCTCAATGTAGGATAGTTGAAAATACTTGAGTATTTCGCTTTCCCTTCCAACATATCTTCGTAAGTGGCATCTCTGTCTGCTCTGATGGTTCCGTTTCCTAAAGTTTCGGTTGCAGAGTACAGGTATAAACCGTGTCCCGCTTCATCCTGAACTTTAGCTAAAAGAGCCATTTTTCTTCTCAGTGAAGGCGCTCTTGAAACCCAGTTGGCTTCCGGCAGCATTCCGACAATTTCAGAATGTGCGTGCTGTGAAATCTGACGAACCAATAATTTTCTGTAATCATCGGGCATTACATCTTTTGGCTCTACTTTATTCTCGTCGTGAACGTATTGAACAAATTTTTCTAAATCCATTTCTTTTGTCTTTTGTATTAAAGTAAAATGTCGGGTGTACAATGTATTTTGATTTACTTTTTACATTGTACATTGTACATTTTACAAAAAATTAAACATCATAATTAAGCATCACCACATTCGTTGTCGGGTGACATTGACACGTCAGAACATAGCCTCTGGCTACTTCATCTTCGGTAAGCGCGAAATTTTTCTCCATGAAAACTTCTCCTTCCAAAACCTGCGCTTTACACGTACAGCAAACTCCTCCTTTACATGCGAAAGGCACCGGAAGATTGTCTTTTAATGCTTTATCTAAGATACTCTCTTTTTTAGAATTCAGGTGGAAAGAATATTCATCATCATCAATGATCACCGTTACCATACTTTCCAAATTGGCAATGGCTTTAAACTCATCACTCATCTCCTCGGAATTCTCTTCGTCAGGAGCCGTGAAATATTCAAACAAAACCTGAATGGCAGGTACTTTTTTATCTTTCTTTAAATAATCTGCGATCCCTTTGATCATTTCTGCCGGACCACAGATAAAGTAAGTGGCTTCTTTTACATCAATATCTGCATATCTTTCAAACAGCTGTTCCAGTTTTTCAGCAGAAATTCTTCCTTCGAATACCGGATCTTCATGTTTTTCACGGCTTACCAGATAAATGACTTTCAGTCTTCCGTTGAAGTGCTCTACCAATTTATCAATCTCAGCTCTTTTCATCACATGATTCATGCTTCTGTTGCTGTAGAAAAGATAAGCGCAGCTGCTCGGTTCCTGGTAAAGACTTTCCTTAATATTCGATAAAACTGGGCTGATCCCGCTTCCCGCCGCCAAACCTACATAGGTTTTCACATTGGTAGGGTGATATGAAGTATTGAAGCCACCCATTGGAGGCATTACTTCCAGCAGCTCATCCATATGAAGATGCTCATTGAAATATCCTGAAACCTTTCCACCTTCCAAAAGCTTTACCAGTACTTCCAGTGTATTGCTTTTTTCGCTCGGGGCGTTGCAGATAGAATAAGAACGTCTTTCTTCGTTCCCGTTGATCATCATACGGAAATTAAGATACTGCCCCTGCTTGAACCTGAATTTATCCTTCAGCTCCTCGGGAACTTCTACTGCCACGTTCACCGCATCAGGAGTATCTTTCTGAACCCTTACCGTTTTAAGTTTATAAAATGAATTCATTATTTTTTAAGTATTCTATTAATTTTTCCGCCTTCGCACTTCGGCAGGCTGTCCTGGGCATGAATTTTTACTTTCGTGGTAATTCCTACCCTCTTTTTTATTTCGTTTTCTATGCTTTTTCCAAAGTTGCCGACAAAATTAAAATAATCATCGGTATCAGCGTATATTTTTTGTGCTTTCACCAGTTCATCATCAATTTCTACATCAATATCCAGTGCTACACACATCTGCTCTTTTTCAACCGGGGTAAGATAATAGTTCGGAACCACTCCTTTTACATGTGAAAATGCTTCTTCGATCTGGCTTGGATAGACATTCACGCCTCTCACTATAAGCATATCGTCTGCTCTTCCTTTGATAGGTCTCATTTTCACCATGGTTCTCTTTGCATTCTCATCGTAGTAAAGGCTTGTGATATCATTGGTCCAGTAACGTAAAAGCGGCATTGCTTTTTTCGTTAAAGTCGTAATCACCAAAACGCCTTCTTCTCCGAACGGAACCGGCTGTTTCGTCACAGGATCTAATATTTCAGGATAAAAATGGTCTTCCCAGATGTAAGAACCTCCTTTTTCTTCAAAATCCTCCATGGATACTCCGGGACCGATGATCTCGCTTAATCCATAGATATTCGTTGCATGAAGGCCCAATCTTTCTTCGATGTGGCTTCTGATAATTTCTGTCCATGGCTCAGAACCTAAAACAGCATATTTCAGACTGATCTCGTCTGCAGAAACTCCTCTTTTCGTAAATTCATCAGCAATCGTTAATGCATAAGACGGCGAACAGCAAATCACTTCAGGTTTAAAATCTAAAATCAGATCAACCTGTCTGGCGGTCATTCCCCCTGAAATCGGAAGAACGCTCATTCCTAATTTTTCAGCTCCGTAATGAAGTCCTAAACCTCCGGTAAAAATTCCATATCCGTAGGCATTGTGCAACTGCATTCCGGGTCTTGCTCCTGCTGCATATAGTGATCTGGCAACAACTTCACTGAAAAGATCCACATCTTCTTTTGTGTAGCCGACAACTGTAGGTTTTCCTGTAGTTCCGCTGGAACAGTGAATTCTCTGCAGCTCATTTTTCGGAACGGTAAAAAGTCCGAACGGATAATGATCCCTAAGGTCCTGTTTGTAAGTAATCGGAAGTTTCGTGATATCTTCAATGGTCCTTATATCCTGTGGAGATATTCCTGATTCATTAAATTTTCCTCTATAAAATTCTGATCTCTCACTAAGATAGCCGACCAAATCTGTCAACCGCTCAGACTGAAGCAGTCTCAACTGGTCGAGTTTTAAATATTCAACTGCAAAATCCATATCCTACTAACTAACATTTGTTAGGTGTAAATTTAAAAAGAATTTCAATCCTGACAAAATTTTTATGACTTTCGTCATATTTTGAATGATTCTAAATAATGAAACAATGAGTTCTTTCGCCCGTGAATACGACCAAATACTTAGGGTAAATGAGAAGGCATCTTTATTTGAAACATTAAGATTTTTTAAGGAGTAAAGAATAATTACGGAAATATCAAAGATATTTTTAAACTTGAGGACTTTAAATCTAAGGGTAGATTCTTAATTCATCTTCTATACTTAAAAATTTAATGGTCAGTTTTTCTCCCGCAGATTAAAAAGGTATAGCAGATTTTGTAATAATGCAGGAATCCAAGGATTGTCAAAAACTTTTGTGAACTTCTAAGTATTAAAATCTTTAGCTTAAAATGTAACCTTGTGCACAAAGCTTTTGTGTCTTTTGTGGTAAAAAAAATTATTGTTTCTGATTGCCTAATAGCCCGTAAAGAAGCTTAGCCCTTATTTCATCAGTAATTTCAGAGGTGGATTCCGTATTTCTTTTGAACCAGAAATAGGAATTATTAAGGGTATGAAGAATAAATCGTGTTGTAAAGGTGGGGGATTTCAGTTCCCATTTCTCAGCTTCGTAGATCTCAGAAATCAGCTGTTCTACCTCATTCTGATAGTTCTTTCTCAGTTCTATGAATTCCGGAAGTCTTTCTTCAAGATGCCTCCATTCATTGGAGTAAATATGGGTCACATCGCGGTTTTGAAGAACAACCGACAAATGTTTATCTAAAAATAAATTGAGTTTTTCTTTTGGAGCAATGTCCGTGTTTTTTACTTCCTGGAGTTCATCAAAAAATTCCTGAGCAATACCGAAGCAGATCCATTCCAGAATTTCTTCCTTTGAACGGATGTGGGCATACAGCGACGCAGCTTTGATATTAAGCTTTGTGGCCAGATCTCTTACCGAGCTGCCCATATACCCTTTCTCTTTGAAAAGTTCTACGGCTACGTCTAAAATTTTCCTTTGTTTTTCTTTAAGTTCCATCTGTAAAATGCAAAAGTAATTATTCTAAGGTTAAAAAAATTAATTTAACACTATGATTTTAAACACGGAAGCGGGAGTTTTGTATGACCACCCGTCAAATCTTCGATTTGCCACCCCTCCGGCGGAAGAGAATTTCAGGTTAATTTTATATAAAGTAGCCGTTAAATGCTGAAGTTTCCACTTCTTTCCAATTTATGTTTTTTAGGAAACTGACGGTTTTTCCATTATTTCAAAGCAAATATAAGGGAATCGGAAATTTTGTCAAGTTAATTTATCGTTAAAAATAAACAATCCGGAAATTTTGTCCATTTTTTTTGTAAATTTAATAATTGAACAGTTTTTGCGGTAAGGTAATCGATTAAATGATTAAATAACTGATGGCATTAAGAAACCGGGCCTCAAAATTCAGTTTCTTGATGTCTTTTTAAAGCACAACCAACAACAAATTATTACAAAAAACATAAAAAATATGAACTTAAACCAATATACTGTAAAATCACAGGAAGCCATCCAGGCGGCACAGCAAACTGCTCTGGAATTTGGCAATCAGAGTATAGAACCACAACATATACTTGAAGGGATCTTTCAGGTAGATGAAAATATATCGCCTTTCTTATTAAAAAAATCTGAAGCAGATGCCACTTTGGTAAGAGAGCGCAACCGTGAAAATATAGAGAAACTTCCAAAAGTTCAGGGAGGGAATATTTATCTTTCCCAATCAGCGAACAAAGTATTGCTGGATGCCCCGAACGTTGCCAAGAAAATGGGCGACGAATATGTAACGATTGAGCATTTATGGCTTACGTTACTGGAAACCGGTTCTGAAGTATCTAAAATGCTTAAGGACATGGGTGTCACCAAAAGTCTTTTGGAGGGTGCTATTAAAGAATTAAGAAAAGGAAGCAAAGCTACTTCTGCGAGTTCGGAAGAAACCTATCAGTCCTTGAATAAATATGCTAAAAACTTCAATGAATTAGCAGCGGAAGGAAAACTGGACCCGGTAATCGGGCGTGATGAAGAAATCAGAAGAGTGCTTCAGATCCTTTCGAGAAGAACAAAAAACAACCCAATCCTTATCGGGGAACCGGGTGTTGGTAAAACAGCCATTGCTGAGGGTATTGCCCACCGTATTATTTCAGGAGATATTCCTGAAAACCTGATGGACAAAACGCTTTACTCACTGGATATGGGTGCGTTGATTGCCGGAGCTAAATATAAAGGTGAATTTGAGGAGCGTTTGAAATCTGTGGTGAATGAAGTGATCAAGTCTGAAGGACAGATTATTCTTTTCATCGATGAGATCCACACTCTGGTAGGTGCCGGAGGCGGTGAAGGCGCTATGGATGCCGCCAATATCCTGAAACCTGCTTTAGCAAGAGGAGAATTAAGAGCAATCGGTGCTACGACTTTAAATGAGTACCAAAAGTATTTTGAAAAAGATAAAGCATTGGAAAGACGTTTCCAGAAAGTGATGGTGGAAGAACCTGATACAGAATCTGCGATTTCTATTCTTCGTGGGATTAAAGATAAATATGAGGCTCACCATAAAGTAAGGATCAAAGACGAAGCGATCATTGCTGCCGTGGAAATGTCTCAGCGATATATTTCAGACCGATTTTTACCGGATAAAGCGATTGACCTTATTGACGAAGCTTCAGCAAAGTTGAGAATGGAGATCAATTCCAAACCGGAAGAACTGGATGTACTGGACAGAAAACTGATGCAGCTGGAAATTGAGTTGGCCGCTATTTCAAGAGAAGGTAACCAGACCAAAATTGATCACCTGAAAGAAGATATCTCAAAAATTTCTGAGGAAAGGAATGAGATCAATGCGAAGTGGCTGAAGGAAAAACAAAAATCTGAGGATTTAACACAGATTAAAAAAGATATTGAATCTTTAAAACTGGAAGCAGAAAAAGCCTCAAGAGCAGGTGACTATGCGAAAGTTGCAGAAATTCAGTACGGAAAAATAAAGGAAAAAGAAGATGCTTTGCAGAAACTCGAACTGGAGATGCAGAACCATCAGAATGAATTAATTAAAGAGGAAGTAACTTCTGAAAACATCTCTGAAGTGATTGCGAAATGGACAGGAATTCCTGTCACCAAGCTTATCCAGTCCGAAAGAGAAAAACTGTTGAACCTTGAAGGCGAACTTCACCACCGTGTCGTAGGACAGGATGAAGCTATCGGAGCGGTTGCAGATGCCATCAGAAGAAACAGAGCCGGATTAAGTGATGATAAAAAACCAATCGGATCTTTCTTATTCTTAGGAACAACCGGTGTTGGTAAAACGGAACTTGCCAAAGCTCTGGCAGAATATTTATTCGATGATGAGAATAATATGACGCGAATCGACATGAGTGAATACCAGGAAAGACACAGTGTTTCCAGACTGGTAGGAGCTCCTCCGGGATATGTAGGCTATGATGAAGGCGGACAGCTGACGGAAGCGGTAAGAAGAAGACCATATTCTGTGGTTCTTCTGGATGAAATTGAAAAAGCGCATCCGGATGTTTTCAACACCTTACTTCAGGTATTGGATGATGGACGTCTGACTGATAATAAAGGACGTGTGGTGAATTTTAAGAATTCAATCATTATCATGACTTCTAATTTAGGTTCACACCTGATTCAGGAGAATTTCGAAAATATCACCGAGGAAAACCAGGATCAAATCGTCAGCAAAACAAAAGATGAAGTTTTTGATCTTCTGAAACAGACATTGCGTCCGGAATTCCTGAACAGAATTGATGAAGTGGTATTATTCCAGCCTTTAAACAAAAAAGAGATCGGAAAAATTGTTCAATATCAGTTGAGAGGTTACAATGATATGCTTGGTAAACGAAACATTATCATGACAGCCACTCAGGATGCAGTCGATTATCTGATGAATAAAGGGTATGATCCTTCCTTCGGAGCGAGACCTTTGAAAAGAGTAATCCAGCAAGAAGTATTAAATAAATTATCCAGAGAGATTCTTGCAGGAACGGTGAATGACGGTGACAGAATAACTTTAGATTATTTCGAAGAAACCGGTTTGGTTTTCAGACCGACAGATCAATAAGTAGTTTTTTTCATATATATTATTTTTGTAAGTAAGTGGTGCAGCCCAATCTGCATCACTTATTTTTTTATTCTAAATTTTATCAAAAGGCAGTGATATATTTGTATATTTATAGAACCAAACAAATTAATAACTAAAACAAAATCAGCATGAAAAAGCTAAAAAGAAGCTCACTAAAAACCATTTTGGGAGGAAAAATTGACTGTCGATGCAACATATTTACTTACCCTGATGGCTCCACCAGCGGAACTTGCGCAACAGAACGTTGTTCACAAATCAACATTAATTGCGGACAACTTGAATGTCGACCAGGCCTTATTGATTAACCCATAAAATCATCGTATGAAAAAGTTAAAAAGAAACGATTTAAAGAAAATCACCGGTAGCGGAACAGCTGTTATTACAGAATGTGACATTGATATGAATTGTCCGACCGGGCTCTGCTGCTCAACAGGAAATATCTGCAGGGACCGCAAAAAATATCCTTGCATATAAAATACAGACCGGAGATTCTTTCTCCGGTTTTTTTTTGCTTTTAATATCAATAATTATTTTCCGAAGAATTTTAAAGACATAGTCTATCAATTTAATATATTAATATAATGATTAAAATATTTCAATAAAATAAATAATTTAACGAATAATTTAAACTTAAATAAAATATCATATTATCAACAAATAACGTTAAATCGTTAAATAATAATCAATCAATACATATTTTTCATACATTTGTGACACATTCAAACCACAAACCATTTATATTATGAAAAAAGCAGTACTAGGAGTATTGATTACTCTTTTCGTGTCGTGTAACAACGAATCAGAAAATCTCGCTTCCGAAAAAGCCACTCCGGATCAGCCTGCCATGGCAGATAAATCAGCAGCCATCTGCGGCTCGGATTTAGTGAGACAAAAATTCCTTTCAGAGAATCCTGAGGCCGCACAGCGTATGCTTCAGATCGAAAACAACACCGCTGATTATATTGAGCAAAAGAAAATGGGTAAAGTACTTCCTGACGGCAGTGTAGAAATCCCCGTTATTTTCAACGTTCTGTACACTAATTCAACGAATAATGTGTCTGACGCCAGAATCAATTCCCAGATTGATGTACTGAATAAAGCTTTTGCTTCAACTCATGCTAACGTATCTAATATTCCTGCTGCATTTCAGCCTGTGAATGCCGGAGATACGAAGATCAAATTCAGACTGGCACAAATCAACAGAAAATCTACAACTACCTCCAACTGGGCGCCTAATGATAATATGAAAAAAACTTCAACAGGAGGAATCAACGCTACAGATCCCACCAAATACCTGAATATCTGGGTAGTAAATTACATGCCTTACCAAACCGGATACGTCCTTGGATATGCTACTTTCCCTGAATCCGCAGGTCTTTGGAATGACGGTGTAGTCATGATGGACGAATATGTAGGTGAAGGCGGACCGGTAGCCACTCACAATAAAGGAAGAGTAACGGTACACGAAGTAGGTCACTACCTTAACCTTAGACATATCTGGGGGGATGCTAACTGCGGAAATGACTTCGTAGATGACACTCCACAACAGATCACCAACCACAGAGGCGTTCCTTCTTATCCTAAAATGGAAACATGCGGCGGTGTATCACGTTCTACCATGTTCATGAATTATATGGATTACTCTGATGAAACGACCCTGTTCATGTTTACAAAAAAACAAAACGACAGAATGCAGGCTTCCATTTCTGCTAACGGTCCAAGAGCAGGGTTGAGATTGTTATAAAAGATCATTACCATACCAACTATAAGGTCCTCAAATTATTTGGGGACCTTATTATTTTACAGCCTAATTTGCAATCCGTAAAAACACGGAAAATTAACGGGAAAAAACACATACTACTTAACATAAAAAATTACGAGATTTGCACTACTACTAACATTCTTTTATAAAACTAACGTTATGAAAACAAAACCTACTTTAGAGGACGGAACCCTTGAAGCCGTTTCTGGAACAAACACCATTGCTTCAGAGCTTGTTAAGAAGTTGATCTCCAACTACAGAGACAACCAGATGCAGGCTGTAAATAAAGAATTGGGAATTACCGATTCCCACTCCATATGGTTTGACCTTCCTAAGTTGAAAAAATTTATTGCATGTATAGAAGATGAAGCCGCAAAAGCAAATCCTGACGTGTCGGAAGCAGATCTGGGTATCAGATTCTATTACGCTGCTTATCCAAAAGCAGAAGACTGGAGCATCATGGAAAGCCATCCGGTAGAAAGAGAATACGCAGAAAGACATACTCTGGTGATGGTTCCTACTTTAAAAAAAGCAGATGAAACAGGTGAAATGCTTAATTACGACTTCTGCCCTTTCACTACAGGCTCTACGCTAGCTATGGCTGCAAAAAACAGTGCGGAAACACTACCCGAAACGCTTGCAGAAAATCATGGAGCACTATCCCCACCACACGATCCAAAAACAGAGATATTCCCATAATATAATCATTAATTTATTTTTACCATACAATCCACATGACTGATTTTCAGAAGATACTTCAGGGATCTCTAATCTGGGTAGAAGGACTCGCTGCCTTAATATCCATTATTTACTATAACCGTGGTAATACGGACAGATATTGGAAGTATTTTTCTATTTATCTTATTCTTATGTTTGTATGTGAAATAATTGGAAAATGGGGACATCAGTTTTTTGAATATGACAAACCGAAGTTTTACAATTATTTTGTCATTCCTATTGAGTTTCTTTTCTTTTACTGGCTTTATGCCGCCAAGTCACTGGGAAGACCAAAACTCTTTTACACGATATCATTTCTGTATCTATTATCATTTTTACCCAGTGAAATATTTTTCACCACAAAAAAGATAGTTTTCTCTTTCAACTATACATTTGGCTGCCTTATGCTAATGATACTGGTTATTATGGAGTATTACAGACAGATTAATTCCACTGAAATTTTAAACTTCAGTCAGAATAAAATGTTTTATATCAATTTAGGCGTAACTTTATTTTATATCGGGACGCTTCCTTTCTGGACATTTTTCAGTCTTCTGGCCAAATATAAAGAACTGTGGGACATGTATTTTAATTATTTTCTGATGTCCGGAATTATAATGTATCTTTTATTCTCAATTTCATTCATATGGGGAAAACGGAGCTCATAATAACCATCATCCTATTCAACATCTTCTTTGTGCTTTTTGTAGCTGCTGTTATGGTATACATTAGAAAGTACAAACAGAGGAAGAGAGAATATATGAATGAAATTGAAGTGAAAAATGAAATTCATAAGCGGGAGCTTCTGGCCACGCAGCTAGAAATTCAGCAGGCAACGATGCAGCAAATCGGAAGGGAACTTCATGATAATATCGGCCAGAAACTGACACTGGTAAGCCTTTACACCCAGCAGCTTCTTTACGAAAACCGGGTTCCTGAGGTAAGCGAAAGAATCGATCAGGTTTCCCAGATTATCAATCAATCTCTGCAGGACCTGAGAAGCCTTTCAAAAACACTGACAGATGACAACATCAATCAAAAGGAAATCGTAACTTTAATCCAGGAAGAGGTAGACAATACGAATACTTTTAAAAGATGCCATGTCACCTTTGAACATAATTTCAAACAGCTTGATCTGGGATTTGTCCATAAAAACGTGTTACTCAGGATCACACAGGAATTTATTCAGAACAGCATCAAGCATGCGCAATGCAAAAATATTTTCATCAATCTGAACACTTCTGACGACATTCTTTGGGAACTTAATCTCAGAGATGACGGCACAGGATTCGACAGTACGAAGATAAAATCCAATGGCATCGGCTTGACCAATATGAAAAACAGAGCAGCCATCATAGGCGCCGATTTCAGCTTTGAAAGCCGGGAAAATGCCGGAACTACCCTCAATATTATCTTAAAAAAACAACCATGAAAAAAACAATAGTAATCGTTGATGATCATATTCTTATCGCTAAAGCATTAGAAGGAATCATTGGAAATTTCAGTGATTTCGAAGTGATCTACGTATGCGAAAACGGCAAAGATCTGATTGAAAAATTTGAAAATAACGGTAAAATTCCGGACATCATCCTGCTGGATATCAGCATGCCGATCATGGATGGCTTTGAAACCGCTGCATGGCTTACCAAGAATCATCCTAACATCAAAGTAATGGCACTGAGTATGCAGGGTGATGACAACAGTGTGATCAAGATGATTAAAAACGGAGCAAAAGGATATCTGCTTAAAAACACCCATCCCAAAGATCTTGAAACAGCATTAACAAAATTGAATTCAGACGGATTTTTCTACCCTGAATGGGCCTCAAAAATCATATTCTCCAACCTGAACAGGGACAAGGAAACAGAAAACGCCATAAGAATCTCAGACCGAGAAAGAGAATTTCTGAAATACACCGTAACAGAGCTTAGTTACAAGGAAATTGCAGACAGAATGTGTTGCAGCCCGAGAACCGTAGAAAGCTACCGCGACCAGCTTTGCGATAAATTAGATTTGAAAACACGTGTAGGATTGGCGGTATTCGCTATTAAAAATGGTTTTGCAGGCGAATAAAAAGAAATCGCAATTAAAAATATTAACCAATATTCAATATTTTATCTAATTATTTAAATCAAAAACTCACAATAAAATTAAATTATTGAACAGATTTAAATAAATAACTAAAATTCAACAAAACCAATAAAAAATCACATAATATTCACCAATAATTATCAATAATTAACAAATAGTCAGTAATTGATTAATTTTTATTGCGCCATATTTTTTTATAATATAATTTTGGAACGCAAACCATAACAATATATTATGAAAAATTTACTATTTGGAGCTATGATACTCAGCTTCATGTCGGCCTGTAACAGCGACAACATTTCCAACCAGGAAGAGCCATCACAAAACCCCGGCACACCATCCGTTACAACCGCATTAAAAAGAAGCTGTCCTTCTGACCTCATCAGACAGGAACGACTTAAAAATAATCCGGCATTAAGAGCTAAATTTGAAGCTAATGAATTACAGGCTGAAAAATTTTCCAGAGATCTCTCAACCGGAAAAGTACTCGCAGATGGCACCGTTGAAATCCCTGTTATCTTCAATGTTATCTATAACACCAGTGCCCAGAATATTTCTGATGCAAGAATCGCAGAACAAATTGCTGTATTGAATGCAGATTATGGCGCTACCAATTCTGATATCGGCAACATCCCAACAGAATTCCAACCTGCTGCTGCCGGTAATGTAAAAGTAAGCTTTAAATTAGTAAAAATCAACCGCAAACAAAGCTCGAAGACAGCATGGAAATCTGCTGTGGATGAAATGAAATACTCGGCTAATGGAGGAATCGACGCTACAGATACCACCAAAAATCTGAATATCTGGGTCGTGAATTCTATTCTGGACAATAAGAATAAGCCCGGAACATTGGGATATGCTTACTATCCGGAAGATGCAGGATTAGAGGATGACGGGGTTGTTTTAGACTACCGTTATGTAGGGAAAACAGGCGCTACCTTTCCTTATAATTTAGGAAGAACCGCTACTCATGAAGTAGGCCATTATTTAAACCTTCCTCACCTTTGGGGATCATCTGACAATGGCTGTGAGACAGATTTTTCTGCTGACACTCCAGTCTCTCCCGGCCCTAACTTTGATACACCCACCTACCCTTTATATGCGTTTTGCGGAGGGGTAAAGCGTTCTCAGATGTTTATGAATTATATGGATTATGTGGATGACAGAGCTATGTGTATGTTCTCCGCCAATCAAAAAACAAGAATGCGTGCGGTAGTAGCAGCATCCGGACCAAGATCCGGATTAAGATAACACTTTCCTGAATTAAATTTATATAAAAAGTCTGAACGAATGTTCAGGCTTTTTGTTTATCGTCCCAGAACCTTAAAGCTACCGGATCTTAAATATGATCAATGACAACTGAAAACCCGTCTGGAGCTGGCCTCATTCACTATTAAAAACTTTTTTTTCACTTGATTAAGAAATGAAAATGACACTTAAAAATATAAATCATTTTAGATATTATATAGTATTATTTTCAACAAAAATAAAATTAAAGATAAAATAATTAGACACACATTCGTGATATGATTAAAATTCAACTAAAACACCAAAAACATAAATAATATTCAACAACAGATCAAATTAGATGAAAAATATTTAAATATTTTTCAAATTATCTTGTTTATTAATTTTTTATACTATAAATTTGGAGACCAAACCATTAACAATTTATATATGAAAAAGCTATTATTTGGAGCTCTCATCCTGAGCTTCATGTCAGCCTGTAACAGCGATAATATCTCCAATCAGGAGGAAGCTTCACAGGATGTATCTACCTCTTCCGGTATGCCTGCCTCAAAAAGAGCCTGCCCTTCTGATCTTATCAGAGAAAAAGCCCTTAAAAGCGATCCTGCATTAAGAGCTAAGTTCGAGGCTAACGAATTACAGTCTGAAAACTTTTTAAGAGATCTTTCCATGGGTAAAGTACTTGCAGATGGTACTGTTGAAATACCGGTTGTCTTCAATGTTATCTACAATACAGCTGCCCAGAATGTTTCTGACGCAAGAATCGCAGAACAAATCGCAGTATTGAACGCAGATTATGGCGCAACCAATTCTGACATCAATAAAATCCCTGCTGCATTCCAGCCTTCTGCTGCCGGCAACGTAAAAATCAGTTTCAAACTGGTAGCTACCAACCGTAAGCAAAGTACAAAAACAGCATGGAGATCTGATCTGGAAGAAATGAAAAAAGCAACTACCGGAGGGATCAACGCTACAGACCCAACTAAAAATATGAATATCTGGGTAGTGAACTCTATCCTTGATGAGAACAACCAGCCTGGAACATTAGGGTATGCTTATTATCCTGAATCTGCTGGATTATGGTACGACGGTCTTGTAATAGGTTACCAATACATAGGAAAAACAGGTGCTTCTGCTCCGTTCAACTTAGGAAGAACCGTTACACACGAAGTAGGTCACTATTTAAACTTACCTCACCTTTGGGGATCATCTAATGCAGGTTGCCAGACAGATTACTCAAATGACACCCCAACTTCTCCTGGCCCTAACTACGGAACACCATCATATCCTTTAAACAGAACTTGCGGAGGAGTAAGCCGCTCTCAGATGTTTATGAACTATATGGATTATGTAGATGACAAAGCTATGTTTATGTTCTCTGCAAACCAAAAAACAAGAATGCAGGCCGTAGTGGCTGCAGCTGGCCCAAGAGCTGGATTAAGATAATACACACCAAATTAACTTTACATATAAAGAGCCTGAATGAATGTTCAGGCTTTTTTTGTATTAAAACCTCTCAACAAATTCACAAAAAAGAGATTTAACCACCTTATCGTACCTAATAATTTAAATTATAAATTCAATGAAACGTTATTTTTTTTAATGAAAAATAATTAAAATCACAGAATATTGATATAATTAAAAAACAAAACCTCGTTTGATTGCATTTCATATTCAGAGATAATAATTTTATCACACAAACCTAAACCTTAATTTATGAAAAAATTATTATTTGGAGCTCTGGTACTGAGCTTAATGTCTTCCTGTAACAGTGATAATCTATCCAATCAGGAGGAAGCATCACAGAGTGTTTCTACTTCTTCCGGGATGGCTGCCTCAAAAAGAGCCTGTCCTTCTGATATCATCAGAGAAAAAGCCTTGAAAAACGATCCTGCATTAAGAGCCAGATTCGAAGCCAATGAATTACAGTCTGAAAAATTTTCGAGAGATCTTTCCATGGGCAAAGTACTTGCAGACGGGACGATTGAAATTCCGGTTGTTTTCAATGTCATCTACAATACGGCTGCCCAAAATATCTCTAATGCAAGAATCGCAGAACAGATCGCTATATTGAATGCAGATTATGCTGCAAGCAATTCTGACATCTCCAAAATACCTGCAGAATTCAAACCTGCTGCCGCCGGCAACGTAAAAATCAGTTTCAAACTGGTTGCTACCAACCGTAAGCAAAGCCCAAAAACAGCATGGAGATCTGATCTGGAAGAAATGAAAAAAGCAACTACCGGAGGAATCAACGCTACAGACCCAACTAAAAATATGAATATCTGGGTAGTGAACTCTATCCTTAATGAGAACAGTCAGCCTGGCACATTAGGATATGCCTATTACCCCGAAGTAGCAGGATTATGGTATGACGGTCTTGTAATAGGTTACCAATACATAGGAAAAACAGGCGCTTCTGCTCCGTTCAACTTAGGAAGAACAACTACCCACGAAGTAGGCCATTATTTAAACTTACCTCACCTTTGGGGATCAACTGATGCAGGTTGCCAGACAGATTACTCAAATGACACGCCAGCTTCTCCTGGTGCGAACCTTGGAACACCATCATATCCATTAAACAGAACTTGTGGAGGAGTAAGCCGCTCTCAGATGTTTATGAACTATATGGATTATGTAGATGACAAAGCGATGTTTATGTTCTCTGCGAACCAAAAAACAAGAATGCAGGCCGTAGTAGCAGCAGCTGGTCCAAGAGCCGGATTAAGATAATACACACCACATTAACTTTACATAAAACGAAGCCTGAATAAATATTCAGGCTTTTCATTGATACCAACCTGTTTTATCATCAGAGTTTGTAAATGTTTTTTCAAAATAACAGACAAGGCTACATACGAACCAATCGCTTTATGTAATCAGCTTTGTGGACAATAAAATGATTACACCACCCATTCCTACTAATCCCATATGAGTAAACACAAAAAATTAGCATAAATTTCAAAAAATTAAAATTATGTTACATAAAAAAATGAAATCAAAGAATTTTTAAACAAATTCACCAATTACATAAAAATCAATCTGTAGTTAATTTACATATGAAATACATAGTATTTATAATGTTTCATTATCATATAATCAACAAAAAACCAGAAATACCTTGTATAATAATTTTTAATAATATAAATTCACTAACTGAAATTATATAAACAAAAGATTATGAAAAAACTATTATTTGGAGCCATTGTATTGGGTTTCATGTCAGCATGTAACAGCGACAGCCTTTCAAATCAAAACGAAAACCCCGCCAACAAGGAGGATGCATCTTCAGCAGATATGTTTAAAAGAGGCTGTGCATCTGAAGAAGTCAGACAGGAAGCACTAAAAAGCAACGCTGAACTTAGACAAAAATTTGTGACACTAGAAGCGAATACAGAAAAATTTGCTAATGAATTGAAACTTGGAAAAGTTCTGGCAGACGGAACGGTAGAAATTCCGGTGGTTGTAAATGTATTGTACAAAACAACTGCAGAAAATGTTTCTGACGCGAGAATTGCAGAACAAATCGCTGTACTGAACGCAGACTTTACAGGAACGAACACAGACGCAAATAAAATCCCTGTTGAATTCCAGACGGTAAGTGCCGGTGATACAAAAGTAAAATTCAAATTGGTAAATACAATACGAAAAGCTACCACCAAGACAAGCTGGGCAACCAATGATGACATGAAAAAAGTATCTAAAGGAGGAATTGCAGCTACAAGCCCATCAAACTACCTAAATATCTGGATCGTAGGAAAAATGACAAGTCAGGGAAAAACCATTCTCGGATATGCTACATTTCCTGAATCTGCAGGATTGTGGAATGACGGTGTAGCCATCGCCGCACCATACTTTGGAAAAACAGGAGCCTCTTCTCCTTTTAACTTAGGAAGAACTGCCACACACGAGGTTGGGCATTATTTAAATCTCAGACATATCTGGGGAGACGCCAACTGTGGTAATGACCAGGTTACGGACACTCCTACCCAGACAACGGCCAATTATGGAAAACCATCCTATCCGTTATACAACACATGTGGAGGTGTTCAAAGATCCGTAATGTTTATGAACTATATGGATTATGTAGATGATGCTGCTATGTTTATGTTCTCTGCAGGACAGAAAGCAAGAGTTCAATCAGTAATCGCTTCTACAGGAGCAAGATCAGGATTACGACTTTATTAAAATTCAAATTCATATAAACAAAGAGGTTGTACCAATGTGTACAACCTCTTTGTTTTTATAATGATCTTGTATTATTTTCCGGTGTATAATCCATAAAGATATCTCCGTCTAAAGTCACAGATTTCACTTTCTTTTTAATAGGAACGGTAAGGTCTGTCTGTTTCTGGTTTTTCTCCCAGATTCCAGGTGAGAAATGAAGCTTTTCAACAGATCCGTCCTCGTAATTAAGCACGGCATCAAAAGGAATGGCAAATCCGCCTACATTATCTACATTCACAGTAAGAAGGTCGTTAAGCTGTGAAGCACCGGTCACTTTTAAATCTATATAATTGTTGGTATAAAACCAGTTTTGAAAAAACCAGTTCAGATTTTTCCCGGAACCCGTATTCATTGAATTAAAATAATCCCACGGCACAGGATGCTTCCCATTCCAGTTATCCATATAATGAAGAAGCGCTTTTTTAAACAGATCGTCTCCTAAATAATCTTTCAAGGCAAGATAAGACAGAGAT
Organism: Chryseobacterium oleae; assembly: GCF_900115055.1. GTDB lineage: Bacteria > Bacteroidota > Bacteroidia > Flavobacteriales > Weeksellaceae > Chryseobacterium > Chryseobacterium oleae. Next base: position 341,126 of record NZ_FOVD01000004.1, on the reverse strand, counting down.
GCTTTTACATAAGAATTGTTTCCATATCCTGCACCGCTTACCTGAGTACTCATCGTAATAACAGGCTGGTCCTGCTCAGCGGAGGGGTCTTTGATCCACCTTTTAACGCGGAAGTTTTTATAGAATTCTTTTGCAGCAGCTTCACCGTTTTCATCAATTCCGATCAGGTATTCAAGCGTAGTTGCCCAACCTTCATCCATAAAAGCATAACGGGTTTCATTGATTCCCATATAAAAAGGGAAATAGGTGTGTGCAATTTCATGATCTGCGGTAAGTCTTGCATCGCGAAGATCATCAGGAATACTGGTATCATTGATCATCATTGGGTATTCCATATCCGCATATCCCTGAATAGCGGTCATCACATTATAAGGATATTCCACGCCCGGCCATTTCTTTGAGAACCAGTCCAGATTATAACGCATCCAGTCTACATACTGTTCAAAATCCTTTGCTCCTGTTTTATAGGCTGACTGAACACTGGCTCTTTTTGATTTCAACTGAACACTTGCCGCATCCCAAACATAATGGTTGCTTAGTGCAAAACAGAAATCTGTGATATGATTCGCTTTAAATTTCCAGATATTCCATTTGTTTGGCTTGGTTACTTTTCCGGATCTCATTTCCTGTTCGGAAGCAATTTGAATCACTTTATCGCTTTTGAGAGAAGCTTTGTATCTTTTTAAATATTCAGGCTGAAGTACAGCATCCGGATTCAGAAAGTCTCCGGTAGCCCAAACCACGAAATTTTTCGGAGCAGAGATGGTAAAACTATAATCATTAAAGTCATTATAAAACTCCTGTCTGTCTGAATGCGGAAGCATATCCCAGCCATTATAATCATCATACACGGAAACCCTCGGGAAAGAATAGGCTACATAAAAAGTTTCAGGATCTATCTGTCCTTCTCTTCCACTCTGAACGGAAAGCGGATATTCCCATTCTATTTTGATCTCTGTTTTAGATCCTGCTTTAAGGGCTTTATTCAGTTTTACTTTTTCAACGGTTCCCCAGTCATCACTGTTTACCGCATATTTTTCACCGTTTACGATGAACGATTTGATATGAAGACCTGAAGACAGGAAATCTTTGGACACCGTTCCTGATCTTGGTGATTGTGGTTTGTGAAGATTATTCACAAATCTGATGGCCAGCTCAGGAAGCTCATCCGGACTGTTGTTTGTATACGTGATGGTTTCTTTCCCTGAAACGGTTTTCGTTCCGGCATCCACTTTTACCTCAACATTATAAATTCCTTTATTCTGCCAATAGTTTTTGCCCGGTGCACCGAAAATATCCCGGGTTCCTTTTTCATAGGCTTTTTTAATATTTCTCGGCATATAAAGCTCCTGCGCAGAAACCTGCTGTATCGAAACAGTCACTGCCAGAGCATAAAGAAATCGTTTCATATCTCTAATTTTTAAAAATAAGTATCAAAATTAGCGAAAATGTAACACCGGACCGTTATTTCTTTTTATAATAATGTTTTATGGCTATTAGTTTTTTATTCTTCTTAAAGATTTCAGATATGCGACTTCAGACTTCAGACATCGCCATACTCATCACTTTCGGCGACAAAAACCTTAATTTACAACCATTTAATCTCTCCGGACCGACAGATTCAAAATTTGAATCTCATAACTCAAAACTCATCATTTATAACTCAAAAACGTTCCGACTCTCCCACCCTGTAACATGAACTCTACAACCTATCCTGTTCATCCGTCTTCTTAATTGTTTTGGCATTCTTCACCGCCTGATTTCCAAAATTGAATTTCAGTGAAAGCGTAAATCCCTGTGTGTCTCCGTAGTCCAGGAAGTAATTGTCCTGATTGGCATATTTCGTACTGATCTTCTGCCCCATGGTTCTGAAAATATCATTGACAATAAAGGAGGCTTCCAGTTTTTTATTAAAGAATTTACGGTTCATCACGAAATAAGCAGACCATGCGCTGGAAATCGTGAAAGTTCCCTGTATTCCCGGTGAATAGTATTTGTGCCCTACCTCCATTTTCCAGTCATTGCTTTTATCCAAAGTAACGGCAGTGGAAACATTAGATACCCAATTCCATACTTTATTTTTATACAGGAGACCATCCGTTCCTTTGAAATAATTTTCGTTGTGTTCCAGATTTTCAGAAAGGATAAGTGTCCACCATGGTTTGATCTGGAAGCTTTTGTACAGACTTGCTCCAAAGGCCTGTCCTTTTTCAATATTAGTGAAATAATAGATCAGACTATTTGTGCTTGGTTCCTGATACGAAATTTCCATAGACGGATAAATTTCTTTCCGGTAGTACATATCCAGGTTCCAGCCTTTCCACGAATACGTAAGATTAAGGTTGTGAATGATGGTGGCCTTCAGTTTCGGATCTCCCTGATAATAGGAAAATAAATTATAATATGACTTCGCCGGATTCAGCCATGAATAAGACGGTCTGCTGATTCTTTTTCCATAAGAGAACCCGAATTCATGCTTACTTTCGGTAGTATATTGTGCATAAAATGTAGGGAAAAGATTCCAGTACTTATTTTTATTCCGCTCATAAGGCTCGGAAACGACACCTTCCAGATCTGTCATTTCTGCACGGAGCCCTCCTTTAAAATTCCATTTTCCGAGATTGTAAGCCAATGAAGAATAGACGGCGAAATTATGTTCTTTGTAATCAAACAGGCTGCTTTTTTCAGGACGCAGTTGCATGATTCCGCTTTCATTGTCAGAAAAATCCAGTCCGCTTGTTGTTTTCACAAAACTATATTTCATTCCCGACTCCACTTCCAGTTTTTTATCTTTCCATTGATAATCGGCTTGTGTGGAATATAATTTAACATCAGCTTTATTCCGGGTAAAAAAATTATCTTCCCTCGGTGTCTCACCAGCAAAATTAAGATGAGTAAGAACGTTTTGGTATTTATCCACATTGTTTCCGGTAAAATAATTGATCCATGAAAGGTTGCTTTTCTTGTTCAATTTTCGGTCGATCTGAAAGCTCAGTGAATTATTGATTGTTCTGGACTGGTGATCATTAATAGTAGTATAATCCGACTCAGCAATATTCTGACTGTTGTAGATCAGTGTCGGCACCACATAAGTTCCAAAAGATTTAGGACCGAAGTATCCTGAGTAATTCAGACTCAGATTCGTCAGGCTGTCAATTTCGTATTCCGCATTGAAATTGAGGGTATTCTGTGCATTATTTTTATCTTTCCGGTTCATCGTACTCACCCACCTGGTCTGACTTTCCTGGTAATTGACGAAATCAGTTCCCTCACGGTAGTAGGTTCCAAAACCTCTGTAATAGCTCCCCATTAATGAAAGTTTATCTTTTTTATAATATTGGGATACACCTAAAACTCCTTTTGCATATTGAGTCTGAACATATTTTGAGGAAACAATTCCGCGGTAGCCTTCGATCTTATTTTTCTTCATGATGATATTCAGGACGGCGCTGCCTGAGGCTTCATATTTTGCAGGCGGATTGGTAATCACTTCTACCGATTTGATTTCGTCTCCCTGAGTGTTTTCAAGAAAGTTTTTGAGTTCATCCCCGGTCAGCATTACTTTTTTATCATTGATGGTCACCAAAATCCCCGTACCTCCTTTGATGGCAATCACATCATTGTTGATCGTTACATTGGGTGTTTTCTTTAATATTTCCCATGCGTTAAGTGAAGAAACATTGCTGTTTTCCACATTGAATTCCAGGCGGTCTACTTTTCTGGTGACTACCGGTTTCTGCTTGGTCATCACGACAGCTTCTATTTCCTGAGTCTCTTTCTTAAGGATGATTTTTAAAAGTTCTTTTTCCTTTTGCAGATCTACCATCTTCTCAAATGGAGCATAATCCGTTTTTTTGATGGCTATTTTTATGGAATCATCCGAGATCCCTTCTACACTGAAATAACCGTTTTGATCAGTTTTCAATGTTTTGATCAGTTCATTTTTTAAATTATAAATAGTGATATCTGCGGAAGATATTTTGCTACTCCCGGTATCCGTTACTGTACCTTTAATAATCTTCGGCTGGGCAGACAAGAGCATTGGAAACAGCAGTAAAAGAAAAACTTTATACATAATTAATTCTGAAAAGCATGGATGTGACTATGCTTCCCGGTTCAAAATTCAGTATTTGCAGAGAGAATCTCGGTTAATGGAAGGTTAATGATGGGTTAATGCCAACAAGGGGAAGCCTAAAGTTTTTATCTTTGTTTCAATGATCACCAAAAGCAAAAACCTTATCGCTCTTTTCGCTGCCCTGTTCCTGCTTCTGCTGGGGATACAGGCTTATTTTATGTATAAGACGTATCAGGTAAAGGAACGTGAGATCTACAGAGATGTTCATGCAGGACTTACCAACTATACCGACAGACTGGAAGATCTGGGTGGCATCAAAAGTAGGACAGATGATACCATTCAGAAAATCTTGATCCGATATCATGATAAAAAGATCAGTAAAAAAGATTTTCTGGAGTACTTTAAAAAAAATCGGAAGGAAAATGAAAAGCATCTCAGCGACTACGTAGATACCAGTTTTAAAAAAGAAGGCTATAAAATTGCCACCAAAACAGAATACATTTCCATCATTTATATCCCTGACAGCACCCGCCTGATTGATCAGCCGATCACTTTGTACGAAACCAGGAACAAAGTTTCCAATCCTAAAATTTCCAATACAGGTAAATGGGAAACCACATCAAGATCCACTACCAATGATGACACTCCCGGCAGAAATGACTCTTTTATTCTGAAAAGCAATACCGGTTTCGAGATTTTAAATATCAAAACCATCATATTTAAGGAACTTGCTCTGCTCACCATATGCTGTGCAGCTATCCTCGCCAGTGTGCTGTTACTATATATTTTCACCGTTAAAAATCTAGCCCGTCAACAGAAACAGGTAGAAGTTCTCCATACCGTTGTGGATAATATTTCCCATGAATTTAAAACGCCGATCGCTACTTTAAAAATAGCCTCCAAAACTTTAAAAAAGGAATGGAATCCTGAAACACTGCCCCTCATCGACCGGCAGATCAACCGTCTTGAAAACCTGATGCTTCAGCTCCACAAAGACGAAAATTCTGAGGAAACCCTTTCCATACAGCCAGAAGACTGGAACTTTTTTGTAGAGGATCTGGCTTTCACTTATCCACAAACCAGCTTTGATTTGTCCAATAAGGTCACAGAAGAACTTCCCTTTGATCATCATCTCATGGAAACCCTCATCAAAAATCTTTGCGAAAACAGTGTAAAATATGGAGCTTCCGATGTGAAAATCAATATCAGCAATTCCCTTCAAACTCTTAAAATAGAAATTAGCGACAACGGCTGTGGCATTGAGAAAAAAGAACTTGCCCACATTTTTGAAAAATTTTACAGAATCCAGGCTAATAATATTCACAACACCAAAGGATTGGGACTGGGGCTTTATTTTGTAAAAAAAATCGTCACTAAATACGGTGGCAACATAGAAGTTTCCAGCCTTCCCAAAACTGAAACGACCTTTAAAATATCTGTCCCTTATGAAAACTAAGATCCTTTTAGCAGAAGACGACCCGGATTTCGGGATGATCCTGAAACAGTATCTGGAACTGGAGGATTTTGAAGTAACGTGGTTTCAGAATCCGGAAGACGTTGTTGGTCTTTTAGGTACTGATTTTCCTTTCCATATCGGGATTCTGGACATTATGATGCCTTCCATTGATGGCTTTTCTTTAGCCAAAATGATTTTAAAGGAGAAAAATAATTTTCCTCTGCTTTTCCTCACGGCTAAGAATCAGAAAATAGACCGTCTGATGGGCCTGAAGATCGGAGCAGACGATTATGTTGCCAAGCCCTGCGATCCGGAAGAGTTGGTGTTAAGGATTAAAAATATCCTTAAGAGAACCCAACCTAATGCCCCGGCGAAGATCAAAATCGGGGATTATTATTTCGACACAGAAAAACTGTTGCTTTCCCATCCTGAAGGTAATGTACGGCTTACGATCAGGGAACGGGAACTTCTTCTGTATCTTCTGAAATACAACGGCACCATGATCAAAAGGGATGATATTCTGGATAGTCTCTGGGAAACGAACGATTATTTCACGGGAAGAAGCCTGGATGTATTTATCAGCCGTCTTCGGAAATATTTCATGAATGATCCCCAAATAAAAATCCAATCCCTGAGAGGAATTGGATTTGAAGTTGATTTTCCGTTGAACTGATCTGAAATCAAGTCAGGAAGTTTGAAGTTTGAAGCTGGAAGTTATCGAGGTAAGAAGGTAGAATTACGCGCGGCTTTATTTATCTTTATATTTAAAACCTAATATTAACAATATGTCAGTAGAATTAATATCTCAATTTTTAACCAAGTATCATCGAGCTAATTTGGTTTCTTTTAATAATTACATGGAGATGATAAAATCTAAATCACAGTTAACTAAAGAAGAATTGGAAAAACTTATAATTGATTCAAAGTATAGTCTACAAGGTGATTTTAACTCTAATCTTTATAAAATTGCTGAAGAAATAAATTTTGATTTAGATATAGAAATCACGCATCCTTTCATAAAAGATTTGCAAGTTAAGTTAATCGATTTATTAACAATTATGTCTATTCATTCGACAAACAAAGTAATACTTGAATGGTTTGACAATGAGACAAAGAAATTTATTTATTAGACTTTTCTATTAATTTAGTTAAGGCTTCAATATATTCATTTGATGAAGTATATAAAATTGTAAATATTTGCCTAAACCCTTACATCCTATTACAAGGTTTAACCTTTCAACTATCTTTACGATTCCTTTTAAGAAATCATCTTATTGAATCTTTAATATTGATAATATATGGGCATTAATAATGCTCCTTAATTAGAGCTTTAATTATTTATTTTTGTTGTTATTTTATTAAGTTATATGATTAATATTTGTATTTTTATCTAAACTAAAATCATAAAACTATGGCAAAGATCAGAGACGCAGGAACAGGTAAGTATGTAACAGAAGAATATGGTAAGAAACATCCTAAAACAACTGTTAAGGAAACTGACAAGTCCGCACCTAAAAAATCTCCACCTAAGACTCCAAAAAAGAAGTAATTTCAATTCTTTTACGTAAACACAACCTATTGGTATTCTATGGAGTCCTAAATATTTACCTGTTGATAAGTTAGTTAAGTTAATTCAATTGGTTTGCTAATACTATAAATGAATCTGTTTCTTTTATAATAAATCCAGCCTGTAAAACTGTAAAACTTTCATCAGCAAATATTCCGTTCATTTCTTCTGTATGCAATTCATCAGGAATAGAATATACATCTTCCCACTCAATGTATGTAGGTGAATATTTTTTTTATTATCATAATATAATTTTTAAATATTTTAAAGTATAATTATAAACTCTTTAACTATGGATTTACAAACAATTGCTATGGATTCTTATCAGAGTTCAATGATTATGGCTATTAAGCTAAATGCATTAATAGCCAGTTTGACAGATGAACAAAAAGTTATCTATCAAGATAGCATAAATGAACAAATTGCTGAAATAACAAAAAAATTAGAAAACAAAATGAACACAGAAGAAGTTCTTGAAATATTAAGATCAATGAACAAAATGTGATTTCCTAATTAATGAATTAATAAAAAAGAGAACTCAATCCAAGTTCTCTTTTATTTTTGTTAATTTAGTTTGGTGTATTGTTGGTACATTTGCCATATCTTTTAAGGTAACTGATAAAAATAACTTTCCAATATCAACTTTCCATCCTCCCTCTTCCAAACTTAACCTTATTATCTATTCCTAGCGACCTCTGCTAATTAATAGGAAAGCTCTGCCAATACCGGAAAATGATCCGACGGATACAGCAGATTGTCTCTTCTGTCATTGATATGTCTCTGGGACTTTATTTTAAAACCTTTCACGAAAATATAATCAATTCTGTCTTTTGGAATTTCATTGACATTGAAACCTGTGAATGTTCCTTTGGGTCCATAAGGTTTAGTTTCGGAATGATAAAAGCTGTCATCGAGATTCTTCGAAAGAATTTTTATCGGCTCGGAATCTTCCGTTAAATTAAAGTCACCCGTTAAAGTGACAGGAAGGTTTTTAGGATTCATTTCTTTGATTTTTCTCAGAATAAGTTCAGAGGATTTCACTCTTGCCACATTTCCGATATGATCAAAATGAAGGTTCATCGCCAGGAATTCTTTTTTTGATTTTTTATCTTTAAAAAACGCATAGGTACAGATTCTGTTGAGCGCAGCATCCCATCCTCTGGAAGGTGTTTCCGGTGTTTCCGAAAGCCAGAATGTTCCGGATTTTACAATCTGAAGCCTGTTCGTATCATAAAAAATAGCTGAGAATTCTCCTTTTTCTTTTCCGTCATCTCTTCCTACCCCTACATAGTCGTAATTCTTAAGGCCTGCTTTTATATCTTTCATCTGCTCCGGAAGCGCTTCCTGAACGCCGAAATAATCGGGGTGATAATAATTTAATAAATCCACAGCATCCTGTTTTCTTTCTGTCCAGGCATTTTCTTTATCCGAGGTCACCTGCAGCCTGATATTGAAGCTCATCACTTTAAGATCCTGCGAAAATCCCAGAGCAAAAAACAGCAGGGATACGATTGAAAATCTGAAATTCATAGTCCTATTTTTAAATTAGAATAACAAAAATAGGACATCTTTCTGAGAGGTGATGGAGGTTTGTGTTAATTTTAGGGAAGTTATGAGTTATGAATGATGAGTGATAAGTTTTGGATTGCGGGATATGGAGTTGGAGGATTTTCACATTCCACTTGCGAAGCAAAATTGACCACTCACGTCTGTTCCTCTTCCTTACTCATAAAAAAACCTGAACTTCAAATGAAGTTCAGGCCTCTCAATAGGAATAAGCTATGTTTTATTCTTTAGTAAATTTAAATTCTCTTTCGCCCTGTTTAAAAGCAATTTCTTTTTTGTCCTTGCTGAACACCATCGTCATATCTGCTTCTTCAAATGTAAACTGATTATTTCCTGTGTATTCCAGAGGAAATTCCGGCTGACTTCCTGCTTTAGCGTAAAGCTGACCGTTCTTATCGGTAAACACCAATTTGATAGGGACGCCTTTAGCCGCATAAGTTCCTGTAAAATCTTTTGCATTGATCTTTTCAACAGGTTTCGCCTGTGCGGAAGTCCATGTATTGTTTTTTGCATTCACATCAGGAATCATAGAATCTGGATCCAGCATCACCTCATCAATTTCTTTGGTTGAATTCAGTTTGAGCAGCCATTCCGTATTACGTTTCCAAACTTCAACCGGGATTTTCATGATCTGTTTTGTCCCGTCTTTGAATTTCACCTGAACCGTCGTTGGCATCGGTAGCTGGCCAAGGTTTTCAACAATGATCTGAGCTCCGTTTTTAAAGTCGCCATTCACATATTTCACATCTTTTACAGACTGATCGATTTTCCATTTATTGATGAACCATCCTCTCCAGAACCAATTCAGTTCTTCTCCTGCAACATTTTCCATCGTATGGAAGAAGTCCCATGGTGTAGGATGTTTGAAAGCCCATCTGTCGATATACGTTTTGAAAGCTTTGTCAAATTTTTCAGGACCCAAAATGGTTTCTCTTAAAATCTGCAGCCCCATTCCCGGCTTGTAGTACGCCAAAGATCCGATGTTTCTTTCCTTCATATTATCAGGACCCACCATGATTGGTTCAAGATTATCCCCCATCATAAAACCTCCGGCTCTGGCAATATTTTTCTTGCTGTAGTATTCTCCATTGTTAAAAGCCTTTGTGGATAACTCGTTGATAAAGGTATTGAAGCCTTCATCCATCCAGGCAAACAGTCTTTCATTAGAACCTACGATCATTGGGAACCAGTTGTGCCCAAACTCATGATCCGTAACTCCCCAAAGGTCTTCACCCGCAGAATCCATATGACAGAATACAATTCCCGGATATTCCATTCCACCTTCATTTCCTGCTACATTGGTCGCTGCCGGATAAGTGTATTCGTACCATTTCTGAGAATAATGCTCAATGGCTGCCTTTGTATATTCTGTAGATCTTCCCCACGCTTTTTCGCCTGCACTTTCTGCCGGATAAGCCGATATAGCTACAGATTTTTTACCGCTTGGAAGGTTTATTTTTGCAGCATCCAGAATAAATGCCGGTGATGAAGCCCATGCAAAATCACGGGTCTGGTCTATTTTAAATTTCCATGTTTTGGTCCCGGAAGCCTGGTTTTTCCCGATCTCAGATTCCGGACGGATCATTACTGTTTTATCACTGTTTCTTGCCTGCTCCCAACGGTTATTTTCTTCTTTGCTATACACTTCTTTAGAGTTCAAAAGCTCTCCGGATGCCACCACATAATGGTTAGCAGGCACTGTAATATTAGCAGAAATATGCCCGTATTCCAGATAAAACTCTGATGCTCCAACGTAAGGAAGCGTGTTCCAGCCCATCACATCATCATATACACACATTCTTGGATACCATTGGGCAACGGTAAATACTTTTCCGTTTTTCGTTTTCTGAACGCCCATTCTATCGGATCCATATTCAGGAGAAATAAAGGAATATTCGATTTTAATCTTAGCAACACCGCCTTTAGATTTCAGTTCTTTTGGAAGATCAATCTGCATTCTGGTATCCGTAATCGTGTATTTTACGTCTTTACCATCCAGCTTTACCGATTTAATTTTATAACCGCCTTCCAGTTCTTCACCGTGAGCTCCGTTTCTGCTTCCTGATGGAGGTACAACCGCATTTCCACGGGAATCTTTTGCAAATAAATTCTGATCAAGCTGCAACCATAGGAAGCCCAGTTGGTCAGGACTGTTATTCGTGTAAGTAATATCAGCCGTTCCGGTGATTTCATTTTTCGCTTCGTTAAGGCTTACATTCAGATCATAATCTGCTGAATTCTGCCAGTACGCATGTCCCGCCTGTCCGCTTGCAGAGCGGGTTTCTGTTCCGGTCTGAGGATAAAAGAAGGGTTTGAATGCCTCTACATAACTGTATTTTGGTGTTTCCTGTGCTAAAGCAGATCCTGAAAAAAGGAATAGGGCCGCTGCTGCCACAAGGCCTGGAAGTTTATAATTCATTGGGTTTAATTTATACTATTTCTATGATAAGTTATAAAAAAACCCGGAATCGTTACAAGTCCGGGCTATTTTTATAAAAAAATTAATGAATTGAAGTTCTAATGTGAGTTTGAGAGTCAGAGTGTTTGAGTGTTTGAGAGATGCACATTTGAGTTGGGTCTCATGTCTAAAATCTCATATTTACCCAAAAATATCATTTACTTACGAGGTAAAACTGACGATTAACGTTTCTCTTTGGAATCTCAATATCTTCCCTCTTCCAGCTTCAGACTTCTTGCCTTCTTCAACTAAAAATATTTTAATTTGTTTTCTTCGCTTTGATCATTGCTTCCAATGCATCCCACATTTCTTTTGGAATATCTTCAAGCATATTGAATTCGCCAGCTCCCTGAAGCCACTCGCCACCGTCTATAGTTACAACTTCTCCATTCATATAAGCAGAATAATCTGAAACCAGATAAGCCGCCAGATTCGCAAGTTCCTGATGTTCTCCCACTCTTCTCAAAGGAACTTTTTTCCTCATGTCAAATTTCTCCTGAAGATCTCCAGGAAGCAGTCTGTCCCAAGCTCCTTTCGTAGGAAAAGGTCCCGGTGCAATTGCATTGAAACGGATTCCGTATTTGGCCCACTCTACAGCCAAAGATCTGGTCATAGCCAGAACACCGGCTTTTGCACAGGCTGAAGGAACTACATAAGCAGATCCTGTCCAGGCATAAGTGGTTACAATATTTAAAACAGTTCCCGGACTTTTAGAATCGATCCAGTGTTTTCCGATAGAAAGGGTACAGTTTTTTGTTCCTTTTAAAACAATATCCAAAATAGAATCAAAAGCTGAATGCGTCAGTCTCTCTGTAGGCGAGATAAAGTTTCCGGCCGCATTGTTTAAGAGAATATCAATTCTTCCGAATTCTTTCAATGTCGCTTCCTTCATCGCTTCCACCTCATCCCAGTTTCTCACGTCACAGGCAACACACAGAACTTTTCCTCCGGTTTCCTCTTCCAGTTCTTTTGCAGTCCCTTGTAGTTTTTCCAGATTACGGGAAGTGATCACCACTTTTGCTCCCAGTTCCAGAAAATATTTGGTCATTGCTTTTCCCAGGCCGCTTCCGCCTCCCGTTACAATAGCAACTTTATCCTGTAATGCACCTTCGCGCAACATTGGCTGTGTATATAAATTCATATGATCTTATTTTTTCCTAAAAATACTAAATATTGAATTCATGCCCTTTAAAATAATGGGATAAATAATAATGTTATAAATAGTGATTCTCTTTTCCAGAGATAAAAACAATACCAGCGTTATAGAACTTGAGATAAAAATAAATTTCAAGCTGGAAAAAGTGAACAGATGCAAAATGGCTAAATAACATTGTACGTGTATTTTTTTAACGCAAAGTTTTACATTAACTACGGATATTCTAAGGGTTGCAAAGATGAATCGATCTTTGATCGATTTGATTAAGCGAATGGTTTATCCGTGTCAAGGTTTAAAACCTTGACACGGATTCCAAATGCAGTTTCTAAAAATAAAAAACAACCCTGTAACGAATTACAAGGTTGCTGGATTTATTATGATTGTCTGTTATAAAAACGGATTAGGCTACCACTACTCCTTTGAATGAAAGAGTTTTAGGTGTTTTGCTTTCGCTTGTCGTAACATTCACTGTTTTCATGAATGCTCCTGCTGCTGCCGCATTATAGCTCGCTTCTACAAATCCTTTTTTCCCAGGAAGAATAGGAGTTTTAGTGTAGTCTGCCGTTGTACATCCACAAGATGGAGCTACATTTTCAATAACGATTGGCTTTGAAGAGGTATTTGTAAATTCGAATCTGATTGTTTTTGGTTTTCCCTGAGGAATGTTTCCTACGTCTATAGATTCTGATTTCCATTTAATGGCATCTGCAATTGTTCTTACGATAGAAGCTGTTTCACCTGGAAATACGTTCGCATAAAACGGAGAAAAAGCAAGCACTGCTAAAAGCGCTGAGATTTGTAATTTTTTCATGAGTATATATTTAATAGTTAATAAAAAATCAAAGGAATCTGTTATTATCTTTTGATATAGCAAATATAGAGCAGATAAATCATCCAACTTGTTAATCACTATCAAACATTTGTTAACGAGTTGTTAATGATCAAAGATAAATAGATATTTTTGGATAATATTGCTTCAGGAAATGAAAATCAAAAAACTCAATATTATTATAACGCTGGGATTCATTGCTATTATTGGGATTTTAATAGCACAGCTTCTCTGGACCCGGCAGGCTTATAATCTTGAAGATAAAAAATTCAACCAGAAAGTAAATATTGCGTTAATGGAAGTGGCGGAAAAATTATCCGGCGGAAAAACTTCTTTCACTGAAAATCCGGTACAGATTATTGCCAACGATTATTATGTAGTTAATACCAATAATGAATTTCACCCCGTGGTTCTGGAACACTATCTGAAAACAGAATTCACCCGTTTCCAGGTGAACACAGATTATGTATATGCCTTATATAACTGTCACAGCGATAAAATGGTGTATGGAAAGTATATGTCGAAAAACCAGGAAAGTCCCAGTGATAAGGTGATTAATTTTCCAAAGCATAAAAATCTGATCTATTATTTTTCGATCCGTTTTCCCGATAAAACCACTTATCTGATCAGCTCATTAAGATTTTGGTATGTACTTACTTTTGCCCTTATTATCATTCTTCTGGTTTATGTTTATTCTATTTACACGATTATTCAGCAAAAAAAATTCTCGGAACTGCAGCGTGACTTCATCAATAATATGACCCACGAGTTTAAAACGCCTCTTTCTTCTATCCTCTTGGCTTCAGAATCGCTCAACAAGCAGAATATCGTGCAGGAAAATCCAAAACTACAAACCTACACGTCCATCATTATCAATCAAAGCTACAAGCTCAATAATCATATTGAAAAAATACTGAATATCGCTAAAAATGATACATCCGGACTGTCGTTAAAACCTCAGAAAATCATACTGCTTCCGTTTATTCAGGAAATTGCTGATACTATCCAGCAGAACAATGAAAATATGACGATCGATATAGACATCGAAAACAGTTTCTCCGTGATGGCAGATGAATTTCACTTTACGAACATCATTTACAATATTTTGGACAATTCCGTAAAGTACTGCGAAAAACATCCTCAGATCACCATTTCATCCTATAAAGATTCAAAAGGTTTATATTTAAAGTTTAAAGACAACGGAATGGGAATCCCTGCTAAAAATATTCCTCATATTTTTGACAAATTTTACAGGGTGAATACCAGAAAGAGCGAGGAAGTCAATGGCTTTGGATTGGGATTATTTTATGTAAAAAAAATCGTCCAGCAGCACAATTGGAAAATTTCAGTTGAAAATAATGCTGATAGAGGAATTACCACAACGCTCTTTTTCCCGTCTTAAATTTAATCATGTGTACGTATGGAGAAATCTAAAATTTTATATGCAGAAGATGACGAAACGATAGCCTTCCTGATTCAGGACAGCCTGGAAAGTTACTATGACATCAACTGTTACCCGGATGGAAAATCTGCACTTGATGCATTCAACAGCCAGAATTTTGATATCTGCCTGTTGGATATTATGATGCCGGGACTTAACGGATTTGAACTGGCAGAACATATCCGTAATCAAAATTCAGACATTCCTATTATTTTCATTTCTGCAAAAACCTTAAAAGAAGACAGGATCAAAGGCCTGAAAATCGGAGCCGATGATTATCTGGTAAAACCCTTCAGCATCGAAGAACTGATCCTTAAAATTGAAGTTTTCCTTAAACGCACCAAGAAATCCAATCCATCCCCGGCACAATATAAAGTCGGGAAATATGATTTTGACCCCAAGAATTACACACTACAGGATCCGGAAAACAGCATCACACTTACCCAAAGAGAATCCGAACTGCTTCTATATTTTATACGCCACAAGAATATTGTTGTTAAAAGACAGGACATTCTGAAAGCGATCTGGGGAGACGATGACTATTTTATGGGACGAAGTCTGGATGTATTTATTTCCCGCCTGCGAAAAGTACTTGCGGATGAGCAGACTATTTTAATTGAAAATCTGCACGGAATAGGCTTTCGCTTTTCTGAAAAAAAATAAAGTTACGCGGTACAGGTTTTTTTGTGAGTTATGAGTTTTGAATTATGAGTAATGAGTTTAGGATAAAAGGTACGGAATTTGGGATTTGAAAGTATGGGGATCACCTGCAAAACTTGGAAGAGATAAGTTTTTTTTTCACGCAAAGCTTCATCTTGTTAATGTTTAGTTTTGAGGAAGGCAAAGACTTTGACAGCTCTCGGTATAAAACATCCGCTTAATCGAATCAATGAAATTGATTCCTCTCTTTGCTCTCCTCGTACTGTACGGTATTAGAATAGAACTTT
This sequence comes from Chryseobacterium oleae, assembly GCF_900115055.1. Taxonomy (GTDB): domain Bacteria; phylum Bacteroidota; class Bacteroidia; order Flavobacteriales; family Weeksellaceae; genus Chryseobacterium; species Chryseobacterium oleae. The sequence goes on along the minus strand of NZ_FOVD01000004.1, from coordinate 325,631 downwards.
GCGTAAAAAACTTATCTCTTGCTCAGGGTTTAAAATTGATCCAGTATATGGACGTAAAAATAGTTTCTGGTTTGAACCACGAAACCCACATCCCGAAACGTTATCAGGTACTAAGATTCATAAAAAAAGTCTGATGTCTGAAATCTAAAACAAATGTCTTATCCCGAACTCCGGTTAAATTTGGATACGATTGTTTCTAAATTACAATATTCTTTGATTTTTAATTAATTTTAAACTTTGAAAATGAATCCTTAATGAAAAATCACGGAACAACTGTTTTTCTATTCCTTTTATTTTTTGGTTTACACCTTAAAGCCCAAAAATTTGAAAGATTAATACAATACGTCAATCCATTAATCGGGACCGAAAAAATGGGACACACCTATCCCGGAGCCACCGTTCCTTTCGGAGCCGTACAGCTGAGCCCGGAAACGGATACGATTTCTTATGAACTCAATGGCAAATACAACGGCGAGGTTTATAAATACTGTGCAGGTTACCGCTATGAAGACAAAACAATCGTAGGCTTCAGCTCTACGCACTTCAGCGGAACAGGACATTCTGACCTTGGAGATTTCCTCATTATGCCGACAGTGGGTAAACTACAACTGAACCCGGGAACCGCAGCAAATCCTGAAAATGGCTACAGAAGCAGATTCTCCCATGAAAATGAAAAAGCAGAAGCCGGATATTATAAAGTCAAACTTGATGATCACAATATTCTCGCAGAACTGACGGCTTCCACAAGAACCGGAGTTCACCGTTATACCTTTCCAAAATCTGATCAGGCCCATATTATCTTAGATCTTACGGCAGGAATTTATAATTATGAAGGTAAAAACGTATGGACCTACGTTCGGGTAGAAAACGACGGAACAGTGACCGGTTATCGACAGACCAATGGCTGGGCAAGAACCAGAACTGTTTATTTCGCAATGAAATTCTCAAAACCTTTTAAATCTTACGGACAGAAAAATTTTGACGGACCTCAGGTGTACAGAGGATTCTGGAGAAAATTTGATCAGAATAAAAACTTCCCGGAGATCGCCGGCAAAAACCTGAAAATGTATTTTGATTTCGATACCCAGGAAAACGAAGCCGTTGAAGTGAAACTGGCCATTTCTCCGGTAAGCCAGACCAATGCCCTGGAAAATCTTGAAAAAGAAACAGGCAGTCTATCTTTTGATCAGATTAAAGCAAAAGCCCAGGAAAACTGGAATAAAGAACTGAATAAAATTGTCATCAAAGGTTCTGAGACCGAAAAAACGAATTTCTATACCGCGATGTATCATACTTTCATCAGTCCTACCACGTATATGGACATCAATGGAGAATATAAAGGTTTGGATCAGAATATCCACAAAGCGGAAGGTTTTACCAATTATACAACGTTCTCTATCTGGGATACGTATCGTGCCCTCCACCCATTCTTTAATATCATCCAGCCAAAACGCAATAATGATATGGTCAAATCGATGATGGCCCATTATGATCAGTTTTCCATGAAAATGCTTCCGATATGGTCTCATTATGCCAACGACAACTGGTGTATGAGCGGTTATCACAGCGTAAGTGTAGCTGCTGATGCCGTGATCAAAGGAAATTACAACGGTGATCCTAAAGAAGTATTAAAAGCCTGCATCGCAACGGCCAACAAAAGAGATTATGAAGGCATCGGATATTATATCGACATGGGCTATATCCCAGCTGAGAAAAATGGAACTTCAGTTTCCAATACATTGGAATATGCTTATGACGACTGGGCGATTGCTCAGCTGGCCAAACATTTAGGCGAAACAGAAATCTACAATCAGTTTATTAAACGTTCTGAAAACTGGAAAAATAATTTTGACCCTAAAGCCGGATTTATGCGTCCCAGATTAGCAGACGGAAGTTTCAAAAAAGATTTTGATGTTCTAAGCACCCACGGACAGGGTTTCATCGAAGGAAATTCCTGGAACTACAGCTTTTTTGTCCCACAAAATCCTGATGGTTTAATGCAGATGATGGGCGGAAAGAAAAAATTTGCTTCAAAATTGGATGAACTTTTCACCATGCATCTTCCCGATGAATTTTTCGCCGATACAGAAGATATTACCCGAGAAGGAATTATCGGAGGTTATGTTCACGGAAACGAACCGGCTCACCATGTTGCTTACTTCTACAACTGGGCAGGACAGCCATGGAAAACCCAGGCTCAGATCCGCCGCATTTTAGAAATGCAGTACAAAGCAACACCGGACGGTCTTGGAGGAAATGACGATGCAGGACAAATGAGTGCCTGGTATATTTTAAGCTCGCTTGGATTTTATCCGGTAGCTCCGGGTTCTGAAGATTATTCCATTGGAAGTCCGGCCGTAGATCATGCGGTTTTGAATCTTGAAAACGGAAAAACATTTGAAATTGAAGCCATCAATCAAAGTCCGAAGAATGTGTATGTGGAAAAAATACTTCTGAATGGAAAGGAGATTAAGAATTTTACTCTAAAACATTCTGAGATTACAGCGGGTGGAAAACTTACTTTTTATATGAGTGCGAAGGCGAAGAAATAGATTTTTACAGCTCAAACACAAATACCACAAATGATTGATACGAATATCCACAATCATCTGTGCACATCTGAGAAATCTGTGGTCAAAAAAATATTACTAACCACAAAAGTGGCAAAAAGTTCTGAACACTTAAGTTATTTTAAGTCGAATACTTGTCGAATAAGAAGATCACATAAGTTTTAAAAAATCATAGATTTTTATACTGATGAATGCCATTTATTGAACCGACGAAAAATTCCCCTCCTTTGGGGCGTTGGCGAAAATTCAAAGAATTTTTGACGGGGTGGTTTTAGCATCCGGAATTATAAAAACAAAAAGGGCAAATAGTTGTATTTGCCCTTTTATTATTTTGATTTTAATCTTACTATTCTCTTACTTCAAAAAGAAGTCTCTCCCCGAATTTTTCTTCTGCGATATTTCCATTATCATAAACCAAATGTCCATTAACAAAAGTCTGGGTTACTTTAGAATGTAAATTCATTCCTTCCAGAGGGCTCCAGCCACATTTATACAGAAGATTATCTTTAGCTACTGTCCAGTCTGCATTCACATCAACCAAAACAAGATCCGCCTTGTAGCCTTCTCTCACAAAACCTCTTTTCTCAACCCTGAAAAGGATGGCCGGATTGTGACACATTTTTTCAACGATCTTCTCCAAAGAAATTTTTCCTTGATGATAATTCTCCAGCATCACAGGTAATGAATGTTGTACCAAAGGAGCACCGGAAGGGCATTTTGTATACACATTCTGCTTTTCTTCAGCAGTATGCGGCGCATGGTCTGTTGCGATTACATCAATCCTGTCGTCCAGAAGCGCTTCCCAAAGGGCATCTTTGTCTTTCTGAGTTTTTACAGCCGGATTCCATTTGATCAGAGAACCTTTGGTTTCATAGTCGTCATTGGTAAATGTCAGGTGATGAACACAAACTTCAGCAGTAATTTTTTTATCTTTTAATGGAATATCATTTCTGAAAAGCTCCATTTCCTTAGCGGTTGAAAGGTGAAAAACGTGAAGTCTCGCTCCTGTTTTCTCTGCCAGTTCAATGGCTTTTGAAGATGATTTATAACAAGCTTCTTCACTTCTGATCAGGTGATGAAACTTCACAGGAATGTCCTCTCCGTATTCGTCAAGGTAGGTCTGCGTATTGGCTCTGATTGTAGCTTCATCTTCACAGTGAACAGCAATCAGCATTTTTGTGCTGCTGAAAATATTCTCCAGCGTTTCCGGATTGTCAACCAGCATATTTCCCGTAGAAGAGCCTAAAAATAATTTAATTCCCGGAACATTTCTCGGATTGGTCTTTAAAACTTCTTCAAGATTATCATTGGTTCCGCCCATCATAAAACCGTAGTTGGCATATGCTTTCTGAGAACCTATCTCGTATTTATCAGCCAGTAGTTCCTGGGTAACTGCATTGGGAACAGTATTCGGTTGATCGATGAAACTTGTAATTCCACCCGCGATGGCTGCTCTCGATTCTGTTTCAATATCTCCTTTATGCGTCAGTCCCGGGTCTCTGAAATGCACCTGATCATCTATGACACCAGGCAGAAGATATTTTCCGGAACCGTCAATGATCTGATCTGCCTCTTCTGAAATTGAGGAATCTATTCTGGAGATCAGGTCATTTTCTATTAAGACATCGCTTTCGAAGATCTTACCTTCGTTCACGATCTTTACATTTTTAATTAGGGTCTTCATTTTTACTTTAGAAATTAGATGTTAGATATTAGAAGCCAGAGAAAGCTTTGTGTTAAAAATCATGAGTGAAGCATAAAAATCCGCTCACTAACTTCTAACATCTAGTTTCTAACTTCTATTAAAAAAAGCAAAATTAAGGTTTATGAATGAATTTTAATGTCGCCGAATATAAATCAATTTCTAAATATTTACATTTGCATAAAATTTTCGAGTTTGTATAAGAAGTTATTCGGTCAGACCGCCGTGTATGGGCTTAGTTCAGTATTAGTCCGTATTTTCCCGTTCATCATTGCACCTATCGTGACAAAGGCTTTCGGGCCCGCGGCTTCATCTCCCTTTGTAGACTGGTATTCCATCGCAGGAGTCATTACAGTTCTCCTTACCCATGGGATGGAAACCTCTTTTTTCAGGTTTGCACAGGAAGAAAGTATTGATAAAAAAACATTGATTTCAACATGTTCGGTAAGTATTATCAGCATTGCCCTAATCTATCTTGGCTTAGGCTATGTCTTCAGAAACGAACTCGCCATAGCTTTTGAAACGCCTGACCAGGTTAATTATCTTGTCATCTTTTTATTCATCCTTTCTCTGGATGCATTTTCTACCATTCCTTCGGCTATATTAAGGTTGCAGGGGAAGCCTTTCAAGTATATGTTTTCCAAGGTGGCAGGATCTGTTGTTTACTTTCTATTAGTCATATTCTTTATCAGGTGGCTTCCAAAACATCCGGAAGGAATTTTTGGTTTAAAATATGATCCTCAATTGGGGGTTGGTTATGTATTCATCGCCAACTTAGTGCAGAGTATCATTACATTACTGATTGTAGGAAAAGAATTTTTCAGCTTCAGTATTTCCAAATTTGATTTTAAATTATGGAAAAGAATCATGAATTATTCATGGCCGGTAATGATTGCAGGATTGGCCGGAATCGTTAACCAGACCCTTGACAGACAGTTTTTGAAATATCTCCTTCCTCCGGATGAAGCACGCCATCAGATCGGAGTATACGGAGCGGTTTATAAAATCGCGACTTTTATCACGGTTTTCCGACAGGCTTATCAGCTGGGTATAGAACCGTATTTCTTTTCAAGTTTTAAAAATAAAGATTCACATAAAACGTACGCTGTGTTGATGGATGTTTTTGTCATCTGCAGCTGTATTATTTATATGGGACTGATGGTGAATCTTCAGTGGATCTCAGAAAAATACCTGAGCAACCCGCTCTATTATGAAGGGATTGAAATCATCCCGTTTGTGATGCTGGGAGCTCTGTTCCTGGGAATCTATCTTAATCTTTCCATCTGGTATAAATTATCTGACCAAACCAGAGTCGGTTTATATATTTCAGTGATTGGTGCATGCATTACCGTTTTCATCAACTTCTTCTTTATCCCGGAATATGGATACTGGGCAAGTGCCATGGCCGCGCTGATCACCTTTATGTCGATGATGGTCATTTCATACGTCTGGGGGCAGAAACAGTACCCGATTCATTACAATACCGGAAAAATTGCACTCTATCTGGTCTTTACCATTACGTGTTCTCTGGTATCCTTCTATTTTTTCAGAACCAATTACTTTGTAGGAAATTTATTTTTACTTCTTTTCATTGGCCTCGTAGCCTATAAAGAGAAGGCTATTGTATCCAAAATACTAAAAAAGTCTTAGGAGATGGCCTCTAATTTGATACTATTGAGTTCTTTAAAAAAAATTAAACAGCAGTTGGCAAAGATGATAAATATTACGATCAGCAATGATTTAAATTATTACCTTTAGCCTGATCAAAATAAAAACTAACAAATAAAAACATTGTCATATAGTCTATGAAAATAATTGTTCCTATGGCTGGACGCGGTTCCAGATTACGTCCACATACTCTGACCGTTCCAAAACCTCTTATTCCGATTGCAGGAAAACCTATCGTACAGAGACTGGTAGAAGATATTGCTAAAGTAGCAGGTGAAAAAATTGAAGAAGTAGCATTTATCATTGGAGATTTCGGACCGGAGATTGAAAAATCTCTCCTTCAGATAGCCGAAAAACTGGGAGCAAAAGGCAGCATCTATTATCAGAACGATCCGCTTGGTACCGCACACGCTATCAAATGTGCTGAAGACTCTATGCAGGGAGATGTGGTGATTGCTTTTGCAGATACCCTTTTCCGCGCAGATTTCCAGCTGGATAAAAATTCAGATGGAGTAATCTGGGTGAAAAGTGTAGAAGATCCGTCTGCTTTCGGAGTGGTAAAATTAGATAACTATGGTTTCATTACAGACTTCGTGGAAAAACCACAAACCTTTGTATCGGACCTTGCCATCATCGGGATTTATTATTTCAACAGTGCTGAAAAACTGATGAATGAAATCAACTATATTATGGACAATAATATAAAAAACGGTGGGGAATATCAGCTGACAACTGCTCTGGAAAACCTTAGAGCAAAAGGGGCAAAATTCACTCTAGGAAAAGTAAACGACTGGATGGATTGCGGAAACAAAAATGCTACCGTAGAAACCAACAGTAAAATCCTTGCGTACGAGATAGAAGAAATGAATAATTATCCGGCATCAGCGGTGATCGAAAATTCATTGATTATCCAGCCGTGTTTTATCGGTGAAAACGTAAAGATTTCCAATTCAAAGGTAGGTCCCGGCGTTTCATTAGGAAACAATACGATCATCGTGAATTCCAATATCGAAAACTCTCTGATCCAGGAAAACACAAGGATCAACCACGGAAACCTTTCCAACTCTATGATTGGAAATTCTGCACAATACTTCGGAGTGGCCAGAGAAATCTCATTAGGTGACTATTCGGTTTTAGATTTTTTGTCTAAATAAGATCAGAAATAATTAATATAAAACAAGATACCTCCAGACCACACAACATTTTTTGTGTGGTTTGGCGTTAATATTGCAGCGTTTTTTCTTTAATTGAAAGATAAATACATGAAAAACTGGATCCCGATACTTTTACTACTTCTTACCCTTTCATCCTGTAAAACAAGAAATGCAGCCAAAAACAACGGCAAAGCGCAGGACAGCACCGTTGTTGTTACAGATGACAACCGTAATCCTAAAGATGCCAACGAGCCGGTAAGAGATAAGCTTACATTCTATGAGCATGTGGTGGTTCCTTTGAAATTTGATCAGGTTAAGATCAACAGTAAAGTGAATGTGGAAACCGGAAGCTTTATTCCAACCCTGGATGCGGTGATCTATATTGAAAACGATAAAAAGGTATGGATGAACCTTCAGGCGCTATTTTTTAATGTAGCCAAAGGGATCGCAACCCCTGAAGGAATTAAAGGCCAGGATAAAACAAGTAAAACATACATCGATTCCGATTTTGATTATCTGAATAAACTGCTTAATGTCAATTTCATCGATTACAAATCGCTGGAAAAAATACTGATGGGCAGAACTTTTGTCAAGATCAGCGATTCTCAGTTTACCCTGACCCAAAACGCACAGGGCTTTAAAATGGTCTCCAACGCTAATCAAAAAATTACGACGGAAGAGAAAACCAGAGAGTATAAAATTGTGCTTAACTATGATACGAATTATGATCTGCTAAGCGTGAATTTAAAGGATGTTTTATCTACAGACGAACTGGAAATCTCTTACAGTAACTGGAATGAATACGATGGAATCCGCCTTCCAAAAAATGTTAAAATAATTATAAAAGGCTCAAAATCTAGTCAGATTTTACTGGAAAACACGAAATTTGACTTTTCGAGGATGGAAACACCTTATTCTGTACCATCCAGTTATAAGAAAATTGAGATTAAATGATTAAAAAATTTAGCTTTTTAATAGGTATTCTACTGTTCGGCCTGCATCAGGGACAGCAGAACAAGGAACAGCTTCAGAAACAGAATGCCGATCTTAAAAAACAAATTGTACAGATAAATACAGATCTGGCTAAAACCAGAACCGAATCTAAACTTTCAGTGGCCTATCTTACCAACGTTAATAAAAAACTGACGTTGAGAGAAAAAGTATATACCAATACGCAGAAAGAAAAAAGATTCATTGAAGACGAGATCTATCTGCGTCAGCTGGAAATCAACCGTCAGAACAAAGAACTGGTTGTTTTGAGAAAGAACTATGCTGAGGTTTTGGTTAACGCTTACAAAAACAAAGGGGTACAGAACAAAGTAACCTTTATCCTTTCGTCCAAAAATCTGGGTGAAGCCATAAGAAGGGTTCAATACCTGAAACAGTACGCTGACTATCAGGATAAAAAAGCTGCAGAGATTAGCAACGCAGCTGCTCAGATCAAAAAATCAATCGCACAGAAACAAAGTTCCGCAAGGGAAAAAGATAATCTACTGGTTAACCAGCAGAAAGATCTGGCTACCATCAACGCTGAAAGAGCTCAGAAAGAGCAATTGCTAGCGGATTTCAAAAAAAACGAAGCTAAACTTACAGTAGAACTGAAGCAGAAGCAGGTTCAGTCTAAAACTTTGGAAGGACAGATCAGAGCTATCATCGCAGAAGAAATCAGAATAGCAAAGGCGGAAGAAGAAGCCAGGAGAAAAGCCGAGGCCGAAAAAATCCGTATGGCTAAACTGATTGCAGAAAGAGAAAAAGCCAGAATTGAAGCTGAGGCTAAAGCCAGAGCTGAAGCCCTGGAAAGAGAAAGAAAGCTGGCAGAAATAGAAGCTAAAAAAGCCGCTGATCTTGCTGCAAAAAGAGCTGAAGAGGAAAGAAAACGCAATGAAGAGGCTGCAAGAGCTGAATCCAGTGCAAAAGATGAAGCCAGAAGAGTAGCAGCGAAAAAGGCATCTGATGAAGCTAATGCAAGAGCAAAAGAAGCTACAGATAAACTTGTTGCTGCAAGAGCTGCTGAAGCTGCACTGAACAAGAAAAAAGAAGAAGAGAAAAAAGCCGCTGAAACAAAAGCAATGACCAGCTACGGAGTAACAACCTCTACCGGTAGCAGTTTTGCGGACAGCAGAGGAAAATTAGGATATCCTGCGGACAGAGCCGGACAGGTAACCCACCGATTTGGAAGACAACCACACCCGGTTTTCAAAAATATTGTTGAAGATAATACAGGAATCAAAATTGCCGTACCTTCCGGAACACGCGCAAAATCCGTATACCCGGGAACAGTCTCTTCTGTATTGGCAAACAGCGACGGAACAAAAACCGTTATGGTAAAACACGGAAGCTATTTCACGATCTATTCTAACCTTGGAAACGTAAGTGTATCCAAAGGACAGCAGGTTTCCTCCGGTACTCCGGTAGGTACGGTAGCTCAGGATTTCGATGGTTCTTATACCCTTGATTTCCAAGTATGGAACGGAAATACACCAGTTGACCCATTAGGTTGGATTTCGTATTAAAAAAAGCTTTAACTTTGCAAAAATCTTAAGAGATGAATACACTAACAATACTAGCCTTATCTTGGCAGCACATCCTTATCGTAGCGATACTTTTGGTATTGCTTTTTGGAGGAAAGAAAATTCCGGAATTAATGAGAGGAGTTGGTTCAGGAATCAAAGAATTTAAAGATGCGGTGAAGGAAGAAGACAAACCAGGTTCCGACAAAACCTCTTCTACCAACAACAATAATAATACTCCCAGCAACTAAAATTCCTCAGAATTAATGAATTTTACCGAGACTGCATGGAAAGTCTTCAATCAATCTATTGAAGACTATCACGTGTCCGATGACGTTAACGCTCTAATTAATAACCCGTTCGAAAAAGACAGTTTGGAACGGATTTTGTATGCAAAGAACTGGATTGATACCGTTCAATGGCATTTAGAAGATATTATTAGAGATGAAAATATTGATCCCGCTGAAGCTCTTCAATTGAAGAGAACGATAGATGCATCTAACCAGAAAAGAACAGATCTGGTAGAATTTATCGACAGCTGGTTCCTTACTAAGTTTGAAAATATAACTCCTAGACCTGATGCAAAAATCAATACTGAAACACCCGCTTGGGCTGTAGACAGGCTATCAATTCTTGCATTAAAGGTTTATCATATGTCGTTAGAGGCCAATAGAGAATCCGCTTCTGAAGAGCACCGTGCTAACTGCCAGGCTAAACTGGATGTACTGCTTACTCAGAAAGAAGACCTATCAACCTCTATAGATCAGTTGCTTACTGATATTGAATCCGGTAATATTAAGATGAAGGTATACAAACAAATGAAAATGTATAACGATGACAGTCTTAATCCGATCCTTTATCAAAAGGGGCAACAGAAATGAGAAAACTGATTTTTTTTGGAGTACTACTAATTATAACTTCCTGCGCAACGGAGAAGCTTAACCTTTCCCCGTTGTCTAATAATTTTTACAGCGAAACTAAAGGTTCTGATTCCGACAGAGGGGCAAAGAAAGGTTTTGATATCAATATCAAAGAAAATGTAAATGCTTCTGAAATTTCAAATCTGATTTCAACTTTTCCAAAGTTTAAGAATAACGGTTTAAATGAAGAAGTCACAAGCTTGAAATACAGCCTGCAGAATTATTTATATGCCATAGATGCCAACAACTCTAACGGAAAAAACAGGGCCGTTAAAAGCTTCGAAAAATCATACAAGAAAATTCAAAAACTCAGACAGCAGCTTGATAAAGATGATGATGAAGTTCTCAACAGATACCTGGTACGTCTAAAAACCAATATTTCTGTCATAGAAGATTCTTTAAAAGGAAATTAAAAACGAACCACTATTAATGATTAAAATTCAGGCAGAAGCTAATGTTCCTACAGAACACGGCTCTTTCCGAATGATCGCTTTCTCCGAAAACGAAAACGACTGGATGCCACACATGGCCATCGTTGCAGAAAATACAGATTTTTCAAAACCGGTGAACGTACGTTTCCACTCAGAATGCATTACCGGAGAAGTTTTCCATTCAAAAAAATGTGAATGCGGGCAGCAACTGGATGCCGCAATGAAATATACCCACGAGCACGGAGGCATTATTGTTTACCTTCGTCAGGAAGGAAGAAATATCGGGATTATCAATAAGCTGAAAGCTTATTCACTTCAGGAAAAAGGGCTTGACACAGTACAGGCTAACCTTCAACTGGGGCTCCCTGCTGATGACAGAAAATTCGGTGTTGCTATCGATATTCTGAACCTGCTGGATGTAAAAGACATTAATCTTTTAACCAATAATCCGGAAAAGGTAAAATATGTAGTAGACAGCAACATTCATCTCAATTCAAGGATCCCTTTACAGATTCCTGCCAATGAGATGAGCAAAGGCTATCTGCAGACAAAAAAAGATTTCTTCGGTCATTTACTCGATGATAATGACAATTAGATAAAACATAAAAGCTCCGGAAGAAATTCTGGAGCTTTTTATTTTGATTATCCACATCCGATTATAAAGGAGTAGGGAAAAATTTCACAGACCAGTTTCCCCTAAAATGATACTGTTTCCATGTCCCGGATTTGGTTTTTAAACTTCCGGTGAGAACAAAACCTTTTGGAGAAACAGAAGAATTTATAACACCACTTTCATTGGGCTGAAGGCTTGCGGAATATACTTCCTCCACCTTATTATTTACAGTTCTTGTTACCTCCATGCTTCCACTTTTTGAAACATTCAGGATCAAAGTTCCATTCAATTCACCTGAATAGGTTCCCACCCATTTTCCCATATAGGGAGAAACATAATTTTCATCTGGATTATTATCGTCAGTCTCCCTGCATGAAGACAATATGAGTAAAGGAGCAATAAGTAAAAATTTAAAATAACATTTCTTTATCATGGTTTGATTATTCATAGTTTGAAAGTAAAATTAATCTTTTTTATTTCTACGTAAAGAAAAGTTGTACAGAATGAAATAAAAAAGCTTCAGGATTACTCCCGAAGCTCTTAATAATTATAAAAAACTGAAAAGATATTTCTTAATTAGTTAACCTTGGTAGTCTTTACCTTAGTTTCATCAAGGTTGTAGTATTTTACCACAGCATTATAATCACTGTAATCTACACTTGCATTTTTGCTTGATTGTGCAGGAACAAGTACTAATCTGAATCTCTGATTATTTAAATAATCTGTAGTTTCAGCTGGTGTCATTTGTGTTCCAAGATCAAAATTCTGATCATCGATTCTGATTTGTACATTCTGAGAATCGAAAACGAAATTATAATCAAATACTCTGTTTGTCGGTAAAGTCCCTGAATTTGGTAAATAAACAGATTTAGGAATCTGCTGCCATGCATTACCTGCCGCTCTATACACTAAAACCACATCTGTCTGGTTGATATTGATTCCCTGTGTAAACGCATATCCGTTTGCATTGGTGAATGATCCTGTAATATCTCTCATTCTTGAATATGTGTCGCTATCTGAATCATCTTTATTATCACAGCTGAAAATAAATAATGATACAAATGCCAGGAATAGAAAAGGAAGAATTTTTTTCATTTTTAGAAAAGTTTAGTTATTATTTATAAAGCGTATTCAAATCATATACCAAAAATTGCAAAAACTTTGTTTTCATCATTTTTTTAATTGTATTTTTGTTCTTATTCAAAAGATCATGAAGAAATTACTATATACTTCCCTCTTTATTTTTTCTTTAATAAGCTTTACAGCCAAAGCTCAATACCAGCCTAAAAACATTTCCAAAGAAGACCTGAAAAAAGCTCATCACTGGGTAGATAAAACCTACAGATCGCTTTCACAGGACGAAAAACTGGGTCAGCTGTTTATTGTAGCGCTTTATACCAATAAAGGAGAAGACTATATTAACCAGATCAGAAACATCGTCGTTAATGATAAAATCGGAGGACTGATCTTAATGCAGGATGACGCAACCAGAGAAATTACTCTGGTGAACGAATTCCAGCAGAAATCAAAAGTTCCGATGATGATTGGGATGGATGCAGAATGGGGAATTTTTCAGAGAATTGCTACTGCACACAAATTTCCATGGGCGATGACCCTTGGTGCTATACAGGATAAAAGCCTTATTTATCAGATGTCCGCCAAAATAGCGGAAGACTGCCACAGAATGGGGATCAACTGGGATTTCGCACCGGTAGTGGATGTAAATACCAATCCAAACAACCCTATCATCGGGAACAGAAGTTTCGGTTCAGAAGTGGATAATGTGATCAGTTCTGCTTTATCTTATTCCAACGGACTTCAGGACAATACGATCCTTGCAGCCATCAAACATTTTCCGGGACATGGAGATACGAGTACAGACTCTCACCTTGATTTGCCGGTAGTTTCACATAGTTTAGAAAGATTAAATACCGTAGAACTGGCTCCTTTTAAAGCTTTGATGGATAAAGGAATCGGTGGCGTAATGGTAGCTCATTTATATGTTCCGAGTCTTGAATCCGGAAAAGGAATTCCTGCCTCGGTTTCTAAAAACATCATCACAGGGGTATTAAAAGATCAGTTAGGATATAAAGGTTTAATTATCACAGATGCCCTAAATATGGGTGCTGTAGCCAACAAATATAAGCCGGGCGAACTGGATGCACTTGCGTTTAAAGCAGGAAATGATATCATGCTTTTCTCACAGGGTGTTTCAGAAGGCAAAAAATTAATTCAGAAAGGAATTGAAAAAGGTGAAATTTCTCAATCAAGAGTTGAAGAAAGTGTAAAAAAGATTTTACTGACAAAATATTTCCTGGGTCTTACGCAATACACCCCGAAAAATCCTGAAAATATCAATAACGACCTGAATAACGACTCTCACAAAACTTTGGTGCAAAATCTTTATGCCAATGCTTTGACCCTGTTAAAAGATGACCAGAAACTTCTTCCGATCACCGGAAAGCAAACCTATTATGTTCCTTTGGAAGAAGCTCCTTATCAGACTTTCGCGAACCAACTAGGATCTAATGTGACCACGAAAAAAGCCAACGAAATCAATACCATCCCTGCAGGTTCTACCGTAATTGTAGGATTTCACAAGGATAATTCTACAGCATACAAACCTTATAAAATTTCGGCAGAATCAAAGAAAGTTCTTGCTGATCTTACCAAAAACCAGAATGTTATTTTAAATGTATTCGGAAGCGCGTACGCTTTAAAAGATATTGACATTTCAAAAGTATCTACCGTCCTTGTTTCTTATGAAAACAATGACGACTCTATGACCGCTGCAGCCGCTGCGCTGAACGGAAAAACAAAAATATGGGGCAAACTGCCCGTACTGGTGAACGACCAGCTGAAAGCAGGAATGGGAATCGAAAAGGCTCCTTCTGCTTCGAATGTGAACACCACAGTTTTTACAACATCAAAACAACAATAATCTAATGAAAATAGGCATACTTTGCTATCCGACCTATGGAGGAAGCGGAATCGTAGCAACAGAACTTGGAATGTCTCTTGCCAACAAAGGCTATGAGGTTCACTTTATAAGTTCTGCGCTCCCTGCGAGACTGGACATTACCAACCCGAACATTTTCTTTCACCGAGTGAATGTACAGACTTATCCGCTTTTCCAGTATCAGCCTTATGATATTGCATTAAGCTCCATGATTTACCGCGTTGTGAATCTATATAAACTGGATCTGCTGCACGCCCATTATGCCATTCCATATGCATATGCTGCATTTACGGCTAAACAGATGCTGAAGGAAGACAATAACGATATTCCACTTGTGACTACACTTCACGGAACAGATATTACCTTAGTTGGACAACATCCAAGTTATAAACATGCTGTAGAATTTTCAATCAACCAGTCAGATGCCATCACATCGGTTTCTGAAAGTCTGAAAAAGGATACCCTGCAGTTTTTCAATATCAAGAAACAGATCCAGGTGATTACCAATTTTATTGATAATTCTGAATTTGACGACTGTACGGAATGCCAACGAACACAGTTTGCAAACCCGGATGAGAAAATCCTGATCCACGTTTCAAACCTTCGTCCTGTAAAGCGTGTAGAAGAAGTATTGCAGATCTTCAAGAGTGTTGAGAAAAAGGTAAAATCTAAACTGATCATCATCGGTGAAGGGCCGGATATGGAAAAAGTAAACCAGTTTCTGGAAGAAAATCCTGAGCTTATCTCAAAAATACGTTTGTTAGGAAAAGTAAATGATCTGTATAAAATCTTACAGCTTTCGGATGTATTTTTACTTCCTTCAGAACAGGAAAGTTTCGGTCTGGCAGCACTTGAAGCGATGGCAGCTTACACGCCGGTGATCAGCTCCAATGCAGGAGGAATTCCTGAAGTGAATATCCAGGGAGAAACAGGATTCTTAGCTGAAATTGGAAATGTAGAAGCGATGAGCAACTATACGATCAAGCTTTTAAGCAATGAAGAGCTTTTAACCACCATGAAACAAAACGCTAAGGACCAGGCTATCAAATTTGATCTGAAAAACATTCTTCCTATTTATGAAGAAATGTACAGAACCACTATAGAAAATTTCAAGAAGGAGCTGACTAAAGCTTAATTCCAGCAAACAGACAAAATGTAATCTCTATTCCCGCAGGCCAGATATGGAACTGACAGACAATACGAAAGGATTTAAAGATGAGTTTTCTATCATCCGCCTTGACGGGAATATGGGTTATAATCACCAACCACAACGAACTGCCGTTAACCGGATCTATATTTATCAGAATGGTATAGGATCTGTAACCATCGACAAAACCTCTCTTCATCTCGAAAAATATCAGGTTCTCCTTATCGCTAAGGGACAGATTTTTTTATTCTCCGAAGATTCTTCACTGGCTGGTTATGAAATTACTTTTACGGATGCATTCTGGGAAAAAGCCCCTGAAAGTGCTAGCAACTGCAAATCTGTCCTGTTTAATCTGAATGCAGACAACCAGGGACTGGCAGCGGAAAAGAATGATCTTGAAGAACTTTTCTCTATATCATCCATGTTGAACAGGGAGTTCCAGACTGAAAACTACATCAATAAAACAGATGCTCTGGCAGCTTATCTAAAGATCATCATGATCAAGACCGCCAATATTAATTTTTCTCTGCAGGAGCGGTACAACAATTCCGACAGAAAAATCTACACGCATTTCCTGGAGCTCGTTTCACAAAATTATCAGAAGACCCGCGAAGTTTCAGCTTACGCAGGATTTCTGAATATAACCCATAAGCAGCTTTCCGGTATCTGCCATAAACAGGGTGGCAATCCTCCAAAGAAAATAATTGCAGGCATGATCATCAATGAAGCCAAAAGAATGCTGTATTTCTCTGCATCACCTGTCAAAGAGATTGCTTCCGTCCTTAATTTCTCCTCAACGGAACAGTTCAGTCATTTTTTCAAAAAACAGACTTCTTTATCACCTCAGACTTATCGGAATTTAGGTCAGTTTTGACATGTGAAGGGAAAAAACTGATATTATCCGCGCGCTTCGATTGATTTAATTTTGTAAAAAAAGTTATGACAGCAAAGTTAAAATCAGCCGCAGGCATCATAATCCCCGACAGCACCATTGCAGAACAGGCAAGAGAACTTCTTTTGGAGCACGGCAATGAATTTTTATACAATCACTCGATGAGGGTGTTCCTTTTTTCATCTTTAAATGCTAAACGAAAAGAAATTTCCTATGATTCTGAATTATTGTATGTTTCCTCTCTATTTCATGACCTTGGTTTAACCGCACATTACAGCAGTCCTGATCTCAGATTTGAAGTAGACGGAGCGAATGCAGCCAGAGATTTTCTTAAAGGGCACGGACTTCCCGAAAAAAGCCTTCAGCTTGTATGGGATACCATTGCCCTGCATACCACGATAGGAATTGCCGAACATAAAGAAGCAGAAGTTGCCCTGATGTATTCCGGTGTAGGACTGGATGTGATGGGTGAAGGATATGAGCATCTGTCTGAAGCAGACCGTGAAGAAATCGTTGGTTTTTTCCCAAGAACAGATTTTAAGAAAAAAATTATTCCTGCGTTTTTCTCAGGCTTTGAGCATAAAACTGAAACAACATTTGGAAATATTAAAGCTGACGTATGCGCTTTTATGATTCCGAATTTTCAAAGAAAAAATTTCTGTGACTGTATTCTGCATTCGCCTTGGGCGGAGTAGATTGGGTTTGGAGAAGTTATGACTTATGAATTATAAGTGATGTGATCTGGGTCCCGGAGTTGGAAAATTTTAAAAATTCACCATTCACTTGCGAGGCAAAATTGACCATTTATATTTCTAATCTCAGCCTTATAGTGATACATTACATTTAGACTCGATACCTTCCGTCACTGTATGGAGGGTATTTTTTTTAATCTAATATTGTGGATATACCCTATTCTAAGTATAATCATTTACTCTTATTTTAATTAACAACAAAAATAAATAAACAACTAAAAATCAAACAATTAAAATAAAAAATATTAACGTTTTTTCGATAGAAAGGACATGGTCACCTAACAATTATTAACAACAAAAATGTAATAATTTCTGCCTTATTTTTTAAATTTATAAAACTATTGCTATAGTCCCCATCATCAATTTAACACCAGTTACTATGGATTGTACGGATTGAACTTAAAAATTTGATTTCAGGAACATTTAATTTTTAATCTGTTTAAAATAATTATAACCAGCATTCTACTTTGCAGCATGATCAAAGAACAATTTTTAATCGTCCTTTTTTTTTTATTCTTTGGGAAGCACTCATCTCAAAATATTAATCTGGCATTAGGAAAAACTGTCACTTCTTCTTCTATAGAGAATCCAATATACCCTAACTCCAATCTGACTGATGGTAATTTCATTACATCCGCAAAAACAGCTTCTGCTCTAAGTCCACCTAATGCTGAATGGTTTCTTATAGATCTCGGAACTGATTATTTCATTCAAAATATCACCTTAGGCACTGTGGTACCAGATAATGGGCTATCCAGGAGATTTATGATTATTACCTATCCCGGAAATCTTCAAAATTTGGGAAATAATCCGCGAACTTATATTTCCGCAACCAATATAAGCCCACAATATAACAGATTTATTTATACCTCCAGGCCGCCGAGCTTTGATTTTGGAGAAACCGCAACTAATCCCAATATCCCGGGAAATGCAGGTCAAAACCTCGGTCCTGTCTTTGTTAATGGTATTTTTAATGTCAATTTAGGGATCCACAGAGCCAGATTTATCCTCATTCTGAATCTTCAGGATACCAGTCTGGAGTTTACAGAATGCCAGGTAGCGCCAGGTCCTGTCGCAGTCAGGACTTTTATCAATAATGGATTTGAACAAGGAAGTACTTTTAACAATTCCTCACTTATCCCAGAAGGTTCGGTGCCGGGCTGGAGCACTACAGAGGCCGTTAATAGCAATGAAACCACATTTTCCTTAGGGGGTAATATTGAATTCTGGAAATCAGGATTTCTGGGGGTTCAGGCTTATCAGGGAAACTATTTTATAGAGCTGAATGCCTACAGCAATTCCAAACTGGAACGCTACCCTATCTGCATTCTCCCGAATGAAGTATTTAACTGGTCACTTGCCCATAGAGGAAGAAATGGAACGGATGTCATGCGACTCGTTATAGATGATATAGATGTAGCAGAGTTTACAGATAGCAATTCTCAAACCGGAACTCATACTAAAACTATCTTACCCGGAGGTACAGAATCTTCTCTTACCATTGCCAACGATCCTACAACCACCACAGGATGGACCCGGTATTACGGCACATGGAAAAATACAACCGGGATTTCCAAACAGATTACTTTTGGATTCAGAGCAGTAAGCAGTGCTGGCGGAAGTATTTCTGCAGGAAATTTTCTTGACGACGTGAGAATATCCGGTCTGACAGCAATCATGTCCCTTGATAAATCAAACAAAAATGGCAGTGAGAATATCGCCAGTGCAAATCTCCCCAAAATTCTGATCAATGGCATTCTTACCGTCCCAAGAACCATTCAGGTTAGCATTATCGGAGGAACATCTGTGCGGGGGATAGATTATACCACAACTCCCGCTTCAGGACCTTTAAGCATTACGATTCCTGCAGGTAATTATGACGGAACAGAGGCTACAGCAGTCAGTATGGCATCTGTATTACAAATTGTTCAGGACTTTACTGCAGAAGGGGATGAGACTATTATTTTAAAGCTTGAAAATCCAGGAACCGATGATTTTCAAACTGCCGACAATTCTTCCTGTCAGGGAGCTGTACTTACTTCTACCTATACCATAACAGATCCTGTCTGTTATAAAAACCCCTTAACTACAGGTATTGCACTGCCTACCCAAATGGGAATCACCGCATTCAACAGAGCAGGAAACAGTACTTCAAACTGGCCCAAAATAAGGACAGGAGGATATCTTGTATTGGAATCTTCTACGAAAGGAATGGTCATCACCAGAACGGTTAAAGAAAATATTACAAACCCAGTGATAGGAATGATCATTTATGAAACAAATGACAATTGCATCTCGATATATACTTCATCAGGCTGGAGATGTTACAGGTCACTTGCCTGTCCGGACTAAAACCCTTTAAAATACGTTATGAAAAAAACAATATCCACATTATGCATCTTGGCAAATGTTTTTTCGAATGCTCAAATTCTGATCAATACGACATCTTCTTCATCAAACCATACCCTATCTTCACCTTCTGTATTGATAGAGTTTTCCAATAATGCGAATAAAGGACTCATCCTTCCCTGGTTAAAAGGTGATATGCCCAATCCTGTAAACGGAACTTTTATTTTTAATACCGTTATAAAAAAAATTAAAGTATACATTAACAATACCTGGATAGACTTCACCCGTGATGCATCTACTTTAAATCCTATCGATATTACCCTGCAAAACACTCCTGAAAATACCAAAGCACGTGTAATTATTGGTAATAATACTTCTCCCACTGAAGGCATTCTCGTTCTGGAAAGTTCGGATAAAGCTATGGTACTCCCTAAAATTGCCAGCCCTCATCTTAATATTGTTAATCCAGCACCCGGAATGATCGTATTTGACACTGCTAAAGAATTGCTCTGCCTGTACAATGGTACCCAATGGAGTTTTATACAGAAGGATAAAAATTAATAATCTATTATTCTTATAAAAGAAAGTCACAGTGAGTTAATAATATCCACACACAAACCACTATTAAAAACATCTGTTCTATTGATAAAGAAACATGTAGAACAAATTAAAACATGACTAACGATCTCTTAAAGTTTTACAATTTCTATTATATTTAGAGCAACACCCATGACGGAAAAACTGCTGCAATATCTCTGGAACTATAAGGTTTTCAAAAACTATGACTTCAAGGACCTTGAAGGAAATCCCGTTGAAATCATCCATTTTGGAAGATGGAATACAGATGCAGGACCGGATTTTCTCAATGCAAAAATTAAAACAAAAGGGCTCGTCATTGCCGGACATATAGAACTCCACATCCGTACCTCAGACTGGATTTTCCACAACCATTCCCAGGATCCCAATTACCAGAATATTATTCTTCATGTGGTCTATAAAAATGACACAGAAATCGATGACCTCATCCGAAAAAATGTTCCGACACTGGAGCTTAAAGATCATATCGACTCAAATATGCTGTGGAAATATGAAAAGCTGATCAATGGAACTCAATTCATTCCCTGTGAAAATATTTTTGAAGCCAATACAATTCCCATTCATTTTCATGAAGGCAATGTTCTTAAAAAACTGGATGAAAAGTCCCATGAGCTGGAGAAAAGCTTGGAACAGCACAAAAATAATTTTGAAGCCGTACTTTTTCACAGCCTCGCCTATTCTTTCGGGTTAAAAGTAAACGCCCATATTTTCAGACAGATCGCAGAATCTATAGATTTCAGTGTTATCAATAAGATCCGGCAAAATGCATTACAGCTGGAAGCTCTTCTGTTCGGTATTTCAGGTTGGCTGGATCATCCGAAAGACACACAAATGATGATCTGGAAAAGAGAATTTGAATTCATCCGAAAAAAGTTTAACATTTCCAATCTGACACTTCATCCCAAATTCCTGAGATTGCGCCCATCCAACTTCCCAACAATCCGCCTTTCCCAACTGGCAGATCTTTATTACAGACATCAGAATTTATTTTCAAAAATTATTAAGGCGAATCATACGGATCAGCTGTACGAAGTTTTCGAGCCTGTAAAAGCTTCGGAATACTGGGATTTTCATTTTAATTTCGGAACCATTTCAAAGTTCCAGCGTAAAACCTTAAGCCAGGATTTTATTGAATTAATTATTCTCAATACGGTACTTCCCTTAAAATATACCTATCACAAATACCATCGTGAAGAAATTACAGAGGAAATCCTCGATTTGTACAGAAACAGTGCCGCCGAAAAAAATTCTGTAACCACCTCATGGAAAAAACTTGGATTAAAGGTTAATAATGCTTTAGAAAGCCAGAGCCTGATTTATCATTATACCAATTTATGCACAGAAAAAAAATGTCTCAACTGCAGCATAGGATTTAATCTGTTGAAGCAGTCTTTGGACAGCTGATATTTTTCCAATAAATCCATTACATTGTATAGCATGATTTTATATTTAAATCAATAAAAATACTTTCTACATCGGATAATTCTCCGTTCGTCATCCTGTTCTTAAACCCCATGGATTTATTTGAATATTTACAGAAATAAAACTGATCTGCTTTTCGAAATTCATTCTTAAAAATAAAATCCTATGAAAAACATGAGCGTGCTATTTTGTGTTTTACTTACATTTTTTTGTCGTGCACAAAGCTATACAAAACAAAAAAATGAAATTCAAAACCTTGTAAAAGAAGTTAGACAACATATTATTAAAAAGGATACCGCAGCGTTTAAAGCCTTATTTACCAAGAACTCTTTTAACTGGACTGCTGTCATGAGAGATAAGACCCAGCAGAAAAGGCTGAAAAATAAAACGTCAAATCCTTCCAACTTATTCACAAAAAAATTTCAGGATTTCCATTTGTTTCTTATGGATAAAGGCAAACAGGATGAATTGTTTAAAAATGTGCATATTGAAAACGATGATGTTATTGGCTCTCTTACCTGTGATTATACTTTCCTTTTGGATAATAAAGTAACGAATTACGGCAAGGAATTCTGGCAGCTGGCAAAAGTCAATGGACAGTGGAAAATTATCAGTGTGATCTATAGCATAGAGCTTGATTGATCTCTTTAAAGCACCAGAGACCTGATCAAGATCAATTTATTGTCCGCAAATCGGATGGGTAGAAAAAAAATTGCTTAAATTGCGGTATTGGATTTAAACTTTTAAAAGAATCTTCAAATGTTTGATAATATCCGCCACAAAATGGAAAGAGAATGGTTTGGGGTCCTTACGAGAACCGGAGCCAAACTGGGGATCCCTGTATCTAAATTAAGGATCTTCTTTATCTATTCTACTTTTGCCACTGCCGGCTTTTTCTTTCTGATCTATCTGGGACTGGCATTCACGCTTTGGATCAAAGATATTTTTATCACCAGAAGGCCGAGCGTTTTTGATTTATAATTATGGAATTTTTACCGATTACTTCTGCAGAAGACTATAGAGTTCAGGACATCTATAAGTCATATTCCAGCACATTTCCCGCAGATGAGCAAAGGGACTGGAACCAATTTACCGCATTATTTTCCAATCCTCATGTGAAGGTCATATCTGTACTTCATGAATCTCAGGCGATAGGGTATCTTATTATCTGGGAACTGAGTTCTTATGTTTTCGTGGAACATTTTGAAGTTTTTGAAGCCTTCAGAAGCCAGAAACTGGGATCACATATTACAAGATATCTGTTTGAAAATTATCCGAGAATTATTCTGGAAATAGAGCCTGATCATTTGGGAGAAGATGCGAAAAGACGCTATTCTTTTTATCAGAAAAATGGATTTACCCTGATCGATGAGATGTATGTACAGCCAAGTTATGGTGAAGGAAAAAAACCGCTGGATCTTTGGCTACTGGCCAATTACACTCCTGAACATCTGAAGAGTGTAAAAGACGAGATTTATGATGTTGTGTATCATTAAAATATAAAAACCGCCGGAGATGTTCATGCGGTTTATTTTTATAGCATCCTGTAAAATTTTTTATCTTTTTTCTTTAACCACTGATTTCACAGATTTTCACAGATGATTGTGTACATTACTCCGATAAAATCTCTGATTAAAAAAACTTATGTGAACTTCTTATTCTCAAAGTATTAAACTTCAAAATAACTTAAGTGTCAAAAAAACTTTTGTCCCCTTTTGTGGTAGATATTTTTTAACCACAGATGACACTAATTTTCACAGATGTTTACGGATATTATTCCGTATTAAATCTTTTATTTTTTTTAAAAAACTTATGTGAACTTCTTGTGCGCAAAGCATTAAACTTCAAAATAACTTAAGTGTCAAAAAAAATTTTGTCCCCTTTTGTGGTAGATATTTTTCGAAGATGATGATCTTAATTGACTTCGTATTCAAGTTTTATGGTGATGTTCGCTTCTTTCTCTTTCGAGGAAGTGTTGAATGTTCCACCGTAGGAATAATCTTCATTAGAATTGGGTTCTGTAATCTGAATCACTCCCATGGTTGCTTTTTTAAGATTTCCCAGACTGCTGCCTGAATTTTCTGCAATTTTCTCTGCTCTTTCTTTAGCATCTTTCGTGGCGCTGGCAATCATTTCCTGCTTTACCGTAGCTAATTTGGTATAAAAATAGGACGGTGATGATGAAGTGAATTCAATCCCACGGTTGATGATCTCCGTGATATTTCTTGAAAGGTTTTCGATTTTTACGACCTCTTTGCTTTCAATGGAAACTTTTTGGGTAAGGTTGTACCCGGAAAATTCACCCTGTACATAATTTCCATTAGAGTCGTTGTAACTTCTGAACTGCTTCTGAATATCTACGGAAGAAAATACAATTTCGCCCTGCTTAATTCCTTTTGAAACAAGATAATCATTGATGACCTTTCTGTCTATAGCCAGCTCATCATAAGCGGCTTTTAAGTCGGAATTATTTTTGGAAAAACTTCCGGACCATGTGATCAGATCAGACGTAAACTGTTTGGTACCCAATCCCGTCACGGAAATAGTGTTTTCAGATTTATTTCGGTTTTTAATAGCATTCCCTAAAAAACCAAGCCCAAGGACAAATCCCAGCGCTCCGACTGCTACCGCAATAATATTTTTATTCATAAAACTTGTGATTGTATTGATTCTGTGTAGCAGTACATCAATTTCTATTCCGCTTTTTAAGAATTCTTTAACATTATTCCTTGTTTTTCCTTTGCTTTAATCTTTCCAGATAAGCCGGCATGGTTTCCTCCATTCTTAGTAACACCCCGGCAAGGTTTTTTGCTTTCACATAGGTTCTTACCTGTGGTTTAACTTCAAAAGAATACTGAATGAATTCTGAAATCCGTTCTTCCGGGATTCCGGCATCGGTAAAGTAGTCATTATCTACCCGGTTTCTCACCCACATGATGTGTTCCTGCAGGTCGTCATACCTGTACTGTCGTTTCTGACGTCTTGCTTTTCCACTGATCAGATCATACGTACCCTGCACATCTAAGCTTCCTAAAAGTATTGGAAGGAGCACCTGTTTCACCTCTGCGGGTTTTTCACGCATCTTGCCAACTGGTTGTGGCAAGCCTACCGCCTGTTGTACGATCTCTCCTTTATTTATTTTTGCGGCCAATCGGGAATCTGTTTCAAGATCTCCGGTTGGTTTTTTAACGATCTTCACCTCTCCAACGTCTCTCGGTATCGGAATCATGGTCACCAGCAGCTGAGGATTGTAGCCACCTGTAAGAACTCTTGTGGACACTCTGTTGAAATCTGCTTTTACAAATCTCAGTTCGTCATTGGGAGAGGCTTCAATAGAGAATATTCCTGTAGCATCGGAAGAGGTTTTCACATCGGTAGACATATTGATTACAATGACTGAGCTTAAATTTGCCCCGTCATCATCTGTGATACGCCCACTAACCGTTTGCTGTGCAATGAAACCGTTAAACGCGAAAATCAGAAGGAAGAATATTTTCTTCCAGTCAGCAACAGTGATATTTCTACATCCAACATTCATCTTTGTGTTTTTAAAACTAAATATTACTCACCTTGCGGGTTTTCCTGTATTCAGCAAATGCTGCTCTCAATTCATATTCCACGGCATCTGTCTTAAAGTTTTTTCTGAATTTTTTCGCCATCATTCTTGTATCATTGGCATAAATCAGGAATTCATCGATCTGTTCCTCATCCATTCCATATTTTTTCAGAAATTGTAAATCTATTTCGTTTTTTATTCTTTGGATAAAATCCTGGGTTTCCTTATAATTGGCTTTGGTTATTTTAAGTTCCGTCGCTTTTTTGAACAAACCCACAGCGGCATCCAGAACCCCTAAAATACTTACCTGTCCGGCATTATAATCCGGTTTGAAGGTTTTCGAAATCGCATTATCCGGTAAAGCTTCATTCAGCGGGCTTTTCATATATTCATCAAGCTCCGATCTTAAAGAAACCACTTTCCGGGATTCGTTAAGATGCTTATTATCTCTTTCAAGATTGCCGGTAGGTTTATAGACGATCTTAACTTCCGGGATTTCTATTTCTGCCCTTTCAAGGTTGATCATTAAAGGAGAACTGAAATCTTCCTTCCCCATTTTTTTATTGAAACGGTAATATCCTTCCTTTACAAAACGTAATTCATCATTTTCCGATGCTTCTATGCTAAATTTTCCTGAAGTATCACTTACAGCGCTTTTTTGACTGGTGATATTGATAATTAAAACCGGATTAATATTGGTTTTACTGTTATCCGTTACAACTCCGTTTATCTGCTGTTGGGAAAAAAATTCAGCAGACACAAAAAGCGGAACTGCGTAAAGACTTTGTTTAATATACGTTCTCATCTGGGCCTATCTTTGGGTCTGCGGAGCACGGTAAGACGAAATTCTTGTCAGCACAAATCTTTGAAACCTGTACAAATCTGCATCGCTGCAGAACCCGTACTTCAGAATACTTTTCCGCTCGAAACCGCCTGCGAGAACATAACTGATAAAATGCTCAATCTGAGGTTTCTCTATTTTAAGATCGGTAAAATAGTCATCTCCCAATGCTGAATGCAGGTAGCCCATCAAATCAATATCATCCCATTTGTTCTTCACTTTTCCAATGGAGAAGCCTTGTCCTTTCGGCTGTACAAATTCTCCCGGTCTCGCTGCCAGGATCCGCGGATCCGATTTCTTAGCGATGTATTGATCAATTTCTTTGACGAGTTTCTCTACTTTTTTAGGGCGGTTAAGGTTTTTGGTGTCAATTTTCAGATCACCCGTGAGTCCCTGCTTAATTTCTACTTCAGGGATTAATATGGTTTCTCTCTTTAAAGTAATATTGATGGGAGCATCTATAATCTCTTTGGAAATTTTTTTAACGATACGTTCATAACCCGCCTTTATAAGCCGGAGTTCATCCCCTGCTCTTCCGGAAACCATGAAATGTCCGTCCCGGTTGGTAAGCGTTCTTTCATCCGTTCTGATATTAATGACCGTTACATCCTGAATCTCTGCACTGTCTTCAGAAATCACTTTTCCGAAAATGTAATTCTGAGCATTGATGTTAATGAAAAAAAGGGTAGTAAAAAAAAAGAGTAGTTTAAGTTTCACGGACAGTTTTTTATTAAGCAAATCTAAAATTATTTTTATATTAATTGACAAGTTTAACCACAGTTAACGCGTTTTGGGATTTCTTTTTGATTTTTGCGGATTAAACTGTTAAATCGACGCTCCAAATTGTTAAAATTTCACTTAAAAATTAGCTAACTTGCAGTCTCAATTCTAAATTCAGTAATGCAAAATTCTTACACAGTGATCAATGCTTCGGCCGGGTCGGGGAAAACATATGCCCTTGTCCAGAGGCTTTTGATGATCTGTCTCCGGTATCCCAATCAACAGCAATCGATTAGGAATATTCTCGCGCTTACCTTCACCAATAAGGCAGCCAATGAGATGAAGGAGAGAATTCTGTCGTGGCTGGGAAATTTTTCAGCGGATAATTTTGCAGAAAACGGTGACTTGAAAAATATCCAGAAAGCATTTGAGGCTGATGGTTTAAAAATAACCATCGATGAGCTTCATAGCCGTTCCAAAAAACTGCTGGATTACGTTCTTCACAATTATTCAACCCTGAATATCGGAACGATTGACCGTTTTAATTCAAGACTGGTAAGAAGTTTTTCCTATGAATTGGGTTTAGCGAAAAATTTTAATCTTGAAATCGATGCAGAGCCTTTTCTGATCGAAGCTGTGGATAAAATGCTCGACCAGATCGGTGAAAATGATAATATCTCCAATTCTTTCATGGATTATGTGGATTACAGTCTGGAAAACAATGAAAGGATCAATCTGAATAAAAGCCTTTATGATTCCGCCAAGGAGTTCGTAAAAGATATTCACTACGAACATCTGAAAAGCAACAAAAGCTTTGATGACACGAATTACGAGAATATAAAAAATACGCTCAGAAAAGAGATCGTACAGAATAAAAAGAGGTCTGCAGAAGTTGCCACAGCCTCGGTGGAACTCTTCCGGTCCAGAAATATTGAGATCGAAGATTTCGCACAGGGCAAAAACGGGATTGGAGGATTTTTTACGAAGGTTCAGGATTTCTATAACCAGAAAAGGTCCGGTTTTCCTTTTCCTACCACGCAGGAAGAGTCTGTAGTCAACAATTACAGAAAAGGGGCCGCTACGAAATCGAAAAGTAAAGAACCCGAAATACTAGAAATACTTGATCAGCTTCTGGACAACAGGATGCAGCTGATTCTTCTTTATATTGAAACGCAAAAGAAAGAAAAGATTTTATCCGCCCTCCTCCCGTTGAAGGTGAACAAAGATATTCAGGATGAACTCAAAAAAATTGAGGAAGAGAACGATCTGGTTCTGCTTTCAAAATTTAATATTCTGATCAATGAAAACCTTAAGAACGAGCCATCAGCCTTTATTTATGAAAAAGTAGGTGCGCAGTTTCAGCATTATTTCTTTGATGAGTTTCAGGATACTTCAGAATTGCAGTGGCAGAATTTTGTTCCGCTGCGGGATCATAGTGTTTCCTCGGAATACACGTCTTTTACGCTGGTAGGTGATCCCAAACAGAGTATTTACAGATTCCGTGGTGGAGAAAGTAAACTGATGCTGGACATTATCAACAAAAAGGAATTTTCGCCCAAACAGGCAAGTCTTCTAGTTTTAAAAGATAACTGGCGAAGTGCCAAAAACATAGTACAGTTCAATAATGAGTTGTATCGTTATCATTCGTTAAACCTGGAAGAAGAACACCGCAATATTTTCGGGGAAGATGCAGAGCAGAGTCCAAGATCGCAGATCGATGGACGTGTAAAAGTAAGTCTTATCGAAAATCTCACCAATGAGGATTTTTATAATGATACTTCCGAAAAAATGCGGAACGATATTCAGGAAAGCCTGGATAACGGTTTCAAATTTTCAGACATTACGATTTTATGCCGGGGTAATTTTGATATTTTCAGTTATTCTCAAAAACTGGGAAATCTGAAAGTCAAATATCGTGGTGAAGAAACCAATATCAAAACAATTTCCGACAAAGGTCTTACGCTTGAACTTTCCAACACGTTAAAAGCGGTCATTGAATTTCTGCGATGGGAAATCAATCCAAAGAACAAACCCAATCTGATCATGATGATGTATTATCTGAATACATTGGGAAGAATTAATATGGCAGATTTTACGCTGGAAATGAAAGAAGTTCTGGAACTTGAAACACATGAGGAAATTCTTCAGTTCATCCAAAATAGATATTCATTAAAACTGAAACAGGAAAATTTCCCAAGATTCAACCTGTATAATTTTGTGGAATATTACATCAATGAATTCGCAGTAGAGCATAAGGAGACGGATTTCCTTCTGAATTTCCTGGAAATGCTTTTCAATTTTACACAAAATGCGGGGGCCAGTACGAAAGAATTTCTGAAATATTGGGATGAAGAGGCTTCAGCGTATACGATTCAGGCTTCAGAAAACATTGATGCGGTTCAGATCATGACGATCCACAAATCAAAAGGGCTGGAATTTCCGATTGTATTTATCCCGATGATGAATAAAAACCGGGACAGTGAATTTACAAACTGGTTTGACACCAATAATGATGATGCTTTGAAATCGGTCAACATCAATCAGTTTAATAAAAATCTTGAAGTCTATGATCAGGAAATCGAGGCCTTCAACAAAAAGAATTCCTACAAAAACCTCATCGACAGATTATGTCTTCAGTATGTCGCTACGACACGTCCTGTAGAACAGCTGTTTTTCTATCTTCAGAAAGCGAATAAGACGTCCAATAATCTTGAACTGCTGGAATTCTTTAACGGAAAAAACACGGAAGGGGCTGATGAATTTGATCTGTATGAGGTTCGTCCGGAGATGCTGAAAAAACATTCTAAAGATAAAACATCATTATTTAAGACCAAGGATATTCAAAACCTTAAAAATATTAATGAAAACAGGTCTTCTATAAAAATCGCTACGCCATCTAAAAATTATCAGGTACGGAACGAAAAGGTAAGGATCGGGCTTTTCGTGCATGAATTACTGTCTAAAATCAATACAGAGAAAGATACGGCCAAAGTTCTGGAGAGTTATGTATTGGATGGACAGATTACGCGAGAGGAAAAAGATGAAATTCAGGAAACCCTGATTCAGATCATTCAGAAATATGCGGAGTTTTTTGACGAGAAGTGGGAAGTGATCAATGAAAAAGATATTATGATTTCGGACAGAGGTCAAAGCCATATTTTCAGACCCGACCGTATTCTAAAGAGCGATGAAGGTTATATCATTGTCGACTTTAAAACTGGTGAACAGACGGAAAAAAACGAACACCAGATCGAAAGGTATAAAAATATACTGGAAAGCCTGGGAAGAAAGGTTTTAAAGACCCAGCTTATTTATTTGTAAAATAGGTTTTCCACAAAGTTTTCCACAATCTAATGTTGATAACTTACAAAAAACACATCAATATACTGATTAACAAACCAATACCTTTAGCAAAAAAGAAAATACATTCCTCATAACTGTGGGGAAATCCTGAATCACTGTGGATAACTTTGCCTCTTATCAACATTGTCAGATTATATGTAAAACTTGGGGAGCAGCTAAAGTTTTTTTAACACAAAGAAAATTATAACCTATTCTATAAAATTAACCACGGATGACACAGATTTTCACAGATGTTATGTTATCAGACTGCTTGATCTGCATAATCTGTGAGAACACACCATTATAAACAGTCTTTTGTGGTTAAAAAACTTTTAGGGATCACAAAAGGCATGTTTTAGATAACGAAACCTTATAGGTTTTGAAAACCTATAAGGTTTGATTGTGTGTATTTTTTATTTTAGTCTCAAAGTTTTAGAATTGATCAATATTTATCCCCATTTGATGTTCAGTAAAAACAAAACCGCCCGGCCGTTCTTCGAACGGCCGGGCGGCTTCTATCTTTTCTATTAATTAAGCTGTTGTCGCTGGTACAAAAACTCTTTGAGACAATTCCTGGTCAAAAAGATATAATGCAGATGGATTGTCGCAAACCATCTTGATTTTTGTAACATACTGTGAAGCGCTGGCTTCTTCCTCTACCTGCTCGTTGATGAACCACTGCATGAAAGATGTCGTTGCAAAATCACCTTCGTCGTTTGCATTTTTTACGATGTTGAAGATGCTTCTTGTTACTTTTTTCTCGTGCTCCAATGCTTTTTCGAAGATATCTGTTGCATTTTCGAATTCATGAGGAGGTTTTGCAATTTCTCCGATGATGATTTCTCCGCCTACATCATTTAAAAAGTCAAACATTTTATCTGCGTGCATCAATTCTTCTTTGCTCTGAACTCTGAAATAATTTGCAATACCATCAAGATCTTTTCCTGAGAACCAGGCAGACATTGAAAGGTAATATTGTGCGGCATATTGTTCGTGAGCTATCTGTTCGTTAATTAACGTTGCAATTTTTTCGCTGATCATAAGTATAAATTTATATTCAAAAATAAGGAATAAAAGCCCGACATCAAAAGTTTTAATGAAATTTAATACAAAAAGGACGGGTATTTCCCCGTCCTTCTCACATTAAAAAATCAAAATTATGAACTCTTATTTAGCTTCCGGAGCTGCAGTATTCATAGGCTTCTTCATCATTTTTCTATCCTTCATTGCGGTCTTTCTCTGCTCCATTTTAGCTTTTCTGTCAGCCTGCCATTTATCATACTGATCAGGGGTAAGAATCTTCTTCATATCGGCATCCATCTGAGCTCTTTTAGCTTTCATATCTTCCATTTTGGCCTGTCTTACTTCTTTATTCTTATCGAAGTCAGCTTTCATTTCAGACTTTCTTTTTTCATGAAGACTTTTTATCTGTGCTACCTGAGAATCGTTCAGATTCAGATCTTTTTTCATCTCATCAAGATGCTTCTGATGCTTCTGCTCCATTTTCTGGTGCATCTCTGCTCTTCTTGCTTCTTTGTCCTGTGGAGTTGTTGTCTGTTGCGCCATGGCAAGACCTCCTATTCCGATAAATGCTATTGCTAAAACTAATTTTTTCATCTTAAAAAAATATTTAATTAATTGTTATACATATCTTTGATTATTAGTTAAAAGATAAGTTAAACTGAAATATTCATAAAAAATGTTAAATTATAGTATTAAAATAATAAAATTGAAAAATAAAAAAGGACAGATCCTAAAACCTGTCCTTCACACCACTTAAATATAATATATGAAAATTATTTACTGCTTACCAGACTGCCTCTGAAACCACCTCCATTGCTGTTTTGTGATCTTGAAGGCTGACTTTCAGATCTGGAACTTCCGCCATTTCCTCTGAATCCTCCGCTGTTATTTTCTCTTCGGGGAGCACTTTCTCTTTTTACTTCACCGCTTCCTCTGAAGCCTCCATTATTTCCAAATCCTCTTGTTCCGCTATTTTCAGAACTTCCTCTGAAACCACCATTATTTCTTTCTCTGGTGGTTTCGTTACGGAAACCTCCTGAATTTTCAGATCTTCTGTCATTATTTCCAGCCTGATTTCTGAAACCTCCGGTATTACCGCCGTCTCTTACCGGTCCTCTGAATCCGTTATTTGGTCTGTCGCTGGTCCGGATCACATTGAAGGTAGGGTTATCCATTCTTCTGAATCTTGATCTGTCTACCCTGTACACATTGATATTTACATTTCTGTATCTCGGCATTACGGAATATCTCGGCGTGTAATACGTTCTTCTGTAATTCTGGAAGTAAACGATCGGGCTTGATCCACGGTAATAATTGTTTTGGAAAACAACAAACACCCTTGGTCCTAATATTCTTTCCAGTGCGTAGAATCTGTCATAGTACCATCTGTCCGGATTATATCTGTAAAAATTATCCCATGTAGAGAAACTTACATATAAATTGTTCAGACTCATGATCTGATCCATCTGCCAGCGGTTTAGTCTGTTTTCTCTGAAGAAGACATTCCAGTTGATATTGGTGATACTGTTTCTGTAATCGTTGTAATATCCCTGATAGTAATCGCTTGGGTAATAGTCCTGAGGATAGTTATAATAATAATCGTCCGGAAAATAATTTCTGTCATCTTCATCGGTATAGCCGCCGTTCTGGTAATACCCGTCATCTCCCCATCCGTTATTTGGATACTGCTGGGCGGAAGACAAAGCTGCCAGTCCCAAGGCAAATCCCAAAAGTATTTTTTTCATCTCTATAGTCGTTAATTGGTTAGTATATAGCAGAATATCTCTATTCTATCTTTTGGATGTAAATAAAAAAAAGAAGTTAAATCCTAAGATCAAACTTCTTTTAATTTATCATTAACTAATTGATAATCAAATGTTAAATTTATGCTCTTCCACTATCTTTTATCCAATAAGCTATTTTTTCATTGAATGCTCTCTTTCCTTTCAGATCCTCAAGGTTCAGATGCATCCTGTATCGCCAGTAATGCGGGAAAACCGCAGGATTATTAATCCTTTCGTTATCCACATTCGGATTGGTAAGTTCCGGATCAGTTGCAAGGAACTCCTGAATCGGGAAAATAGCCAGCATCGCATCATTGTAAAGATGCTGTTTCATGATAATTTCAGCTAAGTGAGAATCCATTTCTTCAGGAGCTTTTCCATATTGGATCAACTGCTGATTAAAATACTTCTGGGTCAAAGCCGGATCTTCTTTCCACCACTGTCTCAGTGTAGAACTGTCATGAGAAGATGCAGTGACTACATTCATATAATCCGCATTTTTAGGATTGTAGAACGGAATATTATCCGAAGGCATACGCTGAACTTTTAACGCGATAATCGCCAGTTCGTCCATCGCTATAGGCACGCACGCAGGAACCATTCCGAGGTCTTCACCACAGATCAGCATTTTGGTAGCATTCAGAATCACCGGAAGTTTCTCCATTGCTTTTTCATACCACAAATGATCCTGTCTTCTGAAGAAATAGTCGTGATAGAGGTCATAGATTGCTTTTTGTTCCCATTCAGGAAGGTATTGATAAGAATCTGTACTGTAAACGTTAAATCTTGGATGATAGACTGTTTCCCCATTCCTCTCTTCATTCAGGAACAAAACGTTTGCGCAGAGTGAAACCAGTTTTTCTTCAATAGCACCTTTCGGATTCTTTTTGAAAAAATCGGTGAGTTTTCTCTGGGTATCGAATTCTTCTTTGAATAAATAGGTCCCGTCATTATTATTGTTAAGAAATTCAAGCGCAGCGCTACTCTCTTCACCAAAATATTTCCACAGAATTTTATCATTGATGAAAGGTTTACAATACCGGTTAAAATCAAACGGAATATGTCTTGCCTTAAATTCATCCGCAACAACAGGAACAGCGGGATAAAAGTACCCTAAAATCCCTTGGGTAGCAGATACAGGCATTCTCCAGATCCTGAAAAACCCTAATATATGGTCAATTCTCATCGCATCGAAATACTGTTCCAGTGCTTTGAATCTGTTTTTCCACCATCGGTAGTCGTCTTCCTTCATTGCTTCCCAGTTGTATGTCGGAAATTCCCAGTTTTGTCCCAGTTCTGTAAACTGATCCGGCGGTGCTCCGGCCTGGAAATCCATTCCGAAAAGCTCAGGTTCTGTCCAGGCTTCCACAGAATATCTGTAAATACCAATCGGAAGGTCACCTTTTAATGAAACGCCTAAACTGTGGGTATAGTCTACAGCGTCTTTCAGCTGTAAATGTAACTGGTATTGCACCCACGCATGAAGCATTGAAGCATCATAATCTTTACTTTTTACGGCAAAGAACTGCGAAATCTTCCCTGCAATATATTTCTTGTGGGTTTTCCAGTCATTGAAGTTCGGGGTTTTATATTTATCCCTCAGCACGCAGAAAGCAGCATAAGGAACGAGCCAGTGCTCATTGTCTTTTATAAATTTCTTGAAGCCTCTGTCCTTATAAATTTTTTCTTTTTCAGCGTTAAAAACCGCTTTTAAAAACTTCCATTTGCCGGCAATTACTTTTTCATAATCTATCAGATCCAAAGCGTTTAAAGCCTCTTTCTCAGACTGATATTCAGAAACTAATTCTTTCGGTAAATTAAAATCAAGGTTTTCCAGTGAAATATACTGCGGATGCAATGCATAAACAGAAACCGCTGCGTAAGGATAGGAATCTGTCCAGGAATAATTGGCCGTGGTATCATTAATCGGAAGAATCTGGATAATTCCAAGATTGGTTTCACTGGTCCAGTCGGCAAGGTTTTTAAGATCTGAAAATTCTCCAACTCCGAAACCGCTCTCACTTCTCAAAGAAAAGACAGGAACCGCTACTCCTGCATCATGATACATCTGATAGGACCTGAATTTAAAATAATGATTTGAAACAATCTGCAGAACATCCGGAAGCGGATTGGCCAGAGTGAAACGGTTTTCCCCGGTTTCCACATCAATTACTCTACCTTCTTTTGTATCGTAAAGGCAATATTTAAACTGGATAAACTCGTTCTCCGGAATTTCAACGGAAGCTTCCCAGATTCCAAAATCGGTCTGCGAAAGATGAATTACTTTTTCATAATTCCAGTTTCCTAAAGAAGCCGTACTGCCGAACAATACAATTTTCCAGTCCGGATTATAGACAGGCGCTTCTATTCTGAATAAATGGGTATGCTTTTTTAAAACCGTCGCTTTTTCAGGAACAAACTGATTGAGCTTATTATAAAGAATTTTATTGTTTAAATAGTTTTCAGGGAAATTCTTATTACTCCATTCATCAAAAATAATAAACTCCTTATAGTTATGGGGGAAATTAAGATGATGCAGAACAAATTCTTCTCTCAGAATATTTCCTTTTTCGTCTGAAACCTGATATTTATAGGATACTGATTTTGAGAAATAATCTACCTCACATTTCCAAATGCCGTTTTCTGCATAAAATAAGGTATAAGTCTGGACAGCAGCGCCTTTGTCATCTACAATCAACAGCTGCAGATTCTGCCCGGCCTTTGCATTATATCCTACATTAAAGTATAACTTCATCTATATTTTTTTATAAAAATACATTTTAATATCGAAAAATAAAACTTATTGAAGATCAAATAATCATTAAAAAACCTTTCCAAAATAAGTTGAAAAGGTTTTAAATTTTAATAGAGTTTAATGAAATCTCTGTCTTTATTATTCCGTAACCAGAATTTTTTTGTTGAATAAAGCTTTACCGGATTCATCTGTAATGTTAACGATATACGCTCCATTGACAAGGCTTTTCAAATAGACCTGTTGATTGAGCGAGCCGCCTTTTACAGACAGCTTCTGTTTCATCACATTTTTCCCGGAAATATCGAAAACATTCAGGAGAATATTTCCTTTTATCTTTTGATCATTGACATTGATGTTAATATAATGTTCATCCACTTTCGTTGGATAGATATCGATATTCGCCAATGCATTAACTAAAGTTGCTCTGTCATTAGCAAAATATTTACTCGCCAGATCATAAATATGCGGCTTTTCACCGCCAGGAAGTACTTTTGCCTGAAGAGTAGTTAAGTCTACTTCATATAAACTGTCTCCTTTAGCGCTTGCAATAACTACTTTTCCACTGGCATTAACTGCAGATCCGTTGACTGAATAATTTTCCGGAAGACCGGAGATCTTACCCACAAATTTTGCTTTCAGTTCTTTGGCTACCACTTTAAAGACATTTCCAGAAGCAGAGAAGACATAGAAATTATTTTCAGCATCCGCGATCATGTCGCCGCCAAAGCCTGTTTCAATAGCCGTGAATGAATTCTTTCCATTGGCAGCATCATCTTTAATAATCCCAAGATCATTAACGGTGTACTGGCTGCCTTTTCTGCTAATCTGCAAAAGCTGAGATCCTGCATTATTCAGGGCATAGATATTTCCGTCATATCCCGCAGTCATTCTTGTGATATGGGAATTGATATCGCACGATGTAACTTTGGTCACCGTATTGTCAACCAATGTAATTTCCTTTGTCTTCGCATTCAAAATATAAATATTGGACGAAAACATCGGCATATACACCAGGTTATTGTTCATCGGATCATAAGCCAGAGCCGCCATGGTAGTCGCCTGGGAATGGTTGTAGGAATTTTTATCTTCCGACACATTACCTTTTCTTTCCTGAGAAAATACTTTGGCCACAGCATCAGCTGAGAAGAGTTTATCTCCGGAAGTTCCATTAGTGGCATCCATCACACGGAAATCACTGAAAACAATGCTGGAAGTATCTTTTCCGGCAATCGCGAAAAAATCCTGCTGTGCCTGGGCGTTGGCACCTAACACAAGCAGGAAAAGAGGGAATAAATGTTTTTTCATACAATGTAGAATTTAGATTCGTAATGATTTTAGTATGACTAAGTTACATAAATTACCAATGGTATCATAAAAAAATAGCAGTATTTACATAGTATTTACAATCATTTAATGTAAACGTTGATATTATGATAATCTATTTTTTCTAAAAACATAAATAGCACGATTTTATTCATTAAACTTCAATGTAAACACAAATAGCACAAATGTGTTCACAAATATCACTAATGAAAGACTGTAACATTCGTGTTATTCGTGAAAAAGGATTAGTGGAATTTGTGTTTTTTTTAACGTAAAGGTTTATTATTAAAGTGCATTTATTTAAAGGAGCTAAGATTGCTGCTCCACCGACATGAGTAAGGCTTTCGCATTAAATCTGCTATATCGCTACATCTGCGAGAGATTACAAAATGATAAGAAATGAGCATAAAAAAACTCCCGCAGATCACACAGATTACAACAGATTTTTATGATATGATCTGTAGAATCTACGCGAGCTGCAGGAGCTGTACTATTTATTTTTGCGGTTAATTCAGAACGTAAGTGGTTCCATCTCTCCCATCTTTTAATTCAATACCTTCAGCAAGCAGTTTGTCTCTGATCTGGTCTGAAAGGTCGAAGTTTTTTGATTTTCTTGCCTGATTTCTCAGTTCAATTAAAACCTTTAAGGTCTGATCAAGCTTCTCGTTATTGTTTTCTTCCACATTCTGAAGTCCCAACACATCGAATACCAAAGCATTCAGCGTTGTTTTTAAATCTTCAAGATCTTCAGAAGAAATCGTTTCTTTCTCATCATTTAAAGCGAAAATATATTTTACAGCTTCAAATAAGTGAGCGATCAGAATCGGAGAATTAAAATCATCATTTAAGGCATCATACGCTTTTGCTTTCCACTCTTTAAGATCAAAACCAGACTCTTTTTCATTATTAGGAGTGATCGAGTTTAATACTTTAATGGCTTCCATTAATCTGATAAACCCTTTTTCGCTCGCAATCATCGCATCATTGGAAATATCCAGCACACTTCTGTAGTGCGCCTGCAGGAAGCAGAAACGTACGATGGTAGGATGGAAAGGTTTTTCAAAGAAGTCGTTTTCCCCTGTTACCAACTGCATCGGAAGGATATAATTTCCTGTAGATTTACTCATACGCTGGGAATTCATTGTCAGCATATTGGCATGCATCCAGTAATTCACCGGAGCGGTATCATTGCAGGCTTTCCCCTGTGCGATTTCACATTCGTGGTGTGGGAATTTCAGGTCCATTCCTCCGCCGTGGATGTCAAATTTTTCACCCAGATATTTTGTACTCATGGCAGTACATTCAAGGTGCCACCCTGGGAAACCTTCGCCCCAAGGGGAATTCCATCTCATAATGTGAGCAGGAGATGCTTTTTTCCATAGGGCAAAATCCTGTGGATTTTTCTTTTCACCCTGCCCGTCAAGATCACGGGTATTGGCAAAAAGCTCTTCGATGTTACGTTTTGAAAGCTCGCCATAGTTCAAGCCTCTGTTATTGTATTCCAAAACATCGAAGTAGACAGAACCATTGCTTTCGTAGGCAAAACCTCTTTCGATAAGCTTTTGTGTAAGCTCGATCTGTTCTACGATATGACCTGTTGCGGTAGGTTCGATATTCGGAGGAAGCAGATTGAACATTTCTAAAACTTTATGAAAATCCACCGTATATTTCTGTACGATTTCCATAGGTTCCAGTTTTTCAAGACGGGTCTGTTTCACGAATCTGTCGTTTTCCACATTTCCATCGTCTGTAAGGTGACCTGCATCGGTGATGTTTCTTACATATCTTACTTTATACCCTAAATGGATCAGGGTACGGTAGATAAAATCAAAGGAAAGGAAGGTTCTTACATTCCCTAAATGCACATTGCTGTACACGGTAGGTCCGCAGACATACATTCCTACGTTTCCTTCCAGAATGGGTTTAAATATTTCTTTTTCTGCTGTAAGCGAGTTGTATATTTTTAATTGCATCGTTTAGTTTTTTGATGTAATGATTTACGTTTAGTTTTAAAATTTCAAATTTCATTAAAAGACCAGAATCCTTTAACAACAGCATTTACAGCAGCAACAAATAATTGTTGTTACAAAAATCTTATCCGAAACTTTTTTAAATTTTATCATTACTTATATTTAATACATTAGATTTTGAACTCCCAATGTCATCCCTTAAAATTAAACTATTTTTATAAAATTCTGTCAACACCCGATTTCCTCCCCTATCAGAGTAATCAGTTTTTGTACTGATCAGCGCTCTTAATTCTTCTTTAAATTTATCCAAATTACCAAATTCATCTTCCAGATCATTTAAATCTAATGGATAACCAGGACTCAAATTTACTTTTTCTAAGTTTTGTCTCTGAAAAATTTTAATTAAAATATCATAAATTTCAAAATCTTGGATTTCTATTGTATCAACTCCTTCTTCAAAATTATATTTAACAGAAATATGATCTTTTATCTGAGGGAAAATTTCAATTAGATTCCTTTCATTCTTTATCACAATTACACTTTCATGATACAACAAATGGTGGTCATATCTTTCAGAAAGCAATTTGATATTTTTCTTTATGATCTGATTAATCATTGATCTTAATAATCCAGCTTCGCATGACTTCCCACATAATGCAGGAACTCCTGTCTCGTGATAGGATTGGTTCTGAAAATACCGCTCAATTCTGCCGTGATGGTAGAACTTGCCGTATCTTTTATTCCTCTGCAGTTCACACACAAATGTTTTGCATCAATGATACAGGCTACATCTTTGGTGCCCAAAGCTTCTTTCAAAGCATCTACAATCTGCATCGTAAGTCTTTCCTGAACCTGTGGTCTTTTTGCATAATAATCCACAATCCTGTTGATCTTGGAAAGACCAATCACTTCGCCGTTTGAAATATAGGCTACATGGGCTCTTCCGATGATCGGCAGAAAGTGGTGTTCACAGAAAGAATACACGGTAATATCCTTTTCCACCAGCATCTGGCGGTATTTATATTTATTGGAAAATGTGGAAATTCCCGGTTTGTTTTCGGGAAGAAGACCTCCAAAAATTTCATTCACATACATTTTGGCAACACGCTTCGGAGAATCCTTTAAAGAATCATCCGTCATATCCATCCCCAGTGTTTCCATAATTTCACCGAAAAGTTCGGTAATTTTTTCTATTTTTTCCTGTGGCGATTTATCAAATGCATCTTTCCTAATAGGCGTATGTTCTTTTCCAGTGAAAATATCATCGTCGTTATCGGTAAAATCAACCATTTTTATTTAATTTGCAACAAAAATACGGATAAAATCTGTTCATCGATTTCAATTTGAACGAAAAACATTGTCCATTCTCAACTTAGCCTATGATTATTGTCGAAGAAGTACAGAACGAAAAACAAAAAAAGGACTTTTTAGAATTCCCCGCCCAACTTTACCGGCACGACAAAAACTATATAAGACCCCGAAATCAGGACATCGAAGAGATTTTTGATCCTAAAAAAAACAAATCTTTCCAGGAAGGAGAATGTTCCCGGTTTCTTTTTAAAAACAAAAAGAATGAGACCGTTGGAAAGGTGGCCGTTTTTATCTCCTCAGCTTCCGAACAGCAGCAACCCACAGGAGGAGTCGGTTTTTTCGACTGCATTAATGATCAGAAAACTGCTGATTTCATTTTCGATCACTGCAAAATGTGGCTTCAGGAAAGAGGGATGGAAGCTATGG
This sequence comes from Chryseobacterium oleae, assembly GCF_900115055.1. Classification (GTDB taxonomy): domain Bacteria; phylum Bacteroidota; class Bacteroidia; order Flavobacteriales; family Weeksellaceae; genus Chryseobacterium; species Chryseobacterium oleae. Next base: position 284,894 of record NZ_FOVD01000004.1, on the reverse strand, counting down.
ATGGTCCGATTAATTTTGGAGAAAGGGATAAATTCTGGGGACTTTTAACGGAAGGTTTTGATGAGCCACTCTTCGGAATGAATTATAATTTCCCATACTACAAAGATCTGTTTGAAAACTATGGTTTTAAAATGTATTTCGAGCAGCTCTGTTTTTCAAGGCCCATTTTTGCGGAAGTTTCAAGGATTTTTACACTTATGCACACCAAGCACAGCAGAAATCCCGCCATCTCAGCAAGGCCGATGAAGAAAAATGATCTGCCAAAATTTGCTAAAGATTTTACGGACATTTATAATCAGGCATGGGCCTGTCATGGAGAAGGTAAGCAGCTGGAGGAAGCAAAAGTTCTGAAAATGTTTAACACCATGAAGCCTATCATCAATGAACATATTTCCTGGTTCGTTTACGAAAATGAAAAACCTATTGCGATGTGGATGAACCTTCCGGATGTAAACCAGTGGTTCAAATATCTGAATGGCCGATTCGGGATTGTGGAAAAGCTTAAGTTTTTGTGGATAAAACAATTCACGAAGAATGAAAAGATGGTCGGTCTGGTTTTCGGCGTTATTCCGGAATGGCAGAAGAAAGGAATTGATGGGTATATGATCTGGGAAGGAACGCAGCACCTGAGAAAGCATACGGATTTTAAGACGACGGAACTTCAGTGGATCGGAGATTTTAATCCTAAAATGATAAAAATTGCAGAGAGTCTCGATACGACTGTGACCAGAAAACTCACCACGTACCGGTATTTATTTGACCGCAATAAAGAATTTGAAAGACATCCTATCCTTTAAATAAAAAACCCTGCTATTGAATAGCAGGGCTCCTTTCATTAGATACTCTATTAGAATAGCTCTCCGGCTACTTTTTTAATATTATCACTTTTCCCCATGGAGTAAAAGTGCAGCACAGGAACTCCGAAATCCAAAAGTTCTCTGCATTGGTTAATGGCCCATTCCACACCGATCTGTTTGACAGCCTCGTTGTTTTTGGCCTTTTCCACTTCATTGATCAGCTCTTCAGGAAGATCGATTTTGAATATCTGTGGAAGAATTTTTAAATGCTTTTTGGTTGCAATGGGTTTGATACCCGGAATAATAGGCACTGTAATACCCATTTCTCTGGCCTTTGTCACAAATTCAATAAACCGTTTATTGTCAAAAAACATTTGGGTGACGATATAATCTGCTCCTGCATCTACTTTTTGTTTCAGCCATTTCAGATCATAATTCATGGAAGGTGCTTCCATATGTTTTTCAGGATATCCGGCTACTCCTACACAGAATTTATTGAGTTCATCACAGGCTTCCTCATCGTTATGAAGGTATTTCCCTCTTCCTAAATCATTGATCTGGTGAACGAGATCCATGGCACTGGCATGACCTCCCGGTGTAGGCTCGAAGTATTGATGTCCTTTCATGGCATCACCTCTCAAAGCCATTATATTTTCTATTCCCAGATACATACAGTCTACCAAAAGATATTCTGTTTCTTCTTTGGTAAAACCTCCACAAAGAAGATGGGGAACAGTGTCTACATTATATTTATGCTGGATTGCAGAACAAATCCCTAAGGTTCCGGGACGCATTCTGGTGATACGGCGCTCCATCAACCCGTTTCCTTTATCAAGATAAATATATTCTTCTCTGGAAGTGGTGACATCAATAAAAGGCGGCTTAAACTCCATAAGCGGATCTATATTGGTATACAGATCTTCAATCCCGATTCCCTTCTGGGGCGGAACTACCTCTAAGGAGAATAAGGTCTTCCCATTGGCGTTTTTAATGTGTTCAGTGATCTTCATTTTATAGTTTAGTTATTTTTATCTTTTTTTGATGGCTAGTAGGTTGGGACTCACAATCATTAACTTTTTAAGCTAAATTCGGAGATAACCATCTTCTTGCTTCATCAATGGAGCAGCCTCTCCTTTTTGCATAATCCTTAAGCTGATCTTCGGTAATTTTTCCGAGACCGAAATATTTCGCATGCGGACTTCCGAAATAATATCCGGAAACTGCTGCCGTTGGGAACATCGCCAGACTTTCGGTAAGGAAAACGCCTGTATTTTCTTCTACTTTTAAAAGGTCCCAGATGGTTTTCTTTTCCAAGTGGTCAGGACATGCCGGATAACCCGGTGCAGGACGTACTCCTTTATATTTTTCGGCGATAAGGTCTTCGTTGCTCAGGTTTTCCTGATTGGCATAACCCCAATATTCTGTTCTTACTTTTTTATGTAAAAATTCAGCGTAGGCTTCTGCGAATCTATCGGCAAGGGCTTTTACCATGATGGCATTGTAATCATCATTGGCTTTTTCATATTCATCCGATAGTTCATCGGTTCCGAATCCGGTACAGACACAAAAAGCCCCAACATAATCCGTTTTTCCTGAACTCTGAGGTGCTATAAAATCACTTAACGCTAAATATTCTTTGCCTTTGGATCGTTGTGCCTGTTGCCTTAAGGTCAGGAATCTGGCCTGCTCTTCGTTATTTTCGTCAAAAATAAGGATATCATCCGTTTCATTTGAATTGGCTTTGAAAATTCCGAAGATGGCTTTTGCCTTCAGCAATTTCTCATCAAGAATTCTCTTTAAAATAACCTGAGCATCTTTAAACAGTTCTTTAGCCTGTGCTCCCACGACCTCATCTTCCAGGATATTCGGGTATTTCCCGTGCAGATCCCAGCTTCTGAAAAACGGAGACCAGTCAATAAACGGAAGCAATTCTCTCAAATCCTGATCTTCCAGTACCGTTACGCCTAAATGATTCGGTGTAAAGATCTCTTCGTTTTCCCAATCAATGGTAAAGTGACTTTCCCTTGCTTCTTCAATGGTAACATAGTCTTTGTCCACCTGTCTGTTCAGGAACTTTTCACGGAAATCGGAATATTCGTCTTTCAGCTCTGAAACATATTCTTTATTTCTGTCACCTAACAGCGAACTTACCACATTCACAGCTCTGGATGCATCATTCACGTGAACGACTGCATTTTTATATTTTAAATCAATTTTCACAGCGGTATGTGCTTTTGAAGTCGTTGCACCACCTATTAATAATGGAAAATTGAGATTTTGTCTTTCTAATTCAGAAGCGATGTACACCATTTCGTCTAAACTTGGCGTAATCAATCCGCTCAAACCAATGACATCAACCTTATGTTCTATGGCAGCCTGAATAATCTTTTCAGCTGGAACCATAACTCCAAGATCAACTATTTCATAATTATTACAACCCAAAACAACACTCACAATATTTTTTCCGATATCGTGAACGTCCCCTTTCACTGTCGCCATCAGAATTTTTCCATTAGCTGGTCTCGCACCGTCTTTTTCAGCTTCAATATAAGGTTGCAGATACGCAACAGCTTTTTTCATTACCCTCGCTGATTTTACCACCTGTGGAAGGAACATTTTTCCGCTCCCGAAAAGATCTCCTACCACGCCCATTCCGGTCATCAGGTTAATTTCAATGACGTGAAGCGGTCTTGCTGCCTGTTGTCTGGCTTCCTCAACATCTTCTTCGATAAAACGGTCGATTCCTTTTACCAAAGCATGGGTAATTCTCTCCTGCAAAGGTCTTGTTCGCCATTCTAAATCTTCAACGATTTCTTTCTTGACGGATTTATGCTTTTCGGAATAATCCAACAGTCTTTCTGTAGCGTCTTCTCTCTTATCAAGAATTACATCTTCTACAAGACCTAAAAGTTCTTTATTGATTTCGTCATACACCTCCAGCATGGAAGGATTCACGATCCCGATATTCATCCCGGCCTGAATGGCGTGGTAAAGAAATACCGAGTGCATCGCTTCTCTTACCGTATCATTTCCACGGAAAGAGAAGGAAACATTGCTTACTCCACCACTTACGGATGCATATGGAAGATTTTGTCTTACCCATCTTGTAGCTTCAATAAAATCAATGGCATTTCTTCTGTGCTCATCCATTCCCGTTGCTACAGGGAAAATATTTAAGTCGAAAATAATATCTTCCGCCGGAAAACCAACCTGATTCACCAGAATATCATACGAGCGTTTTGAAATCTCAAGTCTGCGATCATAATTGTCTGCCTGACCTGTTTCGTCAAATGCCATTACGATAACTGCAGCACCATATCTTTTGACTGCTTTGGCCTGTTTGATGAATTCTTCTTCACCACCTTTTAAGCTGATGGAATTCACCACACATTTACCCTGTGCCACCTGAAGTCCGGCTTCCAGGATTTCCCATTTGGACGAGTCTATCATCACCGGAATTCTTGCGATATCCGGTTCGGAGGCTATTAAATTCAGGAACTTGATCATCGATGCTTTTCCATCGATCAGTCCGTCATCGAAGTTGACATCAAGGATCTGTGCACCTCCATCTACCTGATTTCGGGCAATATCAAGTGCTTCAGAGAATTTCTCCTCTTTTATCAGTCTTAAAAACTTTTTTGAACCGGCAACGTTTGTCCTTTCACCAACATTGATGAAATTACTTTCCGGCGTTATGATAAGAGGCTCAAGGCCTGATAATCTTAAATATTTCATTAATTTTTTATTCTGCTAAATTATAATAGGTACTGTCTGTATTTGGTCTCAGCAGATCTATAGCTCTGCTTCAAGTTGTAAACAGCGGAAACTTTTTATAAGCCAGCTTCTATTTCTTGTTTTAATTAAAAACGGCCTGATTATACAAACTCTTTCGTCTTTCTTGGTGGATATTGTGCCACCAGGTCAGAAATTGCTTTGATATGATCCGGCGTTGTACCACAGCATCCTCCGATAATATTGATCAATCCTTTCTCTACATATTCTTTGATCTGTCCCGCCATATCTTCCGGTGTTTCGTCATATTTTCCGAAAGCATTCGGAAGTCCCGCATTCGGGTAAGCAGAAACATAAAATTCTGAGTTATGAGCCAGAGTTTCCAGGTAAGGAGTAAGCTGATCTGCCCCTAAAGCACAGTTAAATCCTACACTCAATAAATTCAGGTGTGAAACGGAGATCAGAAAAGCTTCTGCAGTCTGTCCACTCAATGTTCTTCCTGAAGCATCGGTAATGGTTCCTGAAACCATGATCGGAATCTTTATATTTCTTTCATCCTGAAGTTCATCAATAGCATACAAAGCCGCTTTTGCATTCAGGGTATCGAAAATTGTTTCTACCAGAAGAATGTCTGAACCTCCATCTAGTAAAGCTTCACACTGCTGTTTGTAAGCTACTCTCAATTCTTCAAAAGTGATCGCTCTATATCCCGGATCATTAACATCCGGACTTAAACTTGCCGTTCTGTTGGTAGGTCCGATGGAGCCTGCCACAAATCTTGGTTTATCCGGATTTTGAGCGGTAAATTCATCACATACTTTTCTGGCAATTTTTGCAGACTCATAGTTAAGTTCGTATACCAGTTCTTCCATGTGATAATCTGCCATCGCAATGGTAGTTCCCGAAAATGTATTGGTTTCGAGAATGTCTGCTCCTGCTTCGAGATATTTTCTGTGAACTTCTTCGATCGCCTGAGGCTGTGTCAGGGAAAGAAGGTCATTATTTCCTTTTACCGGATGTTCCCAGTCTTTGAAACGTTCTCCTCGGTAGTCTTCTTCCTCGAATTTGTAGCGCTGAAGCATGGTTCCCATTGCGCCATCGAGAATTAAAATTCTCTCGGATATTGATTTATATAATTGTTCTGAATTTTTCATATGTTTTGTTGATAGTTGATAGGATGTTATCCTATCCTTTGTTAAATCGTCCCGTTGGGACTCTTTGATTTATTTCAAACAAATAATCTGAACCGGCTGAATTAATCTAAAGCCTGTTTCAGATCTGCAATGATGTCATCGATATATTCCAGACCTACGGAACAACGGACAAGCCCTGCTGTAATACCTACTTCATTTCTTTCATCTTCAGTCAGTTTTGAATGGGTTGTAGATGCAGGATGTGTCACGATGGTTCTTGTATCTCCCAAATTGGCAGAAAGGGAACACATTTTTATTTTGTCCAGGAAGTTTCTTCCGCCTTCTATTCCGCCTTTAATTTCAAAGGCTACGATATTTCCACCCAGCTTCATCTGCTTTTTTGCAATTTCATAACTCGGATGGGATTTTAAAAAAGGATACTTTACCAGCTCTACATTCGGGTGGTTTTCTAAAAATTCAGCAACCTTCAAGGCATTCTCACAATGTTTTTCTACACGGATAGACAATGTTTCCAGACTCTTTGATAAAACCCATGCATTGAAAGGTGACATCGCAGGTCCCGTATTTCTGGCAAAAAGATAGATTTCTCTGATTAGATCCTCTTTTCCTACTGCTACACCGCCCAATACTCTACCCTGTCCGTCAATCAGTTTTGTTGCAGAGTGTACAACAACATCTGCACCATATTTTATCGGCTGCTGTAGGTAAGGTGTTGCAAAACAGTTATCTACAATAAAGATAAGGTTATGCTTTTTCGCTATCTTTCCAAAAAACTCAAGATCCAGGATTTCAATAGCCGGATTGGTAGGCGTTTCAAGGTATAGGATTTTGGTATTTGGCTTAATATATTGTTCCACATTCTCCGCATCTTCAGCTTTGAAATAGGTTGTTTCGATATTCCATTTCGGGAAATACTTTGTAAATAAAGTATGGGTAGAACCAAAAACCGACTGGCAGCTTACAATATGATCGCCCGCATCCAGTAAAGTGGCAAACGTAGAATAAATAGCCGCCATTCCTGTTGCAAACGCATATCCTGCTTCTGCGCCTTCCATTTTTACGATCTTATCTGTGAATTCTGTCACATTCGGATTTGAAAAACGGCTGTACAGGTTTTTAGATTTTTCTTCGGCAAAACTCGCTCTCATATCTTCCGCATCCTGAAAAATAAAACTGGATGTAAGATATAATGGCGTAGAATGTTCGTCAAACTGCGTTCTTTCAGTCTGGGTTCTTATTGCGGAGGTTTCAAAATTTTCCATATAGTTTAATTTTAATAATATAACAATGTGTTTTATCTGGTAATCTACCAATGGGGAGTCATTGTTACGTTATATAAAAAAATAATAATTACTTTTTTTTGATGTTTGTTTGATAGTTTGATAGAATTTCATTCTATCCTATGTTAAATCGTCCCGTTGGGACTCTGGCTTAGTTATCAATAACTACATTGTACATTTTACTTTGTACATCGTACTATTTACTTAGTTTCACTTACTCTTAAGATATCACCGAAAACACCTCTTGCTGTTACCTGAGCTCCGGCACCGGCTCCCATGATAACGATCGGGTTTTCACCGTAGCTTTCTGTGTAGATTTCAAAGATTGAATCTGAACCTTTCAACTGACCTAAAGCAGAACTTCCCGGTACAGAAACCAGTTTCACATCAAGCTGACCTTTATCTTTCTGAAGATCTCCATGAAGATCTCCTACATAACGAAGTACGTGGCCCGGCTCCTGCCCTTCTTTGATTTTCTTATATTCTTCATCCAGCTCATCCAGTCTTGAGATAAATTCATTTTTATCTACTGCCAAAAGGTCTTCAGGAATTAAATTCTGAATATTGATATCCTGGAATTCATTGATCAGATCCAATTCTCTGGCAAGGATCAGTAGTTTTCTTGCTACATCGTTTCCGGAAAGGTCTTCACGTGGATCCGGTTCTGTATATCCTTTTTCCATTGCTTCTCCGATGATGGTGGAAAACTTGTCGTCTCTCACAGAAAAATTATTGAAGATATAGCTCAATGAACCGGAGAATACGCCTTTGATTCTGGTAATATTTTCTCCTGAAAGGTGTAATAATTTGATGGTATCAATTAACGGAAGTCCCGCTCCTACATTGGTTTCATACAGATAACGTCTGTTGTTTTTACTCAACGTATATCTTAGTTTACGGTATTCTTCTATTGGAAGTGTGTTGAAAATCTTGTTAGAAGAAACAAGGTCAAAACCGTTTTCAGCTAAAGCGTGATAGTTTTTCACAAAATCCTTGCTCGCCGTGTTGTCTACTACGATAAGGTTTTCCAACTGATTTTCTTTTGAGAAGTTGATCAGCTCTTCAACGTTTGAAGGGTGTTCTGCCGTTAAAACCTCATCATTCCAGTCTGCATTAAAACCTTTTTTATTGAAAGCAATTTTTCTTGAATTGGCTACTGCCACTACTTTCAGGTCTATCTTTTTACGTCTTTTAATTTCTTCTGAAGACTGTAGAACCTGCTCTATTAGAGTTTTCCCTACATTTCCGTGACCGATGATCGCCAGATGAACGGTTTTAGGCTTCTTGAAAATTTCGGATTCGATGACATTCTTTGTCTTCTCATCCTGTGAAGAGGTCACTACAATATTGACTCTGTTTTCTCCTGCAACCTGATTTAATAAAAGCGGGAAAACATTGTTTCTAGCCAGTTCCGTTAAAACTTTATTGAAATCTTCCGCTACAAATCCAAGGACGGAAACATTATTGATGCTATAAATCTGTGATACTTTTCCTGATTTTCTTTCTGCTTCAAATTCATCGATCAGACAGGCCACTGCTTTTTCTGCATCTGCTTCATTGACCAGAATAGAAAGCCCGTTTTCAATGGCCTGCTGGGAGATTACTCCTACACTGATTCTCGCTAAAGTAAGCGCTTTAAAAATTCTTCCGTCGATTCCTATTTCTCCTAAGAAATCTTCTCCTTCAAACTTGATGATCGATCTGTTTTTTAAAAACTTTATTTCGTTCGCATTTTTCATCTGTTCTATACTTTTTGTTTGTTATTATCAGATGGAGTTTCGCTTTCGCTTCCTTTCATTCTGAAAATATTGTTGATGATATTATTTAATTGTTCGTATTCCATTAAGAAGGCATCATGCCCGTGAATTGACTGTATTTCATGATAGAAAACCTCTTTATTTTTCTCTTTCAGCTGTTCAAAGCACATTCGTATTTCTGAAGCGGGGAAAAATAAATCTGTATCTACAGCGATCAGGTGCATTTGTGCGCTGATCTTTTCGAGCTGGTTTTCATAGGTATTGATATTCATGAGGAGATGGTTCATCAGCTTGTAAGACTTTAAACTAAATCTATCGTTTAATGAATTTCCGTGATACACGAGCCAGTCTTCTGACTCTAACCGTTTGTTTTCCTGATGGTATCTATTTTGAAATCTGTCGTTTAGGGACTGTGGAGTTCTATAGCACAACATGGCGTGTATTCTCGCTTTCTGCAGGGGCTCATCGTTTCCGTTTAACAGAAATTTCTGAACCAGACATTGTGCATGAAGCCAGTCGTGGGTTCTGAAGTCGCAGGCAATCGGGATAAAAATCTCGGCAAGCTGTGGCTTTTTGGCTAGCATTTCCCAGGCGATTCCTCCTCCGAGGGAGCCTCCAATAATGGCATATAAATTTTTGATATGTAAAGCTTCAAGGCCTTTCAGGAATATTTCAGCAATATCTGAAGGAGTGAAGTCTTCGTAGTCGTCAATTAAAAAATGATCAAATCCGTTTCCGGGAATATTGAAACAGAGAACTGTGTATTTGTTCGTATCGATCACCTGATTTTCACCAATCAGTTGTTTCCACCATCCTTTTTCTCCTGAAACATTTGAATTTCCGGTTAAGGCATGATTGATCAATATAATGGGTGCTGTAAACAGGTCTTTCCCGAAGATCTGATAAGTCAACGGGATATGGTATTCCTTTTGGGAATAAGTCTGATACGAAAGATTTATATAGTTTAGTTCTGTTTTCAATTCTATTATTATTTTAATACAATTGAAAATGCCACAGGAAATGGCTGAAAAGAACTTCAGTAAGTTATCTGTCCAAAATAAATTGGTAGAACGTAGCACCTTCTCTGCTTGCACAAAGGGTTGCTAAGGTTTCATAGGGTCTAATCCCTCAACCTTTCTTGATAACATTTTCAATATTTGAATGAACGCACTGCAAAGATATGTCTTTTCTTTTAAATTAAAAAAGAAAAAATATTTAATATTTAAAAAGCCTCTAATCATAAGTGTTTCAGGGCTATGTTAAGAATTCTTCAGATGAAAGGAATTGGAATTATTTTTCAAAAAAACTAACTTCGTATTGAAAAAATGATGAAATATGACTGTTGAGAAAGAAAGACTACAAGATACCAAATGGAAAAACTGGGGACCATACGTCAGTAACCGACAGTGGGGAAACGTCCGTGAAGACTACAGCCCAAACGGAAATGCCTGGCACTATGCGAATCACAATAATGCCGAAAGCTACGCCTACCGATGGGGAGAAGAAGGTATCGCAGGGATCTCTGATGTGAAGCAGATCTTCTGTTTTGCTTTTTCATTCTGGAACAAGAAAGATAAAATAGTAAAAGAACGTTTCTTCGGACTGAGCAATCCTCAGGGGAATCACGGGGAAGATATTAAAGAAATCTTTTATTATCTGGATAATACACCTACCCACAGTTATATGAAAATGGTGTATAAATATCCGATCAATACATTTCCATACGATGATCTCGTTGCTGAAAACGGAAGACGAAGCAAAAAGGAACCTGAGTATGAAATTTTTGATACAGGAATTTTTGACAATGATGAATATTTCGATATTTTCATTGAATACTGTAAAGCCGATCACAATGATATCCTGGCCAGAGTAACGGTTCATAACAGAAGCCAGCAGGATGCTCCGATAGTGGTAGCTCCAACGGCCTGGTTCAGAAACAACTGGAAATGGGGCTATAATACATACAAAGCACAGCTAAATGCTTCTTATGACGGATGTATCGATATCAATCATGACAGTATTTCGATCAAAAAGCTTTATTCAAGAAATCTGGCTGCCAAAAGTGCTTTCTGCGAAAATGAAACGAATACACCAAAATTATATGGTTCGTCTTACACGGGGAATACTTATTTTAAGGATGGGATCAATGACCATATTATTTACGGAAGCAATACGGTAAATCCGGAGAAAAGAGGAACTAAGGCTTCTTTTATTATTGATGAAATTATCGGTGCGGGACAGTCAAAGACTTTTGATTTCAGATTGTGTCCGGATGAGGTGGATGAGCCTTTTGAAAAATTTGACGAAATTTTCGCAACAAGAGCCGCTGAAACCAACGAGTTTTACGAAGAAATTCAGAGTGAAACCACGAACGAGGATGAAAGAAATGTACAGCGACAGGCGTTTGCAGGACTTTTATGGAATAAGCAGTTCTATCATTATAACGTCGGAAAATGGCTGAAAGGTGATCCCAATCATCAGGCTCCAAGAAATTTCAATGATTATGTAAGAAACACGGAATGGAATCACCTTCACAATAAGGATATCATCTCCATGCCCGATAAATGGGAATATCCATGGTATGCCACCTGGGATCTGGCATTTCACTGCGTTCCCTTCTCCATCATTGACGGTGAATTTGCCAAGGGACAGCTTTTACTATTAACGAAAGAATGGTATATGCACCCCAACGGTCAGTTACCAGCCTATGAATGGAATTTAAGCGATGTGAATCCACCCGTACATGCATGGTCCTGCTTCAGGGTTTTTAAAATTGATGAAAAGCAGAACGGTAAGCCTGACCTTTTATTTCTCGAGAAAGTTTTCCAGAAACTTCTCCTGAATTTCACATGGTGGGTAAACCGGAAAGATAAAAGCGGCAATAATATTTTTGGCGGCGGTTTCCTTGGACTGGATAATATCGGAGCTTTCGACCGGAATATGGAACTGAAAGACGGACAGCATCTGGAACAGGCAGACGGAACCAGCTGGATGGCCATGTACGCACTAAATATGATGCGGATTGCAATGGAGCTCGCACAGTATTATCAGGTTTATGAGGATATGGCGATCAAATTTTTTGAGCATTATCTGTATATTGCTGAGGCGATGGAGAACCTGGGAGAAGGCAAAGAAGGTTTATGGAATGAGGAAGACGGCTTTTTCTATGATGTACTGCAGCTTGGTAACGGAGAAAGTGTTTCTTTAAAACTAAGAAGCATTGTCGGTCTGATTCCGATGTTTGCCGTTGAAATCGTAGATCATAAATTACTGGATAAAATGCCCAATTTCAAAGCCAGAATGGAATGGGTTCTAAAGAATAAACCTGAGCTCACAAAGCTGGTTTCCCACTGGGATGAGGAAGGACAGGGTAGAAAACACCTGATGAGTATTCTGCGTAAGAACAGACTGACAAAGGTTTTGAGAAGGATGCTTGATGAAAATGAATTTTTGAGTTCTTACGGAATCCGTGCGATGTCAAAAGTCTATGAGGAAAACCCGTTCGTATTTTCAGTTCACGGTACGGAAAATGTGGTTTATTATACTCCTGCCGAGAGTGACAGCCGAATGTTTGGAGGAAACAGTAACTGGCGCGGCCCGATCTGGTTCCCTATCAATTTCCTGATTGTGGAAAGTTTACAGCGTTTCCATTTTTATTATGGCAACAGCTTAAAAGTAGAGTTTCCAACGGGAAGTGGTGAGAAGAAGAACTTGGATGAGGTGGCTCAGAATATCAGCCGCAGACTCTGCTCGTTATTTTTAAAAGATGAAGATGGTCAGAGACCTTTCAACGGAGGAAATCCAAAGTTCAATTATGATGAACATTTCAGGGATTACATCACTTTCTTTGAATATTTCCATGGAGACAACGGCCGCGGCGTAGGGGCTTCCCATCAGACAGGATGGACGGCAACGGTAGCTAAGCTTATGAAACCAAGATTAACAGTATAAAAGCAGCGGCCGGCCCGAATGGGCCGGCCGCTTATAATCAATTAAAAAATAATTAAACTTTTTCTCCGTTCACAAGAACTTCATACCCGATTTCTACATTCGGCTCTAAAGTTTTTGATACGGAACAGTATTTCTCAAAAGATAACTGAGCGGCTTTTGATGCTTTTTTAGGATCTATATTTCCTTCCAGAAGAAATCTCACCTTAATAGATTTAAAAGGTTTTGCATCTTCTACCTGAACTCTTTCGCCTTCTACTTCTGCCTGGAAACCTGTGATTTCCTGACGCTGTTTTTTCAGGATAGAGACTACATCTATTCCGCTGCATCCGGCAACAGCCATCAACACGCTTTCCATTGGAGAAACGCCTTTAGCTCCGGGCTGTGAGGTATTGTCCAAGAGAATTGAATTCCCCTGGGAATTGGTACACTCAAATAAAAAATCGTCGTTAATTCTGTTTAGTGTTATTTTCATTTTTGAATTTTGTTGTAAGATTCTTCGGCTCTCTGAACAGAACCGGAGTGATTAGATTTATGAATGCAAAATTATAAAATTCCCCGCGCTTTTATCTCAAGATATTTATTGATAACGTCGATATTTAAATTTTCAGGCAGGGTATATACCGTGTAAATCCCATACTTCCTGAGCTCCTGAATGATCAGTTTCTTTTCAAACTCAAATTTTTCGGCAACGATTTCATCATAAATCTCCTGCATATTTTCAGGATTCTTCTGAATAAGGGTCTGTAATTCTGAATTTTTAAAGAATATAACCACCAAAAGATGGTTTTTGGCTATTCCTCGGAGGTATTTCAACTGACGGTTTAATCCATCAAGTGTTTCGAAATTGGTAAATAACAAAACAAGACTTCGCTGGTTCAGAGAGTATTTTACATCCTGATAAAGGCGGTTGAAATCACTTTCAAAGAAATCTGTTTTAATATTATACAAAGCTTCCGAGATCTTCCTTAGCTGTCCGGATTTATTTTCTGCTGCGACTTTATTCTCTGTTTTTTTAGAGAAGGTCATCATTCCGGCACGGTCGCCTTTTTTAAGAATAATATGAGACAGAGCCATTGCAGCGTTGATTGAATAATCCAACAGACTTAATCCGTTGAAAGGCATCTTCATGGTCCTGCCTTTATCGATCAGAATAAAAATCCGTTGTGATCTTTCATCCTGAAACTGATTGACCATTAATCGATTGGTCTTAGACGTAGCTTTCCAGTTGATGGTTCTGATATCATCTCCGGGAACATATTCTTTGATCTGCTCAAATTCCATGGTATGTCCCAGTTTTCTAATCTTTTTGATTCCACCGAGCATAAATTCACTCTGCAGTGCCATCAGTTCATATTTTCTAAGGTGTACAAAAGACGGATAGGCAGGCAACATTGCATCTTTCTGGAAATTAAATCTCTTTGAAATAAATCCCAATGGTGAAGAAACATATACATTCAGGTTTCCGAAACTGTACTCTCCTCTCTCCTTCGGCTCCAGGCTATATTGGAAATAGGTATTTCTACCGGGTTCTATACTTTTTTTAATTAAAAAATCTCTTTTTTGAAACTGAAACGGAATCTCATCAATGATTTTTGTACTGATCTTAAAACTGTAATTATTTTTAATGTCAATCTTCACAAAATTTTCATCCCCGTTCGATAATTTTTCCGGAAGTATTCTCTGGGCAAGCACTCCTTTTTTCTGATTAAACAATAAAAGATAGTCTACCATTGCCGCCAGAAAACAAATCAGCAAAACAATGTGAGCCGCCCACATCAGAACCGAAAAGAAAAAAGCAAGGACATACAGTACCCCCACTCCGATGAGCGAAAAGAAAAATCGTGTATTGATGTATAGGTTTTTCATTTTTTAGGTAACAGGTTGCAGATATTAGGCTGCAGGTTCTTGGTGATACTTATTGTAGAGAGTTTATTAAACCGTTCAGCATTTTTGAAATTTCGATAATATGTTCATTCAATTTTTTATAATTTTCTTCATTTAAATAATTAAGATTTTTAGAGATGATTAATTGAGTTTCAACTTCAGCACAACTTCCTCTCGCTATCTTTAAAAATTGTAGATAATCAGGTTTGCTTCTTCTGGAGTTTCCTTCAGCAATATTTGATGGTATAGAAACCGAGGCTCTTCTGATCTGTGAAATAAGGCCATACATTTCATCTTTAGGAAAAGATCCGGTAATCCTGTAAATTTCTGTAACAAAATCAATAGATTTCTGCCAAACCAAAAGTTCCTTAAAATTTGCCATACTATACAAAATTTATTGAAAGCAATCAATACTTCATCACCAGACAGCCATAGTCTGCGACCTGCAACCTATTATCTGCCACCTAATATTTACGATCTACCTAGGAATCTCTATTCCCTCTAAGATCTGACGTATAATTTCATCTGCCGTTAAACCTTCCATTTCGCGTTCAGGAGAAACGATGACTCTGTGTCTTAATACGGCGTAGCTTGCTTCTTTGATGTCTTCGGGGGTTACAAAGTCTCTTCCTCTCATCGCTGCGAAAGCTTTTGAAGCTGTAAGCAATGCCAGAGAAGCTCTTGGAGAAGCTCCCAGATACAGGAACTGGTTTTCTCTTGTATTGACGATGATTTTCGCAATATACTCCATCAAATGAGTCTCTACAATAATCTCTTTTACCAGATTCTGATAGCTTTTTAATTGCTCGGCCGTAATGACACGGTTCACTCCTTCCGTCTTATCTTCTTTTCGGCTTTCGTGTTGGTTTCTGATGATAGCGATCTCCTGTTCCAGATTTGGATATCCTACATTGATTTTAAATAGGAAACGGTCCAACTGTGCTTCAGGAAGTCTGTAAGTTCCTTCATGCTCTATCGGGTTTTGAGTTGCTACAACCAGAAATGGTTCATCCATTATATAACGGATTCCATCCATTGTGATCTGTCTCTCTTCCATGACCTCAAACAGGGCTGCCTGGGTTTTCGCCGGGGATCTGTTGATCTCATCAATTAATATAAAACTGGAAAAGATAGGGCCTTTTTTAAATTCAAATTCGGAGTTTTTTACACTGAAAACTGAAGTTCCCAAAATATCCGAAGGCATAAGGTCCGGTGTAAACTGAATTCTGCTGAAGCCTACATCTATTGTTTTGGCGAGAAGCTTTGCTGTAATCGTCTTTGCAACTCCCGGAACTCCTTCAATCAGGACATGCCCGTTTGATAAAAGTGCCGCGATAAGATGTTCGATCATGCTTTCCTGACCGACAATAACTTTGGCTATTTCAGCTTTGACCTTCTCTAAGCTGGCGCGAAGCTCGATCATATCAATTCTCGACTGAAACTGATCTTCCTGTTTATTTAGATTGATAGAACTTTTATTTTCTACGTTTTGATTTTCAAGGTTGTCCATAATTTTCTATTTGTGGTTTTTAGTCTATGGGTCTAATTTATCCTACTTTATATATCGGACTTCATCCGATCTTTTGTTAAATCGTCCCGTTGGGACTCTTACTTAATTTTATAATGTACCAATGTATCAGTCTAACAGTTTACCAATATACATTGTTACATTGTTACATTGTTACATTGTTACATTAATACCTTATCTCAAAATCTCATCAAGAAGCTTATTCATTCTGGTGAGGTCTTCTTTCATGACGTCGGCATAGGGATCCTGGCCTTTTTTAATCAGGATTATGGCTTCATGGATCATTTCCATTGTTTTACCCGTTTTCAGGTGAAGTTTTTTGGCAAATTCTTCGTCCAGATGTTGGGTATCGATCAGGAAATCCATTCTTACTTTGTTCAGGAAATATTGGCCTTTTTTAGCCATCATATCATGAAAATCTCCTTCCTGAAGATAAAGATTTCCAATACTTTTTACAAAATCTAAGGACGTATTTTTCAACGGCTCTACAACAGGTACTATGCGTTGTTTTCTTTTGGCATTAAAGAAAATAAACAGGACAAGTCCTCCCAAAAGTACCCACCACGCATACTTCAATGCCGGATTGGAAAGCACAAACCTCATAAAGAAGCGTGAAACTTTGGTGTCATTTTCCACAAACCAGATGGTTTCCCTATCCTGAAGATAAGAAAAAATATCCTGTGCATATTTTATACTGCCCGGTTTCAGCAGATAATAATTGGTAAGGAAAAGCGGTTCACTGTGAACATAGATGGTTCCTTTTCCAAAACTGACTTTAATAAAATTAGCCTGATCCGAATTATCTTTTTCTACCGTTTTTCCCAGTACTTCCACTTTAGGTTTGATATACGAAAAGCCTCTCCCTGAAGGAAATTTATCCAGTTTAATAAAATCATTCTGGTATTCTTTATCCGTAAGTTTCAATACATTTTCTTCTGCAAAAGAAATATCTGCGCTATGATAACCAATGGTGTCTGAAATATCTTTTGGAACACGGCTCATCAGAATCATTGCATCTGAACCACCTGATACCTGATCCAGAATTTTTTTCCAGGACTGCTTATCTAATTCCTTTTCAATGACCACGATATTGTGTGCTCCCTTTTTGTTTCTGCTGTAATAGTCGTAAGGTGCCTCTTCTATTTTTCTCAGGTTATTTTTAAAAAGATCTTTGGCTTCATGATTAAAAACAAACAGTCCGAAAGGAGATTTCTCTTCAATATTGAAATTCTTACGCCAGCTTATTCTTTCTTTTTTATTGACTTCAAACAACGCCAGAATAACCATCACAACGATGAATATCACAGCATATATTTTGAAGGTTTTTTTCATGATTAATAGTTTAATTACGGCTTAAATGCCTGATACTGGTTTTTAAATTTGAGATAGCTTTGTTCGTCAATACTGAATTCTCCGTACCAGACATAATCAAAAATATAAGACAGACCCGAAAATTCACTTTTCAGATTGCCGTCTTTCAGTTCTGCAACATAGTCCTTATTGGTCTTTTCCGGGTTCCAGTTGATTTGTTTTTTATCACTCAGCTTTTTAAGGATAAATAGAAACTGGTAACGGACTGCCGAGCGGTAATCTCCTTCTCTTTCAAATTTAGCGATACTTTCCGGAAAATTGATTTCATGGATGTTCTCATGAAGCTCCTCGGCATTGATGTCTATTTTTTTATTTTTCTTTCCGAAGAACAGATTTCCATCTTTCCCAAGAAGAAATTTAATGATAAAATAGAGAAGAAATCCTACCAGAATAATGGCAAATAAGCGGATTAAAATGGTGGTAATTTGTGCAGAATTAGTGAAAACAGTCTCACCAAACATGCTTTGCAAAATCCTGTCAATCTTGCGCATCAGCTTTTGGAAGAAAGACTCTTTCGGTTTCGATACCGAATAATCAAATTCATTTCCTTTATATCTGGACTGAATATTTTCTTTGAACTTTTTCGGGTAGAGCGTATTTTCTGAAACAGGCTTCAGGATAAGTACAGAATCTGCACGGAGCATATTCCTGTAATGTCCCGTTCCTAAAGAATCTACGATATAATCTTCCACCGTTTCGCCTCCATCCTCATCCTGTGCATAAACAGGACAAATGGAGAAAAAGATCAGCAGAAAAAGCAGGAATTTATTCATTAATACCGATGGTTTCTATTTCTTCAAGTTCAATTTTCGTGTGCAGGTCTGTCCTGCTGTCATAATACATCAACCCCGCATTGATATACATCAGATTGGAAAGGATTAATGATGCTAAAATGGAAACTCCATAAAATAAAAAGAGAATAATCCCCATTGCTCCCGTAAAAGGATTTGCTTCAAAATTCCCGTCCGGAGCAGAGGTAAGAATAGATCCGTACATAAATATTATTGGAACAAATGTAAATACGGACGTTATCATGTACATAATGATGAACATGATAATGGAGGCTCCCCAATATTTCCAGTACGGAGATTTTTCATTTCCATTCGGGTAGGAAAACTGGGATCTTATGGAATAACTTAAGCTTTCAAAAAAGCCCCGTTTTGTATTAAAATAATCGTACATCAAAAATGCAGAAACATTGAATGCTGTAGGGTATACAAGCAATATCAGGAAAAAACCGATAACGATCAGCAGCAGCAGATAGGAAAATCCTAAGACAATCATTGTCACCGGAAGTACGATCAACAGCATTCCCAGACACATTTTAAAGATCCGTCCTGCATTGGTTTTGAAATCGCTCAGTATCTCATCTGTTTTTACCTTCTGAGCGCCTTCAGCAATTCTTTTCATATAAAAAACAGGATACAGGTAATTGACAATTCCCAGAAGGACAAAAAGCACGAAAATCAATATTCCCACTATCGTAAGCATTCCCGCGTTATCTGAAAAATATTTTTCAAAATAATAACTTTCACCGTTGAGATTTCCACCAACCAATTGTCCGATGATCTCTCTGAACCCAAAAATCACTACAGCAATTGTCAGGATTAACAGCAGCCCGTTGATCAGAATATAATTTTTAAAATAATTTTTTCCGTATAATTTGAAAAAATTAAAGCTGTCACTGATGAAAGCTCCAAATTCTCTTTTTTTATAAAACTGCATCATTGGTGTTGGTATTAATTCTTTTATAAACCACCGAAGGATAAACGAAATAGTAAAATCCTATAATGGCCAGTGATGTGATGATTAATGCTAAGTTGACAACCAGTGGCATTTTTAAAGCATGTCTTGTGACATATCCTTCAATAATTCCTGCGCAGATCGTAAACGGAATGGTACTCAGGAAAATCTTAAACGAATCCTTAAAACCTGTTTTAAAGGAATTAAATCTTGAAAAAGTTCTCGGAAACAGGATACTTGCTCCTAAAATCAATCCGCACATCGCTTCTACCACCATTGCAAAGATTTCAAAAACACCGTGAAGCCAAATTCCTCTTGCACTGTCTTTCAAAGCTCCGTAATCATAGAAAAAATACTGGAAAGAACCGAGCATAACGCTGTTCGAAAGCAAAGCATACAAAGTTCCAACGCCTCCAGTAACTCCGTAAATGTACAATCTAGCACCCACTCTGATGTTATTGAAAATGATTCCAATGGTACTTCCCCATGTGGAACCGCTCTGGTAAACGCCTACAGCATTTCCTTTTTTAATATTTTCTATGGTTTCGTTGACGTACTCTTCACCAAGTATAATATTTGCAAAATCTTTATCATACGCTCCGGAAAGCACTCCTATGGCTGTAAAAAGAATGAAAAACAGAAAAGCATACAAAAGGTATCTCCTGTACTGGTACACCAACAGGGGAACTTCTGTTTTGAAGAAATACATCAACCTGTTCTCCTCTACTCTTTTGGTTTTATAAATCTTCTGGAACATCTGCGAAGACAAATGGTTCAGATAAACCGTAGTGTTACTTTTAGGATAATAGGACTGTGCAAATGAAAGATCATTGATCAGGTTGATATACAGCGAAGACAGGTCATCAGGATTTTTTTTTACTTTCCCTTGAATAACCTGTTCAATTCCCAACCATTTTTCTTTATTTTGTTTAATGAAATAAACTTCTCTCATAATTGTAAGGCTAAAATAATAAAAATTATGTCTCAAATTGCGATAAATACCTCACAAAATGTAAATATTAACTTTAATATTGCAAGTGTCGGAGAAAGAATGCTTGCCTTCATTATTGATTTCCTGATCAAGGTGGCTTATGTCATTATTGTCCTCTATCTTTTCTTCAACATTTTGGATCTTGGGTATTTATTGGATGGGCTGGATCAGTGGTCCATCATGGCAGTTTATATTGTCCTGACTTTTCCGGTTTACATTTATCCTGTAGTTCTGGAAAGCCTTATGGAAGGACAGACTCCCGGAAAAAAACTCATGAAGATCAGGGTGGTAAAAATTGACGGCTATCAGGCCAGCTTCGGCGACTATCTGATCCGATGGATGTTCCGGTTGATCGATACGACTGCCGCCGGTGTCGTAGGTTTAATCTCAATGATTGCTTCTAAAAACAATCAGCGTCTGGGTGATATTGCTTCCGGTACCGCTGTGATTTCTTTAAAGAACAACATCAATATTTCCCACACTATTCTGGAAAATATCAACGAAGATTATGTTCCATCATTCCCTCAGGTCATCGCGTTAAGTGACAATGATATGAGGATCATTAAAGATAATTACACCAAAGCCCTGAAAGTGGATGACAGACAGATCATCACTAAACTTTCAGATAAGATCAAAAGTATTTTAAAACTGGAAATTGATCCGAAGATGACGGAAAGACAGTTTATTAATGTGGTGATCAAGGATTATAACTATTATACGGGGAAGGAGAATTGATGAGCATATCAATGGTCAATTTCGCTACGCGAGTCAATGGTCAATGGTTAATTAATAATGGTAAAAAAGTTCTCCTGTTTACTCAAGTTAAAAAATTGACTGTGAAGCAGATTCACAATTCACTATTGACATTTCCCTGTTACTCATTGCCTATTACCCATAATCCCTGTCGGTGCAATTTTTGTATCTTTAAATACCAAAGCTTAGCATTATGAAATTTGAGAACAATAAATCAGGAAACGGTGGCGTCCTTACGCTGAACAACGAAACCAAAGAAGTAGGAAGATTGACGTATACTATTTTTCCTGAGGACAGTAAATTTATTATTTCATTCGTATTGGTACATCCGGAATTCGAAGGGCGCGGAATGGGGAAATACCTGGTTGAGGAGGCCATAAAATTTGCAAGAGAAAACAACTGGAAAGTTTACCCGCACTGTTCTTATGCAAGAGCCGTAATGACCAGAATGAGTGATGTGGATGATATTTTTCTAAAGAGCTAAAACATCTTTCACGAGAATCTCCTCGATATCATCCGGATAATCTACTTTTAAGTGATGATCTGAAGCGACCCATTCCATAATTTCCTGAAGTTTTAATACTTTGGAGTTCGGAATGCCCATCAGATCCAGAGCGCAGGCGTTGCATTCCTGCTCGTACTGATTATGAATCGGGATCACAAAGAGTTTTTTATCCAAGAAAAGCGCTTCTGCAGGAGTTTCAAAACCGGCATTGCAAAGGATTCCGTCACAGCTTTCAAAATATTTCAGATACTGCATCTCATCGATTGGGAAAACTTCTACGTTTTTCACTTTCACCTGTACTTTGCTGTGTTTTGAAAACACTTTCCATTGTACAGGAATCTGTTTCAGAACCTTGATGATATTTTCGTCTGCAAAACTCGGAAGATAAACGAGATAATAGCCTTTTTTATCGGGATTAAGGTTTCGGATTTTATGTCTGATCACAGGTTTTTTGATCTGCGGATGGTAATTTTCAAAGTGGAAACCTATTTTTCTCTCGCTCGGAACATAGTATTTCAGGATCAATTCACCCAGAAAATCTTTATGTTTCGGTTTTGGTGTTTCCGCAAAGCTCATGGAAGCCTGATGACTCAATTCGATCATCGGCAGCTTTTTTAATTTCCCTGCCCAACCGGTGAGAGGCTCATAATCATTAATGATCAGATCATACTGTGAAAGCTCCAGTTCCCGGATTGTTTTCGCCGCTTCAAGAAATTTATTTTCGGTAAACGTTTTGCGATAGGATAAACCGCCTGTTTTGTTGTAAAGCAGAGAAATCCCCCGATATTGATAATTAAGGTCAAAATCAGCCTTTAATTGTGACTGATGACCACTGATCAATGTGTCAACTGAAGCATATTTTTTGAGAATAGGAATAATTTCCTGTGCCCGTGCCACATGGCCGTTCCCTGTCCCTTGAAATGCATACAAAACCTTCATTTACGAAAAATTAGTTACTATTTTCAGAAGTTCAGAACTGTCCATGTCCTGGATTTCTTCTACTTCGTCGTCTTTAAGTGAATCTTTGTGGTCGTCATAATAAAAGATTTTCCATTCCTTATCATGGTATTCAAGAGCGGAAAGGTTTTCTATCCAGTCCCCGGAATTCAGATAGGTACATGATCCTTTTTTATTGATGACTTCACGGATCTGAGGCTGATGGATGTGCCCGCAGATCACATAATCGTAGTGATTGTCTATGGCCAGTTCGGAAGCAGTCAGTTCAAAATCCCCGATATACTTCACCGCCTTTTTTACATTGTTTTTGATCTTCTTTGAAAATGAATATTTCTCTCTGCCCATTTTCTCCAGAAACCAATTGACCACATTATTGATGACAATCAGGAGATCATAGCCTTTTCCGCCTAGTTTTGCAATCCATTTAGAATGCTGTACTGATGCATCGAAAACATCGCCATGAAATATCCAGGTCTTTTTTTGATCGATATCAAGACAGATCTTATTGCAGACTTTCAGTTTACCCAGTTCGAAATCCGTAAATTTCCGGAACATCTCATCATGGTTGCCCGTAATGTAGTAGACCTGTGTATTTTTAGTAGCAAATGAAAGAATCTTTTTAATTACTTTCAAATGAGGTTTAGGGAAGTAAGACTTTTTAAACTGCCAGATATCGATAATATCGCCGTTCAAAACTAATGTTTTAGGCTGGATAGAATTGAGATACCGTAACAGCTCTTTAGCCTTACATCCATAAGTTCCCAAATGAACATCCGATATGACAACTAATTCAACGTTTCTTTTCATAGTTTTATACAAAGAAACTAATTGAAAGTTAACTGTATATGAATGCTATATTATTTTTTTACAGCGAGTTCATCAACTCTTCTGTGATTTCCATGTTGTGATACACATTCTGTACATCATCATCGTCTTCGAAACGCTCCAGCATTTTCATATTGGCTTTGAACTGTTCTGCATTCACTTCTTTGATATTGTTTGGAATTCTCTGAAGTTCTGCGCTTTTCGCCTCAATTTTCAATTCATCTAATTTATGAGACAGTGATCCGAAGTCTTCAAAAGCTGTCGTAATCATTACTTCCTCTTCATCTTTTTCCACATCTTCTGCCCCTCCGTCTATCATTTCCATTTCGAAATCATCCCAATCCATTTTGATCTGAGATAAATCAAGAGTAAAAATACCTTTTCTGTCGAAGATAAAAGCAAGCTCTCCATTTTTACCCAGGTTACCATCGAACTTATTGAAGATCGCTCTTACGTTGGCTACGGTTCTTGTAGGGTTATTGGTTGTACATTCTACGAAGAATGCGACTCCACCCTGTCCGTATCCTTCGTACGTAATTTCTTCATAGTTTTCAGCATCAGCACCCCCTGCTTTTTTGATAGCTCTTTCTACATTATCCTTAGGCATGTTTGCACCCTTGGCATTCTGGATACATCTTCTTAAAGCCGGGTTGGCTTCAGGGTCTGTTCCTCCAGCCTTTACAGCCAGTGCAATGTCTTTACCAATCTTAGAGAAAGTTTTGGCCATTTTATCCCATCTGGCCATCTTAGAAGCTTTTCTATATTCAAATGCTCTTCCCATTTTAATTTTTAAATTTTCAACAAAATTAACTAAAAGTCAACAAAAAAAAAATACCCCCAAAAAATTGGAGGTATTTATTATTTAGAAAAATTAATTATTTTTTCTTTTTAGCAGCAGCTTTTTTCTTAGCTGGAGCTTTTTTAGCTTTTTTCACTACAGTTTTCTTCTCTACAACTTCTAGATCAGATTTCTTAAGTGCATCCCAAGCAGCACCGTTGATAGCTTCAACAACTACTTTTCTGTCAACAATTCTATCTGCATCAGAAGCTTTTTCAGAAACAGTAGCGTCTCTTTCACCAACTCCTACAGACTTCAATTGATTTCCGCTAACACCTCTAGCTTCTAGAGCACCAACTACTGACGCAGCTCTTTGTCTAGAAAGTTTCAAGTTGTAAGCATCAGCACCTTTCTTATCTGTGTGACCAGTTACTAAGAATGTACCGTCGTTAGACTGCTTAATGATTGAAGCAGCTTGATCTAATTTACCGCTAGATTCTGGTCTGATAGTCGCTTTGTTGAAATCAAACAAGATATCTTTAAGAGCACCTGTAGCTTCTTTAGCGATAACGTCTTTTGGCTTAGGACATCCGTTGTATTCTGGAAGACCTGGAACTGTAGGACAAGCGTCATCTTTATCTAAGATTCCGTCACCGTCTGTATCTGGCCAAGGACAACCGTTGTTTTCTGCAGGACCTGCAACTGTAGGACAAGCATCATCTTTATCGATAACACCATCACCATCTGTATCTGGCCAAGGACAACCGTTGTTTTCAACTGGACCAGCTACTTCTGGACATTGATCGTCTTTATCTGGAACTCCGTCACCGTCAGTATCAGGACATCCCTGGAATTCTGGAAGACCTGGAGTATCTGGACAAAGATCGTCTTTATCTAGGATACCATCCTTATCTCTATCTCTGTTACCGAATCTGAATAAGATCGATGCAGAAGCTTGCCAGAAGTTAGCAACATTAGATTTATCACCTGGAGTTGACACATAGTCACCTTGTACACCAAGACCGAAGTTCTTAGTTACCCAGAAGTTAACACCAGCACCTGTAGAAACTGTAAAGTGGTTAGCTTTACCGTTTTCGTTACCACCATCTCCGTTAGCAACAGAATTACCTCTGTAATCGTTTCTTGGGAAAGTAAGTGCAGTATAATCATGTCTCAAGTAGTTAGCACCAACTCTTAAATATGGATCGAACCAAGATTCTTCATTCCATAAAAGACCAGCTGCTTTAGCTTGGAAACCAAGACCTGTCATAAGGAAAAATTCTTTCCCCATGTTGAATCTCTTGTTATCTACATTACCTACAGAAGTCTGCCAGTCGATAACTAAACCTTTACCGATGTTTCTAGCAACTGTTAATTTAGATAATGGAGGTGTAATAGAGAAGTTGTTCACATTGAACATCGTCTTCGTTAAATTATTAGCAGAGAACGTATTACTAAAGTTGTTACTCTGTGCCTTGTGATTTTCCGCATGAGCACCAACCCCGATCAACCACGGATTGTTGGTAGTCTGCGCGAAGACAGTAGAGGCAACAGTAAGCGCCAATGCTGAAATTCCTAATTTTAGATTTTTCATAGAATTAAATGATTAAATAATTGATAATGCAAAATAAATATAATTTTTCTTTATAAACAAAGTTTTTTGAATGATTTTTAACTTTTCTTTAATATTCTATCCAGGTTACGTTTATTTTCTCTATCTTTTATCGCTTCCCTTTTATCAAAGAGTTTTTTCCCTCTGGCAAGCGAAATCAAGACTTTAGCTTTCCCCTTGTCTGTGATATATAACTTAAGAGGTATAACGGTGTTCCCTGCATCCTTTAACTTCTTTTCAAGTTTCTGCAATTCTTTTTTGTGCAACAGCAATTTCCGTTCCCTTTTTGTTTTGTGATTGTAAAAAGTTCCCAGTTTATACTCATCAATCATCATATTAATAATGTATAACTCCCCATCAATAAACTGACAGAAGGATTCTGTGATAGACGCCTTGGATGAGCGTAAAGATTTTATTTCCGTACCCGTCAAAACCATCCCGGCTTCATATTCTTCAAGGATTTCATACTCAAAACGGGCTCTTCTGTTTAATATACTGACTGTTTTTTCGATCTTCATTTTAAAAAATTCGTGTAATTATATTGGACTGGACGGCCCAATCCTTCACTAAGGTGTATTACGGGACTCTTTTCTGATTTAATTTCATTAATGAAATATAGAAAAAATACCCCACATTTAAAAACTTGACTATTACATTATTACGAAATACCCAAATTCTTTTCGTAATTTTGCGCCAAATTTACAAAACTATATGTTAACAGTATCTAACTTATCTTTACAATTCGGGAAAAGAGTTCTTTTTGACGAGGTAAATATTATGTTTACCAAAGGAAACTGCTACGGGATTATCGGAGCAAACGGTGCGGGGAAATCTACATTCCTTAAAATATTAACAGGAAAGCAGGATCCAACTACAGGACATGTATCTTTGGAGCCGGGAAAAAGAATGTCAGTTTTGGAGCAGGATCACTTTGCTTACGATCAATTTACTGTTCTTGAGGCTGTTTTAAGAGGTAATAAAAAATTATACGAAATAAAAGAAGAGATGGATTCTTTATATGCTAAAGAAGACTTCTCTGATGAAGACGGGATCAAAGCTGGTGAGCTTGGTGTAATCTATGATGAAATGGGCGGATGGACTGCAGAATCTGATGCACAGACGATGCTTTCAAACGTTGGAATTAAAGATGGCATGCACTGGCAGATGATGAGTGAACTTGAGAATCAGGACAAAGTAAAAGTCCTTTTGGCTCAGGCGCTTTTCGGAAATCCGGATGTACTGATTCTGGATGAACCTACGAATGACCTTGATATTGATACAATAGCCTGGTTAGAAAATTTCCTTGCAGATTACGAAAACACAGTAATTGTGGTTTCTCACGACCGTCACTTCCTGGATACGGTTTGTACGCACATCGGAGATTTAGATTATGCGAAACTTAACCTTTATACAGGTAACTATACTTTCTGGTATCAGGCTTCTCAGCTAGCGACAAGACAAAGAGCTCAGGCTAACAAAAAGGCGGAAGAAAAGAAGAAAGAACTTCAGGACTTCATCGCAAGATTCAGCTCAAACGTTGCAAAAGCTAAGCAAGCTACAGCGAGAAAGAAAATGATCGATAAATTAAACATCGATGATATTAAGCCATCTTCAAGAAGATATCCTGCCATTATTTTCGAAATGGAGAGAGAGGCCGGAGATCAGATTTTAGATGTAAAAGGTCTTGAAAAAACTAAAGACGGAGAATTGTTATTCTCAAACATCGACTTAAACCTTAAAAAAGGAGATAAAGTTGCTGTTCTTTCTAAAAGCTCTTTAGCCATCACAGAATTTTTC
This sequence comes from Chryseobacterium oleae, assembly GCF_900115055.1. Lineage (GTDB taxonomy): Bacteria > Bacteroidota > Bacteroidia > Flavobacteriales > Weeksellaceae > Chryseobacterium > Chryseobacterium oleae. Next base: position 257,479 of record NZ_FOVD01000004.1, on the reverse strand, counting down.
GAAATTCTTGCCGGAAATGTTCAGGCAGATCAGGGAACTGTGGCTTGGGGAGTTACGACTAACCAATCTCACATGCCATTGGATAATACAAAATTCTTCCAGGAAGATATCAGCCTGGTAGATTGGTTGAGACAATTCACTAAAAACGACGAAGAGCGTCACGAGGAATTCGTAAGAGGGTTCTTAGGAAGAATGCTTTTCTCTGGTGATGAAGCTCTGAAATCCTGTACAGTACTTTCAGGAGGTGAAAAAATGAGATGTATGTTCAGCAGAATGATGCTTCAGAAAGCAAACATTCTTTTATTAGATGAACCTACCAACCACTTAGACCTTGAAAGTATCACAACGTTGAACAACTCATTGTCTAACTTCAAAGGAAACCTTCTGTTATCATCTCATGACCACGAAATGCTTCAGACGGTCTGTAACAGAATCATCGAATTGACTCCTACAGGAATCATCGACAGAGAAATGACGTACGATGAATACCTTGCTGACAAAAAAGTAAAAGAACTTAGAGAAAAAATGTATTCTTAATTTCTTAAGATCACATTCAACTTTACATAAAAAAATTCCTCAAAGACAACTTTGAGGAATTTTTATTTTATAATGTAAATTCAATTATTTCGTAAGCTTCGTTTTAGGAAGAGCTACCGTTCCCGGGTCTTTCCATAAGCCGTCTTTTTCTGCTCTCTTCTTAATAGCCTGAGCTCTTTTTTCGCTATCAGGGTGAGAGTTGAACATTTTTTGAAAACCGGTCTGAGTACTTCCTTCAGAAAGCAGAGCCAGTTTCTTGAATGCTGAATACGCTCCTACTACATTATAGCTGTTCGCTTTCATGAAGTCATAAGAATACGTATCTGCTTCAGATTCCTGTTTTTTGCTGTGAGAAGCATCCAGAAATTCATTGGCCATTTTTCCTACCTGGCTTTCGCTCAGTGCTGCTACTGTTCCGGAAGCTGATGATGCCGCATCCAATGCCGCTGCCTTTAAATAAGCAGATTTAATCGCATCTTTAGTATCCTGGTTTTTCACGTGTCCGATCTCATGTCCGATTACAGCCAAAAGCTCCTCATCCGTCATGATATCCATTAAAGAAGAAAATACACGTACACTTCCGTCTGCACAGGCAAAAGCGTTGATGTCCTTTACTTTATACACTTTATAGTTCAGGGCAAGTCCGTCCTGAGATTTGTGCTTTCCGAAAAGTTTGTTCAGTCTTACCGTATAAGGATCTTTCGGACCTGCAACCTCGTTGTTTTTGTCCATCCAATCCACAGATTCTTTAGACAGTTTCACGGCGTCTTCATTGGTAAACGTAAGGGCTTTTGCTCCTTTCGAAACAATACCTGCAGCTTTTCCAAGATTGATTTTCTGTGCTGATACAGCATTCATTGCCCCTAAGAATAAAAGGCAGAGAGTCATTTTTTTCATAATCATTTTTAATTTGGACCGCGAAGATAGATAATTTTTTTTAACATTCAGTAAGTCAAGTTCATCCTTAATCATTTCAAAATGCTGTTTTTTTTCCTTATTTTTGTGAAATGAGTCAGAAATGGATTTACAAGCCGGAACCCGATGAGGAAGTTGTGGACAGATTAAGTTCGTCACTTGGTTTTGGTACTTTTGAATCTAAACTCCTCGTTTTAAGGGGAATTGACAATTATCAAAAGGCCAGAGAATTCTTCAAACCCAACCTTACCGATATACACAGTCCGTTCTTAATGGCAGATATGCAAAAAGCTGTAGAGCGCATTGCCACAGCCATTGAAAACGGAGAAAAAATACTTGTTTACGGAGATTACGATGTAGACGGAACGACTGCTGTTGCCGTCATGTATCTTTACCTCAGCAAAATTGTTGAGAAAAAATACTTAGATTATTACATCCCCGACAGAAATTCCGAAGGATACGGAATTTCTACCGAAGGTATTGATTTTGCCAAAGAAAACGGCTTTTCACTGATCATTGCTTTAGACTGCGGTATCAAAGCTATCGACATGATCAATTACGCCAAAGAAAAAGACATTGATTTTATCATCTGCGACCATCACCTTCCGGGTGACGAGATCCCTGATGCTGCGGCTGTTCTGGATCCTAAGAGAAATGACTGCAGATATCCTTTTAAAGAACTTTCAGGATGTGGTGTCGGCTTCAAGCTGTGCCAGGGACTGAATACCATTTATAAAATTCCGGAGGCTGAATTATTTGAGCTTACCGATCTTCTTGCTATTTCCATCGCTGCGGATATTGTTTCGATGACCGGTGAAAACAGGGTACTTGCGAAAATGGGACTTAAAGTTCTGAGAAAAACAAGAAACCTTGGGTTAAGATTATTAATTCCGGAAGACAAACTGTCGCACTTCGAAATTTCAAATATTGTTTTTGAGATTGCTCCGAAGATCAATGCAGCAGGAAGAATTTCCCACGGAAAAGCAGCCGTGGAACTTATGGTTTCCGACAACCTGAAACATGCGAATCAGATTGTGGGCGACATTATGAATCTGAATGACGAGAGACGTGAGCTCGATATGAATTCTACGCTTTCGGCATTGAACCAGATCATTGAATCCCAGCAACAGAGCAAGCATTCCACCATTGTTTACCATCCGGACTGGAACAAAGGCGTAATCGGTATCGTGGCCTCAAGGCTTATCGAAACGTATTATAAACCGACTTTGGTATTCACAGACGGGAACAACGGAGAAATGGTGGCTTCTGCCAGATCTGTTTCTGATTTCGATGTTCATGAAGCGCTTGATATGTGTTCTGAATATTTCCTGAAATTCGGTGGACATCATGCTGCTGCAGGGCTTTCCATGGAAAAGGATAAGTTTGAAGCTTTCAAGATTAAATTTGAACAAATTGTTTCGGAAAAAATCCAGGAACATCAGCAGGAACCTTCCGTTACCATTGATTCTGAAATCAAAGTGGATGAGATCAACCGTGAGTTTATCAATTTCCACAGAAAACTGGCACCTTTCGGACCTCACAATATGAAACCGATCCTTACGCTTACCAACCAGAAGCTTTCCGGCTATGTGAAAACAATGGGAAAAGACAACAATCACCTGAAGTTTTATATCAAGCAGGAATCTACAGGAAGAAATATAGAGTGTGTAGGCTTCAAACTGGGACAGCATGCTGAAGATTTTAAAAACAAAAACTTCGACCTTGCTTTCACGTTAGAAGAAAACCACTGGAAAGGAAATGTAACGCATTATTTGAATATTAAAGATGTTAAATTCAGGGATTAGGAGCTGCTACCTGCAACCTTTTACCTACCATCTGCTACCTGACAACTCATGAAAAAAATCGGCTTATTTTTCGGTTCTTTCAATCCGATCCACATCGGACATTTAATTCTGGCCAATTACATCCTGGAACATACTGACATGGATGAATTATGGTTTGTAGTAAGCCCACAGAACCCTTTTAAAGATAAAAAATCATTACTGAAAGATCATAACCGGCTGGATATGGTACAGCTCGCGGTAAAAAGCTATCCTAAAATGAGAGCTTCCAATGTAGAGTTTTCACTTCCCAAACCGAGTTATACGATTGACACGCTGACTTATCTTCATGAAAAGTATCCTGATCATTCTTTCAGCCTGATCATGGGTGAAGATAATCTGAGCAGCCTTCATAAATGGAAAAATTCTGAACTTCTGATCAAAAATCATCATATCATTGTGTATCCAAGAGTTTTTGAAGGGGAAAAGAAAGATTCGGAGTATTTGCAGCATGAGAACATTTCCATGATCAAAGCACCCGTTATTGAACTTTCTGCTACGGAGATCAGAAATATGATCAAAGAAGGGAAAAATGTGCGTCCTATGCTTCCACCGGAAGTTTTTGAATATTTGGACGGAAGCAGTTTTTATAAGTAATTTTGTTAATTAGAAATTAGAGGTTAGAAATTAGAAGTTAGATTCCGATGCGGCCTGCTATTTTTCAATTTATATATCAAGACATGGAGTTTATCGAAAATTTTTTCTTAAAATATCCTCAGGATAAAGTGATCAGATGGTTTAGACAAATCTGTCTGGCTGAAGCTGTTTCATGGTTTTTCCTGTTCACCGCAATGATCTGGATACGTGTAGATCCGGAAGGTATTTTCCCGATTGTCTATATCAGTACTATTGGCAGCATTCACGGATTATTTTTTACATTGTACCTGATCTTTTTACCTGCGATAAGAAAAACATTTACCTGGGATGATGAAGACAGTGTCTTTGCTTTAATTTCAGCGTTTTTTCCTTTTGCTACGATCTGGATAGACAAAAAATTAGCCCGCTTCGACAGAGAATAACAATACGACATAAAAAAAGGACCGAGATGGTCCTTTTTTATTTAAGTTATGATGTATAAATGATTAGAGATCTCTGAGTACATGTCCGTTGGCTGTGAACGTATGGTTTCCGTTCGTATCTGTATAGGTTCCGTTTACTGTAAAATCAATATACCCTCCTACTGCTCCGAAGCTAGTCACCTGAACCACTACGTTTCCATTAGTAGAGGTGAAATATCCTCCGGAAAACTCAAAAGTATAATCTGTCGTAAAACTTCCCGGAACTCCAAGCATATTATTTTGATTCATAAAGAAAGAATTCCCGGCAGGTGATGTGGAATTAATTCTTAATTGTTTTGCCGGCATATTCGGGCTGGTTGAAGTAAGGCCGGACCATTGTGCGTACATACTTCCCAAAACATATCTCACATTCTGATTGTCAATTTTATAGCTGATAAACTCATTCACTGAATTACAAACCGAAAGATTGGTAAAATTCATCACCGGTAAATTAGCTGTAAAAGGAATTTCTCCTGAAGTCTGCAGGTTGGCATAATCGTAAGCTTCCAAAATAAATTGCGGATTCGCCGTACAAGAATACACATTGAATGAAAAGCTACCTGTATTGCTTACCGGAACTGAGGTGTACTGGAAATAATTGGTACCCACAGCAGGTCTTAACAGCACATAACCATCCGTAACATCAGTATTGGCACAGGTTTTCAGATTCCCCTGTATGGTATACTGATTTCCTGTAGACGTCACTGTAATATCAGGCAGGGTCATGGTAGTTCCCACTGCGACAGGGGCTACATTGGATGTATAAATCACCGTATTACAAACATCATATACTTTAAGAACAAGCGTTTCGTTGGCCGGAATAATTCCTGTAACCATACCCAGATTATCTGTCATGCCATAGGTTTCATAGGCCTGGCTGCTTCTTTTTAAACTCACCTTTGTATTCACCATTGGTAAACCTGCCGGATTTTTTACCGTTACTTTCAGGATGGCCTGCGGAAACTGTGCATCGCAATTCCACCAGGAGAAATGACTTACGTTTCCTACATAGGTATTCCCCACCTTCGTTGCAGAACCTTCTTCATTCCACATTCCTGTATTCTCATCATATGACCATAGCGGAATTGTATTCGGAGAAGTTGAAGTCTGTGATGCATCGATAGGAACCGTCATTTCAGCGGTATGTCCTGTTGCAATCTGTAATTTTTGTCCTGAGCTTCCTGTAAGCTGAACATGTACCATTCCGAAGGTTTCCATGATTCTCGCACCTCCGCCGGAGTTGGTTGCCAGAAGAGAACCGGGCATTAATTCAGTCAGATACTGATTGGACGATGCTAAATTATACAATGCAACATTCACACTTCCGCTGTACGCATTTCCGCTGGCGTCTTTGAAACTTCCGTCGAATTTCACTTTTGTTCCATTGGGTAAAGAAACCGTAGAAGTTGCCCCTGAGTTGATACTTGCAGTGGTAGTTGCAGGGATCATCATAATATTCACACGGTTCATTCCACCTGTTGGAACCATTACTCTTGAACCATCAACAAATCCGGATTTTGTTACTTTCACAAGGGCAAAGTTTTCCTTCACATTGGCATTTTTAAACGTAAAAAAACCTTTAAAATTGGTTTGAACCGTGCTCGATCCGATGGTTACTGTTGCTCCGCTTACGGGATTTCCGCCGGTATCAAGTACTACGCCCTGAAAATTTCTTTGTATTGTGCTTCCAAAATTAAAATTGGATTCAGGGATTGGGCTGCTGTCATCAATGTCTATATATGTTTCATTTTTACATGAAAATATTAACAACAATAACAACAATAGAGGATAAATTTTTATCATATGCTATTAATTTTTAGTTTATACTAAATTAATCATAAAATGAATACATCTATATTTTATTCAATTTTTTCAACGCATTATTTTAAATCTGAATAATTTTCAATGTCCGATGTAACAAATTTTCCTATTGAATTGTCTAATTATGTAGAAAGTCAAAAGAAGTTGAATTTTTAATTTAAAATTTTATAAACTGATAATCAATTAGTTAAATTTAATTTAAAAACATTTTAAGTACTTTGTATTGCATGATACTATTTTTATTATATATCTTTGTAATGTTAAATAATCATCCATACAAGCTATTAAACAACTAAAACAATATAATTATGAAAACTCAGATTCTAATTGCCGCCTTATTTTTCAGCGGACTCGCAGCTGCCCAACAAGCAAAAGACACTCTGAAAGTAAAAAATATTGAAGCAGTCAATATCAAAAAACAGGTTTTCAAAAAACAAAGTGACCGTTTCATATATGATGTAGCTTCTTCCCCGATTGCAAAGGGAACGAATACATTCAACCTTTTGAAGCAAACTCCAATGATTTCCAGCATCGACGGAAAATCTCTGAAGATCATGGGGAAATCTGATGTGGTCATTTACATCAACAACAAAAAATCCAATATGGATGCTGAAGCATTGATCGAAATGCTGAAAGGAACTCCATCTGAAGATATCCAGAAAATTGAAGTAATCACAACGCCGGGAAGCGAATTCCAGGTAGAATCCAATGAAGGGGTCATCAATATTGTGATGAAAAAGAAGAAAAACGACGGCTACAACGGAACTCTGAAAATGAATAACGAGCAGGCTTACTACAACAACCCTTCTGCAGGAGCTTCATTCAATTTCAGAAAAAACAAATGGTCTGTGAATTCAAACTTCAATACGGGAAGCTGGACAGACAGAGAAAGATATACTTTATCTAACGGAGATTCCACTTTCAGAAATGAGTCTTTCGGATTCAATTCTGATCCTAATAAAAACGTGGGTGGAAGTGTGAATATTGATTATGAACTTAATAAAAATCACAGTTTAGGATTTACCTACAACATGCGATATAATAAAAGTTTTAACTCGATTCTTGATATAACAAACTGGGAAAACGGAGCGCTTATCAACAGGACGGTAAACAATGAAAACGCGCAGACAAGAAATCACTCTTTCAATTTAAATTACGAAATAAAAACAGATTCTATCGGAAGCAAACTTACCTCTAACGTTTCTTATTTATGGTTCAACAGGGATAAAATGAGTACCAACGAAAGTTTTCCTCTAAATACTGATCCTGACAATAAATACAGCGCATTGCAACAGTCAGTTCCCCAGATCATTAATAACTATGCCGCGAATATCGACTATCTGAAAAAAACGGCTAAAGGAAGCACATGGTTGATGGGAGTAAGCTACAACCACACGAATACAGATAATGATACGAAACAGGACAAGATCATTAACAATGCGATCATCAATGATGCCAATCAGACCAACCACTTCATTTATAAAGAAAGAATCCTGGGTGCTTACATTACGTATGAAAGAAAACTAAGCGATAAATTTTCAGGGAAAATAGGAAGCCGTTATGAGATCACAAGAAGCAGCGGTGAAATTCTTGGAAAGACAAGTTTTGACAGAAATTACAACAATCTGCTGCCTTATCTTAACTTGAACTACGCTATCAGTTCTGATCATAATCTTACGTACAGTTTCTCCAGCAGAATCAGAAGACCTAGATTTTGGGAACTGAATCCGTCAAGAACTTATTTCACGCCTAATAATTATACACAGAACAATCCGTTCGTACTGGCTTCTAAGTTTTACAACCAGGAAATCAGTTATATGTACAAAAATGCATTTTTCGCCAATGTAAGTTTCAATTATGTAAAAGACGCATCGAACCAAATACCGCTTCAGGGAAGTGTAACAGGACCGGAAAATGATGAAAACGGAAATCCGGTAATGGTTACCAAAAAGTTTCTAAGATATATCCGAACCAACTATGGCGACAACAAACAGTTTGGACTGACCTTAGGGATGAACAAATCATGGTTTAAAGAAATCTGGACAACCAATTATTCTGTGAATTTAGGATACAATATTTATAAAGGGGCAGTAACAGCGGATCCAACCTCAGTGCCTGTTGAAGGCCAGACAGAAGTTGTAGAACCATACGTAATCAATTTCAAAAACTTCAATGTTTCAGGGAATATCAACAACAACATCCGTCTTTCTTCGAATAAAGACTGGTTCCTGGGAGTGAATTACTATTACGGCAGTAAAGTGAAAATTGAAAGTGGAACATTGGGCGTAAGACAGAGCTTTGATGTGAGCTTAAAGAAAATCATGGGCAACTGGACCTTTGTAGCAGAAGTATATGATCTCTTTAATCAAAATTACAATAGCATTCAGGGAGTACAGCCTAACGGAAGTTATAATAACGTTGTCAACTTCGAATATTCAAGACTTCTTAACATCGGAGTGACCTACAATTTCGGAAACCAGAAACTGAAAAAGGCAAGAGAAATAAAATCGGCCAACGACGCTATCAAATCAAGGACTTAATCAGTCGCCTACAAAATAAAAACAACCACAAATTAGAATAATCATGAAAAAGATCATTATACTGGTAGCAGCTATATCAGGAAGCATAGCTTTTGCTCAGGAAAAGAAATCCGATACTGTAAAAGCAAAATCTATAGAAGGAATCACATTGACGAAGCAGGTTTTTAAAAAACAAAGTGACCGTTTTGTGTATGATGTTGCCGCTTCACCGGTGGCTAAAGGAAATACCACTTTCGACTTGTTGAAGCAAACTCCCCTACTTTCTTCAACAGACGATAAAACGCTTAAGATTGCAGGAAAAAACAACGCTCTTATCTATATCAACGGAAGAAAAACCAATATGGATGCAGAATCTCTGGTACAGCTTCTGAAAAGCACACCGGCAGAAAACATTCAGAAAATTGAAGTGATTACCGTTCCGGGCAGTGAGTATCAGGTAGAATCTTCAGATGGGATCATCAATATTGTGATGAAGAAAAAACTGAGCGACGGTCTGAACGGAAACATGAGAATGAGTAATATGCAGAATAAATTCAATGGTTCCAGCGCTTCACTTTCTCTGAATTACAGAAAGGATAAACTGGGAATCAGCGGAAACATTTTTACAGGAGAAAATATTCAGGCTCAATCGTATGTTTTAAAAAACGGAACTAAATTAATCTCCAATGAATCCGTTGGTGATATCAATGATCCGAATAAAAATCTTGGAGGATATTTGAACTTCGATTACCAGCTAACGGATAACAGTAATTTAGCGCTTACGTGGAATTCATGGTATAATAAAAGTAATGATTCAACGGTAGATCTACTGAATACATTAAGGAATTACAACACTGACGGAACTTTTAAATCAAGTGAACAAAATAAGTCTCAAAATAGAGAAGATGCCCATTATTACAACAATTCCCTGAATTTAAACTATGAATTAAAAACAGACTCTCTGGGCAGTAAATTGAATGTGAATGCAGCTTACCTGAACTACAGAAGATTTCAGTTTTCTGATAACAGGACTTTAGCTCCGGGAACTTTAAATGACTTTTCATTATTACGTCAAAAAATTACACAGGACATTCCTCAGGTCATCAATAACTTTTCAGGGACAGTAGATTATATTCAGAAGTTTAAAAATGATTTTACCGTTTCTCTGGGCGGAAACTTTAATAAAACGAAAACAGATAATGACACCAAAAATTATAGCTATTTCTACAATGGAAAGGGAGATCTTATCGATACCAAACCCGATTTCAATCACTTTATCTATGATGAAAGTATTTATGGGGTGTATTTAACCCTTGAAAAGAAATTTTCCGATAAGCTTTCAGGAAAAGTAGGTGCAAGATATGAAATCACGAAGAGTTTAGGAACTTCTGACAATCCACAGAATACGGAAGCTCCTTACCAGGAAATAGAAAGAAATTACAATAATCTTCTTCCTTATTTGAGTTTCAATTATACCATTAACGATAAGAATAATATTTCATATGCCTTTTCAAGCAGAATGCGCAGACCGAGCTTCTGGGAATTAAATCCGGTAAAAAATATCCTAACCCAGGATAATTATACTCAGAACAACCCATTTGTAAAATCCTCTTCTACGTATAATCAGGAGTTAACATATATGTTTAAAAGTTCATACTTTTTAATCTTAAACCACTCGTATTTCAAGGATATTATCACTCAGGTACCTTTGCAGAGAGAGATCGTAAGAGATGGTGTCAAATACAGACAATTGGCTTATATCAGAACCAACTTCGGTGACAAGCAGGAAATGTCTGCCATGATCGGAATGCAGAAAACGTTTTTCAAGCAGTATCTGACAACGAACTTTAATATCGGTGTTCAGCATAATATCAATAACGGAACATTGAATACGGATCCAACGACAGGACAGGTTTTTGACACCTACATCAATAAAACCAAATCTACGAGTATGGTGATTCAATCGAACAACACCATCCGTCTGGATAAAAAGAAAACCTGGTTTCTGGGAGTCAACTACTTCTACGTAGACAAACAACAGATCGAACTGGGAATGTTGAAAAACCTGATGAGCTTAGATTTAAGCATCAAGAAAAACTGGAACGACTGGACGTTTTCACTTAACGTAACAGACGTTTTGAGAACCAATGTTGTGGAAATTGAAGATTATCAGTCATCAGGCAACTACAATTATGTGAAAAATGATCAGTTCAGACGTGGAATGACATTCAGTATTGTGTACAACTTCGGAAATCAGAAAGTGAAAAAAGTAAGAGACATCGAAGGGGCATCAGATGCCATTAAAAGCAGAACAAGATAAGAGACTATCTTTCTTCATATTAACTATTTTTGTGGTAACCCGCCGGTATTTCCGGCGGGTTTTTATTGATGATTCATCAAATATATTGTTAAAATTTATAAGCAATGCTTCCCAGAACCTGTGTTGGATTTTGTGGGGTTAATCTTACGGACCAGGTCTTTTCATGCGTTAAATTATTCACTTTAATGCCTGCTCTGAAGTTTTTGTGATCATAAAATAAAGTAGCATCCAAAGTGGTGTATGCAGGAATAATCACTTTTGCAGTCGTTGTATTGGTCTGGAAAGAATGATTTCCTTTATTTCCTCCGAAACCGATTCCCAAACCTTTCAGTTGTCCGCTCGTCATCTGATAGCTCATCCAAAGATTATATAAATTGGAAGGCCCTGAAAGTGCAGGACGCAGCCCGTCTATCTTTGCATCAGCTTTCGTCATTTTGCTGTCATTGTAAGCATATCCTGCAATGATATTAAACCCTTTTACAGGATTGGCCGTGAATTCCACTTCGAAACCCTTGCTTCTCTGACCTCCGTCCTGAACAGAAAACAAAGGATTCACAGGATCCTGACGCACCATATTTTTAACATCAATATCATAATAACTGATCGTTCCGACAAGTCTGTGCCCGAACAAATCTCCTTTCACTCCAAATTCTTTCTGATTAGCCTGTTCAGGTTTAAACGTATTTCCGGAGATATCAGATCCGCCCTTGTTCGTAAATCCATTCATATAATTTCCGAAAACCGACACTTTATCCTTCACCACTTCATACACCAATCCGAATTTGGGAGAAAAGTTCGTCTGCCAATAATCTCCGGTCGTGATATTCTGAGCAATATTGGTGACGCCCATATTCTGATAACGGTCTGCTCTTAAACTTACCATCGCCAGAAAACGGTCTGTAATATTGAAAACATCAGATACATAAACGGCATAGCTGTTATCTCCGTTCTTTTCAATTCTCGGGGTTCCTGATGCAGCAAGGTTATTGATGGCATCCTGATTGACAGCATAAGGCGCAGTTCCTGTAAAATCGAAAGGAGCCCCGTTCACCGTTACTCTGTCAAAACTGTTGGCATTGTTATAATAATCCAAACCAACGATCATTCTGTTTCGGTGCCCTAAAATCTGGAAATCTCCGATAAAGTTCTGCTGGATATTGGTGGCGATGAAATTGGTATTTCCTTTCATCACCTGTAATCTTGCCATCGTATCTGAAGTTCCATTAATAGCGGTGATATAGCCGTCGATGGTAGATTTCGCACGGGATACAAGTGTCTGTGAAGTCCAGCTGTCAGAGATTTTATAATTCATCTGAGCAAAAATATTCATCATTTCTGTTTCATACGGAATGCCATTGCTTCCGAAGAGTCTGTTGTACGGGAATCCCATATCTTCGATGGACTGCACTTTATTACTTCCAAGGAAAGGATTGAATCTTACCACAGAAGTCGCTTTTTCATGACCGTATTCAATATCGAATAAAAGAGAAAGTCTGTCATTGATCTGATACGAAATAGAGGGAGCAATAGAAATCGCGTTGCTGAAACCCAGATCCTGGAAACTCTTTTGAAAAGTAGCCGCTCCGTTTAATCTGAAAAGAACTGTTTTATCCTTATTCACAGCTGTGTTTACGTCCGCTGTAAACCGGTTATAATTCCAGCTTCCGGCTGTGAAAGATACTTCCCCTCCAAAACCGTTGAATGGTTTCTTTGTCACCCTGTTAAATAACCCTCCGTATGTAGAAAGATTAGAACCGAATAATGTGGCAGAAGGCCCTTTGATAGCCTCAATTTTTTCAAGATTGGCCGGATCGATGGTTGTATACGCAAAACCTGAAATTCCGTTTCTCACCATAGGCTCTGTAGTAAATCCGCGGGAAAGAAACGTCACACGTCCCTGATTGGCCAGCATTGGAATACCTGCCCCGGGAATGTTTTTGGAAATACTTCCCAGATTCACGGCAATCTGCTCCTGGATGAGTTCTTTAGGAACACTGATGTAAACCTGTGGGGTCTCCATATTTTTTAATGGAAGCTTCGATACATACGGGCTTTCCTTTTTAGAAAACTTATTGGTAACGGTAGACAATGTAATTTCCTGTATGGCGGAGATATTTTCTTTTTCAAGCTGATAATTGACCACAGCAGGCTCATTTTGTACCACCTTCACTTCAATGGTTTTTTCCGCTGAACCAATCACCTGGATTTTAATGTGATAATCACCGTCGGTAAGATGTTCAAAGCTGAATTTCCCGTCCTGGTCGGTAAGCGTGTGCTTGTTGATTTCCACCAGTTCCACGGTTGCTTCACGGAGCACTTCTCCGTTGTGCTGTTTCAGAACCCCGGATATATTCCCTGAGTTCTGGGCAAGGGCCCATCCTAAACCTCCGAAAAGGAAGACTGCAGTAGCTATACATTTCATTCAGTAAATTTTTTCAGATGCAAATCTATAGTTTTATTTATACTAAGTAAAAATAATAATTCCCTTTATTGATTAAAATCATATGAAACAGAAATTAAGATAACTCTAAAATTTTAATTTTTATTACTGAAATACTATTCAAATATAACTCACACACTGTATGAAAATTATCGTTTATATTTCTTATCTTAAATTTAGAAAAGTCTAATCTTTAACCTTTATTCCGTAGATGAAAAATTATATGATCAATATGGTGAAATGTCTGGCCGTTGTAGTCCTTATTTCCAGCTGTAAAGAAAAGACCGTGAAGCTGGGAAAAGACATCAGTTTCCAGAAAGAAGAAAACGTTCATTATGGAAACGATTCCGAACAGATTTTGGACTTTTATCTACCTCATCAGGAATCTTCAAAAAAGAAAGATGTTTTTATGATCATTCATGGCGGAAGCTGGCGTGGTGGTGATAAATCCCAACTGACTTTCTTTACGCTGTCGATGATGAAAAAATTTCCGGATTATATTTTCGTGAATCTCAATTACAGACTGGCCACCGCGACAAGTTCCGGGATTCCCAACCAAACGGATGATATTGAAAATGCAATCCAATATGTTGAGAAAAAACTGAAGTATCATCCTAAGTTCATTCTATTGGGCAACAGTGCCGGTGCTCATTTATCAATGCTCTATGCTTATCATTTTGATGCTAAAAAAAGAGTAAAAGCTGTGGTGAATATTGTGGGACCTTCCGATCTGTCAGATCCCGGATTTGAAAAATATACAGATTATTCATTCGTTAAAAATTATCTGGTGAATCCTAAAGCGTTTCCGGAATGTCTTCAACCTCTTTTGCAAGCCCCATCAGCTGGGTGGATTCTGCTTCCGCTCCTACACTCTCCTATTATGGAAACACGGATCAGATTATTCCTCTATCTCAAAAAAGAAGACTGGATTCTGTTTTCACCCAAAATAAAGTACAGCATGAAAGCTATGAATTTAACGGCGGGCATCTGGATTGGGATAAAGCACCTTATGATCAGTTTTTAATTGATAAAATTGCGGTTTTTGTGAATGAACATGGAAAAAAATAAAACGCTTTGAAATTCTCAAAGCGTTTTTATCTATATCTTATTCAGACTTTGCAACGTCCGTTCTCTCCGAAACTCCATTGGCATTGAAAGCTTCGATCTGGAAATAGTAAGAGTCAGCTCTGTCGGCTCCGGTGAAGAAATATTCGTTCTTTCCATATACCATGATGCTTCCGTATAATTTATCCGGAGATTTACCCCAATAGATCACATATCCGTCTGCATCCTGGTTCTGCTGCCACTTCATCCAGATGCTTCTTCTTTCACCGAATTTTTTAGGTTCTGATCTCAGAGGAACAAATCCTTCCACCTTCTTTGGCTTTTCTCCTGCACCTTTTCCAAATACCCTGAATCCGCTTAATGCAAATTTTCCGGTAGGCATTTTCAGGTTTTCCATTTTCAGGAATCTGGCCTGTGCCGGTTTTTCCAGTTCTACATAATCGTGGGGAACATCTTTGGTATTTTTGCTTTTATCAACAATCACATTCCATTTTTTACCATCATTCGATCCGTAGATTTTGTACTGATGCATTTTGCCCAGTGTTTTCCCCATAAATTCAGCATCCTGGTCGGCATAATTGATTTGAATGGCATTGATGGTGGAAACCTCACCAAGATCGGTCTGAAACCATTCTCCAGAATTTCCTGTTTTCGCACTCCAATAGGTTTTAATATCTTCATCTACCGCTAAGTTCGGCTGATATCCGCCTAACGTAGAGGAAACCTGAACGGGTTTATTGTAATTTAAGAGCATCCATCCTGCAAAAAGCCCTTTTGAGAAATCTTTTCCCTGAGCAAATTGAGGAAGAAAGGTTGGATAATCTCCGTATGCCGTATTGGTGTACATCACATCATCCTTATCAAATCCGGCAGGCCAGATCCCCAGTCTTCTTTCAAAATTATTTTTAGTAGAAATAAAAATAGTTGAGATGTGCCACCAGTTTTTGTAGTTATCCTCAAAAGTAGCTCCATGTCCCGCTCCTCTCGCAAAACCACCGGGTTTGTAGGAAAAAGGATTGTGCTGCTGGTACTCGAAACCTTCCAGTGGATTTTTGCTGACATACACTCCATCGGAATATCCACTGAATTCAGTAGCGGGGGCACCGTACTGCATATAATATTTCCCATTATGTTTCGTCATCCAGGCTCCTTCCACAAAGGGCTGAAGGAAAACATTATCATTATATTCCCCGAACCTTTCCCAACCGTGATCTTCCGGTTTCAGCCTGATAATGGGTTTTGTAAAACCTTCGGACTGCAGGGTTTTCACCTTCACTTCAGTTCCCAGTAATGGCCATTCGTTGCTGGATCCCCAATACAGGTATAATTTATTTTTATCTTCATCATAATGGAAAGCCGGGTCCCAGGCTCCAACTTTTAAAGTATCAACAGCAATTTTCCAGTCGTCTTTGGTAGGATTGGTACTTTTCCAGATCGGAAAGTCCTGCTCCCAGGTAGATCCGTATACATAGAGCGTATCTTTCATCGCCCAGACTGCCGGAGCATTCAGATCATGGGTGTATTTATTATCTCTCAGAAATTTTCTTTTGACAAATTTCCAGTCCAGCATATCATCGCTGTACCAGTATCCTTCCTGATTGGTGGAGAACAGGAATAATTTATTTTTAAAATTAACGATCACAGGATCGGCTGTTGCGCGGTGTTTCCCCTGTTTTGAAAAAACTTCGAAAGGCGTATAGCCATAATCGATGTTAATCGGGTTACAGAACGTTTTCTGCTGGGCGCCCACAAACATCCCGAACAGAACAGCGAATGCTAAAAAATACTGCTGCATCTTCATAATTTTTGCTTAATGAACAAATTTAGGTAACTTTTTTGTCTTTTGTCTCAATTTGAATAAATGAAACCGGTCAAAAAAAATTCCGGCCCTGGGACAGGGCCGGAAATCTATTTTAATAGAGTCTTGTTCAATTATTTTTTCGGAAGGAAAACCTCAGCAAGCATACATCTTGCGCTTCCTCCTCCATTCACTTCGATGGTATTCAAGTCTGAGTAAATGATCTCACAGTATTTTTCAATAGCGGCTACCTGCTCAGAAGTTAGAGACTGATAAGCAGTCTGACTCATCACCAGAAACTTCTGTCCGTCTTTATTCTGAACCTGAAGCATATTTCCCGCAAATTGCTGCATTTGCTCTTCTGAAATTTCAATGATTTCTTTTCCAGAGTTTTTGATGGTTTCAATCACTTTCTCTCTTTCCAGTTCATCATCAATACAGTCTAAACAGATCACAACAAACCTGTCTGCCACACACATCATAACATTGGTGTGATAAATAGGTAGCCTTTCCGTTCCTACGGTCTGATAAGAATGAAAAACAATCGGTGTAAAGCCGTATTTCTCACAGAATTCTCTGAATAATTTTTCATCAAGTCTTAAGGAAACCGAACCGTAAGCGATTTTTTTGTCATGGTCGAAAATCATACTTCCTGTTCCTTCAAGGAAATGTCCCTGAGTTTCCGGGAAAGACCAGTCATCAATTTCTGTCAGTTCAAATCCCTGATCTTTTATCGTTTCAAGAATATCTTCTCTTCTTTCCACTCTTCTGTTGGATGCGAACATCGGGTATAGAACGACTTTTCCGTCTTTATGGAAACTTACCCAGTTGTTCGGAAAAATAGAATCCGGTGTGTGAGGATCTAATGTATCTTTTATAGTGATCACATTCACTCCTTTGCTTCTCAGCTTTCCAACAAAGCTGTTGAATTCCTCTAAAGCCTTAGATTGAATATCAGAACCTTTCTGTTCTACCTGAAAATAATTATTTTCCGCTGTTTCAGCGTTGTAGCCGAATGCAATCGGCTCTATCATTAATACTGTATCTGTTGTTTGCATTATTTTAGATTTAAAAATTAAAAGATTGAAAGATTAAAAGATTTGGCAATTAACGAATCAGCAAATCATCTAATTTTCACATCAATCTACTCTCTCACCAATGGCATTGTAGAACATCTCAACAATCCTCCCATTTTAGAGATTTCTCTGTAAGGAATTTCTTCTACGGTCATTCCCCACTCGTTTCTCAGGTGGTTGTTCATTCTGGTGAATGTTTTGTCAGATACCACAACATCAGGAGAAATGGAGAAAATATTCGGGAACATTTCAAACATTTCCTCGTCATTGAGATGGAAACAGTTTTCTTCCCCGAAAATATCGATGATCAGGCGGTAATCACTTTCATCTACAAATCCGTTTTTATAAATAAGACATTTATCTTTTCCCACCGGATTGAAAGTACAGTCCAGGTGCAGAATTCCTTCGAACGGAATTTTATCATTTTTCTTTAATTCAAGATCGATGATTCTTTTCTTTGGAAAATATTCTTTTAAAATTTCAATAGCGTATTCGTTGGTTCTCGCTGTTTTATAGTTTCTGTAATCTTCACTGAAACATGTTCCTATAAAAAGGAAATCGTCCCATACAATAACGTCTCCACCTTCGATGTGTGCTGTTTCCGGAAGATTGATGATCTTTCTCCAGGCCACTTTTTCAAACACTTTTTTGTAGGCTTCCTGCTCGTCAGCTCTGTCTGCTATCACGTTTGAGATGATCATTTTATCATCAATCACGAAAGCTACGTCTCTTGAAAAAACCTGGTTGTAATCTTTGATAATGCTCGGGCGAAGTACCTCTACATCATATTTTTTTAGTACTGCTTCGAAAGCATTCATTTCATTGATGATATCCTCTTCTTTCGGATACATATTGTGTTCGATAGAGTAATATGACTTCGCGTCATAGCTCTCTTCTAATGTGGGAACACCTCCCATTGAATTAGGCTGACCTAGAACAACTGATTTCAGCCTGCCCGTTTCGTTTTTAATGTTTAGTCTCATAAAGATTTATGCAATACTACAAATATAGGTAAAGGTCTGTATCTGGAAAACTTTTGAATTGCTTTATCCTTATAATTTTATCCAATATTCCGGTTACTCTAAGGAAGGTTTTATTTACAGTTATTTTATCCGCATAATACAAGAAATACAGAAAATACCACCATGTAATACTCACTTATAATTTGGCTGCGCGCGCTTATCGCTAAAGTGTACGCGCTTACTTAATATAACTGGTTTTACTTTTGGGTGACCACTACATTAGCAGTATTAATTTTAAATCTTATTATTATGAAGAAAAATCTTACCTTTTTATTAGCTGTTTTATTAACAGTGGTATCCGTAACCAGTTTATTTGCACAGAATTCTTTTAGCGTTAAATACGTTGCACAGGCAGGCTTTACCACTCCTCCGCCTGAAGTAATAAAAGTAGAAGCGGACTATGATCGTCATAAACACATTATTTCTCCTCCCAACAGTTCTACGCAGACAACCCCTGTTCTTGAGAGCAAATATGTTGTTAATGGAACAACTGTCACTTATCTTACCGCCCCAACTCCCAGTCCGAATACAGCTCAGACCTTTGAACTGTTTCATTTAAAGGTGATATGGACTGCCTATCAGGATGGATATCCTATTTCAAGAGTGTATACTTTCAATGATGCACAGATAATAGGTGCCAATAGTGGAAATGAAATAAATGTACCAATACCACAAGCCAGGATACGTCTAAAAGCCATTCATTCAGGTACGCATGTTCTTTATCAAATCACTCTCCAAAACCTTTAAGCGAGTCGCTCAGTATAACAAAATAATAAACTCTGTTTTTGCAAGCAGGGTTTATTTTTTATGATTCCCAATAAGAAATCATACAGCCAATTCATCTACAACCGACTATTTTTCATCTACATAAGAAACAAAAAAGTATAAATTCTATAAAATAAATTCCTATATTAGTGATATAATTTCAATGGAATTATCATTTTAAAACTTTAATTATTAACACCAAAAAATCAAAATCATGAACAAAAAAAATCCAGTGCTGAAAAACGCACAAAAATTAGGAAGAGAGCAACAAAAATCAATCGTAGGAGGCGGAATCAACAGACCGAAATACTGCTGCGAATGGAATGACGACGGAAGCTGCAGAATCTGGACTTGTGGAAACTGCGTTTGTCCTTAATCAAAAAAATAAACCTGCTTATCACAAGCAGGTTTTCTTTTTCTATCTGGCCCTGTTTTCTTCTTCTGTTTTCTGGATTTCTTTAGTCTGGTATTTTGAGCTTCCAAAACTGTAGCCCACAGACAGAATCAAACGGCTGCTGTCCCACCAATGCGTAAGACGGTTGTCCATGATCTGTTTGTGCCTGAACTCCAGACTCTGGTCGTACGAATCAAAAATATTGTTGTAGCTGATCTTTGTATTCAGGGTATTGTTAAACCATGATTTCTGCAAAGACAGATCCACCGTATATCTTGGCTTTATGATGTAGAGGCTGTTTCCGGTTTTGGATTCATAATTCGCAAAAAGATTAACGGTATATCCTTTCGGCAAAGAAAAAACCTGGTTAACGCGAAGTTCATAATTATAGACTTTTAAGGCAAAAACCTCATCGAGATACGGCCTGAATTCATCATTATAATATCCGGCGATCTGGGTGGTGATGTTCCACCATTTCGTCAGTTTTACAGGAAAACTGGTTTCTATGGATGCAAATTTCCGGTATGGAAGATTCGTACCCAGATATTCCAGAACATTGGTTTTCGGATTGTAAAGTGGATAACGGGTCATCACATCTTTTTCTTTTCCTGCTGTGAAACTGGTCACCCAATTCTTATAACGGTACGTAAGTTTAATCTGGCTGGTGAAAGAAGGCTGCAGATAAGGATTCCCGATCCAATAATTGAGCGGGCTGAAGTAAACCCGGAACGGATTGAGCTGTGAAAACACAGGCCTTGTCATTTTCCTGCTATACGATAAAGACAATTCATTAGATTTATTAAATGCATAAGACGTACTGAAAGAAGGCAGCCATTCAAGATAATTTCTTGACACGATGGAATCTCTGGTAACAGCATCTGAAATACTTTGTGTATTCTCAAACCGCAGCCCTACATTCACCTGAAGTTTTCCGAATTTCTGTCTGTAAGATACATAACCGGCCCAAATTTTCTCTTTATATGAAAACATATTGCTACGTTCCGGATCAAAGACAAAACGGTTGTTGACAGACAGTGTATCGTATCGGATATTATTATCTGTATCTGAGCGGCTGTATTTCATTCCCGCTTCAAGATCTGCATTACCAATCTTTTGAGAAGCATCAATCTGCACGGTCTGAATGTCAATCTTATTCAATAGATCAGATTTCCAGTAGGATAAAAGTTGAGCAGTCGGCTGATCTCTATTTATAAAATCATCATTTTGTTTATTTGTAACGGAAAGATAATTTCCTAAAAAGCTCAGCTTAAAGCCTTTGTTATGAAATGTATAATCAGCGGTGATCCCGTAATTTTCCTGGGAATACTCTGTCGGGTTTTCGCTTTGGGTATTAAAGATCAGCTGTGATTCATCTCTGTTGGTTGTATAAAGTGATCCTAAACGGAACCGATCACTTTTTCTGAAATTTCCTCTTAAGTTGATACCCAGCCTGTTTTTATCATTCATCCTGAAATCTGCTCCGGTCTGAATACCGTACACCGTTCCTTCATCTTCCTGATACGTATTGGTTCGCATGACATTGGTATTGGCAAGTTTCTGCAATGCGTTATAACGATAAGTGGAAATCCCGTTATTATAATTGGCCTGTAGACTGTACGCTGTTTTCTCTGTATTATAAGAGAGATTTAAAGCGTTTTCTCTGTAGCTGAACTTATTTGCATAGGTATTTCCATTGTAATTTCCTTTCCAGCCGAGATTTCCGTTTCTTTTCAGTCTGATATCGATAATGCCTTTAAATTCCGCGTCATATTTTGAAGAGGGATTGGCGTTCACTTCAAGAGATTCTACCATTTCCGGTGGTAACGAACGAAGATAGGACTGTAATTCCTGACTGCTCATCGTTACGGGTTTCCCATCAATAAATATCGCAGGCGTAATTCTTCCTCCAATAAAAACGCCCCCTTCCTGGTCTATGGAAACACCGGGGGTTCTTCTTAAAACCTCAAGAAGATTGGCGGATGTTTTAAAGTCTCTATTTCCGGAAACACTCATGACGATATTTCCATCACTGAGCTTGATATTTCTGGCTGCTGAACGGATCACCACTTCAGAAATATTTCCGACTGTCGGTTTCAATTCAATCAAAGAAAAATCTCCCGCCTTATCCAATTCTTTCATTTCGTAGCCATCTTTTTGAATGACAATATAAGAGTTATCAGCTCTGTTGTTCAACTGAAAAACGCCTAAGGAATCTGTGAGAACTTTTTGAATAATTCGTAGGTCTGATGTATTGAGCAAAGAAATTTCAGCTTTAAAAACCGGAGCCTTTGTCTCTGAATCCAAAACTTTTCCTTTGATTATTTCCTGACCATTTCCAAAACAGAAAATAAATAAGAGCGGCAGGAAAAGCCATAATCTGATTTTCATAAATTTTAAATTTTATGAAACCAAAAGTAGCGGGATGAAGGAAAAATAAGGTTTTGAAGTTTAAATTCCGCAGTACGAAATTATAATTCTGAACTCTGTAACCTAGCCTCAGAAGGGATTTGAGACTGTTTGTACAGAAGAGGTGTTGTATTTTTTATTTTTTTAAAGGTAGAAAAGAAGGTAGACTTGGAATTAAACCCAACCTCATAACCGATCTCTTCAATTTTCAGGAAAGAACCGTTTTCTATTTTTTCACAGGCCTCGCTGATCCTGTATTCATTGATGTAGGTTGAAAAGCTTTTACCGAGATTATCATTCAGCAATTGGGAAAGCTGATGGGCAGACATACTCATTTTAGCAGCCAGGTCACTTAATTTCAGATTTGGGTTTTTGTACAATTCTTCAGAATTCATCAGTCGTTCAAGTTTTGAAACAAAGCTGTCTGCCAGTTCTTCTGAAATTTTTTTATTGGTATATTTCGGAGCTTCCTTTACAGACTCCTGATCATTCTTTTTACTGAATATAATTAAAAAATTAGCATACAGCACAAATGAGAAAACAAGACTCCCCCCTGCACAGTAAATCTGAACCCATCCCGTAGAAATTAATTGATAAGCCAGGAAAATAATCACATTGCTGATCATCACGGGAAGGAGAAACTTATTGGAATTTTGAATCGTCCGTTTTGAAAAAATATAATACTGGTACACCGATAATAGTACAAATACCGACCAAGCGGTATAAATAAAGGTTCCGAAATATCTGTCCCAGGTCACCGGAAAGAATAAATATACTAATCCAACGGCTCCAAGGATCAACGTCAGAATACCGAAAGAAGTTCTGCACTGTTTTAAATCAAATTCTTCCCGTAAAAATGATGATCTGACATAATAATATAAAGCCGGGCCAGTAAAAAACAATGCCGCCATTCCAAAATGTGGAATAATTCTCGGCAAATCCGGATAAAAGTACATCCCAACTGAAATACCTACTCTGCTACTTAAAGTCAGTAGAATTAAGCCTAAGAAGAAATCCGGAAGATATTTAAACTTTTTGACGAACAGAAGATAGATCCCGAGCAGCAACCCATTAAAGGCTCCTACCGCACTAAAGAAAAATAACATCTGCTGTCCGAAAGTCATTGTATTTGTTTTTTATTTGGGTGTAAAGATGGTCATTTCAATAGGAACGGACTTTAGTCCGTTTAATTATTAAATATCATTCAAACGGCTTTAGCCAAAACCTATTGACAGTTATCAACTTATGGAAGTAAATTTAATAAAATTATTGTGTCCGAATTCATTTAATCTTATAAAAGATTCACCTTTAAATTTTTGTAATTTAGACTATTCTTAAATCAATGAAAAAATCTGATCAATCTCTTTACAATATCTGCATAGCTTCAATAAAACGTAAAACAATGAAACCTTATGATTTCAGGTGGACACAGTTTTATGATTCAGATTCCAGTCCTAAATTATTATTTCAAAACTTCCCAATTGATTTTGCAGAAGAAGAGCTGATTATTTGCTCTGTTATCATTGATTCCGACAATTACAGTATTTTAACAACAAGAAAACTAATCACAAACAATAAGGGGAATATAGAATCCGGAAGTTTGATCAATGCTAAAAACAAATGGTATGGAGAGTTTAATAGCAAAACGGACCTGCATACATTAGGGGAAGTTGAGTTATCTACAGGTAAAAGGTTATTCTATTTTGTAGAAACTGGCAAAGCTTCAATGATTATGATTTATGGGGTAAGAACTTTAGTATTTATCAATCAGGAAATTTAATTTCAAAACAACAATGTAAAATAAAAAAATCCCAAAGCAAGCTTTGGGATTTTTATTATGATAAAAACAGTGATTATCTGTTTGTAATATCGATGTAATCTCTTTTTTGAGCACCTTGGTAAACCTGTCTTGGTCTTCCGATAGGATCTCCTTTGATTCTCATTTCTTTCCACTGAGAAATCCATCCCGGAAGTCTTCCCAATGCAAACATTACGGTGAACATTTCTGTAGGGATTCCTAATGCTCTGTAGATGATACCTGAATAGAAATCTACGTTTGGATAAAGTTTTCTTTCTACGAAGTACTCGTCTTCAAGAGCTACTCTTTCCAACTGCATAGCAATATCAAGAGCTTTATCCTGGATTCCTAATGCGTTAAGGATATCGTCAGCTGCTTTCTTAATGATTTTCGCTCTTGGGTCAAAGTTTTTGTATACTCTGTGTCCGAAGCCCATTAGACGGAAGCTGTCATTTTTATCTTTAGCTTTTGCTACCCACTTGTTAACGTCTCCACCATCTTTTTCGATCAATTCAAGCATTTCAATTACAGCCTGGTTTGCCCCTCCGTGAAGAGGACCCCAAAGTGCAGAAACACCCGCAGAAATAGAAGCGAAAAGACCTGTGTGAGCAGAACCTACCATTCTTACTGTAGAAGTAGAACAGTTTTGCTCGTGGTCAGCGTGAAGGATTAATAATTTATCAAGAGCATCAACAATTACCGGGTTTACTTCGAATTCTTCGTTTGGTAATCTGAAAGCCATTTTGTAGAAGTTTTCTACGTAGTTCAGGCTGTTATCTCCGTGGTTAAGAGAAAGTCCCTGAGTTTTTCTGTACGTCCATGCGCAAAGGTGAGAGAACTTAGCAATCATCAATTCTGCAGCGTGATCCATTTCTTCTTTAGAGTTTACGTTAACGGCTTTAGGATTGAAAGCTGTCAAAGCGGAAGTTAAAGAAGATAAAACTCCCATTGGGTGAGCAGAACGAGGGAAAGCATCGATGATTTTTTTCATCTCCTCTGCTATAAAGTTATATTTTTTAATGTTGTTGTTGAAAGTCCCGAACTGGTCCTGAGTAGGTAATTCACCATGTAATAAAAGATACATTACTTCTGTGAAGTTAGATTTCTCAGCAATCTGCTCGATTGGATAACCTCTGTAGAATAATTCTCCTTTATCTCCGTCTAAGTAAGTGATGTCGCTAAGAGTAGCTCCAGTGTTCTTGTACCCTAAATCCAGAGTGATTAAACCTGTCTGGTCTCTTAATTTTGAAATATCAATTCCTCTGTCTCCGATAGTACTATCCACGATTGGATATTCATATGAATTACCGTCGTAATTCAATATTACTTTGTTGTCTGACATTTATTTATTTTTTTTCTAAATATACTACTTATTACAAAATACGGCAAACAAAAATTATCGCTTGCCGTTATTTATAAATTCAATTATCTTTTAATTTTGAATGCATCTAAGCCTGGGAAATAAGCTGTATCGCCCAATGCTTCTTCAATTCTCAACAGCTGGTTGTACTTCGCCATTCTGTCTGATCTTGAAGCAGATCCTGTTTTGATCTGTCCGCAGTTCATAGCTACTGCAAGGTCAGCAATTGTAGCGTCTTCAGTTTCTCCTGATCTGTGAGACATTACTGAAGTGAACTTGTTGTTCTGAGCCATTTGTACAGCATCCATTGTTTCAGTAAGAGAACCGATCTGGTTTACTTTGACAAGGATAGAATTCGCGATACCTTCTTTCACTCCTCTTGACAGTCTTTCAACGTTGGTTACGAATAAATCGTCACCTACAAGCTGTACTCTGTCACCAATTTTATCGGTAAGCATTTTCCAACCTTCCCAGTCGTTTTCCTGCATTCCGTCTTCGATAGAGATAATCGGGTATTTAGCGGCTAATTCAGCAAGGTAAGAAACCTGCTCGCTGCTAGAGAACTGAGCTGCATCCGGAGTCTGGAATTTTCTGTAATCGTAGATTCCGTCTTTGTAGAATTCTGAAGCTGCACAGTCCAGTGCCAGCATGATATCGTCACCAGGCTTGTAACCTGCTTTTTCAATCGCCTGAAGCAATGTATCCAAAGCATCTTCAGTTCCTTTGAATGTAGGTGCAAAACCACCTTCGTCCCCTACTGCTGTAGAAAGACCTCTTGAATGAAGAATAGATTTCAGGTTGTGGAAGATTTCAGTTCCTTTTCTCAATGAATCAGAGAAAGATTCTGCTTTTACGGGCATGATCATGAATTCCTGGAATGCGATAGGCGCATCAGAGTGAGATCCACCGTTAATCACATTCATCATAGGAACAGGAAGTGTGTTGGCATTAACACCTCCTACATATTTGTATAAAGGAATTCTCAATTCAGCAGCAGCAGCTTTTGCTACAGCCAGAGACACTCCTAAAATGGCATTAGCACCCAGGTTTCCTTTGTTGGCAGTTCCGTCAAGATCAATCATGATCTGATCGATAAAGTTCTGCTCAAAAACCGGTTGTCCAATTAAGTTTTCTGCAATGATTTCTTTTACATTTTCAACAGCTTTCAGGACGCCTTTACCCATATAATCTGAACCGCCGTCACGTAATTCCACTGCTTCATGTTCACCTGTAGATGCTCCTGAAGGTACTGCAGCGCGTCCCATGGCTCCGCTTTCCGTAAACACATCTACTTCAATGGTAGGATTACCTCTGGAATCCAAAATTTGTCTCGCTTCTATGAAAGAAATTGCACTCATATTGTTTAGTTTTAAACCATCGGCACATGCTTCAGGCTGTTTTATTAATAATTATACTTGATCACAAATTTAATGAAAAAACTAACCTGATGAAAAAAACAGGGCTTTAATATTTGGTAATCATTCAAAAATTCTCCAACCTTATTGATTGGAGAATGGGTATTAAAAATTTGGCATTAATTTCTTTTAATCTTATCTGTTTCTAAAATCTTTCGGGAAATTCTCTAATCTTTCAAGATCAAGCTCTAAATGGGTATTTCCATTATCAGTAATTGCGCCTATAGTAAATGCTCCATAGGCAGGAATTTTATATTCTACTTCTTTCTTCCCATTTCCGTCAAGATGAATGATGGATTTAGCAAAAGAATTATGTAGAAATAAATAAACACCGCTGTTTAAATCCCCTTCTGCAGAAGACACCTTGATGGTGAGATTGAGAACACCTGGAAGATCGGACTGGCTATAATCTGCGGTAAGCGTTTTACCATTGGCACTGCTCCTTCCTCCGAACCTTCCTTTCTGCGGATCATTGGAATGAGTAATCGGTGGCAGCCATGAGAGTAATAATGTGCTTTGATCCGGTGCATTGATTCCATTCTCAGCCAGGCTACTCCTTTCCACGGCATCTTTAAGCTGAATAGATTCACTTATTTTATAATTATTCAGAGAGGTTATCATTTCTTTTTCCTTGCCTTCAATTTCTTTACTCAGTTCCTGTATCTCAGTATTTTTCTGATTCATAGCTTCTTTACTGATAATTTTTGACATCAGCAGATCTATAAACCTCATTCCGGCACACGCAGCAAGCAGGCAATATGCTGTCCAGATCAGATAATCTGTTGCTTTTTCTTCTGGTTTTGGCTCTTTAGGATCGGTTTGAGTTGATGCATTTGTACCAGTACCTGATGGCGTAGTTTGTAAGGAATCAGCCTTTACCAAACTGTAATTTGCGGTTTTAGCAGTGGCCGTTCCTGATGATTTCTTATCACCTGAATCTGTCTTTTTCGGAATATAGATTTCCTGCAATAATTTGCTGTCTGCAAATTTCAGAAATAAGGGAACCAGGACAGTCGCTGCTATTCCAAAAAGGATACAGATTCCCCAGTGTCGTAACTTGGTTACAGTAGTACTTTCAGGTTCTTTTTGAGCATTGGCATCTGAGAAGTAATTCACAATTCCTCCAAAAACACCTGTTGCAGCCATAATGATCGCGATATAATACAATGACATGGTTATTAGTTTTTATGGTTATTGGTATTAGTTTATTTCCTTTTAAATAAGTTTCATATACAATCAGCGCATGATTATAGTCTCGCCCATTCAGCCCATCTTTGAAAAAAGTAATCTCGTACTCTTACAGCCTTATTGGGACAGCCTCCATACCCGTGAACCCCTACTACGGAACGCACCGGAGCGTTTACATAAACAGGGCTCCCGCTTTGTCCTCCTTCTGTGTCTATCATGTATTCAAGTTTGTAATCTGTCACATTAGTGGGCATACCTGCATTAAACCATTGGGTTCCTCTTGGTTTATCTTTTGGATATCCAGAATTATTTAGAAGAGTAGAAGTTTTCAATTCGGAATAACCAAAATAGCCACCTACTCTGTTAAAAAGTGTATTATCCGGAAGAATAATAGCCCCATGATCAAAATCCGAATTTTCATTCCGGATAAATTCTTCCATACTTCTGAAATTCGTACTGATCTGTGATCCAAACGGTGCATTTCCTCCGTCGCGACCGGGAATAACCTGAACTGACCGAACCCAGCCTCCAGCATTTTTTATAAAAACGCAGTGGCCACTCGTAATGATACATCTTTTGTTAATAAAAAAACCGGTACCGATGTATTGTCCTCCATTGCTTGCCGTAATAATCAGACTGCATATGTATCTATACGGTATATTCTGAGGGTTGACCATTACCCTGTCATCGTTGCCACAAGTACTTTCCGGCAGGAACGAATCAATGTGCGGAAGATTCACAATATCATCTGATAGAGCTTCAAGCCAGTCTGCATTTCGTAATTTAAATCCCTGAACTTCTTCCAGGGTGTTTTTATCAAGTCCTTCAACCTGAACAAAGGGCGATGGTAAAGTTTTGTTTTCAAACTCTGCCAGCTCACCTGTATTTGATACTGAAAAAAAATTATTATCCATTGTAATTAGTTTTTATTTCAGTAAAGTTCAGGTTAAAAATTTCTCATGTCAATTACACAAAAGGGTGATTAGAATAAGTAATAGACCTCTATGCAATATTTATATGGTAACTCTAAAAAGTATCTGAGTTCCGGGCCCGTTTTTTAAAATCTGGCATTCTCCGTTTTGCTCCTGCATTCTTCGTTTCATATTTCTTAATCCATTTCCTTCCGAATGTGCTTCAGGAATTCCTGTACCGTCATCTGAAATTTTCATGGAAAAGACATTTTTCGCCTGTGAGAAAGAAAGCTTCAGTGTATTTGCCCGGCTATGTTTGTAAGCGTTATTCAGAGATTCTTTTAAACATAAAAACATATTCCGTCTGAGCTCTGTGGAAATTGGGGTATCAGAAATAATGTCTACACTTTCTGACCATAATTTGATTTTCGTTTTTTTCAGGAAGTTATCCGCGTATTGAACAGCATAATCTATAAAGCTTCCTAGGGTATCATTTCCTGAGTTTAAACTCCAAAGCATTTCCCGCATGGACAGATTCATTTCTTCGGAGGTTTTCAGAAGTTCGTCAATGTCATTTTGCAGATCACCATCTTCAGCCTTCTGTTTGAGGAATTCCGCCTGAAGTTTCAGGGCTGAAATGCCGGCTCCGAGATCGTCATGCATGTCATGGGAAATACGTTCCCGCTCTTGTTCTATTGACTTTTGTTTTTCAAGCTCTTTTTGAAGGAGCTGGTTTTGATATTCTGCTTCTTTAAGTTGTTGTTCTTTGAGATACAGCAACTGTTTTCTTTTGTACATGAGGACAACGAAAATAATAAAACCAACAAAGAATGTAACAATCAGTAATGCTATCAAATATGTCAATTTAATTTCTATTGGTAAAACTTTCATAATCTTTTACTTAAAAGTCCTATTAAAAACAAAATGTAAGATAGATTTGTAGCTACCTGAAATATGTACTTCAGAACAATTAAAAAATTTTTATCTTCAGATTGAATCCAATACATCGGTGTCATTCTGAACAAATAAAATACGGCCCAAAACAGTAGTGAAGATGATATCCAAAATAATTGTTCTTTCAATAATGACCCGTTTTTCTCCTCATTTATTACTTTTTCACAAAACCAAGTTAAAGAAATAATGATCATGTATAAACAACAAATTACACCTGTATATATTGAATATAGCGTTTTACTTATTGAAAAAAAATATATAGATAATAAGATCGCTGAAAAAGAAATAATTGCTAGCCAAATTTTATTTTTAATTTCTTTCTGAAAAATAAAACCCAAAAAAATTATAGTAAAAATATCCAGAATATTATATATTTTTTGTGCATTTGGGAAAAGGAGTATTAAAAACTCTGCGACAATAATTACAAAAAAATATACGAAATAAAATTGTTTCCATAACCTTACAAAGATTATGGAAACAACGAAATTTATTACTATAATTAAGTAATATATAATATCCAGAGTAGTCATTTAGCAATTTCCAGGAGGGCAAAGACCATTTCTATCAAAGAATGCTGTGTGTGAAACTATTTCAAGATTAAACATATAATAATCCCCAATGACCATCACAAAAGTCACTAAATTCTTATGTTTCATTTTTACTAAATGTCCATCAACATCTTGCTCTATTTCATCATCTAATGTATAAATTGCCGGATAAAAAAGAACACAAGAAGTATCCGGTTCTTTTTTTGAAGCTTTTAATTCATCATAAATTATTGATCCAATTTCAAATTTTCTTGTATTTCTTGATATATTCCCACCTGAAAGATCATGAACATAAATATCGGCTTTGGAACCAAAATCATTATTAAATTGATTATTGTAATCTATCAAATCTGCTGAAATTTCATTAATTTCATGCATGTCATTAATTTGAAAAATTTGTCCACCTTGTTTAATGTAAAATACAACGTTATTACCATTCTGGGTTAGATAAATATCAATTGTTTTTTTTCCTTTTAACATTAAGTTATCTTCAAACAATTTAATAATGATTTCACTTTTAACTCTAAGAGGTCTGTTTAAGATAGGGCTAACTCCTGTTTTAAATTCTAATATAAAATTATTAGCATCACCCGGATCTATTCTTGTTGTACTTCCATCATAAGCAGTGTAATGTAATTCTAAATCATCCGAAAAGATTATTTCTGGTAATTTAGGGGGCTGTTTCTTCTCTAAACCGTGAAGTTTATTATTAGCCCAAAGGTTTACAGTCTCTTCTTTGTCTGAAATTAAGGCTTTGTTAATTACGTCTAAATCATCAGTATTTAACAAATCATAATCTAATCCTTCCTTAATAAATGCTAATGTTCTTTCTAGTCTTTCATTTGGTTTCATAATTCTTAGTTTTTAAAATGGTTAAATTTATTGATTGCCTCTACCTTATTACTGACATGCAGCTTTCGGTAAATGTTTCCTACGTGTTTTTTTACGGTATCAATGCTGATGAACTTTTGGTCGGCAATTTCCTTATACAAAAGTCCCTGTGAAAGAAGTTCAAGAATTTCTTTTTCGCGTTCAGTGAGATCGTCAAAATCTTTGGTTTCGGGAAGTTTTTTTTCGAAGTGGCTCAAAACTCTTCGGGCAATAGAGAGGCTCATAGGTGCACCACCGTTATAGACATCCCGGATAGAGGATAAGATTTTATCCATACTTTCTCCTTTGATGAGATAGCCCATAGCACCGGCTTTTAAAGAATTGAAGATTTTTTCATCGTCTTCAAAACTGGTACACATAATAAACTGTGTTTCCGGCATTTTTCTTCTGAGTTTTTCAATGATTTCAATCCCCAGCATGTCCTGTAGCTGAATATCCATCATCACTACATCCGGAGAAATATCTGGGAGATTTTTCAGGGCGTCATTCCCGTCGAAGAACTGGGCGGCCACCTTCATATCATCCTGGTAATTGATGACTTTCTTCAACGCATTGTTGTAGTTCTTTTCGTCTTCTACTATGGCGATGGAAATGCTCATTGTTTTTTTGTTTAAGACAAATTTCGTAAGAAAACAAGGCGGAATCAATTACACCTTTGTGTAATTTTGAGACTTGAGTTCAGGGTTATTGGTTTACTTTTTATTATCATTAAATTTAACATTTTTTTTAGATTTTAACCATCAATTCTAAATAATTAATAATAGTTTCAAACTTATCCTGTTTCAACCGCAAAATAAAAACGTCCCTGAAAAACAGGGACGTGTATGCTGAGTCGCAGTCAGAATAAAAACCTATTTTACCAGCTGATCAAGAATAGGCGTATCAATGCTGCTTATTTCCTGAATATCCTTATCATTGATCTGTTCAAAAACCTGAATGGTATTTTTTCCTTTCTTCAACCATACTCCGGGAACATAAAGCGTCAACTGCGGCCCTACTTTACTCCAGTATCGTCCTATATTTTTTCCGTTCACAAAAACGATTCCTTTTCCGAAGTTTCTCATATCAAGAAAAGTGTCTCCGGTTTCATTAAGATTGAAATGAGCTTCCTTGATAACGGGCGTTTTCGCGGCTATAAATTTTGATTGCGTCGTAATACCTGGGATTTTATCAAATGGTAAGACAAACATCTCCCAATGACTGACCATCTCGTTCTCGCCGATCGTTACCGGGCTTATGATGCCTTTGAGGTTCTGAACTATTTGTGCACCATAATTAATCCTTCCCATATTTTCTACAAGGATATCCAGGACATCCCCAGACTTAAGGTCAATTTCAAGATCATACTTTTTATAATAGCGGTTGAGTTCTCCTTTCCAAATTCCGTTTACATAAATGTTAGCGTAATCTCTTAAACCTTTTATTTCAAGCTTTCCCTTTTCATCTTTTTCAAATTTTCTCCGGTAAAGAACATAGCCGTGCCCAATGCCAAGATCTTCAAAGCTAAGGGGTCGATCTGCCTTGACTGAATTTTGCTTTTTTATCATATCAAATAAAGCAAGCGTTTTGGAAAATTTTACATTTTTAAAGGTGATAACATTGGGTGTCTTCGGAACTTCCGGAAGGTTTTCCTTATTTATTTTCTGAAACACAGCTCTCAGGGCATTGTATTTCGGACTTGCCCAGCCTGCTTCCGTGATCGGTGCATCATAATCATAGCTTGTCATATCCGGCTGGATATCATGATCTTTATCGTAATTCGCCCCACTGGTAAAACCAAAATTTGTACCTCCATGAACCATGTAATAGTTGAAAGAAACGTTATTACTGATATACAATTCTGATTGTTTCACCACTTCTTCCACGGAAACTCTGGGAAAAGGCTCAGCCCAGTGATCAAGCCAGCCCGGATAGTATTCTGCTACCATGTACGGACCTTTACCTCCATGATATTCATCTACCACTTTTTTCAGGACTTCTATATCACTCTCTCCATTTGCTGTAGGCAAAGCACCTTCAATAGAACCTCCTTTAAACAGCGAGCTCCCATCTGAGGTAAAAAAAGGAACGGACAGACCTGATTTCAATAACAAATCTTTTATTTTATAACTGTATGTTCTGTGCTGCTCCAGTGAAATATCTTTCCGCTGAGCGACATAAGATCCAAATTCATTTTCAGCCTGAACCATAATAACCGGCCCGCCATTATTGATCTGGAGGGGAATAATCTGTCCTGCCAATTCATTAATATAATTTTCGCACTGTTTAAGAAAAGCTTTATTATCCGTTCTTATTTCCAAACTTTTATCTTTCTGCAGCCACCAGGGGTACCCCCCAAATTCCCATTCCGCACAAACATAGGGTCCCGGACGGATAATTACATATAAACCTACTTCCTGTGCTGTTTTAATAAATTTGCTTAAATCTTTTTCACCTGAAAAGTTCCATTTTCCAGGTGATTCTTCGTGATAATTCCAAAAAACATATGTAGTAACGGTATTCAGGCCCATTGCTTTCATCATTTGTAACCGGTGTTTCCAATATTCTGACGGAACCCGGGGATAATGCATCTCCCCTGAATAGATGGTAAAAGGTTTTCCATCCAACAAAAAATGGCCATCCTTAATGTCGAAATTTCTTTTCTGAGAGTCTATTAAATTAACCGTAAAAAAGAAAATAGTTATGTATAAATAATGACAAAAAGATTTCATATTATAGCATGATTTTTGTAAAATTAAAGAATAAAATTCAAGTAAAATCTCAAACTTTAAAAATCATGAAAAAAAGCCTCATAGTACTGAATGCTATACTTGCAATGACCGTAATCAGCTGTAAAAAATCAAGTGAAAGCGGAAACAAAAACGTGATCAAAATGGATAGTTCTACAACTGTGGTCACGGATAATAACGGAAAAATAGATTCCGTAACCCAAAGTTCTTCCACCATTGAAGTGAACGGCCAGAAGATAGAAAAAACAGATTTCGTTTACAAGGCTACAGATGGAACATTGGTAAAAGTAGTTTTCAAAAATGATCCTAAGGAAAGTACAGTAGCAATTACAAGCAACAAAAAAACATTCACTCTTCCTAAATCTGAAATTAAGAATGGTGAAGCCATCTATCAGAAAGATGATATGACTGCAAGAGTAAAAGGAGATAGCATACACCTTGAACAAGGGAATAATGTGATTGAACTGAAAAGAACGAAAATATAACAAAAAAATAACCCTCATTTTCATGAGGGTTTTTCATATCATCTGATCTCTACTTTAAGGTTTCAATAATTGAGATATAGGGATTGATACTTCTTTGTTTGATAAATCCATTCTTATCGAGCCGAATTTCTTTCATTCGCACAGAATCACTTTCGTTTCCACCTACTGTAAGCAGATATCTTCCACCGCTGTCTTCTCCTACTTCAACTACAATGGCAGAGTGGGACTGGTAGCTTTCGTGGTTTTTTGCGTACTCATAATCAAACGTTGAATTTCCCCGGTTGTTATGGATGATATCACCAATTTTAGGTTTGTATTCATTCAGTTTTCTTGCCCTGAAAACGCCTGCTGCCTGAGTAGCATTTTGAATGGCTTTATATACAAATTTAGAATGTGCCACAGAGAATTTAAATTCCGTAGCGTTGGCACCTCCTTTCAGGACACACCATGAAATAAAAACGGCAGACCACGGTTCATCTACGCAGCTTGTAAAAGTAAAGCCCAGATCTGTGTAGTATTTACGGATTTGTTTGCAGAGTTTTTCATCTGCTTCATCCATACTTTTATAAAGTTGGTATTGCTGTTGAGCAGTCTCAACGAGTTTTTTAGTAAAAGGGGTAATAGCCATGGTATTAGATTTTGTTGATTGATTAGTGGAACAAAATTAGATCTCCACTCTACTTCCTACAATACCCCTTTTGTGTAATAAAAAAGCCATCCGGAATCCGGATGGCTTTTCATTTATATCTGAATGAAATATTATTCTTCAGTTTTCTCTTCTGTAGAGTCTGTTGCTTCAGCCTTAGGCTCTTCAACTTTTTCTTCTACTTTAGGAGCATCAGCAACTACAGCTTCTTTTTTAGCAGTTGTAGCTCTTCTACTTCTTCTTGTAGTCTTTTTCTCTTCAGCATTAGGATTGTAAAGTTCGTTGAAATCAACTAGCTCGATAAGAGCCATGTCAGCAGCATCACCTTGTCTGAATCCAGTCTTGATGATTCTTGTATATCCACCGTTTCTTTCTGCGATTTTAGGAGCTACTGATCTGAAAAGTTCAGTAACTGCTTCTTTACTTTGAAGATATGAAAAAACAATTCTTCTATTGTGTGTAGTATCTTCTTTTGCCTTTGTTAATAGAGGTTCAACATATACTCTTAAAGCTTTAGCTTTAGCTACAGTAGTGTTGATTCTTTTATGCTCAATTAGAGAACAAGCCATATTAGAAAGTAAAGCACTTCTATGAGAAGCTGTTCTTCCTAAGTGATTGAATTTTTTACCGTGTCTCATTATTAATTATTTATCAGCGTCTAACTTATATTTTGCAACGTCGAAACCGAAGTTAAGACCTTTTGAATGCACTAATTCTTCTAGTTCTGTCAAAGATTTTTTACCAAAATTTCTGAATTTCATCAAATCAGACTTACTGTAAGAAACAAGTTCTCCAAGAGTTTCTACTTCAGCTGCTTTCAGACAGTTAAGGGCTCTTACTGAAAGATCCATATCTGCTAATTTAGACTTAAGTAATTGTCTTGTGTGAAGTGTTTCTTCATCATATTGGATAGATGCTTTTACAGCTTCCGTTTCAAGTGTGATTCTCTCATCAGAGAACAACATGAAGTGATAAATTAATATCTTAGAAGCTTCAGTTAAAGCATTTTGAGGACTGATGGAACCATCAGTTTCTATATCTAATACAAGTTTTTCGTAGTCTGTTTTTTGCTCTACACGATAATTTTCAATGCTGTATTGTACTTTCTTAATTGGCGTGAAAATAGAGTCAATAGCAATAGTTCCTACAGGAGCATTGTTTGACTTATTTTGTTCTGAAGGAACATACCCTCTACCTTTTTCAATATTGAAAGTGATTTCGAAAGTTACATCACTGTTCAGGTTGCAGATCAAAAGATCCGGGTTCAGCACCTCAAATCCGTTGATAGACTTACCTAAATCACCAGCAGTAATAACCGTCTGACCTGATACTTTAGCAATTACCTGCTCGTTGGCCTGGCCTTCTGCTGAAGCTTTTAATCTTACCTGCTTAAGGTTAAGAATAATTTCGGTAACATCTTCGATTACTCCTGGAATAGTTGAAAATTCGTGCTCTACACCTTCTATTTTGATAGATGAAATAGCATATCCTTCCAGAGAAGAAAGCAACACTCTTCTCAAAGCATTACCGATTGTAAGCCCGAAACCTGGTTCTAATGGTCTGAATTCGAATTGACCTTTAAATTCATCAGAGTTAAGTAAAATTACTTTATCGGGTTTTATGAATTGTAAAATTGCCATATTATTGGGTTGAGCAAAAATTTGATTAAAAAATTATTTAGAGTAAAGTTCGACGATAAGCTGTTCCTTGATGTCCTCCGGAATTTGGATTCTTTCAGGAGCAGAAACGAAAGTACCTTCTTTCTTCTCATCGTTGAATTGTAACCACTCATAATTAGCTTTAGAAGCTAATGAATCAGTAACAACCTCAAGAGATTTAGATTTCTCTCTTACAGCGATCACATCACCTGCTTTTACTAAATAAGAAGGAATGTTAAGGATCTCACCATTCACAGTAATGTGTCTGTGAGAAGTTAACTGTCTAGCAGCAGATCTTGTTTTAGCAAAACCTAATCTGAATACTACGTTATCCAATCTTGATTCACAAAGCTGTAATAGAACTTCACCTGTTACACCTTTACTTCTGTGTGCTTTTTCAAATAAGTTAGCAAACTGCTTTTCTAAAATACCGTAAGTATATTTAGCTTTTTGCTTTTCAGCTAGCTGAACTGCATATTCTGATTTCTTAGCACCTCTTCTTTTGTTAGGACCGTGTTGTCCTGGCGGTTGGTTTTTTCTTCTTTCGAAGTTTTTGTCATCTCCGTAGATTGCAGCACCAAACTTTCTAGCAATCTTAGTTTTAGGTCCAATATATCTTGCCATAATGGGTAAATTCTAAAAATTAAACTCTTCTTCTTTTAGGTGGTCTACATCCATTGTGCGGCATAGGAGTCACATCAATGATTTCGCTAACTTCAATACCTGAATTGTGGATTGTTCTGATCGCAGATTCTCTACCTGCACCAGGACCTTTCACATACACCTTTACTCTTCTTAGTCCAGCTTCGTGAGCAACATTAGAGCAATTTTCAGCTGCCATTTGAGCAGCAAATGGAGTATTCTTTTTAGAACCTCTGAAACCCATTTTACCGGCAGACGCCCAAGAGATAACTTCTCCGCTTTTATTTGTTAAAGAAATGATGATGTTATTGAAAGAAGCTTGAATATGCGCTTCACCAATAGCTTCAACTTTTACTTTTCTTTTTTTAACTACTTTAGTTTGTTTTGCCATAATTCCTAACGATTATTTACTTGCTTTTTTCTTGTTAGCAACTGTTTTTCTCTTTCCTTTACGGGTTCTAGAGTTGTTTTTCGTTCTCTGGCCTCTTAAAGGTAGTCCTAGTCTGTGACGTATTCCTCGTTGGCATCCTATGTCCATCAATCTCTTGATGTTCAATTGCACTTCAGATCTAAGTTCTCCTTCTACTTTTACGTTTTCTGAGATATAAGTTCTGATTGCAGCCAATTCATCGTCATTCCATTCGTTGACTTTCTTGTCTTCGCTGATACCGGCAGCCTTAAGGATTTCAGAAGAAGTACTTCTTCCAACTCCGTAGATGTAAGTTAAACCGATAACACCTCTTTTGTTTTTTGGTAAATCAATACCTGCAATTCTCGCCATAATTTAATGTTAGCCTTGTCTTTGTTTAAATTTTGGGTTCTTCTTGTTGATTACGAATAGTACACCTTTTCTGCGTACAATCTTGCAATCAGCGCTTCTTTTTTTAATTGATGCTCTAACTTTCATTTTGATAGTATTTATTTTTCAACAAGAGCCAAATGGAACATACATTCCATTTGGCAGCTGTTTTTAATATCTAAATGTGATCCTCCCTTTAGATAAATCGTAGGGAGACATTTCTAGTTTTACCTTGTCTCCAGGTAAAAGTTTAATATAATGCATTCTCATTTTACCGGAAATATGAGCGATAAGTATATGCCCATTCTCCAGCTCTACACGGAACTGGGCGTTCGAAAGTGCTTCCGTGATAACGCCGTCTTGTTCAATATGTTTTTGTTTTGCCATAAATTAATATCCAGTCGTTCTTGACAATTTAGACTGCATTAAGCCATCATAATGATGGTTCAGCAGATAAGTATTAATCTGTTGAACGGTATCTAAAATAACTCCAACCATAATCAATAGTGATGTTCCCCCGAAAAATAGGGCGAACGCATCTGTCTGAACAAAGCTTCCATGCACTATTGCTGGAAGGACTGCAAAGATAGACAAAAATATTGCACCTGGCAAGGTAATTTTTGATAAAATATCATCTAAATAGTCAGCTGTCTCTTTACCGGGTCTTACTTTCGGTACTAAACCTCCATTTCTCTTCAAATCATCAGCCATTTGGTTCACCGGAATTGTAATTGCAGTATAGAAAAATGAGAATATAATAATTAATAGCGCGAACAATACATTGTACTGCCAGCTAAAAACATTCTTGAAACCTGCAAGAAAAGTATTGGACTCATCGAATTTCGTCAATAATCCTGGTACGAACATCAATGCCTGAGCAAAGATAATCGGCATTACACCAGCAGCATTCACTTTCAATGGGATCCACTGTCTTGCTCCCTGCATAAGATTTCTGTTTACACCTCCTCTTGCTTGAGCTCTGCTTACATACTGAATTGGAATTTTCCTAACAGCGACAGATAATACCACTGCTAAAAGAACTACCAGCATCCAGAATATTACTTCTATAAGGATCATAATAGATCCCATTCCTCCTTTTCCGTTCTGCACGGCCATTTCCTGAACGAATGCTTCAGGTAATCTTGAAAGGATCCCCACCATAATAAGGATGGAAATACCGTTTCCGATACCTTTGTCGGTGATTTTCTCACCTAACCACATTGCGAATACTGAACCAGCAACCAAGATAACAATACTTGGCAACCAGAACATGATAGAATTTGGCTCTACATAGTATGCAGAAGAGAACTGAGCATATGGTAAGAATAATTGAGTAATAGAAGTTAAATAAGAAGGAGCCTGTACAAGACAAACACCAATCGTTAACCATCTAGTAATTTGATTCAATGTATTTCTACCTGACTCTCCATCCTTCTGAAGTTTCTGAAGATAAGGAATAGCCATTCCCATCAACTGAACAATAATAGAAGCAGAAATATAAGGCATGATTCCCAACGCCATTACGGAAGCGTGGCTGAAAGCTCCCCCCGTAAACGACGAAAGCAAGCCAAGGAGACCTGCTCCTTGCTTGTTACCGCCTTGATTTTTATAATGCTCTAAGAGATCTCCCACCTCTGCAAGGTTAATTGCAGGAAGTGAGATATAAGATGCGAATCTATACACAAGGATAATACCTAACGTAAAGAGAATTTTATCTCTTAATTCCTTTAGGCTCCAAATATTCTTAAGGGTTTGTATAAATTCTTTCATTAGTAAGTATTATAAGGTAATTGCTTTTCCACCTGCTTTAGCAATAAGCTCTTCAGCAGATTTAGTGAACTTGTCAGCAGAGATTGAAACCGCAGATTTCAATTCTCCTCTACCCATAATTTTCACTAATTCGTTTTTAGAAACGATCCCGTTCTCTACTAAAACTTCTTTCGTGATCTCTCCAGTAATGGATTTGTTCTCGATTAAAGTTTGAATAGTGTCAAGGTTTACGCCTCTAAACTCTTTTCTGTTTACGTTTTTGAATCCGAATTTAGGTAATCTCCTTTGTAAAGGCATCTGTCCACCTTCGAAACCGATTTTCTGAGAATAACCAGCTCTAGCTTTCTGACCTTTATGTCCTTTCGTAGCAGTACCTCCTTTTCCTGTACCTTGCCCTCTACCAATTCTTTTAGAGTTGTGAGTAGCACCTGCAGCAGGTCTTATGTTGTTTAAATTCATTTTAATTTTTGTTTTAAAATTATTTTTGAACTTCAAGTAAATGACTAACTGCAGCTATCATTCCTAAAATAGAAGGCGTAGCTTCGTGTTCTACAACTTGGTGAAGTTTCTTAAATCCTAATGCTTCAAGCGTTCTCTTTTGGGTTTTTGTTCTTCCAATAGCGCTTCTTACTTGCTTTACTTTGATTGTTGCCATTGTTCTAATATTAACCGTTAAACACTTTACTTAGAGAAACTCCTCTCATTCTAGCGATCTCTTCAGGTCTTCTGATATCTAATAACGCTTTGAAAGTAGCTTTCACTACGTTGTGAGGGTTAGAAGATCCTTTAGATTTTGAAAGGATATCGTGAATACCAGCAGACTCAAGTACCGCTCTTACCGCACCACCGGCGATAAGTCCTGTACCGTGAGAAGCAGGTCTTAAGAAGATATCTGCACCTCCATATCTAGCAGTAGTCTGGTGAGGAATAGTGTGGTTCATTACAGGAACTTTCACTAGGTTTTTCTTAGCATCTTCAACAGCTTTAGCAATTGCAGAAGCTACTTCTTTAGATTTTCCAAGACCGTGACCGATTACTCCGTCTTCGTTCCCTACTACAACAATAGCAGAAAATCCGAAAGCTCTACCTCCTTTGGTTACTTTTGTTACTCTGTTAACAGCTACGAGACGATCTTTTAATTCTAATCCTCCCGGTTTTACTCTTTCTATATTATCTAGTCCTAACATATTTCCGAAATTTTTATGATTAGAATTTAAGTCCTCCTTCTCTCGCTCCATCAGCAAGAGCTTTCACTCTTCCATGGTAAACGAAACCGTTTCTGTCAAATACAATACTTTCGATTCCTGCAGCGATAGCTTTAGCAGCGATAGCTTTACCAACAGCAGCAGAAACTTCAGTCTTAGTACCGTTAGCATCTACACCTTTCTCTCTAGAAGAAGCGGAAACTAAAGTTGTACCATTTTTATCATCGATTAACTGAGCGTAAATTTCCTTATTACTTTTATATACAGATAATCTTGGCAATTCAGAAGATCCAGAGATTTTTCCTCTTACTCTTCTTTTGATTCTTATTCTTTTTTCTAATTTACTTAATGCCATAATACTTATAATTTATTAAGCAGATTTACCAGCTTTACGTCTAACAATTTCTCCAAGGAATCTTACACCTTTTCCTTTGTAAGGCTCAGGCTTTCTGAAAGAACGAATCTTTGCAGCTACCATTCCTAGAAGTTGGTTGTCATGAGACGCTAAAGTAATAATTGGGTTTTTACCTTTTTCAGTCAATGTATCTACTTTTACTTCGCTAGGAAGTTCTAATACGATACCGTGAGAGAATCCTAAAGCTAACTCAAGTTTTTGACCTGTGTGTGATGCTCTGTATCCTACTCCTACTAGTTCTAGTTTCTTTTCGAAACCTTGTGCTACACCAACAATCATGTTGTTGATCAACGCTCTGTATAAACCGTGAAGCGCTTTGTGTTGCTTAGAATCAGATGGTCTGTTTACATTAAGCTCGCCATCTTTTTGTTCTAAAGTAATTCCTGCTGTAAGCTCCTGAGAAAGTTCTCCTTTAGGACCTTTTACTGTTACAACACCGTTATTTTCAGTGACAGTAATTCCAGCTGGAATTGTTATAATTGCTTTACCAATTCTTGACATTTTCCTCTGATTAAAAATTAATAAACATAGCAGATTACTTCACCGCCTACTTTTTCTTCTCTAGCCTTCTTGTCAGTCATTACTCCTTTAGAAGTAGAGATAACAGCTATTCCCAAACCGTTCAGTACTCTTGGAAGTTCAGTAGAACCTTTGTACTGTCTTAAACCTGGTCTAGAAGCTCTCTGGATAGATTTAATAGCCGGCTTGTTAGTTTGCTTGTCATACTTTAAAGCGATTTTGATCGTACCTTGAACAGCGCTTTCTTCAAACTTAAAGTTTAAGATATAACCCTGATCAAATAAGATCTTAGTAATCTCCTTTTTGATTTTCGATGCAGGAATTTCCACCACTTTGTGGCCTGCGCTTTGTGCGTTCCTTACTCTTGTTAGGAAATCTGAAATTGGATCTGTTACCATTTTTCTATTTTAAATTATTGGTTAAAGACAATCAGTATTGAAGGGACTT
Source organism: Chryseobacterium oleae (assembly GCF_900115055.1). GTDB lineage: Bacteria > Bacteroidota > Bacteroidia > Flavobacteriales > Weeksellaceae > Chryseobacterium > Chryseobacterium oleae. The sequence goes on along the minus strand of NZ_FOVD01000004.1, from coordinate 215,122 downwards.
GAAGATTAAAATATCAGACTTCAGAAAAACTTGGGTCTGATATTTTTATTCTTTAGTATCCAGACAACTTAATTGTCCCGATTAATTAGTAATTATTACCAACTAGCTTTTTTCACTCCCGGGATAAGACCGTTGTTGGCCATTTCACGGAACGTTACTCTAGAAAGACCGAAAGTTCTCATGTACCCTCTTGGTCTACCTGTTAGTTTACATCTGTTGTGTAATCTTACAGGAGAAGCATTTTTAGGTAATTTCTGAAGACCTTCATAGTCACCAGCTTCTTTTAAAGCTTTTCTTTTGTCAGCGTATTTAGCAACTAGTGCTTCTCTTTTGCGCTCACGCGCTTTCATTGATTCTTTAGCCATTTCTTAGTTCTTTTTAAATGGTAAACCGAAGTGAGTTAATAATGCTTTCGCTTCTTTATCTGTTTTCGCACTCGTTACGAAAGTGATGTCCATCCCTTGGATTTTTTTCACTTTGTCAATTACGATCTCAGGAAAGATAATCTGCTCAGTAATACCTAAGTTGTAGTTACCTCTACCATCGAACCCGTCTGCTTTGATACCAGAGAAATCTCTGATACGTGGTAAAGCAGAAGCAGTAAGTCTGTCTAAGAATTCATACATTTTATGAGCTCTCAATGTTACTTTAGCACCTACAGGCATACCTTTTCTCAATTTGAAAGCCGCTTCGTCTTTCTTAGAGATAGTACCAACTGCTTTCTGGCCAGTAATCATTGTTAATTCTTCTACAGCGTAATCAATGATTTTTTTGTCTGCAGTGGCATCACCTAATCCTTGAGATAGGATGATTTTTTCCAATTTAGGTACCTGCATTACAGATTTGTACCCAAATTCTTCCATCATTGCAGGAACAATTTTCTCTCTGTATATATTTTTGGGTCTTGCTATAAATTCCATGTGTTAATTCAAATTATAAAGTTTCACCCGTTTTTTTATCGATTCTTACTTTCTTATCTCCGTCGATTTTATAACCAACTTTAACCGCTTTTCCGTCTTTACCAACTAGAGCGATGTTTGAGATATGAATAGAAGCTTCCTTTTCAGTGATTCCACCTTGAGGGTTGGAAGCTGAAGGCTTAACGTGTTTCTTAACGATGTTAAGACCTGCAACGATAACTCTAGGATCTTTTCCTTCTTTTTTGATCACTTCAATAACTTCACCAGTTTTACCTTTGATATCTTTCTTACCAGTAGTAATGATGACGTTATCTCCTCTTTTTATTTTTAACTTTGACATTTTCTTTTAAAAATTTTAAAAATTAAAGTACTTCAGGAGCTAATGAAATGATTTTCATATATTCTTTGTCTCTCAACTCACGAGCAACTGGTCCGAAAACACGCGTTCCTCTCATTTCTCCCGCTGCGTTTAGTAATACACAAGCATTGTCTTCGAATTTGATGTATGAACCATCTTTTCTTCTCACTGCTTTTTTAGTTCTTACTACTACAGCTTTAGATACCTGACCTTTTTTAGCATTTCCTGATGGCGTAGAATCCTTGATAGTAACAACGATTTTATCACCAACTGAAGCATATCTTCTTCTGGTTCCTCCCAGAACTCTGATAACTAGTACTTCTTTTGCACCTGTGTTATCAGCAACTTTTAATCTTGATTCTGTTTGTAACATTATTACTTAGCTTTTTCAATGATTCTTACTAATCTCCATCTCTTGCTCTTGCTCAAAGGTCTAGTTTCTTGGATAAGAACTGTATCACCTTCTGTGCATTCGTTGTTCTCGTCGTGTGCAGTATATTTTTTCGTTTTCAAAACGAATTTACCGTACATCGGGTGTTTCACTCTAGTAGTCTCACTTACAACAATGGTCTTTTCCATTTTATTGCTGGAAACTATTCCGATTCTTTCTTTTCTTAAGTTTCTTTCCATAATGTATGAAAATCTTATTGTTGTTTAGTGGTTAACTCAGTGTTTAGTCTAGCGATCGATCTTCTCAAATCTCTGATTTGAATCGGGTTTTCAATTGGACTGATCTTGTGAGCCAATTTCAGTTTTGAATATTGAGTTTTCAATTCAGCAAGTTTTGCTTGAATATCACCCGCGCTTAAATTTTTAATATCAGCTTGTTTCATTGTATCAAAGATTATAGAGGTTTAACAAAATCGTTAGCAACTACGAATTTAGTAATTACCGGTAATTTCTGTGCAGCAAGTCTTAAAGCTTCCTTAGCGATATCGTAAGATACTCCTCCGATTTCGAACATAATTTTACCTGGTTTTACTACAGCTACCCAATATTCCACAGCACCTTTACCTTTACCCATCCTTACTTCGGCTGGTTTCTTAGTAATAGGCTTATCCGGGAAGATTTTGATCCATAGCTGACCCTCTCTCTTCATATATCTAGTCGCAGCGATACGAGCAGCTTCGATTTGTCTTGCAGTGATCCAAGCACCTTCTATAGCTTTGATTCCAAATGTTCCGTAAGCCAGTTGATTACCTCTTTGAGCAATCCCCTTCATCTTCATCTTGTGAACTCTACGGAATTTGGTTCTTTTTGGTTGTAACATAATTTCTAAATTTTAGATTTTAGATTTTAGATTTTAGATTTTTTATATTTTAAAAAAGTAACGGTAATTTAAAATTCAAAATTTCTAACCTAAAATTTTTAATTATTATTGTTATTATTGTTATTATTCTTTCTAGGTCTTCTGTTATCTCGGTCTCCACCTCTGTTTCCGCCTCCTGAAGGACCTCCTTTCTTCTGTTGTCCTACTAGTGGAGAAAGGTCTCTTTTACCGTAAACCTCACCTTTCATGATCCAAACTTTCACTCCTAGTCTACCGTAAGTAGTGTGAGCTTCAGCCCAGTGATAATCGATATCAGCTCTGAAAGTAGACAAAGGAATTCTTCCGTCTTTGAAAGATTCGCTTCTTGCCATTTCAGCACCGTTCAATCTACCAGAGATTTGAACTTTGATACCTTCAGCACCCATTCTCATTGTACTTGCCATCGCCATTTTAACAGCTCTTCTGTAAGAAATTCTGTTTTCGATCTGCTTAGAGATGCTGTCAGCCACTAATACTGCGTCAAGTTCAGGTCTTTTGATTTCGAAAATGTTGATTTGAATATCCTTACCTGTAAGTTTCTTCAATTCTTCTTTTAACTTGTCAACTTCCTGACCTCCTTTACCGATGATAAGTCCCGGTCTAGCAGTAGTGATTGTCACTGTTACTAATTTTAGTGTTCTTTCAATATAAATTTTTGAAATACCACCTTTAGATAATCTAGCCTCAAGGTATCTTCTGATTTTGTAGTCTTCCGCGATTCTGTCTCCATAATCGTTTCCGCCAAACCAGTTAGAATCCCATCCTCTGATGATACCTAATCTATTACCAATTGGATTTGTCTTCTGTCCCATACCTTGATTAATTTTCTTTATTACCTAAGATTAATGTAACGTGGTTAGATCTTTTTCTGATTCTATACCCTCTACCTTGCGGAGCTGGTCTTAGTCTCTTCAATTGTCTTGCACTATCCACGAAGATTTCTTTAACGATAAGGTTTGCTTCTTCAATATCAGCACCTTCGTTTTTCGTCTGCCAGTTTGCCATAGCAGAAAGAAGTAACTTCTCTAACTTGTTAGATGCATCCTTCTTAGAATATTTTAGGATATAAAGAGCTTTATCTACCTGCTCTCCTCTAATGATATCAGCAACTAATCTCATTTTTCTTGGAGATGATGGGCAGTCATTTAATGAAGCTTTTACAACGTCTTTGTTAGCTTCTTTTCTTGCGATTGAACTATCTTGTTTTCTTGATCCCATGATTATCTGCTTCCTTTGTTTTTGTTACCACCATGACCTCTGAAAGATCTTGTTGGAGAAAATTCGCCTAACTTGTGACCAACCATGTTTTCTGTAACATAAACAGGGATAAAAGATTTCCCGTTGTGTACAGCAATAGTTTGTCCTACGAAGTCCGGAGAAATCATCGATGCTCTAGACCAAGTTTTAATAACTGTCTTCTTACCAGACTCTATGTTTGTCTGAACCTTCTTATCTAAAGTATGATGAATGAATGGTCCTTTTTTAAGTGATCTTGCCATAATTATTTACGTTTAGATATGATATGACGGTTAGACGCTTTGTTTTTCTTTCTGGTTTTGTAACCTTTAGCAGGCATACCATTTCTAGATCTTGGGTGACCTCCTGAAGAACGACCTTCACCACCTCCCATTGGGTGATCTACAGGGTTCATTACTACCGGTCTAGTTCTAGGTCTTCTACCTAACCATCTGCTTCTACCAGCCTTACCTGAAACAGTTAACTGATGATCAGAGTTAGAAACAGATCCAATCATTGCATAACATTCAGTAAGGATCATTCTTGATTCTCCTGAAGGCAATTTGATGATTGCATATTTTCCGTCTCTTGAAGTTAATTGAGCTGAAGAACCAGCACTTCTTGCTAAAATAGCACCTTGTCCAGGCTTCATTTCAACACAAGAAATTACAGTACCCAATGGAATATTTTTCAATTTCATTGCGTTACCGATGTTCGGTTCTACGCTTTCTCCTGAAACTACCTTCTGATCTACTTTGATACCGTTTGGAGCGATGATATATCTCTTCTCTCCATCTGCGTACTCTAATAAAGCGATAAATGCAGTTCTGTTTGGATCATATTCTACAGTTTTTACCGTTGCTTCAACATCATGCTTGTTTCTTTTGAAGTCGATAATTCTGTATTTCTTTTTGTGTCCACCTCCGGTGTAACGCATGGTCATTTTACCAGTTTGGTTACGTCCACCTGACTTACTAATACCAACTGTTAGAGATTTCTCTGGTTTGTTGGTAGTAATTTCCTCAAAATTGTTAACAATTCTGAATCTCTGTCCTGGGGTGATAGGTTTTAATTTTCTAACAGACATTACTATTATTTATAATTAATAATTAATTTACAGCAAAAATATCGATAACCTCACCTTCAACAAGCTTGATTACCGCTTTTTTCAATTTGTTTGTCTTTCCTACTTGAAGACCTTTTTTAGTGTATTTTGAAGAAACCTTCGGAGCATAAATCATTGTATTAACGTCTGCTACTTTTACACCGTAAGCCGCTTCAACAGCTTTTTTAATCTGGATCTTATTAGCCTTAGGATCTACTAAGAAAGAATAAGAACCTCTTAAATCTGTAAGGTAATTAGCCTTTTCTGAAATAACTGGTTTAATAATTAGTGACATGATTTATTTCTTTAAATTTTCCTGGAATTTTTCAACTGCACCTTCTAAGAATACGATCTCACCTGCATTCATTAAGTCATATGAACTAATTTCGTTGAAGTTCATTACTTTAGTTTTAGGTAAGTTTCTTGAAGATAAATACACATTCTTGTTAGCTTCAGGAAGAACGAATAGAGATTTCTTATCGTTCAATGCCAAAGCATTTAGGATAGTGATGAAATCTTTAGTTTTAGGAGCGCTTAAGCTCATATCCTCCATTACTCTGATGCTGTTGTCTCTCATTTTCTGAGATAAAACAGATTTTTTAGCTAATCTCTTAAGAGCTTTGTTCAATTTGAATCTGTAGTCTCTTGGTTTTGGTCCGAATACTCTACCTCCACCTCTGAAAGTTGGAGATTTGATATCACCATATCTAGCAGAACCAGATCCTTTTTGCTTCTTAAGTTTCTTAGTAGAAGCAGTAATTTCGCTTCTTTCCTTTGATTTATGAGTCCCTTGTCTCTGTGCTGCAAGGTACTGTTTAACTTCTAAGTAAACCGCGTGCTGATTTGGCTCAATTCCGAATACTGATTCGTCTAGAGTTACTTTTCTTCCGGTCTCTTTTCCTGATGTATTTAATACTACTAGTTCCATTTTCTGATAATTACATAAGAATTTTTAGCTCCCGGAACAGCACCTTTTACTACTAAAAGATTTTGTTCTTGATCCACTTTTAATACTTGAAGGTTTTGAACAGTTACCTGCTTACCTCCCATTCTACCCGCCATTCTCATTCCTTTGAATACTCTTGAAGGATCCGATCCAGCACCGATAGAACCTGGAGCTCTAAGTCTGTTGTGCTGACCATGAGTAGCTTGCATTACACCTCCAAAGCCATGTCTTTTAACAACACCTTGGAAACCTTTACCTTTTGAAGTTCCTGTTACGTCAACGAATTCACCTTCAGCGAATAAGTTCACTTTTACTTCTTCTCCTACTTTCACTTCGTCAACGAATTCTCTGTAGAATTCTACCAACTTAGCTTTTGGAGCAGAACCAGCCTTTTTAAAATGGCCAGCTAACGCTTTACCTACGTTCTTTTCACTCTTGTCATCGAAACCTAACTGAACTGACTTGTAGCCGTCCTTTTCAATGGTTCTGACCTGTAAAACCGAGCATGGACCCGCCTGAATAACTGTACAAGGAATGTTTTTTCCTTCTTCGTTAAACAAAGACGTCATACCGATTTTTTTACCAATAATACCTGACATTGTTTATGTTATAATAAAATTTATCTTTCTATTTCTACATTTTTAGGAAGTCTGAAGTAATTTCTACTTTTGATATAGGCATACTACGCCCCTAAAATGGAGTGTGCAAATTTATGAATATTTTTATAACTGACAAGTATTTTGAGTAAAATATTTTGATTTTTAATCAATTAGATCATTTTGAAAAAATCCGGATGAAATTTTCAGAGAAATTATTTTGTTCTTAAAAAAGAAATGATGAAGAAATTTATTTTACAATTACCGAAACACCTATTTCTTCCAAGGCAACTTTATCCTCACCACAAATACCATCATCCGTGATCAGATAATCTATTTTATCCAGAGGAGCAATCTTCCCGAAACCTTTTTTATTCAGTTTCGAAGAATCACCAAGAATCACCACTTTTTCGGAACATTCTATCATAAGCTGATTCAGATGAGCTTCTGCTGCATTGGAAGTACTGATGCCGAATTCCATATCAATACCATCTACTCCAAGAAAGAGTTTATTACAGGAAAATTGTCTGAGAATGGTTTCTGAGATGGATCCTACTATAGAAGTAGAACTCTTTCTCACTTCCCCACCTAATTGTATGATATTAATATTAGGATTGTTGCATAGCTCCAGTGCAACCCTTAAAGAAGAAGTAAGAACCGTAAGCGGGCCAAAGTTCACCAGCATTCTCGCCAGATAATGCATCGTGGTTCCCGAAGCCAGAATAATACAGTCATTCTCCTGGATAAGCTGCAAAGCCGCTTTCGCAATGTTCTGTTTTGCTTCTACATTGATGTTTTCTTTTTCATCCACATTCCTTTCATAAGCATAGCGCACATGCTTACTCGCCCCTCCATGGTTTCGAAAAAGCAATCCCAGACTTTCGAGATAATTCAGATCCTTTCGAACCGTAACCGACGAAACATTCAGCTTCTCACATAAATCCTGTACCAGAACATGCCCTTTTTCATTCAGTTCCTTTAATATATCATCGTGCCTTGGTATTAACTTTTCCATTCTGATTCTTTCATCAAAAATACCATTTTTTTCCGAGACCGATAAAATTTCATTTATTTTCTTTTTAGTTTCGTTTTTAATTTATACATTTGAAAACGAAACATAAACGAAACATTTATGAAACGAAACGAAGAACTTAGTAAACTGACCAGTGTGCAGGAATGGGACTTTATTGTCATCGGAGGTGGAGCCAGTGGTCTGGGCTCAGCACTGGATGCAGCCAGCAGAGGATTTAAAACCCTGCTCCTTGAGTCCCACGATTTTGCAAAAGCAACATCCAGCCGAAGCACCAAACTGGTACACGGCGGCGTAAGATATCTTGCCCAGGGAGATGTAGGACTTGTAAAAGAAGCCCTGAAAGAAAGAGGGCTGCTTGCCCAAAATGCGGCGCACGTAGTCAAAAACCAGTCATTTATTATTCCCAACTACACATGGTGGGGAGGTATTTACTATAAGATAGGATTGTCTGTTTATGATTTCCTTGCAGGAAAACTCAGTCTTGGAAAAACAAAATACATCAGCAAAGCCAAAACCATTGAAAAACTACCTACGATTGAACAGCACAACCTCGCAAGTGGTGTAGTGTATCAGGACGGGCAGTTTGATGATGCGAGATTAGCGATCAACCTTTCCCAGACTCTTATAGAAAAAGGAGGAAGCGCGGTGAACTATATGAAAGTAACCGGCCTTCTGAAAAATGATTCCGGAAAAATAAACGGCGTAAAAGCGGAAGACCAGTTTTCCAACCAGCAGTATGAGCTTCGTGCGAAAGCTGTGATCAATGCAACTGGCGTATTCACGAATGACATTCTGAATATGAATAATCCTAAGCACGGTAAATTTGTCGTTCCAAGCCAAGGCATCCATTTGGTATTAGACAAATCTTTCCTTAAAAGTGATGATGCTATCATGATCCCTAAAACATCAGACGGCAGAGTGCTGTTCGTTGTCCCTTGGCACGACAGAGCATTGGTGGGAACTACAGACACCCTTCTTGAAAGTCCGAGCTTTGAACCACATGCTTTGGAATCTGAGATTAATTTCGTTCTCACGACAGCCAGACAATATTTAGCCAAGAAACCGACGAGAGAAGACGTAAAATCTATGTTCGCCGGATTGAGACCGCTTGCCGCACCAAAAGAAGGAGGTAAAAACACAAAAGAAGTTTCCCGAAGCCACAAAGTCATTACTTCAGATACAGGATTGGTTTCCATCATCGGCGGAAAATGGACCACGTACCGTAAAATGGCACAGGACACTGTAGATAAAGCGGTAGAAATTCTTCATTTAAACGGAGGACCTTCCCAAACAGAAAACATGTCTATTCACGGAAATATCAAAGCAGAACTTGTAGACCGTACCAGCCATCTTTATGTATACGGATCTGATATTCCTGCTATCAAGGCATTACAAAGCAGCGATCCTCAGTATTCTAAAAAAATACATCCGGATCATGCTTTCACTATAGCAGAAGCAGTCTGGGCCATACGACATGAAATGGCAGAAACCATAGAAGACATTCTCGCCAGAAGAGTCCGACTCTTATTTTTAGATGCAAGAGCTGCCATCGATAGTGCCCACACGATTGCACAGCTTATTGCCAAAGAAAAAGGCTATTCTCAGGAATGGGCAAATGATCAGGAAAAAGAATTTATTGAATTAGCACAAGGATATTTATTAACGCCTTACTCTCCCAAAACTATTACTCATAACTAAAGATTTGCAGTATGAAGGAAAAACTGATTCTCGCTCTGGACCAGGGGACAACATCCTCCAGAGCCATTTTATTCAACCACAGCGGAGCTATAGAATACATCTCCCAGAAAAATTTTGAACAGATCTTCCCTACTCCGGGATGGGTAGAGCACGATCCCAACGAAATCTGGTCTTCCCAGATATCCGTTGCCGCAGAGATTATCGCCAAAGCAGGCATTTCCGGACTGGAAGTTGCTGCCATCGGAATCACCAATCAGCGTGAAACAACGATTGTATGGGATAAAGAAACCGGTGAACCTATTTACAACGCAATTGTCTGGCAGGACAGAAGAACCTCCAAATATTGCGATGAATTAAAAGAACAGGGACATGCCGAAACCATCAAAGAAAAAACCGGACTTGTTCTGGATGCTTATTTTTCTGCAACCAAACTTAAATGGATTCTTGATAACGTAGAAGGCGCAAGAAAAAAAGCAGCAGAAGGGAAATTATGTTTCGGAACCGTTGACACCTGGCTGGTATGGAAACTGACCCGCGGGAAAATGTTCATCACCGATGTTTCCAATGCGAGCAGAACGATGCTTCTGAACATTCATACTTTAGAATGGGATCAGGATTTGTTGGATTTATTCGACATTCCGAGATCTGTTCTTCCTGAAGTAAAACAGAGCAGTGAAATTTATGGCGAAACTGCAACCACTCTATTCTCCACTAAAATTCCGATTGCAGGAATTGCAGGAGATCAGCAGGCTGCTTTATTCGGACAGATGTGCATCACTCCGGGAATGGTAAAAAACACCTACGGAACAGGATGCTTCCTTCTAATGAATACAGGAAAAGAAGCCGTTTCTTCTAAAAACAACCTGTTGACAACTGTAGCATGGAAAATTAACGGAGAAGTAAATTACGCACTGGAAGGAAGCGTATTCGTAGGCGGAGCAGCCATACAGTGGCTGAGAGACGGGCTAAAACTGATCCGTACCTCTGAGGAAGTGAATGATCTGGCCGCAAGCGTTGAAGATAACGGAGGTGTTTATTTTGTCCCTGCACTTACAGGATTGGGCGCACCATACTGGGACCAATATGCCAGAGGAACGATTGTAGGGGTAACCCGCGGAACCACCAACGGACACATCGCAAGAGCAACTTTGGAAGGAATTGCATTCCAGGTGTATGATATTGTAAAATCTATGGAAGCGGATTCCGGAAGACCAAGTCTTGAACTTAGAGTAGATGGCGGTGCTTCGGCAAGTGACCTTCTGATGCAGATCCAGTCTGATCTTTTCGGGTTCAAAATTACAAGACCGAAAACCCTTGAAACAACAGCCTTAGGGGCAGCGTATCTTGCAGGATTGGCCGTAGGATACTGGAAAGACATCAACGAAATTCAATCCCAATGGATTGTGGACGAAGATTTCCATCCGAAAGTGGACAAGGAAAAAGCAGATAATATGATCCATTTCTGGAACAAAGCTGTGAAGCGTTCTCAAAGCTGGATCGAAGATTAAATCCTAAACTTAAAAAAACTACTCATGAACCCATTTACCGCAGAACTCATAGGCACCATGCTTATGATATTATTAGGCAACGGCGTTGTAGCGAATGTTGTCTTAAAGGATACCAAAGGAAATAATTCAGGATGGATCGTCATTACAACGGCATGGGCACTGGCCGTTTTTGTGGGGGTTACCGTAGCAGGACCGGTAAGTGGTGCTCACCTGAATCCGGCTGTATCTATCGGGCTTGCTGTTGCAGGAAAATTCTCATGGGACCTTGTTCCCACGTATATTGCCGCGCAGTTTCTCGGTGCAATGCTTGGCGCTTTCCTTGTATGGCTTTTTAATAAAGACCATTTCGCTATTACCGAAGACGGAGGTGCTAAACTGGCTTGTTTCAGTACCGGTCCCGCGATCAGAAATACATTCTCCAATCTCATCAGTGAGATCATCGGAACGTTTGTCCTAGTATTTGTCATCTTTCATTTTTCGGATCCCAGCATTGCTCTGAATGCAGATCCAACCGCTAAAGTAGGACTTGGCTCTGTGGGAGCGCTTCCTGTTACCTTACTGGTTTGGGCTATCGGTTTATCTTTAGGTGGAACCACCGGTTATGCCATTAATCCCGCCAGAGATTTAGGTCCCAGAATCATGCACGCCATACTTCCCGTAAAAGGCAGCAGTGATTGGGGATATGCCTGGATTCCTGTTGCAGGCCCTATTCTGGGCTGTATTATCGCAGCAGTTCTATATGGAATCTTAAAATAAACACATCCATGAAAGTTTTAAAAATAGCATGCCTGATTATTTTGGGCACAGGAAAACTATGGTCTCAGGAGAACACTGAACCTAAGGAAAGCAACAGACTCGATTTCACGGCAAATATTCAGAATAACCACTTGTGGAGAGGTTTGATCATTACAGATAAACCAGTCGTCATGGGAAATCTGTCGTATGCCTTCGATGCGGAAAAGAAATGGAAAGCAGGAATCTGGGGCGCCTCTTCCCTGACGGATGACAAAGACGGAACACATTATAAAGAGATCAATTACTACGTTCAGTATTCAGACGGAAGGCTTTATATCGGGCTTTGGGATCTTTTTAATTCCAGAAACATCAATACGGCGGTTGCGTCAGAAGACATATTCCATTATTCACGTACAAGAACGGCTCATATCATTGATCTTAGAACCAATTATACATTCGGACCTTCTTTCCCTCTGAATATTGAAGCTGACATTATGCTGTACGGAGGAGCCAATGCAGGAGAAGTGGTTCTGGAATCTGACGGAAACTATAAAAAGAATAAGTATTCGACTTACGTTCAGGCAAGCTATCCCGTCATTGCAGGACAGAAAGTCAATCTGGATGCTTTCATCGGTGCAGGATTTGCCCTTAACGACAGGAATTTTCTCTATGGAAACGGCAAAAACAGTTTTGACATTGTTAACGTTGGGGTAAAAGCCAGCAAGACGGTCAAAATCACGGAACATTACAGTCTTCCGGTTGCCATGATGGCCATGTGGAATCCTTCGAATAAATATGCAAGAATTCAGCTGGCAGCCACTGTTTTTTAATCTGAATTTAAATTAATTTATACTAAGACCACTCCAATTCGGGGTGGTTTTCAACTTTTATACTGATTTAAAAGATTCAACCACAAAAGTCACAAAAGCTTTTCGTTCATTTAAACACTTAAGAACACATTAGCTTAAAAGTTTTATCATGCTGAAAACACTAAGATTATATAAGTAAGAAAATCGTTGATTTTCAGAAAACTTAAGTGTACTATATATGTACAAAGTATGTAACTTTAAAATAACTAAAGTGTTTCAAAAGCTTTTGCGACTTTTGTGGTTAAAAAAAACGCTACAATTACCTCCAACAGCCAATCACCGGGTTTTTACGGTTTCATTTTTGCTTAAATATTTTTACTTTTGAAAAAAAAAATATGAAAAAGATTTTCAGCTTAGTGATCTTATGCATCAGCATTTTATCTTTTGCCCAGACAAAAGCACCATTTGTCGGTCACAGAAGTTTTAACATCATTGAAGGATTCAGCGGATCGGGAACGCCATCTTACTATCTGGATGTGAAGAAAAACGGCGATGTCTATTTTGGATTCGTTCAGGTGAATCAGGCCGATGGAACCGAAACTACCGAAGAAATGAATGCCGGAAAATACAATCCAAAAGTCATGAACGTGGTTTTCAAAAAGTACGGAGAAAACTTCTATGTGAAATTTGACAAAGACAATATCTACCTTACCGATAAAGAAGGAAACATCCGGAAATCAGAAGACTGCTGCTCTTCCATGGAAAGCGCTTCCACCGACGTCTGTACCTGCGAAAGCAAACTGTACAAGAAATGAAAGCATTAAAACTCCTGTTGATCCTTCTTCTCGCTGTTTCGTGTAGCGGAAAAAAGAATCATCCCTATACTTTTTATTACTGGAAAACTCAGCTTAAGCTAGATCAGGAAGAGAAAAAAGCATTGGACAAGGCTTCGGTTCCTTATGTGTACACAAGATTTTTCGACATAGATAAAATCGGCGGACAGTTTCAGCCGGTTGCTGTGATTACGAAAGACAAAAGTTTCCAAACGGATAAACAGATTGTACCGACTGTTTTCATTACCAATCAGTCGATGTACCGTATCTCTGCGGAAGAGATCAGGTTTCTTGCCAAAAACATCAACGATCTGGTTCAGAAGAAATCCAAGGAATATGGTTTAAAGATTAATAATGAAATTCAGATCGACTGCGACTGGACGGCCGGAACCAGAAATGATTATTTTAAATTTTTAAAAGAACTGAAAAAGGTTTCCGGAAAGGAGATCACCTGTACTTTACGCCTTCATCAGGTTAAAGATAAAAACCAGACCGGAGTTCCGCCTGTAGAAAAAGTATACCTTATGTGCTACTCTACTTCCTCACCATTGGAAAATTCGAATAAGAATTCTATCCTGGATGTGACGATTCTAAAAAGCTACCTTTCCAAACTGGAAGACTATCCTATAAAGAAAACAGAAGTCGCGCTGCCGATCTACTCCTGGGGAATCGTTACCAATCATCTTGAAAAGCATAAATTAATCAATGCCCTGTCCAGAAAAGATCTTGAAAACCCGGAATTCAAAAAGATATCCGATCATGAGGTTGAAATTATGAAAGACGGTTTCTATTTCGGAAGCTTTCTAAGTAAAGGTTTCAGAATAAAGGTGGAGGAAATCTCTGATGAGCAGCTGGAAGACGTCGTTCGTTTTCTGGAGAAAAAAATACCTGATTTTAATGTAATTTATTATCAATTAGATAGTAAATTTGTAAGTAACCGGGATTTTTAAAATTTTATCTCCCGCAGATTGAGCACTTTAAGCAGATATCAAATCCTGTTGATCATACAGCTTTTGAATTCTATTGACATTTAATTATAAAAATAAAAACACCCTCAACTATATGAAAAAGTATATTCTTTCACTGGCGGTTCTATCGCTGTTTTATACTAAATCTGACGCCTGCGCGTGGTCAGACCCCGATTATGAATACTTCAACCTGTTTACGCAGAGCATCATTAAGGATAAATCTTATCTTCCTTTCCTGCTTACGTATTCCAATAGGTTCTACGGTGATTATAAAAACATGACGATTCCTGACGACAATATTGAGACGTGGAAGAAATTCTTCAACAACCAGCTCAATTATGCGGAAACAGAGAATCTGGTGTACAAAATAAGCATGGCAGATTTGAATGCCCTGAAAAACGGAACACCGAGTAATCCCCTTTTGCAGAAATTGGGAACAGGATTCTACCAAAAGTATAAGGAAGGCATCGATTATTTAATTGAAGCGAAATATCTGGAGCCTTACATGAGCATCAATTATGTGGAAAGCCCGGATTCCTTTTACAATAATGGCCCTTCAAAAAATCTCAATGCCACTTCTGTTGATTACGCGAAAACAGTCAATGCACTGACTTCTTTATACAATGCCACAAGAAACCCTGAGATCAAGCAGCGTTACGGATATCAGCTGGTGCGTTTCAATCATTACACGAGAAATTATGATGCCGCACTGGAAGCGTTTAAAACATATATTGAACCGATCAAACAGAAAGGTGCCGTGTATTTTATGGCCCTTGATCAGCTTTCGGGTGCTCAGAGAGGTAAGGAAATGAACAGTGATGCGAACTGGAATTTCTTCCAGGTTTTTATGAACAGTAAAGACCGTAAGGAATCTGCTTTCGTTTCCATGAAACTTTCGGATACGGCTTCTTTCAGCAATATTATGAAAAGAGCGGATACCAGTGATGAGAAGAATATGGCTTATTTCCTGTTGGGCTACGAAGGTTTTACAGATCCTATTCCCATCATGGAAAAGATGTACGACATCAATCCCGATTCTGAGATTCTGAAAGTCATGGCCGTAAGAAGCATCAATGAATTGGAAAGAAGCTATCTGCCGATCTATTACTACAACTCGGATGCTTCAGACAATGTGTATATGCAGAGAGGCAATGCGGATGATCATAGCAAAGCTTCCACCGATACAAAATCTGAACCTGCAGCTGCAGAGGTAAAAAAAGAAGAGAAGCTTTCGTTCTGGCAAAAGATTGTAAGGTTTTTCAAAAATCTTTTCGGAGGTTCAAAATCTGACAGTGCGGATGGTGGCAAAAATGATAAGAGTGATGATGAGCTATTGAACAACCCGGACAGAATTCCGTTCTACACCAAATCCGGCTACGGCTATGATGAAAAAACGAAAGATTATCTGGACAACCTGGAAAAATTCACAGAGAAAACGAAGAAGGTATCTAAGGATGAATATTGGCAGATCGCAGATGCTTATCTAAAGTTTTTGAAAAAAGATTACAAAGCCAGCTCCGAAATACTGGAAGATATCAAAACAACCAACCCGGAATATCTGGAAGAAATCAAAAGAATGAAAGTTCTGAATGATATCGTTTCTCATCCCAGAGTTGATGCTGAATTCGAAGATCATCTGATGAAAGACTACGCCGATTATTTCGTTAAAAAGGAAGTAAAAAAAGACACTGCTGCCGTTGCAGATTATGACTATTACGGTGAAACTCCGTCTACAGCAGACTTCCTTAAAGATGTTCTTGCGAACCGTTACTTCTTACAGGGTGAGGATGGAAAATCGTTCTTAATGAACAATAAACTTTCCGATCTTCAGTACAACCCGAATTCAAGCCTGGTAAAAAGCGTTGAAGACTTTTACAAGAAACCGAATAAGACCCAGTTTGAACAGCAGATCATCGCCAAAAACATGGACAACGTAGGAAATATTGATGCGTTCTTCAGCATGATCTACGGAGACAGAGCTATGAAACAGGCAGATTTTGAAAAGGCCAAATCATATTACGAAAAAGCCCAGGGCTTTGCAGGAATTCCAAGAATGAATTATGACTGGACCGATAAAGGTGAAAAGATCACGGCGAAACAATATGCAGCCGGAGAATACAACGGATTCAGAGATATTTCCAATCTGGTTTTCGGACATAATGTATGGGAAAGTTTTGGAAGTGCAGAAACGGAAAGTATGGAGGCTGACGATTATTCTGCGTTCCCTTTCATTAAAAACAGCATGAATAAACTGGAACTGGCAGATGCATTGATCCAGCTGAAAAAGATCAGCAACGGAACAGATGAAAAGGCAGCTACAGCCAACCAGCTTATCGGAAACTTGATGTATAATACGTCCAGCTTAGGCTATTACCGTCAATTGTTCGTGATGGACATCGACAACAGCAATGGTGGAAAGTATGACTTCTGGAATACGGACCGAAAGAATCCTTACAAGTATTATTATAAGAATTTCCTTTATACTACTTATATCGAACCGGATAACTTTGACCTGGCGATTAATTATTACCAAAAGACTCTGAAACTGTCCAAAGACAAGGAACAGAGAGCAAGAGTTCTCTTCCAGATGGCCAGTGCAGAGCAAGGAAAATATTATCAGTATGAAGCGAAAAATGTAAAGACTATTGACTATTCAGATCCTAAATATTCTGAAAAGGAACAAGCTCACCAGACTGAACTGGATAACATCAGAAATGAGAAATACAGAACGTATTTTGCTCAGCTGAAATCCCAGTATTCTGATACGGAAACCCTGAAAGGACTGTCAGGAAGCTGTAGTTATTTTGGATATTTCCTGAGAAAATAATTTTCAACACTTATTAATCTGAGTTTGGGATAAGAAAATTAAGATTTAGGTATCGAAAGTTAAGGGATACGAGTTTGAGCGAATGATGATTTTTAACGCAAAGTTTCATCTTGCTAACGTTTAGTTTTGAGGAAGGCAAAGACTGTGACTGCGTCACTGAAGAAGCGATCGGTATAAAACATCTGCTTAATCGAATCAATGAAATTGATTCCCCCTTTGCTTCCCTTTATAAATAGGATAATCAGTTTCTTTGCATCAAAAAAACTATATGTTCTCCAAGTTTTGAAATTGATCAAGTATGTGAATGTAAGGGTAGTTTCCTGATTGAACTACGAAATAGGATACTAAGATTGATACTTTAAACATCTTGAAATCATTATAAAAAAGGGATCATTGCGATCCCTTTTTTTGTTCCTGTTTCTGTAACCATTCTTCGTGTTTCCTTTTAAAAACATCGTGTTTATAACTTTGATTTCTTTTAGCAGCATCAATAGAATGAGAGGTATGAATATCATTATCTTCTTCTGCAAAATCTGCCAGCTTTTCGTAATAGCAGTGAAGCTGATCCAGTTCTTTTTCTGTGAGGTCTTCTATATCTACAATTCTGTTGCTGGCTTTTTCATTGGCGGCCAGAAGTTCATTCAGTTTGATTTGTATCGCCTTGGAGTCTTTGTTCTGTGCTTTCTGAATTAAGAAAACCATCAGAAAAGTAATAATCGTGGTTCCAGTATTGATCACGAGCTGCCACGTTTCGGAATAATGAAAAACAGGTCCTGAAAACGCCCAAGCTACAACGATAGCTGTTGCACCGAGAAATGCGTAAGAACTGCCCGTAAATTTGGTAGCCCAGTCTGAAAATTTTTCAAAAATACTTTTATCTTTATTAGCCATATTATTAGTTTTAATCAATTCTTAACTATCAAAAACTCCGCCGAAGTGGCAGAGTTTTGAGGTTCGTTTACAGGTAATTATAATTAATATTTCATGGCCTTATTAAGTTCAATCGGATTATTGGTTTTCCTCAACATTTCCTGAACTTTTTTATTGAGGTCGTTGAATTGTTCTTTGCTTGTAATCTTAGTTCCCATTACATTCATTTCTCCCTTCATATTATCCTTATATTCATTTCGCATATCCCGCAACGGATCGTCATAGAATTCCTGCTTTTTTCTGATTCTTATCTTCTCTGATATTTCCAATGGTTTTGTTCCATAAAATGTTTCAATAAAACCAACCGTATTGTACGTTTCTTTTAAATTGCTGTTTTTAACCAGTGTAAAAATATAATTTGACTTAGAATCTTCCAGCTGAAAAATCAAGCCCGGAAGTCCCCGGAATTTATACGGACCTTCTGAAATATTGACTTCTTTATTGAACCACGCCGTCCAGATTCTGCCTCCGAAATTCGTAGTCGCTTTTTGCAATGTATATTCGCCGAACTTCTTCGTTTCGTTGGTTAAATTCCAGATTATTTTATCTTCAGATGGAAAGGAAAACATATCGTGCCCTACTAGCTCATAATTTTGATTCTTAAATGAATTTCTGTCTCTTTTTACTGATGGAAACCAACTTCCGTAATGGTGTGCATAATTTCCATTTACTTTATTAATAGAGTCTGCCCTAAGATAATCGTACTCATAGAACTTTACATCTTTTGGATTGATGTCTAATGCGAAGTTAATTTTTTCATGGCCTTCTTTTGCACTGTCCATCTTAAATTGCATTTCATAAATAAATCTTTGAGTCTGCGCAATGACACACACATTGATAAATAACATTAATAACAGGATTCTTTTCATAGTGTTTTTTTATTTCAAATATACAATTAAAATAGAACCTTGCAATACCTATTAATGTTAATTTTAAAATTCTAAAAATAAGTACAAAAAAATCCCTCTTCTTTCGAAAAGGGATTGCATAATAATGATCATTACATAATTTAAAACAGAACTATTTTATCCCCAGCTCAGGTAAAATTTTACTTTGATTTTGATGAACTACCAGCTCCCATCTTCCCGCTTCCCTTCTTAAACCTGTGCCACCAGATCAGGAATCCTGTCACAGGTAAAGAGCACCCAATCAGTGAAACGATGAAATAGAGAATGATACTCGGCAGTCCCATGATTTCTCCTGTGTGGAGAGGTTTCGCTAAAGCAGTGAACTGTTTATTCAACGGTTTATCTGAAAATAATTCTTTGGTTTTAAAAACTCCGGTTTTATCGAAGGTGATTTCATCCGGAAGCATCATTCCCAGGAAATTTTGGGTATTGGTCTTGATGACAACGTATCGTGGATTTTCTTTGTTAGGAAGTTCGATGCTGGTCACCGCTTTATACGGAAGCTGCCTGTTGGAAAGCTCAAGAATCTTGTCTATAGATGCTGAAGCTGTATTTTTAAGGTTCTTCTTTTCGTCCTGTTTCTGCAACATATCTTTAAGGAGACCTCCGAAAGGATCATCACCACTTTTCTCTTCAGCAATACGATCAATAGAGGAACCGCCTAAGCTTACAATAAGACCATTCTTTACCCAAGGATACGTAATATACAATCCTGTAACCGCAATAAAAAAAAGCATGAAGAAGGTATAGAAACCCAATGTATTATGCAGGTCGTAATTCACGCGTTGAAACTTCGCCTTAAGTTTAACGGTGAGTCCCTGTTTCAGAAATTTCAATTTTTTGGGCAACCATAGAATTAATCCGGAAATCAACAATAAACAAAATATCAGGACAGATGCCCCGACAATCTGCCGTCCGGCATTTCCCATCATCAGGTTTCGGTGAATATCGAGAACAACTTCAAAAAACCGATTGGCTCCTGTATCAGCTTGCCCTAAAATCTGACCTGTATACTGATTGTAGTACGAACTTTTATCAAGCTGGTTTTCACGATAGGAAACGACGTAGCTCCTGTTTTTGCTGTCCGGAATGAGAAGTCCGGTAAGTTCTTTCCCGTTTTTCAGCAATCCGGCCTGGATTTGATCCGGTGTATGGGAAACCTGCGACCCTGCAGTAATATAAACCAGGTCTTTATTGTAAAGGTCTATGATCTGATTTTTGAAAGCATACAGACATCCGGTAAGACACATCACAAACACAATAATACTCGACAAAAGCCCTAGCCAAAGATGGACGATCCACATCAGATATTTGATGAGGGATTCATTTTTTCTTCGTTTTCGGTAAAGACTTTTAAATAATGATTTCATTGAGTTTCGGGTGCGGGTTTCGGGTTTCGGGTTTGAGAATTTGAGGGAGAGTTTGGTTGCTAGTTGTTAGTTGCTGGTTGTATGGTTTACAAAATTGATTATAAAAAGATCTCATGTCTGATATCTGATATCTGGCATCTTGAATCTTGAATCAATTATTCACTAATCCCTTTAACAGCAAAAACATTAAGACAGGAAATACTGCCTTAATGTTTTCTAATTAAAATTTGATATGAATGTTTCTTAGTTTTGAAGGAAACTTAATTATTTTCTTCCCTTGAACTTGATGTCTTTTACGATCTCTTCAAACTTCGTATAGTGTTCCGGAGTAAGTGCTGACTTGATGGCTGCTTTTCTCTGGGCATCAAATTTCTCCCAGTATTCTTTAGCAAGATCATTGTTTCCGTGGTAGACATCGTGCGCATCGTTAAATGCTTTTTCAAATGCATCGTTGGCTGCATTCACTACTTTGAATTCATCTTCTGAAAGCTGACCTTCCGTTTTGATTCTTTCAAGAAGTGCATTGTCATATCTCGGTCTTTTTCTCGAATTTTCATCCACGAATTTATTGAACTTTTCCATCTGGGTAGCATCAAGTACTTTTGTCATTTCAACAGACTGCTGTGCTCTCAGTTCTTCGTTTTTGATTCCCAATGCTACGCGGTCCATATTTCCTCCCTGTGCTTTTGCAGCCTGGAAGTTCTGTTCCTGAAGATCCTGGTATTTCTTAGTAATCTCGTCAAAGCTTTTCACCTGATCCGGGGTAAGCTGTACTTCAGTTTTGAACTGATTATAGTCGATTCCTTTCTTTTTGTCTCCTGAACATGCAACAGATATTGCAGCAAGAGCAAAGGCTAAGAATAATGTTTTTACGCTTTTCATAATGAATAAATTTGCTGATTAGAATTTATAATTTACCTGTACGGCAAAGTTTCTCGGTTGGATCTGATCGATATAGCCCCCTCTGAAGTAAGAGTTGTACCCTACAGAATCAAAAATATTATTGAAGAAACCTCTTAGTCCCAATCCGTTTTTGAAAGTGTACCCGATCTGAGCATCTACGGTAGTATATTCCGGCATATTGAAAGGTCTTTCACCTGGTTGTGTTCCGTTTACGTGGCCATTGTCTGCATTGGTATATGTCTGCTTGAAATCATCAACCGGTCTTGTTCCTACGTAATAGATTCCTGCACCCACATCAAGTCCTGTCAGAGCTCCCTCGTTAAATTTATAATTCAACCATGCGTTCGCAGAATGCTTAGGAGTATTGATAGGCGCTGAACCATTTACAAATGACGGACTATCCTTATACTGAGCATCTACATACGCCCATCCGGTCATCACCTGAAGGTTTGGAAGAATTTTTCCAATCAATTCGATCTCCATTCCTTTTCTTCTTAATTCACCTGCCATTGCATAGATTCCCGTACTATTTCCGTCTTTCAGAAGTTCATAGGACAAGTTATCGGTGTTGATATCAAAGAATGTCACATTGAATCTTAATCTTTCATTCAGCCAGTCAGATTTAATTCCGGCTTCCCATTGTTTGGTTGTAGAAGCGCCCACGGTTCCACCTCCAGCTAATCTGTTATTAGAACTTCTCAATGCTGTGGTACTTGTATATGAACCAAAGACGTTCATATTTTCAATAGGAGAAATCATAATTCCTAATGAAGGGTTCCATGCATAATCTTTTTCTTTATCGGAACCGATTAATCTGCTGTAACGAAGTCCTAAATGGGCTTTAATATATTTGTTGAAAGTGATGACATCCTGCGCCATTACTCCCATAGTAGGTGCTACTGCGTTAATAGCTTTAGCTGTTGCAAGGTCGATATCAACTCCTGCAGGAAGAATATTGCTCACTTCTTCAAGAACATTGATCTTATCAATAACTTTAGTAGCATCGTATGAAGTCGTGGTCACATTAGATTCTTTCCAATCGAATCCTACCTGGAAAGTATGTTTCATAAAACCAGTCTTCACATCTACCCCGATAAAATCAAACTGAAAGACTTTGTTCAAATCTTCTCTATCTGATCTGGTTAAAGTTCTATTACGGAATTCAGTCGGGTTATTTCTATTGAGAGGCGCCAAAGCTGCACCAACAATCTCAGACTGATAAGAAGAGCTCATGTAAGCTGCTCTTAACTTTAATTTTTCAGTAAGTTTTCTTGTTACCGTTGTAGAGAAATTGAAAGTCTCAATTTTTGCATTATCCGAAGCAAAACCAAGGAACTTTCTTCCCGGCATTCTGTATATGGCTTCCACATCTCCTTTGGCAAGGTTTACCGTTCCTCTGTCCGGCGTGGTATTGTTGTGCATATAATCCATCTCCACCACGATCTCCGTCTTGTCATCAGGACGGAATGCAATAGATGGGTTTACATAAATACGGTCTGTATTGATAAATCTTCTGAAACTGTTGTTATCCTGGTAAGCAGCATTCAATCTTACGGCTACTTTCCCTTGAGCATCCAGAACTCTCTGGAAATCTGCTGTGGCTCTGTAAAAATCCCAGCTTCCATATCTGAAACCAACGTTGGTTTCGTTGATAAACTTAGGAACCTTCGTCACTACGTTGATGACACCACCTGCAGAACCAAGTCCGTCACCGATTCCCTGCGTTACTGCAGCAGAACCTTTTATCACCTGAATACTTTCCACACCCTGCATGTCTGTAAGCATCGCTCCGGTACGGAAATCCGAATCCATCTGAACCCCGTTCTTTAAAACAGGTACTCCACGATACCCTCTGATAGACATACTTTCTCGTGTTCCTCCATAGCTTCCGAACTGGGTAACACCAGGGATGTTTTTAGCAACATCTGTTACGGTCAATCCCCCAAGATCTTCAATTACTTTATAGGAGATCACGGAAATACTCTGGATCTGGTCTCTGGTTTTCAAAGGAAGTCTGGTAATGGCTTCAAGGCCTACCGGCTGTTTCTTTTTTTCACCAAATAATTCTACTTCATCAATCTCTTTTGATTTTTTAATAGAATCATTCACTTGCTGTGCGTTTACAAAAACCCCACCCAATACAAGCAGAGAAAAGGATACTACTTTATTCATCTGATAATTTTTTGCAAAATTATTATTTTTAATGATTCTAAATAAATAAACACAGGTGACATATCTCACCTCGATATGACTAATCATTATCAGATTATAAATGAGTCTGCAGATGTGGTAGAGATCCTTTAACGATACCGGAACATCATTAAAAGTACCGGGAAAAAGTGGACTTATGGGTGTAAAGGTTGAAATGTTGAATAATTGATTCAAGAACCAAGATGCTAGATTTCAGATTTCAGACATGAGACTTTTAGGGAGTGGTTTAAATTAAGGTTGAAGAATATGAAGGGTGAATTTTGCAGTACATGTGAATGATTTTTTCACAGATAAAGAATTTGAGCTGAATATTCAAAAAGGGAAAACGAAATCTGCTCATTTTGGTTGTTTTTTATCCGTGTCAGGGTTTTAAACCTTGACACTGGGTCTTAAGGATTGCTTACAAAGCGTTCTATGTAGCAAAATAACAATCATCAACTACAACCCATGAATTGATCATTTCTACCTATTTATAAACAAAAAAAATCCGTCCCTAAAAAGGAACGGATTCTTTTATCATTGCAAAGTATGCAGTTATCACACTTTAATTTCAACGTCTACACCGCTTGGTAACTCTAACTTCATTAGAGCATCAACAGTTTTAGAAGAAGAAGAGTAGATATCCATTAGTCTCTTGTGAGCTGAAAGTTGGAACTGCTCTCTTGCTTTCTTATTTACGTGCGGAGATCTCAACACTGTGAAGATTCTCTTATTAGTAGGCAATGGAATTGGTCCGTTTACAACAGCACCAGTAGCCTTTACCGTTTTTACGATTTTCTCAGCAGACTTGTCTACCAAGTTGTAATCGTAAGATTTTAGTTTTATTCTGATTCTTTGTGACATTTTTCTAATTTAAAAAATTAACCTTTTGCTTTAGCTATGATTTCTTCAGCAACGTTTTGTGGAGTAGCCTGATACTTCTCTAATTCCATAGAAGAAGTAGCTCTTCCTGATGAAAGTGTTCTTAGAGTAGTAACATATCCAAACATTTCAGAAAGTGGAACAGAACCTTTGATAACAACAGCTCCGTTTTTCTCTTCCTGACCACTGATCGTACCTCTTCTCTTGTTAAGGTCACCAATGATGTTACCCATATATTCTTCCGGAGTTACAACTTCCAGTTTCATAATAGGCTCCATAATTACTGGCTTAGCAGCACGTCCCGCTTCTTTAAATCCTAATTTAGCAGCCATTTCAAAGGAAAGAGCATCAGAATCCACCGCGTGGAAAGATCCGTCTTTAAGAACAACTTTAATACCTTCAACTTCGAAACCAGCCAAAGGACCGTTCTTCATTGCAGCTTTAAAGCCTTTTTCAATTGCAGGAACAAATTCTCTAGGAACGTTACCACCTTTGATCTCATTGATGAATTCTAAACCAATTTTACCTTCGTCTGCAGGTCCTAATTCAAATACAATATCAGCAAATTTACCTTTACCACCAGATTGTTTTTTGTAAACTTCTCTGTGTTGAGCAACTCTTGTAAGATTTTCTTTGTATTCTACCTGAGGTTGACCCTGGTTAACTTCTACTTTGAATTCTCTTCTCATACGGTCTACAAGAATGTCAAGGTGAAGTTCACCCATTCCTGAGATAATCGTTTGACCAGAAGCTTCGTCAGTTTTAACCTGGAAAGTAGGATCTTCTTCAGCTAGTTTAGCTAGAGCGTTACCCATTTTATCCTGGTCTGCCTTAGTTTTAGGCTCAACAGCGATACCAATTACCGGATCAGGGAAAACCATCGATTCAAGAACGATTGGGTTTTTCTCGTCACACATTGTATCACCAGTTTTGATAGATTTAAAACCTACAGCTGCACCAATATCTCCTGCTTCAATATATTCTACAGGATTTTGCTTGTTAGCGTGCATCTGATAGATTCTAGAGATTCTTTCTTTATCTCCTGAACGAGTGTTCAAGATATAAGAACCTGCATCAAGTCTTCCAGAGTAAGCTCTGAAGAATGCTAGTCTTCCCACGAACGGGTCAGTAGCAATCTTAAATGCTAAAGCTGCGAAAGGCTCGTCTACAGATGGTTTTCTTGTAATATCAAGATCTGTTCTTGGGTCAGTACCTTTGATATCATCTTTATCCAATGGAGAAGGAAGGTATTTACATACCGCATCCAACATAAACTGTACTCCTTTATTCTTAAATGAAGAACCACAAGTCATTGGGATAATAGATAAATCGATAGTAGCTTTTCTAAGAGCTTCGTTGATTTCGTCTTCTGAAATTGAATCCGGATCTTCGAAGAATTTCTCCATCAAAGTATCATCATAATCAGCAACAGCTTCAACTAATTTCTCTCTATATTCCAGAACTTCAGCCTTCATGTCTTCAGGAATTGGCACTACTTCGAAAGTAGCTCCTTGTCCTGCTTCGTCCCAAACGATAGCTCTGTTTTTAATTAAGTCTACTACACCTTTGAAATCTTCTTCAGCACCGATTGGTAAAACGATTGGAACTGCGTTTGATCCTAACATTGTCTTAACCTGGTTTACCACGTTAAGGAAGTCAGCACCTTGTCTGTCCATTTTGTTTACGAATCCCATTCTTGCAACTTTGTAGTTGTCAGCAAGTCTCCAGTTTGTTTCAGACTGAGGCTCTACTCCATCTACTGCAGAGAATAAGAATACCAATCCATCCAATACTCTCAAAGATCTGTTTACTTCTACGGTGAAGTCAACGTGTCCCGGTGTATCGATGATGTTGAAGTGGTAAGACTTACTTTCAGGTAACATTTTACCTTGGTCAGTCGGGAAGTTCCAGTTACAAGTAGTCGCTGCAGAAGTAATAGTAATACCTCTTTCAGCTTCCTGCTCCATCCAGTCCATTGTAGAAGCACCATCGTGAACTTCACCAATTTTGTGGTTTACTCCCGTATAGAATAAGATTCTTTCCGTAGTAGTAGTTTTACCAGCATCAATGTGCGCAGCAATACCAATATTTCTTGTAAATTTAAGATCTCTACTCATTTCTAATTAGAATTTAAAGTGTGAGAAAGCTTTGTTAGCTTCCGCCATTTTGTGAGTATCAGATTTTTTCTTGTAAGCAGCACCTTCTTCTCTTGAAGCGGCAACTACTTCATTAGCTAATTTCAAAGCCATAGACTTATCATTTCTTTTCTTAGAATAGCTAATTAACCATTTCATTGCCATAGAAATTTTTCTGTCGGCTCTGATTGGCATAGGAATCTGGAAGTTAGCTCCACCTACTCTTCTAGAACGTACTTCTACGTGAGGCATAACGTTAGTTAATGCATCTTTCCAGATTTCAAGGGCTGTCTTTTCAGTTTCTCCTTTTTTAGTTTCTACGATCTCTAAAGCATCATAGAAAATTTTGAATGCAATTGACTTCTTACCGTCAAGCATTAGGTTGTTTACAAATCTAGTTACCAATTGATCATTAAACTTCGGATCTGGTAACAACGGTCTTTTTTTCGCTTTTGTCTTTCTCATTGCTTCTGTACCTTATTTAATGATTATTTTTTCTTTCCTTTTGCTGGTGCAGCAGCTGCCTGACCTGGCTTAGGTCTCTTAGCTCCATACTTCGATCTTCTCTGTGTTCTTCCATTTACACCTGCAGTGTCTAAAGCTCCTCTTACGATGTGGTAACGTACTCCCGGTAGGTCTTTCACCCTTCCGCCTCTCACCAATACTATCGAGTGCTCTTGAAGATTATGTCCTTCGCCCGGGATGTAGGCGTTGACTTCCTTCCCGTTAGAAAGTCTTACCCTTGCTACTTTTCTAAGTGCAGAGTTAGGTTTCTTAGGAGTGGTAGTATATACTCTCGTACATACACCTCGTCTTTGTGGACAAGAATCAAGGGCAGCCGATTTGCTCTTCTTGGCAAGCGTGGCTCTTCCTTTTCTTACTAATTGTTGAATAGTAGGCATTTAATTGCTTTTTATTTTAGGGTGCAAAAATAGGAATATTTTTCCAATCTACAAAAACTTATAGAAAAATTAAAATCAAACACTTACACCAAAAAGACATTGCCCCTGAATGGCTAAATAACAGACCACCGATATACATTGAGAAAATGTGAAATTGGAAGGTGGTATTTATCTTATCAACTCTATATTAAATAATTGTAAAACTTATTCAATTATTTTCACATCTACATTTTGAGTCCAGTCAAAGTTTTTCACATTCTGCATCAAAGCGTTATGAATCTCAGGATTGATAGAATAAATGGTCACTTTGGTATCTCCCAACACTGCATTAATATCCTTAATTTCAAGTACAGCAGCCTTTTTCCAGTTTTTGGGAACATGCCCATCCAGCCAGCCTTCATATATAATAGCTAATTGATACTGGTTTTGCGTAGAGTATTGCGTTAAAAACTTTTCAAACTTATCATCGGTCCCATTTTTTTTAAGCTTAAACGGAACCATCTCTGCTGAGCCTAATCCTGCGGTATCCAGCAAATGAATATCTGTAAAGTAACAGATGGCCCCAATATCATTCGCTACCACTTTGGAACTGTTGTAGTATTTTTTCAGAAATCCTGCCGACTGGATCTGCTGTTCATAGATATTCCGGCTTCCGGTTATAATCAAACTATTGAGAAGCTTCATTTTCAGAACGAACACCATACCTATGAGTAATAAAAGAATGACAGCACTTCTGCTTTCCTTTAATAAATAAGTTCTGCTAACAAAAATAGTTTTTAACCGTGGTATCATAACCATAGCAAAAGCTGCGAGCAAATAGGCTTCATAACGGTAAAAATTGGTAAACTGCCCAAAAGCTCCCTGAACAAATAAATTGATCACCAACACAATCAGCAGAAAGTTATGAAGAATGATTTCCCTGAAGCTTAATTTATTTTTATAATCTTTAAAAATCAAAAGGACAGCCATACAAATAGGAAATAGTCCTGCCAAATAAAAGTAAGGCTTCAGTAGTATTTTATTTAATACGATATTCTTCATCTGCAAAAGAAGATCTCCTGAAAAGTCAAATTTTGTCCCCTTTACAATCACAGAATTTGGAAAATAATATCCTGTTTTCTGATAGGTGAAGTAAGCAAATATTAAAAGGGGTATAAAACCTGACAATAGTACGATGCCACTCTGCTTCCCTTTTCTCAGCAAAAGAAAAACAAACGCAAGCGCAAGGAAATAGAACATACTTTCAAACCTGATGAGCCCCAACACCGCAATGGTCGCATAAAACCAAACTGAACATGGAGACTTTTCAAAATCAGCAGCTCTCCATTTTTCAAAACAATAAATATTGATGACTACCACCAATACCTGAAGAACATGCTCCATTCCCGAAAAAACAAGCAAATGAACGGAGGCAAAAAGAAGCGTAAAAAGACCTGCAAAAACAACGGATTTACTTTCTTTAAAAAAATCCGAATAATATTTGTTGAGAAAATAAATGAGCAGAAAAGCACATCCCAGATTAAAAATCAGAGGAATCAACTGATGATTTCCAAAACAATAGATCAGCCCTGCTAAAACAAAAGTAAAAACCGGGGACGAAGAAGAAGAGGAAAAAGAATGCTCCGTTACACCCCATACGCCATGAAGCGCAAAATTCTTGGCCATTGCCAGATGAATGTAGGCATCATCTAATATATAGGTGAAATTATTCTCCGTTTCAGAAAGCATGAACAGGATGTATACCAAACACATCCCGAAAAATACCGCTGCCGTTGTCAGTAAACTTTTCATTTCACTGCAATATTAATACTTCCAAACTATTTTAAAAAATTTTCTTATAGTTATCTTCTATTGACATTGAAGGCTTTTCGGCACAATATTTTCTAAATTTGTTAACATAAAAAATAAACATATGAAAAATGCAAGCATTATCGGCTTAAAAGAGGCCGACTGTAAAAACATTTCAGAAAAATTAAATACCCTTTTAGCCAACTATTCTATATTCTATCAGAACACAAGAGGTTCACACTGGAACATCAAAGGAGATCAGTTCTTTACCCTACACCCAAAGTTTGAAGAACTATACAACAGCCTTGTATTAAAGATCGATGAGATCGCAGAAAGAATCCTGACATTAGGTGCAACTCCTGCCCACAATTATTCAGATTATCTGAAAGTATCTACCATTAAGGAAAGTAAGGAAGTAAGTGACGGCACAAAGAGTGTAGAGAACATTTTAAGTTCATTTAAAGTAGTTCTGGATTTACAGAGAGAGCTTCTTGATATTACAGATGCAGCGGGAGATGAAGGAACCAATTCGCAGATGAGCGACTACATTACAGAACAGGAAAAAGAAGTATGGATGTACAATTCTTATTTAGGGAAGTAACAGACAGAATTCCACTGATAAATAAAAAAATCGCCTTACATTTAGGCGGTTTTTATTTTAAATGACTATATTTGCGTTAAAATTACACATATTATGTACGACGTTCGATTAAACTCTATCCTGGATAACGATTTCTATAAAATAACGATGCAGAATGCGGTGGTAAAATTATTCCCAAGCTCCATTGTAAAATACGAATTCATCAACAGAGGGAAGCATCAGTTTCCGGAAGGATTTGCAGCCGCTTTGAAAGAAGCAGTGAATAAAATGGCCGAACTGAAACTGACCAAGGATGAAAAAAAATTCATGGCAAGAACCTGTCCTTATATAGACCTGCCCTACCTGGATTTTCTGGAAGGCTATCACTACGATCCGTCTGAAGTGAAAATTCATCAGGAAGGAAGTGAGCTGTCCGTAACCGTAGAAGGACTTTGGTACAGAACGATCCTTTGGGAAGTCCCTTTACTTGCTTTGATTAGTGAACTGCATTACGAAATGAATCATATGGAAAGAGATTCCAATGAGATTGTGATGAACAGAACTTTGGAAAAAGCTGATTCACTGGCAAGACTTGGAGTTAATTTCGCAGAATTCGGGACCAGAAGAAGACATTCTTATAAAGTACAGAATCTGGTGATGGAAGCTTTAACGCAGAACAAAGAATCTACATTTATCGGAAGTTCCAATGTGCATTTTGCCATGAAGTTCGGGGTAAAACCAATCGGTACCCATGCGCACGAATGGTTTATGTTCCACGCAGCCGAATACGGATTTAAAATGGCCAATGAAATGGCTCTTGAACATTGGGTAGATGTTTACAGAGGTGATCTTGGAGTTGCTCTTTCAGACACGTACACTACAGATGTTTTCTTCCAGCAGTTTGACAAAAAGTTCGCCAAACTGTTTGACGGCGTTCGTCACGACAGCGGTGATCCTTTGGAATTTGCAGATAAAACAATCGCTCACTATAAAAATAACGGAATCAATCCTTTATTTAAATACATCATCTTCTCTGATGCTCTGAATCTTGAAAAAGTAGAGGAAATCACGAATTATTGCAGAGGAAAAATCGGCGTTTCTTTTGGAATCGGAACCAATCTGACCAACGATGTAGGCTTAAAACCAATGAATATCGTCATGAAACTGATTGGTGTACAGGCTCCAAACAAAGAATGGATCCCAACGGTAAAACTTTCCGACGAACACGGAAAATATACAGGAGATCCAAAAATGATTGAGCTGGCTAAGGAATTTTTGAGAATAAAAGATTAGATTAGATTCTAGATATCAGACTTCAGATATCAGACTTATCATAAAATCATTGCTATGAAATTAAAAATTTATGTATCCCTAAGTCTTTTAATAGCCATTGTATCTTTTGGTCAGGAAAAGAAAGCAGAAAAAGCAAAATTCAACCAGGAACTGGCAACCTCGCTTGGTGCAGACCAATATGGCATGAAAGCCTATACTATTGTGATGCTTACCACAGGCAGCACAAAGATTGAAGACAAAGCCAAAATGAGCGAAGTGATGAAAGGCCATATGACCAATATCGGGAAGCTGGCAGATGAAGGAAAAATAGTGGTGGCCGGTCCGTTTTTAGAGAAAAACAAAGAAAACTACCGTGGTATGTTTATCTTCAATACAAAATCTAAAGAAGAAGCTGAGCAATGGGTAAAAACAGATCCCGCTGTACAGGTTGGCGTTTTCAGTTATGAAATTTTCCCGTGGTATGGATCTGCTGCTTTGCCTTTATACCTGAAGCATCATGAGGAAATATCTAAAGTGAATCCGTAAAACGAAAACAAATGGGCCTACTATCCAACATTCTTTGGGCTTTTCAAAAGAAAGGCTACAGCAACATTGAAGATTTCAATAAAGAAATCACAGACTACCAGACCCGTATTTTAAAAGAAAAAGCATCCTGGGAACCTCATAAGGTGGTAATAGATGCACCCGAAATCAATGTTTCCTATGAAGCATGGATTAAAGGGAAAGAAGATATTGCAGATAATGAAACCATAATCGGTAATGAAAATGAGGTATTCAGTGAAGACAATAGTGACTACGGTATGTTTCAGGTGGAATTTTGTGCAAAACTTAAAGCAGCCAACGGAGCTAACTTTACAGCTCTAGATCTGATGTATCAGCTACACAACCAGGTTAGCCATAAAGAACTTGGTGATCATATCTTTTTTGAAGGACTCACAGCAGATGATAACGAAGAACTGGAAAATAATATCCCACACTACCTTATGTATCTGGGAAGCTAATCTAATTTCTCTATAAAATCAACACCTATGAAACTTCGGGATAAAAAACCAGCCCTACTTTTAATTGATATTCAGAAAGGATTTCTTGATGAACAGTATTGGGGAGGAAACAGAAATAATAAATCAGCAGAAGAAATCAGTGGAAAATTATTAGAAAAATGGAGAGCATTAAGCTTACCCATATTCCATGTCAGACACAGCTCATTAAATCCTGATTCAAAACTGCATGAAACCCATCCCGGATTTGAATTCAATGATTATGTACTTCCGAAAAACAATGAGCCTGTCATTACAAAAAATGTCAATAGTGCTTTTATAGGAACAAATTTAAAAGAGCAACTTGACCAACAGCATATCAATTCTTTAGTTATTATTGGAATAACGACCAATCACTGTGTTTCCACCACCACAAGAATGGCCGGAAATTACGGATATGAAACCTACGTCATTTCAGATGCCACCGCAACTTTTGACAGAACAGGAATCCATGGAGAAAAGTATGATTCAGAATTAATACATCTCACCAGTCTTGCCAATTTAAATGATGAATTTGCAAGCGTCTGGAATTCAGAAAAATTATTAACCGAATTGTAAAAATCCTAAAACATCAGACCATTTTTCCCTCAAACTACAGAATAAGGAGGAAGTAATAAAAGTAAATTCATAAAGATCTATTTAAAAATTAATTGATGCACCATGAAAACACAAATTATCACTCTTTTTCTAATCATCCCTATTCCTCTTTTTTCCCAAAAGACTGAAAAGGATTTTATTACAGACGATGACGGAATTACTGTTGAAAAACTGAATACAACGCTTTCATATGATGATAACTATAATAAGGATAACAAAATTTATAAAATTGGCAGACGTTTTATTTACTCCTATTATTACGAAAACCACGACGGAAAAAAATTTTTGGTTGGAAAAGGTGAGCCCATAAAACAGCAGGACTATTTTATACATGACTGGAAGTTCATTCCCATAGATAGCCCTACAGAGGAAACTGTAAAAAATATAATTTTAAAACCTGTCACCGGCAATATATTTAAAAACCTCCTTCCTGACTATAACCAAACCGGTATCTCATATGAATATGTAATGGGCAATAACCTTTCCTTGAACTCGGAAACCACCGGTGTAGTAGAAAATGAAATGAATATCTGGCTCCATCCGCCACGGAGTAATTTTTTTGAGATTTTAGAGATCAATCCTTTTCCTTACATTAAAGCACCCTACCAAATGGGCAACAAATGGAAGTGGAAACTGGAAATCGGAGACGGATGGTCGGATAAAAGATGGAAAGAATGGAAGGGCGGAATAGAAAACAGCTACGAATATGAAATTACAGACAGAAAAAACATATCAACAAAATTAGGAAATCTTGACTGCTATGTCATCACTGCAAAAGCCACAAGCAGAATCGGAGAAACGGGACTCATCTCCTACTTCAGTCCAGACTTCGGATTTGTAAAACTCGAATATAAAAATATTGATGGGACAAAAACGGTCCTTGAACTTGAAAAGATAGAATAAATTATTCACACAAACTCCGGATTTATCAGAGTTTTACTCTTATCACGAATACAAATAAAAAAAATAAATGACTATATAACCAGATAGTGATTTATTTTTTCAGTATCTTAGGCGTTCATTTTCAGAAATATACAAATTAAAACCATCAAAAAAATTAATTCCATGAAAAAAACGAACCTATCCAAACTTTCGAGAACAGAACTGAAAGAAGTATTCGGAGGAACACTGTATCCCGCACCATGTCCGGGAGGATGCCCGGGTGAGGCCCTGATCAGATGTCCTGACGGCTCTACCACGATGACTAATTTTATATGCATGGGGAACAGATGCGAACCGGCCGCAATGTGCAAACCATTGGTCCTTGAGCCTTTTCCAGATCCGGTTATCGTTACTCCATAATCTGACCAACAAAAATAAAGTGAGCTTTCCGGCTCACTTTTTTATTTTCTATCCGGTAAAAATCAAAAAAAAATTGAATCAATAAAATCTTTGTAGAAAGCTTCTGGTTTTATAGGAAAAAAAAATCAACACAATTTTTAGATCACTCATTCTAATAATATAAAATTCTCTATATTTACGGTATAATAGATTGAATTTCAAATTAAATACCACATTTTGGTTTCATTTATTTAAAATATTATTATATTAGTAAAAAATTATCCTATGAAAAAAACATTACTTTTGAGTTTTATGGCACTTGCAACTATGGGCAGTGCACAGATTTTAGTTACGGAAAGCTTTGAAAATGCAACCTATCCAGGGTTCGTAGTAAGTGGTGGCTATACAGGTACACAAGGCACCTATATTTCCGGAGCCTGTGATGGCACTGTAGCCATAGGAGCTGAATCATACGGCTCCAGTGATACCAACAGAACCGTTAATTTAATATACACAAAGCCTGCAAGTATAACGGCCAACGGTAAGAAAATTGATATTTCTTTTACATACAGTACAAGCGCCTATGATGCACTGAGCAGCATCGGAGGTACTGTGAATGTTGGTTATTCTACAGATGGAGGAACTACCTATCTACCAGTTGGATCACCTGTTACCTTAACATCTGCAGCTCAAACTTGTGCAGCTTTTTCGGGTACAATCCCTGAAAGTGCTAATGTAAACGGAAATTTCATGCTTCGTATTCAGACTGTAGGAACATCCGGTACTTCTTACGATTTTTACAATTTTATAGATAATGTTAAAATCAAACAGGAAGTGACAGCTCTTCCCGCCTGTACAACAATAAGTAGCCCGGTAAGCGGAGCAACTGGTGTTTCAGTACGCCCACAAATAAGCTGGGCAGCTACAGCAGGTGCAGAATTTTACAAAATAAAAGTAGGAACTACTACGGGAGCTTCAAACGTATATACGGGAATTACAACCGGTACTTCTTTCACTCCTCCATCTACAGAAGTATTTCCTCAAAACACACTTCTTTATGTGTCTATAACACCTACCAACGCTATTGGAGATGCTACAGGATGTCCGGAAATCTCTTTCACAACAGCGGCCAACCCATATGCTCCTTATTGTGGATCTCTTGTTTCTAAACTTGGTGTATATCCTATATCCAATGTTGTCCTGGCCAATATGACCAATGCATCCAGCGCAACTGCCAATACAGGTGATGGTCATGAAAACTTTACCAGCAAAATAGCCACCGTTACCAGAGGAACTTCTCATCCTATAACGCTTACGGGTACAGGGGTAGGAACGAACAGATTTGGGTTTACCGTATTTATAGATTGGAACCAGAACGGAAGCTTCGGAGATGCAGGAGAAGCCTACTTCGTAACTTCTGATTTTGCAGGATCTACAGGAAATACAGTAACTGTTAATAAAAATATTGCAGTACCGGCTACGGCAGCTCTTGGAAACACAAGAATGAGAGTGAAGTATCAGTTCAACAGCTCTACTACCAGTGTAAGAGCGGAACTGTCCAGCCCTTGTAGTGACCTTAGCCAGGGACAGGCCGAAGATTACACCATTACTGTACAGAAAAACGTACTGGGAACTTCAGAGGTAAATGCTGAAAATAAAGCAATCTCTTTATATCCTAATCCATTCAAAGACATTGTGAATATCTCTGACATAAAAGACGTGAAATCTATTGTAGTAACAGATGTTGCAGGCCGTCAGGTGAAAACAATGAAATCCAGCACAGAAATTAATCTTTCTGATCTGAGTGCAGGTCTTTACCTTGTCTCTCTTCACATGGAAGACGGAACAGTAAGAACTTTAAAAGCGATCAAGAAATAATATTTCTTAAATAAAATTCATTTTTAGCATAAAGCGGCGGTATTTATACTGCCGCTTTTATTATTCTGTCTATTGAGAAAAAAAATGAAAGAGAAAAACACAACTGCAATGTACAGTAACTCCCCGCTTCCCTCCTCCATCTTCCAACCATCATTTTTAAACACAAATTAATTTTTCTTTTCGTAATTTTGAGACATGGAGATGACCTATTTAATTATTGGATGTATTGCCGGCGGAGTTCTGGGAGCTGTAATTTTGTATTTTGCCTTAAGATCGTCTACGGTTTCAAGAAGCTCTTATGATGAACTGAATAATCTGCATATCAAAAAACATTCAGATCTAGAAAATCTTCAGCTGAAAGTTCAGGAACTAAGCCAAAATATCGACAGAGAAAAAGAACAGCATCAATTACAGACCGATCTACTGAATGATCTGAAAAATGAATACGCAAAAATATCTGCAGAACATACTTCCTTGAATTCCCAGTTTTTGGAACAGAGACAGCTCAATTCGAAACAGATTTCTCAGATAGAAACGCTGATCTCTGAAAAGCAGGATATGTATGCTAAAAATTCTGAGCTTTCTGCTAAGAACGAGAGTATGCAGCAGTCTCTTGATACCCAGAAAGACGAAATCATTAAGATTCAGGATGAATCAAAACTTCAGTTTGAAAATCTGGCCAATAAAATCTTAGAAGAAAAAACGGAAAAATTCACCACGCTAAACCAAAATAATTTAAAAAATATTCTGGAACCTTTTCAGGAAAAAATAGCTGATCTTAAAAACAGAGTCAACGAAGCCTATGAAAAGGAAAATAAGGAACGTTTTTCTCTTGCAGAAAAAGTAAAAGAACTGGCAGAACTGAATCAGCAGATCTCTGAAGATGCCAAAAAACTGACAAGAGCTTTGAAAGGAGAAAGCAAAACCCAGGGAAACTGGGGTGAAATGATCCTTGAAAGTATTCTTGAAAAATCAGGACTTGTAAAAGGAAGGGAGTATTTCCTTGAGCATGAACTTCGTGATGAAGACAATAAAGCCCTCTTCTCTGAATTTTCAGGAAAGAAAATGCGTCCGGATGCCGTTGTAAAATATCCGGATGAACGAAATGTAATCATTGATTCTAAAGTTTCTCTAACAGCCTTCACCGAACTGGTAGATGAAACCGATCAGGATGTTTACGCCATTAAACTCAGCCAGCATTTAGGTTCAATCAAAAACCATATTCTGCAACTGAGCCAGAAGGCGTATGACGATTATGGAAAATCTCTGGACTTCGTGATGATGTTCATTCCTAGTGAACCCGCTTATATTGCAGCGATGCAGGCAGACCAGAATCTCTGGAACTTTGCCTACGACAGAAGGATCCTTCTGCTCAACCCAAGCAATCTGATTACCTCTCTGAAGCTTATCGCAGATCTTTGGAAGCGTGAGTACCAGAATAGAAACTCCATGGAGATTGCTGAACGTGGTGCGAAACTGTATGATAAATTTGTAGGTTTCGTGGAGAACCTTGAAAAAGTAGGAAAAAACCTTGATCAGGCTAAAAATGTGTACAATGACGCCTACAAACAGCTTTCGAGTGGGAATGACAATCTTGTGATCCAGACCCAGAAACTGAAATCTCTGGGTATCAAAAACAAAAAAGATTTGCCGCAAAGTCTTATCGACAATGGTAATTTTTTAGAAACAGAAAACTAATCGTATGAAAAAAAGTCATATCATTTTAATCATCAGTGTGGCCGTTTTTGTAATTTCTCTGGCTTTGCCCGCGGTTTTTACTCAAAAAGGCAGCGAGATGTATGGCCTGGCTCTTTTTATGTTGGGATGGGCCGATCTTTCCGGAGACGGAACTTCATGGCTGGCCAATCCTATCCTTCTCTTCTCCTGGATTTTTTTATTAGTTAAGCAACCAAAAATTGCCGCTTTTTTAGGCTTGCTTTCTGTAGGTGTAGCGCTTTATTACTTTAGTGAAACTGAGATAACCGTTAATGAAGCCGGGCATAAATCCCCAATTACATCTTATGGTCCGGGATATTATCTCTGGCTGGCAAGTTGTATCACCATGTTTGTGGGCAGTCTGCTTCTCTTACGCTCTAAGCCGGATCCTCAGACCGGTTTAAAAAGTTAACCCTTAAAGGTTCACGATATGTTATCCTTTGCAGCCTATTCGTTTCCCAAATCTGATTCTTATAAAGAGATTCTGGTGTCGTCAATGGTTGCTGGTCTGCTGTTTTATATATTCCTGATTGTTTTTCAGCCTTTTGGAACGGAAAACTTCCATCATCAGTATAAGTATCTGCTACTTTTTCCCTATTCATTTATTTTTGGCATCGCTTTCTTTATTGGGGACCTCTGCATCATCCGTTTCAAAGACTGGAATATTGGCCTCGAACTATTGAAACTGATCGGAATTATTTTTTTAGCCTCTATCCTGTCTTATTTTTACAATAGTATATTCATCAGCCATGTTAAACTGAGCTTCATCAACTATCTTTATATGTTTCTGTACTGCCTGGCATTGGGAATTCCCATTTCCACTATTTATATATTGTCAAGGTATATTTATTTAAAAAACATTCACGAAAAAACGGCAGATCAGGTCTCAAAAAAACTGGCAGAGCACCCCCAACCTACAGATCATAAACTCAATAAGGCTCTTAATATATCTGCGAATAGTACCAATCTGCAGATCCCAGAAAGTCATTTTCTCTGTGCACTTTCTATGGAGAACTACTGCTCGGTGTATTTCATAGAAAATAATCAGATTAAAAAAGTATTGATCAGAATCAGTCTTTCCAATCTTCTGAATCAGGTTCAGACGGATTATATAAAAAGATGTCACCGCTCTTATATTGTCAATTTAGATAAGGTCAAAAATATTAAAGGAAATGCCCAGGGCTATCGGCTTTTTCTTTCTGAAATTGACTTTGACATTCCCGTCTCCAGAAGTTTTATTTCGCTGATAATCCCCAAATTAAAAGATTTTAAACCTTAATATTTGTGATCCGTCACTTTTTCTTTGTCATTGATCACTTAAATTTGGACAAGCTTATCACAAACTGCAATTTTGTTCAAAATTTAAAACAATGAACAAGATTATTTTTTTCTTCTTCTTTTTTATTCTTGGATTTTCCGTGTATTATTTCTTTGATCTTTTATATTTTAAGACCATTCAGTCCTTTGTAAGAGAACTATCAGGAAGCAAGGCAGTTGCTCATGTCGCAGCCTATTCACTAACTCTTATTCCTCTGATTATCACTTTAAAAATTCTATTTCCTAAAAAGAATATCACGGATCTATTCTCGATTAATAAGTCAATGTTAAAAGGCTTTTATCTAGCTTTCATAGGTACGCTTCCCATGCTCATAGGATACTTCATCAATTTTAATCTGACAGACAGAATAGACATTCAGTCCCTGTTCATCAATACCTTGTCATCTGCATTTTTTGAAGAAATCATTTTCAGGGCATTCCTTATCGGAATCCTGTATAGGTTTACCGGGTTGGGATTTATTACATCCGCATTATTCGGATCATTACTGTTTGCGCAGGTGCATTTGTATCAGGGAAGCAGCATAACAGAACTTATTGAGATATTCCTCATCACATTTTTCGGATCGGTATTTTTCTCATGGGTTTATTTTGAGATGGATTTTAATCTCTGGGCGGCCATATTTCTTCACATTTTCATGAATCTGTATTGGGAAATATTTAATGTTTCAGAAAATGTTTCAGGAAATCTGTTCGGAAACTCATTTAAGATTTTATCCATTCTACTCATTATAGCCATGATTATCTATAAAAAATATGAAGGTAAAATACCATTTCAGATCACCGGAAAATTCCTTTTCATGAAAACTA
The DNA here is from genome assembly GCF_900115055.1 of Chryseobacterium oleae. Lineage (GTDB taxonomy): Bacteria > Bacteroidota > Bacteroidia > Flavobacteriales > Weeksellaceae > Chryseobacterium > Chryseobacterium oleae. Next base: position 175,706 of record NZ_FOVD01000004.1, on the reverse strand, counting down.
AACCAGCCTAATCACAAATTTTGCATAATTTTGCAGCATGTTGATAGAAAGTTTTCAAAACGATAAAATAAAAAATGTCACCAAACTTCTGGCTGACAACAGGTTTCGTAAAAAATCAAAGGTTTTTGTTGTAGAAGGGCAGCAGGAAAATGAAAGGGCATTACAGTATGATTTTGAACCTGTAGAGTTTTTTATCTGTGAAAACATCTTTAAAGGAAAGCTTCCTGATAGCAAAATTCATCAGGTAAGTGAAAAAGTATACGAAAAAATTGCATACAGAGGAAGCTCGGAAGGAATCATTGGGATTTATAAGACCAAAGATCATCTGCTTTCTGCGTTTGTTCCTAAAGAAAACTCGACGGTCATTATTGTAGAAGGCGTTGAAAAACCTGGTAATTTAGGGGCAATCCTTAGAAGCTGCGAAGCTTTTGGAATAGATGCCCTGATCGTTGCAGACGGAAAAGCCGATTTTTATAACCCCAATGTGATACGCTCAAGTGTCGGATGTCTGTTCGGAATGGAAGTGTATGAGGCTGAAAATGAAGAAACCCTTGAATTTCTGCAGAAAAATAATTTCAATATCTACACGACTCTTATGGATGAGACTGCGGAAGATCTGTACAAAAGAGATTTTAAGCAGCGTTCTGCGGTATTATTCGGAACCGAGCATTCCGGTTTAAGTGATTTCTGGGTTGGAAAAGGAAAAAACACCTTGATACCCATGACAGGAAGTATAGATTCACTGAACTTAAGTAATGCAGTGGCTATTACATGTTATGAATCATTGAAGCAGAAGAAAGGATAGGTTGTAAGGGAAAGAAATCCGGATGTTCGAAGGGGGAAGATTCTGAAAGTCATTGATCTTTTGAATCTTCTTCACGATAAAGCATAAAAAAACCGTCTCACCAGGTGAAACGGTTCTTTTATTGTTAAGCTTAAGCTAGAATTATTTCTTAGCAGCGTCTTTAACTTCTTTAGCAGCATCTTTAGCAGCTCCTTTAGCAGCATCAGCAGCACCTTTAGCAGCGTCAGCAGCAGCTTCAGTTGTAGCTTTAGCAGCATCAGCACCAGCAGCAGTAGTTGCAGCAGCAGCGTCTTTAGTTGCGTTAACAGCAGTAGTAGCAGCAGAATCGATTACTTTAGCAGCAGAATCAGAAACTACAGCAGCAGAATCAGCTACGTTAGCAGCAGCAGAATCAGTTGCTCCTTCAGTAGAAGTAGCTTCAGTTTTTTTACAAGCAACTAGAGAGATTGCAGCGATAGCAGCTACGAATAATGACTTTTTCATAATAAATTAAATTTAATTTTGTTAATATTGTTTTTATAAATTTTCTTCTGTTCTGTTATTTGAACAAGACAAAGGTAGACCAGATAAGAAAGTTGTTTATGAAAAATAATTGTAATACATTTGTAAAATAGTTTTACAAATAAATAAAGCTGATAATCAACAATTTAATTATTTTATAAAAATTGACAGATTTAGATCTATTGCATTTTGAACAGCTCAAAAAAGACGTTCAGACCGAATATTTAAAAAGATCCACCCCTTCCCATGATGATATTTCAAAATGGAAGGGGATAGATATTATATATTTCCAGGAAGACCTACGCAAAAAAGCCAAAGGCAACATCAGTGAAAAGTCATTTTACACCTATTTCAAAACTTCACCGGTAACCAAATTACCAAGAATCGACATGCTCAATTTATTGAGTATTTATGCAGGATACGAGTCATGGTATGACTTTAAAAAGCAACATCTTTTTGCAGGAGAATTGCTGCTGGAAAATGAAGATCTTGAGGAGGAAGAAATCGCAGAATTGGAAAAAACAGTTTCCGAAGCCCCGGAAATTCCAAAAACTGAAATTTCAACCAAAAAAATCGAATTTCAGCCCCAACAAAACACCGATTTACAAAAATCAAATACTGATAATCAATTAAATACACAAAACACAACCCATGCTTCTCAGGCAGAAATACAACCTCCCGTAACGAGAAAAAATTTCTTTAAAAAGAACGCCTGGGCTATTGTTACTTCTATTTTAATTACCATTACCGGAATTCTTGGTTTCAAAGACACTCTATTTTCAAAAACTTATAAATATTGTTTTACGGACAAAGACCGTGGGGTTTCTGTTATCAATACCCTTGAAATAAGAGTGATCAAAGAAAATGAGTCTCCACTATTCTATAAAATCAAACCCGGAGAATGTTTTTATTACTCTACCAAGGATAAAAATATCAAAATGCAGATCAGTGCTCCGTTCTACGAGTACCTGGAAGTCAACCGAAATCTTGAAAATGCTCCTGAAGAGGAAATGATCGAGCTGAAACCTGATGATTATAAGATGGCAGCCTATTATTTCTCCATTAAGGATGTAAAAGGTGGAAACCCGGAAGAGCAGGTGGCATTGATCAAACAGAAAAGAAACCAGCTGGAAAACCTGATCAGTAACAGTGCTGTTATTTACCAGGTGTACGACAACAAAACCTACGGTATAGAAAGACTTGATAAACAGAGATACATTACCCTGGTAACCACCCCTACTACCTCTCTGAAAAACCTTAATGTCATAGAGATGAAAAAAGACAGTAAAGGAAAAATAGTATCTATTAAATTTAAAATTGCATCCACAGATGAAGAGAATAAATAAGTTTTTAATTTTCGCAGTACTTTTTATAGCATTTGTTTCCTGCAATAATAAAAAGACGGAAGTAAGCGATCTGGATAAACTGAGAAACAGCACCAATATAAAAAGCTATCCAGCAGTACAGATGGACAGCATGCAGGCCATCAATTCCATTACGAAGCAGAAAGTACAGGAACTTCTTGACCTTTCTACTTTATATTTGTCCGGTAACAGAAATACAGAGATAGATACCGTAATTTATTCACAGATGGAAAGCTATTTCCACAAACCGGATTCTGTGACGTTTAAAAAACTTTTAAGGGAACTTGACAGTCTGAAGGTAAAATCTGTAAAGGTAAACAGCCTGAATGTGTACAAAGAATTCTATAAAAAGGACACACTGGATTATGCTAAATTCAATCTGGAATATTTTGATGCAAAAAATAAATCTCTGGGAACTTTTGAAAAGAACGCCCAATACATTTTGCTTTCAACCCCGATGATTAAAAAAGAATTTAAATTTTACTTCCTGGATTTCTACTCAACTCCGCTGAAGAAGGACAGCACTTCGGTAGGCGTTACCAAATAGTCTACAGGAATATCATTTTCCCAGACATCGTCAATAGATTCGTCCGGATTAAAATAATTAGCACCGATCTTTTTGGATGCGGCAGAAATACTTTGGAAAAAACCATCGTAAAAGCCCTTTCCGTAGCCTACTCTATTTCCTTTATGGTCACAATAGAGTAAAGGTGTGATCACAAAATCAAAATGAAGTTCTCCGGAATCTTCATTGGAAACAGGTTCGGAAATCCCCCAGCTGCTGGTTTCAAATACGGTATTTTCAGTAATCTCCACCGAGATCAGATCATCTGCAACCACTTTAGGCACGAAAACACGGATACCCTTCTCTAAAAAAGCATCAATAAAGATTCGTGTATCAACTTCATTGAACTTTTTGATGGGTATAAATACATGCACCTTCTGCCCTTTTTCGGGCTTGAAATAATCGAGAAAATGGTTTAATATTTTCTGAGATAACAGGAAAGCCTCATCAACTGACAAGGCTCTTCTTTTCTGCATGTATTTTTTTCTAAGCTCAGCTTTTAGCATGACTCAATTATTTTTATTGAAATCAATTAGTACAGATTTGCTATTCTGCTATGCATTTTCAGCAGGCTGTATAATTTTATATAATTTATCTGACAAACGAACTTTGAACGGAATTTCAAAAGTAATCTGATCACCTTTTTGTGCCGTTTCACAAGGTCCTCCATTTGCATAAATTTCGGTAATGGTAAGTTCCTGCTCACCGGTTGTAGGTCCTGAAATCAAAACTTTATCCCCAATTGAAAGATCTTTGTTCTCCATTAAAAACTGTCCGATTCTCGATTTTGTATAATAATGTTCTGCCTTTCCAACCAAAACTTTCTTGATGGCTATTTTCTGGCGGATATTTTTTGTTTCAGCTTTCGCTAAAGGTTTATGAGGTAAATCTCCTGAATTTTTAAATTTCAAAGCATCGGATTTTCCTTTTCTGAAAACCTTATTTCCTACCTGTAATCCTTTTCTTAATTCTAACTGTTCAGCCAAAGGTAAGTGGATGATGTCCTGACATTCTGTAGAACAACAGTTTTCCATGGTCTCTTTACACTCATCACACTGAATAAACAATAAATGACAGGCATCATTGGAACAGTTGGTATGGTTATCACAAGGCTTGCCACATTGGTGACACTGTGCAATAATATCTTCTGTGATTCGCTCTCCTAATCTATGGTCAAACACAAAGTTCTTCCCGATAAATTTACTTTCTATCCCTTCTTCTTTGATCTGACGGGTATATTCAATAATTCCGCCTTCCAGTTGGTAAACGTTTTTGAAGCCCTGATGTTTGAAATAAGCACTGGCTTTCTCACAACGAATTCCGCCTGTACAGTACATCAATAGATTTTTATCTTCTTTAAAATCCTGCAGCTGATCGTTGATAATGGGTAAACTTTCTCTGAAGTTTTCCACATCAGGAGTGATAGCCCCTTCGAAATGTCCTACTTCACTCTCGTAGTGATTTCTGAAATCCACCACAATCGTATTGGGATCTTCAAGCAGATTATTAAATTCCTGCGCCTTTAAGTGAATTCCTTTATTGGTTACATCAAAAGAATCGTCATTCAAACCGTCAGCTACTATTTTATGTCTGACTTTGATGGTCAGCTTTAAAAAAGAATAATCATCCTGATCCACCGCTACATTCAAACGGATGCCTTTCATAAAGTCGTAAACCTCCAATGTATCGCGAAAAGCCTCAAACTGATCCGCAGGAACACTCATCTGAGCATTAATTCCTTCATGTGCCACGTAGATACGGCCAAGTGCATCAAGGGCGTTCCAGGCTATAAATAATTCGTCGCGAAATTTTTTGGGATCTTCAATTTTGGCATACGCATAGAAAGACAATGTAAGGCGTTCCTTACCAGCTTCATCAATAAGTTGAGCTCTTTCTTCTGCGCTTAAGGTGTTATACAGTTGCATGCTATAAACGTTTTAAGTGAGAAAAATATTTTTGCAAATATAATGATTTTTCAATTGAATCATCCCGCTATGACATCAGTCATAGATAATGGCCACAAAGCAATAAGCCGTCAGATCATAATGAATGAAGGACATTCAGATAAATTGTCGTATCTTAATCATGACATTTTTACTGTTCTCAGGTTTACAAAATGTCACATTTTTCCTTTAATATTTTTTTAAGTTTTGTTAATACACGGGACCTAATTATGACATAATGCATAAAATGACATAATAGCCGTTAAATTTTAGTTAAAATTGAAACATAGCATGCTAATTGCTTACTTATTTAACATTAAATTTGTTTACGATAAAACAAAAAAAATCAATAAATAAAAAAAGAAAGATATACAATGAAGAGTACTTTAAAAAAACTATTACCATTTGCAGTAGTGGGCGTTGTCTCAGGAGCTACTACCGTTGGGACATTACAATATTTCGGTAAGCATAACAATAATGCTGACCAATCTTACTTCACCGCTGCGGCACCTAACGCCTCATTCGTAGGAATGAATACAGCAACTGTGGGCGATGATTTCGTAAAGGCATCAAAAACGACCGTTCCGGCAGTGGTTACTATTAAAAATTATCAAAGCAGATCTACAAGCAGAGCTTCAGAACAGGATTTGTTTGATTTCTTCTTCGGAGATCCTTTTGGAGGAAGAGGACAGCAGAGACAGAAGCAGCAGGCACCGGACAATATGCCCTCAGGAATGGGATCCGGGGTGATCATTTCACCGGACGGATATATCATTTCGAACAACCACGTGGTGGCAGGAGCGAATAAACTGGAAGTTGTTTTGAGCAACAAAAAATCTTATATCGCAACGCTTGTAGGTACTGACCCGAATACAGATATTTCCTTACTTAAGATCGAAGAAAAAGGACTTCCTTATTTAAATTTCGCCAATTCAGACAATATTGAAGTTGGACAATGGGTACTTGCTGTAGGAAACCCGCTTGGATTAAACTCTACAGTAACAGCAGGTATTGTTTCTGCTAAAGGAAGAGGAATCGGGATCTTAGGAGGTCAGGGGAAGGCTACCAACCCAATTGAAAGCTTTATCCAGACCGATGCCGCGATTAACCCGGGTAACTCAGGAGGAGCACTGGTAAACGTTAATGGTGATCTTATCGGGATCAACTCTGCGATCCAGTCTACTACTGGATACTATCAGGGATACGGATTTGCAGTTCCGGCTAACTTAGCAAGAAAAATTGTTGAGGATATCAAGAAATTCGGAATCGTACAGAGAGGATTCTTGGGCGTTTCGTCATTAGACCTTTCCAGCGATCAGCAGGTAACGGCTTACAACAAGCAGTATAAAACCACTCTTAAAGTAGGTTCAGGAGTTTATGTAACAGGATTTGGAGACAACAGTGGTGCTGAAGATGCAGGATTGAAAAAAGGAGATATCATCACTAAAATTGACACCTATGACATTACAGATTTTGCGGATCTTTCCATGTCTATCGGAAGCAAACGTCCGGGTGATAAAGTTCAGGTAACTTACTCAAGAAACGGTAAAGAAAGTACAACTACGGTAACGCTTAAAGACCAGAAGGGAGGAACTACGACCAGAACAAAAGCTGACCTGAGCGTCTCTGAAAAAATAGGAGCCGACTTTGATCCGCTTACTGAAAAATTCAAAACAGAATACGGACTGAACAGCGGTGTAGTTGCTAAAAACGTAAGCGAAGGAAGCGAAATGGCTAAGATCGGAATCGTAGATAACTATATCATTATCGAGATCAATGGCAAGCCGGTAAATTCACAGAAAGATGTAGAAAAGGTACTGGATAAATACCAGGGGAATGTACAGGTGAAGTTTGTGGATGACTACGGAAGAATCTATACCAAAGGGTTCAGAATGCCTTAATACATAAAGACAACAGTCTTTTCATATCAACAAAAAACGCTGCAGAATCTGCAGCGTTTTTTTTATTTGGTTTTGTTCATTTTCTCAGCAATCCTTTTCTTTTTGTTCCGCTCATAAATGACTTCTACAATCTTTCCTCCTATCCACGAAAACGGGAAAAACGTAAGGAAAATAGAAATCTTATAAAACGTAGGATGATATGGAAATATAATAACATCCAGCATGGCAATGAAAAGCATAATGAAGCCGATAAGAATCGCATAAGCCACCTTAGCGTACTTCACGATAAGAGCAGTAGCCACTCCTCCAATCGTAGATCCCAGGCCGGAAATAAACAGCAGAAAACCGAAAAATGCATTGTCGTTCTTCATGCTGAAAAGAAATCTCTGCCAGTGCTCAAAAGGGGCAAAAGCTTCGAAAGTGATCCATTGCGGAAAAACCCTTATACCAAGAGTGATAATAAGCCCCGCTATACCAAGGCCTACCAGAACCGCAACTGTATTTCTAATAAAATTCATTAATCCTGATGTGCAATCATAGAAATTTCAATATCCACATTCTTAGGCAGACAAGAAACCTGTACTGTTTCACGCGCCGGGTAGCTGTCTGCATCAAGATATGAAGCATAAATATCATTCATTACCGCAAAATCATCCATGCTCTTAAGGAAGATGGTGGCTTTTACTACGTTTTTAAAGGTCATTCCAGCTTCAGTAAGGATCGCCTCAAGGTTTTTCATCACCTGATGTGTTTCCTTCTCAATTCCCTCTACCAATTTACCAGTTGCAGGATCTACAGGAATCTGTCCGGAAATATATAAAATTCCGTTGGCCATATTAGCTTGTGAATAAGGCCCGATTGCTGCAGGTGCATTAACTGTGTTGATTATTTGTTTCATATATGGGTATTTATTTTTTCAAAAGTCATATGCCATCACTATTTCCGGTATTTGTTTGCTAACTGATTTCGTTAACAGTGATTTCATTGAATTTATTTTGGTTGCAAATATAAAATTTATATTTACAATAGTCAATCTGATATTAGAAAGGTGCGTTAGGCTGTGTAAAACTTCTGTCTTTGTACTTCAGCGCATCACTTAAGATATTGGCTTTGATACCGATAAAGAAGTCATATACTTTATACTGTCCGAAAGGCACCCAGTTAAAGTTGATTGTAAAACTTCGCTGGTCTCTTGAGAATCCGATTCTGGTATACGCCAGATCTTTCGTCACCAAGTCAAAATGCGTACTTCCGTTGATATTCCAGTAAGGAGTAAGCTTAATACTACCATCCAGACCTACAGAAGCAATTTTGGTTCCAAGTAAGGAAGTTCCCTTTGAATAGGCATAGTTTGCATTGATATTTAAAGTCCACGCCTGATCGAAATGAGCGTAGTTATCATCATCAAAATAATAACTCTCATTCCTCACTTCTCCTTTTGCAGGATACTTTTTAGCATAATCTGTTTTCTCGCCGAAAATCTCGCTGCTCAAAGGATAAGAAAGCTGTACATTGAATCCCTGTACACTGAAATGACCGAACTCTTCCGTTCTTATACCCTGGGTAGCACCCGGAGCAAAATCAATTCTATAAGGATCCAGTGAAAGACTGGTGTTTACGTTTAACTTATTATTAAAGAAAGATGACTGTCCGTTGATACTGAATACAGACCACGGGTGATCTTTTGCTGCAAAGTTATAATTCCCTGACAAGCTAAGGGATTCGAAGATTTTAATTTTCTTCACTCCCGTAGAGTCACTCTTAGATTTCACCTTCATTTCAATATTGTTCCCGATATTGAAACCTAAAGCGCCTACTACTCCACTTGACGGGCTTCCCACAATTCCTTTATCAAAAATAGAATAAGGAGTCAAAGCACCTTCCGCATTATAATAATTTCTGTAATATCCGAAACCCGGGCTGGAGAAATCCGGTGAATAGGTAAAGCTAAGACTCGGCGTCATCATATGTCTCACCGCTTCTACGGCAGCTCCTTTTTTGAATTTCAGCATTCCGTAAAGAGTGGTCTGAAGACTGGCAGAAGTAGAGAAGGTAGAATATCCTCTAATATTTTTCTGAACTTCATCTACATCAACCGTTTTTATCGGATCGTAGTATCTTTTAAGGGTTTTTGTCGTTAATGCGTTGTCAATATTGGCACTTAAACTGAATGTGAAATATTTCGCTACCGTTGTATTGGTTCCTAAGGCAATATTATTTTTAAGTCCTGTCTGCATTTTATCCCACATCGCCTTTGTAAAAAGTTCATTTTCCTGAGTACTTGCAAAGTTCGTCAGGTTGAAACCTGTATTCACTGTAATGTTCTCAAGAAGTCCCTGTCTTACCCCTGTTTTAGATTTAAACAGATAAAACTGATTGATCGCTACGTTCATCTGAGGAAGACGGAGATCCGCCAGTCCGGTGGCAAAATTTTGAGCATATGATGCAGATCCTGTAATCGTAATCGGCAGTTTCAAAAACCTTTTGGTTATGGTTACCGCTGAATTCTGCTGGGTATTCAGGACGTTCTGGTTGAAAATATAATTATTGTTCAGGTTATTGTTATAAAACTTCGTACTTACGATATCTACGGAAGCACTGAAAGTAAGGAAAGGATTGGATTTTGAATCCTGAGTGTGCGTCCATGCAATTCTGTACGTACTGTTTTTGGTATAATCATCAAGCCCTTTGATTCCACGTACCATGGTCCCGATGTCTGCTGTAAATGTTCCTGAATACCTGTATTTTTTCAGATAGTTCATCTGCGGCCGTACATTCCAGCTTCCTTTGGTATAAATATCGGCAAGTACCTTAAGGTCAAAATGTTCCCCTATTGGCTGATAATACCCCAACCCGTTGAGGAAAAACCCGACATCCTCTCTTTCCCCAAAACTCGGGATCAGGATACCGGCTGCCCTCTTGTCTGAAAACGGAAGGATAGCAAACGGTAAAATCAGAGGAGTGGGAACCTTTTCGATATACATCTGGATAGGTCCGGTGACGATCTGTGATTTATTTTTAGTCTTGATCAGCTTGATATTAGAGGCACGCATGAAATAATCCGATGCTGTATCTTTTTTCTTGATATAATATTCATCGGTCGTATAATCTGCGTTCTTCATGGCGAAGACGGAGTCGTTATACTTTTTGGTTTTCTGTGCGGTGATTACTCCTTCGTTTTCTTCGGTTCTCGCATTAAATGCAATAGCCTGCTTCGTTTTGGTATTGTAGCTGAATTCGTTGGTTTCGTATTTTTTCCCCGCCTGAGTAGTAATTACAGGCTCAATAATCTTCCCCAAAGAATCCTGTTTTCCACGGGCATAGATGAGATTTTTATTGTCGTCGATAGAAATATAATCCGCATCAATCTGCATATCCTGGTATTTTACCTGGGCTTTTTTGTTGAGGAATGTCATTTTCTTAGGGACATCTCTTCGCTGATCTTCCGCTTTGGTGCGAAGAATATCATCTAAAGATTCCTTTTTTACAACAATGGTATCCTTTTTGGAAATAGTATCATTAACCACATTTTTAGGCAATTTTTCAGGTGTTTTCTGTGCTAAAAAATTGTTAAAAATTAGGATAATTAAAATTTGTAATATATTTTTGAGGACGGTTTTGGCCAATTTTGTTCTATATAATTAAGGCTCAAAATTAATATAATTTTTAAAACTGTAAGATGCACAACCAAAATTTTAAAATAATTTTATCATTTCTCCTTATTTTTTCGAGCACTTTAATATTTTCGCAAAAGAAGTTTACGATCGTTTTAGATGCTGGTCATGGGGGAAGTGACCACGGAGCGAACCGATCTTATGCAGACATTGGAAGGGTTGCAGAAAAAGACGTTACGCTCGCCGTTACACTAAAAGTAGGGGCAATGTTGGAGAAAAACAGAGATTTCAAAGTAATATACACCCGTAAATTTGACGAATATCCTTCTCTTTCGGACAGAACCAACCTGGCGAACAGAAGTAAGGCCGATCTTTTTGTGTCTATTCACTGTAACTCTTCGCAGAGACCTACCGCTTACGGAACTGAAACCTATGTACAGGGCCCCAATCAGAACGACGAAAACCTGGAAGTAGCCAAAAGAGAAAATGACGTGATCTTTCTGGATGAAAAAGACAGACAGACCTTCGGCTCTTATAACCCAAGTTCTCCGGAATCTCTTATCGCTCTGAAACTGCAGCAGAATAAATATCTCGAGTCCAGTTTATTGCTTGGCGGATTGGTGGAAGATAATTTCGTGAATAAAGATAAAAGATTTTCAAGAGGTGTTTTCCAGAAGAACCTACACGTTCTCCGTATGAATGCCATGCCTTCCGTACTGATAGAGACCGGATTCATCAACCACCCCGAGGAAAGCCACTATTTGGCCTCCGAAAAGGGTCAGAACGAAATTTCAGAAAGTATCTACAATGCCATCATCGATTATAAAAAAGCAATTGACCGAAAAACAGGAGGTTCATCCATGGCTGTAAAAAAACCTGAACCGGAGAAGCCTGCAGAGTCGCCTCTTAAAAATGATTTCAGAATTTTACTGCTGAGTTCACCTGTAAAATACAACGATGGAGATCCTGCCTTAAAAGGTCTGAATTACATTCTTCCTCTAAAAGATAACGGACAGTACAAATATTATTATGGGGTTACGAACATGGCTTCCGTAAAAGACATCAATTTAAAAACAGCCAAAGATGCAGGGTTTAGAAATGCGTATGCGGTAGGATTTATGCCTAATCAAAAACTGCTTTCAGGCTACTATACTATTGAGGTTTATACGGGCGAAAAGCTGAACGGAAACTCATTTATCTTACAGACACTGAAGGATGTAGAACGAAATAAAGAGAACGGAGTTTTCTACTATACGTATGGAAAAGTATTCACTTTAGAGGATGCTGTAAAGCTTCAAAAAGACCTTGAAACCAAGGGAATCAAGAATACGATTATTCAAAAAGTTTTTAAATAATTTGAAAAATAATTTTGAAGTTAAAAAGTTAATCATTACTTTTGCAACCTCAAAATTTGGCCTATTCGTCTAGTGGTTAGGACTCAAGGTTTTCATCCTTGCAACAGGAGTTCGATTCTCCTATAGGCTACCAAATTTGATATCATGCCGGATTTAAAAATACAAGAAGCAAAACTTCTTTTTAAGAAAATCCACTCTAACCCAAAAAGTTACGATTTACAAATCAATGAAGACGGGATTACAGGCAGGGATGATAAAATAAGTTTCAGACTTTACCGGACTGGAGAAAGGGTCGCCTTTGAAGTAACAATTGATGGACTTACCTTCACCAACACCACTGGAGAATGGAACAACGCAATGATTATGTTAAGTAGCACAATCAAGAAAATAGAACGAGAACAAGAGAATTTAAAAATAGAACAAGCAATAGATAAACTCAGAAAATACCTGTCAGAAGAAAATTGAAAAATTTTAAAAATAAATTTGGCAGATTAAAAAAAAGTTTATAGTTTTGCACTCACATTTGAACGATATGGCAAATCATAAATCAGCACTAAAGAGAATTAGACAAAACGAAGTTAGAAAAGTTCGTAACAGATACTACCACAAAACTGCTAGAACAGCAATCAAAGTTTTGAGAAATGAGGAAGATAAAGCTTCAGCTACTGAGCAACTTCCAAAAGTTATCGCTTTATTGGATAGATTAGCTAAGAAAAATATCATCCACAAGAACAAAGCTGCTAACTTAAAGAGCAAATTGACAAAGCACGTTAATAAATTAGCGTAATAGTATAGTTGGCCCGTTCGTCTATCGGTTAGGACCTCAGATTTTCATTCTGGTAAGAGGGGTTCGATTCCCCTACGGGCTACAAAACTTAATCACTACTAACCGGGTGGTTAAACTAAGAGTCGAAACTTATAAAAACAAAAAACTAACCCTGTAGGTATTTTATTTACAGTTTGGTAGATGGCCCGTTCGTCTATCGGTTAGGACCTCAGATTTTCATTCTGGTAAGAGGGGTTCGATTCCCCTACGGGCTACTTAACAACAAAAGACTCTGGTATTTTTATCAGAGTTTTTTTGTTTTATAAGAACTCGATATTCTTTATGGATATTATATAGAATGAATACTCAATAATTTCGTTACTGCCAATATTACTTATAAATAAACCCAGCCAGTGGTGTGCTTCATCTTCAGTATCTTATCAGGTGGTACATTAGCGTAAGAAGCAACAAGGTTTAAAGCCGGTCTTTTTGGGAGACCACGGTCAAAGCCCTTTCAGTTGTTCTATTGTTTTGCTTATCATTTTTTTTACGGATAACCGGGATAAGCGCATCCATTCTGCGACAATATCATCGTTTATACAATCATTTTGCCCGGCTTCAATATCTAAGGTATAGTCTCAATAAAAAAGGCTTCCTTTTCGGAAACCTTTTTGCTACTTATTTGTTCTATCATCAATTTGAAAATTGAGTTCCGACAGCATATTTATAAATATTAATTTTTCTTCTCCCGTAAATTCTTTGCTAAAGTTTATATCTAAAAAAGAAAGTGTCATTTCATCATAGCCCGTATCTTCAGAACAGATATATGTTTTCAATTTTCCTCTGAGCGTTTCTTTATTTCTCACAAATTTTACACTTATTTTTTTTCATGTTTTTAGTAAAAAACGTCCATTACAGAAATTATTTTATGAATATTATATGGAACTAATACTCAATAATTTCGTTACTTTCAATATTACTTATAAATAAATCCAGCCATTTGTATGCTTCATCTTCGGTATCTTCATCAAGTGGTAAATTAGCATCAAAAGCAACAAGGTTTAAAGCTTGCCCTTTTGGTAGATCCCGGTCATTAATTAGATTTTTAATCTTATCCCATACTTCATCGGAAAGTTTTCCGGAGGTTTTCAAATCTTTAATTTTATTAACAGCATCTTTGTACTTATAATACTTAAAAAATTCGGCCAAAAGCCCTTTCAGTTGTTCTATTGTTTTATTCATAATTATTTTTTTTACGGATAACTTGGATAAGCACTATCAAGAGTATAGCCACCATTTCCATCCGGTTTCATAGCAATGGTTACTTTATTTGATGAAACAGGTACAGAATTCGGGTTTGATCTGGTTTGGGTATTTGTATAACCAGTTCCTGTCTGGCTTCCATAATCATATTCCCATTCTTTATAATCTCCACCATTGGCAAAATGTTCATCAATATCAGCTTTTTTTGCATCAAATGCTGCGTCAACTGCTGACTGATGAACTTCCGGGCTGTCAAATTTCATAGCTGTCCTCGATTGTGGCATAGATGGATGAGTTCCTAATACTCTTTGTTGCATTTCTGCTTCCGATAATTGAGATCCATGTCTTTCAATTGAGTGGCCACCTGCAGATTCTGCTTCATCAATTTTATACCCATTATGCACCAGAATTCCATCCTCAGTAACATAATAATTTTCATTATCCTCAATATCGAAGTTATAAACTTTTTCGTAATGCGGCAATGTTTCTACACTTATGATTGTAGTATAATGACCACCTTTTAAATGTAATACATCTCCGGGACTCAAATCTCTTGCTTCTATCCATTCATCATTACAAAAGAAACGATGTTCAGGCGTTACCCTTACAAATTCCCCGGTAGGAAGTTCCAGAGACAGCATCTGCATTGTATAACGTTCATGTTTAACCAGAATGGCTTTGTATTCTGTCTGTTTTGTTTCTTCATTATACGTCAGCACCAAATCTCCTTCCAATAGATCCTCGATATTGACCAGTCCCTTTTGAGCATGCACTTTCGTTCCTGCGGGAAAACATACTAAGGTTGCCCCTTTGGCGGCAAAAATACCCAATATCAGGCTTACTCCGCTTTCCTGCAGTTTTTCAAGGGCACTTTTATCACTGCTCCAGATATTATACTGATCGTAATACGCCCCACCGATACCGGCACCCCGCATCAGTTTACAGAAAAACGGAGCATTTTTAAATCCTTTGAAGGTAAACTGTTCTATCAATTCCTTCCTTGCTGTATTCATAAACTGCTGTCCGAAACTTCTGGCAAATGTGGTGGCACCCTCTCTTAATGTTGCTGCCCCCATGGCTGCTGATCCGGCTCCTGTTACCATTGCCGTACCACCCCGTCCTGCAAGAAAGCCGAAAGCAAAATTGGCGACATGCCCAAGGTTGGTAAGCGCTGCACTTCCCCAGGCTTCCCAAGCCGTCTCTTTTGGGGTAATGGTTCCTCCTTCTGCAGGACAGACCATAATGGAGGACAGTGTAAGCGCTTTATGCTCTTCTATAGAAAATTTTTGAGCCGTATTGGTCCATTTTCTGGTAGCCGCTGCAGCCTTGCATTTCAGAGCGCCTATAGCAACGGCAGCTAATATGGCAGCAGCAATAATAGCAGCAACAAGCCATCCCGGACCGGGAATCATGGCACAAATCCCGACAGCTATACCTGCTACGGCTCCTGCAATGAATGCTGTTTTCCCCAAGCAGATAAAATTATTTCCTTTTAAAGTATCCAGTTCTGTCGCAGCCTTATCACCACTGAAAGTCACAAAATCCTGACTGGTTACCTTCATTTTTTTGGGTGCAACGCCTTTATCACAGACTACGTAATGTTTTTCGGTAAGATATTGTTCATCAGCCATACGATTATATTTCTAAGTGAGTATCCATAAAACAGTGATAATAAAAGAACTCACCCAGTTGTTCGGTGATTGTAAAATCAGACTTTACAAGAACTCTTTCATCATACAAGTACTTTCCTTTTACTTTGTATTCAGGATGCATATAGTTGTCTTTCGCAAACTCCCGCAGCCTTCGTATCATTTTATCGTCCCGGATCAGTTGTCCGTCCACGTTCCATTCACTGAAATTCTGCTCTATTACTTTTTCGGAAACAGAGATATTGACAGGCATTACCACGCCAGCCCCAAACCGGTCCATATCCTCTCTTCTCTGATAACTTTTTGAACCTTCATTAATAGGTTCTTTTCCGAAAATATAGAAAAACTGGTAAAGAAAATGAATGTATCTGATGCTTTTAATTTCCATTTCTTCATTAGTCAGTTCATATTCTTTTGCTCTGATAATTTCATATGCTTCTATGGGGTGGGCATTGGTTAACCATTCTTTCACCCCTTTCCATTTCTCCCGGATTTCATCTCCATTATATATTTTAGCTATTTCGCCCTTTCTATTGACTCCAACCACAAGAGTGCTGTATAAACTGCATATTTTATTGGTCATCTCGGTAATCTGAACAATGAGAGGGTCCTCATACATTTCCAGATTGTAGTCTGTTTCCGTAATTTCAAAAATGTGATAATCCTCATCAGGATCCTTACCATTAAAAGTAACTGCTGTTTTGATATTTATCTTATAATTACTATCCAGACTGTGCACTTTAGTTTTTCCAATAATATCTGTATGATATACATATTCTTTCCCGATCTCCATACGTATCTACTTATTAATATTTACTTTACTTCCATTAATCTGCACTTCTGAACTTCCTGATATATTAACTTTTTTGCCTCCGATTTTTGCTTCATTGGTAGCAGAAACACTAATGTTATTTTTGGCATCTACTTTTATTTCTTTTCCATTGACTGTAATATTCCCGTCTTTATCAATAATTACCGTACTGGCTCCCACCACTATTTTAAATTCAGTAGTGGCAGTGAGTGAAACCTTTCCGGATTTGTCCATCTGAAGAATTGAATTGTCACCTACATTAATCATATTGGTATTTCCAGCCTTCACTGTATTGTTGTTTCCGACTGTTACATTTTTATCATTATTGGCATGAGTTGTTGCATTTCCGGCTCCGTCAAATTTCATATTTGCTCCTCCCTGATCTGTCAGAAATACAGATCCGGCTCCGTCATCAAGCTCCAGTTTATTACCACTTCTGCTGCTTAAGCTTTTAACATTATTGTTTTGCCCGCCTCCACCGCCAACACCGCCGTGAAACATTCCTCCCATTACAAAAGGCCTATCCGGATGTTGATGAACAAAATTCACAACCACCTGATCTCCAACTTCGGGGATTGCCATAAAACCGCGGTTTTTACTTACTTTATCGCTTCCGCCTGCATCAGGAGTCATCACCCGTATAAATTCAGTGGTATCTGGGCCATTCTGCCAATCAAACTGGACCTGTACCCGCCCCTGATTCAATGGATCTGTATTGGAAATTACTTTGGCAAACTGGGCTTCTGCTTTTGGTAAATCAAATTCTGGCCTTGGGATAAACCCTGTATCTGCTGCGATGGCTTCAAAGTTTCCGGTATAATACCCTCTGGCATCTACTTCGTGGCTTACTTCAGTAATCATCAATTTTGTAAAGTAAGAAGTCTGATTGGTATCTGCTTTACGCATTTCAACATCTGCTGTACATCCTGGATATAAAAAAGGAACCGTAGTACTTCCTGAGGTGATAAAAACATCCACGGCCTTACTGCCCGCTGTAGCTTTCTGTGAAGCATCAATATCCATAAAGGTAGAAGCTTTAATAGGGGCTACTCTTAAAGAAGGAGTTGTAAATGTTTTCTCTGATATCTCGTATGCTCTTTTGGCAATATCTGATACATGGCTGATCTTTGAGCTTCCTGCAGTCAGTTTTTCATTCTTACTACTGTTATATCCATAGAAAGTAGGATTGACATGCTGCGCTTTCATTTTGATCTTAACATCATTAACACTGCTTCCATAGGTAAGTTTTACAGGTTCTTCAGACGGAGGAAGCTGACCAAAGTGAAGTACCTCACCATCATAAAAGAACTGCTCACCATAGGCTTCAGCCATTCTTGCCAAATAATTGTAATGGGTTTCTTCATACTGTGAGCTGTAAGACACATTCCCATGCCGGGAATCTACTCTGAAATCAAATTTATTTTGACCCAGCCCCTCTTTGATCATATGATCGGCTATACTATTCAAGCTTATTTCCTGAGCACCTCCAAAGCTCTGAATATGGGGCGCAGCATCCAAAAGAACGGTTGGACTGCTGCCTGTAAGAATAATATTTCCCAGACTTCCTTTTTCCTGGCTGAAACCGACTTCGGTAATGACCCCCACAAAATTTCTTTCAGGGCTGTCCTCAACATCTTTGTATTTAAAAATCACTGTAATCCTTTTTCCCAAGAAATTCTGAGCCTCCTCCAGATTATGATTCTCAGCGCTCCCTAAGGTATCATATGCGAGTGTAAGACTGAAGCAGTGGTGCTTTACAGCGCTTTGACTAAGGGTGAAATGCTTAAAATGTGCTATTACTTTTCCATCAATAACAATTTCAAGTTTCACAACTCTGTTTATTCCTAAAATTTGGTTTGTAGGAATTGATGCAGCATTATGAATCTTTGAGGTAGGCTGATTGAGCCATAATTTCCCGTCTGTTGTCAGTGGATTGTTCTGCTGGCGGTTCTCGTTCATAAACATCGTGGAAGTATTCTGAATAGATCCCGCATAGCTCTGAGCCTGATTGATCTTCTGTCCTGCTTTCTTAATCTTTTCACCTGCTTTTACAGCACCTTTCCGTACCGCTTTTTCCTGCAGGTCCTCTACTGCTCCGGAACTTTTTAAGTTTTTTGGAGCCTGTTGTTTTTTTGAAGATTTATTATCCTGAAACATAAGATTTTTTTAATATTTGTGACTTTGTTTTTTAGATCCTATGAGTAAAATGATACTCAATAATTTTTCATCAAGTAGAAAAAATGAAATATGCCGTATTATCCAGTTGTTTGAATTTGCAGAAAAAACTGTAAAAACATATGCACTCCCCCCTACTGATGAATGAAACACCAAAACAGAACAGCGTACCTGGATAAGTATACTGTTCTGTCTTACATTCATTATTTAAAAGGAGTCAGGCTATATGGGCCATCCTCCATCAAAGGCTGAACTGCCGTAGGTAATTTTTTCAGCACTTACTACGAAACTGATGAGCATAGAGTTTTCGTCTACCGCATCAAAATCGATTTCATGCTGAACCACATATCCGTTTTCCCAGGTTAGTGTAATAAGGGTTCCTTCTTCATGTGATTTATTAAAAATAATCTCTCCGCCTGTAGGTTTATATTTACCATTAAGTAAACTTTCAAGAATGTCTGATTTTTCTGTAGCTTCTACCGTTACTTTGATGAGTGCATTAGACGGGTCTGATGCAACACGTCCTGAAACATCCGTCGATCTGGATACACTGTAATTAAGTTTAAGAAGTTTCTGACCATCGCTTCCGTTGAATTTTAAAATTCCTCTTGAATTTGCTGTCATGATTGGTAAATTTCAAATGTTAATATTTTTTGATTTGTCATTGGGTGTTTACCAAAATTAAGAGCTTCTATTCTATCAGCAAAACATTTATACAGGTTTCTCATTTTTTGTAGTAATTCTACTATAAAGGATTTAAATACACAAGCAATCATTTCATTTACAGCAAATTAAAACTGTTAAATAAATTAACATATTATTTTAAAAACAATTTGGTTTCATAATTTTTATGGCTTCCTTATTTATTCTGCACTATCAGGCACTGCAGAATCATTGCTTATTTTTCACTCATATTTACACTGTAATTAACTCCAATATTACTTTAGTCTCCGTATTTTTCACAAAACATAATCTCCTCTTATTGTAAGGTCAGTGCGATAAAACTATTGATCTGTATATTAATTCTTACAAGAGAAACTATAATGTGTAGTTTTGTAATATTCAAAATAAAAACATGGCATTTATTAACGATTTAGGTAAGATTATTGTTTTTTTGTTTTTACTGTTAAGTGTTTTTCTGATTACTGCAAAATCTGAAAGAAAATTGCCTGATTATTTATTTGCTGCTTTTCTCCTGATATCTGTGATCGATTTTTCCGGTCTTTTCCTGTCACCACCCGACTCTAAAATAATCAAAGGCGGGAAACTGGCTAGTGTTCTGCTGCAGATGCCTCTGTATTATTTGTATGTCAACTCGGCCTGTTATTATAATTTCAAACTTCAGAAAAAGCATCTTTTGCATGGGCTGCCATTTTTATTCGTTTTTTGCTTCTTCAGCGTTACAGGAATTTCAGAACAGGATTACAAGATATTTGATGTGATCTCTATCATTCAGTATTACTTTTACATCATTGCTGTATTTCTGGTGTTGCAGAATTTCAGAAAACTATATCAGGAAAATTATTCCAGCAATCATCATCTTACCTACCAATGGCTGATGCAAACCACTTTCCTTTTTCTGATAGGAAATATCTTCGTTCTTATCCGGGGATTTGTTGAGAAAGATAGTCCTGTCTATAATTACTTATTCACCTTCACCTCTGTATTTGTCTTATTTGTGATCACCTGGTTTGTGCTGAATGCTTTATACCGGCCTAACCTGTTTGCGGGAATCAATAAAGATCTGGTTCCTGTACAATCAGACAATGAAGTAAAAGAACAACCGGAGCAATTGAAAAGTCTTCTCCAATTCATGGAAACTGAAAAACCTTATTTGGATGATAAGCTGACATTGCAGAAATTGGCTGAACAAATTCATCTACCAGAAAAGCAATTGTCGCTTTTGATCAATCAACATACCGGAAAACATTTTTTCGACTTTATCAACGAGTTCAGAATTAATGACGCCAAAACTCTTCTGAAGGAACAATCGCAGCTAACTGTACTGGAAATATTGTACGAAGTAGGCTTCAACTCAAAATCTTCATTCTATACGGCGTTTAAAAAGGAAACTAACTTAACGCCTACAGATTACAGGAAATCAAGCATTTAAAAGTGTCCGATTTTAAGTCGGACTGTTTTTATGCTTTAAAATCAGTCCGGTTTCCGATAGTCGGATGTTTAGCTCATGGTAAATTTCCAGATTTGCTTCATCATTTAAAAATTAAATCAAATGAAGCTACCAATCCAATGGGCATTGTTCCTTTTTTCTTTATTGAGTTCCGGACTCTGCTCTGCCCAATCCAAACCAACTGATCCGGTCAGAAGAACAGACTCTCTGCTGAATGTCTATCAACAGGAAAATGCGCCAGGCATGGCCATTGCCATTATAAAAGATGGAAAAGCAATCTATAAGAAAACCTACGGACTGGCTAATCTGGAAAACAAAACTCCGATCACAGATTCCACGGCTTTTAATATAGCCTCCGTATCCAAACAGTTTACTGCATTTATTACTCTTTTAGCTGAAAAAGAAGGAAAATTATCCTTAGAAGATGACATCAGAATCTATCTTCCGGAGCTGAAGCATCTTCCCTACAAAATTACGATCCGTCAGTTAGCCAATCATACCCACGGATTACCCAATTTTTCTGAAATTAAGAAACTACAGGGTTTTGGGGATGAATTTAAAGTGACCCATGAGGAAGGAGTACAGACCCTTCTGGGCATTAAAAGCATCAACTTCCCTCCCGGAAAAAAGTACCAATATAATAATACCGGTTTCACGCTCCTTGCTGAAATTCTCCACAGGGTTTATAAAAAGGATTTTAACGAAATCGCAAAGGAATATATTTTTAACCCTTTGCACATGAAAAATACCATAGCATTAGACGATCCTGATAAAATCATTCCCAATGCGGCAGAATCTTACCGGCCAAACGGTAATACTTTTCTAAAGTTTCCTATCGCACAAATGGTGGATGGCTCGTCCAATATTTATACAACGCTGAATGACCTGAGTCAATGGGCTATCAATTTTCAAAATCCAGTGCAGGGAAGCCATGAGCTCTACAATACAATGCAAAAAAATACTGTACTCAATACGGGCAAAACCATAGAATACGGATTGGGCCTGCAAACGGAAAAGTATAAAGGCTTAGACATTATATTTCACGGTGGCGGTACAGTCGGCTATCGTGCCTATATTCTACATGTTCCTTCACAACAGTTTTCTATTGTTATGCTAGGTAACAAGCAGAGCTTTGAAGGTTTGCAGATTGTGTATCAATTGGTAGATTTCTTTCTCAAAGACCAAGAAACACTTCCTCCGTTACCGCAAAAAACAACTTATACTCCTGCTGAGCTTAAGAAATTTGAGGGAGTGTATGCATTCAGTCCTGGAAATTTTCTTGAAATATCTACGGAAGGGAAAGATCTTTCTATGGGAACCTATAACCGAAATGGTAAAGAACCGCTTCAGATCATCGGTGACGGAAAATTTAAAATTACCTCTATTCCTACAGCAAGCTTAACCTTTCATAGCGGATCGGTTACCCTTAGAATTGCTGATTTCACCTATACTGCAGAAAAGATAAAGTTGAATCCTCCTAAATCTGATACAATGGTTTTGAATAAATTAATTGGTTTCTACAGGAATGAAGAATTTAATACAACCTATCAACTCGTCGTTGAAAAAAATAAGCTTATAGCCAAACATCCTTTGAATGGTAATATTGAACTCCATCCTTTAACTCCTACAAGCTTCTACTCTACAACGGATTATTTCGGACAGCTTGATTTTAAGTATGATCAAAATAATGGAGTCACTGAATTTATGTTATCGGGATCTAATCTTTCTAATATTGAATTTAAAAAAATAAAATAGTTTTATCTTCCTTAGTTACTAAGGTTATTTCCAGTGTTTAACCATGTCAAGGTTTTGAACCTTGACATGGTTTGCTGAACTACTCATCCATCTTATCCTTTTTTCAGGTAAATAAAATCCTTTTAAAATTTATATTCAATTATTAAAAAAAAGCCATACCTTTGCATTCATCAGATGATAAGATGTTTATGCAAATTCAAAGAAAATCATTAGCTCAGGAAGTCGCAGAGAGATTAATTCAGGGGATTACCAATGAAGAATATGCTGTTGGTGATAAACTTCCAATTGAACCGGAACTGATGAAAATATATGGTGTCGGGCGTTCAAGCATCCGGGAGGCTATAAAAATTTTATCGATAAAAGGAGTTCTGAGTGTACAGCAAGGTGTGGGTACCTTTGTTACTTCTAAGAATATCCAGGAATCGCTGGAAGACCAGATCAATAATGCAGAATTCAACGAAGTTTATGAGGTTCGTGCTCTCTTAGATTCAAAGATTGCAGCGAAAGCAGCGGCTAACCGAAGTGATAAGGAGCTGGGGACGATTAAAATGTATCTGGATCTCAGAGATCGGTTTGCAAAAGACAACCAGGCACTGGAGTGTTATCAGGCAGACATTAATTTCCATATATCTATTGCCGAAGCCTGTGGCAATACCCTATTGAAAGAAATCTACCGAATTGCCAGTAAGCATATTCTCAGAACTTTTGAAGTCAGTCACAATAACAATACGGACTCTTTCAAACTTTCTCAAAAAATACATACTGATCTTTATAAAGCTATTGAAAATAAAGATTCCGACACGGCTGCCCGTATTGCTCAGCTCATTGTTGAAAAAGTATACTAATTATTAAAATTATAATCAAATTCATCAGATGACCTGATGAATTAAAGACAACATTATGGAAAAGGTACAGACACAAACCATTGATACCACTAAAATTGTTTACCCTATTTTATTTATGATCAGTTTTTCACATTTGCTGAATGATCTGATCCAATCTACGATTCCTTCATTATATCCTATTCTGAAAGGTGAATTCAGTTTATCTTTTGCACAGATCGGAATCATTACGCTGGTGTTTCAGCTTACGGCTTCTATTTTACAGCCGTTTGTTGGAATTTACACTGATAAAAAACCGAACCCAAGATCTCTGGCCATAGGAATGGGGCTGTCAATGGCAGGTTTATTACTTCTGGCAGCCGCTCATCAATATTATGTGATTCTTATTGCCGTTGGACTGATTGGGATGGGATCCTCCATTTTTCACCCTGAAGCTTCAAGGGTTGCCCAACTGGCATCCGGTGGACAAAAAGGACTGGCTCAATCCATCTTTCAGGTAGGCGGAAATTCGGGAAGTGCTATCGGGCCTTTATTGGTTGCATTAATCATACTTCCGTTGGGACAAGGTTACGTCGCTCTTTTTGCGATTGCTGCCTTTATAGGAATCATCGTATTATGGAGGATCGGAAACTGGTATGCAGAAAGGTTATCCCTTAAGAAATCAGCCAAACATCCGGATAACATCATTGAAATACAGCTGTCCCGCAAAAAGGTAATTTTTTCTATTACCATTCTATTGGCTTTGGTTTTTTCCAAATACATCTATCTGGCATCTATGACCAATTATTTTACATTCTTTCTGATTGATAAGTTTCATATTTCTGTGCAGGATTCCCAGCTGTATTTATTCATGTTTCTTGCCGCTGTAGCTATTGGAACAATTCTCGGTGGAAAATTAGGTGATAAATATGGAAGAAAGAAAATCATTTGGGCTTCGATTCTTGGAGCAGCACCTTTTACCCTTTGTCTTCCCTATCTTTCTCTGGGCTGGACCATCGTATTTGCTGTTTTAATAGGGTTAATTATCGCATCCGCATTTTCTGCCATATTGGTTTATGCTACCGATCTTATGCCTAATAAAATTGGATTGGTGGCCGGATTATTTTTCGGATTTATGTTTGGGATGGGAGGAATCGGTTCTGCCGTTTTAGGAGCTGTAGCTGATGATACCGGAATCGAATATGTATTCAGAATCTGTGCTTTTTTACCTCTAATCGGGATTATTACCGCTTTCTTACCTAATATTAAAGGGCGAAAAAAATAAGCTGGAAATAATGATGCAAAAACAGATGTACAGATTTCAGATCAAATTATTTTCTGACAATCAACATGTTCAACGTTAAGGAATTATTATATATTTCACATTTTATAGAGATAATATTGTATACATATACTTTTATGCTTAAATTTGGTTAAAACATTAACCTTAAATCTCTATAGTATGAAATCTATTCTACTTTCCAAGAGCCGCCTTTTCCAGGCCGCATTGTTTTTAGCATTTTTATTCCAATCGAGTAATACACAAGCACAAAGCAGGATCTACGCCAACGATCAGTACTCCAATGTATATGGAGTATGTCTGGGATGTGCCGTACAGAATCCTCTGAATGCCGTGGGAGACAACGAAGACAACTATTCTACCATGGTCATGGGTACTGTTTTATTAGGAGGCGTTGAGCAAACTCTTAGATTCCCTGAAGTAAGAATCAACACCAAATTAGTAATCGGTATCGGAACCAATAACATTCCTCTGACAGTTCAACTGTTGAGCGGTGTGTATATAGAAACGATCAGCGGAACAACGTCTAATAATGACAGTCAAATGATCACGGCCAGTTTACTGAAACTAGCAGACACTCCTAACAGAGCCACGATTGAACTTACTCCTGCCAGCTCATATAACGCTGTTAAAATAAGACTGAGCGGAGGTGTATTGAGTCTTGGTGGCGGATTCAGAGTGTATTACGCTTACCAGGATCCTCTTGCTACGATCATGGCTTACAGCAAAGCTGGACAGATTACTCTGGGTGGTACCGTTCCATTGGAAGGAGCCGAAGTTAGTCTAAGAAATACTTCAGGAAAAGAAGTACACCGTTCTACCCTGAAATCAAATACTTTCGAACTGTCTACTCCACAGCCTGAAGGTGTTTATATCCTGACAGTGGAAGCAAAAGATAAAAAGACTTACACCCGTAAGATCAGAATTACAAACTAAGTAAAAGGACATATTAAAACTCCGGCAGGCTTTCAGCCTGCCGGAGTTTTTTTTGCCTCTTTAACAGCAAAAAAATCGGCGGCCCGCAGGGCCGCCGATTCATTGAAATAAAATAGACTGTGAAAACTATTTTTTAATTAATTTCTGTTGGTAAACTGCTTTATCAGTTACCGCTTTCAGAATATATACTCCGTTCGGAAGCATGCTTACATTGATCTGGCCATTGTTAAGCTGTGTATTCACCACTTTTCCGGAAGCATCATAAACGGAAACGTTTAGGATTTTCTCCTGAGTTTTGATGGTCAGAATATCGGTCACCGGATTCGGGTAGATGCTGAATTCAATTTTCTTCACTTCAGCAGTTGCTAAAACAGAAACTGTACTGTTTACGGTAAGCGTTTTCTCAACTACTTTACCATTTGAATTAAATGCAATTTTAATATCAGCATTTCCTGAAGTAATTGGGGTAAGAACAAGTTCGTCATTTTCGTTAATCACTGCAGAAACAGCTGCCGGATTTGAATTGGATTTAATTGATTTTACAATAGCTGATGAAAGGTTATCCTCATCAGAAACGATTGTTTTCAGATCAATTACAGACGCACTGTTCACACTAACCTGTGAAGGGAAAGTACTGCTTACTGTAGGAAGTGTATTATCCGGGAATACAGCCAAAGATGGGAACCAATAGTAATCGTTAAGTGTTTTTGTATTGGTAAGGGTTCCGTTGGCATCATAAGTATGGATCCAGTTTTTCTGGTAGTGTGCTCCGTAGCCACTTTCTGTCGTATTTAAGATTAACTCATCTGTTGTAGGGTTCACACGAAGTCCGGCACCATAAGGAATCTGTTTGTAAGTACCTGTCTGACCCGGAATGGTTGCAAAGCTTTCGTTAAATGTTTTTGTCGTTACATCAAATTTTACAATTTGTGCTCCTGATACAAAACTGTTGACCGAGTTATTCCAGTATAAAACATTCTGCTTGCTGCTCGCTGTAAAGCTTCCTGCGTTCCATGCTCCCCAGGATCCTAAATATTTAGTCGTAGGGATATTATATGGAGTCGTTGCAAATGTCGTTGTATTAATGTTCACCACTTTCTGATCCTGGATAGCCCAGATACTTCCGTCTTTTGCCTGAACAACAGAATGGAATGCACCAGGAATTGTACTCACCAAAGTATCAGTTGCAGGGTCAATCACTAAAATTCCTGCAGACTGCTTCACGGCAAATACATATTTTGAAGAACGGACCATATTTCCGATCTGCCCCGCATATTGGCCGCCGCCACCTGTTCCGGTGATCAGACTTCCAACCTGCATATTAGCGATATCAAATACAAAAATACCGTTAGAAGCTCCGATGTATCCTTTATTTTCATTCACCCCAACGAATGATCTTCCGTCACCCCCTCCAATGTTATTAAATCCTGCGATTTTCTGCATCGTCTGCGCATTGGCTACAACAAGTCTTCCACCCGGAGTATATTGAGTATCGCCACCGTCTGCCGCTTGCTTTGAAATAAAATAGAATTTATCTCCGTAGATCGTTCCATACTGAGTGGTAGCACCAAAAGCATGGTTGTTATTGGCATTGCTGTAAACACGGTAATTGATCTGTCCGTTGTTATCAATGAAGTTTACGGAACCGTTGGTGTGTCCATACCAATCTTCATTTACCATGAAATATCCATTCGTGAAATTGGTTGATGTAACGTAAGGAGATACCGGCGTTAATGTCGAAGAAATAGGGAAACTAGCCATTCCTACGTTAAAATTCCATACATCAAATGAACCATTCTGAAGCACGCGGGATGTAGCACCTACTCCTGAATATCCAAAATCAGCATCGGTAGGATCTTTTACCCAATATGACCAGTAGCTGTTGTACCATCCTGATCCCCAATGATCCGTAGCATCTGCTGCGGTGTAATCATCAAAATCATAGGCAGCAGTATTAACAATCCCATTGACAGGATAATAAGGATAGGTTACATTTCCGCTTTTGTAAAGCGCATTGGTGTTCTGCCCGTTCAGGTCAAAACCCATTCCTCCGATTGCTGTTCCGAACTGTGTTCCCGGATAAAGCAATGTGAAAAACCTGTGATCTGCCTTGGCAATTGCTTTCAGCATATCTTCTCCGGTAGCGTTTCCGTTCCATCTGAAGCCCCATACCAAAGCATCAGGATTTTTGCTGTCATTCCACTGTACCACGAAAGCAGCTTCGTTGGTACCGCTTCCCACCCAATACTGGATATCAGAAAAGTTGATGGTGGTCGTTACTGTTGTATTCAGCTGATTGCTGCCGGTACCCTGAATATCATTTCTGGGTACGCCCTGTACTTTTATCTGTGCATTCGCAAAGAACGCAAACAGAAACAGTACGGTAAAAAGGTAAAACTTTTTCATTTTTAGAATTATATGTATTAAATTTTGTTGTTTGTATGATTAATTGAGATGTAAATCATAAGCTCCTGCCACTTCTGTAGAAACTTCTCCAAGCCAGCCGGCTTCCTGATTGATTCCCGTATACACCTTAATAAAATCGATGCCCGGAAGTTTTACATACTTTCCGTTCTTATCTACGGCCCACGAAATGTCTATATTGGAAGCTTCATCGTTGTTCGGGGCATTGTCTGCATAGCCGTAATCATATGATGTTCCCACCCAATAAGTCCCCGTTCCGCTCTGGTCATGAAAATTATCCTTAAGTCTGGTCCCCGTCAGGCTATAAGAAGCGCTGGAGAGCCATAAAGGATAGTAGCTTTGTGCATGGAAGGCATTTTTAGTTTTAAATCCAGAATTCCCAATATTGTCCTGCCACTTGATGTACTCCACATCAGCTTGCCAAAACTCACTTCCGGGAACGGGGGGCTTACTTTCGTTGGGTTTGAAGTAGGTTATGCTGTAATTTTTTGTTGTTGAATTTTTAAAATATTCGCTGCCGGCAATCTCGTACCATTCATCTTCGTCCGGTTTACCGTTTTTATTTTTATCGTAGCCAACCATGATGATACCGGGTTCGCAAGATCCTGATCTGGTGGCATTGGCATCATTTCCCCAGAATGCATTTCCGAGAATTTTAAAATCTTTTCCATCAAGATTGGGAATCGTATGATCGAAGCCGAAACTAACATAGCCACCGAAGCCGCCAAGCGTAATCATCGTAGAATTTCCTCCTACCAATGATTCTTTTGCTTTTCTAATCATATCGGTCTCTGTATATCCGTTAGCATATTCCGGGATTTCATTCATAAACTGGCCTACTGCCGGACGGAATTCAAAGACATCTGAAATATATTTGCTGTAAGGTGTAAGTTCTTTATTCACAATGATCGTTGACTTATAAATCTTCACCGCTCCTTTCAACTCTACTTTCAGGGTCAAAGGATAATTTTGTACGGTTGGACTCACAAAATCCAGCTGTAGCTGATCGGAAATCACAGCATCATTAATGCTCCATGTTAATTTACCCTCAATTTTAGGATCAATATTCAAAAGCTTAAGCCTGTCAATCGTATAAGATTCTTTAAGCACTTCCGCAGGAAAAGTTACTTCCTCTACCCCTTCTTCACTGTCGCTTTTACAAGCTGCAGTTCCTAACAGAACCGAAGAGAGCAATATCGTTTTTAAAATATGTTTGGTTTTTATTTCCATTTTTTCTGATCTGATTATTTATATAAAAAAGCAAAGTGAGCTGGGATATTCCCGCCTTCTGTTTTCCACTTGAATTTCCCGGTCTTGTCGAAACAGTACACATATCCTGTGGTCACATAGTTTTTCGCATCCGTTAGATAGATGTCTTCTGTATAAGGGTTTACAGCAATTCCGTAAGGTGCTTTGATCTCATCCACATATTGCTGGTCGATAATTTTGTTGGAAATAACCTGCTCCGTCTTTACATCGATGATTCCGAAGGTTTTGACATAAGCATGGGTATTGTAGTTAAATTCATTTCCATAATAGTACAGCTTGTCATTCACAATCGTCATTCCGCTGACGGCGACATGAAAGTCTTTTTTTACGGTTCCTGTAGCAGCATCCACAAGGAAAAGACTGGATGGAATATTGTAATAATCTCCTCTGGAACTCACATACAAATCTCCATAATTGTCTTTCTTAATACGGTGAAGATTAATGGCTACATCAATTTTCTTGGTTTGCGTAAAGCTGCTCAGATCAATAACAGATACGGTTTTATCATAATTCGGGAACATATACCCTCCGGAATTGGCTACAAAAAGCTGATTTCCCATCACTTCTATTTCTTCCGGCTGATACCCGACTACGACCTGTCTCTCGATGTTCAGTGATGTTGTATCAATTTCTACTACTTTTCCCGGTGGAGAGTTCGGATTCAGTTCAACCGGCCCCGCATAGCTGCTGGCATAGACTTTATTTCCTTTAAAAGCCAGATAACGGCAATTCTGCAGCTGTATGGTTTTAATTCGTTTAGCTGTTTTTGCTTCCAGGACTTCAATTTTATTGGAAACATTCACCACCACATACATTTTGCTTCCGTAGATCATGATATGGTTTCCCACATCACCCAATTCTTTTACCACAGAAGGATTAGTTTCTCCATAAATATTCTTGCGGTATGTTCCTGTCGCATAATCGAAATAATCGAGCGTACATTTGTTGCTGCCCATATTTCCTTCGTTCAGAAGATAAAACCCTTTAATAGGAGTATCTTCACCGTTGCTTACCTCTTTAGTTTCCGAAGGAACTATATTGTCATCTGTCCTACATGAGAACAGGAAGAAAAGGGTAAAAGCCAGCAGGCAAAAGTTTAGTTTTTTCATAATGTAAAGCTTACAATAAGTTTAAAATTTCTTCCGGGCATCGGATAATTCCTGACCACGTCATAGTATTGATTAAGGACATTATTGACCTCAAAACCGGCTTTAATCTGGTGAGAATGCCAGTTGAATTTTTTCTGAACGGATAAATCATGCGTGTACCACGGCTGAAGATAATTGGCTTTGATATTATTCAGCTGAGCATCATAACGCTCTCCGGTATACATAAAACTGTAATTGAAACTCCAGTCTTTATAATCTGCCATCATGGTAAAGGTTAGGGCATGCCACGGCACATAGGAAATCTGGTCTCCGTAATAGTCGTCACTTTTATCGGTATAATCACCGGCACGCTGATAGGTATAGCTTACCAAAGGTTTCAGTTTCACTTTATTGATATCAAATTCCGCCTGAACATTCACGTCTGCCCCGATGATTTTCACTTCACCCAGATTCACCATCATCCATCTGAAAAGATTGGTGGTAGGAACAGCGATAATCTTGTTCTCTACTTCATTATAATAGCCATCTACTTTCACATAGATGCCTTTAAAAAATTGATGGTCATAGAGTTTTTCGTAGGTAAAACCTGCATCATACTGGTTCGTGTATTCAGGTTTCAGCATCACATTTCCGATCATCGTGTAATACAGATCATTGAAAGTCGGCATCCTGAAGACTCTTTTGTAGAAAGCCCTTACGGTAAGCTCTCTGGATTGAAAAGGCTGGTAGCTCAGGAAAGCAGAAGGAGTCCATTCGGTTTTATCAGGAGATTTTGCATTCATCTTCACTTCTTCATGGACAAAAGTTCCGAGAAGGCTTCCCAAAAATTTAAAACGATTCCACTGATAGGTCGTAGCAAAAGCAACGAGTGAAGTATATCGTGTAGGATATGAAAAATCCCTTAGGCTGGCATCGAGATTATTGTACTGAAAGTCAAAGCTTGCACTTACATCCCAGTTTTTATTAATAGAATAGATATTGGAATTGGAAAAATAGAGTTCTCTCTGAACATAAGAATTGTCTATCGGCAGAACGGTTGTTGCCACATTCACGGTATCTAAAAACCGGGTGTAGTCATAGGCAAATTTAGCTTTGAGCTGCGTTTCGAATTTTGGAAATAATTTTTTACGGAAACTGGCCTGAACAAAATAGTTCTCATCCAGCATCTGCTGGCCTTTAGGCGTAAAATTATTATTAACAATGGCTGTAGGAACTCCACGATCGGAAATATAGCCGAATCCGCGTACACTCCAGCTTCCATCATTAATAGTTCCGTTTAAGGCGCCTTCAAAACGCTTCGCACGGATATAGGAATCATATCTTCTCGCAATGGTATCATTGGCAACGGAACCGTCAGAATTTTTCTTTTCGTATTTATACTTATACAATCCATCACTCTGTACAAATTCCGAACTGAAACTTGCCGAAACTCCGTCTGAAAGCTTCTGTTCCACACGGAAGGAAGGATTAAATAAACTGATGGAGCCTAATTTCAGCTTCACCGTTAAGTTGGTCTTCTGATCTCCTTTAAAAACAGGTATTTTAGGCTGAAGGTAAATAGATCCGGAAGATCCGAAGTCCTTTGCTGGCTGAAAAATTTCACTTTTCTGACCGTTGTATAAAGAAATAGCTTCAAGATCATCCAGGGAAAACTTTCCAAGATCCACGATTCCGTTCTGAATATTCCCCAGCTGGATACCGTCATAGAAAACACCCACATGCTGGCTTCCCATACTGCGGATATTCACCGTTTTCAGACCGCCCATTCCACCATAGTCTTTGATCTGAACTCCTGAAAAATACCGTAAGGCATCAGCCACCGACTGACTGTTCAGCCTTTCAAGCTGCTCCCCGGAAAGGACCTGTGCAGGAAGAATTTCTTTAAAATCTTTTTTGTAAATCTGGATCGGAAGAATGGTTTTCTCCCTGATGGTGTCTCCGGATTGTGAGAATAGAAGTTGAGATGCTGCCACAAATAATGTGATAACGCCTTTTTTAAACTGTGAAGCAGTAAATTTTCTGACCATTAGCTCATTGAGAATAATGTTGACGCTAATGGATATAAGATAGCAAAGATAAAGCGCAGCTGTTACTGCACAGAATCATTGTTGTCCTAAGCTTTATTCCACGAAAGCATCAAACGTTTATCTTCTGGCAGGTCTTCTGACTTACTCCGTTTTTGAAATCCTTCCCATTAAAAAACAGTGGATATAATTTTCAAAAACTTTGATGTGGAGCTTACAGCAGCGGGTCTGTCCCGGATTTACACCGGATTCCCTTTTAAGTGCTTGTTACAGCGCACCAGATTTCGGCAAAGATAGAAAATAATTAACAGATGCAATACATCACATAATAAATTAACTATCAACACTATAAAAACGTCTTAAACGATATTTTTTAATGACTAAAAATCCTAAAGACTCTCTTTTTAATGGATAAAAGCAAGTTTGCAAAGAAGAAATTGTATAAAAACCGGTGGCTTCGGGATCCTCAGCCACCAGTTTTTTTTAGAAATTACAGTGAAATGTAAAATTACTTCTCATGTAATGAACATTGAATCATTTGCGCCGGGTGGCAGCCACCATGACCTTAGATTCCAAAATTGATAAAAACACTGAATCTGGATTTTGCTTCAATGTCCCCGCTTGCCAGATTGGAATAAGCAGGAAGCATAACTTCCCCACCCAGACTGAACTTTTTATAGGAAGCCTCGAAACCGAGTTTTCCATATAAAGCGCTTCCGGCTGTTTTGGGCAATACTTCATCAAACTGTTTGTTTTTATCATAGACTTCGCCCTGAAGTCCGGCTTTGGCAGAGAAAATAGTTTTTTCATTTCCTGCAAGTTGATAAAACCCCGTTGCGGCGTAATTCCACTGGTTTCCGAAACGGTAATTCTTTTTGTTTTCAGTTTTTACCGTATAATCTGTATTGACCAGCACAGCCAGTTTATTCTTTTGAAACTTATAGTTCAAAGCGGCCTGATAATCCCAGCTTCCTGTTCCCAATTGAAAACTTGGGTTGACGCCGGAAGCACCTTTTTCATCAAATTTCCCCAAAGGAATTTTCACGCCCAAACCACCGTTGAGCTGATGAAAATTATCTTTGGAGCTGATGATCCTATAGATTCCCATCAGGTTCAGATCTCCGATACCATTAATGTTGATATCGCCCTGCATGGTTCTCTTCTCATGAAAATGAAAGGGCAGGCTGGCGTATACACTCAGTTTTTGTGTCAATGGAATTTTCCCCCAAACCTGCAGGGTATTAAAATACTGGTCCTGTGTAAGATCTTTTACAAAAAGGTTTTCTTTGGCTTTATAATGCTGGGCAAAATATTTTATCCCGATAAACTGAGGATTCAGTAAAGACTCAAAACCGGAAGATCCGTTTCCTGCCGCACAGCCGCACGCATCACAGTCATCAAATACAATCCTATTTATCGGATCTGTTATATACAGACTATCGTTGACCGTTTTAGCCTGACAGACTAATGATAATGTCAGGCTTAGTATAAAAATTATGTTTTTCATGTTCATGATGCTCATTCTGCAAATTTTGGATTAGAAATAAAGTTTTTATCGGATAAGGTTTTCAAAAAGGCGATGATAAACTGCTTTTCCTGCGTATTCATCGCAATTCCGACATGTCCGTTCTGTTTCAGCTGCGGGTCCAGATTCGGATTGTCTTCCACACTGTCTGAATAGAAATTAAGAACTGCGCTCAGCGTGTAAAATCTTCCGTCATGCATATACGGTGCCGTATATTCTACATTTCTGAGGCTCGGTACACGGAATTTCATCCAATCATTCTGATCAAGGGTCACACGGTGACGGCCCGCATCTTTGAACTGATTATTATAATACATTCCTGTATTCCTGAAACTCTCATCGGTAAATAATTCTCCGCTGTGGCAGGAAGTACATTTCTGGCTAAAAAGAGCCAATCCCTGAGATTCGTCAGAGGTGAAATTTTCTTTTCCCTGTTTAACCCTGTCATATTTCGAATCTGCGGAAATCATGCTGACCATAAATTGCGACAGCGCTTTTAAAACTCTTTCACCAGTCATATTTTCGTCACCATAAGCTGCCATGAAGAGTTTTTTATACATCGGATCATCTTTTAATTTAGAAAGTACTTCCGGCATTGAACTGTCCATTTCATTGGCATCCGTGATCGGAATGATGGGTTGCTCATTCAGGTTATGGATCACGCCGTCCCACATATATCTTTTCAGGAATGCCATATTTTGAATGGGTGGCGCATTACGGATTCCAATCCTGTCATCTACCCCATGGCTTACATTATGACCGTGGTGTGTAAAAGCATTTTCCTGGATATGGCAAAAACCGCACGATATGGTATTATTTCTGGAAAGCCTGCCTTCGTAAAATAATTTTCTACCCAGTTCTACTCCGTTTTTCGTCACCGGATTCCCGGATGAATCGAAAGTCATTTCCGGAAAGTACGATGGAAACTGCAATGAATAGGCCTCATCTTTTTCCAGCGGCTGCATTACCTCATCTGAACAGGACCAACAGCTCAGAAATGTAATGACCAGCAATATTGTTTTTAATAAAATCCTAATCATTGTGAACATGATCTACTTTAAACATTGCAGTAAGGTTATTCGTCACATCCAAAAGATGCGGACCTGAACCCATCATCATGTTATTTCCTATCGTTAAAGAAAGTGTTTTACTGCCGCTCAGAAACTGATTCAAATCTGCAAGAATGTGGATGGAAGGCCTTACCTGAGCTGTTACTCTGGCTGTAGTCGGAAGATTCAACGTAATTTCCCGATAAAGATCAGGCACATCATTGGCTGTTATGTTTCCCATATTTCCGGTATGGTTCATGAATTCTGTATCTGCAGAGGATATTCCGTATTTCCCTTCCAGTTTTACAAAAATATAGCCGCCTGCCCATGACCAGGACATCCCTTTCTGTTTAGCTTTATTCCAGAATTCTGCCTGACCGTTCTGTCCCAGCAGGTAAGCCTTCTGGCTGATCCCCAGTCCGAATTTCACTTTTTTATAGTTGTTTTTCGGAATACCATTCAGATCAATATAGACCACTCCTGCAACGGCATCTGCCTGGTCTATGATAAAAGCTCCTTTATCCGGGTTATTTTCATTGTATTTGAATTCGTTTCCACCTTCATCAATCAGTGTGATATTGCTGACCACGTATTTTAGAGCTGAGAAATTATGTTTCTGCCCGGCAGCTGAAGTCTGCACAGTCTGGTTGAGTACGATATTCCCCAGATTATTGAATCCGTTTTCAAATTTTATCTGCAGGTTTCCGGTTGAAGTTTCCTGTGAATCGTCGTCATCGCTGTTTCGGCATGATGATAAAGTGAATAAATTAAAGGCAATAAAGAGTAATGATAAAAATTTATAAATTTTCATTTTGATTTTTTAAGTTGAATTTTTTAAAATAGAAATGTTTTTGAATGGGTGAACATTCATTTTTTTTAACCACAAAAGGCACAAAAGTTTTTTAACACTTCAGTTGTTTAAAGTGAATTGAAAAACTGCATAGAAGAACACTTAAGCTTTTTAAAATCTTCGATTTTTCATACTAACCTTAAAATAGTATGTATGACGAAATGCTTAAGAAAATTCTTTATGGTCTTTGCGGTCGGTAAAGATTAAAATTGAACTTAAAAAACCGGTGGTTTGAAAATGTGTTTGAGAAACAGAAAAGAATAGGCTGTTTCGTAGAGAAAATTGGAGTGTAAAGAAAGAAAACTTTCCGCTTTATTGATTCCCGTAATTTCAGGGAGTGTACAGATATCGAGAATTTTCTGTCCTGAATTTTTGGTTTTGTTTAAAGGCGAAGAATCAGAATCATTTGTTTTTGCGAGTTCTTTGCTCAGGTAGCATTTACCATTACAGTGAAGTTCCGGGTTGCTTTTATTGATACAAAGAGTGGTGGAGATATAATCATAATTTACAGCATACTCCATCAGTGGGATCAGAGGCCTGAACACCATATAAAGAGTGAGGAATATGCTGCAAATTAAATTCATCTTTTATTTCTTGCTTACGGCTTCATCATATCTTCTGCTCACTTCTTTCCAGTTCAGCACATTCCAGATGGCAGTAAGATAATCTGCTCTCTTGTTCTGGTATTTCAGGTAATAAGCGTGTTCCCAAACATCAATTCCTAAGATTGGAGTTCCTTTTTCCTCTACCACATCCATCAAAGGATTATCCTGATTTCCTGTAGAAGACACAAATAATTTTCCGCTCTTATCCACAGAAAGCCATGCCCATCCTGAACCGAAACGATCTGCACCTGCTTTGCTGATTTTTTCTTTAAAAGCATCCATACTTCCGAAAGTTTCCGTAATCGCTTTAGCCAGTTTCTCAGAAGGCTGCGTGTTTTTTACAGGCGTAAGAACGGTCCAGAAAAGCTCGTGGTTGTAATGTCCACCTGCATTATTTCTTACCGCTGGCGTCAGTTTAGAAACTCCTGAAAGAATCTGGAAAAGCGTTTGTTTTTCCTGTGGCGTTCCGGCAATCGCTTTATTCAAATTGGCAACATAGGCTGCAGCATGCTTTGAATAGTGAATTTCCATCGTCTGTGCATCTACTGAACCTTCCAGTGCATTGTATGCGTACGGAAGCGGTGTCTGCTTAAACTGCGCAAAAGCGAACTGTGCGGCAAATACGGCACTTACAGCTGCTATTTTCAAAATCTTCATAACGTTTTGTTTTTATGGTTTAACAATATTTTTTTTATAAAAGGGAAGCAGGATGATGGAAGCACGAAGACATTTCTGTCTGAAGATGACTCTCCTTCATTGATACTTCTTCATCTCATCTTTTTTAACCATCTGCATTCATGAGCTCTATCAATCATTATCCTCATCATTACCTTCCAGCTTCATTCTTCCATCTCCCTTTCCCTACTCTATTTCAATAATTTCTTAATATCCTCAATCAATATTTCTCTGTCAGGATGATACTTGCCGTTAAGTTTAGCAGTTTTCCCTTCCGGATCTTCATAATTCAATCCTGAGTAATACAGGATAGGCATATTATCTTTATTGTATCTGCAACGGATATTTCCTTCTTTATCCACCAAAGCGATCATTCCGCTGTGGTTAAGACTTTCGCTGTCGTCTTCCTTATCCCCTACATAGATATTGAACTGGTCTGCCAACTTTCCGATATACTCCCTGTCTCCGGTAAGAAAATGCCAGTCCGGAGATTTTGCTCCGACACTTTTAGCATGTTGTTTCAATGCAGCGGGTGTATCATTTTCCGGGTCTATACTTATTGAAATAATCCCGAATTCAGGACTGTTTACCTCATCTTCAATAAATCTCATATTCCGGTTCATCACAGGACAAATCGTAGGACATCTGCTAAAGAAAAACTCTACCAGATATACCTTTCCCAGCATATCTTTATTGGTGATTTTTTTGTTATTCTGGTCGGTGAGTTTAAAATCGGGAACCTTCATTACGGTGTACAGGTTCTTCTTGAAATATCCCATTCCAACACCTATTCCCAGAAACAGAAGAGCGAAAATCGCAATCGGAATGATCACCTTTCTCTTTGCTCCGTTTTTGGTCTTATTATTTTTGGACATATTTCTCAGGATTTTTTTTGAACTCGTCCTTGCATAAGCTACTGCAAAAACCGTACGTTTTATTTTTATAGACTGCCGTATCTTTCATATCGTCTTCTGTTTTCATGTGACAGATAGGATCTTCCGCATTGGCAAATTTCACTTTTTTAGCAGTCGATTTTGAAGAGGCAGTGCTCTTTTTATGCTTTACTTTAGGGGTTTCCTGGCCACAGGCGAATAATGAAACTGACAATAGTGCAGTCAAAATAATTTTTGATTTCATTTTAATGGTCAATTGAAATTGATAGTATGATGAATGTGTGAATTAATTTTTAACACAAAGGTCAGCACCGCTTTTACAACATCAGGTCATAAAAAACGAAGACACTTTGAGAAAAAACTAAAAGAATAGTTGAAAATTTAAGCTAAAGGAGGATGAAATATCCTGGAAAAATATTCTGAATGATGATCCAGACTATAATCAGAATGTATAGCCTCATCTTCAGTCTCAGATTCTTTCAGGCCTAAAAATGAAAGGGTATCGTGGGAAACAAAAACATCCAGAACGGATATTTTGATGACCTGGGAATTGTTGGACTGTTTCTCTGTTTTCGCCAGTTCTTTGCTTACGTAGCACTTCCCTTTACACGTTGACTGAGGAACATTTCTGTTCTCACAGAGGTTTTTTACAATATAATCATAGTTCACGGCATAGTTCACCAATGGCAAAACAGGTCGTAATGCAATGGTAAAAATGATGAATATGGATATAAAAAGTCTCAATGATCAGTTCTGTTGTACAAATATACTACTCAAATTGGGTTTATAGATTATTTATGATGAATGTCATTGATTATTTTGGAGATTAGGGATTAGGGATTAGGGATTAGGGATTAGGGAAAGTAAGGTTTCTTATTGTTGTGATAGTTTGCTCGCGCGGATTGTGGTGATTTTGCAGATTCTTTTTTTTTTATGAAAAAACCTTATAGATTTTGGAAATCTATAAGGTTTGGGTGTTTTTATTTTAAATAGATGATGTTGTGTTTTGTAATCGCAAAGGCGCGAAGAATATGACAAAAAGGATGCTTTAAGGCGCAAGGATTTTATCTCCGATAAAATTTTATAATCCTAATAATGGATCGCTTATCCTAGAAGCTATTGTTTGACAGCCGCTACCTGCTACCTGCAACCTACCATCTGCAACCTAACCAAACTTCATCCTCTGAATCCTCACCGCATTTAAAATCGCCAGCATCGCTACTCCTACATCTGCGAATACGGCTTCCCACATCGTTGCCAGACCTCCGGCTCCGAGCACTAAGACTACAGCTTTTACCGCAAAGGCAAGAACAATATTCTGCCAAACGATCTTTTTGGTTTGTTTACCGATATTGATCGCCATTGGGATTTTGCTTGGTTTATCGTCCTGGATAACGACATCTGCGGTTTCAATCGTAGCATCGCTTCCAAGTCCTCCCATGGCAATTCCTACGTCGCTGAGTGCGACTACAGGAGCATCATTCACCCCATCCCCAACAAAGGCAACGGTTTGACTTTTGGCTTTGATTTCTTTTACTTTATTTACTTTGTCTTCCGGTAAGAGATCTCCAAAAGCACTGTCGATGCCCAATTGGTCTGCTACATATTTAACAACGGTACTTTTATCACCGCTCAGCATGGTGGCTTTTACGCCCATTCTGTGCAGGTTGTCAACGGTTTCTTTGGCATCACTTTTTATACTGTCTGCTATGGTGATGTACCCTGCAAACTTTTTATCATAAGCTATGGCAATAAGCGTGTATACGATATTGGCGTGGTTGGTATCGTAGCTGATATTGAATTTATCCATCAGCTTAAAATTACCTACCAACAGCTCTTTTCCATTGACGGAAGCTTTTAGACCATGCCCTGCAATTTCTTCCACATTTTCCAGGGGAATAGAATGATCAATCTCTCCTGCGTAATTATGGATTGCGGTGGCTACCGGGTGTGTACTTTTGCTTTCCAGTACATTGACCAGTTTCAGGATTTCGTCTTTATTGAATTCTGGGTTAATGCTTACTTCCTGTACTTTGAAAACGCCTTCCGTCATGGTTCCGGTTTTATCCATCACCACATTCTGGATCTCTGCGATACTGTCTAAGAAATTACTTCCTTTAAACAGAATTCCATTTCTGCTCGCAGCTCCAATTCCCCCAAAATATCCTAAAGGAATGGAGATCACCAATGCACAAGGACATGAAATCACCAGGAAGATCAAGGCTCTGTAAAGCCAGTCTCTGAACTGATAATCATCAACAAAGAAATACGGCAGAAGACAGATTCCTATGGCCAGAAATACGACAATTGGCGTGTATACTTTTGCAAATTTTCTGATGAACAATTCGGTTGGGGCTTTCTGCGCGGTGGCGTTTTGAACCAGTTCCAGAATTTTACTCAGCTTGCTGTCTTCGTAAGCGGTATTTACTTTTACGAGAGCAATGCTGTTCATATTGATCATCCCGGCCAGTACGGCTTCCCCTTTTGTTTTAGTATCCGGTTTACTTTCACCGGTGAGCGCTGCGGTATTGAATGAAGCTGATTCAGTCATCAGTTCACCGTCAAGGGCCAATTTTTCCCCGGGTTTCAATTGGATGATATCTCCTATTTTGGTTTCTTTGGCTTTAATGGTCTTTGGCTGACTGGCTTCAATGATCGTCACCTCATCAGGTCGCTGATCCAATAAGGCTTTGATATTTCCTTTGGCTCTTGAAACCGCCATTCCCTGGAATACTTCTCCTACGGAATAAAAAAGCATTACGGCCACACCTTCGGGATATTCCCCGATCACAAATGCACCTACTGTAGCGATTCCCATCAGGAAAAATTCGGAGAATACATCTCCCTTGATGATACTTTCATACGCTTCCTTTAAAACCGGAAGACCTACGGGAGCATAAGCGGCCAGATACCAGACTAAACGTACCCAACCTGTGAACCATTCTGTTTTTATATAATTGTCTAATGCTATTCCTATCAGCAACAGCACAAATGAGATGATGGCAGGAAGAAACATCTGGAAAGGTGTTTTGTCTCCTGTATCGTGAGAGTGGTCATGCCCGTCTCCTTCTGAATGATCATGCGTATGCTGTTCTTTCTTTTTTGGTTTTGTACTGCAACATTCTTCCATAAATACTATTTTGATGTAAAATTAGGGTTATACACGATGCAATACTATTGCAAACTTTCAAGACAGTTTTCGCAGATTCCTTTGGCAAAAAGTCTTATTTCATCTATTCTGAAATTGGTCTGAACATTTTCCGGGAAGGAAATATCTTCTCTGCAAGTGGTCTGTTTGCATATTTTACAATAAAAATGCAGATGCCAGTCTTTGTGGGTTTTCTCATCGCAGCCGTCATCGCATAATTTATATTTTGTCGTGGTATTTTCCTGTATGCTGTGGACAATTCCTTTTTCTTCGAACGTTTTCAATGTACGGTAAATCGTCGTTCTGTCTGCATTATCAAAATGATTTTCCACTTCCGAAAGGGAAAGTGCAGCTTCCTGTGTACTCAAAAAATCATACACCAGAATCCGCATGCTGGTAGGCTTGGTATTTTTATCGATGAGTTTGGTTTCTATATCTTTTTTCATTTCTACAATTAATTTTTAAAGATGCATTTCCTGTTCTTCATAGCCTTCCTCTTCAATCTGAAAGGTAGTATGACTGATTTTAAAATTTGCAGTGGTCACTTCTGTCAAGGTTTTCAGCAATGGATTCTGAGCCATTCCGTTATCTCTGACAATGTGTGCGCTCATGGCATTTACGCTTGATGTCAATGACCATACGTGAAGATCATGAACATCCTTCACTCCCGGAACTTCTTCCAGTGATTGACGCAGCTTGTGAATATCCACATCTTTGGGAGTCCC
The DNA here is from genome assembly GCF_900115055.1 of Chryseobacterium oleae. Taxonomy (GTDB): domain Bacteria; phylum Bacteroidota; class Bacteroidia; order Flavobacteriales; family Weeksellaceae; genus Chryseobacterium; species Chryseobacterium oleae. The sequence continues at coordinate 133,755 of NZ_FOVD01000004.1, read as the reverse complement.
TTCCAATAATACATTAACTGCTTCTTTCAGCAAACGCCAGGTTCTGGGGAAAATCAAAAGACCAATCAATGCTGAAATAATTGGATCTGCATAATACCAACCCGTTGTCAGCATAATAACTCCGGCGATCATGACTCCGATGGAAGTAAGCATATCTGAGAGAACTTCAAAATACGCACCTTTCATATTCAGGCTTCCTTCTGAGTCTTTTCTAAGGATCATCATTCCGATAATATTGACTACAAGTCCTATCCCCGCTACAATCAGCATTGTTTTACTCTGGACTGCAGGAGGATTCTGAAATCTTTGGTACGCTTCATACAATACATACAGCGAAATAGCCAGTAATATGACAGCATTGATTACAGCTGCCAATATCTCTGTCCGGTAATACCCGAATGTTTTAGAAGCATCTGCCTTCCGCTCACCTATTTTGATAGCAATAAATGCCAAAAACAAGCCCACCACATCGGTCAGCATATGGGCGGCATCTGCCATTAGCGCAAGACTTTGGGTAACGAGGCCGCCGATTACCTCAGCAATCATATAGGTTCCGCTGAGCACCAGGACAAAAAGCAAATTCTTTTTATGTCTGCTGGCCGGTGAACCTGTCTGTGTTTTTATTTCTTCCATGTTTTTCTGAAATTTAGTGGATCACATTTCGTAATACAAAGAATTATCTTTTTTGGCAGGAACATTCTGATCTCCTGTCATTTGTTTAATATTAATTTCGATGGTCTGTGCCAATGAGGTCACAGGTGTGTCTACAGGTCCGTTTTCAAAAGGATCCTGCATGATAATGGAGGTCTTTTCTATCGCAAGAAACATGACCGGAATCAGGAACGTAATGATAATTTCAACAGCCAGCTGTGCATCATCCAGCCCAAAAGGAAGGATGGCCGCAAAAACATAGATTAAGGTATGCAGCAAAATACTGTACGACCTTGGAAAAACCGTATTCTTCAGTCTTTCACATTTCCCCATACTGTCGCAGAGTCTGGTGATCATGTCATTCAGCTGCATCTGTTGAAAATCCGTTAAGCCTTTTGAAGAAGCTGTCTCTTTGAGCTGTTGGGAATGGGCATCCAGAAGTGCATTCGGAATATTCGCCGCTTTGATCTGATGCTCATTCAGATAATTCTGAACCCGGTCTGAAAAAGGCTGTCTTCTCAGAGATTCACCAAGTGCATAGGTCCAGATGATCTGTCTTTCTGCAAATTCCTTTATGATCTTATCTTCTCCTGCCGGGAAAAACTGGATGACCAACCTCATCAGGGTCCTTGAATCATTCACTATCGCGCCCCAGACGGTTCTGGCTTCCCACCATCTTTCGTAAGATTGGGAAGTACGGAACGCCAGCAGCAATGATACAGCCGTTCCCAAAAGAGCCGGAATATTAAGGGGAAGTGAGATTTTCCGGAACCATGGGAGAAGGTCTAATAATCCTATGGATACAGCAAATATTCCCATATACAGGATCTGGGTTTTTATTTCACGGATGAAATACCAGATGGATATTTTCTTGTTTAACAGCATAATTCAAAATTTAACTGATTTTATCTGTTATTTTCCAGATATGTAGTTCTTGTTTTTATTACTTTAAGTACAATATAGATCAACATCGTCACTATACATCCTGCAATAAACAGTACATTATAATGGGTGTGGTTTTTAATGCCTTCTCCTATTAAATCAAAAATCATAAAAATTAAAAACACTGCAAAAAGTCCGTTTTTCTCCTTTTTCAGAACTTTTTTTATACTGAATGACAGTCTGCTCTTCGAAAACATCTGTAATTTAGGAATAAAAATCGGCACTTTACCAGCCCAGTTTCTATAAATATCACCGAATTTTCTTTCTAAAAACTGCTCTTCAGCATATATGATTCTTTCATAGTAGATCCAATAAAAAAGGACAAAAGATATTATAAACCAGACATTTTCCGTCATTAAAGCAGGCCCCAGCCACATAAAGAAATTGCCCAAATAGAGCGGATGCCTTACAACACTGTATATTCCGGTTGTATTAAGGGTATCCGCCACCTGCCCATCGGTAGTGTTTCTCCCTGATGTATTTTTCGGTGTGTGCCCCACGGTATATATTCTGATGCCTAAACCTGCAAGACTAACAAACAGACAGAACAGTTCATAATATACTCTGCATTCCGTAGCCGTCTTCTGCAGATTGGTGTCAATAAAAACAAGCAGCCCCACCAATAAAATTCCTATCGGCAGAATACTCCGATATTTAAACAGCCAGTTTCCCTGTTTTTCAAGTTCTTCTTTTAAAGCCATATTTTGTGATTTAATATTGATTTTAATGTTCGTGCCCGCCGGAATTGGAAAGTTTAGCATTAACAAAAAAGGCTCCTTTCACTACAATTCTGGCATCAGCAGGAATTCCTTTGACAGGAGTAATGGCTGTATAGCCCATATCTGATGTTCCTTTTATCACTTCTACTTTTTCAAAATTCAAAGTCTTTTTATGTTCAGTAGCTTCTCCTTTTTCATTTTTGTGATCGTCTCCTCCTTCTTCCTCTTTATGTTCCTCCGGTTTTTTATCGGTACGGATGAAAACATAATATTTTCCGTCTGCTTCTACGATGGCTTCATTAGGAACGGCAGGCGTTGTATTCTTATCCAGGCTTACAATTCCGGTGATATTCATTCCATCGATGAGACCTGCTTTATTTCCGGTCACCGTTCCGTGTACCGAAACTGTCTTGCTTTCGTTTTCAAAGGAAGATCCTACACTGTACACCATAGCATCGTATTCAATTTCAGGATTATTGGTCAGCTTGAAATGCACGATCTGACCTACTCTCATTTTGGGAAGATCTTTTTCAAAAACCTGCAGGTCAAGGTGGATAGAATTATTGTCGATAACCTCCGCAACAGGTGACGAAACATCTACATAACTTCCGATCTGTGCTGAAATACTGCTGACGGTTCCGCTGATTGGTGCGGTAATAACCAATCCTGATCTCATATTCCCATTATTTACTTTCCCCGGGCTGATTCCCATCATCTGAAGCTGTCTCAAAAGGGAAGCTTTTTTCGTTCTCAGGGTTTTAAGTTCAGCATCTGAACTCTGCAGGTTTTTCTTGGCACCTGCATCATTGTCAAAAAGTTCACGCTGTCTTCTGTATTCCTGCTCTGCATAGGTAATTCTGCTATTCGTCGTCAGGTATTCTTCCTGTAACTGGATAAATTCAGGATTCGCGATGGTTGCAATCACCTGCCCTTTTTTCACAATGCTTCCTACCTGTACAGTCAGCGTTCTGATCACTCCTCCGTACAGAGAGGTGATAGTCGCTTTATTATTATTGGGAACTCTCAAAAGTCCGTTGGCTTTCACAGTGGAAGTAAGTTCCTTCATTTCGATGGGACCTAAAGATATCCCGACGGATTTGATCTGTTCTTCCGTTAATGAAGCAATAGTCTGTGGTGCTTCTTCTTGACCGGCTTCAGCTTTTTCAGTTTTTACTTCGGGTTTTTCAACAGGCGTTTCTTTTTTTCCGCAGCTTACAAGTAAAAGTGCCGTGACGGTCAGAGATATGATATTGTGCTTTATTTTCATGTTATTTATTGATGATTGAATTAATGGTAACTACAGATTGGTTGACCTGCTGAATGGATTCTAAATATTTCAACTGAATATTGGTAGCGGTCTGCAGGGCAAAAAGATATTCTACATAAGAGATTTCTCCCGTTTTGTAGCCTAACTGAGCTGCTTTAACAATTTTTTCCGCATTCGGAATGGCCTGACTTACATAATATTCATACTGCTGTGTATCCTGCTGATATTGTCCGAAAGCGTTTTCAAGCTGTGTCGAAAGCTGCTTCTGTTGCATCTTCGCATTGGTTTCAGCGGCATATTTTTCGTATTCCAAAGACTGCATTCTCGCTTTTGTCGCTCCAAACGTCAATGGAATGGCAACACCTACAGAAAACGAATTGAAACGGTCTCCGGCATTATAAAATTTCTCCTGTCCGTTTTTGGTATGCAAACCTATTAATGACTGGCTCGTCAGACCAAGGCTGAATTCAGGAAGTCCCTGTGATTTTTCCACATTTTTATTCTTTTCGGCAATTTCCATTTCATGATAAAAAGCCTTAACCGTAGGATTATTGGCTACTGATAAACTGTCCAGAATATTTTCGGTCTTCAAAGGTTCGTAATCACTTTTAAACGGAACTTCGAAATTCTCGGAAGTATTCAGCAATGTCTTTAGATTTTTATAGGCATTGTTTAAATACACTTCATTCTGTTTCAGCAGCAGATTGATTTCTCCTTTTTGGGTTTCTGCTGTATTAATTTCAATCTTCTTGATATCTCCTGCTTTAAATCTTACGGTTGCAATCCTGATAAAATCCTGATAAAGACTGTCAAGATCTTTCAGTTTAAATTTATTGTACTGAAGATATTCGATCTGATAATAATACGTTCTCACTTGCCTGGTCAGTTCATTCGCCGAAACTTCTTTATCAATCTGTCTGGTTTTTATATTTTCAGTGATCAATTCTCTCCTTGCTTTGAACAGCGTAGGAAAAGGAATACTCTGCGAAATGGCAAATGACTGGTCAAATTTCGGACTGTTGTACTGTCCAAGCTGTGCTTCAAAATTTAATTTGGGAAGTTCTTTTGCGGTCCCTTTCAAAGCTTCTGCTGATTTTATATTCAGATCTTTTGATTTTAAAACCAAATTGTTTTCGGCAGCCATTTCTACTGCCTGATCTACGGAAATCTGTCTGGTCTGTGCTTTGAACGTCTGTCCGAACATCAGAAATCCAAGAACAATAACTGTTGTGATGGGCTTAATTCTATTCATCTTTCGTGGAATCTTTGAATTAAAAATAATATAGAGCATCGGCAGAACAAATAAGGTAAGAAATGTAGCGGTTACCAATCCTCCGATGACTACGGTTGCCAATGGTTTCTGTACCTCCGCTCCTGCTCCTGTAGAAATCGCCATCGGCAGGAATCCTAAGGAAGCTACTGTTGCGGTCATCAGAACGGGTCTTAATCTGGTTTTCGTTCCTTCATATACTCTTTTCAGTACATCCGTCTCGCCATCTTTTTCAAGTTGGTTAAAGGTTCCGATCAAAACAATTCCGTTAAGAACTGCGACTCCAAAAAGAGCGATAAAACCGATTCCTGCACTGATACTGAACGGCATATCTCTTAAAAGAAGGGCAAATACTCCTCCGATGGCACTCATCGGAATGGCGGTGAAGATCAATGCAGCCTGCTTAAATGAGTGGAAGGTGAAATAGAGCAGCATAAAAATCAGAAACAGGGAAACCGGAACCGCGATCATCAGACGCTTGCTGGCTTCCTGCAGATTTTCAAACTGCCCGCCATAGGTAAAGTAATATCCGGAAGGTAACTTGATTTGTTTATCCAGTTTGGCCTGAATATCTTTTACCACACTTTGTACATCACGACCTTTTACATTGAATCCGATTACGATCCTTCTTTTCCCTTCTTCACGGCTGATCTGTGCAGGACCCAGTTTATAGCTGACATTGGCTACCTGGGAAAGCGGAATCTGAGCTCCTGTCCCGGTCGAGATCATTAAATTATTCACATCATCGATATTCGTTCTGTGAAGGCTGTCCAGACGCACGACAAGATCAAAACGTCTTTCGTTTTCAAAAACCTGACCGGCTGCTTTTCCGGCAAAGGCTGTACTTACGGCATTGTTTACGTCTTCTATATTTAAACCATAATTGGCCATTCTTGTTCTATCGTATTCTACGTTGATCTGGGGAAGTCCGCTTATCCTTTCGATCTGAGGAGGCGTCGCGCCATCCACGGTTTGGATGATCTTTCCTACTTTATCTGCATAAATAGACAGTGAATCCAGATTTTCACCGAAAATTTTAACGGCAACATCCTGTCTGATCCCGGTCATCAGCTCATTGAAACGCATCTGAATCGGCTGGTTCTTTTCAAAAAATACGCCGGGAATGGTTTCTAATTTCTCACTGATCTCATCGGCGAGTTCCGTGTATGATTTTTTTGATTTCCATTCGCTTTGTGGTTTTAAAACAACAATCAGGTCGGTGGCTTCGGGAGGCATAGGATCGGTAGGAACCTCAGCGGAACCTGTTTTTCCTACGACCATTTTCACCTCATCAAACTGTTTGATAATTCTTGAAGCCTGCATAGAAGTTTCGATACTCTGACTGAGTGAACTTCCCTGCGGCAGAATACAGTGGAATGCATAATCTCCTTCCTGTAACTGCGGAATAAATTCACCCCCCATATTTTTGAAAATAAAGGCACTGATGACGAAAATAAAAATCGTGGCCGAAACAATGATGTATTTTACTTTAACCGCTTTATGCAACATCGGCTGATAGATCTTCTGCAGGAAATTCATCATCTTATCTGAAAAAGTTTCTTTATGCGAAATCTTTTTGGATAAGAACAAGGCGCTCATCATTGGAATATAGGTCAGGGAAAGGATCAATGCTCCTAAAATGGCAAATCCTACTGTTTTAGCCATTGGTGTAAACATTTTCCCTTCTACCCCGGCCAGTGTAAGGATCGGGATGTAAACGATAAGGATAATGATTTCTCCAAAAGCCGCACTGCTTCTGATTTTTGAGGCAGAAAGGAAAACCTCCTCGTCCATTTCGCTTTGGGTAAGATTCCGAACAGATTTTCTTACGCCTAGATGATGCAAGGTGGCTTCAACAATGATCACGGCACCGTCTACAATCAATCCGAAATCTATGGCTCCAAGGCTCATTAAATTGGCACTGACTCCGAAAACATTCATCATTCCCAAAGCAAAAAGAAGGGATAATGGAATGGCTGAAGCTACGATAAGTCCTGCTCTCAGGTTTCCAAGGAAAACCACCAATACGAAAATAACGATCAGGGCACCTTCAATAAGGTTTTTTTCTACGGTATTGATAGCTCTTCCGACAAGATCTGTTCTGTCTAAGAAGGGCTCTATCACCACATCATCGGGAAGGGATTTCTGAATGGTCGGGATTTTAGCTTTAATCAGGCTGACAACATCGTTACTGTTGGCTCCTTTCAACATCATGACAACACCGCCTACCGCATCTACTTTTCCGTTGTAGGTCAATGCTCCGTAGCGAACAGCGCTTCCGAGACGTACATCTGCAACGTCTTTTATAAAAATGGGAACGCTTCCTGTCTCGTTTTTAACGGAAATATTTTTAATATCTTCCAATGAGGTGACAAAGCCGATTCCACGGATGAAATAGGCATTTGGTTTTTTGTCTATATAAGCTCCACCTGTATTCTGGTTGTTTTTTTCTAAGGCTGTAAAAATGTCGGAAATACTTACGCCCATCGCTTTCAGGCGGTCTGGATTTACCCCTACTTCATATTGTTTCAATTCTCCTCCGAAACTGTTGATTTCTGCTACACCCGGCGTTCCGTTCAGCTGTCTGCGGACAATCCAGTCCTGCATGGTACGAAGTTCTTTGGCGGAATATTTCTTTTCGCTGCCTTTTTTCGGGTGGAGAATATACTGATACACTTCTCCAAGACCTGTACTTACAGGGGCAAGCTCGGGAGTTCCCGCTCCTTTGGGGATTTCTTCAACGGCCAGCTTCAACTGTTCATTGATCAGCTGTCTGGCGAAATAAACGTCTACATTTTCTTTGAATACCACAGTGATCACGGAAAGCCCGAATCTTGAAATACTTCTGGTTTCCTGGATATCCGGAACATTGGCAATACTCTGCTCTATGGGAAAGGTAACAAGCTGCTCTACTTCCTGTCCTGCAAGTGTAGGACACGCCGTGATGATCTGCACCTGATTGTTGGTAATATCAGGAACAGCATCTATGGGAAGTTTTGTAGCACTCCATACGCCCCAGATAATGAGAAGCAGGGTCATGATACCAACGACCACCTTGTTTTTGATACTGAATTTTATGATTTTATCTAACACGATCTGTATTTAATTTTTTATTGGTAATAACTGCATACGGCGATAATGCCGTTGCAAAAATATCACGAAGACCTCTGCAATGATATTGCAAAGTTCAATAGATAGAAAGCTTAACTTTCTACTCATCAATAAAAATTAAATCTTAGGAGGTTGCCAGATATGATCGTACATCTGGTACGCGAAATTGTTTTTCTGAAAAAGAATTTTCTTTGAAAAGTAAGCCTGAACATGGCTCGGAATTTCAAATAAAGGATCCATTTTGAAAGAAGACACGGTCATCTGGCAGCAGCTGCATGTACACAGCGGTGAACAGATATCTCCCTTATCTTTCGAATGGGATTCCTGAATATTGAATGAAAGTTTAATTTCTGAAGGCCCTGCAGGACGGTGCACATCTTCGCAAGGCATCAGTGACAATGCCATGAAATAAAATGCAAGTATCCATCTTAACAGGTTCATATGGACAAAGGTAAAGATTTTTTCTAAAACGGGAGATTTATATAAGTCATTTAATATATTCTTGACATTGCAGTGTTTTTTGAAAGGGCGGTATATTTTCTTTATTTTTGGAGAAGGATCTGTCTGATACAGCTTATGAAAAAACTATTTTTAATTCCTTTATTTTTAACTCTGTTCGCCTGTGTAGGCTCTGATACTGAATTTCTGCCACAAACTGTTTCAGAATCGAAGAGCAGAAAACTTTTAATCAAAGAATATCGTCCTACGGAAAATAAGGTGATAATCAATCAGGGAGAATATGAGATTGTGGAAGCATTTACCACTTTTAAATTCAATTCAAAAAATGATCAGACAATCAATAAAAATTTCTTTGCCTTCAGTGTAAGGATTAAAAATCTTAAAACAGGCGAGATAGGTCTCTCCCCTGAAGACAGCGATCACAGCCAGTTTCTTGATTTTCATTGTGATTTCTGCGGAGGCATTAACAATGATAATCTTGTGCTCTATTATGATGACATCAGGAAAAGAGAAAGTCTGGACAGCATAAAGATCGGTTTTAAAGACCGAAATAAAAGTGAGAAGATTGTTTATTTTGTTCAGAAGAGGTAAAAATGGAGAATATATAAAAGAACATAAAGCGTATGAAGGTTAGAATAATAATGCTAATATTTTTTTTCATGCTGTTAATAGGTTGCAATAATTCTACAAAAGAAAATGAAATTCAAGTCACCATCAAGGTTGTTGATTCCTATACGCAGAAACCCAGAGTAAATGACAGGGTTGAGGTCAGAATGGGAGCATGGGGATTTCCAACCAGAAGATATGTGGAAGTGGGACAATATTTTACAGACAGCTTGGGAACAGTATCCATGAATCTTGATAAGAATGAGAGGTATAGTTTTATGACTTTCGGTCCTCAGCATGCATTTGGTTCTGATGAATATAAAAAAGGTGAATTAAAAGATCAACAACAGGTTGTTATAAAAGTAGTTCCGCCAGAGAAGAAGCAGTTTAAGATCGAATAAGTAAATATATTTATGGAAATAGATAGTTTAAAACAAATGTTGATCGAATTAGCTAAATTTTGGAGAAAACAAAGTGTTATGACATCTTCAAAGTCAAAGCAAGAGATTGAAGAATTTCAAAAAAATAATGGTCTCCATTTACCTGATGACTTTGTGGAGTTTTATTCACAACTCAATGGTATGGAAACACTTTATCCTAATGAAACAGACGAAGAAGGTTTTTTACTATATCCATTAGAAGCAATTCTTCCACTCAGTTGCGAATTTCAGGATTCTGAGCTAAAAAATAAAGAACGTTTTTTTTTATTTGCAGAATATATGCATAAAAGTTGGTGGTATGGTGTTGAAGTAATAAATGATAAAGATTACATTATTGGAATTATTCCTGAAAAAGATTTTTTTAAACCTATTACTAATTCACTGATAGATTTCATAAAGCTATATATGGATAACTCTCCAAAACTATATGATTACTAATTTAATCATAAAGAAAACATCTACATTATACAGATTCATTACTAATTTACAGCCATATAAAAATTGATTATTAATGACAGCATTATGTATTTCACCATACTTACTTCACGTAAAATAAAATAATCAAGCTCATCTAAAAAACTACAACACGCAATAATCCCCCGAGTTTTCGGGGGATTATTCAACAAAAAAGCCACCGCACTACACGATGGCAAAAAAAATCAAATCTAAATAAAATTACAGGTTGGGATTATTATCCAGTTCTTTCTGAGGAATACTGAATAACAAATACTTGTTGTTGGGTGCAAAAGGCACCTGTTCCGGGAATGAGAAAACTGTATGTCCTCTTCCATTTACTGTTTTTAGGGTTCCGTCAGGAGTGGTTACCTGAACTTTTATCGGCTGTCCACTGGTATCTACGAATGGTTTTCTTACCACAGTTCCCTGCGTTCTGATAATATCTGAAAGGGAGAATCCTTCCCCGAAAAGTTCTTTTCTTCTTTCAAGCAGAATTTCTGTGATGACATCAGTCTGAGCAAGAGATCCTGTGTAAGGATTGGCATTTCTGGCCGCTTTCAATTGGTTTAATGCTGTAACCGCATTGGCAACATTTCCGTTTCTGGCTTCAGCTTCAGCTTCAATCAGGTACATTTCTGCAGCTCTCATGAATACGATATCTGCGATAAGTCCGGTTTTAAATTTAAACTTGGAATACCTTAGCAGACCTTCTCTACCCGGCAGACCATCCCACTGAAACAGCTGAGACCGGATATCATTGGTATCAAACAGGTTTTTGAAAAATGGGTCCGCCATAAAACTATAGTAATAACTTCCGGAAGAAGACACATCCAGAAAATGGAAAGCATAGCTCGCTCCCGACTGTTCCTGAGTTTGTCCGTGTCCCCAGATCCATTCACCGTTATTGATGTCATTGAAACCTTCTTTGTATTTTTCAGGGATCATTAACGGATATCCTGTTCTGGCTATTTTGGCCGCAGCGGCAGCTTTGCTCCATTCACCGGTATTCAGGTAGGTTCTCGCTAAAAGTCCGTTGACAACAGCTTTGTTGATCTTGTCTTTATTATTTCTCGTATAATTGGTCAAAAGGTTATCTGCTTCCGTAAGATCGCTTTTGATCAGTGTATAAATTTCTTCAAGACTCGCTTTTTTCTTCGGAACAGAACTGATTGTCGAAGGTTCTGTGTAAATTGGAGCCGTAAGTGCCGTTTTGTCTTTCAGATAGCTGAACTGGTAAAAACTCGCCAGGTTCAGATAACAGAAAGCACGCAGTGCTTTAGCCTGGCCTTTGACCTGATCTTTTTTTGCCTGACTTCCTTCTGTCTGGTCAATACGGGCAATCACATTATTCATATTATTGATCGTGGAATAAAGCGTAGTCCATATATACTGTGGTCGTGTAAGTGTATTATTGATCATCTCGGTAAAAGCATATGCCGACGGAAAACCATACTTATTCGTAAGAACCGCCACATCACTTCCCATCGCATCACTAGTTCTCAAAACGGTTGAATATCCGCTATTCGCGTAGTTCGGGCCATCATCATTAAGTTTAGCCCATGCACCATTAATTACTGTTTCTGCACTTTCCGCTGTTTTAAAAACCTCTGCACCGTTGGCCTGATCGGTAGGAGCCGTTTCCAGCTCGCTTTCACAACTTGTCAGCGACCATAAAGCAATCACGGCAAAAGATATATATTTTAATTTTTTCATTGTTTCGATTTTAAAAGTTTAAAGAGTCGCCTGAAGACCGAAAGTGATTGTTCTCATCGCAGGATATCTGTAGTACGTAGTTCCATCCAGAGCCTGTTCCGGATCCATTCCTTTATGTTTGTAGAAAGTCAGAAAGTTTTCAGCCTGAATATAGATTCTGAATTTCTTCAGTCCCAGCTTTTCAAAATAATCCGAAGGCAGCGTATATCCCAGACTCACATTTTTAAGCCTTGCATACGTTCCTGAATATAAAAATCTTGAAGAAGAAGCGTTCCAGTTATTTGTTGTGGTGTTCAATGCAGGAACATCCGTGTTAGGGTTGTCCGGAGTCCACCGGTTCAGCATTTCTGCACTCCATGCCCGTCCTGCAGAACTTCCGCTGGACATTAATGAAGTATAATCCGTATCCAGGATCTTTCCTCCGATACTGAAGGTCAGCAACCCTGAAAAGTCGAAATTTTTATAAGCTACACTTGTGCTGATCCCACCGGTTACTTTAGGCAATGCGGATCCCTGAAGAGTTCTCGTAGCTTTTGAATACTCGGAAGTGGTTCCGTCCACGGTATTTCCGTTGGCATCCTGATAGATATATCTCCACAAAGGTTTTCCGTTCGAAGGATCTACACCTTTCCATTCCTGAAGATAAAAATCATAAACAGACCCTCCTACTTCCATACGTTTTGTGGAAGTTACGACTGCTCCTTTCGGCAGCTTTGTAATTTTGTTCTGTAAAGTACTAAGGTTCACATCCACATTCCACTGGAAATTATCATTCTTGATGGGCGTTGTGAATAATGAAAATTCAAAACCGGTATTCTGTAATGTTCCGACATTGAAAGGAAAATCACTGATTCCAAGGGATGGCGCAACGGGCATATTAAACAAAAGATCCTGGCTTTTACGTTTAAAATATTCTACGTTACCTTTAACCCTGTTATTAAGAATAGCAAACTCCAAACCTACGTTTAAATTAAGATTGGTTTCCCATTTCACGTCATTAGTCTGCACTTTCTCAAGAACAGTTCCCGGCTCGCCAAGGTTATTATAAAATTTGTATAATTCCTGATAAGCATAATAAAGTGAAGATCCACTAGGCCTCCTTAGTTTATCATTCCCTTGTCCACCGTAACTTGCACGAAGCGTCAGCTGGTTGAAGAAGTTCAGATCTTTAATAAAGTTTTCATTGGAAACTTTCCATGAACCTCCTACTGACCAAAATTTACCCCATCGGTTATCCGCAAAGAATCTTGAAGAACCGTCTGCCCTACCTGAAACGGATAGGAAATACGTATTGTTAAAATCATATTCTGCTCTTCCCAGGAAACTCAACAGAGAGAATTTATCACTGTTTCCACTGAAACTCCCCAACAAAGCGGCTGCATCCGGTTCATAATAATAAGGAAGTGAAAACTGGCTTCTGGAACCTGAAATCGTCTGGTAATCGTATTTATAAAATTCCTGACCTCCCAAAACATTGATGTGGTGTTTCCCGAATTTTTTATCATATGTCAGAATATTACTCGTGGTATAAGAAAGTGTTCTGCTGTTTGATCTCGTCACAGAACCACCGATCTCACTCCCTTCCCCGATAAGCGGATTCGAATAATAATGGCCATTGTAATTCACTAAATCAACAGAAAAGCTGCTCTTAAATTTCAGTTCGGGAAGGAAAGTAAATTCTAAAAATCCTTTTCCGGAGAAGTTATCTTCTTTGTTTTCATTTTTATCTAAAGGTAGCGTTGCAGCAGCATTTTGATTCTGCAATGCATTCGTAGGTCTGTATTTACCGAAATCATAGATCCTGTTTCCATCCGCATCAAGCCTGTAACTTCCATCAGCATTTCTTTCGTAATAAGGATAGAAAGACGGAACTGCTCTCGCTGCCTGGATGATATTGTCCTGTCTTGAATCGGAAGATGGCGGCGCATTCTGTATACTGTTGGTATAGCTTAAGTTCACCCCTGCATTCAGCCACTTCTTCACTTCAGTATTCACCTTCAGTCTGGTTGCAAATTTTTGAAAACCAGATTCGATGGCGATTCCTTTATCATCCAGATACCCCAATGAAAAGAAATAATTGCTTTTCTCACTACCTCCGCTGATATCAAAATCCACCTGACTTCTGGAAGCCGTTCTTTGAAGAATATCTCTCCAATCGTCGTTCCATAAAGGTTTTGCTCCTGGAAGAAGTTTTCCGTCCGGTCCTACCGGCTGTGGATATCCGGCTCCGTAAGGATTGATTCCAAGAGCAGTAACAAGGTTGTCACTGGCCATCTGACCTGCCTGTTGCGAAGAAATCTGACCGGACTTGTATCCGTTTCTCAATGCTTCCCAATACAGCTGGAAATATTGGTCTGTGCTTACCTGCTTATAATCTTTTACCGCTCTGCCGGAAAATCCCTGGCTGATATTAAAATTCACCCTTGACTCTCCTTTTTTGCCGGATTTTGTTGTAATGATAATGATTCCGTTAGCACCTCTTGATCCGTATAATGAACTTGCCGTAGCATCTTTTAAAACACTGATCGACTCAATGTCATTAGGGCTGATGGAATTGATATTTCCGTCAAAAGGAATTCCGTCTACCACATACAGAGGATCGCTGGAAGCACTGATAGAGCCAACTCCTCTTATTCTTACAGAAGCGGTAGCGCCCGGCTGTCCTGATGCACTTACTGCCTGAACTCCCGGCACCTGCCCTTCCAAAGCTTTTGTAATATTGGTAACCGCTCTGTTATTGATTTTATCGCTGGAGATGGTAGCTACTGAACCGGTATAGCTTGTTCTCTTGGCCTTACCGTAGGCGATCACTACTACTTCATCAATTTCCTTTTCCTTGACCGTATCTTTTTTAGGTTTGGCTTCCTGAGCCTGCACACTTATAATTCCAAGGAAAAATACAGCAACAGATGGAATCCAAACTTTAGAATTAATTAAACTTTTACTAATCATAACCAATTTTATTTGTCATATATTAAAATTTAGCCCTTTGCAGAAAAGTCAGCAAAGGGCATCGATAAATACGATTAACCAAATGCTTATTTTTCCTTTATAGGCTGAATGTAACACCTTGCACATGGGCAGGTTGTCAAGATTTCACAGGGTCAGTTCCCTCCATCTTTCTTTATAAGCCGATCGAAATATGTCTGCAAATCTAAAAACAATTAGTCTACAAAACAAGTAGACTTTAAAATTTATTATGAAATATTTTCAAAAATTAACTTAATTATTAATCAAACACCGCTACAGTAAACAGTTACAGGATTACGAAATAACCAAACATGATAAATATCATTACACATAATGTAATTCACCAAAACTGCAAAAAAATGCGCGAAAATAGAACGAAACTATTTAAATTTATAGAATGAAAGTTTTAATTGTAAACGGCCCCAATCTGAATCTTTTGGGCACAAGAGAACCTGAGATCTATGGCAGTACTTCTATGGAATCATGCATGGAAACACTGAGATCTGAATTTACATCTGATGAACTGGACTACTATCAGTCTAATATAGAAGGGGAAATTATTAACAGACTTCAGGAGGATAATTTTGATGCACTGGTGATTAATCCCGGAGCGTATACGCACTATTCGTATGCTATTGCAGACTGTTTAAAGAATATCAGAAAACCTAAAATTGAGGTTCACATCAGTAATATTTACAAAAGGGAAGAATTCCGCCAGAAATCTGTAACAGCCGCGAATACAGATGCGGTATTGTCAGGTTTTGGAATGGATGGATACAGATTGGCTTTATTGAGTTTAAAAAAGTAAGTCTATACTAACCACTGATTTCACAGATTTACACAGATGATTGCGTTTTTGTTTAATGGGCAAAGAATCTTCTGCAATTCAGAAATTATAGAAATCTAAAAAATGATCATAAAAAAAGCCTCATCGATGATGAGGCTTTTGTGATATTAAGTAGTCTGCTGTTGAAGCTGAGGTCCGGAAGCGATTAACTTTCTTCCTTCTTCAGTATCGCAGTACTGTTCAAAGTTTTTGATATATCTTGCCGCAAGATCTTTTGCTTTTTCTTCCCATTCTGCAGCATTGCTGTACGTTTCTCTAGGATCAAGGATACCTTCAGAAACATTTGGAAGCTGAGTTGGAATTTCAAGATTCATGATAGGAACCTGAGTTTTAGGAGCATTTTCGATAGAACCGTCAATGATAGCATCGATAATCGCTCTTGTATCTTTCAGAGAGATTCTCTTTCCTGTTCCGTTCCATCCTGTATTGACAAGATAAGCTTTAGCTCCGTGCTCTTTCATTTTCCCGATCAGTGTTTTAGAATACATGGTTGGGTGAAGAGTAAGGAAAGCTTCTCCGAATGCAGGAGAGAAAGATGGTTCCGGTTCAGTAATTCCTCTTTCGGTACCTGCCAGTTTGGAAGTATATCCGCAAAGGAAGTGGTACTGAGCCTGGTTTTCATCCAAGATAGAAACCGGAGGCAATACTCCGAATGCATCAGCAGAAAGATAAACGATCTTCTTAGCATGTCCAGCCTTAGATGGAAGAACAATCTTGTTGATATGATAAATTGGGTAAGATACTCTTGTATTTTCAGTGATAGATCCGTCTGTATAGTCAGCAACTCCGTTGTTTACAACTACATTTTCAAGAAGCGCATCTCTTTTGATCGCTCTGAAAATATCCGGTTCTTTCTCTTCAGAAAGGTCAATCACCTTAGCGTAACATCCACCCTCGTAGTTGAATACACCATTGTTGTCCCAACCGTGCTCATCGTCACCAATCAGGAATCTTTTAGGATCTGCAGATAAAGTTGTTTTTCCAGTTCCGGAAAGACCGAAGAAAAGAGCAACATCTCCTTCTTCACCTACGTTTGCAGAACAGTGCATAGAAGCCATTCCCTTCAATGGAAGGTAATAGTTCATCATGGCAAACATTCCTTTTTTCATTTCACCTCCGTACCAGGTACCTCCGATGATCTGTAGTTTTTCTGTAAGATTGAACATGATGAAGTTTTCAGAGTTTAATCCCTGAGCTTCCCAGTTCGGGTTCGTAGTTTTAGAACCGTTGATTACTGTGAAATCCGGCTCCCCGAAGTTTTCAAGCTCGTAGTGAGACGGACGGATAAACATATTAGTAACGAAATGCGCCTGCCACGCTACCTCAACGATGAACCTTACTTTTAGCCTGGTATCTGTATTGGTGCCACAAAAAGCATCCACTACATAAATTTTCTTAGCCTCAGAAAGCTGGTTCAGCACTAATCCTTTACAAGAATCAAAATTTTCCGCTGTAGTAGGAAGGTTTACTTTCCCATCCCAGAAAATTGTATCTCTTGTAACATCATCCTGAACTATGTATCTGTCTTTAGGTGAACGACCTGTGAAAATTCCAGTTTTTACTGATACTGCACCGGATTCCGTAAGTTCAGCTTGCTCAAAGCCTTGATTATCAGGAGCCACTTCAGCCTGGTATAACTCTTCGTAAGACGGGTTATAGACTACTTCATAATTTCCTTTAATCCCTAATTTTTCTAAATCCTGGATGATTTTAGCGTGTTTCATTTTACTTATATTTTCTATTTCTTTATTGGGTTCAACAAAATTAATATTAATTATTTGTTAAAGGTGGTTTAAATATAATGATATAAGTCAGAATGACAAATAAAAAAAAAGGATTGTAAAATATTGATTATAAATTAATTATATCAGACCATTGAAAAACGGTATTAAAACCTTTTCCCCAAAAATAGTCCTCATAGCCGTCAAATTTAGCACTCATCACAAAATCTCCGCCCCAGGCCCCCAAACTTTTAACAAAAACCGGACAGTCTGCGAAAAATTTCTCTTTAACTGTGGGAATTTCAAGGAATTTCGAAATTTTTTGTTCATGAATCATCATCAGTTCGGAAAAATTTTCCAATTCACTGCATAATAAAACTTTTTTTGTGATATCCGAAAATTCATCAACAAGTATTTGAGACTTCGGTTTCGACTTGTAAAAATGGATTCCTTCCCTGCTGTCCTGTTTCTGATTTAAGTGAATAAAAATCAGTTCATTTTTGAACGGAGGATTAAAATCTGTCTTTTCGTAAAAGATCTCAGGTTTACTTCTAAACAGGATGGCTGATTTCTCTTTGGCAACAGCAATATCATACCCGCTTCCGCCTAAACTGATGCTGTTTAAATGAAAAGGATCAATAGCTGCCCATTCCGCAAGGTTGTTCATCAGCGTTGAACTGCTGCCGAGTCCGTAATCTGCAGGAAACTGAAGATTGGTCTTCAGATGGTAAGTATAATTATTTTTGAATTGAGTTTTAGAAAGCTGCTGAACGTTTCGTAAGGTTTTAAGAATAAATTCAGCGCTTGAAGGAATATTGGCTTCCAGGATCTGCCAGTTTTTATAGTCTATGACAGCCTTAAACCATAATTTGTTTTGATGATAGGCTTCCCAAAAGATCAGGGATTGTTCATCTTCTTTTTCTTCAAAAAAAAACTCTTGTCCAAGCTTGGTAGGTACCGCCAGGACAAGAGCTCCGTCTATCGCGAAATATTCAGAAGTAAGCATAAGCTTTCCCGGTGAAAATATTCCGCTCATATTTTTTTATTAAATAGCTGAAGCAACTTCCACAGAAGGATCAATTTTCTTGATCAATCCCTGAAGTGTTTTTCCAGGACCTACTTCTACGAAATTAAACGCTCCGTCTTTGATCATATTCTGAACAGACTGCGTCCATTTTACAGGACCTGTAAGCTGAGCGATCAGGTTTTGTTTGATCTCCTCAGGATTAGTCACTGCCGTAGTGGTGATATTCTGGTAAACCGGAATAGTTGCTTTTCTGAATTTTGTATTTTCAATCGCTGCTGCCAGTCTTACCTGTGCAGGCTCCATCAAAGGTGAGTGGAACGCTCCGTTTACCGGAAGTAATAACGCTCTTTTAGCTCCCGCTTCTTTAAGCTTTACGCAAGCCTCTTCTACTGCAGCTGTTTCTCCTGAAATAACCAATTGGCCAGGACAGTTGTAGTTAGCCGGTACCACGATACCGCTGATCTGTGCACAGATTTCTTCAACTTTTGCGTCTTCAAGACCTAAAATTGCAGCCATAGAGCTTGGATTGGCATCACAGGCTTCCTGCATTGCTTTTGCTCTTTCGGATACTAATTTCAGACCGTCGTCAAAGGATAAAACTCCGTTGGCAACTAAAGCTGAAAATTCTCCTAAAGAATGTCCTGCCACCATTTCTGCTCCAAGACCGTTCACTGCTTTTAATGCAGCTACTGAATGTATAAATATAGAAGGCTGGGTAACCTCTGTTTTCTTAAGATCTCCATCTGTCCCGTTGAACATCAACGAAAGAATATCGAAACCTAAAATTTCATTGGCAGATTCCATTAAGTCCTTAATGTCTTTTCTAGAATCGTACAATTCTTTTCCCATTCCTACGAACTGAGAACCCTGCCCAGGAAATACAAGTGCTTTCATGTAATGAATTAAATATTATGCAAATATAAAGATAATGTTAAAAATATTCCTTTAAAAAGGCATAAATCGGTTAAGGAACTAATCTAATCACGCGGTATCCGGTGTTTACGTAAGCTCCGTTTGCTTTTGATTTTACAAACTCAAACTTGGTCGCAAGCTGGGTCTGCACTTTATTCATCTGCTTAAAAATCTCTCCTTTTCTGTTTTCTCTCGTCAGCATATCATTCACGACATCAAAACCAACGATGGCATATTTAGGAGGTGTTTTGCAGTATTTACTTTTATAAGCTGCTAAGATTT
Organism: Chryseobacterium oleae; assembly: GCF_900115055.1. GTDB lineage: Bacteria > Bacteroidota > Bacteroidia > Flavobacteriales > Weeksellaceae > Chryseobacterium > Chryseobacterium oleae. The sequence continues at coordinate 114,362 of NZ_FOVD01000004.1, read as the reverse complement.
CTTTTTCAAAATTACCGTCTGCATTGATCTTTCTGTCCATCAGATACACAAGGCTTGCCTGGCTCAGCTCATCTACTTTTTTCTCGAAAGTTGGAGAATAGTACATACTGAAGGCCTTCACACCCTGCACTTCTTTGGAAAGCGCAATCATTTTATTGGTGAAAGCTTCACCGGCAGCATCATTGTCACTGGCAAGAATAGCGATTACTGGAGCAGACTGCCCTGTCATCATGTTCTGGTCCAGCTGAATTTCTGCAGGAGAGTTGACGATAATAATGTTTGGATTTTTAACTGCCTTTTCCAGACCTCCTTTGATGTAGCCTGCAAGTTCTTTTTTGCTGTCTGCTACCACATAGATTTTCTGATCTGAATAAATCCCTCTTACTTCTTCAACAATTTTATCGGCATAAGTCTGGTCATTGGTTTCCACAATAATCAGGTTGCTGTAGTTGTACAGTTCCGGAGAGTTAGCGAAAGGCGCCACAACCGGAATTTTCTGATTTTTGGTAAAATCAAGAACATCAATGACGTTTGATTTAAAGAATGGGCCAATGATCAGATCCGTATTTTCAGGATTGATCTGTGCCATTGAGTTTTTAAATGAAGCTTCGTTTCCAGAATCTACAATTTTGATATCAAGCTTCTGTCCGCCTCTTGCATTTCTTTCGATGGCTAATTTAGCTCCGGTAAGGAAATCCAGTGCCATTCCTCTGTATTGAGTTTCGTTGGTACTGTATCCGAAAGGAAGCATTAAAACAACGCTTAGTGCATCACCGCTTTTCTTTACATAAGCCGGATCCTGTTTTTTGATCTTCAAGACCATTCCTGATTTCAGACCTTTTGAAAGATCAGGGTTCAGGGCGATCAGTTCATCAATAGAGATTCCGAATTTATTAACGATAGAGAAAACGGTGTCTCCCTGCTGAACGGTATAGGTTACGTAATCATCATCCGCTGCGACAGAAGTTGCAGTGGATGTCGTAGATTTTTCGTTTCCTGAATCTATTTTGGTTTTCGGATTTACCGGCTCAGTGGCTGAAGTGGTATCCGTTTTTGATTTTTTTACGAGAATGGTTTCGCCCGGCTTCAGACCTTTTTCTTCCAATCCAGGATTTAAGGTATACAATTCCTGCTGGCTGATTCCAAACTGTTTTGTAATTCTGTAATAATTATCTTTGGCCTGAATAACATACATGGATGCGTCTACAGATGCTCCTGCATTCACTCCGCTATGAGGTTCCGTCGGCTTTGGCTCTACAGTAAGAGGAGCCGTCTGCTGGTCTCCGCCATATTTTTTGATGCTGTCGAGCGGCAAAGTAATCTCATCCCCTATTTTCATGTGGGTATCCAATTCAGGATTCAGTTTTCTCAGGTCTGCTTCAGAGATACGGTATTGTTTTGTAATTCCGTAAACCGTCTGTTTAGGCTGAAGGATAATTTTCCCGACCTGCGCATTTGAATGACCTGGTTTTGCTTTTTCAACTCCTGCAGGCTTAGACACCGGAGCAGCCTGTTTTTCAGCTTTCACTGTCACAACATCTCCAATAGCCAGCTTACCGTCTTTGAATTTTGGATTCAGCTTTAACAATTCATCTACAGTTATCCCGTATTTCTTAGCAATATTGTAAGGATTGTCTCCTTTCACAACGGTGTGCGAGTTCTGGGCAGATACTCCCAAAACCATACATAAACTGGACAAAATAAAAAACCTCTTTATCATACTCGGTAATTATAATTTACAAAAATACTTCTTTAAAATTAAATGGCAACAATTATTAATTTGGATTCTTGAACCACCATTTCTTCCCAACAATTTTCAAGCCATGAATAGCCATAATCGGAAAAGAATACACTGAAGTTATAGACTCTTTCCTGCCAGGTTTTGGAAGGGTGAACATCTAAAAACAGTTTCTCCAGTCTTTCGAGCAATTCGCCCTGTTTTATTTTTTCTGCGTGCAACAGGCGTTTTTTCATTCTTTTAAATGATTTCAACTGTCTTACTTCTTCTGCCTTCACCATATTTCCGAAAGAAAGTTCTGTAGTTTCCGCTATAGCTTTCAATTTGGAGAAGCCTTTCTCCAAAAGTATTTCTTTTTCTTCAAGCAATGACAATACACTGCTGTCTTTTAAAATTTTCTGATTGGTAATGGCTGTAAAGTTTCCAAAGAAGTCTTCAATGCTCAGATCCAGTTTTTCAATTTTCCCTACCGTTTTTTCTTTAATGAAAAGCATAGAGTTTCTCGGAATCAAAACAGGGAACGGAATATCGACTGCTGCAAAATAATCTTTAAGCTCCAGCCAGTACATGATCTCTGCATTTCCTCCGATGTAAGCTAAATTGGGAAGTACTTTTTCCTGATACACAGGACGCATCAAAGCATTCGGGCTGAATCTTTCGGGATGACTGTCCAGCTCCTGAAGGATTTCTTCCTGCGTAAATTTTTTGTCTGTATCTACTGCAATATATTGTTCACCATCAAAGTCGATTCTGTCTCTGGTTTCTGAAAGGTAGAAAAGGTTGATGTCTCTTGGATTCACCTGAACTTTTCCATATTTCCTGGTCAGAAAATCTACTTTTTCTTTTGAGTTTTTCTGTAAACTGAAATGAAGCAGTTCGTCTCTGAAAATATCTTTGATCTGGTTTTTCAATTCTTTGGAGTCTCCATCCATGATCAAAAGACCAAATTCAGAGAACAATCTGTTCACTAAGGTTTTGATGGCCTCCGTTAATGTATTTCCTACTTTATACGCTTCCTTCATCATCAGGATCAGCTCTGTCCCGAATACGGAATCTTTAAATTCCTTTTCAAATTCTGAGATGAAAAAAGTATCGCTGATGGTAATTCTTCCCACCGGGCCGCCTGACTTTTCATTGATCTCATAATAATTGTTTTCCGTCTTAAAATGATTGATCTCTGCAAAATCATGATCTTCTGACGCCATCCAGTATACCGGAACGAAATTAAAATCAGGAAAGTTTTCCTTCAGATAAGTACAGGTTTTAATGGTCTGTAAAATTTTATAGACAAAGAAAACAGGTCCGGAGAACAGGTTCAGCTGGTGTCCGGTCGTTATGGTAAAGGTATTGGGTTGTCTCAGGTTTTCCAGGTTTTCTTTCTGCTTTGAGGAAAGCGTAAGGTCTGAAAGTTGCTTTTCCAGCACATCAGATAAGATCTGTCTCTGATCCGGTGTAAAGAAATTCTGTTTGAGATGGATCTGATCTTTAAAGTGATCTAAAGAAAAGGTATTGTTTTCAAAGCCCTCAATCTTTTGGTCCAGAAAATCTTTTACCAGCTGAGGAATGCTTTCTATATTGTTAAATGATATTTTATTTATTGTTTTCAACTTGGTTTGGCTTTTAGTTGAACAAATACCACACAATCCCGATGTTTAATCTAAAATCATAAACCGGATAATGTGGAAATGCATATGCTTTATTATTGGAGATGAATGTTCCTATCTGCTGTCCTTCTACGTAGAAAAACATTTTTTTAACCTTCATATTGATATAAAGATCGGCAATAGGCTGTCCTCCGATAGAGAATGAATCTGCACGAGGCAAGATATATTCATTGAGAATCGGGAAGTAATCTCTTGATGCAAATTTTGAGAAATAATAGACTTTCACTCCCATCTGAACCTCGGCCGCATCTTTAAAGGCTTTGCTCTGGAAGAAGAAGTTGGCTCTTCCGATGAAACTTGGCATGGGAAGAAGTTCTTTATTCGTCAATGCATTCTGGAAATGAAGTCTTGTATTAAGATGGAATTTTCCGAAACTGAATGTAGCATCACCTCCAATCTGAGAAATATTCAGCGAGCTGCTGCTCTGTTGTGGAGCTCCGTCTGCATTGAAATACGTGTAGTTGTCTATTCTAAAATAATTAGCGAAAATTTCGGTTTTGAACCATTTCAGATTTACACTTCCTCCGATTTCCGTTACCGTCTGGTTTTTGGCATTTTCCAGATAATAATTGTATTTATTGTAAACGGATGTATTTAAAAGGTAGTTAAATGAAGGGTAAGCACTCTGGAAATTCACTTTCGCATTAACGAAATAATCTTTTATTGGCTCAAACTTGATATTGTTGGTAGTTCTAAGATAACTTCCGAACTGGCTTCCATTTGAAAATTCTAAGAATGATTTCAGCTGGAACTTGTCCCAAAGTTTAATCTGCAAGTTTCCAACAGCTCCGATTCTGTTTTCTTTAAGTTCACCCGGAAGCGCTGTTCCGTTGACAGTAGCTAGATCTCTCACGCCAAATTTAATCATCTGATAACGCACTCCCCCATCAAGCTTGAATTTTTCATTATTGAAAACCAAACTTACCGTATTGCTGAAGTTATCTGAATATTTTTTTGTGGTCAGCGGGAAACCATTCGTTACTTCCGAAACATTGTCATACCAGTAAGATTCTAAACCTCCCTGGTTATAAAAATATTTGTTCCCCTGATGGGATAAGGTATGTCTGATACTGAAAGGAAATTTTTCTGCATTGAACGGTGTAAACTGATGGCTCAGATAATATCTTCTGTATGAATACTGAGAACTTGATGATGCCAGATTAACCTGGGCATTCTGTCTGTTCTTATAGTTGCTGTCACCACTTTGGAACAGATCATCTTCTGTGATCCCTCCACTTTCCTGGTTGTTGACATTCTGATGTAGATAATGGGCAAACAATTCATAATTGCCACTCTTGGAAGTATAGTGTCCTGAAAACAAAGTATTGTTATTGGACGCTAATGAATTCCTATAAAACCCCTGGGAACGAAGCCCCATATAGTTAATGGCAAAATTGAATCTTTTCCCGATATTCTGTGTATATGTAGAGTTCAAAGCGGCTCCGTTTTTCATCGCGGTATGGTAAACGAAAGTAGCTGTAGGTGTTTTTACATCATAGTATTTCACATCGTCGGCACCGATGATCATGTACGATTTGTTGGAAGGCAGCAGAGACAGGTTCTGCTCCGGATTTACTTCATATACCAGAGGATTAAATCCGGCTCCTATATTGGCCACCTGGGCTTTCCCGAAGTTGTCTCTATTATTATATTGTGAATAGATATGCGTTTTGTCAAAAGTCATCACGGTATCAAAAATCTTCTTTTCGGAAAACTGGGTCTGATACAGATAATCATTAATGGTAGGTTTAAAAATTTTCAGGGAATCTTTTTGCCCGTTATCTACAACAAGAGTGTCTTCTTCTTTCTGCGGACTCTTGATATCTGTTTTATTAACAACTTGAGCCTTCGAGACAAAACCGAAGAAGATTATGATAAAAAGGATGTACTTCATGCGTTTATTTATATTGTTCAAAAGTAACATGAAACCTTAAAGTTCCATTATTGATTTTTGTACAGCAAAAATAAGAAATAAAAGGAAACAAAAACCCCTGCGAATGGCAGGGGTTTATATATGGTGTTTACTTGTTTACAAATTCTACCAGTTTTATCATATCCGGTTCTTTGTTGAAATTGATTTTATTGGATTTCACAAAGGTTTCAAGCTCCTTTTTGTCTATTGAAAAAATCCCTGATGCTTCTGAAACATTCTTTGGAAATTTTGAAAACTTTTTGTCTTTGGCTACCAGATAGAGATCTGTTTCTTTTGCATAATAATCGTTGGCATCCTTTGTATATGAATTGGTGCTTTTTTCACCTTTTAAAAGTTCCATCTTTTCTCTTTTGTACAGAGAAAATTTTGGATTATCTACCAGCAATACCAGGTATCCGGATTTTGATTTACCATCGTAAGTGTAGGTCAGAGATTCATAAGTCTTTTTAAGGTCCGGAAACTGAATTTTGATATTTGTTCCTTTATTGACATAAAAAAGTTCTTCTCCGTTTTTAAATTCCATTTCATCTTCATAGGCATTGTAACGAAGATCCTGAACATCTTTACTAAAGCCTTTAATCATTACTTTATTGAATTTCTCCCCAGTTGTATAAGGGTTTCCATCTATTACATATTCTTTGGTTGTAGGCCTGTTTGCCCGCATAAAAATATTTTCAGTAGAATAGGATACATTCTCACTTCCGGCCTGCGCCTCCACTACAGAAATAGTGAAACCAAATACAATTAAAAAAATCTTTTTCATAGTAACATTTTAACAAAAATAGTAAAATAAAAGCCACTTCATAAAGAAGTGGCTGATATATTTAATAATTATGTAATTAATTATTAGTTGTCATATCCAGGGTTAGATTTAACCGGCGTACCCGCTAAGTCAGTTTCCTGTCTTGGAATCGGGAATGCATTAAGATCCTGGTTTGTACTTGCTGTAGCTGGTCTAGCAATAGCAACACCCCATCTTCTTAAATCCCACTGTCTAAGACCTTCACCAAGAAGTTCTTTCATTCTTTCCAATTTAAGTTTATCAAGGTCAACAGAACCTGCAGCAGGCAATCCTCTATTCTGTACAATCAGATTGTAATATTCAAGAGCTTTTGTAGCACTACCACCGTTCAATTCTGCTTCAACACCATTCAATAATACTTCTTCGTAACGAAGCATTTTGATATTATCTGCACCAACTCCCTGAGTATATTTTCCAACACCATTAGCATTAGAGTTGAATGATAGGAATCTTTGTCCTCCGGTTAATGTAATAAATAATCTTCTTACATCATTGGTATCATAAGCCGCCTGAGTACTTGCATTTACTACAAGATTCGCATACCCATTTGGGTTAAGTCTTTGTCTGTAAGATCCTGTAGATAAAGATGAATTGATTCCTACTGCTAATTCAAAAATAGAGTTAGGAGCAGCACCATTCATTGTAAATCTAAATGTTTCCTGTAGTAATGCAGCAGGTGCAACACTAAACTTACCATAAAGATCACTTGTAAGCGTTCTAACTTTAGCATAATCTCCTTTGTAAAGATAAAATCTTGACATTAAGCCTTTTACAGAAAATACCGTAAGTTCAGTTTTATTAGCATTTAAAGGATTTCCATTAGCTGTCATCAATTCAATTGCCTTTGTAAAGTCAGCATCAATCTGTGCTTCAGTCTGTGCAATAGTAGCTCTTGGCATAACTGCTTTCGGATCATACTTTAATGGCATTACAATCCCTAAAGATTCTCCTCCTGCAATATATTTTTGTCCGTACAGTCTTAAAGCATCAAAAAAAGCAATTGCTCTTAATGCATAAGCCTGCCCTTGTGCATACGTTGAATTTTTACGATCTGCATCTGTTCCCTGGATACCAGCTATGTCTGTATTAATTACAACATTAGCCTTAGCAACCAATTCATAGATCTTGTTATATGTATCTACAGCATATCTATCATTAGAAAGCATGGTATAATTCATTACATTCTGATAATACCCGCCAGCCAGATTACTGATCATTTCATCAGATCTTACTTCTCCATATGCCATAAAGTCCGCTCCGTAATATGCAGTAGCTCTCATAGACTCATATCCACCTCTAACAAAAGCCTGAACTTCGTTGTCAGTTTTAAGTGGAGCCTGCTGTACCTCCTGGAAGAATTCTCTTTCTACAAAGTCATCGGAACATGATATGCTGGTAGCAGCAACACCGATTGACAATAATCCTATTTTTATTATTTTATTCATTTTTTCTCTTTTTTAGAAGCTAACATTAACACCAAATAGATAAGACTTTAATACCGGTAAACTTAAATTAGTTGTTCCTGAAATATTAGTCTCCGGATCAAATTTCAATCTGTCATCAAAGTTATGAGTCCAAGCATTATTAGCCATTACATAAACCTGTACAGAATTAAGTCCAGAACCTTTCAAGAAATCACCTGTAAATGTATATCCGAATCTTGCATTGCTCAATCTGATATAATCCGCATCATATAAATATCTTGTTGAAGCCTGGTTAGAAAGCTTGTTACCTCCATACATTGGCTTCGGATTTGAAGCTCCTGTATTCTGAGGCGTCCAATAATCTCCCATAGCATCTCCGTATCCTGGATAGTTTAGAGAATACTGTCCGTCACTGTAAGTATAGTTAGCCCAGTTATCATAGATCTTACCTCCGAATCCGTAAGTAAACTGAAGATCTAAAGCAAATCCTTTGTATGAAATACTTGTATTAGCCCCACCGAATATTGTGCTCAGGAATGACCCTTGAACAGCTTGCTGTGCTTTGTTGTAATCATTAGTAGTTTCCCCGTCTTTACCATTAAGGTACCATAGTGGATCACCATTAGCTGAATCTACACCAGCCCATTTTCTAAGATAGAAAGAACGAGCTCCTTCTCCAACTCTAAGTGTAGTTGTAGCTGTATTAACAGTTCCTCCATACAATTCTGTAATTTCATTCTTAAGGGTAGATAGATTGGCTCCAACAGACCAGTTCACTTGATTTCTGTCTCCTTTAAAGATTTCAGCATTTACATTGAATTCAAAACCTTTATTAACAAGTGTTCCTACGTTATCAAGCATAACCCCATATCTTAGAGTACCATTATCATTAGTGATTCCTCCTTGTGATGGAGATAATGGAAGGTTATAGATCAGGTCGTTTGTTTTCTTGTTATAGTATTCAGCTGTAACTGTAATTCTGTTTCTTAAGAAACCTAAGTCTAGCCCAACGTTGAATGGGTTAACAGTTTCCCAAGATAAATTAGGGTTGTATACGTTATAGTATCTTGCTGCCGCATTATCATTATAATTGATATCATATAGATAAAGCGCATAAGGGTTAGCTGTGACCTGGTTTCCTAATTTACCATATGATGCTCTGAACTTCGCCATAGAAATAACATTCATGTCTTTCACAAAGTTCAATCTTGCTAAATCTACACCTGCTCCAACAGACCAGAAGTTCCCTGCTTTACTACCAGGAGTAAACTGGGAAAGTACGTCTCTACGGTAAGAAGCATCAACTAAGATTAATTTGTCATAATCATAGTGTCCGGTTGCTGCATATCCATATCTGGATGAAGTTCCTCTTGTACCAGAGAAACCATAAGGCACAATAAAGTTACTTAAAGTTTCAAGTGAAGGAGTACCTACTGTAATTCCTGTAGCCATTAAGAACTTTCTATCAGTCTTATATGCTTCCTGAATTAAGGATGCCCCAACGTTATGTTTTCCAAATTTTTGAGAATAATCTAAGATATTCTGAACGTTAAAGTTGAAATATCTGTTCATAGAAGTTCTCTGGTATCCGCCATATGTATACCCATCACCGTGAAGAGGGTTCCAATAAGTGTCTTCTTCCAAATTCACATATTCAGGAGAGAACACAAATCTATACGTTAAATTCTTTAGAATCTTGTATTCAACATTTAAGTTGGCAAAAGCTCTGAATGTTCCAGCCTGAATGTAGTTATTCTCAAGTAAGTATCCAACGTTAAATTGGTTATTACTCAATCTGCTGTTTGCTGGATTTCCAAGATACCAAGAACCATCAGGGTTTCTTGCCGGATCAGTTGGTCTATTGAAATATTGAGCCAACATTGGATTAGAGAACGCACCTCCATCACTCAAAGTTCTTGTTTTACTGTGAGAAATCTGGAAATCTGTACTAATCTTTAATTTATCTGTTGCCTGGTAGCTTAATTTAGTAGTATATGATAATCTCTTGAAGAATGAGTTCATAATGATACTGTTTTGCTCAAACATATTCGCCGCAGCATAATACGTAAACTTATCATTACCTCCAGATATGCTGAAGTCAGCATTCTGCTGATACCCGTCTTTTCTTACAATATCTAACCAGTTCGTGTCGTATGGAGAAGACATAATCCCAACTGCCTGCGCATTTGCAGAAGCTGAAATTTTACCGCTTAACTGCCCAGCGGCAATTTGTTCAATAGAGTAATTTGAGTTCAATGAGTTATTGAACATATCTCTCAGGTAAGTTTTATACTCACCCGCAGAGTAGTTTCTTGCCATATCTACAGCCTGTTGGTTAAAACCACTGTTAAATGACAAGTTAAATCTAGGTTTTCCTTTTTTTCCAGATTTAGTGGTAATTACGATTACCCCTGCACCTGCATCCGCACCATAAACAGCTGTAGAAACAGCGTCTTTCAATACAGTAATACTTTCAACATCATCAGGACTTAGGTTGGCAAGAATGTTGGTAAGTGAAGATGTTCCATTGGCAGTTCCTAAACTTCCGTTTGCAACTCTAACACCATCAACAATATAGATTGGCGATGTTACTCCATTAATAGAAGATATACCTCTCACTCTTACATTGGCAAAACCTCCAGGCTGACCGGATGCACTACCCGTCTGAACACCTGTAACTCTACCTTGTAACATTTTGTCAACTGAAGCCACAGGAATATCTTCGATAGACTTAGCTGTCATCGTACTTGCTGATCCTGTAATTTCCTGCACCGTTTTCTTCTGTCCGAATCCGACCATCACCACCTCCTCAATCTGAGTAGTAGATGCTGTGTCTTTTTTCGCTTTTTGCGCAAAAGCGGTTTGTCCCAAAAAGAACAATGCTCCAGCACTTAATACACGTAGTTTAACATTCATATTAACAAATTTTAATATATTTTAATTGGCAAATATGTTAATAAATATTAATATGAACAAATCTTACAAGTATGTAAGCAGCAGCATCCTTTTGCTTATCGTTTTTAAGCAATCCGTGAAACAACGCAGATTAAACAATAACCTCCGGCTTTTATTTGTATAAATATTTTTTTTTCACGCTTGTTATTTTTTTTAACTAATTATTATTAGTCTTATGAATATTATTTAGAATTATTACAAATTACATTTTTCTTAAAATGTAATTTGTAATTAAAATATTATTAAAAAAAGTAAAATGTTTACTTATACTATATTAAAACGGCATTTTATACTTAACAATAAAAACAAAGAATACCGAAATATCCTTTGTTTCCATTGTCAAACCTTAGTTTACAATTACCTCCAATAAGGCATTATAATCCTCCGGTTTTTTTAATTTATTTTTCTTAAAAAAAGTGTCTAAATTACTTTCCTTAGAGGGAAGAGCTTTTTTAAGATCTTCAGCCTTTGCAGGAGTCAGCACTTTATTTTCAGTATTATACAAAAAATATTCAGGCTTCAATGGAGTAAATTTCGCAGGAAGATTCTGTCCATATGCATTTTCCGAAACCTTACCTTCTGTAAATTTTACACTTTCTTTTTTTACAATTGTGTAATTACCTTTTTCAGAAGATGACTGTACATAATAGCTTCCGTTTATCAATCTGATAACATATTTACCGTTTATGTATAAATAATCTATTCCATCTTTCGGAACCTTGAAATATTTATCGCCATCTTTTAAAATAATCTCATCATTATAAATATTATACCTTAAAAGGTAAGTCCCATTTTCGCCTTTGATGGTAGATGGTAAAAACTGAGACTCAAGAAACGGAGATCCCACAAATTCTTTATCAGCCAACTCAGCCACTCCAATTTTATTAACTGCCTGAGACATTAATCTGTTATTATTCAGATTATGCAAAACAGTACTCTGGGAAAAATAAAAACCCATTGAAAACAGAGATAAAACAAGACTTAACTTTTTCATAAACAATATTTAGATTATTAATTACCAACAATATTATCAATTACCGCTGCAAAACTACCGGCAGCCACAAACGGCTGATAGCTCAGCACAACTTTCCTTGTACAGAAATTAACGGTTGAAGCTGTAGCCGCTACCTGTCTGATACTTACCATTCCATACGTAGGATGCATATATCCTGTCTGCTGAGTAGGAATTGTAATAGCACCAGTAGATGGATTATAAGTTAATTTAATATCATATCCATTTGCATAATAATCTTTTAACAATAAAGTATTAGCATCAGGCCCTGCAGCAATGACAGCATCATATGTCCCGCCAAAAAACGGCATTGTCGCTTTAAAATTACCTGCCAGGAAATATGCCAGTGGACACTTCAGTGCTACAGTCATTGTATGCACCGGTGTAATAACTCCATTCTGAATAGTTGGTGAAGTCAATCTGAACACTGCATTTTTTCCTTCAGGACTAGCACCGGTCTCTAATAATTTGATTGATATTTTGCCATCAAAATTACCGGATGGATTACTTGGTCCCATGAACTGAAAATCAACGCCTTCTTTTAATTGAGATGTAGGATCAACTACCAGGCTCACTTCTGCACTCGGAACCTTCACAAGCGTTCCATACTGCAGTTCTACAATTTTCGAGCCACTTCCCTGATCAACCAATTCCTGAGAACTGGCCGTGATAAAATTTAAGTAAGGATCATCCTCATAATGAATCTCCTCATTGGTACAGGAAAATGCTGTGGCTGAGAATAGTGCTATAAATAAATATTTAAATGTTTTCATTTTCTAATTTTTAAAAAAAATTAATACCCTGGATTTTGTTGAATAGTAGGATTCCCCTGAGTCTCAGCTCTAGGAATAGGTAAAGACTTCATACGGTAATCGTCAATTGGAATGGTAACAGGAATTGATTTAAGATCATCTGTAGGATCTCTATCAATAGCTACTCCAGCAATAGCTCCAAGTCTTTTTAAATCCAAATATCTGTGTCCTTCCAGATAAAGATCTTTTCTTCTTTCAAGTAGGATATCCGTATACGCAGCCGGCTTACCTGCATAAACAGGCATAGGAACCGGAGCCACATAATTCCTTGCATCTCTTACATTTTTAACATAGCCTGCAGCAACACCGTAATTACCTTCTTCAACTGCACATTCAGCCAGAATGAAATACATTTCAGACAACCTGAATACAGGAAGATCATTTCTTAACGGAGCCTGGGAGGCTATTTTTTCTCTGTAGATATCTGCAGTGGTAGGATCCGGTAAAAGCTTAGGTCTTCCCGGGTATTTATCTATAACCAGGACATCAGCATCTCTATAGGTAGAAATGGTAGCGTATCCTGCGTCAATCTTTGCAGTAGGATCAATATAAGCGTATCTTCTGATATCTCCATTCACCTGAGCTAATAAATTAAATGTTCTTCGTCCCATATCATACAGGATAGAACCGCTCAAACTGGAAGTATTCGAAGCAAGTGAGGCACCAATATTCCCCCACGCTCCAACAATAGGTCTGTTCAATGCAAAAATCATCTCTCCCTGACTGGTATTATTAAGCATTTTTGCATACGGATTTCTTGTGAGATAACCATTCAATGCTATGTGTGCCGCATTATTTTGCGCCAGACTTCCCGGAGCAGAACCAGGGATACTAGCGTTCACCAAAGGAGTCAGCACTAAACCGGAAGAAGTCAATACGGCCTGCGCCGCAGTTTTAGCCTGAGGATACATTCCTCTATACAGATAATATCTTGCTTTAAAGGCGTTTAAAAAGTTGGCGCCAATTCGGTAATAATCACCGTTATTAGCTGCTAAATTTGTTTGAGCATAAGCAATATCAGCATCGATAAACGCAAAGATCTCTGAATTATTCACCCTTGGCGCAGTTTCTGACTGGCCCGGAACGCGATCGATCAACATAACCCCTAAAGCAGCAGGATCTTTCATATTCGTGGAAAAATAAGATTCCAGCGTAAAGTAAGAGAAAGCTCTTATCAATCTTGCCTGGGCTATGATATTATTATATTTTGCCTGATCTGCAGCTGCCGGAGTTATTTTAGCAGCTCCTTCCAAAAGTCTGTTTACTCTGTTGATTGTTGTATAATTTCCCAACCATATATTCGCTACAAATCCATTGGTTACATCCAAATAAAACTGATGCGCACTTAAAGCCAATTCGCTATTCTGTGGCCCCATGCCTAATTCATCGGTCATTTGTCCTGAGAAAAACAAACCATTTGTAATATCCAGTCCCGAATAAACAGTTCCGTTAAGATACTTGTTCATATCTTCGGTATCTACAAATGTATTCTCTGCATTCAATTCTCCATCCTGAATAATATCCAAAGCATCATTACACGAAGACAATCCCATGGAAACAAATGCGGATAAAATTGCTATTTTAAATATATTTTTCATATTGAAATTCATTAGTAGTAAAATTAAAATTCTAAGTTAACCCCTAGCGAGTAGGTTCTCGGGTTAGGATAAACACTTAAAGGAAACGTTCCCAGTCCCTCAGGATCATAACCTCTCCATTTTGTCCATGTTGCAATATTCTCACCCTGAACAAAAATTCTGGCAGTTTTAATCACCGAATTTGAATTAAAAAACTTTTTCGGAACATTATATCCTAATGTTACATTTTTAAGCCTTAGGAAAGATGCATCAAACAGCAATCTATCTGTAATACCTGAAACAGGTGCATTTAAAGAAGGAATATCTGTTTCACGATTATCAGGCGTCCATGCATTCAGTAAATCTGATGATACGTTGTACCCAGCTCTCATATAAGCAGGATTTAATGCCCATGATAACTGATTGTCTGATCTCCAGAATTTAGCCTGGAAAGAGAACAAGGCATCAAGGAAGAATCCTTTATATTCAGTATTAAAACCGAAACCTCCTGTGTATTTAGGGAAATAATTTTTACCGGTCTTTCTTCTGTCTTTATCCAAAGCCTGCTCTGAAACAGCGCCATTAGAATCCAGATAAAGTTCATTTCCGGTATTAGGATTTACCCCAAGATAAGGAACAAGATTCCATTCATTAATAGTTCCACCTTCTTCCAGCAATAACGAACCTGTAGTTACAGGAACCTGAAGTTTGGTAATTTTATTTTCATTATAAGAAGCGTTGGCAAAGAAAGTAAGTTTGTAGTCCGGGTTCATTAAAACATTATATCTTAATACAAGTTCTACCCCTTCGTTTTTCAAACTACCGTAATTTCCTCTGTAGTTATATTGTCCTGTAATTGCAGAAGACGGAATATTGTAATACAACATGTCTGTATTTTTTCTGTACACGTCCACATTTCCTTCAAGTTTGTTTTTCAACAACTTAAAATCAACACCAATATTCCCTTGCTTAATTTCCTCCCATTGTACAATAGGGTTCGGGATTGTATTCAGAAAATATCCCGGTGTATTTCCGTATCCATTTCCTACCACATTAATTTCTCTACTGATCCCTGTGGCCAGCAACATTGGGTTGGTATCATCCGCAGCAGCAATAACGTTAGCATTACCCTGTGTTCCGTAAGATGCTCTTAATTTCAGCATATCAAAGAAAGATCCATCCATAAACCCTTCTTTATCAATATTCCAACGGCCTCCTACAGACCAGAATGTACCCCATTTATTACCTGGAGCAAATCTGTAGTTACCATCTCTTCTGATGGTTCCACTGAAGCCATATTTGTCTTTATAATCGTAATCTACCGTAGCAAAATATGAAAGAGCTCCTGCTGTAATTTTATTAGCTCCCACTGCAGGAACATAAATATCTTTGTCCGGATCAAAAGGAATATATCCTGTACCCGCGCCAATAGCGAAGGTTTTAGGATCCAATCCGTTCTGAACCTGAGTACTGTTATAGAAATGGACTTTATTATATTCCATATAAATACCCGCTCCAACAGTATGCTCTCCAAAAACTTTATTATAGTTTGCACTAGTAACCGTAGTGAAGTTTAATTCTCTGGAATTAACAATTGTCTCACTTCCACCATACTCAATTCCTGAGGTAGATGCCACAACAATCGACAGATATCCTTTAGGGTTTCTTCCGGCAAATGAATTTCCGATTTTTAAATCTGCTCCGGTTCTGTTGTTTAAGGTGATGTCGTCTGTTAATTTATAAGAAGTTGTAGCACTTGCAAAAACAGAAGTTTCATTAAACTTACCAAATACAGACTGGTCTCCTCTCAGTACATCTTCCAGAACATACGCGAAGTTACCCGTTGCTGAAGAAGCCGTACCGATGGCATTGAATAAATCTCTACCTGAGCCGTACTGGCCGGACTTTACATAAGGTAGCGCTATAAATGATCCAAGTAAAGGATTCTGCACAACGTTACCGTTGACCCCGGAATTATTCTCCTGGTTTAACTGACTTCTTTTAGAATATCCTAAACCAATAATAGCCGTATAGTTAAATCTTTTATCTTCGGATCTACCGGTAATATTATTTCTAAATGTAAATCTTTGAAACTTTGTATTAGGCACAAGTCCTCCCTGCTCCAAATATCCTAAGGAAGAATATACCGATGTATTTTCACCTCCGAAAGTAGCAGAAATATTATGCTGTTGTGTCACATCAGCCTTGAAGAAAACTTTCTCCCAGTCCGTATCTACAGGATACTCAGCAATCTGCTGATCAGTCAGCGTACTACCAAGCAATGCAGTCCCTCCGTTCTTTTGAATTTTAAGTAACTGATGAGAGTCGGCAATATTGTACTTATTTTTAGGCATTACACTCACCCCTGTCATGGCAGAATAGCTTAACTTAAGTTTAGCATTAAATTTTCCACCTTTAGTTCTTACAAGCAATACCCCGTTTGCTCCTCTGTTCCCATAAATGGAAGTAGCAGCAGCATCTCTAAGGACAGAAATAGACTCTATATCTTCAGCATTTAAATTCCTGAACTGATTAGCTCCTGTAGGCACACCATCAATAATTACCAAAGGCTCAGTATCCGCAGAAAGGGAAGAAATACCTCTGATCACAAGATCTATCTTTGCAGATCCCGGAGAACCGGAATTTGACGCAATAGTCACACCCGGCGCAGATCCCTGTAATGAATTCAGGAAACTCACGTTCGGTCTATTTTCCATAACTTCAGCACTGATGGTCGTGTTTGCACTTACATCTTTAGGCTTTGTCAGGGTTCTATTGTAACCGAGGACCACAACTTCCTCAATATCTTTTGTCTTGGCTGTGTCGGTTTTAGTTTTTTGGGCATTATACATTCCGTTTAAGAAAAACAGAACACCAACACTCAATACACGTATTTTAACATTCATATTAACAAATTTTAATATCCATGTGACAAATATGTTAATAAATCCCAATATTTACAAATAAGCCAACAAAAACACATTGAAATATTTTATCACTACACTAAAAAACACCAACTATTGAATAATTATTAATCAATAAAAACGCAAAATAATTAATTAAAATTTAATTTATAATGCAATTTTAACTGTTTTTACTTAATTCGATAAAATGTTAAATTATTAATTTAGAATCATTATAAATTAATGTAAATAAAAAAGCTATATTAATTCACAATAGTATGATTTTCATGTAATTACAAATTTAAAAGTAAAAAAATCATACAATTTCTATCTCTACTTTCCCGTCATAACAAGGGCTCCCAAAGATTTCACACCCAATTATGTCGTAAAAAAACAGGTCGTTTTTAACACCTTTTGTAACTTCCTTTAATTCAAGCAGTAACCGGGTCAAAATATCAATTTAACGATCAATTTTAACCAAATATCTTCTCAACAGTCATTATTTCAGTTCCAATAATTGTTTTCAGTTCAAAAATTAAACAGGTCCATTTTAACATAATTTAACCTAAGTTTAGGTTAAGAAAATTAAGATTACATCACTGATAGAAACAAGAATGACAGGCATTATTTTCGTTTAGCAGTTAATATAAAATTCAGTGAAGCTATTTTAAGAAATCAATAAATTCATTACAGCTTAGAGCATCCATTTTTTTCTTTACATCATTAAAGACAAATACTGCTTCCCTATTAAATCTAATCCAAAGACTTTCATTAAGACAAACAACAGAACTATTTAAGCTATAAATCGCCAGCTTTAGCACCTTATAGGCATGGATCAGCGAATATTATCTATTTATTCCAAGACCGGCAAAAGATTGAAAATTATAAAACAAAAAAAACCACTTTCCTGGGAAAGTGGTTTTATATTTATAGTTAGAAAACTGTTATTTCAGTTTTTTCTTAACAGCTACTTGTTCGTAAACTTCAAGAATATCTCCGACTTCGATATCGTTGTATCCTTTTAGGTTCAGACCACATTCGTAACCTTTCGTTACTTCTCTTACGTCATCTTTGAAACGCTTCAAGCTTTCAAGTTCTCCGTCGAATTTCACGATACCGTCTCTCAGTACTCTTACTTTCGAGCTTCTCGTTACTTTTCCTGAAAGAACCATACAACCTGCGATTGTTCCTACTTTAGAGATTTTGAATACTTCTCTGATCTCAACGTTACCCATTACCTGTTCTTTGATTTCCGGAGAAAGCATACCTTCCATGGCTTCTTTCACCTCATCAATTGCAGCATAAATTACTGAGTATGTTCTGATCTCGATTTCTTCTTTATCTGCTAATTCTTTAGCATTGGCTCCGGCTCTTACGTTAAATCCGATGATAATAGCATCAGAAGCAGTTGCTAAGTTAACGTCAGATTCAGTGATCTGTCCAACTCCTTTGTGAAGGATATTTACATTGATCTCTGCTGTAGATAATCTTTGTAACTGGTCAGATAATGCTTCAACTGAACCATCCACGTCACCTTTAAGGATAATATTCAATTCCTTGAATTCTCCTAAGGCAATTCTTCTTCCAAGTTCTTCAAGCGTAGTATGCTTCTTAGTTCTGATAGAAAGTTCTCTCTGTAACTGCTCTCTCTTGTTGGCAATGGTTTTAGCCTCACTTTCATCTGCATATACTTTGAACTTATCACCTGCTGTAGGTGCTCCATCTAAACCTAGAATAGTAACAGGAATTGAAGGACCAGCTTCCTTAAGGTTTCTTCCTCTTTCATCAAGCATTGCTTTTACCTTACCGTGGTTTTTACCGGCAACTACATAGTCTCCTACTCTTAAAGTTCCCGTTTGTACCAGCATGGTAGCTACATATCCTCTTCCTTTATCTAATGAAGCTTCAATCACAACACCCTGAGCGGCTCTATCCGGATTAGCTTTAAGATCAAGCATCTCTGCCTGAAGTAATACTTTTTCCAATAGAACATCCATATTGTTACCGAACTTCGCAGAAATTTCCTGCGCCTGAACGTTTCCACCCCACTCTTCTACAAGGATATTCATCCCTGAAAGTTGCTGACGGATATTATCAGGATTAGCACTTGGTCTGTCCACTTTGTTTAATGCAATGATCATTGGTACTCCTGCAGCCTGTGCGTGAGAAATAGCTTCTCTCGTTTGTGGCATTACATCATCATCCGCTGCAATTACAATAATGGCAATATCGGTGATCTGAGCACCTCTGGCTCTCATCGCGGTAAACGCTTCGTGACCCGGTGTATCTAAGAATGTAATTCTTTGTCCGTTTTCTAATTTTACGTTGTATGCTCCAATGTGCTGCGTAATACCTCCTGATTCACCAGCAATAACGTTAGTCTTTCTGATGTAGTCAAGTAGGGACGTTTTACCGTGGTCAACGTGACCCATTACAGTTACAATTGGTGCTCTGGAAGAAAGATCTTCCTCAGTATCCATATCTTCTTCAGATTCTACTTCTTCTAAGTCAGCATCTGAGAATTCAATTTTAAAACCAAATTCATCAGCTACCAATAATAAGGTATCAGCTTCAAGTCTCTGGTTCATGGTTACCATTACCCCAAGGGAGAAACAAGCAGAAATAACTTCTGTAGGAGAAACGTTCATTAAACTTGCCAATTCACCTACTGTGATGAATTCAGTTACTTTTAATGTTCTGTCCTGAGCATCGATCTCCTGCTGACGTTCGTCCTGTTCTCTACGGTACGTTCTCTTATCTTTTCTGTGTTTAGCAGATTTAGACTTACCTCCTTTGTTGGTTAGTTTTTCAAGAGTTTCCTTGATCTGGTTTTTAACCTGCTCGTCGGTAAGCTCAACAGGCATGGTTCTTTGCCCTGGTCTGTTGTTGTTTCCACCGCCTGGACCTTTCTTGAATCCGCCTCCCTGACCTGGTGGACGATTTCCCTGGTTATTTCCAAAACGATTTCCTCCCGGACCTCCTTGTCCTGGTGGACGGTTACCTCCCGGGCCACCTTGTCCTGGCGGACGGTTTCCTCCTGGGCCTCCCTGACCTTGAGGACGGTTGTTACCCTGGCCTCCCTGGTTATTGTTATTATTTCCTGAGTTTTGATTGTTCCCCTGGCCTTGTTGATTCGGGCCTCCCGGTTTTTCAATTCTCTTTCTTTTCTTTTTAGCGCCTGAACCAGGTTTTGGTGCAAATTGCGTTAAGTCTATCTTTTCACCTACGATCTTAGGACCATCAAGTTTCTGATAAACGGTTTCTATTTTCTGAGGTTCCTGAGATTCAGGCTCAGCTGGTTTTTGAGGCTCTGCTTTCTTTTCAGCAGCAGGCTCTGGCTGCTTTGGAGTTTCTTTCACAGGTTCTGCCGGTTTTTCCTCTTCTTTTTTCTCCTCCATTTTGGGTTTATCTTTTTTTACAGGTCTATTTCTAGATTCTATTTGGGACAGATCAATTTTATCCAGAACTTTGAATTCCTGCTTTTCAGGAGCAGCTTTTACTTCCGGTTCAGCCACAACTTCTTCTTTCTTCTTCTCTTCTACCGGTGCTGCCACAGGTACAGGTGCTGCTACGGGTGCAACAGGCACTTCTTCCACTTCAGGGGCTTTAGGTTCAAGATCTATTTTACCTAAAATCTTAGTTTCTGGTTTGTTTGCTTTAGCTCTTATTACTTCAGGGGTTTTCTTTTCCTCAATTTCCAGTTTTTCTTCCGGAACTTTGGTGATCACCACCTCATGGGAAGCTTTTCTTTGTTCACCGTCTTTGGCAAACTCAGCCTCCAATGCAGAATATGCCGCTTCTTCTAATTGAGCGTTAGGATTGTTTTCAACCTCGAAATCCTTTGACTGTAAAAATTCTACTAATCTGGACATCGAAATGTTGAATTCCTTAACCGCTTTATTTAATCTTATTTTTGGCATCTATATTATTTACTATTTTTTTTAATTCTTAAAATTAAAGTATTTCTTTTTTACTGTTTATTAAAATTTATTTAAAAATCTTAATCTTCAAATTCTTCTCTTAGAATACGTTTAACATCTTCAATAGTTTCTTCTTCAAGATCCACCATATTTAAAAGACTCTCTGTATCCTTATCCAATACTGATTTCGCAGTAGTAAGACCTACTTTCTTAAATTCATCCAAAATCCACTGCTCGATATCATCGTTAAATTCTCTCAAATCAACGTCGTCATCCTCGCTAGCTTCTCTATATACATCAATTTCATATCCTGTCAACCAAGAAGCCAGTCTGATATTCTGACCTTGTTTCCCGATTACTTTAGAAATCTCTTCAACTGGTGTATAAACTAAAGCATAGTTTGAATCCTCGTTGATGTCAATTTTGTTGATGGTAACATTTCCTAAAGCTCTCTTTACCAAAATTTCAGCGTTTTTAGACCACTGAATAACATCGATGTTTTCATTTCTCAACTCTCTTACCACTCCGTGAATTCTTGATCCCTTCACACCCACACAGGCTCCTACAGGATCTATTCGGTCATCGTAAGCATCTACTGCAATCTTCGCCTTCTCACCAGGAATTCTTACTACTTTTTTAAGCATAATCGTTCCGTCCTGGATTTCAGGAATTTCCAGCTCTAATAACTTCTCTAAGAATTTAGGTGCAGTTCTGGAAATAATAATCTGTGGTTTTGAACCTTTAAAATCTACTGTTTCAACAATAGCTCTGATATTTTCGCCCTTTTTAAAGAAGTCGGACGGGATCTGGTTTTCTTTTGGCAAAATGAATTCATTCCCTTCATCATCCAATAAAATCACATGCTTGTGACGGATGTGGTGAATTTCTCCAATTACAATCTCCCCGATCTTGTCTCTGAACTGCTCATAAAGCATTGCATTATTATGCTCCTGAAGTTTTGTAGCCAGGATCTGCTTTAAAGTAAGGATATTTCTTCTTCCCAATTGGGCAACAGGAATTTCCATCGTAAAATCTTCACCCACTTCAAAAGTAGGGTCAATTTTTTTAGCTTCAGAAAGTTCGATTTCCAGATCATCATCTTCAGACATCTCGTCCTCTACAATCGTTTTATTTAAAAATATCTGAAAATCTCCTTTATCAGGGTTCACAATTACATCAAAATGATCATCTGAATCAAATCTTTTTCTCAAAAGGGTCTTCAGTGAATCTTCAATAATTGCCATAAGATCAATCTTACTGATCCCTTTTTCGTCTTTAAAATCACCAAAGGATTCAATCAACGCTATATTATCCATCTATTCTTTTTTCTTTTAAAATTTAATTACTACTAACGCTTTTTTTATCTCAGAGTAAGGAATTTCTTTTTCCTCCTCCACATCCACTTTCCCTTTTCCGATCTCTTTCGGTTTTCGGTAGCGTAAAATAAGTGTGATCTTCTCATCGTCTACTTTGGCCAGTTCACCTTCTATTTTGGTAGCATCATTCAGCAATACCTCGATCTCTCTTCCAAAATTCTTCTTGAACTGTCTGGGAGCCGAAAGTGGCTCACTCAGTCCTGCAGACATTACCTGAAGGCTGAAGTCATGCTCTTCACGGTCCATATTAAACTCTATCGCACGGCTTGCATCAAGGCAGTCCTGAAGAGTCACTCCATTATCACCATCCAGGATTACAGTAATGTCATCTCCTGTAGAAAATTTAAGATCCACAAGAAACAAATCCTCTCTGCTATCAAGGAATTCGTTTAATAATTCTTCAATTCTTTTTCTAAACTCCATACATTAAATATCTTGATTTACCAGTACGAAAAAAGGCTTTCTTCCGAAGCCTTCCCATTTTTTCCTGTAAATCCACTGCAAATATACGCATTTTTTCTAAAAAAGCAAAATCTACTTAATTATCAAGTAAATACCTTACAATTTTTCGTTAAAGTTACGGGATACGGACTTGAAAGTTGGAGCGTCAGAGAGTTTTAGGGTTTGAGTGTATGAGGGTCAGAGAGTTTGAGTGTTCTCAATAATCATTGTACTTCCAATATTAATCTTTTACTGAGTCTTAGTGCAAAATCTGATGTCGAAATCTTTATTCCTTGTTCCTTGTTCTTTGTTCTTTGCTCTTTGCTCTTTGCTCTTTATTCTCAGCCCTGCCATTTCCCATTCACTTGCGAAGCAAAATTGACCATTCACCTTTTTCAGTCTCAAACTCAGGTTAAAGTAAATTAAACAAGCAGGTGAAAGTATTTTTATTATTTTTGTCTTAAAATTTAAAAACAGACATTTTGAATATAACAATTGTAGGAACGGGTTATGTAGGGCTGGTTACAGGTACTACCCTGGCAGAACTTGGCAATTCAGTATACTGTGTTGACATTGATGAAAAAAAAGTAGAAGGCATGAAAAACGGCGTAGTTCCCATCTATGAGCCGAACCTTGAAGAAATGTTCTTAAGAAACATCCAATCTGAGAGATTATTTTTCACCACTAACCTGAAAGAAGCTTTAGACAAAAGCGAAGTGATTTATCTGGCACTGCCTACACCTCCGGGTGAAGACGGTTCTGCAGATCTTTCCTATGTCATTCAGGTAGCCAACAATATTGGAGAAATGATGACCGAATATAAAGTCATCGTCAATAAAAGTACCGTTCCCGTAGGTACTGCTGACAAAGTAAGAGAAGTGATTGCTTCCAAAACAAACATTCCTTTTGATGTGGTTTCCAACCCGGAATTCTTAAGAGAAGGTTTTGCGGTGGAAGATTCCATGAATCCTTCAAGAGTGGTGGTAGGAGCCAGCTCCGAAAAAGCAAAAAGCGTCATGGCTAAAATTTATCAGCCATTTACCAATACCGGAATTCCAATCATATTTATGGATGAGAAATCATCGGAACTTACAAAGTATGCAGCCAATTCATTCCTTGCCGTAAAAATTACGTTTATGAATGAGATCGCCAATTACTGTGAAAAAGTAGGTGCAGACGTAGACAAAGTAAGACTTGGAATGGGTAGCGATGACAGGATCGGACACAGATTTTTATTCCCCGGAATCGGATATGGTGGAAGCTGTTTCCCGAAAGATGTAAAAGCGCTTATCAAATCCGGAATTCAGGAAGATTTCAATTTCCAGATCCTGGAAGCGACAGAAAAAGTAAATACCACTCAGAAAGTAATCCTGGTTTCAGAGATTGAGAAATACTTCGGAGGAGATATCAAAGGCAAGAAGATTGCGATGTGGGGCCTTGCTTTTAAAGCCAACACAGATGACATCCGTGAAGCATCATCTTTAGACAATATCGCCTTGTTATTAGAGAAAGGCGCAGAAATTGCTGCCTATGACGCGGTAGCAGAAAGTAATGTACAGAAACTTCTGGGTGACAAAATACAGTACGCCAAAGGAATGTATGATGCCCTTGAAGGTGCAGATGCTTTATTCATCGCTACAGAATGGCCGGAGTTTAAAAATCCTAATTTTGAACTGATGGCCAAGAAAATGAAAAACAAAGTCATTTTTGACGGAAGAAATATGTATCCACTGGAAATCCCTGAACAGAATGGATTCCATTATAAGAGTATAGGTAGAAAGACCATAGAAAATAAATAGATGAAAAATATAATTATTACCGGGGGAGCCGGATTTATAGGCTCTCATGTCGTTAGAGAATTCGTGAAAAACAATCCGGATGCTACGATCATTAATCTTGACGCCCTTACTTACGCAGGAAATCTGGAAAACCTGAAGGACATTGAAAATGAGCCTAATTATGTTTTCGAAAAAGCAGATATTACAAAACCGGAAGAACTGAGAAAGATCTTCGAAAAATACAATCCTGATGCTATTGTGCATCTGGCAGCAGAAAGCCATGTGGACAGAAGTATTACTGATCCTATGGCATTCATCAATACCAACGTTAACGGAACTGCCAATCTTCTTAATTTATGTAAAGAATTCTGGACACTGAATCCTGATCACACCCACGGAAGGTTCCCGGACGAAAAAAGAACTCATTTATTCTACCACGTTTCTACAGACGAAGTGTACGGAAGTCTTGGCGAAACCGGATTCTTCCTGGAAACAACAGCTTATGATCCGCAATCTCCATATTCTGCTTCAAAAGCCGCTTCTGATCACCTGGTGAGAGCATATGGAAACACCTACGGAATGCCATTCATCGTATCTAACTGTTCCAACAACTACGGACCGAATCATTTCCCTGAGAAACTGATCCCACTTTGCATTTCGAATATCATCAACGAAAGACCATTACCCATTTACGGTGACGGGAAATATACCAGAGACTGGCTGTATGTGATAGATCACGCCAGAGCAATCCACCAGATTTTCAACGAAGCTAAAACCGGAGAAACATACAATATCGGAGGTTTCAACGAGTGGCAGAATATTGATCTTGTGAAAGAACTGATCAAACAGATGGATGCTAAACTGGGTAAACCGGAAGGCTATTCTGAAAAACTGATCACCTTCGTAAAAGACAGACCGGGGCACGATAAACGCTATGCGATCGATGCAGATAAGCTGAATAAAAACTTAGGCTGGAAACCGTCTGTAACTTTCGAGGAAGGCTTAGGTAAAACCATCGACTGGTATCTTGAGAACAAAGAATGGCTTGAGAATGTCACCAGTGGAGACTACCAGAAGTATTACGAAAAACAGTATGATTAAACCCATCATGAAGCCAATTATTCTGCTGTTTTCTCTTGTGATTTCTTCTCTGGCAGGAGCTCAGACTCTCCTTCCACCTCCGGCTATGGCCAATGTAGCCCAAAAACGTCTTATCGACGAATTTATAGAAGTTTCACATTACAGGGAAGCACTGATCAATTATGCCAAAGAATACATTGAACTTAAAATGTTTGATTATGATGTGGATCCACCCAAGGAGCTACTGACTAAAGATCAGGCCAGAAGTATCATTAAGAATTTTGATTTTGACGGCTTTAAAGTTTCAATGTACAGTTCATTTTCTTTAATCCCGGAAGAAAACTTAAAAGAACTGATTCAATTTCATAAAACTATCGGAGGCACTTTGTCCAGAGGAAATTCTGCTCTTTTAATGACTCCGACTATTGATCTTAATATCAAAAATCAAATAGACTACGCCATAGAAAACATAAAAAAATAACCGATGAAAGGAATTATATTGGCCGGAGGATCCGGAACAAGACTTTACCCTCTTACAATCGCCGTGAGCAAGCAGCTAATGCCTGTTTACGACAAACCCATGATCTATTACCCTCTTTCGACACTGCTTCTGGCAGGAATCAAAGACATCCTGATCATCACAACACCCCACGACCAGCCTGGATTTATCAAACTTTTAGGAGATGGTTCACAAATCGGATGCAACATTGAGTATGTGGTACAGCCAAGCCCGGACGGACTGGCACAAGCCTTTATTTTAGGTGATGCCTTTATTGGCAGCGATCCCGTAGCATTAGTCTTAGGAGATAATATTTTCTATGGCTCCGAAATGGGAACACTGCTAAAGAACAAAACCAACCCGGATGGCGGAGTCGTTTTCGCCTACCATGTTTCAGACCCGGAACGATATGGAGTTGTAGAATTTGATGATGATTTTAAAGCCGTTTCCATTGAAGAGAAACCTTTAAAGCCAAAATCAAACTATGCGGTTCCCGGACTTTATTTTTACGATAATGAAGTCGTGAATATCGCTAAGAACATCCAGCCTTCTGCAAGAGGAGAACTTGAAATCACAGATGTGAACAACGTTTATTTAAGCAAAGGAAAACTTGAAGTAGGCGTTCTGGACAGAGGAACAGCATGGCTTGACACCGGAACTTTTGATTCCCTGAATGATGCTTCTGAATTCGTAAGCGTTATCGAAAAAAGACAGGGTTTCAAAATAGGATGCATTGAGGAAATTGCATTCAGAAATAAATTCATCAACGAAGAAAAACTTCTTGAAACTGCAGAAAAATATGGCAAAAGTGGCTATGGTGAATACCTGAAGCAGCTTGTCAAAAAATAACATTACATTATTATAAATCTTAACAACTATTGGCTTTATAGTCGATAGTTGTTTGCTCATAATAACAAATATTAATACATTAGTTGTTGTTTTCAGTTTTATGTGATAATTTATTCATTAATTGGAGATACTGAATAAGAATTAAATATTTTAAATTTGTAAAAAATTACACAAATGAATGAACCACAGCAGAAGTGGACAGAAACAATTGATGCGGACCATTCTTTATTTGATCTAAAACTCAAAGAGGTCTGGAAGTATAAGGATCTCGTGTATATGTTTGTAAAAAGAGACTTTGTTTCCAGTTTCAAGCAGACTATTTTGGGGCCTATATGGTTTTTCATCAATCCTATTTTAACTACGATCGTATATCTGATCGTTTTCGGTGCCATAGCCAAACTTCCGACAGACGGAGCACCACCTATTCTTTTTTATCTTGCGGGTGTTACGCTCTGGAATTATTTTTCAGGTTCACTCCTTGCTACATCCAATACCTTTGCAGGGAATTCCTCAATTTTCGGAAAAGTGTATTTTCCAAGACTCGTTACTCCCCTTTCAATCGTAATATCTAACCTAATGCGGTTTGGAGTACAGTTCCTTCTATTCCTTCTTGCATGGGTTTATTATTACAGTCAGGGAAAAGTTCATGCCAATATATGGGTTCTCGCTACACCGTTTCTGGTGTTTCTGATGGCTCTTTTTGCATTGGGAGTAGGAATGATATTTTCAGCACTTACTACAAAATATAAGGATCTCAGTATGTTGCTTGGATTTGGGGTGAGTTTGTATATGTATGCCACCCCTGTTATCTATCCTGTATCTTCACTTCAGGGTATTTTCAAAAAGTTAGCCTATTATAATCCGCTGACAGGTATTTTCGAATGCTTTAAATATGCATGGCTTGGGGTAGGAGATTTTTCTCCTGCTATGTTGGGCATCAGTACGGGTATTATTCTTATCCTGCTGATGATAGGAGTTGTTGTTTTCAATAAGGTTGAAAAAACCTTCATGGATACTGTATAAGGGCAGCAACCTTTTATTAACTTTAAAATTCAATAAAGAATATGCTAGCTTTAAAAGCAGAAAATATATCAAAACAATACCGTCTTGGACAAGTCGGTACAGGCACACTTTCCCATGACCTTAACCGGTTCTGGCATAAAATGAGAGGCAAGGAAGACCCCTATTTAAAAATCGGGGAAGCCAATGACAGAACAACAAAAGCCAACTCTGAGTACGTATGGTCACTTCAGAATATTAATTTTGAAATCGGACAGGGAAATGCTGTAGGCATCATTGGAAGAAACGGAGCAGGAAAATCTACTCTCTTAAAAGTATTAAGTAAAGTAACCAAGCCTACCACAGGCAAAATCTATACACAGGGCAGAATTGCTTCTCTATTGGAAGTAGGAACAGGTTTTCACCCTGAAATGACGGGACGCGAAAACGTTTTTCTAAACGGCGCTATTCTGGGAATGACCCGTAAGGAAATTAAACGAAAATTTGATGAAATCGTTGATTTCTCAGGTGTTGAAAGATATATTGACACTCCTGTTAAAAGGTATTCTTCCGGAATGTACGTGCGTCTTGCCTTTGCTGTAGCCGCCCACCTTGAATCTGAAATCCTTATTGTAGATGAAGTACTGGCTGTAGGAGATGCCGAGTTTCAGAAAAAATGTCTTGCAAAAATGTCCGACGTCACTAAAGATCAGGGACGAACCATATTATTTGTAAGCCACAATATGACCGCCATCAAGTCA
The DNA here is from genome assembly GCF_900115055.1 of Chryseobacterium oleae. Taxonomy (GTDB): domain Bacteria; phylum Bacteroidota; class Bacteroidia; order Flavobacteriales; family Weeksellaceae; genus Chryseobacterium; species Chryseobacterium oleae. The sequence goes on along the minus strand of NZ_FOVD01000004.1, from coordinate 85,839 downwards.
TTATGCAACCAGGGAATTGTAATGTCTAACGGAGAAATTATTTACAACGGGCCTACGGAAAAAGCACTCAGCGTCTATAACGGAGACAAACAGGTATTTGGGAACAGTGTAATACTGGGCGATAATAAGGACTTCAAGAATAACCTTTTTGAGCTCAATACAGTTGCATTGGTAGATGAAAATCTTCAGTCTCAGGAAACCGATTTTGTAGAAGATCAGAAGTTTAATTTGCTTACTGACATTACGATAAAGGATACAGCAAATGATTATCACCTTTCTTATGTCGTTAAAAATTTCAACAATGATGTGCTTTTTACGATAACCAATTCGGGGAAAGAAAAATTACTGCCGGGCACTAATAAACTGATCTGCGATATTCCTAAAGACTTTTTCAATGTAGGAGAATACGTTTTAAGTTTATATATTATCCGAAACATCCATGAAAGTGTCCTTCATGAAGAAGATATACTAACGTTCAGGATAGCAGAAAAAGGCAAAGAACTTGGTGAATGGCTTGGAGTAGAACCAGGATTTATAAAAACCAATTTTGGATGGCAGCGGTCTTAAACAGGCTCGCGCCATACATAAAAAGCAATGAATACCTTTCTAACCCGATCAAGAAGGCCCTCTATAACTATTTTTACAGACCAAATTCAAAAATCATAAAAATCTTCGATATAGATAGGTGCAGACAACAGGCTGTTCAGAAGATTTTCGAAAAAAGCAATTTTAAGAATTATCTTCCAAAACGGTTAAATACAGAAGAACGTTGCATTGAAACAGATGTTCCTGAAGTATTCATTTACCAGTTTGAGGATGCTTATATAAGTATTGCTTCTTCTGCAATTTGGGTGAAAGACCATCTGATTACTTATAGAAGCAAAGGAGAAAGGTTTAATGAAGGTTTTGTCACGGCACATAATAATATGGATGCGAAAGTAGTTCTGAAAGAAACAGAAGAGCTTGAAGAAGGCTTTTTTCTGGGTGGCAACGGGTCATGGAACTGGTTTCATTTTATGATTGAAATGATGCCCAAGATGATGTTATTTGACGAGAAGTACACCCGTACTATTTTCGTTAATGAAATAGTCCTGAAAATACCAAGTATGCAAACCATTCTTGAAATATTTACAAAGAACAGATTTACGGTTAAATATTTAAATCAGGATAAAACATACTTTGTCAAAAAGGTGTATTATATGAATGATTTCAACCATATTCAGTTTAACCGTTTCGATGGTCAGATCAAAGCAGATGGAACATTTTATAACGCAGAAACAATACGACGCTTTTCAGATAAGATAATAGAAAATCTGCCGGAAAAAACCGGATTACCTACAAAGCTGTTTTTATATCGGAAAAACACCCACCGGATTGCGTCCAATCAGGATGAAATCATGGACTATCTGAAAGAATTTGGCTTTGTACCAGTCTGCCTGGAAGAGCTTAGCATTGATGAACAGGCTTCCTATTTTAAAAATGCTGAATATATCATCGGAATATCGGGAGCCGCCTGGACGAATATGATTTTCTGCAGAAACCATCCTAGAGCGATCTCTTTTGTAGCTGAAAATGCAGAATCTTTCACTGCTTTTTCCAACCTGGGCCGTATATTTGATGTAGATTTTCATATACAGTTATATAATAATAACGGGCTTCACTCCGATAGTAATTTTATAATTAACTTTGAGGACTTTAAAGAACTATTTAGAAACATTAATGGAATACAATAAACCACAAATCATCACATTCGATAAGATAGGATCATCTCAGCTGGGTTATATCACCATAGCAGAAACCCAGAAAAATGTTCCTTTTGAGATACAGCGTGTCTACTGGACCTACTACACTCCTCATGATGTGACAAGAGGCGGACATGCCCATAAAGAACTGCAGCAGATCATATTTGCTGTCTCAGGAACCATTATCTTTAATACGGAAGATAAAGATGGTAACAAAGAAACTTTCACCCTGGATCATCCTACAAAAGGTTTATATATTCCTAAACTGGTATGGAGAGACATTCAGTTTTCCCACAATGCGGTTTTGCTTTGTCTGGCGTCTGAAATATATGATGAGGAAGACTATTTCAGAGATTTTGAAAGTTTTAAAGAAGCAATCGATAACAAATAAATTTTCGTACCTGAACCTCACTCCGGTGATGAAGGTATTAATATAAATAATAAAAGATGATAATTGAATACAAAGGAATTAAACTGAGATTCGTTGAGACCGATGATGCTTCATTTATAGTATCGATCAGAAATAATGAAAAAAAGTCCAGGTTTATTTCAAAAACTTCTCCTGATGTAGACGCTCAAAAGCAATGGATACAAAGCTATAAAGAACGTGAACAACAACAGAAGGAATATTATTTTATTGCCTTTGATGAAAACAATGAAGACTTTGCCACGTACAGAGTTTACAAAATAGATTCCGGACTTCCTGAAATAGGAAGCTGGGTTTCCAAACCTGAGTATTCGAACGTCAAAAACTCAGTAAAAGTGGATATGGCTGTCAAAGATTTCGTTCTGAACGAATTGAATTTCGACACCATTCAGTTTGAGGTAAGAAAACAGAATACATCCGTAAACAGCTATCACAAAATGTTTAAGCCCGAGCTCATCAGAAGCGACGAGGAAAACAACTATTATCTATTAACAAAAGACACCTTTAATTCGGTACTTCCGGATATTCTCAAAAAATTTAAAATATAAGCTTATGTCAATCAATGAATTTATCAAAAATTTTCAGGGTCAACTTGAAAATACGGACACAGTGGTAGAACCTGAAACTGCATACAGCCAGGAAAGCTACTGGGATTCACTTACCGCTATGGTGATCAAAGTAATGATCGAAGATGAATATGGCGTAGATATTGAGCCGGAGCAGATTACTTCGTTCAAAGATATCAACGAACTTTATTCTTTTATTGTTGAGAAAAAACAGTAAATATTAAACAATGGCTTTTATAAAACATATTTCAACCTACATTCCTGAGAACGTTATTTCCAATGAGGAGATTTCAAAAAAGTTTCCGGACTGGGAAAGTGACAAGATTCTTGAAAAAATAGGGATCAGAAACAGGAACATTACCGGAGAAGATGAGTTTACATCAGATATTGCTGTAAAAGCACTCAATAAACTCGTTGAAGAATACCAGATCGATAAATCTACGATAGATTATCTAATTGTCTGTACCCAAAGTCCTGATTATTTCCTACCTGCAACAGCCTGCCTCGTTCAGTCGCAAGCCGGTTTAAATACCAGTTGCGGGGCTATAGATATCAATCAGGGATGTTCGGGCTATATTTATGGATTATCTCTGGCCAATGCCCTTATTGATTCTAAAATGATGAAGAATGTTGTTTTGATCACCGCGGAAACGTATTCAAAACATATTCACGAAAATGATAAAGGAAATATCAGTCTTTTCGGAGATGCTGCAGCGGCAACGCTGATTTCTGAAGACGGCGATTTTGAAATCCTGAAGTTTTCTGTAGGTACCGACGGAGAAGGCGCGAAAAACCTGATCGTTAAAAACGGTGCTGTAAGAAATAAAAAAACAGACAGCACAGAAGACAAAGACAACTATCTTCATATGAACGGTCCGAAGATTTTTGATTTCACGTCAAAAGCGATTCCCGGACTTGTAGAAGAAAACCTGAAAATAAACGGCTTTGAAAAAAGTGATATCGACACCTATATCTTTCATCAGGCCAACACCTTTATGCTCGATTTCTTAAGAAAAAGAATCAATATTCCGCAGGAAAATTTCGTCATCGATATGTTAGACTATGGGAATACCGTATCCTCTACCATCCCTATTGCCTTTAAAAATTCATTTGCAACAAGAGATTCCAAAAATGTGATGCTTGTTGGTTTTGGCGTAGGCTATTCCTGGGGAGCAGTTTGTTTAAGAAAAAAATAATTGAGCGTTTAAAATAATAGTATTATGATAAAATTTCTTGATCTTCAAAAGGTCAATTTACAGTATCAGGAGGAAATTGAAAACAAACTTGTCAGTGTTTTCCGAAGTGGATGGTATCTGCAGGGCAGTGAGCTTAAAAACTTCGAAACCAACCTCGCATCATACATCGGTTCAGAATATGCTCTGGGCGTAGCCAACGGACTGGATGCACTGCGTCTGATCTTCCGCGCCTATATTGAATTAGGATTCATGAAAGCCGGCGACGAAGTTCTTGTTCCCGCCAATACGTATATCGCTTCCGTTCTGGCTTTATCAGACAACGGACTGGTTCCTGTATTTGTAGAACCGGATGCCAATACCTATAATATTGACATCGCCAAAATTGAAGAAAAAATAAGCCCGAAAACAAAGGCCATCCTGATCGTTCACCTTCAGGGAAGAATTGTTTTTTCCGAAGAGCTTAAAAATATAGCAAAAAAGCACAATCTTAAAATTGTAGAAGACAACGCACAGGCTATCGGAGCAGAATGGAACGGTATCAAATCCGGAAATCTGGGTGATGCTGCAGGTTTCAGTTTTTATCCGGGCAAAAACCTGGGTGCTTTAGGTGATGCAGGAGCTGTAACGACTAATGACAAAGAAGTCTTTGAAGCTATCCGTGCTATAGCCAATTACGGTTCCAACCAGAAATATGTCAACATCTATAAAGGATTAAATTCAAGACTGGATGAAATTCAGGCTGCCGTTTTAGACGTAAAGCTTAAATACATCGGTCACGAAAACGGAACCAGAAGAGAAATCGCTAAAAGGTTTATCTCTGAGATCAACAATCCAAAGATCATCCTTCCTGAAAATCCGGCTGACGAAAATGAGCATGTATGGCACGTTTTTGTAATCCGCACAGAGAAAAGAGATGAACTTCAGGCCTATTTAACAGAGAAAGGAATCAGTACCATCATCCACTATCCTATCCCGCCTCATAAGCAGGAAGCATATAAGGAATACAATGACCTTACTTTCCCTATCACCGAAAAAATGCATGAAGAAGTATTGAGTCTCCCGATCTCTTCAGTTTTGGAAGAAGAAGAAATTCAGGCGATCATCGATGCTGTAAACGGGTTTTAGTTAAAAATACATGGAGCAACCGTTAGTAACAGTCGTTGTCGTTTCCTATAACCATTCAAAGTTTATTAAGGAAAATCTGGACAGCATAAAAAATCAGACCTACAGCAACATCCAGTTGATTGTAGGTGATGATGCCTCTCCCGACAACTCGGCTGACATTATGGATCAATGGCTGACAGAAAACAATTATTCTGCAGAAAAAAACTTCCATGCTCAAAATACAGGGCTGGCTACCATGCTCAATGAATGTGTTGCTCTTGCAAAAGGAAAATATATCAAGCTCATCGCAGCAGACGATTTTCTTCATCCCGAAGCTATTGAAAAGTCTGTTTCTAAGCTGGAAAATCTAGGTGAAGACTATGGAATGATTTTCACTGATACTTTTGCCGTCAATGAATCCTCTGCTGTGGTTCAGGATGTAGCCGATTACAACAAAACAGGAAATGTAGATCCTCTGATTTTCAGACAGGAACTTATCAAAGGAAACCGCATTCCTGCACTTACGGTTATGATGAGAACAGAAGCAGTGCGGGAAACCGGCAAATATGATTCAACATTTATTGTAGAAGATTATTACAGGTGGCTGAAAATAAATGAAAAATATCTGATTGCCTATATTCCTGAGAAACTCGCTTATTATCGAATACATACAGACAATATTTCAAAAACAAGAGCTGAAAGAATAGATCTCGAATTTGCCATGCTCCAAACCATGTTTGATAAAGAAGGAAAGGTCAGGCACAAAATCAACGGATTTATTCAGCAAAAATATTTTTTAAAAAAGGAAATTCCTGCAGAGTTTTTTATCCTCTATAAGAATTATCCGTTTCATATCAAAAGACTTGTATTTTGTATTCAAAATCATATCCCTCCTATGATTTACAAAATAGCATGTAAATTTATCTAATATTTGTTTTCAAAAATAAATAGGTAGATTAAAAGATAAAACAAAATGAAAAAAAAATTAAAAATAGGTATACTTGCGTCCCCTTCTCTCTCGGGGGGGAACAATGTCATATTTGAGCATATCTCTCATATTCACAAAAGAGGTGAGCTGGAAGTCATACTTATTTTCGACAATCCTGTTAAAGATGAAGAGCTTTTTTGGTTTAAGGGAATTCAGGAAGTACCTAGAATAACCCTACAACAAGCCGAACATATCCACTTTGACGTTCTTATTGCTACATTCTGGCGAACCTGCTATGGGCTTGCTTCTCTGAATGCAGATTCTTATTTATATTTTAATCAGTCTGTAGAATCAAAATTTTATCCGGATAGTGATTTTAACAATCAAAATGCGGCAGAAGCGGCCTACTTTTTAGAGCTCAATATCATTACTGAAGCCAGTTGGATTCAGAAATACGTTAAAGAGAATTATAATACAGATTCTGAATTGGTGCTTAACGGGATCAGGAAAGAAAACTATTCTCCCACTGGAGAAGCCTATGCACAAAGGGAAAACGGCAAACTCAGAGTACTGATTGAAGGAAATATTAATAGCAGTTTCAAAAATGTAGCAAAAACTATAGAAATCTGTAAAAAATCCAAAGCAGATGAAATCTGGCTATTAACGAATTCACCCATCCAAAATTATGAGGGAGTAGACAGAGTATTTTCAAATATTCCTACCCATGAAACTCAAAAAATATTCCGTTCTTGTGATGTATTGGTGAAATTAAGCACCGTGGAAGGAATGTTTGGCCCACCGCTGGAAATGTTCCATTGCGGGGGAACAGCAATCACATATAATGTAACAGGGCATGAAGAATATATGAAGCATGAATTCAATTCTCTCATAGCTGATATGAATGATGATACAAAAATTCTGGAATACATTAACCTTCTGAAAGATCACCCGCAAAAACTGGAAACTTTAAAGAAAAATGCGTTGCAGACTGCCGGTCAATGGTATAACTGGGAGGATGCTTCTTTAGCATTTGAAAAAGCGATTTTGAAAAGCATTGAAAAAGAACAGCCTACAAAACAGGTTATTCATAAAAAAATCCAGGTGCTTAACAGATGGTTCACCAAAACCAATGAACTTACTGAAGAAGTCAAACAAACAGACAGAAAGCTAGGTCTAAAAATTCATAAGAAACTAGCTTCCATCTTGAAAAAATTTAAGATATAAAGTTTTTCTTTTAAGGTAAACCAGTTAATCATTGAAATAAAACTCATATACACTTATATGATTATAGGAAGCGGACTTATTGCCAACTCACTAAAAAGTATTGATTCACAGGATCATTTATTTTTTGCATCAGGAGTATCAAACTCCCTCGAAACCAGGAATTCAGAATTCGAAAGAGAATTTTCTCTTTTGAAAACCATGATTGAAGAAAATAAAGAAAGAAAACTGGTCTATTTTTCTACATTGAGCATTCATGACCAATCTAAACAGAACAGCCCGTATGTGCTGCATAAAAAGACGCTCGAAGACTATATAAAAAATACCTGTGATCACTTTCTTATTCTGCGGATAGGCAATATCGTGGGAAAAGGAGGAAACCCCAATACCCTTTTTAATTTCCTCACAGCCCAGATCTCCGGAAACAGTGAATTTACCCTTCATTTAAAAGCAAGAAGACTGCTTTTAGACATTGCTGATATTTCAAAATTTCTGGGCTCACACTGCCTGGATATGGAAAATAAAACCCTTAATCTGGCTTTCCCGTATTATTATGATTTGAAAGAAATCATTAATGCCATTGAAGAAAAGACCCGGATGAAGGCCTGTTTTTCTGAAGTGGAAGAAGGCGATTTTTATAAGGTCGGCTTTGATGAATCTATAGAAACTTTTTTCTCCGGAATACAGCCGGAAGATTATTTGAAAACTTTAACCCAAAAGTATATTTAAGATGAAAATGTCTACTATTCACGTTATCATCGTCACTTACAATGCTATGAAATGGGCGGAAAGATGTTTTACCAGTTTAAGACATTCTTCGGTTCCTGTAAAGTGCATTGTGATCGACAACGGATCTACGGATGGAAGTCAGGAATACATTAAAACCCACTTCCCTGAAATTGATCTTATAGAATCTGCCGAAAATCTGGGTTTTGGAAAAGCCAATAATTTAGGAATAGAAAAAGCATACCGGGAAGGAGCAGATTTCTTCTATCTGATGAACCAGGATGCCTGGATTTTTCCGGACAGCTTTCAAAATATGCTTGATGTTTACAACAATGCTCCAGATAAAAGCAAGATTGGTATTCTAAGTCCAATGCATCTGGATGGCAGCGAGAAAAAATTTGACATTCATTTTGAGAATTATCTGGCCAAAGATGTCAGAAACAACAGAATGTTTTCCGATGTTTATTTCGGGGAAGCCAAACCGTCTTATGAAATCAGTTTTGTGAATGCGGCCCACTGGTTTATTCCCAGAAATATCATTGAAAAAGTAGGCGGATTCAATCCTTATTTCTTTTATGGTGCCGAAGATTATGAGTATGTCAACAGAATTACCTATTTCGGATTAAAGATATTGGTCTGCACAAAAAGTAAAGTCGTGCATGATGCCGTACAGTCTTTCCATAAAAAACAACCGAAAGACAAAGCTGAATTACTGGCGAACACCCGTCTTTCGATGAGAATGCAGCGGGAAACCAAATATCTTGACCCCAATTATGATTATAACGTCAAAAGAGAAAAAACGGCGATCCTTTCCTATATTTTAAAATTAAGTGCTAAAGGAAATATCAACGAATCAAAATTTTATCTGGAACAGTATCAGTACTTTTCAAAAAAATTTAAAGAGATCGAAGCGGCAAGAAAGATTTCAATGACGGGCCAGCATCCTTTTCTCAATCTTTAACGGATATCTATGGAAAAATTACCAATTAGCATCTGCATCCTCTCCTGGAAAACCGGAGAAACGCTGAAAAACACTTTAAAATCCTATAAAAAACACGGGCTTCTTGAGATGACGGATGATATTCTCATTCTTTTTCAGGAAGTAAGTGAACAGGATAAAAAGACGACCGGAAAGTATGGAATCCGATACATAGGACTGAATGAGAATATCGGGATCGGAAAAGGAATGAAATTACTGGCTGAAAATGCTTCATCTGAAAACATTCTCTTCCTGGAACACGACTGGGAGCTTATTGAAGATCAGGCAACCACCCTTTCACAGCTTAAAAGCGGCATAGAACTTCTGGATCAGGGATTTGATGTTATACGCTACCGGAACAGAAAGACTCCCGGATATCCGCTGATCTCCATCAGACATAAAGGCAACGAGCTTGATTATTATGACGACTGGCATGAATGTACCTCACCACACCTTCTGGAATCTCTGCACTGGTTGGATCCTGCCCAAGAATTTCCGGACAAAATACAGAAACAGGGTGACTATTTTGTAACCACTTCCCGCTGGGCCAACTGGACGAATAATCCTTATCTTGTCCGTAAGGATTTTCTGCTGGATACCATCATTCCTTTTTCAGGGGAAACTGCATCACTTGAAAGAAATATTGCCGCGTGGTGGGTGAAGCAGGATTTCAAAATTGCACAGGGTGAAGGTCTTTTCAAACACAATGATCTTACCAAGTACCCGAAGAAAAGCATCATTCGGAAAATACTTAGTAAATTGAAAAATAAATTTAAATAAACCGTACAGAATGAAAATTCTTTTCCATGAGAACGAACTCAACTACAGAGGGACTTCCATCGCATTATATGATTATGCAGATTTCAATGAACGATATCTGGGAAACGAGTCATTGATTGTATATGATAAAACTTCGACAACCAACCATCCGCTGGGTATCGAAAAATTTGCCAAACGCTTTAATGTAATTGGCTATTCTGACTTTAAAGAAGTTGATAACCTCATCAGTAAAAATAATATAGACCTGTTTTACGCCATTAAAAACGGCGATATCGATCATATAGAAACCAAAGAATGTAAAACATGCATCCACAGTGTCTTCAAGCATTTTGAACCACACGGAGATGTATACGCTTACGTTTCTGAATGGCTGAGCCATGAAATGACAGGTTCAAAATATCCTTTTGTGCCGCACATGGTTAATTTTGAAGAAGGAACGAATGAAAATCTTAGAAAAGACCTGAATATTCCTCCGCATGCAAAAGTATTCGGTTACTATGGTGGTCATGCCAGCTTTAACATCCTATTTGCGCAACAGACCATCGAAAAAATAGCTTCAAAATATAAAGATGTTTACTTTATTTTTATGGGTGTAGATTCTTTTGTGAAAAAAAGATGGTGGAAATCTCCTCCTTCCAACATTATTTTCCTGCCTCCAAGCTCGGATATCATCATGAAACAAAAATTCATCAATACCTGTAATGCATTGCTTCATGCCCGTGAAAGAGGAGAAACTTTCGGAATTACAGTGGCGGAATTTGCCATTAAAGGAAAACCGGTGGTCGCTTTTGCAGATCCTCCTGAAAAAGCACATATCAGTCACCTGGGAGATCAGGCCTATTATTACCGTAATGAAAAAGAGCTTAGAGATATTCTATTAGATGCGGATCTGAGTCGGTCTGCAGAAGAATTATTCCGGAAATTCCTGCCGCATCCCGTGATGGATACCTTTAAGGAGGTTTTTATTGATTAATGTATGAAAACGAAAATAATTAACTATTTAATTGGTTTATTATTAGCCATTTATTGTTACGTATATCTGCAAAATACTTATTTGCAGCTGGTCGTTAATAAAAATGACTGGCACCTTGGAGAATGGCTGATCAATTATCAGGATGGAGGATTTAAACGGAGAGGGCTTCTCGGAAGTTTATTTGTCTTCATCAATGAACTCACCGGAGTTCATCTGGCCAATATCGTTTTTATTTTTCTGTTCATCATTTACACCCTTTTCTTTATTCTCTTAATAAAATTTATTTGGCCGAATAAGAATACCCTTTTAACCATAAGTCTCTTGCTACTCCCAGCAGGTTTGGGAATGGTTTTAAAAGATCACACCATCATCCCTAAAAAAGAGATTATATTCTTTCTCTTTTACCTTCTGTATCTTCTATGTCTGCGGTCTAAAATGGTGGTCAAAGATTATGTGATCACGCTGTTTATCCTCATAGCTTTGCTCATCCATGAGGCTGCATTTTTTTATCTGCCTTTCGTGAGCCTTGCCTATTTTATAAAAAACAGTGAACCAACGACTCATAAAATAAAGAAAATATTTCTGTATCAGATACTTCCTGCTACCCTTATGATGCTATTTCTCTACAAATTCGGGATCAGCATCAAAACGGAAAACACGGTGTCATTTTTTAAAGATCATGGCTACCTGTTAAAAGAATTAAACATATACGATTATTATCAATCTGATTTTGATGTATCCAGCATCTATAAAACCTATCTGTATGGCTATGTGACCTACAGCATCAGTATATTTCTGGGTGCCCTAACTGTATTCATCTACTGTAAACTGAATAAGATTAAAATCAGTCCTGTTTTTCTCATCGTACAGGTCATTTTCCTGATTCCATTATTTATTAAGGGCTTCGACTGGGGCAGATGGATTAATATTTTCTTTTCTTTGCTGACCCTTTTTATCATTGGGGAAAAGCAATTGGTGAGCAGTCTGAAAAAAGATGGTATTGCGGTATTATTAATGATCTTTAATTCTTTTTGGACAATGATGGCCTTTTATCAGGGGTTCTCAAGTTTTACACTGCTTGATGTTTTGATAAAAAAGGTGTACTATTTTTTATATTTTAATCTATTTCGCGGATGAAACCAAAACCAGTTACTTATATAATCAGCATCGTACTAGCAATTTATTATTTTGTTAGTATAAAAACCACCTATTCGCTTATTGTAGAGAATAAAGGAGGATGGTATCTTGGAGAATGGCTGATCAACTATCAGGACGGAGGCTTCAAACGAAGAGGCTTTTTCGGCACCCTGTTTATCGCGATTAATGAGATCTCTAAAATCAACCTGGAATACATCATATTCGCCTTTCTGTTCGTCGTGTATACCCTGTTCTTTTATTTATTGGTCAAGCTGTTCTGGAAAGAGAAAAACAATCTTTTGGTTCTTGCCCTTGTCCTGCTGCCGGCAGGTTTCGGAATGATGGTAAAAGACCCTTCCATTGCATCAAAAAAAGAAATTATATTCTTCCTTTTCTATATCATGTATATTCTTTGTCTTCGATCTAAAATCGTTGTGAAGGATTTTGTCATTACGCTGTTCATTCTTATTGCTATTTTAACCCATGAAGCAGCCTACTTTTATATTCCTTTTGTAAGCTTCACTTATTTTGTGAAAAATAGTGGTTCATTAGTGGATAAAATAAAAAAAATAGCCATTTATCAACTGATTCCTGCTACCATTGTCATGCTCATTCTTTATAAGTTCGGGATCAGCATCAATACAGAAAATTCCGTATTATTTTTAAAGAACCATGGATTGATACTGGATGAACTGGGAATTTATGAATATGATCCGAACTACAATGTCTTAGCTTTTTACAAACAAAATTTATACAGTTATCAGACTTATATCATCAGCATATTGATTGGTGCCTTTACCTTTTACCTCTATTGCAGATTGAATAAAGTGAAAATCAGCGCTCTGTTTATAGTGATACAGACAGCCTTTTTAATTCCTTTATTTTATCTGGCCCTGGATTGGGGAAGATGGATCAACATTTTCTTTTCTCTGCTGACTATATTTATTGTCACAGACCAGAAATCCATTCTTACCAGAAAGCAGGAAATCATGACCTTTTTATTGATCCTGTTTAATCTTTCGTGGACGATGATGCTGAAGACGGGAGGCTTCTTAACTTTCCCGGCTCTTGATGCTTTACTCAAAAAAGTATATTATTTTATTTACTACAAAATTCATAATATATTTATCAATTAAAACTTCTATGAAAATTCCTGAAATCCATATCATAATCGTCACCTACAATGCCATGAAATGGGCAGAGCGCTGCTTTACGAGCCTGAGAAAATCTTCGGTTCCTGTGAAGTGCATCGTGGTAGATAACGGATCTGTGGATGGCACGCAGGAATACATCAGAAGTAACTTTCCTGAAGTAGATTTTACCCAATCCGAAACCAATCTGGGTTTTGGAAAAGCCAATAATATAGGCATCGAAAAAGCATATAAAAACGGAGCAGATTTCTTTTATCTGATGAATCAGGATGCGTGGCTGTATGAAGACAGCATGGAAAAAATGCTGGAAGTATTCAACAACCATCCCCGTCAGGAAGAAGTGGGAATCATAAGCCCCATCCATATAGACGGCACAGAAAAATACATGGATATTTTCCTGGATCAGTATATTGCCAAGAACTACGAAAAGACCAGGATGATTTCAGATTTGTATTTTCAGACGCTGAAGCCATGGTATGAGATCAATTTTGTTAATGCCGCACACTGGCTTCTCCCAAGAAAAACAATAGAATCTGTAGGTGGATTCAATCCTTATTTTTTCCATTACGGAGAAGATGACGAATATGTCAACCGCGTGCATTTTCACAACATGAAAGTGATTCTGGTTCCGGGGAGTAAAGTAGTACACGACGGTGTTCAGCTGCTTCATAAAATAGATTTTACAAAATACGAAGATGTAAGAATAGAAATCAACGCGATGAACCCTAATCTTCCGAATGGTCTCCAACTTGAAAAAAAATCTCTTCAGCAGAGTATGTTTAAAAATATCATTACCGGAAACTTTGACCATTATAAAAAGTTGTCAAAAAAGTATAAGAAAATCTGTTCAGACAGTGCAAAATTAAGCAGTTTTAGAAATCAGGTGATGCAGAAAGGTCCGGCTTTTCTTAATCTGTCGTAAATTAGCCTGACCATAAGCGAAAAAATAAATGATGAAAAATACAATATTATGTGTGGAATAGCAGGAATCATAAGCAGCAATGCAAGAAACTATCAGGAGGAAATCCGGAAAATGACGGATTCTATGATACACCGTGGTCCGGATTCTTCGCATTATGAATTTTATGACCATGCAGCTTTGGGCCACCGAAGACTTTCCATTATTGATTTGTCTGAAAATGGAAAACAGCCCATGTTCTCAAGCACCAAAAACGAATGTATTGTTCTTAATGGTGAGATCTACGGCTATCAGGATATTAAGAAAAAATATGGGGAATACCCTTTTCACGGAGGTTCAGACACAGAAGTTATCCTGGCCATGTACCAGAGAAAAAAGGAAAACCTCATCCATGATCTTCCCGGCATGTTTGCTTTTGCGATCTGGGACGATCAGCAACAGCAGCTGTTCTGCGCCAGAGACAGATTCGGAGAAAAACCGTTTTACTATGCGATAGGAAACAACAATGAATTTATTTTCGCATCAGAAATCAAAGCTATTTTAGCCTCCGGATTGATACAGCCTAAAGTAAGTTCCGAAGCCCTCTCCCACTATCTTCAGTACGGATATGTAAGTACTTACCAAAGTATCTACAGTAATATTTTCACCCTTCCACCCGCTCATCAGCTGATCTGGAAAGACGGAAAAATAACAGTTTCCCGCTACTACAGCCTTCCGGCAAAAGACAGAACCTTAAGCCTCTCTGATGCTAAGGAAGAATTTCTGTATCTGCTGAAAAATGCAGTAAAAAAACAGCTTATTGCAGATGTACAGGTAGGAAGTTTCCTTAGCGGAGGTCTGGATTCTTCATCCATAGTTGCTTTGGTAGACGAGTTTCTGCCTCATCAGACGACCATCAGTTTCGGATATGACCATAAAGACAATGAGCTGAAATATGCCAAAGAAATTGCGGATAAATACAATACCAACCATGTAGAAGTTCACGAAAAGAAAGAAGACCTCGTTGCCTCTCTGCTGAAAATCACCCCGTTTTTTGATGAACCTTTCGCCGATGCATCATTTATCCCGCATTATGAAATCTGTAAATACGCCAGACAAAATCTGACCGTTGTATTGTCAGGAGACGTAGGCGATGAGCTTTTTGGAGGATATCATTTCTATACCGTTGAAAATAAATTAAGAAATCATTTCAGCTATAAAAATATCGTTGCTCAATTTGGACTGAAACTTTATCAGAAGATGAGAACAACATCGTATTTGACGCAGAAAAATTTAAAACATTCATCCATCATGGACTTTCACCTGAACGCTGTGAGAAATGATTTCAACAAAAAAGAACGTGATCTGCTGGGTGTTACAGCCAATTACCTTCAGGAGTATAGTTTTACCCCTGATCCCGATTCTCTTAATGACATTATGAGAGTGGATCTGGAAAATTATGTTCCCGCCAATATGATGGTAAAATCAGACAGAATGGCTATGGCCAATTCACTGGAAGTACGAACACCTTTCCTTGATCTTGATTTCGCAGAATTCTGTATCCAGCTTCCGGATCAGCTTAAACTGGACGAGAAAAATGATAAGATCATCCTTCGTGAAGCTATGGGATCTTACTGGACGGAAACTATCAGACAACGTCATAAGCAGGGATTCGGTTTAGGAGTAAAAAACTGGTTTGCAGAAGAAAATCTGATGAATCTATCCAATGATCTGCTTAATAACCCTAATCATAAAGTGTTTAATTTCATTGATTATAAAGCAACCCGCCAATTCCTGAATAAGGATGAAAAACACTGGAACCTTTTGCAGCTTGCCCTTTGGGCGGATAACAACCAGACTCACTTTTAGTATACAATTATTCCCTTACTTTTACTGAAAGATAAACACAAATCATAAAAACTATTTATATGCCTAACTATTTAAAATCCATTCAAAGTATTTTGTTTCAGGAAGGACTCCCAAGTTTCATCAAAAGAAAGTTAAACATTTCCTATCTTGATAATCGTAAGCTTTTCACTATTAATTATAATAACAGAAAGACGAAAATCTATCTCAATAAAAAATTCGGATATGTTGATTTCTATATTTTTAAAAACGGAATTTATGAAAAACATATTATTGATGATATCAGATCTGCTCTTACCAAAGACAAAGTTTTATTAGACATCGGGGCAAATATCGGACAGCATAGCTTACTTCTCTCGCCTTATTGCAAACAGATTTATGCATTTGAGCCCATTCCTGATGTTTATTATGAATTTAACGAAAGTATCAAGCAAAACAATTTCCAGAATATTAAGCTTTTTAACAGCGCTGTAGGTAATTCTTCAGAAGTAAAATCGTTTAATTATGTAGCAGGGCACGCGGGAATGAGTTCATTTATCGCGACGAAAAATCCGGGGCAGAAAATAATCAATGTTCAGATTGAGCCTTTGGAAAAAATGATCAATGATGCAAAATTTGACGTTGTAAAAATGGATGTTGAAGGATATGAAGCTATCGTTATACTGGGTAATAAAGATATTTTCTTAAAAAACAGACCTGTCTTCTTCATGGAATTTTGTCCGTCTGCAATTGATGAGCAGGGAGAGCATTCTTCGCGTGATCTATTACAGTTCTTCTTTGATCATGATTTTAAAGTATATAGCAGAGTTCTTAATAAAGAGTTCCACAACATAGAACCTGAGCTTTTTGTTAATGATAATCTGATAATTACACCAATGTAACAATGACAATATCTGTTATCATACCCGTTTACAATGCCGCTGATTTTCTTGAAAAAGCAGTTTGTTCTGCGGCACAGTTTGACGAAGTAAAAGAAATTATTCTGGCTGAAGATCAGTCTACCGATGATTCCCTGGAAATCTGCAGAAGACTAGCTGCGGAATTCTCCAAGGTAAAACTGTTTCAGCATCCGAATGGCGAAAACCGCGGTGCCGGTGCCTCAAGAAATCTCGGGATAGACCATGCAACCTCCGAATTTATAGCTTTTCTGGATGCCGATGATTATTATCTTCCTAACAGATTTGATGCAGAAAAGGAACTTTTCAAGGATCCAAAAATTGAAGGCGTTTTTGGCGCAATCGGTACAGAATATTTAACCGAAAAAGGAAAGCACGAGTTTCAGTCTAAATTCAAAGAGATGTCTTTAAGTACAGTCGAATATCCGGCAGAAGGAGAAGAGGTGTTCAGGGGACTTTTAAGCTTAACCCCTAAAACTTTCGGTACATCATTTCACCTGAATTCTCTTACGGTGAGAAGGGATTCTATGAAGCGTAACCATATCCGTTTTAATGAAGCGCTCCGTGTTCATCAGGATTCTGAGCTGATCATAAGGCTGGCTTACCATTGTCACCTGAAAACCGGTATTATTGACAAAGCGATTGCCATAAGAGGAATTCATGATGACAACAGAATTACAAAAATTATAAAATACACCCCACAATATAACCAGAGGCAGTTTCTTTTCTGGAAATCTATGAATGACTGGGCTGTTGCTCAGCAGATCGCTCCCGAATACAGAAAGAGAATTTATTTAATGTATACATCATTTGATCTGTCTTTAAAAAGTGGACTGTCCAAATATGGAAGTATTTTTCTGGAAATATTGAAAAATCCTGATATCCTAAAGACAAAATACCGCTTCACTTACTACAACCGATAATCATGGAAGTCTCAGTAATCATTCCTGTATATAACGCAGAAAAGTATATTTCCAAAGCTGTAGAGTCCGCCTTGCAGCTGGAGGAAGTAAGAGAAGTGATCCTGATCGAGGACCATTCTCCGGACAATGCTCTTTCAGTGTGCCGGGAACTTGCTCAGCAATATGAAAGGGTAAAACTTTTCCAGCATCCGGATAAAGACAATCATGGTGCAGGAGCCAGCAGAAACCTGGGTATTGAAAAATCGACAAGTGATTTCATTGCATTCCTGGATGCCGATGATTATTTTCTTCCCAATAGATTTGAAGCGGAAAGGGAACTTTTCAACAATCCCAAAATAGAAGGTGTATTCAACGCCATTGGCACTGAATTTTTAACAGATAAAGGAAGGGAAGAATTTCTATCCAATATCAATGACACCTATCTGCTGACCGTCAATTATCCCGCTGAAGGTCCTGAGGTTTTTAGAGGATTATTGGGACAGACTCCAAAAACATTCGGTACATTTTTTACGCTGGACGCCCTTACCGTAAGAGCATCTGCTCTTGAGAAAAGCAGGCTAACATTCAACGAAGATTTACGGGTTCATCAGGATTCCGATTTTATTATCAAACTGGCGTATCACTGTTATTTAAAAACCGGAATTATAGATGAAGCTGTCGCCATAAGAGGCATCCATGATGACAACAGGATCACCAAGATCAAAAAATATTCTCCGCAGTATAACCAGAGACAGTTCTTTTTTTGGAATTCTTTATATCAATGGTCCAAAAAGAATAGATTAGATCAGGATGTAAAACAACATATCAGTCTGCAAAAAAAAGCTTTTGAACTTTCTGTAAAAAAAGGATTTCCCAAAGCGAAAACCCTTTTTGCTGCTATTTTTAAAGACCCAAACATTCTAAAAACCAAGTACAGATTTACTTACACTCATCATGAAGCTCAATAATCTACAAATATTAAGAGGCATATCTGCTCTTCTGGTGTGCTGTTTTCATTTCAAAGAATACATCAATTTTAAAGACCTTCCTATTGGCAATATTTTGTTTGCAAAAGGAAGTATTGGGGTAAGCGTCTTTTTTGTGATCAGCGGGTTTATCATGGCGTTTACGACTTTAAAAAAGGATTTCAGTATTCATACTTCAAAGGAAATCAAGTTATTCTACAAACGAAGAATCATCAGGATTGTACCTCTTTATTTTCTGCTTTCTGCAGGGTGGATGATCATTGGAGGAACTCTGATGTTTTATTTCCATGGAGAAGGCCTGAGAAGACTTATCCATTCCGTTTTATTTCTTCCCCAAAAAGATACGTTCCCTGTACTCTACCTTGGCTGGTCTCTTAATTACGAAATGTTTTTTTACCTGATATTCGGTTTATCACTCTTCTTCAAAAAAGGAAGATATATTTTTATTTCCGTATTTTTCATCGCCACCTATATGGCAGGTCTTTTATTCCCAACCGAAAATGCTTACCTGAAAATGGTTTCCAGTCACCTCAACCTATATTTTGTAGTGGGTATTCTGTTTGCCCTTTTGTTGGATAAAATTTCTATCCGTAAAATATGGGCTCAGGTATTGTGTACGGCGGGTATCCTTTTATTTTCAGCATTTTTATTCAATTTTATAGTGATATCAAACAGTTTATTGGTATTATTTGTTGTATCTTTATTCGTGTTATCGTTTTTACTGTTGGATTACACTCTTCATTTCAAGGGGAATAGATTGCTTATCTTTTTAGGTGATATTTCCTACTCACTATATCTTTCACACCCCTTTGTAGAGCTGTTTTTCAGACGATTTAAGGTAGAAGGATATCTCAATATCCCATATTTTATATTAAAATTGATTATTGTCATTGGCCTTGCCGCATTTTTATATTATTTTGTAGAGAAAAAAATAACCTACTATTTAAAGCTTAAATTAAAAGCATAGCATCAAGTAGTATTCCTAAAAACACAAATATTATTAACTGTTCCAAATGAAAGTATCAGTAATTATTCCCGTATACAATGCGGAGAAATTTGTGTCTCATGCCGTAGAATCAGCACTTCAGTTTGAAGAGGTCTATGAAGTCATCCTGATCGAGGATCAATCTCCGGACAATGCTCTGCAGGTATGTCAGCAACTTGCTGAAAAACATGGAAGAGTGAAGCTCTTTCAACATCCGGACAAGGGAAATCATGGTGCTTCAGGCAGCAGAAATTTAGGGATAAGACAAGCTACCGGGGATTTTTTAGCATTTTTAGATGCTGATGACTACTACCTTCCCAACCGCTTTGATGCAGAAAAAGAGCTTTTCAACAATCCTGAAGTAGAAGGTGTATATGGTGCACTTGGAGTACATTATTATTCTGAAAACGCTAAAGAGCAATATTACAAGATATTTAAAGACAGGCTTACCACTGTATACAAAAAGCACCGTCCTGAAGATGTTTTTTTTGGGCAGATCCATATGCTGGGAACTTTTGGTTTGTTCAGCATTGATACGCTTACCCTCCGCAGAAAGCCTTTAATGCAAAAAATGGAGGTCTTATTCAAAACTCATTTAAGACTTCACGAAGACACTGAGTTTCTTTTCCGCTTATCATACTATCTTGCCCTGTATCCGGGAAGTATTGATAAAGCCGTTGCTATGCGAGGGGTGCATGAACACAACAGAATCACCAAAGTGGATACCTTTATCATAAATCCTGCATTCTCTCGAGCACTGTTGTGGAACGAAATCTATAATTGGGCTGAGACAGAAGATACAATTCCCGAAAAAGCGAAACTTCACATCAAAAGAATGCGTCGCAGCTTTGAAATAGCCAAAGCTCCCAAGCTGAAAAAATGGGGAATGGTGGTAAAATATCTGTTCACCGATTACAGAAGTATCCGGTCAGGGCTCTACAATATCAATTTTAAACGTTCCTTGATTTCTTAACATAATAAAAATTCCGTAACAGTATGAAATTAAAACACCTATAAAATTTCAGACTTCACTATATTTGCTATTGCTTATTTTAAAAACATGAAAATCTCAGTAATCGTACCTGTTTATAATGCTGAAAGATTTGTTTCTCAAGCCGTGGAATCTGCGCTTCAGTTTGATGAAGTACATGAGGTGATCCTGGTAGAAGACCAATCTCCGGACAACGCACTGCAGGTATGCATACAACTTACCGAAAAATATGATAGGGTTCGTCTTTATCAGCATCCGGACAAAGGTAACCACGGGGCGGGTCCCAGCAGAAATTTAGGGATAGAAAAAGCAACAGGAGATTTCATTGCTTTTCTGGATGCCGATGATTATTTTCTTCCCAACCGTTTTGATGCAGAAAAAGAACTTTTCAAAAACCCGGATGTAGAAGGGGTTTATGGTGCTCTTGGAGTACATTACTACACGGAAAAAGCCAAAGAACAGTATTATTCTTTGTTTGAAGATAAGCTGACTACCGTTTACAAAAAACATAGTCCAAAAGATGTTTTTCCCGGCCAGATCTATATGTTGGGAAGCTTTGGGCTTTTCAGCATTGACGCGCTCACCATCCGCAGGGAAGTCATGATGAAAAAAATGGAGATTTTATTCCGAACCAATTTAAGGCTTCATCAGGACACTGAATTTCTTTTCCGTCTCTCTTTCTATCTTGATCTTTATCCTGGAATTCTGGATGAAGCTGTAGCTGTAAGAGGGGTGCATGAAAACAACCGGATCACGGTGGTAGATTCGAAGAAAATAAACCCGGCAAGCACGAGGGTTCTTTTATGGAAAGAAATTGACAGCTGGGCTGCTGATGAGAAAATGATGCCCGACAACGTAAAGCAGCACATCAGCAGAATGCACCGCAGTTTTCAGATCGCTAATGCGTCTGTACTTCATAAATGGGGAATGATTCTGAAGTATCTGGTGACAGATTATACCAGTATCCGTTCAGGGCTTTATAACGTTAATTTCAGAGATCGCTTATTTTAATTTTCTCAGGTCTGCTTTTACAGAATCTGCAATCTGTGCGGTAAGTACCTTGCTGGATTCTTTGTACATATGATTTCCGTCTGTATAAGCAAAATCATCACAACGTCCGGAAAAGTCATAAAATTTAATATTCTTTTTCTTTGAAAGATCTCTCATCAATCCGCTGAATTCAGGAAATCTTTCGTTTTCAAGATTCATAATATTTCTGGTAGCAGGAATCCGAACCAGATAAACAGTTCCTTTAGGCTGCAAATAGTCTATGATCTCATTAAGGGCTTTCATCCGTACCTCAGACAAATTGTAATTATTCAGCATCAGTTGATATTCCTCCGTTTTCTTGGCTATCCTGGCATTCACAGAATCTTTACTCATATCAACAGTCACTTCCATCCATCCGTCTTTATGAAGGAATGTATTGGACCTTACTACCGCTTCTCTGTCAAGGTATATTCTGAACCAGCTTTTATTTAAATTTTTAAGAAGGTATTCATAATTGGGAGACATGTTATAGAAGTACATGTTTTTAAACGGGGAATTCTCCTCAGGATAGTCCTCTCTTCTCTTTACATCATTTCTCAATGACAGATTCCAGGGATTTACGGTGAGAATAAAAATTCCGTTTTTCGTATCCGGATCCAGTTTTCTTTTCAAAGCATTGAGATAGATCTCGCCATAAGGAGACTGGGCGATGTTCAGTGAAAAATTGTCAAAGGGAGCGGACAGTTTATTTTTCAAAACTTCAGGTACAATTCCCTGCACACTTCTGGAATCTCCTAAAATAATATTCTTGGGTTTCTCCACTGCAAAGTGCATATAATTGTCATCCGTATTACCGTCTGCATAAGAAGCCAGAAGCATCAGCACAGCAATAATCCCGATGATATAGAATGATATTTTAAATAAAAATTTTCCCATATTAAAACTGTTCGTAAATAAAGCTACCGTTGGAAAACACTCCGTAATACATGATAAGGAAGATCAGAAAAACATACATGGCTCTTCTTGCCAAAGGATTCAGCCTTTTGATATCAAGCCCGTGTTCCTGATCTTTATTGATCCAGTCAATTAAAACTACGATGGCTATTAAACCTAAAATTTTAATTTTAATAAATTCCGGGATCGAAAAAAGCGATAAGCTGAAGATCTTTCCGTACATCCCAAAAGCTTCAGTTAAATTTGGAGCCACAAATAAAATTAAGGCGAAACAAACTAAAGCCATAGTATAAAAAATATTCCCTAATTCTTTAAATGTCGGGAAGTTTTTAGACAATTTTTTCTTTTTATTAATCTGATTATTAACGACCAAAGGAATATAATATAATCCTTGCAGTGCGCCATAACAGATAAATGTCCAATTCGCTCCATGCCAGAAACCTATGATGACAAAATTAAGAAATACAGCGAGCAGCAATCCTTTTTTATCATAATCACGAAACGCAATGACCAAAGGGGTAAAAACATATTCTGTAAGCCATGAGGTCAGAGAAATATGCCATTTTCTCCAGTAGTCAGCGATATTCTGGGCAAAAAGAGGAAAGGCGAAGTTCTTGGTTGTTTTGAAGCCTAAAAGTTTAGCAAAACCTATGGCCATATCCGAATAGCCTGAAAAATCCGCATACATCTGAAAAAGGAAAAGTATAGCCCCGAAAGCAACGGTACTTCCTGAAAGATGTTCGTAATTGGCAAAAATATTCTGGGTTATAGGAGCAATACTGTTGGAAACTACTAATTTTTTAAAGGCCCCGAATAAAATCTGTCTTGCCGCATCCGAGCCATTTTCCAACGTGAAAACTCTTTCTTTTTTAAGCTGAGGAAGCAACAATCCACCTTTATCAATAGGTCCGGAAGTCATGCTTGGAAAAAAAGAAATATAATTAAAGAAGGCTAAAGCATCGGTCTCAGCTTTCAGTTTGTTATTCTTGATGTCGATCAGATAGCTGATCATTCTGAACGTATAAAAACTGATCCCAAGCGGGAGAATGATTTTTAAGGTCAGATCATTTTTAATTCCAAACAGGTCGGTAAAAGATTCAATAAAGAAATTGAAATATTTAAAATATAACAATGTTCCGATAGAAAAGATTAAGCCGAGGTTGACCCAAAGCTTTGTCTTCGGCCCCTTTTCAGCAATTTTTAAGCCCAGAAAATAAACGATAGCAGAACTTCCTATCAACAGTGCTAGAAATCTCCAGTCCCAATACGCATAAAAGATATAGCTTGCCAGCAGCAGAAATATATTTTGTGCTTTAAGATTCTTCCCTAAAACCCACCAATACATGGCAAAAAAAACGGAGAAGAAAAGCACAAATATTAATGAGGTAAACTGCATCGTCAGTTACTGTTTAAAAGTTCAACAATTCCATAAGAAAGCATTAAAAAAGCGACCTTCCTGTTATTGAAAAGGATGGCTTCTTTAGGCGGTGAGATCAGCATTCCTCCTTTTTCTGTAAGGTCTTCTATTGTCGCTTCAATATCTTCCACTTCATAACAGATGTGGTAGTATGAAATTCTCTTTTTCAAAAGATTTTCTACCGGTTTTCCGGAAACAAGCTCAATATTAAGACCGTCTTCAACCGTAATCATGCATAATTCGGCTTCCTGTTTCGGGTCAAAAACAACGGGCGTTTCTTCTATGATCGTGTGCAGCTTTCTGATATTCCGGAGTTCTGCCTGTAAATCCTTACAGGCAACTCCTATGTGGTGAAACTTCATTACAGCTTTGCAGCAACAGAGTCTGCCATTTCTCCTACATTATTCCAGGTCTGGATCTCAGAAGAAGTGAAACGAATTCCAAAAGCCCTTTCCACTGCCACGATTAATTGGATATGAGATAGAGAATCCCATTCTTCCACATCATTTGCCGTAGTTTCAGCAGTTAAAGTAATTTCTTCATTATCCAATTCTTCACGGAAAATTTCTGACAGTTTTGATAAAATTTCGTTCTTATTCATAGTGCTTAAATATTTTTTATTTTTAAAAATGATGCATACAATGTAGCAATCTTTCTTTTTTCTGCTTTTTCCAGATCGACATCTTCACTTACAAAATAGCTTTCACTCACGATCTCCAAACCTGCTTCATCAATCAAATCTCTGATCTCCTGAACGGTATTAAAAAGATAAATATGATCCATTGAAGGCGCATTGGTAGGTGTTGTAATAAAGATGGTTCCTTCCGGTTTTATTAAGTTTTTGATTTTCTTTAGTAATGATAAAGGATCTTCCACATGCTCCAGAACCTCACCCATGGTAATAAAATCCTTCTTTTCATCATCCCCGTAATCGAATACATTTTTAAGATGATAAAGAACTTTATCGCTTTTTATAAGGCTCTTGGTAAGCTCCAATGAAGATTCACTGATATCCAGGGCTTCAAAAGTACAGTCGCCCCCAATTTTTTCCATCGCAGCCTCAAAATACAGACCGTGTCCGGCACCGATTTCGAGATACGTTTTTACTGGGGTATACTTTTGAATATTGTTTTTAAAATACTGATAGACAGAATAATGATGTTTCCATAGAAACTGTGAAAGTAATAAGCCGTGCATATGAGAAACCATCACATCAGGATTGTTGTACATCGCCTTGTTCACATCATCGAATGAAGTGTTTCTATACTTTCCGGTTCTCACGAAATCCAGCATTTCCTCATTAAAATCACCAATCATTTTAAGATAATAATTGATAGAGTCATCAAAAGTGAGGTTTTCTTTTTCAAGAATTCCCTTATACTTGTCTATAAAAACAGTATAATCGGATATATAGTTTTCTTCCTCTTTCAGTAAAGAAAAATTCTTTTGAAGCTTTTTACCATGAATGGTATTTTTAGCTGCAATTCCTTCAATTAGTTGTTCTATTTTCATAGGTTGGGATTTATAAAAACCTCTTTAGTGTTATACTCATTTACGTTTAAAATCCATTGATCTTCCTTAGCCGAAAACCCCAGTCTTTCATAATGGTCTTTTACCATCTGGTTTTTAGCCGTCGGGAGATATTCTCCTACTACATATTGATATCCGTTTTTTCTTGCCGTTTCTACGATGGTATTCAGGGTAAAGTCTTCCATTCCTCTTTTCAGGACGCGGCAGCTCATCAGCCATGTATCGATAAACAGGATTTCCGGACTTTTCTTTTCCAAGACGATCACACAGATCAATCCGTTGTCTCCATATTTATCTTTCAGGGTAAATGAGAGCGTGTAATGGTCATCTGAATGGATCAGGTGGTCTACATCCTGTTCCGTATACCTTACTGTTCTCAGATTAAACTGGTTGGAACGTTGGGTCAGCTGTGAAACTCTTGGTTTTGAAAAACTGTCGAATGCTTTTACATCAGAGGTCATATTCATGCTCTTCAGAAAGTCTTCCACATTGGTAAAACTATCCAGATCCACTGCTCTTTGCGCTTCTACCTGGTATTGTTTGGTTCTTTCGGCATCATTTTCTGAGAAACTCGCCGTTTCGAAAAGATTCAGACCATATAAATACTCGAGATATTCTGCCGGATCTTCGGGTAATTCAGGAACGCAAACCTCAGGAAGATTTTCCCTTACAATATTTCTTTCAAACGGGTTATCATCCAGAAAAACCATAGAATCAAATCCTATATTCAGGATGCTCTGGATCTTTCTGATATTATCCGCTTTGTTATCCCAATTGGCCACGAAAACGGCAATATCTTCCATTTTAAGGACCATATCCGGATGTTTTTCGAAAGGCTCTCTGGCTTTATCTTCATCATTCTTACTGCACACCGCAAGGATCACCCCTCTTCTCTGAAGGGCCTTGATCCAGTACTGAAACTCAGTAAATGCTTTTCCAATTCCCAGGCTTCCGATCTGTATTTTTTCCAGTCCGTCATCTCCGATGATTCCTCCCCAGGTCGTATTGTCCAGATCCAGGATCAGACATTTCTTAAATTTTCCTTCGAGAGAAGAAATAATTCCGGTGATGTGATGTGCTACAATGGGCAGTGCATCGAGTGAAAGCACCATCTCAGTGTTCACATAAATACTTGGTGAGAACATAAAATTCCTTCCCCATTTATTCTGGATCGAAAGCAAATCCGCAATAAAGAAATTATTATGACGAATAGCGACCTGAGCAGATAATAAATAGTTGAGTTTATTCAGCTGAAAAACAAAAGAAGACTCTACCTTACCGGCAAAGTTTCCAAAGACCTGATTGTCTATTCCCGGAAAATTACAGTAGATGATCCTGCTTTTGGTTCTGCTCTGAATAGTTCGGTACAGATCCTCAATATAGGAGATCTTCTGCTCCGCAAAAGCCGTCTGTGTATTGTATGATTTATAATATTGGCTTAATAGTTTATGAGTAGATTCAAAGATGATGGTATAATCCGGATTAAACTCATAATATTCTGAGGTAGGATCTAAAATCTGCCTTGAAATCTGTCCAAAATCGGCCTCAAAAATTTCAAAGTCAAAACCATCATTCACAGCGGTGCCTTTCAAAGCAACATTGAGAAACTGGGTAGCGGTGTCGCCGAGTAATGCGATTTTGATCTTCTTAAGCTGAGGGATTTCTCTGCGGAGTTCTTTTTTCAGTTCTGAAAACGTTTTGTACATGAATTCTTTTATTGTATTAAAATATGAATGTACCGGCTCCCAATTTTTTTACTGTATTATTGTTCGTTTTACAGCCCTCCCGAAATCCGGAATTTTTACTGTAAACGTAGATGATGGGAACGTTTGTCATTTTTTTCATTGTGTTGTTTGTTACAAAAATAAAGATTTTATCTGATATTTACTTTTTTAAGAAGATCTCTGAGCGGTTTTTCGATAAATTGATAAAACAGCATCGAAGTAATGATCAGTGCCACCAGATAAATCCAGAATACACTGTTAATATTCAGCTGATAATCCTGCCATTTCAGAACCTCTCTCAGGATATACAGAACGGGAATATGCGTAATATAAACAGCATAACTCGCTTCGCCCAGGTATTCCAGTGGCTTTAATGAAAACAGCCTGCTTACCAAACCATTATTCCACGAAAGTAAAATAATAAGCGGAATAAAGAGTACTGCCATCAGTCCATTGTGATAAAAAAGAGGAACAAAGATCAGAGCCAGCATAATAGCTGCAAAGATCAGGATCACAGGGACATCGTAATTTTTCTGTTTAAAATGATTGACAAAAAATAATCCTGCAAGGTTTCCCACTAAAAATTCACTGATGTGCATCACAGGGAAGTAATACAGAAATTCGTGGCTTTCTGTGTGAGGTCCTTTATAAGATGGTGAAGCAGCATACAGATGGGAAAATACCTGGGTAACAATCCATAAAACAATACCTATTACCCAGATACTTTTATTCTTTTTCGAGTAATAATAATTATAAAGCAGGGGGAAAATAAGATAAAACAGAAATTCCACGGAAATAGACCATCCCGGAAAATTTAAGATCATCGCTTTCCCGGGAATCCAGCTCTGTAGTCCAAACAGATACAGAAAGCCTTTTCCTACACTGAAATTGGAATATCTTGTCACCAGATAAAGCAGCAATCCCAGCACATAGAGCGCATAGATCCTAGCAAATCTGTTTTTATAATATTCAAAATACCCTATTTTCTCTTTCTTATGATAAGCCACGATCATAATAAAACCGGAAAGGATAAAAAAATAGCTCACCCCTACATTCGCTTTCAAAAAGATATCGGCGATATAGTCTGTTTTATAAACAAACATATCCTTGTTAAAATGAGATATAACAATGGCTATAGCAGCAAGAAATCGGGTAAAGGTAATCTGACTTATCTTCATTCATGAAAGCTGTTCAACAGCCTTATATGGTTTCATTTAAGTATAAAAAACTGCAGTACGGCTTTATGTGAAAGTTACTTGACAAAAACGCCGATATACTTTCCTTCATACTCCACTACCGTAGTTTCTATGCTGTATTTTTCACAGAAATCCTGGTAAGCAGAATTGTCACCAATATCGTCACTGATAAAAACACCGCCTTTCTTCAAATGTTTGTAAAGCTCATCATAGGCCCATATTCTTCCATTGTAACTCTTATCCGAATCATAGTGAAGAACATCAAAAACTGCATTGTCAGCAAAAATTTTAGGCAACGATTCTTTATCTGCAAAGCGGAATAGTTTCCAGCTTTTTTTAAGATTTTCAGGAACTACATATCCTACATACTGATCGCCATCCTGCGCCAGATAAGGCATGTCTGAACTGTACAGTGTTCCATCTCTTTTTGCCAGCGACAGAAGAGAAGCCAGCGAAGACCATCCGTAAGCTACACCTGTTTCTACTACATTTTTAGCGTCAGCAAATTCACATGCATAATACAGCAGTTCCAAAGCTCCGGGACCTCCCATTTTTACGGGACAGTCTTTTTCCTTTTGTGCTGCAGTTTGCAATACCTCTGCATAATCTGTACGGAAAGCATCTATCTCACGGCCAAACAGCTTTGAAACAGCTTCTTTCTGGGAAACAGCTTTTCCGGCAGCCCAGGAATGGGTCTTTTCCTTTCCTTTAAAAGCATTGCCTCTGTTAACTGTATTTTTAATGATTTTCCGGCCCAGTTCCGGATAAAGATCGGGTCTTTTCAAATACCCTATAAATGTCTTGAGAACCCTTGTTATTTCACTCACTGTGTTGTATTTAATACCGCAAAAATAAATATTTTTTTTTCATTTATGTAAAAACAGATTATATTTGTGAGGCCCAAGTGAAATGAAAAAAATAAAAGTCCCAATATGTTTTACAATTTTTTCGAAAAAATATACAGAAGACAGCAGCTTTCTATCCTGAGAAAAAACCCTAACGTATTTTTTGACAATATCAGATTGGGTGTGGGTGGACGCTTTGTCCTGGATGACCATATAAAAAAGGTAAGCATCGGAAAGTCTGTAGAATTCAGAAATTACACCTGCATTCTGGTGATGAAAGACGCCAACCTGGAAATAGGTGATCATTTTTTCATGAATAACTTCTGCTCTATTAATTGTCTCGAACATATCTCAATTGGTGAAAATACATTGTTTGGTGAAAATGTCAAGCTTTATGACCATAACCACACGTATGAAACATCTCCCACATTCAAACTCCATCCGTCTAAATTTACAAAAGCACCTATAAAAATAGGCAATAACTGCTGGCTTGGAAGCAATGTCACAGTATTGAAAGGCGTTACGATAGGCGACAACTGTATCATAGGAGCAGGATGTACCATATTCAAAGATGTTCCTGCCAATACGCAGGTTGTTAATAAACAGGATTTAGTATTCAATTCCCTTTAAATTCAAATGAAATTCTCAGTACTTATCGCTCATTACAATAATGCCTTGCTTTTCAAAGACTGCTATGGCTCATTGCTTACACAGACCTACAAAAATTGGGAAGCCATTATTTTAGATGACGCCTCGTCTGCAGAAGAAAAGGCACAGATAAAAGCCATCATTGCCGGTGATGAAAGGTTTAAATTTTTCGAAAACGAACAAAATTCCGGCGTGGGAGTTACCAAAAGTAAACTCATTGAGCTTGCTTCGGGTGACATCTGTGGTTTTGTAGACCCTGATGATGCTATTCTTCCCGATGCTATTGAAAAGGCTGTCAGTGTATTTGTACAGAAAAAGAATGTTGTCCTGGCTTATTCGCGGTTTATGAGCTGTGATAAGGACCTGAAGCCCATTGCTCCGTTCAAATCAGCCATGCAGGTTCAGAATAAAGATCCGTATTTCTTTAATTATCCAATTCAGATTGCCCATTTTGTCACATTCAGAAAGGATATTTACGAACAGACTGAAAAAATGAATGCTGCGCTGAAGATCTCAGAAGATCAGGATCTGTATTTAAAGATGTACGAAAAAGGAGATGTCTATTTTATCGATGAGACGAATTATCTTTACAGAACCCACACAGGCGGAATTTCACAAAACGAGAACAAAACAAAATCTTACGAATATTTTGCCCAGGTCGTTTTCAATGCGATGAAGCGAAGAAATATAAAAACCATCAACAGAATGAAAGTTCCGGAAACGTATACCGGTCAGCAGGAAATTTTCAGGCTTTTGGAATACCAGAATTCAATTCCATATAGGATAAAAAGAAAAATCTCCATTACTTTACAAAAACTTTTCAGGTGATGTCAGCAGAAAATCAGAAAATAAAAGTCCTTTTCAGACACCGTTCCATGGAGATGGGCGGCGTAGAAAAAGTGATTCTCAGTATCCTTAATAATCTCAATCCTGAAAAATTTGATATCACAGTCTGCCTGAATCTTAATCAGGGTGAGCTGAGAGATGAATTTCCCAAGCACGTTAAAAAAGTCTACATTACAGATGGTAAAGAAGATTTCTCTCAAAACCCGCTGATCCATAAACTGCAGATGATCCGCAGAAGACTGAAGCTTTCCCGTGCGCAGAAAGACCATAAGATTTCTGACCGTCTTTTAGGAAATAAAAAATTTGATATTGAGATTGCTCCTACCTACGCTGCATTCTCATCTGTCATCAACTCAAGCAACACAGCTTCTAAAAAATTGGGTTGGTTTCATTCTGAAATCAATCTGCCTAAACTACAACCCCTGGTTCCTGATATCCTTAAAAACTTCCCGCAATTCGATCATATGATTTACTGTTCTCAAAAGATCAAGGATATGATGCATCTGTATTACCCGGATTTGAAATATCCTCAGGAAAGTGTAGTAATCAACGCTATTCCTATTGACGAAATCAAAAGAAAAGCGGAAGAAAAAATAGAAACTCTTCCCGAAGGACCTCTTTTTGTTTCTGTGGGACGTCTTCACGATAGAAAAGGCTATCATAAACTGATTGATGCCCACAAAAAACTGATCGATGAAGGTTTCCATCATACCATTATGATTTTAGGAAGCGGCGAAGAACAGAAAAACCTTACCGAACAGATTCGTCAGAACAATGTTCAGGAGACTTTTATTCTGGCAGGTAACAAAATGAATCCCTATCCGTATGTTAAAAATGCAGATTATTTCATTCTCCCTTCTGAATCTGAGGCCTGGCCGCTGGTTATTGCTGAAGCATTAATCCTTCAGAAACCTATTATTGCTACCGATACGGGAGATGTCGCCATGATGATCAAAGACCGTGAAACCGGCTACCTCATCAATTATGAAACGGAAGAAATGTATTCTGCTATGAAGACTTTTCTAACGGATCCTGAGCTGACTGCCAGAATCAGAAAAAACCTGGAAACCATAGAGGACCAGTTTGACAATCAGAAAATTTTTGATGCAGTGGAAAGAATTCTTGAAGACCTTTACCAAAAGAATTAATGCGCGGAATATCCTCCGTCTACCACAAGATTAGATCCTGTAATCCACTTAGCTCCATTTGAAAGCAGGAAAATACAGGCATTGGCCACATCTTCAGGCTGCCCGATTCCGAGCGGATGTTTTTTAAGGATTTCTTCGGCAGCTTCCTCACCAATATTTTCGAACATTTTTTCCAGTATGGGCGTATTCACCATAGCCGGGCTCACACTGTTGACCCTCACTCCACTTCTTGAAAGTTCCATAGCCAGAGAACGGGCTCCTGAAACTACGGCTCCTTTACTCGCTGAATAAGCCGCTTTTCCTATTTCGCCCACCATTCCTGCTACTGAGGAAATGAAGACAAAACTAGAGTTTTCGGTTTTATATTTTTTAAGGGATAAAATCTTAGCAATTTCAA
The DNA here is from genome assembly GCF_900115055.1 of Chryseobacterium oleae. Lineage (GTDB taxonomy): Bacteria > Bacteroidota > Bacteroidia > Flavobacteriales > Weeksellaceae > Chryseobacterium > Chryseobacterium oleae. The sequence goes on along the minus strand of NZ_FOVD01000004.1, from coordinate 53,690 downwards.
AACCAGAAATTACATTGACTGCAAAAATATCGTTATACAGCTGAGGAGTATGCTTTTTCAGCGGCAGCGTCTTTTCAATGCCTGCACAGTGGATAAACCCTGAGATTTTCCCTAAAACAGCTACTTTTTCAGCAATCAGCGCTTCAAGGTTTTCTGCCGTGGTGATATCTGCAATAATGGTTTCCGCCTTGGTATCAGGATTCAGCATAGATACTGTTTTCTGAAGCTCCTCTTCATTTCTTGCGATAAGAATAAGACTGGCTCCACTCCTGCTGCATTCTACAGAACAGCTTCTTCCGATGCCGGAAGAAGCCCCTGTAATAAGAATTGTTTTATCTTTTAAAGAAAACTGATTCATTAATCTTCGAAGTTTTCTTTACCAATTACATTCATAAGATCAGAAACGGTTTCTACATCTTTAAAGTGCCTTGTATCAATTTTCTTATCAAAATTTTCATCAACAAATGCAATCACTGAAAGCAGACTGATGGAGTCATAGCTTTCCAGACTCTTTAAATTGGTGTCCACTGTAAGCGTTTCTTCTTCTTCTAATTCTTCCTGTAATTTCTCTAAAAAAACGGATGTCTTCATATATCTTTTATTTTATGGCTTTTATACTTTTTAAATGTCCAGCACGGTTGCTCCCCATGAATACCCTACTCCAAAACCGGCTATTAACACGCGGTCTCCTTTTTTCAGCATTCCTTCGTCCAGCATATTCTTCAACGCAATTGGAATGGTTGCAGATACCGTATTTCCTGTGTTTTCCATATCAATGTAAAACTTTTCTGCCGGAATTTTAATCTTTTTCCTTAAGTAATTCAGCATAAAAGAATTAGCCTGATGAAACACAAAATGATCAATATCTTCCATAGTCAACCCATTCTTTTCCAGCGTTTCTTTTACCAGTCCCGGAATATTTTCAATGGTGAAATTAAAAATTTCAGGTCCGTTCATGTACAGATTTTCGGGTTCAAACTCATTTTCAGGATTCAGTTCAAAATCTGTTTTGAAAGCTCCTTTCTTTACAATAAGATTCTCAGCACCGCTACCGTCTGTTCCCAGACAGAACTGATAGTCCTTTGCATTGTCATCTTTCTCTACAATCACAGAGGCTGATGCATCCCCAAATATACTTCGGTTGGCTTTATCTTTCGGGTTGATATGCTTGGAATACGTTTCTGAGGTGATCAGTAAAATACTCTTTGCAATCCCGGACATGATTAATCCTTTAGCAAAAGCCAGTCCATAAATAAATCCGGAACATCCCAAATTAAAATCTGTAGCTCCGATATTTCTTCTGAGCCCCAACCGGTCCTGAAGAATACAGGCCGTCGTGGGAAGGAAATAATCCGGACTTTGGGTACAGAACAGAATAAAATCTACTTTGCTTCTGTCGTAATTTTCGAAAAGCTTTTCGGAAGACTTTACGGCAAGCTCCAGTACGGTCTCGCTGTCTGATGAAATATGGCGCTGTTTAATCCCTATTTTCTCTTGAATTCTATCGGAGCTCCATTCCGGAAATTCTTTTTCAAGATCCTCATTGGTGAGAACATGGCCCGGCAAATAATATTCTATTTTGGAAACTTTTATCATAGAAATTCTTTTTCTTTGTAAAAGTAAAACAAAAAAGCAGATTACTCAAATGATGATTTTCCTATTCCGGATTATATTAAAAATCCACACTACTTATCAGCTGATGATACAAAAAATCTACCTTAAAGTCAATATTGCAAAAGGATTGAAAGTAGGAAAAAATGTACGTTTCGTAGATGTTCCTGAATTCGGAACCGAACCTTTTTTAATTGAAATAGGTGATGAAACTACATTTTCAAATAATGTGAGATTTATTAATCATGACGGAGGCTACAACGCGCTTCATTTTTTTGAAAAATATAAAGATGTAAGAGCATTTGGGAGAATAAAAATTGGTAAACAATGCTTAATCGGGGCAGATACAACGATTATGCTGGGCGTGGAAATGGGTAATAACTGTGTTTTAGGAGCAGGATCTATCCTGACGACTTCTATGCCTGCGGGCACTGTTTTCGCGGGTGTTCCTGCCAAATTCATCTGTACCATTGAGGAATATGGAGACAAAGCCCTTAAAAATAATGTCATGTATCCACGGGAACTTGAATTAGACCGCCCAAAATTGGAGGCCTATATCAAGGAACATCTTCCACACAGTTATAAACCTGTAAGATAATGGCTGCAAAAAAGAAAATTCTAATACGCATCGGTTCACTCCGACATGGTGGTGCAGAAAAAGTTTTGATCAATTTTCTCAAAAACCTTCCGGAAGACAAATACGAAGTTGATTTACTCATCAACCTTTATACAGGTATGTACATCAAAGAAGTTCCGTCATGGGTGAAACTTCATTATCTTTTGAAGGGAGAGATGATCACCACGAACAAGCCTCACGAAATTCCGGTGAAAGCATTCAGGGTACTGTATCAGAAAATGTTTCTCTGGTTCCCTTCCCTGCTTTATAAATTTGTTTTAAAAGATAAAAAATACGACGTAGAAATAGGTGCCATCCACGGGATGTACAGAGAACTCTTATCCAGCCCGCAGAAGGATTCGAAGAAAATCATCTGGATTCAGAATGATATTTTCAACCTTAAAGAATATACACCGGATGTCATCCGACAGTTTTTCCAATTCGACAGAATACTGGTTATTTCCAATAAGTTGAAAGAAGAAATGCAGAAGGTCGCACAAAACGACAGGGAGAAACAAGCAGTGGTGAAAATTTTCAATCCTATTGATAAACAGGATACGTTAAAAAAGGCGAACACAGCCATTGATGATTATCCTTTTTCGAATGACATTCCCACGTTTATTACCATCGGAACGGTTTATCCACAGAAAGGCTACGACAGGCTTCTGGATGTTCATAAAAAACTGATTGATGAGGGATTAAAACATCAGATTATCATCATTGGCGACGGTTTTGAATTTGAGAAAACCCAAACCCAGCTCAACGAGCTCGGACTTCAGGAAACTGTAAAAATGCTGGGCTTCAGAAGCAATCCTTATCCGTATTTAAAAAAGGCTGATTTTTATGTGATGTCCTCCAGACATGAAGGTTTCCCTACCATTATCGCCGAAGCACTGATCCTGAATAAACCGGTGGTATCTACCGACGTATCGGGAATTAAAGATCTTCTGCAGGATGGAAAATTAGGACTGATTATGCCCAATTCTGAAGACGGAATCTACGAAGGAATGAAAAAATTCCTTACCGACAGGGAACTTGTCAGCCGTTACGAAAACGAAATAAAAGCAGCAGATCTTCCTTTTGTACTGGAAAAGTCTGTGGCACAGCTTCAGGAAATCATTGATGAATTATAAATAGTTTAAGAATGGGTTATACACTTATACAAAAAGATTTTTACCGGGAAAGCGGACAATGGCTCTCTTCATTTGAGATCTGGAAAAAATGTATCAATCCGAATCTGCATTTTATTTATGTTTTAAGAAAAGCCCAAAAGTATTACAACAAGCCTGTTCTGGGAGAATTCTGGAAATTCGTTCTCAGACATTATCAGATCAAATATGGGTATCAGATCTATCCTGAAACTGAAATCGGGGAAGGTTTTTATCTGGGCCACTGGGGAAGTTTGGTCATCAATCCTAAGGTTAAAATTGGTAAAAACTGCAATATTGCGCAAGGGGTGACTATCGGGCAACAGAACCGTGGTAAACTTCAGGGGTTTCCTACCATCAGTGATGAAGTCTGGATCGGAGCCAATGCCGTTATAGTAGGCGGAATTACAGTGGGAAGCAATGTGTTGATTGCTCCCAATTCATATATTAATTTTGATGTTCCTGCCAATTCTGTGGTCATGGGAAATCCGGGAACCATTTACCCAAACGAAAGAGCTACAGAAGCTTACATCAACCATAAGGTGTAAGAAATCTATCCATAGATTTATATCGATATTGGAAATTTTTCCTTGAAAAAATCCATGTCCCTATTGTGGGAAAAAGTTTTTTTGTCGATTTTTGTTAGAGAATTTTTGAAAACTAAACGTTCTGGTTAAAATTTTTAATCATTCAAAAAAAACAAAACACAATAACTTAGAAACACACCCATGAAAAAAAGATTACTTCCTAAGGATCATGCATTCTTCTATGATGCCTCCTTTTCCCTCAATACCGGAAACATCACTGTTTCAGAAATCCCATCAAGTCACTGATCAATTTTAAATTAAGAAACAGCAAATAGCTTTTTAGTTGTAAAATTTCCATCTTCTATTACTCAGGTTGGGATTAAAACCAGCTTTGATTATAGAAATTTTCACTGCTTTTTATCTACTGATTGTTAACTATTTACAGTGCCTTACTTTCCGTAAAAACACTTTTAATTTTAATACGTATGAAAAAAAAATCAACATTAAAGATTTTTGCTGCAGTCTTTTGTATTGCATCGTCTCATGCATTTTCGGGGACCATCCCAATCCCGAAACCAGATGAGAAACCCAGTGGGTCCAGACTTAAAACGCCAACACCACCCGGCGTTTATGATCTGGATCCTCTTCTAATCATTTCACAAAATGTGAATGAAAAAGGACTGGTCGTCATGAACGGCCAACTCTCCAAACCCTTTACCGACAGCAACATTCTGCTTTCCATCAAGTATCAGAATGCTCAGGGAGAATGGGTAACCGGCTGGTGTAAAACCTTATATTCGTACAACCAGTATAACGAAAATTTAAAAGCAACTTTTGAATTGCCCGCTTCCGTAAACCCCAATCACAATGTAAAAGTTGAACTAAGCTCCGATTCAGGTACCGCCAATTTCAGCAGTGTAGTCTGGGGAAAAACGGTAAACCATTACAAACAGGGAGATTATGCTATCGGCAACTGTGAACTGGATGAAAATGAATACACCATGCTTTTAACCCCTAAAAAAGCAGGTACACTAATCACAGACGCCAATGGAAAAGCTACAGGAATCAAAGACAGGGTAACTTCAGCCTATTCCTGGAACAAACTGAGTAATGTTTTAATGGATAATAAGAAAAACGATGTCGTTTTTTCTCCAACCAATCCCTCAGATATTATAACAGAACCGAATGATACCAAATCTGTAAAACTGCTCAATACGGGAGCCATTACCAACGCACTTGGATCTACCTCTGAATTTATATACACTGAAACAGCGGGTCATCCAATTCCATATCTGTACAGCTATGATGATCCGGTGTATATTTTTGCCGGTAAATTTTCAGCCAATGGATTTTTCATGAAATTCAGTCAATGGCCGGGAGATGCTGACGGTCCGGGATATTTCAACTTCAAAGATCCGACCCGTTTGGAAAGCAGATATTTCAATCTCTATAACAGAACATGGAAAAATTTATCTGAAATCATTCCTGATCAGCAGCCTGTAGTGATTGTATCCAGTCTTGCAACAGGTTTAAGAGTTTATAAAAATGATGGAACTTATATCGACTTAAATCCGAACACAACCAGTAATTACGGCGGTCCTTATTTTGGGTATACCAACGGACTGGGAATTCGAAGAGGACCCGGATCTGAAAATTTATTGATTTCTGACACCTCTGAAATGACTCTTTATGGTGTAGGGGCACTGAGAAATGATGTAAATACATCCTATCAGACCAAAAGATCACTACAGGATATAGAAAGGGAGATTTCCAAGTTCATTAAGTATACCGGCATTTTTGGAAATACTGCTGCCTATAAAAATGAAGCATCGGAATGTTCTGTTAACTGTTACACCATTAATCCCGGAGCACAGCCAACGCTTGTCACAGACTGGACCAAAGCTCCCAACAGTTATGTCTTCACAGGAAAGGATAAAAACGGAAGCCAGGTAGACGGTTTGTATATCCCCGTTAAAAAAGCATACGAAATGTGGGCTAAAGGTGGCGATTTCATGAAGAACGACAACGGAGTCTACACCAAAATTCCTGATGGCATCGCTAAAGCAGGATTATACTGGGAAGATGAACCGGGGCTTATCAAATCTGTCACCCTGGAAGGAACAGGAGAAAATGCTAAGATCAAAGTTCTGATCAATAAAATAAAAGAAGGTAACGCTGTCGTATCTTACAAAGTGAATGACCAGATCTACTGGACATGGCACGTATGGGCAACGGACGATCCTTCTGCAAACGGAAGCACTTACCATCACGGGTTCGAAAAAGATAAAGATGGTAATCCCGTTACCAACTGGAAATGGATGGACAGAAACCTGGGTGCCACCAGCGCGAATTTTGTAGGCAACGACTGGCATAAATCTGCCGGGCTGCAATACCAGTGGGGAAGAAAAGACCCGTTCCCTTCATTTGGTCTTAAGGATTTAAGCCTCTACCCAATCAACGGGGAGATCAATTTATCTTATACAGATCCTGCTTTTCAGTCTAAATTCATAAAAGTAAGGGGAAATAAATATACTTCCCAGGTCAATACGGGAACAGATACGCCTAACGGAAATATCAGATTTTCTATACAAAACCCGATCAGCTTTATCGCAACACCGGTGTTTGTCGCTAAAAAAGGGGAAGCTCTATTAAACGACGGTGAAGATTTCCTAAAACAGAATGACAATAACAGCTGGACACAGGTCGGCATCACCACATGGTTTTCAAAGGAGAAATACAAAAAATACCTTCCTCCTTACCGCGAAAATATAGCTGCATGGGATCTTTGGGGAGATACACGTCAGGGTAATTATTCAGATATTGATGATGCCGTGGTGGGAGAAGCCAGTTCAAGATACGCTCTGAAATCTCCTTATGACCCTTGTCCTTGTAACTGGAGAGTTCCTTCAAGTTATTTTTCAGGAGGAAGAAATTCAGGTACTCCGATGCCTAATGAAAACAGATACAGCCCTTGGGGGAAACATACCGGAAATACGGTTGATCCTGAATTCAATGCTACGGCTTTAAATGCGGATTATCCGGGTATAAAAGTTTATCCTCAGTTCGGATTTGATTTTTCAGGTGTTTCCGGAATGAATCTGGGCAAATTCCCTATCAACGGAAATTATGAAAACTATCCAAACGGTACCAGTCCTTTAAAATACGGAACAGGATGGATCACTCCTGTGGTTAATTTCCAGGATCAGAGTGCAGACGGAGGTTTATTAACGGCAACATTTATGACGGCAACTGAAGTGATCAATCAGGTAAGATATCCTTCATTTGGTGCTGCAGGTTTAACTTTAATTTCAGATCCGTTAAGCGGTTCCAAACCTAGACCGGGATGGCACAGATTCTCAACAAGTGCTTACACCAGCAGCGGTGGTGTTCGTTGTATATACGATCCTAACAGTGCCTTTATGCCGGCAGCTTTTGAAACGGAATTCGTAGCTTCAACTACGGAAACCTATTCTACGGAAACTGTAAAATCATGGACTAAACTGCCCAACAGTTATGTAGAATACACCAATCCTGCTTTGGTAACTCCTAATCCGAATGGAAACAAAGTAGATCCCAATAAGGATAATGACAGGATCATTGAAATTCCAATAAGAAAAGCCTACGCGATGCACAAGCTGCATTTAAGCACAGATTTTTCTTTCCCGGCAGAAAGCACAAAGTCTTCTTCCGTAGTATGGACCAACAATACAAACCTGATCCAAAAGATGGAAATTGTAGATGGCCCGATAGATACTGCTATTTTAAAGGTTACTTTAAATCCTAATGCTACAGGGAATGCCGTGGTTGCCCTTCATGTAGGAAGCGGTACATGGACAGCCAACAAGCACAATGATCCGGTATTATGGAGCTGGCATATCTGGGCGCCAAGATCTGTTATTGAAACCTACACATTTGATCCGGAAAATGCGACCAACGGTGGAGTTATTCCTGCTAACGATCAGTTTGTAGATCCAATGACCAGTGCGGGTGTTCCTATGAAAACTACCTTTATGGACAGGGATTTAGGAGCAAAACTTCCTTTTATCAGCGAACATATTTACGCATATAACACCGCTGCTTATACAGGTCCGCTAGGTTCTTATAACAACAATAATCCTGCTGCAGTGGCCAGATTGGACCAAATGCATGACAGCGGCGGTCTTCATTTCCAGTGGGGAAGAAAAGATCCGTTGCCTGTATTTTACAATCCGGGAATGTTTTATAATCATTTTGTGAGCGGTAAAAGACCATTCAATGACTATTTTGTGTACAGACAGAATAACCCTGCCAATACCACTACAGGAGCTATTCCGTATGCGAACAATATGCTGGAGCCTGAATATTTAACGAGCTACACCCAGCCTTATACCACTTATTCTGCAACAGCGAATGTTTCACCATCTGATTCTAAAGCTGATAAACTGAAGAAAGTAGTGAAGTATTCCGTTACCAATCCTTTAAGTTATCTGTATCAGTCTGATGCTACAAAACTGGACTGGGTTTCGGACGAAAACGGCAATATGCCTGAAAGATGGGGACATGCTACTGAAAAATCGGCTTACGACCCTTGCCCGGCAGGCTGGAGAATTGTGGATATGGAAAGTGTATCTACCGGTGTCATCCTTGGAAACCTTATTTCAAAAGGAAATACGCCATGGTTCTACAATGCAAAATTCACAAATTCTTACGGAATTGATCCAGGTAAGGATAATACCTATGTAAGCAATGAGGCATATGATATCAACAAAATGAACTATCTGGGTGGCTTTGTGTATGGAAATGCCGCAGGGACAGGTTCATTCAGATATGGATTTATTTTAAACAGACCTGAATACAATATCGGAACATTCCCGAACAACGGAATAAGAGGATTCAATGGAGGAAATGCATTAGATGCTTCTAAACTGGGAGGAAATCCTGATACCTTTATGAAGTCAGGAATCTGGACTGCTGCCAATCAGGGTGGTGCCGGTTCTTCTCTGGGAATGTTGTTTAATGCGGTCATCACTCAAACGGTTGGGGCTACGGATAAACTGTATTATTTAACACCAACATTTGGTTTCCGTCCGCAGGCCGCGATGTCATGCCGTTGTGCAGAAATCAAGTATGACGCCAATGGAAACGAGATCGGAAGATATGAACCTTTCGCGATTCCGGTTCCTAAAAAAGCTTTGGCTAAAGCAAAAGATGTCATTGCAAAATCAGTGATTGAGGAAAAAGTAGCTCAGAACAAGCTTCAGTTCTTCCCTAATCCTGTGAAAAGCATATTGTACATCAAAGGAAATGACAGAACGAAAGATTATTACTATCAGATTTATAACCTTTCCGGCCAGCTTGTGAAATCCGGAAAGTTTGAAAATGACCGTACGGATCTCTCTTCGTTGATCTCCGGCGCTTATCTAGTAAGAATCAACAATTCTGAAACGATAGTGAAAATTATTAAGGAATAATATTAAAACAAAGTAAAATTTGAACCGTCTCAATTTTTGAGGCGGTTTTTTTGTAGAATTAATAATATTTTAATCTCTATTTTTAATTTTATCGTTTATAGTTTGTAAATTTAGATAGCTTTTTTGAGTTTGGATTATTAATTTTTCAGATCAATTCGTCCGGAAACTGTATCTATCATTGATTTTAAACATGATTTTAAGCATATTTTAATATTAAATATTGTTAAAAGTGATTGCATTTTCCGCAAAAATTATATTTTTGCATAATTATTGATTTGATCTATTGAATTTGAAAATAATTTAAACGAAATAAATAATTATACACCTTTAGTATTTAAAATTATGTCACAATCGTATAAAGATATTTTCGAAAACAACAGACAATGGGTAGAATCTAAAATTTCAGAAGATCCTGAATTTTTCCATGAGCTGGCCAAAACCCAAAACCCCGATTATCTGTACATCGGATGCTCGGACAGCAGGGTGACAGCGGAAGAGATCATGGGAGCAAAACCGGGAGATGTTTTTGTTCACAGAAATATTGCTAATGTAGTCAACACTTTAGACATGAGTTCCACAGCGGTTATTCAATATGCCGTAGAACATCTTAAAGTAAAACACATTATCGTATGCGGACATTACAACTGCGGTGGCGTAAAAGCAGCGATGACTCCTCAGGATTTAGGGTTACTGAATCCATGGTTGAGAAACATTCGTGATGTTTACAGAATTCACCAGACTGAATTAGATTCTATTGAAGATCAGGGAAAACGTTATGACCGGCTTGTTGAGCTTAATGTTCAGGAGCAGTGCATCAACGTGATCAAAATGGCCTGCGTACAGGAAAGATATATTTTAGAAGAATATCCTACTGTTCACGGCTGGGTTTTTGACCTTAGAACGGGTAAAATCATAGATTTGGATATCGATTTCGAGAAAATCCTGAAAGACATCCAAAAAATATATAACCTTACAAGTTCTGATTGGGTAATGAGCAGAAAAACGACATAGTTTTTCTAAAAATGAATGTAAGATGAAATTCTGGAGTATTATTGTATTGACCTTCTTTCTCAACTTCACAGCACTGCCTGGCATTGCTGCGATAGCTGGCTGGGATATCGCAAGGACCAATGTGATCATCAATGAAGAAGAACCGCATTCTCACCCATCCTCTTTTATTGTTTATGAAAAAACGCTTCCGAAAACTCTGGACGTATTCGATTACGTGAAGTTTTCCGAACCTGACCTTCAGGGCGTTTCCTTTGAGCTGATAGATGATTCCTTTCATCTGTCACCTTTACTTACCATATTTTCTCCGCCTCCGGAAGCTTAAATTTAAAGTATAGTTAGATTTTTTTAATAGTATTCATATCAGAAACTGGTATAGGATACGTGTGCTTTTTAAATTTAAATTTCCAATCTTTTATAACTGACTATCTGTGTATAGATCAGACGGTTATAGTATTTTTCAAGAAACATTATGAAAAAAACATCATTCATAGGAGGAATCAAGGAGAATTTCCCTTCCGGACTCGTTGTATTCTTAGTAGCGCTTCCATTATGTCTCGGAATCGCTTTAGCATCAGGAGCACCACCCTTGTCCGGAGTCATCTCCGGTATTGTAGGAGGATTAGTCGTAGGATTTCTAAGTAATTCCAATATATCGGTATCAGGTCCGGCAGCCGGTCTTACCGCGATTGTTTTAACAGCGATCACAGATCTTGGCGCTTTCGAACTTTTTCTTTGCGCAGGAATCATTGCGGGACTTCTCCAATTAATTTTAGGATTTATCAGAGCCGGAAGTATATCCAATTATTTCCCGAACAATGTTATCGAGGGAATGCTTGCCGCCATCGGGATCATCATTATTTTAAAACAAATTCCTCATGCCATGGGATTCGACAAGGATTACGAAGGGCATGAATCTATATTTGACAACGGTCTGAATTTCGGATATTTCACGGAATTATTCGGAGCCATACACATGGGCGCTATTGTGGTAACCCTGTTTTCGGTAGGTATTCTTATTGCCTGGGATAAAATTCCGGCTTTAAAAAGAATGAAAATGCTTCCGGGAGCACTGGTAGCCGTAGTGGCAGGAATACTTCTTAATGAACTGTTCAAACTGTCCGGAAGTTCATTAGCCATCGGTACACAGCATCTGGTTTCATTACCCGTTCCCAAGTCATTGGATGATTTCAAAAATCTTGTTACGATGCCTGATTTTGGAGGATTCACCAATCCTAAGGTATGGATCGTAGGAGCAACGATTGCCATTGTAGCTTCCATTGAAACCCTGCTTTGTATCGAAGCTTCTGACAGACTGGATAAGCAGAGAAGAATTACGGATACCAACCTTGAGCTTAAGGCACAGGGAATAGGTAACCTGATCAGCTCATTCATAGGAGGACTGCCTATGACTTCTGTAGTAGTAAGAAGTTCTGCCAATGCCAATGCGGGAGCTACTTCAAAGCTTTCTGCAATGATCCATGGTGTCCTTCTACTGGTATGTGTATTGACCATTCCGTTTATCCTTAACCTTATACCGCTGGCTACCCTTGCCGCAGTACTGATTCTTGTAGGATATAAACTGGCAAAACCAGCGACCTTCAAACATTTCTGGCATTTGGGTAAATTCCAGTTCATTCCGTTCGTAGCGACCGTAGCAGCTGTAGTGGCCACTGACCTTCTGAAAGGAGTAGGTATTGGTCTGGCGATCTCTGTATTCTATATCCTTCAGGGAAATATGAAGCGTGCTTATTATCTGAGCAGAGAAAAACTGGATAATGCAGACGGAATTAATATCAAGCTTGCCGAAGAAGTTTCTTTCTTAAACAAGGCAGCTATTAAAAAGACTTTAAAAAACATTAAATCTAATTCTACTGTAACCATTGACGCAAGAGGAACCTCATATATTGCCACCGACGTACTGGAAATGATCCAGGATTTCGCCAATATCAGGGCAAAAGAAGAAGACATTAATGTGGAACTATTAGGTTTCAAAACGTCATACAAAGACTATGAAACCGATGAAGATTCTCACATCTTAATCACACACAAAAGAGCAATGTAAGCTCACATTCCAATAATTTTATTAATTTTAACAAGAACAAACCAATCATATGAAAGCACATACATCCGAAACTCAATCTACAATTACTCCTGAAAAAGCACTGAATTTCTTAAAAGACGGGAACCAGAGATTCGTTAATAATCTAAAGGCAAACAGAGATCTTTTAGAGCAGGTGAATGCAACACGTGAAGGACAATGGCCTTTTGCAGTTGTTTTAAGCTGTATAGACAGCCGTACTTCTGCAGAATTGATCTTTGATCAGGGATTAGGCGATGTTTTCAGTATCAGAATTGCAGGTAATTTCATCAATCAGGATATTTTAGGCTCCATGGAATTTGGCTGTAACGTTGCCGGTTCCAAGCTTGTTGTCGTTTTAGGACATACTAAATGCGGTGCCTTAAAAGGAGGTCTGGATGCAGCACAAATCCAGGGAATGGGAATGGATAACCTTAACCACCTGATCAATCATTTCGACCCGATCATCAACGAAATCATCGAAGAAGGCGAAGAGCGTTCATCAAAAAACGGTGCGCTTCTGGAAAGACTGAATCAACAAAATGTAAAAAGTGCAATCGAAGATATCCGTACCCAAAGTTCAACTCTTAAAAACCTTGAAGATGAAGGTAAGATCAAAATAGTTGGAGCCAACTATGATGTTGAAACCGGAGTTGTAACCTGGTTGTAAGGCATAAAAATTTGCACATTTTTATTACAAATACCTAAAAAATCATGTTATAGTTAGATTGGAAATTGATTTTTTAAGCACAAAAAGACCACCGGAATTTCGGTGGTCTTTGTTTTATATTAAAGTGTATTACTTCCCGTTAAATGCAGACATGGTATTCCCGATTCCTGCAAAAACAAAGGACAGACTGGCTTTAGAGAATTTTTCAATTCTTTCACCAAGCTTTTCATTTTCTTCCTCTGTCCATGTTCCCAGGACATAATCTACCTGACGACCTTCTGAAAAATCCGCAGAAATCCCGAAACGAAGTCTTGCATAATTCTGGGTCTGCAACATTTCATTGATGCTTTTCAGTCCGTTGTGACCGGCATCGGAACCTTTCATTTTCATTCTCAGGGTACCAAACGGAAGGGCAAGATCATCGGTAATGATCAGCACATTTTCCAAAGGAATATTCTCTTTCTGCATCCAGAATCTCACTGCATTTCCGGAAAGATTCATGTAGGTGTCTGGCTTCAGAACGAATACTTTTCTTCCTTTATGCTTCCCTTCTGCCATCCATCCGAAATTAGTGGTATTAAATGAAGCATCAAGCGTTTCCGCTATTTTCTCTGCTACTTTGAATCCTATATTGTGGCGTGTATTTTCATATTCCGGGCCTTTGTTTCCAAGACCGACTATTAAATATTTCATTGAGAAATTTTTTGCAAAATTAAGGGATAAAAAATAAAAAAGCCCAATCTTGTGAAGATTGGGCCTGTATATTATAAAGATTCTTTTTAGAAAGGCTTATAAATGTAGTTTACACCAAACCCTCTTGTCATATACGTCTGAGGATCGTAGTTGTAGTTGGTTGTTCTGATCACCGGTGAAGGTATCGGAGGTAAAAGATCTGTTACAGATGCTTTCTTAGGGTTGTTCGGAGAAAGGATGTGACTTTCCCTGTCGTTGATTTCTGTAGATAAAAGTCTTGAAATTTTATATACTGAAGGAAGCAGTGTAAATGGACTGATCTCCGTATCATAATCAAAGAACTCGTAAGCAAATTTAGTGGTAGGTCTTCCGAATACCGGTGCTGTCACAGGTCCTGTAGCAGGTCCGTAATGTCTTACCACTTTAGAAACGTTATCTCCTAAATACGTATATCCTGTTCTGGAATAATTTGTAAAGGCAAAAGTAGTTCCTGAAACATCCGGGCCGGTTTTCATGATGATAGAATCCATCTTGGCCGTAGAAGCGTTATACTTTACATCATAAAGCGTCTTTGCCTTTCTTAAAAGGGTCTGAGGCCCCGGGTTGGTTGCCGGTGGTACAGGCGGAGGTCTTCTGAAAACAGAACGGTTCTCAGAAACGGTTACCAGTCTGTCGTTAGGCCCATAAGTAAATAACTGACTGTAAGAAACACTGTCTTTATCCAGTTTTCCATTACCGTCAAGATCTAAAAACCCGTTGAAAGTGATCTGGCTTACTTTGTTTCCGCTGTATGCAATATCTGTAATAGAAGCACTATCAGTGATCACTCTCGTTACCAAAAGCCCACTGTAGTGATATTCTGCTAATGTATCTTTATTTGTAATTTCTCTGTACAATCCTCTTGGACCATTCAATCCTCCGGTATCATTCAGATCCAATAATAGATCTCCGTCTTCGTCTAACATGTCTTTACAGGAATGTATTGAAGAAAACCCTGCTATTAATAAAATAAAGTAGAAAAGTCGTTTCATTTCCAGGTAATTGTTTATTTTTTGACAAATATAACTTTTTTCTGAATAAAAGTTATGTTTTTATTTATATTCCGATAAAACCGATAATCAAATCCGGTTTATAAAGTTCTGTAGACATATTTAAGTGCCTGGTTCTTATCAGAGACAGGATAATTATAAGCATCATACAGATACGTCATAGGAGTATCCACACCCGGTGCCGGAGATGGAGGCATTACAAAGACCGATGTAGGATTGTTCGGAGAGATTCTGTAGAAATTCTCAGGACGCAGAAGGCTCCACGCTGTGAAGAATGACTTTGGAAGTGTAGAGAACGGACTTATTTTTGAATCATAGTTCTGATAGCTATAAACCGTTTTCTTAGCGGTTGCCATATTAGGATCTCCAGTTCCTGTAAGGGTTCCTTTAAGACATTCTGCCTTGAAAATATTATCTCCCATATACGTAAAGGTAATTTCTGTAAACAGGCTGTATGCCGTATTTCCAGCTACCTTTCTTTTCTCCATGATTTTTACAAGCTTTTTGCCTGCCGTATCATAGGTAAAAACATAGTCACTTACAAAAGAATCCAGTGCTACTGCAGATGTGGCAGTACATGTTGCACTGTATACATAGCCGTTGCTGTTTTCACTTACACTGAAATCATAAACCATACTTCCGGTAAGGCTTCCGACAAATTTTATTTTCCCGATCTTATTATTGATGTACGTAGCAGTACCTGTATAATAGTTATTGGTCGTGCCATCTTTTAACATTCCCTTCTGAAAAACGGATCCGCTAACGGTATATTCCTCCTGAATGTTGGAGTTAAAAGTGATCTTTTCCAGAACTCTTGCAGGGGGAGGTGTTGTGTTCCCATTGTTTCCACCATCATTGGCACTAGGCTCGAATTGGTCTGAAGAAGAATTGTCACAAGAAACCAGAAGTCCGAAAAACACTCCGGTAATGACTTTAAAAAGATAGTTTTTTCCCATGAAAAAATATTTTAGTGAGTTTACAAATATAATTCATTTTTTCGATGAAAACATTTACTTATTCAACAAATTCGTAATAATCTATATCTTTTTTCAAAAAAAACCTAAAAACATGATGCTTTTAGGTTTTTATTTATGTTGTCTGATGAAATTAATACGGTTGCAGTACGGATGTCGTTAAAACAGACTGAGACATTTCATTATTCAGAAATTCACCATTGACGGCTGTCCCTATTCCCAATGTTCCTGAGTTCAGGTTTCTCTTGGTACAAGCCACTTTTACAGCGTAATTATTCTTTGGGGTAAGATTAGTCAGTGTAGCATTCAGATTAAAAATCTTGTAGCTTCCCTCGGAACCGATTAATACATCTGTTCTAACCGCCCTTAGAGTATTATCCACAAAGACACCACAGGCAAAACCTGAGGATGAATTATTGTTTCCCGTCTTCTGAGCCGTAGTCTGGAAAGTAAAAACCACTTTATTTACACCATTCGTGATGGAAAAAGTGTCATTAGTTCCAGGCAGAACGGTCCACGCATTACTAATAGCGGTCCCTTCCTGATAAGGAGTGGTAACCCCGTTTGGAGAAGAAAACACCGCTCCAGTCTGATCCGCCACTGTATTCAGTGAAAATACAGACATACTCCCTTGTCCGTCTGCAATTTTAATGCTTTTCCAGTCATTGGTATTCATTTCAGAATTATTGTGAAGAATAGTTCCGGCAGCTCCGGCTGATCCTTTCAACAGGTTCGTTCCTCCTGTTCTGACCTCTTTTCTTACATTAATATCCCCGTTTACATCCAGCATATTAACAGGATTGAGCGTATTGACTCCCACCTGTGCAGTGGCCACTACAGCCCATAACAAAGATTGTATGATAATAATTTTTTTCATGCCTGGATTAATTTATAATTGGGTTAAATACCTGAGGAATCTCGTATACATCCACTTTTAGGGAAGACTGCGCGATAAAGTTGTTAATATTCGTATCCGCATTGATTCCCACAGCCAGTACCACATCATTGCCTGTTCTGTAAGATGCCAGTCTTGAGCAGGCAACACTTACCGTATGCTGTCCTTTGGAAAGATTAGCTACAACACCGATTTGATTGTGAGTAATGAAAGTACTGGTTGCGCTACTGGCTTTTAAGTTTCTCTGTCTAAGATTGACCAGTTTGTCATCCACAAAAATACCACATGCATAATCTATAGAAATATCTGTCGTTCCATTGGCAGGAAGATCGGCCTGCACCACAGTTTCAAACTGAAAATACGTCTTACTGTCTGTACTGAATACACTGATCGGCTGAGAAAGACCTGCTATTTTTTTAAAACCCGGAAGGTTGGAAATATCAGCTCCTTTAGTAAAAGCAGTATTTTTTGAAGTGATCGTAGATTGTTCTCCGCTGGTAAATTTCACTCCGGTTCTGTCTGAAAAGGAGTTGTTGAATATTAAATAGAATTTGTTCGGCTCATATTCCGGAATACGAAGACTTTTCCAGATGGGTGCATAACCTACCCCCTGAGAAACAAGGATCTGATCATTATTCCCTTGAGAAAGGGTATTGTCCTGAGCATTCTGAACAACGATTTTATTTCTTAAATTGACATCACCATTGACATCCAGTTTTGCTTTCGGTGAAGCTGTATTAATTCCCACCTGAGCAGAAAGAGACAGTCCTGCCATTACCAACAGGATTGATATACTATTTTTCATCAATTAATTGCTTTTATAAGTTACGTACTCAATAACATCTATTTTCATGATAGACTCAAGGGTAAATGCATTGGAGACCGTATTGGTATCGGAAACATTACGTCCGACCGTAAACTGTGAATTAAGATTGGAAGTATTGATTTTTCTACACGCCACTTCAAGCTTCTGCGTCCCTACAGGAACATTCTGCTCCGTATAGTTCAGCGTGAAAATATAATCCTGAATACCGGATTTTTCTGTATTGTTATTAGAAACCACCTTATCAGGACGTACCGCTACCAGTTTTCCGTTTCTGAAAACACCACAGGTAAAGGTTACAGACTGAGATGTTCCTGAATTCGGAGCTTTCATTTCTACACCTGTCTGAAACTGATACGTCAGTCTGTTTTTACCATTCTTGATAACAAAATTGTTTGCAAGTCCGGCTATTTTAGACCACTTCCCTTTTGTAGCATCCGTAATATCATCACCTACATTATTTTTATAGATATTGTCTGCCTGTATACCGTTTGAAAGATCTGTAATACCTGCCTGATCTGATGACAGGTACGAATTGATCAATTTGTACTGTCCCTCTTCCATAAAGGAAACATTCAATGATTTCCAGACAGGAGGCAAACCTTCTCCCTGTGAAACCAAAACCTGGCCGTTCAATCCTGCATTTCCCGCCTGATCTGAAGTACCGCCTACTCTAAGTTCTTTTCTTAAGGTGATTTTCCCGTTGACATCGAGAGTAGATTTAGGAGAAGCAGTCCCAAGTCCCACCTGCGCGTTGGCACAAAGCGATAAAAAACCGGCTGCGCAACAATAGATAATTTTTTTCATAATAAGGGCTGCAAAGGTATGAATTTAAATCATAAAAAACCATTTATAAGCTCTTAATCCTGTAGAAATAAAGTGATTACGCTGTAGAATTAATTGTACAAAAAAGTAGAATTATTACTACAAACCTCCACTTTTTTTCATGTTCCAAAAGACCAGTAGTCTCCAAACTCCTTAATAATGGTAGATACAGCATTATTTTTTATCATTATACTGTGATTTTAAAACACGTTAAAACCTGCGTGGTACCACATTTTTTTGGTTTTTAAGTCGAACTTTTTTAACGAAAAAAGAGACCTGAAAATTCAAATTCAGATCTCTTTTTAATTTATGAGCACAAAAGTGTGGTACGTTTGTTCTAATTATGTCCGATAATAGTCTTCAGAAGTACATTCACCTCATCTACATTTTTCACTTTCTCTTTTCTCATCATCAACAGGTTTCCTTCCTTCCCGATCTTTTCTTTCAGCTGGGCTTCAGCAGGATTTTGCGTTAAATAACTGATGATATGTCTGAACCTGTCTGTCTGATAAAATTTATCCTGAGGATTAGCCGGGAAATATCCTAAAAATACGCCATTCTTCATGACAATCTTCTCAAATCCTATATCGGCGGCCAACCATTTCAGCGCAACACTTTTCAATAAATTGACAACTTCCTTCGGCAGTGCTCCAAAGCGGTCGATCAGTTCAAGTTCAAACTGATAAAGATCCTTTTCATTATCAATTTCAGCGATTTTCTGGTAGAGTAAAAGTCGTTCTTCCGTATTCGAGATATAGAAATCGGGAAGCATCAGTTCCAGATCAGTATCAATATTGACGTCTTTTACAGATTTAAAAAGCTTTTGTCTGTCCTCTTCATTGTCGAACAGGTTTTCAAAGTCTGCGTCATCTTTTAATTCCTCCAGAGCCTCCTGCATCAGTTTCTGATACGTTTCAAAGCCCATTTCATTGATAAAACCACTCTGTTCCGCACCCAGAAGATCTCCTGCTCCACGGATTTCAAGATCCTTCATTGCAATCTGGAAACCGCTTCCCAAATCAGAGAACTGCTCGATGGCTTCAAGACGTTTTCTGGCATCAGAAGTAATCATATCGTATGGAGGCGTGATCAGGTAGCAAAATGCTTTTCTGTTGCTTCGTCCTACCCTTCCTCTCATCTGGTGAAGATCTGCCATCCCGAATCTTTGGGCATCATTGATGAAGATGGTATTGGCATTGGGAACATCTACTCCACTTTCAACAATGGTGGTAGCGACCAGAACATCATATTTCCCTTCCATGAAATCAAGGACATTCTTTTCCAATTGTTTACCTTCCATTTGTCCGTGTCCCGTAATGACTCTGGCATCAGGAACCAGTCTCTGGATCAATCCGGCAATATCTTTAAGGTTCTCCACCCTGTTATTGATAAAATAAACCTGCCCGTCTCTCTGAAGTTCATAAGAAACAGCATCTCTCAAAATTTCTTCGCTAAAGCCAATCAACTGAGTATCCACGGGCTGTCTGTTCGGCGGTGGCGTTTTAATCACCGAAAGGTCTCTTGCCGCCATTAATGAAAACTGAAGCGTCCTAGGAATCGGAGTCGCGGTTAAGGTAAGTGTGTCTACATTATTTTTCAGGGTTTTCAGCTTATCTTTCACGGATACACCGAATTTATGCTCTTCATCAATGATCAGCAAACCAAGATCTTTAAACTTAACCGAACTGCTGACCAACTGATGGGTTCCTATAATAATATCTACTTTTCCGTTTTTAAGGCCGTCTAAAGCTTCTGCTTTCTGTTTGGCTGTCCTGAATCTGTTGACATAAGAAACATTCACCGGAAAATCTTTCAGTCTTTCTTTAAAACTTCTGAAATGCTGGAATGCCAAAATCGTTGTTGGAACGAGTACAGCAACCTGTTTTCCGTCTGTTGCCGCTTTAAATGCTGCACGAATGGCCACCTCCGTTTTACCGAAACCAACGTCTCCGCAAACAAGCCTGTCCATCACAGTATCTGCTTCCATATCTCTTTTTACATCAATGGTCGCTTTTTCCTGATCCGGAGTATCTTCATAAATAAAGCTTGCTTCCAGTTCGTTCTGCAGATAAGAATCAGGCGTATATGAAAAACCTTTTGCCGTTTTTCTTTCGGCGTATAGTTTTATAAGATCAAAAGCAATCTGTTTTACTTTGGCTTTTGTTTTCTGTTTTAATGATTTCCAGGCCGGGGAACCGAGTTTACTCAGTACAATTTCTTTTCCGTCCGGACCGTTGTATTTCGAAATCTTATGAAGTGAGTGGATACTTACATATAATAAGTCTCCATTTTTATAGGTCAGCTTAAAACATTCCTGAATTTTACCGTCATTATTCACCTTAACCAGCCCCATGAATTTCCCTATTCCATGGTCGATGTGAGCTATATAATCGCCAATTTTCAGAGACATTAGGTCTTTCAGGGTAAGCTGTTCAGATTTTGCAAAGGTATTCTTGGCTTTATATCTCTGGTAACGGTCAAAAATCTGGTGATCGGTATACACCAAAATTTTATGTACATGATCTACAAAACCTTCATGAAGCTCAGATCTGAAACTTTTAAAAGGAAGTTCATTTTCAAGCTCTTCGAATATAGATTCCAGTCTTTCTTTTTGTTTTTCTGTGGAAAAAGAGATCCAGGTATCAAAACCTTCGTTCTGTTTTTCTTCCAGATCTTCAATCAGGAGCTCAAAATTTTTGTGGAAAGAAGGCTGTGGAAGCTGTTCCACTTTGATCTCAGTGAGTTCTTTAAGCCCTTCCATAGAAGTGCCCGCGAAATCAACGGTTTTAAACTTTTTAAAATCAAACAGAAATTCCTGATCTGAAATAAAAAGCTCCTGGGGCCTTCTGTGGGCAATATCTTTATTTAATGTTTCGTATTTCTCCAGTGATCGCTCATAAAATGATCTGATCTTCTGCATCCCGACAGCCCCATTTCTGGACACTACAAAACTTTCTTTAGGCAGAAGCTGAAGCAGAGAAACTCTGGTTCCGGTTACCGAAAAATTCATATTGGAAACCAATTGAAAATCTTTTACTTTATCTATGGACAGCTGGGTTTCAATATCAAAAGTCTTGATGTTTTCCACTTCATTCCCAAAGAACGTAAGACGGTACGGCTTTTCATAAGAGTAAGAGAAGACATCAACGATTCCTCCTCTCACGGAAAATTCTCCCGGTTCTGAAACGAAATCTGCCTGCTGGAAGTTATAATGATTCAGCAGTTCATCTACAAAATCAAAATCCAGCTGGTCGCCTACTTTTATATGATGCGAAATTGCTTTAAAGTCTTCTTTCTTTAATACTTTTTCAGATAATGCCCCTGCGTACGCCACAATCACTTTGGGTGACTTCCCGGAATTGATTTTATTTAAAACCTCCGTCCTCAGTACGAGATTGGCATTCTGCGTTTTCTCTACCTGATAAGGCTCAAGATGCGTAGCCGGGAAATACAAAACCTTTTCCTTTCCAAGCAAATCTTCCATTTCTGTATTGGCGTACAGGGCGTCTTCCTTGTCATCTACCAGATAAAGAACAGTTTTTTTCTGCGTTAAAAAAAGTTCGGCAACAAAGATGGAAACCGATGAGCCTGCACTTCCCTTCACGGAAATATGCTGGCTGCTTTCTAACTGAGTAAAGATTTCCTTTCCAAATTCTTTCTGAAGAAGATCGGGAAGAAACTTTTCGTGAATAGGTTTTAGCTGCATAAATAGTAATGGTATAAAACGACAAAAGCGATTTCGGGAGTGTTCCGAAACCGTTGATGCTCAACAAAGGTAAGGATAATTTTTTCTTCACAGGATAAGTCTTATTTTACCAAAACTCATACAAAACAACTAAATACATACCCAAATCTTAATTTTTTACAAACTTATCTAATAAAAAGTTAAAAAAACTCTCATTTTATTGCATGGCATAATGTTTGGCCTTTTACCCTCATCAAACTTTTAAAGAAATAATATTATGAAAAAAGCAATCAGAATCTTAGGCGTACTTATGCTGGTATTTGTGGCCACATTATCTTTCGCTTCATGCAGTAATGACGATGATCCTGTAAACAATGATTTCTTCGCAGGAACCTACAAAGGTAGTATCTCTTACAATGATGGCTCTACCAACAACAGTACAGATAACGGAAGTGTTTTTGTAACAAAAATTGCCAGTGGAACGAAATATAATTTCGCATTCTCGAACGGCATTCCGGATCTTAACGGGGTGGAATTTCAGCAACAGGGTGACCATACTTTGGTCATGGTAGGATCCAATGCTACCTCTTACATCAGAATAGATAATAACGAACTTAAAATTTTCTATGCGAAAGATGGTAAAACATGGACTGCCAACTGTACACGATAAATCAACATTCATATTTACAATTGAGCCTGTTTTCATTATGAAAGCAGGCTTATTTTATTTCCGAGAGAGTTGCTTTAAGTTTTTTTTAAGCAGTAATAAACTTTAGTTAAGGTTATAAATCTCAGTTTTCCAGCCCGTTTTTTGTATATCTTTACTCAAGAAAAAATAAACAATACACCCTCATGAAAAAATTATTAACAGCAATGTCACTAGCATTAGGACTAGGATTTGCAACTGCACAGCAAACTGCTCCGGCAACTACCGCAGCTCCTCATCACACGGCAAAAACAGTAAAAGCTCCGGCTGCTAAAACAGCTCAGCCAGCAGCAACGGCTAAACCTGCTCAACCGGCAGTTAAAATGAAAAAAGACGGAACACCGGACAAAAGGTATAAAGAAAATAAAAACCTTAAGAAAGACGGTACTCCAGACAAGAGGTACAAAGCCAACAAGTAAACTTTAACATATAGTTGTTATTTTCATAATCAAATTTCGAAGAACCGGTGAAACTCATTCGCCGGTTTTTTTTATGGTTTATCCGGATCAAAATGATTCCATATTCTACAAAGGAAAGCACAGGTGGAATCAATTTCATTCATTCCGATGAAGGGAATGGATACAGATCACGGATTAATTTGAAAACTTGGGAAGCAATTTTTTTAAAACATTAAGACATTAAGGCCTTAAAAGATGGGATGCTTAAAGAACTTTAAAAAATCAATTTATTGATTTCTTCATTCATAACAATAAATATACTGCTTAAATCCTTAATGTTTAAATTAAGAAATAAACTAAAGTTTATTGAGGTTAAGAAAAATAAGGTTAATTTTAAACAGACTATTAGGTTTGATTGTATTTGTTTTACTCCCAAAGTTTTAAGATTAATCCCAGATCACATGATTTTAAAATTTCACGCAGATTAACCAGATGATGCAGATTTTTACTTTTACTCATCTGCTTTATACGTATCATCTGCGAGAGCTCATCATTATAAACATTCTTTTGTTGCTTAAAAAAATCTAAAGACATATTTAAGATGGCGACACCTTATAGATTCGCTTGTATTTATTTTTTATTTTATTCCCAAAGTTTTGAGACTGAACTTACTTATTTATAAATTTGAGGCATGTTAAATTTCTTCAAGAAAAACGCGGCATTGGTCTGGGCAAAAAAACATGTTCAGAAAACCGGGGAATTCAAAAAAAACTCAGAGAAAAATCAGGAAGCTCTTTTGCTGTCTCTTGTAAAGACGGCTCAGAAAACTCTTTTCGGAAGGGAGCATGATTTTGAGAACATCCATTCCATCCGGGAATTTCAGGAAAAAGTTCCTGTTGCCGACTATGAAGATCTGAAACCTTACATCGAAAGGGTAAAAAAAGGACAGGCTAATATTCTCTGGACAGATACTCCGGAATATTTTGCTAAAACTTCGGGAACCACATCAGGATCCAAATACATTCCCATTTCAAAAGAAGGAATGCCGTTTCAGATTGCGGGTGCTCAAAGTGCACTTTTCCATTATATCGCGCAAAAAGACAATGCCGATTTTGTGAATGGAAAGATGATCTTTCTTCAGGGCAGCCCGGAAATGGAAGAAGTTTTCGGGATAAAAACCGGAAGACTTTCAGGAATCGTTGCCCATCATATTCCGACTTATCTTCAGAAAAACCGACTTCCGAGCTGGAAAACGAATGTAATGGAAGACTGGGAGGCCAAAGTGGATAAAATCATTGAAGAAACGGAACATGAAAACATGACACTGATCTCGGGAATTCCGCCATGGCTGATCATGTATTTTGAAAAACTTTCAGAAAAACATGGTAAAAAGATCAAACAGCTTTTCCCGAATCTCCAGCTTTTGGTAACCGGAGGTGTTAACTACGAACCTTATCGCGATAAAATGGAGGATCTTTTGGGTGGAAAAGTTGATATTATTCAGACATTTCCTGCATCTGAGGGTTTTTTCGCCTTTCAGGATGACTATACCAAAGAAGGACTGCTTCTTTTAACCAATCATGGGATTTTCTATGAATTTATTCCCCTGGAAGAATACGGTAAACCGAACGCCAGAAGATTAACGATTAAAGAGGTTGAACTTCATAAAGATTATGCCTTGATTCTTACGACCAATTCAGGTTTATGGGCCTATTCAATAGGTGATGTGGTGAGGTTTATCGATAAGGATCCGTACAGAATTCTGGTAAGTGGAAGAACCAAGCATTTTACTTCTGCTTTTGGAGAACACGTGATCGCTTTTGAAGTGGAAGAGGCGATGAAAGCCGCTTTAGAAAAGCATCCAGCCCAAATCACAGAGTTTCATCTTGCCCCGCAGGTGAACCCGGCTGAGGGACTTCCATATCATGAATGGCTGATTGAATTTGAAAAGGAACCTGAACATTTAGAATCCTTCAGAAACGAGCTGGATACTGAACTTCGTAAGAGAAATACCTACTACGATGATCTTATTACGGGAAATATTCTTCAGCCGCTCCATATCAGTCTGCTAAAAAAGAATGCCTTTCATGAGTACGCAAAATCTCAGGGTAAACTAGGTGGGCAGAACAAAACACCAAGACTTGCCAATGACAGAAAAATTGCAGATCTATTAGAAATTTACAAACTTTAAAGATATTTTTTCAATTCAAAAAACATATATTCGAAAAAAATTATAAATTTGGAAAAATAAAAAATAATAATGAGAGCATCTGTACTTTTAAAATCATCTTTACTAACATCTTTATTTGTGATTTCATCCTGCGCGACAACAAAGTACAGCGATGACATTTCAAAAAACAATTATTCTAATCTTCAAGCCGGAAAGGTTTACGTAGTTACCATGAAAGATGGTTCCAAAAAACAGAAGATGCTTTTCCGAAATACGGATGCTGAAAACCTTATTGGAACTGCCGGTAAAAAAGACAGTACAGAGGTGATCATTCCAAAATCTAATGTTGCTGCTGTAAAAGACAGAAGCAAGGCAAGAGTTACAGCGGGTGCTACCGTCATCGGAGCAGCGGGTGTTGCAGCAATTGTGATCAGTTCACTGAGAGCGGACTAAAATAGATTTTATCTTTCGGGACCTATTTGATTTATCATTTAAAAAAACAGCATATAAACAGCCTTAAATAAATATTTAGGGCTATTTTTGTGCATGATTTCCTTTACGCCGTTAAAAACATTGCAAAATGTTGAATTCAGGAATCTTCTTACCGGAAGATTTTTTATTGTTTTAGCCTTCAGAATGCTTGCTACTTTACTAGGATGGTGGGTGTATCAATTAACAAAAGATCCGTTTTCAATAGGCCTTATTGGTCTCTCGGAAGTCATTCCGGCGGTAAGCTGTGCCCTGTATGCGGGCCACGTGATTGATATGAACGAAAAAAAGAGGCTGCTGCTGATTTGTAATTATGCTTATATTTTCTTGATCGGCCTGCTGCTAATTCCTGCATTTTTCAATGTAGAAATGCACTTCAATGGGCACGAGATCACCTATTTTATATATGGTGTCATCTTTTTCACAGGGATTGCCCGCGCATTTATCGGACCTATCGTACCTTCAATGATTCCAAAAATCGTAAAGAAAGAAAACCTTCCCAATGCTGTTACGCTGAACCAGGCTACCTTTCTTATTTCTTCGGTATGCGGACATGCTGCGGGCGGACTTCTTATCGGGTTCTTCGGAGTAAAATGGACGCTGATCGTTATTATTTCGTTAATATTTGTGGCTTCATTATTTTTCTGGCAACTGAAACAGCAACATTCGGAGTATAAAAAAGAGGAAGTGAATGTGGTTGAAAGTATGCGTGAAGGAATTTCCTATATTTTTAAGACGAAAGAAATTCTGGGTGCTTTGTGTCTGGATATGTTCGCGGTTCTTTTCGGAGGAGCTGTTGCCATGATTCCGGTATTTGCCACCGATATTCTGGATGCCGGAGCGGAAGGTTTCGGGCTTCTGAATGCCGCTTCCGATATTGGTTCTATGTGCATTATCACGCTTCTGGCCGTGGTTCCTTTAAGAAAGAATCAAGGAAAAATTCTTCTGGTGGTTGTGGCCGGATTCGGGCTCTGCATCATTGGTTTCGGATTATCCAAGCTTTACTGGCTTTCATTTATATTCCTTGTCATGAGCGGAATGCTGGACGGAATTTCGGTGGTCATCAGAGGAACTATTGTCCAGCTGAAAACTCCGGATCACATCAGAGGGCGTGTACTGAGTGTAAATTCTATATTCATCATGTCCAGTAATGAAATGGGGCAATTCGAAAGCGGGCTGATGGCAAAGTTACTCGGCGTAGTGCGTTCTGTAGTCTTTGGGGGAAGCATGACCGTACTCGTAGCACTCTTAGTCGCAAGCAC
This sequence comes from Chryseobacterium oleae, assembly GCF_900115055.1. GTDB lineage: Bacteria > Bacteroidota > Bacteroidia > Flavobacteriales > Weeksellaceae > Chryseobacterium > Chryseobacterium oleae. Next base: position 26,611 of record NZ_FOVD01000004.1, on the reverse strand, counting down.
CAATCCCAAGCTGAGGAAAATGAATTATTAGACAATAATATGCTCATTCTATTAAATATATCACAAAATCTTTAAATTAACTTTAATAATTTTTTATATTTGTCTTTTTTAAATCCCCCTTTATGAAAAAAGCATTACTCGTTTTTCTAATCATCTGCTCGCGCATCTTATATGCTCAGTCAGATTGTATTAGTGCAATATCTGTCTGTGGAAACTCAGATATCTCATATACCCCTTCCGGACCTGGACTGATCCTCGAAGGTATTGGTGCTAACTCATGTTTGAGTGACACTGAAAATGAACACTTTTCGGTGTGGTATTCTTTTACGGCAGCCACTTCAGGAACATTGGCATTTGTTATTAATCCGGTGATTGACACCGATGATTATGACTTTGCCGTATATGGCCCTACTACAAACGGTTGTACATCTTTGAACAACGCTAACGTTTTCGTAACGCCTGTAAGATGTAATTTCAACGGTACAGGAGCATCTCAGGGAAATACAGGTTTACTGCTTACAATACCTCCTCCTCCACCGCCAAATACAAACGGAAGTGCAGGAAACCTTGCAGAATGGAGCCCTCATATGGTGGTACAGGCTGGCGAGACCTATTATCTGGTTGTGGATAACTACAGAAGTTCACCGGATGGATTCTCACTGACATGGACAGGTACTGCAAGCTTAAGCTCTGCATTCAACGATCCTGCATTAGCTCCGTTCCCGTTTGTAACACCAGGACAGCCTGCAGCAAACCCTGCAAACCCGAATGAAATTGCTGTATGTTCACTGGCTACTCCTTTCAACTTTACTGCCCTTAGCGCAGGAATTATCAACGGTAACAGTGCCAACTTCAAAGTAAGCTACCATAAAAACACCAATGATGTTATTACAGGAGGAAACCCTGTGACTTCAGAGGTCGTAAACTTTACAACAACTTACCTTTACAGGATTGCATATCAGGATCCGACGAATCCGACAAATCCTATGAATGGCTGTTTTATTACTGGTAAATTTAAATTCAAGGACGGTAGTTTTGCTTTAAACAACGCCACGCTTACAAGTTGCAGTAATAATAACTCCGGAACAGCAATGTATGATCTTACGACTGCTACGATTGGAGCTTTACCTGGCCATACGTTAAAGTATTATCCTACGATGTTCGACCTGAATGCAGGAACGAATGAGATCACGAGTCCATCCATATATCAGTTTGTATCGGCTGAAGGAAAAATATTTGTAAAAGCAACCAATGAATTCGGATGTACAGCAACTGCTGAAATCACTCTGAAATTCCATCCACTGGTAGCGGTTATGGATGCTTCTTTGAGAGAGTGTTTCATTGAAACCAATCATTCACTTGGAGTATTCAATCTTAACAATGCGCCTGTAACTGCAGGAACAGCAACGAAAAAATATTATCCGTCTGTAGCAGATGCCATAAGCGGAACGAACGAAATTCTAAACTTCCTTACTTACACAGCGCCTACAGGAGTAGTGTATGCAAAAGTATTCAATGCACAGGGATGTTATAATATTGCAAAAATAACGCTGACTGTAGTGGGACCCGTTTATTCAAGCGTTTTAAAAGATAAAATCATATGTATCGAGGATAAAACGACACTGGATGCAGGTCCTGGATTCAGTGGTTACGAATGGAGCACGGGAGCAACTACACAGGCGATTAACAATGCAGCTGTAGGAACTTACTGGGTTAAATTAAAAACCGGAAACTGTATCACACTACAGAAAGTAAAAGTATATGCTTCTGAGCAACCTGTGGTATCAAGCATTGATATTTCAAACACTTCGATCACAGTGAATGTTATCGGAGGAACTCCAGATTATAAATATTCTATGGATAATATCAACTGGCAGGACTCTAATGTATTCACCAATATTTCAAGAGGTGACCACAAAGTATATGTAAAAGATGCTTATGACTGTGAGCCGATTGATATTACAGTTCTGGTTCCGAACCTGATCAACGTGATTACACCAAACGGAGATGGCGTAAATGATGTGATAGATTATTCAGCATTATCAGGAAAACAAAGTCTTGTGTTGAGTATCTTTGACAGATATGGTACGAAAATCCATCAGGCGGATAAGTCTAACGGATATAAGTGGGACGGAACAGTAGCCGGGAAAAAGATCCCTACAGGAACCTACTGGTACTCTGTAACATGGAATGAAAATGACAAAAAGAATACACCATTCAAGTTTTCAGGATGGGTAATGGTAAAAAACAGAGAATAATCATTATAAAAACAGAAAACCGCTCTACGGGGCGGTTTTTTTTAACATAAATGCTGATAACTTTATTTTTCTCAAATCTTGTTTCACAAAAATCATTTTAAACATGAAAAAAACATTACTTCTTTTAATTCTATTTGTAGCGCAGGTGTTTTATGCACAGTCCGACTGCGTTACAGCTATTCCACTCTGTGGAAATTCGGATATCTCCTACACACCATCAGACCATGGAACTATTGCTGAGAATCTTTCAGCAAACGGATGTCTGGCCATCAATGAAAATCGCTCAGTATGGTATACTTTTACGATAGCAACACCTGGAACATTAACCTTTGTGATCGATGCCAACGTTAATACAGATGACTACGATTTTGCTGTATATGGCCCAACCACTAATGGATGCACCTCGCTACAATCCGGCAACGCTTTTGTAACACCCCTTAGATGTAACTATGTGGGTACTGTTGCCAGTGGAAATACCGGACTCAGCCTGACCGTGCCGCCGCCTGCAACTCCCAATGCAAACGGAACCGGAGGTAACCAGGCAGAATGGAGCCCGTACATGGACGTACTGGCAGGACAAACGTATTATCTTATTATAGACAATCATAGAAATTCTGATGATGGGTTTAAGCTGATCTGGGGCGGTACTGCTACCTTAAGCTCAGCATTTAACAATCCAACTCTTGCTCCTAACCCTTTTATTCCACCAGGAATTCCAGGAGCTGCTCCAACCGATCCTACAACGGTGATGGTATGCGGACTTCCTTCACAGTTTAATTTTAATACCCTTACTGCAGGTATCATCAATGGAAATAGCCCTAACTTTAAAGTTACTTACCATAATGACACCAATGATTTAGTTACCGGAGATAATCCTCTAACGATTGCAACGGTAAATGCGACAACCGATTATTACTACAGAATCCGATATCTGGATCCCGACGACCCTAACAATGTGGTCAATAAATGCTTCATCAGTGGGAAGTTTAAATTTGTAAATGCCAGCATCACAGCTAAGAATGCTACCATTTTTGCATGTAATAATGACGGTGAGGGAACCGGAAAGTTTGATCTTACCACTGCAGATGTATTCACCGGCGGTACAAAAAAATACTACCCGACCATGGCCGATCTGAATGCTGACACCAACGAGATCACCAGTCCTACCGATTATATTTCTGCTCAGAAGACGGTTTATGCAAAAGTAATTTCCGCATTTGGATGTACTGCTATAGGAAATATTACATTATCATTCCATCCGGTAGTCACACTTAGAGATGCACTTGTTGAAGAATGTTATATAGAAAACGACATCCTGCAGGCTAAGTTTGACCTTACAAAAGTTAACGTAGGTTCAATAGCAGGACAAACAAGTAAATTCTATAAAACACTCAACGATGCGAAAGCGGAAACAAATCCTATTGCGAATCCGGATGCTTACATTACAACAAGTACTGAAGTATATGTAAGAGTGACCAACGCTAATCAGTGTTATGATATTGCCAAAATCACATTAAAAGTTCTTCCTCCTGTAAAATCTGCAGTACTGAAAGACAAAACGATCTGTGCTGAAGCTAAAACAACATTAGATGCAGGACCTGGATTTGACGGATACGAATGGAGCACCGGTGCTACTACGCAAACCATCAGCAATGTAGGAATCGGGGTATACTGGGTGAAACTGAAAACAGGAAAATGTTTTACACTTCAAACGGTAACCGTTTTTGCTTCTTCGCAACCTGTGATCTCTTCTGTAGACATCAGCAACAACACGATTACGGTGAATGCTTCAGGCGGAACTCCTCCTTATATGTATTCACTAGATGGTATTACGTGGCAGGCAGCAAACACATTCAGTGGACTACCTAGGGGGGACAACAAGATCTTTTTAAAGGATTCTTTCAACTGTAACCCTATCCAGATTACAGTGACTGTACCGAATCTGATCAATGCCATTACTCCAAACGGAGATAAGATCAATGATGAGATTGATTATTCTGCTCTGTCTTATAAGAAAAACCTTGTTTTCATTGTGTATGACAGATATGGAAACAAACTTTATGAGGCTAACAAAATGAGAGATTACAAATGGGACGGAACGGCTTCAGGTAAGAAAATCCCTACAGGAACTTACTGGTATACGATCTCATGGAACGAAAACGATAAGAACAGTACCGAAACGAAATATTCAGGATGGATACTGCTAAAAAATAAAGAATAAATCTATTCTTACATCACAAAAAAAAGACTGTCATACATGGCAGTCTTTTTTTATTTGGAAGTTTCCGGGATGCAAGAGTTCCGGTTTGAGAGTCTAAGGATCGGAGAGCTTCGGGGTACAGGAGATGCTCTTATGCGTTCTATTGTCTGAAATCTGATGTCTCACGTCTGACATCTGACATCTGACATCTGACATCTGACATCTGACATCTAAAAAAAATCATCATTTTCATCTGATTGAGTATTACTTATTGAAATTTTTCTATTTTTGATCCCCCTTTTTTACTAACATTCTCATACTTTCTGTCCATTGCATCTTACGCAGGAATGCTGATAACTTGTTAGTTACTATTTTTTAATTATTTTTTTTAAATAAACTATCTTTGCATCATGGCTCAGAAAGAAACATTATCATCCCTTACACACGGAAACTTTGCAAGAGAACTGTCTATTGCGGATGGAAAAATGCCACCCAATGCTGTAGATTTTGAAAGACTGGTGATAGGAACTTTTCTTATTGACAAGAAAGGTCTTGACCACTCTATCGACCTTCTTACTCCGGAAGTATTTTACGATCCCAGACATCAGGTCATTTTTGCTACGATCTTAAAACTTTATGAAGGTAACCATCCTGTCGATCTTATGACGATCATTCAGGAGCTAAAGAAAGAAGATAAATTAAGCCAGGCCGGCGGAGATCATTACATCATTGATCTTACCATGGGCGTAAGTTCATCTGCCCACATTGAATACCATGTACGTGTTATTCTTGAAAAATATATCTTAAGAAGCCTGATCAATGTATCTGCCAACGTGATTGATTCTTCCTATAAAGAATCTACAGATGTATTTGAACTTTTAGACAAAGCAGAACAGTCATTCTTTGAGATCACGAACGGAACGATCAAAAAAGGATTTGATACGGCCAATTCATTGGTAAAACAAGCCATCGATACCATTAAATCTTTGAAGGACAAGGAAGGACTTTCCGGGGTTCCTTCAGGATTCAGAGATATAGATAAAGAAACCGGAGGTTGGCAGAATTCCGACCTCATCATTATAGCAGCCCGTCCCGCGATGGGTAAAACAGCATTCCTTCTGTCTATGGCCAGAAACATTGCGGTAGGCCACAAGATTCCCATGGTGCTGTTCTCTCTCGAGATGGCATCTGTACAGCTGATCACCAGGATGATTGCTTCCGAAACGAAAATTTCTTCCGAAAAACTGAGAAAAGGAACTCTGGACGATGAAGAATGGCAGAGACTGTTCTCCAATGTATCGGAACTGGAAAATGCACCGCTATTTATTGACGAAACCCCTTCCCTTTCTATATTCGACTTCCGTGCAAAATGCCGAAGACTGGTGATGCAGCACGGTGTAAGACTGATCATGGTCGATTACCTTCAGCTGATGACTGCCGGAGGCGGAGGAAAAGGAGTAGGAAACCGTGAACAGGAAATCTCCATGATCTCACGTTCACTAAAAGCAATTGCTAAAGAACTTAACGTACCAGTAATTGCACTTTCCCAGCTGTCGAGAAGTGTGGAGGCCCGTCCAGGAAAAAGACCTCAGCTTTCTGACCTTAGGGAATCCGGAGCGATTGAACAGGATGCGGATATTGTATCTTTTATCTTCAGACCGGAATACTATAAAATTGCAGTATGGGATAATGATGAAGAAGGTGCAGAAACCCCAACGGAAAACCAGGCCGAGCTGATTATTGCAAAACACAGGAATGGTGCGACTGCGGATGTGAGACTATCATTCTTAAAGCATTTTGCTAAATTTGGTGACATCGAAGCTGCGTTAGATGGCGGTATGGGAGGTTATCCTTCTAATTTCGGATCTAATGAACCAAGTGGTTTTGACAAGATCAAGACAACCATTCAGCCGGGTGCAGCATTTGATCTTCCGGACAGTTCAAAACTTTCCGGGTCTTCGATGAACGATTTCGATGACGATGATGATTTCCCGTTCTAGAACCCATATAATTTAAATTAAATAACAGATCAGTATTCTGTATGCTATTTGTAGCGGAATACTGATTTTATATATACCTGAACTTTTGAGAATAGAAATATACACAGACGGTGCGTGCAGCGGAAATCCCGGAAAAGGAGGTTATGGAATCCTTATGCGCGTTCCTGAGAAAAACTACCAGAAAACATTCTCCAAAGGTTTCAGAAAAACCACCAACAACAGGATGGAGCTCCTGGCTGTGATTTCCGCTATGGAAAAACTAAAGTCTTCGGAGAACGATATCCACATCTATACAGACAGCAAATATGTAGCAGATGCCGTGAATCAGAAGTGGATCGCAGGATGGATTAAAAGAGGATGGAAAAATGTAAAAAACCCGGACCTCTGGAAAAGATTCATCGAGATGTACAATAAACATACTCCACAAATGCACTGGGTAAAAGGTCATGCAGGACATTTTGAAAATGAACTTTGTGATAAACTTGCCGTAGCAGCAGCCAACTCATCAGATCTGGAAATTGACACTTATTTCGAAGGTTTGGAGAGCAACTCTCTTTTTTAATGAATCTAAATTACTACTCATCACATACGACATTCTTTAGTTTTCCTTATCATTATTGAAAATTTACTATCATATTCAGTAAAATTAACATTGAACACGCATTAATTAATTGGGATTTAATATATTTACACCATCTAATTAAAAGTAATCCCAATTCAATGAATAAATTTTTACTGTCTTATATTTCCCTCCTTCTGATTTTTTTGTCTGGAGGAATGTTTTCCCAAACCTATCAGTTAACAGGAAATCCGGTGGCTACAACAGGATGGACGATGGTGAATCCCGCACAGGTAAATGGTGATTTTATTCAGCTCACCCCGGATACCAACAACCAATCCGGATCCATACGCCTGAATGATCAAATCAACTTAAAATACTGTGATAAGTGGAGAGTGGAATTCGATTTCAGAATGGATTCCAACCAAACTTCCAATGGAGACGGTATTGCCTTCTGGTATCTGGCCAATCCTCCCGTTGCCAGTGTACTGGGCTCCGGTCTTGGAGTTTCACAAAATGCCGTAGGTTTTATTGTAGGATTTGACACCTACAACAATACCACCACAGCAACAATGAGTAAGGTCCATGTAGCTTACGGACAGGTAGCCAATACATCGGATACCAATAACGTAGAGTTTTTCAACACGGCAGGAAGTTCTTTCCACTCGCCGGATCTGAATACAACGCTTCCTTTTCAGGGAACCACCTATAAACATGTTGAAGTAACCGCTCAGGTAGATCCTGCCAATCCTGTGAACTGGGTTGTAAAAATTACCATTGACGGAACTTTGATCTGCAACCAGTCATTTGCTCCTTCAGGTACTGCAGCGGCTATGACGATTGGGTATTTTGGATTCTCGGCTTCTACGGGAGGCGCGAGATCAAGACATTCCATTAAAAACGTAAAAATCTACACGGACAAAGTTCCGATTTTACAGGCTTCAGCAACACAGTCTTTCTGTCCAAATCCTTCCACGGGATTCGGATCTGTGAATTTAACGACTTTTAATTCTCAGTTTGTAAGCAACCCCTCCAACTATACATTCACTTATTTTCAAGGGGGAACGCCCATTACAACTCCTACCAACTTCCAGTTCAATGCGAACACAACGGTTACCGTAGTTGTAAAGGATAACGCTGGAATATTATGTGATAACCCCGACGGGAAAATACAGCTTGTCCTCGCCCCTCTACTGCTTACTGATAAAACTTTATTGGCGTGCAACAACAATAAGGCAGGAACCGGATTATTCAACCTCAACACGGCAGATGTCGCCGGTGGACTTTCTGTAGTTAAAAAATATTACAGAACGCTTGCTGACCTGAATGCCGGAACGAATGAAATTACCAATCCGGCCACTTATACTTCCGCACCGGGAAGTGTTTATGTAAAAGTAACCACACCTCTTGGCTGTACAGGCAATGCAAAAATAACCCTGGCGTTCTTACCGGAAACCCCTGTAAGAGAAGTCACGCTGCGTTCATGTTTTATACAGAACAATATTACAAATGCCGTATTTGACCTTACTTCCGCTAATGTAACAACCCTGACCAGCGGTTTCACTAAAAAATATTATACTTCTGTAGCAGATGCTTTAGCCGGAACCAATGAAATTGTCAATCCGCTTCAGTATATGTCTGTAAGTACAGCGATTTATGTAAAAGTAACGGACTCCAATAACTGTTTTGCACTGGCAAAAGTAAATCTTATTGTATTGCCACCTGTAACGTCTTCTGTTTTAAAAGATAAAATAATCTGTATCGACGGAAGAACCAATCTGGACGCAGGTCCCGGCTTTGATGGTTACGAATGGATCACTGGCGCAACCACACCATCGATTCAAAATGTTGGCGTAGGTTTGTATTGGGTAAAATTAAAAACCGGAAACTGTATCACAACTCAAATTGTAAAAGTGATTGCTTCTGCCAATCCTGTGGTAACAAGTATCGATATCAATAATACCACGGTAACCGTCAATGTATCAGGAGGTACTCCGCCATACAAATATTCACTGAATGGAATAGACTGGCAGGATTCGAATACTTTCACAGGACTTCACAGAGGCGAAGCTAAGATTTTCGTGAAAGATTTTTACAACTGTACACCTGTTGAAGTACAGATCACCGTTCCAAACCTGATCAATGCCATTACTCCGAACGGTGATAACGTCAATGATTTTATTGATTATTCTGCTCTGGCTTATAAGAAAAATCTAGTGTTCATCGTATATGACAGATACGGCAATAAACTATACGAAGCTGACAAAATCAGAAACTTCAAATGGGACGGAACTGCTTCCGGTAAAAAGGTCCTTACAGGAACTTACTGGTACTCTATCTCCTGGAATGAAAATGACAAGAACAATACCGCTACCAAATACTCAGGCTGGGTATTGGTAAAAAACAGAGAATAAAATTCTATTAAAAAAATCACTCTTTATCTGGAGTGATTTTTTTAATAATATAAATTGAAAATGAATTAATCATGTATTTTTTTACCTAATACAAGAAAATAGCAATATCATTTTAATGTTTTTATTAATCAGTTAGAATTAACTTTAAATTGACAATTTTAACCAAACAATTGACAATTATTCATTATACAGTCACAAACAAAATAAATATATTTATCTCAATAACCTTAAACCAATCGCTTCATGAAAAGAAAACTACTCATTTACTATTTATTTATTTTATTAGGCTTTTCAGGGCAGCTGTCTTCACAGACTTATCAACTGGCCGGAAACCCTGTCAACACTACGGGTTGGGACCTTGTTTCCAACGCAGTTGTTGAAAACGATTTCATCCGTCTTACCACAGATAACACCAGCTTGTTTGGTGCTGTAAAGCTGGCTACTCCCATCACATTAAGCTATTGCGACAAATGGAAGGTAGAATTCGACTTCAGGATCGATGGAAACGGAACCACACAGTTCGGACGTGGTGACGGCTTTACATTCTGGTATCTGGTGAATCCTCCAACAGGATTTGTATCCGGAGGCGGACTTGGAATTCCGGCGAACGCATCAGGACTGATGGTAGGATTTGATATTTTCAACAATTCCACAGAAGGACAGATGAGTAAAATACATTTACTGTATGGAACCAATGATTCTGCCGGAAGTAATATTGAATACAACACAACTCCCGGAAGTACATTTCACTCTCCGGATCTTATCACTACCCAGCCATTTGTAGGACCTACTTACAAACACGTAGAAGTAAACGGGGAAACAGACCTTACGAACCCTACCAACTGGATCATTAAAATTAAATTAGATGGTGTCCTTATTGTTGACCAGTCATTTGCCCCTTCAGGAGGAGCCATAGGAATGTCACAGGGATACTTCGGTTTCTCAGCAGCTACCGGAGGTGCGAGTGCAAGGCATTCAATCAAAAATGTAAAAGTTTTTGTAGATAAAGTTCCTATCCTGAACGCTACCGTTACCCCGTTTGTCTGTACCAATCCGGCAACAGGAGCAGGATCTGTGGATCTGACTTCTTTCAATGCACAGTTTGTGAACAATCCGGCAAACTATGTATTCACTTACTATGTTTTAGGAAGTTCAACACCTATTACGAATCCTACCAATTTCCCATACACAGGCAACACAACAATTAAGGTCGTCATCAAAGACCCGAGTTCTACGCTATGTGATAATGGCGATGGCGTCATACAGCTTAATCCTACACCATTTGCCGCTACAGATGCCACATTGACAGGCTGTAACAACAATAATGCAGGGACTGCAACATTTGACCTTACAACAGCCGCTCTGACAACGGTTCCAGGATGTACGATGCAGTTTTACAATACGATGTTTGATCTGAATGCCGGAATCAATCAGATTCCTAACCCTACGGCTTATGCATCGGGAGCAGCAGTACTATTTGCCAAAGTAACAACTCCTCAGGGATGCGTCAGCAATGCAAAAGTCACTCTGAATCTTAACCCGGTTGTCGTTGTTACGGATGCATCTTTAAGAACATGTTTCCTTGAGACCAATCCGTCACTGGGGACATTCAACTTAGCCAATGCTCCGGTCATTGCAGGAACAGCACCTAAAAAATATTATCCATCTATGGCTGATGCAGTAGGCGGAACAAATGAAATTTTAAATTTCGCCACCTATACTGCACCTTCGGGAGTAATTTATGTGAAAGTATTTAACGCACAGGGATGTTATTCTATAGCAAAAGTGACTCTTACAGTTATAGCACCGACTCTTTCCAGCGTATTAAAAGACAAGATCATCTGTATTGAAGATAAAACCACACTTGATGCGGGGCCTGGATTCAACGGATATATCTGGAGCACGGGTGCTACTACACAGGCCATCAACAATGTAGGCGTTGGAACTTACTGGGTAAAACTAAAAACCGGAGACTGTACCATCTTACAGACGGTCAAAGTATATGCTTCAGAGCAGCCTGTGGTTACAAGCATTGATATTTCCGGAAGCACAGTCACTGTTTTTGCCAATGGCGGAACTCCTCCTTACAAATATTCAATGGATAATACAAACTGGCAGGATTCCAATGTCTTCACCAGTGTTGCCAGAGGAGAAGCCAAAATCTATGTAAAGGACAGCTATGATTGTGAACCTATTGAAATCGACATTACAGTTCCTAATCTGATCAACGTTATTACTCCAAACGGAGACGGTGTGAATGATGCCATAGATTATTCGGCTTTGGCCAACAAAAAAAATCTGGAAATCGGAATCTTCGACAGATACGGATATAAAATGTTCCAGGCAGACAAGTCCAACAGATACACCTGGGATGGAACCACCAACGGAAGCAAGAAAGTGCCTACCGGAAACTATTGGTACTCTATCACATGGAATGAGAATAACAGCAAGAATACTCCTATCAAATTCTCAGGTTGGATTATGGTGAAAAACAGGGAATAAATTGAAATTGATTATTTTTTAAATACCCCGGGATCACGTCAAATTTGGCGTGATCCTTTTTTGTTTTTTCAAACGGGAGATATTTCATTTTAAAAGCTCTTTATTCATATTCAATTCTTAAATTTGTCCTATGAATTATTTGGAAGCTTTAAGCAGAAGATATTCTGTGAAAAAATTTAATCACGAGATCATTCCTCAAGATACCCTGTACAATATTCTTGAGTCAGGAAAACTGTCTGCCAGTTCGCTAGGGCTTCAGCCTTATAAAGTATTGGTGGTGGAAAGTGAGGAAATGAAACAGAAATTAATTCCGGCTTTCTATAATCCATCGCAGATCTCCACCTGCTCTCACCTCATTGTCATTATTTCAAAGAAAACAATTGACGAAAGCTATATTCATGGCTATTTCAATCATATTTCAGAGGTAAGAGAAACTCCCATTGAAAAACTGGATCTGTTCCGAAAAAGCATTAACCAACACATTGTTCAAAAAACACAGGATGAAATTTTCAACTGGGCAGAAAAACAGTCTTATATCGTACTGGCGAATCTGATGTACGCCGCTGCGATTGAAAATATAGACTCGTGCCCCATGGAAGGCTTCCGCCAGGATATGATAGAAGAGATTCTCAACATCAATCCGGAGACAGAAAAAGTAACCGTTACCCTCGCTTTAGGCTACCGTTCTGAGGAAGATCATTTCCAGCACATGAAAAAAGTAAGAAAACCAAACGAAAAATTGTTTAAATTTATTTAATATTAAACGATTGTACCTAAAGCAAGCATATGATAAAAGCGGATGTATTAGTAATCGGTTCCGGCATCTCGGGACTTTCCTATGCCATTAAAGTTTCTGAACAGTTCCCTGATGCCAAAATCATCATTGTAACAAAATCAGACGAAGACGAAAGCAATACTAAATATGCACAGGGCGGACTGGCCGTAGTCACCGATTTTAAAAATGACAATTTCCAGAAGCATATCGATGATACTATGCGTGCCGGAGATGGAGAAAACAAACGTGATGTGGTAGAAATGGTCGTAAGAGAAGCTCCTGCAAGATTCAATGAAATCGTAGAATGGGGTGCCAACTTCGACATGAAAAACGGAGAATTCGCTTTGGGAAGAGAGGGCGGCCATACTGAAAACAGAATTGTTCACCATAAAGATATCACAGGATTCGAAATTGAAAGAGCTTTGCTGGAAACGGCGAAAAACAGCCCAAATATTGAAATCCTCGATCACCATTACGTTATTGACATCATTACCCAGCACCATGTTCCGGGGAAAGAAGTAAACGAAGGTGAAATCAATTGCTACGGAGCCTACATCCTTGATGAAAAATCAAAGACCATCAAAAAAATTACCTCAAAAATCACACTCGCAGCTACCGGGGGAGCAGGACACGTTTATAAGAACACCACAAATCCTACCATTGCTACCGGAGACGGAATTGCCTTCGTAGCCCGTGCCAGAGGTAAGGTTTCGAATATGCAGTATTACCAGTTTCACCCGACAGCTCTGTACAGCAAGATCAACGGAATGCTTTTCCTTATTTCTGAAGCTGTAAGAGGAGACGGTGCTAAATTAAGAACCAAAAAAGGCGAAAAATTCATGCACAAATATGATGAGCGTGAAGAATTAGCCTCAAGAGATATTGTAGCCAGAGCTATCGACAACGAAATGAAAATTTCCGGTGACGAATATGCCGGACTCGACTGCCGCGATATGGATCAAGAAAGATTCCTGGAGCACTTCCCGAATATATATAAGAAATGCAGAGAAGAAGGAATTGATCCTTTTACCCAATTAATCCCTGTCGTTCCTGCATGCCATTATCTGATGGGTGGTATCGAAGTAGACCGTGACGGACAATCTTCTATCAAAAATCTTTTTGCTGTAGGTGAATGTACCAACTCAGGACTTCATGGCGCGAACAGACTCGCCTCAAATTCTCTACTGGAAGGTTTGGTTTTCGGACACAATGCTGCGATCAAAACCGTTGATTTACTTAAAGAAAACAATTTCAATTTCGATGATCTCAAAGCTGTTCCGGAATGGAATGAGGAAGGTATGAAGATCATGGATGAAATGGTGATCGTAAGTTACCTCAGAAAACAGCTTCAGGAAATGATGAGTGATCTGGTAGGTATCGTAAGAAGCAACAGACGTCTGAGTATGGCTCTGCAAAAACATCAGGAAATCGCTGCAGCTGTTGATGAAATTTACCACTACTCCATTTTGTCACCGCAGTTATCTGAATTGAGAAACCTGACAACCGTTGCGCACCTCATCATTACCCAATCTATGGAGATGACGGAAAACAAGGGCGCATTTTATAATAAAGACCTAGTCTAAAAAACATCAATAATGAAAAGACCAAGCTACGCAACAGATAAAGTATTAAAAACATTCATCAAAAACGCCTTAGAGGAAGACATTCAGGATGGCGACCACTCTACTCTTTCCACGATTCCGAAAGATCTTGAGCAGAGCGCTAAACTTCTGGTCAAACAGGACTGTATTTTAGCAGGGGTTGAGCTGGCAGAAATTATTTTTAAAACTTTTGATAAGGATTTAAAGGTAGAAACTTTCATTAAAGATGGAGAAGCTGCCAAAGTAGGTGACGTTGCGATGATCGTAACCGGAAGCGCAAGATCCATTCTTTCCACGGAAAGACTTATCCTGAACTGCATGCAGAGAATGAGCGGAATTGCTACCCTTACCCATGACTGGGATTCCAGATTGGTAGGCACTAAAACAAAACTTCTCGACACCAGAAAAACAACTCCGAATTTCAGAGTTTGTGAAAAATGGGCAGTGGCTATCGGTGGTGGAACCAACCACAGATATGGTTTATACGACATGATTATGTTGAAAGACAACCATATTGACTATAACGGAAGCATTACGAATGCCGTGAAAATGGCAAAAGATTATGTTAAAAGCAGCAAGAAAAAGTTAAAGATCGAGGTTGAAACAAGAAATCTGGAAGAAGTTAAGGAAGCCATCAAAGCAAAAGTGGACAGAATCATGCTTGACAACATGAGCGTACCGATGATGAAGCAGGCTGTAGAGATGATTAATGGATCTTGTGAGTCTGAAGCATCAGGTGGAATTACCCGTGAAATGTTAAAAGAAATCGCTTCTACAGGCGTTACTTATATCTCTGCCGGGGCCCTTACCCACTCTGCTGAAAATATAGATTTGAGTCTCAAAGCAGTGAAATAGCGTTGTATTTTTAACAAAAACAGCCCCTGTTTATTAAAAACTCAATAATATGATTTTTTTCATGCTAAAATTCAATTTTTATACATAGCGTTGATAATCAGTATTTTAATTCTTATTAAGATTGAGTAAAAATTAACATACAGTTAATATTAGTTAAATTTTATTTCGCGAATTTTGCAGAAAATTAAATCTAACTATTACTAACGATTATGAAATTAATCAACAAATCGATACTGACTGTAGCTATCACTTTATCTACAGCTAGTGTTTATTACGCTCAGCAAGTTCAAGACACTGTAACGAAGTCGAAAGATATTGACGAGGTAATTCTAAGAGGTGTTACGGATATCGCTAAAGATAGAAAAACACCAGTAGCAGTTTCTACAGTAAAAGCAGCACAAATTCTTGAAAGACAAGGAAACCAGGAACTTGTTGAACTTTTAAACACAACACCATCTGTATATGCAACAAAAGGCGGCGGTGGTTTTGGAGACTCTCAGATTGTTATGCGTGGTTTTGAATCAAGAAACATCGCAGTAATGGTAAACGGTATGCCTGTTAATGATATGGAAGGTGGTACTGTTTATTTCTCAAACTGGACTGGGCTATCTGACGTAACAAGTTTTATGCAGGTACAAAGAGGTCTTGGTTCTTCTAAACTGGCTATCGCTTCTGTTGGAGGTACAATGAACTTCATCACGAAGTCAGCAGATATGAAAAAAGGGGGGATTGTAAGATTAGGAGTTGGTAACAATGACTTTTTAAAAACATCATTCGCTTACAATACAGGAAAATCTGACAAAGGATGGTCTACTTCATTCTTAATGAGCAGACAAAGCGGATCTACCTATGTTCAAAATACAGACTACGAATCTTACGCTTACTATTTTGCATTAGGTTGGGAGCCGAACAAAAAACACAATTTCCAATTCACAATCACCGGAGCTCCACAATGGCATGATCAAAGATCTTACGCTCCTTCTATCAGTGATTATGTAAGATATAACCCGGATAATGACGGAACTCCTGACAGAACTTATAATTCAGACTGGGGATATTATACCAATGCTGAAGGAAGAAGAGTCGCTCTTTCTAACAGATCAAACTATTATAACAAACCAGTTATCATGCTTAACTGGGACTGGACTATCAATGATAAATCCAAGTTGAGCACAGTAGCATACATGTCTAATGGTAGAGGTGGTGGAACTGCTGATCTTGGAAGAGTTAATGGTAGAGGTCTGACAACTTTAGTTAATGGCCAAGGATACTTTAGAGACGCACAAGGTCTTTATAATTATGACAAATTATTCGCTGAGAATGCTGCAGTAAACGCAAGTACAGCAGGTGCAGGTTCTACACTAGTACGTAGAGCAAGTATTAATTCTCATAACTGGTATGGTATATTAGCCAATTTCCAACACAAGATTAATGATAACTGGAACTTCTCTGTAGGTACTGATGACAGATACTACTACGGATATCACTATCAGGTGGTTTCAGATCTATATGGTGCACAGGGATACAAAGATTCCAATAACAAAAACATCGCTCCAAACCTTGTTTCTCAAACTTCTGATTACAAAAAACTATCATGGAATCCTTTCGGAGGAAGCCAGGTTCCTTTGAACGAAAGAGTTGGATTCAGTAATGATGGAGAAGTAATCTGGTACAGTGGTTTTGGTCAGGTAGAATATACCAAAGATAATCTATCTGCATTCTTACAAGGATCAGTTTCTAATCAGGGATACCAAAGAATCGACGAGTTCGTTCAAGATGGTATCACTGTACAAAGAAACCAAACTGTAAACAGAAAAACAGGTTTCAAAAACATCTTTGGATACAACATCAAAGGGGGTGCTAACTATAATATCAATGAAAACCATAATGTTTTTGCAAACGTTGGTTATTACAGTAAGCAGCCATTTATGAATACCGTATATCCAAGTAACCAACAAGTTGTTAACCCTCAGTTAACGAATGAGAAAATTTTCTCTGCTGAAGTTGGATACGGATTCAGATCTGCAAACTTCAGTGCAAACGTTAACGTTTACAGAACGCAGTGGAAAGACAGAGCTTTAAGAAGAACTATTCAGGTTCCTGACGTAACAGATGCTTATGCAGAAATGAATGGTATCACAGAAATCCACCAAGGAGTTGAATTTGATGCAACTTACAAACTTAATAAGTTCTTAGAAATTAATGGTATGTTCTCTTGGGGAGACTATTATTACAAAGGAAACGCAACAGGTACAACATTTGACGGAAACAACAATCCTCTAACTGTAGCTGGAGATTCAAACACAACTACGCTTTATATTGATAAAGTAAAAGTAGGAGGAACAAGCAGCAACAGTATTCCTCAAATGACTGCATCATTAGGAGCTACTGTTAAGCCGGTAAAAGACCTAAGCATCTATGCAGGATGGAGATTTGTAGGTAAGCTTTATTCTTCTATTGATATTGCTACTTTCTCAAATATTGCTAACCAAGACAGAGGGGTATTAAAATTACCTGATTATAACCTGACTGATATTGGTGTATCTTATAAAATCAGATTGAGAGACGCTAACCAGTATTTCACAGTTGGAGCTAACGTTTACAACTTGTTTGATACTACTTACATCCAGGATGGTGCAACAAATATCTTTGGAAGTGACAAAATCACAACAGCAGGAGATCCTGACTTAGGTAAAACATACCAGGATGCAGGAAGAATGTACAAAGGTATCGCTAATGGTAACAGAGTATTCTTCGGATTCGGAAGAACATGGGCAGCAACATTGTCATTCAACTTCTAATAAGATCATTATATTAGATTTTATAAATATCTATCCCGGCTTTTAGCCGGGATTTTTGTTATATTTGTACCTAGAAAAATAGAAAAAATTGAATATGGATTTTTACAAGATTTTGCTTAATGCACACAAAGGATTCGGGTATCTTGAACTTCTTTTGGCCTCATTATTTATTATTGCCCTTTTAGCTACTATGTTTGGCTTCAGTGGTAAAGTGAACAAATTTTTAAAGAAGATCACGCTCTTCACGATGATTTTCTTCCACGTTCAGTTTTTACTGGGCGTATGTTTACTGTTCACCTCTCCGGGCTTTAAAGCTGCCATAGCTGCCGGAACATTAATGAAAGATGCTTACAGCAGACAGACATTTGTAGAACATCCATTTTCTATGCTGATCGCAGCGGTATTGATGACGATCATCAATAAGAAAGTAAAATCTAATGACACCATTTCTTTAGGAATTGTGATTATGGGTCTTATTGCGGTAGGTTTATTTGCATTCGCGTTCCCTTGGACAAGAGTCTTTGGGGCTTAAAAAATAAAATACTAAGTGATATACAATAAGTTGATCACTTGGTAATAGTTTAACCTTAAATTTTTAATTAAATCAATGAAAGTAGCTGTAGTCGGTTCAACAGGAATGGTTGGACAAGTTATGCTGAAAGTTTTGGAGGAGAGAAACTTCCCTGTAACAGAATTAATTCCGGTAGCATCCGAAAGATCTGTAGGTAAGAAGGTGAAGTATAAACAGGAGGAATTTACGATTGTAAGCATGAAAGACGCTATAGCTGCCAAACCTGATATCGCTATTTTCTCTGCCGGAGGAGACACTTCTCTTGAATTCGCCCCTCTGTTTGCAGCAGCTGGTACTACAGTTATTGACAATTCTTCTGCCTGGAGAATGGATCCTACCAAAAAACTGGTGGTTCCGGAAATCAATGCGAATGTATTGACCAAAGAAGATAAGATCATTGCCAATCCAAACTGTTCTACCATTCAGTTGGTGATGGTATTAGGTCCATTGAATAAAAAATATGATCTGAAAAGAGTCGTTGTTTCTACCTACCAGTCCGTAACAGGAACAGGGAAAAATGCCGTAGATCAGCTTAATGCTGAAATAAACGGAGACGACAGTGTTGCCAAAGTATATCCTTATCAGATCTTTAAAAATGCTCTTCCTCACTGTGATGTGTTCAGTGATGATGATTACACTAAAGAAGAGATCAAACTCATGAAAGAGCCTAAGAAAATTTTAGGTGATGATACATTCAACCTTACAGCAACTGCAGTGAGAGTTCCTGTTCAGGGAGGTCACTCAGAAAGTGTAAATATTGAATTTGAAAATGAGTTTGACCTTGACGAAGTAAGAAAAATCTTATCTGAAACACCGGGTGTAGTTGTAATGGACAACGTGAAAAACAACGAATATCCAATGCCGCTCTACTCCGAAGGTAAAGACGACGTATTCGTTGGCAGAATAAGACGGGATCTCTCGCAGCCCAAAACGCTGAATCTCTGGATCGTAGCAGACAATCTGCGAAAAGGAGCAGCAACGAACGCTGTACAGATTGCAGAATACTTAGCAGCCAACAACTTAGTTTAAACTAACAAAATAAAAAAGAGTCTCAGAATTGAGATTCTTTTTTTTATCAAACTATGGAAAATAAAAAGACCATTACCCACAAAGACAAAATAGGATTCCAGAAAATCATTGCTGTTTTCGGAGTCATCTTATTCATTGGAAAAATCATCGCATGGAAGCTCACCAATTCCGATGCTGTTTTTTCAGATGCCATGGAAAGTGTTGTAAATGTCATCAGTGCATTTATGGGCCTCTACTCTCTTCACCTGGCCGCCAAACCAAAGGACGAAGACCATCCTTATGGCCATGGAAAAGTAGAATTCGTAACATCCGGCATCGAAGGTGCTTTGATTGCCATTGCAGGGATCATGATCATCTATGAAGGTATCAACAGCTTAGTTGTGGGAAAAACTTTAGCCAAACTTGATCTGGGAATATGGATCATCGCTGCAACCGCCATCGTTAATTATCTTCTAGGGTATATTTCCATTAAAAAAGGCCAGGCTGAAAACTCGCTGGTTCTGGTTTCGTCCGGAAAACATCTTCAGTCTGATACCATCACAACATTAGGTGTGGTCATCAGCTTAGTGGTTGTTTACTTTACAAAAATCTATTGGCTGGATTCTGTGGTAGCCCTTGTTTTTGGTTTTTACATCATCTATGTCGGATATAAGATCGTCAGAAAGTCGTTAAGCGGTATTATGGATGAGCAGGATCCTGACCTTCTGAACCAGATTATCAAGGTACTCGAAGATAACAGAAGAATAGAATGGATCGACGTTCACAATATGAAAATCCAGCAATTCGGGGCTAATCTCCATATCGATGCCCATATTACGTTGCCTTGGTACTACAGCCTTCGGGAAGCGCACAATGAAATGGAAAAAATGATTATTCTTCTAGCTAAAAACACCAAAAGAAGCGTAGAATTCAACTTTCATATGGATGACTGTAAAACCGTCTCATGTTCTGTCTGTCAGATCAAAGACTGCCCTGTCCGCGAAAAAAACTTTGTGAAAAGAGTACAATGGACTCCGGAAAATGTAACGAGTGTAGACAAACATACAGCAGATTAGGATTCAGAGTGTTGTCAGTTGCTGGTTAGTTAGTTACTGGTTGCCATTAATTAAGCTAATGAAGCATCTTCTGATTATCTTGATTCTTACTTCTACTTCTATCATTCACCATTCACTTGCGAAGCAAAATTCACCATTGACCTTTCCTAATATTCCAAAATTTTGAGGCAACCTGTAAGTTAATAAGACTACCCGTTTATTTCCCTGTTCTTTTCTAACTGTTTTCTGTAATAAAACATCGGAACAATCAAAAGCAGCGCCAGCGGCTGAATGACAAACCTTCTCATATAAAAGGAGAAAAGATATCCCACATCAAACTGGTCATAGATACAGTAAAGATAAATAGGAAAAGTAATAGCAAATATAATGGTGATGAGCAATGCGCCCTGCACCGTCCACTGCTTATTTTTAAAAAGACTCTGAATGATCAGACAGGACAAAGCAAGATTAAGAATAAACCTGAAAACATGGCCTGCTATTAATTTCCCCCATTCAAACTGTGGAAATGCAATATGTTTATTCGCCTCATGAAAATATTCCAGGAAAGGATCATAGAACATTTTATCCTCCAGCACACGCACGCTGATAAGACCGCAGATGCCTACTATGACGAGAAGCCAGTTAAGAATTTTCATTTTTTAAAGCAAAGAATTTAATCCATACCAGCCAAAGAACCACCACCGTTCCGTAAATGACCGCCGGAAAAATAAAATCATGAAACATCTTTCCATATTCTTTATAATCTGACATTACCACGTTCAGGCCAACAATCCGGAGAAGATTCATGATATACAAAAGGACAAGTCCGGCAAGAGCAAACAAAAAAGTTTTAACCCCTTTATAAAACGCAAATACGAATGCTACAAACAGGATCATTACTGAAATGGCATTACACCCTTCCACCATTCGGGTTACGTAATTTTTCTTTACATAAAACCAAACCTGCTCATTTTTCACATCGTCATAAAGTAGCGTAGGAAATCCTGAAGCTTTCTGAATAGAGGCCACCTGATCTGCAATCATTCTCGAAAAAGGATCCAGTCCGCCCGCCTTACTGGCATTCAGATAAAACTGGTAAGCAAAAAGCAACACCAGATAAATGACAATGAACCTCAGCAAAATGTTTAAAACTGGTTTAAAATCCTTTAGCATAGTACAAAGATAAAAATTAGACTGAAATGTAAGCTAAATTAAGACATCAGATTTCAGATACCAGATACCAGATATCAGACACAAGATGCGGGTTATTGAGATACAGGTTCTGGGATACGAGATTTTAGTTACTACCATTCTCAAACTCCAACACCCTCATACTCTCAAACTCCAAAACTCTCAAACTCCCATTAAATTAGTATATTTGTTTCCATATTATGACTTCCGAAAACGCAAAACGATTTTTTGAAAACTATCTCGGTGAACCATCTTCTGAGTTCGTTACACTGGCTCAAAGCGGTTCTGCGAGGGTGAATTTCCTGGCCAAATCCGGCAACAGAAAATACATCATCACCAGCAATGAAAATATCCCGGAAAACGAAAGTTTCCTGTATTATTCTGAAATTTTCTCTGAACTCAACCTCAACACACCTGGTATTTTTGCAGTCTCTGATGATAGAAAAATATATGTACAGGAATTCCTGGGAGGACAAACCCTTTCCGATATTATTACCAAAGAAGGACTTTCCTCACATGTGCAGGCATTGGTAAAACAGACCTTAGAAAAGCTTTTCCAACTTCAGAGTCAAACACAGGGGAAAATTGATTTCTCAAAAACTTTTGAATACGAAATTTATGATGAGCTTCCTGTGATCCATGATCTGTATTATTTTAAAAACTTCGTGGCAGATGTTCTGGAACTGGAATACCGTAAATCTGCTTTGCTGAAAGAATTTAAACAGATCGCCGCACTTATTGAGAGCCTTGAGCCAACAGGAATTATGATCCGTGATTTTCAGGCCAGAAACATCATGGTGAATGAAGAAAGTAAAGTTTCGTTCATCGATTATCAGTCTGCTATGAAAGGACCATTGATGTATGATGTGATCTCTTTTCTTTTCCAGGCTAAGGCTGATTTCCCGGAAGATTTCAAAAACGAAATGCTTGATTATTACATCGGACAATTTGATAATGAAGAAGTTAAAATTCAACTAAAAAACTCGGTAAAACCAATCCAGATGATGAGATTCCTGCAGGTACTTGGAGCTTACGGCTTCAGAGGACTGATCCAAAGGAAGCCACATTTTATATCAAGTCTGGAAAAAGGAATTCAAAACATCACGCAGTTTGCATCCTCATGGGAACAGATGAATGACTATCCGGAACTTAAAAAAGTAATCGGGCAACTATCTTTAGAAGACGTAAAATTTAAAATTAATACTATTTTGAAAAGTTAGCCTTCGACTCCGCTCAGGCTGACAACTTACAAACTAACATATAGTATTAGAAATGTCAGCCTGAGCGGAGTCGAAGGCTTTACTATTAAAAAACATAAAAACCTTAAATGGTTCAAATTAAAAAAAAATAAACAACAATGCTACACATCGACATACACAGTTTTTCGTACAAAAAAGGAGGAATTCCCAAAGATCATTCAGGAAATGGCGGAGGTTTTACTTTCGACTGCAGAGGAATTTTAAACCCTGGAAGAATTGAAGAATATAAAATCCAGACAGGAAACGACATCGGCGTTCAGGAATATCTTGAAACCAAAACAGAGATGCCTAAATTTCTGGAACTGGTAAAATCCATCGTATCCATCAATATCGATAATTATCTTGAAAGAGGTTTTGAAGACCTTCAGATCAGTTTCGGATGCACCGGCGGACAGCACAGATCCGTATATTCTGCCATCAAAATTGCTGAATTCATTAAAGAAAAATATCCTGAGGGAACAGAAATAAGCCTTCACCATGACGAACAGCACCAGTTGAACGTGAGTAATGGGTAATGAGCAATAAGTATTATTTTACTTGTTCATCAACCCTGAAATTACTCATTACTTATCACTCATTACTTATACTATATGAAAGCTTTAATTTTCGCTGCCGGAAAAGGCACAAGGCTAAAACCCTTTACGGATCATCATCCGAAAGCACTGGCCAAGGTAAACGGCATACCGCTTTTGGAAAGAAATATCAATTATCTTAAAGGCTTCGGAATAAAAGATTTTGTGATCAATATCCATCATTTTGGAAATCAGATTGTTGAATTTTTAAATAAAAACAGTAATTTCGGATGCAACATTGAAATCTCAGATGAGACCAATGAACTGCTGGAAACCGGTGGCGGCTTGATTTTTGCTAGAAAGTTCCTCGATCACGGGGAAGATTTTCTGATCATGAACGCTGATATTTTAACGGATATCAATATCAATGCGCTGGTGGAATACCACAAAAAGATAAAAGATTTTGCTACTTTAGCGGTTTCAGACAGAGATAGTTCGCGAAAATTACTTTTCAACGACGATATGGTTTTGAGAGGCTGGCTGAATGTACAGTCGGGAGAACAGAGGCTTGCGGAATTCAATAAAGGCTTTAAAGCTCTTGCTTTCAGTGGCGTTCACTGTATCAACCCCGCTATCTTTGAAAAAATAAAGAGAACCGGCAAGTTTTCTGTTATGGAGGAATATCTGGATCTGATGCAGACCGAGCATATCCACGGATTTGTGCACGACAGCATTCTGATAGATGTGGGAAGACCCGAATCCGTAATAGAAGCCGAAAAACATTTTAAATAATTTTTGTAATGGAAATGGATGGAAACAGGGATGAAAGTTTAGTAAATCCGGCCTTAAATATTAATGAAACAAAGCTTCACAACAGTCTCAGACAGAAAACCTGGGACGAAACCATCACTAAAGACAGCTGGATGGTTTTCAAAGTGATGGCTGAATTCGTGGATGGCTACGAAAAACTGGCCAAAATCGGACCTTGTGTTTCTATATTCGGATCTGCAAGACTGAAGCCTGAAAGTAAATATTACGAAATGGCGGTGGAAATTGCTGAAAAGATCACCAAACTGGGTTTCGGCATCATTACCGGAGGTGGCCCCGGGATCATGGAAGCAGGAAATAAAGGCGCTTTTAATGCACAGGGAAGATCTATCGGACTTAATATTGATTTGCCGTTTGAACAGCATTTTAATCCGTATATTAACAAATCGTATTCGATGAACTTCGATTACTTTTTTGTAAGAAAAGTAATGTTCGTAAAATATTCCCAGGGATTCGTGGTAATGCCGGGAGGTTTCGGGACACTGGATGAACTGACGGAAGCTATGACATTGATCCAGACCAATAAAATCGGTAAATTTCCGATCGTTCTTGTAGGAAGTGAATTCTGGGGCGGACTGTTGGAATGGTTTAAAGCAACACTGTTAAAAGAAGGGATGATCGCAGAAGATGATCTGGACTTATACAGAGTGGTAGACACGGCTGATGAAGCGGTGGCCCACATCAAGGCATTTTATGACAAGTATTCTGTGAATGTAAATTTTTAATTGGCATATTATTTGTGACCTATAATTAGCAAGTATGATTGTAAATCTATTAATTAAGATGAAAAAACTTTTATATATATCAGGAATTTTAACATTTTTTGTGTTAATGAGTTTTATGTATGTAGACTTTTTCTCTTCAATGACCAAAGTTGATTATATAGATGGAAGCAAAACATTGAAGTTTACCACAAAAATGAATACCAACCATATTTCTGACGCTATTAAAATCAATCCTAATACAGCCGGATTTGAAGCAGAAGTAAAAAAATATGTGAACAATAATTTTGATGTGTACATCAATGGCTCTCCGAAAACTATAACATTCACCGGAAGTCAGGTAAGCGGAGAAACGGTATGGGTATATTTTGAAACCGGCGGTGTGTCGGACATCAGTACCATGAAGATTAAAAACACGATCCTTTTAAGTTCTTTTCCTAAACAGTTCAATATTGTAAGTGTTTCTTACAAAGGAAGTCAGAAAGTAATGAACTTCCAGCGAGGAAAAGAAGTGAACGAGGTTTCTTTCTAACCGGAATAATTTAAAAATAAATAAACCACTGCAAATGCGGTGGTTTTTTTGTGTCTTTTCCTGTTTTGTTTTATCAAAATAATGGATTAATCTTAAAGCTTGGGGAGTAGAATAAATACAATCTGTTTAAAATTGACCTTAATTTCTTTAACCTCAAGAAACTTTAGTTTATTTCTTAATTTAAACATTAAGGATTTAAGCAGTATGCTTATTTTTATGAATGAAGAAATCAATAAATTGATTTTTTTTAAGTTCTTTAAGCACCCCATCTTTTAAGATCTTAATGTCTTAATGTTTAAAAAGCTTGCTCCCAAAGCTTTGAAATTGATCCAAAATAATAGCGATTAAGATCCTTTGCTAACAGTAGCATTTATGTCATGACATTTTTCCCATTCATGCGTGATCACTGTGTCTTTCTTGTGAATATTAAATGTTAGTTCGCCTCTCTTTTTTACCACCGTATCTCCAAGCTCTATTTCATCGGCATATAAATTCCACCATCGGTTGTGTGTTTTGCAAACTTTAGGTTCCTGCGTTATAGGATCATGTCCTTTAATCTCAAAC
Source organism: Chryseobacterium oleae (assembly GCF_900115055.1). GTDB lineage: Bacteria > Bacteroidota > Bacteroidia > Flavobacteriales > Weeksellaceae > Chryseobacterium > Chryseobacterium oleae. The sequence continues at coordinate 404 of NZ_FOVD01000004.1, read as the reverse complement.
CAGACCGAATTAGCAGGTTCCAGATCTACAATAATATTACATTCCTCTTCGGAAAGTATCTGGCTGTATTTAAAACATTCGTTTTTTTCACAGGAGAAAAGCATGATAAACACGAACAAACAGGTCAAGGTTTTGGTTATTTCGTTCATACAGGATGAGTTTAACTTTTATATATTCCAATATACTCATTTTAAAAAAGACAAAACTTATCCTTATCAAGGTTTTGAACCTTGACATTCTATGTTAATTGCCAACTTTTAAAAGTTAAAATATTTATATTTTATTAATAATTTTGTTGATATTGTATTTTATTCTTTAAAATCCCGAAAGCTTGTCTTAAAAGTTTATTGCATACAGCAATTAATGCTACTTTTTTACATTTCTTTTTTTCCAGAATTCTTTCA
>NZ_FOVD01000010.1 GCF_900115055.1 Chryseobacterium oleae | reverse complement strand
CTAAAAGCTCTTCTGTGCTACTGTCCTACTCTCGTTTTTCAGTGGGGCAAAGATAACAACTTATTCATACGCAAAACAAGTTTATTTAACATAAAATTCATGAACAAGCCCCATTAAATCGTAAAACACTGGTAAGCAGAGAGAAAAATTTTAAACTAATGTTTAATTTTTCGACTTCCCTTTTCTGTAATAGTGATTTTACCTTTTTACGTGTTCATAAATCAGGCTTAAAAACTCGGCATAGGACTTTTCCAAGCCTATGATATCGCCGGATTTTAGATTTAATCCGGCGTTTCCGGTGGTGTCGGATTTTATTTTGGCGGAAGAAGCCTGGAAATAAAGGTTTTCATTTGTACGTAAGCTTTGGCTAAAGCCTTTTTGTGTGTATACATATTGCAAGCGGGCTAAAGCCCGCCCATATTGAATCTGATAATATATAATTGTTATCATACATCTACCGTCATATATATAAGGTGCAAGAAACAAGATCTATCAATCAAACAGTTTTGGCTGAAGCCTTATTCAATGTGCGTATCTTATAAGCAGGTTGAAGCCCGCTCCTATTGAATCTGATACTATACATATATATTATATACCTTATCATACATCTGCCATCATATATATAAGGTATAAGAAATAAGATCTATCAATCAAAGAGTCGTAATTGCTGATCTTTTGCTCCGGTAAAATTCGCTGTGGAAAGTTTAGGGAATTCTTTACCATCGAAAAACTTCTTTCTTCCGATCTTAAATGTAGTATGAATCATTTCCGCGATATTCCCTTCTCCCCTTTGTCTTTCAAAATATCTTTTGTCTCCAAGCTTTCCGCCACGCATAGAACGGATAAGATTTAAAACCTTTTGTGCCCGGTCCGGAAAATGAGATTCAATCCAATTGACAAAAACAGGTTCTACGGTATCATTCAATCTCACTAATGTATATCCGAAACTCAACGCGCCTGCCTCTGAAATCGATTTCAAAATATTCAACGGTTCATCACTGTTCAGGCCAGGGATAATTGGCGCCACCATAACATGAACAGGAATTTTATTCTCTGTAAGAACTTCTATAGCTTTTAATTTATTAGGAGCTGAACTGGTACGAGGCTCCATTTTCCGTCTCAGCTCTTCATTGACAGTAGGAATACTGAGTGAAACAGAAACCAGATTCTGTTCTGCCATGGGCTTTAAAATATCCAGATCTCTCAGAACAAGTGCATTTTTTGTCAGAATATTGACAGGATGTCTGTAATCCAGACAAACCTGAAGAAGTTTTCGGGTGATCTCAAACTGTCTTTCTGCCGGCTGATAACAATCTGTGTTTCCAGAAAGCAGAATTGACGCGGGCTTGTAACCCCTTTTCTGAAAAAATTTCTCCAAAAGTTCAGGAGCATTCTTCTTCACCATGATTTTTCTTTCAAAATCAATTCCGGCGCTGTAGCCCCAGTACTCATGAGTAGGCCTTGCAAAACAATAGGAACATCCGTGTTCACAGCCCTGATAAGGATTCATGGAATACTCCATCGGGAGGTCTTCACTTTTCACCTGATTCACAATGCTTTTTGGAAAAACTTCGGTGAAAGAGGTTTTTACCGCTTCGAAATCTTCATCTTCAGGCTCATAGGTATACCTGTCGAAACGATTGATAACGTTCGACTGTGCGCCCTGACCTTTTTTGAAATTCTCGTTTTGCATTATGGTGTAAAATTAGAATGGATTTCTAATTAAATAATGAGTTTTAACATTAAAGTTATCCACAGAAAAATCCGACCCTTAAAAAGGAGCCGGATTTCACATAATTAAATATATTCTTTTACTACTTCAGTGCGTAAAATTCCACTCCGTGATATTCATCTTCGTGGTTTTTGTCATCAAAATGTCTGTGATAATCCGAATAGGTATCACTATATTTTTTATCTTTTTTAGTCAATATCTTTTTTAATCCAATAAAACCTAATACAGCCAAAAGACCAACACCTCCTGCCAGTAAAACGCCAACTTCTTTTTTCATATTTCGTCCGATTTAATACGATACCTACTGCAAAAAGCGTACCTATTTTTCTGATTCAAATTATAAATTTTGTTAACATTAAACTTTATTTCGTTGAAAAATGTAATTGCCTTTTTTATTAAATTTAGCAAATCAATGGTTTAATTATTGTACTACCCTATAAAAATAATATTATGGATAATTCAGAATATACCGACAGAATGACCACCTTAAGCCAGGTTATGAAAACCCTTTCAGAGAGAGGAATACATCGAGAATTCAGAATGAATGACAAATGTGAGATGAAATTTGAGAATTCAGATAAAGTATACCAACCTTCTGAGCTTATCATTTTAAAGACTTATCGTTTTGAAGGCGACAGCAATCCTGATGATAATGCGGTTTTGTATGTTTTAAAAGATAATGCCGGAAACCGTGGAATGATCATCGATTCTTATGGAGCAGACAGTAATTATCCTGGTGAAAAGTTTGATGAGTTCCTGAGAGATATTCCTGTTCAGGAAAGTGAAGAATTTAATTTTTAATACTTCCTTCAACCAGAAGATCTAAATATATCCCCCGAACTATTCCGTTTTGGGGGTTTCTTTTTTCTTGAAGATGTTTTTTAAAAAGCCTTTCTTTTCCTTTTTCTCGTTCTCTGGTTTAGGTTCTGCCTTTTTTGCTTTGATCTCCTGCTTCAGTTCTTTTACCGTTTTCTTGACTTCCTTTACAGAAGAAACCGCACTTTTTACCGTTTTCTCAGTTTTATCGATATTCTTTCCGATCAGTGTTTTCTTTAATCCCTGTTCAATTCCTTTCCAGAAAAGATTGAAAAATGATTTCGTTGGATCCCTTTCAACATTTTCCACGGCTACAGCTTCCGGGTAATTTCCGGAATCAGATCTGATAAAGAGATTCGCCACAACTGTCAGTACTCCTTTCTTTTCCTGATTGTTTTTATTTAAGACGGCAATTTTAAGTTCTTTATGTTTCAGATTGAACGTTCCGTGCAGTCCTGCAGGATTTCCTTTGAAACTGAACAGCATTTCCTGAATAGTTCCGGCAGTGGCCGTCACATGAAGATAGGGTCTGATAAACGGATTGATCCCGCTTGCCGGAAGATTGGATGTTTTTCCTGAAATGGCAAAATTGTCGTTGTGATCGGATACATCAAAATTCCAGTTTACGGAGAGAGGTGCAAGATTCATGAATGAACAATTGATCTTAATATCTACTTTTGTAGGCTTTCCTTTTGTTTTGGCAGAATTCAGATTTTTAACGTTCATATTAAAATTTGCAAATGTCAGTTTTCCCGGGCCTGCACTTTCGGGTGTATCTTCTTCGTACACCAAAACGGAATTTTTCAGATCAAGATTATTGACTGTCATCGGAATTTTTATCGAACGAAGCAGTTTGGAATACAATGGTTTCACTTTCGGATCATCATTTGGGATCTTACTCCTGAAAATATTGGCATCTGCCCCGAGAACTGTCACATGGGAAGCATTGATCGATTTATTATCAGAAAACAAATCCCAATGTCCGTCTGCTGCTATCTGAGAAACTTTGATGTCATAGAGATCACGCTCTACAGGTATCATTTTGATAAACTGTGCTCTCGAAACGAGCGGTTTCATGATAAAACTATTAACCTGAACTTTATTTTTATTCAATTTTAAAAGTCCGGCGCTTAAATTATAAAACTTTGTTCTGTAGGCAAAATTCCTTGTTGTCAGGAAATAATCTTTCACTTTAAAGGAAAGTCCCTGTTTATTTGATTTAGGTGCTATTTCAATGGTATTGACCGTTGCATTCAGATCATGAAAAGCGAGTGGCTGCATTCCTTTATCATAAACAACATCAGAATTTTTGAGGGACATTTTCCGGACTATGATTGAATTGATGATTCCCGGTCCTGAATTTTTCCTTGGTTTATTAACTCCTGCTTTAACAATTCCGCTTACATTTTCAACCAGAACATCTTTGAGATCCAGATTCAGTTTCTTTTCAACAAATTCAAATTTATTGATATTAAAGGCAATATGTCCGGTTTTCAGATCCATTGAACCCTTTCCCGCCTCCGGAACTCCGGGAGACAATACCAGATTTCTGATTTCCCCGCTTTTGGGGTTTAGTGCAATGCTTTCAACCGTGAAGTTCTGGTGATTTGAATACTGAATATCTCTTCCTGAAAAATGAAAATCTTTATATCCGACAGGAATTACCGCTTCTGCGGTGACTTTATCAAATTTCAACTGATTAACTTTCACATTCAATGCTTTTGCAGAAAGTAATCTGTTTCCATCTGGTTTATTAATGAGTACAGCAGCGTTACTAAACTTTATATCTTCTAAATTAACTTCAAAATTCAGTTTTTTCTCAGCCTTTTTAGGTTTTACTCCCGTGTTGTAAACGGTAAGGACAGGGTTTTGAAAATCTGCATTAGCCAGTGAAATTTTGTTTTTAGCCAAAACCACATCTTTAAAATCCATTTTTGGAATGGAGAATTCAAAGAGTTTAGGTTTTTGAGGATAGAATCTTTTAAACTGATTAAAAGACAACAATGGAATCAATCTGAAATTTCCGATTGACATTTGACCATCCGACGTCGTGATATTTCCTATTGTAATTGCATATACATTATCCGGGCGGAAGAAAAAATCTTTTCCTTTAATAGAATAACGGTCAAAAACTACAGGAAGTTTATCCTCTACTGATTCTTCGGTCATCTGCAGGTTTTCAACAAACAAGTCCAATTGCTGAACAGATAAAAATTTTTGTTTTGTATGTTTGAAAATATTAATCGTTCCTTTATTGATCCTGATATTTTCAAATAGGACAGGATTTCTTTTTTTCCCGGTTTTACGGTTTACGGGTTTTGCAAGACTGATATTTAAGTTAGGTCTAGCCAGCAACAGATCAGATGAGCTGATTCTTTTATTAAAAATAGCATCATAAATCCCAAAACGGCTGATTTTTAAGGTATCAATCGTTCCCTGAAGGCCAATAACGTTGGTGTTTTGTGGGTCTTTGCTGTTTACGGTAATTCCCGCAGCGAAAATATTCCCAGAGCCTAGATCTACATCCAGTGTTTTGTAGGATACCTTATAATTTGTATTCTTTTTTATATAATCAGGAAGTTGGGTTTTAAGCCATATATTCAGTCCGAAATTCGCGGCTAAAATAATGAGCAGCAGAACTCCAAGGCTTATTAATAACTTTTTGACCCATTTTTTCATATTGTAATTTGGTGTTTGTCATCTTAAATATAAGATTAATTTTTTATCTCCAGCTCGATGACATAGCCTTCATGCCCTCTAACATTCATAAAATCGGCACTATCGAAACTCAGATACTGTCCTTTTATTCCGGTAAGCTTTCCTGTGAATTCAGGTTTTTTATCTAATGTGAATGAAGTTACTTTCGACGGTTTTTCAAAAGGGTAATCAAATCTCCACAAATCTTCCCCTTCACTGTAGAACTTTTGGAAGTCATCAGGAAAATACTGTCTGATTTTTTGCTGGAAATCGGCGAGATCAATTTCTCCTTCGAAATCATCCTGAAGCATTTTTCTCCAGTTGGTCTTGTCAGGAAGGTGTTCTTTTAATGCAACTTCTATCATTCCCGCTTCGTAACGGTTTTCTGTTCTGGCAATCGGCAGTGCAAAAGTGGCACCCTGATCGATCCATCTTGTTGGAATCTGGGTATTTCTTGTTACTCCTACTTTTACATCTCCGGTGTATGCTAAATATACGGTGTGAGGCTGCAATTGGATTTGTTTTTCCACTTCCAGATCACGTTCTGCAACGCCTAAATGGGCTGTGGAAAGTTCCGGACGAATGATGGTATCACTGGCGTAAGGGCTTTCAAAGAAACAGCTCTTGCAGAATCCCATTCTGTAAATCGGCTTATTTTCTCCACAGTTGACACACTGAAATCCGGTATGCTTTATACGCAGTTCCTTTCCGAAAAGCTCGTTCATATGGATAAGATCCCCTGAAAGATTAAGATAATATTGGATCGGCTGTGCGTCGAAACTCGTCATTTTTAAAATTTGCCCTTGAAACTGCATACTGTTTATATTACTTTTTTAAGTAAATTTAATGATTATATTTTCAAAAAGTAAATTTATATTTTTGCGACATTAAAAAATCACAAATGACTTATCTTGTAACTGGAGGAAGCGGATTTATAGGTTCCCATTTAATAGAAAAATTATTACGAAATGGACATTCTGTCATAAACGTTGACAATTTTGATGATTTCTACAATTATCAGATAAAAATTAAAAATACTTTAGCGTCTATCGATAAAAATTACGATTTTAATTTTTCGGACAAAGAGACAGACATCAGACATTTAATGACTATTTCCCAATCAGACAGCTACCAACTCTATTATCAGGACATTCGGGATAAAAACGGGCTTGAAACCATCTTCAAAAACCATAAAATCGACCTTATTATTCATCTGGCAGCTCTGGCAGGCGTACGTCCTTCTATTGAAAGACCTCTGGAATACGAGGAAGTAAATGTTCGCGGCACCATGAACCTATGGGAGCTTTGTAAGGAATTCAATATCAATAAATTCATCTGTGCCTCTTCATCAAGTGTTTACGGAAATAACGAAAAAACACCTTTTGCAGAAACCGATAATGTGGACAACCCTATTTCGCCTTACGCTGCAACAAAGAAAAGTGGCGAAGTTTTAGGACATGTTTACCATAATCTGTATCATATTGACATGATCCAGCTCCGTTTCTTCACCGTTTATGGGCCGAGACAGAGGCCGGATCTTGCCATTCATAAATTTACAAAACTGATCTCAGAAGGTCACGAAATCCCTTTTTACGGCGATGGAAACACGGCCAGAGACTATACCTATATTGATGATATCATTGATGGAATCACGAAATCCATCCTTTATCTGGAAAATCATTCCGGGGTTTACGAAATTATTAATCTTGGAGAAAGCGAGGTCATCACTTTATCTGAAATGTTGAATGCCATAGAAAATACCCTTGGAATTTCTGCCACCCGCAAAATTCTGCCAATGCAGCCGGGAGATGTCCAGAAAACCAATGCAGATATCACAAAAGCTAAGACATTAATAGACTACAAACCAGACACAGACTTCCAAAATGGCATAAAAAAATTTGTGGAATGGTTTTTGAGAAAATGACATCATGTAAGTTGTCGGAACAGCTGTAATGCGGTCTATGACGGACAATGAACAAAAATTAATCAAAAAGAATTGAAAATCAAGTATAAAAAAGCGTATAATATAAGCTAATTTTATACTTTTGCAAAAAAATTAGAAAATTATGTACTGGACATTAGAACTAGCCTCCTATTTAAGTGACGCGCCTTGGCCGATGACAAAAGCAGAACTTATTGACTATGCAATCAGAACTGGTGCACCCATGGAAGTTGTAGAAAACCTTCAGGCTATTGAAGACGAAGGAGAGATCTACGAATCTATCGAAGAGGTATGGAGTGATTATCCTACCGACGAGGATTTCCTTTGGAACGAAGACGAATATTAATTAAAGCAATAAGCTTTAAGCAATGCGCTTAGAGCTTTTTTGCCCTTTTTTATATATAAAATTCACACGATAAGCGTGTCAGTAAAACGCTTAAAGCATATTGCTTTAAGCATAAAGCAAAAAATTTATGAGTTTTTTAAACAAAGTTCTTAAAGGGTTTTTGGGAGACAAAAAAGCGCAGGACCTAAAAGAAGTAAAAAAAGTTGTAACAAAAATCAAAGCTGTAGAACCAGCCATTCAACAGTTGACTGATGATGGACTGAGAGAAAAAACTGCTGAATTTAAAGACAATATTAAATCTGCAACCAGCAAAATTACAGCGCAGATAGAACAGATAAAAGAGCAGGTGAAAAATTCACCTAACGTAGATGAAAAGGAAGCTCTTTTCACAAAAATTGAAGCTCTTAAAAAAGAATCATACGACATCGAAGAAAAAGTTCTTGGTCAGATCCTTCCTGAAGCTTTTGCACTGGTAAAAGAAACAGCGAGAAGATGGGCTCAGAACGGAGAGATTCGTACGAAAGCAACAGACTGGGACAGACAGTTGGCCGGAGCGGGTAAAGATTTCGTAGAGATTCAGGGAGATACTGCCATCTGGAAAAACTCCTGGGACGCTGCCGGAACTCCTGTAGTTTGGGACATGGTTCATTATGATGTTCAGTTTATCGGAGGGGTTATTCTTCACAGTGGTAAAATTACCGAAATGGCTACCGGTGAAGGTAAAACTTTGGTAGGAACATTACCTATTTACTTAAATTCACTTTCTGAAAGAGGTGTTCACGTAGTAACGGTGAACGACTATCTTGCTAAAAGAGACTCCGCATGGATGGGCCCTCTTTATCAGTTCCACGGAATGTCTATCGATTGTATCGATAACCACCAGCCGAACTCAGACGGAAGAAGAAAAGCATACAACTCGGATATTACCTACGGAACGAATAACGAATTCGGTTTCGATTATCTGAGAGATAACATGGTAACTTCACCTTCAGAACTGGTGCAAAGAGAATTGAACTTTGCTATTGTGGATGAAGTTGACTCCGTATTGGTAGATGATGCCAGAACACCATTGATTATTTCAGGTCCGGTTCCTCAGGGAGACAGACAGGAATTTGATGTTCTTAAGCCTTCTATCGACAGAATCGTTGAAGTTCAGAAAAAAACGGTTTCTGCACTCTTTAATGAGGCGAAAAAATTAATCGCTGCAGGAAACACAAAAGAAGGAGGATTCAAATTGCTTCAGTCTTACAGAGGTCTTCCTAAAAACAGACAATTAATCAAATTCTTATCGGAAAGCGGAAACAGAGCATTGCTTCAGAAAGTGGAAGCGCAATACATGCAGGACAACAACCGTGATATGCCGATCGTAGATAAAGATCTTTATTTCGTTATCGAAGAGAAAAACAATCAGGTTGATCTTACCGATAAAGGAGTAGAATATATGTCTCAGGGGAATTCTGACAATAACTTCTTTGTTCTTCCGGATATCGGAACAGAAATCGCTGAAGTTGAAGCCAGAAATCTTTCTAAAGAAGAAGAATTCGAAGCTAAAGAAAAACTTTTCTCTGACTTCGCAGAAAAATCTGAGCGTGTACACACAATGAGCCAGCTGTTAAAAGCTTACACATTATTTGAAAAAGATGATGAGTATGTAGTGATTGACGGGGAAGTAAAAATCGTAGACGAGCAGACAGGTCGTATCATGGAAGGAAGACGTTATTCAGACGGTCTTCACCAGGCGATCGAAGCTAAGGAAAATGTAAAAATTGAAGCCGCTACGCAGACTTTTGCAACGGTAACACTTCAGAACTATTTCCGTATGTATAACAAGCTTGCGGGGATGACCGGTACAGCTGAAACAGAGGCGGGAGAGCTTTGGGAGATCTACAAATTAGATGTTGTGGTGATTCCTACCAACCGTCCTATTTTAAGACATGACAGACAGGATTTAGTTTTCAAAACTAACCGTGAAAAATATAACGCCGTTATTGAAGAAATTGAAAAATTAACAGCAGCCAAAAGACCTGTATTGGTAGGTACTACTTCTGTTGAAATTTCTCAGTTACTTTCTAAGGCCCTTCAGTTAAGAAAAATCCCACACCAGGTATTGAACGCGAAGCTTCACAAGAAAGAAGCAGAGATCGTTGCCGGAGCAGGACAGCCGGGCGTTGTAACGATTGCAACGAACATGGCAGGTCGTGGTACGGATATCAAGCTTTCCAAAGAAGTAAAAGAAGCAGGAGGTTTGGCTATTATCGGTACAGAAAGACACGATTCAAGACGTGTAGACAGACAGCTTAGAGGTAGAGCGGGACGTCAGGGTGACCCTGGAAGTTCTCAGTTCTATGTATCTCTTGAAGATAACCTTATGCGTCTTTTCGGTTCTGAGAGAATCGCGAAAATGATGGACAGAATGGGTCATAAAGATGGTGAAGTGATTCAGCATTCTATGATCAGCAAGTCTATTGAAAGAGCGCAGAAGAAAGTAGAAGAAAACAACTTCGGGATCAGAAAGAGACTTCTTGAGTACGATGACGTAATGAACAAACAGCGTGACGTGATCTATAAGAGAAGAAAGAATGCTCTTTTTGGAGATCACCTTAAGTATGACATTACGAACATGATTTTTGATGTTTCAAATTCAATTGTTACCAAAGGAAAAGCTACAGGAAACTATAAAGATTTCGAATTCGATATCATTAAGTTCTTCACCATGGAATCTCCGGTTTCTGAAAATGATTTCAAGAGCAAGCAGATTCCTGAATTGACGGATCTTGTTTTCAAGGCAGCTCAGGAAGATTATAAAATGAAACTGAACTTACTGAAAGAAAAATCATTCCCTATCATTGAGAATGTGTATCAGAATCAGGGTTCCATGTTTAAAATGATCCAGGTTCCTTTCTCAGACGGACACAAAACAATGACAATTGTGGCTGATCTGAAAGAAGCTTACGATACTCAGTGTGAAAGTTTAATCAATGATTTTGAAAAGAATATCACTTTATCCATCATCGATGAAAACTGGAAACTTCACCTTCGTGAAATGGATGACCTGAGAAGATCTTCTCAAGGTGCCGTTTACGAGCAGAAAGATCCATTGGTGATTTACAAACAGGAATCATTCCACTTATTCAGTGAAATGGTAGACAAAATGAACAAAGAAATTATCTCTTTCTTATACAAAGGAGAAATCCCTGCTTAAGGAATTAATAATAAAATCTCATAAAAACCCCGCTTCAGCACAGACTGAAGCGGGGTTTTGTTATTTAGTGCCTAATGAATTCATGATAAATATCAATCCTGTTATTTATTTAGAACAATTAAAAACAATATATTTGCAAAAAATTTGACTTTCATGAAACAAGTACTGATCTGTGCCTCATTGCTGGGTTCTCTACTGGTCTCTGCCCAGGAAAAGGATTCAACAGCCTTAAAAAGCATTGATGAAGTGATCATCAACACCTATGTCAAAAAAGACAGTGATTATTCCAATAAGATGCCTTTAAAAGCTATTGAAAACCCACAGGTATATTCGAGCGTAGATAAAGTAATTTTAGAAAATCAGGGAATTTTTACCGTTGATGATGCTTTCAAAAACATTACGGGTCTGCAAACCATGTGGACATCTAATGGAAGAGCCGGTGATGGTGGAGCTTATGTAAGTTTAAGAGGATTTGTTTCATCCAATTCATTGAGAAACGGAGTTCTTGGAGCAGTAACCAGTACTATAGATGCCGTGAACCTTGAAAAACTTGAGGTTTTAAAAGGTCCATCCGGAACATTATTCGGAAGCTTGCTGACCAGTTATGGAGGTGTTATCAACCGTGTAACAAAAAAACCTTTTGAGACTTTCGGAGGAAATGTAAGTCTTGCAGGAGGAAGTTATGACACGTACAGAGCCGCCGTAGACATCAACACTCCCCTAACGAATGATAAGAAACTTCTATTCCGCTTAAATTCTGCTTATACCAACGAAGGTACATTTCAGACAGAAGGTTTCAGAAGAAATTTAGCAATTGCGCCAAGCTTAAGCTATAAACCAACAGACCGATTAAGCATTAACCTGGATATGGAATTATTCCAAATGAAGAGTATGAGCGATCAGACGTTCTTCTTTTATTCAGGAAAATATTTGCAGAAGGTGAATAACATCAGGAATCTTAATCTGGATTACAAAAATTCATACTTAGGAAAAGACCTTACCAATACGGGACGAAGCATCAATTTCTTTGGGCAGGTTCAGTATAAAATTTCAAATTCTATCACTTCTTCTACCAATTTCAGCAGTTCTTCCAGCTATTCAGAAGGGTTTATGCCTTATCTGTATTTTATGGGTGATGATGCTACCAGCATGTACAGAAGTGATCAGTCTACGCGAGACAGCAGAAAAAAATCAATCAATTTCCAACAGAACTTTAACGGAGATTTTAAAATCGGAAACTTAAGAAACCGTGTAGTTTTAGGATTTGATTATTTAAGGGTAAACAACAATCAGAATTTCTATGATGTAAACGGATTCGACAAAAATGCCGCCGGTGAGTCTGTACCTGTCCCATTACATCAGCCGGGCTTCAACTATACCAACTTCAATGGAGCAGCTCTTCAATCCATGTACAATGGAATGGCAGGAAATGAAAAACCCTACTTAATATCCGGAACACAGGAAAACTACGCCGTATACTTATCCAATGTCCTGAACATAACGAACAATCTGAATGTGCTGATGGCTTTACGTGTTGACAATTTCAACAATAAACCGGGAGCTGATGTTGCGGATGGAAAGAAAATGAATCAGACTTTCTTTTCTCCAAAACTTGGGGTTGTGTATGAAGTAATCAAAGACAAGGTTTCTCTTTTCGGGAATTATCAGAACAGTTTTAAAAACCTTAGTTATTATGTAGACGGAGCGGGAGCGACAAACACACCGCTTCCTGAACAGGCCAACCAAATGGAGGGAGGAATTAAGACAAGCCTTTTTAATGGAAAAGTATCTTCTACTTTCAGTTACTACAACATTAAAGTAAAGGATGTTTTAAGAAATGTGCCTACCGTAGATGCTCCCAATGCACAGATACAGGACGGAACTATTGTAAGCAGAGGTGTTGAGCTTGAAGTGAACGCTTATCTGGTAAAAGGTTTTACAGCCATTGCAGGGTTTACTTATAATGATTCGAAATACACCCAGTCTGATAAGTCCGTTTTAGACAGAAGACCGAATACGTCAGGTTCTCCTTATCTGGCTAATCTATACGCAAGCTACCAGTTTCTTGATGGAAAACTTAAAGGCTTAGGATTCGGAGTTGGTGGAAACTACGCCAGCGAAAATAAGATTGTCAATAATGTGGAGACTGATCCGGTTACTCATGTAGCTACTGAAAATGTATTTACTCTGCCTTCTTATTTTGTACTGAACGCAAGCGCCTATTATGACACTAAAAGATTCAGGATAGGAGTAAAAGTAGACAATTTCACCAATGAACGCTACTGGATAGGATATACTACTGCCAATCCACAGAAGCTCATTAATGCAGTGGGAACTCTTACTTACAAGTTTTAATCCATTACCATAATTCAGACACTATTTAAACAATGAAAAGAATAACGATAGGAGCAGCATTATTAACATCTATGTTAACTTTAGCTCAGCAAAAAGACACGATTAAATCAAATGACATCGAAGAAGTTGTTGTCAACGGAAGATACTATCAGAAATATAAACTTAACGAGGTTTCAGGATCATTAAGACTGCAAACCCCGATTATTGAACTTCCGCAAAACGTACAGTCCATCAGCGGTCAGGTTTTGAATGACCAGATCACTTTAAATATGTCTGAAGGAATTGTCCGTAACGTAAGCGGTGCCAGAAAAGTAGAACACTGGGACAATGTGTATTCCAATGTTTTCATGAGAGGAGCAAGTATCGCTACTTATATGAACGGAATGAATGTTTCCTCTACGTGGGGACCTATCAACCCCGACGCATCTATTATTGACAGGATAGAATTCGTAAAAGGACCGGCAGGATTCATGGGATCTATGGGTGATCCGGCAGGATTTTACAATGTGGTAACGAAAAAACCAACAGGAAAATTTGCAAACAGTGTAAGATTCACAACGGGAAGCTATAATCTTTTCAGAGGAGAAGCAGATCTTGACGGTGTTATCGTGAAGGACGGTGTTTTGGATTACCGTTTAAACCTAATGGGTAGTTCCAACAAATCATGGTCAGAAAATGATAAGACCAGCAAAATAATTGTGGCTCCGTCTATTACTTTCAGACCAACAAAAACAACGACATTCACGGCACAGTATAATTATCAGTTTTTAAAATTCAATCAGCCGGGAGCTTATTTAATGTCTCAAGACGGTTATGCTTCATTAAATGTTCATACTAACTTTAACGACCCAAACTTCAAAAAAACTGAAGTAAAAGATCAGAGCTTATTCTTGACTTTGGATCAGAAATTATTCAAAGACTGGGTGTGGAGTACGCAGTATGCCTATATGGATATGAACTATGACGGTGGTTCATGGTGGGGAACTTTTGATCCGAACGATAAAAATATCTTCAACAGAACAGTAAGCAACTGGCAGGCTGTTGGGAAAAACCATATTTTCCAGACATATTTAAGAGGTAGTCTGAATACAGGGAACATCGTTCACAAAATTATCGCAGGATTTGACTACGGAGACAGGAAATACAATGCAGACTTCTCTGGGTATGGTCCAGGAGTCTATCCGATCAATATTCAGAATGTACAGTATGGAGTAAATCCTTCTACACTACCTCCTGACAGTTTTTATACTTTAAACTCTTCAGCTCCTTTCTATAACGATCAAGGCGTAAAGTATACTTCTTATTATGCACAGGATCAGATAGAAATGTTCAATAATAAGCTGCGTCTTACTTTAGCAGGAAGATATACAAGCGGTACTACTTTCGCAGGATATCCATTTTACTCCGAAGGAAATATTGTTCCTAAAGATAAAGCAGGTGAATTTACGCCAAGAGTTGGAGCAAGCTACTCTTTCAGTGATGATTTCTCCGCATACGGGGTTTTTGATAAAACATTTGTACCACAATCAGCTGTGCAGTATTCTGAAACTAATCCTAAAGGTGTTCCTCTTACCACACCTTTCAGAGGCCAGAACCTTGAAGTCGGAATTAAAAAAGACTGGTTTGGCGGGAAATGGAATTCAACATTTGCAGTATATGATATAAGAAGACAAAATATATTTACATCTGATCCCGCTCGTCCCGGTAGTGGTCTTTCAGTAGCTACTGGTGAACAGAGAGCCAGAGGTTTCGAAGCTGATATTAAAGGAGAAATTGTAAAAGGATTAAATGTAGTGATCAACTATGCTTATACAGATGCTAAAACGATCAAAGACAGTGATGCTTCAAAAATAGGTCAGCAATCTCCCGGAAATGCTAAAAACGTACAAAATACATGGTTAAGCTACAGGTTCGAACATGGCAATCTAAAAGGATTCGGTATTTCTGCAGGATATCAGTACCAGGGAGGAAGACAGTCTTGGTTTGGAACCACCGCAAAATACGACCAGAGCCTGGAAGATTATTTTGACACCAACTTCGGTATTTCTTATACTGCTAAAAAATTCGATGTTAATCTATTGCTGAATAATGTTCTGAACAGAAAGCTTTACAGTGGCTACAGATCAGATGACGGTTCGTACGCATGGATCTACAATGCTCCGCGTAACTGGAGACTATCAATAGGATATAAATTTTAAATAATCAAAAGTTAGCCTCTTCGGAGGTTAACTTTTTGCTATGAAGAAAAAGCACCCCCATAAAAAGAAAATTTCTTTTACAAAAAAATGGTCTGCCAAACTGCATTTGTGGTTTGGTTTGTCCGTTGGTATCATTGTCTTTATCGTTTCGCTTACCGGAACGCTGTATGTGTTTAAAGACGAAATACAGAACAGCCTCCGAAAAGAAGCCATGTATGTGAAGGAAACCACAGCGTCTCCCCTTTCTATAGCTCTCCTGAAGGAAAAAGTCAGTCTGGAACTCAATGAAAAGTTTCCGGTGAATGCCGTGGAAATATCTTTGGACAAAAATAAATCTTACCGTTTTTCTTACTACGAAAAAAACAAAAAGGGCTGGAATTATTTTGAGGAAGTTAAAATCAATAAGCTGGTTTACGTCGATCAGTACACCGGAAAATTACTGGCCATTTATGATGAAAAATACAATTTTTTCAACATTCTGAAATACATCCACTGGAGTCTTCTTCTGAACTCCGAATGGGGAAAATACGTCGTAGGAATTCCTACCGTCCTGTTTATCTTCATGCTCATCACCGGAATTGTATTATGGTGGCCCAAAAATAAAAAAGCAAGAAAAGGTCGTTTCTGGTTCAGTTGGGAAAATGTAAAGACCTGGAAACGTAAAAACTATGATCTTCATAATGTATTAGGTTTCTATGCTTCATTTTTCGCTTTACTGATGAGCATTACAGGAATCTATTTTGCGTATCCGTATGTGAAAAACACGTTCAATCTTGCGCTGTCAGGCTCTTTGGAACAGCCGAAAGAAAAAGAAATTAAATCTCCGGATTCTCTGGTGGCTAAAAATCCTTCGGTCTATGATCTTACGGCTCAGGAAACGAGAAAACTGTATGCCCATTCTTCCAGTTTCAGAATTCCACTGAACGGAAAAAACAAAAAAGGAAAGGAATTGAAAAACATCCCGGTGACCATATACGGAGAAGAGGGACGTTTCAGCGAAAGAAATGCATTGGTCTTTGACAAATATTCAGGAAAACTGCTGGCGGAAAAACCTCATCAGAATCTGAACAACGCGGAAAAATATGCCAATGCCAATTATGACATCCACACAGGTTCCTATTTTGGGCTGTTTGGAAAAATCTTATGGTTCATCACCGGACTCATCTGTACTTCACTTCCTGTGACAGGGTTTCTGGTATGGTGGGGAAAACAAAAAAAACAAGGAAAGAAAATATAATGAAAAAAGCGCTCTTATCAGCCGCATGCTTAGGCTCGGTAACTGTTTTTGCACAGGTTAAAGACAGTGTCCAGACCAACAGCGTGGATGAAGTCGTGATGACTGCTTCCAGAAAAAAAGAAAGTATCAAAGAAATACCAAGCTCAGTAACCATCGTTGCCGAAAAGCAGATCCAGTCTCAGCTGACCGTTAATTCAGATATCACCAGTATTCTTCAGTATACGGTTCCCAGTTTAGGAACCAACTCCGGGCAGACTTCCAACACAGGACAGACTTTAAGAGGTCGCCAGGTCCTTGTCCTTATCGACGGAATTCCCCAGTCTACTCCACTCAGAAACGGAGCAAGAGATATCAGGTCTATTGATCCTTCAGTGATTGAAAGAATCGAAGTCATCAAAGGAGCTTCATCCATCTACGGAAACGGTGCAGACGGTGGAATCATCAACTATATCACGAGAAGAAGCAAGTCCGATAAAAATATTTCAGGATTGACTCAGATCGGTTTTACAGGCCAGGCTTATGGCGGAACTTTAGGAGTAAGAGCCAGCCAGCTTTTATCCGGAAAGGTGAATAAATTCGATTATGTATTCTCTCTTGCCTATGAAAGAACAGGCTACATGAAGGATGCAGACGGAGTAAGCCTTTCCCCGACCTACAGCACCGCAAAAATGGACAACTACAACGGAATGCTTAAAATAGGGTATGATATCAACAAAGATCAAAGGATTGAAGCTTCTTATATCGGATATTCCTCCAGATCTGACCTCAGCTTAGGATTGGTAACCGGAAAATATGGCATTAAGCCCACCATTGGGGAAGGCGTAGGAAAAAACCTGGAAACGACTCCTCAGGGAACTCCTAAAAATCATAATTTCAGGATCAATTACGATAATCAAAATCTATTCTGGGGGACCACTTCACTGAATTTCAATGCCTATATGCAGGATTTTAAGACGGTGTACGGATACAGTGACACGTTCTTCGGAGGTGGACAGTCCAATGTGATCTCTAAAAAATACGGAGCCAGAATTAATTTTGACACCAAACTTTGGACCGCTCAGAATTCACAGGCCGAAATCATGTACGGAATGGATATCCTGAATGACCAGACCGTACAAAAGCTGGAAGATGGCCGCTACTGGACACCGGACATGAATATGACCAACCTCGCTCCTTTCTTATTGGTTAAAGTTGATTTATTAAAGAAACTGACCCTCAAAGGAGGTCTTCGCTACGAAAACATGAGCGTGAAAGCAGGTGACTTTAATACCCTTTCTTCCATTAAAAGTGATGGAACCTTTACCACAAGTATTTTTGTAACCGGAGGAAAATTAAAATATAATGCATTGGTAGCTAATTTAGGGGTACGTTACAACGTTGAGCCTTTCTTAAACCTGTTCGGAAGTTTTTCACAGTCCTACTCTATCAACGAGCTGGGAAGAATTCTGAGAACATCTACCCAGGGAACCATTCAGAATCTTGAAACAAAACCAATCATCGTGAATAACTACGAATTTGGTGCTACAGGACAGATTTCAAAATGGGTCAACTATGAAATCACCTCTTATGTAAGTACTTCAAAACTGGGCGCTTCATTTGTACAGAGTCCGGACAGAGCATTAACCATTCAGAGATCGCCGGAAATTGTATACGGGGTTGAAGGATTCCTTCATTTCACCCCGACAAGATGGGTCAATTTCGGAGGAAGCTACAGCTGGATGGAAGGAATCACTTCCGTAAAAGATGACGGAGATTATTCAGCTAAAATCAACAACAGCAGAATTTCTGCACCTAAAGTTCTGGCATACGTTCAGTTCAGACCTATCCCAACATTATCTCTTGGTCTTGATATGCTGCATGCCTTTGAGCAGGACAGATTCCAGCCTAATGCAAAAACAGGACTGTATGTATACGGAGAAGGTTATGTTCCTGATTATACTGTTTTCAACTTTAAAGCAAGCTACGAAGTCAATAGAAACTGGAGAGTGTCTTTAGGAGTAGAAAACGTATTCAACAAAATGTATCAGCCAGCTATTGCATGGTGGTCTGCGCGTGACAGCGAATTCGTGAATTCATTGGGAGCGAGAGGTACTGCAATGATTGAGTATAAATTTTAATTAAACTAAATAAAAAGTAAAACTTATCTTTGTGCTACTTTGAATTGAGATATGAAGAAAAAACATCATCATAAAAATAAGCCGGGTTTCTTTAAAAAATGGTCTGCTAAACTGCATTTGTGGTTTGGTCTGGGGATTGGGTTTCTGATCTTTATCATTTCTATTACAGGAGCACTGTATGTTTTTAAAGACGAAATAGAAAACCTGACCAGAAAGGATGTTATCTTTCACAATGAACAGAATATAGATCAGAAAAAGGTTCTTCCCATCCGACTGATGGAAAAGGCCGTTGTGGAGCAGGTAAAAGAAAAATATCCGGTCCATTGGGTTAATATTCCTATCGACAAAAAGAGATCCTATGTATTTTACTGGTACGAGCATAATACGAAAGCCTGGAATTATTTTGAAGAACTTCCGGTCTATAAGGCGGCTTACGTAAATCCTTATAACGGAAAAGTACTCAGAGTTTATGATGAAAAGAACGGTTTTTTCAATATCGTAAAAATGATCCACTGGAGTTTCCTGTTGAAGCAGGACTGGGGACCTTATGTAGTCGGAATCCCAGTGATCATCTTCCTGATTATGCTGATCACCGGAATTGTGCTTTGGTGGCCTAAAAATAAGGCCGCTAGAAAACAGCGTTTCTCATTCAAATGGAAAAACATCAAAAGCTGGAAACGAAAGAATTATGACCTTCACAATATCTTAGGCTTCTATTCATCCATCTTTGCTTTAGTCTTCACCATCACAGGACTGTTTTACGCTTACTTCGTGGTGCAGGCGATGATCTATGTGATCTTCTCCGGCGGAGAAACAAAATATCCGGATTTCTCCCATATTAAAACCAAAGCTCCGATAGAATTAAGAACAGAAGGAACACTGGATAAAGTTATCAATACGGTTATTCTGAAATACCCGGATGCATTCGGTTTTGCGATTGATCTTGGCCATGAGCATATGGATGATCACGAGCACCCGAACTTTGAAGTCTATGTAAAGCACCTGTCTTATTCTTACCATAAAAGCAGCAATCTGATCTTTGATGAAAACTCAGGAGAGCTTCTTCATACCCATGATCCAAAAGACAAAAACTTTGGTGAGAAAGCCGTCAATGCCAACTACGACATCCATGTTGGAGCCATTTTAGGACTTCCTACAAAGATCATCGCATTTGTTGTTAGCCTGATCTGTGCATCCCTTCCTGTGACAGGATTCATGATTTGGTGGGGAAGAAGAAAAAAGAAACCGGTAAAAACCGCGTAAAAGTTTTTTAAATAAAAGTTTTGTTAATAATCCATTAATACAATCTTTTTTATAATTTTAACCCTTTAGAATTTATAAATAGAAATGTCATTAATAGATTTATCAAAACAGGTTGCTCTCGGAATTGATATCGGCGGAACCAATACAAAATTCGGAGTGGTGAACCACCGCGGTGAAGTTCTGGAAAAAGGAAATCTGAGAACTGATGAATACGAGCAGGTAGAAGACTTTATCGATGCTTTATACGAACAGGTAAAACCCCTGATCGATAAATACGGTACAGAAAAAAACTTTGACGGTATCGGGGTAGGTGCTCCGAATGCCAACTATTATAAAGGAACCATAGAACAGGCACCCAATTTACCTTGGAAGGGACTCGTTCCTTTCAGTGACCTGATGAAAGCCAAATTCGATCTTCCGTGCACCATCACCAATGATGCCAATGCAGCAGCCCTTGGAGAAATGCTTTTTGGAGCTGCACGCGGAATGAAAGATTTCATTATGATCACTTTGGGAACCGGTGTAGGCAGCGGAATTATTTCCAACGGAAGTTTGATTTACGGCCATGACGGTTTTGCAGGAGAATTGGGTCACACCATTGTAAAGCCAGGCGGAAGAAAGCACTGGAGCACAGGATCTGAAGGAAGTCTGGAAGCGTATGCATCCGCAACAGGAATTGCCATCACCGCTAAAAAGATGAGAGCCGAATTTCCTGAATCTATGTTGAATCAGTATCCTGAAGAAACGATCAACTCAAAAACGGTACATGAGTGTGCATTGAAAGGCGACCTTATCGCTATTGAGGTGTTCAGATATACAGGACAGAAGCTGGGTGAGGCATTAGCGAATTTCGTGATGTTTTCTTCCCCTGAGGCTATCCTTTTATTTGGAGGGGTCATCAAGGCTGGAGATTTTATTTTAAAGCCTGCTAAGCTTCATATGGAAAGAAACCTTCTGCCGATCTTTAGAAATAAAGTAAAATTGGTTTTCAGTGAGCTGGACGAAGCCGATGCTGCCATTCTTGGAGCAAGTGCTTTGGTTTGGGAAAAATAACTGAAAAACGACATTAAAATAATAGTTAAAGCATCCTTTTGGGGTGCTTTTTTTGTTTCATACGGATTGCTGATTTCAAATAAATGGCGAAATTCATGGATTTTTGTTGGTTCTCGCAAAGGCGCAAGGCTGTATGTTTTAAGGCGCAAGGATTTTATCTCCGATAAAATTGTATACCGCTGTCATTGCGAGGAGCGCAGCGACGAAGCAATCTCATCATCATCTTGCTGAAAATTTTGGACTTTCCTGCGTCTTAAAAATGCTTTCTAACATACAGCCTTGCGCCATTGCGTTGATCCAACTTATTAGGTTAAATATTTCTCAGCAATTATAAAAACTGCGTATCAATTCTGTTTTAAATCATCGGGTTTCTCACCTTAAATGAAAAACTTTTTCATACTTTTGATTGGTTTTTTACTGCTTTTATGTCATCGCTGAACAGAAAAACCACAAATAAAATAATCAACAGACAATGGATAACAATAATTTAGAACAGATCACTTTCGGGGGCGGATGCTTCTGGTGTGTCGAAAGCTGTTTCAATATGCTTAAAGGCGTTCATTCTGCTATCTCGGGATATTCGGGTGGCCACAAAGATAATCCTACCTATGAAGAAGTATGTACTGGCGAAACCGGACATGCGGAAGTGGTACAGATTACATTTGACCCCAATATCATTTCTTATGCACAGCTGATGGATGTATTCTTCTTCCTTCACGACCCTACCCAACTGAACAGACAAGGCAATGACATCGGAACACAATACCGTTCTGTGATCTATTATAAAGACGAAGCTGAAAAGGCTAAAGCTGAAGAAGCCCTAAAAAAATCTGAAGCATCAGGAAAATGGTTGGGAACCTATGTAACAGAAGTTACCCAGTTTGAGAAGTTCTGGCCGGCAGAACAGTATCATCAGGGATATTATAACGTCAATCCCAACCAACCTTACTGCAGCGCCGTAGTAGGCCCGAAGATCCAGAAGTTTAAAAAACATTTTGGAGAGCTCGGAATGCTGAATGCGGACTAAATAACAAAGCGAATATCTTTCTGATGTTCGCTTTTTTTGTGCAAAAATTATTCTTCTATTTCTATCGAATCTTTCGGCTTTCCTGCATATTTATAAATAATAGTAGGGGTTGATCTTTTTAATTCTCTTCCATTCTCCGGATCTACCCCATCTTCTGTAAAAAACTCAACCTCATTATAATATTTTGAATACCATGTTGTGCCGAGAGCATTCTGTTCGGTAAGCGTATCTTTTCTTTTAATCTTTTTAAAATATTGAAACAGATGTTCGTTCATTGCCTTTACATCCAGTCCAGGACGGATGAAACTGCTGTCTGTCCCAATATATCTTTCCCCATTCCAATACATATATTTTTTATCAATACCTGATTGTATATCGGCCATAAAGCCTAAGGGAAATGAAGACCCATGACTCACTTTCTTATTACTTGAAAATACAATATTTCCAGTCACGAGGCATAAAAGTAACGCAATCTCCATAATACCCAACCCATTCTGTTTCATAAACTCAGGCATTTTAAAAGTTTGCGTATTCTCAACTGTATTGGTAAGGTTAATCACTAGTCCAGAATTTCCCATCGGGATAATTTCTTCTTTTTCATCAATACTTACTTTAAAGATTGTTTTCTTAGCATTTTCATCATTTTTCACGAAAGTTCTGGAAAAATCTGTAAAGTCTTTATAACCTAAGTATTCACTAAGCTTATTCAGAATCTTTATGTCTTTTATACTGGGTTCTTTATTATCCCGTAAACAAGCATCATAGTACCTAACGAAGGTCTTTTCGTTAACTATAAACTTTAGCTTTTTTTCAAAATGGTCAACAAGTTCTTTGCACCAACCATTCTTAGTGCTTTCAGCAGGAAAATCTTTTCTCGCCTTCTCAAATACCTCATGAATTAGTAGTTTTTTCTTGGACATATATAGTTTTTTCGGTCTTACAAAATAGGTGATTATCTCTCATACCACATTACGGATTCCCATAAGGCCCCGTTGTCCAGAACGTGTCCACAGATGTCCAAAATGTGTCTAACATCTGCACCATCATTTTCCGCACCTTTGCTTCAGAAATCAGTGACAAACAAAACATTACAAAAACAAATTTACAAAACTGATTTCAAACTCACCAGATAAAACGGAGGAAAACTCCGGGTTGGGAAGCAGATGTTTCTCCTCCGTTTTTGAAGGTTCACTTCCCAAAAAAATTAGAAGCGCTTCGAAATTTTAAACGTGTACTGCTCGTGATCAAAAACCACGAGA
The DNA here is from genome assembly GCF_900115055.1 of Chryseobacterium oleae. GTDB lineage: Bacteria > Bacteroidota > Bacteroidia > Flavobacteriales > Weeksellaceae > Chryseobacterium > Chryseobacterium oleae. The sequence goes on along the minus strand of NZ_FOVD01000010.1, from coordinate 153,301 downwards.
GGAAGAAAAACAGTCTAAAAACTTCAAAATTTTAAGGAAATGATCCAGTTTATATTAATGCTAATCGGTTTAGCATTTTCAAATAATAACGCTAATACAGCAACTAATAATACTACCGGAAACCAAACAACGATACAGGCATCTCCAGGAGAAGGGTTAGAAGGAAACGGAGAAGATACAGGAGGCAACACCGGACAAAAACCACCTTTATCAGATCCTGGAACAAACCCATAAAGGATGACAACGGAGAGCAATGGAAATCATTGCTCTCTTTTTTGTATCTTGGAAAACAAAAACCTTGAAAAAAATTAAACTTCTTACCTTATTAGGGTTTGCTTTAATAAGCTGTAAAGATGAGACTCAAAAGTTCTTCAAAAAAAACAGTTACGAAAATTTAGATAAAGCAAAAAAGCTAAGAGATTCCGGGGATACAGATTCTGCCTATATATATTATGCTAAAGCTAAAGAAGATCTATCAAGCATCGATGATAAAACAGAAACAGGCAGGGCCCTTGCCAATCTGGCTATTATAGAAAATGATAAAGGGGATTATCATGCAAGTATAGCAAGTTCTATTGAAGCTGAAAAACTATTACAAAACAAAAATGACAGCATTTCTAAAAGTATTGCATCTTCCAACTATAATTCCGTTGCCATTGCCTCTAAAAATCTTAAAAACTTTAAAGATGCCATTGAGTATTATAATCGGGCTATTTCTATTTCGGATAATAAAGTGGATTCTCTAGCATTTTATAATAATATTGGAGACACCTATTTAGAGCAACATGATATTAAATCTGCGAAGATGTTCTTCCAAAAAGCATTACAGACTACAGACAGTATAGATTATGCACGAGTGCTAAATAATTTAGCCAAAACAAAGTTTCTTGAAAACTCAAGCTACAATCCTATTCCAGACTTATTACAAGCCTGGAAAATAAGAAAAAAATTTAAAGACAATATTGGAATTAATTCAAGTCTGGCAACGATTGCAGATTATTACATTATAAAAGATAAGACGAAAGCTCTTCCTTATGCTGAAGAAATGTATAAAATTGCCATACAGAATAAAAGCCCGGATGACAGGCTTGAGGCTTTAAATAAATTAATAAGGCTTGACCCCGAGAATTATTCTAAAAATTTTCATGCCTACAATTTTCTCATAGATAGTCTTCATACTGCAAGAAACAATTCGAAAAATCAGTTCGCGCTTATACGGTTTGGTAATGAAAAATTAAAAACGGATAATATTCGTAATGAAAATCGTATTCTGTGGTTATCTTTTGCTTTAGGTATATTGGTTTTGATCACTATAATCATATCTGTTTGGTATAAAAAAAGAAAAGAGATAGAGGTCAAAAACACTCAGCTTAAGATGTCTAAAAAAGTCCACGACGTTGTAGCCAACGGCATCTATCAAGTGATGACCAAAATAGAAAACCAGGAAGATTTTGATAAGGAACACGCCCTTGACGAGCTCGAATTTGTTTATGAAAAATCTAGGGATATTTCCTACGAAAAACCTGATCACGAAAACGATAGCAAAGATTTCAAAGATAAAATATCAAACCTCATTGCTTCTTTCAAGAACGAAAATACAGAAACCTATACGGTAGGAAATGATGCCGAAATCTGGGCTGGTATTTCCCAATCTTCTTTTGATGAAGTCTATCAGGTTGTACGGGAACTGCTGGTGAATATGAAAAAACACAGTCAGGCTTCGCGCGTTATCTTCAAATTTGAAAGAATTGAGAATTCAGTCAAAATCCAATATACAGACAATGGAATTGGAGTTCCGGGAGAGATGACCTATAAAAATGGTCTTACAAATACGGGAACCCGTATTGCCGCTATCGATGGAGCTATTATTTTTGACAATAAATCTGAACAGGGGCTGAAGATTACGATCTCATTTCCTGTTTCTTAAAAAAGACCTAAACGAATGTTCAAAAAAATTTTAATAGCCGAAGACCACGAAAGTATCAGTATTTCTATCCAGAAAACATTGGAAGAACTCAACATTCCGAATGTAGATTATGTATACTATTGTGATGATGCATTAGCCAAAGTTCAAAAAGCCATCCGTGAGGAAGCGCCTTATGACCTACTGATCACAGATCTTTACTATGAAGAGGATCACCGGGACCAGAACCTCAAAGACGGAAGAGATTTAATACAGAAAGTAAAGGAATTGCAGCCTTCCTTAAAAGTGATTGTTTTTTCTGCAGAACATAAATCAGGAATTATTGATTCTCTGTTTAATAAGTTTAAAATCAACGGCTATGTCCGTAAAGCAAGAAACGACTCCAAAGAGTTGAAAAAATCCATTGCCTCCGTTTTCATTAATGAAAATTATTTATCCTTTGATTTGAAACAGGAAGTCAAAAAACTGAACAGTTATGAATTTTCAGCTTATGACATCGCTTTGGTTTCTCTTCTTTCAAAAGGAATTCTGCAGAAAAATATTCCTTTGCATCTCCAGGAGAAAGACATTAAACCCTACAGCTTAAGCAGTGTAGAAAAAAAGTTGAACAGCCTGAAAGAAGATCTCGAAGTTTCCAGCAATGAACATCTGGTAGCGTTCTGCAAAGACCTCGGAATTATTTAATCTTGTCTTTATATATGATATAAAAACCTTTCAAGTTCTTTGAAAGGTTTTTTGTTTTACGGATTCCCGTAAGGAAAATGCTTTTTCTCGGGATACTTTTGAGGCATAAATTTAAACATAACCAACCTATGGATCTCAAACTAAAATTAGAACAGCTGCATCAGAAAGTTGTCGGATTAAAAGACCAGATCAATACTGAAGAAGCCACAAAAAATGCCTTTGTCATGCCTTTCATACAAATTTTAGGCTACGACATTTTCAACCCTACGGAAGTAATTCCTGAGCACATCTGTGATATCGGAACCAAGAAAGGAGAAAAGGTAGATTATGTGATCAGAAAAAATGATGATCCTATTTTAATTATTGAATGTAAACATTGGAAAGAAAGTGCAGACGCCCATAATTCTCAATTGCATCGGTACTATCATGTTTCGAAATCAAGGTTTGGAATTTTAACCAATGGTATTGTTTACAATTTTTATACAGATCTGGAAAAACCTAATATTATGGATGAGAAACCTTTCTTCACCATTAATATTGAAGATCTGAAAGACAGTTCCATTAAAATATTAGAAAGCTTTACAAAAAACGATTACAATTTAGAAAGCATTCTGGATTCTGCTGAGGCACTGAAATACATAAAAGCGATCAGAAAAGAATTCGAAAAAGAAATTGAAACCCCTTCCGATGAAATGGTAAAACTATTGGTTGGCAGATTCTTCGAAAAACCTATGACAGCAAGTAGAATGGTTTCTTTTAAAGAGTACACGAAAAAAGCTTTAACCCTTTCTATCAATGAATCTATAAGCTTTAGATTAAAATCGGCATTAAGCATCAATGAGCAGATTGAAAAACAGGAAGAAACCATTAAAACACTTCCGGTTGATGAAAATAACGATTCTAAAATTGTGACAACAGAAGAAGAATTGGAAGCCTTCCAAATCGCGAAAGCCATTTTAAGAGAAAAAGTTCCTTCCGACAGAATTGCTTACAGAGATACACTATCCTATTTTGGAGTTCTACTTGATGACAACAATAGAAAACCGCTCTGCCGATTTCATTTCAATACTGCCAATAAGTATATTGAAACCTTCCACAATGGAAAAGATGCAGGAGAAAAAGTATTGCTGAATAACCTTGATGAAATATACAATTTCAGAGATCAGCTTCTTAAAACATTAGAAAACTATTAATATGGCAGTATTCGCAATCCCAAACCCCAAAAAAACACTGAACGTCGACATTTCTATTGACAGAGTGAAAGAAAGTGTTAAAAATATTACTTTTCTACATTCTAAATATAGATTCCACAGTTCAAATGAAATCTTCAATCAATACACTTATGAATCATATGAGTTCCTGAGTTTGGGCGTTTATATTGATATTAATCTTAATTCCATATCAGAAAACAAAACGGAAATAACGGTAGAAATAAGGAGAAAAATGGGGACCTTCAATGAATCTCATGAAGTCACACATGCCAACCAGCATATTTTCAATATCGTCAATTATATTGCACAATTAACAGCCATGTCCACAGATGAAATAATCAAATTAAAATCACAACAATCACAAAATGTCCCGCCCATAATCAAAAGCCGGAAAGAAAAAAATATGGCAGCAATACTTTCTTTTTTTCTTGGAGGTTTAGGAATACACCGTTTTTATTTGGGGCAGACAATGATGGGAGTATTTTATCTTATTTTCTGCTGGACCCTTATCCCTTCTTTTATCGCCTTCATAGATTTCTTTGCCTTTGTTTTTATGTCGCAAAACAAATTTGATTTAAAATATAACCGTTGATACAACTCATACCCACGAAAACATTATCATATAAAAACTAATACCCATGAAAAAACTACTATTTACAGCCCTTTTGGCTACAGGATTACTACTTCCGGCGAGCTTTACAGCAACAGCAAACAGTACAGCTTCCAAAACAGAAGTATCTTCTAAAAAACAAAAGAAAAAAACGAAAAAGAGCAAAGGCAGTTCCAGCTCTAAAAGATCAAAATCTTATTCACAATCCAAAGGATGTTCTTATAATGGAAATCAACTCTATGTAGGTTCAAGAGGAGGCTGCTATTATTATACCGGAAGCAGCAAACAATATGTAGACAGATCATACTGCTCCGGGTGCAACTAACCTTAAGCCATGCAGAAGGAAACCTATTGAACATGTGGCCTCAATAACTTCCATCCTCAAGCTTCAAACTTCCTGCCTTTAAAAACACATTCATTATATAAAAAAAGCGAAGATCTCTCTTCGCTTTTCTATTTTCTTATCATTTCCGTATGCGGAATATCGTCTTCCAGATATTTCTTCCCGGTATCTACAAATCCGAATTCGGAATAAAATCTTAATAAATAATCCTGTGCTGAAATCATAATCTCAGAAGTATGGAAACGGTTTTCTATCGTTTCTACAGCATATCTGATCAATTGTCTTCCAAGATTTTTACCTCTCGCCTGTTCTGTAGTAAGAACCCTTCCGAAAGAAGTTTCATCATACTTGATTCCTTTGTCAAAAACACGGCAGTAGGCAAGGATCTGCCCGTCTTCTTCCGCCCAGATATGAATTCCTTTCTGATCGTTATTATCAAGATCAGGGTACGGACAGTTCTGCTCGATTACAAAAACATCGATACGGGCTTTCAGGATGGCATACAGCTCAGGAACCGTAAACTCATCAAAGCTTTTAATTTTCCAGATTATATTACTCATCTTCAAAATTTACACTATTATTTTTCAGGAATTCGTTCGTCGTCTGAATGAAGTTCAGGATTTCATCACCGCCGGTTTTCTTTTCTGCAGAAGTCACATACAATTCAGGAAGATCATCCCAGGTTTTATGCAGCTCATTTTTATAATTTTCTACATTTTGAATCGTAACATTCGGCTTCAGTTTATCTGCTTTCGTGAAAACAATGGAAAAAGGAATTCCACTTTCCCCGCACCACTGGATAAATTCAAGATCGATCTTTTGCGGTGTATGTCTGGAATCTACCAAAACAAAAAGATTCACCAGATTCCTTCTGTTCAGAATGTAGTTGGTGATCAGTTTTTCAAAATCTTTTCTGATCGATTTTGAAACCTTTGCATATCCATAACCCGGTAAATCTGTCAGGTACCAATTTCCATTCACTAAAAAATGATTGATCAGCTGAGTTTTCCCCGGAGTCCCGGAAGTCTTTGCCAAGTCCTTATGATTCATCATTGCATTGATCAATGAGGATTTCCCAACATTAGACCTTCCGATAAAAGCATACTCAGGCATCGTAGGTTCAGGACATTCCTGCCATTTCCCGCTACTTTTTACAAATTCTGCTGTTTTTATAACCATTTTTGAATATTTTTTAGAAAAACAAACCATTAAGAAAAGCTCTTAATGGTTTATTATTATTTGTTTTAAACTTTATCTTTTAACCAGTTGTAGAGAATTTCATTGAACTCGTCCGGTTTTTCCATCATCGCAGCATGTCCGCATTTCTCGATCCAGAAGAGATCTGAATTCGGGATAAACTTATGCATATCTTCAGCTACTTCGGGAGGTGTTACATTATCCTGTCTTCCCCAGATCAGACATGTGGGCGTCACAATCTTCGGAAGGTCATTCAGCATATTGTGTTTGATGGCGCTTCTGGCCAGCATTACCGTCTTTATCCCTTTCATTCTGTCGTTCACCACAGAGAAAACCTCGTCTACAAGATCTTCTGTAGCGATAGCAGGGTCATAAAAAACCTCTTCCGTCTTCTTCCTTATATAGGAACGGTCGTTTTTTCTCGGGAAGCTATCCCCGAAAGTTCTTTCATACAATCCCGAACTTCCTGTTAAAACAAGATTCTTTACCAGATCCGGTCTTGCCAAAGTCATAATAAGCCCCACATGACCACCCATAGAATTTCCTACAATGGTGACAGGTGCAGAGATATGGCTCTCTATAAACTTGATAATATATTTTGCAAGGGTGGTAAGATTCGTATTGAGTACCGGCAGATCGTAGATAGGCAACTGAGGAACATATACCTTGAACCCCTTATCCGAAAAAAAATCTACCATCTTATCGAAATTACTCAAACCACCCATTAAACCGTGCAACAGCACCAATGGATGTCCTTCTCCCGCCTCTATAAAAGTATATTTCTTTTCTTTTTTTGTACTAAATATCATAAAATGCCTTAATAAAGCTCTGCAAAAATACAAATTAAACCTCAAAAAAATTTTGATTACCCTAATTTAAAGTAAAAATAATATAATATCCCCCTTTTTATTGACTTTTTTCAAAACCCCTTTACTATGGCCTGAATAATAGTTTTTACAACACTCAAAATATCAAAGACTTACCCCTGTGAAATTGAATCTTTAATAAAACTTATTAACATTAAGTCAAAAAGTGGGAAAAAGTGGGAAATTTTGGAAATTATTATATAAATTTGTCCCAAATGAAAAGTTTCATTGGAACATATGAGTGTAAAATTGACGACAAAGGCCGGTTAAAAGTTCCCTCCTCCCTGATCAAACAGATGGAAAACTTCGACGATAAGGCATTTGTAGTCAAGAGATCTGTGTTCCAACCTTGCCTCGAAGTTTATCCCATGAATGCGTGGGACCAACTGATGGGCAAAATTAATAAGCTAAACAGATTCATTAAAAAGAATGCTGATTTCATTCGAATGTTTACGGCAGGGGTAAAAACAGTAGAGCTGGACAATGCAGGAAGACTTCAGATTTCAAAAGATCTGGTGACTTTTGCAAACCTTCAGAAAGACACGGTGATTACCAGCGCAGGAGAGCTTTTTGAAATTTGGGATAAAGAAGCCTATGAAAAGGTGATCTCTACCAACGAAGCTGATTTTGCGAGCCTGGCCGAAGATGTGATGGGCGCTTTCGATGAAGAATAAACCGCGCTTGCTGTAAAAGGCAAGGTAAAAAACACAATTAAGTATGTACCACAACCCCGTTTTATTGAAGCAGAGCGTTGATGATTTGGTGACGAATCCTGACGGAATATACGTGGACTGCACTTTTGGAGGAGGAGGCCACTCAAGAGAAATTCTGAGCAGACTTTCAGAGAAGGGGAAACTTTTTAGTTTCGACCAGGATCTGGATGCTCTTAAAAATACGATCGATGATCCCAGGTTTACGCTGGTGAATCAGAATTTCAGGTTTCTGGAGAATTCCATGCTGATGTATGGTATTTCTCAGGTAGACGGCGTATTGGCCGACCTTGGTGTTTCATCTCATCAGTTTGATGAGGCGGAAAGAGGCTTCTCTACCAGAAACAATGCACCTCTGGATATGAGAATGAACGTCATGCAGAGTCTTGATGCCAAGAGAGTGATCAATGAATATGAAGAAACCGAACTTGCCGATATCTTTTACCACTACGGAGAACTGAGAGAAGCAAGAAAACTGGCACGAGACATCGTTCATCACAGAAAAACAAAGACTATCACCACTACTGAGGATTTGAAGAAGCTTTTCAGCTACCTTCCGCCACATAAAGTGAATAAATTCTATGCTCAGCTTTTCCAGGCCATAAGAATAGAAGTCAACCAGGAGTTGGAAGCATTAAAAGAAATGCTGGTTCAGGCACTGAATGTCTTAAGACCAGAAGGAAGACTTGTTGTGATTTCTTACCATTCACTGGAAGACCGTCTGGTAAAAAGGTTCCTGAAAAACGGAATGTTTGAAGGCGAGCAGCAGAGAGATATCTACGGAAATTATAAAAAGGTCTTTGAATTGCTTAAGAGTAAAGCGATCATCCCGGATGATCAGGAGATAGAGGAAAACTCAAGAGCACGAAGCGCAAAAATGAGAACAGGAATTAAAGTGTAAAAGTGAATGGTGACAAGCAAAGCGAATTCACTATAAACAAATTGACATAAAAAACTTTGGCAAAACGAACAACAAATCGCCCTCAGAAAAGACTCACTTTTATAGACATTATAAAAGGAAACTTTCTGAACCGTGATGAGATCAAAACTCATTACAAGTATTTTTTGTTGTTGTTCATTCTGATGATGGCCATGATTTACAGCAATCACCTGGTCAACAAAAAGATCAAAATTGTCAATGCTTTAAAAGAAGAAACTGAAGAATACAAATCGAGAAACGCTTACGCCCAGAGTAAGCTGATCAAAGTAAAAATGGAATCGCAACTGGGGAAGGAAGTAGCAAAGGACTCACTGATGACTTTGGAAAACCATCCTCATAAACTGCTAATAAAACTAGACAGTACAGATGCAAAAACAAAATGAATACGATAACAAACGTAAAAAGACGTTAAGATGGGGCTACCTTTTCGCAGTGGGAGCTCTGTGCGTATTTGTGATGTTTCTTGCGAGAATTGTAATCCTGCAAAATACTAACGTTCAGGAAATTAAAGACGATTACATTAATAAAAACTATCGCGAAGCCACTTTGAAGGCTGCCCGTGGAAACCTATTTGCTTCCGACGGATCTATATTGGCCACAACCGTAATGCGCTATGACATCTATCTTGATTTTAAAACAATGAAAGATACGATCTACAGCAACAATATCGGGGCGCTGACAGATTCTCTAAGCAAAATGTTCGGGAAATCCAGAGGAGAATTCAGACAGAAATTTGACGAGCAGAAAAAAAAGAAAAACCAGTACTATACTTTGGTGAAAGGTCTTGATTTCGACCAATACGACAGAATCAGAAACTTTCCGATCTTCAAAAAAGGAAAAAATAAAGGAGGTTTTATCGTAGACCGAAATTATAAGAGAGAGCTTGCTACTTCAGAAATTGGTGCCGGAACCATCGGTATCGATAATGGAGAGGTAAAAGCCGGTCTGGAAGGCGCTTTTTCAAAATATCTTACCGGAACAGACGGAAGAAGACTGGAACAAAGAATCAATTCATCACAATGGAAACCTATCGATTACTGGAAAGTAAAAGAGCCGGTGGATGGTGAAGACGTCTACACCACTTTAGATCTTAGAATTCAAGACATTGCACACTCTGCTTTAGAGAAGCAGCTGATCACTTATGAAGCCAAACACGGAACGGTGATCGTCATGGAAACAGAAACCGGAAAAGTGCGTGCCCTGGTGAATCTGAGAAGAACAGAGTCCGGAGAATACGAAGACTCTTATAACTACGCTTTAAAAGACAACATCGAACCTGGGTCCACTTTTAAAACCATTTCTCTTTTGGCAGCAATGGACGATGGGTTTATCGATGAAAACACAACTGTAGACGTAGGAGGAGGAGTCTGGACGTATGCAAAACAGAGAATATCTGACGGCCACGGCGGAGGAACTTACGATATCAGTGATGTTTTAGCCAAATCAAGTAACGTGGGAACGGCAAAACTGATTACAAAGTATTATGCAGATAAGCCTCAAATCTTTCTTGACCACCTGAAAAGATGGAAATTATTCGATAAAATGGATATTGAACTTCCGGGAATTACAAAACCGAAGATTCTGACTCCACAACATAAAAGATGGAATGCCGCAACACTGGCTTCTATTTCTTACGGATATTCATCCAACATCAACCTGTTACAGTTAACAACCTTCTATAACGGGGTTGCTAATGGTGGTAAAATGCTGAAGCCATTATTCATCGATAAGATCATGAAAGACGGTAAAGTAATGTACAGCGCAAAACCGGAAGTTATGGTGAACAAAATGGCCTCAGAAAAAGCCATTAAGATGATGACGAGCGCACTGACGAAAGCCGTAGAAAAAGGAACCGGACGAAGCATCTTCACGCCCAACCTTAAAATGGCAGGAAAAACAGGAACTGCAAGATTTGAATATTGGCTTCCTGGTCCCATGAAATACCGAGCATCATTTGCAGGATTCTACCCGGCAGATCATCCCAAATACACGTGTTATGTGATGATCAGTGAGCCTAATACGGCAATCGGTTTTTACGGAGGTCCCGTTTCGGCTCCCGTATTTAAGGAAATTGCAGGAAAAACATTCCTGAAAACGCCTCAGAATATAGAAAAAGAAATGCTGGTAGACAGAAAGGTGAATCTAAACAAACTGGTAGAACCTAATGTCAAAGTAGCAGTCAACAATAAACAGATGCCAAATGTAGTAGGACTCATCGGTAAAAATGTAATTCCTCAATTGGAAAACCTAGGTTACCGCATTGATTACAAAGGTGTAGGAAGGATTAAAGAGCAGTTTCCTCTGGAAGGCACGATAATCAGCAAAAACCAGAGAATTTATTTGTCTCTGCAAAATTAAAATAGAAAACCCAGTCCCAAAGGGACGATTTAACAAAGGACAGGAAAAATTCCTGTCAAATATAAAATGATAATAACAGAATTATTAAAAAGAATCCCAGTTTTAGAAATTCACGGCGACGACGCCCGTGACATCTCAGAATTGGTTTTCGACAGCAGAAAGATTACGGAAAACTCATTGTATGTGGCAGTGAGAGGAACCGTTGCAGACGGACATTCATACATTGCATCATCTGTTGAAAAAGGTGCAAAAGCAGTGGTGTGCGAAGAATTTCCTGGAACATTAAATGAAGATGTAACCTACATTAAGGTGAAAGATTCATCTCAAACTTTAGGACATCTGGCATCCAACTTTTACGGAAATCCATCCCAGAAACTTAAATTAATCGGAGTTACCGGAACCAATGGAAAAACATCAGTTTCTACCCTTCTTTTTGATGTATTCAAAAATTTAGGATATGATTCTGCTCTACTTTCCACGGTGGAGATCAGAATTGCGGATGAAATCATTCCTGCGACTCATACAACTCCGGATGTGATTACCATCAATAAAATTTTAGCCGATGCGGTTGAAAAAGGCTGTGAATTCGCTTTCATGGAGGTAAGCTCCCACGGAATTGCACAGAACAGGATTGAAGGTCTGCATTTCAAAATGGCAGGATTCACCAACCTTACTCACGACCATCTGGATTATCATAAAACATTCGACGAATATCTTAAAACCAAGAAAAGGTTTTTCGATGGACTTGAAGATACTGCCGTAGCCATCACCAATGTAGATGACAAAAACGGAATGGTAATGCTTCAGAATACAAAAGCTAAGAAAAAGTCTTACGCTCTGAAGACCATGGCAGATTATCACGGAAAATCTTTAGAAATTGATTTCAACGGAATGCTGCTGAATTTCAACGGAAAAGAATTCTGGACGACATTGACAGGACGATTCAATGTGTACAATTTACTGCTGGTTTTCGGAATCGCAACAGAACTTGGTTTTGAGCAGGATGAAATTTTGCAGGCAATCAGCAAACTAAAAAGAGTTTCAGGAAGGTTTGAAACCTTCAAGTCAGACGGTGGAATTTTCTTCATCGTAGATTATGCTCATACGCCGGATGCTTTGGAAAACATTCTGGACAGCATTAATGACATCAGAACCAAAAACGAAAGACTGATCACCGTTTTCGGATGCGGAGGCGACAGAGATCACTCCAAAAGACCTGAAATGGGAAATATTGCCACGAGAAAATCAACACTGGCAATCATCACTTCAGACAATCCGAGAACAGAAGATCCTGCACAGATCATCAAAGAAATTGAAGCAGGTGTTGAATCTCAAAACTTCAGCAAGTATACTTCAATTCCGGACAGAAAAGAAGCCATCAAAATGGCGATTAAGTTTGCAGAGCCCAAAGATATTGTTTTAGTAGCCGGAAAAGGCCACGAAACCTATCAGGATATTAATGGTGTTAAACATCATTTTGACGACAAAGAAACGATCAACGAACTTTGGAAGTTAATGAGTAAATAGATAAGATTAAAAGATTCAATTCATTTAAATATTTAAAAATTTGATGATGACCAAAAATTTTGAAAATTTCCCTGTTTACATCAAGAGCTTAGATTTAATTGAAAAAGTGTATCAATTTCTTAGAAGTGAGAATTTAGAAAGAGAATTTGAATTTAATAATCAAATAAAAAGAGCCGGATTTTCAATATCCAACAATATTGCAGAAGGTTCAGAATATAATAACAACAGACAGTTTATTAAATATTTAAAAATTGCAAAAGGCAGTTGTGCCGAAGTTAGAAGTATGATGATTGTAAGTAAAAGATTAAAATTAGGAGAAGAAAATAAAGCTGAGGAAATCATTAGTCTTTCACGGGAAGTTTCTTCTAATATTTCAAACTTTATTAAGTATTTAAGTGAAAATATGGAGAAGCCCCATCTTTAAATCTTTAAATAAATTAAATTTTTAAATTAAAAAAAACATGCTATACTATCTATACGAATACCTAACCAGCCAGGGAATCCACATACCGGGATTGGGAATGCTGAAATACATTTCTTTCCGTGCCGGAATAGCTGTGCTGTTTTCTTTGGTCATTGCTTTGGTCTACGGAAAAAGGATCATCAATTATCTGAGAGCAAAACAGATGGGCGAATTGGTACGTGACCTTGGATTAGACGGACAGAAGCAGAAAGAAGGAACTCCTACGATGGGAGGACTTATCATTATTATTGCAACGATCATCCCGGTGCTGCTCTTTACGAGAATCACCAATGTGTATATCGTTTTGCTACTGGTTTCCATGTTGTGGATGGGTGCTATTGGTTTCGTAGATGATTATTTAAAGAAAGTAAAGAAAAATAAAGACGGTCTGAGTGGGAAATTCAAGATTGTAGGCCAGGTTGGTTTAGGGTTAATTGTCGGAGTTACAATGTATTTCCACCCGGACATTACGGTTAAAAGAAAGTATGCGGATGCAAAAGTGGTAAACCGAAACAATGTAGAGCAGAACTTCATGCCAACAGAAAAGATCACCGTTTCTACCGTTCCGTTCGCCAAGAACAATGAGTTTGATTACAGCGGAATACTTTTCTGGATGAATGATAAAGATGCCCATGAGTGGGCATGGATTGTCTTTATCCCGATCGTTATTTTCATTGTGACCGCCGTTTCAAACGGAGCCAATATTACGGATGGAATCGACGGGCTCGCGGCAGGAACCAGTGCCATAATACTGCTCACCCTCGCCCTGTTCGCCTACCTTTCCGGGAACATTATTTTTGCAGACTACCTCAATATTATGTTCCTCCCGAATATGGGGGAAACCACGATTTTCGCAGTAGCCATGGTAGGTGCCGTCATCGGATTCTTCTGGTACAATACCTATCCTGCCCAGGTTTTTATGGGGGATACAGGAAGTCTGATGCTGGGAGGAGTGATTGCCGTTTTAGCGATCATCCTGAGGAAAGAACTTCTGATTCCGGTATTATGCGGAATCTTCCTGATTGAAAACGTATCCGTAATGCTACAGGTTGTTGTTTTCAAATACAGAAAAAGAAAATATGGGCTGGATTATGCTCAGAATAATAGATTTTTTAGAATGTCACCATTACACCACCATTATCAGAAAGGAGGTTTCCATGAGAGTAAGATCGTCAACAGAATGATCATCATCGGAGTAATGCTGGCCATAGTATGCCTGATCACATTAAAAATGAGATAACCAATCATTTAAAATATTGAAAAATTTAAGTATTTAAAAATTTTTGAATCATTTAAATCTTTCAATCATTAAATCAAAATAGATATGAAAATAGTTGTTTTAGGAGGTGGAGAGAGCGGATGCGGAGCTGCTTATTTAGCGAAAAAACAGGGTCTGGAGGTTTTCCTTTCAGACAAAGGAGCTATTAAGGATAACTACAAGCAGTTTTTAGCCGAAAATGAAATTGAATTTGAAGAAGGAAACCACAACGAAGAAAGAATATTAAATGCCGACTGGATCGTAAAAAGCCCGGGAATTCCCAAAAAGGCAGAGATCGTTCACAAAATTCATGAGAAAGGAATCAGACTTTCCTCTGAAATTGAGTTCGCTTCAGAATTTACAGATGCCAAAATCATCGCCATCACAGGAAGCAACGGAAAAACAACGACAACTTCCCTGATCTACTACATCCTGAAAAATGAAGGACTGAATGTAGGATTGGGAGGAAATATAGGATACAGCTTTGCAAAACAGGTGGCTGATGAAAACCATGAATATTATGTACTGGAGGTAAGTTCTTTCCAGCTGGATGATATTCAGAACTTCAGACCTTACATTTCCCTGCTGTTGAATCTGTCTCAGGATCACCTGGATCAGTACAACTACAATTATGAAGAATATGCTTTAGCTAAATTCAGAATTGCTGAGAATCAGGAAAATGACAACTTCTTCATCTACAACAAAGATGACGAAATGAGTAAAACCATTCTTGAGAAGCTGGAAATAAAAGCGAAAATGATTCCCTTCTCGACAAAAGAAAAATTGTCTGAAGGTGGTTTCATTGATGGTGATGAGATCGTAGTTAAAATGAAGGATGAGTTTTCCATGAAGATCGACAAGTTGTCCCTTCTTGGAAATCACAATGTGGCCAATAGCTTAGCCGCTTCAATAGCCGGTAAAATACTGGAAATCAACAATGAAAGCATCAGAAACTCACTGATGACATTCCAGGCGGTAGAGCACAGACTTGAATTCGTAACGGAAGCCAATGGTGTAAAATACATCAACGACAGCAAGGCAACGAATGTAAATGCAACCTACTACGCTTTAGAAAGCATGAAAACTCCAACGGTTTGGATCGTGGGAGGATTAGATAAAGGAAACGACTACTCAGAAATTGAGGAGCTTGTTAAAAGAAAAGTAAAAGCCATTGTATGTCTTGGAATAGACAATACAAAGATCATAGACTTCTTTAAAGACAAAAAAGAATTCATCTATGATACATCAAGCATGGAAGAAGCCGTGAAAATATCAAAATCACTGGCCAAAAGCGGAGATACCGTTTTACTTTCCCCATGCTGTGCAAGTTTTGACCTGTTTAAAAGCTATGAAGACAGAGGAAAACAGTTTAAAGAGCAGGTATTAAAGTAAGTAAAAAGTAAAATGTCGGATGTCAAAAGTACATTTTACTTTGTACATCATACATGAATACAAAAATATGGACGAACAGAACACAGAAAGCAGAATTGAATTTCTAAAGGGCGATAAAGTACTTTGGATGGTCATCCTTGTGATCTCCATTTTCTCTATTTTCCCTGTATACTCTGCAAGTTCAAATCTGGAATATATCGTTAATAACGGGACCACAACAGGTCACGTTATCAAGCATATGTTCTTTGTGGTCTTAGGTCTTGTGATCATGAGAGTGGTAGGAATGGTGAAATACGAGTACATCGGAAAGCTCAGCAGTATTCTGCTCGGTTTAATGATAGTCCTCCTTGTGGTCACCATGTTTACGGGTCAGACCATTGATGGAGCCAGTGCTTCAAGATGGTTGAAAATCCCCGGAACCCCTATCTCCTTCCAGCCTTCGTCATTTGCGTTTTTAATGCTGATCATTTATCTCTGTAGATATCTGACCAAGAAAATAACCCGGGAAAGACTTCCGATAGAGAACATTATGTACATCTTCGGACCTATCCTGCTGGTATTTGTACTGGTAGCGAAAGACAACGGTTCTACGGCATTGATGATCCTGATGGTTTCCGTGATTGTTCTGATTATAGGGCAACTCCACTGGAAATACATTGCTGGGTTCATCTCTTCCTCTTTTGTAGCCATTGTTTTCTTCCTGATTATCGCATTAAACACCAATCTGATCGGCGGAAACCGTGTGCATACATGGATGAGCCGTATCGAAACATTTACCTCCAGCAAAGCAAAAACCGCTGATGTAGATGATGAAAGCGTAAAAGCTAAAAACTATCAGGTAATGCAAGCCAAAGCCGCCATCGTACATGGTGGAATTACCGGAATGGGACCTGGAAAAAGTGCATTGAAACAAATGCTTCCACAGTCTGCCTCCGACTTTATTTTTGCCGTGATTGTAGAAGAATACGGACTGATTGGTGCCGCTTTCCTGATATGTCTGTATCTCATTATGATGATCAGAATCGTGATGATTGCCAGCAAAATGCCCGCGTTTTTCGGGTCCCTGCTCGTGCTCAGTCTCGGGGTGATGATCTTCATTCAGCTTGCAGTAAATATTGCTGTAGCAGTCAATCTGATCCCGGTAACAGGACAGCCGCTGCCATTGATAAGTTACGGAGGAACCTCTATGCTGGTGACGTACCTCCAGCTTGGAATTATTTTAAATATAAGCTCAAGAATCCAGATATACGATGAAGAAGGAATGGGCAAAAAACAAAGCGTAGCAGAAATTAATGATATTGCATAAAGAGTCCCAACGGGACGATTTAACAAAAGATAGGACGCAGTCCTATCAGTCCATCAACATAAAAAGAAAATGAACAAAAAACTAAAAGTATTACTATCAGGCGGCGGAACAGGAGGACACATCTTCCCGGCTATCGCTATTGCAGACGAAATCAGAAAAAGATTTCCTGATACAGAATTTTTGTTCATCGGAGCCAACGGAAAAATGGAAATGGAAAAAGTTCCACAGGCAGGTTATAAAATTGAAGGAATTGATATTGCCGGAATCGACAGAGGAAATATGTTGTCGAATTTAGGGTTGCCTTTCAAAATTTTGAAAAGCTTGTCAAGATCAAAGAAGATCATTAGAAATTTCGCTCCCGATTTTGCAGTTGGAACCGGAGGTTTTGCAAGCGGACCTGCTTTGTATGAAGCCAATAAATTGGGAATTCCCATCTTTATTCAGGAGCAGAATGCCCATGCAGGCGTAACCAATAAAATATTAAGTAAAAAAGCCAAAGCCGTTTTCACGGCTTATCCGAAAGTGGAAGGTTTTCCAGCTGAAAAAATAAAATTCCTGGGAAATCCTATTCGTGAGAATATCATCACAGGAATGACAGAAACAGATCTGGCAAAAGAAAAAATGGGACTGAGCAAAGATAAACTTACCATTCTTTCAGTAGGTGGTTCTTTGGGCTCCAGAACATTAAACAATGCCTGGAGATCTCATTTAAATGAACTTGTCAATAAAGACTATCAGCTGATCTGGCAAACAGGAAAGCTTGATTATAAAGATATTTTAGAAGAAACAAAAGATACGCACTGCAGAAACATTCAGATCCTGGAGTTCATCAAGGACATGGAACTGGCCTACTCTGCAGCAGACATCATTGTTTCAAGAGCCGGAGCCATTGCCATTTCAGAGTTGGCGGTTGCTAAAAAGCCGGTTCTTCTGGTCCCTTTCCCGTTTGCGGCGGAAGACCACCAGACCAAAAATGCCATGAATCTGGTTGAAAAAAATGCAGCAAGAATGGTAAAAGACTCTGAAGTACAGGAAAAATTCTGGAATATTCTGGAAGAAATCTGCAACAGTGCCAATGTGAGAAATGAGATGTCTCAGAATATGGAATATTTTGCTAAGCCCAATGCCGCAAAAGAGATTGTAGATGAGATATTTAGCATGTTAATGAGATAATTTGATAATAGGTTAATTCTTCAATCATTTAATCTTTAAATTTTTTAATAAGTATGAAAATTCTTGAAACATATCAAAATTATTACTTCGTAGGAATCGGAGGGATTGGAATGAGTGCTTTGGCGCGTTATTTCAATGCTTCGGGCAAAAAAGTGCTGGGCTATGACAAGACCAACACCAAGCTTACGACCCAACTGATGAAAGAAGGAATTGATATCGTTTTCGAAGATCATATTGACGAAAAAGTAACCGGACTTCAAAAAGAAAACACCTTGGTGATCTATACTCCTGCCATCAAAACATTGGGGATCTTAGATTATTTCAACCAGAATCATTTTGAAGTTTTAAAACGTGCCAAAGTTTTAGGCCTGATCACAGAGAATACGGACTGTATCGCTGTAGCAGGAACTCACGGAAAAACAACAACCTCTACATTGGTCTCACACCTGTGCAAAGAAGCTGACCTTCCGTTTTCATGCTTTTTAGGCGGTATTTCTGAAAATTTCAGATCAAACTTCCTGTATAACGGCACACAATATTCGGTAGTAGAAGCCGACGAATATGACAGAAGCTTCCTGACCCTTTCTCCGGACTGGGCTGTAGTAACTTCTACTGATGCTGATCACCTGGATATTTACGGCGACAAAAGCCATATTGAAGAAGGGTTCAAGCAGTTTGCGGCACTCGTTCCGAATGACAGACAGTTATTTGTAAGAAAAGGACTGGACATCGGCAGAGACCATCAGACTTACGCCGTCAATGAAAAAGCAGATTACTATTCAGACAACCTGCGTATGGATCATGATAAGATCTATTTTGATTTCCATACTCCATCTGAAACGGTAAAAGATTTTGTTTGGGAAATTCCGGGCATCCATAATGTGGAAAATGCAACAGCAGCATTGGCTATCCTTCACAATTTAGGCGTAGATTTTGAAACGCTGAAAAAGGCTATTGCCAATTTTAAAGGAATTAAAAGAAGATACACCAAGCATATTTATCCAAACGGTAAAATTTATATTGATGATTATGCCCACCATCCGACAGAGATCAATGCGGTCGTGAGCTCAATCAGAACCTTTTATCCGGAGAAAAAACTGTTAGTGGTTTTCCAGCCGCATCTTTTCAGCAGAACTAGAGATTTCGCAGATGGGTTCGCAGAAAGTTTAAGCAAAGCAGATGAACTGATCCTTCTCGACATTTATCCGGCAAGAGAACTTCAAGAAAATTTCGAAGGAATAACATCCGGCTGGTTATTGGAAAAAGTGAATTTAGACAAAAAAGAAAAATCGGATCTGTCCGATGCTTTTGATAAAATAAAACAAAAAGATTTTGACATCCTTCTCACGGTAGGCGCAGGAAACATTGATACCCTGTATGATCCTATTACGGAATGGATAAATGCTTCTGTACAAAGTAAAATTTAAAAAGTATTAATGTACAGAGATTATTTAATAAAATAACTAATTAAAATACACAGTACACTGTACTTTATACATTGTACAAAATATATGAAAAATAAATACAGAATATTAAAAATTGCTGTCACAGTGATCATCCTTGGATTACTGCTGAGTTTCTCATTGAAGAGATTCAGCGGCCAGAAGATTACGGACAATAAGATTTCTGTAAAAATGAATGAAAAAACTCCCGTATACTTCATTGATGAAAAAGATATCCGGGAAATTGTAAAAAAAGAAAATCCTTCCGGGAAAGTAGGAGACCTGAATATTCCGGTATTGGAAAAGAAAATCAATTCACTTCCGGCGGTAGACAGTGCCAATGTCTATTTGAATTTAAACGGGAAGCTTTATCTGGATATTAAGCAGAGAGTTCCTGTTTTCAGACTGAATAAAGACGGAAGAGACTTCTATGTAGATGAAAAAGGAGTTGAATTTCCCATTTCCAAAACCTATTCGCATCCATGCATGCTGGTGACAGGAAATATTAATCCGGATGAGTATGAAAAACTGGCAGAATTAGTGGAAAAGATTGATAAAGATGATTTCAGTAAAAAATTCTTTATCGGAATTTCAAAAAGCAAAGGCGACTATAATCTCCTCACCAGTGACGGAAATTATAAAGTAGAAATAGGAGATCTTGATAATATTGAATTTAAAGTTAAAGGCTTAAAAACTTTCGTGGAAAAATACCTTGTATTTCAAGATCCACAAAAGTACAGCATGGTTTCAGTGAAATACCAGAACCAGATTGTAACCACTTTAAATCCTTATTTCAAAGAAAACGACAGTATTTTGAAAGCAGGAAATCTGGAACTGGCCAAAGCCCCGGCACTGGCTGCAGCTAAAAAACCGGACGTAATGCCTAAAACTGAAACGAAGAAAGCAAAAACACCTGCAGCAAAGCCTAAGGAAAAAGCAAAGCCAAAAACGACCGCCAAACCAAAGGAAACGAAAAAGACAGAGAAAAAGCCCACGGCAGCAAAGCCCAAAGCAAAGGTAAAAATAGAATAAAGAGTCCCAAAGGGACGATTTAACATAGAATTGGATAAAATCCAATTGATTAAAAAAACGGGACAAGTCCCAGACATGAAAAAGTAGAAAAAAATCAAATCGACATAAAATGGAAAATCAAGAGTATTCAGTAGGTCTGGACATCGGGACAACGAAGATTGTCGCGATTGTCGGAAGGAGGAATGCACACGGGAAGATAGAAGTTCTCGGCGTTGGGAAGGCCAAAAGTCTTGGAGTTCATAAAGGTATTGTGAATAATATTTCACAAACCATTAATTCAATCAAGGCGGCCGTTTCTGAAGCACAATCCAGCGCAGGAGTTCCTATCCGTAAGGTCACAGTAGGTATTGCAGGAAAACATATCCGTTCTCTTCAGCATTCCGACTATATCATGCGTGAGCATCCGGACAAATTTATTACAGACGACGACATTGAAGCCCTGAAAGATCAGGTAAAAAAGCTGGTAATGCTTCCCGGAGAAGAAATCATCCATGTTCTTCCCCAGGAATATAAAGTGGATTCCGAAGGTGAAATTCAGGAGCCCGTAGGAATGCATGGGAAGCGTTTGGAAGCTAACTTCCACGTGGTAGTAGGACAGATGGGCAGCATCAGAAACATCGCAAGATGTGTAAGAGAAGCAGGCCTTGAAATGGAAGCCCTTACCCTGGAACCTCTGGCGTCTTCAGAAGCTGTATTAACGAAAGAAGAAAAAGAAGCCGGCGTTGCTATCGTAGATATAGGCGGCGGTACTACAGATATTGCGATCTTCAAAGATAATATCATCCGTCATACCTGCGTCATTCCTTACGGAGGCGGTATCATTACGGAAGATATCAAAGAAGGCTGCTCCATTATCGAGAAACATGCAGAACAACTGAAAGTAAAATTCGGTTCTGCAGTTCCGGAACTGGAAAAAGACAGCACATTTGTAACCATTCCCGGACTTCACGGAAGGCCGGATAAAGAGATTTCCCTTAAAACCCTGGCGCAGATCATCAACGCGAGAGTGGAAGAAATCCTGGAAATGGTGAATACAGAATTAAAAGCTTACGGAGCATTCGAGCAAAAGAAAAAGCTGATCGCAGGGATTGTCCTTACGGGAGGTGGATCCAACTTGAAGCACCTTCGCCAGCTTGCCAATTATACAACAGGTTTTGACAGCAGAATCGGATTTGCTAATGAATATATTGCAAACGACAAGAATCAGTACCTGAAAGGCCCGGAATTTGCTACTTCAATCGGCTTGCTGATGGAGAGTTTGAAGATTCGCGACAAAAAGCAGGGCGCTGAAACAGAAGAACTCGTGGAAGAGGAAATGGCCAATGCAGAAGCTGCTGTGGCACAGTCAGAAACAGTTCAGGCGGTTCAGCCTACAGCGATGGTTCAGGAACAACAACCCGTTGTTAATGAGCAGCAGGAAAACAGAAGAGCGAAATTGACCTTCGGGCAGTCGCTTATGGAAAAAGTAAAAAAATTCTTTGAAGAAGTAGAGTAATATAAATGATAGAAGATCATTGATAATTGATAAATAAAAAGCTTTTTGCCCAACGCCATTTATCACTCATCAGTTATCATTCATCACTCATCAATTATAAAAAGCATAGTTATGGAAAATATAGGTACACAAGGATTTTCATTTGATTTGCCAAAAGGAAATTCATCCATCATAAAAGTAATCGGTGTAGGAGGCGGTGGAAACAACGCGCTGAAACACATGTACGAGAAAGGGATTTACGGAGTAGACTTCGTAGTCTGCAATACGGATGCCCAAACGTTAGATAATAACCCCGTTGCCAACAAAGTACAGCTTGGTACCACCATCACAGAAGGTCTTGGTGCCGGCGCTGATCCTGAAGTGGGGGAAAAATCTGCTATTGAAAGCATCGAAGAGATCAAAGCATCTATGGGCCAGAATACCAAAATGGTGTTCATTACTGCCGGAATGGGCGGTGGTACAGGTACCGGAGCTGCTCCTGTGATTGCTAAGGTAGCTAAAGACATGGGAATTCTTACCGTGGGTATCGTTACCGTTCCTTTCAGTTTTGAAGGGAAAAGAAGACTTGAGCAGGCCGAAATTGGTCTTGAAAAGCTAAGAAATAATGTTGATTCACTTATTGTCATCAATAATGATAAATTAAGACAGCAGTTTGGAAACCTTGGATTCAAGCAGGGATTCTCAAAGGCCGATGAAGTTTTAACCAATGCCGCGAAAGGAATGGCAGAAGTTATTACCGGTTACTTCGATGTAAACATTGACTTTAGAGATGCTAAATCTGTACTTCAGAACTCTGGTACAGCTTTGATGTCTACAGGAATTGCTTCAGGAGAAAACAAAGCAGAAGAAGCGGTTAAAAAAGCATTAGACTCTCCATTGTTGAATGACAACAAGATTACCGGTGCTAAAAACGTCCTTCTATTGATCAGAAGTGGTGCTGAAGAAGTGACCATGGATGAGATCGGGGTAATTATGGACCACATTCAGAAAGAAGCTGGAAATACTGCTGACATTATTTTCGGGGTGGGTGCTGATGAAGAACTGGGAGATTCTGTAAGCGTTCTTGTCATCGCTACAGGTTTTTCAAATGACAGCAAAAGATTTGCGGGTCCTACAGAGAAGATCAGAATCAGTCTTAATGACAGTCTTGAGACGCCAAAATCCTCTCCTTTCAAAACAAGAGAAGAAAGAGAAACAACTTCTGAACCAACGCGTGATTTCGGAGGAAAGCACACTTTCAGACTCGATGACGAGGACAGCGATGCGCCACAATTCGGCATGACCTCTTCTGAAAAAAAAATGATCGTTGAGGAAGAAGAAATTAAAACAGAAATAAAATTCTTTGATAAAGAGGAAGATACGCAGAACAGCGCTTCCCGCGACTGGAGAAATGAGGAGGAAACAGAAGAAGAGTCTTACAGCTTATTCTCTTATGATGAAGAAGGAGAAGATCCAAATGATCTGGAAATCGAGTCTTTTAAATTTGATTTTGATGCCAGAAAAGATGAAACTCCGTCTACACCAGCTACGAGTGTTTTTTCAGATGAAAAACCTGTTGAATTCAGTTTCTTTGTAAACAATCAGCCTTCGTCCAATGAGCCTAAGACTGACTACGGTCAGCCAAAAGCAGAATTTACAGCGCCTGCAAGTGCAGTAACTGAAATTCCGGTTCAGGCAGTTGAAGCGATCTTCCAGACAAGATATGAAGAGCCGAAAGCGGAAACAAAACCGGCTTTTGAAGAAAAAATAGAAATTGAAACTCCAAAACCTGCAGAATCAGAATTCACCTTCGTGAATAAAGCGGTTGACCAGGACAGAATTGTGGAGAGAAGAAATAAATTAAAAGAATTCAATTCACGCTATCAAAGCTTTGACAGTACAAGCGAATTCGAATCTGTACCGGCTTTCAAAAGAAAGAACATCGCTATAGACGGAACCAATGCCTCAGACCAGAATATCAACACCTATCTGTCTGACAATAACGGATCTATGCAGGTGAGAGAGAACAGATTTTTAAATAAAGACGTTGACTAAAATAATATGACGGTGAGTTGATTTGATGATGTGATAATGAATCATCAGATCAGCCCATCAGCATATCATCAAATTACCAAAACCATGAGTTTAGAAAATATCATAAGCGAAGCTATAAAAACAGCCATGAGAGCGAAAGACAGAGTCGCTTTGGACTCTCTGAGAGCTGTAAAAGCTCAAATTTTAAATCTACACACTGAAGCGAGAGGAGTTGAAGTTACTCCGGAGCAGGAAATTGCGATCCTTCAGAGAATGATTAAGCAGCGTAAAGATTCTTTCGAGCAGTTTTCTGCACAGGGAAGAAATGACCTTGCTGAAGTAGAAGAAGCCCAGATGAAAGTGATTGAGCAATTTTTGCCTAAACAGCTGAGTCCGGAAGAACTGGAAGCTGAGATCAGGAACATTATCTCAGAAACCGGAGCTGAGTCTGCAAAAGACTTAGGAAAGGTAATGGGAGCCGCTTCAAAAGCGTTGGCAGGGAAGTCAGACGGAAAAAGTATTTCCGAAATGGCGAAAAAGCTGCTTTCATAAAACCGGGATACGTGGTGCAAGATCCGGAATTTAACCGGAATGCAAATACGAACCCAAAAAACAGGATATCCAACCTTTGCATATCGATTTGATTAAAGAATCCCGGAACGCTAGCGTTCCGGGATTCATTTTTTTGGATATTCATAATTATTAATTCAGTTGATCATGTTTAAAAAAAACTGAATCGGTGTTACTTAACGGCTGATTCATGCCGAATTGAATAATTTGAATGCTCGAGGGAAAGCAGTAAATGTTTTTTTCATGGTCGTTTGTTTTTCAGAATCATTTCAAATTTAGTAAATATTTCTCATTATTCATAATTTTATTTCACATTTTTTTGAATATTATTGAAATATTAATATTATATTAATTTTATCTGACTAAACAATTGATAGTTTTTATATATTGAAGAAAAGCTAAGAAATCATTAACTTTGTATCGATAAAAAACAAAATATATGTATCCAACAGATTTAGTAATGCCTATGAAGGCAGAACTTACAGATAAAGGTTTCCAGGATTTAACATCTCCGGCACAGGTAGAAGAGGCTTTAAAGCAGTCAGGAACTACCCTATTGGTGATCAATTCAGTTTGTGGATGTGCAGCAGGTGCGGCAAGACCGGGAGTTGTGTATTCTTTGACAGGGGATAAAAAACCTGATCATTTAACAACTGTTTTTGCAGGATTTGATACGGAAGCCGTAGCAGAAGCAAGAAAGCATCTTGCTCCATTCCCTCCAAGCTCTCCATGTGTAGCGCTTTTCAAGGATGGTGAATTGGTTCACATGCTGGAAAGACACCACATCGAAGGAAACCCTGCAGGCGCTATTGCAGCAAATCTTCAGGCCGCTTTTGACGAGTACTGCTAAGAAACAATAAATCTAAATACCAAACCGTTACATTATTTGTAACGGTTTTTTTATTTATTACGATAAAAATTCTCTAAAAATTCAAATATTATTATATTTGTTGGAATGGCAACAAAGGCACTTTTCAATACTGTCGTCAACTGGTTTATCCGCCAAAGGATAGATCAGATTCAGAATTTCATGGACCATCCCATTGAAACTCAGAAAGGTATACTCTTTTCTCAGCTGTTTCATGCTGAAGATACGGAATATGGCAGAGCATATGGCTTCAATTCAATTTCGAGCTATCAGGACTTTAAAAACAAGGTTCCGATCGTTACCTATGAAGATTTCGAGCCTTTTATTGAAAGAGCAAGACAGGGACATAAGGATGTAACCTGGCCGGGATACATCAAACATTTTGCAAAATCCTCGGGAACAACCAATGCAAAAAGCAAATTCATCCCCATTTCCGCCGAAAGCCTTGAATACTGCCACATGAAGGCTGGAAAAGATATGGTGTCTATCTACGCTAACAATCATCCTGAAAATCAGCTTTTTACCAATAAAAACCTACGTTTGGGAGGAAGTTCTGAACTTCATGCCGATTTTAATACCAAATTCGGGGATCTCTCCGCTATATTAATTGATAATCTTCCGTTCTGGGTAGAAATTACCACCACACCAAGCAAAAAGGTTTCCCTGATGTCTGAATGGGAAAGCAAGCTTAAAGCCATCACTTCGGAAGTAAAAAATGAAGATGTAGGAAGTATCCTTGGGGTACCGAGCTGGATGATGGTTCTTCTTCAAAGGGTATTGAAAGAAACCGACAGCGGAAGCATTTCTGAGCTATGGCCTAATTTAGAGGTCTTTTTTCACGGTGGAATCAGTTTCAAGCCATACAAGGACCAATACAGGCAGATCATCGGTAAAAAGATCAATTACTACGAAATTTACAATGCTTCTGAAGGCTTCTTCGGGATCCAGGACAGATCGGACAGCGACGAAATGCTGCTGATGTTGGATTACGGTATTTTTTACGAGTTTATTCCGATGGATCAGTTTCATTTTTCCAACCCGAAAGTGGTGAGTCTGGAAGATGTTGAAGTAGGAAAAAACTATGCAATGGTGATCACTACCAACGGCGGACTGTGGAGATACCTGATCGGCGATACCGTGGTATTTACCTCTACCAATCCTTTCAGAATAAAAATTACAGGAAGAACCAAACATTATATCAATGCGTTCGGAGAAGAGCTTATGATCACGAATGTGGAATCTGCGCTATCAAAGGCCTGCGAAGTGACCGGAGCAAGCATTACCGACTTCACAGGTGCTCCTGTTTTCATGAAAGAGAATGAAGGCGGTGCCCATGAATGGATCTTCGAATTCAGTCACCATCCGGATGATCTGGACCGTTTTACCGATGCTTTCGATCATCATTTAAAAACGATCAATTCAGATTACGAAGCCAAAAGATATAACAATCTGACGTTGAAAAGACCCATTGTCCACATCGCAAAACCTGATCTTTTCTACCAATGGCTGGAGTCCAAAGGAAAACTGGGCGGCCAGAATAAAGTCCCGAGACTGAGCAACGACAGAGAATATATAGATCCTTTACTGGAACTTAACAGATAATGCAAAGAGAAAGGAAGCTTGACGAAGGAAGATGGAAGTTACAGAAGCCCTCAAATTAATATTAGGGTACTTCCCTAATTCCTCATCCCTAATCCCTAATCAACAAAAAAAACGCAGCCAAAATTTGACTGCGTTTTCTGTATTTTAGTATTTCACTATTTCTTTAAATCCTCCTTCAATTTCTTCGCTCCCTCTTCTACTTTGGCAGCGCCTTTTGCAGCGGCATCTTTCACATCCTGGCCAACTTCTTTCGCTCCGGCTTTGATGTCTTTCCCTGCTTTATTAAGGTCTTCTTTCGTTTTCTGAGCAGCTTCGTCTATTTTGTTTCCTGCCGCATCTACTTTAGCTTTTACATCTTCCTTCGCCTTGTCTATTTTAGCAGTATCCACATGAGGAGATGTTTCAGAAACGGTAGTCGTGGTGGTCGTTACAGACCCGTCGGTTCCTTCAACCTGTTCTGTTTTAGTCGTAGACTTTGTGCATGATACAACAAATACTGCGATGGCAGCTGCTGCTAAGATTTGTTTTTTCATATTGTATATTTTTTTAAAAGGTTTTTAATATTTGGTGAATTTTATTCTGTCTTCGCTCCATTGGCTGGCGGAGTGTCTGATGTTTTCTGTTTTTTCTCTGCTTCCGTCTTCTTCTTCTCTTCTTCCAGTTTCTTTTTGTTCTCTTTTTCGAGCTCTTCTTTCAGCTTTTGCTCTTCTTTCTTAAGTTTTTCAGCTTCCTTTATAGAATCCTGATATTTCTGTGATGACATTCTGATCTGGCGGACAATATCTACTGATGTGGCACCTGCTGAAAATGAATCGACAGCAGCGGTATCATAATGAATTTTCACCTGCTCATCTGCTGCAAAACCCGGTGTTTCTTTCTTTGAACAGGCCGACAGCAAAAGCAGTATCACAAAAACCGCAGAGAGTAAATTTTTCATGGAACTAATTTAGCAGAAATTCTGCAATTACTGGATAGTGATCCGATAATTTTACAGAGTGGTCTACCTTATAGCTTAGAGGAACGATAGACTTTGAAGTAAAGATATAGTCGATTCTAAGAGGCACTTTATAATCATGAAAACTGGTTGAGGCTCCGTTTCCTACCGTAAGAAACGCATCCTGAAGATCTTTCCCAAGATTATAATATTCATAAGAATTGGGAACCGAGTTGAAATCTCCAGCCAAGATCACCGGATAAGGTGAAAAATCGATTACCTTACGAATCTTTCTGATCTGATCTTCATGGGCTTTGAAAGTAGGTGTCATATGCGCAAAAAGGTTCGCTATTTTCCCGCCTTCTTTGGCAAAACCATCAAATTTAAGCATTGATTTATGCAGTCTGAATGGCTCCAGATACACATTCACGACTCTTATAATTTTTCCGTTGATATCTACATCAGCATAGAAAGAGTTTCCTCTTGCGCTTTCTTCAATCAGCTTCTCCTGTCTTACAATTTTGTGTTTCGTCTTCAGAATCACTGAAGGATATTTTACCATATCCTTTCTGATAGCCCTGTTGGTGTCTTTTTCCTGAACCAGAATAATATCGGCATCCTGATCAGCAATGTATTTTTTCACTTTATCCCAGCCAAAATCGCCATAT
Organism: Chryseobacterium oleae; assembly: GCF_900115055.1. Taxonomy (GTDB): domain Bacteria; phylum Bacteroidota; class Bacteroidia; order Flavobacteriales; family Weeksellaceae; genus Chryseobacterium; species Chryseobacterium oleae. The sequence continues at coordinate 124,715 of NZ_FOVD01000010.1, read as the reverse complement.
TTTACATTAAACGTAATGACTTTGATATCTCTGATGGACTTAAAACTTTCTGTTTTTGGAGAAAAATTAACCCATCGTCTTACGGGGTTGTAAAAAAGAAATGTTCCTAACAAAAATGCAATGGCTATTTTCTTGCGTTTAACAATCCAAACCAATGTAAGTAGGACATATACGATAATCAGATAGGGGAAACCAAGCGAAAGAAGGTTAAGAGAGCCTAAAAAGTTAGGCGGAATCCATGCGTTGCCCAATGTGCATAAGAGCAACACGGCAATAACAATGTGAATAAATAGTAAGAACTGGCTCGGCTTCATGAAATAACGGACTAGGGTACGATTCTCTTCATCAAAAACCCTACCAAGCTCAAAACCTTTAACTAATTTTATGATTATTAATGATTTAGTGAAAATTTTCCTATTACAGGATAATGATCTGAAATCTTTACAGTTCGGTCCACAGTATAGCTGACCGGCAGGATCGTTTTTGAGGTGAAAATATAATCAATTCTGATTGGAAATTTGTAGTCGTGGAAACTGGTTGCACTTCCTTTTCCCGCTTTTACAAAGGCATCTTCGAGACCATCAGACAAGTGATAATATTCGTAAGAATTCGGAACAGAATTAAAGTCTCCGGCAAGAATAACGGGATAAGGTGACGCTTCAATGCTTTCTTTAATAGTACTTACCTGGTCCTGGTGCTTTTTAAAAACCGGGATCAGTCTTTTAACGATGTTCTTCATCTTTCTTTCATCCTCTTCTTTGAGACCATCCATTTTGATCATCCCTTTTTCAAATTTAAAAGGCTCCAGATACATATTGATAAACCGGTATATTTTTCCATTAATTTCAATATCTGTCTGGGACGCATACGCATTATTGCTTTCAGAATCACTCTTAATAAGTTCCTTAGAATCTATAATTTTATATTTTGAAAAGACCTTCAGTACTCCATTTTTGCCACTTCCCTCCATTCCTCGGACCGAGATTTTACTCCCGGACTCCTGCAGCATAATTACGTCGGCATCAGACCTGTTCAGGTATTCCTTAACGGCATCAGCACCGAGCAAACCAGCCTTAACATTAAAAGAAAGTACTTTCAGGTCTGCTTTTTCTTTTTTGTCGGAAGTGAAATTGATCCATCTCTGTACAGGAACCATAAAGAATAGTCCCGCCAGCATAAAGACAAAAGTTCTTTTTTTCCAGCTGAAAAGCCAGAACAGAGTAAATATTGCATACAGTATAACCAGCACAGGAAACCCTAAAGACAGCAGATTGAACCACGGAAATATTTTAGGCGGAACATACGCATTCAATAAAGTACCCAGCAGCAGGAATAAAATACCGAGATGCAGGATTAATATGATAAGACGGAAAACTTTCACAGAATTTTTCTAATTGAATCTATACAAATGTTTTTTCCATATCCTTGCAAGAATCCAGCCAACTAATGCGCCGCCAACATGTGCCAGGTGAGCAATACCGCCTCCGTTTCCGGAAACGCCAAGGTATATAGAAACGACAATAACGATAGGCATCAGGTATTTAACCTTTATAGGAACCGGAATAAACATCATCATGATCTTTGAATCAGGGTAAAGGGTGGCAAAGGCTGCTATCACTCCGAAAATAGCTCCAGAAGCACCAACCATAGGTGTTCCCATCATCTTTTGCACGCTTACTAATAGTTCTTTCTGTTTAAGAACCGAAGCTGCATCTCCGCTAAATCCGACATTTGCTCCTGAAAAATAAGCGTTGACATTAAACCCAAGCTGCTGTAATTCACTTACCAACTGCTGAACTTCAACAAAATTCCATAGATTAAAAAGGAAAAAAGCTCCCAGCCCACTTAAAAAATAAAGGATCAGATACTTTTTCTCTCCCAATGACTGTTCCAAGATAGGGCCAAAACTATATAATGTCAACATATTAAACAAAATATGCATAATGCTTCCGTGCATAAACATATGCGTGATGATCTGCCATGAATGGAAAAACGGAGAAAAGGGATAAAAAGCAGCAAGATATTCAGTTGCTATATCTGCTAGAAAATAGGTAACAATAAATACTACAATATTGATTATAATAATATTCCTTGTGATGGGTGGTATATTGTTAAACATTTTTTAAAATTTCTTTTTAAAATCATTAAACGGAACTTCATAAAAACATCTTTTGCCATCCGGTAAAAATTCCGGGAAGCCTAAAGCTGTAAAATCTTTGATGACCTGTTCCGCATCTTTCTTATAAATAAAATCGAACCTTGATTTCGAATGCATTTTGTTCCACTGGTTGAGATAAAACTGCATAAATTCCTCTTCAGTCTTATATTCCAGGATCTCAAAAAGGTTCTCCAGAAACTTCATTGCCTGGGTTTCTTTAAGTCCTTCGGGAAGTGCATCTATTCTCAGCACGCTTTCATGTGCAATTTTCATGTCAAACCCGAGTTCCGGAAGAAATTTTTTGAAAGAATTGTATTTACTCTTCTCAATTTCGTTCATATGATACTCCAGAGAAAACAGCAAAGCATGGCTGTTGGGGTTTACATTGATATTGTTTTTCCTTGATGTTTTATTGTTTTCGGAAACAACCAGTCTGTGCATTCTTCCAAGATCCAGCATCAGGGTTACATCGCCTTTGTTGAACAGCCAATAGCCGTTCGGCAACCTCATCAGGTCTTCATCGAAATCTTCGTCTTCAAATAAATTAATCTTCGAAGGTTCTGCTGTCATATTCTGATGGTACATTTCCGTAAGATTCTGAATCTCCTCCGGACGTACATTTCGCTCTTCAATAAATGGGTTGTAGTCTTTATCTACAATAATTTCCGGCATCTTGATCACACCGCCTCCACTGTTTCCTTTGCTTGGAAAAGGCTTATTCATCATCGCATCCATTTCCGGATCTTTATCAAAATCAAGGCTTGGAGAAACGTTATAAATTCCCAGAGATCTTTTGATGGTAGAACGAAGAAGGGCAAAAATAAGGTGCTCGTCTTCAAATTTCACCTCTGTTTTCTGAGGATGGATATTCACATCGATCTTTTCCGGATCCATTTCCAGATACAGGAAAAATGTAGGAACATATCCCGGCAGAAGCAATCCTTCAAAAGCTTCCTGAACCGCCTTATTGAAATACGGACTTTTGAAATACCTTCCGTTAACAAAAAGAAACTGTTCTCCTCTTGACTTTTTAGCGCCTTCAGGTTTGGCCACAAATCCGTGAAGTTTACACCAGATAATATCTTCTTTGATAGGAATCAGCTGTGGTTGTAGTTTACGTCCGAAAACATCTACAATACGCTGCATCTGACTTCCTTTTCTAAGTCTGAAAACAGCTTCATCATCATGAAACAGGGAAAACTCCAGATTTTCATGAGCTAAGGCAACACGCTGAAACTCATCAATGACATGTCTGAATTCAACATTATTATTTTTAAGGAATTTTCTTCTGGCCGGAACGTTGTAAAAAAGGTTTTTCACCAGAAAATTAGATCCGTCTGCAGTCTGTATCGGGTCCTGAAACTGAAATACCCCACCCTCAATGTAGATATTGGTTCCAATCTTGGCATCATTCTGCTTCGTTCTCAGTTCAACCTGAGAAACCGCCGCGATAGAAGCCAGCGCCTCACCTCTGAATCCTTTGGTAGAGATCTTAAAGATGTCTTCCGTTCCTTTGATTTTTGACGTAGCATGTCTTTCAAACGCCATCCGGGCATCGGTCTCAGACATTCCTTTGCCGTCGTCCACCACCTGGATCAGGTTTTTTCCTGCATCCCTGATAATCAATTCTATCTTGGACGCTTCCGCATCAATAGCATTCTCCAAAAGTTCTTTCACAATGGATGCAGGTCTCTGCACCACTTCTCCTGCCGCAATTTGGTTAGCTACATGATCCGGTAAAAGCTGAATAATATCTGACATAAAACGTTTAATCAACTTACAAAAATAGTCAATGAAAACGGGAATTAAAACAATAAAACCGTGAATTAAAATTTAATTATCAACATTTTAATCACAATTTGCCGTCCGGTTCTGTTTTTATCCCTGATGGAGGAAAAAAACATTGAAAGGAGGATGTTCTTTTTTTAACGCAAAGGTTCATTTACATAGCGCTTAATTTTGAGCAAAGCAAAGAGTTCGACTACGTCGATGATGAAGCTGCCGGATACCACCGCTTAATCGAATCAATGAAATTGATTCCCTTCTTTGCTCTCCTTAATACTGTACGGTCTTAGAATAGAACTTTGCGTTAAATAAACAGGCTCTGAAAAAACATCCGTTAACTGAAGAAGAACACCCCTTCTCTACCATCGAAAAGGGGTGTTTCACAGCTAGTTTACACAAAAATAATACTGATATTTACTTTATTTCTTTAGGGCTCATTCGTCAAAAACAAGCGTTCTTTTTTCTTTTCTTTTCGGAATCCCGTGTATTTTATCATACAGGGAAGCCAACATATTTGGTTTTTTATAAATCCTGCTGTAGCGGTATCTGGTATTAAAATGTCTGATATGAATTTTATAGGCATCATACCCAATGACAATTAAAAGACATAAACTGATTACATAAAATACCCTGAATTCAAGATAATAATATGTCAATCCTGAGAACACCGCTCCTAAAACATAGGCCGCCATAATACTCGTCAGCAGTTTTGCTCTTGCAATCAACTCACCGCTCTTTCTATATTTCTTTTTCGTAAACATGGAAAACAAAATTCCAAGGTCTGTGGTGGTACCCGTAAGGTGGGTTGTTTTCACCGAGAAGTTGGAGATACTCGCGGTAAGCCCGTTCTGAAGCCCGGTTGCAAAAAGCATCAGTGCTACCAGATATTCTGTTTCTTCCAGTGTTTTCTGGTAATAGAACTGACCGTATATCCCTACAAACAATAAACATATGATTTCCAGCACAATCGGCATAGAGTGTGCAAAATATTTACTCTTTTTATTGAAATTGATGACGATGAAGTTCGACACAAAGCTTCCGAAGAAGAACAGGAAGATCCATGCTCCTACCACAGCTACCTGCGACCAGTTTCCTTTACTGATTTCCGCTGCCAATATGGCGTAGTGACCTGTTACGTTGGACGTAAAAGAGAGGAAAATTAACAGAGAGGCAATATTTATAGTACCTGCAGTAAATGCAGTCAGCGTCCCCAATCTGATATTGTCTCCCAACGTTCGGCTGTTACTATAATTTCTTAACATTTTTTTATTCTTTTATGGTGTTGATGTATTTTTAGGCTTCTACAAAGATCTCAGCCAGTCTTCCTCTTTCCGGAAGTCTCTCAGGCATTTCCACTTTGATTTCCTGAACCTTCAGATCTTTGCATTTTTTGATGTAAGGTGCAATATCAAATTTTCCTTTGCCCTTACTTTTAATGGATGGTGAATAGTAAGCTTCTTCTATATGTTCTGCTTTCACGTAATTGTTGAAAGTCCTCTGAAAGCTTCCCGTGAAAATATCGCAGATGATCTTATTAACCAGGTGAGGATATTTGTTTCTGATGATTCCGTAGGCATCACAGAACTCCTGAGATCTGATCTTATTGAAGATGGTATTTTTCGTATTGAAAAGAAGATCTCTGATAGAATCTCCGGCTTCATATCCTGAAACCAAAAGAATGTTATACTGATTCTGGTCTTCCGATGCTTCTTTCTCTTTCAGTACTTTTTTTAATATATTCAGTGACTCAAGAGAGAAATCCGTGGCGATTAAAATTGTTCTGGTCATATCTTTTAGATTTAGGTTTGTTGTCATATTTTGATGATACAAAACTAAAGCGGCAAGATTAGAAGCCCTTTGGAATGGAATTAAAATGTGATTAAAGAGATTAAAATGAGATTAGAATATTGTTAATGGCCGTTAACATAAGGGAAAGGGAAAGACCTCAGATGTCAGATCTCAGACATGAGACTTTAAGCGTAAGAATGTGAATAGTGAATTTTGCTTCGCAAGTGAATGGTGAATTTAGTTGTAAGAAACAAGAGCCAAGATACAAGACATCAGATTTCAGATTTTTAGGTTGAGGCTAAGATTGAGAATGGTCAATGGTCAATTTTGTTTCGCAAGTCAATGGTGAAAAGCTTCCAACTCAAAGGCCCGAGTACAGAACTCATAACTCATCATTGATAACTCATAACTTACCAAAACTCTCAAACCCTAAAACGCTCCGACCCTCAAATTCTCTAACCAGAGCCTTAACTCTCCGGTCTCGTACTGTAGAAATTAGGAAAACGCATCTGTACAGTGGTTCCCTGGTTTTCGTGAGAACTTACGATCAGTTCGCCGTGGTGCATCCTTACGATATTTCTTGCCAGCGGAAGTCCGATTCCGTAGCCTTCGTAGTTTTTGGTATTGGACGCTCTGAAGAACGGATCGTAGATTTTGTTCATCTCTACCTCCGGAATTCCGATCCCGAAATCTTTTACAATGATATAAACATCAGTATCTGAGGCGCCCAGTGAAACTTTTACCTGCTGGAAATTAGAATATTTACAGCCGTTGTTAATGATATTGGCTACCGCAAGATGCAATAACTGCTCATTACCCTGAACTTTTAATTTTTTAGGATTATCCGGAAGCATACTGATATCCAGGTAGATATTATTTCTGGAATCAATTTTTCTGAGTGTTTCGATCACATCCCAAAGCAGCTGATCGATTCGCACCTTATCCATTTTCTGGATCTTCCCGTCGAAACCGGTTTGAGCGATCATCAGTAAGGCTTTGATCTTTTTATCCAGCTTTTCAGCTTCGTCGAGAATAATTTCTAAGGTATCTTTATATTCATCTGCCGTCCTGTTGATCGAAAGAGCCACATCCGCTTCGCCCATAATCGATGTCAGAGGTGTTCTCAGTTCATGAGAGACGTTTCCGATCAAGTGATTCTGAGTTTCAAATGAAGTTTCGATACGATTCAGCATTCCGTTGAACGTATCTACCAGCTCATTCAGTTCTTTATTATCAGGCTGAGCTTCTAATCTAAGGTGAAGGTTCTCGGAACTGATCTCTTTTACCTTCCCGGTAATTTTAAGAATCGGTCTGAATAAAGTTTTGGACAGATAAAAAGAAAAGATCATACTGAAGAACAGGGAAAGTACAATACAGGTGATCAGTGTTCTTTTTAAAAATCCGAGATAATAGATTACATAATGGTTTTTTGCAGAAGCAATGGCGATATAATCTTTATCATCATATTTAAAGGTCTGCCCTATATAGTAGAATTCTTTATCATTATAATTGGATTCCCCTTTTCTGACAATACTTTTGAAAAAATAATCCGGAATATGAACTTCCTGTGAGATTTTTTTGAAATTGGAATCTGCAGGAACCGCAAAAACGTAATCTCTTTCCATCGGAAGCTCCTCATCATTCAGACTGTTGAGGATATAGTTTTCGGGAAGATCAAGATGGTCTTTGCTTTTCTCAATCTGAACAATCGTCGTTGTACGGATCTTAAGCAGTTCATAAAACCTCTGATGGGAAAAGTTGACAATCGAAAAATAAACCAAGCCGCTGAAAAGCAGAATGATGGCAGTAAATACCAGCATTAAAAGCACCATCGTTTTGGTCTGATTTGTAACAACTTTATTAAACATCCATTAAGATTTTTTCAGTACATATCCCATTCCTATCACCGTATGAATCAGCTTATTATCATCGTGACTGTCCAGTTTTTTTCTTAAATAATTCACGTAAACATCTACTACATTGGTTCCCAGCTCATAATTAACGCCCCAAACCGCATCCAGAATTTCAGCTCTGGAAATTACTTTTTCAGGATTATTAAGGAAATACAGCAGAAGTTTATATTCTGTAGACGTCAGTGAAATCTCATCTCCGGCGCGCGTCACTTTCTTCGTATAATCATTAACCATCAGGTCTGAAAACTGAAATACGTGCTCATTGTCCGGTTCCGGCTCGGCAATTTCCTGAGGACTTACTCCGTTGCTTCTTCTTAGCAGAGATTTTACCCGCGCCACCAGTTCAATAAATTTAAAAGGCTTCACCAGATAATCATCTCCTCCGCTTTCCAGTCCAAGAACAATATTCTCAGAAGTTCCCAGTGCGGTCAAAAACAAAATCGGAACATGCTGATTGGTTTTCCTGATCTCTTTGCAGACATCCAGACCATTCATTTCCGGCAGCATAATATCCAGAACCACCAGATCGAAATCATTGGCCTGTACCAGCTGTACACCGGTACGCCCGTCAAAAGCCACGGAAATTTCATAGCCGCTTTCCTGAAGCCCTTTCTTTATAAAAGAGACAACGCTGGTTTCGTCTTCGATGAGGATAATCTTTTTCATTCAAATAAGGAATTTCACAAAAATAGGGAAAAATTTCAATAACAATTTTCAGTGAATTGATCCGGCAGTTGACCGAAGCTATATAGAATAATATTAACTTTGCTTTTCATCTCTTAAAGGAAGGAACATAATTTAGGTTAAATTGCAAACACTATGAATGATTTTTTAATAGGTATCGGTAAAAGATTGAAGGATATCAGAAAAAAGAATAATTTAACCATCAATGAGCTGGCTTCCAAAGCCAATGTAAGCAACGGCCTTGTGTCCAGGATCGAAAACGGAAGAACCATTCCTTCACTTCCTGTACTGTTGGATATGATCCAGTCTCTGGAGATCGATGCCAGCTATTTCTTTGAAGGCGTGGAGAAAAAATCCAGCGCCAAATTCATTTATCTTCCCAAAGACAGCCAGCAGGTTATCGAAAAAGAAGTGGAAGCGGAAGGATTCAAGTATATGCATATCTTCAGCAAAAGCCTGCACTCTCTAGGTTTTGAAGCCGTATTACTGACAATTGAACCCAATTCCAAAAGGGAAAAAGTAATTACTGATGCCTGGGAATTCAAATACATCCTGAAAGGCGAAGTAAAATATATCATCGATAATGAAGAAATTATCTTAAAAGAAGGTGACTCTCTTTATTTTAATGGAAAATTCCCGCACGTTCCGGTAAGCATCAGCGATGAAAGCTGTATTATGCTTGTTCTTTATTTTTATACCGCTTAGAACCATTATTTTTAAACCTTATTAACCGTGTCAAGGTTTTGAACCTTGACACGGTTAACACGTAGAAACGTTCCGTTTTTAGGTACACATTTTCGTAAGCTGTCTTATTTATTTAGACAAAAAGTTTACAAATAGTAAACTTTACGGTTTTCTGTTTACCTCTAAAATTAACGTTATGTTAACCCATAAGACTATCTCTGTCTAAAATTCTCATTCAGGAAACATTTCATCAATTAAACTAAAACACCCTGTAATAAAGATATTTAAGGGCTAATTATAACTTTATTTTTCATTTCCAAAAAGGTAAATACAGTAAAATATAAGTAACAAATTGGCCTGATTTGTTAAATAATACTTAATACAAAATATTTATATATATTAAAATTATTAGCTTGATTTGCAGTGAAAATTTAATATATGTAAAAATGAGGACCCAATTAGAGAAATTACTTACCCTTGCTTTTGTCTGTTTGATCTTTTTTGTGTCAGCGCAGAAGCAGTTAATTATAGGAACTGTTTTTGACGACAGCCAACCCCTTCCCGGCGCGTCAGTCAAAATAAAAGGTTTATCAAAAAATACCGCTACAGATATTGATGGAAAATTCACGGTGAATGATATCAAAGAAGGGCAGTATAATTTACAGATCAGCTATATCGGTTACGAAACAGCAGACATTACTATAGATGTGAAACCCGGGGAAACGGTAGACTTAGGTGCTGTCAAATTATCCCAACAGAGAAAGAACATCGACGAAGTTGTGGTAACCGGAACTTTAAAAAATACAGAAGCTAGAGCTTTAAACCTTCAGAAAAACGCGGTGAATATTACCAATGTCATCGCCTCAGACGGAATTGGAAAGCTACCGGACAGAAATGCAGCAGAAACCGTTCAGCGTGTTCAGGGCGTTTCCATCGAGAGAGATCAGGGCGAAGGAAGATTTGTTTCTTTAAGAGGACTTCCTCCATTTTGGACCTCAACAACCATCAACGGGAACAGGTTGCCGACTGCAGAGGAAGAAACCACTTCCAGAGCAACAGCATTTGACTTCTTCCCTACCGAACTGATCTCCTATGTTCATGTCAATAAGTCGTTTACCCCTGATATGGAAGCAGACGGAATCGGAGGTGGAGTCAACTTTATCACGAAAACCCCGCCCATGAAAACAGAGTTCAAAGCGACCATTGGAAGCGGTTACAATGCAAAAGCTGACAAAGGCGTTTACAATCTTGGACTTCTTTACGGAGCACGAACGAAAGATAAAAAATTCGGATACCTATTCAATGTGGCGCACTTCATCAGAAACTGGTCTACAGATAATTTTGAGGCGAGAAGAAGTGGCGACGAAGGTGTTTTCAGAATGGAACTCCGCGATTATAACGGGGTAAGAAAAACAACGGGTGTGAATGCAGCTTTTGAATATGTTCTTTCTCCAAAAAACACATTCTATGTAAAAGGAATGTACGGAACACTTTCGGATGATGAGACGCACTACAAGCACAGAATCAGATTTGATAAATTCAGTTCTGCAAATAATACAGCAAGAGTGGAACTTCAGAATATCCACAACTTACTGATTACAGAACTTACTTCTATATCTTTAGGCGGAGTTCATACTTTAAATAAAGGAAAAATCGACTGGGATCTATCCTATTATGACAATCGTTTTAAGTACGGGAACATTCCTGACAAGCAGAACAATTCTTATTATGTTATCAAATACACTCAATCCGGAGTAGGTATTAATCCTGATTATATTTCCAACCACGGAAGCGGACCAAGAGCGTACTGGAAAGCAGATGGCGGAAAATTAGACTATAAAAATCCTGATGCCTTATTCGGATTCTACAGTGCTCAGGGCTTTAAAATGGATGCCTCGCAGATGAGATTTACAGACCTTGAATTCTACAAAGTTTTTGTTGAGGAAAAAGATAAAATCGTAGCAGCCTTCAATCATGAGATCAATGCATCAGATAAGCTGACTTTAAAATACGGGTTCAAATACAGAGACAAAGAAAGAAATGCCAGATTTTCGGATATTTTCTATAACTGGAAAGGCGGTACAGCTCCTCTTTTGTCCGATTATGCTCCTTACATCACCACACAGGCGAACGGACCGAAATATTTAAGTGAAATGAATACCCATATCGGGAATACTTTCGGGCCGGTTCTTTCTACAACAGGTATGGATCAGTTCTGGATCCAGAACCAGGGAAATCTGAAGATCAACCCTACCGACTCTGAAGCTTTGGAATATAATAAGGCCCTGGGAAGAAACTTCGATGTTTTTGAAAAACATGCTGATGCTTACGGAATGGGAACGTATAAACTAAGTGACAAAATCACAATTTTAGGAGGAATCAGATTATCCAATACCAATACAAGAGTAAAAGGATACAATGTGGTTGAAGATGTTCTGACACCGGTTGAGCATACCAAAAAATACCTGGCCGTTCTTCCAATGCTCCACATCAAATATGCTTTGAACGATAAAACCAACCTTCGTTTTGCAGCAACCAGAACGTTTTCAAGACCGAACTTCGGGGATATTACACCGGGCGGAACGTACAGCGAAGCAGACAATGAATTCAAAGGTGGAAACCCAAACCTTAATCCAACCTATTCACTGAATTTTGACCTGATGGGAGAATATTATTTTTCCAATGTCGGGATCGTAAGTGGAGGTGTTTTCTATAAATCGATCACGGACCCAATTTTCCAGGATTCTTTCATCGGAAACTACAATGGAATGACCGGTGTACAGTTTACCGCACCGAATAACGGTAATGCAGCATGGCTGGGCGGTGTTGAACTTGGAATCAACAGAAGATTCGACTTTTTACCAGGCTTTCTTCAGTATTTCGGAACACAGCTGAATGCGACGTTCATGACTTCAGAAATGGAAAAACCAAGCGGAAGAAAAGTAGCGCTTCCTTATCAGGCCAAGCAATTGTATAATGTACAGGTTTTCTTTGAGAAAAAAGGATTCAATGCAAGACTGGCTTATAATTACAAAGGAAAATACGCCGTAGAATATGCGGAAGACGATATCAATGATTCTTATTACGGGAAATACAGCAGCTTAGATTTCGGAGGATCCTACCAGTTCACAAAACACCTGATGCTGTATGCCGATGTAAACAACATCCTGAACAAACCTTTGATCTATCATTTCGGAAAGAATGAAGACCGTCCTGAACAGGTAGAATATTACGGCGTAAGATGTAACCTTGGAATAAAACTGAACTTCTAAACCATCATCAATGGCACAAAGCATCAATAAAAAAACATTAGTAACACTGAAGGCTGCCCTGGCTGCTTTCGGTGTTTACTTCTGCATGTACGGTTTCAGGAAACCTTTTACAGTTGCTTCTTTTGAAGGACTCGCCTATTTCGGGGTTGATTATAAAATCCTGATCATCATTGCTCAGGCGGTGGGGTATTTCATTTCGAAATTTATCGGGATCAAATTTATTTCAGAGCTGAAACCTGAAAAAAGGATCGTCTATTTACTGGCGTTCATTGGAGTGGCTGAACTTGCCTTACTGGGGTTTGCAGCTGTTCCTGCTCCTTACAATATCGTCTTCATGTTTATCAATGGGATTCCGTTGGGAATGATCTGGGGAATTGTATTCTCTTATATTGAAGGCCGGAAAACCACTGAAATCATCGGACTTTTCCTGTGTACAAGCTTTGTGGTTTCTTCAGGATTTACAAAATCGGTCGGGAAGTCTATCATGGATACTTTCCCTGTTTCAGAATTCTGGATGCCGTTCTGCACCGGATTGGTTTTCATTATTCCCCTGATTATTTTCGCTCTTCTTTTAGAGAGAATTCCCAAACCTACGGAAGAAGATATTTTGCTTAAAAACAAAAGACAACCTTTGGACCGTACAGAAAGAAAGGCAATGATCCGCAGGTTTTTCATTCCGATTGTGTGCATTATTTTCCTGTATGTCTGTTTAACCGTTTTAAGGGATTTCAGGGATAACTTCAACCGTGAGATCTGGGATGGTCTGCATTTTAGCTTTGACAGCTCCATTTTCACGCTCACAGAAATTCCGATTGCAATAATGGTTCTTGTTATCTTAAGCTTTATGGTGAAGGTGAAAAACAATAAAAAAGCCTTTGCCTACTACCATTACATCCTTTTTGGAGGCATTCTTACCGTAGGATTATCAACGTATCTGTTTCAGAATGATGCATTATCTCCTTTTCTGTGGATGGTGATCTCAGGCTTTGGCATGTACATCTGCTATATTCCTTTCAACGGAATTTATTTTGACCGGATGATCGCCGCTTTTGACATCAAAGGAAATGTAGGATTTCTGATTTATACCGTAGACTCTTTCGGTTACCTGGGAAGTGTATTGATCCTGCTGTACAAGAACTTCGGTTCTGCGCAGACTTCGTGGCTTAATTTTTATATTCATCTGAATTATATCATTACAGCCGCCGTTCTTATTCTTTCGGTCACTGCTTTTTTAGCTTTCAAAAAGAAGGCAAAACCGAATGCAAATTCTAATCAATTCATCAATTTCGATCCGTCGAAGTTTTATAAATTAAAATAACAATGACAGCAAAATTTGATTTAATCGTTGTGGGAGGAGGAATTCTGGGAACATTCCACGCCTATCATGCCTTAAAAAGAGGTCTTAAGGTCGCTATACTGGAAAGGAATTCCGTTCCTCAGGGCGCAACGGTGAGAAATTTCGGACAGGTAGTTCCCTCCGGAATGGATCTTATATGGCAGAACTACGGAAGAGAGAGTCTGGCCATCTATAACGAACTTCACGCTCAGGCAGATCTTACCATAAGAAAAAACGGTTCCGTATATATTGCTTCAAATGATGAGGAAATTCAGCTGATTGAAGAGCTGCATGAAATCAACAGAAATAATGATTACGAATCCGTTCTGTTATCTAAAAACGACTGTATCAAGAAATTTGACGGACTCCGTTCGGATTATTGCAAAGGAGGACTTTTTTTCCCGCAGGAACTTTCGGTGGATTCTGCTGATATGATCGTCAAGCTTCACAAGCTGTTGCAGGAAAAGCTGGGACTTCATATCTTCTACAATACCACGGTTATTGAAACGGGTGAAAACGGACAGAACTGCGTCGCCATAAGTGCAAACGGAACAGAATTTACAGCATCGAAAATCATGATCTGCGGAGGTCATGAATTCAAAACATTATACCCTAAAGTATTCGATGAAAGCGATTTGGAGGTGAGTAAGCTGCAAATGCTTCAGACAAAGCCACAGGGCATTTATTCGCTTCCGGGAAATATTCTTACAGGACTTTCCATCAGAAGATATGAATCGTTCAGTGAGTGTGCGTCTTTTGAAAAAATCAAGGCATCAGAAGATCCCAAATCTTTTGAAAAAAAGTACGGGGTTCATATTTTATTCAAGCAGGCACTTGACGGATCTATTATCCTGGGCGACTCTCATGAATATGCAGATGCCAAAAATGCCGATGATCTTGGGTACGATCTGAATATGGAAATCGACGAATTCATGATTCACGAGGCCAAAAAAATTATAGACCTTCCTACCTATGAAATTCAGAGGAGATGGTTCGGGGTCTATTCCCAGTGCAAGACAAAAGATATTTTTGAACACAATCCTTCTCCGAATATCTACATCGTAACTGGGATCGGAGGCAAAGGAATGACGGGAAGCGGAGGCTTTTCCAAATTTAATATAGATAAAATTTACGCATAAATTTCAATGAAGAATATAGAATTACTGGTTCTGGATATGGCCGGAACAACGATTGACGAAGACAATGTAGTGTACAAAACTTTAACGCAGGCTGTAAACAATCATGGTTATCACGTGACTTTAGAAAAGGTGCTTTCAAGCTGTGCAGGAATGGAAAAGCTGGAAGCTATCACCAGTTTATTGAAGGAAATCGGGGGCAATGAAGAAGATGCTGCCATTATTTTCCAAAACTTTTCGGAACAGTTAAAAGAAGCTTACCAGAAACTGGAGGTAAAGCCTATCAACGGCACCGAAAACTTTCTTTTAAAGATGAAAGCTCTGCATAAAAAAGTGGTTCTCAACACCGGTTATACTTCCGAGATTGCTCAGCAGCTTTTAGATAAATTACAATGGAAGGAAAATATACACTTCGATGCGCTGATCACCGCTGACGATGTTTCAGAAAGCCGCCCGAGCCCCGACATGATCAATCTTGCGATGAAAAAATTCAATATCACTGAGCCGGAAAAGGTTTTAAAAGCAGGTGATTCTGTGATCGATATTGAAGAAGGGAAGAATGCAGGCTGCGGACTGACGATTGCTGTTCTTTCGGGAGCACAGAGCAGAACAGAGCTGGAGAAGGCACATCCTGATTATATTTTTAATACAATTTCTGAGGCTGAAGATATACTTTAACTCTTCTTTCAAATTATACTTACTTTTTTCAGCCTCAATTTTTTACATCAATATAAATGAACCCAATTTTTCACAGATGTATAATCAACATCTGTGAAGAATTTTCAAAATGTACAGATTACATGAACCAGATCGGGAACGTTAATTATTTTTTTTGTTTACTTATAATACAATTTAAAATATAAATCAAAAAAATACAAAATCATTAACACCTATTAAATAAATACGCCCAATCAGCTAATTTCCAACTAATTAACATCAAAATAACTTATATTAGTTTTATTCAATTTAAAAAATTAAATAACAATTTGTAAACTTTTTTCTCAAAACATATTATACTATGAAAACAAAACTCTTCTCAATGGCTATTCTTATGAGCTGTTTCTTTCACGCTCAGACCAAAAAAGTTCTTTTTATCGGTATTGACGGATGCCGTGCAGATGTGATGATGTCCAGCAACATTCCGAACATACAAAACCTTGTCAATCAATCCATTTACTCCCTTGACGGCTTGTGCGCCGCCACGACATGGAGCGGAAACGGCTGGAGCACCATGCTTACCGGTGTATGGCACACGAAACATAACGTTCAGGACAACAATTTCACAAGCCCGAACTACGTGAACTACCCTGACTTTTTAACAAGAGCAGAAACTTATAACCCTAACTTAAGAACGATGTCTCTGGTTAGCTGGGCGCCGATCAATGACAAAATTGTACAGACTGCCGATGTACAAAGCAATCTGGGATCTGATCTTGCCGTAAAAAATGCAGCAGTCAGTGCCATGCAAAATGATAATCCTGATATTCTTTTTGTAGATTTTGACGACGTGGATCACGCCGGACATTCTTACGGATTTGCAGGTACGGTCCCTCAGTATGTGTCTTCAATTCAGGCTACGGATGCCTATATCGGAGAGATTGTGAGTGCGATGAAGAGCAGACCAACTTACAACAATGAAGACTGGCTGGTGGTCTTAACAACCGATCACGGAGCTATTCAAAGTTCTCACGGTGGCGGAAACCTTTCTGAGCGAAATATCTTTAATATTTATTCCAACCCCGGATTTACGCCTCAGCAGATCAGCAAAACCATTCTGGAATCCAATAAAACGTTTAACCAGCTTAGCTTTCCGGCAGGTACGTATGCGAAACCGGCTAATCAGACTCCGTTTAATTTTGGGGCCAGCCAGGATTTTACCGTTGAGTTTTGGGTAAAACCGAATACAGCCTATTCAAGCGATCCGGTGATGGTGAGTAATAAAAACTGGGCGAACGGAAGCAATAAAGGTTTTGTGATCTCCGGAAGCTCCGGACAAAATTTCAAAATGAATATCGGTGACGGAACCAACAGAATTGACCTGACCGGAGGAAAAGTAGAAACAGGAAAATGGAAACATATTGCCGTGAGTTTTGACAGAGATGGTCTTGTAACCTTGTATGAAGACGGTGTTCCCGTGACTTTTGCTAAAATGAATACGATCGGAAATATAGATTCCGGGCTGCCGTTTACCATCAATCAGGACGGTACGAATGTATACGGTGAGAATCTTGCCGCATCCTATAAAGATATCAGAGTCTGGAAATCTGCCC
Source organism: Chryseobacterium oleae (assembly GCF_900115055.1). Lineage (GTDB taxonomy): Bacteria > Bacteroidota > Bacteroidia > Flavobacteriales > Weeksellaceae > Chryseobacterium > Chryseobacterium oleae. The sequence goes on along the minus strand of NZ_FOVD01000010.1, from coordinate 107,689 downwards.
TTCCGAATGATGTGATCATTAACTGGGCGAATCAAGATATTACACCTTCACATCCTTATTATGTACAGTTACTGGCAGACTGGAAATGTAACGGAACTTCAGGAAATACACTGACCGATTCAAGTCCGAATGCCAATAATCTTACCGTAACCGGATCTCCGGCCTATGCTACAGGGACTACCAACGTATTTAAAATATATGATTATAGCTCAACAACGAGAGAAACGGATCATTTCCCTACGGTTCTGAACTGGATGTGTATTCCGGTGCAGTCATCATGGGGAATCGATGGGGTGAACCGTATTCCGGTATGCTCTAACGGTGCTTTGGGTGTAAAGGATATCCAAACAAAAACCGATGATTTCAAACTTTATCCGAATCCTTCGTCAGAAAGCATCAGCATCCAGTACCAATCTGATGATAAGGAAATTAAAGCAAAAATCATCGATGCTAAGGGAGCACTGATTTCAACGACCACTCTAAAATCATCCAACGGATCTTATAACGAAAAAATAAGCATTCAGGGTCTTTCTGCAGGAATGTACTTTATGAAAATGAACGGAAGCAAAAAATCGCTGACGAAGACTTTCATTAAGAAATAGGTGAAGATGGGAAGGCTGAAGCTCGAAGATGGAAGTTATCTTATCCTAAAGCAAAAATTGCAGTGGCCTTTAATCACTTTTTATAGAAACTGTTGAGATGAATGCCTAACAGAAGCTTCCATCACCCCTCTACCAACTTCCTAACTCTACCAACGCATTAGATTTAATTTTTTTGATATTAGAACAAGGATATTCTCATCCGAGTTCTAATATCTTTTTTTTGCTTAATCATTGAATGTCAGCAGCATTTGGGTGTCACAGCGGTCGTAGGCCGAATCTGAAATTGGCATATGTTTGAAGCCTAGCTTTTCATACAGCTTAATCGCAGGAACCAGTACAGAATTCGTTTCCAGAAAAATACTTTCTGCTTTGAGTTCTCTTGCTTTATCCACTAAGGCCTGTCCTACCAGATATCCTATTTTCTTTCCCTGTGCTTTAGGGCTTACCGCCATCTTTGAGAGTTCAAATCTAAGCGGCTCATCGGACATTTTCACCAGTGCACAGGTTCCTACCGCTTCATGATCCAAAATTGCAAAAACAATATGCCCTCCTTTATTTATAATATGCTCTTCGGGATTGTCCAGCAGTTTGTAATCACCTGCTTCCATTCTAAAAAATGTTTTGATCCATTCTTCATTTAATGTTTTAAAAGCTTCTTTGTATTGAGTCTCGTAGTTGATAATGGTTACTTCATTATTCATTTCATTCATCGCTATAGGGTTTAATTGATCGTATTATTTTATATTTTCAGATTTCTCAGATGACACATATTTTAAAACTTTTGTGACTTTTGTGTTTCATATTTTTTCTAACCACTGATTTCACAGATTTTCACAGATGACAACGTATATTTTTTTGAAACATTAAGATCAGTGAAGGAAGCAAGAAGAGTTAAGAAAAAATCTAAAGATTTTTTAAGTTGCAATCCTTAAAGCGAAGCTCCCTTAATGATCTTAAAACCTTAATTCCACTTAATGGTTTAAATCTTACCCATAAAAATGTCTGATTTTTTAAAACTTAAATGCTCTTTTATGCTTTATAATTATACTTAAAATAACTAAAGTGTTTAAAAACTTTTATCACTTTTGTGGTTAATAATTCTTTAACCACGGATTTCACAGATTTTCACAGATGATAACACATAATTTCAAATAAAAGTCTCTGATTTTTTTTTAAAGCTTTAGTGCACTTTTATTCTCAGTACATTGAACTTACAATAACTAAAGTGTTAAAAACTTTTGTGACTTTTGTGGTTAGTAATTCTTTAACCACGGATTTCACAGATTTTCACAGATGATAATGTATATATTTTTTGAAACATTAAGATCAGTGAAGGAAGCAAGAAGAGTTAAGAAAAAATCTTAGATTTTTTTAAGCTGTAGTCATTAAAGCGAAGCTCCCTTAAGCATCTTACAACCTTAATTTCACTTAATGGTTCAAATCATACCTATAAAAATCTTTGATTTTTTCTAAACTTATGTGCTCTTTTTATCCGTAATACATTTTACTTAAAATAACTAAAGTGTTTAAAACTTTTGTCACTTTTGTGGTTATTATAATCCTGTAATCGGAAATTAAATTCTTTTCTTCACCATTCTGGCTAATTTCTCCAGATCGCTCTCCACTCTGTCCGTCCATTCCAGAGCGTAATTCAGTCGCATACAGTTTTGGTACTGATTGTACTGCGAAAACATTCTTCCCGGAGCAAAATTGATTTTCTGGCTCATGGCTTCATCAAACAAATCTTCCGTACAGATCTTTTTATCCAGTTCCAGCCACAACATAAAGCCACCCTTTGGTTCTGAGATTTTGGTGTTGTCAGGGAAATATTCTGTCACCGACTTCTGGATCTGGAGATAATTCGCGTATAATTTTTTTCTGAATGTTCTCAAATGATGGTCGTACCGCCCATGTTCGAGAAAGTCTGCAATGACATCCGGATAGATGGACGGGCTGCATACCGTCTGCACCAGCTTCTGGCGGATCACCTTTTCCTTAAATTTCCCCGGAGCTACCCATCCTACGCGATATCCTGGAGCAAGGGTCTTGGAAACCGATCCAATCCACATCACGAGTCCTGCCTCATCATAAAACTTACAGGGCTTTGGCCTTTCTGCTCCAAAATACAGGTTCCCATAGATATCGTCTTCGATCAGCGGAACATTATATTCTGTGATCAGTTTTACCAGTTCTTTTTTGTTTTCATCAGGCATCTGGAAACCTAACGGATTGTTGAAATTCGTTACAAAGCAGCATGCCGAAAGCGTAGGGATCACTTTTTTCAGCGCCTCCAGATCTACTCCATAAATAGGATGGGTAGGAATTTCCACGACCTTTAGTCCCAATTGCTGAATAGCCTGAAGAACCCCGAAATAAACCGGACTTTCCACGGCTACGGAATCTCCCGGTTTCGTTACTGCCATCAGACAGGTATATACTGCATTCATCGCTCCCGAAGTGATCACCAGATCATCTTCCGAAATCTTCCCTTCCAGTACGAGAGCCCACTTGGCCGATTCTCTGCGCAGATATTCATTTCCCTGTACCGGTTCGTAATCTGTTCCGCTGTCTGCCTTTCTATTAATCACATTGATCATAGATTTTTTCAGCTTGGCCAAAGGAAGAAAACTTTTCCCAGGAATACCTAAAGCAAACTGAGTAACATCAGTCCCGTCAATGGTGCCAAACACTTTATCAATAAGAACCTCAGCTGTATTCTCCCGCTCTGCTAATTTCATAGGAGCAACAGATGGCAGCGCCAGTTTTCTTTGGGAACTCTGACTCACAAAATACCCGTATTTCGGACGTGATTCTACCAGCGAACGGCTTTCCAGTTCCATATAGGCCTGCTTCACTGTATTCAGACTGACATTATACAGCTTTTGGGCACTTCTGAGCGAAGGCAGTCTGTCGCCAAACTGCAGGGTATCACTTTTGATCTGCTCCGTGACAGATTTGGCTATTTTAAGGTAGAGAACGTCTTTGGACATGTGATCTTGGTTTTATAGTAAATGTACAAATTTCCTCCTGCTTTATCCAATATTCAGCCAGCCTACCATTCTGCTGATGCTGCTTTTAAGCTGCTCAGGACTGCGGAAATTAGCGGTATTGTTTTTTCTGAAATAATTTTCTGCGTGCCGGGCAAAATTTCTTTTCTCAGCATCTGAAAGACGGTTTTCATAGATCTTAAAAGAAATCTCCTCTTTTTCATTGATCACAAGGCTGGCAAACGCTACCACTTCCCCTTTCTTTCTAACCAAAAGAAAAGGTACACCGAAATTCTGATTCAGCTGTTTGAGCGTCTGGGTCTGTAGAAAAAGATTTTTCAGGGCCGGCATATCTGAAATATAGACTTCAGCATAAACAGGCTGATTGTGGGTTTGTCTTAAGGTTTCCATATTATTCTGCTTTACTTCAACAAAATTATGGAGTATTTAACTTTGGACACAGATACAGAAGTTACTATTATTATGGATACAGATAGTTGCCAATTTAATCGCCTTTCTCAAATAGTATTAAAATGTTTAAATCTAAGTTTTTCATGAAACTATTAAAAAACAAGAATTTTAATTAGTTTTATTTCATACATAATTTGGAAAACCCCCTTCTTTTATTTCTATAATTCCAGAAGATGTAAGGATATTATCCTTGCATATTTTCATTTTAAATGAAATAACTCTAATATTCCGATGCAATATTTTAAAGAAATCAATGAAATTTAAAATTTTCACCCTCAAAAAAACAATTCTACAAAACTAACATAATTAAAAAAATAAAATACTGAAAATCAATAAATTAAAACTTTAATTATTAACAAAAAAAAAGCTCAAAGTTTGCTATAGCTAACATTTTGTTAACAAAAAAAATAAAATTTATGTTGATTATGAGAATAAATTTGCTTCAGCTTCTCAGCAAAAACACAAACAGTTTTATAACTCTAAGGAAAAGAAAAAAATAATACAATTATGAAAGGAAAAATTTTATTCGTAGCCGCTGCTTTTTTATCAATTGCAGCACATTCACAGGTTGGCATTAATACACCTTCGCCAACAGCAACATTGGACCTTGTCGCTAAAAGCCCTACGGGAACATCAACATCCGTAGACGGGCTTTTAATACCAAGGGTAGACCGACAAAGAGCACAAAGCATGACCGCTATACCCATTTCTACTTTAGTCTACATCAACAACGTAACTACCGGAACACAAACCGGGACGGCCGTCAATATGGATACTGTTGGATATTACTATTATAACAGTACCGTATGGGCTAAACTTAACGTTCCTGTAAATAATATTTACAACACCGATGGAACTCTTACAGCCAACCGAACCGTTAATCAGACAGATAAGACTTTGGCTTTCACAGCAACTGCGGTAAACGCATTTTCCGTTGATGGAAATACATTATCTGTAGATGCTGCCAATAACAGGCTGGGAATAGGGACTTTTGCGCCAACAGCTCAGCTTCATGTAGAAGGTACAGCCCGGATTACCTCGACCTCGACCTCTAGAAATGCATCCAATGCCAGCTTGGTGAAAGATCCTATTGGTAATGTGCTTGCTAAAGCACCGGGATACATATCGGAAAATATCAATATGAATTCAACTGTTAACTGGCAGGATGTAAACCCGGTGGATGTATCAGCTGATATATATTATGTAGACAAATCAGCTACCATTATCTTACCACGAACTAATATTGCAAAGTTTTCAGATCGGGTATTGCGTTTTTATATTTATGGTGGAGTTCATACCTCGACACAACCTGTTACGGTGACGGTAAGAAATGTAATAGCCCTGCCAGGAGCACTTGGGAGCAATCTACCCAGTGGATTTTCCTATTCTGGTTCTGGTAATTCCGGTACGCTAGGACTTTCAGGTCTAAATGTTCAGTACAGAATCATTCAGGTTTTCTGTGATGGAGTGGGCTGGTGGGTGGATAACAAAAACTAAAATATTAAAATTAGTGATAAAGCCCTGGAGCACAACAACATTCAATTTAAAAAGATATAGTTCTAAATAAACAAATGATGAATCCTCAGGCTTATAATCTGCTACATCTCCCCTCGGGTGTGGCAGATAAAGCCAAATTAAAAACACATATTTAAATTATTAAACGCGATAGCAAGATTTAATACAAAACCTTCCTCATTGACGAGAAGTAAAAACGAATCTTTTACTCATATCATTTTTTACAATTAGAGAATTCAAATAAATTACTTTTTATTTCTAGAAGTTTGATTTCACTTCCTTTATATGGTTTTCATAAGAGCATGTAAAATCAATTTATCTAAAGCATCAACACTTAAATAACCCGAAATAGACCTCCTATCTATTTCTATATATTCAGAATATACAAAATATTATACTTGTGTTTTTTGTTTAGAATAAAAATAATTCTAGAATTTCAACGCTTTATTTTTGAAAGAAAACAATGAAAGGTGAAAATTCAAAACAAAAATAACAATTGCATAAAGTTAATGATTACAAAAAACAAATCACTAATAATCAAACACTTAAAAATTAAATTATTAACAAAATAAGTTGTAAAAATTAGTACTGCCTAACAATTTATTAACAAAAAAATTAAGATTTATCCTGTTTATAAGAATAAATTCGCTTCAGCCTTCAGGCAAAAACACAAACAATTTTTTATAACTCTAAGGAAAGATAAAAAAATGCAATTATGAACAGAAAAAATTTATTCGTAGCAGCTACCATTTTATCGAATGTAGCCTATTCGCAGGTTGGTATTAATACTCCTTCACCAATATCTACATTTGATATAACAGCTAAAAACACTACAGGGGCATCAACGTCCGTTGACGGGCTTTTAATTCCAAGAGTAGACAGGCAAAGGGCACAGAGCATGGCCGCAGTACCCATTTCCACTTTAGTTTACATCAACAGTGTAACTACCGGAACACAAACCGGGACAGCTATCAATATGGACACTGTTGGGTATTATTATTATAATGGCACCGCATGGGCTAAACTTAATGCTCCCATAAATAATATTTACAACACGGATGGAACTCTTACAGCCAACCGAACCGTTAATCAGGCAGATAAGACCCTGGCCTTTACAGGAACTGCAGTAAACGCTTTCTCTGTAGATGGAAATACAGTCTCTGTGGATGCTGCCAATAACAGAGTTGGAATAGGAACACTCACGCCTCAGAAAACATTGCATGTTAATGGGTCTGCGCAAGTCACCAATGAGTTGAATGTGGGAGGGAATGCTACTACAGCTGGAAGTGCGGGAACTACAGGACAGATCCTTTCTTCCAATGGAGCTAATGCTGCACCTTCGTGGGTAGATAAGGTTACAGCATCTACAGGAGTAGGGGTTACAAAGCAACATCTCACACCAGCAAATCCAAATTCAATTTTAAATAGTGCTTCAGGAGATTATTCATTCAGGTATTCCTCAACGTCAACTAACGGGTACTGGCAAATCAGATTAAACACTCCTTCGGCAACAGTGTTCAGTATCTTTGATGTAGAATTTGAAAGCAGGCTAGGTTCTGTTAGCAATGACTATAATAATACTGTTTATCAGCGTAGACTTGTAACAACAATTTCTCCAAATGTATGGACGAGTTTAAACCCTAATAACGCTGCAGGAGCAGCAAATGAGTACAATGTTTACCATATCTATAATCTTTCTACGGGCGTCATTGTCAGATTTACTTGTGCTCTTTCAGCACTTCCAGCTACCAACCAATCTATGATTTTAGAAGAATTTTAAAGACATCAATTATATCTCCTTCATGTTATAATGAACAATATAATCAAAGCAATAATATTTTCAATATTGATTCTAATACACAATGATGAATCCTCAGGCTTTCAATTTGCCACATCTTTCCTCGGTGTGGCAAGTAAAGCCACTTAAAAACACATTCCGATAACAATTAAAGAAAATAATAAACCCATTAAAGTTATTATTCACAATAAAGAAAAAATAATTATGAAAAGGCCATATGCTGACCTTATTGGTCTTACCAAAAAAGATCTGATCAAAAAAATGGGGGATGAATTTAATTTCTATCCCGACACGACCTGGATTTATCTTTTATCTAAAAGTTTTTTCGGAAGAAAAACTTACCTCATCATCCATTTCGAGGAGGAAATCGTTAAAAGTGCAGAAGCCAGAAAGACCTATGGAAATATCTACAAAACAAAACTATAAACAAGAATATAAAACCAATTACATGATCGCCATCAATAACAGAAAAAGAGTACTCTTATATCAATTCTTATATGCCTCTATTTTATTTATGCCATTAACTGTGCTGCTATATCTCAATTACAGTGAGTTTTTCATTATTTGCACAGCTCTATTCATCTTCCTCAGCTCTATAAAATTCTTCTTTTCAAAATATTCCGAAATCAAGATATATTCGGACCATATTGTTGTAAAAGTATATTCTATAGCCGGAAAGGTTCCCTTTCATTTTTCACCTATCGCTTTTGTAGACATTCAGACTTTTTATATCGATGAAAAAGAAAGGAAAATCGTTTTCTGTACCGAATTTGAAATGAATACCAAAATGACCAGTTATTCAACGAAATATTTTACAAAAGAACAAGTACTGAAACTAAGAACAGCTCTAAAACAAAGAATAAAAGAAAACATTCAGCCTTTATCAGCATAGCAGGACAAATCTATATAAAATTCTAATTCTTGCAGAGTACATAGGAGTCACCATAAAAACAAATATTGCTTACAATGAAAAAAACAAAACCCAACTATAAAAGGATCTACGAGGATATTCTCACCTATAAATATCCTGAAAAAAGATCACTTTGTCTTTCCATTTTGTCAAAAAGCTTCTTTTCTGTGAAAGATGTAATTAAGATCAATGATATCATCTTTCCGCCAAGCAAAGGAAGTGAGAAATCTGAAAACCAAAAACACCGCTCCTATGACAAATTTGCAGTGATGGAGATGCTGGATTATCAGCAAAAGAACAAATTAAATAATACTCAACTGGCAGCGCATTTCAATCTCAGCAGGAATACAGTCGCCAAATGGAAAAAACAGTTCCTGGTAAGCAGGATAGCATAAAAATTTCAAGTCACAGTCCTTATTAGTTTATTATTTCTCAGACAGGCAGGAAGATTTCGTACTGTAGTAGTTTTTTTTCATGGTTCTAGTTTTCATAAAAAATGAAATCTTACCTGCCTGTTTTTCTATCGAATCCCTCTTTCCTGGATTTCATACTTCCTGTTCATTAAATATGAAATGCACAAATCTTTTCACGAATGACGCGATACGATAGCCTTGTCTGTGTAAAAAATAGTGGTAGTGTATTTCCAATTTTTTACGGTATTACTTCTTTGGAAATGAATGGATACCTATTAGGTGTATTGAAGGATATTCCATTGTAAGTATAAAAACAAAAAACTCTCTGTACATGTGATACAGAGAGTTTTTTTGTGTGGTGCGGATGAAGGGACTCGAACCCCCACGCCTCACGGCACCAGATCCTAAGTCTGGCGTGGCTACCAATTACACCACATCCGCTGGTTTTTCTTTGTTTAAAGAACTTGTCTCGCTTTGAGACTACAAATATAAAACATTTTGTCTTAAAATAAGAACTAAAAAAGCATAAATACTCACAAAAAGTAAATAAATATTCTTCTCACAAACCTTATTAAAACTAAAAAAACTCTCTGTCGAAAAAATCTACAGAGAGTTTTAGTACCCCGGGCGGGACTTGAACCCGCACGTTCTTACGAACACAGGATTTTAAGTCCTGCGTGTCTACCAGTTCCACCACCAGGGCAGGTGTGGAGCGAAAAACGGGATTCGAACCCGCGACCCCAACCTTGGCAAGGTTGTGCTCTACCAGCTGAGCTATTTTCGCATAGTGCGGATGAAGGGACTCGAACCCCCACGCCTCACGGCACCAGATCCTAAGTCTGGCATGGCTACCAATTACACCACATCCGCTGGTTTGTTTATTTTAAAGAGCTTGCTTCGTTTTTGTGAGTGCAAATATAGGACATTTTCCTTTACCTCCAAACTTTTCAGAAAAAAAAATTAAAATTCTCACATTTTTTTTCTGCCTCACCTATTATTACATTTCATTTTCTTACTTTTACAACGTTAATAATTACAATATGGAATTACAAGGAACGGTAAAGAAACTTTTTGATGCTCAGACATTTGCAAGTGGTTTTCAAAAGAGAGAAATGGTTATTTTAACCCAGGAACAGTATCCACAGCCGATAAACATAGAATTTTTGTCTGATAAGATCAGTTTATTAGATAATCTTAAGGAAGGTGAAACTGTAAAGGTGGGAATCAACATCAGAGGAAGAGAATGGGTTTCTCCACAGGGCGAAACTAAATATTTCAATTCTATCACAGGATGGAAAATTGAAAAAGTGATGGACAACGGATCTGAGCCTACTCAGGCGTCCCCTTCTCAGTCTGCATCTCCAGTTTCCAACGAAAACCCTTTCGCTGGCGACGATGACGACGATTTACCTTTTTAATTAAAAGAAATAGATCAAATATAAATCCTGCTTGCTCAAGTGGGATTTTTTTTCCAAAATATGGTCCGACTAGACGAAAATGAGATTTCATTCCCCGATCCTGAACTTTATGACGGGCAAGAAGGCCTGATTGCTTTTGGTGGCGATTTGTCCGTAGAACGTATTTGGTTTGCTTACCAGCTGGGAATCTTTCCCTGGTATAATCCCGGAGAAGAAATACTATGGTGGAGCCCGGATCCGAGGTTTGTACTATATCCTGATGAGCTGAAAGTATCCAAATCGATGCGAAAAATTCTGAACAGGAATATTTTCACCTTTTCAGAGAATAAAAATTTCAGGGAAGTGATCAGAAACTGCCAGCAAACCAGCAGAAGAGAACAGACAGGAACGTGGCTTTCCGATGAACTGATGGAATCTTTCATCCAGCTTCACGATTATGGTCTTGCCAAAAGTATTGAAGTATGGCAGGATGAAGAACTGGTGGGTGGATTTTACGGCCTTCAGATCGGAAGTGTTTTCTGTGGCGAAAGTATGTTTGCCAAAGTGAGCAATGCCTCTAAGGCCGGTTTTATACACTTTGTAGAAAGCAATAAAGACAGCCTTGATCTTATTGACTGTCAATCCCATACCGATCACCTGGAGAGCTTAGGCGCAAAAATGATTCCGAAAAAAGAATTTTTAAAAACCTTACACAAAAACAATGAACGCAGATAAAGAAAAATGGATCCTCCTGATTGTATTAACGGTTATCTGGGGATCATCATTTATTTTGATCAAAAAATCACTTGAGCATTTCAGCCCCTATCAGGTAGGCGCTTTGAGAGTATTGATCGCTGGAATTATTCTGATGCCTGTTGCTATTTCAAAATACAAACTGTTTCCCAAAAAACATTTAAAATGGCTTATTCTGGCTGCATTTACGGGAAATTTCATTCCCATGTTCCTGTTTCCAATTGCGGAAACGGAAGTGAGCAGCAGTATTGCAGGAATTATCAATTCTATGATGCCCATCTTTGTGATCATTGTAGGCGCGCTGGTATGGAAATTTGAAACCACCAAAAGACAGATCGTAGGAACAATGATCAGTTTTGCAGGGGTGTGTTTACTGGCATTCGGTGGAGACGGTGAAGGTGGAAAGTTTAAACTGATCCCGATCTTACTGTTATTACTGGCAACATTATGCTATGCTTTAAGCACAACGACTGTAAAATCTAAGCTTATGGATGTTTCTTCTACGATTTTATCCGCATTTGTTTTTTCCTTCGTCTTATTTTTCCCTTCTCTTATTGCTTTGACCTTCACGGGATTCTTTTCGACATTCAGTTTTAATGAAGATAATATGCTGGGACTGATGTTTGTAGGTCTGCTATCCATCTTTGGAACAGGGCTTGCCATGACGCTGAACTATCGGTTATTGAAAGTTTCCACACCCCTTTTTGCGTCAACAGTAACGCTGCTAATGCCGATTGTAGCTATTATCTGGGGCTTTTTGGATGGCGAAAAACTGAGTTTATTGCAGTTTGTGGGAGCAGGGGTCATTATTGGCGGACTGGTCTTTTTAAGGGCTAAATCTGACGTCGTCAAAAAGTAAATCCGTTTTCTATACCATGAGGAGATAGCAAAAGATTTTGATTTAATTTATTTTGATGCAAAGTTTAAAGCTAAACTGCTTTAGTTTTCAGTGGAGTAAAGAGGCTGGCTTCGCCACTGATTAAGCGAACGTTTTACCATATGTTTCATCGAATCAATTTCATTGATTCCTTCCTTGCATTCCTTATACCGGATGGTGTTATAGTCAAACTTTGCGTGAAAAAATCAGCATTTTATTTTCTCTTTCAATTACTTTTAAAAATATCTCGCAGATCATGCAGATGGCACAGATGTTTGAGTATACTTTTTAATGATTTTAAAATTGATCTCAATTAAAATATGATCTGCATAATTTGCCTAATCTGAGAGGAAAAATTCAAACCATTAAGACTCTGTTAAGCTTTTAAGAATATTAAGTTTTAGCTTCGCCTTAAGACATACAACTTAAAAAGTCATTTGATTTTTTCTTAACTCACCTTACCGTCTTCATTGATCTCAATGTTTTAAAAAAAATATCAACCACAAAAGTTTTTAACTACTTTAGTTATTTTAAGTAAAATGTATTGCGGATAAAAATGCATTAAAATCTGTCTCATCTGACAAATTTGCGAGAGATAAAAAAATATAAAGCTTTAAACTAAAGTACTCTAAAGCGTTTAAAGAATTAAAAACAAAAATCCCGCATTTCTGCAGGATTTATTTATTTGGATTGTTTTAAAATCTTTAAGAATTTTAAGTATGGATGAGGAAGATCATTGATCCAAAGACTTTCAGAAACTTCTTTCCTCCATCTCCCCTCTTCCAATTTCCTAAGAATTCTTCTTTTTCACTTTTGCTTTGACCTTCTTCACCTCATCTTTAATGAAAGGATATTTTTTCTGCATATCCGTAGCCAGTGATGAATCTTTACTTAATGCTTTCTGAAGGATTTCTGTTCCGTTTTCAGGCCTTTTCAGGTTGAAATAACAGTTGCTTAGCTGATAATACAGTTCTGCCCTGTCGTGTACCTTAATAGCCCTGTCCAGAATAGTCACCGCTTCTTCATACTCTCCAAGAAGCATTAAAACTTCTGAATACGCATACCAGTTATAAAATCTTGAAGGTTCAGCGTCTACGAGCTTTTTCAGGCAGGTAAGGCTTTCTTCAAATTTCCCGGAATCAATCAACAGAAACGCCAGTCTTTTCTGATAGTCAAGATTGGTATCATTCAGGTGAGTGGCTTCCAGTGCAAAATGCAGCGCTTCTTTCATACCACCCATTTCTTCATATAAATAAGACTGCTCCATCATCGCAAGATAAAACTGCGGGTCTTCTCTCAGTGATTTCTGAAACGCATTAAGAGCCATGATCGACTGTTTCTGCGCTTTATAGCATAATCCTATTTTATAAAAAGTAAATGCTTTGGTATATTCAAGCTCAAGCATTTCCTCATATACTGCCACGGCTTTCTGATATTGTCCTAAAGCTTCATAACAGGCTGCTTTGTTAGCATATACTCCTACAGAACTTGAATTGATCGCCAACAGGTAATCATACCCTTTGATGGCTTCTTCAAAATTCTTTCTGTTGAAATAAAACTGTCCGTATTCAAACCATGCGGTTTCGGAATAAGCAAATTCATCTAAGTATTCATTAAGAAAGGCAATAGCCTCCTCGCTCTTATTCAGGTCGCTGAAGCAGATCATACAGTTTTCAAGCGAATACTCGTCTGTAGGGTCTTCTTTCAGAGCTTTTCTGTAGTGCTTAAGAGCGTTAAAGGGATCTCCCAGGTTTACATATTCGTCCGCAATAAAGTTGTGCAGAAAGTTCTCTTCTTCCTGCAGTTCTAAGGCTTTTTTGCAGATGTCAATGGCTTTTCTGGGGTTTCCCAGGTTCGAATAATACTTCGCATAGCAAACCATAAAGTCTGTGTTTTCCATCGATGCCCCTTTCAGTTCGTCGATGAGTTCTTTTGCGGTATTATAATCTTCCCACTCCAAGAGAATTTCAAGTCTTTTGATCTTGATATCTAATGAATTCGGGTGAAGCTTAAGGCCATAATTAACAGCATTGTCTGCGTAGTTAAAATCTCCCAGCTCCAAATAATAAACAATGATATCTTCCAACTCTTCGGTATCGAAGTAGAATTCATCATTATTTTCCATCATTTCCTCGAACTTTTTTACAAGTTCATTTCCAAAATACTCTTCCAATAGTGTCGTCTTTGTCAGCCCGATGTCTGAATATGCTTACAAACCTCGGCAAACTTTATTAATTAATAATAACTTCTGAATCTGAAATTCAAATGTTTATGCAAAGTTGCAACTTTTTTTTGAATTAATTTTTCATAAATTTCTATTTTAAAGATAGTAAAAAAAGAAAACAGATAAAAGGATTGTGGATAAAAAACGCAAATTGTGGTTAAATAGTCAGAACAAGTCTTTTTCTGGCCGGAATTTCGGCATTCCAGACCGTTTCTATATCCTTTATTTCCCATTTCTACTATCCCTTTATGATTTGAAAGGCGATTTTCTGGACAGAAAACTCACAGATAAAAAAAGAACGGAGCATTTCTGGTCCGTTCCTTATTTATTTTAGATTAAACTTTTAATTTTAGCGATGATGTCATCTCCCAGTTTATCGGCTTCTTCCTGAGTGTAAGCTTCAGTATAGATTCTGATAATTGGTTCTGTATTGGATTTTCTAAGGTGAACCCAATTGTTTTCAAAGTCAATTTTAACACCGTCTACAGTAGAAACTTCTTCGTTGTGATATTCTTTTTCCATTTTGGCTAAAATATCATCTACATTGATCTCCGGAGTCAGTTCTATTTTCTTTTTCCCCATAAAGTAGCTAGGATATCCGGCTCTTAATTCGGAAACTGTTTTGCCTTCTTTAGCCAAATGCGTTAAAAACAATGCAGCTCCCACTAAAGAGTCTCTTCCGTAATGAAGATCAGGATAGATAATTCCACCGTTTCCTTCTCCTCCGATCACAGCATTCTTCTCTTTCATTAAGTTCACAACGTTCACCTCTCCTACAGCACTGGCAAAATATTCCGAATCATGGCTTCTCGCAACATCTCTCAAAGCACGGCTTGAAGAAAGGTTTGAAATGGCAGCTCCTTTTTTATGTTTCAATAAATAATCTGCAACGGCAACCAGGGTATATTCTTCCCCGAACATCTCTCCATTTTCATCAATTAAAGCTAATCTGTCTACATCAGGATCTACAACGATTCCCAGGTCTGCTTTTTCCTTTTTCACCAGTTCACAGATGTCTCCCAAATGCTCTTTTAAAGGCTCAGGGTTGTGTGGAAACTGTCCGTTCGGTTCGCAGTATAGTTTTATGGTCTCGCAGCCTAATTTATCCAACAACATTGGAATAGCAATTCCTCCTGTAGAGTTTACCGCATCAAGAACGATTTTGAATTTCTTCTCTTTAATAGCCTCAACATCTACCATCGGAAGATCTAAAATCTGCTGGATATGAATGTCAAATGCATCATTTCTTGTTTCATATTTCCCAAGATCATCTACTTCAGCGTAGTTGAAATCTTCACTTTCAGCCAACGCAAGTACTTTGGCCCCATCATCTCCACTGATGAATTCTCCTTTGCCATTTAAGAGCTTAAGAGCGTTCCATTGTTTTGGATTGTGAGAAGCAGTAAGGATAATTCCTCCGTCTGCATTCAGTTCAGGAACCATAATCTCCACGGTTGGCGTTGTGGAAAGCCCTAAATCTACTACATTGATGCCCAATCCCTGAAGAGTAGCCGTTACCAGTGAAGAAACCATTTCTCCTGAAATTCTCGCGTCTCTTCCTATAACAAGGTTTAAATTCTTTTTATTCTGTGTATTCTGAAGCCAGGTTCCGAATGCAGAAGCAAATTTCACCACGTCCAGAGGAGTCAGGTTATCATTTACTTTTCCGCCGATGGTGCCCCGGATCCCTGAAATAGATTTTATTAACGACATTCTGTTTTTATTTTTTAAGTTGTTTTTTATTCCGGACAAAGATACTTAAAAGACCCTTAAGTTATAAAACAGGAATCTTTTTCTGAATCTTATCATAATTTCTTTCCACCACTTTCGGAGGGGGAAAACGGTAACCTATGTAAAGGAGTCCGTACAGGTTATTGTTCTGCACAGTCTGATCACTTTTTTCATTGTATGCAGAGGCATTGACATTGAACTTTCCTCCAAACAGGATTCTGTCTGTATTGTACCCGATATGAAGCCCCGTAGCAAATCTAAAGGTCAGGTACTGTGTGTTTTCTTTATTAAACTTTGTTCCGTCACCACGGATGTCCCAGCTGCTTGAAAACATTCCTCCAAACCCCAGTGAGACATTGGGCGCGATGTTGACTCTTTTCTTCGCTCCAAGTACCCAATTGTAAAAGTAGCCTATATTGGCTCCAAAACTGTACTGAGTTTCTTTACTTTTCTGCCCATTTAATATATCTCTAAAAATGGAAAGATCATAATCTACAAAAGGAACCCAGCTTCCGCGGCTCTGTTTCTGCCATTCGCCTTGGGTATAAATGCTTTTCAGGGAAAAATCATTCTTCAGGACATACGCTGTAGATCCTCCAAAACTTTGAATCCTGAGATCAGGAAACTGAAGATATGGATCTATTCCTTCTCTCCATTCCGGAAAGAAGTCTTTCATATTTTCCAAGTAAAAACCTTTTACATTCTTGTAGTAAACGGTCTGGATAAATTTTTTCGGGAAAAACCGGAATCTGAAGTCTGCATAGGAGCTGCTGCCTTTAAGTTCGTTATCATTATTATCCGGAAGAAAATTCGGGGTAAATGAAACAGTGGCACTTATAATTCTGTAATCGATAGAAACAGAAGCCCTTGTTTTGTTATTGATCGCATAACTCATTTCTATCCCTTTATCTTCAGGGCCCTCCGTATAAACATATTTTTCAATATTGGTATCAAGGTTGATGCGGACCATAACCTGATCTGCATAAGATTTGATTTTGGTGGTATCGGTCTGGGCTTTTGCCATAACCATTACAAGGACAAATAGAAGGGCTGCTGCTGATTTCGGGCTCAAATCGAAATGGTTTTAGTTTCAGAAAATGAAATTACTACAATTTTTTCAATTATAAGCTTAAAGCAGGACTATGAACACCCGCAATCTTTATCACAGCCGGTTCTTTTGGAGCTGAATTTTTTCGGCGCAAAATTCTTTCTGAGCACTTTAAATAAAGAGTAGCAGGCAAATGCAACGATCAATACGATAATAACGTACTGGAATAGTAATGAAGTATCCATTATTTTAAAATCTGATATGCTATCAACGACACAAAATAGGCCAAACCTGTCATCATCGCCACCTGAAAGCCGGTCCATTTCCAGCTTTTGGTTTCTCTGTAGACTACTGCAAGTGTAGAAACACACTGCATTGCAAATGCGTAGAATAAAAGTACGGAAATTCCGGTAGCAAAACTGAAGACTTTTGAGCCATCCGGATTTACATCTCTTCTCATTTTATCGATCACTTTTACTTCGGGAGCATCATCTTCAAGGCTGTATAAAGTAGACATCGTTCCCACGAAAACTTCTCTCGCTACAAAACTTGTCAGAATCCCCACGCCCATTTTCCAGTCGTAGCCAAGGGGTTCAATAAGGGGTTCAATTCCTTTCCCCATTTTAGCCAGATAAGAATGATCCAGCTCAACGTTTGTTGCTACAAATTGTTCAGGCTTCTGTTTGGGTCCGAAATAGCTCAGGAACCAGATGATGATACTTACAATAAATATGATTTTTCCTGCTCCTGTAATGAATTCCCAGACTTTCCCCAACACCATTTTAAAATCGTATCCGAAAAGTGGTTTTTTATAGGTTGGAAGATCCATAACAAGATAGGTTTTCCCTTCACTCTTGATAAATCCTTTAAGAATAGCCGCTGAAAGCAAAGCTACAACGAAACCTAAAAGGTACATACCCATCAGCACCAGGGCTTTATATTTAATTCCAAGAAAAGATCCTTCTGAAATAATCAGTCCGATAATGATACTGTAGACCGGAAGTCTCGCGGAACAGGTCATGAAAGGGGTTACCAATATGGTTAACAGTCTTTCTCTTACATTCTCGATATTTCTTGTGGAAATTACGGCAGGAATAGCACAGGCCGTTCCCGAGACCAATGGAACAATACTTTTTCCATTCAATCCGAACGGACGTAAAAGTCTGTCCATCAGGAATACCACTCTCGCCATATATCCTGAGTCTTCCAGCAAATAGAGGAAATATAATAAAATCCCGATCTGAGGGGCAAAGACTACAATGCCTCCGATCCCGGGAACAATTCCGTTTGAAATCAATGAATTAATGGGTCCCTCCGGCAGATGTTCTCCTGTAAAGGCTGCCAGCCATGAGAAGAAACTTTCGATCCAGTTCATTGGATACTCGGCCAGGAAGAATACGCTTTGGAAAATAATCAGCAGGATCATCAGGAATACGACATAACCCCAGAATTTGTGAACGAGTACTTTGTCCAGTTTTTCCGTCAGAAGCTCTTTAAACTGCGCTTTTTTAGAGATCACATCTGACAAAATTTTGTCAACATTCTGATATCTTCTTACGGTTTCCTGCACCTGAAGTCTTTTAGGAACCAGACTTTTAGAATCAGGTTCGTTCATCTGGTCTTTGATGGATCCAATTCTTCCAAGGTCAGTGCCTAATGAAAGACTCATCCATGCTTTATATTCGTTGTCGATGCCTTTGTGGGCCGCTAATTTTTGAATAAAATCTTTGTGTTCGTTTGGGGTTTCGAAAGAGTTTTTTTCTGCTTTTACAAAACCGCTGTTGAGAACAGCTTGTCTGATCTCATCGATTCCAAGTTGCTCTTTAGCATTGGTCTGGATGATTTTGAGACCCAAAGCATCAGAAAATTTCTGGATATCAATGCTGATTCCTCTTCTTTCTGCCTGGTCGATCTGGTTCACCACCAAAATCATCGGAATTCCAAGGTCCTGTATCTGCTGAAACAGAAGCAGTCCTCTTTTCAGGCTTAATGCTTCAAGAATATAGATAACGCCGGCGTAATTTTTTTGCTCGTCAATAAGAAATTTGGAAAAAATAGCTTCATCTTCTGAGCTTGGATAGACACTGTACGAACCCGGCAGGTCGATCACCTCAACTTCCTCGTTTTTATAGGTGTATTTTCCTGAATGGCTCGCTACGGTAACTCCTGCGTAATTTCCGGTTTTCTGTTTTTTGTTGCACAGTGCATTGAAAACCGTAGACTTTCCTACATTGGGATTCCCGACTAAAAGGACCTGTTTTTTCTTATTTTCCTGCATTAATTCAATTCTTCAACAATGATATAATTTCCCTCTTCTTCACGTAGAGCGATTCGGCTTTTTTCCTCTCCAAATTCTACATACATAGGACCGTTGAATGGTGCCTGGTACAATATTCTGAAAATTGTTTCCGGCAGCAATCCCATTTCTATAATCTTGTTAGGCATTTTCAGGTGATCGTTATCATAGCCCAAAATCTTCCCCATTTTGTTTTTAGGGAATGTGCTTAATTTATGTAAGTCCTTCTCTTTCAAAACCTGCTTTTTTGTAAAGGCAAATATACGCTATTTAAATTTAATCTAAATAACGATGGGTATGAAAGAAATCAACCCAAATACATGGCTGTATCTGGGTTGATTCAAAAATATAATTTAGTTGATATGAATGTTCTATTTTTTCTTTTTCTCTGGAGCTTGGGATGAAGTTTCTATTGGATTATCATTAGCACTAAAGAAATCTTTGTAGCCTTTTTCCTGTTTTTTCATCATGTCTCCGATCGTTCCGTCCATTCCCGGAATTGATTTGGACATCATTTCCTGTGTCATCATTGGTCTTACTGTTGCAAAAGGGTCTTTTTTAAAATCATTAAATGTTTTCTCAAACTTATCTCTTGGCATTTCTGTTACTTTTAAACCAACATTTGAAATTTTTTCCATGTAAGTTACTTCATCCCAATTTGGAACTTTTTTGTTTCCTTTAAGAACCCAGGAATAATTCTTACCTTCATCTTCAATCTTTACGATCAAGCCTGGAAGTCCCGAAAATTTATAGGGCCCATCCTGGAAAGGAAGTTCAGAACTGAACCAAGCAGTCCACTTTTTTCCTCCAAATTCTGTTGTTGCTTTTTGGGCGTTGTAAGTTCCTATTTTTGTTTTTTCATCAGAAATTTTCCAATCGAATTTTGCCGTTTCATTATATCCAATACTCATTGGAGTAAATCCGCTTGCAATTCTTTCAATATACTGAATTTCCATATTTGGATAAGTTTTCACAATTTTTTCTGAAAACTTCGGCATCTTGAAAGATTTCGACATATCTTTAAACACACCCGCCTTCTGCATTGCTTCAATTTGAACTTTTAGAATTGAATCTTGTCCAACAGCGGTAAAGTCTCTGTAAATAGATCTACCCTTAACAATATCAAGGGCCATAACTACATTGTCCATCTTTGCAGAATCTTTCTTCGGTTTAAAAGTAAGTTCGTAAAAGAAACGGTTCGCTGTTTCTTTTGATTCTTTCGAATCCTGTGCTGATGCGAGGGCAAATAGAGCAATAAAGAATACAGAAAATAGATTTTTCATTGTGATAATGTTTATTAATTAGTTACTGATTGTTGAAATATGTTACAGTTTTTTTTCAAAAATTTATTTACAATCCTGTAAATAACTGAATACCAAAATACTATTGACCATTAATTATTCCGTTTATTTTTCAATATTCTCCGAATTATTTTTCATCGTACCAACTGTTTTAGAATAAAATTATGATTCCGTTAAAACATTTTCCTTCACAAAAGACTTATCTTTAAGTACTTAAAAACAAAATATTATGGACACTTTATCGCAATTCAGAGACGAGCTCGAAACAGAGTATCAGACGACCAGAAAGTTCTTTGAAGTTTATCCTGATGGTAAAAACGACTATGCTCCCCATGAGAAAAGTATGAAAATGATGCCCCTTGCCACGCATATTTCGGAAATTTTCGGATGGCCGGATACGATGCTTAAAACTTCAGATCTGGATTTTGCCAAAGGAGATTATCAGCCTAAGCATCTTTCGACAAAAGAAGACCTTCTGCAAACGCTTGATGAGAATTTTAAATCTGCTGATGAATCTCTGAAAAATGCCAAAGAAGAAGATCTCAACGAATACTGGGCTTTAAAAAATAACGGTCATGAAGTTGCCAAATGGACGAAATACGGCTCTATCCGCCATTCTTTGAACCAGATTACGCATCACAGGGCACAGCTGGGCGTTTATTACAGACTAAATAATATCGATCTTCCCGGAAGCTACGGTCCTACAGCTGATCAGCAGGGGTTTTAGAAAAACAGAATATATCTCAAACAAAAAAACCAATCTCCGCGTGAGATTGGTTTTTTCATTTATAGTCTTGTATTGTTACTTAAAGTTGAATTTTACAGTAAACATCACCTGGCTTGGACGTAGCTGATATCTTGTAAAAGTAATATTTGTGGTATTGATATCATACGTTTCGAATACTTTTTTGTTAGCAATATTCATCCATTTAAGCTCGAAATCAATTTTCTTTTTCGACCAGGTAAACTGATAGGAAACATCATAAAAACCATTACGGTATTTTTGATCAGTGGCATTGGTATTTACCTGATCCCAGTTAAATCCAATCGTATGATTTTCAACAGGGTAGAAAAACACTCCAAGATTATGTGTAAATCCGGTTCTGATAGCGCTAGAGTTGATCTTTCCTGTACTTGTTTGTTTTGTTCTGGAAATACTTGCATTATAATCCACACTCATCCAGCTAAAATAGGTGTTGTTGAATTTAACCCCGTAAGACTGGCCATTGTTGTTGTTTGTATAAGATTCATTATTCAAAAAAGCATCAGACTTTGCCGTATTGTTGCTGTAGCTCAATGAAGCATTGGTCTTAAATTTCGGAAAATATTTTCCTACTTCTGCGCTGTATCCATTATTTAAAATATGGTTATCCTGCTCTATATATTTCATGATGCTATATCCCGGTCCATTGATCGTAGGGTTTGAGATCAGGTTTCTTTTTGCATCAGAAAATCTATAACTTACATTAAAGAATAAATTATTTAATGGGTTTCTGTACTCTATTCTGGTTCCTGCGGATTTATTGTTATTCTGAGGAATCGGATTGTTGATGTCCATTGCATTAATTCCGCTTGGTGAAGTCATCAGGAATCCTGAATAAGCTGTATTTATTTCTCCAAAATTATTATTGATATTGGCACTCACGGAAGCTTTCCAGAAAGAAGCAAAAGAATACTGTGCAAAGATATTAGGTTCAAAAGTAACTTTATTTACGGTTTTTGAAACATTTCTTAGCGGATCATCTGCTTTAATGTTATTAGAATTTACAGGAACGTTGGCATACAACATCCAGGATTCACTCTTATAGTTCACCCCTAAGCTTCCGTAAGGTGTTGCTGTTGTATATTTCAGATCATTACTATATTGTGATGGAAGCACTCCTGTAGTGGTAATATTTGACAGGTCTGAAACCAGATCTGTTGTTTTAAAATTAAATCCAACTTCCGGAGTAAATGTCCATCCTTTTGATGAAAAACTAATATTGGCAGAATGGTTGGCTTCAAAAGTTTTAAGTCTTAGATTCTGACGGACAAAATCGCTACTTGCTGACGGTGTGAATCCCGGAATCCCTAAATATGATGATGGGGAAACTTCCAGATTTTGTTTATCTGTCTGATAGCTCACAAAAGATAATACATTAACCATCTTTTCTTTCCACGGAATGATTGTACTCAATGAGTTTTGAAATGATGTGGTAGGAGATTCTACCGCCTCATCTGCATGCCTGAATGAGCCATCATTCGCATCTGTTCTGTCAACAATCCCTCGGTCTGCATTCCAATATTGGGAGAAACTTGTTGTATTTTTAAAGAATCCTTTCTTGGCATTCTTTGTAAATATTAGTTCTCCTTTTGCTTTATCAGTGTAAAAATTATTAAGAATATTGGTGTAGTTAGAGCTTCCCCCGAAATAATCTGTCTGACTGTAAGACTCTCTTTCCACCGCATTATTGGTATAGTTGGCATTAGCCTTAAGCTCCCACTCTTTCTTTTTATCGATATTGGTCAGGTAGTTGGCAGATAAATAATGTACGTTGTTCATCAGATATCTTTTTACCGGAAGGTTGGGTGTGCTTGCATTCTCTACATTCAGCCAGTCATTTTGAGAAGCATTAATTCTTCGTCCTTCAAATCTGTTTCCAAAAGCTAAGATATTCCCCTCATTTTCCACCTGCTCACCCATATTATTGGTCTTGTAATTCACTACCCACTGGCTTTTCTGTCCGAAAAACATTGGGGTAAGCTTCACATTCCATAGCCACGGATCTCCAAAACCGGTTCCTACTTCTCCTCTTCCGGTCATGGTAACGGAGTTTTTCAGTTTGATATTGATGGCTGCCTGGTCGGAAGGCACTTTATCCTGTAAAATTTTTACCGGCTGGTGGTTTTCAAGAACCTCCACTTTCTGTACTGCATCTTTTGGAAGCGAGTTGTTAATTGTTCCGTAACCGCCTTCCATAAGGTCTTTCCCATTCACATAGAATTTGTTGATCGCATTTCCCTGATAAAGAATGGTTCCGTCTTTATTAACTTCGATACCCGGAATTTTTCGCATCACATCCGCAAGCGTTCGGTCATTTTTGTGGTCAAAAGCCTTCAGGTCATAGGAAATGGTATCCCCTCTTGCGGTGATCATCTTGGTTTTTAGCTGTACTTCCTTTATTTCTGTAGCTTCAGACTGCATTTTGAATGTAAGCGTCTGATCGCTGTTGCTGATCTGTTTAGTCAGGGGTTTTTGGTTGAAAGCCTTTACTTTCAGGTCTACATTGGCTTCCGGGGAAGTAAATGTGACTTTATATTCTCCTTTAGAATTCGTGATCCCATAAGCTAAAATAGCATCTTTGCCCGGCTCCTCTATGGTAACGCTGGCGCTTGGGACTGGTGATCCGTCTTCATCGGTAATTTTTCCTGATACCGTTTTCTGTGCAAAGGTGAGCACCGTGAAAAAAAGCATCAGAAATAGAGATATCTTTCTTTTCATAATTTATTATTTGCCTAATTAGTTCGTAGCTTGTGTTTTTTGTTACACTTTTTATAAAGATGTATTTTATGGATAAAGGTTAAATGAATTATCACTACAAACATAGTTATATTTTTGATATATTGACCATTTTGATAAAAAATTCTAAATAATCGTGCTTTGAACGGAACATATCAGCTTAAAAACCAATACTAATGGGTTTTAAATAGCAGTCTGTCAATTTTATCATTAAAATTCGTTTGGTATATCAATTCTTTAAAATCTTATCATTAAATTTATATCGAATCAATTCATTTTATTTTATTCCGGTGTAACGATTTTCGGGAAAATATTGTCTTATCATAGGGAATAAGCAAAGAGTTTCAATAAAAGAATAATTTTTAATATTTTTATTTAGTCTAAATAGTTAAAAGTGATTTGAATCATAGATTAAAAAAAACTTAAACACTGGTTCATATATATTTATTTAATAATTTTGTAACATAAAATTTATAGAATGGGAATTATTTTAAAGCCTATAGATGTTGTAGATGACATTACTCAGGAAGAGTTTATGGAAAAATATCTAAAGCCCAGAAGGCCCGTTGTCATTAAAAATATGGCAAGAAAATGGCCTGCTTACCAGAAGTGGACCATGGATTATGTAAAGGAAGTGGTAGGTGATGTAGAAGTTCCTCTTTACGATTCTAAAAAAGCCGATCCAGCTGCTCCCATTAACACGCCCACTACAAAAATGAAGTTCGCAGACTATATAGATCTTATTCAAAGAGAGCCTACTGATCTTAGAATTTTCTTTTTTGACCCGATAAAACACGCTAATAAACTGATGGACGATTTTATTGCTCCCAAAGAGCTTATGGGCGGTTTCCTTGATAAATATCCATCCATGTTTTTTGGTGGAAAAAGCTCTGTGACTTTCCTTCATTTTGATATTGATATGGCGCATATATTTCACACGCACTTCAACGGAAGAAAGCATGTAAAGCTGTTTGAATATAAATGGAAAGAAAGACTGTACAGACTTCCATACGCCACCTATGCACTGGAAGATTATGATATTGACAATCCTGACTTTGAGAAATATCCAGCCTTAGATGGTGTAGAAGGAATTGAATGCTTCCTGGAACACGGTGATACGCTTTTCATGCCTACCGGATGGTGGCACTGGATGAAGTATCTGGACGGAAGTTTCTCTATCTCTCTGAGGGCCTGGGACAAATCATGGGCCGTAAAAGCTCATTCTATATGGAATCTGACTGTTCAGCGTAAGTTCGATGACATTATGAAGTCCAATTTTAAAACCACTTATATGGACTGGAAAGAAAAAGCAGCCGTTAAGACCGCAGAACTGGCCTTAAAAAGAGGCTTACCGAAATAAAACAAAAAGACGTTTCAATTTGAAGCGTCTTTTTTATTGTTGAATAGTAAGAAGAAGTTCCTCCATATTTCTCGTTACTTCATTGCACGAAAAACAGGCTTCTTTTCCGTCCTGGGAAAACCATCTGCACTGAGAACGGATGGGGCAAAAGAACAGTTCTTTTTCCTTATGGATATCCAGATTCTGAACCTTTTGAGACAAAGAACATTTGGATTCTTCTGCATTCCATTGCGCGCAGCCTTTTTCAACACATTTTCCTGTAAACCGGAATCTCTGTTCAATACTGGTTTTATCCTGATTCTGATCCAGGAAATCCTCTGTGACGGTGAGCGGAGTTATGAACTGTACCTTCCCGTCTTTGTTGACCACTCCAAAAAGCTGTGCCCCAACTTTTCCTACATAACTGGGACACCTCTTTTTTGAAGTATTGGAATTAGCCTCCATAGCTTTTTATTTGAACCTGGATGTCTTTCAACTGGCTCTGAATATCAATTCCCGGTTTGAAAATAATGATTCCCCAAGGAAACCAGTCTTTAATTTTCAAAGGTCTTACCAGTCCTTTGAAGTCTCTGTGAGCTCCGAAAGCCTGGGTATTATCAATCTTTGAAAGTTCGGAAAGAACAACACTCTGAATTCCTCTGTCAATGTTTTTCAACTGCTCATCGGTAAGGTCTACGCCTTCCAGTGAAACGAAAAATTGCTTTTTAGTGGCCATAACTATAGTTTTTATTGGTTTTATAAAGCAAATTTCGGCAGAGTCAATGTTAAAGTCATGAGGAAAAACACCCTTTATGCATGCGTGAAAAGCCTGATAATTACAAATTGATTATCAGCAATCTAACCCAAATTTAAAAATTTATAATATTCTGTAAACCGGATATTGTCTGAATGTTTTTTCTTCGAAGTAGGGAGAATTTCTGTAGATCCAGTCCAATTGAGCCGTTCCGTCGTCTGCAAATTTTTTATCTGAGGATTTTTTTGCGTCAAAATCGGCTTTTAATTTTTTATCGGTCTTCAATAATTCAGAAGCGGTGTCTTCAAAAATATAGGCTGAATAGTATTCTTTCTGAGCCAAAATTCCATCAAAAAAATTCCAGTTGAAAAATGAGTCTAGTGCTTCAGGTTCAAGTGTTTCAACAAGATATTTTACACCAGGCTGATCCGTTGGAATTACATAATCTCCTGCTAAGAAAGTCTGGCTCTTTTTGGCTGTTTCCACACTTGTATCGTAATGAAGATAATGTCCTTCGTAAGGGTTTTTTACAGTTTTAAAATCTTTGATCTTATAAGACTCAACTGCTGCCGTACTGTCTTTTTTTAGAGCAGTCATCCGGATCTTATTTCTTTTCAGCTCTTCAATAACACGATATTGAGATTGTGGAACCACATAGTATTTAGGGATCGTAATATATCCAATAGGAACGGCTGTCATGAAGAGTTTGATCTTCCTGGTAAAAGGTTTATTTCTGTCGTAATACAGCCTTGGTTTTCCGGAAATATCGCTTGGTTTATAACTTCCTTCATACCCTTTGAAATCCATGGTAGAAAACTTTGTAGAATCTATTTTCCAACGGATTCCGTAATCCAATCCGGCTTTGTACTGCTTTAAGTTATCCAGACGAAGCTGTTTTACTTTTTTGTAATCTCTGTCTAAATTCTGAAGGTTCACCAGCATGTATTTGTAAGTAGCATCCACTCTTTTGTCATAAGGCTTCAGCATATGGGTTTCAGGAACCGTTCCCAAAGAATTAAACAGAGAGGTATATCCTGTAGAATATCTCGGGGAATCTTCAAAGGCCGCAAATCCTTCGTCAGGAACATCACCGTGGATGTTTACATAAGGCGTGCTTTCGTAGCCCAGCTTCTTCATCGATTCAAGGTTTTTGGCCTGATAATCATTGTAAAAGTAGGCGCCTAATGTATTTCCCAGACGTTCTTTAAAGGTAGAGATGTAGGTGAAAGTATATTGATAATCAGCTCCGTTGCTTACATGATTGTCTATAAAAACATCCGGCTGCAGCCACTGATAAATGGTCTGAAAACTTCTGGCATTCTTTGAATCTGCTTTAATGAAATCCCTGTTCAGGTCATAGTTTCTGGCATTTCCTCTGAACCCATACTGTTCCGGCCCGTTTTGATTGGCTCTGGAGAAAGAACCCCTGTTGAGCATTCCGCTCACATTATAGGCAGAAATGGCAGCCACCATAAAGTTTTGCGGCGTTTTTATCTTTCCTGCAGCAAGATCCCGCATGAGCATCATCGTGGCATCTATTCCGTCCGGCTCACCCGGGTGAATTCCGTTGTTTACAAATAAAACAGCTTTATCTTTTCTCAGGTTATCGAGATCTTTTTCAGAGAAAGGATTGTACACAACGACGTAAATGGGTTTTCCATTATCATCTTCTCCTTTTTTAAGGTATTGAATGGTATTGAAATGCCGAGCCAGATCCTGATAATAAGCATTCATTTCATCATAGGTTACCGTTTGGTTTCCGTTTCCTTTTTCAAAAGGGGTCTGAAATGAGTTTTGAGCTAAAAATAATGAGGTGCTTAGGAATATTAAGAGGTATTTCAGTTTCATTGAAGCAGTTTTTGAACTTCAAAATTACTTAATATGATTCGGGTGGGAAAGGGAAATTGTGGATTTATTGGGTTCTATTTCTTAGCGTTAATATCGCAAGGGCGCTAAGGTTTTTGATCTTGATTATGTTTTAAGGCGCAAGAAAATCAAAGATTTTCATTGGATGACATGCTGTTTGAGAATTGTGTTTATTCTATGGGCGACAGCTGTTTATGCTGAGTTTTTTTATGGATAAAAACCTTATAGGTTTTGGAAACCTATAAGGTTGGGGTATGTTGATGATTTCTGATCTATTTTCATAAGGTTTTATTTCCTATGATATCGTTATTTCGCCCCTTTTCATCGGGGTACAGGGATGGAAGCGGGTCGCTCTGCCAGAATTCTTTGGTGTTCACATCCATCATAGATAAAGCCCCTGTAAAAGCGGCTCCGGTATCCATATTCCAGATGTTGGCTTTATGGGCAGGATGTTTAATTCCGATGTCTATTGTTGGCGTATGCCCGATAAATATCTCATTGTATAAAAGCAGCCTTTTCGGGTAGAGCTGTGAGTTTCTTTCCAATTTCTTGTCCATTGCAACAGCGGTTTCCCAAAGGGTTCTGTCCCAACGGTAATTGCTGGAATAGACTTCTTTTTCAGGGCCGTGCATAGAGGAATATCCTGCATGGATAAACAGGCGGTTTTCATCATCTACATGATAGCTTTTCATCCGTTGGAAAAATTCAAGATGAAGATCCAGATCTTCCAGTGAATAGTCATTGTAATTGTCTACCGTGCTTTTTCCGCCATTGAACAGCCATACATCAGGACCTTCTCCCAGTGACAGCCAGTCTTCGCACCAGGTATCATGGTTCCCTTTGATGAAGATGCATTCATGCTTTTCTGAAAGCGCTATCAAAAACTGTATGACCTCTGAAGATTCGCTCCAGCCGTCTACATAATCTCCAAGAAAAATAAACTGATCTTCATCTGTAACTTCTGCCCGTTCAAAAACCTGCTGCAAGGCCTTAAAACCTCCGTGAATATCCCCGATTACTAATGTTCTCCCCATCTTATTTTGAAATGTATTTTGCATCCACAAAATCTGTCAGCCAGACTTTATTGGCCGAAAGATAGAAAAGAATTCCGTCTTCATGCATTTCTTTAGTTCTAATCGTCAGAATAACCGGTTTTCCGTGACGCATTCCTACTTTGGTTGCTGTTTCTTTGTCTGCACTCAGATGAACATGCTGTCTGGCTCTTTTTTCAATTCCGCTATCCAGAATAGAAGAAATATTCGATTCTGCGGTTCCGTGATAAAGGAAATCAGGTGGCTGTGCAGCTTTCAAGGCCAGATCAATATCAATGGAATGTCCCTGACTGGCTCTGATCCTGGTTTTATCTTCATTAAAAGCAAAGCGTTTTTTATTATTGGTTTCCACCACTTCTTCCAGCTCTTCAAAGCTGAAGTTCATTCTTCCTTTTGCAGATTTTGTAATGAGTTCATTCACTTCTGCCCATCCGTTTTCATCCAGTGTGAGCTGAATGGTCTCGGGCTGATGTCTCAGAATAAGGCTTAGAAATTTGCTTATTCTTTTGTTTTGTATTTCGTTCATGGTTTTTGTCTTTAATTCATTAATTTTTTCTGAAGCTTTTCACACAAAACTTCAATATCTTCTTTTCTTACCAGTTCGGAAACCCATTCTTCCGGAATATTTTCAAATCCGTAATGGATTCCCGCAAGTCCTCCTGTGATGGCTCCGGTGGTATCTGTATCTTCTCCTAAATTCACTGCTTTTAAAACGGCTTCAGCATAGGTTTCAGATTTGAGAAAACACCAAAGGGAGGCTTCTAAACTGTGCAGGACATAGCCGTTACTTTTGATTTCTTCTTCCGGATAGGTTGAAATATCATTCTTTAAAACGCGATGAAAAAGCTCTATTTCTTTAGGGTTAAATCCATTAATATCAGCGTATTCCAAAGCTTCTTTCTGCATATGCTCATAAGCTTCTTTTTTACTTTTCCCTTTAATGAGTTCTATGGCGAAAACAACATACATGAAACACGCAAAAACAGAACGGAAATGTCCGTGAGTAATGGTAGAAACTTCCTTAACCGTTTGATACAGTTTCACAATATCCTCTTCATCTTTAAGATAAAAAGCTAAGGGAAGAGTTCTCATCAAAGAGCCATTCCCATTATCTTCTTCAAAAATATTTCCTGAAAACCTTGCGCTTTCTCCTTTGATCAATCGCGCAATTGAATGTCTTGTTGTTCCTCCGATGTCAAAAAGTTTTCCGTGAGCCGTCCAGTGTCCATACTTGTTCCATTTTACAAAGCTCTGCCCGATCTTCTCCAGATCATAGCCTTTTGTGAGTACATCAGCAATACAAAGCGTTAATGAACTGTCATCACTCCATGTTCCTTTCGGCTGGTTCCAGGACATATATTCCAGATAACCGGTAACGGGGAATCTCTTTAAATCTTCCCTTTTCTTAAATTCCACCGGAACTCCAAGCGCATCACCGATACACACTCCAAAAATTCCGGCTTTGACTGCGTTTTCCATTATGCTAAATTGACAAGTTTATCAAACAGCAATTTCATTCCTTTGGTTGCCGATTCTTTCATCACTAAGGCTCTTTGTCCGTATCCGAATCCGGTTTCGTTGGGATTGATGACTACCAACAGACAGTCGTCTTTGATCTCATGGATTAGCCCTGCCGCAGGATATACCTGCAGAGAAGTTCCGATTACCACAAGAATGTCCGCTTCTTTCACTTTTTCCTGCGCCGTTTTGTACAAAGGAACATCTTCTCCAAACCACACGATAAATGGTCTTAACTGGGCGCCATCTTCCGCTTTGTCACCGATCTTGATGTCCCCTTTTTCCTCATAAATCAGGTTTTTATTGTTGCACGAGCAAGACTTGAACAGTTCTCCGTGAATATGAAGAATATTCGTAGATCCTGCTCTTTCATGCAGGTCATCTATATTTTGGGTAATGATCTGAACATCAAAATGTTTTTCCAGTTCTGCGACCAATCGATGAGCTTCATTAGGTTCAACTTCATGAAGCTGTCTTCTTCTCTGGTTGTAAAATTCCAGCACCAGCTCCCTGTCTTTTCTCCATCCTTCCGGACTGGCTACGTCCGTGATATTATGATTTTCCCAGAGACCATCTCCGTCTCTGAATGTTTTTATTCCACTTTCGGCGCTGATTCCTGCACCGCTTAATATGGTTAGTTTTTTCATTGTTTTAATCTAATAATTTTTTGTAAATCTTTTCATTGTCATCATCAAAGCAGACAAAAATAACTTTCTCAATGCTATCCGACTGAAAATTCTGTACTGTTTCTACGGCTATTTTACCAGCCAGTTCTTTGGGAAACTTATAAATTCCCGTACTGATATTTGGAAAAGCAATGGTTTTAATTCCCATACTTTCCGCCTGTTGCAAGGAATTTCTATAACAGTCTTCCAAAAGCTTTGAGCTTTTATCTTCTTCTCCGTTCCAAACAGGTCCTACTGTATGAATCACATATTTTGCCGGAAGATTTCCCGCTGATGTAACCACAGCTTCTCCGGTCTTACATTTCCCTTGTCTGTTCCTGATCTGAATACATTCTTCAAGGATCTGCTTTCCACCTGCACGATGAATAGCTCCATCTACTCCACCGCCGCCTAGCAGTGATGAATTGGCAGCGTTGATGATAGCGTCTGCTTGGATTTTTGTGATGTCTCCTTTTATTAATTCTAAATATGGTTTCATGATATGGTTTCGAACAGTTTCAGCATCTCTTCATTTTTAGTCAAGACTGCAAAAACCACTCTTTTAAATTTATTTTTATATTATTCAAAGTCATAAACATATACCTCAATATTATTTCTGACTAATATTTTTTCAATAATGGGCTCTATCACATCCCATTTTCCACCGGCTAAGCCACAGCCAATTCTCGGCATATGTACTTCTGCATTTAGTTTTAAAGCTTCAAGAGATAGTTTTTCCAAACATTTTTCTACAGCTTCGTATCTAATTGGTGGGATTCCGTTGGAGTTGGTTATAATTTTATACTGCCCAATCATATTGCAAACCCAAATACCCTTTTCAACTTGTACCATCTGGATTTCTCCAAGATCAAACCTCTTCCCGCTCTTAAACCATTCCCGATAATCTTTCTCAGGTTGTTTCCACCTCTTAGAAATTGCCAATACAAAACCTTTCCCCCAACCTCCTATATCATTACAGATATGAATGATAATCATATTTCCTTCGGATTGAGGATTGGTCGCATCTCCTTTTAAATAGTGTATCTCTTTCATTAGTTCTTCAGCTTTGAAACAAGATTATTAATTTCAGTATTTTTAGATTCCTTAAATTCATTTCCCACAAAAACTCCGATCACTTCAATATCTCCAACAATCGCATCATTAAAACCCTCCAGTTCTTCGGATGGAACCCACAATTCATTATGGTTTCTGGCACCTACATTCTGCGCCGGATATTGGTTCATGATTTCTTCCGGGACCTCAAATTTGGTGACAAAACCGAGATAATTTCCGGCTTCGTCTCTTGTGTTCCATTTTTCTGCAATTTCTGAGGCATAACTTTCATTCAACACCGGATAGAATATAGGCTGCCAATCCAGTCTTGGTGGAAATTTTTTATAACCGCTCTCTAAGATCAAAATCATTTCTTTTTCTCCAACCGGTCTGTAAAGAGGTATTGTTTTCATAGTTTTTGTTTTTTAAATAATCGCTCCTATTTTGTGAGCCAGTTCAGCCGGCAATGGATATAATTTTTCAATGGGTAATATTTTTTTTGCTTTATCATATTCTCCTGATTTGGTAAAATTGAAGATCTTTTTGACCAAAGGTGTATAATCTTCAATTTTAACGATCCATTCATTATTAAATTCTTCAATCAGATACCGGCTGATGCCTACCTGAATGGAACGATACTCCAGTTTATTCCCTTTAATATTCCTTTCCGGATCCCACTGTACATAAACCTCAGCATTCTCAAAGTCTTTTTCCCAGGTTCCGGGATCGGGATATACCCTTTTTTCAGGAGAAGTTAAAATGGCTTTGCCTAGCGCTTTTTCCCATGCTTCTCTTTTAATATGGATGGCCAGCGTACATTCCTGCCCGGATTTTTGTCCGTAATTACTCCTTTCCATCATCCAGAGAAAGGAAGGCTTGATCCACGTCATCCTGTTGAATGAAAAAGGAGCAGAAAACTTCTGATTCATCACGGCAGATTTTGCAATCTGCTCATTGTATGACTGGTAAATCACAATCGTATCTCTGGTGTAATCTGCTCTTATTTCAAATTCTTTCATCATCGTATTGGTATTCGGCTCCTTTCTGCCATTAAATATAAAACCATTATTTGGTTAAAAAAATTGGTTTAAAGTCTTTTGAAAACGGAGAATAGGATCCGTAGACTGTATCAAATTTTGTTTTTAATTTTTCTATTTTAAATGGCTCTTCGCTCTGATCAAGGCACGTAACAATCAGGTTTTTTTGAGTGGCTAAACCATAAGCGCCATCCAAAAGAAGGGCATAATTCAGCAGATCATAATCCAGTTCTCCAAAACGAAGTTCTTTCTGATAATCATTAAAGACACAGGTTTCCTCTTCATTATTCTTCAGGAGTAATTCCTTTTCACTGCTCATCCAGCCACTTCCATGACGGGTTGAATAATTTCTGGTCACATAATACATTTCAATATCCTCTATTTTCAAAAGCCTGCAGATCTCAAAAGCATTTTTTGAAGTGGTATTCGCATAAGTCACATTCGGAAATACGCCGTGATCCATATCCAGAAGAATTCCCTGACTGCCTTCAAAAATGAGGTTTTCAAATGAATTCAGATAGGTATAATCATCTATTTTCCACTCGATCTGGTTTACCGCATTTAAGAAATCATGCATCGCTTCTTCCAGCTGATCTCCATCCATAAAGCCGTAGTAATAGGCTATTCCTTTCAACTTTTCGATCAGCATTGATCTTGGAGCTATTAAATCGGCTGCAAATAGTTTGTACGGGCTTTCGTGTCTTTTCATTGTCGCTCCGATTCCTTTTCCACAGGTTCCGTGCTCAAGGTTTTTTGTATTGGTCCTGTTTTGCCAGACATCAAACGGAGTGGTGACTTTCGCCAGCGGATGAATATGCAGTTCTGTATTTCCGTTTTTCTCCATTAATTCCTTTCTTTCATTGAATAAAAATACAGGATGAATGGTACAGTGTTCCGTAAAATAAGACGGCAACCCACGCAGGGCTCCACTCGCAAAACTGGAATGAATATGCTTTTTACCATCAATCATTACCGTATGCGCTGCCTGCTGCCCTCCTGAAAACCTGATGACAACAGACTCAGGGTTTTGTTGCGCGAGAAAATCTGTAGTGATTCCCTTCCCTTCATCACCAAAACCCAAGCCTATTACTATTTGTGCCTTTTTCATGACTTAAAACATTTGAATATGATCCAATCCGCCTCCTTCTGCTGGTCTGAACGTTTCATTTTTAAACCTGCCACAGATCACTCCCTTTATAACATTCGGAATGTCTCTGTGATCAGCTATTGATAAACAGTTTTGTCCTAATAATTCCTTCCAGCCACTATCTGCTCTCATCGCTTGATCAGAATGCAGAACATTAATATGAAATACTTCATATCGTTTTTTCGCTTCTTCCAGTAACTCAAAATGTGTGTAAGTATGCTGTCCCGCTCCCATGATTTCTCTGATCGCGGATGCCGGAAGTGTTTTTAAGCAAGGCTCATCACCTACCGTAAACAAAATCCCTTTCTGGTTTCTCTTTTCAAACGCATCGGTTCTCGTATGGAAAGCGGCAAAGTACCACGCCAACAGATAACTTTCTCCTGCATTTCCACCACCACCGGATTCAATATAAGTACGCGTCAGCCACATATCCAGCTCCTCATCTCCTGATTCAAACTGCCCTGCCTGCAAAGGAAAGGCGTCACATTCATGGTCTCCAATTCCTAAAAATAAAAGTGCCGGATCCGGAACCCCTCCCTGAATAATTCCTCCCATTAATTTAGGAAGTCCTTCTTTAATCAGTTCGTGCGGAATATGTCCCATACTTCCCGTCACATCCAATCCTAAAATGATAGGAACAGAATTCGGATGTACGGAAGAATCTCTCGCCTCTCTGAAAGAAATTCCTTTGGGGTTCATAGATTCATGAGCTCTTCTTTCTGCATTCTGAGTGAAAATTTCACCTGCGGATTTAGATCCGTAACCTGCCTTTCTTGCTCTGTCAAAACGAGCATCCATATCGTATCTTGTACTTCCCATAACTAAAATGTTTTACCGAATAAATATTCAAATCTCTTTACGGCGACCTCCAGCTGAATATTTAAATTTCTGATTGTTAATGAATATTCTAAATCTTTCTGAACAAATGCTTCCGGCTGAAAATCAGCAAATGTCAAGCTGTTCCTGTCTAAAGGGCTGATATCGATGAGCCCTTCCTGCTCGCGCTCCAGCCTTTTTATTTTCAGTTCAATGTCTTCCACCCTGCGTCTGTAAATCAATTCGGAATCTGCTCCGATGGTGCGTGCACGGTCTTCTCTGATCTGGTCATTGTTTCTCTGTAATGACTCGATGAATCTCGGTTTTAGTTCGTCTTCCATCTTTTTATTATTTTGTGTTATTTTTACGCTAATTAAAAAAGGCATAGTAATGCTTATCCTTTTACAGATTATTACTTATTGGAATACATCACATCCGTTCTCAAAACGTATTTATTTCCGCTCATCAGGGTTTTCCCTTCATGTCTTACCGGATGATAAAAAACCAATGCTGATCCTTTTTTAGGAGCCACGGTGAACAGGTTTTCAAATTCAGTTTCTCCACCTTCAAAATCGTCATTCAGATATATCATGAACGTGTAAAAACTTTTTTCATTTTCATTCCGGATGTAGCTTCCGTCCCTGTGCATTTTGAACCGTTGCCCCGGAGAATATTTATAAACCCTCAACATTTCATTAAAATTCTGAAGCTTATAGTTCTCATGTTCCTGAGGAAGAAATTCTGCTGCTTTTCTGAAAAGATCTTCTGCTAAAACGTTATCAAAAACCATCAGCCGATCGTTATTTCGAATCCCTTTGCTCATCATCTGACGGCCATTCATATTGATCTTTGCTTCTTCAAATACCTTTTCCTGCGCCATTGCAATATAGTCATCACAGGCAGCGGAAGTCAGGAAATCTTCGATCAGAAAGATCTGTGGGTGAAGTTCTATCTTTTCCATGATAATATTTTGTGTTTAGTGACTGTGTTTTTACCTTCTTAATTCGTCTCGTACTTCCATCAAAGCAAATCCCAGCAGATTCTCACCATTCCAAAGTTTCGGATCAAGAGATCTGGCATCTGTTTCCAGCATTCCGATTCCCCAGATTTTGTCATAAGGACTGGCTTCTACTAAAATCTTATCATCAGTTACCAACAGAAAGTTCTGAAATTTTGGATTTTGTGAGAATTTCAAAAGATTAGCCCTCTTTACGATTTCATATTTATGTTCGTCCCAAAGTTTCGGTTCAAAATTCTTCACTTTCCTTCCTAAGCTTTTAGCTTCATTAGGTGTTTCGGATTTTAAAACTTTCTGTAAGATTTCCTGATCATTAAATAGTTTTGCTTTTCCGGCCATCATATAATGTTCGGCAGTTTTATAAAAGGTTCCGTTTTCTTCAAACTGAATGGGAAACCATTGACTGAAGCATGATTTGGTGATCTCATCTTTTACGGTGTGTCCCCAGAAGAATAGAAATTCAAGTTTTTCTTTTCTCCGAAATTTTTCAATAATATGTGGTAAGGTGTATTTCATGATTGTGTTATTCTTACACAAATGTAAAACAATATCATATCACAGCCAAAATATATTTGCGTTATTTTAACACTAAAAACATAAAACACTGATTATCAATATTAAAATTTAATTGTTTTGATTGTTTTCTTAAATACAGATGGCCCTAATGTTTTCACAAATAAAACCAATGTATAAAAACTAAAGTTTTAGTTATATTAATTTAAATGATAAAAAGGGAGGTTTTTGATGTAAATCTAAGCTTGATTCGGTTTGAATAAAGAGATTATTTGATTTCGAAATAGAAGCCTTCTTTTTCCAGTTCTTCATATTTCTCCTGATTGAATGTGAACAATTTTCCGGGTCTTCCGCTGCCTTCTTTTTTAACGTTGTTGGTTTCATTAAGCAGGCCGTAGCTCATGATTTTTTTTCTGAAATTTCTTCGGTCTATTTCACGTCCGACGATGGTTCTGTACAAATTTTCAAGGTCTGAAAAAGGAAATTCTTCATTGAGAAGATTAAAGCCGATTGGCTGGTATTGGATCTTGGTACGAAGTCTTTTTAACGCCATATCAATAATACTCTGATGATCAAAAGCCAGTTTGGGAAGTTTATTTACACTGAACCACTGTGCGTCTTCCGCATCAGAATCGGCGAAGAGTTCATGATAGGAAGGATTCACAAGGCCCAAATAAGCCACAGAAACCACCCTGTTTCTCGGATCGCGGCCTACGTTGCCAAAAGTATAGAGTTGTTCCAGAAAATCGGGTTTTATGCCTGCCTCTTCGTGCAATTCTCTTTTAACCGCATCATCCAGGTTTTCATCATCCAGAACGAGACCGCCGGGAAGCGCCCAGCCTCCTTTGAAGGGTTCTATCTTTCTTTTGATTAATAGGAGCTGAAGATCCTGCTTATCAAAGTACCCGAAAATGACGGCGTCTACCGCAACTTTTATTGCCTGCATAGTTAATTTGCGTTATGAATACACAAAGGTACAATTTATAAATGACATCAAAAAAACAATTGACTGCATAATAAAATTAACTAACTTTATTTCACATTAACCCATTTAAAATTAACTAATTATGAAAAATCTATTGTTCTTATTTTCAATCGTTTTTCTTCTGACGGCCTGTGAGAAAGGAAAACCAGTAACAGATAAAAGTTCATCTAAAACAGATTCTACCGAATGGAAGCCTGTAGATTCTGTAACGGCTATGAAAGCCTGGATGGATTATGCCACACCCGGAGATCTTCACAAAATGCTGGCCAAATATGACGGAAACTGGACAGGAGCATCAACCATGTGGATGGAAGCCGGTGGAAAACCTGTTGCAAGCCAGGCTGAATGTACCAATAAAATGATTTTTGGAGGAAGATACCAGCAGAGCAATTACAAAGGAAGCTTTATGGGAATGCCTTTTGAAGGGATGAGCTTGATGGGCTATGACAATGCAAAGAAAAAGTTTGTAAGTACCTGGGCAGATAATATGGGAAGCGGAATTATGCATGCTGAGGGTGAATGGGATGCTGCTAAAAAATCCCTTGAATTCAAAGGAAAAATGGCTGATCCTGCGAGACCCGGAAAAGAATGTGATTTCAGAGAAGTATATATATTTACTGACGATAATAACCACACCATGGAAATGTATGGTCCTGACTCTAAAACGGGAAAAGAATACAAAAGCATGGAAATAAAATTCACCAGAAAGAAATAAAAACCGGAGAAACCTCTCCTACGAAACAGTGATTTTCCTTATAGATTTCCAGACAGATATGCTCAACTTTGGTATAGAAAATAAAAATTTATACCATCATGAAAACATTATTAAGAGCCTTTATCGTGGTCATCATCATCATAGGAGGAGTTTTGATCATCGTTGTAGGGAAAAAGCCTTTCCCGGAACCTGAATGTCTCGTATGCGGGATCAATCTTATCAGAACATTAGGCATTGCCGAAGTGATTCTTGGCCTCGGTGCATTGGTGATACAAGCCAATCTCACGGAGAAACAACGAACTTTCTAAAAAATAAAAGACCGGTAAAAAATTACCGGTCTTTTTTATATTAATCGTTTAGTTTTAATACAGCCATGAACGCTGATTGCGGTACTTCTACTCTACCAATCTGCTTCATTTTCTTCTTACCTTCCTTCTGTTTTTCAAGAAGTTTACGTTTTCTGGAAATATCTCCTCCGTAACATTTTGCGGTAACGTCTTTTCTTAAGGCTTTGATGGTTTCTCTGGCGATCACTTTCGCTCCCAATGCTGCCTGAACTGCAATATCAAACTGCTGTCTCGGGATCAGTTCACGAAGTTTCTCACACATCTTCTTACCGATATAGTAAGCATTACTGTCGTGAATCAATGAAGAAAGGGCATCTACCATATCTCCGTTGATCAGGATATCCATTTTAACCAATTTGGAAGAACGCATTCCTATCGGAGAATAATCGAATGACGCATATCCTTTAGAAATAGACTTCAGACGGTCATAGAAGTCAAAAACAACTTCTGCCAAAGGCATATTGAATGTCAATTCTACTCTGTCTGCCGTTAAATAACTCTGGTTAACAATCTCCCCTCTTTTTTCAATACAAAGCGTCATTACGGCACCTACGAAGTCGGATTTAGTAATGATTGAAGCTTTAATATAAGGTTCTTCAACTCTATCCAAAAGATTGGGATCAATCATTTCCGATGGGTTGTTGATCAAAATTGCCACTTCAGGTTCTTTTTTAGAGTATCCATGGTATGAAACGTTGGGAACCGTAGTAATTACGTTCATATCAAATTCTCTTTCAAGACGTTCCTGTACGATTTCCATGTGAAGCATTCCTAAGAATCCGCAACGGAAACCAAAACCAAGTGCTGCAGAACTTTCCGGTTCGAAAACCAGAGAGGCATCATTTAGTCTTAATTTTTCCAATGAGAATCTCAGTTCTTCAAAATCTTCAGATTCAATAGGATAAATTCCGGCAAAAACCATTGGCTTTACTTCTTCAAAACCGTCAATGGCAGCATCGGCAGGATTCACAAAAGAGGTAATGGTATCTCCTACTTTTACTTCTCTTGCATCTTTAATCCCTGAAATAATATATCCTACATCACCACATTCAATCGTTTTCTTCGGTACCTGCTTCAGTTTCAAAGTTCCTACTTCATCAGCACCATATTCTTTTCCTGTAGCGAAAAATTTAATTTTCTCGTTTTTAGAAATACTTCCGTTTACGACTTTGAAATACGCTTCAATCCCTCTGAACGGGTTGTAAACAGAGTCAAAGATCAATGCCTGTAGCGGTGCTTTCGGATCTCCAACCGGCGCAGGAATTCTGTTGACAATCTGCTCAAGCAAATCGTGAACTCCCTCACCTGTTTTTCCTGAAACTCTAAGAACATCTTCATATTTACATCCTAAAAGTCCCATAATTTCGTCGGTAACTTCTTCAGGGTTTGCAGATGGAAGATCTATTTTATTCAGAATCGGAATAATTTCCAAATCATTTTCTAATGCCAGATAAAGATTACTGATGGTCTGCGCCTGGATGCTCTGTGCTGCATCTACAATAAGCAATGCACCTTCACAGGCAGCGATAGAACGGGAAACTTCGTAAGAAAAGTCTACGTGTCCCGGGGTATCAATAAGGTTTAAGATATATTTTTCTCCTTTATACTCATAATCCATCTGGATGGCGTGAGACTTGATGGTGATCCCACGTTCTTTCTCCAAATCCATATCATCCAGGGTCTGAGACTGCAGTTCTCTCTGAGTAACTGTATTGGTATACTCCAAAAGACGGTCTGCCAAAGTACTTTTACCGTGGTCAATATGAGCGATTATGCAAAAATTTCGTATGTTTTTCATTTAAGAACGTTGTAATTTGCAAAGATAAAAAAAAGCGAGACATTATCTCTCTTTAATTTACGGTGTAAAATTTATTTTTCAAAGACGTAAGCACCTGTTAAAGAATCTATATAAACCTTCGTAGATGTTGTCGTCTTTGCCCCGGTAATTGCTGCTGTATGAGATGTTCCCGGATCAAGAGCCCCTCCGACAAGTGCTCCAACTACACCGCCAGCGAGTGCTCCTACCATCATTCCTCCCGTCATCTTTTGAACGGAAAGCTGCGCTCTTGATGAAATGATATAAAATCCTTTATTTCCTTTTACCATTTCTACAAATCCTGAAGGTATACCGCGGTATGCTTTTCCGGAATCTACATAACAGAAAACTTCACTGAGCGGAACTGAAAAATCTTTGTACTTTACATTCGTCAGTCTTCCTTTTTTATTTTTAACAATAGAATAACCGGGCTCCGGCTTCTGCTCGTAGAAACTTTTAAAATTTTTATAAACACCATCTGCCAGCTGAGGCTCATTAAAAGCTTTGTAATTTTTATTGAGATAAGCACTGTAATTGCTCAATTCATTTTCAGGAATCATGACCCCTAAAACAGTCCCGGAATAAGAGCCTTTAATAAATTCTGAGATTACCTCTGAAATCTGCTGAGCTAAAAACTTAGGCATATTCCCGGTTTTTTTCGGATCTGAAACAATCACATTTTCAAAACGGGTGATAAAGTAATATTTATCATTTCTTTTCAGAAAGCTTGAGATTTTAATTCTGACTTTTCCAAAAGCTTCCTGTTGTCCCGGATCCTGATCATTATAGGCTTTCAGTTCTTCCAGAATTAAAGTAATATCATTATTTCCTTTTACCGTATTATTCTTTGAAAACCAGGTTTCGAACTGATTTTTTAAATCTTCATCAGCAAACTTAATATCTGATGCGCCTTTTTTACCGGTAATCGTCCCAATGGTTTTATCATTCCGGTTATCTATGAGAGTTAAGGATTTGGTAAGGCCTTTTTTATCTTTAATATTCTGATTAAGTTCAATAATTTCCGTTTTCTGGACAGATAAAGCCACTGAAAGTAAGAGGAAAATTACAATCTTTTTCATTTTGTGTTTTATTATATTTTGTAAAGATAAAAAAGAGAGACATTCCATCTCTCTTTAGATCACAATTGCATTCAATATATTTTTATTCCTCAGAAAAGTCATATTCTCCGGTCAACGGATCAATATAGACTTTACCCGTACCTTGACTCTTCATTTTCTTCTGTCTTGCTCCCTGTTCAATGGCTCCGGCCACTCCTCCGATAAGGCCGAACATTCCGTAAACATTGTTGGACTGTACAGGGAAAAGGTGGCCGCGGTTGGCTAAGAGATAAAAACCATTTTCGTCTTTATCAAGATCCATAAATCCGGAGAACGTTGATTTACGGGCCTTCCCTTTCTCTACGTAGGCAAACATTTTATAAGCGGGAATCTTAGTCTTTTTTCCGTTTTCTTCTTTCACCGCTTTTGTAACGTCTCCTTTATTATTAATTTCAAGCGTATAATCTCCCTTTTCAGGGGTTTGGTTGAAGAAAGAAATGTAGTCCAGATAGATTCCATCTTTTAACGGAGCATCTTTTAAAGCAGGATAATTGGTTTTTACAAGACTGCTGTAATCTGCCAGATCATTTAATGAAACTGAATTTCCTGTAGGATCCAATGAATATGATTTCTTGATGAATATGGAAAAAATGGTCGGAATATTTTTCACCATCAGTTCGGAAACCTCTTTATCATAGAAAGTAAATACGGTATCTTTTTTATACAGGAATTGATATTTATCCCCTGTTTTAGCGAAAGTCTGGGCAGAAAAATCTATCATCCCTTCTGTCTTCTTACCATCGGACTCTCCTGTTGAAAGTTTCAGCTTTTTTAAGACCAAAACAAAATCAGTTAATTTGCCCGGTTGGTTACTTTTTAAATACCAGGCACTAAAATCAGCATCCGGAGTCGAAGGAAAAATAACTTCTTTCACTTCTTTTTGTTCTCCGAAAGGCAGCGTACCGATTTGCTTATCTTCTCTTTGGTCGATTACTTTGAAAAAAGCATAAGGATTTTCACTATAATTCAAAATGTTCCCTCTGAATTTTATGACTTCTTTGGTCTGTGCAAAAGCGACAATGGTCACAAAAATAAATGCCAGCTGCATCAGTTTTCTCATGAGATATATTTTTTTTCGCAAAAATAGCAATTCGTAAACACTAAACGGCTCTCACAAAAAAATTTTGTGAGAGCCGTCCAACATTAAAAAAATAAACTATTATGGGTTTTGTTTGGGCCTTGCCGTATTGTCGTGCCCGCTGTGAGGTTTTCTTTCATTCATTTTATCTCTCATCATTCCTTCAGTGTGGAATAGTTTAAGTACTTTCTGGCAAGGAATCACCTGCTGCATTTTATCAGCATATTTCTTTCTGTTATCTAAAAGTTTCTGGCCTAATTCAAAACTCTGCTGAAGTTTAGCTTTAGCTTCATCATCAGACAATGTCTCAGGGTTAAAATCCGAGCTGGATCTAAACTGATTCATAATTTGTTTCTGGCTGTCCAGATACTCATTATATACCTGTATGAATTCCTTTTTATCGCTGGTGTCTATGTTTAAATTTTCGATCACCATATTATTCCTGAAATTCTTAAGAAGCTCTTTTCTTTCTTCAGGAGAAAGGTTATTGATCACTTCTTTTCTTTGCTTAGGATCCATTTTTTTCCAGTCGTAATCAGTGATCTGCGCATTCTGTGCATTCAGACCAAAACCATACATAATAAAAAGTGTAAATAATATCTTTTTCATTTTCTTTTAATTATATAGATCTAAATAAACATCCTGCGTAGAATTGCTTGCTAATTCTGCAATTTCCGAATTAGAAAACGAATCCAGATATTCATTCATTTTAGTTTCTTCTTTTTTAGCGGTAGCTTTTACAGGTTGAACAGTCCTTACATGATCAGCTGCTTCTTTTGCTGTATAAGAAACCGTTTGAGTTTCCTGATTGCTAACTGTTTGATTATTATTTTCAACGGAAGTTAAATCTGCCTCCAGCGTTTCATAAGCACGCTCGCCTTCTGTTTTTGGCGCTTGTTTATTTACGGCATATGCTTTTGAATTCAACACATCTTTCGCCGGATCGTTGTCAGAATTAAAAACATACGTTGCCCCGAATATCAAAGCCACTGATGCCGCAGCGGCATACATCCAGTTTAGTTTAAAAACCGGTGCTTTCTTATTCGCTTTCACTTCGTTCATTACACTGTTCTGGATATTTTGAAACAAATCATCCGGAACTTTGTAAATATTCTTGCGTTCTAGTTTTTCTATGTCGAACTCTTTCATCTTGGTTTGGGTCAAAAAATTATCTCTCGTAATTTTCTTTAATAAATTCTTCTATTTTCTGTTTGGCATAATGATAATTTGTTTTTAAAGTCCCTACGGACATATCTACAATTTTAGATATTTCTTCATAGGGCAAATCATCATAATACCGCATCATAAATACCAGTTTCTGCTTTTCGGGCAGGCTTTGTATAGCGTTCTGGAGGAGGAGCTGTATTTCTTCGGCATCTCCTTCCGTATTGTCGGCCACCAGGTTCTGCATATAGTACTCCGGATCTTCATCCGTTTTCTGCATCTTCTTCATTTTATTGACCTGCTGTAGTGCCTCGTTGGTGGCAATCCTGTACAACCAGGTATACAGCTGGCTGTCATTTTTGAACTGGTGAAAATTCTGATAGGCTTTAATAAAAGTCTCCTGCAGCGTATCCTGAGCCAGGTCACCATCCACAATAATCCTTCTGATATGCCAGTACAATCTGCTTTGATAAGCATCCATCAAGGCACGGACACCTTTTTCCTGGGTCCGTGGATTCTGCATCAACGAAATAATTTCCGC
Source organism: Chryseobacterium oleae (assembly GCF_900115055.1). Taxonomy (GTDB): domain Bacteria; phylum Bacteroidota; class Bacteroidia; order Flavobacteriales; family Weeksellaceae; genus Chryseobacterium; species Chryseobacterium oleae. The sequence goes on along the minus strand of NZ_FOVD01000010.1, from coordinate 63,325 downwards.
GTCCTTAATCTTCATAAGATGCTTTCACTGTTTTGGATTACAAAAATAGCCGAAAGTTAAATTACTTATTCAATTTTCAGTCCAAATGTTTAAAATAATATCAGATCGTTACGTTCTGAGCATTAGGCAACGGGGAATACGGAGATTGATGATAAACTTACCATGCCCTGTATTCATCTTCCTTTAAAATCTTATCTTTGTTAGATGCAAATTGTAATCATAGGTTCCGGAAATGTGGCCTACCACATGGCAAAAGCTTTCAGTCTGAAAAAAATTCCATTACTGCAGATTTTTGGCAGAAATGGGGAAGAACTGAAGAAAATCTCTGAAGAACTGGATGTCCCATATTCTACGGAACATCTGGAGGATGCAGATCTGTACATCATCTGCGTGAGCGATAACTCTGTGGAAAATGTTTCTAAAATCATCACTAAAAAGGACACTTTGGTCGCCCATACTTCAGGATCTCTTCCCAAAGAAATTCTGGCAGGGGAGTACAGAAAATCAAGCTTTTATCCTTTGCAGACTTTTTCAAAATCAAAAGAACTGGAGTATGAAAAGATTCCGTTTTTCATTGAAACAGAAAATGAAGAGGATAAGCAGATTCTTTTTGACCTTGCTTCCCAGGTTTCAGAAAATGTAATGGAAAGCAGTCATGAAAAGAGAAAGTACATTCATCTTACCGCTGTTTTAGCCTGTAATTTTGTGAATCATCTTTTCGCAAGAGCAAAAGAAGTTTCAGATTCGCAGGATATTCCGTTTGATTATTTTCTTCCGCTTATTGATGAGACGGTTAAGAAGATCCATGAAATTGATCCTAAAGCAGCACAGACAGGACCCGCAGTGCGAAACGATGTACGAGTACTGGAATTACATGAGCAGTTACTAAAAGGCGAAAGTCTTGACATTTATAAGACAATGAATCATTCTATTCAGAAAATGTATGAGTTATAAAGAAAAATTAAAAGATATTAAGGCGTTTGTATTTGATGTAGACGGAGTTTTCACAGACGGAAGCGTCTATCTGATGCCAGGTGGAAATATGTGCAGGGTAATGAATGTTCTGGACGGATACGCAGTCGTTAAGGCATTAAAAAACAATTACTTAATAGGCGTAATTACGGGAGGAAATGATGATATGGTGAAACACAGAATCAATTATCTCGGAATAGACGACTATTATCCAAAATCGCACGATAAAATGGCTGACTTTGAAGATTTTAAAAAGAAATACAATCTTAAAAACGAAGAGATTCTGACGATGGGAGACGATCTTCCGGATATCCACATCATGGAAAATTCTGCGATTGCTGCATGTCCTGAAAATGCAGTGCCTGAGGTCAAAGGAATATCTGACTATATTTCCACGAAAAAGGGGGGAAGCGGCGCTGTACGCGACGTAATAGAGCAAGTAATGAAGGTTCAGGGAAACTGGCATGATGATAATACCCAATCTGTTTAAAATCACTCTATGAAATTACTTTTAGCATCCCAGTCACCGAGAAGAAAAGAACTGCTTTCAAGCCTTGGATTTGATTTCGAAGTGGTAAAAATAGATTGTGAAGAAATTCTTCCTGACGCCATTGGAATAGGAGAGGCCGCAGCCTATCTCTCTGAATTAAAAGCTAAAGCGTTCCGGAATTTAACCAGTGATGAAGTTTTACTGACCGCTGACACCGTAGTGGCGGCAGAAGGGCAGATTCTCGGAAAACCGAAAGATGAAGATGACGCCAGACAAATGCTTCGCATGCTTTCCGGAAAAACACACCAGGTTTACACGGGAATTACCATAAAATCTGCGGACAAAACATTTACAGAAACCGATGTGGCCGATGTAGAACTTGATGAAATGACAGATGATGAAATCAATTATTACATTCAGAATTACAAACCTTTCGATAAAGCAGGGAGTTATGGCATCCAGGAATGGCTGGGAATGGCAAAAATAACGAGACTGAACGGAAGCTTTTATACCATTATGGGACTTCCTACCCATTTGGTTTACAAAATTTTGAATGAAATATAAATATTATTCATTATAAAATTTTATTATTTTTACAAAATCACCAGCTGCTTATAATAAAAAGCAGATAAGAGAGTTATATTGAATAATGAAAAAGAATATTTTATTCCTTTTGATCATGTGTATCGTTGCTTCCTGTGCTACCAAGACTAAAAAGCCGGAGCAGCGTTCAAAATTCATGAAAGGATTTAACACATATTATAATACCCTTTTTAATGCTAAAGACGCATTGAACAGCGAATTTACGAGCAGAGACAAGGGGCATAAGGACAATTTCTATGCGCCTTATATTCCTATCCTTACCTTTGAAGACCAGCCCTTGGGAAGCGATTTGGGGCAGTCTGCCGCCTTCGCTGAAAACTCCATGAAAATGGCAGAAGTGAACAGACCTTCTTCTGACAGAGGACTTCCGGGAATGCCACCAGGAATGCCGGGAGCACAAACTACCGCGCCGGGTAAACCCGATGACCTTCAAAATAAGGGAGCCACCACTTTGGAAATTGCTGAAGCAAAGGCTCAGAAAGCCATCAACAAATACTCCGTGATCAGAAGCGGGGAAGAAAAAAATAAAAAGATTTTTGACGCCTATATGATTCTTGTACAGTCAAGAATCTACCAGAATAAAGCAGTACAGGCTCTGGATGCCCTAAACTACGTTTTCACGCACATGAAGGATGATAAAAGACTTCCTTTAGCAAGAATTTATCAGGGGGTAGCCTATGCAAAAATCAAAGATTATCACAGAGCTCATGAGACTTTTGCCAAACTGAAAGGGGAGGATATCAGTAAAAGCTATGCCAAACTGATGAGCATTTATTATTCTGAAGCTCTTCTGGATGCAGGAAAAACAGAGGAAGCCGCTGTTGAACTGGACAGGGCTTTTGAACTGAACTCAAACAGAAAATTAAAAAGCAGAATAGCCTATCTGAGAGGGCAGGTTTCTGAAAATCTCGGACAAAATGATAAAGCACGTGAAAGTTTCACACAAGCTTATAAATATGCCAACGACTTTGAATTTGAAGTGAAATCCCAGATTGCTATTGCCAAGACTTTCAATGGAAAAGGGGATTATAACGGGGCAAAAAACTACCTTGAAAGCATCAGTAAAAAAGGAACTTACGTTTCCAGAAAGAACGAATTTTATTATGCCTTGGGTTTAATGGCCAATAAGGCAGGTAAGAAAGATGAAGCGCAGGAGTTCTTCAAAAAATCTTTATTTGAAAAGGTTTCCGACCCACAGGTAAGAGGGCTTACATACTACGAAATAGGGAAGAGCTACCTTGAAAAGAATGACTATATCGGTGCCGGAACATACTATGATTCAGCCCTTACGGTGATGACTTATGAACCTTCAAAGATCCTTTTAAAAGATCAGTCTGAATACATCAAGAAGATCTCCAAAAATTATTATCTGATCAAGAAGAATGACAGTATTCTTTCTTTAGCCAAGATGAGCGATGTACAAAAAACAGATTTTTTCACTAAGTATATCGCAAAACTTAAAGCTAAAGAAGAAAAAGAAGAGCGGGAAAGAATTCGTGCCGAAAGAAGCAAAGGCTTTGATGGAGGAGACTACAGCGCCAACTCGATATTTGCCAACAATACCAATTCATTTGCCGATTTCGGAGTAACTACCAAAGGTTTTTATTTCAGCAATACCGGGACCATAAGCAAAGGAACCTCTTCATTTAAGCAGGTCTGGGGAGAAAGAGCACTGGCTGATAACTGGCGTTATTCCAAGAAAATGGCGTCTATTGAGGACTTGAAAAATGATGCTCTCGGGGTAACTTCGGCTCCCAATCCGAGACGTTATGAAACCACTTACTATATTGAGCAAATCCCTACAGATCAGGAGAAATTAGGCCAATTAAAGAAAGATCGAGATACTGCTTCTTTAGGCCTGGGTGTAATGTACCAGAATTATTTCACCAATACGCCTTTAGCCACCAAAACTTTATATGATCTTGTAGACGTAAAACCTGAGGAAAAAGTAATGCTACAGGCTCTTTACGAGATCTTTGCCATGAATTATCTGAAGAATCCTCAGGCTTCCGAAAGAGCAAAACAAATCCTCTTGAATGATTATCCTTATACGTCTTACGCAGAATTTGCCAGAAACCCTAAAAACGTTTCATTCGTAAAATCTTCAGAAGAGGTTGAAAATGAATACAAAAAGGCCTATGCACTTTATGAATCCGAGAAATTTGGAGAAAGTAAAGACGTCATAGAACAGACAATACAGAAATTTCCAAAAGATGCACTGATCCCGAAGTTTCATCTTCTGAATGCTTTCAATTCAGGGAAAACAAGTGGAAAAGAGGTCATGATTCTGCAGCTGGAACAGATTGCACTCAACTATGCTAAAACTCCGGAAGGGATAAAAGCCAAGGAAATGCTGAACTATCTGAAAAGTGAACTATCATTCCAGGCTACCGATAACAAAGGAAATGCGCTTCCTCAGCAGCCAGGTACCTCACAACAGCCTGTCCAGAATCAAAATACTCCTCAGAATCCAGATAACACCTTAATGATGCAGCCATCTATACAAGGTCTTGAATCTGAGAAATCCGGAAAGCCGAAACCGAAGAAACAAAAAGATCAGAAGGAACAGAAAGAAAAGGCTCCTAGCGACATTCCGGCGATGCCTAAATAGGGCGGAAAGCTTGAGTGTCGGAGAGTTGTGGGAAGTGATGAGTTATGAGTTCTGTAACTTGGAGTCTTTGAGTTGGAAGCTTTTCACCATTGACCATTCTCTCTCTTAGTCTCAACCTAACAATCTGAAATCTCGTGTCTGAAATCTGACATCTAAAAAAACTATTACACTAAAAAAGCGAAGACTTAATCTTCGCTTTTCTTTTTCTTTACCCCGTGGAAATCTTTGAGATAGAACGGTTCAAAGTAGGCTATATCTTCAAATTCTTTGCTCTCTATTTTCTTCAGGGTCTTTTTTATCAGATATTGTGCAGAAGGGTAGATATCGTCTCTGAACTCCGCATCGGGAAGATTCAGAATATCTTTGGCTTTCGTTGCGCCGTCTCCTACAAAAATGACTTTTTTATCTTTAAATTCTTCAAAAGAAGTTTCGTCTAAAATCTTGGCTTCGGTTGCAGACAGTTCTTTCCCCGTTTCACCGTCGTAAACGGCCGTATACACCTCCATTCTCCTCGCATCGACCAATGGCACTATAAACTCATAGTTTTTGCCTAAAAAGGGCTCTATCATGCTTTCTAAAGAATTCACAGCAGTAAGTGGTATTTTCAGTCCGTAGCAAAATCCTTTTGCCGATGATGCCCCGATCCTTAATCCTGTATAAGAACCTGGTCCTTTACCCAATGATACCGCCTCAATATCTTTAATGGTGAGGCCTGCGCCTTCCAGTGCCCATTCTACATACGTGTGAAGGCTTTCAGACTGTTTATAGTTGTCGGAAACTTCTTCGCACAGGCATAAGAGCTTTTCATCGTCTGAAATAGCTACAGAACAGTTTTTGGAAGAGGTTTCCAGATATAGAATTTTCATCTCTTTAATTTTAAGCTAGGTGGCAAAATCACAAAAAAGCGAAATTGCTTTAAATTCGTGCAAATTTATGGCTTTATTTCGACACTCTGCCGACTCCATAGTTTCCATGCAGCATTCTTTTTTATCCAGATCTCCAGCAGAGCCAGTTTCATTTCAAAATCCTGGTTTTTATAGGTTCCGGAAACTTTTATTTTTCTTCTGATGCTTGCTGTTTTTTTATACCTCTTGATCTCGGAAAGTTCTGTCTGCTGAATCTCTTTGTAAATGACTTTCTTAGATAAAAAATCTTTTTTGAAATCTTCAAAGTTCTGTATCCAGCCATTGGAATGACCAAAAGATACATCAGGCCTCAAAACATCAATGATCTTCTCATCATTATTCTGTAGATAACTATCCAGAAGTCTAATACTTTCAAATAGCTTTTCATCTTTTTGAGAAGTGTTCACATTCTGGCAGTTCCAAAAAACAAATGAGAAGACCAGGATAAAAAAGGATATTCTTTTCACCTTATTTTCTGTAAATCGTTCTCGGCTCACTCTGTGCACTCGGATAAATAGTCATATCTGAAACCGTCACATGTTTGGGAGCATTCACACAATAAGCAATGGCATCAGCAATATCTTCTGCTTTCAAGGCCTCGTAACCGGCATATACGGTGGCTGCTTTTTCACTGTCTCCTTTGAATCTTACCAGAGAGAAATCCGTTTCCACGGCACCCGGCTGAATGTTGGTTACCTTGATTCCAAATTCGGTCAGTTCCAGACGCATTCCTTCAGAAATTACATCAACTGCTTTTTTAGTTGCACAATACACAGTTCCGTTAGCATAAGTTTGTCTTGCCGCCACTGAACTAATGTTTACAATATGCCCTGAATTACGGTCTTTCATAGAAGGGATGATGGTTTTGGAAACGTATAAAAGGCCTTTTACATTCCCATCGATCATAGAATCCCAATCATCTGTCTTTCCGGCAGAAAGAGGATCCAAACCGTGAGCATTCCCTGCATTATTGATCAATACGTCAATGTTTTTCCATTCTTCGGGAAGAGAACTGACTGCTTTTTCAACTTCATCCAGATTTCTCACATCAAATATTAAACTAAATATTTCGGTATATTGAGAAAGTTCAGATTTTAAAGATTCCAAGACCTCCTGTCTTCTCCCACAGATAATGATTCTGTTTCCCTGTCTGGCAAGAAGCTCCGCAGTAGATTTTCCTATTCCGGAAGTAGCTCCGGTGATGAGTATTGTTTTCATTTTGTTGTAAAATGTATAATTGTACATTGTACAAAGTACCTTCATACTTTATACTTTTTTAGTTGGCATCAAACGCTTCAAAAGCATCAGTTATATGTTCAATCGTGAGTTTCTTTTTATCGTCCGGAAGGACAGAAATAATATCAAACCTCACTTCATTGTTCCTGTTAAATTCTTCAAGATAATGATTGGCTGCAGTAACAATAGATTTAATTTTTGTTTTGGTAACGGCTTCCTGAGGCAGCATAAAAGCATCTGTAGAACGTGCTTTTACTTCTATGATAATAATGAGATCCTCTTTCTCAGCAATGATATCGATTTCAGCTTTCTGAAACCTGAAATTCCTCGTCAGGACTTTATAGCCGTTCTTTTGCAGATATTCAGCTGCAAGATCTTCTGCTATTTTACCGAAATCATTATGAGTGGCCATCTTTCAAGTTTGAGGGTTTGAGAGTAGAAGTATGGGTGATTTTTAAAACTCAATCTTAACCTTATCTCCAATCTTCATCGTAACTTTTCCACCAATAATCAAAGGTCTGTTATCTTTAATATGTCCATTCGGGAATCCGAAAGCAGCAGGGAATTTATACTTTGAAATCCTGTCTGAAATCAGTTGATAGGCAAATTCATCGAAGCTTTCTTCATAGCTTTTATTCTCTTTTTCATCGCCCATATTGGTCATTCCTCCAATGATCAATCCTTTAATCTTTTTGAAAACACCAGCTAATTCCAGGCTCATGATCATTCGGTCAAGAGCATAAAAGTTTTCTCCGATATCTTCAATGAATAGAATTTTATCTTTGAAATCAAAAGAATAAGGGGTTCCCAGAAGGGCATAGATCAGGGCTAAATTACCCCCAACCAATTCACCTTCAATATTACCAGGCTTATTAAATTGATGAGATTTTAAAGCATATTTAGGGCTTTTCCCTTTTAATATATCAAAGATCATATCATAGCCTTCATCTGTCACTCCAAAACTGGATGTTTTGATGGTCTGACCATGGATGGAAGCAAAACCTTTCTTTAATAAATAGCTTTGAATAACGGTATTATCCGAATAGCCGATATACCACTTCGAGTTGTCTGTAAAGTTTTTAAGCTTTAATTGCTGAACCAGATGCTGACATCCGTAACCGCCTCTTGAAGCCCAGACTGCTGAAATTTCTTTATCGTTTAAAGCCCAGTTGATATCTTTTAATCTTTCCTTTTCTGTTCCTGCGTAATTGTATCCGTTTGAAAATTTAGTGTAGAGATGTTCACCCAATACAGGTTCAAAACCTCTGCTTTTTATCATTTCTATTCCCTTTTCAAGTTGGGAAACATCTACAGCTCCGGCAGGGGAGATTACAGCTATTTTAGCACCTTTTTTAAGGGCTTTTGGAAAGATTATTTTTTTCATTCTGTCTTTTGTCCTGTTTTTTGGTATTTGATTTCTTTTTTCTCAGCTTCCTCTAAACGTCTGTCGAACTGATTGAATTTCTTAAAGCTCTGCAGAAAGATAAAGAAACTGAAAACAATAAGAATCCCGCCCACGATCCTTCTGATCTGGTTGGCGAGTTTCTGAGTAAGCTTATCGTGAAACTGTTTTGCTAAGAATATTTTGGCCAGATCAATGCACAGATAAGTGGCAATGACGATACCAACGTAGAGAATAAAACTGCTGGTATCAGGGTACTGATTTCTTACGGAAATGACGGTAACCAGCCAGAAGAGAATCACTCCTACATTTAAAAGATTAAAGAAAAAACCATTGAAAAACGTTTTAAAATAGTTTTGGCCAATGATTTTTTCTTCACCGGGCATGTGCATTTTGGTCTTGGTGACCATCATCACGATGCCGTATACAAAAATAAGTATAGAAGTAATCCTGTAAAAACCGGGATGTTTATCTATTAATGTGACGATATCTGCACTTGCATAATAAGCAGCAACAATGCATAATATATCTGCCGTAATAACTCCGAGATCGAGTGCCAGAGCGTGTCTCGGTCCTCTGGAGAAGCTGGTTTCAATTAAAAGGAAAAAAATAGGTCCTATAAAAACCAGGCTCAGCATAAATCCTAAGACAACGGCAGAAAGTACGAGTTCAAACATTCAATAGTATTTTAAATGAAAAAAAAATTTCATCCCATTAAATACAAAGTTATACTTTATGATTTAATTAATCAACAATCTTAAAGTCTAACTGCTTTTGAATAAGGTTTGCTTTCACTACTTTGATCTGAACCTGGTCTCCCAACTGATGCTTTTTACCGGTTTTGTTACCGTAAACAGCATGGGTTTTCGCATCGTAAGAATAGGAATCATCTACAAGGTCTCTCAATTTGATTAAACCTTCAGCACCGTTTTCAGGGATTTCTACCCAGAAACCGAATTCCGCAACACCGGAAATAACGCCTGTAAATGTTTCTCCAAGGTGTTTCTCCATAAATTTCACCTGCATGAATTTGATAGAATCTCTTTCTGCATCGGCAGCCAGTCTTTCCATAGAGCTGCAGTGTTTGGCTTTGTCTTCCAGTTCCTGCTTGCTTGGCGATTTACCTCCGTCAAGATAATGCTGTAAAAGACGGTGGGCCAAAAGGTCAGGATAACGACGGATAGGAGAGGTAAAGTGGCTGTAATACTCGAAACCTAAACCGTAATGTCCGATAGGCTCTGTAGAATAAACCGCTTTGCTCATACTTCTCATGGCCAGCGTTTCGATCATATTTTCTTCTCCTTTTCCTTTGACATCGAAAAGAAGTTTATTCAGTGATTCCGCTACCTTTTTGGTATTGTCCAGATTCATTTTATATCCGAAAGTAGAGACAAAATCTCTCAATGCTTCCAGTTTTGCCGGATTCGGATCATCATGGACTCTGTAGATAAAGGTATTATTGGTTACACCGCCTTTAGTATTCAGTGATACAAATTCGGACACTTTTTTATTGGCTAAAAGCATGAATTCTTCGATCAGGTGATTGGAATCCTTGCTTATTTTAAAGTACACTCCGATTGGCGAATTATTTTCATCCAGATTGAATCTTACTTCACTTCTGTCAAATGTAATTGCTCCGTTTCTTACACGTTCATCACGCATGATTTTCGCAAGTCTGTCCAGTGTATTGATTTCTTCTGCAAGATCTCCCTGGCCCGTTTCTATACGTTCCTGAGCTTCTTCATAGGTAAATCTTCTGTCTGAATGGATCACCGTTCTTCCAAACCACTGTTTCTGGATTTCTGCTTTATCATTCAGCTGGAAAACTGCTGAGAATGTATATTTATCTTCATTCGGACGAAGCGAGCACACATCGTTACTCAAAACTTCCGGAAGCATCGGAACCACACGGTCTACAAGGTATACCGACGTCGCTCTTTTGTAAGCTTCATCATCCAGCATTGTTCCCGGAACTACATAATGGGAAACGTCTGCAATGTGCACCCCGATCTCCCAGTTTCCGTTTTCTAATTTTCTTATGGAAAGGGCATCATCAAAATCTTTTGCATCCTTAGGGTCAATGGTGAAGGTACAGATATCACGCATATCCCAACGCTTCGCAGCTTCTTCATCGGTGATTCTTCTGTCGATTTTATCAGCATCCAGCTCAACTTCCTGTGGGAATTCATACGGAAGACCGTATTCTGCAAGGATAGAGTGGATCTCGGTTTCATGCTCACCCGGAGCACCCAATACCTGAGTGATTTCTCCCTGAGGATTTTTGTCGCCCGGTCTCCATTCTGTCATTTTTACGACCACTTTATCACCGTTTTCAGCACCTCCGAATTTTGCTCTTGGAATAAAAATATCAGTGTTGATCGTTTTTTTATCACACACGACAAAACCGAAGTCTTTGTGAGCAACTACCTGGAATGTTCCTACAAACTCAGTTCTTGTTCTTTCCAGAACTTCCAGTACGGAGCCTTCCAGTTTTTTACCTTTAAAATGATATGTTACAATCAGAACTTTATCGCCCTGCAATGCATCTTTTACGTTTTTAGAATGGATAAAGACGTCATCTTCCATACCTTCTACGCTTACATAGGCGTTTCCGGACTGGTTGAAATCAATTGTTCCACTCAAAGTTCCCGCAATCTTCAGATTAACGATATACTTTCCTTTTTCCACTTCTTTCACCTTCTCAGAACCCTGAAGTTTGTGAAGGGCCTGAATTACCAGCTCTCTCTGACGTGGATTTTTATAATCAATTCCTTCTGCGATCTGCTTATAATTGTAGATCTTCGTGGAATTAGTATTCATGAAACGCAGGATCAGTCTTCCGATCTCTATAAGTTTCTGTTCGTTTTTATGGCTTATATATTTACCTTTTCTTGGCATTTTTAATATTATTTAATTGTTGTTAATTATAATAATCCAGAAGTGATTCTTTTAAGATCTATGGTCTGGATTATCTGTTTTTTTCATCATTTGTTAAAGGCATCTTTATTCATTTATTTTATGAGTAAGGGAAAAACTCTCTAATAATCCGAATGCCTTAATCTTCATATATTTTTATTTTTTGTTCTTCTTCTTCTTTTGTTTCCATCGCCTTCCAGTCGTTACCAGCATACTGATAGGTGGTATAAACTTCTTTTTTACGGAAGGGTTTGGCTTTATTTATAAGGGTATAAGTATAGTGAACTTTTACAATATTCCCCAATTCATTGGTAAATGTTATCATCAACATTCCATAATGATCTGTAAAACTCTCAGTAGGGCTTCCTTTCTTTAAAGTCTCAAGATGCTTCATCTTCTTTTTGTAAGCAAATTTTGAGATATTTTTTAAACCTAACTCAGCATTATATTCAATATCTATATCCGGCGAAGAAAAACTCTGGTAAGCTGAACCCAATGAGATGTTCTTTTTTAAGAGATCTGAAATTTGGTTAATCGAACCCATTGTCCAAAAGTTTTTACCTTGATAAACCGGTGCCGGGTTTTCACGTCTGCAATCTCCAGCTCTTGCTTCAACTGCGAGAATATGACTGGTAAGAACAATAAGATCTTTATCCGGGTAGAAGTTTTTATCAATCCCCAAGATAATCTTATGGGTGAGCTTTTCAAAATTGACATCCTTAGATTCATTTTTAAAACGCTCAAGTCTCTGCTCTTCTTTTTTATCAGCTTCCGAACAATTACTATGATAGCAGCCATTGGTATTTCCCGTAGGACATGGATCATCTTTATCAGGAATACCATCACCATCCGTATCCGGCCATGGGCAGCCATTATTTTCTGCGGGTCCGTTTACTGTGGGGCAGGCATCATCCTTATCTATAGTACCGTCACCATCGGCATCCGGCCATGGACAACCTTTATTGTCCAAAAGTCCCGCTACTTCAAAACAATGATCATCCGTATCAGGAATACCATCACCGTCTGAATCCGGACATCCTTTAAATTCTGCCAATCCCTGCACGATGGGACATTGATCAAGATAAAACAGAACGCCATCGTTATCTTTATCAGACAGGCAGGTTCTCCGGCTGTTTTCCCTTCTGCATTTTTCAAAGGCATCTTTATCCGTTATTTCCTGGGCATGGAAACAACTTATAACAAAAAATAGTACAGCAGATGCTTTGATCTTCATTCAGTTTGAAATTTCTTTATTAGTCCTACAGCATCAATTTTCTTTCCAAATATTTTTCAATGGAAACTTTAGTTTGTATAAAATTACTACAAATATGGAGAAGAGGGGAGAAAAACCTTTGATTAATATCTTTTAAATATATAAGGTTAGGTATGGAAATAATAGATGGGTAATTTCTATCAGCTGGTGCAAATGTACAAAATAAAAAATAAATAAGGCCTGTAATTTGATTTACAGGCCTTTATATTTTTAACAAACAGCAATTTTATCAACTCTGTTTTGGTGTCTTCCACCTTCAAAATCTGTGGAAAGAAACTTTTCTGCAATTTCTATCGCCACTTCCTTAGAGATAAATCTCGCAGGCATTGAGATCATATTCGCATCATTATGCTGTCTGGCAAGCACTGCAATCTCCGGCATCCAGCAAAGCGCACATCTTATCTTCTGATGTTTGTTGGCCGTGATCTGTACTCCGTTTCCGCTTCCGCAGATCAAAATTCCCAGTTCGTTCTCTCCGTTTTCTACAGAGGTTGCGGCAGGGTGTACGAAGTCCGGATAATCCACACTGTCTGTGGAGAACGTTCCAAAATCCTGTACTTCAAATCGTTCTGAAAGAAAGTTCTTAACAATCTCCTTGTATTCATAGCCCGCATGGTCTGCAGCAATAGCTATTTTTCTTTTCATAATACCTGTATTAAGTCTTTTTAGATTTTATTTCAAGACAAAGGTAAGAATAATAACAAAGTCTGTTAGTTAATCGGGGGTAATTTGTTAAAAGGTCTGTGAATAACTGTGGAAAACTTTTTCCAACTTTCTATTTTTAAAGATGAATTTATTTCGTAATGGAAAATCTATTTCAAAATTTTAGCCACAACTTTCAAATTCTTTTCTTCACTTACTCCCAAGTTTTTCCATAATTAAATAACTAATAATGGATTTGTGGGAAAGTTATTCACATCTGTTAATAAGTGTGTGAAAAAGCAGATTTACAATATCTTACAATGTGAATTAAATATGAATTGAATAAAAATTAATTGTTACCAATTATTTTGATAAAACTTATCCCCGAAACTAACAATACTCAACAACAACTACATTATTCTTTTCTTTAAAGAGAAAAAAATTGTTGATTAGTGGGTGATTGGGTTGGGGGAAAGTTTTCCAAAAGTTTTGTTTTAGGAGATCTGTTGAAAAAGTTTAAAAGCTTACATTTGTGAAACGAAAATTCAACGATACTTATGAAAACAATCAATGATTTCAATTTTAAAGACAAGAAGGCTCTGGTAAGAGTGGACTTTAATGTTCCGCAGGATGATCAGCTGAAAGTGACAGACAATACAAGAATCACGGCTGTAAAACCGACGGTTGAAAAAATTCTTAATGACGGAGGTTCTGTGATCCTGATGACACACCTTGGAAGACCAAAAGGTGAAGTGAAGGATGAGTTTTCTCTTAAGCATATCGTAGATGAAGTTTCCAGCGTTCTTGGAAAGGAAGTGAAGTTCGTGGATGAATGTATCGGAGAAAGGGCTGAAAAGGCTGCTTCTGAGCTTCAGCCGGGAGAGATCCTGCTGTTGGAGAACCTGCGTTTCCACAATGAGGAAGAGAAAGGGGATGAAGGATTTGCTGAGAAGCTTTCTAAGTTAGGTGATGCTTTTGTAAACGATGCTTTCGGTACTGCACACAGAGCGCATGCTTCCACAGCTGTGATTGCTCAATATTTCGAATCAACTAAATTTTTCGGTTTACTAATGGCTAAAGAGCTTCAAGCTATTGATAAAGTTTTAAGAAAAGGAGAAAGACCTGTTACTGCGATACTTGGAGGTTCTAAAGTTTCAACTAAAATTACCATTATAGAAAATATCCTTCCTGCGATAGACAATTTGATCATTGGAGGAGGTATGGCGTTTACTTTTATTAAAGCTTTAGGCGGAAAAATTGGAAACTCATTGGTAGAAGAGGATAAACTTCCTTTGGCTCTTGAGATCTTAGGAAAAGCAAAAGAGCACCAGGTAAAAGTATATCTTCCTTCGGATGCTATCATTGCTGAAGGTTTCAATAATGATGCGGAAAGAAAAGAAGCAGACATCTATGCAATTCCTGAAGGATGGATGGGACTTGATGCCGGTCACAAATCAAGAAATCAGTTCAATGATGTTCTTCTAAATTCCAGAACCATTCTTTGGAATGGTCCGATCGGAGTTTTTGAAATGTCCAACTTTGCAGGCGGAACAATTGCTCTTGGAGACAGTATTGCTGAAGCTACAAAATTGGGTGCGTTTTCTCTAGTAGGAGGAGGTGACAGTGTTGCTTTTGTGAAGCAGTTCGGTTACGGAGAAAAAGTGAGTTATGTTTCTACCGGTGGAGGAGCGATGTTGGAAAGTCTGGAAGGTTTGGAACTTCCCGGAGTTGCTGCCATCAACAAATAGATTTTAATTTTTATTATATAGGAGACCGTCAGCAATGACGGTCTTTTTATTTTTATCTGTAGCAAATTTTTACACTGATCTTTTTTACGGGAATTTTAAATTAACCTTAGCAAGGGAAAAGACATTTGCGTTCATAATGAGTTTAGGGCAAAAGTTTTCATTTGAGCAGTATTAATCATGTCAAGGTTCAAAACCTTGACATGATTAAACAAGACTTAGATATTTTTTAATTGATCTTTTTTCTGATAATTTTAAATTTTATCAGAAAAAGAGGTGATTTCTGAAAATCACTACCTAATTTCAGAATTTGTTAGGAAGATGTGGATATCGGATATTTTTTATTAAATCTTGAAAATTAATTCAAAAAGAGAAATCGTAAATTTTTTTTTGCGTCTTTATTTTTTCACGTGACAGTTTTTTTTGAATGTATCCTAAATTTTAAAAAATTGAGTTGAGTTGCCAGACTTTTGTAAATTTCTATAATTTCCGTCAATTAACTATTTTTCCAATTTATTTTTAAAAATGAAAATTTCAGAAAATATTTAAAAGTCTATAAATTAGAGAAGTCTAATTTTAATTTTATAATTTTTTATAGAGAATGGAGTAGGGGAGTTTTATTTTTTCTTGCCTCAATTTTTTTAGCAAAGCTTAAATGTCAAAAATAAAACCCGGAAAAATCTCCGGGTTTTTGTTTTTTATGTCAAAATAGATGAAAATTGGCCTTCAGAAATGGCTCAAAAATCGATTTTCTATCTTTTTTCGATAATGTATATCAAACTTGAAAATTCGTTCGAAAAAAGCGCCTTTATGTTAGAAATCGTTCCGTAGATGACTGCTTTTAGCCAAAAAAGAGGGGATTTCTTGTATTTTTCGCTCAACATAGAGATGTAAAAGGAGTCCAACACCAAAGGTTTAATTTTTCTCATTTTCCAATCGGGTTTCTTTGAAATTAAATTTTCCATACCATTTTTGGAGAAATGATAAATATGTCGCGGTACATCGTACGCTGCCCAATATTCTTTGTAATGTTTGGCATCATAAGAAGTAGGGTTGGGAACAGCAATTATTAAAAGTCCTTTGTCTTTTAATTTCCCGTGAAATATTTTCAGCATTTCATCCTGATTCTCTACATGTTCAAAAACATGCCATAAAGTGATGGCATCTAAGCTTTGATCAGGAATGGTCTGGATATTATCAATAACTGTTGCTTTAGCTATTTTGTTGAGAGCAGCTTTTCTAGCATCAGCGTCAGGTTCGAAACCAAAAGTTTCAAAATCTTCTTCTATATACTTTACAAATTCTCCGGCTCCGCAACCATAATCCAAAACTTTTGCTCCTTTTTTTATTCTGTCGGCAAGAATATTTTTCTTGTATTGCAGATTAAAGGACTGCAGAAATTTGTATAGTTTTTCTTTAAAGCTTCCTGAATCCTGGTGGTGGGAAATATAATCTTCGCTTTCATAATATTTGGAAATATTGGATGGAATAGGAGTGGTCTTGAAAACTCCTTTTGTTTCTGTTTCTTTTATTTCAAATATTTCCTGTGAAAGAAAATGATCCTTTATTCTCATTGAATTGATATCTTGATATTTTAAAATTAAGGTATTTAGAGATCCGATTTAACGCATATAAATACCTTAATTTTTGCTTTTAATTTACAAATGTTTCACGTGAAACATTTTTGATTTAACGTCCTAAATAGACTAGTAAAACGTTTATATCGGCCGGAGAAACACCACTGATTCTTCCTGCCTGTGCAATGGTCTTAGGTCTTACATTAGACATTTTCTGTTTTGCTTCTGAAGAAAGGCTTGAAAGGCTTTTATAATCAAAATCTTCCGGAATTTTTATATTTTCCAGACGGTTAAGCTTAGCTACATTCTCCTTTTCTTTTTCAATATACCCTTTGTATTTGATATTAATCTCTGCCTGCTCTCTGATTTCATCGTCGTATTGAGAAGAAAACTCCTTAATGGTATCGATGGCATCAAGCTTATCCAGTGTAATATTAGGTCTGGTAAGGAATTGTGCAGCTCTGTAAGCCTGATCTACGGGGTTACTGTCGATAGTTTCCAGAATTGGATTGATAACACCTGGCTTTAAAGAAGTTTCTCTTAAAAATGACTCAAGTTCCTGACTCTTAGTTACTTTCGTTTCAACTTTTCTTAATCTGTCTTCTTTTGCAAGGCCTAGATGGTACGCTTTTTCAGTTAATCTGATATCAGCATTATCCTGTCTTAGTAAAAGTCTGTATTCTGCACGGGAAGTGAACATTCTATAGGGCTCTTCAGTTCCTTTTGTAATCAAGTCATCGATCAGTACGCCGATGTAGGCTTCATCTCTGTTCAGGATAAAATCTTCCTTATCGTGTACTTTATTATGAGCATTGATTCCGGCAATTAATCCCTGGCCTGCAGCTTCTTCATATCCTGTAGTTCCATTGATCTGTCCGGCAAAATATAAATTGTCGATCAGTTTGGTTTCTAAAGTATGTTTTAGCTGAGTAGGAGGGAAGTAGTCATACTCAATAGCATACCCCGGACGGAAAACTTTTACATTTTCAAAACCTGGGATATGTTTCATGGCTTTGATCTGTACATCCTCAGGAAGAGAAGAGCTAAATCCGTTTACATAGATCTCTACAGTTCTCCATCCTTCCGGTTCTACGAAAAGCTGATGTCTTGTTCTTTCTGCAAAACGGTTGATTTTATCTTCGATACTTGGACAGTATCTTGGGCCTAAACTTTGAATCGTACCATTAAACATTGGGCTTCTATCGAAACCTTCACGAAGAATATCATGTACGGTTTCATTCGTATAAACGATATGACAGCTTAACTGTTTTGTTAATTTAGGAGTATCCGTATAACTGAACTTCTGAGGATTTTCATCTCCTTTCTGTTCTTCCATTTTAGAATAATCAAGACTTCTTCCGTCTACCCGGGGAGGAGTTCCTGTTTTCATTCTTCCGGCTTCGAAACCTAAACTTACCAATTGTTCGGTAATTCCGAATGCTCTTGGTTCGCCCATTCTTCCTCCGCCTAATTGTTTATCTCCAACGTGAATCAATCCGTTTAGAAATGTTCCATTGGTGAGAACAACTGATTTACTTTTTATCTCAATTCCTAAAGAAGTAATAACTCCGGTCACCTTATTATTTTCTACAATAAGCTGTTTCACCATGTCCTGAAAAAAATCAAGATTAGGTGTATTTTCTAATGCCAATCTCCACTCTTCTGCAAAAAGCATTCTGTCATTTTGAGTTCTTGGAGACCACATCGCGGGGCCCTTTGAAAGGTTCAGCATTTTGAACTGGATGGCAGATTTATCTGCTATAATTCCGGAGTATCCTCCCATAGCATCAATCTCTCTTACGATCTGTCCTTTTGCGATTCCTCCCATTGCCGGGTTGCAGCTCATCTGTCCGATGGTCTGCATATTCATGGTAACAAGTAGGGTCTTTGAACCCAGGTTCGCGGCAGCTGCAGCAGCTTCACAACCTGCGTGTCCGGCACCTACTACGATTACGTCATATGTATCTGAAATCATTTTTATATTGCTTATTTAAAGCCTTTAATTTTAATATTTTCCATGAATGTTTCACGTGAAACATTTTTAGAGAATGCACTACAGGTGAGTTGTAATTCTATCTAGCTTTAAGCACTTTATGAATTGCTTCTTAAGTGATTCTTCAATTTATTCAGGATTTAAATCTCTGAATTTAGCCAGATAAATATCTTCCATTCTGCGCATCTCTTTCTCCTCTTCTTCTGTCTTATCCTTATATCCTGCGAGGTGAAGAATGCCATGGGCCAGGACCCTTTTTAATTCTTCTTCGTAATCTCTGGATAGAGTAGAAGCGTTGTCTGAAATTCGCTGCAAAGATACGAAAATCTCTCCGCTTATTGTTTTGCCTTTTACATAATCGAAAGTGATGATATCGGTATAATAATCATGCTGCAGATAATCCTGATTGATCTTAAGCAGATATTCGTCATCGCAGAAAATATAATTGATTTCGCCTGTTTTTTTTCCTTCTGAAAGAATGATATCTTCCAGCCATTTTTGATAATCTGTACTGACAGATTTCTGTAAGTTTTCGTAAAAAAATTGTATCATTGTATTAAAACCAGTGTCCTAAAATAACACTGAATATGCCTTTTTGATTGTTTTTAAGTGAATGGCTGAAGTTGACTTTAATCTGCCCGAAAGGAGATTTGTATCCAGCCGTAAGTCCCACTGAGCTATAATTTACTTTAACAGCATCTTCAAATTTGATGTCATCCGAAAGATTGGCAAAGCTGAAGTTTCCACTGATAAAATAGCTTTTATTAAATTTAAACTGAAGATCGTTGGAGATCAATATAACGTTATTAGTGTTCAACTGAGCAAAATAAAAGCCTCCAAAACTCTTGAAGTTAATAAGGTTCTGTTCAAAGATTCCACCCAATCTATACTGGTAAAACTCCGGAAGATTGTCTCCGATCGTAATTCCTCCATAAAGATTCAGACGATAGGTGAATTGCTTTGAAAGCGGAACATTAAGTCGGATATCCGCTTTAACCTGGATGATCCTTTTATCAACTTCAGATTTCAGAAGATCGATAACTTTACCTTCAGCATTGATATAAATCCCTCTGGAAGGGAAGTCTTTGTCGTCCTGGGTATCACTTTTTAAGAATACATACGGGTTTAAGAAACGCATATATCTCTCATGTACACCGTTTATTTCAGCGCCAAAGTAATCGTGGCTTATTCCACCTCCAATGGCGAATTTATCTCTCCATACGGACTGTATATAGGCTTCATTTCTGAACCATTCCCACTTGTCTACGATATTATTGTCTACATTTTTAAGATCGAAGCTCATTCCTGAAGAATAGATACCGAAACCTGGAATATATCCATTATCAATAAAATAGTTCAGATAATATCTTGGTTTATCTCCGACAACTACATCCAGTGAAAGATTTGAATTCTTAAATAAAAGACGTTTTCCCGAATAATTTAAAAGAAGTCCCGTTTTGAAAACTTCATCATAATGCAGTCCGACTTTTAAAAAGTGACGGGCATCGTCTTCCGTAACGTAGAGTTTCAGATAATTCGCATCATTTTCCGGAATGATATCATAATTGATAAAGCGGTAGTTATTGGTGGCTACAAGCTTATCAATTTTCTTATTGATACTGCCATAAGTCTGCAAAGAGGGGAGACGCAGTCCCATTTTCCCCAAAACGTAGTTTTTACCGTAAATACGGCCTCCATCCAAAGAAATACTGTCTATCTTGTATACATTGGAATATATAGGATTTACGCGCTCCCTAAGGCGGTCAAACGAACGTTTTGGCAGCTGATCCAATACGGCGGTATATTTCATGCCTTCTGCGTAGCCGCTGTCGAGAATTTTCTTTTTATCGTCGTAGCTGGTTGCCGTCATTCCTTTCAGATTCGGCTTGATATTAATATCTGTGTATTTGTACTGTTTTCTGGTATCTCTTTTAATTCCGAAATCAATAACCTGATTAAGGATGGATATAATATTGCTTAAATCCTCTCTCGTCGATAAATCCTGATTAAGGTCCACACCGATCACGATATCGATTCCTTTGTCCTTTAACGGCTTTGAAGGATAATTGACGGTCATCGCCCCGTCAATATAAATACTGTCCCCGATTTTTACCGGATCCATAAGAGAAGGGAAGGCCGAGCTGGCCATAATAGACTGTACCAGATCTCCTTTTTCGAAAATCTGCATATTGCCACTTTCAAGATTGGTAGCGACGCACATAAAAGGAATAGGAAGTTTGGAGAAATCGTCAATATTGGAAACGTTTTTGAAAAGTTCTTTGAGAAGATAAACATTTCTCTGTCCTGAACTGATAGAGGAGGGAAGTGATATTTTCCCGTTTTTTAAAGGAATGGATAAAAGATATTTATCGACAGACTTATTAAAGAAAGAAGATTCCTGTCTGGATTTCGGATCCATGATGAGTGAATAGAAATCGGTATCCATCACGATCTTTTCTATTTCTTTCCCGGAATATCCCGAAGCGTAGAGACCACCTACAATGGCACCCATACTGGTTCCGGAAATATAATCTACTTTTACTCCCAATGAGTCTAACACTTTCAGTACTCCTACATGTGAAAAACCTTTGGCACCGCCACCGGCAAGGGAAAGTCCTATTCTGGGATTTTTGGGTATGACCAGATCCTTTTTCACTTGTGAATGGATCATCAGGAGTTGGAATACGAAGAGAAGGATCAGGAGTTTTCTCATAACTAGTCTTTTATATATATCCGTTTCACCCGGGGTGAAATGGATGTTAGCACTTCATAAGTGATTGTTTTGCAGTAGCCTGCGAATTCTTTTAAACTTGGTTTTGCATTAAAAACGGTGACCGTATCACCTTCTTTAACATTGGGGATCTGGTCTACGTTGATCATCATCATATCCATACAGATATTGCCGACAATCGGGGCCAGAATCTTATTAACACCTACATTACCTACCTGGTTTCCGATCAGTCTCGGAATTCCGTCTGCATAGCCTACAGGAATCGTAGCGATCTTTGCGGCATGATCAGGTTTGTATTTTCTGCTGTAACCTACAGATTCTCCGGTATCTACTGTTGATATCTGCGAAATTACAGTTTTAAAGCTTACCACAGACTGAAGTTGTTTCTGTATTTCACTACATGGTGATTCACCGATCATTCCTATTCCGATTCTTACCATGTCATACTGCTGTTCTGTATAACTTGTTATTCCTGAGGAATTTAAGATATGACGGATAGGAGCGTAGCCCAGTTTTTCAATCAGATAACTGGAATTTTTTTCGAAAACTTCAAACTGTCTGAGTGTAAATTCTTTTTCCTCAGGCATGTCAGATGAAGACAAATGACTGAATAGGCTCTGCACTTTTACATTTTTGCTGCTTAAAGTTTCGCTGAGCTGGTCCAATTCAAAATCTTTAAAACCAAGACGGTGCATACCGGTTTCCAGTTTAATGTGAATTGGATATTTTTTATCATAACCGGACTTCTGAACCGCTTCATAGAATAATTCCAAAACTCTGAAACTGTAAATTTCAGGTTCTAAATTATATTCAATAATCGCTTCATAGCTGTGCTGCTCAGGATTCATAACCACGATAGGAGTGGTGATTCCTTTTTTACGCAGTTCTACACCTTCATCAGCATAGGCAACACCCAGATAATCAATATGATGATGCTGTAGAAATTCGGAAATTTCATAACTGCCCAATCCGTAAGCATTTGCTTTTACCATAGCCATCATTTTGGTTTCTGGCTTCAGGAGGGACTTATGATAATTAATATTATGAAGAATTGCATTCAGATTGATCTCCAGAACGGTGTCATGCTTTCTGAGTTCAAGAATATCTTTAAGCTTCTCGATTTCAAATTTTCTGGCTCCTTTCAGAAGAATAATTTGGTTTTCAATGTCTGTAAGACGTTTACTGTCAATTAATTCTTTTGTATTGACGAAAGTAGAAGTTTTAGCTTTAAATAATTCACTGAAACTTGATATTTCATCCCCGATTAAGAATACAGAATCGAAATTCTGATCATTCACCAGTTCGGAAACTTCTTCATAAAGTTCCTGTGAATTGGAATTAACCCCTACAATGTCAGTTAAAACCAGCGATTTTTTAGATTTCTTATATTCATTCAGAAACTGAAGCGCGGTTTTCAAAGAATCCAGATCCAGATTAAAAGAATCGTTGATGACGATATTATTTTTAATGCCTTCAATGGCTTCCAGACGCATTTCCACAGCCTTTAAAGAATTGATTTTTTCGATGATCTTTTGATTATCGATATTCAGTTCTTTTAAAACGGTGATCAAAGCCAGAGCATTCGTCAACGTAGCTTCATCTCTCTGATGAACAGGGAAGGAGATTTCTTCATCAAAATAAACAACCGTAATTTTTTCATCCTTGGAAATACCTTCTTTGATGAAAACCTGGTTGTTCTTTTTAAATCCGTAAGAAATTAATTTTTTAGTGGAATATAATTCCTTTATTTTCTGGTCAACCAATACATTGTCGCCATTGTAAATAATGACTTCAGAACCTTTAAAAAGCATGATCTTTTCATCGATCAGCTCTTCTTCAGATTGAAAATTGGCTGCGTGGGCATTTCCGATATGCGTAAGCAGTCCGATCTGCGGATGGAATATATGTTCCAGTTTTTCCATCTCACGCGGCTTTGAAATTCCTACTTCAAAAATTCCAAGTTCATAGGAACTGTTGATTTGAAGCAGGGAAAGCGGAAGACCGATCTGAGAATTAAAACTTTTCGGACTTTTTACGGTTGGAAACTCATTCCAGAGGCATTGGTAAAGCCATTCTTTTAAAATAGTTTTCCCGTTGCTTCCTGTAATTCCGATAGATTTAAGGTGAGAGTTTTCGAAATGGTACTTAGCCAGTTGCTGAAGAAAATCCACCGAATTTTCAACAATGATCCATGTAATATGGTCAAACTGCGGATACTGATGCTCAGAAATGATCACAGCAATACCGCGATCTATGGCAGATTCAATGAATTTTTCACCGGAATTCTTGTGCGTATTGATCGCTACAAATGCCGTATTTTTCGTTGAATAAATAATTCTGCTGTCAAACGCTATATTTCTGATCACTAAATCCTGATCTCCAATGATCTGTGCATTGGTGATGTCTGCAATTTGTTTTACTGTATAGTTCATTGGTACCCCTTCTGCTTTATTTTGATCTCACTGATGGTAAATTTGGGGGAAGCTGAAACTTTGCCCATTTACCTTTACAAGTTAATTTATTTTTTCTGGACCACTGCAAAGGCGCAAAATAATTAATACAGATACTTTTGTACATGCAGAAATAACTTTGCGCCTTCGAGATCATCCATCCGCTGTGCGGTATTATTTTTTCTTTCTTAAAAGCATTTCGTCAATAAAAACGCGTCGGCTTACTGCTTCATAGCTTTCCGTTTCGCCAAGCTCCACCAGATCATTTCCCTGGGAAATTCTCATAGAGTAGTTGGCCAGATTCCCTGTTCTCTTGCAAATAGCATGCACTTTTGTGACGTATTCTGCAGTCGCCATTAAATTAGGCATCGGTCCGAACGGGCGGCCCAGGAAATCCATATCAAGTCCTGCCACAACCACTCTTACGCCGCTGTTGGCAAGCTGATTGGCAATATCTACAATGCTTTCATCAAAAAACTGTGCTTCATCTATTCCCACCACATCGCAGTTTGAGGCCAGCAGAAGAATTTCATTGGGATTATCTACTGCTGTACTGCGGATTTTATTCTGATTGTGAGAAACAACGTCCTCTTCAGAATATCGTGTATCCAGTCTCGGTTTAAAAATTTCCACGTTCTGACCCGCCATTTCTGCTCTTCGCAATCTTCGGATCAGCTCCTCGGTTTTTCCCGAAAACATAGAGCCACAAATAACTTCCATCCAACCACTTTGTTTGGAATGATTAATTGTATTTTCTAAAAACATTTGTTAAATTAGCCGTATATTTTTAAGATCAAAAGTAAGCAATTTTAATAAGATTCTTATTATGCAGAACATCCAAGATTTAAAGGAAAAAATTTTTTTTGAATCCAAAAATATCATCGATATTTTGGAGAAAATAAACAACGTAGATGAATTACTTTCCAAGCAGGATCTTGTAGATGAGCTTGCGAACAGGATCTCTTTTTTAAGGTTGCTGGAGAAAAATATCGAGTACTTTATTACCGATCATTCTCAGCAGAATACAGAGAGCCAGTACATTTCATCCCTTTCTGATGACGGACATGAGTCTAATCATGAAGTGACGGAAGAGGAGGCGATCTTCAATAATGAGTTCAATGAAATCGATGAAAACGAAGGTGAAAATTATTCAGCTGCATTAGTAGATGAAGAGGAAAAATTTAATCATCAGCTCGATGAGATCGTAGAAAATGAATTCCATGAGAATATCGTCAGTTTTGCAGAGGAAAACTACGGACAAACTCCTGCTGACGAGGCTCAGATAAAAGTTTCTCAGCATGATCTTACGGAAGAAGAAGCCGTTTTTAATAATCAGCTGAACGAAATTGATGAAAATGAATCTTTCAATCCCAATGAAAAAGTCTTAAGCTTTGTGGATGAAGAAAGAATCCTTGCCGATGCGAAACCTGATAATGATGAAGATCTCAATGAAGATTTATTCATCACCGAAACCACAGAAGAGGAGGCGGTTTTCAATCATCAGCTAAATGAACTGGACGAAGATGAAGACAACGTTTCACATGAAACAAATGCTTCAAACGACCCTGAAACAGAAGAACCGGAGCTGCATACTCCTGAAAAAACCAAAGAACAGACTGAAAGAATTCCAAGTATTTTCGACACTGAAATGCTGGAAGACGAAATCCTGATCGAGGAAAACGAAGAACAGTTCATTGCATCCAATGTAACCATCGAGCAGGGAGAAATGCTTACGGAAACGTCTAATGTGGAAGGTATTTTAAGCGAAATAAAAAATGATTTTCCTTTGGAAGAAAAGGAAGAAACCATCCTGGCGGAAGTCTATGACAGAAGAAAAATTGTCGATATAGATAAACCGTTCCCGGAAACAGAAAACCAAAAACTCGCCTCTGATGAGAGCTTCGAAGATCTCGATGCCTATCAGCAGGAGAAAAAAATAAAACTGGCCAATATCAAAGGACTGAAAGCTATACAAACCCTTTTTGACGACGATCATCTGGAAAGGGAAGTGCCACAAGAAAAACCGGCGCCTGAAGTAAAAGAAGAGCAGGGAAGCATTCTGAAAACCAACATTCCTACCCAATTTATGGAGGCTGATAAGGTAAAACCTGAATTCAGACTGGACCTGAATGACAGAATTGCCTTTTCAAAAACGCTGTTCGGCGGAAGCCAGACGGATCTGAACGAAACGGTAGCCCGGTTAAACAGTTTCAGAAACCTGGAAGAAGCAAAAGAATATCTCAGCGACCTTTATTACGACAGAAAGTGGAGTAAAGTAGATGAATATGCCCAGAGACTCTGGATATTGGTAGAAAATAAATTCTTATAATTTTGAGCGGAATCCTATATTTTGTTCCCACACCCGTCGGGAACCTTGAAGATATGACCTTCAGAGCTGTAAAAGTCCTCAAGGAAGTTGACTATATTTTATGTGAAGACACAAGGACATCAGGAATACTTTTAAAGCATTACGAGATTTCGAAACCTTTAAAATCCTATCACCTTCACAACGAGCATCAGGCGACTGAAAAAGTGGTTGCCGATCTTAAAAGCGGTCAGAATATCGCGATCATTACCGATGCCGGAACACCCGGAATATCGGACCCTGGCTATTTATTGGCAAAAGCAGGAGCAGACAACAATATCGAAATGATTTGTCTTCCCGGAGCAACAGCTCTGATTCCGGCACTTGTGGTGTCCGGACTTCCAAATAACGAATTTCTGTTTGCAGGATTTCTGCCTCAGAAAAAAGGAAGACAAACGAAGCTGAAGCAGCTGGCAGAAGAGAAAAAGACAATTGTTTTATACGAAAGCCCGCATAAGATCAATACCACTCTGGAGCAGATCAAAGAATTCTTCGGTGAAGAAACAAAAGCCAGTCTGAGCAGGGAAATTTCCAAAAAATTTGAAGAAACCAAACGTGGAACAATCAATGAATTAATTGAATTTTCCAAAAGCAAAACTTTAAAGGGAGAGATCGTTCTTATTGTCAACAATTCTATTTAAATTCATTGAAAAACTTAGTTTTCGCACTGTGTTCGTCAGTGTGTATGGCCCAGACCAATCAGTATACCAAGATCCTTTTGTCCAAAAAGATAGGGATGGAGGTTCATTCCTACTCAGAAGGCTACGGAACGGTTTATGATTCGAAAAATAAAAAAGAAAGTATTGTAGATTCATTGGGAAATATTACGTTTGAATCTGCTCACAGTATTTCGCATATATTTAAAAACCGGTTCATTCTTACCTCAGGAGAATCCGGTTATAAAACCAAATCTGCCATCATTGATGAAAAAGGAAACGAATTGCTTCCTTTAGACGATCAGAGCTTCAACACACCATGGCTGAGTAAAAAGCGTATCATCTCTTCAAAAGAGGGAAAAGAAGCAGTTTATGACTATCAGGGAAAAGAAATTATTCCTTATTCTGAGAGAATCCTGTTTGTGGCGGAAGACCGTTTTTTCGTGAAGAAAGATAAAGTATGGTTTTTATATGATCTGGAAGGAAAACAGGTCAGTCCCCGTGAATTTAAAGAGGATTATCACTTTGAAAATGGTAAAGCACTGATTATTAATGAAGATAATCAAAGCGAAATCATTGGAAAAAACGGGCAGACTCTTCATAAGTTCTCGACGCAGATTTACAGTTTAGCTTCTTATCCGTATCTGATCACAAAGAGCAGAACAACAGGGAAGTATGGTTTAGTAGATGCCGAAGAAAACATTCTTGCTGAAGAAATCTATGATGATGCTTCACCGGAATATTTTGGAGCGAAAGAGTATGTTTATCTCAGAAAAAAAGGAAAAGCAACCGTTTTCAATAAAAAAGACAGGAAGCTTTATCCAAACAATTTCAAGTATTTAACGCCACTGTTCAACGATTTGTTTAGTGTTTACAGTGATAAATCAAAGAAAACGGGAGTGGGGAACCTTAATGGAGAGATCGTCGTTCCTCAGGAATATGATTTCGTACAGAGCTTCAGCATTTCAGGAAAAGACTTTATTTACCTTAAAAAAGGTCAGGAAGAGCAGTTTCTGAATCAGGATCTGAAGAATATTCTGGATCAAAATACACAGGTCATCGCCTTCTATCCCGACCAGCTGATCATTAAAAAGCAAGACGGTTACTATCAATTTTCTGTCCTCAACAGGTCAACTTCTGTGCTTAAGGACATTGTTGCCATTAAAGAACAGGAGCCGGATTTTTTCAATATTTTTAATCTATATTCGAAACCGGTAGTTTGCAGGAACGCCAGTAATTTATACGGAATCATTGATGGAAAGGGGAAGGAGATCGTTCCTTTTATCTACGATGACATTATTGCATTTGAAAATTCTGAGAATGAAATTGTCGTGAAGAAGCAGGATAAATACGGAGTTGTGAACTTTCAGAACGAGCCACTGAAGGATATTATTTATGATAAATATTATTGGCAGAAGGAAGTTTTGAAGCTGGATAAAGACAAGAAAACGGATATTCTTTATTTTACAAGGTTCAAAAACAGCGGCAGCCGTCTTTAGAATATGATAAAAAACAGCGAAAAATTTTAAGTAATTTGATGATTTGGAATGCATTGAATAACAATTTATAATATCTTTGCGGACTGTTTAATTTGTATAAAATTAAATATACTATATTGCCGTTTTATCAAAAACGGAAGTATTTACTAAGAATATAATTATCAAGAGATATGATGAAACTATTAGAAGGAAAAGTAGCACTAATCACCGGAGCTACAAGAGGAATCGGAAAGAAAATTGCTGAAATGTATGCTGAACAGGGCGCACAGGTAGCATTTACCTATGCCGGCTCTGTAGATAAAGCTCAAGCATTGGAGGCAGCTTTAAGTTCTGTAACGAAGATCAAAGGATATCAGTCTGACGCATCAGATTATGATGCAGCTCAAAAGTTAATCGATGATGTAATGGAAGAGTTCGGAAAGATCGATATTCTGATCAACAATGCCGGAATCACAAGAGATAACCTGCTGTTGAGAATGTCTAAAGATGACTGGGATCAGGTAATGAGAATCAATTTGGATTCAGTATTTAACCTTACAAAAGCGGTAATCAAGCCGATGATGAAGGCTAAATCAGGATCTATTATCAATATGACTTCTGTAGTTGGGATCAGCGGAAATCCGGGACAGTCCAACTATGCAGCTTCTAAAGCCGGAGTAATAGGATTTACTAAATCTATTGCACTGGAATTAGGATCAAGAAGTATCAGATGTAACGCAGTGGCTCCAGGATTCACTGAAACAGAAATGACTGCAGATCTGGATGAGAAAACCCTTCAGGCATGGAGAGACAGAATTCCAATGAAGAGAGCAGGGCAAACAAAAGACGTTGCCAATGCCTGTATCTTCCTGGGAAGCGAAATGTCTTCTTATATCACAGGACAGACCCTGAACGTAGACGGCGGAATGCTGACTTAATCATAAAAAAATAACAGGCTGTACAAGTAATGTACAGCCTGTTTTATTATGTAATTGGATTAAAAATCTGCAGTATCTGCAAATCGGAGTGAGATTTTTTTAATCCTTAAAAACCTGGTTTTCCTGCTCCTGAACCCTTATAAAGGTTGTTCTCTTAGACAATTCTTTAAGTTGGGAAGCTCCCACGTAGGTACAGGTAGAACGTACACCACCCAAAATATCTTTTACAGTCTCCGAAACGGGACCCTTATAAACAGCCTTTACTGTTTTTCCTTCCGAAGCACGGTATTCTGCAACGCCTCCGGAATGTTTATCCATAGCCGTTTTGGAACTCATTCCATAAAACAGACGGTATTTTTTTCCGTTCTCTTCGATGATTTCACCACCACTTTCATCATGACCGGCAAACATGCCACCCAGCATCACGAAATCTGCGCCTCCACCAAAAGCTTTAGCCACATCTCCCGGAACCTTGCAGCCTCCGTCGGCAATAATATGTCCTCCAAGACCGTGAGCAGCATCAGAGCACTCAATAATGGCAGAAAGCTGAGGATAACCAACGCCGGTCTTTACTCTGGTTGTACACACCGAACCAGGCCCGATACCTACTTTGATGATATCTGCTCCTACAAGGAGAAGTTCCTCCACCATTTCCCCGGTCACTACATTTCCTGCGATGATGATCTTATCAGGAAAATTAGCCCTTGCCTTCTTCACAAATCCAACGAAATGCTCAGAATAACCATTGGCTACATCAATGCACAGAAACTCGATTTTTGGGTGCTTTTCAAGGATCAGTCTGAGTTTTTCCTCATCCGCTTTTCCGGTTCCGGTGCTTAAGGCAATATATTGATGAATGCTTTCCGGCTGGCTGTCCAGAAACTGGCTCCATTCTTCAGGAGTATAATGCTTATGAACGGCTGTAATAATCTTGTCTTTGGCCAGTTCTACCGCCATTTCAAAAGTTCCTACCGTATCCATATTGGCTGCGATAAGGGGGACACCTCTCCATTTCTTTTTAGTATGCTTGAATGTAAATTCTCTTTCAAGATTCACTTCTGAACGGGATTTTAATGTAGAACGTTTGGGACGGAACATTACATCCTTGAATCCAAGCTTTATATCATATTCTATTCTCATAATCTGGAAAAAATTAATAAGAATAAATGTAGGGAAAACTTTTAAGGGAAAATTGAAAAGAGGAGGTTTTATAGATTTTTTAACCTGGAAGAGAACTAAAAAGGCTTGAAGATGGAAGCACGAAGAGGGAAGTTCCCGAAGTCAATATAAAAGAGAAGTTTCCACAATCATCTGTGTAAATCTGTGCAATCCGTGGTTAAAAAAAGCTAAACCAACCAGATGAAATCGCAGAGATGAATAACAGGCAGGAACTATTGAGATCAGAAGATGCCCAAAAGAAAAAATTCCATACACCTTTCCGAAAAGATGCAGTAATTTAATCATCAATAGGAGCGGGTTTTAGACCGCTTACATAAGAATCCATATTCATCCGGCTTTAGCCAAACCTTGTATTTAAACAGAAATCTCACAAATCTTTTTCACAAATAACACAATCATCTGTGAAAACCCATACAGACTTTGGGTAAAAAATAAAATAAAAAAGGGCGGAAAATCATCTTTTCACGCCCCATAAGTTTATAGTTCCCCGATGCATAAAACCGAGCTTTTCATATAGTTTTTTCGCGCCTGTATTGCTTTCCGCGACATGAAGAAAAGGTGTTTTCCCGTCTTCAAATATTTTCCCGGAAACAAAAGTCACCAATTGTTTAGCTAAACCTTTTCCCAGATAATCCGTATCTGTGATCACTGCGCTTACCTCCGTCATATCATTCATCTGCATTCTTTCACCTGTAACGGCAACGAGTTTATGATCCTTAAAAATGCCGAAATAACGACCGAGTTCAGGCGTCCTTGCTCTAAAATAATATGGATAGAACTTCATCACAAAAGCCAGAAGCTCTTCATGGTTTTCTTCTTTTAGCTCAATAATTTCTTCAGTCAGATCAAGCTGATTAGGATTTTCCAGAACATACTGATCACAGACAAGTCGTGACAGCTCTGTTTTAAAATTTCCAAGATCAGGTTTCGCTCCGAAAATCAGAAAATCATCACAGATTTTTGTATATTCTGTGATGTCTTTTTCTCTTGAAAGCTGTGCTGCACCGCCAAAGGAGGCTACTTCGGGATTATAAAATTTCGTGTCCCCAAAATTAAAGCAGAACTTTTCATGATATTCATTAAGTGAATGGTAAACAGGATTGTCTAGCTTTCCGTACATCAGTCAAAATTCATTACTTCCTCCAGCGTCTTCATGTATTCATAAGCTGTAAGATCGAACTTCACAGGAACGATTGAAATATATCCGTTTGCCAATGCCGTTTCATCAGCATCTTCAGACTCATCCATATTGTTGAAATAGCCGGTTAGCCAGTAATATTTCTTTCCGTGAGGATTCACCCTTTCGTCAAAGCTTTCTTCCCATTTAGCATTAGCCTGCTTACAAACTTTTACCCCTTTAATTTCTCCGGCGGTCAGTTTTGGAATATTCACGTTCAGAACAATTCCTTTAGGCATTGGGTTTTCCAGGGTTCTTTTTACGATATTCTGGATATATTCTTTGGCTTGTGTAAAATCGGCTTCCCAGCTGAAATCCATCAGTGAAAATCCAATGGCAGGAATTCCTTCCACACCCGCTTCTACAGCGGCAGACATCGTTCCGGAATAGATTACATTGATCGAAGAATTGGCTCCATGATTGATTCCTGAAACCACGATATCCGGTCTTCTTGTCAGAATTTTGTCAAGAGCCATTTTTACGCAGTCTACGGGTGTTCCACTGCATGAAAAATCAGTCTGCGGTCCGTCAAGCGTTACTTCTTCGAAGCTTAAAGTAGAATTGATTGTAATTGCGTGGCCTTTTCCACTTTGGGGAGAGTTGGGTGCTACCACAATAACGTCTCCGATTTCGTTCATAAATTGTATAAGGTTTCTGATACCAGGTGCGGTGATTCCATCATCATTAGTAACCAGAATAAGCGGTCTTTCCATAAAATCAGTTTAATTTAAGAAGGTATAAGGCATTAATTGCCAGTTTGAAAACTGCTCTTTTGTCATTTCAGACATCAGAAAAAAGTTCTCACTCTTCAAATTTAGCTAAAAACTTTTGAAGATAAATGCAATTCAAAAAATATAAGTTTGGGTTCAGGAGGTAGAATTAAACTATTAAAACGCTATGATTCGGGTGATTGTGTAGTTTCCAACGGAATTTGATAGGATATGAAAGCTTTAGTAGGAAAGGATCTTGAAAAGTGACTACAATTATTCTCAATATTGAACCTTTGAGCAAACAAAATAGAGCTTTTCAGCAAAGTATGATTATATTACATTACCGAAATTTGATTAAGCAAATTTTAGAACATGTACATATTGGACATAAAAAACAGTGAAACTTTAATCCAATGAAGAGATTTTTAAGAATACTTAGGCGTACACTAATCTTTCTTTTGTGCGTGATTGTTGTTTTGGGCATTGCAATCTATTTTTATATGAAGCAGCCACAATTCGGAGCTCTGCCGGAAGGAAAAAGGCTGGAAATGATAAAAAGATCTCCTCATTATAAAGAGGGTAAATTCAGAAACCTGGTAGAAAAACCCACCCTGTCGGAAGGGTATAGCTTTACCGGGGAAATCTGGAAAGCACTCACGAAAAAGTATCCCCGTACTGAACCCATCGACGTATTACCTTCTGTAAAAACAAATCTTAAAACAATTCCCGCAGACCGTAATGTCATCGTTTGGTTTGGACATTCATCTTTCTTTTTGCAGGTAGATGGCGTTAAAATTCTGGTGGATCCTGTCTTTAGCGGAAGAATGACACCACTTCCCGGAAAACCCGATGCGTATAGAGGAAGCGATATTTATTCCGTTAATGATATGCCTGAGATAGATTATATGTTGCTTTCTCACGACCATTATGACCATCTGGACTATGAAACGGCTAAAGCATTGCAGCCAAAAGTAAAGCATGTAATTTGTGGTTTAGGAGCTGGGGCACATTATGAAAGATGGGGCTACACAGCACAGCAGATTGTAGAAAAAGACTGGGGAGATCGTGTAGATGTGAAACCCGGATTTGCCATTTTTGCTGAGAATACCCATCACGATGGAGGCAGAGGATTTAAAAGTTCTCAGGCTTTGTGGCTTTCGTTTTTTATAGAATCACCTGCTATGAATATTTATTACAGTGGTGATGGCGGGTACAGCAGTCGTTTTAAAGATATTGCTAAAAAACATTCTCAGATCGATTGGGCCGTTATTGAATGTGGTCAGTATAATAAAGCCTGGCAGTCGGTTCATGAGCTGCCGCAGGAAGTAGCACAGGCAACTACGGAACTGAACGCAAAGAACATGATTCCGGTGCATCATTCGAAATTCACACTGGCAAAACATCCCTGGAATGAGCCATTGAATGAGATCACAAAATATTCTCAGAATAAAAATTACAGGCTGGCGACACCAATGATTGGTGAATTGGTAGACCTGAACGACAACAAACAGGTCTTTAAACAGTGGTGGAAAAATATCAGATAAAAACCATTTGATCTGAACAGAATAAATATCTTAAAAATTTATTTTAATATTCTGATTATTAATGGTTTAATTTAATGTAAGAGAATAGGTAAGAAATAGGCTATAATGCTTTTAGTAAAAAACATTTAAAACTATCCGATAATTGTAAATAAGGTATTAAATTTGATAGTTTGTAACAGCGAATTAATTGCTGCTACTAATTGTAGTATATATTTTTAAAAAAATCAATAAATAAAGACAGTTTATGTGGAAAAATTTCAAACTGAATAAATTTTTACTCCTAATTCCATTGACAAGTCTAATGTTTTGTTTCAACTCGCCAAAGAACGACGACGAAAAGATGCAGACGATCATGGTGAGCGTAAAGAATACACTTTCTTATTTACATTACAGCCCGAAACCCATCAATGATGCCTATTCCAAGGACGTTTATAAACATTATTTCGAACTGGTAGATCCTGCAAAAAGATATTTCCTGCAGTCGGACATGGATGAATTCAACAAGCATGAAACAAAGCTTGATGACTATATCAGCCAGGGAGATCTGACATTCTACAAACTTACGATCGACAGATTGTACCAGAGAGTAGACGAGATCGATAAGATTACTCAGGATATTTTCAGCAAACCAATTAATCTTCAGGAAGATGAATCACTGACGCTGGAGCCGAAGCTTAAAAAAGTACCTGTTAACAAACAGGAACAGTATAATGAGTGGAGAAAGTACATTAAATACAATATTCTTCAGGAAATTGAGTCTATGAACAGCAAAGAGGAAGCTCAGAAGGAGAAGAAAGATTCTGTTCAGAAATATAATTTAAAAGACACGATCAAATATCAGCCGTTAAATCAGGATCAGAAGATCAAAAAAGCAACGGATGAAGTGAAAGACCTTGTAAAAGATACATTTACAAGATTCAAAAAGAGAAAGAAAATGGATTGGTTTACCGTGTATATGAATGCATATACCGAGGTATTCGATCCGCACACTAACTATTATTCTCCAAAAGATAAGGAAGATTTTGATACGCAGTTCACCGGAAAAGTGATTGGTATCGGAGCGCTTATTCAGGAGAAAAAAGGAAATCTGTTCTTAGGAGCTTTAACGATTGGTGCGCCGGCATGGAAGTCTAAACAGCTTTCAGAAGGAGATAAGATCTTAAAAGTAAAATCCAAACCGAAAGAAGATGCGGTAAATGTAGTTGGAATGCTTTCTGATGAAGCAGTAAGACTGATCAGAGGGGAAAAAGGAACACCTGTAACACTGACGGTTCAGAAAAAAGACGGAACGATTAAAGATGTAACGATGATCCGTGAGGAAGTAGCTATTGAAGACACTTTTGCAAGAAGTATCGTGGTGAATTCTCCAAACGGAAAGAAATACGGATTTATCAACCTTCCAAGTTTTAATGCTGATTTTGAGGATGCTAAAGGAAGAAATGCTTCCGATGACATCAAAAATGAAATCATTAAGCTAAAAGAACAAAACATTGAAGGAATTGTTCTTGACCTTAGAAATAACGGAGGTGGATCATTAACTGAGGTAGGGGATATCATGGGACTTTTCATGGAAGCAGGACCTTACGTTCAGGTGAAAGACGGAAACGGAAAGATCCAGACTTTAAAAAATAAAAATGAAACTCCGATTTGGACCGGACCATTAGTGATCATGCAGAACGAGCTTTCAGCTTCAGCTTCAGAAATCCTTGCAGGTGTAATGCAGGATTACGGAAGAGCGATGATCATCGGTTCTCCGCAGTCTTTCGGAAAAGGAACCGTACAGACTTTCGTAGATCTGAACAGATTCTTAAATACCGAAGATGATTTCGGATCTTTAAAACTGACAATCCAGAAG
This sequence comes from Chryseobacterium oleae, assembly GCF_900115055.1. Lineage (GTDB taxonomy): Bacteria > Bacteroidota > Bacteroidia > Flavobacteriales > Weeksellaceae > Chryseobacterium > Chryseobacterium oleae. The sequence goes on along the minus strand of NZ_FOVD01000010.1, from coordinate 27,877 downwards.
TTCTACAGAATTACGGGAGAATCTACGCAGAGAAAAGGAATCGTTTCTGACATTCAGATGAAAGACTTCTTTACCTATGCAGAAGTAGGAGAGCGTTATGATGATTACGCTTTGGCTTGGGATAAGATTCCTGGAACGAAATTCCAGAAACTGAATTATTTCAACATTCAGGCTCTTGAAAAAGCGAGTGCAGACAGAATGGCTAAAAACAACAACTATCAGCTATTGCTTGAATCTGCTCAGTGGAGAGAAAAATTGGATAAAGAAGAGAACATCACTCTTAATATCAATAAGTTCAATGAACTGATGAAGCAGAGAAAAGCTCAGATCGAGAAATTCAAAGCTTTAAGCAAGTTTGAGAACGGTCTTAAGTTCATGATGTATCCGAACGAAATTGAAAGAGAGAAAAAAGACGAAGCTTTCAAGAAGAAATCTGAAATGTGGATCAAAAATCTTAAGAAAGATCCATATCTGCAGGAAGCAATGAATATCGTTTCCGATATGGGAACTAAATCATAAAACAACAAAAAGGGCGCTGATCGAAGATCAGCGCCCTTTTTGTTGTTTTAGAGAATTACTTAATTTCTACACATCCCACTCTTCCGCCAGCATTTCCTGTAGGCTGAGTATGGAAATCATCTGCGGCAGCATGCACGATAAGCCCTTTCCCGATGATGTTTTTAGATTCATCTGTACAACCCAGACACCATTTAGTCGTTTTGAAAGTCAGAACGGCTTTTCCGGTTTGGTCAGCGGTTAGATTTCCGATATCTCCCATGTGGAAATGTTCGGCGCCCCATTTTCCGTGATCGTCTTTAGCCGGGTTCCAGTGGCCTCCTGTAGAAGTTCCATCGGCTGCAGAACAGTCGCCTTTTTCATGGATATGTACTGCGTGGATACCGGGAGTAAGATTTGTTACTTCAAGCTTCATAACAACCTCGTCTCCTTTCTGGGTGAACTTTGCCGTTCCGCCAGTCTGTGTTCCGCTCTTAGCGTTAACGGCGTACGTTTTTGTTGTGCAGCATGAAGCCGCTAAAAATGCACCCCCCGCCAGTAATGCTATTGTTTGTACTTTCATTTTTAAATGATTTAAAGTGATTATACCGTTAAATTTATAAAACATTTTCCGAAAGACTTTATGATTTCAATCCTTTTTTCGAAAACAGCAATATATGACAAGTGAAATACAGCGTATCTTGATACCTTTACCGATGCACATTCATTAACCATGGAAGAACATAAAAAAAGAATCATAAAAGCCATCAGATACATTGATAATCACCTGGATGCAGACCTTTCTCTGGAAAATATTGCAGAAGTAGCGATGTATTCTCCCTTCCATTTTCACAGGATATTTAAGCTCATTACCGGTGAAACCCTCCAGAACTATATCATCAGGAAGAAAATTGAAAAAAGCGCGTTTTACCTGGCTGTAAAGAAAGAAATGGAGATCAAAGAAATTTATCTGGATCTTGGATTCTCCAATCATTCTGTTTTCAGCAAAACGTTTAAGAAATATTATGGAATAGCACCCTCAGTCTTCAGAAATTCTGCTCCGGAAACTTTTCACAGGATTTTACAAATAGAGAGCAAGAACGGACAACCCGATGCCGTTTTCAGCCAGTACATTTGCCATGTAGAAAATCTGTTAAACTGGACAAAAATGAATTTAAAAATTGAAGTAAAAGAACTGCCGGAAATGAATCTGGCTGCAGTAATGAGTTTGGGAATTGACAATGTGGAACCTTCCTATAATGTCCTTATTGAATGGGCAAAAAAGAAACAGTTGTTCCCCCGCGAAAATGTCAAAATGATCTCTGTTTATCATGACAGTTTCAAAGTGACTCCGCCGGATAAAGTCAGAATTCATGCATGTATGCTTCTGGATGAAAAGCTGGATGGACAAGATGGATTAGTTTTTTCAGAAACGATTGATGCCGGCAAATTTATCGTAGGAAGCGGGGAAGTGACCCTTCAGGACTTTGAACAATGCTGGGTATCCCTGTTTTTATGGATGAATGAACACCATTATTCCATGAGAAAAGCATTTCCGTTCGAGATCTATCATTCGAACTTTAAAGAACATCCGGAGGGCAAGATGATCGTGGATTTCTGTATCCCGATTCATTAATTTCCCATTCAGTAGTCAAAGTATGCCTTTCAGTTAAATTTATTTTAAAGGAAGGCATCTTCCGTATTATTTTTGATCCGAAAATAAAAACCATGAAAACACAGGGAACAAAACTTTTATTACTGATCGCCTTTCTGTCCTTTGTCGCAGGATATGCACAGGTCAGGATCTCAGGAAAAGTCACTTATAAAAATAAAGGAGTCAATGAGATCAATGTCACTTTAAAAGACACCTATGATGGTGCCACCACGGATGCACAAGGTAATTTCTCCTTTGAAACCTCAGAAAAAGGAAATCAGATCCTGACATTTACCCATCCGAAGTATCAGAATATAGAAAAAGCAATTGTCATTGAAAACCAGGATGTTTCTGTCAACGCAGAGCTTAAGGAGGAGATCAGCGAGATCGACGCGGTGGTGGTTTCTGCAGGTTCTATCGAGGCCAGTGATAAAAAGAGAGCAACGGCACTTTTGACACCTATTGACATTTATACTACAGCTGGTGCAGACGGGCAGATTTCTTCAGCTTTAAACTACCTTCCCGGCGTTCAGAAAGTGGGCGAGTCGGAAGGCCTTTTCATCAGAGGAGGAACGGGAACAGAATCCAAGATCTTTATGGATGGAAGTTTGATCAACAATTATTTCTCAAACTCAGTTCCGGGAATTGCAGGAAGAGACCGTTTTAATACTTCTCTGTTTAAAGGGAATATCTTTTCAAGCGGTGGTTATTCTGCCTTATACGGACAGGCACTTTCCGGTGCACTGATGCTGGAAAGTGTGGATCTTCCGGACCAGAGTTCGTTGGATTTTGGAATTTCACCCATATTTTTGAGTGCAGGATTTCAGAAATTGGGAGAAAATAAAACCCATTCTTTTGGAGCTACTTTAGGCTACTCACTCCTGAGCCTTATGCAGAACGTTTTTAATTTTAATACAGATTTTATTGATGCTCCGCAGGGGTTAAACGGTGATTTTAATTTCAGAATCAAAACAAAATCTGGTGGTTTTCTGAAGTATTACGGAATGTATGATTCCAATAAAATGGGAGTGAAAACAGAGAGTTTAGAACCGGGATATGATTCTGCCCTCGTAAGACTGAAAGGAAATAATACCTATCACAATCTTTCTTTTAAACAGAAATTCGGGAAATACCTCCTGAATGCTGCCACTTCTTACTCCTACAACAGATCTGATCTTAATTTTTCTACAGAAACCAATAATTTGGAATCAGATCCATCGAAGCTTTTAACCAATGGAAATTACCTTAATTTTAAAGCGGTTGTTGAAAGAAAAATCAATAAAATAAGTGCCATAAGAGCCGGTTTTGAATTAAATAATACGGATGAAAAACTCAATTTTGGGGAAGTGCAGAAACATTACACAGACTTGATCTCTGCGGTTTTCGCGGAAACGGATCTTGGTTTCAGCAATGCATTATCAGCGAAAATAGGAGTAAGGGCAGAAAACTCTTCCTTTTTAGGGAAAACCAATTTTGCACCCCGTTTTGCACTGGCTTACCGTCTGGCAAAAGACTGGACGACTTCCTTTGCCTACGGATTGTTTTATCAGAATCCTGAAAGCAGATACATCAACGGACCTGCAGATCTGGATTTTCAGAAATCACAGCATTATATTTTCCAGGTTCAGAGAGCGTCAGAGGGGAGAAGCCTGCGTTTTGAAGCGTTTTATAAGAAGTATGACCAATTGATCAAAACATTCAACATTACCCCAAACAATGAGCAGAATCAGCAGGTACAGACCGCTTTGAACAATAATGGAGATGGATACGCCAAAGGACTGGAGCTTTTCTGGAGAGATAAAAAGACTTTCAAGAACATCGATTACTGGTTAAGCTACTCTTTCCTTGATTCTCAAAGAGATTTCATCAATTATCCCATGAGTTTAAAACCAAATTTTGCCTCCGCACATACGCTTTCTGCTGTCGCCAAAAGGTTTATCCCAGAATGGAAATTGGGCGTGAATTTATCCTACACCTATGCAAAAGGACGGCCTTATTATGATATTGCAACGAAAACCGAGAACAGCAATGTGGTCAATTACATTAGAAACGAAGGAAAACTGAAAGACTACAACGCCTTGAATATCAGCTTCAATTATCTTCCGAATTTAGGGAAGAAAGACGCCAAAGCATTTACTGTATTTGTATTGAGTGTTTCGAATGTATTAGGATCTAAAAACGTCTATGGATATAATTTTTCCCTTGACGGATCCAGAAGCTCATCAGTAGTTCCACCAGTCAATACCTTTGTGTTTATAGGCGCTTTCATCAGTTTTGGAGTAGACAGAACCCAGGATGCCATTAACAATAATTTATAAATAACCGCGACAGATATCACAATCGTGGCAAAATACATAACTTCGGATAGACAATTAACTCACTTAAAAAAATTGATAAAATGAAAAAATACCTATTAAGCTTTGCTTTAGCTTGTATGAGTTTAACAGCTTTTGCACAGGCAGATTACGAAAAAATAATGACTGAAAAAATCGCGAAAACAGAGACCTGCAAAACGCCGGAAGAGTTTCAGACATTGGCCAATGATTTCCAGAGGATCGGGAGCAAGGAAAGCTCAAAATGGCTGCCTCCTTATTACGCAGCATTTTCCCAGATTCAAAAAGGAAGACTGATGATGAGAAACGGGAATATGCAAAGTTTGGATGAAACAGCAGGAGAGGCCGATAAATACCTTGCGATGGCACAAAACCTTGCAGGGGCAGACAATGCTGAGATCCATTTGCTGAGAAAAATGGCCGCATCTTTAAGAATGATGGTTAATCCTGCGCAGCGTTATATGACAGATGGAGCGAAAGCCACTGAAGAGATGGGGATCGCAGAAAAACTTGATCCTTCCAACCCGAGAGTTGCGCTTATCAAAGCAGAAGACGTGTATTTTACACCTGAGCAGTATGGGGGAAGCAAAACCAAAGGTCTGGAAATGTTCAAAGAGGCACTGGCAAAATTTAATGCCTATAAACCAAAAACAAGCTTAGATCCGAACTGGGGCAAAACAGAAGCGGAATATTTTCTGAGTATGCCGGCAAAATAATAATGAATTCAAGCCTTCCTGACACGGAAGGTTTTTTTTATTCCATTCGGATAGGAAAATCTGCCCTTCGGTAAATAATAATTTTTGATACCTTTATTAAAGACTAATTTTGAACCAGGAAAACTGCTCATGAAACGTAAAGGAATTATCATATTATTTTGGGTCTCGCTGGGAACAGCGCTATTTTTCTTCTTGTTTTTTACGAAAGAGAAGAACATTCACAATTTTTTGATCACTCTGTTGATCTCTACCATGTATTCCTTTATTCTTGGATTTGGAAATGCTTTTATCAACGACTTTCTCAATAAGAAGTTTCCATGGTCTGAAACTACCGGGATCAGAACCGTATTAAGTGTTGTCTCCATCATCATAGGGAACTTTATTCTGGTCTATTTCTGTAATTATATCAACTACGTACAGATCCAGAAAGTAGCCACCACAGAAGCTTTTTTCTCTAAAGAATATGCAACGACCAATTGGTTCATGATCAATATTGCGCTTCTGATTTCAGCCTTTCTCCATGCCAAAAGTTTTATGGAAGAAATGAAGAAGACCTCCAGAAAAGAAGTGGTGGAGCAGAAGCTGATCGCCAAGTCGGCCAACGCACAGTTTGAAAGTCTGAAAAACCAGCTGGATCCGCACTTTCTCTTTAATTCTTTAAATGTATTAAGCGCTCTGATCGACGAAAACCCAAATCAGGCGCAGAAGTTTACCGCTTCAATGTCAAAAATTTACCGGTATGTACTTGAACAGAAAGATAAAGAACTGGTGACGGTGGAAGATGAGATTGAATTTGCTAAAACCTATTGTGAACTTTTAAAAACCAGATTTGAAGACAGTGTGGATTTTATTTTCGATGTTAAAAAAGAGGAATATAGAAGATATGTAGTCCCGCTTTCACTTCAGCTTTTACTGGAAAACTGTATCAAACATAATTTTGCAACATCTTCGAAGCCTTTAGTCATTAAAATATTCTCGGAAAATGATACGCTATGCATTGAAAACAATCTGCAGGCCAGAGAACAGATGAAAGAAAGTGCAGGAATAGGACTTGCCAATATTGTTCAGCGTTATGCACTGCTTACGAAGAAGAATGTTTTTATTGAAAAATCGACGGATTATTTTAAAGTGAAAGTTCCGATACTTTCCAATAAACCCAACACAATCAGTGTAAAACCTGAAGATGATAACGGATCTTACGAGAAAGCAAAGAAGCGGGTAAAGGAATTAAAAGGCTTCTACGGAAATCTCATTTCTTACTGTACCATCATCCCTTTTCTGATGATCATCAACCTTATTACTTCTCCTAATAGTCTTTGGTTTTACTTTCCCATGTTAGGTTGGGGAGTGGGAGTAGTTTCTCATGCATTCCAGGTTTTTGGAGTCGGAGAATCCTGGAAAGAGAAGAAGATCCGCGAAATCATGAATAAACAAAAAAATAGAAATAATGGAAACCTATGATGAAGAAAACGTCCGCTATGAGCAAGCCAGAAGGCAGGTCGAGCGATTAAGAGGATTTTACGGGCACTTATTCGCTTATATTGCGGTGAATGCCATGATTGTGGTGTATAATATTAAGCATTTAGAGCCGGGAGAGAGCTATTTTCAGTTTAAAAACTTCTTTACGGCGACCTTCTGGGGAATTGGTCTGGTAGCTCATGCTATAGCGATTTATTTGCCCAATATTGGCTTTATAAGTGATTGGGAGGAAAAGCAGATCAGGAAACTGATGGAGAAAAAGAAAAAATAAATCGTTACAAATGATTGAGCTAAAATCAAACTGAATTTTAACCTTGTCGGTTATGAGTTTTAAGTTATGAGTTACTCGTTTCAGGGATAAGAGATCCAAAACAGGATAAGAGATCAAGTTTTTCAACGCAAAGATTGATTTAGGAAGCGCATGATTTTGAGGAAGGCAAAGAGTTCGACTGCGTTGCTGATGAAGCTGAAGGATATAATAACGCCCGCTTCTTCGAATCAATCAGAGATTGATTCTATGCTTTGCAACCCTCAAAACTATACGGTAATAGAATAAAACTTTGCGTATAAAAACCTCTCCAGTTTTGAAGTTAATTCAGTATATCCACGTAAAAGGCTGTTCCTGATCTGAACCACAAAACCCGCATCCCGAAACATCCTGAATTTATTATAAAACAAATACCCTGATCCCAAAACAATACAAATATGCATCCTCTACAAGTCTTATTTTCCATTTCAATGGTTGCCTGGTTTATCACGGAGTTCCTCTACAAAAACATGCTGAAATCCGGCAAAGAGGACAAAAAAGATAAGGATAAGTCTACACTGAACATCTTATGGATGGCCATTCCGTTTTCCATAGCCACTTCAGTAGCCGCTTCGTATATGACAAGATTTCCAATCACAGGAGGAGTATGGATTTTGTATTTGGGAGAAGCATTAATTCTGACCGGAATTATATTCAGATTTATCATTATCAGATCTTTGGGGAAATACTTTACAGTAGATGTAACGATAAAAGAAGATCATCAGATCAAAAAAGAAGGATTCTATAAATACTTGAGACATCCTTCGTATGCATTTTCACTGTTAACTTCTTTAGGATTAGGTTTGTATCTGAATAACTGGCTTTCACTAGTTCTGGCTTTTCTGCCACCATTTATCGCGTTCACTTACCGGATCAAAATCGAAGAACAGGCGCTTGTAGAACAGTTCGGGGAAGAATATATACAATATCGTAAGAAGACCAAAAAGCTGATTCCTTTTATCTACTGATCTATATTTACTCGAAATAAGTATCTGCTCAATTAGCAAAATCTGCGAGAGATTATAAAAACAAAATTCCAACTTATTTATATCAATAACTAGCTGAAAATCTTTGGTTTTCTAGCGCCTTACATATTCTCAATTCTGGAAAACTTTGCGTCTTTGCGCTTATCCAAAACAAGTAAACAGATTTTTTTACGATTCAGAAAGCATAATCTACCACTCAGTCATATAAAGTTGATTGAAGCCCCATTTCTGACCTACCTTTGATTCAACAAAAAAACAAACTCACCTTTTAACAATAAAAATTATGGAAACATTAGGATACACAAAAGAAACGCAGGCTTACAAAAAAGCAGCTAGAAGAGTAAAAGAACTGAAAGGATTTTACGGAAACCTGACTTCATACTGTCTTGTTATTCCTTTCTTACTGGCACTGAATCTTCTTACCTCTCCCGGTCATTTATGGTTTTACTGGCCAATGCTTGGATGGGGAATCGGAATTGTAGCGCATGCTGTGAGTGTCTTCGGGATAGGAAAAGAATGGGAAGAAAAAAAGATCAAGGAACTGATGGATCAGGACTCGAGAAACATAAAAACACTATAATTAACCATAAAACTTTAACGATCATGGATTACGATAGCGCATACGAGAGAGTAACTCAACTGAAGAAATTTTACAAAAGCCTTCTCTGGTTTGGAATAGTAGCCGGAATTATCTTCTTTAATGATATTTTTGAAAACGGGACGTTCGATTTTTCTTTATTTGATGGATCTGTTATTTTGGTCATCTGGGGGATTTTCCTGACCATAAAAGCTGTAAAATTATTCCTTCTGGATTCAGAATGGGAAAAGGGAATTATAGAAAAAGAGATGAAGAAAAACAAAAAGAGCATAGATTTTTAAACTGTTTATTTTTTATCTAATTTTATTCCCGATTTAAACTAAAAACTGGAACTCAATGATCAAGACTGTCATTATCGAAGACGAAAAACCTGCTTCAAGGAAACTGGAAAGAATGCTGAGTAATTTTCCTGAAATAGAAATAGTTGGCAAAATAGAATCAGTAGAGGAAGGAGTTGCCTGGTTCTCTGAAAACGAACACCCGCAGCTGATCTTTTCGGATATTGTTCTTGGAGACGGCCTGTCTTTCGATATTTTTGAAAAAGTTCCCACGAAAGGGTTTATCATTTATACGACAGCTTTTGACCAATATACTTTGAAAGCATTTAAGCTGAACAGCATCGATTATCTTTTAAAACCTATTCTGGAAGAAGATCTTTCCGGAGCGGTGGAAAAATTTAAATCATTTATTCCTGCCAATAATACCACGGGTTCTGAGGACATCAAACAGCTGATCCGAAAGGAAAAGTCTACACTGTCCAGAGTTTTGGTGAAGATCGGATACAATCTGAAAATTGTTCAAACACAGGAGATTAGCTGCTTTTTCAGTGAAAATAAGATTGTTTATCTTCAAACGGAAGAACGTGTTTATCCATCAGATTTTACCCTTGATGAACTGGAAGATATTCTGGAAGAAAAGAAATTTTTCCGGGTCAACAGACAGTTTATCATTAATTCAGATTATATAAAAAACATCCACACTTCACCATACTACAAAGTGGATATGGAATTTCAGCCACAGGAAGAAATCACCGTAAGCCGTGACCGGGTGAAGGATTTTAAAGAATGGCTGGTGGGGTAGAGGAATTAGATGCTAGATTTCAGACATCAGACATCAGACATCAGATTTTTAGGTTGAGGCTAAGATTGAGAAATGTGAATGGTCAATTTTGCTTCGCAAGTGAAAAGTGAAAAACCTCAGTTCCAAGGCCGCTTTAAATAACTCATCACTCATAATTTATCACTCATAACTTGCCAAAAAACTCTCACTCTAATACCCTCAAACCCTGAAACTCAAAACCGTGATTATCTGTAATCTATCCTGTTAGACTCAGTGTCTTCAAGCTGTTTTAGAATAGAAGCAGGAATTTCATCACTGTCAATTGGAAAGCTGATAGAGTCTGAAATAAAGGTTTTCCGGTCTGCTTTCTGAAATATTTCGAACAGGGCTATCGGCTCCTGATTAAAACTGATACATGTACTTATAAAATGAACCTCATGGAGCTTGTATTCTGGATTTTTAAGCTTTTCCTTGATATCTTTTATTCTTGAGATAAAATGACGTTGGCGGATAAACGTATTGCTGTTCATGATGATGAATACGTAATCAGAATAGGCTGTCACTTTCCCAAAATATTTATGATGATCGCCGCCGCTTCGCTCGATGAAATATTCACCGGTGGTTTCGGATTTATAAATCTCCATGGCAGAACGCCATATACGCTCGTCTCTTGCCTGTAAAGGATTCTCCGGAAGATTTCTGTTATACGAATACCAGCAGCCCACCAAACGGTCTAAAAGGGCTGTATTCTGCTTCACATTATTCATGTCGATCCTGAGATCATTGAAATTGAATGCTTCCGTGTTTGAATTAACAAAATCAATATAATTTGAATACCCCAGAACTTTGACGATCTGGCTTAGTTTAGCAAGATTCGGTCTGCTTAAAGCAGTATTTTCATTCTGTTGATATTTCTTTAATTTATTGATGATCAGATGTTCGTAAAGGTAATTGGAGCCTAGAAGGTCTGGCTCTTTCTTAATTTCTTTTTCTGAGTGATCATTCGTAATCAGTTCGTTCAGTTCTGCACTGATGTAGGACCATTCTGTCTTGGTGACATCTTCCCACCTGTTTTTCTTCAAAAAATGCTGACTCAGAAAATTCATTAACTTCTCAAGGTGTTGAATATCTTCCTTTTTCATCTGGTTTCAATTTTATAAGACTAATATAAGATTTTTATACATCCGAATAAGATTTAGGAAAGACTTTTATATTATTTAATCCATTCATATTTGAGTAGAAAAATAAATGGTAACACAATGGAAACTACAATCTTATTAAAAGACGAAACCCTTTGGAGCAGGATACAGAGTTTTTCACTCGATGCTTCGGATGCTGATTTTCCTTTTTCGAAAAAACTGGCCAAAGAAGAGTACTGGACCTTAGATTTTGCTCAAAAAGCGATTCAGGAGTATAAAAAATTTGTCTATCTCTGCTGCATCCTTCCCAATGGTGCTTCTCCAAGCGAAACGGTAGACAAAGTGTGGCATATGCACCTGATTTACACACAGAACTACTGGGAGGAATTCTGCCCGAATATCTTAAAAAGAAAGCTCCATCATCACCCTTCAAAAGGAGGTATTTCTGAGAAAAAGAAACATCAGAACTGGCATCATGACACCTTACATCATTATAAGGAAATCTTTCAGCAGGAGGCGCCGGAAGAGATCTGGACAGATCAGATAAAGAAAAAAGATCAGCAGACTTTCTGGAAAAAGGGATTTAAATTCCTTTCGCTGGGCAGCCTCTTATTTCTGGTGTATTCCTGCTCCGGAGGTATTTTTGGAGGCGTGTTCATCACTATTTCATGCATCATTGGCTTTTTCTTCTTCATGGGGTTTATTTCATGGATTTTCGGAGGAAATATCAACAAGGAACAGGATAAAAATGTCAGCAGCAATTCGGATGGAAGTTCAGGCTGCAGCAGCGGCTCCAGTTGTGGAGGAGGTGGCAGCTGTGGCGGTGGATGCGGAGGAGGCTGTGGCGGATGCGGCAGTTAAAAAATAATAGCTATGAAAAAAATACTGTTCTACTCAGTCCCGCTAATGATAAGCATGATCTGGCTTATTCTTACACAAGAGACCATTAACCCTATCTCCATAAAAGGTCCAGCATTTCTGAAATTTTATTTGATTCTTGTGCTTGGTTTTTATGCTTCAGTGCTGATTTTGCAATCTTTTAAAGGAAACAGCTCAAAAACAATGTTTTACTTTATGATTCTAATTCTTTTGCTGGGTATTGTAAAGCTGATAAAAGGCTTAATTATCGGGAAACCAGTCGGATATCTTGTTGTGATATTGATTATGGAAGGAGTGATCATCCTGTGTCAGCCAGGTGTACAATCCAATCCAAAACATAAACCTATTTAAAACCAATATCATGACCAGGAAATTCACGGAAGTTGAGAAAAATATTCTATACAAAAATATTCCTTTGCAGAAGCAGGGTTATTCCGTGGGCTGGGAGCCGGTTTTGTTTATTATCCTGACCATACTCCTGTTTATGTTTGGAATTAAAATACTCCTGTTTGATTATAATCCGTTTTTTGATGATGAAAAAGAGACTTTGGGCTCTTTTCTCTATTTTATGACAGCGTTTATTCCTATCGGGGTAGGGTCTTTTGTAGGCGTTGCCGTTTTATTTACGCTCGTGAAAAATATGATTTTGTATCCGACTTATGGAAAATATGCAGTAGAAAAGTCATTTGATGTGTCAGACATTAAGATTGTTCAGGGAAAAGGATCCGAAGATTTTATCATCCGGATTTTCAATACAGAAGGTGGGAAAACAGAAATAAAAATCGAGCTGAAAATAGCTGTAGAATCCTCTTTAAAAGGGGACTTTCTCAAAGCAATTGAAAAATACAGAGTTAAGGATTCTGAAAACATCAGTATTCCGTTTATGAAAATCCTGCGTATTCTTGAAACGAAACCTTTTTCAGGAGTGATACATCTAAGATTAAATGATTTTTCTACTGATATGAAACTGGATTCCAGCCATCTGATCTATTCTTACGATGTTTTTTTCAAAACAAAATATAAGGTAATCTCCAGTTTCAAAACAAAAGAACCTCTTTTTATCAATTTCTACGGAGATACTTTTGAAAAAGAAATCAATTTTACAATGAACGATGTGGAAAGTAAAATAACTTACTATTTTGTTGAAGATTATCTGCTTTAGATGGAGCTGTATTTGGTTGGTCAAGTCCGGAAAGATAAAAAACAACCCCAAAACAAAATGCTTCGGGGTTTTATAGATATCAATTAAGATGATTTAATTATCTTGTTTTTCCTTGGTCGGTTTGTAACCGTATTTGCGGACCATTACAGAAGTGATCACTGCAAGAATAAGAGTGGCTGCAATATTTGAAGCTTCCGTATGTACAATCATCTGATAAAGATTATACCCAAAAACGGCACCTACAACAGGAATTAAAAGCAGGTTGACAAAAGCATACTGGTTTTTTGAAGTCGTTTTCATAGTGATATTTTTTATTGTTATTTACTGAGTAAGTCTAACAACTTAAAATTCGTTACAGAAAAATTTCAAAAACTTTTTCTTTAGGCAATAACACCGCTTCCAATCAGCTCTTCATCAATATACCATGCTGCGAACTGTCCTTCTGCAATTGCTGACTGTGGCTCTTCAAATGCAACATACAATGCATCCTCGAACTGATAAAGTACTGCTTTCTGCAATGCCTGTCTGTATCTGAATCTTGCCATGACTTCCATAGATCCTCCATTCTCCAGCTTCATATCCTCACGAACCCAATGCACTTCTGCATTATCAATTTTCAATGCTTTTTTGTGCAATCCCGGAGAACTGTGACCTTCGCCCACAAAAATAATGTTGTTTTCCATGTCTCTGGAGATGATAAAACAGCTTTCTTTATGGCCGCCGATACCAAGTCCTTTGCTTTGTCCGATCGTGAAAAACTGAGCACCCTGGTGCTTTCCGATTACTTTACCGTCAGCTTTTTTATAATTAATTTTCTGCGCTAAAAACGCCAGCTCTTCTTCTTTTGAAGAAAATTCAGGTTTTTCTACCGAGAATAATGGTGAATCTTTAAATATTTCCACAATTTCTCCTTCTTTAGGAACCAATTGCTGTTGTAAAAACTGAGGAAGACTTACCTTTCCGATAAAACACAACCCCTGAGAATCTTTTTTATCAGCAGTCACAAGCCCGATTTCTTTAGCGATTTCTCTTACTTCCGGCTTTGTGAGCTCTCCGATAGGGAACAATGCTTTTGATAACTGATCCTGGCTCAGCTGACACAGAAAATAAGACTGATCTTTATTGTTATCCTTTCCAGCTAAAAGATGGAAGATTTCTTTTCCGTTTTCATCAAAAGTGGAATTCACCTGAGCATAATGCCCAGTCGCCACTTTATCAGCACCTAAAGACATCGCTGTCTTCATAAAAACATCAAATTTTACTTCTCTGTTACACAAAACATCCGGATTCGGCGTTCTTCCTTTCTGGTATTCATCGAACATATAATCTACAATACGCTCTTTGTAAAGCTCACTCATATCAATCACCTGAAAAGGGATTCCTAATTTCTGAGCCACCATCAGGGCATCGTTACTGTCTTCAATCCATGGACATTCATCCTCCAGCGTTACTGAAGCATCATTCCAGTTTCTCATAAACAGAGCCACCACTTCATGACCTTGCTGCTGTAATAAATACGCTGTGACACTGGAATCTACACCTCCAGATAATCCTACTACTACTTTCATTGTATTTCAATTTTACGAAACTCTTAACGGGAGTTCTTAGTTTGACCCGGCAAAAATACAATTAAAAAGATTCGCAAAAAAACCATAATTTTAAACATCGATAAAAACAATATTAATATGAAAAAACTCATTATTCCTTTATTTATAATAATTTCCGGATCAGTGTTTTCGCAGGTTTCGGTAGGCACGGATTCACAGGACAATAATAAATGGACCTTCGGAGGAGGAATCGGGTTAGGGTTTGGAAGCAACAGTGCATTTTACCTGCAGGCTTCTCCCAGAGTGGGATACAGGCTGACCGATGATCTTGAGGCGGGAGTAATAGGAAGTGTTTCCTGGCAGACTTCCAATTCTTATAAATCTACAATGTTTGGAGTTGGGCCTTTTGCCAATTATTATTTCGCAAGATCCTTTTACGTAGGCGCAAATCTTCAGCAGTATTTTATCAATTATAAAGACAAACTGTATGATTATAAATCCAATGAACAGGAAACGGCTCTATATCTCGGAGGTGGCTATATGCAGAGGATAGGAGGAAACTCTTTTATGCAGCTGGGATTAATGTATAATGTACTTTGGAAAGAAAATTCAAGTATATTTTCAAGCGGCCTTGTCCCGAATATAGGCTTTGTGGTAGGACTGTAGAATCTATAAACAAATTAAACATCAATAGGAACGGGCTTTAGCCCGTTTTATTTTTACCCATATTTGAGAACGGCTTTAGCCAAAACCTAAAAAAAACAAAAAAGCACCGGAACATTCCGGTGCTTTTCATTATGATGATATTATTTGTTTACGGTTGAGAAGACTTTTCAGTCGTCTTTTTCGGTTTTGAAGTTTTTCCGGTCAGGCCGTCTTTAGCTTCATTCACGTCAAGAACTACCGTTTCTCCTTCGTTTAATTGCTTGTTCACCAGCATTTCTGCCAATAAGTCTTCAATATATTTCTGGATAGCCCGTTTCAAAGGTCTTGCTCCGAAATCTTTATCCCATCCTTTTTCAGAAATAAAGTTTTTCGCATCTTCCGTTAACTCTACTTTATAACCTAATTTTTCAAGTCTGCCATAAAGCTTGTTCAGTTCGATATCGATAATTTTCTTGATATCGTCCTGTACCAAAGAGTTGAAGATCACGATGTCATCAATTCTGTTTAAGAATTCAGGCGCAAATGCTTTTTTAAGAGCATTTTCAATCGTGCTTCTCGCTCTTGTATCTGAACCTGTTTTCTTAGCTGAAGTTCCGAATCCTACACCATCTCCGAAATCCTTAAGATCTCTTGTTCCGATGTTTGAAGTAAGGATAATGATTGTATTTCTAAAATCAATTTTTCTTCCTAAACTGTCCGTAACGTGTCCTTCATCTAAGATCTGCAACAGAATGTTGAATACATCAGGGTGAGCTTTTTCAATCTCATCCAGAAGAACCACAGCATAAGGTTTTCTTCTTACCGCTTCTGTTAATTGTCCTCCTTCTTCGTATCCTACGTATCCCGGAGGCGCACCAACCAATCTTGAAACCGCAAATTTTTCCATGTATTCACTCATGTCAATTCGGATCAGAGATTCATCAGATTCGAAAAGTTCTCTTGCCATTACTTTAGCAAGTTCAGTTTTACCAACCCCTGTAGTACCAAGGAAGATAAATGTACCAATCGGACGGTTCGGATCTTTAAGACCGGCTCTGTTTCTTTGAATTGCCTTAACAACTTTTTTCACAGCGTCTTCCTGACCGATCACTTTTCCGTTCAGTTTGTCATCCATCTGAGCTAGTTTGTCAAGCTCGTTCTTACCAACTTTCGTTACCGGAACTCCACTCATCATAGAAACCACTTCCGCTACATTTTCTTCCGTTACGGTTTCTTTTTTCTCTTTTACATCTTTGTCCCACTTGTCCTGAGCTGAATTCAGTTCCATCTGAAGACGTTCCTCTTCATCTTTAAGCTTTCTTGCCTCAAGATAATCCTGAGCCTTAACCGCTTTCTGCTTCATTTCTTTGATATCCTCGATTTTCTTTTCAAAATCAATGATTTCAGTAGGAACTTTCATGTTCTTGATATAAACACGGGAACCTGCTTCATCCATGGCATCAATAGCTTTGTCCGGTAAGAAACGGTCTGTAATATATCTCGCTGTCAAATTGACACACGCCAGAATGGCTTCCGGAGTATACACTACATTATGATGTTCTTCGTACTTGTCTTTAATCTGATTCAGAATCTGAATGGTTTCCTCAATATTGGTAGGTTCCACCATTACTTTCTGGAATCTTCTTTCCAAAGCACCATCTTTCTCAATATACTGACGGTACTCATCCAGCGTGGTTGCCCCGATGCATTGAATTTCGCCCCTTGCCAAAGCCGGTTTGAACATATTGGATGCATCCAGACTTCCCGTAGAACTTCCTGCACCTACAATAGTGTGAAGCTCATCGATGAATAAGATGACGTCTCTGTTCTTTTCCAGCTCAGTCATGATTGCTTTCATTCTTTCTTCAAACTGACCACGGTATTTGGTTCCGGCTACTAAACTCGCCAGATCCAAAGTAATAACGCGTTTTCCATAAAGAACTCTCGATACTTTCTTCTGCTGAATTCTTAAAGCAAGTCCTTCTGCAATCGCAGATTTACCAACTCCCGGTTCACCAATAAGAAGAGGGTTGTTCTTCTTTCTTCTCGATAAGATCTGAGAAACACGCTCAATTTCTTTTTCACGACCAATTACAGGATCCAATTTTCCGTCTCTTGCCAAAGAAGTAAGGTCTCTACCAAAGTTATCCAATGTAGGCGTTTTACTTTTTGCAGAGCCTAAATTTCCTGAAGGCTTCCTCATCTGCTCAAATTCCTCGCGGTCATCATCATCGTCATACGCACTCATCTGTGGTGCCTGCCCGGAATTTTTAAGCATCGTCTGGTATTCCTTTGAAACTCCTTCGTAGTCGATGTCATAAGCTCCTAAAATGTTTGAAGTAGGGTCCTCATATTTGTAAAGAATGCCTAAAAGCAGATGAACGGTATTAATTTCATTGCTTTTATACTGTCTGCATTCTAACTCTGCACGTTTGATCGCATGATCTGCCATCTTGGTGAAAGAAATATTAGTAACCTCCTCAGAAATAGGATTAAGACTTGCTGTATTTAAAGTTTCAATTTTTCTTCTGATTTGTGTTAAATCCGCATTAAGGTTTTGAAGGATTTCTTTTGCAGAGTTTTCCGTTTTTATAATACCTAAAAGTAGATGTTCTGTATTAAGAAATTCACTTTTCAGCCGTTTAGCTTCGCTTTTGCTTTGTTTGAACACCTGGCTCAAACCTTGTGAAAACTTATAATCCATAATATATCTCATTAGAATAATAGCAACAGTGCCAATTATTCATTATCTAAATTACAAATATTTTACCAAAAATCAATTAATGACTTTATGGCAGAAAAAATTTTATTATCTTATTGAAAATGATTAAGTTTGTTCTCCTTTAAAATTTCCCCATGAATCCCGAAATTACTACTTATATCGGATATTCTGCATCAGTTTTCATTGTATTGAGTTTCATATTGAAAGATGTAAGAAAAATTAGAATTGTCAATATGATAGGCTGTATATGTTTTGTCATTTATGGTATTTTCAATGGTTTACTTTGGCCGGTTATCATCCCGAACGGGCTGATTTGCCTTATTCAGATCTATTATTTAATATTTGGCGGAAAAAAATAATGAAGAAGAAAATATTGGTTTCTGCCTTTAGCAGCCTCTATACAGACCAGAGAATAGAGAAAGTCTGTAAAACCCTTTTTGACAATGGTTATCCTGTAGAACTTATCGGAAATGACTGGGGTGGTAACGAAAACATGGAACGTCCTTATCCTTTTTCCCGGATAGAATTAAAATCAACAAGTTTAAAAACAGCTTATTTTGAATTCAACTGGAAATTATATAAGCAGCTAAAGAAAAAGGCAGATCAAAATACGATTCTTCTCGCCAACGATATTGATGCCCTTCTTCCCAATTACCTGATCGCAAAAAAACTGAATATTCCGCTGGTTTTTGACAGCCACGAGATTTTCACGGAAATGCCGGCGGTACAAAACAGGTTTTCACAGAAATTCTGGAGACTGCTGGAAGGAAATATGGTTCCTAAAATACAATTCATGATGACGGAAAGTCAGAGTTATGCCGAATGGTTTCATGAAAAGTATAAGGTAGACGCTGTGGTGGTAAGAAATATTCCAAGAAAAATCCTTTCTATACCCGACATTCCAAATAATGATCCTAAAATAATACTGTATCAGGGTGCCGTAAACCAATCCAGAGGGATTGATAAAGTGATTCTGGCGATGCATTCTATTCAGGATGCTGTTTTAAAAATCGCAGGAGACGGTCCTTTAAAGAAAACGTATGAGGATCTTGTCATTCAGGAAAAACTGCAGGAAAAAGTAGTTTTTCTGGGTAAACTGAAGCCGGAAAACCTTAGAGAAGTAACCAAAACAGCAGACGTGGGATTCAGTCTTGAAGAAAATAATGGAGTAAGTTATTTTTACTCTCTTCCCAATAAAGTATGTGATTATATTCAGTCCAGAGTGCCGCTGGTCATGATCAACTTTCCTGAAATGCTGCGGATTAAAAACCAGTTTGATATTGGTGAAATCGTTACCGATCATCAGCCTGAAACAATCGAGAAAGCAATTAACAGAGTACTCAAGAGGGGACGAGGAGATTACAGAAACGAACTTGATAAGGCAGCCGAGGTTTTTTGCTGGGAAAATGAAGAAATGAAAATTTTACAGCTTTTCGAAAAAGCATCTTCATAAATTATCTTTATAAAATTGGTTATCTTTGCAAAAGATAATTGTTAAAAAATGACCATTAAAGAAAAACAGCAGGAAATAATTGACGAATTCGCGTTTCTTGATGACTGGGAACAGAAGTATGAATATATTATTGATCTTGGAAAAGAATTAAAAGGACTGCCTGAAGACAGAAAAACAGATGATAATCTCATCAAAGGCTGTCAGAGTAAGGTTTGGATCGATGCTGAATTCAAAGATGGTAAGCTTTTTTTCGATGCTGATTCAGACGGTATTCTTCCAAAGGGAATTGTTTCTCTTTTGGTAAGTATTTACAGTGGTCATTCTACCCAGGAAATCTTAGATTCTGACTTTGAATTCATTGCAGAAATCGGACTTCAGGAGTTTCTTTCTCCTTCAAGAGCCAACGGATTAATGGCAATGACTAAGCAGATTAAATTTTACGCAGTTGCTTATCAGTTAAAATCTTAGACTTGACCAGAATTCTAGCATATCGTTTTTCCGCTTTCGGTGATGTCGCTATGACAGCGCCTGTCTTCAGGGAGTTTCTGGAGCAGAATCCGGATGTGGAAATTATCATGGTTTCCAGAAAAAATTTCGAAAGCTTATTTGCTGATATTCCAAACGTTATATTCAAAGGAATTAACCTTGATGAGTATAAAGGATTCTTTGGACTGCGAAGGCTTGCCAATGAACTGATCAAAGAATTTAATCCTGATTTTATAGCGAATCTTCATGACGTGATCCGAACCAAGATTCTGGATAAGATCTACAGAAGAAAAGGGCTTAAAGTCTTTAAAATCAATAAAGGAAAAGAAGAAAAGGAAGAACTCACCGATGTATGGAATCTGAATAAAGTTCAGTTAAAAAAGACGGTTGAGCGCTATGCGGATGTATTTCGTGCCATGGGCTTTAAAGTTGAACTTTCTCATAAACTAAGGCCTACACCAGGAGAAAAATCGGGGATTGGTTTGGCTCCTTTCGCACAGCACAGAGGAAAAATGCTTCCTTTGGAGAAATCATATGAGTTAGCCAAAATTTTAGCTCAAAAATACAAGATATATTTCTTTGGAGGCGGTAAAAAAGAAACCGAAACCCTTGAAAAATGGGAAAGCGAAATTCCTAATACAAAAAGCCTTTCCGGAAAATTAACTCTTTCGCAGGAACTTCAGAAAATATCAGAACTTGAGCTGATGATCTCCATGGATTCGGCTAATATGCACCTTGCCAGTCTTATGGGAACCAGATGTGTTTCTATATGGGGCTCTACGCATCCATATGCGGGGTTTTTAGGCTTTGGACAGAGTGAAAATGATGTGGTTCAGGTGACTGATCTTACCTGCAGACCTTGTTCGGTTTTTGGGGATAAAGAATGTTATCGTGGTGATTGGGCCTGTCTTGAAGAACTGAGTGTCCAGAAGATAGTAACAGTTATCAGTCTTTAAAAATAATTTTAACCATTTCTTCCGCTTTAGCATCATCAGAATAGTTCTTTTCCAGAACTTTTCTTCTTGTGTCATTTTCATCATAGCTTTTTGTAGCTATTTCAATAATATGTTGGCGGATTTTATCTGAGCTGGAGCCTAAATGGCATAAATCCATTAATGCCCTGTCATCAGTTATGTTTTCATTAATAATAACAAATCTGCTGTTATACAATGCGTTAAACAGTTTTACTTTTGTGCCGGAATTCTGGTAGGAGAGGAGAATATTGGCATGTGCATTTTCAAAAAGGCGGTGTAAATTTTCTGTTGTTTCAATAGGAACCAGGCTGACATTTCCGATATCGCTGATTTTCTTTTTTAAATCCTCACCGGCACGGTCAGATGCAACAACAAGCTGGTGTTGAGGAAGGTTTTTAAACATGCCGATGGTTTCTTCTAATGCTTTTCTGTTGTCTGATATGCTGAGGTCGCCATGAAAAAGAAAATAATCTCCTTTTTTGTCCAGATGTTTTACGGATCCATTACCATGAAAGATATGGATGAGGTGCGCGTTTTTCGAATATACATCTACTTCATTAAATTCCTTCTCAGAAAGGCAGAAAACCCCTTTAAACTCCTTTAACGTTCTTTTCTGATAATCTGCATACTTTAAAGATTCGATCTTATAAATAAGTTTCTTGAAAACATTTTTTTCTGAAGAAGAAAGTCCTTTGTAATACTCCGTTTCATTATTGTGGAACCGGAGATAAAGATTGTCGTTTTTGTCCTTTAATTGACGGATAATGCGGGTCGTCTGCAGTCCTTCAAACAATATGGGAGCTTTTATGCTCATCAGGTTTTGAAATAGAGCATCAGAAGTTCTTATAGAGGCTGCAAAAGGAATTGTCGAAAAATATTGAAACGGGTTTTTCTTTTTCCTGTAAAAGAAAACATTTTTGGTAATGCTTTTAATCTCCTGATCAATAATCTCCGGAATCTGGTCTACAAAACAGTGCAGATGGATCTTAATGCCTGTATCCGACAATGCTTTGATCTTATAATAAACATCGATAATGCCTCCGTAAGAGGGAGGATAGGGATAATTGAACGATATAAGATGAAGTTCCTTCAAAAACAGTGTACTTGTGACTAAGACCGCAAAGGTAAAGAATATAATATCTATGAATGGTGATAAACAAAAAAAATCTCCCAGAAAACTGAGAGATTTTGTGGGCCCTGAGGGATTCGAACCCCCGACCCTCTGGGTGTAAACCAGATGCTCTGAACCAACTGAGCTAAGAGCCCTGAACTTTTTTTTGAAAGGCTTCAGTTACCTTTGTGTGGGCCCTGAGGGATTCGAACCCCCGACCCTCTGGGTGTAAACCAGATGCTCTGAACCAACTGAGCTAAGAGCCCCTATACTTGTTTCCTCGTTTAGAGTGGTGCAAATATACGACTTATTCGGAAATCTCCAAATTTTTTTCTAAAAATTCTCCAACTACAAAGTTACTTCCGCCGATGAAAATCATTTCTTCTTTTGTACATCGCTCTTTTGCAGAAAGATACGCTTCCTGTACAGAATCGAAAATTTTATAAAAAATTTTTGCCTCCCGCAGAAGATTTTCATAGTCTTCGGGGTGTCTTCCCCTGTTGATAGATGGTTTTGCAAAATAAAACTCAGAATTCTCAGGAAGGAGAGCCATCACTTCATCGATCTTTTTGTCATTAACAAAGCCCAAAATGACGTGCTTGTGACGATCTATAGAGTTAAGCTGAGAAAAAACATACTCCAATCCGGCCTGATTGTGGCCCGTATCACAAATGGTAAGCGGGTCCTGAGAAAACTCAAACCAGCGACCGATAAACCCAGTATTTTGATGCACATGAAGTAATCCGTTCTCTATATTTTCATCAGAAATACTGATATTCAGCTTTTTTAATTCCTCAACTAATGCAAGAACAACGCGGATGTTTTTCTTCTGGTAATTTCCTTTAAGATCAGAAACCAGGTTTGTTTGTAGAGTTGTAGCGTCAATAAAGGGCGCATTTTCAAGTTCAGCCTTCTGTCTGATGATATTTTTAACCGTATCCGTTTCGTCTCCTGAAATAATAGGGATGTGAGGCTTGATGATTCCTGCTTTTTCTGCTGCAATTTCCTCAATAGTGTCTCCTAAAATATTCTGATGATCCAATTGTACATTGGTAATAGCTGCAACAAGAGGCTGAATAATATTTGTAGAATCCAGTCTTCCGCCAAGGCCGACTTCAATAATGGCAAAATCGACACCCTGCTGATAAAAATATTCAAAAGCCATGATGGTGGTAAATTCAAAAAAAGAGGGAAGGATATCCTCGGGAAGCGTTTTTAGTTTTTGAATAAATCCAAAGACAAATTCCTTATCACAGTTTTTTCCGTTGACCTTGATGCGTTCCGTGAAGTCGATAAGATGAGGAGAATTGTATAAACCTACTTTATAACCGGCATCCTGCAGCACAGAAGCCAGCATATTGCTCGAAGATCCTTTACCATTGGTCCCTCCGATATGGATGCATTTTATCTTTTCCTGAGGATTGCCGAAAAAATCACACAACTTTGTAATATTGTCTAACCCAGGTTTATAGGCCTTCAGCCCGTCGATCTGATAGTTGGGAGCCTGTACGAAAAGCCAGTCTACAGCTTCCTGATATTGTCCGTTTGTCATGATGCAAAATTCACAAAAGTTTTTTTAAAATAAAATATTAATTATTAAAACTGTAACTTTTTTATATTTGGCTCGTCTAATATTGAAAATTATTAATATGAAAAAAGTTTGGATTATCGTTTTTGGATTAAGCTATCTGGGACTAAGTGCTCAGAAGAAATGGTCCTTAAGAGAATGCGTAGACTATGCCGTGGAGCATAATCTTCAGGTTATCCAAAATCAATATTCTAAACAAATCCAGGATTCTAACCTTAAAATAGCAAAAAATCAATATTTGCCATCAGTATCCGGAAGTATGTCTAATAACGTGAGTTTCGGGCAGACTTCATTTGGTACAGGAAGTTTGAGGAATGACAGGTTCAGCAACAGTGCTAATCTGGGAGCGGATATCTTACTGTATAACAATGGGAGACTGGAGAAAGCGATCAGAAAAACCCAGTTTGATGTAGAAGCCAGCCAATATGATGTGGAAACGATTAAAAATGACATTTCCCTTCAGATTGCACAACAATATCTGACAACCCTACTCAATAAAGAAATTGTAAAAATCTCGGAAAGCGCGGTTGAAAATGCTCAAAAGCAATACGACAGAGCTAAAATAACAACGCAGGTCGGAACGACGGCTCAAACTATTCTGGCGGAAGCAGAAGCAGCATTGGCGAGAGAAAAACAAAACCGTAAGACAGCTGAAATTAATGTGGGCAGAAGTCTTTTTGCCATGGCACAGCTCTTACAGCTTCCCGATTATAAAGATTTTGATGTTGAATATGTAGACGTTCCTGACCAACTGGAACAACCCTTAAAATCGGTGGATGAAGTTCTTACCACGGCTTTTGAAAATCAACCTCAGGTAAAAGCGGCACAAAGCAGAATCAATTCTGCCGTAGCGCAAACAGAAGTAAGTAAAACGGCTTTCTGGCCGACGCTTACAGGAAGTGTGGGAATAGGAAGTTTTTACAACAACCTTTTAACCACTAATACCACAGGTGTTGATGCGGCTGGGAATCTTGTAATGGAAAGAAATTTATTCGGTCAGTATAAAGATAACTTTGGACAGAATGCCAGTGTTTCACTGAATGTTCCTATTTTTAATAAAGGAATTACCAAGCTGCAGGTAGAACAGTCTAAAATAAACGAAAGCGTTGCTAAGATTACTCTTGAACAGCAGAAGCAGACGGTAAGACAGAATGTGCAAAAGGCACAGTTTGATGTAGATGCCAATTATGAAACCTTCCTTTCAGCAGTAGAAACGGAGAAGAGTACAAAGCTTGCTTTAGAATTTGCTGATAAAAGTTATACGGCAGGAAGAACCACTATTTACGATGTGAATGTAGCCAGAAATAACTATGCAAACGCACAGGGATCTGTGGCTCAGGCGAAATACAATTATCTTTTCAGTCTTAAATTGCTGAATTTCTATGCAGGAATTCCATTAACTTTGTAAAATGTCTATCCAGTCATTAGAAAAATATTTACCTCAAAATACACTAAAATACTTAAGGATTTGGTTTGCAGATTACTTTATTCACATAAAAGTTACACGCAGCCGAAATTCCAAACTGGGAGATTATAGAAAACTTCCTGATAACTCCCATGAAATAACGGTGAATTCAACATTGACTCCACCGCTTTTTTTCTTTGTGCTTACCCATGAACTGGCCCATCTCATCGCTTTTGAAAAATATGGGCGCAGAATTTCACCACACGGCATCGAATGGAAAGAGACCTTCAGAAATATGCTTCTTGAAAGTCTTGAAGTCTATGATGAGGATCTGAAGCCGATCATCATTAGATTTTCAAAATCCCCAAAGGCTAATTTTATGGCCAGCCCAGATCTTGTAAGATATTTTCATACTGAAAAACAAGATGATAGGCTGCACTTTATTGAAGAACTTCAAAAAGGAGAATTTTTTATCTACCGGAACGAGAAGTATTTATTAGAAGGTCTGATTAAAAAAAACTATCTTTGTAAGAACCTGGCTACGGGAAGGAAGTATTCTTTCAAGCCTCTGGCAAGGGTTGAAAAATGTAGGCAAGAATGTTAAAATCAGATAGATACTGTGTCATCATGGCGGGAGGAATCGGCAGCCGGTTCTGGCCTATGAGTACACAGAAATTTCCAAAACAGTTTCAGGATATTTTAGGAATCGGGCGTACTATGATTCAGCAGACGTATGACAGAATCAGCCGGATCATTCCTAAAGAACAGATATTCGTGATCACGAATAAAGAATACGTAGCGCTTTCCCATCAGCAGCTTCCGGAAATTCCTGAAGAAAATATTGTGGGCGAACCTCTGATGAAAAATACAGCGGCATGTAATCTGTACATGGCCAACAAGATTGCTGAAATTAATCCGGATGCAACGATGATTGTACTTCCGGCGGATCATTTGATCTTAAAGGAAGAAGTATTTCTGGAGAAAGTAGAACTTGCTTTTGACCTTGCTGCCAAGCATGACTACCTGGTAACTTTGGGAATTACGCCTACCAGACCGGATACCGGATACGGATATATTCAGTTTGTAGAAAAGAAAAGTTCAGATTATTTCAAAGTAAAAACGTTTACGGAAAAACCTATTCTTGAAATTGCCCAAAGCTTCCTTGAAAGTGGAGATTTTCTATGGAATGCAGGGATATTTATCTGGAATGTGAAAAGCATTCACCATGCATTTGAACTCTATCTTCCTGAAATGATGCAGCACTTTATGGCCTGCGAATACAATTCTGAAAAGGAAGACAGCTGCATTGAAACCATTTACCCGAAAGTACAGAAAATTTCGATTGATAACGGAATTCTTGAAAAGGCCAAAAATGTATATGTAATTCCCTCCGATCTGGGCTGGAGTGACCTTGGAACCTGGACTTCCGTATACGAAAATACTGAAAAAGATAAAGACGGAAACGCTGTAAAACTGAAGCATTTCCTCAATTATAATTCCAAAGGGAATATCATCAGACTGAAGAACAATAACAAAGCTGTCATCATCGACGGCCTTGAGGATTTTATTATCGTAGACACAGATAAAGCATTGCTGATCTGTCCGAGAGACAATGATCAACTGATTAAAGACTATGTTCTTGACCTGAAAAGTTTCAAGAAAGGAGATAAGTTTATGTAAAAATTAATGGCTAACTTTCTGCTGATTTTTGAATTATGATAAAAACCGCAACACGATCAACCATTTTTTTGTTTCTGCTCTTTGGATTTCTGGGATTTTCTCAGAACAAGAAAAATTTTTCCAGTATCCCGAATATTTTACAGCAAATTATTCCCAATGACAGAATAGATTCCTGGGTTTTGGTGTACAACAGCTACGGGAAAAATCAGGAGATCAGGACTTCAGGCGGAAAGAAAGATTATACACCACAGTTTTCCGGCTTTAATCTATTCCCCACAGAAGACAGCTTTTATTATATTGCTTATGCTGCAGGCGGAAAGATGAATTACATCACAGATCTTGAAGGTTTGAGAAAGTTCGTTGGAAAAATTGATAATGCGGAAGAAGCGGCTATTGTTCTGACGGCTGAAGGATACATGGTAGACGAGGAATTTAAAGACGTTGCCGGCAATTATTATGAAGATACAGCCAATTACTATCTGGATCTCGGAAAACTTACCTCAAAGGAATGTCCTTACCAGAAAACGCATTATGCACTGACTGTCAGTAAGTCCTCAGGAGATGTTTCCAAAGTGAAAGACAACGGAACCTACATTGAACTTTACAATAAAAAGTGCGCGAATAATCCAAGGCTTTTAAAAATTCAGAAAAAAGAAGAACCCAAAGATGACCCAAAGAAATCTACTAGACGAAAATAGCGTTTACGAAACAGAAAGACTGATCATCCAGCCTGTATCGGTGGATGACAGAGAATTTATTTTTGAACTTTACAACAGACCGAAGTTTATTCAATACATTGGAAATCGTGGGGTAAACAGCATTGCTGATGCTGAAAACTATATTATAAACAGGTTTCTTCCCCAGTTTGAAAAATCCGGTTTCGGAAACTATGTGGTCGTAACAAAAGATAAAGGCGAAAAAATAGGCGCAGTAGGAATTTTTGAAAGAGAAGGCCTTGATGTCGTGGATATAGGTTTTTCCCTGCTGGAAGAATTTGAAGGGAAAGGATATGCCTATGAAGCTGCTGAGAAGGTTAAATCTATCGGGATGGATATCTACGGCTTACTGAAAATCTCCGCCATCACCTCAAAAGATAATTTTTCATCTCAAAGCCTCATCAAAAAACTGGGACTGGAATTCAAAAACTATGTGACCCTTCCCAATGACGATGAAGAGTTGATGTACTTTGAAACAAATTAAGTTTTAA
Source organism: Chryseobacterium oleae (assembly GCF_900115055.1). Lineage (GTDB taxonomy): Bacteria > Bacteroidota > Bacteroidia > Flavobacteriales > Weeksellaceae > Chryseobacterium > Chryseobacterium oleae. The sequence goes on along the minus strand of NZ_FOVD01000010.1, from coordinate 252 downwards.
TGTCAGGAAGCCCGATGCTGCTTAAATTCTGACGATCCGGTTAACCATGTCAAGGTTTTGAACCTTGACATTCTATGTTAATTGCCAACTTTTAAAAGTTAAAATATTTATATTTTATTAATAATTGTGTTGATATTGTATTCTATTCTTTAAAATTCCGAAAGCTTGTCTTAAAAGTTTATTGCATACAGCAATTAATGCTACTTTTTTACATTTCTTTTTTTCCAGAATTCTTTCATAAAGAGCTTTGCA
>NZ_FOVD01000006.1 GCF_900115055.1 Chryseobacterium oleae | reverse complement strand
AGTACCAACAAGGTTTCTATCTTTTTCCTATTGCTTTTTCCAATGATTAATATTCCAAAGATATTTTAACTTTTTTAAGAGCGTTATCCTAATAAACAAACTTATCACATGGTTAAATTAGCAATTCCCGGCTCCCTCTTCTAACTACTATCCTTCCAGAATCTGCTCAGCCGCCGTTTTAGACGTTACTTTCTCTATCACTCTTGTACAGATTCCGTTTTCATCAAAAATAAAAGTGGTTCGTACGATCCCCATATACGTTTTTCCGAATGTTTTCTTCTCCTGCCAAACCCCGAATTTTTCGATGGCATCGTGATTCTCATCGGCAAGAAGATCGTACGGAAAGGCAAACTTACTGTGGAAGTTTTTCTGCTTCTTTACACTGTCTCCGCTTATTCCCAACAGTTGAAATCCGGCTTTTTTAAGCTTTGAGTAATTGTCACTCAGGTTACAGGCTTCTACGGTACACGTTGGCGTGCTGGCCTGAGGATAAAAGAAAACGACTACTTTCTTTCCGATCAGTTTTGATGAGGTTATGGGTTCACCATCCTGATTTGTTCCTTCAAATTCAGGTAATTTATCTCCAACTTTCAGCATAATGAATTAATTTTGTTCAAATTTAATGGTTAAATGACAAAAAAGCAAAGAGCTCAGCTCGTTCAAGACGAACTGGAGAAATTATATCCTACCACACCTGTTCCTTTGGATCATACCGATCCTTACACCTTAATGGTTGCTGTAGCACTTTCTGCACAGACCACAGACAAAAAAGTGAACCAGGTGACTCCCCATCTTTTCGAGGTGGCCGGAACTCCGCAAAGGATGGCCAGACTGGAAGAATTCGAAATTAAAGAACTGATCAAAGAAATAGGACTGTCCAATACAAAAGCAAAGAACCTGAAAAGAATGGCTGAACTTTTACTGGAAAGACATGATGGTGTAGTTCCTCAAACCTACGAAGAACTGGAAGCGCTTCCCGGAGTTGGGCATAAAACCGCTTCTGTGGTGATGAGTCAGGCTTTCGGATTTCCAGCTTTTCCGGTAGATACACACATTCACAGGTTGATGACGCAATGGAAGCTTACTTCAGGAAAGAATGTAGTAGAAACGGAGAAAGACGCAAAGGCTATATTTCCGGAAGAAACATGGAACAAGCTTCACCTGCAGATTATTTTCTACGGAAGAGAGTATTCGCCAGCCAGAGGAAAAGGGGAGAAGGACTTTCTTACGAAAATGATGTTTGAGAAATAGGGGTGAATTTGAGAGGAGTTATAAATTATGAGTTATGAGTTATGAGTTATGAGTTATGAGTTTCGGGATGCGGGGTTCGGGTTTGAGAGTAGGAGAGTTTGAGGGTTATGAGTTATAAGGGTAAACGGGTGGCTGGGTGACTGTTGTTGATTTTCTTAATCAATTATCAAATTTATTATATTCCCATGCCTCATGTCTCGTCCATTGAAGCGTTCCCCTCAGATCGAATAGAACTTCATACAGTTTTCTAAGTCCTTTGGTGCCCATCTTACCATAGTCTCGGATGTTTTTGGATTTCAGATCATCATAATCTATCGTTAAATAAGCTGTTGGCTGGTCTGAATAACCTACTTCATAATTTTCATTCAGGTTTTCAAAATCAATGTAATTCAGCAGTTCAAGAATGTTTTTGAGCTGCTTTTCAGATAATTTGGAACGATACACTCCTGAATATTCCTTAAAATTAACTTTATTATTTAAGTCAGCAGTCCATTCTATATCAAGACCGGAAATCTTTAACGTAAAATCAGGGCAGATTCCATAACAACTGGTTGACCGGAATTGAATGGTTGAAATACGATGGTTTTTGGGCGCATTATTTTCTTCAATGAAATCTCCAAATTTATAAGCGAGAAGATCTTTTTTCAGCTTGTATGCGCTGTGATAATTATTTTTAATACTCAAATACTGTAATTGGTTATCTTTTACCTGAGTAAATGAACATATTTCGTGAAGTTGTCCGTCACTTATTTTTTTGGTCTCAAAGCCATTTCCTTTGTCAAGGATGCAAATCGTTGCCGGTCCTTCTCTTTTATTTCCGGTAATGAGAATGTCCGTAAGTCCGTTTCCATCAAAATCACCTTTTATCCAGGGTTGTATCTTAAGACTGTCGGCCATAGCAATGCAATTAGAATCGTACTTAATCTTGTCAATGACATAAACATACTGGGTAATTTCTTTTCTTCCGATGAACTGCTGGATATCCTCCGCCGTCTGCAGAGAATCTATTGAATTGGTCCTTATGAAACCTTGGGAATACAAACTGACCATACAAATAAAAGACAGTATAAATGAAAGTTTATGAGCCATATGGAGCGGATGGATTACTGAAATTAAATGTAAAAAAGTTTAAATATCCAGCAATCTTCTGTGATAATTGATCTGACCCAAATGATAGTCCAGATGCGTGATCAAGTGGATCAGAAAGTATCCTGTGGTCATTTTATCTTCAAAAACAACTAGAGGATATTCCTTTTCAAGATCTTCGGAAGTCAACTGGCTGAGAACTTGATCAACCATAGCTGTAGTGGCTTCTGCCATGGCTAAAAGTTCTGTCTGCGGAATATCTTTAAGTGAAAATTCCAGCTCTCTGTTTCTGACATAGCCGGTTTTTCCAAGTTCTGCACCAATGAAGTGGTTAAGGTTTCCAACCAGATGCAGACATAGATTTCCTGCTGAATTGGTTATGTTTTGATATGTTTTCCACATCGAAGTTTCATTCCGGTAAGATTCTATTTCGGTTTTTAGTTTGTTCAAATCTCTGCTGTAGAGAGATCTCAGGCTTTCTATGATCATTGTAATTGGATTAAATTTGATAAAAAAAGATGGGACATTAAAATTAATCATCCCATCTCTATTATTTTTATTTTTCTACATAAATTTATTTCTGCTTCTTAGCCCAAAGATCCATCTTCCTGTTTAAAACATCCAATGGAAGACATCCCTGGCTTAAAATCTCATCATGGAAGCTGGCTAAATTAAACTTCTTGCCAAGCTCTTTCTGATACTTTTCTCTAAGCTCACGAATTCTCAACGATCCGATTTTGTAGCCTAAAGCCTGTCCCGGCATCGCCATATATCTTTCTACCTCTGCGGTTGCGCTGGCTTCATCGTAAGAGATATTGCTCAGGAAATATTTAATGGCTTCCTCTCTCGTCATGGTTCCGGTATGAAGTCCGGTATCTACGACCAATCTAACCGCTCTCAGCATCTGATCGCTCAGGTAACCCATTTTTTGGTAAGGATCTGTATAAAGACCAAACTCAGGTCCCAGAGTCTCACAATAGTGCGCCCATCCTTCTCCATACGCTCCAAACCATCCGAATCTCATGAATTTAGGAAGCTTGGTGTTTTCCTGTTGAAGAGAAACCTGATAGTGGTGTCCCGGTATTGCTTCGTGAAGGAAAAGAGATTCCATTCCGGAAGTCACATTGAATTTGGTAGGATCAGGAATCGGCATATAAAATATTCCCGGTCTTTTTCCATCCGGAGTTCCCTGAATATACTCTGCGCTGGCACTTGCTTCCCTGAATTTTTCCGTCTGTCTAATTTCAAACTTCGTTTTCGGCGTTACGCTGAACATTGTTTTCAGTTTAGGAGTGATCTTCGCTAGAATACCGTTGAATCCATTTAAAACCTCCTTAGAAGTCTTGTACGGCATCGCTTTAGGATCTGTTTTTACAAAATTGATAAATTCTTCCAGTGTTCCTGAAAAACCAACCTGCTGTTTTACTTTTTCCATTTCAGCACGAAGCATAGCGACCTGTTGAATTCCGATTTTATTGATTTCCTCAGGTGATTTCTTCGTAGTTGTCCAGCTTTTAGCGTAATATCTGTAGATCTCGTTTCCGTTCGGAAGACTGTTGTAGCCATCCGTATCTCTTGCTTTCGGCAGATATTCCTTCTCCAGGAATGTACCCATTTTGGTATAAGCCGGAATGATCTTTTTCGTGATCGCTTCTGCATAAAGAGCGGAAAATTTATCTTTCTGAGCCTGGGTAAAGCTTTTCGGGAAGTTTTTTATCGGTCCGTAGAAAATATTTTTATCCATATCAGCCGTTGTGATCTCGTCTGCTCTCATCTGAGGGATCATTTTAACGACCAGTTTTTTAGGAAGAACCACTTTATTGGTGATTCCTTCACGGAAATTGTCGGTGGCGGCATTCATCCATTCAGGAAATTTTTCCATTCTTTTCAGCCAGTCGCTGTAGTCTTTTTCTGTTTTAAAAGGCTGGCTTCCTTCACCGCTTCCATACAGCGGAAAGTTCAGGGGAAGTCCTCCGAACTGTGTAAAAGGAATATATTCCGGGTGATAAGCGTAGGCCTCGATTTTATCTTTTAAAGTGTAATCCAGTACATCATAAACTACCTTTTCTTCATCGGAAAGACCTTTGTAATCAACGCTTTCCAGCTGCTTCTGTACGGAATTGTAAAAAGCAACCTCTCCGGAGATAAAGTCCTTGTCAATATTGATCGGAAGCTGGTCATTGTATCTCGTATCTCCCTGGGAAGTAGCTTCTAAAGGATATAATTTCAGATACTGCTCATAATAACTGGATGCAATAGAATCCATATTCGTAGGGGTCACCTTCGTCAGCGGAGAATCAGATTTTTTACAGGAAGCAAGGCTGATCACCAGTCCGAGCCCTAAAATACCTTTTGATACAATGTTTTTCATTTTCAGAATCTTTATGCAGCAAAAGTAAGTATTATTGGCCTATACGGAATAATCAATCATAATGATTTAAAAAAATAATTTTCAAAATATTTTCAACTTTGAATCAATTTTTTATCTTTGTCTAAAACGTTTAACAATCATATTATTACAGCTCTTTTTTAAGAAATAATGAAAGGGATTTTAAAAATTTACCATCCGGAGGAGACCCTAAAATACAATATTAGAAACACTTATTGTAAGGCGGTCTACAGCAACCAACAGCATTTATTAGAGGTTGAAATTATAACGGATGACAGTTTGGATCATGTAGATGATGATTCATTACAGTACAACTTTCCGCAGCTTTCACTTGAAATTTTCGATTTTCCTATCGAATCGAAGGAAATTGAAGGAAAAGTGATCAGGATTAATGATTCTGAAGAAGAAACCTACACCGAAGTGGATTTATTCGACGACGAGGATGCTTTTATCTACGATAATGAGCTTCAGTTTGAGAAAAATGAAGAAGGTGAACTTCAGGTCATATGGAAGGGTACTATCGACGATTTCTATACGGGATCAGATACGCCGATCCCATTCCGATTAAAATGCGAATTTACGCAGGATGACATTGATGTAGGCGAGGAATAGCCGCTTTTTCATCCTTTTTATATCAAATTTCTTTTCAAAGTTTCTTTTGGAAAGGAATTTGCTGTATCCAAATCATAACAAATTTTAAGTTGTTTTTAAGCAATTTTTAAGAGAGCAATTCATAATATTCCACTACATTTGTCGTTAAATTTTTATAAAAATTCACATTAATGCTGTTAACGGAACTTACTCAGATTTTATTTGCACAGATTACTGCTCCTGCAGTTGCAACAGACGATTTAGAATTTTCATTTTGGAAGATCATGTTCCACGGAGGGGCTTTCGCTAAAATAGTGATGTTTGTCGTTCTGGCTTTAGGTGTGTTTTCACTATACCTGTTTTTTGAACGTTTCTTCTTTATTAAAAGGCTGACTTCAAAAACAGATGCCAATTTCATGGAGAATATTGAAGATTTTATCAAAGAAGGAAAGATAGAGTCGGCTGCAGATTACTGTAAAAGACAAAACTCTCCCGAAGGAAGAATCTTAGAAAAAGGAATTTCAAGACTTGGACGCCCTGTTTCTGACATTGTAAGTGCTATGGAATCGCAAGCGCAGGTAGAGGTAGCGAATATGGAAAAGAATCTGAACCTTCTGGCTGTGGTACCAAGTATCGCGCCGATGTTAGGGCTTTTGGGAACGGTTATCGGGATGATCATTGCATTCTTCAACCTTTCTCATGCAACGGGATCTTTCTCCCCAAAAACATTGTCTGAAGGTATTTATACGGCATTGGGACAGACGGCGGTAGGTTTGGCTGTAGCGATTCCTGCTAACTTTTTCTACAATATTCTTTTAACAAGAATCGACAGATTTGTACTGAAAGCTCAGAATATGTCCGGAGAATTTTTAGACCTTATCAACAAACCTTTATAAATCTTTCTTATGAAATCGCTGGCCAGAATGTTTTCAAACAATAGCGATTCCATCTGACCATTAAAAAAGTAAAAGTAAACAGATGAAAATTCAGAGAAGAAATAAAGCGAATCCCGAATTCAGTTTGGCAGCGATGACCGATGTTATCTTGCTGATGCTGATATTCTTTATGATCACTTCATCAGCCGCCAATCAAAGCGCGATTGATGTAAAGTTGCCAAAAGCGGGAGCGGTTGAAGATAATATTCCTAATCCTTTAACGGTAAGTATTAAACCGGACGGAACGTATTTTGTAGATGATAATCCTGTGACAAGAGAACAGTTGGAAGCTGTCATTGTCCGTAAATTAACAGGTCAGGCGAATAAATCTTTCACCATCCGTGCAGATGAAAATACCATGCATAAAGACGTGGTTTTCGTCATGGAAATCGCGGAAAAGAATAAATTTAACATTGCGATTGCAACCGTTAAAGATAAATAATGACTCCGAAATAGTCGGAAAGAATCATTTAAAATGAAAAGTTACACAGTAAACAAAAACGAGCAAAACAGGGACCGGATAAAAAGTGCAGTACTTTCTATCCTGATCTGGTCTGGGATCCTGCTTTTTGTTTTTCTTTATAAACTGAAGCCGGAGCTGGATAAACAGTCTGATGAAGTGGTTACAACGATGCTTGTTAATTTCGGTGACAACAGAAATGGAAAAGGGATTGAAGAACCCGCAGATCAGCCGGGAAGCCTTGCCGCAGCCACTGAAGAAGTAACTCCGGAACCTGTGGAAACAGCCGTGCCTGAAACAAAAACAGTAATAAAACCTGAACCTGCACCGGAACCTAAGAAAACGGAAGTGAAGGAAAAGGTGATTACAGGAAATAATTCGAAGGTAAGTGTTCCTAAGAAAGAAGAATCCAAAAAAGAAGATAAGAAGACTGCCACCAGCGCAAGTGCTTCAAAAAATACAAAGAAATCCGGAGCTACAACTGCCAATTCCAAAACCGGAAACGGAGACGGAAAAGGAACCGCAGCCATCGGAAACCTGATCAGAGGAAGAGGAACAAAAGCCGGAAGCCAGGGAACTGGTGAAGGTATCGGTAATGCGGGAGATCCTTTAGGAGGAGACGGAAACGGAGACAGCAAAGTAGGAATTGACAGAAAACTAATCGGCTATATCCCTGGAACTATGGGAAGAGGAGGCGCACAACCAAGTAACAGCTGTACAGCGAGTGGAACCATTACCATTGCCTATACGGTAGATAAAGCCGGAAATGTAGTTTCTGCAAGAAGATCGGGAGGAACATCAGATCCTTGCATATCTTCTACGGGAGTGTCCTGGGTTAAGAAATATGTAAAAGCGGAAAAGGCAAGTACATCCTCTACCGGTTCTTATAAAATCACATTCTAAAAATACAAAAGCACTTTATTCAAGTGCTTTTTTTATTTCATTAATTCTGTTGATCACGGGTAGTGCGAAAATACCGCTGGTCTGAAGATACAATTCGTAGAACGTTTTTGCCTTGTCTAAAAACTCATTATTTTTTTCTCCTCTGCCTGTAAAATAGAACAGGTTTCCCAACATTTCGTAATAATCTTTGTGGTCTCTTTCCTGTCTTTCGTTGACGATTTCTATAATTTCTTCTTTTGTTTTTGAGGCAAGGGTGGTAAAATCAAATTTGAAAATATCTTTCATCAAAGACTCAAAGTCCAATTCTTTCTGCATTAAACTTTCTTCAGGCTTGTCTAAAATCAGTTTTTCCAGTGCTTGCGTTAACTGACGTATTAATCTTAATGTGAATTCTTTATCTGTGATCATAATTGAGTTTATTTAGAGTTGCTAGTTGCTAGTTGTGTGGTTTATGTTCGCCAGCTTAACTGGACGTATTTTATAAAATTATTTATTTTTCCTCCTAAGAGTTGATATTGTTCTGTTTTATCCTTTAAATCTGTGATCAGGTCTGGATAAAGTCTTATTATTTTGGATAAATGGCTTACTGTTTCGTCACAACTTGCCTGTGAATAAATAAGAAATCTGATAAAATCTCCTTTATAACTTTTCCTACCATAACCTTCAGCGATATTGGTCACTACAGAATCTGCAGATCTCCTTAGTGGGCTTCCCAACTCATATAATTCGTATTTTGGTAATTTTAACGACAGCTGATGAGTCTCAATAAACAGGTCAAAAGCAATAGTATAAATGTCAAGTTTTAGGTAGCTCATAAGTGTTTTTTTAATAATTCATAGATGCAGTCAGTTGGCAACTAGAAAACCAGTAACCAGCAACTGGCAACAAATTAAGCGAAAAACAAATACGCCAGCACAATCGAAGTAATAATGCCTACCAGATCCGCCAGAAGCATGGCAATTACCGTGTATCTTGTGTTCTTTACGGCTACGGCCCCAAAATATACTGCAATCACGTAAAACGTAGTATCTGAGCTTCCCTGAAGGACTGCGGCTAATTTCCCCTGGAAACTGTCTGCACCGAAAGTAGCCATCGTATCCACCATCATTCCTCGCGCTCCTGAACCAGATAATGGCTTGATTAAAGCAGTCGGAAGTCCGTCTACAAATCTTGCATCCAGATGGGCGTTATACGCAACCCATTTCATTCCGTCAATAATAACGTCAAAAACACCGGAAGTTCTTAGCAGAGAAATAGCAATCAACATTCCAACCAAATAAGGAATAATCTTCACACAGGTCGTAAAACCTTCTTTTGCGCCTTCAATAAAAGCATCAAAGACATTAATTTTCTTATAAACTGCACCCAGAACAATGGCTAAGAAGATAAAGAGTATCAATCCGTTACTTAAAACTTTACTGAAGTCATCCAGTTCATCTTTACTCAGCTGAACCAGATATAAAACCAATAAGGCAATAAGTGCGGAAATTCCTCCTACATAAGCAAGAACTACAGGTTTTAGGAGATTTATTTTTTGGTATAGTGAAACAACAATCATTGCAGCTAAAGTGGCTGCAAATGTTGCGATCATACAGGGAAGAAAAATATCGGTCGGTGTTTTTGAACCCATCGAAGCCCGGATGGCAATAATAGAAACCGGAATCAAGGTCATTCCACCGGCATGAAGACACAGAAACATGATCTGTGAATTGCTGGCAGTGTCTTTATTGGGATTTAATGTTTGCAGACTTTCCATCGCTTTTAAACCGAATGGGGTAGCGGCATTGTCCAGTCCCAGAAGATTCGCGCTGAAATTCATCAGCATATGTCCGAAAGCAGGATGGTTTTTAGGAATGTCGGGAAATAATTTTGAGAAGAAAGGTTGAATTAATCTACTCAGTAAGTTGATTCCTCCAGCTTTTTCAGCAATACTCATGAATCCCATGAACAGGGTCATGATCCCAATCAGCCCGATACAGATCTTAACTGCCGTTTCGGAGGTCCCGATTACGCCGTCCGCTTCCTGAACCCTGTAAACTTTTACATTCTGTTTAAGAGAATCTGTTTTATAATGGATCCTGCTGTCCGCAAAATCATTCTTTTTCATCAGGCTGTCTCTGACAACCGGGGTAAGCGCATTCATCGGCTGTGAAGCGATCTGAACCGTATCACCGCCTTTTCCCACCACCATATCATTGAAGATGGTTTTGTAGTGGCCAGACGAGATGTATTTTATACTGGCAATGCCAATGGCAATGATAATGAAAGCCGACCAAATTCTGCTGAGGACCATTTAATTGAATTAAAATTTTAGAAAAGATAATAAATTTAATGTAAAACCTGAAAAAACTTTATTGTAGAGCCTTTTATTTTTTAATATGTATTGGAAACGCATCGACTTCGCTCAGCGTGACACAGGGATATTATCGTGATCATTAAAAAAACTTAGTATCAGCAATGTCATGCTGAGCGAAGTCGTAGCATCTTTAATTTTAGTCGTTTAAATACACCAGATATCCCTCAAAGTCATCATCTAAGCTTTTCAAAACCTTGGCATCATCCATTTTCCTGGCAAGGCTGTCGATGAAAAAATTCTTCTCAAAAAACTGGCGGTGAATTCCCGGCAGCAGTTCCATGAAATAATCCATGCCGATTTTGTTGTTGTGAAGATCCATTTTCGTTTCCAAAGGCTGATTGGGAAAGAGTTCTTCATGCATATCGGTTATTCTTTTGCAGAAATTCAGTGCTTTTTCCGGTGAAGATACTTTGCAGCAGTACATCATAATGAAACAACACCAGAGTGCATGTCTGAAAGCGTTCCCAATGCCATTGTTAGATGCCGTTTTCGGAAACTTTTTCTGGGCAATGGCGAAAGCCTGTACCGTTGCATGAAAACTTAATAATGCAAAAAGAGGATGGGGAAGGAGAAGCGATAAAAGCCGCATGATCTTTTTCAGGCTCATGCTTCGGATGGTATTAAAAAAAATCTTAAAAGTCCTCATAAATAAAAATCTCTCCCTAATTAGAGAGAGATTGTATAGTGTTTGTTACAGATCTTATGCTTTTGCAGCTAATAAATTAACTGTTTTGGCTACTGTATCTTTAATTTCAGTTCTTTTTACGATGAAATCTACAAATCCTTTTTCCTGTAGGAATTCAGAGGTCTGAAAACCTTCCGGAAGGTCTCTTCCGATCGTCTCACGGATTACTCTCGGACCTGCAAACCCGATCAGTGCTCCCGGCTCAGCCATGATAATATCTGCTGTCATCGCGAAAGAAGCCGTGATACCTCCAAAAGTAGGGTCACAAAGGTAAGCGATGTATAAAAGTCCTGCTTCAGAAAGCTGAGCAAGCTTAGCCTGTACTTTGGCAAGCTGCATCAGAGAGTAAGTTGCTTCCTGCATTCTCGCTCCTCCGGACTGACAGATGATCATGTACGGAAGTTTGTTGGCGATACAGTAATCTACTGCTCTTCTGATTTTTTCACCCATTACAGAACCTAAAGATCCACCGATAAAGGCGAAATCCATACATGAAACCACCATTTCAGTCCCTTTTACGGTTCCTACTGCATTTCTGATGGAGTCTGTAAGTTTTGTTTTTGCTCTTACTTCTTTCAGACGGTCTTTGTAAGGTTTGGTGTCCTTGAAGTTTAAGATATCAATACTTTCAACATTGGCATCCAGTTCTGTGAACTTACCTTCGTCAAAAAGGATCTCAAAAAATTCTGCACTTCCTATTCTTACGTGAAATCCGTCTTCAGGAGAAACGTAGCTGTTTCTTCTCAATTCATCATGCTCCACTATTTTTCCTGATGGAGTCTGATGCCAAAGGCCTTTGGGAACATCCTTTTTTTCATCAGTAGAGGTGGTAATGTTTTTTGCTTTTCTTTTAAACCAGTCGAATGCCATTTTGTTTGTATTAATGTATCATGTAAAACGTAAAATGTATAAAGCCAAAAGCATTAAATCTACTTTGTACTTTATACATTCTACTTTTTACAAAAAATTATTTTAAAGTATTTACGTTATTTAAGTCTTCAAACGCCTGAACCAGTCTTGTAGAGAAAGTTTCCTCACCTTTTCTTACCCAAACTCTTGGGTCGTAGAATTTCTTGTTAGGTTTTTCTTCTCCTTCCGGGTTTCCGATCTGAGCTCTTAAATAATCAATATTGTTAACCATATAATCTCTAACCCCTTCCGTGTAAGCGAACTGAAGGTCAGTGTCAATATTCATTTTGATTACTCCATAGTCGATAGCTTCTCTGATCTCTTCTAAAGTAGATCCTGAACCTCCGTGGAATACAAAATTAATCGGCTTGTCAGCTGTTCCGAATTTCTCCTGAACATATTTCTGAGAGTTGTCAAGGATTTTTGGGGTAAGAACCACGTTTCCTGGCTTGTAAACTCCGTGTACGTTACCGAAAGCAGCAGCAATGGTAAAGTTGTCAGAAATAGCTTTTAATTTTTCGTAAGTATAAGCGATATCTTCCGGTTGAGTATATAGTTTAGAGTTGTCTACATCAGAATTGTCTACACCATCTTCTTCTCCACCTGTAACACCGATCTCAACTTCTAAAGTCATCTGCATTTTAGCCATTCTTTCGAAGTACTTAGCTGAAATTTCAAGATTTTCTTCCAGAGATTCTTCAGAAAGATCCAGCATGTGGGAAGAATAAAGAGATTTTCCTGTCTGCTTGTAATGCTCTTCACTTGCATCTAATAATCCGTCGATCCAAGGTAATAATTTCTTAGCACAGTGGTCTGTATGTAAAATCACAGTTGCTCCGTAAGCTTCTGCAAGAGTATGAATATGTTTTGCTCCGGCGATAGATCCTAAAATAGCTGCTTTCTGACCATCGTTGTTGAGTCCTTTTCCTGCGTTAAAAGCTGCTCCACCGTTTGAAAACTGGATAATTACAGGAGAGTTTAATTTCGCTGCGGTTTCCATAACAGCGTTTACATTGCTTGAACCAATTACGTTTACTGCAGGCAGTGCAAATTTGTTTTCTTTAGCGTACTGAAAAATATCAGTAACTAATTGACCTGTGGCAACTCCTGCCGGAAAAATTCTGCTCATGTTTTACTTTTTATTTTAAATTATTAGGCGTTTTTAAAATTCCTGTAAAGGTAATCATTTTTGAGGAATTACTAATTTCTTTTGTCCCTGCCCCAAAGCAGCTTCTGACGGATTGTTTCGTAGAAACTTAAATGGTTGGGCTGCACCAGAAGGATCTGGAAATCTGCCTTTTTGATGATAATTTCTTTATCGGTTTCTATATGCACCAGTCTTGAGTCCAGCGAAAGAGAATACTGCGGCACTCTGCTTTCCACTCTAAACTTGATTTCCACCCTGTCATTCACCACCAAAGGTCTTACATTCAGATTGTGGGGAGCGATGGGCGTAATGACGAAATTTTCGTTGTTCGGAGAGATAATCGGTCCGCCACAGCTTAATGAATAAGCCGTAGATCCTGTAGGCGTGGAAACGATAACCCCGTCGCCCCAGAAAACATTTAAAAATTCATCGTTGATATAAGAATCTACCGTAATCATAGAGGTGGTTTCCTTTCTTGAAACGGTAACGTCATTCAATGCATACGGGAAAAAATCGTCAGATCTTGGAGAAACCACTTCAATCACGGCACGACGGCTGGTTTTCACATCACCTTTTAAGATGGCATCCAATTCTTTGAATGCTTCTTCTTTGGTAAAACTCGCCAGAAATCCTAATCTTCCGGTATTGACACCCACGATCGGGATCTCCAGGTCTTCAATAAAAGTCAGGGAATTCACGATGGTTCCGTCACCTCCGAAAGTAAAGAAAAGGTCTACCTCCTTATCCAGAAGGTCCTGTTTGTTGTTGAATGTTTCAAATATCTTTGAGAACTGAAGTGCTTCAGCCATTTCATCGTACAGAACAGATTTTACGCCTCTGGTTTCAAGTTCTGAGATAAACTTGCTTAAATATAAAAAAGTATCGAGGTCTTTTTTCTGAGAATATATGGCTGCCTTCATGTTATATTTCTATGAATTTTTGGAAAAATCCGAACCGGTCTTTAAACAGATCAGATTTTTCATCAGAATAATATTTTTCAACAATTCTGTAATCGTACCTGTCAAAAGTAGCGTCTATCGAGGAGAGATTTTCATTGCTGATCTTTATCGTCACATGAATCACTTCATCAGACATAAAGGTGATAAATCCACCATAAAACTTCGAGTTATTGCTTTCTACAATATTGGCGATCTCCGTCATCGAATACTTTCTGGCCGGCGTTTCTATCGTAAGGATAGCTCCGGTCTCCGAAAACAGAGGATAGCGGGAAAGATTCTGAAAAATATCTTCACAGGTGATGTACCCGAGATACTTTTCATTCTTATTAATCACCGGGATCACGTTGGCACTGAAAGTATAGAACAGGCGGATGCTGTCCATAATATTATTGTCCTCCAGAATGGCAAAACGCTCAATCTGGTGTTCAAGATCTTTCAGGGTTCCTTCACCTTCATAAAGAAAGTCTTCTGCGATAGCTCCGTAGAAGTGATGAGATTTTTTGATGAAAATGTGGGAATATCCGAAATCCTCTAATGTGTTCCTCGCTGATTCTATTGAGTCAGTCAGGCTAAAACACGGAAAGTCTTTTGAGATATAATCCTTGATAAACATTGTGCTAATTTATAAAAAATTAAATGAAACTTTTTCTCAAAATACCACTTTTTTTCAGGAAAAAAGAAAAAAGTGATGTCAAAATTTGTTTGTAAAGAAAAAAAAGGTACCTTTGTCGCCTTTCATTTTTACTTTTTATTAGATTTATTTCAAACTGCACTGTCTTTTAAGGACATATGCAGTTTTTTTATTTTAGGGCTTTTGCAAATTCCCACATCACAATTCCACCGCATACACTTACATTGAGAGAGTGCTTGGTTCCCAGCTGAGGAATTTCCAGGAATGTGTCAATATTTGGGAGTGCTTCATCGCTTATTCCTTCCACTTCATTTCCTAAAATTAATGCATATTTCTTTGATTTGTCTATGCTGAAATCCGTAATCATCACACTGTCTGTGGTCTGCTCGATTCCAATGATCTCATAGCCGCGGCTTTTATAATCGCTGATGGCTGTATTAATATCGCTTTCATGACCCCAGTCTACACTTTCTGTAGCTCCCAGTGCTGCCTTATGGATTTCACGGTGAGGTGGTTGTGGCGTAATACCGCAAAGAATAATTTTTTCGATCAGAAAAGCATCTGCCGTTCTGAATGATGCCCCTACATTGTGCATGCTTCTGAGATTGTCTAAAATAATGACCAATGGAATTTTCTCGACCTTCTTAAATGTTTCTACATCTATTCTGTTCAGTTCTTCCAGTTTTAGTTTCTGTACCAATTGTTTTATTTTGTTGAGATTAATTTTCCGTCTCTGTAGACCTCCGTCTTTTCAACGCTTCCGTCTTCACGGTAATGCACTCTGTTGCCATTCCATTTATCGTTGGCGAATTCTGTTTCACGCTGCACTTTTCCTGATGGATAGAGTGCTTTCCACTTTCCGACAGCCTGTCCGTTGTCATATTGCCCGATCTGTTTTACAGATTTTCCGTCTTCATGAAACAGTTTGGTTTCACCATGCAGCTTGCCCATTCTGTAATTGGAAATTTCGGTTATTTTTCCTGCAGGCGAGTAAAAAGTAGCCAATGAGCTGTCATCGTATACATTTTTCTCCCCATTTCTGAAGGTTTCTTTGGAGGTCAGCACTCCATTTTTGTCATAATAAGACCATTCTTTTGCTTTATGCCCTTTCTTATTTTCCCCTTTGGCCTGTATCTTTCCATTGTCATAGTAATAGACTGCTTCGCCTTCTATTTTCCCCTTTTTCCATTCCACAATCTGTTTTACCTGTCCGTTTTCATAGAAGTCTTTGCAGGATCCTTCCTGAAGTCCGTCTTTATATCCGCATGGCTTTTGTGCTATTGCCCACGTTGTTGCGGTCATTAATAGCAGAAAAAAGTATTTCATAGATTTTTTTATTTCAAAAATAGCAAAATACTTATATTTGACTTAAAATATTAACATGAAAAAAATATCCGCTTTATTGCTGTTGGTATTCGCTTTTCTATCTATACAGGCACAGAATACCTATTATCCGCAGGCTTTTTTCGATAAAAAGATGGCCAGAGAGATGCTTAGTTTTGGAAATTCAACCATTGAGGGAGTGGCTTCCACAAAACAGAAAAATAACTGGGGGATCAAACCTCTTCTTGGCGGAAAGCATTATGCACCCAAAGGAACAGTAGTGATGCTTTTTCCTGTAACGCCTTATTTCGATGAGTTTTACAGCATGAGAAGAAAGTATGAAAACAAAAAAACCACCGTATATATGTCTGAAGATGCCTTTAAATATAAGCTGGAAGCTCTGACGGATGATTACGGAAGATTTAAGTTTGAAAAATTAAAACCCGGAAAATATTATCTGGAAACCATCGTGAACTTTACGGCTACAGGCAGCTATCAGCAGCAGACCGGAAGAACAGATTCTTACAACGCATACGGAGGATACCTGTATTCTTCACCGATATACCAAACATTCTTCTACGGCTATTCTGCAGCAAACAGAGAAAGCAAATTTGTAGAAATAAAAGAGGACGGCGAACTCAAAGAAATCAACCTTTAAGGTTGATTTCTTATTTTTTCAGCCCCATGATCTGGTGAACGCTCTTCTCGATATTCTGGGCCAATGCTTCCATCGGAATATCATTTTCGTCATTATTGAAAGGATCCTCAATTTCTTCTGCAATCAGCTCAAGACTCATTAAAACATAGTATACAAAAACTGTCAGCGGAATCATCAGAAGCCCGATTGTAATGACGTAGGCCACCGGCAGAGCCAGTACATATAAGATGATGAATTTCTTGACAAACGAAGAATAAGAGTAAGGAATTGGGGTGTTTTTAATTCTTTCACAGCCACCGCAAACATCCAGAAACCCGGAAAGTTGCGTGTCGAGATACAGCATTTCGATATCCGAAATTTTCCCTTCTTTTTTCAGCTGGTTCAGTTTATGGGTCAAAAGAATGATAATTTCGCTGGGACCGTGATGCTTCAGAGATTTTTCAATTTCGGAATAATCTTCATCCAAAGCCAGCCTTGTTGATTCTTTAGACAAATGCTTGGCCAGGAAATGGGGGAAATATTTTAAATATCTCGAGATCTGCTCTGCATCCTGACGGTCATCAACTAATATGGCATTGATCTTCACTGCAAAATTTCTTGTATCATTCACGAGCTTTCCCCAAAGCTTTCTGCCTTCCCACCATCGGTCATAGGCCGTATTTGTTCTGAAAACCAGTAACAATGAGAGGACAAACCCCAATAAAGAATGAATCATTCCTACATTGCTCACCCCGGATTTTGTGGTAAGGTGCAGATATTCCACTTCCAGATACTGAATGCCCCACGAATACAGTCCCACCAGGATCATCGTTGGAAAAAGGATCTTCATGGTATCGCTTTTATGCATACTGAAAAGGATTTTCAGGAAATGCTTGGTGTTGTAGGCTCTCATAAATTCACTTAGTCTTACAAATATAATTTTTTCATTTCAGCTCTGCTTTATCGGAAACCTTAAAATAAGTTTAAAAAAGACAAAGAGGTGAATGGGCTTATGACAAGATAGAAAGCGATTAAACAATTAAGTTTCTTAAAAATCATCGATTTTTTAATCTTATGTGTACTTCTTAGAATAACTAAAATGTTTAAAATCTTTAAAATCTTTTATGGTTAATATTTTTTTAACCACAGATTTCACAGATTTTCACAGATGATAATACCTATTTTTTGAAACATTAAGAGTATTGAAGGAGGTAGAAAAGTTAATAGAAAATCTAAAGTTTTTTTAAGTTGTAGTCCTTAAAGCGAAGCTCCCTTAATGATCTTAAAAACTTAATTCTCCTTAATGGTTCAACAATAAAAATCTCTGATTTTTTCTAAACTTTAGTGCTCTTTTTATGCTCAATATATTAAACTTAAAAATAACTAAAGTGTTTAAAATCTTTTGTCCCTTTTGTGGTTAATAATTTTTTCTAACCACTGACTTCACTGATTTTCACAGATGATAATGCCTATTTTTGAAACATTAAGAGTATTGAAGGAGGTAGAAAAGTTAATAGAAAATCTAAAGTTTTTTTAAGTTGTAGTCCTTAAAGCGAAGCTCCCTTAATGATCTTAAAAACTTAATTCTCCTTAATGGCTCAACAATAAAAATCTCTGATTTTTTCTAAACTTTAGTGCTCTTTTTATGCTCAATACATTAAACTTAAAATAACTAAAGTGTTTAAATATCTTTTGTCACTTTTGTGGTTAATAATTTTTTTAAACCATTGATTTCACAGATTTTCGCAGATCATACCGTATATTTTTAATGTTTCAAAGCATTTTTCCTTTGTGGTTTAAATAAGGCTTCCAAAGTGCCTATTACCATTTTTTAATTTTCACAGATTTCAAAAAAACACTATTTTTATTTCGCATTAAATACCAAAATAAGATGATCCTCGAAAACGTAGATGTAGTTCACGATATCAGTAAAGAAGATTTTCAGAAGAATTATTTCAAAAAGCATAAGCCGCTTTTGATCAAAAATTTTGCGGCCAGATGGGATGCCTTTGACCAATGGAATCTTGCTTACATCCGTGAAAAAGCAGGTGACCAGGACGTTCCGTTATACGACAATAAACCCGCTGATGCTTCCAAAAGCTCAGATGCACCAGTGACGAATATGAAGATGAAAGATTATATCGACAGGATTAAAAGCGGACCTTCGGATCTGCGGATCTTTTTCTATATTATCACAGACCGGCTTCCGGAGCTGTTGAAAAATTTCACCTATCCTGATCTGGGAATCAAATTTTTTAAACGACTGCCTACACTTTTCTTCGGTGGAAGTGAAGCCCATGTTTTAATGCATTACGATGTGGATCTAGGGGATTTCCTGCATATTCATTTCGAAGGAAAAAAGAGAATCCTGTTATTCGACCAGAAACAATCTGCTTTCTTATATAAAGTACCATTGTCTGTTCATACCGTGTATGATATAGATTATGAAAACCCTGATTATGAAAAGTTTCCGGCCTTGCAATATGCCAAAGGTTACGAGATTTTCATGGAGCACGGCGATGCTCTCTTTATTCCGGGTGCATTCTGGCATTTCAACAGGTATCTGGAACCTGGATTTTCAATGTCACTCAGAGCGCTTCCCAATAAACCGGGTGTTTTCGCCAATATGATGTACCATGTTTTTATCATGAGGTATACCGATAAACTTCTGCGTAAACTATTTAAGGCTAAGTGGGTGAATTACAAGCAGAAATGGGCGTATGAGAAAGGGACGGAGGCTTTTGAAAAGAAAAGGAAATAGCTAATGTTGGGATCCTTGTCAAAGTTTTAAACCTTAACAAGGATCGTTCGATTGAATTTCAAAGGTTTCCGTTTTCAGGACTGAACTTCCATCTTATTCATTAATAAGTCTGAAAATTTTGGCATCCACAAATTTCCCTTTTTCAAAAAAGTAATCGCGCAGAATTCCTTCATCTTTAAAGTTTAAAGAATGTAAAAGTTTCTCCGAAGCAATATTCGCAGGATCTGTAAAGGCATCGATGCGGTGAAGTCTCATGCTTTCGAATCCATAGATAAGGATAGGAAGGATGGCTTCTTTCATATAGGAATTTCTCCAGTATTTAGGATTCAGCTCATAGCCGATCTCAGCACGAAAATGCTCGGGATACCAGTTGTGATAACCGCATGTTCCAATCACTTTCTTTTCTGATTTCAATTCCAGAGCCCATCGGAAACCTTTCCCTTTCTCGAATTCATTATTAAAATAGGTGATGATATTTTTTGCATCCTCCAGGGTTTTGAAGGGGGCCAGATCATAATATTCCATCACTTCATCCAGGGAAAAATATTCGAAGAGGTCTTCCGCATCATGGGGAGCGAGCTGTCTTAAAAGGAGTCTTTCAGTTTCTAAAACCGGATAGATCATATCACTTATTTTATGTGAAAAATACAACAAATATTTTGTTCTGAAATACGTAAGTAACTTGAGTTCGGGATAAGACATCAGATTTTTAGGTTGAGGATAAGATTGAGAAGTGTCAATGGTCAATTTTGCTTCGCAAGTGAATGGTGAATTTTTTGAATCGATGTGATATTTTTAGGTTGAGACGAAGGCTAAGATTGAGAATGGTCAATGGTCAATTTTGCTTCGCAAGTCAATGGTGAAAGCTTCCAACTCAAAGACTCGCGGTACAAAACTCATCAATCATCATTTATAACTCATCACTTTCCAAAACCCTCCGACTCTCCAACCTCTTGAAATCCGCATCCCGAAACCCAAAAACCCGCATCCCATAATCTCGAACCCCTCAATCTCAATTTTCTTAACCCGAACTCAGGTAATTTTAATTAAATTTGGGGCTCATTTTTTATTATGGCAAAAACGAAGAAGGAAACTCCGCTCATGACGCAGTACAATACCATTAAGGCAAAATACCCTGATGCACTGCTGCTGTTCAGAGTAGGAGACTTTTATGAAACTTTCGGGCAGGATGCTGTGAGAACCTCTCAGATCCTCGGAATTGTACTTACCAAAAGAGCGAATGGAGACGGTCATATAGAGCTGGCGGGATTTCCTCATCACTCGGTGGATTCCTATCTTCCGAAGCTGGTAAGAGCCGGAATGAGAGTCGCGATCTGCGATCAGCTGGAAGATCCGAAAACCGTCAAAGGAATTGTGAAAAGAGGCGTTACAGAGCTTGTGACACCCGGAGTGACGTTCAATGATCAGGTTTTAAATTCAAAAAAGAACAACTTTCTTCTTTCTCTTCACAAAGAAAAAGAAAAGTACGGAATTGCCATGGTAGACGTTTCCACCGGGGAGTTTTTGGTAAGTGAAGGAAATTTAGAAAAAATTCTTCATATCATCAATACTTTTGATCCGAGCGAGATTGTTTATCAGAGAAGTGTTCAATTGCCGGAACAACTTAAAAATAAAAGCGCCTTTAAACTCGAAGACTGGGCATTCCAATATAATTTTGCGTACGAAAAACTGACGGCCCATTTTAAAACGAAGTCTCTAAAAGGTTTTGGTATTGAGAATCTTCCGCTGGCCATTACGGCTGCAGGAGCTATTTTCGCCTACCTGGTGGAAGATACCCATCACAATCTGCTTGCCCATATCACGAAACTTCAGGTCATTCCGCAGGAAGATTATCTGATGATGGACAATTTTACCTTAAGAAACCTTGAAATAGTATATCCGAGTAATCCACAGGGAAAATCACTGCTGGATATTATCGATAAAACATCTACTCCCATGGGAGGACGATTGCTGAGAAGAAGAATTATTCTTCCGTTAAAATCAGTAGATGAGATCATGAGAAGGCTTTCGCTGATTGATTTCCTGAACGAAAAAGATCATCTGAAATACGAGATCTGCCAGCTGTTGAAATCCATTTCGGATCTTGACCGACTGATGGGAAAACTGGCTGCAGAAAAAATTTCCCCGAAAGAATTGGGTTACCTGCGTCAGAGTTTGATCAATATTCATCAGATAAAGGCTCTACTTCATCCGCATGCAGATGTTCTGGCCTGGTTGGAACCTTTGTTTGATATGGAAGAACTGATTAAGTTTTTACAAAATCATCTGAATGAAGAGCTTCCGGTGAATATTTCAAAAGGAAATGTCATCAAAGGAAATGTATCTGAAGAATTGGACAGGTTGCGAAACCTTCAGAATAAAGGCCGCGGTTTCCTGGATGAAATGTGCCAGAGAGAAATTGAAAGAACAGGAATTTCAAGCCTTAAAATTGATTTTAATAATGTTTTCGGGTATTATATAGAAGTAAGAAATGCCCATAAAGATAAAGTTCCGGGAGATTGGCTGAGAAAGCAGACCCTCGTTAACGCAGAACGTTACATCACAGAAGAACTTAAAGAATATGAAAGTCAGATCCTTGGCGCTGAAGAAAAAATAGGCGTTCTGGAAAATGAACTGTATAGAAATGTATGTGCAGAAACCATGGTCTATATGGATCAGATTCAGGGAAATTCCAATATTATTGCCCAGCTTGATGTGGCGGCGGGATTATCGGAACTGGCTGTTTCTGAAAGTTATACAAAGCCGGTCCTTAATCAGGGCTATGCTATTGATTTAAAAGAAGCGAGGCACCCGATTATTGAAAACGCGCTTCCTTTAGGAGAAAAATACATTCCGAATGATATCTTTTTAGATAAAGATTCCCAGCAGATCATTATGGTGACAGGTCCGAACATGGCTGGTAAATCAGCGATTCTGCGCCAGACCGCCATTGTGTGTCTTTTGGCTCAGATCGGAAGTTTTGTACCTGCAAAACATGCTGAAATTGGAGTTTTAGATAAAATTTTCACAAGGGTAGGGGCAACGGATAATATTTCAGCGGGAGAATCTACGTTCATGGTGGAAATGAACGAAGCCGCAAATATTCTGAATAATATTTCAGAGCGAAGTCTGATCCTTTTGGATGAGATCGGACGTGGAACTTCTACCTATGACGGGGTTTCTATTGCATGGGCTATTGCAGAATACCTTCACCAGCATCCTACGCAGGCTAAAACATTGTTTGCAACGCATTATCATGAGCTGAATGAAATGACTGTCAATTTTGAGAGAGTGAAAAATTTCCACGTTTCCATCCAGGAAAATAAAGGAAATATTATTTTCTTACGAAAGTTGGTTCCTGGAGGCAGCGAGCACAGTTTCGGTATCCATGTGGCTAAACTGGCGGGAATGCCTGCAAAAGTGGTCAACAGAGCCAATGAAATCCTGAAAACCCTTGAAGCAAGCCGTACACAAACCACCAGCACTTCTGAAAGTATCAAAAGAGTCACAGAAGAAAATATGCAGCTTTCGTTCTTTCAGCTGGATGATCCGGTTCTGGAAAATATCCGTGAAGAGCTCACGAAAATAGATATCAATACACTGACACCTATTGAGGCTTTAATGAAGCTGAATTCGATAAAAAAAATGATTGGAGGTTAGTCCAATCATTTTTTTTAAAAACAGCATGCTCCAAATCGGTCGCCACGTCCCAGCTGCCATTCATCATTAGGAGACATTCGGCAGAATCCTTCGTAGCAGTCGCTACTTCCTCCATTGATGGTCTTAAGTTCTTTTTTAGTCAGTTTTCTTTTCTGAAGATTTGATGTTTTCATAATTCTATTTTAATTTGATTGCAATTGAGTTGATTATTAGCAGCAAGGTCCATCCTGGATTCCATATACTCCGTATTGCTCTTCACCGGTTGCAGGATCAAAGCAGCTTACCACCAGTGGACAAATTGGTCTTGCTCCACCACTAATTTTCTTAAGCTCTTTTTTAGTCAATTTCTTAGGTTGAAAATTTGATTTTTTCATAATGATTTTGTTTTGATTGTACGCTAATTTACATTTAATTTTTTATAATTCAATGGGTTGTGATTAAAAAAATAATGTTAAAATTTTCAACGAAAAATCAATAATTGCTTCTTTTACTGCATTCTCAATCTTATTTAAATAATGTGTGTTCGGGATAAGCGGTTTTTATTTTAATGATAGTCAGGAAGCCTGAATCGGCTTAGATCTTCGTAATCCAGTTAACCGTGTCAAGGTTCAAAACCTTGACACGGTTCAAACAGCCTTATTTAAAAACTAATTGATCAGAGGAATTTAAAAGTATCTAATATGAAAAACCCATTTAACTATTTCTCTCACTTTTTATCCAACCACAAACGGATCAAAACCATCCCTGAATGTATTTAAATAATAATTAATGACTACTTTTGAATATGAAGAATGTATTAATCCTATTGGCTGTATTTCTGTGTTTTACGGCTTTTAATGCTCAGCAAAAAGAAGTTCCTTCTATGAAATATGAAGACCTTGAAAAGCGTATTCAGAAGGAGAATGATAAGTTGCTGGTTGTCAATTTTTGGGCCACCACGTGCGCACCTTGTGTGAAAGAACTGCCCGATTTCATGGAGATCAATAATAAGTTCAAGGATAATCCAAAGTTTAAAATGATCCTCGTTTCTTTAGACAGGCTGGTGGATAAGGAAAGGGTCATTAAGTTTATCAAAAATAAAAACCTTACCGCCGAAGTGGTCCTGCTGGACGATATCAAAAGGATGAACACCTGGATTCCAAAATTTGAAAAAAACTGGGACGGAAATATTCCCGTAACCATTTTTTATAAAAACGGTCAAAAAGTACATTTCAATGATGGAGAAATGGGCAAAGAAGACCTCGAAAAAACGATTAACGATAACTTACAATAAAATAAATATGAAAAACCTGAAAATTTTAATGGCGGCATTCATTGCCGGGCTTGGACTGTTAAGCTTTACAGCCACAGATCATGAGAAAGAAGGCCCTCAGAAAGTAAATGCATCTGCATCCGCAAAAGGGTATGAAGTAGGAGATGCAGCGGCTGATTTTAAGCTGAAAAACATCGACGGGAAAATGGTTTCTTTAAGCGATTTTAAAAGTGCAAAAGGATTTATAGTCGTTTTCACCTGCAACCATTGCCCATATGCGAAAAAATATGAAGACAGAATCGTAGAACTGGATAAGAAATTCAAAAATCAAGGGTATCCGGTTATTGCTGTGAATCCCAATGATCCGAATGTGCAACCTGAAGACGGCTACAAACAAATGATCGACAGAGCCAAAGAGAAAGGCTTTACATTCCCTTATTTAGTGGATGAAGGACAGAAGGTGTATCCGCTGTATGGAGCCACAAAAACACCCCACGTTTTCGTCCTGAAGAAAGAAAACGCAAAGAATATCGTGAAATATATCGGTGCTATCGATAACAATTACGAAAACCCGAATGATGTATCGGAATATTATGTTCAGGATGCAGTTAATGCCCTGATTAAAGGGGAGTCCGTGAAAATGGATAAAACAGTGGCCATTGGATGTACTATTAAAGTAAAGAAATAATATATTTGCTTTAGCAATTTAACATAAGATCGGTGTTCTTTGAATGCCGATTTTTTATGGCTTAAAAATGTAATTTTGCTATTTAATTCAATAGGAGCAGGCTTTAGCCCGCTTAAACAATAACCAGCCATATAATGGCTTTAGCCAAAACTTAAAAACACCGCATGGAATTTAAATTCAGTCTGAAATATCTTTTGCTCACCATCTTCATCTTCCTTATAGAGGTCCTGATCGCTACAAAACTGGCAGATATCTTCTTTGTAAGAGCTTATCTAGGAGATGTTATTGTCGTGATGCTCCTGTACACTTTCGTAAAGAGTTTTGTGAAAATAAACAATGAGAAACTTATTCTTGGAATTTTTGTTTTTTCATGCCTTGTGGAGTTTGCCCAATATTTTACGGTCGCGGAAAAACTGGGTTTCCGTCCTGGAGACCTTATGTATACCGTTATTGGAAATTCTTTCTCGTGGATTGATATTCTGTGTTATGCTGCCGGATGCATTTTGCTGTATGTTTTTGTAAAATTAAATCCAAAAAAGGAAGAAGAACTGAGCCTGTAAAACCTTTTTCTTCAGCATGAATCCATTTCTTGCTGACCATCTTAAGCGCTTTAATAAACTCATTTCTTATCGATTCATGTTCGGTGGAAGCTTTTGGGTTATCAGAAATCTGATATCTCCCCCAAAAACTCACCATTCACTTGCGAAGCAAAATTGACCATTCACATTTCCTATCTTCCGAAACTGTCGTACTTATCTTCCGCATACTTAATAAAACGGTTAAGTAACGCTACATTATCCTTTTCCATTGGAGAAAGCTCTTTATCGACATTATTGGACACAGGAATGTACCAATCTGTCTGTTCAAAGAAATATCTGTAGGTCTCTTTTTTGAAAGAATAGCCGTGTCTGGCAAAAACAGAGTTTTTAATGATCTCAAGATCGAGTTTTCTTAAGTTTTTAAGTTCCTTCTCCGTGAGTTTTTGCTTGGAAGCATTCAGTTTAAAAATAGCTTCAGAAGCCACTCTGTTTTTGGATGTTGTATAGCTTTCTGTTTTCCCGGTTTCTTCATCGGTGTATTTTTCTACAAAATCCTTCGGATTGGACCAGTCTACCAGATCAGAATCCTGATCCAGCATAAAGTTCGGATTATAGACAAATTCTTTTTTGGAAAGTTTAATGGTTTTTAAAGGCGATTTTACAGCCGTTTTATTGAAAGCATTCCATTTTCCGGTGATGCTGTCGCCACTCAATTTTATTTCAAATCTGCCGTCGGTTTTATCATTTCCCGGTTCATCAAGGACAAAAGATTTCATACTTTCATTAAAAACACCTCTGAAAGGTCGTTGGTTTCCATTGACAATACTTTGTCCGTAGACGCTGTCCTTGGTAATCCTGTTGATCTTCAGAGAAATTTTCTTATTCACAAAATCCTCATACTGTTCGCCGTCTTCAGAAGAAATCATTTCTTTTCCGGCAAAATCTCCGGTATAAATTCCATAATATTCTTTATAGATTTCAGGAACCACAACGGAATCCTTTTTTGCAATCACCGAATCTTTTCCGGTTTCGGTTATTTTTCCGTCTTTCTTACAGCCCACAAGGGAAACTGCCAGCAAAGAAACAAGGGTGTAATTTAAAATTTTCATATATGTTTTTTTGTTATTAGGTATTCTATTAAAAGGATATTGGGAATCCAGCCCAGCCATGCGATAATCTGGTAGACATCCATCGGATTTGGGTGGAATAAATATACAATAATTACTTTCCAGATCCGTAACGTAAGAGCAGATAAACTGAGCGCAAAGCTTCGCCACATCCACTGCTTGTGTTCTTTAAATTTTTTCTGTCTTGCAGACTGATAGGCTTTGTACGTAGAAAACCACCAGAGAAAGCCTAAAATAACGAACGATATTTTGGAAAGGAAGCCTCCGTTGGCAAAAAATCCCATGTAGATTCCGGATGGTGCAGCCAGAATCAGAATTAAAAAAATATAGATTTTTCCAATATTCCTGTGCAAGTTTTTAATCCCGAAATCCTTTCTGAGAATAGCCAGAAATCCGGAAAACAGCACAAAAATACTGGTGTACACGTGTGTATAGAAAAAAGAAAGATATTCCGGTCTGTCCTGAACTTCCGTCTGTTTGATCATCAGAAAGCTTACATTCGGATTGAAAGGAATATATTCCAGCGTAATTTTAAGCATCAGCCAAAAGAAATATCCAAACCCTACAATCAAAAGGGTTTTTAAGATAGAAGGGATATGTTTTCTGGCCTCAAACATTTTATTGAGTCAAACGAATTGATTTTTTTAAATATTTATGGTCATGGGAATTGTATACCAGGTTTCAACAGGTTGGCCATCGCGTGTAGCCGGTTTCCATTTAGTTTTAATTGCTTTAATTACACGCGTCATTTCTTTATTCATCGCAGCGTTATTTCCAGTAGTCGAAATAGATTCCGTACTACCGTCAGCATGAATCAAAAACTTGGTGACAGATTTAAAAACTCCTGAGCCATTAATTTTTGATGTATCAAATTCAGAGCTGATATGTCTTCTGAGAGCTTCCATTCCACCAGGAAAAGAAGCCGCAATGTCTGTTTCGATAAATGTCTGGATATCTGTAGCAGGTACTTTCTGATCTTTTGAATTTTCTTTTGATGTTTGCGAAAAAGCAAATTGAAATCCTAAAAGCAAGCCGAATAATAAGATTTTTCTCATATCTCTAAATGATTTAAATGTTGTGAAATAAGCCATGCTTCACTCCAGCACGCCTGAAAATTAAAACCTCCCGTCACCGCATCGATGTTCAGAACTTCCCCGGCAATATGAAAATTGGGAAGAAGTTTTGAAGTCATGTTTTTGAAGTTAATTTCCTTTAAATCAACACCTCCTGCGGTCACAAACTCGTCTTTAAATGTGGATTTGCCTGTAACCTTCAGTTTTTTTCTGCAAAGGTTTTCAAGGATCTGCTGCATTTCTTTTCCTGAGATATTGGAGACCTGTTTATTAAGATCAACTTTTGAAACATCCAGTACTTTCTGCCAGAACCTGTTGGTGACTTCAAAGATCTTCGCCTGCCCGATTGTTTTTTTCGGATTGGACTGTTTAAAATTCAGGAAACTTTCTTCCGCTTCATCCATAGATTTTGAAATAAAATTCACTTCAATCTCAAAATGATACTTTGATTTGGCCAGACTTATCGCTTCCCAAGCTGAAATTTTCAGAACAGCAGGTCCGGAAAGGCCCCAATGCGTAATCAATAAAGGTCCGCTTTCTTCCGTTTTTAATGCAGGAATCGAAATCTCAGCATTTTCAAAACTCGTTCCGGGAATATCCTGCAGCAATTCATCTTTAATATTGAATGTAAAAAGGGAGGGAACAAGATCCACAATCTTATGACCCAGATTTTCAATGATTTTCAATGATTTCGGAGAACTTCCGGTTGTATAAACCACGTAATCCGCCTGAAAATCTCCCAAACTGGTCTTGACCAGATATTTTTCGCCCTGTTTTTCAATTTCTTTAACGGAACATTTTGTTTTAACCTCAACCTTTTTATTCTGAATTTCAGTCAGGAATGTATTGATAATGGTCTGCGAAGAATTGCTTTCCGGAAACACACGGTTGTCATTCTCTATTTTCAAAGGAACGCTGCGTTGGTCAAACCAATCCATTGTGTCCCCTGGCTGAAATTTAGTGAAAACACTTAACAATTCTTTATTACCACGCGGATAAAACTGAACCAGTTCCCGGGGATCAAAACAGGCATGAGTGACGTTGCAACGCCCGCCGCCTGAGATTTTTACCTTCTGAAGTACATCCGAGTTTTGTTCCAGGATGGTAATGCTGTATTTTTTTTCGTCAAGATTCGATGCACAGAAAAAGCCTGCTGCACCGCCTCCGATAATGATGATCTGTTTCATGTATAGGTAATCTTATGCTGAAGATTATTTTTTCAAAAGTACAATTTTTATAAACCATCTTATTTGAGTAATTTTGAAGAATATAATTTTTGAACTTTAAAGTTTAGATTATTAACCATAAAAGCAATAAAAGTTTTTACACTTTAGCTATTTTTAAGTGAAATAGATCGCGCATAGGAAGAGCACTTAAGTTTGTTGAAAATCGTAGATTTTCTTTTTATGTGAACTTATATGTAGTGTGATTATGAACTTAATGTATTTTAAAATGTTAATCTCTTTTGTGACTTTTGTGGTTGAAAAATAACGGAAACTTTATAAGAGCATATTTAAAACGTATTTACATGATTTTTTACCATAAATTCGAAGTACGCTGGAGTGATCTTGATGCCAACAAGCACTTAGCCAATTCATCATATGTACAGTACTGTGCGCAGTCCAGAATGGCCTTTATGACCAAAGAAAAAATGGGAGTTACCCAGTTAAGCCGATGGGGAATCGGGCCGGTGATCATGCATGAAAGATATTCTTTCTTCAAAGAAATCTATGCAGACCAGACGGTTATTGTAAGCCTGGAAATCGATGGATGCTCAGAAGATTCATCAATCTACAGATTTGTCCATAAATTCTATACGCCGGACGGAGTACATTGTGCTACTGCAGAAGCTACAGGAGTATGGATTGATATGATGCTGAGAAAAATGACAACGCCACCGGATGATGTGATAGAAGCAATGAACAAATACAAAAGCCCTGAAACCATCGTGATGACCAGAGAAGATTTCAAAAAACTTCCTTTCCGTCCGGATAATGTGGATCCGGCAGAATTCACAAAATAAAATTCAAGGTTAATGTTCAAAGTCATGAATACATTTTACATTGGACATTTTACAAAAAAGAAAAAATTATGTTTGAAGATAAATCACAGGAACTGACCCCCATCTCCAAATTAGGAGAATTCGGTCTTATAAAACATTTGACAGAACATTTTCCACTGTCCAACGAGTCTTCGGAACTTGGAGTAGGAGATGATGGCGCTGTTATTAATCCTGGAAATAAAAAAGTTGTTTTGACAACGGATGTCCTTGCAGAAGGCGTCCACTTTAATTTAGGCTATGTTCCTTTAAAACATTTAGGATACAAAGCGGTTGTCGTGAACCTTAGTGATATTGCAGCCATGAATGCTGTTCCTACACAGATTTTGGTTTCTCTTGCCGTTTCCAGCCGTTTTCCCGTGGAGGCTTTGGAAGAGATATATTCCGGAATCCAGGCAGCTTGTGCAAGATATAAAGTAGACCTTATCGGTGGAGATACGACAAGCTCCAATTCCGGGTTGGTGATGAGCATCACAGCTGTAGGAATTGAAAATGACGAGAATATCGTAAAAAGAAGCGGTGCAAAACCGAATGACCTTCTGGTGGTAAGCGGAGATCTTGGCGGTGCCTACATGGGGCTTCAGATCCTTGAAAGAGAACACGCCGTTTTCCTTGCAGACCCGAATATGCAACCTGAAATGGAAGGGTACGATTATATTCTGGAAAGACAACTTAAACCTGAAGCGCGAACCGATGTGAAAACTATCCTTGAAGAACTTGATATCAAACCGACTTCAATGATTGATATTTCTGACGGCCTGGCTTCGGAAATCCTTCATCTTTCTGATCAGTCCAAAACAGGATTCAGACTGTATGAAGAGAAGATCCCAATGGACAGCCTGACGATCTCTACAGCGGATGAAATGAACCTTAATCCTGTCATGACAGCATTAAGCGGTGGTGAAGATTATGAATTGCTGTTCACCATTTCTCCGAATGATTTTGATAAAATTAAAAACCATCCTGATTTTACAATCATTGGTCATGCAGTAGAGAATGAAGAGGGTAACTATATGGTTGCGAGAGGCTCCAATCAGCTTGTTCCACTTACGGCGCAGGGCTGGGATGCTTTCCTGGGTAACCAGCAGAATGGATAAAATTATATTTAATTTTGAATATTGTAGAAAACCGCAGCACTTTTTTTGCTGTGGTTTTTGTTTTAACGACTGCTGTAAACTTTAACTTAAAGTAGATATGAAATATGTAAGATTTATCGTTTTATTGATTGTTTTTATCGTAATTGTCGTTTTTATAACGAAAAATGGCGCAAAAGAGTACACGGAAGAAAATAAAGTTTTACGAAATGGAGTGGTTCTGGAAGGAACCGTCTCTGATATAAAAAGGTCCGACAATCATAGTTTTGGTATATTGACCGTGGATGTGCTTCATTCTACCGTTAAAGAATTCTCCAAAAAATCAAAACAGGGAATATATCCTTACCAAATCAGAGATAAAAAGGCTGAAATCTATCTGCCGATATATATTGAAAGGGAGATTGGAGATCGTGTACAATTAGTTTCTGACAAACAAATTATTTATTATAAAGGGAAAAATACTAAAGATGAAGGCGAAGTTTACATCATTACAAACCCTTCGGATGTAGATTTTGTTAAAGAAAATTCAATATTTAATAAGCACTAAAAATGAATCTGTCTGAAAAAAGTATCCCCGTGCATCACCTGACCTCCGAACAGTTTCAGCTGATGACTCTGGATAGCGGACATCCGGAGAACTTTAATGATGTTCACCGGCATAACTTCTTTGAAATCATCTGGTTCAGGCAGGTGAAGGAAAACAGCAGCTTAGAACTGGATTTTGAGCATCATTCACTCAAAAATAACCAAATCTGCATCATCGCACCGGGGCAGGTTTTCAATATGAAGCTTAGAGGTGAAAAAGGCTATGTGCTAGCCATAAGCCGGGAAATATTTAAAGAAGCCTGCGATATAGAAACAATCCTCACAGGTGGCACGTGCCCTTTTTCATTAGATCCTCAAAATGCTGAAACCTGCAGCACCATTGTCTCGCTTATTCAAGAGGAATACAATGGAACATCAAGGATAGATTTATTAAAAACCTACCTGAGAGCATTCTGCATCATCATCACAGAACAGATCAATTTGCAGGATCCTTCAATTAACGACAGACAACGCATCCAGAAACTGGTAAGCCTGATCGAGGAATATTACACAGTTGAGAAGGATACCGGATTCTACGCAGATCAGATCAAAGTAAGTGCTCATCACCTGAATGATATTGTTCGTCTTTTCAGAGGAACGACGGTGAAAAAGATGATTGCCCAGCGATTGGTGCTCGAAGCCAAAAGAGAACTCAGTTTTGGGGCTTTAACCGTTAAAGAAATTGCTTTTAAACTGGGGTTCAGCGATGCCTCTTACTTCTCCCGCTTTTTCAAAAAGCATACAGGCCAGAACCCAGATGGATTTAAGGCTGGAAAAGAGTAGTTAGATGTTAGACACAAGACACAAGACACAAGACATCAGATGTCAGATCTCTAGGTTAAGGGTAAGGCTAAGATTGAGGAACGTCAATGGTGAAAAGCTTCCAACTCAAAAACCCGCGTTACATAACTCATAACTCATCATTTATAACTTATCACTTGCCAAAACTCTCAAATTCATCCTCAGTTTGTGCTGGTCTTCCTTCAGTTCCTGTATGGTAAAGCTTTGTTTTTTAGAGGAATTTTGCAGGACGAAAAAACCGCCTTTTGCGGAACCTTTAATGATTGACTGACCTTTTATGAGAAATTTAAGTATCGTAGTGTTTATTCTGGCACTCCTTAACACCCTTGAATCACTGAGTATAGACCTTTATCTGCCGGCCTTCCCAAGCATGGCTCAGATTTTCCAGACCGATATCGGGCATATTCAGATTTCTATCTCTGTGTTTTTTGCAGGATTTGCCTTCGGACAGCTGCTTTGGGGTCCTTTATCAGATAAAACAGGCCGTAAACCAATGTTGTATTGCGGGCTTTTACTTTTTATTATCGGAGCCACTGCGATATTTTTCACAGAAAATATTTACGTATTGTGGGCGATGCGTTTCTTACAGGCTTTTGGGGGAAGTGCCGGAATCGTCATTGGTCGTGCCATAGTTATTGATCTTTATGACAGGCAGAAGTCTGTATCCATCTTTTCACAGCAATCCCAGATCAGTGGAATTGCTCCGATTGTAGCTCCGTTACTGGGAAGTGTATTTCTTAAGTTCTGGGGATGGAACAGCTCGTTTGCTTTCTTAACGATTCTAGGTCTTATAACCCTTTTCATGGTATACAAATACGTTCCTGAAACCAATTCGAAAATGACACTTCCGGAAAATGCAGAAGACGAAAAAGGATTAAAAGATCACCTGAAAACCATACTTTCAAACAAAGAATTTATCAGCAGTACAATGATTGGGAGCATTGCTTTTGCCTCTCTGATTATTTACATTTCCAATGCCCCGTTTTTATTTATGGAACTTCACGGATTCTCCAGCGGTGTTTTCAGCTTTATATTTGGGTTTAATTCATTAGCCTTAATAACAGCAGCATATCTTACTCCTAAATTGATTAAAAGAATAAGTGACACTAAGCTATTATTGGCAGCAACCCTTTTATTGCTTATTGTATGTAGCCTTCACATCCTTATTGCAGCAGGAAACCTTTCAGTAGCCCTTGAAATTATGATGCTGTATCTGTCATTGCTGGCGATAGGCGTTCTTTTTCCTATTACTTCTGCTCATGCTTTATCCCCCTTTAAAGAAGGGCGCGGAACAGCAGCTGCCGTGATGGGATTTATGCAGCTGATGGTTACTTTTTTACTCTCAGGACTGGCCGGGTTTCTAGAAGCAGATTCCATCATGCCGATGGTCTTCATGCGTGCGGGGATTGCAATCATTGCGGTTTGGTTTGCCTACCGTTCATTTAAAGGTAAAAAAGCGTCTATAGGATTGGAGAGCCCCAAAGGGGCGATTTAGTCAAAAAATAGGATGAAGTCCTATTTTTATGTCACCGCTCTTTTATGTCATCCATATTTATTATCATCCCGTCATTTTTCCTTTTGGTCATACCATTCGGACACTTAATCAAGTAATTTTTGAAACCGACCTCCAAAAGTATCTCTTTGCATAAAATTTAAATTATGAAGAGAAATCTTTTGGCCGCTGCCAGCTGTCTGTTGGGTTATTGGGTCACTGCTCAGTCCGGAATATCCGGCGAACTTAAAACGGAATATATTCCGTTTTCCAACTACATTCGTCCTGAAGACAGTACGAAAACAAATTCCAAGAGTGATTTTAAAAGAGCAGATCTTAACCTTAGCATTCCACTGTCCATGAAGAAGGACAGCAGTGGAAGGGTAAAAGCTTGGTCACTTCTGTTGAGTGGATCGTATGCAAAAATGAAGCATAAAGACTACGAAAAGCAGCTGTTTCCTGATCAGATGCTGAATGCACAGGTCGGAATCCAGCACATGAGACCTTTAGGAAAGAAATGGAGTATGATGATGACTGCTGCCGTAGGGGTGTATACAGACCTTGAGCAGGTGAGTTCCGATGATATTCTAGGACAGGGTGGTATTCTGTTTATCAGACATTTCAATCCTAATCTGGCACTTGGAGCAGGACCTGTCCTGACCACGGCTTTCGGGGTTCCAATGATCTTACCCTGGATCTATTTCGACTGGAAAACAAACGGAAAAATTAAATTCAACATCAATTTCCCGGAGGGAATGGAAGCGGGTTATCTGTTTTCAGATAAATTTGCTTTAAAAGCGGTTGTTAACCTTAGCGGAATGACTGTGGAAAGAAATAAAGACGGGAAATCAATGCTTCTTGGATACCAACAGATCACAGCGGGGATCAGGCCGGAACTGAAACTGAATGATCATCTAAGCCTTCGGTTGACAGGTGGAACAGCTTTGCTGAGAAGTTTCAGTGAAAACGACAGAAAGATCAAGAATATTTTCAAAGACAAAAAAATGATGGATCCGAAGTTTGCCAGCTCATTGTATGTAGCGGTGTCGCTGAGGTGGAATTTGCCGTAAAGGCAAAGATGGAAGATGGAAGATGGGAGAGGGAAGTTACTATCCAACGATTATTAACTTGTAGTCGGTTAATTATGAGTGTGTTTATGGATTAAAAAAAGGCATAGAGTTATTGTTAGCAACTTCAATAACCTCCCTCTTCCCGCTCCCATCTTCCATCCCTATTCATAACTGATAGGATTCAAACAAAAAGACAATCATTTAATTTTATACAAGGATAACTTCCATCCTCCATCTTCCCATCTAAACTACTTACTAATAAGCTTCTTATACACCACCTGATTCAGCAGTTCCTCTTTCCTTGTACGCGAAATAGGAAGCTCTGTTTTGTTGATGAACAGACGTCCGCCGGAGATCATATCAATATGGGTAATATTGATCAGGAATGATTTATGAATTCTGAAAAAATGCTCAGAAGGCAGTGATTCTTCAATAGCCTTCATCGTTTGGTGGATCACCAGGGATTTGTCTTTAAAATGCAGTTTGGTATAATTCTGCATACTTTCGATATACAGAATATCCACCCAGGATACCTTGATAAAGCTGTCGGATTGCCTTACATAGAGAAAAGGATCATCAAAAGGAGAGTTCTTCTTCATCTTTTCAGAGACAATAAACTGCTGCTGAGCTTTGTTCACCGCCTGATAAAAACGGTTGAATGCAATGGGTTTCAGAAGATAATCTACCACCTGCAGACGGTAACCTTCCAGCGCATATTCAGAATAAGCGGTTGTGAGAATAGATAAAGGTGGGTTTTCCAGCTGCTCCAGAAATTCCAGGCCGGTTAAATAAGGCATATTGATATCCAGAAAAAGAAGATCAATTTCCTTTTCCTTAACGATAGCATCGGCTTCCAGTGCGGTGGCGCAGGTACCTTCCACGGATAAAAAGTCGATCTGGTCTGCCAGTTCTTTAAGGTGGAATCTCGCTAAAGGTTCATCATCGATGATCAGGCATTTCATTTTAGGGATATTACTGCTCATTATTGTCGGATAATTGTAGGGTTAAAGTTACTTTGTATACATTATCGGCTGCCACAATGGTAAGCTCGTGGGCATTCGGATACTGTAATTTTAAACGTTTTTGTACATTTTGAAGCCCGATTCCACCAGAACCTTCCTTCTTTTTGTGGGTTGCCAGCTCTGAATAACAGTTTTCGACATAAAATAAAAGAAAACCGTCTTTCTCCATACAGGAAATCTTTACATACCCTCTATGTCCGGGCAGTCTGCAAACATATTTAAAGGCGTTTTCGATGAATGGAACCAGCAGAAGAGGCGCAATGAATGGCTTCTTATGTCCGATACTCCAGTCTGCATTTACTTCCAGTTCGTTGCCCCATCTTAGTTTTTCCACTTCCACCAGATTTTGGAGATGCTCAATATCCTGGCTCAAAGGCACCAGATTCTGGCTGCAGTGATAAAGCTGATAACGTAAAATATCTGAAAACTTAAGCAGCAGATAATCTGCAAGTTTCGTATCCGTTTTCATCAGAATATGAATGTGATTCAGAATATTGAAAACCACATGAGGATTGATCTGATCCTGTAATAACTTCAGCTGGTTCTCCAGATGAGCCTGTTGCAACAAGATATGATCGCGTTCTATTCTTCCGTGTTCCTGATAAAATTTAATTCCGCAGGCAGATCCGTTAATCAGAAAAGAAGCAGGCAGCGCCAGATAGAATCCTTTCCATAAAAAAGGAAGATGATCAACGAAATCATGAGGAAGTTCATTCTTGGAATTCACTTCAATATAGGTGAAGATCATAGAATAAATAAAGCTTAATAATAGAATAACTCCGGTCGCCTGAATCAGAAATAATTTCATCCTTTTTGCTCGTAAAGCATTCGGAAGAAGCCTTGTGGTGAGAAAGTGAGTGAAAAAAAATGATGCAATAACAAGGACAATGGTCTGGAACAGTGCGGAAGGTTTGTCAGAATTAGCCTGAAAGTTGATGTACACAGCTGCTGCAAAAACGAGCCAGAACATCGTAACAAAAATATATTCTCTTAAAATAAAAGGTTTTGTCATGGAAGAGGATCAAGTAGATTTATAAAAAATTAGAAACTGCAGGGCGCAGTTTCTAATATGTAAAGATAATTTAAGTTTTTAAAACAGGAAGTATCCGATTCCTAGCGTAAAGCTGTGCGGCTTAGATTTAAACTCTTTGCTGATGCTCGAAAGCCCGGTTTCATATCTCAGATCTGCTGTGAAATTTTTATAATCCACACCAATACCTCCCGTAATTCCGATATTCGATTTATCAAAACTCTTAAAACCCTCCTGTAATGCTTTGGACG
Organism: Chryseobacterium oleae; assembly: GCF_900115055.1. Lineage (GTDB taxonomy): Bacteria > Bacteroidota > Bacteroidia > Flavobacteriales > Weeksellaceae > Chryseobacterium > Chryseobacterium oleae. The sequence goes on along the minus strand of NZ_FOVD01000006.1, from coordinate 296,491 downwards.
TTGACAGATTGTTTTTAAAAGCATAACTGTAAACCCCGCCGGCAAATGCTCTTACATTAAAATCTTTCGTATTGATGAATTTATAACCGACTACTACCGGAATATCAACAGAATTCCAGCTTAATTTGGCTGAGGTTCCATCTTTAGTGTCGAAAGAGGTTTTTCTTTTGTTGAATAAGGCTTCTCCTTGTACATAAAGGCTTCCGATATCCATTCTGGTCATGATGCCTCCCTGATAGCCGAATCCGTATTTCCCTTCCAAGGTGGAGGACTCCGAAGAGGTTTTTGTAAAATTTGCCCCGCCTTTGATCCCGATGTGGAAAGCATGTGTTTGTTGCGCTTTGGTCTCTATAAAACCAATGATGCATAATAAAAATGTGCTTAGTGCTAAAAACTGCTGTTTCATAAATTGCTTTTAATAATTTGATGCAAAGCAACAGCTATGAAAAGCGGGATAAAACTTTATTTGATGAACTGCAGAGATGCTTTGACAAGGACCTGTTTTTAGCGGGAAAAGCAAAAAAAAATCGGAAGAGAGTACTTCCGATAGATATCTGTTAAAATGGTTCTAAATCTTCGCAATTGGATGGTGGAATGCATCCTCCGGTACCGCCACCGCCGGGATTTCCACCGCCTACGGAAACACATCTTCCGGGATTTCCGTCATCGTCCATTTCACAGGCTTTTCCGAAAGTACATTCACAATCTGTCCAGCAATACGCAGAATCTCCGTTCATATGGCAGCCACCTATACCTCCGCCCAGGATTGTTGACAGATCTTTTCTTGAAAATTTTCTGATTTTTTTCATAGTAAATTGATTTTTAAAGTTAATAGTCTGATGTTTAAGTAAATATAATCAAAAAACTAAATACTTTTCATCAATAAGAGAAATAAGGTGAAAAATTGAACGTAATGAAAAAGAAAAACCCACTGCTTCTGCAATGGGTTGATCTGTATTATTTACTGAAGTTTAACTGTAGAGGAAGACTTACCACAGAAAGGACTGGCCGTCCGTTGGATTCTGCAGGTTTCCATTTACCTTTATCCTTGATACGGTAAAAACCGGCTTCTATAAAGGAGTTTACGTCTTCATTATTCCCTTTTACTTTCGCATTATAGACATTCCCATTAGAATCTAAAGTAAATTTTAGGGTTACTTTGTAGGGATTGACTGCAAAATTCAGAAAAGTAAGGTCTACAGCTTCATTTAAAAGCTTTTGAAAAGCCGCCTTTCCGGTTTCGTATTCCGCTTCTTTGGTAATTTTAGGTGCCATAGGAGGCGGAGCATCAGTTATCATTTTCTTTTCCTCCTCAGAAATCTTCTCTAAGGCACTTTGATAAGACGCTATTTTTGCTTCCGTAAGGAGCCACTCCTGTTTGGTTCTTTCATCATTAGGCTTCGGATATTTCTTGTACAGAGACTTTAATTTTCTGTCGTATTTTGAATCAGCCTTCTCAAATTCAGAGACCTGCGCACTGCTGAATGTAAAAATGAACAGAAGGGCTAATGCTGAAAGTTTTTTCATCAGTATTAAGCTTTTACGATATTAATAATCACTTCAACTGCCTTTTCCATGCTTTCCAGCGCCACATATTCGTAAGGTCCGTGGAAGTTCATTCCTCCTGCAAAAATATTTGGACAAGGTAGACCCATATAGGATAGCTGAGCGCCGTCTGTTCCTCCTCTGATAGCTTTGATTTTAGGCTCGATATCAGCTTCTTTCATCGCTTTGGCAGCAAGGTCAATGATGTGCATTTTTCCTTCGAACTGCTGCTTCATGTTACGGTATTGTTCTTTGATTTCAACTTCAGCCGTTCCTTCACCATGTTTTTGGTTGAATTCAGCTACTTTTTCCTCCATGAATTTTTTTCTGGCCTCATACTTATCTTCATCATGATCACGGATGATGTATTGAAGCTTAGCCTCAGAAATATCAGCTGTGATATCCATTAAGTGATAGAAGCCATCAAAACCTTTGGTCGTAGCCGGAGTTTCATTGGCAGGAAGCAACTGTATAAATTCTGCGGCCAAAAGACCTGCGTTGATCATTTTTCCATAAGCATAACCCGGGTGAACGCTCAGTCCGTGGATTTTTACCACAGCTCCTGCAGCATTAAAGTTTTCATACTCCAATTCTCCAACTTCACTTCCATCCATCGTGTAAGCCCATTCTGCACCGAATTTAGCAACATCAAATTTGTGAGCGCCTCTTCCGATTTCTTCATCCGGTGTAAATCCTACCGCAATTCTTCCGTGCTTGATTTCCGGGTGAGCGATAAGGTATTCAGCAGCGGTTACAATTTCTGCACAACCCGCTTTATCATCAGCTCCAAGAAGGGTATTTCCGTCTGTTGTAATAAGCGTTTGCCCGATATATTTTTTTAAGCTCTCGAATTTTGAAGAAGAAAGGGTAAATCCTGTCGTTTCATTTAAAAGAAGATCACCTCCGTCATAGTTTTCCCAAATCTGAGGTTTTACATTTTCCCCGCTGAAATCCGGAGAGGTATCATAATGTGAAATAAATCCTATGGTAGGCGTGTTGTCATTGTCAAGGTTAGAAGGAACATATCCCATAATATACCCGTTGTCATCAATGGAAACATCCGCAAGGCCGATCGTTTTCAGTTCCTCTGCAATATAGTTGGCAATGTCCCACTGTCGCGGGGTAGAAGGGGTTGCTTCGCTTTCCGCATCACTGGTTGAATATATTTTTACATAGGCGAGAAAACGGTTCAGTAATTTCTCTTTCCACAATGGATTGAATTCTGTTATACTCATCGATCATAAATTTCCAACAAATATACAATGTAAATTTTTCAAAACTGAACTTTGAGGGATATTTTCAAAGGGTTATCCGGATTGATTTTTTTAATCTAAAGCTGCGATTTCGTTAATCAAATAAATTGTTATAACTTGCATCAATTATGATGTCCAAACGTTGCAAATATGCTTTGAAAGCGATGGTTAGATTGGCAAGAAACTACAACCAGGGATTTTTGTCAACGGCCGTTATTGCACAGGATGAGAATATTTCCAAAAAATTCTTAGAGCAGATTCTTCTCGAGCTGAAAAGAGCCAAATTGGTCAACAGCAAACAGGGAAATGCCGGTGGATATTATCTTCTGAAGTCTCCTGACGATGTTTCGCTGGCAGATATCTACCGTATTTTCGAAGGTCCGATTGCCTTAACTCCTTGTATTTCACTGAATTTCTACGAACCTTGCGATGACTGTGTCGATGAGGCAACCTGTTATCTCAGAAATGAACTGATGATCGTAAGAGAAAAAACAAGAAAAAGCATGATGGAAGCGACTCTTACTTCCTTTATAAAAAACAGCTGAATTTTTTTTTAATTTTTATATCCTACTAATTTGGTAGGATAAATAGGATTTATATATATTTGCAGGAGTTAATTTCAATTCAACATGGAAAATACCCTGAAAATAGAATTCAATCAATTACTGGAAAAGGCCTCTGCAGGTGCTTTTAATGATGATTTTTTAGAAGTTCTTGCCAACAGGTTTCCTGGTGAAGTCATTTTTTCTACCAGCTTCAGTTACGAGGATCAGGTAGTGACTCACCTGATAAAAAACCTGAATATTGATATTTTCACACTGGATACGGGACGACTTTTTGAGCAGACTTATGAGACCTGGACTTCCTCCAGAGCTTTCTTCAAAAAAAATATTAAAGCGTATTATCCGGATCCGGAATCGCTGCAGCAGTTTGTGTCAGAAAACGGACCGGATTCTTTTTATCAATCCGTAGAAAAGAGAAAAGCCTGCTGTAATATCCGAAAGGTTATTCCTCTAAAAAGAGCACTTCAGGGATATAAGGTCTGGATTACAGGTTTAAGATCAGAACATTCCGCAGGCAGAAAAGAAATGCCACAGCTGGAGTGGGATCCTGATCATCAGATCATCAAATTTCATCCCATCCTTCACTGGACCACAGAACAGGTGACAGACTATGTAAAAACGCAACACCTTCCTTATAATCACCTTCACAAAAAAGGATTTGTAAGCATCGGATGTGAGCCCTGTACCAGAGCGATCAAAGAAGGGGAAGATTTCAGAGCCGGAAGATGGTGGTGGGAAGATGCCGATAAAAAGGAATGCGGCTTACATGTTCATCAATAAAAAAATAAAATATGTCATTATATCATTTGAATTATTTAGATCAGTTAGAAGCTGAATCCATCTATATTTTACGGGAAGTAGCAGGGCAGTTTGAGCGTCCGGCTTTACTGTTCAGCGGTGGAAAAGACAGCATTGTGCTGGCTCATTTGGCTGCCAAAGCATTTCCTTACGGAAAAATCCCGTTCACTTTTGTTCACGTGGATACAGGACACAATTTTCAGGAAGTTTTAGACTTCAGGGATCAGCTGACCACAGAGATCAATGTAGATTTGGTCGTAAGAAAAGTAGAAGACACGATTCATAAAAGAAAACTGACGGAACCGAAAGGAAAATTTCCAAGCAGAAATTGGCTGCAGACCTTCACCCTTCTTGACACGATTGAAGAATTCGAATTTGATGCATGCATTGGAGGAGCAAGAAGAGATGAGGAAAAAGCCAGAGCCAAGGAAAGGATATTCTCTGTCCGGGATGAGTTTGGACAATGGGATCCTAAACTTCAGCGACCTGAATTGTGGAATATTTTCAATGGAAAAATTCAGAAAGGGGAAAATGTAAGAGTTTTTCCAATCAGCAACTGGACAGAACTTGATGTCTGGAATTATATCCGGAGAGAAAATATAGGCTTACCATCTATTTACTTTTCGCATGAAAGAGAAGTAGTAGACCTTAACGGACAGTGGATTGCGAATTCCGAGTTTGCAGTTCTGGAAGAAAGTGATATCGTAACGACCAAAAGAATACGCTATCGCACCGTAGGAGATATGACCTGTACCGCAGCAGTAGAATCTGAAGCTGCTACCGTAGACACCGTGATTGAAGAAATTGTAGCTACCAGAATCTCAGAAAGAGGAGAAACCAGAATTGACGACCGGGTAACGGAGGCGGCAATGGAAGACCGGAAAAAAGGAGGCTATTTTTAATAAGTAATGAGCAATGAGTAATTAGCAATCATACAGCGTGGAAAATAGTACCAAAGGACATATTACCCATTACTTATTGCTCATCATTAATCAATCATCATTAATCATTTATAACAAAAAACTCGTGGATATATTAAGATTTATAACAGCAGGAAGCGTAGATGACGGCAAAAGTACCCTCATCGGCAGACTGCTTTACGATAGCAAAAGTATTTTGCAGGATCAGCTGGAAGTCCTTGAAAAACATTCTAAAAACAAAAATGAAGACGGAGTAGATCTGGCGCTTTTAACGGATGGACTTCGGGCGGAAAGGGAACAGGGAATCACCATTGATGTGGCTTACCGGTACTTTTCGACGTCAAAAAGAAAATTTATCATCGCAGATGCTCCGGGACACGTTCAGTATACCAGAAATATGATCACAGGAGCTTCCAACTCAGATCTGATGGTGATTCTGATCGATGCCAGAAAAGGAGTTATTGAACAGACCAGAAGACATTCCATCATCGCTTCGTTACTTAAATTGAAAAAGGTAGCTGTTGCAATCAATAAAATGGATATGGTGGACTATTCGGAAGAAGTTTTTGAAAGCATTAAAGCAGATTATTCTAAGATTGCAGAAGGGTTAGGCTTAAATGATGTCACCTATTTCCCTATTTCCGCACTGAAAGGAGATAATATTGTTTCCCTGTCATCCACCACAGACTGGTATCAGGGAAGTTCTCTGCTCGATTATCTGGAGGAGGTGGAACTTGATGATGTACACAACAGCGGAAGCCGTTTCCAGGTGCAGTATGTCATCCGTCCTCAGACAGAAGAGCTTCACGATTACCGTGGATATGCGGGACAGATCATCAGTGGAAGTTTTAAGAAAGGAGATAAAATAGCCATACTTCCGGCAGGAATTATTACTGAAATAGCAACCATAGAAGTAAATGGTGCTGAGGTTCAGGAAGCATTTGAAGGGCAGCCGGCTGTCATCCAGATTACAGAAGACATCGATGTGAGCCGCGGAGATTTCTTTGCATCAGCAGAAGAACTTCCTAATGTTGAAAAAGAAGTGGAAGTATTATTGTGCTGGCTCGATCATAAAAGCTTGCAGCCGGGGAATAGATACCTGATACAGCATCACAGCAGACAGTTGAAAGCGGTGGTAAAACACGTAGACTACAAGATCAATGTCAATACGCTGGAACAGGAAGATTCAGAAGGAGAAATCAAGCTTAATGAAATCGCGAAAGTAACCATTAAAACCGCGCAACCTTTGGTTTTTGATGATTTTATAAGCAATAAAAAAACGGGATCGGCAATTTTGGTAGATGAAACCTCCAATGCTACCGTTGCGGCATGTATAATTCAGTAAAACATGAAAGTTTCAGAGTATTTTATTAAGAAAATCCTTGAAAAAAAGCAAAGCAGTTCTCAGGGATTCTTTGACAAAAGGAAGATGGAAAATTTTGTCACAGACCTGTATAATATCCTGTTTCTTCCGGAAAAAATCAATACGGAAGATCAGCTTCATGACAGGTTTGAAGATGTGCAGAAAATTCTTTTTGATCTGATAAAGAACGCTTCGGAAGATGAGGTTTTTGCTAAAGAGCAGACCGACAAATTGTTTCTCGTATTACCTGATATCTACAGCACACTGATTCTGGATGCCGAATCTATTTTAGAATTTGATCCCGCTACAGAATCACTGGAAGAAATCCTCCTCTCATATCCCGGCTTTTTTGCTACGTATGTGTACAGGATCTCCCATCAGCTCTGGATTCAAAAGGTAAAAATACTGCCTCGTGTGATATCAGAGTATGCCCACAGCAAAACCGGAATAGACATCCATCCGGGTGCGGTGATTGGAAAATATTTCTTTATCGACCACGGAACCGGAATTGTGATTGGAGAAACAACGGAGATCGGAAACCATGTAAAACTGTATCAGGGCGTAACGCTCGGAGCCTTAAATGTTTCAAAGGATAAAGCCAATGAGAAAAGGCATCCCAATATCGAAGACCATGTCATTATTTATTCCGGAGCGACCATTTTGGGCGGGAATACGACCATAGGCAGAGACAGCGTTATCGGAGGAAATGTATGGATCACACAAAACGTTCCTTCCGGCTCTCTGGTCTATCATAAAAGTGAAATAAAAATAAAAGATAACGGAACCCTTCCTGAATCTTTAACATTTGTGATATAAAAAATAACCATTAAGATTGATTTAGAAATTAAGAAAGTTAAGCCCAGCTTAATGAATATCGAAGATATTCTTCTTAATGTTCTTAATCACTTAATGAATCTTAATGGTAAAAATTAATGTTTATAAGTTTAAAAACAATATAAAATTGAATCGGTATGAAGTTCCAAAACACACTAGAAACCATCGGAAATACCCCGGTCGTAAAAATTAATAAGCTTTTCGATACCGGACATGAAGTCTGGATCAAACTGGAAAAAGCCAATCCCGGAGGAAGCATCAAAGACAGAATTGCTTTATCTATGATAGAAGATGCTGAAGCTAAAGGATTGCTGAATGAAAACAGCGTCATTATAGAACCTACCAGCGGAAATACAGGCATCGGACTTGCCCTGGTAGCCGCTGTAAAAAACTATAAGCTTATTCTGGTGATGCCCGAAAGTATGAGTTTGGAACGCCGGAAAATTATGGAATCTTATGGAGCGGAATTCGTTCTGACTCCAAGAGAAAAAGGAATGAAAGGGGCCATTGAAAAAGCGGAAGAACTGGCCAAAGAAACTCCAAATTCATGGATCCCGAGACAGTTTGACAATCCTGCTAACGTTAAAGTTCATGTTGAAACCACGGCTCAGGAAATCCTGAAAGACTTTCCGGAAGGACTGGACTACCTGATCACCGGCGTAGGAACTGGCGGCCACATCACAGGGCTTGCACAGGTATTGAAACAGAAATTTCCTAACCTCAAAGTAATTGCTGTAGAACCAGAATTATCCCCGGTTCTTAGTGGAGGAGCTCCGGCACCACATCCACTTCAGGGCCTGGGAGCGGGATTTGTTCCGTCAATCCTTGATACCGGACTGCTGGACGAAATTGTACAGATCAATAAAGACGAAGCTTTTGAATTTACTAAAGAAGCTGCCAAAAGAGAAGGCCTGTTTGTAGGAATTTCTACGGGAGCCGCTTTAGCTGCGGTTGCGAAAAAACTTCCTCAGATCCCTGCAGGAGCCACTGTACTTACAGTGAATTATGACACAGGCGAAAGATACCTGTCCATAGAAGGGCTTTTCTAAATAACATCCATAAGAAGATTTAAAATGAAAAAACTGAATACAACACCAAAGGTTTACCTTGTGGGTGCAGGACCTGGCGACCCTGATCTAATCACTGTGAAGGCCGTAAAAGCCATTGCCTCAGCCGATATCATCCTGTGTGACCGTCTCGTAAGTCCTGAAATATTAGGCCGTTACGCGAATAAGAATACCGAAATCATCTATGTAGGAAAAGAATGCAGCAAAAACGCTTCTACACCTCAGACCCATATCAATACCCTGATTGTAGACTATGCTTTACAGGGGAAAACAGTAGTAAGACTCAAAGGCGGGGACATCTCCTTTTTTTCCAATGTTTTAGACGAACTGAAAGCATTGAAAGAGCATCATATAGCCTTTGAAATCGTTCCGGGAATTACAGCGGCATCCGGAGCAGCGGCTTATGCGGGGATACCTTTAACCGCCAGAGGATATGCAACATCCGTCCGTTTTCTGACCTACTATAAAAAAGAAATTCTAAGCGATGCCTATTGGAAAGAGCTCGGAACATCCGATGACACACTGGTTTTTTATATGTCTAAAGGAAATCTGAACAGCCTGGTAGAGAAATTCCTGGCCTTGGGCAAAACGGAGGATAAGAAAATAGCCATCATAGAACAGGCGACCACACCTTATCAGAAAGTTTACACCTCTTCTCTGGAAGATTTTCAGCAAAACTTTGGAAATAAAGACTTTGTATCTCCGTCATTGGTGGTGATAGGGAAGGTGGTGAATCTGCATGAAGAATTTTCGTGGCTGGAATCAACTATACAGGAAGGGATTTACTTTAAATCTGTAACGAACGGAACCTTAGTCTCCAACCATCAAAATATACTGGAATATGCTGTCTGAAACTAAATTAAAAGCCCTTAAAGAAATATCAGGAGATTTTTCAAGAGATGAAGCGGTCTGGGCCAGTGGTTTTCTCGCTGGAATTGCCGGAATATCTGCCGCCGTACAGCATCAGGTTACCTCGGACATTGATACCGATGTCGTTTCTCCGAAGAAAATTACCCTTGCGTATGGCACTGAAACCGGAAACAGTAAGAAATTGGCAGTTGAACTAGCGGGAGTGATCAAGAAAAAGGGGGTGCAGGTAAAACTGGCAGACCTTTCCCAGTACAAACCGAAAGATCTTGCCAAAGAAGATTTGTTCTTCATCATTATCAGTACTCAGGGAGAAGGTGACCCACCTGTCCTGGCGAAAAAATTTTATGACCACATTCATGAAAATGATTTGAATATCAGTCATTTGAAATTTGGTGTTCTTGCCTTGGGAGACAGTAGTTATCCTTTGTTCTGCAAAACAGGAGAAGACATCGATTCCCGTTTTGAAGTATTGGGAGCACAGCGCATTCTTCCTTTAAAAAGATGTGATATTGATTATGAACAGGAAGCTCATGTCTGGGCAGAACATATTCTGGATGTTGCCAATAAAACCAAAGAAAGCAGCCAGAAAACTGCGGTTGCTGTAAAAACATCAACCGGAAGGAAAAAATATCAGGGAAAAATTTCAACCATCATCAACCTTAATGATATAGGTTCTGACAAGGAAACCTACCATATAGAAATAGAAACTGAAGAACCTCTGATGTATAGCCCCGGTGATGCATTGGGCGTGATCGCTTTCAATTCAAAAGATGAGGTTGAAGAAATAATTAGCTTAACCGGAATTGATCCTGAAAAGCAGATTAAAACGGCAAAAATTACAGCCAGCGCAAAAGAATTGCTCTACAAACATCTTAATATCAGCTATCTGCTTAAAACAACAGTCGCTCAATATGCACAGATCACAGGGCATTCTATTCCCGAAGTGAGATTAAGTCTTCTCGATCTGCTGAGAATTTATCCTGTAAAAAATGCTGATGAACTTGAACAGTTTATTCCGGTTTTGACTGGACAGTCGCCTCGTTTGTATTCTGTTTCTTCCTCATTTGAAGCCCACGGAGACAGCGAAATTCATATTACAGTTGCTAAATCAGAGTTTTTCATCAATGAAAAAAAGCAAAACGGCTTGTGCAGCGGTTTTCTGGCAGAATTTAAAGAAGGGGAAGACATCGAATTTTATATCCAGGAAGCCAAACATTTCAGACTTCCGAAGCCGGAGAAAGATATCATTATGATTGGTCCGGGAACAGGTATTGCGCCTTTCAGATCTTTTCTCTACGAACGGGATGCTGTGGGAGCAGAAGGCAGAAACTGGCTCTTTTTCGGAGACCGGACTTTCGTTTCAGACTTCCTTTATCAGGCCGAACTTCAGGACTTTCTGAAAACAGGAGCATTGGCCCATCTTGATCTTGCCTTTTCCAGAGACACCGCCGAAAAAATATACGTTCAGCATAAACTGGAACAAAAAGCAGAGGAAGTCTATCACTGGCTGGAAGGAGGTGCTTCACTTTACGTTTGCGGCGCTAAAGAACCTATGAGTAAAGAGGTTGAGAAAACCATTCTGAACATTATTCAGGATAAGGGAAAACACAGCCCGGAACAAGCGCAGAATTATCTTGAAGAGCTGGAACTCAGCGGCAGATATGTTAAAGATGTGTATTAAATCATAAACGGATACGATATGACAGATAAGAATAACCTTTCGCCGGTAGAAAGGATAAAAACCGGCAGCAACGGGCTCAGAGGAACTTTAAAGGAAAGTCTTTTGGACGATTTTACCGGAGCCATCAGAGAAGATGACCAAACCCTCATCAAATTCCATGGAATGTACCAGCAGGATGACCGGGACAGGCGCGAAGAAAGAGTCGCTAAGAAACTGGAGTGGCTATATTCCTACATGATCAGGCTAAGACTTCCGGGAGGATTTTTAACTTCCGAACAGTGGGCGGGACTTCATGAAATTGCAGAAAACCATTCCACGGGAGTGATTAAAATTACGACGCGCCAGACCATTCAGCTACATGGGATTTTAAAATCTCATGTAAGACCTACCATCCAGAATTTCAACTTACAGCATCTGGATTCGATTGCGGCATGTGGTGATGTGAACAGAAATGTAACGTGTACTTCAAATCCTTCCGAGTCACCAATGCATCAGGTGGTCTATGAACTGGCCGGAAAAATCAGTGAAATGTGTCTTCCGAAAACAAAATCCTATTATGATCTGTGGATCGATGATGAGTTATTAATCGACAGGAAAACAGAGGAAGATCCTTTGTATCAGGACAGATACCTGCCGAGAAAACTGAAAATCGGAATTGCCATTCCTCCCAACAATGATGTGGATGTTTTTATTAATGATATTGCCCTGATTGCCATCGTTGAAGATGACAGAATTGTCGGTTACAATATCGCGGCCGGCGGCGGATTGGGTGCTACCCACGGAAATGATGCGACTTATGCACGTCTGGCTTCTCTTTTAGGTTTTGTAGATACAGAAGAAAAACTGCTGAAGGCGGTCTACGAAATTATAACAGTACAGCGTGATTTCGGAAACAGAAGCGACAGAAAATTATCCAGATTAAAATATACAATTGATAAACTGGGCATTGAAGGCTATAGAAACGAGGTCGAAAAAAGATGCGGCTTTGCCTTAGAACCAGCCCGCGAGTTTAAGTTTGAACAGAGAAAAGACCGTTACGGCTGGACCCAAAATCATGAAGGAAAATGGTTTTACACTTTATTTGTAGAGCATGGAAGGGTTTTGGATACAGAAGACTATCCTTTGAAATCAGGGCTGTTGAAAATTGCGGAGACAGGAAATGTGAATTTCCGGTTCACCTGTAATCAGAATCTGATTCTTTCTGATATTGGCGAAGAGGATAAGGCAGAAATTGAACATCTTCTGAAAGAACACGGGATTTCAGGTTATACAGAAAAAGCCAGCGCGTTGCGTAAAAACTCCGTGGCCTGTGTGGCACTGAACACCTGTTCACTGGCTTTGGCGGAAGGTCAGAGGTATTTGCCCGTTTTAGTCACGAAAATAGAGCCTATCCTTGAAAAACACGGACTTCAGGACGAAGATATCACCATCAGAATGACAGGCTGTCCAAACGGTTGCGGAAGATCACCCAATGCCGAAATAGGATTTGTAGGAACGGCTTACGGAAAATACAATCTTCACATTGGCGGCGACAGGCTTGGAATGCGTCTCAATACAAAATTTAAAGAAAACATCGGCGAAGAAGAAATCCTTCAAACTCTGGATGAACTTTTCGGAATCTACTTGAAAGGGAGACATTCGGAGGAAACCTTCGGTGACTTCTCTTACCGCTATTTACAAACAATACCATAAAAATATGATCAACCTTCTTTACCGGCAGAAAAAGGCCAGAAAACACTACCATCATCTTTTAGGGATCCGAATGTGTATGTGCTGTTCATTAATTGACGACGCATAAATCATTTTTAACCCTAAAATTTTAAACAAGTGAAATCCATATCCCACCATTATTTTAAGCAGAGAATAAGTCTGATCTTACTTCTTACCCTTTCTTTTACTGCCGTTTTACAGGCACAGCAGCTTATCGAAGTAAGCGGAATCATTAAACATACGGACACCCATAAAGGCATTGCCGGAGTAAAGATCCAGGTAGAACATACCCAGGATACGGCAGTAACCGATCAGGAAGGAAATTTTAACCTGAGAACAAGGGTGAAAATTCCTTTCAGAATCGTGGTGACCAAAGAAGGATTCGCAGCTCATACTGCCGAGATACTTTCATTGTCCAGTAAAATTGCTATCGAATTAAATCCTCAGAACACCATCATCAACGAAGTCGTTATTTCAGCTTCCCGCGTTCCGGAAAAAATTCTGAGATCACCGATCGCGATTGAAAAAATTGATATTAAAACCATCCGGGAAAGTCCTGCAGCCTCATTCTACGAAACCTTAGAGAATGTGAAGGGATTACAGCTTTTAACCTCAAGTCTTACTTTAAAAGTTCCCAATTCCAGAGGATTCAATTCTCCGAATAACTTCAGGTTCATGCAACTGGTGGATGGAGTAGATGTACAGTCTGCCACGCTTGGTGTTCCGCTGGGAAATGCCATAGGTCCCACAGAACTGGATATCCAGTCCATGGAGATCACGCCCGGAGCGGCTTCTGCCCTGTATGGAATGAATGCTGTCAACGGATTGGCGAGTCTTCAGACCAAAGATCCATTTACTTCGGAAGGCGTAAGTTTGTATTTCAGAGGCGGAGTGAATCATGTAGATAACGTGAATCACAAAACCGCTGCTCTTGGTGAAAGTGCAGTCAGAATTGCAAAAGTCATCAATAAAAACTTTGCCGTAAAGGTCAATGCTTCCTATTTCAGCGGTGTAGACTGGATCTCGGATAACCGTACAGATCAGAACCCCAATTCATTCATTACAGCAAATCCCAATTTTTCTCTCACCAATAATCCCGCAGAAGATCTCTGGAATAAATACGGTGACGAAAGAAACAACAGGACATCGGTAAAAGTGAATTACAATGGAAAACCAACCACTTTTAATGTATCAAGAACAGGGTATTACGAAAAGGATCTGATAAGTCCTGAAGTGAAGAATATAAAGTTTGATGCAGGATTATACTACCGTTTTGGAGATCAGTGGAGAACATCGTATGTCTACCGTTATGGATTGCTGGACGGCACTTTTCAGCGGGGGAACAAGATCCGTCTACAGAATGCAACGGTTCAGAACCATAAAGTAGAGCTGACAGGTAAAGAATTGACATTCAGAGCCTATGTGTCCATAGAGAATACCGGAGATTCTTATAATCTTAAGCCGCTGGCTGATAATCTGGACCTTACGAATCTTTCCAATACCAACTGGAGAAATATCTTTCAGACGACTTTGCAGGACAGGCTTAATTCAGGGATCAATCTGAATGATGCTTTTATTCTGGCGAGACAGGAAGCTGATAAAAACCGCGTAGTTCCGGGAACGGCAGCATTTGAGCAGTTAAAAAATACCATTATCGGGATTAATAACTGGGATTCAGCGAATTCCGGAATTGCAGGAGCACCAGCCACCGGAGGCGCAAAGCTTGAACAGAAATCCCGTTTTTATCAGGGCGAAATTACTTACGATTTCACCCGATTTGTAAAGATTTTCAGCCTTCTTGCGGGAGCAGATTACCGTCTTTACAGCATCACACCCGACGGAAATAACTTCGTTGATTTTAACAGACCTGTCAGCGAAAGAAATATTCCCCTGTCTGACGGAACCTTCGGGAGTAATGTTATTTATCAGAAATACGGTGCATTTGTACAGCTTACTAAGCTTTTTTTCCAGGATAAATTAAAAGTGAATCTGGCCCTTCGTGCAGATAGAAACCCGGAGTTTGAAACAAAATTAAATCCAAGGCTGAGCGTGGTTTATTCTCCGGTTAACCAGCACAATTTCAGAGCTTCTTTTCAAAATGGCTATCGTTTTCCTTCTTTATTTGAAGCATTGTCGTTCGTTAATAACGGAAATGTAAGAAGAGTAGGTGGACTTTCAAAGGCTAATGATGGACTGGGGTATCTTGAAAACTCTTATACGCTGGCTTCTATAGATCAGTTTATTTCTGCAGTGAATAAAGACGTAGACGGAGGAACAAACCAGAATCAGTCTGCATTGAAAAACAGAAATATTTTAACGGCGGCCAATCTGCCCAAATTACAGCCGGAAAAAGTGACATCTTTTGAAGTAGGCTATAAATCAGCCTTATTCAACAGCAGACTGGTCATCGACTGGGATTTTTACTACAACATCTATGAAGGTTTTCTGGGACAGGTAGAAGTGGCAGTGCCTAAAAATGAAAATATCGGAAGCGATAATGCTGTCTTAGCAATGCTGGACAGAAGCAAGCAGGACCGTTACAGGGTTTATACCAACAGTACTAGTAAGTACAAAAGTTTTGGTACTTCTTTGGGTATCCGATACAATGTTGTGAGAAATTATAATGTGAATGTAAACGTGTCTTATAACGACCTTATTTCAACCAATACTTCAGATCTTTTTATTACGGCTTTCAATACCCCTAAATGGGCGGTCAATCTAAGTGTGGGAAATAGGGAGATTATCAAAAACATCGGATTTACAGTGGCTGCAAGATGGCAGGACAGCTTCTTATGGGAAAGTCCGCTGGCGTCCGGAAATATTCCTTCCTACTATACCATTGATGCTCAGGCGACGTGGAGAATCCCTGAAATAAAGGCGAGCGTTAAAATCGGAGCGACCAATCTTCTTAATCGCCGATACTTTCAATATGCGGCAGGACCTGAAATCGGAGGGCTGTATTATGTGGCATTCACCTATGATCTAAAACTTTAAATATGATGAGTAACTCTTTATATCCCATATTCTTAAAGCTCGAAGAATTATCTCTGCTGATCATTGGCGGCGGAAATATTGCTCTGGAAAAACTGCAGTCTGTTTTGGCGAATTCTCCGGGAGCACGCATTAAGCTGGTTGCAAAAGAAATCAATGATCAGGTTAAGGATCTGAAGCAGAATTATCCTAACCTCACTCTGCATGAAAGATCGTATACAGATAATGATTTTAACAGTGCTGATATTGCTATCGTAGCCGTTAATGATATTATTCTGGCTGAGCAGATCCGTAGCAGGGCCCATCAGAATAATACCTTGGTGAATATTGCTGATAAGCCGGGCTTGTGTGACTTCTATCTGGGTTCCATCGTCAGAAAAGGAGATCTTAAAATTGCCGTTTCAACCAATGGAAAATCTCCTACTGTGGCCAAACGGTTACGGGAAATCTTAACAGAAACCATTCCTGATGAAGATATGGAGGGGCTGCTGGACAATATGCAGAACATCAGGAATCAGTTAAAAGGTGATTTTACCTACAAAGTCAAAGAACTGAACCGGCTGACCACGGATTATTTAGGTGAAAAAACCATTCAACCAGAAGAAACAAAGCTGGAGATGGAAAAACTGATCAACATCACCAAAACAGTTCAGAGAAGAGCCAATATCTATCTCGGGATTATTGGCGTTTTCGTTCTTGTTGCGGTCTTGGCTCTGATTATTTATCAGTTCAATCTGTCCGGAGATATTCAGGATTTCCTGAGTAAAGACGGACATATTTTTTACTGGATGCTGCTGGCCGGTTTCCTGGCTGAAGTTGTGGCCGGATCTATGGGAATGGGATATGGAGTCATCTGTACCACCATTCTTTTGCTTCTGAATGTTCCGCCGCCGGTGGTCAGTGCAAGTATTCATTCTGCGGAATCTTTTACATCGGCTGCCGGAAGTATCAGCCATTATAAATTGGGAAATGTCAACAAAAAGATGGTCTGGATTCTTTTTCCTGTAGCGGCTGTGGGGGCTTTTATCGGGGCATTTGCGCTGTCTCATTTCGGAGAGAAATATGCTCATATTGTAAAGCCGGTCATCGCCTGCTATACCTTGTATTTAGGAATCAATATTCTTAGAAATGCTTTTAAAGATAAAAGAACAGGAAAAAACATACGGAAAAAGAGAACCAATCTCAGAATATTGGGATTAGTAGGAGGATTTATTGATTCTTTTGCAGGCGGCGGTTGGGGACCGCTTGTTACCGGAACCTTGATCAAAGAAGGAAGAACACCGCGGTATGTAGTGGGAAGTTCGACACTGGCTAAGTTTTTACTGACCGTTGTAAGTGCTTTAACCTTTATTTTCACCATCGGAATTCATCACTGGAACATTGTGCTGGGTCTTCTGCTTGGAGGGGTTTTTACGGCTCCTTTCTCAGCGATGTTTACGTCACGACTTCCGGCTAAGAAAATGTTTGCTGTTGTAGGAGTGGTGGTGATTGTGATGAGCTTAATTACGATTGTAAAATCATTCATCTAAGTTTTTTGGGATAAGATGATAATGAATAAGCAAAGTTTTCCATGTCTTGAATAGCTTATCTGGAATTGAATATCAGTTATCGAAATTTTAAATTATATATAAAAGCTTGAAAATCAAAAATATGTTAGCTTTGTAATAGGCTAACATAAACTTGTTAACTTTTATTATATTTGAGAAAATCAAAGTACCAATGTTTCTAACAGAATGTCCGAGAGATGCAATGCAGGGTTGGGGAGAATTTATCCCCACAAACAAAAAAATAGATTACATCAACTCTTTAATGGAAGTTGGGTATGATATATTGGATTGTCTCAGCTTCGTATCTCCAAAGGCAATTCCTCAGCTTGCTGATTCTGATGAAGTTGCCGAAAATATAGATAAAACTTTATCTGATACAAAAGTTTCTGCAATCATCGGAAATTACAGAGGTGCCGAAAAAGCATTAAAACATCAGTCTGTGGATATTCTGGGGTTTCCATTTTCTATTTCAGAAACTTTTCAGCACAGAAATACGAATAAAAGCCAGGAAGAAGCTTTTAATGAGATCATTAAAATGCTTGAACTGGTTAAAGGTGAAGGAAAACAGCTGAATATTTATTTCTCCATGGCTTTCGGAAATCCGTACGGTGAAATGTGGAAATGGGAAGATGTTGATTTCTGGGCCAAAAGATTTTCAGAGATCGGAATCAAAGATGTGCTTCTGTCTGATACGACAGGGGTTGCAACTCCTGAAACCATTGCACTTTTATTCGAAAAAATACCGTCAAAATACCCTGAGATCAATTTTGGAGGGCATTTCCATAACCGTTATGAAGATTCTTACTCAAAACTAAAAGCGGCTTACGATAAAGGCTGCAGAAGATTTGACAGTGCTATCAAAGGTATCGGCGGATGTCCTATGGCCAAAGATGATCTGGTAGGAAATATGCCTACGGAACAGGTCATCAATTTTATGAGCGTAGAAAAAGCAGAACACAAACTGAATCTGCTGAATTTTGAAAGCTCTTACAATAAGGCGAAGGATATTTTTCATTTTTAAATAAAAAATAAAGCGCGCGCAGATCAGGCTGATAAAGCGGATGACATTGTTTTTAAAGCATAAAAATCTGCATAATCTGTGCAATCTGCGAGACAAAATATATCAATAGGAGCGGGTTTTAACCCGCTTTCCTGTATTAAAAATTCAATTGGCTTTAGCCAAAACTTATCATTTTAACCCCAAAATCACCAGATATGTCACCCATCATCTCATCATCCGAATTAAAAAACCTTTCAGCAGAAAACCTAATTATCCTTGATGCCAGAGTAGGAAAAGACGTCCATCAAACTTATCTTGAAAAACATATCAAAGGAGCCCGTTTTATTGATCTGGATAAAGATCTGGCCGAGATTGGTGAAGATGCTGCTTTTGGAGGAAGACACCCGCTTCCGGACATTACAAAATTTGCTGAAACACTTTCAAATCTTGGAATCTCTGAAGATGCTCATATCGTGATATATGATGATAAAAACGGAGCCAATGCAGGAGCAAGAGCCTGGTGGATGCTGAAGTCTTTTGGATTTGAAAATGTTCAGGTTCTGGATGGAGGATTCCAGGCTGCAGAGAAAGACGGAGTAGAATTTTCGTCCGGCGAAGAGTCTTTTGAAAAATCTTCTGTCATTAAAAAAGAAGGTTGGCTTCTTCCGGTTAAAGCTTTGGAAAATGTTGAAAATGAACTGTTAAGCCATTCTTCAACGGTTGTCGATGTAAGAGATGCTTACCGTTATAATGGTGAATCTGAACCGATTGATCTCGTAGCCGGACACATTCCGGGAGCCATCAATATTCCTTTTTCTGAAAACCTGGATGAGAACGGAAATTTCCTGAAACCTGAAGTTTTAAAACAAAAATATACAGAACTTTTAAAAGATAAACCTCAGCATCTTATTATCCATTGCGGGTCCGGTGTGACGGCGTGTCATACTATTTTAGCCCTGAATTATGCAGGTTTTCCTATTCCGGATCTTTATTTAGGTTCGTGGAGCGAATGGAGCAGGAGGGAAGGGAAAGAGATTGCGAGA
Organism: Chryseobacterium oleae; assembly: GCF_900115055.1. Classification (GTDB taxonomy): domain Bacteria; phylum Bacteroidota; class Bacteroidia; order Flavobacteriales; family Weeksellaceae; genus Chryseobacterium; species Chryseobacterium oleae. The sequence continues at coordinate 277,306 of NZ_FOVD01000006.1, read as the reverse complement.
GAGGTTTAAAGACAGGAAGATGGAAGTGGGAGGCTGGGAGTACTATTGGTCTTATTATTTCTGGAAGTTTGATCTTAAACTTATGATGATTTCTTTTTTGCTCTCGCAGATCATGTGGATTGAGCAGATTAAAGAAGTAAAAATCTACCCCATCTGATTCGTCTGCGTGAAATTTTAAAAAGCGTTATGTGTAGCCATTCCCTTCATCAGAATCAATAAAATTGCTTCCCTTTATAAAACATTACAAAAGAAAAACGTATTGATATAAAACAGAAAAACCCGGAAATTTTCCGGGTTTTGTATCGTATTTGATGTAAAAAGAAGTTTTATGTAGCAAAAGAGTGATTTTATGAGCTCCAAAAGCTTCCATCTTCCTTCCTTCATTTTAAAGCATTCCTAATTCGAATTTTGCTTCTTCGCTCATCATATCCTTGTTCCAGCTAGGTTCGAAAGTAAGCTCCAAATCTACGCTTTTCACGCCTTCCACTTCTCCTGTTTTGTCTTTTACTTCCTGTGGCAGAGATTCTGCAACCGGGCAGTTTGGGGTAGTAAGGGTCATTATAATCTTTACATCGCCCTCCTCGGAGATCTGTACATCATATATGAGGCCTAATTCGTAAATATCTACCGGAATTTCTGGGTCGTATACGGATTTTAAGACCTTGATGATTTCCTCACCAATGTCAGCAATTTGATCGTCTGTAAATTTCATTTTTTAATCTAGATTGATATTCCTTTTCAACAAATCTTCCTGACGCATCCGCCGGAAAACATTTGCCAAAGTTAAGACATCTTTTTCACAATAGTCAACAATTCGCTGCAAGTCTTTTTCTATGTAGTAGATTGATGAAACCATTGAACCGTCTATATCATCTTTAGGCGTAGGAATTCCGAAGACATGAGCCAGCAATTCCAGGGAAACAAAACTTTTATAATCCCCGAATTTCCAGAGCTCCATTGTGTCGATGTGCGGGATTTCCCAGGGCTTTTTCCCAAACATCTGAAAGGGAACCGGAGGCTGCATTCCATTGATGAGGAAACGTCTGGCAATCCATGGAAAATCAAATTCTTTTCCGTTGTGGGCACAGAGAATAATGTTGTTCAGCCTCGGACTGTTGAAGAGTTCCCCGAATTCCTGAAGCATTTTTTTCTCATCATGACCCGAAAAGCTTTTAATTTTTAACGTATCATTCTTTTCTACCATTCCGATCGTGATGCAGATAATCTTTCCGAACTCGGCCATAATTCCTGCCCGGTCATAAAATTCTGCGGCGGTCACCTCATCTTTTCTCTGAAATCTGGTTTTCTTGTCCCAAAGTTTCTGTTCGGTTTCAGGAAGTTCTTCCCACGAGCCGGATCCCGGAACGGTCTCAATATCAAGGAATAAAACTTTTTCTAATGGAATGTGCTGTATCATATGTGTTTGTGTTTGTTATCCTACCTGCATTCCGTTTTTTACTGGAAGGGATGGCGCCAAAAGAGTAACATCTTTTTTATCTTCTCCATAAACGCCCAAAACCAGACATTCACTGAAGAAATTAGCGATCTGTTTTTTGGGGAAATTCACGACGGCCATCACCTGTTTTCCTACGAGTTCTTCTTTCTGGTAAAGAGATGTGATTTGTGCCGAAGACTGTTTAATGCCAAGATCTCCAAAATCGATTTCCAACTGATAAGAGGGGTTTCTTGCTTTCTCAAAATCATTGACGGAAATTATAGTTCCGCATCTTATATCTATTTTCTCAAAGTCTGTCCAGGATATTTCTGGTTTTATAGTCATGATAATGAATTGATTAAGTGTTCTACTTCTGTTTTTCCTTCTGCATATTTTTGTTGCAGTTCTGATCCTTCGCCCATTCTTCTGTAATATTCCAGTGCTTTGTTTCCAAAGAATTTTTTGTGAAAATCCGATACTTCCGGAACCTGCGGAAAGATTTTATGGAAAAGCATTTCATAATACGCCTGAAATTCCCGCTCATTTTTATCTTCAATGACCTGTCCGGGGGCTTTTTGCCGTACATGAAGCATTTCGTGGGCCACCATATTCAGCACGAGATTCAGATCAAAGTCAAATAAATTCCTCGGGATCATTACTTTTTGTGGACCTCCCAATTCTCCTTCCGCCGTTAAAAGCATAGAAGTAGGCGAGAGTTCTTCCCTAAAACCAAAGCCTGCAAAGTTTTCATGTTCCAGTTCAAAAGAATGGATTAGAAATTTCGCGGCATCCAGAATCTGGTCGTGTTCTTTGTAAGCCTCAAGATGTAAATTGATCTGCTCGAAATTCATTCAGAATATGTTTTAAACAAATGTATTAAAATATTCATAGTTCAGCTTCGTAGGAATTAGATATTTTTAGCCTGATCTGTAGGTTTAGAATGATTGTATTTTACAAAAACAGGGATGAGAATTTATAACCCAATAAAGAATCCATTAACTGGTGATGAAATTTATTAATAATTGAAATGAGTATGCAAAAATTTATCAGATTAAAAATTTTATATTGTGAATAATTTTGCTTTTATTTCATATGTTAATGAAATATGAGGGTTTGTATTACTTTGATTTTCAATATTTTGGTTTATATTTTTATTGAAAATAAAATAATTCCATGAGTTGAAATTGGAATTAATTATTATATTTACGAAACAAAAATTAATACATAAAATGAAAAAAATAAAACAAATTTCAAAGACGCAATTAAAAAACATTTTTGGAGGAACAGGCCCTCAGGCTAACTGTCATTGTAGTCCATCAGGATCAGGATTACCAGCAATAGATATTATTGCGGATAATCCTGTTGATTGCTTTAAAAAGTGTGATGACTATAGACACCCAAACGGGTAATGACTATACAAACCTTTAAGATTTTTTAATTTGCATTACGGGAAAATGAAACAGTCATTTTTAAGTAAGAGGATAGTTTATATTCTCTTATTTTGTTATTCAGCCTTATCATCTCAAAAACTTACTATTATTAATAATAATTTGGGAAATGTTACTGTAAAAAATAGTAATACGGAAGCAATATTAAAAGATGGCAATAAAAAGGAATTTTCAGGAATAATAAAAAGAATATCAATAAAGGGGACACGAGATCTGGATAAATCATTGTTCATATATCTTGAACCGAATGAAAAATTAACTATTACTGTAGAAAAAGATAATGCCATTACTTATATGGGAGATCAGGCCGACATCCATAAATACCTCAATGAAAAATTGAACGTGGACACCTATGGAAAGATGAAGGACTATCTAAATATTAGTGAAAAGAAGGAGTTGAGTTCGTTAAAGATTAATTCTGAATTATTTCTGACGGAGGTTTTAAAGAAAGTTAATTTGCCAAATGTAATTCTTTCTCCTGAAGATAATAATTCTACAAAAAAGATAAAAAATCATATAAAGTATAACTGGCTTTATACCATCCTTTCTTCTGTAAATAACCTAAAGGATAAAAATTTCACCAGAGAAGTTATTGACTACTATTATAAAAAGTATATTCATTCAGATATTACACAATACACCTGTAATAGCGTTTTCCCATATAATGTAATGGGGATATTAATAAAAAATAAAGATATAATACCGGATAAATTTCCAATCTATCCGATCGTGGAACATACTGATTCTGATAATATTAATCAGTATTTTCCAGCAAACTGTCAAAAATTTTATTTTATTGATAAATATCGTTATCTAAATCATATTAATGACCCTCAGAAAAATTACTACGAAAAAGTCTTAAATGAAAAATTCAATGATCAATAAATATATAATACAAAAGTTTATATTTTTCTTATTTCTTTTTTTACCATCATGTACTTACTTAAGTGCTCAAAATTATCAGATTACATATGAAGTACAGTTTAAACCCGAAAAAGAGAAGGATTCATTAGTAAAAGAATATATGGCTTTAAAAATAATTAATAATCAAAGCATTTTTTATAATCTGAACAAGGAAAAAATTGATTCTTTAGTAAGTAAACTTGATTATAAGGGAGTTTCTTTGATTAAAAACTCTTTTTTAAGAATAAAAGTTTTCAAAGATTTTTCAAAAGATTACTGTACTATAGGAGGTAATTTTAACCAATTTAATTATTGGTATAAAGAAAAGAAAATTAATTTTTACAATTTAAAGAAGCATGGAAAATATAAGAATTATATGACCAGTGAAGCTTTCGCAGATTATGGAAAAAGAGAATGGCATCTTTTATATACCAATGATATTCCAATCAACGATGGGCCTTACGTTTTTTCAGGATTACCAGGTTTAGTAATTAAAGCTGAGTCTTTAGATGGTGATTATAGCATTGAATTAATTGAAATTAAAAAATTAATTGAACAGCCTGAAATGAAAGACTATAAAGAAAATATAAGAAAAGAAAAACTAATCAAGAATATTAATGATTTTATAAAAGATCCTGCTGCTCATAATATTAACTTCAAAAATGATTTAGGAGATGGTTTCAGTTATGAATTTAGCGGAACTAAAGACAAAAGCTATACTGCAACAAATGAATATTTAAAAAAAATATTTAATCAGTTTAATAACTACCCAGATAAAGATATTCCCATTATAACATTTTAAAGTAGTACTTCGAAACAGAATAGTTAAATCTGATATTTGAAAAGGTTGTAGATTAGTCCAAATGAACAACCTCAGACTGCCCATTTTTCAAAACGGGTGGTATTTGTTACTTTTATCTAAAAAATCAAAGATGATAAGTATAAAAAGAGCCTGGACTTGGGATCAGGCTCTTCAGATAAAGGAAAAAAAATTGGTTAAGGATGTTCGTTTCGGGCTTTGATCACGAGATTCACGAGATCTGAACCGCCGCTCGCAAAGTTTTCACTAGGGTTGTGGGCGCTTTGGGTAGCTACAGCGTAAGGAACACCATCCCAGTATCCCCAGAACGGGCCGCCGCTTTGTCCTGGCCAGATATCCGCTTTGTGGCTCATGCTTTCATTGTCATCGGCACTCCAGAAATCACCATCTAAAGCAATGTCTGTTTGGTAAGTAGGTCTTTGTCCCCCCGTTAAATCTCCAGGATAACCTGCATGAGTCCAATAAGGTTTCCCGTCCCATGCATCGGTATAGGATTTTGCGCCCATCCAGCCTATGTTGTCTCCAATACGTCGGTCCAGGACAATCACTACATAATCATATTGAATTTCTGTAGAATCGATGGTAGGTCCGGCTACTTTGTATTTGTAATAAGTCAATGTTCCCCACGCGCTTCCGTATGGAGCACTTCCGTTGTAATACATCGGGGTGAATTTTAACCAGCCAGTGCTGTTGTTAGCCTTCCAGTCTACGATATGGGCGCAGGTAAGGAGATGTCTCGGACCGATCATTACTCCACTTCCTGAGCCTAATGCGCTTTCTACTTTTCCTACGCATCGCCACGGGTAGGCTGTAGAATTATATACTTTTCTCTGATCGGGACCGAATATAGTTTTTACCCCCTCTGTGGTTAGGAAAGATTCTCTTTCAATGAATTTTGGTTTGCGGTCTTTTTTAGCCTCTAATTTGGGCTGATATTCAAAGTCTGAATGGGTAGGATAGAAGTGATCAGTTTCAAGGGCTTTTGCTTCTGCTGCTTTTTCATTGGCAGGCATTCCGATGGACTTCATTCCTTTTGGGTAAGACCGTCCGTCAATAGTTTCCATGGCAGGTCCCTGGTTATTTAGTTTTTCGGCATTCGCCAATTTTTCGGCAGATTTTGCTTTAACGGTTTTAAGTCTTGATACTTCTTCCGCCGTCATAGGTTTGTTCGTTTCAGTTTTAGACATGATGATTCGGTTTTTATATTTTTTTTCCTACTCTTTGGATGGCTTTTCGGATTCCGCCAGTTATTGTTATGAGAATATTTTTTGAGAAAATTCTGCGGTAATGCTTTCTGTCTGATTGATCTGAGCGGCGCCCATTGCTGCTAAGGCCATCGCAACCTGTTTGTCGAGTGTTTTTCTGACAATATTACCGTTGGTCGCACGAAGTACTTTACAGAAATGATAAGTGAAATAGCCTCTTATCTGGCCATTCATATTTCCTTCCATAGACACCTGATTGTCTTTGCAGGCAGCCCATAACGTATGATTGAGGCCGGCTACTGGAACCAGAGCTTTGGTCATGGTCGTTACTTTTTTTGAACCTTTGGAAGATTGCAATTCGCTGGCGTAAGTCATATAAAATTCATCTTCCAGCATAGGTGGAATGAAACGTGGTGTTTCATAAGAGAGTTCCAGATCCAGGCCGAGATCCATTTTTCTGGTTCCGGTTCCTGAATGGCAGCAGTCGAAAATAACTTCTAGATTCACACCTGCTTTCAGTTTACTGAGTACCGCTTTAAAATCATCATCACGGATGACTCCTGCGCTTGCATAATCGTGTGGACAAATCGCTTCATCCAGTCCGTCTATTTCCAGGTCTGCCCCGATATTGGCGACTCTGGTTCCGTGTCCGGAATAATAGAAGACCAGAGAATCTCCTTTTACGCTGCTGTTTACCAGTGTTTTAAGGTAGTTTAGTATGTTGGCTCTTTTGGCGTTCTGATTGGTGAGAATTTTAATATTGGCCGGAGCAAATCCACAGATTACCAAAGTGTTGGCCATATCTCTGGCATCATTTACACAACCGTTTAAGTCCGGTCCTCCTGATCCTATAGGTGCATAGTCATTGATTCCTACGATGAGTGCTTTTTTCATTTCGATTAGTTTTTAAAATTTTCCCTACTCTGTTTTGGCTTTTCGGGTTCGGCCTTCATGGATTAGTTTTACAGGACAAAATTCCATAATTCAACAGAGCGAAAACAGAGGGAAAGGACTGATTGTGTGGTAGGTAAAACACCCTTTCTCATGTGTTGATTTTTTTAACCACGGATTTCACGGATGTGCACAGATGATTGTGTTGATGATTCTGGTATTTGGAGGATAAAAATTCAATTTAACGCAAAGTTTGATTTAGAGAATGCATAGTTTAGAGGAGTGCAAAGAGTCCGACTTCGTCGCTGATGAAGCTTGTGGATAAAACGCCCGCTTAGTCGAATCAATGAAATTGATTCCTTCTTTGCTCAACTAATACTATACAGCATTGTAATCGAACTTTGCGTGAAAAAAAAAGAGCCACGTCTTTTTTGTAATTGAATTTTAAAATTAACCACAGATTGCACGGATTTACACAGATGATTACAGGTACTTGGTGGATAGATATGCTTCTTTTTTCACGCAAAGATTCACTTAGGAAGCGTTGAGTTTAGATGAGTGCAAAGAGTCCGACTTCGTCGTTGATGAAGCTTGTGGATAAAACGCCCGCTTAGTGGAATCAATGAAATTGATTCCTTCTTTGCTCAACTAATACTATACAGCATTGTAATCGAACTTTGCGTGAAAAAGAGAGCCACGTCTTTTTTGTAATTGAATTTTAAAATTAACCACAGATTGCACGGATTTACACAGATGATTACAGGTACTTGGTGGATAGAAATGCTTCTTTTTTCACGCAAAGATTCACTTAGGAAGCGTTGAGTTTAGAGGAGTGCAAAGAGTCCGACTTCGTCGTTGATGAAGCTTGTGGATAAAACGCCCGCTTAGTGGAATCAATGAAATTGATTCCTTCTTTGCTCAACTAATACTATACAGCATTGTAATCGAACTTTGCGTGAAAAAGAGAGCCACGTCTTTTTTGTAATTGAATTTTAAAATTAACCACAGATTGCACGGATTTACACAGATGATTACAGGTACTTGGTGGATAGAAATGCTTCTTTTTTCACGCAAAGATTCACTTAGGAAGCGTTGAGTTTAGAGGAGTGCAAAGAGTCCGACTTCGTCGTTGATGAAGCTTGTGGATAAAACGCCCGCTTAGTGGAATCAATGAAATTGATTCCTCCTTTGCTCAACTAATACTATACAGCATTATAATCGAACTTTGCGTGAGAAAAAGAGGCGTTTTTTTATAATTGAGTTTTAAAAATTAACCACAGACTGCACGGATTTACACAGATGAGTGCGGGTATTTGGAGGATAAAAACTCAATTTAACGCAAAGTTTGATTTAGAGAATGCATAGTTTAGAGTAGTGCAAAGAGTCCGACTTCGTCGTTGATGAAGCTTGTGGATAAAACGCCCGCTTAGTGGAATCAATGAAATTGATTCCTTCTTTGCTCAACTAATACTATACAGCATTATAATCGAACTTTGCGTGAGAAAAAGAGGCGTTTTTTTTATAATTGAATTTTAATAATTAACCACAGATTTCACGGATTTACACAGATGATTGCAGGTATTTGGAGGGGAAAATAGTAAGCTTTTTTCTTCAGCTTTGTAGCCAATTTCTTTTAGGAATAAGACGAATGGATGGAAAACAAAAAATCCGGCAAATTGTAAAAATCTGCCGGATGCTTGATTGAGTTATAATGGTTTTTTGGACTATACTAGTTTAAAAGGAAAAAAATAAGATCAGCACAAGTCATGTTTTAAAGCAAAAAGAACCAGGCCGACCCTGTTTTTTATTTCCAGTTTGGTGAAAACGGAATCTCTGTAGCCATCAATGGTTTTGGGGCTGAGGAACATTTTATCCGCTATTTCTTTATAGGTAAGCTCGCTGCAGGCCCATTTGATAAATTCCTTTTCGCGGTCTTTTAATTCGGATAGGAGAGAGGCTGTTTTGAAGTCTTCTGTTCTTACTTTCAATAATTTTTGGGCGATAAAATCAGTATAAAAACTTCCTTTATCATATACCGTATCTATAGCTTGGAATAAAATTGATGGCTGCATATCTTTCAACAGGTAGCCTTTTGCTCCGGCCTTCAGCATTTTGATGAGTATTTTTTCATCATCTTCCATGGTGAGGGCGATCACTTTGATATTCGGGTGATGTTCTGTTAGCCACTCTGTGGTTTCTATGCCGTTTTTGTAGGGCATATTAATGTCCATCAGCACTACAGCGGGTAATTCTGAGGCTTTTTCTATGGCGGCAATAAAATCTTCTCCGTTGGGATGATTCATGATCACACTGTACTGGGGGTTTTCCATGATCATATTTTCCAATGCCTTGGACATTAAAGTATGGTCATCTACAATCGCTATGGGAATGGTTTTCATATGATGTGTTTGTAATAGGTTATAGAGGTCTGTGTTCCTTTATCAAGCTCCGACTGTATGGAAAATTCGGCGTGAATAAGTTTCGCTCTCAGTTCCATATTTTTCAGTCCCGAACCGTCCTGTATTTTGGCGGTGTTAAATCCTTTTCCGTTATCAGAAATCTTGATTCGTAAGGAGTTATGATCATCTTCCAGTTGTATGGACACATTTTTTGCTCTGGAATGTTTTAAGATATTATTAATGCTTTCCTGAATGATCCGGAAGAGAATCAGCCCATGTTTGGGTGATATATCAATATCCTGTTTCTGTGTGATGAAATCTATTTTTAATAATCTTAATTTCTGTATTCTTTTGGCTTCTCTTTCAATGGATTCCGTCAGTCCGAAATGAATAATCTGTTCGGTAATTAGTGTTTTGGATAAATTTCTTATATCCTGGATGCATTCTCCCAACAATTCACTCAACTCGTTCAGCTCTTCTTTTTCAGCATTTTTCAGTTTGGAGATCAGTTGATTTTGCCGTAAACGAACCACAGAAAGTTTTTGCCCCACATCATCATGAAGCTCCTGTCCGATGTAGTTGAGCGTCTGCTCTTTTATTTCCACCTGCGAAGTCGCAAGTTCTTTTTCAAACCGCATGTCTTTTTCTTTCTGCTCGAGCAGGAGGGTTGTTTTCTTTTTGATAAAGACCACATAGATGAAGATCATCGTCAAGACAACGATCAGTAAAGTAATGGTAAAGGTGATCACCAAATTATTTTCTTCCATACTTCAAAAGATATTTATCCGAGTCTCTCTTGTTTATTCCAAATTAATCCCAGCACAAGTATTCCGTTACTGATCAGATTCAGCATAAATAAAATAAAGAAATAAATATGCTGGGAGACGGTGGTTCTGAAATATAAAATCGGGATACTTCCAATAAATAAAATCAGTAGAGAAACCGAAATCCAAAACGGGAGGTAATTATTAAGGTCCAGTATTTTATCTGAATTAAAGGTCTGATACAAAAATAAAATAATAGAAAACATCAGCAAAAGGATATCCGTATACAGCATATTAAATGAAAAATGATGCAAAAGATCATCCTCTATATAAAACATAACAACAACATTGACTACAAAAAGAATCAACAGGATCAACTGAATTTTTTTCAGAACCGGCCAATAGAGCAGTTGAAAATAATACAGCAGATACAGGAAAAACACGATCATTAAAAAGCCAATTACAAAAAATATTTCGGTAGACAGGTTTGTAGCTTTAAAGTAGAAGTAGCAAAAAATATCGATAAGGGAAAATAATATATATCCTATGATAAAAAATAAATTCTCTTTCCCTATTTTTCTGTATTTGAAGACCATTAAAACCATCACGAAGATGGATAGGATCATAGTGATTTGTTTCCCGATTTCTATATTCCAGTTCATGGCTTTATTTTTTATGGCATATCGGCTGTGGATACTTTAGGTGGAGGAGCAAGATTGGTCATATTCAGAACTTCCATCTCTTGTACGTTTGTATTTTCCTCTGTGGTCCTCATCGTTCTGGACATGGTTCCTGAAGTGTCTCTTTTCAGATTCTTCGCAGTAGGAACTAAAAAGATGGTTTGATAGCCGGCATATTCTGGCTTGGCCATTTTGTTTTTAGGATGATTAATAGGATATTTTCCCATATAAATTCGAATTCCAGGGTTTTTCAGGTTCTGTTTTTTGGCGGTTTCCTTTACATATTTAAGGTAGCCTTCCAGGTCTTCTACAGAAAACCAATACCAGCGGGAATCGGGATCTCCGTTTCGGTATTTGGTAAGAACGGCATTGTTGGTTACGGTATATTCATCATAAAGTATACGGCCTTCCTTGTAGCTGATCAGCTTCTTTTTATAGCTGTCACTTACAGGCTCCGTAGGCGGATTGGAGCAGCGGGTGCAGCTTAACGTGCAAAAACTTAAAATAAGAACGGCCAGAAGCGGTCTTAGATTTTTGAATAGAAAAGGAGTTTTCATTTTTTATGGTTTTTAATTTTATAAAGCAAAATTAGGGAACTGCTTAACTCTACAAAAGGGGGAAAACACTGTTTTTACGCTTAATAAATTTACAACATTTTGTTTTGACTTTCAGTAAGATAAATCATTTTGGAACAATGCTTACCCAGTGCGGTTTTCAGAAGATTAAGTCTGAAACTAATGTGAGGTCATGATGTTCATGGAATAGAAATAGAGCAAAATTTACATGAAATGATATACAATTAATTCACAAATCATTTACGTATTTTTAATAGTCTACTAATTTGGTGGACTTATATGATTTATCTCATACGTTTGCTTGATTGAGTTCGTGAATAATTAAATACTTTTGACACAGTTAAAAAAAGTTAAAATTTATTCTCATGAATAAAAATTCAGTTAATTCTTACTTATACATCAATAAAGCTGGGGTATTCACTCAGAATTGTTGTGGAAGTGTATGCCTTTCACAGCATCATTTTATCATTCACGCTATGTGCTTTGATGGTATGATGTGCGGAATGATGACTAAGGTCTAAAATTCAAAACACAGACATTGCTGTAGGAATTAAGGAGAAATAATTTCAAAATTTCTTAAGACAGGTAATCTCCTGTCGGTTTCAAACATTTTCTATCTGACAGTCTCCCTGAAAAAGGGAGAAGGGGATTCTTGTTCCCTGACCGGATGGAAAAACAGCAATGCATCCATTCAACTTTAAATCTAAAATTCATATAATGAGGAGAACACAATGTAAAATCGGTGCATTGGCCCTGATTCTGGTTGCAGAATTTGCCTTTGCACAGGAAAAAGACAGTATTTCGAAAGAACAGGCCATCAAGGAAGTGGTCGTAGTCGCATTCGGAAAGCAGAAAAAAGAGGAAATAACAGGATCGGTACAGTCACTGAAAACCAAAGATCTGGCTAATCTACAAAATGGAAATATCCTTCAGGGACTTGGGGGAAAAGTAGCCGGGGTACAGGTGATATCATCCGGTCAGCCGGGATCACAGCCTGTCATCAGAATGAGAGGAATAGGTTCCATTAATGCATCGAGTGACCCACTCATTGTTCTTGATGGAATTCCTTACAACGGAAACCTGAACAGCATTCCGGGCTCGGATATCGAGAGCATTTCTTTTCTTGAGGATGCTTCGTCTAATGCTCTGTATGGCTCCAGAGGGGCAAACGGCGTGATTATCGTGAATACGAAAAGAGGAAAATCCAAAGGCCTCCACATCGAGGCAGATGTGAAAACAGGGGTGAATTTCAAGTCGATTGAAGACTATTCGGTGTATACATCGCCACAGGATTACTATACTGCATATTATAACCGCGCAAGAGTGGGTGAAGCAGCAAGATTAACGCAGCCGGGAGCGGTTCCTTCCGGTACAAGTCCTCATGATGTAGGCCTTGCAGCTTTGAATAAATTAGGATATAATGCTTACAACGTGCCTTTTAGCCAACTGATAGGAAAAGATGGAATCTTTAATCCGGATGCCAAATTATTATATCAGGACAACTGGAAAAAGCTGATTTTTAAACAGGGATTAAGGAGAGAAGCCAGCATAGGAATTACAGCAAACAGCGATCAGGTAAAATCTTATACTTCATTAAATTACCTGGATGATAAGGGATATCTTATCGGATCAGGATTTGAAAGATTTGGGATCAGATCCAATCTGGATTATACCATTACTCCAAAATTAAAATTGACCAGCAGCCTTTCCTATACATATAGCAAACAGGATTTTGGAGAAACAGGTGGATTTTCCAATCCGTTTCAGTTTGCGAGAAATATAGCACCTTTCTATCCAGTTTTTCTAAGGGATAACAATTACAATATCCTTTATGACAACAGCGGGCAGATACTATATGATTACGGCGATGGGCAGGGACCTAACGGAGCCACAAGATCCTATGCCGTTTTTGAAAATCCTGTAGGAAATCTTCAGTATGATAAGTCACAGACAACCAACAACATAACGAATGTTAATTTAGGTCTTAACTATGAAATTATCAAAGGATTAGACTTCACTTACAATTTCGGAGGTTATCTGGAAAATACAAAAAACCTTCAGTTCGGAAACACGTTGGGAGGAACTTCTTCATCGGTAGGAGGGAATATCAATATGGGATCTGTGTTTAAATATACCTTAAACCATCAGCAATTGTTGACGTATCAGAAAAAATTTGATAAACACAGCTTCAATATCTTAGCGGGACATGAATTGAATAAAATAAAAAGTGACGGTTTTTCAGGAACCAAACAGCAGCTTTTATTACCCAATTCGCTGTCTTTTGATAATGCGGTAAGAATCACGGATTTATCAGGTAACGGCTATGAGTATGCTGTGGAAGGCTATTTTACGAGATTGCTCTATAATTATGACAGCAAATATTTCTTCAATGCCAATATCAGAAGAGACGGTTCTTCCGTGTTTTCTCCGGAGAGCAGATGGGGTAATTTTTATGGTTTGGGCGTAGCCTGGAATGTGGCTAAAGAAGATTTCCTTAAAGATAATACAGTCATCAATTCATTAAGGTTAAAAGCTTCTTACGGGCAGCAGGGAAATGATAACATCCTGCTGGACGGCTCTACAAGGGATTATTATGCCTATCAGGATATCTACGGAATCAACAATTTTGGAGATGACAAACCAGTTCTGTCCCTTAAAAAACAGGGAAATAAAGATTTGAAATGGGAAACGTCCAAAAACCTCAATGCCGGATTTGAAATCTCCCTTCTAAAAAACAGAATCAATCTGAATGCCGATTATTTTGAAAGAAAAGTCTCAGATATGATCTATGCGCTTCCTTTGCCTCCATCCAACGCAGGTTCCTTTATCAAATACGGAAACATTGGAGATATGATCAACAAAGGAGTTCAGGCCAATCTGAATCTGGAAATTCTCCGTTCAGATCAGCTCCAGTGGAATGTATACGGAAATGCGACCCATTACAAAAATAAAATCACCAAACTGCCTGCCGAACAAAGAAATACAGGTCTTGTAAGCGGTCTGTTTATTCTGTCGGAAGGAGGCGACAGATATACCTACTATCTGAAAGAATTTGCAGGTGTAAATCCTGGAAACGGGGATGCACAATGGTATAAAACAGTATTTAACCCAGCGACACAAAGAGAGGAAAGAACGATTACCAATAATTATAAAGAGGCGACAGATTATAATACGGGAAAATCAGCGATTCCTAAAGTATATGGTGGATTCGGGACAGATTTCACGTATAAAGGGATCAGTCTGGCTGTTAATTTTGCCTACCAGTTCGGAGGTTATGGATATGATGACATCTACAGATCTTTATTCCATTCAGATACTTATGCTTCCAATTATTCAACGGATCTGAGCAAAACCTGGACACCGGAAACCCCCAATGCAGAATTGCCAAGGGTAGATCTGACTGCAACCAATCAGAACGGGAATTCTACGCTGTATCTGATTAAATCGGACTACATCAGCCTTCAGGACGTTACTTTATCCTATCAGCTGCCAGAGAGTTTTGCTCAACAGGCTGGTTTATCAGGTTTGAAAATATATGTCACAGGAAACAATCTTTACTTATGGTCTAAAAGAAAAGGGTATGATCCGAGAGCGTCCTTAACCGGAGTGTCAGATGCATACCGATATTCACTGCTGTCAAGCGTTTCTTTGGGCTTTAAACTAAACTTTTAAAAAAGATGAAAACAATAAAATATTTTATAGCAGCTTTATCCATCAGCGTGATTACAAATAGCTGTGCCAATGATCTCAATACACTTCCGGAAGGAGATATTTCCGGTGAACAGTTGAGTAATGACCAGTCCAAACCCGAAAAAATACTGGGCGGAATCTATCTGGATCTCCGCAGTAACGGGGCCGGAGGTTCTACAGCCCATTCTGATTTCGGAATTATGGCCATCAAAGGAGGATCAGATCTGATGTCGAATGATGTGATACAAGCCACGAATCAGCATCTGGGAATGTTTTACAACTATGAAGCGACCAATGCAAGTAATTCTGCATCAGAATTTGTGTGGACCACTTTTTATGCAAGGATATTTGTGATCAATAAACTCCTTGATGATTTAAAAAGCGACACCAAAAATAACAATGCAGCCATCAAAGGACAGTTGCTTGCCCTGAGAGCGTACTCCTATTTTTATCTGGTTCGTTTCTATGCTAAAAGCTACAAAGACAATCAGTCAGCTCCGGGGCTTCCGTTGGTACTGACGAGTAGTAACCAAAGTTTGGGCCTTGCAAGATCTTCGGTTTCAGATGTTTATCTTCAGATTAAAAGAGATATTGAAGAATCTATCGTTCTTTTGGATACGTATGCACGTCCGTCCAGAGCTCAGATTGATCAGAGAACAGCGAAAGCCATTGCCTCTGAAATATACCTGGAAACGGGAGATTATACCAAAGCCGGAAAATATGCTAATGAAAGCAAGCAGGGAATCGCACTGATGACGGAAAATGATTATACCACAACCGGATTCTCAAATATCAATAATCCTGAGGTTTTATGGGGTTTTCATAACACGGTATCTACGATGAGTATCGGAAATTATTATGCTTCTTTCTTCTCTATGTTTGATAATACCAACGAAGGCTATGCAGGTGCTGCAAAAATTTACAAGCTGATTGACAAACGTCTTTATGATGCGATACCCAACACCGATTACCGTAAAAAGGTATTCA
This sequence comes from Chryseobacterium oleae, assembly GCF_900115055.1. Taxonomy (GTDB): domain Bacteria; phylum Bacteroidota; class Bacteroidia; order Flavobacteriales; family Weeksellaceae; genus Chryseobacterium; species Chryseobacterium oleae. The sequence goes on along the minus strand of NZ_FOVD01000006.1, from coordinate 261,509 downwards.
ATGGAAGCCAGAGCGCTGCATATACGTTCAACGCGAAGACGAAAAACTATCCAGCTTACGTGAACTGGAAATTTAAAGATCCCACGCTTTTTGAGGGAGACTATATCTACATCAGAGCGTCCTCACTTTATTATACAGAAGCAGAAGCATGGGCGAGACAGGGGAAAGAAGCCGAAGCCAGACAGGTTTTATATGAAATCACTTCGAAAAGAAACAGTGCTTACACCTTATCTGTCAAAACAGGAAACGACCTGATCAATGAAATTATTCTCCAAAAAAGAATTGAGCTTTGGGGCGAAGGCTACGCCTGGTTTGATATGAAAAGACTGGGAACTCCTTTGGAAAGAATATATCCGGGAACCAATCATACGTTCGGAAGACTGAATCTTTCACCGGATAAATTCATATTCCAGATTCCGAACAAAGAGATCAATAACAATCCGCAGATTATACAGAATTGATAAAACAGATCATAGGTTTGTTTTAGAATGGATGGTGACTAAAAAAAGAAAAACCGGAGCTTTTAGGGCTCCGGTTTTTTGGGTTGCCGTCGTAAGCTATATTTGAATGTTTTAGAATAATCTGGACTAGATATTTTTCTCTAATCTGGACCATTTTTATCTGAGGTTTACCATTTATTTTAGCCTAAAAATGAAAAAAATACTATTACTTCTGGCGGAAGGTTTCGAGTTTTTTGAAGCAAGTGTGTATATCGATGTTTTTGGATGGAATCTCATAGATGGAGATGGAAATACCCAACTCTATACATGCGCGCTCAAACGGGAAGTGAACAGTACATTTAATCAAAAGGTAATTGTAGACTTTTTAGTGGATGAAATAAAAATTGAGGAATATGCGGCCATAGCCATTCCGGGAGGGTTTGAAGAATACGGCTTTTATTCCGATGCATTTGATCCCCGGTTTGTAGCGGTAATTAAAAAGTTCTATGAAGAGAAAAAAATAATATCTTCAATTTGTACCGGAGCCTTTCCTATTGCTAAAAGCGGAATTCTTAACGGTAAAAATGGAACAACTTACAATCTTAATCCGGTGAGACAGCAAATGCTTAAGGATTTAGGGGTCAATGTGATTAACCAGCCTATTGTGGAGTCTGATCAGATTACCACCTCATGGAACCCATCTACAGCCCTGGATGTTGCATTTAAACTGCTTAGAGATTTGACAGGAGAAGAAAACACAGTTTCAGTAAAAACCAAAATGGGATTTTAGTTTCATGATTAACGATAATATAGATTTGAATGAATAGCAAGGTGCAAAACCTGATTGAAGCTCAGGAGAAAGCTGAACATTTGTTTAGAGAAATAGAAAACAGGAAACTGATTTGTGCAGGAATTTCCGAACGTGATTTAAACAGAAATATATATGAACTTGCCCGGGAGCTCTTTGGAATAAGAAAATACTGGCATAAAAGGATTGTAAGAGCAGGCAGCAATACTCTGTTTCCTTATGATGAAAATCCACCCGATCTGATTTTGCAGCCCGATGATATATTGTTTTTAGATTTCGGACCTGTTTTTGAGGATTGGGAAGCAGATATCGGCAAAACCTATGTATTGGGAGATGATGCCTATAAAATAAAACTTAAAGAAGATGTCATAGCAGCGTGGGAAGAAGGACGGGATTTCTATGTCCGGAATCAGCATGATCTTACAGGGGCGGATTTTTATTATTTTACAGCAGATTTGGCGAAAAAATATGGATGGGAATATGGGAATGAGCATTGTGGACATTTAATAGGAAATTTTCCTCATGAAAGAATCCAGGGAGACGAAATACAAAACTATCTTCACCCTCATAACACAGAAAAGATGAATGCTTCAGATATTCATGGCGAAGAAAGATTCTGGATTTATGAATTGCATTTTGTAGATAAAGATTTAAAGATCGGCAGTTTTTTTGAAAAATTACTGATATGAAGCTGCTTGAATCGAAGAGGTCAGTTATAAATAAAACGGGTGCTTTTCTGTACTGTAAATAGAATGAAAATTAATAATATAAACCGGAGTCATGATAGGCTCCGGTTTTTTTAATATCTTATTCTAAACCTTATCTTTTAATTCTTAAAAAACAAATTCAAAGTAGCCTTTGCATTAAGTAGCGCCACCACCTTTGGAGACCAGGTGTTTAGCAAAATACAAACCGTAGTTTTTTGTTTAGGGAAGTAATAGGCCCTGCCACCAAATCCAAATACATGGCCATCATGTCCCAAGGCGACTCCCTGATCAGTTTCCAGCTTCATCAGGCCAAGGCCATACTGTTTATTATATTTCAGATCAGGTTCAAGGCGAGTGGGGTCATTATCAACAAAAGTTTCCAGCTGTTGCATGGAGGCAGGAGAAAGGAGTTTACCAGTAATCAAAGCCTCCACAAATCTTGTGATATCCGATGCTGTAGAGATCATTCCGCCATCTAAAGCATCCTGGCCTCCAATTCCGTTATTGTCTATTTGAGTGGCATCGTTCAGGCTATTTCCTGCCGGATCTTCTGTATAGTAAGAGCGGGTGAGTTTTTCAGGAAGTACAGTACTGGCAGAGGTTTCAAGCAAACTAAGTGGATTAATAATTTTCTGATTCACGACCTCGTAAGAAGATTTTCCCGTAACCTTCGTGATAATTAAAGAGAGCAGAAGATAATTGGAGTTGCTGTAATATCCGCTTCCAACAAGGTCATCCGAGGGTTTATCGTAAATAAGACTAAGCGTTTGTGCTGCCGAATAATTCGCGATACTGCCATCAAAAACACCGGCTGAAATATCCTGCAGATAATTTCGGATACCTGATCTGTGATTGAGGCATTGCTCGATGGTCACTTCATTAGCATTGGCAATATGGTCTGTGATACTTTTTGGAAGGTATTTATTGATTTTATCCTTGATATTCAGCAGACCTTCCTCCTGTAATTTCAGAATAGTGGTTGCTGCAAACATCTTGGTCATACTCCCGATTCGTAGTTTCCTGTCGGGGCTCATGGCGATATTTTTCTCCCGGTCAGCCTTTCCTCCGGTCCCGGCCCAGGTTCCTTCAGGTGAAATGACAGCGATGCTTACCCCTACAGCTCCTGCAGCCATAAACTGATCTACAATCTTCTGGTACTGATCAGAATTCGAGGGAGTTGTAACAGATGAGACGGATGTATTTTCGTCTTCACAGGAATTGGTTAGAATAAAAACGGCTATTGCCGCGGCGATAAACCTTAGTTTTTTCATAAGAAATTTTAATATTTTTTAAATGGGTGTTTAAATTTAAAGTCAAAATATTAATGATTAAAATGAGGATATGAACATGGTCGCTCAGTTTTTTTCTCGTTTTAAAGCTTTCTTATATAGGTTTATTTTAGGCTAATGTATTAAGAAAAATTGAACGCTGATCCTTTGCTGCTTTAATAAATTTTTAATTCTATCAGGAGAGACCTGATGGTTTATATGGTATAGCTTTCTCAAAAGAATTTCTCCAGGTGTAATGATTCCGTCCACTCAAAACAGCTAGCCACATTTCTTCTACACTTAATTAAAATCATGACACACTTAATAAGTCCTGATTGCGGGATTTTACAGCAAGAAGTAATTTCAGACAAAGAATTTGTATATGAAACCAATTTTCAAAAATCAGTATATGATCATACTGTGTTCGCTGTTTTTTCTCTGGAGTTGTGAAGATGAGCTTCCGCAAAATAAGAAAACAGACAATGAGTTATTGTTAAAAAACACCTCATCAAAGGTGACATTACCCTGTTCCACCCCGTCCATCTACAGCGGGATGCTGGAATTTACCGATGAAAAACAGTTCTATTGTTATTATGACTATCTGACTGAAGTCGCTTCTACACCCAATGATGACATGAGTGAAAATGATTTTTTACTGGAAGTAGAACAGGTTATGGGGCTGAATTCCCTGAGAGCAGATGCGTTTGCAAAATTTGAGCAGAAAAATGCCATCGGCTGGGCTTCTTATCAGGAAATTCCTGAAGAACACTGGATCACTTCCAATATCCTTCGTTCTATTTTAAATGTAAACAGAGAAGTAAAAGTGGGGAATTATGTATTGAAGTATATCAATCCTGAATTTATCGTTTCCGTAAAGGCAGACCATTCTGAAGTAATGAAAAAGGTAGATGCGCTTGGAGATCATCCCACACTGGAGCAGATATTAGAGCTCGATCCGTTGAGAGAAATTATATCCGTGTCTTCTCCCAAAATATTAAAAAGAGAGTTCGGAACCGTTGATTTTGCAGATGCCAAAGGAATCAGAGGGACGCCTATTCCTCTGCAGATTTTCAGATTAAGCGGTACCGTCTATGAAAACTTTATCTGCGGAAATCCCGGGAAAGTAAAATTTGAAGGATTTACCTTAAGCCGTCTGTCCGTTCCCCAACAAGCCCGATACAGAATTGAATTTAATGACGGAACCAATGCTGCAGCTGAATTTATGCTCCTTCCCAATCAGTACATTTTGCCGGCTATTGAGCATGTCTATCCGGCTACAAATACGACTTACCATCCTACGATTAAAGTAAAATCAATCAGTCCATACAGTAATGCAAGCGCATGGAATGTGGTTCAGACCTATAACGTCTATGTAAGATCGATGGATCAGTCCTGCTCTTCAGATGCAAGAGGAGCATTAAAAGACCTGGTAATTAACTCTTCCAATGTATTGCGGGGTAAAGTAGACTATTATAATTGGAGTGCTTTTCCTTTTATTAACCCAAGATCTTCGCTGGCAGGATGGACAGAGCTGCATCATATTGATAGTAACGGAAACTGGAACAGAAGAAAAGATAAGAAAACAACACTTTGTGTAAAATTCTTAGAAGGGAAACTGTATCAGGCCAATTTCTCAACTCCAATAAATTCCAGTTTTTGTACTGATCCCATTTATCTGCCTGTTGAATATGAATGCAGATCAAATACCAACCAGAAAAGAATGGAAAAGCACATGGGAATGTACAATACCAATACCTATGCAAAAGCAATGCTGTCTTTCCTCACGGTACAGCATGAAGTAGGAACATCAGATGGAGTAAACGGAAGTTTCAAGCAAACGATATATGGTTGCCCGTAATTTGACTTATTTTAATGTTTAATAGATAAAGGCCCGGCAATTGCCGGGCCTTACTAACAAGATTAAGTGTAAAATTTAGCCCGTTAAGGCAAAAGGATAATTCAAATATTTTCAGATTTCTATTGAACTTAATCTATGTTTGGGGATTGATCGTATGAGGCATTTATTATTTGATATTTTTTGATGGTGAATTTGTTAATCCCTTCAAATTCAATACAGCAAAATTAGGATGACAATGTATTCTTCCTTATAAAAAAGAGGGTGATGTGACTGAATAAGGTGATGAAATGTATTTTTTTGATGATGAAACGTTGAGGTACATTCTAAACGGCTTATTATACGTTTCATCTGCTGTTTTCGCGGGCTCGTTCAAAATAGAAAGATTTCCTATCAAATCAATTTTTATATTTACACTTACAAAGTCCCGAATATGAACAGGATTGGCAAGATCAGAAAAAAAATAACCCGAAACAGGAAAATTATTTCCACCGCAAAAAGAAGGCTGGTGATCTGGCTGGTGGCCATCATTACCTTCTATATTTTTTCCTACCTGATTGACCCGTTTGATCCTGCGTGGATGGATTATCTCAATGGGCCGTGGCAACTGATGGTGGAAGACCTCTTGTGGGTATTTCTTTTCTCCGTCCTTCTGTCTGAGGTGAGTATATTCATCGACAGGACCCTTAATAAACTTCTTCCCTGGAGCAACAGAACGGTGAAAAGACTTCTGATCCAATGCGTTATCCAGATTGTAGGAAGTGTATTGATCATCATTATCGTCAACTTTATCATAGAAAGTACGACAGAAAACCTGACCAAACTTGATTACCGTAAGGAGTTCACGCTTTTAGGGCAATGGGTCGCGACGAATATCATGATATCATTGATTATCAGTGCTTTTAATACCGTTGATTATTTGCTCGAAAACTGGAAAAAAACCGCAGAAGAAGCTGCCCAGCATAAACTCAGAGCTTCAAAACATAAGCAGGCCGCAATGGCTGCAGAACTTCAGGCCCTTAAACTACAGATAGATCCTCATTTTATTTTCAATAATCTCAGTGTGCTTTCTGAGCTTATTCTGGAAGATCAGCAGCTGGGCTATGAATATTCCGAGAAATTTGCCAGAGTCTACCGCTATCTTCTCGTCAATTCCGGGAAAGATGTCATTGCTGTAGAAGAAGAATTGAAGTTTCTGGAATCCTATATTTTTCTGATTGAAAAAAGAATCGGAGACGGTGTTATATTTAAGATTGATGTCCGCGAAGAACACCGGAAAATGCACACCGTTCCGCTGTCTCTTCAGCTGTTGGTTGAAAATGCCATTAAACATAATCAAACCTCAAAAACAAATCCGCTGGAAATAGAAGTCTATACGCTTCCAACCGGAGAACTGGTCGTTGCCAATACATTTCTTCCTCTGATCAATAAACCGGATTCTTCGGGGGTCGGGCTCAGAAATATCAAAGCCAGGTATGAGATTTTAGGTTATGGAAAGCCGGAAATAGAAAAGACAGAAAACAAATTCATTGTAAAACTTCCCCTGATATGAAGATTAATAAGATTTTAATCATCGAAGATGAAAAATTGAATGCAGACCGATTAAAAAGGCTTCTTTTAAAACTCAGGCCTCACGTGGAAATCATGTCGGTAGAAGAATCCATTACCTCAGCAGTGGAATGGTTGAATCATCATCCTGCTCCCGATATGATCATGATGGATGTGCGTTTGGCGGACGGTCTTAGCTTTGAGATCTTTAATAAATTTGACATTCGCAGCCCGGTGATTTTTACAACAGCCTATGACGAATATGCCGTACAGGCCTTTAAATACAACAGCATCGATTATCTTCTTAAACCCATAGACGAAGATGAGCTGGAAACCGCATTGAGACGCTACGAAACCTTTATAGAAACCGTACCGTTCGTAGGAACAGCGATTGAAGGGTTATTGAATTATATCCAGCCCAAAGACTACAGAAAACGCTTCCTTCTTGCCCACCGGGATGGATACAAAACCGTTTTGGCTGAAGATATCCTCTATTTTTACACAGAACTCGGAATCAGCAAAGCAGTATTGAATACCGGGACCATCGAAAACGTTCCCCAAACTCTCGAAGAACTCGAAAGACAGCTGGATCCGAAATTCTTTTTCCGGGCAAACCGGCAGTTCATTATTCACATAGACTCTGTAAAGCAGGTCTTGAATCACTTCAACGGAAAATTAAAACTGGAACTCCGAAAACAACAGCCCGACATGGAAATCATCGTCAGCAGAGAAAAAGCCTCTGTCTTCAAATCCTGGATGGATTATTAAAACCAGGTGCGGGTTTGAGAGTCGGAGCGTTTTAGGGTTTGAGAGTTTCGGGAAGTGATGAGGTATAAATAATGAGTTATGAATCATGTAACGTGGGTTTTGGATTTGTCTGAAATCTTACATCTGGTATCTGCTCAGAAATTCACCATTCACTTGCGAAGCAAAATTGACCATTGACGGTCATCAATTTCAGCCTTAACTTAAATGTCTGAAATCTGATGTCTCGTGTCTGATATCTCCTCCAAAATTGATCATTCACTTTCCTCAATCTCTGCCTCAGCCTAAAAATCTCATATCTGACGTCTGATATCTGACATCTGCAATCTTCTCGTAAGAGATTTTTTCATTTTCCTCAGCCTACGTTTCATCTGCGATTAATTACGTTTCACCGGATTTCTTCATCCGTATCCTTATTCTGTGCGCTTATTTTGCAAGTGTAAAATTTAAAAAACAGATCATTATGAATTATAAAAAGGGATATTGGGTGCTGTCGTTAGCCGCTGTTGTGGGGCTCAGCTCCTGTGGTTCAGGAAACGGTCAGGAAACAGCTCAGCAGATGACGGCGGTACCTACAGATTTTATTCAGTTGAAATCCGGTGATGCAGATGTTTCCGCGGGATATCCGGGAAGTATTGAAGGACAGGACAATGTAGATATTAAAGCTCAGGTCACGGGATATCTGGAAGCCGTTTATGTAAAAGAAGGTCAGTATGTGAATAAAGGTCAGACCCTGTTCAGAATCAACCCTTCTGTTTATAACGAACAGGTAAATAGTAATGAAGCTGCAGTAAAAGCCGCTATAGCCGCTCAGGAAACGGCAAGGCTGGAAGTGGAAAAGCTAAAGCCTTTGGTAGAAGGAAAAGTAGTTTCCGATATGCAGCTTAAAACCGCTCAGGCCAATTATAATGCAGCAGCGGCACAGGCAGCACAGGCAAGATCTTCATTAGGTTCATCACGAATCAATGCCAATTTCACTTACATCAAAGCACCGGTAAGCGGTTATATCGGAAGAATCCCGAACAGGGTAGGAAACCTCATCAGTCCTTCAGACGCTGCACCATTGACATCCCTTTCGAATATCAACACGGTGAATGTCTACTTCTCAATGAATGAAGCAGATTTTATAACCTACAGCCGAAAAGCAGCATCAGGAGAACAGACAGAAAATGTAGAACTGATCCTTGCTGATGGCTCAAAATATTCCTACAAAGGAAAAGTAGAAAATGCCAGCGGGAATTTTGATAAAAATACAGGAAGCATCCAGATGAAAGCCGTTTTCCAGAATCCGGATAAATTATTGAGAGCAGGAGGAACTGCAAGAGTTTTATTGCATCAGTCTCTGGACGGAATTGTAAAACTTCCCAAAACGGCAGTCAAAGACATTCAGGATAAATTCTTCGTATACAAACTGGAGGGGAAGGATAAAGTGAAAATGTCCCCGATTGAAATTTCAGGAAGCACATCTCAGGATTATTTTGTGAAAAACGGAGTCAAAGCCGGAGATAAGATCGCCGTGAACAGGATTGACGTGCTTACAGACGGAGCGCTGGTGTCAGCGGATGTGAAATAATAGATAATCATTCATTCTTAGAAAATTTAACATGTTAAAAAAGATAATAGACCGTCCGGTACTGGCAACGGTAATATCTCTGATCATTGTCATATTGGGGATTATAGGACTGAACCAGCTGGCGGTGACCAGATTCCCAGACATTTCACCACCCACCATTACTGTTATGGGGTCTTATCCGGGTGGAAACAGTGAAACCGTAATACGTTCTGTGGTAACGCCTCTAGAAGAGCAGATCAATGGAGTGGAAGACATGGAATATATGAAATCTACTGCCAGTAATGACGGAAGCTTCTCCATTTCTATCATATTTAAACAGGGCGTTAATGCTGATCAGGCCGCTGTTAACGTACAAAACAGAGTTCAGCAGGCCACTCCGATACTTCCTCAGGAAGTGGTAAGAATGGGACTGACGACTTCCAAACAGCAGAACAGCATGGTGATGCTTTTCAATATTTATACCGATGATAACAGCAAATATGACGAAACATTTCTGCAGAATTATGCTAATATCAACCTGATTCCGCAGGTCAAAAGAGTAAAAGGAGTAGGACAGGCACAGGTATTCGGAATTAAAGATTACTCCATGAGAATCTGGCTGAATCCTCAAAAAATGGCCTCGTACGGCCTTGAACCGGCTGATGTTTCCAATGCCATTGCAGATCACAGTTTAGAATCTGCCCCGGGAAAACTGGGTGAGGAATCTGATGCAGCACTGGAATACGTGATCCGCTATAAAGGAAAAAAGAACAAACCGGAACAGTATGAAAATATTATCGTTAAAAACGACGGAACCAAGTTGATACGCCTGAAAGATGTCGCCCGTGTAGAATTCGGGTCGCTTTCTTACAGTGGAGACAACCTTTCCAATGGGAAAAATGCGGTAACGGTGGCGATTATGCAGACGACAGGCTCTAATGCCAATGCCATTGAAGTAGGGATCGACAAATCCATAGAACAGCTGTCAAAGTCATTTCCTCCAGGGATAAAATATTCCAAGGTGATGAGCACAAAAGAAAGACTGGATGAAGCCACCGGACAGGTGAAATCTACTTTGATCGAAGCATTTATTCTCGTGTTTATTGTGGTATTTCTCTTTCTGCAGGACTTCAGATCTACCATCATTCCGGCAATAGCAGTTCCCGTTGCCATTATAGGAACCTTTTTTTTCCTTCTGGTATTGGGATTTACGATCAATGTACTGACGCTTTTCGCTTTGGTACTGGCTATCGGTATCGTGGTGGATGATGCCATTGTTGTCGTAGAAGCCGTTCACTCCAATATGGAAGGGACCGATCTTTCAGGAAAAGAAGCGACTCACAAAGCCATGAGTGAAATTACAGGAGCAGTTATCTCCATTACACTGGTGATGTCTGCTGTGTTTATTCCGATTGGGTTTATGTCCGGATCAGCGGGAATGTTTTATAAGCAGTTTGCCTATACATTAGCCATTGCCATTATTATTTCGGCAGTGAATGCCCTGACCTTAACGCCTGCTTTATGTGCTGTATTCCTTAAAAACAATCATTCAGAAGGCGGAGAACATCCGAAAGGATTTGGGAAAAGATTTGCAGTAGCGTTCAATGCAGGTTTCAACAATATGACCAACCGTTATGTGAACGGCGTAAGATTCCTGATCGGACGAAAATGGATAGCAGGAGGTTTGGTAGTGGGCGTAATCGGTGTGGCAGCATGGCTGATGACCAGTACTCCAAAAAGTTTCGTTCCGATGGAAGATGACGGCCTTTTTATGTACACGTTAAGCATGCCTCCGGGAACAGGGTTGACTAAAACGACTGAAACAGCAGCCAAGATCAATGCTATCCTGAAAAATGTAGAGGGAATTCATGAAAATACATCCATCACAGGATACAATTTATTAAGTAACAGTGCCGGTCCGGCCTATGCGATGGGATTTGTGAAACTTAAACCTAAAAAAGAAAGAGGAAAAGTTCAGGATATCGATGAAATCTTAAACGGAGTGAATGAAAAGCTGGCTTCCATTAAAGAAGGAAGCGTAATGACCTTCAGAATGCCGCCCGTAGAAGGATACGGGATGACCAATGATGCAGAGATTGTCCTTCAGGACCGAATGGGAAGAGATCCTCAGGCACTGAAAGCAAAAGCGGATGAGGTCATCGGACAGCTGATGAAAGTGCCGGAAGTGGGGTTTGCGTATACTATGTTCAGAGCAGATTATCCGCAGATGGAACTTGAAGTGGATGAAGATAAGGCCAAACAGTTGGGAGTAAGCATTTCTAATCTTTTGGGAACCGTTCAGACGTACTTTTCAGGAGACCAGTCTCAGAATTTTTCAAGATTCGGGAAGTTTTACAGAGTCAATATCAAGGCAGATGGAATGTTCAGAATGGATGAGCAGGCTTTCAACGATATTTTCGTGAAAAATAATCAGGGGCAAATGGTTCCGGCCAATACCATGATCACCTTACATAAAGTCTACGGACCGGAATCCACTCAGCGATATAATCTTTATAATTCACTGAACATCAATGTCTCCCCAAAACCAGGTGTAAGTAACGGAGAATTGATGGAGAAACTTGAAAAAACACTGGATAAACTCCCATCCGATTACAGCTACGAGTGGACCGGATTAAGTCTGGAAGAAAAATCAGCCGGAAATCAAACCATTGCCATATTTGGACTGTGTCTGCTGTTTGTGTATCTGCTTCTTGCGGCACAGTATGAGAGTTACATCCTTCCTCTGGCGGTAATGCTTTCCATACCCACAGGAGTGGTAGGAGCGTTTCTGGGAATAAAAGCGATCGGGCTGGACAATAACATCTATGTTCAGGTAGGATTGATCATGCTGATCGGACTTCTGGCTAAAAATGCCATTCTTATCGTGGAATTTGCGGTGCAGAGAAGAAAATCCGGGCTGTCTATTCTGGAATCTGCATTAGACGGAGCAAAAGCAAGACTTCGGCCGATCATCATGACTTCCCTGGCATTTATTGTAGGAATGATCCCACTGATGATTTCTTCAGGAGGAATGGCTTCAGGAAACAGATCCATCAGTACAAGTGCAGCGATGGGAATGCTGAGCGGTGTAGTATTGGGCGTTTTTGTCATTCCAGTATTGTATATGTTTTTTCAATATCTGGACGAGAAGTTTTCATCAAAGAAATATAATGAGAAACCGGAAAATCAACCATCAAATGAAACTATTTAACATCAATAAAATATTTTTTTACTGCGTAATGGTCTCTGTATTGGCATCCTGCGCTGTAAGAAAGCCATATGCCGGAACGGATGTCAATATCCCGGCAGCATACAGAGATCCGGTAAAAGTAACCGGAGATACCATCGTACTTCCCTGGAAAATATTTTTCAAAGATCAGAAACTTCAGGGATTAATAGAAAAAGCACTGGCTAAAAATAATGAAGTTTCCATAGCGCTTAAGAATATGGAACAGCTGGATCTGGCCTATAAACAGGCAAAAAATGCATTGCTGCCAACACTTGATTTCAGTGCTGGAGCCAACAGAAGCTGGGCCTCGAAAAATAGTCTTAACGGATCACTTAACGAGCAGTTTACCGGAAATAAATACATTGATGATTTCAGTGCTTCTCTGAGACTTTCCTGGGAAGTGGATATCTGGGGTAAATCAAAAATGCAGAAAGAATCAGCTGCTGCCGGATACTTTGCTCAGAAAGAAAACCTGAATGCCTTAAAAAGCAGAATCATTGTTCAGGTGGCACAGGCTTACTATAATTTAATAAGCCTGGATGAACAGCTGAAAATAGCTGAGAGAAATATTGATTTAAGCAATAACACGCTTCAGATGATGAATCTCCAGTTTAAGGCCGGACAGATCAATTCACTGGCGGTACAGCAGTCGGAAGCGCAGAAGAAAACGGCTGAGCTGTTGATTCCATTGGCCAAACAGAATATTTCCGTTCAGGAAAATGCATTGAGCATTCTTTGCGGAGAATATCCCGGAAGTATTGAAAGAGAAGGTCATCTCGCTGAAATGATTCCTCAAAATAACCTGTCAGAAGGTATTCCTGCCCAGTTATTGAGCCGTCGTCCGGATCTGAAAGCTGCAGAATTCAATGTAGTCAGCCTGAATTCAAAAACAGGTCTGGCAAAAGTAGCGATGTACCCAAGCATCAGTCTTTCGCCGCAAATTGGAGTGAATTCGAACAAATTTAATACCTGGTTTGATCTTCCAGGTTCGATTACCAAAACGCTGGCGGCCAACCTCGCAGCTCCTATTTTTCAAAAGAAAGAGCTGAAAACGGCTTACGAAACAGCAGTGATAGAACAGGAAAAAGCGGTGATCAATTTTAAGCAATCAGTAATGACTGCTGTGGGAGAAGTTTCTGATGCAATGGCTAAATCCAAAGGTTCTTCCGAAAGGCTGGAATTGTTGGAGCAGAGAACGGCTATTTTAGATAAAGGAATCAACGATGCGCTGAAGCTGTATAAAAGCGGAATGGCAACCTATCTGGAAGTCATCACAGCACAGAATAACAAACTGCAGAATGATCTGGAAGCCGTGAATGTAACTCTGGAAAAACTCAATGCCGAAGTTGATTTGTACAGAGCATTAGGAGGAGGAACTCATTAATTTTATCTTTAAATAAATACAAAAAGAAGCTGCAAAATGGAGCTTCTTTTTGTTGTTTTGTACTTTAAATCTTTAAAAACTAAGTGTTTAGTCTTGAGTGGTTGCTGTCATGTCTGAACTTCTGAGAACTTTCTTTAAACTGTCTGAAAACAGCACCAGCCCCGAAGACATCATGATAATATCTTTTAAAACCAATCTTCCGGCTCCCGACAGATAAGGAAACCCGAATTGTGGAGTAGGAAGGTCTCCACCAAGATTAGGAACATACACTTCAGGAGTTGTTACAAGAAATGATAGTGTCACAAAAGACATGATGAAAGTTAAAGCGGCACCCAAAGCTCCAATTTTGGGATACCATATGCCGAGTAGGACGAGAATAGCAATAATGATGATTATCGTCCCAAATCCATAAGAAAATGTATAAGTTCCGTTTTCTGTATGCCAGTCGATATTTTTCTTGACGGTTTTCCCTTCCGGATTTTTGTACAGTGTATATTCTGAGACCCGTTTTTGTTCTTCGTTAATTACTTTCTGTCCGGCATTTTTATAAAAGAAGCTCATAAAAGGACTGTTGGCTACGAAAGGAACAATTCCGTCAGCTTCATACTGAAAAGCTTTAAGTCCTCCGATCCAGGCCATAACGATGAATATGGAGATTCTTAAAAAATTAAGAAAATAAGAATCCAATCTAAGAAGGCGGGTGTACAGTGTATTTGTTTGCATCTGATTTACTTTTTCACAAAGGTATATCGCTGCAGGATGCATAAAAATAGAGATATCAGGACATTACATGGACATTTTAGCCACAATGGAAATGCCTACTTTTTCCCGGTACTTTTTGGGTGAGCAACCCACCGATTTTTTAAAATAGCGGCTGAAATAAAATTCATCACTAAATCCTAAGTCTGAAGCGATCTCTTTCACAGAGCGGTACGTCAAATGAAGAAGTCTTTTGGCTTCCAGTGTAATTCTTTCGTTGATGAGCTGGCTGGGGCTTTTATCAAATTCTTTCTTAACGGCTTTACTAAGGGTATTGTTGGTGATATTGAGTTTTGTGCTGTAGAATGAAAGCTCTTTTTCATCTTTAAAGTGAAGTTCCAGCAGTTTTTGAAATTCGGCTGCGTTTTTATTGGGAAGCCGTCCTGTGGATATTTGTTCCTCCAGACTACCGCTTTTCTGTTTGCTGCAGATCGCCAGGATCAGCTGTATGTATGTTTTAATGATAGATTCTGAGAAAAGATGTTTTTCAGAAAGCTCATGTTGAATATAATCAAAAATCCCTAGAATATATTCGTAGTTCTCTGACGCCAGCTTAATACTTGGATTAAGATAAATATTGTTAAACAGAAGTCCGTTGCAGGCTACTTCCTCTTTATGATACTCTATGCAGTAATAATCGCCGTGAAAAAGCAGAATAAAAATTGGCTCATCCGCTTCTGAAATCAGTTTTAATTTTTGATAAGGGGTCAGGAAAAGAACAGTACTGCCTTCATAAGAATAATTAATCTGATCAACCGAAAATACACCCGAACCCTTCAGTAAAACCACACAGTAATTCTCAGTATTAAAATCTGAAGGAAAACCTGATGCGGAATAGGATTGTATTTGCACTGACATGGAATAAATATAGGAAATATTTGGGAAGTTTTGAGTTATAAATTATGAGTTATGAATTATGTTATGAGGGTCTTGGCGTTGTAACATACGGGTTTTTGGGTTTTGTGAGATCTGATGTCTTGCGTCTGAGATCCGACATCTACCCAATATATTCACCATTCACTTGTGAAGCAAAATTGACCATTGACGTTTCTCAATCTCAGCCTAATATCTTAAATCTGACTCTTAATTTGTATTTTTTTTTCAATACGTCAAGTTCTGTCGCTTCCGGCTCTGATATTTGCTTCAGAAAAACACACAAATGAAAACGGACTTCAAAACAAGAGGTGGACATCTCCTGCCGGATACCACTTAAAAAAATAAGGCTCTTTTCAGAAGTCATTATTACAAAATGACATTTCATCTTATCAGTATTATAACCAAAAAAAATCACAAAAAATGAACAACATTGAAAACAATGCTGCTGAATTACCGGCAGAAAACACGCCGTCCCAGACGCTATTCAGATTTGTAAGCTTAAGAAGCCCGCAGCTGTCTGATGAAAATGAACAGAATAAAAGATTTATCCTTTTTCCTGAGGAATTAAAAGATGATGAAACTTTTTACAAGCCGGTGGTGAATAGCGCCCCAGGATCAAAACACAAAAAGCTGCTGGAATGCGCAGCGAACTTTGCGAACAACCCAAAATGTATTTCTTCGGCCCCTGGTAGCACCTATAATCTTGAAAGCTTTAAGAGTGCTTATGCAGGTGACCATAAATTAGGAATGTGGCTGGCGAGAAATAAAGACACCTGTACCTATGAAAAGTTTGCAGCTAAAAAAGAGGAGATCTATGGAGGAGGGTTTTCTTTTACTCCCGATCCTGATGTCCTTTGGAACAATCTGATCTATCAGGTCATTGCTCAAAAGGATTTTTATGTCAAAGAGATGGTGATGCAGATGCTATTGAGAAACCATGTTTTTGGTGCTACCAATGAAGAAGAATTACAAGTTTTACTAAATGCAAAAGTTGTACTTCCTAAAGAATTGATGCTGGATGAAAATAAAACTTCAGGATCTCAAATGCTTTCAAAAATGGCAGCTAATGAGTTTAAGGAAACTTCTCCTACCGAGGAAATGAAGAAACAGCAACTGATCTCCGAAGGAAAGATAAAGCTTGGCAGATATGAAAAACTGACAAAGAATTTCTCTCTTCTGGAAAAACAGTACAGAGATGAATATCAGAGAGAATATGAAACTCAGTATGAACAACATCTCGCAGAAATAGCACAGATTATTAATGACTACAATAAGGAAGTAGCAACCGTCAGAGAAAAATATTGTCCGACAAGAACTCCGGGTGTACCCTATGATCCGAAAGATCCGTGTCAACAAATTCCGAGGGTTCCCGATCCCGTATTACCTAAATTTAATTTTCAATTCCGTTCAGAAATTGAAGCAGAATACCTTACCCGTGCGTTGAAACCTGAAAATCTGGATACTTTACTGGATATTTTGGGCTACGATTTTCAACCGGTATCTACAGATAAGGAACGTGCAGCAGAAAGTGGTGCACCTGACCTCAATCAATTACTGGAAGGTAGAAGTACGTTTTCAGAAATCAACGCTCTGATTACAGAGTCCGGAGAAAACAACAACAAAATAATTGCCGAAAATACAGAAGCGAATACAGAAGTCTATACGAGTATCGGAGGTGTTATTGTTCCCATGGCAAAAGCTGCCGCTGTACCTTTTACTTTCCAGCTGTGTCCAAAAGGAATCTATAAATTGTTCGGACTTACCATGGCATTAAATGTTCCTGATGCTTCCTGGGATGTTTCAGACGTATATTATGAATTAGTTAGCGGTAGCCTGCCTACTCAAACAGCATCTAATTTTGTAAAATCCAGAAACGGGAATACGATTTTCTTGAATGATCTTTTGGGGCAGGGAGTAGAATTCGCCATGTTTGAGGGCGCTTCTTTTGATCTTAGAATATCTTTTACCAATGGCCGTGTTGCTCACTTTAAAACACCGGGAATTACAATAAGAGGCTGTATTTCTTCTCAATTTGAACTTATTGCTGAAGACACGGGAAATCCGGTTGTACCAATTGAAGAGGAACAGAATTTTATTCCTTCAGGGTTTGGCTTCAAACAGATCGGAATTGCGGATTATCTGAAAGTTGAGCAGAGTACTCATGCTTATATAGAGGGAGAAGTAGCTCACATTGAGAATATCATGGCGAGGGAATATCGTGAGAAATCTACCCGTAAATTAAGAAGAAGCGAAAATACCACAACTTCATCTTCAGATACGGAAAGGGAGCAGCTTTCAGATACTACGACAGCCAACCGCTTTGAAATGCAGTCGGAAGTTTCCAAAATTCTGCAAGAATCGAATGATCTTGCTGGATTTGTCAATGCAAATTATAAAGGACCAGGTGGATTATTTTCAATGAACGTAGGGGCAAACTATGCCAACCACCGTTCTAAAGACGAAAGTACGAGACAGGCTGTCACACAGGCTCAGGATATTACGGCAAGAGCAATGGACAGAATTGTAACAAAAGTTCATGAAGAGAGAATCGAAAAGATCATCGATGAATTCGAGGAAAACAATTCCCACGGATTTGATAACCGTAAAGGCGATAAAAATGTAGTTGGCGTGTACCGATGGGTAGATAAACTGCTGAAAAACCAAATCTACAACTATGGAAAACGAATGATGTTTGAATTCATGGTTCCGGAACCTGCAAAATTACATCTATTGGGGATGACTTCTCAGAAAACCCCTAATCAGATCGATCTGATTAAGCCTGAAGATCCAAGAACATCAACTGCGATGCCTATGGTCAATTATAATGCTCTTACAACAGATGCGGTCTTAAAATACTGGGTGTCGAAATATAATGTGGAAGTGCCAGAAAAACCAGTGGAAGCCTATAGCATTGGAAAATCTTTAGGAGGTCAGTTTACCGGTGAAAACAGTGCCATTCAGCACGGTGCTTTTAAAGATGAAATTCAGGTTCCGGACGGGTATGTAGCCGTAAGCTGTTTGGCTGGGTACAGTGCTGCCGGAGACAGCAGCCAGTCTGCGATGTGTATTATGGTAGGAGATCAGGATTTCTTTCATCATGGTTTTTGGTCACAGTTAAAATTTTATCCAAGAAAATCTTTTGCTAAGCCTTATTCTAAAGCAGTTCCTATTTCAGCTACTTTTTATGAGATTTTCTCAGGAACAGCAAATTGTGTAGTTGATCTTCAACTGACACAGGAAGCTAAAGACGCATGGTATCAAAAAGTATTCAAAGCCATTATGGATGCCTATGAAGATGCATTGGTAGAATACAATAATAAACTGACTGAAGAAAAAAATAAAGCAGTAGAGATCAAAGGAGCAAATCCTGCATTTTACCGTCAGATTGAAAATACCATTTTACGTAAAAACTGTATTTCTTATATGGCAGACAGAACTTCAGGATCTACTCATGGATATGGTCTGGAAGGATTGACCAGCGGATCTGCTTTCAGTAACTATGAAACGGTTTTAAACAGCAATCTGGATAAATACACCGCTTTTGTGAAATTCATGGAGCAGGCTTTTGAGTGGGAAAACCTTTCATACAACCTTTATCCATACTACTGGGGCAATAAGCAAAACTGGCTGAACCTTTATCAATCTGAGGATACGGATCCTTTATTCAGAGCCTTCATGCAAAGTGGAATGGCAAGAGTAGTAGCGACGGTACGTCCGGGATTTGAAGAAGCAGTACAGTTCTATCTGGCAACAGGAAAAATCTGGAATGGTGGTGAAGTTCCTGTTATTGGAGACGAGCTTTATCTGTCAATTGCTGATGAAATGAAAGAACCAAAAGGTCTGAAACAAGGAAAAGCATGGATCACAAGACTTCCTACTGCTCTGAATATTCTTCAGGCGGAAAGCATCGGACTGAAAGTAAGACATGCGTTGCCATTCAGTACAGAGAATCCGGAAGAGTTTGAAGTGCCTTCAGAAGTGATTACCGAGGCGAAATTCAATTTTGAACACAATACCAATCTTCTGGGTGTTCAGGAACCTGCAACGACTTCTGCGAAAGTGATTTCGGGAGACTGGAAATAAAACAATCAATCACATTAATTAAAACAACACAAATATGTCTACGATAGGAAAAATTATTAGGGTAAATGCATTGCCTCCGCAGGGAGAAAGAGAAACCAATGTCATTTACCAGGTAGCTGCACCCGGTGCAGCTACTTACACAGACTATGCTATTGATGAAAATGGCGATATGAAAACACCTGCTACAGATTCTTCCGCTCAGGATCTTAAAGACAGCCTCGTTAAAATTTCTGATCCTGATCTGGTGTCAGAAGGATTTTCGAACCAGGCTCAGTTCAATAAAAATATGAATGAGAATCTGGATCAGAAACTCAATACTCCATTAATTGACGGAAGCACGCAGAACGTTACAACTGTTGTAGGACTGAATGCTACTGGTAATACGGTAAAACTGCCTGCCGGGGATTTGGGAAAAAACGTTGCAAACTCCTCTCTGACTACCGTGTCCGGCGCAGGATTGACATTAGGAGCCAACTGGACGCTTAATACTTCTGGACTTTATTATTCCATTACCGGTTTAGCTGATGTATCAAGTGATGCAACTTTTAATATGTTACTGTCTCAGAATGCATCTGGCAGAATGGGAAAATCAAACGGAAAAGGAGCATTTATGAGTCTTCCGAACCAGTTGACTGAAACCGAGAAAACATCATGGAGGACCCTTATGAATGGCGGCTGGACTACCGCAACAATGAGCGTAGCAATTATTAACCCGGTTATCATTAAAAAGAAAAATAATATTAGCTACATTTCATTGAAAGGAGCTAATCTCAATCTCAATCCCACCAATTTTCAGGTTGACATTGTAGATCTTAACGGGAATGTTGTTTTAAATATTCCTTCCTCACAGGTGCAGCTCTATACCTCGGGACTGGATTTGGTATTTTGGGCTAATTTATTCTCACTGTCGCTTGGAACGTATAAAGTAAGACTAAGAAACGGAGTGGCAGAATATACAACGCCTGTAAACTTTCAGTTGGTTGATACTGTAACCACAATAGATCCTTCAACTTTAACTTGGAATACAAAGGTCTATAATGATGTAGTAACTTCAAAAATGTATGCCACCGGAAATACAGTGTATTACGGATTAGATGCAAACGTTAAACCAAATGCGGACGAATCTTCCTATTTGTTTAAAGCGAAAACACAAACTCCGATATTTCCTGCAAATTCTGATTTTTATTTTGAATTCGAGATTCCGATGTATTGGGTAAACGGTAATATCAATACCAATACTTTCGGGCTGTCGGCGGTACCTAATCATAATGATTTAAACAATGATTGTGTTGGTGGAGCAGATATTGGAATCAGGCTGGACTATATGAGATGGACGAATTATAATGGACCAGCATTAACACCTCTTGATTATAATCAAACGGCTGTGATGACCTTTATAAAGAGAGGAAATGTGCTCACACGTGTATTCCAGACGCGACACGCGGGAGGAACGGCTCCTGGAACTTATATAGATAATGTCACAATACCTAATGGAACAGCATTCTATATCGCTGCAATTTTTCAGAATTCAGCATATGCTTCCGCTGTTCCAAAGTATATCAGCATGAGAATTAAAGAGATATACACTTTTTAAAATTTAAAATTATGAACGAACATTTAATAATACCGGAAAACATTCAGGAAATACTTAATAACATAGCAAACATATCATTACATCTTGCAGAACTGCCGCTGGAGGCTCATCCAAAGCTTCCGCAATTCGAAAGAAGTATCCGTGTACTGGATATAGATGCCAAATCTAAACAGCAGTTTATCTGCTTCAGCTATGAACAAGTGTTAAAAGACCGTGAAACAGGAGAAGAGATCAACATTTCCCTTCCCGCCCCAGAGTGGGTAATTTATAAGGAAACATGGAGCTTTCTCCGTGATAATCAAAATAAACCGTTAGAACTGTCTCTGGTTGAACCTACAAATGACATGACCACGGATACGGTAAAAGTCCCAAGTTATCAGTATATGCTTTGGCTGCTGAAGAATAGTAAAGTAGGCTTTACGGAGCTTCTGGCTTCTTACCTGAATGAATTTGTGAAAACCCACAAAGTACAGCTGGATAAGCTTTCCTGAGAAATATGAATTGATGGCAGGGCGTAATGCTCTGCCTTTTTAAACACTTAAAAATCACAAAATGAGTTTAGAAATATTAAACAATCCTTTATCTGGAAGTTCTTTGAATTCCATTTTAAAGGATGACTCTGCGAGATTTCCCGGCTCTTCTTTTCCCGTTTTGGCCTCTCCTCCTGAATTAAAACAGCTCACGGCAAAACAGATTGCCAATACCTATTATAGTGGCAAACCTGTAATGGAGGGCAATGGCTTTCAGATTTATTCAGATGAACCGGTGTTCGGAGGAAATATCGAGGAAGTAGTTGTGTATAAAAGCAGGTTTAGTCAAATGATCGAAGGAATTGAGGTTGTTCTTTTTGCAAGTAAAAACGGAGCATTCCTTCTTCAGCGCTATATGGAAGCTTTGCCAAGCAGTAAACAGCTGATCCTTTTTCTGGAAATCAATGACAGGTATAATTACAATACAGTAATGCGCGTTGTGGCCGGAGCAGATCTTACAAAAAATAAAGACTTACCCTTCAATGATCTACTTACTTTTACAAGGAAGCATGAAGTTTCCGTTTCTCCAAAAGCACTTGAAGACCTGATTAAAAACGGCATATATAGAAATAAAGTGGGTTTTGTCAGCTGGCTTTTGGGTTTAAAAGATGCCAGTGTAGAGCAGATCTTCAGTTTTTTTAAACAGGAAATCCTGGAGGGAGCTGCCCATTTTTTTATTGAGGGTATCGCAGATAACATCGCTAAGTTAAGAATTTCAGAAAACGGCTGGAATCCGGATGCTAAAGAAGGGGAATACAATCATGCATTGATCCCTGATGTACTTTATGAAGAGCTTAAAAAATTCTATGAACATACAGCTCCCGGCAATCCATATGAAAATCTGGAAGGGCAGAAGAAAATAAATTCCCGGATCATTAAATCCTTATTTGAAAGGATCAACGGAGTTAAAGCAGATTTTAACAATCTCTTGAGCAATGGGGAAAACTTCTTTCCTGCTTTTATCTTTAAGAAAATAAAACAGTCTTTGGATTTATTTTTCAAGCAGATCGATAAGATAGAAGAGTTTCTTATTGATCCGCTTACGGGAATGCAACATATCATTTACAGAAGTCACCAGATAACGAATGCTTTCCTTTGTGGAATTTATAACAGTCTCATTGATATTATTGCCGGAATTTTTTCAATTATAGGTTTTATCTTCAAAGCTGTGGCTGCCATGGATAAAGTGAATGATCGCAAAGTTGAATATGGTGAAATGTTTCTTGAACTGATGGAAGATTTCACGGAAGGAATCATGAAATTTGATTATGTAGACTTTTTTAAGCAGTGCATTACATTTCAGATAAGAACTATTATCCGCCTTGTAATGTGGGTTGATGAAAAAGTACCTCAGTTTACTTTGGAGAAAGCGGCTTATTATTACGGCTATATCATTGGGATCATTATAGACATTATCGTAGAAACACTTCTTACCGGTGGAGCAGCAGCTGTGGCGAAGTTGGCTAAAACAGTGGAAAGCTTTATCTTAAACCCATTGGAAAAGATTTCCAAAGCGATTACACAGGCTGGAAATTTTCTGACAAGGATGATGGAATTTATCAGCATGCTCCTTCGCGAATTTAAAAAAGGAACAAAAGAAATTTTCTCTAAATTAGGGAAAGTTTTAGATGAAATTTTTGGTTTTGGAGATGAAGTGGCTGATCATGCTTTGACGCCTTCGGAGAGAAGGGTAAAGGAGAAGCAGAAGAAAATACAAAAGAAGATTGAACAAAGAAAAACGCTTTATAAAAAAGTTGATAAAAAATATAAAGAATTTATTGATAAATGGGAAAATGTATCCTTAATAAAACTTTCTAAACTTGAAATTATTGATGGCTTAAAAGGATTTACTAAGCATGGAGATGAAGTGGCAGAACTTATAAAAAATAATAAAATGCAGTATGAATTTTTGGATGATGTTGATTTTGAAGATTTATTGAGAGACTATGATTATACAGGTGAACTAACTGATGAAATTATTATGTCAACAAGAGCTGCGACCCTAGATAATAAAACTTTTTATAGAGCTTCTACTTCTATTGAAGAGTTTTTAACTGAAGTGATACATGAAGGATCTCATGTTGTTGATAACTTACTTAAAGAACAACTTCTATCAGAGGGTAAAACTTTAAAAGAAATTGAAAAGATAATTGGAAATAATTGGGATCAGGAAATTAGAGCTTATTCGCACGAACAAGCTTGGCATACAAAAGTAGGCAGAGACCCTGAATATAAATCCTTAAATGATATAAAGAAACATGTTAAAACAGTATATACTAAATACTAAAATGATTATTATGAATAACTTTGATATAATAAATGAACTTATTAGCTATCACGTTAAAAAAGTTCCAGGTAATTTTTTAGCCATTTCATTTGATATTCTTGGAAAAGACAAACTCACAACTCTTATAAAAAACTTATTGCTCTGGCAAAAAATGGTTTATACTTCCCCAACAATGGCCAATAAAAGTAGGACGACTAATAAAGATTTTTATTTAGTAGAAGATGATATAATTATTGGTGAATATAAATTACTTTTTGAAGCTTGCTCCGAACTAAATAACTTTTTCATCATAAAAATAGATAGAATTGTATTAAATCCTGAACTATCTAAAAAAGAGATTGAAAAGTTAAGAATGATAATAGATGAAGGATATCAATTGTCAATTAAGGTAAATGTAGGTAAGTTGAAATTATAGGAAAAAAAACCAAATTGTCTGTAAGTTAAATTTAGACCGCTTCTTACGAGGCGGTTTTCTTTTTTAAATTAAATTAGGAAAAGTTTTAGATGAGGTTTTTGGTTTTGGAGATGAAGTGGCGGATTATGCTTTTAATCCGAAGAGTAAAGATTGCTTTTTAATAAGAAATCATAAACCCTAGTCTTAAATACCCCAAAACCAGCGTGCAACCCACGCTGGTTTTTTATTTTAAAAAATAAATCATGAAATTTTATTCACAGTAAACCAATGTGTTACGATAATGATTCATTCTTTTTTCAAAACCTCATGCAAGATTTTCCCAAAAAGGGATTTTATAGATGAGTACTCAATACAATTAATGTTTAATGTTAAAAAAATAATGAAATGAAGAATTTAATAGTACTTAAGGTGATTACCGCCGTTTTGATCATATCCATCATCTTCTCCCTGTTCTCATGCATGAATGAGGACAGGATAGAAGTGCCACCTGTAAAGCTGGAACATGTCAACGGAGATTATAAAGGAAGACTGATTACCGTGCAGGGAGAGATCAGAGGAGAAAAAGTCGTGGATTTTAAAATAAAGAAAGATACCCTTACATTTCCGGAATTTCCAATTAAAGAAATAGTGAAAGCGGTCGTTAAAGACCCGATAAAAACAGAAGCGGCTATAACTGCCATGGGGAAAGTAAAGTACAAGTTGAATTATACTTCTGTAGTAAATGCTGAGAAAAATTGGGTAGAACTCACTTTTGTTCCAAAGGAGCTTGAACTTCAGATACCGGTAGACGGTGTCAGTAAAAAGACAATCGTTACGCTTGTCACGAAGCAGAAGGGATATTTTGCAGGATTAGACCATACCCTGAGATTTGTTTTGGCAGCGGAAAAGATTACCGTAAACGGAACAGTACTAAGTCCTTTCGATGCGATTTATTACAATTTTCCTTACTGTATAAAGATTTAATTAATAGACAGATCATATGAAAAATAGATTGTGTTTTGCCGGATGCAGTCTATTTTTGCTTAAAATTTTTAACCGGCCGCTAAACCGGACCTCACCCATACATGGAAGAAAACAAAGAGCAGATTTTGATAAGACGCCTTCTCACGAAGGAAGAAGCTGCCTGGAAAGAACTTTTCGGAACCTATTCCGGAAACCTTGCCGGGGTCTGCGCTCGTTATGTTCCGGGGAAAGATGATGTTCATGACGTTCTTCAGAATAGTTTTATCAAAATGTTCCGGTCTATTGAAACATTCGAATACAGAGGCAGCGGTTCCCTGAAAGCATGGATGATGCGGATCACGGTCAATGAAGCTTTAAAACATATAAAGCAACATTCCGGTATGACAACAGAGACGGATCTGGCTGAATTTCCGGATATCCCCAATGAGGAAGAACCTGATCTGGAGGAAATTCCTCAGGCTGTCATTATGAAAATGATACGGTCGCTCCCGGATGGCTATAGAACGGTTTTCAACCTGTTTGTATTTGAGAAGAAAAGCCACAAGGAGATTGCAGGGCTTTTAGGAATAGCAGAAAACTCCTCCGCCTCCCAGTTTCACCGGGCGAAAGGACTGCTTGTCCAGAAAATTAAAGAATATAAAATGTCAAAAAAAGCACAATATGAATAATCAGTGGCTAAATGACCTTCACAGGAAAATGGAAGACCACGAAGAGGATATTCCGGATGGGCTGTGGGAAGATATAAAAGATGAGCTTTTTTCTGAAGAGGAAGAAAACGGAATAGCCGGAGCCATGATGCTTGGAGCTGATGATGAAAAAGAAAATATAAATCCCTTTGTTAAAAGCAGAAAAACCCTGTGGTACCGTGTCGGAGGAATTGCTGCTGCTATTGCCATGTTGTTCTTTACCGGGAAATTATTGTTGGATATGAATTCGGAGAAGCCAGGTCCTAAGATCACAAAAAAAGCTGAAAATGTTGATGAAAGTCCTCAAATAGAAAAAAGAATCACGAATCCTGTACTGGCAAATACAGATGATAAGACAAAAACCGATGATGTTGAAAAATACAGCAATGCAGAAAATATATTGACCGGTAAAAGAAGCACTGAACAAATCTTTAAGAATATATTCGGACAGAGAATTGGTAACGATAAAGTGATATCAGGATCCCATGAAAAGGAAAAAGGAGCTGAACTTTTAACGAAAGAAATCCAACCCACGAATATTTCTCCTTTAGCCAATGAGAATCCGGTAGAAAAAGATAAAAAAGAAGTTGAGGAAATTTTTAATACTCCTGAAAATGAACTTCGTGAAAAGATAGCTGCCACAGATAAATCTAAAGCCCGTGGCCGCCAATCTAAAAAGTGGATGCTGAGCATGCTTACCGGAAATGTTTCTTCCAACTCTTCCGATCAGAAGTTTCCGGGGTACGCTTCCATCAGCGGAAGCCCCATGACTTTTAGCGATATATTTATGTCAGGTACAGAAGCAGATCCGCTTACAGAAGTTCTGCTCGCCAACCAGAGTAAAGAAGTGGAAGCGAGAATCAGGCATAAAATTCCGGTGACATTTGGCTTGTCCATGTATTATAATATCGGAAAAAGATGGGGAATAGGAACCGGAGTCAATTATACGAAACTTACCTCAGAACTGCATTCCGGAAGCAACTCCAATTATATAAAAGGTGAACAGAGTATTCATTATATCGGTATTCCTGTTCAGGTTAATTATAATGTGATTCAGAAAGGACGTTTTACGGGATATGTAACCGGCGGGGTACTTGCTGAAAAAGCAGTGGCAGGAAAACTTAGGACGAAATATATAGTCGATGATGAGGTAACGGATACTCAGGACGAGCGTCTGGATGTGAAGCCTTTACAGTTTTCAGTGAATTCTGCGGTAGGTCTTCAGGTGAAAATTATAGATAAAATCGGGATCTATGCTGAGCCGGGAATAGGATACCATTTTAAAAACGACAGCCAGCTTAATACCATTTACAAAGAAAAACCTTTAAACTTTAATATGAAGTTCGGAATCAGGCTGTTACTGGACTGATTTCGCTAAAAAAGCTAAACCAAACCATTAAAATATTTAAATATGAAAACCAAACTGATTTTTTTGGCTGTACTATTCATGACCCTAATGAATATGAAAGCACAGTGTAATCCTACCATTACAAGCCCAAGACTGGGCGTGAAATTTCCGGATAAGATCGTCTTCTGCAATACCGAAACAGAGACACTTTCTACCCAGACATTCGGAAGTTATCAATGGTACAAACAGCAGTGGACATGGCAGACGCCCAACAACAACCCATGGACGGCAATTCCGGGAGCCACTTCACAAACATTGACCATCAATGGAAACGATGACCAACTGTATTATTTTAAAGTAGTGGTTACGGAAGGCGACTGTTCCGCAGAAAGTCCGGCGGTGATGGCAGATGGATTTGCTTATGCCCTTCCTGCGATGCTCAGCACCTTTACACCCGGAACTTATCAGGATTTAGGAGATGGAGAATATAATATTTGTGCCGGAGCATCAGTAAGATTTGATGATGTATTTCCTGATCTTTACGGAAACCATGTGTGGTACAGATGTATTCCGAGCAGCCCGCCGCCTTCACCGGGAGATCCTTGTGTGATAAATGGGGTAACCGGAGATTCATACACAGCAACAGATTCCGGAGTATTCGGATTCTATGCGTGTACAGAATATTGCCCGGATCAGTGTGAATTTTTAGGCACAGGAAATTTTATAAAACTAAATTTCGGAAACTTTGAGCAGTGCACCCTGGCAACAGACGAAGCAAAACGTAAAGAAAATACCCTTAAAATCTACCCGAATCCTACCGCGCAGTTCCTGTACATCGGGAAAGATTCCGATAAGAAATATAAAGAGGTCACCATCATGGATATGTCCGGAAAAGTAGCATTGCAGAAAAACAGTCATCACTATAGCGAACCGATAGATGTAAGCCGTCTGGTTCCCGGAAATTATATCATTCTTTCTAAAGATACGGAAGGAAATACCTATAAGAATAAATTCATAAAAAAGTAATAGAACACATCCTGAGTTAGTTTTTTTTAATCGCTGATGAGCCGGTACAGAGACAGTCTGTACCGGTTTGTCTTTTTATTGAAATTTTTTATAAAATGGGTGTAGAAACTTAAATCTGTTAATTTTAAAGGCCAAATTTTTAAAAATTATATTCTCTAATTTTACCAAAAACACAATCATGCTGGTAAAAATTTATGGAAGTGCCATCCATGGAGTTGCGGCCCAAACCATTACTATTGAGGTGAATGTAGACACCGGAGGAGTAGGTTATCATCTGGTCGGACTCCCCGATAACGCCATTAAAGAAAGCAGCTACAGAATCTCTGCTGCATTAAGAAATGTCGGGCACAAAATCCCAGGAAAGAAGATTACGATCAATATGGCTCCTGCAGATCTCAGGAAAGAAGGCTCTGCCTATGACCTCAGCATCGCTATTGGAATATTGGCCGCTTCAGATCAGATTCTTGCCGAAAATATTCAGGATTATATCATCATGGGCGAGCTGTCATTAGACGGAAGCCTGCAGCCGATCAAAGGAGTGCTTCCTATCGCCATACAGGCCAGAGAAGAGGGTTTCAAAGGGATTATCCTTCCCATGCAGAATACCCGGGAAGCTGCTATTGTAGACAGTCTTGAAGTGTATGGCGCTGAAAATATCAAAGAAGTAATCGATTTTTTTAATGAAGGGAAACCAATTAAAAGAATCATATTAGACACCCGAAAAGAATTTCAGGAAAAAATCAACGATTTCCCCTTCGATTTTTCTGAAGTTAAAGGACAGGAAACCGCAAAAAGAGCCATGGAAGTAGCAGCAGAAGGAGGGCACAACATTATATTGATTGGGCCTCCGGGCAGTGGGAAAACGATGCTGGCCAAAAGAGTTCCGGGAATTTTGCCTCCTCTCACCCTGAAAGAAGCCTTAGAAACCACTAAAATACATTCTGTCGCAGGAAAAATAGGAGCAGAAACGTCTCTCATGACTGTTCGTCCTTTCCGTTCACCGCATCACACGATTTCGGATGTGGCGCTGGTAGGAGGCGGAAGTTATCCTCAACCGGGAGAAATTTCTCTGGCGCACAACGGAGTTTTATTTCTGGATGAAATGCCGGAATTTAAAAGAACGGTTTTGGAAGTCATGAGACAGCCGCTTGAAGACCGTGAAGTCACCATTTCAAGAGCCAGATTTACCGTCAACTATCCTGCGAGTTTTATGCTCATCGCATCCATGAATCCCAGTCCCAGTGGCTTTTTTCCTGATGATCCGGGGAATACTTCGTCCGTTTACGAAATGCAGCGGTACATGAATAAACTGTCGGGACCTTTATTAGACAGGATCGACATCCATATTGAAGTACAGAAAGTTGAATTTGAACAGCTTGCCGAAAAAAGAAAAGGGGAGAAGAGTTCAGATATCCGGAATCGGGTGCTGAAAGCGCGCAGTATTCAGAATGAGCGGTATAAAGATCTTAATATCAGCTATAATGCTCAGATAGGCCCAAAGGAAATTGAGGCCTTCTGCAGTCTGGACGAAACATCACTGAACCTCATCAAGATGGCAATGGAGAAACTAAACCTTTCCGCCAGAGCTTACGACCGGATCCTGAAAGTCGCCAGAACGGCCGCCGATCTGGAAGGATCTGAACCTATACTTTCCCATCACATTTCAGAAGCTATCCAATACAGAAGTCTGGACCGCGAGTTTTGGAATGTGTAATTCTGAATTTTGCAATAAATACTTGATTTGAATGATTAGATTTTTATATAATTTTTTCTGGTTTCTAAAGATTTAATACTGATCGGTCTGAGCGTGGAAGAGGAAATTGAGTTTATAAGAATAAAAAAATGTGCGTATACTACTGGTTTTAAACCCTGTCAAGGTTTAAAACCTTGACAGGGTTAAGAATGCTCAGTTTTAAGCCGTCTAAGGTCATTAAATCAATATTTTATTATTGTGATTTAGTTTATTAATGTTTAATATTCTTATGTACAGTATTTTAATGAGACAAATTTTAATATTTTAAATTAATTCTCTTATTTGGGAAAATTTATTCTTGTTTAGATCACAATGCAAAATATTATGTTAAATTTGATTACCAAATTTTTAAAAATATTGCATTATGAAAGAAAAATCAATTAATGAAACGTAGGAAGGTATAAGTTAAATAACATTCCTGAAGAATTAACCACATTCTTTATCGGTTGAATTGTAATAGACTGTTTTTGAACACGTTTAAGGTTCTGCTATGCATGCAGATCATTCCGATTTTTATCATTAACCAAAAACGAAAAAACTAATATGCCCAATACCTTATCAACCCCATCGGGGCAGCCCGCCGGTGTGCCGGTTCTTTTATCTTCAGAAGACCGTGAAAAACTTCTTAATGATTTCAATACCACAAACTGGGATTACCCCAAAGAAGAAACGCTGGTTTCCCTTTTCAAAAAGCAGGTAGCTCTTCATCCTGAAAATACTGCTGCTGTTTATCAGGGTAAACAGATTTCGTATCGGGAACTTGATCTGAAAAGTAATCAATTGGCCAATGCTCTCTTAGAAAAAGGAATAAAAGAGGGAATGTATGTTCCGGTATGGCTGGACCGGTCATTAGAATGGCTTGTTGCTATTTTGGGAGTTCTGAAAACCGGTGCCGCTTATGTACCAATAGATCCTGCTTATCCAGTTAAGCGTGTAGAATATATTCTTGCAGACGCCTCAGCAGAAATCATACTGACCGACCCGTCACGGGGAAATCTCCTGCCGAACGGAATCAAGACTGAAGTTTTTTATATGGATCAAATGGAAAGCCTTGCCGGGTTTTCTCCGGAGCAGCCGAATATCACGCCTCATCAGGATGCGTTGGCCTATACGATCTACACCTCCGGGTCTACAGGAAATCCAAAAGGGGTCATGATCTCTCATCACAGCATCCAGCATCTGGTCACATGGCACAACCATTATTTTCATGTTGATCATACGTCACGCCTAACGCTTGTAGCCGGGCTGGCATTTGATATCTCGGTATGGGAAACCTGGTCGGCACTTACTGCCGGTGGCGTACTTTTTATCGCAGAGAATGAAGACCGGGTAGAAGCATCAGAACTGGTGAATTATTACCGTAAAAACCGCATTACCCACGGGTTTGTACCCTCTGTTCTGGCTCCCTCTGTCGTAGCTGAAACCAGAAATTATAAAGATCTGGAACTCAAATATCTTTTTACAGGAGGTGAAAAACTAAAGCCTGTTCTTACCAGCGAATTGAGTTATGAACTGATCGATTATTATGGGCCTACGGAATGTACAGTGTATGCAACCTTTAAAAAAGTAAAAGATGTCAATGGAGCCTATGTTTCTTCCATCGGGAAACCGGTTGCCAATGCAAAGGCTTATATTTTAAGTGAAAATAATGAGCTTCTTCCTGTTGGAGCTGTAGGAGAATTACACATCGGAGGAAATATTCTTGCCAAAGGTTACCTCAATAATGAAGAACTTACTGCGTTAAAATTCATTGCGAGTCCGTTCAGGGAAAACGAAAAATTATATCGGACCGGAGATCTCGCCCGTTGGAAGCCCGACGGAGATATTGAATTTTTAGGAAGAATAGACAATCAGGTGAAAATCCGTGGATTCCGGGTGGAGCTGGGAGAGATAGAACGTACGCTTGCCCGTTTGGATGGAATACAGGAAGCTGCAGTGATCACCAAAGACCATGCAGGAGGCAATAAATACATTGTTGCCTTTATTGTATTTAAATCAGATGTAAAATCAGATGCAGCATGGATAAGACAGCAGTTGAAAGAAGAATTACCCGGCTACATGATCCCTGCGCAAATTGTAAGTGTGGATAAGATACCCCTTACCGCCAATGGAAAAACCGACACTCATTATCTGAAAGAGCTGGCAGATAAAGAAGCTAAAGAACTTATTTCTACAGAGCCGCCTACCAACGAGACCGAAAAAATTATTGCAGACATCTGGTCAGAGGAACTGGAGCGTCCGGTGATTAATATAACAGATAACTTTTTTGATATCGGAGGAAATTCTCTCCTCGTGGCTATAGTAGCTACAGCGTTGAATTCAAAGCTTGATACCAAAGTTTATATGCGGGATATCTACCAGTTTCCGGTATTGAAACAGCTCGCAGATGAATTGATTGCCAGAGCCAAAGAAGCAAGTGAAGCGATTCCTATAGAAGATGTTGAGCCTTATGTTGCTCTTCAGCAGGATGTTTACCTTGCTCCCGGAACTGTTTTTGCCGGCGGTTTTGATCCTAAGCAATTGGAAAACCCTAAGACGATATTTTTGACCGGAGTGACCGGATTTGTCGGAATTCACCTCTTGCAGGAACTTTTAGATACGACTGATGCCGATATTTACTGTCTGGTAAGAGCTCAGGATGAATTTCATGCGGTGGAGAAAATAGACCGATGTTTTAAACAGTATCATATTGAACGGAAAGAAAATCAGAAACCGAGAATCATTCCGGTAATTGGTGACCTTTCACTTCCGTTACTGGGCCTTTCTGATGAGGTGTTCAAAAGCCTTGCGGGAATGCTGGACCTTATGTATCATTCCGGAAGTTCTGTGAATTTTATTGAACCTTATTCTTATATGAAGGCTCCCAATGTGGAAGGATTAAGAGAGATTATAAAGCTCGCCGGCGCCGAAAAAACCAAATGTCTTGCCCTTCTTTCTACCATTTCTGTATATAGCTGGGGACACGTATTTACTGGTAAAACAGTTATGCTGGAAAGTGATGACATTGCCCAGAATCTGATGTCTGTAAGCAAAGACATTGGTTATGTAAGAAGTAAATGGGTGATGGAAGCAGTCGCTGATCTGGCGGCCAAAGAGGGGCTTCCCTTGATTACTTACCGTCTGGGCTATGCGATGTGTCACAGTGAAACAGGTGCCAGTGCGCCTTATCAGTGGTGGTCCGGGTTGGTGAAAAACTGTGTGGAATTTAAGTCCTATCCTTTGCTGACGGAGCTAAGAGAAGGACTGATTACGGTAGATTATATGACCAAAGCTATGGCTCATATCACGAAAAATAAAGAAGCCGTAGGAAAAAAGTTCAATCTGATCGCCAGGCCGGAAACCAATCTTACCCTTGAAAGTTTCTTTGCTCTGCTGAAGAAATATTATCCGTTGACTCTTGAAGGACTTCCTTATAAAGAATGGAGAAAACAATGGGAAGATGACAGTAAAAACCGTTTGTACCCACTGACCAGCCTTTTTAAGGATAATATGCATGAAGGGCTTTCTACAGTGGAATTGTATCAGAATACGTATGTTTGGGATTGTTCCAACGTGATACAGTTCTTAGAAAATTCCGGAATTGAGGAACCAGCATTTGATAAGAAGATGCTTGATGCTTACCTTAACTATTTGGGAATTCCTCTTTCGTAATTATTTTATTTATAGCGAAAAATACCAGACAGTCTCGCTGTCTGGTATTTTTATGAATTGAATTTAAAAGTTTTTTAAAGTTGTTAATTGATCGTTACTTTAATCACATTCTGCACTGCCGGAACAGGGAAAATACTACCGACTTTAGCAATAGGCTTGCTTTCGCTTTGCGGGGTTCCTCCGAATAAAGCCTGTCTGTTTCCTGCACCGGGATATTGATCTACACCCGTTCCGGAATCAAATAGGGTAGTTTTTGAAGTAAGATCACCTTTAGCATTGGCATCAATACTTTGTTCATTGGCATAAAACCAGTCATTGGAGAAACCAAACATAGTAACATAGGCAATTTTATCTCCGGGAGCGGCCGTAAATTGAGTCATCACCTTATTTCCAGGAGTTACAGGTGCGCTTCCTGCCACATAAACTCCTTTAACGTTCGGTAAAGTTTTTAGGCTGGTCTGGAGTTTTGAAACATTTCCAGACTGTGAAATTTCCTTTAATCCTTTTCCTGCATCCGTCTGCCCCAATTCATACACAGGATTTTTATCACCAGTGTAAACAACGACCAAAGCCGGGGAAAGACCTGTCATAATTCCCGTGTTTGCATTAAGTTTCATCATCATTTTACTGATATTTCCCATCTGGGCTATATCTGTAATTTCAGGATTGGATAAAGCATTTGCTGTGAAAAAAGGAGCGTTGTTGAGAAGTTGAGATCCGTTATAATTTGAAACCGCCCATACGCCAGGTGAAAATGGAGTCTCGTTGGCTGTTCCTCCTGAATTGTTGCTGATGGTCAGAGTAAATTCAGAAGAAACGTCGTTGTACGTAAGATTAAGTTTCATCAGTTGAGAGGCGTTCACATTGGGAACCTGAGCAATAGGTTTACTTTCCACCTGTCCGGACATGTCATTTTTTGTTCCGTTGTCCCACAAGAGAACCTGTGAAGAAACATCTCCGGTGACCGCATTTCCATTGTCATCAAATAGCTTGATACCAGGCTGCTTTGAGGCAAAAAACCAATCTTTGGAAGCACCGTACATTGTTGCCAACATCAAGGCCTGTGTTTTTCCCGCACTAAATGTTATGGAAACTGACTGTCCGGGTAAAATCACCGGGCTGCCTGTCCCCTGAAAACTTCCGCTTTCGACAAAATCTTTTGGTGTGACCACATTTTCAAAAGTGATGGTTCTTTGGACGGAGGTATTTTCCATCATCATATGGTCATTGTCATCACAAGAGGTAAGAATAAACGTTGACAGTATTCCCGCTGCTAACGACGCTGTTTTGAATAGGTTTTTTTTCATAAATAAAATTTTTGTTACACAACTACTGTCGGGGAGGTTGGCGAATCCTGACATAATTTTTATTTATTAATTTCTAATTTACTAACAATCAGTTGATTTAATTTAATTTTTTAAATATAACACGTCGAGTTCTGTCGCTGTACGTGGCGATATTTGCATCAGACAAAAAGAGAATATGGCCATATCATCTTTGTTCTAATCATTCACTTTAATCAAAAAATATTAACAAAATGAAATTTACGAACGATTTTTTTTCACCCACCTCTACAGACCCGGCAGATGATTTGGTACAGCTGGTAGACAGCTATTCTTTAGAAAATGTAAACTATCAGAAAGTGACTCACTGGTATCACGAGGCTAACCCGGTTGCTATGACAGACGCTTTATGTGATGGTATTATTTACCGAAAAAGAAACGGTGAATATTATGCACTGACAAGTTTCCTGGCGGGAAAACCTATTAATATTGAGCTTTTTGGAGCAAAAGGAGATGCGACAACAGATGATACGCAGGCATTTTTAAAAGCGGCAGATTTTGTGAACAGACTGTATGATTTTGTATCTGTGGATCCAAATAATCCAAGTGAGCGCTTCTCTCTAGAGCTCCAGTCTGTTACTTTAGTTGGAAACAGCCCGGTTGGATATAAAATTACAAATACGATTTTATTTAAAAAGCCGGTAAATTTTATTGTAGATAGGATATTCTATAGAGGAACTAGTGATAAAACGGCACTGATTTTTCAGAATAGTTTTAAAAATACAATTACCACCAATATTTCAGGAACGCCTGTAGCCAATGCTTCTTCTGATAATTATGTAGGGATTTTACTTCAGGGTTCACAGCACTGTAAAATGTATCTGGGAGCTTCTTTCTTTACCAAAGGAATTGTTTGTGATGCCAATGATTCACCCGGCATATTTTCCGGTTTTGCCTGGAATGAAATTCAGCTAAAATCAATGCAGTCTAATCTTGATGCATTTGTCATCAGAAACAGCAATAATGGCTGGGCCAATGCAAACCGTGTTATTGGTGGTGAGTTTGGATCTTTTACAGGATTGCTCGATGTAAGTACGGTTACGCGAAGAAGAACGTTTGTGAAATTTGAGAAAGATGCTGCTTCTAAAGGATGTAATTCCTGGCTTTTCCTTAATCAGGCTTTTGAATGGGGACATGATTTAGACCCTTGGGAAACCCTTTGTTTTGATTTTTCAGCAGCTCCATGCTATGGAATTTCTATTTCAGAACCAAGAATCGAAATTAAAACAGGAGAAAGAATAGGTATTTTTCACAGAGGTTCTGAGTTTAATTTTAATTCCAATCAAATTCATTACCTGACTTATTTTACGGATCAGGACGGCGTTAAATACATAGGAGAAAAGCCTGTTGTTTTGTTAGACGAAGACTTAAGTGGAGACTCAAAGACCAATGGTTCAGACAGCCATTTTTATGTAAAGAATCTGGAGCCGTTTAATGAACTTACAGGTTTGTTTCCCAATGCTGATTATGATAATCAATTCTGTCAGGTTTTTAAAATCAATGATCACAATACCAACTTATGGGTACAATGGCACCGTTATGCACAGTTTGTTCTTTTTGATGAGAATAGAAATATTATTACGGATAGTGCACTGTTGCAGGCTCAGATAGATTTACTTGATTTTAGACCGCAGGACTATTGGATTGCACCGGGAATAACTTCAGATGTGAAAATTATTAAAATCGGAGCCGAAGATGAAGGAGATTATGTGAATAATATGTATTTCATTCCGGAGGCAAAATATGTAGGAATTATCCAAAGACAGTATGATAATGCGAGGCTGAAGGTAATGATCAACAGAGCAGACAGAGGAAAAATTGAGAAGGTGAAATTCCTTCAGATTCCCTCAGAAACTTATTCAACGGTTAATGATCCTTCAGATTCAAGTATGGTTGGATTCAACTTCAATACCGGCGAGAAATTCTACAATTTTAATACCCATAAAACTACGGTGATTAAAGAATCCGGAGTGGGAAGTACACTGTCGGGCTATACGGTAGATGCTGTTGTGGGATCAAGAACCTTTACAGTAAAGACGGGAGATATGGCTAAACTGTCTCTTGGAACAATATTCTACGTTAATACAGCCGGAGGAGCTGTTCGTTTTAAAATTGCAGCAAAAGCAGGAAATGTGATCATGGCTAATATTCCTTCTCATGTCACAATGACTGATGCGGATATTACTTTCCCGATCTGTACTTTTGATACTTATTAAAACTTTTAATTTAAATAAACCAAAGAGTTCAGGAAATCCTGGGCTCTTTTTTGTGAGATTTTGTTTTTAAAAAATATAACACGTCGAGTTCTGTCGCTGTACGTGGCGATATTTGCATCAGGACGATGAGATAATTATTTAAAAGATCTCCGTTTTAAAATTAACCAACAAAAAATATTTTTATGAGTTTTCCATGTATTGTAAAGAACACGATGGCAGAGATGAGAAATCTGTCGGCTGCGGAAATAGCAGATCTTCAAAACGGTATTTATAAAGGAGTTTGTCTTTTAGGATATTATGAAAAAGGAGATACACCAAGCCCTGTTATTTATCATTTGTCTGCTACACTAGGCATAGATGATGGAGGGAGCATTATTGAAACCGGAGGCATTAAACTTGAACATAATTTTGCCCACGATCTGGATGTCAGATACTTTGGAGTGAAAGGAAATGGAACGTATGATGATACGCCGTATGTTTTATCTTATTTTAATTACGTCAATGTGAATAATCTGTTTTGGGTTATTCCGGGTAATTTTAAAGTCGTTGTAAAGCAGCCTTTTGAGATTAAAACGAGCGGAAGATGTGATGGGAAATTTATTCTTACGAATGAGAATGGGGATGTGTCCATAACGATTGCTCGTCGTTTCGATGGTGAAATTATTAATAAAGCCAGTTGGAATCAAATACTATTAAGAGGGACTTTAGATGTAGGTTTTATTAATGAAGGCCTTGCAAATCTACATTTTTATTCTACAGAGATCTTAATTGAACGTGACGGTGTACCTACTGACCCCTATAATAAAAGAGAATTTGTAAGAACTAATGGTGGGAAATTGACGACCCCTTTAGTATGCACATATAATGATAAAAACACGTTGACTGTTACTAAATATGTGTTAGAAGATTCCATTATCATTGATAATTTGAATATTGAAACAGCCGAAAATCTAAATGCGAAGAATAGCTATTTATTGATAAGAAGGGATAATGTGACTCTAAATAATCCAAAAATTATTAATACTCTTATTAATGTCGGGCTTGTGGGATTAGAAATAAAGGAATGTGCTGATGTTATCATCAACAGTCCTTTTATTAAAGGATTTAAAAAAGATGGAGCTGGTTACGGTATTGCGAACTATGAATCAATAGGAGTAGTCATTAATGATGGTAATGTAATTGATTGCAGACATGGATATACCGGGAGAAACAGTGTAGATGTAACCATCAACAGAGGTGTTTGGGAAGATGGGATAGATGATCACTGGACGGACAGATTTACAGCCAATAATACTATTGTAAAAACGGGCGCGGGCGCGGCTGCATTTCAATTTGCAGGAAATGATGTTACCCTGAATTCTCCGGTAGCCAATGGAGGTGCAAGAATATTTTTTGGGATCAGATCTGATACTCCCAATTTAGGAGGGATAGTGAATATCAATAATCCGGTATTTAATACATATTCAATAGCTGATATTTTTATGTTTGCACTGACCTCTACGGGAGGTATAGCTACTCCTCCTGCATTCAGTACTCCTCCGACTTTTCCGGAAAGAATAAATATTATAAAACCAATAATTAATACGGACGCTACTGAAATTTCTTGTTATAATTTAGGAGCGATTAATGCAAGATATAATAACATTAAGCATTTGAAAATAACCGATACTATACTTAATGCAAAACCTGATTCTTCCTATGTTGCTGCCCTTATTGTGAAAGATAGTATTTATCAGGAAACCTATAATACAACGGTAGAAATTGAAGGTACATTAACCACGAATGTAGGTAACGCAACAAGTGTTTACGTGCACTCAAGGAACAATAATGATTATAATAATAGGGCAGAAGTAGTATTGAACAATTGTTTTGGATACAATAGGGTAAGATTTAACGGGATGGGTGTGAAAAATCTTATTGCTCAGGGAGGAGAGATGAGTAATTTTGATAATGATAATTTAGTAGGGGAATTCAATACCTGTAACATCCAGTTTAAAAATGTAGAATGCAAAGGTGGGAAAATTGATCACTTGACTCACGCTCTTTTTCAAAACTGTGTTTTTACCGGAAATTATGTATTTCCTTCAGCTGATAGCGTATCATTGGTTAATAATGTTAAATATGCCGGCGTTTCAGGATTACCATCCAATATTGTCAACAGTATGAATCCACCGTTTGCATAAAAAGTAAATAGTTATTAAACCAATTCATTCAAAATAAACCAAAGAGTTCAGGAAATCCTGGGCTCTTTTTTATTGGCATCGGCTCGCTAAACACAGCCTTTACAAGTAGCTAAGAAATTCAGATGATGAAAGACTAATCTATTTCTATAGAATTTTCATCAATCATATTTTGTTGTTGTCTTTTTTGTATGTTTCTCACGGTTTCCCTGGATTCCGGGGCTATGGTTGTTTCCATATTGGCAAGTGTGCCTGTCAGATTATTAATGGAATTCTTTTTTGTTTCTTGTAAACGGGCTATAGTAGTTTCTTTAGCATTTTCGTATCTAAGTGTACTGACTCTGCAAATTTTACCATTTAAATTACTCCTTGGTACTGATTTTACAAGTTCAAAATCATATTCTCCTTTATCATCCGCTATTTTAATGATTAATCCTGGTAGTCCGCTAAATTTATAAGGGCCATAAGGAATAGGAATATCCGTAGAATACCATGCAATCCAGTTTCTTCCTTTGTAAGTAATTTCAGCTTTTTTACAGCTAATTGTATTGATTATTTTTAATTCATCAATAAGTTTCCAAGTGTTGATGGTCGGCTCCTTATAAGAAAGTAAGGTCATTCCAACCCTTTCAAAATACTGATTATTCTGATTGGACTGGATTATTGTATATGGGAATTTTGTTTTTGGAAAAGATTTTCCTTTAAAACTGGTGCTTGTAGAACCGCCTATAGTAGCTTTTTGAAACTCGCTTTGAAATATAGAATCAAACTTTAAGGCCTTTTCACTGATAAAAAAAGCTTTGTTGTTTAGAACTTGTAGCGAAAAAAATTCCTCATGTATATAATCAGGTGTTGATTTATTTATTTTTGCTTTTAATAAATAGGTAAAGTCAGCAATGAGTGTATCTTTTTTATTTTCTTGAGCATAAAATAAAAGAGATGCAAAGAATGTTAAGAATATTAAAATTTTTTTATACCCGTTCATATATTCTTTTATAAGAATCGCACTTGTAGTAAAATTTACATACAAGTGCGATCAATGTTTTTTAGTAAATTATTTATTACAGTTAGCTGCCTCAAGTGCATATGCCCATTCCATCATTCTTGGACCAGACCAACCAGTTTGACATGTTACAGCTTGTACACCACAGCTTGTTTCGTGATAAATGTTAACACATCCTTCTCCTCCAGAAACTTTACTTAATTCATTTCTGGTTAGCTTTTTTAAATTTTTCATGATAAATATAATTTTTATAATTGAGCGGTAAATATAGAAAAAAAATCTATCACTGATTAGTGAATTTTATTATGTTAAATTGCGTGTTAGCAGTCGTTATACGTTTGTTCTTATTCTTTCAGGATGACGAGGGTGGAATAGCAAATGTCCTTTGAGTATAATTATTTTACTGTAAAAATGATGGTTCTTATTGAAACATAAATAATTGGCACGGAATTGATTAATTTTTTTAGTTTTATATAACACAAAAATTTATGGAAGAAGCATATGAATACTTAAAAGCCAATTTCGAAATTACAGAAGCCGATTGGGACATTATAGCTTCTAAAATGGTTGAAAAAAGGTTTAAGAAAAAGGATATTCTCCTCGAGCCGGGAGAACAGGAAAATATGCTCTCTTTTTTATCCAAAGGTATGCTGAGGTTTTTTATACCCACCGAAGAAGATAAAGACAATGACATCACCTACGATTTTATGTTTGAGAAAAAATTTTTCTCTGCCGATGAATCATTCTTAACCAGAACACCTTCGCTTTATGGTATAGAAGCCTTGTCAGACATCGTTTTGTATAGATTTACTTATGATGATCTGCAGGATATCTATAAAAAAACGGGTAGCGCAGACCGCATTGGAAGAATCGCTCATGAGAAACTTTTTCTTGAAAGATCCCAAAGATTGTATTCTTTTCTAAAGTTCTCTGCTACAGAAAGATATCAGAATTTATTTAAAGAAAATCCTCTTCTGATTCAGGAGATTCCTCAGAAATATATTGCATCTTATCTGGGAATAACTCCACAGGCACTGAGCAGAATCAGGAGGCAAATTTATTAACATTTGTTCATTGTGTACTTTTAAATGTCAGTCTATTTTTGTCCCGATTTTAAAAGATCATTTTAATTAACAAAATAAAAGACACACATGACATTTTTTAAACACTTTGGTGCACCTTTCTTTTTTATCAGTACAATAACATTCGCACAAGTAGGGATAAATACGCCTAATCCACAAGGAACTTTTCACGTAGACGGTGGTAAAAACAATTCTAATTCCGGAATTCCTTCAGCCGCTCAGGTTAATGATGATTTTATAGTGAGCAAAACCGGAAACGTGGGGATAGGAACGATTTCTCCGTCTGTAAAACTGGATATTTTGACACAGGGAACACCATCTGTTCCGGTTGCCGGAATTAAAATTACCGATGGTCTGCAGAGTAAAGGCAAGGTTCTTACCTCAGACGATAATGGGGTAGGATCTTGGAAAAGACAGAGTCTGGAGCTGGTGGTGGGAACAATGGGGAATGGCTACAACCTGCCGTTTAAACTTGATTTTAGTTATTATCAGACAGGATCAAATATTGTACTTCCGCCGGGAAAATGGCTTGTTACGGTTAATATTTTGTCTGTAAACAATCCAAATTCTGTTCTGGATGGAGATGATTATATTTGGTTTCGATCAACCTTTTCTGATAGTCAGCTTTTTGCAGGTAAGAGCCCGGATGTTATAGGTACAGCCGATAAGGTAAGTGGGATGCTACAGGGATCTGTTACCGCCGGAGCTTTAAAATATAATATTGCAAATGGGCAATTAATTGTTAATAACCAGTCCTCAGCAGCTAAAACCTACTGGCTGATTGTAGGAAACTCCGAAGTTGTGGGAAATCCGAATCCTGCAGTTTATTTAGATAGGTTGGGAGGCTCTAACTGGGGTGAAAATATTATTTCTGCCGTGCCGATACAGTAAAAACACTTATTCAATCATATTGAAAAAGGGATTTTAGAAATCAGTATTCTTAAATTCCCTTTTTTCCATTCAAAATCATTTCTATCATTTTAATTTTCCTGTTCTCCCTGGTTTCCTGTTTTTTAGCTTCTTCAATCCAGCGGACGTATTCTTTCCGGTGGGTATAGCTCATCTTGTCAAACAGGGCTTTCGCGTCAGGATTTTCATTAAAAACAGAAGCAATATCATCCGCGATTTCCACTGTTCTTTCCTCCTTATCTTCAATTAAGGAAACAGAAACCTCATCTCCGAAACTTTTCCCAAGCTGCTTTCGTACTTCCTGTGTAAGTCCTAAAATATGACAGTCGGAATTCATTTTAACAAGGCTTCCGCGGTATTCTACTTTACTGTCGAATGTTGCTTTAATTCGCACCTGTCCTTTTTTGCTGAACAGTTCCTCCGTAGAAAACGGAAACTCCACAAAAGCGGCGTTTATTTCACCATTTTGCTGTATAACTGCTTTAAATTCTGTAGGTTTCATAGGGGAATATTTATAGTTCAAAAATAAAAAAACCGTGAACATACATCCACGGTTTTATATCTAAATCAAAAAAGATTATTTTTTGGTTTTTGTTTTCTTTGGCATTTGAGTAGTCCCGGAATTTTTAGTCTTTGTATCAGCAGGAGTGTTTTCTCCTCTTACAAGCTTTAATTCGTCAACCAATCTTCTTGCGCCGGCATATTTGTCGATAGTCCAAAGAACGAAACGTACATCTACGTTGATCGTTTTCTGCCACTCCTGTTCAAATACAATATCACCACTTAACGCTTCGCTGTTTCCATCGAATGCAATACCGATAAGGTTTCCGTCTCCGTCAATTACCGGAGAACCAGAGTTACCTCCAGTGATGTCATTATTCGAAAGGAAGTTCACAGGCATATATCCTGCAGCATCCGCATACTGTCCGAAATCTTTAAGGTTATAAAGATCGATCACTCTTTGTGGAAGGTCGAATTCTTCATCACCTTTCTTGTATTTTCCAACAAGACCAGTCATATCAGTATAATAGTTATCAGTAACACCGAAGTAGTTTCTGTCTTGTCTTACCGGAAGTTTATCTACCGTTCCGTATGTTAATCTCATTGTAGAGTTAGCATCCGGGTAG
Organism: Chryseobacterium oleae; assembly: GCF_900115055.1. Lineage (GTDB taxonomy): Bacteria > Bacteroidota > Bacteroidia > Flavobacteriales > Weeksellaceae > Chryseobacterium > Chryseobacterium oleae. The sequence goes on along the minus strand of NZ_FOVD01000006.1, from coordinate 218,122 downwards.
AATTTCTTCTCAGGCATAGCTTTCATTAGTCCAGCTAAGAAAAGACGGTTGTTTTTGTTGAAGTTGTCATCCACTTTAGCATACTTCTCAGTGCTCATTTTTTGGTCAGCAACGATTCCGTTGGCAATTTTCCAAAGTGGATCAGCATCAAGTTTCAATGCATCAGGATTCAACAAGAAGTTCGTAGCAGAAGTCTTGTTCGCGAAGATTGAAGAATACGCTACGTTAGAAAGTGTTTTAGCATCTAATCCTAAAATAGTTGCAGATGCCACTTCCTGGTTCTTTACTCTCGTTTGGTAAAGATTTGCCATAGAAGCAAGCATTTCTCCTTCCAGAGATGGATTGAAGTTTTCGTAAGCTCCTTTAAGTGCTGCTTCAGTCTTAGCTTTCATCGCAAGTCTTCCCTGCATATCCTGAGCTGCATAAGCTTTGAGCGTAGATCCTACCTGTAGGGCAAGCGTAATATATTTTGCGTTTCTTGAGAATTGTGAAGCATAGTTTCTTTCAACATTTCTCTCAGAAACCTGCTTGTAATACGCTTCAATATCTTCTAAGATACCGTCATAAGCCGTATTCCCTGGCATTACAGACCATTTTCTGTAAGTATCCTCAATTTTTTGTTTGTCAGAGATCGTTCCGTTTTTCTCTACGGCATCGATAGTTCCCTGTCTGTTTTTCCAGTAGTTAGCTACAGAAGCATATTGAGACGCATAGTTAAGCTGAGTCGCTTTATCTTTGTCCATATACTTTTTCATAACGTCCATCGCAAGTTTGGAAGCTTCTACCCAGGCCGGATAGTCTTTGTTAACCATCTGCTGAATTCCATAAGAAGTCAGGTAACGGTTGGTTCTTCCAGGGTATCCAAGGATCATAGAAAAATCTCCAGGCTTGATTCCTTTTAGAGAAACCGGAAGGAAGTGCTTAGGCTTCAATGGAACGTTGCTTGGAGCAAATTCTGCAGGGTTTCCTGCTGCATCTCCATATACTCTGAATACCGTGAAGTCAGCTGTATGTCTTGGCCATTCCCAGTTATCTGTATCACCTCCGAATTTTCCTAATGATGATGGTGGTGCACCTACCAGTCTGATGTCTTTGTAATCCTGGTAAACGAAATAGTAGAATTCATTTCCGTTGAAGAAATCTCTTACGACTACTGTGTATTTTCCGTTTTCAGAGTTTTCAGTCTGGATTGCCTTTGTTTCAGCATCAATAACTGCTTTTCTCTCTGCCCCGGTCATATTGTTATTTAGCTTAGAATTGATTCTCTGCGTAGCATCATCCATTCTTACTAAGAATCTTACATAAAGATCTTTTGCATTAAATTCATCCTTTTGCTTCATTGCCCAGAATCCGTTTTTCAGGTAATCTTTTTCAGGAGTAGAAGCAGCAGCTACAGCACCGTAACCACAGTGGTGGTTGGTGAAAATAAGTCCTTTGTCAGAAACAATTTCCCCGGTACAGAACCCTCCGAAGCTCACGATAGCATCTTTTAAGCTTGAATTGTTTACCGAATAAATTTCTTCAGGTGTCAAATGCAATCCTTCTTTTTGCATATCGACCCCGTTAAGTCTTTTGATGAGCATTAACAGCCACATCCCCTCATCCGCCCTCATCTGAGCAAAGCCCAATAAGAAAGTGAACAGTAGAAATAGTCTTTTCATTTTATAAAATAATTTTTGTGTCGCTAATTTACTAATTTTTACGATATTCTGTCCCGGAATGGTATGAAAATGGAAGGATAATACGCATGAAAAAAATACTCCTATCATTTTTTGCAGTTTTACTTCTCGGAGCCATTGCGGGCTGCTCTGCTGTACCTGAAAAAAATCACAGCCTTCAAAGACAATGGATGCTCGTTTCCTTCGATAAATTTTCCAAGGAAGAACTGATTAAAAATAAGGCTGAAATCAATCTTACAGGTGCCATGGAGAAAGGGAAAATAAAAGGCAGTGCCCATATGGGTTGCAACGGAATGTTCTTTACTTCCGAATTTAAAAGTGAAGGAAAAGTGAAGATTTCAGGAGTGGGAAGTACCATGAAAGCCTGCCAGAATATGAATCTGGAAACAGCTTTTACCCAAAAGTTTGATAAAATGACCCGATATTCCGTAGAAGGACATTTTCTTACCTTATCGGATGACCGTGGAAATACAATGAAATTTGTAGCTGCTGATTGGGACTAAAAGTATAGTCTTAGCCCAGTTAAGTTTAAAAATATAAAAAGTCCGCACTAGGCGGACTTTCTTTTTGAAATCGATTTTGGTTATCAGTTTTTTGGGATTGTTTTTTTTATTTCTTCCAAAGTTGCGGTATTGGGTAAGCCCTGTACGCTTTTATTTGTGTTATTAGAAATCGGATGAGATGCCTGTCTGTTGGGGATTGAAGCTTTAATTTCAGCGAGACTTGCTGTATTGGGCAGCAACTTTCCTGTATTATTGGATGGAGCTGCCTGAGCTTTTGTCTCCTGATTCTTCACTTCCAGTCCCTGTTCCGAAGCCAGAATCGTTACAGCCTGCTTTTTGGGAGCATTTTCCTGAGCCGCTTTGGCTACTTGAGCTTCCTGATCCCTGAGTTGTTTCACGACTTGTGCCTGATCTTCAGGTTCGGCAGCTTTCTTATTTTCCTGAGCATAAACACTTACGCTTAATGCTACAAATGCAATGATATATAGTGATTTCATGATATTTTATTTAATGTTTACCAGTACTTTAATTTTACCAACCGAATTTTGATCATAATCCTGAAGCGCTTTTCCGATCACCTGTCCGATTTTAACCTTTTTAGGATTGGCTTTCATGGCGGTTCCGGATAGGGAAGAGGTCACCAGAAGATCTCCTCTTTTAATTTTTCCGCCTTCCAGACATACTTTTGTAGGAATGACTCCAATAACGCCCATCGGAACTTTTCCGATTAATTCAGAATCGATATTTTCTTCTGTTAGGAGAACGCCGGGTTTTGTTGCATAAACTCCGGCAACAAGCGTAGAGTAGGGTTTTGATGATTTCTCCACCGTACGGTCAGAATCTGTTGAGATGATTAAAATATCTCCCGGCTCATAGTCTGAAGTAAGACCTTCCACATCAAATGCTTCCGCAACGTCAGCCCCACTGTTTTGGGTTCCTCCGTTGAAGAATCCCATTCCTGACTTATTGATTCTGGCTACATTAGTTCCTACATTTCTCATGACCAGAATATTTCCGGAAGCACCTCTGTGATCTATTACAGCAGCGGATCCTGTTCCGTCATTACGAACATCCAGAACAGTTTGTGTATTGGCCGTATTGAAGTTTGTGAAACGTCCCGCTCTACCAGTCCCGAAATTGGGAACCCAACCATAAATTGCAGATCCTGTTCCATCCACCGTAGCTTCTACACCGTCCCCTGTATTGGCGGCGTTGGCTGTGATTCCGTTACCGTTACCTTCTGCTATAGCTATTAATGCTGGTCCGTTTCCTGCAGGGTTGCTGGCGTGGAATAATCCGGCAAAACCACCGGTTCCTGAAGAAATCCCGTAGATCCCGGCAGTTCCGAAATTGGCAAATTGTGAATTTACTTCTCCTTTTACAGCTGGAGAGGTACCTGTTACGCGGTCCACCTTAAAGTTTCCGGCAGTACCGTTACCCACAGTGGTTACTGTTATTACATCACTTGTATTCGTATCATTGAATATATTGAACTTTCCGGCTCGGCCCGTTGCAAAAGTAGGGACCCATGCATACAGCGCATTTCCTGCGCCGTCTATATTGGTTTCAACACCGTTTCCGTCTTTACCGGCATTGGCTGTAATGGCATTTCCGTTCCCATCAGTTAAAGAAATTAATGCGGCTCCGTTTCCGGAAGGATTTGATGCGTAGAATAATCCTGCACGGCCTCCTGTTCCTGAAGAAACCCCAAAAACCGCTGCGGCCCCGAAGTTTCCAAAAATGGTGTTCACTTCACCTCTTACGGCTGCCCCAACACTGTTGGTATTGTCAACTAAGAAAGAAGCGGCATTCCCCTGGGTATTATCCGGAATATTTCCGTTACCGTTGGTTTCCACTTCAAATACGTTGTTGAGTTCATTGGCCGCATTTAAATTTTCAAAACGTCCTGCACGCCCTTTACTGTTGTTTAATCCTACCTGTCCTAAAACCCCAACAGCCGTTCCGGTTGTATTGGTGGCAACAAAACCTCTTACCCCATAACCTCCGCCATCATTTCTTCCCACTACGGCTCCGGCAATATCACTGGTTGTTCTTCCTACTACTGCTTCGCCGGCTCCGTTATTGTCCCCGATAATACCTGCTGAAGTCTGTGCACTCGTAATACCATGTACTGCGAATCCGCTTCCTGTTGAACTGAAAACCCCGGCACCATTTCCTGATGAGGAAACGTTGATGACTGTTCCGTTTCCAAGTGTATTGGCATTTAGGACGTTATTGTTATTGGCATTGTTGAAAATAGACATACTGGCTGCAATTCCATTGTTACTGGTAGCCGTAAGACCTGTTCCGGTATTGCTGTTGGCGTAAACTCCGGTTCCTGAAGCTGATGAATTTCCGTAAACACCAAGCCCGGTTGCCGTAACTCCATAAACACCCCATCCGCTTCCGGCCTGGCTTCCCCAAACTCCTATACCGAGTCCGCCGGTTCCGTTATTGATCCCTCGTACTGCACTGGAGAATCCTCCTGGTGTGGTACTGTTTACAATTCCGCGTACCGGGGCAATACTGGAAGTCGTTGTATTGTTGATCCCCTCTACAGAAGTTCCATCCCCGTCATTGATGAGGGAGAATAGAGTGGAAGCATTGTTTACAGTATTGGTGTAGGGAATGGTGAAGTTTCCACCAGTTCCGCCTGCAGATTTGGCATATAGGGCATAAGGCACGCTTAATAGCTGGCTTGTACCTGCTATGGTATAGTTTGTACCCCCGGCAGGATCGGTTTCAGTTTTCAGATAATAGCTGCCTGAAGGCCAGTTGATGGTAGAAAATGTTCCGGAAAGCACCGTTCCTGTTCCTATTTCCATACTGATAAGTCCGTTCGCGTTGGTAAGTCCGGTTAATCTTTCAGAATAAACGAGTGTTCCGGCAGGAGAGCCTTGTAACACACTTACTTTGACAGCGATATTTTGATTGACCAGCAGCTGGCCGGTTCCGTTTCTCATGATAGCCTGATAGCTCATTTTTTCCGGAGCCTGCGCATGCCCCATAAAGAGGCCCAGCATGATCCCCAGCGATAGTAATATTTTTTTCATGGCGTTATTTTTTGATGACTTTAAATGTTTTTAGGTTTTCCCCGCTCTGATTGATCCGGATAATATATACCGCCGAAGGAAGTGAGGAAAAATCGAGTTCGGATTTTGACTGTGAGATCATGTCCTTTTTGATCAGCTTGCCCTGAGAATCGAACACCTGATATTCGGATCCTTTGTAGGGAGCTGAATTAAAATCGATGTACAGATAATCTCTGACAGGATTAGGATAGAGTAAAATGCCTTCTTGCTTTGATGCGGTTTCACTGGCAGATAGTGTCGTGATTTCGTAGGCCTGTTGTACCCCTTCCGTTACCTGGGAACTGGCTCCCTTGTAGAGATAAGTGGTTTGGCCGACACTGTAAGAAACCGAGCCGTTGCTTCCCGATGCATTCGTTCCCGTAGCCAGCACCACAGATTGGGCATGTAGTATACTGACGGAAAAAGAGAACAGGATGAGAAAGAAGCAGTGAATAGATGTTCTTTTCATGTAAATGGTTTTGTGGTTATTAATTGGTTTTCCAAGTTTTCTAATGAAAAATTGTAGACACTAAATTACCACATATCACAACCGGATAAGAGGAAAATAGACTAACGGTAAAAAAAATCGACCAACGGCACTTTGTTGCAAAAATGTTGGTATTCAGGAATTAAGGATCGAGAAAAGAGAGGCTGTCTTTGTAGGTTCTGCCTATAGGAAGCCTGATCTGATGGATCAGTTCAATTTCATGGCTGTTTTTTCCGCGGATGAAATGACGGGGAACGGCATAGCTGCGGTGTATCCTTACAAAGGAATCGAAAAAGCTGTTGTGGAGCAGATTCCCCAGAGAATCCAGGATGCAGTGTTTTTTATCGTGAGTGATGAGCCGGGTATAATCTTTTAAGGCTTCAAGGTAAAGAATGTCCGTAAGCTTAACCTGGGAAACATGGCCGCCTTCTTTTATTTTGATACAGTTTTCACCGAGAAGAGCATCAAAGCAGTCACATTTTTCTTTCATTTCAAAAAAATGGAAGACTTTTTCCATGGCAGTGTGGAAACGTTCCGGTTTAAGAGGTTTGGTGACGAAGTCCAGCACATCGAGTTCAAAAGCTTCTGCAGCCATTTCTGTGTGGGAGCTTACGAAGATACAGGCTGGGATTTTAGAGGCCAGTTTCCGGAAATCCAGACCGCTCATGCCGGAGAGCCGGGTTTCACAGATGAGGAGATCTATCGGGAATTCCAGATAAGGAACAGCCTTTTCCGCCGAATTAAAAGACGCAATAACTTCTATATTGTCATATTGTCTGATGTGATGCTGAAGAACCAGCCTGTCCAGTTCATCATCATCAATGATCATACAGTTAATACGCGTAATCATGATTTTGGTGTTAGTTTTTATAAGATTTATAATTTTTTATGTTTATTAATTATAAATCAGCTTTATAAAGTTATTAATTTTTCGCAAAAGAAAGGTATTGTAAACTTAAATTAACATTAAAATATAGGGAATATTCAAAAATGATTTTGTTTTTTTTCCTGAAAATTGGTATCTTGTGAAAATCACAAACATAGACAGAAATTAATGCTAGATAAGAAAGAACATCATTACGAGAAGGCTATTTTGGTAGGGGTTGTCACCCAACACCAGGATGAAGATAAGCTGACGGAATATATGGATGAATTGGAGTTTTTGGCGTTCACAGCAGGTGCAACGGTACAAAAACGATTTACACAGAAATTAACCCAGCCGGATTCCAAAACCTTTATCGGAAGCGGAAAAGCACAGGAAATAAAAGAATACGTCAAGGAAAACGAGATCGGAACCGTCATTTTTGATGATGAATTATCGCCTTCCCAGCTGAAAAACCTTGAAAGGGAAATAGAAGTTAAAATTCTGGACAGAACCAACCTGATCCTCGATATTTTCGCACAGAGAGCACAGACTTCCTATGCGAGAACTCAGGTAGAACTGGCCCAATACCAATATCTTTTACCACGTCTGACAAGGATGTGGACCCACCTTGAGCGTCAGAAAGGGGGAATCGGGATGAGAGGTCCCGGAGAAACGGAGATTGAAACTGACCGTCGTATCATTCGTGACAGAATTTCCCTGTTAAAAGAGAAACTGAAAACCATCGACAGACAGATGGCTACCCAGCGTAACAACCGTGGAAAAGTGGTGCGTGCTGCTTTGGTGGGCTATACCAACGTAGGAAAATCTACTTTGATGAATGCACTTTCCAAGTCTGACGTTTTCGCAGAGAACAAATTATTTGCAACACTGGATACTACGGTAAGAAAAGTGGTGATTGGAAATTTACCGTTCCTGCTAACGGATACGGTAGGATTTATCAGAAAACTTCCGACTCAGCTTGTAGAATCTTTCAAATCCACTTTGGATGAGGTTCGCGAGGCAGATCTGCTTATTCACGTGGTGGATATTTCTCATGAAAGCTTTGAAGACCAGGTAGAATCTGTGAATAATATTTTAATGGAGATCAATGCCCATCAGAAACCGATGATCATGGTGTTCAATAAAATCGATGATTTCAGTTACGATAAAAAAGACGAGGATGACCTTACGCCGTCTACCAAAAAGAATATTTCTTTAGAGGAATGGACCAAAACGTGGATGGGTAAATCTAAATATCCTACAGTTTTCATCTCGGCTCTGACGAAAGAAAATTTCCCGGAAATGAAGAAAATGATCTACGATGAGGTGATGAAGATTCATATCTCCAGATTCCCGTACAATGATTTCCTTTTCGAATATTTCGACAACGACGAGGTAGAAGAAAACAACGATTAATGAAATATCACTTTTTCCTGTTATTCGTTTTATTTTCGGTTTTTGGGTTCAGCCAGAAATCAAAAATTGATTTGAAAGACATTGAAAAAAGCCTTAAAAAGAAAGATTCTCCTTACAATTATGAGAAACTGATTTTTAAATACAAAGGATACCCAAAATCCCTGGACAGCATTGAAGCCCAGTACCTGTACTACGGCAGAAACTTCAGGGATGATAAAATTTCGACATCTGATGACCGGTTCAAAAGTCTTGCGGATGCTTTTAAAGAAAGTAATTTTGACGAATGCATCAAACAGGGAAAAATCCTCTATGCTAAAGATCCTACGAACCTGGATATCCTTCTTGTCCTTCTGAGGGCGTATGACTCAAAGAAAGACGGGAGCAATTTTATCCATCACCTGAACCAGTTCCGTTCACTCACGGAAAGCATGAAGAATTCAGGAGACGGGACCTCTGAAAAAACAGCCTATCTGGTGAATTCAGTAGGAGACGAATACATCCTTCTGAATATCCTGAATATCGGAAAAGAGTATGTGAGAGGATCAAGGCCAGGCAAAGACGGAATGTTTGATATCTGGGAGAAAGACGGACATCAGTTATTTATTAAAATACTTTATTTAGACCTATAAATTAATTAAAAAAAACACTTAGTGGAGTTATATTATTCATTTTCAGCCTTAATAGTATTAGCATCAATTTTCGCCTATCTTAATTACAGATTTCTGAAACTTCCGAGTACTATCGGGATTATGGTGATTGCCATTGTCGTTTCTATTTTTCTGGTTATGTTTGGAGAAGCCGTGCTTCCACGTACTTTCGGGCACCTTAACAATTTAATGAACAGTATAGACTTCACGGAAGTGCTGATGGGCGCCATGCTTAATTTCCTGCTCTTTGCGGGAGGTATCCATATCAACATCAACGATCTTAAGGAGCAGTTCCGGCCGGTCCTTATATTTTCTACAGCGGGAGTGGTTATTTCCACCTTTGTGGTAGGATTCGGGATGTTTTATCTGCTGCCGTTTTTAGGAATTCAGCTGCCGTTTATTTACTGTCTGGTTTTTGGAGCGCTTATCTCACCTACCGATCCGGTTGCGGTTTTAAGTATCCTGAAACAGGCCAATGTATCCAAATCACTGGAGACAAAAGTTGCCGGAGAATCTCTGTTTAACGATGGTATGGCCGTAGTGGTATTTACCGTAGTGTTGCAGTTGGCCATTGGAAAAGAAGTGGATCTTGGGGTTGAAAGCATAGGGTTACTCCTGATGAAGGAAGCCGGTGGAGGGATTCTTCTCGGTGTCGTATTGGGATGGATTACTTCCAGATTGATGCGTGAAGTAGATGATTATATAATTTCCGTTCTGGTAACGCTTTCTGTGGTGATGGGAGGTTATCTTATCGCCAGACAGATGCATATTTCCGGACCATTGACGATGGTTGCCGCAGGTTTATTCATGGGTAATTTTAATGTCAGGTTTAAAATGAAGTCTGTCACTCAGGATTATCTCATCAAATTCTGGGAACTGATTGATGAAATTCTGAATGCCGTTTTATTCCTGTTCATCGGATTTGAATTGTTGATGATCAAAGACTTAAAACACTTCATGGTTCCGGGTCTTTTGGCTATCGCGGTCGTTCTGATTGCCCGTCTGATTTCGATCTGGGTGCCTACAAGATTCATGTCTTTAAGAACAAGATTTAGTCCGCAGACCATTAAAGTTCTGGTTTGGGGGGGAATCCGTGGAGGAGTTTCCATAGCCTTGGCCATGTCTATCCCGAAAAGTGAATACAGCGAAATTATCTTGAGTATCACGTACTGTGTTGTGGTGTTCTCCATTATTGTTCAGGGACTTACCATTGCTAAAGTGGCCAATCCGAAAGCTATTGCAAAAGAAGAGGAAGCGCAGGAAACAGTTGCTTTGGATGACCATGCGTGATAGAAGATTATTTATATTTGTTTAAAATTTAATTAATTTTCACCCAACTGCATCGTATGGGCAATATTATCAAAGAAATACAGGAAGCTCTGGCTGTACTGTCGATTCCTGAAAAAGCTGAATTTTTTCCAAGGTTTTTCAAAACAGGAAAAGGAGAATATGGTGAAGGAGATTTGTTTCTGGGTGTAACAGTCCCAGACCAAAGATCTGTAGCTAAGGAGTATTATTCTAAAATAAACTTAGAAGACTTAAGTATTATATTGTCTTCAAAATACCACGAACACAGACTTACCGCGCTTTTTATGCTGATCTTGAAGTTTGAGAAAACAAAGGATAAAGCTGTAAAAGAAGAAATCATTCAGTTTTATCTGGATCATCTTCAGTATGTCAATAACTGGGATCTGGTAGATTCAAGCTGTTATAAAATCCTGGGAAGATATGCCTTTGAAAACGGAAAGGAAGATCTGTTGAGAACCCTTTCAGACTCTGAGGAAATGTGGCATAAGAGAATTGCTGTGGTCGGTACGATGTATTATGTGAAAAAAGGATCTTTTTGAACTGACGAAAGAATTCGTTACCAAAAATCTGAAACATCCCCACGATCTGATGCATAAAGCCAACGGATGGCTGCTTCGTGAAATGGGGAATAAAAATGAATCCGAACTGATCTCTTTTTTAAATAAACACTATCAGGAAATGCCGAGAACCTGCCTGAGATACGCCATCGAAAAGCTGGATGAACAAGTAAGACAGGGTTATTTGAAAGGAAGGGTTTAAAAAAATAGCTGTTTTCAGTGAAATACCGGAGTCTATAAAGCATTTTCAAACGGAATTAAGTAGTTTTGTGTTTTAAAACTCAATTATGAAAAATTTTCTGAAGCTGTTGGCGCTGCTTCTGCCTTTATTATTGCTGAGCAGCTGTTTTGATATTTTAGATAAAGTGAATGTCAAAGCTGATGGAACCGGGGAATATACCATCATTCTGAATGCCAGTAAAAGCAAAACAAGGTTGGCTTCCATCTCTAAAATGGAAACGATTAACGGAAAAAAAGTTCCGAAAAAGTCTGAAATTGAGAATAAAATCAATGAAGCGGCTAAAATTTTTAAAGGGACACCGGGAATCAGCAATGTAAAAACTTCCATGGATTTCGATAATTACGTGATCAAATTAAGCTGTAATTTCAAAAAAATTGAAAATATCAATGCCGGACTGGAGCAGCTTAAAGCTAAAAAGATCCTCGGGAAAATGATTCCTACCCAAATTTACAGCCAAAGCCTTGAGAAAAAATCTCTGACCAGAAACAAGGTGAATACCTTCAAAGCAGATTACGACAAGATGGGAAAGGCAGACAGAGAAGTCTTTAATGATGCTAAATATACTTCCATCATGCAGTTTGAAAACACAGTGAAATCTCAAACCAATTCTTCTTACGTACTGGCTCCGAACAAAAAAGCGGTGAAGCTGGAAGCGGATATTTTAGACCTTATTTTTCAAAAGAAACAACTACAAAACACGATATTATTTCAATAAATTCTAACACTCGACCATGAAATCTATAGTATTAAAAACACAGATAATTACTTTCGCGCTTTTTGGTTTTATGCTTGTTTTCGCACAGAAAAGCATGAAACTTCCTGTTGATGCCGTATTTTATATGGAAATCAACGGAAAGCAGCTCAATCAGAAAATCAATTGGCAGAAGCTTAATCCTCTTTTGCATGAACTAAGCAAGAAGGATAAGGATAAGGATAAGGATAAGGACAAAGAAAAGACCTCGTGGAATGACTATTCCAAAACGGGAATTAAATATGATGCCACGCAGTATCATTATGCCAGTTTCAATGACTCTATACAAACCTACACGACTCATTTTATTGTAGACAACAAAGAGAAATTTCAGGAATTCATTAATTCAACCAAGAAAAAAGGACTGGAAATTTCTAAGAAAAAGAATTATTCCTACGTAGACATAGATGACAATATTTTTGTGGCCTGGAGCAATGACCGTGCTGTTTTGAGCATGGTGAACTATACCAAACCTTACAAAGATATCTGGTCTGATGCTGTGGTAGACAGTGCTGCAACTGCTGCTGTAGATGCTGCTGTCGCTGTAGACAGTGTGTATGTCGGAGAACCGGAAAAACCTTTCGATTATAAGGAAGAAATCATCAATCTGAAAGATGAAATCAAATATTTAAAAGATAACATCAAAGAAAATAATAAGGAGATCACGAGAATTCAGAAAGACATCAAATACCTGGAAAAGAATCATAAATATCCGAAGGAAAACGTAGATACGCAACATTCTGAAGGGGAACCGGATGTTTATCCGAAAGAGGAGGAGTATGCGGAGCCCGCGGTAGATTCTGCATATCAGAAAGAGCTGGACTCCATGAATATTGAGAATTTCAAAATAGTCAAGAAAATTGCCGAAGACCGTTTCGATCTGTATTTCAGTTCCAATTTAGAGCTTGAAGTGCCGAAAGCAATGCTAAGCTTCAGAGACCCCAATTCGGATGCGTACGTTTATACAGATTACGGAAGAATGGTGAATGACGGAATCTATGGGAAAATGATGAAGCGTTTTGAATTCGGGCAGTTTTTCAGAAATGCATATGATTCCAACTCGTACTACAACTTATATTTTGATAAAGACAAAGTAAAGCTGGTAAACAATTATCAGCATAAAAATCCAGGGATCCAGAAAACCATTTCGTCTGTTTACAAGGGTAAGAAAAATAAAAAACTGGCAGAACTTATCAATGACAAAAGCATCGGGTATTACGTGATGAATGTGAATGGTGCAAAATCTTTTGATATGATGTACGACCTGCTTCAGGACACCGGAGATGGTGAATATAAGAAGGAAATGGAGCTGATGATGGAAACCATGAAAATTGTTCTGGATGAAGAAGCCATCACTAAAATAGCTCCAGGAAACGGAATCTTTGTTCTGAATGAATTGAAATCCAAAAAAGTAGACTACACAGACTACGAATATGATGAAGATTACAATGAAAAGGAAGTGAAGAAAACCAAAGATGTTGCTGTTCCCAATTTTACGTTTGCTTTTGCCACAGAGAATGAAGGCTACTGGAACCGTGTTTTCAATGTAATGGCAACCAACAAACATCTGTCTAAGAAATTCTCAAAAATTGGAAACTTTTACGCTTTCAAGGATGAAAAAGGAGACGGATATATGGATCAGCTGTATATGACCGTAAAAGACGGGATCGTTTATCTGACGAGTGCTACAGAGAATGTCAATCCTCAAAGTCAGTCTGATATTTCTAAGCAGTGGGCCAAGGATTCTTCTAAATATCCATTGTCAGGAAGACTTGATATTCAGAGACTGGTAACCGGTTTGGAGAAAGAATTTAAAACCCCTTCCGAAAGAAAAACATTGGATCTGTTTAGAAAGAATGTAGGTGAAATGTACTTTAAAACTGAAGTAAAAGGAGAAAGCATAGAAACGGAAATGGATTATAAGATTAAAAATTCTTCAGAAAACAGCCTGATGTATTTCTTTGATCTGTTTGATGAGCTATATAAAATTAAAGAAGCAGACAAAAAGCCTCAAATATTATAGATGAATAAAAAGAAACTTATTGTCCCGTTAATTCTTGTCCTCGCAATTGCGCTCTATTTTGTGTGTTTTTATAAAGACAAAACATTAAAATTTGTCCCTAAGAATGCAGATATAGTCGTTTTAATTGATGTGAAAAAATTAACGGGACAGTATATTTCAAGCTTCATCGTCCATCCTTCAAAATGGTCGGGAAGCAAAACAAAAGATAAAAAGGAGATTTCATTAAAAGATTCAGGAATAGAAATTCCAGATTTTTTACAGATTTTCCACCTCAAAGACACCAAATTTTCAGAATGGTACAGTGTGGTTGAACTCAAAGACCCGCAACAATTCTCAGCTTTTCTAAAGAGTCATCAGTTTATCAGCAAAGAAAAAGATCTCTTTCGTAAAGATCAGATTTTCATTAAAATACAAGGTGAAAATGCATTGATAGGAACTTCTGATCAGGCTTTTGACCCTATTGATAAACTTCTTTTTCAGTCCTCCGAAAAAAATACGCTGACAGCAGATCAGTTGATTGATCATGGGGTAGGAAGTATCTCTTTCATTTCGGGACAGAAAATTCAAAACTTTTCTATTGAATTAAATGCAGATGAAATTGAGATCAAAAACACATCAGATACAGGAATTTTAGCTTCTATTATAGCTGGAATTCAGAAGAATAATCACTTCGTAGACCTTGAACTGGATGCTCAAAATGTGAAAAATTACGCCCGATTTTTCGATAAAAACCTCGCGGATTCAGCCAAGATCAGTTATTTTAAAGCTACTGCCGATATTGAACAGGTGAATGATACCATCATCAGCTATGAATATGACGATAATTTTAATGAAGTCGAGAAAAAAACCTTTCAGAAAATTATTCAGCCTAATTATGTGATGGATCTTCAAAGTCCGGCTCCCGAAAAGACCTGGGATTATTTTCAGCATAAAAAATGGATCAATGCTCAGGAACAGTTCACAGCCATTCCATTTCAGCCCAATCATATCGGAAGAAATGACGGCGGATTGATCATAAAGTCTACCAGAAAGCCGATACCATTATCTCCAAAGCTTAAACAAAACTATATCTTCATCAGAAACAGTCCGTTGCTGCTCTCTTCATTAAGTACTTTAACGCCTAAGGAAAAGGAAGTGCTTTCTGACCTGGAGTATATATTCTACGGGAATAAAGCAGAGAACTATTGCGTGAAGATCAAAGCGAAGAAGGGAAAACTGCCATTAATTTTAAGATGGTAGAAATTCTTCAGTTTTAAACATAAAAAGTATTCATGAATCCATCTGACATTGCCCTGCTGAAAACTTTTACCCATTATTTTTTACATCTGGTTTTTCCGGTTTTCATTGCGCTGGTTTTTTTTCGTAAAAACTGGAAAAAGGCGTACTGCATTATGCTGGCTACTATGCTGGTGGATCTGGACCATCTTTTTGCCAATCCTGTTTTTGATCCGTCAAGAAATAGCATAGGTTTTCATATTTTACATTCCTATTATGCCATTGCGGTGTATTTTTTGCTGCTGTTTTTTAAAGGAAATATCAGAATTATTGCCATTGGTCTTCTGTTTCATATGCTGACGGATTTTCTGGATTTTAACCTGTGGATGCATTAGGAGAAAGGAAGATGGGAGAGGGAAGCTGGAAGTTAATGTTTGGTTTCAATATCAATATTGGTGATAATAGATTAATGAAATAGGATTTAAAAGAGAAAAGAATGGGGGTCTTCGTCGTTTATGACCTCAATAACTTCCCTCTTCGAGCTTCTGATTTCCTGCTTTGCGACATTAAAATATCATTAATATTTTCTTTTAGTATTTCAAATTTGATAGATTTTTTGTATTTTGTAGACACTTTATGAGATTAAAAGAACTTTTACATTATACGTATATTTTCCCTGTTCTGGCGGTGGGGTATTATTTTTCCGGCCTGATGGGCGGTGGAGTTGTCAATGACATTATTGCAGGACTTCTGCTCACCGGAAGTGTTTTATCCGCAGTGCATCACGCAGAAGTAGTGGCTCATAAAGTAGGAGAGCCGTTCGGAACCATTATCCTAGCCCTTTGTATCACCATTATTGAAGTCGCGCTTATCATCTCGCTCATGGTGGCCGGCGGAGATCAGGCGATCACGCTGGCCAGAGATACCGTTTTTGCTGCCGTCATGATTATTCTTAACGGAATTCTGGGGATCTGTATCCTCGTAGGCGGCGTGAAATACCACGAACAGTTCTTTGCAAGAACTTCTGCAACCACTTATCTGGTAAGTATTGTTTCGATTCTTGTGCTTACCCTTGTCCTTCCTAATTTTACTTCAAGTGTCAACGGACCTTTCTATAACGAAGCCCAACTTATATTTATTTCTATTGCATGTCTTGTGATCTACGGAGTCTTCCTGATGGTACAAACGGTGCGTCACAGAAGCTACTTTATCGTTCCTGATGAACATCCTGAAGAGCATTATATTCCTTCATTGAACAAAACGCTGATCAGCTTCGGTTTCCTGGTGGTATGTCTTGTGATTGTTGTATTGATGGCGAAAGGACTTTCCGGAACGATTGAAGGGATGGTACAGAGCATAGGGGCTCCGAAATCGTTGGTTGGGGTTATTATTGCGGGAGTGGTACTTCTTCCTGAAGGAGTGGCGGCTATCCGTGCGGCGAGAAGCAATCAGATACAGTCCAGTTTAAATCTGGCGCTGGGATCTGCATTGGCGAGTATCGGGCTCACGATTCCGGCGGTATCTACGGTTTGTATTATGTATGATATTCCTTTGGTACTGGGATTGGATAAAAAAGATATTATCCTGCTTTCCTTATCCGTATTTATTGTAATGCTTTCTTTAAGCCGCGGAAAAACGAATATTCTGTATGGTACAGTTTTATTAGTGAATCTTGCCGCTTACATCTTTACGGTCATCGTTCCCTAATTAGAGGTTAGAAGTTAGAGATTAGAAGTTAGAAAAGTCAGGTTTCCTGGAGTTTCCGCTTTTTAAATCCAAAAATCTCGCATCCCGACACTCTTAAACCCAAAACGCTCCGTCTCTCAAACTTATTATAGCCTCCTCGCCAGCTCCATTTTAAAAGCCATCAGCTTCGCGATATTTTCGGACTTATAAATAGCCATGTCGGCATTTTCTCCGACGAAATTTTCTTCGATGGTGGTACTCCAGAGCTTTAGCCAGCGGTCAAAGTGTTTCTGCTCCATAGCCTGAATTTCATTGATCGGAAAATGAACGCCCATAGGATTTCCCTTGTAGCTCATTTGTCCGAACAGAATCGATTCCCAGAATGAATACATTTTAGGAAGGTGCTTGTCCCAGTCTACTTTGGCTACATCATTAAAGAAAAACCCAATGGTCTCATCTTTAACGACTTTTGCGTAAAATGAATTCACAAGATGTTCAATGTCCTCTCTGGATTCCAATTTTTTCATATTTCAAATGTACTGCAAAATCAAATTAAAAACGGAATTGGTTGCTTGATAAATTTCATGGATCCAAAATTAAATATAATCAAAAGAAATGAAGAGAAATTGAGTTAATGATTTGATAATCACTATAGATTTTGATATTAAGTAATTTTCTGTTTTTGTTCAAGTCTAAAATTAATTTTTAATACATCTTTATATGCCGTGCTTTAATAAAAATACCGTATTTCTACGGATAGTTTATTATGCTACTTTTTACGAAATTTCTCAAAAAAAATATAATTATGTTTTACGGAAAACCTCTTTTCACCTATTTTAAATCAAGTATTTTTGGTATTTATTAGTAATATATTGAAATAAATTTTGTAGTTTTTACTAATATTCTAAAATAGCAAAAAATGTAATAAAAAGGATTTTTATTGACCAATCTAATCTCAAAAATATTGCAAAATAAATTATGAAAAATAAATTTAATGAATATTACAAATTAAGCGAAGAGGAGATCAAAGATCATTGGGAGAAAGATATTTTTTGCTTTGACGCGAATGTTTTACTAAATCTATATCGCTATTCGCCAAGTACCAGAGAAGCTTTTTTTAGTTTATTAGAAAAAGTAAAAGACCGTATTTGGATCACTTATCAGGCCGCTTTCGAATATCAAAAAAATAGACTCGTAGTAATAAATGCACAAAGGGAAGCTTATAAAGACATTAGGGAAACTTTAACTAAAAAAAAAGGTGAAATAGAAGCTAAGCTTAATGGTTTTAAAAAGCACCCGTATTTACAAACAGCAGAATTAAAAAAACAAATTGAATCTGCTTTTGATTCAATAGGTCGTGATCTAGATAATCTTGAAAAGAAACATCCCGATTATTTAGATAAAGACCCCGTTTGGGAAAAGCTAAGTGGTCTATTAGATGGAAAAGTTGGAGATGATTTTTCAAAGGATGACCTCGAAAAATTATATAGAGATGGGAAGAAACGATATGATGAAAGAGTTCCCCCTGGATACATGGATATGAAGGAGAAACAGAACGAGGGTAATCGTTCCTTGTATGGGGATATAATTGTTTGGAAGCAAGTTATTGAAAAAGCTAAAACAAATGGTAATTCTATTATACTTATAACAGATGATCTAAAAGAAGATTGGTGGTATAAGTTCAAAGGAAAAACAATTAGTCCAAGACCAGAACTCATCAAGGAATTTAAAGTAGAGACTAGTAAAAGGATAAATATTTATCAGGCTGATAAATTTCTCGAGATGGCTAATAAAAACCTGGCTCAACAAACTACGAAAGAAGCTATTCAAGAAATTAGAAATATTCGTTTAGCAGATGAATTAGATATTGAAAAAGAAGTAAGAGAATTAGAAATACTACTTGAAGATAATGGAGATGAAAATTTTAAAGAAAATGCTAGATTATTAGTAACTAATAAAGAAACTTCTTTTGAAAAAGTGATAAGAATTTCTTCTGAAGAGCAAAATAAATAACCAAACTAAAACTATGAAACAATTTGAAAAGTCAATTGATGACTTGCAGAATAAACAACCAGAATGGGATGCTAAATCTATATTTTCCAAACTGATTCAAAGAGACCAACTAGTGGGAGATTTATACTCTATGAATTATGATGAAGGAAAAGTGTTAGTTCATGATTTTCATAGACAAAAAGTTGGAGGAATCCCCAGTCTTAGCTTTCTAATTGCCACTCGAATTAATCCTGAAAATGAAATAGATTATAAAGATGAAGATGCTTCTATAATTCTTTTACGGGTTATGGACGCTGCGCAAATTCCTCAGGATAAAGAAGCCGAAAATATAAGGATAAATACCAGCCAACGAATTAGTGGTGAAGTTGATAAAAATTGGGATGGAGAAGAATCAATGGATTTGAATACAAGACATGTACTCAGCTTTTCAGGAGTTGCTTGTAGAATTGTTGGAACTTTTTTCTTAGAAGAGGATGAAAATAAGCCTCATGATGGATTGAAATTAAAATTTGGAAGTGATATTTCAAATTATTATTCAAACAAAGGGTTCAAAATTTTCAAACCAAATGCAGAAGCTTTAGAAGAAATTGTCAATTATTGTGACCCTTTAAATCTTAAATCACATATAGAAAAATATGGGGAAACTGAACGTGTTAAGCTTGGCTCAGTAAGATATGCATCTACAAATCGAAAACATCAGCAGGTAGATAATGTGCCAGTATATATCTATCCTGCAGATTTATTATCACAGAAGTCTGCCTTATTTGGTATGACAAGAACAGGTAAATCAAATACCACAAAAATTATTGCTAAGTCTGTATTTGAATTGCGTATTCCTGAAAAAAAAGAGCATAACTCAATTCGAATCGGGCAAATTATTTTTGATCCTAACGGAGAATATGCAAATGAAAATGCTCAGGATAGAGACAATAAAAATAATCCCAACGCTTTAAAAAATATATGGAGACAAAATTCCGAACTTAAAAAAAAGTCTGACGCTTTAAAAGAGAATTTTTTAGCGGAAACCGATAAGGACGGGAAACAAGCTATAAGAAATAAAATCAAAGCAATAGCAGAATCAGAAGTTGTAACTTATGGAATCCTCAAACATCCACAAGATCCTTTTAGGAGATTAATGAAAATTAATTTTTTTGAAGAAGATAATCTTCAAATTGGAAAGGAAATTATTGATTTTAAAATAGCAGATCAATCCGCTCAATATTTTAAGAATTTTAAACAGATTGCTTTTAATAAGCCCGTTGAAAGTAATTATGATAATCAAAGTGAATATCAGGGGCAATTAAAAAGATATCAAAGACGAGTTCTTGTTTACAGAGCGCTACTGAATAAGGCTGGCTTTACACCGCCAAAGAGAACTGTAAGTATAAGTGGTAGTTTTAGTGAAGATCTTAGAACGGCAATGATAAACCACGTTGACACTAGGGCTGTTAAAAAACAAGGCCTAATTAACGCGGCAGGTGCAACATTGGGTTTAAAAGAGGTTACTTGGGATAGTTTATTTCCTGCATTTGAAGGGTTATTTCATTTTTTATCAACCGCAACTTTTAATGCATTTAATCAGAATTACATAATTAATAGGACAAATACTAATGATGACGACTCTACTGGTGAAGGCTGGGCAGAAGCAGAATTGGAAAGCTTGCTTGAAATGTTCAACTATTCTAAAGCTATAAACTTAATAGGAGGTGTTAACATTCAACATACTGTAGACGTAGGAACGGACTATGCAAATGATATCTACCAAGATTTACTCCAAGGCAAGCTTGTAATTGTAGACCAATCCAGTGGAGAGCCGGAATTAAATAAATCATCTGCTACTCGAATCATGTGGCACATCTTTAAAGGCAATCAAAGTGCTTTTAGAAATGGAGAAGACAAGATTCCTGAAATATTAGTTTATTTAGAAGAAGCTCATAATATTTTGCCTGCGGGAAATGATTTAGATCTTTCTGATGTATGGGTAAGAACCGCTAAAGAAGGTTCAAAATATAGAATAGGTATGGTATATGCTACCCAAGAGATCAGTAGTATTCAAAAAAACATACTGAAAAATACCGCTAATTGGTTTATCAGTCATTTAAATAATACTGATGAAACCAAAGAGCTTAAAAAATACTATGATTTTGCAGACTTTGAGCCTTCAATAAGGCGAGCACAAGATAAAGGATTTTTGCGAGTGAAAACTTTAAGCAATATGTTTGTAGTTCCTGTACAAGTCGACAAGTTTGAGATAAAAAGTAAGTGATTATGAGTGATAATAATTTTTTAAATGGTAAATCATATGAGCCACTCAGACGATTACTCTCTGATTCAAAAATTAGCGAACTACAAACACAAATTAGAGTAAACAAGGATATTGAAGATATAAATTGGGATGAAAAGGCAATAAAATTAAGTGAATTAGAAAAGTCTTCTTGGCAACCAAAATTATTAATTGCAGTTGATGGGGACTATAGTAAATCAATTATTCAAAATGGATTTCCTGGAGCTGAAATTGGTTACATTACAGTATCTACAGTAGTAATATTATTAGAAAAAGTAAGAGAGCTGGAAAAGCAACAATTTATAGATCCAAAAAAATTTAGAGAAACAGAAGAACCTACTTCTATTGATAGCCTGTTTGTAGGTTGTAATGTTGTTTTAGAAGGAGAAGATTCAGCCAAATCTTCTATGAGAAAAATATTGTTTGATGAACTTAAAAAATTCCGGATTTTCAATAATACAGAAACATTATTAGACACATATGAATATTTATTACAAGAAAGAGCAACAAATGGAAGAGCAACTAAGTGTCCACATGATAATTGTGAGGGAGATTATGAATTTAATGTAGGAGAATATCATTGTAAAGCTTGTAATGGGAAGTTATACTCAACAGACGCGCTTAGACTTCATGAACTACTTAACTCTTCTGGTACGAGTGGTGAAATGTATGGTCAAATAAAAGAAACTTTCAAAAAGTTACAACTAATACATTTATTAAGATCTTTTGAACAACAACCAAAATATTTTCCTTTATTAAGAGATATTGCTTTTTTTGTTGAAGGCACACTAGCTGTTTTTAGTACAGCTTCTTGGCTTGCAAAACCAATAAGAGCCGAACTAGAAAGATTAAATTCAAGGGTTAATGGAGAATTTGGTTCAAATCTTATAGTTTTAGGGATTGAAAGAAGCGGAAGTTTTGTAAATCATTTTTCTACTATTGATACAATGAAAAATGGTTCTGAACATAATTTTCCCAATCAATCTGCTTTTCTTCTAACTAATGAATATATCAAAAAACATATTGTTTTCAATGATACACCTGGTTATGTATATTTAGAAGATACTTCTTTTGGCAGGAAAATCTTTTATAAAACTAAAGCTGGTCATAAGGTTGTTGCATCAATTGCCACTTATAATAATTATCAATCAAATCCTGAAACAGCTTTCCCCGCCCAATTTCCAAGATTAATAGACATACTCCAATTATTAGATAAACTAGTATCGAATCGATACGAAAATTCTGTTACACCATTGGCTTCGGCTCATTCAGAAGCTGCTATTCCATTAAATCTAGGAAAATCAATATTTGATAAAATTGCGAGAGAAATAAGAGCTAATTCAACCAACAATGATTAAAATTAACGATGTAGTAAAGGGTATGCAAACAGCTGAATCACGTTGGGCAAAATTTGGTCCTTATTACGCAATGTTTCCGATAGATTTTGCTTTTAAAGTAGTAAAAAAGTATTCAAGAAAAGGAGATCATATTATTGATCCTTTTGCGGGAAGAGGTTCCAGCATATTTGCGGGAGGAGTTCTTGAACGATATAGTTTAGGAATAGAAATTAATCCTGTTGGATGGCTGTATGGTTCTACTAAATTAAACCCTGCAGAAAAACAGTTGGTTCTAAATAGATTAGAGGCTATTTATAAATTAAAAAATCGTTATACAAAATCTATAGAAAGGCTTCCTGAATTTTACAGATTTTGCTATTGTGACGAAGTACTTAAGTTTTTGTTGGCAGCAAGAAAAAATTTGAAATGGCAATCTGATTCAGTTGATGCTACTTTAATGTCTATTATTATAGTTTATTTGCATGGCAAGCTTGGAGAAGGGTTATCTAATCAAATGAGAATGACTAAAGCTATGGGGATGAATTATTCCATAGAATGGTGGAAGGAAAAGGGTTACTTCTATCCTCCAGAAATAAATCCTTTAGAATTTCTAGTTAAAAAAATTAATTGGCGATACAAAAAAGGAACTCCAAAAATTACTGACAGTTCAATATTGTTTGGAGATAGTACTTATGAGTTAGAGAAAATTACAAAAAAAACAAAAGATGCTGATGTTAAATTTTCACTGTTGTTTACTTCTCCACCTTACTGGTCTATTACAGATTATCATGCTGATCAATGGTTAAGATTGTGGATGTTGGGCGAACCAGCTGTCCCTAAATCATATGCACACAAGCATAAGGGTAGATTTGGTTCTAAGGTAGAATATTATAACCTTTTAGATAATATTTTTGGTTATTGCTCACAAATTATGCATGCAGAAAATAGTACAATATATGTTAGAACAGATATAAGAGAATATACATTTAATACAACATTGGAGATATTAAAGAAACATTTTCCGCTACATATCGTAACTATAAAAAAACAACCTTTTAAAAAGAAAACCCAAACACAACTTCATGGCAATTCTTCCAAGGAAAATAGTGAAGTGGATATAATATTGATCAAAAGATAACTATGGAATTTTTATACATTTGCATTAAATAATATAAAGGTTTAAGCAATCTTAGAATTAATCTGAGTAATGAATTTAAATTTGGGTTTGAGATAAAAATGAATTGATTATTTCAAGTTTACAGCACGATATACCTGAGTTTTTTGGTGATAATATTACTAATCTTACTGCAATTATTGGAGAAAAAGGATAATCATCACGATGAAAATAGTATTATTATTTTTAGAAAAGGAACTCAAATATCCTATTTTAGTACTAAAGATCTAAATATAAATTTGTCAAGTGGTATTCCTCTAGATTTATTAATCCTGAAATTGTTTCCCAAGTAATTAGTTCTCACACATTAAGACATTCAAAAGCAATGCATCTTGCTGAAGCTGGATTAAGTTTATTTTTTATAGGAGGTTTTCTGGTTATGTAAGTGTTCAAACTACTGATATATATGCTAGAACTGATAAAAGACTTTATCAAAAGCATTTGCTCAATTTCATGAAAACAATATTTTATCTTTGCAGCGGGAATGGTGAAATAAGAGATTGAAAAATCATTTTATTCGCTTACTTTTAAAAGATAAATTTTATATAAATGGCAAGAGGCTTCGGACAGAAGATCCGTCAGAAAAACACCGAAAACAGTGGTTTTGGAAGCAATGCATCCGGAAGGTTCATCAATAAGGATGGGCTTCCGAATGTCAAGCGGAGAGGCGTGAATGTATTCAACAGACTAAGCTGGTATCACACGATGCTTAACCTTTCGACTTTCCGGTTCCTTTCTTATCTGGTGGTTGCCTATATTCTGATCAATCTCGTATTCGCAATGATTTATTATCTGATAGGCGTAGAGCATCTTACCGGAATTGATAAAAGCGATCCGCTGAACGAATTCATTGATGTGTTTTTCTTCAGTTCGCAGACCTTTACTACAGTTGGTTACGGAAGAATTGCGCCTGTAGGATTTACGGCAAGTCTTGTGGCTACTTTTGAGGCTTTTCTGGGATTGCTTACCTTTGCCATCGCAACCGGACTTTTTTACGGAAGATTTTCAAGACCGAGAGCTTATCTGAGATTTTCGGATATCGCTGTGATTGCTCCGTTTAAACATTCGCGGGCGCTGATGTTCAGACTGGCCCCTTTTAAAAATAATGCTTTAACGGATGCGGATGTGATTGTTTCTACAGCGATTGAAGTGATTGAGAATGGAGTTCCGAAAAGTAATTTTTACTCTTTAAAGACCCATTTAAGCAAGATCAATACATTGGCGCTGAACTGGACGGTTGTTCATGAAATCAAGGAAGATTCACCGTTCTACGGCTTTTCTGAAGATGATTTTAAGAATACGGATATTGAGATTATTGTTCAGGTGCGTGCATTTGACGAAGTCTTTTCCAATACGGTGGTTCAGAGATCTTCATACGTCTCGGCAGAAATTGTGTACGGAGCTAAATTTACTCCGATGTACTATCCCGACCAGCATGATCAGACCACCATACTGGATCTGGATAAAATTAATGACTATCAAAAAACAGATCTTCCGGCTACGGCTGGAAATAACGAATAAATGAATTTAGACCTCTATAAAAAGCAGGCTTTACAGAAGCAGAAGGAGCACAAAAAGTTTCTGGACGGATTGAAAAAGAAACCGCCCAAAAACCTCGATTATATCGTTCAGGAAACCCATGATGAAGTTTTCGATGAAGTAGACTGCCTTCAGTGCGCCAACTGCTGCAAAACAACCGGACCTTTATATACCGAAAAAGACATCGAACGTATTTCAAAACATCTGCGGATGAAGCAGGCCGATTTTGAAGCCAAATTTTTAAGAGTAGATGAAGATAACGATAAGGTACTTCAGAATCTTCCGTGTTATTTCCTGAATAATGACAATACCTGTTCTATTTATGAAGTAAGGCCGAAAGCCTGCCGAGAATATCCGCATACAGACCGTAAAAAGATCTATCAGATCAATGACTTGATGCTTAAAAACACCGTTATCTGCCCCGCTGCATTTGAATTTGTGGAAAAGATGATGAAGAATATTTCGAAATAAATCAGAGTTTGTAAAATCTCTTAAATAATGATAAAGTACGTTAAATAAGACTTTTACGCATAATTTAATATCATATGAGTCGTTTAATTTAAACAACCATTTAAAATATTGTATTATGAAAAAGTTAGTTTTAACAGCAGCGTTTACTTTAGTCGGCGTAATCGCAGTATCGGCTCAGACCCAGACTCCACAGCAGAAGCCAGCCGAGACCCCTAGTAACCAGACCACTCAAACTAAACAGCAGACTACACCGGGAACTTCTACCCAGAAACAAAATACTCCTGCAACCACCACCACCACAGCAACCGCTACAGTAGATGCGGCTGCTACTCCGGCTACAACAGTTGATGCGGCGGCCACTGTAAATGCTGAGACTACCGCCGATGCTACGAAACCATCAGAGGTAACAAAAGCAGAAAAAAAAGCTAAGAAAAAAGCAAAGTCATCTAAGTAAATATTGAACAAAGTAGAAAGGTAATCCTGAGGCATGGTGTCTCAGGATTTTTTTTGTTACCATTCTTTGAGGTAATCAACCCGTATATTATTTGCGTATATTTCGGGAGTAAATATAGATCCGGATCACCCGGGCCAAGCTGATTTATTCAATGAAAAGATTAAACCCTTCCCTTAAGCATCATCTACTGATCGGAGTTTTCCTGAGTATATGGCTTTTCATTTTTGCTTTTTTTATAAGACCGTTTGATGATGGAACCATTAGTTTTAAAGTATGGATCATTATCAGTATTGGATTTAGCGTTATTGCATTTCTGTGTTACGGAGTCATTGCTTTCCTGCAGAAATGGGTGTACAGAAAACTGGCAAAATGGAACATCGGGTTTGAATTAATAAGTATTGTTTTTTTTCAAATTCTTTTTTGGATAGGCACGTATTGTTTTTATAAAAGCCCTGTTTTGAATGGAGGATATGGTTTTTTTAAGTTTTTAGAGACCATCATTCTTAAATCAGCCTTGATTTCAACGCCCATCATCATTTTGGCAAGAATATATGTGGTTTCATTAATTCCTGCACCGGATGACATCATCATTATCAGGGGAGACAATAAGCTGGATATTTTAAAAATAAAAAAAGATGAGCTGATCTGTGTTTCCAATGCTCAGAATTATGTTGAGATTTTCTTTGTAGAGGGAAATGAAGTAAAGGTAAAACTCATTCGCAGTACCCTTAAAAAGATTCAGAATGATTTTGATTTTTTGATTCAGATTCATCGTTCGCATCTCATCAATCCATCTCATTTTAAGGCCTGGAAAAATGCGGATACCATTTTGCTTACTCAAATTGAACTTCCCGTTTCTAAAAATTACAGAGAACAGTTGTTGTCTTTATAATTTACGTACCTAAAACCGCGTATTTCATCCCTAATCCCTCATATCGCCTTGTTGAACGGCGTTTTTGTTTTTATTTTGCCTTCCAGATAAGAATAGATATTATATGAAAAAGCTTTGGGTCAGGAGAGTTTTATGGTCATCTGCAATAGGATTGTGTATGATGGGCTGTGTTTTTTTATGGGCAGATCATGAACTGAATAAAGTTCTGGGAAAATCTACCCGGGTTGTTGATTTTTCTTCATTTACTAAATCATCACCATTAGTTCAGATAAGAAATGTTAATGTCCTTTCAGAAGATTGTACTCATTTTATTACCAATCAGAACCTCCTTATCAAAGATGGACGCATTGTTCAGATTGACGCCAATCAGCAGGTGAATAAGGATGCTACTATCATTGACGGTACAGGAAAGTATCTTATTCCGGGCCTTGTAGACAGCCATGTTCATGTAAAAGAAAGCAAGAATGATTTGTTTTTATATCTGGCGAATGGGGTTACCTACATCAGGGAAATGGCCGGGCGTCCGGAGATTTTAGAATGGCGGAAATCAATCCGGAAAAGCGGTTTGGGACCGAGGATGTTTGTTGCTTCACCACCTATTTTTAGTGAGGCTGGTCTGGCGGGTTATTATTATAGCTGGACAAGGCAGTCCGTCAATTATTCCAATAAAAAAGATGCGGAAAAAGCCATAAAGAAAATAAAAGAACAGGGCTACGATGCCATCAAAATGTACGGTTTTGTCAATCCTGAAATGTTTAAAATAACAATACAGATTGCTAAAGAAAATAAAATACCGGTTATTGGACATATCCCGTTGGTGGATTTAGAAACCTTTTATTCTTCAGGACAGAATGAAGTCGCTCACATTGAGGAAATAACGGTTAAAACAATTGATGAATTCGGAAAGTCAATTTCTAAAAATCCAGAAGAATATCTCCGTTTTTTAAAAAGACGGTCACATCAGATCGCCAAAAAATTAAAAGAAAATAAGGTAAGCGTTACTTCAACCGTTTGGTTATGCGAAAGCTTTTTAGCCCAGCGGTTTGACTTAAAATCTAAGCTTAAAGCAATAGAACTAAGATATGCTAATCCCAAAATTATTGAAGGTACACCATTGTACAAAATGGGCTGGTTACCCGGTAAAAATGGCTATGAATATGATGGAAAAGATACACCTGAAGCAAAAAAATTATCGCTGACATTTTGGAAGACCTATGCGGAAGCGATTCATATCATGACTAAAGCATTGGTAGATCACCATGTCCCTGTTATGGCCGGAACAGATGCTAATGTTGCCACGGCAGTTCCCGGGTTTGCTCTTCACGATGAATTGGAATCCCTATCTCAATCCGGAATGACCAATTCACAGACTATTTATTCTGCTACAGTGGAGCCAGGTCTATGGATGAAAAGTAAGACCGGGAAGATCAAAACAGGGTATCATTCAGATATGGTGCTGCTTGCTCAAAATCCATTGGAAGATATCAGGAATACAAAGGCTATTGAGTATGTTTTTTTTAACAATCATGTGATAAGCAAAACTCAAATTAAAATGCTCTTGAAAAGCATTGAGAATGCCAATAATGAAAACAGGAATATAGAAATTGGTGAATACCTGAAGTGAAGATACGGATGAGTCTCAAAAATTGGGGAGTACAATGAATACAATCAAACTTATAATGGTCTGTTTAAAATTGATCTTAATTTTCTTAACCTCAATAAACTTTAGTTTATTTCTTAATTTAAACATTAAGGATTTAAGCAGTATACTTATTGTTATGAATGAAGAAATCAATAAATTGATTTTTTTAAGTTCTTTAAGTATTCCATCTTTTAAGATCTTAATGTCTTAATGTTTAAAAAAAGCTTGCTCCCCAAGTTTTGAGATTAAGTTGAAGATAACGGTTAATTTTTTTAGCTGATACAATAAAAAAAGCGCTGTAACATGTACAGCGCTTTCTCCTTTCACTTTTTACTTTTTTCCCATTATCCCGGGAACAGGCTGTATCAAAAAAGGCTGGGAATTTACCCAACCTTTGTTTATTTTTATACCACTCCCTGAGCCAGCATTGCTTCCGCCACTTTCACGAAGCCGGCAATGTTTGCCCCTTTCACGTAGTTTACGTAGCCATCTTCATCTTTTCCGTAGTCTCTACAAGCCTTGTGGATTCCGATCATGATTTCTTTCAGTCTTGCGTCAACTTCCTCAGAAGTCCAGTTAAGACGGATAGAGTTCTGTGTCATCTCAAGACCTGAAGTAGCAACACCTCCAGCGTTGGAAGCTTTACCAGGTGAGAATAAGATTTTATTGTCTAAGAAATAGTTAATTGCATCTAAAGTAGAAGGCATGTTAGCAGCCTCAGTCACGCAAAGACATCCGTTTCCTACCAAAACTTTAGCATCTTCAAGATCCAGTTCGTTTTGAGTTGCAGATGGGAATGCTACGTCACATTTTACTTCCCAAGGACGTTTTCCAGCGTGGAATTCAGCAGAAGGATATTTTTTAGCATAGTCTTCAGCTCTGTTGTTTCCTGAAGATCTTAATTCTAATAAATAATCAATTTTATCTCCGCTGATACCGTCTTTGTCATAGATATAACCGTCCGGTCCTGAGATGGTCACTACTTTAGCACCAAGCTCTGTTGCCTTTTTGATTACTCCCCAGGCTACGTTTCCGAAACCTGATACACTTACGATTTTATCCTTGAATGTTTCGTTGATCGTCTTAAGCATTTGCTCTGCGAAGTATACCACACCGTATCCTGTAGCTTCAGGACGGATCAGTGAACCTCCGTAAGCAAGACCTTTTCCGGTAAGTACTCCTGTAAATTCGTTTCTTACTTTTTTGTATTGTCCGAAAAGATATCCGATCTCTCTTGCTCCTACACCGATGTCTCCTGCAGGTACATCTGTTTCAGGACCGATATGCTTGCATAATTCAGTCATGAATGCCTGGCAGAAACGCATTACTTCCATATCAGATTTTCCTTGCGGATCAAAATCTGAACCTCCTTTACCTCCGCCCATCGGAAGAGTAGTCAATGAGTTTTTAAATACCTGCTCGAAAGCTAAGAACTTAAGAACTGAAAGGTTTACAGTAGGGTGGAAACGAATTCCTCCTTTGTATGGTCCGATCGCAGAGTTCATTTGGATTCTGAATCCTCTGTTTACCTGGATCTCTCCTTTATCATCAACCCATGGAACTCTGAAAATTATAACTCTTTCAGGTTCAGCCATTCTCTCTAGAAGCTTCATTCCCGTATATTCCTTCTTGGTCATAATAAACGGAATTACAGTCACAGCTACTTCTTTTACGGCTTGTAAAAATTCTGGTTCATTAGGATTTTTTGCTTCAATCTTGGCAATAAACTCCTGGATTTTCTGGTCAATATTATATTGTTCCATATATTAGGGTTGAATATTATTGTCAACAAATTTAATTTTTTTTTCAAGATTCACAATACTCTATTTCAACATTGTTAAAAATTAAATAATAATGTCCCGAAATATTATTAAATTGATAATTAGTGAGCAAATTTTGTTGAAAATTAAAAGTTACGTCTCAAATAATGCAATATTAAGAAATCGTTAATTCTCAAATTGCGGTAAATTGCCTCCCGGAAAATGATTTTACTTTCCCCAAAAGCTCCAATTCTAAAATTATAGGAAGGATTTTGTAAGAAGCCATCGAAATCATCTGTGCAAGATCGTCCAGAGATACCTGCGGATGGGCTTTGATCGACTGATAAACGGTTTCCTGACTTTCAGTAAGTTGTATGTTTAATTCACTATACGGGAACAGTTCTGCCACTTTTTCTTTGGTGGGGGTAAATCCAAGCGAATTCATAAGATCTTTTATGGTAGAAATGGCGGATGCTTTATTCTGGAAAATCAGCTGATTGCATCCCTGACTGTGTGGATCTGTGATCTTTCCCGGCAAGGCAAAAACTTCCCGGTTATAGTCGTTGGCAAATGAAGCGGTACTTACAGATCCGCCCCCGAATCCGGTTTCCACTACGATAGTTGATGGAGAAAGCCCGGCTATAATTCTGTTTCGCTGGATGAAATTTTCACGGTCAGGTTTTCTGGAGGAATTGAATTCTGTGATCAATGCCCCGTTCTCGTCTAAAATTTTTTCAGACAGTTTCTTATTTTTTGATGGATAAAGCGTGTGAAATCCATGAGCCAGAACGGCTATGGTAGGAATTTGATGTTGAATGGACTGTTCGTGAACTTCTTTATCCACTCCAAGCGCTAATCCGCTGACCGATATGTATTTATAAGGCTTCGTTGCTTCGAAGAAATCGTTAATGAATTGCTTACCGTAAGAAGTCATATTCCGCGTTCCCACAAGACTTATTTTCGGTAAAGAATCCTCAAAATTTCCTTTCTGATAAAGAATAGCGGGAGCATCATCGCACTCGTTGAGTAAATAAGGAAGTTCGTTAAGGTGTCTCAGCCTGATCGTAATCCGATTCTTCTCGCAGAATTTTATTTCCTTTTCCGCAAATTTCAGATACTCTTCGTTTCCGATATCCGCCACCGTTTTCCGTCCTATACCACCGGCTTTGCTGTGCTCTTTCTTTGCTCTTTTCCAGGCTTCTTCTGCACTTCCGAAGGTTCTTACAAGTTTGTGAAAATTAATATCGCCAATCAGGCTGCATTCACGCAGAGCGATGGCATGGAGGTATTCTTCAGAGATCATTGTGTGTGTTTTCCCCAAATGTAATAAAATAACCCGAGTTGTTTGTGTTGGAGAGTAATTGAGTTTGAGAGTTTTAGAGTTGGGTTTCCCGTTCTTGCCACGAAACGCGTATTCTGGAACTTTATTAGTTACTATAAGGTTAGTAGTAACTTCCATCCTCCCTCTTCCAGCTTCCAACCTTATTTTATTTCCTTCTCAATTCCTCCAAATGATCCCAGATATCATCTCTCTTTTTATAAGGTAATTCCAGGAAGTCATCAGGATGATTTTCCTTGTATTCCTGCCACAGTTTATCGTCTTTTTCGCTGTAGTAATTTGGAAATTCCCAGATATACTTTTTTTTTCTTTCGCCTACATTTTTAAAGGCAAAAGCAATAATACTTCCTACGACAGCTCCGGAAAGGTGAGCCTGCCATGAGATTTTACTCGGTTCCTGAAGATTGTAGAAGAGTTCTTCCGGAAACATTCCCCAAATCAAACTGCCATAATATAGAACGACAAGGAGTGAAATGGTGAGCAGTTTCATATTCCATTTGAAAACACCGCTGAAAAATAAGAAGAAGGCCAGAACATAGACTACGCCACTGGCACCAATCGTGCAGGTGTACATATAATCTCCGGTCAGAATATCTATGGGTGGCAGCATCCAGACCAAGAGTCCTGTTGCGAGCCAACCGATGATAAACACTTTATTGGCTACCAAAGGATAGAATTGATATAAAAGAAAGAGAAGGATCGCTACCGGAATAGAGTTCCCCATAATATGATCAATATTTCCATGCAGAAGAGGAGCTGTGATGATTCCCAGCAAGCCTTCCGGCAATAGAGGTATAATGGCCCCAAAACAGCTTTGGAAAAAGCCCTGCATCTGCAGAAAGTAGCCGAACCACATAGCGGAAAGCATCAGCAGTGGGGTGATAACAGCCCTTTTGGAAATTATATTTTTAAACATGTGGAGGGTACGTCAAATCAAAAGCCAATGATAAATTTCGGAAAATTTGGCGATGTATGGCGTGGAGATCCGATTATTTTCAGACAAAAGGTTTCAATTTTAACATGCGATGCTTAATATTTTGACATTGAACGTATTAAACTGGCCTGTTTTTGGTTGCTTGAAGAGAATTTAGCGTATTTAAGGCTTTTTATGACCTAAGATTTGCTTTAAAAAAAATTATATTAATATTTTTGTAATGAAAATCATGTAAAATAATGAAGAAGTTTTTATTGATTCTTTCCTTTGCTATAGGGATTTATGCAAGTGCACAAGAAGAATTGAAAAAAGATTCAGTAGTCGTAGATACGGTAAAATACTGGTCGGTATTAGGGAAACACAGTTTAATGATCAATCAGGCGGCCTTTTCAAACTGGGTCGGTGGTGGAGCTAACAACGTAGGATGGCTTGCCGGAGTGAATTACAACCTTACTTACGAAAAAGACAATGACCTCTGGGAAAACATTATTGTCCTGGATTACGGGCAGAATGATACGAAAGGGCTTGGTATAAGGAAAACACAGGACGTTATTAATGTTTCTACCAATTACGGACGTAAATTTTCCAAAAGCTGGTATTTCTCATTAGGAGCAGGCTTACAATCACAGTTTGCGGTCGGATATGAGGACGGAAATAATCCTGCAGCCAAAAAGATCTCCAATTTCATGGCCCCCGGGTACCTCAATCTTGGTATGGGTATCACGTACAGACCTGATGATAATCTGACAGTAACACTGCGTCCTACCAACGGAAGATGGACTTTTGTCTTAGATAAAGATCTTCAATTCGCAGGAAGCTACGGGTTGAAAAATGATGGTGACACTTCGCTGTTACAGTTCGGTTTCCTTGGAACGGCGCAATACAAAGTAAAATTGATGGATAATGTTCACATCACCAATACCGCTTCTGTATTTTCCAATTATCTGGATCACCCGGAAAGACTGGTGCTTGCTTACGGAGCATTGATCAACTTTAAAGTAAATAAATTTATCTCTTCCAATATTACGGTAGATCTTCTGTATGATCATAACCAGATCCAGAAGACGCAGCTGAAGCAGACGCTTGGGATCGGATTTGCGTATACACTGAATAATGGAGTGAAGCGCTCTGACCGTAAAGACAGCCAGTGGTGGATCAAAAAATAAAGATTCAATTTTAATAACAAATATAAAATCACTTCAATCTGGAGTGATTTTTTTATTAGACCTAATTCAAATAAATATTTTAAACCGTATCGTTTTATTTTGTGATTTTTATTCTTTTGTTTTAGTGAATTAAGCTGTTGTTTAATGCATTAAATAATAATTAATATATTTCATAAATGAGTGATTAGTTTTTTACCAAAAAATATATGTATATTTTTGTAACGAAAAATCCTTACTTATGAAAAAACTTTTATTTGCCCTTTCCATCTCTATGGGAGTAAGCACAATGGCTCAGGAGGCCAAATCCGATGCTGCCACAACTGATACTGTAAAAGCCTGGTCTATTCAGGGACAGAATACATTAATGCTCAATCAGGCTGCGTTCTCGAACTGGGTTGGTGGTGGAGCCAACAATGTGGGATGGCTTGCCGGAGTGAATTACAATCTTACCTATGAAAAAGGGAAGGACCTTTGGGAAAACATTATTATTTTAGGTTATGGACAGAATAATACAAAAGGGATCGGAACCAGAAAAACACAGGACGTGATCAACATTTCTACCAACTACGGACGTGAATTTGCCAAGAACTGGTATCTTTCCGGAGGTATAGGTCTTCAGACGCAGTTTGCAGGAGGTTATGAAGATGGTAATAATCCTGATGCCAAAAAGATTTCTAATTTTATGGCGCCGGGATACCTTAATGTGGGTGTAGGTGTTACTTATCGTCCTAATGATAATTTTACAGCGACACTTCGTCCGGCCAATGCCAGAGTAACTTTTGTTCTGGACGAAGCTCTTCAGACGGCAGGAACTTATGGCTTGAAAAATAACGGTGATTCTTCTCTGTTCCAGTTCGGTTTCCTGGGAACGGCTATATACAAAGTCAAAATCATGGATAATATCAACCTGACGAATACGGCTTCCGTATTTTCAAACTATCTTGATAAACCGGATCACCTGGTGCTTGGATACAGCGGAATTCTTAATATGAAGATCAATAAGTTTATCTCAACAAATATTACACTGGATCTGATGTATGACCACAACCAGATTCAGAAAACACAGCTTAAACAGACTCTTGGAGTAGGATTCGCTTATAATATCGATAACGGTAAGAAACGTTCAGATAAGAAAGAGAATCAGTCCTGGTTAAAATAATTAGAAGACAGGAAGCTGGAAGAGGGAGGTTGGAAGTTACTATTAGGCCTTAATAAAGGAATTACATCTTTAAAAGAATAAAAAGCTCAGATTCGACTTCAATAATCTAAATTCTAGCCTGATTTCGGGATAAGGAAATTTAGATGGCTGTTCGTAATAAAAGAAATAATGTTAGAAAAATAAAGTTCTGACCTGGTTACAATAACTTCCTTCTTCCAGCTTCAGACTTCCATTCATAAAAAAAGCACTTCAGGAAGAAGTGCTTTTTTTGGTATCAATTTATATTAGTCTTAAAATTCTAAATCCACCTGTAGCTTTTCAGCTAAAAGTTTCGAAATTTTTTCTTTAAGCGGTTCAATATCGATGTTCTGCATCGCGTCATTAGCAAAAGCATATAAAAGTAAAGCTTGCGCTTCTTTTTTAGAAATACCTCTTGCTCTTAAATAAAACAGTGCATCTTCATTCAGCTGACCTACGGTACAGCCGTGAGAACATTTTACGTCATCAGCGAAGATCTCCAACTGAGGTTTGGTATCAATGGAAGCCCCTTCGCTTAGCAATACGTTGTTGTTTTGCTGATAAGCATTGGTTTTCTGGGCAATTCTATCTACGAAAACCTTCCCATTGAAAACGCCGTGAGCATTTACATCGAAAATACCTTTATAGTTCTGGTAGCTTTCACAATGCGGGAAATTGTGGTGAACCGCCGTGTGGTGGTCTACCAGCTGATCTTTTCCAATAATGGTGATTCCGTTCATAAACGAATTGATATTGCTTCCGTTATGAATGAAGTCCAGGTTGTTTCTTACCAGTTTTCCTCCGAAAGAGAAGGTGTTTACAGTCGTTAAACTGTCTTTTTCCTGTCTTGCGAATGTACTGTCGATAAGATACGAAGTATTGTTGTCGTTCTGAAGTTTATGCCAGTCTGCTTTTGCATTCGGATACGTAAAGATCTCCGTTACAGAATTCGTCAGCACATACGTACTGTCGAAATTGTGGTGGCTTTCTATAACCTCTACTTTTGCTCCTTCTTCTACAATAAGTAAATTTCTTGTGTTGTAGAATGTGTTTTCTTCCTGATTCTGAGAAATATAAAAAACGTGAATCGGTTTTTCGATCACTACATTTTTAGGAACTTTCAAGAAGAAACCATATTTGCAGTAAGCAAGGTTTAAGTTCGTGAAAGCCGTATCTTTAGAAGCAATGGTATTAAAATACTTATCAAATACTTCTTTGTGTTTCTCATCATTCAAAGCATAATTGAATGAAAGAAATTCTACATTTTCAATAGAAACTTTTGAAAGCTCTTTATGAAGCTTACCATTCACAAAAACGATCCAGTCAAAATTTTCTTCCCCTAAGTGCAACTGATCCAGCTGTTCTTTGGTGATATTATGACTTTCTTTCGGGAAAAAATTATAGTTTTTCTCCGTGATTTCTTTGATGCTGGTATATTTATATTCTTCGTCTTTTTTCGTCGGAAAACCTAAGTTTTCGAAATTTTGAAGAGCAGTTTTTCTTTCTTCATCCAGAAATCTGTGACGAAGACTCTCCAAAAATTCACCGTGATTGTCAATAATCTGATCGTATAAAGCCATTACTGATATTTCGGCCATCACACCTTATTTTATATATTTAAAAATAATAATATTTACTGCGGGTTTTCCGCATCTTCAGAAAGGATTGATAAAATCCCTGCTGAAATAGTTTCTTCTTAGTTAAGAAGCCAGTCGTATCCTTTTGCTTCCAGTTCTAATGCAAGAGATTTATCACCGGTTTTGATGATTTTTCCGTTAGCAAGAACGTGAACAAAGTCAGGCTGGATATAGTTAAGCAATCTCTGATAGTGAGTAATCAGAAGTACTGCATTCCCTTCGTTTTTAAAGTGGTTCACACCGTCTGCAACAATTCTTAAAGCATCGATATCAAGACCTGAATCTGTTTCATCAAGAATAGCCAGTTTAGGATTAAGCATCATCATCTGGAAGATCTCGTTTCTTTTCTTTTCACCTCCGGAGAATCCTTCGTTCAGTGATCTTGAAAGGAAGTCTTTTTTTATACCTAATTGCTCAGACTTTTCACGGATAAGGGCAAGCATTTCTTTTGCCGGCATTTCCTCAAGTCCGTTTGCTTTTCTTGTTTCGTTTAAAGCAGCTTTAATAAAGTTGGTTACAGAAACTCCCGGAATTTCTACCGGATACTGGAAAGAAAGGAAAATTCCTTTGTGTGCTCTTTCTTCAGGAGCATCTTCACTGATGTTTTCTCCCTGAAAAAGTATTTCTCCGTCCGTTACTTCATAATCTTCTTTTCCTGCAATAACAGAAGAAAGAGTAGATTTTCCAGCTCCGTTCGGTCCCATGATAGCATGAACTTCGCCCGGCTTTATTTCAAGATTAATACCTTTTAAAATTTCTGCGCCGTCTTCAATTTTGGCGTGCAAGTTTTTTATCTCTAACATATATTTTAGTTTATCGCAAGATCAGACTGACATTTTGTCTTTTGTAATCCTAAACCACTAATCACAAATGTTCCGGGGCCCGCGAATGAAATACAATTTTTAATTTATTTTAAACATTAAGAAATTAAGTTTTTCTTAATGTATTATCTTTTTTAAGCAAACCAATAAATTGATTTGAATGAAGGACTTTAAGGTTTGCAAATCTACTTAATTCCACAATGCTTTATTCTTATTCTGCAAGTTTTGTGAAATATTCATTAATTAAAGGAATCATAGATTTAGTAATATTATCCGTATAAAAATTAATGAGCAGGCCCTGAGGCTTTTTCAAAATTTTCATATACGTCATCAATTGAGCCTGATGGACCGGTAATAAACTTTCAACTGTTTTGATTTCTACAATAATTGTGTCATTCACAAGCAAATCAATTTTTAGTGGAGTTTCAATCTCAATTTTTCCATAATTGATTTTGGTGCTGATTTGATGATCAACTAAAACCCCCCTTTCTTTTAATTCATAAGCCAAACACAATTCGTAAACACTTTCCAGCAGACCAGGGCCCAATTCTTTGTGGACCTTGATGGCACATCCTATGATGTCATAAGAAAGCTGTGTTACTTCTGCTTTGGTCATCTTAATTTTCTTCAAAAAATTGATTTATCAATTCCT
The DNA here is from genome assembly GCF_900115055.1 of Chryseobacterium oleae. Lineage (GTDB taxonomy): Bacteria > Bacteroidota > Bacteroidia > Flavobacteriales > Weeksellaceae > Chryseobacterium > Chryseobacterium oleae. The sequence goes on along the minus strand of NZ_FOVD01000006.1, from coordinate 180,381 downwards.
TAATTCTTTAACATTAAGATTTTAAGAAAGCAAAATACTTAACTTCTTAATGTTTAAATTATTATCCTACACTTCCCTCAAGAGAGATCTCCAATAATTTTTGAGCTTCAATGGCAAATTCCATTGGAAGTTTATTCAATACTTCTTTGCTGAAACCATTCACAATAAGAGCAATTGCTTTTTCTGTATTGATTCCTCTCTGGTTACAGTAGAAGATCTGATCTTCTCCGATTTTTGAAGTCGTTGCTTCATGTTCCAGCTGTGCAGTAGGATCTTTGATTTCAATGTATGGGAACGTATGTGCACCACATTCATTACCCATCAACAGAGAGTCGCACTGTGAAAAGTTTCTTGCTCCTTTTGCAGAAGGCATTACTTTCACCTGACCTCTGTATGAATTCTGAGATTTTCCTGCAGAAATACCTTTTGAAATGATCGTTGATCTTGTATTCTTTCCGATGTGGATCATTTTTGTTCCTGTATCAGCATACTGGTGATTGTTGGTCACTGCGATAGAGTAGAACTCTCCGATAGATCCGTCACCTTTTAAGATACAAGAAGGATATTTCCAGGTTACTGCAGAACCTGTTTCCACCTGTGTCCATGAGATTTTTGCTTTCTTCTCGCATAATCCTCTTTTGGTTACGAAATTGAAAACTCCTCCTTTTCCTTCTTCATTTCCCGGGTACCAGTTCTGAACAGTTGAGTATTTAATCTCAGCGTTGTCCATGGCAATCAGTTCCACAACAGCTGCGTGAAGCTGGTTTTCATCTCTTGAAGGGGCTGTACATCCCTCAAGATAAGATACATAACTTCCTTCATCTGCGATCACAAGCGTTCTTTCAAACTGTCCTGTTCCTGCCTGGTTGATACGGAAGTAAGTGGAAAGTTCCATCGGGCATCTTACGCCTTTTGGAATATAGCAGAAACTTCCGTCAGAAAATACTGCGGAATTCAATGCTGAATAAAAATTATCTCCTCTCGGAACTACTTTTCCAAGATATTTTCTTACCAAATCAGGATGATTTTTAATCGCCTCCGAAATAGAACAGAAAATAATTCCTTTTTCCATTAAGGTATCCTGGAAAGTTGTTTTCACAGAAACAGAATCTATAACGATGTCTACAGCAACTCCTGAAAGTCTTTTCTGTTCTTCGATATTGATACCCAGTTTCGCGAAAGTCTTCAATAATTCAGGGTCTACTTCATCAAGGCTTTCCAGTTCCGGCTTCGATTTTGGCGCAGCATAGTAACGGATCGCTTGAAAATCAGGCTTTTCATATTTAATGTTAGCCCAGGTAGGTTCTGTCATTTTCAGCCAGATCCTGAACGATTCCAAACGCCATTCTGTCATCCATTCCGGCTCCTCTTTTTTAGCAGAGATCGCACGAACGATGTCTTCATTTAAACCGATTGGAAACTCTTCATAATCCAGTTTCGTTTCCCACCCGAATTCATATTTTTTATTTTCTAAATCGACTCTTAGGTCGTCCTCTGTGTACTTCATAATTATTAAGAGATTAAGGCATTAAGCTATTAAGACTACTTGCCGCCAGAATTACTCTTTTCCAGATATTTAATAAAATGATAAACGTCTTTCGTTATTTCAAGACACTCATTGCTAAGTGAATGGAAATCTTCATCATCGATTTTTTTCAAACTAGATAGAACAAATAACATACTTCTTACTTCAGCACAGCTGCCTTTTGCTATCCAAAGAAATCTAATAAATTGTTTGTTGCTTCCATATTCAGAGCCTTCAGCAATATTGTTGGTTATTGATAAAACTGCTCTTTTAATTTGATCTTTAAGTGAAAACTCTTTTTGTAGATTTTCATTTTCAAGAAGTCTAAAGATTTTAACTGTAAATGAAATAGATTTCTTATAAATTGGAAAATTTTCAAATGATACAGCCATTTCTAATCTCTAAATCTCTTAATTTTTAAATCTTTTAATGATCTTAAAGACTAAATGATTCTCCACAACCACACGTTCTGGATGCATTAGGATTGTTGAAAACAAACCCCTTTCCGTTTAATCCTCCTGAATATTCAAGGATTGTTCCTGCTAAATAAAGGATAGACTTTTTTTCAACAATAATTTTCACATCATTGTCTTCGAAAATTTGATCTGTGTCTGTTTTTTGATTGTCAAATCCCAAAACATACTCTAAACCAGAACATCCTCCACTTTTTACCCCTACTCTTATATAATCTTCAGCAGGGTTGAAGCCATCTTCCGACATAAGTTGGATGGCTTTTGCCTTTGCTTGGTCCGATACTTTTATCATTGTATTTATTTAGAATGATTTAATGATGCAAAAATACGAACTAATTTCCGCAATCTCAAATTGAAGATATCTATTTTAATGATTCCGATGTTATTAACGTCATTATCGATATGATTGTGAATGTTAAATTTAGATAAATTCGACCCTGTAAATTCTAAAATTCTGTTTTTGGTTTAACTTTGAGCAGGTTTTAATATCTATAAAAGAAATAATAATGAGAAACAAATTTCTTATTTTTTTTGGATTGTTTTTATTAACAATGTACCATGGACAGACGATAAGATACATTTATCAGACTTCAGTAAATCCGGATTCAATTAATCTGGTAAGCCTGAAAAGTGAAAAAACTTTTTTGGATGTCCGAGGAAATCAGTCTTTATTCATCAGTGAAAATAAATTAATTAAAGATTCTTTATGGAGTGCCAATAAAGGAGAAGAAATAAAAAAAGAAAAAAAAGATATTTCAAAATCAGGCATAAAAAAACATCCTGAACCTACTTTTTTTGATTATTACATTACTAAAAACATTCCTGAACAGAAAATTTATTTTTATGACAGAGTACTTGGAAAACAAATTTACTATCAGGAAGACAGGCCTGTGAAGTGGGAAATAACAGATGTTACTGAGCTGCAAAACGGATATAAAGCTCAAAAAGCTCTTACGAATTTTGGGGGCAGAATCTGGACCGCATGGTTTACAAAAGATATTAATGTTTCTGACGGACCTTATAAATTCTCAGGATTACCGGGGCTTATTGTAAAGCTGGAAGATGATAAAGGAGATTATAAATTTGATCTTGTAAAACAAATGATGATTAAAAATTCTTTTGAAGAACCGATAGCCTCCGATGCCAGACAAAGCACGAGAGTTAATTTTAATGGAGATAAAGCAGCCCTTGAACTGGAGTTTTCAAAAAACCGGAGAATAGCACCGGGCGGCGATGGCGGAATGCAGAATTTTGGCAGTGGTGGAAAACATGGTGGAGGAATGGGCGGAATGAGAGGAGGAAATCATTCAGGCAATGGGATGTCGCCCCGAGGAATGGATGGGATTGATATGTCTGGGCCAGGTTCCGGAATGAGCAGTAATTCTTCTTTTAAAAATGAAATTAGCCAAAACCCAATTGAATTAAAATAAAATTTAGAAATGAAAAAATTAGGCATTCTTGCTTTAGCGCTGTTGATGCAGCATATTTCCGCACAAAACAACAGATTTGTATACCAGGTGACCATGAAACCTGATGCGGAAAATAAAACAGATATTAAAACTGAAAATGCATATTTAGATATTTCCGGTGAAAAGTCTCTTTTTTATTCCGAAAACAGATACAAAAGAGATTCTATCCTGCAGAAGGCCTTTCAGGGCGGCGTTGGAAGGGCTTCTATCAATAGAGAACAGATGGAAGGATTGAGGAGCAATATCAATTATTCAGTAGAAAAAGATAAATCCAGTCAGGCTATATCTTTTAAAGACAGAATCGGAAGAGATATTTACGTGTACGAGGAAGACCGTCCTCTGAACTGGAAAATGTCTTCTGAAACAACGAAAATAGGAGAGTATAAGGTGCAAAAAGCCACAACGGATTTTGCAGGAAGGAAATGGACCGCATGGTTTACAACAGATCTTCCTTATCAGGATGGTCCCTATAAATTTGGTGGACTTCCAGGACTGATCGTCAAAGTAGAAGATGATAAGGGAGAATATTCTTTTGACCTAATGAAGAACTATAAAATTGCTGAACTTGTTACTTTAAACCAGTTCGGAAATACGATAAAAGTAAAAAGAGCTGACTACCTCAAGCAGCAGGAGAAATTTAAAAAAGATCCGATGTCGTTTATGCAAAGTGGTGGCGGCGGTTTTCCAGCACCTCCAAGAGCAGGTGGCGGCGGCAATCAAAATCCGGCAGACATGAGAAAGAGAGTAGAAGAGAGAACAAAAGAGGAAGCTAAAAGAAACAGCAATCCAATCGAATTGCAATAAAAAATAAACCCTGAAGAACTTCTTCAGGGTTTTTATTTTGTTTAGATTACATTTATTTCAAAAGTTGGTTGAATGTATCTCCCTGCTTAATGTTTCCTGTGTTATAACCTTTCAGAAACCATTCCTTACGTTGGGCAGAAGAGCCATGAGTAAAGCTTTCCTGATTAACGTATCCTTGAGATCTTTTCTGGATATTGTCATCACCTACCGCCTGTGCAGCATCTATCGCTGATTCTATATCACCTGGCTCCAGAATACCTTTTGTATCATTCGTTCGTTTTGCCCACACGCCGGCATAAAAATCTGCCTGAAGTTCTGTGGCTACAGAAACCCTGTTCATATCTGCTTCAGAATATCTTCCGCTTCTTCTTAATGCGTCTACTTTCTGTGTAGTTCCAAGAAGAGTCTGTACATGATGTCCTACTTCATGAGCGAGAACATAAGCAACAGTAAATTCTGTTACTTGAGCTCCGAATCTCTGCTGAAGTTCATTGAAAAAGGTCATATCCATGTAGACCTTCTGGTCTGCCGGGCAATAAAATGGCCCCATTGCTGACTGAGCGGTTCCGCATCCGGATTGTGTGGTATCTTCAAAAAGAACAATCTCCGGTTGGGTATAGGTCATTCCATTTTCTTTAAAGATCTGATCCCAGGTAATAATGTTCCATTGACCTATCATACCAACCATTTCTCCGATTTTTTGTTCCTGGGCAGTGAGTTCCCGCTTCTCTCCACTTCCGGAAGACTGGACACTGCCGGAGTTCAGAATACCTGAAGGATCACCTCCTAAAAAGAAAATAATCGCAGCTATAATCAAAGTTCCGAGCCCTCCACCTACAACCATACCTCCGCTGCCACCAGAACCGCGGCGGTCATCTACGTTCCCGCCTCTATCGTCTGTCCATTTCATAATAAAAATTTTTGCCTTGTAAATTTAAAATAATATCATTACTAAATTACTACTTTTGTGAAAAATTACTGCCCACGTGAAAAAAATTAAACTTTGCCTGTTATCAGTTGGGATATTGGCATTTACAGCCTGTAAAAAAGAAAAAGAAGACGAAGTAAGCAGCGTAGACAAGACGGGTTCTATTGAAACAGAACTTTCCGTTGAACATATTGATAATGCTGATGTTCTCATTACCAAACACAGGATATGGAAGGATAAACAGCTATTCAGAGAAATTATAAAAAAAGACACGATTCCAAGTCTTGGAGACACCCTTGTGGGAGGCGAAGACAGTGATGGCAACGACCATATTGCCAAAACGAAAAAAGACTATGAATTTTTTATAACGGTTCAATAATGAAAAAGTCCAGTTCTATCAAATTACTTTTCGTTACAAGTATATTGGCTGCCTGTTCTCAGGAAAAGCCTAAAGATAAAGCAGAAAAGAAAGTCTACATGAGGTCAGATACTACGGCTTCTTATTCCAGATCCCATGGTTTTATGGCTGGAATTCTCCTGTACCACGCCTTCAGACCGTATGGAGCATATAGCTACGGATCTTATCAGAAGGCCGGCTATTACAGTGATGCGATAAGCACCAAATCCAATGTCGGAAGAAATAATTACAAAGGAAATGTAGTAAGAGGCCAGTTGGGAAGAAGTGGTTTCAGCGCATCATCATAAACTATGGAAAGAATTCAATCACAGTTCAGGAAGGACTGGCAGCATAAGCTTGAAAATCTAGGCTTCGGATATCATTCTTTGGATGGTCTTTATTGGGACGAAAGCCATTATTACCAATTGACTCCCGAAGAAATTAATACCATAGAAACGGCCACTGCCGAGCTTTGGCAGATGTGTCTGGAAGCGGTAGATTATATTATTGAAAAAAATCTGTGGGACAAATTCAATATTCCTGAATGGTTCCGGAATTACATCATCATGAGCTGGGAAGAAGATCATCCGTCCATTTATGGGAGATTTGATTTCGGTTTTGATGGTAAAAACCTGAAATTACTTGAATTTAATGCCGATACACCGACGTCACTGTACGAAGGGTCGGTTATTCAATGGTATTGGCTTCAGGAATTGTATCCCTATAAAGATCAGTTCAACTCGATTCATGAGAAACTGGTGGGCTATTGGAAGCATCTGAAAAATTATATGAATCCGCATCATATTTATTTTGCATCTCTTACTAATATTGAAGATGTTACCAATGTGGAATACATGCGTGACTGTGCTTCACAGGCGGGTTTTGATACGGAATTTATTCCCGTTCAGGACATCGGATGGGCGGAAGATATTTCAGAATTCGTAGCCGGAGACCGCTCGGTGATGGAATATATTTTCAAGCTGTATCCTTATGAATGGATTCTTGCAGACGGTTTTGGCGAAAAGCTTGTGAAAAACGGATTCAGATCGCAATGGATCGAACCGGCCTGGAAAATTTTACTTTCCTCCAAAGCTCTTTTACCGATTCTCTGGGAGATGTATCCGAATCATCCTTATCTGCTGGAATCTTATTTTGAACCGAGACATCTGAAAGATTTTGCTAAAAAACCTATTTATTCAAGAGAGGGAGCGAATGTGATCCTTCACAAAAATAATATTCCGGTTGAGCAGAACGATGGCATATACGGTAAAGAGGGGTTTATTTATCAGCAGCTATTTGACCTTCCCAATTTTAATGGGAATTATCCGGTCATAGGCAGTTGGGTTATCGGGCAGGAGCCTGCCGGCATCGGGATCAGGGAAAGTGTTCACCTGATCACCAATAACCAGAGCCGTTTTGTTCCTCACCTTATCGGTTAAGTTTCTTTTCTTTTAACCAGAATGAAGTGGACTGATAGGCAGAAACAGCGTCATTGACCAGTTTCTGATCAGGATCCTTCATCAGTTTTTCATCATAATACAGTTTGAATTCAGGAGCCAGGCTGCTGGATTCCAGCTGTAAAGAATACTGTTTTACTTTTTTAACAGGTGAAATGATGGTCAAGCGTCCGTCTTTTACAAAACCAAGATCCTGGTAAGTTGCGATATAAGCTTTTGGCTGGAATTCTTTTTTGAAGACATCCTGGCCAAGGAATTTAGATTGATAATTGAAATTCAACAGTCCGAAAAGGGTAGGCATGATATCGATCTGAGACATCAGCTTATCAAATTTCTGAGGCTCAATAAATCCTTCCGAGAAGATCATTGCTGGAATTCTGTATTTGTCCATTGGAAGTTCTGTTTTCCCTGCGCTGGATGCGCAATGATCAGCAATGATTACGAAGACTGTATTTTTGTACCAATCCTGTTTTTTAGCCATTTCAAAGAACAGTTTCAGTGAATAATCGGTGTATTTTACACCTCCATCACGGGATTTTGCGGTTCCAGGGATATCAATCCTTCCATCAGGATACGTAAAAGGTCTGTGGTTGGAAACTGTCATCCAATGATTGAAAAACGGTTTCCCGGATTTGGCTTCAGCATTCATCGTCTGAATTGCCTTTTTAGCCATATCTTCGTCAGCAACACCCCAAACATTGGCGAATGTGATTTCTTCAGGCTTGAAATTATTTCTGTCGACAATTCCGTAGCCGTTTCCAGCAAAAAAGTCCTGCATATTATCGAAATAGCTGTAGCCTCCGTACAGGAATTTTACATCGTATCCTTTAGATTTGAATACGCTTCCGGTTGTGAATTTATTTTTATTGTCATCTCTTTTAATGATACTTTCTCCGGCAGTAGGGGGAATACAAAGGGTTAATGCCTCAAGTCCTCTTACGGTTCTGTTTCCGGTTGCATAAAGATTGGTGAACATCATGGAGCGCTCAGCAAGGCTGTCTAAGAAAGGAGTGATCTTTAAAGTACCGCCATAATGTGCCATGAAGTCTGCTGATAAACTTTCAATAGAGATCAGGACTACATTTTTCTTCAGTTCAGGCTGTTCTGAAACAACATTTCTTGATAGTGAAGGTTCAGAATACTGGCTTAAAAAGTTCTTTTCAGCGTCCTGCTGACCAATCTGCGGGTAAAACTGGAAATAATCCAGTTCGTTGTGGGTGAAAGCCCAGTAGAATTTAGGAAGTCCGTTGTTTTCAATCTCGTCAGCAAAGACATTGTCCGATCTGAGCTGCATTAATGAAGATAACCCGAAAAGACTGATGCCGGCAAGAACCACGAAAGATCCCAGAAGTATCATTTTCTGTTTGAAATTCGGAAGTTCTAAAAGCTCGTCTTTTGTTTTTTTATAGATAAACCATGTCACGGCTAAAGTAACGATGAGAATCGCTGAAAATAATGGAACAACAGGGTAACTTTCCATGATGTTTCCGATAACCTCATTGGTATAGATCAGATAATCTACAGCGATGAAGTTGTAGCGTACCCCAAATTCGTTATAAAAGAAATACTCACTTACCGCATTGAAAATGATCAGAAGAACATATAATAATAACGTAATGAAATAGAGTACATTCCTGATTTTTATCCTTTTTGAAGGGAGGAAAAGCATTAACCCAAAGAAAATAGTCTTGATTCCTACGAACGCAAGGGCCACTTCAGAAATGGATCCTCCGTACTGATTGAAAATATTATTGGGAATGAGCAGAATGTACAGGAAAAACAGCACTAATGCGCCAAAAATAATATATCCGTATGGCTTTTTGTATTTTGAATTCGATAGGAATAAAAAGTAGACCGCCAAAAGGGTACTGGCTAGCGTAAAAGCAAAAATATCATTCAAAAGACCAATAGACAGAACTTTGATGACTTCAAAAAATCCAAAGCTGGCCGTAGTGATCGGATGAAAAAAGAATACAATCCGTATGATCAGTGAGATAATCAGATAAAAAATCCCTAGATACAAGAATGGTTTTATTTTACTTGGAAACATGCACGTAATGTATAAGTTAATTTCCGCAAAGATAGTTTTTGTATATAACTTTCAGTGAAAAAAAACGGAAACATGACATTTCTTATCATTTTTTTGAATTATTGATGAAGGATTAACTTATTATATAGTTAAACGAATGCATAAAATGAATAGCAGGAAAAGAGTGTCCATAAAAAAAGGGCTATTAAAAAATAGCCCTGTATACTGTTAAGTTGAATTAAAATTAAGAGTGTCCGAAACCGATGTTTCCTTTTTTGTCAGAAAGATTCTTTTTAAAATCAATCATTCTCAAAGCGGTTACGGCAGCTTCTACACCTTTGTTTCCTAAATCTCCACCGCTTCTGGCGATAGACTGTTCCTTGGTGTCGTCTGTCAGAACGCAGAAAATAGTAGGGGTGTCCGTTAAAATATTACAGTCTTTGATTCCCTGTGCTACTGCTGAGCATACAAAGTCGAAGTGAGGAGTTTCGCCGCGGATGACACATCCGATAGCAATCACTGCATCATATTTTCTTTCTTTGCAAAGCTGCATGCTTGCGTAGTTCAGCTCAAAGGCACCCGGAACCGGGAATAGTCTGATGTTTTCTGCTTTTACCCCTTCTTTTTCAAGAATTTCCAGAGCTGCATCACGAAGATTGTAAGTTACAAAATCATTCCACTCAGAAAAAACAATGCCGATAGAAAAATCTTCGGCATTTGTTATATGAAGTGGCTTGTAATCGGATAGATTAACTGTTGCCATTTTTTAAAAATATTTAGTCATTTCAATATAAGAATCAGACATTCCGTTATCGTAGTCCTGATATTTCTCGTCAATTGCTGAGAAGTATTTCTTAGCTTCTGCATTTTTCTTTAATCCTAATGCTACAATACCTGCTTTTCTTGTGAAATAGTAAGTGGTATAAGCATCGTTGGAAGCAGTTGACGCTTTGTCTAATAAAGATAGCGCTTCGTCGTTTTTGTTAAGACCTGATTTTGCATCTGCCATAGCACCGAATTTCAATGCCATTAATGTTTTGTTGTCAGATGAAAATTTATCTAAAAGATCGTAAGCTTCCTGAAATTTTCCAGCTTTGAATTTCAGTAAACCAGCATTGTAAGCAGCCAATTCACCAATTTTTGTACCTGAATAGTCGTTATATGTTCCTACAAAACCTGGGTTAGCTGCAGAATTTCCACCTAGGGCTTCTTTATCTTTCCCAGAAGTTTGGTTTTTCTGAGCAGCAAGGAAACCTTTTACAGCTTCAACGTTCTTAGGAGCCACTACAAACTGTTTGTAAGCAAAGAATCCTAAAACACCCAAAACCAATACCCCGAATACAATACCCAATTGCTTTGAATATTTCTCAAGGAATCTCTCTGTGTTTAGAGCCTCTCTGTCAAGGTCTTTAAAGAACTCAACTGTTTCTTTACCTTCTTGCTCGTTCTGAGCATTCTTTCCCAATTTTGCCATAAATTCTTAAAAATTGAACTGCAAATTTAATTGTTTCTGAATGATTTACAAAATACTTTGAAGTATTATTGTGAAAATGTTGTGAATTGTCAGATGTTAATGGTCAAAACGCTTCGACTCCGCTCAGCGTGACATCTTTACAACCCATATTTTTGTTTTTATATGAATAGCTTAATATTCCAGGATGCTGTAGACTTCAGCCCCGAATTTACTAAGTTTTTCGGTTCCATTAAGATCTTTTAATCCGATCAGGAAACTGAACTGGGAAACGGTGGCACCTTGTTTTTCTACCAATTTAGCGGCTGCTTCTGTAGTTCCTCCTGTTGCCAGAAGATCGTCATGGATCAGAATTCTCTGTCCTTTTTTGATCTGTCCGTCACGGGTTTCTATGATGGCACTTCCGTATTCAAGATCATATTTTTCTGAAATGACAGGTGGAGGAAGTTTTCCTGCTTTTCTGATTAAAATAAACGGAACTTCCAAAGCAACCGCTATGGCAATACCGAAGAGATAGCCACGGCTTTCTATTCCGCATACAGCGTCTATTTTTCCTTTGCTGAAAGCAGCCAGCTCTGTGATGACATCTTCATAAAGCTTCGGGTCCAGGAAAATAGGTGAAATATCCTTGAATTGGATTCCCGGAATGGGAAAATCAGGAATATTTTCAATGGTTTGTTCCAGTCTTTTGATCAGTTCTTGTGAAGCCATTATGGGTTTATTTTATAGCTGGAAATTTTCCAGTCTCCATTTACATTTTTAAGTCCGAAAGTTACTTTTAAAGAAGTTGTTTTTCCGTTCTTATCCGTTACATCATAAGTCGCGTTCACGCTGGCACCGCTGGCGTTGGTCGCATTGGTAGTAATGTTTTTTACACTTACATTCTTCACTGAACCAAAACCTGAAGTAGGGTTAGAGAATGATTCATAACTTCCCCAGCTTGGGTTGCTAGAATTATCATATGCCGCTTTAAGGTTTTGAGAGCTTACACTGTTTAAAAACTTACTTACTGTATTTTTTGGATCTGCTGCCGGTTGCTTAGGTGCAGACGGAGTAGTTGTGGTTACGCCTGGATCTGTAGATGTAGTAGGTGCTACTGTAGGATTATTTGGATCGATGACAGCATTGGGGTCCTGAGTTACAGCCGTTGAATCATTTTTTGGCGGAGCAGGAACTTTCAGCGCTGATGGGTTTACATCGAGTCCGATTTTTGACATTTTGAATGTCTTAGCCGTCGTTTTTACTGAAACGGTAATGTCGATTTTGTTGTCTACTACTTTTGCCGCAGGAATAGAAGAGAATTTTAAATTGAATCCTTTAAAGTTATTATCCTGCATCAGGTTTTTTGCTGTAGAAAGCTTTACTCCGTTGCTGAAAACTTCCAAAGTAGCTTCTAAACCTGCACCGGTAAATGCAACAGGATTTCCTGCAGCATCTACAAGTCTCGGAACGATCTGAATAGAAGTAGGGGCTCCGTTTCCGTCATCTCCAGTAGGTCTGGTGATGATGCTTAATGAATTAGCTTTTACATCATTGTTATCGGTTTCCTTGGCTTTGTCATCTCCGAAGATATTCATTTCTCCAAGAGAAGGAGGAGATGTGCTGGCCCATTCGATTCCGTTTTTCTGCGCCACTTCATCAGCCATTGTAAGAATCTCCGGAACTTTTTTTCCGTTGATAAGCTTTCCAAGAGCTTTCAGTTCTTCTACATCACCTTCTGCATCCACACCGAAAGTCTTCAGGATATAAAGAGCTTCACTGAATTTGATCTGTTTAATGGTTGAAAGGCTGGAAGTCATATCATTGATACTGGACTGCAGCGTTTTAGTATTCGTAGCATCTACATGATCCTTCCTGCATGCCGTAAAAAGCAACAGACTGAGAACAAGTAGAAAAGAAAACTTTTTCATTTTATTTTGTTTACTGCAAATTTAGTAAAACCTATATAAATAGTGAGTTTTTATTTTTCATTTGTTCATTTCGGGGTGTTACTTGTTTTTCCTGAGTCTTTTTATACCTTAAAAAAAAAGCAAGTCCGGTAATATATCTATTCATGATGTTTTGTCATCAGAATTATATTATGGGACTCACTTTAATCGTGTTGTAAACAAGAAACGTAAACTATTGGATTTGAGAACCCAACTTATTTTTCATTGATTGCATCTTGAATTTTCTTTGTAGAACCGTCACTAATAAACTTGTGAGTAAACATTCCATTTTTAACTACATAGTGAGTAGGAAAGGCTGCAATGCCATATTGCCTCGAAATTTTGGATGCATCCGGTACAATGGCATAAGTGAATGGATGTTTAGTTAGAAATTTTTTTGTGATATTTGATTTATCTTCTGCAAAAGCGATAAAAATGACATCAGGATTAGCTTTAACTAACTCATTGAGCTCGGGAATTTCCTTTATGCACGGGCCACAGTTGGTATACCAAAAATTTAATACTACAGTTTTGTTTTTAAGTTTTGACAGCTGATATTTTTTTCCTTTCATATCGGTGACTGTAAAATCGATAGCTGGTTTTGGTTTGAAATCAAGAGTTTTAATCAGTTGTTTTATTGCTTCAGGAACTTTTTTTGCGATTAGTTCTGGGCCGATCAGTTTGAGTTTAGCCTCTGTCATTTTTGTTCCTTCCAGAATTGGATCAAAAATATATTTTGCCGTATATAATGAGTCTGAAAACTGAGCGTTGGTAAGGATATTACCTTTTTGATCTTTTTTTATGCTTTCCAGTGGTATGCCAAAGGCTTCCATGATAGTTTGTTGGGAAAAAAGAACTGAGTTCCCCATTAACAGCATGCAAAGTGCAATAAATTTGGATTTAAAGTTTGTTGATTTCATAAATGTGTTTTTAGATTAATATTATTTTATAAATTGATCTTAATGGGGAAGGGAAGAGTGATTTAAATATATACAAAAGTTCTACGTAATAGCCTTTTAAGCTTAAATTGCTATTATTAAAACACGATGATAAAAATGATTAGTTTAAATTATTGCAATTGGTGAATAATTTATTTTTTTATGTTGTGGATGGTTTATTTTTTATTTTCCTGCTCCTTCAGATCATCTTTAAAAAATGAACTGAAAATGGTCTGCATATTCGGAAATGAGGGATCCTGCCAGTATTTTGTGGTGTAGTTGCTGTTGTCTTTGTTGAATCTCACTTTTTCAAGATCATTGTCGTTGCTGAAATTAAATTCGGTAGCAATGAAGTTACTGTATGAAATAATCTGATTATAATCTGGTTCACTTTTATGTTTAAGCTTAGCATAAACCACCTCGTTGTATTCTAAGAAATCTTTAAGTCCTTTTTCCGAATCTTTTTCAAATGACATATTGAGAATAGTTCTGATATCAAAAAATCTGTATCCAAACATGGCAAATTCTTTTTCTTGTAGTGCTGCCCCTATGACTTCAATCTGGTCTTTCCGGTCTCCCTTTAATTCTTTGATCACATTCCACTTCTTTTTGTATTCTTCAGGATTACCCACATGTTTAAGTTTTGGAAGGTCCAGTGAACTGCTGGTATCCCATGAAGAGACTACTTTTTTTTCATTTTTGGCATCTACTAATTTAAACACACGATACTGTTCAATATTAGCACTTTTCAACTTTTTGGTTTTATTATCAAAAATGTAAGTGATTATTCCATCTGTGTAGCTGTTCAGTTTGTTGTTCAATGTTACATAAGCATTGAAGTTTCCTTTAATGAAAATATATTTTGCAGGCTTTGAGTTTTTTATGACCACCGTTTCTATTTCCTTTACCTGATCATTTATTTTAATCACGTTCTGGTCGAAGTCGGAGTAGGAGAGTGTAGCCACAGAAAAGTTATTGTAAATCAATTGAAATTTTTCCTGTGAAGGGTTGAGTGCCTGTTTATCTATTTTGCCATCAATATCAGAAAAGGCGAGGATACTTCCATCTTTTCCGAAAACGGAGACTTTAGGAAGGGGCTTGTTCGTGCGTTCAGAAATGAAAGTTACAGTTTGTGCCTGAATAAAGCTGAACAGAAAGATGAAGAGTGTGAAGAGCAGATAATTTCGTTTCATAATGATATTGGATTTGTTGGTTTATTTAAATGATACATCAATCTCACTATAAAGACGCGCAAAGTTCAAAATGGTTGCCTGAACAAAAAATGTTCAGTTGTCTGCATAAAAAAAGACTGATCATTACAATCAGTCTTTTTTATTTTATTTCTGTTACAAGTCCTTAGAAAGGATACTCATAAATTTCAGATTCGTGAAGGTAAGGGTTACCTGTAGGGATCAGTTTCAGTTTAGACAATGCTGTCAGTACTGTGAACATGAACAATCCAACTACAAAAAGAAGCGCACCTAATATCAAGATGAATACTTCAGGAGTTTTCCAGTATGGACCTACCGTTCCCGGCATTACCATATTGAAGTAGTCTAAGATGTGTCCTAAAATAACCACAACAGCCATAACGGTTACTACTTTGTAATTTCTCTTGATGCTGCTGCTCACTAATACCAATAGTGGTAATAAGAAGTTCACGATCAGCATTGGTAAGAAAGTAATTCCGTAGTGCTGGAATCTTCCGAAGAAGTAGTTCACCTCTTCCGGAACGTTCGCATACCAGTAAAGCATGAACTGAGCAAACCATGTATATGTCCAAAGCATACTTGTCGCGAAAAGGAATACTCCTAAATCGTGTAAGTGGTTGTCATTGAACTGAGGTAAGAATCCGTTTTTCTTCAGGTAAACACTTAGAAGGATAATCACAGCGATTCCACTTGAAAGGCAGCTTACCATTGAATACCAGATATACATTGTAGAATACCAGTGAGGGTCAATAGACATCAACCAGTCCCAAGCCCAAGCTGCAGAAGCAAATCCGAAGAATGCGATATATCCTACTGCCCATCTGTAAAGGAACTGATACTCAACCAAAGATTTTGTATCGTCCACTTTTTTAGACTGTGCTTTCAGTTTCCATGCAAAGAATGAAGCTCCGATTACATAGATTAGTGTTCTGATCGCATAGAAAGGGATGTTTAAGAATCTTTTCTTTTCGAATAGGATCACGTCGAAATGTGCAGAATTAGGATCTGTCAAATCCGGATCCATCCAGTGGAAAATATGACCCTGGTGGAAGATATTCAGTAACATTAAGATTACTAAAATAGCACCTCCATAAGGAATATAAGAAGCAATAGCTTCCATTACTCTTGTAATAATGATTGGCCATCCTGCATGAGCTGCATGCTGAATACAGTAGAAAAATAATACTGCACAACTTACTCCGAAGAAAAATACAGCTACGAAATGTATGGATGCTAAAGGCGAATTATGAATCTGCATTGTCGCATGCTCTAAATGAGAAGCTTCATCCTGAGGTCCTACCATTTCACTGGAGTGAGTAGGTGCTGTGTGACCTGCAGAGTGAACTGCCTCCATCATTTCTTTAATTCTCTCTGTACTGATTCCATGATTCATGAAATAACCAATACCAAACAGAACTAAACCTACAACAAGAAGTATTAGAGAAGTTGATTTTAATTTTGGTGAAAAACTATACATTTCTTTTCTTATTTTTTAGTTTCGGTAGTAGTCTCTGTTGCAGCTGCAGCTGGTGTAGCTGTAGCCGTTGTAGCTGCTGCGGGTGCTGCTGCTCCTTTTTTGAAGGCGCTCATCACGTACATGGCCACTCTCCATCTGTCTCCAGCGTTAAGCTGACCAGCATAAGATCCCATTGCATTTCTACCGTTAGTTAATACATAATGAACAGATCCTACAGTAAGCTCTCTGTCAGCATAGTTTGGTACACCAGAGAAAGCTCCGCTTTGTACAATTGGACCTTGTCCATCACCACCAGTTCCGTGACATGCAGCACAAGTATGATCGAACAGCATTTTTCCTCTTTCAATATCCTTAGCTGCGTTAGCCGGGTTAAGAGGAGATCCTGTCATCTTTTTGGATGCATCGTAACCTGCGTTATATTCATCTACATTTTTAGGAAGAAGACTTTCTTCGAAAATTCCGTCTTTATTCTGAGCAACTGAACCTTCTACAGGAGCAAGACCTGTTGCAAAGCTATTTTTAACGAAAGCAGGGATTTCATTTTCATGATCTGAATAGGCATCCTGAGCTTTCATCAATGGATCGTAAGCTACCGGAAAATACATATCCGGGAAATATACCAATGGTGTATTTTCTTTTGGTCCGCAAGAATTAAGTAAAACCGTTGCTAAACCTAAAATAGCTGTAATTTTTAATACATTCTTTTTCATTTTAAGCGTCTTTAACAGTTATTTCTTCAACTCCAGTTTCAATAAGTAACTGCTTTACAGACTCTACGTCTTCAGTTACAAACTCCATAAGGAATTTATCATCAGTAGTTCTTGGATCTGGGTTCTGAGCCGGAGCTCCCGGATACATTTTGTTTCTAACCAGGAAAGTTAAAGACATCATGTGAGCGGCACAGAATACCATTAATTCAAACATAGGTACCACGAATGCAGGCATGTTGTGTGCCCAGTCAAAAGCTGGTTTACCACCAATATTTTGAGGCCAGTCATGATTCATCACATACCACGTTACCGTAGCACCGATGGTCACTCCATAAAGAGCATAGAAGAATGCAGCATCAGAAATTCTGGTTTTCTTTAAACCTAGAGCTTTGTCAAGTCCGTGAACCGGAAACGGAGTATACACTTCGTTGATCGCAATTCCTTTATCGTTGAATGCCTTAACGCCGTTCATTAAATCGTCGTCATCGGCATAAAGTCCGTATACAATTTTAGTGGTGCTCATCTCCTTCTTTTGCTTTATAAGTTTCACCTGAAATTTTCAGAATCGATTTTAATTCAGCCTGTGCAATTACAGGGAACGTTCTTGCGTATAGTAAGAATAATACAGAGAAGAATCCGATTGTTCCTAAATATACACCCACATCAATGATCGTTGGCTTAAACATAGTCCAAGATCCTGGTAAGTAATCTCTCGAAAGGTTGATAACGATAATATCAAAACGCTCAAACCACATACCGATGTTAATAATTAACGCGATAATAAATGTAGCGATAATGTTTGTTCTTACTCTCTTGAACCAGAATAATGCAGGAACAATCAAGTTACAAGTAATCAGCGCCCAGAATGCCCACCAGTAAGGTCCTACTGCAGCACCAGGTGAAAGGTATGTAAAGTCTTCAAATCTTGATCCGGAATACCATCCGATAAAATATTCAGTAGCATAAGCCACCGTTACCATACCACCTGTAAGAACGATTACGATGTTCATAATTTCAATATGATACATTGTGATGTATTCTTCTAAGTGACATACTTTTCTGGCAATCAACAATAGCGTCTGTACCATCGCGAATCCTGAGAAGATCGCACCGGCTACGAAGTAAGGAGGGTAGATTGTAGAGTGCCATCCTTTAATAACCGACGTTGCGAAGTCAAATGATACCGTGGTGTGTACCGAGAATACAAGTGGAGTTGCTAAACCTGCAAGAACCAAAGAAAGTTCTTCGAATCTCTGCCAGTGTTTTGCTTTACCACCCCATCCAAACGCCAGGAATGTATAAATTTTCTTAGTCCAAGGAGTTTTAGCTCTATCTCTGATCATTGCAAAGTCAGGGATTAGTCCCATGAACCAGAATACAGTTGATACTGAGAAATACGTTGAGATTGCAAATACGTCCCAAAGTAGAGGAGAGTTAAAGTTCCCCCAAAGAGAACCGAACTGGTTAGGCAATGGGAATACCCAGTATCCTACCCAAACTCTACCCATGTGGATCACAGGGAAGATCGCTGCCTGTACAACCGCAAAGATCGTCATCGCCTCTGCAGATCTGTTTACAGACATTCTCCAACGCTGTCTAAATAATAATAATACTGCGGAGATAAGTGTTCCGGCGTGACCGATACCTACCCACCATACGAAGTTGGTAATATCCCAACCCCAGTTAATAGTTCTGTTAAGCCCCCATGCTCCAATACCTGTCCCGATAGTGTACGCGATACAGCCGAATCCGTATAGAAATAGAACTAAGGCTGCGTATAGTGAGATCCACCATAATTTACCTGCTCTTTCTTCGATAGGTCGTGCGATATCTTCCGTAATATCGTGATAAGTTTTGTGACCAATAATTAGAGGTTCCCTTATCGGAGCTTCGTAATGTCCTGACATTTTTTACCTATTTATTATTTAAACTTTATTTTTCTACTCTGTTTCTTACTTTAGTGTGATAGAACACGTTTGGTTTTGTGCCGATCTCCTCTAGTAAATAATATCTTCTGTTGCTAGAATACAATTCTCTCACTTCAGATTCTTTGTCATTCATGTCTCCGAACGTCATTGCTCCGGTAGAACAAGCAGCAGCACAAGCACAAGAATTCTTGAATTCGTGGTCTGTTACTTTTCTGTTCTCTCTCTTAGCTGCTAAAATAGTAGCCTGAGTTTCCTGGATACACATTGAACATTTCTCCATAACCCCTCTGGTTCTTACGACTACGTCAGGGTTTAGTACCATTCTTCCAAGGTCGTTGTTCATGTTGAAGTCGAACTTGTCGTTTAGGTTATATGTGAACCAGTTGAAACGTCTTACTTTGTACGGACAGTTGTTTGCACAATATCTGGTACCGATACATCTGTTGTAAGCCATATGGTTCTGACCTTGCTTACCGTGTGAAGTAGCCGCTACCGGACATACAGTTTCACAAGGAGCGTGGTTACAGTGCTGACACATAACCGGCTGGAAGATCACATCTGGATTGTCTGCAGGGTGGTTTAATGCACCTCCGTCTCCGAACGCTGTACCGTACAATTCAGGCACTGCCATTCCTTCTTTCAATCCTTCGTATACTTCTACTTTCTGTCTTGAAGAATAGTAACGGTCAATTCTTAACCAATACATATCTCTAGACATTCTGATCTCTTCTTTACCTACTACAGGAACGTTGTTTTCTGCCTGACAAGCAATGATACATGCTCCACAACCAGTACAAGAGTTCAAGTCGATTGATAAGTTGAAGTGAGGTCCGTCCGTATCATCGAAAGCATCCCAAAGGTCAATCTTTCTTGCCGGAAGAGCTCCACTGATCGTGTGATATTCCAAAGGCTTGTTCCATCCTTTATGTTCGTCATCGAAAGCTACGTTGATGAATTCAGCTAAAGGAACTTCCTTAGCGATTTCGTAACGTCCCATTAGTGTATTCTGAAGCTGGATACCTGCGAATTCGTGATCTTCTCCTGTTTTTTCGATCTTAACTCCTGAAACAGTCAGGTTAGTACCGTCAAATAATGGATAAGCGTTTACACCAGTATCAGCAGTCGTTCCGGAATCTTTTTTACCGTATCCAAGCGCAAGACCTACTGATCCTTCTGCCTGTCCCGGTTGAACGAATACAGGAACGTCTTTTATTGTTACTCCGTTTACAGTAAGGTTTACGATAGAACCATCCAGCTGCATTCTTGCATTAAGATCGTTGTCAATCGCAAATTTTTCTGCGTCTTTCGGAGAAATAGTCAGATAGTTATCCCAAGACATTCTTGTGATAGGATCCGGTAATTCCTGAAGCCAAGGGTTGTTGGCCTGAGTACCGTCACCCATTGAAGGCTTGGTGTATAATACTAGTTCTAATTCAGAAGCTTTGAAGTTTCCTAATTCAGCAATAGCCTGAGCAGCATTTCCTCCTGAATAAGATAATGCAGTTGCATTATTGGAAGTAGTGATACCGTTATATAAAGCTTTGTTGAATGAAGTTGCGCCTAAGATAGATGCTGCACTTCCTTTCAGATAGTCGTAGTAATTGTTTGCAGCGTTGTTTTTACCGTTTTTCCAAACCAATAGAGATTCTTCAATCTGTCTTGATTTGTAGATCTTTTGGATCGTAGGCTGCATTAATGAGTATACGCCGGTCTGAGGTTCGATATCACCCCAAGACTCCAGCCAGTTAGCTACCGGGATTACAGCTTTCGCTGCTTTGTACATTTCATTTTTCTTATCTGCTACTGCTACTACACAAGCAACTTTAGCTAAAGATTTTTTGAAATCTTCTCCTTTTGGATGAGAGTAGATAGGGTCTACATTGTTTGCGATCAATACGCCAACCTGACCTGCATTTACCCATCCTAAGAATTCCTGGTATCTTGCTTTATCAAATTCTTTCAGGAAGTTTGCTTTACCTGTGAAAGCTACTGAACCTAATTTTTGGTTGATTAAGTGTGCTAAAACCTGTGCTCCTTTAGAACCATCAGCTAAAACAACAGCTTTGCTGCCTTTCGCTTTAAGTTCAGTTGCAATTTCAGTAGCAGTCTTATCTGAAGTACCACCACCTACGATTGCATTGTAAACTTCAACTAAAGTTTTGTTTACTGCACTTGGCTTTAATCTGTATCTTGAGTCAGCATTAGCACCAGTTAATGACATGTTTGATTCCACCTGAATGTGTCTCAACATGTTTGGTCCTGGCTTTCTTGCTGCTGCGAAAGATGTTTCTAAACTTGCTCCGTTGTAATCTCCTAAGAAATCAGCCTGGAAAGAAACTACCAATTCTGAACCTTTAAGGTCATAAACAGGTAATGCTCTCTGTCCGAATACTTCCTGAGCTGCATCTAAAGCTGCAGAGTGAGGATACGCATCATACGTTACCAGTTCAGCAGTTGGATATTTAGCTTTGAATTCAGCAAATAGCTTTTTGAAAGTAGGAGAAGGGAAAGAGTGTGACAAAAGCACGATCTTTTTACCTGCTGCACTTGCATCTGCCAGACCTTTAAGGATAAAACTGTCTACTTTATCGAAAGTTTCATCTTTACCGTCTAGTTTAGGCTGCTTTACTTTATCGTTATCATAAAGAGAAAGTACACTTGCCTGAGCTCTTGCATTAGTTGTTCCTAAATCACCTGCTGCCGGGTTTGGATCTATTTTGATAGGTCTTCCTTCACGGGTCTTTACTAAAACACTGGCGAAGTCGAATCCGTCAAAATATGTTGAAGCGTAATAATTCGGAACCCCTGGAATAATGTCATGTGGCTTTACCACATAAGGAATCGTTTTGATCACCGGTGCTTCACAGGCAGCCAATGTTACGGCTGCTGTAGAGAATCCTAAGATTTTTAAGAAATCTCTTCTTGAAGTACTGGATCCGTTCTGTTCAGCATCTCCAAGGAAATCTTCTACCGGAATTTCTTCCTGAAACTCTTTCTGAGCCAGCTTATTATTCAAAGCTGGGTCTTTAAGTTCATGAATACTTCTAAATTGTATTTTGTTTGAAGCCATTTATACTTCTAATTTTTTAGTTATTAATAATGACATTTACCACACTCAAGACCTCCAATTGCATCTACAGTGATCTTACCGCCATCCTGAGGATATTGTTTTTTCAACTTGTCATGTAGATTCTTGAAGTACTCTTTATTATAACCGTTGTTCATATCAACCTCAGTCGTTCTGTGGCACTCGATACACCATCCCATAGTGAAGTCGTTAGCCATTTGAACAACATTCATTGTATCAATTTTTCCGTGACAAGCTTTACATACAACATCAATTTTGTTGTTAGGATTCTTTTTGTTGAAAGAATTGATGATCGCTTGTTCACCTGCTACTACGTGTTGAGAGTGGTTGAAGTACACGAAGTCTGGCATGTTGTGGATTCTGGTCCATTCAACCGGCTGTGTTTTTCCAGTGTATACCTGTTTTGCAGGATCCCAGCCTGTAGCGGCATAGATCTTCTGGATTTCACCGTCGTAGAATGCTTTATCTTTTCCTGGCTCCATGTAGTGGTCTGCGTTGTACTCAGAGATTGTTCTGTGACAGTTCATACAAACGTTCATAGATGGAATCTCAGATACTTTACCATACTTGGCACTGGAGTGACATAACTGACAGTCGATTTTTTGCTCTCCCGCGTGAATTTTGTGAGAGAAGTAGATAGGCTGTTCAGGCTTGTACCCTTTGTAAACACCGATCCACATGATCCAGTTCCAAACTCCGTAAGCGGCAAGAAGGGCAAGGATACCCAATACTGCTTTTCCTACGTAGTGGTACTTCTCATAAATTTCGCTGAAAGATTTAACTCTTGTTGCGTTAAGTCCTGCTAAGTCTTCGGATTGACCTAATTTAACCAATTGTCTCAGTTTAATTAAGATCCAAACCAATAAAGCTGCAATGGCAAGAAGCGAGATAATAACAACACTTGAAGTGGTCTTATCTGCTGGTGCAGCTGCTGCTCCGTCTGTAGCGGTAGTCTTATCTGCTTTTGGCGGTTCTGGCGCCGGCGGATTAGTTGTGTACGCTAAAATGTCATCAATGTCCTTCTCTGTAAGATTAGGAAACTGCAACATTTCAGTCTTATTAAATTTTTCGAAAATCTCATTGGCGTATTTATCCCCAGAAGCTCTCAGAGCTTTGTTGTCTTTGATCCACTTGTGAAGCCAATCTTTGTCTACACCACCCTCTGTCTTTACACGTTCTACGACACCCTTTAGAGGTGGCCCTATTACCTGTTTGTCCAGTGCGTGACATGCAGTACAATTTGCTTTGAAAAGTTTCTCTCCGTTTTTAGGATCGCCGTCTTGCCCGTAAATTGAAGCACTTGTCGATAGCAATAAGCCTATTGCGATCAACGTTTGTTTATAATGCTTTCTCCAACTAATCATTTAAATTATCTTATGTTAGTAAAATATTGAACCAATCAATTCCGCAAAAATAATATTTTTAACAGGAATTTAACGGTATATGGAAAAGGGAAAATATCATTTACGTTTAATTTGTATTGATTCTAAATAGTGTTGTTTGGTATAATTTTTTAATTTTAATAGATTTGCAGAAACAAGTTTAAATGAGAAATTTAATCAAAATATTTTCAATAATATCTTTATTTGGGTTTTATAGTATTGAAGCCCAACAGGTTGTTCAAAAAGACACACTGTCCGGAACAGAGCTAATTATGACCATGGATTCCAAAGTAAGTGCTGCTTTGGGAGGAATTGAAGATAAATGTTCCAGGACTGCCGGAGGTCCTTCGGGTTCTTCCGTTAGAGAAAATAATACCGATAGTGGAATGGTGAATACCACAAAACCACCCAAAATCTATATTCCGAGCAGAGAATTGAGCAATGCAGAGATTTGTAGAAAAAATCCGAGGATTCTAGGATTCAAAATTCAGATCACTACGGTTAAGAGTAATGAAGAGGCCAACGAGGTGAAATCGTATTTCAGAAAAAGGTTCCCGAACCTGAAAGTGGAAACGGATGCTTCTTTGAGACCTAACTATAAAATTTTAGCAGGAAGTTATTTCACAAAACAAAGTGCAGCATCTGATCTGTCGAAGATAAGAGAATACTTTAAATCGGCGATTGCAGTACAGTACAGAATTTTCTGTTCAGAAGCGAGATAAGTCGTCAAAAAATATAAAAGTAAAGCCGGGAATTGTCCCGGCTTTTTTATTGATAGTAAGTTTCTAAAAAGAGAAAAAAATCTGACATTCTGTACAGGTTATTGGCCAGCAGGAAAACGAATAGAATGACCAGAGTTATCATCAGAAAGGATAAGATCTTCGGTTGTGATTTATAAGCGTAAAACAGCCAGCCTAAAAGCAATGGATACACGAAAACAAAGTGTCCTCCGTAGATGTAAGACGTGTGGAGACCAAACCGCATGATGCAGTGAATGACAATGTCAACTAAAAAAGAAATGATGATCATCTGGACCAGTTTATTTCTGAAGTTTTTAATATAACTCCACAAAATAAGCCCTAATAATATGATGATAAAAGCATAGCAAAATGAAGACGAATAGGGCTCCATTAAAAGACCTTTAAAATCGAAACCTTTCATATTATGTTTGTCCGTCGTCATGAAACTCGGGAACAGAATACTGCCGCCAAAAAAGTAGGAAAGCATCATATCCCAATCCGGAATAGATTCTACATTGGAGAATTTTTCATACTGCTGGTTGGTTTTTGAGAAGATGTTTTCATATTTAAAATCAATCCTTAATAGATAAAGAAATACAAAACTTGCTATGGTAAGAATCACTCGAAAAGCTGCATTTCCAAATTTTTTCCAGCTTCGAAATAGATTTTTTTCAAAGAGTACCGGAATAAAAACCTTAACAAGGTTGGTAATGGTAAGGCCGCCGATGGTAATTCCGGCAAGCGTAAGTGCTGATCCGGGTATTTTCTCCTCTTTTCTGAGTTTTACAGCTGCATAATAATTGTAAATACTTAGCAGCAGTAGAGTATAGGTGAAATTTTCAGGGGTAAAAGATAGAATGATGCTGGTAGAAAATAAGCCGAAGAACAGGATGATAAGTAAGCTGATCATTAATGGTAGTCTGATGATATTCTTCAGGTATTTGAAAATCTGTACCATGCACAGGCTGATGGCCGTATTGCTGAGCCAGGCAAGGGTAAGTCTGAAGGTAGCATCCATTTTTCCTCCTGAGATCAATAGGGAGAACTCTCTGACCCAGTTGAAAAAGTAATAGGCCAGTGGGTGTCTTTCAAAACTTCCACCGGTCATCACGATTGCTTTATTGTCAAAACTGAAATAAGCATCCCACGGAATTCTGCTGTCAAAAATGATCCGGTAATGAAGCGCAATATAAGTGCCCAACGCTCCGTAACAGGTCAGGAAGAATATAAATACCGCCAATTCTGTATAAGAAGAAGGGAAGACCTGTTTTAAGAGGTGGATGAGTTTTGTTTTAATAAAAGACACGTGTCAGTTTTTTGCAAAAATAAAATAAAAAAACTCACCATGGTTGGTGAGTTTTAATCTTTATGATGATGTTGATTAGTGCTTGATCACTTTTCTTGTAGAAGTACTTCCGTCAGCAAAACTGATTTTAACTAAATAAGTTCCTTTTGGAAGTGAAGAGATATCTGCTTTTTCAGTATCGTTCTGAAGAAGTGACTTACCTGTCATATCGAAAACTGTAGTAGATTTGATTTTTTGCTCAGCTTTGATATTGATTTCTCCTTTTGTAGGATTAGGATAAAGGGCTACCGCGTCTTTAGCCTTAGAAGAAGCTTCCTGAGTGCCTAAAGTAGCGTTTCCTAAAACCAGAATGTCGTCTATAGAAATGGCATCTGCATCATTAGCGATGTACTGAAATCTGATTTTAACGTTAGCCTGCCCAGCATAAGCGGTAAGCGCTTTCTGTACGGATACAGTGTTGTAAAGGTCTGTCGCCGGATTGTTGTCGCCGTCATCTGTAAATCCTGCTTCTGTATCTTCATCCCAAAGAGTAGTCCATGCTGTACCTCCATCGGTTGAAATTTGAGCGGTAAGATTTCCAAGATTTTGGCCGATCATATAATTCCAGCCTACCTTTACCTTGAATCTTAAAACGGGTGTTGTTGTACCTGCAAGTGAAAACGCAGGACTTACCAATGTAGCATTATTACTTTGATTGATGTAATCTACACCAGCAGATTTTGTTCCTGAAATAAGGAATCCGGAGGTACTTGTAGGAAATGCGCTGGTAAGCTGCCAGGGTCTGCCGGCTACTGTTTGGGTTCTGGTCCATCCTGCAGAAGGAAACGTTGCACCTTCAAAGTCTTCCGATAGAATTGTCTGTGCATTAGAGGTTGTTATTGCAAGCAATAAACCTAGAGAAAAGAGAGCTTTCTTCATGATAATATTTTTTTCTAAAATTAGTGAAAAATAATAATATAATATATAAAATTTAACAAAAATGATAAATTGTTGCAATTTATAAAGAAATAATTGCAAGCAGATGTAAAACGTACAGGCTGTATTGAAAAGCGAGCATCTTTTTCAAGAATAGGAGTGTTCGGAATGCGAAATTGGTCAAGAATTTCTTAATTTCTATTTTTAGAATAAAAAAACTCACCGGAAGAGGTGAGTTTTAAATATGCTTTAAAGTAAGATCATTATTGTTTGATCACTTTTTCAGTTATCGATGTACCGTTGCTCAGTTCTGCTTTCACCATATAGGTCCCTTTTGGCAGTGAAGATAGATCGGTTTTGCCGGAATCGGTCTTGATGACTGTTTTTCCGGACATATCTACGACAGAAATCATTTTTATTTTTTCTTCCGTTTTAATATTGATTTCCCCTTTTGTAGGATTAGGGTAAACTGATATTTGTTTTGCCTTGCTCACTGCTTCAGATGTAGCAAGTACCTGTGTAGACTTAAACATTCCTCCAACAGTGGCAGATGTGTTGAATCCTCCAGAATAACAAGTGCTTGCGTTGAAGCATTTTACACTTAAATGCTGTACTGCGTCTATAGCAGTCCATGTAGTTCCGTTGTTGCTTTTCCAGGAACCTCCGCTGGTGCTTGCTGAACTTGTTGCTACCAAAATACTAGTGCCTGGTACATAGGTGATATCGCTGATGTTATTGGCTGCGGTAATTCCAGTGAAAGTAACTTGTGACCACGTGGCGCCTCCATCTGTTGTTCTGTGGAGCTGTAGTCCGGTAGGGGTTTGACCTGTGAACGTTTTTCTTACGATTATTCCCGTGTTTGCATCACTCCATGCCATATCTCCGCTTACAGTAGCGCCTCCAAAATCACTTATGATAGAGTTGGTGGCTAATACGGTCCAGGTTAAACCTTTATCTGTTGATTTGTAAATTCTTCCTTTTCCTGTATAGAAGAATATATTGTTGCCTACAGAATAATATCCGCCATTATAGCCGTATTCATCTGTCAGAGGATCTGGAATGTTTGCCCCAGGAACTCTGGTCCATGTTGTTCCTCCGTTGGCTGTTGTATAAATTTCAAACTCACCACTCTCCGGATCACCACCAATAATACCATTATTAGCATCAAAAAAATGGACGTAGTTGGTCCAGGATTGTCCTGCGGTAGTTAGCATATGTTGGTTGGTCCAGGTAGCGCCTCCATCCGAAGTTTTCCAGATACCTCCCAATCCGTTTGTATTGTCAAAAGCTCCCACCCATGCTGTTGTAGCGCTTACGCCTGAGATGTTGGTGATTTTTAAAGCGGAATTGCCGACGTTGATACTTCCGGCTGTCCAGGTAGCACCTCCGTTAGATGTTTTTGTAAACTCCTGAACGTTGGCAGTTGTCGTTACTCCATTATAGGCAAAAGCCCAAACCGTATTGGCATCAAAGACTTCCATGCTGGTGATTCCTCTTGAAGCGGCTGCAAATCCTGAGTTTTGAGTGGTCCAATATTGAGAGAATGCAGCAGAGCTGATCAATAATGCTGTAACAGAAAGTAGAATTCTTTTCATGATGATATTTTTTTCTAAAAATAATAAAAAAAACATCAATATGGTGGAAATAATCTATCTAAATAGCAGAAATGGTGTATTTTATATATTACGAACTGCAGGAAAGTGTAGAACATCCGGTAGTATCATCATAGGCAGATGGCCTCTTTACAGAATATTCGGGGTATAATTCTTCATAAGGATTTTTTAAGGCCTTCGTCAATCTTTCAAGTATTTCAGTGCTTCCGTTATTGATTTCCTCAATGCATTCGTAAAGAAGATAATTTCTAAGGGTAAATTTTGGATTTGAATATTTCATCAGCGATAAAGATTCTTCTCTTGAAATGGTATTTGATGAAAGTCTTTCTTCATACTTTTTAGCGAAATCTTCCAGTTTTCTTACCCTCTGGTCAGATAAAACGACATAGGAAACCTTTTCAAAAAGTGATTTCATATCACTTTCAGGATTTAATTTTTCAAGCTGGTTAAAAAATAGAGTATAGTCCAGCTGAAGTTCCTGCATCAGTCCCTGCCAATTGGTGAAAAACTCCTCATCACTCTCTCTAAGCTCGTCGAAACCGAATTTTTTGCACAACATCTGGTCGTGAGCTCTCCAGAAATAGGTTCCATAATGATTTAAAGTATCCTCCAGAAACTTTTCATCTTTAATTAACGGATGAAGGGAGTTGGCCAGCTGCCAAAGATTCCACTGCGAAATCTGACCCTGTTTTCCGAAAGCATATCTTCTTCCCGGAAGATCGGTCGTATTTGGCGTGAAATTAAGATCATACTCATCCATCATGGAATAAGGACCGTAATCTATCGTTAATCCTAAAACAGACATATTATCCGTGTTCATTACCCCGTGAACAAATCCTACGCGGAACCATTCCGTCATAAGGTCTGCAGTTCTGGTGCATATATTTTCAAAGAACTCTTTGTATTTCTGAATGCCTTCTGCTTTGATTTCCGGATAATAATGGTCAATTGTAAAATCAACCAGATCCTGCAAAGTGTCATATTCTCTTTGTGCAGACATCAGTTCAAAATGCCCGAAACGGAGGAAACTTTCAGCAGTTCTTACGACTACAGCTCCTTTTTCCAGCTGAGGATTTCCGTTGTACATCATATCTCTTACGACATCCTCTCCGGTAAAGGCCAGGCTTAATGCTCTGGTTGTAGGTACGCCAAGATGGTACATTGCCTCACTCATCAGGTATTCACGTACGGAAGACCTCAGTACGGCTCTTCCGTCTGCATGTCTCGAGTAAGGAGTGGCACCAGCTCCTTTCCATTGAATTTCCGTCTTTTTTCCGTCTTTATTGATGATTTCCCCGGCAAGTATCGCTCTTCCGTCTCCAAGCTGTCCCGCCCAGTTTCCGAACTGATGTCCTGCATAAGCTGTGGCGTAGGTTTTTACATTTTCAGGGAGATGGTTTCCCACAAGAAAATCCAGATCTTTTTCTTCATAGAGGCCAAGACCTATTTCTTCTGACAGTGTTTGATTAAAAGCAATAAGCTCTGGCCTATCAAAACCGGCAGGCTTTACAGTGGCAAATAGAACTTTTGGAGTGTTTCGTTGCATCGGGTTATCAGAAAGATCCCCTGGAAATATATCGGTGAAAGGTTGTTTGATCTGTTCAATATTCATAGATCAAAGGTATTAATTATAAAAGAAAAGACCTTCCAAATTATTGAAAGGTCTTATGTATTTCTAAAAGAGAATTTATTTATTGAAATCTACCTCATCGGTGGAGTGAAGATTGTCATTGATGTTTTCCTCTTTTTTATCTGTATTGCTTTTTGGAGCAGGATCAGCAGGTCTTGGGTTTTTGATCTCGTCAATTGTCTGAAGTCCTCCGTCATCTCCATATCCTTCACCTAATCCTTTCAGGTTCGAACATCCGTCCTTCCAGTCGGATGGTCTGGTGAATTTATCATCAGGGGTAATTCCCAATGATTTGTCGGCCCAGACTTTCTTCATAAAGATCGCCCAGATCGGTAATGCCATTTTAGCACCCTGACCTTCACCGGTTCCAAAGAAGTGGGTCGCTCTGTCTTCCCAGCCTACCCAGGCTCCTGTTGCCAGTTTAGGAGTGATTCCCATAAACCAACCATCAGAGTTGTTCTGTGTAGTACCTGTTTTAGCAGCAATTTCCACACCTTTTGAGATTCCTCTTCTTCCCAGTTCTCCGGAAGCTGTACCATATTGAGCAACACCTTTCATCAATTCGATCATGGTGTATGCGTACATTGGGTTCATGACTTCTTTTGGCTCTACATTTACTTCTTTGATTACCCTTCCGTTGGCATCTTCAATTCTCCAGATCATCTCCGGTTTGTTGTAGTTTCCATAGTTGGCGAAAGTACTGTAGGCACCTAGCATTTCATAGATGGTAATATCTGATGAACCTAAGGCAATGGTATTATTTCTCGGAATATCTTCTGTTACTCCCAAATCTCTTGCAGTCTGGATAACGGCATCAACACCTGTCATTTCAATAAGACGTGCAGCTACGGGGTTTTGTGAGTGGGCTAATGCATCTTTCAAGGTAAGCATTCCTCCTCTTCCCGGAACGTGCCATCCTTTGTGATCATAAGTTCCGTTAGAAACCGTTGAACATGGAGTCATGCCCAGTTTCATAATCGCGGTAGCATAAACGAAAGGCTTGAAGGTAGATCCTACTTGTCTTTTCCCCTGTTTGATGTGGTCATACTGGAAATGCTGCCAGTCGATACCTCCTACCCACGCTTTTATCTCTCCACTTCCAGGAACCATAGACATTAAACCTGCCTGTGCAATCTGTTTGTGGTATCTGATAGAATCCCATGGTGACATTTCCACCTCTTCCTCTCCGCTCCACGTAAAACGGGAAGTTTTGATAGGTTTGTGGAATTCCATTAAAATAGAATCTTCAGGAACTCCTGCAGCTTTCAGTTGCTTGTAACGGCCGGTTCTCTTCATGGCCTGGTTCATCACACTCGTTACCTGCTTATCTGTAAGGTAGTAGAACGGTCTGTTTTTTCTGCCTCTCTGTTCTGCATCAAATCTTTTTTGAAGGTCTGTTAAATGCTCCTTGATAGCCTGTTCTGCATATTTTTGCATTTTTGAGTCAAGAGTTACATATATTTTTAAACCGTCCTTATAAAGATTAAGTTTCTTGCCGGTTTCTTTCTCATAACCTTCAAGATATTTGTCGATTTCTTTTCTTAAATAAAACTTATAATAAGCAGAGTAGTCATCACTGATGTTTTTGATTGGGTGATAATCTGTCTCAACCGGTGTTCGCACTGCTTTGTCATAAGTCGTCTGATCTATATACCCTGTTTCAAACATTTGCTGTAAAACAACATCCCTTCTTCGTTTTGCACGTTCAGGATTTCTCATAGGGTTATTGGCAATCGGAGCTTCTAACATCGCTACGAAAACTGCTGTTTCCGGAAGTGTAAGTTCTGAAGTGGTTTTATTGAAATAGATCTTGGAAGCCATTTCAATACCGTTCGCATTGTATGTAAAGTCGAACTTGTTGAAATAAAGCGTAATGATTTCTTCTTTGGTATATCGCTTTTCTAAACTTACCGCAACAGACCATTCCTTTAATTTCTGGATAACCCTTTTGATCGGGTTTTTAGAAGGCTCTTTGGTAAATAACAGTTTAGCTAGCTGCTGAGTGATCGTAGAGCCCCCACCTCTGTCTCCTCCATATCGTACAGCTCTCAGAATGGACTTTAAATCAATTCCTGAGTGCTCTTTGAAACGCTCATCTTCCTTTGCCTGTAAAGCATAGATAAGATAAGGCGGAAGCTGTTTATAGGTGATAGGCTGCGTTTTTTCTTTCTCAAATTTTCCAAGCAAAACTCCGTCTGATGAAATGATTTCAGAAGCCACATAGATATCGGGGTTTTCCAGTTCTTTTACATCCGGCATTTCTCCAAGAAAGCCCTGGGAAACGGCAAAGAAAAGTCCTGAAATACCTAAAACGACCGCAATGAGTCCAATCCAAATAAATTTAACCCATCTTTTCCAAGAGGTATTTTTGTTCTTTTTGGGAGGAAGAGGGAAGGTTTTTCCCTTATTTCCTGCGTTTTTTCTGTTGTCTTCCATTGATGGTTACGGTTTAGCCGTTTCTAGTTTTACTCCAACATCTTCAATTCCCGGAAGGTTGTCATTCCTCATCGCCTGTTTCAGGCTGATTTCATACTTGCCCTTTCCCGGAAATTTATAGTTCAATTTATACTGAAATAATGCTTCCTTCGTATCACCAAAACCTGTACCAAGCCATTCGCCGTTTGGTTTTGCCAGAACGTAATTCAGGGTGTCTGTTTCCTTCTTTTTGTTCTGCAGATTGGTGAAGTTTACAATAAATCTTATATTGCTGTAAGGATACGTATTGTTATTTCTTACGACAAATATAATATTTTTAGGATTCTGCGGATCTGAAACTTCAAGATTAAATTTTTGCTCACTTTTCTTATTCCATTTGTTATTAACGGAATTCATGATGACGTTTTCTTCCGAGGAAGATTGGCAGCTAAAGAAAAGGATAAGAGGTAATAATCCTAAAATTTTACGCATTTTTATCTTTTTTTGGAGGATATTTCTTTTTAAAATTTTTCTTGTTCGGGTTTTGCTGTTTTTTCTCAGGATCAGAAGGGGTATCTGTCTTTTCTACCTGTGCTTTTGGCTGTTGCGGTTTAGGCTGCGGCTTCTGTTGTGGCCTTGGCTGATTTCCGGAGTTGGCATTAGCATTAGGATTTTCAGCTCTTTCTGGTCTTTCAGGTCTCTCTGTTCTTTCAGTCCTTTCCGGTCTGTTTTTCTTTGGTCCCTGGCTTTGTCCCTGCTGTGCTCCCTGGTTTTGTCCGTTGTTATTCGGTCTGTTTTGGTTTCTGTTCCTGTTGTTTCCTCTGTTCTTCTTTTCGAATCTGTCCACGTTGTTTTCCTGGATCAGGTCGATGCTTTGAACAGGCGTATCAGGTTGTTTCAGATCTTCCAGAGGAGGGGTTCTTTCGCCCTTCTTATTTTTTGCGATTAATTTCTTAACAAGGTCAATGTCAAAGTCATACCAGGCCATTGAGCTGTCTACATAAGCAAACCACATTTTCTTTTTGAAAACGTCGATTTTGATACAGAAGGCTCTTCCTTTTTCCGTATCCAATGTGGTGGATGAAGAAGGGAAGTGGCTTAATGCATCAAGGTAGCTGTCCAGTTCGTAATTAAGACAACATTTCAGCTTACCACACTGTCCTGCAAGCTTTTGCGGGTTAATGCTCAGTTGCTGATATCTGGCGACATTGGTATTCACAGATCTGAAATCGGTCAGCCATGTTGAACAGCAAAGTTCTCTTCCACATGATCCGATACCTCCTACTTTTGCGGCTTCCTGTCTGAAACCGATCTGTTTCATGTCGATTTTTGTTCTGAAAGCGCCTGCGTACTCTTTGATCAACTGTCTGAAATCCACTCTGTTATCAGCCGTGTAATAAAAGGTGATCTTTGAAGAATCTCCCTGATATTCTACATCAGTAACTTTCATTTCAAGGCCGATTCTATGGGCGATCTTTCTGGCTTCAAGCTTTACACCATCTTCTTTTTTTCTGGCTTCCTGCCAAACCTCAAGGTCCTTCTGGTTAGCCTGTCTGTATATTTTGAGTATCGATTCTTCAGGAAATTTTTTCTTTTTCATCTGAATCTTTACTAATTCTCCGGTGAGGCTTACAACGCCTACATCGTGTCCGGGACTCGATTCTACTGTTACTACGCTACCTATATGTAAAGGAATATTATTTACATTTTTATAAAACGATTTTCTGTCATTTTTAAATCTAACTTCTACAAGGTCGCACCTGTTCGATGCGGGGTTGTTGATGTTAGAAAGCCAATCGAAAACACTTAATTTATAACTATTACCACAGGTATTTACACTTTCACAACCATTCGCGGTTTTCTTGGGTCCGCAAGAATGGGCAGAATCGCCGGATGTTTTGCATCCACAACTCATATAACTATTTTTTATAATCTTGCAAATTTATGTAAATTTATCTTTATGCAATTCTAAAATACTTAAATATTCAATATCGCTGTTGTTTAACATTAAACGTGAAAAATATGCGATCCTTAAAAAGTTGATAAGTTACTATACAGTATGCGTTTAAGTGAATGTATTTCTAAAGTGCTATTTTAAACATAATTTTCTTTTAGGATATTGTTTAAAATATTAAGAAATATTAACAGGCGTATTCAAAATAATTTTATATTTGGGTTATATAATAACAGTCTATGAAAAAAATATTAGTATCAACTGCTTTATTGGCGGGTGTTTTATCTTATGCGGGAGGCTTCAGGGTATCTCTGCAGGGAGTGAAACAATTGGCAATGGCGCATACTAGTGCTCATGCCGAAGATGCAAGTGTGGCATTCTTTAACCCAGCGGGTATGTCATTCATTCCTTCTAAACTGAGTATAGTGGCAGGAGGGTTTGGTGCAAGTAATAAAGTTACTTTTCAAAACTTGAATACACTACAGAGTACATCCACAGATAATCCTATAGGGACTCCGTTATACGCTGCAGTGGCTTATAGACCGATAGAGAACCTTTCTGTTGGTTTCAGTTTCAGTACACCTTTTGGGAGTACGATCGAGTGGCCAAGCGACTGGGAAGGAAGAGAATTGGTGCAGAAGCTGGAACTGAAAAGTTTCTATTTCCAACCGATGGTATCTGTAAAACTGGCTCCTTGGGTATCTTTTGGAGCAAGCTATATTTATGCTAAAGGTAAAGTAGACTGGGACAAAGCCGTAACACAGTTTGGCGGCGAACTAAACATTAAAGACGAAAAAGCCAGCGGAAGCGGGTATGGATTCGGGTTTTATTTCAGACCAGATCCTAAATTAGATGTAAGTATCGCTTACCGTTCCCCTATAGATATGAAGGCGAAAAAAGGAACCGCTACGTTTCAGTTCCCTTCAGCAGCTATCTATCCTCTGTTAGGACTTGATCCAAGTACAGGACAGGATAAATTTACAGCAACACTTCCTTTGGTAGAAGAATATACCATTGGTTTAACCTATAAAGTGACCCCAAAATGGTTGATTTCAGCTGACTTTAACTACCACGGATGGGAGAGATACAGCAAGCTTACTTTAGATTTTGCTAATGCTCCAGTGGGGAATCAGCCGGATCCTACCGTATTGGTTGCTCCTAAAAACTTCAGAAATTCCAAAACATTCAGATTGGGTACTCAGTATGCATTCACTGATATGATCTTCGGACGTCTGGGTGCTTATTATGATGAGTCTCCTTATACGGATGATCACTTTATTCCGGAAACTCCTTCATTCAATACCTATGTTATTACAGGGGGTGTTGGGTTTAAATTAAAGCAGTTTGGAGTGGATGTAGCGGGAGGATATGCATTGCCTCAGGCCAGAGATGTAAGAAATGCAGCCATTGGCTTTAACGGACAGGCAAAAGCTCAGGCATTCTACTTTGGTTTAGGTTTATCGTACAACCCTTTTTAATTGAAAGACTATGAAAAAAATTATAATATCAACACTTGCCGTTTCCGCACTTCTTTTGACAACAAGCTGTGAGAATGATTTTGATACTGATGTAAAAGATATCCAGGTGACAAGCGGAGAAGCCAACTTTTCCAATTATGTTGCTTTGGGGAACTCTTTAACTTCCGGTTACAGAGATGGAGCACTTTACAGCAGTGGACAAAATGAATCCTATCCAAGTATTATCGCTATGCAGATGAAACTGGCTGGCGGTGGTGCATTTAAGCAACCTTTGATGCCTAATGATGTGGGTGGATTTATTGGACTGCCAGGTTTTCCTGGTAAACTGAATCTTACGGTGACTTCCAGCGGAAGCTTAAGTCCGGTTCCAAGCAGCCCTGCTGCAGCGTTGGATGATGTGAGCGCCGGTAGACCATACCAGAATATGGGAGTTCCCGGAGCGAAGTCTTTTCACTTGGTTGCACCAGGTTACGGAAGTTTAGCTAACCTTGCCTTAGGAGCTGCCAATCCATATTTTGTAAGATTTGCTTCTTCTGCAACAACTTCTGTTTTACAGGATGCAATGCTTCAGAAGCCTACATTCTTCTCTCTTTGGATTGGAAATAATGATGTATTATCTTATGCTACGAACGGAGGAACGAATTCTCAGACTGTAGGAACCGTTACGACTTATACACCGGCGGTAGTGCAGACTGGAAATGTAAATCCATTAACTTATAAATCAAATGATATTTCTGATCCTAATCTTGTAGCGGGATCTATTAAAGGTGTGTTGGATGGTCTTAAAAGTGTAGGAACCACAAAAGGAGTGATTGGAAATATTCCTTACGTTACTTCTATTCCTTTCTTTACGACTGTGCCTTACAATCCTTTAACTCCTACAACATTGGGAGCGAATTTAGCAACGCTTAATGCAAGTTTATACGGGCCATTGAAGCAGGCGCTTACTGCTTTCGGAGCTGGAGACAGAATTAATTTACTTTCTTCTACTTCTTCCAACCCTGTTTTAATCAAGGATGTTGCACTTACAGATCTGGGACCACAGCTTACTGCTGCTTTGACACCTTCTTTAGGAGCACTTACAGCAGCTGCGTTTGGGCAAATCTTCGGACAGGCCAGACAGGCTACGGCAGATGATTATGTCCTTCTTACAACAAGTTCTCTAATCGGAACTGTTGCACCGGGAGCACCAGCCCCTGCCAATGTGTATGGGATTTCTTATCCACTGCAAAACCAGCATGTACTAACAAAAATAGAAGCTTCTTATGTGAAAACCGCAGTAGATGCTTATAACGCATCTATCAAATCACTGGCTGATTCTTATGGACTGGCTTTTGTAGACGGTAATGCTAAAATGATTGAGCTTAATGGAAAGTCTGGAATTACCTTCGATGGGGTGAAGTATACGGCTAAATTTGTAACCGGAGGAGCTTTCTCTCTTGATGGAGTTCACCTTACAGGAAGAGGCTACGCAGTGATTGCGAATGAATTTATCAAATCGATCAACGCGAAGTATAAATCTACTTTACCACAGGTAGATCCTAATAAATATTCAGGAGTGAAATTCCCGTAATAATACAGGAAAATAAAAAGTTAGAAACCACAAGAGTAATTCTTGTGGTTTTTTTTTAAATTTGCAAAATCTTTAAAAAGTAAAAATGGCCGATCAGTTAAGTTATCTATTTTGTACAAGAACCAGCAGGGACTTGGCAGAAAAAATTTCCCAGCATTATGGGAAAGAGTTAGGGAAAATCAACTTTCAGGAGTTCAGCGACGGGGAATTCGAACCTGTTCTGGATGAATCTGTAAGAGGAGGAAGAGTTTTCCTAATCGGATCTACCTTCCCGCCAGCAGACAATCTTTTAGAACTTCTATTAATGATTGATGCAGCGAAAAGAGCTTCCGCAAAAAGTATTACTGTTGTAATCCCTTATTTCGGACTTGCAAGACAGGACAGAAAGGACAAGCCAAGAGCTCCGATAGGTGCCAAACTGGTAGCTAATCTATTGACAGCAGCTGGAGCAACAAGAATCATGACGATGGATCTTCATGCAGATCAGATTCAGGGATTCTTTGAAATTCCGGTAGATCATCTTTATGCTTCAAGTGTTTTTGTAGACTATATCAGAGCATTGAACCTGGATAATCTTACGATAGCTTCTCCGGATATGGGAGGTGCGAAAAGAGCGAAAAACTATGCAGGTCACTTAGGGGCTGAAGTAGTAATTGCTTACAAGGAAAGAAAAAAAGCAAACGTTGTAGAAGAGATGTTCCTTATCGGAGATGTAGAAGGGAAGAATGTAATCCTTATCGATGACATGATCGATACGGCAGGTACACTTTGCAAAGCTGCAGATATTTTAGTAGAAAAAGGAGCAAAATCAGTAAGAGCGATGGCAACTCACGGAGTACTTTCCGGAAAAGCATACGAGAATATTGAGAACTCTAAATTGTTGGAAGTTATTGTAACTGACTCAATTCCTGTTAAAAATAATTTGTCATCTAAAATAAAAGTGCTATCTTGCGCCCCATTATTTGCGGACGTTATGAAGATGGTTCATGAGCACCAATCAATCAGTAGTAAGTTTATTATCTAATTGGTTTTTAGCGGATTGCAAAATTAAACTGAACAAATTTTTAAATTTTTTATAAAATGAAATCTATTACAATTCAAGGTACAAAAAGAGAAAGCGTGGGCAAAAAGTCTACAAAAGCTTTACGTGATGCTGAATTAGTTCCTTGTGTTGTTTATGGAGGTGAAGCGCCATTGAACTTCTCTGCTGAAGAGAGAGCATTCAAAGGTTTAGTATACACTCCTGAAGCACACACGGTATCTATTGAACTAGACGGAAAAACTATTCCGGCAGTTCTTCAGGATATTCAGTTCCACCCGATTACGGACAAAATTTTACACGCAGACTTCTACCAGTTATCTGATGATAAGCCAGTAGTTATGGAAGTTCCTGTAAGAATTACCGGACGTTCTAAAGGTGTTGTGGCTGGTGGTGTTTTACGTCAGTCTTTCAGAAAATTGAAAGTGAAAGCTATTCCTGCTAACTTACCAGACGAGATCGTTGTGGATGTAACTCCATTAAGAATTGGTAACAAACTTTATGTAGGAGGAATCAAAACTGAAGGATATTCTTTTGTACACCCTGACAATGCAGTTGTAGTAGCTGTTAAGATGTCTAGAAATGCAATGAAAGGTGGTGCAGTAGTAGAAGATGATGAAGATGAAGAAGGTGCAACTGAAGAAGGTGCAGCTCCGGCAGCAGAAGAAGCTACAGCAGAATAATATTTGCTTATTCAACAAACCATATAAAACCTGTCAATTTATTGGCAGGTTTTTTTATGCATAGGATAAAAGATAAATCATCTATCGAATCTTTCTATCACCTGACAAGTATCACCCGCTCATCCGATACTTCCTTTCAGAAAAAAAGCCGTAAATTTGAAGTGTTCTAAATAAGAGCCATCTAATTTAAAATTTTAATAAATGTTTGACATTCAGGAAATAAGAAGTCAGTTTACGATATTAAACCGCGAAGTGAATGGTAAGCCTTTGGTTTACTTAGATAATGCAGCAACATCTCAGAAGCCGGATTCTGTTTTGAAGATATGGAATGAATATTATACGCAGCTTAATGCCAATGTTCACAGAGGAATCCATACATTAAGTCAGCTGGCTACTGAAGAAATGGAGCTTTCCAGAAGAAAGATTCAGAAGTTCATCAATGCTAAGCATGATTTTGAAGTTATTTTTACAAAAGGAACTACAGAAGGTCTGAACCTCATCGCCTATATTTTAACACAGAAGCTTAAAAAAGACGACGAGATCATTATCTCTTATCTTGAACACCACTCTAACATCGTTCCATGGCAGCTGCTTTGTGAAAGAACCGGAGCAAAACTGAGAGTGATTCCAATTGATGAAAACGGTATCCTTCAACTAAACTATCTGGATGAGTTTTTAAGCGAGAAAACCAAAGTGGTTGCTGTAAACCAGGTTTCCAATGCTTTGGGAATTGTAAATCCTATTGAAGAAATCATCGCGAAAACAAGAAAAAATTCTGATGCTTATGTTGTGATCGATGGAGCGCAGTCTGCTCCTCACTTTGAGATCGATGTACAGAAGATGGATTGTGATTTCTTTGTGTTTTCAGGTCATAAAATGTATGCACCAATGGGAACCGGTATTCTTTACGGAAAACAGGAGCTTCTTGAAGAACTTCCGCCTTTCCATGGAGGAGGAGAGATGATTGCAACCTGTTCTTTCGATGGAACTACTTACGCAGGACTTCCTTTTAAATACGAAGCCGGAACCCCAAATGTAGGAGGAAATATTGCACTGGGCGCTGCCGTAGATTTTATTGAGAAAATCGGAAGACAGAATATTCAGAACCATGAAAATGCTTTGCTTGAATATGCTCAGAGACAACTTTTAGAACTGGAAAACATAAAGATCTATGGTGAAAAAGCCAAAAGAGTAGGCGTTGTTTCCTTTAATTTAGAAGGAACCGGTATTTCTTCCGATGTAGGAATGATCCTCGATAAAATGGGTATTGCTGTAAGAACCGGACATCACTGTACACAGCCGATCATGGATTTCTTTAATATAGCCGGAACCGTAAGAGCAAGTTTTGCCGTTTATAATACGTTTGATGAAATTGATAAGCTTGTGGAAGGCGTCAAAAAAGCCCAGAAAATGTTGGGATAAAAAACATAAAAAGCAGTTAATCAACTGCTTTTTTTAATTTAATATAGTGCTTGATAGTAAATATTATGTTAAATGTTTATTTTGTGATGACTATTAATTAGTAATTTTACCGAAACTAATAATTGTTATATCATGAAAAAACAAATACTCTTTTTTCTGATCGCCTGTGGATTTTATCATGCACAGGTATTTTCTGAGAACTTTAACGGAGCGGGATTGCCTCCGGGATGGACGACAAATAACCCGGATACGACATACAATTGGAGTGTAGGGACAACAAGCGGTTTTGCTGCATTTCCCAATGGGGCCGCTTTTTTTGATGACGATGATGCTGGGCCGAGCGGAGTCAACAGCAATGCGAGATTGGTATCTCCTGTTATTAATCTTTCCGGCGTTTCAAACCCCAGACTATCATTTAAATATGCCAATAAGATTTATACCCTTAATACGACGTTAAAGGTTGAAGTTTTTAATGGTACTTCATGGATACAGGTATTTACAGCTTCGGGAGAAGCCGGAACCTGGACGATTGACTTAAATACCCTGACATACATTATTACAGGGTACAATGTAGCAACCAGTATCAACCTGACTCCTTATGCCAATGCCAACTTTCAGATGAGATTTGTATACGATGATCTAGGAGATTATTCATTTGGAGTGGTCGTGGATGATATTGCCATTACAGCAGGAGTGTTGGGAACTTCCGAAGTTTCTCTGGCAGATACAATGCAGGTCTATCCAAATCCCGTAAAAGATGATTTGTATATTCCATCGGATCTAATGAAATCTGATGCTGAAGTCACCGTACTTGATATGTCCGGCAGAAAAGTCAAAAGCTTCACTGGAAAGTATGAAAAATACGATCTCTCTGATCTGCCGAAAGGAAACTATCTCATTCAGATCAATAACAAAAAGGAAATCATCAGTAAAAAGATCAGAAAAGAATAACCCCTGCTGTAAATTTTATTAGTGTTCACTAGTAACTTCCAGCCTCCCTCTCCCAGCTTCCTTTCTTAATTCTATAGATTCTGCCAATTGCGCAAATAGCAATTTTTGTGTACCTGCGTCTTGCTTCTTGAAGTAATTTTGTCTGGTCTAAATTTAACGTAATGGAATTAATAGAAAAATTGAACTGGAGATTTGCGACCAAAGCAATGAACGGTCAGAAAGTGCCACAGGAAAAAGTGGATAAAATATTAGAAGCTGCAAGACTGGCACCTACATCCAGCGGTCTTCAGCCTTTTGAGATCATTGTAATCACGAACCAGGAGGTAAAGGAGCAGATCAAGCCTCATGCATGGAATCAGCCGCAGATCACAGACTGTTCACATCTTTTGGTGTTTGCAGCATGGGATAATTACACGGAGGAAAGAATCAATGCAATGTTTGATCTGACCAACAAAATCAGAGGTTTTGAAAACGAAGGCTGGGAAAACTACAGACAGATGCTGTTGGGAACCTACCCTCAGAGATCTGCTGAAGAAAACTTTACGCATGCCGCAAAACAGGCTTATATTTCATTCGGTGCAGCCATCATCGCAGCAGCGTTTGAAGAAGTGGATTCTACCCCAATGGAAGGTTTTTCTCCTGAAGCGGTAGATGAAGTTTTAAACTTAAAAGAAAAAGGCTTAAAGAGCGTCTTGCTTCTGCCTATCGGTTACAGAAACTCTGAATCAGACTGGTTGGTGAATCTTACGAAGGTGAGAAAATCTAAAGAAGATTTTATTACTGAAGTGAATTAATGACTCAGTTTTTTCTTATAAAAAATCCCTTTCAAAACAATTGAAAGGGATTTTGTTTTTTTGACTAATTACTTAATCATATGTCTGTCTAAACCTCATAGGTTTCAAAAACCTATGAGGTTTGAAGTTCTATTTGTCTGTTGTAATGAAGCAATAAAAACTTTTGCTCCTTTTGTGGTCAGAAAACTAGTTGTTCGGTTTCCAGTCCACAACCGCTCTGATGAACGCCTCCGCATTTTCCACAGGAATATTCGGTAAGATTCCATGGCCAAGATTCGCGATATATCTGTCTTTTCCGAAACGGTTGATCATTTCAGTCACCATCTTCTTGATGGTTTCCGGTGTAGAATGTAGTCTTGCAGGATCAAAATTCCCCTGAAGCGTCATGGTATGATTCGTTAATGTTCTTGCGAATTCAGGTGTAATGGTCCAGTCCACACCCAAAGCAGATGCCTTAGACATCGTCATATCTTCCAGCGCAAACCAGCATCCTTTCCCGAATACCACAACATGGGTAAGAGGGCTCAAAGCTTCAACGATCTGGTTGATATACTGCCATGAGAATTCCTGATAATCCGTAGGAGACAGCATTCCACCCCATGAATCAAAAACCTGTACTGCAGAAACTCCTTTTTCCACTTTTCTTTTTAAATAAGCGATCGTAGTGTCCGTGATCTTCTGAAGCAGTAAATGAGCCGCTTCAGGCTGCTGGAAACAGAATGATTTTGCGATATCAAAAGCTTTGCTTCCTTTTCCTTCAATACAGTAACATAGGATCGTCCATGGAGAACCTGCAAAACCGATTAACGGAATTTCGTTGTCCAATTTAATTAAGGTAAGCTCAATAGCATCAAAAACGTATCCTAAAGTATCATCCACATCAGGAACAATCACATTCTGAACCTGTTCCATTGTTCTGATCGGATTGTCCAGCCAAGGGCCTACATTTTCTTTCATTTTAAAATCAATTCCCATGGCTTGAGGAACCACTAAAATGTCAGAAAACAGGATGGCTGCATCCAAAGGAAACCTACGGATAGGCTGTACAGTAATCTCAGAAGCCAGTTCAGGCGTCTGACATCTTGTAAAGAAGTCATATTTATCCCGAAGAGCAATGAATTCCGGCAGATATCTTCCGGCCTGTCTCATCATCCACACCGGTGGTCTTTCTACCGTTTCTCCGCGGAGTGCTTTTAAATATAAGTCGTTTTTAATCATAATTTATTTAAACTAATATGTCCGTTTCCGGCACTTATTATTTTTACCAGCCAAACTAGCAGCTGCTTCAAAGTTCTTTTTTTATCAGCTCAAAGATCGAAGCCAGATTATTTTCTTCTGAAGTGAATATTTCCGCTGTGGTGTGCTTTCGCAGTTCATTGGACGTGGTTTCACCAATGGAAAAAATCTTCATTTCTTCTAAAGAGTTGAGTTTTGCAAAACTACGAACTCCGCTTGGACTAAAAAAAACTGTAGCATGATATTTTTCAGGTACCAAAGGATAGAGTTCTTCAGTGTTGTAAACCGTGATCTTTTTGTAGCGGATATTCTGCAGCGGAAGATCCTTATCCAGAACATCGATGGCCAGATTGCCACAGAAGTGAAGGAACTGTTCGTGCTGGCAGTTTCCGATGATAAACCTTGAAAGGGTTTCTGCATTTTTCAAAACCTTGAAGGTCCCGAAACCGTATTTTCTGAGTTCACGTTTCGTTTTTTCACCGACACAATATATTTTGTTATAATTTTTTGCGGTAAAATCTTCGTTAGGTCTAAACTGATTGGTGAAGAAGGACCTCACTCCATTCACACTGGTGAAAATCAATGAGTAGTTCTTTAAATCGAATACGGAAATTCTTATAGGTTCTGTTCTGATCACCTCAATACATTCAGCCGAAATATCCGATCCTAATTCTTTGGATAACAATGCGGCATCTATGGTTTTGGTGAATAGAATGTTCATTAGGGTTTATCTTTTAAATGTAAATCATCAACAAGCAATCGTACTTTCTTCATAAAATCCTTACCCGGATCTTCTTTTGCTGTGAAATAATTCGGGTCGGTTTCCTTCCAGAGTTTCGATCCTCTAAAGATACCATATTCTGAATGACCTATCAGATATTCTATATTGTATTTTTTAGTTAAGTACTTAATTAATTGTGCGTTCGCTAAAGCCTGCTTTTCTGTCAGTGGCTGTTTTTTGCTTCCTATGTTTTCAATACCGATGGCGCAGTAATTAAGTCCGATGGTATGTCTTGCAAACATATTAGGCTCCATAAGCTGATAAATCGTACCGTCTCTGTCTACAATAAACTGGGAAGAAACATTCAGTGTGCTTTGTTTCTTTAAAACATTTCTGGCAGACTCCAGATGGGTCTTGTTGAAATATTTATAATTCGTTTCTACAGTTCCGCCTGCAGTATAGTGAAGAACAATGATTTTAGGTGAAATGACCGGTGAATTCTGAGTGATGTTATAATGACTTTTAAGATACTCAAGGCTTAGTTTTACTCTTTCAGGAGAATAATCAATATGTTTGTTAATGATTCTAAATTCTCCGGTCTGCGCTTTCGTATAGCATGCGATCAATACAAAAAAAGCATAAATAAGGTTTTTCATAAAAAGTTATTTATTTCTGGTATTGATAATGTCCTGTAATGGTGTATTTAAAAAGGACATCTTCCACCACCTGTCCGCCTCCTATATTATGTACGATCAGAAACCTTTTTCCATCAGCAGATTTTTTATTGACAACAATTCCGATGTGTGTTAAATTTCCAGGCAGAAGCCACGTAACAATATCTCCCGGAACATACAATGCAGGATTGGTC
This sequence comes from Chryseobacterium oleae, assembly GCF_900115055.1. Taxonomy (GTDB): domain Bacteria; phylum Bacteroidota; class Bacteroidia; order Flavobacteriales; family Weeksellaceae; genus Chryseobacterium; species Chryseobacterium oleae. The sequence continues at coordinate 135,828 of NZ_FOVD01000006.1, read as the reverse complement.
TCAATAGATTTTGCTTTCCCGAATTTAGAAAAGAACACAGCAAGGTTTGGAACCCTGCGGTGGTCAATATTCGTATCAGGTTTTTTCAAACCCCAGATTTTCGGATATTTTGAGAAATTTTTCGCCATATCTTCATGAACTTCTTTTTGGAGATCGATCCCCATTTTTCTGTAAGCTCTTATCACGACATCAGTGCAGACGCCTTTATCTGCCGGGACATCTCCATTAGGGTATTTAAGGACAAAGTAAGTGGGGTCATAGGTAACTGTTTTATCAACCAATCCCAAAGCGGAATCGGATAGCTGAAGTGCAAATTTATTCTGTGCACTTACAGTACACATAAAATAGATGAATGCTAATAAAAACAGATACTTTTTCATAGTTCCGCACTTAATAGAAATGTAAAAATAGAAAGGCTGTTTGAAAACGTTTAGTAAGAATTCTTGATTTCTGTCATCAGCTCTTTTCCTCCGTTTTCAAGAACGATCTTAGCGAATTTTTCTCCAAAATTCTCCGTTTCGTTGTACTCGAAGTTTTCGTCGGTAGCGATGCAGTTTTTACCATCAAGAGAACATAAAGCCGCTTTGAAACGAACCTGGTTTTCGATGATCTCCGCATAAGCACCGATTGGAGCGGTACATCCGCCTTCCAGTGTGCTCAGGAAATTTCTTTCGATCTCTACACAGATCTGGGTTTTCTTATGGTTGATCTGGCTCAGGATTTCGTTGATCTCCGGTTTGTCAGAATGTCCGGCCACGGCGATTACTCCCTGGGAAGCTGCCGGGATCATTAATGGAAGCATCTCATAATCGATGTCCATTTTCATTCTTTTAATTCCTGCCAGAGATAAAATCGTAGCATCAAAATCTCCGTCCTCCAGTTTCTGAAGACGAGTCTGGATATTTCCACGGATGTCAGAAAATTCAGCGTGAGGATAATTCTTCAGCCAGAATGCTCTTCTTCTCAGACTGCTGGTTGCCAGTTTCAGTTCGTGGAATTCTTTATTTCTCGAAGATTCTTTTCTGATCAGTACGTCCTGCGGGAAATCTCTTTCCAGATAAGCAATGATCTTAATGTTTTGAGGAAGCTGTGTAGGGACGTCTTTTAAAGAATGTACGGCGATATCAATCTCATCATTCAATAAAGCCACATCAAGGTCTCTTGTGAAAACCCCGGTGATCCCTAAAGAATAAAGCGGTTGATTTAAGTTCTTATCGCCCGAAGATACGATAGGAACGATTTCCGTTAAATAATTACGGTTTTGAAGGTGCCTCGCAACCTCTCTTGCCTGCCAAAGTGCAAGTGCGGAATTTCTTGTTCCGATTCTAATGCTTTTCATTGAATTCGTTGTTTGGTTGTTCAACTAATATTTCGTGCATTAATTTACTAATTTCTTCGGCTTTTAAAGGATTGTCGATGATAAATTTTGCAAAACGGTTGGTGATTTTCTGGATCATTTTGTCAGAAAGCTCCATGTCCGTGATGTTTATGTATTTATTTTTTCTGTAAAAATTATGCATTTCATTGCGTTCCATATTCTTCAGGACTGCTTTGAAATGGTGAATATTGGGTGCCAGCTTTCTCTTTTTTTCCCATTCCAGAAACTCTTTCATCAGTTCTTTGATGATTTTTTCAGCTTTTGGGATCTCTTTTTCCCGCTGCTGAATCGTTTCCTGGATCTGTTTTGAAAGTTCATCCACGTCGATCAGTGTTACGTTTTCGTTCTCGGTAACATTCTTTTCAACGTTATGCGGAATGGAAAGGTCAATAACTAGTGTTTCTTTTCCGTTTGGAAAGTGAGACTTGTTGATGATGGGATGTTTTGCTCCGGTGGCAACAATCAGGATGTCTGTATTTTTTATTTCCTTGTCAAAATCAGAATAATCAACATGAGGAATATTATATTTCTCGGAAATTTTTTCAGCTTTCTCCTGAGTTCTGTTTGCGATTTTAATTTTAGGCTGGTAAACGTGCTTCACCAGATTTTCAACCGTATTCTGCCCGATTTCACCTACACCCAAAAGAAGAATGTTTTTCTCCGTTATTTTTTTCTGGCTGTTTAAGATGTAATGTACGGCAGCGTAAGATACAGAAGCGGCCCCGTTTGAAATTCCGGTTTCGTTTTTAATTCTTTTCGAAATCTGGATTGCTGCGTTGATTGCTCTTTCCAGATAAGGATTTGAATTCTGTCTTTCTTTTTTGAAACGGCTGTATGCTTTTTTGATCTGTCCGATGATCTCGAAATCCCCGATAATCTGGCTTTCCAGTCCTGCTGCTACTCTGAACAGATGGATCAGCGCTTCTTCTTTGGTCAGGATATTCGCAAACTGAAGGAAATCCGTAAGATGTACCCCGATGGTTTTGCAATATTCCTCTGCAACCAGAAGATAATTCGGTGAAGTGGTATAGATCTCGGTTCTGTTACATGTGGAAACCACAAATGCATCCCCTAAATCCACGTTATGGATCCGGGTGACAAAGTTCTTGATGTTGTCATCAAAGAATGCAAATTTCCCTCTCGTTTCTACATCAGCCTTCTCGTAGCTGATGGAAAGTACAGCAAAATTCGATGTTTGATGGATGTTGGAATACTGTAACATAAGCACGGCAAATTTACGGTTTTTTTAATTAATCAACCTCTGATAATGTATATGATAATTATCGTGAAAAACTATGGTGAGGAAGGAGTGAGATAGACGCCGAAAGAAGGAAGTTGGAAGTTGGGTGATCATACGGTTGATGAGAAAATAATTTATAATCAGCATTTTATCGTTTTTTAAGAGAGAGATTTCTTTGTATTTGGCTCAAAGATTTGTATCTTACGTCTTCAAGCCCCATTGCCATTAATTTTAGTTTAAATCAGACTCCGTAAATGATTAAAGCAAAAGTTAATATAAGATTATAAATTTTAATAAAATTTTAACCAAATTATATGCAGGTTAAATTTCTTTAGTAGTGTTAAATTTATATCTTTGTAAACTTAAAATCAGAAGAAAAATATGAGTTTATTCGATATGTTTACGCAAGAAATTGCGATAGACCTTGGTACTGCCAATACCCTTATCATCCATAATAATAAAATTGTTATAGATCAGCCGTCAATTGTTGCAATTGAACGTTCTACGGGTAGGCCCATTGCGGTCGGCGAGCAGGCCAAGCATATGCAGGGTAAAACTCACGAGGATATCAAGACCATCCGTCCTTTGAAAGATGGGGTGATTGCAGATTTCCACGCTTCTGAACACATGATCAAAGAATTTATCAAAAAAATTCCTGGAATTAAAGGTAGATTCATACAGCCGGCACTGAGAATCGTGATCTGTATCCCTTCTGGCATTACTGAAGTTGAAAAAAGAGCGGTAAGAGATTCTGCTCAGAAAGTAAACGCGAAAGAAGTAAGACTGATTTACGAACCAATGGCTGCTGCAATAGGGGTGGGTATAGACGTACAGAAACCTGAAGGAAATATGATCATCGACATAGGTGGTGGTACTACGGAAATTGCAGTGGTAGCTTTAGGAGGTATTGTATGTGATAAATCTGTGAAAATTGCAGGGGACGTATTTACCAACGATATCGCTTATTACTTAAGAACTCACCATAACCTTTACATCGGAGAGAGAACGGCTGAAAGAATCAAAATTGAAGTAGGTTCTGCAGTGGAAGATCTTGATGTAGACATTGAAGATATCCCGGTACAGGGTAGAGACCTTATTACAGGGAAGCCGAAAGAAATCATGGTTGGCTACAAAGAAATTGCGCGTGCATTAGACAAATCCATCATCAGAATTGAAGATGCGGTAATGGAAACGCTTTCTCTTACGCCACCGGAACTGGCTGCTGATATTTATAAAACAGGTATCTATCTTGCTGGAGGAGGTGCTTTATTAAGAGGTCTTGCCGACAGATTGCATAAAAAGACCGGTCTTCCTGTATTTGTAGCAGAAGATCCGTTGAGAGCTGTTGTTCGCGGAACCGGTATTGCCCTTAAGAATATGGATAAATTCAATTTCTTAATTAAATAATTTTAACTTTTTACGACAATACATCTGAATGGGATTTTTGCTGAGACTATTTTCGAAGAACGCTCTTTTTGTCTTCTTTATATTCCTGCAGATTGTTGCTCTGGTTCTTATATTCTCTAAAAACGCCATGCAGAAATCATGGGTAGCTGGCCAGTCGGCTGCGCTGAATTCATGGATTTCGGGGTATATAGATGAAGGGGTTTCATATCTGAAACTGAAACAGATCAATGAAGATCTTGTGGCTCAGAATAAATCTCTGATGCTCCAGCTTTATGGAAAAGAGGGAGCCAAGAATCCTGTATTCAAAAAAGTACATGATACTTTAGGCGGTGGACAGATCTATACTTTTGTAGACGGTGAAATCGTGTTTAACAGTATCAACAGAAGAAATAACTATTTTACGATCAACCGTGGCCGCAGAGACGGTGTTTTTCCTCAGATGGGCGTTATGGCTCCCAAAGGAATCGCGGGGATCGTTATCAATTCTACAGACAGCTATGCTTTGGTGCAGTCTGTTCTTAGTGTCAATAAAATCAGAATCAACGCATCGTTGAAAAATTCCGGATATTTTGGAACTTTAACGTGGAATGGTGATAATTCCAGAGTAATGCACCTTGCCGATATTCCTAAATATGTAGCCTTAAAAGTGGGAGATACTGTTGTTACAGACGGTAAATCTGCTATTTTCCCTAAAGGCGTCATGATCGGAACCATCGCAGGATATTCTGTAGATAATAAAACCGGTTTCTGGGATATCTCAGTGGAGCTGAGTGAAAAAATGGGTGCTTTGAGTAAAGTATTCGTTGTGAAAAATCTTAAGAAAGCCGAAGTACAGAGAATTCAGGATACATTGCAGACCGTAATAAAAAAAGAAAATGATTAGCAGGACTTTATTTACCGATATATTGATCATGATCTTCCTGGTTGCATTACAGATTTTTGTACTCAACAGGATCACTCTTTTCGGAAAGTATACACCGGTTCTTTATCCGGTTTTCGTCATGTTTTATCCCTTCTTCAGAAATAAATATCAGTTTTTAGCTTTAAGCTTTTTAATAGGACTTTCTGTAGATGCATTTCTCTATTCATGGGGAATCAATGCATTTGCAACCACGTTGATTGCGTATTTTAGAACGTTGATCTTCAGAACTTCCACAGATACTTCCACAGACTTTTTCTCTTTTCAGTCCCTCCAGTGGGCGCAGTTTTTGCTGTTTCTGTTCTCGAGTATCTTCCTGCATCAGCTTTTAGTGCAGTATATAGAATTTTTTAAATTTAGCCGTTTTTTTGAAATATTACTTAATGTAGTGATCACAAGTATAATTTCCTTTATATTTATCGTTGTTTACGCATTAATATTTAAAATCAAACAAAAAGTTTGAACACACGTTATTTAAAAATCTTTTCTGCCTTAGTCGTAATCGCCCTTATTTTTGTGGCGAGGCTTGCGTATTTGCAGATGTTTACAGACCGTTATGCCTTAAATGCGGCTAATACCTCCATTAAAATTGAGTACGTCATTCCACAAAGGGGTGTCGTTTTCGACAGAAACGGAAAGATCCTGGTAGGAAACCAGCCTGCTTACGAAATATCTTTTACACAGGCGCTCATGAAGCCTGATTTTGATACATTAGGATTCTGTAATCTGATGCAGATCAGCAAACCCGATTTTATCAAAAGAATTGACATCATTAAAAAAGAAAAATACTATTCCAAGCTGACCCCGATGACCTTTCTGAAGGACCTCAGCAGAGAAGATATTGCCAGAGTACAGGAAATTATTTTCAAATATCCTGCATTCAGTATTGTGTCCAGACCTCAGCGTCAGTATGAAGTGGGAACTTCCGGAAACCTTTTGGGATACACCAGTGAAGTGAATGAAAGAGAAATCAAGAAAGACTCAGTTTACTATCTTCCGGGAGATTTTATCGGAAAAACCGGTGTTGAGAAATCTTACGAAAAAGAACTTCGCGGTGTAAAAGGGATGAAGTATATCCAGAAAGATATTAAACTTCGGAATATTGGTTCTTACAAAAACGGAACCCTAGATAAAGACGTTATTACCGGAAAAGATATCACGCTGACCATTGATTATGATCTTCAGAGAATGGCAGAAGAAATGCTGGTGGGAAAACACGGAGCTATTGTAGCCATTGATCCTAATAACGGAGAAATTCTGACTATGGCAACCGGCCCGGACATTGATCCTAATTTATTCACAGGTCCTTACAAATCAAAAAATCTTTACGCATTATCGAAAGATACATTATACGAAAATAAACCTACGTTTGACCGATCTGTTCAGGCGGCTTATCCTCCGGGATCTACCTTCAAATTGCTGACTGCTTTGGCAGGAATGCAGATGGGTGTAATGGATGAAAATACCGTTTTTCCATGTGGTGGCGGATTTTTCTACAGAGGTTTGAGAATTAAAGGACACGGAGGCGCAGATCCTTTGATTCCGTCTATTCAGGTGTCCAGTAACTGTTATTTCTCGCATGCCTTTATTGCCATCATGAATAAATATCCGAAAGATCCTTCCAGAGGAGTGGATGAGTGGAAAAAGATCATGAGTAGCTTTGGGGTAGGAGAATATCTGAATAATGATATTGCCGTTGGTTCACCGGGAAGAATTCCTACCGGGAAGTTTTACGAAAAGAGAAGCGGTAAAAAAGACTGGACAGGTGATTATACGATGAATGGTTCTATTTTCAATGGAATGGGGCAGGGAGATGTCTTGGTGACACCTCTTCAGTTAGCCAACTATGTAGCTGCCATTGCCAATAAAGGCTGGTTCTACACCCCTCATATCGTTAAATCTATTGACGGAAAACCTAATCCGGATAAAAGATTTAAAACAAAACATCAGACCCTTGTAGACCCAAAACACTTCGAGCCTGTACTGAAAGGTATGGAAGCCGTAGTATTGAGAGGTACCGCAAGAAGTTTGAAATCCAACGACTTCACCCAGCTTGCCAAAACAGGTACAGCACAGGTGCCTCAGGGAAAAGATAACTCAATTTTCGTTTTAATTGCTCCTGCGGATAAACCAAGAATTGTGGTAGCAGCAGTAATGGAACATGCCGGATTTGGTGCGACATGGGCAGGTCCAGCCTGTACGGTGATCGCTGAAAAATATATTACGGGAGACCTGAAAAGAGAAAACCTGTACAAGAAGATGACCGGTGCTACCTTCATGCCTGAGTACAAAAGACAATGGGTGGCAGATCTGAAACGTAAAGGCCTGTACAAAGATCCTAAAGAAGACTCTGTTAAGGTGAAAAGAAAACTGGACAGTCTGAATTTTATCAAGGAGCAGAAAATAAAACTGCAGAAAAAAATAGACGAAGAAACAAAGAACAACGCTAAAAAAGTAAAGCAATGAAGTGGGCAGAAGGAATAGATAAACTAGGACTGGGGCTGTATTTCCTGCTTTGCATTTTTGCCATAGCTAATATTTACAGTGTTGACCAGAAATTAGGAGAAAAACAGTTGGTATTCTTCTGTATCTCATTGTTTGTTGGTTTAATTATATTCGTGGGAAGAAGCAAGTTCTTCGAGAATATGTCAGGTATTATTTATATCGGAGGAGTCTTACTTTTGATAGGACTTTTCCCGTTCGGTAAAGAAATCCTGGGCCAGAAAAACTGGTACAAATTCGGAAGCTTTACCATGCAGCCTGTTGAATTTGCAAAAATAGGAACGGCACTTATGCTGGCGAACTACGTTTCCGGGCCTGATTTTAATCTAAAGGTTAAAAAATCGCTCTGGACTGTTTTAGCCATTATCGGTATTCCCGCAGCGGTGGTTCTGATGATTCCCGATGTGGGTTCCATGCTTGTATTTATTGCATTTTTTATCGCTTTATACCGAGAAGGACTGAACGGTCTTCTGTTTGGGGTAGGATTTATATTTGCAGGAGTCTTTTTGATTTCTCTTGCTGTCCCTCCTTTGTATGTGGCATTGGCTGTGGTTATCATTGCCGGAGTGCTGATCGCTATGAATTACCATAGAATGTCCTGGGACGTGATCTCTATTTCAGGGATTGCAGGATCAATTATATTACTGTGCGGACTTGCTTTCGGATCGCCATACATTTTAGAAAAACTACCAAAACACCAGAGAGAAAGAATTGAGGTTCTTTATAAAGGAGAAAAAGCATTTAGAGATACCTCCGGGTACAACTTATTATATTCAAAAACTGCCATCGGATCCGGTGGACTTTTAGGAAAGGGATACCGTGAAGGATCTGTAACCCAGGGGAAATTCGTTCCGGAACAGGAAACCGATTATATTTTCTGTACAGTAGGCGAGGAATGGGGCTTTGTAGGAAGTGCCGTTCTGGTCTTGTGTTATATGGTATACATCGGACGGATTTACTATCTTGCGGAACAGCAGAAGTCAGCCTTTAACCGGGTATTTGGATATTGTTTTGCTTCCATCCTGATGATGCACTTTACTATCAATTTAGGGATGGTTATGGGGCTTTTCCCGACTGTGGGTATTCCGCTCCCTTATTTCAGCTACGGAGGAAGCTCGCTGCTTGCTTTTTCTATGATGACTTTTATTTTCTTTAAACTTAATTATTCGGATAAGAACAGCTTGGTGTAAAGTATAAGCTTTACCCTTTCTTAAATCTGTATCAATTAGTTGGAAAGATTAATAAGCACTACTTATGAATTAATACCAGAATGAAACAGGCATATATCTCCGATCAGGATTTCCAAAATATAATCTTTTCCGATCAACGCCTACAAACAGGCGAATATGAAAACTGTATCTTCAGAAATTGCAGCTTTGAATACGCGGATCTTTCAGATTTCAGTTTCACAGACTGTGAGTTTATCGGTTGCAATCTGAGTATGGCAAAACTGGTTAAAACAGCGTTCCGTACCGTTACTTTTAAAGAATGTAAAATGTTAGGGCTCCAGTTCAGTGAGTGCAACGGCTTTGGACTTTCATTTACTTTTGATGGATGCGCTCTCAACAATGCGGTATTTTATAATACTTCGGTTAAAAAGACCCTATTCAGAAATTCCAAATTAATAGAAACCGATTTTGCTGAATGTGATCTGTCTCATTCAGTATTCAAAAACTGTGACCTGTCCGGTGCTATTTTCGACCGTACAAACCTTGAAAAAGCAGATTTCAGAACCTCCTTCAATTATTCCATAGATCCTGCCGTAAACAGGCTTAAAAAGGCTAAGTTTTCACTTTCCGAAGTACACGGGCTTCTTTATAAACTGGATATTGAAATCGATAGGGAGTAGAAGCTAGAGATTAGAAGTTAGATGGTTGAGGTCGGAAAATCTCTTCCGGTTATTTCATTAAAAACTCAATGGAGGTGGGCTTTAGCCCGCCTTCTGTATTAATGCAGTTCGTTTAGAAGAAGAATAGTATTTCATTAATTCACATGTTTTGAAACCTATGCTCAAATTATTCAATAGCGACGGGTTTTAACCCGTCGTCATATGTAGAGGATTACAATAAAGGCTTTAGCCAAAGCCTATAATTCATACAGACCCTCATCTGAAAAATTAAGCAACCCTTCTTACAGGCTCGAAAATTCACTTCCCGCCCACCACTATTCCCCTTCTGAAAGGGTGGATTTTTGCAACGCAAAAAGACGGGGTTAGTCATAAAAATAAAAAAGCCATCAGAAATCTGATGGCTTCATTATTTAAATCAATTATTTAAAATTAAAAACTTGTCGCTGTGGATGGAGTAGAAGAAGCTAAGTTGTTATAAGCATCTCCGTTCTCGTTGATCACTCTTTTTGCAAACCTGAATTTGGGTCCCCAGTAAGAATCATTCAGCGATGAGATCATTACCCCTTTAGAAGTGGCTGCGTGGATGAATTTGATTTCTCCTTCTTCAGTTACACTTTCTACGATACCTACGTGAGAAATTCTTCTTCCGTGTGAAAAGAAGATTAAGTCTCCTTTCTGAAGGTCTCCTTTTTCAATACTTTCCCCTTCCTGAGCCTGAGAAGCTGCTACTCTTGGTAAGCTAAGCCCCGCTGCTGCTCCGAATACAGAAAGAACGAAAGCTGAACAATCAATACCTCTTCTTGTCATTCCTCCGTATCTGTATGGAGTTCCAAGGTATGTTTCAGCTTCTGTTAGGATATTATCGATCGTTTTATTGTATTTGACTGCTTTTGCAATCTCAGAATTCTTAATGGCTTTTTTCGCGTTGGCGATAGATGCGGCCTTTTCGGCTAGAAAAGAATCGATAAGTCTTTGCTTATCCTGCTCCATTTTCTTGTTATCGATAGAAGCTAGTTTGGCATCTGTTTTGTATTCTTTAGCGTAAGTTGCTGGCTGTGAAACTACATAATTTGTAGCGCAAGATTGAACTGATACTGTAGACACTAAAGCAACTAAATAAAACAAAACTCTTTTCTTCATATATATTTGATTATCCGTGTTAAAAGGAATATTTATTTTCACAAAGCATTACAAAAGTAGAGATTCCGAGCAAAAGAGCCCTGATATGATTATTGTCAGGTTCTTTATTTAACACATTTTAACATATTATTTAAGTATGTTAAAGAAAAACAAACCGCAACCGCCTGTTTTTGGCGAGTCTGCGGTTTTTTTTATTATGATTCTTTAACAAAATAATTCTACTTTCCTTTAAATATGCAGGTTTTGTGAAATTTAGGGAGAAAAGGCGATCAAATATTCTTTAACAATAAGAGCTTATTTTGAGAGCTTTATTTTGATGCTTTGCCCGTCTCTGATCTCCTCTGAGGCACTTTTAACAATTATATCATCCGGAGTGACAGGACCTATGATGGTAGTCGTGTCACCATTTGAAATTCCTGACGTTACCGGAACCCAGTGAGCTGTATTTTTTTCAACCCGGATCACAAAGACACCTAAAGAGGAATTTAAAACCGCAGAAGTAGGAACAGATAATGTCTTATTATTTTCGCTTAAAGGAAGGATCACATTAGCTACCATTCCCGGAAGCAGTCTTTTATCTTTATTGTACACATCCATCTCTACAGACTGTGAGCGTAAACGGCTGTCAAGAGCACCTGCCGATCTGGATATCTTTGCGGTAAACGTTTCGCCCGGAAGAGACTGTACAGAGAATTTGATGTCCCCTTCTTTATTAAGGCTGCCGGTATAAAATTCAGGAACATTGACGATAAGACGCAGCCTGTCTTGTTGTACCAGATTGAACATAGGAAGTTCAGATCCTTTTCCTGAAGGGCCTACATAAGCTCCTGCACTTACATTTCTCACCGCAATATTCCCACTGAAAGGGGCTCTGATCTGTAGATAATTTTTAACATCAATCACCTCTCTGTAAGAAGCTTTTGCTGATTCCAGCTGGGCGATGTCTGATCTTTGTGCCGCCAGAGCCTGTTCCAGATCGAGGGCGGAAATCGTTCCCGGAGTCTTACTGGTTTCTTTTAAACGGTCGTACTTGGCTTTACTGGCAATATAAATCGCTTCTTTAGATTTTAAAGCAGAGGCAGCAGCACTTTGCTGGGCATTAAGTTCCGGAGCTTCCAGAGTCGCGAGAAGCTGTCCGGCTTTTACTTCATTGCCGACATCTACATACAATTTCTTTACAAAGCTGCTTATTTTAGCATAAACGTCAACCTTCTGGTAAGGCTGAAGCTCACCGGGAATAGTTCTGGAAGATGCAAAATCTCCCTGTTTGGGATTAATGGCTTCAATTTCCGGAGTTGCTGAAACAGCCGTCTTTTTTTGCTCGGGTTTGTCACTGTGCCCGCAGCTTTGGAGGCTTAAAAACAGGACTGCGGGAATTAAATATTTAGAAAATGAGTTCATAATGTTAAGGTTTAATAACGGTTGATCAATCTATTTTGTCAGTTCAGGGATAAAATGAATACTTTCTTCATCTTCAGGATCCAGGGAAACACTTTGAGTCGTTATTTTACCCTGTCCCCATGCAAACGCAAGCGGAAGAATAAACAGGGCTGCAAAGGTGGAAGCTGCCAGTCCGCCAATCACGGCGCGTCCCAGAGGAGAAACCTGATCTCCGGCTTCTCCCAGCCCTAAAGCCATTGGCACCATTCCTACGACCATGGCTAAGGCAGTCATCACAATAGGTCTGAGTCTTAAAGCAGCAGCTTCTCTGGCAGACAGTAAAGCATCACCGTTATGTTTTCTAAGCTGCTCGGCATTTGTAATCAACAGGACCGCATTGGAAATGGAAACGCCCACAGACATGATGATTCCCATATAAGACTGAAGATTAAGAGTGGAACCACTTACAATTAACAAGGCCAATGCTCCTAAAAGTACGGCTGGTACAGTTACCAAAACTACACCGGACACTTTAAACGACTGGAAATTGGCTGCCAGCATAAGAAAAATGACCATAATTGCGATGACAAGGCTGCTCTGTAAACTGCTCAGGGTTTCGTTAAGCGTTTCACTCAATCCGATAAGTTTAATATTCAGTCCTCTTGGCAAGTCATCAAGATGATCAATTACTTTCTGTACGTCTTTTGTAGCCGTTCCAAGGTCTGTGTGATTCAGGTTTGCAGTGACAGTAAGCATTGGCATTGCTCCCAGGTTATCAGTTTCTCCGTACGTGAAGCCGTCTTTGATGGTGGCTACATCTCCCAGATTCGGTCTGTTGGAGTTTTTCTGTAATGGAATAGCTGCGATTTCCGCTTTGCTGTTCATCTTATTTTCCGGAATCTGAACCTGTACGTTATAGCTGTATCCGGCCTTTTCATCAGTCCATATATTTTTTTCGGTATACCTTGAAGAAGATGTGGAAGCCACAAGTGAACGTGAAATTTCTGAAACATCTACTCCTAGCTGAGCGGCACGGATCCTGTCTATGGTAATATCTACGGTAGGATATTTGATAGACTGACCGATCTGTACATCACGCAGGTATGGAATTTTTTTAAGCTCGGCTTCTATTTTCTTAGCGTAAGCTTCATTAACTCCTTTATCTCTACCCGAAAGTCTGACTTCAATCGGAGTAGGAGAGCCTTGGCTGAGGATTTTCTCCGTCAGTTCAATAGGTTCGAATGAAAGTTTCATTTCAGGGTTAATGCTTTTTGCTTTTTCTCTGATCTTATCTTTAAGGTCATCCATATTGGTATGGAAGCCTTCTTTTAACGCAACCTGAACTACCGTTTCATGAGATCCGGCCATCCAAAGATAAATGGGACTTACTGAAAATAGGTTTGGGTGGTTTCCTACATACGCTGAGGTAATGGAAATATTGTCTTTTCCCACAATACCTTCTATCCCTTTTAGCAGTTGTAAGGCTTGCAGTTCTGTTTTTTCAATCCGGGTCCCGTCTGGAATTCTCATTCGTAATTGGAATTGAGATCCATTGACTTGGGGAAGAACATCTCGGCCAATATTGTTAAGAAGCAGAGCGACCAATCCTATACTTAAAATCATATAGCCCAGCACAACTGTTTTCCGGTACGGCATAATCCTGTCCAGGAATTTCAGGTATCGGAATCTTACTTTTTCAAACAGACTGACTTTTCCATCCCGGTTGCTGTCTTCCTGTTGCAGAAGAATTTCTTTCTGGCTCCAGGTGTCATTTTCATTGCTTAAACCGGCGGCCTGAAACTCTTCTGCTTCAGTCATCGTATGTCCGTCTTTTGCTTTGTGATGTTTCACTTTCATGATCCAGTTGGCCATAACTGGAACAAAGGTCTGAGCAAGGAAATAGGAAATAATCATACTGAATCCAATGGATAATGCTAATGGAAGGAAAAGAGATCCAGGAATACCGCTCATCGTAAACGCCGGCGCAAAAACGGCCAGAATACAGAACAGGATCAGTAGTTTTGGGAATGCTATTTCTTTACAAGCATCCCATATGGCCAGGGCTTTTGGTTTGCCCATATCAAAATGCTGATGTATGTTTTCTATGGTTACCGTACTTTCATCCACGAGAATTCCGATCGCCAAGGCAAGTCCGCTCAACGTCATAATATTAATGGTCTGACCAAACAGGTTGAGAAATAAGACCGCTGAAATAATGGAAATCGGGATGGTGAGGATCACAATAATCGCTCCCCGGATATCTCCGAGAAAGAGTATAACCATTAATCCTGTGAGAAGGGCGCCGATCGTTCCTTCACTAAGTAAGCTTTTGACGGAATTAATTACATACGTAGATTGATCAAATTCAAAACTTACCTTTACATCATCCGGAAGGTTAGACTGGATCTGTGGAAGCTGTTTTTTAAGATTTTGAACAACATCCCATGTAGAGGCATCGGCGCTTTTAGCAATACTTAAATAGACGGAACGGCGGCCGTTTACCAATGCATAGCCGGAAGTGACATCTGCACCATCGCTCACCGTTGCCACATCTCTTAAATAAAGATTCTGTACACCACCTTTGAATAAAGGAATGTTCTCAAAATCTTTTACATTCTTGATCATTGTATTGGTTGGAGTAATGTAGTATTTATCCCCGATCCGAACGTTTCCTGAAGGAGCCGTCTGGTTATTGAGACGAAGGGCTTCCACCAATTGATCCGGTGTCAGATTATGCTGGCGGAGAAGATCCGGATTTGCATTAATCACCACCGTACGGATATTTCCTCCAAATGGCGGTGAAGAAACAATACCCGGAATAGAAGTGAATGTAGACCGCACATATACATTGGCTAAATCCAAAAGTTCATTGTTGGTTCTTTTGTCACTGCTTAAAACCAGCTGGCCTACCGGAAGGGTAGAAGCATCAAAACGGATGATAAACGGCGGGTTGGATCCCGGTGGAAAGGCAGCCTGAATTCTGGTAGAGAATGAATTCAACTCTGCGGCGGCTTGAGCCATATCGGTTCCCGGATAAAAGTTGATCTTCATCAGCGTAAGGCCCTGAATGTTTTTGGTCTCAATGCTTTTAATTCCGTTGACGAAAAGGAAAATATTGATATACTGCTTGGCAAAAAAGGCTTCCATCTGCTGGGGAGTATAGCCGCTGAAAGGGTGAGAAACATAGATGACAGGCAGTTCCAGTTTAGGGAAAATGTCGACCTTGACAGAATCTACAGAACGCAGTCCGAAGAAAAAAAGTCCTGCTACAATCACCAGGATCGTAATGGGTTTTCTTAATGCAAATCTTATTAAGTTCATTTATATAATATTGATATCGTTTATAGGTATTTTACAGTTTGCTTTCAAACACGGAGAAATCTCCGGAGGCAGCTGCTTTCAGTAGTAAGGCATTCCAGACGTTGCTTACCGCAATATCCCGGTCTGTTTCTGCTCTGATCAAAGCGTAAATGGCCTGGGATAAATCAACCAGATCTGTAAGCCCGTTTTTGTACAGAACAGATCTTTGGATGTAAGCATCATTGGCGGATTTTAACTGAACCGGAACCTGATCGTAAACGGTCAGGGAGTTTTTCCATTTGGTTTCGGACAGGTCCATTTGAGCTTTAAGCTGTTGTTCGGCGAGATCGTATTCGTGTTTCAGTCCCTGGCTGGTATAGTCCTGAGCGCTGATTTCTTTTGAAAGCCTGAAGGTCTGAGTAAGATTCCAGGAGATTCCGACACCGATCAGATAGTTGGTTCGGGTGGGATTAATTCCATCCCAGTAAGACGTGGTGAAATCATTTTGATTCTGCGCATAGCCGTTGCCAAATCCTGAAGCCCGCGTCTGAATGATACCAACCATTGAAAAAGACGGATAATACTGGGTTTTGAGCAATTGCTTTTCCTGCTCACTGACTTCGATCCGGCTTTTGTAAAGGGAGAGAAGCGGATGGTTTTCAAGTGAAATGTCAGCCCCTACAGGTAAATCGGTAGGAATTCTTTGAAGTAACGTATTATCCAGAACAAATTCCTGAGATGGAGTTCCCATAAGCTGAGCCAGTTTATTTTCCTGTTCCTGCTCATTGTCTTTTGCTTTGGTATAAGTGATCATCGCATTGGCGTAATCAGCTTTTGCCAGAGAAAGGTCAACGCCGGGGACGAGACCGTTTCTTTCTTTGACCTCAACGATTCTTCTGATGGTATCTGTTCTGTTGAGATTTTTTTCGTACGAAAGTTTTAGTTCTTTAGCCGCGAGTACGTTGATGTAGGCTGCGGCTACTTTTACTTTATGCTGGAAAACCTCATCGGAAAGGTCTCTGGTGTCGCGCTGTGTTTTGGATTCTGCTACTTTTATCCTCTGCTTGGCTTTTCCAAATGAGAAAAATTCCCAGTTTGCATTCGCCAGATACAGGGATCCAAAGGCGGCATTCCAGTTTTGTTCGGGTAAAGGAAGTCCGGAAGACGCTGTTCCATATCCACCGAATCCGTACAATGGACCATTCTGTCCGTTTACGGTTCCGAAATCCTGCTGAATACTGAAATTAAGATTGGGTAAACTCTGTCGCCTGGCCAATTCTACAGATTCCTGAGAAGAAAGTCTGTAAGATTCTTTGGCTTTAATGGATCCGTAATTGTGGACGGCAGTTTCCAGTGCGGACTGCAGGGAAAGGACTTCCTGCGCATGAGCGGTACTGTAAAATACTACAGAAAATACTGCTGCAATAAAAGCTCTTGAAAGCATCGGTTATATATTTTTTCTTTGGTCAAAGTAAAAAATACAATTTGTAGCAATCTTGAAGTTTGAATGAAAAACGGATAAATTTTAAACCGGAGAATTCATGATCTGTTCTACGTTTTCGAACGCAGAGTCAAGGGTTTCAGGATTCTGCTCCGGAACAAACGGCTGGTGATGGTGGTCTTTGTCAAAATAAACGGTAATGGTATGCCATCCTTTTGAAAAATCATAATAGACAGGGAATTCATTCACCTCGCAAATCTGTTTTACAATGGACAGTCCGAGTCCGATGCTGTCCTGTGACTGATTGCTTTTTTTGAAACGTTTGAAAAGCTCTTGTGTAGGAACATCAGGTTCCTGGCCGGTATTGCTGATCTGATAGAAATGACGGGTAAGATTGACTTCTATCCTGCCTTCTTCAAGATTATGGCGGATTGCATTGGATAAAAGGTTGCTGAGGAGGATTTCTGTAAGCGCAGGATGTATTTTTACATATACTCCTTTCTCGCACTGGCGGTTCAGGGTAATGCTTTTCAAGGCCAGATGATCTGAGTATGTAAAGAGGGTCTCCTTTTCAACAGTGCAGAACTTAACCTTTTGGTGCGTTGAAAATTCGTGATTATTAAGTTTGGTTAAAAGCATGAGTGAACGGTTGATTCGGCTCAGTTTATCAATAGAATTCTGAATGTCGTTGAGAAGGGCAGCCTGTGTTCCGTTGATGTCGGTTTCAGCAAGCAGCTCTATTTTGCTTTGAATAACGGCCAGCGGCGTCTGAACTTCATGTGATGCGTTTTCACTGAACTCTTTGACTGAGGCATAATCTTCAAGCGCCTTGTCTGTCATATTCTGAAGGAATTCATTCAGTTTTTTGAATTCTTTGGTGCTGGTAGGAATCAGTTGAAGACGTTCTTTCTTTTGAATGCTGAACTGTTGCAATCCGTCTATCGCATGGTGGAATGGTTTGAGGATAAATTTAGATAGAATTCTTGCTGTGATCAGGACTAATGCTGTGATCAGAATCATTTTAAAGAAGAGTGCATTCAGCATGCCGCCGATGATTTCTTCTGTTGCTGTCACATAAGTATAAGAGGAAATTCTGTATACTTTCTGATCGAGCGCCATATAGGTATTAATCCGGATTTTACATTCATTCAGTGAAAATCCATTGTTTTTAAGGCAGGTGTGGATAACCTCAGGGTTTTTGGAAGGCAGTGTATTGCCTTTGAGTAAGGTGACGGAAATGGGAAGTCCCTGTGTTTTCTTTTCGGGCGCTTCGCCTACTCTTAACTGATAGGTAACATGTTGATTTACTGATTTTAATCGCTCAATTTCTACATCATCCAGTCTTTTTTTTGTGCTGTTGTAGGAAATATACATACTCACTGGCGTAACCAATAAGACAATAGCAATGAACCAGAGCGATATTTTATTTAATAAATTCATGAACCCTTATACTTTAATGCATTGAACTTATATCCCAGGCCATAAATGGTTTCGATATAGTCGTTGCCCTTTGCCGTTCCTATCTTTTTTCTGAGGTTTTTAACGTGCTGATAAACAAAGTCAAAATTAGCTAAATTATCGGTATAATCGCCCCAAAGATGATTGGCGATGGATTGTTTGGATAATACCCGGTTTTTGTTGACCAGAAAATAAAGGAGCAGTTCAAATTCTTTCTGGGTGACTTCCAGTCTCGCTTCCCCTACAGAAACTTCGTAAGTGTCCGTATTTAAAATAATCTCATTGAACCTTACTTCATTGTAGCCATCCATTTTTTTTCTGCGGAAAACGGCTCTCAATCTGGCATGGAGTTCAGGAAGATGAAAAGGTTTGGTGATATAGTCATCAGCTCCTTTTTCCAGTCCGTGGATCTTGTCATCTAAGGCATCTTTAGCTGAAATAATCAGAACGCCGCTGTTGATCTTTTCCTTTTTGAGGTGATTCAGCAGCTGCAGACCGTTACCGTCCGGAAGCATAATGTCCAGGAGTATACAGTCATAAGAGTTAAAGCTCAGCCGTTCCAGTGCTTCGTGATACTGGTACACGCATTCGCAGATATAGTGCTCCCGCTCCAGATAGCACGACATGCTTTGGGCTAAATCTTTGTTATCTTCAATGATCAGAATTTTCATAACGCAACAAAATTAAAACTAAATCTTATACCAATTTTGAAGTTGACTAAAATATTGATGCTGAGGTTGATATTTAAGAATGAAGGAGGAGAGGTGGATGTCTGAAGATGGCCACCGGAAAAGGTTTTAGATCAAAAAAATTCCCCGGAAAAACCGGGGAACTTAACTAATATGGAACTTTACAGATGTTATTTTGTAAATAACATTTCTCTATATTTAGTCATTGGCCAAAGCTCGTCATCCACCATCATTTCAAGATCATCAGAAGCTTCTCTGATCACATCAAATAAAGGAATTACTTTGGTGCAGTATGTTTCTGCCTGCTTTTGACTATTAGATACAGCCTTCGCTGCTTCTCTTGCTTTAATAAGATCTTCAACGCCCAGTTTAATTTTGGAAACGTTTTCAGAGATATTGGTGATTAAGCTCATTTGCTCTTTCGCCAGTGTTTTGAATTCTTTGTCCGGGAATATTTCCTTAAGACCTTTTACGTTCTCGATCAGTCTGTTCTGATAATTTAAAGCTGAAGGAATGATGTGGTTTCTTGCGATATCACTTAAAACTCTTGCTTCAATATCAATAACAGTAGAATATTTTTCTAATTTAATTTCGTTTCTTGCCTCAACTTCTCTGTGAGTAAATACTCCGATTTCTTCGTAAAGAGCAACGAATTTTTTATCCATTTCCTGCTTAAGCGCTTCAGGAGTGGTTTTTAAGTTATTCAAACCTCTCTTTTTAGCTTCTTTAGCCCAGTCATCAGAATATCCGTCACCTTCAAACATAATGCTCTTGCACTGCTTGATGTATTCTCTCAATACGTTGAAGATCGCTTCGTCTTTCTTAAGACCTGTTTCAATAAGAGCATCAACTTCTTTTTTGAAATCGATCAATTGTTTTGCAGCGATGGTGTTCATTACCGTCATAGATTCTGCACAGTTTGCAGAAGATCCTACTGCTCTGATCTCGAATTTATTTCCTGTAAATGCAAATGGAGAAGTTCTGTTTCTATCTGTGTTATCCAGAAGAATTTCAGGGATTTTTCCAACTACATTTAATTTAAGATCTGTTTTTTCGTCCGGAGAAAGTTTTCCTTCTGTTACTTTTTCCAGTTCTTCCAATACTCTGAACAACTGGCTTCCGATGAATACGGAAATAATTGCCGGCGGAGCTTCGTTGGCACCTAATCTGTGGTCGTTACTTGCAGAAGCGATACTTGCTCTTAAAAGGTCAGCGTATTCGTAAACTGCTTTGATGGTATTAACGAAGAATGTTAAGAACTGTAAGTTTTTCTTAGGGTTTTTTCCCGGGCTTAAAAGGTTTTCACCTGTATCCGTTGCTAAAGACCAGTTGTTGTGCTTCCCGCTTCCGTTTACTCCTGCAAATGGTTTTTCATGGAATAAAATATGGAAATGGTGCTTGTGAGCAATTCTTGCCATGATGTCCATCAACAGAGAGTTGTGGTCTACGGCAACGTTTACTTCTTCAAACATTGGAGCCAGCTCGAATTGGTTTGGAGCCACCTCGTTATGTCTTGTTGTTACAGGAATTCCCAGCTTCATACATTCGATCTCCAACTCTTTCATGAAGTTCATGACCCTTGTCGGGATAGAACCGAAATAGTGGTCATCCAGCTGCTGTCCTTTAGCAGGAGAGTGACCTAATAAAGTCTTACCTGTTAAAACAAGATCCGGACGCGATTGGTATAATGCGGAGTCAACTAAGAAATATTCCTGCTCCCAACCTAAGGTAGGAGTTACTTTTGTTACGTTTTTGTCAAAATACTGCATTACGTTGGTTGCAGCTTCATCCACAGCATTCAACGCTCTTAAAAGAGGTGCTTTATAATCTAAAGTTTCTCCTGTGTAAGAGATAAAGATAGAAGGAATACATAAAGTAGTTCCCATGATGAATGCAGGAGAAGTTGGATCCCATGCGGTATAACCTCTTGCTTCGAAAGTGTTTCTGATTCCTCCGTTCGGGAAAGAAGAAGCATCAGGCTCCTGCTGGATCAGTAGGTTTCCGCTGAATCTTTCGATAGCTCTTCCTCCTTCAATAGGCGTAAAGAAAGAATCGTGCTTTTCTGCAGTAGTTCCTGTCAATGGCTGAAACCAGTGCGTGTAGTGAGTTGCTCCTTTGCTCATTGCCCAGTCTTTCATAGCTACGGCTACCTGGTCTGCAATGTGTCTCTGGATCTTTGTTCCTTTTTTAATAGCATCCATGATAGACTGGAATGCTTCCTTTGTCAGGTATTCTCTCATCGTCTCTTCTGAGAAAACATTCTGGCAGAATAATTCTGACAATTTTCCGGGAACCTCAACAGAATTATCTCTTCTGAAGTCCTTAAATGGTAAAGTTTCTAACGCTTTGAATCTTAAAGTTGACATATTAAGGTTGTATTTTGTGGGGCAAATTTACAAAAAAAATGAATTCAAAATGTTTTTACCCTAAAAAATATAGGGGTACTTCTGAAATTTTTAAAATATAAACTGTGGTTTAACTTTTTATTATGGGGGTGCGGGAATAATGTATTCTAAATTTATCCTTTATAGAAGCCTCATCAATACATTTTAGATCAAACATTTTAGAATGATAAAGATACAAATTTAAACTGCTTGTTAAAAGATACTTAAAATAAGTTGAGCCGAGATTTTGTATATTTGTGTGAAATTTATTTTATGACAAATTCTAGAGCTAGAGAAACAACGGAAGCAATTGAAAGATTGTATATTTCTATGAGACACCTCTTTTACAGAGGTTTTTTTAAACCTGCCGGTGTTTCTGGAGAAAGTATCAGAAGTTTGTTAAAGACTATCAATCCAGAGATTTATGGTACCATGAATATTCCTAATAAATTGGAATTAAATGGTTTGATGTACGTTTTAGACAGACTTCCTGAAGGAATTGAAGAATGTGCTTTTATTCATCTTACATCGGATGAGGGTTTTGATAAAGGAAGTTTCGAACCTATTGTACCTAAAAAGAGAAGAAGAAACTGTTACAGGATAGACGAGCACCAGATGAACATTGAAGTTCTTTTGGGGCGTTCTGAAATTTATGATATTCTTACCCACCTTACCTTCTTATTTATAGAAGCAGACAAAGTGAGAAATCTGGCTTTCATTCAGGATGAAAACTGGAAACCTACACGTGCTTTTAAAATCATCGAAGAAGTAGTAAAAGGGGAAAAGAAATTCAGCAGAAAAGAAAAAGAAGTGGCTTTGATTCATTTGTCTTCTTTAATCGGAAGAACGTTTGAAGAGACATTGAACGCTTATAATTCTTTCGGGGATGATGAAAATCCGGATCGTTTATTCAAAATCATCTACAACTTAGGAAAAGTAAGTCTTGAAGATGCAAAACAGACCAGAGAAAGAGAAATTCATTTCAGTGCGATATTAAAGGAAAGAGTAGGGCACCACTATTTCGGTGAAAAATGGGCCAACAAAGTGAAAGAAGTTTTATTTGAAAACAATCTTCATATGCGTCCGCTTCACATCATTTCAGCCAACATGCACTCTGTGAAAAATATGCTGTATGGAAATGATGCTTTAAAGAAAAAAGACAACAAAGAAGTAGATTATAAGCTATACGGAGATATTTCCGATAAAAAAGAACTTCGCGACAAAGTTTCAAAATACGCTTTGGAAGAAGGTTTGATCTATATTAATGATAAGAGCGGAAGTAATATTGACGTTCAGATCATCGATTTAAGCAAGACAGATCTTAAAAATACCCCATTCAGCGGTATAAAATATGGCGGAGACGATGTGATCATGGTGTTCGACTATGCTTTCGGAGAGCAGGCTTTTGAGGTAATGGATGAGTTGCTGAGACCTTTCGAACACAAAGGAGAGGTGTATATGATGAAAGTGAAATCTGTTTCCATCATGGGTAAAGCCGGAATTCTGGATGGAGGGAAAGGAGATATCATGATTCCTACTTCTCATATCTTTGAAGGAACAGCAGATAACTATCCATTTGAGAATGCCCTGAAACTGGATGATTTCAAAGATGATGAGCTGAAGGCGTTTGAAGGTCCGATGATTACCGTATTGGGAACATCGCTTCAGAACAGAGACATTCTTTCTTACTTTATGAACACTTCATGGAAAGCCATCGGTCTTGAAATGGAAGGGGCGCATTATCAGAAAGCCATTCAGGTAGCTTCGAAGATCAGACATCATATTGCACCGGATCTGTTTGTATGTTATGCTTATTATGCTTCGGATAATCCATTGGAAACGGGAAGTACCCTTTCTTCAGGAGGCCTTGGTCTTACAGGCGTAAAACCAACCTATCTGATTACTTTAAGAATCCTTGAAAAGATCTTACAAAGCGGGAAAAAGGAAATTTCTGCTAAAAAATAATTTGATTTTAAATCATATTGAAACCTCAGATGTTTTTGCATTTGAGGTTTTTTGTTTTTAAACACAAATGCCACGAATGTTTTTCACGAATACCACGAATTGATTAGTGTTTAAAATTGTGCTTTTATTAGTGTTATTTGTGGTTAAAAATCTGACGATCTGCACCGTTCGCGAAAGCTTAAAAAAATAATTATCTTTAAGAATCATAAAATGTCAAACAATGAGCTCAGCTTCACAATTAGCAAAAAGATTCAGGGAAGTCTTGCTGGACGGCGTGTGGATTGCCAATACGAATTTTAAAGACCAGCTTTCAGATGTAACCAGGGAACAAGCTGTCACCAAGGTAGGTTCTTTAAATACCATTGCCATGCTCACCTTTCATATTCATTATTATATAGCGGGAGTTCTCAATGTACTGGAAGGAGGTGATCTTGAAATAAAGGATCAGTTCAGTTTTGATCTTCCGCCCATTGAATCTGAAGAACAGTGGAAAGATTTGTTGAACAGGCTTTGGACGGATTCAGAAAAGTTTGCCTCATTGGTTGAGCAAATTCCTGACGATAAACTGGATGAGGTTTTCGTAGATGAAAAATACGGAACCTACAGAAGAAATATAGAGGGTATGATTGAGCATAGCTATTATCATTTGGGGCAGATCACTTTAATAAAGAAGATGTTGACTCATCCATAATTTTAAACACAAATAATTTGTACAATTTGTGTTTTAAAAAATATGCACAATCAAACTTAACCATCAGAATAAAACCTCATCTAATCCATAACAGATCAAAAAGCCCTAAAATACCTCCGTATTTGAGGGTTTTACATAAATTACCTACCTTTAAAAAAAAATAAATTTTAAATGAGAAAATCGGCTGCAATCATTTTTGCGTTTATCATTTCACAATTTCAGGCTCAGCAGGGGGCTTATTATCAGCAGGCTGCGAAGTATAAGATGGATATTGATGTTAATGCTGAAAAATTTACCTACCAGGGAAATCAAACCTTAGAATATACCAATAACTCACCGGATGCGTTGAATGTGGTATATTTTCATCTGTACTGGAATGCTTTTAAGCCTAATTCAATGATGGACCAGAGAATTGGAGGTCAGGGAAAAAACGGAGACTCCAGGTTGCAGAAAGATGGTATTTCGAGACTGGCTTCTATTCCGAAAGATCAGGAAGGGGCTCAAAATATTCACTGGATTAAACAAAACGGAAAAGAGCTGAAGTTTGAAATCCAGGAAACCATCATGAAGGTATATTTGGCAGAGCCTATCCAACCCAATTCTACCACGACTTTTACCATGGATTGGGATGCTGTAATCCCTCAGCAGATCAGAAGAAGCGGAAGAAACAACAGAGAAGGAGTGGATATGACGATGACGCAATGGTATCCTAAAATTGCAGAATACGATTATGACGGCTGGGCAACTTTTGATTATATCGGAAGGGAGTTTCATGCACCGTTCTCGGATTTTGATGTTACCATTAAAATCAATAAAGATTACGTGATCGGAGCAGGAGGAATTCTTGAAAATCCGGCAGACGTAAAAGGATATGATGCCGCTGCAAAAATTAAAGCAGATAAAAGCAAAAAAGCAGTCTGGAAATGGAAAGCCAATAATATCCTGGACTTTGCATGGAGCGCAGACAGAGATTATATCATTAAAAGTTTTGATGTTCCTGAAGGACCGAAAGTATTCCTTGTGTATCAGCAGAATGACAAGACAAAAGTTTGGGAAGAAGCTCAGCCTTATGTGACCAAATATTTCCAGCTGATGAATACTCACTTCGGAAAATATGTATACCCTACTTATGCCTTTATCCAGGGTGGTGACGGTGGTATGGAATACGGAATGTGTACCATGATCCTGGGAGAAGCTAAAGATATGAAAGGCTTAATGGGCTTGATGGCTCACGAAGGCGCACACTCATGGTATCAGCAGATGCTGGCCACCAATGAATCCGTACGTCCATGGATGGATGAAGGGTTTACAAGCTATGCAGAAGGATATGTGATGCATCAGTTATTCCCGGAAGAACTTCCGAATCCTTTTGTACACACTGTGGAAGCTTACAGGAATTTTATTAAAAAAGGAATTGAAGAGCCTGCCGTATGGTTGGGCGATCACCACGATAACGGAACGGCTTACACTTATGCTTCTTACGTAAAAGGGGAGTTATATCTTGTAGAACTGGGCTATATCATAGGTGAGCAGAAACTTGCAGAAACTTTAAAGCAATACTACGACCAATGGCATATGAAACATCCGTCTGACAGGGATTTCCTTCATATAGCACAAAAAGTATCAGGAATGGATCTGAAGTGGTTTCATAACTATTGGATCAATACGACAAAAACCATTGATTACGGGATTAAAGATGTGAAATACGATGCAAAATCGACTACAATTACTCTTGTCAATAACGGTCAGGTTCCAATGCCCGTGGATTTAAGTGTACTGACAACAGATAAAAAAGTAGTTACGTATCAGATTCCTTTAAATATGACCCATACATGGAAGGATAAAGATATCTATGGCGACTTTAAGACGATGCCTTACTGGCCATGGACACAAAAAGAATATACATTGACGATTCCTTATACAAAATCTCAATTATCTGTTTTAGGAATAGATTTCAGCCAGAGATTGGCAGATGTTAATATGGATGATAATATTGTTGAAGTGAAACAATAAGATGTCCGGGGCTGAGAGTAGAAGTGTTTTAGCAAGTTATGAGTTATGTAATGCGGGTATTGGAGTGGGAGAACTTTCACCACTCACTTGCGAAGCAAAATTCACCATTGGCATTTTTTAATTTTAGTCTAATAAAAAAACAATCCCGCAGAATTTTTCCGCGGGATTTTTATTTGTATTGAAATCTTCTACGTTTTCAGGTCTGAAATCTGATGTCTGAAACCTCATATCTTCAAAAGATTCACGATTCACTTGCGAAGCAAAATTCACCATTGACGATCTGACATCTCATATCTGGAAATCTATCTCTCTATTTTATCTCAAACTGCTGCACCATCCAGTGATTGGAATGATTTTTTACAAGATCATTTTTTAGGGCTGCATCTTTTGTATTCAGGTAGCTGTATACTTTTAAAGGAACAGAATCAGGATATTCTTTTAATCCCTGATCAACGGTTGCTTTGGCTTCATTTTTCTTTCCGCCTCCGTCCAGTGCTTCGGCTTTATAGATGTAAATGATTGCGGGTACTTTGCCATATACATCCTTTGTTTCCTTTTCCAGCAGAGTCATTGCTTCGATCTGGAATTCTGTATCAGATGGTTTTCCAACCATTGCTGTACGGCTGATGTGTTGCTGATACATCAGGAAAAGCATAAGGATATGAAGGTTTTTGGTGTCTGGGTTTGAAGCCAGTTTTTCAATTCTCTCCACGGTTTCCGGTGTCATTTCATCTTTTTCGGACTGAAGGTTCTTGTTGTAAAATTCATCCAGAAGATCATAGACAGCCCGGTCATTCTTATCAATTTTTGCCCCTTCTTTTATTTTCTGAAATACGCTGTTTACCTGAGATGCACTCTGCGCAAAAGTATTCAGGCCGATACAAAAGAAAAATAAGAAGATCAGTTTTTTCATGGAAGATGAGATTTAAAATATTTTGAGTTTTAAAGGTAATTAATTGTTTTCAATTTTCTAAATCTCAGGTTCAAATTTTATAGAATGGAAATAAAATATTCACATAACGTATTCCTGTCATCAAAAGAGATTCAGGAATTCATCTAAATAACACCGATATTGCTTATTTTTGAGGATAAAGCCTTATTTTTACACCTGTTTTTTAACCCAGACTAGCTTAAAAAATCAAATGAATTCAATCGTAATCAACGTAGGGAACAGCAATATCAGATTCGGACTTTTCAATGGAGACAACTGTGATATTTCATGGGTGATCAATACCAAGCCGTACAGAACGGTAGATGAGCTGTATGTACAGATGCTGATGCTGTATCAGACTTACAAAATAGAACCGGAAGAGATCAGTAAAGTCATTATCGGGTCTGTGGTCCCTCAGCTTACCAAAGTGATCAGTTCGGCCATTAAAAAGATCCATAAAATTTCACCGGTGATCGTTGACAGATCCACACCTTCCGGGGTTCAGGCGAAATCCAAACAGATGGGGACGGACATTTATGCCAACCTTGTGGCCGCCCACAATCTGTATCCCAACCGTAAGAAGATCGTTATTGATTTTGGAACGGCTCTTACCGCAAGTTGTGTTACGGAAACCGGAGAAACATTAGGTGTGATCATCGCACCGGGAATCGTAACTTCTTTGAACTCTCTGATCAGCCAGACGGCACAGCTTCCTGATATTGAGCTTAAAAAGCCTAAAACAGTCCTTGGATTAGACACGGTAACTTGTATGCAAAGCGGGATGGTTTATGGATTCCTCGGAATGGTAGAAGGTTTTATAGACCGTATCAACGATGAGGTGAATGATGACTGTTTTGTAGTCGCTACGGGTGGAGTTTCCCATGTATATAAGCCATTGACAGAAAAAATTCATGTGATGGATAGACTGCACACGCTGAAAGGTCTTTATTTCTTAGGAAAAGATTTGCAGCAGTCATAAGGTTAAGGCTGACGTAAGCAGGCTTTGTTGATACAGTTATAGTGCATAAAAAATAGGTTATGAGAAAATTAGAAGAATTTCCGGTCATAGAAACAGAAAGGCTAATCCTTTCAGAGTTGAAAGAGGAGGATATTCCTCTGGTGAAAGTATACCTTCAGGAGAAAATTTTCTCAGATCTTACGTCTAATATTCCGTATCCTTATATGCTGGAACATGCAGAATTCTGGCTGAAAATTTCCAGGGAAGCCTTTGAAAACAATACAGGATATACTTTTGCAGTCCGTGACAAAGAAGGACAAATTATAGGCGCTATCGGTCTTCACGACAGAGATGATGATAAAGCTGAACTGGGATACTGGATGGGAAAACCGTTCTGGAACAAAGGATACATCACAGAAGCAGCCATTGCCCTGATTGATTTTGGATTCCGTACGCTTGAAGTTAATAAAATCTATGCGACCTATTTCCTTCACAATCCTGCTTCCGGAAGAATCATGGAAAAAGCAGGAATGGAAGAAGAAGCACTGCTGAAACAGCATCTTAAAAAAGACGGAGAATACTTTGATGTGATGATGTATTCTGTCTTTAAAAATAAATAATCTGAGTCCGGACTAAATGAAGTATGGAAACACTTGGTTATCAGTTGTTTTTGATCGAAAATACCAATTAGAGCTATATTTATTTTATGATAATAGTTTCTGTCACAGTAGTGTGGGCGGAGAAATAGCCTAAGGCTCCATTATCGAAATTGGATGGGGGATTAGACGGAGTTACAATACCACCTCCACTTTGAACACTTACGTTAGATAAAGCCTTGAAATAATCGTAAACAGGTGAATCAATGGACTGCATTTCGATCACCACCTTATCATTTTTAACAGGATCAGGCTTGGTAGAAACGGGGATTGTGTTTACGGATCCATTTTCCCCATTGTCATCTAAAACCGTAATTTCAGCCTTATGATTATTTACGTAAGTTTTAAACAGATAGCGGTTTCCGGAAGTTTCCGGATCTGTGAATATAGGGACAACACCAATAACATTACCCAAACCATTGAAGTAGGTGGTCTGAATCACATCATCTAATTCTACATATTCAGGCATCCGGCTTGTAGCGTTGTATGTTTGGCCGTCTACGTTAACGGTTAGCGTATAAATATTACCATTTAAAGTTTGAAAATTTACAGTTTTATATAGGCCATCAATATATCTCAGTGTTTCAGAGTTACCTTTATTATCACGAATAACTACAACGGCATTGGCAATAGAAATATATTTGCTCTTGGTGTCTGAAATTTTTATAGATTTTGTGATACGCACATTACACGGATTTCCGTCATCTGTTGCATTGCCTTCTATAACAATTTTACCACTTTCATCATGGGTAGGAATGTCTACAACGGTATCTTCTCCACAGCTCAACATACACCATGCTAATGAAGCCACAATAAAGATTTTTATATTTTTCATCTTTGTCTTTTTAAAATTTGAAATTGTAACTAATGTTGGGAACAACAGAAAATAAGGAGGTTTGTACCCCTTTGATTTTATCCGGATTATTTTCATCCTGCAAAAAATTAATGGCGTAAGGGTTCTTTCTCCCATAAGCATTGTAAACTCCTACAGACCATGAGCTTTTAAAGCGCTTTGTTGTCTTGCGCTCATAGGTTGCATTGAGATCGAGCCTATGATAAGCCGGCATCCGGTTGCTGTTTCTTTTGCCATACTGGAACATGGTTTGTCCATCGATTTCATACTTTCCAACCGGAAAGGTTACCGCATTTCCGGTACTGTATACAAAAGCTCCTGAAAAGGTAATACTTGGGCTAAGCTCATAGCTCGCTACCACCGAAAGGTTATGGGTTTTATCCGAGTTGGCATTGTACCAGTTGCCTTTATTAATGCCTTCAATCTTTCTTTCTGTTTTAGATAATGTGTATGATATCCAGCCTGTAAGTCTGCCTTTTGTTTTTTTTGCTAAAAGCTCAAATCCGTAAGCTCTTCCGATCCCGTTAAACAAAAGATTGTTTTTAACGTTATCTGATATGTCAACTCCTGCATCATCTTTATAATCAACCAGATTTGCCATTTTTTTATAAAATACGTCACCCGTTATTTCGTAGCCTTTATCGAATTTCTTAGTGTAAGAAAGATTTACCTGATCCATCGTTAAAGGTTTATTCAGGTTCAGCCAAACATCATTATTAACCATCTGACCATAACCTCCGTTGCTTAAAGTCTGTACACTCTGGGTAAGTCTTGTATATCCGGCCCTTACGGTATTGTTTTTATTAAATTCATAATTTGCCATTACACGGGGCTCAAAGTTGACAGTGCTTTTAGTGGTTTCTCCCTTGTTATTATTTCCTTTTCCCGGATTAAGCATGGATAGCCTGAAGCCATAATTCATAAAGAGTTTTTCTGAAATTTGATAGTCATCATTGATGTATACTGCATTTTCCCACATTGTTCTTTCTCTTTTTAGGAAATCGGATGAAAATGATGGCGGAAGCTTTCTCGTGAAAAAGTCATAGTAGGAAGCCTGTAATCCATAATGAAATGTGTGCTTTATACCCAAATAATGTGAAAA
This sequence comes from Chryseobacterium oleae, assembly GCF_900115055.1. GTDB lineage: Bacteria > Bacteroidota > Bacteroidia > Flavobacteriales > Weeksellaceae > Chryseobacterium > Chryseobacterium oleae. The sequence goes on along the minus strand of NZ_FOVD01000006.1, from coordinate 105,572 downwards.
GTCCTGTTTTAATCCCCAGTTTCTGACGTTAGGATTTATTTCCAGAACATTGCCATTCAAATCAAAGGCACTTATTTTATAATCATAATTACTGTAGGTAACCGATGTATTTGAAAATAAATTACTGTTGATAATGCTGTTCCATCTTAAAGTGGCAATCAGATTCCCCCAATTGTTTTTAAATTTATCAAAAGACATTATATCTCTTCCGAAATAACTGGAAAGGTGAACACTGTTGTTTTTATTAACCTGATAATTAAGTTTGGCATTTAAATCATAGAAATACAGTTTATCTTTTTTGCCGCTGTTTTCACCGCTGGAGTTCAGGAAAATATCAGCATAGGTACGTCTTGCTGAAATGATGAAAGAGGATTTACCTTTTTGAATAGGACCATCAACGCTGAGCCTGCTGCTAATCAAACCAATTCCTCCCGCAACTCCAAATTTTTGGTTGTTTCCTTCTTTCATTTTTACATCAACAACAGAAGATAGCCTTCCTCCGTATTGTGAAGGAATATTTCCTTTATAAAGGGTAACGCTTCTCAGGGCATCACTATTAAAAGTACTGAAAAATCCGGCTAAATGTGAATTATTAAAGACAGGCGCCTCATCTAGCAAGATAAGATTCTGGTCTAAATTTCCTCCACGCACACTGAATCCCGAACTTCCTTCCTGTGAACTGATTCCAGGTAAAAATTGAAGAGTCTTAATCACATCTCTTTCTCCCAATAAAACAGGAAGCTTAGAAATTCCCTGAATATCCAGCATCTCAGCACCTACTTTCGATTGGGTAGAAAAAGCCCTGTATTTTTTTATATTTTTTAATTGAATTTCATCGATTTTATATTCTTCTTTTTGAAGCGCCCAATTCATTTTTTTTGCAGAATCGAGATGGATACTTTTGACTTCAATTTTATGTCTGTTATGATTCACTTCAAGGGTATAGTCGCTTTCCGGTAATGATAACGCATAGAACCCGTATTCATTTGTTTCTATAGAAATTTCGGGCTTTTCTTTGATGGTGATAAGAGCACCCGAAATGGGTTCTCCGGTATCCTGATCTTTTACAACCCCATTGATAGAATAATTTTTCTGAGCGTAGCAGAAAGCTGATAAAAAGATTGCAATAGTAGTTATTTTCATCATTTGTGTTTATTATTGTGTTTTTCAACGAAAAATGTAAATGTAAATGTATTTTTAGTCAAACAATAGCATATAGTTTGCGCTCGGTGTGCCTTAAAAAGTGAATTTTTTAAATGAAATTAAATTAATTGGTGTTCGTTGAGGATTGATTCATTTTTGGTATGATAAAAAATAAATCATAATGACCGTTGTGCGATATAAATTTTTTGGTGAAACATTCATTAAATCTGTGTATTTGGTGTATATTTAGATTATTAGATGTTGTTTTTGGATGAAGTTTTACATTTTCCTTAAACATAATATCGCTGACTAGGTATTTTGAAAATTAAGAATATTGAAAAAAAATACCTCAGACTTACCTGATGATTTAACTTTTCATGGAATACGCTATCAAATCTGCAAATACGTCCATGAAAACAATCTACGCGTTCTTTGCTGTAAGCATCAGCACTTTTCTTTTTTCACAAACCAAACTGATCGCTTTCAAAAGCCACAGCGGTCATTCGGCAGATTTCAATACAGCCGTGTCTGAAGATCTTTTTGATGCCAATGCTTCAAATCTTGGTATAGTCCCGAAAAGATACGTAAGTGATGCCAGGCTGGATTCCGTGATCATTCTTAACGATGAAGAAAGTGTTTTGGTGACCAGTTCTGCGCGAAAAATTGTTCCGGACGGGACTAAAAGAGTATGGGAGCCTGGAAGGGAAGTAGTACGAAATCATGCCCTTTTCTCAAAGAAAAATATAGACAGTGTAAAAAATGTTTTGAAGAAAGATTATTACTTCGTCAATGATATGGATAGCGTTGTCTTTGTAGAATATGATCAACAAAATAAATCCTATAAAGAAGTCAAACCTGTAAAAGAAGCTAAACCGAAAAAAGAAAAGTCAGAAAAAATCCCTAGAGGTCTTCTTTTAGGCATCCTGATGTTTTCCGGAGCTTCAGGATTTTACAGCTGGAAAAAAAATAAAAAGAAAAATGAGAAGTAGACTTCTGCCTGGAACAGGAATCTTTTTTCTACTGTTTCTGTTTTTCTTTCCATTAACTTTTCTTGGTGATTTTCAGCAAAGATGGTCATTGCTTCTATGGGGTGACCTCTCGGAGTGGATCGTTGAATATATTTTTAAGATCAATCAATCAAGAATAGATTTTTCTTCGGACAGCAGTTCTATGTTTGCATTGGTCATGATTCTTATGGTTGTATCGGCTTTAGCTGCAATATTGATCAAAAAGAAACACCACCAGAGAATTCTTGATTTGTCTAAAGAAGTCATTGTTTTATATTTGGCTGTCGTTCTGATGAAATACGGTTTTGATAAAGTTTTTAAAGCCCAGTTCTACCTTCCTGAACCTAATATTTTGTACTCCCGCTTTGGGGATCTGGATAAAGATATTCTATTTTGGAGCACGATGGGAACTTCCCGGTTGTATTCCGTATCTGCCGGAATTTTGGAGCTTCTGGCTGCACTCCTGATTCTTTTCCGTAAAACACGTGTGCCCGGATTATTGGTTTCCATTGGCATCCTGATTCATATTTTTCTTATCAATGTCGGATTTGATATCTCGGTTAAATTCTTTTCTCTGATCCTGCTTTTTATGGCTGTTTTTGCATTAAAAGATAACTGGGTTCCGCTGTATCGGTTTTTTATTTTAAAACAAGAAGTCAAACCGGAAGAAAAAAGAGAAATCAATCCAAAGTTCCAGCCTGTCTGGATCTTTTTTAAAACTGCTTTTGTGGGAATTTCAATGGCGATAATCCTATTTCCGTTTATTAATGCCGGGAATTTTAATGACGACACAGAAGATAGACCTTTCCTTCATGGTGCTTTTAAAAATTTAGATGCCTATTCGGACATTCAATACGTTTTCTTTCACCGGAACAATTACCTTATCTTAATGGACAAAAATGAAAAGAGGGTGGATTTTCATTATCTGCAGGGCTCAAAGAATCAGCTTATTCTTGAAGATTACAAAAACAGAAAGTCAAAGGTGGATTATGTCTATGATAAAAAGGACAGTCTTCTCACACTCGATTTTGGAAAGTACATGATAAAGGCCAAAGCATTGAACTGGAGAAAGATGAATGCTTTACAACCTCTTTTCCACACGACGATAGAAGAGGCGGAATAGATTTCAGACATCAGACATCAGACATCAGATTTAAGATTGTCAATGGTGAATTTTGCTTCGCAAGTGAATAGTGAAGGTTTTTGAAGACATCAGATTTCAGATATCAGATATCAGATATCAGATTGTCAATGGTAAATTTTGCTTCGCAAGTGAAATGGGGAAGGTATCCCATTCCAATACACGCATTACATAACTCATCACTCATAATTTATAACTCATCACTTCCCATAACTCACAAACCCGTATCTCGAATCCCGGAATCCGTACCTATCTTTTGCTTTTGAAAAATTCCTTGACGATGGTAGAACATTCATGTTCCATGATGCCGGTTACGATTTCTGTTTTTGGGTGCAGAGAAAGATGTTTGTTGATGAATCCTCTTTGTTCATCTCTTGCACCGATCACCACTTTGGAAATCTGCGACCATGAAAGTGCTCCTGAGCACATCACACAGGGTTCCATTGTTACATAAAGTGTACAGTTGATCAGGTATTTGCCCCCAAGAAAGTTGGCCGCTGAGGTGATGGCCTGCATTTCTGCGTGGGCGGTCACGTCGTTCAGGGTTTCGGTAAGATTGTGGGCTCTTGCAATGATGCGGTTATTGGAAACTACGATACATCCGATAGGAACCTCATCTTTTTCTAAAGCGGCTTCTGCTTCCTGCAGAGCCATTTTCATGTAATATTCGTCGGTAAACATTTAATCTTCAATCGTTAATGTTAAAGGAAGTCTGAGGCTGTGTCTTACCGGATCTCCATTGATAATCGCCGGAGAAAATTTTTCCGAAACAGAATACAATGCAATCTCAGCCTGTCGGTTAAATGTGAAATTATCTCCTTTTGCGTGGACATTGCTGATGCTGCCGTCTTTTTCCACAATAAAAGCCACATCTGTTTTTACGGTTTTGGCTTCGGTGTAAACAGCTGGTGTGTAAAAAAGATGAGCCACTTCCTGTCTCAGCGTATTAAAACCACCCGGATAATCAGCTGGCTTCTCAAAAACGGCAGGTTTCCCGGTGTTGTTTTCTGATATGTCTTTTGGATTTTTCAATGATTGCAGATCTTCAAGGTTTCTTACTTTTAGCAGAGCTCCAATCATCGCAACATTCTCAATGCTGTCCATCTTTTTCATGAAAAGAACAAAATCAAGCTTTATATTGGCTTTCCGGAAAGAGTCCGGTTCCAGATCAAATTTCTTTTTAAACTCTGTATTCAGCATACTCCGGTGTTGGTTGTAAAAGTTTTTTACATTCCGGAATTCTTCTTTCTGCTGTGAAAAGCAAAATGAAGAAATAAGGCAAAACAGATAGAGAAATAAAGCTTTCAAAAGAGTATATTTATGTAAATATAATCAAAATAAATGAGGTTTTAATCCTTGTGTATCAGCTTTCAAAATAACGGTTCAGAGACTCCTGAAGATGGGTGCGGATGTCATCAACTAAACCTTTAGGTTCCAGAACGGTGACTTCTTTTCCATAGGAAAGGATTTCCTGCATAAAATCATAAGTAGGGTGAAGGAAGAACTCAAAATAGATTTCTTCCGGAGTTTCTTTAGTTTCTTTCTGAGACTGGTGAAGAGGAAAACTTCTGATGTATTCTCCCTGATGTCTGCTGCATTTCATGACGATTTTCTCAGGGTTTTGCTCTGCCAGATTCATCACGCCAAAAGCATTTTTGAAATGTTCTCTGAAATTGTAATTATACTTTTCGCGGAATTTATTGTCGCTCACATCCAGATAATTAACTCTGTCCAAGCCAAATGATTTCAGGACCTTGTCTTTGGTATCAATGGCGATCAGGTACCATCTGTCCTTGGATTCTTTTAAAGCCAGAGGATGAACTTTCCGGGAAGTCATTATTTTATTTTTGTAGTTGTAATGTTCAAAGCTTACTACTCTTTTATTACGGATGGCGAAGAAAAGATCATAGAAGTGCTCGATTCCAGTGGGTTTTCTGCTTTCGAAAAAGATAAAGTCTGAAAAATCCGGATGAAGATTCAGGGCATTGCTTACCTGGAAAGATTCCAGTAATTTCTGGTTGTATTCATCCACTTCCATGATAGGGCGGCTTTCAATATAATAGCGGTTATCGCCTTTCTTTTTATTGTGAATGGAAAGATTAAAAAGATCGGAAATCTCACGAATATCCCTCTGCAATGTACGGATTGAGTAGCTCTTGATCCCTGCATCCTGAAATTCGAAAGAGTTGAGAAGATAGTCCTCCAGCTGGGAATAAGTAGCCGGAGAACTTTCTAATCTTTTGATAATTAAGGCATATCTTGTCAGATAAAAATCTTTTTTCATTCGTCTATTATTTATGCGGCAGCCAGGCTGCGTTTCATGGTAAAATTTTATAAGACAAATATATAGGCTTAATGCGACAAAACGTGTCGTGTTTTATTTTTTATGGAAAGATTTTTAATTCTTCCCCTCTTGGAAATAATAGTACTATTATAAATTTTTGAAATACGTCTTAAGAACATCAACGATTTGTAATAGAATTTTTTCTCTGTAGGACAATAATTTAGTTTCATCCTGAAGATTATAAATACCCAGGTATGAATCAAATAAATAACGGCAAATATTTTTTGAAAAAATCTCTAAATTTTTATTATTGGAAAAGTCTTTAATAACTATTTGCGGAGGATCTGCAACAGTTTCTTTTTCGATCACATATTTTAAATCATCTACATTGTATTTAAGTCTTTCCGAGTTTCTTCTTATTGTGTCAATTTGATAAGTAATAAAATTTTTGCTGTGATTGGCACGGGGAGATGCATTATCCGAGAGATAATCCATAATATTCTCAAGTGTTTGCATTGGTTTTATTTTTATATCCCCTTTCTCGTGATTGGGCTTGTCAAAAGTATGTCTGAGTCCAAAATTGTGACCTAACTCATGAACTAAAGTCATGATGTCCGAAAGAGCATTTGAAGGAATTATTAACCCCTTATCTCTGTTAAATCCCGTTGCCAAATCATCTTTTGTAGCAACAATATTGTTGCACATAAACATGGGATAGATGCCCAAACGGATATGATCAATATAACTGTATAGGTTTTCAACTAACCTATCATACCATTTTGTAGCTGCTGTACTACCATTGGGTGATTGAGAATACTGAATAAACCAGTCTTGTAAGGTTTTACCGGGCTGGATTAATTTTCTGGTTGCTGTTCCGTCATTGATGTCAAAGGTTTGTAAACTTTTTTCTATTTCCTGAAGAATTTCTTTAGACATTTTTTCAAGAAATTTTGAAGCTATAATTTTTAAGGCTTTTCCCAAAGAATCACCTTGTGTAGTTTCATAATTTTTTGTTCCGGAGTTTTGCTGTAAATATGGGCCCAAAATATTTGTAGGATCTTTTAATGGAAAATCAGTATCCGATACATTAATAATTTGGTTTTTTCCCAGAACAAAATTTACAGAAGCCTGATTAAAGCCTTTATTGTTAAGGCTAGAAGCTAAACCAACATAGTTGCTGGTAGTAGATAATGTATTTTTTTTATAAAATACGTCCACAAAAATTAATTTAGGTTCATAAAGTTTGTTAGGCAATATGGTAAGCCTCCCAACTTCGATGTCTTTGTCTGAAGCATCTTTAACCGAAGCTATAATACTTGATTTTGCATCCACTGTTTCATTTGCTTTTGTTTTAATTTTAAATTGGGCAACTTGCTCATTTTTATTGACAGTGATGTTTGGAGTAATATATTCAATCCCTTTAGAATCTGATAATTTAAATGAAATGTTCTGCGCAAGTGTAGATGAGTTGTCCGTATCAAAATATTTTACAAAAATAATAACTTCCTTTCCCGGTTTGATAAGAATATTTGGAGCATAATATGCGGAGTCTCTTAAAGGGCTGTTTCCTCTTTTTAATTTAAAATCATCATCAATATGGTAGGTTTTGTTCCCATCAACTAGCACCAAAGTAGATGAAGTTTTATCATAGGATTTTTCCAGAGTAAAGCCTGTATCTGATTCAGAATACGTACCTCCATTTAAAATATAATCTCCATTGGAATCTTCATTTATTTTGTAAATTTTGCTATTATTACCAAGCAGATTTTCTCTGAAGATATCAAACCCAAATGACTGGTCATATTTTTTGTCTTCTATGATGTCTTTTATGGTATTGGCTAAATAAGTTAGGGTACGGTTGGAATTTTTATCTTCTTTAGGAAGGCCGATAGCTTGCTCTTCAGATCTAAAGAACATTAATAATTTTGGAGAGGTTGCAGAAAGTGATTTTTCTCCTGTTCTATAAACATCAATATCAGAAACACCAATATCAGCCGGATACCTTATATCTATATTTTTCATTTTAAAAGTTTTTGGATTTGGGTTAAAAAACGACGGCGGGAATTCCGCCGCCGTTCATGAAAATTATTTGTTGATAATATTGGTTGGTAAAGTGGTTGGGAGTGTTCCTGCCTCAAGCGTAGCTTTATCCAGCAGCTTGAATGGACTCGTTGTTTCGAGATCCTTCGGATTCTCACAGTTTGCAGGATCATCCTCACGGAAGATTGGAAGAGCCTGTTCTACTTCCAGACCTACAGATTTAGCCTGAAGGATCGTTAATGTAGTAGGAATTCTTGTGATCCAGAATTTACCCTGAGCTTCGCCGGTAGGCTTTCTCAATTCGTCTACGATAGACATATACAACGGATCTCCGATAACAGGAACTTCACCTCCGTTCCAGATTTTTCCGGTACTCATGAAGAACTGTACAGCGTCTTCAAAACCTGGCTTCACGGTTACGATTACCCTTGCCATACCTGCCTGAAGGAAGTTTCTGAACAATGGATCTACACTTTGCGTAAGATACATTTCCTGCCATCTCTTTCTGTCTGCCCAGTAATACGGGTAGAAGGTGTAATCCATAATGCTCCATTCAAACGCCTGTTCCATAAACTTGGCCAAAGCGGTGTATTGTTCAAGGTTTTCGCTCAGAATCACTTTGAAATCACTCATCTGGCTTCCTGAAGTGAACGCCTGTCCCAGAGTAGTCAGATAATCCTGAAGAAGATAGGCAATACAGTTGTGTTTCAGAATCACAGATTCCATTTCACGGTAGAAATTCCCAAGCTTTTCTTTGTTGGCAGCTTCCTCTTCTTTTGCTTTATCCTGCAGTTCCTTCTGTTTTTCCAAGAAAACTGCATACGCCTCGTCATACGCCTTGATAATAGCTGTAAAGTTTTCCTGAATCCATGATTTCATGAATGCCTGGGAAAGTTTACAAGTAATCTCAAATGCGATATTTACTGAATCAATGTTGCTGCATTTGTACACGAAATCATAAGATCCGGTCACGTTCTGAGGTGTGAAATACGCGGTAGAGTCAATAGAAGTACCTCCATTTGAGAATGGAACCATTCCTCCTGCAAAGTTGCTGGTATAAAGCGTACTCGTTCCTTTTCTGTTTCTTTCAAAACCATAGAACATTTTTACACTGCTTGCTTCATAGTTCACAGGAATGTCGATCGTTCTGTGTCTGTATTCTTCGTTTCCGTTTACTTTTTCCCATTGCTTTCCTAAAATAAGATTGATCGGAGACTTTGGAAGTTCTGTAAGTTTTACGTTGTAAATATTAGCCCAATATTCAATCTGATCTTTGGTAGCCACCTGAGCACTTGCCATGCCCCAAGGTTTTTCAGCTTTTCTCGGATCTGCCGGAGCGGTAAGCGTGTCTGCTTTCGATACTGCGGTCGCCAGAGTATGAAGTCTTGCCGGTTCCGGGATCATGAATTCAAACATCGTACGTTTACCATAGTTGTAGATCTGGTTTTTCATTTTCTTATCTACCCATCTGTATACTCCGGTAATGTGCTGAGGGTTTTCCTGGCTTGCCTGGCCTCTGTTATCAAATTCATGTACATTGGTTTCAGTAAATTCTTTAATGATTTTCTGCACACGCTCCTTATTGATCTTTGTAAGGACACGTTCCATGGCGCGCTCTGTAATCTCCTGAGATTTTTTTACGGCCTGTTTGGTACTGTCCTGCTGTGAAGTGTTGTTGGCATAGGTTCCACCTATCTCGTACTTCATTACTTTTGTGTCATACGTAAACTTGGTGCTCGCAGTAATTGCCTGCTCTTTTTTAAGCTCCTGAGCGATTTCAGTCTGCATTTCATTTCTGTCCGCTTTTGTAGTATCAGAAATCTTCTCCGTTTCAATAGATTCAGAAGTGGTATCTGTAATTTCAGAATAATCTCTGGCTACAGAAGACTTATGACGCAGTTCGCTGGCCATCACGTTCTCAATATTGGAGACTTCTCCCGGAACGTAGGCGTGAACGCTTTGCTCTACTTTCAGATAATCTGCAATACCCAATCTCTTTACACCGAAATGTTTAGGGATGAAAGTTCCCGGTTTAGGATTTTCAATGCCACCGCCCGGATTTCCGGTTTCATCTTTAATATCTTCCACATATAGAACGTCAGTATAGGCCTGGTTAGGCTCTATTCCTGAAAGATCCAGTGAAGCCTCTTTACCGTTGTTAAAGTAGATTTTGACTTTAATGTTTCGGATGTATTTGCTGAACTTGCCGACCATAATTGATGCAAGAGTCACTTTATTATCCACTACTTCGATATTGTTGTAGCTTTCATCAAAATTACCTACATCGGAGATCAGTGATAATTTAGCGGATGCTATTCCCCATGCTGAACTATCTGCCTGATAATAAAACGTAAGATATGCCTGGCTGCCTGCAAAAATACTTCCCTGAGGTGTTGCCTTTAGATAATAAGATCTTGGCGTTACCTTCGCTGCATATTGTGTAAAAGAGTCGGCTACAGGGACAAGGATTCCTCCAAGGCTGGCAAATGTCTGCTCCTGAGCCGGTGTTTTATTATACAGGGTCTGAGATTTTGCAGCATGCTCCTCGTCGATTTTTTCAAAGACTTCAGGATACGTATCAAACTCATCGGTGATGGAAACCACAGCTGCTCCAAGTTGAAGTTTTCTGTCGGATACCACACTTATTTTTGTGAAATCAAAGCCGTCTTCAGGTTTTTGTCCACTGGTTAATGCAGTAAACTTGTCAACGAAGATTTTTAGAGAATTCAATGAAAGTATTTCTGTGAAATCTCCAAAGTTGATCTCATTCTTATAGGTGAAAACGAATGGAGGAATAGAAGGCTCTTCAAGCTTTGCATACAAGGCATTGATTTCCTGCTCCGTCATTTCCTTCGTGATCTGGTCCTGAATTTCTTTCAGTTGGGCTCTGTATCTGTCAAGTGCCGGCTGATTGGCGGCAAGATATTCTTTATAAGCCTCATCATACGCTTTGTTTCTTGTTTTCTGGTAGATTTTCTGCACTTTTTCCAGTTCAGATTTCAGCACATTTAAACTGTCTTTCTCTAAATTAAGGTTGGTAAGTTCCAGAATTTTTTCCCCTTCGGCTTTTAGCTGTTCTTTAGCAGGAACGGAAAGAATAGCTTTGGTTTCGTTAATAGGGTCTTCTCCGATGGCAGATTTCCCTACAGTGAAGGGCTGACGGGAAGTAGGATTTCCTGTTCCGGAACCTTCGCCTTCGTAGCCATCTCCAAAAAATTTCATTGGAAGAACAATTCTTGCCTCAAGCGCTTTTGCTCTAAAATCGGAACCGTTTATTTTCACCAGTTCGTCCGTTGACGCAAGAGTGCATACATATCCGAAATGAAGGGCTCTCAAGATGTGAGCTACAGCTTCTTTCACATAAAAATTGTTCTGGGACGCCGTTTGATACATCAGGTTATCCCATAAAATGCCGAGCTGGTCTTTAGAGGTAGCTTGATGAGCGTTGATTGCTGCAGTTTCTTCCAGCACGGTCAGCTCTTCCTGTTTTGAAATTTTTCTTCCTATTTTCAAAACTGCTGCGTAGGCTCCTTCTTCTATTTTAAGTTCCGTTTCAAACCCCGTAGGATTGAAAGACTTTGAAGCGCGTTCCATAGCCTGGAATTTTGCCAGTGCAGAATCAGCAGGATTGATATAAGAATCGAAAAAGCTGGTTAAACCTTTTTGAGGTCTGTGGATGAAACCTAAGTTTTTCTCTTTAGTTTCTGTTAATTGAGGATTTCTAAGGCTTACAAATCTGAAAAGAGTTTGTGAAGCATTGTTGGTTGTGTCGTTTGTTGCCATTTTAATATTGTGTTGTTGTTTTTGTTCTTGTTAATCAGTTCTTTTTGTGTATTCCAGGGTGATGGTAAAGGAATTAATCGCGGAATAATCGTAGTCAGGTTCTTTCAGAAATTCAATTTTGATGAGTTTCGTTTCTACAGAGATGAAAATCTGGCTTCTCCACTGGTTGCCTGCAAATGCCATATCCAAAGCCCACCATTCGGTAAACATTTCGTTGGAAACGATGGTTTCAATGTCCGGAATATACTTTCCGAGATCGATCTCTCCGGTTCTTGGAATCTCGTCGAAAAACAGCGTTTGTCTGTAAACCGGTTTACCATTGATCCATGTTCCTTCCGTTCTTACTTCCTCGCGGGTATAGGACATTTTTTTGTCTACATACTGCTTTTGGATATAATCCTTGGATTCGGCATAATCCCCATAATATTCGTCTCCTGTAAGACCTCTGGGTTTGCCTGAAGATGATATATGCATGATCGTAATAGGCTCGTCTATATTGGAATCCATTACAATTCCTTTCATAGCCCGGCCATTATAACAGGCAAGAGTCGTTTTTTCCTGTTCCATAGCCAGTTGCGAAGAAAAGCCAGAGACATAAAGCCCGTTATTGGAAAGGTCAATTTTGGTCATGACCCTATTTTGAGCAGCGTTCATAGATGAGATCATCATTCCTTCCGGATAAAACCCGATTTCATTTCTTACTCCTGTGTCTACGTTGTTCCTGTAGATCATATTATTTTCTTCAGGCTGTTCTGTCATCAGTTCCAGATTTCCTGAAATAGGCTTGCCGGCTTGTGTTCCGGATAATGGGATATACGTTCCGGAAGAGACAGATTTAGCTTCCCATCCGATAGTTCCGTCATCTTTCGCTACAAGATTTCTGCTGAAATTGAGGTTCGCTGCCGGAAGATTAGAGACAATGAGTCCCGAAGTTTTAATATTTCCTGCTACCTCCAGCATTTCCGAAGGGTTCTGCGTTCCAAGCCCTGTTTTATCATTACTGTGATAGATGCCGCTGCTTGTAAGACTGGATCCGTTCCAGTAGGGAATATTATAAGACTGCAGATTGAGCTTGGAATAACCGGGAATATCCCCGTTTTGGGCAATAATATAAAAGCCGGTTCCTGCCTGTGGCTTGTTAAGTTTAGCATTTAAAGCATCTTTCAGCCCGCTGATGTTATCCTGGGCAATGCTTTCCTCTTTATGCCAGTAAGCATCCTGCCATTCCCAGAACTGTTCCTGAGTAGGGACATCTCCGTTCTCGAAATATTGTTTTATTTCCTGTTTTGTTTTCATTGTTGCTTTATTTGATTTTTTACATATCAAAGATTAAGGTTCCGCCGGTAACCCTTGTGTTTGCTCCAAATGCATCAGGATAATATTGCGTGGCTCTGTCCAGTAGTACAGAGGATAAACCCGGGTTAAAATTGAAGGCATTCGGCCTGATCAGGGTAACACTTGGAGGTACGTACAATGACTTAAGTTTATTATAAGCAAAGGCAGAATCTTTAATTTCTTTGACGCTTTCAGGGATTACCACTGAAGTCAGCTCATTGTTTTCAAAAGCACGCTCGCCAATAATGGATACATTTCCTGTAATGGTTAAGGTTTTGACTACGTTGCCGCGAAAAGCATCAGCTCCGATGGTAAGTATGCTGTCAGTAAGGATTACTTCAGATATCCCCAATGAATTGGCAAATAGATCGGGAATATGCAATGTTCCTGGTTTGATAAAGATCCTTCTGACCTGCAAATGGGCCAATGAAGCATTTCCGGATTCATCTGTCTCGGCGTAAAAGTCATTGAAACGCGGAAATCCGTTTTCCAGACCTGCAATTTTAGCCATGTCTATTTTCTCGTCCTTGTGCCAGTAGGAATCCTGCCATTCCCAGAAATGGTCTTGTGTAGGCTTGTCTCCGTTCTCGAATTTGAGCCTTAATTCTTGTTTTGTTTTCATAATAAAAACACTGTGATTTTGTTTTGGGTTAATAAATAGGTTATAATGTGAAGAGTCTTTTTACAAAAGCTCTTAAAGGTTTTTAGTTTTTTAAGTGGTAGAACTTATGCCCACTTGTGCATTTCATGTTGTGATTCATTTTTTATGTTTTTTGGTTAGTTTTTGACATAGTTCTGGCTGTCCGGCATTTTGTGAAATGATGGATTCAAAGGGGTATTTGAATGATTATGGGGTGATGTCGGGTGTCTTGATTTGGTGTTTCAAAGATAATTCCGGACAGCGTCAGAACTTGTCGTGTTAGAATGTATTTAGTAAATATCTTCTTCAGGAATACCATCTGTGAACTCTTCCCTGAAAAAGTTTTCAATGTCGTTGAGATAGTTCTCATAGTCCATCTCTGCATGTTCAATGTCGCTCCATTCAATAGTATAGAGATCTTCATCGAAAAGTATATCTGGATTGTGATCTGGTGTTTCCATGTTGGGTGTCTTAAAGTTGAGGTTATGTTTTAAACATATTTCTGGCTGTCCAGCATTGATAAATGGTGAATTCAAAGGCTTTTTAAAATTTTAATGATTGTTTTTTTGTGTCTTTGTTGATACTCCAAAAGTAGTGCGGGAAGACGACAAAACTTGACGTGTTTTAAAAACTTTTTATATTTTTTAAATATTATCTTTTAAGCTTATATTGAGTTATTATAAGGTTAAAAGCTTATATTTTATTTCTGATCAGTTTCTGTACAATCTGGTTCAGTGTTTCCCTGTTGTCATCAATATAGCTCAGTCCCGCCTGGATCAGATTTTCAATGTTCGATCTTCTTACATTATCCATGCCCGGAGAAGCATTTTTTAAAGATGGATTCAACCGGTAATAATTTTTCTGATTTCGCTGGCCCAAAGTCTGAAACATCTGGCAAAGCTGATAATCTACCGTTTCAGCATTCGCAGACATCAGAATATCAATGATGGGATTTACCCAACCGATCTTTCCTGACTTTTGCAGTTTTTTAAAAGAATATGGTCTCGCTTCAATCCCCGTTCCGATAGAAACAATGATCATATCATTCACGCCGGGATGATTGGCTTTCTGATGATTCTTCAATACTTCCGCAAAAGGAATTTTTCTCGCTTCAGCATAAGCACAGAGTGCAGGATTGTTGGCAAACATTCCGCCGTCTATCAGGCTGAAAATCTGTCCGTACATCGATTTGATCTGTACCGGACTGAAATACGTAGGTGCCGCCGATGTCGCTCTGCAGATATCCTTTACATAAAAATTATCTGTGCTCAGATTGGCTTCCCACGAATTGAAAAGCTTGGCTCTTCTGTTTTCTATGTCATAACTGGTAATTAAGCATGGTTTTATAAATTCTTTAAGTTCTAAGTGTCCAAAAAAGTCATTCAAGTTTTTTTCAAGTGATTCCTGAGAAATTTTTTCATTCAGCAGGCCAAACGGGTTGACCAGCTTTTCCCAGAAAGAAACCTGAAAGATGTCGCCGCCCCTTTCAGCGTATAATTCCAATCCTTTCTGGATAGAATATTTCGCTTTTCGGTGTTCATCGGGACATAGAATAATAGAAGCAATCAGTCCGCCTGTGCTGCTTCCGGCTACCAGATCAAAATAATCACCGAGTTTGGCGCCCGGATTATCATGATACTGAAGCTGTTCTTCTATGTAGCGGAGAATAATGCAGGTAATTATACCCCTTATTCCGCCCCCGTCCAAAGAAAGAATGGTTGTCTTTTTCATGTGATGTTTTGTTGGTTTTTAAAAGATAAACTAAGGTCCTGAGACAACTAAAACCAACGTTCTGCCCTTGAAAACAGATGCTGGTTTTAGTATTGAAATCTCAGTTTACTAACGTTTTTCTTATAAAACAAAGGTAGGCCTGGGAAGCGACAGAACTTGTCGTATTATAATTATTTTCAAATAAAAGGGAATTAAAATAGAATATAATTTTGCTTATCCCTCGGCATGTTTGATAGCGTTCGCCAAGTCGTTTTCACAAGGCCTTTTTTAGTCTGGATATTCTTTTTTTCGAAGTGGGGAAGGTCTTTGAAAATCTTCCAGTTTCCGCCCCAGTCCCAGCCATGTCTGGCGAAAATTTTGACACATTCGTACCAGTCTGCTACCTGATCATTATCCCAGTCTTTGGCGGTGTCCCAGCTTGCTGTTTTTCCGTCGATCATCAGGCAGATATCTACGGCAAGTCCATAGTTGTGAATGCTCTGTCCTGCTTTGGCGTTGGTTACTTTTTTGCCCGCCGTGATTCTTCCGATGGCGTATAGTTTTTCCTGCTCTTCAAAAGATCTCAGGCCTTGTGTAATTCTGATTTTTGCTCTTCCGGTAAGGGCCTCGTCGCACTCTTTGATGATTTGTTTTACTTCATCTCTTACGGAAGGATGGAGTTTGTTGATTCTCTCTGTGGTTACTTTGTCCATGATGTATATTGTTATAATACAAAAGTATAGATCAGAGGCGACGAAACTTGACGTGTTTAATTAAATTTTCAAATAAAAGGTTTTATTATTTGCTAATAAATTACAGCTATATGAAGGATGATACAGGATTTTATGATTATTTCAAATTAAGTTTATATAGGGTCGGAAAAATTAATATAGAAAAAGATAATTGACTGTATATTTGTAAAAAACTTGCTCATTAAGATTGAAAATTGAAATGAGAAACTGATAAAAACACAATATTTCAATGCATACTATTTTACCTTTTTTCCTGGCAATGATAGCCGCTATCGTATTGCTGAATATGTGGGCCACCAAGCTGAAAATTGCTTACCCGATTCTGCTTGTCGTCTTCGGTTTGCTGGTCAGTTTTGTCCCGGGACTTCCTGTTGTAAAGGTAGACCCGGATCTTATTTTCTTTATATTTTTGCCGCCCTTACTGTTTGAAGCTTCATGGGCTATTTCCTTCAAGGAGATGAGGAGATGGTGGCGTATTATCGGAAGTTTTGCTTTTCTGGTGGTGTTTTTCACTGCGCTATCCGTTGCTGTGGCGGCCAATTATTTTATTCCAGGATTTACCATCGCTTTAGGATTTTTGCTGGGAGGAATTGTTTCTCCACCGGATGCTGTAAGTACCGGAGCTATTATGAAATTTGTAAAAATTCCAAAAACCACTTCTGCTATTCTGGAAGGAGAAAGTTTATTAAATGATGCCTCTTCCCTGATTATTTTCCGCTTTGCGCTCATAGCTGTCGGAACCGGTCAGTTTGTGTGGCAGGAAGCTTCCCTGAGTTTTTTATGGATGGTCATTGGCGGCGCTGGAATTGGTCTCGTGTTGGGGTGGATTTTCGTGCAGGCTCATAAAAGACTCCCTACAGACGCCTCTTCTGATATTGCCATGACCCTTATAGAACCTTATATCATGTACTGGGTAGCAGAGCAGTTTCACAGTTCCGGAGTACTTGCCGTAGTCTGCGGAGGTTTGTTTATGTCGACAAGACGTCTCATATTTTTGAATAGTGCGAGCAGAATAAAAGGACACAGTGTGTGGGAAAGCTTTGTATTCATCCTGAATGGGATCGTTTTCTTACTCATCGGTCTTGAACTTCCTGAAATTGTAGGAGGGCTGCGTTCCGAAGGAATTCCTTTAGCAACAGCCATACAATACGGAGTACTCGTAACCGCTGTTCTTATTCTGGCCAGAATTATCAGTGCCTATGCGGCCATGGTGGCTACCTATGTCTTTCGGCCAAGTGTTGCTCCGAGGGCGTCTACAAGAAGGAGAAGTCTGCTCATGCCTCTTTTTCTTGGCTGGACGGGGATGAGGGGAGTGGTTTCATTGGCGGCGGCACTTGCTATTCCTATCACCCTTAGCAATGGTGAGCCTTTCCCCAACAGAAATTTAATACTGTTCATCACATTTGTGGTCATCCTTCTTACTTTACTCGTTCAGGGCCTTACTTTGCCTTATATTATCAGTAAAGGACGGGCATTTCAGGATTTTATGAATGAAGAGGAAGAAGAAAAGACAAGATTGAAAATAAAACAAGAATTGAAACAACACGTCTATCAGTTCCTTAAAACAAAACATGAAAACGAACTTCAGGGACATGCAGGAGTAGAAAGGATGCTGAAACACTGGGAAGAAAAAACAAAAGCCAACGATGACGGCTGGATGAATGAAAAAAATAAAATCATCTTTGTTGAAATGCTGGAAGTGCAGAGACAGTATCTCTCAGAGTTGAATAAAGATGTTACCATCAATGAAGACGTAATCCGCCAGCAATTATACCAGATTGACCTTGAAGAGGAGCGTCTGAAGATGATCTAAACGGAGAACTCGGGGTGGCAAATTATTTGTAATAGCCTCCACTTAATCACAAAAATATTTTTCCCAAGTTATAATTATCAAAATCCTTCGGTTCAAGATCCTCTGGTCGTACACCAGAGGAATATTTCCATACTTCTGAATAAAAACAAAATGATAGAATATACATATTGAGTTTTCCTTTCTTATCTCTTAAAAGCGTATTGTATCTGGGAAAAACAATATTGATATTAATTATATCAACTTTAATGGTTGGTTTGATATAAAAAGTATCTAATTTTGTAAAGTGAACCGAGCAATTGTACATATGGACCTGGATACATTTTTTGTATCCTGTGAGAGGCGTAATAACTCGCAGCTTGACGGTATTCCCTTAATCATAGGAGGGGGCGACCGTGGAGTGGTGGCCTCGTGTTCCTATGAAGCAAGAAAATTTGGGGTTCGCTCAGCGATGCCAATTCGGATGGCATTAAGACTTTGTCCCGACGCAAAAGTGATTCGTGGCGATCATGAAATGTACTCTAATTTATCACATGTGGTTACGGAAATCATTCAGGAAAAAGTTCCCCTGATGGAAAAAGCAAGTATTGATGAGTTTTATCTTGATTTATCCGGGATGGATAAGTTTTTTGGATGCTATCAATGGACAAAAGAAATTGCAGAAGCGGTGACTAAAGAGGCCGGGCTTCCCATAAGTTTTGCGCTGTCAACGAATAAAACCGTTTCTAAAATTGGTACCGGAGAAGCAAAACCCGTTGGGAGAATGGAGATCAATGAAATGGAAATTAAGCCATTCTTAAATCCCCTGTCAATCAAAAAAATTCCAATGGTGGGTGACAAGACCTTTCAATTGTTATCAAGAATAGGAATCCGCACCATCCATACATTATCGGAAATGCCGGTGCTGGTCTTGCAGCAGATGATTGGTCTTAACGGAAAAGAATTATGGAAAAAAGCCAACGGAATTGATGAAAATCCTGTGGTTCCTTATTCTGAAAGAAAATCTATATCAACTGAAAGAACTTTTACCTCCGATACCATGGATATGATAGAATTAAAAAGATTGATTTCGGGAATGGCAGAACAGCTGGCTTATCAGCTGAGACAGGAAAAATGGTTGACATCAACGGTTGTTATAAAAATACGTTACGCCAATTTTGATACGGAAACCAAGCAGTGTAAAGTATCGTACACATCTGCCGATCATACCTTGTCGAGAGTGGCATTGGACCTTTTTAATAAAGTCTATACAAGGAGAATGAGGCTTCGGCTTGTAGGCTTACGGTTTACAGGATTGGTACATGGAAATCATCAAATGAATTTATTTGAAGATACTGAGGAGCAAATGAGTTTGTATCAAACGATGGATTATATCAAAAACCGTTTCGGATCCGATGCTGTAGGACGGGCCTCCGGATTCGATTTCGGGAAATAAGTTTTAAATCTTTCAACATGTTTATTAATTGTCATTCCTTCCATAGCCTCCGTTACGGAACTTTATCCATTAAGGAATTGGTAAGGCAGGCGCATGAATTGGGGGCCAAACAATTGGTATTGACTGACATCAATACCGTGACCGGAATCTATGATTTTAAAAAAGCATGCGAAGATCTGGGTATAAAACCTATTCCCGGAGTTGAAGTCAGAAAAGAAGGAAAACTTCTGTATGTGGCAATTGCCAGAAGGTTCTCAGGAATTGGTGAAATTAATAAAGTAATCACTGATCATAATTTTGATGATAAAGAACTCTTTGAAACGGCACCGGAATTTAAAGAGGTATTGGTGGTGTATCCGATGAGTAATATTCCTGCAGAACTGAAAACCAATGAGTTGGTGGGAGTCAGAATAGAAGAGTTAAATTTTCTCATCCGTCCGGAATACAAAAAGTACATTTCTAAAATGGTCGTCCTTCATCCTGTCACTTTCAGCACAGATGAAGAATATGGACTGCACAAAATCCTCCGGGCCATTGATAATAACATATTGCTGTCAAAATTAACAAAAAGAGAGGTTTGTCGTCAATCTGAATATTTCATTTCCGAACAGCATATTATAAAGACATTTGAGAGATATCCCCAAATTATTGAAAACACAAAAAACCTTCTTGAACAGTGTGATTTTGAATTTGATTTTAAAAAAGTTAAGAACAAACAGTTCTATACAAAATCTAAAGAATCTGATGTACAACTTCTCCGCAGGCTGGCATATTTAGGCTTGGAAAAAAGATACGGACTCGGTCATGAAGTGGCTCAAACAAGAGTTGAGAAAGAACTGGGAGTTATTGATGAACTCAATTTCTGTTCTTACTTTCTGATTACCTGGGATATTATCCGTTACAGCAATAAGATGGGGTTTATGCATGTAGGGCGGGGAAGCGGGGCGAATTCAATAGTTAGTTACTGCTTAGGAATTACCGATATCTGTCCGCTGGAGCTGGATTTGTATTTTGAACGGTTCCTTAATCTTAACCGAAAGACACCACCGGATTTTGACCTCGACTGGAGCTGGCAAAACAGAGATGCCATCTTGGAATATATTTTTGATCGATATGGAAAAAACCATGTTGCTTTTTGTGGAACCAATGTCGAGTTTAAATACAGATCTATTTTCAGAGAAGTAGGTAAGGTATTCGGTTTACCCAAAGAAGAGCTGGATGATTTGTCGAAAAAACCAATGGAGAGCCATGACCGGAATTCAGTGGTACGACAGGTTCAGAAATACGGTAAATTATTGGAAAAGTTTCCTAATCAAAGAAGTATGCACGCATGCGGAATTTTGATTTCAGAAGAACCTATTACCCATTATACCGCATTAGAAATGCCTCCGAAAGGATTCCCGATTGTTCAGTTTGATATGAACGTAGCAGAAGATATTGGCCTGGAAAAATTTGACATTCTTTCGCAAAGAGGACTTGGGACCATTAATGACACTGTAAATCTGGTTAAAAAAACAAGGGGAATCACCATTGATATCCGGGACACGACCTTGTCAAAAAATGAAGAACAGGCAAATGAATACTTAGCGGTAGGAAAGACAATCGGATGTTTTTATATAGAATCCCCGGCCATGCGTGGGCTTTTAAGAAGACTGAAATGTGACAATTACAGAACCCTCGTCGCAGCTTCTTCCATTATCAGACCGGGAGTCGCACAAAGTGGAATGATGCGGGAATACATTTTCAGGCACAATCATCCCGATCAGTTTGAATATTTTCATCCGGTGTTTGAAGAACATTTGAAGGAGACTTATGGGATTATGGTGTATCAGGAGGACGTGATTAAAATTGCCCAGTACTTCGGAGGGCTGTCCTTGGCAGATGGAGATATTCTGCGAAGAGCCATGAGTGGGAAAGGCCGCTCTATTCAAAAGCTGCAGGAAGTAAGGACAAATTTCTTTGAATCGTGTAAGAAAAAAGGGCATTCTGAGGCGTTGACGGCCGAAGCTTACCGGCAAATTGAATCCTTTGCCGGATATTCTTTCTGTAAGGCCCATTCAGCATCGTATGCCGTGGAAAGCTATCAGAGCCTTTATCTGAAAGTATATTATCCCTTAGAATTTATGGTTTCTGTGATCAATAATCAGGGAGGTTTCTACCGCACTGAAGTGTATATCCATGAAGCGAAAATGTCCGGAGGGAATATCCAGACTCCTTGTGTGAATACAAGTGAATATCAAACGACACTGAAAGGAACAGATGTTTATTTGGGCTTAATGCTTTTGGAAGGGCTGGAAACACGAATTGCTCATGCAATTGTTGAAGAACGTGAAAAAAATGGAGATTATAAGTCATTAGAAGATTTTATCAGACGCATTTCCATTGGTATTGAAACTGTACAGATTTTAATTTTTATTGGCGCATTCAGATTTACCGGTAAGCCCAAAAATGAATTACTGGTTGAAGCACGGCTGTTATTAGTCAATTTTAAACCTGAAAACAGGGGGCTTATGTTAATTGAAGAACCTGTTCAGGAATTTAAATTACCTCAATTAAAAAGAGAAAATTTCGAAGATGCTTTCGATGAAATTGAATTGATAGGTTTTCCGGTTTCATGCAGTCCTTTTGATCTTTTGCAGACAAAATACAGAGGTTCTGTTTTTGTAAATGATTTATTGAAATTTCACAAAAGACAGGTAAAGATGCTGGCTTATCTGATTTCAAGAAAACATGTTCCTACTAAAAAAGGGACGATGTATTTTGGAACCTGGATAGACGTCCATGGTGAGTATTTTGACACAGCCCATTTTCCCGATAGTTTGAAGCAATATGATTTTCAGGGAGGAGGGTGTTATTTGCTTTTAGGAACGGTGGAAGTCGATTTTCATTTTCCAACCATCACCATCCATAAGATGGCTAAAATGCCCATGATTCCTGATCCCCGTTATGCTTATGATAAAGAGAAGCAATACGATATTCACAGGCAAATTAAAGAAGATGTGAGTATGACATCCAGAAAACCTTATCCGCAGGCACATGAGATTGGGTTGCCAAGAGGACGTTTAATATAATGTCTGTTTCCTTAAGGTTTTTGGTATTTCCAGTGCCTGGCTTTTCCCTCTGCAAGCCACTCCAAAGCCTGTTCCATTCTTTTGTTTCTGGTTGCTTCGGTTTTGGCCTCGGTGATCCAGTTGATGTACTCTTTTCTGAAAGACGGTGAACCTTTTTCAAAAACCTCTGAAGCTTTTTTATCCTTATTCAAGGCAGCCTGAAAATAATCAGGGACCT
Organism: Chryseobacterium oleae; assembly: GCF_900115055.1. Lineage (GTDB taxonomy): Bacteria > Bacteroidota > Bacteroidia > Flavobacteriales > Weeksellaceae > Chryseobacterium > Chryseobacterium oleae. The sequence continues at coordinate 83,204 of NZ_FOVD01000006.1, read as the reverse complement.
CAATTTCCACTTTGGACGGTGCCGCTTTTTTCATCGTAACGCCCATGTCGGTAAGTTCCATAGCTTCTTTAATCATTTTTTTAAGCTGAACTTTAGAGGGAAGATCCTCCATTTTAGTAAGCTTTCCTAAACTGAACATTGAACTTTTTTCGGCGGCCGTTTCCATTTCCTTTAACGTTTTCATCTCCCCATGTAGCCAGAATCCAAGGCTGCAATATTGTTTGAAGGAGGTAACTGAACAGAGAATTTTTCCCTTGTACATGAAAGTGGGAAATTTCCACTTTAGAACTTCTTCTGTTTCGGGACAGCATTCATGAACGGTTTCCCGGAGATAAGTTAAAATGGGTTGTGCAAAATCAGGGGATCTTTCGATGTATTCATCAACCTGTATATTGTATTTTTCCATAGTTTTTTACTGAAATAATTGAACGGATTCATTGACAAGGAATTTCACCTGATCCGGTCTTCCTCTGTCATTTTTAGGGTTATTGCTGTAGCTTCCGGTTCTTACGATTACCATATTGTATTCCGGAACCATAATGATATATTGCCCCTGTAATCCAAGGAAATAATAATGTTTAACGGGATTGTCATGATTGATCCAAAGTCCCATTCCATAAATTTCCTGAGATTTTTCAGTAGGCGTTCTCATTTGCTCGATAAAATTCAGATTGAGGATTTGTTGCTCTCCAACTTTTCCATCATCTAAAAACAGCTGTCCCAGTTTCGCATAATCTCTCGCATTGGAGTGGATGCAGCAATATGTTTTTTCCATCCCGTGATTGTCGGTGCTCCATGAGGCGTTTTGTTCCATGCCCATCGGGATCCATAATTTTTCGGATAAATAGCTGGCTAATGTTTGATTCAGGGCTTTTTTTAAAGCAAATCCGAGAAGTTGAGTCGCTCCGCTTTGGTATTGAAAACGGGTGCCGGGCTGTTCCTGAAATCTTCTTGAAAATACGGCTTTGATGAGGTTTCTGCCATAATAAGCTTTGGCATTCGGCAGAAATGGATTGTTGTAATCTTCATCCCAGTCGAGTCCGGCTTCCATCTGGGCTAAATTCTTAAGTGTAACCTCACTTCCGAATTCTTTTTCTTTAAATTCAGGATAGAAATCAGAAAGCCTGTCATCGATATTTTTAATGATGCCTTCCTCAAGTGCTTTCCCCAAAAGCATTACTGTCACAGCTTTCGCCATTGAAAAAGAATTAGTCTGTGAAAGCTGGTTGTAGCCGTCCCAATACTGCTCATGAAGGATTTTTCCGTTTTTTATAACCACAAAAGCTGCGGTTTTGGAATGTTTCAGATTATCAAGTACATGTTCAGGCAGCTCCTTCTTGTTGTAGTCGGGATCTTCCGTCCAGAGTTCCGGTTCCTCCGTAGCGATGAGGTTTCCCGGAAAAAGCTTTCCATCATCGATGTAGGCGCTGGATCTTCCTTTAAGATACGTTTTCGAAATTCCGCTGAATAAATAGTCGTATCCCAAAAGATAAACTGCGGCTACCCCTACGGCTGCTCCGCCTATTACATATTTTAATGCCTTCATATGATCATGAGTATCAGTCTCAAACAAATTTAAAATAATTTTGATAAGAAAAGGAGAAAGGAACGGTAAATAAACTATTTTTGCGATTATTGATGAAAAATATGACCAGAAAACTCATTGTATTCGTGTTTTTCATTTTTTCAGTGATGGGAGCCGCCCAGACCTATAAAATGATCGACACCGCAGACTATTTGCAGAGAAAAGAATTTTTAAAAAGTTTTGCCGGAAATAACGAAGTTTTTATAAAAAAATTAAGATCGCAGTATTCCGGGAAGACAGGCTCTGAACTGTCTAAAATTTATAAAGAATTCGGAACCGATTTTGAAAAACAGGTGAAAAACAAAGATTTTATTTTTAAATCTGAATTTGAAACGGAAATAAAAACCCTGATCCAGCGCCTGAGAAAAAATAATCCCAGAATTCCTCAGGATCTTAAAATTTTGGTAGCAAGAGATAATACACCCAATGCCTATTGCCTTGCGGACGGAACTTTTGTCATCAATATGGGACTGTACAACTGGCTGAATGGTGAAGACCAGATCGCTGCCGTGATTACCCATGAATTAGGTCATAAGATCGATGAACATTCCCTCAAAACTTTTTTAAGCATTATTGAACAGAATCAGCTGGATAAAATAACCGTACAAAACCTGAAAGAAACGACGGAAAGTCGCAGTCAGACCCAGAATAAAAAAGCTTTTGACATCCTTAAAAACCGCGCGTATAAAAAAGGAGTGGAAAGAAGAAAACAGGAAATGAAGGCAGATTCGCTGGGTTACGTGATTTTTAAGAACAGTGATTTTAAAAAGAATGAATATGTAAACGCACTTCAGCGGCTACAGAATTTTGACACCATTTCCCCGCGCCAGCTGAAGATAGAAACCTATAAAAAGTTTTTTGATCTTCCCAAACAAGCCTTCAACGAAAAGTGGATGAAGAAGGAAGATTTCTCGCTGTACAATTACAATTTTTATAAAGAAAAACTGGATAAAGATTCCTTGGCCTCGCATCCGGAAATGTCCAGAAGAATTGAAAAGCTGAAAAAAATATTTCCTGAACTTAAACCATCGGTGGAGTCGGAAAAGCCTACTGAGACTTTTACAACCTTGAAGAAAATGGCCAGAATGGAGATTCTTCCCAATTATTTTCACTCCGAAGATTACGGACTGGGAATTTATGCCTCGATGCAGTTTTTGCAGGATGGGGAAGAGGAAAAGTATTACAAAGGCTGGCTGGGTAAATGTTTCTCGAAAATATACGAAGCCCGGAAAAATTACAACCTGAACCGTTATCTGGACAGGATAGAACCCAAAAATCAAAGTGAAAGTTATCAGCAGTTCCTGAACTTTATGTGGAACCTGAGCCTTGATGATATCAAAAATATAGCAGACTTTTATCAGAGCAGCTACCAAATAAAAGAATCCTGATGCATCATCAGGATTCTTGTTTTTTTAATAGTTCAGTTTTTCTAAACGGAGCTTATTGAATTTTTCTTTTTCGTTGTATTCACGGAGAAGAATGTAGCCCTCTTTCCCAACGTATGGTGTAACGGCATAATTGTCTTTCTCAGAAATAGGAATGATTTCCTGCTTGAATTTTCCATCGATCACCGTATTGATGAAAAGATTCCATTTTTTCTGTCTGGTGACTTCATCTTTCTGATAATCGCGATAGAAGAATACCACATCTTTTCCACCGTTGAGGTATTGTGAGAAAAGGTAATCACTGTTGACCCATTTTGACTTCTCTTTCTCAAAAACCTGGATATTTTTAATCTTGAAATCTTTATCGGTATACACATAAACGAGGTCTGTAGTTTTAGGAGCGTTGTACTGTCCGGCCGGTTTGTATTTTTCCGTAAGAATTCCTACACTTCCGTCATTCATAAAGTACATATCTTTGGTTTGAAGCATATAACCGCTTTCTACCATACCATTGGTGTTGATTTTCGGAAGATAGGACGCGAAATCCGGCTTGAAATTGATTTGTTTTGTATCTACCGTAAAATCTGATTTGTTGACCATCATTCTGGCATATCCGATATAATCATTCTTGGCGAAATTTCTTCCCAGAAGAACAATCTTGTCATCAAATGTTTTATCATTATCAAGGCTGCTGTCATAGCCCACAGCGAAACTGTCGATGAGGTCTATGGTGGTGTCGGAAAGTCCTGTGATTGGCTTATTGGAAGCTTCTTTTCCTGTTTTCATATCGATCACGACCATGCTGAAAGACTTTTTATCATCGTCCGCCTTTTTCATGATGCAGTACATGTATTTCTCGTCTCTGTCCAGAACGGATAAGGTGGAGAAAACCTTTTTGGTACCATCGGTATTGTATTTATAGCGCCAAAGCTCCTTTTTATTATCATCAAATTTAATGATGCTGTTGTTGTTCACATACTTTCCGTAGTCTTTGTATTCTACGGCAAAGTAGCCACCTTCTTTTACTTCTCCAACCGCGGAAACATAGTTATAACCCTTTTCTTTTTTCTCTTCCCGGTTTTCCTTGCGCTGTGCTTTCCAGTTTTTAGGCTCGTTAATTTCCTTGAATGTTCCGTCTTCAAGATAATCGTAGTATACTTTTCTTTTGATGGTATTGGTTTTTGGATCGATGACCATAGAAACCGGAGTGAAGACCTCTCTTGATTTTACCAGAGAATAATCCATCATGGAAGGTCTTAAGATGATTTGTCCCTTAAAGTCAACATAGCCGCGGTAAGAAGCAGCTGTGATATCGCCTTCAAATTCTTTATTGGCAACAGGATTAAGGTTTTTATCCAGAATTACATATTCGAATTTTTTGGTTCTGTCACCCGTTTTTCCGTAAGAATAAAGGGATACATAGCCGTAAAGATTGTCCTTATCATCGAAGAGGGCATTCATTCCCACATGATCACCGGCAGCCAGTGCAGTAAGGTCCTGAGTCTGGGAATAAGCCAGCATCTGAACAAGCCCGAATACCAGTAAACTTATTTTTTTCATAGTTATTATTTTGCCAAAAATAATAAATTAACGGATACGCCGGAGAAGTTTCATTTTCTTTATTCATTTTCTAAATAAAACAGAGGACAGGAAAGATTTTATCTGATGAAGAAAGTGTGTTGTACTGAGTTTTTCTGAAAATGAAAAACCTTATAGGTCTCGAAGACTTATAAGGTTTATATGATGAATATTAATAGAAAGAATCAGCGTTATCTGCAACAATTTGCGCGAAATTATTAAAAGCTGTAAATAAGCAATAAAAAAGCCCCAATTAATGGGGCTTTAGTCTATAGTTTAGAAAGTAAATTTCTGAAGTTTGTTTTTTCGTCGATGATTCTTCTTAATTCAGAAACAGGAACTCTTTCCTGCTGCATCGTATCTCTGTCTCTTATCGTCACTGTGTGATCTGTCAGAGAGTCGTGGTCGATCGTAATACAGTAAGGAGTACCGATGGCATCCTGTCTTCTGTAACGTTTTCCGATGGCATCTTTTTCTTCGTAGAATAAGTTGAAATCATATTTCAGGTCGTTGAAGATCTTTTCAGCATATTCAGCAAGACCGTCTTTTTTCATTAACGGAAGGATTGCTGCTTTGATTGGTGCCAATGCCGGTGGTAAAGATAAAACTGTTCTTTCCGAACCATCTTCCAATACTTCGTCTTTAAGACAGTGTGAGAAGATAGAAAGGAATAATCTGTCCAGACCTACAGAAGTTTCCACTACATACGGTACATAGTTTTCGTTTCTTTCCGGATCGAAGAACTGAAGTTTTCTTCCTGAGAATTCTTCATGCGCTTTTAAGTCGAAATCTGTTCTTGAGTGAATTCCTTCCAGTTCTTTGAAACCGAATGGGAAGTTAAATTCAATATCAGCTGCTGCATTCGCATAGTGAGCCAATTTCTCGTGATCGTGGAATCTGTAATTGTCATCTCCTAAACCTAAAGCAAGGTGCCAGTTCAGACGTTTTGTTTTCCACTGTTCGTAGAATTCAAGTTCAGTTCCCGGAGCTACAAAAAACTGCATTTCCATTTGTTCAAATTCACGCATTCTGAAGATAAACTGTCTTGCAACAATCTCATTTCTGAACGCTTTACCGATTTGTGCAATACCGAAAGGAAGTCTGTGGCGTGACGTTTTCTGTACATTCAGGAAGTTAACGAAGATACCTTGAGCCGTTTCCGGTCTCAGATAAAGATCCATGGCGCTGTCTGCTGAAGCTCCAAGTTTTGTTCCGAACATCAGGTTGAACTGTCTTACTTCCGTCCAGTTTTTAGAACCTGTGTCAGGATCAGCGATTTCAAGCTCTTCAATTAAAGCTTTTACATCAGCAAGGTCTTCATTTTCCAGAGATTTAGCCAGTCTTGAAAGAATAGCCTCTCTTTTGGCGCGGTATTCCAGGATTTTTGGATTCGTCGCTACAAACTGAGCCTTATCAAAAGAATCACCGAATCTTTTCGCTGCCTTTTCAATTTCTTTATTCTCTTTATCTTCAATTTTCGCGCAGTAGTCTTCTACCAGAACATCTGCTCTGAAACGTTTTTTAGAATCTTTATTGTCAATCAATGGATCGTTGAAAGCGTCTACGTGGCCTGATGCCTTCCATGTGGTAGGGTGCATAAGGATCGCGGAATCAATACCCACAATATTTTCGTTAAGCTGTACCATAGCTTTCCACCAATACTGTTTGATATTGTTTTTTAATTCGGCACCGTTCTGTCCATAATCATAAACAGCGGATAAACCGTCATAGATCTCACTGGAAGGGAAAATAAAACCATATTCTTTAGCGTGAGAAATCACTTTCTTGAAAACATCTTCTTGCTTTGCCATAATTTTTTTACGTCTGATGTGCAAAAATATGAATTTGGATTCCAAATTCATGAAATTCAATAAAAAAAGCAGAAAAAAAGCTTTTGAATATCTGTTAAGAAGAATAAGTTTTTAAGAACGCCAGTTTTCTACTTCTGATCATAAACATAGATTATAACGCGACAGCTTTTGTCGTTTTCCGCATTTATATTTGCTTTAATAGATAATTTAAGTTTTAAAATCAATGATTCTCTTGTAATAAATCAGATTTGTAATCAGTAAAAACACACCTATGAACAGAAAAAAGTATTTTCAAAATTATGATGATTTTGATGAAGAGAGCCAAAGTATGCTTTGGGTTTTTCAAAATAAAGTATTGAAAAAAATTCCGCAGCAAAACAATTCATTAGCCAAAGCCACGCAAATAGCAGATAAGGTTAGCAATATTTCAGAATCACTTTCTGAAGTTACAGCCTGGATCACAGATGAATATGTTGATTTGGAAGCTTTTGTTCTTAGAATAAAGGCAGCAAACAGAGGAATGAATGATTATCAGTTTTCTTATAATCCACAAGAATTAGAATCCAACATTGAGCATAAAAGTGTTCAAAATAAGAATAATGGATTTATTCAACTTAAGATATATAGAAACCCTAAAATAGGCAATGTAAGTGTTAAGTGGAAAGATTCACGGATCACCCAAAAAATAGATCCGCGCAATAAGAAAATCTATTACAGGCTGCATTTCTATTATGTAAACAGCCGGGAAACAGCTTTTGTTCTGGAAACCTTCTTGTATCAGGACTTCAGAGATCTGAATATACTACTAAACTATGGAGATGTGGATCAGTATGAAGCAGATTATAATTATTTTCTTCAAAATTTCGCCAATGCTGTGCGGAATGAGAAAAGCGCAGAAAGATTGAAATTTATTTATGAAAATATTCCGGAATCCATTTTGTCAGGTATTTCCCGTTTTGTAGATAATGAAGTGTTTTTTGAGCATCTGGATATTCTTTCAAAAGATGACGATTCTGATATATTCAAAGACAGCAGTACAGCGGTGATACAGATCTTCAAGGCATTTGGAAACCCAATACCTATTCTGAATTATTTCAGGGAGAATCCTTCAAAGCTAAACAGAATCTATTATAACCTGGATAAAAGCAGTGAACTTAACGGAAAGCTTTTAAGTAACCGTATGATTCTTGCCAATATCATGTTAGTTTTTTCAATGTTTTCGAAAAATGTCAAACAAAAGAAAACAGCCCAAACTTTTACAATTGGAAAAGGATTTAAAATTAACAGTAATATTCTGGAGGGTGGAATTTTCCAGAATAATGATGATAATTACCGGGATACTTTTTTCCTGCAGCAACAGAAAGAAGAACAACGCAACGTAAAAGTTATTCCAAAAGAGGGTAATCCTAATGAGCAGGAAACTGTAATAACTGATTTAGACGACGGAGCACAATATCACCCTTTAGATATGGTGTACCTTATTGATAGTAGTGGTGAAAGGGAAGTCTCTTATTTTGTTCCTGCTATTTATATAAAAGCACTGGCAGATGAACGGGAATGGGAAGTTGTGTTACAGAATATTCGGATAGCAGCGGATATTGTAGCTGTGATTCTGGGATTATTAACCCTCCCAACAGGAAATCCATATTTTCTTTTACTTGCTATTGCTGATATTTCCCTTGCAGGAGCAGACCTTACGATACAGGCTTTTAAAGAAGAAATTTTGAAGTATGAAGGAGGGAAAGAGTTTCTTGAGGCTTGGGAGAAAATATATGTCTATGGAGGTTCTGCTTTAATAGCAGCTAATATTGCAGGAGGTTTTTATTTAGGAGCAGCCAGACTTCTTACTAAAATAGCAGAAGGAGAGGTTAAAAATTATTTGAAGTCTTTGGTTATCAAAGTTGTTTTAGAAACGAATATTACTAATTTTACAGAAGACTCTATAAAATTATTGTCTTCGGGTAAAGAAGCTTTTTTTGATTCTAATTACCTGTTGAGGCTGGTCCCGGTACAAAGGCTTATAGATAAAGGTGTTCTTATAATTTCCGGAAAAGCTACCGAAAGCAGAAGCTATCTGAAAGAGTATGTTTTTATTTATAAAGGGGAGAAAATAGCTGCCGGTTCTGCTGCTGAGATTAATAAAAAGCTTGCAGGAGCATTGAAAGCAGGCGCTAAGGATGATGAGATTATAGCTTTTCTGGATGGTATGGAAAGATTAGCCAAGATAGAATCTGGCGAAGCTTTGGATAATATTTATGAAGCATTGAAGTATTTTAATGCTAAAATAGATGGAAAATACATTGTAAGGGTCTCTGAAACCAATTGTGTGAATGTGGTAGTGGCGGTAGAAGAATACTTGAAGACAGGTAAGATTACAACTGCCTTGCATTCAAAAGTTCAGGATATTTATGAATTAGAAAAGATATATGATGCACCTTTTTTGTCGATGGGTATTCCATCAATAAGCAAAGTCATGAAAGAAGGGGAGCGTGGGATCATTTTTGGCTACAGAGGATTTGATATTGATGGACACGTTTTTAATGTAATTAAAAAAGATGGTAAATTGATGTTTATAGATGGGCAAAGTGGCAAAGGCGCTAATTTAAAAAATGGCTTTATTTCATTTAAATATTTGAAAACAAATTAAATTTAGAAAATATGCTAACAGAAAAAGAAATATTAGAAATTGCTAATAAGTATGTCAATTTAATTGAAAAAGAATCTAAAATAGAAATGATAATTGTTCCTTATAGGACACTTGAAAAACCTTATGGATTTATATATTCTTACACTAGTAAAAAATTATTTGAAACTAAAGATGATAGATATGCTATAGCGGGGAATGCTCCTTTTTTGATAGAAAAAGAGACCGGAAATATTATTGTATTTGGCACTGCAAATGTTCGAGAGTATTATATTGAAGAATATGAAGCAGGCAGATGGCCGAAATAAATACAGCAGACTACTTTTTGTAGTCTGTTTTTCTTTACAAAAAGTAGGGAAGAAGGAGAAAGAGGAGTTATTTTTGGAAATAGGGGGGCTGAGATTCCAGGACATGTTTTTAATGTAATGAAAAAGGATACAAAGCTAATATTTGTTGATGGGCAAAGCGGAACCAGGGCAAATTTAGAAGATGGATTCATTTCATTTAAGTATTTAGTAACAACAAAAAAACAATAAATTATGTTAACGAAAAATGAAGTTAAAAAAATTGCAGAAAGCTATATGTTAAGCCTTCAGGAGGAAACTAAAATAGAATTACTCCTTCTTAATGAAGAGACCATTAGTAAAATGTACGGAGATATTTTCTTCTATACAAGCAAAAAATTGTTTGAAACCAATGATGATAAGTATGCTATTGCGGGGAATGCTCCGTTTTTAGTAGAAAATAAGACAGGAAACATTATTGTTTTTGGAACAGCCCATATGGAAGACTATTATATAAAGGAATATGAAGCAGGCAGATGGCCGAAATAAATATAGCAGACTGCTTTGTAACTAAACCTAAATAAAAAGGAGGCTGACACTTACAGACCACCTCCTTTTTTCTTCCTTAACGGCAAGGTTTTATGTTAATAGTCTCGCAGATTGAAGAGATTACGCAGATTTTAGAAGCTATAAGTAATCCCAATACTGTTTCCGCTGAGGTCAAGTTTGTACGAAGTTGTTTTCGTTTCGTCTGTACCGCCAGCTTGGTTCTGTGTATTGATGGCCTTCTTCATGTTTTTTCCTGAGCTTATGGCAAAAGGAATTCCTATTCCGATGGCTCCCAGACCAATTCCTACCAATCCCCAGCCGCCTTTATCTTTTTTCTTGTAAGCAACACCATTTTGATACGTTGTTTTCGTTCTGAATACTTCTTTTGCCAGTCCGAAACCTACCAAACCGCCGCCTATAGCTCCGAAGATCTGCGCAACAGTACCGTTGGTATTCGCTTTTTTCATGTAGCCTAAAGCCTCAGGATTGGTAAATACCTTTTTGTATTCCGAGAACTTGAATTTCTGATCTCCTTTGATAAAAAATTCACGGTTATTCTTCCCGAGTTTAACAGAATCTGAAACCTGAGCAGAGATCGAAATAAAGAAAAAGGCCATGAATAAAGCCGAAAATAATAGTTTCATAAAGTAATTTTTCCGCGAAAATAGAAAAATAAAACTGATAACGGTAATACTTTGTACTATTTTCAGGAGCCGGGAACCTGCTTTCGCTACTCGCTTCTTTATTGGTTTAGGCGCGGCGGCGGAGCCGCCGCGCCTAAACCAATAAAGAGAGCTCAAACATGCCGCTCAATCAGGGCTAAATCGCTCAAAAATTTCTACTTTTGTCCCATGTTAGAAATTCTTTATCGTGACGAGCATCTTATCGCCATCAATAAACCAAGCGGATTACTGGTTCATAAATCGTATTATGCAGGAGAGGCAGATACTTATGCCATTCAGGAATTGAGAGATCAGATCGGGCAATATGTGTATCCTGTGCATCGTTTGGACCGGAAAACTTCGGGTGTTTTGTTGTTTACTTTAGATAAAGATTCTTTGAGAATAATGAGTGATCAGTTTGCAGCGCGAACGGTGGAGAAGAAATATCTGGCCATTCTTCGGGGTTGGGCAAAAGAAGAAGAAACGATTGATTATGATTTGATTAACGAAGACGAAATCCAGCAGAATGCCATTACTTATTACCATCGTTTACAGACTTCGGAAATAGATCTGGCTTTTGGAAAACATCAGACTTCCCGTTATTGTTTGGTAGAAGCTATTCCGGAAACAGGTAGAATGCATCAGCTGAGAAAACATTTTAAACATATTTTGCACCCCATTTTGGGCTGCCGTCCTTACGGTTGCAACAAACAGAATAAATTGTGGCTGGAAACTTTCGATATGAGTAAACTGATGCTTCATGCTCATCAATTGGTGTTTAATCATCCCATTACCAACGAAAGAATTACGGTGAATGCTACAGTAAACGAAGAGTTCAAAAGAGTAGGAGGTATTTTGAACCTGGATTTGAGCTCGTATTCTTAATTTATATGATAAGGATAAAAGTACTTTGATTGTAGATATTTGCGTTTTATAGATGATATTTATAATACATTTTTTCATAAAATATCATAGGTTAGCCGAAGGTTAATTTTAAATTAAGTATTTTTGTAAAACTTTTTTTCAATGTACAAAAGTATCATCAGACCCATTCTTTTCAAATTTGATCCCGAGGAAGTTCATCATTTTACATTTTCAATGCTTAAAAATTTTGGATTTCTTACCAAATTATTTTTCCCAAAACCTATTGAAGACAAGCGTTTGGAAAGAGAAGTTTTCGGATTGAAATTTAAAAATCCTGTAGGATTGGCAGCCGGTTTCGATAAAAATGCTGTCCTGTTCAACGAGTTGGGAGATCTTGGTTTCGGATTTGTAGAAATCGGAACCGTAACACCAAAAGCTCAGGCAGGAAATCCTAAGAAAAGACTGTTCCGTCTCATTGAAGATGGCGGAATTATCAACAGAATGGGGTTCAACAATGATGGTCTTGAAGCCGCAATCGAAAAACTGAAATCCAACAAAGGGAAAATAATCATCGGAGGAAACATTGGAAAAAATACCCACACAACTCCGGAAAACTATACCCAGGATTATCTGGACTGTTTTGAAGGACTTCATCCCCATGTAGATTATTTTGTACTGAATGTAAGCTGCCCGAATGTGGGAAGCCATGCCAAGCTGGAAGATGTAGACTATCTGCGCGAACTGATTACGGAAGTAAAGAAAATCAATCAGTCAAAATCGGTACAGAAACCCATATTACTTAAAATTGCTCCAGATCTTAATAACGCTCAGTTAGATGAAATTGTCGAACTGATTGCAGAGACAAAAATTGATGGCGTGATTGTTTCCAATACCTCTGTCAACCGCGAAGGTCTGAAAACCTCTCCTGAAGTTTTAGAACAGATAGGAAATGGCGGACTGAGTGGAAAACCCATCCGTGAAAGAAGTACAAAAATGATCAAATACCTTTCCGATAAAAGCAACAGAGCATTCCCGATCATTGGAGTGGGAGGAATTCATTCGGCGAAGGATGCGATCGAGAAACTGGATGCAGGAGCAAGTCTGATACAGCTTTACACCGGATTTATCTATGAAGGCCCGGAACTGATCAATGAGATTAATAAAGAAATTTTAAAGAGAGCCAGCAGGCTACCGAGATAATATAAAAAGAGAGCTTAAAGTTCTCTTTTTTATTTTGCCTTTATGACAGAGGCATTTTTTATATCTACCGTAAGACTGTACGCTGCTGTAGATGAGGATTTTTTAATTTTATACTTTAAAATTTTCCGGTCCTGAGATTTTGTTTCTATCGTATCATAAATGTTTTCCAGACAGCTTTCAGTCAGAAATTCTTCATAGTTTTTATAATTCCAGTCTTTGGTAAAGTACAGAATTCTGTAGCCTTTTTCCCCTTCGCTGGCACCACATCTTCCGCATGCATTGAAATTGGAAGAATGCTCAAAGTATAATAAGATACGGTTCCCGTTGTCTCCCGATGCGTAAGAAATCAATTGGTTTCCTCCATGTTTATTAATGAAATCAAACGTATTGATCTTTTTGTTGTTGGGTAAAGTCAGGTAATTGTTATAACGGTAAATCATATTATTTCCGGTAAACAGTTTTGCCGGTTGCGTTTTTTTATCCATATAAAAGTTCCCGGTGATAGAATTTTCTTTAGGGTTATCTGTCGTAAAATTAATAGACTCTTTGGGATTCAAAGCTTCCGCAATTTCTGCAGTTTTTTCCACTTTCTGAGGCGAAGTGATTTGGTCTTTCAATAGTTTGGAATTCTGCTTTTGTTTGTTTCCGAAATGATATAAAGAAAGTTTTCCGTAATCATAAATGCCCGTCAGAGGAATCTTTTTCTGATATTTATCGTAATAATACCAGCCGTCTACAAAATACTGATACAGACTGCAATCTGCAATCCCTGCGAAATGAAGCTGCATGGTAACGGGAACTCCCGCAATTTCGCCTTTAAAAACTTGTGAGGAATCTGTTACGGCCTTAAGTTCAACTTTCTGGCAGAAACAGAGGACAAAAAGAGGGAGGAATAATGTAATAAAAAGTTTTTTCATGGTTTGGTTGGTGAATAGTTTTTTAAATGAAGAAGTTGGCAATGGTGTAGATGATCAGTCCTACCAATCCGCCGACGAGTGTTCCGTTGACCCGGATAAACTGCAGATCTTTTCCTACTTCCAGTTCCAGCTTCTCGCTTAGTTCTTTTCCTTGCCAGTTTCCTACGGTAGAGCTGATGAGGTTTCCGAACTGGTGGGTATTTTTAAGGATATATTTGTAAGCCGTCACTCTTACCCAATGATCAATTTTATTCTGAAGATTTTCGTCCGTTTTTAAATTTTGGGAAAATTCATTCAGGTTTTTAGTGAGATAGCCTTTGAGTGAAGACTGGTCGTCCTGAAGTTCTTTCATTAATGTTTTTTTGATAGAAATCCAGATGTCACTGGAATATTCGTCTAACTTATCACTTTTCAAAAGACCGTTTTTGATGGTTTTAAATTCATCATCCCATTTCGGATCTTCCTTCAGATCGGTAGAGAATTCATGGATTTTTTGAGTGATCAGATTGCGGATTTCATGTTCCGGATCTTCTTCTATTTCTTTGAAAAAATCAGAAAGTCCACTCGCTATTTTATCAGCGATTTTATTGTCAACAAAAGACGGAATGAATGAATAGCTTCCCTTTTCAACGCGGTCTTTGATCATTTCATCATTCTCGATAATATATTCTTTGATCTGTTTGGAAAGATTGGTGATGATTCTCTGATGATCATTTTTCTCCAGAATATAAGTGATCCCGTTTCCAACCACTTTATTCAGCTTAATATCATCCGTCATTTCAGAAACTTTCTTGCTGATAAACTGGCTTACCGAAGTATCATCAAGTTTATTGAGAATGTCCAGAACAATATCTGAAAGATTCCTGATCAGGATGTCCTGGCTTTTTTCCTTAGCAAGCCATTCGCCGACAAAGTTTGAAATTTTAAGCTTCTGGATATAAGGACGGATATTCTGTGGGGAAAGAAAATTACTGACCACAAAGCTTCCAAGATTGTCACCTAGCCTCTGTTTACTGTTTTCAATAAGATTCGTATGCGGAATCGGAAGACCCAGCGGATGCCGGAATAAAGCGGTCACTGCGAACCAGTCTGCCAGAGCCCCTACCATTGCTGCCTCGGAAAAAGCCCTTACATAGCCTAACCAATGCGAAGGGTTTGATTTCTGAAGGAGGGTAGTGGCAATGAAAATAATGGCCATCAGGACAAATAATCCGGTGGCAAATGCTTTGTATTTTCTCAGTTGTTTTCTTTTGGCTTCATCATTCATATTCTCAAATTTACTAAATTTGGTCATGAGATGAGTTTAATTGAAAGTAAAACTCATCATGAAATGTTTAACTTTCATTATATTATTAATCATTCTGCAGGCGTGTCCGCAGAAGTTTCAGCCTGTTAAAACTGTTCCTATGGAAAATAAAGAAGCAAAAAACAATCCATACTACTCCAGAACCGATACTTCAAAACTGGATATTCCCAACGAGGAATGGAAAAAAATCCTTGCTCCCGACTTATACGCGATATCCAGAGAAGCTGCTACGGAAAGAGCTTTTACCGGAAAATACAACGAGTTTGATGAGATCGGGGACTATTATTGTGCCGTTTGCGGTAATCATCTGTTCCGGTCCACTTCGAAATTCAGCAGCAGCTGCGGATGGCCAAGCTTTTTTGAAGCCGATAAAGAAGGCGTGTATTACAAAAGAGATACAGCCTACGGAATGGAAAGGGTAGAAGTACTCTGCAAACGATGTGATTCTCATCTGGGACATGTTTTCGATGATGGTCCGAAACCTACGGGACTGCGGTATTGCATGAATTCTGTCAGCCTGGAATTTGTTGGAGATTCAGAGAAATAATCCCTTTTAATTCACGAAATCAGGAAGTTAAAGTTTCTTAAATTCAGTTAAACTTTCCGCGTTTATAACAGGCTGGTAATTATGTTTTTATAATTTTGCCTCACTAATTTGGAATTTAATATTATTGAATGAGAGGAATTTATAGTGTATTAGGCCTTGTTTATATGGTCACGACTTCATTCTATCTTTCGCCGGGAAAGGCAGCAAAGACTGGGAATGTGAATACAGCAAAAATTGAAAAAGTAGCTGACACGAAATCTGAGAAGACTGCCGCTAAAGCATCTTCATCAGAAGAATTGTACAAATCAATTCCATTTGATCCTGAGCATGAATTGAATTATGAAGTATTCTCAAAAGCATTAACAGGATTTGAAAATTTAAAAAAAGCAGGATTGCTGAATCAGGACTCGCATTTATTGACTATCTGCGATTTTTCTATGTCTTCGAATACAAAAAGACTTTGGGTGATTGATACCAACGAGAAAAAGGTACTGTTCAATTCACTGGTAGCACACGGAAAAAATACAGGCGAAGAATTTGCTGCGAATTTTTCTAACACGGAAAGTTCGCTGCAGAGCAGTTTGGGATTTTATATCACGGATGCCACTTATCAGGGAGACAACGGCTATTCTTTGAAACTGCTGGGAATGGATAAAGGATTTAATGATGCAGCCTACAGAAGAGCGATCGTCATGCACGGAGCAGATTATGTAAGCGATGAATTTGCATCAATGCACAAAAGAATCGGAAGAAGCTGGGGATGTCCCGCGGTACCGAAAGCATTGACACAACCCATCATTAATACGATAAAAGGGCGAAACTGCCTTTTCATCTATTATCCCGATCAGAAATACCTTTCTTCTTCGGAATGGCTGAAATCTTAATTGAGAGTAATAACAGTATGAAAAATAGTATAATTTGAAAAGTACAAGCGATTCTGTACCTGCCATAAGGTTACTTAATAATCCCGACGGGACAAGTATTTTCGAAATAGGAAAAATTCCTACTTTGAAGCAGATGAACACAAAAACTTTTTGGATCAGTACGACTACTGAAGAATGGGAAAAAGAAGTGCACACTGCCCCAAGAAAGCAATATGTAGTAACGCTGAAAGGAAGGATCCGGTTTAAGGTAAGTAATGGTTCCACATTTCATATCGAACCTGGAATTATCCTTCTGGCAGAAGATGTAGAAGGCGAGGGGCATAGTTGGGAAATAGAAGAAGGAGAACAATGGGAACGGTTATATATTCCAATGGCAGACAATGCTGATGATTTTTTTATACTGGATTCTGAATAAGAATCTGCCATCTCAAGCAAGAAAGGTAAAAGCAAAAAGCAGTCAGTTTTGACTGCTTTTTGTTGTTTATTGAGTTTCTATCTTGATGATTTTCTTTCCGTTTTCTCCCAGATAATGAGCAAGTAATTTATCGAATACTTTGTAGCCGTTATCTGAATTGGTGAAAATCAGAAGTCCCTGTTTGGTTTTCGGAAAAATGATCGTAAGGCAAAATGTTCCTGTATCTGAACCACCATGTGACAATGCATATTCTCCATTACCCAGATCGTAAATGACAAAGCCTAATCCATAGTATTTGTTTTCCCTGGTTTGAACCTGTCTTTTCATCATCTGCATATAAAGATCATTGTTAAGATGTCCGCCGTTAAGAATATCGGCGAGAAAGTTTCCATAATCTTCTACTGTTGTATGCAGATCATCAGCGGCATTTGCCAATTTATTTTTCTCTGTTTTATACGGTTTTCCACTTTTATCATAGCCTGTGGCAAATCTGTTTTTATCTGTGTTTTCATCCCAAATATAATTGGTGTCATTCATTTTTAGAGGTTGAAAGATCAATTCTCTTGCTAATTGTTCCAGTGGTTTTTTGAATTTGTTTTCAATGGCTTTTCTCAGATATTCAAAACCTTCTCCTGAATATTGAAATTTTGTTCCCGGGTCAAAATCAAAACTTAATTTTTTGTTTTCTTTCATGTATCTCCAGTTGGGAAAGCCTGTTTGATGACTTAATATTATTCTTGTCGTCAACTGTTTGTTCCTTGGATCATTGGCTATATCCGGATCGGTCCAGTATGTATAAACCGGTTCATCAAGATCCCATTTTCCCGTACTCACCAGATGTAATGCTACCATCGCCGTAATTGGTTTGGTAAGTGATGCTACATTGAAAATTGTATTGTAAGGTGCTGAAATATCGTCTTTAATTTTTCCGAATACTTTAATCTGTTTTAATGTGCCACCTTCTATAATGCCAAGCCCAAGAATGGGAACTTTAAGTTCGTGGAGCCAATTTTCAATTTCTTTATCACGATCAAAAATTGAATCTGTAATGTAGTGGCTGTTTACTTTTTCTGCCTGAGCACTGGTATTTGTGGAAAACAGAAGGAGAAATAATAGCGTAAAATAAAAGAGTTTTGTCATTGTCTTATTTTTAGGACAAAGATTAGGTTTCTTATTTTTAGGACAAAAAATAGAACCTGACAAAAACCCGACAATCATCCGACAAGATTATATGAGGCTGAAATTCAGTTTGTAAAGAAGTTCTTTGTTTCTGTCTATTTCAGCTGAGTTTCTAAGGATAATAAATATATTGGACAGGACAATCAATATGATCAGGATAATTGTAAGTGCCGGTCCGGGTTTTAAGAAGATGCCCAATAGAAATGTGACAGGCGCAAATATGGTATAAATGATCTGAACAGAAATTATTTGCTTTACGATGGCGTTTTTCTGTTTTAGTTTAAACATCAGAAAAAGAGGGACCAAAATATTTAATGGAGGTAGAAACATACAAGGGATAGAAGAAAGATTGATCACCTTTATTAAAGAATAATTCGCAGGAATTTGATCTTCTTTAATTTCAAGATCTTTTGTCTCGATTTCTATGTTTTGAAACTCGCTTTCGGTTGTTTCTAAAGCTTTGGCCAAAACCCGAAGCGTATGACCTTTTGGTTGGGTTCCTGCTTCTATCCGTTGTATTGTCCTGACAGAAATACCAGAGCTCTCGGCCAACTCTTCCTGAGTCAGATTTTTTCTCTCTCTTATTTCTTTCAATTTGGACATGTTACTGTATGTATAGTACGAAATTAATTAAATTTCTTGAAAACCAAAGTCGCATTGTGTCCCCCGAATCCAAAGGCATTGCTTAGCGCGAAATTGATGTTCTTCTCTTTAGCTTCTCCAAAAACAATATTCACATCCTTAGGAATGCTTTCGTCGATAGTATGAAGATTGATTGTAGGTGGAATAATTCCCTTTTCTACAGCTTTAATAGAAAGAATAGCCTCCGCCGCACCTGCCGCACCCAATAAGTGTCCGGTCATGGATTTTGTTGCACTGATGTCAAGTTTTTTGTTTCCTCCGAATAATTTGCTGATTGCTTTTAATTCTACCAGATCTCCCAGCGGAGTAGACGTAGCGTGAGGATTAAGATAATCAAGATCATCTAAATTGGCTCCCGCTTCTTTCATAGCCAGTTGCATCGCTTTAATCGCGCTCACTCCATCCGGATGAGGTGCCGTCATGTGATAAGCATCTGCGGTCATAGCAGCTCCGGCTAATTCAGCGTAAATTTTAGCGCCTCTTGCTTTGGCGTGCTCATATTCTTCAAGAACCAATGCACCCGCGCCTTCACCCATGACAAAACCGTCTCTGTCTGTATCATAAGGACGGCTTGCAGTGGCAAAATCATCATTTCGGGTAGACATGGCTTTCATAACGGAGAAACCTCCTACAGAAGCTGGTGTCACAGCAGCTTCAGAGCCACCGCTGATGATTACTTTGGCTTTTCCAAGACGGATATAGTTGAAAGCATCCATTAATGCTGTATTTCCCGTTGCACAGGCTGAAATAGTAGTATAGTTGATTCCCTGAAGACCAAACTTCATAGAAATCATTCCCGAAGCCATATTGGCGATGAACTTAGGAACAAAGAAAGGATTAAATCTAGGGGTTCCGTCGCCTTCTGCAAAATTCATGACCTCGGTTTCAAAGGTGAGCATGCCGCCCTGACCGGTTCCCCAGATCACTCCGGTGTCAAACGGATCCATTTTTTCCAGTTCCAGTCCGGAATCCTGAATAGCTTCTGTGGAAGCATACATCGCATATTGTGAAAACAGGTCGCTTCTTTTTATTTCGTTGTGGGTCAGGTGAATTTTCGGATCAAAGTTTTTCACTTCACAGGCGAAGTGTACCTTAAATTTTTCTGAATCAAAATGGGTAATTAAACCTGCTCCGCTCACCCCGTTAATACTGTTTTGCCAAAAATCTTCGACATTGTTCCCCAAAGGCGTCACAGCGCCCAGTCCTGTAATGACAACTCTTTTCATATCTAGTTATTAATTTTGAATAGATTAGAGGTTCCCCTGGCAATCAGTCTTGTTTTGTCTGCGTTCCATATCTCGCATTGCGCATTGACAAACTGCCGGCCTCTTTTTATAATTTTCGTTTCGGCTACAATATTATCATTTTCTTTTGCAGTTGAAAAATAATCGATCACATTATTGATGGTTGTTATGAAAGAATTTTCGTTCAGGGAGAACATGGTGGCTCCAATGATGTCGTCAACGATGGCTGCCGTTACCCCGCCATGAAGATTTCCGATCGGGTTCAGCCATTCCGGTCTTACCGTATACCGGAACTCGAGATGTCCTTCTTCTACAGAAAGTACAATAGGATTGAGCCATTTCATAAACGGTGATGGTGACTGGTCAAACTCCTTTCCGATGAATTGCTGCAGTTGTGCTAATCTGTCCATATTTTTTGTTTTATTTTTCTAAAATCATAGTGACACCCTGTCCACGTGCTGCGCAGATGGAGATAAATCCTTTTCCGCTTCCTTTTTCGTGGAGCAGTTTGGCCAGAGTACCGATAATTCTTCCGCCTGTAGCTGCAAAAGGATGCGCTACGGCAAGACTTCCGCCTTTTACATTCAGTTTGCTTCTGTCAATTTTTCCCAATGCTTTTTCCAGACCGAATTTTTTAGCCAGATCATCATTTTCCCAGATCTTGATGGTGGCCAGAACCTGAGCGGCAAATGCTTCATGAATTTCATAATAATCAAAATCTTCAAGACTCATTCCAGCTTTTCTAAGCATTCTGTCGGCTGCAAAAACGGGAGCCAGAAGTAGATTTTGTTTGTTTTCCACATATTCAATTCCTGCCACTTCTGAGAAAGTTACATACGCTAAAATAGGAAGGCCATTGGCATTTGCCCATTCTTCGCTGCCCATTAAAACGGCTGATGCGCCATCTGTAAAAGGGGTTGAGTTTCCGGCAGTTAATGTTCCGTTTTCTTTATCAAATGCAGGTTTCAGCTGGGAAAGTTTATCAATGCTGGTATCTCTGCGGAGATTATTGTCTTTATCAAGGCCGAAAGCAGGAATAATCATATCGTCAAAAAATCCTTCGTCGTAAGCTTTAGCCATATTCTGATGACTTTTTAAAGCCAATTCATCCTGTTCTTCGCGGGAGATATTGTAATATTTGGCTGTGATCTCTGTGTGTCCACCCATCACCAGACCTGTTTTGGGCTCCTGTCCTTTGTAGGGAATCGGCATCCAGTCTTTCAGTTTTGGGCTTAGAAGCTGTTTTAACTTTCCAAATACCGATTTTTCTTTATTGGCTTTTAACAGGGCTTTTCTTAATCTTGGAGCAGATTCAAACGGGATGTTACTCATGGCTTCTACACCACAGGCAATACCGCTTTCTATCTGTCCCAGTGCAATTTTATTTCCAATATAAACGGCAGCCTCAATTCCTGTATCACAGGCTTGCTGAAGATCGCACGCAGGAGTTGCGGGATCTAATGCCGTATTCATCACGGTTTCTCTGATGAGGTTGCTCTCGGAAATATGTTTGATCACAGCTCCGCCAGCTACTTCGCCCAGAAGTTTCCCCTGTAAATGATACTTGTTGATCAGTCCGTTGAGCGCAGCTTCCAGAAGTTCCTGATTATCCAGGTCCGCATAGGCTGTATTGATTCTTGCGAAAGGAATTCTGCTGTATCCTACGATAGCCACTTTTTTTGTTTCCATATTGAAAAATTTATGAGGGAAGTATTTTTAATTCTTTGTCGATCATGAATAATATCCTGTCTAAAGCCATGTGCAGGTATTTTTCTTCTTCAGTCGTTTTGGCAAGCAGAATTCCGCCTTCTACCATCATGATAAATAATGATCCGTATTCGTCTGAATCTATGGTCTGATGGATTTCTCCATTGTCCTGCCCGTCTTTAATGACGGATGCTATCTTTTTGATCCAGCCTTCAAAAGATTGAGTCACCTGTTTCTTCAGACTCGGAAAAGTATCATCTGCTTCTGTCGCTGCATTCATCAAAGGGCAGCCTCCGTTTTCAAAGACTGTTTTCCAGTTTTTCCTGTAAAAATTGACGAATGCATTGAGTTTATCAATGGTCGTCGGAAATTCTTCTCCCAAAGATCTGGCCATGTTTTTGGATAACAGGCTAGAATTGTATTTGTAAACTTCCAGTGCCACTTCGTCTTTGTTGCCGAAGTTTCCATAGATGCTTCCTTTAGTCAGACCTGTCGCTTCCGTGATGTCGGATAAAGATGTAGACGTATAGCCTTTGGTATTGAACAAAGACGCTGTTTTCTCAATGATAAACTGTTTGGTCTTTTCTGCTTTTGACATTTAAGTGTTTAATTTCAATGCAAATATACGAAAATATACCGATTGGTATATTTTATTTTATGACAGTTTTTTACCACAAAAGGCACAAAAGTTTTTGACAGCTTAAATTGATGTAAAGTTTAAATTGATAATGTGGAGAAAGATCACAGCAGTTTTTTGAAAAATCAGAGATTTTAAGTGAAGAATTAAACCATTAAGATTTTTTAATCACATAAGACTGATTAAGAAAATCTTAATGGTTTAAATAAAGAAATTTGAATATAATTAAGCTAAAGTAGCATTCAATGTAATTTCAAAGTTGAAAGCTGCACTTACCGGGCATCCTTCCTCAGCAATTTTAGCGAATTTCTGGAATTCTTCTTCTGAAATTCCCGGAACTTTTGCCGTTAAAGTCAGTTCAGATTTTGTAATTTTTCCTACACTTGGATCAAGAGTGATGACGGAAGTTGTTTTTAATTCTTCAGGAGTAAAACCTGCCTGAGAAAGTTCGGCACTCAGTTTCATCGTGAAGCATCCTGCGTGAGCTGCAGCAAGAAGTTCTTCAGGATTGGTTCCCACTCCGTCTGCGAAACGGCTGTTGAAAGAATACTGAGTTTCGTTTAAAGTTGTACTTTGAGTAGTTAAATGTCCTTTACCTTCTTTGATGTTACCGTTCCAAACGGCTGTTGCGTTACGTCTCATAATGTTTGCTTTTTGTTGTTTTTAATATATTGATTTTGATGATACAAAGATAGGGTGGTCGGAAGCCGGATTCAATAGATAAAATGACTTAAATATTGTACTTTTTTCCCGACGGGTAGTTTTTCTTGAAATTGGCGGGTGTATTTCCCGTTTTATTGGTGAAAAGACGGTTGAAATAAGCCGGATCCTCATAACCAAGATCATACGCGATTTCTTTCACAGGTTTATCGGTGTAGAAAAGAAGTCTTTTCGCTTCCAGTAAAATCCTGTTGATGATCAACTGGTTGGGGGATTCTATATTCAGGTTTTTAAATTTATGCGTTAATGTTTTCGGAGCGATATGAAGGAGTTCTGCATAGTCTGCGACATTATGTTTTTCCCTGAAATGAATTTCCAGATACCGGCTGAAGTCTCTGAAGACATCCAGTTCAGTGCCCGGAATTTTCACCGTATCATTATTAAGATGCTGCTTTTTCCAGTTTCTGGTCGCGCGAATGATGATCTGTTTTACATAGGTTCGAATCATTTCCTCAGCAGAAGAATCTTTCCATTGCAACTCATTTTTTATATGCTGGAATAAATTTTTAATATCAGCAGTTTCCACATCGGTAAGCTCTACGAAAGGAATTTCAAATACATTATGGAAAAGAAGTCCGTCACAGGCTACTTCTTTGTCATGAATCTGAATGCAGTAAAAATCACGGTTATAATACAGAAGCATAGATTCCTCCTGTCCTTTTTCTATTTTCAGGTGTTGGCTGGTGAGAAAGAAAAGGGTAGGTTTTGATACCTGATAATGATTAAAATCTACAGTAAGCTCATAACCTTCCGGAATGAAAAGGATTTTGATGTCATATCTGAATTGAGTTCCATTGATCTTCTCCAGATTGTTCTGGGAGAATAGTTCAAGGCCGAGTTTTTTATAGTGATCTTCAAAAATAAGCTGCTGCTGCATACAATTACTTTAGCTTAAAGATACAAAAAAGAAGGTTTTGGCAGCATTAATAAATAGAAACCTGTTCCTGATGACCGGATTTTATAAGGTTAACAGGCATTCTTTTATCCATTTCAGGCCTTAATTTCGATTTTCGTTTCAGTTTTTTAATCAAAAACATAGAAAAAATAAAAATTATATATTAGTTGATTGGTTTTTTATCAATTTTGCAAAAACGTACTGTATTGAATTATAACTTTAATTTCTTCAAAGATTAGATGAGTAAGCTAGAAAATATTTTGAGAGAAATAACGCCATTATCTCCCGAGGACAGTTTTCTTGTGTTTGACCGGATAAAGGCATCTTTTGATTTCCCATATCATTATCACCCGGAAATTGAGATCAATTTTATCAGCAAAGGAAAAGGATACCGCCGGATGATCGGGGACCACACAGGAGAGATCGGCGACATTGAACTGGTGTTGGTGGGTCCGAATCTTCCACACTGCTGGGCCAACCATAAGTGCAAAAACCGGAAAACGCATGAGATCACGGTGCAGTTTAATCAGGATTTTTTTAATCAGTCGATGATGGACAAAAATATTCTGAAACCCATCAGCAACCTGATGAAGGACTCAATCCGGGGCATTCTGTTTTCCCAGGAAACGGCGGAAAAGCTTAAAGACTCCTTTTTCAATTTATCCAAAATGAACAGTTTCGAATCTTTCATTGAGATCATGAAAATTCTTAATGAACTGGCCATTGCCGAAGATAAAACGCTTTTGTCCTCGTACAGCATAGAATCGGAAACCTTTGCAGATAATGATAAAATGAAGATTGTACACGATTTTGTGCATAAGAATTTTGAAAGCAAGATTACCCTTCATGACGCGGCTTCTCTGATCAATATGAGCAGTGTTACTTTTAACAGATTCATCAAAAAAAGAACGGGTAAGACTTTTGTGAATTATCTGAACGAAATAAGGATCAGCTATGCTGCGAGGTGGCTTATGGAGAAGAATCTGACAGTTTTTGAGACGGCTTTTGAAGCAGGTTTTAATAATATAGCCAATTTCAACAAAGTTTTTAAATCTATTAAAAAAACAACGCCTACTGAGTTCAAAGAGCTTTTTAAAGGTGTGAAGAAAATAGAGTAACGCTTTTTAAATTAAGGAAATACATTGTTTATATACTTACAATCCGGATCGTTTTATCCGGATTTTTTTATGAATATCAGATGCATTTTTATCAAAAAGTGTTAAAAAAATGTCACATCAGGGGCTGGAAAGTAATAAGTTGTGAAATGGTCTATTTTACTGCAAATCAGAGGGTAAATGAGATGTGTAAAAAAGACCTGAATAAATAATATCGTTTTATGATAAAATAACATTATATCCAGCTGTTAACAAAATTTAGATTTGCTAATATGAATTAAATCTTAACAAAACTTTAATTATTTGAGGAGTATAGAACAGAATGTTGCGGAAAAAAGAAGATAAATAATGTTTTATATCGTTAATGAAATTTAAAGGGATGTGGTTGATTCTCAAATAAATCTTAATAAAACTAACCTTATGAGAAAAACTGTTATACCGGTTTTATTAGTTTTTTCTTTGTCTGCTTACGCACAGGAAACTAAAAAGGCAGATACCGCTAATACAACTAAAATAGAAGAGGTGGTGGTGACCTCTTTGGGGATTAAAAGGCAGGCTCGCTCCCTTACTTACTCCAGCCAGCAAATTGGTGGAGATGAACTAACGGAAGTGAAAACACCCAATTTTTTAAACTCTATCAGTGGAAAAGTTTCCAACGTACAGATCAATAGAACTAATGGTGTAGGAAGTTCGGTGAGGGTTTTAATGAGAGGAAATAAATCTGCCAACAGCAGCCAGCCACTGTATGTTATAGATGGTATACCGATTATTAACGGGGTTGGAAAAGCTCCGGAGGCCAGCCAATATTCTACAATGCCTGATGCAGGAGATGTTTTAAGCTCCATCAATCCGGATGACATTGAAAGCATGAACTTCTTAAAAGGGGCTTCTGCTTCTGCTCTTTATGGTTCTATGGGAGGTAATGGTGTTATACTGATTACCACTAAGAAAGGAAAATTAGGGAGAAGTTCTATAACTTACAATACGAGTCTGACAGTAGATCAGGCCTATAGCCTTCCTAAGCTGCAACATAGCTACCTTTCTTATGATCCTGCAGTCTCAGGCCAAGCTCCGGGTGTTTCCAATGAGAGCTGGGGGGCAAAAGGCGATTCTAAAGATCACCTGAAAGATTTCCTGCAAAATGGAACGACATGGGTGAACAGCCTTTCTTTCCAGTCAGGAACTGAAAAATCAACGAATTATTTCTCTATAGGAAATACAACTAATAAAGGAGTTGTTCCTTCTTCTTATTTTGATCAATATAATATCTCTTTTAGAAATTCCAGTAAATATCTGAATGATAAGTTAACGCTGGATGCTAATTTTATTGGTTCATTGCAGAATAGCGTCAACAGACAGACTCCCGGTGTTTCTTTCTCACCTCTAGTGAGTTTGTATTGGTTGCCAAGAGGAGTAGATTTTGATCAATATAATGACAGTAATTATTCTTTTATAGATAAAACAAGATTATTACCTGCTCAAAACTGGTGGGCAATAGGACCGGACGGAAAATTCAACGGAAATCCAGCAACACAAAACCCTTATTGGATATTAAACAGAAATAGAGTTACTGTTAATAACAAAAATACATACAGTGCTTTATCCCTTGCCTATCAAATCAATCCATGGTTATCTGCCAGAATAAGAGGGAACTATAGCTGGAATGTTACGGATAGCCAAAGAGGGGTCTCGGCCTATTCAGATCCAAACCTAATAACGAGCAGTGGAATTAATGGAAGACTTCTTCAAAACAAATATGAAAACTCTTCTACTTATGGTGATGTCTTATTGGTAGGGAGTCCAAAATTGAGCGAAGATATTTCATTGGATTTTACAGTGGGTGGAAGTATCAATACCTCAAGAAATACAGTGACGGAAATTGATAATGCTTATTTGGCAGCTCCGAATTTATTTACACTCAGTAATCTGCAATGGAATGTAGACAGGAGTGTAGGAGACGGGTTTCATCATATAAATTACAGTACTAAAAAACAAATACAGTCTGTTTTTGCAAGTGCATCTTTGGGTTATAAGAATATGGTGTATGTAGATATGACCTTTAGAAATGACTGGGATTCTACATTAGCTTTTACAGACACGAATGGGTACGATTATGAATCTGTAGGAGTTAATGCTGTATTATCCTCCATCTTCAAACTGCCCGAAACCATTAATTTTTGGAAAATCAGAGGGTCTTATGCTACCGTAGGGTTAGGATTACCAGCCAATTTAACAACTGCAACAACTCCATATAATACGGCTTACGGATATATTGTGGATGCCGGTCAAATTTTATATCCTAAATATTCACTCGTGACAGATCCTGCTTTCAGTGAATTGTTTGTAAAACCGGAACTCAATAAGACTTTTGAAGTTGGTACTGAATTAAGATTGTTTAAAAACCGTTTAAATTTTGATATCACCTACTATAATTCAAAAGCTACCAACCAGCTTCTGCCAGTTACGATCTCCTCTAATTTAGGAGGTTTGCCATCTGGTTCCTATTATGTAAACGCTGGGAAAATACAAAATACAGGTTTTGAATCTTCTCTATCCTATAAAATATTTGATTCAGGAAAATTCGGCTGGACAGCTAATTTAAATGGGTCTACCAACAAAAACAAAATTGTAGAATTATTTCCAGACAGGTTAAAAGTTCCGGAAAATCTACCTCTTGCACTTACTGGTGGTGGTGCTTATACAAAACTTAAAGTGGGTGGATCTTTTGGAGACATCTATGGGATCAAATTCCTGAGAGATGACCAGGGGAGAATTCTGGTTGATGCTGATGGAAAACCTTTGGCAGAGAAAAACATTGGCTATTTAGGGAATCCGAATCCTAAATTTATGTTAGGGTTTGGCAACACTTTTAATATTGGAAAATTAGGAATTTCTTTTCTTGTTGATGGAAAATTTGGGGGCAAAGTTCTTTCTCTTACAGAAAAAGCAAATGATATGCTTGGGGTAAGCCAGACGAGTGCTTCTGCCAGAGATGCAGGCGGAGTAGCTATTCCGAATGCTGTATATGCACCGGGAACTCCGAATGCAGGAGCTGCATATACCGGACTAACCGATGCTAAAACCTATTACAAAGCTGTAGGAGCAAATCAGGAAAGCGCAGGAATTGATGAAGCCTATATATACAGTGCAACCACGGTAAGACTGCGTCAGGCGTCTATCGCGTATACTTTTGATATTAACTCCAGTTACGTGAGAAATGCAACCGTAAGTATCGTGGGAACAAATCTATTTTTCTTTTATAAAAAAGCACCGTTTGATCCTGAACAGGTTTCAGGAAACACGCCTGGTGGGGTAGGAGTGGATTCTTTTGGTATACCAATTACCAGATCTATCGGATTATCATTAAAAGCTAACTTCTAATATACAATACTAAAATGAAAATAAATAATTTTAAAACTTATATACTTGGAGTGGCGGTATTTTTTTCTGCCTCCAGCTGCACCGGAGACTTTGAAGATTTTAATAAGCAAAAAGTGGGTGGTCCGGAAAATTTTTATGCAGATTTTAAAGCAATTGTAGATCCTATGAAATCCATACAAAGAGGTTTTCAGGCAGATTATCAGTTAGCGACCAATCTTAATGCAGATATGTATAGCGGAATGTTCAGTACAGCATCACAATTTAATGGGGGAACAAATAATCTTACCTATTTAATGATGGATGGCTGGAACAATAGAATCATTGCGAGACAGCAGGATACTTTTAATAATTCTATTATCATTGATAATGCGGCAAAAGACAATTATCCGGGGATAGATTTCACAGCAACTTTTGCAGTAAAAAAAATATTGAAAATTCTTACAGCATCAAGAGTTTCAGATCGCCACGGACCCGTAGTGTACAGCAAATATGACACGCCTAATGCAAACGGTATTACAGATTTCGATTCTCAGCAGGACGCTTACAATAATTTTATTCATGATCTTACCGTTGCTATTGCTGATTTGCAAAAAGTACAAAATACTCCAGCAACGCAGAATGTAGAAGATAAAAGTGTTGTGAAAAAATCAGATTTGATTTATGGTGGAGATATAGCAAAATGGGCAAAATTGGCCAACTCTCTTAAACTGAGATTTGCGTTGCGTATGAGCTATGCTGATCCCGCAAAGTCAAGACAGTATGCTGAAGAAGCGCTGGCCTCATCCGCAGGATTGATATCCGATAATGCAGACAATGCTTTAATCAGTGTTGGGCAGCACGAATTAAGTTTTATTATCTATTCGTGGGGTGACTGTTCTATAGGGGCACCCATCATGGCTTATATGAATGGTTTCAAAGATCCCAGACTTTCTGCATATGCCAACCCGGCAACCGATCCGGCAACCTATATCAATGGTAAACCTCAATATATAGGAATACGTCAAGGGATTAATTTAATAAATGGGCAACCGACATACGGTGGTTATTCGCAACCGGCAGCAAGAGCTGCCAGCGGTGATTATTTTTCCGGCGTAAATGGAAAGTTCAAACTGTTTACGGCTGCTGAAACCTGGTTTTTAAAAGCTGAAGCAGCCTTGAGAGGTTATTCAGGGGCAGGTGACATACAGGCTAATTATCAGGCGGGTGTCAGCCAGTCTTTTGGAGAATGGGGTAAAAGTGCTGACGCAGCTACTTATCTTGCAGATGGTGTTTCTACAGAAGCTCCTTATATTGATCCAAAAAATGCAGATAATAATATACTTGCCGGAAATTCACAATTAAGTACAATTACAATTGCCTGGAATAGCAGTGATTCTAACGAAAAGAAACTGGAAAGAATTATTACTCAAAAATGGCTGGCTCTTTATCCGGACGGTCCTGAAGCATGGGCTGAACAGAGAAGAACAGGGTATCCGGTTTTATTCAAAGTCAGAAAAAATGATAGTGGCGGATTAATCAGTACAGATCAGATGATCAGAAGAGTTCCGTTCACAAATGATACCAAAAATTCAACTTTTAACTATGCACAGGCCGTTCAGCAGTTAGGTGGCCCTGACAACGGAGGCACCAAGCTTTGGTGGGATAAAAAGTAATAATTTTAAGCAGATCAAAAATAAAGATATAGAGGCCATCTCAAAAGTCAGATTTAATTTGGTTTTTTTCATTCCGGAAGGAGAAATTTCTTAAAACGTTTGTTTCAGAATTCTTCAATTTTAGTTTCGTTTCAATCCGGAATGCCACTTTTGAGAGGTCCTCTTTTCTTTACTATTTTAATTTGAATATGGGAAATAATAAGTCTGAAACTCGCTCAGTAAAGCCGATCTTCTGGATCTCCACATTATATTTTGCAATGGGAATACCCTTTGTGACCATTAATGCGGTTTCCGGAATTATGTATAAGGATATGGGGGTTTCAGATTCCAAGATTACATTCTGGACGGCACTTATTATGTTTTCCTGGACCTTAAAACCTCTCTGGAGCCCTTTTCTGGAGATTTATAAGACCAAAAAGTTCTTTGTTGTTGCCACTCAGTTTGCTATAGGAATTCTGTTTGCTTTGGTTGCCTTAACGCTTCCTTTGCCGGATTTTTTCAAATACAGCATTGCCCTTTTTGCGGTGGTTGCATTTTGTGGCGCTACGCATGACATTGCTGCAGATGGAACCTACATCAATTTTTTAACGAACAAAGAACAGGCAAAATACATTGGTTGGCAGGGAGCTTTCTATAACCTGGCCAAAATCATAAGCAGCGGAGTTCTGGTTTATTTTGCCGGTGTTTTAGAAAAAACAAAAGGAGTGGTCAATGCCTGGATGATCATCATGGGTATTTATGGCCTTCTGTTTTTGGTGTTGGCTATTTACCATTACGCTGTTTTACCGAAAGAAAATAAACAGGAAAAAGAAACCAGAAAAGCTGGAAACATTCGTAAAGAGCTGTTGGAAGTGATCATCTCTTTCTTCAAAAAGAAAAATATCATGTGGGCTGTACTGTTCATTATCCTCTACCGTTTTGCGGAAGGATTTGCGATCAAAATTGCCCCTTTATTTTTCAAAGCTCCGAGAACATCAGGCGGATTGGGATTATCTACCTCAGAGATTGGACTTATTTATGGGACCTACGGTTCAGCGGCATTTATTTTAGGATCTGTACTGGCCGGTTATTTTATTGCTGCCAGAGGACTGAAAAAATCGCTGATATGGCTGTGTTCGGCCTTTAATATTCCATTTGTAGTCTATGCATTACTGGCCTATTTCCAGCCGACAGAACTGCTTCCGGTAGGAATTGCCGTCGTAGTGGAATATTTTGGTTACGGATTCGGTTTTGTAGGGCTCATGCTTTACATCATGCAGCAGATCGCACCGGGTGAACATAAAACGGCTCACTACGCTTTTGCAACCGGGATTATGAATCTTGGGGTAATGATTCCCGGAATGTTCAGCGGAATGATCAGCGACTGGATAGGATACAAGATGTTTTTTATCTGGGTTCTGATTGCTACCATTCCGGCTTTTGTCGTGACATTACTTGTGCCATTCTCTTATCCTGATCAGCCGAAAGAACACTAAATCATTCATTAAACATACAAATAAAAGTAAAAATACTTTATGACATTTCAACCAGCAAAGATCCCTTGGCAGGATCGTCCGGAAGACAGCCGGGATATCATGTGGCGTTACTCTGCAAATCCGATTATCAACAGATATGCAATACCTACGTCCAACAGCATTTTTAACAGTGCGGTGGTTCCTTTTGAAGATGGGTTCGCGGGAGTTTTCCGTTGCGATAATAAAGCCGTGCAGATGAATATTTTTGCAGGCTTCAGTAAGGATGGGATCAATTGGGAGATCAATCATGATCCTATTGATATGAAAGCCGGAAATACTGAAATGATAGAATCTGACTATAAATACGACCCCCGCGTTGCCTTTATAGAAGACCGCTACTGGATCACATGGTGTAACGGATATCATGGCCCGACGATCGGAATAGCCTATACTTTTGATTTTAAAGAATTCTTTCAGTGCGAAAATGCATTCCTTCCTTTCAACAGAAACGGAGTTCTTTTCCCTGAAAAAATAGATGGTAAATATGCCATGCTGAGCAGACCGAGTGATAACGGACATACGCCTTTCGGAGATATCTACATCAGCTACAGCCCGGATATGAAATACTGGGGTGAGCACCGTTGCGTTATGAAAGTAGCACCGTTTGAAGACAGTGCGTGGCAGTGTACAAAGATAGGAGCGGGGCCTGTTCCTATTAAAACGGATGAAGGATGGCTGCTTTTCTATCATGGAGTAATCAATACCTGCAGAGGGTTCCGTTATTCTATGGGAGCATCGCTGCTGGACCTTGAAGATCCGTCAAAAGTACTGTACAGAACGAAACCTTATTTACTGGCTCCGGCAGAACTGTATGAACTTACGGGAGATATTCCCAATGTGGTGTTCCCGTGTGCGGCCCTTTCGGAAGGAGATAAGGTAACCGTATATTATGGAGCAGCGGATACCGTTGTGGCCATAGCGTTTGGATATATTTCTGAAATTATTGATTTTATGAAAAAGAATTCGCTGTAAGCTGATTCAAAAATATAAAGAATATGCCGGTCAACTTTATTTTCCTGCTCGTTGAAATCATTGTTTCGGTTTTTATATTGTTAAATAAACTCCTATCTTGAGAAATTTTTAAGATTTCCCTATTATGATTATGAAAAAAGAACTGCTTATATTTTTGTCAATGATCCTGTTTTCTCATGTTGGAAACGCTCAGCAACGGAAGGATAATGTCCTTTCATGGGTAGATCCTTTCATAGGAACAGGAGGGCACGGCCATACCTTTCCCGGAGCAACTACGCCTTTTGGAATGATCCAGCTCAGCCCGGATCAGAATACCAAAAGTGGTGACTGGGACTGGTGTTCAGGGTATCATTACAGCAGTAAAACCATTATGGGATTCAGTCATAATCATCTCAGCGGAACAGGCTGGGCAGATCTTGGAGATATTTTAGTAATGCCAACCGTCGGGAAAATAAAGATGCTTCCGGGCTCGGAAGATAAACCGGAAAGTGGCTACCGTTCTACATTCAGCCACGAAAGAGAAACCGCTTCACCGGGATATTATTCCGTGATGTTGGACAGTTACGGAATTAAAGCCGAGCTGACCGCTTCTCCGAGAGTAGGTTTCCATAAATATACCTTCCCAAAGAGTGAAGAATCCAATGTCATCATTGATCCTACCAATAAAATCTTCGGGAATATTTATCATACGCTGGTAAGCATAGAAGGAAACAATAAGATCAAAGGATATTGCTACAGCAACGGCTGGGGCGGAAAACGTTTTGCTTATTTCGTGATGGAATTTTCAAAACCGTTTAAATCTTACGGAACTTATTCTGAAGGGAAATTAAAAGAGAACGAAAAAATTGCTCTTGCCAAAGATGCCAAAGCTTTCGTGAGATTTTCAACTGAAGAGAATGAAAGCATTGAAGTGAAAGTTTCTCTATCTCCCGTAAGTACGGAAGGTGCGCAGGAAAACTTTGATGCCGAAGCTAAGAATGTAAATTTTGCACAGGCTAAAGAAACAGCTCAGAATACATGGAGAGATCTTATCAACAGATTCCAGGTGACCGGCGGTACGGATGACCAGAGAAAAATCTTCTATACCGGAGTGTATCACACATTCATTGCGCCTAATCTGTATATGGATACCAATGGAGATTATGTAGCCGCGCAGGAAAACATGAACACCAAATGGTTTACGAACTACAGTACCTATTCCTATTGGGACGGTTTCAGAGCAACACACCCTTTGCTGACCATTATGGATCAGAAACATACAAAAGAATTCGCCAACTCTCTGATCAGCAGATACACAGACCGTAAAGATCACATGCCTATCTGGGAATTGTGCGGGTACGATAACTTCTGTATGCTCGGTTACCACAGTGTGTCGGTGATCTGGGACGCGATTTCCAAAGGCGTACCGGGAATTGATCAGGAGAAAGCATTTGCCGCGATGAAAGATGCTTCTTTAACGGATAAAATTAGCAGCAGCGATGGCGGAGGAGGCCTTAATGATTATATTAAATTAGGCTACACCCCATCAGAAAACGGAGCTTCAGTTTCGGCAACGCTGGAATACGCGTATGACGACTGGTGCATTCAGCAGCTTGCTGAAAAACTGGGTAAAAAAGAAGAAGCGGAAGTGTATAAGAAACGCTCTATGAGCTTCCTTAACACCTTCAACAAAGAAAATAAACATTTCTGGCCAAGACAGAAAAACGGAGAATTCCTTGCTGATTTTACGCTCAACGACTGGAAAAAACTTCAGCCGCACTGGGTATCCGGAAATATTTGGGCTTACGATTTCTTTGTTCCTCATCAGATCGATGAAATGATGAATTTATACGGAGGAAAAAAAGGATTTGAAGAAAAACTGGACAAAACCTTTACGGAAGAACTTAAAATGATCGGTGAGCAGCATGTAGATATTTCAGGATTCATAGGTTCTCTGGGATTCGGTGATGAACCGGGGCATCATGTTCCTTACCTGTACAACTACGCGGGAGCTCCTTACAAAACCCAGAAAATGATCAAATTCATCCGCGATAATATGTACGCAGCAAAACCAGACGGCATTGTCAATAATGAAGACTGCGGTCAGATGTCTGCATGGTATATTTTCTCTTCATTAGGATTCTACCCGGTGACTCCCGGAAAACCTGTATATGCCATTGGTGCACCACAGTTTCCGAAAGTAGCCTTAAAACTGGAGAATGGAAAAACCTTCACAGTCATTGCAGAGAAGATCTCGGATAAAAATATCTACGTTCAGAAAATGTTCCTGAACGGGAAAGAATTCAAAAGCTGGGAAATCAATCACAGCGATATTATGAATGGTGGCGAACTGAAATTTGTAATGGGAAGCAAGCCTGTAAAATAGATCAAAAAAATAACGAAATATAAAAGTATAATGGAAAGGAGAAAATTTATAAAGACAAGTGCACTGGCAGGAGCAGGATTGATGTTTACTCAAAATGTTTTCGCAAAAACATTGAGCGTAGAAAATTTCCCTGTAGTCCGCGTTCCGAAAGATAAAAGACATTTTACGAGTGAAGCGGTAGAAAGTGCAATTGAAGCTTTTAAAAAGAAAGTGAAGAATAAAGAGCTGTCATGGCTTTTTGAAAACTGCTTTCCCAATACTTTAGATACCACCGTTTTTTATAAAGAAATTAATGGAACTCCGGACACTTATGTGATTACGGGAGATATAGATGCTATGTGGCTTCGCGACAGTTCTGCACAGGTTTTCCCATACCTGCAGTTCTCAAAGAAGGATGAAAAACTTCACAAGCTGATCTCCGGAGTGATTCACAAACAAACCGAATTCATCCTGAAAGATCCTTATGCGAATGCTTTTTATAACGATAACAATAAAATAAGCAAGTGGAAAGAATACGATCATACGGATATGAAACCCGGAACCCACGAAAGAAAATGGGAGATCGATTCACTGTGCTATCCGATTCGTCTGGCTTACCACTTCTGGAAAACTACCGGAGATACGACACCTTTTGATAACAATTGGCTGCAGGGAATTAAACTGACTTTACAGACTTTCATAGAGCAGCAGAGAAAAACCGGTTTAGGCCCTTACCAGTTCGAGCGTACGACAGCCTGGGCTACAGATGGCATTCCGATGGGAGGTTACGGTTATCCGACAAAACCTGTAGGATTGATCAATTCTATGTTCCGTCCGAGTGATGATGCTACCATCTATGCTTTCCTTATTCCTTCCAATTTATTTGCAGTTGTGAGTTTACGCCAGGCAGCAGAAATGGTTTCGCAGATCAAAAATGAAAAAGCGCTGGCTCAGCAGCTGAACAGTCTGGCTGATGAGGTAGACGCGGCCATCAAGAAATACGGAATCTACAATCACCCTCAATACGGAAAGATTTATGCCTTCGAAACCAATGGATTCGGTAGTTATAATTTAATGGATGATGCCAATTGTCCAAGCCTTTTAGGTCTTCCTTATCTGGGCGCCGTAAAAGCTGATGATCCGGTTTATATAAATACCAGAAATTACGTTTGGTCAGAAGACAATCCTTTCTTTTTTAAAGGAAAACTGGCAGAAGGAATCGGTGGACCACACATCGGTCTTGATATGATCTGGCCAATGAGCATCATTATGAAAGCCCTTACTACGAAAGACAGAAAGGAAATCAAATGGTGTATAGATACTTTACAGAAAACCCATGGAGGAACAGGCTTTATGCACGAGTCCTTCCATAAAGACAATGATAAAAAGTTCACCAGAGAATGGTTTGCATGGGCCAATAC
Source organism: Chryseobacterium oleae (assembly GCF_900115055.1). Taxonomy (GTDB): domain Bacteria; phylum Bacteroidota; class Bacteroidia; order Flavobacteriales; family Weeksellaceae; genus Chryseobacterium; species Chryseobacterium oleae. The sequence goes on along the minus strand of NZ_FOVD01000006.1, from coordinate 47,150 downwards.
ATTATTCGGAGAACTGTTATGGAAAACCTTTAACGAGAATCAGGATTTACTGACTTAGACTCGATATTTGCAGAAGGTGGCAGCATGCCCTTTATTCCCGTTTTTTTAGTTGCAGTGTTTTACAAAGAATTCATTGAGGGAAAACCTTTTGACATTCTCAGGCATTAACTGATCATTTTCTTCTTTTTGGAAGGGAATGAATAGATATAAATACATCAAAATAACTTAAAAAAAACATTATGAAAAAAGCCATTACTACTTTGATCCTCATGATCATCCATGCGATGCCTGTGCTCAGTGCACAGCAGCTTAATCCTACGGGAATATGCTATGTAGAGGTGAATAACAATAATATCCTGAATGCCGGAGCCTATAAGCTGCAGACATCAGGGAATTATCTGTTTAATGTCGTGAATATTTTTGCTGCCAATATTAATTATGATGCTGCCCGCGGGAGAGCCTATCTGAGCAATAATAACAACGTGACCAAAGTGCTCACCAATGCCAGTACGTATATAAAACCGCTTCAGGATAAAGGGATGAAAGTGGTTTTAACGATTCTTGGAAATCATCAGGGAGCAGGGTTCTGTAATTTTCCAACCCGTGAAGCAGCGCGTGATTTTGCACAGCAGCTTGCCCATACGGTAAATACTTACGGTCTGGACGGAATCGATTTTGATGATGAATACTCAGATTACGGACAAAATGGAACAGGCCAGCCCAATGACAGCTCTTTTGTGATGCTTGTTCAGGAATTAAGAGCACTGCTTCCGGATAAAATTATATCATTCTATTATTATGGTCCCGCGGCTTCAAGACTTTCCTGGAACGGATTGAGAGTGGGCGACTTTATCAATTACAGCTGGAACGCCATGTACGGAACGTTTTCTGCACCCAATGTTCCTCCTCTTACGAAAGCACAGATTTCTCCCGCAGCAGTGTGGATGGGAAATACTTCTAATGCTACAACAACAAGTTTAGCCAATCAAACCAAAACTGGTGGATACGGACTTTTTCTGTGGTATGATCTTCACGGAACCAATGAAACCGCGCAGCTTTCTGCCGGAACCCAAACTTTATACGGACAACAGACGGTTTTGAGCACTCCTTTACAGTCATGGACGGCTGGAGCCAATTGTGATGCTCCAATCGGGTTATTCACCAGCAACCTTACCGGAACAAGTGCAAAACTGAACTGGTCAGCGGTAGGAACCAATACCTATGATGTAGATTATAAATTAGCTACAGCTACAACATGGACAAGCGTGGCAACGGCGATTTCTGCTACTTCTGTCACCGTATCCGGATTGACAGCCAATTCAGAGTATGACTGGAGAATCAGAACGAACTGCAGCGTGAAAAGTACTTATATTTTCGCTCCGAGATTCAAAAGTGTGGGCGGGACAACTCCGTCAGGATCAACCTCTCTTTTATTGGATGGTACCAGTGAATCCGGTTCTGCAGGGAATATGAATTTAAGCGGGTCAGCATTATCTTTCGAAGGCTGGATCAAACCTTCGTCTTTCAAATCAGGCTTTCCCTATATATCGTCAATTATGGGAACAGAGGTCAGTACAGGAAATTCTGCTCTTTTACGTTTAGGTGATGCCAGTCTTGCGAATAACAAGCTTCAGTTTGTCATCAGTATTAACAATACATCACAGAAACTGGCGGGTACTACAGCATTAAATGCCAATACATGGTATCATGTTGCAGCAACATACGATGGTTCTGCGATGAAAATTTACATTAATGGCGTTCTTGATGCCAGCAGATCTCAAACAGGGAGCATTACTTCCAACGGAGCGTTTAATGTAGGCTATGCTTATGATAGTTCCCGTAATTTTCAGGGAAAGATAGACGAGTTCAGAGTTTGGAAAAGAGCATTGACCCAGACAGAAATCAGCCAGAAAATGTGTAATGTAACGCTTCCGGCTACTTCTCTTGCTGCCTATTGGAAATTTAATGAAGGGAGCGGTTCATCAGTTCAGGACAGTTCAGGAAACGGATTGGCGTTAACGCTGACAGGTGTGGATGCTTCTAACTGGGCAACAGATATTCCATGTCCGGCAGGAAATCAGAAGGCTTCAGCAAGTGCTAAAAATCAAAAGATAGATTCGGAGCTGGTGTCAGCTAAAAAACAGATCAGATTGTACCCAAATCCAATGAGTGCATCGTCCCCGCTTACGGTTTCTGTTCCTGAAGAATATAGCAGAGGAAAATTATCGGTTTATAATTTTAATGGAGGTGTTGTAGAAACCAAAATACTTCAGGCCGGAGATCACCCGTATGATCTGTCGAAGCTTTCGATGGGGAATTATATCATTCAGTTCGAATCTCAGGACGGTAGTTTGAAACAGACAGAAAAATTAATTATAAAATAAAAAACAGTCATTGGGCTTCGGCCCGATGATTTTATCTGCCATTAAAACTTATAGACTATGAAAAAAAAATCCATTCTTACTGCCCTGATCGCACTGGTCATTCAAGCGGCATCCGGACTTCAGGCACAGCAGCTCAATCCTTTGGGTGTATGCTATGTGGAAGTGAATAACAGCAATATGCTGAATGCGGGATCTTATACCTTACAGAACACGAACAGACAGCTTTTTGATGTTGCCATTATTTTTGCAGCCAACATCAACTATGACGTTTCGAAAAGCAGAGCTTATATCTCGAGCAATAACAATGTAACTAAGGTCTTGAATGACGTCAATACTTATGTAAGGCCTCTACAGCAAAAAGGAATTAAAGTGCTGCTGGATATCTTAGGAAATCATCAGGGAGCGGGTATTTCCAATTTCCCGAATCGTGAAGCGGCCCGTGATTTTGCACAACAGATTGCTCATACAGTCTACACTTACGGTTTGGATGGAGTAGATCTGGATGATGAATATGCAGGCTATGGAAATAACGGAACAGGACAGCCGAACAACAGTTCTTTTGTTATGTTGTTGCAGGAACTCAAATTAGCCATGCCGGATAAGCTGATCACTTTTTATTATATTGGTCCAGCGATATCAAGACAGAGTTACAATGGGGATGCAGCCGGAAATTATATCAATTACGCCTGGAATCCGTATTACGGAACGTATAGCGCTCCTTCAGTACCGCCACTTACCAATTCCAAACTTTCCGCTGCGGCTACCTGGATTCAGAACAGCAATCCACAGTCAACGTCTCCCGCTACACTTACAACGCTCGCCACCAACACCATGAATGATGGGTACGGAGTGTTTATGTGGTATGATCTTAATGCAGCCAACAATGCCAGCTACCTGAGTACCGGATCCAATATTCTGTACGGTGAAAATACTTTGCTTAGCGGTCAGCTTTATTCCTGGACACAGGGTGATGCCTGCGATCCGCCTTTAGGACTTGAAGTAACGAATACCACAGGAACTTCAGCGAAATTAAACTGGACGGGTAATGCTTCCCAGACTTACAATATTGATTACAAACCAGCCAATTCAACTACATGGGTGAATGTGGCGACCAATTTGTCAGGAAATAATACCATCATCAACAACCTTACCCTGAATACTGAATATGACTGGAGAATACAGTCGAACTGTTCTGCAACCATAAAAAGTACTTATCTGTTTGCACCCCGTTTTAATTCAGGAAGCACATGCGGAACGCCATCAGACATGAAGTCCGAAAGCTACCTGGGAGCTACAACTAAATTATCCTGGGATGCCGTAGGAACTGCTACTGCTTACAATTTACAGTATAAAACTTCTGCAGCAACCACCTGGACTGATGTTCCTAATGTTGCTACTAATTCATATACCCTTCCGGCTTTAACCGAAAATACAAACTATGTATGGAAAGTTCAGGCTGTATGTGGGGGAACAACGACCAGCGTATATTCCGGTGAATCTACATTTAACAGTGGATTTGCTCCTGTACAGAGCCCTGGCGCCAGATCACTTTCGTTCAATGGAAGCACAAATTATCTGAATGCGGGACAGTTTAACCTTAGCGGAAATGCTGTGACCTTTGAAGGATGGGTAAAAGTAAAGGCATTCAAACCCAATTTTCCTTATATCTCATCCGTAATGGGTATTGAAGTAGGGGACAGTAATTCTGCAATGCTGAGGTTTGGAGATGGAAATTTGGCTAATAACAAACTGCAATTTATATTAAGCTTTGGAACTTCTCAGATAAAGCTGAATTCTGTGAGCACATTTAACACCAATACATGGTATCATATCGCGGCGACTTATGATGGTTCGGCAATGAAAATGTATATCAATGGTGTTCTGGATGCAAGTGTTGCTGCAACAGGTAATTTCACCGCAAATGGTATTCTTTATCTGGCCAGAAATTATGAAAACGCAAGAACCCTTAATGGATTCTTAGACGAATTCAGAGTATGGAAAAGAGCATTAACACCAGCGGAACTTCTTGCCAACAACTGCGGTGTTCCGGCCAACTCGCCGAATCTTGAAGCGAACTGGAGAATGAATGAAGGCAGCGGAAACGGAGCTTTGGATGCTACCGCAAACACGCACTTTGCAACGCTGACCAATATGACCAATACCAACTGGAGAACAGATGTAGCCTGTACTGCGCTATCCACACAGGATATTTCTTCGGAAAAAAATAAGGTAGGTTATGTATATCCAAACCCGGTTAAAAAAGGAAATGACATCCATTTTACCATCAAAGACAAATCTGCCAGTGAAATCACTTTATATGATATGGCAGGGAAATTAATAGTCAGCAAAAAAATAGACAAAAATGATATGGTGATCAGCAGCCAGAATTTATCTGCGGGAACCTATATCTATACCATACAGTCAAAAGACAGCAAGACACCATCTTCCGGAAAAGTGATTGTAGAATAAAAAAGTAATCCTCATTAGGCGTATAAAAAGTAAAAATAAATTAGGGGATTTTATTATGGGCAGACAGGGAGCCAACCGGCTTTCTTGTCTGTCTGTTTTAATAGTAAAAAGAGTATTGATAAATAATATTCGGGATAGGAGAAAAGAATAAAGAGCAAAGGTGTCAGACATGAGATAGAAGTAAGAAAGTTGAGATGATAAGACTGAAAAACGGGTAGGAATTATCTTAACCATGTCAAGGTTCAAAACCTTGACATGGTTAATAACTACTTAGATTATTTAATAATATCGTTTTAGATCTTAGCACAACAGTCTGATATCTGACGTCTGAAATCTAGTATCTGACCAAAGAAAAAAATATCATAAAAGAATGCAAAATATAGTAGGAATAGACATTGGCGGTTCGCATATTACCATGGCGCAGGTGGATCCGGAGAAGCGCGAAATCATCAGTTCTACATATGTGAGAGAACATGTGTATTCTTTCGGGCCAAAGGAAACTATTTTTTCTGCCTGGATCTCTGCCATTGAAAAAGTGACCCATGATTTAGTTAAAAGTGAGCTTCTCATCGGTATAGCGATGCCCGGTCCTTTTGATTATGAAAACGGCATTTCGCTGATGCAGCAGGGAAAATTTATCGATATGTATCAGGTCAATATTAAACAGGAACTGATTGAAAGGCTTGGCATTTCATCCGATCAGATTTATTTTGTGAATGATGCCGGAGCTTTTCTTGAAGGAGAGGTTTTCGGAGGCTGCGTACAGGATTACCGTAAAGTTTTTGGAGTTACTCTGGGAACAGGTCTGGGAACGGCTTTTTATGATGGAGAAGTAGCCTCAGATGAAGATTTGTGGGATTCACCTTTCAAAGATTCTATCTGTGAAGATTACCTTGCCACACGTTGGTTCGTGAATCATTATAAAGCTTTAACCGGTGGAGAAATATCAGGAACGAAAGACCTGTTGGATCAGCCGGAAGACATCCAGAAGAAAATCTTTGATGATTATGCAGATTCTTTTGCAGACTTCATTGTACAATATGTCAGAAACTACAATCCCGAAGTTTTGGTCATAGGCGGGAATATTGCAAAAGTCTATCCTTATTTTAAGAAGAGGTTAAATCAGCATCTGGAAGAGCATAAAATCAAGCTTCCTATTAAAATTTCCGCTATTTTTGAAGATGCGGCCATTCTGGGTGCTGCAGGTTATGCTTTGAAGAAAAGCAACAGATAAATTAACAAAACGATATCATGAAGTCTTTATTTTCAACTTTTTTTATTGTACTCAATATCTTTGCGCTGGGCCAGGGAATATCGCCTGCGGATTATGTCAACCCTTTAATGGGAACCCAATCCAAGCCATCGCTGTCCAATGGGAATACCTATCCAGCCATAGGACTTCCGTGGGGAATGAACCTATGGACGCCACAAACCGGAAAAATGGGTGACGGATGGGCATATACCTACGATGCAGACAAGATCAAAGGATTTAAGCAGACCCACCAGCCATCTCCATGGATGAATGATTACGGTGCTTTCGCCATCATGCCTGGAGTCGGTAAACTAAAATTTAAGGAGGAAGAACGTGCAAGCTGGTTCAGCCACAAAGCAGAGAATGCAAAACCGTATAGCTACAGCGTTTATCTGGCTGATATCAATGTAACGACAGAGCTTACTCCAACGGAAAGAGCTGCTTTCTTTAAATTTGATTTCCCCAAAACAGACAGCGCATATGTGGTGATTGATGCCTTAAACAAAGGATCCTACATTAAAATTCTTCCTAAAGAACGAAAAATTCTTGGGTACACCACAAAGTATTCCAGAGGAAAATATAATAATTTCAAGAACTATTTTGTCATCCAGTTTGATAAAGATTTTGATTTAACGACGACCTGGAAAGACAGCGTTTTTGTGAAGAATCAATTGGAAATTACAAGCGATCACGCAGGAGCCATTGTTGGATTTAAACTCAAAAATAAAGAAAGTGTTTATGCAAGAACAGCTTCTTCATTCATCAGCTTCGAGCAGGCAGAACTCAATCTGAAAAGAGAAATTGCAGGCAGAAATTTTGAACAGGTAAAAGCAGATGCTAAAAATATCTGGAATAAAACCTTAGGAAGAATAGAGGTGAAAGGCGGAACGGATCAGCAGATGAGAACATTTTATTCCTCTCTGTACAGAACATTGTTTTTCCCTCAGAAATTATACGAAATAGATGCAAACAACAAAGTAAAACACTGGAGTCCTTACAACGGCAAAATTCTCGATGGGAAAATGTTTGCAGGAACAGGCTTCTGGGATACTTTCAGAGCTTTGTATCCTTTCCTGAATCTGGTCTATCCAAGCATCAATGTAGAAATGCAGGAAGGTTTGGCCAATACATTCAAGGAAGGAGGATTTCTTCCGGAGTGGAGCAGTCCGGGATATTCTGACATCATGATCGGGAATAACTCAGCTTCGGTAGTGGCAGATGCCTACATCAAAGGACTTCGCGGATATGATGTGGAAACCCTTTGGCAGGCCGTAAAACATGGAGCCAATAACGAAGGTCCGATTGACGCTGTCGGCCGTAGGGGAGTGGAATATTATAATACTTTAGGCTACGTTCCTTACGATGTGAAGATCAATGAAAATGCTGCCAGAACGTTGGAATATGCTTATGATGATTTTGCCATTTATCAGTTAGGAAAAGCATTGGGAAAACCCGCTTCGGAAATTGATATTTATAAAAAAAGAGCAGATAACTATAAAAACGTATTTGACCCGGAAACCGGCTTGATGCGTGGCAAAAATAAAGATGGAAAATTCCAGTCACCATTCAATCCGTTTAAATGGGGCGATGCCTTTACAGAAGGAAACAGCTGGCATTACACCTGGTCGGTTTTCCAGGATATCGACGGTTTGTCTAAATTAATGGGTGGCAAAAAGAAATTTGAAGCTAAGCTGGATGAAGTATTTTCCCTTCCTCCGGTGTTTGACGACAGTTATTATGGCAGCGTCATCCACGAAATCCGCGAAATGCAGATCATGAATATGGGACAGTATGCCCACGGAAACCAACCGATCCAGCATATGATTTATTTGTACAACTATGCCGGAGCGCCTTACAAAACGCAGTACTGGACAAGACAGGTGATGGATAAGCTTTATTATGCAACGCCGGACGGCTATTGTGGTGATGAAGATAACGGCCAGACTTCCGCATGGTATGTATTCTCAGCATTAGGATTTTATCCGGTAACACCAGCTACAGATCAATATGTTTTGGGAGCGCCGCTTTTCAAAGAAGCAGTGATTCACCTGGAAAATGGTAAGAAAATTGAAATAAAAGCACCAGCCAACAGTGCTGAAAATCTATATGTTAAATCGTTAAACGTAAATCTTCGGTCTTATTCAAAAAACTGGCTCAGTCACAAAGAACTGATGAATGGAGCCGTACTGGAATTCCAGATGGACAGCAAGCCGAATAAAGAAAGAGGCTCGCAGGAAAAGGATTTTCCATACTCCATGTCGAAGGAATAATGATCAACAAACTTTATATTTGAAAATAATTTTAGAACAGGAATACATTATGAATGCAGAGAAAACAGAAATATTTGAGAAAGTAACCAAAATGCTGGAAACCCAGGGTTTTGCTATTGCGGCAAAAGATGATACAAGACCATGGGGTGGCTTTTTCGTGATCGATGAAAATCAGGCTCAGGATTTTGCGAATCAGTATTTTGACGGAATCGATGTAGAAAGTCTGAAAATAGGCGGAAAACTGAGTCCTAAAATCCTTTTGGTGGCCCCAAATGCCCGTCTAAGCTGGCAGTACCACCACCGCAGAGCTGAAATCTGGCAGGTAGTGGAAGGTACGGTTGGGATCAAAACAAGCAATACCGATGAAGAAGGCGAGTTGAAAGAATACCATCCAGCAGATCAGATCAAGCTTCAGCAGGGTGAAAGACACAGGCTGATAGGACTTGACGGTTGGGGTGTTGTTGCTGAAATCTGGCAGCATACCGATGCTTCCCATCCTTCAGATGAAGACGACATTGTAAGAGTACAGGACGATTTCGGAAGATAATCTTCTATGATATAAAAAGTAAAACCAGCATCGATTCGATGCTGGTTTTGTTTTATGTTATGGTGAGATATAAACCTTATAGGTTTGTTAGCTGGTTTGTTTGTAATCAGTTTGTAGCCTCCTTCATCAAATCAACTTGTTGATTCCTCCTTTGCTACACTCAAATCTACATTACAAAAAATCAACTTTGCGTTTAAAAAAAACGAATAACTAGAAAGTCACATCAAGACCCACATAAAAATTAGCCTTCATAATAGGCGCATACACCATTCCGCCATCAAAATAATTTCCAAAAGGATTTCTGAAATCAACAATGGCATTTTTCTGATAATAAGACGTAAGGTTTTCACCGCCTACATAAGCTCTGATCTTTTTATTAAAGTTTCTTGAGATCTGTGCATTCAGTACGGCATAAGAATCAGAATATACCGGTAACTGAAATTCAGCAGGATTAGTTGATGTGTCCGGAAGTCTCTGTTTTCCTACCCAATTCAGGGTCGTATCAAAACTCCAGAATCCTCCATTGTTATTTTTATTCGTTGCATAGGCAAGATTCACAAAACCTCTGTGCTTGGCCATAAAAGGAACTTCTCTTCTGCCATCTATATAATCTGCCTGAACATCGTAATATTTATAAGCCAATCTCACATCAAAGTTCTTGAAAGGTGTAAAATCCCACTGCGTCTGGAAAGAGTTCGCAAAAGATTTTCCTTCCAAATTATAGAAGGTCAGCTGTTGTGGAGAACGGTCAAGATCAACAAGTACCTGATCCTGGAAATCTGTTCTGAAAAAATCCGCCACAATGGATGACTTTCTTCCGAAAAGTTTGAACTCCTGCTGTAAGCTGGCTCCATAGTTCCATGCAATTTCAGGTCTTAATCCGTAAATATTTCCACCGTTCTGAAGAATCTGAATGCTTCTGTTCGATGCAAAATACTGTTGGTTTTCTGCAAAAACATTGGCCGTTCTGAATCCTCTTCCCGCAGAAAGTCTTAAGATCGTCTGAGGCGTGAAATCGTATTTAAAATTAAGTCTTGGCGTAAACTGAGTACCTGCAAGATTGTGAAAATCCGCTCGGGCTCCTGCTACTAAAGTATATTTTAATCCTGTTAAAGTATACTCTGCAAAAATTCCGGGAACAATTTCATTTCGCTTCATGTCATCCTTTAAATACGTTTCCTCGTAGCCGTCATACAAAAAGCTGGCTCCTGCTTTATACTTGTGATTCGTATTCCCGATGATACTTTCAAAGATTAAATTTGAATAATACGTATGCTGTTTTCCGGCATAATTTCTCAATCCGAAAAAGCTGTCCTGCTGGTGATACACATATTGGTTCATCCAGCCTAAGCTCTGGTAAGGTTTTCCTTTAAATACATATCCTGTTTTATTCCAAACCTGAAATCTGGAAATATCAATTCCGACACCGTAGGCACCCTGCTCGTCCTGAGGAAGCTTTTTATCAAAACCAATCTGTCCGGCCGTTCTCTCATCCTTGATGAAATTAATCCCGAAATGAGATCCGAATCCTGATTTTTCAAGATCGTTATAATTAAGGAGATAAGCTGCGTTAATTTGCGTTCCTTTCGGTCTGTCCAGGAAAGTATCGTGATTCATATCCGTATCTCCGAAAGTTCCGTTTCCATGCAGTAAAAAGGTCTGAGACCATTTATCGTTGATAGGAGAGACGCTCGTGATATTGGCTTCCGCTCTTCCGTTGAAATCAGCGAAAATATTTAATGAAGTTTCCGGCTCTTTAGCATTTTTCAAAAGTTCAGTATTGATCTGTCCTGTGATGCTCTCATAGCCGTTTGTTACCGTACTTCCCCCTTTTGTGAGCTGAATACTTTCAATCCATCTTCCGGGAATGAAATTCAGCCCATACGCGGAAGCCAGACCTCTAATCTCCGGTAAAAGCTCCTTCGTTAAACTGGTGTATTTCTGATCCAGACCCAGCATTTTCAACTGTTTGGTTCCTGTAACGGCATTACTGAAGGAAACGTCTACTGTGGCATTAGTTTCAAAACTTTCTGACAGATTACAGCAAGCTGCTTTCAGTAATTCTTTTTTATCAATATTAAAGACAAGACCTGCTTCTTTTTTGCTTAATGCAGTCGCTGCTTTTGACCCGGTAATGGTAACGCCTTCAATGTTTTTTTCAGACGGTTGATGATCTTCAGACTGAACAGCTGCCTGATGTTCTTTGTGATTGTCCTGCTTTGTTCCTTCCTCGAAATGAACATTTGGGTTCGCTTCTCCAAGAGGAATATCTCTATCATAGAGACAACATCCCGGAAGGTTTTTGTAAACCGCGTCTGTTGTTTTGTGTTTTTCATTGTCATGACCTGCATCGGCAATCGCTTTCAGAACCTTATCTGATGAGGTTTTTGAAGGGTCAAAATGTAGAGTGACCGTTTGCTTTTCTGCGCTCCATTCTGCGGAATCTGCACCGGCTGTTTTGGCTGCTTTTTCTATTCTGGCTTTACACGAAGCACAGTTTCCTTTTACATAAAACTCATTTTCGTTTTTTGCATGTTGCTGATGATGAGCTTCTGTGGCAGATGGCTGAAGATCCCTTTCATAATGACAGCATCCCGGAAGACCTGTATAAACATTGTCCGGTGATTTGAATTTTTCATTGTCGTGACCGGCATCGGCTACTTTCTTTAGGATTTCATCTGCAGAAACCTTACCGTCGGTTTCAAGGGTTAAAGTCTGCATATCAATAGAGTAAACAGCAGTTTTAGCACCCGCTTTTTTGGCAGCAGTTTCTATTCTGGTCTGGCACATTTCACAGTTTCCTTTGACCTTGAACTGATTTTTTGAAAGATTTTGAGCGGATATAAAATGTACAGACAGGATCATTAGACCAAGAATAAACTTGGAAATATATAATTTCATTTTGTTTAAAAGTTTTGATTAATTAAAAACGGTCCATTAAAATGTTTAACGGACTCACGATGTGATAATTAACCTATTTTAGGCGGTTGCCAAATCTCTTTTAAACGGTCTGATAAATGAGGCGGTGAATAATGGAACTGAGGATTCTTATTGGCTTTGTAATAAGACAGTTCGAAATGTAAATTTTTAGAAAACGGTGTTTCTATATACGTATAGCATGCCACGCACGTTGAACAGCAGTCGTCATTGCATGAAGATTTTGTATCGTGATTTTTGTGGTCTTTGCTGTCTTTTGAAGGATGGTTTTTGCAGCAGTCGCTCTTTTCGGACTTTTCTTTACAGCAGGTATCCTGCATAGATTGAGAGTAGAAGCTGTCTTTAGGAACTAAAAAAATTCCTAGACATAAAATAACTGCAAGAATGTGAAACAGCTTCATCTCTGCAAAAATACAAAAATTATGACAATGGATCACCAACTTTTAAAGCACAATTGTGCCAAGGTTCTCCGTGTGCCGGGTTCAGTTTGGGTTTTGGGCCTGTTGGAGCGGGTGCTGTTACCGGACCGGGAACGTTTTGTGCACTTTGAACAGGTTGTGGTGCAGGTGTTGGTACCGCTGCAGGTTTGCTGCTTAAGGGCTGACCTACCGGGATATCACATCTGTGACCTGGCTGTCCGTGTGGAGGGTTCATGCCGGGCGCAGTTTTCACCTGTTTTGCATTATTATCAACCACTACTTTTCCTGCCGGCATCGAATTGGCGTCTATTTTAATGGGATTGTTTGGGTTTTGGCCTGGAGCTGTCTGTATAGCCGTTGGGCTTACATTAAGCGGCTGTCCGACCGGAATATCACATCTGTGACCTGGCTGCCCGTGAGGAGGGTTCTTGATTCCTGGCGCTGCTGCAATAGGAGCAGGATTGGGATTGGACTGTACGCCTGCCTGATCCAGCAGGGACGCTTGAGGAGCTGCGTTAACGGCTACATTGGGTTGCTGTACACCTGCTTCTTCTTTTAAATAAGTTGGCTTTTCGTCTTTATTACATGAAACGGCGAGCAAAGAGATGGCGATAACGCCAAAGAATGTATTTTTCATATCCAATCGGTATGAAACAAAATTAGCAAAACATTTTTAATTGTTTTGCTAATTTTATATTTATAATCTGTATTTAGGATTAATTTTTAACTAAAAGCCTAAATCCTTCCCCGTGAACGTTGATAATTTCCAATCCTTCGTCGTCTTTTAATAACTTACGAAGTTTTGCGATGTACACGTCCATACTTCTTGCGGTAAAGTAATTTTCCTTTTTCCAGATCTTTCTCAAAGCCAGATCTCTTGGCATAAAATCGTTTCTGTGGATACAAAGAAGTTTCAACAGTTCATTTTCTTTTGGAGAAAGTTTGTATTCTTTATCGCCTACTTTCAGCTGTCTCAGCATAGAGTCGAAGAAAATATTACTGATCTTGAACTGCTCCTGTTCTTCATTTTCTAAAGTAGAGCTTCTCTGCAGGATCGCTTTGATCTTGTATAAAAGAAGTTCTGTATCAAACGGCTTTGTGATATAGTCATCCGCTCCCAGTTGGTACCCTTTCAGGATATCCTCTCTCATATTTCTTGCCGTAAGGAATATGATAGGCGTATTTTTATCGATTTTTTTTACGTCTTCCGCTAATGAAAATCCATCTTTTTTAGGCATCATCACGTCAAAAATACAGATGTCAAATTCATTTTCTGTAAATTCTTTCAAACCCTGTTCTCCATCTGTAGCAAGGGTAACCTCAAAGTTATTGATCGTTAAATAATCCTTCAGCACTGCCCCGAAACTCTGATCGTCTTCTACTAATAATATTCTGTTGCTCATGATTTTAATAATTAAAAATTAATGATTAAAAATTAAGAATGAACGTTCTCACTCTATCTTCTATATTTTGTTATTTGGTTCAATATGTTATCATTGATGAATGATTACTGATCTGTCTTATCATCCATCATTCAACGCTCGCCATTTATGTTATCGGCAGTTTGATCGTAAACGTACTTCCCTTACCTTTATGGGAGTCTACGATGATCTGCCCTTTATGCAGTTCTGCAATTTTCTTTACATAAGAAAGTCCCAGTCCCTGTCCTTTTACATTGTGAATGTTTCCGGTTTCTTCTCTGAAGAATTTTTCAAATATTTTTGTCCTGTTCTCCGTTTCCATTCCCATTCCTTTATCCGAAATTTCTATGATGTACCAGTTTCCTTCATTTCTTGTCTTCACATGAATTTCAGGCGCTTCAGGAGAATATTTATTGGCATTGTCCAGCAGGTTCACCAGCATATTAGAGATATGGAATTCATCTATTTTAAAAGTATAATTAGATGCATTGAATTCCTGGGTCAGCGATCCGTTTCTCTGTTTTACGATAAGATTAAATGATTCTGTTGTTCTCTTGATCAGTTCACGTACATTGGTTTCTCTTAAGAACAGTTCTACTTCATTTCTTTCAAGCTTAGACATATTCAGTACATTTTCCACCTGCTTCTTCATCCTTAAATTTTCCTGCTTGATCAGTTCCGAGTAGTATTTTACCTTCTCAGGATTGGTCGCGATCTTGTCATTAGCCAAAGAATCTGTAGCTACAGAAATCGTTGCCAGCGGAGTTTTAAACTCGTGAGACATATTATTGATGAAATCTGTCTTTACTTCTGCGAGCTTCTTCTGTCTCATCATATAATTAATGGAAATAATATAAATTCCAAGAATAGTCAGTAAGGAAAGGAAAGTTCCGAGAAGCATCGGCCAGTTGTTCATGGCCAGCGAGTATTCTTTTTTAGGAAACACCAAAGCCAGACTATACAAAGTCCGGTTTTTTATATCGGTGAAAAGAGGGTAGGTGTAGGTATTGTTGTCCTTTTTCTCTTTGTATGCTTTATTGGCAACACTGGTGAGCTTGTTATTCTGGTCAATGACTCCATATCCGAACTTGGCAGTGATCCCTTTTATTCTCAGCTCTTTTGCGATGACCGAATCAAGAATTTTCGGATCCACTCTTTTACCGATCGGAAGGTTGGTTCCTACTACTTTTACGAATTCCTTTACCGCATAATCTCCGTTTTCAATATCAGTATTAAGTTCTGAAGTAAGAAGTTCCCGGTTGGTGGTGTCTTTTTTTACCTTGTAGGCAGCGTTGTCCGTATATAAAGTGGTCAGCTTCAGAGTGTCCCCCTTTTGAGAGATCGGAAGCTGTGTCTTTGATATAATATTTTTGGAATAGATGATCTGGCGTTGTGTACCGGAATCTTCTACCTGTTGGATGGTGGTTAAAGAAGGTTGGTCTTTGCTGGCAATGACGTTGTTTCTTAAATTACTATAGCCTTGATTCAGGTATTTATCAGCTTCAATTTCCTCAATATTTTTTGAAGTATTTTCTAAAACAGAGTATACTTTATTCGAGAATTCCTGTTCCAGAGCACCGTAATAACCTTTCAGCCAATAAAATTGGAGCGTAACAAAAACAATCAGTGAGATTGTCATAAACACCGAAATTATTGGGATGAATTTATTATTCATTATTTAATTGTATATATATTGGGAAAAGTGAATGTTAAAATTAATTATTTTAAGACTTGATAAACAAAAAACGAGCCAAAAAATTGTTTAATTTCTCTTAAAAGTGAGTTTTTTAACAATTATTTATGAATTTTAAATTACTTGTCCTATGGAAAGTCCTTCAAACTGAGAAATTAGGTAGCTTTGTTAAAAATAATTACTTATGGAATCTAATATCGTTTTTAACAAAGATTTTGACTCGAACAGTGTTTATGTCATGACGGTTTATGATGCAGATGTTTCAAAAGTGTGGGATTATTTTACCCAATCTGAATTACTGGACCAATGGTGGGGTCCAAAACCGTGGAAATGTGAAACAGTCAGCCAGGATTTTAAAGAAGGTGGAATCTGGCATTACGCAATGGTAGGTCCGAACGGCGAGAAATCATATGCCCAGGTTCAATACGGCGAAATCATGGAACACCGAAGCTTTGACGGGCTGGATTCTTTCTGTGATGAAAAAGGAAACATCAATGAGAATTTTGGACAGGCCAAATGGCTGTTCGGATTTACAGGGATAGAAGAAGGAGTGAAAGTAACGGTCAATATTCATTTTCCTTCTCAGGAAACGATGAAACAGCTATTGGAAATGGGTTTTGAGGAAGGTTTTAAAACGGGGCTGACACAGCTGAGAGATGTGATGATGTGTTGATGCGATGATGTGTTGATGAGATGATTGGGAAATTGGAAAATTGGACAAAGCCGGAGATGTTGTCTTTTTTATGTTTTGGCTGAAGCCTTTGTTTTTTATATAAAAGAAAAGACGGGCTAAAGCCCGTCCCTATTGAATTTTATATGTACACATGCATTTGAATTTAAATAATGTGATTGTTCATAGAACCCTCAGATTTGTACCCTTGTCCATTATCCTAATCACCACATCATCATATCCTCAAATCAGCACATCAAATCAACTCTTCCTCCTGAAAATACTGTATAATCGCTTTTTTCATCAGAAGAGACTGTTCGTTGGGTCTTAATTCCGGAAGCTCCTCCAGTTTGTCATATTGTGGCCATCCGTCTTCATAGTGGGTAAATTTGTAGTACCCGAAAGGTTCGAGTAATCTGCATACTGCAATGTGGATCAAATTTACTTTGTCTTCTTTTGTATATTTTTGTTGGCCGCTTCCAAGTTCCTGTAGCCCGATCAGAAACAAAAGCGTTTCAATCGGTGGATTTTTTTCAGTATCGAAAGTATCTACAAAGAACTGTTCTATTTTTTTCCAATAATCTCCTTCGTTAACCATAATTTATAAATTATCATTTATTTTCAACAGAAACGCATATTCCAGCGCGTCTTCTTTCAATGATTCAAATCTTCCGCTCGCTCCGCCGTGGCCTGAGCTCATATCTGTTTTGAATAATAAAAGATTGTCATCAGTTTTCAACTCTCTCATTTTTGCCGTCCATTTTGCCGGTTCCCAGTATTGAACCTGAGAATCGTGAAGACCTGTGGTGATCAGCATATGAGGATAGTCTTTCGCTTCTACATTGTCGTAAGGCGAATAGTCTTTCATATACTCATAATACTCCTTGTCATTCGGATTTCCCCATTCGTCGTATTCTCCGGTTGTCAATGGAATGGTTTCATCCAGCATCGTCGTCACCACGTCTACGAAAGGAACCTGTGCTACAATTCCGTTAAAAAGCTTAGGCTCATAATTAACCACAGCTCCTACCAGAAGTCCGCCGGCGCTTCCGCCCATTGCATACATATGGTTGGATGATGTGTAGTTTTCCTTAATCAAATGCTTTCCTGCATCGATGAAATCGAAGAATGTATTTTTCTTGAAGAGCATTTTTCCATCTTCATACCATTCTCTTCCCAGGTATTCTCCACCACGGATGTGAGCGATGGCATAGATAAATCCTCTGTCCAAAATAGAAAGTCTTACATTGGAGAAACTGGCATCTACTGTATGTCCGTAGCTTCCATAACCATATAACAGTAAAGGCGTATCTGCAGATTTTTGAGTGTCTTTGTGATAAACCAGTGAGATCGGGATTCTTGTTTCTCCATCTCTTGATTCTGCCCAGATTCTTTCCGATACATAATTTTCAGCATGGAATTTTCCACCCAGTACTTCCTGTTGTTTCAGAAGTTGAGTCGTTTTCTCCTTCATGTTGTACTCGTAGGTTGAGCTTGGCTGCGTTAGTGATGTATAGCCATAACGGAGAACCTCAGTATCAAATTCCATATTGATTCCGATATAAGTTGTATACGTTGGATCAGAAAAAGGCAGATAGTAGGATTCCTGGGTTTTCTCATCAATGATCTTGATTTGAAGAAGTCCTTCTTCTCTCTCTTCCAGAACCAGATAATCTCTGAATATTTCGAAACCTTCAAGCAGAACTTCAGCGCGGTGTGGAATTACATCTGTCCAGTTTTCCATTCCGCAGTTGTCAATCTTGGTTTTTACAATCTTGAAGTTGGTCGCATCGTCTGCATTGGTGATGATGTAGAATTCATCTTCATAATGTTCTACAGAATATTCCAGATCATCTATTCTTGGCTGAATAATTTTCCATTCTGCAAAAACATTGTTGGAAGGGATAAATCTGTGTTCATCAGAAATCGTACTTGAGCTTGCAATGAAAATATACTCCATTGATTTTGTCTTGAAAACATTCACATCAAAAGTATCATCCTCTTCGTGGAAGATCAGGATGTCCTCTGAAGCATCTGTTCCCAGCTTATGTCTGTATACCTGGAATGCACGCAGACTTTCATCTTTTCTGATATAAAAAACGTGTTCATTGTCATTCGCCCAGACAGCTTTTCCTGTCGTGTTCAGAATCTGATCAGCGAAAACTTCTCCTGTTACAAGATTTTTGAAATTGATCGTGTAGATTCTTCTGCTGACATTGTCTGATGAAAAAGAAACCAGTTCATTGTTTGGAGAAACGGCAACGCTTCCTACTTCAAAGTAAGTTTCGCCTTCTGCCAATACATTGACGTCAACTATTATTTCTTCTTCATTATCAAGACTTTTGTGTTTTCTGCAGAAGATAGGATATTCTTTTCCTTCTTCGTAGCGTACAATGTACCAGTATCCGTTAAAGAAATAGGGGAGAGATTCGTCGTCTTTTTTGTAGCGGGCTTTCATCTCTTCGAAAAGTTCTTCCTGAAAAGCTTCAGTGTCTTTCATCATCACCTCTTCGTAAGCATTTTCCTCTTCAAGGTATTGGATGACTTCGGGATTTTCCCTTTCGTTAAGCCAGAAGTAATTATCAGTTCTTCTGTCGCCGTGTATTTCTAGTATTTTTTCTATTTTTTTTGCCTGTGGAGCTTTCATCCGAATATTTTAAGTTTTTAATGGGCCGGATGGAACGTACTTATCTGTTTTCTCTTTTCGGAGAACCGATTTACAGTAACGTTTCATTCAATATTAATTCTTGTTCAAATTTAGGTAAAAAAAAGCCATCTTTCCTGTATTGAAAAGACGGCCGTTTTTATCTTATGTATTAAAGACTATTTGTGAAGTGCTTTAATATACTTTTCAAGTGCCATGGTCATAGACGGAGTTTCCTTTGTAGGAGCCATCAGATCTACTTTTAGGCCTGCTTCTTCTGCAGCTGCCAAAGTAGTGTTTCCGAAAACACCGATCTTGGTTTCCTCCTGTTTGAAGTCCGGGAAATTCTGTTGAAGAGATTTTATTCCCTGTGGGCTGAAAAAGATCAGCATGTCATAATCCTTAGCATTGATGTCTGTAAGATCGCTGCATACGGTTCTGTACATGATGGCTCTGGTCCAGTCAACATTAGCTGTCTCCATCGTTTTCACGATATCCGGGCTCAGCACATCTGAAGACGGCAGAAGGTATTTTTCTGTAGGGAATTTCTTGAACAGAGGCAGAAGATCTGAGAAGTTTTTCTCCCCAAAGCTGATCTTTCTCTTTCTATAAACAATATGTTTCTGAAGATAGTTGGCAATCGCCTCAGACTGGCAGATGTATCTCATCGTATCCGGAACCGCGAAACGCAGCTCTTCGGCAAGTCTGAAGTAATGATCTATTGCATTTTTGCTGGTGAAAATAATCCCAGTAAACTGCGTCAGATCTATCTTCTGAGTTCTGAGTTCTTTGTTGTCAACTCCTTCGACGTGGATGAAAGGGCGGAAATCAATCTTTATTTTTTCCTTCTTTGCTATATCCAGATATGGAGAAGACTCACTAGGCGCTGGTTGAGAAACCAATATAGACTTTATTCTCATCATTGACTTTTATTAAAAAAATAACAACTTCCATAGCAACAATAAAGGTGCGATTTGGAGGGTGCAAATATACAAAAATTTATAATACCATTTTTCGGGAAGTATGTTGTTTTTGTGAAACAAATAGAAGAAAATCTTGAAAACCGCGACAAATGCGAAGAATCCGAAATAGTATAAAAATATTTTATTTCTGTCTACGGGGAAATAATAGTGGGTTACACAAAGAATTATTAACAAAAATGACAGAATGAAGTAAAATTTGGTGGAGGTGAAATAAAAAACAGTCCATTTTCTGCCATCACCTATACTTTGATAAAATAAGAAGCCTAATGCAGATTTTGAGGCATAAAAAAATATGACTGCCAATAATGTATATCCGAATTTATTAAGCTGATATCCCATAAGCTGAAGATCGGCGATGTATTTCGGAACGATAGGGATATATTGAGAAAGCAACACAGAAAGGGTCAGAGCCGTTACACAGGACGTGATAATCCAGCTCGGAAGGTTGTTGCTGGCATCAAAATACTTCTGAAGCAAAAAGTCTTTCAGGCTTGCATCTCTTTCTATGATATTCATCATGAAAACATACAGGAATATGCATCCTATCAGGATAAAGATTACCCAGTCATTGTTCTCAGGTATTCTTACGTGGTTGATAAAGTTTTGTGATAACGGCAAAGGAATATTTTTTGCAAAATTATAGATTATTTTGTATAAAATAAAAAGGTTAAATAAACTATCTTTGCAAACTGAAATGAAAAAACTCGTCATCATCCCTACCTATAACGAAAAGGAAAATATAGAAAATATTATTTCCGCGGTTTTTGCATTGGAAGATGACTTTCATATTCTGGTGGTGGATGACTCTTCCCCGGACGGAACAGCAGAAATAGTAAGAGGCCTTCAGAAAAGATTTCCCCATCATCTTCATATGTCTGTGAGACATACAAAAGACGGTTTGGGAAAGGCATATATCCATGGATTTACTTGGGCCATAGAAAATAAATACGACTACATTTTTGAAATGGATGCCGATTTTTCACACAACCCAAGTGATTTACCGAAACTTTTTGAAGCCTGTCTGAATGCAGATATGGCGATAGGTTCCCGTTATTCAAAAGGAGTGAATGTAGTGAACTGGCCGATGGGCCGTGTGCTGCTTTCCTATTTTGCATCCAAATATGTAAGGTTTATTTTAGGACTTCCTATTCATGACACTACGGCAGGATTTGTCTGTTTCTCAAGAAAAGTTCTTGAAGAAATTGGGCTGAATAATGTAAAACTTAAAGGATACGGCTTTCAGATTGAAATGAAATTCCGTGCTTTTAAAAAAGGTTTTAAAATTGTAGAAGTTCCTATTATATTTACGAACAGAATTTTAGGAGAAAGTAAAATGAACGGTGGCATCATTCATGAAGCTGTATTCGGAGTTTTAAATTTAAAGTGGAAATCAATAATCAACAGATTATGAAAAAGCTGGTCTTCATTTTCATTATGCTTTGCATGTTCTCATGCGGCGACTATATCGATAAGCCCAAAAATCTGATCGAGCCGGATGCTATGGCTGAGATCCTTGCTGATCTTGCCCTTACAGATCAGGCCATCATGATCTATCAGAATAAAAACCTGGAAGCGGGAACAAGATTTGTGCTTAAATCCCACAAGGTAAAATCTGAAGATTTTGTAGAAAGCTTTAAATATTATGTCATTAAAGACAAAATGAAAGATATTGCGGACAACGCGCAGAAAATAGTAGTAAAAAAAGATCCTAAAGCGGAAAAATATATTCAGGATAAAATGAAAGGTACTTTACCTACACCCGTTTTAGAAAAATAAATATGATGCGGAAACGCGTTCTGTCTTTAAAAGCAGAATCGTTTATAAGCGGTGAATTAAAAGAATAGACGAATGAAATTTTTTAATATAGAAAAAACCTCTGAAGGAAAAGCAAGAGCGGGGGAGATCACCACAGACCACGGGAAGATCCAGACGCCCATCTTTATGCCTGTAGGAACTGTAGCAAGTGTAAAAACAGTTCACCAGAGAGAATTAAAAGAAGACATTAAAGCCCAGATCATCCTGGGAAATACCTATCACCTGTATCTTCGTCCTGCAATGGACACGATGGAACAGGCTGGAGGATTGCATAAATTCATGAACTGGGATCTACCTATCCTTACCGATTCAGGAGGTTTTCAGGTGTTTTCACTCTCCAAAAGCAGAAAAATGTCTGAAGAAGGAGTGAAATTCAAATCCCATATCGACGGAAGCTACCACATGTTTACGCCTGAAAAGTCTATGGAAATCCAGAGACAGATCGGAGCGGATATTTTCATGGCTTTTGACGAATGCGTTGCTTATCCCAGTGGATACAACGAGGTAAAAGCTTCTATGGAAATGACCCACCGATGGTTAAAAAGATGCATCGACTGGAATGAAGCAAATCCTGAATTATACGGTCACAAGCAAAGATTTTTCCCCATTGTTCAAGGTTCTACCTATTCGGATTTAAGAAAAATTTCAGCGGAAGTAATTTCTGAAGCAGGTGCTGAAGGAAACGCAATCGGCGGACTTTCCGTTGGTGAGCCTGAAGAAGAGCTGTACAGAATTACCGACGAGGTTACCGATATTCTTCCAAAAGAGAAACCGAGATACCTTATGGGTGTAGGAACTCCTTGGAATATCCTGGAATCCATTGGTCTGGGAATTGATATGATGGACTGTGTAATGCCTACCAGAAATGCCAGAAATGCAATGCTTTTCACATGGCAGGGGGTAATGAACATGAAAAATGAAAAATGGAAGCAGGACTTTTCGCCTTTGGACGAATTTGGAACCAGCTACGTAGACAGAGAATATTCGAAAGCATACTTACGCCATTTATTTGTATCAAAAGAATATCTTGCGAAACAGATCGCATCAGTACATAATCTTGCCTTTTACTTAGACCTTGTGAAAGTAGCAAGAGAACATATTGTGGCAGGTGATTTTTATGAGTGGAAAAAATCTATAGTGCCGGTTCTTAAACAGAGACTTTAAAACAGAACGATCATGATCAAAATTATAGACGGGTATATCATCAAAAAATATCTTGGAACATTCAGTTTCATGCTGATATTGTTGTCTATAGTAGTACTGGTCATTGATGTACAGCAGAAGATTCCAAGGATTGAAAATGCAAAAGCACTCGATCCGAAACTGAATCTGGTGTATTTCCTGATCCATTTTTATCCGTTCTGGATCATTAATCTTGTCGTGACCTTTCTGGCTATTCTTGTGTTTATTTCAGTGATTTACTTCACATCCAGAATGGCGAATAATACCGAAATTGTTGCCGTAATCAGTAGTGGAGCCAGTTTTCACAGATTTGCAAAACCTTATCTGTATACCTCCGTTTTAATTGCTATGATATCTCTAGTGGTGAACCATATGGTGCTTCCATGGGCTAATATCAAGAAAAATGAACTGGAAGCGTACACGTATAATGCGGCCAATAAAGAAAAAATTCTGGGGACAGGTCCTGCGTCTTCCCAATTCAGTAAAACGGAATATATTTTCGTGAACTCCTGGAACAAAAGAGAAACCAGAGGTTCAGGCTTCGTTTATCAGAAGTTTGATAAAGCTAGAAAAATGGTCTACGAACTGAAAGCTTCAGAAGTATATTGGGATAAAGCTAAAAAACAGTTTATTCTCACCAATTATCTCGAGAAAACCATCAATAAAAATAATACAGAAAAACTCGGCAACGGAGTTGAAATGAGGAAAAGCTACGGACATTCTCCTGAAGAACTTTTCCCGAACGAGCTTCTTGGCCAGAATAAAACCACTCCCGAACTTGTCAAATTCATTGAGAGGGAAAAAAACAGAGGAAACAGTAACCTGAATTCCTACCTTAATGAGCTCCATCAGAGAACCGCAATGCCGGTGGCCATTATTATTCTGACCTTCCTGGCCCTGTCTTTGGCTTCTCAGAAGAAAAGAGGAGGTCTTGGTGTCAATCTGGCGATAGGAATTTCCCTAGCGTTTGTTTTTGTTTTCTCTTTTGAAGCTTTAAAAGTGGTTTCGGAGAACAAAAGTTTATCACCAGCGGTAGCCATGTGGCTTCCGAATATGGTGTTCTTCCCGCTTACCTTATATCTGTATCTGAAAAGAGCCAATCAGTAGAGGAGTTTGATCTCCTTATGATAAAAAGGCTTTAAACCATCCTTTTCGAGCTCTATCCACAATTCTCCCTTTTCGTCAGCATGACGGATGATGCCATTTTGTCTCTCTTGTCCGATTTCGAAGACAGAGATCTCATCTTTGCGATATAAATTCATGTTAAACTGATCGATAATCTCCTGTTCAGACGGAATGTTTTTCAGCCTTTCTGACAGATATTGATGAAGTTGAAAGACAAAATCTTCAAGATCAAAAACCTGCCCGGTGAGTGTCAGAAGTGATCCTGCATGCGATATTTCATCAAACTGATCCTGCAGTACATTGAAGCCGGCACCGATGATGAAATAATTATTTTGGTTTATTTTTTTCTTTTCGATTAAAATCCCGACGATTTTTTTATTTTTAAGAATAATATCATTTGGCCATTTTATTTTCACCATATTGTCAGTCAAATTGGCAAGGAAATCCCGGATGACAACTGCGGTATAGTAATTGAATATAAAATCTGAGAGCAAGAAGCTTTTAGCCTTAACAGCCAGCGTATACGCCACATTTTTTCCGGCCGCAGCCGCCCATGTATTTCCGTATTGTCCGCGGCCTTTAGTTTGATTGAATGTAGAGAGTCCAATAAAATCTGAATTTTCGTAAAGTAAAAACTTTGAAACTTCGTCATTAGTAGAAGAGCACTCTTTTAAATAAAATAATTGATCCATTTAAGAAAACTTTAAGACTTTAAAGGGCTAAAAGTAAGGCTAAAGTAAAAGAAAAACAATAAATTTGCAGATTATAGATATTTTAATGAATAAAACAGCAGAAAAGCAGGCACTAATAGATAAAATTGTTGAAGCCATCCAGGATGTAAAGG
The DNA here is from genome assembly GCF_900115055.1 of Chryseobacterium oleae. Taxonomy (GTDB): domain Bacteria; phylum Bacteroidota; class Bacteroidia; order Flavobacteriales; family Weeksellaceae; genus Chryseobacterium; species Chryseobacterium oleae. The sequence continues at coordinate 22,495 of NZ_FOVD01000006.1, read as the reverse complement.
GTGAAGATATTATGATTTTCGATCTTTCGAAAATTGAAAATTCTGTAGCGGAAACTTTTATAATTTGTAGCGGAAACTCAAATACACAGGTTTCTGCATTGGCAGGGAGTGTGGAGAAAAAAGTAAGAAACGATCTTAAAGATAGACCTTGGCATGTAGAAGGTACCGAAAACTCCATGTGGGTTTTGGTAGATTACGTAACAGTGGTAGTGCATATTTTCCAGAAAGAAGTTCGTGAATATTACGATATTGAAGAACTTTGGGGCGATGCAGCCATTACCAAAATAGAAAATTAATTTTAAATTTTAAAAAGTATAAATGAACAATAAAGGATTCAACTGGTTTTTTCCAATTGCAATCGTGGCTCTTTTGTTATTTTTCGGTTCCAATTTTTTAGGAGGCGATAGTGCAAAATCTATTGATGAGGATGCTTTCTTCAGGGAAATGCAGGCAGGAAAGGTCCAAAACGTTATCATATACAAAGACACAGAGAAAGCTGATGTTTTCCTGACAAAAGCAGCAAAGACAGCAATGGTTAGTAAAACAGCAAATCAAAGCAATCCTCTTTCTGCGTTCGAAATGGCTCCAAAAGCAGATTTTTCTGTGAAATACGGAGACCTTCAGCTTTTCCTTCAAAAATTTGATCAGATAAAAGCTACAGACGCTACTATCAAAACGACCAAAGATTACGGAGCAGGCAAAAACCCGTTCATGGACATCCTGGTTTCAGCATTGATATGGATCGCGATCTTAGGACTTTTCTACTTCCTTCTTTTCAGAAAGATGGGCGGTGGCGGAGGCCCTGGCGGACAGATCTTCTCTATCGGGAAATCTAAAGCGAAGCTTTTCGACGAAAAAGAAAGAATCCAGGTGACATTTAAAGATGTTGCAGGTCTTGAAGGCGCGAAAGAAGAAGTACAGGAAGTAGTAGACTTCTTGAAAAATTCTGAAAAATACACAAAACTAGGTGGTAAGATTCCTAAAGGTGTCCTTCTTGTAGGCCCTCCGGGAACCGGTAAAACCTTATTGGCAAAAGCTGTTGCAGGTGAAGCCAAGGTGCCGTTCTTTTCACTTTCAGGTTCAGACTTCGTAGAAATGTTCGTTGGAGTTGGTGCTTCAAGAGTTAGAGACCTTTTTGCTCAGGCAAAAGCTAAATCTCCGGCTATCATCTTTATTGATGAGATTGACGCTATCGGACGTGCCAGAGGAAAAAACAACTTCTCTGGTGGAAACGACGAAAGAGAAAATACATTGAACCAGCTTCTTACAGAAATGGATGGTTTTGGAACAGACGTTAACGTTATTGTTATGGCTGCGACAAACAGAGCTGATATCCTTGATAAAGCCCTGATGAGAGCCGGACGTTTTGACCGTTCGATCTATGTAGACCTTCCGGAATTACATGAAAGAAGAGAAATTTTTGATGTTCACTTGCTGAAAATCAAATTAGATGATACCGTTGACAGAGATTTCTTAGCAAAACAAACCCCTGGATTCAGTGGAGCGGATATTGCTAATGTTTGTAACGAAGCAGCGTTGATCGCAGCCAGAAACAGTCATACCTCTGTTACTAAGCAGGATTTCCTTGATGCTGTAGACAGAATCATCGGAGGTCTTGAGAAGAAAAATATGGCCATCAAACCTTCTGAAAAAAGAAGAGTTGCTTATCATGAAGCAGGTCACGCTACCATCTCCTGGTTGGTAGAGCACGCAGCACCACTTTTAAAAGTAACAATCGTTCCGAGAGGACGTTCTTTAGGAGCAGCATGGTACCTTCCGGAAGAAAGACAGCTGACCACTACTGAACAAATGCTGGACGAATTGTGTGCAACGTTAGGAGGTAGAGCAGCAGAGCAGGTGATCTTTAATAATATTTCAACCGGAGCATTATCTGATCTTGAATCTGTAACGAAGAGAGCGCAGGCTATGGTTACTGTTTACGGTCTAAGCCCTACGATTGGTAATATTTCTTATTATGACAGCTCAGGCCAGTCTGAATATAATTTCGGAAAGCCATACTCAGAGGAAACCGCTAATAAGATTGATGTTGAGATTAAATCAATTATCGAAAATCAATACGAGAGAGCAGTTCAGATTCTTACTGAGAACAAAGATAAATTGGATGCCTTGGCGAATAAGCTTCTGGAAAAAGAAGTGATATTCCGTGAAGATCTTGAAGATATATTCGGTAAAAGAGCATGGGATCCTGAGTTAACAGAGAGACCTGTTACAAGCACGATTGCTACGGCGAAAGAACCGGATGAGCAGATTATCATTAAAGACAAGGAAGAAGAAAGTGAAATTCAGGCTCCGGAAAGCCCGACTCAACTTTAAAATACTTCCAAAACATATCAAAAAAAACCTGACAGTCTTCGAATTGTCAGGTTTTTTCATATTTAAAGCCACATTTTTAGAATCTATTGTAATTATTTTCTATTTTTGTATAAAGTTGACTAAAAATAGATTAAGTTGAATTTATTCAAGAGGATTGTAAGCAAACTTACCAACCAGCCTGAGGAAGAGGAAAAACAGAGTCTGGAGAAGCTCGGGGATTCGCTGAAAAATGCGGATCTTGACTATAAGTTTGCGCAATTATTTACGCATTCAGGGGGATTTTTTAATTATTGTGCAGATGAAGCGGAAGCTCTACAGACTTTAAATCAGATTGTCAAAATAGAAGGAATTAGTAATGTGTTCTGCTGGGACAAAGAGCTTCAAAACTTTTTGAATGTGGTGAAAATACCATACACCTCAGAAATGGAGCATTCTAACGATGCCGCCTTCATCACCTGTGAATATCTTATCGCCTACGACGGGAGAATTATGCTTTCGCATAACAATATCCTGCATTACCATTCTTCAAGACTGCCGGGTAAGATCATTATCATGGCCAATGTTTCGCAGATTGTAAACAACCTGAATGATGCGATGGGAAAAATAAAAAGAAACGGGAATATCAAAAACCTTACTTCCATCAGTGGAGGACAATCAAGTTTAGATACCTCCTCCAATACGAATACAAAACTGTTTTTATTGCTGCTTGAAGATTAAGCATCAACTTATAAATTTTACATCTTGGACAAAAACCTTATTCAAAGAACCATTTCCGGGCTTGTTTACGTTGCCGTTATCATTCTTTGCACAACACCGCTGGGTGCCCAGCTGATCAACAAGATCCATCCGGACCTTATCAGACAGGAATACCTGTATCATGGGCTGATCACTCTTTTGCTGCTGGTAGGTACGTGGGAATGCGTTAAGATCATGAAATTCGGGAAAGGCTATGAAAAATGGATCGTACTCCCGCTCGTTATTTTTATTTACTACGTTTTTTCCAAAAGATATTTCCACCACGACTTCTTTTTCGATTTCAGACTGAATGAAATACTGGCTATTTCCCTGATTGCGATTGCGGTGGTCACCTTATTCAAATATCCAAACGAACTTTATTTCGACAGCGGAAAGCTGATATTTACCGTCATCTATGTAGCACTGCCTTTTAGTTTTGCATTGGGACTGCCTAAGTTTTCCAGCTTTGACGGGACGTTCTCACTGGAAGTCCTTTTCCTATTTATCCTGATCTGGAGCAGTGATACATTTGCTTATCTTACCGGAAAATTTTTCGGGAAACATAAAATGGCCCCTAAAATCTCCCCAAAGAAGACCTGGGAAGGTTACGGTGGCGGAGTAGTGCTAACGTTGGTTTTATCCTACTTTATTGAGCATTATCAGCCGGAACTTCGCGGGAACTGGATGGTAGTCGGTTTCCTTGTAGCTGCATTTGCTCCGTTAGGAGATCTTGTGGAAAGCCAGCTGAAAAGAAATTTCGGCGTAAAAGACAGCGGAAACATCATTCCGGGGCATGGAGGCGTGCTGGACAGACTGGACAGTTTTTTAATTTGCGTTCCTGTCGTATATTTGTACTTTATTTTAGAAAAATTTATTTAATCTCATGAAACTACATAAGGAGTCAAAAGGAACGATTACCGTAGCAACGATACTGTTTATCATCATAAGTGTGTTGGCTATTTATTTTCTTAAAATGTGGTCGTTACTGATCATTATGCCAATATTGGTTGTTTACAGTTTAGTATTCTGGTTTTTCAGAGTTCCGGAACGTGATATTCTGGAGCACAGAGAAAACGTGATCGCGCCGGTAGACGGAAAGGTGGTGATGATCAAGGAAGTGGATGAAACTGAATTCATTAAAGGGAAAGCCATTCAGGTTTCTATCTTCATGTCACCATTGAATGTTCACATCTGTAGATATCCGGTGTCAGGAAAAGTTATCTACAAAAAATACCATCCCGGAAAGTATCTGGTTGCATGGCATGAAAAGTCATCTACAGAGAACGAAAGAACAACGGTAGCGGTGGAAACAGCTACTAATCATAAAGTGGTATTCAGACAGATCGCGGGATATGTGGCCAGAAGAATTGTTTTCTACTGTAATGAAGGAGATCAGGCTAAAGCCGGACATGAGTTCGGGTTTATCAAATTCGGTTCGAGAATGGACGTATTTCTGCCTTTAGACACGGAAATCATCTGCAAGATCGGAGATATTACAAAAGGAGGTCTGGATGTAATCGCCAAAATGAAAGATTAATAAAATATTTATCATCAAAATATAGAAGGAGAAATTAAGTTTTCTCCTTTTTTTTGTTTTATAAACTTCATGGTTCATTTGTAAATTCCTTTTGCATCAATTTTTCACACGCACGAGTGCTATTGAGTAGTAGTTTCGTAGCATATGTTAAATCTGACCGGTATTTTTGCCATAACAAGTTCTGATTTTGGTTTAAATTTTTAATAAATTTTATCCAAAGCATAACGGTTTTTAACCAGTTGGTCAATTGGAATGAGCAGCATATCGTTTTTTTATGTAAATATGCTGAAAAATTATACGGATGTATTAAGTCTCATTGAGCTTAGTATCTTATTAAAAAAAACACATCTTTTCACAATTTTCACTGAACATAAAAAACAGCAGAACTAAGCGCTCTGCCACTTTCTGTTATGCTTTATTGAGTATTGATATGGATACAGATGGTTTGATTTGTACAAAAAGCAACCTGAGCATCATTAAAAAAACATAAAACAAATACGATGATTTTTAAATTTTTCTTCAGAATGATCAGTGAAGAGCCTGACAAGCTGGATAATGAATATGAGCGCAGCTATCTGAATCTCATTAATAAATACCTGGTCTTCCTTTTTTTGCTGTTCTTATTTTATTCTGTATTTATTGTGATTTTCTTTGGAGATGCACTAATCTCCATATTTCTTACCATCATTACGCTTTTCTGGCTTTTTTTAATGGCTATGAAAGGTAAAACGGGACGTTACCGGAAGATGCTCAGGACAAGTGTTATTTTCGTTTTTGTTCTGCTGACTTTTATTGTCAGTTTCTTTCATATTTATACCTTCAAAAATGCAGGGGTAGAATATTTTTATTTCTCGCTCTTATTTGCTACTCCGTTCTTTTTCAATTATAGAGAAGAATCTGCTCTGATCCTGATTATTGCTTTTGTGATCAGTCTCAATTTTATTGCCTGCCTCTATATTGATTTCGATTTTCTTCCTAAAAGTAAATTTTTTGAAGCCAGAGATTTCAAAACGGTGAAATTGCTCAATATTTTGTTCTCTGTTGGGTCATTTCTAATGGATATTTCGTTTATAACCCAAAAAGATGACCTTATTTACGGACTTATTGAAGATACAAGAATCAAAAATTCCACAATAGTAGACCTGCAGAAAACCAATACCGGACTTCTGAAACAGCAGATGCTGATCAATCATCTTACGGAAGAAAATATCAGGGAGATCTATCAGCTTGCTGAAAGTAATTCGCCTTTGTTTTATGATAAATTTCAGGTGTTTTTCCCTCATTTTATTCCTGAGATTTTGACCATCAATCCCAACCTTATTCATTCGGAACTGCACTTCTGTGCTCTGATGAAAATAGATTTTGATACGAAGAAAATTGCGCAGTGTACCAACAGCAGCATCCGGGCCGTAGAAAGTAAAAAATACAGGATCAGAAAAAAGCTAAATATCCCTTCTGAAATGAATATCAATAGTTTTATTCTTAAAATATAATTTTTTTAACAATACGCGTAGTATTACGTAGAAAGACAGACTGTTATTGTTTACTGTTGTTAATATTTTTGCTGTACTTATGAATTTAAAAGATATACATATTGGAAGTTTAGTGAAAGCGAAAGCAGAAGAACTTGGAGTACCCGCTACAAGGATTATGAATTTTTTTAACTGTACCGAGGCCGAAATACAGGAAATGTATGACCAGGAAAGTATAGACACGAAAAAACTGCTGAGATGGAGTAAGCTTCTGCACTTTGATTTTTTCAGAATCTACACGGGACACCTTATCTTGTATTCACCTCCCTCAAAAACGGATAGAGCTATTAAACTGGAAAGTTCTATGCTTGAATTCAGGAAAAGTGTGTACACGGAAGAAGTGAAATGTTTTATACTGAACAAAATCCTGTCCGGGCAGATGACCACCACTGAGGTTCTGACAAAATACAAGATTCCTAAGACGACCCTTTACAAATGGATTAAGAAAGCATAACTATGCCCGATTTTAAACTAATTTATACAGACATCATCAGTGAAAAGTTTCCTGATAAAATAAACAATCCGATGATCAGAAATAAGCTGAATGCTCTTCATACGACATCTGAAATTTTAAAATTCAATGCCCTGATCTTTGGCCAACCCACATACAGCGTTGAATGTAAAAATCAGAGACTTCGTTCTTATGATGAATATTCGATCCGTGGAATTCTCAATTATCAAAAGAAAAACAGGTTGACCAATACAGAAACGGCCAATCATTTCAAAACCAGCCGCAATACGATTGCCCGATGGAGATCTGTGTATAAACTGTAGCCTTTTTTGTCTGTTTTTAAAATCACATCTAAGCTTTGATCTGTTTTCTGAGTTTCCTAGGTTTTTATTTGTAAAGTGTTGATTGATTGTGAGTTTTACTACTCGCGCGTAATATTGCGTAGGCTGTTTTTATTAGAAATGTCTTTATGGATGATATTTTTGCGTTGGCTGAAAAGTCAGTTTAAAACATAACAAACATAATTATTTCGAAACGATGAAAACAAATTTTACAACAGCAAAAATCAAAGTTCTGCTTCTGGCGCTGTTTCTGGTTTTTGGACAGTTCTATTCACAGCTTCAGAACGGCTCGGTAGGGATCAATACGTCTTCACCTAATGTCAATTCGGTGCTGGATGTGGTCTCAGGAAACAATAATAAAGGGATACTAATTCCCCGCCTCACGGAAAACCAGAGGAATGCAATTATTATTAACAAATCGAAGGATGATGGTCTTACCATTTATAATACGACGGAAGACTGTTTTAATTACTGGAGCTTTGCCGATGATGAATGGAAAAGTGTCTGCGGACAGATGGGAAAAGCGGTGTTTACGGTTGATTGTTCCAACACGAAAGTGATGGGAACGTATGTAAAAGGAAGAGACCTGACCACTTCCAATTATCTGAGTATTTTCGTTAATGTCACTAAAATAGGAAACTATACCATTTCAGGAACCACAATCAACGGATACAATTTCTACGGAACAGGTACATTTCTGAATACAGGTGTACAAACCATCCAAATAGGCGGACAGGGCAATCCTCAGAATGTTCAGACGGATGATGTGTCGCTGTCGGCTAACGGAACTGATGTAACCTGTACTCCTGCTGTATCTGTCAACGTTCTGAGCCCTGCAGGAAGTTATACCATGAGTTGCGGAAGTGCTGTGGCGAATGGCGTGTATAAAGTGGGAACAGCCCTTAATTCTTCCAATACAATTACATTGCCCATCAATGTTTCTTCATTGGGAAGTTATACCATTACAACCAATACCGTGGATGGAATTTCATTCAGAGGATCAGGTACATTTACTTCGACCGGAAATCAAAATATAACCCTGAGTGGAACGGGAACACCTTCTTCTACTGCGATGAAAACCATGACTATTACTTCAGACAGTCAGGGCGGTGTTTCCACCACGTGTAATGTGAGTATCATCGTAGTCGTTCCTAAAAAAACAGTGCTTCACATAGGTCTGGAATCAGCTTATGGATACAGCGCTTTTACAGGGCCTTCCAGAAGTCTTATGGATTCTCCGACCAATTTTGGAACCACAGCTTCCAGTATTGTAAAGTATGAAGGTTTTACCCATACATCTCTTGGAAACTCACCCTCTTCAGCGGCGCTTCAGGCAGCTTTGAATGCTAAACCGGATATTGTCATTATTGGATATAATTATACTCCGAATGCTACTGATGCCGGGTATATCGCTTCTTATCTCAATAAAAAAGGAATTGTCATTGCACTTACTGATGATTCCGGAACCGCACAGAATTTATTCAGAGGAATATTTTCAGATCCTACCATTTCAGCATCCAACGGATCAGGGGCTGGATCGGTATACGCACTTTCGAATACGGATGATCCAATATTGAATGGTCCTTTCGGAGATGTAAGAGGGAAAAACTGGGGCGAAGATGCTTCTGCAACGGTCAATATATCAGGGCTTACCAGCGGATTTATTCCTTACAGCTATGCACAGCCCATTAACAATGCTACAGCAAGAACCGGCATTTCCGGACTGAGAAGCAGCAATGTGAACTTTATATGGTTTGGAGACGGAGGTTTCTTAAGTAATGAAAATGCAAACGGAAATCCTTATTCAAGCAATACTATTGAGCCTTTTGTCGCACCAAGTTCAGGCGGATATTTCCCTGTTCAGAAAGCAACCTACGGATCTGCAGGAAACGGCTATTCAGCAGGAGGAATGCAGGTGCAAAACTCTATATTGTTCGCGAATATGATTGCGTGGGCAGTTAAGCAGGCAGAATTCAGCGGAATAAATACACAGTAATGAAAAAAAAATCTTAAAATGGGCTGCGGCATGGTGAAACCATGCCGCAGCTTTTATTTTATATGCTTTTTAACCTCTTCTGTCAGTTCCAAAATAGTTTCAACGGGCAAATCCTCTTCCATGTCAATCAGAAGGATTTTAAACTTCTTTCTGCCGTCCTGAATCAGGAGTGGATGGTCAAGTCTGTCTCCATGATAGAAACTAACGTAATGCTGTTTGTACTTTTTGCTGTAGTAAAGATAGCACAGCATTTTCTTTTTATACTTAAAGAAGGGGAGTCCGAAACTCAGTGTTTCCGTGATGTGTTCCGTATCAGATTCTAGAATCTTTTTCCGTAAAAACAAAAGAGTACTTCTTTCAGGCTCGTTGATTCTGTAGAAGTACTCTTGTATGGGATTCATTTAAATGAATTTAATTCAATAAACGATTAGTCAAAATTTTGCAGCTCTACCAGCTTGTGGTACATGCCTTTCTTAGCAATAAGATCGTGGTGTGTTCCTTGTTCTACTACAATTCCTTTCTCCATTACTACGATCCAGTCTGCTTTCTGAATAGTTGAAAGTCTGTGGGCAATCACCAGGGATGTTCTGTTTTCCATCATTTTATCTAAGGCATCCTGAACAAATCTTTCTGATTCCGTGTCCAGTGCAGAAGTAGCTTCATCAAGGATCATTACCGGTGGGTTTTTCAATACCGCTCTGGCGATTGAAACCCTCTGTTTCTGACCTCCGGAAAGTTTATTTCCATCGTCACCGATATTAGAGTTGTAGCCATCAGGAAGATTCGAAATAAAATGATCAGCATTGGCAATTTTTGCGGCCTCAACTACTTCTTCTTTGGTAGCATCAGGTTTACCCATCAGGATATTGTTATATACTGAATCATTGAACAGTACAGATTCCTGAGTTACCATCCCGAGAAGCTGACGGTATTCTTTTAATTTTAAATGTTTAATGTCAACTCCGTCAATTAAAATCTGACCTTCATTCACATCATAGAATCTTGCCAAAAGGTTGGCGATAGTCGTTTTTCCACTTCCACTCTGGCCTACAAGGGCGATGGTTTTTCCTTTCGGAATGATGAGTGAGAAGTTTTTAAGGATCACATTATCTTTATCGTAATAGAATCCAATGTTTTTGAATTCGATCTGGTTGCTTAAGGTAGAGATAGAAATAGGTTCTGCAATTTCTTCAACTTTTAAATCATAATCAAGAACTTCAGCTACTCTTTCCAAACTTGCCATACCTCCCTGAATAGAAGAAATTGCACTGGAAAGTTTTTTCGCAGGGTCAAGAATCTGGAAGAACATTCCGATGAACACTAAGAAAGCCTGAGGCTTCATGGTCTGATCTTCTAAAATTTGTGTTCCCGCATACCAGGTGATGATAAGAATGGTGATAGAACCAAGGAATTCGCTCATAGGAGAGGCCAATTCTCTTCTTCTGCTCATATCGATCGCGTAGTTCTGCCAGTTGGTGGTTGTTTCGTTGAATCTGTTTTTAAGGATCTTATCTGCGTTGAAGATCTTGATGACTTTAGACGATTTCAATGTTTCGTCTACCAATGAGAAAAGATTTCCAAGTTCAGCCTGAGCAAAATGAGCCTGTTTTTTCAAACTTTTCCCGGTCCATGAAATCAGCCAGCCCATAATCGGGAAAACAAGCAGTGAGAACAAGGTAAGCTGAGGAGACAGTAAAAATAGGGCGATCAGTGAAGAGACGATCATAAACGGAGCATTGATAATATCTACCAAAACCCCCATAATTCCACCTTCCACACCTCCGATGTCATTGGAAATTCTGGACATCATATCTCCCTTTCTCTGTTCTGTAAAGAAGGAAACAGGAAGCTGAAGAAACTTATTATACATCGCCGTACGAAGATCCTTTGTAATTCCTACACGGTAATTCACCAATAGGAAAGATCCGATATATCTGAAAATATTTCTCAGTAAAAATGAAACCCCGGTGATGGCACAAAGAACAGCCAATACATAAACAGCACCATGCTGGTCTATCTGTATCTGTACAAAATAGTACGCTTTATCTTTTATATAATTGAAATAGTCACCGAAAGCTCCGCTCCATACCGGTTCTTTAGCCTGTTTTTCAATGGTACCGAACATTAATCCCAAAATAGGAAGCATGGTTCCTACCGATAAGATATTGAGTAAGGAGTACAGAATATTGAAAAACATACTTCCGAAAAGGTATTTTTGATGCGGTTTCGCGAAATAAAGTATTCTTTGTAATGGTTTCATTCAATGAAAAATTGGATAGCAAAATTACGTAAAATTAAAGGAAAAGACGTTCTTAATCCTGTTTTACTTTAATTAATATGTTTCAATCGTTCCCATTTTGTTACAAACGTTTGTTTAATTTTATATCATTAATGGGATATAAGCTAAATAAAAAACCGCCATTCCGGCGGTTTTATGATTGTATTTCTTTAAAATTTTACTTTGTCATTATATTTTGGAGCAAAATTCTGAGGGTTTAATTTTTCAAGAGTTTTTCCCACATTGTTGATAATCCCCGTTAAATTATCAAAATCCACCACACTCACATCATCACTTTCATTATGATAATGCGAAGCTTTTGTCATATCAACCGTAGAAAATGAATGTGCGATAATTTTCTTCTTCACAAAACTTACATTGTCCGATCTGTAGAATAATTTTTGTGCTGCGTAAGGGTCCGGGTTAATTTTTAATCCGTTCGCTGCATATTGATTAAAGAGTTCATCAAAATCTGAAAACTCGTCACCCGTCATAAAAAGAGCATTTTTCCCGAACTGAGATTCTGTAGCGACCATTTCAAAATTGAAAAGAGCGGTCATATTATTATAGATCTTATCCAAATTAGCATCCGTAGAAATCGCTTTGGATCCCAGCATTCCTTTTTCTTCACCATTAAAGGCCATGAAGACCATTGAGAATTCAGATTTTTTGTTTTTAAAATAATCGGCAATACCTGCTAAAGTGGCAATTCCGCTTGCGTCATCATCTGCGCCATTATAGATATTATCTCCGGTTTTATCACTCGTCCCGATGTGATCGAAATGACCTGAGAATCCCAGATACTTATCCGTTTTTCCTTTTTTGATCCCGCATACATTGTAGACTTTCTTTCCTTCATATTCAAAAGGAATCAGGTAGGAATTCCCGGTACAGTATTCAAGTTTATTTTCTTTAAAAAGCTTTGCAATATATTCTGCTGCCTTGTCATTTTCCGGAGTTCCGATCTCACGGCCTTTCATTTCGTCTGAAGCCAGTGTGGAAAGGATGGTGGTTACTCTTTCTTTGGAAACTTCCTGTGCCAGCGTAAATACAGAGCAAAAGGACAGGGCAAGGTAGGTTAGTTTTTTCATTATAGATACAATTTAATAAGATCAGTCGTATTCTTAACGGAAATGTTGCACGAAATGGTATAAATTAATCAGACAGGAATGCATTTCAACCATTAAAAAACTTAAGATGTCATGCGAAATTAAGTAAATCATTTAATTTTTAAAACATTTTCCAGACTTTCAGTTGATACTCAGACCGATAATATTTTATAAAACACCCTATGATTCGTTATGTCACACTGAGCGGAGTCGAAGTGTGTGTCAATTTAATTATGAAAATCAAAATAATTTATATAATGACTACAAAAAAACAGCTCCTTTCGGAACTGTTCTCACTCAAAAAATCGTTGTAAGGCTATCGAAGTCGGTCTACAGATTTTACGAGCCTCTCATCTCTGCGGATCAATACGTTTGCGATAAGCAGACATATGATCGCGATCAATGGGAAAACCGGCTCAATACCCTTCTCAGGAATCTGAATTCCTCCGGATAAGTTTAGTAACCAGTACGCCAATACACCAATCAACAAAGCGTTTATAACGATGCTGAACGTATTCAGCATAATTTGTCTTTTTCTGTTTTTGAAACTGAAAATACTTAATGCACCTGCCAAAACAAGCGCAATACAACTGATATCAATCACCGGAATATTGCCGAAAACGTCAACATCCTGTCCTGTAACGAAAAGGGAAACAGCAGCCAAAACCGCCAAAAGAGTCCATATAGTCTGTATTCTCTGTAACATTGATTATTAAATACCTGGCAAAAATAACATAAATTTTGCACAATTCAAAAATTAGTGTAGATTTGCATTATACATATGTACTTGAAAACAAAAGTCACCGGACTTACTTTTCTTACTCACAATTAATTACATTTTTACATTAAGTATGTTTAACATAGAAACGTTAAGGTCAAAATCCGTAACGGAACTGACTAAAATCTTAAAAGATTTAGGCGTTAAAGTTGCTAGAAACAGCAATGATAATGATAAGATCTTTGCCGTTCTTGACTTTCAGGCTTCTAACCCTAAAGTTGCAAAAGATTATTTCAACGCCACAGAAACCAGCATGGATACTGAAGAAAAACCGGCAGACAAACCTGCTAAGGCTCCTGTAAAAAAAGCAGCGCCTAAAAGACAACCTGCCAAACCGAGAGCAGAAGTAAAAGCACCAACTGAAGAAAAACCCCAGATTGAAGAGAAAGTAGAAGAAAAGGTGCCGGCTGCTGAAGAACCAAAACAGGAAGAGCCGAAAGCTGAAACAGTTTCCACTCCTGAAGAAAACAATCAGGCACAAGCCAAGAAAAAAAGAAAAAGAGTAGTCGCCAATAATACTGGCAATACAGAAACTCCACAGGAAAGAGCAGAAGCTCCTAAAACTGCAGAACCTCAAGAATCTGCTCCATCTGAAGAAAAGCCTAATACTCCTCAAAATCAGGCCAGATCCCAACAAAGACAAAACAATCCGCAAAACAGCGGAAACCAAAATAAAAACCCTAATCAGCATCAAAACCAGAATCAGGGTCAGAACCAAAATCATCCTAACCAACAACACCAGAACCCAAATCAAAATCAGCAAAGACAACACGCTGACAGAAATGAGGAACATCATTCTGAACACAGAAAAGAATTCAGTTTCGATGGAATGGTAAGTATTGAAGGGGTTTTGGAAATCCTTCCGGATAACTACGGATTCCTTCGTTCATCTGATTTCAGTTATATATCTTCTCCTGATGACGTGTATGTTTCTACAGCACAGATCAGAAATTTCGGTCTTAAAACCGGAGATACCGTTAAAGGAATTGTAAGACTTCCAAAAGAAGGAGAAAAATATTTTTCATTACTAAAGCCTACGGAAGTAAACGGACGTGATCTTGCGTTCATCAAAGACCGTGTGGCATTTGAATATTTAACGCCGCTTTTCCCTGAAGAAAAATTCAATCTTACCGGAAACGGATCTACACTTTCAACAAGAATTGTAGATCTTTTTGCACCGATCGGGAAAGGACAGAGAGCCATGATCGTAGCCCAGCCTAAAACGGGTAAAACGATGTTGCTTAAAGATATTGCCAACTCTATTGCAGCCAATCACCCTGAAGTATATATGATGGTCCTTCTGATCGACGAACGTCCTGAAGAAGTTACTGATATGGAAAGAAGTGTAAATGCAGAGGTTATTGCCTCTACATTTGATGAAGCAGCGGATAAGCACGTAAAAGTGGCTAACCTTGTTTTAGCAAAAGCTCAGAGAATGGTAGAATGCGGACATGATGTAGTGATCCTTCTTGACTCTATTACGAGATTAGCAAGGGCATACAACACGGTGACACCAGCATCAGGAAAAGTACTTTCCGGTGGGGTAGATGCCAATGCACTTCACAAACCGAAAAGATTTTTCGGGGCAGCCAGAAAAATTGAAGGGGGTGGTTCATTAACCATTATTGCTACGGCACTTATCGACACAGGTTCTAAAATGGACGAAGTGATCTTTGAAGAATTCAAAGGAACGGGTAACATGGAACTTCAGTTAGATAGAAAAATTGCCAACAGAAGAATTTATCCTGCGATTGATCTTGTCTCTTCAAGCACACGTAGAGATGACCTTCTCTTAGACGAAGTAACTTCGCAGAGAATGTGGATCTTCAGAAAATACCTTTCTGAGATGAATCCTGTAGAAGCAATGGAATTTGTAAACAAAAACATCAGAGGAACTTTAAATAACGAAGAATTCCTGATGTCTATGAATAAATAGATTAATTTAATTGTTGTTAAAAAAAGCACGGAGATCAGCGGATTTTCGTGCTTTTTTATTGAAGTTGGAGCGTTTTGAGTTTGAGAGTAGGAGTGTAATAGGGTTTAAGGGTTTTTAAAGGGGGTAAGATTGTAAATTTGTTTTTTCATCAACTCAAAAAATGCTTTGAGATCTATTTTAGACTGCGATAACCTCCCTCTTCCGACTTCCTGCTTCCTTTCTATAAAAATTAATTCATTCTAAATCAATATATCAATGTTAAAGATTTATTAAAGTAATGCCCAGTATTTGATAATCGCTTAAATATTGGCTAAATTTGGATATAACATTAAAAATAAAAATTATGTCATTTGAATTACCTAAATTAGGATATGCATACGATGCATTGGAGCCTACTATTGATGCTAAAACTATGGAAATCCACCATACAAAACATCACCAGGCTTATATTGACAATTTAAATAAAGCCATCGAAGGAACTGAACTAGCAGGTAAAACGATCGAAGAGATCTGCCAGACAGGAACTGATAAGCCAGCAGTAAGAAACAATGGTGGAGGACACTTCAACCACTCTTTATTCTGGGAAATTTTAACGCCGGGCGGAAGCAACGAACCTGTAGGAAACGTAAAAGCTGCTATTGAAGCTTACGGAGGTCTTGAAAAATTCAAAAATGATTTTTCTGACGCTGCTAAAACAAGATTCGGTTCAGGATGGGCTTGGTTAGTGAAAAATGCAGATGGATCTGTATCTGTTTCTTCTACTCCAAACCAGGACAACCCGTTAATGCCTGTTGCAGACGTGAAAGGAACTCCGGTTCTTGGATTAGACGTTTGGGAGCACGCTTACTATTTAAACTACCAAAACAGAAGACCTGACTATGTAGCAGCGTTTTTCAGCGTAGTAAACTGGGATAAAGTAGAGGAATTATTCAACAAATAATTTTCAGCTATTATAAAAGTAAAAAGGTTCAGAATTTATTCTGAACCTTTTTTATTGTTACGATCTTAATCTCTTAATCCGCTTAATTTTTAAATTATCTAGTAGCATCACTTGGAGAAAGGCCGTTCATCTTCAATCCGTATTTCCAGCTTACATAGGCAAAAACCTGGTACAGCTTGTATTCAAATTTAATTCCGTAGTTCTCTCTAGGATCGTAATCTATGCCGGATTCTATGATATTTCGGTATTTTCCTGAGTTATAATAAGAATTCCATTCAGTAACCAGAAATGTGTTTTTTGTTTTCAGATAAGATTCCGAATATTGGTTCATCGGTTTGGCTACCGCATTTAAAAAGTAATCAAACTGGGTGTCGATTACCGTGAGATCCCACTCTCCATCATCATTTTTAGACGGTTTCATTTCAGACTTCTCTTCCCCTTTTTTAGGAGTGTCCTGGGAAAAACAGCTGAAAGGAATCAGTACAAAGAGAAGTAGGGTGATTATATTTTTCATAATAAAACATTTGTATAAAAAATAAGCACTCAAAATGAGTGCCTAAGTTAATTTTTATGGTTCTTTCTGAAGAATGACAAATGCCGGGAAGTGGTCACTGTATCCTCCTGTAAACTGGTCTCCGTTCCAGGATCTGAAAGGGTAGCCTTTATAGTTTCCTTCTTTGTTCACCAGATATGGGGGAGCAAAGATTTCTGCTTTGTACACTGAATATTCTTTAGTTACCTGATCCGAAACCAAATTCTTGGAAACGATAATCTGGTCAAAAAGGTTAGGGGCATCCTGATAAGCCAGTGAAGCAATACCTTTCTTATATAAAGGATACATTAAATTTAGGTAAGGCGTCGTTTCGCTTAAATCTTTAGGGCTTGCTGCCGCTTTTAGATAATTTTTTAAACTTGAACTTACTGGGTCATCATTGAAATCACCCATGGCAAAAAGCTTTGTCGTAGGATCTGCTGTTCTGATGCTGTCCATTTGCTGCTTCAGTAAAGCTGCTGCTGCATTTCTCTTCGGTAATGAAACGGCTTCACCGCCTCTTCTTGAAGGCCAGTGATTCATGAAGAATGCCACTTTTTCATTGTCAAGGAAACCGGTTACTACCAAAATATCTCTGGTGTATTCTCTTTTCCCGTCATCACCGAATACTTTCAGTTCTTTCTTTAAAGAGTTGGTTACCGTAAATCTTCTTTTCTGATAGATCAGTGCTACATCAATTCCTCTGTAGTCATAAGAGTTGTAGTGTACGATTCCGTAATCATATTTGGCAAGAGCAGGCTGTTTCACAAGATCTTCGATCACCTGTCTGTTTTCTACTTCGATAAGTCCTACCACGGCAGGAGCTGTTTTGGTATACTGTGCACCCAGTTCGGCAATTACTTTGGCTTCGTTGGCTAGTTTTGCTTTGTAGATTTTAGTATTATAGTTTTTACCGCTGCTTGGGGTGAATTCTTCAGAACCGCTTTGGTATCTTACTGCTTTCTTACCCTTTAAAGCGCTGTCGCTCCAAGGTCCGTCATGCTTTTCAGCTTCTAAAAATTTGATGGAATCTAAGGGTATACTTCTATGGAAAGCCGGATTATGGATATCTTTAGTCCCATCTATATAATCTGCAGAACGTATAGTGTCCCAAAGGTTTTCAACATTCAAAAAACCAACAGCAGCCACTTTTCTAAGCTTGCCCTGTTGTCCAAAAGCCATTATCGAAAAAACGATGGCCATAAAACTCATAAATCTCTTCATCCTCTAGAGTATTAAAATTATTTAAACGACAAATTTACCTTTTTTTAATTCACTCCATTTTAAATATTTGTAAATTTAAAACAATATAAAATAAGTCTCTTATATAATGAATCATAAAAGCTTGCAATGTTAAGAAAAAATAATGTTAAAAAAGTTGGAAATTCCAAATTTTGACTAAATTTGTGCCCCCAACTTTTAAACGGTTGAAAACTAATAAGAAAAGTATTAAAAAAAATAAATATACTCATGATTAAAAAACTATCATTAGTCTCTTTATTTACTTTACTTCCTGCTTCATTCTATTTTGCGCAGACCACTGTGTTTGCGTATCTTAAGGATGCCGAAGGAAAGCCTATTGAAAGGGCAGAAGTAGATCTTAAAGGGAGTGAGAATGATGTAACGGCTGATAAAATTGGATATTTCCAGTTTGTAGACCTGCAGCCGGGCCATTATCAAATTATGATTACGAAACCAAACTTCGAAACCAAAATGATGGAGTTTGACGTAGCCGATGAGAAAAAAAAGGATCTGGGTATCATTACCCTGTATTCTAATCTTACAAGCGCAGATCAAGGCTTAGCTATTATAGACAATGATGATGATGACAGCAACAGCAGTGGACAAGCTTCCACAGTAGGTTTGCTACAATCATCAATGGATGTATTCAGTAGAATTGCTGCGTTTGATTTAGGGTTTTACTGGTTCCGCCCAAGAGGTATCGATGGAAGAACTGGTGAATCTATGCTGAACGGTGTTTCCATGGTAAAATCTGATAATGGTAATGTTGACTTCAGTAACTGGGGTGGGCTAAACGAGATCACGAGATATCCGGAAATCGCGTCCAACCACTCTCCATCTGAATATGCTTTTGGTGGAAACAGCTCTGTGGTTTACAAAAACACAAAAGCAAGTGAGTATAGAAAAGGATTCCAGTTTACACAATCCTTAACGAACAGAAACTACAGAAACAGAACATCTTTACGATATACCTCAGGAATGAGCAAGAAAGGATGGGCGTTCACTGCAATGGGAGCCAGAAGATGGGCTGATGAAGGAATCCAGGAAGGAACTTTCTACGATGCTTACGGAGCTTACCTTGGAGTTGAAAAGAAATTCAGCGACAGCCATACGATTACATTCAACGCGATCGGTGCGCCTTACAGAAGATCTACATCCAGCCCGAATACTCAGGAAGTGTATGACTACAGAGGGGTGCATTACAACTCGTACTGGGGATGGCAGGATGGAGAAAAGAGAAGTGAAAGAGTTCGAAGAGGATTCCAGCCGCTTTTCCAGATTCAGGACTTCTGGAAAATTAATAAAAAATCTAGTCTTTGGACAACTGCATCTTACCAGTTTGGAAAAGATAAAGGTTCCCGTTTAGACTGGAATGGGGTTACCAATCCTTCTCCTACCTACTACAGAAACTTACCAAGTTACTATATCAACAGCATTATTTACAATGCTACCAACAATACACAGCCAGATCCTACACAGTATGGAACTCTGATTGATGCTTACAATACAAGTTTGTCAAGCTGGCAGAACGGAGATCCTAATGTTACTCAGCTTAACTGGGGACAGATCTATGCGAACAACCAAAAGGTGGATGCTGCAGATCAGGCTGAAATGGCCCGTTTGTACGGAATATCCGGAAAACGTTCCAAAATATATCTGGTAGATGACGTAAGTGACGATAAGATCTTCAATGCGGGTACACATTACACGTACAACTTTAACGACCGTACGAAGTTTATCATGAACGTATCTTATCAGAACTACAAATCTGAGCTTTACCGTGAACTGAAAGATCTTTTAGGAGGTGATTACGCTATCGGTGTAGATCCGTTTAAAGAATCTGCAAAACCTGGTTCTTCAGGATTGTATAATACGTTAGATTCCAACGTTCAGCTGAAAGAAGGAGACCGTATGACTTACAACTATATCCTGACAAGACAGGAGGCAAAAGTAAATCCGGGACTTAAATTCTCTACAGGTAATTTTGACGTATTTGTTTCTGCTATGGCAGGATATTCTACTTCAAACAGAGAAGGTCTTTTCAAGCATTATTTATATGACAACTCTTACGGGAAAAGCAAAGATTACAATTTCTGGAACTTTGGTCTGAAAGGACAGATTGTTTACCGTATCAACGGACGTAACTTCTTAGTGTATAACGGAGCGATGTACAATCAGGCACCATTCCTGGAAGACTTGTTCATCAATCCAAGAATTAATGCACTTGTTAACCCTAATATCAGAAGTACAGTATATACGGCGAATGATTTAAGCTATGTGATCAATACACCTTTCCTTAAATTAAGAGCATCAGGGTTTATTGTAGATACTCAGAATGAAACCAATGTACAGAGATTCTTTGCAGACGGAATTCAGCTGAGCAGCACAAATCCGGACGGATCTGTTTCTCAGGTACAGAGTGCATTCGTTACTCAGGTAATGTCCAACGTAGAGAAAAGAAATATGGGGGTTGAATTAGGGGTTGACCTTAAAGTTCTTCCTACTTTATCTTTACAGGGTCTTGCCAGCTTAGGTGAGTATTTGTACAGAAACAACCCGGAAGTTTATCTGGTTTCTGATGCTTCAGGAAGTAGCGTAACTTCTTTCGGAAAGGCCTATTTAAAAGATTATAAGCAGGGAGGAACTCCTCAGCGTGCTTTCTCTTTAGGTTTCCGTTACAACAACCCGAAATACTGGTGGGTAGGAGCCAACTGGAACTATTTTGATAACAATTATCTGGATCCGGCTCCGGCTTTAAGAACGAATAACTTTATTCAGAACCCTTATTCAAGTACGCCTTACCTGGGTCTTACCGATGGTGATGTACGTGATATGCTGAAGCCTGTACAACTTCCTTCTGCATTTTTCTTAAATGCCAATGCAGGGAAATCATTCATGATTGGAAAGTATTACATATTATTAACTGCTTCTGTGAATAACATCTTAAACAACAAGAGATTCATTACAGGAGGCTTTGAGCAAACGAGAGAAACGAAAGCGAAAGATTTTGCTGCGGATTATTACAGTCCTACACCTTCTTTCGGACCGAAATACTGGTATACTCAGGGACGTTCGTACTTTGTTAACTTACAATTCAGATTCTAATAAAAAATAAAAAAATAACAATGAATAATTTCACTAACTTTTTCAAAACGACATTCGTAGCAGTAGGTGTACTGTCTGCAGTGTCTTCTTGTGTAAAGAATGATGATTGGGAAACTCCCCCGATCGCCTGTTCCAATAAGTTCGAAGCGCCAAACATTTCAATGGCAGATTTTTCGGCTCAGGCTCCTGCTACAGGATATAAATTAATTACTACAGATCAGATTTTCGACGGTTATATCGTTTCTTCTGATGCTCAGGGAAATTTCTACAAAACCATCTCTTTCCAGGATAAAACGGTAAACCCTACCGTAGGTCTTCAGATCGAGGTGGATAAAGCAAGTAACTTTGCAGATTTCCCGGTAGGTGCACACATCAGAATTAATGCTAAAGGATTGCGTTTAGGTTTAGACAGAGGTTCTATTAAATTAGGTTCTGAAGATCCGAACTTCGCGATCGGTAGAATTCCTCAGGCTCTTGTAGGAAGATATGTTTCCGGAGTATGTTCAGGAAACGGTTTGGATATCCAGACACTTGTCCCTACAAAGCTTAATTCATTAAACGATGCAAAGCAGGCTAACCTGATCAACACGTTAGTTACTGTATCTGATGTACAATTCGGTATCGGTGAAATCTTCCCGGTTCAGAAAAAATATCTTGATTATGATGCCGGAAACCAAGGTTTGGATACAGACAGAAACATTGAAGATAAATTAGGAGGTTCAGCAGTAATCAGAAACTCAGGATTCTTCAAGAGTGGAGGTGAACTTGTACCAAAAGGAAACGGTACGGTTACTTTCGTAGTAAGCAGATATAATTCTACATGGCAGATGCTGATCAGAAGCTTATCTGATATCAACTTCACAGGAACAAGAGTAGATGCAACGCCGCCTAAAGGAGGTACTGAGATTGCTTATTCAGGGGCATTCCTTGAAAACTTTGAAAGCTATTCTCTGACGCCTACCAACCTGGAAATATATCCTAAATATGTAAATGATGCGGTGTTAGGAAACAGATACTGGCAGTTAAAAACGTTTAGCAATAATAAATATATCCAGTTGGGAGCTAATTCCGGTTCTGGAAACTATTTAACTTATTTTGCGGTACCTGTTGACTTTACAGCAGCCAATACAGTGAAATTTGACGTAAACGTTGGATTCTGGAATGGTAATGCTTTAAAAGTATATTACACGACCAACTATACTCCGCTCGGAGATATTACAACAGCTACTAAAACAGATATTACGTCTGCATTTACAATTCCACAGGCTCCGGCTGTTAATTATGGTACGCTAGCTCCTGCGGGAACTTATACGCTGCCTGCCGGATTAACGGGTAACGGATTTATTTTATTTGAATATACAGGAGCATCTACAGGTGTTACCACTACGATTCAGTTAGATAATATTCAGGTTCAATAATCAAAATCTGATATTTTAAATACAGGCCGTCTTTTAGGAGACGGCCTTTTTTTTTTAGTCATGATTTTTATAATGATCATGAAATTTGAAGTTATTTAAATCCTGATATTTTTTATTTATCCTTGTGATAAGTTTGTTATTAGGATAACGCTCTTAAAAAAGTTAAAATATCTTTGGAATATTAATCATTGGAAAAAGCAATAGGAAAAAGATAGAAACCTTGTTGGTACT
>NZ_FOVD01000005.1 GCF_900115055.1 Chryseobacterium oleae | reverse complement strand
AGCCCACCAGCGCCGATGGTACTGCGAAAGCGGGAGAGTAGGCCGCCGCCAGTTTTTATTAAAAAGTCTCATACAGTTTTGTGTGAGACTTTTTTGTTTTATACCCCAGATCATAAGTAATAAGTAATAAGTAATAAGTAATAAGTAATGAGTAATGCGGGAACAGAAACTACTACTACTACTACTACTACTACTACTACTACAGAACATCACTTATCATTCATCATTGATCCATAGATTTGCAATAAGCAATAAGCAATAAGCAATAAGCAATAAGCAATAAGCAGCTCTTCTATATTTCCCTATATATTCAATAGGAGCGGGCTTTAGCCCGCTTACACTGTATACCCAATACAATAGGCTTTAGCCGAAACTTAAACGAAACAATATTCCTTCCCTTATTTTCCGGAAAAAAAAAGAATCTGCTCCATCTGAAAGATCTGCGCGAGGCATTTCACTGTAATTAAAAAAGCAACACAGAATGTATATAATTTTAATTGGGACCTATTGTGAAAACAAGCTGGGAGCTATATGATGTGGCCGG
The DNA here is from genome assembly GCF_900115055.1 of Chryseobacterium oleae. Classification (GTDB taxonomy): domain Bacteria; phylum Bacteroidota; class Bacteroidia; order Flavobacteriales; family Weeksellaceae; genus Chryseobacterium; species Chryseobacterium oleae. Next base: position 361,268 of record NZ_FOVD01000005.1, on the reverse strand, counting down.
AATGACTACAGAAACACCGGTTATCTGCAACTGCACATTTATTCCAGAGTAGGATACACTGTTACCCAGTCCTAAAATTCCGGAAAAGTTTATGGTACAAAATGCTGTATCAGTAGCCTGAAGGATTTCTATATAAGTCGTTCCGCCATTGACAGTAGCGGTACAGCCAAGACAAAGCCCACTAATAGTAGCCGTTCCACCACTTCTTTTTGCATAGAGGTGCAGCGCATTATTCCATGTGGTAGGGGTATAACGTACGCTGATTCTGGCAGCACCATTGGAGAGAAGATTAAGAAAAGATCCCGGCATTGTCCCGGATAATATGATTGCATTGGTGGCACTTGCATAAGTTCCCCCATAATTGCTCCCTGCCTCGGTAATGGTTGGCACACTTACAGTCCAGCCACTTCCGCTGGGAACGACTGTTTGAGCCTGCAGGTAGCTACCCATGATTAATGGAAAGAGATACAGATATCTTTTTAAAAGTATATTCCTGAGAAAGCGACTATTGATTTTCATTTTCCAATTTTATTCTGTGATGGTATAGGTGATGATAACAGGGGTATTGATACGGGCGGAAAGATTAGCATAAGAACTTACCGAAAGACTGATCGTAAGCATATGTCCGTTATTCGCACCATTTCCGGTAAATGCACCTCCTATTCCTGTAATAATAGTAGCAGCTGTTGTACTGAGAGTCACCAATCCTGAAGATGTTCCTAATGTTCCTCCGCCAGCTCCCGAAGCTGCAGCTGCCTGAACTCTTATATTAACCCCGGCGATGGGCGCATTGATGGAAGCTGTAATTCTTCTCGTCAATCCTCCCGGTGCAATAGCGGAAGTATAATTGACCCACTTTGTTGTATTGGCTGCCGGAAGAGTTAATGCCTGTCCTGCTTCTGTGGGAGCTGTAAAATTCAACGTAAAGTTTCCTGCAGGCTCTATATCCATCAGAGTAACTACAGGAAGAGTCATCGGAACAGTGGTTTGGGAGAATGTTGTACCGGACATGAGACCAAAAATGAGGCATATAATATGTTGTTTCAGTTTCATTTTTTCTTTTTTAATTCATTATATCCTACTTTGATCATTTCCTGCTGGTATTTAATTTCACTCTGCTGTTTTACAATATGTATCGCTACGTTCTGTGTTTCCGATGGCTTAAGGCTGTATTGAAAAGTATCCGTTGCTATTTTATACCGTTTGTCAAGGCCATTCCTGTAGAGTTTAATTTTCCATTCTCCGGGACGCAGATACATGAAATCAAAAGTTTCACCGATAAATGCTATTTTCCGATAGGTTTGTTCACCGTTTGATGCTTCGATGATGATGCTTTGCCTTTTCTTCTTATCAGTTTTTGGCTGATAATGAGCGAAACTGTATTGGTCTTTATCATTTTCAGAAAGTTCGATACTTCCTTTAATGGTGGATGCTGTAGTTAATCCGAAATTGAAAGTATTCTCTTTGCCGGTAAGATGTAATGAAGCCGGTAAAGAAATATTGGTAATATCATTAATGCCGGCGGTCGACCGGTCTATTTCCAGAAAATAGTCGCCGGGAACAATATTTTTAAACAGATAATTTCCATCTTTGTCCGTAATGGATAAATGGTTGCCCAGCATCAATCTGATTCCTTCTGTCTTTTTTACACCCAGATTGCTGATATTTCCTGATAAACTTGTGTACTCCGCAGTTTTCTGCACAGGAACATTCAGGCGAAGGGTATAGCGCACGGAAAATATAAAATCCTTATTACCGAGCTCACCGCGTTGCAAAGAATATCTTCCCGACAAGTCAAGTTCACTACCAGGAAATAGTTGCTGATGGAACAAAACCTCAAAAAGATTCCGGTCTCTGAAATATTCCTCAGGCATATAATTATTCTGATAAAAAAGACTCAGACTGGTCTTATCGGAAAACCTGCTGAAGATTCTCGCTCCGTAATAAACCTGTTTATCATTCTGAAGCTGATATCGTGACGTAATGGCATAGCTTGCATAAACGTTAAAGGAGGTTTTAAATTTTTCAAAAGATATATTCGTGGTGTAGAAACTGGAATTTCCATTAAATCCACTCAGATAATTATTGGTTTTTCCAAACTGTCCCTGAACATTCACCTGAAACATTCCGATCTGCTGATCAATACTGACTTTAAAGTACCTTTCATAATAATCAAACTGTTTCGGTTCCAGACGGTCCTGGTACTTCTGAAAACCATTATACAAAGTAATTAAGCCGCTTGGAATATATTTGTACTGAATTCCATATTGCAGAAAACTTCTGTAGGGTGCTGCATAGAACAATGTGTCCCGTTGAAAATTCTTGGCATCCTGGATATAATTTCCAAATACATTAAGCTTTTTAGACAGCCTGTACTGAACACTTCCGTTAAATGTGCTGGTATTGGTGAAATATCCCGCAAATTCCGGGCTTGCACGCATATACATCAGATTTCCGTTAAACCGTTCAAAAGTAGCCTGTGCCTGTGCCATATAAGCCGTTCCTTCCATCTGTTCCGTCTTACTGAATGCAGCCTCTCCCGAAAGAACTATATTTTTAGAAATCCTGAATTTTCCTGTTGTGTAAGGAAGATGAGCTTCAGAATCCAGCCTGATATTGCCGAAATTCATTTCCCCCTTTCTCGGAATTTTATAAAGATAGCCCGCAGTGATCTCTGACTCTTTTCTGATTTTAAACGTTGAATAGATATTAAATTCATCTTTGATATCCCTGAAAAACCGCGGATGATTATAAAAACCACCCAAACTGACTTTTTTGAAATCATACCGGATTTCAGCCCCACGGCCATATCTTGCAAACTCCGTTAAATAGGAAGCAGAATAAGTTTTATCACCAAGATGGACAAAGAAATTCTCTCTTTTATAATTAATGAAATACTCTTCATATTGAGTAAAAGAATTGAATTCAACAGGGTTTTTTGACACCGCATGGAATTCAATCTGGTTTTTATTGTCTTTGTCCAAAGTTCCTTTACCATAAACTTCTCCCTGAAATCCATCCTGATAAACGCCCATATTTTTCATTCCTATAAATGACATGGATGCCGAAACAGGAAGTCTGTGATAAATATCGTCTTCCACAGGTTTTACCGATATAATTTTTACACTTACATAAGCGGTTTGATTTTCTTTTGGATTGTCCTGAGAATATACAGACAGGTTCAGATTTTGAAATTCATTTTGGCCAAGTTCTGCATTAGTAATCTTATAAATACCAATTACTTTTGATTCGTTGGGTCCTAATGTTATGGAAGCATCGTGATCTACCACGGCATTTTTGCTTTCCAAAATCAGCGTTTCGGTGATATTTCCATTGTTTTTTAAAAGAAATGAAGCCTTAATGGTTTCACCAGCCCGGATAAACTCCGGTGAATTTAATGACGTAAGACTGAGTTTTCTGCTTCCGGAAATGATCACTTTTGAAGTTTTGGTGAAAGTCGTACCGTCATATCGGTCGGTTCCATGCAGGATGACAGAATAAAGTCCCTGTGCTGCTTCCGCTGAAATACGGATAGGAACAAGATAAATTGTTTTCTCGTGCGCAGAAATTTTAAACTCTGCTTTTGCTAAAATAGGCGTAAGAAAAGGACTGGAAGCTGTAACGGTAAGATCATAGGTTTTATTTTCATCCGAATTATTTTCCAGCGCAAAGGAAATAGAAGTAGACATTCCCGGCATTAGACTATCTTTTTTACTGGCCAATGGATTTGGCTGCTGTTGAGAAAAAATAAGTACCGGGAATAGTGATAACAGGACGATATATAAAATCCAAGTTTTAATCATTCTTTACTTCTAATTCCACATTGAGCGCAAATGCATTTTCTTCTTCATCCGTGGCAATAATGACCGCTTTATACCGATCTGCCGGAACTTTACTGATATCAATGTAGAATGATTTGGAGGTCTGTGGTAATAATCCCATCGCAATGCTCGTATAGCTTCCGATGCGTTCTCCGGTTTTCCGGTTGTAGATTTCTATAGAAGCTGTAGGCTTACAGTACAGATTGCCGTTGTTGGCGATGGCTATTTTTGCGATCTGTTTTCCTTCCTCTTTTTCTATTTTTACACTTTCAAATTTAAGATCCGGTTTTGCTTTTTCCGTTGCATAATCTGTGATGACCTGAATAGCATACCGTACAATAGAAGTGATGTTCACTCCCGCTTTATCATCGCTTGGTTTTATATCCTCTACAGGCTCAACAATAATCACACTCCAATAACTTCCCGGATCTACCGATTGATTGGGAACCGTGATTTCATAGAACACTTCAGTCTTTTCTTTACCTTTCAGGGTGATCAGATTGGTATTCAGTTTGATCCAGTCACCATTGGTTCTGTTATTCGTACGGATCGCCGTATAATTGATGGATCCGTCCGCATGATAGGTAAAGTCCTGTAAAAATAATTTTACGTTCTGAGGTTTGCTGCCTGTATTTTCAATCTCCACTTTTCCTTTGTATACTTTTCCGTTTTCCACTTTATAGGCATGGGTAAGGCCGTTCAGAACGACAATACCGGCATATAAAAAGCTAAACTGCAGCATCAAAAACATCAAAAGGAACATACGCTTCATCATAATCATGTAAAGTTTGAAATTAAATGGCAGGCCATATACAACCTGGAAGAAACTGACTGGCGGTTTCTTCTTATAATACTTAAAATTGAGAATTAAATCTAATTATCTGAGATCGTGTAGGTAACTGTTGCCACTGTAGTCGCCGTTGCCTGTAAATCTGCATACGCTGCTACACCTCCGGGGCCGCTTCCTGCTGCCAGAGCATACGTAAGATTGTGTCCGTTGTTGGCTCCGTTTCCGGTATAAGCACTTCCGATCCCTGAGATAATGGTTTGATCCGCTGCACTTAAAGTAATCTGAGCGGCAGGTGTACCCAATGTACCAGCTCCACTTCCTGTAGCCGCCGCTGCAGTTACGTGAATATCAATTCCGGGAATAAGCGCACCCACTTTTACAGAGACATTACGGGTAGGATCTGCTACAGATTTGATAGACGAATAATTTAACCATAGTGTATTATTAGACGTACTCGCCGTCACAGGGTTACCTGCTTCTGTGGGGGCCGTAAATCCTAATGTGATGTTTTTTGTTGCAGCAGGTTCAATATCTACCAGTGCAACTTCGGGAATAGAAATGGTGATGGTGTGATTGTCAGTATTCGTATCCTGTGCTTGTAATCCTCCGGAAAATGCGGCGGAAAGAAAGCATACTGCAAGGCTAAGGTTTAATTTTTTCATGATGTTTGTTAATTAGTTAAGTGAATTTAATAAAAATCAGGAAATAATAGTAAAAAAATCTTCTTTTTTAAATATTATTAACTATTCTTTTATAGTATTACATTATGTGTTGTAATATTTATATGCAAATTATATAAATCTGACGTACTGAGCTATGATCGTAATCATAAGAAAAGCCTCGCATAAACTATGCAAGGCCTTGGATTTTATGATGTTCCGGGTTATTATGCCCAGTGCGGATCTGAAATAGAAACTTTTCCGGTTTCCACTCTTCCTGCAAAATGCCAGATATGACCGTTCGAGCTTACTTTTATATCATACCAGCCCTTATTTTTGCTGAGATCAAGTTTTATTTTTTCTTCAGGCTGATGCAAAGAAACGGTCTTCTTCGTGTTATCATAGAGATCTTCTACAATAACCGAAACGTTGCCTTTCTTCTTTTTGAAAACCAGTTCTGCCTCATTTTTTAAACCGCTGTTCATCAGCTGTACGTCTATTTCCGGTGTATTGTTACCGCTGAATTTCCGGAAGAAACCATTAGGCCCAAAAACTTCATGATCATAGGTTCCGGGATTCACTGTATGCGACAGTTCCTGCTTTGAATACAGGGCATACGAAAAATGATAATCATTACCGTTGAATTTTGTTCTGTCATAGACTAATAAAGGAACTCCGGCTTCTTTTACATTCGTCATTCTGATCTTTCCGTTGTCCAGATTGACATGAAAATGATAAGGAAGCGGGTTGGAAGGCTTACTTCCCCTCTCTTGAATTTCAAGCAGACTCTCATTGATCTCACTTTCAGCGTACCATTTCAAATTGGGAACAGGTTTACTTTTGGCTGCATTAATAGTCTTCGTATACTCTTTCTGATTCAGATAATCCATCTGAGGCGCTTTGGTAGGGGAAGAATTAAAAGCGGAAGTAAGATCTCCACAAATCGCTCTTCTCCAGTCGCTGATGTTATCAACCTTGACGTCTTTACTGAATTTTTTCTGAATAAATTTCTCCAGAAACTGCAGCACGGAAGTATGATCTGAAACTTCAGAATTCACAAAACCTCCTTTCGTCCAGGGCGATGCAATGATCATCGGAACTCTGTAGCCTAAACCGACTGTTCCTTCTATTCTTTCATAGTCTTTCAATGAAGGCTGGGACATATATTCCTGCGATTGATCTACGTATTCCACCCCTTCTTTACCGTTCATATCAACTGACTGGCTTGGATTAACGGGTGGAGCAAACGGAAGAACATGATCGAAATAACCGTCGTTCTCATCATAATTAATAATGAAAATGGTTTTTTTCCAGGTTTCAGGATCTTTGGTCAGAATATTTAAGACCTCTGAAATATACCATGCCCCGTACCAAGGTGATCCCGGATGGTCTGAAAAATGTTCAGGAGCAACGAGCCACGAAACCAGCGGAAGTTTTTTCTCTTCCACATCTTTTCGGAACTGGAAAAGAACATCGCCCTTAGGAACAACCAGTTTTTCTCCGTTTTCATCCTGCCCGATTTCCAGATTCCAATAGTCGGGATCATTGATATTGGTGGTGAATGCTTTTTCGTGAAGATTTTTTTGCTTCTGCGAAAGCTTCGCGTAATTTTCAGGCGAATATAGGGTCTGATCTTCTTCAAGTTCAGCGATCAGCGTTTCAAACCTTTTTTTCTGATCCGGTTTTTTGGCCATCTCTTCTTTCAGATAAGCAATGATCTTCGGAATATTCTGATGATAACCTTTTGAAAATTTTACATTGAATTTGGAAAACCATTCAATAGGATTATCTGTAAAATTGCTTAGCCAGGCTTCCTGTTCACCGGACATTCCCTTCGGAAGACTGATTTCGTTCTGATACATCTTCCAGGACACATTCTGTTCTTCTAAAATTTCAGGAAAGCTCTTCCAGTGGGCCTGTTTTGCTTTGTCGTAGTCAATATTTTCATTGTAAACATTTGCTTTTACTTTTCCGTTTTGCTGTTCTCTTAACGTTCCGGACCAATGAAACAGTCTGTTCGGGGTTGTTCCTGTCAGTGACGAGCAAAAGTATTGATCAAAAATAGTGAACGCATCCGCCAGCTGATAATAAAAAGGAAGATCTTCCCTGTTATAATAGCCCAATGTGAGCGGAATATTTTTATAGTCTTTGTTTCCGGATGCCTTAAACTGAAGCCACTGATCATATTTTCTTTTATTTAAAGCTTTTTGCTGATCAGACCATGAATGAGGCAGGGAGCTCATCCATGTGGATTTTGTATTTCTGAGATCCAGTCGGGCAGGCGAAGCATATTTTCCGGCGTTATCTTTTTGAAAGAAAACCGAATGTCCGTCCTGTTTCACGAAAGCTCTTTTGTCTAAAAATCCCCTTACGCCTTTTAATGCTCCGAAAGCATGGTCAAAAGAACGGTTTTCCTGCATCAGGATCACAACATGTTCTGCATCATAAAAAGTAGACAGGGCTGCAGGCTCTATCGCCAATGCTTTTAAAATAGCGGGATGAAGGACGCTTGAAGTTCCCAATCCGGCCAGCAAAAGGCTTGATTTTTCTAAAAATTCTCTTCTGTTCATGTTCAATCAAAATAAGAAATAAACCGCAAGTTAAAAAGGATTTTCCTGCGGTTTATCTGTTTTTTATATAAATTTCAATTTCTTACTGAAGCCACCATGGTTTGGAACGGATGTCATCATTTCCTCCGTACTGGGCTGCCACTGCTGCTTTCAGGTTGGTGCTGTTATAATTGTACTCAGTTTCCGGATACCTGAATCTGAACGGTGCAGAAACTCCGTCTTTCAACGGATATTCAGGATATCCTGTTCTCAGATAATCATAATAGGAAGTCCACTGGCTCTGGTGGAACATCGTCATGTATTTCTGGGTCATAATTTTCTCCAGACGTTTTTCCGGCACATCAGCATCATTGTAAACGACCAACGACGATGCAAGATATTGATTCACATCAAATCCTGAAAAATACTGGCCCGGATTTTTTACATAGGTCTGATAAAAGCTGAAACTGGCTTTAATGGCATTGTCATAATGCGTTTTTGCAGATCCGGAGATCCATCCTCTGCTGGCCGCTTCTGCAAGAATAAATTCAAGTTCAGAATAGCTTAATACGGAAGAAGGTTCATTGGTAGGATCTTTATAGAAACGGTCATTGACTTTTGAAATATTTTTTGCTGTGATCAAAGCGGCATTATCTAAATAAGAAGAATTCGGATCTCCTCCGTTATATCCAGTAAAATCGGTAACTGGTTTTCCGGCTTCTTTCGCACCTGTAGTCTGCGCTGCAAAAGTGAAAAGACGAGGGTCCTGTCTCAGTTTAAACAGATTGATAAAATAATTGGCCATGTATAAACTTGATCCGTAACCACTGCTGTTGAACATAGAATATCTGCTGTCTGCAGCATCAGCAAATTTAAGTTCTCCGTTATCTGAAATGGAAGTCATTAAAGGTTGGTTATTGGCAATAGAAGCAAATTCAGAGGTTACGCTATAGCTTCCTAATGTCATTTTTTTAGACATCGTGATTAAAATCTTGAGTCTGAAAGAATTGATCAGTTTTTTCCATTTGGTAGCATCACCGTTGTAAACAATGTCTCCTTCTATTTTATCTGTAGTATTGATCAGATCATTAGCTTCTTTCAATTCCGAAAGAATTCCGGCCATCACCGTTTCCTGGCTGTCATATTTCGGTTGGGTAATTCCCGATTCACCTTTTACAGCTTCTGTGTAAGGGATGCTTCCGAATTTCAAGCTTAAATTAAAAAAATGATACGCTCTGTAGAATTTACCAATAGCCAGGTAGTTCTTATTGTTGAGCTTTGTGGCTTCCTCCATCATTTTCCCAACATTCAGAAGACTTTTTGTATAGGCTTCAAAAGAGGTTTCATTCCACTTCATGTATTGATAGGAATTTTCACCGTCTGTCCCGATCATCATTCTGGAAACATACATATTGTCACCATTGACCTGAAACGTATTTCTGGAAACATATGTTAAAAGAACTTTAGGATCTACTGTAGCCTTATCATTAGGATTTTCATTGATTTTGTCAAGATCCGATTCACATGAAGCCAGCAGCATGAGCCCTGCAAAAGCCGCTGACTTTATACTGAATTTTCTGAGCCATCTTGCCGTTATACCATTCTGAGATTTTGCTATACTATTGATATTGTTTTTCATTGTTCAGGATACTTATTAATTAAAATTTAAGATTAAATCCGATTCCGATCCATCTGCTGGAAGGATCCTGGATGTCATTATTATCTTTGGTGGTATTTTTACTGATTTGAAAATCAGGATCGGAATACAGATTTTTAGATTTTTTCCACATGGCCAGATTATAGGCAGAAATATTGGCAGTGAAATTTTTGATCATTCCTTTTGGATTAAGGAGATAAGAGAAGTCATATTCCAATACCACCGATCTTAGTTTGATAAATGTTCTGTCAAAAACATTCGCGAATAATTTGTTTTCATCTTCTGTCACCCTTGCTTGATAAGGGTAGTTCTGTGCCCATTCCTGAAAGTTGATGGGTTTTGTATGGGTAGTGTAGGCTCCCGTAATTTCGTTATAATTTACCCCGTCCGGTACGAAATAATAGGTTCCCGGATTGGCATATTCAAGATCTCTGTAGGTCGTTGAGTTAGGATGTTTTCCGCCCCACCACATTTTTTCTACTACCACCGATCTCATGACACCGCCTATGCTCCCGTCTATTCCAATATTCAGTGAGAATTTTTTATATTTGAATGTATTGTTGAATCCAAATGTCCAGTCCGGATTAAAATGTCCCAGATTACGTGGAACTTTTTCTATTGTTGGCAGTCCTGATTCGGCATCCAGAATTACTTTTCCGTCTGGTGACTTCTTCCATGTCGTATCGTAATAGCTGTCCATTCTTTCACCGATTTTAATGTTGTTGTAGTTAGGCATATTGTCATAGATCGAAGTCAGCTTCTGCTCATACGTACTCCAGTTAATTAAAGATCTCCATGTGAAATTGGCTGTTTTTACAGGAACCAGGCCTAAAGAGATTTCCAGACCTTTTGTGGTGTATTCGTTTCCGTTCACATATTGAGAAGTAAAACCTGATGATGGAGCAGCAGGGAATTCAAGGATATTATTATAATCCAGTGTTCTGAAATAAGTAACATCTAAAGTAAGCCTGTTCTTAAATAATCCCGCGCTCATTCCAAGTTCATAAGATTTGGTCTGTTCCGGTTTTAAAGAGTTTTCAGTATTCAGTATAGTAGGATAATTGAACATAGGGTTTCCGTTGAAAGTAGCCCCCTCATTGTTAAAGTAATAGTTTCTGGTTGAATACGGTTTAAAATCATACGCTACCTTTGCCCACGAAGCTGAAAGTTTTAAAAGACTTACCGCTTCCGGCATTTTCACCAGATTTGAAATCACCGCACTTACCGATGCAGAAGGGTAGAAGTAAGATCTGTTGGCTTTCGGAAGGGTGGAAGACCAGTCATTACGTCCGGAGACGTTGATGAAAAAGGCATCATACAAACCGATATCGATCGTTGAATACGCACTGTAAATCAGTTTTTCTTTAAGGTAATCAAAGTATTTTACAGCACCTGTGGAGTTTTCTAATGAATACAGTTCAGGAATTTTCAATCCGTCTGTTGAAGCATTGTCTACATTGTTTTTATAGTAAAAGGTAGAACCTCCGGCATTGATGGTAAAATCGAAATTATCAGAGATCTTTTTCTTGTAGGTAGCCAGTACATCGGAGTTCAGGTTCCAGGTTTTGGTGTCATTCAGAAGATAACCACCGCTTCTTGGAGCACTGTAGTTAAAGTAAGAATAAGGACTGAAAATTTCCTGCTTATTGTGATTTTCAACTAAGGAAATCTTACCTTTTACAGAGAAATCTTCCGTGGCTTTATATTCCAGACCCGTTTGTGCATTGATGACGTTGGTTCTGTTCTTGTTTTTATAATACTCAGATCCGAACCATGGGTTATTGTACCATGCATAATTCCAGTTGGCCTGTGCAGTGCCCTGTTTTCCCGGAACCCACATATGGTTTTTAAGATCTCTTCCGTCTACATCTGCTCCCATCCAAATCAGAATGGTGTACATATGTCCGCTTGGATTGTAATCGTAGTTCGGAATATTAGGCGTAAAGGTTTGATTAAAATTGAATTTGGTATCAAAGGTTAGTTTTTCACCTAAATGATTCTCAGAAGAGAAATTGACACCGTAACGCTGAAGATAAGAGCCGGGAACCCTGTCATCATAATTCATGAAATTTCCGGAGACCCTGTAGATGTCTTTGTTGTTTTTATAACTGATCGCGAAACTGTTGTTGTTAATGACAGCCGGCTTTAAAAATGTATTTAAATTATCGTGGTATTTCCAGTCGATTGGAACTCTTTCGTATCTTGACTTATCATTGTACTGCGTTCCGGTCACCGCACCATACCACGGCGTTACCTGTCCTGTCAGTTTATCTCTGATCGGGCTGTTCCACTGGGCAATTTGCCGTCCCGGAATAAATTTTGGTCCCCAGATCATATCACCGTCATTCACACCGCCGTCAGCACCGTCCCAGAATTCATATTTCCCCTGTGAACCGTTTCCGTATTCAGTCTGGGTTTTGGGAAGGTTGGTAAATCCTGCGGTTACCATTGTATTTTGAGAGAACTCTACTGAAAAACCATTCTTTTTAGCAGTTTTAGTGGTGATTAAAACAGCTCCGTATCTTCCTCGTGAACCATACAATGCAGAAGCGGTTGCTCCTTTGAGAACGTTGATATTGGCAATATTATTAGGATCCAGATTCTGGAAAACTTCTTTTTCTACAATCACCCCGTCGATAACGAAAACCAGATTGGAATTTCCTCTCAGCGTAAACTGTGGAGCCTGCTGCATTCCGGTAGGATTGGATACATTCAGACCCGACACCTGTCCTGAGAATAAGTTTCCTATACTCGGAGTGGTGATGGTTTCAAACTGTTTTGTACCCACTTCCTGAGTAGAATACCCGATTTTTTCTTTCTTCTTGGCGATACCCAAAGCGGTAATAACGACACCTTCAATCTGTTTTTCACTGGCTTTAGTCAGAACAACAGAATATTGTCTTTTGGTAGAAACTTCCACCGTATACATGGAAAAATCAGGAGCATAAAACTCAAGGATGTCTTTTGGATTGGCGGAGATGGTAAAATTACCGCTTTCATCAGTCACCGTAGTTTTTCCGGTGTTTTTGTCGGTAATATTCACGCCGGAAACGCTGGAGCCATTTTCGGATTTTACATTTCCGGTGATGTTAATTTCCTGGGCAGTAAGATAAAGGGGGAGTAAAAAAACAGCAAAAGTAGCTAAAGTCTTCTTCATTTTTTTTGAGAACAAATTTAGCGGCGCAGTGTTACCAGTATTTTAATGTGGTATTAAAATAAAAATACGATTTTAATATTTTTTAACAGAAACATTTAACATAATAATAAAACGGAAAAAGCTCTCATGTCTTAAGATTTGCTTTTATTTTACTATGTATTATATTCTTCAAAAGCCTGAATTTTTATGGATGAATGAACAAACTTTTTAAACGCAAAGTTTTAAGAATACAAAGAAGAAAATCAATGAAAATTGATTCGATGAAGCGTACGGATAAAAAGTGTGCTTATTCATTGGTGCAGCCACATCTCTTTGCCCACCTTGAAACTAAGGGATATAGTATGGAAACTTTGCGTTAAAATAAATTTGGGCAGATATGTATATCAGGTTGTTTCGAAGAATAATGAAAAATAGGGTCCTAGAATCTACTCAGGATACCCCAGTGGATCTTAATATCATTAAATTTAAAAGGATTTCCGAACTCATTACCATTAGAAAGCTGGAAACTCATCAGCCCGATCGGGATAAAGAAGTTAAAACCGAGCCCGACACTGTAAAGCTTTGGCTTGACATTTAAAGATTTATTATTAAGCTGCCCGTATTGTCCAAAGAAGTCAAAAAATGCCTGGTTACCAATGAGATAACGGTATTCTAAACCTGCGTAGTAATAAAAATCGGCGGCAAGAGATTTCTCATTGAAACCCCGCATGGAATTCCAGCCCCCGAATCGGTACAATTCATTCGCAGAGAATTCAACTTTAGAATCCATCATCGCGCCTTCCGCTTTTATATTGAGGAAATGATTGCCGGAAATATGATAATTATGTTCCCCAAAGAAATAGAACTGATTTTGATTCGCCTTAATATTATCTTTACTATAAGTCGTTGTAAGGTAATCGTAACCGGCATTGATCCTGGTTTTGTAAAGGAAAAGATCAATATCTGTCGGATCCGTCATTTCAAACCAGATTCCGAGACCTTTTTTGTTGTAATCTTTCCCCTGAACATACAGCGTATCAATGATACTTGACGTTTCCAGAGTTCCTCTAAGTCCGATTTTATTACGGTTATTGATATGATAATAGAAAGCCGGAAGGAATTTTACATTGGCGAAAGTGGAATCCTGTCTGAAAATATTGACTTTGAGATTCATTCCGACATTGGATTTAAGCAGGTACGGAATATCGGTCTGAAGATCGAAAGTCTGTCCCTTATCCGGGTTTCTCTGCCAGTATAGATTGACTGTTTCAAAACCATTGAACATATTCCTGAAATTCACGTTCAGGGTTCCGTTCAGGGTAAATTTTTCTGTTTTATCATTTCCGAAACCAATTACCCCATCGAAAGTATTCGTTTTTTTCTTCTCCATAAACAGGTAAATGCTCGTGGAATCTTTAGTGAATAAGGTTTGCGGAGGACGTTCTAGCGTAACAAAAGCATGGCTCTGGAAATTTTTGCTGATTGCCAGAAGATTTTTTTCGTCGTACGTTTTTCCTTTGAATTCCTTTTCCAGATTTTTCATAAACCTTCTCGGAACCCTTTCGTAGCCTTTAACGACAAAACCGTCGATCGTACGTTTGTCATTTTTATTAATATCCAGTTCTATCACGGGATAGCCATTTTTCTGGCCTTTATATTTAGATTTTAGCCGGCTGAAAGAATATCCGTCATCAATGTATTTTTTGTTGATGCTTTTTTTGGTGGAATCTAAATTTTTGGTGAAAAAATCTTTCTGAATTTTTAGTTTTTGTGTAATGGAATCAGAAAGTTCCACATACGTTTCATTGAAGTTTTTCCCTTTGTCGTAGAAAATTTCAGTGCTGTCGCCTTTTATTTTTACGTCCTTTAATTTCGTGAAGAAATAATTGCTCTGGGATAGGGAATCCAGAAATTTCGCTGCAGAAACGGAATCTTTGGCTTTTTTTCTGACCTTCGTTTCCGTGTCGATGAGCCAATACTGCTTCTTCTGCGCTTGTACAAAAACGCAGAACAGAACGAAAAATATTTTTAGAAATAACTTCAATGCTCAATTTGTCTAAACCATTAATTGATATTTTAAGAATTAATTCAGTTTCACTTTCATATTAAGCTTAAAAAAGCAAAGTTCACTTAATCATTCTTAATCACTTATTAAAACTTAATGGTTCAAACCAGTATTAAATAATTTTTTTTAAATAACTGAATTTAGTCCAGTTTATTATACTTCTTCATCAGATTTTCATAGGTTCCCTGTGGAAGAATCCATTTCAACGGTACTCCGATCTTCTGTCCGAATTTACCAAAATAATAATGGGCCTTCCATTTATTCTTATTCAAAAGATTTTCAACGTAAGTAGCTACCTCAAGAGGCTCGGTTCCGTCGCCCACATGAGAATTCATCAAGGCATACACCTTATCGAATACACTTTTATACGGCGCGGAAACTTCCGTTCTTACCCTGTTTTCTGCAATATTTGTTTTAATGTCACCAAGGTGCAGCGAGCAAACATCGATATTCCATGGATAGACTTCATATCTCATCGCTTCCGTTACTTTGTCCAAAGCCGATTTTGAGGCAGAATAAAAACCACGGAAAGGAAGTCCCATTTCACTTCCGATACTCGAAATATTGATGATTTTTCCAAATTTGTTTTCACGCATTTTCGGAAGAACGGCACTCATCATCTGGACAGAACCTACAAGATTCAGGTTGAAAAGCTTTAAAATATCTTCCTTGGTAGAATCTTCCACAGCGCCCACCATTCCCATTCCGGCATTGTTGATCAGAACATCAATCCTCGATTCCGTTTTTAAAACTTCTGCGATGGCATTCTGAACGGCAACGTTGTCGGTAACATCCGTCGGGATAGACCTGAAATACTGGCTTTCTGTATGTTTTCGGCTTAAACCGTATACTTTATGGCCTTTCTTTCCAAAATATTCTGCCAGTACAAAACCTATTCCTGATGAGGTTCCAGTGATGATGATCGTCATTGAATTGTTTATAATTTTTTAGACTTTTTACTTTTTGTTCCGGCTGCCGGTAAACCATTTTATCAGGTGTCACAACGTAAACCGTATTTCCAGCAAATGTAAAAAAAGAAAAGTGAACTCTCTTATTTATTTACAGCTTAAAATCAGTCCGTGTGAATATTATAGAATATGAATTATAAAATGGGCATGATAAAGGAGTAATTATTTAAACTAAATTTTTAGTTTTATGATGATCGGTCTTAAAATCAGATGATTATATTTTACATTTATTAAATGCAGATTACGATACTGTTTTTTAATAAAAAGATAAGAAAACCTTAATGAAGCGGGCTGAGGAGCTTTCCTAATTTTGCCCGAACATATGATTACATTATCAAAAAAAATAGCAGCGTTACTGGCTTTTGGTCTGTTTACCCAAAACCAGGCTCAGAATTATCTGAAGTATACCGTAGAAAATGCCCATTCACATAATGATTATCAGCAGGAGATTCCCTTTTGGCAGGCTTATTATGCCAATTTTGGGTCTGTTGAGGCGGATGTTTTCCTCGTAAAAGGGAAGTTGTGGGTAGCACATACCGAAAAAGAATTGTTACCAGAGCGAACATTGGAAAGTCTGTACCTTGATCCGATATCGAAACAGATCAAGCTGAATAAAGGGAGTATTTATTCTGACGCTAATAAAAAGCTGCAGCTGCTCATCGATATCAAACAGGATTATAAAACGTCTCTGAATGCCCTGGTGAGTGTTTTGAAGAAATATCCTGAAATTACAGGCTGTGCGGGAGTTAAAATTATGATCACTGGCGGAAGACCTCAGCCGGGTGATTTTAAAAACTATCCAAATTATCTCTCTTTTGACGGGAATCTTGATACAAACTATACCGCAGATCAGTTGAAAAGAGTCGGATTGTTCAGTGCAGACTTTCAGGAACTGGTTCAATGGAACGGAAAAGGGATTCCAAGAGATGAAGAAACAGAAAAGATCAGACAGTCCGTATCAAAAGCCCATGCTCAGCAAAAGCCTGTCCGATTCTACGGAGCCCCTGATTTTAAGAATGCATGGGTGAATCTGATGGATCTTGATGTGGATTATATCAATACAGACCATATTCCTGATCTGAAAAAGTTCATCAATACCATTCCTAAGAATTTTTATAAGAATACAAAGGAGTATGAGGTCTACCAACCAACGTACAAAACAGATAAAACCGATAAGAAGGTTAAAAACATTATTCTTCTGATTCCGGACGGAACTTCTCTTCCTCAATACTATGCTGCATTTACAGCTAATAAAGGAAAGCTGAATGTTTTTAATATGAAATCCACCGGATTATCCAAAACCAATTCTTCGAATGCCTACATTACAGATTCTGCGCCGGGATCAACCGCATTTGCTACGGGCGTTAAAACCAAAAATACATTTGTAGGGGTAGATGATCATGGAAAAGCTCTGGCTCAGATTCCGGATATTATTGCTGCTAAAGGAATGGTTTCGGGATTGATTTCCACAGGAGATGTTACGGATGCGACCCCTGCTGATTTCTATGCCCATTCAGACAACAGGAACAGCTCGGAGCCAATTCTGAAAGATTTTGTCAGCTCTAAAACGAAAATTTTAATCGGAGGACCTACAAACGGTTTGAGTCGGGAGAATGTGCAAAAGATCAAAGATGCCAAGATTGATTTCTACCAGGATCTGAAATCAGTCAAAACAATAAATAACCGAACATTGATCATTGATCCTTTGGCTTCACAAAGAATAAGTAATGGAAGAGGAAACTGGCTCGCTGATGCTTTTGATCTTACGTTAAATAATTTAAAGGAAAACAAAAAAGGCTTCTTTATGATGATAGAAGCTTCCCAGACAGATGGCGGTGGGCACAGCAACAATCTGGAACAGCTGGTGACTGAATTACTGGATTTTGATCATGTGGTAGGAAAAGCCATGAAATTTGCGGATGAGAATAAAGAAACATTGGTTATCGTCGTAGGAGACCATGAAACCGGAGGTCTGACGCTTTTGGACGGAAGTCTTAAAGAAGGCTGGGTTTTCGGGAATTTCAGTACGAATGATCATACGTCAATTCCATCCAGTGTATTTGCTTACGGTCCGCATTCTCAGGAATTCACTGGGCTGTTTGAAAATACAGAGATCTTTCATAAAATACTGGAAGCCTACGGAATCCGTAAGTAAAAAGATATTCACAAATTGTGGATAACTCTGTGGATAAGTAGGTGGATAACGTAAAAAAGAAATGAGCAGGATTTTTGTCCTGCTCATTTATGTTATTGATAATCAATAGTAAATTTCTCTTTTTAAACCTGGGATTTTAAATTTGTTTTCCCCAATCGTGAAATTGTTCATTTTGATCAGAGTCTTAAAAGGATGGATCAGTTCTTTGTGAATATCTTTGGGGATAATTCTTTCATCCTCATCGCAGGAACCGTGTTCTTCATCAATAATCACTTTTCCTGTTGAGAAATTGATTTCGTTCAGATTATTAAAATCACAGGTGTCTTCAAATCTGTCGGATGAACCGATGAGGTAAAAATCACCGTTCTGAAATCTGAAGGTATGTTTATACGTCTGGGTATGTCTCGAATTCGTATTGAATATTTGGGTAATAGAAAGACTGTTATTCTTAATGGATATTTCAGGAGCAGCATTGCTCTCCGGATAAAATCCCATTCCACTGGAAAAAAGAACTGAGTTGTTTTCTTTCCATATTTTCAGCTGGCCGTCTATATCTTTTAAGATGAAAAATGATCTCAGGAAATCATCGCGGTCATCCAGATTAGTTTTTTTATCTGTATTGAAAATAATGACGGTTTCATCTTTTCCGTCTTTATCCAGGTCTCCTTTCGCTTCTGCAATTTTTTGATAACCGTTCGGAACTGAAAAGTCTTTCAGATTCTGGGCATGAAATCCTACGACTAACAAAAAAGTGGCGAGAGAGAAAAGCTGTTTCATTTTAAAAGGATTAAATTATGAACCAAAATCTTCTTTCTTTACCTCTGTGTCTTCCAGATTACACAAGCATCCTTTGATGGTTTTATAGACTCCTGTAACATCAGTTTCTTTTCCCTTGCTGTCTGTAACGGTAATTCCTGTGGAAAATGATTCATCTTCCGCGGAATACGTTCTGAACAGTTGATATTTATAGTTATTATTGATAAAGGTCAGATAGTTGAGGTCCATGCCTGCATTTTGTTTTCCTCCACCTCTGTGGTAAGAACTGTAGGTGAACTGCTTCCAGCTTTCTTTGGTCCTTGTAGCTGGAAATTCCATCTCTACACGATCTTTACTCCCGAATCTATACTGAATATAACCGTTCTTTTTATCTTTCACCAAAGCCATTTTTTTTCCGTTTTTGGTGTCAAATGAGAAAACAGCTTCCTCATTAGGCAAAAGATATTGTGCAGAAAACACCATCGGAATCATGACTGCAAAAAGCAGGAAAAAATTTCTCATAAAATCTGTATATTTTCAAATTACCACATTATCACATCATCAAATCGCCGCATCGTCAAATCAACGAAGCAGCACATCATCCAGATCCTTCCAGAACATAGGGTAAGACTTCTCTACCACATCTTCCTCTTCAATATTGAGTTCTCTGATCAGGCAGAAAGGAGCAAAACTCATTGCCATTCTATGATCCTGGTACGTTTTGATGGAAATATTTTCTTCCGGTTCTCCAAAACTTAAAGATTTGATGGTAAGATCTGTGATCTCTGTTTCGGTTCCCAGTTTTTTCAGTTCATTATATAAAGCCTGAAGTCTGTCGGTCTCTTTCACCCTCAAAGTTCCCAGTCCGGAAATTTCGAATGGGATTTTTAAGGCTGCTGCCGTTACGCAAAGTGTCTGGGCGATATCCGGGCAGTTGTTCATATCCAGAACAATTTTTTCCGGGAATGAGAAGTCCGGCTCCGGTATCAGCGTCAGTTGATGTTCGTCTTCTGTAAATATCGTTTTAATCCCGAAAAAGTCTTCGTAGATCTTAGCAATGGCAGAATCTCCCTGGGTAGATTCTTTGTAAAAACTTTTCAGATGGATGGTTTCTCCTCCCAGTGCACAGATCGAGTAGAAGTACGAAGCCGAGCTCCAGTCACTTTCCACTTCATAATTCACGGTTGATGATTCACTGTTCTCGTTAAAAGGCTCTACTTTAATGGTATTTCCTTCAAAGCTGTTTTTAATTCCGAATTTGGTCAGAATGTCCAGCGTCATTTCGATATATGATCTTGAAGTGACTTCTCCAACCAGATTAATTTCCAGTCCGTTTTCCAGTTTCCCGGCAATCAGAAGGAGAGAAGTGATGAACTGGCTGGAAATATTAGCCGGAACATTCACCTGCTTTTGAGTGATTTTTTTTCCTGTGATTTTTAAAGGCGGATAACCTTCATTTTCCAAATACTCGATTTCTGCGCCTAAGTCTTTCAGGGCACTTACCAGGTTTTTAATCGGTCTTTCCTTCATCCTTTTGGATCCGGTAAGAATGGTTGTTTTTCCTTCAAAGATCGAATAATAGGATGCAAGAAAACGCATGGCGGTTCCTGCATGATGGATATCCACGGTTTCCGTATTCTCAGACAAGGCTTTTTTCAGTAGCTGCGTATCCTGAGAATTGGATAAATTCCCGATCTGTATGTTTTTAAATAAACTTTCCAAAATCAACAAACGATTCGAAATACTTTTCGAACCGCTGATCTGAACTGTTTTATCTGCTGATAATTTTGATTTTTCTAACTTCATTGTTTCTTCAAATTAGAGACATCAGATGACAGACATCAGATATCAGATTGTTTAAAGTCTGATATCTGGTGTCTGATATCTGAAATCTATTTCTATTTTAACTTCTCATTATTCTGATGACGCTCTTTATCGCGGTCAGTTTTGATCTTCATTTTTTTATCGAAAGCTTCCTGAAGATTCACTCCGGTCTGGTTGGCTAAACATAATGTTACAAACAGTACATCTGCCAGTTCTTCGCCGAGGTCTTTGCTTTTATCGCTTTCTTTTTCACTCTGTTCGCCATATCGTCTGGCTATGATTCTGGCTACTTCGCCTACCTCTTCAGTGAGCATCGCCATATTGGTCAGTTCATTGAAATAGCGGACACCAATGGTTTTGATCCATTCGTCTACCTGCTGCTGCAGTTGTGTTATTTCCATTATTGATAAGCGCCAAGCGTAGGGTTAGTTGTTCTGGATACATTTACAATGTCAAGAGGTACGGTTCCCGCTACTGTTAGGTTTCCTTTTCCTCTTGCCGGAGATGTTGTTTTTACTCTTAAATTCATCTTCGCTGCAAAATAGTTAAGGAATTCCGGTTCCTGGTTCTTGATGCTTTGGATGACATTAGGACTGGTGTCAAAATTAAATCCTGCTTCTGATGTTCCTGAATATTTAAGCAATGAGTTCTGGATCAGGAATTCAAACTGCTGACCCGGAGTCTGTTCAAAGTTCACGGAATTATCTCTATCTGAGTACACAATACTGTTCTTAATGTCAAGACGCTGAAGAGCTCCCTGTTCTGTAGTTCCTGCGGCATTTTTCCATTCATTGGCTGCTGTAATTCCGTTTCTGTTCAATGGTCCCATTGTTTTGGAATAATTAGCGATAGTAGCGTGTGTATAGCTGTGATTTCCTCCTCTGAAGATCCCGATGCATGACTCACCACAATTATTCATGACTAAGTTTTTAGCAGTAACCGTTGAGCCCACTGCATAAATACCGTATTCAAAGAAAGTATGGATGAATGAGTTGCTGATATTGGCGGTATTCTGTTTCATGTCCAATCCTCTGGTTCCTCCGAAAAGTCTCGCGAAATTCATATTAAGATTAGAATTGGCTTCCATACGGATGGAGTTCCAGTTTTTAGGAAGGGTATCGTGATCCAGGTCATTTCGGTCTCCACGTAGAATAACTTCATCATTCAATGCTCCGTTAATATTTAAGGTTGCACCTGTGGAAACTTTCATCCCGCTGTTGGTGTGGAAATATACTTTAGTTCCGGGCTGGATATCCAGTGTTATATTAGGATTGATGGTAAGGTCACCATAAATAATCTTAGCTTTATTTTTACTCCAGACTGTATGGGTAGCAATCTGGTTAGGATTGGTAGGGGTCTGGATGAAGAATTCCGCATCCTGTACCACTGAGAATAAAGTAACATGCTGCTGTCCTGCGCCGCTGCTGAATAGGATTTTGTCTTCAGCGATAGCTTCAGGTCCGGTGGCTTGTGGTGCAATTTCAACGAAAATATACATACTGTCTTTCTTTCTCAAAGGAACATCTTTAAAATCATAGCCTGGTTTTCCGTCTACATTGATCCTATATAATGATGCACTTCCTTTTTCCAGATTGATCCTTGGGATAAGAACGTCTTTGTCTTCATTATTATATACCTTTACCAAATACGTTTCGGAACGTACCTGATGATAAACGGTGTCACAAAATACCGTATCCTTTGAAAAACGTAACTGCTGTGAAGGGGTATCAAAAGTAATATCGTCTTTATTACATGATACCGCTACAAGAAGCATCCAGAAAGAAAAAGCCAGTAATAGTTTGAATTTCATCGAAATTAAAGTTTAATAGATTCCAAATTTAACGAAAATACTTTGAATTTCTTATCAATAAAAAAAATTGAATGGAGTATTTGGATATTTAAAAAAATGTTGTATTTTTGCAGCCTAAAATTAGCAGAGAAATACCATTACTATTTCGAAAGCAAACTTTAATTTTTTAAAAATTGTATTATGAAAAAAGGAATCCACCCAGAAAATTATAGACTTGTTGTTTTCAAAGATATGAGTAACGACGACGTGTTTCTTTGTAAGTCTACTGCAGAAACAAAAGATAGTATCGAATTCGAAGGACAAGAGTACCCATTGATCAAAATGGAAATCTCTTCAACTTCTCACCCTTTCTACACTGGTAAAGTGAAGCTAGTTGACACTGCAGGTAGAGTTGATAAGTTTATGAACAAATACAAAAAATTCGCTAAGTAATTTTTTGTTATCAAACATACTTAAGTCTTCCAATTTTTTTGGGAGACTTTTTTTTTGATATAGATGTTAGAGATTAGAAGTTAGATGTTAGTTGGGTGTATTTTGTACTTTATCTCTATAAATCTAAATTATATTCGTTCCAATCAGAAAGACAAGGATCTCTGCGGAGGCTTTGATAAACTAACCTCTAACTTCTAATCTCTAATTTCTATTTCAAGCTATTTTCGTATTTTTGTTCTGAACAGAAATCAGATGTGTAAATAATTTGTGAAGCAAAATACTTCCATCTCGAGCATCTAATTTCTAACTTCTAATCTCTAACTTCTAAAATAATGCAATTAGTATTTTCAGATGCCCAGTATTGGGAAGATTTTCTTCCGCTTACCTTTACCCGTCCTGTTGCCGCTATGCGATGCGGAATCCTGACTTTTTCTGAGCGATGGCAAAAGATCCTGGGAAATACCGAAGTTTCCTATTTTACTGAAAATTATCTTCAGAATAAATTTAAAGCCCCGGAAGACAAAGAAAGTCTTTTCTTAGTCACTAATTTCCTGCCGACTGAAACAGTCATTCAACAGATTAAAGATCTTAAACAGGGTGAAGCTCTGGTTTATGAAGATGAACTGGTGGCTGCGAAGATTAATATGCAAGGTTTTTCTCTGAATCAGATTGAAAAGATGACGGATATCAAAGAGAAGCTAACTTTCTTTAAAAAGCCGTCAGACCTGTTTACTTACAATCACCTTGCAATCGATTTTGATTTCAATCTGATTACTGAAGGAAGAACTTCTCAGGAACTGTCATCTACCAATGGATTCTTAGGGGATAAAAAAGACCTGTTCATTGAAGAAGGAGCGCAGATAGAATTTTCTACAATTAATACGAAAACAGGAAAAATCTATATTGGAAAAAACGCTGAGGTGATGGAAGGCTGCAATCTTCGCGGACCTATATCATTGGGAGAGGATTCCAAGTTTAATTTAGGCTCCAAAATTTACGGAGCTACAACGGTAGGGCCACATTGTAAAGTAGGCGGTGAGGTGAATAACATCATTATCTTCGGCTATTCAAGTAAAGGGCATGAAGGTTTTGTAGGAAATTCTGTCATTGGGGAATGGTGTAATTTCGGAGCAGATACGAACTCTTCCAACCTTAAAAATAATTACAGCCAGGTCAAGCTATGGAATTACAGAACAAAAGCTTTTGAGGATACAGGACTTCAGTTCGCTGGTCTGATTATGGGGGACCATTCGAAAACGGCGATCAATACGCAATTAAATACAGGAACGGTAATCGGAGTTGCTTCCAATATATTTAAACCGGGCTTTCCGCCTAACCTTGTGGAGAATTTTTCATGGGGCGGATGTAAGGATGATGAAAGATTTAAATTGGATAAAGCTTATGAAGTCGCGGAAAGAGCTATGGCCAGAAGAAAAGTGCCATTAACGGATGATGATAAAGCTATTTTAAAGCATATTTTTGATACCTATTAATATTAAAAGCCTCCATTCCGGAGGCTTTTTTTTTGCCACAAGTCACACAAGAACACAGGTGATTGAGAATATTTCTACCGCTTTGTCCATGTAAAAATCTTAGATTTTTGGAAAACCTATGTGGTCTTCTATCCGCTTTTTGTTTTTAACTAATAAAACTTTTGAGCCTTTTGTGGTTAATATTTATTGACCACGGATTACACAGATTTTCACGGATGATTGCGTGTGTTTTTATTCTTTTAGATAGGTGAAATATTTTTGAAAATGGTAGTAGAGATGCGTGTAATCTGCGGGAGATTATATTTTTAACCACCGATTACACCGATTTTCAAGGATGATTACATTTCTAAAGTTTTGGTAAGCAAAAATGGGGTGTAAGTTTTCTATTTCTTTGTGGAATTTCAAATTTATTATACCGAAAAATAGCAGAAAACTTAAGATTTTCAATTTATCTTTCAGAAAAGAAAAAAAATAGGTATTTTTATAAACATCATGAAAACTCTTTTACAGAAGGGTTTTATGAGCATGAAGCAGAAACAGAATGCGAAAAAGATCAATTATTTTACAATGTAGTGTAATAGAATTAAGATTTTAATTGTCTTACTAATAGAAACAAAACTCATGACCCAAGAAACTTTCAAGAATACGGTGTTTATTCTCAAAGACGAGATGTATCGTTTTGCGAAAAGATTTGTTATGAGCAGTGATGAAGCAGAGGACGTGGTGCAGGACCTGATGATGAAGTTCTGGCAGAAGAGGGAGGAACTGGGGCAATTTGGAAATTTGAAATCCTATGCTTTAAAGTCCGTCCGGAACGAATGCCTGAACCGGTTGAAACACCACGATGTGAAGTTGGGATTTGCAGATTTGCAGCTTCACCGCTCAGAACTATACAGCATGGATATCAATAATCTGAAGGAGTATATCATAGGTTTTATCAACCAGCTCCCCGAAAAACAGAAAATGGTGATCCATCTGAAAGATGTAGAAGAATATGAAGTCTCGGAAATTTCCGAAATGCTGGAAATGGAAGAAAACGCAGTAAGAGTCAATCTGATGCGGGCGAGACAAAAAGTAAAAGAACAAATATCACAACTGATGAGCTATGAACAAAGATCAATCTCAGAATAAATACGACGAAATCTTCCGGGATATAAAGGAAGAAAAAATGGACTGGAGCTTTGAAGACTTTCTTCAGAAAACAGAAGAAGCTGCTCCCGGTAAAGAAACAAGCGATGCTCCCATCATCCCACTTCAGAAGAATAAACCTTCTTTCCCGAAATGGTTCTGGATGGCAGCCGGAATAGTGCTTGTTTTCAGCGTAGGTTTTTTCTTTAATGATTACCGCACAGGGGTTATTGAAAAGGAACAGTTTGTAAAAAATGAAGTTTTAAAGCAGAAATCAAAATTTATAGAAGAGAATAACGACCATCAGGAGCAGGTAGCGGTGAACCACACCGATTCTATTTCCGGGGCGAAGAAAGATTCTATATTTCAGGAGAATTCAGTAGCGGAAAAAGATGTACTGGATGAGATTCTGCCAAAAAGAGGAAGGCTTAAAAAAGAAACAAGGCCGAGATTTGTAAACAACGCCTCTTTTAAAAACAACAAGGCTTTAAATGACTCTACAGGCTATAAAGATTCATACGTGATTGTCAACGGTAAAAGAATCGATAATGTAGAAGAAGCCATCAATGTAACTAAATATTCATTCCAGATATTTGCAAATAACGTAAGTGAAAAATTAGTACAGCCTACCGTCGTAGACGACGATTATTAACAAAAAATAGATTATGCACCTGATCAGGCAAAAATAATCAGCTTTAAAAGAAATAAAAATTGACTCATGAAAAAAATATTCATAATATTCGCGCTTGCCTTTTCCCACTTCTTTACGGTGTATGGACAGGGTGACAAGTTCGACAGGCTTTTTGAGAAATATCAGGAAGTGGAAGGTGTAACCTCTATTAAAATTGCTAAACCAATGTTCGGCATGCTCAGCAGTCTTAATATTGATGATTCGCAGCTGGATCAGATCAAGCCGCTGTTGTCTAAAATTAACGGATTAAAGATTCTTATCACCGAAAATCCCGAGAAAGCCAATACCAAAGAAGGTATTCAGGTGCAGACTCATCTGTCTCAGTTGAATAAAGATGTAGCCTCTTATTTAAAAACGCTTAACTACAGCGAAATCATGTCTGTGAACAGCTCCGGATCGAAGATTAAATTTCTTTCTGCAGAAGCAAAAGACGGAATCCTGGATGACCTGCTGTTAAGTATTGACGGAGGGAAAGGAGAAAATATCCTGGTGATGCTGGATGGGAAACTTTCAATGGATGATGTAAACAAGATCATCAATTCCAGCGAGACCAAAACCAAAACAAGTTCTGTAACCACTACCAGAAGCAGTCTTACCGCCGAAAGTAATTCCTCCTATATTAACGGGGAAGCAAGAAATGTCGGTGAATTCTCAGGAATTCAGGTAAGTACAGGCGTTAATGTGGTTTTCAAGCAGGAAAGCCCAACCAGTGTAAAAGTCATTGCTGATGCAGATAAACTTCAGTATGTGATCACTAAAGTGGAAAACGGAGTTTTGAAAGTATATATAGACAATAAGGGAACGAAGAATTTAAGATTTAGAAACCTGAGCGTTAATATTTCTTCCCCGAGAATGGATAATATCAAAGCTTCTTCAGGTGCTAACTTCAATGTGGTGAATTCTATCAGAGAAAACAATCTGACGATTGATGCATCATCCGGAGCGAATGTAAAGGGAGATTTTAAAATTTCAACCTCAGTGGATATCGGGATTTCGTCAGGTTCAAATATCAGAGCGGGAGTTACAGCCGGAACCATTATGGTGAAAGCTTCCAGCGGATCCAATGCAGCGATTGAAGGAAAAGCGAATTCTGGGATCATAGACATCAGCAGCGGAGCACTCGTTAAAGCAGATGAACTGAAACTGGACAGCCTTGAGGCAGAAGCTACATCCGGAGGAAACCTTTCAGTGAATGTTTCCACCAGACTGAAAGTAAGTGCCTCTTCAGGAGGATTGGTAAAATACAAGGGAAGGCCTGAAATAGATGCCAAGATCAGCAAAACATCCGGTGGTACTCTGAAACCTATCGACTAAAAAATAACGGCCATGAAAACTTTAATAAACGTCTTTGTAGGAATCTTCGCAGTGCTTATGTTACACTCATGCATAGCGTCTCGCAGACCCAATATCGATTTCTTTAAACAGTCGGGGTACGATTATAAAGGAGCACAATTTGCAAGCTTCAATGTACCTTTGTTTCTCGCAAAACCCTTTATCAAAAAGGCATTAAGGGAAGACGGCGAAAATGAAGAAGTGATTGCCCTGATCAAAAAAGTATCGAAGATCAGAGTCATGACGGTAGATAACGGCAGCAAGGCCATGCTGAACGACTACTCCAAATATTTAAATGACAATGATTTTGAAGACTGGGCGACCATTAAACACGACGGAGAAAACGTGAATGTTAGGGTAAAACAGAACGGAGAAACCATTAAAAATATGATGATCACCGTAAACTCAGATAAAGAACTTGTTTTTGTGGATGTGAGAGGGAGCTTTACTGCAGACGATATTTCAAAAGTGATCAATGCCGCTACAGATAAATAAAAATCCCTGCTGCTATGGAAAAACTGATAAGAGAGGTACGTATCCTTAAAATATATGCAGTCTCATTAACGATAGTCTGTATCCTGTTTTTTATTCTTGCCTTTAAAGATAAAACATCACGTCAGCGTTTTGAAGAAATAGATGTGGAACGCATCAACATCATTGAAAAAGATGGTACCCTGAAGATGACGATAAGTAATAAAAAACGTCAGCATCCCGGAATGTTCAATAACAAAGAGCTAAAGCCCAGAGAAAGAGAAGCCGGATTGATTTTCTTTAATGAATTGGGCGATGAATGCGGAGGTTTGGTGTATAGCGCAGATGAAAAAGAATCGGGAATGGTATATTCTTTTGACCAGCGGAATACAGATCAGATCATGCAGCTTCAGTATCTGGAAGATGCAGGTGATAAAAAATCCAGAACCTATGGATTGAAACTTTGGGACAGACCGGATAATTTTCCAATGGAAGAGATTATGAAATTTGAGGACTCTTTAAAACGTCTCAATGATCCGGTAGCCTCCAAAAAAGCATACGCCAAATTAAGACAGGAAGGGAAATTAACCAGCGAGCGCTTCTTTGCGGGGAAAACAGCAGCCGGAGATGTAGGTCTTTTTATCAGAGATACCAACGGAAAGGTGCGTCTTCGGGTCTATATTGATAAAAATAATCAAACCCATATTGATAAATTAGATGAAAACGGAAACGTGATTCAATAACAAAATCATTCTTCCTTAAAAGATATAACAAGTAGTTTCATACTATACTAATTATTTTGTACAGAAAGACCGTTCCTGATAAGAGCGGTTTTTTGATTTAAGTTATTGATTATTAATTTTTATTTAAACTATTGAAAAGGATTTTCATATCTCGTCAAAATAACCTAATTTTGCAAAGAAAGTAAAGATGTCTATTCATAACAAAATTGTAGAGACAGCCATCACTTTCGATGACGTTCTTCTAGTCCCTTCTTATTCAGAAGTTTTACCTAACCAGGTATCCTTAAAATCAAGACTTACCGACAAAATCACGCTGAATGTTCCGATAGTTTCTGCTGCGATGGACACAGTTACTGAAGGAGATCTGGCCATTGCTCTGGCAAGAGTGGGAGGTTTAGGTTTCATTCACAAAAACATGACGATCGCTGAGCAGGCTGCACAGGTAAACCGTGTAAAGCGTTCAGAAAACGGAATGATCTCTGATCCTGTTACCCTTTCAAAAGATCATACTTTGGCGCAGGCTAAAGAAACTATGGCTAAGTATAAAATCTCAGGTCTTCCTGTGGTAGATGCAGATAATGTGCTTATCGGGATTATTACCAACAGAGATGTAAAATATCAGGAAAACCTTGATATGAAGGTAGAAGAGATCATGACCAAAGAAAATCTGATCACTTCTGATAAAAATACCAACCTTGAAAAAGCAAAAGAAATTCTTCTGAAGAGCAGAGTTGAAAAGCTTCCGATCGTAGATAAAGACAATAAACTTGTAGGATTAATTACCATCAAGGATATCGACAATCAGTTGGAATACCCGAACTCGAATAAAGATCACAAAGGTCGTCTTATCGTAGGTGCAGGTGTTGGAGTTGGAGAAGATACGATGGACAGAATTGCAGCATTGGTGAACGCTGGTGTTGATATTGTGGCTATTGATTCAGCTCACGGACATTCTAAAGGAGTTTTGGATAAAATCTCCGAAATCAGAAGAACGTACCCGGATTTAGATATCGTAGGAGGAAACATTGTAACGGCTGAAGCAGCGAAAGACCTTATTGAGGCTGGTGCCAATGTTCTTAAAGTAGGGGTGGGACCTGGTTCTATCTGTACAACAAGAGTAGTGGCAGGAGTTGGGGTTCCTCAGTTATCCGCTATTTATAATGTATACGAATACGCTGCATCTAAAAACGTAGCAGTAATTGCTGATGGAGGAATCAAACTTTCAGGAGATATTGTAAAAGCGATTGCGAGTGGAGCAGGAGCAGTAATGCTGGGTTCACTTTTAGCAGGAACAGATGAGGCTCCGGGAGAGGAAATTATCTTCCAGGGAAGAAAATTCAAATCTTATCAGGGAATGGGAAGTCTTTCGGCCATGAAGAGAGGTGGAAAAGAAAGATATTTCCAGAGTGAGGCTAAAAAATTCGTTCCGGAAGGAATTGAAGGTAGAGTACCGCATAAAGGAAAGTTAGAAGATGTGATCTTCCAGCTTACCGGAGGTCTAAGAGCCGGGATGGGATATTGTGGAGCTAAAGATATTGAAGCTTTACAAAAAGATACCAAAATGGTGATGATCACCGGAAGCGGATTGAAAGAATCTCACCCGCACGATGTAATCATTACTCAGGAAGCTCCGAATTATTCTTTTTAGAATTTTAAAAATCAATATAAAAATAGGCTGTACAAATCTGTGCAGCCTATTTTTATATTCAGATCATTGTTTATTTCAGGAAAGTGTCTTTTTTTAATCTTTCAAAGTTGTTTTAAGGCTTAATTGTTTGTTTGTGTTTTAAAAACGGAATATTGTTCTTTATATTTTTAATACTAATTTATTTTTTTTATATAAATGGGGTGGGTTCTAAATCAAAGTAGTAACATTTTTTAATTTTAATATTAAATATTTGTAACAAAAATGATTTTTACCTACTAATGTGGAATGTTTATGAATGCTTTGGTTATTATAAAGCATTAATGAAATTTATAATTTAAATAGTAGAAGTATGAAGAAAATTTTCCTTTGTGGAATCGTGTTGTCTGCACTTTCATTATCAGCACAACAAAAAAAAGATTGGTGTGACTTTGATACGGAGCAAAGAGGGCATGAAAAAGAGAATCAAGAAATTGATGACATGATTCGCAGTATTCGTAATCGTATTCTGAATTCAAACCAGAACAGTACCGCTAAAAACGGAAGTGGAAGTGCTTTCAAAACAGTGAATGGAATTTATGAGATTCCTGTGGTAGTACACGTGATAGCACCTACAGGGGCTGCTATTGGATCTGACTATAACAAGAGTGATGAGCAGATTCAGGCATGGCTGGATCGTTGTAATGCAATGTATGCAGGTACTCATCAGTGGGCTCAGGGGGTTCCTGCGGACTTTGGAGTTGCTGCTACAATGCCTATAAAATTAGTCCTGGCCAAAAGAGACCCAAGTTGTAATGCTACAACAGGAATTATCAGATACAACGGAGGCACGCTTACAGGGTATGATGATTTTGGAGTAAAGCGTAGTGGAACAGATGGAGTGACTACTGCACAGGTAAAAACCATTGCTCCACATTGGCCTGAAGCTTCTTACTTTAACATTTATATCATGAATAAAGTAGATGGTGGCGGACAATATGGAATTATGGGCTGGGCCGGATTGCCTCAAAATATTGATTCTGCCTATGAATCTTTTATGAAATCTTTTGTAGTTACTTTACAGGATGATATTACTTTAGCGCATGAATTTGGACACAGCATGGGGCTTCTTCATACGTTTGGGAACGCCAATGCACAACCTCCGGCAGGAACTACAGCAACTTCTTTCTGCCCTGCACAAACGACTAATGATTGTACAAAAGATGATGATGGGGTATGTGATACGGAAAGATCAAGAAGTTTATTAAGTGATTTTCCTGCACCTACCAATAATAGCATGAACTATTGTACAGGTGCAAATTATCAGGGAGTTCAGTATAATATGATGAACTATACAAACCCTAGAGCCTTCAAGTTTACCAATGGACAGCATGATAAAGCTGCGACTTCTTTCTTTTTATTGAGAGGTTCTTTAAGCACTTCACTTGGAGCAACAGCTCCTGGAGCATCGGCAACAGCTATCGGGGCGCCTATTGCGGCATGTACTCCAAGCGGTTTGGCCAATGCAGCTTCAAACAACTATTTTGTAGGACCTACTTTGGTTAAATTAGGAAATATTAATAATGCCAGTACAGGAGTTTGGCAAAATGCACCTAGTTACTATGTAGATTATACGGGTGCAAGCTGTCTGAGAGCAACTTCTACACAGCTTTTGGTAAGCCAGTCTCACAACCTTCAGGTGAATGTTTCGGGTAGTGATAATGAAGTGAGAGCCTGGATTGATTTTAACAACAACGGAACTTTTGAAGCCAGTGAATTGGTAGCATCAGGAGATAATGTTGCCGCAGATCCCAGCACTCTAATCGGAACTGTAAATGCCACTTTTACGGCTCCAGCCTCTACAGTGCTTAATACGCCATTAAGAATGAGAGTAATGGTAGATGATGAGAATACAAATATGACAGCTTGTGGACAATTACAATATGGGCAGGCAGAAGATTATACCGTTAAATTTGTTACTGTTTTAGGAACCAGTGAAGTGAAGGCTGAAAACAATGATCTTGTGATTTATCCTAACCCGGTTGCTACAGGTGACAATGTATTTATCAAAGCTAAAAACGGTAAAGATTTAAAAGTTTCGATTTCTGATATGTCAGGAAGACTTATTGCAAGCCCTTCTGTACAAGAACAAGGAAGCGGAATTTATAAAATTAACCAGCAACTTGAAAAAGGAGTATATATGGTTCAGATTTCCAACGGAAAAGAAAGTAAAACTTCTAAACTGATCATTAAATAATCTTCAGATTATATAAAAAATTGAATGCCTCCGGAAATGGGGGCATTTTTTATTACAGGTTTTTCAGCTCACCTTGATGTACTTAAACCTCCGCTTGATCACGGAATTCAAAAAGCGTCCTTTTGACCTGGCTTCCCTGAATTTTTCAGAAATAGATAAAGGAACTTTCAGATAGTCGTATACAGCGCCGGACTGATAGATAATTCTCAATACTTCAGTCTCCGGAAAATAGATATAGGAGTTCACAATACTTGATGGCATATCATATTGGCAGCAAAAATTATTCCTCACAAAAATAGCCCTCAGAAGAATCCAAAGGCTATATCAATAATCAATTAATGCTATAAAAACATTATATCTCTACTTTTTCACGAATTTAAATTCATGAGATTCGAAATTTTTAGTGGTAATTCTTAAAACATAAACTCCCGCAGAAAGAGAGGAAACATCAATCTTCTGATCGAATGCATCTGTTTTTACCAATCTTCCGTCTACGTTATAAATCTGAATGGTCTGCCCATTATCAATTCCTGAGATACGGATGACATCAGAAACAGGATTCGGGAAGATTTGAATTTTGGTTTTCGTCACATCCGTTGTTGCCAATGAAGTGCTGTGTACATCGCCTGTCAGTGTAGAATTGATTCCTGTAAGATTTCCTCCGCACTGTCCGCCCGTTGCCGTTGCATTTTCTATCCAGGCTCCGAAAGTATTACTCGGAGGTCTTGGACTGGAGATGTTTCCGGTAGAATTGTAATACATCAGCGTGGGAGTAGTAAAAGTTCCGTTTCCTTCATCCGCAAGAAACTCCCATCTTGTAAGGGCGTTGTTCCATTTGATTTTAAACTCACACGTTCCAAGTCCGCTGCAAGGCTGCCCATCTACCGGTGTCGTGATGTAAATATTTTTATTATTGGCATCAACTCCGGTTTTCGAGAAAATAAAATTCTGGTTGTCAAATAGGTTATGACACCCATTGAAAGTGATGGTCTGTGCGGCCACCGAACTTCCAAGAGCTATAGCTAATAAGTATAGAGCTTTCATAACTTATTAATTAAAAGATGGGAAAATACCTTGTAAAGCGATGATACATCTCATCGTTACAAAAGGCTGTCTGTTTTCATGAGGCTGAGTACCTCCCGTAGGGTTTACCATCGTCGCTTTCATGGTAGTATTTGCATTCGCGTCAGAATATTCTTTGTCTAAAAGTTTGGTATCTGCTGGAAGATTTCCTGCAGGGGTATTCTGATTTCCTTCAGCAGTTACTGCATTGATGGTATGACTGTGGGCAGGCATTTGCTGTTGCGTTAAAGTAACACTTTCACTTCCTCCCGTTTCTCCGATCAGATAGTTTTGGCTGATGGTAGGTCCCTGTCCCTGAGAAACAAGCACTCTTCCTCTCATATCAGGTAAAGCGAAATTCGTGGTTCCGTTTCCACCATACGTGGTTCCAATCAAGGCAAAAAGAGCCGTGTTTTGTGCGATTGGTAAAAGCTGTCCGTTACAGTCTGCCCATCCGTTAGGTGCTCTGTTGTATGGAACAAAAGCAATTTGTCCAAGGAAAGGTTCTGATTGTGCTTTTAAAGCGGACGTAAATGCGCTGCTGATTAGCAGTAAGCATACTAGAGTCAAGTTTTTCATGATGATTAGTTTTGTTGATGTAAAATTATAAAATATTTCCTATAAAATAATTATGAAAAGAAAAAACCTTTCAGAATTAACTGAAAGGTAAGATTATATTAATGTAAACTTATGTTATATTAGATTTTTCCTCTATTGGCCCAGCATTTTATGATACTCTGCAATATGGAGATAGCCTTCCTCTTTTATGCTTACTTCAAGGTGATGCTTTCTGGCGGTTTCATAGATTTCTTTAGGCAGCATACTTCCTTTTTTGCTCAGCTCAATACTCATATCTTTCAAAAGGTCTAAGTGAAGAATAAGATCTTCTCTTGTCTTTTTGGCCAGATCCTGCATCAGTTTCTCTATTTTTTTATCGGTAATATGATGTTGCATGCGGTGAGGATATTCTTCAAAGCTGTAGACAGCCTGATACTCTTCGTCAAATCCATATTTTCTGATGTAGTCGGAAACAAGAATGGTTGCCTGCTCCCTGTCATGGCTCCGTCCTATGCTTGCATTATTTTCGCCAAATATAATTTCTTCGGCAATTCCTCCTGCAAGATAAATTTTGACTCTGTCCAGAAGGCTTTCCTTGGTATCATGGATCTGATGGGGAAAAGTAAATCCGGCGGCATAACTGCTGGCCACCTTGCTCTTCAGCTGCAACGGGGCAAAACCGGTGTACAGCATATAACAGACAGCATGTCCGCATTCGTGAACGCTGATGTTGGCCACGGCATCCTGTTGATTAGACTGGCGGATGCTGTCGATTCTTCCGGTGTAAGGGATATCAATGATTCTTCCGCCTACTTTTCCGGAAATCTTTTTCTCTTTGACATGATAATCGATTTCGATGGTTTTGTCATCGTGAGTGATCGCTTCAAAAAGAAATTTGCTGAGGTTCGTATCCAGAATATCCACTACACTGCTGAATACAGGACGTACACCCTGAACTGGGAAAACTCCGTTTCTGTAAATCAGATCATTGATGTTTTTAGTGATCTTTAAACTGATTCCGAACTTTGATTTTGTCTTTGTTTTAAGATTATTGATTTCCCTTTGAACCAACTGCTCAAAGTCTTCTGTCTTTAATGAAAAATAGATTAAATGAATGTTCCCGAACCTGGCGACCTGCTCCGGACGGAATTTCCTCGATAATGCATTTTTTATATCAACAACGGTAATTTTCTTTGTAAAGGCATGGTAGATATTGGCATCAATGTCTGCTTCGCTCGTCTCGCGGGACATCTGAAAAGCTTCATCCAGATTTCCGCTGATGATGATCAGCATTTTGCTGTAGTCTACCGGCTCATAGATCTTTTTCTCTTTCTGTTTTTTAAGGATCAGCTTGATCATATCTTCCTCCTTCATATCAATGATGCTCATCACATCATCTTCCATGCTGAGGTATTTCTTAAGTTCTTTGGCGTCCCAGAGATTCAGATACGGATTTTCATCCATTTCCGTTTCGCCGTTCTTTTTGCGTCGGTCATTCTCTTTTTTACGCAGAAGATAGGAGAAGAGATAATGTTCAAGATCATCACGTTCCCTTTTGCTTAGCTTGCCGTCACTTAAAAGTTCCCAGAAATCAGTGAACTTGGTCTGTGGGACCGGAGTGCCGTCAGGATCTATAGTATTAAAGCGTTGTATCTCATCAAAGAGAACAATGCTTGGTTTTTCATCATTGAGGCGGTTGCTTTGTAAAATATCGGAAACACTTTTGCTCCATGTGGTTTCATCGCTGTTGCTTAGTTCTATCTCTACAAAACGGTTCTGAAATTCCAGAAAACGAACGGTCTTTCGCACCAGATCGGTCTTTCCTACGCCTGTCATTCCCCACAGGTTTATTACCACAGGGCGTGTCAGGATTTCCGGCATCAGGTACCAGATCTGGATGTATTCCATTAAATCATCAATAATCTTATCAATTCCGATGAATTCTTTTTTCAGAAATGCTTTGCAGTCGTCCAGCTTCTTCTTTTTCTTCTGGATCTCTTCTTTATCAATAATCATGCGTGAAAAATACGCTATTTTTTTAAATTATCCTTAAAATCGTCAATTCTGAAATCAGTCAGGGCATTTCCTTTCTCTATTTTTTCCTTGGAGTAAAGCCTGAAATCGTTTTCCGTCTTTTCCAGAAGATGATCATAAGGTCCTACATGAGAAATTAATTTAACCAAAACCGGAGAAATCTCAAGACAAATAAAAAGCCCCATAATAAAGGCGGCTGCCAGTCCTATGATCGCAGAATTTTTCCCAAGTTCATCCAATGCCTGCAGTCTCGCTGCAAACCCGTT
Organism: Chryseobacterium oleae; assembly: GCF_900115055.1. Classification (GTDB taxonomy): domain Bacteria; phylum Bacteroidota; class Bacteroidia; order Flavobacteriales; family Weeksellaceae; genus Chryseobacterium; species Chryseobacterium oleae. The sequence goes on along the minus strand of NZ_FOVD01000005.1, from coordinate 324,987 downwards.
GAATTTATCTTCAAAGGTTTCCGAAGATTTTCTTTCCGTTTCAAGATTGGTGTAGACTTTGGAAATTTCTTTATCCAGATATTCCACTCTCGGGGCATTTTGTTTCTGGAAATTTTCAAGATCCAGACGGCGCTGTTCCTTCAGTTCCTGCTTACGTTTTGCATTAGGACCATAACCTTCCTTTCCACTGGTCAGACCGGATTGTTTCCCCAGAATTTCTTTTTCAAGTTCTACGGCTGCTGAGTCATAAGCCTTCTGATACTGAATGGTTTTTTCAGCAATCTGATTTTTTTCTGTTTCAAACGGGCCGCTCTGTTTCAGGATTCTGCCGCTCATTTCGCCCTCAAGCTGTTTCTTGTTTCTTTGGATGATGGTATTCAGCTGTTTGTTCACTTCCTTTTCAAAAATTTTAAGTTCAAGAGGTTTGGAAATAATAATTCCCAGGAAAGTAGCCAAAATCAGACGCGGAACCGCCATCAGGATCTGATTCCACCATGTTCCCGTTTTTTTGATGGAAGAAACGATATATCTGTCCAGATTAAAGATCATTAATCCCCACAGGATCCCGAATCCTACCGAAGTCCATACATTATCAAATACTGTATACATGGCATAGCCGGCAGATAGAGTTGCAAATACCGCGGTGAATAACACAATCCCGCCAATTCCGGAAAATTTATTCCATTCACTGGGGGTCTTTCTTAAAATATGTATGTTTCCTCCGGAGCATACCATCAGAAACTTCTGGAACCAGTTTATTTTATGATTCGCTTGATTTATAGTTTGTTGGTTTGTTTTCATTAGTGAAAATTTATACAAATGTAATACTAAAAATCATACCAATGTAAAAGATAGTATTATGTTTTGCCAAGTAATTGATGGTTTTAATTTAATTGATTGGATATCAATTTTTTAGATTTGTTATGATAAAATTACTCCAGATTCAATGATTTGTGTTAATGAATTTATTATTTTATTAATAAATATTTATATTTGCATCGAATTAATCAAAAAATTAGTGAAAAATGAAGAAAATAAGTATTCTTTCAGTGTTTTTGTTGTTTTTTAATGCTTTTTCTCAAAATGTTGAACATTTTTGTGGTTTTGATGAAGAAATGAGAAAAATGGACATAAGATTTCCAGAATTAAAGAAAAATAGAGAAGAAGTGGAAGCCAGATTAAGTAAAATGGACAAGCATTCTTTTCTTAACAAAGTAGGCGGAACAACTTCCTGGAATGGTCTGTATACTGGGCAAACCTTTGAAATCCCGGTTGTAGTACACGTTATTGAATCAAGTGCATCAGCTAATTCAAATTTAGCTTTATCAGATCAGGATGTGATCAACTGGATCGACAGAGCCAATAAAATGTATGCCACCACTTACGGAAACGGTTTCTATGCAGAAGGAGCAGGGGCAACAGGAGGAAATGTCATTCCTTTTAAACTGGTACTGGCTAAAAGATCACCAACCTGTGCACCAACCAATGGAATTGTAAGATATAACGGAAGTACTATTCCTCTATATGATACCAGAGGTGTAAAGTCTGCAGCTTCCGGCAATGGAGCCAGCGATAGCCAGATCAAAACTATGGCGCCACACTGGCCTGAGACTTCTTATTTCAATATTTATGTAGTGATAGGCTTTGATGGTCAGCAGCAGCAAGCTGGTGGATTAATGGGATATGCAAGATTCCCGGAATCTTATGACTATTTCTATGAGAGTTTTATGAAGGTGGCTACCCTTAAAAATCTGCACGATACAACACTTACTCATGAACTGGGCCATGCATTTGGTCTTTATCATACGTTTCAGGGAGTTAATTATACAAGCCAGACAACATGCCCTGCCAATAATAACTGTGCAACGGACGGAGACAGAGTTTGTGATACATCACCTTCAAGAAGTATGTATGGCGTAGCCGTTCCGAATAATACCACTATAGATCCGTGTACCAATCAGAACCATGACGGAACACAATATAACGTAATGAATTACACGAATTCTAACCGTAAATTCACAGAAGGACAGAGAGACAGAGCCATCATGCTGATGATGGAATACAGAAAAAACCTGATCACTTCAACAGCAGGACAGGATCCGGCAGCAGTGATCCCATCTCCTGTAGCAGTAGTGGCGGCACAGTGTAACCCTTCAGGAATTGTAAATCCTGCGAATAATAACTTCGGAATCGGGGCTTCAAGAGTACAGTTCGGAACCATAAGCAGCACAACGAATGGATATGATTCTGATGAGCCTGCTCCGAAATACTATGAGGATTATTCTGCAGCAACGTGTATCAGACCGGCTTATTACACGGATATTCCTTCCAATACAAGTACGGAACTGAAAGTAACATATGATAACGGCTTTAGCCAGGCAGATAAGTTTAAAACTAAAGTCTGGATTGATTATAACAACAACGGAGTATTCGAAGAATCTGAAATAATAGTCAACGATCTGTCTGTTTCTATGGCTTCAGGAGCAAGAAAAGTTGTTACTGTAGGTGTTACGCCTCCTGCTACAGCTTTAACGAATACGTATTTAAGAATGAGAGTTTCTGTAGACGCGGCTACCTTTAATGGAGCAGTACTTGCTGACGGAACTTCATGCTCACAGCTTCAGTATGGGCAGGTAGAAGATTATGCAGTAAGGATAACCGGAGTTTTAGGAACTTCAGATGTAAAAAACAATGCAGCAGAAGCAAAAATTGTTTATCTGAAATCTGAGAATAAACTGAAACTGTCCGGTGATGGAATTTTTGGAGATTATCAAATCTTTGATCTAAGCGGTAAGCTTATCCAAAAAGGAAATACTAAGACTAATGAGATCCAGATCGAAAGAGTTCTTCCAAAAGGAGCATTTATTATTAACTACTCCGATAAGAACAAAAACGGATCGAAGAAGTTTTTAAACAATTAATTCTGAATTATTCAAATAGTAAAGCCCCGATTAAGGGGCTTTTTTTATATCATTATTTCAATCTGTCCGGATTTTGTTTAAGGAAGCTTTCCCAGCCGCTGAATGATTTGGTATCGGCTATAGTCCCGGAGTTGAAATGGTGACATACAGCAACCGCAAGACCATCCGATGCATCCAGATATTTGGTGGGAAACTCTTTCAGATTTAAGAGATTCTGAAGCATTCCGGCTACCTGTTCCTTGCTGGCGTTTCCGTTTCCGGTGATGGCCATTTTAATTTTTTTCGGAGAGTATTCAGTGATAGGAATGTTTCTGTGAAGACTGGCTGCCATCGCAACTCCCTGAGCGCGGCCCAGTTTAAGCATACTCTGAACATTTTTCCCAAAAAACGGAGCTTCCAGAGCTACTTCATCAGGATGGTATTCATCAATCAGGGCTAATGTTTTGTCGAAAATATACTTCAGCTTCGTTTCGTGATTCGGGTATTTTTTCAGGATCAATTCGTGAATAGAAACCATCTCCATTTTGCCTTTTTTTACGGAAATAATACCGAAACCCATAATGGCTGTTCCGGGATCAATGCCTAAAATTATCTTCTCTGAAATCATGGGTCAAAGATAGGATATTCTAAACTTTTTTATCAGAGAAAAAGAGGATTTAAAACAACGGGTGTTTGGGTAGATAAAATTAACCTGAGTTCGGGACAAGACATTTATTTTTAGATTTCAGACATTAGATATGGCACTGAATATTTGGGACTTTTTTCCAGGATTTTTAGCTGCTATTACGTTTCGGGATGCGGGTTTCATAGTTCAAACCTGAAACGGCCTTTACGTGTATAGACTAGATCAATTTCAAAATCTGTTGATAGGTAAAAAGATTTTTTTGACGCAAAGAAATTGATTATTGTATTCATAAAGGGGAGCAAAGGAGGAATCAATTTCATTGATTCTATGAAGCGGATGTTGTATGCAGATCGCTTCATCAGTGACGCAGTCACAGTCTTTGGCTTCCTCAAAACTAAAGGCTAACAAGATAAAGCTTTGCGTCAAAAAAAGCTTCCCAATGCTGTGGGCTGATGATTACTGCTTTGAACCACGAAACCCATAGTACCAAACGTAATAGCTGCTAAGATTCCCAAAAAAAGTCTCACATCTCCAATTTTATATCTGAAATCTGATATCTAAAAAAATCTTAACTCCAACTTTCATTAGTTTAAAATATAAATTTCTGCTCTAATTTTAAATAAAAAATATTCAATGTATCGGGAAATATGTATAACTTTAAAATAAAATGTGCCATGAAAAATTTATTTAATTTTTTTATTGTTCCCGTACTTCTGTTGTGCAGTTTTCAGAAAAACAGTACGTTAAGTGATCCAGGGAATAAAGCCTCCGGTGCTGAAATCCGGAAAGAAGGTAAGATTGTTTATCTGTTTTTTAGAACCGATAAAGAAGTATCCGGAAAAGAAAGAATTGTTCTTCAGGAAAAGAAAGTCGCTGAAGGGAAGCTGAAATTCACTCCCTCTTTTGACAGGAATGAAGTGGAAGCAGGAGATTTTATTGTGATTCTGTCTGATGCAGGTGGAAAGGAAATCACGAAACAGCTGGTGAAAAATCCACTGCATCCTGAAATGGAAGTCTATGAAAAAGAAGGCGTCAGCAGAAAGAAAATTCCTCTTGACAATGCTGAATTCAGTGTAAGGTATTCCTATTCTGAACAGATTCAAACCGTAAGAATTGAAAAAGTAACGGAATCCGGAAACCAGCTTTTATTCACTCAAAAACTTTAGCCATGAAAAAAATTCTATTATCCCTTTTCATCGGCAGCTGCTGTGCTGCACAGACCTTTCAGACAGTTCCCCTTCTTCAGAACGGAACGAATGATAAACGAATCATTATTGCGGTATTGGGTGACGGTTTTACCACGGCCCAGCAGAATTCCTTCGTCTCATCGGCGCAGTCTACCGTTAATTATCTTTTTACAAAAAGCCCTTACACAGAATATAAAAATTATTTTAATGCGTATGCCGTGAAGGTGGTTTCTACTGCTTCCGGTGTAAAACATCCGGGAACGGCCACTGATGTCACCGAGCCTGTCATTCCGGTGTCCAATCCGAATAATTATCTCGGCTCCTCGTTTGACTTCGGGGTTCACCGATGTATGTACAGCAATACGACCAATAAAGTAGGTCAGGTTCTGGCTGCCAATGTTCCGGATTACGATATTACGTATGTTTTGGGTAACTCCACAGAGTACGGAGGATGTGGCGGTGCGTATGCATTCGCGTCTCTCAACGGATCTTCCAATGAAATTGTTGTTCATGAATTAGGGCATTCATTCGGAAAGCTGGCCGATGAATACTGGTTTTCCGGCTCCGGAGAATCTCCCAACAAAACCCAGACCTCCAATCCTGCCACTGTAAAATGGAAAAACTGGGTGGGACTTAACGGAGTAGGTGTATATTCGTATTCAGAAAGCCCTTCATGGTATCGTCCGCATCAAAGTTGTGAGATGAGGTATCTGAATCAGCAGTTTTGCTCAGTATGTAAAGAAGCCATTATTGAAAAAATTCATTCATTGGTATCTCCGGTAGATTCTTATACCCCTGCGAATACATCAGCGGTGAATGCCAATTCCAATGTGACCTTTACCGTGAATGAAATTCTTCCGATTCCTAATACATTGGTTAATTCATGGAAGTTGAACGGAGCAGTACTCGCATCAACATCCAATTCACTCACCATTTCTCCATCTCAATTGAATGTTGGGAATAATACCCTGATCTTTTCGGTGAATGATAATAATCCATTGCTTAAAGTGAATAACCACAGTACCCTTCACTTTACCAATGTCACCTGGACGCTGAATAAATCTGCTGCCAAAAAAATGACAGAAGTAAAAGCCGAAGAAAGAAGATACAGCATATATCCCAATCCTTCAGACGGTGAATTTTTTATCAAAGGAAAACAGGAGTTTGCAGGAAATACCAGAATTGAACTCTATGATACTTCCGGAAAGCTGATCCGTATAAAATCAGATCTAAAAGACCGTTCAACATTGTCGGTGAATATTAAAAACCTTCCTGCCGGAACCTATCTTGTGAATGTTTATGAAAATGAAGGAATGATTATTTCGCAGAAAATTGTGAAAGAGTAGGGGAAATGAATGATTGGAAGATGGAAGTTACTGTTAGACCATTAATTTCTTGCAGCCATCAAATTAATCTTCGACACTCAAGCTTTCTTACTCAATAAATGCCGGTTGTAAAAGCCGGCATTTACTGTTGATTATTGACCCCTGTGAGTTTCTTTTCCGCAATCGGAACCCAATTCTGATCATGGCGGAGAAGTAGTATTTTATCAACTATAAATTTAGTTTTGTATTCTTTTTCTTTGTAAACTTCCCATGCTTTCAGATAGTTGTCATAGCTGAGGTTTCTGTACCCAACAGTCATATGAGAATGGAAAGAGTATTTGATAAAATTAAAATGCTGTTTTATGTTTTGCTGAAGGATGTTTAAATTGTCATTCGGTTCGGGCTGTACAAAGAGAACAGGGTTTTTAGGATTTGGAAAACTTCCAAAACCGTTTAGTATAATTTCAAAAGGAGGTAAATCGGTATCTATCTTTTGAAAAGCTGTGTGAATATCACTCTCCAGCTCCAATTCTCTGGTGAAAGGTGGAAATAAAGTGATGTGGGCATCATTTTTCAGTGCCTTTGAATTATCATAGTTCAAAGCGAGATCTTCTTTAAAAATCTTCACCTCGTCAATAACTTCCTGTGGAGGATAGATCGCGATGAAATACATTTTTTCCATACAGCAAATTACATTTTTTTGAGAAAAATTTTATACATAAGAAAATTATGCATAGATTTGAAAGGTATAAAAAAGATCAGTTGAAAAAAAACAGTCTTTACAAAGGAACACTCCAGAACATTATTTTGAAGCTGCTTTCAAAAGAAGTGAAAATGTATGGGTATCAAATCACGCAACGGGCAAAAGAGCTTACAGAAGGTGAGCTTGAAATGACCGAGGGTGCGCTGTATCCGTTATTGCATAAACTGGAGAATGATGGGATGATCACTTCAGAAATTCAGAAAATCAACGGCAGAGACCGGAAATATTATCTTCTGACCGAAAAAGGAAAAAAACATCAGGCTGTTCAGGAGAACGAAATGAAAAGTTATTTGTTAAACCTAAATACCATTTTTAACATATGATGACCGAGGTACAGGAAAATGAGGTGACGGACTATCTTATCTTTCAAAGGCTTCCATTGGATATTTTATTGGAAGTAAAGGACCATATAATTTCGCAGATTTCAGATATCCAGCGTAAAGACCATTTAAATTTTGATGAAGCTTTCTTAAAGACCAAAAGATTGTGGGAAGATGAGTTTAAAATGACGAGTTATTCTATTTTTTACTCAGAGCTGATTCCTGTGATTGTCAAGAAAATTATTAAAGGAAACAATAATAAAATTCTTAAGAAATCATTATTATTGGCCTTAATTTCTTTTGTGATCAATCTTTTGCTGATTTACAGTTCCACCAGCAAGGAGCAGTATGCTTTGTTCTTTAGAATACAGAATTCACTGTTTTTTCTGGCTCCAATTGTAGTCTGGGCATTCCATTACAAAATCCGAAAATTTATCAGAACAGATTTTAAATATAAAGGAAAATTGTTTTATACCATGTATCAGCAAAATACGGGGTTGTTAATGATATGCCTCATGTCTATGGCACAGGTGATTACCAAAGACGGAAATTCGCTCTACCAGTTTTTTAAAACCCAGAATCATGAAGAATTGATCAGCGTTGTGATTTCGATCGCTTTTATTTTTACGCTGCAGACATTTATGATTTTTGGACTATTCAATTTCTTTGAACATAAAAAGTCTCTTAAAAAACTTCAGAATTTTCTACAGCCTGGGTTCTGATAAACTGATAAATACCATTTAACATTTATTAAACATGATAAATACGGAACAGGAAATCGAGATCATACAGTATCTTATTTCAAAAAAACTGAATCAGAAACTATTGTTGGAAATCAAAGATCATTTTATACTTCAGATATCCAACCTGATGGAGGAGCATAATGAAGGTTTCCAGGAAGCTTTTCTCCAGACCAAAATGAACTGGAAAAGCGAACTTGAAATGGTAAAAGCTGATTTTTTATCGGCAAGAAAAATAACAAGAATTGAGAAAGACATTCTTCAGACCCGTTTCAAAAAAATGAGTGTTTATGCCTTGGTTTTTTCACTGGTTTTTTCGGGCTTACTCTATATAAAACCCAATCTGTTTAATGATGTACAGATCCTGTTTTTGTTGACCACATTAGGGCTTTCTGTTTATAATTTTATGCGGAAAACGATGAATCTCAATGGCTATTTTCAGATGAGCTTTCATCCTCTTCTTTTGAAAAACTTTTTTGCAGGAGCTGCATTGATCGCAATTTCATGTTTCTTTTTTAAAGATGTTCATACGGCCCTTTCTGTGATGATTAAACCTTTCTTTCTGTTTGCTGCAGCGATTCAGACCCAGCTTCTATACTGGAACGCAAAGAAAATTAATGTTTTGATCTAAGCTGTAACAGCGTATTCTCAAGGTTATCCGTAATTTTTTTAACTTCAACATGAGGCCTGAAAGTAGAACTCTTACCCTTTTCTTCATCAGCAATATTTGATAAAATCAGGACGGATGTTTTGGTTTGAGGATAATAGATGTTCAGTGAAGGAGAGCCTTTTATATAACCGCTGTGAAAATAACTTTCCGGCTTGCCAATATTCATCATAATCCCGTATCCATAACCCATTTTCCCAAGAATGGCGTGGTGTCTTTCTGCACTTTTGGAAGTGAACTGCTTTAAAGTTTCCGGTTTGAGGATTTTTCCTCCATACAGAGCATTATTCCACAGGTGAAGATCATCTATGGTAGAAAGAATACCGCCGGCAGGAGTGCCAATGTCTTTACTGCCCAGTCGCTTGGGCATATTGGGAACTTCCTGAGCATTTTTTTCATTACCGAGATAAGCACTGGCGAAATTGTTCCCTTCAAAAGTATTTCCGGTAGAAGAATTTTTCATTCCTGCTTTTCTGAACAGTTCCTGTGCATTTTCATCATAAGATTTACCGGAAACAGTTTCTACGATTTTACCCAAGGCATTAAAACCATCATTGGAATAAAAGAAATCTGAACCGCTTTTAAACATCAGTTTTCCTCCGAAAGTATTAAGCCCAGACGTATGATTCAAAAGCTGATGAATGGTGATATTTTCATATTCTTTAGCCTGAAATTCCTTAAGATATTTTGATGCCTTATCGGTAACATTCAGTTTTCCCTGTTCCATCTGAAGAAGAACCATGGCTGCGGTGAACTGCTTGCTTACAGAACCGATGGCAAAAATAGTACTGCTGTCGATCTTTGTTTTCGTTTTAAAATTGGAATAACCGTTTTCCTTCCGGTACAGCTGCAGTGAATCTTTGAAAACAGCGATGCTTCCGTTGAAATTATATTTTTTAAATACAGAATCAATCTGCTGTTCCAAAAGGGTTTTCTGGAACGCTGTTATCGTAGAATCAATGATGGCGTTTTTGTCAACCGGTTTTATTTTGGGAATTTCGGTTGTACATGAACATAAAAAGTAAAAAAGGAACAGGAATGTAATTTTTTTGATCACGGGTGTGTTTTTAGGATTAAAATTGAACGTATTGATACTAAGAATAATACCTATTTAAAGGTAATATAATTCTTAAAAGTTTCAAAACAGATGCAAAATTTATGCTAAAACAAAGGATCGTGTTTATAAGTATTTTTATTTTGAGTAGATGAACAACGACTATCGTGAAAGAGTATTTGTTTGAACGAGTTATAAGTTATGAGTTATGAGTTTTAACGCAAGTTCTATACTAATTTAACCATGTCAAGGTTCAGAACCTTGACATGGTTAACAGGATTGGCATACGACAGCAGCCTTTATTTCAGGATCAGATCACAGAACCAGAAAACATAGGCTCCGTCTTCATCTTCAGGATTGGTTTTCGGTTTTGGATAGGTCTTCTTTATCGTTTCCCCGATTTCAAACTGAACAGGTTCTCTGAAGATCGGTCCGTCAAAAGTAAACGTATGGAATTCCCCATTTTCTCCACAGGGATCAACATTTTTTGGAAGGTCACGGATAAAATCCCGGTCAATGATTCTTCCTGCAAAACTTTTATCAAGATAGGTTTCATTCACACAGGTGACGATGGTTTTAAAACCAAGATCCAGAAACTCCTGGATAAGATCTGTAGTGTTTTGTTTCCAAAGCGGGAAAACACCTTCCATACCTATTGATTTCAGCTGGTCTTCACGGTATTTCCGGAGGTCTTCCAGGAAAATATCTCCAAAGACAGACTGACTGATTCCCATCGCCTGAATTTCAGACATCGTCTTGTTCATGAGCTCCCGGTATTCTTCCATAGATGGTTCTTTGGGAAGTTCCATCTTAATCAATGGCAATTCCAGACTTTCAGCCTGCTTTTCCAATAGCGAAACATGAACGCCATGCATGGAAATTCGCTGAAATTCTTTGTTAATGCTGGTCAGTAGGGTAATGACTTCAGAACGGCTTTCCTGTAGGGTTTTATAAAGGGCAAGCGCAGAATCTTTTCCGCTGCTCCAGTTGAATACGGCTTTGGGTTTCATTGAATAAATTAGATGAAAGTGTAAAGTTCCGGAATTTTAAGGGATTCCATCGTTTAATTAGAGTAAAGTAAATATAAGTTATCTATATAGCTTCTTTTTGCCAGCTTTTGAACAGTTACTTCATCATAAAATGCCAGATATATATATTCAGGATGTTCTATTTTTATTTTTTCAAATTTTCTTTTCCCTATTTTTTTTCCATCCAAAAAATAGTAATCCGGAGGTCTTTCTTCTGTTATCAAAATACCTCCAATAGTAAAATATTTTTCTTCGATTTCAAAATTTTGCTTTCCTAAGAGTTCATTGGTTTTCAAAATTGAAGACTTGAAATCTGTAAATTCTTTGTTATTTAAATCAATAATGGTATAATCGATGCGGACAATATTATGTTCGGTTAAAACTTTTTCTGAAAAAATCAAAGTGAAATTTCCGTTTTCATCGGCTTTTGCACGGTAGAGTTTTTCTAATGTAACCAAAGAAATTTCTCCTGAAACCAACTTTCTATTTTGCAGGGAAACCAATTTTCCGTTTATAGTAATATTTTTCTGATATACATTTTCTACCGGAGAATCTTTTCCTGTCTGTGCATTGGTATATATCGCTGAAGTCAATGTTAAAGCTAAAAACACACTTGAAAATGCAGGCTTTAAAAATGACGTTTTTCCACAGACAGAAGCGTTACTTTTTAAGATTTTATCAATCTCTGTTTCTGGAAGGTTGTCGAAATCCCAGACTTTTTTCTCGCATAAATCGCAAAATTTACCATCTTCTACATTTTGCATTTCCTCCCAAAGCTGCTTACATGGTTTTTTAATTTGAAATCCTTTCTTCATTTAAATTTCTTTATTATTTAAAAATACAAAAAAACCTCAAAGAAAATTCCTTGAGGTTTAATTTTATCAATGGTCTGCCCGACACGGGCTTACATATTTCTTCTGTACTTACCACCCACTTCAAACAAAGCATTAGTGATCTGTCCAAGAGAACAGTATTTCACGGCATCCATCATTACTGCAAATAAGTTCTGCTGATTGATGGCTGCATATTGTAGCTTTCTAAGAGCTTCCTGAGATTTATCCTCATTCGATTTCTGGAAATTATGAAGCGTTTCGATCTGAACCTGCTTTTCCTCTTCAGTAGAACGGATAACTTCTCCCGGACGAACCGTTGGTGAACCATCTTTTCCAAGGAAAGTATTCACTCCGATGATCGGATATTCTCCCGTATGTTTCAGCCATTCGTAATGCATAGATTCTTCCTGGATCTTAGAACGCTGGTACATGGTTTCCATAGCGCCAAGAACACCTCCTCTTTCCGTAATTCTGTCAAATTCCGTATACACTGCTTCCTCTACAAGATCCGTTAGTTCTTCAATAATGAATGAACCCTGTAATGGATTTTCGTTTTTAGCTAAACCTAATTCTTTATTGATAATCAGCTGAATCGCCATTGCTCTTCTTACGGACTGCTCAGTTGGCGTTGTAATCGCCTCGTCATACGCGTTGGTGTGAAGAGAGTTACAGTTATCATAAATAGCATAAAGCGCCTGTAGCGTTGTTCTGATATCGTTGAAATCAATTTCCTGTGCGTGAAGAGAACGTCCTGAAGTCTGGATATGGTATTTTAGCATCTGGCTTCTTTCGTCTGCTCCGTATTTTATTTTCATGGCTTTAGCCCAGATTCTTCTGGCTACACGTCCGATCACTGAATATTCAGGGTCGATACCGTTGGAGAAGAAGAAAGATAAGTTCGGGGCGAAATCATTGATGTCCATTCCACGGCTTAAGTAATATTCCACATAAGTGAAACCGTTAGCCAGTGTAAATGCCAGCTGGGAAACAGGATTCGCACCAGCTTCAGCAATGTGATATCCTGAAATGGATACGGAATAGAAGTTTCTTACTTTTTCAGTAATGAAGAACTCCTGAACGTCACCCATTAATCTTAACGCAAATTCAGTAGAGAAAATACAGGTATTCTGAGCCTGATCTTCTTTTAAAATATCTGCCTGAACCGTACCACGAACTGTTGCAATGGTTTTAGCTTTAATTTCAGCATAAGCATCAGCCGGGATTACTTCATCTCCTGTAATTCCCAATAGTTTTAAACCTAAACCGTTATTAGAAGGAGGAAGTTCACCGTTATATTTTGGTCTTTCTAAGCCTCTGTCATCAAATTTTGCTTTTAAAACAGCTTCAACTTTAGCTTCAAGCTTATGTTCAGCGATATATTTTTCAACATTCTGATCTATGGCAGCATTCATAAAGAAAGCCAGCAACATCGGAGCCGGACCGTTGATGGTCATGGAAACCGAAGTCATCGCATTAACCAGATCAAATCCTGAATACAGTTTTTTAGCATCATCAAGCGTTGCGATAGAAACTCCCGCATTTCCGATCTTACCGTAAATATCTGGTGGTAAAGCCGGATCCTGACCATATAATGTTACAGAGTCAAACGCTGTTGAAAGACGTTTTGCATCCATTTCTGCAGAAACATAATGGAATCTTCTGTTGGTTCTTTCCGGACCTCCTTCTCCCGCAAACATCCTTGTCGGATCTTCACCGGTTCTTTTAAACGGATAAATTCCGGCTGTGTAGGGGAATCCGCCGGGTAAATTTTCCTGGCCTTTCCACTTGATCAGGTCGCCCCAGTCTGTATATTTTGGTAATGAAATTTTTGGAATTCTTAAGTGGGATAAAGATTCGGTAGAAGTTTCCACCTTGATTTCTTTTCCACGTACAAAATAAGAATAAAACTCTTCATGGAAGGCTTTTTTCGTATCGTCCCAGGTTCTCAGGAAGTCGATGTTTTCCTGCTGAAGGTCTTTTTCTGCTTTTTGATATTCGGCGTCTAATGTTTCATTGGATAAGAAACTTTTTACGCCCTCGATATGATACATTTTTCTGGCAAGCTCAGCCTGCTTTTCAACATTGGCATCATAAATTCTGTTGTTTTCAACAATTTCAGACAGATAACGTACTCTTTTCGGAGGAATGATCGTTACTTCGTCCGTAATTTCCTGCTCTACAAATCCCTGTAAGTTTAATCCTGAGAACTTGTCATTTACTTTTTCAACAAGTCTGTTGTAAAGTTCAGTGGTTCCGTGATCGTTAAACTGAGAAGCTTTTGTTGCATAAACCGGCATATCGTCCAACGGACTTTCCCACAATAAATGGTTTCTCTGGAACTGCTTTCTTACGGCCTGAAGCGCATCAAGCGCACCACGTTTATCAGATTTATTCAATGCTACAAGATCTGCATAATCCAGCATGTCGATCTTTTCAAGCTGCGTAGAAGCACCATATTCAGGTGTCATTACATACATGGAAACATCTGCGAAATCTGAAACTTCCGAACCGGACTGCCCGATACCGGATGTTTCAAGAATAATAACATCAGGAGCGGCCAACTTCAATACATTCAATGCAGAATGAATGAAAGGTGAAACGGAAACGTTATTTTCTCTTGTCGCCATAGAACGCATATAAACTCTCGGATCATTGATCGCATTCATACGGATTCTGTCTCCTAAAAGAGCACCTCCCGTTTTCTTTTTGGAAGGGTCAATAGAAATGATGGCAATTTTTTTATCAGGATTGGAACGGATAAAACGTCTTACCAATTCGTCGGTAAGAGAAGATTTTCCGGCTCCACCTGTACCTGTGATCCCGATAATCGGAATATTTAAATCTTTTGATTTTTCGTCGATAGCTTTTACCAATTCAGGTTTTTCGTCTGAAAAGTTTTCTACTGCTGAAATAATTTTAGCAATGCTTGTGGAATTTTCAAAATCAATTAAATCCAAATCAGCTGCTGTGATATCTTTTCCAGTAGCAAAATCCGATCTTTTAACAAGATCATCAATCATTCCCTGTAAGCCAAGTTCACGGCCATCATCCGGAGAATAAATTCTGTCGATTCCGTAAGACATGATATCTTCAATTTCTTCAGGCAGAATCACACCGCCACCGCCACCAAAGATCTTGATCTGGGGTGAGTTTTTTTCTCTTAAAAGGTCGTAGATATATTTAAAATATTCGTTGTGACCTCCCTGGTATGAGGTTAAGGCAATAGCATTGGCATCTTCCTGGATCGCTGTGTTCACAACTTCCTCTGCCGATTTGTCGTGGCCAAGGTGGATCACTTCACATCCTGTTCCCTGGATCACGCGTCGCATGATATTAATCGCAGCATCGTGTCCGTCAAATAATGACGCCGCGGTTACGATTCTCACTTTGTTGGTTGGAGTATATTTTTGGGTTTCCATATAAAAACTAGAAAATTTCTGAATTTTCAAATATAATAATAAAATAAGAACCGTTTGGTTTTATTTAATGATTTGATTTTAAGAGGATTGATTGTAGATAATAGATTGGTTTTTTACCTGCTTATCAATCATTCGTTTAAAAATGATCAGTAAAATCTCTATTTTTGCATATTATCTATAGAGTATGAAAAAGGCTTTGATGTATTTTGCGTTGGGAACGGCAGTCAGTTTCCTGATCAATTATTTCTTTATTAGTTCAGAGAATGTAGGGTTGGATCTTTATTATGCCATTGCTTTTGGATTGGCATGGGGACTGGCTTACTATCTTGATACCCCGAATTTTTCCTTGCCCGGAAAGCTGGGATTATCATTTGCTGCAATGGGAGTGCTTGTTCTGATAGGCACATTGATTTTTAACGTTCAACTTGCGGTTCCGTCTATTCTGAAGTTTTCTACAGTTTTTGTAGCCTATTATTTAATTGCAAGCTTCAGGGCAAACAAATCACTTCGCCGCTAGTGCATAAGCAAAAAGCTGATGATTCCCAGTCCCATCAATAGAAGGGTAAACAATATAGTGTTGATGGCAAACAGGACCGCGCCTACTATAATGGTAAGAGCCGGATGCGTTCTGTAGGTTCTGTAGTGGGCTATAAAAAAATAGCATCCTGCATAGATTGTAGCAGCGGTAATAAAAAGCCCGTTCATTGCTATAGCAAAACCACTTCCTTCAAAATAGCTCAATAGTTTCTGAGCGACAAAAAGCAACAGGGTAAGAAGCAGTAGAAAGGAAAAGTAGTGGAGCGTAAAAACTCCGTGGTCAAAATACCACCATTTTCTTTTGCTGTGAAAGATCCATAGCAGAAAAGCAAACAAAGGGAGATACAGGAAAAGAGCTTTAGGTAAATTGTGAATCGAACTCTTGATAAACAGATTCGTGATCTCTCTTGGAGAAAGACCTTTCTCCTCCATTTCAAAAATCTTGGCGATAAACGGTCGGAAGGTTTCATATTTATGTCCGTTCTTTTCTTCCCGTCGGTCAAAATCCTCCATAGACTGTAGTCCTATAGATTTTGTAATACTTTTACTCTGAAGTATGTTTTCTACATCGATGTCATTTTTTTTATCATTGGCAGAAGCATTAGCGGTATCCAAGGCTTTTTTTAAGGCTCCACCCGTAAGAGAATCTGCCTTCGCAATTTCCGGAGATTCTTTAAGAAGTTTTTGAACAGATTCATCTCCAATCACTTTTTCCTGAAGTTCTTTTTTTGTGATTTTCTCTTTTCCCGCACCCTGTTTTCCGAAATCCATATTAGCCACCTGGAATGAAATAAACAGGAATGTGACGAAACTTATGAAAATATAAAGTTTTACAGGAGGAACAAATTGTGCTCTTTTCCCTTCCAGATAGATTTTAGTAAGCCGTCCCGGTTTGAAAAGCAAATTTTTCATCGTTCCCCAAAACTGTCCGTCGTAGTGCGTGAAGTCTTCAAAAAAGTGGGTGAACAGATAATAAAAGGGATGGCGGCTTTCGATATTCTCCTGTCCGCAGTGAGGGCAGAATCTTTCTTCGACCTGATGCCCGCAGTTCAGGCATGTTTTATCTTCTCTGATTTTTCCGTGGCTCATGGGATTATTAGGAATAAGGTTTGATCGCAAATATAAATAATTCGCGATATAAAATAATCACATTAGTAATTTTTTGATGGAATGTTTAAAGTAAAGTTAATAAAGAAAGAGCCGAGGGACAAAACTCTTTACTTTATCAGGTGCGTTTTTAGAATCTTCGAAATATTTTTTTTCAACGGTCATTCATTTTACAAGTTCTGTGCCAAAGAGAAAACAGTTGTTAAAATCTATTAAAGCACGGTGAAAATCCGGAGGTGATATAGATTAAATAAAATATGTTTTCGGGTTACGAAAATTATTTGTACCTTTGCACACCCTTTTAGGGGAAAATTATGTTTAATCTTTAACTAAAACGTGTGAATACATTAAGTTACAAAACTGTTTCAGCGAACAAAGCTACTGCTAATAAAGAATGGGTTGTGGTAGACGCTGAAGGACAGCCGTTAGGAAGACTAGCTTCTACGGTTGCAAAGATTTTGAGAGGTAAGCACAAAACGAACTTTACACCTCACGTAGATTGTGGTGATAACGTTATCGTTTTGAATGCTGGGAAAATTACGCTTTCCGGAAATAAGTGGGCTGATAAGACTTACATCTGGCATACAGGTTACCCTGGTGGACAGAAGTCTATGACTGCGGCTGAACTTCAGAAGAAAGATTCTTTAAAAGTATTAGAGAAGTCTGTAAAAGGTATGTTACCTAAAAACAGATTAGGATCTGCTTTATTGAAGAACCTTTATCTATATGAAGGAACTGAGCACAAACATGAAGCTCAACAGCCTAAAACAATTAATGTTAACGAATTTAAATAATTAATTATGTCTATAGTTCACAAAATCGGAAGAAGAAAAACTTCTGTAGCTAGAGTTTATGTAAAGCCAGGTTCTGGTGTGATTACAGTAAACGGTAAAGATGCTGCAACTTATTTCTCTACAGACGTGATGGTTTATAAATTAAACCAACCGTTCATCCTTTCTGAGACTGTTGGTCAGTATGACGTTACCGTAAATGTTTTCGGTGGTGGTAATACAGGTCAGGCAGAGGCTATCAGATTAGGTATTTCAAGAGCTTTATGCGAGATCAACGCTGAGTTCAGATTAGCATTGAAGCCTGCTGGTTTACTTACAAGAGACGCAAGAATGGTGGAAAGAAAGAAGCCAGGTCAGAAAAAAGCAAGAAAGAGATTCCAATTCTCAAAACGTTAAGATTTCTTGTGGGCGAATGGCTTATGGCTGTTGGCTACAGAAATGTATTAAATTTTTTTTAAACTTAATCTCGGCGCAAAGCCAATTGCCACAAGCAAACAGCAAACCGCCAATTGCCCGTTACGTTTAGCATCCAAACACTTCTCCCATCTAAAGAAGTTGTTGATTGTTTAAGAAACGGAAAGTAAACTAACAAAAACAGAAAACATGGCAAAAGCAAATGTAAAAGACCTTTTAGAGGCTGGCGTACACTTCGGTCACATGACCAGAAAGTGGAATCCAAATATGGCTCCATACATTTTTATGGAGAAAAACGGTATTCACATTGTAGACTTACATAAAACAGCAGTTAAATTAGATGAAGCTTGTAGTGCTTTAGAAAAATTAACTTCTGCAGGTAAAAAAGTTCTTTTCGTAGCTACTAAGAAGCAAGCGAAAGAAGTAGTTGCAAAGCATGCTGCTGAACTTAATATGCCTTATATTACAGAAAGATGGCCTGGAGGTATGTTAACGAACTTCGTTACAATCAGAAAGGCGGTAAAGAAAATGAACCATATCGACAAAATGAAAAAAGACGGTACGTTCGAAACTTTATCTAAAAAAGAAAGATTACAAGTAGACAGACAAAGAGCTAACTTAGAGAAAAACTTAGGTTCTATCTCTGACATGGTTCGTCTTCCTTCTGCAATCTTCGTTGTAGATATCATGAGAGAACACATCGCTGTAACTGAAGCTAAGAAATTAGGTATTCCAGTTTTCGGTATTGTTGATACAAACTCTGACCCAAGAAAAGTGGACTTCGTTATCCCAGGAAACGATGATGCTTCTAAGTCTATTGATATGATCTTAAACATTGTTTCTGATTCTATCAAAGAAGGTCAGTCTCAAAGAAAAGCTGATAAAGAAAAATCTAAAGAAGAAGGAGAAAAGGTATCTGCTGAAACAGATGCTGATTTCGATGCTGAATAATTAAAGATTTTCTTTAATATAGGAAAAACGCTGGATCTTGGTCCAGCGTTTTTTTGTTATGTCATATACTTTCCAACAGGTATAGTAGTGAACAAATTATAAATATCGGATAATTCTAAAAGTTTTTGATTAAACAAAGATTAATTAATCTCGCATAGAACGGATCAGCAAAAATAAAAATCTGCATTATTTGATTAATCTGCGTGAAATCTTAGATCATTATATGTCCATACCCTTCATAGGAATCAATGAAATTGATTCTGATACATTGTAATAATTGATCTTTGCGTCAAAGACCGCTCTATAAAAAGGATTTTTGTTAGTTGGTAAGCTTAATAGCGTATGATGTTGAAATGAATTTCGTAGACTGATAAGAAGAATTACAAAGCATTCCTGAAAGTCTGTAATTCTGGTTTTTAGGAACCATGGTATAACCCACTTTACCCGAAGCTATCGGGATCTTTTTAAAGAAACCGTTTCCGCTCACGGTAAGAACCATATTACACCGTGACTGATTCTCTACAGAAATCGACGTTTTGGGATTAGAAGGAGAATCTGCGTTCAACAGATCATTTAAGACATCTGCCGTTTCAGGTTTGTAAGTTTTAATAAGCTCAGCATACTCCCTTTCCGTAGTGGCTGTGCTGCTTCCTGAACCCGTAGGATATGTAGTTCTTGTAGGATAGCTGCCGTAATTTACATTACAGCTGTTGAGGATGGTGAATGCTATGCCATAAAACAACAATGCTTTTTTCATTGTCATATTTATCTTAATTAAGATTTTAATTTACTAAATATAGTGAAATTAATAATGATGAATAGGAAAGGGACAAGATGTTTTTTTTATTAGTTTATAATTTGATGTAAATGTATTTTTTTTTATTAATATATTTAATTATTCGATATTATATTTTGTTTTTTTTGTCAAAAAAGTGAATTTTATCTTTTAAAGTAGCTTTTGTTTTTTCGCGATATTATATTTGTGGTACAAATACAAATAGAATGAAAAACAAAATTATTTTTGCATCTGCAATGTTGTTTGCGGTTATTGCACAATCTCAAGTTGGTGTTAATACCACCCTCCCCTCTAGTACGTTAACTGTAAATGGATCATTTGAGGCACCTTACACTTCTATAACGGGAAATTATACACTGACCAATCAAGATTATCAGGTATCTTTTACCGGAACATCAAATACTGTACTTACATTTCCTTCTAAAACTACGACAAATAGCTCAGCAAATGATTTCAGAGGAAGGGTATATTTCATAAAAAATAATAGTGCTTCTAACACATTAACCCTGACCACTGCTTCTGGAGATTTTTTTAGGTTTGGAGGATCTAAGGCTAATGCTAATACTTACTCATTAAGAGCAGGAGCTTATGCTTTGATTACGGCTAACGAAACCACTGGATGGGATATTGGTGCTATAGCGAATGCTGGGAATAATAGCTGGATGCTCAATTCCACTGATTTAAATGGCGTTATTAATACTGCCCAACAAATACCGGCAGGAAACAATTATACAACCATTAATAATTCTAGCGTTACCGTTACGGTACCTACAGGGGCAAGTCAATCAAGAGTAGTTTTAAGCTTTATAGGTTGGGGCGACACTTATACTGGTGCCGCTGGTATGGGATCTCTTCGTTTTCGGATTCAGCAGACAGGTGTTTCATCTGCTACTTACAACAGTGCTATGATGTGTTCTTGGGCAGCCACTCACTCAAATGGAGATGGTGTTAGGTTTAATTTTCCTTTAAATTATTCTTTAAATAATCTTGCACCAGGGACCTATACTTTTGCTTTGGAAGTGGTACGGGAGGGTGCAGCAGGTGCTGTGGGTAACCCTTTTCAAATATGGGGAGTACAGAGTAAAGCAGATGTCTATATCAAAGAATAAAAGGAGTAATTCATAATTGTGATACAAACGGTCTTTATTAATAAAGACTGTTTGTGTTACATATAGAAGATACTATTGTTTTAAAGATTAGTAATTTGCTTGGTTTTAAATCCTCCGGAACCCGGGCTTAACTCGTAACAGAGTTACTTGGTTTTAAAGGTTATTCATGAAGCAAAAAACAGTAAAGATGTAATGATCTTTACTGTTTTATAATCCTGTATCGTTTCTTCAGATAGGAGAATTTTTAATGTATTCTAAACTTTATATACGTTATCGTCTTTCCTTTTGCTGAGAAAAGCTCTTCATAATAGGTTTTTATATCTCTTAAATGTTCTGTACCCGGATCATATTCAGGAGCCCCATAGATATCGTGGTGTGCGCTGATGATTTCATGCCCTGCACCCTGTAGATACCCTAAAGTATAACCATGCAGAAACTCTGAATCTGTTTTTAGATGAACAATTCCACCCGGTTTCAGGAATCTCTTGTACCGTTCTAAAAAGTCAGGATGGGTCAGCCTGTGCTTGGTACGTCTGTATTTGATCTGAGGATCTGGGAATGTAATCCAGATTTCGTCCACTTCATTTTCAGCAAAAAAATGATCTACCAGCTCGATCTGTGTTCTCAGGAAAGCCACATTATTCATGCCGTTTTCTACAGCTTCTTTAGCGCCGAACCAGAATCTTGCCCCTTTGATATCGATCCCGATGAAGTTTTTTTTAGGAAATGTTTTCGCAAGTCCTACAGAATATTCTCCTTTTCCGCAGCCCAGTTCCAGTACAATTGGATTGTCGTTCTTGAAGAATTCCTTTCTCCATGTTCCTTTAAGGGGAGAACCTTTCAGCGCATCTTCTCTGGTTGGCTGAATTACGTTCGGTAAAATCTTGTTTTCTGCGAATCTTGCTAGTTTATTTTTGCCCATCGAGTCATTTATAAAATCCCGCAAAAATAGCAAATTTTACATAGATTATCGTGCCTTTTACCTATAAAAGACATGTACTGAGTATATTTATGAAGGGTTTATGGAGCAGCTGAAGTTCCCAGTGCTACCATGATTGCTTTCTGGATTGTTTTCTGTGAAGCGTACTGCGCGCCGCAGACAAGGCTGGTGAAGAGATACTGGCCCTTATCTATGACAATCGAGCTCTCATCATGGGCCGGAACAGCGAGCCTGTATTTGGTGGTTCCTACGCCTTCCATTCTGACAATGATATTGCAGTCGGATTTGTTCTGGATAAGAACGATACTTTCTTTACTGTTGGGGTCGTTATCGAATAACGAGTTTAATATTTTTACGGTTTTGTTCTGGTGCTCTACAGGATTCACGGCCATCAGCATATTGAATTCTTCGGCTTCGGCATTGGGAATGGCTGTATTGGCAGCGGCATTAACGACAAATGTGTTCTGGGCAATACTTGGGGTATAAACCACGTTGGATTTTTTAGCAGCAAGTTCTGCTTTATATTTTGCAATCTGTTTCTGTTTGATAATCGCATTCATTTCATCGAAACTGATCTTCGTAGACGGTCTTCTTTTCAGCAGGGCAAGCATTTCCTGCATATCTTTTACTTTCTGATCTGCGGGATGGGCGTCTTTAATGTAGGCGGTCATCAATTCCATGACGCGGGGTTTCAGAACAGACCTTCGCGGATCATCAGGATGGGCATCTCTGAGGAAAGCATTGATCTCATAGATGTTCTTACTTTTTATAATATTGCTGTAGTCTTTTCCCTTTTTCTGGGCAGACACACTAAAACAAAGAACGGAAACAAAAAGTAAAAGTAATTTTTTCATTGACTAATATTAAGTAAAAGTTTGGTGTTCTCTCTTAATTTGTGTTTGGTCAATTAGTTTCTCAATAATAACGGTGTTCTGTTGTTTTTATTTTAAACACTTAATTGTGATATGAAATTAAGCATAATTTTAAACAAAAAAGAAATGTATACTATAAATTTTACATAGTATACATTTCTTTAGTAGTATTTATTTCGAAAAATTACTTGATTACTTCCTGAAGATTCGAGGTTTTCAGCCTTTTCTGATAGATCGGAAGATATTTTTCAATCGGGACTTTTATCGCTTCAAAATTGCCGGCCAGTACATATGCCTCTATATTTTCTGAGGTATACACAAACTGAAGGAAGTTATCGATAAGGTTTTCCGGAATCTTAAATTTGGCAAAATAATCTTTCCCAAGATAATTTTTGATCTGAGACACAGAATTATTCATCCTTTCATAGGCCATATAACGTTGCTTTTTCTTTCTGTCTCCCGAAAGGATGTCGTAGATGCTTTCCAGACTGAAAGTAAGCCCTCCGTCCCGTAATCCGGCCACAGGAAGCTCAGGAGAAGTTCCGTCACCTTTTGGCTCAGGCAGGCCGATCACTTTTTTAAGGGCCAGTCCTTTATCTACTTTCCGGATAGAATTGACGTCATATCTTAGATTTCCGGTAGGCTTAAAGCGGTTTAATACAATTTCCTGGATCTCGTAATACGCAATTTTTAATTCTATTAAATTTTTCTGCTGTATCATCTGGGAAGTCAGTTTCACGTCCTTTCTTTCAGTAACAATGGAGGTAAAGCGAATCACATCCCCCGGAACTGCAGGTATGTTATAGGTGCCGTTATAATCGGTAAGTACGGTTTTCTGAGTATTCAGATTGGTGACATACACCTGGTTAAGATATAAGATCGAATTATCTCTTAAGAATACCTCTCCGGAGTAGATCTGTGCACTGACTTTTGCTAGAAAAACCAGCATCAAAAGGGTAATTAGCTTCTTCATATAATTAGGGCAAAATTACGTAGAAATACAGCAATTTATACCTATTAAGATAGTGATCTCAGGTTAAAGTTATATTAAACTTTAATACTAAACTGTTAATGAATGTTATAAACTTATATAAATTAGAACGATAGGGTAAAATTTCAACCAATATCACGAAAATGATTTATCTTAAATTCAGAATAAAAAATCCCCTTTTTACCAATGCAGCAAGGAAATCTGGAGATGGAAACCAGTAATTATTAAGCCCTGAAAAAGCAATAATCCTCCTTCTTCCAGCTTCCATCTTTAGTCTCAGCCTCAAACTCCTATTTATGCTTCACCAGCAGCCAGCTCGAATATTTTACCGTAGTAGCAGTTCCAAACTCGCTCCAGCTGATAAAATACCAGTAAGTGGCGGTAGGAACAGGCCTTCCGCCCATTCTTCCGTCCCAAGTGTATCTGTTGTCCGGACTTCCTCTGAAAATCTCCGCTCCGTAACGGTCGAATATTCTGAATTCCAGATTGGTGTTGCTCATTAAGGCAGAATAATCGATCTGTTCATTATGTCCGTCACCGTTTGGAGTGATGGTATTGATCAGGTTGATGATGGCAAATGGTCTTGTCACTTCTTCACATAATTTGGAATCTCTTACAAAGACTTTATGGGCACCTCTTGGTACATTGTTGAAAATATTTGAACTCTGCCAGCTTACTCCGTCAAGAGAGTATTCATAAGGAGGTGTTCCACCGCTTGCGCCTACCGTTACTGTAGTTCCGTTGATTTCAATAGAAGTGATCATTGGGGTGGGTGATTCAGTTACGGTAACAGTTTGTCTGTACACACAACCATTGAAGGTAAGCTCTACCCAGTAAGTTCCCACAGTGACATTGGAAATGGATGGCGAAGTGGCTCCCGTGCTCCACAGGTATTTTTCAAACCCAGGACCGGCATCTAATGTTGTTGTAGCCTTAGGGCAAATTACTTTGTCCTTTAAAATATCAGACCCCTTAGGTGTCTTAATTGTAATTCTGATGGAACCCACCTCAGGACAGACTCCGTTTTTCTCGAATCTGATGTAATACGTTTGAGTCCCTGTGATATTTACAGTTGCTGCTATTGGGCTGGTATTATTCTGTGCATTGGCTAAAGTGGTAAAGAAGGTATAAGTAACGTTCGGATCTATGGTAAACGACGGGATAAACTGAGCGAGATTAACCGCTTTTGTTCCGTCCAGATCATCATCACAGACATTGGTAGCCACAGATGTTGTTATTAAAGGAATTCTCGCTCCAATACTGAATTGTAAAGGTTTTACCACTACAGCACAGCCATCCGGAGATTCCACTCTGATATAAATGGTTGTAGTGGCCGTATAACTCCAGCTGTTAGGAAGCGTATTGGCGTTTCCGGCATTGGCATCAGCGAGTGCAGCGTAGTATTTTACAATGGTGAAATAGCCCGGGTTATTCAGGACAATGCCTGTGATATTCGGGAGTATGACGGTAACCGTTCCGTCCATATTGTCATCACAGAAAATGCCGTTGTAATTATTCAGAACGATGGCCAGATTGTATAGGGTAAGAGTGATTTGGGCAATACTTTTGCAGCCCATACTGTTTTTTACGACAGCATAGACGATAGTGCCGTCTGCAGCTGTATAAGAATTGGGTGCGGTGATAAGAGCTGCTAAGTTTTCTGTCTGGGCATCTACAAGTGTAGGGTAGTAGGTGATATCTACCGGTGAATTGTTGGTAACATTTGCAGAGGTAAGATTAAAGGTTCCCTGCCCATTAATATTACACGCTTTTAAGGTCACATTCATCACCTGAAGAGATAAAATATTGATCGTAACTGTTACTGTTTCACAATCCGTAAAAACAGGATCATTTCCACAAAATGTATAGGTAAAAGTATCCGTTCCTGTAGTTCCGGGTGTAGTCACATTGTACGTAATGACGCCGGTTACAGAATTTATAACCGCTGTGCCCAAAGTTGGAGGAGTCACAATAGCCACTGTAGAAGGTACCGGTGTTTGTGTAGAGGTTGTAAATACTGGTGTGATGGTCTGCGTAGTACAGACATTATAGGTTGATGTACTTAATTTTGTACAGTTAAGTACCTTGAATTGTTCGGTGACCAGCGGTGCACAGCTTCCCATGGTTACTGAACAGGTATAAAATCCGGATTGTGTAGGGGTAATGGATGCCGCGTTAGCCCCTGGAATAATAGATCCGTTCACATACCACTGATACGTGTCATAAATGATCGGGTCTACCGTAAGAACGATGCCCGGAACGCAGGTTCCTCCCGACCTTAAAATAACAGGCTGAGTAGGAAAGCCCGCAAAAAAGCCTCCATATCCTACAGCATCGCTTCCTGCATTGATTCCTGCAGTAATCGCCTTATCTGAAACTACTGTGATGGTTCCCGTTACATTGGGAATACCATACGTTACCCAGTTGGTGGTCCCCGTCATATTAAACGGACCTGTTGACGCCAGGGGAGTTGCTCCGTTGACCTGAACATTGGCCCCACGTTGGGTAATAAGATTCAGCTTTGTAGGAATATTTAGGATTCCGGAAGGGTTGGCATTGGAGTGAACAAAATTCTCATTAATAAAACCCAATTCATTAATCTGTTTCGGAAGATAGCAGTTCAGGGCGGGAATAAAATTAAATCCCCCGGTGGCTACCTCACTTCCGGAAGCAGAATCTCCTGCGAGAACCTGATAGACGTAAGCATTTTTAGAGGTTCTTAAATAAAGATTATAATGACCTCCTCCCTGATTCATATATTTTGAATCGGGAATAACGAAATACTGACCCGCATTGATCGTCGTAAGAGGAGGAACTTCATCGTTGACAAAAATCTGGGTATTATCTTCCGTGGCAATGACGATGGCTCCTTCCATATTGGTGCCGATGCTACCGTTTCCTTTGACAAGAGCAAACTCAGTTCCCAGTCTTTCTACAGGAACGGCCTGATTCATTAGAATATCAGAACTGGTAGGATTGTTTCCCGCATACTGACCGTTGAAATTTCCATTGGTCACATTGACCGGTTTATTAGCAGTGATTTTAGCTCCGATAAAGGGATCTGTATTCCCGGGAGCTGAACCAATACCGTCTATAATATAAGACTGACCTTTATTGAGGGTAAAGGTCATGGTAGGATTCGTGGCTCCTGTAGTTCCGTTTGAAAATTCTGCGGTAGGTTTATATCCGCTTATGGTCACTGTTGTATTGTCTTCCGTAGCGAGAACGCTGGCCATAAAGTTTAAAATAGGATTATTAACCGTAATGGGAGCGTTGGCAGCGTAAAAGTTTTTTCCGGTGGAAGGTATCCCTTTCGAAGTAATGATCTCTGCGTGATTAAATACCGAGAATCTCAGATTGGCATAAAAAGGAAACTCGGCCTTTAGATATAATCCTTTTGAAGTAGGGGTGAACAGATCCGTCTGGCTGGTGGTAATGATATAATTTCTGAGTACATCAAATTTCTGGGGATTGTTTTTGCTGATATTTACTGTGCCTATAAGCACATTGTTGTTATAAATATTTACCGGAAAAGAAGTGGTTCTATTGGTAGATAAGTATAATTTCTGATACGGATTCGGACTTCCGCTCCTGTCCATCATGGGAGCAAACCAATGTTCTCTGTCCAATTGGGCAAAGCTAAAGGTGAAAATACAAAATATAAATAAAAAAGATAAAGTTTTCTTCATTCAGTGCGGGAGTTTAACACAAATTTAATAATAAAATGTATTCATCGCCTGAAAAAGTAATAAAAAAACCGCGATGTTAAAATCGCGGTTTTAAAACTCATATTTTTCAGTAATTATTCTCTGCCTTTTACAAGAATCCAGCCTGTATATTTTACAGGAGTTTGCTTACCTGCAGGCTCATTCCAGTGAATTTCAAACCAGTAGTTTCCGGTAGAAACTCTCTTGCCTCCAATGGTTCCGTCCCATTTATAGCCGTTGGTTTTATCACCCTGGAATATTTTGCTTCCATATCGGTCGAAAATACTAAACTCAAGGTTCTTTTTAGCCGACAGCAATGAATAATCCAGAACGTCATTCACGCCGTCACCGTTTGGTGTAATAGCATTGATCAGGTTTGGAATTGTGATTTCCACTTTGATAGGGTCACAGTTGTAGCTGTCCTTCACATATACTGTAGATATACCTCTGGTCACATCTGTGAATATATTGGAATCCTGCCACTGAATATTGTCGATCGAATACTGATATGGCGGATTTCCACCTATCGCATATACGGTAACAGTAGTATTGGAAATTTCAATATTGGAAACCACCGGCTGTTCTGAAGCATACACTTTTACAGTCTGAAGGGTTACACAGTCTCCTGTTTTCAGTTTTACCCAGTACGTTCCCACACCTGCATTTTGTATAGCCTGTGTAGTAGCACCTGTGCTCCATGCATACCCTGAGAAACCGGGGCCGGCATCCAGTGTTGTTTTGTCTTCAACACAAATGATCTTATCAACAAGGACTGTAGATTTCACAGGAGGAAGAACGGTCAATGTCACCTGTGCTACTCTGTAGCAGCCATTTGCATTGATTACTTTTACATAGGCAACGCCGGTAGGAGCAATGTAGTTGGTAGGATTCAGGATCTCGTTGGTGCTGTTGTCAGCATCCGTTGGAGATGGGTAGTATTTTTTAGTAACTCCCGGCTGTACGGTGACAGGGGCATTTGTAAGGTTAAATAATCCGGTTGCAGGATTA
Source organism: Chryseobacterium oleae (assembly GCF_900115055.1). Classification (GTDB taxonomy): domain Bacteria; phylum Bacteroidota; class Bacteroidia; order Flavobacteriales; family Weeksellaceae; genus Chryseobacterium; species Chryseobacterium oleae. The sequence continues at coordinate 296,882 of NZ_FOVD01000005.1, read as the reverse complement.
TCCTCCAGAAAACACGCTCTTAAAGCAGCATTGTTAACGGTAGGACTTTCTGAAACAGTTAAATTTAGCGTTACCTGCTCACAATCTGTAAAGTTCGGGTTGTTTCCACAGAATTTATACACAAAAGAATCAGGGCCTACATAATTAAAAGCAGGCGCATAGCTGATCACACCTGTAGCAGGATCAATCACTGCATTACCGTTTGTAGGAGGAGTGATGATGGTCACAGAGCCCGGGACTACAGCCTGGGTAGAATTTGTAAATGTCGGAACGATTAGCTTTACCCCGTCACACACGGTTTGGTTTGATGTAGTTTGTGTAAGGCAGGTGTAAACTTTGTATACAGGAGTAATGATCGGAGGACACGAACCTACTGTAATTCTCACGGTATATTCGCCTGATTGTGTAGGTGTAAAAGAATTCGTTGTGGCCCCAGGAATAGGAGTTCCATCTCTGAACCACTGATAAGAATCAAAACTGTCATCCAGTTCCAGTACAATTCCCGGAATACAATCACCTGTCTGCTTGGCAATAACAGGAATGGAGGAGAATCCGGCAAAATATCCGCCGTAACCTACCACACCGCTTCCTCCGGAAATACCGGCAGTTACAGCTTTTGTAGAAGTGATGGTAACGTTTCCTGTTACATTCGGAACAGAATAGGATACCCAGGATGTAGTTCCTGATACCGGATAAGGTCCCTGAGCAGCAGGAGGAGTAGCTCCGTTTACCGTAACTCCGGCTCCTGTTTCGGTAAGGATATTTAATTTTACATTGTTGGTCGTAGGAGGAAGGATATTAATATTCCCTATTTCGTCAATTCTTCTTGGAAGATAACAGTTCAAAGGCGGAATATAATTAAAACCGATGGTAGCATTACTTGTAGCTACACCGGCCAATAGCTGATATACATAAACATTTTTGGTTGTTTTGATGTACATATTGTAATGGTTGTTCCCCTGATTGATATAATTGGTGTTATTCAGTTTGTTGACTCTGTAGCTTTCACCTTCATTCAGAGTGACTACCGGAGCTGCTCCATTATTGATATAGACCTGCGTACCGCCTTCGGTAGCTACAATCAGGGCGTCTTCCATTCTTTGGCTGATGTCTCCGTTTCCTTTTACTAGAACGAATTCATTTCCCAATCGGTCGGTGGGTACAGATTGATCCATTACAATATCAGATCCGTCGAAAAAACCACCAGGAGGAATAATGGCAAACTGACCGTTGAAATTTCCGTTGGTTACGGAAATAGGTTTATCAGCTTCTATCTTGGCTCCAATGAAGCCTTCTTTGTTTCCTGCCATATCACCGGTTCCCTCAATGATATAAGACTGTCCTTTATTAAGGGTAAATGTAAGGGTAGGATTGGTTACAGCTGTCCACCCGTTGGTGAAAATTACATTGGGAGAATAGTTTGAAACAGTCACCACCGTATTATCTTCCGTAGCCATAATACCAGCGGTAAAGTTCAGAGAAACAAGAGGATTTTCTAATGGTGAAACTACAGCATAAAACTTTTTACCGATTCCGGCTTTGCCTTTAGAAGTAAGGATTTCACCATGACTGGTCACAGAAAACCTGAAGGTAGCGAAATAAGGTTTGGTTCCTTTGGTATAAAGCCCCTTGTTCACTGGCGTAAACATTTCCGAGGTGTTGCTGGTAATGATGGACCCCAAAGGAATCGTAAATGTTTGAGGAGCACCTTTAGCAATGGTTACTGTCCCAAGCAGGGTATTATTGCTGTAGATCTCCACAGGAAAAGGAGTCGTAGAATCTGTTGAGAAATATAACGCCTGCTGTGGAGAAGAAATCTGGGTGCTTCTAGCTGCCATAGGAGCAAACCAATGCTCCGTATCTCTTTGCCCGAAAAGCGGATTGATTGCTGTAAGCAGCAAAAGAAAAGTGAGTAAAAATATTTTCATTTATCTGAGAATTAGGATTGTCGCAAAAATAGGAGAATATTTAATGTGGAATTGCAAAATATGTAAAAAATGTTGATTTTAGGTTAAAAAAAAACCGCGATCGAAGATCGCGGTTATATATTTTATTAAGAAGGATAGCTTATTCAAGGTTTTTAACTAAAATCCATCCTGTGTATTTGATTGGAGTTTTGTCCTTATTGGATTCATTCCAGTTGATATGATACCAGTAAGTTCCTGTTAAAAGCTTTTTGTCATAATGCTTTCCATCCCATTTGTAATCATTGAATTTATTTCCGGTGAAGATCATGTTTCCGTATCTGTCATAAATTACAAAAGAAAGGTTTTCTTTATAAGCTAGCTCGCTGTAGTCGATATAGTCATTTTTATTATCGCCGTTAGGAGTGATGGCATTGATCAGATTAGGAATTGTTACTTCTACTGTTGTAGGATCACAATTGTAAGTGTCTTTTACATAGAATGTGTGCTGACCTCTTGTAAGGCCTGTAAACACATTGGAATCCTGCCAGTTTGTAGGTGTATCTACAGCATATTTGTAAGGTGCTTTTCCTCCGTTTACAACAACGGTAGCTGTAGTATTTGAAATTTCAATCTTAGTGATTACCGGATCTTCTGCTTTTCTTACTCTTACAACTTGCTTCAGTGAACATCCGTTTTTACCCAGGATTACAGAATATTCTCCGATACCTACATTTTGGATGGAAGCTGTAGTAGCTCCTGTGCTCCATAGGTAAGAATCATATCCAGGTCCTGCATTCAGATTTGTTTTGCTGTCTACACAGATAAACTGGTCAACAAGAATTGGAGATTTTTTAATTGGAAGAGCGATCAGTTCAATTTTTGCATTGGCTGTACATCCTTCGCTTGTCGTTACTTTTACATATACGAATCCTCCGGCAGACGGATAATTGTCTGGTGTAGTGATTTCATTAGTTCCAGCAGTAAGGTCAGCCATTGTAGGATAGTATTTTTTTACTACCAGATTGTAGTCTGTAACGCTGGCTTTCGTAAGATCGAAATAAGCATAAGGATCTACATCATACTGACATGCCTTGATTGAAGCATCTCTCACCGTGAAAGGTACTACCGTAAGATTTAATGTAATCTGCTCACAGTCGATAAACTCAGCAGCATTACCACAGAATTTATAAACAATCTGATCCGGGCCATAATAGTTGGCATTAGGCGTATAGGTGATCGTTCCGTTTGAATTAACCACTGCTACTCCGTGTGCTGCCGGTGTAATGAGAACAAGTGTACTTGGCACTACTGCCTGCGTTGAAGATGTGAATGCAGCTGTAATTACTTTTGTAGAACATGCATTGAGTGTCTGAGTTGTAAGTTTCAGACAGCTGAACACTTTATAAACTGGTGTCGTAACCGGCGGACATGTACCCATGGTTACTTTTACCGTATAGTTTCCTGATGTTGCAGGTGAGAATGTATTGGCAGTTGCTCCCGGAATTGCTGTCCCGTTTAAGAGCCATTGGTAGGTTTCATACCCGTCATCTACTTCCAGAATGATTCCCGGTGCACATTCACCTGTTTTTTTAGCAATAACAGGAATCGAGGAGAAACCGGCGAAATATCCTCCGTATCCTGCGGTACTGTAGCCACCGTTGATTCCGGCAGTTACTGCTTTATTGGATGTAATAGTAACGTTTCCTGAAATACCCGGTACAGCATAAGTTACCCACTGGGTGTTTCCGGTTAGAGGATAAGGCCCCTGGTCAGGAGTAGGTGCAGCGCCGTTTACCATAACAGTAGCTCCGGCCTCCGTAAGAATATTAAGTTTCAAATTAATGGTTGAGGTAGTAATACCCGGCATCTCATTAATTTTACCAATTTCATCAATCTTTCGGGGAAGGAAACAGTTTAATGGCGGAATATAGTTGAATCCACAGGTTGCATTATCAGCATTGATGGCCACAAACTGGTACAGATAGACATTTTTATTGGTCGAAATGTACATGTTGGCATGAGTTCCTGCTCCTGGCTGTGTGATGTAGTTCACTTCATCAATTCTGTACCATCCACCTGCACTCAGAGTAGCAGCGGGAGTGGTGGAACCGTTTAAATAAACTTCAGTATTGTTCTCTGTAGCGATGATAATTCCCCCTTCCATATTGGCTGCGGGCTTGGTAGACTTGGTTTTTACGATGGCAAAAGTATTCCCCAGTCTTTCTGTAGGAACAGACTGATCGAGTACAGCATCCGACCCACCGGGTGAATCTACTCCAAAGTTACCGTTGCTGCTTCCGTTGGTAAGAGTCACAGGTTTATTTGCCACCACCTTGGCTCCGATAAATCCGGATAGGTTCGCATCTGTAGTTCCGGGACCTGCTAAAATAAATGATTCTCCCTTGTTTAAGGTAAAACTATGTGTATTTCCTGTAGGCGTTCCTCCATAAAATACCAATCCGTTGGTAGTCCATGATACGGTTACATTGGTGTTATCTTCTGTAGCCAAGATTCCAGCTGTAAAGTTGTAATTACTTGTATAAGTGCTTGAAGCAGGTGTATTGGGGCTGGTAGCGACATAAAATTCTTTACCGATACCTGCTTTTCCTTTACTGGTGATGATTTCACCATGGGAAAACTGTGCAAGTCTCAAACTGCAGTAAAAAGGTTTATCTCCTTTCAGGTATAGTCCCTTGGTGATCACTTTAAATGCGTCTGTTGTAGCTGATGCAAAGACAAAACTGGCCGTTGGAGTATAGGTAACAGGATTACCTTTACTTACTGTAACGGTAGTAAGCAGTGCATTATTGTTGTATATCTTTACATCAAACGGAGTTACAGAATCTGTAGAAATATACAGTGTATTCGTGTAAGCTGTTGATACGGTATTGTAGTAGGGTGCAATCCAGTGCTCTGTGTCTCTTTGGGCAAAGAGCGAATGAATTGTAAAAAACAACAACACGAAACTGAGTAGATATCTTTTCATGTGGGTAAGGAATTAGGATTTCTACAAATTTAAAATAATATTTGAAATAGTATTAAATAAATATAACAAAAGTTAAAAATTAATCACGATTTTTAATTAAAAGCCATCCGGAATACGAAACTGGCAATTTAGTATCAGGCTCTGTCCAGGTGATCACATACCAATAAGTTCCAGTAGGAAGATTCCTTCCGTTTACCTTTCCATCCCATATGTAATTCTTGTCAGATGATTTGTAAACAGCCATTCCATAACGGTCGGCAACTTCTATGATTACATTCTGCTTGATCCTTAAATCTGAATAATTAAGAACATCATTAAGCCCGTCCCCGTTCGGTGTTATGGCATTTACAAGATTCAATACCAGAAATTCTTTAGTTACAGGAAGACATCCGTCTGAACCTAAAACATATACTTTGTGAATTCCTCTGGAAAGACCCGTGAAAACATTGGAAGTCTGATAATTCAATCCATCAAGTGAATATTGATAAGGAGGAGTTCCACCCGTTACATACACTGTAGCGTTGGAAGATGATACCTCTATTTTTGTAATGGTAGGGCCTTGAGCCGTTGTTACGCTTACCGTCTGGCGGTATACGCATCCGTTGAAGCCTAAATCTACATAATAATTTCCTACACCTACCGTGATGCTCTGTGTTGTAGCCCCATTGCTCCATAGATAGGAAGAGAATCCAGGGCCTGCATCCAATATTACTTTTTCAATTGAACAGACTACCTGATTGTGAAGGGTGGTTGATTTTTTAGGCGTTTTTAAAGTCAGTTTCAGAACTCCCGTATTAGGACATTCTGTGCTGCTTTGAAATCTTACATAATACGTGTGAACAGAAGTGATATTCTGTGTCGGAGAAATAGCATTGATTCCCGCCTGAGCATCAGCCAGAGAAGAGTGGAATGAAAGAATTACCGTTGGGTCTATAGTAAATAAACTCTTATAATCGTTAAGATTGGCTGATTCAGATCCGCCAAGGTCATTATCACAGACATCTGCAGCAACTGAATTCGTGATCAGGGTAATTTTAGCTCCGATCTTAAAGTTGATCTGTCCAAATGCGGCAGCACAGTCACCGGTGTTGGGTGAAACCCTTACATAGACCGTTGTGTTGGCTGTGTAAGTCCAGTTAGCCGGAAGATTATTGTTGTTTCCGGCTGTGGCATCTGCCTGAACAAGATAGTATTTTACAGTAAAGTTGGCAGAATTGGTCACGATCTGTGGAGTTACCGTAGCAAAATTGACGCTAATGATTCCGTCAAAATCATTATCACAGAAACTCGCATTAAAATTGCTGGTATTCACATTCGGTGAAGGATTCAATGTTAATGTGATCTGTGCAGGTTTAGAACATCCGAATGAAGACGTCACATTCGCATAGATTGTTCCTGCAGGCCCTGAATAGGTAGCAGGGTTGGCAATTTGTCCCGTTAAATTAGCATTCGTATAATAAGTGGCCGTTGTTCCGGTATCCGGACTTAAAACTGCGGTAGTCAGATCAAATGTTCCGTTTCCATTGTTACTGGCGCAGGAAGACAGAGCTGCATTCTGTGTCTGAAGAACATCGATATTCACCACCACTTTGAAATATTCAAAATCTGCAGGGTTTCCGTTTCCATCAATATAATAAATGAAAGAATCTGTAGCATCCGCCGTAAGACCTGCATTGGGTGTATAAGTGATTTGCCCTGTTGTAGTATTTACTGTAGCTGTACCATTAGTTGGTTGGGCAATAATGCTCGTATGTGAAGGAACGATAGCCTGCGTAGAAGCAGTGAAAACCGGCGTGATCACTTTTGTATTACATGATCCGATATTATAAGTGGTTGTAGATATCGGTGGACATAATGTATATTCGTATTCGGAGGTCAGTCTTGATTCGCAGTTGTTTTTGGTGATAAAACAGGTATAAGTTCCCGCTCCGTACAATTCAGGATTGATAAAATAAGAAGTCGCTCCGGGAATTAAAACACCATTGAAATACCATTGGTAGGCATCATAGCTGTTGTCCACTTCAAGGCGGATTCCAGCATAGCAATCGCCTGTTTTTGTAATCGCAGGAACTGAAGAGAATCCTGCGAAATATCCTCCATAACCTACAGCACCGCTTCCTGCCGCAATTCCTGCCGTGACGGGTTTTGTCGAATTGATGGTGACATTTCCGGAAACATTCATCACAGAATAAGTAACCCATCCCGGATTTCCGGTTACCGGATAAGGACCTGTAGCCGCGGCAACAGGATTACCGTTCAGCGTTACAGCAGCACCAGCCTGTGTGATGATATTAAGCTTAGTATCGTAATAAGTACCTCCAATTCTATTAATAAAGCCAACTTCGTTGATCTCTTTAGGTAAGAAACAGCTTAAAGGCGGGATGAAATTCATACCTCCGGTCTGATAAACTGTACTTCCGGAAGCCCCGGCCAGAAGCTGGTATACGTAAACGTTTTTGCTCGCGGAAATATTCATATTGTAATGTCCGTTACCCTGATTGAGATAGCTGGTGCCTTCAATCATATAATATCCTCCGGCATTAAGATTGACACCCGGCACAGGATTTCCGTTGACAATAAGGGTGGTATTGTTTTCTGTAGCAATGATCATGGCTTTTTCCATCCCTACACTTGCAGGGCCGTTTCCTTTTACCATTACAAAATCTTTCCCCAATCTGTCCACTGGAACCGCCTGGTCCATCAGAATATCTACATTGCTGTTATTCTGCGTAGTATAAAGACCGTTGAAGTTTCCGTTTGTCACAGATACGGGTTTATCGGCAACAAGCTTTGCACCCAATAATCCTTTTCTGTTGCTGGCACCTCCCATGTCGCTTATAACATCTATGATATAAGATTTTCCTTTGTTAATGGTAAATGTTCTGGTTGGCATTACGCTTCCGTTAGAGAAAACAACATCAGAATTATAACCTGATAAAGTCACGGTAGTATTGTCTTCCGTAGCGGTCACTCCCAAAGTGGAGTTTACATAATCTTTTGGGGAGGTAGTTGGTGCTGTTCCTATGAAAAAAGTTTTCCCGATTCCTGCCAATCCTTTTGAAGTAATGATTTCAGCCTGACTGGGAACAGAAAACCTGAAGTTGGCAAAGAACTTTTTATTACCTTTTACATGCAGTCCCATGGAATTTTGCGTAAAGAGGCTGCCGGGCGTGGAAGCAATCATATAATTGCTGGGAACGGTCAACTGTACGGGGTTTCCTTTACTTACCTGTACGGTAGAAAATACAACGTTATTATTAAATACTTGTACGGAAAATGGAACCGTTTCGTTGGTCGACAGGTATAAATAACATTGGGGTGTTCCCTGAAGAGAACTCGCAGACATCGGGGCGAACCAATGCTCGGTATCCAGCTGCGCATTAAGGATTAAACAAAGAAAAGTGCAAATAGCTAGTAGAAATTTTTTCATGCTTTATTATAAGGGGCAGCAAATTTAAACATTAATAATCTATTTCTAGCTTAAAATATTTCACAAATAGGCACTTACGGTTAAGTTATTGAATATTTAAGATTAGCTTCATATTAGGTTAACAGCGGCGCATGATTCCATAAAAAATCCCGGTGAAATATTCACCGGGATCCGTATTTTTCTTTGAAAGAGATTAAGCTAGGCTAATTCTTACAAATCCTGTTACTTTAAGGTCAGAGTTAACAGATTTTACATAGTCAGCAACAGAGATACTTCCGTCTTTAATGAAAGACTGGTGTACCAATGTGTTGTCTTTGTAGAATTTCTGCATCTTACCTTTAAGGATGTTGTCGATAATGTTTTCAGGCTTACCTTCTTTTACAAGAAGTTCTCTTTCGATCTCTAATTCTTTGTCGATCGTTTCCTGAGAAACTCTGGTTTCATCCAAAGCGATAGGGTTCATTGCAGCAACCTGCATAGAAACAGACTTAGCAGCTTCGTCAGCACCGTCTACTTTAGCAGAAAGGGCAGTGATCGCAGCGATTTTGTTTCCAGCGTGGATGTAAGCTCCAAGGAATGGTCCTTCGATTCTTTCGAATGCACCGATCTCGATTTTCTCACCGATAACTCCTGTTTGCTCGATTAATTTTTCAGCAACAGTAAGTCCGTGGAAATCTGTAGCTAAAAGCTCTTCTTTGGTAGCAGCGAAGATAGCCATTTCAGCTAATTCGTAAGCTAGCTCGATGAAAGCTTCATTTTTTGCAACGAAGTCAGTTTCGCAGTTTAGAGAGATTACCACACCTAAAGTGTTATCCTCGTTTACTCTAGCGATTACCGCACCTTCAGAAGATTCTCTGTCAGCTCTGTTTGCAGCTACTTTCTGTCCTTTTTTTCTAAGGATATCTACTGCTTTTTCGAAGTCTCCTTCTGCTTCAACTAGAGCTTTCTTGCAGTCCATCATACCTGCACCTGTTTGGTTTCTTAATTTCGCTACGTCTGCAGCAACTGGTGTATAAGACATAATATCTATTATTTTTTATTTAAGATTAGTATTAATTTTTAGCTTAATTTTAGAGCAGGGCAAAGATAATGATTTTAATGATAAACTAAAAAATGACTTTTCACGTTATTGATATATTTAATACTATTTTAAAGACTTGATTAATGAAAAAAATCTTTCTACTCATATTTCTATGCATTTTTACACTAGGTTTTTCCCAAAAAAAGAAAAAATCGAAATCTAAAGCTGTGGTAGAAAAAGAAACGGTAATCATCTATACAGAACAGGATGCGGAGGCTTCAAAAGAGGCCAGAGTGATCGCCGGTTTCCTGAAACAAAACCCCGGACATGCCAAATCAGATTATTTTAAAAGAAAACTGATCGATATGATCATGGCAGATAATTCTCCTGAAGCTAAACCTACCATTAGACCAATAAGCAAAGAGAAAATTGAAAAAATCGTTAAGAATAACGAACTGAACAGCGGAAAAGTGATGGCCGCTAATAAAGCATCTGCTGAAAATAATACCAAAAATACCGATAAAACGAATGAAGCTATCAAAGCTTTGAAAGAAGAAAGACTGGCAAGTTTTGCTTCGGTAAGTTCAGCAAAAACAGCAGGTGTTGCCAAATCAGAACCCAGTGATGCCAATAAAAAGACAGCAGCAATGCTTACCCATCTTTTCAATAATGATATCAATAAAAATGAAGCTTATATCAATATCAAAAACAGTTCAAACTGTAATCTGATCGTAAAAATAAGCGGAAAAAAATATTATAATCTGACGGTTCCTGCAAAAGGTCAGAATTTTATCCTGATTGATAAAGGGGAATATGTATTGACAACCATGGTATGTGATGCAAAGTATTCTTCAATCAAGAAAGTGACGCAGGATATTGAGATCGCTCTCAATATTGCTGACTAGAAAAAGAACAACAAGAAGAAAACTAAATAAAAAGCCGGTTAAGAAATTTTCTTAACCGGCTTTTATTTTATCCTTTAAACTGTCCCATTGCAATGAATTTCTCCTGCCTTTGGGTTTCAAGTTCCTGTCCTGAGAATTTTGAAAACGCTTTGATATTCTGTAAAATTGAATTTTTCAGATTCAGGTAAGCTATTTCCGGGTCATATTGAGCACCTCCAAGTGGTTCTTCAATAATACCGTCGATGAATTTTTCTCTTAAAGCATCTTTCGGGGTAAGGTTCAATGCATTAGCTGCATCTTCCTTGTGGTCCCAGTTTCTCCATAAAATAGAAGAACAGCTTTCAGGGGCAATTACGGTATACCATGTATTTTCTAGCATGTATACTTTGTTTCCTACACCTATTCCCAAAGCTCCACCACTTGCTCCTTCACCAATGATATAGGTGAAAATAGGAGTTTTAAGCTGAACCATTTCAAAAATGTTTCTGGCGATAGCTTCACCCTGTCCTCTTTCTTCAGCTTCCAATCCAGGATAGGCTCCCGGTGTGTCTACTAAAGTGACTACAGGAATGTTGAATTTTTCAGCAAGCTTCATCAGTCGCAAAGCTTTTCTGTATCCTTCCGGATTCGGCATTCCGAATCTTCTGTACTGTCTTTCTTTGGTTGTTCTCCCTTTCTGGGTTCCGATGATCATTACTCTCTGACCGTCCAATGTAGCTAAACCGCCGATCATAGCAGGGTCATCTGCGAAATTTCTGTCTCCGTGAAGTTCCAGAAAACTTCCTTTGTCTACCATTCCGTTGATATAGTCGATTGTATAAGGACGATCCGGATGGCGGGATAGTTGTACTCTCTGCCAAGGGGTAAGGTTTTGGTAGATTTCTTTTTTCTTTTCCAAAATCTTATCCTCAATCTGGCTGCATGCTAATTTTACATCAACACCACTTTCTTCTCCTACTAAAGAACAAGTCTGAAGTTGATCCATTAGATCTTTTATAGGAAGTTCGAAACTTAAATATTCCATTTCTTGAAGTAAATTAAATCTTTCAAATTTATGAAAAATTATGAAAAACTATTTAAAATTATTGATAGCATTGTTTATTCGGGAGATACTTTCCTCTTTTCCAATAAGTTCCATGATATCCGGAACATCTGGGCCTTTCAGTTCTCCAACCAAGGCTAAACGGAGTGGCATCATCACTTTTCCCATCCCCAGGCCTTTGTTTTCCGCGAAATCATGGATCGCCTGCTTGATAGTTTCTGAAGTATAATCAATGGTACCAAGGTTTTCTGCAAATTCTCCTAAAACGGCGGAAGTCTCGTCGTTCCATGCTTTTTTGGATGCTTTCTCATCATAAGAAGCAGGCGCTTCGAAGAAAAATTTCCCGTTTTCGTAGATATCTTTCGGGAAGGTAGCTCTTTCTTTCATCAAACCGATGATCTTTACGAGCTTTTCATCTTCTATGTTTAAATTGAGATCTGAGCTTTTTAAAATTTGAAGTAATTCTTCGTCAGATTTTAATTGGATATACTGGTGATTGAACCATTCTGATTTTTCTTTGCTGAATCTCGCTCCGGCTTTATGAACTTTATTTAAATCAAATTCTTTTGCCATTTCATCCAGGGATAAAACTTCTTTATCGTCGGCAGGAGACCAGCCTAATAAAGAAACCATATTGATGAATGCTTCAGGAAGATAGCCGCTTTCTCTGTAACCTTTAGATACATTTCCTGTTTTAGGATCAGTAAAATTTAGCGGGAATACAGGGAATCCGAATTTATCACCGTCTCTTTTGCTTAATTTTCCGGAAAGTCCTTTCTTTAAAAATTGTTTTACAGAAGCGGTTAATGCATTGTCTTTTTCATTCTCACCCAACATAGATTTGAATCTTGGACTTTTTACTTCAGAAAAGAAAGATTTAATAAGTGCTGCAGATTCTTCAAAAGAAAATTCATTGTTTTTGGCTACAAACTCTTCCGTGAAAGATTTTGTAATACTATCAATATTATCTTTATTGATTAATGTTGAAACGTCAGGCTTTAAAATCAGCGAAAGGTGCGCAAACTGCGGAGCTTCCCAACCCATTGCTTCGTACAGTAAAGTATGTAGACCTAAAGACGGAAGCCATTCTTCACCACGGATCACGTGAGAAATTTCCATTTCGTGGTCATCGATGATGTTGGCGAAATGATAGGTTGGCATTCCATCGTTTTTCACTAAAACTTTATCGTCTAAAGTATTGGTGTTTACGGAAGAATGTCCACGGATAATGTCTTCAAGATTTAAAGTTCTGTCAATTGGCATTTTGAATCTCACCACATAAGGTGTCTTCTCATCCAGTAATTTCTGAACTTCCTCCTGAGAAAGGGCAAGACTGTTTCTCAGTTGGTTTCTGGTTTTGTTGTCATAAGAGAAAACATCTCCTTTCGCTTCGAACTCTGCACGTACGGCATCAAGCTCTTCAGGCGTATCAAAAGCGATGTAGGCATAGTCTGTTTTCAGGATCTGCTCCGTATATCTGTCGTAGATATCTCTTCTTTCAGACTGTCTGTAAGGTGCAAATTTTCCTCCTTTCTTAGGACTTTCATCAGGAATGATGCCGCACCATTCTAAAGCTTCTTCTATGTATTCTTCAGCGCCTTCCACATATCTGGCGGTATCTGTATCTTCGATTCGAAGGACAAATTCACCACCCTGGTTTTTAGCAAAAAGATAATCATATAATGCGGTTCTTACGCCTCCCAAATGCAAAGGTCCGGTAGGACTTGGAGCAAAACGAACTCTTACTTTCTCCATTTCAATTAAAATTTTGGTGCAAATTTACTTAAAATTACCTGAGTTCGGGTTAAGAAAATTAGGATAATAAGGCTGGAAGCTTGAAGCAGAAGGCTTGAAGCTATTATTGAACGATAATTTTTAACAATTACCCTAAAATTTAATGATATGAGTTTCAGGAATGAATAAAAATCTGATTTGGGATTGAATAACTTCCATCTTCCTGCTTCAGACTTCCATCTCTTTATCTATTTTTTAAGCATCAAAAGTTTAAAGAACAAGACCGGGTTTTTATATTTAACCCTATACTTTTCTTTTTTCCATTCTGTTCGCAGTTTTTCTTTTTCGGATTCTGAATGCGTTTCCGATAAAAGGATTTCGTATTTGAAATGGATCAGCTTTAGCCTGTATTTTTTATAAAGTTCCGGATCAGCTTTGATATAGCCGATGTATTTATGGGTTACCTTTTCATAGGAATCTTTCATCAGCTTCCAGTTTCTCGAAAGGCTGGTGGAAAGGATTCTGTAATAAAATAGTTTCTTATCTATAAATCCAATTTTGTACCCTTTAGAAGTAAGTCTCAGATTCATGTCCCAGTCTTCCGTATTGATGTTTTCATCAAATGGGTATTTTACGAGCAATTCTGTTTTTACGAACGTTCCTACATTGGAAGTTCTGTTTTCAGAGACATTTTCATGGAAAAAATTGGGGAGACTGTCTATGACCTGTTTCTTCTCTTTTGGCGTGTAGGCATCTGTTGTGGTATCTTCGGACTGATAATATTTATACCCGTCGGAAAGGATAAAGTCTACCGGATTTTCCTGAATGTAGGCTACCTTCTCTGCAAGACTGTCTTCCGTATACCAATCATCTCCGGAAAGCAGGGAAACATATTCTCCCGAAGCTTCGGAAACAGCTATGTTGATATTTTTTGCCACCCCGAAACTTTCTGTATTCCTGATCATTTTATAGTGCTGCCCAAATTGGGAAAGAACACGCTCTGCATTTTCAAAAGTCTTATCCTTTGAAGCATTATCCAGTAGTATGATTTCATAATTGGGATAGGTCTGTGAAATGGCGGACATACAAGCCTGTTCGATGAACTTTTCATGGTTCATGGTGATGATAATAAGGCTTACAAGTGGAGGAGTATTCATTGTTTAATCAATTAATAATTTTTGGAAGACTGAATCGGTAGATTTTCTTACCATAATCAGGAATGAAAGTATGATAATCTTTTTAAATAGAAAAAGTATAATAAAAATTTCTATTTTTCAGGTTGAGATAAATATGTTTTTAATTTAACCTGCTGACCAAGATTATTGCATCATGGTATATATTTTTGTTAAAATAATGTCTTCCACATTATCTACAGGAACTCCGCTTTGTCCGTAAATGAAAAAGCTTTCATATCCCTCATAGTTGGGAACAGCTTTTTTGATGTGCCACTTTACGGGAAGATAGCTTGATACATCATTGGAATATCCCAATACGGTTAATTTCATGGGATCGAAATGGTTGTATAAGTCAATAGCATATTGAGAAACGGCTTCACGACTTAAAGCGATAATATTCCAGTCACCGATCTTCAAAATTTGGATATAAACGGTTGCAGATTTAGCAAGAGTACCTGAAGTATACTGATGAATAATTCTGTTGGCCCATCTTACATTTCTTTCAGAGGTCTGATCGAATTTTCCGGTGTTCGCTTTTTTAATACTCACCGCCTTATTGAAAGTGAAATTATTAAGCGGGATAGCAATGGAGTCAAATTTAACAGTAATTTCCCCGGTAACAGCCGACGATGATGCCGAAAATAAATTACTGAAATCCTGAGTCAGTTTATTAGCCGTTTGATCCGGAGTATCTGTTTTATAAGGATTAATATCACCTGCACATCCCTGCATAAGCTGTACATTGTTAATGTTCTTTAGTATACCGAGTTTATCTCTTGTAGCGCCCACATAATTGGATGAAATGGTCACGAAATCGCGGGGCTGACTATGCCACACAGGATGGGTACTTGCACTCATAATAACACCGTTCACAGTATTGGTATTGCTCTGTTTGGCCATAACCATGGTGATGTTGTTGTCTAAATCTTTCGAAATATCTGCCCTGTTGTATCCTATATTGGTTTTGCCTTTGACAAAACTTAAATTACTGTCTGTCTTATTGTTAATTGCATTTTGTGTAGCCGTTAAAACAGAATTTTTTACAATATCGAGATATTTGGGATCAGGATTGCGGTAGAAGTCCTGAAGACATGAATAGCCTTGAGACAGAGGCGCATAATGGGTATGGGAGCAATTGATTAAAATTGCATTTTCATCGATATTGAATGTATTTTTTATTTCGGCTTTTATTTTACGTGAAAAAGAATAATTGATGCCACACAGATCCAGGGTAATAATAAGTGCTTTTTTTGAGTTTTTTTCAAAATAGGACGCATATGCATAAATCGGCGTCTGGTTATGCTGAGCGTAGTATAGTTTATTCTTACTGGAAGTGAGGTATAATTTATTATTAGTATAGGCAATATTGGATAAATAGGTGCCGTAAGTGGTACGGTTAGGAGCTCCGATTTTTGACCAGCTGTCGTTAGAGGATGAAATACTTCTAGTCCACAGATCGTTGTCATATTTAGACAAAGCAATCAAGTTCGTTCCATCGTTGGTTAATGATCGTACAGCATTGGCTTTTCCTATATTTTTCCAGGGCACATTAAACGGACTGGTATCTCTTACCCAAAGCGTATTGTTTTTCTTGGTTCCGTACAGTTTATTATTGAGAAAGGTAAGCCCGGTAGTTTCGTAGGCAAATCCGATATTCACCCATGGACTGTCATTTTCATCTGGATTTTTCGTCCACAGTTTATTGTATTTGTCTGTGCCGTACAGCTTGCCGTTTCCATAGGCCAGTGCGGTTACATAATAAGCCGTTCCTATCGAAACCCAATTGAGCGCACCGGCAGTGATATCAGCTTGCCAAAGCTTGTTGTCACTTGTCGCCATATAGAATTTTGTATCTGAGGAACACATAGCAACAGCATTTTTTGCGATGCCCGTTTCCTGAAAGCTGATACTGAACCTTCCCTGTTTGGGATCACCGAAGCCGGCGAGAGGAGAAGACAGTATGGTAGCGTTTGGGTTGATGGATTCTTTCGAAAACCCTACTAAATAGTTTTGTCCAAAGATGAAATTCTGAAGCAAAAACAGGGTGATAAAGCCTGCAAAGATCTGCACTTTAGTTCTAGACATTGTTAATTCTCTTTTACAATTTTCTGTTCAAAAACTTCTTTATTTTCGTAGGTTCCTTTAAGGAGGTATATTCCTGCCGGCAGATCGGAAATATCAATGAAATTGATATCTGAGTAGGTTTTTAGCAACCTGTTATCCATACTGAATATCTGTAGAGAAGTAACGGTTTTTTCTATATTAAGTTCTCCTGATGTTGGATTAGGGTAAAATAATGTTTTGCTGTTTTCAGATACCGGTTTTCCCTTAACCGATACATTGTCTATAAACCAGTTGTTGCCATCATCATCTTTCTTTACAAAAGCAATATAGATTTGTTTTTTGTCAAATTTTGATAGATTGATTCTTTTCAGGCTGAAATTTTTGCCGAATGAAGCGTCAGTATAAGAAGCGATGGTTTGAAACTGATCACGATCGAGTTGTGAATCTGTGGATATTTTGATCTCGTATTTTGTAGAATTGCCAACAAATGAGTTGTGTTGCAAAAAGGTGAGAAAATTACCCTCATAACCTGTTAAATCTATTTTAGGACTGATTAGCCAGTCTTCATTTAATTCACCTGAATTCTCGTACCTTACAAAGAAACATTGATCAGATCCGTCCTTATTCAGACTCTCTAGCTGCCAGTTATTAAAATCATCACCGGCATCATTTTTTCCTCTCAAAACAACCCATTCTTCAGGCGATTTTGAAAGGCCGTAACTATTAAAATTATCAGAAAACTGACCGTAAAAGAAAGAACTGAATAACAAAAGACCTGTAAAAATCAATTTCATATTTGTGTTTTTTCTGGATAACAGATTGATTTATAATTAAAAACAAGTCAGAAAATGATCTTGTCTAAAATCATTTTTTGACCCGGGAAATTTACATTATTTTTGAATACAACGTGAAAACAAATAAAGATTAATTCAAATAAAAGGATATATTTATTTTTGCTTCAAATAATTGAGTCCTAAACTAATACGTTTGAATTTATTTAAGTTGGCTTTCTGTTTTAATAGAATTGCTAATGGTGAGTTATTTTTCAGGAAACAGACTACTGGGGAGCTTGGATTTCTGCAGTGGGTAAATCAATTAATTGCCCCAGATATTGCCCAAAAATTTCAGGATCCAGTCGGTAATCTTCATGGAAGCCTTCGTAATCCTGCGGATAAATATAAAAATTAAGATCGAAATTCACTTCTTTGGCCAATGTAGAGAAAATAGCAAAATCGCCCCATACCGAACTGAACCAGCTAAGTCCCTTAGCTCCGGCTTTTGCAAACAGAACGTTCGTCCAGGCTGCACCACTTGGTCCTATGATATAATCAGCGTTGTTCACCATGTAGATTTGTTCGTGGATGTTGAGATCTTCAAAGAAAACTTCCTCAAACCCATATTTTTTTGCCGTTTCAAAGATTTCCTCATCGTTATATTTTCTATATTGGGATCTCCTTGAGATAAATATTTTTTTAACAGGCTCGATTCGGACTTTACTTAGGTCTAAATTATCGAAAGCTATTTTTCTAAGATACTGCAGAGAAGATTTCGACAGCTTGGCAAATCCTGCCTCATATTTTACACCAGGCATAATATTCGGGACTGCATAATTGGTACTGGTGATATGCCACAGCTTTTTAAACTGATAATAATTTTTTTCGTGGCTCAGGAAGACAATTTTATAATCCTTCAGAAAAAACATCAGAAGATCTTTCAGATTTTCAACCTTTTGTACATCCTGATCTATAATAATCAGTTTGTTCTTCGCGTCAGGGATATACTGGAAAAATTCAACTTTAGACAGAATATCTACCAGAAAATGATAATAGTTGAAGGTGAAAGTTCCACCCAGGAAAATCGCTTCATCATCATAGTACACATTCTTATGATTCTTTACTTTCGCAAGCGTCATAGAGTGCTGCAACAGATTGTTCGTATTGTATACGTACGTTATCCTGTCATCATCATGCCATCTTTCATAGAAGATCTTATCTTTTTTCAGGTTTAAGAAATACGTGGAATTGGGAATACAGAGCACATCCTTAAGCGCCAGAATCTCTATGGCGTTTTTAGGTGTTTTTACAGAAACCTGGGGAGCATCAAACGTTTTAGGCAAAAAAAGTTCTGCCTCCTGTTTTTCGCTAACGAGTATTTTTTCTGTACAATACTGAGAGGGGATAGAATCCAGCGGTAAAAAATCTGTTACCAGTCTTTTTGCCTTTCTGAAAAAAGACTTGATATAATATTTTTTTCTAAGTGCTTTAAGCTGTTTTTCTAAATTTTCAATTTGTTCCTTTGCATTCATACGCTATAACTTAGGATGACCTAAGAAGTTCGGTCGTTATTTCCGGAGGACATAGACTGTTCTTTTCTATATAATTTCCTGGTAATAACGAATGGTTTCATCAACCATTTTATCAATGCCAAATCTGGTTTCAATTAATTTCCGGGCATTCAGTGATATCCTGTTTCTCAGATCATCGTCTTCAAAAATGAGACTTATCTTTTCATGGAAGTTTCCTTCCTCAGCAATAAAGCCATTTACAGGCTCCTGTATGATCTCTTTAAACGAATCTATAGAGGAACATACAACAGGTTTCTGCATTGCCATTACTTCCAGCAAAGATAAGCTAAAATTTTCACCTTTGGAGGGGAAGCACACGACCTCTGCCTTGCTGATAAGCTGTACAATTTCCGGCCCCGGTTTGTTGCCATAAAAATGGATCGAATTTTGGGTCTCTTTATCAGGAATATGCTCAGTGATATAGGTCGGATAATGATTGGGATTCCCTATGAAATGAAGCGATGCTTCAGGATATTTTTTTTTAAGCTGAATAAAAGCACTGATCACCGTTTCTGCACCTTTTTCAAAAGATAAATTGCCTAAATAAAAGACGGATTTAGGAATGATTTCCGCATTCTCCTCAGGTTTGTAGAATTTTTCATCAATGCCATTATAGATCAGTCTTGGGTTTTTGATGTCGAAAAGGCTTTTATTGATCGTCTCATTGTATTTTGAGATCGTAATAATGTTTTTTGATTCTTTAAAAGCTGCTTTTTCACAGAAGACTCTTCCTTTATGAACTTTTTTGTACCCGAAATATTTTTCCAGAACGGACCAGGAGCCATGGCATCGGATCACATAAGGAATGGTTTTAGGAATTGAAAGTGCTAAACCATCAAAGTCATGTGTTTCTGCAATATCAAAATGAAGATTGTTTTTTCTGATCCAGGTACTTATGGTATCGGATATTATTTTTTTCTCCGATAAATAGGTTTTAAAATGAATCTGTTCGAAAGCTTTCACTTTTCCGGTAAAAGACCTTAGCAGTTCAAGAAGAGGATTCGCTTTGAAGATATCCTTCACAGAATGGATCTTTACACCATCTTCTTCTATATCAAATGTGTATTTTGAGATCAGGAAAATATGGACGGAGATTCCTCTCTTCACAAGTTCTGCACATAAATTTTTATAAAAAACGCCTGTACCACCTACTTTAGGGGTGCGGGAACATTGGTATTCCCGGGTGACAATAAGTACATTTTTTATTTCTTTCATGAATTCAGTTTAAATACTGTGTTTACCCAATGGTCGAGTGTATACTTATAATAAACTTCTTCAGGCAGCTTTTCGTATGGCGTATTGAAAAATTCTTTTTTTACATTGCGGAAATTCTTATCCAGCACCAAAATATTATTAGGATTGTAAAAATCATAAGTTTTAATGGTAGGATTATCGGTGATCACCTTTTTCTCCAGAGCCATCGCTTCAAATATCCTGAAACTTAGTCCCGTCTGGTCGGCACGCATCAGATCAAGAATAACCTTGGTGTTTTTATAATAAGTGGGAAGAGCATGATGTGGTATTTTTTTTCTTCCGAATTTTAAAATTTCAATATTTTTTTTGTCAATGATCTGGTTCAGCTTGTTTTTCCAGCCTTTCTTTCCTGCGATATACACTTCAAACTTAACTTTCATCGGGCAAAGCCTGTTGATCAGAAGATTGAGCGCAGAAAGTCTTTTCTGATCGTAGGACGTGATATAGAACAGATCTAGTTTCGGACGCTGTTTGGATGCCGGAACATGATCGAGATAATTATAATTGGTGATTTTTTCGAATCCGAAATTCTTTACATCATTATCGTCAAAAGAAAATATAGTGTCAAAATAGTGCAGAAGGTGTGTAGCAGGATTCCTGGCCATGCTGTCGTAAAGGTAGGCGATGTTACGGTCTGCATATTCTCTGATCTTTTGGTGGATGCTTTCGTCAATAGCTTCAGGATTGATGACCAGAATCTGATCCTGTTTTCCGATTTTTTCCAGAGATTCAAGAATGAAACTTTGTCTTTTGTAATATTTGGGGTTTTTGCCCAGAAAAATTTTGCTGAAAGTGTTTTTTATACGCTCACCAGTATTTTTATGGGTAAAGGCTCCGATGTTGATATGGCACGCCTGAATGCCTCTATCACTCAGTTTTTCCACTATGTGCTCATCATAATGCCAGAAATCGAAGCTGATTAAACAAATTTTCATACTGCAAAAATAAAAATTTCATATTTAAATTTATATTTTTGATGCAAAGCCTGGCCATAATGATAAAGAAAATTTTAATTGATGCTGAAAGATTGAAGTACCCGAAGTCTGGAATTGCGAACGTATGTGTTTCATTAATAAAGGGTCTGGACGAAAAAGGCTCTGATTTTGAGTATACTTTTTATGGTCCAAAAAAAAATATTCCGGACACGAAAAAAAAATTTAAAATGATCGACTGGAAGTTTTGGCAAAAGAAAATTTCTGTCAATACCGGATCTTTTTCACTTATTCATACAGCACATCAGCTTTCTGACTATTTTCATACGATTAAAAGCGGGCAAAAAAAGGTAGTTACGCTCCATGACCTTAATTTTCTTCACGACAACAGTTCTGAACAGAAAATTGCGAAAACGACAAAGCTTGTTCAGAAAAACATCGGAAATGCAGATGCTGTGGTCTGCATCTCAGAATTTGTAAAAGAAGACTTTCTTAAAAACAGAGAACTTTTTACACTAAAAAAAAATGTGAAAGTAGAAGTGATCTACAACGGACTGATTTTTCCTGAAACGACAGACTTCAGCTCTGAAAATAAATACAGTTTTATCGGAAAAAAATATATTTTAAACATCGGGGTGCTTTTCCCAAAAAAAAATCAGGAAGTTCTTCTGGATCTTATTTCAAAAAATGACAGAGAATTGGTGCTGGTCACTTCTTCGGCAAAATCAGCCTATAAAGAAAAATTTCTGGAAAAAATAAAAACGCTGGGATTGGAAGACAGGGTACATATCCTGGAAAATGTAGATAACAATGAAAAATATTTCCTTTTGCAGCATTGTGAATCATATTGTCACCCGTCATTGGCAGAGGGCTTCGGAATTCCACCTGTAGAAGCGATGTATTTTGGAAAACCTGTCTTTTTAAGCAAGCTGACGAGTCTTCCTGAAATAGGAGGGGATCTGGCTTTTTATTTTGATGATTTTTCCGCAGAACATATGCAGCATGTCTATGCTTCCGGAATGCAGATGTATGGCTCTAAAACAGACGAATATGCCTCTCAGTTGAAGGAAAGAGCCCTGAAGTTCGGATATCTGGAGATGGCCGGAGCATATGAAAAATTGTACCAGGAGCTTCTGAATTAAAGCTTGATTTTCCCGAGCCTTAATTTCCATTTGAAAATATCAAAGCTGTCGCCCCCTTTGATATCGATTCTTTTGATCTCAAATTTATTTTTCCATGGGTAATAGGCAATATTGTTGCCGATACGTACCGCCGAAGTGATTCCTGCTTTTTCAAGTATGGAAAAGAATTGTTTTTTCTGTTCACCTTTCTTAGGAAACTTACCGTAAGGGTAGGCGAGTACTCTCGTAAAAGGAATTTGTTTTTCCTCCAGGGTGCGGATGTTTTCCTGAATATCTTCAGCAGCTTCCTGCAGCGAGATTTGTGAATAGTTTCGGTGGGTGTGGCTATGTAACGCAATCTCTACATGTTCAGGATTAAGAGATTTGATCTCATCGAATGTCATCATTTCGCGTTTTTTGTCTGACTGATCATTCGAGATAAGCCCGGTAGGGATGAAGATCGTAGCTTTCAGCTGATATTTTTCCAATAAGGGAACCAGATACTGAAGATTGTTGAGATAGCCGTCATCGAAAGTAAGAATAAGCTTATGTTTCAATGTTTGGTCTTTATTAAGATCATTGAAAAATAAGGTATTGTAGTGGCTTTTAATATATTGGAACTGCTTTTCCAGACTTTCAGCAGAGACGGTCAGACAATCTTTACCGGAAATTTCTTTCTCCGGAAGTATTTTATGATACATGAGGATGCGGACACTCTCCTCTTTTGAAAATCCAAGTGTCCTTTTAGCAAATCTGAGCATGGTTATATGAATTTTGAAAATCGTATGTTTTATGGAATTTATACCGATAAAAATTGCCAACGATCCATATAATTCTATTGTTTTTATTTACTGACTAATTTATTCCTTGAATAGTAGATGAGTCTACATAAACAGACATCTGTTACAATCCTCAAATTTAATTAATTATTAGATGCGCTAGCTTAAAAATACATTAAAATAAGATTTAAAAGCTTGAACAGTTGATGACAAAGCTAAAGAAAGTAAGGCCGGATAAAGGCTGTTAAAAGATAAACAAAGGGTATCCGACTATCTACAACCAGTTGCGTTTTAAAAGAAGTACAGAATACTGTTAAACCATATGAACTTTGGATAAAATATCCTGTCAAGGATAGCAGAACTATTCAGATCCGGGTAAGTTTCAGACTTCCTTTCCCTCATTAAAATAAAAAACTCTTATCCCGAACTCAGGTTAGATAAAGAACGGTCATAAAAAAACAGCCGGAAGCAATTAGAGTAATGCAGTCCGGCTGTTTATATTTTTTAATTCAAAAGATATTATTTGAATTTGTAAATCTCGTTAATCTTGATATATTTCAGGAATGTGTAAAATGCTCCTGTGATTGAGATATAAAATCCGGCCACACCATCCAGAAAACCCAGTTTGAAAAAATAGGTCTTCGTAAAATCGTAAAAGGGAGAAAAAATAATTTTAAAAAGGGATACCGATTTTCCGTTCAAAACCTTTTTTTCGGCCATCAATTGGGTGTAATTATTGATTTTCTCAATATGATGGGCGATACTTTTATAGGTATAATGATTGATATTTCCCGGTAGTTTTCCTTTTTTATCCTGAGTGATAAAACATTCATGTACCAGATCATCGGTATATTTTCCGTGACCTTTTTTGAAAAATCTTTCTCTCCACACGTTACCCCAACCGCCATATTTTATGGTTTTCTTCAGTAAGATATTGTTGAAGTGAATCTCATAGACTTTATAGGGAGGATTGGCACTTTTTAAAATTTCTTTAATAGCATTTACTGCCGTTTCGTCCGGAACTTCGTCGGAATCAAGGAACAAAATCCATTCTCCCGAAGCTTCAG
Source organism: Chryseobacterium oleae (assembly GCF_900115055.1). Classification (GTDB taxonomy): domain Bacteria; phylum Bacteroidota; class Bacteroidia; order Flavobacteriales; family Weeksellaceae; genus Chryseobacterium; species Chryseobacterium oleae. The sequence goes on along the minus strand of NZ_FOVD01000005.1, from coordinate 273,121 downwards.
ACAGGGTATAGTTTTTCTGACAGCCGAAGCCGAGAAATTTTTTTCTGATAAATTTTACTTTCGGAAACCCGCTACAGATCTCCTCAGTTTTGTCTGTGGAAAAAGAATCAACGACAATGATCTCATCAGCGATCTCATGGATGCTACTGATACTTTGCTCAATGACTCTTTCCCCATTTAAAACAATATAACAGACTGATAACTTCATTAACGAAATTCTGTAATAGTTTTTTCAATGATTTTGACACAGTCTAAAAGCTGCTCTTCAGTAATTACCAAAGGTGGTGCCAATCTGATGATATTTCCGTGGGTAGGTTTTGCAAGAAGGCCGTTTTCTTTTAACTGTAAGCATAGATTCCATGCTGTAGAGCTGTCCGGAGTATCGTTGATCAGAATAGCATTTAAAAGACCTTTCCCTCTTACTTTGGTAATAAGACTGTTCTTTTCAATGATTTTTTCGATTTCTGATCTGAAAAGCTGCCCAAGCTGCTCTGCTCTTTCTGAAAGTTGTTCATCCGCCACCACATCTAAAGCGGCTACTGCCACAGCACACGCAATCGGGTTTCCTCCGAACGTAGAGCCATGTTGTCCGGGCTTAATAACATTCATGATGGAATCATTAGCCAATACTGCAGATACGGGATACATGCCTCCGGAAAGGGCTTTCCCTAAGATCAGAATATCCGGCTGTACATTTTCGTGGTGACAAGCGATCAGCTGTCCTGTTCTTGCGATACCGGTCTGAACTTCGTCTGCGATGAAAAGGACATTATGTTTTTTACATAGCTCGGAAGCATTTTTCAGGAAACCTTCGTCCGGAACATACACACCGGCTTCACCCTGAATAGGTTCCACTAAAAATGCGGCGATATTTCCTGCTTCTCTGTTTAATACTTCTTCTAATGCTGTAGTATCATTGTAAGGAATCTTGATGAATCCTGGTGTGAAAGGACCATAGTTCAGGTTGGCATCAGGATCATTGGAGAAAGAAACAATAGTAGTTGTTCTTCCGTGGAAATTATTTTCACAAACGATGATCTTGGCTGCATTTTCTGAAATTCCTTTTACCTCATAGCTCCATTTTCTGGCCAGTTTTACGGCAGTTTCTACGGCCTCAGCTCCGGAATTCATAGGCAGAACCTTATCGAATCCGAAAAGGGTAGTGATCTTCTGCTCGTACTCACCTAATTTCGAATTGTAGAATGCTCTTGAAGTAAGAGCCAGTTTTTGGGCCTGTTCCACTAATGCGGCTACAATTTTCGGGTGAGAATGTCCTTGGTTCACAGCAGAGTATGCTGAAAGAAAATCATAATATCTATTACCTTCTACATCCCATACAAAAACGCCTTCTCCACGGTCAAGAACCACTGGAAGAGGGTGATAGTTATGCGCTCCATGTTTGTCTTCAAGGTCAATAAAATACTGTGAGTTTTTTGCTGTTGCTGCTGTTGACATATGTTTTGGTTTTCGACAAATTTAAGCATTATTAATGAGATGCATGAACAAAAACGTAATACGGTACACGCCAGTAATTAAAGTGTATTTTAAGGCAGGATTAGGCTGTTTTAGAAAATATTCCTTTTACAAATCAGACAAAGCAGGTTTTATATCTTTATCATATGTAATTTTTTTTCTTTAAAAATTTCAGAAAAAAAGCATAGCCATTTTTGGGATATGCTGTTTTCGTTATGCTCATCAAGTTATATACTACTGCTTATTTCACGGTATACTGTTTTTTCTCCATCCGAAAGACTAAAGTCGGCTTTCTTTTTTGAATACTGCTTCTTCGGAGAGTTGTATTCCATTTGAATGGTAAGTGTTGCCGTATACTGTTCTGCGCTGTGCTGGTATTTTTTATCGATTTGCTCTTTTATATCATTTGGAATGTTGATTTCTGAGATGAAAAAAGCATCAAAGCCATAATCTTTCTGTTCGGCCAGGATGGTTCCGGCGCATTCCACATCTCCTATTCCTTTGATGTTCCACGTAAAAGTTTCATGAGTTTTTTCACCATTGTCTACATAAGATGGTGCAAAGAAGAGAAGATTCCAGAAGGGCTCTTTCCGTTTATTGGTGTAAAAAAGGGATTCATTTTCCAGAGTATTCAGATACTGATTTCTGAATACCTCTGCATTTTGATGTTTTTCCTGGATTGCGGCTGTTTTCAGCTTCCAGTTTTCTACAACTTTCTGATGATCTGAAGCACTGAGAAACACACCTTTTTCATCCACTTTCACTGCAAGAGGATAAGAGCTCTGTTCCAGTTCATGGAGAATTTCCAAAAAGTTGTTTTCAAACGGCAGGGGAGCGCCTTCTATTTTTTCTATCAGCCAGTTTTTGGTGTGATCTTCATTCTCGGTTTCCTGTATATTGAGCTTACAGGATGAGTGAAAGCCTTTTTTTTCTCCAAACTGTACTTCAAGTGAGTTTTCCACATGATAAATGTGGCTCCCTGAATATTTCTGAAAAGGTTTTACCCGGTTTTCTTCCATGCTTTTTTTGTTGGTGTGAACTTCTTCTTTAGCTACCTGAGAAACATTTGATGTCAAGTCATCATTGTGTTTTTCAAGTCTGATTTAATGAGGGATGTAGTTGGCTTCGTTTTATAAATAATAGGCGAAAAATTCTCTGAAAACGGAGTATGCATCTCTGGCTTCAAAATAGCTGGGACTGGAGCTGGTTACGTTATTAAAATGATGTCTTTTAAATAATTTTTTAATACGCGTTTGATGATAATATTGAGAAACCGAGACAATGCTTTTATAGGATAAACTGTCAGCTGTTTTTATAGAATTAATGACCGTCTTCTCGGTAGTATCTCCATGATTGTCTGTAATAATGTTTTCAGAAGGAATTCTGTTTTCAATCAAATATTTTTTCATTTCGTTTCCTTCCCAGTATCCTTCTTTACCAAAGCCACCACTTACTAAAACTTTTTTTACCTGATGATCCTGATATATTTCAATTGCTTTGTCCAGTCTGGCCTTCAATCTTGGGGACAGGGTTCCGTCCTTATTCACTGTGTTACCAAATACAACCGCTAATTCAGCATTTCTTCTGGTGTTCGTTAATCCGTCTGTAATGATATAAACAGAATGAATGAGAAACCATGCTGCTCCCAAAATGAAAATATATTTGAAGATATTTTTAACCATATGACCAGTAGATATTCGTACTGAATTTTTAGCTGTAAAAGGAATAAGTACAGTCAAAAAAGACAGAACAGCATCCCTTTCGCGGGTTTACCATCCTGTCTTGTGTTTTTTTTGATGTAGGGAATTACATTCTTAAGATGAAGGCCATTCTCCTCTGTAAGAAGAAGTTCCAAGATCGATTTGTTCTGCGCTGATCACAAAGCTGATATACATACTGTTGTCATCTACTGCATCGAAATCTACTTCATGCTGGATCACATATCCGTTTTCCCACTTCAAAGTAGTCAGTGTTCCTTCTTCGTGAGATTTGTTGAATGTTACTTCTCCGGTTGTAGGCTTGTACTTTCCGTTAAGAAGACTTTCCAGGATGTCTGATTTTTCAGTAGCTTCTACTGTGATTTTGATCAATGCATTGGAAGGATCTGATGCTACTCTTCCTGATACGTCTGTAGAACGGGATACACTGTAGTTAAGTTTTAATAACTTTTGCCCTTCACCGCCGTTGAATTTTAAAATTCCTCTTGAATTTCTTTCTGCCATGATAAGTAAATTTTAATTGTTAATATTGTGTGGTTTGTTATGTTATGTCACCAAAAATAGAAGTATTTATATTATCAGGGAAAAGTTTTTCAGGAAATTTTAAAAAGTGTCGTAATTCTTCTACTAACAACTGTTAGGTAAATTATTTATTGAGAATCAGTTGTTTATAAGTTTTAGTATTAAGTATTTATGAACTTCCGATGGGGAGGGAGATTGGAGGAATTCTGGAATGAAATGGGGTAAATATTTAATGGAAATTAAAATTTATGAATGTTGATAATAAAAAAAACTGCCCCAAAATGAGGCAGTTTACAATTTGTATGTAGAATAATCTTAGTGATTATCATATTTTCTATCCATTACAAAATCCTCCATGAATTTTGTCGTATAGTTTCCAGCCAGATAATCTTCATTATCCATAAGTTGTCTGTGGAAAGGAATGGTAGTTTTCACACCTTCAATATAGAATTCTTCCAGTGCACGTCTCATTTTAGCAATAGCTTCCTCACGGGTTTGAGCCGTAGTGATAAGCTTAGCGATCATAGAGTCATAGTTGGAGGGAATAGTATATCCTGAATAAACGTGAGTGTCTACTCTGATTCCGTGTCCGCCAGGAATGTTTAGTCCTGTAATTTTCCCCGGAGATGGTCTGAAGTCTGCGTAAGGATCCTCAGCATTGATTCTACATTCGATTGAATGAAGTTTCGGGTAATAATTGATTCCGGAAATAGGAGTTCCCGCAGCAAGAAGGATCTGCTCTCTGATCAGGTCATAATCAATTACCTGCTCAGTAATAGGGTGTTCTACCTGGATTCTTGTATTCATTTCCATGAAATAGAAATTTCTGTGCTTGTCTACAAGGAATTCGATAGTACCTACGCCTTCATATCCAATGAATTCAGCAGCTTTTACAGCGGCAGCACCCATTTGCTCACGAAGCTCGTCTGTCATGAAAGGAGAAGGTGTTTCTTCAGTCAGTTTCTGGTTTCTTCTCTGTACAGAACAGTCTCTTTCAGAAAGGTGACATGCTTTTCCGTACTGGTCACCGGCTACCTGAATCTCAATGTGTCTAGGCTCTTCAATCAGTTTTTCCATGTACATACCTCCGTTTCCAAAGGCAGCCACAGCTTCCTGAATAGCAGATTCCCAGTGATCTTTAAGGTCTTCAGCTTTCCATACTGCTCTCATCCCTTTTCCACCACCACCAGCGGTAGCTTTGATCATTACCGGATATCCTGTTTCTTCAGCTACTTTTATAGCATGCTCATAAGATTCGATCAGTCCGTCTGAACCAGGTACACAAGGTACTCCGGCAGCTTTCATCGTCGCTTTGGCATTGGCTTTATCACCCATCTTTTCGATCTGCTCAGGAGAAGCACCAATGAACTTGATGTTGTTTTTCTGGCAGATTCCTGAGAAATTAGCATTTTCAGAAAGGAATCCGTAACCCGGGTGGATAGCATCAGCATTGGTAATCTCTGCTGCTGCGATAATATTAGGGATTTTAAGGTATGAGTCTTTACTCATAGGAGGACCGATACATACGGCTTCGTCAGCAAATCTTACGTGAAGACTGTCTTTGTCGGCTGTAGAGTATACCGCAACGGTTTTGATCCCCATTTCTTTACAAGTACGTAGAATACGCATTGCAATTTCGCCACGATTGGCTATTAATATTTTTTTGAACATCTTCTTCAATTTGAAAATTAGATAATTTGAAAATTAGATTAATGTTATTTTGAATGCAGAATTGAGTCTAACATCTAATGTCTAACATCTAACCTCTAAATTAAGATGGATCTACTAAGAATAAAGGCTGATCGTATTCTACCGGAGTAGCATCGTCTACTAAAATCTTCACGATTTTTCCGCTGATCTCAGAATCGATCTGGTTGAATAACTTCATTGCTTCAATTACACAAACTACTTTTCCTACGGATACTTCGTCACCTACATTTACAAATACATCTTTATCCGGAGATGGTTTTCTGTAGAAAGTACCGATCATTGGAGATTTGATCACTACATATTTACTGTCATCAGATGCTGCTTCCGCTTTTTCAGCCGGTGCTGCTGCAGGAGCTGCTGCCTGAACAGGAGCTGCCGCCTGAGGAGCTGTGTGGTATACCGCTGGTTGTGCATAAACTGCATCGCTACCAGCTAATGGAGTTTTAATAGTGATCTCGAAATCTTTAGTTTTGTATTTAACTTCTGAAACTTCAGCCTTAGATACAAACTTGATAAGATTTTGTATGTCTTTAATGTCCATAAATTTGATATTTGATTTTGGGTCAAAGATACCAAAAAAACATAAAAAACAACAAAAAACCGCCCGATTTTATCAAAATCGGGCGGTTTTTGTATTAAAATGAGGCTTTTTCAGTGAAAAGCGACTCTTAGTTTTCTTCTGTAGTTGCTACTTCTTTTTCCAATACTACTTTACCTCTGTAGTAAAGTTTTCCTTCATGCCAGTGAGCTCTGTGGTAAAGGTGAAGTTCACCAGTTGTTGCATCTTTCGCTAATTGAGGAACTACTGCTTTATAATGAGTTCTTCTCTTATCTCTTCTTGTGGACGACTGTCTTCTCTTAGGATGTGCCATTTTGAATAACTTTTTTAATTGATGAGCGATGAGATTCATCATCTCATCATATTTAAATTATTTTATTTAATTATTGTCTTTTAACTTTCTCAGCGCTTCCCATCTCGGGTCGCTCTCATGTTCTTCCTCCTCAGGCTCTTCAATATCTTTCGGACTGAACCTGTTTAGGATTTCAAGATCTTCATCGCTTACATTCGGTGAAACTTTTTTCATCGGTATAGAAAGCTGTACATTTTCGTAGATCAGCTGTGCCACGTTAAAGGCATGATCTGAGGCTGGAATAGTAATGACATCTTCATTGCTGTCATCATATTCTTCACCAAAATGCACCAAAATTCCAATCTCGTTTTCAATAGGATAGTCGAATTCTTCATTCGTGAGATCACAAATGAGTTCTACTGTCCCGTCTACTTTGATCTCAAATTCTAAAAACGTAGTGTGCTTCTCAAGGAAGACATCGGCTACTATTTTAGGATTTGTAAATTCCTGTTCAGTGTCAAATAATTGAAAGAACGATTTATCTATCTCAAATTTGAACACGTGCTTCCCGTTTTTGAGTCCGGAAAAGCTTACGTCATAGTTTCTTAACTTGTCCATAAAATGAGTGTGCAAAAATATGCAATTTTTTTATAATAACAAATAAAATCCATAACAAATTAATTTAAAATTTGTTTTAACGAATTATCCTTCATTTTCATCAGGCAGATCTTCATCTACTCCGTTGTCTACAACCATTTTCCTTGGCTGCATACGGTTGGTCATCAGATCGTTATATTCGCTTCTGTTCTTAAATATTTTAATAGCAGTGAAGATCGCTTCTGTAAAACTCTGCTCATCTGCGATGTTTTTTCCTGCAATATCATAGGCCACTCCATGGTCCGGAGAGGTTCTGATAAAAGGAAGTCCGGCTGTATAATTCACGCCTTCCTCGTAGGCTAAAGTTTTGAACGGTGCCAGTCCCTGATCGTGGTACATGGCTAAAACCGCATCGAAATTTCTGTACTTATTCGGCTGAAAGAAGCTGTCTGCAGGGTAAGGCCCGAAAGCCAGTATTCCGTTGTCAGAAAGTTCTTTGATGGCAGGTTCTATAATTTCGATCTCTTCTTTTCCGATCACGCCTCCGTCTCCTGCATGTGGGTTTAGTCCCAATACAGCGATCTTTGGTTTCTGTACACAGAAATCTTCGATCAATGTCTGATTCAGGGCTCTGATCTGTTTTTTTATTTTTTCTTTGGAAATATTTTCTGCTACGCTGGCAATTGGAATATGGTGGGTAGAAACCGCTACTTTCAGATCTTCTGTAACTAAGAACATCAGTCCTTTTTTACTGAATTTTTCTTCAAAATAGCCTGTGTGTCCGGCATGTTTAAAACCCATTTTCACCATTTCATCTTTGTTGATAGGCGCTGTAACCAGTACATCGATGTCGCCTTTCATTAAGGCTTCCGTCGCAAGTTCCAGAGATTCAATGGCCATTTTGGTAGATTCTTCAGTGGGAACACCCAATTCTACATTCACATTATCCTTGGTAAGGTTCACCATATTCAGTTTTCCCGGCTGAGCCTGTGATGCTTCATTCACGTAGTTGAAATTCAGATTCAGCTTGAAAATATTTTTCTGGAAGGTAAATAACTTTCCCGAGCCAAAAATCACCGGAGTGAAAAAATCCGTAATGGTTTTGTCTGTCAGGGACTTCATGATGATCTCCGGACCGATGCCGTTAAAATCACCTATTGAAATTCCTACTCGTACTTTATGGTTTTTTGGGCTCATTTTGATTATCTTTGAAGATTATAATTTACAAATTTAGCAAAAAATAATATGTTCACAGGAATTATTGAAGCAGTTGGCGTTATTGAAAAGATTGAAGAAAAAGGAAGCAACATAGATTTCACCCTAACATGTCCTTTTACGAGCGAATTGAAAATAGACCAGAGTCTGGCTCATAACGGGTGCTGCCTGACAGTTGTTGAGATTAAAGATGATCAATATGTAGTAACAGCCATCAATGAAACATTGGAAAAGACCAATCTTGGAAAATGGAATGTAGGTACCGTAGTAAACCTTGAGCGATGCATGAAGATGGATGGAAGACTGGATGGACATATTGTACAGGGGCATGTAGATAAAACCGGTGAAGTAGCAGGAATCGAAAATAAAGACGGAAGCTATTTTATTACCATTAAATATGAAGATAACGGCAGTTTTGTAACGGTTCCGCAGGGTTCTATTACGGTAAACGGAATAAGTCTGACGGTTGCGAAAAGTGAAGATACCCAGTTTTCTGTGGCCATCATCCCATATACCTGGGAGTTTACCAATATGCAGCATCTTAAAATAGGAGATCAGGTTAATTTAGAATTTGACATTATTGGTAAGTATATTGCTAGGTTAATTAAAAAGTAGGATGCCGATAAGTAAATACAAAGGATACAGTTTAAGGAACCGGGTGTTTTTCGGATTCCTTCTCGTTTGTTTTTTAAGTGTTGTCGCTACATCGCTCGTTCCCTATTTTGTCTTAAGGAATAATTCTCTGCAGCAAAGTAATATTGATATGCAGGAGAAGACGAATGCCGTGATGAGATACCTTGACTATGCCGTAAGCCGTACTCTTGTGGAGACGGAAGATCTGCCGATGGTATTGGGGAACAAGATTTTTGAGATAGCGGATATTAACCAGCACGATATTGTAATCTATGATCTGAAAGGAAATTATCTTCTATCCAATAAAGACGAGAGCCTTATTGATCAGAAAACGATTCCTATTCATATCGTGAATAAAATTCTGTCTACCGACTCAAGGGTGGATATCAAAGGCTATGATAAGAAAAAAGATGCAGGACGTACTTCTTCTTATCTCCTGTTAAAAAACAATGAACTGGAACCTATAGGAATTGTATATATTCCCTTGTATCATAATGAATCTGCCTATCTGGATGTTCTTCACCAGTATATCAAATACATCTTACTGGTAGATATTTTCCTTATCCTTTTCAGTATCTGGATAAGCTGGGTGACATCGAACAGTTTAGCGAAAAATATCACCAAATTTTCTGATATGATCACACGTATTACATTGTTTGAAAATGAAATGCGTCCTATCAGATACTATAAAAATGATGAGCTTAATGCTTTGGCAAGAGCTTATAACAGGATGATTCTTCAGATCCAGGATCAGAAAGAAAGACTGCGTTTCAAAGCATCCGAAGAAGCCTGGAGAGAAATGGCAAAACAGGTGGCTCATGAGGTGAAAAATCCTCTTACACCGATGAAACTTACCATCCAGAATTTTGAAAGAAAATTTGATCCGGAAGATCCAAATATCAGAGAAAGAGTAAAGCAGATGAGCAAAACAATGGTAGATCAGATCGACCTGATTGCTACTGTGGCTTCAGCGTTCTCAGAATTTGCAAAACTTCCTGAAAAAAATAATGAAGTCATTAATCTGAATACCGAAGTGGAAGATATTCTGCGTGTTTTCAATGATGACAGTATCTTTATGCATTCCAATAAAGGGAATATCATGATCAATATGGACAGGATTTACCTTTCCAGGATCATTACGAACCTTGTGACCAATGCTAAGCAGGCTCAAAGTGATGAACGTAAGTTGATCATCAATGTAGATGTGGAACAGCATCAGAGACGGGTTATGATCTCTGTGCAGGACAATGGAATCGGGATTCCTGAAAATATGTACGAAAGAATATTTGAACCTAATTTTACTTCTAAAAACAGCGGTATGGGCCTTGGTCTCTCGATGGTCAGAAAGATGATCGAGGATTATAAAGGAGAAATCGCTGTGAAATCTGAAGTAGGGAAGGGGTCTACATTTACCATTACACTGCCTACGAATTTATAGTGAAGCCTTTTACCTTTAAACATTTCGAAATTCAACAGTCAAAAAACGTCTTCCGTGTAGGAACAGACGGAGTATTGCTGGGTGTTTTGGCTGATGTGGAAAATGCATCGGAAGTTTTAGAAATAGGAACAGGAACCGGCCTGATTTCATTAATGCTTGCTCAAAGAAATACAAATGCCAACTTTCTTGGCCTGGATATTAATGGAGATGCCGTTTTACTTACCGGAACGAATTTTGAGCATTCGCCTTTTCATTCAAGGCTGCAAAATATCCATCAGGACCTTAAAACTTTTGAGACTGAAAAGAAGTTTGATCTGATTGTTTCAAATCCTCCTTATTTTGAAGAATCCGGCTCGGATAAGGACAAAATTGCCCGCCAGACCGTAGAATTGAATTTCCAACAGCTTATTGTAGCTTCAGTAAAATTTTTGGACGATCAAGGTATTTTGTCAGTTATTATTCCTGCTGAAGCTGGAGACGACTTTATTAAAATAGCTCTAGAAAATCAATTGTTTTTGAAGCGTAGAATCAATGTCAAAGGGATAGAATATTCCAAAACGAAAAGATTAGTTCTTGAATTTTCATTGGCAGAAGTGCCAGTTCAGGAGTCTGATTTCGTGATAGAAAAAAGTCCGAGACAATACTCGGACCTATATCTTGAACTCACGAAGGAGTTTCATGTCTTTAAAAAGTAGAAGCTAGAGATTAGAAGTTAGAAGTTAGTTGGTAACTGCTTAGTTTTTCTCTAAATTCCTTAATTTCTCAATCTCTTAATTTTTACTCAAATAACTCAGCCGTATCCAGTACAGAAACTTTTCCGTCCTCACATCTGATCGCTTCACCAGGGAAGTTTTGGATCATATGGTAATCATGGGTTGCCATTACTACAGCGGCTCCGTTTTCAAGGGCTACCTGCTTTAGAAGGGTCATGATTTCGTTGGATGTTTCAGGGTCAAGGTTTCCGGTAGGCTCATCGGCAAGGATAAGGTCAGGGTGATTCAATAAAGCTCTGGCAATGGCTATACGCTGTTGCTCGCCACCTGAAAGCTCATGTGGCATTTTGTGCTTTTTGCTCTTCATATTCACACTTCCCAAAACTTCATTGATGCGGTCTTCCATTTTTACTTTATCGTTCCATCCTGTAGCTTCAAGAACGAATTTTAAGTTTTTTTCAACCGTTCTGTCCGAAAGCAGTTGGAAATCCTGGAATACGATTCCCAGTTTTCTTCTTAAGTTGGGAATATCTGAAGGTCTTAGCTTGGCTAGCTCAAAACCTACCACAGCACCATGTCCGGATGCCAAAGGAATGTGTCCGTAAAGCGTCTTTAACAGTGAGCTTTTTCCGGAACCCGTCTTTCCGATAAGGTAGCAGAATCTGCCTTTTTTAATGTTAAGATTAACATCAGAAAGAACAGTGAAGTTTTTTTGCGCAATCTTTGCGTTCTGTAAGCTTATAATATTATCTCCGGAGATATTTGTATGCGGCATAATTCAATTTTATGGTGCTATTTCTAAAATATTTTTTCAGATCTTAAAAATAGAAAAAAGAAGCTTAAAAAACCTAAACTTTAGGAAATTTTAACAACAAAAAATGCCTGAAAAACTTCTTTTCAAGCATGATTTGTATATGATATCCGAGATATTATCTCTTAGCGCGCGCAGCACTAACAGTTAAACTCTTTCTGCCTTTAGCTCTTCTTGCTGCCAAAACTCTTCTACCGTTTGGCGTAGACATTCTTTCTCTGAAACCGTGTTTGTTTCTTTTCTTTCTTTCTGATGGCTGGAATGTTCTTTTACTCATTACTATATATTTAAATCGTAATTAATCTATTAATTTTCAGGTTGCAAAGATATAGAAATTTTTAAAAGTTACAAATTTTCCTTGTCTTTTTTTGGAAATTATTTGAAATGTTTTTGATCCCTTTATTCATAAACCCTGAGATAGAAAAGAAATCCGGGTGCAGAAATTACATTGAGATGATTTATTTAAAAGCTCTATCTTTGGAAACTCAAATTTAAAGAAAAATAAGCACACGATGTTTACACCAACAGAACTTTTAGATATCAATACATTACTTACGCCTGAAAGCAAGATCGTTATCCTTACTCATTACAATCCGGACGGAGATGCGATAGGTTCCAGTTTGGGACTGAAGCATTACTTAAGAGCCAAAGGAATTCCTGCAGAAGTAATTGTACCAAATGATTTTCCGAAATTTCTGAAATGGATGCCGGAATCCAAAAAAGTGATTATCGGGGAATACAAAAGGAAATATGCATTTGAGCTGATCAGTGGGGCAGATGTGATTTTCTGTCTTGATTTCAATGCGCCTTCAAGAATCGGTATTTTAGGAGAATGGTTGACGAAGGCGAGAGCTAAGAAAATTCTTATCGATCACCACCAACAGCCTGAAGAATTTGATTTTGTTTATTCAGATACTATAATTCCTGCAACTTCCCAGATGATCTATCATTTTATTGAAGCTATGGGGGATGAAGCGTTGGTGAATCAGGATATGGCAGAATGTCTTTATACCGGGATTATGACGGATACCGGTGGTTTCCGTTTCCGTTCTACAAGTGCAACTACGCATAGGATTATTGCTAATTTAATTGAGAAAGGAGCTGATCCTTCTGTGATCACTTCAAATACCTGGGATACCAATACTGTTTCCCGTCTTCATCTTCTCGCTCTTGTACTGGGTAGAATAGAAGTAGTGAATGATGGTAAGGTTGCTGTTTTGTCGCTAACCAGAAACGAGCTTAAGGAATATGGTTTCCAGAAAGGAGATACGGAAGGTTTCGTGAACTATGGACTGAGCATTGCTGGAGTGAAAATGGCTGCTTTCTTTATGGAAGATCTTTATGATGATTTTATCAAAATTTCTTTCAGAAGTAAGGATGATGTAGATGTGAATCAGTTCTCCAGAAAGTACTTTAACGGAGGTGGACACATCAATGCGGCAGGTGGAAAATCTTCCGGTTCACTTGAGAATACAATTGAAGATTTTAAGCGTTTTATTGAAAATTCTTAAATACGGATCAAACCATATTACAGGCTCTCAATTTGGGGGCCTTTTTTGTATCCTTTCTCTTCCAATTCCTGACACGTGTATTCATAAACTTCCTGAAACATAATGTCCAGGTTTTTCTTGCTGAATAAACTGAACTTCGTCATTTTAGGAGGATCTAAAAAAATATCACAGGATTTTACTTTAGAGTAAACCGATTTGGCGATGGCTAAATGGAGAATCCTGTCAAACTCTTTCATTAAACTCATCTTTTTCAGTTCGTCATAGCTTATTGAATTGACGTGGGAAGCAATTAAAAAATCGCATTTGTCAATAATAGGTTCAATGGGAAGGTTGTCGAGAACGCCGCCATCCACATATATTTTTTCTCCAATTCGTACAGGTGGAAGAATAAACGGGACGCTTGATGAAGCCAGCAGTGGCCCGAAAAGTTCTCCTTCAGAAAAGAAATCCACAATTCCATGGGTCATTTCGGTGGCTGTCACGTAAACGGGGATTTTCAGGATCTTAAAATCATTCTCGGGAAAATGATCATTAAATAGTTTTAAAATGAAATTTGAGCTGAAAATACCGTTTTTAGAAAGCTTCAGATAAGACCTTGAGAAGAAGGTGGTGTTTCTCACAATATCCATCATCTCGTCCGGAGATTTTCCAAAAGAATAAAAAGCCCCGACAATAGAGCCTGCGCTTGTTCCTGAAATGATTTGTGGCTTCAGATTATATTCTTCCAGTGCTTTCAGTACGGCGATATGGGCGATTCCTCGCATTCCTCCACCGGAAAGCGTAAGGCCGATAACCGGCGGTTTCTTTTTTTTGAACGAGAATAAACCCATTGAGATAATTATCCCTACTAATATACAAGAATTTTTGATATGCAGAGGCTAAGACTCTTGCTGAGGGTTATCTACAGGACCAGTTTTTTGGGAAGATTATGCAGAAGCTCTGTATTGATAATTTCTGCACAGATAGCTGGTTTTTCCCAGTGTCCGTTGTGTCCGCAATCCAGAACATAGGATTTTATATTGGTTCTGTCTGGAAGATGTTTGATCATCATGTCTGTTTTTACAGCATTGTCATGTTTTCCGGCTAAAACCAGGATTTTAGATTCCAGATTTTCCATGATGTGTTTCTTGTCCGTTCTTTCCACCATGCCTTTTACACAGGCAAGAGCTCCCATATTGTTCGTAGAAAGGGCAGTGGCAAGGGCAATTTCAATTTTTCCTTCCAGAATGTCTCTTTCATTGGGATTAAAAAGATTGGGAATGCCGGCTTTGGCGTAATGGGGGAAAGAATCTTTGATGATTCTGTAGCTTTTGATCCGCTGCTTTTTTTTCTCCTCATCATCGGCGAAATAGGTCGAGAAGAACAACGTAAGGCTTTTAAGGGTTTCAGGATATTTTTCTGCGAAGGCCAGTGAGGTATAGCCGCCCATGGAATGTCCAAGCAAATGTACTTTACTTAGTTTTTCATGGTCTAAAACTTTTTTCACTTCATCAGCCATCAGTTCCATGGTGTGAACTTCCGCGAGGATATCGGATTGGCCATGACCGGGAAGGTCTATTTTCAACAGTGAAAAATGATCGGAAAGATGAGGTTCCATATCGCTCCAGATAGAAAGGTTTTCCATAAAGCCGTGAAGCAGCACCAAAGTTTCTTTCCCGTTTCCTTTTCTTTCGAAGTTCAGCATGATCTTAAATTTTATAACAGTTAAAAATATTTCAGCAAACAATGTCAGTCTGAAATCTATTGTATCTTCAAATGTAAATAAAAAAAGAGCATTCTGAAAATGCTCTTCTGTCTTATTGGGTTAATTCGGTATACACTTTCTTTTCCCAAGGCTTTATATCAGTGATGCCGTATCTTTCTTTTTTAGAGATCGCGATATTGTCGAGAATATCTACAAAGTTCTTATAGTTGGCTTCATCTGTTGGTTTTACAATCACTGTGAAAATTTCTGGTTTCGGGGCGTTTTTGTAAGCTTCAGAAATAATCTTAGAGATTTTCACCCCACTGAAATCTGTTTCTTTTAGGTTTCCGGAATTTAAATCTATCGCATTGCTCTGATGATAAAACACCCTGTTGTCTTTCCCAAGAATAAAGGTAACCTGGTTTTTGTCTTTGATTACTTCATCATTAATAACGGAGGGATTAGGGTCTTTTGCAGGTAGTCCCAGATCCATTACATTAGGTTTTGTAAAATTGGTAGTGAACATAAAGAAGGTGATCAGTAAAAATCCCAGATCTACCATTGGGGTCATATCCACGCGGATTAATTTTTTCTTTTGCTTGCCGCCCTGCTTTTCTTGTGCAATTACTTCAGCCATAATTCATAATTTTAAATGTTAAACGGTACTTGATGAAGCGTCTAGAATTCATCGTGATTCGAGGGAACCGATGCAAAGTCTGTACCTAAATTTCTTAAATGATATAAAAAATCTAAAATCAATTATAATTTAACATTAAATTTTCTTACAACTGTTTAAATTCATAAATTTTTATGATACTTTATGGATTTGTTTGTTATTTCCTGATCATCAGTTTCTCCGATAAAACAATTTTTCCATGATGCTGAACCTGAATGAGATACACGCCATTGTTGAATTGAGAAACAGGGATGCTGATCTTTTTCTCTTTGTATTTTTGGGTGAAAAGATTTCTTCCGGACATGTCGGTAATATGTACAACCGTTTCTGCGGGAAGATGATCCAGATGAATCATATCTTTTGCCGGATTGGGATAGATAATGGGCTTATTAATAAGTTGAGTTTCTCCAGTGTTTAATTGGGTGGAACTTAATTTGACGATCCAGGCGTCATTGTTTCCGTGGTAACCCGTAATGTTTCCGTCTGCAGAAAAAATCATACCTGCGATTATATATCCGCCATCCGCTGTCTGCTGAATGGAATAGGCTTCATCAAAATCACTTCCACCCAATGGTTTCTGCCATTGTATGTTTCCTGTGTTATCTAATTTTACGATCCAGCAATCGAAACTTCCATGATTTCCTGTAATATGACCATCTAAAGAACCAGTTGCCCCGGCGACGATATATCCTCCGTCAGAAGTTTGTTGGGTAGAATAGGGGTGATCTTCACCGCTGCCCCCAAAATATTTTTGCCATAATGTATTTCCATTAGAATCTAATTTTGCCACACAATAATTAGATGTTCCAAACATGAGCGGTATTTCAGAGTTTGTAGAATTAGACATGCCGGCAACAATATATCCTCCATCTGATGTTTGTTGGATAGACTGTGCAGTATCAGCAAGATTACCCATCAATGATTTCTCCCATTGTATCGTTCCTGAAGCATCTAATTTTACGATCCAAAAATCTCCGTTTCCATAATTTACACTCATGTCTCCATTAGTAGAACTACCTGTGCCTGCCATAATATATCCTCCGTCAGAAGTCTGTTGGATTGAATTTGCTCCTTCATAAGAAGTTCCGCCCAGTGACTTCTGCCATTGCATAGTTCCTGAGGCGTCTAATTTTACAATCCAGTAATCGGAAATTCCATGATTTCCTACGACATCTCCGTTGGTAGAATAAGATTCACCGGCAACGATATAGCCGCCGTCGGTAGTTTGCCGGATACAATTGGCCACATCCTGATTACTTCCACCTAATGATTTTTGCCATTGCAGAGTTCCTGAAGCATCTAATTTCACGATCCAGTAATCAAAATTTCCATGATTTCCTGTCACATCTCCGTCGTTAGAAGTAGATTCTCCCGCAATAATATATCCTCCGTCAGAGGTTTGCTGAATAAAATTGGCGTTGTCATCAGTACTTCCACCCAGTGATTTTTGCCATTGTATCGTTCCTGAGGCATCAAGTTTTACAATCCAGTAATCAGAACCTCCATGATTTCCCGTCACATCTCCGTCGGTAGAATTAGATAATCCGGCAACAATATAACCTCCATCTGAGGTTTGCTGGACAGATTTTGCATACTCTCCCTGGCTTCCACCCAGTGATTTCTGCCACTGTATAGCAGGGGAGGTCTGTGCCGGCAGAAAGGAATAAATAATAAGAGAAAATAAAAAAGTAAATTTAAAATATTTCATATGTAATTGTAATTGAGTGACTCAGGGTGTAATTTAATAAAAAAAATAAATTATTCTCAAATCAATTAGTAAGTGTAGATATTCTTCTAATAAGTGTACAAAAAAGCCTTACCAAAATAAATTGATAAGGCTTTATGATATTTAGATTAATCTTACTTCGTTGTTTTGTAGTAATTAACTCCGCACTCTAAGAATTTTTTAAAATCCTCTTTCGGCATATATCCGGAAACCGGTGTGTTGATCACTTTTCCGTCCGGTGTTATCAGAACGTAGTGCGGCTGGGAATTGTTGTTGAAATTCACCTGCTGGAATAAGCTCCATCGGTCACCAATTGTTTTTACTTTTTTGATCTGTCCGTCACCAAGATCGATTTTGGTTTTCTGATCTTCCGGAAGTTCTTCCTTATCATCAACATATAACGAGGCCAGTACTACATCATTCTGAAGGATCGGTAAGATATCCGGTTCGCTCCAGACGAATTCCTCCATCTTCCTACAGTTTTCACAGCCGTAGCCGGTAAAGTCGATGAGGATTGGTTTGTTTTCCTTTTTAGCAAGTTCAATGGCTTTAAAGAAATCATGTTCAGGATGCATTCCGAGGATGCCGTCTTTCTCATCGTGGAAATAGCTGACGTTCAGCGGAGGTAAAATACCACTTAGCATCTGAAGTTTTGGACGCTCTGCTGGAATTAATCCCTGGATCAGATAAATCACAAAACCGATTCCCAATGCTCCCAATATCTTTCTTGTAATAGAAATCTTAGGTTTTTTATCATCGTGCGGGAATCTTATAATTCCGAATAAATATAAAGCCAGTCCCAATGCAATTACGATCCAGATAGCAATGAAAAGTTCTCTTTTTAATAGGAATGTTTTAGATACCAGGTCAGCCTTAGATAAGAATTTTAAAGCTAAAGCCAGTTCTACAAATCCAAGAACCACTTTCACAGTATTCATCCATCCTCCTGATTTTGGAAGACTCTTTAAAGCCTGCGGGAATAAAGCCAGCAAACCGAATACGATAGCCCACGCCAGTCCAAACCCTGCCAAAGCAAAGGTAAGCAGCATCGGAACATTGGAAGATCCTGTTACCGCACTTCCTAATAAACCGCCCAAAATAGGACCGGTACATGAGAAAGAAACAATAACCAGCGTTAATGCCATGAAGAAAATACCCACAAGTCCGCCAGCCTCTTCAGCTTTTGAAGATTTGTTGGCGATAGAACTTGGCAGCGTAATGTCATAGTATCCGAAGAAACTTCCTGCAAAGAAAATAAATATGATAAAGAAGGCGATATTCAGCCAGACACTGGTAGAAATTTCATTGAAAATATTCCCTGCAATCCCGTCAATCAGGTGGAATGGAACACTTAATAATACGAAAATTAAAAGAATGAAAAATCCATAGATCAGTGCATCTCTTTTACCTTTTGCTTTGTTGCTGCTTCCTTTTGTAAAGAAAGAAACCGTAAGCGGAATCATCGGGAAAACGCACGGCGTCAGTAAGGCAATTAAACCTCCTGCAAATCCTAAGAATAAATATGTCCAGTAATTTTCGTCAACTTTTGTAGAAGCAGTTCCACAATCCGTTAAAGGTTTCTGGAAATCAATGGTCGCTATTTTTAGCTGCTTAGGATCTAATTGTGAGGTTTGCGTAACGGTTACTTCTCCTTTTGCAGGAGTTGCAACGACAGTTTCTATCGTTTTCGCTGAATCTTTTGCGGTCTCGGTTTTTTCCTCTGCTGTTTCTTCAACAGCTCCTTTCGGGGTTACTTTTTGGTTGAATTCTAATGTATTCGGCGCAAGACACACTCTGTCGTCACACGTCTGATACGTAATTTCAGAAGTTACATCACCCGGTTTTGTTGGGTCTTTTAATTTGAATTTCTGTTTGAAACCGGCCGAGTTGGAATAAAAAACAATTGTTCCGCCAAAAGCTTCCGAAAATTCCTCATGCTTTTTACCAACCTCGGTAAATTTTCCGATCAGCTCAATATTCTTCCCTGAAACTTTATATTCAGTAGGGATTCCTGTATCTTCCGGAAGGTCTTTGGAATAAATATGCCAGCCGCTTTCCATCGTAGCATTCAGAACAGCTTCATATTGATTGTTCCCCAAATCGTTGATGGTGAACTTAAATTTTACAGGATTCTTGATCTGTGCATTAATTCCTGCCGCTAAAAAGAGCAGCACTACTAAAAACCAGTTTCTAAATTTCATTTTTTCTTTTCATTAAAAATTTTGAGAATACTTTTCGTTTTCTCATCCTTTGCGTATCGTCTGTCCTGCCTTAGGGGAATAATTCCAAGCACGGAATTGTTGCCATCACACAGGATCCAAATTTTTTGCCTCGCTAAAATAGATAATTTTTCGTCCCTAAAAAATTTAGAAACTTTCTTTTTCCCTGAAAAACCTGCAGGATAAAACTCATCTCCATCCTGTTGTTTTCTTAAACGCAGTGGAAGTTGTAGTTTCCCGGTATCAAAATCCCATTCAAAACAGTTATTGATTCCTTCAATGTTTTCAATGGTGTCATCAAGGCTGATGTGAGTTTCATTTTCAGAGAGACTCAGGTTTTCAGCCAGAAGAATTTCTTCTTTCTCTTCTTTTGAATCAGATTTCTTAGCTAAAATTAATTCATTTCTGTTGATAATCAATACATAATCGCTGGAAAAAAAAGTGCTCCCACTTTGAGCTGAGAAGATTTTTTTAATCTCTTCTTCCTTTTTAAAACCGTATTTTTTTAGAATTTCAAATTTTACAAAATCACTTTCATTATTCAGCTTTTCTTTTGATATAATTTTTTCTTTTAAGTTAAAGGTAGAAATGCTGTTTTCTATTTCTTCAATCTGCTTTTGAACAAAATTTTTGGTTTGATTTAAGTAATCGGAACTCCTTTTGAAATTGTCGAGAAAATGGTCATTCGTTTCTAAAAGCCTGGGAACGATTTCGTTTCTGATTTTGTTCCTTAAATAATCACTCTTTTTATTGGAAAGATCTTCCCGGAAATCAATCCCGTTTTCCTCAGCATATTCATAAATTTCTTTTTTTGAAAAATTAAGAAGCGGACGAAGCGTATGATTGCTGTCTGCAGGAATTCCACTCAGTCCGTCGATTCCTGAAGCTTTCGATAGATTAATGATAAAAGTCTCCAGCTGGTCGTTCAGATGATGGGCAGTTACCAGAAATTCCAGCTCTTCCTGATTCTGAATTTCCCTGAAAAAACGGTAACGAAGTTCTCTGGCCCAAAGCTGAATAGAATTTTCCGGTTTTTTATCTTTTTCCGAAACCTCATACAGGTGAAACGGAATATGATTTTTCTCACAAAAATCCTGAACCGTTTTCTGATCCAGATCCGAATCTTCACCACGGAGTTTATAATTAATGTGGGCAATCTGATAAACTAGCCCCAAACTCTGAAAAAGAGAGGCCAGAACCATAGAATCAGCACCGCCGCTCACTGCCAGAAGATAGCGGTGATTTTCCGGGTTCCGGACAAGGTTTTCAAGCTGGTTTTTAAAACTGATTTTTTCCAAAACGTTTGCTGAGAATTTCGTTCGTACAAAGATAATGCATATAGTTCAATTGAATTTTCCTAACTTTGATTCGTCTAAAAATGATTACGTATGAAGATTTTTAAAATTTTAGCAGTTTCTGCAATGGCGTTGGGATTGACCTCTTGTGTCTCCAAAAAGCAGTACGATGCGTTAAGTTCAAACTATAAGCAGTGTATTGAAAATATTGGAGAAAGACAAAGAGAGATCCAGGATTTAAAGTCTCAGAATTCTGCATTGTCAGGGGAAAATAATCTTTTAAAAAGCCAGCATGATGCTTTGAAATCATCTTTGGATGCCTGTCTTTCAAATACGGGTAAAAGCTCAGCGAATATTGATAAACTGGTTGGAGAAATCAATGCTTCCAATTCTTATATCAAGCAGCTGATTTCAAACAATGCGAAAAACGACAGCCTGAATATGGCATTGTCTAACAAGCTTAAAAGATCTCTTGATAATGTAGCGGATGATGATGTACAGGTAAAAGTATTGAAAGGAGTGGTAATGATCTCTCTTTCTGATAAAATGCTTTACAAGACAGGAGATTACAACATTCAGCCTACAGCTCAGGAAGTATTGGGTAAAGTAGCTAAAGTGATCAATGATTACGATAAATATTCTGTCCTGATTGAAGGAAATACAGATAACGCACCTTTAAATTCTCCTAACTTACCGAGAGACAACTGGGATCTTTCTGCATTGAGAGGTACAGCGATTGCGAAGGTTCTTCAGACACAGTTCGGTGTAGATCCTGCAAGAATCACAGCAGGTGGACGTTCTGAATACAATCCTAAAGCAACGAATATGAGTGTTTCCGGAAGAGCAGACAACAGAAGAACAGAAATCATCATTATGCCTAAGCTGGATGAGTTCATGAAATTAATGGATATTGCTCCTAAAAAGTAATTCAAACCTCACATACCCATAAAAATAAATCCCGAAGCAATTCGGGATTTATTTTTTTAATCAAATTAATTCTTCTTTTTTCAATAATGAAATAATCCGTTGAAAAAATGAATTGGATATTTGTGTCTTAGTTTTTTTGGACGAAGAATCCGCTCTGCCTATTGGCCCAGCGGTCTTCTGATTCTCAGTGTTATTTAGTTTTTCCCCTGCATTCATTTCCTTTTTTTCTTAGTGTTTTTACCCCTTGTTCTCTGCAAATGTATAACTATGTTTGATGCAAACATATCCGTATTTTCCCGGTATTTTACATCGTGGTTTTCCCGGAATAATGAATTGAGGTTCAATTGGTGCTTACTTTTGCGAGGAAAAAAGGTCCGGAAATTACTGATTTTAACCGTGTCAAGGTTCGAAACCTTGACACGGTGAGCAGGGCTGCTAAAAAAAACTCATGTCCCGAACTCAAGTTAATTTGATAAAGTAATCAGTAGTTTGTATTAATTCTATTATTTATTTTAAAAGAATGCTTATATTTAAATCTCTATAAAGAGAAATAATAGAGATATCCGAAAATCTTAAAGAGTAGGAAATTAATACTAAACTAAAAAATATGAAAAATTTAAAAAAAATGTCAAGAGAACAAATGAAAGAAGTACAGGGAGCAATTAGAGATTGTAACCCACAGATTATTTGTCGTGTAACCAGAGACTGTTGCCCGGGTTGGGTATGTGGTAGACCGGGTCAGTATTGTATAGCTTTGTAATAGAGCAGCAGATATAACTGAAAAAGGAGGGGAATTCATTTCTCTCCTTTCTTATGAGATGCTGATAGAACGAAGGAAC
This sequence comes from Chryseobacterium oleae, assembly GCF_900115055.1. Lineage (GTDB taxonomy): Bacteria > Bacteroidota > Bacteroidia > Flavobacteriales > Weeksellaceae > Chryseobacterium > Chryseobacterium oleae. Next base: position 250,563 of record NZ_FOVD01000005.1, on the reverse strand, counting down.
TCAAAAAGAAATTTTAAAATGATTAAATTTGTTTAAATTAAAATTTTATGAGCTTTTTTGAAGAAAAGAATCCTGAAATGGACAGGTATCTGGAAACGCATGCTTCCTCAGAGCCTGAAATTCTGAGAAAACTAAGAAGAGAGACTTATCAGAAAACTACGCAGCCGCATATGATATCCGGATATCAGCAGGGAAGGCTTTTGACGATTGTTTCCCAAATGATTCAGCCTAAAAATGTACTTGAAATAGGAACTTTTACTGGATATGCGACTCTTTGTCTGACGGCAGGACTGGCCAAAGACGGGAAAATAACTACGCTGGACGTTAATGAAGATCTTGCTTACCTTCCTAAAAAATATTTTGCAGAAAGTGAATTCGCGGGACAGATTGATTTTAAACTTCAGGACGCTAAGGAATTTTTGAGAGAAACCGATCAGACTTTTGATCTTATCTTTATAGATGCCGACAAAGAGAATTATGCAGAATATTTCAGATTGATTAAGCCCAGAACAAAATCCGGTTCCGTGGTGATGTTTGATAATGTTTTATGGTACGGCAAAGTACTGGAAGAAAATCCAAAACAAAGATCCACCCAGATCATCAAAGAACTGAATGATTTGATCGCAAAAGACGATGATTTTGAAAATCTTATTTTACCTTTGCGTGATGGAGTGAATTTTCTGAGAAGAAAGTAAGACACAAGATACAAGACAACAGATATCAGACGAACTTCAGTAAATCTGATATCTGTTGTCTGAAATCTATCATCTAAAAAATTATGAATAAAGGAATTTGTAACGTTACAGTAGCACCGGTCCGCGCAGAAGGTTCTGACAAAGCGGAAATTGTTACGGAAATATTGTTTGGAGAAAGCGCTGATATTTTGGAAGTGAATAAAAACTGGACCAAAATAAAGATGCATTATGACGGATATGAAGGATGGATGGACACCAAACAGCTGAGATCTGTAACAGACGAGGATTTGGCCAAAAGAAAAGTAACCGTAGTGACTGAGGATTTTTCTTCAGTACTGATGAAAGACGGAAAAACCCTTCTTTCAATGGGATCTGAGGTGGAATTTCCGGTAGTGGCTTCAAGAAGAAGTCATGATCTCCGTGAAAGTATTGCTTTGGCGGCAAAGGAATTCCTTAATGTGCCCTATCTGTGGGGTGGCAAAAGCTTTTTTGCGGTAGACTGTTCCGGTTTTACACAACTCGTTTATAAAATTCATGATATAAAATTACCCAGAGATACGTATCAGCAGGCAGAAGTTGGTGTACCTTTGACTTTTGTGGAAGAGAGCCAGCCGGGAGATTTAGCTTTCTTTGAGAATCCGGAAGGAAAAATTATTCACGTAGGCATTATGCTGGATAACCAAAAGATTATTCATGCCTCTGGAAAAGTAAGGATAGATATTCTTGATTCTACGGGGATCTTTAACAAAGAAATGAATAAACATACGCATAAGCTGAGAGTGATTAAAAACATGCTCTAGCCTTAAATACGGTCGGAATGGAGAATATTATTTTTACAGCCTTTGATATTTTTAATTTCGGATTACTGGTTTTTTTCTGGTGGTTTACCCTGAAACATTACAAAACCCTTCCTAAAAGAATTCCTGTCCATTTCGATTTTGACGGAAAGGCAGATAACTTCGGGAGCAAAATATATTCTTTTTTTACCCCGGTTATCGGAACCGTGTTATTTTGTCTTTTTGCCTATGCATTGAGGCATCCCGAAACCGCTAATTTTCCTGTAGAAATCACAGATCAGAATAGAGATGCTCAGTTTCTGATCATGGAAACTTTTCTGAGATGCCTGTTCGTACTGATCATGCTGATTTTTATGAACGGTCAGGATTATATGTTCCGATATTCTTTTGATGAAAATGTGAAGCCTAGAATTCCGTTATCTACGGCTATTTTATCGGTGATCGGAAGTCTGATCGTGGTATTCATTCTTGTAGCTATATTCAAATGATACAATCTAAAGAAAATTCAACACATTATACCTGGGGAAACGGCTGTGACAGCTGGGTTCTGAATGATTCCAACAACCTTTCCGTAAAACAGGAAAAAATGCCTTCAGGAACTGCTGAAAAACTGCATTTTCATGCAAGGGCAGAACAGGTTTTTTATATTTTAAAAGGAGAAGCGGTATTTGATATTAATGATGAAAAGTTTTCTGTGAAGGCGGGAGAAAGTATTTCCATTCAGCCTCAATCAAAACACTATATTTCCAATGAATCTCAGGACGATCTGGAATTTCTTGTGATTTCCAGCCCCTCTACCTATAACGACCGAATTGAAATTGAAAAATAATTAAGATGTCATTCCTATACAACATATTTGTCAGTCTTCTCATTTTTGGAATGAAAGTTTTCTCTTTGTTTAATGATAAAACTAAAAAAGGAGTTGAAGGAAGAAAACAGTCTTTAGATCTGGTAAAAGCGGTATTTTTACCTTCTGATAAGGTAATCTGGATGCACGCGGCAAGCCTCGGTGAATATGAGCAGGGACTTCCTGTTTTGGAAAAGCTGAAAGAAAAATTCCCGACTCATAAGATTCTTGTAACTTTCTTTTCCCCTTCAGGTTATGAAAATGTGGTGAAAAAGAAACATATCGCTGATGTGATCTGCTACCTGCCCTTCGACAAAAAGACCACCATAAAAGAATTTATATCTCAGTTTGATCCCGAATTGTTTTTCACTGTTAAATATGATTACTGGTATCATCTACTGGCTGAGCTTAAACAGCGTGGCACTAAGATCTATGTGATCTCTGCTTTGTTCTATGAAAGACAGGCGTTTTTTACTTCCTACGGCAAATGGTTTGTCAAACAGCTCAAAAAAAATGTAGACTGGTTTTTTCACCAAACGGAATTTTCTTTTGCATTGGCCAAAAGTATCGGTCTCAGTAATTCATCGGTAACAGGAGATACTAGATTCGATAGGGTAAAGCAGCTGAGAGTACGCGACAATCATGTAGATTTTATTTCTGAATTTATAGGAGATCATCAGGCGATCGTTTTCGGAAGTTCGTGGCAGGCAGAAGAGAAAATAGCGGCCACTATTTCTAAAATGAATGCGGATTTAAAATTAATCATTGCCCCTCATGATCTGAAAAGGGTAGATCATTTAAAAAATATTTTCCCTGATGCATTAGTCTATAGTGCCATAAATAAAAGTGAACTTCCAGTTTCTGAATATCAGGTTTTAATCATCGACAGCATCGGTCTGTTGTCAAAACTTTATTCATACGCAGATGTAGCTGTAGTAGGAGGCGGTTTTCATGATGCCGGGCTCCACAATATTCTGGAAGCAGCAACATTCGGTGTACCTGTGATCTTTGGAAATCATTACAGAAAAAATCCTGAAGCAGACGACCTGATTGCAGCAGAAGGCGGAAAGTCTTTTACCGAGGAATACGCGGCGGCAGATTTTGTGTTGTTTCTCTTTAATAATGAGGAAGAGCTACAGGGAATGTCAGACAATGCCCGAAAGTTCGTTGATGGCAAGCCTGATGCGACTCAACTTATTCTTCAGAAAATATCTTAAGTCTGAGAGTTTTGAGAAGTTATGAGTTTTAAATTATAAGTTATGAGATTCGGGTTGCGGGTAAGAGGGTTTCACATTTCACTTGCGCAACAAAATTGACGATTGACATTCTTAACCCAAGAAAAGTCTAGTATCTGCTATCTATTTCAAACTTCACATTTCACTTGCGCAGCAAAATTGACCATTGACATTCCTAACCCAAGAAAAGTCTAGTATCTGATGTCTGATGTCTGAAATCTGTTATCTTAAATCTCTATCTCAAAAACCCCTGACTTTTCGTATCCTTCATGATTTGGTCTATGTCGTCCGGAATATTTTCAGATTCAAGCCAGTTGAGGTCTAAACCATTATTGATACAGAGTTTCTGCAGATAATGATTTTCAGAAATTTTCTGGTGAGTGTCTCTTAAAAGTTCATCGATTTCCATCCAATAATCTTCATCCAGTTTTTTCGTTAAAACCAAAGCTTTGAATACTTTATTGATAATGTAAATATAGAGCTTGTAAACGTTGTCAAACCTTTGTCTGCTCAGGTCTTCGTTTGAATCCAGAATTCTATTGACCAGTAAAATATTCAGGGAAACTTCCCCGAATTTATCTGTAGTTATTTTAACATGCTCGGTAATATCTGCGCTCACGGTTCGGACGGTGCTCATGAAATACTTGGCATTTCCTACATATTTAGATGCGAGAAGAAGTTTTTCGGCAACATTTTCTTCCATGGCATTTCTCTTATCATCCGTAGTTTCCTGATCAATCAGCTCGAAATACAGTTTTTTAGACAAAAGTTTGTCCTTTTTCAGTAATCTGAAAATAAGACGGTCTTTTTCTACATTGGAAAAAGCACTCAAAGCTGCTTTAAACTCTTTGGAGTACTCCATTAATTGAATATTTTAGAATATTTCAGAAATCCGTTAACCGCCCAATTGGCTGTGTAATAAAGCGATTTTACAGTAGAAAATCCCATAAAGTCTTTATAAACCAGATACTGATCTTTGATGATGTTTTTTTTCTTTCGGGAAACACTGTTCTCACGCATCCTGTACTTGGCTAATGTCTTATTGATGGGCATTCCTTGTGGGATTACTTTTAAAAGATTCAACCACATCACATGGTCTTCACGTTTGCTTTTTACCGGGAATAAAAATTTCCCAACTCTTTTGGTGTCGTACATCGTAGAAACCGGTGCCAGTCTGCAGGTTTTCAGAAGATTGGAAAAAGTGACTACTTTATCGGCTAAGAAATCCTTTAAAACAGGCTGTAGTTGCTCATTGCATCTTGAATAGTTACAGTAAACCAGTTCTGCATTGTTTTCTTGCATATAATCGGTCATGGTTTCCAGATATTCGGGATACCAGAAATCATCGGAATCCAGAAAGGCGATGTATCGTCCTGTAGCTCTCTCCAGACTGTTGTTTCTGGCATTTCCTGCGCCACCGTTTTTCTCAAGGACGTGCAATTTTATCCGGGGATCATTGTATTTTTTTATAATATCTACGGTATTGTCTTTGGAAAGATCGTCTGTGATCAGCCATTCCCAGTTTTCGTAGGTTTGATTTAAAACAGACTGTATCGTTTCTTCGATAAATTCAGCAGAATTGTAACAGGGAGTGATGATGGAGACCAGGTCTTTCATTTGCGTATTTACTGGGGTAAAATTATAAAAATTTTTTCTCATAAAGATGCCACGACGCAATTCCTACACCAATCACCACAAGCATACATATGAAACTCATGAAAAAAGGATTGTAATTAGCAAATAGTCCAAGCGTAGCAAATACCCTGATAATAGGGAAGTGGAAGATATAAATACCATAAGTGAAATCTCCGTATTTTCCGAAATTATTCAGAAACTTCAATGAATAGGCGATATACAGTACGATAATGCTGATCATGATGGGTGAGAATAATTTGATATGCAGAATCAGATCAATCCAAACTGTAATGATGGCAATAATGAACAGTGTGTTTTTATATTTGATAAACTGATCAAAATGAAAGTAGATTAACATCCCTCCAATGAAATAACAAAGTGAGCCCGGCAACTGTCTGGAAACAGCAGACTTTCCAATCATGTCAAAATAATTAAGAAACACCAGAGAAAGGAAGTACAGAATGATCAGGCTGATATTCCTGTATTTATTGTTTTTTCCGAATAATAAAAAGATCAGTGGAACCGCAAAATAAAAACACATTTCAATCTTAAGGGTCCATAGTGCACCATTGACCGCTTCGTTTCCGAATACTCCGGGAAGGGAAGGAGCCATAAAGTTCATGAAGATAGAGTTCCAGAAGAAATATTTATAAACCTGTACATTTCCAAAATAGTCAGAGAAAGAAAGTGTACTTACCAGACTCAGAAGTACAGTGCAGAGAAATACAACCAGTAGATAAGCGGGAACAATTCTATTGATTCTTTTCTTGATATAGCTTTTCAGGCTGGAAGATCTTTCATAGCTCCTAGCAATAAGGAATCCACTGACAATAAAAAATGCAAAGACGGCAACCTCTACGGGGCTATGCGTTAAAAAATCAAGTTGGCTAGAGTCAGTTAAAGCTCCCAAATGCCCTACAAAGACGATGAAAGCGAGGAGAACGCGGATGAAGTCAAAATTATTTTTCGTTATACTCTGCATTTTTGTTTTCTTTCTGCAAAAATAGTTTTTTTAATAAAAAGCGGAGGGTATCTCAGATTCAATATTTGTTAAATAACGCCTATTATGAGGGCTAATGTTCTAAAATTTTTAGAAATATGGAATATTGAAATAATTTTTCACAAAAAATAGTGTTATAAATCAAAAAAATTATAATTTTAGCCCTTGAAAATTTTATATATGAAGAAATTAGCATTACTATTTGCAGGTTTATCATTATTTTTAGCTACGGGATGTAATGATGATGGCGACACCACGATGGAATATCCTCTTGTAGGCGTTTGGCAGCCGCTTAAAGAAGTGGTGACCACCGTTGAAACAGGAGAAGATCCGGTTTCAGATCTTATTACCTATACCGACTGTCAGAAAGAATCAAGATGGAGGTTCAATACTGAAGCATCCGGAAAAAGAACGGACTGGGATTTTATTGGTACCACGCCGCAGTGTGCTATTCAGGCAGACAGAAATTTCACTTACACATATGATAAAAGCTCAAAAACAGTAGTGATCAAATATCAGGGGACAGTAGAACCTTCCAATGCCAAAGTGGTTACCCTCAATGACGTGACCCTAAACCTTTCGGTAAGAGAAGAGACTCAGGATCCGACTGTATATAAAACAAGAACCTATACGTTCAAGAGAATTCCTCAATAATATACATTCCATACCAAATACAGATCTCATCTCCGGATGAGATTTTTTTGTTGAAGGGCATTTCCGAATTAATTAAAATTAAAATTCCTATTTCTTTTAAAATCATTATTTTTGTGAAAATTAGAATGGGAGTTGAAAAATGTAACATCTAATATCTAACATCTAATATTTATAATAAAGTGTTTTACGATCATCAGCAGATAGAAAAAAAGTGGCAGAAGTACTGGGAAGAAAACCAGACCTACAAAACCTCCAATAACACGGACAAACCTAAATTTTATGTTCTCGATATGTTTCCGTATCCATCCGGAGCAGGGCTTCACGTGGGGCACCCGCTTGGATATATTGCGTCAGATATTTACGCGAGATATAAAAGACACCAGGGTTTCAATGTCCTCCACCCGGTAGGTTATGACAGCTTCGGACTTCCTGCTGAGCAGTATGCGATCCAGACTGGGCAGCATCCGGCGATCACCACTGAGGAAAATATCAACAGATATGAAGAGCAGCTGAAAAAGATCGGCTTTTCATTCGACTGGAGCAGAGAAGTGAGAACTTCAGATGCATCTTATTATAAATGGACGCAGTGGATCTTTATCGAGCTGTATCATTCATGGTACAATAAAAGTACCGATAAGGCAGAACCTATCCAGACTTTGATTCAGCATTTTGAAGAAAAAGGAACCGAAGGATTAAATGCCAACCAAAACGACGAATTAAATTTCACGGCAGAAGAATGGAAAGATTCTTCAGACCTTGATAAAGAAGATATCCTTTTAAATTACCGTCTTGCGTTCAGAGCAGAGACTACCGTAAACTGGTGTCCGGCTTTGGGGACTGTGTTGGCGAATGATGAGGTGAAGGACGGAAAATCCGAAAGAGGAGGATTCCCTGTATTCCAAAAGAAAATGATGCAGTGGAGCATGAGAATCTCAGCCTACTCTGAAAGATTATTACAGGGATTAAATACGCTGGACTGGCCGCAGCCTCTTAAAGATGCGCAGGAATACTGGATTGGAAAATCCCAGGGAGCACAGGTTCAGTTCCAGGTAGAAGGTCATGACGAAATCGTTGAAGTGTTTACAACAAGACCTGATACTATTTTCGGGGCAACATTTATGGTGCTGGCTCCTGAAAATCCTCTAGTAGATACTATTACTACGGAAGCTCAGAAAGCAGAAGTAGATTCTTATATTGAAGAAACGTCTAAGAAAACGGAAAGAGACAGAATGGCTGACGTGAAAAACGTGAGCGGTGCTTTTACGGGAAGTTATGCTGTTAATCCTTTCAGCGGCGAGAAAATGCCGATTTATATTTCAGATTATGTATTGATGGGGTATGGAACAGGTGCTGTAATGGCCGTTCCTGCACATGACGAACGTGATCACAGATTTGCAAAGAAATTTAACCTTGATATTAAAAAGGTAGTCGATACCGATGAAGATGTTCAGGAAAAATCTTTCGACTCTAAAGATTCGGTGTGTGTAAACTCTGATTTCTTAAACGGATTGAATTATAATGATGCCAAATCCAAAATCATTTCTGAAATCGAAAATAAAGGAATTGGCCACGGAACTACGAACTACAGACAGCGTGATGCCATTTTCTCAAGACAGCGTTACTGGGGAGAACCTGTTCCTATATATTATAAGGAAGGAATGCCTTACACACTTCCGGTTTCTGCGTTGCCGTTGGAACTTCCAGAAGTTGAAAAATATTTACCGACTGAAGATGGTGATCCGCCATTAGGAAACGCGAAAGTATTTGCGTGGGATGAAGCCAATCAAAAAGTGGTTTCCGTAGATCTGATTGATGATAACACGGTATTCCCGTTAGAATTATCTACCATGCCGGGTTGGGCAGGAAGCTCATGGTATTTCCTTAGATATATGGATCCTTCCAATGATGAGGTTTTTGCTAATAAAGAATTGTCAGATTATTGGGGACAGGTAGATTTATACATCGGAGGAAGCGAGCACGCAACCGGTCACTTATTGTATTCCCGTTTCTGGAATATGTTCTTAAAGGACAGAGGTTATATTACTCATGATGAACCTTTCCAAAAATTGATCAACCAGGGGATGATTTTGGGGATGAGTGCATTTGTATACAGAATTGACGGAACGAACCAATATGTTTCAAAAAATCTTTCTGAAAATTATAAGACGCAGAAGATTCACGTTGACGTATCCTTATTAAAAGGAACCTCAGATGAATTAGATACGGAAGCTTTCAAAGCATGGAGACCTGACTATGCTGATGCTGAATTTATTTTAGAGGACGGAAAATACATCACAGACCGTGAGGTAGAAAAAATGTCCAAGTCTAAATATAATGTGGTTAATCCTGACGATATCTGTGAGGAATACGGAGCAGACGGATTAAGATTATATGAAATGTTCTTAGGTCCATTGGAGCAGTCCAAGCCTTGGAACACACAGGGATTAAGCGGAGTTTACGGTTTCCTTAAGAAATTCTGGAACCTGTATTTCAACGGAGATACTTTTGAGGTTTCTGATGAAGAGCCTACAAAAGCAGAATACAAAGTTTTGCATACCTTAATAAAGAAGGTGGTATACGACATTGAGAACTTTTCATTCAATACATCTGTATCATCATTTATGATCGCTGTTAATGAGCTTCAAAAAATAAAATGCAACAAACGCAATATTTTGGAACCCTTAGCCGTTATCATCTCTCCGTATGCACCGCACATCTGTGAAGAGCTTTGGAGTCTGTTGGGGAATAAGGAATCTGTGGAATTTGAGAAATTCCCGGTGTTGAACGAAGATTATCTGGTAGAAGACGAAATCGAGTATCCGGTAAGCGTAAACGGTAAAATGAAGTTCAAAATTTCTCTTTCAGCTCAGTTATCTGCGAAGGAGGTAGAAGATTTGGTGATTTCTGATGAAAAAATGCAGCCTATTTTGGAAGGTAAAACTCCTAAAAAAATCATCGTAGTGCATCACCGTATTGTGAATATCGTAATTTAAAAAAAAGTTAACATTGGCAAATTAAAAAAAATGAGGGTCTTATTTTTTTAAATTTCTAACTCAAATGTTAAAATTGAGGAAAATAAATAAAATAATTAAAAATAATTATTATATCGAAATCGTATTAAAATTTCTTTATCAGAAAAATGCAAAATGTTTATTTAAGACTCTTGCATTTTAATTAATTTTGCCTTTAATTTACACCTTGTAAAATTTTAAAACAATATAATTTAGTTAAATATGGAAATGAATGTTTCAAAAAATGATGAGCAAGTAGTTGCTAGAAAAGCAGGAGGTTTAAACCCGGCTGTTATTATTCCTATTTTATTCGTTATAGGAGTTTGTATTTATTTATTTGTTCTTGGGAACCCAGGAAACTTTAAAGACGCAGAAAAACTAGGTGGTGGATCTGTAGCTTTCTCTAGTGTTGAAGGAAAAGACATTCACCCAGAATCGTTTTTAGGTATTATCTACAAAGGAGGGGTTATCGTACCAATCTTGATTACTTTCATGATTACTGTAATCGTTTTCTCTTTTGAAAGATATTTCGTACTAGGTAAGGCTGCTGGAAAAGGTAACTTAGACAACTTCGTAGTACAAGTAAGAAGCTTATTGAATCAAAACAAAATTGATGAAGCTTTAGAAGAGTGTGACAGACAACAAGGATCTGTAGGTAACGTAGTAAAAGAAGGTCTTACTACTTACAAAGCACTTTCTCACGATACTACTTTAAATAAAGAGCAAAAAATGGTAGCTCTTAACAAAGCTATCGAAGAGGCTACGACTCTTGAAATGCCAATGCTTGAAAAGAACATGATGATTCTTTCTACATTAGGTACTGTAGCTACATTGATCGCACTTTTAGGAACTGTAATCGGGATGATCAAAGCATTCTTCGCATTAGGTTCAGGTGGTGGTACTCCAGATGCTGCTGCACTTTCTACAGGTATCTCTGAGGCCTTGATCAACACGGCATTAGGTATTGGTACTTCAGCTATCGCGATTATCCTTTATAACTTCTTTACATCTAAAATTGACGGATTAACTTATAAGATCGACGAGATCGCTATGAGCATCCAGCAGTCTTTTGCTGAATTCAACTAAGAATTGAATTTGTAGCAAGGAATTTGCATTCCAATTAAAAGAAGTTTAATTTAAAATAATTCAAAACAATGGCGAGAGTCAAACCAAAAAGACATGGAGTAGTGACGGATATGACGGCAATGTGTGACGTTGCCTTCCTACTACTTACGTTCTTTATATTGACCACTCAGTTTAAAAAACCTGACGTGGAGCAGATTAAACCGCCATCTTCAATATCAGAGAAGTTACTTCCTGATGCAAGTTTGATGACCATCAACGCGACTCCGGACGGAAAATTCTATTTCCAGCCGGTAGAAAATGCATCAGAGAGATTACAGCTTTTAGAAAAAATGGGTCAAAAGTATAATATGACTTTTACCAACCAGGAAAAAGCTGCCTTTCAAAAAGTACAAGCAATTGGGGTTCCTATGAACCAATTGAAAGGCTATCTTGATTTGTCAGATGAGGAGCAGAAAAGCTTTAAGAGTCCTACTGGGATTCCTATGGATAGTACAAATAAGCAGTTAGTAGAATGGGTAAAACAGAGTTTAAGCGTAAATCCTGATTACAAATTAGCAATCAAGGGTGACGTTACTACTGAGTATCCTAAAGTTAAAAGCCTATTTGAAGGTTTAAGAGATATTGATTTTCTTAAATTCTGGTTGATTACATCACAAGAAGGTAAACCATAATAATATCATTTAGAAATGGCAGAAGTACAAGTACAGGAAAAAGGCGGCAAAGGCGGCAAGGTACGTTCCAAGAAGCAGAATACCAGAGTAGATATGACTCCAATGGTGGACTTGGGTTTTCTATTGATTACCTTCTTTATGTTCACAACCACATTTAGCAAACCGAATGTAATGGATTTAGGGCTTCCGGCAAAACCAAAAGAGGATCAGCCGAAACCACCTCCAACAGAAATTAAACTTTCTAACTCAATTTCTTTATTACTAGGGAAAGACAATAAGATTTTCTGGCATCAGCAGGATAATTCATCTTTAAATGATCAGACTCTTAACGAAACTACTTATGATAGAGAAGGGATTAGAAAAATAATTGAGAAAGCAAAAGCAGGGGCAGCAGATAAAACAAAATTTACTGTTATTATTAAGCCTACTGACGATGCTGTATATAAGAACTTTGTAGATATTCTTGACGAAATGGCCATTACCAAAAGTGAGCAGTACGGGGTAACCGATGTGAAGCCTTGGGAAAAAGCTATTTATGATAAGAAAGTTGGGAATAATGGAGCTTCGGCTGCACCAGCTACAAAGTAATTTAACCATAAAACTGTAAATCTATGGCAGATGAAAATGTATACAATCAGAATCTTACTTTAGATGAGATTGTATTTGAAAATAGAAATAAGGAATATGGTGCCTATGATCTTAGACATCAGTATCCAAGACTTCTGACAAAATCTTTTATTGTTGGAACGGCATTATTCCTGGTTGCGGCTTTGTCTCCTTTTATTTATCTTACCATCAAGAGACTTACCGAACCGCCTAAGCAAGAAGTGAAGGCAGATTTGGTAAACATCATTGAAGAAGATCCGATCATTGACCAACCAAAAGAAGAAGAACCACCTCCACCACCTCCTCCAAAGGAAGAAGAAAAAATCGAGGTGATTCAGAACGTAGTTCCGGAGCCAGTAAAAGCTCCAAAGATTGAAACGCCACCGCCGCCAATTTCTAAGCAGTTAGAAACGACGACTGGTTTGAATAATCAGGAAGGGGTAAAAGCTCCGGCTTATACACCACCGCCACCACCGCCATCTACAGGTAACAAAGCCAGTACAGCGGAAGTAAAAACAAATAACCCTAACGAGATCTACAAAGATGTAGACCAGTCTGCAGAATATCCTGGAGGTATGGCCGCATTAAGAAAGTATCTTGGGGAAAATTTTGATACTTCTCTAATGGAAGGAGGTGAAGGTACCCTTAAGGCGAAACTTAAGTTCGTTGTAGAAAGAGACGGAACTGTTTCTGCAGTTACTATTGAAGAGAAATCTCCAAATGGCGACTTCAACAGTGAAGCTGTTCGTGTAGTTAAGAAACTTAAAAAATGGACTCCTGCGAAAAGAAACGGGGAGAGCGTTAGATCTTACTATAGCGTACCGTTTACTATGAACTTTGAATAAGACTTATTTATTCGAATTATAAATAAAAAGAGAAGCATATGCTTCTCTTTTTTATTTTTTTTGGTATTTTTGTTACATGATGTTCAATTGGTTATCCTTAGTTACCGGATTATTTTATATCGTCTTGGGAATTGTAGTTATTATCTACAAGTTTTTCTTCACGATTTTAGAGCCTGCTATTGCTTATGCGATGGGTGCAGTGCTTATTCTTTATGGAATATTTAGAATCTATAGAGCAGTTTCAAGAATTAAAGATTCAGGAAATGAGAAATAGTTTGAAAATTGCTTTGCTTTCTGTGATAAGCATCGCTGCTGTAAGCTGCAAAAAAGAAGATAAATCTCCATCCTATCATAAAGGAGACCTTACTATCCTTACCGACGAGTCTTTTAAAAGCGTTACCGAGGCTTTGGCAGACGGATATATGATCAATTATCCCGAAACTCATATCAAAATAGAAACCAAAAAAGAAGATTTAGGTTTTCTTGATTTGCTTCATGATAAGGCAAGAATAACGGTTATGTCGAGAGATCTTACCCCTGAAGAGAAAAAAGCATATGAAGAACAGGTGGATTTGAAGTTTCTTCCTGCTAAATTCGCTGCAGATGCAGTCGTTTTTGTTGTTCCAAAAGATTCTCCGAAACAGAGTATTTCCATGGATGAAATTAAAAGCGGGCTTGAATCTGATGCCAAGAATTTTATTTTCGACGGAACTAACTCGAGTAACCTGAACTTTGTCGCCCAAAAACTGAAGAAACAACCGAAAGACCTTAAATTCTCCATTATTCCGGGAAGCCAGAATATCATTGAAGAATTGGGTAAACATACTGATAAAATCGGAGTTATCGGCCTGAATACGTTCAGCCGACCTTACGATAAGACTTCAGAAAAACTCAGAGAAATAGTGAAAGTTCTGCCTGTAGAAGATAAAGGAAAATTGTACAGCGTGGATAATGAAAGTCTACGTCAGATGACCTATCCGTTTACCAGAGTTCTTTATTTCTTAACCAATGAAGGAAACTTTAATATCGCTAATGGATTTATCAGATATTCATGTACACAATTGGGGCAGATGATTGTAGAAAAAGAAGGTCTGCAGCCCTATAATATATACAAAAGAGAGGTTCAGATGCGTTAAAAAATATTAAAATAGCATTTTAACTTTTGCAAAAACTTTGTTTTGGTCTGAAAATTGTGGAGCTTATAACTCAAAATATAGAAAATATAAAATGAAAGATATAATGATTATGAATGTAAAGAAAATTGCTTTTGGAGCAGCCGTGGTATTTTTTGCCGGTTTAGCCTCTGCACAGACGTTGCAGGATGGTATTAACAGTATAGACAGTGATAAATACGCACAGGCTAAAACCAATTTTACTGAAATGGTTGCCAAAGCACCTACAGCAGAAAATTACTTCTATTTAGGGAATACTTACCTTAAGCAGGGTGAACCTGATTATGCTAAAGCTGTTGAAAGCTTTAACAAAGGTTTAGCTGCTGATAGCAAAAGCTACCTGAACAAAATCGGTTTGGCTACCGTAAAGTTAGGGAAAGGGGATAAAAGCGCAATTGCTGAAATTCAGAAGATTGTGGCAGATTCCAGAGAAAAAGATGCAGAAGTATTATTCAGAGCTGCTGAAGCTTTAACTTTATTCGAAAAAAATAACGCTCCTGATGCAGCGATCCAATTCCTGACAAAAGCTGTTGAAAAAGCTGAGAAAAAAGGAGTTCCTGCTCATTACTATTATACACTTGGGGATGCTTACAGAATCAAAAGAGCTCCGGGTGAAGCGATGTCTGCTTATGACAAAGCGTTACCTTTAGCTAAAAATAAAGCATCTGTTTATACAAGAATGGCTACTTTATGGATGGCTGCACAACAATGGCAGCAAGCTAAACAAAGTATTGACAAAGCTATTGGGGTAGACGCAACTTATGCACCGGCATACAAAGCTCTGGCTTCTTATGATATCAGATACCAGCAGAATGCAAAGGCAACACAAGACCTTATCAACTATACAAAATATGCTGATGAGGATCCATATACTCAGTTAGAAATTGCTAAATTATATTTCACCAATGAAGATTATGCAAACTCTAAAACTGTACTGGACAAGATCTTTGATAAAATTGATGATCCTATCAAGTTTAAATTAAGAGCTTACCAGTCTTATGCTGATGGAAACTACGCAGACGCAAAGCAGAACATGGATACTTTTGTATCTCAGGCTGAGAAAACAAGAATACAGCCGGCTGACCAAGGACTTCAGGGACTTATCGCAGCAGGTTTAGCTAAAACTGAAACGGATGCAGCTAAAAAAACAGCTTTAACTACAGAAGCTCAGCAGAAAATTGCTATTGCTAAAGCGGCTAAAGATGAAACCATGAAGTGGGATATTGAACTTGCCAATATTGCGGGTGGTGGAGCTTCTCAGGCTGAAGCGGAAAAAGGACCTACAACTCCTGAGATTGAAGCATTGAAGAAAAAAGTAGCGGCTAATAAAGAAGATTCTGACTCTCTGTTTAAATTAGCAACAGCTTACCAGGATGTGAAAAACTGGAACGGAGCTATTCTTACATGGCAGAAAATGAGTGCACTTCTTCCGGATTGGGCACCAGCTTATTACAGCCAGGGGTATTCTTACCAACAGGCAGGAAACAATGATGCTGCAAAATTAGCATACGAAAAATTCATCAGTACGGTGAAGCCTGCAGATGCGGAAGCTAACAAACAAACTTTAGCATATGCTTACTTCGCGGTAGCGTATATGAATAAAGATTCTGATGCTGCAAAAGCTAAAGATTATGTAGCTAAATCTTTACAGCTTGATCCTACTTACCAGGATGCTGTAAAATTGAACGCAGAAATCAATAAGTAATTTAAATTTTAAATTATAGATATTAAAACTTCCCATTCTCAATGTTTGGGAAGTTTTTATTTTAAGCCTTATATTTGAACCTATGAAAACAGACATACTTGCTTTTGGAGCTCATCCTGATGATGTAGAACTGGGTTGCGGCGGAACAATAGCCAAAATGATTTCGGAAGGAAAAATATGTGCCATTGTAGATCTTACCAGGGGAGAACTCGGAACCAGAGGAACCGATGAAACCAGAAGAATGGAGGCCGCTGAATCCGCAAAGATTCTTGGCGTGTCTGCAAGAGAAAACTTAGGCATGAAAGATGGCTTTTTAGTCAATTCTGAAGAATATCAGATGGAGATCGTAAAAATGATCCGTAAATACCGCCCGGAAATCGTCTTGGCCAATGCAATTGATGACAGACATCCGGATCATGCAAAAGGTGCGAAATTAGTGTCAGATGCGTGCTTCCTTGCCGGACTGAGAAAAATCGAGACCCATTTGGATGGCGAAAACCAGGACGTATGGAGACCGAAGCATATTTTTCATTACATTCAGTGGAAAGATATTAAACCTGAGTTTGTAATCGATATATCTCAGCATCTTGATAAGAAGATTGAAGCATGCATGGCCTTCAAAACGCAGTTTTATGATCCAACATCCAGTGAACCGGTTACTCCGATTGCCACAAAAGACTTCTTTGAAAGCCTGACCTACCGTGCTCAGGATTTGGGACGTTTGTCGGGAGTGACTTATGCTGAGGGATTTACGTCTGAGAAGCTCATTGCGATGAAAAATTTTGACGGAATTGTTTGGTAATTAAAAAATCTTCCCTATATTTGCACTCACAAAACGGTGATTGTAGCTCAGTTGGTTAGAGCGTCGGATTGTGGTTCCGAAGGTCGGGGGTTCGAGACCCCTCATTCACCCAAGAAAAGTACACTATTACAGTGTACTTTTTTTATTTCTATACATTTTCAATGCTAAATTAATAAACACCATTTGGTGTGTAAATTCTCAATTGACTGTTTGATACTCCGTAAGAAAAGTATATTTTTGCAGTTCAAAACATAAAAAGTCATCATGACGATACATGTTTAGAGCAAAAACTATAACCTTAACTTAAAAACATTAAACCATGAGAATGAGAAAAATTATCCTGAATTTATTCTGTTAATTCATCGATACTGATTGTTTCCGGAAACCTGGAACGAAAGTAAATCCTCAAAACTTCTTTACAAGTGCAGGTTGTGGAATCAACACACTTAATTAGATTATTTCTCGTAACGGGATATAATCTAATCATATTGGATAAACTTCAAATCTTTTACTGGTAACAATGCAGTATTATTTAACAGGCCAAGTACTTTTTAAAATCAAAACCAGCCTTTTTCATCAACGAGTGTGATTTAGAAAAGTTTTCATTTCATATGGAGTTCAGAAACCATTTAAACGAAGCGGAACCGAAAAGCTAAACGAGTAGGGAAACATTATGAAACTAAACATGAAGAGAATTATTTTATTAAAAACCATGAAAAAACTCTACTTTTTATTCTTAATCCTCAGTTCAATTTCTGCATTCGCACAAACGTATAGTTACACAACATACAATACTTCGAATTCAGAAATAGGGAGCAATTATATTGCTGATATTAAAGCTGATGCCAATGGATTGTTATGGCTTGCCACTTATAACGGCGTTTCAACTTTTAACGGAACAACTTTTACCAATTATAATACGACCAATTCCGGTATTGCATCCAATTCAATTATAAAAATTCAAATTGATGGCCTGGGCAGAAAATGGATTGCCTCTCAACTTAATGGGATTATTATGTATAACGGAACGACTTGGACTAATTATACAACCTCCAATTCAGGTTTGCCCACTAATGAAATTAATGATATAGCTGTTGACGGACAAAATAACCTTTGGATTGCAACAGACTCAGGTCTTACAAAATTCAATGGTACAACATGGTCTAATTATACCTCTGTGACAAGTCTGAATTCTGTAGCAACAGACACTAATAACGGAGTTTGGGTTACCAATGGCGGTGTATTGTATAAATTTAATGGAACTGATTTTAATTTTATAGCGCAAGGAACTCAAAAAATATTGAGAATTGCCAACAATACGATCTATTTGCAAGGTTCTGACAGTTTAGTTACGATAACAACGAGCGGAACTAACCTTGCGTTTATCTATCAAAGCACTTCTTGTCTTGCAGGATACAATCCTAACGCCGTGGATGTTGACAGTAACAGCAAAGTGTGGATTGGATTTAACGGATCAGGGTTGCAAAACTTTACGGATTGCACCACTTACACGAGAAATAATACAAATCTTGGTCTGCCTGATGACTATTTCAGTGCCGTCCGTACACAATCTTCAGGGACTATCTGGCTGGGAACATTACAGCTTGGTTTAGTGAAAATGTCTCCAAGTGCCGGTCTGCCAGGTTGTTTTCAAAAAGTGAATGCAGGGAGCCTGCATAGTGTAGCTATAAAAACAGACGGAACATTATGGGCTTGGGGAATTAATACTTCAGGACAGTTAGGAAATGGGACAACCACTAACAGGTCAACCCCAAAACAAGTAGGAACGGCTAATAACTGGAAAGAAATTGCTGGTGGAAGCAACCATACCATTGCTCAGAAAACAGATGGAACGCTTTGGGCCTGGGGAGCTAATTCTGGTCAATTGGGTAATGGGACAAATACAGAGCAACATACCCCGGTACAAGTAGGAACTGCTACAGACTGGAAAACTTTTGATACCGGAATGTATCATACGGTAGCAATAAAAAATAACGGAACACTATGGGCCTGGGGACTCAATCCTTATGGCCAGTTAGGTACTGGTAACACGACTACCAGTTTAGTGCCGGTTCAGATAGGAACTGCTACCAATTGGTTGGCTGTTCAATGTGGACAGGATTTTACTATTGCATTAAAAACAGACGGAACCCTTTGGGCCTGGGGTAGCAATACTTATGGAACAATCGGAGATGCTACTAATACCAACAGGTTGATCCCTACTCAGGTTGGAACTGCCAGCAACTGGCAAAGTCTTGGTGTTGGAACGCTTCATGTCGCTGCACTGAAAACAGACGGAACCCTTTGGACGTGGGGGTATAATGCCAATGGACAATTGGGAGATGGAACAACGGCAAATAAAAATATTCCAACACAAATCGGAACTGCCACTAACTGGCAGACCGTTGCTTCGGGAGGAAATCATACTCTTGCTATAAAATCAAACGGAACACTGTGGACATGGGGAAGAAATCAATATGGTCAGTTAGGAAACGGATCGACGACGAACACCAGCGTTCCTGCACAATTGGGCAGTCTTACGACCTGGAAAGCTATTGCTGCTGGAATATCACATACTTTTGCCTTAAAGAGTGATGGAACGGTCAGCACATGGGGGTTAAACCTTTATGGTCAATTAGGTGATGGTTCTACTATTGATAAAAATGTTCCGACAGCTATTGCCTGTCCAACTTTAGGGGTAGATGACTTTACAGTATCAAAGAATTCTCTAAAGACATATCCGAACCCGGTGAATGACAAGCTTATTATTTCGTTTGATCAGAAGATATCTTTGGTATCGGTTTATAATCTATTAGGTCAGGAGGTGTTGAGCAAAACAATAAATGCTAATGAAGGCAC
The DNA here is from genome assembly GCF_900115055.1 of Chryseobacterium oleae. Lineage (GTDB taxonomy): Bacteria > Bacteroidota > Bacteroidia > Flavobacteriales > Weeksellaceae > Chryseobacterium > Chryseobacterium oleae. The sequence continues at coordinate 230,943 of NZ_FOVD01000005.1, read as the reverse complement.
ATTAGACTTTTCCGGCTTAGCATCAGGAGTTTATTTGGTTAAGGTCAATTCAAATGATGAGACTAAGACATTGAAAGTCATTAAAAAATAAAAGATATCAAAAATTAGATCAATGAACTGCTTATTCATACGATCTGGTTTTTGACTATGATTCATAAAAAAGTACACTTTAAAAGGTGTGCTTTTTTATTTTATGCCATTCCTGAAATTTCATTTTCAATCATCTTATCTTCTAAAAACATCTACATTTAAGTCAAAAAAATGTAATTTTTTCGGATTGATGATTTAATTCATACCCTTTCTTCAAGGTCTTAAAACAGTCTCCGTTAAAAATTTCCCTATATTTATTGATATCAACTTCACATATGGAAATAAAGGTAACGGTAAAGCAATTAGGCAGGAAACATCCTGTTCTTTCGGAGCAGAAGCTTGAAATCAGATATGATGATTCCAGAATATCTTTGGAGGATTTATTAAAACTAATTGTTCAGCAGCAGGTGGAAGCATTCAATGCTCAATCATTTGAATTGGAAGATACAGATTACACGAAAATACCTTCGGAAAATTATCTGAATATTCTTACAGACACCGGTAAGGCAGGCTTCGGAAGTATTTATAATGAGAAGAAAGCTAATCTTCAGAAGGCACAGGAAAATGCGACGCAGGCTTTCGAAGACGGAATGTTTGCCGTATTTTATAATGACGGGCAGCTGGAACACCTTTCCGAAACAATAGACCTAGGGCTAGAACACACATTCACTTTTATCCGGCTTACCTTTCTAGCAGGAAGTTACTGGTAATTAAAAACACTGAATCTCAAAATACATGGAAATTATAGAAAAATTAGAATCGAAAAAGACCGTCAACCATTATCGGAATTTAAGGAAAGATTTAAAAGAGCAAACAGAAAAAGGTTTATTATCCCAAGTTTTTTCAAAACCTCAACTTAAGAAAGAGGTAGCGGAACTGGGATTATTAATAGTGGGTAAAACCAACTATTTTGAAGATTTAAGCCTGGGCTCCGAACGTATGGAAAAAATCAAAAAATATATCAAACCCAATATGTGGGATGATAATGACTATGATCAACTTTTGGTTTATTTCTTTGGACATCATGCAGATCTGGTAAAGCACGCCTTGACTAGAATGCCCCAGAAAATGTATCAGACAGGATACTACAGACGTTCTTTCCGTGCTCCCCACAATGAAAATTATATCCTTCTCAACCAGATTAATTTAATTGGAGGCTTGTTGCAGCTGCCAAGTAGCTATTCTTACATCAATGGAGGAGAACAGTTTTATGACCTGACGCTGGAAGAGCAGATCATCTATGACAGCGCCATATCAAACAGTTTAAACCAATTCTATATCTGGTCCGCAGCGATTGATACAGGAAATACAGCTATCTATCAATTGATAGAAGACATTATTTTCAATAAACATCCTGAAGGAAAAGTATCCCGGAATATCATCAAAGCATTACTCAATAGCGAGCAGAAACATTGTTGGGAACTCGTGGAAAAACTCCTTTTGGCGGCACAGCGACAGGAAGGTTTAAGACAAACTGTTCTGGAAGCTCTGGATGAAACAAGCATCGGTGCGTTGGAATATATGACCAATGTGATTGTAGAACATAAACTCACCCGTTTTTCATCCGTTGTGCGTTCCATAGATACTTGGACAGGCCTGGGTTGGGATGCCGAAAAAGAATCGGTGGTGAAGAATATTGTTTCACTCGCTCATACCTACTTCAACAATCCCGAACTGATTCCGGATGCTATAAAAAGCAAAAATAATAACGAAGTCTATATGGCGCTTTGGGTACAGTCTGTATGGGATGTGGAAAAAGCAGTTCCATATCTGCATCAGTTGTATGACCATGACAGTGTGGAAAAGAAATGTCTGGCCATAAAATTCGCGGGAGAAACCCATGATCCGTATATCCAAATGCCGTTATATTACAAAGCGGTACTGGAAGGTGATCTGCAGGTTTTGGCTTTTGCGGGTGAATCTTTATCAACGTTATTAAATGCCAATGCAGCTTCAAAATTCTATATCAACAATACCGATTATCCTGATTTCTTTGAAAAACTTCACGAGCTTACCCAAAAGATTGATGTAAAGGAAAAGAAATTTGAAGGGAAGATATTCTCCTGGCTCAATGCAACGTTCAGCAAAAGTAATTTATACGCGTCGATGTTTTATTTGGTGGGCGAGGATCAAGAAAAGCGGGATCTGGTTCTTTCTTATTTTGATCAGTTTGACCTTTCATTGCGTGAACAGTTGTCAAGAGGTATTTTAGGAGATTTCTACTGCTATTCCTACTCTTATAATTTCGGAAAGAAAAAGCAGGCAGTAACGCCGTTCCAGAAAGAATTTGCCTTTAAAATCATAAAAGACAGAGGAGAATCTTTAGTGGCTTCAGGGATCAATGTGCTTCAGCAAAACCCTTTGAGCAAAGAGGAACTGATGATTTTCTTTGATATGTTCAAAAGAAAAGGCGGCACACTTCGGAAGAAACTGATAGAATTGGTCGTACAGCAGGAAGATGGAGTAGTGAGTCCATTGGTTGAAGAATTAATGGTAAAAGGAGATATAGAACAGCGAACGGCTTCCCTGGATATTATGCTTCAGCTTCATAAAGATAAAAGAGTCTCTGCTCAGATCGGAAGCTGGACCCAACAGTTTTCAGAAAAGGCGAAAGTATCAGAAAGGGAACAGAGCCTTTTGGATCAGCTTAATCCTTCTGATGATCAAAAAGTACTTTCCGCAGACAACGGATTCGGGTTCTATGATCCTTCCGTGATCTCAAAATTTGAACTGCCCGTAGTGGAAGCCAATTCTGTATACGCACAGGCTACGAAAAAAGATAAGTATGGTTTTACACAATCCATGAACCATATCAAAGGGGAATTAGAAAAACTCAATGCTCTATTCCTTAAAAATAAAGATTATGAATACGAAGTAGACGACTGGAATGGCTCAAAAATAACTGTATTGATGGGCAATACCCTCCGACACATCAGAAACAATACGGAAGGTTTTACCTCTGAACAGATTGCTGAAAACTATCCTCTGCACGAAGTATGGGCACAGTGGTATAAAGATTCAGGACTTCAGCCGCGGGATTTATTCCTGCTGACTTTCGCTGAAAACTGCGACCGTAAAAAGTTCAGAGATTTCCTGGAAAACTATATGTTTTATCACAAGGATATTATTCCTAATCCTTTGAAAAGCGACTACTACTGGGATAATCCTGTTAAAAGAATTCTGGAAGTTTTACAGTATAAATTTGTATTTGAAGAGAAAACAGATTTCCTGATCGATGCATGCAGTACTCTGTTTGCTCATTTACCGGAGGAGGTCATTAACTACAAAGCAAAAGAAAATACCTATTATTATGGTGGAGGAGCCGGCTGGCAGCAGCTGGGCTTTTTCAATGTGTTTTTACAGGCAGTACCTTTTAAAGACCTTACCGATGAACAGTATATCAAACAGTGGAATCTTTACCGATGGATGCAGTATAATGGTTTGGAAGAAAATAAAAAACATTCAGTTCCGAATTTCCAATTATTCTGCAAAATGTATGAGTTAAACGTCATTACAAAAGATGAACTTTATGAAGGGATTTTCACGGCAGACTCCGTTATAAGGGATCTTACCAGAGCTAAAACCCATACGATTTACCATCATCAGGAAAAATATACAGATACATTTCCTTTCCTGAAACCGATTATCGAAGACATTCAGAATAAGTTCCTGGATGTAGAACTTATTCGCGGTGATGCGAATACTGCCGTTTCTCAATTTGTACAGGAATTTCAGACCATCTACGGAACCAACCGTCTTGTGCAGCTTTTAAAAGGGCTTGGGAAATCAACATTGTATGCCAACTACATTTATAGTTATGGCAATGAAAGTATGACCAAGCAGAAACTGTTCTCTTATCTCATCAAAAATTCTTATCCTTTGGAAAGTGATACTCAGGAATCATTCAATGAAATGATGAAGAAAGAGAAGATCTCGGAACTGCGTTTGATCCAGGCAGCTGTTTATGCGCCGCAGTGGCAGAAACTCATCAGTACTTATTTAGGCTGGAAAGGTTTAGATTCTGCGATCTGGTGGATGCATGCTCATACCAAAACCAGCACCTATCAGGCTCAGAATTCAGAACTGGAAAGTGAAGTGGCCAAATATTCATCCGTAGATGTTCAGGAGTTTCAGGATGGGGCAGTGGACAAAGACTGGTTTACACAAGCTTACAAAGAATTAGGAAAAGCCCGTTGGGAAATGCTGTATGAATCTGCTAAATATATTTCCGATGGAAACGGACACCGCCGGGCACGACTGTATTCCGATACGCTTACCGGCGATTTAAAAATCAAAGAAGTAACAGCTAAAGTGAAAGATAAGCGTGATCAGGATTATCTCCGGGTGTATGGACTTGTGCCATTGAGCAAAGCTAATTCGGAAAAAGATGTCCTGAGCCGCTATGAATACATTCAGCAGTTTAAAAAGGAAAGTAAGGAATTTGGTTCCATGAAACAGGCGAGTGAAGCACTGGCGATTCGTGTGGCATTGGAAAACTTAGCCCGAAATGCAGGCTATCCGGATCCGATCCGATTGACCTGGGCGATGGAAACCAAACAGATTCAAACCATTTTATCAAAAGAAACGCAGGTGACGATTGATGGAGTGACAGTAGGTTTGATTATAGAAGACGATGGAAAAGCCGAAATGGTCGTATTCAGGGATGATAAACAGCTTAAATCCATTCCGCCGAAAATCAAAAAAGATAAAGCGATCATAGAATTAGGAAATTACCGTAAAATCATGCGTGAACAATGGACCCGTTCCCGAAAAGGGCTGGAAGAAGCCATGATAAGAGGTGACGAGTTCTTTTTTGCAGAAATTAAAAACCTTTTTGAACATCCGGTTATTGTAAAACATCTGGAAAAGCTCGTATTCATTTCCAATGATGATAAAATAGGATTCTATCATGATGGAAATCTGGTGAATGCTCATGGAGAAATTCAGGAATTAAATGAAACCAATACGCTGCGGATTGTCCATTGCGTCGATCTTCATCAGCACGGGGTCTGGAGCGATTATCAGCACTATTGTTTTACGGAAAAACTGATCCAGCCGTTCAAGCAGATATTCAGGGAACTGTATGTGCCTACACAGGATGAGCTGAAGGAAAAATCTGTGTCACGCCGTTATGCCGGACATCAGGTTCAGCCGAAACAGGCATTGGCACTGCTTAAAACACGAGGCTGGAAAGTAGATTACGAAGAAGGTCTTCAGAAAGTGTATCATAAGGAAGGCTTCCAGGTGAAAATGTATGCCGCTGCCAATTGGTTTTCACCAGCCGAAGTGGAAAGTCCGACTTTGGAAACCATAGAATTCCATTCATTAAAAGATTATAAAAATATTCCTTTTGAAGATATCAATCCACGACTGTTTTCAGAGGTGATGCGCGATATAGATCTGGTGGTATCGGTAGCTCACGTAGGGGGAGTAGATCCGGAAGCAAGTCATTCTTCCATTGAAATGCGTGCAGTACTTATGAAAGAAACGGCCCGCTTATTTAAACTGGATAACGTAAGTATTGAAGGCTCTCATGTATTGGTGAAAGGGAAAATGGGAGACTATAGTGTGCATTTAGGCAGTGCGGTTGTACATCAGGTTCCGGGCAAATACCTGTCTATCCTTCCTGTTCACTCGCAACATAGAGGAAGACTGTTCCTGCCTTTTGCAGATGACGATCCGAAATCTGCAGAAGTGATGTCTAAAGTATTACTGTTAGCCAAAGACGATGAAATCCAGGATCCAACGATTCTTACACAGATCAAAAGAGAATTTGTATAAAATCAAAGAGGTGCATTTTTTAAAGATGTGCCTCTTTTTTTTAATTTGCAATAAGCCTATTTTAGGCACAAAAAAAGCACCTTTTTCAGATGCTTGTGTTTTTAGATATTCTTTTGTTAAACTTCGTCGTCAGAATCAATAGTGAATGATTTGCTTTTGAAGTCTTTGTCGTGTTTTTCTGATATTACATCCTCACCCTTCTCGTTAATGATGAAATCTGTGGATTCATTAAACATCTCCTGAAAACTTTTAAAATCTTCTTTGTAAAGATAAATTTTGTGCTTCTCGAATGTAGCTTCCCCATTCTCCCCGAAGTTCTTTTTACTTTCGGTAATCGTAAGATAATAATCTCCTGCTTTCGTCTCGCGCACATCAAAGAAATAAGTTCTTCTCCCTGCTTTTAACACCTTAGTGAAAATTTCATTTTCATGGCGTTCCTTGTATTCACTCATTGTTAGATATTTTTTAATCTTGTTAAGAACAAATATAAAAGAATTCTTTTAATCACAAAATTTTTTTTATGATTTATTTAACAATTGAGAATGAAACGGCTAAGCAGTTACAGAATTAGCAATTTCGGTAAGGTTGATGATTTTATCGGCTTTTTGAGCGCTAGACTCTCTGTGTGTGATAATTATGGACGTGGCATTGTTGATTTTCCGGTCGATATTTTCAAGGATATTCTGTTCCGTTTCCGTGTCCAGGGCAGACAAAGAATCATCAAAAATGATGATATTCGGATCCTTTATTAAAGCTCTTGCGATACAAATCCTTTGCTTCTGGCCTCCCGAAAGCATTACCCCGCGTTCACCAACAAGTGTTTTATACTGCTCTTTAAATTCAACAATATTTTTATCTACATCCGCAATTTTGGCATATTCCACCACTTTTTCGTGGGAAGGATGATCAATGGCAAAACCGATATTATTTTCAATAGAATCCGAGAATAAATAGCTTTCCTGAGGAATATATCCAATGAAATTTCTGTAATTGGTCAGGTTATGATCTTTCAGATTCTTCCCGTCAATCAGGATTTCACCCTCCGTAGGATCAATAAGTCTGCACAGCAGAAGGGCAATCGTTGATTTTCCGCTTCCTGTTTTACCCATGATCGCTAAAGATTCACCGGCTTTGATTGTAAAGCTTAAATTATCTAATGCTTTGATGCCTGTGTTTGGATAAACGTAGGAAACATTTCTGAATTCAATATCTCCTTTAATAGGATAGTTTTCAAAGTTGGTGTTAATAACTTCTGATTTTTTATCAAGAAATTCATTGATCCTCTGCATTGAAGCCTCCGCTCTCTGGTTTACAGAAGTTACCCAACCTACCATGGAGAATGGCCAGATGAGGATATTGATATACATGAAGAAATCGGCAATTTTACCCACGCTAAGTTCTCCGGCAATATATTTCTGTCCGCCTACAAGAATAACAGCCACGTTCAGTAATCCGATTACAAATAAAATAATGGTAAAGAAATACGCTTCTGTTTTCGCTAAATCCAAAGCTTTGTTTTGATAATCAGTAACTTTGATACCGTAATTCTTCTTGATGTAATTTTCTTTAGCAAAAAACTTCACCACTCTGATGCCCGAGAAACTGTCCTGTACAAAAGTAGAAATCGCAGACTGACTTTTCTGCATGATCTTCGACTTCTGATTGATGATCGAACTCACCTTAAATATAATATAGGATAGAATAGGAAGTGGCAACAACGTCCATACCGTCATAGACGTATCTGTTTTCAACATATAAATGCTGGTGATCACAAGGAGAATCACCAGGTTCACCACATACATTACACCAGGTCCCAAATACATTCTTACCGCCACCACGTCTTCACTTAACCTGTTCATAAGGTCACCAATCGTAGTCTGTTTGTAGTCTGTAAGCGAAAGTTCCTGATAATGTCTGTAGATCTTGTTTTTCAGTTCATATTCAATTCTTCTGGATGCAACGATGATCGTCTGGCGCATCATAAAAGTGAAAAATCCGGTCAGAAGTGAACAGCCTACAATAATGGCGACATACACCAAAACCTGATTGTTGAAGCCCAGATTGCCGCTTTTGGTAAGTTCGTCCACAGATTTTCCTACAAACTGAACTTTATATATATTGAAGAAATTACTGGCAATGATAAATAACAACCCCCAAAACAATAATATTTTGTGCTTCCAAAAGTAAGGGTTTAAGGTTTTTAGCGCTTTCATAAAGTTTTACAAATTTACAAAAATGTAGGCAGACTACGAATTTCATCAATTTTAATTTTTGTATCTTTGCACCCATAAAAAGCTCTTTGAATGTTAGGAAGACGACAAATCCGTGAAAAAGTAGTACAAACAGTGTATTCTTACTATCAGAATCCTGTAAAGTTTGATATTTTAGAGAAAAATATGTTCTCTGGGATAGAGAAAATCTATAATCTCTATATCTATCAGCTTAATTTTTTGGTAGCTCTGAAAGAATTGGCAGAGACTCAGATCGAAATTGGGAAGAATAAATATCTTAAAACCGATGCTGAAATAAATCCTAACCAAAAATTCATCAATAACCAGGTACTGATCAAGCTGGAAGAAAATCCTGAGAGATTGTTTTTCACAGGCCAGCACAAGCAGGTGAAGTGGGATATGCATGATGATATATTGGTGAAAACTTTCCAGAGAATTACTGCAGGAAAGCGTTACCAGGATTTCATGAAGGAAGACGGATATTCTTTTGAAGAAGATCAGAAGTTTATCGGGAAACTGTTTTTAAGATACATCGCTGAGAATGATGATTTTCAGGAATATCTTAGTGATAAAGAACTTTCATGGTACGATGATATCCACATCGCCAACTCTATGGTACAGAAAACAATCGGTTTCCTTAAGGAGGATGAAGAAAGCAGAACATTAATCAAAATGATTAAGGATGAAGAGGATAAAGATTTCGCAGGAAAACTTCTGAGAGATACCCTGAACAACTGGGAAGCTAATGAGAAAAAGCTGAGTGAAAGGTTGGAAAACTGGGATCTGGAAAGAGTTTCTTTAATGGATAAAGTCATTTTGTCAACAGCACTTTCTGAGCTGGATAATTTTCCTTTTACGCCTTCAAGAGTTATTATCAATGAATATATTGAAATTGCAAAAGTATATGCAACGGACCGTTCCAATATCTTCATTAACGGAATTTTGGATAAATATTGTAAAGATCAAAATAGAATTTAACATGAAAAAGACGTTATCAATTGTCGCTTTGTCTATCATAGGCCTTGGTTTGGTTTCTTGTAAAAAAGAAAATCAACAAGCTGCTACAGGTGCAGAAGTTGCTAATATTACAGATTCTACAGCGGGTGCTACTAATTTAGCTCCTACTGCCGCTGCTCCGGTTTCGGCTGAAGGTGCTACTACAGCTCCGGTTTCTAATCAGCCATTGACATCTGTTGCTCTATCTGAAAACAACTTCGATTTTGGAAAAATCAAAAAAGGAGATAAAGTACAGCACATTTACGAGATTACAAATACAGGGAAAAATCCTTTGGTAATTTCTGAAGTAAAGCCCGGATGCGGATGTACTGCTCCTGATTTTACAAAAGAACCAATTCTTCCTGGTAAAAAAGGAAAAATCACTTTGCATTTTGACTCTTCAAGCTTCGACGGAAACGTTCAGAAGTATGCAGATGTATTTGCTAACGTAGATAAGGCTCCTATCAAATTAACGTTCACAGCGAACATCCAACCATAATATAACTATATGTTGACAATCTTTTTACAGGCACAGCAGGGGTCTTCATCTATGATGCTGATCATGATGGGGGTAATGTTTGTGGGGTTTTATTTTCTGATGATAAGACCACAGATGAGAAAACAGAAGCAAGAGAAAACCTTCCAGGAAACTTTAAAAGTAGGAACCAGAGTAGTCCTTACTTCAGGTCTTCACGGTAGAATTGCTCAGGTTCAGGATGACGGATTCGTTATTGAAACCTTATCTGGAAAACTGAAATTCGAAAAAGCAGCCGTTTCAAGAGAATTTACTGAAGCGCGTTTTGGAGAAAAAGCAAAAGCAGCTGCTGAAAAAACAGCTGAGAAAAAAGAAATTGATACTGAAAAGAAATAATTTTTCAGTTTGAAAATATCGCTCGGCGCGGTGAACGAAGTTCACCGCGCCGAGTTTTTTATAGCTAAAGAATCAAGAGTCAAGATTTCAGATGGAAGACTTTTTTAGGTTAAGGCTAAGATTGAGATTGGGAAATGTCAATGGTGAATTTTGCTTCGCCAGTGAATGATGAAACACTCCAGCTCAGAAACCCACCTCAAATAACTCATCACTCATCATTTAAAACTCATAACTTTTAATAATTAGTGTTATCCGTGAACCTATTCGTGAAATTTGTGTTTAAAAATTAAAATCAAATAAAATATCTTTGCACCATGAATCAAAAGACAGACAAAACAGTTCTCATTCTGGGCGCCAATTCAGACGTGGCCAAACAATGTATCATACAGTACATTCAGAAAGGATTTTCTGTTATTGCAGCTTCAAGGGATACTTCCTCACTTGAAAAATTTGTCGCAGACAACAGACTGGATGCTTCAAAGGTGACCATTCTCTATTTTGACGCTGTAGATTTTGATTCTCATCAGAAATTTTATGATGCTCTTCCGGTAAAACCACATATTGCAGTGTACGCAGCGGGTTTTCTGGTTGACAATGAAAAAGCATTGATTGAATTTAAAGGTACTCAACAAATGATGCAGGTCAATTATATGGGAGCCGTTTCCATCCTGAACATCATTGCCATGGATGAGAAGAACATACATCTGGAAAGAATCATCGGTTTATCTTCACTGTCCGGAGTGAGAGGAAGGAAAAGTAATTTTGTGTATGGAAGTACCAAAGCAGCGTTTACGCAATATTTAGCAGGCTTAAGGCAGGAATTGGCATCAAGAAAAATAAAAGTCAATGCTTTGGTGATCGGTTATATCAGAACAAAGATCAATGAAGGCCTGCAGCTCAACGAATCCTTGATTATGGAACCTGATTATGTGGCAAAACATATTGTCAATGCTGGAAATTCGTTTACTATCGTTCCGAATTTTAAGTGGAAGATGATTTATCTGATTTTGAAAATTCTTCCGGAAGGTTTGGTGGCTAAGCTTCCTTAATATTTCTCATTAAATCTCTATTTTTAGAAAATAAGGGTTATAAAATGTAATGATAAATTCTATTTATTGTTTTGTTCTTATAGCCTGAACTTTATCATTGAAAAAACGGTTGTATACCCAACTGAGCATCCATATTTTTTTCATTATTTTTATCACTCAGAATTTTTCCTTACACAGGATTCGACTTCTAAAACGATCATTGAGTAAAGCCAAAACAGGCTTTCGCGCTATCCAACCATAATTTCTTTGAACATTACTTTAGGCCAAAAGGTTTAAGGGTGTATTTCAGTGTTCACTATGTCACATTTCCCCTGGAAATTCGGTTGCCGGCAAAATTCGGTCAATAAAATATTTAAATTAAAAATAAACAGTAGAAAATGGATGATTTAAAATTAAACAGTATTCAACAGCATTGGGATCACTTCATATCCTCAGCAATTGCCTGGGCTCCTAAGATTATTACCGCTGTTATTTCAGCATTTCTGATCTATCTGATTGGGTCGTGGCTTATCAGAATGATTAAAAAACTCGTTGAAAAAGCTTTTAAAAAGCGTAATATGGAAGCTTCATTGCAGCTATTCCTTTTAAATATCATCAGCTGGGCTCTTAATATTCTGCTCTTTATTGTGGTCGTTACCCAGCTGGGAGTACAGACCTCTGCATTTGTAGCGATGATAGGTGCGGCGGGATTGGCTGTAGGTCTGGCTTTGCAAGGTTCTCTGACAAATTTTGCAGGAGGGATACTTATTTTACTGTTGAAGCCTTTCAAAATAGGTGATTTTATCTCAGTCAGTTCAGGGGTTTCCGGAACGGTGAATGCTATAGATGTTTTTCATACAAGATTGATCACACCACAGAATCAGTTAATTGTCATTCCCAATGGAGAAATTTCAAATAAAAGTATCACCAATTATACCCAGTTGGGAACACGGAGAACCTGGTTTGATATTGGGGTTTCCTATACTGCTGATTTAAAACAGGCAAAAGAAATTTTATTGTCAGTTATTAACAGTAACCAATATGCTCTTAAGGAACCTGCCCCACAAGTAGTCGTTACAGAGCTAGGAGACAGCGCCGTGAATTTATCCGTACGGGCTACGGCAACCAATGAAAATTTCTGGGCAATGAATGAAGAGTTAATTATCAACTGTAAAGCAGCTCTTGATAAAGCCGGAATTGAAATACCCTTTCCTCAAAGAGATATTCATGTTTATAACCAATAACACATGTGTTTTTAACAAGTACCAACAGCTCCTGCATTTATTTTAGTGCAGGATTTTTTATTGAAGATGTGATATTTCAGATTCCCAACCCCGCAACTCTAAAACTCTCCGACCCTAAAACCCTCCTATTCTCCAGCTCCCAACAATTCCAACGCCTTCATCATATCAATTCCCTTTCCCAAAACAGGTTTAAACAAATCACCCTTCTCCTTGATTCTCTCCAAAGCATTATGAATGGTAAAATCAGTTGGTTTCAGACCCGGTTTTACCTCTTCCCAATCCAAAGGCATAGAAACAGAAGCGCCTTCTTTAGGTCTCAAACTGTATACACTTGCTAAAGTCTGTCCCGTCCGGTTTTGCAGATAATCCAGATAAATTTTCTTATCATCCCTTTTCTGTAGGCTTCGTTCAAGAGTGGTCAGTTTCGGTAGCTTTTCATTCACCTGTTTCATCAGAATGTGTGCAAAATCTTTTACCTGGTCAAAATCATACTTTCCACCCATCGGAATATAGATATGAATTCCCGTACTTCCCGAAGTTTTGCAGTAGCCTTTAATTTTAATTGCATCTAAAACTTCATTCACCTGAAGCGCTGTTTCAACCACATCATCAAATGTATTCTTCTTAGAAGGATCTAAATCCAGTACCAGATAATCCGGATGTTCCAGATCAGGAAGCGAACTGTTCCAAGGGTTCAGATCGATGCAGCCTAAATTATTCAGATACGCTAAAGTTGCTTTGTCATTACAGTACACATAATCAATGTATTTGTCATTGGATTCCGAATAAACTTTTGTTGTTTTGATCCAGTCCGGCATACTGTCACCTGCATCCTTCTGATAAAATCCCTGCTCTTCAATGCCGTTGGGGAAACGGTTGAGAGAAAGCGGACGGTTTTTCAAATATGGAAGAATATAAGAAGCAACGGACTGGTAATAGGCTATGACATCTCCTTTCGTAATGTCATCTTTGGGGAAATAAATCTTATCCTGATTGGTGAGTTTTACCTTGTGCTGGTCTAAAGTAATTTCCTTTTCTTTTTCGGAGTTCTCAGCTTTCTTTAAAGGTTTTTTTGCTTTCATTTCTTTAGGATTTTCATTGGTTGGAGTGTCTGTGTCTTCAGGTTCTTTATCTTCGCGGATGGCCACAAAAACAGGATGACGATAAATTCCGTCTTTGGTAACTTCAGAATATTTAATTTCACAAACCAGCTCAGGTTTTGTCCATGTTACGGGCATATTCGTCTTCGGAACCGTTTCAAATGGAGATGTTTTTATGACAAGTTTTTGGAGCCTGTCATAAAGCTGTTTTAAAGATTCATTATTAAAACCTGTTCCTGTATGGCCACAGTAAATTAGCTTTCCTGAAATGTATTTTCCTAAAATTAAAGCTCCAAAGCTTTCCCGTGAGCCCCGGGGTTCTGTAAATCCACAGATAATGGCTTCGTCTGTATTCGTAAATTTTATTTTTAGCCAGTCATTCGTTCTGTGATTTTCCACATATAAACTGTCGGCTTTTTTGGCAATCATTCCTTCCAGCTTCATTTTTTTCATCTGGTTAAAAAAAGCAATTCCTTTTTCGGGAATATGATCGCAATATTTGATCACATCAGTTTCCGTTAAAGCTTCTTTTAAAAGTTCCTTGCGTTGTACGAGAGGGAGTTCTTCTGTAGAATGACCATTCAGCCAGAGAAGATCAAAAACTTGGTAGGTTAAGGCCATATCAGGATGATCGCCAATCTGTTGCAGAAGCTGGAAATTAGGTTTTCCATGCTCGTCATAAGCCACAATTTCACCATCCAGAATCATTTTATATTTCTGCTGATCAAAGTCTTTCGTAATTTTTTCAAATTTTGATAAAAATGAAATCCCGTTTCTGGAGTAGAACAGGGGATTGGTATGGCTGAGATCGGCAACAGCTCGGTAGCCGTCCCATTTGATTTCAAAAACCCAGTCCTCATCGTCGAATGCTTGATCAAAAGGTTTGGCCAGCATCGGTTTGATGAATGAGCTTAGCTTTTTTTCGTTCGTTAATGAATTGAAATTTTTAAACCTTTTTTCAGAGGTTACAACTTCTTTTTTTTCTTTATTTTTGGGCTTTTTTTTTCCTCTAAGAATTTCGTCACAAGAGATTTGGGTGAAGTGTTTTCCTCAGCATTATAAGGACTTTCTTCAAATTGGTCTTTGTGTTTAATGAGCAGCCAGGCATTATCCTCCGTGTTTTTCATTTTCACAAGAGCAAATTCTCCCTTCAGTTTTTTTCCGTGCAGAATAAATTTTAATGAACCGGCACGAAGTTCTTTCAGGAGCTCTTTTTCATCCGACAGTTTGCTGTCTTTATCCAAAGGCTCATACGTTCCGCTGTCCCAGACTTCCACCTGGCCTGCTCCATAATTTCCTTCTGGAATGTTTCCTTCAAAATCTTTATAATCATAGGGGTGGTCTTCCACCATCATCGCCAGTCTTTTATCTTTGGGATCTAATGAAGGACCTTTCGGAACCGCCCAGCTTTTCAGGACTCCATCCATTTCCAGACGGAAATCATAATGAAGACGCGATGCGGCATGCCTCTGGATAACAAAAATAAGCTGGTCTTTGCTTTTTTTCGTTTTGCCCTCAGGTTCGGTAGTTTCATCGAACTTTCTTTTATTCTGGTAATCTTTCAGAGCCATTAGGATGCAGATTTAGATTTGGGACTTTGTAAACTGGCTTTCAGCTGAGCCATAAGGTCTATCACCTTACCTTCTTTTGCAGGTTCGGCTTTTTTCGTTTTAATGCTTTTGCCTTTTGCTTTTTTTCTGATAATCTTCATCAGTTCATCAGAATAAGTGTCTTTGTACATCGCCGGATCAAAATCCTGAGAAAGCTGTTTGATAAGACTTACCGCCATTTTCAGTTCTGCAGGTTTGGGAGCTTTTGCGGCAGGAATTTTCAGATCTTTATAATCTCTTATTTCCTGATCAAATCGGAGACGGTTCAGAACGAGTATATCTTTGTAAGGCCTGATCATCCCAATCGCCTCACTGTCCCGAAGAACGAAGGTACCGATGCCTGCCATTTCTGTTTCCTGTAAAGCTTTTAACAGAAGCCTGTATGCGTTTTCACCATTTTTCTGAGGTTCCAGATAATAAGGATTTTCAAAGTACACACTATCTACTTCAGCTTCCTTTACAAATTGATCGATGGAGAGTATTTTTGTTTTCTCGGGGCTGGCTGCCTCATAATCTTCCTCATCAAGAACGATGTATTTATCATCCATGAGATAGCCTTTCACAATGTTTTCCCATTTCACTTCTTTTCCTGTACTCTCGTTGACTCTTTTAAATTTGATATTGGAAAAATCAGATTTATCGAGCATATCGAGGTCCAGTTTCGTGGTTTCTGTGGCGGAATAAATTTTAACCGGGATATTGACTAAACCGAAGCCAATGGCGCCGTTCCAGATTGCTTTCATTGTCTTACGTTTTTAAAAATCAATCAATTAACATGCCGTGAGACGGTGATGTGGTATATTTTATATGCTTTGTTGTCAAATGACAATGGGTTCTCCGGCGTATTTTTATACTTTTATAGTTCCGGACTATTCAGGCAACATAAACATGGAAGAACTTTTTAATTACATCCGCAAATTCGGAATACTCAATGCCGAGGAAGAACAGCTGATCGCGGAAGGTCTGCAGGAAATCACCATAGAAAAAGGAGAAGCTTTCATAGAAGCCGGAAAGGTGAGCCGAAAGATCGCATTTGTAAAAGAAGGCGTTTTCCGGTCTCTGTACTACAATAAACTGGGGGATGATTTTACCCGCTACTTTATCTATGAAGGAAGGTTTATCGGAGATTTCCATGGCTTTGCAGATCAGATGCCCTCACTTGAATACATTGAAGCTATCACAGACGGAGTTTTGCTGTCCATAGATCTTGATCATTTTAAAAAGCTGGAAAAAGAAATTGCCATCTGGCCTTTTTTGTTCGCCAAAGTACATGCTTTTGTGGCAGAGAATAAACTTAAGGTTGTAAGCACAATGCTCAATCTGGATGCCAAGGCTCGTTACATTCATTTTTTAGATCATTATCCGGGGCTTGCCAACAGGGTTCCACAATCTATGCTCGCATCTTATCTTGGAATTACCCCTTCGTCTTTAAGCCGTATAAGAAGGAATATTGTATAAAAATCAATAAGAACCGGCTTCAGCCCGTTTTAATATTAACAAATTTCCACCGGCTCCAGCCGAAAGTGTATCTGTTTAAACATCAGGTTTTCATCGTTATCAATACTTTTTACATTATACATTATACATTATACAAGGAAATATTCTTTTTTGCCAAATGACAATGGCCTCATTTCAAAACCATCATAGCTTTGCAGCATAAAATTTAAATATATGGACATTGTATTAGGCCTGCAGTGGGGTGATGAAGGTAAAGGAAAATTTATTGATCTCATCAGCGAAGGTTATCACATGACGGCCCGTTTTAATGGCGGTGCCAATGCCGGACACAGTATAGAACGAAATGGTAAGAGAATCACTTTAAAATCACTTCCTTCCGGGATTTTTATGAAAGGCGTTCAGAATGTTATAGGAACAGGAACGGTACTGGATCCGGTAAGTCTGCGAAAAGAAATTTTAAATCTTAAACAATTTGACGAAACGATTGAGCCTGAAAACAGTCTGATGATTTCTAAAAAGGCACACCTTGTTCTACCTACCCATAGACTTTTGGATTGCTTTATGGAAGACAATCCGGATTATACCACCATCGGAACAACGAGAAATGGTATTGCACAGGCGTATTCCAATAAGATCTTAAGACAGAACCTGAGGGTTGGCGATATAGATGCTCCGGATTTTAGAAACAAAGTAGAACAGATTTTAGAAAGAGATTACAGGCTTCTTGCCGGAGGAGATATGGTGCTTCCTTCATTAGAGGAAATCAGCAGTGAGTTTTTTGAAGCAATAGATTTCCTGAAAAAATTCACTCGTACAGAAACAGAGCTGGTGCTGAATACAGCTTTATCTGAAGGTAAAAAGATTCTTGCAGAAGGATCAGAGGCAGTGATGCTGGATATAGATCATGGTACATATCCTTATGTAACTTCCTCATCTACCACAGCTGCAGGAGCATGTGTTGGACTGGGTGTTTCACCTAAGAAAGTCGGTGAAATATTCGGGATTGCAAAAGCATATTGCACAAGGGTAGGAAATGGCATGTTTCCTACAGAAATTTTTGACAGCGTTGGTGAAGAGATCAGACAGAAAGGAAATGAATTCGGTTCCAATACAGGTCGTCCCAGAAGAATCGGCTGGCTGGATCTTCCGGCTTTACGATATGCCATTATGATCACCGGAACTACTCAGGTTATTCTGACCAAAGCTGATGTTTTAAGCGGAATGGAATCCGTGGCAGTTTGCACCCATTATGAGCTTGAAGATGGAAATCTGGCCCGGACTTCAGGAACGCTTCCTGAAAATGCCCGTCCGGTTTTAAAACAGATGAAAGGCTGGGAAGGCGATATTACCGCAATTCAGGGTTCTTCCAACCTACCCGAAGAATTGAAAGCTTTTCTTTCTTTTCTGAATGATGAGCTGGGTGTTCCCATTACTTATCTTTCTACGGGACCGGGAAGAGATGAGATATTGAAATTAAACAGTAAATAATTATAAAACAAAAGAGGTTAAGGAAAATAAATTCCCTAACCTCTTTATCTGGATAAAAAAATATATTAATTAACTTTTGTAAGTTTAAAACGTTGCTTTGTAGGCGGCTGAACCGTTTGATCCGTACTACCGATTACAATAGGAGTAAGGTTGGCGGTTAGACCTCCCTTTACCTCTAATCTCAGGGATGGTGCATTCTTAGGAGCGAAGGCAAAACCATTATTTCCCAGATTGAATAATAACCATTTCTGAGCATCGGTATTAGAATTAGTTCTAATTTCTACTGCTGTTCCATTTGCTGTTCCGCTGCTCTTTACAGTTAAAACCTTTGTCGGATCCAAAGTAGATTTGATGGTATAATACCCATGATCAGATTTAGTGAAAGTAAATCTCTGGTTATTCCCCGTAGAGGCCGAATACAGAATCACACTGGTACCATCTGTAGTGGAGCTTCCGGAAATATCTACATTTTTATCATTCGCTAAAGAAGTTGTAAAAGTATAAGTTCCGTTGACTGCAGAAGTCGCATTAACAGGACCGTACAAATGGTTAATTCCTGCATAGTCACCGGCAGACAATCCTGTTCTTTGTTTGGTAAAAGTAGAACCGTCCAGTTTAGTCATTACAGGCTGGCTTGAGTTGATCGCAAAATCTGTAGACTGATACATCATCACCGAACCGAAATCAAATGCACCGTGTCCTGCGTAATCATTGTAAAGGTTGAAGTTATGACGGCTTCCTTCTACCGCTCTGTTTACATCTACAATAATATACTGATCTCTGTCCGGACGGCACTGTTCATGCATGATTCCCATAGAGTGCATCACTTCATGGGCAATAATGGCCGGATAGGTAATATTATAAATTTTAATACCATTTACTCTGTTTTGCTGCCATCCGAGCGGAGAACTGTTACCTGTTGAATAGGTAAAGGTGATATATTCTGTCTGGTTGGTACGTTGAACAAACTGAACACTGGTTTGAGAAGAAATCATATCAAACGCTTTGTTAATGTTGGTAAGAAACGTATTGTAGTTCTGAGTACTCAGCGTTCCCTGACTGGGTAATGTATAATAGACTGTTGCGCTTGGCCATGTCTTGATAAAAGAGCTTACGATGGTACTTTTCTCCGATGTTGACAGTTCGGAATTGGCCTGCATCTTTAATTTGTTAAACTGTTCAGATGAAATCGTAATGTCGTCTGCGTAAAAATATTCACCATTGACTTCATTGACATACGTGTAAGTTCCGTTGATTAATAATTTGTGAACCGTCGTATTATCCAGCTTAGCCGTTGTGTGATCCATTGGATTGGCTTGCGCATTTTCAATATCCGACCTACAAGAATTCAGTGCCAGAACAAGGCACCCCGATAAGAGTAATAGTTTGCTTTTCATATGATTTAAATATTGGTGTATCGGTAAGGTTTTTCCAATATGAACGATGAGATTGTTATCATATTCACATAAGAATTATAAATATACCAATAAAAACTATATTTAAACATAACATAATATAATAGTTGTTTTACTGTTTATTTTCTTGAATTGTTTATTTATTTCGTTAATAAATTTATTTCTTGTGATTTTATTCTATCAAATTAAAGTTTTAATTATTTCACGTATATTTGATATAATGGTCGAAATGACTCCATATTAGGATTGAAAACCGAGTTAAACTGAATGTTTCTATAATTTTGGATGAAAAAACGGAATTTTTTGTTCCCTTTGGTAAATATCAGTTGATATAAATTTTTTCGAACTGATCATTATTGGTGTCTACAATCAGAATCCCTTCATTTTCACTATTGAGCTGGTCTATTAAACTTCCTGTATTACTCCAGACAGAAGATTTTCCGGCGCATTCATAACCTCCGGATTCCCCAATGAAATTGGCCATTACAACATGCATATGATATTTTTCTGCGCTGTTGGAAAGCTTACTAATATCTTCATCGATGCCATTGACCGAATTGAGTACACTTGCTGCATATATATTTGAACCTTCCTGATAAGCTTCCTGTGAATGCATCGGATCTGATAAATCATAGCATATGGCTAATGATATTTTATTCTGAAAAACTTCCAGCTGACAAAAGCAATCTCCTTTCGAAAAAATTTCGATTTCTGTTGGGAAAAGATTCCGTTTTGAATACACTTTTCTCCTTTTCCCCGGCTCGAATATAATACTGCTTATAAATAGCTGATCGTCTGATTTTGTTGGCATTCCTACGATAATACTCATGTTATTATTGTCTGCCATTTTTTGAAAGACATCTAAAATCTGATCTTCATAATCAATGGAAAGCTGTTCTGCTAATTCAGGTTCATAGCCAGTAATTGAAAGCTCAGGAAAAATAATCAGATCTACATTTTCAGTGGATGCTGCTTTGATTACTGTTTTATGATTTTCAATGTTTTTTAGAATATCTCCTTTTATGGGTTTGATTTGTGCTGCTGCGATTTTCATAGGATATCAATAAAAAAGCGGAGAAAAAATCTCCGCTTTCAGTTTATGCTTTTAAGTTCAATTGTATTTCCAGTTCGTCCAGTTGTGCATCAGCGATGGATGCCGGCGCGTCGATCATCACATCACGCCCTGAATTATTCTTAGGGAATGCGATATAATCCCTGATCACTTCGTTTCCGTCAAGAATAGCCACCAAACGGTCAAATCCGAAAGCCAATCCACCGTGAGGCGGTGCTCCGTATTTAAAGGCATTCATCAGGAATCCGAACTGAGCTTCTGCTTCTTCTTTCGTAAATCCTAAGAGGTCAAACATTTTAGACTGAAGATCTTTATCGAAAATTCTGATAGAACCTCCACCGATCTCGTTTCCGTTAAGAACCATATCATAAGCATTGGCTCTTGCTTTACCCGGATCTGTTTCCAGTAAGTGGATATCTTCAGGCTTAGGAGAGGTGAAAGGGTGGTGCATTGCGTGGTAACGTCCGCTTTCTTCATCAAATTCCAATAACGGGAAGTCTACTACCCAAAGCGGTGCAAATACATCTCCTTTTCTCAGTCCCAAACGGTTTCCAAGTTCCATTCTTAAGGCAGAAAGCTGAGCTCTTACTTTATGTTCGTTTCCGGATAAGATCAACATTAAGTCACCTTCTTTAGCTCCGAATTTTTCAATGATCTTCGCCAGATCTTCCTCGTTGTAGAATTTGTTGACAGATGAGGTTTTCACACCATCATTCTGGAATTTAGCCCAAACCATTCCGGATGCTCCGATCTGGGGACGTTTTACCCATTCTACCAATTCATCGATCTGCTTTCTTGTATAATCAGCACATCCTTCTACATTGATTCCGACTACCAATTCAGCGTCGTCAAATATTTTGAAATCTTTTCCTTTGACAAGCTCGTTAAGTTCCACGAACTCCATTCCGAAACGGATATCCGGTTTGTCGTTTCCGTATTTTCTCATCGCATCAGCGAAAGTCATTCTCGGAAAAGCACCGAATTCCTGTCCTGTAATATCTTTGATCAGTGTTTTCGTCATGCCTTCAAAGACATTCATAATATCTTCCTGCTTTACGAAAGCCATCTCACAGTCGATTTGTGTAAATTCCGGCTGTCTGTCCGCTCTTAAATCTTCATCACGGAAACATTTTACGATCTGGAAATATTTATCCATTCCACCTACCATCAGAAGCTGCTTGAACGTCTGTGGCGATTGTGGTAGAGCATAAAATTGTCCCGGATTCATTCTACTCGGAACTACAAAATCTCTTGCCCCTTCCGGTGTAGATTTGATTAAAACCGGAGTTTCCACTTCGATAAATCCTTCGTCTGAAAGATAATTTCTCACCTTCTGCGCCATTTTATGACGGAAGATCAGTTTATCTCTTACCGGTGCTCTTCTGATATCCAGGTATCGGTATTTCATTCTTAATTCTTCACCGCCATCTGTTTCATCCTCAATAGTGAAAGGAGGAAGTTGAGACTCATTAAGAACGGCCAGTTTTTCAACTAAAATTTCAATTTCTCCGGTTGGAATATTTGGATTTTTGCTTACTCTTTCGATTACTTTTCCTGTCACCTGAATCACGAATTCGCGTCCCAGTTTTTTAGCTTCTTCCATCAATTGTGCAGAAGAACGGTCCTGGTCAAAAACCAGTTGGGTAATTCCGTAACGATCTCGAAGATCTATCCAAATCATAAATCCTTTATCACGGATAGTCTGTACCCATCCGGAAAGTGTAACTTCTTCATTAAGATTTTTCAGAGATAATTCTCCGTTCGTGTGTGATCGAAACATAATTATTTGTTTAAGGTTCAATGTTTAAGATATAGGGTTAAGCTTTCTGATCGTGAAATTCTCAACCCTAATTTCCGGTTGCAAAGATAAGATTTTTGCAGGTTCTGTAAACAAAAAAAACTTCCTTTCGGAAGTCTTGTATATTATTTTATGGCTTTTTAATTGTTGGTAGCGCCTTTTTGTATCAGTAGCTGGGCAGTTTGTTCTTTATTTCCCAATTTAGCCCATGAAAGCGGAGTTTTACCATTACACTCTTTGTTTACGTCTGCCTTATTTTCCAGAAGATACTTTATAATATTATTTCTACCATAAAGAGAGCTGAAACCCAATGCACTGAACATTTCATCTTTAAGAGGAAAGCATTTGTTGTACTCTGCTTTTGAAAAATTCTTTTTAAATGAAGTAACGTTGTCAGATTGAATAGCCTGCATCTGAGCTGAGCTTAGTGACTGAGCAGAAAGCATACCGGCAGATGCCGAGATGGTAAGTATAAAAACAGTAGAGATTATTTTTTTCATAAGATTCATTTTAAGAATATACAAATCTAAATTATTTTTTTGATATGAGTAACTAAATTTTTATAAGAATTGAATTTGTATTTTTGATAATCAGATAATTATTGATTAGGAAATGACTAGATATATAGATTTTTTGAAAAAAGCTTTCAGCGGTGAAGAGGTGGATTATACCAAAATAACGATCAGAAGCGCTGTACTTCTTCTGGCTGTTCCTATGATGCTGGAAATGGCTATGGAATCCGTTTTCGCATTGGTAGACCTGTATTTTGTAGGGCATCTGAAAGAAAGCGGATATGCCATCCAGACGGTAGGTTTGACAGAATCGGTGCTTTCTGTGATGTACTCTATTGCGATAGGGATGAGTATGGCTGCAACGGCTTTGGTGGCACGGCGGATTGGAGAGAAGAATCCGGAGCAGGCTTCCAGAAGTGCTGCACAGGTGTTGCTCGTTTCATTTGTCATTACCTTTTTGCTAAGCTTATTAGGGGTTATTTATGCAGAGGAAATTTTGATCCTGATGGGTTCAAAGCCTGAAGCTGCGGCTTACGGAAAAGATTTCACGAGGATTATGATGGGAAGCAGTGTCATTATTATGCTTTTATTTTTGATCAACGGAATCTTCAGAGGAGCAGGAAATGCAGCCATTGCGATGAAATCTCTATGGATCGCCAATATTGTGAATATTATTCTTTGCCCTGTCCTGATTAAAGGTTTTGGACCTGTTCCTGCTATGGGGCTTACCGGAGCTGCTTTGGCAACTACCATAGGGAGAAGTATCGGGGTGGTTTATCAGCTGTATCACCTTTTGGTTGCAGATACCCAGATCCGTATTGCGCTTCCTTATTTTACTCCGGATTTCAAACAGATCAAATCCATTGTTAAAATAGCGACACCTGGAATTTTCCAGTTTGTGATTGCATCATGCAGTTGGATTTTTCTGGCCCAACTGGTAGCGACTACCGGAGGCGAGAATGCTTCTGCAGGATATCAGACGGCTTTAAGGCTGATGATGTTCTTTATGCTTCCTGCCTGGGGATTGAGTAATGCCGCGTCTACGCTGGTAGGGCAGAATATGGGCGCCAATGAAATGCTGAGAGCAGAACAGTCGGTGATGAAAACCGTAAAATATAATGTGATCTTCATGCTGGCGGTAAGTTTAATATTTTTCCTGCTTGGAGATTTTCTGGTTGGATTTTTTACTCAGGAAGTCCATATCAAGGAGTTTGCTAAAAATGCACTGCACATTATGAGTGTAGGATTTATTTTTTATGGAATAGGGATGGTGCTCATCAATGCATTTAATGGAGCAGGGGATACCTGGACACCAACCTGGGTGAATTTCTTCGGGTTCTGGCTGTTTCAGATTCCGCTGGCTTATTTTCTTTCAAAACATTTCGGGATGGGGCCTAAAGGGGTTTTCATCTCCATTCCGGCGGCAGAAACTTTGATTACCATTGTGGCTTTTATTCTGTTTAAAAAAGGGAAATGGAAGACGGTGAAAGTATAGTGGGTGAGAAATTGAAAGAGGGAGAAGCTCATGTTTGCGACCTCAATAAATTCCCTCTTCCAGCCTCAGGCTTACCTTCTTATGCCTCGATTTTATAAAAATTTTAACAGCCTTAATTTTTGATTGTAAGCCATATTCCCTAATTTAGTATTTAATCAATAAAACATTTATCATTATGGGAAAAGGAGACAAGAAATCAAGAAGAGGCAAGATCAATTCTGGAAGTTATGGTAAAAGAAGACCTAGAAAAGGTTCTAAGTCCGTTGGTTCCTCTGAAACTAAAGCAAAAAGCTAAAAATAAAAAAGGCTGAAGATCAATCTTCAGCCTTTTTTGATATACAAAATTAAATTATTTTCCTCCTAAAATATTACCAAGGATGCTTCCTAATCCACCTCCCTGCTGCTGTTGCTGTCCCCCGCCACCGCCGAGTACACTTCCTAAAATATCATTAAGCGGGTTTCCTCCAGACTGCGACTGACCGCTTCCCAGAACACTTCCCAAGATATCATTCAATGGACTTGACTGCTGCGTCTGAGCCTGGCTGGATGCATTTCCAAGAATGCCTCCCAAAAGATCTCCTAAACCTCCTGCTCCTACATTATTCTGTTGTTTCTCTTTACCGATGTATCCCATGATTACCGGAGCCAGCATAGCTAGAATAGGTCCGATTTTATCGATGGAGATTCCTGTATTCTGAGAAAGTTCATTTTCTACATTGCTTTTCTGCCCTCCGAAAACGTGGTCAAGGATGGATCCTCCTTCAGCCTGTCTTGCTTCAGCTTGTGATGCATCATCAAGAATACTTCCGTCGTGGTCTTTATCTAAGGCATTGTTTAAGGCTTCTGCTTCGTTAGCATCCTGAGATTTGTTTCTAAGGTAAGAAATCACCAAGGGAGCTGCTACAGCCAATAAGGCAATAATCTGGTTTCTGCTGATCCCGAATTTGTTTTCTGCCTGCTCAGCAACCTGGTTGCTGGTGTTACCTGTAAGTAGGTCAATTAAACTCATAGTTTGTGTTTATTTTAAAGTATTAAGTAAATCAAAGTTATCAAAAAATGTGACTCACAAAATCTTTTCACTTCACAATTATTGTTAAAGTTTTTTAATCTCCTCCTCAGTATATCCCTTGCTTTTCAGCAGCTTTATGTATTCTACGGCACTTACGGTCATCCAGTTAATAGGTTCCGGTGCGGTCTTTTTATCAATCGTGAACTCTAGGATGCCTTCGTTATTGTTCATCCATGGAAGCATGTAATAATTCAGCCCTCCTTTATACTTTTTGAAAGTGTGAAATGTAGTTCCTTTTTCTGTCTGGATAACGGCTTTATAAGCGATGAAATACCCTAACGGAATAAAAAGGCATACCCATGAAAGTTTTTTAATAGCGGTATATTTAGGATGAGCCAATCCGTATCCCACAGACAGTGCAAAGATGACATTGAAAGGAAGGAAGAAAACATAATTGTCCGAAACGGCATAAAATGTTGAAAATCCGTATACACAAAGAGATCCGGCGAGAAAAACAAAAAACATTTTTCTATTGGAACTGTAAAGAAAAACAGCCCCCATCGCCCCGAAAAAAGTAAATATATTGAAATTGTAAATAAGGTAAACAAAAGACTGAAAGAAATCCTTTACATACTGCATAAAAGTCTTTCTGAAGGATTCTTCCACCCAGTTTCCCTGATCTGAACTGTAGGGTGATTTGAAAGGAAGCCCCTGAGACATATTCAGGACAAATAATGAAGTGAACAGCAATCCGAAAATCAATAAGGATGAATAGGCATATTTTTTTTCACTTTTAAAATAAAAAAGGAAAACAAAAAAAGCAGGAATCAGTAAAATATTCTGGATATGAACCCAAAGGCTGATGCCTAAAAAGATACCGGCCCATACGATATACTTTTTTTTATGTTCTGTAAAAGTCTTGATCACTGCAAAGAAAAAAAGGCTTACCCATAAAGTATTGTAGGTATAAACTTCTACTATCTCTGCATTTCTCCAGAACGAGAAACTGAATCCGAAAACAAACGCTGCCGCTACGGAAGCCCATTCTGTTTCAGTAATACTTTTAACCGTAAGATAGATCACAGAAACTGTTGCGGCTCCTGAAAGAACAATCAGTAAGCGGCTGGCCTCTATACCATTAAGTCCAAATATATTTTTAATTAAAATGACAGTATTAATATATAGAAAATGAGAAGTTGCCGTAGCTGTTGTGATGAATGTACCCTTTTCAGCATCCAAAACAAAACCAACGCAGTCTGCAAAAGGAATTTTTGTAAAACTTCCGGCGTAGTAAATAGCTGTGAAGATAAAAAATATAGATACTGCGTATAAAGTTTTAAGCTTAGGCATAAATTAATTCTTTGTAATTGAAACTGTTGCGCTGTAATGATTAAAATTCTCGGAGCTCATCTTCTGTATATCCTTTGGTTTTCATCAGCTCAATATATTCACGGGCAATGGTCTTCATCCATTGTACGGGCTCCGGAGCTGTTTTATCATCAATTGTGAATTCCAGAATACCGGGATTGTTGTTCATCCAGGGAAGAATAAAATAATTTAAACCTCCTTTATGTTGTTTGGATGTGTGAAAGGCTCTTCCTTTTTCGGTTGAAAATGCAACTTTATAGATCGCCAGATACCCCAGAGGAATAAGAAGACAAACCCATGAAAACTTTTTCACCACCGCATATTTCGGAGCTGAAAGTCCATATCCAATAGATAGTGCAAAAATAATATTAAATGGAAGAAAGAACACATAATTATCCGAAACCGCATAAAATGTAGAAAAACCGTACACACAAACGGCTCCGGTCAGGAATACAAAAAACATCTTCCTGTTTGCTTTGTACAGCAGAATTATACCTATCAGCCCAAAAAAGGTAAACAGGTTAAAATTATAAATAAGATAAGCCAGTGATTTTATAAGATCATTGACATACTGCATGAATGTTTTTTTGAAAGAATCTTCCACCCAGGTTCCATGCTCGGAACTGTAAACAGAACTTAGTGGTAATCCCTGTACTGTATTCAGAATAAACAGAGACGAGAAAAGCAATCCAAAAATCAATAAGGAACTGTATGCATATTTTTTCTCATGTCTAAAGTGAAAAAGAAAAACTAAAAATGCCGGAATGAGCAGGATGTTCTGAATATGCAGCCATAAACTGATTCCCAGAAAAAGTCCACTCAGGAGAATATATTTTTTTTTATTTTCTACAAAAGTTTTAATTATTGAAAGGAAAAAAAGACTTAGCCACAGACAATTATAAGTGTAAACTTCTACAATTTCTGCATTTCTCCAGAATGTAAAGCTCAACCCAAATACAATGGCTGCAGTGACAGAAGCCCATTCTGTTTTGGTAATACTTTTGACCGCTAAATAAATAACTGAAACTGTTGCCGCTCCTGAAAAGATCACCAGAAGACGGTTGGCTTCAATGGCATTGAGACCGGTCAGGGTTTTTAAAGCAATGGCTGTATTAACGTAAAGAAAGTGAGTCGTAGCTGCAGAAGTACCGATCCATTTGCCTTTTTCTACATCCAGCACAAAACCCAAACAGTCCGCAAACGGAATTTTTGTAAAACTTCCGGCATAGTAGACTGCCAGGAAAATAAAGAATAGAAATAAGGCAGATAAATATCGCTTCATATTAATTCTTTACAATAGGAACAAAGGAGCAGGCTTCACCAAACATTAGAGATTTAACGATTGGTTTTAGTTGCTCAACCAGTTCTATGTAAGCATTTTCAGGGATTTCTTTATCCGAACATCCCTTTACCAGAACTCGTTTTCCTCTCATATCTTCAAAATCATGAGTCTGAATAACGTTATGCATAATGATCACTTCCAGATCTTCACGATTCCCAAAAATGATTTTTTTGGCCACATCAGTAAGTTTGGCTGTCAGGACAAAATAAGCCCACAGCGGAACAATAGTATCCACAGAATTGTAAATATAGATGTAAGCGTCTTTGTATTCTTCAGGATTTATAGCATCTACTTTTTCCCTGAAGTCTTTTTCCTTCAGGATCATTTCCTGGAAAAGAAAATCCTTAAGGTCAATACCCTTTCTTATCCCCTTAGGAATCAGAGTGGATAAGTCAAAATTCACAAGGCCGCTTTCAGCAACTTTATTTCGGATTTCAAATTCTTCTGACATTTTTTATCATTATCTTTGGACAAATTTACAAATTAAGATCATGTAAACCTTAATTTGTTCTCTATCCTTACCATAGAAACCTCCCATAATTCGAAATCATTCTGGAAAGCGAAATCAGGGAAGGTTTGTGATGGCTATAAAAACAAATAAAAGATTTCGGAAGAAATGAAATATTACATTATTGCAGGAGAAGCCTCCGGTGATCTGCATGGAAGCAATTTAATGAAAGCCCTTTTACAGAAAGATCCGCAGGCGGAAATCAGATTCTGGGGCGGAGATCTTATGACAGCACAGGGCGGTACATTGGTAAAACATTACCGGGATCTGGCATTTATGGGGTTTCTGGAAGTGGCGATGAATCTGAGGACCATTCTCAACAATATCAAATTCTGTAAAGAAGACATCAAAAATAATAAACCGGATGTTTTGATTCTGATCGATTA
Organism: Chryseobacterium oleae; assembly: GCF_900115055.1. Classification (GTDB taxonomy): domain Bacteria; phylum Bacteroidota; class Bacteroidia; order Flavobacteriales; family Weeksellaceae; genus Chryseobacterium; species Chryseobacterium oleae. The sequence goes on along the minus strand of NZ_FOVD01000005.1, from coordinate 202,141 downwards.
TCCCGGATTTAACTTAAGGATTGCCCGTTTTGCAAAAGAATTGGGGATCAAAGTGGTTTATTACATCTCTCCACAGCTCTGGGCCTGGAAAGAAGGCCGGGTAGAAATCATTAAAAAATATGTGGATGAAATGATGGTTATTCTTCCTTTCGAAGAAGATTTTTATAAAAAACATGGGGTTCATTCCCATTTTGTGGGACATCCGTTGCTGGATGCTATTTCAAGTTTAAAAGAAATCAGTACGGAAGAATTTAAAAAAGAAAACGGACTGAACGAGAAAGAGATTATTGCGCTTCTTCCCGGTTCCAGAAAACAGGAGGTTGAAAAGATGCTTGAAATCATGCTTTCCGTGAGGCCTTACTTTAAAAACTATCAGTTTGTGATTGCCGGTGCACCAAGTCTTACGAAAGAATTTTATCAGAAATATGTAGATGACAATGTTCATTTTGTTTCCAACAGAACTTATGATTTGCTTCGATGTTCAAAAGCTGCGCTTGTCACTTCAGGAACGGCAACTCTGGAAACGGCTTTGTTGAATATTCCGGAAGTAGTCTGCTACCGTGGAAGCAAAATTTCATACGCCATCGCAAAAAGGCTGGTGAAAAATATCAAATATATTTCTCTGGTCAATCTGATTATGGACAGGGAAGTAGTAAAGGAACTGATCCAGACCGATCTGAATACCAAAAATCTCGTGGAAGAACTGAATAAAATGATAGAAGGAGAAAAAAGAAACCAGGTTCTGGCAGATTACAGTCTTTTAAGAGAAAAACTTGGAGGAAAAGGAGCCAGTGAAAAGGCTGCTGAGGTGATTTTAAGTGTTTAGTACACATTTGCGATTGATTTTATGCTGAATGGTTTCATGGATTTAAATTTTTATTAAAATGAATTTTAAAAGCTTACTTATATTCATTCTTTTGACGGGTTTTTCCCTGAAAAGTTTTGCTCAACAAACTAAATCCCGTGAGCAGGTTCAGATCTTCTATTACGGCTGGTACGCGAACCCTGCTGTGGATGGAAAATATGACCACTGGAATCATGATATTCTGCCACACTGGAGCAATCCGAAGTGGAACAACTTAGGACATTACAAAGGAGGAGATGATATCGGAGCCAACTTCTACCCGGAGTTGGGAAATTACAGTTCCAATGATCCGGCGATCATTAAAAAGCACATGAAAATGATTAAAGATTCCGGTGTGGGAGTCGTTGTTTTGAGCTGGCTTGGAAAAGATTCGTTTGTGGATAAAAGTATCTCCAGATATCTGGATATCGCTGATGAGTTTGACTTGAAGGTTGCTTTTCACATAGAGCCATTCTATAAAAACATTACAGAACTTAGAGATCAACTTTCGTATCTGGTAAAGACCTATTCTCAGCATCACGCTTTTTATAAGAAAGACGGAAAGCCTCTGTACTACGTATATGACAGTTATAAAATCGCTCCGGAAGAATGGTCAAAACTATTATCTGAAAAAGGAGAAAAAACAGTTAGACATACAGAGCTGGACGGGTTGTACATCGGTTTGTGGGTTGAAAAAGAACATGCTAAGTTTTTTGAAACCTCCGGATTTGACGGTTTTTATACTTATTTTGCCAGTGAAGGCTTTGTTTTCGGGAGCACAACTTCCAACTGGACGTATCTTTCTCAATATGCAAAAGATCACAAGCTTATTTTTATTCCTTGTGTAGGCCCAGGATATTCTGACACAAGGATAAGACCATGGAATGAAGCCAATTTTAAAAGTAGGGAAAACGGGAAATACTATGAGAGAATGTTTGATGCAGCAGCAAAACTTAATCCGAATTTCATAGGAATTACTTCTTTCAATGAATGGCATGAAGGAACACAGATAGAACCGGCAATTCCAAAAAAGACAGGCAATTTCAAATATGAAGATTATGGAAAAGATCCGCAGCTTTATATCAAAGAAACCAGAAGATTAACGGACCGATTTTTAAAAGCGAAATAAGTTCAATTCTTAAAACGTAGAATTTATTACTTCGGATGATATTTTATTTAAAATTTTAATTAAAAAATAAGTCTGCCTTTGCAGATATTTTTCAAATACAAAAGCTGTCTCATCGAGGCAGTTTTCTTTTTTTGTGTAAATCTAATTTAGTAGTAAATAATCAAGCCCTCAGTTAGTCATTTGGAAGAAGATGACATCAGAATTCTGCAAAATCTGTGTTATTGAAGAGTCAGATAAATTATTATTTTTTGATTATCAAGAATAACATCATTTGAACAAACAGCCGCTTCTTATTCTGACCCTATGTTTTATCCTCGGAATCTTTTTTCAGGACAAATTGGTCTTGGAAGAAGTTTTGATTTACGTGGCTTTTGCGGGCTGCCTGCTGATTCTGCTTTCATTTCTTTTTCATTCTTACTTTCTGCATAGCATAAGGGCTTTTCTAATGGGACTGATGTTTTTCGGAACAGGAATCATCCTTCATTTTTTCAGCAGCTTTTCATCTGATCATTCTTCAGTTCCTCAAAATGCAATGATCACTTTTAAGATCTCGAAGAAATTAAATTCTACCGAGAAATATAAAAAATATGAAGCCCTTGTTTCTACGGAAAAAGAAAATTTTAATGCTGTTATGTATCTCCCGAAAAAAGATAAAGAACTGGATTTTAAACATTATTATAAAGCAGATGCCTATCTCTCAAAGCCGAGGCCGCCACAGTATGATTTTCAGTTTGATTATGCCGGGTATTTAAAAAGGAAAAAGATTGAATACCAGTGCTATATCTCTAAAGGAATTTCCTTCGCCAATAGAGGTGATCTGACCTTCAATGAAAGGATTCAGCAGCATCGTTTTAAACTACTACAGAAGATCGATAGCGCTGAAATGTCACCCAAAACCAGAGCATTTTTAAAAGGAATTATCCTAGCCGACCGAACGGAAACGGATCCGGAAACGGTGCAGGATTTTAACAGGTCTGGGATGGTTCACCTGCTTGCTATTTCAGGAACACATATCGTGGTGATCTTTGGAATATTTTACTTTCTTTTAACCAGATTCAGCCCTCTCAGGCTCAGAAAATACGCGATTGTTACCAGTATTTCTTTCATTTGGCTTTTTGCTGCATTTATTGGATTCGGGAATTCTGTGATGCGCTCCTGTATGATGCTGACGGTTTATTTTGTCTATGTGATTTTGCAGAGAAAACCGGATTTATTACATTCTTTATCCCTGTCGGCAATGATTATTCTGGTTGCAGATACGCAGCAAATTTTTGACGTTGGTTTTCAGCTTAGCTTTCTGGCTGTTTTAGGAATCTACTGGCTGAATCAACCCCTTTTAAAATACTTCCCCAAACAGGATGGCTACTTAAAAAAACTCTTCTTCAATGCGGTGACGATATCGTTTTCTGCACAATTGGCGACACTTCCGTTGGTTCTTTATTATTTTCATCAGTTTTCATTGGTTTCTATTCCAGCGAATATCGTGATTGTCCCCTTTTCAGAGCTCATCATTGTGTTTTCATTTCTGGTAACGATTCTTATTGGTCTGCAGATAGACTTTAGCTTAATCAATGCCATTTACGATGGTTCAATTCAGATTTTACTAAAACTGATCCACTGGTTTGCGGAAACGGATTTGCTCTTTTTTTCCAATATTCCGATGAATATTGCTGAGGTTTTGATTTTATTTGCTGTGGTTTATTGGCTGAGATCATTGCTTTTAAAAATTAATTTTAAAAATTCAATGAAACTTGTAAAAATTGTTCTCCTCTTTTTTATCCTCAGAACTACGTTTACTATTTTTGAAAACAGGAAGAATGAGCTCCTTATTCATGATTTTAATACAACCAAGGTATTGTCCGTAAAGAAGGGGAACAAAGTCTGTTTCTGGGCGGTTGAAAATTCGGATGAAAAGAAGTTAATGAGTTTTATAGCAGCTCCTTATTGCGCTTCAAGACGCATCCGCAATATGGAAATTAAGACTTTTCCAAAAGCAGCCCAAAAAGTGGTTTTTAACGGCAAAATATATGATTTAAAATAATAATTGGTATTTTGCATTTTATCCTCACACAATGCCTTAGATTCTTATTTAGAAAGATTACAAACTGGCTAATTGTGAGATTTCTCACTTCCCGATATTGTTAACATTTCTTAATTTTGTGGGAAATTCAAATTTAAACTTATATGGCAGGTTTAACGAGTTCTACGATAGGTAGAAAATATGCGATGGCATTATCAGCTATGTTTTTGCTGATCTTTCTTATACTGCATTTGACGACCAATTTGTTATCAGTCCTGAATCGTGATGCATTCAATACAGCATCAGATTTTATGGGCTATAATCCTTTTGTGCAGTTCTTAATGCAGCCTGTTCTTGGTTTTGCAGTTCTTTTCCATTTCATCATGGGATTTGTACTGGAAATTAAGAACAATAAAGCGCGTCCGGTAAAGTACGCTTCAAACAACCCTTCTGTGAACTCTTCATGGATGTCCCGAAATATGATTATTTCAGGTGCAGTTGTTTTGGCTTTCCTTGCGCTTCACTTATATGATTTCTGGCTACATGAAATCAACTACAAGTATGTGGAAGGAATTGCTCCTGATGCGGAACGTTTCTGGCCGGAGTTACATGAGAAGTTTGCAGATCTTTGGAGAGTTGCACTATACGTGATCTCTTTTGTTTTGCTTGGACTGCATTTGGCTCACGGTTTCCAATCTTCGTTCCAGTCTATTGGTGCCAGACATCCGAAATATACTCCGGTAATTAAAGCTTTTGGAAAATGGTATTCCATCCTTATTCCTGCAGGTTTTATTTTTATTGCAATTTTTCACTTCGTAACTCAATAATATCAATATACCAATATGAGTAAATTAGATTCAAAAATTCCGGCTGGTCCTTTAAAGGATAAATGGAAGCATCATAAAGACCATATGAACCTTGTTGCACCAAACAACAGAGATAAGATTGATATTATTGTTGTAGGGACAGGTTTGGCAGGAGGTTCTGCTGCAGCTACATTAGCTGAGCAGGGATATAACGTAAAAGCATTCTGCTACCAGGATTCTCCAAGAAGAGCACACTCTATTGCTGCACAGGGAGGTATCAACGCCGCTAAAAACTATCAGGGTGACGGTGACTCTACATACAGATTATTCTATGACACCATCAAAGGTGGTGACTACAGAGCGAGAGAGGCTAACGTTTACAGACTAGCTGAAGTTTCTGCCAATATCATCGACCAGTGTGTTTCTCAGGGAGTACCTTTCGGAAGAGATTACGGCGGTCAGTTAGATAACCGTTCATTTGGTGGGGTTCAGGTAAAAAGAACATTCTACGCAAAAGGACAGACAGGACAGCAGTTATTGCTAGGTGCCTATTCTTCAATGAGCCGTCAGATCGGTAAAGGAAGAATCAAAATGTACAACCGTCATGAAATGCTTGATCTTGTTATTGTAGACGGAAAAGCAAGAGGGATCATCGCAAGAAACCTGGTAACAGGTGAAATCGAAAGACATTCTGCTCACGCAGTAGTTATTGCTTCGGGAGGTTACGGAAACGTATATTTCCTTTCTACCAATGCTATGGGATCCAACGTTTCTGCAGCATGGAAGATTCACAAAAAAGGAGCATACTTCGCCAACCCTTGTTATGTACAGATTCACCCGACTTGTATTCCGGTTCACGGAACACAGCAGTCTAAACTGACTTTGATGTCTGAATCTCTTAGAAACTCAGGAAGAATCTGGGTTCCTAAGAAAATCGAAGATTCTGTAGCCATCAGAGAAGGGAAATTAAGACCTGAAAATATTAAAGAAGAAGATAGAGATTATTATTTAGAAAGAAGATATCCTGCATTCGGAAACTTAGTGCCTAGAGACGTTGCGTCCAGAGCTGGTAAAGAAAGATGTGATGCTGGTTTCGGAATCGAGAATAATGATACTAAAGAAGGTGTTTACTTAGATTTCTCTACAGAGATTATCAAAAAAGGTAAAGAAGCCGCTATCGAAAAACATATTCACAATCCTACAGATCAGCAGATCTATGATTTAGGAAAAGCCTGGATCGAGGAGAAATACGGTAACTTATTCGTAATGTACGAAAAGATTACAGCCGATGATCCTTACAAAACGCCAATGAAGATCTATCCTGCGGTTCACTACACAATGGGTGGTGTTTGGGTTGATTATAACTTACAGTCTACAATCCCTGGATGTTTCGTAATCGGTGAAGCTAACTTCTCAGATCACGGAGCTAACAGATTGGGAGCTTCTGCTTTGATGCAAGGTTTGGCAGACGGATATTTCGTACTTCCTTACACGATTGCAGATTATCTTTCAGCAGACATCAGAACAGGAACAATTCCTACAAACTCTGCAGATTTTGATCAGGCTGAAAAAGGAATTAAAGATAAAGTAGATTTCTTCTTAAATAATAAAGGAACTCATTCTGTAGATCATTTCCACAAAAAATTAGGACACATCATGTGGAATAAGGTGGGAATGGGAAGAACTCCTGAAGGCTTGAAAGAAGCTATTGCTGAAATCGCTCAGGTGAAAAAAGAATTCTGGGCAGACGTTAAAGTTCCTGGTGATGCCGATGGAATGAATACTGAACTTGAAAAAGCATTCAGAGTAGCAGATTTCATCGAGCTTGGACAATTGATGGCTATTGATGCTCTACACAGAAACGAATCTTGTGGAGGACACTTCAGAGAAGATCATGCTACTTCAGAAGGGGAAGCAGAAAGAGACGATGTTAACTTCAAATATGTGGGAGCTTGGGAATATCAAACAGATGATATCACCACTGAAGTTCTGCACAAAGAAGATCTGATCTACGAAAACATTGAAGTTAAAGCAAGAAGTTACAAATAATCTCCAACCTATAAATAAATAATTATGAGTGCAAAAAAAGGCCTTCATCTTACCCTAAAAATTTGGAGACAAAAAAATAGCAAAACTAAAGGTCAGTTTGAGACCTACAAGATATCAGATGTTTCTACAGATTCTTCTTTCTTAGAAATGTTAGATATTTTGAATGAAAATATTATTAACGAAGGAAAAGAACCTATCGCTTTCGACCACGACTGTCGTGAAGGAATCTGCGGTATGTGTTCTCTTTACATCAATGGTAGAGCGCACGGTCCGGATACGGGTATCACGACTTGTCAGCTTCACATGAGAATGTTCAAAGACGGTGAAACCATCGTTATTGAGCCTTGGAGAAGTGCTGCTTTCCCGGTTATTAAAGACTTAATGGTAGACAGAAGCGCATTCGACAGAGTAATGGCTGCAGGTGGATTCATTTCGGTGAACACTTCAGGAAATACTTTGGACGCTAATGCAATTCCGGTTCCTAAAGAAGATGCAGACAAAGCAATGGATGCTGCAGCATGTATCGGATGTGGTGCTTGTGTAGCGACTTGTAAAAACGGATCTGCAATGCTATTCGTTGGAGCAAAAGTTTCTCAGTATGCTCTTTTACCTCAGGGTAGAGTAGAGGCAAGCAGAAGAGTTCTGAACATGGTGAAAGCTATGGACGAAGAAGGATTCGGAAACTGTTCAAATACAGGTGCTTGTGAAGTAGAATGTCCAAAAGGAATTTCTCTTGAAAACATCGCCAGAATGAACAGAGAATATATGGCTGCTATGGTAGACAAAGGATAGAATCTATTCGAAATATATATATAAATCGTCTTCATTATGGAGACGATTTTTTTTTGTATTAACCTGAGCTGAGTTATAAGTTATGAGTTATGAGTTATGAGTTATGAGTTATGAGTTTCGGGATATGAGCTAGGACTTAGCTCTTACTAAAATCAAAGACCATAATTTCAACCTTCGGAACAATCCCTACAACCTACAATCTACAACCTGCCACCTGCTACCTGCCACCTGCTACCTGACATCTGCCACCTAATACCTGTCACCAAAAAAACGTTTTAGCCCTAACACATGTTATACTATGCTTTTAGTTGTTAAAATTTGTTAAGTTGTTGAGCAGATAAGACATTCTTTATTTAATAAGTCTATATTTGGTGAACACTATTTACGAAAAGAGAAGCAATCCTCACTCATAGATTTTTGTCGAGAACTAAAAATCTAAGCAGATAAAATGGCTTCAAAGGCCCTCTCCATAGGATTTCATAAAATTTTCAAAAAAAATAAATAGTGTTAATCAACAAGCCGTAAAAAACGTATTTTTGTGTAATATTAAAATTGAAATGAAAAAATATCTTTTATTGTTTATCATCACAGTATTTGTGATGTCTTGTTCAAAAAAAGTTGAAGTAAAAGGAAAGATTGCCGGAAGTTCACCGCTCGAAAGAATTGAATTCGTTGAAGCTTCTGGTGTAGCAACACTTCCACTTGTTAATATAGGTTTAGATAAAAATGGAAACTTTACAGGAAGCTTTGATGCTCCTAAAGACGGAATGTATGTGATCAACTATGCAGGAAGACAAAATCTGATTTATCTAGAAGGCGGACAGAAATTAAACATTTCTGGAAACTCAATGACCTTTCCAAATGAATTCGTAGTTACAGGAGACGCTAAGAAAAATAATGATTTCCTTCAGGCGAGCCAAAAATTTTTAGGTGAGTACGGAAGTAAAATCAACATCCAGCAGCTAATGTCAGGTGATGAAAAAACGTTCTTGAAAGGAGCGCAGAAAATCGAAGCTGATATCAACAAAAATGTGGATGACCTTGCTAAGAAAAACAACCCGGGCAAAGGAATGCTTGAGTGGAAAAAGAATGACGTGAAAGTGACTATTCTGAACCTTTTGGCCAACTATGAAATGGCGCAGCGTCAGATGTCAGGAAATCCTTCATTTAAAGTGTCAAAAGCTTTCACGGATTATGAGACTAAATTAGAAGAGAACAAAGACTTAATGGTAAAAACTATTCCATTATACAGACAGTATCTTCTTGTGAAAATGAGTCCGGACTTCCAGAAATTTGCTGAAGCTAAAACAAAAGGAAAAACAGATGTTATCACTTCTGAAGTTTTCGCACAGTTCCTGAAAGACAGAAAAGAAGTATCGCAGACTGCTAAAGATTATCTTTTGGCATTTGTAGTAGCTCAGGATATTCATCCGGGTGCTCCTGCAAAAAATACAGAGAAGATCAAAAAAATTATCGATACAGATATTACAGATGGTGGTATCAAAGCTGATTTAGGTAAAATGCAGATCGCTATCAACGGACTTAAAGTAGGAGAAGTTGCTCCTGAAGGTTCATTGGTAAAAGCAGACGGTAAATCTTACCAGCTTTCTGAAAACAAAGGAAAACCTTACATGTTGTTCTTCTACGCTTCTTGGAACCCTTACATCAGCGAAGCTACTGTACCGGTATTAAAAGAAGTAGTGAATTTCTATAAATCTAAAATGAACTTTGTTTTTGTAAACGTAGACGATACTAAAGATCAGTTTGTAAAAACAAGCAGTGCATTATTAAAAGGAATTCCTGGAACCAATGTATACGGAGAAAAAGGTTTGGAATCTGATATCGCTAAAAAATATGGGGTGTACGGATTTAAATTACCTTGCTTCATCGTAGTGGATAAAGACGGTAAGATCGCAAGCAGATCTTTTGTAAACTTAGGTGAGCAGGAGGTTGTAACTATCCTTGACAAACTTACAGGTCTTTCTGCACCTAAAGTAGAGCAACAGCCTATGCAAATGCAGCCGGGAATGATGATAGATCCTTCAGGACAACCTGTAAATCCACAGCCTGCTCCTACAAAATAATAAACTTTAATATAGATGGAAACCTTATCTTCGGATAAGGTTTTTTTTTATTGTATTTTTGCAAATTGAACCCGGATGGTTTTCCGGGATATATTAGAAAAAATAGAAATAGAATTAGCGGATGAGACTGGAGAGTTTCGTTCGTGCGTTAAAGAAATTGAGTTTACGGATGAGAAAGAAGAAAGATATTATTCTTGAAAATATTAAGCTGTTCGGGGCAGGGGCGAAAGGCGTTGCGATAGGAAGAACAGAAGAAGGAAAAACGGTACTGATCTCTGGAGCCGTTCCCGGAGATGTAGTGAATGCCAGAGTAAAGAAATCCAAGTCCAAATACTATGAAGCGGAAACCGTGGAAGTAGTGGAGCCTTCTCCCTACAGAGTGGAAGCTAAATGTATTCATTTCGGAACTTGCGGAGGATGCAAATGGCAGAATATGAGCTATGAAAAACAGCTTGATTTCAAACAGGAAGAAGTATACAATAATATCAAAAGAATCGGTGGAATTGAAGACTTTGAAACCGTTCCGATTTTAGGTGCCGAAGAACAGTATTTCTACAGAAACAAAATGGAGTTTTCTTTCTCAAACGCGAGATGGCTGACTCAACACGAAATAAGCTCTGAAGAAAATTTCGGAAGCAAAGACGCTCTTGGTTTCCATATTCCGGGAATGTGGAGCAAGATCCTGGATCTTAAAGAATGTTTCCTTCAGGAAGAGCCTTCCAATGCGATTCGTCTGGCTGTGAAAAAATTCGGGGTAGATAATGGATTCGATTTCTTTGATGTGAAAAATCAGGAAGGATTCCTGAGAACACTGATGATGAGACAAAACTCTAAAGGAGAGTGGATGGTCTTATTCCAGCTGTACAGAGAAGAAAAAGAAAACAGAGAAAAGCTTTTCCAGTTTTTACTTGAAAAATTCCCACAGATCAAAACATTGGTGTATGCCATCAATCCAAAACAGAATGATTCCATTTATGATTTAGATGTTAAAATCTATTTCGGAGAAGGATTCCTGATGGAAGAAATGGACGGGCTGAAGTTTAAAATCGGACCGAAATCATTCTTTCAGACCAATTACAAACAAGCATTAGAACTTTACAGAAAAACCCTTGAGTTTGCGGATTTAAAAGGTGATGAAGTAGTTTATGACCTTTACACAGGGACAGGAACTATTGCTCAGTATGTGGCCAGAAATGCAAAACATGTGATCGGGATAGAATCTGTTCAGGAAGCTATAGATGCAGCCATTGAACATGCTGAATTAAATGGTCTTACCAACACTACATTCTATTGTGGAGATATGAAAAATGTCTTCAACGATGAATTCCTGGAAAACCACCCGAAAGCAGATGTTTTAATTACCGACCCACCAAGAGACGGAATGCACCAGAAAGTAGTGGAGCAGATCCTGAAGCTGGCACCGGAAAAAGTGGTGTATGTAAGCTGTAACTCAGCGACGCAGGCAAGAGATCTGGCTTTGATGAAAGAACATTACACCCTTGTGAAAATACTACCGGTAGATATGTTCCCGCAAACGCACCACGTGGAGAATATAGCATTACTAATCAAAAAATAATTACTTAAATTTGAATATATTAATCTGAAAATTTAAATGAAAAGAGTGAAAAACCTGGGTGCCGCTTTTATTGTATTGGTTTTGATGTTGAGTCAGACCGAACTGAAAGGGCAGGAAAAAGATTCTGTAGCAGTAAAAACAGATACTGCAAAAGTTAAAAAAGACGATCCCAAGAAAAAGCCGGTGATAAAATCCTATAAAGAGGTTATTACTGATAAAGCGGTTTCGGACCAGGGCGTTTTCACCGTTCATAAATTGGAAGATAAATATTACTTCGAGATTCCTGACAGAATGCTGAAAAAGGAATTTCTTTTAGTAACAAGACTTACAAAAGCTGCTGCCGGTATGCGTTCCGGAAGTACCGGATATGCAGGAGATCAGATCGGCCAGCAGGTAGTGGCTTTTGAAAAAGGTCCCAAAGACAAAATCCTTCTGAGAGCTATTTCTTTTGTAGATTATGCAAAAGATTCCACCTCGGATATGTACAATTCTGTGATCAGAAACAATGTACAGCCTATCATTAAATCCTTTGATGTAAAAACGTACGGAGACAATAAAAAATCTTCAGTCATTGATGTCACGGATCTTCTGAACTCTGATAACGAAACAGTTTCTTTTTCTGTAAATTATAAAGACGCCTTCAAAGTGGGGGCTTTCCAGAAAGATATGTCATTCGTCAACTTTGTAAAATCGTTCCCGAATAATATCGAGATCAATACCACCAAAACTTTCGCACGTACTTTGGGAAGACCGTTGCCGGGAGCTACTCCAGCCAACACTCCGAAAATAAGCGGGAATTATACGGTAGAAATCAACGCTTCATTTGTTCTTCTTCCTGAAAACAAAATGCAGGCAAGATACTTTGACCCGAGGGTGGGTTATTTTACAGTTGGGTATACAGATTTTGATCTTGATCCTCAAGGCGTAAAAAGGATTTCCCTGGTTAAAAGATGGAGACTGGAACCAAAACCTCAGGATCTTGAAAAATACAAAAGAGGAGAACTGGTAGAACCTGCAAAACCAATTGTATTCTATATTGATCCGGCAACCCCAAAAAAATGGGTTCCTTACCTGATTCAGGGAGTGGATGACTGGAAGAAAGCTTTTGAAAAAGCAGGTTTCAAAAATGCTATTTATGCAAAAGTACCGGATTCAAAAGTGGATACGGAATGGAGCCTTGAAGACGCAAGATTCTCCGCTATTGTTTATAAACCTTCAGATGTACCGAATGCTTCCGGACCTTCGATCTCAGATCCGAGAACGGGAGAAATTCTGGAAAGTCATATCAACTGGTATCACAATGTCATGATGCTTCTGAGAAACTGGTATTTTGTGCAGGCTGCACCCAATGATGAAAGAGCACGAAAAATTAAGTTTGATGATAAATTAATGGGTGAGCTGATCCGTTTTGTTTCTTCTCATGAAGTAGGACATACTTTAGGATTAAGACATAACTTCGGTTCAAGTTCTACCGTGCCTGTTGAAAAACTAAGAGATAAAAAGTGGCTTGAAAAGAATGGCCACACCCCATCGATCATGGATTATGCGAGATTTAATTACGTGGCACAACCGGAAGATAACATCGGAGATTCAGGGATTATGCCGAGAATCGGAGATTATGATGACTGGGCCATTGAGTGGGGTTACAAAAGATTTTATCAGTACAACACCCCGGATTCAGAAAAAGAATATCTGAACAAATGGGTCATTAAAAATTTAAAAAACGAAAGACTTTGGTTCGGGACAGAATCCAATCCTCTTGATCCGAGATCTCAGAGCGAGCAGGTAGGAGACAATGCCATGATAGCAAGTACCTACGGAATCAAAAATCTGAAGAGAATTATAGATAATCTGGAAAAATGGACAGCAAGTCCGAATGAAGATTACGAAAACCTCGGAATGATGTATGATCAGGTCACCGGGCAGTTCAGAAGATATGCCGGTCATGTTTCAAAATACATCGGAGGACAGATGGAGACGCCTAAAACTGCTGAACAGTCAGGGCCGGTATATGAAGCCGTAGCTAAAAAAGATCAGCAGGAAGCGATGAGATTTCTTGAAGAAAATGTTTTCACCACACCACAGTGGCTGATCAAAAAAGAAGTATTTGAGAAGACGGGGAAAACGCCGGTGAAAACCATTGAAGACATTCAGAATGGAGTTCTTTCAAGAATTTTAAGTCCGATTGTTTTACAGAATATGTACCAGATGGAAGCTGTAGATCAGAATACTTATACCCTGGTTGATTTGTTTTCAGACCTGAATAATTCCATCATCAGAAAAGCAAACCCTGATGTATACGGAAGAAACCTTCAGAGAAATTATGTAGACAATATGATTAAACTTGTTGATGCAAAAAATCCTGATAAATCTGATGTTTCTGCTATTGTAAGAGGAAACTTAATCACGATTAAAAAAGAACTTTCAGCAAAAGCAGATGTCAATATAGTAAATAAATACCATTATGAAGATCTTGCTTTCCGAATTGAAAAAGCCTTAGATCCAAAATAAAAAAAAATGAAATATCTTACATACCTTATAATAATTATATGCGGTATCTTCATGATCTCATCCTGTGGCGGAGACGATGATATCTGTGAGAGTGGAGAAGGAACTCCTCGCCTTAAAGTAGCGTTCAAATCTGCAGCAGATGGTAAAACGATGCCTTTGGATTCGTTATATGTAGCCGTAGATTACGGTTCCGGAAAAGTGCAGCTGGGTAAGCTTGAGAAGATAGATTCAAGGCTGATCCCGTTAAGGGTAGATGACTCTCCCTATACAGACGTGTATTTCAGGTTTGCAAATAAAGGTCCTGAATCTCACGTACGAATCGGTTATACCACGAAGACGGCCTATGTTTCTCCGGGATGCGGGATCAAAAAAACGTACGAAAATTTAAGTTCGGAATTAAAACAATCTAATCCTGTACAAAAAGTAGAAGCAGGACAAAACCAAATAGTGAATGAAGACAAGATTAATCTTTACCTTCTTTTTTAGCATCGTAGGAATGCTGGGAATGGCCCAGGAAAAAAAGGAAACCAAAGAAACCAAAAAAGTTCATGAGAAATATAAGCCTAACTTCATGGTGGGTTTTGATGTTTTGAATGCCGGTGTATCTTTTTTCTCAGACAGAGTGCTGTATCAGGGATTTATTTCATCCAAGATAAGAGGGAATGTTCATGCGGTTGCCGAAGCCGGTTTTGAGAAAAATGTATATCAGAAGAATGGTTATGATGCAAAAGCAAGTGGTCCATTCGTAAAGCTGGGAGCATTCTATATGCTGGCCAAAGACCCTGAAAATGAATTCAACGGTTTCTATGCCGGAGGTAAAATAGGAGGTGCTTTTTACAATCAGGAATATATGGCAGTTCCGGTCCGCGGATTTGGGGGGAGTGCTTCTTCTGTGGCATTTCCATCATCATCACAGACCTCTGCATGGCTGGAAGGCACACTGGGAGGAAGAGTACAGTTGTTTGAATCTAACTTTTATATCGATATCAATCTTCAACCGAAATATTTAGTATACACGTCCAAACAGGATGATATTACGCCAATGATTGTCCCGGGCTTCGGAAGAAGCTCAGCTAAATTCAATATGGGTTTCGCATGGAATATTGCGTATAAATTTTAAAAGAAAATACAACAGATTTTTACTGTTAAAAAAATAAAGCAGTCTTTATAAGAAGCATAAGGTCATGCATCATGAATAATGAATCCCCGGGTCTCTATCCGGGGATTTTTATTATCAATCATTCAATCATAAAATAAATTAAAGTGATTATTATTCATTAAAAATTAATATTTAATGATTTTATTTTAATAGAAATATTATATTTGTGACATTAATCTAATATTTCAAGAAATTATGAAGAAAATTTTTACTTCAGTATTTTCTCTTTGTATGTTCGCTGCTGCTACAGCACAGTGGGCGCCTTCAACAGGAAGATCCGGAGAGGTGGTACAACGGTCGGATATCAAAGACTATTATTCCTTAGATATTTCTTTATTGAGAACGCAGCTTTCAGGAGCCCAGGAAATGGGTAAAAATGCAAAACCTATTGCTGTTGCCCTTCCAACTTTAGACGGCAAGATTGAAAGATTTAATGTGTACAGTTTTCCGGTTATAGATAAAGTCCTTGCAGATCAGTATCAGCTGGGATCATACGTTGGAGTGGGTATAGATGATCCTTCCAAATATTTAAGATTTTCACTGGCTCCGAATGACTTTCAGTCTATGATCATTAAGGATGGAGTGTACCAGTTCATCGAGCCACAAAATGCTTCCAAAACAATTTATGGGGTACATGGAAAGACTATAGGCGCAGGATCTCAGGGTTTCCTTTGTTCTATGGATGAAGATATTCTTTCTAAAAGTGAAATAGCAAAGCTGTACAATACCAATAAATCCTTTACCAATAACACATCAGATTTTTCTAAATCTTCAGATAAAAAATACAGAACACTTAGATTAGCGCTTTCTGTAACTGCAGAGTATACAACTTACTTCGGAGGTACACAGGCGGGAGCGCTTACTGCGATGAACGCCACACTTTCAAGAGTAAATGGGGTTTTTGAAAAAGATTTGGCTATACACCTGAATATGGTGAATTACCCTGCCTTGATTTATATGGATGCAGCTACCGATCCTTATTCTCCTGCGG
Organism: Chryseobacterium oleae; assembly: GCF_900115055.1. Taxonomy (GTDB): domain Bacteria; phylum Bacteroidota; class Bacteroidia; order Flavobacteriales; family Weeksellaceae; genus Chryseobacterium; species Chryseobacterium oleae. Next base: position 186,180 of record NZ_FOVD01000005.1, on the reverse strand, counting down.
CTCAGATGGGGAACTGGAACGTTCAGCTTCAGCAGACCCTTACCAGTGTGGTGGGAAATGAAAACTATGATATCGGACACTTATTCGGAAGAAGCGGAGGCGGAGGAAATGCCGGATGTATCGGATGTATTTGTGTAGATCCAACCGGTCCTACCAACAAAGCTAAAGGTTCAGGATATACGTCACCGGCCAATGCTATTCCACAGGGAGATACATTTGATATCGACTATGTAGCTCACGAAATGGGACATCAGTTGGGAGCCAACCATACATTCTCTCATGCTCTGGAATCTGCAGGTGTAAATATGGAGCCGGGCTCAGGATCTACCATTATGGGATATGCAGGGATTACAGGTGTCAATGTTCAGATGAATTCTGATCCTTATTTCCATGTAGTAAGTCTTCTTCAGATTCAGAATAATTTGGTGGCTAAAACACGTGATGTTGAAACTACAGTGACCAACAATCCACCGGTGATTTCTGCCTTAAATGATTATGCCATTCCAAAAGGGACAGCATTTGCTCTTACGGGTAATGCTACAGATCCTGAAGGAAATCCTATGACTTTTACATGGGAACAGTTTGATAATGCTGCTTCGACGGTAACTTCTGTGAATGGAAATACCGGAGTAGGTCCGCTCTTCAGATCAATTCTTCCGTCTACTTCACCTACAAGATATTTTCCTAAGTTGAATACTGTATTGGCAGGAAACCTTTCTTCTGCAGTAGATTGGGAAACGGTATCCAACAGAGCAAGATCTACCAGTTTTGTATTTACGGCAAGAGATAATAGTCCCGCTATAGCAGAGCAGCAGACTAATTCCGCCCTTCAGAAAATCAATGTTGGGAATGAAGGTCCTTTTAATGTGACCTCTACTACAGTGTATAATAATGCCGCGGGTGCTGTAACCTGGAATGTTGTCAATACAAATTCCGGAATCTACAATACCCCAAATGTTAAAATAGATTATACTGCGGATAATGGAGTAACGTGGGTAGTACTTACGCCATCCACCCCTAATGACGGAGCGGAAGCATTTACATTTTCTTCTCTTGCAACGGGAGCTAATATAAAAATCAGAGTAAGTGCTATTGGAAATGTTTTCTATGCCATTGGAAATGCAACCGTAGCAGCCTCAATGGCGACATGCTCTTCTACAGCTACTGCAGGAGTTGCTGCTTCAGGACTTACCATTTCTTCAGGAAATATCAGCTGGACACCGGTTCAGGGTGCTACCTATTCTCTGAGATACAGAAAAACCGGCACTACAAACTGGGTTACGGTTAGTGTTCCTACAAACTCTTATTATATTGCAGGCCTTGATGATACTACTCAGTATGAAGTACAGGTTGCCAATATTTGCGGAAGTACGGCAGGTGAGTATTCTGCAAGTACCAACTTCAGCACATTGGCTTATGCTTTCTGTACTAACAGTTCCGGAAATTTTGACGATGAGTTTATCTCCAATGTTTCTGTAACTCCTATAGGAATGAGTGTGGTTTCAAATACGAGTACAGGTTCTACTTATACAGATTATACCGCCGATCCTTCAAAAGTAATTACGCTTAGAAGAGGAAGCTCAGGCAATGCAATCAGTGTGACAAAAGCATGACAGGGCAATCATACAGTGAAGGCGTAACCGCCTGGATAGATTTCAACAGAGACGGGAATTTCTCAGATTCTGAAAAGATCTTTACAAGTCCCTCCAATACAGTAACACCGGTTTCCGGAACATTCTCTGTTCCTGCCAATGCATATACAGACAAGAAAGTGATTATGAGAGTTGCTATGGCTTACCAAAATCAGCCTGAAAACGGATGTAACCCTTTTGCTTATGGGGAAATTGAGGATTATCCTGTTCAGATTCAGGTGTCATTGGGCACAAGCGAAGTGAATGGTGCTAATAACAATGGTATCCAGATCTATCCTAATCCGGTAAGTGATATTCTGAATGTGACCAAGGTTTCAGATAAAACGGTATATAAAATTTACAATGCTGCAGGCCAGCTTGTAGGAGAAGGAAATATCAATGGCGGAAAAATCAATGTTTCATCTCTGGTGAAGGGCGGATATGTCATCACAATTGATGAAAAGGGGAAAGATCAGTTCCGATCCAAGTTTATCAAAAAGTAAAATAATTAGAATATATAAAATCCTCAGACTCTTCTGGGGATTTTATATTTTAATGTATAAAATGTGGAATTATTATGGAACTTTAACAAAAAAATATTTGAATGAATGTATTAATAATGAAAAAATTATTAGATTTGTGTAATTATAAAATTGTTAGCGTATGAATTAAAAAATTATTCTTTTCAGTACAGAATATCTGTAAAAAAATGGATGTTTCAAAAAAAACATTTGAACACCAAAAAAATAGGAAACACTATACTTACTTACTATTGTTATCACTACTAAACTAAAAAAATATGAGTGGATTTTTACTCTGTAAAATGGGCAGGCCCTATAGGGTGCTCATAACATTGCTGTGTATGGTCTTCGGGCTATTTTCACAGGCACAAACAGTCACTATTGGTACAGGAACCAGTACTCAGAGATATCCTTTGGCCCCCTATTACGGGCACCAGAGAGATGCTTCACTTTATACTGCAACTGAAATAAACCTTCCCGCCGGTGGAAGTGTCTTATCAGTAGCATGGAATGCTACAGTCGCTACGACTATAGCTACTCCGGTTAAAATTTATTTAAAAACCGTTCCTGCTGCTACCACTACCATCACGGCACAAAACTGGGTTACGGCTACTACCGGTGCTACCTTAGTGTACGACGGAAACATAGCCAGCATACCTACAGGATGGAATACCGTTACGCTTCAAAACCCTTATTATTATAACGGGGTGGAAAATCTGGTAGTATTGGTTGAAACCAACTACGGAGGAAGCGGAACCGGATCATTAGGTGGAAATTCCTTTACCTATTCCAGCAATACATCAAAACATATGTATATAGAGGGGGACAATACGCCACCTGTTGGTAACGGTACAGTGGATGCCAACAGACCCAACGTTCAGTTGACTTTTGGCCCGCCACCAGCTTGTCTGCCTCCTATAGGATTGACTTCAGGAGCAACTACACCAACTACAGCTGCAATCAGCTGGACGGCACCTTCTTCTGCACCTGCAGGAGGATATGATGTATATTACAGTACAACAGCTACAGCACCAACGGCTGCAACTACGCCTTCACAAACGGTTACCACAGGAACAGGGGTGACCCTTTCTCCATTGGTAGCTAATACCACATACTATATATGGATAAGATCAAGATGTAGTGGTACTAGCCAAAGTACATGGATCGGACAATTAACGGTAACGACACCTCCTTCATGTTTGGCCCCAACGGCTCTAACTCTGGGAACGGTAGTACCAACCAGCGCCAATATCAGCTGGACAGCTCCTTCAATTGCACCTGCAGGAGGATATGATGTATATTACAGTACATCTGCTACAGCTCCAACAGCGGCAACTGTACCATCACAAACTGTGACAGGAACGACTGCAACGATTTCTCCTCTGGTAGCCAATACAACTTATTATGTATGGGTAAGATCAAGATGTACTGCAACAGATCAAAGTTCCTGGACAGGACCTCTGACTGTGCTTACAGGATACTGTGCACCAACAGGGGGTAGCAGTTCAACGTCTTATTACCTGAAGACTATTAATACGACAGGTGGAATTACAAACTTAAACTACACAGCGAATTCCTATACAGCTTATGTTAATAATTCAGCTACTGTTTTCTCAGGGTTACCTACCAATACAATAACCATGAACCTGAACAGTGGAACCAGCACTTATAATTATTATGTTTGGGTGGACTGGAATAATAACATGAGTTTTAATGATCCGGGTGAAACCATTCTGGCTACTCCTGGTTACGTGACTTCAGCTACAGCATCTATTGTTATACCTGGATCACAGCCTCCTGGAAATTATAGAGTAAGAACATCAACATCATTTATTGGAACCAATACTTCATGTGGACCAGCTCCGTATGGTAATTTTGTAGACTTTACATTAAATGTTATCGCTTTACAGCCATGTACCACTGCACCTCCAACGAATATTACAGTTTCAAACCTTACTCCAACTTCTGCTCAGATTGGGTGGATGCCTTCAACGGGAGCTACCTATGTACTTCAGTATAGATCATTACCTGGAGGAGCATGGACACCGGTAAGTATTACTACGCCACTTGCAAGTAGTTATACTATTACAAACCTTACAGAACAGACTCAGTATGAATTTCAGATAGCTACGATTTGTGGAGGTACTCAGGGACCATTCTCTACAGCGACTCCTTTTACAACTCCGGCTATTACCTATTGTACTTCTGCTTCTACAAGTACCACGATTGACGGATTTATCAGCAAGGTTGCTGTAGTTCCGAATTCTGCAATACCGATGAACAGTGATTCTGGTTTCAGTAACTATACAGATTACAGTACAGATCCTACAAGACTGGTCACTTTGGTAAGAGGTCTTGCAAATAATACAGTTACCGTTAATAAAAGCTGGCCGGGAACTCAATGGTCTTTCGGAACAGGAGTTTGGATTGACTTTAACAGAAATGGAATTTTTGAAGCCAGCGAGCAGGTATTGAATTCACCAAGCAACACGACAACTCCGGTTACAGCTACTTTTGCTGTTCCTAACGTTGCAGGTGGTGTTTATACAGGAAACCTTACGACACGTATGCGTGTAGCATTGAGAGAAAGTGCTGCTGCTGCTGCTTGTGGAACATTCACTTGGGGTGAAGTAGAAGACTATGCGGTAAAACTTATTGATCAGCCGCCTTGTACTACAGCGCCACCTACAAACATTACAGTAACCAACCTTACGGCAACTACGGCTACAGTATATTGGTTCGGGGCTGCCAATGCTACTTATACCATCAGATGGAAATTAGCGACAGCAGGAACTTATACTATTCCACCGGTTGTTTTAGCACCAGGTGTAAATACGTACACGATTCCGGGACTTACTGAGCAGACTAAGTATGATGTACAGATTTCTACTACATGTGGAGGTTCTACAGGAGCATACTCTACAGCAGTACAGTTTACGACACCACCACTTTCATACTGCCCTATGACAGGTACAGGAACTAACGACCACATTTCAAATGTAACAGTTACTTCTTCTAACCCTGGAGTACCGGTAATGAATAATACAAGTGTACAGACTAACTATACAAGCTATATTACGCCTCAGACACTGATCACTCTTGATGCAGGTTCTGCAAACAATAAGATCTCAGTATCAAAAGGATGGACAGGGGCAACAGCCAATGTGGCGGTTTCAGCCTGGATTGATTATAACAGAAACGGAGTTTTTGAAACATCAGAACAGATACTGAACTCGGCACCAAATACTACTACTCCTATAACAAATCTTAACTTCACAGTTCCTGCAACAGCTTATACAGGTCCGCTTACGACCACTATGAGAGTCGTGCTTAAACGTACAAGTGCTCCGGTACTATGCGTGGATCCTGTGAATGGAGAAGTTGAAGATTATGCAGTAAAAATCAGACCATGTGCTAATGGTACACCAAACCTGCCAGGGATCACAGCTACGCATAACTCTGCGACGTTAACCCTTTCAGGAGTTGCGAACACTACTACTTACCTGGTAAGATACAGACTTCAGGGACCTCCTCCGGGAGCTTGGACGGAAGTATATGCTTCAACAATGCTAAATAACATTCCACTGGTAATAACAGGTTTAACGCCTGCTACCAACTACGAAGTGCAGGTGGCTGCGGTATGTGGAGATGTTATAGGTACATTTACTGCTATTAAGCCGTTTGTTACAAGATGTGATCCTACACCTCCGAATGTTACAGTAAGTAATATCACTACCAACTCTGCACTGATTACCTGGGCACCGCTTGCTGCGAGCTCTACGTATACACTGGAGTGGAGAAAAGTAGGAGCCCCTACATGGACTCAGGTGCCAAACATTGCTCCTCCTACAAACACTTATGCATTAACAAACTTAGACCCATATACAAAATATGAAGTAAGAGTTGCTAACAAGTGTGTTGGAGAAACGGCTCTTAACCCGTACTCAAATCCTAAAGTATTTACTACGGAAAGAACATGTGAACTTCCTCCTCCGGGATTAACTATTTTACAGCTTACTCCTACATCAGCTGAAGTAACATGGGAAGGCTTCCCTGGTGCAACTTATGTACTGAGATATAGAAAAGTAGGTATTCCTAGCTGGACGAATGTTCCTCTGATTACAAATACTTATACAATTACAGGATTATTGGAAGAAACGAAATATGAAATGCAGGTGATGAATATTTGTAACGGTACGCCGGGTACACCTACACCTCCATACTATTTCACAACACCTACTGTAATTTATTGCCAGATGGGATCTCAAAACTCTGTCAACGAGCATATCGCTAAAGTGACAGTGATGCCGAACGGAAGACCTAAAATGGAGAACGCTTCAGGACCATCAAGCTATACCGATTATACAGGAGTACCTGCTACATTTATAGAAATGGTTCAGGGATCTACTGGAAACCAGATCACGATTGAGAAAAAATGGAACGGAACCAATCATGACGAAGGTATCGCTGTATGGATTGACTTCAACAGAAACGGGTATTTCGATCTTGATGAAAGAGTATTCACTTCACCTCCGAACACGACAAGCCCTGTAACAGGAACATTCAGTGTACCGGTAGATGCTTATGTAAGCATGACAAACTATAAGTATGTGGTGATGAGAGTGGCTATGATGAGAGACGGAGTTCCTGTGAACTGTGCTAATTTTGCCAACGGTGAAGTAGAGGATTACTCAGTAAGAATCGCTAAACCGGGAGTACCGAACTCTGTAAACCAAACTGAAATCCTGATTTACCCTAACCCGGTAAGCTCCGTATTGTATGTGAAAAATATCAGCAAAAAAGCGAAATATAAAATCTACAATTCTGCAGGACAGATTATCGGTGACGGTATCTTATTAAATAACCAGATCAATGTAAGCAAACTGATCAACGGAATTTATGTAATAGATATTGAAGATAACGGTGTAACGGTTCAAAAGAAATTTATCAAAGAATAATATGTAAATTTCAAATAAATGAAGCCCTCAGAAATGAGGGCTTTTTTTTGTTATAAGATTTCTTTGAGCGATTATGAAATTTTTTAACTAATAATTCAACAAACGTTGAAATTTTAAACATAAATATAATTGTTGATTATTTTTTTTAATCTTTCGATGGTTTTATTGTTTATTTCTCAATAAATTAAAGGTATATATTTTTTTTTAATAAAAAATACGCTAGATTTGTGGGATTATTACAAAATATTGAAAAAGTTATGAAGAAAATTTCTATTTCTTTCTTTTTCCTTTGTTTGTTTGCAATGATCCATGCACAATGGGCACCTGCAGTATATAATGGAAAAGGAGCTAATGATGGCTCAAAATCAGACAGCTATTACTCTTTGGACATTTCACAGCTGAAATTGCAACTGGCCAAAGCAGATGAAACTGGTAAAAATGCAAAACCAGTAATCATATCTCTCCCGACCATGAATGGGAAGATTGAAAAATTTGCAGTCTACAGCTTTCCCGTTGTAGTCAAAGAGCTCGCAGATCAGTATCAGCTGGGCTCTTTTGTTGGAGTAGGGATAGATGATCCTTCCAAATACTTAAGATTCAGTTTGGCACCTAATGATTTTCAATCCATGATTATTCAGGACGGAAATTATGAATTTATAGAACCTGCCAATGCTGCAAAGACGATTTACAGAATTCATCCGAAAACAGGAAAAGACAAAAAAGGATTCGTATGTTCCACTGAGGAAAGCGAACATGCAAGGCATGATATAGATGAGCTTCGCCAGAAAGGAAAGGCTTTTTTTAATCAGCCTACTGACTTTGCCAAAAACTCAGATAAAAAATACAGAACTTTAAGACTTGCTCTTTCGGTATGTGGGGAATATACCCAGTACCATGGAGGCACGGTAGCCGGAGCACTCGCTGCAATGAATGCTACCCTTACAAGAATCAATGGAGTCTATGAAAAAGATTTTGCACTCCATCTTAATCTACAGAATTATCCGAATTTAATTTATACTGATGCTGCCACAGATCCTTATTCAGCAACGCAGGGTGGAACTACCAACGGTATTGTGGGATGGAACTCTCAGGTGCAGAATGTTATTACGGCAGCAGTAGGAAATGCAAACTATGATGTAGGACATTTATTTTCTCCTCCGGGAGCCGGTGGAAATGCCGGATGTGTAGGCTGTATATGCCGCGATAATACCGTTCCTACTTCTAATGATAAAGGATCAGGATGGACATCACCGGGAAATAATCCGCCAACAGGAGACAATTTTGATATCGATTATGTAGCTCATGAAATAGGACATCAGCTTGGAGGAGTCCATAGTTTTTCTTACGATCCTCCGCAATTGGGATCTGCTACCAGTGTAGAACCTGGTTCTGGCTCAAGTATTATGGGGTATGCAGGGATTACGGGGCCAACTACCGATGTGCAGCCACATTCAGATCCGTATTTTAATGTAACTAATATTACAGCTATTCAGGCGAATCTGATCAATAAAACATGTGATGTAGAAACAGTGATTACCAATACACCGCCGGTAATTGCTGCGCTTCCTACTTATAATATTCCTAAGGGAACTGCTTTTGTTCTGACGGCTTCTGCTACCGATGCTGAGAACGACCCTATGACATTTAACTGGGAGGAAGTAGATATCGCTAATGTAGTGATTAATAACGCTAACTTAGGAAATACAACTTCAGGTCCTTCTTTTAGATCTGTGGCTCCAACGGCCAGCCCAACGCGTTACTTTCCAAGACTGTCTTCAGTGCTTGCAGGTGTTTTAAATAATGCCAACAGCCTTTGGGAAGCAGTATCTACAGTGGCGAGAACAACCAAGTTTACGGTTACTGCCAGAGATAACAATCCGGTTGCCAATCAGCAGCAGACCCAATCAGCAACGCAGACGATTATTGTTGGAAACAACGGACCGTTTAAAGTAAACCCAACCGTCATATATAACAATGGACCTACCAATGTTACCTGGGATGTTGTGAATACCAATGCGGCACCTTACAATGCTCCCAATGTAAAAATAGATTTTACCACTGATAATGGAACGACATGGAATGTCGTAGCTGCTTCAACACCGAATGACGGAAACCAGGCTGTAGATTTTACGGCTTTTCCTTTAACGGTAGGAGGGACTGCTAAAATTCGTGTAAGTGCTATCAACAATGTATTTTATGCCATCGGAACGGCTTCCATAGAAACGCTTCCTATCTGTACAACTACTGCACCGGGAGGAATTGTGGTTTCTGCCATTACCCAAACACAGGCAACGATAACCTGGAACGCATCATTTAATGCAACCTATGTTTTCCAATACCGTGTTGCAGGAACTACAGCATGGACAACAGTTACTCCTGCACCGACTACCAATACAGTGACGCTTTCCACCCTTACGGCAGGAACTCATTATGAATTCCAGATTGCCAATGTATGTACGGGTACGCAGGGTGCTTTTTCACCGGTTTCAACTTTTGTAACGCTATACTGTGCAGCAACTTCTACGAATACAGATAACGGGTATATTTCCAATGTAACCGTAGCTGCTACCAACTCATATACGATGAGTAATACGTCAACAGCAGCTAACTATACCGATTATTCATCTGATGCTACAAAACTGATCACACTGGTTCGTGGATCAAACAACAACAGTGTAACGATTGCCAAGTCATGGCCGGCAGCTGTATCCAGCAAAGCGGTAAGTGTCTGGATAGATTTTAATAAAAACGGTACTTTTGAAACGATTGAAAGAGTTTTAAACGCCGCAAATAATACAACGACTCCGGTTACTGCAGCATTTACAGTACCTGCCGGGGCTTACTCAGGACCGCTTACAACCCGTATGCGTGTTGTGCTGAGAGATACTGCCAATCCTGCCGCATGTGGTAACTTTACGAATGGTGAAGTAGAAGATTATGCAGTGAAATTAATAGACCAGCCGGCATGTACAACTGCGGCGCCATCTAATATTACTATAACAAACCTTACTCCGGCTACAGCCGACGTTTCATGGTCGGCATCCACCGGGGCAACTTATGTGTTAAGATATAGAAAAGTAGGAACAGCCACGTGGACTACCGTGGATCCTGTACCTGCTCCCGGAAATACCTACACCATTCCTGGGCTTACTGAGCAGACTCAATACGAAGTACAGATTGCAACAAAATGTAATGGAACTCAGGGAACATTCTCGCCTTCCACACAATTTACAACGCCTCCTGTTACGTACTGTCCGATGACAGGTACCGGAACCAACGACCACATTTCAAATGTAACCGTTACGTCTATCAACCCGGCACTTGCAGTAATGAACAATACAACGGTACAGAACAACTATACGAGTTATAATACACCGGCTACCCTTATTACCCTGGAAATAGGTTCTGTTGGGAATAAAATCTCAGTAGCAAAAGGATGGACAGGGGTAACGAGCAGCGATGCCGTGAGTACCTGGATCGATTTCAACAGGAACGGAGTTTTTGAAACATCAGAGCAGATCTTAAATTCACCATCCAATACAAATACTCCTGTTACCGCTAATTTCGGAGTTCCGGCAGGAGCTTATAACGGACCACTGAACACAACCATGAGAGTGGTATTGAGACGTTCAAGCGCCCCTGTAATGTGTCAGAATGCAGTAAATGGTGAAGTTGAAGACTATGTGGTAAAATTGAGACCATGTAGTACAAGCACGCCTACCAATCCTACATTTACTGCGGTAACTCATAATTCAGCTATTATTAACTGGACAGCAGCAACCAATAACCTTAGTTATCTGCTTCAATACAGAGTACTGGGAACTACTGCATGGACATCGGTATATGTTACAACGGTTCCTCACACTTTAACCAACCTGATTCCTTTTACGACTTATGAGGTACAGATTGCGGCCAACTGTGGAACTTCAACAGGTACCTTTACAGCGATCAGAGCATTTACTACAAAATGTGATCCTACACCTCCGGGTGTTTCAGTGACGAATATCACGACTACCTCGGCACTGGTGACATGGACCCCATTAGTAACAGGATCAAGCTACGTGATGAGATGGAGAAAAGTAGGTGCAGCAGCATGGACTCTTGTCAATTTGCCAGCTCCTCCTGCCAATACGTATCCACTGAATAATTTAGATCCTTACACAAAATATGAAGTACAGGTAGCCAATCAGTGTACGGGAGATCCTAATCCGAATCCATATTCAAATCCTGTGGTATTTACGACGTTGAGAACATGTGAATTGCCTCCTCCGGGATTGATGATCACGCAATTAACGCCTACATCAGCTGAGGTTACATGGGAAGGATTCACTGGAGCAACTTACATCCTTAGATATAGAAAAGTGGGTATTCCAAGCTGGACGAATATTCCGGTAGCGACTAATGCTCATACGATAACAGGATTACTGGAAGATACAAAATACGAAATGCAGGTAGTGAACATATGTAATGGTACACCGGGAACTTATACGCCTCCGTATTATTTTACGACACCTACTGTAATCTATTGTCAAATGTCTTCTCAAAATTCTGTGAACGAGCATATCGCTAAAGTGACAGTAACCCCGAACGGAAGACCTAAAATGGAGAACGCCTCGGGACCGTCCAATTATACAGATTATACAGGAGTACCTGCTACATTCATAGAAATGGTTCAGGGATCTTCGGGAAACCAGATCACGATTGAGAAAAAATGGAACGGAACCAATCATGACGAAGGAATTGCTGTCTGGATTGATTTCAACAGAAACGGATACTTTGATATTGATGAAAGAGTATTCACCTCACCTCCGAACACGACAAGTCCAGTGACAGGAACATTCAGCATCCCTGCTGATGCTTTTGTAAGCATGACTACTTATAAATATGTGGTGATGAGAGTGGCATTGATGAGAGACGGTGTTCCGGTGAACTGTATGAGATTTGCCAATGGGGAAGTAGAGGATTACTCCGTAAGAATCTCTAAACCTGCAATAGGTAATCCGGTGAACCAGACGGATATCATGATCTATCCTAACCCGGTAAGTTCTGTACTGTATGTGAAGAATATCAGCAAAAGAGCGAAATATAAGATCTACAATGCAGCAGCACAAATCATTGGGCAAGGTATTCTATTGAACAACCAGATCAATGTAAGCAAACTGATCAACGGAGTTTATGTAATAGATATTGAAGACAACGGTAAATCCGTACAGAAGAAGTTTATCAAAGAATAATACGTAAATTTTAAATACTAGGAAGCCCTCAGAAATGGGGGCTTTTTCTATGAGTAATAGGTAATGAGTAATAGGTAATAAGGAGGGAAAGAATTTCTTTAATCAGAAAATAAAAAACCTCGCTAGAGCTATTCTAACGAGGTTCTTTTTTATTCAATACTGAAGATGATCCGTTCGGTCTGTTCCTTAAGATCCTCCAGGTTGGTATTGTTATGTATAATGCAGTCTGCCAGTTTGATTTTATCCTTTTCAGACATCTGTTTTTCCATGACGGCTTCTACTTCTCTGTAGGTCTTTCCGTCCCTGTCCATCACTCTTTTGGCTCTGATATTATCTTCCGCAGTCACCAGAAGTGATTTATAGCATTGTCTGTTCAGTTTTAATTCAAACAGGAGTGCCGTTTCTTTAAAGACTAAATATTTCGTCTGTTTTTTCAGCCATTCTTCAAAATCGATCTTTACAGCGGGGTGTATGATTTCATTGAGTTCGTGCAGCTGTTCCTTATTGTTGAAAACCTTTTCTGCGACAAACTTTCTGTCATAAAGGCCATTGGCATCATAAGCTTCATCGCCAAGGAGTTCTTTGATCCTGATCTTTAAGTCTTCACTCTCATTCACGATCATTTTTGCCCTGTCATCGGAATAATAAACCGGGAATCCAAACTCTTCAATGAAGTGGGCTACGGTAGTCTTTCCTGAACCTATGCCACCGGTAAGCCCGATGATCTTGGGTGACGGTTCCGGTTCTGCTTTCTGGGTCTCTGAATGTAATTCTTCCATAATCAAAAATTAATATCCAAAAACATCATTAAAACTGTGAATCTCGTCCAATCTCACTCCTTTTTCAGTCATTTTAAGACTGGCCAGTTCATTATGGGCATCGTGCTCAAAGAACAGTAAATATTCGTTATCTACGCACTGTTTCAGGAACTTTCCTTTCTCTTCCATCGTGAGAAGAGGTCTGGTATCATATCCCATCACATACACCTGGTTGATGTGTCCTGCAGTAGGAATAAGGTCTGCTGCGAAAACAACCGTTTTTTCCTGGTACTGGATCACCGGAAGCATTTGTTTTTCTGTGTGTCCGTCTACAAAGATCACATCCATTTTCAGATCAGGAGCAAAACCGTAATTTCCTGTTGTAGGAAGAGGTAAGTAGTTAAGCTGCCCGCTTTCCTGGATCGGAAGGATATTCTCCTTCAGGAAACTTGCTTTTTCTCTTGGGTTGGGTTCTGTAGCCCATTTCCAGTGGTTTTCATTCGTCCAGAACTGTGCGTTTTTAAAAGCCGGTCTGTATCCTGTTCTGTCGTCATTCCATTCAATAGCGCCACCACAGTGGTCAAAGTGAAGGTGCGTAAAGAATACATCCGTAATATCTTCTCTTACGAAACCGAATTTCTTTAAATTTTTATCAAGGCTGTCATCTCCCCAAAGCGAATAATGCCCGAAGAATTTATCATCTTGTTTATTGCCGAGACCGCAGTCCACAAGAATCAGTTTCTTGCCGTCTTCTATAAGCAGGGATCTTGTTCCCAGTTCGATCAGATTTTTTTCGTCTGCAGGATTGGTTTTTTCCCACAAACTCTTTGGGACGACTCCAAACATGGCACCGCCATCCAGTTTAAATTTTCCACATTGTATTGGATATAGCTTCATATATATTTTGATTATTATTTCTTTATTAATTTCATCTTTTCAGCGATCTTTCTTCCGTTCTCATCTGAATTTTCCAGCTCCGAAATGATATTTTGATAATCATGCTCCTTTCTGTTCTGAGAAAGTTTTTGCTTGATAGATATTTCTGTCGGATATATTTTCATTCCGAAAGCACCCTTCATTTCCTTTTCCACAAATTCACGTCCCATATCTTTGACCATCATCGGACATTTCTGGAAATTTTCGTATTTGGAAGTTAATTTTTCCAGATGACTGTACAGCTCATCGTTATTCATCAGCTGTACTTTTCCATGGATCTGTACCGCTTCATAATTCCACGTCGAAACATTAATATGATCATACCAGCTGCTCGAAATATAGGCATGCGCTCCCAGGAAATCACAGAGGACTTCATCTCCGTCCTTTATGGTCTTTGCCTGAGGATTGGCTCTGGAAATATGGGTTTCCACATAGATATTCTCTGGATCATCTTCATTAAGTATCATCATCGCATGAGTCGCTCTTATTTTATCAACTGAAGAGATAAGTAAGGCAAATGCATTTTCCCTGATGATTTCTTTCATCAGATTGTGATCTTCGCTTCTGTATAATTTGGGAATAAACATAGGTCGTTAAAATAGTTCTCCAGGACTTTTCGGTCTGGTTATATTTAAATGCTGATAAGCTTTGTCGGTCACTTCTCTTCCTCTTGGTGTTCTGATGATGAATCCTTCCTGAATCAGAAACGGTTCGTAAACCTCTTCCAGCGTTTCCGGATTTTCAGCAATGGAAGTCGCCAGTGCGGAAATTCCTACCGGTTTTCCTTTGAAGTTTTCAATCATGACACGCATGATTTTATTATCCATTTCATCTAAACCGAATTCATCCACATTAAGAGAATTCAATGCATATTTTGTAATGTTGATCTCTATTTCTCCGTTTCCTTTGATCTCAGCGAAATCACGTACCCTTCTTAGCAGAGCATTCGCAATCCTGGGAGTTCCACGGCTTCTTCTTGCAATCTCTATAGCTGCATCTTCATAAATTGTAGATCCTAAAACCCTTGCACTTCTCTGAATAATCATCGATAAAAGCTCCACCGAATAATATTCAAGTCTGCTTTGAATCCCGAATCTCGCCAGCATCGGCTTTGTCAGCATTCCGCTTCTTGTCGTAGCTCCCACCAAAGTAAAAGGATTCAGCCCGATTTGAACGCTTCTTGCATTAGGTCCGGTTTCCAGCATAATGTCTATCTTATAATCCTCCATGGCAGAATACAGGTATTCCTCCACAATAGGAGACAGACGGTGGATTTCATCAATAAAAAGAACGTCATTTTCCTCCAGATTCGTCAGTAATCCTGCTAAACTTCCAGGTTTGTCAAGAACAGGACCGGAAGTGATCTTACAGCCTACGCCAAGTTCATTGGCTATAATATTGGCTAAAGTGGTTTTCCCCAGACCCGGCGGACCATGAAGAAGAACATGATCAAGGGCACCACCACGTCTTTTGGCAGCACTTACAAAAACCTCAAGGTTTTCCAAAGTTTTTCTCTGCCCCGCAAAGTCCTTAAAACTCTGGGGACGGATCTGCTCCTCCTGCATAAGCTCATCATGCGAGTAGTTTTCCTTATCTGGATGTAAAAAATCTGGCATTAATTCATTTCATTTACCTCAAAGATAACAAATTTAGACTAAGGTTGAGGATTAGGCTGTGAAATTTCAGGGATAGAAAAAGGCTGAGATAGAGGCTGAGGTAGAGGTAAAGGCTAACTTGGATTTAGAGGATTAATATATTTTAAGTATTTTTGAGAGTAAATTAATTATAAACAAGCGGGAGCTTAATCTTAGATCAATGAAGTTAATAGGACCCTTTAAGCAGATTGTAACATTAGCAGACCTTCCACTGAGAGGGAAATTATCTGATGAACAATTACAAGTTATTACGGACGGAGGAATTGTAGTGAATGACGGTAAAATTCAAAACATCGGAAATTTCGAAGTACTGAAATCTGAAAATCAAAATATAGAGACTGAAACCATTGAAGGAGAGCAGATTGTATTTCCCGGGTTTGTAGATGCTCATACACATATTTGTTTTGGAGGAAACCGTGCCAACGATTTCGCGATGCGTAATGCAGGGAAAACCTATCTTGAAATTGCAGAAAGTGGTGGTGGAATCTGGAGTTCCGTACAGCATACAAGAAATGCTTCGGAAGAAGAATTGCTTAGAACTTTACTGGAAAGAATTGGTTTCCTGGTATCGCTGGGAATTACAACGATTGAAATAAAAAGCGGTTACGGACTAGATGTGGAAAACGAGCTGAAAATGCTTAGAATAATTAAAAAAGCACAGGAGCAGACGAAAGCTAAATTAGTTCCTACGTGTCTTTCCGCGCACCTGAAGCCGAGAGATTTTGAAGGAAGCAATACAGAATATTTGAACTATATCCTTACTGAAATTTTACCCAAAGTAAAAGAAGAAGGATTGGCCAGGCGTGTAGATATCTTTATTGAGAAATCTGCGTTCCAGCCGGAAGAAAGTAAAGATTTCCTTCTTAAAACTAAAGATTTAGGTTTTGATATTACCGTTCATGCTGATCAGTTTACACCGGGAAGTTCAAGAATTGCTGTGGAAGTAGGAGCGAAATCTGCAGACCATCTTGAAGCAACCATTGACGAAGATATTGAGTTTCTGGCACAATCAGACACTGTAGCTACGGCACTTCCGGGAGCAAGTTTAGGATTAGGTGAAAAATTTACACCCGCCAGAAAATTACTGGATGCCGGAGCTATTGTAGCCATTGCCAGTGACTGGAATCCGGGATCTGCACCGATGGGAAATTTAATTACCCAGGCTTCTATTTTAGCAACATTTGAAAAACTAACGACCGCTGAGGTATTGGCCGGAATGACTTTCCGTGCTGCCTATGCATTAGGTCTTGAAGACATAGGAAAACTCGAAACCGGTAAAAAGGCAGATTTTGTCACTTTTAAAACCGATAATTTCCAGAATGTTCTGTACAATCAGGGAAGTCTGAATGCAGAACATGTGTATATAGACGGAACTCAAATTCATTAGAGTATGGGGATTTTTGATAAGATTCTGGGCAAAAAACAACCGGAAAAGGAAACCAGAACCTATAAAGAGTTTTGGGATTGGTTTTTAACCAAAGAGAAAACATTTTTTGAAGTGGTTAAAAACAGAGAACATATTGAAGGACAGTTTTTTGATGTGATGGCTCCGGAGCTTTCCAAAATACATGAGGGATATTATTTCCTCTCAGGAATGTCTGATGACCATACGGCAGAACTTATCATTACCGTGGAAGGTGAGATTAAAAAAATGATTTTTGCGGAGGAACTCGTTGCCGCTGCTCCAAAGATGGATCGCTGGAAGATAACCGCCCTTAAGCCGGAAACTGATATTGAAAACGTAGGAATCCGTATGAATGACTGCGAGTTCACAAAAGACAATATCTACTTTTACTCCAATGAAATAGAAGGCTATCCGGATGAGATCGATCTGGCCTTCGTCTATAGTGACCTAAACGAGGAAAACAGAGGGGCAGCTACGACAGGAATCTGTATTTTTCTGGATAATTTCCTGGGTGAACTGAATTTCGCCACTCAGATTGATACTTTCAGTGTGATGGGTAAAAATGAAGCTGAACAGGAACTTATTCCGATAGAAAAGTTAAAAGAATTTCTTCTCTGGAGAGAAAGGGAATTTACGGAGAAATATAAAGATATGAAGCTCGAAACGGAAGATCAGTTTTCCCTTCTTGAAGCTACTCTGGAAAACGGAATGCCATTGATGGCCACTGTGAATGCTTCTTTACTGAAATACAATGCAAAAGCTTCCTATCCGTGGATCTCGGTGCTGAAGATTTCTTACGATGGAAACAGGAATGATGGTTTTCCGGAAGAAAAAGATTACAATACGATGAACATCATCGAAGATTATGCAGTAGAAGTTCTGACTCCTGAAAATGGACATCTGTACATCGGGAGAGAAACGGCAGACAGCTGTAAAAGTATTTATTTTGCCAGCAAAGACTTCAGGCAGCCTTCAAAAGTTTTTGACCAGATCATCAAAGAAAATCCTCAATATAAAATTTCACTTGAAATTTATAAGGATAAATACTGGCAAAGTTTTGAACACTTTAACGTCAATTAAAGCAGATTTTTAGCGGGCTGGGACAGACGGATGAGACCGATTCCCAGCCTTGATTTTTATTTTTTTATATAAGTTTCCTTATATTGTGCCCCCGTTACTGTTCAGTCTTCAAAGAAAACAGTAACTTTCTATAGTTCTTAAGTACACTCCTTGATAAGGAAAATAAAGCAGTCATATTATTCTTTGAGTACTTCAGCCAGGGCTATGCCAGGTGTCTGTCAATATTAAAATACGAAAAAATAAAGGTGATGAAATTTAAAAATCTAAAGTCTACTTTCAATAAAGGTGTAACTGTTCCAAGTCTCATTTTTATTATCGGAACGTGTTTTCTTTCGGCTCTCTATCCCAAACCGACGGAAAATATTTTAAACGGGATTAAACAGTTTATATTTGTTAATCTCAATTGGGTGTATGTCTGGGCGGTCACTTTATTTGTGGTCTTCCTGGTTTATCTGCTCTTCAGTAAATATGCAAACATAAAGCTGGGTGCTAACGACAGTAAACCGGAATATTCCTTTTTTTCCTGGATTTCAATGCTTTTTGCCGCAGGAATGGGAATCGGACTGATTTATTTTAGTGTAGCAGAACCTATGCAGCACTATTCTTCCGAAGTTTTTGCCGATAATCATTATGTGAGCAGAGCCAAGCAGGCACAGTTATATACTTTCTTTCACTGGGGAGTTCATGCCTGGGCGATTTACGGAGTGGTAGGACTTTCCTTATCATACTTCGCGTATCGCTACAGACTGCCACTTTCCCTACGAAGCTGTTTTTATCCATTGCTGAAAGATAAGATTAACGGCAAATGGGGAAATGCGATTGATGTATTTGCACTATGCTGTACTTTCTTCGGATTGACCACGACTTTAGGATTTGGCGTGGTGCAGATCAGTTCTGGATTAAATATCCTCCACATCACCGCAGAAAACAGTTTTACCAATCAGGTGATTATTGTGATCAGTCTTATTGCGCTTTCTGTTTTTTCAGCGATCAGCGGAGTGGATAAAGGCGTGAAGATCTTAAGTAACATTAATGTAATGAGTGTCATTGTCCTCTTACTTTTTGTTCTGATATTAGGCCCGACGGTCTATCTGATAGGAAGCTTTACAGATGGATTGGGAAACTATATCAATAATTTTTTCAATCTTACTTTCAATACCCATGTTTACGAGAAAAATGCATTGCCATGGTTCTATGACTGGACTATTTTATACTGGGCGTGGTGGATTTCATGGTCGCCTTATGTAGGGTTGTTTATCGCACGAATTTCAAAAGGACGTACCATCAGGGAATTTATTCTCGCAGTTTTAGTCCTTCCTACCTTATTCAATTTTATCTGGATGTCTGTATTTGGAAACAGTGCCATATGGTTCGATTTAAATGTAGCCAACGGAAAATTAAGCCAGCTGGCATCCGATCCTGATGCACTGATGTTCCGGTTTTTAGAATATATGCCTTTATCAACCCTGACTGGGTTTTTCGTTATTGCCATCATCATTATTTTCTTTGTGACCTCCGCCGATTCGGGAATATTTGTCATGAACAGCATCGCTACTAAAAATTCCACTAAATCTCCGAAATGGCAGATCGTATTCTGGGGTATTTTACTCGCCGTGCTTTCTCTTTTACTGTTAAATGCCGGCGGATTAAAAGCACTCCAAAGCATGACTTTAATTACAGCATTACCCTTTTCAATCATCGTCCTCTTATTTATCGTCAGTCTGATGAAAGGATTGATCATCGACCAGAAATATTATGACACCAACTTTTCAGCATCAACCGTTCCCTGGTCCGGAGAATTTTGGAAAGAACGTTTAAAAAATATCGTTTCCTTTAAAGATAATTCCTCAGTAGATCATTTTATTCAGGTTAAAACAAAAGAAGCCTTTACAGATCTCCAGCAGGAATTTGCCGCCAATGGAATTGAAGCGAAAATAAACCATTACGAAAGTCCTGTCAGAACAGAAATAGAAATCCACCAGGGAGTCGTCAATAATTTTATCTACGGTGTTGAAAACAGAATAAAAACCGTTTCTGAATACATGATCAATGAAGAAAATCTTCCCGATCTAGATGATAAGAAAACCCACTATCCAAGGTCCTATTTTGGGGATGGAAGAGAAGGGTATGACGTTCAGTATTTTACAAAAAATGAACTGATTTCCGATGTCCTCAAGCATTATGAGCGGTTTCTGGAAATTGTTTCAGAAGAGCGCAATGAAATGTTCATCAGCAGTAATGCGAATCAGGGGAAAAAATAACTTGAAAAAGCACATTTTAAGGGAATGACGGATGTCATGGAATGCTGCTGAAATTGAATACAGGAGCGTTTTAATATGTAAACAATATTATTTAGATTTACCATATAAAACGATGTCATTAAAAATTTAATTTAAATTCTATGTTTCAGGACACTTGGAAAGGCAGATTAGACGGAGAAGAACTTCTTTTCCACAGAATATTTCAGAGAGTTAAAGAAGAACATAATTACGACCAGATTGTGGCAGATGATTTTGTCCTGCATGGCTTTGCCGTAGATGAAGGAGTTAGACGAAATAAAGGTCGTCAGGGAGCAAAAGATGCTCCGGATGTGATCCGAAAAAATATGTCTAATTTCCCGGTGATCCGTCCGGATTTTTCCCTTCTGGATTTCGGAAATGTGACCTGTGAAGACGGCGACCTTGAAAGCACCCAGAACAGCCTTGCTAAAAATGTATCCAAAGTATTGCTGAAAGGTGGAAAATCACTTGTTTTAGGTGGTGGTCATGAAGTAACGTATGCCCATTATTTAGGCGTAAAAACAGCTTTTCCGGAACAGAAAATCGGGATCATTAATATCGATGCTCATTTTGACAACAGACAGCCTGAAGAAGGAGTAGGGCCAAGCTCAGGAACCGGATTCTGGCAGATCGCACAGGAAGGACAGATCAACTCACTGCATATCGGAATTCAGAGAAATTCAAATACCCTGAAACTCTTTGATACAGCCCATCAGTACGGAATGAAATACATCCTTGCAGACGAACTTTTTTTCGAAAATCTTCCTTCGATTTATCAGCGCATTGATGAACTTACGGAAAGTGTAGATTTTATTTATCTTACGATCTGTATGGATGTTTTCAATGCATCAATCGCTCCGGGGGTTTCCGCTTCCGCATATAATGGTATCTTTGCAGATACGCCTTTTATGCATTTGTACAGGCATATTTTAAAAAATAAAAAACTCATAGCGCTGGATGCCGCAGAAGTCAATCCTTCCCTTGATATTCAGGAAAGAACGGCACGGCTTGCTGCGTGTCTTGTGAATGAATGGTTTATGATCTAGGTAGAAATTATATTATTTCGATAGAGAAAATCATTCCTTTATTAACCCTTAAAGGAACAAAATTTGTTACTTTCACGGTGCTTTTTAGAATAAAGGCATTAATAAATTCATTTTTGAATTTAAAACAGAAATTAGATTATGGAACAGTTAATTGAAAATAAGCTTATTAAAGCAGATAAGACATTTTCAGAATGGAGAAAAGTACCGTTTGAAGAAAAGCAGAAGCTGATCTCAAAAGCGGCAGAAATTTTAAAGAACAATTCGGAGAAATTTGGCAGGATCATCACCACAGAGATGAATAAACCTATTTCAGAGTCAATTGCTGAGGTGGAAAAATGTGCATTAATGATGAATTATTACGCAGCTGCTGAAAATATTTTAAAACCCGAAAAAATTGAATCTGAATTTTCTTATTCTGAAGTTCATTATGTTCCGAAAGGTGTGATTTTAGGAGTAATGCCATGGAATTTTCCTTTCTGGCAGGTACTGAGGTTCGCTACACCAGCGATTTTGGCCGGAAATACAGTAGTTCTTAAACATGCTTCCATCTGTTTCGGAAGTGGAAATGCTATCGAACAGGTATTCCTGGAGGCAGGTTTTCCGGAAGGTGTTTTCCTCAATCTGGAAGTAGGACATCAGGCTGTAAAAGAAATTCTTGAGCACGATGCTGTAAAAGGAGTAAGTCTTACAGGCAGCGGAAAAGCGGGTGGAGAAGTTGCTTCCATCGCCGGTTTAAACATTAAAAAATCTTTACTGGAACTAGGCGGAAGTGATGCATTCATTATTTTCGATGATGCAGATTTGGATGCAGCAGCAAAAGCAGGCGCAAAATCCAGACTTCAGAATTGCGGACAAACCTGTACTGCCGCTAAAAGATTTATTATTGACGAAAAAATTGAAGATGAATTCTTACCGAAATTCATTGAGGAATATAAAACATATGAGATTGGAGATCCTTTAGATAAGGAAACTAAATTAGCGGGAATGGCAAGACCGGACCTCGCTGATGAGTTGGAAGCTCAGTTCAACAGGGCACTGGAAAACGGTGCTGAAATTATTATTCCTTTGGAAAGAATTTCTGAAAATGAATTTAAACCAGGTTTAATTCGCGTTCAGGAAGGAAATCCTATTTTAAAGGAAGAACTTTTTGGACCTCTTGGTATGATCATGATTGCTAAAAGTGATGAAGAAGCATTACAGATGGCGAATGATATTCCTTTTGGACTTTCCAATTCTGTTTGGACGAAAAAAACAGACCGCCAGTTATTTTTTATTGAAAACCTTGAATCGGGAACAGTCAATATCAACAGAATGACAAGTTCTGATCCGCGTTTTCCATTTGGTGGAAGCAAGGCTTCAGGATATGGGACGGAGCTGTCTTTATTAGCCTTAAAAGAGTTTGTGACGGCAAGAACGATTGTAGGGAACTAGCTGTATGATGTACAATGTACAAAGTATAATGTATTAATGTAATTTACAGTCATTAAATATAAAAAATCCCGGAAATATCTATTTCCGGGATTTTTTTATGCTCGTCAAAAAGTAATTTTGCTTATTGCTTATTGCTTATTGCTTATTGCTTATTGCTTATTGCTTATTGCTTATTGCTTATTGCTTATACCGTCGTCAGTCTCAGTGTATTTGTTTTTCCGCCTTCGTAAGATGGAGTAGCGTTGATATTGATAACAAAATCTCCGCTTTCGATATACCCATGGTTGTGAGTCAGCATATTCACCTGAATGATCGTCTCATCCGTAGACTTTTTCATGTCATAGTAGTAAGCATGAACGCCCCAAAGAAGGTTCAGCATCGTGATTACTCTTCTGTTTCCACTGTATACAATGATTTGTGAATTCGGTCTGTGAGCCGCAAGCTGGAATGCTGTATATCCTGAGTGCGTCAGTGTAACAATTGCAGAAACGTTGGTCGTTTTAGCAATTCTTACGGCTGCAAGACATACTCTGTTCGTAATGAATCTTTCGTCGATGCAGTTGTAATCTTTTTCCATTGGCTCATTTTTATGTTGGTAAAAATGAGTGGTCTCGATATTCTTTACAATCTTCGTCATGTTTTCAACCACCTGAATCGGGTATCTTCCTACAGACGTTTCTCCTGAAAGCATTACGGCATCCGCACCGTCCAATACAGAGTTGGCAA
Source organism: Chryseobacterium oleae (assembly GCF_900115055.1). Classification (GTDB taxonomy): domain Bacteria; phylum Bacteroidota; class Bacteroidia; order Flavobacteriales; family Weeksellaceae; genus Chryseobacterium; species Chryseobacterium oleae. The sequence goes on along the minus strand of NZ_FOVD01000005.1, from coordinate 162,520 downwards.
CGTCATTTACTTCCGCTCTGGTAGGCGTAAGACTGTTGATCATGGTTTCCATCATCTGCGTAGCGATAATGACCGGCTTTGAATAGAATCTTGCCTTCTCTACCAAAGTTTTCTGGATAGCAGGAACTTCTTCCATCGGAACTTCCACACCAAGGTCACCACGGGCAACCATCAGTCCGTCACATTCCAATAGAATTTCGTCAATATTTTTAACACCTTCCGGCTTTTCAATCTTAGCAATGATCGGCGTTTTGAATTTTCCGTTCGGATGGCTGTCGATCAGTTTTTTAAGGTCAATGATATCCTGAGCATGACGAACGAAAGAAAGGGCAATCCAATCAACCTCCATGTCAAGCATGAAATTGGCATCCTGAATGTCTTTTTCCGTAAGAGCTGGAAGAGATACATTGGTATTTGGCAGGTTCACCCCTTTCTTGGAACTTAGAGGTCCCCCTTGGATGGTTTTTGCTTTTACCGTATCTATTTCGTTGGTTTCAATAACCTCCAACATCAGTTTTCCGTCATCAATAAGGATTTTCTCCCCAACTTTTACGTCCTGAGGAAACTGCTGGTAGGTCATGTAAACCTTTGTAGAATCTCCCTCTATTTTCTCATTTGTAAAGGTAAGAACATCTCCCGGGTTCAGGTAAGAACCTTCCTTTACAACGCCCACTCTCAGTTTAGGGCCCTGAAGGTCTCCTAAGATTCCCACAGAATAACCATATTCCTGATTAAGCTCTCTGATAATTTCAATATTATTTCGAACTAAGTCGTAGTCTGCATGTGAAAAATTTATTCTGAAAATATCAACACCCGCTTTCATTAGTCCTAACATTACCTCCTTCGATGACGAAGCAGGCCCTAGTGTTGCAATAATTTTTGTCTTCTTTAAATACTTATTCATAATACTGGATAATTTGATAAAGTTCCTCTTCAGAACTCAGTGTATAATCTTGTATCGGAAATACAAGATTTTCCGGGAGCAAAATTACGGAAAAATCAGGAATTTGTTCCGATGTATGCAGAATATATTCCACATCTACCTGATTATTTAATAAAAATTTAATGTTTTCTTCTTCTGTGAAGAGCTCGGTCTGCAGTTTTTTTTGCTTACTTTCCGAAGACCGGTTCGAAATGAACGTAAAACACGTTTTCGTAAATTTATGGTAAGCTTCAAATCTTGGAAAATAGTAGTCGTAGTAAGCCCCGTGAATAATCACATCCTTTTTTCGGGAAAAAGTGAGGCCGTTGATTTGATTAATCTTGTAGAAAAACTCATGAGCAGGTACATCTTTTGCTAATCTTACCAATCCTATGGCAATATCTTCAAATTCTATATCGTCTAGATCATAAAGTTTTTGGATTTCCAAGTATGTTTTCTTTTTTGTTTAAAATATAAAACGCTCTCTGTGCTGCCTTCTCTTCTGCCTTCTTTTTGGAAGTTTCTGTCGCATTGGCGATTTTTTCTTCTCCCAGCCAGACGTGGCACCTGAACACGATTGCTTTATTAGCCTGAATTTCTTCGCAGGTCTCGTATTTTATATTTACTTTTTTCTTCTGGCTCCATTCAAGCAGAAGACCTTTGTAGCTTACAATTTTATTTTCAAGCTTATTAATTTCAGAAGGCGTCAGTAATCTTTCCAGAATGATCCTTTTACAGGCGTCATACTGGAAGTCCAGATAAACAGCACCAATAAGTGCCTCAAATAAATTTCCGGAAATATTTTCACCCAATGCTGCGGATCCCTGCTTCTGCAAGAGATCGATAAGCTTCAGGTCTTCACCTAATTTATTAAGATTCTTCCTATTAACAATTTTAGATTTCATCTGCGTGAGATATCCTTCGTTGGCCTGAGGATAAGTCTGGAACAGATGACAGGAAATAATTGTACCCAAAACAGAATCTCCCAAAAATTCAAGTCGTTCGTAATTGCTGTCTTGATTTTTAGAAGAACTTTTTAAAGAAAAAGCTTCCCGGTAAAGAGCCACATTCTGAACCTCGGCGCCCAGCATTTTTTTCAGCTCGGTACTGAGAAAATAGTCTCTCTCCGTTAATTTTCTTTTTCTTTGTCTGAGAAGGAATTTAGAAAAGTATTTCTGTAACTCCATTCATTGAATTTAGATTTTCTTAAATAGAACGCAAGCGTTGTGCCCGCCAAATCCAAAAGTATTGCTCATGGCTACTTTTACATCTTTCTTCACAGCGTCGTTGAATGTGAAATTCAGTCTGCTGTCAATGTTTTCATCATCAGTAAAATGGTTGATGGTAGGCGGAACGATACCATGAATAATAGTTCCTAATGCAGCGATAGCCTCAATAACTCCAGCTGCACCCAGAAGGTGACCGGTCATTGATTTTGTAGAATTGATCTGAATATCAAAAGCGTGCTCGCCTAATAATTTCGAAATTGCGTTGGATTCTGCAATATCTCCTAATGGAGTAGAGGTACCATGCATGTTGATATGGTCTACTTCATCAGCAGTTAAGCCTGCATCTTCCAGACAGTTTTTCATTACCAGATAAGCGCCTAATCCTTCAGGATGCGGAGCAGTCATATGATGTGCATCTGCACTCATACCACCACCTAGCAATTCTGCATAAATTGTAGCGCCACGTTTTACCGCGTGCTCATATTCTTCAAGAATGATTGTACCTGCACCTTCACCTAACACAAAGCCATCTCTGTCTTTATCAAAAGGTCTTGAAGCGGTGGTAGGGCTGTCATTTCTTGTAGAAAGTGCCATCATCGCATTAAATCCACCGACACCACTTGCTGTAACGGCTGCTTCAGAGCCTCCGCATACAATAACATCAGCTTTTCCTAGCTGGATAATCATCTTGGCATCAATTAAAGCATTGGCTGAAGATGCACAGGCAGATACCGTAGTATAATTCGGCCCGTGAAAACCGTACTCAATTGAGATATGTCCAGGAGTGATATCCGCGATCATTTTAGGAATAAAGAAAGGGTTGAATCTTGGAATTTCAGTATTCGCCCATCCTAAAACCTCAGTTTCGAAAGTCTCTAAACCTCCGATACCGGAACCCCAAATTACACCGACTCTGTTTTTATCAACATTGTCTTCCATAATTCTGGAGTGTGCTACTGCTTCTCTTGCGGCTACAAGCCCAAGCTGAGTATTTCGGTCCATTTTCTTTGCTTCTTTCTTATCGAAATGCTGCAACGGATCGAAACCTTTCACTTCACAAGCGAACTTAGTTTTAAAGTTTGTGGCATCAAAAAGAGTAATCGGAGCAGCACCGCTCTCACCTTTAAGAAGATTTTCCCAGTATTCTTTTGCATTATTTCCAATCGGTGTTATTGCGCCAAAACCGGTTACAACTACTCTTTTTAATTCCATAAACTTTTAAAATTTTCTTTTTTGTTGAAGAATATTATTTATTTACTACTTCTTCGATGTAAGCGATAGCGTGACCTACAGTAGTAATTTTTTCAGCCTGATCATCAGGGATTTGAATGTTGAATTCTTTTTCAAATTCCATGATTAGCTCAACTGTATCCAATGAATCAGCTCCTAAATCGTTAGTGAAGCTAGCTTCAGGAGTTACTTCTGTTTCTTCAACGTCAAGCTTATCAGCGATGATAGCTTTTACTCTTGATGCAATGTCTGACATAGTAAATTATTTTTTTAATTGTTAGATGGTGCAAATATATAAAATTCTTCACGATAAAACATTTTTTTAGTCTTTTTTGTGGGTAGACTATACTTATTTTATAGTCAGAAGTTTTAGTGTTTTCGTTTTCAGGTATTTATGTTTGCTATGTAAATCATAAGTAAAATAACTTCTTATTCAGGATGGAGGTGGGGTGAAAAAGGGTTGTGACACTAGCCTCACAGTGTATATTTCCATCTGAAACAGGAGTAAATGACAAGGAGTGATATCCATTTTATTTTTTGCCGGATGGGGCGATAAAAGATCATTTTCAATTTTAGTTGAAAGAATTCAGGGCTAATCCTATCCATATTTTGAGCTTTTAAGCAAAGTTGAATTGAGCCATGTGACAAAACACTTCTTTTGAAATTGTGGGAACTTTGTCCTTACAATTAAAATAAATAATATGAAACGTATAGAACATGCCTACATCAACGGTGAATTTTCAGCATTACACGGGACAGAAGTATTCGATCTGATTAATCCTTCCAATCATGAAAAGATTGGAGAAGTGGTTTTAGGAGATGAAAAAGATACTCAAAAAGCCATTGCAGCAGCGAAAGAAGCTTTTAAAGCATTTTCAAAAACGACCATAGAAGAACGTATTGAAATTCTTAAAAACTTAAAGAAGGCTGTAGAAAAGCGCAAAGAAGAGCTTATCGAAACCATGATCCTGGAGTACGGCGGCACCCGACAGTTTTGCACGGCAGGCTATCAGAATATGGTAGGTGCCTTTGAACACATGATAGAAACCCTCAGTGATTTCGAATTTGAAAGAAGAGCTGGCAAAACCCTTGTACAGATGGCTCCCATTGGAGTAGTCGGTATTATTACCCCATGGAATTCCAGCAACGGTTTTATATGCAGTAAATTCGCTACAGCAGTGGCCGCAGGTTGTACAGTCGTTGTAAAACCTAGTGAAATGAGCGCACTTCAGACGGAAATCATTATAGAATGTTTCCACGAAGCTGGCCTGCCAAGAGGAATTTTTAATGTTGTGAACGGATTGGGAAATGTCGTTGGAAATGAAATTGTAAGCCATCCTGATATTGCTAAAATCTCTTTTACCGGTTCTACCCAAACAGGAAAAATGATTGCTAAAGGTGCTGTAGACAGTATGAAAAGGGTTACTTTAGAACTTGGCGGGAAATCACCTAATATTATTTTAGATGATGCTGATTTTACGCAAGCCATTCCTCAGGCAGTCTTCGGAGCTTATATGAATAGCGGGCAGGCCTGTATTGCTCCGACACGTCTACTGGTTCCCCAGTCAAGGCTGGAAGAAGTCAATAGAATTGCGAAAGAAACAGCGTTTCAGGTTGTCGTGGGAAATCCATCCAATGAACATACAAATGTAGGTCCGATGGTTTCTGAAAAACAGTATGAACGCGTGCAAAGTTACATTCAGTTAGGTCTGGACGAAGGTGCAGACTTGTTAGCGGGTGGTATCGGAAAACCGGAAGGTCTTGAAAATGGAAATTTCGTTAAAGCTACCATTTTCACCAATGTCAGAAATGATATGCGCATTGCACAGGAAGAAATTTTTGGACCTGTCCTTTCGATCATCGCTTATGAAAATGAAGAAGAGGCGATCGCAATTGCGAATGATACTCCTTATGGATTGGCTGCTTATGTGACTTCTTCGGATGAGAGCCGTGCCATCAGAGTGGCTTCTCAGATTGAAGCGGGAAGAGTTTGTGTGAATGGTTTCAAGCATGATCCACTGGCACCGTTTGGAGGATTCAAACAGTCGGGGATTGGTAGGGAATTCGGAGCATTTGGCCTGGAAGAATATTTGGAGCCTAAATCAATTTTGGTGTAAGTTATTGAAGTCCGAAGATAGAAATACAGGGTGTTTTATTAATCTTTTAATACTATTTTAATAAACTTAAAGGAATTGTTAAGTACTTACTGCCCAATAGTAACTTCCATCTTCCAACCATTTTATCTTAACTTTTTATCCCAAACTCAGGTTAAAAAATATTATATTGAACAGTCAAGCCAGAGCTTTCCGGCTTGACTTTAATTACGAAAAGAAATGTCCGAAAATATCGATTACATCAATTATTCCTGCTACTTCACCGTTTTTCGCGAAGGGGAACAGTTCGTGTCCTATAATGCATTATCGATGGTGATTTCAGGAGAAATGGAACTCAATGATGGTGTTCACCGGAAAATGTTCCGGAGCGGGGATATCTATCTTGTCCGGAAAAATCAATTGTTGAAATTTCTGAAAAAACCGGGTGAGGAAGCGGAATTCAAATCATTATCCATCAGATTTGACGATGAACTGCTGAAGGAGATGAGCACCGAAGAACATTTTGTACTCCCGGAAAGATCAAAAACGTCTGCTTTTACTGATGTATCAGAGGTAAAGCATCTGAAATATTTTATGGAATCCTTGCTGCAGTATCAGGATCTGTTGGAAAATAAATCTCCTGAGTTGGCTCTGTTGAAGCAGAAAGAAGCTTTATTTCTACTATTTGGACATGATCCGTCACTAAAAAATATTCTGTATGATATTTCTGATCCGTATAAAATAGATCTTGAAGGTTTTATGCAGAAGAACTATCATTTTAATGTAAAGCTGGACCGTTTTGCTTATCTGACGGGAAGAAGTCTCGCAACCTTCAAAAGGGATTTTGAAAAAATATTCGGAACCGCACCAAGAAAATGGCTGCTCGAAAAAAGACTTCAGGAAGCCCGCTATCTTCTGGAAAAAGGGAAAAAAGCGACGGATATTTATCTGGATCTTGGTTTTGAAGACCTTTCCCATTTTTCATTTGCTTTTAAAAAACAGTATGGCCTGCCGCCAAGCAGATTATCTATATAAAATAAAAACCTCCAATCAACTGGTATTGACTGTCTCCATGTTTTTATTAGATTTTAATGACAGGCTTTATTCAACATGAACTTTAATTTTTAAAGAGTAAGGTTGTTAATCAATGTACTTTATCCCTGAAGCAATATGATCGATCTTTAAATAAGTCACTAAATGAATTAGATGTATAATTAACTTTTTTCAATATTATAATACTGATATTAAGTGTTTTATATTTTTAAATGTTAACTGTTTATTGATGTTAATCTGTAATTTGCTAACACATTGTTAACAAAATAATTCAATGTAATCCTCTTAAAATAATTTTCTTTGAATTCAAAATTTTAAAAACGGTTAATATTATGATGAAAAAGAATTTTCTATTTATTGGATTGTTGCCTGGTTTTATTTTTTCTCAGGTTGGAGTTAATACTGTTCTGCCACAATCTACACTCGATGTTGTTGGGAAAAAAGGCACTACGGATAAAGACGGTTTACAGGCACCAAGATTAACCAGAGCTGAGCTTACCAATAAAGGTAACTCCCTTTATGGAACCGGGCAAACAGGAACATTGATTTATATTAGTGATGTTTCCGGAGGTGATGCACTCTTGCAAAGAATTAATATCACTGACAGTGGGTATTATTATTTTAATGGAAGTGTTTGGCAGAAAGTACTCAATCAGTCTTCTTTAACAGCTTCAAACGGAATAAACATTGTTTCGGGAGGGAATATTAAATTAGGAGGACCGCTTACCGGAGTTACAGCTATAGGAACTTCAGCTGCGAATACGCTGGCTTTAACCGGTTTGTCAACCACAACAGATAACACCCAAATGCTTACGGTAAATGGGGCTGGTGTTATCAGTACACAAGCCATTCCCGGTGCTGTTTCAACGCTTGCAGGAAGTACAAATTATGATAAATCAGACGGTTCTGCAACTGCATCAAATGGAGTGGGAAGTACTATGGTCGCTATTGCCAACACCACTACCACGATGACATTAGCAAGTGCCAGATCTATTTTTTTTAATGCCAATGTAGGAATTGATGATTATACATCGACTCAGGCAGGTGCTCCTTACTATAAAGCAGAGCTCTACTTAGATGATGCCCCTATTGCTTCACCTGCGAAAATATTTACAGCAATTCAGGAGAATGGATCATCAGTATCAGCAAACCCTTGGACATCTGGTGCAAGATACTTAGCAGATGGTGTTGGAGGAGCGTTAAATTTTACTTTAAGTGGTATTATTAATGTTCCTGCGGGTACCCATACGGTTAAATTGTATATGAGAAAATCTTCTAATAATAATTTTAATGGAAATGCAGACCTTAGGCTAATAGCCTACAGTGCATCAGGAGTTTATATTAACTAAGGAAAATATAAATTCTGATTAACAGAATACCCTTTGTTGAATTGAAAGTTTCAACAAAGGGTATTTTATTGATGTTTTTAATGTAAAACCAGATCGTTTTGCAGATATGACATGAGGAAGTCTGGTAACCTTTAAACGGAATTTTGAAAAATAAAAACCTCCAATCAACTGGTATTGGAGGTCTACAGATTTCTATTAAATGTAATGACAGGTTTTATTCTACATGAGCTTTATTTTTTAAGAGTTAAATTTATAATTACAGTATTTTTTCAAAGCTTACATTGCTGTCCGCTGTTCCCCCAAACGTATAGCCAGATATCGAGAACGCACTGTTGTCGATGGATATTCTGAAATTCACATTGCTATTCACATCCAGAAACAATACCGTATCTGCAGACACCGCATAGTTGTTCAGGCTTATAAATGCGGCATTAGCAGACATGTATGCTTTTTGCTCTCCATTCACCAGGATGGCAATATTAATTTTAGTTCCTGTAAATCCTACATTAATTCCTCCGAATACAGCATTGAAATTGATTCTGTAAATTCCTTTCTGGCGCATGCGAAAAGTGTCTGCCGAATGCCGGATCGATAAATGATCTGCAAACTGAGGATCATTAGCAGGAATAGAAAGTGGCAGATTGTTGGAGCTGCATAAAATTGAAAGACAAGCTGCAGAAGCAGATTCAATTCTTGCCCTGGTCCAGGTGGTTGCTGTATGTTCAGGGATAAAAGCCTGTTTCCACGAAGATCCGTCGTACACCTTAGTGATTTGGGCTTTTTTATCATACATGAGCATTCCTTCCATGGTGGGATCATTATTATATCCGTCCGTTTGTAACACATTATATTGTGGCAAAGTAGTATTATCGTTGGTCGCAGGAAGTATTAATGCCTTTTTTTCATCCGTATTCTGAAGTTCCAGTTGAGTGTAAGGATTAGAAATATTGTTTCCTCCTATGATGATCTGCGCATTGATAGCGATACAGGGGATGATACTGACTAATGATGCATATTTTTTCATTGTTTCGGAATGAGGGATTATTTTAATTTTTTTATATTGATAAAAGTATCTTTATGAGCTGTAGAGCTTGAGTACACAGATACTACGGCCTCTGTGGAAACCGATGCGGCGAGTCTTATTCTTGCGTTAGCCGGTAAAGTAACCGTTGCAGAAACACTGGCACTTTTATCACCGGCCTGGCCTACATCTATGAAAAGACCACCATACTGAAGGGTTTGGCTGAAGGCTAAAGTATTCCAGGTGGCTCCATTATCATAGCTCACGTCCAGATTCACCCAGTAAGAAACATTGTCTCCTAAACCTAAAACACTGGTTCCGCTAAATCCTACCACCCCTGAAACATGATAGAGGCCGGCTGCGGGTATCGTTACATAATCAGCTCCTGTGGCCAGATTTAAATTGTTGACCAGCAATTGAGAACGGCTAGCGATAGTTGATAAAGGAATTATTTTCCTGTTATTGGTCCCGAATAGCTGGCCCAGACTGCAGGTGTTAAGTCCGGGTAGGCCTATACATGACCATTGTTGTGAGGTATTTGCCTTTTGGCGGGTTTCGAAAGGATTATAGAAGGCGCCAAGCTGAAGTGCCGGGATCCAGACGGTTCCGTCATATTTGTAATATTGTTTGTCTTCTTTGTTATAAATGATAGCCCCTTCCAATGAAGGCAGATCACCGAAAAAATCCTCTTCAAGGTTATTGTACAAAGGAAAACTACTGATATTATCTGCTTTTGTAAAAATAGCCCCCTTTTTAGAATCCTTAATGTCCAGTAAAGCATTAGGATGAGGATTAAAGATTCCCGGAGTATTGGAAATCATTACTTGTGAAGTCGCCCTGATTCCGAATATGACGGTGAAAATCAGACTGTAAACGAATGTTTTAGTTTTCATTGTATGTTTTTATATCGGTTATAGAATGATTTTTTCAAAAATAAATTCACCCGTTCCATATGTATTCCTATTTTGAAAAGTAGTGGAAGAAGTAATGATAGGGGACAAACCTGATTCCATGTGCCCTTGAAGTCGGAATTTATCGCCGGCATTGGCCTGTAGTACAATAGAACCGTTAAATACAGGATTATAACCCAATCCATCATTGGTATCCGTAAATTCCTTATAATCAATAGTGGTGAAGCTATTTGGAGTTGCTGAATTTGCTTTCTGAAGACGAAGCTGGATCAAATCTGTATTGAGGCCTTGAAAAACGGCGTAAGAACGATAGGTGATTCTGTAGGTTCCGGCCTCATTGACCGTAATGACATTCGACGCGATAGATAATTTAATTAAACTTCCTATGAAATCTGAAGGACCTGTTCCGGTGAGCGGAATAATGCCATCTGCTGAACATCCGTAAGGTGGAAGAATACCCGATGAACAGGATAGATTCAGGTCAGAAGGTCTTGAGAAATGAGCCAGATACTGAGGTTGGAGCTCTGCAGTATATTGATAAACACTACGCCAGTTTGTTCCATCATGTTCGTAGATTGAGCCATTGCCTTTGTTGTAGATAATAGCCCCTTTAAAAGCTTCATCGGCATCCGGATCTGTTGCATTCCCTATTTGTGTAACTGTTGGAAGCATGACTGCTTTGGCTGGAAAGGTAGATTTTACATCGAGTATTGCATTGGGATGAGGCTGCTGATCAGCCGGATTGCTGGAAATGCCTACTTGGGCATTGATGCTCAACCCTGATGAGAAGAGAAGAGCATAATACATTTTTTTCATATTTATTTTTTGGTGTGAACAGGAAATAAGCTGCCTGAAGCTACGGTGTACAGCTCCTTATCTGGAAATATTAATCATTGTGAAAAAAAAACTAAATGCCAGGTGGCGGACGTGAAAAATAAGAAATGGAAAGTATAGTATCGGAAAGCTTTTTCTGAATAGAAAGAACTTCTATCTTTTTCGCAAAGCAACATAGCAAAATGACACTTTTTGAAAAATCCGTTACTATACTCTTCTTTAAGGTTGTTTGAAGTCCGGATTTCGGAAATACGGCTTTCAGGCAGCGAATTGTATAGGTATAGTTAAAATGGTTCTTTGGATCTAACCTGTTCTGAGGTGTATTATTAAATGTTATTACAGACGCATTAGGCTTATTTAAAGAATAAAACAGAAGAGAAAAAAGAGTAAAAGAAAGAACAAAAGGAAAAACAATTGTTGGGAGACTTTTAAAAAGCTCCCACAATTGTACTGTATATAAAATTGTGTTTCCCATTGTTTTTTATTACCGACAGATTCTATACTACTTATTTAAAAAAGTGCTTGTCTTAAAATGAAAGACCTTATATCTTACTTTGAAATGTGGCTTCGGGATAAAATAATAAGGTCTTTTCGGTAGTCAAATATAGACAGTATAGCCCTATAAAATTTTCATCTATCTTAAAATCCATCGTTTAGTTTTTGACTTTGGAAATTCTCTAAAACCTGCTGTTTCAGGCGCTTTACAAGGTGTTGAAGTGCGATGTGATCATAATGCGGTAATGATTTGTGAAAATCCTGACAAAGTAGAATTTAAAATTCTACTAATTTTGTAGAGTATACATCCGGTTGGGTAAAAAAAGTTTCTGGAATTCTATTGAATGAAAACCTGATTTTTTTTTGATTTAATGAATATTGCCTGATCAGTGATGGTATAAGAATGATTCTTTTGAAGACCTTGCAGTTATTACAACTGGGTTGAAATTGGATTGAATTTTAATTAAACTCCTGAAAAGTGTTTATTAATAAGATAACACATTTTCGGGTCATAAAACTTGACATGAAATTACGATTGTACCTTCAGAATGAAATAGGTCTGATGCCAGAAACGGTGATGGCACTGGATGAATTATTTGCGTATAAAGAATTGCCAAAAAATCATATGCTATGTTCCAGTGGAGGCCGTTCAAAAGATGTTTTCTTTATTGAAGAAGGGCTGGTCCGCTCTTTTTATCACAAGGATGGAAAAGATATTACCGACTTTTTTTATAAGGAAAATACATTTTTTCTGTCGGTGGAAAATATATTTCTCAACAGAGAAGATCATTATAACGGTGAGCTGTTGGAGAAGAGCAAAATAAGGATGATAAATTACAACTTACTGGAACCATTTCTGGATAATGTTCAGAAACTGAACTATTTCATGCGCCACACTATGGCTTATCATATCAAACTGCTGAATGACCGTTTATACGATATTCAGTTTCAGTCCGCCGAATACAGGTATCAAAAACTGATGGAAAATTCGCCGGACCTTATTTTAAGAGCTTCTCTGGGAAATATTGCTTCTTATCTGGGAATTACCCAGCAAACCCTTAGTGTGATAAGGGCTGGGCAAAAGCGGAAATGATATTTTTGTGTGATTTTAAAATTTTATTTTAAAGGAGGATTGGACTTCTGTATTCATTCGTGAATTTTTCCTGAACGAGATCTTCAGTTTCAGATAAAATTTCATCCAGATTATTAATTGTGAAGATTAATCCTAATTCGCTAAGCGCTTTTTTGGTGTTCTTTCCAATCTGGCCATCGAGGTTCCCGATCTCTTTCCCAAGTCTGATAAGATGGGACTGGATCATCGCCTGTTTTTGATTATCTCCAAAGAAATCCACATGAACTCCAATAGAAAGGATGGCGCTTGCCGCTGCCGCTTTGTAAGGTTTGAAATTCGTGCCTTTTTTTGCGGTGTAGTAATCATAGATAATCTGGTGGCTTCCTCTGCATTCAAAATGCCAGGCTTCAGAGATGCTTTTTTTAGGTTCATCAATAATGGGTACAACGCCATACTTTTTAGCCATCTTCCAGAAATCGGATAATGAAATTTTAATGGAACTTAAATCCAGATCAAAAGCTCTTCCCGCTTCATGGAAACTTCCTCCCGGAGCCGGGCTGAAAGCAGATTTCTTTCCGGATTTATAATCATTATGGGATTGTGCCTGCATTTCGTAACTTCTGAAGAGGTCGCTCAGAATCAGTTTCCCACCTTTTGATGCAAGTTCAGTAGAAATATTAATCAATGCAGTATAGGTGTCAGAGGTACACTTGGCCATTCTCTTGGGTAATGGAAGGAGATCTCCAAGTTCATTTTTGTAGATCGAAATAATCTTAATCGGGAATAAGGGTGATTTCATGATGAGTGGGTTTGAAATTTAATAAATATCTCAAGTATTCAGAAACTCTTCGGCCATCCTTTTTTGCTCTCTGGTTGGCTCTGTATTTTCATCCAGAATCAGGAATTTGGCGTATGCCGCTTTAATCGTTGAAATATTGAATCTATTTTTAGCGTTTGTTATGGCAGTTTTCATTGTATCTCTGGAAGCAATACTGCGCATACTGAACAGAATCGCCTTGCTATCTGTAAATACATCTTTATGGCTGTCATCCGAAATAAAGACCTGAAAAGGTTTGGGTTGTAGCTCACTTGCATGTTCTGCCATGAATTTTTTTACAACGTCTACAGCATCCAGTATTTTCTTATAGTTGGAAAAATTGAAGTCTCCCGGTCCCGGAAGTACGGAGAGAATATCCGGTTTGCTGATTCCTATTCCATTAATTTCATACTCTACTTTTGCAAGCCCTAATTCTGCACTGGCTGCAATTGCTCCAAAATTGAAATTTGCATTGGATTTAATTTCGGAAATTTTTAAAACAACCCGTAGTCCTGCGCCCCATCTTGTTCCGTATATTTTGCCGCCAATTGGAGTTTCTATAATTTTTTCAGTAAAAACCATTGCCTCATAAGATAGTACAAACGCACTGTAATTACCGCTTATGGAGCTTACGCCGATTCCTAAATTGGCCGCTGTTTGTACGCTGAGGGAATTTTGAATCACCCGGAATTGCGAAAAAGGATCTGTTCCTTCATCTAAAGGGATTGGTTTCAGAGATTTTGCATTGTCTTCATAGGCAAATGCTGAAAAATTTCCTTTATCCGTAAGAGTAGGACTGATTGGGTACCATGATAAATTTGACATAATTATTTGTTTTTATAAAATCAAATTTACAACCTATAATTAAAGTTTAAAATACTCCTTTTGTGTGATTTTGTAGTTTTTTTTGTGTGGATATATTTAAAATGATTGCTATTGTTTATATGGTGAGATGAATTGATTGTCTGGTATTGGGGAAAATAGAGAAGTTAACCTCGGTAAGGATTGGTAATAAAAAAGAGAACCTGTATTTTACAGACTCTCTTTTTGTGGAGTTGGAGGGATTCGAACCCTCGTCCAAACAAGCAATACATAAGATTTCTACATGCTTATTCTACCATTGATTTTCGACTGAAGGCAGAGGATAGACACCCAACATCCAGCTTATCTTCTAAAGTTTTCGAGTTTCAGCCGAAGCGTCAGAAACCTTATTTCTACATTCCTATATCTCAGGATCAAACGCCGTAGAACGGAGCATTTGTGAGATATCTTGCTTCCTTACTATCTTCGGGAAAGCGCTTGAATCTTACTTTATTCGGATTAAGCTGCAAGAGCGAACTCTTCGTTGCCAGTTAAAGTTGTGTAGCAAGGGATTTAAGAGATCGCGCTACGGTTCTCTGCATGCTTACTTACCCATTGATCTTGCTGTCGAAACCAGTCAACCCCATGAATAAAGTGAATGCAAAGATAGAGATTTTTGTTTAAATACAGTTAATATCACAGATTGCTTTTTAAATAAGACCGGATTTTTAAAGGAATTGGATATAAAAACTGCCGACAGTATCGCTGTCGGCAGGTGAAGATTGATTAATCCCTGTTTTTTAACAGGACCCATCCCGATATTTCTACCGGTTTTTTACTGACCCTGTCTTCCCAGAATAATCTATACCAATAGGTGTCGGAAGGAAGAGGTCTGTCGAGATACCTTCCGTTCCATATTGGTGTTTTTGTACTTATTTTGAAAACTTCTTTTCCATACTTATCAAATATACTTCCCTGGAAATTTCCATATTTGCTGATCTCGCTGAAATTGATAACATCATTTTTACCGTCGCTGTTGGGTGTGATGACATTCGACATGAAGAAAGTATAATAGGTGGCGTTTGTTTCACACAAGGCGCCTCTGTTTCTTACTTTAACAGGATATTGAGTATTTCTCAGAACATTCGTAAATACATTCGAAGACTGCCACGTCAATCCTCCGTCAATGGAGTATTCAGCAGGAAGATTTCCGCTGTTCTTTATATTGATGGTTAATGTAGGGTCTTTATAAACGATACTCAGGATTTCAGGAGTAACGATATAGTTTACCGTTGCTGTAAATGTCTTTGAACACACTCCGTTGCTAATCGTTACAGAATAAGTTCCTGCCAGTTCTACATTGATGGTGCGTGTTGTTGCACCTGTACTCCAGAGGTAGGTGTAGTTAGGTCCTGCACCGGCGTCCAGTATGGATTTATCCCCTTTACAGATTTCAATATCATGTAATGCAGAAACAATTTCAGGAACAACCTTAATGGTTATAGTGGCTGGTGTAAGCGCTGTACATCCGTTAGCCCCGGTTCCTGTTACCGTGTAAGTTGTCGTTGTGGTTGGTGACACCATTTGTGTATTTCCATTGCCGGGAAGTCCTGTCCATGTATAAGTTGCAGCTCCTGTTGCGGTTAATAGTACGGATTCTCCCATACAGATGGTAAGCTTAGGCGCAGAAACACTTAGTGTGGGAGGTGTTGTGTTTTTTATCACGGTTACGGAAGCCTGGTTGCTACATCCGAAAGGTGTCGCGCTGGTGATGGTAAGCGTATAAGTTCCGCTATTATTGACTGTTGGGGTTAAAGTATTAGCTCCGGAAACAATCACTCCTCCGTTGCTGGCAGTCCATGCAAATGTGGAACCCGGTTGGTAAATTGAAGCTGTTGCATTTAAAGTGATTTGCGAGTTTGTACAAGTAATCTGTGCTGGAGGAGCAATGTTCACAATGATCGCGGCATCCATCACGACTGTTGCGGATTTTTGATATTGGCAGCCGGAAGGTTTTGTTATCGTAACGGTATAAGTTCCTGGCACATTAACGGTATTCACTGCTCCGTTCACACTATTTGACCACACAAAAGTATTCCCGGTTCCCTGGGCAGATGCAGTGAGTGTTGTTGAGGCTCCCTGGCAGAAAGTCAGATTTCCTGAGATATTGATAGTAGGATTGGTTTCTGATAAAATGGTTACAGATGCCGGGGTGCTGGCACATAACCCGTTTGAACCTGTTAAAGTATAAGTTCCAGGAGTGGTGATTGTAATAGAGGGTGTTGTGGCACCTGTAGACCAGGTATTTCCTGTTGCATTGCTTGATGTTAAAGTTACACTTCCTCCATAGCAAATCGTAGAAGAAGATGCTGTAATGGTTGGCACAGGGAATTGAGTGACGGAAAGCTGCAGCTGGGCCACTTTAAAGCATGTTGAAGATTTTACACGGACGTAGACTGTAGTATTTCCTGAGGTATACGCCGTGGGATTGGGAATGGTGTTCGCGTTTCCTGCGAGAGCATCCGCCTGATTCACATAATAATCAAAACTTAAAGCTGTCATCGTACTGATGCCTTGTTGAGATGAGGTGAGATTAAAGACAGCAGTCGCTGAATTGGAGCATTGACTTAAACTTGAATTCTGAATAGTAGGAACAACACCTTGTGTTACCGTCACGGATTTTGTGTATTCACAATTGGCTGGCGTTTTTACGGTTACAGTATATGTTCCCGGTGCTGTAACTGAAACAGTATTTCCTGTTGTACCCGTAGACCATGTATACGTGTTTCCTGTTCCGGCTGAAGAGGCGGTAAGTTGTGTACTTGGCGAGTCACAAAGCAATAAATTCCCGGTAATTTCTACATTAGGATTATTTTCCTGGTTGATCGTAACAGAGGCAGGAGTGCTTGTGCAGCTTCCGATGGTATTGGTCAAAGTATAAGTTCCGGGGGTGGTAATGGTGATTGATGCTGTTGTCGCTCCGGTAGACCATGTATTTCCTGTCGTAATACTTGAGGTTAAAATAACGTTTCCTCCGTAGCAGATTGTTGGGGATGATGGAGTAATAGTAGGAGTAATGGATTGAGTAATGTTTAATTGTAATTGAACTATTTTAAAACATGTTCCAGATTTTACCCGCACATATATTGTAGCATTTCCTGAAGTGTAAGCTGCCGGAGTGGAAATGGTATTGGTATTTCCTGCAAGCGCATCTGCTTGATTCAGATAATAATCAAAAGTTATATTAGCGGTGGTGCTGATGCTGGGTTGAGCAGAGGTAAGATCAAAGAGACCCGTAGTCGAATTGGAGCATTGACTTAAACTAGAATTCTGAACAACGGGAATGACCCCTTGAGTCACTGTTACAGATTTTGTATACTGGCAGTTGGCGGGTGTCTTTACCGTAACCGTATATGTTCCCGGCGTCGTAACTGAGATCGTGTTTCCTGTCGTACCTGTAGACCACGTGTAGGTATTTCCTGTTCCGTTTGAAGAAGCGGTAAGTTGGGAAGCTGTAGATTCGCAGAGCACAAGATTTCCTGCTATATCTACAGAAGGGTCGGTGTCCTGAGTAATGGTAATGGAAGCCGGACTGCTTGTACAGACTCTGTTCGTACTCGTTAAAGTATAAGTTCCGGGAGTTGTTACAGTGATGGTTGGTGTGGTAGCCCCCGTAGACCAGGTGTTCCCTGTAGCATTATTGGAGGTTAGGATAATGCTTCCCGCGGGGCATAAAACAGTAGCTGAAGGTGTTATGGAAGCGGTTAAGCTCTTGTTTTTAAATACAATGGCATTGGTTTGTTTACAGGCATTGATCGTGCTGCCAGAACTGTTCGGATCATGATAATTAATGTTATAATAATAGGTTGTCGTAGTATTGACATTAGTGGGGGTTGTAATAGGATTGGCTCCTGTTGCTGCATTATTGGCACTATTAAAATAAGTAACCGTAAAATTCGGATTTCCGTTTAATATACCTGTAGATAAAGAACTGAAGTCAAAAAGGGCAGTCGCTCCACAGATTCCGATTTCGCGCGGCGAGTTGACACCTGGACCCGGTGTACCCGGTGGAATGAACGGATTGGGAGCTGCTGTAGAATTATTAAAAGGTGAAACGAAGGTGGCTGTTCCTCCCCACGTCAGGTTAAAAGTATACACAGTCGTAGACCAGTTGTCCAGATACAAATAATAAGTCTGACCGGCCACTACATCCATGTACCGACAGTAAGGATCCGTATTTCCACCGGCAGACACTGTATTGTTGTTGGTCATATTCATTCCTGTACTGGTCAGGGCCCCTGAAGCATTGCAGCGGATAGGAGATCCCAGATTGTTGCAGCTTGCATTGGGTCCGTAAATAGCCCAGTCATAGTCTACAGGTCCCGTAGGAACAAGATTGAAAGTAAGGGTGCCGCTTGTTGCAATAGTAAATTTGTACCATACAGAATGATGTTCACCGGATAAACATCCTCCCACATCTTCGTTGATATTACCGATTCCGGAAGGGGTGTAATTGATATTGGAGTTTCCACATACCATTATAGCGAAGTTGCAGTCTTCCTGTGCAGAAAGAGAGGTGCAGAAAATGAATAAAAACAGGAGGAGTAGTTTTCTTATCATATCGGAAGAAGGGGGTTTGTGAAATAAAGTTTTTAGCAAATTGTACTGCCTTATAAATGAATGATTTGAGTAAGGTGGATGTTGTGAATCACAACTAAAAAGGAGTAATACGGGAAGAAATGTTCTTTTCCTTGGTTTTCATAGCAGTCTGGTTTTTAGAGTTTTAATAATTACAAATCTATTGAAATAAATTTATTTTAATAGATTTCGGTTATATTTTAAATTAATTTGATAATTAAGTTAAAATTGTAAATATTTAATACTAAAAACAATTAAAAAATATCGTTTAAATAATCAAATGAATGAAAATAATATGGGCGAAATTATTTTTAAAGGATATAATTTGTGAATTAATGAAAAAATGCTAACTTTGCAATCCAAAATGAGATGTAAAATATGTTAATAATTCCAGTAAAAGATGGGGAATCCATCGACAGAGCTTTAAAAAAATATAAAAGAAAATTTGATAAAACGGGTACAGTTCGTCAATTGAGATCTAGACAAGCGTTTATTAAGCCTTCTGTAACTTTAAGACAATCTAGACTAAAAGCCGCTTACAAACAAAGAGGCCTTAGTAAGGAAGAACAGGCTTAAGATTTTTCTTAACCACATATAATTCACTTCTTAAATATTCGTATATTTGAGAGGTGAATTTTTGTTTTTATACCTTAAGTGATGTTGGATAAATATATAGAATATGTACAGTTCGAGAAGAGGTATTCGCCTCATACCGTTACAAGCTACAAAAAAGACCTTGACGATTTTTCCCATTTCTATCTCAAAACAGAAGGTTCCGAAGATATTTCCAAAGCAGACAAAAAAGTCATCAGAAATTTTATCGTTGAATTGAGTGAAAATAATATTTCAAAAAGAAGTATTAATAGAAAATTATCCACTTTACGAAGTTTTTATCTTTTTCTTTTAAAAATCGGGGAGATTAAAGTTTCTCCCGCAGAAAGCATCTCTTCCCTGAAGTTTTACGCTGAAAAACAGATTCCTATGTCACAGGAAGAAATGCAGACCCTTAGCGATCGCGTCCTCCCGGAGCATCATGATCTCCTCGATCAGTGTATTATTGAAGTGTTGTATCAGACCGGAATGCGTAAAGCCGAGCTTTGTGGCCTGATGTTTGAGTATGTAAACATAAGCGGAAACGAGCTGAGGGTAATAGGAAAGGGAAATAAAGAACGCTTTATTCCCATCTCCGAAGATCTGTCTCATCTGCTCGAAAGTTACCTCAGAATAAGGAAACCGGAAGACCCATATAAATCATATTTTTTCGTCAATAAAAAGGGGAAAAAACTCTCCGAAAAATTTGTTTATGTGGTAGTTAATAAGTACCTTAGTCTTGTAACTACGAAAGAAAAAAGAAGTCCTCACATCCTTCGGCATAGCTTTGCTACGCATGTTTTGGATAATGGGGCGGAGATCTCCAAAGTAAAAAAAATATTAGGGCATTCCAGTCTTGCAAGTACTCAAGTCTATACGAATGCCAATATTGAACAATTGAAAAAAGTGTTTAATCAGGCTCATCCCAGAGCATCTAAAAAAGAAGAATTATGAAGATCACAGTTCAATCAATTGGTTTAACTCCACACGAACCATTAGAATCACACATTGACAAAAAAGTAAGCAAGTTGGAAACCTTCTATGATAAAATTCATGAGTGCAAGGTGTTCCTGAAAGTTGAAAACGCTTCGGATAGAAACAATAAAACTACCGAACTTATCTTAGCCGTTCCGGGTGACGATATCGTCGTAAAAAAGACATCCGAAACTTTTGAAGAAAGTTTGGACCTTTGTGTTGATACAGCTAAAAAGCTACTAATCAAGAAAAAAGAGATGGCGTAGAAAAAAAAGATAAAAAAAGTCATAAAAAAGTTTGAGAATTCAAAAAAACCGTTCTATATTTGCACTCGCAAAAAGGGAACAGCGTTCTTTTGAATTCTTTTTGTTTATGCCTCCATAGCTCAGTTGGCTAGAGCAGCTGATTTGTAATCAGCAGGTCGTGGGTTCGAGTCCCTCTGGAGGCTCTTTTAATATAAACATTCGGGAAGATTCCAGAGTGGCTAAATGGGACTGACTGTAACTCAGTTGCTTCGGCTTCGCAGGTTCGAATCCTGCTCTTCCCACAGTTTATATTTAAAAAAAAGTTTTGCAGGTTTCAAGAAAATTTCTTAGATTTGCAAACCGTTAAACCAATAGTTTTGGAAACAAAATTGCGAAAGTAGCTCAGTTGGTAGAGCGTCAGCCTTCCAAGCTGAATGTCGCGAGTTCGACCCTCGTCTTTCGCTCAAAAAGTCAGACTGAAAAAGAATGATTTTTTTAACTACTGAAAAGCTTAGAGTAGAATTTTCTCAAAAGCGTTCAGTCACAACATTAAAATTGCCTCCATAGCTCAGTTGGCTAGAGCAGCTGATTTGTAATCAGCAGGTCGTGGGTTCGAGTCCCTCTGGAGGCTCAATTTTAATATAAACATTCGGGAAGATTCCAGAGTGGCTAAATGGGACTGACTGTAACTCAGTTGCTTCGGCTTCGCAGGTTCGAATCCTGCTCTTCCCACAGTTTATATTAAAAAAAATCTTGCAGATTTAAAAGGATTTTCCTAGATTTGCAAAGCGTTTACCAATAGTTTTGGAAACAAAATTGCGGAAGTAGCTCAGTTGGTAGAGCGTCAGCCTTCCAAGCTGAATGTCGCGAGTTCGACCCTCGTCTTCCGCTCAAAGAAAATCACGCTGATTAGTGTGATTTTTTTTAGTTAGTGCCGACTTAGCTCAGCGGTAGAGTGCTTCCTTGGTAAGGAAGAGGTCACGGGTTCAAGTCCCGTAGTTGGCTCTCAAAATTTCCCGAATTTCCTTCGGGATTTTTTTTTGCCCAAAATTTTCCACGTTTCAAAATAAAAGATCAATGATCATGTCCAAAAGTGATTGAATAAACAAAGATTAATTTGCTATCCCAGATGATCCGACTAAAACAGATTATCAAAAAGTAAAATCTGCTCAATCTCTGCGTTAAATTTCAAATATTATATTCATCCCTTCATCAGAATTAACGAAGTTGATTCCGCCTTTGCTCTCCTTTATAAGCAGTATGATAATTTTCTTTGCGTTAGAAAAAAGTTACGGCTGCTCCACAAGCTTTGCACGTGATCAAATAATAATGTATTTTGATATTAATTCAAGTCTTTCGAAAAAAAACATCTAGTTCCTGCCTGATGAACACGTATTTTTAATCTATATTAAATAATGCTGAAAACTGATTTCCCTCATGTGTGATATTTTAGATGAAACATATATTTGTGATCTAAACTTTTAAACCAAAGTATTACAATGAAAAACTTAAAGAAGATTTCAAGAGCAGATTTGAAAGAAATTATTGGAAATGGCGGTGGCGGTATGGCCTGTCGTGGTGAAGAATGTATGGGAGGTATTGATGAGACCAGATTTATCAGATGCTGTACCGAGTTTTCGAATCCTCCTCAATGTGGAAGTTCTTGCGGAACAACATGTGGCAGGGGATATTATGCTCAATACTGTTAACTAAAAAAAATCAGGCTCCCGAATCGGGAGCTTATTTTATATATGATGAAAAACTTTCTTCCGAGACTTATTTCTTTTGTTGTTATTTTTTTTCTCAGCAATCAGGTATATTCCCAAAACTTAATGTTTGTATATGACTACACGTACAAGCCGGACAGCTTATCTGAGAACTCAGAAAAAGAGCCTATGTTTTTGTGGATAAACAACAAGCAATCTACATTTGCCAGCTACGAAAGACTGACGACAGATTCACTCTACGTGCATGACAAGAATACTGATTTTACCAAGGGGAAAATTTTCTGGAAGATCAATAAAAGCCTCAGTTCCGGGGAAATTACCGAAACTCAATACTCTTATCCTGTCATGTATTCATTTCCGGATGATATAAAACTGAGCTGGGAACTCATTAACGAAACAAAAACATCTTTCGGGTATACACTTTATAAAGCAAAAACCCGTTTTAGAGGAAGAATCTGGGAGGCCTGGTACTGTCCTAAAATACCCATCAGTGACGGACCTTTCAAATTCAAAGGTTTGCCAGGGATAATATTTGAAATTTCTGATACCCGGAACGCTCACAGTTTCTCCTTAATAAAACTATACAAGACAAATCTTGATGTATCGGGTTTAAAAAGTTCTCTCTTCATAGATAAGCAACAAAGAATTTCAAAGAAGGAATATTTGAAATTGAAAAAAATTGAATTGGATGATCCTGCGAGAGGTTTTAAAGCCGATGTATACAGCGGAAAGATTGTCCTGAAAGACAGAGATCCGAACGAGATCATCAGGGGAATCGAAAAGAAAGCTTTGGAAGACCGGAAGAAAAATAATAACCCCATTGAGCTGAATCAGCACTAAAACGATTGGACACAGCATCGCCAATTAACCTGAATACTCATAAATTTTCGTTAAATTCGTATCAAATAAATTTTTGATGAATATTCTTTTATTGGAAGATGACCTTATTCTCTCGGCAGAACTCTGCAGGTTTTTGGAATCGCACAGCTTTACCTGTGACAAAATCTATGACGGTGAAACCTTTCTCCGCCAGATCAAAAACAATACCTACGATCTGTATCTGCTGGATATTAATGTACCTAAAATAAATGGATTGGATGTCTGCCAGACCATCCGTTCTTTCGATAAAAATACACCCATCATCATTATTTCGGCTTACGGAGATATTTCCGATAAAAAGGATGCCTTCACAAGATTGGCCGACGATTATCTGGTAAAACCTTTTCAGTTTGAAGAGCTGCTGCTAAGAATCAACTCTCTGTTAAGGAGAAAAGCACCATCTGATACTGCAGATCAGGATATCATCAGAGTAGACGACCTCATCATCAATAAAACAGAACAGAAGGTGTACAGAGCCGGTAATGAGATCGCTCTTACGCTGAAGGAATTCCAGTTGCTGGTGTATCTTGCCGAAGCGCAGGGAAGAACCGTTTCCAAACAACAGATCACTGAACATGTATGGGAGCATAACTTCAATACGAATACCAATACTGTAGAAGTCTACATCAATTTTCTGCGAAAGAAGATCGATAAAGATTTTAAACTGAAACTTATCCACACCCGTTCCGGTTTCGGATATTACCTAAGCCCATTGTAGATGTCTTTAAAAAGAAAGATAGCATTAACGATCAGTATCGCTTTTTCCTTGCTCTTTGCAATGGTGATGGCGGTTATCTATCTGTCTTTTAACGATTTCAGAAGAGATGAATTTAAGGAAAGATTCAGGCAGCGCCTTGAATTTACCACCCACTTCATTTCAAAGTCTAAAGATTTCGAAGAAGAAGCTCCGATCTTTTTTAACGAAAACTCAGATAATATCCTTCTTAACGAAACCATCTTAATTTTCAACAGTGAGAAAGAACTGATCTACAGCACGATCAAAGACCGTAATGTCACCTGGGACAGTGCCCTTCTCAAAGAGCTGGATGAAAAGAAAATCATATACACGGAAAAAACAGTTCCCGAAATCTATGCGGCGCTCCGGAATATCAATGGTGAAAATTATTATATCCTCACCAGCGCATTTGATACCAACGGAAAATCAAAACTGGAATACCTTAAATACCTTTTGATCACGGCGTACGTGATGAGTACCCTTCTCATCGGGTTTTTCAGTTATTATTTCATGGGACAATTCCTCCGTCCTTTAGAAGATCTGAATACCGAAATCTCGGAAGTCACGGCTCATAAACTCACCACACAAATTCCTGTTCAGGAGTCGAATGATGAAATTAATGTTCTGGCTAAATCCTTCAATACCATGATTGCAAGGCTGGACGATGTTTTTCAGTCTCAGAAAGATTTTACGGCAAGTGCTTCCCATGAAATCAGGACTCCTATTACCAGGATGGCTTTCCAGCTTGAAAATCTGATCAAGTTTGAAGAGCATTCCCCTGAAACGTTAACTTCCTTAAAACAGATTCAGAAGGATGTTTATCAATTGTCGGATCTTACCAACTCTCTTTTGCTCCTTACCAAATTCGATAAAGAAAATATTCAGAGTATTTATGAAGAAGTAAGAATTGATGAAGTTATTTTTGAAGCTTTCGAAGCCGTAGAGAAAAGTTATCCATCACTGAAACTGGACTTCCTGATCTCTGAAGACACTTCCGAAAATGGTCTTCTGACCATAAGCGGTATTCAGTCCCTGTTGGTGATTGTTTTTATTAATCTTTTCAAAAACGCAGCGGTCTATTCCGATGATGAGGAAGTAGATGTTCTCATCACGGAAACGAATGACCAGCTTACAGTAGATGTCATTTCTCGTGGTAATACAATTCCTGAAGAAGAACAGGCTAAATTATTTGAAGCCTTTATGCGTGGAAATAATTCCCAAAACATTTCCGGCTCCGGCCTCGGCCTCCGAATCGTCAAGAGAATTCTTGAATACCACGGCGCGGAGATCATATATTCTTCTCCTGCTGAACAGACCAATACGTTTAGCGTAATCTTTAGTAAACACTTATAATTAAGTCCTCACTTTGTACTTCTATAATAAGTGAGCTTCCTTTCTTCCATCCTGTAATTTTCCGACAAATACAGCATTTATCGGTGTTTGTAACCAAATTTAATTTTTTTTTAAGGCTCCTTTAAGGTCGTTTTAATCGTATAGCGGCAATTTTGTACCATAAATAAAGATAGAATGAACAAAATTGCAGGGCTGTTTATTGCCATTTCCTCATTCATGGCAGGACAGCAACAGATGTCACTTTTGGAATGTGAAGAGGCTTTTCAGAAAAACAATCTTCAGCTTCTCGCAGAACAGTATAACATCAACATGGCCGATGCAGATATCCTGCAGGCTAAGATATGGGAACTTCCACAACTAAGCGGACAGATCAATGCCTATAATCCTGAAGGTAAGAAAGCCTTTGATATAGGCCATGCCAAAGGAGCACAGGTCACCCAACTGATCTATATGGGTGGGAAAAAGAAAAACGAAATTGCTTTTGCAAAATCGAACAAAGAACTCGCACAGCTTCAGTTTTCGCAACTTCTGGTAGATCTCAGAACCCAACTTCATGAAGCATATTTCAATCTGTATTACGAAAAACTGAAACTGGATAATACCAATAAGCAGTTAGGATATATGAATGATCTCTTAAGTGCTTACCGTGCGCAATCTGCCAAAGGTAACGTTTCCCTTAAAGACGAAGTAAGACTGCAGAGTCTCGTGATCCAGCTTAATAACGATAAACTGGGCATCAATAAAAACATCCTTGAATTTGAACAGAGTTTAAAAGTCCTTACGGGAATCTCAGATGATATAGAACCCCAGCTTTCTGAGGTGGATGCCAAAGAAATTCTTGCGGCTCAGCCTTTCGGAGATGAAGATGAATTGAAGAAAAAAGCCCTGGAAAATAATTCTGATTACCAGTATTTCTTAAAATTAATAGACAACAGTAAACTATACGCACAATGGCAGAAATCTCTGAATGTTCCGGATCTTAATGTAGGAGCCGGATGGGACCAAAACGGTGGAACCTTTAAAAACGAGGTGAATCTGATGGTGGGAATTCCGTTACCCTTATGGAAATCCAATCAGGGAAATGTGGTGAAGGCCAATTTCGCCATTCAGCAGAATCAGAAAAATGCAGATTATCAGAAACTGAATCTGGAAACCAAAGTACAGTCTGCCTATAAAACCTGGAAAAGCCAGTATGACCAGCTTGCCGAGATCAAATCCACAGACCTGAGCAATATGGAACTGGTGTATGACGGAATGCTGAAAAATTTCAGAAAAGGAAACGTCAACCTTATAGAATTTACAGATTTCATGGACAGCTACAGACAAACGGCGCTCCAGATCTATGATATGAAGAATGAAATCATGCAGTCGGCAGAACAACTTAATCAACTAATACAAACGAAAATCTTCTATTAAGCTATGAAAAAATATATAATCCCTGTACTGATAGCCCTTTCATTATTATCATGTACCAAAAAAGAGGAAGAAAAAGCACCACAGGCAAAGAAAGGTTTTGAACTGAGCAATACCATGCTTAATTCCATCGCTCTGGCCAAAGTGGAAACGAAAAATATAGAAGACCAATATAGCTTTTACGGAAAGATTTCTGCCGATAAAAACAGTTATATCGATGTATATCCTTTGGTAGGCGGAAATGTTTTGAGCGTAAATGCCGAACTTGGAGATTACGTGAGAAAAGGGCAGGTACTGGCTACGATTAGGAGTACTGAGCTGGCCGAAGTTCAGAAAGATGTAAGTGATGCGAAGACAGATCTTGTGGTGGCTCAGAATAATCTGCGTGTTGCCAAAGAAATGTACGAAGGAAAGCTGAATACGGAAAGAGAAGTTCTTGAAGCCAGAAGTGTCGTACAGAAAGCCCAGGACCAAATGCAGAGAGCTACAGCCGTAAGTACAGTTTATAATGTGAAAAAGGGAAATATCTACAGCGTTCTTGCCCCTATCAGCGGATACATCGTTCAGAAAAACATCAATAAAGATATGCAGCTGAGAAGCGACAGAAGTGAAAATATTTTTGACGTAGCGAATACAACCAACGTATGGGCCATCATGAATGTAAATGAAGCTGATATTGATAAAATAAGTCTGGGAATGAAAGCACAGGTTTCCACACTTTCCTATCCGGATAAAGTTTTTGACGGAAGAATTGATAAAATATTCAAGATCATTGATCCCGAAACCAATTCCATGCAGGCAAGAGTCGTACTGGATAATGCCAACGGCTTGCTGATCCCGGAAAGTAAGGCCACCATTAAAGTGTCAAGCTCTGAGAACAGCACAGCACTGACAGTCCCTTCAAAAGCCGTGATTTTCGATGACAACAGAAGTTTTGTCGTGGTTTTCAAATCCAGAACCGATATAAAAGTGAAAGAAATAAAGATATTAAAGCAGGTGGGAGATATCACCTATGTAGCCGGAGGCCTGTCTGAAGGGGAGGAAGTAATCACAAACAACCAGTTATTGATCTATCGTTCTCTGAACAGTTAAATTTTTATTTTGAATATATTAAGGAATTAAGGAATTAAGGAATTAAGGAATTAAGGAATTAAGGAATTAAGTTGAATTGCTAAACTTCACCACTTCATTTCCTTAACGGTTCAGAAAACATATTGAAAAAAACAGGAAGAATCAAAAATTTTTTCAACGGCTTTTTTAGGTCACCAATTTAATCTATCATGAATAAATTCATTAAAAATATAATTGCTTTCTCGTTAAAAAACAAAGCATTTACCTTTATCTGGGTAGCTATTTTGGCCATTGCGGGTTTTATAAGTTTCAAAAATATGCCCATTGAAGCTTTCCCTGATGTTACCAATACCCAGATTGTCATTATAACCCAATGGAATGGACGTAGTGCAGAAGAAGTGGAACGTTTTGTCACTACGCCCATTGAATTGGCCATGAGCCCGGTCCAGAAGAAAACGAGTGTGAGAAGTACCACGATGTTTGGGCTCTCTATCGTTAAAATTCTTTTCGATGATGGGGTGGATGATACTTTCGCCCGAAATCAGGTGAATAACCAATTAAGAACCGTAAGCCTTCCTGATGAGGTGGATCCGGAAGTTCAGCCACCCTACGGGCCTACCGGGGAAATTTTCAGATATACCCTGGAAAGTAAAACAAAAGATTCCAGAGAGCTGCTAACCCTGCAGAACTGGGTGATCGACCGTGCACTGAGAGGAGTTCCCGGAGTTGCAGACATCAATGTTTTCGGAGGTCAGGATAAAGTTTTCGAATTAAGTATTGACCCGAGAGCTTTGGATAAATACAATCTGACGCCGCTTCAGGTGTATGATGCCGTTACCAAAAGCAATTTAAATGTTGGAGGTGACGTGATCGAGAAAAACGGACAGGCCTATGTGGTAAGAGGAATCGGTCTGGTAAAATCTGTGGCAGACATTGGAAATATTACCATCCAGAATGACAGCGGAAACCCTGTACTGGTAAGATATGTGGCAGATGTTCACGAAAGTTCTATGCCGAGAGTAGGGCAGGCCGGTCTTAATAAGCATGAGGACACGGTAGAAGGAATCGTGGTGATGAGAAAAGGGGAGAACCCGAGGGAAGTTCTGGTTGGAGTAAAAGCGAAGATTAAAGAACTTAATGAGAAGGTCCTTCCGAAAGATGTCAAAATGGTAACGTTCTACGACCGTGACAATCTGATGGATTTCACGACACACACTGTGATGCACAACCTGATCGAGGGAATTATCCTGGTTACTGTGATCGTCCTGATCTTTATGGCCGACTGGAGAACGACATTTATCGTTTCCATTATTATCCCACTGTCCCTGTTGTTTGCATTTCTATGCTTAAAACTGGCGGGAATGAGTGCGAACCTGCTTTCATTGGGAGCGGTAGACTTCGGGATCATTATTGACGGAGCCGTCGTCATGGTGGAAGGGCTCTTTGTGATGCTCGACCACAAAGCCCTCAAATACGGAACAGAAAAATTTAATAAACTCTCAAAAGGAGGCTGGATCAAACAGACAGGAACAGGTTTAGGAAAGGCGATCTTCTTTTCAAAATTAATTATTATCACCTCTCTGATCCCTATTTTCTCCTTCCAGAAAGTGGAAGGAAAGATGTTCTCACCGCTGGCATTTACATTAGGATTTGCCCTGATAGGGGCATTGATATTCACATTGACACTGGTTCCGGTTCTTTCCCACATCTTATTAAACAAGAATGTAAGAGAAAAAAACAATCCGTTTGTGAATTTCTGGGACAGAATTGTACTGAAAGGATTCAACTATACCTTTAGACATAAAAAGATGAGTTTAATTGTTGCCATATCTTTCATGGTGGTCACCTTATTCTCCGGAAAATTCTTGGGAACGGAATTTCTGCCGCAGCTGAATGAAGGTTCACTTTGGATCACAGCGGAAATGCCGATGAGTTCATCATTAAAGGAATCATTGAAAACAGCGGACCTTTTAAAGAAAGACATTATGAGCTTCTCCGAGGTTACTGATGTTTTGGCTCAGACAGGACGTAGTAATGACGGAACAGACCCCAACGGATTCGGATTTGTACAGTTTGCCGTCAATCTGAAGCCTAAAGATGAATGGAAACGAAAGATCAGCTATGAAGAACTGATCGAAGAGATTGATAAAAAACTCAGAAGCTACCAGGGAATTACCTTTAATTATTCCCAGCCGATCTCAGATAACGTGGCAGAAGCCGTAGCCGGTTTCAAAGCGGAGAACGGGATCAAAATTTATGGAGACAATCTCGAAACTTTAGATAAACTGGCTGATCAGGTATTAAAACAGATCAAAGATGTAGAAGGAGTAAAAGATCCTGGAATCATTAAAAATATCGGACAGCCGGAAGTAAGCGTAGTCCTAGACAGAGATAAAATGGCGGCTTACGGTGTAATGCCGGATGATGCACAGTCTGTATTGGAAATGGCGTTTGGAGGGAAAACCGCTTCGGAAATGTTTGACGGGGAAAGAAAATTCCCGATCCGTCTTCGTTACTCCCAGGAATACAGAAAAGATGAGAATGATATCGCTTCATTAATGGTTCCTACACAGGGTGGCGCAAAAATTCCACTGAAAGAGATCAGTACCATTGTAAAAGATAACGGAGCAGCATTTATTTACAGAGATGATATTAAACGATACATCGGGGTTAAATTCTCGATCCGTGACCGTGACTTAGGAAGCACCATTGCCGATGCACAGAAAAAAGTAGCGAATATTGATCTTCCGGATGGCTATTCCATCGGCTGGACAGGTCAGTTTGAAAACCAGCAGAGAGCTTCACACAGGCTTGCGCAGGTGGTTCCGATCAGTATTCTGGGAATCTTCTTCTTACTGTTTATCCTGTTTGGAAATATGAAAGACTCGTTACTGGTATTGGCGAATGTGCCTTTCGCATTGATTGGAGGAATTATTGCCCTTCATCTGACCAGAATGAATTTCGGAATTTCCGCAGGGGTAGGAATGATTGCCCTGCTCGGAATCTGTATCCAGAACGG
Organism: Chryseobacterium oleae; assembly: GCF_900115055.1. Taxonomy (GTDB): domain Bacteria; phylum Bacteroidota; class Bacteroidia; order Flavobacteriales; family Weeksellaceae; genus Chryseobacterium; species Chryseobacterium oleae. Next base: position 132,046 of record NZ_FOVD01000005.1, on the reverse strand, counting down.
AGTTATCCTGATCACAGAGTTCCATCAGAATGTCAAGAACGGACTGACTTTAGATAATGCCATATTAAACGGGGTAAAATCCAGAACCCGTCCTGTTATCATGACTGCCCTGATGGCTTCGATAGGCTTGATGCCGGCTGCATTGTCCACAGGAATAGGTTCGGAGTCTCAGAAACCTTTAGCGATCGTCATTATCGGAGGATTGATTACAGCGACGGTATTAACCTTGTTGATCTTCCCTATTATCTTCTGGATCTTCAACAGGACAAAGAAGTCCCAACAGATTTAAAGTTTCTTCTATCTATATTAAGTGAAGCGCGGAAAACATAGTTTTCCGCGCTTCTTGGTATCGAAATAATTATTATGAGTCTTTTTAAAATCCTAATCCTACGGCAAAAGCTTTTACGGTATTAGGGTAATCAGAAACAGCTGTTGCAGCTCCCGATGTGGTATTGACCGTATATAGTTTCGTTGAGGTTCCTACGGTAGCCATCAGATAGGCTTTCTGGCTTGCACTTCCGATATCAAAACCGTTCGCATTCGTAATATTGATGCCTAAAGAACCGGTTTCTACCAGAGTTCCGTTGTTCGGAGGCGTTTGCTGGTATAATTTATCTGTGTTATGATCGATCACAAATAGAGTAGTGGATGTAGCGCCTGCAAAATTATTGGTATAAGCCGCAGCACCGATCATCGCTGTAACCGGAGTAATAGCTGTGTCTACTGCGGTGATGCCTCCGGTAACAGGATCTAAACGAAGATTTTGTCCGGTATTGCTTACTACCCGTATTTTATCAACCATTGGATTGAAATCAAATCCGAAATCTGTTCCTGCCAGTAAAGTCGCGAAAGGGGAACTTCCCACAGCCGTAGCAGCCCCGGTTCCTAAATTGATCGTATAAATTCTGCTTGAACTTCCCAAAGCATACAATTGCCCGTTCAAAGGACGGAAATCAATTCCTAAAATATTTTCTCCGGTTTGAAGTCCTGCCACTGTTTTTGAAACCGGCATCGGGCTGTTTGGGTTAAATATTTGCAGATTGTTTGAATTATCTATAGCATAGGCTACGGCTTTAGTAGGAATCGCAAGATCTATCACAGCTTGTGGAAATGATCCTATAAAAGTAGCTTTACCGCTATTCAGATCCAGCACATGTAATTTTTCGTTTAAGGCCAGTAAAGAAGTGCTGTTATCAAATTTAATATCAAAAGCAGCCTGTCCTGAGAAGGTAGCCCCAAGACTTCCTACTTCCACCAAAGTTCCGTTATTCGGTGGATCCTGTTTAAATAATTTTCCGGCCACGGGATCAATATCGTATAAAACAGTGGAGGAAGCACCTGCTTTACTGTTGGTATAGGCTACTCCGTTAATGCTTGGCGTTCCGGTACCGGAGATGTTGATATCCGTTGCTGCCACAGCTCCCGTTTCAGGGTGAAGTCTTAAATTTTGTCCGGTATTGCTCACCAAACGGATTCTGTCTACCGTAGGATTGAAATCAATGGAAGCTATCGTTCCGGAAACGGCAGGTGCGAAAGCTGTAGCACTTACCATTCTTGCAGAAGCACTGGCTGTATTGATGATGTATAATTTGCTGGCATTCGACAAAGCATATAATTCTCCGGTAGCGGGTCTGAAATCTATACTCATGAGTTTTTCGCCGGCTGTAATTCCTGTAATGGCTGTTTTGGCAGCAAATGTTTTAGGATTATTGGCATTGAAAGAAACAAGTTCATTCATTCCTGTAAGTCCGTAAGCCATAAGATCAGGCCCGGTTACATTGCTGTCCGGCATCATCATCGGATCATCGGAATTGTCGCACGAAAAAAATGTCGTCACGGTCATCAGGACCAGAAAGAAGTGTAATAGTGTTCTCATAATATTATTTTTAATGGTTTATAGTATGTACGAGAAAACCATTAAAGCGGTTTTTTTGTGGTGAATTTTGTGGATAAAAAAATATTTTAGGCTTCTATACTATTCAGAACGAATCAGATACTTTATAATTTGGACTAAAAAGGGTGTGGATGATTTTTTTCAATCCGGAAATTTGTGTAAATTTGCAGTCTCAATACATTGAAATATAAGGTTTGTGCTTCTTTGATTTGAATATTGAAACTTTTTTAATGAAAAAGGTTTTGGTATTTAAAAAAATCATTATATTTGCACACCGAAAAATTGAAAAATAATAAAATAAATAATTTTAAATCATGGCAAAGGAAACGTTTAATCGTAACAAACCACACTTGAACATTGGTACTATTGGTCACGTTGACCATGGTAAAACTACTCTTACAGCTGCAATTTCTGCTGTATTAGCTAGCAAAGGTCTTGCTGAGAAAAAAGACTTCTCTGCAATTGACTCTGCTCCAGAAGAAAAAGAAAGAGGTATTACTATCAATACTGCTCACATCGAATACGAAACTGAAAAAAGACACTATGCTCACGTTGACTGTCCAGGTCACGCGGATTACGTAAAGAACATGGTAACTGGTGCTGCTCAGATGGACGGAGCTATCGTAGTATGTGCTGCAACTGACGGTCCTATGCCTCAGACTAGAGAACATATCCTACTTTGTCGTCAGGTAAACGTACCTAGAATCGTTGTTTTCATGAACAAAGTTGACATGGTAGATGATGCTGAGTTATTAGAGCTTGTTGAAATGGAACTTAGAGACTTATTGTCTACTTACGAATTCGACGGTGATAACTCTCCAGTAATTCAAGGTTCTGCATTAGGTGCTCTTACAGCAGCTACAGCAGCTACTCCTGATACTGAAGACAAGTGGTTCAAGAGCGTTGAAGAATTAATGGATGCTGTTGATACTTGGATCGAGCAACCACCAAGAGATACTGATAAGCCTTTCTTGATGCCAATCGAAGACGTATTCTCTATTACAGGTAGAGGTACTGTTGCAACTGGTAGAATCGAGGCTGGTATTATCAACACAGGTGATCCTGTTGATATCATCGGTATGGGTGAAGAAAAATTAACTTCTACTATTACAGGAGTTGAGATGTTCAGAAAAATCCTTGACAGAGGTGAAGCTGGAGATAACGTAGGTCTATTGTTGAGAGGTATTGAAAAAACTGACATCAAGAGAGGTATGGTTATCGCTAAGAAAGATTCTGTTAAGCCACACAAAAAATTCAAAGCATCTGTTTATATCCTTTCTAAGGAAGAAGGTGGACGTCACACTCCATTCCACAACAAGTACCGTCCTCAGTTCTACGTAAGAACTACTGACGTTACAGGTGAGATCTTCTTACCAGAAGGTGTAGAAATGGTAATGCCTGGTGATAACTTAGAGATCACTGTAGAATTGTTACAGCCAATCGCTCTTAACGTAGGTCTTAGATTTGCGATCAGAGAAGGAGGTAGAACAGTTGGTTCAGGTCAGGTAACTGAAATCTTAGACTAATCATCTTAAAATAAATAAGGCTTCCGGAAGGAAACTCTCCGGAAGCTTTTTATCTACGGGCATCGTCCAATGGTAGGATACCGGTCTCCAAAACCGTTGATCAGGGTTCGAATCCTTGTGCCCGTGCAAATATTAATTATGAGTTCATTTGTTGATTTTTTAAAAGGTTCTTATAACGAATTCAGACATAAAGTTGAATGGCCAAAGTGGTCTGATCTTCAGTCTTCCACTATTGTAGTAACTATAGCTACAGTGATTTTGGCATTGTTTACCTTTGGGGTTGATGAATTGTTTTCAAAAGCAATCAGCAACATAATTGGAATGCTAATTAACGTGTTCAACTAAAAAAGTATTTTCCCATAATGAGCGAATTGAAATGGTATGTGCTGAAAGCGATCAGCGGACAGGAAAATAAAGTGAAAAACTATATTGAGACAGAAATCAAACGTCTAGGGTTTGAGCAGTACGTTACTCAAGTGGTTATTCCTATGGAAAAGGTTATACAGATTAGAAACGGAAAAAAAGTTCCTAAAGAGAAGCCTTACTATCCTGGATACCTGATGATCGAAGCTGATCTGATGGGTGAAATTCCTCACGCGATTAAGAACATTCCGGGAGTAATATCTTTCCTTAGCTTAACGAAAGGAGGTGATCCTGTTCCCATGAGAAAGTCTGAAGTAAACAGAATGTTGGGAAGAATGGATGAGCTTTCAGAATTTGCAAGCGATGTTGAGATTCCATTCATTGTAGGTGAAAACGTTAAAGTAATTGACGGACCTTTCAATGGATTCAACGGAACGGTTGAGAAGATTCTTGAAGACAAAAAGAAAATCGAAGTTTCTGTATTGATCTTCGGTAGAAAAACTCCAATGGAGTTGAGCTATATGCAGGTAGAAAAAGTATAATTCATACTTTTAAAATATATTAAGACCGCTTTTCAGCGGTCTTTTTTTGTGCTTTATTGTTGGTAGTGACCTCCATTTATTAAAATGATATTTCTTAAGATGTGCTCATTGTAGATTTCGTATAAAAGAATATGTGTTTTTGTTTAGTTTTCACTGTTTTGTGAAAAGATAGTAGATTTTTATCGATATAAAGATTTATTTTTTGATTTATTTTCATGTGGCATGCTTCTTGCAAACTAGTACCCAATTAATCCATAAAGTTTTATCCTTTTAAATGGTATACTGTGCAAAGCAGAGTATAGGAAAGCTGTATGCTTTTTTAGAAAAAGTGAAAGGAAAATGAAATGATGGAAGATTAATAAAACAAACACAATACAAGTTCAATGACTAAAATTATTTCAATGGTGCTTTTTGCATGCACTGTATTCGTGAGCGCTCAGGTAGGTATAAATACTTCTAAACCTGAAAAAGATCTTACAGTAAACGGAACGATGAAGACTTCAGGAATGATCTTCAAAAAACCTTTAGAAAAATTGGGAGCTGATGAAAATTATACTTTCGTGATCAAGTCTCCGGCTCCGGAAAACAAAATTACGGCCTACAATGATACTTTTGTACCGAACTCTCCCGCACCGATCAATCTTATTCAGTTTAAAATCACTTGCGACCCTTCAGATAAAGACTGGGTGAATCAGTTTGATACCAAGATCAATTCCAATAAGTTTCTTGTTGTGATCTCTTCATTTGGATTTACGCAGCCTGTAAGAACCTATTCAGCAGATTGGCTGACCCCGGTACCGCAGATTTTCGCCTATCCTTCCGGCGGAACATGGAAACTGAAAGCGGATTACCAGGGATTTGCCCCGGATAATTCTTTTCCTACCGGAGAATGGACGTTGAATTTGCTGGTTTTTGACAAAGCCTATGCAAAAGAACTGAATACAACACAGGATTTAGGAACTTCTACTACCGGTGCTGCTGCAGCTCCATTAATTCAATAAAAACACAACGTAATGAAAAAAATCACCACATTATTCCTTTTAGCAGGTTCTTTTTTAGGACTTCATGCACAAGTGGGTATTAATACCGAAAATCCTCAGGGAACTTTGGATGTAGCCGGAGAAACTCTGGTGGAATCTTATCTTGTAGACACGGTAAACTCACCGGCAAGGGGAAATTATTTTCTTTTAACCCGTTCAAAAGATACTTCTCCTGTGGGAAAAATTAAGATGCTGGATATTTCGCTTCGTAATGTTGCGCCAGTAAATACCTACAATATCATTTTAAAAAATGTAAGTCAGGATGAAGTTATTAATCTGAACACAGGTTTGGAAACCGGTAAATATGTAGTAGCTATCACGGGTGCTGTTTTTTCCAACGCTGTTTCGGCGGCGAACACTTCTACAAGTCCTAAGTCTTTCGGGGCTTATTCTACAGAAGTGACGCAGGTGACGAGTAGTGGAAAGACCTATCACGCCATCAATTTAAGTTTTAAAGGAGCGGGTACGGTATCTTCTACAAACGGAACATGGACACTTACACTGAACGTGTTTGAAAAATCTCTGGTAAAAGAATGGGGAACATTCACCGGATCTGTTTCTGCATCGGCTTCACCGATTTATTCAGGAGTTTCAACTAACACGCCTTTAGGGCTTCAATAATGATGATCATGGAAAAAAGAATTTATATTATCACGATATTATTTCTGGGAATTTTTATGAATGCCCAGTCCGGAAGAGTAGGAATTAAAACCATTGATCCGAAAGAAACACTGGACGTCAACGGTCAAACCTATACAAACACGCTGTATCTTAGAAGCCCGGGAGAACCTACAATGACAGGAGGAAGCTTTCTGGCAACTTCTGAAAATTCACTTCAGTTATATGATCCTACTTTGGAAAGCAGCGGATTGTTTAATTATCTTAAACTTTCTCTTACCGGAATTTCGGGAGCTGGAATTACAGATTACGACACCAAAATTGATGCGGATAAATTCCTTGTTGTAGTTCACAATTACTCATTTAAAATGAATGACGGAACGACCAATGTAGCTCTCGACTATGGGGATAATGGAACCAATGACAACAGACAGGGATCTCCTGATGTGACGGCATTCAAAAGTAAAGGAACATGGCACATCAGAGCAAGGTTTACAGACAGCAAGCTGATTGCTCTTACCTCTGCCAATCCGGCAAGAACATACAATAACTTTACCATAGATCTTTATCTGATGGCCTACAAAAGACTGATCACAAAACAGAACATCACCGATATCACGACTGATCTTGGAGGAACAAACGGTTCTGCACGTACAGTGAATAAGCCTTCAGGATTTTAACCGAAAGATCAATATTTGAACAATATAGTAAGCCACATCTGAGGATGTGGCTTTTATTTGGGGATAAACTCATTTTGCGCTTTGATACTACTACAAAACATAAAAAACACATAAAAGTAAATGTTAAATTTTTATAGATATCGTTTTTAAAAAGCAACTGATTCCATTGGGGAATTCAAAAATATCACACAATTATACACATGAAAAATTATTTTGCTTTATTGAATAATTAAAAAGGAGGAATATTTTCAAAATCATTAAGTATTGAACTAAAAAATCCCTTGCAAAAATTTTGAAGGGATTTAAATAAGGTGATCATCTTATCACATTAATCTTTTATAAACTTTTTGTGCACTGTATTTCCTGTTTTATCTATTGCCTTCATTAAATATATACCTTTTGGTAGTTCAGAAACATCTGCATGTTTTCCGGTTGAATTATCACTGTGTAATAATCTCCCTTCCAAACTGTAAATTTCGATTTTTGATACTTCATCTGTAAAAAAGAGTGTGTGTTTTACAGGATTGGGATAAGTGCTAAATTCCTTTTTAACATTTTCAGACGTAGAAAGCACTGGGTTGCAATTAGGGTCATAATAATCATTTGTAATATTCCAGCCTTTTGTATTCTTTAAGAAATTTCTTGCATTCACAGCTGCTTGTGAAGAATATCTTTTTGCACCGCTTGTTAAAATTACATTATTGTTCGTTGCGGGATTATTCGCCCATCCTATAAGAGTTGAATCATAATTGATACATGATAAATTGGAATCGGTAAAGAGTTCACGTAAATTTTTAACACGGTTTAAGTTCCAGTTACCCAGAGATTGGTTAAAAGCTTTTGCAAAATAGAACATATATCCCATGTACTCAACCTTTGAGGTATCCCAGTTTCCGATAGGTTGGTTGAATACATCTGTATAATCAAACATGTATTCCATATTTGTCACCTTCGAGGTATCCCAGCTTCCGATAGGCTGATTAAATACTTTAGACTCTGTAAACATTGATCTCATATCAGTAACATTAGAAGTATTCCAGGTTCCTATAGGCTGGTTAAATAATTTTGCCTTGGCAAACATACTGATCATACTTGTTACATTGGAAGTATTCCAGGTTCCGATAGGCTGGTTAAATGCTTCGGTATCATAGAACATACTGATCATATCGGTTACACTCGAAGTATTCCAGCTTCCGATAGGCTGATTGAAAAATCTTGTATAAGCAAACATGCTATACATACTTTTCACATTGGAAACATCCCAATTTCCAATAGGTTGATTAAAACGTGATCCATAAAACATATTGGCCATATTGGTTACATCGGAAACATCCCAATTTCCAATGGGTTGGCTGAAAAAGGATCCACCAAACATACTAGACATATCCGTTACGTTAGAAGTATCCCAATTTTCGATAGGCTGATTAAAGGGAGTTGACTGAAATGTTGCAGACATATTAGTGACTTTAGAGACATTCCAGTTTCCGATAGGCTGGTTGAACTGATGTGCACTGGCGAACAGTCCAGACATATTGATAACCTTTGAAGTATCCCAAGTTCCAATAGGCTGATTAAATACTTCTGCCTGTCTAAACATATCTGACATATTGATCACATTCGAGGTATTCCAGGTTCCAAGAGGCTGGTTAAATAATTTTGCCTGATTAAACATATTGGACATATTGGTCACGTTAGAAGTATTCCAATTTCCTATAGGCTGATTAAAAGTTCGTGCATTATAGAACATATTAGATAAATTAACAGCAGAAGACATGTTCCAATTATTAAAAGAAGGATGTCCAGCCATAACATAACAATTATAAAACATCCCTGAAAAATCTGTTACATTGGAAACATTAGGTATATCGGGTGCTGTAATCGCTAAATTTGTACAGTTATAAAATGCCAATGCCATACTAGACCACTGAATGCTATTGCCCCATTGATCAATATTAATAATGGATTTATTACCATCTAAACGAATCCTGTTAAAATTACCATTTCCATTGCTGATCCTTAAAATATACATGGCGCCGGGGCTTGGAAGACCTAAATCTAAAGTAACAAGACTATTGGTAGAAGTTACGTTTGTTAAAGTCTCAGAATGGGAAGGGTTTCCTACTTCCTCCCAAGAAATGCTGTAATTAGTTCCCTGGGCGTAAAAACTAATTTTATTGTTTGGGCTTCCTCCCATGCCTGGTCTCCAAATAGTAATAAATTCGCTTTGTGCACTTAGAATTGAAAAAAATGATAAAAATAGAATTAGAAATAAAGTTTTTACTTTCATGTTATTAATTTTTGTACGTACAAATTTATTTATTTTTTTATATATCTTTTGAAAAATCAACACATTCCATTTGCTAATTCAAAAATATTTCATAATTTTGCAGTCCGAAAAGTAGATTTACTGTATGTGAGTCGGTAATCTGCTGAATAATAAATGCTTCCAAACTCATTAATTATTCAAACTAAAAAAATTAAAAATGGCTAAGAAAGTCTTTAAAATGGTAAAGCTTCAGGTGAAAGGTGGCGCAGCTAACCCTTCTCCACCAGTAGGTCCAGCATTGGGTTCTGCAGGTGTGAACATCATGGAGTTTTGTAAGCAATTTAACGGGAGAACCCAAGATAAGCCAGGGCAAGTTTTACCTGTAGTAATTACAGTATACGAAGACAAATCTTTTGAATTCGTTATTAAAACTCCACCTGCAGCGATCCAATTAATGGATGCAGCTAAGATCAAGGGAGGTTCCGGTGAACCAAACAGAAACAAAGTAGGTTCTGTGTCTTGGGATCAGGTGAAGAAAATCGCTGAGGATAAAATGACTGACCTTAACTGCTTTACAATCGATTCTGCAGTTTCTATGGTTGCAGGTACTGCTAGATCTATGGGATTAAGAGTAACAGGAACTAAACCAACTTTTAACGCTTAAAACTAATAGAAATGGCAAAATTGACTAAAAAGCAAAAGGAAGCTTTAAGCAAAGTAGAAAAAGGAAGAATCTATAGCCTTGAAGAGGGTTCTGCTCTTGTAAAAGAAGTAAACACTACGAAGTTTGATGCTTCTGTAGATATCGCTGTTAGATTGGGTGTAGATCCAAGAAAAGCAAACCAAATGGTAAGAGGTGTAGTATCTCTTCCTCACGGTACTGGTAAAGATGTTAAAGTTTTAGCTCTTGTTACACCAGATAAAGAAGCTGAAGCTAAAGAAGCTGGAGCTGATTATGTAGGTCTTGACGAATATTTACAGAAAATAAAAGAAGGTTGGACAGACGTTGACGTTATCGTTACGATGCCAGCTGTTATGGGTAAATTAGGTCCATTAGGTAGAGTACTAGGTCCAAGAGGTCTAATGCCTAACCCTAAATCAGGAACTGTAACCATGGAAATTGGTAAAGCAGTAGCTGAAGTAAAAGCAGGTAAAATTGATTTCAAAGTAGACAAGTATGGTATCATCCATGCTGGTATTGGTAAAGTATCTTTCGATGCTGCTAAGATCAAAGAAAATGCTCAGGAATTAATTTCGACATTGATCAAAATGAAACCAACTGCTGCTAAAGGTACTTATGTGAAGAGTGTTTATCTTTCTTCTACAATGAGCCCGGGTATTGCAATTGATAGTAAATCTGTTAACTAATAATAATCCTTAAGACAATGACAAAAGACCAAAAAGTTGTAGCAATACAAGAGATCAAAGATTTGCTTCAGGATGCGAAAGTAGTTTATGTAGCAGATCTAGACGGTTTGAACGCTGCTAAATCTTCTGATTTCAGAAGACAGGCTTTCAAGCAGAATATCAAAGTGAAAGTGGTAAAAAATACACTTTTACAAAAAGCAATGGAGCAAATTGACGGAGTAGATTTCTCTGAAATGTTTGAAACTTTCAAAGGTAACTCTGCTTTGATGATTGCTGAAACAGCTAATGCTCCTGCAAAATTAATCAAAGACTTTAGAAAAAAAGAAGAGAAGCCGGCTTTAAAATCTGCTTTTGTTCAGGAAACTTTCTATGTTGGTGACAACAACCTTGATGCTCTAGTAAGCATTAAGTCTAGAGAAGAAATGATCGGTGAAATCATCGGATTACTTCAGTCTCCAATTCAAAGAGTTGTTTCTGCTCTTCAAAACAAATCTGAAACAGTAGAAGCTACAACTGAAGAAGTTGCTGCACCTGCTGTAGAAGAAACTCCTGCTGCTGAGGCTACAGAAGCTCCTGCTGCAGAAAGCACTGACGAAACGCCAGCTGCTGAATAATTACTCTCAAAAAATTAAATAAATAATCAACAAAAACATTACAACAATGTCAGATTTAAAAAATTTAGCTGAAACGCTAGTAAACCTAACAGTAAAAGACGTAAACGAATTAGCTACTATCCTTAAGGATGAGTACGGAATTGAGCCAGCTGCTGCTGCTGTAGTAGTTGCTGCAGGTGGTGCAGGTGAAGCTGCTGAAGAAAAGACTGAATTCGACGTAATTCTTAAGTCTGCAGGTGCTTCTAAATTGGCTATCGTTAAATTAGTAAAAGATTTAACTGGTGCTGGTCTTAAAGAAGCTAAAGATATCGTAGACGGAGCTCCTGCTGCTATCAAGCAAGGAATCTCTAAAGACGAAGCTGAAGCTCTTAAGAAGCAATTAGAAGAAGCTGGTGCTGAAGTAGAATTGAAATAATTCAATTTACTATAAAATAGGAAGCCCGGACAGCAATGTCCGGGCTTTTTTGTTATTATAACATCCTGAAACCGTGCATATTTCTCAGTGGTATTTCAATATGTTTGCTGTGTGTTGCTGTATATTCAAATATGATTATGAATTTACTTTAATTTAACATAATTAAATATTTATTATTCATAGAATTGTATATTTTGTATCAAAATTTAATATTAAAATATTGTTTTGATTGAAAAATTACTATATTTGTACCGAAAAAAACACACACACATTTGAAAAGAAGTTACTTTATCTTCTATGGCTCTGCTGTAGCATATTGTATCAGTATGCTGGCCGCACTGCAGATAGGAAGTCTAAGCACCATATCTTCAACAGTACAGCAATCTACTGCCTCCTCGTGCTATTCTCATAAAACAGACTGTTTTGAAACCCCTGCAGAGAGTTTAGGAAAAGATAAAAGTGTAAGTTCCGCTATTGAACCATGTATTCCTGCTGTCAGTAATATTTCTCCGGAAATGGATGCTGATAGAGAACAGCAGAAGAATAAGATGAGTTTCAAAAACGCATATCATATGAAAATAGGGAGTGGAGAATCTATCCGCCCTGCTTTGATTCATCATGATTCCTTAAAGAAAATCCTTTCTTTTATGACATCCGATAAACTGTGTACCAGTCAGTCTTTAGATTTTTTATCTGCTGATATGGAAACTGAGTTATACGGGGAAACAGTCAGGTATCCCGCTGGAGATTCTAAAAGTCTGGGAGGTTTTGATTCTATTATTGAATTTCCGGATAAATTATCTTAATCCTACCGCAGGCACACTACATCCATTTACTTTAACGAAAATAAACATTTTCCGCTCCTGACCAGAGTGTAAAAAGGACCTTTATGCCTCTTCTTAACAAATGAAACACACAAAAAAAAGACAAATATCACTACAAATGAAAAACAGATTATTGACGCTCGCGGCTTTCTCTTTCTACATCGGGATAAACGCACAAGTAGGAATTAATACAAATCTAGGCCAGGCAACCCTGGATGTGGTTGGGTCTCCTTCGGTGACAACTAAAATGGATGGGATTATTGCTCCCAGGCTGACCGAGACAGAGCTGAATAAAAAAAACTATGGAACGGCTCAGACAGGAGCGTTGGTCTATGTGACACTGGCAGACATTGCTCCGGCCGGACAAACAGTAAATATTACCACTCCGGGATATTATTATTTCGACGGTACACAGTGGCAAAAACAAACAGGAACAGAATGGCAGGTAAAAGGAAATGCCAGCGGTGAGATTTCTACATCGGCAGAGGTTTTAGGAGCTGCACCAGTTTCCGCCAATTATCTTGGAACTAAAGGAACTGCTGACCTTGTGACGATCACTGCTAATAAAGTGCATGCAGTTCTTGATGCTGCGGGAGGTTTGTCAGGAGGCGGAGAAAATGCTTCCAGTCTTTCATGGGGTAGTACGAATGTGATCAATGCTACTTCAAATAACATAGCACTGGGAAGAGGAAATACAGCGACTGCAGCAGCAGCTAATTTCCCTGGAGTTGCTATTGGATCAACAAATGTAGTGAGTAATGGTGGGAAAGCTTTTGGCGCTGGGAATACAGCAGTATCTGCCAATAATTTCGCTTTCGGAGGATTTAACAAAACAGGAAACTCTGTTGCAGTTGCGGTAGGATATTCCAATGATGCTTCAGGGGGAGGTTTTGCTTTTGGAGCCAATAACACGGTTACCCTGAATAATTTCGCTTTTGGTAGTAATAACACAGTAGGTGGAACAGGTTCTATTGCCATAGGAATTGGAGGAACTTCTACGGGTAGCCAGTCTACTTATGCCAATACCACACAGGTGTTTTCCGGACAGGGCGCTGTAGGTACGGTCCTTACTGATGTGGGAATCAACATGAATCCCAATTCTACAAACTATGCAGATCTGGAAGTAAGCAAGGCTGTTCAGATTAAATCTACTGCTACAAGACCTACCTGTGATGCCAGTAATGCAGGATCCATTATTTATGAGGTGACCACTGTGCTGGGTGTAACATCTGGTAACTTCGTAGGCTGCAGACAAACGAATACGACCACTTACGGGTGGCAGACTTTATAATAGAAAACACAAACTTTAACATAAAACAAAAACAAAACAATGGCAAAAAAATTATTCGATAGATTGGCGGCGATACTCATGGTCTTCATGATGTCTGCGGCATTATCTGCTCAAAAAGGGTACGAACCGATCCGTGGGATGGGGGTAGAGGCAAAACCTGTGAACAATTCAGGAATCTGTTTGGCATGTTATAGCGGAAGTATGAATCCGGTAGTGGATGCAAACCTTGATAACAGCGTAAGTATGGGGAATTTTGCTTCCCTTTTGAGTGGAAACGGTATTTCTGTAAAGAATACAAACGGAATGTATCCGGCTGGATATATTACCGGATTTAATGTTGATCTTGGAACAAGTTTCATTACAGTAGACTTACTAAGTTCACTAAGAATCAGTACCTATAAAAACGGTGTGCTTCAGGAAACAACCAGCAGCAGTACCTTATTATCTGTTCCTGCATTCGGAGGAAGCAAGAACAGAATTTTTCTTCATTTAAAAACGACAAAAGAATTTAATGAAGTAAGATTATATCAAACGAATGCATTGTCTGTATTCAGTTCAATGAATGTGTATTATGCATTTGCATTCGATCCTGCCAAAGTACCGGTTGACCAAAATGGTATCTGTGATGACATCATTGCGGGAAGTGGTGTAGACGGGAACGTATCGGGAAGCAGCAGTTTCCTGGCTCCGCTTTCATTTATCCAGAACAAAGAAAGAATCGGAGACGGTGACAAAAACTCTTACGGGTCTGTTGTGTTGCCTGTGGGTCTTCTTGGATCTTATTCAGTGGGTGTATTAGACAAAAATCAGGTATATCCGGCTGGAAACAAAACCGGCTTTGTTATTTCTCCTGATGATGAAGGAAAACTGTTAAGTGCAGAATTTCTTAAAAATATTACAGTAGAAACGTATTTATATGGTCAGCTTCAGGATTCCAAAACATTATTTGATGGAGGAGGACTGATTAATATTAAAGTTTTAGGCTTCGGTTCAGGAAAACAGAAAGTGACATTGACTTCTTCCAAGCCTTTCAACGAAGTACGTTTGAAAATTACTCAGACTTTAGGGGTTAATTTAGGATCGCTTAAAGTATATTATGCATTTGAAGAGCCTGCATCTTGTGACTGTAATGATAAGATTCAGACCAGCGGTTCTGCTATTCCCGGAAATATCGTGACTGGATCTAACTGGACTTCCGGTCCTGGATTTCTAGGTCTTATCTTAGCGAAAATGACTAATACGTCAGCTATTGTAGATACCAATACTTCTAATTATGCAACGGCAACACTTCCTGCAGCTTCATTCCTAAGTATATTCTCGGCTTATGCTACGGTAGGTACTAATACTTTGCTTCCTGCCAATACCTATGCAGGATTTACATTGGAAAAAGCGGCTAACCTGATTGGGGTAAGTGTACTTGAAAATATTACGGTAACGCTTTACAACAATAATACACAAACGGATAGTTTTACAAGTACTGGAAGTTTGATTAGTGGAAATTTCTTCACGACAGATTCCAATAAATTCTATGTGGGTGGAAAATCTACAAAGCCATTCAACCGTATTAAGGTAACTTTCTACAGTGGTACGGGTGTACGTATTCCTCAAAACTATAATATCTACAATGCTTTTGCTAGCAGAGATGATGATAATGATGGCGTTCCTAACTGTTTTGACCAATGTCCAAACGGTAATGACAGTATTGACTTAAACGGAAACGGTATTCCTGACTGTGCAGAAGGATGTACGGCTGTAAATGACAAATCGCCTACCCTGGATACAGATGGTGATGGTATTATGGATGCTTGTGATCTTGATTCTGACAATGATGGAATTCCTGATGCAATAGAAGATCTTGACAAGAATGGTAAGTTTGAAGATGATGATACAGAAGGAGTATTTGGACCTGTTCAGGTACTGGGAGACGGAATTGCAGCTTATCTGGATCTTGATTCTGATAATGATGGAATCTTAGATTTATTTGAATCCGGTATTCCAACATCAGTGATCAACCAGATTGATACAGACCGTAACGGTATTATTGATAAAGGGGTTGCGGTAGGAGCCAACGGTATTGCAGATATCCTAGAAACTTCTCCGGATTCCGGAATCTTGAAGTACCCTCTTAAAAATACGGATGGTGATGATAAACCGGATTTCGTTGACTTAAATTCAAACGGAGATGTGTATGACCTGTATGCAATTGATAAAGCTGACCTTGATGATTTCGGAGCAGGATTTATTTCCAGAATTGTAGATCTTGACAAAGACGGTATTCAGGCAGTTGTAGATACAGATCTTGTGAAAAGAGGAGCGCCAAATTCTCCACTTTCACCGTATGCTACTCTGATGAAAAACGCTCAGATGAAGTCTGGAAAAGGAATCGATGCTGATATTACAGAAAAAGCTAATGACATTAAAGTATATCCAAACCCCGTAAAATCTGGTGAAAACCTTAATGTAAGATCTGAAGAAAATGGTGTTTATACCTTATTCTCTGCTCAGGGGCAGTTGATTAGATCGGATAAATTCTCAGGTAATGCTGAAATCAATACGGCTTCACTTCCGGCTGGAATCTATGTGGTAAAAATAGAAACCAAGTCAACCGTGAAATCTTATAAGATCATTGTGAAGTAATTTTTCATAATCTATACATGAAAGGCCGTCCCTCAGGGACGGCCTTTCTTATGTAAATACGTTTAACGTTCTCAAAATGAAGCGGTTTTATTTGCCTATGTGGATAAGTTTTTGTACCTTTGTCCCTCTTTTGGCGCGAATCATTGTACGAAAATCTATAAAATACTGGAAATCAGCTCTTTCATCAAAATAATGAAAGGGATTTCTCGTATGTAGATACTGCGGCTCATTCCGCCTCAAAAGTAATAAAAATATTTTGCATTACGCTGTGAAAAGATATACCAGCGTTGCAGTTAGAAGTTAGATCAAAGACTTTTTAGAATAAAGAACAAAGAATAAAGACCGATAATTGCGCCAAAATTTTCCCACTTATTCTTTTCTCTTTCCTCTTTTCTCTTTTTGTCTTCTTCTGATATTTTTGAATGAATCAAAATATTTTTTAACCCTTTCTTAAAAGTTTTATGAGTAAAACAACAGCAACAACAAGGGGGAATCAGAGAATTAACTTCTCATCAGCTAAAGGAAAAATTATCACTCCTGACTTCCTGGACATCCAGTTAGAGTCTTTCAGAGATTTTTTCCAGCTTGATACCCTTCCAGAAGACAGAACAGACGAAGGTTTATACAGAACCTTCCAGGAAAACTTCCCAATTACCGATTCTAGAAATCAGTTTGTATTGGAATTCCTTGATTATCTGGTAGATTCTCCACGTTATTCAATTAACGAGTGTGTGGAAAGAGGATTGACGTATTCCGTTCCTCTTAAAGCAAGACTTAAATTGTATTGTACAGACCCTGAGCACGAGGATTTCCAAACTGTGGTTCAGGATGTGTATTTAGGCCCGGTTCCTTATATGACGCCTAGTGGATCTTTCATCATCAACGGTGCTGAGAGAGTTATCGTTACGCAGCTTCACCGTTCACCTGGTGTATTCTTCGGACAAACTTACCACGCTAACGGAACTAAACTGTACTATTCAAGAATTATCCCTTTCAAAGGATCTTGGATGGAATTTACGACAGATATCAACAGCGTAATGTATGCTTATATCGACCGTAAGAAAAAGTTACCATTAACTACTCTATTAAGAGCGATCGGTTATGAGTCTGATAAGGATATCCTTCAGATCTTCGACCTTGCTGAAGAAGTGAAAGTTTCTAAAGCGGCCCTTAAAAAAGTGGAAGGAAGAACATTGGCTGCGAGAGTATTGAACACTTGGTTCGAGGATTTCGTAGACGAAGATACAGGTGAAGTAGTTTCTATCGAAAGAAACGAAATCATCCTGGACAGAGAAACTATTCTTGAAAAAGAACATTTAGATCTTATTCTTGATGCTGGTGTGAAATCTATCCTGATTCACAAAGAAAACAGCAATGAATTCTCTATCATCCAGAATACATTACAGAAAGACCCTACGAATTCTGAAAAAGAAGCAGTAGAGTACATCTACCGTCAGTTAAGAAATGCAGATCCACCAGATGAGGAAACGGCAAGAGGAATCATTGAGAAATTATTCTTCTCTGAGCAGAGATATTCATTAGGTGAAGTAGGACGTTACAGACTAAACAAAAAGTTAAGCCTAAACATCCCAACTACAACTGAAGTTCTTACAAAAGAAGATATCATTGCGATTGTAAGACACTTAATTGAGTTAGTAAACTCAAAAACTGATGTGGATGATATTGACCACTTATCAAACAGAAGAATCAAGACCGTTGGAGAGCAGTTAGCAGGACAGTTCGGTGTAGGTCTTTCAAGAATTGCAAGAACAATCAAGGAAAGAATGAACGTTAGAGATAACGAAATATTTACTCCACTTGACCTTGTAAATGCTAAGACATTAACATCAGTAATTAACTCGTTCTTCGGTACCAACCAGCTTTCTCAGTTCATGGACCAGACCAACCCGCTATCAGAGATCACGCACAAGCGTAGACTTTCTGCACTAGGGCCTGGTGGTTTATCAAGAGAAAGAGCAGGTTTCGAGGTTCGTGACGTTCACCATACCCACTACGGAAGAATTTGTCCGATTGAAACTCCGGAAGGACCAAACATCGGTTTGATTTCATCTCTGGGGATTTATGCTAAGATCAATAACCTTGGTTTCATCGAAACTCCATATAGAAAAGTAGAAAACAGTAAGATCGATCTTTCTGCTGACCCTATTTATCTGAATGCAGAAGACGAAGAAGATAAAGTAATTGCTCAGGCGAACGTAGAATTGACTGACAGCGGTGAATTCTTAACAGACAGAATTATCGCAAGACTTGATGGTGACTACCCGGTAGTTGAACCAGCTCAGGTTAATCTTATCGACGTTGCACCAAACCAGATCTCTGGTATTTCAGCTTCATTAATTCCATTCCTGGAGCATGATGATGCGAACCGTGCATTGATGGGATCCAACATGATGCGTCAGGCCGTTCCATTGTTGAAGCCACAGGCTCCAATCGTAGGTACTGGTCTGGAACAGCAGGTTGCTAAAGATTCAAGAATCTTGATCAATGCTGAAGGTACAGGTCTTGTAGAATATGTAGATGCTGATAGAATCACTATTAAATATGAAAGAAGCGACGACGAAGATTTAGTACAATTCGAGTCTGCTACTAAAACATACAACCTTACTAAGTTCAGAAAGACCAACCAGAGTACGACCATTACCCTAAGACCAAACGTAAGAGTAGGTGAGACGGTACAGAAAGGTCAGGTACTTTGCGACGGTTATGCTACTGAAAACGGAGAGCTAGCTCTTGGTAGAAACTTAGTAGTAGCGTTCATGCCTTGGAAAGGATACAACTTTGAGGATGCAATCGTAATTAACGAAAAAGTTGTACGTGAAGACTGGTTTACTTCAATCCACGTAGATGAATATTCTCTTGAAGTTCGTGATACCAAATTAGGTATGGAAGAGCTTACAGCAGATATTCCAAACGTTTCTGAAGAAGCTACCAAAGATCTTGACGAGAACGGTATGATCAGAATCGGTGCTGAAGTGAAGCCTGGAGATATTATGATCGGTAAGATCACTCCAAAAGGTGAATCTGACCCGACTCCTGAAGAAAAACTTCTTAGAGCGATTTTCGGTGACAAAGCCGGTGATGTGAAAGATGCTTCATTGAAAGCAGATTCATCATTAAGAGGAGTTGTTATCAACAAAAAATTGTTCTCTAGAAACATTAAAGATAAAAAGAAGAGAACTGAAGAAAAACTTAAACTTGAAGAAATTGAAAACACTTACAAGGCTAAGTTTGATGAGTTGAGAAATACTTTAATTGAAAAATTAAACACACTGGTAAGCGGTAAAACTTCTCAGGGAGTTACCAATGACCTTGATGAAGAAATCATCGGTAAAGGTGTGAAATTCACTCATAAATTATTGACTTCAGTTGAAGATTACGTTAACGTAAGCGGTGCAGACTGGACGGTAGATAACGATAAGAATGAATTGATCAAACAGTTGATTCACAATTATAAAATCAAGTTCAATGACATCCAAGGGGTTAAAAACCGTGAGAAATTCGCAATTTCTATCGGAGATGAACTTCCGGCTGGTATCATGAAATTGGCTAAAGTATATATCGCTAAGAAACGTAAGTTGAACGTAGGGGATAAAATGGCAGGACGTCACGGTAACAAAGGTATCGTTTCAAGAATCGTTCGTGAAGAAGATATGCCATTCCTTGAAGACGGAACACCGGTAGATATCGTATTGAATCCACTAGGGGTACCTTCCCGTATGAACATCGGACAGATCTATGAAACAGTTCTTGGATGGGCTGGTCAGAAACTGGGAATGACGTTCGCTACGCCAATCTTTGATGGAGCAACGCTTGATCAGATTACTGAGTACACAGAAAAAGCAGGTCTTCCTAAATTTGGTAACACTCACCTTTATGATGGTGGTACCGGGGAAAGATTTACTCAGCCGGCTACGGTAGGGGTAATCTACATGCTGAAACTTGGACACATGGTAGATGATAAGATGCACGCACGTTCTATCGGACCTTACTCACTGATTACTCAGCAGCCGTTAGGAGGTAAAGCTCAGTTCGGAGGTCAGAGATTCGGAGAGATGGAGGTTTGGGCTCTTGAAGCATTCGGAGCTTCTAACATCTTGAGAGAGATCCTGACAGTGAAGTCTGATGACGTGATTGGTAGAGCGAAAACTTATGAAGCTATTGCAAAAGGTGAATCTATGCCTGAACCAGGTATTCCGGAATCATTCAATGTATTACTTCACGAGTTACAAGGACTTGGACTTGATGTAAGATTGGAGGAGTAATTAAAAGATTTAATTATTAAAAAATTAAAGAATTAATTAACTCTGAGATGATAAGAGCGAAAGTGATTTTAAATCTTTCAATCTTTTAATCTTTTAATCAAAAATTAAATTATGTCAAATAAAAATAAATCAAGTAGATTTAATAAAATAACCATCGGTTTAGCTTCACCGGAATCGATTCTTCAGGAATCAAGAGGGGAAGTTTTAAAGCCGGAAACTATTAACTACAGAACGCACAAACCTGAAAGAGACGGGTTGTTCTGTGAAAAAATCTTCGGTCCGGTAAAGGATTACGAATGTGCTTGTGGTAAATACAAGAGAATTCGTTACAAAGGGATCGTTTGTGACCGTTGTGGGGTAGAAGTTACTGAGAAAAAAGTAAGAAGAGAAAGAATCGGACACATCAACCTTGTCGTGCCTATCGCACACATCTGGTATTTCCGTTCTTTACCAAACAAAATCGGTTACCTTTTAGGAATTCCTTCTAAGAAATTAGACATGATCATCTACTACGAAAGATATGTAGTGATTCAGCAGGGTATTGCTAAAAAATTAGACGGCTCTGACTTCGATAACATGGAGTTCCTTACAGAAGAAGAGTACCTGGATATCATGGAAACTCTTCCTGTGGAAAACCAGTATCTTGATGATTCCGATCCAAACAAATTCATCGCCAGAATGGGTGCTGAAGCTGTGGAAGATCTTTTAAAAAGAATCGATCTTGATGCATTGTCTTTCGATTTAAGACACAAAGCTCACAACGAAGGTTCTAAGCAAAGAAGAACTGAAGCTCTTAAAAGATTGAACGTTGTAGAAGCACTAAGAGGTGCTAATACAAGAATGATCAACAGACCGGAGTGGATGATTATGCGTGTGCTTCCTGTAATACCACCAGAACTAAGACCATTGGTTCCATTGGATGGAGGACGTTTCGCAACTTCTGACTTAAATGACCTTTACAGAAGAGTTATTATCAGAAACAACCGTCTGAAAAGACTATTGGAGATCAAAGCTCCGGAAGTAATCTTGAGAAACGAGAAGCGTATGCTTCAGGAATCAGTAGATTCATTATTCGATAATACAAGAAAATCTTCTGCTGTAAAATCTGAATCAAACAGACCATTGAAATCACTTTCTGATTCATTGAAAGGTAAGCAAGGTCGTTTCCGTCAGAACTTACTAGGGAAAAGGGTTGACTACTCTGCGCGTTCCGTAATTGTTGTAGGTCCGAACTTACAGCTTCACGAATGTGGTATTCCTAAAGATATGGCAGCAGAACTTTACAAACCGTTCATCATCAGAAAACTGATCGAGAGAGGAATTGTAAAAACTGTGAAATCAGCAAAGAGAATCATCGACAGAAAAGAGCCTGTAGTATATGATATCCTTGAAAACGTGATGAAAGGTCACCCGGTTCTATTGAACAGAGCACCTACCCTTCACAGACTGGGTATTCAGGCATTCCAGCCTAAGATGATCGAAGGTAAAGCTATTCAGCTTCACCCGTTGGTAACAACAGCATTCAACGCCGATTTCGATGGTGACCAGATGGCGGTACACTTACCGTTAGGCCCAGAGGCGATCCTTGAAGCTCAGTTATTGATGCTAGGTTCTCAGAACATCTTGAACCCTGCAAACGGTTCTCCTATTACAGTACCTTCTCAGGACATGGTTCTTGGTCTTTATTTCATGACTAAAGAATTGAGCTCTACAGAAGATATGAAAGTGAAAGGTGAAGGTCTTGCATTCTATTCTCCTGAGGAAGCGGAAATCGCTTATGCTGAAGGAAGAGTTTCTTTAAATGCTAAAGTAAGATGTAGACTACCGGTTAAAGAAAACGGAGAGATTTCAACAAAATTAATTGAAACTTCTTTAGGTAGAATCTTATTCAACCAAATTGTACCAAAACAATCAGGATACGTTAATGAACTATTGACGAAAAAATCACTGAGAAACATTATCGGTAGAGTTTTAGCTGATACTGATTTCCCTACAACAGTGAAGTTCCTGGATGCAATGAAAGACTTAGGGTATTCTAATGCATTCAAAGGAGGTCTTTCATTCTCACTTGGGGATATTGTAGTTCCTGTGGAGAAGAAAAAGATGATTGCTACATCTATTGAAACGGTAGACGAGATTAGAGCCAACTATAACATGGGTCTTATCACAGATACAGAACGTTATAACCAGGTAATCGACGTTTGGACAAACACCAACGCAGGATTAACTGAAATGATCATGAGCAGAATGAAATCTGACCAAGGTGGATTCAACTCTGTATATATGATGCTTGATTCAGGGGCGAGGGGTTCTAAAGAACAGATCCGTCAGTTATCAGGGATGAGAGGTTTGATGGCGAAACCGCAAAAAGCCGGTTCTACCGGTGCGGAGATCATCGAAAACCCGATCCTTGCAAACTTTAAGGAAGGTCTTTCGATTCTAGAGTACTTTATCTCTACCCACGGTGCCCGTAAGGGTCTTGCGGATACCGCACTTAAGACTGCCGATGCTGGTTACCTTACAAGAAGATTGGTAGACGTTGCTCAGGACGTTATCGTTACTGAGGACGACTGTGGAACGCTTAGAGGTACTGAAGTGACTGCACTTAAGAAAAATGACGAGATCGTTGAAAAGATCTCTGAAAGAATCTTAGGTAGAGTTTCTCTTCATAACATCTATGATCCGGAATCAGATGAGTTAATCGCTGAAGCAGATCAGGTAATTAATGAAGTATTGGCGAAGAGAATTGAAGCAGCAGGATTAGAAGCTGTTGAAGTTCGTTCTCCACTTACTTGTGAAACCAAAAAAGGAATCTGTGCGAAGTGTTACGGTAGAAACCTTGCGACTGGTAAGATGATCCACATGGGTGAAGCTGTAGGGGTTATCGGTGCACAGTCAATTGGGGAACCAGGTACTCAGCTTACGTTGAGAACCTTCCACCAAGGGGGTACTGCAGGTAACGTTTCAGAAAACCCATCTATCGTTGCAAGAAGAGACGGTATCGTTGAAATGGACGAAGTAAGAACGATTACTTCTGAAGATGAAAACGGTAAAACTGCTGAGGTAGTTGTTTCACGTTCAACGGAATTCAGATTGGTAGCAGATAACGAAACCAGAACACCATTGATGATTGCTAACGTACCTTACGGTTCTGAATTAGCAGTGAAGCCTGGTGATAAAGTGAAGAAAGGAGATGTAATCTGTAAGTGGGATCCGTATAACGCGGTAATCATTGCAGAAACTGCAGGTAAGGTTGAATACGAAGACATTATCCAAGGTATCTCATTCCAGCTTGAAATTGATGAACAAACAGGATTCGAAGAGAAAGTAATCTCTGAATCTAGAAATAAGAAAGCCGTACCTACACTGAAGGTGGTAGATTCTAAAGGAGTTGAGCAGAAAGCATACAACTTACCGGTAGGAGCCCACTTAATGGTAAACGATGGTGAAAAAATTAAGGCGGGTAAAGTCTTGATCAAGATCCCAAGAAAATCTGCAAAAGCAGGGGATATCACCGGAGGTCTTCCGAGAGTTACCGAACTATTCGAAGCAAGAAACCCTTCAAACCCAGCGGTTGTTACTGAAATCGACGGGGTAGTTTCTTACGGAAAAATTAAGAGAGGTAACCGAGAATTGATCGTAGAAGCTAAAACTGGTGAAAGAAAAATTTACTTGGTAAAACTTTCTAACCAGATCCTTGTTCAGGAGAATGACTTCGTAAGAGCAGGAGCACCACTTTCTGACGGTTCTATTACACCGGATGATATCTTAAGAATCAAAGGTCCAACGGCGGTTCAGGAATATCTGGTAAATGAGATCCAGGAAGTTTACCGTCTTCAGGGGGTAAAAATCGACGATAAGCACTTCGAGATCATCGTAAGACAGATGATGACGAAAGTATCTATCGTAGATGGAGGTGATACTCAGTTCCTGGAAGGAGCTCTTGAGCATAAGTTTGACTTCTTGGAAGAAAACAACAGAGTATTCGGTCTTAAGGTTGTAGTAGAAGCTGGTGATTCTAAAGAATTCAAGCCAGGTCAGATGATTACAGCCAGAGAATTAAGAGACGAAAACTCTAAATTGAAGCGTGAAGATCAGGCTTTAGTTGAAGTAAGAGAAGCTTTACCTGCTACAGCAACGCCTGTACTTCAAGGTATTACAAGAGCAGCTCTTCAGACTAAGTCATTCATGTCTGCAGCATCATTCCAGGAAACTACGAAAGTTCTTAACGAAGCAGCAGTAGCTGGTAAAGTTGACTTCTTAAGTGGTCTTAAAGAAAATGTAATTGTAGGGCACAGAATCCCTGCAGGTACAGGTCTTAAAGAATATCAGAATGTAATTGTGGGTTCTAAGAAAGAATTCGAAGACCTTAACTAAAATTAATGATTTGAAATTTGAGGTTTGGATTTATTTTTATATTTTCACAATCTCAAATTTCGAATTTTAAAAACATATTTTATAACAATGGACAACAATCAAAATCCACAAGACGGAAACATCAACATCGAATTGAACGAAATGGTAGCTGCTGGAGTATATGCTAACTTAGCATTGGTAAACCACTCTCCATCTGAGTTCGTAGTAGATTTCATCCAGTTAATGCCGGGTGTTCAACAGGCTAAAGTAAGATCAAGAATCATTCTTGCTCCACTTCACGCTAAAAGAGTATTATCTGCTCTTCAACAGAACATTGCTAACTACGAGCAGCAGTTCGGAGAAATCAAAGAAGTTGAGCCTTTCGTATTAGGAGGTAACAACGTACAAGCATAAGATTTTTCTTACAATACATAAGGATGCCCCGGTTTTTACCGGGGCATTTTTGTTATATAATCCTTCATTTATAAGATAAATTATACAAAGCCACTGCAAAAGTTAATTGTTGTTGCTGAGCGAAACACTCCTTTGCTAAAAAATATTTTTAAGCTTAATTAATCTGAGTTTGCGGTAAGAAAATTTAACTGATATGACTGAAAAAAAGTGACGGGAATTACTAATTTTTAAGGTTTCAAAATCTTGATACACTGGCCCGGTATTCCTGGATGACTTCCTGTATATTCAATAGGAGCGGGCTTTAGCCCGCTTACAAGATATGCGCTAGCCAAAACTTAGACATGGGCAAGAGGATACAAAGCCACTCGCAAAAGTTAATGGTTGTTGCTGAGCGAAACACATTTGCTGACAAAAATATTTTTAAGCTTAATTAAAAAATTGAGATCGTAGCGTTTTGAGATCGTTTGAAATCAAATTTATCCCCAGGTCAGACTCATTTAATAGGAAAATAAAGAACTTATTGATTTTCTATAGTATATATTTTAATTAAACTATAAGTTTTGATTTAAAATTTACTTATTAATTAATGGATTATTAAGTTTTTGACAGAGATAATTAAAGAATGTTATTTTTCTACTATTTCAATAGTCCAATTTTATATATTTGCTATGAAAATGATATAGCGGATATGATAAATAATCAATTTATTCTTAATAAATTCGGGTTTCTAGGCGAAAATTTTTTGAATGAACTGCATGCGAATGCCATAGTCACAGACATTAAAGCAAAAACCGAAATTATCAGGGAAGGACAGAAAAACAAATATGTCCCGTTTCTGATCAAAGGGTCTATAAAAGTTTTTACCCTCAACGATGGCAGAGAGCTCATCTATTACTACATAAAGCCAAACGACAGCTGTCTGATGACATTCTCGTCTATCTTTACAGATTACACCAGCAGGATATATGCCGTTGCAGAGGAAGAATCTGAAGTGATCCTGATCCCCGTTTCAGTAGTCCACGAATGGCTCATCCGGTTTCCGGAAATCAACAGGGTATTTTATCATGAATATGACAAGCGTTTTTCGGATGTCATGAATATGGTAAATGATGCTGTATTTCACAGGCTGGACAAACGAGTACTGAACTACATCCGTCAGCAGATTTCAGCTACCGGAAACAATCCTTTGAAGATTACACACCGTGAAATTGCCAGTAATTTGGGGACTTCCAGAGAAGTGGTGAGCAGAGTTTTAAAAAAGATTGAAAATGAAGGTGAAATTATTCAGACCAAAGAAGGTATCAAAATTCCTGTAAATGAAAATGTTAGATCAGTCTAATATATGATGTTTTAATGATTTTATCTTTATCATTGATAAAAACAATTTCTCTGGTGACTTTTATCACATACTTTTGACTTTATAACTCGATAAGTTTGCCATATCATAATTTAATTCAAATAGTATATGACAAAAACTCTCTTATTTTTGTCGGTATTGATATCAGGTCTTGCCTCCGCGCAGGAAGACTTGCTGAAAGATATTGACACACTCAAAACCAATGCAGAAGTATCCCAGCCGGCCTTTAAAGCCTTACAGATCGTCACCGGACAATCCACCAAACTTTCCGCCAAAAAAGAATGGTACATTGTGGTGGCCCATCGTTTCGGGGACATCAGTACAGGATTTAAAAACTTTTTCGGCCTTGATGATGCCTCCACCAAATTAGGGGTGATCTACGGGGTTACAGACGGAATTTCAGTCAGTCTTTCCAGAGAAACGAATATGAAAACATTCGAAGGCGCTGTAAAGTATAAGCTGGTAAAGCAGACTGAAAAAAGTCCTGTAGACATTGTAGGGTACAACGTGATGGCTGTAAATACAGATCTGGACAAAGACAACTATCCTTACCTCAAATTCGGAGACAGGCTTGCTTATCTTACCCAGGCGCTGATTTCAAGAAGATTCAACGAAAAGTTTTCTCTGCAGCTAACTCCTTCATACATTCATAAAAACCTTTACGATCCAGCCCTTGAAGACAAGAATCAGTTTCTTGCCGGATTGGGAGGCCGTTATAAAATTTCCAAAAGAATTTCTCTCAACGCAGAGTATTTTGTGAATTTCGACAATCACAGTTACTATAAAAATCCTCTTTCATTAGGGATGGATATAGAAACCGGGGGACACGTGTTCCAGCTTTTGTTCTCGAATTCCCAGATCAATTCAGATATCGGGTATCTTTCCAATGCAGCAGGCAAGTGGGGAAAAGGGCAGATATTCTTTGGGTTTAACCTTTATAGAGTTTTTTAAGATGAAAAAGATACTATACATATTGTCATCAGCCGCTTTGTTCATTGCTTGTGACAGCAGGACCTATGAAGAGATTTCGGATAATACACCCATTACGGTAACGGTAAAATACAATGCTGAGGTGAAAACTATTGTGGACAACAACTGCATCAGCTGCCACGGTGCAGGAAGCTTTAAACCTCTGGTTACTTACAGCGATGTAAAGAATAATATAGACGGTATTCTCAACAGGATACAGAGACCCAATGGAGACGCCGGAAAAATGCCACAGGGCGGATCTTTATCACAGACCCAAATCAATGTCTTCATAAAATGGAAAGCCGACGGGCTTGCTGAAAATTAAAAAATATTTGATATGAAAAGATTAGTATTAATGAGTGCCGTGCTGTTTTTCTCCGGATGGGTTTCAGCACAGAAATACAGCACCAAAACAGGGAATGTAACCTTTGAGGCATCCGTTCCGTTGTTCGAAGATGTGTACGCGAAGGATGATAATAATGTAGTGATCCTGAATGCCGATAACGGTGAAATGGCTTCCGTTTCAGTCGTGAAAAATTTCCATTTTAAAACCAAATTAATGGAAGAACATTTCAACGAAAGCTATGCCGAGACCGCAAAATATCCTAAAGCAACCTTCAAAGGAAAGATCGCCAATTTTGATAAAACAAAACTGAGCGCTTCACCACAAAAATACACCGTTCAGGGAACCCTGAATTTTCATGGCGTAGATAAAGCAGTTACTTCTGCAGCTACGGTTTATGCCAAAGACGGGAAAATATACATGCAGGGAAGCTTTATGGCAAGACCTGTAGACCACAATGTGACCATTCCGAAAATGGTGACCAAGAAAGTCGCAGAAAATGTAAAAGTGGAGTATAATTATGTAATGGCAAAACAATGAAAAACGTACTTCTTATCATCGGTATTTTCCTGAGTTTTTCGGTTGCATCTGCCCAGGAAAAAGCAAAATCTATATTTGATGTTGCCAGAACCGGAACATTAGCTGAAGTCAAAGATCTCATGAAACAGGATCCGGATATTATCAACAAAACCAATGAAAATGGCTTTTCTCCCCTGATCCTCGCATGCTACAGAGGAAATACGGAAGTGGCTAAATTTTTGATGGACAATGTAAAAGATGTCAATTATAAAAGCCAGGAAGGAACCGCTTTAGCCGGGCTTTCTGTAAAATATAATAAAGAGCTGACCACTTACCTGTTAAGTAAAAATGCTGATCCCAACATCGCTGATTCTACCGGAGCAACGCCTTTGTTCTGGGCCGTAAAGTTCGGGAACAAAGAGCTGATCGAGTTACTGCTTAAACATAAAGCAGATAAATCCAGGAAAGATTCAATGGGAATGACCCCTTTTGAATATGCATTACAAACCAACAACAAAGAAATCATCAACCTACTAAAAAATTAAAATGAAAAAAGTTTTACTAACATTCAGTTTAGCTCTTGCCAATCTGGTATGGGCACAGTTTTCCACAGGAACGGTCAGTCTTCCTGCTGCCGGCATGACCGTAAAGATTGTAACGACCGCTACTCAGGTAACCCTTACGCTAACCGGTGACAGCAACTCAATGCTGGGAATAGGGTTCGGAGGAAACGGAGTAGATACTGGCGGAATGGCCAGCGGATCAGACGGATTTATTTATAATTCAAATTCTGCCAACAGAGATTTTAATTTTATTGGAATGACTACTCCTCAGGCAGACCCTGCACAGGACTGGACCGTTACAACTGATAATGTTTCCGGAACGACAAGAACCCTTGTGGCAACCAGAAGTCTTACCGGTGGATTAGGAGATCACGTGTTTACCAATGATACTTCCACGATCAATGTATTCTATGCCCGAAGAGCAGGGAATCAGTTATTAGGTTACCATAACGCAAACAGAGGCTATGCTGCCCTTACAAGAAGCGTATTGGGCACAAGCGAGGTTGTTGCAGAAAGCAAGAAAGTAGGTCTTTATCCAAACCCTGCCAAAGAAACGGTGAGCTTTAAAAATGCAGATAAAATAAAGTCTATCGATATTTATGAAACTGCGGGTAGAAAGGTAAGGACGGTACAACCGGACGGTGAAAAGATAGATGTCAGAGATCTGAAATCTGGAATCTATTATTTTGAGATCACATTAAAAGACGGAAGCCTGTCTTATGAAAAACTGATCAAAGAATAAATACATTAAAGTATAAAACATTCATATAAATGCCTCTGATATCCGGAGGCATTTTTTATTGCAATATTTAACAATGCTGATGGGTAGAGGGATTGAACGGTTTTTATATCTTTGTTGCTGAACAAATCTCTATCGAATTTCTTATTCGGTTAATAGTAAATGATTTAAAATTAATGTATGGAAATCAGAAGCTTAGAAAATACCACTACAGAAGAACTTTTAGCTGTATTCAACACCTCTTTTTCAGATTATATCGTTCCTTTTCACCTGTCATTAGAACAACTTGAATTAAAAATAACCGCAGATAAAATAGATATGAAATTGTCTGTAGGGGCTTTCGAATCAGAAAAGCTGGCAGGGTTTATTCTCTTTGCTGAAAAAGAGGAAAATGGAAAACGTATTGTATATAATGCAGGAACAGGAGTCATCAAGGAATGCAGAGGACAGGGACTCGTAAGAAAAATGTATGATTACAGGCTTCCCCTATTCAATGAAAGAAAAACAGATGTGCTGATCTTAGAAGTGATTGAAGGGAACGATCCTGCCATAAGAGCTTATCAAAATTTGGGGTTCAAAATCGTTCGGAGACTTCTTTGTTTTAACGGAATTATTGATCTTAAAGAAAGAAATCCTGAAATCGTAATAAAAGATATAGAAACCTTTCAATGGGAGGCACTCCGGTCTTTCTGGGATATAGAACCATCCTGGCAGAGCTCGATACCTGTATTGGATGGAATTCTTGAGGATTGCAAAATTCTTGGAGCCTATAAAGACGGGCAACTTATTGGATACGCCATTTACAACCCGGAAGTGAGAAAGCTTTATCAGATAGCTGTTGATAAGAATTACAGAAATCAGGGCATCGGAACACAGCTTTTCAGCGCGATAGGAGAGATGATTGATGGACAGGCTATATCTGCTAATAATGTAGATGAGACTTCAGAAAATACAGCAGCTTTTCTTGGAAATACAATAGGCCTTAAAAACTGGGTGTCGCAGTTTGAAATGAAGAGAGAGCTTAAGTAAGAGAGGGAAGCTGGAAGTTACTATTGGGTATTAATTTAAAGAGTTAATCTAAAAAAAACAGGTTGTAGTTATGCTTTCAAGTTTCAGTGACTTCTATCTTCGAGCTTCAGACCTCCCAACTTCAATGTTTTAATATACTTTTAATCTGATAAACTTTTTCAGGAGCTTCATTGGCCGTAACTTTGGCGAAAATTTTGACAATGAAGCGAGGAATACAAATTGTTCTGCTGTTTTTTTCTCTGGCGATCTACGCCCAGCAGGCAAAAGTGGATACGGCCCAGGTAGTCGTTTCCGGGCGTATCAACAGTGCTGAGGCGCAGACTAAGCCTTATGTAATCATGATCTCTACAGACGGTTTCCGTTATGATTATGCAAAAAAATACCAGGCAGAAAATCTTTTGAAACTTTCATCCGGCGGTGTACAGGCTAAAGCCATGATCCCTAGTTATCCCAGTATTACTTTCCCCAATCACTGGAGCCTGATTACTGGACTTTATCCGTCCCATCACGGACTGATCGATAATTTTTTCTACGATTACCAACGGAAAGAGCCCTATGCGATGAACAGTAAGAAAAATGCTGAAGACGGAAGCTGGTATGGAGGAACTCCGCTTTGGGCAATGGCAGAAAAACAGGGAATGGTTTCTGCGACTTTAATGTGGGTCGGCTCGGCAAGCGATGCAGGAGGAATGCGACCTTCGTATTATTATCCGTATCATGAAAAGTTTAAGCCTTCGGAAAAAGTAGACAAAGTAGTTAATTGGTTGAAGCTACCGGCAGAAACGAGGCCTCACTTTATCACACTGTATTTCCCTGAAGTAGATGGAAGCGGACATCATTACGGACCAGATGCTCAGGAAACAGAAACTGCCGTTCATTTGGTTGATCAGGCTATTGGAGATTTGGTTCAGAAAGTCAATGATCTTGGACTAAAAAATGTTAACTTTATTTTTGTTTCCGATCATGGGATGATCAAAGTGGATGGCGGCGCTCCATTGGAAATTCCCGCAATGCTTTTAGATAAATCCAGATTTGATTTTTACAATTCTCAGACTTTATTGAGAGTTTATGTTAAAAATCCTGCTGAGGTTAAAAAAGTATACAAAGAACTGAAAGCTAACAAAACATCAGATTACGAAGTGTATCTTGATAAAAGACTGCCAAAATATTTACATTTCGCGACAAGAGACGATCAATACGACAGAATAGGGCAAATCCTTCTGATTCCAAAAGCTCCGAAAATATTCCTGGAAGCAGGGAAAAAGACATCCGTAGGAAAACATGGCTACGACCCCAAAATAGTCCCTGAAATGAAAGCTACTTTCTTTGCGTGGGGCCCGGAATTTAAAAACAATCTGGTTATCGATGAATTTGCGAATGTCAATGTTTATCCTTTGGTGACTGAAATTTTAGGTTTGAAAAATGACCAGCCTATCGATGGAAAATTGAAGGTTTTAAAGGAAGTTTTAAAGGAAAAAAATAAATAGATTGAGTCTGAGTTTAAGATTCAGATTGAAAATTTAACTGAAAGGTTGAGTTAAAGATAAAGTTTCGGCGCACCGCAGGTGCGCCGAAACTTTTTAATAAAGATTTATTTTTAGCTTTTGATTCGTTTGTTTCAAGACAAAAGAATTTAAAAACCTTAAGAATTAAATTTTGCAGAAAATTCTTTCGCGAAATCTTCCAGTTTAATCTTCCCATCAACAGAAGCTTTGTGCTCAATAAAATCCTTCTGCACAACACCCGTTCTCACCCCTCTTCCCATTTCAGTATACAGCTCAGCCATTTCTTGTGGAAGGCCAGCCTGCAGCATTCCGTTTAAAGAATCTTCATCGGAAAACTCTACCCATGGCAATTCCGGTTTTTCTATCGCAATACCGAAAACGTGGGCAAAATCAGCCGCTTTACGAACGTCGCTTACAATATATCTTATGTTTTTACCATCTGTATTTTTCAATAATTCTTCAGCTGCAGCTGCGGCAATATCATTCGGGTGAACCAATGGAATGCTGATGTCTCCTGAATAATTTCCACCCATAATTCCGGCACCTTTGATCAAAGGAATATCATTAAAGAAATTGAAATAAAAATATCCGGCTCTTAACAAAGTGACCGATGTGTTTTCCATGTCATTATAAAATTTTTCAATGTGGTAAAGACTTTTGATAGGACCGTTTTCCACAGGAGATTCAGCTCCGATACTGCTTAGCATAACCAGTCTTTTTACATGGTTTTTTCTAATAGCTTCAGCGTAATTCTTACCAGCATTCACCGTGTTTTCAACAATATTCACAGCACCCATATTTGGAGGGGTCATCGCAAAAACAGCATCAGCGCCTTCAAATGTTTTCACTAAAAAATCCAGATCTGCAATAGAACCGATGGCAGCCTTAGCCCCGATAGATTCAATTTCACCAATCTTAGAGTCATTACTGCTGATGACCGTAATATCGTGTCCTTCCGCAACGAGTTGCTGGGTTAATGGCTTGGCTACATTTCCTACTGAACCTGTGATGATAATTTTCATAATAAATATTTTTTTATTCTGATAACAAAGGTATATTTGTACTTACTTTTATACAAGTACTTACCCTGAAGTATGTAAGATTATGACAGCCATTAAAGAAAGTTCTACCATTCAGCAAAACAAAAAATATGCACTGGATAAGTGTCCTGTTGCCTATGTAATGGAAAAAATCGGAGGATACTGGAAGCCGATTATTTTATACCAGCTCTCCAACGGTGATAAAAGATACAGCGAATTAAAACGAGCTATTCCCGCCGTGACAGAAAAAGTACTGATCCAGCATCTGAAACAGCTGGAAGCGGACGGATTAGTCATAAGAACCGCAAAACCTGTAGTCCCACCTCACGTTACTTATAAATTAAGCAAAGCTGGTACCGGCCTGATTCCCGTGATTGCGGCTTTAGCTGATTGGGCGTTCCTTGATATGAAGGGGGAGTATAAGTGATTTTTTGTATAATGTATTAATGTAAAATGTATTTATGATAAAGGTCTAGGATGAACATATCACAATTTTACATTAATCGGGTAAAATTCAATAGGAATGGGCTTTAGCCCGTTTTTTTATGAAAATTATATTCAAGGCTTTAGCCAAAATCTATCTAATGGCATTTAACGGTTTCAAGATGAAATTCAATAGAAACGGGCTTTAGCCCGTTTAAACCTAACCCGCATCGAAATTGGCTTTAGCCAAAACCTAAAAAAATACACCAAAAACAAAAAAAGACCACCCAAAGGCAGTCTTTCTGTTAAAATATATGGGGCATTACAAAGATTGCATATCAATAACGAAACGGTATTTCACGTCACTTTTGATCATTCTTTCATACGCCTCATTGATATCCTGCATTTTGATCAGTTCAATATCTGAAACGATATTATGCTTTCCGCAGAAATCCAGTAATTCCTGAGTTTCCGCAATACCTCCGATCAATGAACCAGCTACAGAACGGCGTTGGAAAATCATTGGTCTTGTGCTCACTTCAGTCTCACTGAATTCACCTACAAATCCTACAAGAACCAAAGTTCCGTTCAGAGTAAGCGTCTGCATATAAGGATTGATATCATGTTCGTAAGGAACCGTATCGATGATCAGGTCAAATTTTCCTTTTACAGTATCCATTTGCGAATCATCGGTTGAAATAACCACGTGATCAGCTCCCAATTGCTTGGCGTCTTCCGTTTTTCCCGGAGTTCTTGAGAATAAAGTCACATCAGCTCCTAATCCTTTTGCCAGTTTGATCGCCATATGTCCTAATCCGCCTAATCCTACAACAGCTACTTTAGAGTTAGGTCCTACGTTCCAGTGTCTCAATGGAGACCATGTCGTGATTCCTGCGCATAAAAGCGGTGCTACTGCAGCAAGGTCAAGATTTTCAGGAACGCTTAACACGAAATGTTCATCTACAACTACTTTCTGAGAATATCCGCCAAAAGTGTGACCTCCCAAATGTTTGTCCTTTCCGTTGTATGTTCCTGTAAATCCGTTTAAGCAATATTGCTCCAGATCTTCTTTACAGCTGTCGCAGTGGCCGCATGAATCTACCATACATCCTACCGCAGCAAGATCGCCTACTTTAAATTTAGAAACATCACTTCCTACACTGGTAATTCTGCCGACAATTTCATGTCCCGGAACCACAGGATACAAAGATCCGCCCCAGTCATTTCTTGCCGTATGGAGGTCAGAGTGGCATACTCCACAGTATAGAATTTCAATTTCTACATCTTTGGGAGTGGTTGCTCTTCTTTCAATAGTCATTTCTTTAAGGTCTGCCGTCGTAGACTCAGCTCCGAAGGCTTTTACTGTTAATGTGCTCATTGGTTTGGTTGGGTTTATTTGATTTAAGTTAATTAAGTTCAGTTATAAATTGTTGTACTCCTCATCGCTTACAGGTTCCAGCCATTCTACAATACCGTTTTGAGTATTGGGATTGATGGCAATATGGGTGAATTCACCATCCGGACCTGCACCATGCCAGTGGATGACATCAGGAAGAATATTCACCACATCTCCTGGGCGTAAAACCTGTGCCGGTTTCCCTTTTTCCTGATAAAATCCTGTTCCTGAAGTTACGATTAAAATCTGGCCGCCGCCGTGAGTATGCCAGTTATTTCTGCATCCGGGTTCGAAAGAAACGTTTCCGATCTGGCAGTTCAGATCATCTTCATTAGGTTTTAAAATCTGTACCCAGGCTGTTCCGCCGGAAAAATAAGCTGCAGGGGCTTTTTCTCCTTTTGGAAAAATGTTTGTATTGAATGTTTCCATAACGGTACAAAAGTCGATACTTTTAGATAAACACGACTTATACAGATTACCGAAATACTTACCAATTTTACAGACCCTATAAATGGTACGCA
Source organism: Chryseobacterium oleae (assembly GCF_900115055.1). Lineage (GTDB taxonomy): Bacteria > Bacteroidota > Bacteroidia > Flavobacteriales > Weeksellaceae > Chryseobacterium > Chryseobacterium oleae. The sequence goes on along the minus strand of NZ_FOVD01000005.1, from coordinate 96,511 downwards.
GGAAAGTGGTAATTTTGAATAAGTTTAAAAAGATAGTCAATGCAAGATCAGGAAGTTGATAATATAAAAAGTGTTTCAGATTACAATAAAATGGTAAACAATGAAACCCTGCATCCGCTGGTAAGTGTGGTGGATTTTTCAAAATCCGATCCCATATGCCAGTACAGGAGAACGTATACCTTTTATACCGTTTTCCTGAAAGATGTCATCTGTGGAGATATGCATTATGGCAAGCACAGCTACGACTATCAGGAAGGAACACTGGTTTTTATCGCGCCCGGACAGGTAAGTGGTGTGACCAATGACGGAAAATCCATACAGCCCGGTGGATATGCGTTGCTGTTTCATCCCGATCTGATTAAAGGAACCAATCTCGGTAAAAATATCAAAGACTACAGCTTCTTTTCCTATGACGTTCATGAAGCACTGCATCTTTCGGAAAAAGAACGGGAAATTGTTTTGGAATGTTTTAAAAATATCAAGCTTGAGCTCGAACAGTCCATTGATAAACATAGCAAATCACTGATCGTTAATAATATTGAACTGTTTTTAAATTACTGTATGCGTTTCTACGACCGCCAGTTCATTACCAGAGATCATATCAATCAGGGGGTGATCGGGAAATTTGAAAACCTTGTGGATGACTATTTCAAATCTGACAATCCTAAAAATATAGGTTTCCCGATGGTCAATTATTTTGCAGAAAAACTCAACCTGTCAGCCAATTATTTTGGAGATCTGATCAAAAAAGAATTAGGAGTGTCCGCTCAGGAATTTATTCACAATAAACTGATTGATGCGGCGAAGGAACAGATCTTAAATCCTGCAAAATCCATCAGTGAAATTTCCTATGATCTTGGGTTTAAATATCCACAGCATTTCACCAGATTATTCAAAGCAAAAGTGGGAATTTCTCCCAGTGAATATAAAATGCTAAACTGATTGTTTTAAACACAAACACCACGAATGTTTTCACAAATAACACAATTTTTATCCACAATGATTTGTGAAATTAGTGTAAAAAATTAGTGTCACTCGTGTTAAAAAATCAAACACAAATACCACAAATATTTTCACAAATAGCACCATTTCTATCCATCATCATTTGTGAATATTAGTGTTAAAAATTAGTGATATTAGTGTTTAAATTTTCTCATTTCAAAAAACTGAATTAATTTTAATAGACAAAATTTTTCAAAGTTTTTAAAATGACAGTTCAGCCGACCAAGACTCACATTTTTCAGACCTCCTTTGGGAAAATTATTGCACTGAAAGAAAATGGCATCATCAGAGCAAAAAGCATCCGCTATGCCCATTCAGAAAGGTTTAAAAGACCCGTTCCTGAAAAGCCGTCAGCTTCAGAAATTATTTTTCCTCATAAAACACCCGTCTGCCCACAGGTGATAAGTCCGTTGGTGGAAAAGATGATTGGGCCTACTCATATTGAAGATTTTGATGCGGATGAATCTACGCAGTTTCTTTCTGTATTCAGTCCTGAAAATTTCACAGACAACGAAAATCTTCCAGTAGTGGTATGGATTCACGGTGGTTCCCATGAGATCGGCTGTGGTGATTTACCCACTTCTGACCCCAGTGACTGGGTAAAAGAACAGCACATCATTGTGGTTACTGTTTCCTATAGACTTGGCCTCTTTGGTTTTCTCGGAGGAGATGAAGAAAGACCGGCTAATTTGGGACTGTTTGATATCATTGAAGCTTTAAAATGGATCAAAAACTATATCCCAGATTTTGGTGGTGATCCTGAAAATATCACACTTTTAGGCCAGTCTTCAGGTGGTGATGCCATTGCTCACCTGATGATTTCCGAAGGTGTTGAAGGTTTGTTTAAACGGGTGATTATTCAGAGTGCGCCTTTGGGACTGCGCCACAGCAGGCAGAAAATGTCTACAGAGTTTCTCAAGAAAACTGAATTTCTTAAAGATGAAAAAGATGTTTTAAAAATGGCAGAAGAATACCGGAAACATGTACCGGCTGTGATTAAATACGGACTGAAGGCGGCGATGCCTTTCGGAACACAATATGGTTTTCCTCCTTTGTGTCAGGAAAATGAAGCGGTGGAAAAGTGGAAATCCAATGCAGAGAAATATGATGTATTGATTGGTTTAAATGACAATGAAACGGCATTCTATCTCAAAACATCGGATGCTTTGAATAAATATTTCGGAAAAGGATTTGGCCTGATCATTTTAGATAAAGCGGTAAGAAAAACTACGGAATTCATCTATGGAAAGCCGGCAGAAGAATTTGCTAAAAATTATGCAAAAGCGGGAGGAAACGTTTATCTGTTCAGAATTCATTCAGAATCGGAACACAATCATATTGGGGCTGCACATTGTATCGATCTTCCTTTGGTCTTTGGGAATGAAGAAGCCTGGAAATCTGCAGAACTGCTGAAAGATATTCCGTGGGCGTATATTCATGAGAATGGTAAAAAGCTGAGAGCGCTTTGGGCAGAATTTGCCAGAACCGGAAAAATATCAGACACTTCTGAGAGGCCTGAAATTTTAAGGATCCGAAAAATTTAGTTTTAAATCAGTTGATATGTATTGCCTAACTTCTAAAGTTTATTTCCTTGTTTATTTATGAAATTGATAGACTAAATCATGTATTTGTGAATAATTTTCAATGCTATGATGATATTTTATTTATATTTGATTAACAAATCTTAAAATACATTAACTATGAAATCAAATGCACGAAAACTCAATCGAGAAGAACTTAAGAACTTAAAAGGAGGAGGACCTATCCGTGACAGGGTATGCTGTACTTCCAACGAAGATGGCTTCTGTTGCGAATGGGCCATCAATATGGAGAATTGCCGATACATATTCTGCTAAGAACGATCGTATCAGTATAATTTTAAGACATACATGACCAAAGTATTATCCGGTCATGTATGTTTTTTTATTTGTAGAATTATTCAGAAATCCAGACACTCACATTCCCTGCAGGAACCGGGAAATTTGCCCATCCGTTCTCATCAATGATTACTTCATCTTCCATCCTTTTAAGCAGGTCATGGAATTTTTTCCCAGCGTAACGTTTCCCGATTTCCATAGGTTTGCTGTAAGCTTCTTTATTGCTTAGGACCACAGCACATCCGGAATGCTCGTCATCTCCTTCGCGCGTCCAGCCAAGACAGTTGGCATCTTCGAAATAGTCCCTTTGTTCACCGTAAGCATGATCTTTCCTAGCGATAAGAAGTTCTTCAATGCCATCTACTTTTTCCAGGAAAATTTCCTGATCATTACCATCTCCGCCTTTGTCTGTATAATGAGCACCATACAGATCAGGGTAAAATACACACGGATAACCATTCTCACGAAGCAGAATTAAAGCATAAGCCAATGGTTTAAACCATGATTCTACCGGAGCTTCGAGGTCCTGCAAAGGCTGCGTGTCATGATTATCCACAAGACTGACTGAATGCATAGGATCTGCTTGGGTAAGCGTTTCGTCAAAAATTCTTCGAAGATCATAGGAGCCGCCTTCGTTGGAAGCAGTGTGGAAATTATTCTGAAGTGAGCTGTCAAAAAGACTCATGCATCCTTCCGTGACATCAATATATTTTTGAAGCAGATTCAGCTGTCCGGGAGCCCAGTATTCTCCGACTGCAAAAATGTTTTTTCCGGAATTGGAGCGAAGCATCGTTAGCCATTCTTTATAAAAATCAAAGGAAATATGTTTTAAGGCATCCAGTCTTACCCCGTCGAAATCAGTCAGATTAAAATACCATTCAGCCCAGGTGTTGAGCTCTTCACGAACGAACGGATTACGGTGTTCGATGTCGTTGTACATCAGATAATCGTAGTTTCCTTTCTCATCGTCAATCATTTCTTCCCAGTCGTTACCGTATTCAGACTGTATTTTATAGATGTGGGAATCCATACCTTCGGCAAAATCCACACCGCTGAAACACGTGAAATTCCATTCAAAATCTGAATATTTTTTTCCTCTTCCGGGAAAAGTGAATTGAGTGTAGGATTCTATTTCGATAACATCTGAAATAATTTTTTCCCTGTTGTTTTCATCAACTTTTACCGCTTTAAACTTTTCCAGTTCATCACCGCCGGCCTTGTGTCCCAGAACAATATCAACGATGACTCCGATATCCTGTTTCTTTAAAGCTTTGATGGCTTTTAAATAATCATTTCTGGTTCCGTATTTGGTAGGAAGACTTCCTTTCTGATCAAACTCTCCAAGGTCATACAAATCATAAGCATCATAACCTACCGAGTAACCTCCGTTTGTGCCTTTATAAGCGGGAGGAAACCATACCGAAGTGATTCCTAATTTTGCCAGATGGGCTGCCTGTTTTTCTGCTTCTTTCCATAATTTCCCGTTTCCTTCAGAATACCAGTGAAAAAATTGAATCATTGTCGCGTTCATAGGCTGTGATTTGGATTGGTTTCCTACAAGATAGTGAAAAATTTCTATCTATTGATTCTCAAATTCCTCGAACGGGATTTTTAGTTGAATAGAAACCTGCTTTTTCTCTTCCGTGTTGAGATGGGAGAGCGATAGCCCCAATAATCTTACAGGCTTATCGAAAGGCCTGAGTTCCCAAAGTTTTTTTCCGGTATTGAAATACTGCTCAGGAGAAGTGAAATAGTCTTCCTTCGTAAAACTTCTTGTAAAAAGTGAAAAGTCTTTATACTTAATTTTTAAAGTCAAAGCTCTTCCGAGGATATTATTCTTTTGCAGACGCTGATGGAGTTCCTGACTCAAATGTTCCAGTTTGTCATTGATTTCCTGGTCATCAAAAAGATCTTCAAAAAAGGTCCTTTCTACGGCAACGCTTTTCTGGATGCGATGAGGTTTCACTTCAGAATTATGAATACCACGTACCACATTGTAATAATAGCCACCCGATTTTCCAAAAAGCCTTACCAGTTCTTCGAGTGATTTTTTCTTTAAATCTTTTCCTTTATAAATGCCTAAACTAAACATTTTGTTAGCTGTAACCTTTCCTACGCCATAAAATTTTTCGACGGGAAGTTCTTCAAGGAAACCTTCAATTCGATCAGGATGAATAGTTTTTTGTCCGTTCGGTTTATTGATGTCGGAAGCCACTTTTGCCAGAAATTTATTCACAGAAATCCCTGCAGAAGCAGTCAAGCCGGTTTGTTCAAATATTTTCTGACGAATTTCCTTAGCGATCTGATTGGCAGATTCAATATCTTTTTTATTTTCGGTAACATCCAGATAGGCCTCATCCAAAGAAAGAGGTTCTACGAGATCTGTATATTCATGAAAAATTTCCCGGATCTGTTTGGAGATTTCCTTATAACGGGCAAAACGCGGCGGAACAAAAATAATATGCGGACATTTCTCTTTAGCCGTTTTACTGGGCATAGCAGAGCGCACACCATATTTTCGTGCTTCATAACTTGCCGCCGAAACTACACCACGGTGTTCTCCTCCCACAGCAATAGGTTTCCCCTTAAGCGAAGGATCATCATGCTGTTCCACGGAAGCATAAAATGCGTCCATATCGACATGAATTATTTTACGGGTGGGAAAAGAAGAATCCATACCGCAAAGATATGGATTCATTTATTTTGAAGTTAATTCTAACCAGGTTTTCGTTCTTGATGTAACGAATAGAGAGTCAAAACTTCATTTGAAGTTTTTCAGCTTGAAAAATTAAACATTTACAGGATCAAAAAAACCGTCCTGATCTTCCTCTAATTGTAGTAATTTATTTTTATCTTTTTGATACAATTCAATATTCTCTTCAGTAGAAATAGCTGTTTTTAATTGGTACATATTAAGACTATCTCTTTCTATAATAATAGGTCCGTTTCCAAATAAAAAGTTAGAATGATCTTCTGTGATATTTTTTACCTGCCAGTGAAATATCCAACCAAATGGATATTCTTTTGTGTCATTATCGTATATTATAATATCAGGCTCACCTTCTTTGTTCCAGATAATTAAATTATTTTGATAATCTACAAAACGTTGCATTTTTTCTCTTGCTTGTTCTTTTGTGTACATAATTTTTTAATTAATTTGTTGGTAAAAATTGATAATAATCATAGATTAATTTAGTTCGTTTACCTGTTTGGCCATCTAAATATTTAATCACTCCTTTTTCATTAACTACATTGAAAACATGTCCTTCGTTTTTTCCTTTTTTGATACCTGCAATTATACCTCTTTTTCCAGGTTTTAAATCTTGTAATAAAATATCCAAGTCCGTTGTCCAGTCTGAAAATTTAGAACCAAATTCCGTTTCTAAAACATTAAGTTTTGTACCCTTATTAAAGGAAGTATAATTTTCCCATTTCCCGTTTCTGAATCTTGTTTGAATAGTATATGGTAATGCAGAAGTTGGTCTCCCTGCTAATGTAGCATCTGTAGCTATAGTGCAATTCACACAATTATACCTTCCTTCTTTTAAATTTATTTTCCATATTGAAAATAATTTTTTACTGGTCCCACCAAAGACGATTTCTTCTAGCTGCGTTTCTGTTTTATAGAAATTGTTTCTTAGAAAAACTCCAGTTTCTTTTTCAGATGCTAAAATTACTAAATCATCTTTGTAATAAACTTTATAAAAATTATCTCCTGCCTTTTTTACTGAAATATTTCTTTTACCTAGTTGTTCTATAATATATTCTAAATTGGCATCTGCTCCTAAAAACGGTTTTAACAGTTTCTTCAAAAGCCCGTTTTTTTCACCCACCAGAACCACTTCTTCTAGCACATTGCCTGGATTTCTCAGACGATAGGCTTCTAATTCTGTAATCAGTTTTTCCAGCTGTTGCGTAAAAATAAGATAATTTCCGTTCAAATTCTTGATACTTTTTATCTTTTCCAAAAGGGCTGGACCATGGGTGAGAATTCCCTCAATCATCACAGCACTTAAAATTCCTGCTCCTACCAAAGCGTAAATGGTATCCCAGTTTTCTACAAACCATTTTCCTCCGGGCAGATCGGCTATCCATTTTTTTACATCCTCATTCATTAATGCTAAATCTATACTTGCCAATCCTATATCTGCAATAGCCAATACAGAAAGGTTTCCGGTAAGTCCCATCGTCATAAATCCTGCTATAATAGCAACAATATCACCGCCAATACGGATATTCTGCATTACTTCTGCCCATTCTTGCTCATCTGCAATCGCTTTTATAAATAAAGCGGTTACCAGATTTGCTTTTTCCTGCGATTTATCTGTAAAATGAACCAGATTCATAGGATGATAAAAATAGCCCGGATCTATATCTTGAGTTACCGTTTCTTCTGCCAACGGATCTCCTTCTTTTGATACTATTTTTACCTGCTGTTTTACTTTTCTTTTCTGTTGCAGAAAGATGGTGTCTTTATAGTCGAAATCCCAGTCGAAACTCATAATTCCTTTGATGGTATTCACGGTGTCATTCAATTCCAGAATATTACTTTCTATAAAATAACCATTCCCGTTTAAAAGAACATTTTTAGTTATTTTACTTTTAGAATTGACGTCTCTTTGGGCAAATACATTCAGGACGGAAGCAAAAAGAATTCGGTTGGATTTAAACTGTCCCAGTACTTCTGAATGTCCATCCAGGTTATCATAAATTTCAGTGAGCAATTTGGGATTTTTCCAAAAATAATCTGTTGCTTCCTGAAATTTCCTGAACATTCCCATTACTTTTATTAAAAGGGAAGTGGTATCTTTTGTCCAGCTAAACCATCCTGAATTATCTTCTTTTGTTAATATTTTCAGATGATTGACCACTACTTCAGTAGGAAGATGTATTTTTATAATAAAACTCGTGGGCAAATCTCCATATACTTTGTATAAATCATCTGCTCTTCCGGATCCTTCTAAAAAACGGGTAAATTCTTTGATGAAAAATGTTGAGGCATCATAATCTGTCTCCACATTTCCATACCCCAGATAGAGTAAAAGATTTTTGTATTCTACAAAAGAATGCGTCTTCAGGTCTATGGCATCCTGCATAGTATCATCATAACGGAATGTAAGGGCATAAGTAAGCTTGTCATCTTCATCAAAAAAAACTTCCATGCGGGGCTTGTCTAATCCCATGTTTTGAGAAACTTTTACGACTCCGTTTTTGAGGTAGATCTTAGCGGAAACACCAATGTGCTTTTCTCCATCCATGATATAAGTTTGCGCTATATCTTGAAAATATTCGTTGAATACATAGGGCATATGCTCTCCCTTTCCACCACTATAACTAGATTTTATATCTCCCAACAATTGGGTAAGGTTAATGTACTCATCATCTTTAGTCTCAATTCCTTCTGAGTTTTGTATTCCTGAAAGCCCTTGCAAAGGATTTTTATTTCCTTTAAATCCTTTGTTTACTTCTTCGAAAGACAAAATTTTAAATCCTGATAAATCTCCGGATTCGTCATCCAATTTTTCCATTTTTTATGTTTTAGTCGTTCTGCGTGGTTTTACATATTCTTTGTTGCTCTTATGCAAATGTAGAAGCAGGTAACGACAAAACTTGTCGTACTATAATTTGCTGATATTTTTTTGGTTATTTTATTTACAACAGTATCAAAAACCTACAAATTGATTTATTATCTGCTGGCAAAGCATAAAAAATAAACGCGATATAATGTAGGAGATTAATGAGGCAAGGAACTGGATTTAAGGAGAAATTTTACGGGTGGGAAAAGAAGAATCCATACCGCAAAGATATGGATTCATTTATTTTGAATTAAATTCTAATCAGGTTTTCATTCGCATGGTAACCAATAATGAATCAAAGCCTGCTTTTTCATAAGCTTTTACAGCAGATTCATTTTGGGAATAGACATCGAGTCTTATTTCAGAAAGACCTTTGGATTTTGACCAATTGATCAGTTCGTCAAGAATTAATTTGTTCACCCCTTTTCCTCTGTGCTCAGGCTTTACATACATAAAACCGAGATAAGCGTATCGGTCGAAGTTAGAATAATCATTTCCCGGTTCCTTAACTCTGGCATAGCCGGATGCGATGATCTCGTTATTCTCTTCCGTCACCAGTACTAAGGAATCCTCAGACTTTATCAGTTGAAGCAAATCGTAGTAATGAATTTCTCCATCACGCAGCGTGCTGTTAAATGGTCTTTCTGCAAGGACAATTCCCTGCTCGAATTCTAAAAGGACCTTCAGATCCTGTTCTGTAGCTTCTCTTGTAATCATTACTTTGAAAGACGGTTTATGGTTTCCTGAATCTCCGGATCTTCGGGAGAAATAGCGTAATATTTTGCAATAGAAGACTTCTGATCCACTACCATATATCTTGGAATCCAGTTCAGGTCAACGTAATTGTTGAAATCATTTTTCCATCCTGAAGCAAACCAATAATTGTCTTTGTCTTTCATATTGAATCGGTCCAGACTTTTGTCAAAACCTTCTTTCGATCTTTCCAGGGACAGAAATACAAAATCTACATTGGGATTGTTTTTCTCAAGTTCTTCCGCTTTCGGAAGTGCTTTTAAACAGTCTCTGCACCATCCGGCCCAGAAATCAATGACTAAAACTTTTCCTTTATGCTGATCAAGAATCTGCTGAATGGTGATATTTTTCCCTTCCTCATCTTCCAGCTTCTGTACTAAAGCTTCCTTGGAGAAAGAGGTTTTAAGTACTTTCGGCTGCTGTTGTGCATAGCTCAGACCGAAAACACTGATCATAAAAATGAATGCTAACTTTTTCATTCTTTCAATTTCATTTATACAAATCTAAACAATGAAACGCAATCTGGGATTGATTTCTGATGAATTAGGAAAAATTTATGAATTGAAAATTTCTATAAAGATCTAGGAGTAGTTTTTAATCAGGCCTTTCACTACAGCAATCACGTTCGGCATAGCTTTATTGGCCGCATTCAGAACTTCTTCATGAGAAACGGCTAAGGCAATATCCGGCCCACCAAGATCTGTAATCACGGAGATACAGAAAACATCCATTGACATATGTCTGGCGACAATTACTTCAGGAACGGTGCTCATTCCTACCATATCGCCACCGATAGCTTTGATCATTCCGTATTCTGCAGGAGTTTCAAAGGTAGGTCCCTGTAAGGCTACATAAACACCCTGATGAATTTTAATATGCTGTTCGGCAGCAGCTTTTTCAGCCACTTCGATCATTTTTTTGTTATAAGGCTCGCTCATATCCACAAAACGGGGTCCGAACGATTCAATATTTTTGCCACGAAGCGGATGTTCAGGCATCATATTGATATGATCTTTTAAAATAACGACATCTGCCACGCTGTAAGCAGGATTGACACCGCCACAGGCATTGGAAAGGATGAGGTTTTTAATACCCAAAAGATGAAAAACCCGTATCGGAAAAGTCACGGTTTCCATGGAGTGGCCTTCGTAATAATGAAAGCGTCCGCTCATCATTAAAACTTTTTTGCCTTCGAGGATTCCGTAAATTAATTTTCCGCCATGTCCGACAACAGTAGTTTGCGGAAAGTTGGGGATTTCAGGATATTCCAGAACATGAATAGCTTCCACTTCGTCCTGCAGTTTTCCCAGTCCGGATCCTAAAACGATCGCAAAATCCGGAGTTTCTTTGATAATATTGTGAATGAAATCTGCAGTCTGCTTAATTTTTTCTAACATAATCTAAGATGATTTGGTTGAATTCTTCCTTTTTATCAATGATGACATTGATCGGCCAGTAGTAAACAATTTCTCTAAGATAATCAAAAGTTTTCAGACGTACATAATCTTTCTCCGTCGTCAGGATCAGTTTGTATTCCCCTAATTTTTTATATTCTGCGATGATTTTTTTGATGTCATCATCCGTGAAATTATGGTGGTCCCTGAATTTTAAATGCTTAACCCGCTGTGAGAATTTGGCCAGATGCTCAAGAAGAGGTTTAGGATTGGCAATTCCCGTGATCAGAAGGATGTCGTAATAATTCAGGTTGTTATCCGGAAGCATTTTATCTCTTCCGTACACATTTTCATCGTAGCCGATGGAGGAAAAGAAAACTTTCTGTTTGTGGGAAGGTCTTATCCTCGAAATATAATATCGTTTGGTTTCTTCGGTAAGCTCATCCGGACATTTGCTGACCATGATGATGTCTGCTCTGCTGGAACCATTTCGGGATTCTCTTAAATCTCCAGCCGGAAGAAGGTGGTCTTTGAAATAAGGATCATTAAAATCAGTCATCAGAATATTGAATCCGGCTTTGATTGCTCTGTGCTGTAAAGCATCGTCCAGAACAAGGACATCCAGGTCCATATCTTCGATCACTTTTTTCGCTCCGGGAACTCTTTCTTCTGAAACAGCAATGACGAAACGATTTTTGAAACGCTCAAAAAGCTGCATGGCTTCATCGCCCACTACTTTATAATTGCTGTCATAATTCGTTACTTCGTAGCCTTTGCTCAGTCTTCCGTACCCACGTGAAAGTACGCCTGTCCTGTAGTGTTTGGACAGGTATTGGGCAAGATACATCACCATAGGCGATTTTCCGCTTCCGCCCACAGAAAGGTTTCCGACATTGATTATCGGGGTCTTGAACTTAGTTGTCTTAAAAACTCCCAGATCATACATTGTGTTTCGGATACCCGTTACCAAATGATAACCAAGGGAAAAAGGATAAAGGTACCATCTTTTCATACGTTTGCAAAAATAGGAATTTTCATAAGGATTTTGTGTAATATTCTCAAAGACTTTTCAACAAATATTTCATTAAATTAAAGTATTTTTGTGGAGTTATTTTAATGCATTGAGATACTTTATTGAATTTTCTTACAATGGCAAAAATTATTTCGGTTATCAGATACAGCCGGATGCCATTTCTGTACAGGAAGAACTGGAAAAAGCGCTTTCCACTATATTAAGGGAAGAAATCAAAACCACAGGTGCCGGAAGAACGGATACCGGTGTTCACGCCAAAAAAATATTTGCCCATTTCGATACCGAAAAAGAGGTGGATGTAGTCAACCTTCCTTATAAACTGAACAGTTTTCTGCCTCCCGATATCAGCATAAAAAGGATGTTTCCGGTGAAAGATGATTTCCATGCGCGTTTTGATGCGACGTACAGAACGTATGAATATTATATTTCTCTGGCCAAAAATCCGTTCACTCAGGAGTCTGCGTGGCAGCACTGGAAAAGACCGCTGGATATTCAAAAAATGAACGAAGCCTGCAAAATTCTGTTTGAATATGAAGATTTTACAAGTTTTGCAAAACTAAAAACGGACAACAAAACCAATATCTGCAAAATGTACAAAGCCGAGTGGGAGCAGGATGGAACAGAACTTAAGTTTACGGTTTCAGCCAATCGCTTTCTCAGAAATATGGTGCGTGCGATTGTAGGAACCATGGTGGAAATTGGAAGTGGTAAGATTAAGCCTGAAGATCTGCGAAAAATCATTGAAGATAAACACCGTAATGCTGCCGGAACTTCTGCTCCCGGACACGGACTGTTTCTTGTAGACGTGGGCTATGAATTTTAGTCTGAAGAGAACTAAACCTATCTGATCATTTCACCGTTTCTGTATAGTATTCTGTTTGTTCACAATACAGAAAAATTTGTTATTTTAGCGGGATAACTATTTCCATGAAAAGATTCTTTAGATCCCTTTCTTTAGCATAAAGTGTTCTCTGGTGGAAATAGAAAAGTACTGAACGTATGATGAATTCAGGAAAGGCCTGAATTTTCTGCTATGATAAAAACACGAATTATGTTATCAATTTTTATTCTTATCGGAGCCTACCGATATTACGCACAGCTTGCCGAAAGGTTCGGAAAAACAAAATGGCACTACGGGCTTTTGGCCATTGCAGTGTATCTGGGAACTCAATTGTTTTTTGGTTTTTCTTATGGACTTTATCAGGGTATCAGCGATCCGGATTCTCTGGAGGAAGTCAATTATACAGGTTTTTCTATCGTTAATATCATCAGCTGGATTATTTCCATTGCAGCTGTATATGGCGTTTATCATCTTCTTGAAAGAAAATTTGTGAAGGAGCATATGGATAAACCTTCTATGGAAATTGAAAAAATAGGGAAGGAGAATTTATAAAATTTTGATGATCTAAAGTCAGGTCACTGAGGCACTCGAAATCACCGGATATGTTGGCTTCAGGTGCCTCAGCCAACTTTTAAAATCATTAGAATAAGCCGGAGAAATTATAAACCGGAACGACTTAATCTATGGTGAAAAAGACTGAAAAACCGGGCTTGATATATTCATATTGTAAATAACCATTATCTGAAATTTTCTATAACGAATTGATGAAGTTGTAAAGGCTGTCAAATTATAAAGTCTTATTTTTGCATAGAATTTTAAATTCTTTCTTCAACCCGTACAATGAAAAAACAAGATACCTGGGGAATTGTTAAGAGGCTGTTCTTTATTGGAATGAAATTCCGTTCCTGGTTCATCCTTACTTTAATAATTTCCGTCATACTGTCCATAGTTTCTACCTACAGGCCGTATCTTACCATGGAAGTGGTAGATAATGACATCACCAAGCTGAAGGACAAGGCTTTGATGATGAAGCATATCTATATTCTGGTAGGTTTGGTTTTTGCTGAGACTATTTTAAACTTTTTCCTGGTTTATTTTTCCAACTATATTTCGCAGAACGTTATCCGTGATATTCGTGAGAGGCTGTATGCGAAGCTGATCTATTTCAGAACCTCATTCTTTGATAAAACGCCTATCGGTCAGCTTGTGACTCGTGCTGTAGGGGATGTGGAAACTATTGCTACCGTGTATACCGACGGTTTCCTAATGGTTTTCGGAGACATTTTGAGGATTGTATTTGTTTTGATAATGATGTTCAGTACGAATGTCCATCTGAGTTATATTACACTGGCAATTCTTCCTTTAATGGTGGTAATTACCAGATTTTTCCAGAAAAGACTGAAAAAAGCTTTTGGGGACGAGAGAACCTGGACGGCCAATCAGAACTCTTTTGTTCAGGAAAGATTAGCGGGAATGTCTATTATTCAGGTGTTCAACAGACAGGGTGCTGAATTTAAAAAATTTGATGATATTAATATTACGCTGAAAACTGCCTTATTGAGAACGGTTTTCATCTTCTCATTATTCTTTCCGGTGGTAGAATTGATTTCTTCATTATTCATTGGGTTTATTCTTTTCTATGGCGGATATATCACGATCAGTGCAGGTGTTGTTATTGCATTTATTCAATATATTTCTATGCTGATCCGTCCGTTAAGACAGATTGCAGACCGTTTCAATAATATCCAGAGAGGAATTGTTGGGGCAGAAAGAGTATTGGGTGTGATGGATGAAGATTACGCTATGCCGAATACGGGAACTGTAAAAAAAGATCATTTTGACGGTAAAATTGAATTTGAGAACGTACGTTTTGCCTACGATGAGAAGCAGGAAGTACTTAAGGGAATTGATTTTAAAGTAAATCCCGGAGAGACAGTTGCTATTGTAGGAGCTACAGGTGCAGGGAAATCTACAATTATCAGTTTGATCACAAGGCTTTATGATATTAATTCCGGAAGAATCGTCATTGATGATGTTGATTTAAAGGATTACGAATTATATAACCTGAGAAGTCATATCGGAGTAGTGTTGCAGGATGTGTTCCTTTTTCACGGAAGCATTTTTGAAAATCTTGCGTTTGGGGATGACAGCATTACTTTGGAAAAAATCAAAGCGGGAGCAAAGGAAATTGAAGTGGACGAATTCATCGAGCAGCTTCCGGGCGGCTATGATTTTGTGGTAAGCGAAAGAGGTTCCTCTATTTCATTAGGGCAGAGACAGCTACTATCTTTCCTGAGAGCGTATTTATCAGATCCGAAAATCCTGATTCTGGATGAAGCGACTTCCTCAATAGATCATGAAAGTGAAAAACTGATCCAGAAAGCGACAGAAAAAATTACTAAAAACAGAACCTCAATTATCATTGCGCACAGACTTTCCACCATTGAAAAAGCGGATAAAATCATTGTCATGGAGCACGGTAAAATCGTAGAAGAAGGAAAACATTTGGAACTTCTTGATCAGAACGGATACTACGCTACCTTGTATAAAGCACAGCTGAGACATGAAGTGGAACTGGAAGAAGAACAGAATTCATAGATTAATACTGATCCTATATAAAACAAAAAGAGAGCCTAGTAGCTCTCTTTTTTATTTCAATGGGTTCTTAGAATTTTAATTTCTTAGTGACCACTTTTCCATTTTCCAGAACAGCAGCTACCGTTAAAATCGTATTCTTTTCATTCACAGGAAATCTGAATTCAGAAGATTGGATATCCGTTCTGCCGGTAAGCAGTCTTCCCGAAGCATCATAAATATGAAGAGAGGAAATCTTCAGATCACTTTTTATGTATACAGAATTTTCATCTTTAGTGATTTCTGTAGTATTTACTTTGGCTACATTTTCAACTGCTAATAGACTCTGGCGGTTAATAATAACTGAATAATCTTCCACCTGTCCGTATTTTGGAGTATAGCAAGCTGTCACCGCAGTCCCGTTAAACTCTCCGATAACTCTCATTCTTAAAGCTGTGTTTGCTACAGCGGTTGCAGGAGGAGTTACTGATACTGTAGCTACAGAACCACTACTAATCCCACTTTGATTAAGCACAAGTTCGGTCGTTTCATTGAACTGCCCGTCATTGTTGTAATCGATATAAGCTTTTATAATATGTGGATTGCTGGTTCCCGGTGCAACGGTAAGGGTAGTTGCTGTACCACCGGAAATCGTAGTTTTGGAAACGCCTGCACAGTAATTTCCGGTAAAGTTTTCGTAGAAATTATTGGAAGCCTGTTTGTAGTTTGAAGAATAGTTATTGATATCGCCAAATTTTACAAAGGTTACCCCAATATTGAATCCTCCGGGATTCGTCATAGAAGCAGGAGCACAGGCTGTGGTTAAAACAGTACTGTTATTAGGCGTAGTAGAAGAAGCGACAGGAGAGTTGATCAGAGACTGTCTGTACTGCAGAAGCTGCGCTGTTGCACGGTCGGTCTGCCCGGGAGTAAATAGGTCTCTGAAGCAGTAGGTATAGGCCATGACATTTCTTTCACCACCCGCATAAGTCACGCTGGTACATGGATTGATCTGTCCTGTCTGGCAGCTGCTTGGAACCGACGAGTGATAAAGACTTTTCATCGGTTCAGTATCACAAACCAGATCTCCCTGTAATGTACAGTCGGTATTGGTAGGGCAGGCGCCAGTAGATTCGGTATAGCCTTCATGAGTATGACGAAGTCCCAGCGCATGTCCGAATTCATGGGCTAAAGTCTGCTTGTTCACTGCGGAAGCACTGGTTGCCATGAAAGAATAGTCCTTACTACCTCCCGGATAATAAGCATATCCGTTCAGTGCTCCTGCATTGGAGGTTAGTTTCTTCACGACATAGATATTGTAATATTTGCTGGTGTCCCACATCCCCAGGGCGGTGATGTCGTTGGCGGTTACTGCATTCGTGGTATTGTCATCATTAACCCCTCCGCTTACATATTTTGGAAGATGAGAGGCATTGATTCTGTTAATGCCGTTCGTAGGATCGCAGCTTGGATTCACTTTAGCAAAAACAAATTTCACGGGCAATACAGCACTGGTTCCGGCCATGCCGCTGGTTGAACTTCCGGAAAAAACGCCGTTCGTATAATTTACCCATGCAATAATATCTACATCGGATTTGTTATTCACTGTTCCTATAGCACTTCCGTCGCTTACTACATGGACCACTACCGGAATTTCATAAACCAGCTTTTTGTTGATGGTTTTAGCGAATTTTCCGCTTTTGATGAGTTTGGATATTTCTAAATTAAAAGCGTCATCCTGAGCCTTCTGTTCCGGATATCTTTCGTAATGTTTCCGCATCAGTTCATCTGTTCCGCATTCCTGAGGTTCCAGCTTCTGCGAGTAGAAATTTGTGCAGAGTAATCCTGAAACAATAATTAATAGTAGTTTTTTCATGAATATATTATTTAAATTGTGGCGTATTAAAAATAAATAAAATAATCAATAAATTGGTTGTTTTTGCAGATTATTGGTTATTAAATAGTGTAATTAGCTTTTAAAATCTAATTAAAGTGATGAATTAATATATAAATGAAAAACGTGAATTTAGTGTAAATTGCGATTAAAATTCAATAAATAAAAGCGTAGAACGTTTTATATTTTCTTAAATATACAAAACACAAAATTTTGTACAGTGTCAAAAGGTGTTGTATGATTTACGGTATGACATTTTATTTTTTCAAAATCTGATTCAAATTCAGCAGCCATTGATTGTTCGTCATACTGATGAATCTCAAGTCCGCTGCACCTGGTCGGGCCGTTTTTGGAAAAAGTTGCTATGATCATGAATCCCTGTACATTTTTCTTTGTTATGGACGTGTACTTTAGGATCTGTTCGGGTGTTGTCAGAAAGTGAAATGCTGCCCGGTCGTGCCAGATATCATAAGTTTCATCCGTATCAAATTCAGTGATATCAGCTACGATCCATTTTACCTTTTGAGCTTTATGTCCCAATCTTGCCTTTGCTTTTTCCAAAGCTTTTGATGAAATGTCGAGCACAGTGATGTTTTCATAGCCTTCATCCAGTAAAAAATCAACAAGATTACTGTCTCCACCTCCAATGTCAATGATTTTGGCATCTTTATCCAATCCACAGGAATGAATGAAATCGAGTGATGTCTGTGGTTTTTCCTGAGTCCAGCTTACCTGATCCGGATTTTTGGTTTCATATACGTTTTCCCAGTGATCTGTGTTGGTATTGCTCATCTGAATGTATTTAATGTGGGTAAAAGAACATGAATTTGATTTTTGTCAGGAAATCTCCTGTTCTTTTAACTGTTGGTTTATTTCTTCGAATTTAAGAATTAATCCATTCAGTTTTCCCTGTTGTTTCCTGATGGCTTTGGGTCTTAAATAAAACCAGTTGAAGGCTATCCATAAAAAAGTGATCCCGTACGTTAAAACAGCATACATTATTTCCATTCTTGACGCATATTCATACAAGTACAGACTGATTCCTGCAAAAAGCATGATGAAATACAGATTAAGCATCGTGGTCTGCATAAATTTCTGCTTACTCTTCAGTGAATACAGGCTCTGTAAATATTCAGCATTCGTTTGCGTGCTGTCGAGTGTATAAATAGAGCTGAACAGTTTATTATAAGCGAACAGGAAAATAACCATCGCGAGAATAACCAGTACGATTCCGATTTTGGTAGAGAGGAACTGAGGCTGATAATAATACCAGATAAATCCTATCAATAGGCTGGTGAGGATCAGCAAAATATTGGTAACCAATAATCTTCTTAAGTTTTCGTTTTTGAATTTTTTAAGCCTTCCAAGCAGTTCTTCTATACTCGGTTTCTCGGCAGTCTGCTGTTGCCAGAGGTTTTTAAAATCTATATTAGTAGCCATTTTCTTTGAATCTTTTGGTTAATTTTTCTTTTATCCTGTGAATCCTTACCCGGATATTGGATTCCGAAAGCCCAACGATCCCGGCAATTTCCGCCTGTTTTACTTCTTCCAGCTCCAGCGAAATTATGATTCTGTCCGTTTCAGGTAACTCTGAAATAAACTGATACAACAGCTGGATCTGCGGTTCCATAGACTCCTGTTTTTTTTCTTCGAGATGAATGGGAATTTCCGCTTTGGTAAATCTTTTTTCCTTCTCAATCTGTTTTAAACAGTTGTTCGAAGCAATTCTGAAAATCCAGGTTCCAATGCTGGATTCATTCCTGAATTTCGGAAGCTGCCGCCAGACAATAATGAAGGTTTCCTGAGCGAGATCCTGCGCCAGTTCAGAATTGTTTACATATCCCATGCATAAACGGAATATCTTCTGCCAGTACAGTTCGTAAATATCTTCAAATACCATTATTTAGAGGATAAAAAGTGATTCAACTGTTCAAAGTACCATTCCTTATCGTCATACATGATAAAATGAAGTCCTTTTGAAGCATACCTCATATCTGCATTTTTTAAATTTTTATATTGATTCTCAATAGCCGGTTTAAAATTAATAAAATAAGACTCCAGAAGGATAAGAGAAGGACATTGAATCGTTTTTATTTTTTCACGTAAATCTGTATTCGAGAAATCGCAGTACATTTTGGCAAAAGTAGTCCGGTCGGATTTCATGCTCCAGCCAATCACGGTTTCCTGCATAGCTGGATCAGCGACAAGACGGGGAATAGTAGCGGTTTGCATTTGTTTAAACTGTTCATCACTCATACCTTTCAAGGAATTGATTGTTGAGGTACAGTCATTATTCTCTTTAGATGTGAAATTCGGATCAGATAATGCGGCCAGACAAGGAAGTGTATCTACCACTGCTATTTTTGCAATAAGCTCCGGATAATCTGCCGCCAGTGCCATGGCCAGGCCAGCTCCCATACTGTGTCCAATGATGATGGGCTTGTCAATTTTCAGATCTTTGATGTAAGCTGCAATTTCTTTCTCCCAGTCCTTAAAACTGGCATCTGCCAATGGTGGTACGCCCGAAAATCCTTTCATGGTTAAAACATAGCAGGAAAATTTGCTATCAAATTTGGATACCGTTTCATTCCAGACTTCTCCTGAAGAAGCAAATCCGGGAATAAAAATAATGGTCTGTTTGCCGGTTCCTGTTTTTTTGACTTCAAAAGGATAGGTTTTGGTCTGCCCGAAGATATTGCATGCTGCAGCAAAAATCAAGATCAGGATAAAGAAGATTCTGTATTTTTTCATGATTATAAAATTTTAAAGTGAATATGCCTTTTAGAGACCTGCTTTTTTAAAATGTTACAAAATGTTTTAAATTATTTTCTGAATGTTGGTGAAAATGCAGCGGCGCAAAGTTTTTTATTATTTTAAAAAATTTATCAATCCGCAGTCATTGCGAGGAACGAAGCAATCTCATTAAATATATTTTTTTTTTATTTTCTGAATTTTGGTAAAACGCAACGGCGCAAAGATTTGTTTCTATTCATATGTTTTAAGACGCAAGGATTTTATCTCCGATAAAATTGATTATGTTATATTTTGGTGATGTATTATGGTACAGTTGGCAGTTCATCATCCTAGCTGAAAATCTTAGATTTTCTTGCGCCTTAAAATATCCACATTTTAATTAATCCTTGCGTCTTTGCGTTTCTCCAACAAGCTTATTTTCAAACAGTAAAAAAAATTCATCAATCATCTTTTTACTTCCTAAAAACCTTCGGCTTCAAACATAATGTATTAAAAATAGGGTCTCTTTGCTCTGTTTCAACAAGTTTTACAACAATTTTTCAGATTATTTAGCTGAAAAATATCATGTTATGTCGGATTCGTGCCACTCGTCAGAATATTTGCTTTTTCACAGTTTTTTCCTGAATTAATAGGCCTTTGATGTAAGTTTTCTATAGAATTTTTGCCATTTAAAATGTTCTGATTATTTTGAAAAAATGTAAAATCCCTATAAAATCATTAATTTCAGTAAAAAAATAGTATTTACCTGATGATTATATTGGAAAATTCACTAATTTTATTACTAATTAAGAAGATGCCCCAGCTTGCCGAAGGGGATAAAGTGTAAAGTTGAAATTTTTAACTAAAATCCAAAAATATAAATGAGCAATATACAAGATGAATTTAAAGTCTTTAAAGACGAGCTAAAAAAACTGAATATCGATGTACAGAAAGTAGTGAAAGTAGGAAACGGAAGTATGGATTTCCATGAAGTTTTTTACAAGTCTCCGAGATATCAGGAAATAAAAAGCGTGTATGTTCAGCGTCATAACCTGGACAGTATGGTAGAGAAATTTAAAAAGGCTTACCACTAAAAATAAAATGGGCGCCGCAGAGAATCTGCGGCGCCCGGTTTTTATAGCTGTTGATGTTAATCTTTATCCAGTGAAGAGTTTTCTTTTGTATCCTTCATTCCGGCATAAACTATCAGAGAAAACAGAATACATCCGGTGATATACCAGTAGAAATACTGTTCTGTTCCCGCCTGTTTGAACCAAAGGGCTACATATTCTGCCGTTCCTCCGAAAATAGCTACTGTAAGGGCATACGGAAGACCTACTCCAAGCGCTCTGATCTCAGAAGGAAAGAGTTCCGCCTTAACAACAGCATTGATGGAAGTATAGCCGCTGACAATAATAAGTGCTGCCATAATCAGGAAAAATGCAGTCCACATCGATGTGGTTGTGCTTAAAGCGGTGAGAAGAGGAACTGTAAATAATGTTCCCAGAATTCCAAAACCTAAAAGCAAAGGTCTTCTCCCGATTCTGTCCGACAATGCTCCAAATACAGGCTGCAGACAGGCAAATATAAACAGTGAAATAAATGAAATTAGGGTAGACTGTTCCTTGGTAAGATGAACGGTATTAACCAAGAACTTCTGCATGTAGGTAGTATAGGTGTAAAAGGCCAGAGTTCCTCCTAAAGTAAG
The DNA here is from genome assembly GCF_900115055.1 of Chryseobacterium oleae. Lineage (GTDB taxonomy): Bacteria > Bacteroidota > Bacteroidia > Flavobacteriales > Weeksellaceae > Chryseobacterium > Chryseobacterium oleae. The sequence continues at coordinate 75,126 of NZ_FOVD01000005.1, read as the reverse complement.
TCCAATTACGGTAAGTAAGGCTTTAGGATGTTTCAGTAATTCTGTAACGGTTCCTTTTTTCTTATCATTAACCTCTTTTTTATTTTCAAAGGCTTCTGTTTCGTGAAGATTGGCTCTTAAATACAAAGCAATCACAGAAAGTAAAGCTCCGATGACGAATGGAATTCTCCAGCCCCATTCTTCAAGCTGAGTCTCCGTTAAAAGCAGTTTCTGCAAAATCAACTGAATTCCCAATGCGATCAGCTGCCCGCCAATAAGTGTTACATACTGAAAGCTTGAATAAAACCCTCTTCGGTTTTCCGATGCCATTTCGCTGAGGTAGGTTGCAGAAACACCATATTCCCCACCAACACTCAGTCCCTGCAATAGTCTTGCAATTAATAGTAGGGCAGGAGCTAAAATACCTATGGTTTTATAAGTTGGAGTAAGTGCAATAAGAAGCGAACCGAAAGACATCAGCAAAACAGAAAGCGTCATCGCTTTTTTTCTCCCTATTTTATCCGCAATACTTCCGAAGATCCAGCCTCCGATAGGACGCATCAGGAAGCCTACAGCAAAAATTCCTGCCGTATTCATCAATTGGGCATTCAGGTCGGAATCCGGGAAAAAGGAGTTGGAAAAATAAATAGCAAAAGCAGCGTAAGCGTACCAGTCGTACCATTCGACCAGGTTTCCTACGGAACCACCCACAATGGCTTTGATCCTTTGAGCAGTTGTAATTTGAGTAGTATTCATATGAGTAAGATATTAAATTTTTTAAAGTACGATTTGAAAAGACAGTAAAAATTCACCTTTTCTGTCAAAAATTGTTTTGGATGTAAGGTCATAAAGCGGTCTGCTGCTGTATTGGGCAACTATTCTTGCGTTTTGACCGTAGAGATAGAAATTAGCTCCAATGTCATAATAACTTCCACTTTGGTTAAGCGCCTTCATATCTTTCAGAGCATAATTGAAAAATGGCTGAACTTTCAGAATTTTACTGAATTTAGGAAGTACAAACCCCATTTGTGAAAACCAGATATTTCCCGTTCCCATCAAAACCCTGTTGTTTCCGGCGCCTTCCAGTGCTTTTTGTCCCATGAAATCTGCGTTGGGAGTTCCGGGATTCAAAAGACCGCTTATTCTTAAATAATTGGGACCGTAATTATAATTGTAAAAAACAGAATAGAGTGTTAATCCCATTTCTTTGCTTTTATCTCCTACAGGAAGTTCTGTATAAACATCTGCGCCTACAATATTGACATCATGAGATTCGAAAACATTTTCAGACGGCTGAGATTGCGTTGCTTCTTTATTGGTGTAAAAACCGGCACCGAGGTTCAATATTTTTTTTGTAGCTAAATTATTTCCAGGGAGAAATGAAGTCACCGTAGTTTCTTTGTTAAAAAACTGATAGAAAGCATATCCTGCGTAAGACAGTTTTCCACTTTGGTTATTGTCTACAGCTGCACCTCCGATAGCTGGTTTCAAACTGGTCGCAAATGGTTTGTTAACACTGAAACGATAATTAATCCTATCCAGTTCACCGTGGACAAAAATTCCCAGCTGTCTTGAAAACTGATCGGCTATTTCTATCATTGGAAAATTGAAAACAGGAATATCACCTGCGAGCATTTTGGTGGTACTGGCATTGGTGAGTCTGCTTACCCCATTCCAGGAGTGAAGCCCTGCGCCTAGGTATAGATTGTTTTTGTTCGGTTTTCCTGTCTGGAAATCATTTCTTGGAATAATCGCGAATTCATTGTAAGCATCATGAAAAAAGAAAGGTGCTTTTTTTCCGGCTCCGTTGTTTCCGGTACCGGTTCCGCCGCCTGAAATAAAACTCTGGTTATTGATTCCCATCTGTAAAAAGACAGAATAAAACGGAGTGACCTGGCTTTGAATGATCAGTCTCATTCTCCGGATGCTGGCATCGTAGGTTTGTTCCTGAGGAACTCCGTTCACCAGTGTTCCGGGATTGTTATCTATACTGCGGAGCCAGATCTGGCTGGAAATACCGAATTTCAGCCATTTGTCACCTTTAGCATTCAGATTGATTTTAAGCTCTCCTACATCTAATGGATTTTTCCCGGAAGAAACCTCTTCAGGGCTTTTCTTAATACTCACCGTATCCTGACCGTACATACACTGCATAACAGTAAAACTGAAAATGATAAGTAGTTTTTTCATTGGCGCTTTTATTTGCACCTAAACAATACATACATTCTGAAGAAATTCTGAAGTTTTCACAAAATTGAATCATTTGATGTTATGTTTTTGAAATTCAGTATTTTATTTTACGAAATTGATTCTTGTAATATGCAGATTGTTTTCAAATTGATAGAATATTTCAGTGTCATAAATCTCCAAAATTTTCTTCACGAGGGCCAAACCAATCCCGATGGAATTCTGATTGGGATTTCCACGCCTGAATCTTTGGAATAATTCTTCAGTAGGAACAGTGGGCGGATTTCCTGTATTGGAGATCTGTAAATAGTTTTCTGTAAGCGTTACCGATATTTTTCCGTTTTCTATATTGTGCCTTTTGGAATTATTGATAAGGTTGTTGATGACGATCGTAGCCAGATTCTGATCAAAATTAAGATAGATTTCTTCCTGAATATCTTTCGTTACCGTAAGATTCTGTATTTCAAATATATCCTCAAAGTAGAGAAGTCTTTCCTGAAGCAGTTCTGAAAAATTGATAAGCTGGGAATCATTTTTTTCAAAATGTTCAAGCTTGGCGAGGAGAATAAGAGATTGATTAATTGACGAAAGTCTGTCCAGCTCATCATTCATAGAAGAAAGCGTGATCAGCTGGTTTTCCGAAAGCTCACTGTCCATCAGAAGTTCTATTTTCCCTTTGATAGAAGCTAATGGTGTTTGCAATTCATGAGATGTATTTTCCGACAGTTCTTCCAGCAGATGATAATCCTTTTTGGAGCTTTCTGTCATTTTCAGCAGGAACCTGTTTAGCGATTTGAATTCTTCGGTTTCAGTTTTCATGAGGTCCATAGAGCGATTATCTCTCAGACTGAATTTCTTGATTTCGTCTATCGCATGATAAAAAGGTTCAAGGATTTTTTTAGATACCAGAATACTCACAATAATGGTAAGGATGATCAGGAAAACCATGATCCAGGCAATAACCATGATGATGCTCATCAGAAAATTATTCTCGATGATTGTAATGTATCTTACACTGGTGATGGCGTATCTTTTCTGCTTAATTAAAGGATATGTAGTCACCGTAATCCTGTTCATGTGGGACTGGATGCTTTTGTTCCAGATGTATTTCTCTTCAATGATTTTTTCCTTGAAATTTTTAGAGTCTGCCGGGAGAATTTTCACCTGTATCTGCCTGTGATGGAATTTTAAATAATCGTAAGAAGGGTCACTTTCCAATCTGTGGGCTACGTAACTGTTTAAATCCTCAAGTTTGAGAATAGCAGAACGCATCGTTGCCCGTTCAAAAGCAAAATAAAGGATCGCAAAACCGGTGATCAGTACAAAAAATACCAATACGGTGAATGCTCTGGCAAAACGGAAACTTAAATTCATTTATCAATCCATTTATAACCCAATCCGTAAACGGTCTGCAGATAATCTTTTCCACCGGCATCAAGCACTTTCTTCCGTAGGTTTTTTAAATGCTGATACACAAAGTCTACATTATCGATGCTGTACGTATAATCACCCCAAAGATGGCTGGCAATGGCCTGCTTGGAAAGCATCCTGTTCTGGTTGTTGATGAAATAGATCAGCAGGTTGAGTTCCTTTTTGGTAAGATTGACCAGTTGATCATTGATTCTGCATTCTTTAGATTCCAGATCAATTTTAATTTCATTGAAGCTTAGAATGCGGTTGGCTTCCGGTGTTTTTCTTCTGAGCACTGCTTTTATCCTGGAGTGAAGTTCGGGTAGCGAAAAGGGTTTAGTGATATAGTCATCGGCACCGTCATCCAGTCCGGTTAGTTTGGTGTCTAAAGAATTTTTTGCAGAAACAATAATGACACTTGCCCCGGGAGCGTAGTTTTTAATATGTTTCAGAATATCCAGGCCGTTTCCGTCGGGAAGCATAAGGTCCAGGAGGATGCAGTCGTACTCAAAAAGTTCTATTTTGTCTATAGCTTCTTTCGCATCAGAAGCTACTTCACAGACGTAATCTTCTTTTTTAAGATAGTCTGTGATGTTGGACGCAAGATCTTTATGGTCTTCAATGATGAGAATTTTCATGCGAAAGTATTAAACGGGATAAACTGTTATCCGGTTTAAAGATATAAAAAAACCGTTCAGAAAATAAAGAACGGTATTTTTTGATCGTTTATTTAAATCAAATTTTTCAGAGGTTCAGCTTTGTTTTATTTCCTAAATCATCTGTTTTGTAGTAAATATTGTTTTCTATGAGCAATCCTTTTGTTTTTCCGGTCCTTAGTTCTCTGCCATGTTTAATATCAATCTTAATGACTTTATTGTTGTAGTCCGGTGAAATATCATCCACAACAGAATGTCCGATAATTATTTTTTGAGCATCATAATAATTCAGAATGTTGTCGAGTTGATCTTGGGTAGTTTTTTCCATGCTGATGCCATTCAGCTTGAATAAAATTTTGTATTTCAATTCAAAATTCAACCTTCGGTCCCAATACGGACTGTCCGTTGAGCTTAAAATAAGCTGATCCCTTTTATTGGCTGCATGCTTTCCGGTACCGTAATATTTTCTTGAAATGGAATTAATTTCATTAATTGAATATCTGCCTTCAGCATGAAAATAATTTAATCCGCCATGAACGAAAATGGCAGGTCCAATTTTTTCAATGACATTTTTTGTACGAAGCCATTGGCCTAATTCAGAGTTTTGAGAGTATAAAAATTTCAGTCCGGTTTCCCAGCTGTTTTGCTTACTGATTCTTTTAGCGGCTTCGATATATTTAAAATCATTATAAGATACATCGCCGTAAAGGTTCATGATTTCATGATTTCCCAGAATAAAATGCACCTTGCCTCCTTTTTGTGTGGCTTGATTTTCCAAATGATAAATTAACCAAAGTACCTGAGTGACCTGGTTTCCTCTGTCTACAAAATCTCCGTTAAGAACAAGGTGTCCGTCTTCAAAAATCCAGTCGCCATTACTGTCAATGACTTTATTAGCTAAAAGAAAACTGTAAAAAGCATTGAAATTGCCTTCTATATCAGAAATGGCAATAAGCTTTTCAGGCATTTTATATTGATCCTTTTCGATCTCATATTGATTTTTAAGTGAAATTTTGAACATCCGAAGCTCTTTACAGTCTGTTTCTACTGCAATCTCTTGTGTTCTGTCAATACCTTTCTCCTCAAATACATTATCCTTTTTAATGGTGAACATTCTGTCTCCAAATATATAAGGGCCATCAAGGCCATCAAAAGAAGTTTCTACAGGCTGATTGATTCTGAATCCAAACGGCTTGTCTTTTTTCCATAACCCGTTTATTCCGGACCAGTAGAAATTATAGATTCCCTTTTTACTGTCAATGTCATCATAGCCAAAGTACAGGGTACTTAAAATGAAGTAGGAGGCAACTACGATGACCGTCCATTTTATCCATTTTTTTATTTTCATCTTTATAGTGTTTCTGGTTGATATTCAATGAGATCTCCCGGCTGGCAGTCCAATGCTTTGCAGATAGCATCCAGTGTGGAAACTTTTAAAGCTTTGGCTTTTCCGTTTTTTAAAATGGATAGATTGGCCTGGGTAATATTTATTTTTTCGGCAAGTTCCTGTGACTGCATTTTGCGCTTGGCAAGCATCACGTCGATATTGAAAATAATGGGCATAGCTTAAATGGTTAAATCTGCTTGTTCTTTTAATTGACTTCCCTGTACAAATATTTCCTTCATGACAAGTAGGGTAATTCCTATTCCTATACTGAGAGAAGGGGGAGTGATATCAAACTGATTTGTTTCCATTATTAAATCAACTAACAATGTTATGAACCCAAAGATGATGAGCCCAAAACTTAAAACTTTGAAATTTCTGACGACTTTATCCGTGAAGATATGATCTGCCGAAAACTCATTAATGATTTTTGAAGCCCAGATCAGAGAAAAAGATAATGTGAGCATGTTCAGAAGGGCAAGCACTATAGCTTCCCTGGAATCAGTAACTGTAAAAACCATATTGGAGAATGGATACTGAACCTGCAGGATATCGTAGGTTTTATCATTGACGGTATACAGCTTTTCTGAAATATACATCATTGAATCCTGTTTTTCAGCAAGGATATGTATGATCGCTAAGCTGCCAATCCATACCGATGAGATACAGAAAATGGCAGCACAGATAAGGAATGGATATTTGATCCAGGATACCAGAGAATTATCTCCTATTATCTTCATAATACAATATTTATTTTCTGTAAATGTATAAATTTTTATTGTATTACGATAAAAAATATGATTTCTAAAACCTATATCCAATCGAGAGCCCGCTTCTGAAGCCGGCCCAGGGCCCGTCTACTTTTACTTTAGCACCATTAGCATTTGTTTCTACGGTGTAATCTACAAACGGGATGTCCAGGTTTTCAATTTCTTTTTTAAGCTGAGCCTGCATTTCCGGAGTCAGAACATAATCGCTGGTCATTGTAAAGTCTCCTTTTCCGCTTCCATAATGGGCTCCGGCGATCCAGAAATCAAGAACCAGATTTTGGCTTCGGGTTAAGAAAAACTGTACGCCAACCATCAGTCCGCCACTGTTTCCACTTGTGCTTCCCTGTCCTTTCAATGGGATCTGGTAGGTGTTTCCGTCAATAGCGTCATAATCATAATAGAAATCAAAACTGTTGGATGAAACATCGGAATACCGGTAATAAGGGGCAAAATAAAATCCTTTTCCATAGCCTTTCCCGATGTAAAATCTGGGTTCGATGGTGAAATTGGTGGCTTTTACCCTTAGATTCTGAAATCTTTTCTCATCTTCATCTTTCAAAAAGGCATTAATGAAGGGTACTTTTCCCTGTGTCATTGTTCCGAAACCTATATTTACAGAGAACCATTGGTTAATAGCTCTTTCATAAGACAGGTTGATATTTCTGAATGCATAAGCTGTAACGTTGGTCTTGATGATATTCATTTTTTCCGAGGGAACAGCCTGAACTTCCTGTGCGTCTGCTTCGGAAAGCAGGAAACAGGGAATTAAGATGAGGAGCTTTTTCATAATTTTATATTTTGTGGTGTAAAAAAGTATCAGCAAAAAACGGGCAAAAAATTAATTAAACTTTAATATGGGTTTGTTTTTAACTTAAAAATAATAATATGATTGCTGTTTGTGTTATTTGGTGGAAATATAATAAGAATAATTGACAGCACCTCGTGGGATTACTTTTAAAGTAAAATAAGCCACTCAGCAATCAACCCCGCTCAGTTCTGAACGGGGTTGATTGTTGATAATGTTGTATTGGTTTATTTCTTGATGAATTTCACTGTTTCTGTCTTAGCGTCTTTTCCGGAAACCTGAATGAAATAATTGGCTGTCGGAAGCTCAGAGATCTGTACTTTGCCGGATTTCAGATCTGATGTTTTGATCAGTTTACCGTCTAAGCTATAGATATTAGCTGTCGTGTAATTTCCTGTATTTCCTTTGAATCCGATAAAATCCTGCGCCGGATTAGGATAAACAGTGAAATCCTCTTTTTTTGCATGGTCAGCCGTTGCTAAAAATGTTTCACCCAAAGCTACAGCACTTGAAGTAGATTGATTGATTCCCAGCAAAGGAACTGAAATATTTCCGCTGGTAGATGTCAGCAATGCATATCGGTGACTGCCGTCATAATAAGAATAAGCCGTGTTGGTAAAAGTTCCGATCGGATTGGTTAAGGCAACATCAAATGGAGCGTATAAATTAAAATTCTGTGTAAATTTTACTCTCAATACGTTCGTATAAGTTCTGCTGCCGATGATCAGGGTTCCGTGGGCATCGGCTAGTGTGCCCATTGTCCCGCTGAAAAGTCCGTTAGCCACAGATGAGGTGAAATTTCCTCTGGCATTATCGGTTTGATTTACATTGAAAGCGGTAGGGTAATTCATGTACGTACCATTGTCTACAGAAAAGTTCAGCGTAGCTTCAGGATTGATTACTCCGGTGATTTCCAGTTTTGTAGCGGAAGATTTATAAAAAATCGTCGTTGCCCCGCTGGCCATTTTGATCGTAGAGCCCGGAAATGTGGTGATCTCTGCCGCAGAAGGTGTTGAATACACCGTTGGAGAAGCTGCTCCCTGTACGAGGCTGCCGTTTGAAAAGGTAGCATTGGCTCCTGTAGCGGTATTGTTTACGGTTCCCGTTACCGTGTAATGATTTACAGTATCGCCCGATAAAGGATCGTTAGCCGCTTTGGTCAGCGTGATTTGTGCGGAAAGTGCGCCGGAAATACCCAGCAAAAAGAGTAGTGATGTTTTCATGGTCAAAATTTTTACTAAGATAAATAAAAACAGATATTAATTTTTATGTTAACTTGTTTTTAATGAATAATTTAAACAAAAAAGCCATCCGGTATGATCGGATGGCTGTTCTGTGCGTTAAATATTTTTTCTAGTTGCTCATGATTTTGCGGTACGCGTAGATATCTTCAATAGTGACTACGCTCATCTCTTTTAAAGATGCAAATTTCACGATTTCCGGCAGCCTTGCCATTGAACCGTCTTCATTGGTCAGTTCACAAAGTACGGCATCATCACCGAGATTGGCCATTTTTACAAGGTCTACACTGCCTTCGGTATGGCCTCTTCTTTCGAAAACACCACCTTGTTTGGCAATCAGTGGGAAAACGTGTCCCGGGCTTGCAATGTGAGCGGCCTGTGCATTTTCAGCCACAGCTGTTCTGATCGTTGTTACACGGTCTTTTGCGGAAACACCGGATTCAACGCCTTCTTTGGCTTCGATAGAAATGGTGAATGCGGTCTGGTTTTTTGAGTTGTTGGTTTCTACCATCGGACGGAGATTCAGGTGCCTGCTTTTTTCTTCCGAAATGCAAAGACATACGATACCGCTGCATTCGCGGATCAGAAGTGCCATGTCCTGTTCTGTAATGGTGGATGCGGGAAAGATGATATCACCTTCGTTTTCACGGTTTTCATCATCTACTAAAAGAATTCCTTTTCCCTGTTGTAGTTTTAGAAGTGCATTTTCTACACGTTCTGTGGAGGTCGCTCCAAATTGTTCTAATAATTTTTCCATGTTATTTTACTTTTAAAAGTTAAAATAGTCTTCGGTACATGGAAATGAAATACGGCACAATAAGCCCGTAAGGAATCTTACTGACCGTTTCATTTTCTTCTCCCATCCAGACTTTAACTGTCGGTTTTGGAATTTCACCAAATCAGTCCCTTCAAAAGAAAGGAGTCGCGGACTGTAACCGCCGGTAGGGAATTTCACCCTGCCCCGAAGAAAACTTATACTAAGTTTTACTGTATGTTCTGATTTAAAATTTTATTTCATTGATTATATTTAACGCACAGACGGCAAATTTCGGGAAGTTTTTTGAATTGGAGAAGGGATTTTTGATGCTATTTATCAATTGTCGCTTTAAGTTCAAAAAAAATAGCCATTCAAAGTTAGAATGGCTTAATTTATAAAATTCTGATATTTTTTATTTGATAATTGTTGATTTAAAGAATCTGTTTTCCATCCTTGTATTCCTGAACTGTCTTTTCGAGCCCTTTTTCATTATACATTTCCCATTTGCCATCGTATACTCCATTTTTCCAGTTTCCTATGCCCCGGATATTTCCGTTTTCGTACCAATATTCATGAGTTCCGTTTGGCTTTCCATTAATAAATTCTCCTTTTCTGGCTTTTTGTCCATTAGGATGCCAGTATTCCCAGACCCCATTTTCTTTCAGATTTTCAATCTTGCCGCTTGAATATAGTTTTCCATTCAAATAGTAAGCCTTTTTAAATCCATCTGTTATAGGTTTAAATTCAAGTGTTTTTGATTGAACCTCATTTAAATTCTGGCTGTTTTTAATGAAATCCTGCTTAGCAATTAAGGTGTTTCCAAAGTAAACTTCATATTCTTCCAAATTTATATTTTGGGAGTACAGGTTTTTATTTATGAAAATTATTAAAAATAAGGTAAGAAGTATTTTATACATGATATAGATAAGGTTGTAATTATTTTTCTTTTAGAGATTTCTCGAGTTGGGTTGTCCATATTTTGATAAGTATCGAGACATTCTCCAAAGATAAAAAGTTTTAATTCTTATGATTCATACTCCTTCAAATAAAAGACTATTTTCTTCTCTATTAAATCAGACAGTGAATTCGCTATTTTTATCACTTTCGGAGGTGCATTTTCGTGGGCAAGTACGTACATATTTTGATTCTCCAGACTGTACAGCAATTGATCTCCGTCACCATACATCCAAAATTCTCCCAGAACCAGATATTGCTTTTTCTGAATAGTTTCGACCGTTAATTCATTACAATCCATTTCCAGCCCTTCTAATTTTAAAACGGATACATTCCGGTACCATATTATCAGGTCATCAGGAAGTTTGATGGAAAGCTCTTTTTCTTTATTGTGTATGAATTCCTGCTGTACACCGGCTTCGATGATGTCAGAATTACTGTATGATTTGGTCAGCTGCCTGAAAAATTTTGGATAGCTGTCTTTTAAATACCCGAATTTATTTTCAACGTCTTGCTGAAGCTGCTTTTCTTTTAGTTTTTCTGCTTTACAGAAATCATCAAATTCTCTTTCCCAGCCTTTTTTGTAAAGATCAGAAAAATCAGCATTTATTTTCACAGATTTTAGCCAGTCAAAAGCGCCCAGCTGCCCGATGTACAGATTTCTGACCCCGCTGAAACTTTCCTTTGGTTTTATTTTAAGAAAGGCTGTTCTTCCACATATTTTTTCTACGTCATCTTTATGATCGCTGAACCAGCTCAGCCATTCCTGTGCGGTGAGTTTTCCTTCTGAAAGGCTGTTGAATTGGTCAATGATTTCCTGTTGCATCATGGGCTGTTTACTCGGTTCAAAATTTATTTTTCTATCCATTCCCGGAAGAGGCTGGTATTGCTCTGGCTGGTTATCAAATGTCTGTCATATCCCTCTATCTTTAAAGCTAATGCATTTTTAGAATAACGTTCAATTCTTTCGATGAATTTTTTATTCACCAGCTCACTGCGGTTGATCCTGAAAAACTCCAGCGGATCAAGTTGTATTTCAATTTCCTTGAGGGTAGATATGTTCAGCAGATGTTTTTTTCCTGTTTTATGCAGAGCAAAAACAACGCCTTCGTCAGCCTCAAAAAACAGAATGTCTTTGGTCTCAAAAAAATAAATCCCTTGAGTGGTATTGACGGAAAATCTTCCTTTGAATTTTTTTTCTGCTGAATTACCAATGATCTGATCCAGTTTTAAATGCAGAGAATGATCTGTGGGCTGATTATTTCTTAGCAATAGAAATTTATCCCAGGCCTTTTGGAATCTATCTAATGAAAAAGGTTTTAAAAGATATTCGATGCCGTTGCTTTCAAAAGCATCCATCCAAAACCGGTCGTAGGCAGTTGTGAAAATGATGGGGCAGGAAACCTGTACTTCACGGTAAATATCAAATGCATTTCCATCCAGAAGTTCAATGTCTGAAAGGATAAGGTCAATAGAGACATTGGTTTTTAAGAAATTCACAGCATCCTGTACCGTATCTATCTCTGCTTCTACGGAAATGGGTTCGTGTACCTCGTCCAGAAATCTTCTGAGTTTTTTTCTTGCCGGGATTTCATCTTCAATGATAAGAATTTTGATCATTTCTCTTGTCATGGGATTATGGGTAAAGTTACTGAAAACTCATTTTCCGTATGGATGATTTCAAACTGTGTACTGGCTAACAGAGCATATTGCTGCCTCAGATTATTCAGTGCCCTTCCGGAAGTGGATTTTGTGTTTCTTTTGATCACGGTATTATTTGATACGACAAGACTGCTGTCCACAGAGATGGTAATCAAAACAGGATTTTTTTCTGTTCCGAGGTTGTGCTGAATGGCATTTTCCAAAAGCAGCTGCAGGGTGAGCGGTATGATTTGTCCCCTGGTGTTTAGATTTTGGATTTCCAGCAGATAAGCATTGCCATACTTGTGCTGCATGAGGTTGAAGTATTTTTTTGCAAAAGAAATTTCTTCATCTATTGAGATTAAACTTTTATCAGAAACCTGAAGAACATACCTATATATGTCAGCAAATTCATTCAGGAAATCAGAGGCTTTGTATTGATCTTCGTTGATTAACTGGTCTAAAACATTCAGATTATTGAACAGGAAATGAGGGTTAAGCTGTGATTTGAGCTGACTGATCTTTGCTTCGGAGAATGCCTGATTATATTCATCGATCTGTTTTTGTTTTCTTTTGTTTTTTTGATAATAGTAGAAAGCCAGAAAAAAACTTCCATAGATAAAAGTGTCCATTGTTTCGGACAGGGTTGAAAGTATCAGGGTCTCCTGATTGAAATTTCTTTCAAGAGTGTTAAATGCCAGTGAGATGCACAATCCTAATAGCTTCATAACAGCTAAATAGACGAGCATTGAGGTGCTGAATATTTTTAATGCTTCACCCGTGCTGAAAGTATCTGATTTCTGCCAGTGTTTCATAAAGAAATGCATCACAAAAAACAGAATTCCGGCACTTATAAAAGACAGGACTGCTGCTTCCGGAGTGAAGATATACCAGTCAAGTGTTTTCCTTACCAGAAGCCTGATCTGTATGGATTGGGCATAGCCAAAAAGAAATACAAAAAATAGAAAGTACTTGCTTTGTCTAATTTCGTTCAACATATTTTTCATAGATATTCTGGTCAGATGATACAAAAATAGCCCTATAAAAAATAAAGGGCTGCTGATGACTCAAATTATTTTGTCTTATGATCCGGGAATGATGCGGTGACCTCTCCTTTGTCATTATAGAAATCAAGTTTTGCATTATTTTCTTTATCAATATAGAACATCGCTTTGGGCATTCCTTTGTCGTCAAACAAAAAGAGGCCGTTATTTTCAGCTTTGGATTTCCCCAGCATAATTCTCGGAGCGCCTCCTATCAGATTCTTTTTTACATAGTCGTCATACTTTTGCTGCATGACTTTAGGATCTTTTTTCCGGAGTTCTTCAAGCTCTTTCATAATTTCGGAAGTTTTAATTTGTGATTCTTCTGAAGGACGATCATTAAAAGCAAGACTGCTGGATACAAACCGTTTGCCTCCTTTTGTATAATCCTGGGTTAAAAGCTGCATCACCTGATCTCCGTCGTATTGATCATAGGTTAACGATAAACCAGAGCTATGTCCGTTTTCCTTTTTTTGTCCGTCATAGATAAATCCTCCACATTCAATACCGTCTTCATTAAAAAACAGCATTCCTGAACGTTTTTTCCGGCTTTGATTGGTTGGTCGGGTATTGATTTTATCATTTCCGTTGGGAAACCGGTCAACATTGGTGATGATCATTTTTACCGTACCGTCTTTTTCTACGATATTAATTCTTTCGACATCAATTTCCGTGAATTTTTGATTTCCGTTTGTTTTAAAAGCTGAGGTCGTGAGGAAAACCATCCCGATTACTGTTGCAAAAGCAAACGCTCTTAGAAAAATCAATTCTTTATTCATAGTGTTGTTATATTGTATAGGACAAAACTATTCAGATATTGATTGCTCCTCAAGCCAAAAGTAATAAGCCAAGGAAAAATTCCTTTGAATAAAGGAATTTTAGGAATGAGTTACATGATTGTGGAAGAAAATTTCTTGTTGCACAGATTAAGTATCACATGAAACATCATCCCAATCCTGATCCATATACGTGATCAGCCAGTTTAACGCATAATGTCTTTCATACACAATCCCGGAATCTATTTTCTCCATTTCAAGGTTGTTGATACGGGCATCTACACAGGCCCAATCGTATCTGTAATATAAATCGGCAGCATCAAGGATTTCAGATTTTGAACGGACTTCGTACCTTCGATTGATGAAATCATTGGGATCAAGATCGCCGCCCACAGGATAATGCTCCGCCGGAATATCATTCAGATCGCATAATTCATCGGGAAAGGGTAGAGTGTCAACGATTTTTAAGGCCCAGAATAAAACCCAGATGCATTCACACTTCCAGCTTTCCTGAGATTTTTTGTGTTCTGTAGGATCGTTTAAAAAATCTTTTTCGTCCGGAGTTACAAAGTCACAGAGATCATGTTCTTTCAAATAATCAATGGCTTCTTCCGGCTCTATGGAATCAAAAGCGATAAGGTTGGTGACAGCAAGAACGGTCAGCCTTCGCGCGATTTCTTCAGAAGTTCTCAGGGTGGTTTCTTCTTCTGTTTCTATATAGGGAAGGTTGAAATTAATTTTAATGCCTTCTTTTTTAAGGATTTCCTCAGTTCTTTCTTTTCTCGAAAGACCTTCTTCGTTTGTGGAGATATTGAGCATAATAACGGATTGGTGTAAGGAATTTAGATAAGTTCTTTGATCGTCTGTTCAAGTAATTCGTTAAACTTCTCCGGATTTTCCAGCATTGGGTAATGACCGGTTCCTGCTATTTCAACGAAGTCGTAATCTTTTAAATACTTTCTGTTATTCTCAATGTTAGTAGGAGAATTATCAGAATTGATGGCTCTTACCGGTACCTGAACTTTTGAAGCGATATCTCTGAAATCTTTTATATATAAAGGTCTTAGGAGATAAATGGCTGCTTCCGATGTGTTTTTAAGAAACTCATTCTGCAGTCTTTCTCTTACATCAGTTGGTGTGTTTTCCACAAAAAGATATTGAGGAAGAATATGTTCAACTGCATTTTTAAAATCATTGCGATAATGTACAAACATATATTGCTCAGCCTGCTCATCCGTAAAGGCTTCATCAAAATCTTTTATGGTGTCTATCAGAATAAGAGCCTTAACCTGAGGTATTTTTAAAGAAGCTTCCAGAACATAAGCTCCCGACATGGAATGTCCTATAAGAATAATTTCGGATGAATCAATCTGATCTGCTACTGTCTTGATATCTTCTGCATACAGCTCACTTGACCATTCTTTTCGTGATTTATCAGACAATCCATGTCCGGCAAGGCTCATTTGTACAATATGATAGGTATTCCTGAAATAGGCCTCCTGGCTGTTCCACCATTCTGCATTGCCGAGCCATCCGTGTACGAATAATAGGGTAGTATTTCCCTGGCCGCTTTCTTTATAATGAATTTTCTGTCCGTCTGACGATTGTGCGTATTTTTCCATGATTAATATATTGTTTTGCTGTATAGCAAGTTTGTGATTAAAAGGCTAATGTACAAAAAGAGATTTGTAAAGTATGGTGAAATCCCTGTATTATTGGGCTTTTTTGAAGATTTGTTTATGGGCGCTGCGGTTCATAGATGAGCTGTACCACTCCGGATTGGAAGGTATGGGTTGCGATCAGTTTCAGTTCTAGTCTCTCTTTCATATTTTCAAATAATGGTTTTCCGCTTCCTAAGGCAACAGGGTGAACAGAGATTCTGTATACATCGATAAGATGAAGCTGAATAAAGGTTTTGATAAGACTGGCCCCACCATAAAGCCAGATGTCTTTTCCAGCCTGTTTTTTGATCTCTGCCACTTTTTCAACAATGTCTGAACTGATAAAAACGGCCTGCGGATTCTCTTTGGTCTGTGTTGAAAAGACATATTTGTTTTTTGTATGTACAGATGTCCAAAGTTTCTTTTCTTCAGCATCAGCACTGTCTTCCGGCTTATAATTTCCCCACGCGTCATAACTGACCCTGCCATAAAAAATGGTATCGATACTGTCCAGAAATCCGTCAAAATTCATGTCGTCATCCATAATGCACCAATCGGTTTCTCCATTGGGACCTTCGATAAATCCATCTAAAGTAACGGCGAGATCAAGAACTACTTTTTTCATGTTTATTATTCATTAGGTTTAGGTAGTGTAAAAATAAAAAAACGCTCTGAAGCCAGAGCGTTTTTGCGTTATAAAAATATTACCATTTCCAGATCTGGGGCTCATCTTTCCAGATCAGCAGTCTGAATTCCTCATAATGATTTCCGTTTCCGATGGTGTGTGTATCCCGTCGGCCTTTGTCCAGTTTCAATTGGTGCAAAATCCCGGAATGGGCAGCCACCCAAAGTGTTTTTTCATCATCCGAAAGGGTTATTCCTGAGATGGAGGAACCTAGAAAATGTCTCCACAACTGTTTTCCGTCTTTATCAAATGCTTTGATGTATCCGTAAGCATCCCCCAGAATGTAATAGTCTTTTGTAGCGGTACCTGCATACACTCGCATTTCTTCGTCAATGATGGTATAATCATCACTTTCTGTATACGCTTCGATATCAGCGCCTTCATACTGACCGGAATTGATGCCTATGGTGATCCCGTTGTAGAAATGACAGGAATTCGTGATCAGCTGGCTGTCATCTTTCGCAAACAGACAGAAATGCGGATAGGAGGACTGTGCCCCGATTGAGCCTAAAGTATTACCTTCCGGATCTAAAATCCTGTGATCATAGCTTTGGTCTCCTACCACAATGTAAGAATTGTTGTTGGAAAGGGTGGCATTTTCCATATCAATATCAGGCGTCCAGTCTTCTTCGTCATCTTCATTGATCGGATGAATGAGTTTTTCTTCTTTCTGCGAGATCAGATAGATTCCGAATGAAGTGACCAGAAGAACTTTGCTTCCATCATTGAACGGGATCAGCTCTGTAATTCCCAGTTCTACAGTTTGGGTCAATTCAAATTCATTGATGATTGCGCCTTCCCAACCTTTGTAAACGGATATTTTACCGGGAGTTGCGATGGCAAAAACATCATTCTGTTTAGATTTTCCAATGGCCTGAATATTTTCGTCAAGTTGAGTCACCTGACCATGATCCAGCAAATAAGCCTGTCTTTTTTCATAAGAAGTTCCGGTCATGAAAACGATCTTTTCACCGGAAATAAAATGAAGCTGCTCAATGCTCTGCGACCTGTTTTCCAGTAAAGGAATGATAGGCGTATGAGCCGGCGGAAAATTGGCTCTGAAGTTTTCAATATCTCCGTTCTGATTGGCTGTTTTAAGCAGATTAAAAACGCTTTCGGCAAGATTTGATCTCTTGTCTTCAGGTTCTTCGCCTTTCCAGTTTTCCCAGCCGTTCTTTTCACCGAAATCAACCATTTCATTTATTTCTGTTGCATATCGTTCTCCTTTTGAGAACCATTCTTCCTGGATTGTAGTGTTTTGCATAATTGATGATTAAATAAAGTTGGAGATATTCTGTACGGGAATATCCTGTCTTAAAAATTAAATTAGTTTTTTATTTGAAGTTCGCATGCTCGTCATGGCTTCCTCTTATCATAATGCTGCTTCCTTTTAACAGCTTAGAATTGACAGTTCCTGTTTTTTCAGCAGTGAATTCAAATCCAAGGATATCTAACGTTTCACCCGGTTTGGAGAACTTTTCCTTTTTCAGAGAGTAAGTTCCTGACGGACCGATCCTGACGGTATCTCCCGGCTGTTGCATAAACGTTTCAATATTATTCTTCTCTTTGTTTTCTATTTTAACACTTTTAGATAAGTAAAGTACATTCACATCCTGAAGGCCGGACCAGTGAATAGAAAAATCCTTGTTCAAAGAGTTTTCTTCTTCATAAATAATATTTCTTGCACTGCTTAATTTCAGGGAAGGAACCCTGCCCAGGAAAAACTTTTTGCCGTTGGCCAATTGAATCTGAAGATGATATTGATTATGTTCCGGGGCTATTTTTTCAGTGTGGTACAGGTAGTTTTTGTTGTAATAGAGCTGCTGTACGATTTTGTATTCTGCTTTTTTGCCATTCACCCATATATTCACAGAGTCGTTGCCAAACATTTTACCGTTCTTATCACGAAGGACTACAGAAATACTGTTGTCATTTTCATCTGTCAGTTTTTGGTAGATGCTGATTTCCGCTTTCAGATCAGAAATATCTGTAATCTTTGATGCCGGTTCCGGTCCTGAACAGGAATTGAACAGAAAATACAGACCGCATAGCAGAATAGACAGCTTCACTTTGATATAGCCGGCAGTTTTCATAATGTGATATTTTGGTGTGGCGGAACTTTTTCCGGAGTGTTAAATTACGAAAAGAAATAGAATGTTGTGAAATGTAAAATGTAGCATGTAAAAAGTGAAATGTATGTGCGAGCAATGATGACTAGAAATGATAATATTTTCTGCAGTCCTTTCTGTCAATGATTTTCCAGTTTTTAATCGTAAAGTCTACCGTTGCACCCTGGCTGACTTTGCCGTCTACAATGAGTTCATAGAAATCACAGCCCCAGTCTTTATTCATCATGGTATTATGGCTTCGAACCAAATATGTAAAGCCATAGATCTTTTTAACAGGTTCGCTTTTAATTTTCACAAATACCGTATCCGTTAAAAGTATTTCATTTTTTACGAAATAATTTCTCTGGTGTCTCAAAGAATCGGAAATAAGATCTGGGATTTTGTCGTTGTAACTTTTAATCACCTGATCTCCTCTTTTGATCTTAATATGAATACTGTCTGCATCTTTTGGAAAATATCCGAAGAAAGAAACTGGAAAACCGTCAATTTTTGTCTGTGCTGCACATTCTTTTTCAGCTTTTGAAAGTTTTTCTTTGCCGCTTTCACAGGAGAGGAGGAATACAGAGGTTAAAACAAAAGCTAAATTTTTCATATCAGTTTTTAAAATAATCTTCATTAATCTTTCCTTCGAACTCATTGGAAAGCATATTTTTCAGTCTGTACCTAAATTTGGTTTTAAAATTTCCGCTCAATCTGGGTTGAAAAACAGTTATGATCTGTTTGGGTTTTAGCATGATGTATCGTATTCCAACACCACATGAATATATTCTGCGACTATAAATTGTTTTCCAGTTATTTTCTTTGTCTAAAGCTTCAAGTTCCAGTGGAATATGATTTCCAAATCCAATGATAATATCTTTATCCTCTTCGTTATAAATGGTAACGGGAAATCCGTCATAATAATTGGTTATCTCTGGAATTTCTTTTGTCTGTTCTTTACCTTTATCCATTCTATCCAGTTGAATATTTATTTCTTCTTCTGTGATTTTTGTAAGATCAGGAAAGGTCCGTTTCAAAGGTGTTGTTTGACCGATATCCGCAAAAAGTCTGATGTTTTTGTAATCATCTTTATACCGTTTATGTAAAATATCAGTAGGACGTTCATAATTATTGGTAAGGATTGGATTATCCCGGTCGTAATCGGTATAGCTTAATTCTATAGAAGCTTGCGCTCTTCCCAAATACTGAACTTTTGAAAGATGGAAAAGGTTAATATCATCTGTTTTCTCAAGCTTTTGAGATGTGATATTTTTATCAGAGGTTAAATATGTTGGATGTATTTCTAACTGGCCGTTGCATATCAAAGAAAAGCAAATAAGGACTACATAAAATATTTTCATGAATGAATGAGTTTTTATGGTGTAAAGTTCTGAGCTTTAAACGTAAATTTTCTTTAAAACTTATAAGATGCTCGATTTTTATTGTACCAGCTCCTTCGAATAATTATACACCGATCTGTTATACCTTGGCAAATGTTTGGATAACGATTCCAAAACCAACGACAATGCTTCTTTATCATTATTAAGCGATGAAAGAGACAGTGCCAGAAAAGCATTGACAGCATCATCCAGTTCATCGGAATAGTTTTTCTTTTCTTCCCTGAGAATCTCAATGCTTTCGTGTATTTTTCCGTTATTCCGAAGGGTACTTGCCAATTGAATCCGGGCTCTTCTTCTCCGTAATCCGGTAAGACCTGAAGCTAATGCAGATCTGTAAAGCGGTTCCGCATTCTTTTCAAAACCTGTTGAGTCATACGCGCAGGCTCTTTCGAAATCTGCGATAGCGTTGGGTTCATCGGCAGAAATTTTGTCCGTATGTTTTTTTATCCGGTTAATGAATTCATCATTGGAAATGCTTCCCAATTGATCCCATATTGTTGTTAATTCCGTTTCCCAAAGTTCAGATTCTGTCATCTTCTAGTTATATTTTATCAGTCTTCAATAGCTTCAATGCCTTGTTGTTTTAGCTTTTCCAGATGATCTTTCATCGTTTTCAGTTGCTCAGGTGAATGTCCCTGCCAGTCTGTAACTTTCCCGATCACCTTAAACGGATGCAGAGAACGGTAAGACTTTGTAGGATTTCCCGGAAATTTTTTGTCCGTTAAATTGGGATCATCCTCAATAGGTCCCGTCGGTTCCACGATATAAATTCTTTCTTTCCCGTCTCCGAAAGCGAGTTCTGCACCCCAGGTTGCCGCTTCCAGCGTAGCCGAAAGATAAATATATTTCGCCTTTCTTTTTGTGCCGTAATTGGAACTAAAACCAATTTCGATGAGGTCACCGGTTTTAAGATCCGCTTTGGTGCCGTGGTAATAGATAGGAGTTTCTTCAATAGGGGTAGAGCTCATAATATGATGTTTTTAGAAAATAGGATTGACTTTCATTTAAACATAATGGAAGATCGATTTTACATGGTCCAAATATTCCATTTTGACTGGATGGCAGACGGATTCAGCTGTTCAATTTTCCGGTAAAATTCAAGAAAATTTTTATTCCAGATGGTGTAGTTGTGGGCGAATTTAAAGATAATTTCTTCACCGTTATTGTTGATTTTTACCTGCCAGATTCGGCTGTTATTAATTTGAACAGAGGTCTTACTGATTTCCCTGATATCTTTTAAATTAAATTTTGCGGTCTGCTGATAGCTGTTAACGGTATAGAAATGTTCCTGATCAAAATAAAATTCCTGATCTGAAATGATGTTTTTCTCAATTCCGAACAGAAAGGGTTTCGTTGAGATTTTATTTAAATTCTGAAAACCTGAGTGGGTATAGTTTAGCCTGTTATTTACCGGTTTAAACCCTGAAATATTTTTCTTATAAATAATACGAACCAACAAAAAGATGAAAATGAGGCTTACGATAACGATTGCAATCAGGTAACTGTCTCCTTTTTGTGATAGGGTCACAGTGATTCCTGTAATGAGAAATGCATAGATGGCAGACAGGATAAGTATTTTTTTGATCATTAATGGATTGCTACGTTAAATTTGAAGCCTCTTTTATTTGTTAATTTTGTTCTACCTCCGAACTTTTATAGACATTCCAGAAATTATAATCCGTCATAGGTGCATCGGTGATCCCTACATTTCGGCCCATCGTTACGATTTGTCCTCTGTGATAAGCTCCGTGAACAATCACATGCTGGATATATTCATACTTGGAAAAGTCACACTGAAACCACGGAGATTCAATTTTTACATTTTTTGTTAAATCTTCTTCGGATAAAGTTTCTACATAATCTACCAGCTTCTGCGAATTGTTTTTAATTCCGTTGAAAATCTCTTCCTTAGTGTTGGCAGCAGAAATTTCAGGAAAATTGAAATCACCGTTTTCTGCGATATGACTCCACCAGTATTGCTGCGTCTGCCAGATGTGGTGTAAAGTGGTTAAGATCGTCGGAAAGCTTGAAATAACTTCCTGATTAAGCTGTTCATCGGACTTGGTGGAAAGCCAGTCAATGTACTTATTGACCACCCAGTTATTGTACTGAACACTGTGATTGATTAATGTTTTTAAATTCATGATGATTAATATTTAGTTTGATTTAGGTGATATAAAAATAAATAAAATACTCATTGAATTTGCAAAATAAAAAACGGCCTGCAAAAGACCGTTCTGTAAATTGTGAATTGTGAATTTTTTGGAGATAGAAGGTTTAGACATCAGAAGACCTGACTCTCAAAACACTAAAACCCTCCGACTCTCAAACACGTACCACGCATCAGCTAAGTTTCGCTACCTGAGCCTGGAATTCATCTGCACTTATAGTTCCCATTGCCCATTGAACCTGAAGTAATTCGTGTTTTTCATTTTTCGTCAATGGCTTTTGGTGGATTGTTTCTATGATCTGATCCTCATCCGGTAATGCTTCCAGGATGTGGTTCTTTTCCTGAAAAGCTTTAAAATATCTGACCCCAAATTTTCTCTGGGAAACAGCATTAAAGTGAATGTTGTCCGGATTGGCTGTCAAACCTTTGGCAGACACAAAATAACAGTGCTGCTGATCTTTTGCAAACTGCATCAGTGCTGCATTCACTTCATGATGTTCGTTGAAATACTGACCATACATACCGTTCTGTAAAAAATCTCCCAATCCTCCAATGATAAGTGGAATATCTGGAGCGTCCAATTCTTCTCTCAACGTTTTTATAATTAGAGCGAGTTTTTCTCTATAAAGCCCGTGTTTTTGCCCATTGCTGTCACTTTCTCCCTGATGCCAGAGAATTCCACTCAATGTGCTTATTTTTTGTGCTGCTTTTGCCTGTTGAACTGCATTTTGAAACAATGGGCCTTCTACCGACCAGTCATCCAGACTTGTCCCGCCATCCGCACAAGGAATCAGGGCAATATCATCTTTCTGATTATGTAGTAAACGCCATGAAGAAGCAAAACTGGCAGCCAGACTGATCCCAGAAGTGAAACGGTCATAATTCATCGGTTCTGACATCATCTGCCATCTGCCGTTTCTGAGCATTTTAATCTTTTCATCATAAATAGGAGGGATTTCAGTCAGAAATCCCCGACCTGCCATATTGGATTGGCCGATCATTAAAAATGAATATGTCATTGTACTTTTTATTATTCTGTTCTTTATTTTTTTAGTGCTTTGCAGACTTTTTCGAAGGTCATCCATACCATTTCGTCTGTTAAAACAAACGGTAATCCGTTGATATTTCTTCCCTGCTGGTGAAAGCGTAATAAGTTGTGGAGTGGAGCAAAAGCAATGGACCAGAAAATTTCAAATGGCAACTCATCAATTTCTCCACGCTGCACTGCATTGGATATGAACTGTAAAAGATTGTTCTTGAATTCACTCATAAACGTTCCCGGCTTTTCATTAAACATCTTAATGAACTGATGGCTGTAATGAGAGTTATTGATCTGTTCAAAAAAGGGAAGCACCATAGGATTTTTGATGGCATAATGATATCTGTTCGTCCATTGCACACGCATTCCTTCATCAAAAGCAGAATCCGGATCAAATCCCTCATTGATCTCAGTTTCCATTTTTTTTCCTTCCTCAATAACCAGTTTCAGAATAAGATCATCTTTATCTTTATAATATACATAAGGTGTTCCTACAGAGATATTGCATGCTTTTGCCAGCTTATTGATCGTAAAACCATCCAATCCATCTTTTACAATGATTTTAATAGCCTTTTCTTTTATACTGTTTTCCTTGTTAAGATCCCGGTTGCGCATATTTGTTGTATTATCAATTGATTATAATTAAATGAATATTCATTTAATTATAGTTGCAAATGTATATTATTTCCGGTTTATAACAAAAAAATAGGGTGAAAATTATTTTCTGATAAGAATAAAAAGGGCTGTAAAGGAAATGATTTCGTTGCAAAAGATTAGTTTCCGGACCTGCTGATCGCATCTAATCTGACGAAATATTCATCAAGCAGGTCGTAAATAGCTTTTTGATCTTTCCCCGACATTTTAGGATCCCAGTCGGTATTCACGATGAGGTATCTGCCCATTTTTTTCTCTTTAAAAAACCAGATCACGGAATTCATTCCCGGATCGCCACCCGTATGTCCGAAATTTCCGGTAGATCCGAAGCCCATGGTGATGCCCATATTGTATTCATCGCTGTACTCGCTGTTGCTTCGGTCCTGAAAGTTTTCCGCTTTCAGTTGGGGTGTAAAATATTCTTTATAACTTTCTTTAGACAGAATGTTTCCGTTTCCAAAATACCCTTTCATCAGTTCGAGCAGATATTTACTCATATCACCGGAAGTGGTCAGCATTCCTCCATCGGGATAAGTATTGAGTGAATAATAGGGATAAGGCGTCTGCTTATCAATAAACGTCCGGGTATATTTTGAAAAATTAATAGCCTTAAAATTCCAGCCTGAATGATTCATTTTTAACGGCTTGAAAATATATTGGGTCGTGAAAGTATCGTAAGGAATTCCGGTCGCTTTTTCCAGCACCAAAGCGGCCAAAGTAGTTCCGATATTGGAATAATTAAACAGTTCACCGGGTTTTTTATCCAAAAATACATCACTCGAATACCATTTTCCTTTTTCGTTGAGAATATTATTCAAAAATTCTTCAATGGAAATTTTAGAGGAAGGAGGATTGAATTTTGTAGGGGAAATATCGATTTTCAGATTTTTCGCCAGATCAGCAGTATCTTTTAATACAACCGTTTGGGTCATATATCCATTATTATCATTAATCGAAGAAGTATGTGTAGTCAGTTGTCTGATGGTGATGGGAATATTGGGGAACCTAGGATTGATTACTTTGAACGGAAGATATGTATTAATTGGGTCATCCAGTTTCAGTTTTCCCAATTCCTGTGCTTTAAGAATAGCAATGCCGATAAGTGTTTTGGAGACCGATGCAATATTCTGAACCGTATGCTCATCGTATTTTTGAACAGGATTTATATGTGCGATTCCGAAACCGTTCTGATATAAAACTTCCCGGTCATTAACCAGTGCCACTCCAAATCCGTTGAAGCTTGTCGTTTTACTGATTTCTGCAAGTTTATCCGTTAATTCTTTTTGAGTTTTGAGCAGTTCCTGTGACGTTTTTTTCTGCGCAGTACAGAAAGTGAACATCAAAAGAAAAAGGCATAGACTGTATAAATTTTTCATGACGGGCTTTATTAAAAAACAACTTCAGAGATACAGGTATTACATATTCAGTTATTTTCAATCAGGTTTCTACAACCCAAAATGACGGTTTTGATCTGCATTTTCAGGATTGATGAGTGCTTTGTTGCAATACGTAGCAGATTCAAATTCACTGATATTGACAGATAGGAAAGAAATATCCGGAAATAAAACGGTTAGCTGAGCGCAGATTTTCTTTGACAGTTCAGCCTTCTGTTCCGTATTGCGGCCTTCCATAATATATCCGAAAACATGAAGGAAATTGTTCTTCTGCTCTCCAAGCTTAAAATATTCATAGGGCCTAAGTCTCACTTTGATATCATTCGGAGCAAACAATTCTGTTGAATCCGCCGATTTATACACGGAATCCATAATTTCGTCCGGCGTTCTTTGCTGAAGAAGGTCTTGCGAGCATTCTATAATAAAATGAGGCATAATGATTTTGTGATCAATGGGTTATTCAATATAAAAATAAGTAAAATAGCATTCGCTTCTGAAAAAATAAACCGTTCTGGTATTCAAAACGGTTCTATAGTTGATATAATTAAAGTCTTTTTGTGAATAGTTTTTACATCGGTTCGAAAGGAATTTTATTTTTTTACTTTCAACTGAAATACATTGCCTTCCGGATCTGTACCGTCACACAGCCAGAAATTATAATTTTCAAAGGTTTTGATCTCTCGCATTGTCGTATTTTTTGAAATCAATTCATTTCTCGCCGATTCTATATCCACATCAATTTCAAAAACGAGTTTCGTATTATTATCAAACTGATAACCGGGCTCTATTTCTTCGAGATACTGATCCCTGATTTTATGAAGTCCGATATTGACGGCTCCTGCATTCAAAAGAACCCAACCGGAGTCTTCTTCAATTACTTTTAAACTGAAGTTTTCAACATAGAAGTTTTTAAGCAATTCAACGTTTTGAACATACAGGATAATGGTGTCAAATCTTGCCTTCATGGATTCATTTTAGGAAAGTAAATATAACGAAAAACGATTCCGGAAAAGAGAACGTCTTTTATTTACAATTGTATTTGATTTTTAGAATAAAGGTTCTCCGTTTAAATCCGTCGTCAGGACTTCACTCATATAATCAAAAAATGGACGCATGGCCAATAAGGTGAGAAGAACTTCCTTTTGAAAGCTGTCCGATAGAACTTCTTTGTCCGTAAATTTCCTCATCACCACATATTGTTTCTTTCTGATCAGATCAATGCCGGGATGATTTTTATCAAAACCTCTCGGAGCTGTTTTTACGGCATCACCTTCAATTTCACCGAAGTATTTTTTGAAAGTTTCATCAGACGTAATCTTGTCGATTTCTCTGGTACTAATTTCGAATTCTTTACGGATACGCAGGAGATCTTTAGCATCCGGACCCCAGAATCCACCTCCCACAAAACTGTTTCCAGGCTCAAGTTGAATATAATATCCGCCTCTCAACATTGGTTTCGAACGGGAATAACCAACCCCAAAATTGTTTTTATATGGCGTAGGATCCTTGGAAAAACGGACATCCCTGTAAATCCTGAAAATATGAATGCCTTTTAAGTTGTCATGCTCCTGAAGCTCATTGTAAATCTGCGTGAAAAAAACTTTGTTGTCTTTGATCACCGAATCAAATTCCGCTTTATGCTTTGTAAACCATTCACGGTTGTTGTTCTTTTCGAGTTGCTTAAGAAATTCAAAGGTTTTTTTCATGTTGTCTTTCATACAATTTTGTTTTTTTTAGTCTGTGATTATTAATTCTGATAGTAGGAGAATCTAATTGCCAATCTCGAAGATGATGATACATCTCATTGGTTAGCTTTTCGATTCCAAGTGTATAACTATTGAATTCATACCTGTTTTTGTCGGTAATTATTTCAAGACCAGTTTCGTTTCTATGATTTGAAGTAGGAATACTAAATGAATGTACTGAAATAATGTCATCCCATTTTATAAGTTCAAAAGAGTCCTTTTGTATAGCGTAAAATCCATCATTTGTATATTGAAAATCCCCATTCAATTGTTCCAGCTCATCAATCTCTTTTTCAATAGAATCATAATCGTCTTTATCACCAGGAAAATATAATTTAGCCCCTGAAAAGCAAATAATAACGAAACAAATGAAAATAATGAGATAAGATATTCCTTCGCTTTCAAAAACAGGATAGTAAATAAAAGTCAGAACTAAAAATATACAAGTAATTAGAATTATTTTTTTCATATTGTTAAGTATATATTGATAGTTAAACCCTGTTCAAAAATACAAGAAAAAAATAAAAATATTTCGTCATTTTTAGCAGTCTGTAAAATTGATTTCCATTTCAGGAAGTTTTTTCAAGGCTCTTGTTTTACTGATTATTTCAATGATTTTTCCAGAAAATTTATCCTGATGACCGGAATCAGCGATCAGAAGATTGACGTGGTCTTTTAATTCATTTAGCCACTCTCCCGGATGATCGGCTTGTAATAGTTTTTGATAATACTCATTTCGTTCCACTAAATCATTCGTCAGTCCGCATATGGTTCCCTTATGATAGTTTCCCCAAATATCTTCGCTGGTGTAGATTTGGCTCAAAATAAATGGTTTGGCTTTCTGAATATTTTGAAGATTTTCTCTGTATTCCAGAACCTTATTAAGAGCCAGATCGCAAAGTTTTTCAATCTCTTTTGAAAAGCGATCTTCATTTCCATCATATTCTATAAAATCAACATCCTGCCCGGAACCTATGTCAAATGAAAAATAGACCTGCTCATGCCAATTGAAGTTGATGCCGACATTGAGTGTGCTTCCCTCTCTTCCTGTAAACGGTTGGAACTCGATAACAGTGGTGTACCAACCCTTATCGTCAAGCCAGATTCTTGATTTTCCTTTTTGTTTGATATCGTAAGGTCTAAAAACTTTCTTTGCCGTTTTATTGATGATCTTTGAATAGTCCGGTTGAATCATAATGTAATTTTTTAACTCTCTTTTTCAATCACAAACCCATGAGACCGAAGATATTCATCCATATCCACATCGAAAGGAACATCAAAGCCGTTATCCATATCAAAGACTCCACCTGCACCATCTGAAGACTCTAAGAATCCGATCGTTTTAGACTGGGTCTGTTCTTTGGCGTTTCTCCAGCAGTGCATTAAGAAAGCACTTTCCAAGCCGAACTGGTTTTCCCAGTAATGAGCATAGTCTAATTGATTATATGCATTAAGATAGGGAGAATAATCAATATTATTTTCATCCAGAACCCTTTTGCATAATTCCTCAACCTCCATATAAGAATAATCTTCGAATGAATGCTCTTTCAAATGAAGCTCTGCCATCTGAATGGTTTTATCCGGGGAATAATATTCATAATGAGGCAACACAAATAAAAAGCTTAACGGACTTGAAGCATAATAGTACAAACTGATCACCTCAATTTTTTTATCATCTTCCCTGAATTGATACTTTGAACTTAAAACATCTACCAGAAATTGAGTGACTGTTTTTTCTCTGGGTAGCAGAAAAGTGTTTTTAAAAGCTTCGTCTATTTTTGTTTCTATTTTCTTCATGTCCTGTTCACTTTTGTGGTTGTAAAAATAAAGAAACCGCTCTGAAAAAAGAGAGCGGAATGACTTATTATTTGAAATTAATGAGTTTTGTCGGTTGTTATTTACTTTCCAAATATTTTTTTCCAGAAACCACCTTTAGGTTTTCATTTTGTTCGCTGAAAAAGGGTGCCGGAATATGAATGTTACTTTGGTGACCCAAGCACAACAGATCAGGATGTGCGATTCATTTATTGGGATACATTTCAATTTTTTCTAATAGCCTTTTTGCTAAATAGTCATTGCCTTCTTTTAAATCCTCATAAATAGTTTTTGCTTCTTCAAGGTATTTTTCTTTTTTCGAGGTGTTCCAATAATAGGGTGGTGCATATAAATTACAAATTCTATCGGCCATTTTAACGGCCCAGATTTCTTTTGGCTGTGCTTTGATCCGGTTTAAACTATCTGCCATTTGATCTTCCTTTTCAAGCTTTGTATTTTTTGTTAATGCTAAAACCCCTTTCAGAACTTGTTGGCCGTATTCTCTTTCCAGATCTTCCGTGCTGAAGTTGGTATCTTCCAGTGTGTCGTGTAAAAACGCGCATTTTGCTGCAAGCTCCAAGTTAAAGTCAGGTGTATTTTTAGAAGCATTGATAATTTCAAAAACAACACTGCCGATGTGGTTGATGTATTCAATTTTCTCGTTTTTATTCTGGCCACCGTAGGTTTGTCCGCTATGCAAAATACTTACCTTTTGCCATATATTTTGGAAGTCATCAATTGTAAAAGTGTCGTTCATTGGTTCAATTTTAAGTTTAATAATGTTGTCATATTAAAAATAGCTTTCCTACTTACTTTGTTAGCTGTTCACTTTCTAATATTTTACGGGAATATTATCCAGCCATTGATGGGCAAGTGTTTCAACATAACTAACAAACATTGATGTACTAGTCAGCGTATCAAATATGTATTTCAAAATTATCTATTTCCATTCATTTGCTTAGTTAAATCTCTTTTGTAGCCAGATATTGTTTTCTCATCAGTTCAATGATCGGAACAAATAGATTGATATATTCTGTTGATGACGGGTTGCAACCGAAGCGCATTTAGTACAGTAAGTAATGTTTAAGCTGCTTATCGTAGTATTTTTGTGTTTTGTTGTACCATAGTGAAAATCCGAAAATCATTAATCCAATCCCAATGACTGATAAGATGAGCATAGGAATCGTTGTATATACATTAGTATTTTCGTGATTTTTCTTTAGATTTTTCTCAATATGAAAGGCTTTATCCCCCAACAATAAATTATCCAGTTCAAATGCTTTCAGTTTTTCATAATCTCTTTCAAAACCCTCTTTGTTATTTATTTTTGAATATTCGGGTTCAGTTATTTTTAAGGTATTTTCTATCCCGTAATTGACTTTTATTTTTATTCGGAGCATTTCAATTTTCTCGTCCAAAATTATTCTTTTCGAATCATTCTGAGATTTTTCCAAAAGAATTTTTGAATGATTTAAATTACTGTTTACAATGCTGTTCTCAAAGGATTGTTGATTATTTACAAGAATGTAAACAGATAGTACGAAAATGGCTAATCCAAAGATGGATATGAATTTGTACAGATTGTCAGTGGGGATGTCCGGAGTTTTAAACATGATGGTTAGTTTTATTAAATAAACGAAGTTTTGAGAGTATATTTTATAAAGATTTATTTACTGCTCAAAGTACGGAGGCTTTATGAAACTGGAAAGGTATTGATTTTCATTAAAATTCTTCAATCTTCAAAGTTTTAAAGTTGGTTTTTCTTCTTCGGGACGGGTTCCGTACTGTTGCTTTTATTACTGATTACCTGGATGCGTGGGTGTAGATCTTTGTTTTAGATATTTAATTTTTACGGCTCCTACTTTGCAGAAAGTACACTTTCGCTTATATCTGCCACTTGTATGCTTTTAATCGCTGAGCTGGTGAGAGACGTTGTACTTCCACCGATGATGTATAATTTATTGTTGTATACTTCCGCTGCAGCATGTCTTCTGGGAATCATATTGGATGATAACTGATGTAATTTATTGGTTGTCGTGTCAAAATAGGCCAGGAAAGATTGATTATTAAAACCGCCTACAATAAAAATCTTATTACCGGATACAGCTAATGCATGTCCGGATATGCCAACAGGCATCGTATACTTATCGATCCAAAGATTAGTTTTGAGGTCGTAAACATTGATCAGACGAGATGGAGTCCCGTTAAAACCACCAATGACATAAAGCTTATCATTAACAATTTTGCCCTTTGCTTCTCTGGCTGTGGGCATATTGGGTAATGGATTCCAGGTATCTGAAGCGATATCATAGTACTGAAATTTATTAGAAAATACGGTGGTTGCGGCCCCATTTAATCCGCTGCCGCCAAATACATATATTCTGCCATTATGGATGGCTGAACCTGAATTTCCTGTATAGGAACGATTAACAGCCCCCTTCGTGACTGTATTGGTGGCAAGGTCTACAATTTCAAGATGGCTGTTTCCCCAACCGTTAAAAATATAAATTTTATTATGGTAAGTCTCCGAATTAGCAAATCTTTTGGGAAGCAGCGTAGAATTGAGCATACTCCAGCTGTTATGGGTCATATTATATTTTTCAACATACTTTGCATCACTTGCTTTTTCCTGATACCCATTGCTCACATAGATATCATCATTCACGATGACACTGGCTGT
The DNA here is from genome assembly GCF_900115055.1 of Chryseobacterium oleae. Classification (GTDB taxonomy): domain Bacteria; phylum Bacteroidota; class Bacteroidia; order Flavobacteriales; family Weeksellaceae; genus Chryseobacterium; species Chryseobacterium oleae. The sequence continues at coordinate 44,172 of NZ_FOVD01000005.1, read as the reverse complement.
AGCACCTCTGCCTGCAGACATATTGGCGAGATTTTTAAAATGAAGTGTTTGTGCGTGCGCTAACCATGAGCAAAAAAATGAAAGGAATAATAATTTTATTTTCAATGGTGTTAAGATTTAGTGTTTGGTTTTATTTCTGTTAAGAATTCGATATTTTTTGAGTAGTGGAATTTAGCATGAGGAGTTATTTTTCTTCATTAGCTTTTTACATCTTTTATTTAAAATTCTCAATATCTTCAAACACCATAAAGTAAATTGATTCATTTCCTTTTGAAAACCCATCAATGGTTCCATCTTTTTCCATGCTTGAAGTTCTTTTGAACGTTCTGATATTTTTACCAAGGATGTTTGCAATTAAATACTCTTCGCCCACCGAATTTACTTTAAAAGCTGTTTCTTTTGTTTTCCCATCTCCATTTTTCATGATACAGTTTAATAATGTCTTTGATTGTAAAGAATATAAATAATAATTTTTGGCTTCTTTGTCTTTTTTTCTATAGGCGATTTCCAGATACGTAAGAACCTCAGGATTTATCGGATCTTTTTCTAAATATTTTTCTCCATAGATGATGGCTTTTTTCAAATTTCCCTGTGCGAAGTTTTTAGTAAAATCTAAATAATCTGTATCAAAAAAATGGGGTTTATAATTTGAAAATTTTTTTCCGTAATATAAATTTTTCACTTCTTCATCTGATAGGGAAGTTGGGTCAAATTTAAATTTATAGATTAGTTTTTCGTAATAGAATTTTGAATTTTCATTCTGAACATCTATTTTGATAGAGTCAAGATTTATATTTTGGCCAAAAATGCAAAATGAAAAGAGTGAGAAAATTGTTGTTACATATATTTTACGGTGCATGCCGGAAAAAAGAGTGGCTCTCATAATGTATGTTTTAAGTGTAAGTTTTATAAGATCGATTTGAAGCGAAAAAATTTAATACCCAAAGTTAGGGGAATTTGTACAGGAAGGTAGTACAAGACGACACTGTAGTTCTTTCTTACCTTAGTTATTAAGTAATAAAGTCATAGCCAATTTCTCTTACTCCTTTAAAATCCTGTTTTGATTCCCTTTGGATGAGAATACCGTCTTCATTAAGTTCTTCCAGAATATATTTTAGTTTTAAAATCAGTGTTTTATTTTCAAGTAGGAAGTGATGCTCAGAAACGGGAAAACCACATTTTTTTAAAATTGAAATAGGAGTTACCACAAATTTCTTTTTTGACATTTGTAATTTTAGAAATTCAAGTATTTTGGTTTTGTCTAATTCCTCTAACTGTATCATTTTATTTACCATTAAATTTTATTGCTCAAACGAATAGGATATTAGCACGAAGTACTCTTTAAAATTTCGTCTAGTTTACAAATTTAAGCATTCATGGTTAGTATAAATTCCGTGTCAGCATAGGGTAGTTCTATTATTTATACAATTCTCTTTCAATAAAGTTATTATTTTTCTTAAAACTTTCCTGTGCCCGTTGTTCTTTTCCTTTAATGAGATCTTGTTTTGTGAGAGGATTTCCATTGGGGCCAGAAAATAATGTATCTGACATTTCTGAAGAATTGTGCATGATCTTTATATTTTTTGCAGGGTCTTTTTTATATTCATTCCAGAGCTGATTGAATTTTTCATTGGTCACAAAAATTTCTTTCATGCTTGAACTGATCATTAAGGGCTCATAATTGAGTTTTTTACTTCCAACCAAGTTGAAAATATGATCTCCTTTATCATCTCCGACACTTAAAATTAAACCGGGAAGGCCACAGAATTTGTAAGGTCCGTCCTGTATTTGAATATCATTCGTAAACCAGGCGATCCAGTTTCTTCCGCCAAAAGTGGTCGTTGCTTTCTGTACTTTAAAACCTTCCATCGTTTTTGTTTCGGGAGAGATCGTCCAGTTTATTTTGTTCTGTTCTTTTAAAGCGATATTATTGGCACTGATGGACGTATGATAAACCGTTTCCAGCTGGGGATAATCTTTGGAAACCCGGAAATTAACCTTTGCCTGCTTAATTTTTGTCATATCAAAGACCATAGATTGAGACGCTTTTCCACGCTCAAACTGTGCTTTAAAAAGGGAATCCCTGCTGATTAACAAAGCACTGTAGAAGTTGGAGCCCTCTTTGGTAATATCAAGATTCATGATTTCTTTTTCAATGTTTTCTTTATGTAAAGAATCTATTTTAAAAGAATATTCATAAGTAAATCTTTGATTTTGAGCAAATACTAAAGAAGTGGTGAACATGAAAATTAAAAGGATGGTGAGTTTTCTCATTGTTGATGAATGGGTTTAAATAGAATTTTTGTTTTTAATTGGCCATGAGCGATACGCTTGCGCCAGCAATGGAAAGTATGCTTTTATTTACTAAAGTTTCCTGAAATAATAGCGTTTTCCATTGAGCCTACAATTTCAGAAACGGGAATTGTAAATACTCCTGCATCTCCTTTATCAAATTCTCTTTTCCAATAAGAATATCCGTCTGTTTCAAGTGAATCGGGCATTTTGCGGGTATGATTTTGTAGCTTGGTGACACTTTTATTTAAAGCTTCTTCCGATATAGGAATATGACTCAGGTTTTCTGAAAAGCCTGTAGGACTGCTAGGATTTTTCATCTTCAGACCACTAACGGAAATATGAATTACTTTTCCGGTTGCAGGATATTCCTCAATCTTTAAAATTTTAAGGGTAGACTTTTCTTCCGTAGGACGGGTTTTGTATTTCCATTCCTGACCTACACTATATTTCATATCTTTTTTTGTACAACCAAGGAAGAATAGGAGTACTGTTGCTATTAAAGTATACATTTTAATCATGAATCAATAGGTTCTTTAGTTTTTTACAAAGATGGATATATTATGATATAAGAGCAAAATTACGAAACTCCGGTCCAAATCTATTTTTCACTATCGTAGTTTGTATTTGGTTTAAAACAGGGATGTTTATCATCAAATACTTTATCCTCAGATTACAAACAACCATGTTCTTTTTAAAATCCCTTTTCAGGAAGTCTTATGGAACTTGAGGGAAACAAAATACGACTATGTCTAGTTTCATACAATAGGGTTTGTAATTCAATATGGTCATAAGCTAATGTTGAAGATGTAATTCTTATATCACGATTGATCAAGAGTGATTGTCAGCTTGTTTTTCTTTTGTTCTATGTTCACCATTTGTCCTTCTTTAAATCCCAGTTTATCAAGCATTTTCCCTTGAGACGGATCTCAGAACAGTTGTTATTTTGTAAGTACCTGTCTGATATCTTGTATGGGTTTTGAGTCTTCTTGAATTACTCATTGTCATATAATTACATGACAATTTTGTCAACAAATTAGCTGACATTTGGTGTTATGACCAGAGCGAAATTAAAGATAGAATTAGGTAAGCAAATCGTGATGCTTCGTCAGCAGAAGGGCTGGAGCCAGTCTGATCTTGCCCGTGCGTGTAACAAAGACCGTCAGGCTATTGAAAAACTGGAAAACGGAAAAGTGAATCCCACGCTTTATACATTGCTGGAAATAGCGAATGCTTTGGAAGTTTCTCTGCCGGAGTTGGTGGATTTGGGTTGATTGGTGCTGCTTTTATTTTTGACTCAATCGTTTTATGATTTATATAATAATACCGCTCTCAAAAACAGAGTGATTTTTTTATTATTTGAAGTTAGTTACTTGTTTTAAAAGGATTGTTGATTTTATTGGGGCCAAAATTGAAAGGGTTTGCACACTGGGTGGCTTATAAAAATTCAAAAATCAATTTGTTTACTGTAATTATAAGTAAAATCATTATTTTTGTTAAAACGCGTATAATTTATAACTAATGATTGATGAAAATTTGAAGAAAGCTATTAGAGATAATAAGCTTGTTCTCTTTATAGGTGCAGGAACTTCAACACCGTTGAATCATCCCTCTTGGAAAAACTTCAGATCTAAATTTTAGTAATTTAAAGTCTTCTTTAATAGATGGTACAAGAAATCCATTGGAAATTTTAAACAAAATTGAAAATGATTCCAAGAGTGGTAGTATTTATAAAACAAAAGCTAAAGAATACGTTTACAAAGTTTTTAATGAAATTAATACTAAAGATCCCTTAGATTCTAAAATACATAAATTACTTTGGGAATTATCGCCGAAGATTATTACAACTAATTATGATCAAATTTTAGAAACAAATAAGCCCTTAGATCCTAGTATAGATGTTTTTGGAAATGAAAACTCTTATTTAGCTTTAAAGTCACAAAGGGAAGATTCTAAATTTTTATATAAAATTCATGGTGATTTTAAAAATCCTACAACTATAATTTTATTTGAAAGTGATTATAAGACAATTTACTCTACTAGTAATGCAAATGAGGATGCCCTAGGAGATTTTTTTAAGAATAAAACTTTTCTTTTTTTAGGTTTTAGTCTTTCTGATCCATTTGTTAATGATCTATTTACTAAAATTAAGAGTTTATACAATAATTATACTGTTGGAAATCATTATATATTCTCTACTAACGATCATAATGACTTCTCTAATTTTGATGTTAAACTCATTAAAATTGATGATTGGGGAGAATCTTTAGTTAATTATTTGAACGCTCTTATTCAAGAAAAGGTTCAAGAAGAAGACGCTGTTATTGATGAGAAAGATCCTAATATATTAGATACTAAGGATGATAATATTGAAGATTTAGCTATTTTAATAAAGATTAAAATTGATGATCTTAAAAAAGATCCCGGTAATCGAGAATTAGCTTCTGAGATGCATAATATAAAGTCAAAAATTGATCAACTTATGTATGGTGACTTAGATTATTTAAAAACTTTTGATAAGAAGTATAAAAATAATCATCTTCAAATGCTTTTTGATACAATATATGCTAATGAAACATTGACGAAGGAAACATTTGATGAAATTAATAGAATTAGAAATGATTATGAGAACCATCAATGGTTTGAAAGATGTCAATTAATAAGTGCAATTACTTGTAGTTTATTTATATCCAATAAAGCGGATGAAAAAAAGATTTCGATATTGGTTGATTTTATTAATGATAATGAAGATAAAGTATGGGAAAGAGCACTTACATATTTAGTTATGATATTAAACCATTTAGGAAATAAATGGTTAAGATTTGATACAATTAAACGGAAAGTTAAATCTTTAACTTTAAATCTTAAAGTACAAGAGGCTTGTCAGCAAATAGTTGAATATATTCTTGTCATTGGTATTGGAAAATATAATTTTACGGAAAAAATTTTTGAGAACCTCTATTTTAGAGAAACTCCTTATAACTATTTTCTACCTTTTTTTAAGGAGCATAATCCATTATTTGATAATATTTATGATAATTATGATGGAGAAAATATTGAAAGGTTTATTGAGGCATTAGAAAGATCGCCCCTTCCAGATTCTTTTAAATATATTATGTGTAATACTAAAGGAAATGAAAAAGAAGGTAAAAAGAATGATTTTAATGCTGAAAAAGATATAGAAAGATATTATAATATTAATGGTATTTACTATCCTTACGCGGGATATATTCAAGAATTTGTCAGTTTTATTAGAGGCTTTCCTGCATTGCAACATAAAAAATTAATTGACACACAGTTAAAACTTACATCTACACCATTAAAAGATTACCTTCTTAGTGAAAAAGAAAAATTTCGTGTTTTAGGAATTCATTTTCATAAAGAGAAAAATTGGGGACAAGCTATAATCAATTTTGAGAAATATCTTCAACTTAGTCCAGAAGATTTGGCTATATCTGATAATTTGGTAAATTGTCACTTAAGTAATAAAGAAATTGGAAAAGCAAAGGATCTTTCTGCTTTGATTAGACAGAAATATCCAAAATATACACGTAATCTAAATCGCTTAGCAAGTATTTATTTTTCCCAGAAATCATATCAAAAAGCATTGGATATTTATGATGAAAGTATTAATTCAACGGATAAAAATGCTAATTCCCATTACGAAAAGTCAGTTGTATTTATTGAAATGAATAAATATGAGGATGCTTTAAAGTCTATTCAAAATGCAGAAAGACAAAATTTTGAACCTAAATCACGATTATATAATGTTTATGGTGTAATTTATCAACATTTGAAATTTACTGACGAGGCAATGGAATCGTTTACCAAAGCGATAGCTCTAGATCAAAGTAATCCGATTTATTATTCAAATCGTTCTAATCTGTATGAAGAAATCAATAATTATGACAAAGCGCTTGAGGATATTAATGAAGCAATAAGTTTAACTGATGATGAAACATTAATCTTTACAAAGGTTTATTATCTAATATATTTAAATCAGTTTGAATTAGCATTTTCGCAATTAACAAAAGTAAGAGTTAAAAATGCAAACTATTATAATACACTTGCAAATTGTTACCGATTAAAAGGAGAATATGATTTGGCTTTTTCAACAATTGAAAAAGCAATTAGTTTAGAGAATAATCATACTGCTATAGGGACGAAAGCCGCAATTTATGCTAGTATTGGTGATGATGTAAGCTTTTATAAACATCTGGATGAAATTTTAAAAGAGGGAGTATTAGCATCTAAATTTTTACCTGATATTAAAGAAAAATATAAGCATAAAAAAGAGTTTAAAGATATTTTACAGAAATATAATCAAGTTATATAAAAACCGCCCTACAAAAGCAGAACGGTTTATATATTTAAAGCGTCGGTGATGGCTGCATTATTCCAAACATTCTACGTCCCATTGGCATAGTCTGTTTAGTTGTAAAATTTGTAATATCTTATTTCGGACTTAAAACCTTTCCGGTATATTTCCAGGGAAATGCATAATAGCCAATACCTTTATTTACCTGTCCTGATAGGGTATCAGAGCATGTCGCAATATAATCTTTTATTTTATCCACATTTTTACTATCCTTCATAAGAGCCTGCAAGCTTGAAAGCCATGCTGCATTAACGCCTTGATCTGCCTGATGGTTAGCAAGATATTGCTCTACCTGAGTATCGATAGTTTCGCCAGGGACGCCACCTCTGTTTTTATCTTCAGGGGCTCTGCAAATATTAACCGGGTTCCAGGTCACAATGGAGAAAAAACCTCCTACTTTAGTTTCAGGATCATCATCGCCAAAAATAAACATGGGGGCACCAATTTTTTTCCCATAATCATAAACAGACTGCATCCATGAATTCTTAATGAAATTTTCAACCTGGGAAGTATTATTACAATTTTTTGCCATATCCTTCATAAGAGGATTTAATACAAGATTGAGTGTATTTTGGGGTACAATATGCCCTTGATGATCGTTAACTGAAGCACCGGGCCCATCAATGGTTACCTTTTGATAAATAAAATTTTTTGGTTTGTTCTTACTATCCAGCTCAAAAGAGTGAAACTTAACGGGCTGTTGCGTGCGATAAACGGCATTGTAGCCATGTATTCTGCTATCTTCTCCTGCCATAATAATTGAGTTTATTTTTTTTTTACCTACTCTCTACAGTTTTCGGTTTACCTGTTTAAGAAAAGAATTTCTTGATTGTATCTGTAAAATTAAGGGAATGTAGGCCGTGAAAATACCGTATTTATTACTCAAAAATGATGTAAGTATTTCTACTAATGGTGAAATAATGAGATAGAAAATTTTTTCTTAATGTGAAGACTTCTTCCTTTTTCAAACAGTTAATGCACAAAAAAACCGCCCTGCAAAAGCAAAGCGGTTTATATATTTAAAGCATCGGTGACGACTACATCATTCCCGGCATTCCATTAGGTTCTACGCTTTTCATTTCAGTGATTACACAGCCGCTCTCCGAAGTCTCCGGACTTTGGAGCATATTTTAAAAGGGGAGTGTTTTTTATTTTAATCGCTCAAAGTCGGGAGACTTTGCGTAGCGGGATTACGAGCGATACACTCGCACCAATGGGGGTGAAATTACGGATTGCAAATCCGCTACATCGAATGTGTAATAGACTTAATTACAGATTACAAATCTCTGACATTAGGTTTTGTCTTTACTTAATTTGTCAATTATTTTTTGGATATTTTCTTGGGCCTGATTTTCCTGATTTTGTTTTTCCCATTTTTTATAGTCCATCTCCAAAATCAAAATAATGGCATCTTTTAATACTGGGAAATACTCTAAACATTCTTGTTCCTCAAGTTCATGAATTCCTTTACTCACAATGGAATATATAGATTTATTTTTAACTACAAATTCTGGAAGAAAATCTTTTAACATTCCGATTTTTTCAGCCATTCGACATTTATGATATTCATCATCATTCCATCCTGTAGTTTGTTTGGCAATATCATAATGTTTAGTAATTAAATTCTCAAAGATTCTTCTTAAATATACAAATGAACCAACTCCAACTCCATTAGAAGAAAGTCCAATAGCTTTTACTAATTCTTTTTTATCATTCTTACTGAAAATCTTACTGTACTTTTTAAGTTGACTAATTTCTAAATCTGCAATCGTTGGGTATTGGCCTACTTTTTGAAAATAAAATTTTTCATTATCTGCGTCGGTTTCGTCAAGTTCAATTAGAAAATAATATCTAATTGTAAATCCAGTTCTAACACAAGTTAATTCTACAGGGTGATATCCGCAATAGCTTTCTAAATGTTCATACCAAGTAGAGGATCTAAGATTTTTAACTCTATATGTAGTATTTTCATCTAAATGAGGATTGTAACCATCGACAATACCATCATATTCAATAAATTGAATAAATTTTGCTTGATCAGTGATTTCATTTTTTTTGTACAATGGAATTTTAAAATAAATGTCTTTCATATTAAATTAATTTATTAAAGGATATTTTTAATTTTAATTAAAAAACCGCCAGAAAAATCTGAACGGTTTTGTTATTTAAAATAAGATTGCTTCGTACCTCGCAATGACATTGTTACATCATTCCCGGCATTCCACCTCCCATTGGCATAGCAGGTTCAGCGCTCTTCACTTCAGTGATCACACATTCAGTAGTAAGAAGCATTCCAGAAACAGAAGCTGCATTTTCAAGGGCAACTCTTGTTACTTTCGTAGGGTCAATGATACCTGCTTCAAGCATGTTCACATACTCGTCAGTTTTAGCATTGTATCCGAAGTCTCCAGTTCCTTCTGCAACTTTCGCTACGATTACAGAACCTTCACCACCTGCGTTGGCAACGATTTGTCTTAATGGCTCTTCGATCGCTCTTTTTACGATTTTGATTCCTGTAGTTTCGTCAGAATTGATTCCTGTAAGGTTTTCCAAAGCTGAGATTGCTCTTACTAAAGCAACACCACCTCCTGCAACGATACCTTCTTCAACAGCTGCTCTTGTAGCGTGAAGGGCATCATCTACTCTGTCTTTTTTCTCTTTCATTTCAACTTCAGAAGCTGCACCTACGTAAAGTACGGCAACACCACCAGCTAATTTAGCCAATCTCTCCTGTAGTTTTTCTCTGTCGTAGTCAGAAGTAGTAGTCTCCATCTGAGCTTTGATCTGAGCTACTCTTCCTTTGATTTTAGCTTCATCACCACCACCGTTTACGATCGTTGTGTTATCTTTATCAATAGTTACTTTCTCAGCAGTTCCAAGCATATCCAGAGAGATGTTTTCCATAGTGAAACCTTGCTCTTCAGAAATAACCTGTCCACCTGTAAGGATCGCGATATCTTCCAACATTGCTTTTCTTCTGTCTCCGAATCCCGGAGCTTTTACAGCAGCAATTTTAAGAGAACCTCTTAATTTGTTTACTACTAAAGTTGCTAAAGCTTCACCTTCCACTTCTTCAGAAATAATTAATAGAGATTTTCCGCTTTGTGCGATAGGCTCAAGAACGGGAAGTAATTCTTTCATTGAAGAGATTTTCTTCTCTACTAAAAGGATATAAGGGTTTTCTACTTCAGCTACCATTTTCTCAGGGTTAGTCACGAAGTAAGGAGACTGATATCCTCTGTCGAACTGCATACCTTCTACAACGTCTACTGTTGTATCGATACCTTTAGCTTCTTCTACAGTGATTACCCCTTCTTTACCTACTTTTCCGAAAGCCTCAGCGATCAGAGATCCGATAGTTTCGTCGTTGTTTGCAGAAACGGAAGCTACCTGCTTTACCATTTCTTTAGAATCTCCAACTTCTTTAGACTGAGCTTTAAGACTTGCAACAACAGCTGTTACTGCTTTGTCGATACCTCTTTTTAAATCCATTGGGTTAGCACCTGCAGCTACGTTCTTAAGACCTTCTCTTACGATAGCCTGTGCCAATACAGTAGCGGTAGTAGTACCGTCTCCTGCGATATCATTAGTTTTGGACGCAACTTCTTTTACCATTTGCGCACCCATATTTTCTACTCTGTCTTCAAGTTCGATTTCTTTTGCTACAGAAACACCGTCCTTAGTTACGTGAGGAGCTCCGAAAGATTTCTCAATCACTACGTTTCTACCTTTTGGTCCCAACGTTACTTTTACTGCATTAGCCAATGCATCAACCCCTCTTTTTAAAGCGTCTCTTGATTCAATATCGAATTTTATTTCTTTTGCCATTTTATTTAGATATTAGATGTTAGACGTCAGATGTTAGACGCCAAGCATTATTTGAAAATTTATTTTTTATTCAGTTTTAAGTCTGAAATCTGATGTCTTGTATCTGGAGTCTTATCCAATTACTCCAAGTAAATCTCCTTCCTTAACGATTAAGAAATCTTTTCCGTCTAATTTTAATTCAGAACCTGAATATTTACCATAAAGAACTTTGTCACCTACCTGAACAGTTGTAGGCTCATCTTTTTTACCTGGACCTACTGCTACTACAGTACCTTCCTGCGGCTTTTCCTTCGCAGTGTCCGGAATAATAATACCTGAAGCTGTTTTAGTTTCTGCAGCGATAGGCTCGATAAGAACTCTGTCTGCTAATGGTTTAAAGTTTACTGACATAATATATTTTATTTTTTAATTAATTCTCCATTATAATTCTCTAAATGTATGCCATGAGGTCCCTGTGGATGAAATGGCAGAGTTTTAATTTCAAGTGTGAAAATTTGGCAGAAAAATGAAAAAAGTAAAGCCGGAAACTTCCGGCTTTTGTATTTAACTCTAATAATTCGTTGAATTAAGGGCAGTGCTGTCCAGGCCCGATCCATAAAGTACATTTTCCCTGATCGTCGCGCTCGCAACAAACAAGTCTTGCCGCACCACCCATAATGGATTTTTGCGCGTCTCTGCTTAATGATTTAGCATTTTTCATAGATTAATATTTAATTTGTTTTACATTCCTGAACATTTAGTGTCAATCAGGATTTTTGACGATTTGGTGTGGTAAGTGTACGTCAAAGATAAAAAAAATATCATTACATAATACACCGTATGTAGATTTATTATTGATGTTTGTATGATGATAATCAATCGTTTAATGATTGCTTTGCAGTAGGGGAGTGCGGATATTTTGTAATTAGGGGTACCCTTTAAAAAAGAAAAAGTTTACTATAACAGTAAACTTTAAAGATTTTTATTTGATGGTTTCCAGTGTCATTTTTCTCCCGCCGAGGTCCATATCCTGTTTCAGGATTTTTCGGGTTTCGGTATCAATATAATAGGTGACGAATGTTGTTTTATTTCTGATATCATCCGTTGTTTTTACGGCCCAGACTTTTTTTCCGTCGTAATCGGTTTTCTTTACTTCCAGGATATAGGCTTTTATAAGTCCCTGTTTGGCATCCGGATTATAATCGAAAATAGAAAGATCGGCGGTATAATTTTCTTTAAGCGGAGAAAAGCGGATCATCATAGGATAACTGCTGCTGTCGAAATAATTCGCTGCCGGAATATCGATACTGTGTTTTTCCTGAGATTTTTTGTCGAGATAATACCCGGTAACTTTTGTTTTGCCCGATTTGAGTACCATATCCCTCATCATATTGAAAGAGGAATGATAGACCGGTTCGAAATTAGCTGTTTTTACGATGGTGGAATCTGTCCACTTGGCATCGGGAGCCTGTTTTAGTTTTACAGTGGTTCTGATGAGGAGATCCGTTTTGTTTAATTTTTTAAGCTCAGTGATGATGCTTCCTATTTCTGTTTTTGTGCCTGCATTGTCGGCATACCAAATGGCTTCCGAGGTTTCATCTTTGATCAGTTTAGCATCAATACTGCTGTTGGCTGGAGTGAGCAGTTTCTGTGAAAATAAATGAACGCTGCTTACTAATAAAAGGACAAGAAATGTTCTCATGATTTTTTTTAGTAATAAGTGTTTCTCATTTTCAAAAAGTTACAGCTTATTCTCTCTTGGGTTCAGGAGAAATACTTTCCTGCTCCATTGAAAATATTACGCTGGTGATCTTCCATTCGTTCTTAATTTTCACGAGTCCCCAGGATTCTTTTCCCCATAAACCTTTCTTTCCGCCTGCCCAGAAACTGAAATCAAAGGTTACTGAAGCTACGCTGCCGTCGGTGTCAATATTCACATTGGAAAATTTTTCCTCTTTCACAGATCCTTTGGTTGTGCTTCTGAACCAGGATTTATAATCTGCTAATTTATGATCTGAAGATTTGGGATCTTTCTCAATTCTTTTCTGCTGGGTTTTATCTTTATATACACCAACCCATGTTACCGGTCCGTCATAAAATAAGCGGTAAAGACTTGTGCTGTCTTTGGCTTTTAAGCTGGACATAAAAATATCCAGTACTTTACGGAGTTCAGCCTGATCTTTTTCGGTCCCTGATTGAGTTTGCGAATATGTCAGATTAAATCCTAAAAGAAAGATACTGAGCGTTAGAAGTATATTTTTCATGATTTTCTGTTGAGTTTGGATGAAACCAAATTACAAAAAATGCAGAAATAGAACGGAAAAATATTGAGTATTAATGTTTTAAAATAATATTTGAAATATTTTAAAATGTTTCAGATTGGGATTTATCAGCCAAATGACTCTTTGAAGACTGATTAATTTTCGAAATCACCGCCCCGGAAATCGCAATGCTGATAAAATTGGTCACGGATCTCGCTTCGTTCATAAAACGGTCTACGCTGTAAAGAAGGGCAATGTCCGTCAACGGAATTTTTCCAAATCTGTTTAACGTAAAAATTAAAGCTAAAAATCCCGAGCCGGGAACACCCGATGCCGTTTTTGAAGTAATGGTAATGATGGCGAAAAGCCAGAGATAATCACTGACAGATAATGAAATATTATAAAACTGAATCAGAAAGCAACACGTCACGGAAATGTAAATACAGGCCCCGGAAAGATTAAAATTATAACCCAAAGGAATCACAAACCTTAAAATTTTCCTGCTGTATCCTTCGGACTCCATTTTTTCAAAAATCAGCGGGAAAGCCGTCTTGGAGGAAGATGTGGTGATTACGAGAATAATTTCTTCCTTTAAATCAAGTAAAAATTTCCACAACTGGATTTTGAACAGGTACGCGACAATCCCCAGAATTCCAAAGATAAAGACGATATCAGCCAGATAAACTGTTGCCACCACTTTACTAAGGGGAAGAAGTGTGTTGATCCCGTAAACCGCAACTCCATAGGCGATATTACAGAAAATAATGACCGGAAGGATAATGTAGAGGTATTTAATGACCGTATAAAAAAGCTTAAGACCCTTGTCCAGGATGTTCAGAAATTTTTCTCTTGCTCCGGAAAGATTCATGAAAATCCCCGCTACGATGGAAACAATCAGAAAGATCCCGTGCCTGTTGAGATACAGGCTTCCGGATAAAGTACTGTCGTTGATTTCAAATGTTTTAGGAAGAGACCTGCTGATCTTCGCAGTGTCAATTCCCGTATCAGCACCCGGTTTTACAGCAAACCCGAAGATAAATCCTAAAATAATAGCGACCGAACTGATGATCAGAAAATACAGAATCGTCTTCCAAACAATGCTGCTCGCATTTCTGATTCCCGACAGCTGGCAGATTCCATACATGATCGCCATAAAGATAATCGGTAGGATCAGCATTTCCAGAACCATAAAGAAATACCAGCTCACAATTCCCAGCTGGATGCTTGCCTCAGGCGCATAATGCCCCGTAAGCACTCCACCGAGAATGGCGGCAAATACATATAAGGTGAGATTTTTTAAATATCTTCCTGTGAATGTTTTTTGAGTTTCAAAAAGGTTCATTAGAATAAAATATACTGTCCGTACAAAGATCTGTTGTTTTTTTTACATCTGAAATAGAATAATGGGGTAGGGAAGCTTGAGGCTGGAAGAGGGAAGTTATTGAAGTCGGAAATAATATCTTCCGGTCGGTTTTTATTGATTTTTAAATCCTGTTTATTAATCTTTTAAATTTACCAATTAATTTTAAAACTGCGTCCAATATCAACTTCCATCCTCCCTCTTCCAGCTTCCAATCTTTAGATTAAATCACTCCAAGAATCAATGCAGCGATCAACATGACAATTGAAGATCCCAATGCCCATTTCAGTGTATATTTCAAATGGTCTGAAAATTCTACACCGGCCAGCGATACCAATAAATAAGTAGATGGAACCAGCGGGCTCAAAAGATGTGAACCCTGTCCGATAAGGCTCGCTCTTCCAAGAATTTCCGGAGAAATACCCAGCTGATGCCCCGTAGCAACAATAATCGGGAGTATTCCAAAATAATAAGCATCATTCGACAGGAAAAAAGTCAGCGGAATACTGAAAGCCGCCGTCACAATGTTCAGATAACCGCCCCAGCTTTTCGGAACGATTTCAATCATACTGTTTCCCATCGCCTGCATGATACCGGAACCATTCAGAATCCCGGTAAAAATTCCTGCGCCGAAAATCATTCCTGCTACAGATAAGGCATTGCCCGCATGCTTGGAAATAATTTTCTGCTGGTCTTTTAATTTAGGATAATTAATGATGGAAGCGATACAGAAAGCAATCATAAAAGCAATTCCCAGCGGAACAAGATCCAGAATCATCACGACTAGAAGAGTGATGGTAAGAGCCAGATTGATCAGGATCAATTTGGGACGTCTAAGCTTAAGATCTACTTCCCCGATGATATCATTCGTGTTATAATTGGTGAATTTTCCATGCTTGGCAATTCTTATTTTTTCTCTTCTTCCTAAAATGTAGGCCACGAATATCACCCACAGAATACCAATGGCCATAATCGGGATCATAGGAACAAAAATTTCTGTGTGTCCCAGTTTCAGGGAACTCATAACTCTTGCTGTAGGACCGCCCCAAGGAAGAATATTCATGATTTGTCCTGCCAGCATAATGATGCAGGTAAGAATCAACGGGTTCATGCCCTGTTTTTTATAAAGCGGAAGCATCGCAGCTACGACAATTAAATAAGTGGAAGAACCATCGCCATCAAGCGAAACCAATGCCGTGAGAACTGCAGTTCCTATCGTTGTTTTGATGGGATTGTCTCCAACTGCCTTTAAAATGATATTGACCAAAGGTTCAAAAAGTCCCGTATCAATCATTAAACTGAAATACAGAATGGCGAAAATCAGCATAACGCCAGTGAGGGCTATTTCTTTAACCCCATTTTTCATCATTTCTCCCAGTTCAGGACCAAACCCTGCAAAGAGAGCTACGGTTACAGGGACGATAACCAATGCCGTAAGCGGAGTCATTTTTTTGTTCATGATCAGAACCATGAAGATCAGAATCATGACGAATCCAAGGAATGTAAGCATAGATGATTTGATTTATAGTTATTTATTTTTGTTTTTCTTTCTCCAGTCGAAACTGTTTCTGTAGCCGATGTAGCCATAATTACTCGTAGATCCGGTCTCCAGCTGATTGATGAAAGCGACTTCAATGGCTGAGTTTTTCCCGACTTTAATTCCAAGTCCGGCCGTTAAACGGTTACTGTCAAACGGGTCTTCCTTCACCACATTCATCCTCAATTCGTTTTTCAGGATGCCGTACAGCTTTTCTTTCTCTCCCTTTCTGTTAAAAGGAATTCTCAGGGAAATCAGATAGCGGAGCCTCACGATGAACTCATCCGGATTACTGATGAAACGCTCTTCCACACGGAAACGGTGTGAGACGGAAGTTCTTCCGATATTGCCTCCCAACGTCACTTGCTGGAAAGGTCTTTTCTCATAGCGCTCTTTCTTTGAATTGTCAGTTTTATAGGAATCCAGAACAAGAAACATGAATCCGGCAGCGGGTTTCACTTCATTGGCCACTTCATAATCTACATAAGCCGAAACTAGGAAAAGTCTCGTGTCATACGCGAGGTCAAAAGAACGATACTGCGAAAGGGCAGTCAGCGTACTTTTGTCGGTGAGTCTTGCGGACATCAGATACTGGAACCACATATTGTAGTTGTCGCGGCTTTGTGCGTTGGCGAGCCGGATCATTCCCAGCAGCAAAATGATGATTAATCTGAATTTAATTTTCATGTAATATTGAGTTAATATCCTGATGTCTCAAATATATTTATAAGAACCAGCCGCAGATTTATTTTTCAATCAATGGCAGTTTTTATCAGTGAACTGCACGATGGGGTAAAAAAGATGGTATATTTGAAAGATTGAAATTTGGATTTTTTAGATGTTTTTAATTATAAATATTGTATTTATATTATTGGTTTTCAGGATTTTGTTTAATGCGAAAGTGTTGAAAAGACTGATGGAATATCATTGGGGATTTTTGTTGAAGTTTCAGCATATTTTTTTCCTTTTGATCTTCATGATCATCACTTTTTTTACTGAAAACTACTTTTTAGACGTTCCGGAACTTATCTGGGGTGTTTTGTCGGTCATTATTTTTAATGTCGGAATTTACAGTCTGGTCTATTTTTATCTGGTCCCGGAATTCTATCTTTCCAATAAATATCCCGAGTTCATTCTTTATGCGCTGATCAGTTTTCTGGTATCAAGTCTCTTCAGAATTTTGCTGCAGCCTGCGGTTTTTCATATGAATTTTAATGAAACCCTTTCCAATACCAAATTCCTCTACAACGTATATACAGCGCAGGGAATTGTCATATTGGTGGCTTCATTCTTAGGCATCACAAAGGATAAATTTCTTATCGAACAGGATTTTAAAGATTTGGGTGAAGAAAAAGACCAGCTGTACCTAGACTTGCTTAAATCTAAAATGAATCCCCATTTTCTGCTGAATACGCTTAATAATATTTACTCCAAAAGTTTCCAGCCCTCAGAAAATACGTCAGAATCTATATTACAGCTCAGTAAACTGCTTCAGTATGTGATTTATGATACCAGTAAGGAAAAGATTTCTATGGCGCAGGAATTTTCATCCATTAAATCTCTGGCAGGTTTGTATCAGTTAAAGTATAATAAAGAGCTGAATATCCGTTTTAGTATTGAAGACGAAGAAACTCTTGAATTGATAGATATTCCGCCTTCTGTTTGTCTTACCTTATTTGAAAATGCGTTGAAGCATTCTGCGGTGGGAATAGAGGCGGAGACCTATATCAATGTCAGCTATAAAATACAGGATCAGGAACTTTTGTTTGAAATCGAAAATTCTGTGTCAAAGAAAAAAAATCTTGTCGGAAATATGAATGACAGCGGCTTGGGAAATGAAGCAGTCATCAATATTCTGGAAAAAAATTATGCGGGGAAATATACTTTTATATCCGAGCCCGTAGACCATAACAACTATCAGACTATTTTAAAAATTAAACTGTAATGGCTAATCTGACGATTGTAAGTGTAGATGATGAATACCCGGCGCTCCAGCTGATCCAGAAGTACTGCGGACAGATGGAAGACGTAGACCTGCTGAAGGTTTTTCAGGATCCGGAAGAAGCATTGGAATATCTTAAACAGAACCCGGTAGATCTGGTGATTCTGGATATCAATATGCCTTACATCAACGGAATCGAACTTCTGCATCAACTTCCTTACAAACCATTGTGTATATTTCTAACATTGGAAACCCAATATGCGGTCAAGGCTTTTGAACTGGATGTTGTTCATTATCTTGTAAAACCTGTCGATTTTGAAACATTCAGAAAGGCGATCAATAAGGCGAAAGATTTCCTGCAGTTCAAAAATTCTACGGAACAGCAGAAGAAAGAAGATTTCATCATGTTCAAATCCAATTACGTAATGCACAAAGTTCTTCTGGATGATGTGCGTTGGGTTCAGGGATTTGGAGAATATATCATTCTGGTGACCCATCTGAAAAAATACATGATTCTTGAGCGGATGTCCAATTTTGAAGAGAAATTTCAAAACCTGGGTTTTATCAGAATTCACAAATCCTATATCGTTCTTTCTTCTCATATCAGCTCGTATGATACCGCGAATGTGTATCTCAAAGATGGAGAAAAACTTCCGTTGGGGAGAACGTATAAAAATTCTTTAAAGGCTTATCTGAATTAATTCTTTTCGTGTAAAAATCTCTCGCAGATCACATGGATGACGCAGATTTTTCTTTGTTGCAATATTTTAGAAATTCAATAGGGTGGGCTTCAGCCCGCCTCATGTATAGTATTCGTTCAGATTGTTTATGTTCTATCCGCAATACATGAAAAATTCAATAGGAGCGGGCTTTAGCCCGCTTAGCTCACGAAAATTAAATGGATTATGGAGTTTTTTCGATATAAGATTAAAAAATTCAATAGGGGTGGGCCTTAGCCCGCCTTACATGTATTGACAATCAAAATTGGCTTTAGCCAAATCATAAATCTGTTGCATTAATGAAAAGAAAAAAGGTTGTCTCAAATTTGAAACAACCTTTATAATTTTTATGATTTCTTTCCACCAGCCTGCATCGGGTTTACTTTTCCGTTGGCGCCACCTCTTACCGGGCCACCTCCCTGTTTCTGTTTAAACAATTGGAATTTTGAAACCTGAGTATCCGTGCCATTGCTGCTCCATAAGTTATTGGAAGTCTCGATATCCGCAGTTTCTCTCATTGGGTCCAGTTGGATAGACTTGATCTTTTTGTCAAAATAAAAAGTCTTAGAAACCTTCTGCTCATTCTGTCTCCAGATCTGTGCAGAGGATTTATCATATAACTTAGTTCCGTCTTCGAAAGTGAATTCAAGGATGATTGGCATCACCAGTCCACCTTTATTTACAAAATCAATCTGATAGCCTGTAAGATTTTTGAATTTCTCTTTATCCTTAGCATCCAGAGGTTGACCGGCTTCTGTTTTTACCGTGTATTCCTTTTCTGTGTCAAATTTCTCCTGACCTCTGTCGTATCGGTAATAGAAATCCTGTAGCTCTTTATCTTTATCTACATAGAATGTGATGTTCTTATCTGCTTTATTTCTGATTTTAGAAATATCTTCAAAATCATTCTGAAGCGGTTTTTCCACTTTATACTTTGTTTCTTTGGCATCCCTTGGAGGCGTATTGAGATCCGGAACTGCCACAGTTACTTTATCGATGGCAATATCTACAGGATCCGTTCCGTAGAACCATCCTCTCCAGAACCAGTCAAGATCCTCACCGCTGGCATCTTCCATCGTACGGAAGAAATCTGCAGGTTCAGGGTGTTTGAAGGCCCATCTTTTAGCGTAAGTTTTAAAAGCTTTGTCAAAAAGTTCTCTTCCCATAATGGTTTCACGAAGGATATTCAATCCGGTAGCCGGTTTTGAATAAGCATTTGGACCAAACTGAATAATATTCTCAGAATTACTCATAATAGGCTCCAGCTGATCTTTCGGAAGCTTCATATAATCGGTGATCGTCCATGCCGGACCTCTTTTGGAAGGGAATTTATTATCCCATTTCTCTTCCGTAAGATATTCCGTGAAGGTATTCAAACCTTCATCCATCCAGCTCCATTGCCTTTCATCGGAGTTGATGATCATCGGGAAGAAATTATGTCCAACCTCGTGAATAACTACGCCGATCATTCCGTTTTTGGTTCCTTCAGAATAGGTTCCGTCTTTTTCGGTTCTTCCAAAGTTGAAACAGATCATCGGATATTCCATTCCATTGGCTGCTTCTACAGACTGTGCGACAGGATATGGATAAGGTATTGTGAATTCAGAATACGTTTTAATTGTATGAGCAACTGCTTTTGTTGAATATTTTCTATATAATCCGTAAGCTTCTTTTGGATAGAAACTCATCGCCATTACTTTATTATTGTTTTCAGGAATCGTAACGCGCATTCCGTCCCAGACAAATTTTCTGGATGAGGTCCATGCGAAATCTCTTACATCGTTAGCTTCAAAATTCCATGTTTTTCTTTGCTTGGAATGATTTTTTTCTGCTTTTTTAGCTTCATCCAGCGTTACGATTTCAATCGGTTCAGCAGCGCTTTCAGCCTTTCTGTATCTGGCCATTTGATCCGATGTTAAAACCTGATCATAGTTTTTACATTCGCCGGTTCCACCTATGATATGGTCTGCAGGGACATTCATCGAAACTTTAAAATTTCCGAATACCAATGCAAATTCGCCACGTCCCGTGAACTGGTGGTTCTGCCATCCGTGAAAATCACTGTATACACACATTCTCGGATACCATTGCGTCATGGTGTACAGGTCATTGCCGTCTTCAGCGAAATTTTCATAACCGCCACGGCCGCCCATTTTTATTCTGTTCGGGATATTGTAGTTCCAGTCTACTTTGAAAACCAGTTTTTCACCTTTCTTTAAAACCTTCGGTAAATCGATACGCATCATCGTCTTGTTGACTGTATATTTCAGAGGATTTCCTGAAGCATCCGTCACCTTTTCCAGATTTACTCCATAGCCGTTGTCTTTTTCCGGAAGTTCAGTGACCTTTAGCTGCTGATCATTCGAAGCAGCCGGAAGAGTAGAAGGGAACTGAAAACCTGCATTTTTAACCGTGGACTGTTCATTTTCGTCCAATTGAAGCCAGATATAATCCAGATCATCCGGTGAATTGTTATAATAGGTAATGGTTTCAGAACCTTTCAGATTTCTTTTGTCTTCATCAAGGTAGGCGGTTATATCATAATCAGCCTTATTCTGCCAATAGCCATGGCCCGGAGATCCGGAAGCCGTTCTGTATATATTGGGAGTCGGGAGAATAGTTCCCAGCTGCTCGAATCTGTTTCCGTGATTACTTCCAGGATTATTCTGGATATTTTGTGCGGTGAAACCTGTATAAGCAAATACAGAAAATGAAAGTAGAACTGTTTTTAGTTTCATTACCGAATTGATTTAATAATTACCAAAGATAATAATAAGTAGTTGAAAAATTGAAAATGTTTCAAAGTTAAAACGGAAGTCTTTCCAAAGTCATTTTTAATGCTAATGCAAATACTCCGGAAGAGACAAACAAAACCCAGTCTTTTTTATTGACCTTAAATATTTTCAGAAGGATAAATAAAAAGGTAAGAATACCCAGTACAATAAAGATTTGCCCAAGTTCCAGCCCGATATTAAATCCTAATAACGGAATAGCTATACTTTGGCTTTTGGCGATCATTACCCTTGCCGTATTGGCGAAACCCATTCCGTGGACCAATCCGAAAATCAGAGCGAGATAATAATTGGCTCTCATCAACGTCTGCTTTTTATTTTTCATCAGAATATTATCCAGGGAAGTAAGGACAATCGTCAGCGGGATTAAAAATTCCACCCATGCTGAAGGAACTCTGAAAATATCAAGTATACTTAAAGCAAGTGTAATGGAATGCCCAATGGTAAAAGCAGTCACCAGAACCAGTATTTTTTTCCAGTCAGTGTAAGAATATACTGCGATCAAGGCCAGAACAAACAGTTGATGATCCAGCGCATCCAGAGAAATAATATGCTCCCAGCCAAGCTTTAAATAGAATAGAAAATCCTGCATTGTGAATAATGTTTATAATTTTTAGTTTTTGATGATAATTAGTTGAATATTTTTTAAAATGATTGTTTCTGATGTAATTTAATTAAAGGATAAATTAAAACCTATAATTTTTTATTTTTTGAAGCGATATGGTGAATTATTTTATATTATTTTATCGTTTTTATGAATATTATTGGCGTTTTGGTGATGTTGCTTGTATTATAAATATTTGTATAATTGTAATGTTAAAAAAAACTTAAATATGCATTTAAAAAAACTATTTCCTACAAAAGTAAACATTCCGAATGGAGGAGCGAAGTTTCTTAGAAACGCTACCGCTGCTTTTTTAGGGCTGTATTCGTATGCTTTTTATGGACAAGTACAGAAATTGGACTCCAGGTTTGATATTTTATTGAAAAATAAAGAAATTATCTCAAAGGGAAATACCGTTAAAGATATGGAACGGGATGATATGAAACTGGATAAACATCTGGTCGTTACTTCTAAAGGAGCTCAAACCATGTATTCATGTATTATTTATACAAAAACTCCTGAAAAACTTAAAGCCGACGGATTTTTAGTGCAAAGTCAGCTCCCTGGTTTTGCAACTGCTTTGGTAAGTATTGAAGATATTCAAAAACTGACGCAGCTTCCTTACGTTACTTCTGTAATGGCCCCTACGTTTGATGAGCTTCATAACGATGTAAGCAGAGCCCAGTCCGGAGCAAGCCTTTTACAGGACGGTGCTTTCAACAATACCGCTTATAACGGAACCGGAATTTTAGTAGGAGTATATGATACCGGGATAGACTGGAAACATCCAGATTTCAGAAATGCAGCTGACCAGACGAAAAGCAGAATTGTATCTATCTGGGATCAGACATTAACCGCACAGGGCACCGAAGTGCCTCCAACAGGATTTGCAACGGGAGTGGAATATACAAGAGCCCAGATTGAAGATGAATTGGACGGAACTCCCGCAGGTTTTGTCCGTGAAAATGATACAAACGGCCACGGAACGCACGTATCGGGTACCGCTGCCGGGAATGGTGCTGCCTTTGCCGATAAAAGACACAAAGGTTTTTCTTCCGAAGCTGATATCGTTTTTGTAAAAGGAGGGAACGGTTCTTTTCCTACGACCAATACCATCAATGCTTTAACCTACTTTAAGAATGTGGCCACAGCGTTAAATAAACCTATTGTAGTCAATATGAGCATCGGAGGGCAGGGAAGTGCCCACGACGGAACATCTTCTCATGAAGTAGCCGTCAATAATTTCACCAACTCAGGTCCGGGAAGAGTAGTCGTAATTTCCGCAGGAAATGATTACGGTGCCAATCTTCACAGGAAAGTGGATATAGAACCGAATGCTGCACAGTCTTATGCCTTCACCGTAGGCAGTAATACTTCAGCTGCTTCTGTATTTTCATTTCTGATGTATGCGAACAATGATACCGCTGTTACTGCTAAACTTACGACTCCGGATGGACAACAGTATACACAAAACATAAGTACCAATACGGCTCACAGTATTTTAGGCGGAGGTTTTACAGCATCCATGTACAATTATTGGAGTACAGATAACAACAAGCGCTATGTACAGCTGGTCATAAGCAGGAATGCAGGTTCTGTTGCGAATTGCCAGGGAGTTTATACGCTGGAAATTACCAATAACGGAACTCAGCCTATCACTACACACGGCTGGTTATACAGCAAAGGAACAGGCATTACGGCTTCCCTTCAGAATGGAGATAATGAATATGTAGTAGGCACCCCGGGGAATGCTTCCAATGCCATTACCGTAGCCTCATACATGGGAAGAGGAAGCTGGTATGCCAATGCAGGTGCATATTTAACCAATACGGCGCAGGAATCCATTTCCTCGTTCAGTGCGCAGGGACCAAGGGTGGATGGTTTTCAAAAACCGGATATTACAGGCTCAGGTCAGAATGTGATTTCTTCAAGATCAGTTGATTCTGCTCCGGGAGCAACGGATATTATCATCGGAACCAATTTCTATGTGAAAAATCAGGGAACCAGTATGTCTTCGCCGGGAGTGGCAGGAGCGGTAGGTTTATTACTTCAGGCAAATCCTGCCCTGACAGCCGCACAAGTGAAGAGCCGTCTTACTTCTAATGCAAGAAAAGATGTTGCTACCGGAAATATTCCGAATGCAAGATGGGGCTACGGAAAATTAGATATTTATAAAGCTGTTACGGATGAACTGGGATGTGTAAAATCCAATTTTGAAACAGTGACTTATGATGAGCCTTATATTCTTGTGAATGCGGAAAATAATAATTATTTCGATAATGCAGCATTGGCAGTACGATATACACCGACGTTGACCGGAAAATTAGGAGGCTTTTCATTTTCAACCGGAACATCCGTTATTCCAAGTGATATGGCAGTTGATATTCAGATCAGAAAAGTAGATGCCAATGGCGATCCGGGAGATATTATTGCTTCAAAAACCGTTTCCTCATGGGTGAATGATGTTCAGAGATTTACATGGAACTACGTAGATCTCTCTGGACTCAATGTGCAGATGGTGACGGGCAAGGATTTTTATATTGTTGTTAACGGGCTCAGCGGAAGAGTTTCCATGAAAAATGAATCTGTTTCCGCAAGTGGGCGAAGTAAAACGTCAACCAACGGAACAACATGGACGGCAAGAACATTTGACCTGAAAATGAGAGCAACCGTTTATGAAAATATTGCTGAAGTGAAAAATCTGGCTACGGTAAATCTGAATAAAACAGCTACAGTAGCGGGAGGGTATAATTATTTCACCAATACCTGCCAACTGATCACACGAGTGGAAAAAGAGACTGCCAGCACTGTTTCAGGAGATATCACTTCAAAAGTTTGGGTAGATAACGCACAGCCGAACTATGTTTCAAGAAGATACGAAATCAATCCGGCTACAGATGCTTCCACAGCTACAGGAAAAGTTACTTTATATTTCAAACAGGCGGATTTTGATGCTTATAATTTGACGAACACTGTGAAATTACCAACTTCAAGCACAGATAATGCGAATAAAAGCAATCTTGTTATTGAGAAATTTACGGGAACCAGTACAGCAAACACTGGGACTACAGCATCTTTCGGGAGTTCTGCTACGGTTATTACTCCAAATGTGGCTGATATTATCTGGAACGAAACCTACCAATACTGGGAAGTAAGTTTCCAGACGACAGGTTTTGGAGGATACTTTGCGAAATCAAGTTCAGCTGTATTGGGAACGGCAGATGTTAAGCTGAATGCAGATGTTAATATCACACCGAATCCCGCTAAAGATTTTGTCAATGTAAGATTAGGGAAGTATTCTAAAGCTTCCGTAGCTATTTTTGATGCTTCCGGAAAATTGATTAACACGGCTAATGTTAACAGTTCAGAAAGTAAAATTGATGTTTCGGCATTGGTAAAAGGAGTTTATCTGTTTACCATAACATTGAATGACAATACAAAAATTACTAAAAAAGTAGTTAAGGAATAATTAAAGATAACCAGATAAGGGTAATCTTAAAAGGCAGCGGTTGTACAACTGCTGCTTTTTTTATATTTGTTTAAAAATAAAATCAATGCAGGGTAAATTTTTCTTCGCCTTTATTTTTTCGATGATGCTGATATTTCAGAGCTTTACAAAAGCCGATGAGGTTCACCCTTATCATGTAGGTTCTGTAGAAATCAATTATAATGCGAAATCAAAATCCTTTGAGATCACCGGCCGGTTTTTTCTGGATGATCTGGAAAACGGATTAGGTAAGAAATACGGTAGCTCTTTCCACTTTAATGATGAAAAATACAAAGCTAAGCTCAATGAAGCTTTGGAAAAATACTGTGCTGAGTATTTTAAATTAAAGGCAGACGGGAAGTTTTTAAAAATAAACTACGTAGGCTACGAAGAAGACAGCGAGTCGGTAAATGTATTCCTGGAATCTGAAACCGTGACCAGCCCTAAAAAACTGGAAGCAGCCGTAAGTTTTCTGTACAACCTTTTTGATGATCAGATCAATATTGTTCATATGATTATAAACGGCGACCGTAAAAGTGAGAAGCTTACGTATCCAAATCGTTACCTGTATCGCCAGTTTTAGATCTCCTTTTTCTTCATTTTCTTTTATGAATCATTTAATATTTTAAATAAATATTAAATCACTACATATTGATTAATATTTTTATATTGTCTCTCTTTTAAAATTATTTTTAATAATTAATTAATAGTAAATAATGTGTTTTATTGTTGATAATTAATGTATAAATATTATTTAATTAATTAACGCTTGTAATATTTGTTTTTTCTTTAAAATAAATTATATTTGTGTAGGTGTAGTTAGGTTTAATTATTTTTTATTAAATCACTTTTTTAAGTAAAATTTTAATAAAAATTGTAATTTAACTACTGCTGGTGAAAACATATAAGTTTAATGTTTTAATAATATACTAAAGCAACTCATATGGATAAAACACACTTATTTTGTATTTGATTTTTGAAGATCGTTGTCTCTTTTATTGTCTAGGTAGGTATTGCAACTTATGCTGCAACATTTGTATTTGACAAGGCAACAGAACATAAAAAATTAAGATAACCGAAAATGAGATATTGATTCTAACAACACAAATTGTTAAAAGCACTTACGTTCCCTGTGAGTGCTTTTTTATTGATGATCGAGCTGAATCAGTGCATTGACACCTCGGGCGTGAGCAAGAAAATCTGGAAAAAAATCATCATAATATTATTAAAATAAACTACGTGTACTACATAGAAGACAGCGAGTCAGTGAATGTTTTCCGAGAGTATGAAATCGTGACGAGTTCAAAAAACGGGAAGCTGCAGTAGTTTTTTTGGACAATCTTTTTAATGATCAGTTGAATAGTGTGCATATGATTGTAAACGGCCACGGGGAAAAGTGAAAAATTTACCTATACCATCCGCTAACTACGTCCTCGGTTTTAGCATTGCTTTTCTTGATGTTTTTCATACTTATTTTTTCTCATTTCATATTTTGAAATAAATATGAAATGAGAAAATCGCTGATTGGGTGATTTGATTTATTTTTTTCGCTTAAAAATCAATTTTAGTAATTAAAAGTAATATTTATAATGAATATATCATTAAATATCGATTTTCATTATATTTTAAGTTATAATATTTGTTTTTTTTAATTAAATATAGATATTTGTTTATGTCTTTATAAAGTGAATTTTATTAAAAATAGGATTTTCTTTATCAGGATAAAATGCATGAGTTTTAAGTTTAAAAAATCCTAAATCAACTGATATGAAAACAAAACAAATTTATTCTTTACTGGCTTTCTTAGCCATAGGTTCTACTTGTTTTAGTCAAGTAGGGATTGCGACATTAAATCCTCAATCTACACTTGATATTACAGGAAATGGAGCTTCTACTACAGCAAAAGACGGTGTAATGGCTCCGAGAATTACCCGGCGACAACTGGCTGCAAAAGTAGCAGGAACTTACGCAGCAGCGCAATCTGGGGCTCTTGTTTATATAACAGATGCAACCACTCCTACCGGAACGATTCCAAGTGTAGCACAAACCATAGAAATTACTGCAGCAGGTTATTATTTTTTTAACGGAACATTGTGGAAAAATGTAAATGATGGCGCTTTAAATCTTTACAATTCAAATGGTATTCTTTTAGGCCCCAGAACAGTAACCCAAGCTGCGAATACTTTAGCATTTACCTCTACAGCAACTAATGGATTTTCTGTAGACGGAACTACACTTTCAGTGGATGCTGTCAATGACAGAATAGGCGTAGGAACTGCAGCACCTTCTAATAAACTGCACATCAATGGAACAGATCCTTTGCGATTGCAGGGAACTACAGTAGGAAATACAACTACTGATCCACTTCTGGTCCTTGATACCAATGGAGTGGTGAAAACGATAGGTACATTGGGGGCATTATCAATACCGACTCCTGCTGTATTCAGACTGGAAACTACACAAAGCGACTTTTTGATCTCACAAGGAATTGGTGGTTTACAGGTGGTCCCTATGAATATGATTAAGAATTCCATTCCTGGAATATCATATAATACAGCTTCAAGCACCATTACTTTTCCTGCAGGTACCTATCAGATCAATTTTGTTTACGAAGGAGGTCACGATGCTCCAGGATGCACAATCAGTTCTTATTTTGTAGATTTTCCTCTTAATGCTTCCACAACAAGAATTCATAGCACATCTTCCCATAATCAGGGAGGAGCTTCCAACCATGGGGGAACTATTACATATGTTACTACCTTGCCGGCAAACAGAACCTGGCAAATCCATCTAGGGAGAGGACAATCGGGAAACTGTAGCGGAGCCGGAATGGGCCTTGCAGGCAGTTCCACACAACTGTTGGTTTTCAGAATTGGAGACTAAAAAAGGATATTCGAAAATGAGATATTGATTCTAACAACACAAATTGTTAAAAGCACTTACGTTCCCTGTGAGTGCTTTTTTATTTATTTTCGAGCTGGATCAGTGCATTGACCCCTTTGGCGTGAGCAAGAAGATCAGGGAAAAAGTCATTATAACATTCCTGCAGAAAAGGTTTATTGTTTAAAAATGCTTCGTAAACAGCAATGTCCGGTTCCAGATATTTAGCTTTATTCATAACGTTCCGCATGCTGAATTTAATGCCCCAGTCTTCGCGGTAGTTGTACAGCCAGTCATCCTGCTCCATTTTAGCCAGCATTAATTTAAAGTTTTCAGGAAGCCATTCTTCATGTTCGTTAAGGACTCTGTAGACTCTTAAGGAATGAGCCTTCCACTCAGCTAAAGAATGCAGGGAAAGATCAGTGGCCACAAAATAATCCATAGCAACATCTACAAAAGCACCGGCATAGAGCCTTACCAAAGGGGCAAATACTTTTTTAGCCTCATGAATAGCCGGGTGAGAATCTGTAAAAGTATCCACAGCTCTGTGCAGCGTAATACCATCCTGAATATCTTTCGGAAAAGAATAACGGTCCTTGTTCCGGATAAAATCTTCAAGAAACTGTCCTACGATCTGTCCGTCCGAAAAAGTAAGAAAAGAATGGGCTAAATAATTCATAAACGAATATAAAAATTTTTACCCAAAAAACCTCCATCTGCAAAGGTCTCCACCCAAACTCCTTTTTCCGTTTCCGTATACTTAAATTCAATTTGGTTTAAAGTAATTTTTTCCGGAGAAACCAGACTAAGATGAAGCTCATCATTACTGACAAAACTTTGAAATTGCACAGGATAAGAAAAGCTGTTCAGAATCTGCAGATCTTTATAGCCATACACCACCGTACAGTCAGAGCCTAACGGAGTGAAACGTTCATTTTCTTTATAAATATCTATAGAATGGGGGTATCTTTCAACAATCGTCAGGCCGGCTTGCAATGCAGCATAATACAGGATGGATGAAAACTGGCAGATTCCGCCGCCCGATCCGCTTGAAATGTTATTTTTAATGAGATTCCGACCTTCTTTGAAATGGTTCTTTTGCGTAGGTTTTCCGATTAATTTCCAGAAAGAAAATACCTCACCGGGCTGAATCACCAGGTTATGGATCTTCTCACGGACTACTTTTAAATTGTGAATTTTATTATCATTAAATGCTCCCTTTTTGATCACCTGTCTGAGCTCAAAAATATGTTCACCAATACTTTCAGCCGCATATTCCGTTGGATAACGGTGATTGGCTTTCCGCTCATCAAAATACCGCTGCCACAGTCTGATGTGCAGTTTTACGGGATCGGGTAGGAGTTTTTTTAAGATCCGTCTCATTTCTTTTCCAGTACTACAATGTGATAGGATGCCCATTTTTTCAGGAAAGTATGGCAAAGCAGAATATCTAAGGGCAGAAAAAAAATCCGTAAGCCTTTCGGAAGTCTGTGAACAGGAAACAGTAAAATACCTGTCGTGTTCCTGATCTTCCATTGAGTTTGGGTTAAAAGTGAAATTTCAGCCGGAATAAAGTTATTCCCCGCATGCCAGTCTTCCTGAGGTGAGATCGTTTTCCGTCTGGCTTTTGTAGGATAATCAAAAATCAAAACGCCGCGGTTATTTAATTTCCTAAAACATTCATGGAGAAAATTTTCCGTTTCCTCTTTGGTCTGATGCATAATGACATGAAAGCAAAAAATACAATCGAAAGATGTATCAAAAGGAATTTTTGAAATTTCGCCGACAGCAGTTATTTTTCCCGGATGTTTTTTGGAAGCAATGCTCAACATTTTTTCACTGAAATCTACTCCGTGTGTTGCATACTCAAGAAGCCTGCCCGTGCCGCATCCGAGATCCAGAACCTTAGCATAGCTTTTATCACTGAAAAAAGAATTTAAAAATGATTTTTCCTGCCGGTCAATATACTTTCCGTAAGAGTTTCCAAAACGGTTCTCTTCGTAGGTTTCGGCCAGGTGATCATAGTATTCATGGATACTTTTTTTCATTCATTTAAATTCTTTAGTGAAAATAATGAATCCTGATTAGACTTTCAACAGAGCGCCTGAAATTTTTTAGTATTCAATCAGCCAGCCTGTTCTTTTTTGAACTCGGAAGGCGTCATATCCGTCATTTTTTTGAAAATCGTATTGAAAGCCGTTTTGGAATTAAAGCCGGATTCAAAGGCGATGCCTACCATAGATAATTTTTTGTACGAATCATCCGTGAGCATTTTCTTGGCATGTTCAATTCTGTATTTATTCACAAAATAAAAGAAGTTTTCATGAAAACCGTTGTTCAGAAGATAAGACAGCTGATGCGCATTGATCTGAAGCAGATCCGACAGTTTAAGTAAATTCAGATCCCCGTCGAGATAGGGTTTTTCGGTTTCCATTAAAGCATTTAACCTGAGTTTTAAACTTTCAAGTTCATCATCGGGAATCAGTTTTTTTCTTTCCGTTTCTTCTTCCTCACTTTCCAGTTCGATAGATAACAATTCATCACGCTGTTTTTTATTCACAGGATAAATCTCTTTCTGTCTCAATACATAATATAAAGTACTGTAAACAATGAATAAAAACAAAAGATCCATCACCAGGTGCTGATGCATTTTATACACAAAAGCATTAAACAGCTCGTAACCCACCGTAATAATGATGGTGACAAAAAGGAGGAAACTCAGTTTTATGAGCCACTGAAGGTCCATATTTTCGGTATTGGAAGAAATGGTTTCAATCCTCTTCTGATGTCTCCTGATTTTAAAATAAATAAGCGCGATATATGGAAGATTATGTGCCACATCAATCAGCAGAACCGCATTGTAAATCACCGGATGTTTATCAGAGTTGAACAATAAAATCCAATAGATCACGGGAACAATAAGACAGACCAGATCCCTCGTTTTGAAACGGTAATTGGGATTGATGAAAAACACAACACTGAAAAACAGGAGAACTGGCGTGAATATCTGTATTGAATAGACTGAAGATGTCAGCAAAGGTCCCGGAGGTAATCCGCAAAACTGTAAAACATTCAAAATCCAGTAGCTGGACCACAAAAGCAGAAACAGCCCGAAAAACAAGTTCGCTTTCCTGTTGACCCTCATCGGATTGATCAGTACCGTAAATGAAAGCAGCGTCAGACCTCCGTAGAGCAGGACAAGAACAAACTTTTGGATATTTTCAAGCTGCATGTGGAATGGTTTTTAAAATATCCGTTCGTGGAAATCCTCAATTTTGCTCACTTCCTCGATTTTAATTCCAAATTTTCTTTTCGGAATCTTGTTGAGGTTGGAGACAAATATTTTTTCGTAGCCCAATTTCTCAGCTTCTGTAATTCTCTGTTCCACCTGCGCGATAGGACGGATCTCTCCGCTCAGGCCGATCTCTCCTGCAAAACAGAAATGCTCGGAAATCGCAATATCTTCATTGGAAGACAGGATAGAAGCCACCACGGCAAGATCCAGTGCAGGATCATCCGTTTTAATTCCTCCCGTAATATTTAAAAAGACATCTTTCGCACCCAACTGAAAACCTGCCCGTTTTTCCAGAACAGCCAGCAGCATATTCAGTCTTTTGGCATCAAATCCGGTAGAACTTCTTTGCGGAGTTCCATAAACCGCGGTACTTACCAAAGCCTGTATTTCCAAAAGCATCGGTCGGTTTCCTTCTAAAGTTACCGCCACTGAGTTTCCGGAAAGTTCTTCGAATTTCTTGGTGATCAGGATCTCAGAAGGGTTTCTGATTTCCTTTAAACCTTGTGAAACCATTTCATAAATTCCGATCTCGGAAGTAGACCCGAAACGGTTTTTATTGGCTCTGAGAAGCCTGAAAAGATGATTTCTGTCGCCATCAAAATTTAAAACCACGTCTACCATATGTTCCAGCACCTTGGGTCCGGCAATCTGGCCGTCTTTCGTGATATGGCCTACCAGGAAAACCGGGGTATTATTTTCTTTTGCATATTTGATGATCTCATTGGAACATTCTCTGATCTGGGAAACCGTTCCCGGCGAGCTTTCAATTAACTGAGATTGTAAAGTCTGAATGGAATCGATGATCATGAAATCCGGTTCCAGTTTTTTGGCTTCGTGAAGGATTTTTTCCAGCGATGTTTCCGTAAAAAGAAAACAGTTCGGGTTTTGAACATCCGTCAATCTGTCTGCTCTCATCTTGATCTGCGAAGCACTTTCCTCACCGGATACATAGAACACTTTTTTCTTCATCTTTAAAGCCAGCTGAAGCAAAAGGGTAGATTTTCCGATTCCTGGCTCTCCACCGATTAACGTTACTGAACCCAGTACAATACCGCCTCCCAGAACACGGTTCAGTTCTTCGGAAGGCGTTTTTATTCTCGGTTCTTCGCTGGTCACCACTTCAATAATGTTGATGACATGCTGTTTTGATTTTGAAAAAGGTGGGGTTTTGGATGAGGTTTTCTCAACGACTTCCTCCACAAGGGTGTTCCATTCTCCGCAGTTTTTGCATTGCCCCATCCATTGGGAGTATTGGGTTCCGCAGTTTTGACAGAAATATGCTGTTTTCAGTTTTGCCATACTGCGAAGTTAAAAAAAATGAATCTCCTTTCAGAATTTTAATTAATTTTCGGGCATGAAAAATATTCTGGTGAGAAGCCTGGTCGTATTTATTGTGATGAGTCTTCTCAATGCTCAGCTGGCAGATTGGACTGGCAGATTCTTTACGCAGTCTGGCGTTCAGTTTGGAATGCTTTCGGCTTCTATTATCGTGGCATCTTTAATCATTACTGTGATTGCCTGGGTAACGGTATTATTATTCAGAAAGAGCTATGATACAATATGGAAAATCGCCGTTTTATTTGAAGTCCTTTATCTGTTGATGCTCCTGTTATCAGGAACTAGTCCTTTTGCCTATTTTGCGGAGGCATCGGATGTTCATCTTACGAATTTACTGTTGTACGTAAATTCAATAGGTGTTTTTCTTTTAATCTGTCTTTTTGATTTAATTTATTCTAAAATAATCAGAGCTAAAATTAAAAACTAACATACATCAAGATGAGAATGAGTCATATATCCTACCTTTACTTACTCAACTAAAAATAAGTTATAATGAAAAAAGTACTTTTATCTTTCGTATTCACGCTGTTAAGCGTTTTAAGTTTTGCACAGACAGAATGGGCGGTAGACCCGATGCATTCTTCAGTGAATTTCAATATCAAGCATATGGGAATCAACTTTGTACAAGGTAGATTTGATAAATTTGAAGGGAAAGTAACAGCCAACGCGGCCAATTTAGATAATGCGGTTTTTGCATTCGAGGTAGATGTGAATTCAATCAATACCGGAACGGATATGAGAGACAAACACCTTAAAAGCGCAGACTTTTTTGATGCCGAAAAATATCCGGCGATGAGCTTTCACAGCAAATCTATCACTAAGGATAAAAATAATACCTACATTCTGAAAGGTGCTCTGAAAATTAAGGAAACAGTAAAGGATGTGAGTATTCCGGTAACATTCGGTGGAGTGACTAAAAATCAGCAGGGAAAAGAAGTAATGGGCTTCCAGGCAAAATTCACAGTTAACCGTTTAGACTACGGAATTAAATATGATCCAACCGGTGCAGGTGTAGCTAAAGATGTAGACGTAAGCCTATATTTTGAACTGGTAAAACAATAATTGTATAGATAATTTTGATAAAAAAGGTTTTTCAAGTGATTGAAAAACCTTTTTTTATTAGAATTGAGCTCTCGCAGATTGGGCAGATAGAACAGATGTTTGCGTTAAATCTGCTTGATCAGCTAAATTTGCGCGAGATTATTTTTTAGTTTAAGAATTAATTCTCCCTGAAGAAACGGTGAAAATACCGTAATCATCAATCAGCATGTTTTCTTTACGAACCCCGCTGTGCTTCATGACTCTGTCCAGCTCCTTCTGCGAACGCCTTCTCATGACCCAGTCTTTATTCTGATGATTATTCAAAACATAAGCGATCATTTTCAGTTGCGGATGCCACGGCTGTCCGGTATAAACAACAAAAGAATTGTTTTCGGAAACGGAAGCGGCTCCTTTTATCGCTTTAGCTGCCATTTCATTATCACCAAACAATTCCAGGATTCCTGAAATAATGGTGATATTCGGTTCAAAGTTGAGCTTTTTATAGGTTTCAGGATCAAAGCAATCAAAGTTGGTAAAACGGATATTCTGATAATTTTTGTCTTTAATCACCTGTTCTCCGATCTCAATATTAGCCTTCACGAATTCATTGATAACGATCTCTGCTTCAGGATATTTTTCTTTAATATCGAATAAATAATTTCCTGTTCCGCCAGCAATATCAAGAATTGTAATCTTTCGGCCTTCCTTTTTAAGACTTTGAATATTCTGTTCCATAAGCTGAATCAGATGTTCTTTACGGATACGGATCCCTTTCCAGCCGATGGCATTCAAGTAATTTTTATCCATCATTTTCCCAAAACCTAATTTTCCTTTCGGCTGGTTCTGATAGACATAATGTAACGAAGCTCCGGAATCAAAGCCGTGTTTCAGGCCGATAGCCATTCCGTTGCTTATTTTCCCGATATTATTAAGGGAGAACTTCTGAAATTTAAAATTCAGATTGTTCCCGACATTATTCTGAAGATTTTCATATTCTTTTATTGAAAAACGGTCAGGATGAAGAGAAGCTGTTTTATGCGTTCTGTTGAAACATTTTTCTGCAAAATCGGCAATTTTATCGTAGACTTTCTCTTTTCCGGTGTCAAACAGGATTCCATGGAAAAAGCCTGATAGAACTTCATATTTCTTTAAATCCGTATCAAGCTTATCGTAAAACGTTTTCTGTTCTTTATTAAAAACCACATGGTCCTTTTCTGCAGCCAGAATCAGGGCGGGTGTATCGATGGCTTCGGCATCTTCTACCAGACGTTTTCCTGCTTTGGCAAGGTCGATAAGAAGTTCAGCGTCGATAGATCTTGTGATCAGAGGATCTGTATCATAAGCTTTTTGCTGTTCCGGATCGTGGGTCAGCATTTTGGATTTTACATAGCTTTTAATAATCAGTCCTTTTTTAAGCTTGGTTCCCAGCGTGATCATTTCGTTGGCTAATGGAACGATAAGATTAATTTTAAAAGCAGGTGCCAGAAGTGCCATGCCTGCGATATCCGGAGCGAAATCGTGAGCCCATGCTGAAGCCACAACACCTCCGATGCTGTTGGCTAAAACAAAAATATCTGAAATGTTCACCTCATATTTTGATCCCAGAAATTTGGAAAAAGAATCAAGATCCCTTACGTAATCCATGAAAACAGAAGAGGTCTTGGTCTCTGTATGCCCGTGTCCACGGAGATCAAAAGCGAAAATACTGTACTTCGAAAACTGGGGCGACTGGGCGATATCATTCAGTCTTTCCGAATGCTCATGACCACGGTGAATAATGATGATGCTTTTCTGTTGAGGCTGATAATTCCACTCGCGGTAGAACATACTGCTGCCGTCAAAACTCTTAAAATGTCCGCTGTTCATAGTTTAAATTTTTTTCAAAAAATCCTTGAGATAAGGATGAATTACTGCATTTTTGTGAATGCCTGTCATGATGTTTACCGCTTCATCTATGGGTAAAGATAGAATATTTTTCATTACTAAAATACCTATGACAGAGCTTCTTGTAAAGCCCATCGTACAATGAATGAAAATTTTTCCATCCGCCGGAAGTATTTTATATTTTTCTGTGATTTCTGTAACCAGTTTTTTGGTTTGATCAATATCTAAAGTTCCGATATCCAGAAAAGGAATTGAATGATAGGAAGATTTATTTTTTAAGTCAGATATTTCCTCCATTTCTGCTGAAAGATCATAGACCAAAGTATTTCTGCTGATCTCAAAATAATGCAGATCTTGACGACAGGGCCTTGATGAAATATAAATTCGGGGCGCAATTTCCAACGGGTTTTTATTTTTTCTTAAAAATTTCCAGAACATCCAGTATACCATCAGATAAGGTGTATAAAAGATCTTTTTCCACCATGAAATATTTCCGTTTTTGTCTTTTAAAAAATGAATATTGTTCTTTTGATACTGATATCCGATGATGATGGCCATCACAGCCGGCCATAATACAATCAGCCACAAATGCCCGAAAAACTGATCCATGAGAATTGATGCAAAAATCAAAATCCATCCGAATAGGACATAGAAATTCGCTACCTGAAAGTTTCTGTACTGAAAATCATTTTTCCGGTAAGGGAACACCATAAAACTGATATGCGCTAGAACCGTTCCAGAGAGAATATCGATGAAATGATGCTGATAAGTTGTCAATGTAGAAATTCCAAGCACAATAAGCCATAGCATTAAAAAGATCCGGAATTTTGTAAAGTTTCTGAAAACGGTCCAGAAAATAAAAGCATACGCAATATGAAGCGAAGGCGACTGGTTAAATGGCGAATCAAATAGTTTTAAAAACTGAAAAGAGTAGTCCAGAACAGAGCCGTCTGTCATTGGTTTCGGTAAAGAAAATTGTAACGGAAATACGATGAAACACATACCTGCTGCAACAGTGGTGAAAAGCATTCTTTTGGTCAAAACCGCAAGCTGTTCCTTATCCCGGCAGAAAAAGAATACCGAACAAAAAAAAATACCGCTGGTCATATAGGGAATAATGCTCCACGACAGAAACGGAATGTATTTTTCAAAATCAAACACAAAAGACGGAACTTTTTCAGCTCTTGACGTATACCATGCAGCAAAATTGTAAACCGTCGTGAATACAATCGCACAGAGAGCAAAAGCAAAGATTTGCTGTTTTAAGGTCGGTTGTCTTTCATCCATTGGGCTTTCCTGAACATGATCATATTTAATAAAAAAGAAGGAAGTAAGGATAACGATTTCATCATCCATTTCATTTTTGTGGGGAAAATTACCAGTTTTTCCCGGTTTTCAATCGCTTTGGAAATAATGTTGACAGCCGTTTCTTCATCGGTAAGAAAAGGTTTTTTATGAAGATCATTATGATTGAGCTGTCTGAGTTTTTCAGTGTCTACATATCCGGGAGCGATGGCCGTTACAGAAATCCCGAACGGTTTTAGTGCCCGACGGTAAGCATCCGAAATCTGGATCACCGACCGTTTTGTTTTGGTGTAAAGACTGGAATTTTCATAATCTAATATTCCTGAAACCGAAGCAATAACAGCGATGCTGCCTTTTTTCTGTCCTT
Organism: Chryseobacterium oleae; assembly: GCF_900115055.1. Taxonomy (GTDB): domain Bacteria; phylum Bacteroidota; class Bacteroidia; order Flavobacteriales; family Weeksellaceae; genus Chryseobacterium; species Chryseobacterium oleae. The sequence goes on along the minus strand of NZ_FOVD01000005.1, from coordinate 6,883 downwards.
TCATTGCTTTTCTGGCAACTTCAAAGCAGTTGGCTGTTCCCAGAATATTGGTCTGCAGCATTTCTTCAGCTTCTTCATAGGATATCTTTCCGGCTACATCTTCGGCATAACTTCCCGCACAATTGATGAAAATATCAAGTGGTTTTCCATCAGTTTGTAAAGAACGGACAGCAGCAGCAATTGAATCCATATCACAAACGTCAGCCTGAAGTATTTTCAGATTTTCAAAGGTGTTGTGAGGAACCTTTCCCGGATTTCGTCCGCAGATTCCCACCTGGTATCCTTTTTCAAGATAATGCCGGGCAAGAGCATAACCGATACCGGAAGTTCCGCCTGCGATAAAAATAGTCATGAGAGGGGTGTGATTTGAATTTTATGTAAAAATAGATTTTAAAACTGAAAGTTGGATTTTTATCAACCACAAAAGGGACAAAAGTTTTTAAACACTTTAGTGATTTTAAGTGTAAAGGTTTGAGGATAGAAGTTCACGTGAGTTTTTGGAAAAATCAAAGAGTTTTGATATTCAATAGAAACGGGCTTTAGCCCGTTTACTGAAAACGGAAATCATAGCATTCGGCTTTAGCCAAAATATATATCATCATAAAAATTACCCGCGAATTGATTTCATGGTCTGATCAAAACCATACTGCCACTGCATTTCCATGTCTTCTACAAATTGCTCATAGGTATTCGGGAAAGAAAAATCAATTTCAAACTTCCCCCAATTGATTCCTTTTTTTAAATAATGTCCTTTCAAATCCTGTTTGATTCCTGTTGTGTCAATCTGGAAATCTGCTGAAATCTGTTCAATCTCTGAAAGTCTTTCGTTACCACTGAAACCAAGTACAGCCCGGACAAAAGCTTCTTCAACAGAATTATATGCCTGCTTTTTTTCCATAATGATTTCTTCGGCAAGGTGGTGAGCCAGTTCGGCAGGAATAAGATCAATCGCTCCGCCAGCGAAATATTTCCCGTGAAGAAAAACCGGTTCTACATAAAACATATCGGAAACGGAAATTCGGGTACTTTCGAGTAGAGAAAAATCAGTTTTTATCATTGGAATTTTTTCTACAGCACTGTTCATCATATTTTCAGATGGAATGATGATCTGTTCAGGATTTATTTTTTCTGCCGTCTTTGGATCCGTCAAAATAATTTTCCGATAAAGTTTCCTTCCGCTTCTTTCCCGTCCTGCTTCTTTTGGATCAAAAAGAATTTCTGAACCGATGATAACGGTTGGGATTTCTTTTGAAAACTGAACATTTTTCAAGGAGGGAAAAACTTCTGTCAGATCTTGAGGCATTTCAACCAGATATCTGCTGAAAACATCTTCAAGGTAAGGCGCACTTCTTTTGTCCAGCATTTTTTTTAATGAGAAAAGCCCTATCTGTGACAATTTCTTATGCTTTGTCAAAACCGTACTGGATACAAACCTGAAATATTCTTCTGACTTTAAATATTCCTTTCGGGAAATAGTATCAGGAAAAGCATTGATCACCGTTGCGGCAAAGGCTCCTCCACACGAAGCGATCAATACATCAGGCCTCATATCCATTTCTTCCAGGGCAGCATATATTCCGAGATAAATCATGAGTCTGGTTCCGCCTCCTGAAAATAGAACAGCTCTTTTAAATTTTTCACTCATGATTTTAATTTTTTACGAGAAGAGAAAGGATCCAGAAGAAAATAGGAGCATTGAAGATCAAACTGTCCATCCGGTCAAGGAGACCGCCGTGTCCGGGAAGCAGGGTTCCCGTATCTTTTATTTCTGCTTTTCTTTTTAAATAAGACATCAGCACATCCCCGAAAAATCCAAAAACACCAAGGATTACTCCTATAACTGCATTAACGAAAATATCTGTCTTCAGTAAGAAAAATCCTAAGATATTACTCAATACCACCGTAAGAAAAACACCGCCAATAAAGCCTTCCAAAGTTTTATTCGGACTTATTGTGGGAGTGATTTTATGCTTTCCGAAGAACTTACCCATCAGGTACTGAAAAACATCATTAAGCTCAGTCACAACGACCACGAATATAATTGAATTTAATCCGGAAGAGGTTTCTCTGATGAATGATAAATGTGGAAAAGCAAACAGACAGATCAATAAAGCGATGAAGACGCCGTAAAATTGTTTCGAGGCTGTTTTTAAAAGAAGAAAATACAGCAAAACGATAATGGAGAAAACTGCACTGTAAATAAAATAGTTGTCAATGGTGAAAAAATACAACAGAAAAAACTGTACGGTTCCAACAAATACTGAAGGAATAATTCGGTTTGAATTGATCTTGAACAGTCTTAAAAATTCAAAGAAACACTGAAAACTGATCCATGAAACAAAAAGCTTCATAGCGAGAGGATGTGAGATTCCCAGTGCAAAAACGATGATAATGTAGACCCATGTTTTTACCCTTAAAGGAACGTCTGCAAATTTATTTTCTTCAGGCTTCATGCAGTGATTTCTTTAATCTGATATACGTGCTGACCGTCAGCAAAACAATGATAAGGCCAAGAATATATTTTGAAATACCTGAAATATCTGCTCCAAAAAATACAGCCAGTCCGTACACTCCTAAGATTAAGGCGCGGTCACTTTTACCCATCGGACCATCGTAGCGGCGTTCTTTTCCAACCACTTTTCCTATGAGACCGGCAAATTCATTGATGATACTTAATAGAATAAATATAACAATCAGATATATGCTTTCCGGCTGGAATTTAAGCAAAGGAAAAAAGATGATCACATCGGAAACAACGTCACCCACTTCGTTTAACACTTCACCCAATCTGCTGGTCTGGTTGAACTTTCGTGCCATCATTCCATCCAGAGCATTCAAAGCCATTCTTATAAGCAATCCGATGGGGAGGCTTAAAAAGAACCATTTCGACAGATCTGCATTCCAGAATAATATGCCAATAATCACCGACAGTACTATGGAACTTACCGTAATCTGGTTGGCTGTCATATTTTTCCTGTGCAGGAATAATAAAACCGGGGTGAGGAGCTGTTGGAATTTTGGTTTTAATTTATATACCGAAATCATGATGGTTATCGCTTTTTGTCATTGTGTTTATCAAATATAGAATAAAATTTTTAAGCAGAATTTATAATTCATAGAGCAGGGTTTTTCCATTTTCAAAATTTAAAAAATTGCTTTGTGTTTCTTTTTCCCATAACTTTGCACAAACCTAATCTAATGAGTAAAAAGAATACAAAGTACATCTTTGTGACAGGAGGTGTAACTTCATCTTTGGGAAAAGGAATCGTCTCTGCTTCTCTGGGACTTTTGTTAAAATCACGCGGTTTTAACGTAACGATCCAAAAACTGGATCCTTATATCAACATCGACCCGGGAACACTGAATCCATATGAACACGGAGAATGCTATGTAACCGAAGATGGCGCAGAAACGGATCTGGATTTAGGCCACTATGAGCGTTATCTTGATGCTCCTACATCCCAAAACAACAACGTTACGACAGGGAAAATCTACCAAACGGTTATCGAAAAAGAAAGAAAAGGAGACTTCTTAGGGAAAACAGTTCAGGTAATTCCTCATATCACCAACGAGATTAAAAGAAGAATCAAAATGCTTTCCAAGCAGAACTACGATATCATCATTACTGAGATCGGAGGAACTGTAGGAGACATTGAATCTCTTCCATACATTGAAACTGTACGTCAGCTGAAATGGGAACTTGGTGAGAAAAATTCTATGGTGATTCACCTTACGCTGTTGCCTTATCTGGCTTCAAGCGGCGAATTAAAAACAAAACCTTCTCAGCATTCCGTTCGTCAGTTGATGGAAAGCGGAATCATGGCAGATGTTTTGGTTTGCAGAACGGAACACAATATTCCAAAAGATCAGAGAGCAAAATTAGCTCAGTTCTGTAATGTTTCTCTGGATAATGTTATTGAATGTAAAGATCTTGAAACGATCTATGAAGTTCCGATGTACCTTCAGAAACAGAATTTTGATGATGTAGTTTTAAAAGAGCTGGATCTGAAAAATGATAAAGAAGCTGATCTGAAAGACTGGAAAACTTTCCTTAAAAAATTCAAAAACCCTAAAAGAACTGTAGAAATTGCCTTAGTAGGAAAATATATTTCTCTGCAGGATTCTTATATTTCTATTGCTGAAGCTTTCAAACATGCCGGTGCAAGTCTTGAAACTGAGGTAAAAGTAAGATGGGTATACAGTGGAGATATCACCGCTGAAAATATTAAAGAGACCTTAGGTGGTGTAGACGGAATCCTTATCGCTCCAGGTTTTGGCGATAGAGGAATTGAAGGAAAAGTACTTACGGCTCAGTATGCAAGAGAAAATAAAGTTCCGATGTTGGGAATTTGTCTGGGAATGCAGATCATGACCATTGAATTTGCAAGAAACGTTCTAGGTCATTCAAAAGCCAACTCTATGGAATTTGATACTTCTACACCGGATCCTGTAATTTCTATTATGGAAGAACAGAAGAATGTAGTAGACAAAGGAGGTACAATGCGTCTTGGAGCATGGAAATGTTCACTAAAAAATGCGTCTAAGCTGTATGATATCTACGGAGCTAAAAATATTTCTGAAAGACACCGTCACCGTTATGAATTCAACAGTGATTATCTTCAGGAATTTGAAAAGAATGGTTTCCTTGCAACAGGAACAAACCCTGAAACAGGATTGGTAGAGGCTCTTGAAATGCCAGATCATCCGTTCTATGTAGGGGTACAGTATCACCCTGAATACAAAAGTACAGTAGCAACGCCGCATCCTCTGTTCAGAGCTTTTGTGAAGGCTTGCGAAAAGAAATAAGGTAATACTATACCATAAACGTCTTATCATAAACTCAGGCTGATTATTCTCAGCTTGAGTTTATTATATAGTAACATGGTAATGCATAGAGTTTTGATAAAAAAACAGTATTTTTGTCAGCTCAAAAAGTAGCATATTGTGATACTTGGGTTAAATTTAAAATTTTAATATAAAATAAAATGCAAGAAAACAAGGGAATCGATAAAAGTCAGATGATCAGTTTTGCGGTTTTATGTCTGGTTCTTTTCGGATTCATGTTCTATTTCCAGAACAAGCAGTCGAAAGAAGAGCAGGTAAAAGCTCAGGAGCAGAAAATCGAGCAGGTAAAAAATGCGGTAAAACAGACTCAGGCCAATAATATCAATCCAAATGTAACTCCTAGTGCCATTCAGACAGCCAGTTTGAAGAACAAAGAACTGAATGTGGAATTCTCAAGCTTAGGAGGACAGGTTTCTAAAGTACAGCTTTCGGAGTACAAAGCATATGATCATAAAACGGATAAGGCAGATCTTCCGCTTTATCTGATTGATAAAAAGAACTCCAACTACGGTTTTCAGTTTAAAGATAAAACCGGAAAAGTAATCAATACTAAAGACTTAGTTTTTACACCAGCTGTTAATGGGAATGCTGTAACGATGACGGCAGATCTTAATGGTGCGGTTATTCAGTTTATCTATACATTACTTCCAAAATATACATTAGATTTTAAAGTAAGAACAAAAGGTCTTGCGGCTGTTACTTCTGATAACAAAGCAGACTTTATCTGGGATTACAGTGTAAGAAACTTAGAAAAGGGTAGGGCTCAGGAGCAGTCTCACTCCGAATTCTCGTACGCTTTCAATAATTATAAAGATTATGATTATGATGGCAGAACGGAAATGAGTGAAGAAAAAGAAACCCTTAACTGGATCGGTGTAAAACAGCAGTTTTTCTCTTCTGTAATCGAAGCTAAAAACGGTTTCACACAGAGTAAAGGAAATCAGGAAGCTATCGAAGAAGGTGAGTATCTGAAGAAACTTAATTTTGAAGGATTCGTACAGATGACCGGAAGTGAACTTAATCAGGACTTTACGTGGTACTTTATGCCACTTGATTTACCTCTGTTAAAATCTTACGACAAAAACTTTGACGAAATTTTACCATTAGGATGGTCGTTTATCGGATGGATGAACCGTGGGTTCTTTATGCCAATGTACAACCTTATTGCAGGTTGGGGACTTACAGCAGGTTGGGTGATCTTCTTGATGACGATTATCGTCAAGCTGATCTTATCACCAATCATGTATAAGCAGCATAAGCTAAGTGCGATGATGAAAGTAATTCGTCCGGAGATTGACGAGGTAAATGCTAAGCTAAAAGATGCAGATCCAATGAAGAAGCAGCAGGCTACCATGGAAATCTACCGAAAGGCGGGCGTGAATCAGATGGCGGGATGTCTTCCGGCATTGGTACAGATCCCGATCTTCTATGCCTTGTTCCGTTTCTTCCCGAACTTTATTGACCTTAGAGGACAGGGGTTCTGGTTTGCAAAAGATTTGACAGCTTATGATGATTTGATTAAGTTACCATTTAAGATTCCTTTCTTAGGAGATCATTTAAGTGTTTTTGCATTAGCGTGTACGATCGTAATCTTAATCTATACCGTAATGACTTCAGGAAATATGCAGCAGCCTCAACAGGAGGGAATGCCAAACATGAAAGTATTGATGTATATCTTCCCGATTACATTCCTGTTCTTCCTGAACACATCAGCTTCAGGTCTTTCCTGGTATTATTTTGTATCGAATGCGATTAACATTTTAATTATCCTGGTTATTAAATACGTGATACTGGATGAAAAGAAAATCCATGCACAGATCCAGGCGAATAAAGAAAAGCCAAAATCTGAAGGTAAGTTCCAGAAGAAAATGAGAGAGATGATGGAGAAAGCTCAGGATCAACAGAAGATTCAGGAGCAGCAGAGAAAAAAGAAATAAGAAATATGACTAGTCCTGAAATAGCGATACATATTAAAGGACAAAAATAAATAATTAAACCAGAGCAAATTTCTTTTTGCTTTGGTTTTTGTTTTTATAGG
>NZ_FOVD01000003.1 GCF_900115055.1 Chryseobacterium oleae | reverse complement strand
TACGTTGTTCAGGTGTTTTTTGCATGGTATGTGGTCTTTGATAATCCCAATCAAAGTTACCATATTTTCTGAGCCAATTCAAAACAGTTGCATGGGATTGTATCCCATATTTTTGGCGGCAATGACTGATGGTGGACTCTCCCGATTCGACTTCTTTTACAATTTGAAGTTTTAAACTTAAACTGTAATCTTTCTGAGTGCGCTTTATATAAAGCGATTTTAATTGTTCTTCCATAACGATTCTTTTTTTTGTATCGCTATTTCAGGACTAGACAATAATTTAAATAAAGAGGCTGTCCTAAAAGTTTGGGTAGCCTCTAATTTTGTCGATTCTGTTCGTACCCCCGTCGGCTGGAGCGAGCGTCTCGCTCGTGTCCCGAACAAAACAAAACCACTGTAAAATTGCAGTGGTTTACTATTTGAGAAAACCGTTATATTTACCAGTACAGAGATCATTTAGGAAATGCCAGAGTAAGTTTTGCTAAAAACAGCGCAGGAGTTCTTGAAGTAACAGATACCAACAATTATTATCCATTTGGCCTCAATCATATTGAAGGAATGCTTAGTAGTTCTAATTTTGGAGGGTATTACAGTTATAAATACAATGGGAAGGAACTTCAGGAGACGGGAATGTATGATTATGGAGCAAGGTTTTATATGGCGGATCTGGGAAGATGGGGTGTGGTGGATCCGCTGGCAGAACAATATAGAAGATGGTCCCCATTTAACTATGCAATGAATAATCCTTTAAGGTTTATAGATCCTGATGGTAGAGGTGTAAGTGATGTTGTAATTACAGGAGATTTAAAAGATAAAGCTTTTAAGCAATTACAATCTAAAACAACAAATCTTGATTTAAAACTTGATGAGAATGGTAAAGTCACAGGTTCAGTAAAGGAGGGAGCAAAAGCAACAAAAGCTGAACAGAAACTTTTAGAAGCGACTAATGATCAGAGTGTCATAGTTAATTTAGAAGCGACAAGTGCAAATCAAACAGCTGATGGGAATTATATTGTAAGTGGTGCTTATGGAGGAAATAAGGTTGTTAAAAATGAAAATGGTGAAACGATTACTGAAGGTTATCAGACTTTAAATCCAAATCAGGCAGAAAAAGTGGATAAAGCAGAAAAATCGCCACAAGGTTCGGCAGCTTTACATGAAATTTTAGAAAGCTACATATCTGCATCTGAAACACCGGGATCTAATAAAGGAAATATACCCAATTACTTAAATGCACATAATAAAGCTAGTGCACTAGATCCAGATAGGATTAGAAACGGAATTCCAGGTAAAGATATAAAGAAAAATCGGGATGGATCAGTAACAGAAAAGATATATCTTGATATAAATGGTAAAAAATACCCTCTCTATGAAAATAAAGTTCCTAATTAAATTAATATTTATTAATTTAGTTCTTATTGTAACATCATCTTGTTTTGCGCAGGACAGGTCGAATATTTCTCCAGACAGTATAATATTTAATAAGATTATTAAGACATCTAATTTTTATATTTTAGAAATAAAAGGAGAAAAGAAAAGTTTTTTAATTTCCGAAAAGAAAGGAAAAAATCTCATTAAATGTAATGCTGTAAAAATAGGTATTTCATATAATTTAAAATTAAAAAAGTATTCTTTAGATAGAGCTATTACAAGTAGTGAGTATGATAATACTTCTATTTCTTTTGATAATCAAATTATTTGGAAAGGAAGTATTAATCACCAGCCTATATTGTATACATCTGATCAAATAATCAATCACTGTATACGACAATAAGTTCTCTACCATGCTGGCACGAACATCTATCTCCATCACTAGAACAAGAGTGTGGCTTATACCCTTAGACAAAACAAAACCACTGTAAAATTGCAGTGGTTTGCTATTTGAGAAAACTGTTATATTTACCAGTACAGATCATTTAGGAAATGCCAGAGTAAGTTTTGCCAAAACAGCACAGGAGCTCTTGAAGTAACAGATACCAACAACTATTATCCATATGGTCTCAATCATATAGAAGGCATGCTCGGTAATTCTAAGCTTGGAGGGTATTACAGTTATAAGTACAACGGGAAGGAATTGCAGGAGACTGGGATGTATGATTATGGTTGGAGAAGCTATATGCCGGATTTAGGCAGATGGGCTCAGATGGATCCCTTAAGTGAAAAAGGACATAACTTTTCACCTTATAATTATGCTATCAATAACCCAATTCGCTTTATAGACCCTGATGGTTTATGGATTACAATTACAGATGGAGATAACCAATACAGATACTCCAATGGGCAAACCCAGCATCAGGTCGATGGAAAATGGCAGGCAGTTGACCCAAGTGTATCTTTATCAGAGAATGTAGTAGGAATTGTAGCAGGACTACAAAGATTAGAACAGGTAGGAATAAATGGAGGAGATACTGGTAAGAAATTAGTATCCTATTTTGATAACGATAAAAATAATGTAAATATTATTTATCAAAAAGGAACATTTGATGCTGGAGTAGAAAAGTCAGATCCGATAAAGTTAGATCCCAAAATGACAAAATTCCTACCACAAACAAATGGCTATCAAGAGTCACCTTTTTTTGTGAATCTCGGACACGAATTAGCACATAAAGAAGATCCATCCAATTATATTATGTTTCCTAAATGGACAAGGCCAGATGTAAGCTCAGGAGAAATATATGCAAGTCACAAAGAGAATATGATCAGAGCTGAAAATGGATTACCATTAAGGGTTTCCTATTTAATAAATGATAATAATAAAGTAGCAACAGGGGTAGATGTTAAGACAATTCTTATTGATAGTGCGGGTAATAGTTTATATTACAATAATTATGGAAAAAACATACGCTTTAATATGAGAGGAGGTGGTTCACTTGAAGCTTATGATAATTATATAAGATGTGGTATGCCTTTGACAAATAGATTTAATTACTATGATAATGCTAAAAAACAAAAAAAATGAGAATCTTTTTAATATGTTTAGTTTTGCTTTTTACGACTTCCTGTAAAGCACAGAAAAATCAAAATCTACAATCAGACATTCTTTCATTCTTCAAAATAAATGACAAGGATATTCAGAATTGTAAAAAAGAGAGGGAAGAATTACTCAAACAGAAAATTTACACAACAACTATTGAAACTGTTTATGATCAGTGCATTGATCATTATAAATATTTTAATTTTTATAAAGATAATACTCTAAGGATGTTGGAAAAAACTTCTGATGAGAAAGATTTTTTAATTATTAATTATATTAGTGATAATTCATATTCTCCATACAGAACAAGAACTATTTTGAAAATAGATAATAACTACTATGGTTTAAAACATTATTTTAAAGATCAAAACGGTCAATTTGTTGATAAAGATGAGGAGTTTGAAGTTAGTAAATCAGAAATAGAGAATATTCAAAAAATTGAAGAATATTTAAAAATAGGTAGATCAGAATATGTAGGCGATAAAAGTGCAGGATTAATCGGTGCAAATACACATTGGTATATTGTAGTAAGAAATAATGGAAAAGTTAGAATGATTGAATTGTTTAGAATAAAATAAACATATCAAATGTCATAGCTTGTGCCCTTTGATAAAACAAAACCACTGTAAAATTGCAGTGGTTTACCATTTGAGAAAACCGTTATATTTACCAGTATAGGGACCATCTAGGAAATGCCAGAGTGAGTTTTGCCAAAAACAGCACAGGAGCTCTTGAAGTAACAGATACCAACAACTATTATCCATATGGTCTCAATCATATAGAAGGCATGCTCGGTAATTCTAAGCTTGGAGGGTATTACAGTTATAAGTACAATGGGAAAGAGCTTCAGGAGACGGGTATGTATAATTATGGAGCAAGGTTTTATTATGTCTAAATTTCCAACTAAAGAAAATGAATATATATTTAAATCGATTGGAAAAACTAATGAAGGAGATAGAGTAGCTGCTGAATCGAGTGCGAAGGCTATTAATTTTGTTTATGCTGCTAAATATAATACTACGATAATTTACAATAGTTCTAAGATAATTAAAGCTTATGAAGGAAAATATAAGAAAAATTAAGATTGTAATCATTTTACTTTTAATTTTTAATTTCAATTATTTAGAGGCTCAAACTAAAACTCAAAATTCATTATATCATTATTTTGATAAATGGATAGAGGACAAAAAAACGTTTAAATTTATTCAAATAAATTTAATGGTGGATTGTAAAAATAAACTCTTATTTACCGTTAGTAAGAAAGACCTATTGTTCTGTGATGAAAAGAAAAGTAGAATATACAAAACGTATTTTTATAAAGGAGTATTGATAATTTATGAGCTTGATGATAATATGATTAATAATAAGAATATAAATTTTTTTGATAGGTATTTACAATCTACAGATTATGATATAAAAATGTTACCAAAAGGAAATCAAAGTCTTATTAATGGCTATGTTCTATATTTTAAGAATAATAAATTAGTTACTAATGAAGAACAGATTAATTATTTCATGGAAAATAATTGTAAAAGTTCAGAATAATATTATTAATTTATATTGTTACTGATCTGATTTTAGCAGTCCGCTGGCGCGAGCGTCTCGCTCGTGTCCCCAATGAAGTTTTGTAAGAAACAACACAGGTGCTCTTGAAAACGGTTTATCAAATGAATTCAATGTTATAAATTTGTCAAAATCAGGTGTCTTCAGATTTAAATCGGTATTACAATACTATAAAAAATAAAATGAGAATCTTTCTAATATGTATTGCTTTACTTTTTACATATTCTTGTAAAGCACAGAAAAATCAAAATTTACAATCAGACATTCTTTCATTCTTCAAAATAAATGACAAGGATATTCAGAATTGTAAAAAAGAAGGTAATGAATTCCGCAAAAATAAATTTGATGAGACAACAATTAAAACTATTCAAGACGCCTGCACTGCGCGATTAGAATATTTAAATTTCTTTAGGTCAAATACTTTAAAGATGTTAGAGAAAACTTCGGATGAGAATGACTTTTTAATTATCAACTATATTAGTGATAATGTTCCTATACCGTATAGTACGAAGACAATTTTAAAAATTGATAGCAATTACTACGGTCTGAAACATTATTTTGAAGATCAAAACGGTCAATTTATTGATAAAAATGAGGAATTTGAAGTTAGTAAATATGAAAAAGAGACTATTGGAAAAATTGATGAGTATCTGAAAACAGGAAAATCAGAATATGTTAGCAATAAAAGTAATGGAAAAATTGGTTTACACACACATTGGAACGTTGTTACAAAAAATAATGGAAAGGTTAAAATGATAGAATTGTATAGAATAAAATAAACATCTCTACTGCCCTCGCTTGTACCTACCTGTGACAAAACAAAACCACTGCAATTTTACAGTGGTTTTAAGCTGCTATATCTATCACCAGAAGAAATTCCATAAGCCAATTAAGAGTAGGAGCTAGGAGTAGAAGAAATGGTGAGTGGATGAGAAGAATTATAAAAACTTCCTACTCATCAACTTCTCAAATTCATAATGACAGACTTTATAAAAACAGAAAAACCAGCTCCTGAAAGCTGGTTTTGTTATAATGTCGTAAAGTTCTGATTCTGTATTTTTTAAAGGTTAATTAGCAAACCATCCCTCATTGAAACAATAGCCTTGCTCTAAAAAATAACAGGTTTTTCCTGTTGCATTTTCACATTGTTCTTGTGTATCGTAAGGACGGTAGAACGGTGATCCAGGCCCCGGACATCCTTCTTTAGTTCCTCCTGTTACTGATTTTAAACCCTCTCTCGAAATTTTTGTAAGATTTTTCATGAATTAATTTTTTTGAGTTTTTTCCTACTCTTTGTTAAGCTTTTCAGATTCCGCTTTTAGTTTATCCCAAATTAGTGATTTTTTGTATATGACATTAAAATAATTATCAAAAATGGTCAGAATAAATTAATTTACTGTTTTGGGTTTTAAGATGTTGCTGACTTTTTGTGTATTATAATCAATCATCAGACTAAAAATGGCGACTCGTATTTCATCAAAAAACCACCGCAATTGCAGTGGTTGATCATCGCCCAAAAGAGCAATTATGTCTATGAAAATGTTCTATTTTAATTTAGAATTCTGTGCTGCCTGAATTCTCTCCTCAATAAGCCTCCAGTCATAAAAATGGAAGACTCTTCCATTGCTCATCGCTACGAATACTCCTTTGGGAAATTTCGGACCTAGATTCACATTCGTTACTTCTGAACCGTCGCTTTCGCTGGTAGAAACCGGGATTTCTGCAATTTTTCCCTTTGCAGGATTTTCTCTCAGATATACATTAAAAGTATCTTTCTGTTGGTTGGAAACCAGAATGTAGCCTGTTTGGGAAGAAGTAGGGTAGATGGAAATACCTTCCACATCAGATTTAAAATCACCCTTTCCGAAAACCAAAAGCTCTTCATTCCCTTTCGCCGGATCTGCGTAATACTGATGCACTCCAAATTGCTCATCAGAATAATAAATATACCCCATTTCATCATCTACAGCAATGCTTTCGATCTCTTTCAGTCCGCTGTATTTTCCAAACTTACGGACAACCTCACCTGTTATCTTTCCCTCTTTTTCGGAGAGTTGATACTGCCAAAGATAGCCATCAGCCGGGCCGGATTTTCTTCCTACCACAGCATGAATTTCTCCCGTTGCAGGGTTTTTGTACATCGAAATACCCATCGGATCACGCTCCGTTTCACCATCAAATACGGTAAATTCACCAACTTCCTTCAGATCAGGAAGGCTGTAGAGTTTTACGGTATTCGTTTCCCTTTCGGTGACGGCGGCAATATCCGTTTTCTTTCCGTTTAACATAAATCCATATTCCAGATCTACATTGTTTGGACGTTTTAATCCCGGAACCTTGTGGATGATCTTTCCGTTCAGATCGAAAGCATAAAGTCCGCCATCCGTATCTTTATCGGTCCCGATAATTATACTTTTTGAGGCATCTTCGGGATTGATCCAGATCGCCGGATCATCCGTATCATGCATAACGGTTTCTGTAATAACGGAAGGTTGTATTTTTTTTCCTAAATGTTGAGTGCTGCAGCTTACCACAAAAGGCAGAACTGAAACAGCGAATATAAATGGTATCTTTTTCATGCGTTTAAAAATCAAATTTCACCCCTAAAGTGAATCTCGGTCTGTAATATTCAACCTGTGCGGTTCTGCTCTGAATTCCCTGGTAATAACGTAACGGCTGATTCGTCAGATTATTGGCTTCTGCGAAAACTCTCAGCTGGCTTGTGATCTTGTAAGAAGCATTCGCATCAAGGAAAACCTGCTTGTCATAATAACGGTCTTCAAATGATTTACCACCCAATTCATCAATATAATGAGAAGCATAATTCATCGAAACCCTTGCTGAGAAACGCTTGTTTTCCCATGAAAGCGATCCGTTGAACATATGAGGAGCAGCGCCCGGAAGACCTACATCCGTTCTTTCCACGCCATCTTCATTGGTAATTCCTTTGGCTTTGGATTTTGTATAGGTATAGTTCACATAGACTCCAAGACCTTTCCAGAAGGCTCCCGGAATAAAGTCCAGTTGTCTCTGAAGTGCCACCTCAAAACCGTAAATATCTACATTATCACCATTACGCTGTTGGGTAAATCTCCAGTTACTTTCTCCCGAAGGAATAGGGTTGGACTGTCCCGCAAAATCATTCGCAAAATCTCCGGTTGTATAATTTCTTCTGGAATACGTATAAATAAAATCTTTAAGATTCTTGTAAAAAAGTCCTCCGGAAAGTATTCCCACCGATTTAAAGTATTTCTCCGCCATAAAATCGAAATTATAAGCGTATGTTGCCTTTAAATCCGGATTTCCGGCTGCGATGGTTTCATCTGCGGAAATAACGTTGAGATAAGGAACCAGTGAATAGTAATTCGGACGGGCCAAAGCTGTTGTAAATGCCGCACGAAGTACCAGATCCTGAACGGGAACATATTTAAACGACAAATTCGGAAGTACATTGGTATAGGTATTGGTTCGGTTGATTTTTCCTGCCAGATCCTCTTCATCCAACACATAATTTCCTGTATAGTCAATTTTTGTTGTTTCAAAACGAGCTCCCACAATCATTGAGAATTTGTCATTGAAATCCTGATCCCATCTGATGTATCCGGCATAGATATTCTCTTTCGCTGTATAATTACTGGAAAGGAATTCTTCAGGCTTTGATTCTCCTTTAAATAAATCAGGATTAAACAGATCCAAACCACCGATGTAAGATGGATTCACGAAAGTTCCCGGAACATAATTCCCCGGTTGGAAATTTTGCCCGTCAAAATGAACCGTAGGAACGGACAACAGACTTCCCATCGTATCTAAAGGTTCAAAAGCATAATAATCATTGTTTCGCTCTTTTTCCTTTAAACGCAGACGTAAACCTGCACGAAGCCTACCTTTTTGATTTTCAATAACAGAAAAAGGAAAACGGACATTCACCTTGGCGCCAAACTCTTTTTCCTGTGTAAAACTATTCGAATCCGAAAGATCGCTTAACTGATAAATGCCCAGATTATCTGCAGAAAGAGGCGTGATCATCGGCCTTCCCGGATCACTCAGGTCAGAGGAAAAATTCATCTTTCCATTTTCAAACTCTATATAACGTTCGTGAGGTTTCTTTTCACTTGCCGTGGCATAGTTCATAGACCAGTCAAGATCGATTTTTGAACCCAGAAGATGTTCTCCTCTTAATGCATAATTCTGTACTTTCTGTCTTTCAAGACGCGTATTGTCATTATCAGCATCTCCACCTTTATTTTGTCTGGTAATGCTGCCTTTCCATCCTGTGATTTCTGTTTCATCACTATTATAAACAGGTTTTACTTTATAACCTAATGCAAACCTGTTTTCCTTATCCGTTCTGAAATTGTACATCGCCGAAGCATAGATCTTGTTTTTGGAATTAAATTCATAATCCATATTCAGATCAAAACTGTGCCTGATCCGGTGTTCATTATAATAACGGACACCCATTTTGCTGACGTAAGCGGTCTGCGCAGCATCGTTGGCAAGACTCCATGTCGGTTCAATATTGTCTGAACCGAAATTATTGTTATTGTAGGAGAAACTCAAAACAGCGCCTAGTTTCTTATTTAAAAAACGGTTTCCATAAACGAATCCGGCTGTATAATTCCCTTTTTCACGGATTGGATTATAACCACCGGCTACCGTTGCTGAAATTCTCTGTCCGTTAGGAGAAGCCCTTGTGATCAGGTTGACAGATCCACCGATGGCATCGGCATCCATATCAGGTGTCAGCGTTTTATTCACCTCAATAGTAGAGATCATATCAGAAGGGATAAGATCCATCTGAACATTTCGGTTGTCACCTTCTGCGGATGGAATTCTGTCACCGTTCAAGGTTACAGAGTTTAGATTTGGAGCCAAACCGCGGATAATCAAGTTTCTGGCTTCACCCTGATCATTTTGTATAGTAATTCCGGGAACACGCTTTAAAGCATCCCCGATATTGGCATCAGGAAAACGTCCGATCTGGTCGGATGAAATTACATTCGTGATATTGGCATTGTTTTTTTGCTTATTTAATGCTCTGGCCTGGTTTTTAAGAGTAGCTCCCGTGACTACCACTTCTGCAATGGTAGTTTCTTTTCTGGTGAAAATAATATTTTGCTTTGTATTCTTTTCAGCTTCTACACTTACATTGTATTCGCTGGTTCCGTAGCCGAGATAATCTACTTTCATTGTGTAGTTTCCGGGAGGAACGTTCAGAAAGACAAAATTTCCATGATCATCGGAGGTTGTGTAGATATTCCCAGGTATCAGAGAGATCTTTGCACCCGGCAGGGATAATTTTGAATCATCATTGATATTTCCGGAGACAGTTCCGGTTTGTGCATAGAAAAACAGAGATGCACAAAATAAAACAGAGGTAAAAATTTTCTTCACTTTATACAGTATATTAAATCTGAACAAAATTAAACGTCTGTTTGGGAAACTACCTGAAATATAGATTACGATTATTTTAAGGATTTGTGAACAGTGTATAAAAAGCCGGACCGGACTAATAAATCATTAAGTCCGGCCGGCTGGTGAAAAAGTACTTTAAAAACTTATTATAATCAGCTTTTGATAGGATCAAGCTTTTAATAAAATCCCCCTGAAAAGAACTTTGGATTTTTAATGAAAACCGGCCATGAAGTAATTCAATCATTAAATCTGGCCGGCTATTAAAATATATTAAAATTTGCTAAAATGAAACTTTATAAAAACTATTGTTTGATAAATTTCTGACTAAGCTTTTGGCTGTCACTTTCTGCTGAAAGAATGTACGATCCTGCAGCAAGGCGTGAAATATTAATGGTATTTTCACCATTCACGGCATTCTGCGTTAATATCTGTTTTCCGGAAACATCATAAATTTTGATGACAGATGTTTTCTCTCCTTTAATGGTCAGATGTATATTGATCTGATCTTTGGCAGGATTAGGATATACTTTCAGTTGATCTCCCTTACCAGATGGCAGTTCGGAACCCGTGGCAGCAAATACTGAATTGGCTGCACTGTTGGTTACTCTGAGTTTATAACAGCTGTTGGCATTGAAACTCTGATATCCGTACACTTTTAAATAATAAGTCCCTGCGCTTAATGTTCTTGATATCTGCTCATTGCTTGTGTCTCCATTTTCGGAAAGCACCAATCTGGTTCCGTTGCTGTTTTGCAGTTCAATATCAATATCATGGGAAAGTTCCGTAAGGTTTACCGTGTAAGTTCCCTGAGCTACTGTATATTTATAGTAATCCAGATCTCCATTGGTTCCTATAGCAGCTTTGTAATCTGTATTGGTGTTGATTCCATAAGCTGCAGCTAAAGTGTTGTTCGTTTCATACGCCTGTGCACAAGAGGTAGATGGGCTGGCAACTGTCGTAAAGTTTGATGAAACGTATGCACTGGCTGCTGTTGTACTGCAGTTGGTTTTTACTCTCCATGTATAGCTGCTTCCTGCAGTAAGGCCTGAAATAGTTGTCGTTGTTGCTGTGCCTGTGTAGGCTGCTGTCCAGTTTGTAGCAGACCCTGATTGATATTCTACGGTGTAGCCTGTGTTAGCAGATGAGGAAGCTGTCCAGGAAAGGGTAGCGCCGCCAGTTGTAATATTGCTGCTGACCAGATTGGTAGGAACGTTACACGTTGGGGTTACAGGAGTTGTTCCTGAACTTTTCCCTGTTACAATCAGGGTATAGTTTTGTGAGCCTCCGGTTAAAGTCCCTTTATGAGTGACTACAACTGAATATTGTCCTGCAGGAAGTACCCCTGCATCTACACGCTCAAAATTGTCACTGTTATTGTCCTGCTTATTATTCGTAGATCTGGAAGTAAGTGCCCATGGGTAGTACGTTTGCCCGTTGGAACTTACAATACGCAAGTCAAGATCGTTGACCAATCTTTTGGTGGTGCTGTTTAGCTGGCTGCTTGAAGTTTGTGTGGCTCCCGGACGGTCATACCAAGAGATGGATGCAATAACCGGGCTTACTCCATCAGCATTAACAGATATCGTTTCTGTTCCTCCGGCTGATAATGTTTTATCAGAAATAAGTGCTGTAGTAGTTCGGTTATTAATGGTTTCCGCCATTTTCTTTGCATTAAGCAATCCCCACCCGAAATTCACATCGGGCCCTGCTGCACCTGCGTCATCGGCAGTATGCAATGCTAAACCTTTTAGTGCTGCTCCCAGCATGAAGTTTCCCGTTTGGTTTTTGAAATGTTCATTCACCAGCACCAGTGTTCCTGTGACGTTTGGAGATGACATAGAAGTTCCTGTGTAAGATTCATAAGCTGTATTGGAAGAAGATACAGGAGAATAAAGCTCAGTTCCGTTTCCTGTAATATCCGGTTTGATTCTCAGATCATCAGTAGGACCTTCGCTGCTGGAGGAATTTATGGATACGGAAACCAGATTCCCGGCACTATTGATATTAGCGTCATTGGCATTAGCTACAACAATAGTGTTTTTTGCAACAGCACCATCACTAAGGTTATCAAAAAGCCTTGAAGACCCTCCTCCAACAGGGGATGCATTATAGCCACTGCCACCACTGTTGCCTGCAGATTTACATACTACGTAATAAGGAGCATTAAACAGAACTCTATCGTATTCGGAAGAATAACCAGTATAGGCTCCAAATTGCCAGTCTTCAAGAAGATCAGGTCTATTCCCGTAAGAGTGATTGGAAATAATAAGTCCCTGCGATGCATCGATAGCCATTTCAGAAATATCATTATTCCAATCATATGATTTGATTTTCGATTTTGGGGCCATTCCTTTAGCTGCGGCGTTGACTCCACTTGCTGCAATTGTTCCTGAAACATGAGTAGCATGGTCCCGGTTCAGTTGACTAAAATTTGGATTTCCATTATCACCAGCTGTTACGCGCGTGCCAAATTCCTGATGGCTCATGCGGACAGTATCACCATCCCAAACACCAACTTGAATATTCTCTCCTGCCAGGTTCAATCCCAAAGACCCGCCCGAGTTCAAGTGATTGGCTCTTGTAGATTTGGCTGCTGCTACATTATTATTGGTGAAGTAGATGGGCTTTCCATTGACGATCTTCATTAATTCCTGCATAGAGCCGTCTCTGTTATTGATAATGACAGGAATATTATTTTTTTTGGCAAATTCCAGTGCTTCACTTTTTTCACGGGCAAATTGTACTGAATATTCCTGAGATAATTTTTCAAGTACAGTCACATTGGTTCCCTTGAGAATGTTTGCCCTCTCTTCTTGAGTCTGGGCATGTGCAATAGTAATACCGGCTGCAAGTAAAGCACCCAGCAAAATGGATTTCTTTTTCATAAATTTTTTTTTGGTTGTGGTAAATAGGATAAACTTTGTTCTGAACCAAATGTAATGTTTAGCGTATATGATTTTGATGTCGTAATGGGCGAGTTAATAATAAATGTTTTTTAAACTGTTTATTATTAATGTTTTATGTTTTTTTTAGTTAACAATAAAATCACTGAATAACAATATTTTTCCAGTTAAAATATCTTTTTAAGAAGATAAACAAGGACCCATATCACGCTAAAGTGAAGGATTTATTTTTGAGCAGGATGAATATGTCCAATTTGGAGAGAGATTTGGATATTTATTTTCAGATTATGATGTTTTTTAATTAGAATAAACCATTATAGCCTGAGTATTTAAAAAATTTTTATCAATTTGCAATCCAAAAAAATAATAGCCTTGAAAAAGATAGTTATGATGAATGAATTTCCAGATATTCTGTCAAATGAAAAAGGATATGATATCAGAAATATCTATTCATTTTCTAATGTCACAGAGAAGATTTAAGCCATTGAAAAAACTATTCAGCCATTTTGTATTCAGATTTCAACAGATATTCAGGATTTTTAATCTTGATATGAGAGTGAGTATACCTTTTGTAATCATTTTCATTGTTATGATCCTGGTAAAGCTGCCGTCAGATCATTATTATCCGGTTTTATTTTTCATGTCAGCACTTGTTTTCCATGGAGGAAGAAAAGACATTCCTTTTTTGAAGAAGGTTTTTGAAAAAAGCTGGCGGGCAGTTGTTGTGCTTGAATCCGCATTAATTTATACAGTTTTACTGATGGGTAATATTCATTATAAACTGGAAGAGGCCGGCTTGGCTTTATATATTTTGATCGTAGGATTTGCTTTTTTCTTTCCCAAAACGAACATTAATCCTGCTCTGAAATGGAATTTTGTTTCTAATCAGTTATTTGAATGGAAAAGTTTCCTGAGAAATAATAGCTGGTTGGCAATGGCAGGATATGGGATTGTTCTGGCTTCGTCTTATCATCCCGGATCACTTATTGTCGCTGGAGTTTTTCTGATGGATTACGTTTCAGATATCTATGAGCCTTATGAAAACAAGGAAATGTTTGAAATGTATTTTAAAAAGTTTAGCCTAAAAGAAAAAATAAGGAAAAATTCATTGTTTTTCAATGTACTTCTGCTTCCCGTTTATGTGTTCTTTCTGATTATAAATCCCCAAGACAGCTTGTATCTGTTATATTATTTTGCATTCATGAATTTGTATTTTCTTCTTATTATCAGCAGAAAATATAGACTTTATCACTATAAAGAAAAGAGAGGTTATTATAATATCAGTGTTTATATAGAATACATTTTCTGTAGTCTCACAGTAATTCCGGCCTTGCTGGTGTTGAAGAACGATATAAAAAAGGCAGAACAAAATATCAGAACCTATGTTGGAGATTAAAAATTTACAGGTTGAATTCAAAAACCAGAAAGTCTTAAAAGGGATAGATCTGTCCATACAGGAAGGGAATGTCATTGGTATCCTTGGAAAAAATGGTGCGGGAAAAACCACATTGTTTGATTCTTTATACCAAAGCATTAAATTCTCAGGAACTATCCACTGGCAGGACAAAATTCTGAAGAGGAGTTCTGTTTCTTATCTGGAGACGGAAAATTATTTTTATCCTTACATCACCGGAGAAGAGTATTTATCTTATTTTTCAGGTAAAAAAGGCATTAATTTTAATGAATTCACTGAAAAGTTCAACCTTCCTTTGACAAAATATGTGCAGTATTACTCCAGCGGAATGAAGAAAAAACTGGCACTGATTGGAATGCTGATGCTGGACAAGCCTATCAATATTCTGGATGAGCCTTTTAACGGAGTGGATTTTGAAGGTGTTCACATTCTCTACGATATCATTAAACAATTGAGATCAGAGCATAAAATAGTGATTATAAGTTCTCATATCATTGAAACTCTTTTCCATACCTGCGATAAGATCGCTGTGTTGCAGAATGGAAGGATTGAAAAAGTATATGAAAAGAACGAGTTTGATGAATTAAATACTTTGAAATTTTAGAATTACTCCATTAAACCTAAAAAACGATGAATGAAATATGGTCAAAAGAATTAATTGATCTGGCAGAAAAAGACCTGTCAATAAGAGAAAAATTGGTTGCTGAAGGTAAGCTTTCCCGTGGATATCATCCTGAAATGGAAAAGGTGCACAGGCAAAATGCAGATCGGCTACGGGAAATGATCAAAGCAATTGGATTTCCTACCATTTCAAAAGTGGGAGAGAAGGCAAGTGATGCCGCATGGCTTATCATTCAGCATGCTATTGGCGAACCTGAATTCATGAAAGCATGTTATGATTTGATGATTGAAAACAGTGGAGATATTAATCCGTCCAACATCGCTTATCTGTATGATAGAATCCAGGTTTTTCAGAGTAAACCACAGCGGTACGGTACACAGCTGACTGCAGAAGGAAGCATTTATCCTGTAGAAGATAAGAATATTCTGAACAATAGGCGGGTAGAGATAAATTTGCCCCTTTTAACTCAGGAAGAAATCAACAAAATTCCTTTAATAGAAGATATTCCGGAGATAGACGGTAAAGATCCGGATTATACATTTTGGAGAATCAAAACCGGATGGATTTCTGAGATAAGATAAAACAATACAATTTAAATAACTTCCGAAAATTTCTCCATAGATCATTCATTTATTTACTGCATATTTGTATAAATGCAAACAAATGATCTTAAAAATTATCAATTCTTTACTTATCCTGACGGCTGTTTTTATGGGAATAAAACAAGGAACAGCCATGGTTATGGGTAAACCGGAAATGACGGCCATGTTTGGAAAATGGGGCTTTAGCAAAACCGGACTGATGATCAATGGAGCAATAACCATCATCGCAGCGATACTGATTCTATTTCCTAAAACATTTGTCTGGGGAAATTTCCTGATGGCTGCCGGAATATTACTCATTATATGTTTTCAGCTACAAGACAGAGATTTTAAGGGAGCCATGATCGAAATTCCGTTTCTTCTTCTGAACCTGCTGATTATTTACCTTCAACACCCTTTAAAACAATAGATTATCATGATAAGGAACTTCGCTATGGTAGCTGTTATTTCCCTGTCATGGATGGCGTGCGGACAAACACAGAAGAAAGAGTCTCAAAAAACAATTAGAACACAAAAACAAACCAATATGGATTTATCAAAAATAACAGATGATATGGTAAGACAAGCTATTCAGGCATTGCAGGATGGCGATCAGAACTGGTACACGTTCTTCACTGAAAATCCGGGGATGACTGATGACGGTAATACCATAGATTTTAAATCATTCTTTTCAAATGCTCTGGGAAAGGAAAAATTTCTCAATATAGATAAAGTGGAAAATGAGGGCAAAGACATTTACGGAAATTTTGAAGCAGGGAAGTGGGGTACATTCCGCACGTACTTTAAATTTCACAAAAATAATGACGGGAAATTTGACAGGCTGGATATCGGTCAGGCAAAATAAGACGGATCTTCGAATTTTATTCAGAATCAGATCGTTGCCAAGCCCTTCTGTGTCTGGGAATTTTTATAAACAAAAGCATCAATGATTCGATGAATCAATGTTTTTTCAGAAAGTGTGAAAAATATTTTGTCAGTTTCAAAAAACGTTATATATTTGCACCACTGAAAACAACGGTATAGCCGTGATTCAGGAGAGATGGCAGAGTGGTCGATTGCGATAGTCTTGAAAACTATTGACTGTAACAGGTCCGGGGGTTCGAATCCCTCTCTCTCCGCTGAAAAGCAAGAGTAAAACTCAAAAAATGCTTAAAAAGCTTTTAAAACCTGCAATTTTAACTAAGTGCAGGTTTTTTATTTTTGGGCTATATAGTCATTATTTTCAAAAATACTCAAAAACTATATGGCAACTTCGTGGCACTTTTAAAATTCTAAAATAATTGCCACAGAAATTGACGTAAAAGCCTGTAGATCAACGGGTAAATAACGTTAACGACTTGACTCATTGACACTTTAATTCGACATTTACTAATATTTAAAAATTGTTGAATTATGCTGGAAAACAGTTACGGGCTAACCTTCTTTTTGAAGACGCCAAAAAGAAAAGCTGATATGATCAGGTACGTTTATTTGAGAGTTACTGTTGATGGAATACCTAAAGAGACTTCCACGAAAAGAAAATGGGATGCCAAAAGATGGGATCAGAATACGGAAAGGGCTGTAGGGACAAGAGAGGATGCTAGAAGTCTTAACTTTTTTCTGGATTCATTGGTGAATAATGTCAGTAACTATAGAACTGAATTGATCAATGAAGGAAAGACAATTACGGCACTGCGCATTATTGAATTTGTGAAAGGTAATAATCCGTCAAAATCTAAAGTACTCGAAGAGTTTCAGAAGCATAATGATGAAGTGTTTGCCTTAGTGCCTAACGAATATGCTATTGGTACTCATACGCGTTTTGTGACCGCTCGGGCACATGTACAGGAATTTATTCTTTTTAAATATCAAAAAGAGGACCTTGAGTTTCGGGAACTTAATTATGAATTTATCAAAGATTATGAAATGTACCTAAAAACCGTAAGGAAATGTGGAAATAATACAACTTTGAAATATATAGCGAATTTCAAAAAGATTGTTCTTCGTGCCATTGCTAAAGAAATTATTCCAAAGGATCCGTTCCTATTATTTAAGGGTAAAAAGATTAAAATTTTAAAAGAGCCTTTAACCCGGGCAGAACTTTACTTACTGGAAACAAAGCAATTTGATAGTGAACGTCTAAGTACGGTAAGAGACATCTTTGTTTTCCAGTGCTATACGGGGCTGGCATATGTTGATATTAAGCAGTTAAAAAAAACTGACATAAAGCGGGGAATTGATGAAGAACTTTGGATTATGAGTAACAGGCAGAAGACAAAATCGAGTACCGATATTCCCCTGCTTCCAAATGCTATACAAATCATGAAAAAATATGAAAATCACCCTCTTTGTGTGGAACGTGGATTGGTGCTTCCGGTGAAATCCAATCAAAAAATGAATGAATATCTCAAAGAAATCGCTGTGCTGAGCAAAGTTTACAGTACGCTCAACACGCATAAAGCAAGACGTACATTTGCAAGCACCATCACACTAAACAATGGTGTACCTATTCATGTTGTCAAAGAAATGTTAGGGCACCACTCAATATCACAGACCGAAGATTACGCTATTACAGAGCAGGAGACAATTAGTAGGGAAATGCTGGAGCTAAGAGACAGATTATCTGGAGGATTCAAACAGGAATCTATTAAAGACTTTTCGTTAGTGTTGGAACAATTTGAAAATGATCTAATAAATCTAAAACGATATTACAAATTAGGAGAGCATAATGGTTTTGAAGAAAAATTTATGCAATTTGAAGAAAGACTGAGTAAATTTAAAAATGATCTTAGCTAAAAATATTTTAGCATCTACATAAGAGAAAGTATGGCTTCATGGCAATAAAAATTCAACAGTACTACGATATCCAGGGTGATAATTAGGAATATATTTTATATAACCAAGATCTTGGATCTGTTTAAAATATTTGTGATAGGTAGGAAAAGTATTGATATGCGAAAGTGACATCAGTCTGCTTCTGCTTACCCTTATAATGTTACGCTCATCTTGTGAATAGGCGAGCTGCACTAAAGCAAGAATAAGAGCCATATGCCACACATTTAGTCTGGAATCATTTGATGCCATTTTTATGAAATTTAACCAATAGACTGCATTATTTTCCATCTTCGAATAATTTAAGTAAATCGGTTCTGCTGTAATAATATGAGCCCATTACTTTACGAAAACGTATTTTCCCTGTTATCCGCAAATTCTGAAGAGTAGCGGGAGATATATTCATTATTCGCCTTATAGCTTTGCTGCGTAGCCAATCAATATCAAATTCCTGCTTATCGGTCCCTTTCATACTTAATATTTTTTTTATGTCACTTACTATTTCTAATCTTAGCTGTCTTAAGTGATCTCTTGTAATTTGTTCCATTTTTTTTGTGTGAATTTGGGAAATTATATTGTCGAATAATTATTCTGTCGGAATTAGGAATAGTATGACTACTATTTTCTGGATTTTAGAATCAAAATTGTAATGTGAGATACCTTTAAAATTAGACTATAATACTATTTTCGGATAGAGAATTTTTCGTCGTCAACCGGTAAAAAGGGAGCTACGGTATAGCAGCTAGCCATCTTTTATCTCTACCCATAAGACTACGGCATAAACGGTTTCCACCCTAAAGGTGCCCTCCAATTATTCCGTTTCCTTTTGGTTTTCCACATTGTCCACTTAAATTATCTGCTTTCTTTTTTCCGGTTTTGCTTTTGAAAAATATTTAGAGAACCCTTATGAATGCTTTAGTAAGGAAGGAGAAAATGTGGAAAAAAAGTCACTAATTAAGTACGGGAAATATCAGTCTCTGCCGTACTCAGAGCAAAAAAGATGAGATTTAATGTAGTTAATGAAATTAAATTAAGTTATTCCAGAGAAGGGAACTGTGAAAGATTAATAACGGATTCAAGAGATGCTGGTGATGTATTTAGAGAGCATTTTGACAGTGATGAAATTGATTATAGAGAATCATTTTACACGCTCTATCTAAGTCAGGCGAATAAAGTTTTAGGAATAAAGAAAATTTCTGAATCCGGAATTTCCTCAACGATTGTAGATGTTAGAATTATCATGCAGGCCGCTCTTTTATGTAATGCATCATGCATTATTATTATTATTATTATTATTATTATTATTATGCATAACCATCCTTCAGGCCACTTAAAAGCTTCGGCTGAAGATGTAAAAATGACTCAGCAAATAAAAGAAGCTTCAAAATTTCTAAACATACAATTGCTTGATCATTGTATTCTAACCTCTACCGAATATATGTCATTTGCAGATGAAGGGATTTTGTAGGTGTTTTTACATACAAATAATGCAAAGAGAACAGCGATTAAAAATTGCCGTTCCTTTGTGAAATTTTCGAGCGAAAAGACCAGCCCCTCTCTTTGATCGGAAGGGTCTTTTCGTTGTAAAATACGAAAAGATTTTTTGGTATTGGGCTTCAATAATCAAATAGTATTGAGAGGTTTTTCTTTATTAATCCTATCTTATAGACAATTATTAATGTTGATATAAACATCGACCCCACCAAGAGTAAATTCGAACGATTTTTTAAATGATCTTGATAAATTAATTTCTATAAATCATTTGTTAGCAAAGGAGTAATAAAGATATTTCGCAGTAATATGGATAAGCCATTTCTAATTTTAGGAGGCTTAGTATTTCAGATTTAATACTTCAAGTTCGAATCTTCTTGGCATGTTGATTTTATTAAGTTTTCGGACTTTTCGGATAGTAAAATATATATATAACATTGAAGTTGGTAATAAACCAACTTTAATGTAGCTTATAAAAAGAGTATGCATCAGGATAATTCTTTACATTTCCTTTTTTTCTAAACCTTTCCAATTGAGTTTCTAACTGTTACTGAAAAACAGAGATTCTGTTATAACTTACCTTAATTTAGCTACTTCAGTTGTGTTCATAGTTATGAACTTTGTGGTAGAAAATAAAAAAGAATGAGCATTATTAAAATATTGACAACGGCAGGGACTTTATTCAAAAGCGATAACAGACAGTTTTGATGATGATGCATATCAAAAATCTCTTGATTCAAATACTTTAATTGTAAACAAAAAAAATCATATAACAATGGACACTACCAATCCGAACAGACAAGTATTGTTCTTGTAGGTCATAAAGTTCCTACGTTAAAGGATGGGATTTATGATCGATTCCGCTCAAATTCGCCATTACCTGTCATTGAAAAAGAAAGACCGGATATTGATCTTAGCTGGTTCAAGATCATCCAGAAAGCCTCAACGCTCAATAAGGAGATTAACATAAGTGTTAGCATAGGGATGTGCAAGGAATTGATATTTTGCATACTATTGAAACATCCTTCTCCATTTGGTCATCGAGTTTTTGCTTAATCCAAAGTGCTCCGCTACCTGAATATTGTTCATTCTATGATTTTTCTGGTAATCAAGAATGCGTATTATATCTGTTTTATTGTAAGAGCGAAGTTTTTGATTCATCTTTTTTGAATCTTGATTTTTGGCACCAAAAATTCTGTTATTCAGTTCCAGAATGTCCATAGTGGAAAGTATTTTTTTTTCTAATAACTTTTCGCATTCTGCTTTCTTATGAGGGAATTTTCGTTCAATGATGTCTGAATAGATCAGTTTATAATTTGGTTGATTCTGTTTTTCCATTTCTGTTTGATGATGTTATTTATTATTTTTTGCTACCCACTTGCATAAAGTGGTATAAGGAATCCCATATTCAGCAGTAATTTGCCGCTTGGTCTTTTCTTGCTTCTCTATGAGCTCCATAATAAAATCTATCATTTCCCGGGTATAGATGTTCTTCCTAAAGCGAGGCAGTTTTGAGACAATGGATTCCCGGATTGAAGCAGAAGGTGGGGCATAGAGTATCAAATGCTGTGAATATAGTCTGAAGAAATCATATTCAAGCAGTTTGCTCCATCTCAGTAATATACTAGTGGATAGGTCTTCCTGTAGGTACATTTCGTTGATTTCAATTTCTGTACATTTCATAAAGTTGCAGATCCGGGTTAAGTCAATTTTGCTTTCCTTAACGCGCAACTGAATGAACTTTCCAATATGAATATTTCTAAAATTGGTAGTCATAAGCAGTATTAATTTTAATAGGAGAGGGAAGGACATTATTATGTTATAAATCAATAATTGGATGATATTGGTTTCATAAATTCCCTACTAATAGAATATTGTTGATATGATATTAGTGTAAATTTTTTATCGTGATGGGATTTTCATGACTAGAACGTTGTAAGAATATAAAATGCTTTATTGCTCATTGTATCATGGTATTACTTAGTTTTTTATTATATAATACATCACAGTGGACTGCAATTAATAGACTAAAATTGATAGTCTTAGCCCCGTTCCGTACAATACTTTCCGGAGCTAAGTTTCTATCAATTATTGAACCTGTACTTTTCTAATCAGGACAAGTCTGTGTGGAGATACAGTGCCAAGCCATGGTTGCATCACCTTCCTTAAGGGTGTACATCTTCATGCATTTGTTGGTCATATCATACACCATCATCCCCTCTACAGGAACTGTGATAACAGGAGTTATCCCATCTGCAGCAACAGGTTGGTTGGATGCATTGAACTTTACTCTGTTTGGAACAAAACCTTTGGTTTTTGCTTCCAACACCAGCCAGCCCCCTTTTCTTACCATTGGCCAGTTGTCAGTACTTCCGGCGCCAGCTCTTCCAAGAGCGGTAATTCCTACTTTTGTAGGTAATGCCGGATTGCCGGTGGTAGCAATAGCACCCGGTTTATAACAGGAGGTTTTTCCTTCAGCAAATGTTATATATCTTACGGTATTATCAGCGTTGAAATCATTCATAAATACCCATCTGCCAGCTGTAAATATTCCGTTGATTGTTTTTACATTTATTGTGAAAGCTGCATCATCTGCTACAATCATTTTAATGTTGTTTCCGGCTGAGAATGTCACTCCATAGGCTGAAAGGTCTGCCTCAAAGTATAGACCTCCAGAAGTATTTGAACGTTGAGATAACCATGTTCTCTGGATTCTCTGCAGTGTATTTCCGGCAATCGTGATGTTGACAAGCGGGGTTGCTGTAACATTGTTATCCCCCAGAAGGAAATATGTTTTATCACTTGTAAATCCTGTTCGTGCTGCAAGTTGGTTCGGAGAAGCAAAATCATTGATTGTAGCAATGGTAAGAACCGTCCCCGCATTGACACTTTTCGATACTTTTTGTTCCAACATTTCAATATCGTCACGAGATATTCCAAAGATATTATTGTTGAACGTAGTATTGGCTGCTCCATTCCATACTGTATTTCCATCTGTATTCAGGTAATGGTCAGTATTTACTTGTCCCAGCGTAATACCATATTTAATAGCAAGATACGAATCTACTCTTCGTCTTTCCGAAGTTGTAAGGTTACCTTCTCCATACACAATCGTTTCTCCCAGGTTTCCGACAAAACCTCCATTATCACTTCCATTGGAGCCTATTTGTGTAGAACCGAAGGTATGTCCTCCGTTTAGAAAGCCTATGGAAGTATGTGCTCCGCTCATGGAAACAATACCTCCGTTGATTCCTTTACCGGTAGTGGTATTTAACAGATTGTGATATACAATGCTTGGAATCGTTGTTGACCTCGTTCCTCCAGGGTTAGCAAGATATCTATATCCCTCATCAGCTCTCACTCTTTCTGTTCTGCTGTCATACATATCACCAAAACCATCCCAATAGTTGATGCTTCCAGTTAATTTAGAATTATCCAGTAAAGAGCTGAATATCCTTCCATTACTGCCAGGGTTTGACAGTCCTTCTTTGGTCAGGATAAAGACATCATAGGTATTGTTGCCAAAGGTTCTTACTGATGTATTTCCAATGGTTTGAGTATTTGCCGTAAAGCTGACCCCTGGATTGAAGTTGAAATAATTGGCAGCACCTAACTTGAATTTTGGCAGGGCATTGGTTCCCAATTGTGCTGAAGTGGTTCCTGAGAACTGGTCTGTCCATGCCGTAATATCTGTTCCATCTCCCGTGTTGGCAGCGTCTTTATCAGCCCTATACCAATAAGAAAGGTTATTCACAACTCCACCCGGAGCAAGTCCGAAACCTGCAAAAGTGAAAAACTGCCCATTGCTTAAGGTTACGTTGGCTGTTTTGTACATCACCCCATTTATAGAAACTTCCGTAGTCATTGGAGTAAAATTATCCGTTGTATCGAATGTTTCGTCCTGAGATTGTACCAGATATAGGTTTTTGATTCCCTTTGGCCAGGCAACGGTTACCTGTCCTACATTTCCTGTGTTCTGTGCTTTCCAGATCGCTTCAAAACGGAAATTCGTTTCTCCGTTGGTACCATTGGTATAAGCCAGAGCCGTTTTCAGTCCCTGTTTCAAATTGTTGTCTCCAACCATTAAGAATTGCTGATTGCCTGGTAGATCTGTATTGTTGGCTGCATTATTATCGGCAAGTCCGGTTGTAGAGATCACAAGCTTTTGACTATTGTTGATACTTCCTGACTGCTTTTGGTTCAATACAGTGACCTCATCTTTTGCAATACCGAAGATATTGTTGTTGTATCCGGTATTTCCAGTTCTATCCCATACCAAGTTGCTTTCTGTGGAAAGATAATTTTCACTCAGGGTAACCCCGTTCTTTACAGCCAGATAAGAGTTGATTCTTGACTGTTCATTAGGTGTCAGAGCACGTTTGTACCAAATAACCTCCATAATGTCTCCAGGGAACGCACCGGCGGCATCCCATCCGGCATGACCTACCCTTAGGTTGCGGCCGTAAAGCTGGAATTTATTGATGTTGTTGAATGTAGTTGCTTCATAATCACCATTCAATCCCAATCTTTTTTCTCCTCCTGAAAAAGAGGATGTCCCTCCATTGGCAACAGAATTATTGGTTATCGTCGAGAAAACATTGGATGCACCTATATTGAAAGCTGTAGAAAAATCTGTTGAGGTGGTAATATTATAAAATTCATAATGTCTTGGCTTTCCATTGGCAATCGATGCCGCAGGTTCAGAAGCATAGGTTGCATCATCATCAATTCCTGTAATACGTCCGGTTCCTGCCGCAGTAGGTCTTACTGCTGAGAAAATGGAATGAGATATATTGGGCAATTCGCCAGTCGTAGGATTCAATGTTGAAGCATTATTGTAAAATAATTTCGAAGCACTATATCCTGTCGTGTACGGATGGAAGTTATGATCTTTATCTGCTGAAGAAAGGGTCCATGTACCCACAGCAGGAATATCATTGGCGTTGATGGAATTGTCTTTCCATGCTGTTGCGATGTTTCCTGCATCATCGGATCTGATCCAGAAATCTGATCCGGCAACTCCTCCGGGAGCGTATACATATCCTGCAAAAGTGAACAGCCGCCCGTTGGCTAATGTTACATTAGCGGTGTTATATACCGTCCCATTTACAGTTACTTCTGCAGTCATTGGGATAAACATATCTGTTCCGTCAAAAATGGCATCAAAAGATTGTACCAGATATAGGTTCTTCACTCCTTTAGGCCATGCAACCGTTACCGTACCCACACTTCCTGAATTCTGCACTTTCCAGATAGATTCAAAACGGTAGTTAACCAAACCATTAGAACCGCTTGTGTAAGACAATGGTGTTTTAAGGCTTTGTTCCAAACCATTGTCTCCTGTCATCAGGAATTGCATATCATTGGCTAAACCTATGCTGTTGGCTGCATTGCTATCCGCAAATGCTGTTGTGGAAATGACAAGCTTTTGTCCGCTATTTGTACTTCCAGATTGCTTTTGATGTAATAAGGTAAGATCATCCTTGGCAAGACCAAAAATATTATTGTTGTAACCAGTATTAATGGTTCTGTCCCATATCACATCGCTTGCTGTGGATAGATAATTCTCGTTCAATGTAACCCCATTCTTTACGGCCAGATAAGAATTTACCCTCGACTGTTCATTTGCTGTTAAGGCACGTTTGAACCATAAAATTTCCATAATATCTCCAGGGAAAGCACCGGCTGCATCCCAACCGGCATGACCTACCCTTAGGTTGCGGCCGTAAAGCTGAAATTTATTAGATCCGGTAAATGAAGTTGTTTCGTAAGTGCCATTCAGACCTAATCTTTTTTCTCCTCCCGATGAGGCAGCAGATCCTCCGTTGGCAACAGAATTATTGGCTATCGTCGAGAAAACGTTGGATGAACCTATATTGAAAGTGGTAGAAAAATCTGTTGAAGTGGTAACATTATAATATTCATAATGTCTTGGTTTTCCATTGGCAATCGATGCCGCAGGTTCAGAGGCATAGGTTACATCATCATCAATTCCTGTAATACGTCCGGTTCCTGCTGTAACAGGCCTTACTGCTGAAAAAATGGAATGGGATATATCAGGCAGCTCTCCATTGGTAGGATTCATTACAGAAGCTGCATTATAAAAGAATTTAGAAGTGGTATAGCCGGTAGTGTAAGGATTGAAATTATGGTTTCTGTCTGCCGGAGATAATATCACCCCACCCACATTCGGAATAGGGTCGGCAAATGCAGATTGGTCCTTCCATGCTGTCGCAATAGTTCCTGCATCATCTGATTTCACCCAAAAACTGGCTCCCTGCACTCCACCGGGGCCAGGAGCTACAACGGTAATGGTAAGATCGCTGGTACTTGTACAGGTACCGGTGGTAACAGTCCATCTGAAAGTATAGGTTCCTGAACCGGTAAGTCCTGTCACATTGGTATTATATAGGGATGGGTTGACTATCACCGGATCCGGAGCTCCGGCTGGTTTTGAAACCAAAGTCCATAAACCTGTGGATGACGTTCCCGGATTATTCCCGTTGAGAGAGGCTTGTGAAACTCCTATTCCCAAGGTTTGACCGGATCCTGCATTGGCATTGACCTGTGGGGATACGAATATGGAAAATGTACCCTCCGGAGAAGTTCCTGAGCAGGCATATTCTTGATCCAGAAATCTTGGATCCACTCCACCTGCATTAGAGGCAGCCTTTATCTTAAACACATACTCTCCCTGCTTATCCAGGTTACTTATCGTGGTAGAGGTATTTGTAAATGTTCTGAGATTACTGGCTTCGTAAACAGGATTGGCAGCTCCGGCTGGCTTGGAAACCAAAGTAAAGTTATAGCTGCCGGAAAATCCCTGAAAGTAACTGGTATTAACCACTCCCTGATATACAGCAGGTAAAGGAACTGTCGCCGTAACAACACCTGACCCTGTATAACATATTGTCGTATTAGGTACAGCCACATTGGGGCGGCTACCATCTGAAATATGAATATAATAATCCTGGCTATTGCCGCAGGTGCCACTTTTGATCGATAAATTAACGATGTAGGTTCCCACTCTCCAACCTCCGGTAGGTGGTGTTACCACTACATTCCTGTTCATGGTCCCGGCTCCGTTCAAAACCAAAGCAGGATTTCCTCCAGGAGGGGCTATCCCTGAATTACCAACTGTGGTAATAAGTGTTGCAGGGTCTGCGGGATCAATTTTAAAATAAATGGTAATCGGTGCTGTTGTCCCTGCCTTATTACAATACACGGCACCTCCACTACCGCTTGAATAGTAAGATTGCATTTGTTCAGGATATGTGGAATCAATAAAGCTAACGAGCCTGGGATCTGTTCCGTTGTAGTTGTAGGTAATCTGAGGAGTCGTGTATGTTCCGTTGGCGTTGGTAACGGTTATGGTAAACACATAGGCCCCCGTAACATTGACACCATTGAAATAGATTGAATTGTTCCTTAGCTGATAAAATGAAATATTTCCCCCTGCCGGCTGGCTGATGACGTTGATGGTAACTGTCGTTCCAAATGTCGGGTTTCCTGATGAGTTTGTTGTATTGCTTGCGAACAATGGAGAAGTTCCACTCAAACTGATATACCGGTTGATTTCCGTCGACGGATAGCATCTGTTATGGGTTGCCGGAAGACTGATTTGTGGATTGGGAATGAACCGGACAACAGCATCATCTTCGTACCAACAGTTTGGATTGTTGATGGATGTTATTCTTAATACCGCACGATAAGCAGGATCAATATCATGATTGGCTTTCTTCGTAAGGGTTAAGGTAGGAGTTGCGGTTGTCGTATTGGACATGGTGGCATTCGTTGTGGTAGTCTGATTATAATATTCTTTATTATAAATGTTGTAATACGTCCACGATGCGGTATACCCTGCAGGAATTACTGCATTTAGGGTTGCAGTACCCGTATTGGCAGAAACATTGGTAATGTCAGGCCCTGCAGTAAAAGTAGAGACAGCTCCCGGGGCCGTAATGGTCACCTGTGACGTTGCTGTTCCTGAGGTGCAGGTCTGAGCAATCTGGAATACATAATTTCCGGGAAAGGTCATTCCTGTAACATTGGTATTGTAACCTGAGGGTGTTACAATCACTGGGTCCGGTGCACCAGAGGGTTTGGACACAAGAGTCCATACCGGGTTTCCAGCTGTACTTCCGCCCGGGCTCCCTGATAGATTTGCAGACGTGCCGCAAATGACCGCATTGGCTCCTGCATTGATGTTGCAGCTTTGTGCCAAAATCATCATATTACCCATAATGAGAAATAGGAAGAAAAAGAGGGTTTGTTTTTTCATTATTTAATAGTTTTTAGTCGGATTTATTTAAGGTTTCCAGAAAGTCCAGACTTTGCCATTGTAAACAGCAAGTTGTCGTTTTACGGTGTCATAAGCCATCATTCCGGGAGCTGGATCGATGATGTTGAGGTGCGGACTGGCTACTTTAGGTACTATCATCGCTTTGTTGGTATCGGATAAAATCAACATACCGGGTGTACTGTCTGCAGCAGCAGCTGATCCGATGACTGATTTTGCGGCCGTAGATTCCGTTTTGTTGGTCTGGATTAAAATATCGGCTGTTCCGGTGTTGTCAACACTTAAATCAGCCCATGTTCCGGTATCCTTCAGGTATTTTACTTTGTGGTCGGTAGTATCATAAATGACGGTCCCGTTTTCTGTAATTCCTGTCTTTGTTTCTACATAGGGAAGCACGAATCCCCGATTTTCTGTATCCGCAAATTCCAGGGATACAAAAGCATTCGTTACTGTCGTTTTTCCTATGGCAATCTGAGATTGTACAGTACCCGTTACCGCAAGTAAAATTGCGATGGGCAGAAGTTGTTTTTTCATGATTTTTAAATTGGTTTTATATGAATGGTATGTTTTCTTTTCGAAAAAAAAGGTACTTAGCCTGAAAAGTACTGATGTGTCTTTTATTTAAAGATTTTTACCTGAGGGTTTTAGATGAGCATATCTATTATTATAATTCCGTCATTTTCATTACGATTTGAAGTCATATAAATGAATACTCTCCGGGAGGATTTGTTTTCTGATTTCAATCTGTGGTTAGCAATACACATCATGATTTTATTTGAGTCAAGAAATGATCGTATCTGTTCGCATCGGATGAGCCGGCGAGTATGAATGAATCATTCGGAAATTTTCGTTCAATAAGCTATCTAATGATTTGTTAAGCGATAGCTATAGATAGAAATGGTGGGGGACGGTTGAAATTTCTAACTAGTTTCAGATCTGAAAATCCGCGGTTTTTATAGATTTTCTTCAGGAAAACATCCAGTAAACAGACCAGAACAGGTATTCTGTTTTCGGACTCAAAAAGAAGGAATTTCAGGGTTTGTTGATTCGGCCTTACAATTTGTGTATTATTATCGGAACCTGTTAGTAAGAATTTCTCTGATTGTGTATTGCTACTGAACAGTAATTGGGACTTATTAATGTTTTTAACGATTTGGGAGAAATCCTTTCTGTTTTTGTATTTTCTTTTACTGGATACAAGTGTGTTCTTTCTTTTGGGAATTTTCTCTTTTTTTTCCTTTGGTTGTGAAACATATATTTGTTCCATACCCGAAACTACAGTACCCTCTGATAGAACTATCATAGTTGATGTGGAGGCAGAATCTGGCGAAGGAGCTTGATTCTGATTATCAACGGCCTGTATAACCTCAAAGTTGATTAACAACAAGATGAGTAAAAAAAACCTCCTCCCTCCAAGTGAATGAAGAGAGAAGATTTGGTTCATCATGTTATTTTCAGAATCGGTTATCATTTTGATGCAATAATATGATTACCACCATAGCTGTACAAACCTTATACAGGAATAATTCGGAAAGTTTCATGTACTGTTTGATCTGTTTTACAAATTTGGAATACTGAAAATCAGTATATTAAAAAATATCAACATATCTAGTTTAAGTTTTAAAAATTCACAAATAGGTATTTGAATTTTAGGAATATATATTTCATTAAATTTGCTCAAATAACAATTATGGATACAATCTTTACCATGAAAGTGATTCATCTTATGAGAATTTATGAAATGTAAATCAGGAATTGCTCATTATAAATTTTTAGAAATAAAAAATCAAAAGACCGTTGATAAGCAATTATACTTTAACCCTCTTTGAACAATATGAATGCAGTAGCTATTCTCATCGTGACTCTGTTAACTCTTTGCTCTAAATACTAATTCCTAATGAAGAAAATCTATTTATTTTTGACCCTTTTATTTTTTCACATGGCCAGTGCGGAAGTTTTATGTTCTGGCAGTAAAAATATAGACCAGCTAATAGACCAGGCAACCTCTCTTGGTAACCATGGAAAAAGTAAAGAAGCCCTGAAATTGCTTCAAAATGCTAATAATCTTGCTAAAGCTATAGAATGTGAAAAGGGAGAACTGGAAGCAACAAAAAATATAATGTTGGTCTACTCTCAGGATTATGATTATAAAAAGGCCCTCGAAATATCGAACAAAGCTCTGGATTTGGCCGATAGTCAGAAGGATTATGAAACATTATCCATGTTATACAATAAAAGAGCAATATTGTATGAGAACCTCGGCCTATATGATGAAAGTCTAAAAGAATATGAAACTGCTCTAAAATATGCACAGCTGATTTTCGTAGCAGATCAGAGGTATTACCAGACTTCCCTGGTTTACTATAATTTTGCCCCGTATTACCAGGGACGTTCAGACGAAAAGGTTTTGTATTATCTGGAAAAAAGCAGGCAGGAGGTTTTGAAAATAAGTGATAAAAGTAAGGACATTCCTTTAGAGAAAAAGCTTGATATGCTGGTGTCAGTAAATATGAATCTGGGAATTCACTTCAGGGATTCCAAAAATAAAGGAAGAAATGTCAATAGGTCCGAATTCTATTTTATGGAGGCATTAAAACAGCTGGATTTAATTAAAAAAGAAATAAATCCGGAAACAAAAATAGATTTATATCAGGCCCTTCAGGAGTTTTATCATATGAAAAAAGATTATAATAAAGCCGTAGAATATGGGGAGAATATGCTGGCTTTGGAGAAGTCGAACAGCATGCCTTATAATCGGAGAGTTGCGTATATGGTATTGGCAAAATCTTATCTGGGAACTGGAGATCATACCACTTCGCAAAAATATCTCGATCTTTTTTCAAAATTGAATGACAGTATTAATTCCGTAGAAAAACAAGCCGTGGAAGTTCCTGTCAAAAAGATGATTTCAGAAACTCAAATTAACGAAGAGAAAAAGATAAAGAAAATTGCTGCTATCTCTTTTGCTATTCTCATCCTGATAGTCGGAGGTATGTTGATATACCGAAAAAGAAGCAATAAGATTATCCGTAAAAAATATGAAGATCTCATTGCTAGAATACATCATGAAAACGGGGATGAAACGATAGAACTAACACCAGAAAAGGATACTGAAAGTATAGGAGTAAAATCTTCTGTCACCATTACAGATGAAACCGTAAAGGCATTACTTCTTAAGCTTGAAAAATTTGAGGTTTCAAAGAAATATCTCCGGAAGGATTTGAGTCTTACCTGGATGGCCAATAGTCTTGCTACCAATCCTAAATATCTTTCCGAAGTGATAAAAATCTATAAAAATCATAATTTCACAAGTTATATCAATGAGCTTCGTATCAACTACATCATCAACAAGCTCTATGAAAATCCAATCTATAGGGAATATAAGATCACCTATCTTGCAGAAGAATGCGGATATGTTACGCCTAGGGTATTTGTAAATGCTTTTAAAAAAGAAACCGGTTTAACTCCTTCTTACTTTTTGAAAAAATTGAAAAATTCAGTCTAATGTTCAATTTATTTGGTGATCAATTCTCCAGCCTTTTCAGTAGGTTTTCTCAATGCTTTAATGTTGTTGACTGACTGAGAATCATGAAAAAATACTCATCCGTTATGCATATAATCTTATGGATAAAAAATTATCTTGACGATTATGCTGTTTGGGCTGGACAGGCAGTAGTCAGTTTTTTCAAATTTTATTTTGTATTACACTGTTTCCGGTTCAGTTTCCTTTTTTAAACTGATAATAAAATCTGAGGGTGTTAGGCCTGTTTCTTTTTTAAATGCAGTCTGAAAGACCCTATGATTGGCGTAGCCACATAATTCTGCCAAAGAAGTGATCTTATACTTTCTCCATACTGAATCCTCATACAGTTTCCTGGTAATGTATTCAACCCTAAGGCTGTTAATGTACTGATTGAAGTTCTTATTCTTATAGGATTTTATGACTTCTGAAAGATATTTTGTATTGGTGCCGAAACTACTTGCCATACCAGCTATTGTAATATCACTTTTCAGGTATTTTTCTGTTTTTTCAAATTTGGATATCTTACTTAATAGTTGATTGACTGTTTCCTCAGCTATTGTTTTCGGAGCTTTTATTGCTTTTTCTTCATGCTTCTCCATTCCATCCTGTCGGTTTTCTGACTCATGTTTTATTTTTGTAATGAGTTCCTGAAATCTCTGTTGTAGGATTTTATTTCTGCTTTTCCAATAGTACCAGATCCCACCACATCCTAGGATGATTAAAATAAAGAATATATATAAATAGTTTCTCAGTGTGCTGTTTTTTTCCTTATCCTTTTCTTTTTTGATGGCTGTAGTAACTTTATTCACCGAATGTTTTTCTACAGTTCTAATGCTGTCCCTGAGCTTTGTAAGAAGTTGATTGTACTTTTTTCCTTCGAGCGTATTGTTTTTAGCCAAATAGGCCTCCGTTAAGATCTCGTAGAAAATTTCCCGACCGGAAGGGGATGAAATTTTTCGCTCCAGTTCTAAGCCTTTCTGGGCATAATGTATGGCCTTGTCGTTATTTTTTTGTTCAAAATAAAAATCACCGGCGGTTCTGTATAGGTTCATTTCATTGAGTGAACTTATTTTCCTATGTTCAGCAATCTTCAATGATTTTAAAAGATATGTCTCTGCCGTCCTTGGCTGGGCGGGCTGTATGATCCATAAATAATACAAGGTTAAGTTTGCCTGTATGGAAACAATCAGATCATATTTTTTTCCCGGTGCTATACTGGACTTTTTTTCGGATATTTTTTCTGCCTCTTCCAGCCCTTTTATGAGGTACAGACGTACGGAGTCCGGTTGTTTTTTGCTCTGATCAAAATAGCCG
Organism: Chryseobacterium oleae; assembly: GCF_900115055.1. Classification (GTDB taxonomy): domain Bacteria; phylum Bacteroidota; class Bacteroidia; order Flavobacteriales; family Weeksellaceae; genus Chryseobacterium; species Chryseobacterium oleae. The sequence continues at coordinate 642,965 of NZ_FOVD01000003.1, read as the reverse complement.
GAATAATTGGAATAAAATAAGCTGCTGTAATAATGACGGACATCATTGTCTTGGATTTTCCCCAAATATTTTTTTGAAGACTGATATGCCTTATGGGAATCTTCTAGAAATCCCAAAGCTCCCAATGAACCTGCCTTCATCTTGTACATATTAGATACTTGCTGTGGAGATGAATCTTCATTGATATGGCTTTCCAGGTCTGTTGCAACTTCAATGACTTTCTCCGAATTATTCAATGTAGAATAAGTTCGCATCAGTTCAGTACCAATGGGGAATGCAACATTGTATTTATTTTCTTTTGCTGTTCTGTAGATGTTTTCCAGCTGTTTTATGGTAGTGTTTACGACACTTGTACTGCCGATCTTGTCTTGTATCTGTTGTAACTCGTTCTTTAATTGTTCTTCGGATATTTTCTGGCTTTTTCCTAAAGTGAATAGGTGTAGGATGATGAGGAATAAAATAGATCGATAAGCTCTCATTCGATTGGAATTCAATGGTTATGGTGTTTTTACAAATATAAGAATATTTCGAGCAAGTAAGCTGTTTCAAGATGGTTGAAAAATGATATAATATTATTAAGAGGTACTATGCAAAAGAAGCTGTTTTATGGACTGTATACCGTTATTGTACACACTTTCCTGTATGATCACAGCTTCTACACAATATAAGTAGATCATACGGTCGTGGCCATGCAAACCAGTAACTTTTGAGAATATTTCTGTATTGATCAGAAGGCAAGCTTTTGCGATCCTGCTTTGATAAATTCGTGGACTTGATTAATACCCTCGATCTAGTGGTGCGCATCTTCAATAAAACATCATAGGCAACACAGTAATTGTTTTTAACCTATAGCTGAATCAACTATTTTACGATCCACTTTTTGTTTTCATAATGATGCCTTTTAAGTAAGGTACTAAATTTGAAAAGTATTGTATTTTTAGGAATAGTATAAAGTATTTTCATCATCAATCGGTAAAAAGGCAGCTAAGGTATAGCGGCCAGGCATCTTCTATTTCCATCCAAAAGACTACGGCATAAACGGTTTGCTCCCTAAAGGTACCCTCCAATTATTCCGTTTCCTTTTGGTTTTCCGCATTGTCCGCTTAGATTATCTGCTTTCTTTTTTCCGGTTTTTCTTTTGAAAAATATCTACAGAAGTCTTACGGAGGCTTTAATAAGGAAGGAAAAGAGGTGGAGAAAAATAAAGTCAATAATTAAGTGCGGGAAATATCAGTCTCTGCCGTACTCAGAGCAAAAAAGATGAGATTTAATGTAGTTAATGAAATCAAATTAAGTTATTCCAGAGAAGGTAACTGTGAAAGGTTAATAGCGGATTCAAGAGATGCTATTGATGTATTTAGAGAACATTTTGACAGTGATGAAATTGACTATAGAGAATCATTTTACACGCTCTATTTAAGTCAGGCGAATAAAGTTTTAGGAATAAAGAAAATTTCTGAATCTGGAATTTCCTCAACGATTGTAGATGTTAGAATTATCATGCAGGCCGCTCTTTTATGTAATGCATCATGCATTATTATTGCGCATAACCATCCTTCAGGTAACTTAAAAGCTTCGGCTGAAGATGTAAAAATGACTCAGCAAATAAAAGAAGCATCAAAATTTCTAAACATACAATTGCTTGATCATTGTATTCTAACTTCTACCGAATATATTTCATTTGCAGATGAAGGACTGCTGTAGGTCTTTTTAGGAACATATAATAAAGAGAACGGCGATTAAAAATTACCGTTCTCTTTGGAGAATTTTTGGGCGAAAAGACCAGTCCCTCTCTTTGATCGGAAGGGTCTTTTCGCTGCTAATTAGAAAAAGGCCTTTTTGGGTATGGACTTCAATAATGAAATAATAGGTTTTTCTTGATTAATCCTGTCTTATAGCCACTTATTGATGTTGTTATAAACGTGTTGTACTTCATTTTAAATGGATATCCTGAATCACCTTAGCATTAATCAGATCTTTATTTTTAATCTTGATTTTCTGATGACGCCCACCATTTCTTTCAAATATTTCAATTTCCAATACCTGACCATCCAGCAAGGTAAATTGATCCAAAAGATAAATAGCCTTTATTTCACTCTGATGATTGACAACAGTAATTGGTTCATATGAACGCAGTGGTGTTAGAACTTTATCCTGAACAACTGTGCGTTTCAGTCTTTTTTTATCAGCTATTTTGAAATTGATAAAATCAACATTATAATTGATATTACTTGTGTTTTTTACCTGAATGATAAAATAAAATTTTCCGTCATCTACATACAGAGAATTTAATAAAAACTGAATCCCAAAACTTTTTGTGCTGATATGTTTAGTAGGACGCTTAGTATTTTTATACAGTATTCTCATCATGTCTTCGGTAAGCGACGATGAGCCTCCTAGGAGTTCTTCAAACAGCACGTCAGTAGAGTATCCCTTTTCAGTAGTCCTTTGTAGCTTCAAAAGGTCATAATTAAGTGTCTCGGGATAAGAACTGTATAAAACATCAAAGGTGTAGAATTTTCCATCCTGAGTAATCACCGAAAAGTTTGTTTCTTCATCAAAATCTTTTACTGAAGATTTTATTCTAAGGACATTTCCAATTTCATCCGCTTTGCTGGCAATTAGATCATTACTTCCTAAATCCACATAGCGGATCGGAGAAGGAAATAAGAGATGGGTCGTTTTATTGTACGTGATTTCCATTTTGTAAGGTTCTAATCTCGCCTGATTGAGGGAGGTAAAACCTGTTTTTTCCTGAGCACTTATTTTATATGCTGAAAAAATAATCAGGGCTGAAAACAGCCATTTATTGAGTACAAATTTCATTGTTTTTTTATTATTGATTAATTATTCTTTGAAACTAGAAAGACCTGATGTCCTGCTTTTATAGTAACTTTTGGTAATCTGACTTTTTTCTGAAAATAACCCGATATACCTTGGACAATTCCACGAGTGAGATCAGCGGCAACCTGTTGTCCTGCAGATTGGGTCATCATAATATTTGTTCCCGAATTCTGACCCATATTACCTACAATATCAGTTATTGTACTTTGTTCAGGAGAGTAGGGAATATACAGTCCCAACTGTCCGTCATTATCATGAATGTTGATTTCAACAGGTTTGATAAATCCATTATATTCTATGACTGATATTTTCAGTTGTAATCTTCCACCCTGAAATTTTCCCATAGCTTTTAAAAGTGTTCCCGGGGGAATTTTAACTTTCCCAATGATTATGGGTTCCAGCAGTCTTAAAGAGAGCGTGCTTTCAGCAGTCATCCATTTTGTTTCATGGATTACCGCGCGGATACTATTCCTATTTTCAAAATTGATTGAATGTTCATTTTGAATTCCTGTAAATCTGTTCTGATGAAGTCTTTCTAAAAATAAACTGTCAGAAGGTTCATGATATAAACTGGAAACAATACTGCCTCTAATTTGCTTTACTGATGTGATATCTCCTTTGTGATGACCCGAAACTTCTTCGGAGGTTTCTTTCACTCCAGCTTTTTCTTGCTGTGCAGGCATCGGAAGATATTTTGTCGCCATCTGATACGATTTTTCCATCAGTTCAAGCTGATCGTTGATCCCAACACCTCTGGGCAGCAATTCTTTTTGAGATGCTTCATTTTTAAGCCTGCTAATCTCCCGCCTCAGATTATCAACTTCCTGTTGATCCCTACCATAAAAGGAACTAAGTGCCTGCTGTGTGTTTTGATAGCTGTTTACTGCACTCTGATTGGCTGCACCAATATTTTTAGAAGGGGCATTTGAATTCAAATTGAATGCTTTATCATTCAAATTATTTGACGAACTTGAATCATTCCAATAATCAGATAGGGTAGTTAAGGCTTTCTTTTTTTCTTCATTTTTCTGCTCCAACAACTGTTGTTCATAAGCTTTCTGTTTGTCAGATTGAAGTTGATCATCAGCTGCCTGGGGAACGACCGCATTAAAACCTGCATTCTTAGCAATGACCTGATCTTTATTTGGTTTAAAGATCAGGTATAAGCACCCGGCACAAACAATTGTCATTAAAAAAAAGATGATAGGCTTCTTTAATTTTTCCCGTTGTTGCTTTGTGGTATCTTGAAATTCTTCGTTACCGGGAGATCCAGAAGATCCTTCTGTAATTCTTATTTTACTCTTGATTGAATCTTTCATTTTAATGTTTTTTGATGTGAATGGATTCCAGGATTTTTCTTAATATCAGGCTCCGATGGAACACCTTTAATAGATGTTCCGGGAAGAATCTTTTGAGTGTTCGTGGGTTTTAACCAGATGTGTAGAAGTACAAAGACACTCAACAATAGATATACAGCAAAAAAGATCTTTGTTAGCAGTCTCTGTCTATAATCAGGCAGGGCTTTCCACTTTTGCTCTATCTGATCAATATAACTGTCTATGGCTTTTCTTATCTTTTTCATGATACTCGGTTTTATCGGTCAACAGTTTCAAGATCCCTGTTCTCAACGACATTAAATTTTTCTATGGTAAATCCCTGGGGATTGCTGTCGGACCTTACTGAATTGACCAGTGAGCAGTTGGTAATCAGACTGCGTATGGTTAGATTGCTTGACCTTATAATGAACTGCCTGGCGAAGGTCTTCACCTTATAAGGATAGTTGCTGAAACTGGCAACCACACTATCCACTTCAATTCTTTGCTGAATATTTCCGGAAATAATCCTGTTATAATATCCTTTTTCAGAAAGGTCTTTATAGTAGTCAAACGCCGACTGATCAGCCAGATTAAAAGCTCTTTTTGCATTGCTTTCAATTGCATTTTTATCAGGAGCAATAGTGAAAAGCAGTTCGTGAAAACGTCTGACATGCTCCCTTGCTTCTACAGGACGGTTGATCGACATATCTTGGGATAACGCGACCATGAGAGATTTTCCATTATCCAAAACATAGATCTTTTTTCTCTGCTCTTCGGCGAAGCTATAGGATTGATAGACAACCAGTCCAACAACACCAAAGCATAACAAGGCAAAAACAAAGGTGAATAACCTGATCTGCTTAAAACTGTTTTCAATATTTCTTAAGGTTTTAAATTCCATTAGGGTTTGATTTTAATTATTTCAGTAGTTTTCCAGATATATTACCTGTTGCTGATCCTACCGCCGCTCCTGCAATATTTCCGGATTTCTGAGCGGTCTGATTGACATTGCGTGTAAAGTTTCCTGCACCTCCAGCCTGGATAACCCAGCCTGTGACAGTTGGAACGGTAAAATATCCGATGATCCCAATAATCATATAAATGATATATACCGTGTTGGAAGTGTCAGGGATAAAATCAGGATCAGAAAGCATTTCAATATCCCTTTCCAGAATAAGAGACTGAATCTTGGCCAGTATCGCACTGAACATATCCGCAACCGGGAGCCATAGATAAACGCTGATGTATCTGGTCAGCCACTGGGTGAGTGTCGTTTGAAAACCGTCCCATACAGAAATGGCGAAAGCTATAGGTCCGAGTATGGATAGTACAATGAGAAAGAATGTTCTTATGGTATCAATCACGAGCGCTGCTGCCTGAAAAAGAATTTCCAAAAACTCACGAAAGCCATCACGTATATCTTTTTTGATCGCAAACATTTGCCGCTCCATATACATTCCCGACATCGTAACCAGATCTGAAGGAGACCAGCCCAGCTCTTCCAGTTTCTTGTCAAATTCTTCGTCAGAGATCAGGTAAGCCATCTCTGGATTTCTGAGCATGGCCTCTCTTTCCAATACATCCTTTTTTTTCTGCATTTCATTGAGATCAAGAACCTGGCCTTCAAGCATGGAATGACTTCCTTGTACAACCGGGCTCAGGACTCCATTGATACTTCCCAGTACAATCGTTGAAAAGAACATAATGCAGATTCCTACGGCGAAAGGCCGTAACAACGGAAACAGGTCAATGGGTTCCGCTCGGCTTAGTGCCTGCCAAACCTTAAGAGAAACATAAAATAATGCTCCCAGTCCGGCAATACCCTTTGCCACCGCTGCCATATCAGCACATAAAGGCAGCATCTCCTCGTACACCGAACGGAGGACCTCGTGTAAGTTAGTGGCTTCCATACTACCAGTATTTTTGATTAGAGGTTCCGTAAAGGTCCAAAACCCTTTGGGTATTGTTCTGTTTCTTTGCTCTTAAGTAGCTGACAGAAATGTTTTTGTTGGTATAGTATCTTACCAGATTATGATAATTTTTAACCTCTTTATACACCTTGTCAATCACATCCATACGCTCTTTATCATTGAGTGAGAGTTGGGTGGAGGTGACGATTTGCTTGAGCTCTTTAAGAAGTTCCGTACTCTCCGTTAATAAGGTAGAATATCCATTGGCAATGGCCGTGAGTTCCTGCGCATTGAAATTGGGATCATTAAGCATCTTTCCGAAATTCTTCACATACATTTCTGAAACATCGCCAACGAGCAGAACAGTCTGCTGAACTTTCCGGGCGTCTTTAACCAGATTGTTGACTGCTTTCAGCTTGTCATAGTATTCTTTACCCTGTTCATATACTTTCTTGACTTCATTAAAGTTCTTCACCACATTACTTACCGTATTTGAGGTTTGAACGATTTCATTGGCTGAGTTAAGGATACCGGAGGCAAGATTGGCGGGATCTGTGACCACAAATTGTGCTTTGGCTAGAGTCGTTGTAGCAAGAACTGCTACCATGAGTGTTTTAATGATTGGATTTTTCATTGTCGTAAATTTTTAAAATGATTTAATTTTCTTTGTTCGTTTTAATCTTTTTAAGTGAAAGCCTCTTAATGGCCTGCTCAACATTTCCATCGAGTTCCGAGGCCAGGTTCATGACTTCCATTTTTTCAGTTTCCTCAGTCGTGTAGGCGAGATATTCTTCATTGGAAACCTCCGTTGCATACACTGCTGAATGAGTTCCTCCCAGTCCAATCCATACTTCTTTATAAAGTCTCTTTGGATCATTGTTCATATTGATCGACAGCACCTGAGATTTTTCTTTATCAGTAAGACCAAGCATGGCCTGAATGTCATCGAATTTATTCATGTACTTGCGCTGATCCAGCAAAATCTTACAGTCAGAATTATTGATAATACTCTCCTTGACGATTGGTGATTGGATAATGTCATCGACTTCCTGAGTGACCACAATGGCTTCTCCAAAGAATTTTCGGACGGTTTTAAATAAATATTTGATATATTCTGCCATGCCTTCCTTGGCAATGGCTTTCCAGGCTTCTTCAATAAGAATGAGCTTCCTGATTCCTTTCAGTCTCCGCATTTTGTTGATGAAAACTTCCATGATAATGATCGTCACTATAGGGAACAGGATCTTATGATCTTTGATGGCATCTATCTCAAAGACAATAAAACGCTTAGAGAGAAGATCTAACTGTTTATCTGAATTGAGTAAATAGTCATATTCTCCTCCCTTATAGTAAGGTTCCAGTACATTGAGGAAATTAGCGATGTCAAAGTCTTTTTCTCTAACCTGTTTTTCGTTGAGGATCTTTCGGTAGTCATCTCTCACATATTCATAAAATCCATTGAAAGAAGGGTAGGTGTTACTTAACTTAATTCTTTCTATATAACCGCTGACTGCATTAGACAAGGCAACTTCTTCAGAACGGGCAGGAGGTTCATCATCTCTTTTCCAAAGAGTAAGGATCAACGTTTTGATGCTTTCCCTCTTCTCAATATCAAATACCCCATCATCCGTATAAAATGGATTAAAAGCAATTGGATGATCTTCACTGTAGGTGAAGTCAACACCATCTTCGCCTTTAGTCTTTCCTTTGATCAGTTCACATAAGCCCTGATAAGAATTTCCGGTATCTACCAAAAGAACATGGGCTCCCTGTTCATAATACTGACGTACCATATGGTTGGTGAAAAATGATTTTCCGCTTCCTGATGGTCCCAGTATAAATTTGTTACGGTTGGTGATGATTCCCTGTTTCATGGGAAGATCAGAAATATCCAAATGAATGGGTTTTCCTGTGAGCCGGTCTGCCATCTTAATGCCAAATGGGGATGGTGAATTTTGGTAGTTGGTTTCCCCGGTGAAAAAGCACAGCGCAGGTTCGATGAAGGTGTAAAAGCTTTCTTCACTTGGAAAATCTCCAGCATTACCGGGAATTCCTGCCCAATATAAAGTGGCAGCGTCAGTGGTATTATGGCGAGGCTTGCATTCCATCAGTGCCAGGGCACTTCCTGTGTCGTTCTTAAGCTGTTTGAGCTGAGTTGGATCATCAGACCATGACATCACATTGAAATGGGCCCGGATAGACTGCAGTCCGAATGAATGGGCTTCATTGAGGTATTTTTCAATCCATTCTTTGTTGATCTGATTGGCTCTGCTGTACCTTGCAAGTGAATGCATATTTCGGGCAGACTTTTCAAATTTACTGAGGTTTTCATTGCTGTTATCAATAAACAGATATTGATTGTACATATGATTACAGTTCAATAAAAGACCAACGGGAGAAGCAAACGATAGGAGACAGTCACTTCTGTCCGTACTCAGTTTTTCATATCGGCTATGTGAAGATACCGTTCCCGGGAGGTCATCAGTATCGGATAAGGTATGTATGCTGATGCGGTTGTTCCCAATTCGCATTTCCTCAGCACCAAGTTGAAGATCCTGAAGTGATGCTCCTGATTCTCTTGATAAGGTTAGGTATTGTTCCAGTAAACCCGATTGATGCTGAGTTCCTGTAATTTCATCTGCGGTCATTTTTTCCAGGTGAATATATCCGCTGTCATTGATGATTCTTTCGAACTGATCGACTGCCTCCATAAACCGGATAACCGCTTCTTTATCTCTTATATCCCTGGGGATGAGAATACCTCTGCAAAGCGATGAAAAATTGCTTTGCATTTTCATTCTTTCCTTACTGGTTTGGGTAATAAACAGATGACAGTAGTGATTGAGAAAAGCCCTCTCATTGAAGTGTGTTTCAAAAGATTTTGAAAGAAAACTCTGATCTTCTGCTGACAGGTCAGGAGCATAATTTTCTTTGATAAACCAATCCTGCTTGTGAACTATCGTGTAGTCAGGGAGTGTCTTGATAGCTTTGAACCATGCAGAATGTATTGCATCATATTCAGCAGAAGCAACGGTAAAGAGTTCCGGTAATCTAACTTTAAAACAAACCGTGACATCAGCATCTTTTGAAATAATACAATGATCTTCAACGGCGAGTAAAGGGAATTTACTTTCCAGTGTTGCTGCTTTTGAGGTGTTTCTCATACGGCTGTCATTTTAGGGGTTATTTTGATATACCTCAATACATTCTTACGGCTGATGATGTATTTTGGGTGCTTCTTTTTAGCACCAAGCTTCATGAGTCCGTGTTCTCCATATTTTCTGTTCATTGAGAATGTCAGCCAAATCAAAAGACTGCTTGATGATCCCGCTGTAAAGAGGCAGATGTAGTTATTGACTCCTGCCATATACAGGATCATTACCAGTACAAGTAGTGCTAACAATCCTCCTGCAAAAATGAACAGGTACTGAGCTTTGAGTCCTTTGAACTCGACGGTTCTTCCGATTCCTTTATTGATGTGGTAGATATTCATAATCAATACGTTTAAAGGAAGAATGAGCGAAGAATTGTTGCTGCTACAATCAGAAATATACAGGCTCCGAACCAGCTTGCAGCAGTCTTTGATGTATCCGGATCACCACTGCTGAATTTATTATAGACCTTGACTCCTCCAATGAGGCCAACCACAGCGCCGATGGCATAGATGAGTTTTGTGGCGGGATCAAAATAGGAGGTGACCATTTGGGTAGCTTCAGTGATTCCGGCAGTCCCGTTTCCTTGGGCTGATAAATGGATGGTTATCAGCAATGCCAATGCTGAAATCAGAAGCTTTTTTCTTTGTTTTTCCATAATGTAAACAGATTAAATTGTTAGCATTACCCACAGTCTGCGGGCTTTGGAGACAAAGATGATTGGTAAGGTGAAATGGAATTATAGTCTGGCTTTAGGAGAGTTTGTTTGGCAATAAGTGGAAGTTGACGAGGGGTGAAATTTTTTACTTCATATTTTTTTTACATGAAATCTCTATTAAGAGAGTTTAAATAAAATAGTAATGATGAATACTGAGTGGCTTAACTTAAGACTTTTTAATGGGGATGTTAAAACAGTTTTGAAGAACTGGTTTGTCATCTTGCAAGACATAAGAAATTTCAAATCGAAAAAAATTATTAGAGTTGCGGCTCCAGATGGAGGAGTAGAATCATAGTGCACTTTAAATAATAGGGATGAAGATAGCTGGCAGGCAAAGTATCTTAGTTCAATTGGTGATAAACAGCTTGACCCATTAGAAGATTCTTTCAAAAAGTTCTTGAAAAGCATCCAAAACTTATAAAGTATTACATCTGTACTCCCCTTGATCGACCTGAACCTCGTTTAGAAGAATAAACTATATTTTTATGAGTATAAATCCAAAGGATATTTTCAAAAAAAAACCTAGCCGAAGCTAGGTAAAAACTAATAACCATGAAAACTCAAATTAACCATGAGAATCGTTTCTTCTTTAAGCAATAAAGGTGCCTGAAAAAGCTAAAAAAAAAAATAATTATAGTTATAAAGTGTTAAAAAAAGTTTTAAGCATTAGTTATCAGGTAAAATCTCCAATATCAAATCCATCAGGATTGTTATTTTGTAAAAAGGAGGAATTAGAATTATTTTTTGAAGAGATGCTCCCGTCCAATAGCTCAGCTATTTTACGGGAAGCACTTTCCATAGAATTTTCCAGTAGATTCAATAATTCGGTTCCATGTATTTTCTGAACAATGGCTGCCGCTGTTTCCTTTTGAGATGGCTTCAAATGATCTCTTTGTAGCATCGTCTCAACGGAGCTTAGTTCTTCAAAGGTAACCCCTTGGGCAAAACCGTTATCCTTACCGGAAATTCTATATTTTTTCCATTCTTCTTCCTCCTCATCATAATCAGGGCTAGTCATTAAAATCGGGCCCTGTTCTTTATGAGCAAGCTGAACTCTGAGATTTTCATGAATGTCATATTCTATATCTAAATTATCAGGATTTATTTTTGGTTCGTGAATTTGGAGCACTGAGGAAGTCTCTTGCTCATGATGTCTTCCTGTATTTTTTGGCACTCCTATAATCTCAGGAAATTTCGGAGTATTTCTTTTTAATATTTTAGTTTTATCAGGCCATGCGTTGAGTGTTATCTTATCCTGCAAGAGCAGGATTATAATGATCAGCAGGCAAGTGATGATAAGTATTTCCATTTCTTATAAAATTGGTTTGAAACGCTGATTGAAATAATGGGTAATATCATCCCCAAACTCTCTGAAATGATATTCCAGAATATTGTCTATATAAGAATAGAGGGTCGTTTTTTCATCTCTTGTTAACTGACAAGCCTAAGCAGCCTTTCGTGGTATTCGGGACGTATGTAGACTACTTTACCGTTACGCCCCGATGGAAATCTGTTAATAAGAAATGTTTCCTCATAATCTGCTTTTTTTGATGAATTGCTTCTGATTTTTTCTTTAGGTTTATTTTCTTTTGGAAGATCTTGTTTGATATCAGAAAAGGTAGAATTAGGTTCTTCACCACTGATGATATTCATCAGATATTCCTCATCCACATGTTTTTTTTCAACATTATTGTTTGCGTTGTCCTTAGCCATATTCTGATATTTTTAAAGATGAACAATACTTAAAAATTCCTCGACGAATAAGTCCATTCGCGTTGCTTTCATAAGATAAGTGTCAGCAGGCAGCAAACTTGATCTGAACACATAATTACTGCTATCATCGGACTCTTTTCTGAAACGCTTACTGTCCATGATTCTTGTTTTCATAATAGGCAGTTGAAGCTCATGAATGACATGTTCATAGCCATTATACAGACTTGTTTTTTCTCTTCCATCTACTTGATTCCAAAATAACCATAGCGCCTGATTGTGACGGTCTCCACTGCTTTGCGGAAGTCCGAGAAAAGCCTTGGTAAATGCTAATGTACTTTCTACCACAAGGCGGTCAGCAGTGATAGGCGAAAAGATAAAGTCCATCGCCTTTAATGTGGTTAAAACACCTTTTGTATTGGCTGTTCCGGGCAGATCAAAAAAGACAACCTCAGGGATAACTGTGGATTGTTGTATGTATTCCAATGCTTGTTCCAATGCATTTTCAGATTTGCATTTAATAATAGGGTAAGCTTTCTTATTGATAGACTGGAACTGCTTCATGGCTGCTTTCTTATGATAATCATTTTCCATGATGGTCTTCTTATCGCGTTCCCGCATATTGCTTATACTGTGCTGAGGAAAATCACAGTCCATAACAAGGACATTGAATCCTAAACGGTAATGAAGAATACTGGCAAGCAAGATGGTCATGGTAGATTTTCCTACACCGCCTTTTTGAGTGGAGAAACTGATTTTTAAAGTTTTCTTTATTGTTTCCATTATTTAAAAATTTATAGTTGTCTTGTTTCTATGTTGTAGAGCAGTAGAGGTGTATGTTTTTACATAGTTCTTCCTTTATGTTTTTCCGTGCGTATTTTTGGGGTTTTGCTTTCAAATAGATATGCTTTTCTGCCTGCCCAGCTAATTCTATTCTTTTAAAAGAAGCGGGTCTTGTACGAGGTAAAATACTTTACCGCTTTTATGCTTTTAAAACTGTATGCTTTTATGACAAACGAGCCGTATACCTTTCCTTTTTATTTTCTCATCTGAACACCCTTTTTACATTCTGTATTACAACTTTAGGGTAAAGAAAGTAATTGATGGATATGAGGAATGATTTCTGGTAGATCTTGACATTGAGTGGCAGTATTTGACCCTGTTTTAAATAGCAATGGTTTGTGACATAGGGCTTTACTTTGTAGGTGAGTTGTTGTTTTGGAGGTATACAAATGTTATATGAATGATCGAGGGGAAAAGATATAAGTATGTAAAAGCTCATCGCTTTTCCTATTATATCCAAATTTATCTGAGGAGAGGGATTATAGTGTTCACCAGAACACGGCAAGTTGTGTTTTGAGGCACTCAAAACAACTTGCCCCGCAGGGAGCTTAAAAAACACACTCCGAAGTCGGGGTTTTATTGAGTGATTAAAAATTGATGTCTAATGGATGATAAAAAAAGTAATTACAGAAAGAAAGGAGGGAGGAAGCCAAAAACCAATCCAAGTATTCACCGGCATGTATTTAGATTGACGGATGAGGAAAATGACAAGTTAATGTCGCTTTTTGAATCATCAGGAATGGTCAACAAAGCCAAATTTATTATCTCTTTATTATTTGCCAGGGAGATAAGAACCGTTATAATTGATAAAGGATCTATAGATTTTTACATGAGGTTAACCTCTTTTTACAGTCAGTTTCGTGCAATTGGAGTGAATTATAACCAGTTGGTTAAGTTGTTATACACTCATTTTTCGGAGAAGAACGCCGCTGTATTTCTGTATAAATTGGAAAAGCAAACAGCTGAAATGGCCGTGTTATGTCAGAAGATTATTAAGATAACTGAGGAATTTGATAGAAATCATTTGAAAAAATAAGAAGAAAATGATTGCAAAAATTGGAAGAGGAAGTAATTTATATGGAGCATTGGCATATAATCATGTGAAAGTTGAACAGGAAAATGGGAAAATTTTGCTAACCAAAAGGATGATTGAAACGCCTGATGGGAAGTATACTGTTTCGCAATTGGCTGAATCTTTTGATCCCTATTTGACGGCTAATAGAAATACTGAAAAGCATACGTTGCATATTTCGCTTAACCCTGATCCAAAAGATGAGGTAACGGATGAAGATTTTGTGCAGATGGCAGAAGATTATATGCGGGAAATGGGTTATGGAGAACAGCCCTATGTCATATTTAAGCATATGGATACGAGTCGTACTCATATCCACATTGTTTCGGTATGTGTGGACGAAGAAGGAAAAAAAATATCTGATCGATTTGAAAGAAAAAGGTCCATGAATATATGCAGGGAACTGGAACAAAAATATGGACTTCTTCCTGCAATTGGAAATAAGGATCAGCAATGGGAAATGATTTTTCATCCGGTTGATTATCAGGCCGGGGATGTTAAAAGCCAGATTGCTTCTGTAATAAGATATCTTCCCCAATATTATAGGTTCCGAACTTTGGGTGAGTACAACTCGCTGCTTTCTCTTTTTAATATAAGTGCTGAAAAAGTTGAGGGCGAACTTTACGGAAAATTGCAGCGGGGGTTATTATATTTTTCATTGAATACAGATGGAGAACGAGCAGGACATTCTTTTAAAGCATCATTATTTGGTAAAAGTAGCGGACTTTCAGCATTGGAATCATACTTTATGCAGTGTAGGGAAGCTTTAAAGAATAGTGAATCAAAGGTGAATATCAAAGCAGCCATTGCTGGTGCGATGCAATCTACACATAAGGAAAAAGACTTTAAAAATAAGTTAACAAAGCAGGGAATCAATACCGTAATCCGAAGAAATGATACAGGACTTATGTACGGAATTACCTTTATTGATCATCATTCCAAAACAGTATGGAACAGATCAAGCCTGGGAAAAGAATTTTCTTCTAACTCCTTTAATGAACGATGGACAAAGAATATAAGACTGGAGAAAGAAATACCTGTTGATCAAAAACGAAGAGTTGCAGAGGCAAATGATGTAGAGCTTTTTTCTTTAGAAAAATTGCAGATGAGACAATTGCAAATTCCTGATCAATCTGAGGAAGGTTTAATTGATTCGTTTGGCGGACTGTTCTCTTTTACCAGTGGAGAAGATCAGCAGGAGCTGGATTTTGCTCATCGGATGAAAAAGAGAAAGAAGCGTAAACGCTAAATCAGCACTATACAAGCTCAGATCATTTTAACCTTCTTTTTCCAGAATGGCTTGCACCTTGTTTTGCAGTTCTTTTTTATCAGGCAGGTAGAGCTGGTATTTGGAAACAAAGATTTTATTGGAAATTCCACCGGTAGCATATTCGACCAATACTTCATCTTTTTCTGCAGAGAGAATAATGCCGATAGGCTCATGGTCATCTTCAACGTTTTCTTCTGATTTGAAGTAATTCAGATAAAGATTCATTTGCCCGATATCATAATGCTCTACCTGTTTTATTTTTAAGTCAATCAGTACAAAACATTTTAGAATACGGTGGTAAAAAACAAGATCAATATAAAAATGTCTGTTACGGAGCGAGATTTTATATTGCCTTGCTACAAAAGCAAAACCTTTTCCCAATTCAAGAAGGAACATTTGAAGATTATCGATGATTTTCTGTTCCAAAGCTTTTTCTGTCACTCTGTGGCTTTGAGGGATTTTAAGAAAATCCAGTACATAAGGATCTTTTATGGCTTCAGATGAATCAGTAATAATATGACCTTTTTCTGCCAATTGTAATACTCCTTTTTTATCTTTACTCAGTGCCAGGCGTTCAAATAGAGAAGAGCTAATTTGTCGCTCGAGCTCACGGTAACCCCAATTCTCAAGTACTGTCTGTTTTTCATAGAACTTTCTGGCAGTATCATCTGAAACCCCAAGTAAGGTGATGATATGGGTCCAGCTTAATTTGGCAGGCACTGCCTGCCATTTTTGATACGCAAGATAAAAACGTCGCATATCCAGGATATTCCGCCTGCCAAATCCTTTGCCGTATCTTTGTTTTAAATCTTTAGAAAGTATTGATAATAAGCTACTTCCATACTCTGCGCGTTCCTGGCCATGCTGCTCATATTCCACGATATGCCTGCCAATTTCCCAATTCGCTTTTACCAACTCAATATTAACCGCTTTGACGGCATTTTGCCGGGCTGTTTCAATGGTTGACCCGATAGTATCCAGAAGTTCAGTGTATTTTGCTTGTATAGGTATCATCTTACTTTTCTTAAACAAACAAATTTAAACATTCTTAGCCAAGCACTGCGCATCATCAACAGCAAAATGTCCTGTTGATGATGTGCCAAATACAGCCACTGCCTGCCATTTTATAAAAATGATTTTTAGTGAGGTTTATATTCGGCTTCTAACATTAAATATTATAGAAATGCAGGGAGAAGACGATTTAAGAGGTCTGGCGAAGATCATGGCATTGATGAGAGCGGTAAGTATTCTTATCGTATTAATGCATATATATTGGTATTGTTATGGTTTCTTTTTAGAAAGAGGATGGACCCTGACGGTCATTGACAGGATTTTACATAATTTCCAGAAAACAGCTAACCTGTTTTCTCATCCTATTTATACCAAAGTATTTGCTTTGGTACTGCTGGCTTTAAGCTGTCTGGGAACAAAAGGGGTGAAAAATGAGAAGATCACATGGTTGAAAATTAACGTAGCTCTATTCTTCGGGTTTGTATTATACTTCTTCAATACACCATTACTATTGTTAGCTCCTTTAATTGGAGATTTCTTTTATATTCTAACGCTGGCGTTTGGATATATTATTTTGATGATGGCGGGCCTATGGATGCATCGGCTACTCACTCATCATCTGATGGAAGATGTTTTTAACAATGAGAATGAAAGTTTTATGCAGGAAACCTCACTGATGGAAAATGAATATTCTGTCAATCTACCCACCAAGTTTTATTATAAAGGAAAATGGAACAATGGCTGGATCAATATTGTCAATCCATTTAGGGCAACCATTGTACTGGGAACACCCGGATCGGGGAAATCCTATGCCATCGTCAATAATTATATCAAGCAGCAGATTGAAAAGGGTTTTTCAATGTACATCTACGATTTTAAGTTTGATGATCTCTCCATGATTGCTTATAATCACTTGCTGAAGAATCAACATAAATATAAAGTACAGCCTAAATTCTATGTCATCAATTTTGATGATCCGAGAAAAAGCCATCGTTGCAATCCCTTAAATCCCAGTTTTATGACGGATATTTCGGATGCATATGAAGCAGCATATACCATTATGCTGAATCTGAACCGAAGCTGGATACAAAAGCAGGGAGATTTCTTTGTAGAATCACCCATTATCCTGCTGGCAGCGATCATTTGGTTTTTGAAAATATATGATAATGGGAAATACTGTACATTTCCCCATGCTATTGAGCTTCTCAATAAAAAGTATTCGGATGTATTTACCATTCTGACTTCTTATCCGGATTTGGAAAATTATCTTTCGCCTTTCATGGATGCATGGCAGGGTGGAGCGCAGGACCAATTGCAGGGTCAGATCGCATCGGCTAAGATCCCTTTGTCGAGAATGATCTCTCCAAGTTTGTATTGGGTGATGACGGGTGATGATTTTTCTTTGGATATCAATAATCCTAAAGAACCCAAAATACTATGCGTAGGAAATAATCCGGACCGCCAGAATATTTACTCTGCTGCGCTCGGGTTGTATAATTCCCGTATTGTTAAGCTGATTAATAAAAAAGGACAACTCAAGAGCTCAGTCATTATCGACGAGCTTCCTACGATTTATTTCAGAGGATTGGATAATCTCATAGCCACTGCAAGAAGTAATAAGGTAGCCGTTTGTCTGGGATTTCAGGATTTTTCACAATTAACAAGGGATTATGGGGATAAGGAAAGTAAAGTCATACAAAATACGGTAGGGAATATTTTCAGTGGCCAGGTAGTGGGAGAGACGGCTAAAAGCCTGTCTGAGCGTTTTGGTAAGATCTTACAGAAACGTCAAAGTATGACCATTAACAGAAACGATACATCAACATCCATCTCTACTCAGTTAGACAGCTTAATACCCGCTTCTAAAATTTCTACCCTGACACAGGGAATTTTTGTAGGGGCCGTATCGGATAATTTTGATGAGAGGATTGAACAGAAAATTTTTCATGCTGAAATTGTAGTAGATAATGAAAAAGTAGCTTCTGAAACTAAAGATTACCAGAAGATACCGGAGATTTTGTCATTTGTAAATGACCATGGTGAGGATACTATGAAACAGGTAATTGATGCCAATTATAGAGAGATAAAACAGGATGTTGTTCAGATTATTGAAAAAGAATTGGAACGCATTAAAAATGACCCGGATTTGCAGCATTTAGTACAGCCGGAATAATGGGAAAATAAAAAATGAGGCGATTAACCATCAGCCTCATTTCTTTTCAATACCTAAAGTACGGTAGTTATTTTCGTTGCGGTTGTTTATTATTTTCAAATTCAAAAGAGGTTGTATAATCCTCGTTGAGTACTATGTAAGCATTAAACTTATTTCCGCTTTTGCTTTTCATCCCTTTTATTAAGGATGTTTTGCCTTTGTCAATGAGATTTTCGATGTTGGCTATGCTGATTTGCACTCCGCAAACACTACGGAATTGCATCCAGTTACAGGCCTTGTCAGGACATTTGATAATGGTATCCCGTATTATTAGCTGGTGGGTCTTGCATTGGGGGCAAATGAGTTTTGGAAGATTAGGCTGTGCGATGGTGGTTTGAAGCAATTCATCCGTAACAGATTTTGTATAGGTCTCAATTTCATGTTGAAAATCCACGGAATTGAGCCCATTGCTTTCGATTTTCTGCATCGCCAGTTCCCACTCCGCAGTCATGGCTACATCAGCAATTTTCCTGTCTTTAGTGAGCTCATAAACCTGTAATCCTTTTTCAGTGGGGATTAATGATTTATTGCTTCTTTGAATATAATTTCGGGTAAATAAGGTTTCAATAATGCAAGCTCTGGTAGCTGGAGTACCGATTCCAATATTTTTTAACGCTTTCTTTTCCTCCACATTTTCGATCTGCATTCCTGCATTTTCCATGGCTGAAAGAAGACCTGCTTCAGTATAAAGTACAGGCGCTTTGGTTTTCTTTTCCAGAATGCCGGCAGATTTAATTTTAAGTTCATTGCCCTCTCTGAGTTCAGGAAGTTCCTGTATAGGCTCCGTGCTATCAGAAAAACTGCCATGGATGGAGCGCCATCCTTCTTCCAGAATCTTACAGCCTTTTATGATAAAATCATAATGGAGAGACTGTAAAGAAATATCGGTAATCTCTTTTATGCATGATGGTGACAAAGTTTCCAACAGTCGAAAAGCAATTAAATCATACACTGCATTTTCTTTAGGAGGTAATGCCGAGGGAATTTTTTCTGTGGTAAGCAGTCCATGGTGATCCGTTACTCTTAGATCATTGACGATACGCTTGTTGAAATGACCCCATTTGATTTGACTTACTGCTAACTTACAATTTTCCTTTTCCTGCAAAGCTCTTATGAGTTGGGGAATTTCTGTCCATACATCTTCAGGAATATACTTACTTCCTGTACGGGGATATGTGATAAATTTCTGTTCGTACAGACTCTGTGCGATATTCAGCGTTTCTTCAGCGGACAGGTTAAGTTTATTATTGGCTTCCTTCTGTAAACCGGTCAGGTCAAATAATAAAGGAGGCTGCTCGGTTATGTTTTTGGTATTTACAGAAGTAACTGTTGCTGTATTCCCGTTCTTTTCGATGGATTTCAGCAGATCCTCTGCCTGTTTTTTATCACTAAGGTGAGTCTGGGAAAGACTTTTAAACTCAATAAAATTTCTGGTGTATAATAATTCTATCTGCCAGTATTTCTGTACGGAAAATTGTTTGTTTTCCAGATAGCGCCTGCATATCAAAGCCAGTGTCGGGGTCTGTACCCTTCCCAGTGAATAGACACCATTACACGCAGCTATACTTAGTGCTTGTGTAGAATTGATTCCCAACAGCCAGTCAGCACGGCTTCTGCTTTGAGCTGCCTGATACAACCCATCAAAATCATTGCCGGGTCTTAAGTTCTCAAATCCCAGCTGAATGGCTTTTTCGGTAAGAGAGCTTATCCATAACCGCTCAAAAGGTTTTGTACATTGCAGGTATTGGTAAATGTACCTGAAAATAAGTTCTCCTTCTCTTCCTGCGTCCGTAGCGACAATAATGCTTTCACAGCGGTTGAAAAGCTGTTCAATCACTTTAAGCTGTTTCAATGCCCCTTTATCGGGAGCAAATCCTTTTTCTTTTTTGATCTTTCTAACTGTCAGTAGGAATGGTTGAGGAAGTATGGGAAGAGCTTCTTTTGCAAATCCTGAAATCCCATAGTCTTCTGGCATGCCTAAGACAACCAGATGTCCGAATGCCCAGGTAACACAATAACCATTACCTGACAGGTAGCCTTCTTTTTTCTCAGTTACGCCCAAAACATGAGCAATTTCTCTTGCTACACTTGGTTTTTCTGCTAATATTAATTTCATGGGTAACTTTTGTGGATGGTTAATATTTTATCACATAATGGGAGGTATCCTATATTTTTCGTCCTCCTGATTTAGAAGGTGCTTTCTGCTGTTCCTGCTGTTTTTTATCTTTAGGTGAATGCTGCCGCGATTGGAGTGGTTTATTGATGTTTTTAGTGGCTTCATTCGTTTTACCTTCTGAGTTAACAGCGATCTGCGTTTTATGAGCTTCTGCAGGCTTTATCTGTTCTTTAAGTTTGTTTGGATTTTGGAAAGAGAAGTCTATTTTACCAGTATCCTCATTAAATGTGATATACCCCTGGTATTTTTGCCCTTTCTTATCGGTAAGATCATCAATGTAAACTGTTTGTCCCGCTTTAAATTGAGCGTACTGCTCCTCATCCAGTTCTTTTCCTCTAAAAGTTCCTGGAATTTCTGATGACTGGCCTTGCTCAGTACTTTGTATTTGTTGATGGTTATTTCCTCCTCTCTCAAACAGGAATTCTACATATTTCTTATCTGCATTAAACTGCACAGAAGCATTGAATGGCTCTCCCTTTTTAGAGATCATCCCTTCGATATACAGAGATTTGCCCTCTAGTAAAGTTTGTGTTTGATGATCGTCCAGTTTCACGCCTTTAATCTCATTTGGAATTTTGATATAATCAGTTTTTAAAGCAATCAGTTCATTGGTGAGTCTGTCTATACTAATAATGGAAGGTATTGTTTCTCCGGATTTAGGATGGGTGAGATCGACTATTCTGCCCATATTTCCTGTAGCTAAAAGATTCTCTTTATCTTCCTTGGTAAACTCATGTCCGAAAAAAGAATAATTGAGTTGAGGCTCTTTTCTTATTCCGTGAATAGCAACTACGATTTGTCCCTGATCGTTAGGTTGTAATGATAAACGGGCATCCAGTTTTGTAATGGCAGTACCCAGATTAAGGCTGATAGGAATAAGTTCATTGGTCTTATATCCCTTTAATAAAGGTTCCAATACATTCAGTTTCTCAAGTCTTTCCTTGCTGAGTCCAAGATTTGATAGCGTCTCCCAATCTAATTGTTGAGGTTGGTAACGGTAGTCACTGGGTTCTGTGGTTAGCTGTGTTGTTTCCATATCGATTTTATTTTCTGATTTAATAGTATTTTCTGGTTTTACTTCAAAGGTGTCTATCAGGACCTTTCCCTCTTCTGTAGGATGGCTAATATGCTGTTGTATTTCTTTAGCCTTTTGTATAGCCACAAGGGAAGGAACTTTGAAAAATGAAAATCGGGTAGGGTCTTTCAATTGGCTGAAAAAATTGGAAAAGAAATTGGAAAATAGATCACCGGACTTATCTACCCGCATAAACTGGTTTTGATTTTTTTTGGTTGGATTAATGGTCTTTAATTCTCCGTTTTCTCCGATACCGATAACTGCCTGAATTTTCATCTTGGCTTTGTCAAGTACCAGTAAGATATCAGAAAGCTGTTCTAATTCTTGTAATGTTTTTTTACTCTCATCCATAGTCATAGAATTTAAATTGGATGATGAAATTAGTGTATGGGATTAGAAAATCGTGACTATGGCTTTTGTTGGTGCTATTTGTCATGATTTGTCATTAGGGGCTTCGAAAATGTGGAAGATTTAACAGAATATAATAATTGGATCATAGGATGAGACTGAAAAAAGGGCCGAAATATGTATATAACACCGAAAACGTTTGGATTAAGTCCGGAAAGCATATAAAAATTTCTATGATAATAGTTTAGAAAATATAACACAAAATATAGAGGCTAGCAAAAATCCGGAATAAAAGGTTTATTTTTAAATTGATACCAATGATGTCAAAAATATAGCCATAACCGGAAAGGTAAATCATTGCAGGAACAGCTGAGGTTCCTAACGGCGCAGTTAGTGATTTTTTCAAACTCAAGATTGATTAATTTAATGATTCAAAGGCTGTATGATCTGTTTTTGAAATGAGATAGATCATATGTGTGGTATTGGCATGTCCATTGATAATGATTAATTTTATGGTGCTAATAATCAAATTTAATGGTCATTTCTGAAGCTATTTTGTTCGCTCATGGAGCGAAAACAGAATTATATCAAACTGATGAATTTATATTTCAAGAAGGAGCAAAACCTAAATTTTATTTCCAAATAAAATCAGGATCAGTTAAACTTAATAATTTCCTTGAAGATGGGAAAGAATTCGTTCATGGATTTCCTTTTGAAGGACATTGTATAGGAGAAAGTTATTTATTTACAGATCATTGCTATGCTGTTAATGCGGTCGCTACATCCCCATGCGAAATTATCAAATTGGAAAAAAATCTATTTTCGGAATTACTGTCTAAAAATACGGCAATTCATTTTGAAATCAATCGCTATACTGCGGATCGGCTTCACTTTAGATACTTAATCTCTACCTTACTTTCTATTGGAGATCCAATCACAAAACTTGAAATACTTCTTAATCATTTAAAGACGTATTTTGGTTTTACTATTCCATACAGCTTTGAGGTTCCTTATACAAGACATCAATTGGCTACTTTAACAGGTCTTCGGGTAGAAACGGTTATTAGAGCATTTAATAAAATGGAAAAACAAAAGATAATAAAAAAACAGAACAAAAAGATTTATTATTAAGGATCGTAAAGTAGATAGCCCTTTTAAAAATAATAAGAATATCCTGTTTTCAAATGAAAACAGGATATTCCTTAAATATAAATTTTTGCTAGAGATTAAATCGCTATTGATGTCTTATTCCTTTTTGATGATACTTTACATTCCTTCCGGCTAATTGGTAATTTTTGGAGAAGCTTTCATTATATACTTCATAACTTTTTGGTGTAATAACATGATTTACTTCTGATTCAGGTGTTTTAAGACGGATCTCGTGGCCGTTTTTATACATTCTGTTATCATAGGTGATATAGGTTTGATTTTCTGCATACATATTGCCGTCAGGAGCTGAAAATATTTTACCTTTCTTCGTTTTCTTTTTTAATGCCAGAAAAAATAAAGACCCGCCTGCTAATAAGCCGAATGCTATTTTAAATTTATTATTCATAATTTTAATTTTTATTGATAAACAAAGAACAACAATTTACCCAGCTGGAAAAAATGATCAGGTAATAGATCTGTATTAAGGAACTCTATGAGAGAGGTTGACTTTATCTCGCTGGCATTGCACTGTCTGAAACTGCGGCATTAATATTACCTGTGCCGTTACCTGTATTGTTATTGCTGGTTTTTCTACCGCCTATATGAGTTTTTGTATTGATGCTGTCACTGCTTCCTAAACTGTCTTTTAAAACCCGTGGTTTTGAAGTTGCTGTATCAGAATAGCTTCTTTGTGTTTGGGTAGAATCAGCATATGCAGTACCAGTGTTTGTATCCTTTTTTTTACAAGCTGCAACTAAAAGGCTTATTGCAAAGATAGGTAAGAGTAAGTTTTTCATACTATATTTTATTAATGAATTAGTGTATTAATGTATTGATGGAATCCTTTGATGATTCAAAATTAAACATTTAACGATCCGACCTATATGAGGGAGATCATAATTTCTTAATGACTTAAAATTTATTTTTGTCATACTTATTAGAAGATACAATCTGAATTACTGATGTACTAGTACAGTTTGTTTATAGCCATTAAGCTCATTGGAATAAGGTATGTTTAGTTTGTAATTAAGCCAAAGTTCTTTTAAAGTTCATTTATTGTTTTAATATTGAAACTGATTCACTAATCACCATTTAAAATGTATTAATATGAAAAATTCTGCTTTAACAATTTTTGCTGTCGTTGTATTAATGGCCTGCAAAAAAACAGAAACAACAAGGGTAGTTCAGCCTACAGACAGTACAACAGTATCTGCTCCTGTAGATTCTCCTACTACCATTAACGATTCTACAAAAATCACAAATTCCCCGCCTGGGAATGCTCTCAGTGATCAGGATAAAAAATTTGCTGATGCTGCCGCGAAAGGAGGACTGATGGAAGTTATGATGGGGCAGTTAGCAGCTGCTAATGCTGCCGGCGCTACAGTAAAAACTCTGGGAGAGATGATGGTCAAGGATCACAGTAAAGCCAATGAAGAACTAAAAAAATGGGCCTCAGCAGCTGGCTATACACTGCCAGATCGTTTGGATGCTGAAAAGCAAAAAAAGTATGATGAGCTAAAAGCAAAAAAGGGAGTGGAGTTTGACCGTATGTATACTGATCTGATGGTTAGCGATCACAAAAAAGACATTGAAGAATTTAAAAAAGAAGGCTCCGAGGGTAAGGAAACATCCTTAAAGTCTTTTGCCAACAAAACACTTCCCACTTTAGAACACCACTTAATGGAATCTGAAAAAGCGAAGACTAGTGTTAAATAATAATCTTAAAGTACAGCCTTTATGATCTCAATCATAAACTGAAATTGGTATATCCAATAATTTTGAACTGGATTTATACATCACTATTTGCATTCGTATTATCTACTCTCCTAGTTTTAGGAGAGTTTTTATTATATAAACAGATGTTTACTTAGGGTAATATCTACAAGAAACTATTAATTAAGTTCATAATTCCCAATGACTAAACTTAAAATGAAATTAACATAATCTTTTTGTGCTTCCTGTCTATTAATTAATCTGTTTTTGTAATCATAAGATTTCAAAACATCGGTCAATTTGGTGTAAGTATCAAGGTTATTTCCTTTAATTTTAAGCCTTCCATTGTTATCTTTTGTTTGAATGATAGTATTATCTGGAGTTCGGACTTTAAATAAAGCATAAGATAATTTTGGATTGAAATTCATCCGGCCTGTATATCTTTCAACTATATTCACCTTAAATGAATCAAAAACGATCGTGTTGAAAATAATATTAGAGTAAGATTCCTGAGTCTTAAGCTCAAGTGTATAATTCATGACTTTATTTTTTATACAAATGTATTAACAATCTAAAAAAAATCAAAATAAGGCGATGTTCATTATTTCCTTCTAGTGTCCGAATTATATGTAGGTATTGAATTTTAGTAGCTATCGATGTTCTGTAAATGATGCCGGAGTTATAACCTGTACTAAAGTTCGAAAAAAGCTAGTCAGGCCTATACCAAGTATTCCAGATTATCAGTTATCCTTTTATAAAAAATAATAGAGTAGTAGGTCTGCCATATCTTGTGTGTTCACAGCAGAAATAAAAATTGTTTTTTTCTTCAATAGTGCTGCTTAATCTGCCATGATTTGGTGATTAATTTTAAGGGTTTATTTATATGAAATGCAAAAAGTATTTCAATAAACCAAACAGCAAACTGATCAGAATAAGATAGATCATATTTAATTTATATCTGTAAAGAAGGATAACTGAAATAATGACCCATAGCAGTGAAATCCAGTTTATATCAGATAGGGTGATAGGCTGGCTGTTGAATAAGATTTCCTCACCCAGATAAAATGCTAAGTTGACAATAACACCGACCACTGCTGCCGTTATTAATGATAACACGCTTTGTATCATTCTATTTTTCTGCGTTTTTTCAATCAATGGAGCTCCCATGAAAATCAGAATAAAATTAGGCAGAAAAGTAAAATAGGAAGCTATAAGCAATCCGATAGAGCCCATGACCAAAGAACCTCCAAAGTGGTTGTAGCCAGCCATAAAGCCAATGTAGGACAGTACAATAACTAAGGGGCCCGGTGTAGTTTCAGCCAAAGCAAAACCATCGATCATCTGCGCCTTACTCAACCACATCAATTTATTGGTTAATAAGTTGGCAGCATAAGGAATAACGGTGTATGAGCCACCAATGGTTAAAAAAGCAGCTTTGGTAAATAGTAAGGATGAATCCTGCCAAAATGCAGGGTCAATCATGAAATTAGATACATATAAAAACGGGACTAACCACAAGGTTACAAACACTAGGAGCTGCAAGGCGATTTTCTTTAACGATGTTGTAGAACTGCTTTGATTGGAATTTACAAAATATAAATCTTCATGAATGAGATTCTCTTTTGCATTATTTCTGGCTCTTGAGATTAGAAGCTTGGGGAAAATCAGGTTGACAGCAATTCCTAAGATGATAATACCAATTAAGATATAGGGCATTGAAATATGACCAAAATACGACAATGAAAAAGCCATTGCTGCAGCAAAAAAATGCAGAGGAGTAAGAAGGGATTTCTGGCTCACTTTCCATGTTGCAAATAAAATGATAGCCAGAACAGCGGGTTTTAACCCATTAAATATAGATGTTAACAAAGGTGTATTTCCATAGAGCGCATAAACTAAACTCAGCCCCAGTAAAATACACATTGAAGGAAGTATAAAGAATAAACCAGCTATTATACCACCTTTTATACCATGGAGCTTCCAGCCGATGTAAATGGACAGCTGATGTGCTTCCGGACCGGGTAAGATCATACAGGCATTAAGGGCATGATAAAATTTGCTGGTACTGATCCATTTCTTTTTATCAACTAAAAAAGAATGCATGATGGTAATATGACCGGTTGTTCCTCCAAAGCTGATCCACCCCAAGATGAACCAAAACTTTACAGCTTCTGAAAATGACGGTTTTGGAACTTTTTTTTCGTTTATAGTTTGCTGCATTTATTCTATATTTAGGAGCATGATAATGATTGGAAAATCGATGATCCCACAAATAACGTATAAAGTAAATCCTAATTAAATATCAGAAAATAGGAACTCAAATATAAGGATTTCAGAGGACTTATAAAAGGTTTTGGATAGGGTTTGTAGGTCATGTAATAATATTTTAATCTTACTAAAAATCCGAATCTTTCAATTCGTAAGAAATGTTTGAAACAGGCTCAATTTAGGTTTCGTTTTATAAGACGAACTCTTTTAAGAGGAGCCCTTCATTATCCTCTCTTTATTTAAAGTATGAGTAAACTGTGATTCATTGTGTAAGCAATCAGTTCTGCAGAAGTTTTAGTGTTTGTTTTTTTCCTAAGATTACTTTTATGATTTTCTACCGTACTATAAGAGATAAAAAGTTTTTCTGCGATTTCCGGACTGTTGAAGCCTTGTGCCATAAGGCTTAAGATATCTTTCTCACGATTAGTTATATTAGGCTTTTCTGTGTCTATTTGAAGTAACTGCTGATCAACATGCTTAAAATACTGGACTTCATTATCACTAAAATCCATTATGGAAAGAAGTGGCAGATTTTGAATCCTGAAATGGGATAGATCGTAAATAATGACTATAGATGCTTTTATTTCGTAGTTACTAATAATTTGAAAGGGTGACTGAAGTAATATCCATCGATAATCTCCATCCCGCGTAATCATTCTGCCGTAATGATTGAATCCAACATCGGTTTTTCCCTCTCTTAAAAATTGCAAACGTACATTGGCAGAAAATACGAATGCTGCCATGACGTATTGTCTATCTTGCGGATGAAATAAATTAATGAAAAATTCAGTACTTGATCCCATCCAATCTTCTTTGCTAAAAGGAGTAAATTGTTCAATATTTTCACTGATTCGTTCTATTTCCATATTTGTCGAATTGACAATAAACCAAAAGAAGGGTCCCAGAGAAAACTTTTTAGCATTTTCAATTGAGTCCTCAAAAAAGTCGAAATAGTTCGCAGCCAATTGACCATCTTTTTTATTGAAATAGTCATTAAACTGCTTTTCATCCATTGGATTGATCTTTTTTTTCATAACATTCCCACTAATTAATATAAGTCTACTTTTTTATTGCGAAAATTATACCAGCAGCCATAAAGTCAAAGCAATAGCTTTTACTGCATACAATTTCCTGATGCCTTTTTTTGTTAATAATAAAAGAAGTTTTGTAATGAAGTTTTTTAGCTTGGATGAGCAGTGTATAAAAGTCTATTGTTCTATAAGAAACGCTTCAGCGGTGCTGCAAACCATCAAAATGCTGTTATCATATTATAAGAGAAATGATTTTTGATAGGGCCCGTGTACTATGCTCGATTTATTTAAAGGACAAGCAAGCTGTGATTCATAGTATAAGCAATCAGTTCTGCTGAAGTTTTAGTGTTTGTTTTCTTTCTAAGGTTACTTTTAGGGTTTTCCACCGTACTATAAGAGATAAAAAGCTTTTCTGCAATTTCCGGACTGGTGAAGCCTTGTGCCATAAGCTTTAATATATCTTTCTCACGATTGGTTATATTAGGCTTTTCCGTGTCTATTTGAAGTAACTGCTGATCAACATGCTTAAAATACTGGACTTCATTATCACTAAAATCCATGATGGAAAGAAGGGGCATATTTTGGATACTGAAATGGGAAAGATCGTAAATACATAATATAGATGCTTTTATTTCGTAATTATTAATAATTTGAATCGGAGATTGAATTAATATCCAGCGATAATTTCCATCCCGGGTAATCATTCTTCCGTAATGATTGAAAATGAAATCGGTTTTTCCCTCTCTTAAAAGCTGCATATGGGCACTGACAGCAAATGCAAGCGCTCCCATGACGTATTGTCTATCTTGAGGATGAAATAAATTAATGAAAAATTCAGGATTTGAGCCCATCCAGTCTTCCTTACTAAAAGGTGTAAATTGATCAATATTTTCACTGGTTTTTTCTATTTTCATGTTTGTCCCATTAATAATAAACCAAAAGAAGGGTCCCAGAGAAAACTTTTTAGCCTTTTCAATTGAATCTTCAAAAAAGTCGAAATAGTTCGCAGGCAGTTGACCATCTCTTTTATAAAAATAATCATTAAACTCCTTTTCATCCATTGGATTAATATTTTTCCCCATAATATTCCCACTAATTAATATAAGTCTACTTTTCTATTGCTACAAGTATACCAACATACACACAGTCAGGTCAATAGTTTTTATTGGAATTTAATTTCTTTATACTGTTTTTGTGGATGACAACAGGATGTTGTAATAGAATTTTTAGCTGGCTTGAGTTATTTCTAAAAGACCATCAAAAGTTCTTTAGGTACTTCAGCAGTGAAAAAAAATTGAAAAAATTAGATATAGGTCTTTTGTGGCTGTCAAATTCAAAATGTGAAAACTCCTATATTGTAAAATTTAGATAAAAAGCATCGGTATATCTCAACAAAATCATAGAATGAAATTTAAACTTAAGCAATGTAAGAAATAAAAGAATGATACCGATGCTATATAATTACTTGATACTATAATCATACACTGTATCTTCATCAAGATATAAATACAGTTTTAATTTAAATAGTCCTAAGAATTTTTTTTTTAAAACAAAAACACATTCTCGGGTATGTATTTTTTGTACCTTATAATCAGTGAAAAAGAAATCCAGCTCATCCATTTTTTTTCCAACCAGCTGATCTTCCCGCAGCAGAATGTTTTGATGCTTATCATAGAAGTAATATTTTTTATTGAAATAAAATTTTTTATTTTTCATCCTTAGAAAAATTTTATTATTTGCAAAGTCTTTTATTTTTCATGTTACAGGCCTTGTTAAAGGCGTGTAACATGAAAAAATATATATAATGATGTGTTTTTTTGAGCAGGGATTGGTCTTCCTTTCCAGTTCCGTTTCTGAACCCATTATTGGATACCGATTTATTGAATGAATTTTTTAGAAACTTTCCGACCGTTTTCTACAAATGTTAAGACATAAGTCCCTTTATGGTAGAAATTCAATATAATTTTGCTGGTTTCAGACTTTCCTTTTTGAATCATTTTTCCGCTGATATCATAAATTTCGTAGCTGCCAAATTTTTGAGAATTACTACTGACAAGAATCAACGAATTATTATCTGGAGAATAATGAACGGCATTTGCTGCTTTGTTGGTCTCAATAGTATTTAAAGTGGCCCCTGGAATTCGTACTGAATAATCTTCCGTTTGACCATTCGTTAAGTTTTCGCAGGGAGTTTTCTGATTCCTGTCCGCTATTACTCTCATCCTCAAATAGGTGTCTCTTGTTGCTGTAACGGGAGGTGTAAAATTGATCACATAGGGTGATTGTCCGGCATTGAGTCTGTTAGGTGAAGCGCCAATCAATTCTGAATCTTCAAAAATGCCGTTATTGTTATAATCAATCCATGCCCTTATATACTGTGAGTTGCCCACAAAACTTATCTTTAGCTGATTGGAATTGACGCTGATATCTGTAAAAACTTCTCTTTTAAAGCAGTTTTGCAAGCTGTAATCCGCATAATAATGTCCATTGGAATACGTCCAAAATGCATCAGATGCATTATCTATGTTGCCGAGCTGAACTCGCGTTGGACCCATGGATTGATTTGCAGGATTAGTTATACCGGTAGGTTTACAGGCGGAAGCAAGTAATGTGGGTACAGGAGAAGCCGTTCCTGCCAAAGATCTTGTTAGATTGGACCGGTACTGCATGAACATAGCAATAGCACGCTCCCTCTGCCCCGCAGTAAATTTCCTTGGCCTGGCCGTATAATTCATGACATTATACTGAATCCCCTGATAAGGTGATCCTGTACATGGATTAATGTTTGTGTTGGAAGGAAACGGCGAAACGTATAAAAGATTAGCAGTAGGTTCTGTATCACATACTTTATCATTATTGATGGTGCAGTCAGAGTTATCCGGACAATGTGAAGCCTGCGGAGAAGACGAAATGGCAGAAGTTCCGGAAAATACGTGATCCAGTCCAAATGCATGCCCTAATTCATGTGTAAAAATATAGGGATTACCAATACCGCTTACTTTCATAAAACTATCATAGGTAGAATTGGGATTTGAAGGATAATATGCCCAGCCTAAAACCCCATTGTGCCCTTTATCTCCATCAATACCAATAACCAGATAGATATTGAAATAAGAGCTCTCAGGCCAATGCGGGACCATATTTTTTATTGTGTTTTCATTAGGTCCATTAGGTCCGCTGGGTCCAGATGATCTCACACCATAGGTATCATACCCCTGAATGCTGCTCCCGTTATACCTTATAATTCCGTTAGTGCTAGCACATTGAGGAGTTCTTTTGGCCATCACAAGTTTAAAAGGGATGACATTTCCACCATCATTTCCCGGGCCTTCCGGATAATAGCCGTTGCCATACGTAGTTGCGAATACCTTGTTGCTGTTTTCTATCCATTCCTGGATCTGTGCATCAGTCCGTACAAGAGAAGCGTTGGATGGATCAGAGGACTCTATAACGTGTATCACAACAGGAATTTCATAGACCTGTCCTGTGTACAATCCGTTTTTTGAGGTAGCCCCAATTTTATTAAGATATTCCTTTGCATTCATCTTCAAGAGGTGGGCTTCTGCCTCTTCTCTTGATTTCCGTACTTCTGGATCTTTTCTTTCAAGTTCCTGCTGAACCCGGTCAAAGGCGCAAGATTCCTGCCCAAATATCATTATTGTGCCTAATGATAAAATAATAGCTAAAATTTTTTTCATTGTGAAGTTTATATTAATAATCTTAAATAGATATGTGTGAAACCTTTTTTGCATGAAGGCCTGATACCCGAATAATAAAAGGGATTGTCGTCTTTAATTTTTAGAAATCTTGAAATATCAATATGGCAATGATTACCTTCAATGCATATCCAGATTACAATGATTTTTTACCAGAGAATCTGTTACCTATTGCATCTATAATTTAGTTTGGATTTGAGCTCACGTCCCAACCCATAGTCTAGGATGAGAGATCTCTTCCATTATTGTCTTAAATAAAACAAAGCATCGGTATCCCAAACAATATGATATAAAGAAATTAAGTCGCAACACTTAGCTATGAAAGGATGAATAAAAAAATATACCGATGCAGTGTTTTATAATTTTAATTGAAGATTAAATTTGAATAGCATAATCATATACTGTATCTTCAGTAAGATATAAATGTAGTTTTAGTTTAAACAGCCCTAAAAGTGATTTTTTCATAATAAAAATACGCTCGTTGGCATCTGATTTTTTGATCTGATAATCAGTGAAAAAATATTTGAGATCGTCTATCTTTTTTCCAACTAACTGATCTTCTGATATGATGTTCTGATTCTTATCAGAAAAATAATATTTTTTATCTCTCATACGGATCAGTGGTTTGGTATTGGTGAATTCTTTTTACTTTTTTTGATGCATTTTTTTTCCAGGCCGCCAAAGTATTCCGGCTTAATTTAAATACTGATGCAATGGCTGTGTTGGTCATCTTATTTTTTCTTTGATATTCCAATATTTTGGCAATGCTTTCATCATCATAAGATTTGTGCTCATTACTTGCTTCACCGTCATGAAATAAAATATGGTTAAGAGTGATAACATCCAATGAGGATAGCTTTTCCTTTTCGAGGAAATACGTACAGCTGGAAATTTTTTTTGGAAATTTTTTCGATATGATATCTGAGAAAATTTTCACATAATTAGGTTCTCTGCTTTCCATGAGTATTTTGTGTTTAAGGGAATTTATTCTTATGATTTGTATTTTTCAAGCCACTTGTATAATGTAGTTTTCGGAATTCTGTACTCTTCAATAACCTGCGCTCTTGTTTTTTCTCCGCTTTCTATCAGGTTTACAATAAAATCAATAATTTCTTTGGTGTAAATGTTTTTTTTGAATTTCGGCAATTCAGATTCTTTTTTTACATGAGATTGATTTATTGGTGTTTGCGGAGCGTATAAAATCAAATGCTGGTTGTATATCCTGAAAAAATCATATTCTAAAAGTTTACTCCATCTTAATATGAGTTCAGAATCAAGGCTTTTTAATGTATACATGGTATCGATTTCATCTTCTGAATATTTAAGAAAATTACAGATACGAACGATATCAATTTCACATTCCAATACTCTTTTCTGAATGAGCTGACCGATATGTATGTTTTTAAAATCCATTATTCTTGATTTAAATTATGAAATACTCAGCAGGATAAACTGTATGGTAATGAGGTAACTTATTTCTAGTGGTTTTTGTCATTTTTATTTGATTACAAGCCCGTATTGACTTGTAATCAAATAAATATATATAGATTGTGTTTTCTTAATATGAATAATAATTCAGATCATAATTATTTTAATTCAATAATATAACTGATCTTAGATTGGTTTTGTTTTCCGGATCCATTGCCTCCCTAAACCATAACATTTGAATAATAATCTATAAATTTCAGTATTTTATTTTAACCTTCTAACACTTACCTGTGATATAGGCCCAGAACCTGTTGAACCTGTGTTGAATGCTTTTATAGTAAGTGTTTCAGTACCATTGCTAAAATGGGGTGAAGCTCTAAAAGAATACGTTCTGTCATTTCTTAAGTTAATGGAAGTAATTAAGGTATAAGTTTGTAATCTGCCTGCTGTTGGATAACCATCATTAACCCTGGCAACCCATTGATTAGAGGCATCATCCCAAAGTCCAATTACAGGTCCTAAACTACCTACGGAAGCTTTGGTATCTGTTAACTGTAAATTCATAGTTATAGAATAGACCCCATTCTCCTTAACTCGAAAATTATTCCAAGTAGCAGTAGAAGTGTAAGAGTTTTCATTGTCTATAATTTCAACATTTAAATTTCCGATATATAATCCAACCGTTGGACTACTAGTTGCAGTCATACTAAAATCATCAGTCATGAGAGCTGTTATTTCCTGAGCCACTATTGTCTTTCCGTTCGTATAAATGACTGTACCAGCTGAAGTAAGATCACTGGGACCGTTTATTGGCTGCATTTTTTGCCAAATACCGTTTTCAAAATAATAAAATCCTACTTTGTCAATATTAACAGCTGTTCCTGTAGCTGCTCCCGTTCCTATATTATTAACATATACCAACGTAGATACAGGAACCGAAGACATACTCTGTGCTCTCTGCCGGTCAACTCGAGGTACTAAAATCCCATCTACATTAGCAGCGGATCCTGTTGGAACTTTTGCAACAACGTCAAGGGTTGCCTGAGGTGTCGATGTATTGATACCTACCTGTCCGAAGATAATAGAACTTACTGAAGTAAATGTTCCGATAAGTAATTTATTATTTTTCATTTTTTGTATTATTTAATTGTTTATTTAGGCTGATGTTTAAAAAAAAGAAGTCTTTTTTATTGTCTCGTACTGATAAATAACCATTGAGGTTGAGCGGAGTTGCCCCTTATTCACTTTCAGATACAGTATTAAGCAAGCGGGCTACGTATGTTGGTAATCTGGCTTGTTATCATTGGGCTTAAAAAGGATTTCTTTGTACTGTTCTTTTAAATCTTTGGGAGCCAGAGTAAGGTTATTTGATGAATGTGGAGCTGCAGAATTGATACCGACCTGTCCGAACGCATGTGAGGTGCATAAGATTACACCTGTTAGAATTAATATTTTTTTCATTTTTTTAATTGTGTCATTACAAATCTTGAACAAGCCATAGGCTTGTTTAGGTTCATAGGTTATTTGTGTTTTTTTAGCCGAATTCTATCGGAAGTAACTGAGGACAAAGTTAGTAGGTCTGAAAATGAAAACATATAGTAGATATCTATCATTTTTACTCTTTTAATTTGTTATTATGATAATAACTGCTGTTTTGTATTATTGTAATTAACTTGAAAAGTACTGTGGAAAAAAGGCTCAGGTTCAACATATCCTGAAAAATTATGAAATTAACAGAATCTTATTTAATAAGGTGAAATATTTGATGATGCCAATCACAATATACTATCCAAAATATTTTATTGCTTGAAAATAAAAAGAGACTACTTCAAAAGTGAAGCAGTCCCTTACATTAAACATATAATAAAGTCTTCTTAATCCAGTTATTGAGCATTTTTCAAAGCTTTGGCAATAATATTCATTAACATAACAGAGTTAGATACATTAGCCCGACCTCCCCATGTGCTTATAACGGGTCTCCTGCTGCTATCTAATAACCACGGATAACTGTTACCGCTTACAGGAGCTGGACTACCTACATACACTGACATTCCACCATCTCCGAACCAATAGAACTCTTTTGGTTTATATTTGAATGCCATAACATTGCTTCCTGAGCTGGACAAAATATCAATTATGTTAGGATCATAGCTTCCACTCATATTTTTGGCAGTACACGCATCGTTACCATATATTTTTCCTCTCGCATCTCCAAAATCTCCAACCAATACATTACTTGTACTTGAATTAATTGCAGTACAAGTTGACCAGGTTCCAAGAGTACTTTGCCCCCCCGACATCGATCTAACCAAATTCGTCGTAGATGTCCCGCTTGTTTCAGAGAACCAGAGAACGGTCCCGCCATTTTCAATGAAAATTAAAATGCTGTTGAGATCAGTTTGATTAGCTATATCATAAGCATACCCTACGATTAACATTTTATATCCCGCTGTTCTTAAATCTGAAAGACCACCACTGGTTACATTACGCCTTGTAACGTTCCACGTATTTACTGTTTTAACGGTTCCATTAGGCCCAAAATTATTGGGACTGTACATCGCAACTCCTAACCCTCCATTAGTTCCTGTATCTACTGAATAAGGACTTGCGCCCAAGGCCAATATTTTCATCTTTGATAAATCAAATCCAGCAATAACGGTAAAGTTTACGGTACAGGTAGATCCACCTATATTTACGATAAAACTTGCTGTTCCTGCTGAAGAAGGTGTTCCGCTTACAGTATAAGTAAGACTTCCCGTACCATTGTTAAAATTTCCGGCAGCAATTGTGGCGGTCAATCCACTAACTCCTGTTGATGCAATGCTTTGTGCTGTAAAAGGACCACCATTACCTGCAGTATATGGTATTGTAAATGATACCCCAGTAGCAGGAGAATTGGCAACTAATGTTCCGGAAGTAGTTGATGCACCACAGTTTAATGTTGCCTGTCCACCTTTCATATTCACATTGACATTCACAGAACAGGAAGAACCGCCTATGCTCAGGGCAAAAGTAGCTGTGCCATTATTTGTAGGAGTTCCGGATATACTGAACACCAGATTTCCGGATCCGCTGTTGAAGTTTCCGGCAGTTATACTGGCAGACAATCCTGTAACTCCTGTAGAATTGATATTTTGTGCCGGGTATGCTCCTCCGTTGCCAGCAGTATAAGGCACGGTAACAGACACACCATTTGGCGGTTGTCCGCTTACTAAAGTTCCTGTAGAGCTTGCGCCTGTACAGTTCAAGGTAGCAGAGCCTGTTACAGTATTAATAGGTCTACCACAAATTTCCAGCCATTGATTCTGAGGTGCAGCAGCCCAGTAATTATAACACTTTGTGTCGGTATTATAAACCCATAACCCATCAACAACAGAGTCTCCGGCTGTTGGTTGAATAGAGGCGATATTGGCTGTTGTAAGTCTGGGAAATAGCACCCCTGTATTGTTTGTCTTAGAAACAATATCTAAAACAGTTTTTTGATGGGGTGACGATGTATCTATCCCAACCTTTCCTCCCTGGCTGTATAAGTATGATAATAAAAAGATACATAGTAGAAATAATAATTTTTTTTTCGTCATTTTCTTGTTGTATTAAAATTGTGTTTTTTTCAATTGTATTATGTTACAAATCTTAAACAAGCCTCAGGGCTTGTTTAGGTTCATAGGTTATTTGTGTTTTTTTACCGATTGATATCGGTATTATCGATGGGCAAAGTTAGTAGGTCCAAAAACTAAAACATATAGTAGATATCTATCATTTTAGGCCTGTCTGATTGCTATAATGATAATACAAGTTAATTTTGTTTGTATTATTGCCTTGGAAAAGTAAATACGAATCGGGTAATCCGATAAACTTTTGTCGAAAAAATACTAAAATAATAACCCTCTGCATCAGTGATAAGTGAGAAAATGATCTCTCTGAGAAATTCAGTGACTGCACCGTGATGGTTCTTTGAAGTTTCACATACAATTACCATAAAACCATTTATACTACCTATCGTGAAATAACTTTTAGTATTTATAGAAATGGGGTAGTGCCTGAACATTAATCCAGACAAATCAAAATAATCAATACAGATATTTAATTTTTTTATAATATGGAAAATGAAGTAATAGATTTAAGAAGTGACACCTTGACCTTACCAACACCGGAAATGAAACATGCGATGAACAATGCAGTATTAGGTGATGACGTGTACCATGAAGATCCTACAGTGAATCAACTGGAAGAAAAAGTAGCAGCAATGTTCGGTAGGGAAGCTGCTCTTTTTTGTCCTACCGGAACTATGACCAATCAATTGGCGATTAAAGTTCATACAAAACCCGGGGATGAAGTGATTTGTGACCAGCTTTCCCATGTTTATCTGTATGAGGGAGGAGGAATTGCCATGAATGCTTTTTCCTCGGTTCGGACATTGGCTGGAGATTATGGAAAATTAAGTGCAGCTATGGTCAGAGATGCTATTAATAATCCGAATGATATTCATCAACCCATAACCAGACTTGTCGTATTGGAAAACACAACAAATAAGGGAGGTGGGAGTATTTATAATTTTG
Source organism: Chryseobacterium oleae (assembly GCF_900115055.1). Taxonomy (GTDB): domain Bacteria; phylum Bacteroidota; class Bacteroidia; order Flavobacteriales; family Weeksellaceae; genus Chryseobacterium; species Chryseobacterium oleae. The sequence continues at coordinate 605,444 of NZ_FOVD01000003.1, read as the reverse complement.
ATGAGATCAAAAGAATCAAAACAATATGTAAAGATCATGGGCTTATTTTGCATTTAGATGGAGCCAGGCTATTTAATGCTTTAACTGAAACTTCAGAAACCCCTAAGGACTATGGAGAAGTATTTGACAGCATATCCATTTGCCTGTCAAAAGGATTGGGATGTCCTGTAGGATCTGTGCTTATTGGTTCCTCTGTGTTTATTAAACAGGCAAGAAGAGCAAGGAAAGCAATGGGAGGAGGTTGGAGGCAGGCCGGTGGATTGGCAGCAGCAGGCATTTACGCTCTTGACAATCATATTTCCCAGCTTAAAAATGACCATTTCAGGGCAAAAAAAGTGGGGGAATTATTAATGACCTATACAGATATTATCAGCTTATATCCCGTTGAGACTAATATTGTGATAGGAGTTCTTCCGGAAAATATAGAGGCAGTAACCTTTGTTGCTAAAATGAAGGAAAATAATATATTATGTTCACCTTTTGGAAAAAATCTGGTACGCTTTGTGACCCATCTGGATTTTACAGATTCTCATTTAGATGTACTTGAAAGCAAATTAAAATTGTATAATACCAGCAGGATTCTTTAAAATATGATCAACTGGAAGTATAGCTTCATTTTCTATTTCATCTGATGTTTTCGATGAATTTATTAATGACCCACAACACAAATTATAATTAATCGAATGAAAATTTCCGTCATTATTCCTGTCTACAATGCAGAAAAATATGTCGCAAATGCAGTACATTCTGCATTACATTTTAAAGAAGTTTATGAAGTTATCCTTATTGAAGACGGATCACCAGATAATGCACTTCAAATTTGCATTGAATTAGCTGAAAAACATGAAAGGGTAAAATTTTTTCAGCATACTGATCATAAAAATCATGGGGCAGGAGCAAGCAGAAATCTGGGGATTGAAAAATCAACCGGGGATTTTATTGCTTTTCTGGATGCTGATGATTACTTTCTACCCAATCGATTTGCTGCTGAAAAAGAGCTTTTTAAGAATGTGAAAATTGAGGGAGTGTATGGCGCTCTTGGTGTACATTACTATTCTGAGAAAGCGAAAAAACAGTATTACAGGTTATTTGGAGAAAGACTTACAACGGTTTATAAAAAATATGAACCGAAAGATATTTTTAAAGGACAGCTTCATATGTTGGGAACCTTTGGTCTTTTCAGTATTGACACTCTTACCGTTCGAAAAGAGGCTCTTTTAAAAATGGAGACTTTGTTTAAGCCAGAGTTACAGCTTCATGAAGATACTGAATTTCTTTTCCGTTTGTCATTTTATCTCGATCTGTATCCCGGGATTATTGATCAGGCTGTTGCTATAAGAGGTGTACATGAAAGTAACAGAATAACAAAAGTGGATAACAGGGAAATAAATCCGGCAATATCAAGAGCTATACTCTGGAGGGAGGTGAGCAACTGGCTGCAGAGCGAGAAGGAAGTTTCCGAAGATATAAGAACTCATGTCAAAAGAATGCATAGAAGTTTTGAAATTGCAAAAGCACCTGCATTGCAAAAATGGGGAATGATTGTACGGTATCTTTTTACCGATTATCCAAGTATACGGTCAGGGCTTTATAATATTAATTTCAGATATAGTTTATTTTAAACGCATCAATTTATAAATTGTAAGTTTGGATAGATTTGTTTACTCCATGGATGTTGTTTAGTAATCGGCTTCAATGGTATGGAATAATTAAGTCCTTTTTTTTATTCATGTAACGGTCATAATTTCTGCATAATTATTGTAGTAATTTTTTATCTGGAAAATAAAAAAAGGTTAAGAAACCGTTTAGGCTTATTAGTGAAAATACTTAATACAAAACCTATAATGGTATCCTATAAACTGACTGATCACGCAAAGGAAACCATTCCTGTTATCAATGCTTTAATTGAATTTGGACTAAAGCACAGGACGAAAATAAGGCAAAGTCTTCTATGAAATTGATATTTGTTTCTAAAACCAGCATTTACTGAATTTTCCAAATAGACTTTATTAGAGAAATCTAAAGTGCAGAAAAGATAATAAATGGATATTTATAGCAGGATAAAAAATAGATTATGACGTTCTTTATGCACCTTGGTAAGAAGAAAGTTATTACATAAAATCAGTAAGGAATTTTATAATAGTTTAACAATTCTGGCTGAAAAATATTTTTTATTTTAGCATATCGAAATAATTTTTTTTATCATTTGTGTTTTTATCCCCGGGTTTCTGGGGATTTTTATGATCACTTCATATTAGTTTCGTATTTGTAATTAGAGCTCCTTGAGTACCTAGGCAGTATTTCTCTTTTGTACTGATGAAAAAAAATACCATACTTGATATGCAGAGAAATGAGTTGTGGACTATCACCTATAAGCCCACTTATAGACAATAGTTTTAAGTATTTTGTAGTTTTCAATGACCTCTGTGTTCGACATTTTCCATCATTTATATTCACCAAAATAATATTATTTCTTTCGAATAATTTTTTCGAAAAACCAAACTCTTTATGATTTTACAGAAATTTTAAAAGTATATTTAACGGTTGAGAACAAAAAAACACTTGGTGTAAGATAGGCAAAGCATATGCAATTCTGTTCAACTTTAGTAATAAGACAAGAAGTTAGTTGTTTTTAATGTTTCCGCCATATTGAAGCACTTCGTGTGCTCAACTTCACAAACATTTATTAAATGATTACGAACAATGGATAAAAATGATTTTGAAAATTTCACACAAGAGGTAAGTTGGTTTGTCAGACCAGATGATAGAGTAGAACTTGAACATAGAATCAGTAAAAATTTTAGTCCGCGATTTATAGCTACATTCCCGATTTTATATCATCTATTACTTCAATCGACTTCGATAACGCGTGTTGATATAACATCATCAAAAAACAAAGAATCAAGCTATTATCTCCATACTTGGATTGACAGGAATGGTTTTAGATGTGGTTGGTTATGTGATATTGAAAAAATCCAGACAGAAATCGAAATTTTAACTGAACATCAGTTACTCTTAGATGAAATGGGGGGAATAAAAGAAACATATCATTATTTTGATGCAGGAAGTGAAATGCTGACCGATAATCAAAATTTTATTTTTATAAAATCTGGTCTTACGAAGGGGCTGGGTAACTGGACTGATTTATATGATCAGGTTTGTAAAGATGAGCAGGTAAAGCAAATTGATACAGATGATTTGATTTGTTTCGCACAGGAAGCAAATGGGAATGAGACCTTTTATGACTTAAATACAAAACAGGTTTTACTTTTTGCTGCTGACCACAGTTTCGAAAATATTGAGGTTTTAAAAGATCATTCAGAATATACGTTTTATACAATTAATGAGGTAACGACATTGGTTGATTATGTAGAGAAACTGGCCCAACAATGGCTGCAAAATATAATACCAGCAGAGGATTAGCTTTATATCATGATAATATTTTTCGTTTGTGATTAAGTTCATTCCAATGACATTTGTTGCATAGGTTTCTGGTACTCTTCTGATTGCAAAAAAAGATATATAATAAAGTGTGAGTATGTTACTCCATAATGAAAAGATCATTATACCCTTGACAAGTTTATATTGATTCTCATCGATGTCAAAAGGGATGAAAGAAAAACAAAAAGTGCACAGAACGAAGCATGAAAAACATAAAATTACATTGTAGATCCAGTATTGAAAGTATCAATTTTGATGATACCCGCATCTGATAATACGTCTTGCATGATGTGATTTTGTACATAAAAAATGAAAGTATCCTGATCAGGAAGTATAGGCATGAGTAAAAGTTACCTGGTAATTGCGTCGGGCTACCAGGCATGTGTCAAATGCTTCAAAGTAAATTAATGTAGTACTTCCAAGCTGTTTACCAGATTAAAAATGACAAAAAGAGACGGATTATGGCAATAGGAACTTGGAAAAATACAAGACCGTATGGAATCATCCTTAATGATTTTGAGCTTCAGGCATTGGATAGTGCCAACATAAACACTTTTGGAGATCATAGAAGACTGTCACAACAACGGATATACCACACGAAGCATTAATGATATAATTTCCAATCCATGTGTCAAAGTTAATATATATTGAAATATTCACAAAATATTAACTGATGCTTTTGATATAAAAATTGGTTTTTCCAGAATTAAAGGGCATAAAAAAAGCCCCCCGGGGGCACGAGTGGCAAAGTGTAAATTATCAAAAGTATGAATGCATTAGTCAATTATAAAATTAAAGCGAAATTCACCATTAGAATATGACTAAAATCATAAACGAAAAATCCCCGGATATATCCGAGGATCAACTAATTAACCATGACTCAAATTGAACGTTAGAATCAGCCGCAAATTTAAAAAAAAATTAAATTATCTTGCAATAGATGGAATTAAGCACGAGTAATTTTTTTATAGTGCTTTTAAACCACATCCCAAAATAATTTCATTTTGAAATTATTACGTATAAAGGAAAAACTACTAGAAAAATTGTAGTATAATAAGTTTTTAAAATTAATATCATCAAAAGGTTTGCCTTAACAAGTGGCAATGGTTGAAGGGCATCAAATTTAAAATCATAGATAAGCATCGAAAAACCTTTTTAATATGCTGTTTGATGTAATTGTTAATAATCGCATAGGATTTTATTTTTTTTCATTATTAATTCATTTGGTTTCTAATTAAAATAAGTAGAATAACAGCAAGTGTTTTTGGTGTAAAGTGGATGTGAAAACATGCCTGCCGTTGGTGAAAATTCATAAGTATGGTATCTACTGTAGAGTATACCAAGTCGTATTCTTGCAAAAAACTATGGTGAAACCAATAATTATAAATGAGAACAAAAACCGCACGCATGAATTCCATTATTTTTTCTAAGTCCCTTAAGTCATCTTCTCCTAGCATTTTAAAGAAACAATATTGGAAAATGAAAATAGATTTAATACACCATGATGGCGATCATATGGCAGGTGTTGGGTGTAAAGGCTTCTTTTAGCATGTATTTCCAATGATGAAACATTGTATGTACAATTGAACTGAAGTCGATTATAAACTAAATGACAAACTTTGAAAGGCTAGATTTATCATAGCTAATTACAAGAAAGAAGTGTACTGTCTAATTGGATCTTTTGATTACTGTAATCAATCAGGAAGTTGAACATTATCATTGAGGCCGGCTCTTAAGAAATCCCTTCTTATATCTGTTAATGATTCTGGTTCATTAAAACTTCGTGTTCTCATTGGACAAAAAATCTTAATCTCTTTATCAGGATAGGTTTCTTTTAAAAGCAAAGCACTTGCATAAGCTGTTCTTCCCAGCGTTAGAATATCATCTACAATAATAATAGTGGGTTCCGAAATGATAAGTGGTTTTACTTTTAAACTGTTTAAATGGGTGCTCACCGAATTCCGTTGATCAGCACTGAACTTGCTGCTTGATTTAGCTATTGCCTCTGTTCTGCTTAAACAATCAGTTACACTATTTCCGATTCCATTTTTCACTAAGTTTTCTGCAATAATCAATGATGGATATACAGCTCCATCTACCTGAGGGGAGCTTCTTGGAACTGGGACTAAAGTAGTATCTTCAAAATAAGTATGTAGATTATTTTCTTTTAAGTAATGATAAATGATTTGTAAATCCAGCTTCGCCATTTTTAATAAGACCCTCTAGATTTTTGGATTGCATGGCAACTGTATTTTTCCCTCTCGGAGAATAGACTAAAAAAGTAAGATACTCAAAACGCATAATCGGCTTTTGCAGTAAGGTATGGGATATCAAGTATTAAGTCATCATAGTCATCATTCGTAAGGATCTGAGCTCCATAGTTCAGCATTTCTTTTGCCCAGCTAATATTTTCGTTAATAACGTTTTCCATTATAAAAAGTTCCCTACCCAATCGTAAAGCTTCCCATCCCTGATGTCTGGTTCCACTTTTTTCATTGGCTTCAATGATTATGGTAGCATCACTTATAAGGGCCATAGTACGGTTTCTAATTGGAAAATCCTTATTGGTAGTAGGATATCCTACAGGAAATTGTGAAATCAAAAGATGGTCTTTTGCAATGATATCCTGAAGACTTTTATTGGCAGCAGGAAAATATTTATCAAGTGGAGTTCCAATTACTGCAATGGTATGACCACCTAATTCTATAGCTGTTTTGTGCGCTGTTGCATCAACTCCTTCTGCCAGTCCACTTACTACCGTAATGTTGTTTTCAACTAAGAATTTTGAAATTTTCCTTGCTCTTCTCACGCCTAGGTCAGAGACCTTCCTGGAACCTACTACAGATACTCTTCTCCCATTTTCCAAAAGAGAAAAATCTCCCTTGAAAAATAATTCTCTGGGGCTGGACTTCTTTTCAATCGGAGTAAGATTAGAATAATATGTATGGTATGGATGCTGGTTCATATACAAAAGTAATAATTTATACTAGATTTGTTCAAAATGGATATAAAATATTCATAAAATGTGAAAATTAGAATAAGTTTAAAATTGATATTTTTTCTTAATATTTATAATAGTAATCAGGCTTGAAATTATACTAATGTCAGAAATATATTACTTTTAGCAAGGAATTAGGGGAAGATTGAGTTTTCGAAAATTACTGGTCATTTTTTTGGTAAACATGAGATTAGTTTTATCAATTAAATATTTAGAATCAGATCTGTTAAAATTAAAGTATGTTTTTTATGAATAAACGGGTTTTGCTATAAAGAAATTCCGTAATATTAGTCAGAGAAGTATTGAAGGCTCCCAAGAACGTAAGGATAAGCCATAAATATTATACTACACTCAAAAACATCATTAACAAAAGCAAAATTAATATGACATTTAAAACATTATTTGTGACAGCGGTAATTGCAGCAACTCTATCAACAGCTACTTCCTGCTCGTATTTTGATAGTAATAAAAACCGTGAAAAAGGAACGCCCATGGAATCGTCAAAGACAGCTGTACAAAAACTTTTGGCTGATCAAGAGACTAGTGAAGGAAAACGTTTTTCGATCAAGGGTTATTTGAATTATTCCACAGGAATGACGGTTTACGTTAACAGGCCCCAAACAGTGTATGTAAATACGGCACCGGGTGATGGCGGGGAAACGATTACTCCCATAGAGATGACTTGGGCAGAAAATGGACATAACAGCGTTTTTGTTCCTGAAAATGCTGGACGTGGAACTGATAAAACAATATTTTATGATAATGAAGGAAAACCACTGACGACGAATGATAAGGTAGAAGTCTCATTTGAGGTTGGAAAAGCATCTGTTTATCCAGTTGAAATAAGAATAGACAAAGTAAAATAGTACAGAAGGGCAATCCCCATATTTAATGAATGACAAGACGTGTTTTTTATAACATCATTTCCAATACTTGGTAACTATGTATCTTTTCTTTGGTAAGTATATAAGCACTTTTATTGCATTATTCAGGCTTTCCATAACTGCTTTGTTGTAGAGGCAATCAGTGCCAAATGATGTGCTGATTTACCTATTATTGTCACTCTTGTTGTGGAGGTAGTTGATCTATCCGGAAAGAAATTATTTGAAGTGAAAAGCATTCATACTATTGATGTTTCATCGCTCACGGCAGGGGCTTACATCTTATCTGCGAAAACCAGAGAAGGAGAAATTATTCGACAGACCTTTGTTAAAAGTAAATAAAGCGAACTTATAATTTGTGTATTTTCTCCAAGCTATTGCAAATTTATTAGCTTTTTTACTTAAATAAACCACTGTTTTGGGAATGCCCTAAAAAGATAGACACTTTTTAGGGCATTTTTATGGGAATATCAAAATATAGAGTAAGTTTCGCTAAAAACAACAAGGCGTTCCTGAAATTTCATATGCAAGCAACGATTATCTTTTTGGGTCTTAACCATATGAGAGGAAATGGATTAAACAGTAGTGGTAAACTTCCACGTTTTTGAAGGCTCCCTATTTTTCAAACAGTAAATAAATATAAAATACGCTCTATGTCCAAGTATTGAATATCGACGATGATTTTAAAAATAGATAGCTTATTAATTAGATACTAATTTTTAATGATGAATTATTATTAAAATTCTGGTGAGCCTGGAAAGTGACGGTTATAAAAGTATAAAAATTATAGCTGGATCAGCTAAACCAGCAAACTTCCTCCATCAGCCACAACAATCTGTCCGGTGGTGAAACTTGCTCTCATCAGGTACAGATAAACTTCAGCAATTTCATTTGCGTTGCCTATCCTCCCGGTTAGTAATTTACTTCCCGTTTTGTTGTAAAGCTCCTCTCTTTCAGTATGGGACATATTTTCGAAGAGGTTTGTCCTGACCGTTCCTGCACAAACGGCATTAACTCTTATAGGTGCAAGTTCAATGGCAAGCGCACGGGTAAGGCCTTCAATAGCACTTGCCATTGCTGCAATTACAGCTGTGCCCTCTCTGGGCTTTCTTCCAAGGGCACCAGTGGTTAAAATAATTGATCCATCTTTTCTGATCATCGGCATGGCATACTTTGCCGCCATTATTGCTCCCCAGAAACGTAAATTAATGGACTTTTTTGCTTCATCAATATTAAGTTCTGATAATTTGTTAAAACTTAGTCTGTCCCCCGCTGTAAAAATGAGGTGATCAAACTCACCTATTTTTTTTAAGAGCAATTCGGTTTGCTTTTCATCTCCAAGATCAGCGGTGAATCCTGTACTTCCTGGCGGTAGTGCTGATAATGCTTCATCTACCTTTTTCTGTGTACTGGAAACTACAACGACTGAAGCGCCATTCTCCGATGCCAGTAACGATGCTGCTAAACCGATGCCGGATGTGCCGCCTAATACAACAACTTTTTTACCAGCCAAACTGTTGTCCCTATACTGTGTCATAAATTTTGATTTTTTTATATTTACAATAGCAAAACTATCAATCATTCATGATAATTTTACTATTCATTACCTTTAGGATAGTTACTATAATTATGGGAAAAATAACATGTACTTCAGATGCCCCTAACAGACAATTAGCACTGAACGACGCTTTGGAACTATTAAGTGGGAAATGGAAAATAGTTCTTCTGCGAAGTTTGTACCTTTCTGGAATTATGCGCTTTAAAGATTTGTTGGAAAGCGTGCAGGGCATCTCACCCAAAATATTGTCAAAGGAATTACAGCAGTTAGAAGAGAATTTACTGATAACCCGGACGGTAAACAATACAAAGCCGATAACGGTATCCTATAAGCTGACCGATCATGCTAATGAGACCCTTCCAGTTATTCATGCTTTAATAGAATTTGGACTGAAGCACCGGACGAAAATAAGGCAAAGTATTTTTTGAATTTGATATCTGTCCGAAAAGACAGCTTTCATGTAATTTTATGAAATATACTTTATTAGAGAAATATGGAGTGTAGGGAAGATGATATAAGGATATTTATAGCAGAATAAAAAAAAGATTCTGACGTTCTTTAAGAGCACTAGAAAGAAATAAGTTATGTTATAAGATTAGTGATTTCCGGAGTTAAAGCCAATCACTGCCAAATGATGTCCTAGCTTACTGAAATATTAGTTTTGATTAGGATATTGAGGACAGAACAAGATTATATCATTAGCCTTTTTTCAGTAACATCTCCTTTGATCGGTTTTTATGCTCCTTTTTTCGATTAACTAATGAACTGAAGGAACATAATGAGAGTTTTGAAAGATCGATATCCCATAACATTTCATTGTGGTTATCAATAACCAGCGTTTTGTCATTCATATCAAATTTCTCTGCAAAACAATAATAAAGCAAACGGGAAATCATTAGCAGGGTTCTTTTCTCCTTTTGGTTGAGCCGTATATAAAGATACTGGGTATCACCTTTGCCCATTAAATTAAGAGGCATTATCTGTTCTTCACCGTAAAAAATGTTATGATGAGAAGTCCAGCCACTCAATCGTTTTATTCTTCCTTTATCGGAAATCATATACCGATGTTCAAATCCAGGTATGGGCTTCCAATGTTCCTCCGGCAGATTTTTGAGTGAGAGATTCAGACACGCAGGAGGATTGTCTTTATCAATGGAAGGCTTGCCTAACTTTTTCCACAGAGAATGGTTAAGTATAGGGTCTGGATTAAGTGCTTGATTTGCTGTCTTCCGAAGAAAATCTTCTTTCTGGGGAGGATAGTCTTTTAAAAACCACCGAAAGCCACCTGCAGTAAAACTTTTCTTTTGCAGGACATACAAAATATTTCTGCAACCAAGACCAAGAGCCTTATCTGCGTTATATATACTTTCAAAAGTCTTTACCCAATCACCTTGCACCGTATATTGACTGACCGGTTTCTGGTATTCAATATTTCGGTTTTTTACGCGGTTTCTTTCAACAGCCATAACAGATTTTTCTCTGCTTGATAGCATTTGTAAATTTTTATAATGCAGATGAAGACTATTACCGTCTTTATAAGAAATAACAACTGAGGTGTTTTTTAGATTGAACTTTTCCACGAAATAATAGTAGACCAGGCGGGCTACAGACTTATTATAATGGATGCCTTTGAATGAAAAACTGCATTGTACACGATAAAAAGAGTGATTAAGATATTTATTAAAATACTTTTTGAATGACGGTTTTTTAATCAGTTCATATTCTTTCCGGAAACTGCCATTGGGAAACTCTGTCCAGCGCTCAAGGCTTTTCACACGTCCGAAATTGGAAATGGCATAACTGTCAAAATCCTGAATAATCTTCCATTCTTCTCCGGGAATATCTTTAAGGGAAGTATTGTAAAGAACTTCATTAAGGTAGGGGTCTTCTATGTCTGGAAGTATCTTCATAGATTGAAAAATTTCTTTTATTGCTGTTTCTTTTCTGTAAGCTAAAGTTTTGGTAGAACAAAAATAAAAATTATGTTCCGGAAAAACAGGGAATGTGGTAGTGTGAAAAATTACGTTAATTGAGTGCTTAATATTGTAACTTACTGAATGGAGTTTTTGAGACCATTATTTCGGGAGTATTTAAACTTCCATGGGTAATGCTATCTCGTGTTTTTTTAACTTATTAAAAGGATACCCCTAAATTATAGGGTCTATGTTATTTAATTTTTCGTCTAAAGGACTTTTAAAAGGTTTAAACTCCAATTTATCAACTGCTCCTTTGACTTTCTTTTTAAACTCTTCCTGATCCTTTTCAATTGTTAAGTAATTATATAAATTATTATATAAATTATTATATAAATTTTCAGCAATAATTTTTTTTCCAGTGTTAAAAGTAAATTTTTCCTGTTTTTAGTTGATGTTAAAAATTTTGACTATATTAAAAAATAGTAAAAATGCTGATAATAGTCCCTTCCTTCTTAATCGTAAACTCTTTGCTAGCTCTATGTTCATTATTGCTGTATTCTAACTTAGGTCTGAAAGTCATGTTATTAATTTTATAATAATTTGAAATGTCTGTCATTCTGGATATTGAAAATATATTTTTGTTGCTTTGATTATTTTTTCTGGATTTTTCCTTATAGTAGACTTCTATTGATTTAAACCTATCTGAAATTTTATTTTCTACGCAGTATTCATTTTTTCCTGTCAGATCCTTTCTTATATAATCGAAGGTTTTTCGTCTGAAATTGCGTGCTTCGGAATCTATTTTGACTGCTTTAAAATTTACAGAAGTTTTCATGACAATAAAATAGTTCACCTAATCATTACACATAAATAATAAGATTCATTTGGCTTCAATTTTCACTAATTGACTTAATAAGATATAAAATAAATCCGCATCTAACCGTTCTTTCTAAAAAGTTTTATTTTTACCTATGGTCCATTGGGTAAGACGCTTTACACTTCCTTTGTTGGAGATGACGTACCTGTTTTCAAGCACAGGTATGAGCTCCCAATGCTCTCCAGAGAGGTCATCAAGAGACAAGGTTCATGCATGCAGACGGATGGTATGTACGGTTTTAATATAAGTGGTCTTCTTTACAATATTATTATGCATAGTAAAATCACAATCTCGCACCGACATTCTTTGTCTGTTTGTAAAGCTTAAATAAAAGTAAGACTTTATAAATATAGACAAATTATAAATGACAAAACCACCACTAATGTGGTGGTTTATCTTATCTCAAATGGATATAGGTTATATACATTTATTCGCTACTCTAGTATTGTAATTATACAAATTAGCTTGAAAAGAGAGGTGCGTTTTTAATATTAACCACTACTCCTATGGTCGTTGGAACAACTATCCATCCATGGCATAATCTTGTGATAGCATTCAAATGTATAATTATTTGAACTTCAATAATTATCCTTTCTTTAGTATTTTACATAAGAGGCCTTAATTGAAATACAGAATTTATTGTAAATCAAATTGGGCTTGGCTCGATATTTTTAGATTTAATTAAAGAAATTGGGGCGAAAGTAAGATCTATTCCGCCTGATTCTAATTTATTACCATGTTCGTCAACTAGACATAGACAAATATCGCATTCAAAAACTAATCTTTCTGAACCTTTTTCTAAAAAGACACGTAAATTATCATCTTCACAGCATGGACATATTTTATTAGATTTAAATGCTAAAAGATTAAAAAGTATATCTCTAACTTTTACTATTGCTCTCTGATAAGAGTTTACATTAGAATTCAAAATATCAATTTGAATAATTTCTTCCCATGAATACCAAACCTCATCAGTATAAAGGATATTTTCAATCTCTAAATTTTCATAATTTTCTAAAAAATCTTTATAATATTTTTTAACTTGGACGTCTTTAATTAATTTTATTTCTAGCGCCCAGTCTAATAGGAGATTAACTAAAGCGTATGCATCTAAATCTCCTGTACGCTCTATTATCTGCTTTTTTAAGTGCTCCCACTTTTTCAATACAATATGACTCATGGTATTACTGGCGGTGTTACCGGATATGTTGTTATTAAATTTCCTTTATAATCTGTAATTACTTTAATCCATGAAGTAGGACCTCCTCCATGTGTCAAACCTACATTCCCAACAATTGTACCGGTATCTACAGTCCTGACAAATTGTCCTCCAGTTAGCGCTGTTATAGGTGCATCAACTACAGTTTTGCTTTGTAGTACAGATTTCAAATTATCTTCAGTTATACTAAAAATAGATCTAGTCCCTCCTAAAGCTCTATTAAAATGCCCCTCCACTACATGCTGCCATCCAGCACTGATAAGTTCTCCAGAGCCCATTCTTAAGGGAGTAGAGCGTGTAATTCCATTAGCGAGATTAATTCTTGATGCATCAGGAGTAACTAATAAATTTTGTATCCCATTACCTTTTCTTACAACAACGAGAACTAATGCTGCCATTTGAACTTGTGCAGCTTTATCTTGTAGAGATTCTTCTTGATAACTTAGCCATGTGTCAAAAGTTGCCCAGCCTGCCGAGGCTACCAGATTACTTCCACCCATTCCAAATGTGCCTATAGCAAACGCAAGGTTTTTTTCAAATTTCTCCGTCGCAAGAGCTGCCCTACTTGCTCTAATCCCTGCTGCTAATCTGTCCTGAGAAGAATGGTAGGCACTCAAACTTTGAATACCCATAAAGGAAAGTGAGGAATTGCGATTCCCTGTCAGTACAATTTCACCTACATCAATTGGATTGTTTGCAGAGTAACCTTTCGTTGGAGGATCTTCTCCGAACATACCTGTTGGATCATTAAATTTTATAGGATTTCCAAAAACATATGAATACGAACTGTCAGCAAATTGTAATTCACTCAAAGGGTCAGTGGCTCCCCATCTACCAAGATCAGGCATATAAAACCGTGCTCCATAATCATACATACCCGTTTCCTGAAGCTCCTTTCCATTATATTTATCCTTATAAGGAATGTCAAAATCCCTTAGATTATCAAATCCATTATATCCTTGATGTAGTAGACCAAAAGGATAATAATTATTTTCTTTTAAAATAATAGTACCTCCGCCATCTGATGCAACAAAAGTAAGTCGTACGTTGCCTAATTGGTCTTTATAATCATACATATATTCTGATCGTTCAAAATTATACATTCCTTCTCCTGTAGGAATGAATTTTAGAACGCCATTTTCATATTGAAAACCCTCTAAGTAATCAGTTGTTTTTGTTTCAAAGGTCTTTCTTAGTTTTACTCCACTCGAATTATAAAAATATTTAGTGTTTCCTTGTGTAGCAACAATCTCTTTAGGCAAGCTCAAATAATTATAAATAATATTTGTAATACCCTTATCTTTTTGACTGGTTATATTTCCATTTAAATCATAGCTAATAATATTTCCTCCGATAGGATATCCAGAAGTATTATTTCTATTATCAGTAATCTTAATTAACTTATTTGATTTATTAGAAATTTCATAATCATAGACAAGTTCATCAATTTGTAATGCAGTTGAAGATCCTAATGGAGGTGCTTGGAATCTATTTAAAGTTTTTATATTGCCGTTTAAATCATAAGTTATTTCTTCATCATAAAAATGATTTTGAGATTGAGAGGACAGATTTGGAGTTAAAAAAGTTCCTTTTAATAACCGGTTTAGCGAATCATAATTATATGCATATCTTCTTTGTATACCATCAGATGAGGTTTTCCAATCGACTTCAGATATATTACCATTAAATTTTGCAATTCCATATTGGCTGTCCTGAGGACTTTGATATTTTAATCTCAAAGCAAAAAAGTCAGTGCCTAAATTATCTGGATCATTAATGTCTGTCAACCAGCCTCTGATATTATATTTATAATCAATAGACTGTAATGGATTAGAAAAATCGTTATAATCTTTTCCTATTTTCTTGTTTTTTAATTGTCCCAATTCATTGTAACTGAATATAGCTACTGGCTCTTCTATATGATTGTTAACTCTGTGTTTGTGAGAAATTAATCTATTTTGATTATCGTATTCAAATACTTCCTTTATTTTAACCTCTATATCATTTGGAGTTCTTTTATGATAGGTATATGTTTCCCTATTGGAACCTGCAAAATTCAATAGCAGTTCTTTTTTTGTATATCCTCCCAGGTAGTTAATCGAATGAGAGCCAATTACGCGTCCTTTCAAATCATACCATGTATAGTTTTTTGTCCAATTGTCATCATCTATATTTTTAATATAGGAAGCAACAGGTAAGCTTTTTGTACTTCTGGATCCCAGAGCATCTTTTAAAACAGCCTGCTCTTGATTGATAATGTAGGGAGGTAATGTAACACCGACTGGTAATGGTGGATAAGTATCATAATAATTGACACTTAATACAGTCATGCTTCCTGTTGGAAAAGCACTTTTAGTATAAAATATGTCCAATCCATTTGCTGCAAACGGGGTAGAGCTTCTAGTTTCATTATTTCCTATATTTGCATTCATACTATTAATAGCTGTCTGCATAGCAGCTCTCGTTGCTGTATTTGCAAAGAAGCCAGTATATACAATTCTTCCAAACTGGTCATATTTAGTAAAAAGCCATCCTTTTTTGGCGAAGTTATTATTTGTACTTCCTAATATTGCATCTTGTGTTAATACCAGTCTATTTTGCCTGTCATAAACCATATATTCCCAAGCATTTCCAGGAATCTTTTTTTCAACGAGTCTATTCCTATTATCATATTTATATTGGTAACATAGATTGTCTAATATTTCTGCATCAACTTGTGAGGTTTTTGAGGCTAATGGAGGTATTACGAAAGCTAACTGATTGTAGTCATTATAGACATAATAAGTATCTGCATTTTCTGAAGGACTTAATACTTTTCTAAGTAAGATAAGCTGACCTTCTCCATTTTTAAACTCAATAGTTTGATTGTTATCTTCATCTATAATTACATTCTTATAAAGTTGATTATTCCCATATGTTCCACCTAAGCTTATACTTGATTGGAATGTTGCATAATTAAATGTCGCAGTATATTTCTTTATTTCACCATCTTTATTAACACTATATGTATAAAAAACGGGTTTAAATGCCCAGTCATTTCCAACTCTTATATCTTGTGAAGGTCTATTTAGAGGCGAATAATCAGATAATTTTTCCGCATAGATCTTCTCTGATCCATAAATACTACTTGCATTATTAAGTGGAGTTTCATAATAACCTCCATTTTTACTTCCTGCTTGAGGCACTGGTAAATAACTCTTGGTCTGTTTACCGTATTCATTATATTCAAAATGTGTTACAACATCATTTCCTAAGGATGATGATTTAGTGTTCACAATTTGCTTAGCCCGTCCCAATCCATCAAAATATTGTACTGTATTTATCTGCTTGGCATCTGGATTTGAAATTTCTACAGGTTCTAAATATGTCCGTTCTTGTACATAATTTTCTGTATTAGTAACTTGCGAGTTATAAAATACCGCTGCAAAAAATGAAGTTATGAATATTATTTTCTTTTTCACGATTATTTGTTATTTATAAAATTCAAACTGAAAATTAATAGTATTAGGGACAAATCCTGAAAGCAACTTTGCCTGTACATTACCAATTGGGTCAATTTGTATTTGCCAGGAGCTATTTGAATTTGGTTCAGTATAATATATTGTTTTCCATTGTCCTGGCTTACAATCACCTTGCATTGTTCCTATGCTTGCTCCGTTATTCCATTGAACAACGTTTCCTGAATTAAATTGCAATTGAAAAGTCACTTTATTGCCAACTGAATAAATGTTCATATAACTTGCAGAAATTGCATTATAAAGAGTTATAGGGCAGCCTGGCGAACATACTAAATTTTGATTAGCTATTGTCTGTCCGTTCGTATTAATATCGGTAATTGCTTTTTGATTGGCATCTGCTTCACTTATTGTAGAAGAATATATCCCTCGAGGAACCGTGTATGTATAAGAAGCAGGTGAATATCCAACAGTACAGTCTGTTTTACTAAAAACACGACTTTGCTCTCCATTATAGAACAATTCAGCTAGTGAATAATTGTAATTATATTCCTTAACAATATTTTTGTCCGAATCTAATATCTTATTAAGCCTATGAAAAGAATCACGTTTGTAAGTTTCCTTTATTCCTGAAGGGCTTGTAACGGTTGTTACCCCAACAAGTGGATCATATGTATATGTTGTGATTTCATAATTTGCTAGATTAGAATTTGTTCTAAAATTATCAAGAGCAAGCAGTAAAACATTCTCTGTCTCGGAATTTTTATCTAGGTCAGATTTTTTCACAATATCTAAACCTAAATATCCAGTGGGCGTATTGGGAAGATTAAAAATTTGCATGAGTTGTGCGTACGTTATACCTGCAATCTGCGCTATTGGTAGTGTTTGATTATAACCGTAAATTGTTGTATTAGGAATACTTGTCTTAATAGACGCCTGGATAACATTTAGTTTATTATCATAAACTTCATAACTTACATCATCAATTACATCCGATACAGGTATCTTATAGCTTGTAAAGCTTAAGTTAGAATCAAGTAAGGATTGCCTTTTCTTTTTTATCACAAACGATTCGCTAGTTGGTAATGTTATAGATGAAGGTAGACTTTCTTTTAATGTGTATTTATCGTGAGGGTTTTTAGTAATTTCGATGAGAGGGAGTAACATATTTTTACTCAACATTTTTTCATATATTTCATATTGTCCGCCTACAATAGTATTATCGCTCGAATTACAACCCCCAGCTGGACAGGGACTATTTTTCAGAAGATCTGTTGGGTATAAATATTTCCTTATCGCTGTACCTTTGCTATTTATAATTTTTTCTTCTATTGGGAAAGGATGCCAGTAAGTAAGTGCATTGTTGAAGTATAAATTATCCGAATAAGTTATTTTTTTTGAGGTTTCAATAAGTTCCGAAGGCATCATAAAACCACCAAAATCTTCGCTAGTGGTTTGAGATACCAGTAGATATGGTAGTACGGGAATATATTGAGTCTGAAGATGGTAATTAGAAGGATAATCATTTACTTTAACATAGTAATTCGCATCAGAAGCCTTGCAAGTACTACAGTTTGTATTCAGTAAATCAATGGTAGGAAGTTTCTTTAAGAAATTTTTATATTTATATTCTGTTTCTTTTACTTTAATTCCAAGAAGATTATACAATTCTTCTTTAATAATCTTTCCTCTTTCGTATGCCTTTGATAAAAATAATAAGTCTCTATTTTGAAACTCTTTGGCATAAGGACCATATTTATAAAGTTTATTTGTTAAAGAATCTGGATTTGTTATACGGTCTGTAAATCTGTATTTGGTGTAGCCATTCCACGGTTGAGGATTGGTAACAGTTACTGTGCTGTAATGTAGAGAATTCTGGCTATTTAAATTAGGGTTTAAATTTTGATTACTAGTTAAGTATGATCCATTAATACTTTGATATTCAACAGATCCTTCTATAATTCCAGAATTTGTACCGTTATCATTTTCATATTTATAAACCGTCTCTATATTTTGATTATTATTGTCCACTTCAATTTTCTTGTAGAGCACCGGAGCATTGACAACACCATTTTCATCTTTTAGTTTTGGCATGTCAGTATAGTCAAAAGCATCGGCATATTTCTTTGAATAAGCTCCTTTTTGATATAAATAACTTGTGCTTCCTTTTGTAGGATAAGTTATTTTTCTTAGTAAACCCGTATCATATGCAGTAAAATCTTCTATACCAGAGTCATAATAACCGTTGATCCCCGTAGGATAGGGGCCATAATTTTTCATATCTCCATTCCAAAAGCCTAAATCATTAGTATGTGCTTTTATATATGGAGGAAAATCGTCTGTATTATAATATTCTAGAGATATATTCTCTCCGACACTATTCTGAACACTCGTAAGTAAAGTTCTTTTGTTAGTGTTACCATAATTTTGATAGCCTAAATTAATTTTTTTTACCAGATTAGAATTTCTTTTTACATTTATTTCTGTTAAATACTTTCCGGTTAGCTCTAACGGATTTGTTGTTTTTTGGTATTTATAATCAACTACTGTGTTTCCAATTTTAATACTATCCAAAACCGCTTTTTTCGTCAATGTAGAATTCCTGGTCCATGTTTCTAATGATAAATACGTATTGGGAATGGGAGTATTATGCATCGAATTATTAAAGCTTTCAACTATTTCAGCAGTTACATTACTATTAATAAGTTCTTGTCTAGAGGGAAAGTTTGGCTCGCTATCATAGGATAAATTTGAAATGTATTCTTTTAAATTATCAGTATTGCGATAGTTATTTAGTACGGTGAGATCTGATGCTTGGTAATATGCGTTAATTTCTGAACCGTCATTTAAAATAATTTTTTTTAATGACCAAGAATCTATATAATTTGTCTTGGTTTTAGCAGCACCGCTATAGGGGCCAAATTCAGGATCCCATGATTCATATTCTACAGTATTAAAACTAAAGCTAATGTCTAAAGTATTCTTATCACCTCCAAAGAAAAATTGATTTCCTTTATCATCCATTAATTTAATTTCAGAGAAAGTTATATTTTCAAAAATATTATGAAAGCCATAATTTGTGATATCTACTTTTAACACTGCGTTTTCGCAATATACGATTGGCCTTCCATCGTTGTCTATAATAAAGTAGCCTTTATAGCCCATAAAGTCGAAATAAAATTTATCTGGCTCAAAACTGTTTTGATTAGCCGTGTATGATTCCGAAGAGTTAGGGACTTTGGATTTTGGTGCTGAATTGCCGACAGCCGAAATATTATATATTTCTAATTTACCTATATCAAAACTTGTTGTTAAACAGTCATATTTTTCATACTGCATACCAACTGCCGCATAGTTAGGAAGAATGGATGAACCCCTTGTAGCACTAGTGGAAACTTGCCTGTTAATTTGATTTGTAGTTGTTAAATCTATTCTTCTTGATTCTCTTGTTATTTTTCCAAACTGAATCATATTCCAGTTCAATCCAACATAGGCTGGGGTTATATATGGAACAAACCCTCTTGACTCATAATTTAATGTATTATTTAGTGTAAATTTCCCTTCAGTTATATCAAATAATGGCAAGTTTAAATTTACTGTACCCGTATTCAAATTAACATTTTCATTTACCCCTCTTATTAATGAATAACTTTCTGCCGGCTTCGTTTGGGTAAAGCACAGCAAAAACATGTGCATGAAAAATAATGTTGTTAATCTTCTTATCATTATCTATTTTTTACTTTTTAATAATCTTAGCAGTTCCAGTTTTATTGGTATCTGTTTTTATAGTTACCAAATAAGCACCCTGAACTAAGTTTTGTGTATTGATCTTTGTTACCTTATTTCTTGTATTAAGTCTTTGGATCTGCCTTCCACCCATATCGTACAGGATAATATCCGCTTCTTTGAAATCAAAGCCAATTTCTACATAAGTATAGTCAGAAACAGGATTAGGATAAATTTTGATATCCTGTTTTTCTATGAGCTGATCAAGCTGCTTATCTCCAAGCTTCACAATTTTCCAGTTCTCTCTTCCGAGCTCCTCTGCACTGGTTCCTGCTAAAATGATTGAACCATCTCTATTCATCTTTATATCAGAAAGTCTTTCTTCTCTTTTTCTGGATTCTCCTTTTACATGTTTTCTCCACTGCTCATTTCCTTCAGCGTTGAGATACAGCATCCAGAAAGTCTCATCATCGGTTTCTATTCTTCCTTCTGCCTGCGTATAGCCGCCCAGTAAAATTCCTTTTGAAGTTTTATCATCTGCTGAATGAATGACATTCATGCCCATCAAAATATCCCTGTTTCCAAAATTGTAGGATTTCTGCCAGATTTCTTCACCTTTTTCGTTTAAAGAAATCAGCCACAAATCGGTGCCTTCTTCGATTTCAACTGTTTTATTCCCAGATCTGCCAGATCTTGATTCCCCACCAATTAGATAACCACTTGAAGTCAGTGCCAAAGTTCTTAAATGGTCGTCACCTTTTCCCCCAAAGTTTTTTTCCCATTCAGTTTTCCCATCTTTGTTCAGTTTTATAATCCAATAATCTCCTTCTCCAAAGATTTCGGTCTTTTTCGAACCTCCTATATTACTTCTGGAATAAATCCCTAACAAAACACCCCCGTCCTTTGTAGGGATTATCTTTTCGACTTCATCAAGACCTTTGCCTCCTAAAATTGATTGAGAGACTTCTTTTCCATTTTTGTCGAGCTTTATAATTATAACATCTTTGGAACCGTAGCCTTTAGATGAGCTTTGAACATTTCCGGACACAAAAAATCCGAGATCAGTGGACTGGATAACCGATCTTACTTCTTCATCGGATGTTGATCCTAATGTTTTCTGCCACAATTCATCACCAAATTCATTAAGTCGTATTAGCCAAATGTCAGATCCACCTTTTGAATCTTCTTTTTTATCAAGACCTTTTCCTGAATAAGATGTTCCTGCCAAAAGGAAGCCTCCTTCCTGGGTAGCGATGGAAGATGAAAGATAGTCATGGTTATTTCCCCCGAAATATTTTTCCCAGACCTCTTCACCCTGCTGATTAAGTTTTACTAAATGAAAATCGTAGCCGTTGTTCTGTTTGTTTTCTGTAGAAAGCTTTTTAGATTGTATAGAACTTCCTGAGATCAGGTATTGCTGGTCTATGGTTGTGGTTACTTGGCTCAAAAAATCCTGCGTGGACGATTTGATGTCTTTTTGCCAAGCTACTTCCTGAGCATGACTAAATATTGTACATAGAGCAAATATACTCATGTAGAGGTTTTTCATGTTTTGTTTTTTCTAATTTTAAAGTCTGCAAAATTAACGGTTTTTAGCAATCGTTAACATTTTATCTAAACAAATCCATATGACTTATATCACTAATCTGTGTTTTGATCATTTACTTTTGAATTTATTAATACAAATCAATTGTAGTATCTTGACAGGACGTTGCATAATTTGTAAAGTACATGGGCTGATCTACCAGTCTAAATTATGCAGACCATCACAGCCAAATGATGTCATATTTTACTGATTAACAGCAATAGGCTTACTACTACATAACTTGGTTTGCTTAACTGGACGAGTTATGAAAAAAGAACATAATAATGAGTTACATGCTATAGAAAAACGTCGGGATACGCTACTTGTATTACATCACACTAGCAATACCATTGGAATGGTTGAGGGAGTGGCTCAGAATGGGGAATTAAAAGACAGCAGTTTTAAAGAGGTAAGTTCTGATCAGCTAGTTCATTTGGTTGCAGAAGATGATTCCTTTGCTGAAATGTTCAGTGAGTTTTATCATCAACTGAAAGATCCCTCTGACTTTTCATTTTTTAAGGTAACTGAGTATGAAGTTCAGCAGACAGCAATAGATCTGCAACAGTACCTGGATCAGGCTTCAGAGGAAGAGAAGGAATTGCTTAAGGAGTATGAAATTTCTATTGATGCTGTAGAGGTGCATAGAGATCTTCTGGACGGAAATGAGTTTACGGACTATAGGGTAGAGGATCGATACTTGTACAAGCCTGAGCAGGTGGATTGGAAGATGATGGAGAAGATTGGTTTGAGTATGGATAAGCTCAGTGAGATGGGGGCTTTGGAGCCGATGCTTAAAGGATATAAAACTCCGATGCTCGTTCCTGTTGAATTTAAGACAGGCTCGGTGATGACTCAGATGGAGGCCAGACTTTCACTTAGAGTCAATAATGCTGGGAATTTGGAAGTCAGGTTTTATCCGGTTAGAAAAGACCCTGATTTTACAAAGACTTTTTTAGGGCATGTGTTCAGCTGGGAGGACCAAAGAAACCTGATGGAGAGTGGGAATATGGGACGGGTAGTGGATTTGGTATATCCTATCACAGGAGAAAAGATCCCTTCACTGATCTCAAGGGACAGGCTGACGAATGATTTAATTGCGGTAAGAATAAATGAGATGAGAATTCCGCTATTCATTAAGGGAGTGACTTTGAATAAGGAGCAGAAAAAGGTTCTTAAGGAAGGAAGGGCTTTGTTTATTGAAGATATGCTTTCTAACAAAGGGACATTGTTTAATGCAGCAGTTCAGTATAATGCGGATAAGCGGTATGTGGAGTTTTTGTTTAAGAAAAATATTAAGAGTTTTAGAGTGGGAGATCTAAGGAGCAGTGTTAAGGCAGAGGTTCCGGGGATGTTTCGAGGGAAGAAACTTAAGGCTTGGCAGGTTGAGAAATTAAAGGCAGGTGAGACGGCGTATGTTGATGGGCTGGTGATAAGAATGGGAAGAAGTATCAGGGGTATTTGAAATTTGATAGAAAGGTGGGGAAGTTTGAGTTTTCGTTTAGGAATGTTTGGAAGAAGGACCTTAAGAGGACTTCGGGTAAATCGAAAGGGAAGAAATTGTGAGGGGGAAACTTTTCAATTTATATTTTATTTTACGACACATTCTGTCGCATTACCATTATAGCTTTGAAAAAATAGATTATGAAACTTAAAGCTACTATAAGGGAAGAAATTCATTCTGATGATAAAAGGGTTATCGTAGAATTTCAGGGTGATGAAAATAAACGGCATTTCGAGTTGCACTGTACATTCAATCCGTATCAACAAGGACTTCGTAAATGGGATACCTGGGAATTTAAAATACGCCTTGAATCAGAAATATTTATAGATCCTAAGACAGAGGATAAATCATATTTTACCAACTTATTTTGTGATCAGGCTGCTGAAGTAAATTCACCATATATTAAATAAAAAGAGCCTATCTGTGGTAGATAAGCTCTAAAACATAAATAGTTGAAGTAAAATTCAACTCTGTAAATTTACAGATTTTCTTTATAATGGCGAAAGGTATAGGTGTGTGTGGGTTGATATAGTGAGGGGGAAGTTTGGTTTTTGGTTTGAGACGGAGAAAGAGGAAGACCTTAAAAAGGGTTCGAGTATATTAAAAGAGAGGAAGTTGTGAGGTAGAAAATTTTCAGCTTACACACTTCCTGGGATAGTGTCAAATTAAATCAGCCTCGATTTCCTTTCAACTGGGACAAACTTAATAAAGATTCTTTTGACATTAGCTAAATACTAATGATTGAGTTGGCAATTCTCTTTTCACCTCCGATTGGAGTGGTATAGAATCTCTGTTCAATTCCCCATAAAACAAATTTAAGATCTTCATCTGTTTCAATTTTGAATTTTCCATCTTCAAATACTACTTGGCTGTATTGACTGGTATAAGAATATACAGCCTGTTTTTCAGGGTCAGATAAATTATTTAATGTCTCCATTACTAATGCAATTCTTTTTCTATTAGGTACTGATACATTTCTGTTACTGAAATTAGAATCTACTGAAAGAAAATCGTTTTGTAAAAAGGAATCAGTTTCTGAAGCTGTTGCTTCTTTATATAACTGATCCATTCCTTTAAAAATTTTCTGAGCCGCAGGTAGCTTTTTGAAGTATAATATATCAGTATTCTTATCATATATGGCATCAGCAAATGGATTCACTGCGATAATTGGTTTTTCTGTTTCAATTCTTAGTTCATCAATTGAAAACCATTTTTTGCTGATAAAGAAGCTAGAGTTAATAATTTGAAAAAAGTACAGATTATTCTGTACGGTACAAATAAAAGATAATTTTGTAAGATCATTTCTTGTTATTTGATCATGATTTACAGAGTTCAAATCATTATTAATAAAATCAAATGAATATCCTGATTGAGAAAACTGTGAAACTTTATAAAGTTCTTCATTTTCGATTAATGTAGCTGGGTTATAATCCACTCCATCTAAATTTAATTGCGAAGTATTATATACCTCTTCTTCTGTCTCAATTACCCGAAATATATTATGTTTTCTTTTTACTTTACCATAAATAAATGTTGCCATATACAAAGTGTTTTAAAGTTCTATAAATGTATAATTATTGATTCTCCTTAAATTATTAAAATGATCATTACCAGGAGTCTTTAGCTGTCTTTTCGTTATCAGGAATATTTTAATATTTGCCGAGGTCTTTATAAAATAGAAATGATAACCAAATAGTAAAAAAATAGGATTAAAATAAAGTGTCTGTGATAAGTAGGTGAAAATATAGATGATTAAAAAAACTACGATTAACGTTGAAATGTCATTTACACCCAAAGACACAAAAAAATATCCTAAATAAGTTGGTAAGAAATTGTTATTTGCCAATTCAATTTCCATCACTGAACCACTTTGCAAATTATCTTTTGGTAATTTTCTTGCGATCATAAAACTCAAAGCTGTCAAAAGAATTGGAATCAAGATAAATAACCCCCAGGAAAAATACATAGAATATTTTTCGAGAACTGTAAATATGTATTTGTCTTTTACAAGAAATACCACAGCAATCAGCCAAGTTGAGTTAAAAGCTAAAAATAACTGATATAAATATTTCATTCTTTAATTTTTTGTAATCTTTTGAATAAATCGTAATATTTAAAATGTTATCAAAAATAGTTGATATCTAGTTGTAATAATTACGGGTTTCCGTAAAATCAAAAATAGATATTACTTAGATCTTGTAGATCAGTATTTTCACTGAATTTATTACCGACAATAATTAATGATATTAGCTTTTAAATTTTTCAAACATTTACAAAGAGATAGAACAATTGCAAAACAGTGATTTGGAACTTATCTCTCAGTTTATATTGTTTCAATATTTTAGTTCAAGAAATGCAAATTATTGATATATATTCTCTGACTAAATTTATTAATATTAAAAGTAACTGTAAATAACAAAACATCATTTTGAAGATTAAATCTAAATATAAAATGTATAATAACTTGTCTAGAGCGATCTCAATTAATATTAAAAGAAGAAAAAAAACTATCGACAATAGCTGAGATTTGGAGTTTTGCTATCGAAAGAGGATGTGATAAAAAAATAAATTCACAGGCAATCACTTCATGGCGTAGATTGTGAGTTCAGATAAAGATTAATAGAAATGACTATAGAAACTCTTGTTACAAAGGTTTAATAAAAAAGATTCGAGAACAAAAGATTTTATTTGACATCAATGGAAAATATAATGCAAGAAAATGAAAACAAAATCCTTAAATATATGACATTGCTGAAAAGGGAGAAATTGAATTTTTTAGAAATTGGAAGAACGATATTTATTGTCATAGCTACTTTCCTTTTAATAACCATTCCTCAAACCAAATTACATGGATGTTATGATATTGTAGTTCTTTAATTGAATCTCGAATATTTGAATGTGGATAATAACTTTTTTTGAATGAAGTTATAACAATCTGTTTCGAAATTTTTGCTAGTTGTAAGTCAGACGAATCACTTAGAACTGTGCAACAATCAAATAAAGATTCACAAATCCTCTTTGTTTTCCGTGTCAATTGTTTTATTACAGACATTGATTCCTCGAAGTCCTTGTGCTTAACTTTACCATTTATAAAATAATAGAAAATTGTATTAGGAGTAATTCCATTTATTTTACCGGATATAAAGTCTGCAAGAGCTAAATTATTATATTTCTTACTTTCCAGAAATTCCTTAACAGATTGAATGGTTGGTTTTTCAATGTTATTAAGATAGAAGTTCCATTCTTTTTGCCAGATAGTAAGACCTAAATATTTTGACATACAAACTGCTGCCAATAATTTAATTGTTTCAGGGAGTTCGTAAATATCTTGAACAAACGAGAAAAAAGGTTTCAATGGAAATACAACAATGTCCTGATAAAGACTTTTCTTTCCATGTGCTATGGAATTACGATGTGCGATGAAACGTACTACAATATCATTTGTTTTATCATTTTGTAATCCAAATTCATTTAACATTTGCAAAATTTTTGCTCTTAACGTTACTTGATTACCAATGAGTAAATTAATGGTGTTTTTTATTTTTTTAGTCGGAAGATTGTCAGGGTTATTTGCTATTAAATTTATTAAATCTGCACGTAACTCACTATTTTTCTGTTCAATCATTGTTCTGAATGAATCTTTATATTCATCAGATAAAACTTCTAAAATATGAACATATGCTAATATAGATTCATCTGTATATGAACCACTGTCTATACTTTCCTTTTCAAAATGTAATGCTTTTCTAAATCTCTCAAATAAAGTATATATTAAAATTTGTTGCTCTTCTTTCGAGTCATTAATCCTATTCAATAGTAACTTTAAATCTCGCACTAAATTTTTATGACCAACTGCAAATTTTGTTTGATTGCCTGGACTGTGTATATGTTGGTGTGTAATGTGAGAATTCATATTAACCCATTCATAACTTAAAAATGCTTCGTCTGTGAAAAATGATAAAATACCCAGTATAACTAAAAGTTGAGGTCTTAGTATTGCTGATGCTTCATTTATACTATCATAATTTTTTATATCGCATGTTGATTCTATGACCAGATAACTATTAACGTCTTGATTTCTTATATAATCGCTTTCATCAATAAACTTATTCGGAACCATAGGATGTAACTCTTCATACATTTGTTTTGAAATGGTATAAATGTGTGAGGTCTGGAAATAGAAATCCAGATTCAAATCTGATTCAAAGTTTACCTCATAATAAACTTTAACTTGTGCAATTCTCATGAATTAAAAGATTTATGCCAATTTAAAACCCTATTAATTTCCTTATTGTCATTGAAGAGGTCTGCATCTTTATCATAATTGGACACATTTAGAGTGACTCTAATACCATCTGGAACACCTATCTTATACCCCCTTAAAGTTAATCGGGCTTTGCTTTTTAAGAGATGCAACTGATTGGAGAACTTCTCAAAAAGAACTCTCTTAGAATTAATACTTGCCATTATTTACACATTTCATGTTATTAATTATAATTATTAAGATAAATATTATCGTTACATCAAGAGTAAGAATAATTAATGATTTTTTTGATTCAGTATTTTCCCTGAAATGGTATTGCTCAAAAAGAATTTTAAACTATATAGCGTAATATTAGAAAAAAGTACAATATTACAAAAAATGTATAAGCATGAAATTAGCACAAGCAAGAGACTATGGAGCCCAGATTCAATTTTAAAGTAATTCACTTTATATTTTAAATAGATGAATTTATTATAAAAAATATCTGATCCTATAGTGGTTAGCGAAAAGTCTTCTTTTTTCAAGAAGACTTATTTGTGGATCTGATTTAGAAGACTTATTTTTGACATAAATTGTCAACAATCATTATGCTAATTATTACAATTGGAGAAAGGCTAAGACAAATTAGAGAACAAAAGAAACTTCCTCTGCGACGAATTGCACAAATACTTAATATAGATATATCTATTCTAAGTAAAATGGAACGTGGAGAAAGAAAGATAACAAAAGAAATAGTATTTAAACTAGCGGGAATTTACAATTATGATACCGATGAGCTTTTAGTTTTGTTTTTAAGTGATAAAATATTATTGGAGATTAAAAATGAAGAGCTTGGGGAAAAAGCACTTAAAATTACAGAGAAGAGGATTAAATCCTTTAAAATTAAAAATGCATAATAAAATGGGTCAACTTAGTTTTTTTGAAAAAACTATAAAAAACAACAACTATAAAGAAATTTGTCAGCAAGTTTCTGATAAAGATATTTTATCACCTGATGAATTTGGAAAGGCTATAAAAAAGGTGGTAAGCAATAATCTTATACAACCAATTAACACCGTAGCATTATTTTCTGGAGCAGGGGGACTTGATATTGGATTTTGCGATGCAGGGTTTACTTTACTTGAGTCTGTCGAACTTGAAGAAAAGTTTGTACAAACAATGTTACATAACCAATTGGAAGGTGAATATTTTGGCAAAGCAAATATCTTAGCAAAAGATATTAAAGAATATAAACCCAATATTGCAACGCAAGTAGATTTTATAATTGGTGGGCCACCATGTCAATCGTTTTCCGCAGCAGGAAGAAGGGCAGCTGGGGTTGCTGGAACAAAAGATGATAGAGGGAGTTTATTTGAAGAGTATGTTAGAGTTTTAAAAAAATTAAAACCAAAAGGATTTTTATTTGAAAACGTATACGGATTATTGGGAGCGGAAAAAGGAGAATCCATAAAAAAAATTGTACAGGCTTTTAATGAGATTGGATATAATGTTACTTATAGAGTATTGGATGCAGCAGATTATGGCGTTCCTCAGCATAGGGAAAGAGTTATTATTGTTGGCTCTAAAGAGGGAATATCCTTTAAATTTCCCAGACCAACACATGGACCTGATTCTTTTCAGGAATTAAAGCATTATTCTGCAAAGGAGGCTGTATCTAATATTATATATTCTAAAGATGAGAAGCTTCCAGTAGTTAATGGTAGGTTTGGACATCTACTACAGGAGATTCCATTTGGTCTAAATTATAGTTTCTTTACTGAAAAAATGGGACATCCTAATCCAATTTTTGCTTGGCGCTCAAAGTTTTCAGATTTTCTTTATAAAGCTGATCCATCAAAGCCAATAAGAACATTAAAAGCATCAGGAGGACAATATACAGGTCCTTTTCATTGGGAAAATAGACATTTTACAGTTGAAGAGTTAAAGCGACTTCAAACGTTTCCTGATGATTACAAAATAGTTGGTAATAGAGCCGTTATAAGTAAGCAAATAGGGAATTCTGTTCCGCCTCAATTTGCAAGGATACTAGCTTTAAGTGTGTTAGATCAATTTTTTAATGTTGAATTGCCATTTGAACTTTCTTACCTCGATGAAAATGAAAAACTATCATTTAGAGAATTGAAACGAGGTAGAACTAATGAATATATAAAGAAAGCACAGGCAGCTTTGGAAGATCATAAGGAAAAGCCCCAGAAAAAAATTGAACAGAAGATATACAGAATTGGATTAACAGATAACTTTAAAATAGAAAATAATTCTCAATCTAATATTGAAGTAATCTTTAAACCTACAAAAAATAAATGGACTATTGAATTATCAAGAGACAAGCAACAACAAGAATTATATAGAGTTGAAATAAAAAAAGTAAAAAAAGAGCCATTGTTTCTGACAGTGAATGAGGTTCACCTTATATCATATAGTAATCTTATTATTGATTATACGATACTTTGGAAATTGTTTGAGCAGGTATTAATTGAAAATAATATAAAAGCAGATTTAATACAATTAAACGGTTATTATCAATATACAAATGATATTTCTTATAATCTTATTAGGTCTAGTGATGAAATTGAAATAAAAGATAAAATATGGGAACTTTTAGAATTAATTTTAATTGATCCTACAATTGGACAGATAAAACATATAAATAAATTTGTAGAAAGCTATGATATTACTTCTGACATATTGGTAAATTATTTTTCTGCTTTAAGAAAGATAGGATTCGAGATTAGAAATAATAATACAAATCCTGAAATTCCTCAAAATGAGTATTTAATCCCATATAAATTTCCAACACTTACTCCATTAAGTGTTCAACTTAAAAAAATATTTTAAACAAATGGATAATGAGAAAAATGAACCAGTTTTACATATTTACTCTGATAGAAGTATTTTTGTAGGGATAGATGGTGTTGAATATCAATATGATGAAGGAAAGCCATCAGATGATGCAAAGCAAAGATTGGCTGTGATTAAAGAAGCCTTAACACAAGGTTTTCTTGAAAAAATTATTGAGGAATGTAAAAACCCTGAAGTCAGAATAGAAAATATCACAGAAGATCAGACAGATATTATTGAGTCCCTAGTGAATTCTGTAACAAGTGAAGTTGGAAGAGCTATAGTAGGATTAACAGTTTTACAGCTAACAGTCAAGTCGATACTTCCTGCTCAATCTATACGTTTGCATAAAGGAAGTACAGGTGCAGATTTTTCTTGGAAAGAAGGCATTCCAATGAGAGTTCTTGACAAGAATTATATTACACCCGTATTAAGAAAGTATAATCTTTTAAGATTGAATGCTGACGGCTTTATGATGACCCGGAGTCTGGCAGAAAATTATCCGTATTCAAAACTTTATAAGGCTGCTATTCGTGGCGCAAGACATGAATGGCTAGAAATTTCTGATGCTGTGGAAACAGGTAGATTAGATGCCATAAATGCTTTGAGGCAGCTAATTATTTTTCTAAATAATAAATCTGAGGCATTTCTAAATCTTACACAAGAAACGATAATTGTGCTAAATGAATTTGTTGAAAGAAAACCATCTTTTGATGTATGCTATTCAAAGATTAGTGATTTTATTGAAAATTCTACTTATTCAGCAAGAATGTTTGAGGTAGCAATGCATGCATTATTTCAGGTTTTAGAAGAAGAAAAGTGTCTAAATGGTTTTCTTAAACCATTATCTCAAATGAGGTCTGCAAATAAAAAGCATGGAAATATCGGAGATATTGAAGTTACTCATACAAGAGGAAATATGGATATTATTGAATCTTGGGATGCAAAATATGGAAAAGCATATTTGAGAGATGAATTAGAAGAGCTTGATGATAAACTCCTTTTACATCCTCAAGCTTTAACTGTAGGTTTTGTTACAGACCAAACACCGAACTTAAAGTCTGAGATCAATAATAGGATTGAAGACTTGAAGCAGAAACATGGAACAGAAATATATATAATGCAGTTTGATGAATGGGTGGAATATCAATTAAATAAATTTGATTTAGATAGAGAAGAAATTGGACCGAAATGGCTTACAGCAATTGGAGAATCTATTTGTCAATTGAGAAGAGAAATTGCTCCAATTGATGAGCCTACAACTGAATGGGTTGAATCATTTAAGAAATGCTTGAAATAGTATAATATTTGGTTAAATATATTCGGTAATAAATAGTCAACGATATATAATGATTACAAGATGCTTAAAGCCACCTATATTAACAGCGCTGTACACAGTGACAATATTTTTAAAAACCTAGGTGACCTGAAGTAATTATTATTTACATAAGCCTTTACAAAAAAAAAAAAATACAACCGAATTGATAAAACTTTAAAGATCATTGAATAATGCTCTAAATATTACTACAAAGCAATTACTAGATAATGAAAATCCTAACTACATAGTTAGGATTTTTCATTTATTTTAAAATTAAATAATTCTTGGGGATGCACATCTAATCCTTTTGATAGCTCTTGTATCGTTGACATTCTTATATCGACTTCTCCTTTTTCAATCTTGCTGATGTTACTATGATCGATGTCACATTTTTGAGCTAATGCACGATAGCTTAAGCCTAGTTTTGTCCTAAACTTTTCAACTTGCTTACCAAAAGCTATTCGAAATTCAATTTTATCCATTGAAATTAGCATTTAGTTGGCAAAGTTGGAAAGATTTCAATAATTAATTGTAGTTTAATTAACCTACATTTGAAAACTTTTTATTATATTTGTAAAATAAGTTACAATAAATGTAACTTTGCGATACTTCAAAGAACAATAGAAGCTATTGCTTAGAATCTCAATTCGAAAACTGGTAATTTTAGTATACGAGACGATAAGCAGGAAGCTCACGACCTAGGCGTGGGCTCTCTTATCTGTATACAAGGTATACCAGTACCCCGAATTGGATAATGTAGAGTCCCATGCCGTTTTTATTTTCAATGCAGTACGCTATCTCTACATCACTAAGCCGCTTCCACAAAATACAGTATCATACGACACGATACAATAGGAATGTACAGCCTATTGCGGCTTTACAGCTTTCACGGGAACACAAATTTCATTCATATTTCAATTGATGGGCTTAGGGCAGGAGGTGATGCTGTGTGCTTAGACTTCCTCCTGAGCCTTCATCAATCAGAGATTAAAACTCAATAAAACAATAGATTTTTAAGAAACAGAGAGTGTAAAGTATAGTAACCATAGAAGAAGAAAGAGAAAAGCCCTTTCCGCACCAGAGTTTATTCGAATCTACGCTGTGCAGGAAAGGGCCTAAGTGCTTAATTAAATTAAACTTTTCAAAAGTATGAAAAAAAACTTTTGCAGCCTAGGTCATATTCAGTTGGCTTTTGGCTTCACATTGCTGGTGTCTTGCACAGCAATAGGACAGGTGCGCGAGATTACGGGCACAGTCATAGAGAATAATCTGCCTGTTAAGGGAGTAGCCGTATTTCAGCAGGGGAGTGATGCAGTAGCGTTGACCGGGGCTTCCGGTAAATATGTGGTGCAGGTTTCAGGAGAAAATCCTGTGCTTATATTTCGTCATCCGGAGTATGGGGAGCGTAGGGAATCCGTTGAAGAGGGGAACGTTCTTAATGTCTCTTTAGTATTAGATGATAAAAGGGCAACCAGTGTAGGGGAAGTGGTCCTTAATGCAGGCTACTATAAGGTGAAAGACAGGGAGAGGACTGGGAGTATTGCTAAGGTTTCGGCCAAGGATATTGCCAATCAGCCGGTAGGGAATGTTTTGTCCGCAGTGCAGGGGAGAATGGCCGGAGTCAGCATTACGCAGGGAGGAGGAATACCGGGAGGAGGATTTGATATTCAGATCAGGGGAAGGAACAGTCTTCGAACCACAGCTAATAGTGAAATAGACGGTAACCAGCCGTTGTATGTGATTGATGGGGTTCCTGTGGGTGGAGATATGAAGTCGGAGTTTTCAACCCTGGTGATTCCGCTTCGGAGTATTAATCCTTTGAACTCTATTAATCCCAATGATATAGAGAGTATTGAGATTTTAAAGGATGCTGATGCTACGGCCATCTATGGTTCCAGAGGGGCTAATGGGGTCATATTGGTGACCACTAAAAGTGGGAAATCAGGAAAGACGGAATTGAGCCTGACGACCAATTATGGGCTTAGCAGGGCCATGATCGGGCTTAAGATGATGGATACCGGGCAGTATCTGGGAATGAGGGGGGAGGCCTATGCGAATGACGGCTTTACGTCATATCCTGTTAACGCCTATGATATCAATGGGAAATGGTCCCGGGATCGGTACACCAACTGGCCTGAGAAACTCATTGGCAATGTCGCTGCCTCTTCCTCGGTCCAGCTCTCGCTTAAGGGAGGAAGTGAAACCACCAGCTTTTTACTGAGCCTGGGGCGTAATGAGCAGGCGACTGTTTTTGCGAAGGATTTTACCTATATCAGCCATACCATATCCGGTAATATATCCCACCGATCGAAGGATAAGAAATTACAGCTCACGCTTTCCAATCAGTTTTCACTTCAGAAAAGTAATGTACTTAATGAAGACAGTACCCAGAAGTCACTGCTCCTGGCGCCTAATGCTCCGGAGCTCTATAAACCGGATGGAAGCCTGAACTGGGAGAATAATACTTTTACCAATCCTCTGGCGGTATACAACAGTACATATACCAATGAAAGCCTTCAGTTTCTGAGCAACCTTAATGCTCAGTTTGAACTGCTTCCCCATACTTTGGTGAAGCTTAACGGGGGGATCAATTATAAAGCCTTTGAAGAGTGGTCCCTGCGGCCCAATACGATTTATAATCCTGCCTTTGTGACGGGACAGTCAAGCTTTTATTCCAGTGCTTCTAAGAGCAATAACAACCGCTTTTCCTATATCGTAGAACCGCAGTTGGAATGGAATTTTAAAAGAGCAGAGCATGAGCTGACCGCACTTTTGGGAAGCAGTATACAGGTGGAGCAGAATACAAGGGAATCGATGCGCGGAAGTGGTTTTGAGAGCAATGCATTTTTGCACAATATCGGAGCGGCCCAGACCAAAACAATTGCTGATCAGGTCACGACAGAGTACCGATATGCCGCCCTGTTCGGAAGACTGAATTATCAGTATAAAAATAAATATATACTCAATCTTACCGGAAGACGGGATGGAAGCAGCCGCTTTGGGGAGAATAGGAAGGTGGCCTCATTCGGAGCCGTAGGGGCGGCCTGGTTGTTTTCTCAGGAGGGTTTCCTTAATAGCAGATCATGGCTGAGCTTTGGGAAACTCAGAGGAAGTTACGGGATTACGGGAAGTGATAATATAGGGGATTACCAGTATCTGGATAATTATTTAGTCTCTGACTATATCTATAATTCGGTAACAGGGCTGGTGCCTTCGAGGCTCTATAATCCGGATTACAGTTGGGAGAAGACCAGAAAGCTGGAAACAGCCCTGGAGATGGGATTCTTTAAAGACCGGGTGAATCTCACCGCGTCATGGTACCGGAATATAAGTTCCAATCAGCTGGTAGGCTATCAGCTCCCTTCCATGACAGGGTTTACGTCCGTGCTTTCCAATATGGATGCGGTGGTGGAAAACAAAGGCTGGGAACTGGAGTTTAGCGCAAGGCCTCTGTCAGGACAGGCTGTGAAGTGGACTTCAGGTTTTAATATCAGTTTTCCAAAGAATAAGCTTTTGTCCTTTCCAGGGCTTGAAGGATCACCGTATGAGAATAAACTGGTGATAGGGATGCCCGTTTCGGTGGTAAGGCTTTTTGAACTGGAAGGAGTAGATCCCCAGACAGGGCTCTACCGGTTTAAGGATTTTAACGGAGATGGGAAGATCACGGCTCCTGAAGATAATAAAGTAACGGAAAATATTGGGGTGCGTTACTTTGGAGGCTGGAGCAATACGCTTCAGTACCGGGAATGGGATCTTTCCGTGCTGTTTCAGTTTGTGAAGCAGAGGAATCTCAATTATAACAGTTCCATGCCACTGCCGGGAGGAATGTTTAATCAACCTGTAGAAGTTCTGGATGTCTGGTCACCTGATCATCCTTCGGGATATTATATGCCTTACAGTACCGGAACCGCAGGAAATCAGAATACGGCTCAGGATAATTTCAGAAACAGTACGGCAAGTGTTTCAGATGCATCATTTATCCGTCTTAAAAATATTCAGCTGACCTATACATTGCCATTACAGAGTAGGGTGGTGAAGAATGTGAAAATATATTTTCAGGGTCAGAATCTTCTCACGTGGACGAAATACTTCGGGATGGACCCTGAGTTTACAGCAGGGGGCTTTCTGCCTCCTTTAAGAACCTTTTCTTTTGGTACACAGATTAATTTTTAAAACCGGAAATCATGAAATTATGTAGAATCATTGATATCATCAATATGCTTGTTGTAGGTATAGTACTGTACCTGCTGATGGGCTGTGAAAATATGCTGGAGGTGGATACGCCTTCGAATCAGCTCGATGCAGGTCAGGTGTTTGAAAACGTGCAGACGGCCAATGCAGCCCTGGCTGGGCTTTATGCCAATATATGGGATAACTCTCCGCTCTCGGGGGGATCACAGGGAAGTGGAGCACTGCTGGGCAGTTATACGGATGATCAGGTCTGTTATTATTCGTCAGGAGAAACCAGCGGAGCGCTGGATCTCTATAACAACCTTCAGATTGCATCCAATTCGGCAGTCTATATGTACTGGTCTTCGGCCTACAAAGAAGTGTATATGGCCAATGCCATAATAGAAGGGGCTGAGAAATCAAAATCACTTCCTGAGGCTGAAAAAAACAGGATTAAAGGGGAGGCATTGCTTATAAGATCCATTTTGTTTTTCTATCTCCAGAACGTTTTTGGAAATATTCCGATGCCTCTAACAACAGATTATAAGATCAATCAGTTTTTATCTAAAACACCATCGGTGGAGATTCTCTCCAGACTGGAATCTGACTTTAGAGAGTCTGCAAATCTTTTGTCTGACCAGTATAGAAGTGCTGAAAGGATCTTTCCCAATCGAAAGGTAGCACAGCTCATGCTGGGGAAGACTTATATGCTGGAAGGAAAATGGAATGAGGCAGAGGGCGCTTTAAAAACCATTGTGTCAAGCCCGCTCTATATTTTTGAACAGGACATTACAAAGGTTTTTCAAAAATCAGGAACGCATATTCTGTGGCAGCTCAAGCCCAAAAATACGAACGATCCTACCTTAGAGGTGCAGACCTATTATTTTTCCGGTGCATCGCCTGGCTTATATGCTTTGAATAATGATCTGATCGGTTCTTTTTCAGCCTTTGACAAGCGTAGACAAAACTGGATCGCCCCAGTAACAGTTGGCCAGAATACCTGGTACCGCGCCGATAAATATAAGAACCGCGCTGCCAATCCTACGGAATATTCTGTGGTGTTTAGAATGGAGGAAGTTTATCTCAATCTGGCTGAATCTCTGGCCAGGCAGAATAAACTCTCTCAGGCTCTTCCCTATATCAATTACACCAGACTTCGTGCGGGGCTTTCTGCTTTGACGGGAATGGTATCACAGCAAACAGTGCTGGAGGAGGTCCTTTTAGAAAACCGCAGAGAATTCTTTTGTGAAATGGGACACCGTTTTATGGATCTTAAAAGATTTGGGCGCCTAAGTACACTCACAGCGGTTAAACCCAATTGGAAGGAATACCATCATCAGTGGCCCATCCCTCAGAAAGAACTGCTTCTGAATCCTAATCTTAAACCGCAGAATAATGGATATTAAAAGGGCCGGAAAGGTGTGCTTTTTTATTTTTCTTTCTGTTTTTGGAATCATTTTAAGAGGACAGGAAAGACTTGGAGTTTCAAAAGACACCATGGATCAGTGGATCGCAAAATTCTACGAAACAGACAATATTTCTATGTCTCCGGATGGGAGATGGATATCGGTGAAGAAGAGGTATACTGATAAGGACAGCATCCTGATTTTTGATACCTACAGAGAAAGAGATCAGCCTATAGCTGTTGAGGCTTCGATGGTTCAATGGTGCCAGGGAAACTGTGCTATGCTGAGTGAGCAGGGTAAAGCGTTATGGTGGAACCTCAAAACAAGAAAGGAGATTACCTACAGGGATATTAGGATGTCCGGACTATGGTCTCCCGGGGGGTATTGTATATTAACTAAGCGAGACCAATTGCAGGTTATGGATTTAGAGGGGAATGTTGTAGCTGAGATCTCTGATGTCTTGTATTATATTACTGATAAAAAAGGAAATCTTTTTGCGCAGCGAAAAACTGAAACAGGCACTGAAATTCTGAAATTTAAGGAATCAGGTTTTAGAAAGCTGGTGGAATTAAATGATCTGGAACGCATGGAGCTTTCGGGTTCAGGAAAATACCTGGTCCTGTACCGACACTCACCGGTGGGTTTGCGAAGCCTTATGCTGATGGATACCGGAACCGGAACCTGGTCTTACCCTTTAGAAGAGAATGGTATCAGGGCTGATTTCTTTATCCTAAGGGAAATTGGGAATGGATCAGCTTTTCTGATTCATGCAGTTAATTACGTGCCTTACCCTGAAAAAGAAGTTGAAGTCTGGTATGGAAATGACCGGGATTTGGAACGCAGAGAGCAGGGAAGAAAAATGCTTGGTAAATATTGGATTTGGAGGCCAGGCACCGACCAAGCGGTTTTAGTACATACCCAGGAAAATGAAACAGTAAGTTCCATAGGCAGTGAGCGTTATGTTCTGGTCTTTTGCGCAGATGAGCTTCAGGATTACATCCACTATATTCCTGATGTGAATCTTTACCTGCAGGATACCCATACCGGTCAAAAAACCAATATAGGAAGATTCAGTTCCGGATTCATAAACTCGGAAGATGGCAGTCTCTTAGTATTGAAGACCCCGCATGGTATATGGCAACTGCTGAATGTTAAGACCTTAAAAAGGCAGAAAATACAAGAGAAGGGACTTAAAAAACCTTATTTCAGCAAGGATTCTAAAGTGGTTTACTTTGAAAGCGAAACGGGCTTATGGACCTACTCCGTAGAGTCAGGGAAATTGCTCAGAATGAGCACTGGTCAGGAAAAACCGGTTCAGATCGCCGGAGCCAGGGAACAATCAATGAGTGCCGGGAACAATTCTTTGCAAAGTGTTATAGATGATAAAGGCTTAGTGCTGAAAGTAAATGAGAAGGATGGGGATGCCGTATCGTATTACCGTTTTAAGAATAAAAAAGGAATGCTCCTGTATTCTTCTTCCAATAATGTAAAATCAGCCGTGTTTAACAGTGACTATACAAAAATGGCTGTTTTGGAAGAAAACTTTAACGTCCCGCCACGGCTCTGGGTCGTAGACACCAGGGCACAGCAAAAGAAGCTTCTATTCGACAGCGGATTGTCCGATCAGAAAGCTGCTCTACTCCGGCAGCAGATTATCCCTTATACAACATCCTTAGGAACACCGTTAAAAGGGATTTTATATTATCCTGCCAATTATAACCCCTTACAGGAATATCCTGTCATTGTTCATATCTATCAGAAGCAGTCAGACCAGGCTAAGAAGTACCTCCTGCCCAGATATGATGAGATCGGTTTTAATATCAGAACTCTGGTAGAAAGAGGATACTTTGTCTATCTCCCGGATGTGGTGACAGAAAACGGTTCTCCGGGGACCTCCGGCCTTGATGCCGTGGAGCGTTCTTTGGAAGCATTACATAAGTATCCTTTGAAGCTCAAAAGATATGGGCTCATAGGGCACTCGTTCGGAAGTTACTTAACGAATTTTATTGCCACTCATTCTGATTATTTTGCAGCCTATATTTCGGGTTCGGGAGTAAGTGACCTGATAAGTTCTTACTTCTCATATAACAGGAATTATTCCAGTCCTCATTACTGGCAGTTGGAAACCGGACAATATGAAATAGGAAGCTCTTTTTTTGAGAATAAAGAATTGTATATGAGGAACAATCCCATTCTTAATGCGGACAGGGTAAATGCTCCCATCTTATTATGGACAGGCCTTAAAGACCGCAATGTTGTACCTGAGCAGACCATGGAGTTTTATATTGCGCTTAAAAGAGGCGGCAAACGGGTGGTGGCATTACAGTATCCTGATCATGGACATGACCTGGGAATTGGTACGCCTGAGGCTAAAGATCTGACCCGAAGGAGTATAGATTGGTGGGACTACTTTTTAAAAGGAAAGGCACATAGCCCATGGATTGATAAAGAAATGAGGGAGAGTACCCACTGATCAAGTGAATTTCTAATCAATAGGATGAAGGAAAAGAGCTTATTAGTAGAGCTCACTCAGGGGTGCTAAGCCACAAGTCAAGGTAAAAGAGTAAGAAAGGTTTTAGGAACTTTGAAAGACAGCATTATGAATGAGAATGATGACATTAAGATTGCCGGGGATTGGAAGTAATGCTGTTCAATTCACCATTTGGCAGGACCTTATTAACACAGGAGACGGCAAGGCCAATCAGAATTATCTTTAGGCTTTTTTGAAAGGGCAGTAGCCGTTATTCTCTGCAATAGCGAAAAGCTTAAAAGAACTATGCAACAGTCTTAAAGCTCTGTATAGGTACTACTGTTTCGCTGCTTTGATGGCTTGGTGATTTAAATGCTTGATAGTGCGTCTGCATAAAAATACTGGAAAAGTATAACCTGACATTTTTACCTTCATAGGATGACATTAATTCATGACAATTTGTTGGAAAATGTACTCAAAATATGACAATTTTTCCTAACGTTTCTATGGTATATCATTTGTATTTTGAAAGTTAGATCATTTAAAATATTGTATAACTTTTAAATTTTGTTTGTTATGAAAACAATTGTAAAAAGAAACAGCAGCACGTTGCTCCCAGGCAATTCACGTTCACTGTTCGACGATTTTTTCAACCGCGAACTTTTTAATTGGAGCAATACTAATTTTTCTGATTCTCGTACCACGCTTCCATCCGTGAATATCAAGGAGCGTGAAGAGGCTTTTGAAGTGGAAGTTGCAGCACCGGGGATGCAGAAAGAAGATTTCAGGATTACCCTGGAAGGCAACCTTCTTACAATTTTTTCTTCTAAAGAAGATAATGAGGAGGAAAACGGCGGCAGCTATACCCGCAGAGAATTTAGCTATCAGTCTTTCCAGCGCAGCTTCGAACTTTCAAAAGATGTTGTCGATGATGAGCATATTGAGGCTAAATATGAGAATGGCGTTTTGAGACTTACCATTCCAAAAAAAGAAAGTGCTGCACAGTCGCCGCGACTGATCGAAATTCAATAACTTTTAAAGGTTTCCCGGATCCCGGGAAACCTTTTTATTCTGATAATTATTTATAGTTGAAGGATTATGAATGCATTATTATGGGCTATCTCTATTTTATCCCTTACTTTATTGATCTTGGGATTTGTTTTGAAACGGTTTAACCAGCCTTATTTAATAGCATACATTATTGCAGGAATTTTACTTGGTCCGGATATTACTGGTGTTTTTTCAAATGTTGATGAAATAGAAGTTATTGGAGAACTGGGAATATTGCTGCTGATGTTTTTCTTAGGCTTGGAAATCAACATCCCCAATCAACGTACGCTTATTATAAAACCGGTGATTGCACAGGGTATGAAGGTACTATTGGGCTTTG
The DNA here is from genome assembly GCF_900115055.1 of Chryseobacterium oleae. GTDB lineage: Bacteria > Bacteroidota > Bacteroidia > Flavobacteriales > Weeksellaceae > Chryseobacterium > Chryseobacterium oleae. The sequence goes on along the minus strand of NZ_FOVD01000003.1, from coordinate 564,431 downwards.
GCTTTGCATACCTGATAGGATACTTCCTGAACCTAAATATGAAAAGTATTGCTTTAATAGCTATACTGTTCTTTTTCAACAGTACTGCGGTTGTTACGGAGTTCTTAAAAAAATATAATATTCTTACTACGGCTTTTGGCAGCATCATATTCAATATATTATTGCTGCAGGATATACTTTTGGCACCTGTTTTAACATTGCTGAATGCTTGGGGTGGTAAACAATTTACATTTATAAATTATATACTGCCCGTAGCAGTTTGCATTGCCAATTTTTTCCTTTTCAAAAGAATAAGACATGTGCAGGAAATTAAACTTCCGAAGTTTTTCAGCAAGATAAGATATGATCATGACCTACAGCTTTTCATGGGATTGGTGATATGTATGGGATTTGGATTGTTGGCAGATCTGGTGGGCTTGAGCAGTGCATTGGGAAGCTTTATGGCGGGCATTTTTGTTGGAAGATTTAAAGCATTCAGCTGGCTTGAGCATTCACTTGCCTCTTTCAAAGTATTTTTTGTTGCCCTGTTTTTCGTATCCATCGGATTACGCTTGGATCTGAGCTATTTTCTGGACCATTCAGCTATCGTACTCATTGGTACTTTCTTTGTTTTGGTAAGCAATAGCTTAATATCAGCACTTATTTTCAGGCTTTTAAAGTTTGACTGGAAAAGCAGCTGGTACGGAGGAGCCTTATTATCTCAAACAGGAGAATTTGGGATATTGGCACTGACTATTGGTTATAAGACCAATATCATTCCATATGACCTTTACAAGGGCGGCTTGGGAATTACATGTCTTACCCTGCTATTTTCTACGATCTGGATTGGACTCCTTAACAGATTTCTGTCAAAGAACCAGCCGTTATCTGATCAAAAGAAAATTTTTAAGAGTTGATTATTCACAGAGACATTTCTGCGTGTGAATAGTATATGATCACACTCATAATCCATGGCTCCCTAATATCTTAAATTTAGAATTTAATATTACAAATGGTTCACTCAGAAATAGCTTCTGCCATAGGCTAATAGATTGTCAACGTATGTTTTATGAAAACGGTGAATGAAATAAAACAGATATTTAAAAGCAACCGAATACTCTTGAAGTTACATGAATTGCTTACAAGTAATAACAATTAAGAATGTAGACAATGGATGATAGTAATTTAAACAAAAATATTGTGTTTTTCGATGGTGAATGTGGATTTTGCAACTTCTGGGTACAATGGATACTGGAGAGGGACAAAAAAGATAAATTTTTATTCTGCTCTTTGCAGTCTGGATTTGGCCAAAAGTTTCTATTGGACAGAGGCCTTGAAACCACACAGTTTAACACCTTGTATCTATTAAAATCTGATGGGCAGTATTTAATCAAGTCCCAGGCTGTCTTTGAAATAGCAAATCTATTGGGCGGTATATATTCTATTTTTAAGATTGGTGCTTTGCTGCCAAAAACACTTGGTGATGGTTTATATGATGTCGTATCTCGCAACAGAATGAAGATTTCTGCACAAAAGTGTTTTCTTCCCGACCAAAATCAAAGGAAGAAATTTATTGAAATCTGATAAAGCAGAGGCAGGTTTTATATTAATACGAATGGCACAAAAAGTACAGTTCTGCCATTAATAGCTTTGAATTTTTTGATCAGTCCTTAATGTCACTTTCTTACTTTGGGAGATGGATTATTTATGGAATTGGAAATCAATCAGCCTGTCGGTAAACATTTTCCACTGGAATTTTGATAAACCTACGATAGCTAACAGACCCGTCACTATATTTCTCATGATATTAAGGGGACCAGTATTTAAATTTGGGGCTTCATTTCTACCATATACAGCAGCCTTAATTTGGCAGTTTTCCCTGGAAATCATAAAAGTGGAGGTTGAATACCTGCTGTAAAAATGTTCAATATGGCGTGGATCTCCGGTCGGACTATATGAAGGTTGGAAGATGATAACAGTTTTTTGGATGTCTGCAGAATTCGTTTCTGGCATACTTTGCACCCTTACCCAAAAGTAAGGGCTATCAACAGTAGGACATGCCATTATGTTTATTCTCACAAAGTCCCCTTTCTGGGGCCTTCGGCTGACGTCTTGGCCATCGCAGTCGTAAAGCTTAAAATCTGCAAGGGTAGCTCCACAGTAAACACTCCATTGATTGATATTTAGAAATTTGTTTTTTACTGATTCATAAACTTTTAAAGCATCGTCAGCACTCTCAAAGTCCTTAATGCTCTCCGTGTCATGGTAAGCTCCCTTTTTTTGGGCAGGAACTCCCGGAACTTTTTTTGCTTTTAAAAATAAAAAAAATGCCATAAAAGTGATAAAATTAGAATCTGGTTGAAGCAGGTAAATAGTTAATTGCGACATTGTAAAAGATGGCGTTAAGAAAATAAAAAATATAAAATGTTAAACTTTTAATAGTAATTTGTTGTAATTGTACAAAATGTTTGGTTTATGGTACTAGGGTAATTGTTTCGAGGGTTAATTGTTTCTATTTTCAGAACGATGTATGTATAATATTAAGTCAGGCCTAAAGTATAATCTTTATGGTATTTTACGTACTCCATTCCAGCGTCTCACATTCCTCCAGTACTTTCATGGCATATATTGTGTTTCCTTAAAACATATTGTATTTCAGTGTATTACGAATACATTGAAAAGGGTTTCCCGCCTTCCCTTAACAATTGGCTGGCATAATGCTATAAAGGACTTCTGTTATGAGCCGGTATTAATTGTACAGGATAAATTTCAGGTTGCTTTTTAAACTTTGTTTTGCATTCGGTGCTGCAGAAGCCGTAAAGAGATCCTTTATGCATAAGGGTATCGGAAATAGATCCCAGAGTAGACATGTGACAGATAGGATCTTCAGCATTCACAACACTAATTTTTTTCAAATTACTAAGCGACTCCATATTATTTTTTCGCTCTCCATTACAGGCAGCAATAAGGGGTATCGTGCAAAAAAGTAAAATATAGTTTTTCATATCATGATAGGTTAATAAAAGTCAAAAATAGAGGTAATTAAGTATGGATTTTATGATTTAAATTATATTACAATGTAAATAAGTCATTGTTACTTGACTTCAATTTGAGTGACCCCCCTATGAAATTGGCAGTTCTTTTTTGATGATAAAGAATTGTATAGGAGAAGTAATCTGATACTTAATACTGACATGGTAAATGACCACCTCATTATGGGTACATATTGATCACAGCAGTGTTGTGCCTGAACAAACTATGGAGTTTTATATTGCACCAAAAAGAAGCGGCAAATGGGTGGCGCATTACAGTATCCGTATCATGGACTTGATCTGGGAATGGGTACGCCCGAGACTAAATCTGCCATGAAGGAGTATAGGTTGTTGGGACTGCTTTTTAGAAGAAAGTCAGATAGTCAATGGATTAATCAAGAAATGAGGCAGGATGCCAAATAATATACTTTTCACGGCTAAAGTTTGAAGAAAAAACTTACCATATAGCATAATATATGTAATGATATTATGAGGAGTGTCATAATCCGTAAAAGACATTAGCGATACCTTTGGCTTTCATCCTATTCACTTTTTGCATTTTGAGTAAGCTCCTCTATTGTTGGGGGGCTTTTTATTTCCGGTAATTGTGATTTACCTCATAAATTTTTAGCTTTTTGATTGATAATTTTGATCTAACCAAACCTAATTATTATGAAAAACTTAGCACTATCGGTATTTTTATTATACAGTCTTACAGCATGTACAAAATCCGAAACCCAGTACATTAATAAGGATAACAAAAAAGAAACGGTGAACGACAAAGCTTCCGATACGATTCAGACGCTTGATGAAATGTCAGATACCATGAAACAGAAAAGAGACAGTGCCCATGTTAAAACCGAAAATCTGTAATTTATGACTCCTAAAGGCAGAATCATCATCATTCGTAGTACAGATACTAGCGGTGAAGCATTGCATGGATCGGTTTCAGATCAGTTCTCTTCTGAAATTTCCAGGCTATTATCAGAACAAAAAAATGACCGGATTGAAATAATGACAACCATAAGGAATTTAAGGCATCGTTGTAACGATCGCTACTTTAAACTATTAAAGGAAGCTGGCTGCAATAATATGGGGTGTATTGCCATAGGTAAAAAGCAGGACCTCAATAAGTATTTCTTAAGAATATCGCAGGCTGCAGTGGTTATTTTTGTGGGGCATGCTTCCCAAATTTGTAAGGCTTTGCGAGGCTCGGCCATACTGGAGCTTTTAAATAAAAAATACCAGTATGAAGATAATTTTACCCTTGTCGGTATCAATACAGCAGCAATGTGCATTTCGGGGCTGATAGTAGATGACACCGGAGTGACCAGTGCCGGTCTGGGATTTATAAACAATTGTATTATTGACACAAAATTTATGCACGGAGAAAGAAGCAAAAATTTAGTAAAAGCAGTTATTAGCCATAATCAATATGTGGGACTCGGGCTAAAAAGTGGAATGGCAGTACTCATCGAGAAAGGTTATAAAGCGTCATGTATAGGAAGTGGATCTGTGATGGTTGTGAATGCCAAAAATGTCGAAAACAGATTTTTAAAAAAAGATGCTTCAGTATATGTAAAAAACCTGAAAGGGCATATTCTCACCCCGGGCTCGTTTTTTAATCTTTTCAGTGGAAATCTGATAAAAAAGGATGTGTTAGAGTACAGCTTGAATTTTATAAACAGAAATACCATTCAATAATGCAATTAAAATACGTAACGATGACACCTAAAGGACAATTATTAATCATTGGCGGAAAGGAAGATAAGGCGGGAAAAGATCCTGAAATGAAAAAAGATAACAATAATTTTACGCCCCATGAAATTCTTAAACTTTTAGCAAAATCAAAAGATGATCGCATTGAAGTTATTACCGCAGCAACGACTGATCCAGAGAGTATGCGCAAGACCTACACAGAAACATTTAAAGAAATAGGATATACTAATTTTGACTTTCTGGATATTTGTGATGATCAGATCCATACAGATTATCATCTTAAAAGAGTTGAGGCTGCTCAGACCGTATTTTTTACGGGAGGAGATCAAAATAGGATATGCAATACACTACAACAATCTGTTTTAACAGATCTTTTGAAAGAAAAATATTGGAATGAGGAAAATTTTATGATCGCCGGAACCAGTGCCGGAGCAATGTGTATGCCTAAAATTGTAATTCTTGATGCCATTAATGGGGAAGCCATTCTTGAACATGATATTGAACTGAACTTAGGATTGGGATTAATTCATAACTGTATTATTGATACGCATTTTGTGCACCGGGCCAGATTCGGAAGGCTTGCGCATGCTGTGATTCTGAATCAGGACTGCTGGGGAGTCGGCCTGGGAGAGGATACAGCTCTTCTGATCGAGCAGGGATCGAAGGCAACCTGCCGAGGGTCCGGTATGGTATGGATGCTCAGTGCAGCAGAAATTGGCAAGACCAATACTAGGAATGTAAAAAAAGGATTTCCTATTTATGCGGAAAATCTTAAAGTTCACATCTTAACTGATCAATGTAAAATTGATTTGAATAACAATCAATTTGAAGGTGCCTGTTCAGGAGAAATATAAAAAAGGAACCACACTGTGGTTTCCTTTTTTATTAGTTACATTTTATTTATGATATGATTTCAGACGGCATATGAAATCAGTCATAAGATATTGCACCCTTATGGCTGTATTTTTAATGAGCAAATCAAATAGATTATGGATAGTCATAAAAAATTAAATCTGGATTTGAAGATCTGGAGGCAGAAAAATGCAAAAACAAAAGGGAAATTTGAACTCTACAAAGTTTCAGATATTTCGACAGGCGCATCTTTTCTGGAAATGCTGGATATTCTTAATGAGCAGTTAATCAGAGAGAATAAAGAACCTGTAGCATTCGATCATGATTGCCGTGAAGGAATTTGCGGAATGTGTTCTTTGTACATTAACGGCAGAGCCCACGGTCCTGATACAGGTATTACAACCTGCCAGCTGCATATGAGGATGTTTAAGGATGGTGAAACGATTGTTATAGAGCCATGGAGGAGCATTGCATTCCCTGTTATTAAAGACCTGATAACAGACCGTAGCGCTTTTGACAGGATCATGGCAGCAGGCGGATTTATTTCGGTCAATACTTCAGGAAATACTCTGGATGCCAATGCTGTTGCCATTCCCAAAGATGATGCCGATAAAGCAATGGATGCTGCTGCCTGTATCAGTTGCGGAGCCTGTGTTGCCTGCTGTCCCAATGGCGCAGCAATGCTTTTTGTGGGGGCGAAGGTTTCTCATTTTGCTTTACTGCCGCAGGGAAGGATTGAGGCGAAACGACGGGTTCTAAATATGGTAAAAGCTATGGATGAAGAAGGCTTTGGAAATTGTTCGGTCATTGGAGCCTGCGAGGTTGAATGTCCTAAAAATATTTCTTTGGATAATATTGCAAGGATGAACAGAGAATATATGTCAGCATGGATAAGCACAGAATAAAATTATATGCATCAATGCTAAATTTAAAATGGTATGACAGTGATTTTAGTGACTGGAGCTACAGGAATTCTTGGTAGAGTATTAGTTTTGAAGCTTTTGAAAAAAGGTAAAACAGTTCGTGCTACAAAAAGAAATTCAAGTGATCTGGAGGAGGTGAGAAGATCACTGCAATATTATACCGCAGACGCTGACCTTTTTTTTAATAAAATCCAATGGATAGATGCAAATCTCAATGATAAAAGAGCTTTGCAAAAAGCATTAGAAGATGTGGTGGAAGTTTATCATTGCGCTGCAAAAGTGAGTTACGACCCCGCAGAACAAAAGAAAGTTGACAAAATAAATATTCAGGGGACTAAAAATATCATCGAATGCTGTAAATATTCGCAGGTGAAAAAGTTTCTCTATGTAAGTTCAGCAGTTATTTTTGATAATGGAAAAAAGGGGAGGCCAATCGATGAGAATTCTAGCTTTATAATCCAGACAGAAAGTACGGTATATGCGGCTTCAAAATATAAGGCTGATACCGTTGTCTGCAATGCTTTTAATCAAGGGTTAAATACGATTATTATCAATCCGGGAATGATTATCGGAAGTGGAAACTGGAAAAAAAGCAGTGGAGAATTTTTACAGACTTTTATCAATAAATTCTATACTTTCTCCGGAGGATCGGGATGTGTAGATGTGAGAGATGTAGCAGAAATAGCAATTGAACTTATGGATAAAAATCTTTTTGGAGAACGCTTTTTGGTTGTCTCAGAAAATCAAAAATACAGTAATCTTGCTCAAATGGCAAGAGAAAAGTTTCATAAAAAAAGACCTGTTATTTTATCAAGAAAATTATTAAATTTTGGAAAAGCTCTGAATATTCTGACGGTAGGACAGATTCCCAAATTAAGATTGCTGACCAAACCCAATATAGAATTCTTAACATCTTTTCAAAAGATGTCTAATGATAAAGTAGTAAAAGCACTGGATTATAAATTCATTCCGGTAAAAGAAAGCCTTTTTTTTCATATTGATAATTTTCTAAAGGAAAAGAAATGATATCACTTCACTGATAACGAGCGATGTAGAAAGTCCAGTAGGTGAAAAATAGAAGTTGGAAAAAACCGTCAATAAGGTAAACCCACTTAATAATATTCCTGAAATAATAATAAAGGTCCACAAATAATAATCCAAGACAACCTAGCATTAACGTTAATACCATGACAAAGTTCTTTTTGGAGCTAAATGTCAGATATATTAACAGCAGACAATAAGGTAAGAGTATAATACCCACTGTTTTAACCAGCCATATGTCTGTTTTTTTTCCTGTTACTGTTAAGAAACTCTCAATATGAATTAACGGCCATAAAGCAGTAAGGAAATAATAAAGCAGTTGGCAAAAAGGAAAAATTTTGAAGGTAGTCATAGGTTTTCTTAATAAATCGTATGTTATATTGCTTAATATTCTTGTTGAATCAAATTAATTGATACCCCGTACAGATGTATGGACTTCAAGCTGGTGATGTGAAAAAAGCATTTTTTATTTCTTCGGTTGAAAGTGTGATATTATATTCTGCTGTGTTTTTGCTTATATTTTATTGTTTCTGCTATAGTGGTACGTGTTTAAGCAAAAATGATTACCTCTTTTGTATACAAAAAAAGAGGTAATCTAAAAATCAATTATAAATTAAGAATTACGGCCGCTTCCTGACCCTGACCTTCCTCCTCCATGAGAGGCCTGTCCACCCATTCGGGCAATTCTGGTACGCTCAGCTTTGCTCATCGATGCAAAACCTCTTCTCGAGGTTCCGTTTCCGGAACCAGAGCCACGGCCAGAACCTGAATTACTGTTATTTCCTGATCGTGAACTGGAGCCTCCAGATCCTCTATTAGAGCCTGATCTTCCTGAATTTGAATTGGAAGATCTTCCACCGCTATGGGAAGCCTCACCTCCCATACGGGCAATTCTGGTACGCTCTGCCTTACTCATTGAGGCAAAACCTCTTCTTGAAGTTCCGTTTCCGGAACCAGAAGAAGATCTTCCTCTTCCCGAAGAACCAGAATCAGACCTCGCTCTGGAACCACCTCTGCCTCCAGAGCTCCTTCCATTTCTGTTGTCATTTTGATCATTATCCTCTTCATCATAGTCTTGATCATCATCGTCATTATCATACTCGTTTTCATAGTAATCCTCATAGTCTGAGAAATCGTCGTCATAATCTTCATCTTGAGATGCATCATTAAAGCCATGATCATAACCTAATTGGTATACATCTTCAAGAGCAGATCGGTCTGAGCTGGATGTTTTGTTTTCTGAATTTCGATTGTTTGAATTTCGATTGTTCATAACTATATTTTTAAATTAATATTTGGAGATACCCAGCAGATTTCTAACTAGTATTTGAAACTGCAAAAGTTTTTTAATATTTTTATCATGCTTCTAATCAGTTCGTTGTAAGTTGTGTTGAGCTAAATTAGAACTTTATTAGAATGAAGATTATGACCGAAATCACATCAAATGAAAATTATGAGGTCTGGAACTTCATAATTGTATTTTTCAATAATTTCCACTAAGGTCATTGTCTGTTAAAAGAAAATTTTTATGATTTATATAACAAATGAAGAGGATGCTCAAAAGCATCCTCTTCGTTGTTAAGGTTTAAATAAGACACTGCCACACTCGGTAGGGCTTATCGGAGCACTATGAAGAGGTGTTACTCCGTCTGCTGTCCACCTGCAGACTACATTTTGAATGGTACTGCATTCCTGTCCAACCTGCACGCAGAGCCCCGATTCAGGATCCATACGATAGGTTGGGATGACTGCACCTTTGGTGCTGTTTGCTGCTTTGGTTGCAAAAGCAGCGCCTGTGCCCAGTAATACTAAAGCAGCAGGGATCATTAGCTTTTTCATAATAAAAAAATATGAAGTGATGCCTACTCTGTTGTAAGGTTTTCGGCTTCCCCTTTTAATGGCTTTCTAAAGTGATATCTGAGTAATTGTTTTCCTGAAATGATATACAGACCCTCAGGGGTTACGATGATATCTTCAACCTTTTGCTTTGGGAGATAAAAGCTTGCAATATATTCATTACGATCTATTCTGTAGATGTCTATGGCCTTTCTTCCTTTACGCAGTCTGGCGGGTTCGAATTTTCCAGGCAATCCCGAAATATTGTAGACGTAGTTTCCGTAAAATGCAGATTGGATATTGACCCTTACCGGGGGCGCGTTCATCATATGGGTGCCGTTTGAAAGCTGGGTGATATTCATTTGGGCTTTAGAAATAGGATCAATAGTTGACTGTCTTTTTACACGAGGCAAACTATCATTAATCATGATGAGCTGGTTTCTGTAGAAATACGTGTAGAGAAATTCTCCGGGATGCTGCTGGTTTTCGATCAGTTTGCCATCACAGTCAAAAATACCGTCGATCTGTTTTTCTAAAATAGTAGGAAATAGAGAGATATTAGTTTTCTGCCCGGTACGAAGTCGGGCGATGGTATACTCGTGCGTCCTGCTATCCTGGGTTCGAAGAATGAAATTAGATGAATCTATTACCGCCAACTGGGAAAAGAAGGCATCGCCTTTGCTGATGGTTTTAGCGGAAGAATCGTTTAATGTACCCCGATAAATGACAGGCACAGTTCCGTCATAAAGATAATAATAAGGATGCTTAACTTTAATCTGTAAACTTTTGAAAGAATAATCCGAGTGGTCCGGAATAATTCTGAATGATTCCGTTCGTTTGAACCTGTAATCAATTTTCGTCAGAATTAAAGGAGTACTGCGGCTTCCTAAGTATATTCCCTTATTATCTTTACCGGCAAAATAATAATCACCATGCTCAAGATCTGTCTTTTCATTTTCTATGATAAAATTTGGCAGAAACTTTCTTGTAAAATTATTTTCCTTTTTGATAATATGCTCGGATTGAAAAAAAAGGATAATCACCATTAAACACGATAAGATTATTATAATAGCTGACGAAATAAAATATTTTATCTTCTTGGTCTGCCTATGTTTTTCAATGATAATAACAGAGATCAATGACAGAAAAATGCATGCAATATTAAATATCAGATGTTCGGTCCAACCCATTTTCTCCAAAATACCACCGCAGGAACAGGGAACAAAATCACTGTAATTCAAAATAAGATAGATATAAATGGTAAAGGCCGTCATCATGCCAAGTGAAGCATACAGCCCCACTAACCGAAGTTTTGGAATAAGCAAAAAACTAACAATGATGATCTCCGCGAGAATTACACTATATGATACAAATCCTGCAAATGCGCTGAGTAGGGGGGATTGGGCAATTTGTACCTGAAAATTTTCAAAATCCAATACCTTGCTGATGCCAGCATAACAGAATAACAGGACAAAGAAGTAGGCTATGAGTAAGGCTATGATGTAGGCAATATTTTTCATAATAATAGCAGGTGTATGATGATTTATCCTATCTGAATGAGTTTCCAGCTGACCTTTTTACCACAATAGTCCGGCATTTTGTGGCCTTTGGCAATGGGGCGGGTGGTTTTAAAACTCCCAATACTCTCCCATATGCCGCTGGCAGGACAGGGTAATCCGGTAGAACAGGTGATAATGGAAGTACAGGGAATCATTTTTTATGGATTAAGCTTGATTGGTTATAAAGCCGCCAGTCCTGTCCGTCCTTTATGGGGGGATCTTTTTCCTGATCAGTGGTATCCGTTTTTGAGCTTTTCTCCATGTGATATGGGCTCAAAGGAATTGGGTCTTTTTGATCTTCTTCAATGCTGTCCGTCTGACGACAGCTTAATGATGTTAGCAGGATTACACTGCTGATGATGGGAATGAACTTTTTCATGATTATTTTTTTAAAGATTAAAAGTTTTCCCGGCCGGGATCTGATTGAATTCATATTCCAAAATTATCTCAGTTAAAGACATGAAAAAACTGATCTGTGGCAGGCTTTAAAAATTAAGACGTCCCAATTTTTAAATTTTGACAGATATATTTCCCGAAAGACCTATCTGTTGAGTGCAAAATCTTCAATAAGAGATGAAAATCCTAAAATGAGTTTTTATTTCACATATGATTGATATAAAATGTTTAAATTTGGAAGTCATGTTTATAATATTTCCTTATGACAGCTGCTCGATTTCTTTTATTTGCTCTTTTGATTTATTTTGTGAATTTTTTTCCGCAGTCGGGGAACAAGAGTTATCTGGATATCAGAAGTCAGTATGAAAATCTGGAGAAGAATAATTCGAGTGCCTTACCGGGAGTACAACAGTATATTGAAAAAGCCAAAAAGGAAAAGGAGTATTCCCGTCTGGTTCAGGGCTATAAAGATGCCGTCTTTTTTTCACCTTCGGATCAGCATAAGATGCTGTATGCGGACAGCACCATTCTGGCGGCGCTGAAATCAGAAGATAAAGATCTAATAAGCACAGCCTATCTTGGTAAAGGGATTATTTATTATTTCAACTTCAAGAAATTTGAGCCTGCCCTGGATGAATATCTCAAAGCCTATCAATATGCCCAGAATACCAGCGATAATTATCTCAGATATAAGGTGAAATACCATCTTGGGGTTGTTAAAAGCTATCTGGGGTATTATCAGGATGCTTTGGAATTGTTTAACGACTGCAACCACTTCTTTGAAACAAAATCCAAAGAACAACTCCACCCTAATGAAATTTATAACAATACCAGGGGATATTATAATACCCTGCATCAGATGATTGTATGTTATCGAAATCTAAAACAATTTAAAGTTTCGGATAGTCTGGTGAATGTGGCGCTCTCCAGAACATATGATATGGATGAATTTTCTTTGGAGCGTGGATATTTTTTTAAATGCAAAGGGCTTTTAGAATACAATCATAAAAATTATAAAGCAGCCATAGCTGATCTAGGGCAATCACTGGATCCGATTTTGAAGGCGAAAGATTTTGCCTGGGCCTCTGTGGTATACTATTACCTTGGAAAAAGCTACAGTAGTTTTGATAAAGCCAAAAGTCTGAAATATCTGATGAAGGTGGATTCAATTTTTAATACCCATCATTTCATATTACCTGAAGTTAGAGCAAGTTATGAAGATCTGATCAAGAGCAGTAAAAAAGATAAAAGTTTGGAAAAGGAGCTGTACTACACCAAACAGCTGCTAAAAGTTGACAGTGTCTTAGTTAGGGATTTTAGTTATTTGTCTCCCCGGATTCATAAAGAATATGACACCAGATTACTCATGGATAAGAAAGAGCAGCTTGAAAGGAAAAGTAAGGGAAGATTGATTTCAATGATTGTATGTATTGCTTTGGCGTTATTTTTCTTAGGAATGTTCATTTTCCGATATTATAGGGAGCAAAAGGTGCAGCGGAAATATACTGAGCTTCAATACAAATTAAGTGAAGAAGGATTGAAAGTTCGGCATCATATAGAGGAAAAGAAAGAAAAGCTGAAAGCGGAAGGGGAGCAGAGGAAAAGTGTTCTTACTGCTGAACAGATCCAGGATTTATCGTCTAAACTTAGACTGTTTGAAAGCAATAAGGGGTTTGTCAAAAAAGGGCTGACCCAAAATAAGCTCGCCTTACAGTTAAATACCAATACGTCGTATTTATCTACCTATATCAATGAACAAAAGAAAATGAATTTTAACCGGTATATAGGGGAGCTGCGGATTTCATATATTACCCAGCTTTTAAATTCCAATAAAAAATACCTGAACTATACCATTGAAGCGCTGGCAGAAGAATGTGGGATTTCTTCAAGACAAAATTTTTCAGATCTTTTTTATGAAATCAATGGAATCAGGCCAAAGGATTTTATCAGGAAAAGAAAAGAAGAACTGGAAGAAAACTGATTTTACCGTCTGTCAGTTTAAATATCTGTAAAGACTTTTCTTGCAGGCCTGAAGCAGTACTTTTGTTCTATTTACAGAATAGATTATTTTTCCATAGGCTAAGATTACAATTAGAAATACAAAAGCCTCCCGGGGCACGGGAGGCAAAGTGTAAATTTTTAGAAGTATGAAAGTATTCAAGTACTTAAATGTAAAAAGAGTTTTAAATAATAGTTTATGATTCAAGTCATAAACTGAAATTCTGCAGGTCTTTCCGAAAATAAAACTACGAGTGCGGTAGAAAACGGATGTTTCTCTCTGATATTTTAAATCTTTGTAATTTTCTAAGAAAAGACATGGTAACAAAGACATTTTTTAGAAATCTATCTGTACTCCGGCAAGATGTAGAACAGCAGATTGTAATAGTAACAAATCAATATGATGATATTATGACATCATCTGAGATGATACTCCTGATACTTGATGAAAGTATAAGGAAACTTAAAAAGCTGGTCAAGAATTTTACCTTTGAATCTGTTGCTGATGAGGTGTATTTTTTTAAAGATCATAAGCCCTACTTTATTTCCAGGTATATCTATTATTCCAAAGTATTGAATACCGAGACCTCCAAACCGGTAGCGGGCGATAAAGCATTGAGAAAATTTTATCAGGCAGAACTGTTAAAACTCAGGAGGTATTATTCTGATCAGGCTGATTTTTACAATTACTATCGTAGAAAAGCAACCTATCTGGATCATAAGTATTTTACCAGAAAATCATACGATTTAAAGATGAAACTTTCCTCAAGCATATACAACCTTGATGAAGATTTTACAACGTCTCATGACCATAAAATAGCTGTAATACAGGCTAATGAACTGCTGGACGATTACCTGATAAAATCAATCCGCAATATCGGGCAGGAAACAGAGGTAGATAGCGGGGAAGTAGGGAAATTAATATGGACATCTTCAAAAGTGTCACTGATAGAGCTGATGTATGCACTTCACAGGACGGGTTGTTTTAATGGGGGTAATGTTGATTTCAGTGAAGTCATAAGATTTACAGAACGATCATTAGAAATTGATTTAGGCAATTTTTACAAGACCATTGGTGAAATTAAAAGCAGAAAATATACTAAAACTAAATTTTTGGAGCTATTGAAAGAAAGCCTTGAGAAGGCTTTAACGGAAGGAGAAGATTAATACCGTATCCCCTTTCAATTTTTTACCGTCAAAGCGGGCTGAGATTTGCAACAGCTGTTTCATAAAAATGTGACACTTACTTTTAAATTATTCACACTTATTAATTGAAGGTTTGTTTTGATCAAAAACTCATTCATTTTTGTATAGCAGAAAACAAAATAACTTAACCATATATGATTATGAAAAATCTAAAAAAACTTTCAAGACAAGATCTAAAGAATGTAAAAGGAGCATTAAATGCTATTTTACCTTTACAAATAGGATGTGCAGTAAGATGTGTATGCACCAGCACTGTTGACGGATCTCCGTTTATTGGAATATGTGATTCAAGAACTGGACTTTGCTGCTCTGCCTGATTTTTTGGTTCTGGAGAATAATTGCCGATTTTGACAAGGATAGCAGTTTGACATTTTTACCAACTTCAAATTTAAAAAGCCTTCCCTATAGGAAGGCTTTAGCGTATCTGAAAATCAGTATATCTGTTTGATTGTTTGAATATGTCTTAGCTTTATTATTCATTGCTTGATTGAGTATATGATGTCCCGTTTTAACCTTAAGATCAATTGGAATCCCGTTGAGATAATTTTTAAAAGTGTAATATTGATGGTATTCGGAGAAGAATCGTACGGTAGTACCGATGGGCTACCGAAGGAAATTCATGGTATTTGCTAAACTTTGTAACAGTCATTAAAACAAAGTATTATGAATATTGACAGAATAGAATTCATTTCCTGGATGGAAAGAATTATGACAAGATTTGACATTCT
The DNA here is from genome assembly GCF_900115055.1 of Chryseobacterium oleae. GTDB lineage: Bacteria > Bacteroidota > Bacteroidia > Flavobacteriales > Weeksellaceae > Chryseobacterium > Chryseobacterium oleae. Next base: position 549,162 of record NZ_FOVD01000003.1, on the reverse strand, counting down.
CAGTGAGAAGTTAAAAGAGAATGAAAACGAGTTAAACAGTATTGATGGAGAGCAGCTGCTGGATAATCAGGATGTTTTACAGCTGCTTAAAATAAGTTCAAGATCCCTGCAGCGCTACCGTTCTGATAAAAAATTACCTTACTATACCATCAGTGGTAAGCTGTATTATAAACTCTCTGATGTCCATCAGCTCATCAGAGACAGCTTTAGTGCAGGATGCCGAAGATCCTATCAGTAAGCATCCTCGTCTGAACAGAAATGTGAACCTATACAATTGAAATTTTTGAGGTTTATTATTGTCAAGAGGATGCTGTCATTCCTCTGTTTTCAGCAAGAGACGCAATGTTGTTCTTGTATAATTCATTTTTATTAACCATTATTATAGGTATTGAGCCCATCATTTTTTTATGAGCTGAAATTATTGTTTAGTTTCATTTTGTACAACTTCAATATTTTCTTCATGTAGTCTTTGCCTTAACCAGCTTTTGAGTTGTGGCTCATTTATATTTTCGCCTGAATAAATGATTACAAATTGCAGCTTCATACTGTCTGTATGAGGATACTGTTCAATCTTCCCGTAAGAAATTCTTTTCATATCAGGATATAAAATCTGTAATTCCTTCATGAGCGTGGAGTCAGAGATTTTATACATGTCGAGCTGCTGCCTTAGTTGTGAAATGGCAATGTCTTTTTCGGAGATGTGACGGTCAGCTTTGTTGATTTCACTTAAAATCTCTGATTTAAGATCTGATGTGTTCTGTCTAATATTCAATTTTGTATTGGACAGACCGCTGCTGATAAGCATCTTATTATAAGCTTCGACTTCAGCCGGGGTAAACTTTTTATTAATAAAAGCAACATCAATAGTCCTGGGATTTAAATGATAATTGATCTTTTTATAAATCACGGTATATCCATTGTTGTCAAATTCCTTCTGTATAAACTGTTCAGCGGTTTTTGTAAACTTTTTTTCATTATAAAGGTTATAAGCCAGGTAAAAGCTTGGTACAATCATGACGATCATTAAAAATGAAATACTGTAGCGAATTCTTTTTTCATATTTATTACCAATAAGCGAAGATGGATACTTAAGATATTTTACAACCAGAAATGTAGCGATACAGATAAAAAAACAGTTAATAGTATAGAGATAGAATGCTCCAAAAAAATAAGAAAAATTAAATGTTGCCAATCCAAATCCGGCAGTGCACAGAGGTGGCATCAGTGCTGTAGCGATGGCAACTCCGGGAATAGGATTTCCTTTCTCTACCCGTGTGATGGCAATGACTCCCACCAGGCCTCCAAAAAACGCAATCAATACATCATAAATATTAGGAGCTGTCCTTGCCAATAACTCAGACTGGACATCCTTAAAAGGACTTAAATAGAAATAAACTGCAGAAACAAGCAGACTCACCACAGTAGCTATCAGGAGATTTTTGATAGATTTTTTAAGTAAGGGGAAATCATCTGTTCCCAGAGCAAATCCCGCCCCCACAATGGGGCCCATCAGAGGGGAGATGAGCATGGCACCGATAATTACTGCCGTTGAGTTTACATTGAGTCCTACTGAAGCTATAATTATAGCACAGGCAAGAATCCAGAGATTTGATCCCCTGAAAGAAATGTTGGACGTAACATTATCCAGTACTTTATCTTTTTTTTCTTCGCCATTGTGGAGATTAATAAAATTAAAAAAAAAATTCATTATATGTTTTTTATCTTTTTGATATAGAGATGGTAGTAGTGATCTGTGATTTGCACTTTATATGGAGCACATCAATGTTTTTCAGCACCTTTATAATCAAAAATAAGGTTTTTTTATTCTTTTTGGCGGTAAAATTTTGATTACAGGAAAATCTCCGCTATATCGGAAGAAAGAAAAAGATAATTATTGTTTGTGATTTAAAACGATAGATTCTATTTTTTAGATTTCCGTAATTGATATAAGGTATCCTTTAAAAGGGATCATATTTAAAGTGATGATCAATTCATTTAGCTTATTTTAAGCTGTTTCTGATATACAGAGATTTACCTGACAAAGGCTTATTCTTTTATAACAATGCTAATCTCACCGCTTCTCTCAATATAGATAGTTTTAATGTTATTCAAATCATCGGTCATAGCCCTCTTTCTCAATTCCTGCATCACGTCTTCTCTATGCAGCTGTGCTCTCTCCATGTTCTCAGTGATAAACCTGCCGTCTTTAAAAAGCATAATCTTATCTCCCTCAATCCAATGAATAAATCGGCTGCTTTTTCCTTTGTACCAGCTGAAAAACCGATGCAGCAGAACAATCATGGTACAGGTTGTCATAACTGGGATAAAAGGGGAGGCGCCCACTACGGCGCGACTTAGAATAGCCCCGAGGAGCATGACAATAATGTTGTCAAGTGGTGAGCCGATTCCAAATGATCTTCTTCCGGAAATACGGATTAAAATCAATGCTAGTATAAAAACGGTTATGCCACGACACGTCATTTGTACTGTATTCAATGACTTTCCGCTTCCCCAGAGTTCCGCTAAAAAATCCATAAGCTGTGGTTTTAGGTCAAATATGAAAATCAATCATTATGCCTTTTTAAATGATATTTTAAAATATGACCAGCTGTGATACTTTGAGATTTATGATCTCAGTCATGGTAGCTTTGGAAAATACAAATTAGATTTGTAAATGATTAATGCAGGCATTATTCTGTCTTAAATGCCAACAGGCCTTCCAAAATAGGGAGGCTTTTTCATTGGGTGATATCTTAGTAATACACTCTGCCTTTAATTATTTTAATCAGCTTTTCGTGCTCCATTTTTTTAAAAGTCCTGATGACGGTTTCAATCCTTAAACCGGTTAAAAAAGCAAGCTCTTTTCTTGTGTAAGGAATTTTATAGGAATAGCGCTCACCATGATCTCCCTTAAGATGATTAAGTACGGTAAGCAATTGATGAGTGGCGTCTTCTGATGTTAAACTGTTTAAAAAAATACAGCTGTGATATGATCTATCTGCCAGATAATAAAGAAACTTCATCTGAATCTCAAAGTCAGATTCCAGTAATTTCAATAGTTTGGAATGTTCTAACCGAAGTACTGTAGAATCCTCCATTAAGACGGCATGGACAGGATAATGGTATTTAGAAAATAAAAATATTTCGCCCACCGAGTCACCCTCCTGATGAATACTCTGTATGAATTCTCTCTTTTCAGTTTGAAAATTCGTAAGTTTTATTTTACCCGTTTTGATCTGAAAATAGTAGGCAGGTGCGGTGTTCTCTTCAAAGAGGAGTTCGGATTTTTGTAATTGAATAATGTCTGCTCCAAAAGTAATGAGCAAGTCTTCCTGTATGACCATAACTCCTAATTAAACAACCTTCACATAGCTTGCCTGTGAAATAACGTACTACAAATATATTAATTTAATATTTCTTTGAATATGATTCAGATCAAAAAGGTTTCAAAATTGACCTTATTGTACGCTCGGTAATTCCTCAAACGACGGCCGCTGGCCGTTAAAATGACTGGTTGTTTTTTAAGTTAAAAGCGGTTGACCATAATCATTTTTTTTTATCAGTCGTTTTAAATTATTGAAAATCAAATAAAAATACTTAAGACCAATTTAAATCACTATCTTTTTAAAAGATTTTCAAATATGACCTATGTCATATTATATGCTTTACTGATAGGCTACCTTTGAAGTATCTCATTTAATGAAAAATATGAATGCAACCTTTTGGCAAGTCGTGAAATCTAAACTTTTGGATATGAAATTTTCTTATGAAGCAAATATCTCAATGGATCTTTAGCTTGATTAGAAATTTTGTTTGAACTTTAAAAAGCTAAGTATTGTTTATAAATACTATCAAGTGTTGCCAGTTAGAGCGGCAAATAAATTCAGGACGTTCAAAAATGCCCAAGTCTTCTACAACGGTAACGTAGAACAAAGCAAACCATAAAATTTACATTATGTCTATCCAAAACGGTCTTTTGCATTCAGTACAGGCAATTGAAGAGCACTACAGTGCTGGTGATTATATTTTTCGTGAAGAATCCACTCCGCTTTTTTATTATCAAATAGTAACAGGCGAAGTGAAACTTAACAGCTATAAGGAAGACGGTAAAGAGTTTATTCAGGACATCCTTTCAGATAATTCATGTTTCGGAGAATCAATGCTTATCCTGGGAAAACCGTATACCGTTAATGCGGTTGCCCTTACAAAATGTACTGTTCTTAAAATCAGCAGAGACCAGTTCTTTCAATTACTGCAGGATCATCCAGATAATTTCCTCAATATGTATACAGCTCTGTCAGAAAAAACCACCGAAAAATTGGTGTTAATGCAGAAGATTTCAAGCCAGAATGCCGAAGAGCGTTTAGTGGAACTGATGAACCAGATGAAAGAATCAAAAGAAAATAAATACAGATATTCATTCGAAATTCCCCATACCAGGCAGCAGTTGGCTTCACTTACCGGCTTGTCTCTGGAAACAACCATCAGAGTAATTAAAAGAATGGAGAAAGATGAAATTCTTATAATAAAGAATGGGAAAATATTTTACTAAAAAATATTTGTTTATCGTTTTTTATATATCCTGATTATTCGTCAGGTATTCCTTCAAATTTAAGATGAGATACTATTCGTATACTAGAAATAAATTTTACGGTTTTTAATCTTAAGTACCTTTTCAGCTTCCATTTTCTTTACAGTTCGTATCACCGTTTCAATACGCAGACCGGTAATAGATGCCAGCTGTTTTCTGGTGAGGGGAAGTTCATAGGAATAGGGGCTCTGATCTTCACTTAAGCTCTTGAAGTATTTTAAAATACCTTCAATCCTGACATGGGAATACTTAGAGGCATTGTTCTGCATCAAAATAAACTTGTGATACAGACGTTCCGCAGCAAATTGCCGGACCGCTACTGCCGGCTGATGGTGCTCACTAAGAAGTTTCAGAAATTTAGCTTTAGGTACTTTTATCAGGTCACCTGATGAAATAGCTATGGCACTGACCGGATAGGGCTTTTCAATCATACACAGTAGCTCACAAACGCTTTGCCCTTTATTTAAAATACTTTGAATAAGTTCTTTACCTTCTTCTGTATGGCTTAGCTTAACAGATCCGGTAATGAGCTGGTAGTAAAACTCCGGAATATCTCCTTCCTCGAAAATGATGTCAGAGGGGCTAAAAGTTTCTGTAAATCCACCGTACATGGAGAGTAATTCAATATTAATAAGCATAATAAAGTATTATAATACGCATCCTAAGGATACGTTGTGAAAAATATTATCAATCTTTTATACGGATAAATGATAACGGATATATTTACAATATTTTAACCATTTTAAATAGGTTCTTTTCCAAACAAAAAGCAAAAAATGTTTTGGAACTGATGTACATACCTGCAGTTGACATTATTTCCATATATCTTAAGACCCGTCATAGAATGTACACTATGCAGGTCAATATCATACTTTAAAAATTCCTGTCCTCTTTCAAATCTTATCCGGTACTTAGAGTCATAGGTTTTAATAAATCCAAATTTTAAAAGCCAGAATTCATCTATTTCCACTGGTTTAATTAATTTAGCGGATACTGATAATGACTGTTCTGAATTTTTTAATTTGACATGATATTCTTCATTCTTGTCTTGGTATACCTCTGTAAGTGAATAGACCTTACCTCTGTATTTGACAAGATTACGTATTGTTAATTCCGTGATTTTCATGGTGTTTTAAATGGGCTGTTGATGATTATTCGTACTGTAGTAATAAAAGAAACTAAGATGTATCGTTACAGGAAGGTCTTTCAATACTCCGACGACTTACATCAAAATTAGCCAGAACATCAATTACATCAATATGATCGAGATCATATAGGGCTGAAATAGACTTTTCTTTAATCTCTCAGGTTTGTTTGTTTAAGGATGTTCTGTAAGATTTGGCAAAAGAGTTGCTGTTTTTGTATGTGTTATTTTAAGGATGATTGTTATGGATAGATCAGAAATTATACAAAAGATTACAGAGTTTGCTGATCAGGCGCACGGATGCCAGACACGAAAATACACATCTGAGAGATATATTGTTCATCCATTAAGAGTAATGGAAATATGCCACAGCTATACCGATAAACTTTCCATACTCGCAGCGGCTATACTGCATGATGTTATTGAGGATACCCCATTATCGAAAGATGATATTTCGCAATTTCTGGGAACTGTGATGAATAATAATGACCGTAATCTCACGGTTCAGCTGGTCGTAGAATTAACCGATGTGTACACAAAAAAAGATTTTCCCAAGTTTAACCGCTACAAAAGAAAGAAAATGGAGTTGGAGAGACTCCGGGAAATCAGTGCGCAAGCACAGACCATCAAATATGCTGATATTATAGATAATTCAATTGAGATTCCCCGGCATGATCCATCATTTTCAAAGCGTTACCTGGGGGAATGCCGTGATATACTTTTTGCTTTGGATAAAGGCAATTTAGAATTACATCGCAGAGCTTTAGCTCTCGTTGTTGAAGAGTTGGGAAAAACTCAGAGAGAATCCTGAAATTGCTGGAAAGAATTTGAAAGCTTATTTTAAAGCAACTTTTCTGCAAGAATATTTTCATACGTACTGAATGCTCCCGATAGGTAGAAGTGAAAAGTAGGTGTCCTTGTGGTACCTGTTATGACCTATATCATAAATTTAAGCTCGCTGTTTTTTTTAGTTTTGACTTTTAAATAAGAGAAATTTTGATATTTAGTGAACAAATACTTTTTTCGTTAGGAGCTGAGATATTACAATATGAAGTGAATGAATTGATATTCTCAGACGGTCAAAAACCCAATTATTATTATCAGGTTAGCATGGGGGCTGTTAAACTGACAAAGGACAGAGAGAACGGAACAGAGGCCATTTTAGGTATTTCCTTTAGCGGAGAATGTTTTGCTGAAACATTTCTTTTTGATAACAAGGCTTATCCATTTAATGCAGTAGCAATGGACTTATGTGAAATTTTTAGGGTTCCTGGTGAAAGGTTTGTTGATTTTGTCAAAAATACTCAGGAATCGCTCCTGAAGCTTTACTGTTATAATGCTGAAAAAGTGTATTACAGGTATGTGATGCTGAACTGTCTTTCTATTAATGATTCAATGTTAAGACTGATTGAACTTTTCAGGGTTCTTAAGGCATACTATTCAAAGTCTGAACCTTTTTCCTTTCAAATACCTTTTACCAGACAGCAGCTTTCATCAATTACAGCTTTACGGTTGGAAACGGTGATACGCACGGTGAAAAAAATGGAGAAAAATAAAATGGTCCGGATTATAAACGGTAAAATTTTTTACTGAGGGTTTAGTCTTGCCAGGCGGTAAAGATTTAATAATAAATTTTTCTGTCCCTTATCTGAAGTTTACTGAGCTTCTCGAGGTTTTTTATAGTTCTTATCACTGTTTCCACCCTTAGTCCGGTCATCGAAGCAAGCTGCTGCCTGGTAAGGGGAACCTCAAACGAATATTTGGATTGTTCACTGCTGAAGCTTTTATGATAATTGAGCACTCCGAGTATCCTCACATCTGCATGAGTAGAGGTATTGTTCTCCAGCATAATAATTTTATGATACAATCTTTCGGATAAAAATTTATTGATATTTCTGGAAATCATCACATTTTCATCAAGCATTCTTTCAAAATCAACTTTAGAAAGCCTTAAAAGAGTACTGGGTTCTAAAACTACAGCATTGACAGGATAGGTCTTATCCATAAAGAGTAAAAGTTCACATACACTGAGCCCTGAGGTGAGAATGGCTAGAATAAGTTCCTTTCCATTTTCATTATAATGATTGAGCTTTATCCGACCTTTTACAATCTGGTAATAGTATTTAGGCGTACTGCCTTCATCAAATATGATGTCAGCCGGATAAAAATTTTCTATTGTTGCTCCGAAGGATAAAAGAAGTTCCTGTTCGATCAGCATTTTGATAAGTTTTAATTGAAAAGCAATATAGTTTTAATTTTTAAATAATGGGTAAAAGTAGGGTTGACAAAAATGTGTAGAATCAAATAATATTAATTTGTCTTAAAAACACATATTATGACCTCACTCATAAAATGGAGTGACTGTTATGAATAATTTTGGTATTAGAATTTTGCAACCACTTATTTTTTAACTAAATGATATAATATGAAAAGTTCAATATTTATTATTCTTGGTATATTAATGATCAGCTGTAAAAACCAGGAGACTAAAAACGATACACAGGCTGATTCTACCGCGACATCTTCATATGATTCGGCAAGTGTTGCTTCTACACCCCCTGCTAATCAAAACGATTCGACAACTTATCGAAAGGGTGCCGATACATTAAAGCAACCAATAAAACAAAATGATTCAATAGTCCGTTGACACTTTTTTAGACCCCATATATTCTCGGCCTTCCTATTTTGGAAGGCTTTTTTATGGTATAGTACTGATCAATTCTTAATTTTTTCAGGTAATATCTGTAAATTATGAGTCGTCTGGCTCATATTAGGATTCACTCTTTCAGAAATATAGAACTACTTCTTACAGCTTATTGCCAGTACGTTTGTAACGGAATTCTCAGCAGGTATTCTATAAGTGGAAGAGATTCAGCCATTGGATGCTGTAGCTGATTCCGGCATTAACAGCTATGCTTTTTTTCTGGTAATGCCTTACACACTTATTTAATGGTTATTTTTTTATAACATTAGACAAATTATGAGTCATTATGATGTAAGTCATAAAAACCAAAGTGCTTGTTTTCATACTTTTGTTAACACACACCACAAAATTTAATGTTATGAAATCATTCATCTTAACAGCCCTGATTCTGGGCTTATTTACCATTGGTTGTAAAAGAGAACAACAGCCTCAACCTTCAAATATTGACAGTATAAATACAGGAGACAGTATGGTTGGGGGAACAGCTCAAATCACACCAGATTCCCTGGATAATACACTTCCTATGGACAGTACAGCCTACGATGTAGATTCTATCAAAAACAGTAAGTAATGTACATCCATTAGTGCACATTCGTCTTTTGAAGACTGAATAGCCATATTTCCTATTCTTGGAAAATGGCTTATTCAGGTTATTATTGAGTTGTTTCCACTGTATTTCAGTGGACGAAATCCTTATATATTAAATCCTAAAATTCTATCATGGCAGAATCATCACTACTAAACCAAACTGGAATACAGATAACATTATTACTTATGTTAATGGTGATTATTGCCAGCTTAGTTATCCTGATTTTTAAGTTCTTAGCTATTTATTCAAGAATACTAAGGAATAGGGAACTTTCCGAGATCAGAAAAAAAATTGAAAATAGCTCTCCGGAAGAGTTAAGAGAATATGAGAAAAGAGAAAAAGAACTTAATTTTCAGCCGGCAGAAAACCAGCTCTCGGGCTGCTTGCCGCCGTCTGATGAAAAAGGAATTATTAAGAATGTCAACTCGGTCGAGGAACTCAGGGTATTTCCAACTAAAAGAAGGACTTCTTCATTTTTGCAATATATAAGTCCCGAACTCAGTAAACTTATTCTTTATTTCTTAGGAACGGCAATTCTTTGGCTGATCATTGGGACAACCTTTGGCCTCTATGCCGGTATCAAATACGTTGCGCCGGATGTTGAACATATCAGTTGGCTGAGTTTTGGAAGACTCCGCCCCGCCCATACAAATGCGGTATTCTGGGGATGGGCATCTTTAGCTATGGTGGGACTTTCATATTATGTTGTTACAAGAGTAAGCAACGTGGAGGTTTATAATATAAAGCAGGGTTACATTTCTTTAATACTGATCAATACTGCAGTACTGGCCGGAACAATATCTTTATTGGCGGGAGTCAATAACGGAGGGGGGGAATACAGAGAATATATATGGCCTATTATGATAACCTTTGGAGCCGGAGTGGCAATTTCTGCCCATAATCTCTTCAAGCCCGTTGTCCAAAGAGTTGTCAAAGAAATTTATATTTCAAACTGGTATATCATTTCGGGATTTATGTTCATTGTCATAGTCATTATCGTAGGCTACGTTCCTATATGGCAGGACGGAGTGGGAGAAACAATTACCCAGGGGTATTATATGCATCAGGCCATTGGTATGTGGTTTATGATGATTAATCTGGGTCTGATGTATTATTTCCTTCCCCAGCAGCTCAATAAACCTATTTATTCCTACAGTCTGGGAGCGCTGGCTTTCTGGACTCATATATTATTTTATACTCTGATCGGAACCCACCACTTTATTTTTAGTGCTATTCCCTGGAGACTTCAGACTACAGCCATTGTTGCCAGTGTGGGAATGTTAATTCCCGTAGCAGCAGGAACGACTAATTTTCTGTTTACATTTAACGGAGCATGGTACCAGCTTAAAAACAGTTATACACTTCCGTTTTATTTTATGTCGATTATTTTTTATTTTACCGGGTCTCTTCAGGGAACGGTAGAAGCTTTCAGATATACCAATCTGCTCTGGCACTTCACTGATTTTACAGTTTCCCATTCCCATCTGACCATGTACGGAATAATCACCTTTATGCTTTGGGCATTTTCATACACCCTTATTCCGCGCCTCACCGGCAAGGAGCCTCCAAAGCTATGGGTAGGAATACACTTTTGGCTGGCTTTAATCGGTTTACTTTTTTATGTCATAGCATTGATGATAGGAGGGACACAGACAGGATTGATGTGGATGAAAAAAAAACCTTTCATAGATGGTGTTATTAACATGTTCCCGTTCTGGTTATGGAGAGCAATAGGGGGTACCATGATGTGGATGGCTCATCTTATTTTTGGCTATAATTTTTATATAATGATTACCAAAGATAAAGATGTGAGAATCCCACAGACCCCTGCTGAAATACTGGCAGCAAAACAACAACACAGCCATACTGAGTTTAACACTTAAAAGAAGAATTATGTTACTATTAAATAACCATAAAATCCTTTTCGGCTCAGCACTTTGTCTCTTTGTTTTTCTTACACTTTACATCGCTGTGCTGCCTGCTCTTGATAACCAGAGAATCAATAAGCCTTTGCCAAGGCAGGCGAAAATATTGACAGAGCAGGAAAGGGCCGGCAAAATGGTATATATTGAAAACGGATGTGTGGCATGCCATACACAGCAGGTAAGAAATGTTGAAATGGATAATGTTTTTGGTAAAAGACCAAGTATTCCGGCAGATTTTGCCATCAATAAAAGAACGGATTTTTGGAGAAATACAGCTAACCTGATGGGGACACAAAGGGCTGGGCCTGATCTTACCAGTGTAGGGGAAAGACAGCCAAGTGCCGAATGGCATTTAATTCACCTTTACCAGCCAAGAGCTGCTGTAGAAGCTTCCATAATGCCGTCCTATGAATTTCTTTTTATGGAAAGAGATTATCTGCAGCCTGACGACGTTGAAGTGAAAGTTCCCGAGAAATTCCTTAAAAATAAAAGAAAGAAAATAGTTGCTACGCAAAAGGCCCTGCAATTGGTCGCTTATCTGAAATCACTTAAACAGACGGATTACACGGATAAATCTATTGTGCCTCCGTTCCTTTATAAGCAAACCAAAAAAGGAAATGAAAAGCAGGCCGGTGCATCTCATCTGCCAGATGGTGCAGAGCTTTTCACCGCCAATTGCGCTTCCTGCCATCAGGCAAATGGTGAAGGGGTGCCGGGCGCCTTCCCTCCATTAAAAGGAAGCCCCGTAGTAAGCGGCGGAGATCTGGAGCTTTACGTTACAATTATCATGAAAGGCTATGATCCCAGACCTGAATTTGCGACCATGCCGGCAGTAGGAACCAATGCTAATTTTACTGCTGAAGATGTAACAGCGATTATTAATCACGAAAGAACGAGCTGGGGAAATAATTCGAAAAAAGTGACTTTGGAAGAAATAAAAGTAATCTTTGACAAAATAAAGTAACAATGAAAAATTTAATAAAAAATGGACTCAATGTGATTTTAATTTTATGGACCAGCTATGCCATGGGATGCGATGCATGCCAGCTTCGTCAGCCGGAAGTCACTAAGGATCTTACGCACGGAACAGGACCGGAAAGCGACTGGGACTGGTTTATTGTAGGAATTGTTATCCTGATAACAGTTTTAGCCTTTATATTTTCAGTTAAATATTTGATCAAACCGGATGAAAAAGATCTAAGGCATATTAAATATTCGGTTTTCTCAGATGAAAATACGATGTTATGACAAAAGACAGCAGTAAGGTATTTCTTTTCATAGATAATGACCCGCATCCCATTGCTGAATTGGAAACTCCAATTGTTTTCGATCTGGATACGAAAAAGCTTGCAGATGGGGATCATCTGTTAAAAATTGTAAGCCGCTCTCCATCGGGCAAAGAAGGCATAAGAACAATAAATTTTACAGTTGCCAATGGTCCCTCCATAAGAATTGAAGGCTTGAAGAATAAAGATGTCGTGGATGGAACTTTATCATTAATGATCAATGCTTATGATAAAGGAAATCAGAAAAGCTTTCTCATTACCGGAAGTGAGACCCCGCAAACCATACCTTTTTGGATATGGATTATCGTAATTATTTTTGCAGGATGGGCAGTGTATTATGAAATAACGAGTGCAGCAGTGCAGTAACTTGTAAAATGATGTTGTGAAGATGATTGTAAAAGTAAAAGAATTATAAAAGAATTAAAAAAAATCATATGGTTATTAATGAAAAATTTTTGTTTTCAGCTGGTGCTGAAGTAAAACAATATAGGCCCGGTGATACTATTTTTCACGATGGAGCGACTCCCTACTTTTATTATCAAATTATTAAAGGAAAAGTGAAACTCAATAATTATAATAAAGAGGGAAAAGAGCTTATCCAGAAAATAGTTACGGATGGCGAGAGTCTCGGTGAATCTTTATTATTTATTGGTAAACCTTATCCTATGGATGCTGTCGCATTGGAACCCTGTTCAATTATAAAGTTATGCCGGAATAATTTCTTCAGTATGCTCAATGTCTATCCGCAGTTATACTTTGACTTATGCAAAGGGTTGTCAGACTGTCTGTATTATCAGTACATTATGCTTCAGGCCAATTCTTCACAGAATCCCTCAGAGAGAATAATGGGTGTGCTGGAGTATCTTAAAACTTCCAAAAAGGACCATGCTCCGTTTTCTTACAAAATACCCTTTACCAGGCAGCAATTAGCCAGTCTCACGGGTCTTTGTGTCGAGACGGCCATAAGGACGATTAAGAACATGGAAAAAAGAAAACTGGTAATGATTAAAGACAGGAAAATATATTTTTAAAGATATTACTCCCAGAATTTTACGAAATATTTAACATTTAAAGAAGACTATATGACCTAGGTCATATTTTAAATAGTATTTTTAATCTAATTTTGGTATGAATTATTTATCATAATCATATTATGATTGTGTAATTTGTTTTTTTTCTGAAACACACCAAAATTTAATATTATGAAATCTATTATGTTAACACAAAATCCGGTGGATATTTTTGCTGTTACGCGCAAGCATTTATCTCATTGCAGATCAAAGGAAAAAATCCAAGAGTTTTTCTCGAACCTTAGCTGTGATTAAAACCATCCCCCTGTATGGCAGCTTTGTCTATCATAACAGGTGTGCTTTAAAGAACAGGCAGATACTAATAAAAATTCGTAATGCCGAATTGAATAGGATGCCCAATACCTCAATATGTATACAATAATGTTTATAAAAGGTGATTCTGATCCTTTGAAAAACATTTCGTGTTTTTACAGATCTAATAAATTTTTACAAAGATGACTACTAAAATTTATTAATAGTAAAAAAAAAATTATGATTATTAACGAAGAAATTTTAAACGCAGCAGGCGCTGGGTTAAGGCGGTACATTCCTGATGAATCTATCTTTTATGAAGGAACGGTGCCTGCGTATTACTATCAAATCATTGATGGTGAAGTAAAAACAAATAGCTATAATGCAGATGGAAAAGAATTTATTCAGAACGTATTTTTTCAGGGGCAAAGTTTTGGTGAATCACTGCTCTTTGGTGAGAAACTATACCCCATGAATGCAGTTGCTGTTTCCCGATGTAGCATACTTAGATTAGCCAAAGCTGATTTCTTTAATATACTAGAAAAAAATCCGGACCTCTATCTTGATTTCTGTAAAAGCCTCTCCGATGCATTATATTACAAATACATCATGCATCAGAAAAACTCTCTGGAAAGTCCCGAGGAAAGAATTATTGGAGTAATGGACTATTTAAAAAGCTTTGAAAAAAAACAATGCTTATTCTCTTATCTGGTGCCTCTGACCAGACAGCAGTTAGCCAGCCTGACAGGAATTCGCGTTGAAACTGCCATTAAAACCATTAAACGGATGGAGAAAGAAAATATTGTGAAGATCATTAACAGAAAAATTTTATACTAATTTCTGTCAATATGATGCCAGTCATAAAAGAGGGGGATTATTCCTTTGTAAATTTGACTTAACAATCTGATTGTAGATTTACAAGTCTTCCTCTTAGGGAAGCTATATAAGCCCTTCAGGCTTAATAAAAATATCACCAATAAACCAAAAAACCATTGCTTTTCTGATACTAGTAAGGAAAGGCAATACATCACTTATATATTAATTTTTAAAACATTCAGTTATGAACACTAGAAATTCAAACAATCGTAGTTCAAGAAGTAATTCTTCAAACAATGAAAAATCCACTTTAGAGGAAGTTTATCAGTTAGGGTATGACCATGGTTTTAATGATGCATCCCAGGATGAAGATTATGATGATGATTTCTCTGAATATGAGGACGAGTTCGATGATTATGAAAACAGTTATGACGACGATGAAGACGATTACGACGACGAGGACTATGATGACGACGAAGACTATGATGATGAAGACTATGATGATGAAGATGATGACGACCAAGATAACAACAGAGGTGGAAGAAGCTCTGGAGGCGGAGGCGGTTCCCGTGGAGGCAGTCAGCAGAGAGACAGTCAGGGAAGGTTTACTTCCGGAGGTAGAGGAGGTTCCAGATCGGGCTCGGGCTCTGGATCTGGTTCCGGATCGAGATCAGGCTCAGGTTCTTCGGGAAGAGGAAGATCTTCTTCTGGTTCCGGAAACGGAACTTCAAGAAGAGGTTTTGCCTCAATGAGTAAGGCAGAGCGTACCAGAATTGCCCGTATGGGAGGAGAGGCTTCTCATGGCGGTGGAAGATCTTCCAATTCAAATTCAGGAAGATCAGGCTCTAATAGAGGATCAGGAGGCTCCAGTTCACGATCAGGAAATAACAGTAATTCAGGTTCTGGCCGTGGCTCTGGTTCCGGAAACGGAACCTCGAGAAGAGGTTTTGCATCGATGAGCAAAGCTGAGCGTACCAAAATTGCCCGTATGGGTGGCCAGGCCTCTCATGGAGGAGGAAGGTCTTCAGGATCTGGAAGATCAGGATTTGGCGGAAGACGTAATAATTCATAATTTTTTTAGATTACCTCTTTACTTTTTTTTAAAGAGGTAATCTTTTAATTCAATTCAAACACCACATCATATCATGGCAACAAAAACAACAGAAAATACCAATACTGCTGCATCAGCATCAAACTCAGCGTCTACAGGGGCGGTTTCCACAGCAGATAAAAAAATGAAAGTAGATAATGCTTCGGTGGACGGGGATGAAATGAAAAATTCTTCGCTTCACAAATTCTTCGTAAGCTCTCTTAAAGATATTTACTTCGCAGAAAATGCCATTATAGAGGCATTGGAAAAAATGCAGCAAGCGGCAACAACCGAAGAGCTTAAGGATGCTTTTGAAGACCATCAGCTCCAGACCAAGAAACATGTAAGCCGTCTTGAAAAAGTATTTAAATTAATTGATGAAAGCCCTGAGGAAAAACAGTGTGAAGCCATAAAAGGGATTATCAAAGAAGGTGAGGAAATTATAAAATCTACACAGGAAGGATCTATGACAAGAGATGCGGCCCTGATTATTGCTGCACAGAAAGTGGAGCATTATGAGATTGCCACCTATGGAGGTTTGGCCCAGCTTGCTATTACCATGGGACACGATAAAGTAGCAGACCTGCTTGAAAAAACACTCCAGGAAGAAGAAGATACAGATTATAATCTCACTGAGATAGCTGAGACCTTCATCAATTTTGATGCAGAGCAGGAAGATTAAGTTTACTAAAAGATATGCCATATAGATCCGAAGGTCTATATGGCATCTTTAATCCAGGAATTTATCATATGGACCGGCAGAAAATAATAAAAATGCTCCGCCTTAGCCAATTCATCAGGGTTAATAATAAAGGAGAATGGTTTGAAGATGGGGATGTAATCTATGCGAAAGAAATTAAAATGAATATTTTCTTAGTATTTATTTTTCTCAATACTTCAAAAAAAGAAAATATAAAAGCTTTAATCGCAGAGTTTACGGATCTCAAAAGTATCGGGAAAATAAAACCATTACGGACCATGTTCTATCTGATTATGAATGAAAATAAAGATTTCCATTGCTTTGAACACCTGATAAAAACGTCTGATTTTTAATTTCTTTTAACAGATGCCCAGTAGAGCTTATGGAGTGACTATTCCCACAAATTCTAAATATTTTGATATGAAAGAAGATACAAACCTCAATGCAAAAATAAATCAGCTGCAGTCCCTAAGTACTTCCAACGACGATAAAAAGCTGACAACAAATCAAGGGATACGTATCAATAATAACCAGGATACTTTAAAATCTGGTGATAGAGGTCCCTCTTTGTTGGAGGATTTTATATTGCGTGAAAAGATTACCCATTTCGATCACGAAAGAATCCCAGAGCGTGTTGTACATGCGAGGGGATCAGGAGCGCATGGCACTTTTAAACTGACAAAAAGCCTTGAAAAATATACCAAAGCCAAATTTCTAAATGATATAGGAAAAGAAACTCCTGTTTTTGTCAGGTTTTCAACTGTAGCCGGCAGCAGAGGGAGTACAGATCTTGCAAGGGATGTAAGAGGGTTTGCGGTTAAATTTTATACCGAAGAGGGAAATTATGATCTGGTCGCTAATAATATGCCGGTATTCTTTATTCAGGATGCCATAAAATTTCCGGATCTTGTGCACGCTCTTAAGCCTGAACCTGATCATGAAATTCCCCAGGCTGCATCTGCTCATGATACATTTTGGGATTTTATATCATTAATGCCTGAGAGTATGCATATGATTATGTGGCTGATGAGTGACCGTGCGATACCCAGAAGTTTTAGCAGGATGGAAGGATTCGGTGTCCATACTTTCAAACTCATCAATACTGATAATGATGTTCATTTTGTGAAATTCCACTTTAAACCCAGATTAGGTGTGCATTCTGTTGCCTGGGATGAAGCTCAGAAAATTTCGGGAGTGGATCCCGACTTTCATAGACGCGACTTATGGGAAGCAATAGAATCCGGCAATTTTCCCCAGTGGGACTTTGGAGTACAGATTATTTCCGAGGAAAATGAAAGCGATTTTGATTTTGATCTGCTGGATCCCACAAAAATTGTTCCTGAGGAACTAGTTCCTGTTGAGATTATCGGAACACTAACCCTACATAAGAATCCCGAGAACTTTTTTGCTGAAACAGAGCAGGTTGCATTCCATCCGGGACATCTGGTACCAGGAATTGACTTTAGCAACGATCCTTTACTGCAGGGAAGATTGTTTTCATATACCGATACCCAGTTATCAAGGTTAGGATCACCTAACTTTCATGAAATACCGATCAATAGATCTTTAAATACAGTTCATAACAACCAGCGTGACGGCCATATGAGGCAGCAGATCGTAAAAGGAAAAGTAAGTTACGAACCCAACTCCATCGGAGGTGGATGCCCCTTTCAGGCCATGATGTCAGAAGGAGGATTTGTTTCCCAACGCGAAAGAGTATCCGGAGAAAAGCTAAGGAAAAGAAATCTAGGCTTTATAGATCATTATTCTCAGGCGAAACTATTTTACAACAGTCAGTCGGCTCCCGAAAAGGCACACCTTACCAAATCCCTTGTCTTTGAACTTTCAAAAGTGACGATTCCTCAGATCAGGAAGAGACTAGTGGGACAGCTGGCTTATATCAATATAGAACTAGCCTCTGAAGTTGCCCGCAAATTGGGCGTTGACCTGGAAAAACTCCAGCAACCCAATCATAGTATTCCTGCAGATGCCAGTCCAAAAGATTTGCAAAGTCAGGAAAGGGAACCAAAAGTTACAATATCTCCGGCTCTCAGTATGCAGGATACTGTAAAAAATACAATAAAAGCCAGGAAGATTGGATTCATGGTTTGCAACGATGCTGAGGCAGAAATAATTGATGATTTAAAAAACAGAATAGAAGGGCAAGGCGCCAAAATTGAGATTATAGCTCCCACTATGGCTGCTGTAAAGACCAGTAATGGAAACATAATGTTCCCAGATCATTCATTATCCAGCACCTCGAGTGTATGCTTTGATGCCCTGCTTATTACTTGTGGAAATGATAATGCCAACGACTTTTTGCTTCCAGAAAATAAACAGCTAGTTCTGGATTTCGTTAATGAAGCCTATCATCATTGTAAAGCTCTTTATTTTGGTCCGGG
This sequence comes from Chryseobacterium oleae, assembly GCF_900115055.1. GTDB lineage: Bacteria > Bacteroidota > Bacteroidia > Flavobacteriales > Weeksellaceae > Chryseobacterium > Chryseobacterium oleae. Next base: position 530,593 of record NZ_FOVD01000003.1, on the reverse strand, counting down.
AACAAGGGATATCTATATTGATAGCCATGTCAGTAAGAAAAAACATGAAGATCCGGCTGTTATTACAGAGGGAGTTCCCGAAGCCGCAGATAAATTTATTCAGGCAGTTTCGCAGCACAGGGTATGGCATCTTGAAATTGAAAGATCTCTCACCGTATAATCTAGATAATCCTTTACACCACTAAATATTAAAATTATGAAAGCAGCAGTTTTTCACGCTCCCGGAAATATCACCTGTGATACGATTGATGATCCGGTGATTCAGGATGCTTCGGATATTATTCTTAAAGTAACTTCGACAGCTATTTGCGGAAGCGATTTGCATATGTATTCCGGAGGTATTCCCCAGTTACGGCCTATGGTGATGGGTCATGAATTCATGGGAATAGTTCAAGAGACAGGGCAGAATATAAACCATTTAAAGGTTGGCGACCGGGTCGTGGTTCCATTTCCTATTGCCTGCGGAGGATGTTATTTCTGTCAGCATAACCTTCCTACGGCCTGTGAACACAGTAATCCCGAACACTATGGGCCGGAAGGGGGTCTTATCACAGAAAAAGGAGGGGCTCTTTTTGGATACAGTGATCTGTATGGTGGATATAATGGGGGGCAGGCACAGTATGTACGGGTTCCTTACGCGCACTTCGGGCCTCGGAAAGTAGCAGATGGTCTGACTGATGAGCAGGTTCTGTTCCTGACCGATATTTTCCCTACCGGGTATACCGGAGTCATGTGGGGAGAATTGAAGGGCGGAGAAACCGTAGCTGTTTTTGGAGCAGGACCGGTGGGATCGATGTCTGTGAAAAGTGCGATTCTGCATAATGCAAAAAAAGTAATCGTTATTGATACCCTTCAGTACCGACTTGACCAGATTAAGAGACTGACAGGCTGCGAAACTATTTTATGGGAGGATGCTAAAGAGGTTATAGAACAGATAAGAGAATTGACCGGTGGAAGAGGCGCAGACTTATGTATCGATGCGGTTGGTTTTGAACCTGATCGCAGCCTTTTAGATAAAGCAAAGGCAGTGATGAATTTTGAAAAAGGTTCAATAAAAGTGTTAGAAGCCTGTATGAGCGCTGTGAGACGGGGAGGAACTGTTTCAATTTTGGGAGTATATCCTACGAATTATGACAATTTTAAACTGGGACAGGTTTTTGATAAAGGAATTACCCTTAAATCAGGACAGTGTAATGTTCATCCGATTATAGATATGCTGATGGACCATGTACAAAGCGGCCGTGTTCAGCTTGATGATATTATCACGCACCGTCTTTCTCTGGAAGATGTTTCTGCAGGATATGAAATTTTTGATAAAAAACAAGATGGCTGCGTCAAGGTGGTGCTTGATCCTTGGAAATTGTCAGAGTTTTAGAATAAAGCTATATAAATCATAAAATGAATTGCTATGGAACTTCAAAAAGATATTTTGGAATATATCAGCCAAGCCTTAGTAACAACAGGTGAAACCATTTCGGTGGCAGAAAGTGTTACCTCGGGATCTTTACAGTTAGCTTTTTCTCAAATGCCCAACGCATCACTCTTTTACAAGGGTGGAATGACGGCCTATGCATTACCTATGAAAGTGAAGCTGTTAAATGTCGATAGGGCGGAAGCGGAACAATGCGACTGTGTTTCAGAAAATATTGCAGAGACCATGGCATTACAGATTGCCAAGCTTTACGAGACCCAATGGTCTATTGCCACAACGGGTTACTGTACACCCATCAGAAATTCAGCTTACAAAATTTTCGCCTATTTCTCATTCGCCTATAAAGGGGAAATTGTCCTGACCAAAAAGTTAGAGTTGCATCCTAAAACACAGGCCTTAAATGCTCAGCTTTACTATACGGAATTTATTCTGGGATGTTTTAAAAATGAAGTCAGCCAGCTTTTAATTTAAATATTATACTATGGAACGTAAAAATCAATATGTTTTAATTACAGGTGCAACCAGCGGAATAGGATATGAGCTGGCCAAAGAGTTTGCGAAAAATGGGTATGATCTGGTGATCGTAGCCAGAAACCATGAAGCACTGAAAAATAAAGCTGAAGAATTCAAAACTTTTGGCATTAATGTTATTCCAATTTCAAAGAATTTATTCTTACAGGATGAGGTCTATTCGCTGTATTCGGAATTAAAACTCAACGGTATCAGCCCTGAAATTCTTGTCAATGATGCCGGACAGGGAGTGTACGGTAAATTTCAGGATACTGATATCCACCGGGAAATAAACATTGTAAATCTTAATATTATATCAGTCATTCTTTTAACCAAGCTCTTTTTAAAAGACCGTCTGGCTAAAGGATCCGGAAAAATATTAAATCTGGCATCTATAGCAAGTAAGGCGCCCGGCCCCTGGCATTCCGTATATCATGGAACAAAAGCTTTTGTTTTATCGTGGTCAGAAGCCATCCGTGAAGAATTGAAAGATTCAGGTATTAGTGTAACAGCCCTTTTACCTGGGCCTACAGATACTGACTTTTTTAATAAAGCAGGTATGAACAGAAGTAAAATATTGGAAGACAGAGAAAATCTTGGTAATCCCCAGGATGTTGCAATAGATGGGTATAATGCGCTGATGAAGGGAGAGGATAAAGTGATTTCAGGATTTAAAAATAAGCTTACCGTAGCAATGACCAATCTGGCGACCGATGACATGGCCGCTCACAGGATGGGAGAAATGCAAAAACCAAGCACAGAAAAGTAAACCATGAGAAAACTGCAGTTAAAAAACAAATCGGTCTTAATTACTGGTGCTGACAGCGGAATTGGTAAAGCTACCGCACTTCTTTTTGCAGACGAAGGAGCCGATATTGCCATTATTTATCATCATGACAATAAGGACGCTGGAAAAACAAAAAATGAAATATTAGCGTTAGGCAGAAAGTGTATTATTTTCCCCGGAGATATTAACGATTATGAATTTTGTGAGCACACGGTGAAAAAAGTGATTAGCAAGCTTGGGAAAATAGATGTTCTGGTCAATAATGCAGGGGTACAGTTTCCCAGTGATCAGATTGAAAATATGGAGGAGAAAAATATCAGGAAAACTTTTGACTCCAATATTATTGGGATGATTCTGCTGACTAAAGTTGTTTTTCCATACTTGAAACGCGGGGCAAGCATCATTAACACCACATCAGCGGTAGCTTACCAAGGGCATGAAGAACTTTTAGATTATTCAGCAACCAAGGGCGCAATCGTATCCTTTACCAGGTCTCTGGCGCTTCAGGCAAAACCGAAGGGAATTCGCGTCAATGCCGTTGCTCCCGGCCCCGTTTCAACACCTCTTACCGAGAAAACTTTCGGAGAGCAGGAAGAAGATACCAGCAAACCACCTTTTGAACGGAATGCTAGCGCTGAAGAAATAGCAGACAGCTTTCTGTTTTTAGCAGGCAGCGCATCAGCCCAGATGACAGGTCAGGTTCTCCATCCCAACGGAGGCATTATAGTTAATGGATAATAAAGTATAACAATTAAAAAAAAAATATGAAAACAATTATGGTATTTGCACTTTGTGCGCTAAGTTTGACATCTTGTCGTTGTGATTTACCCGAAGATGATGACAAAAAGAAAAGTGAGAGCAGGATTAAGGCTGACACCTTAAAAATGAAATAGCATGAACAGAGATGGGGCCAGAAAAAGTATATGGCAGGAAGAAATCAAAACGTTTTCTTTAGATCCTGCCTTGGCAAAATGCTATGATGTTGCAATCGTTGGAGCAGGTATTACGGGAATTTCTACAGCAATCAGACTGCAGAAAGAAGGAAAGAAATGTATTGTACTTGAAGCTTCGAATATAGGCTTTGGGACCACCGGAGGAACTACCGCTCATTTAAATGACTTCTTTGATACCACCTACGCTCAGGCCATTAAAGATGTTGGTTTACAGAATGCCAAGCTGCTGAAATATGTAGGAATAGAAGCCAGGAATATCATCAGGAATAATATTAGGCAATTTAATATTTCCTGTGATTTTGAAAGCAAGCCTGCTTATCTCTTTGCTTTGGATGAAAAGCAGGAAAAAAAACTCGATGACATTCTCAAAGGAGCCTCCCAGGTAGGACATCCCATGGCACAGACTGATGATATCCCTTTTCCGTTTGCTTTTAAAAAAGCAGTCTCTATTCCTGATCAAGGACAGTTTCACCCGATAAAATATATAAAAGGTCTTGCAGAGGCATTTATTAATCTTGGTGGCCTTTTACTGGAAGAATGTCTTTGCGAGGGACATGATGAGAAGGAAGATGTTGTGATATTGCAATCCTCAAAAGGAAGAGTCAGTGCCCGCTCTGTTATTTATGCCACTCATATCCCGCCGGGAGTGAATATCCTTCATCTGATGAATGCCCCATACCGCAGTTATGCCATTGCATTCAGGCTCAAGGGTGATTGTCATCCCATGGAGCTTGGGTATGACCTTACCGAGCCATACCATTACTATAGAACGCAGAAAATAAATGGGGAAAACCTGTTTATTGCCGGCGGGGAGGATCATAAAACAGGTCATGCAGATGATACAGGAGAATGCTTTTCAAAACTTGAAAACTATGTCAGAGAGTATTTTGATGTGGATACAGCAGTATACAGCTGGTCAAGCCAGTATTATGAGCCTGCAGATGGGCTTCCCTATATTGGAGTTTTACCTGGCAGCAAGGGGAAGATTTACACCGCTACAGGATTTAGGGGTAACGGGATGATTTTTGGGACCATTACATCACAGATTCTTGGAGATCTGATTTTAAACGGTTCAAGTAAGTATAAGGATCTTTTTGATCCCGCAAGGATCAGGCCTATAGCCGGTTTTACAAATTTTGTAAAAGAGCAGGCTGTGGTAGTTTTTGACTTTGTGAAAGATAAAATGCTGACTGAAAGAATAAACTCACTGACAGAACTCTCTGATGGTGAAGCAAAAGTGGTAAAATATGAGGGAGAATCCTATGCTGTGTACAAAGAAAAGGGCGGAAAACTGCATCTTATTAAAAGCACATGCCCTCATGCCAAATGCGAAGTGAGATGGAATAGTGCAGAAATAAGCTGGGACTGTCCGTGCCATGGATCGAGATTTAACATAAATGGAAGGATGCTTACTGGTCCTACCGTCAAAAATCTTCAGCGAATTGAGCTTTAAACAAGGCGTTTATCCTTTTTGGATCTGATAGTTTTGTGTCCTTTTAATATTCCTGTCTTTACCAATTAGTTTAAGATATAAAAAAAGCCGCCTTACTAGTTAATATATTGAAGAATATGAAAGCTAAAGAAATTAGAGGAGTTCCATCTCAAAAAAAAGGAGGTTTTCATAATACAGAAAGTGTAAAAGAATTTGACAATTCTGAAATGGCAGTTCAGCAGTTTGCCGTACTAAAAAATCGTTTTTTTTGTGTTAATGAGTGGAAAGGGTACTGCGGCGACCATTTTGCTGATTTTAAGCTTTATGATTCATCTGGAAATTATGTTGACCGTGCCCCGGTAAGGGGTGATTTTATAAGAATTGATACTCCAGGTCCTGGCTCCCTTGAAGCAGGTTTCGACTGGGTTAGAATTACCAATATAAGCAACGATTATACAAAAGAGGATGAATTTGAGAATATCTCAATGACCTGCCACCCGGCAAAAGAACCGGGTAAATCCTACAAGAAATATATTGCTCACTTTTATTCATCTGGTGCTACTTCAACTTTTATGATTTCAAGGGGCAGTAACTACATTAAAGCGGCAGTTTATGGTAGAAATGAAACAGCTAATATAGAAGCTAATTTTATTGATATGATAAGAAATTATTTGATTGCCTTAGGGGGGATGATGGGGATTTCAAAAATTCAGTGGAAGATACTTACAGATGCATTGCTGGATGTTTAATAGTAATTTTTTTTTATGAAAAATAGTTTCTTTGATAGATTTGCGGATAAAGCGGTTTGTTTTACAGGAAGTGCAGCTGCTTTTATTACAGCAGCAGTTCTGGTCATCGTCTGGGCAGCTACCGGACCTTTATTTAATTTTTCTGAACCTTGGCAGATTGTAATCAATACTGGGACAACAATCATTACTTTTTTAATGGTTTTCCTGATCCAGAAGGCACAGAACAAAGACTCCAAAGCTATTCAGATTAAATTAAATGAGTTGATTGCAGCGCACGAAAAAGCCAATAACCGACTGGTGGATATAGAAGATTTGACAGAAGACGAGCTGGATAAGATCCATAAATTTTACGAAAAAAATGGTGGTTTTCAAAGAAAACAGAATAAAACAGAGCCCCGATCAAGAGATCAAGCCTGTCATTACCGATATAAATAAAATGACAACCAATATAAAGCAAACTGAATTTTAAAATGAATGGAGTTATTATTCAATTTTTCCATTGGTATCATGAAGGTAATCTCTGGAATGAGTATACAGAAAAGGGTGACTACCTGAGAAGCTTGGGATTTACCGCCGTATGGTTTCCTCCTGCAACAAAGTGTGTATTAGGAAAAGAGGGCAGAGGATATGATGTTTATGACCCATATGATCTGGGAGAATTTAATCAGAAGGGAGGGATTCCGACAAGATATGGTACTAAAGAGGAATATTTATCTGCCATTGACAAAGCCCATGAACTAGGTTTCTCGGTTTACGCTGATATTGTAATGAATCACAGGATGGGGGGAGATGAAATGGAGACTGTGACTGTTCATCAGGTAAAGGAAGAAAATCGGAATGAAACCATTGGCGAACCTTTTACGGCAAAAGCTTTTACGAAATTCTTTTTTCCGGAAAGGAATGGGAAATATTCTGATTTTAGCTGGGATTATACTTGTTTTAACGGAGTGGATTATATTTTGAAAGATGATGAGGAACTGAAAGGTATTTTCAGAATCCATAATAAATATGCTACAGAATGGAATGAGACCGTAAGTCATGAATTCGGAAATTATGATTATCTGATGGGAGCCAATATAGAATACCGTAATCCATTGGTTGTGAGCGAAATGGAAAGATGGATAAAATGGTATCTGGAAACAACACATGTTGATGGACTGCGTTTGGATGCTGTAAAGCATATTTCAGTAGATTTCTTACAGGACTGGATCAGTTATATAAAGACAGAACTTCAGCCGGACTGTTATATATTGGGTGAATTCTGGAGAGATGAGGCTGAAAAGATTGTTCATTTTTCTGATCAGATAAAAGAGATGATCTCCTGTTTTGATGTACCCCTGCACTACAATTTTTTTACGGCATCAAAGCAGGGAAGGGACTATGATCTCAGCCACATTTTAAAAGGAAGTTTTCTTGAAAAAAAACCGGTTTTTTCCGTTTCATTTGTGGAAAATCACGATACACAGAAATTACAGGCTTTGGAGTCAACGGTGAAGGATTGGTTCAAGCCAGCGGCTTATGCTATAATCTTATTAATGGAAGCGGCATATCCTTGTGTGTTCTATCCGGACCTTTTTGGTGCAGAATACAAGGATATAAGAGAGGGTGAGGAGATAAAGGTGATTATGCCAAAGGTTCATATTCTTCCTAAGCTCCTTGAAGCACGGCAGAAGTTTGCACATGGAGAACAGATCAATTATTTTAATCATCCCAACTGCATTGCCTGGGTGAGAAAAGGAAATGCAGAACATTCCGGTTGTATTGTAGTGATATCTAACAGTGAAGAGGGCTATAAAGATATCGATCTTGGAAAGGAAAATGCATATTCTGTGTATAAAGACTTTACAGAGCAGAGAGAAGATAAAATTAAAGCAGACGGAAATGGGCAGGCCAGATTTACGGTCAATTCCCAATCGGTAAGCGTATGGATTAAATAAAGGATAATTCTGCATATTGAAATATACTGGTATACAGTAAAAGCCACCTAAAGAAGAGTGGCTTTTAAGATTCAATAATAAATTTAATTACGGTTGACCGCTTCCTCCTGCAGCACCATAAATCTGTCCCGTCGCAAAACTTGCATCATTGGCAGCGAGCTGAACAAATATAGATGCGAGTTCCGCAGGCTGGCCGGGGCGACCAAGTGGAGTATGGGCACCGAATTTTTCAATCTTTTCCTGAGTTTGGCCACCGCTGATCTGTAAAGCCGTCCAAACAGGCCCCGGTGCCACACCATTGACACGTATGCCTTTGGGACCCAACTGTTTTGCCAGAGACTTGACATAGCTTGTGGTTGCTGCTTTCGTCTGTGCATAATCATACAGTTCAGCCGATGGATCATAAGCCTGTACCGAAGATAAGCCTATAATACATGAGCCGGGTTTTAAATGGGGTAAAACCGCTTTTATAATCCAGAAAGGGGCATACAGGTTGGTTTTCATTGTTCTTTCAAATTCCTCAGTGCTGATATCAAGTATCGATTCGTGGGTTTTCTGATGCCCGGCGTTGTTGACCAGAATATCTAATCCTCCCAATTTCTCTACGGCCTGCGAAACAAGCTTATTGCAAAAAGATTCATCCCTGATATCTCCAGGAATAGCCACCGCTTTTCTACCTGCTTTTTGTATCAGCGCGATAACCTGCGCTGCATCCTCTTCTTCTTCCTGAAGGTAATTGATTGCCACATCTGCTCCTTCCCTTGCATAAGCAATAGCTGCTGCACGTCCGATTCCGGAGTCTCCTCCGGTAATTAATGCTTTTCTTCCTGTTAGTCTTCCTGAGCCCACATAGCTCTCTTCGCCGTGGTCCGGAACTGGAATCATTTTAGAGGCTAAACCGGGGAAGGGCTGAAACTGTCTCTTGAATGGAGGCTTTGGATATTTTGTTGTAGGATCGGTAAGGTCTGGATCTGTACTGCTTTTTGGATTGTTTTTTGTCTGGGCAAAAGCACTCGGAGCAACAGCTGCCAAGGCAATTGTTGCGGCTATTTTTCCTACAGCATTTCTTCGCGTGATTTCCTTTTCCATAATATTTAAAATTAGGTAGATGTGATTTTAAAATTTAATTTTCCTTCTTTTTATACTCTTCAATTTTTTTAAATTGATGATAGGATTCCCTAAGGCTGTGCAATTGTTCTGAAACAATTTTTCTGCTTTTTTCACACAGATCGTCACTTTCAAGAGCCTTTTCATATGCTTCTATTGCTGCTTTTTCGCCAAATACTACATTTTCTAAGGTAGATTCCTCGATAGTACCAACAGTAAAAGAATTCTTTACATCAATCCATATTCTGTGGAGGGCTCCAGCTACAGAAGTGGAATCATTGGGAATCCCATTTTTTTCAATAATCAGATTGATCAGTTGGTTTTTCATGATTTTTGACTGAGAAATCATCCGGTCATATTCATCTTTTATATCCGGATACATTTCCCAGATTTTCCCTTCGACTTTTTCAAATCCTTCTATTCTGTCATTCGTAATTTGCAGCAAGTCATTAAGTACGGATACCGTTTGTTCTGTTTTCATAATATAAATTTTGTAATGTTACAGCAGAGTGTTTTTTTTCTAACCGGACTTTTTATGCATCCAGTTTCACAAAATCTTTTTCTAAAGAATCTAGCTTTTCTGATCTTTTTATAGAGAGAAAAAATGCCAAAATACCAAGACCCACAATCCCTGCTGAAGCTATTTTTATGGCCTTTTCTGAAGAGAGAAGAGTTTTTCCGTCAATGCCCATATTTCCCCTTGAAGGTTCTAAAACGTTTCCTGAGGTATAGTCTTCGTGGTTTGCTTTTTTCATGAGCAGTCTCATCAAAGCTGAACATACATTCCTGATCGGTGCGGGAAAAAAAGTATAAAGATTTTTGGCTGATGCAGAGAACCAGTCGGGATAGGTTGCATTGATAGGCTTTTTAGCAACTTTAAGGATGGTATGCGCTAAATCACGGGGGTCAAAAGACGGGGGCGGAGTGCTTAATTTTATGCCTGAATAATTGGCGGCATGCTCTATTCCTGCAGATTTCTGAAATCCTGGATATAATGCACAAATATGAATCTCTGGATAATCAGATACCTCTCCCTGAAGGGTTTCTACCATTCCGCGAACGCCGAATTTTGATGCGGTATAAGCGGTTCCGTATGGTGCCGGCATCCAGCCTCCGATGGAAATATTATTGATCAGAACCCCCTTTTTCTGTTTTTTAAAAATAGGCAGAACAGCGTGTGCTGAATGGATGTAGCCCAGAAGATTTGTTTTAATAATCTGATCTATCACTTCAATAGGTGTTTCTTCAAATTTTCCAAATGACAGCACACCTGCATTATTAATCCAGTAATCAATCCGGTTATAGAGAATAAATGCTTTCTCTGCAAGCTGATATACATCTGTTGCACAAGAAGTATCCGTAACAAGAGTAAGGACCATACTACCGTACTGTCTGCAGATTTTGGCAGTTTCATTAAGAGCTTCCTCACCTCTTGAAGCAAGTACCAGATTTGCACCTTCCTTTGCGAAAGCCTCTGCGGTTGCTTTTCCAACACCGCTGGAAGCTCCCGTGATCACCACTGTTTTTCCGAAGAATAGGGGTTTGTTTTTTTTATTTTTCATATGATATTTTTGATTGGATATTATGGTTTTGTTGTATTTTTCTTAGGATAAAGAATCAAGCGTATGGATGGATTATTGGTGATAAACAGCCTGAACCAATCAAGCGATAGCCGAATCTTACTTCTAAAACCGACCAATGGAATTATATGAATAAACAGCCACGTAAGCCAGGCTAAAAAGCCTTTGAAAGAAAATCCGGGAAGATCTACCACAGCATTGAATTTTGAAATGATAGCCATGCTGCCTTTATCATTGTAGGTAAATGGAATAAGTTCCTTGCCCTCCTGAAGTCTGATTAGATTTTTCCCAAGATTTTTAGCTTGCTGGATGGCGGCTTGGGCAAGCTGGGGATGTCCATTGGGGAAGAGCTTGTCAGTGAGCTGAAGAGCAATATCTCCTAAAGCATATATATATGTGTGTTCTTCCACCCTGTTATATTCATCCACTAAAATTCTTCTTCCTTTACCGATTTTTTCTTTTGGAATTCCCGGTACTTCGCGCCCTATAACTCCAGAGGTCCAAATCAGTGTTTCAGTTTCTATTACAGTACCATCAGAGAGAAAGACCTTATTGTCTGTATAGTCTTTAACGGAAACATTAAGAAGAATTTTCACCCCAAGTTCCGTCAAAGTCTTATAGGATGTTTTTTGTGCCATTGTACTCATGGGAGAGAGTAAAGTGGGGAGAGCATCAATCAGATACAGATTGGAGAGACTGAGTTTTATTTCAGGATATTCTTTTTGCGCAATGTATTTTCCCATTTCCGCAAGCATGCCTGCCAGCTCTACACCTGTGGGACCGCCACCGGCGATTACTATATTCTGAAGTCTTTCTGCCATTTTTATATCTTTATTTCTTGCTGCTTGTTCGAGATTGAGCAGTATATGATTTCGTAAGTACAGAGCCTCCTGGATATTTTTCATAGGAAGAGCACATTTCTGTACATTCTCCATTTCAAAAAAATTAGATTCAGTTCCCAAGGCGAGCACTAAATAATCATATCGTAAGTTTCCTGTATCCGTCTCTAATACATTATTTTCAGGATCAACTCTAAGAAGGCTTCCCATGTGAAAATTTACATTTTTATATCTTGAAAACAATCTACGGAAAGGATAGCTGATATTGGATGCCTGAATAAAAGAGGTAGCAACCTGGTAAATAAGCGGAGGAAAAAAGTGGTAATTATTCTTATCAACCAGTGTAATAAGAAATCTTTTATCATTCTTTAATGATTTTATAAGATTGAGTCCTGCAAATCCACCACCAACAATAATGATATGTTTCTTCATACTAATTGATATTTGGAATTAATTGATTATCCACCACAGCGGGTGCTAAAAATAGAAGAACAATGATTGCACTTAACGCAGTACAGTACAGGAAGTTCTTTTTAACTGTTTTGTATAAATTTTATAAGATTTCCTCTTGTGTAATTTTTTATTCTGCTTTTCTATTTGGAGCAGATAATATTTGTTAAAGTTAGCAAACGCTATTCTCCTGTATTATTACTTCGATCATAATGAGATTGCTTTTTTTTAATTACTTTTTTAATAACAATAAATAAATATGGCTTGTTTTTTGATACTTAAAAAAATAATTTTTACTAAGAGATTCATTACTTAACTTTAAAACTTTTAAGATATGATCATCCGTGAAGACCTTTTATTAGAGTATGGAGGCAAATACGAAACCTATTATCCTAATGAAACAATTTTTTCTGAAGAGAGCCTCCCAAAATTTTATTTTCAGATTGTTAATGGTGTTGTAGAACTTAACAACTACCATGAGGACGGCAAAGAATTTACCCAGAATATTTTGTCTGATGGACAGAGCATTGGAGAGTCACTGCTCTTTAATGAAAAATCTTATCCTATGAATGCTATTGCAAAAACGGAGTGTAAACTTTTAAAAGTACCTCGGGAGGATTTCTTTTCTCTTATTGGTCAAAACAGAAATGTTATGATGGATATGTTTAAATGTATGGCCGACCGGCTCTATTACAAATATTTGATGCTTTTTAATATTTCATCTTCAGACCCTCAATTCAAAATCAAAACAATTATTGATTATTTAAAATCAACCCAGTGCAGCGATAATAACCAAACTTTTCAAATACCCTATACCAGACAACAAATTGCCAATCTTACAGGGCTACGTGTAGAAACGGTAATAAGAACCGTAAAAAAAATGGAGAGCGAAAATATGGTGAAAATAGAAGGTAGAAAAATACTGTACTGACCTCAAAAAGCAATACCGATTTGGAACATTTATTTGTATTTATCCACCATAATAATGTGTAAATTGGCTAATCTTTGTTACGATTAACGTAATGATAGGAGAATATACTTAATGTTTGATCTTCCATCTGTATATAGGTATAAGTTCTGCCGGATGATGAAGGAGTATGTGTATTTCAACATTACTCTCATTCTTGTAGCATCTGAAATTTTCCTGATAAATATCAAAAAATGACTTTATTGTGAGTACACAACAGAAGCTGAAATAAGCTACTATAATAAGAAATATATATATATATTCATATTGTAGTGAATTGTCGTGAAGAAAAATAATCATTAATATGAACACGTTGTGTATTTTAGAAACTATCTTATTAAATTGACAATCAGTAATAATAAGCTCAAAAAGCATGAAGAAAATTCTCCATGCTCTTTAAATAAAAAAGGTAAATACAATGATTATAGGTATATTCGAAAACGGAATTGACCACCTCAAAATCGGGATTCAAATATTCTCTATATGGCTTAACGTATATTTTGAAATGTTTTTTTTTTGCTAACTCCCGCTAACCATACTTTTTAATCAATCGCATTTAGTGCTGGTGTCCTTGGTGCATTTCTTCTTTCTCTGTTTTTTTCCCTTCCGGGACATCAACCGTGAAATCCGCGGTATGCACCTTTCCATCTATTTTAAACTGTACCCACATTCTGTAAGTACCAGAATTTTCAATGTACGTTTCTGAATAGATAGGAAAACGTTCATCTGACACAGGATGAATATGAAGGAATTCTTTATCCTTTTCACTGATCATGACGATATGAGCAGATGCTCCCAGATAAGGCTGCAGATTATTTTCCTGCAACTTCTCTCCATCTTTTTCAACGGATATTTCCAAAGATTGTGTTCTACTAGTTTTGAAATCATTTCCATTTTCAAGTGTCACCGTGTAACCATCAACTTCTGAAATCCAAGGATGAGACACCTTCTGGTTACTTGCTCTATAATTGCCCTGCACGTCAATTTCCTGCCTGTTGACAACCTGCGTCGCGCCACTTGGTTTAAAATCGGTAAATAAAAGGTACTTACCTCCATTAGGAAAGATCTCTGTGATCACATAGGTGCCATCTGCCTGTTCTTCAGGATGGATATGGCGGAACCAGGTTAGATCTTCACTGACTGCCATTAAATGTATTTTCATTTCGTGAGAAATCTCTAACAACACAGTCTGACCTTTTTCTTTGATGGTAAATGTCAGTTGTGTTGGTACTCCAGCCTCCATAGTTGGTGGAAAAGTGCTTAGCTGGACCTGATATTCGTTTGAGTTTTCCTGGTGGGCAGCTTTCAGATCCATTCCGCACTTTGGACATCGATCTCCCTGTTGGCCTGTTATTTCAGGGTGCATGGGGCAGGTATAAACATTTTTATGATCTGTCTGATGGGCATTTTTCATATGCTAATGGGGTTTTACTGATTAATGGATTCTCTTTTTAAGAATCGAGAGGCTCTATTTTAAAGCCTGCTTTTTGAACAGCTTCTATAACTTCCTGTTGGCCGATACCTTCTGTGGATATAGTAAGTACTTTATCTTTGTGATCGATATCTACTTCCCAATTACAAACGCCTTCAGCATCATTTAGAAAAGGAGTTACTTTTGTTAGGCAACCACCACAGTTGATATTGGTTTTGAACTGAAAATTTTGAGTGTTATTTTCCATTGTTTTAAATTTTAATTGTTTTACTGATACAAAGGTGAGTAAAATAAGAGTGCTCCTTTTTGTGCTATTTTCGATTTGATTTGTAAGATTTACTGATTTACGGAAACCGGACTTCAAACCCGTATCTGAAGTCCGGTTATAATTAGTTATTTAAGGGATTTGATGGAAAAAGAAGCAATGATAACAGCAATTGCAGAAACAATAGCTGCTGATAAAAATGCAGTCTGGAATCCTTCATTAAGGGCAGTAGAATCAGTAGCTCCGGCGATTTTAATAGCATTGGTTTTTGCAGCTGAAATTGCGACTGCAATAGCCAGACCCAAAGCTGAACCCACCTGATAACTTGTATTCACCAGCCCGGAAGCAAGTCCCGTTTCTCCCGGCTTGGCACCTGACATTGAAGCAATAGTCCCCGGAATATAAGCTAATGACATTCCTAAAGCACCCAATAAAGAAGCAGGCAGTACATTAACCAGGAATTTTCCATCCGGAGGTATAATACTAAACAGGAGAAGGGAAGCGGTAAGGGCCATCAATCCTGCTATCAGATTGCTTTTAAAACCAAATTTAGCAACCAGTTTTCCTGTAACGCCTACCATCAGAAGCATGATCGCAATGGTCATAGGCAATAACGCCAATCCACTGTTAAAGGCTGAATAATGTAAGGTCTGCTGCAGATAAAGATTCAGAAAGAACCATAAAGGGATCCACGCTGCCGCCAATAAAGCCATGACCAGGTTGCCCGGTGACAGATTGGGAACTTTGAATATACTAAGCGGTACCAATGGCTCCTTTTTCTGCTTTTGGATCATCAGAAAGACAATCAATAACAGTATGGAAAGGGCAAGCAGTCCAATAGTCTGCATAGATTTCCATCCTGCACCTTCAGCTGATACGATTGCATAAACGGCCAAGATCAATGCTGCTGTTGCAAAAAGGGCCCCGGCAATATCTACTTTTCCTTTTTGAGTAGTTCCTTTAAACAGAAGATTTTTGCTAAAAAGCAGCACTGCAATTCCGATAGGAATGTTAATCAGGAATACCCAATGCCATGAAAGCCATTCGGTAATTGCTCCGCCAAGAAAAACTCCGGCAGAACCACCTGCAGCAGCAGAGGCGCCCCAAAAACCTAATGCTTTATTGAGCTCTTTGGGATCGGTAAATTTGGACAGGACTAAAGTAAGGGCTGCCGGAGCGATAAGGGCAGAACCTAAGCCCTGCAGAGCCCTTCCTGTATTCAGTGCTGCTTCTGACCAGGCTACACCTGCCAAAAGAGATGCGCCGGAAAGAATACCAAAACCCCACATGAAGATTTTACGTGGACCAAACAAATCAGACAAACGGCCGCCAAGCAGTAAAAATCCACCGAAAAGAATTACGTAAGCGTTAAAAATCCATTGCAAACCGCTTTGAGAATAGCCAAGGTCTGCTTTTATGGCAGGCAGGGCCACCCCAATAATGGAGGTATCCATAATTACTATAAATTCTGCCGCACACAGCAAAAAAAGGGCTGACCAGCGTTTACTGTATGGGATTGTTTTACCCATGGTTTGTGTTGTATCTGTCATCATATTTTTATTATTTATTTAGGTTTAATTATAGACTTAACAGTCCAAGAGCATGCTGCAGCTGAACGTGGAGAATCCGTAGATGATATACAGCGTTCAGGTAGTTGATCTGGGCCTGGGTCAGTGCCAGTTCGGCATCTGTAAGTTCAAGCCTTGAACCCAAGCTGTTCTGAAAACGGGATTCGACCATTTTATGATTTAGCTCTGCAGATTTTATTGTTGTTTCATGGATAGCGAGCTGCGTAACGGCCTCTTTCCATTTGCTGATAATCGTGGCGAGTTCAGTTCTGACCTCATCTTTTAAATCATTGAGCCGTATATCTTCCTGTTGTGCTTTGATCTTTGCCTGGTTGATCTGAGACTGTGTACGGTTGCCGTTAAAAATAGGGACACTGAGTTCTATGCCCACAAAAGAAGTTTTTGGCCATGCATATTGGCTGAATTTAAAATCATCAGCCTGCAGTTGGATTTGATATTGAGCTATAAGGGATATCTGTGGCAATAGTTTTGCCTGAGTAGCCTTTAATTTTTTTTCTGTGAGGTGTATCATCAGTTTTTGAATCGTGATATCGTTCCTGTTTTTCTCAGCGATACCAAATGCTTCATCCACCTGTTGAAACTCACTTTGGCTTGTCTCTATACCAAGCTCAAGCGGATCGGTCAATTCAATTTCGACTGGTTCTTTCAATCCGATCAGTCTTTTGAGTTCAATACCGGATACATCGATGCTGTTTTTTAAATAGGATATAGAGGATCTAAGATTTTCCACCGCAATGAAGCTGCTCAAGGTATCTGATTTTAAACCTCTTCCCTGGGCCAGCAGAGAGCGGGAATCTTTTAGTGCCTTGATATTCCGTTCAAGGCTTTGCTCGAATGAACCAAGCTGGCGGTTCATCATCAGTATATCAAGATAGCCTGTAGAAATCTTAAGGGCCACAAGGCTTTTCAGATCAGCTGTTTTTACATTCTCGATCTTTTCATTAATCGCTGATACTTTCGTCAGCTGATGTTTGACCGGTGTATAAACAGGCTGATATAAGGATATAAATGTATTATAGGTGTTTTTTCCGCCAACAGCGACATCCTGAACAGGTTTGTCGGTACCTGCAAATGAACCCGGGAGAAAGATAACCTGTCTGTCAAAATACCGGGAATAGGCTGCATTGGCAGAAATGCTGGGCAGCAGGCTGCCCTTTGTTTCTCTGGTCATTTCTTTAGCATGGATCTCTTCCAAAACCTGTATCTGTATGGCTTTATTTCCCTGTTTTGCAATTTCCAGGGCATCGGTAAGGGTCAGTGCTCTTTTCTGTGCATACAATCCATTGACACTTTGGGTCAAAAGCAGTGCTGTTGCTATATATAAGATCTTTATTTTCATTTTATCTTCTTTGAATTTTACATCATTATTTTACTCGTGGTCTGCTTGATCTTCGGGATTTTCTTCCACAACAACTTTCTTAAGTTTACTGCTTGATAAATAGGAGTAAACAGCAGGAATGATGAATAGGGTGAGGATTCCCGAAAAGACGAGCCCACCTGCAATGACAATTCCTAATGACTGGCGGCTGTTAACAGTAAGTGCAATGGGCAGTACTCCGAATATCATGGCCAGTGATGTCATCAGAATCGGACGGAAACGCTGTTCTGCAGCTTGTATTGCTGCTTCATATTTTGAAAGTCCTGTATCTTTCAGATGGTTGGCGAATTCCACGATCAATATTCCGTTTTTGGTGATCAATCCTACCAGGGTAATGATCCCGATCTGGCTGAATACATTTAAACTTTGCCCGAACCATGACAGGCTCAGAATGGCTCCGGTGATGGCCATCGGTACGGTAAGCATGATGATCAGCGGATCACGAAGGCTTCCAAACTGGGCCGCTAAGATCATATAGATAAAGAGCAATGCTACAATCAGGGTAAAGCTGATATTACCCTGGCTTTCAGTATAGTCCCTTGACTGACCGGCTAAGGAGCTTTTGAAATTTTGACCCAGAATCTCTTTCTTGATTTTTTCAATTTCCTGTATTCCTTCTGCAAGACTTACTCCGGGTGCCATTGCTGCAGATACGGTAGCTGATGTATATTGATCATACCGGTAAATGGCTGCCGGACTTACGGCTTCTTCCGTGGTGATCAGATTATTCAGCGGGATCATCATACCTGTTGCCGAGCGAACGTAGATCGCACTTAAATCACTTTTATCATTCCTGTTTTCACGATCCAGCTGTCCAATCACTTCGTACTGACGGTCGTTGCGCAGAAAATATCCATAACGCTGTCCGGAGAATGAAAGCTGCAAAGTATGGGCTATTTCTTCCATAGACACTCCCATCAAAGCTGCTTTCTGACGGTCGATATTAATTTTGACTTCAGGTTTATTGATTTTGAGATCAGCATCAACAAAGAGAAGCTTTTTACTTTGTCGCGCTGCTGTCAGAAATTTTGGAAGTACAGCAGTCAGACTATCCAGGTTCTGTGACTGTAATACATATTGGATAGGCATACCTCCTCCGTATCGGCTCCCAATAGTTGGAGGCAGATAAGGAAACAGAAGAAACCCTCTGAATTTCCCGGAAGCAGCTCCATATTGGCTATAGAGATCCTGAATGCTGGATTTCCGTTCTTTAGGATTTTTGAGATAGATACTTTGTACAGCCACATTGACAGGGGCAGGAGCTGGAATAAATGAAATAGCAACCATCGAATACGTCTGATAAAGACCGTCGGTGGAATCGTTGACATATTTCCCAACCTCAGTCATATGTTTTTTCATATAGTCGAAAGAAACGCCTTCGGGAGCAACAGCAATGAGGCTCATATTGGAACGGTCTTCTATGGGAGCCAATTCTGACGGAAGTTTTTCGCCGACAAAATAGATCAGTGAGGTCGTGCCCGCAAGGAAAACCCAGGCCATCCATCTGGCGCGCATAAAGGCTTTTAACAAAAAGGCATATCCATTATTTAAGCGGACAAAGAATGGCTCGGTAACACGGTAAAACCAATTCGGTCTTTCTTTTTTCTTCAGAAAATAAGCACTCAACATGGGAGTAAGCGTTAATGCCACTAAAGCAGAGACGAGTACTGAGCCGGATACTACAATGGCAAATTCCTTGAAAAGCTGTCCGCTGATACCACCCATAAAAACAATAGGCAGAAATACTGCGGCCAGCGTAATGGTAGTGGAAATAACAGCAAAATAAATCTCCTTAGAACCTATGAATGCTGCCTGTATCGGCGACATACCTTCTTCAATTTTTTTATAGATATTTTCAAGGACAACAATGGCATCATCCACCACGAGTCCTATGGAAAGGACCAGTCCCAGAAGAGTCAGTATATTGATGGAAAAATCAGCCACATACATGATGAAAAATGCGGAAAGAATCGAAACGGGAATGGCAATCACCGGAATCAGGGTGGACCGCCAGTCTCTAAGAAATAGAAAGATGATCAATACCACCAGTCCGAAAGCAATAAAGAGCGTTTCTTCTACCTCCTTGATAGATTCCCGCACAGATTGAGTAAAGTCGAAGCCCACAATCAGACGGTATTCAGAGGGGATTTCCTTTCGAAGCTGATCCAGACGTTTATAAAACTCATCTACCACTTCAATTGCATTAGCCCCACGCTGTATCTGAATAGCCACACCTATACCCACACGGTTAAGGTTTCCTGTTTCGTTGATAATAGCCGTACGTTCGTTGACTTCTCCCAGTTCGGCTGAGCCGATATCTTTCAGTTTGATTACGGTACTTCCTACTTGCTTAATGAGCATTTCCTCAAAATCTTTCACGGAAGTAAGACGTCCCATGGTACGGATACTTAGTTCGCTGTTCGTTCCGTCTATCCGTCCTGCGGGCAGGTCAATATTTTCCCTTGCTAATGCCTGGCGGATATCTGCGGGCGTAAGCTGATAGGCTGCCAGTTTAGAAGGTTCAAAACGAAGGCGCATCGCGTATTTATGCTCTCCTACAATGGATACGTTATTAATGCCGGGAATCGATTGAATTCTGTCCTTGATGGTAGTAGAGGCGAGGTGGCTGACCTCTTTGATATCTTTGGTATCACTTTCCACTTCAAGGAATGCCACCAGATTGTCCGGTGATGATGTTTTTTGAACGATTGGAGGATCCACATCGACGGGAAGCTGTTTCCTGGATTTAGCCACTTTATCTCTAACATCATTGAGGGCATCTTCAATGTCTATTTCCCGGTTGAATTCTATTGAAATAACACTTGCCTGTTCTCTCGATTCGGAAGATATGGTCCGTATGCCATTGGCTTCGGCAATCGATTCTTCCATTGGTTTGGTAATCTTGGATGCGATTACTTCGGGGCTTGCTCCGGGATAAAAAGTAACGACCGAAATGACAGGTGGCTCCGTCAACGGAAATTCCCGAATCCCTAATTCTTTCCATCCTATGATCCCTAAAATAACGATAAGGAGCGAAAATACACCGGCCAAAACCGGTTTTTTTATACTTAAAGCTGATATGCTCATAATGCTAAGATTTGAAATTGGTTATTTAGAGATCACTGCTTTTACGGGTGTTCCGTCTCCTAAGCGCAGCATATTTGAAACAATAATACTGTCTCCTGTAGCAATACCGGATGTAATAACAGCATGTGTTTCTGTCCTGTTGCTTATCGTGATGGGTTTAGGTTTTGCTACGCCATTCTTTATGACAAATACGGTATAGCCTTTTTCACCTGGAGCAAGAGCTTCAGTGGGGATCATAATACCGGTAGCTCCTTTATCGGAAACATGGAAATAGACTTTAGCAGAAAGTCCTGCACGAAATTTTCCACCCGTATTTTGGGTAATTGCCTGTACCTGTAAGCTTCTGCTTTCGGCATCAAGTCCCGGCTCTGTTGCGATAATAGTTGCTGAATATTCCTGATCAGAAAGCTCAGCCGTAAACCGTATTTGGCCTCCTACGTGTATCAATGGCAGGTATTTTTCAGGAACAGAGAAATTGATTTTAATGCTGCTTTGATCCTGTAAGGTAACCAACCCGATACCAGGTGTTACATAAGCACCCAGATGTACTTTTGAAATCCCGATTTTTCCCGAAAAGGGAGCATGGATGACCGTTTTAGCCAAATCTACCCTAAGCAGCTCCTGCTGTGCAGTTAAAGATTGAAAACGCATAACCGCCTCGTCGTATTCCTGGGGCCTTACCGTTTCAGTTTTTAATAGATTGCTCAACCTATTTTTACTGAGCTGGGCCAGCTTCAGTTCTGCACCGATCTGCTTTAAACGCGATCTGATATCAGCATCGTTCAGCTTGTAAAGAACAGCTCCCTGACGGACATAACTGCCGTCTTTAAAAGATACCTGAGTAATCTTTTGCGGCAGTTCGCTCACAATTGAGACCTCACGGTAGGGCATCATTGTTCCCACTACAGCTTCCTCCTGATTGAGTTGCTGCTGCTGAGCGATTATAATGTCTACCGGTAATTTGCTGGTGTCTGCCTGAGCTGTTGCTGCTTTTTCAGGTGCTTTTTTTTCTTTGTTTTCACAACCAATCAACAGGATGCCTAATAGGGGAATTAAAACCCCCAATCTTTGTGTACTGTATTTGTATAACATGACTTTTTTTTTAATCCAACTAATTGTTAAATTTTAAGGTCAAAATTACCTACAGACCCTGTGGTGCTTTCTACACAATTACAGATAAGATTTGTGGAATTTATCTTGTCATATCCTAAGATGTGAGTAAATAAATCTATACCGAACAGCATTAAAAAGCGAAGCCCATCAATTAACAGGGCTTCGCTTAATGATACTCGTGGTAGATTTGTCATCTGTATAAGAAAAAGTGGAATCAGGTTGTCAGGAAGGTGGATCATCAGGAGACTGTTCCTGTATAATGGTCATCTTATCAAGTCTGATCTGTTTGTAGTAAGAAGATGTAAAACCGGTATATTTTTTTAGCTGGTTAGAAAGATGTGCCGGGCTGCTATATCCTAAGGCATATGCAATTTCGGACATCGATTGATCGGTATACACCAGAAGTTCTTTTACTTTTTCTATTTTTCTTGAAATGATGAATCTTTCCAGAGTACATCCCTCAGAGGATGAGAACAGTGAGCTTAGTGAATCATAATCTTTATGAAGTTCGTTGCTGAGAAGTGCAGAAAATTTCACAGGATTACCAGTGTATAATTGTTGTTGAATACCTTTTTCAACAGTATCTTTGATATGATCTATTGTCTTTTGATTTTTACTGTAGAAAAGATCGAACCCATTTTTTTTGAGCATAGCTTTGATCACTTTCTTATCAATGACTGTCTGATCTGTTTCTTTTAGAATGACCTCACCTAAACGTATTTCTGACAGTTCAAGACCCAGCTTTGGAAACTCCTGAGCCAGAACAAAAATGCACCTGTTGCATACCATCCCTTTGATTAATAATTTCATGGAGTATAAAATATTTAGTATTCATATTGTTACCACTCCAAAAGTCTGTTTTTATGAATAATAAAATGTTATGGTATTACTTGTTTGATTTATGATATTTTATGAATTATGGGAATTTATTCAACATTAAAAATAGCAGACTAAACAGAGAAAGTAATCGTATGTGGGTCACAATACAGAATGATAGATATAAAAACGGTGACCCGGAAATGATGGGCCGCCGTAATGTAAAAATTCTAAAACTTTTTTTGTAATCAATTTATTTTTTTTAGCTTGTCAGAAGGAGGATTATAGTCGGGGAGGCTTGTTACCCTTACCGTATCTATTCCTTCCAGTGACCATGTAATGGGTAACATGGTCATATAACCACATTTAGGACAAGTATCACCTTCTGAGCCAATCATTTCTTTGTGTGAGGGGCAGCCTGTTATAAATTTTCTATTTTTATCGAGGGCCTGTCCAAGCTCGTTTTCATACTTGTTGATTTTTTTGGTAGTCTCTTTATTTTCTAATGCTTTAGTGTGATGATGTCCGTCACCCTCGCTAAGAGAATGCGTATTTTTTTCTTTTTTATCACTGCTACCACAGGAGGAGGCAAGTACGGCGATTAAAGTAAATAGAATGATCTTAATCGTATTGATTTTCATTTGAATAGTATTAATTGGGTTAAAATTCCGGTCTTCTTTACATTATTTTTTCCATTTAAGGCGTAAGCTGTTAATGACCACGCTTACACTGCTTAGTGCCATGGCAGCTCCTGCAATCATTGGGTTGAGTAAGAATCCATTGATGGGAAAAAGAATCCCTGCTGCCAGCGGTATACCCACAAGATTGTAGATAAATGCCCAGAACAGGTTTTGTTTAATGGTGGCTACGGTTTGCTTGGATAAGCGTATAGCTTGTGGTATTTTTGTTAAATCGGATGAGATAATGGTCATTTTGGCTACATCCATAGCAATATCGCTGCCTTTACCCATTGCAATACTTACATCAGCGGTAGCCAGTGCGGTACTGTCATTAATACCATCACCTACCATTGCTACTACTTTTCCCCGCTGTTGCAGTTTTTTCACAAAATCAGCTTTGTGCTGAGGCAGTACTTCTGCCTGATAGTGGAGTATACCTGTTTGTTCGGCAATAGCTTTGGCAGTAGCTTCGTTGTCGCCGGTAAGCATATACAGTTCAATTCCCATTTTCTGCATTTCTTTAATGGCTTGCACTGATGTTTCTTTGATCTTGTCAGAAATAGCAATCACAGAAAGTGCATGTGTGCTGTTCCCGAACCAGATCACAGTTCTGGACTGTCGGCCCCATTCATCAGCCTGCTGTTGAAGCTGATCAGCAATAATAATATTATTTTCTGCCAGCAGCTTTTTATTACCTACGAAATAAGTTTCCTTATTGTGGTCTGCTTTAGCTCCTTTACCGGTAATACTGTCGAACATTGATATCGGAGTCACTGCAGCTCCTTCCAAATGTTTTACCACGGCTTCTGCCAATGGATGCTCAGACTGTTTTTCAATACTCAGTAAAATGTCTTTTGCAGTATCTTCATTGTTCAGCCATTGAATACCGGTTACCTGAGGCCTTCCTTCTGTAATAGTTCCTGTTTTGTCTAAAACGACAGCCGTTACTTTCTTAGCGAGTTCCAGACTTTCCGCATCTTTAATCAGAATGCCTTTTTCGGCTCCTTTACCAACGCCTACCATAATAGCAGTGGGGGTTGCTAATCCCAATGCACATGGACAGGCGATAACCAATACGGTAACAGCAGCTAAAAGCCCCTGAACGACTCCATTATTTCCCCCTAAAACGATCCATAATAAGAAAGTGACAATAGCAATGCTGATGACTACGGGAACAAATATACCTGCAATTTTGTCGACCAGCTTCTGTACCGGGGCTTTGCTTCCCTGGGCATCCTGTACCATTTTAATGATTTGGGCCAGCATGGTTTCTTTACCTACTTTGACTGCTATAAACTGAAAACTTCCCTTTTGATTGATAGTGCCGGCAAATACTTTTTCGTTTTCAGTTTTCAGTACAGGAACAGGTTCTCCACTCAACATGCTTTCATCTACATAAGAGTTACCTGATTTCACCATGCCGTCTACCGCAATTTTTTCACCTGGTTTTACCAGTAATACATCTCCGGCTTGGACCTGCTCAATAGGAGTTTGTTTTTCATTCCCATCGGGGAGTATGATGGTTACAGTCTTAGGTTGCAGGCCCATCAGTTTTTTAATGGCTGATGAGGTATTGCCTTTTGCTTTTTCTTCCAATAATTTACCCAGAAGGATGAATGCAATAACCACGGCTGCTGCTTCAAAATAAACGTGTGCATGCAACCCGCGCCGATGCCAGAAATCAGGGAAAACCATATTGAATACACTGAAAAGGTAGGCAATCCCTGTGCTAAGAGCTACCAAGGTGTCCATATTGGCAGAACGGTGTTTGGTCTGCTTCCATGCATTGATGAAAAAGTCTTTCCCTAGCCAGAGAACAACAGGAGTAGAAAAGAACCACATTATTTCATTGGCATAAGGAATATTCATAAAGAACATACCGATAGTGACTACAGGTAAAGACAGGAGAACCGCCCAGATGGTTTTATTTTTAAGCTTTTTGAATTTCTCGGCGTGGATTGCTTCTAAAGATTCCTGCTGCTGGTTTTCGTCCACAATGAGCAAATCGTATCCCACAGACTGAAGAGCTTTCTGCAGCCTGGAAGCATCCGTCATATTGGGAAGATATTCTACCGTCAGATTTCCTGTTGCGAAGTTTACTGAGGCGTCAATGACCCCTGATTCATACTTTGCAATACTTTCTGCACTGCCGGCACAGGATGCGCAGGTCATACCCAAAACAGGGAAGGAGTTTTTAACTGTTGGAACACCATAGCCTAGATCTTTAACGGCTTTAACGGCTTTGAAAACTACTTCGTTGTCTGTTACCGTAATGGCCGCCCTGCGGTTATTCAGTTCTACTTTTTGGGTTTCAATGCCATGGATCTGTGTGAGCCCTTTTTCTACGATCAGTGCACAGTGTTCACTTTCAACGTCTTCCAGAGGGATGTAAATGGTTTCCCGAATGGTATTTGTCGCCATATTTTGCTTGTTATTATCTACCTGCAAAGTTGGCGACAAGATCTTTGAATGCGATTGTGGAATTATGGATTTGATTTGTAAGATTTACTTACACTGATCCAATGGTTTTCTTTTTTCTTCCCGGATCTGTTTGAAATAGCTTGGTGTGAGTCCGGTTACTTTTTTGAACTGGTTACTTAAATAGGCAACACTTGAATAGTTTAAGCGTAAGGCAATTTCACTTAATGAAAGTTCATCATAGACCAATAGCTCTTTTATCTTTTCAATCTTCTGGGCAATAAAATATTTTTCAATAGTTGTTCCTTCCACCTCGGAAAAAAGGTTAGAAAGGTAGTTGTAATCATGATTCAGCTGGTCACTCAGCAAGTCAGAAAGATTCTTTTTTGTATCATTATCCTGATGATGAACCAGATCAATGATAATATTTTTTATTTTTTCAATAATTCTGCTCTTTTTATCATCAATTACTTCAAAACCTAAAGGGATAAGTACTGCTTCCAGTAATTTTTTATCTTCAGCGCTGAGCTCTCTGGTAAGGGTAACCTCACCCAGCTTAATATGGGTAAAGTCCAAACCGATTTTTTCGAGCTCATTCTGAATCACCATGATACAACGGTTGCAAACCATGTTTTTAATGAATAATATACTCATAGCCCTGTTAGCTTAATTTTAAATATTGAGCAACAAATTTATAATTAAAAAACAATTATTCATGCATGATCAAATGTTGCCGACACTTGTTTGAATAAATAATCCAAAGTAAAGCAGTATTCAAAGATTGGATAGTAAGACGATCTCCGGCAGTTAAGGCTCCAACTACTCCATGAAAAAATAACCAATAAAATTACTGTTAGTACTAACAGTGACGAGCAGGAATGGCTTAGAAGAAAATCAGTTCGGCGAATAATGGAGATCTCACCTGCTACACTTCAAAACATCCGCACAGCAGGCAAAATCCGTTTCAGAAAAAGTGATGGGATCGGATTATTACAGCAGAGCTGATTTATTAAAATTATTCGAAGATGAAAGCAAATAATTCAAAGCAGTGGCAAATAAACATATCTGATGATATCACATTTTCTTTTTGGGCTCTTTAAAGAGAATGTTGGCCCATAACTATTTTCTAGCATAATTCAACAATTTTTAAATGTTAGTAATATCGAATTAATGCACTCTAAAGCCAAATTGTTAACTTATTTAATCATTTGTTTTACAATTATTTAGATCTGAATCTGTGGAAGTTTTTTTTGAAATAAAAAAGTGTCATGAAATTGCCACATTGTTTTTGAGTGTTTTTGAAGCATTTTTTGAGTTGTACTCTTACTGCATGGTTTCTCGGTTAACCCTTACAATCGTAAAACATTCTATGACAGTAATGAAATCAGTTATCTTGGCTATCCTTCTTTTCAGCTTTAGCACAGGATGTTTTAAAACAGCCCTATATCTAATTTTTTGAAAAGATTATAGGTAATATCTCACTAACAGTGTAAATGGCAGGACATTTCCTTAAAAAACACAGTGAAATTTAATCCTTGATAATCTTTATACATTCTCCATCAATACACAGCAAATAAACACTTTTTTCGAGTGCCTGCATATTTAGATTTAAATTGCCTTTACCTTTTGTAACAGTAATTTTTGATGTAATATCACGGCCTGCCATATTCAATATTTTAATATTTTCAGTATTCCCTTTCTTTAAAGTAATATACAGATTTTCTTTGACAGGGTTCGGATAAACAGTAAAGGTTTCCGGATTTTTCACGGTTTCCATATCCTGGATTTTTAAAAATGTTTCCGGAACAAGGCTTGTCTGAATAGTGTTTCCGTTGATAGTATTAAAAGTCACTTCCGTTTTATTTCCTGTTATTAAAGTTGTAATATTATTCATCGGATTTTCCAGCTTCCACTTTCCTGTCAGTGTCAGTTTTACAGGATTTACCTGAGGTACACGGTAGAGACGGGAAGCTGTTCCTGTGACCTGTGAATAGGTATAGGACTCATTATCATTCAAAAGACCCAGATTAGGATTGGTAAGGCTCACTTTAAGCCTATTTCCGGCGTTAGTACTCTGGGTCATCACAACAGACGGTTTATCCACAGAAACTACTACATCTGACTGGAAAACAGATGCTGCATCAAAAATCACATAATTATAGATCTGATCCTGTACAAATTTAACAACATGTGCCTGGTTATTCTGTTGGATAACGTCGAAATAATCTGCCAGATGATCTGCAAAATCCTGTGTTCCGGCAGTTCCTCCCTGAAGCATAATTCCATAACGATATCTACCCGAAGCAGTTGCTGTTCCGTGATCTATATAAGCTGTTGCGTAGTTCCCTTGTGTGCCTGCTGTATTGGACTGATTGCTCGACTGCTGGGCACTTCTTTTGATCACCACTGAACCGGTATAGGATCCGGAAGGAATAACAAAACCATTACCCACAGCATCTGTAGCCCATATACTTCCTGTGTTTTGTGAAAAATTTACATTTAGTCCCGTGTGAGTTGTACCATTGATGACTGTGGCAGTAGAGGCATCAGGCAGTCCGGTCTGGAAAACAGTGGTATGTACTGGGCGTGTTCCTCCGGTGTCTTTAATATCAGAACCTAAGCTTAACGCTTTATCTTTGAAGAAAAATACGGTCTTTAAGGCAGTCATTCCCGTGGCAGAATTGATATCCTTATAATCCATCGCAAAAACTCCATTATCATCCAGAGAAGCGTGGGCAAGAAAATTTCGGCCATTAAATTCTCTGCTGGCTCCTGATGTAAGCTCGTTCATGGGAACAAATGCAGCAGTAACTCCCGGTATATGCGTCCAGTCCCAGCCGTCATCTGTCAGTCTACCCTGAGCATTCGCGACTCCCAAACCATTGGAAAGGCGTGTTTTGGGAGAACCTGCAGATAAAATTTCCATGGCCCCGGCTGAAGTATATCTTCCAAAAAGATTCTCTGATGCACTGTTTTCATAATGCCAGATATGTTTACTGGTTCCTTTTACAGAAATCTGATAACCATTATACTTATGGATACTCAATCCGCCATAAGGAAGTCCAAAATGTCCTTGTGTAATGGGAACATCAGGAGTGAGTGTCGTATTGATATTGACCGCAATCTGTCCAGCCATGACGGGATTTTTAACACTTAGATTCCTGCTAAATCCCGACTGAGGCATCGTATAGATTCTTTTAAAAAACTTTCCGGCATCGGCATTAGCAACAGGATCTGCTGCATATAATAAGGCAAATGCATATCGGTAGTCCAACAGAGGGGTTGTAGAATTAGGAAATCGTCCGGCCAGCCCTCGTGGCATTTCAAAATCTGCACTGAATTTCTGATAAGCCATCAAAGCTTTTTTCAGATGAGTCTGAGAAACGGGCTTCAATTCATAGGCAGAACCTTTAAGAATATAGTTCATGATCGCCATAGAAAAAAGGGCATCTCCACCATAACTGTTGGCATAAGCACCTCTGTGGTGATAAGTGGTAAAGTCTGGTTTTATAAAATCTGCCCATCCGTTTCCAATCAAAAGGGCATTATCGGTGAAATTAATAAGAAACTCCATATTTGCCAATTTATCAGTATCAGTATCTTCCTGTCCCAGAACGTAGCATAAACGGGTTTCTATCAATGCTCTCACGACATCGGTATTAAAACCAGGGTTTGTAAAATGAAAGTTTGGATTATCCGGATCCAAAAAAGAAGTGAGATTACCCAGAACACCCATATGGTGAGAAAATTCTCCAGTCTGCGCTAATTCTTCTTTCATTAAAAGAACACAGGCGGCATAGGTAAAACATCGCAGCCCGAAACCAGAATTATTGATATTAACCGTTTCCTGCGAGGCATTTAAACTAAAATTACAATCGGTGGTACTGTTGATCCCTTTGTCTTTTATGTATTTGAAAACCTTTAAAATCATGTTCTTCAGGGCAGTGCTGTGGTATTTTGGATTTGAAGGCAGCCCGTTGATTACAGGCCCTTTTAAATGGTAGGCCATTACAAGATAAAACAAGTGATTGTTGACCAATGTTACCATTGCTCCATTATCAGTTCCATTAGTCATATTCCAGGCAGATTCGGGAGCATTAAAATTATAATTATTTACCACATTGGTTTCAGCTGTATTCCCAAATAGGATATATCTGTCGTATAAGCCTTTTACACTTGAGTTAGAATACGTAGTGATCGTGTTATCTGTAAGCCAGCTGATATATTTAGTCTTTATATTATTCACTTCATTAAGTTGCCCATTCAAAAACGAAAAAGAAAGCAGTATACACGAAAATAAAACAGATTTCAACATATATTGAGTATTATAGTTTAAACAAAGATATATTTTAATGATAATTAAAAAAAAAATTGTATTTAACATACAAGCAAGTTGGCCTACTATTCAATTTTAAAATTTTGTGTCGGCTCTCGAAACGGAATATAAATTTTTATGTCTTCAAAAGGAAATGGACTTTCTCTTAGGGAGTATTTGTTAGTTTAAAGTTATAATAAAAGTTGATTTCCATAAAAAATTTCTGAGCTTTGAGACTCAAAAATTTTCCAGAACAACTTTTTTTTAGCGTTTTATTATTTCTTTAAAGTAATTCCGTTTTCTGAGTTGCAGTGTTTTCCCTTTTATTTTCCTGCGTTCCCGGAGTATTTCATCGCTTCTTCCAAAATATACATCAGCAGGAGTTAGATTTTGCAGAGACTCATGATACCGCTGATTATTATAACGGTTTACAAATTCCTCCAGTGCTTTTTCCAATTCTTCAGGGCTGTAATAAAAATGAAGTTTTACCAAATTTTTCATCGTTCGGTTGTACCGCTCGATCTTTCCCTGGGTCTGCGGATGAGCAGGTTTTCCATGAAGCTGATTGATTTGATACTTTTTCAGCAGATAGTCTTTCAATTCAGAAGATACGTAGCAGGAGAAATTATCAGATAAAAGTTTAGGAATCTGTCCTTTTTTAAGCCCTGACTTTATTACAGCTGAATCTACCGTTCTTTTTACATCATTCACTTTCATGTTTCTACAGAGTTAGTGGTGAACAATATAACGGCTGTAATCATCTAGAATGGTATAATCTTAAAATAAGTGAAATCTGTTTGCCACATCTCATGTACAAAATTGGTCTTATCTTTAAATTCATTAGCAGCTGAGAGCAGGATATGAGAGGGAGCAGTGATCAGACCCCGTTTTTTCAAAATTCTGTACACGCTTGATTCTGAAATAAAAACACCCTTTTCATCAGTCATTTTGTAGGCCCGTTCCCGACTGGAAAGTCCGGGATGTTCAAATGCGATCTCTACCACAAGGTTTTTTTGTTTCTCAGGAATGCTGTTCCATTATTTTCTGTTAAAAGAGGGGGGAGGAAAAAAATCCTTCATATCCTTTTTTCAGATACAGATTGTACCAATTGTAAAAGGTGCTCCTATGGATGCCGAGTTCCCTCAAAGTCTTATTAACACCTATTTCACTGCGCGTAACGAGTTCTATCATCTCTAATTTTTCACCGGCGGATAACCTCACATATCTTCTATATTTCTGGGTTAGTCCAACATGTCCAAGCTTTTTTTACAATATCATACCGTAAAACGAGATCTGCAACCATTTCCTTAAGCTTCTTATTTTCTTCACGAAGCTGGCTGACCTCATCAGAAGTAGCCTCACGAACCACATCTCCGGAAAGGCGTTTCTTACCGGCCTCAAGAAATTCTTTGTTCCATTTGTAAAATGTGGATTCCTGAATGCCATGCTTACGACGCAGCTCTGCTACAGAGGTCTCTGCACGAAGGGCTTCCATTACAATGAGGATCTTTTGCTCGGCAGTGAAGATTCTTCTGGTTTTTTCTCCTGATCTCTTTAATGTAGGTTTCAGGAGTTGGTTTTTTCCTGGTGTTCATAATATCAAATTTAAAAATTAATCTCTTATGAAAAACTCCTTAAGTGAGTGTGACGTACCCGAACCACTTGAATATGTTGCGATTGATCCCCTGTTTTTTAGTAGCTCCAAATCCATCAATATATTGCGGTCAAATGAAACTTCCGCAACATGATCAAGGCCGTTGGGGTATTTTTGTTTGATTTCTGAAATGATACCAGAATGTAAAACAAATACATCCGACGCCCCTGCTTTTTTTGTTTTTTCGATATCTTCCTCCCTAGTTACCGTTGCAATTACAAGAGCGCCAGCACGTTTAGCAAATTGAATTGCACATTGTCCAACAGCACCTGCGCCACCCTGTACAAGGATTGCTTTCCCACTAAGGTTGCCAGCCTTATGAACTGCCATGTACCCAGTCATAGCCGGAATTCCCATTTGTGCGGCCTGGATCATGGGGGTATTGTCAGTAATTTCAATAACATTGCTTATGGGTATACTACAATACTGTGCTGCGGTTCCATGCGCTCGGTAAGATTGTGCACCAAAACAAAGAACTTTTTTGCCTAGCCAACTTTCAGGTACATTTGCTCCGGTTTTTCTTACGATTCCCGCTCCATCACTATGTGGAATTATAAAAGGGTAGGGCATGTACCCGCCTGGACGTAATGCCCCTTTCGAAATTTCTCCGGGATTGATACCTGAGAAATATATCTCGATTTGTAACTCATCCGGCCCCGGATCAATTTCTGGAACCCTCCCTACATGTAAAATTGCGGCATCATTGCCTTTTTTTGTATAATAAGCTGCTCTCATAGATTTTAATAATTTGTAGTGAAATGTGGATTTTAGTTAATTTATCTTGATATAGATACATCCCCAGTGATTAGTTTTAGATGGTAAAACAGTTTGTTTTTTATCTTTATCTTGCACTCACAATTTAAGTAAAATAAATTAATATGATTTAAGTAATCTGTTTAATATACATTAATAAATCATTTGTGAATTTTAAATAATACTTACTTTAAGTTATTGATATTTCGATTGAGATGGACTTTGTTAATGAATTTACAAAGGGTATGTAAAGATACCTTTAAGTACTTCCAATGCGCGAAATGTAGTTGAATTTCTTTACTAAAAAAGCCAGATTGTTATTTGAATTTATATACCAAGCCGATCTGGAACACATTATTTCTTCCTTTTGACGTATTTACCGGAGCTCCCTCCTCAATAATATTTGTTATACCTGCAAAATATCTCGCAGTAAGCCCAAAATTGTGCGTAAAATAATATCCCGTCCCTAGTCCTAATCCAAAATCAAAAGTTTTTACAACATCCTTAGCGTTTACACTTGATGGAAAGTTATATTTAGCATTCACCAGAAAGCTAAACTGAGGACCTGCTTCAAGGAAAAGCTGTGGTATAACTCTGTATTGAAACATTACTGGGACCGAAATATAATCTAAATTTGATTTTAAATCAGTGTCGGCTGCTTTTTTTGCCCCCAAGCCGTTATATAGTACTTCGGGCTGTATACTAATGCTTGAAGAAATTGAGAAGTTTACAAAAAAACCACCATAGAATCCTGCTTTTGATTTTGAAGCGCTGGAAGACACGGTAGAAATATTTAAGCCGGATTTTAGTCCGACTGCCACTGAAGATTTTGAAGATTTTTCTTGGGCAAAAGCAAAGGACCCTGAAGCCAATGTTAATGCTAAAAATAGATTTTTCATAATTGAATTTAAAAAGTTTATCATTTGTATTGCTGTTTTCTTGTGCAAACAAAATTAGTATTTTAAACTATAGATGTAAAATAGCCATAAGGTGTTAATTGTTAATAATCAATACCTTAAGTTAATTTTTGTGTTAGGTTTTATAAAAAGTAAAATATCTATATTGCAATGATTTTCTAAGAATTTTGGATGTTTTAAATTCTGATGAAATCAATTCCGGTCCTAGTAACAAGAATTTGCAGAAATATTTTATAATTTTTCTTTGGAAATATTTTGTAGCTTCTCAAGTATAGATAAACCTGCTGGGATTATTTCTTCCTTTTAAAGTTTAGATTATTTAAAAAATGAAAAGTATCACAAATTATTCTTTTAAACCCATTTCTAATAAAGATCAGAATATGCACATTATCAGCATTTCTGAAAGAATAAAAAGGGGAGCCGAAGCCGTGTTCCGGCCTCACAGAACCGATTTTTATATCATCCAGTACATCACGCAGGGCGAAGGAACTTACTTTGTGGATTTTGAGGAAATAAAGTTTAAAGCTAATGATGTTTGGATAGTAAGTCCCAATCAGGTACATCACTTTGTTCCCGATGTAAACTACGAAGGCATTTTAATTGCTTTTACTGAAACATTTTATGCAAGGTCTGCTTATAATAAATCCTTTTTATCCAATGCTCATATTTTTAACCCTCTTGGCGGTACTACCTTTTTTGAATTGAAGGAACATGAAGGAACTATTTTCCAGGAAATTATTGCCTCTTTAATTGTTGAACTAAATCATGAATTTGATACTGTTCAAGCATCTATTTTGCACAACGGTTTATCAAACATTTTAAATTATGCAGAAAGGAGCTTAATAAAAAGCAATAATTATAAAAATAAACTGTCCGGTAAAGATTCCTCATATACCATGGCATTTAAGAAATTAGTTCGGCAGAATTTTACTGAATACAAAACTGTAAAAGACTATGCCGATAAGCTACATATAAGTGACAGAAAATTGCAAAAAGCAATTGAAGCAACATTGGGAAAATCTCCCAAATCATATATTACTGACCATATTATATTAGAAAGTAAACGTCTTCTGACTCATGAGGATTTAAGTATCAAAGAAATAAGCTTTGCACTAGGCTTCGACGAACCCACCAATTTCACTAAATTTTTTAAAAAACAGACGGAGGCTTCACCTTCTGATTTCAAATTGGAGCAGAAAAAAAAATAACTATTTTAATTTCGGAGTTTTACCATTTTTATGTGGTTTTTTATCATATGTCCCCCATTTGATGAGGGTATCTTTGTAGTGTTAAATGCATAACATATGCGTCTAAATGAAGATGGACTTTGTCAATACAATAAATTTTTAAAACATTATATATGATTAAAAAAGTAATATTCTTTACAATAACATTTTTTGTTGTAAATTCTTGTTCTCAAAGTGAAGATCACCAAAATAATTGTAGTGATAGGAATCCTGAATTTGAATTGGTAATTAATGAGTTAACGCAAACTTTTAAAGATGCATCTGATTTAAAAACGTGGCCTAAAAATTATTGTGACGCAACTTATAAGGTAATTTATGAGAAGGCAAATAAAGCACTTTCCCTGATAAAAAAGGACGAATGTAATGGTGATTTTATTGAAAACTTAACTCAGCTTAGTAATCAGGCAAAAGGAATGATACAGCAATGTCCAAATTTTGAAAATAACAGTTTCCCAGGTGGGCAATTATCAAATAAATATCTGAGAGCAGATATGTCTTTGTGGGGTGCTCAATTTAATATGCTTCGGTCACCTTCCTACAGTTCAACTAAGTTTATGCAGCTGCCACCTGTAAAGGATACAAAAGTGTTCCAGCCTTTTGAGGTAATTAAAGATTGCAGTGGTTTTTATTGTACTGAGATGGTAGTATTACCGATAGGAAACTATTTCATAGGAGGCACTACGGAGCAACATCAGGCACTTAATGTAGATTCTTATCGCGTTGCTTGGGAAAGTCCCAGACATCAAGTGAAAATTGGCAAGTCTTTCGCAATATCAAAAACTGAGGTAACTGTGGACCAATATGCTGAATTTGTGCGGGAAACTAATCGTAAAGAGGCTAAAGGTGCACTAGGGTTTACCGGCCAACCTCAGATTAGTGATCCTGAATTCCCTATGTATCATGAAAATTTATCTTGGAGAAATCCTGGTTTTCCACAAAAAGGAGACTTTCCTGTTACTTGTGTAACACGTAAGGATGCTGAAGATTATGCTGCTTGGCTTTCGTCAAAAACAGGAGCTAAATACAGGTTACCCACTGAAGCAGAATGGGAGTATGCAGCAAAAGCAGGAAGCAATACTGCTTTCTTTTGGGGGGATAATGTAAATGATGCTTGTGGTTATGCGGCAGTTTATGATGAATCAACGGATGCAGCTACAGGGTATCAATTTATCAAGGTAAATTGTAATGATGGAGCTGCTTATACTGCAAGTGTAGGTAGTTTTAAACCCAATAATTGGGGATTGTATGATGTTACAGGAAACGCAAGAGAATTTGTTGCCGATGCTTGGGAAGATTCGTATAATACAGGTCCATATAATGAATTACCCCGTACATTAGGAGTCTCTCAATTCCCTGTATTACGTGGTGGCGGATGGGATTATATGCCTCAAAATATTCGTACATCTTACAGGTCAGCATATTATTCTTGGCTTATCCGTTCCAATATGTGGGGATTTCGGTTAGTTAGAGAACTTAACACATAATTTAAAGATCAGCTCATAAAAATACTAATCCGGAAAATTTTAATTTTCCGGGTTTTTTATGCCCATTTAGGAGGTTGCATGTTCATCTTTTGATTTTTTCTGCAGGAGTTTCTTAATATTTTAGCCTAATATAGCTAATAGATCTGCCAAAATCTAATGACCCTGTTTCCGCAACCAAACCAAAACTATGCTTCATTGCCGGATCCTGGAATGTTTTGTGTTTTTAGATAAATGAATTCGCCTTTTTTCTACACGATGTACAATACTGGATTTAAAAGACATGAGGAAATCTCATTGGATAAACTTTTTTAGAACGGGGCATAATTATTTTAATTTCGGAATTTTACCATTTTTGTGTGATTTTTTATCACATGTTGCCCATTTAATCGCGGTAACTTTGTAAAAAAGAAATTTTACACAATGAAATTATTTAATTTTTTTGAAAAAAAGAACGCTAAGTTTATTAACCAGATTGTAATGGCTCCCATGACAAGAGCAAGAAATCCAGACGGGATACTGAACTCATTGAATGCCGAGTATTATTCACAACGTTCCGGGAAAACCGGAGCCGGACTTATAGTTACTGAAGGCATTATAATTTCTCCTACTTCTACAGGATACCTTTATGTGCCGGGTATATATACTGATCAAATGATAGAAGGCGCAAAGATGGTCACCAAAGCTGTCCACGAAAAAGGGAGTAAAATTTTCTGTCAGATCTGGCATGTTGGACGTTCTTCTCATGTTAGCACTTTACCTATAAACGAAAATCCGGTTGGAGTTTCGGATCAGCGTGCACAAACAATGGTTTTTGGTTTAGATGAAAGTGGGAAGCCAGGATTTGTAGAAGCGTCAAAACCTGTGGCATTAACCACGAATCAGATAAAAGAAATTATTAAAGATTTTGCAAACGCTGCTAAAAATGCGATAAGTGCAGGATTCGATGGGGTGGAGCTTCATGGGGCTAATGGTTATCTTATAGAACAATTTTTAAACCCAATGATTAATAATCGCACAGATGAATATGGAGGGACTATAGAAAAAAGAAGCCGGTTTTTATTGGAAGTTGTTGATGCATGTATCGCTGAAATAGGTTCTGATAAGGTTGCTGTCCGTATATCGCCCTTCGGTCTGATTGGAGATATGCCTGCGTTTGATGAAACAGAAGTAAAAGACACCTATAAATTTATTGCCGAAGAGTTGGATAACAGGGAGGTGGTATATATTCACATTATGAATCAAAGTGTTGGTGGGAAATATGTTATGCCTCATCATTTTATGGAAGAGTTCAGAAGTTGGTACAACGGGATTATTATTCTTGCGGGAGGCCTAGATAAAAAGAAAGCCATGGAATTAATAGATACTGGCATTATAGATATGGCAGCTTTTGGAGATTTATTCGTTTCAAACCCTGATTTAGCGGAAAGAATGGAAAATAACTGGGAACTGAGCCCATCTAGAAAAGAATTATATTTTGGGGGTAACAAGGAAGGATATACAGATTATAAACCTTATCAGAAAGAATAGAAACAAATAACATTTTCCAGTAACCATTGGGGATCAATAAAAACGGATTAAATATAATATTTTTCGTTTTTTTTATTTCAAAATTTAAACTGGATGCTAAAAAAAAATAAACTGGTCTGTGGGCTAAAGATAAAATTTAACTTCCCTTTTTTGATTTATTTTCATCTAAACACACAATGAAGAAAAAAACATTTATAAGCTACTATATTTGAACATAAGAAGTGTTCAGACAGTTTTTATACGTGCGCTTACTGAGCACTATGAAGATTTTTTTATATTTCCTTATGACCCCCATTCGATCAGAAGAACCAGGTAGAAGAAATGACTTCGCATATAAATATTTTTACTGTAACCAGGGATAAAGAGTTTTTCTCTTTCAATACCACATTGTTACGCATTCAATTATCGGACGTTCATAAAGAGCGATATATAAACACCGTATTAACATTACAGATAACAGGCGGAACAACATGAGAACTCAAACCCAGCATAGCTTTAGCAGATTTTTATATCTGATCATCTGAGTGATATTTATACTTTGATTTAAGTAAAACCGTAATCCTAAAATAACTATGATTGAAGGTTTTAAATCAACTAAATGAATATTGTGATGTATTGGCCGCCGACTTCTTGATGCCACAGGAATAGGTAAAAATCTTGCTTTTTATAATATATAATTTTTTAATACAGTTATTTAATGTTAAGACGTTGGAAATTAGATTTAAAAATAGATGAGAGATTGTCTCAATTTCCTATTTATATGCAGATTGCTGAAACCATAATTGGAGCAATACAATCGGGAATGCTGAAAAGCGGAGACTTTTTACCCGGAAGCCGGAAAACAGCGCTGCTGTTTAATGCCAATAGAAATACGGTTATCGAAGCTTACCATTTTCTGGAGCATGAAGGATGGGTGATTTCCAAACAGAGGGTAGGGATATTTGTGGCCGATATACCGGATCATAAGCAAAATAATTTTAGTGAAAAGAATATTTATAATTATGCCTATGAAAACGAAGAGAATAAATTGGCCTTTGATCAGGGCCTTCCGGATCCTTTTTTTTCGCCTGTAGGAGAATTGGTGAGAGAGTATAGATCAGTATTAAAAAGAATTCAAAAGCAAAAAATAGCGATTTATAATCATGAGGCGATAGGGTATAAAAAACTTAGAATTGCCTTATCACAAATGCTTAATCAGCAAAGAAGAATCGTAAGTGATGAGAATAATATCTGTATCACCCGAGGGAGTCAAATGGCCCTTTTCTTAGTTTCACAATGTCTGTTAAGTGAGAATGACTGTGTTATTGTGGAACATCCGGGCTATAGTCTTGCCTGGGATACTTTTAAATATGCGGGGGCAACTGTTTTGTTTGCTAGTGTTGATCAGGATGGAATTCTCACATCTGAAATTGAAAAATATATTAAGGAAGGAAATAAAATAAAAGCTGTATATGTTTGTGCCAACGGCCAGTTTCCAACAATGGCGGTTTTAAGTAATGCAAGGCGTAAAAGGCTCATCGATCTTTCCAATCAATATGGGTTTTATATAATTGAAGATGATTATTGTATAGATCTGAACTATACAGACAAACCTATCCTGCCTTTATGCAGCACTGATAATATTATGAATTATGTGTATATCGAAACGTTCAGCAGATCAGTAAGTCCTATTCTAAAGATGGGATACATGGTAGGAAGCCATGATTTTATTGGGAAAGTGGCGAGACTCAGAAAGATGATTGATATTAGTGGGGATGGTATTATGGAAAGGGTTTTTTTTAATTTAATCCGGGACGGAATATTTACCAAATGCTTAAAAAAGTCTGTGGTGCTCTATAAAGCAAAAAGAGATTTTGTGGATACCGTTCTACAGAAATACCTTAAAAATAAAATCACTTATCAAAAGCCGGACCTGGGTCTTGGTTATTGGATTGTACCTCATAAAGAAACGGTAGATTACAATTTGATATCAAAAGATTTGGAGTTAAATGGTATAAAAATTATCAGCTCTGATTATTACAAATTTGCAGGGAAAGGCTTTTTTTTGAGTTTTGGTTCTGCAAAAGAAGATAAATTAGAACAGGGGATCAAAATTCTGGCAAAATTCCTGTAAATCAGTGGTTGTTTTCTTAAAGCAAATGATAGTGTTAAGTGATTTTTTATTTCAAATAAAAACAAAAAGAAAGCCGATTAAGGCTTTCTACTTGTCTCATCCCGCTAATGGAAACTAAAGAAACTAACATCATGAAAAATTAAAACTAAACTCGATGAGAGAATAATAAGCACAGCATGAGACTGATGCTTTACATTTTTTAAGTTATTATCTATTAAACAGAAAACATTTTTTTCCATTTAGCTACAGTGTTTCTGCTAAGATTAAAATGAAGAGCTAATTCTTTGTTGTTTAAATAATTATTTTTTTGATAGTTCAGAATTTCAAAAATTGCAGCCTGATTATACGATCTGTGCCTTTGATTCTGTATTCTGGCTTCTTTGGTATTGTTTTCACTGATTAAATCATTAATAGTTATAATATCTAGGTAGGATAGTGTTTTTTTTGATAATATCTTTAGGCATTTCTGTGAATTTTTAGGTTGCTTGCGCTCAATTAGGTCTGTATAAATTCGTTTATAATCTGGCTCTGAATTTTTCATTTGTAACATATTTTCATGTTCCGTTGGAAGGATATTTATTGATCCATTTATATAAAGTAGTCTTAGGAATATTATACTCTTGTATGATTTGTTGTCTGCTTTTTTCGCCAGATTCCAGCAGTCCCAATACAAATTCTATGATTTCTATTGTATAAAGGCTTTTCCTGAATTGGGGAAGATTTGTTTTTTGTGTTTTAATTTTGTTTTTTCTTAGTAAATCGGTTGGAGAGTACAAGATGAGATGCTGGGAGTATAGTCTGAAAAAATCATAATTCAATAATTTACACCACTTAAGAAGTGTATCACAATCTAAAGAAGTTTGTGAGTACATTTGATGTATTTCTTTTTCAGAACATTTAAAATGAGAACACAGGTAACTAATTTCAATTTTCGATTCTGTAGCGCGATACTCCATCAATGATCCTAAGTGGATGTTTTTGGTTAAAATCATCTCAATAAATAGCTTCTAATTTGAATTTTTCATGTTCATCAATGTATAAATCAATACATTTTTCATAAAAATATTTGCATACAAAAAAAGTTAGTTTTTTTTATAAAAATCTGATCCAGTTTTATTTTTATAAATAACCAGTTTGTTTGAAATCAATAGGGTGATTACAGATTCATTAATAACCGAAAAATCCTGGTCTGATAGAAAGTTTTAAACTGGTCTAGGCGCTAAATCAAAAAATGTAATTTCTTTACGCTCGAAAATAAGTACTACTTAAAAGCACTATAATAAACGGAATTGATTAATAGAATCAGGACTGAAAATAAAGAGGAAAAAAATCCCTGATAAAATACATCTTTTTTCAGACTTTTAGGAACTGTTTATTGACAAAAAACACAATTCAAATAATTAAATACAAATGAATCAAAAATTATTCGTGGTAGAGTGTATTATGCTTTCTTATGCCGTTTTTGGGCAGGTAGGTATAAATACAGCCACCCCTTCTGCAGCATTGGATGTTGTGTCAAAAGGAAGTAATATTTTAAGTAAAGCCGTTGAAATAAACAATGCTTCAGGATCAGAAATGATGACGGTTTTGGATAATGGAAACGTAGGTATAAATACAGCACTTCCTTTGTCAAAACTACAGGTTAACAGTAATTTTCCCGGAAGTGCTTTTAGAATGATAGACGGAACCCAGGGGCAGGGAAAGTATTTGGTAAGCGATAATTTAGGAGGAGCAAGATGGACCAATGTTCATGTCGCCAACCCAATTGCATTTGGAGAGCTAAATCCAAATCTAGTGGGTATATCGTCCAACACGCTTATAGGGCACAAAATAACACTCACACAAGGGAAGTGGATGGTTTATGTGGGAGAGCTGTTGCTAAGCAATAAAAGTGCTGATGACAGTGGAAATAAATGGGTTCGGCTAACCCTGAGCAGCAGTAACAGCAGTATTGTTAGTACCGGATATAATTATCTGGCGAGCAGACTTGTTTCCGGGTGGCTGGCTCCTGCAACGACCGCTGTATATGCGGGAGGCTACTCTTTTTTAAATGGAGTGATTCCCGTAGATGTTACCAGCGCTTCTGTTACTTTGTACTTGTGGACTGAGGTCGTAGATAGTGTAGGGTTCTCACCTCCGAATGTACAGGTTGGAAATAATGGTGAAAACTATCTTTTTGCTGTGCCTTCTTCTTAAAATCAACCATATAAAAAGCTATGTGATTCTAAATCGAAATGATGAAAATTGTTCCCACTAATTTTTCAAATATCATTTAAACATAATCGTTTTTGGACTTTATTATTGGTTTTTGACAGATACCTGAGAGCATTCGTGCCTTGGGTATTTTTTAATATGAGACTAAATCCACTATTATATCGCTATGAAAGACAATACAAATGAACACAAAGAAAAGGGATTGTTATTCCAGCTTGACGAGGAGCATTATAATGAACTATCTTCTTATTTGATAGAAATCAAGTATAAAAAAAATCAGTTTCTTTTGAAAGAAGGAGACTTTTGCAAACATGTAGGTTTCCTCAAAAAAGGAGTGGTGCGTAGCTACTACCTGAATGACAATGGATGTGAGATCAATTTTAATTTTTACTTTGATAATCATCTTTTTTCAGATTATGAAAGCTTTCTGTGTAATATGGATTCAAAGATCAATATACAGGCAATGGAAGATTCAGATATACTTTTATTATCTAAACATGATTTGGAAACCCTTTATCAGAAGGAGGATTATTGGCGGGAGTTCGGCAGAAAAATAACAGGAATAATGTATTTCGAAACTAAAAAAAGATTTGAAGATCTGCTGTATCTCTCACCGGAACAAAGATATAATAACCTCTTTTCCGAATACCCTAAAATATTTCAGTCCATTGCTCTAAAGCACATTGCGAGCTATCTGGGGATAAAACCACAGTCATTGAGCAGGATTAGAAGCAGATCAATCAAGCGTTAATAACCGAATTTTTTTTCAAAACTGGAATAAAGAAAAAATCAAACTGGATCAGGGATGGTCAGCTCAGAGTACCTAGCTTTGTAATACAACGTATCTGACCTGGTATGGTATAATCCAATATAAGGAGTAAAATTACATTACTCTATTGCCCACTGTACCAGATTATACACCAACCTATTACCGGTTAAATGGTGTCAGCACAAATCGGCATGTGGAAAATAGACAGGATACAATTGGTTCTGTTATCAGAATATTTAAGTAAAGTATAAATATAGTTTACAGATCAGGATTGAAACTCGCAAATACTGCATCTACTCGTTGAACATTTAAATTGTGAAATATTTAACATTAATTATCAGCATGGGTTTATTAACGACAGGACACCTTGCTGAAGGACAAACAAAAAAAGGAATAAATAAACAAATTACACAAACAATGGATTTACAGACAGAAAAACAGGCAATTGAAAAAGTTTTAATGACATATGAAGATGCATTAAACACTTCAGATGTAAACAAAGTATTACAGGTGTATGGAGAAGATGGTATGTTTATGCCCACCACTCTTCCTACCGCTACAGGAACAGAAGAATT
The DNA here is from genome assembly GCF_900115055.1 of Chryseobacterium oleae. GTDB lineage: Bacteria > Bacteroidota > Bacteroidia > Flavobacteriales > Weeksellaceae > Chryseobacterium > Chryseobacterium oleae. The sequence goes on along the minus strand of NZ_FOVD01000003.1, from coordinate 487,504 downwards.
AAAAGAATCTTACACATCCATATTCAAAATGATACAATTAACGGTAAAATTTACCATTGAGGAGATCATAGTGAGCGGAGATGTTGCTTTTGTTCGTACCTCTTCAAAAGGAACAGTTTTAATTCATGCCAATGGAGAAACGGGTTCTGAAGCAAATAGAGAATTCTTTCTTCTGCAAAAAAAGAATGGCGAATGGAAGATCACCCGCTATATGTTTAATAAATCTAGTAAATAGACTATTTTGTTTCATAGACAGGCAGAAGCTGATCACAGATTTAGCTTCTGCTTTTTAATTTTCACAATTTAGATGAAGGAGTTTGATATAGAAAAACTAGAATGCAAGAATATTTACAAAGTTCCAGATGATTTGTCTCAAAATATTCAGAACAATGTAATGAAAGAAATGAAAGCGAATTTACAGTTAAATATTGAATGTAAACCTGCAGCTGAAGCCTTTTTTTGATCAAATTGAGATGCTCAGCATTTTTAAAAATGGATATGTTTAAATTTCACTGTTCCGCAATAATAAATACTAAATCATTAAATGAAAACAGATGTGTATCAAAGTATAAGTACTTTCAGGCTGGTATGGAAAAAAGTAGGACGGATGATGTTACTGGTCGTCTCAATACTGCCATCTCAGGTGGACGGGCAGAAAAAAATAATACAAAACGTAAATGTCTTGGCAACCAATGTTGATTACGATTATATTATTATAGGAGCCGGATCAGCTGGATCAGTTTTGGCAAACCGTTTATCAGAAAACCAGAAAAAAAAAATATTGGTTGTAGAAGCAGGTCCTATTTTCGACTCAAAAGGATATCCCGATATCCTGGCAAACAGCGATATTCTGGGCGCCAATGGAGACAGTCGTTATGAATGGGGATATAAAAGTAAACCAGGGTATGTAGAAAAACCGGTTTCGGTAGTTCGGGGCAAAACGCTCGGAGGAAGTTCTTCTGTAAATGGTGCTGTTGCGGTACGTTCTTTACCCGGGGATTTTGAACGTTGGGAAAAAAAGTATCATATAAAAGGGTGGTCCTGGAATGACGTTTTTCCTTATTATAAAAAAATGGAAACCTCCAATATACCGGATACTAATTGGCACGGTCACGATGGCTTATTCCCGATAGTTCAAAAAACAAAAAAAGACATAAGTCCGATGCAACTCGCTTTTATAAATGCAGCTGTTGAAGGCGGATTTGAAGAAATCACAGACTTTAACGCAGATAAACAGAAAGGTGTGGGAGCATATCCTATGAACATTATAAATGGTATTCGTGTAAATACCGGGATGACTTATTTGAATGAAGAAGTTCGCAGCCGGAAAAATTTGACGGTAGTAGGAGAAGCACTAACCGATAAAATTATTTTTGAAAAAAACAGAGCAAAAGGAATACAGTTGGCAGATGGCAGGATTTTCAAAGGCAAGGAAATCATACTTTCTGCCGGAACTTATGGTAGTGCAGCCATTTTATTACGTTCAGGCATTGGCCCGAAAAAAGAATTGGAGGCACTGGGAATTCGTGTCATAGCTGAACTTCCTGTTGGTCAGAAATTATATGATCATCCTTTTTATTACAATGCTTATGCGGCCAACCCCGATAAAATTGGTGTACAGACACCGGCTATTGGTGCAAAAATATGGACAAACTCCTCTTATGCTAAAAATGGAGAATTGGATTTACACATCACCGCCACTCATTTATTTCCTCACGACCAAAGCCCTACAAAAGTTGGTTTTGTGTTAGCCGTAGCTTTGACAAATCCAAAATCAAAAGGGACATTAAAATTAGCAGGCAAAGATCCGAATTTGGCTCCGGTTATTGATCTTAACTTTCTGAGAGAAGAAGAAGATCGAAAACGCTTGCTGGAGGGAATTAAACTGTCACGTAAGATCGGTAAAACATCCCCATTAAAAGATATGATTGTACAGGAATTGAATCCCGGAGATCAGGCGCAGACTGATGATGCTATCCTTGAATCAATGAAAAAAACAATAGATACATATCATCATCCGTTTTCAACCGCTCCAATGGGGTTGGAAAGTGATGAGACTGCGGTAGTGGATTTTTCAGGAAACGTCTATAAAACTATTGGATTAAGAGTCGTGGATGCATCTATTTTTCCGGATGCCGTATCTGCAGCGCCTAATCCAACGGTAATCATGATGGCAGAAAAAATTGCAGATGAAATTAAAAATAAAAATTAAAAAATAAGTAAAAAAATGAAAATAGGAATAATTGGATCAGGAAGAGTAGGCAAAGCTTTTGCTGCACATGCTTCAAAAGCAGGATATGATATTATTATAAGCGGCAAATCTGATATTGATACCCTGGAGAAGGCCGTAAAAGAGATGGGAACCGGCATAAAAGCGGGTAGTGTAGCAGATGCCGTGGCTACAGATGTGGTTTTTATAGCGGTGCCATTTGAAAATGTAAAAGATGCTGTTTCCGGTTATGACTGGAATAGCAAAATAGTCATTGATGCGACCAATGCAGTTACCATGCCCGATATAAAACCGATTGATACTAATGGAAGAAACTCTTCAGAGGTGGTTTCGGATTACTTAAAAGGGGCCATGGTGGTAAAAGCATTCAATACATTACCCGTACAGCGAATGGCAGAAAATCCAAGCCTCGAAGGAGGAAGTCGGGTGTTGTTTTTTTCTGGAAATCATCAGGAAGCGAATACAAAAATAGGGGAGATAATTAAAGACTTCGGATTTGAAGGCATTTATTTAGGTAAGCTTAATGAAGGAGGAATGTTGCAGCAATTGATTATTGGTCCACTCAGTCTTAAAAATCTTATAAGCTATCCTCTCTAGCCCTGTCACATTAAATCACAAAATTGGAATAAACTTTTATGAAAAATAAAATAGTTTTAGAAGAACATTTAACCACATCGCTTAATAATAGCCTCTGGGATTCCAGTGGAGAATCAGCCAGAAACGGAGCAGGTTACATGGCTGATGTAGATTTTAGACTGTTGGATACTTCCCGAAGATTAGATGAAATGGATGAAGCAGGTATCGCTGTATCCATTCTATCGCTCACTTCACCTGGAGCACAGTCAATTATTGATAAAAATACAGCAGTAGATTTCGCGGTGAAAACAAACAATGAAATCTATGAAGTTTTTACGTCAAAACATCCTGAAAGATTGCAGGCCTTTGCTACTGTAGCCTTACAGTCACCTAAAGAAGCTGCAAACGAATTGGAACGGGCTGTAAAAGAATTTGGATTCAAAGGAGCTCTGGTAAACGGATATACCAATATAGGAGATGAAAATACCGCTCAATATCTGGATGAAGAACCCATATGGGAGTTTTGGGATCGTGTGGCACAACTTAATGTACCGGTATACCTTCATCCCCGCGAGCCTTTAGCTTCTCAACGTCGTATTTATGAAGGATATTCTTCTTTAATAGGCTCTGCATGGGGATTTGCACATGAGACAGCAACCCATGCCATACGCCTTATGCTCAGTGGGCTATTTGACCAATATCCAAACCTTACTGTCATACTGGGACATTTAGGGGAAGGTCTACCTTTTATGCTTCCAAGGCTCGAACATCGTTTAAATATGCAGCATGAAGGAACAGGATTAGGAAAGGCGAAAAAGAAAGTAAGTGACTACTTTAATAATAACTTTTATATTACTACCAGTGGACATTTTCACACTAAAGGACTGCTGAATACCATTAGTGAAATAGGAGTTGATCGAGTTATGTTTTCTGCAGATTATCCATACGAAAGTATGAAGACTGCCAGTAAATGGTTTGATAAGACATTAATTAGTAGAAATGACCGGATCAAAATTGGAAGAACCAACGCCGCAAATTTATTCAACTTATAATTTGAACCAATATAAACCTTTCTAAAATAACAGGATTATGAATAAAATAGCACTTAATTGGATTGATGGAGAGTGGGTTGACAGCAATCACCATAGAGATAGTTTCAATCCGGCAACAGGAGAAAAAATAGGAACTTATGCTGATGGAGGATCTATTGAGGCTCGTAGTGCCATTGAAGCAGCAAAAAGAGCATTTAAAGAAAGTGACTGGAAAAACAGTCGACATTTACGATACAAAGTAATCAATGAACTCGCTGCAGCTTTTGAAGACAACCAAGAAAAATTAATTGACATATTATGCCTTGAAAATGGTAAAATCAGGGGAGAAGCAGAATTTGAATTCAATTTAGTACCACCCAAATTACGTTATTATGCCGCATTGACTTTAGCTGAAAGTGGGAGAGCACTAGAGACCAGAGCAGGTTCCTACAGCATGGTATTGTCAGGGCCCATTGGGGTTGCCGGGATTATTGCTCCATGGAATTCACCCGTTATTTTGATGATCCGTTCGCTAGCTCCTGCTTTGGCTGCCGGATGCAGTACAGTAATAAAGATGCCCTCTCAAACCGCACAGGTCAATCGTGCAATCAATGAAATTTTTGAATCGGTTAAATCTTTACCCAAAGGTATCATCAACCAATTTACAGAAAGCGGAAGTGAAGGAGCTGCTTTAATGATCGAATCACCTGATGTACCTTCAATAAGTTATACAGGAAGTACTGCAACCGGAAAAATTTTGATGCGGAATGGGGCAAGTAATTTAAAACGTTTCGGCTTTGAACTTGGAGGAAAAACACCAATGCTGGTATTTAATGATGCAGATCTGGAAACCGCACTTCCCGTACTCGAAAAAGCAATTACGGTATTTGCAGGTCAGTTTTGTATGACAGGGAGCCGTCTTTTAGTTCAGAGAGGTATTGCAGATCGTTTCATAAAAACATTTTCTGAAAGACTGGAGAATGTAAAACCGGGGCCTGCAAGCAATCCTGAATCTGATATGGGACCAATGATAGACAAAGCGAATGTAGAGAGAGTAGATAAGATCGTTGAAGAAGCAATTGGTTTAGGGGCAAAAGTTTTGGTACGTGGTGGAAAAATCCCTGAAGGACCTTTATCTGCAGGAGCGTTTTACCGGCCTGCCTTACTGGAGGTTAATGACAATAAGATGAAAATCATTCAGGAAGAAACTTTTGGACCTGTTGCTACCTTACAAATTTTCGATACCCCAGAAGAAGCCGTTGAATTGGCAAATGATAACATATACGGCCTGGCTGCATCTATCTGGAGTCAAAACGTAGATTTACCTTTAAAGGTTGCAAAAGAACTGGAGGCAGGTACAGTTTGGATAAATAACTGGGCTCAGGTCAATGACGAATTTGAAGAAGGAGGCTACAAGCTAAGTGGTTTAGGCAGACTAAATGGGTTAGCGGCTATGCATGACTTTATTGAGCATAAGCACATATTTCATCAGGCAGGTATTTTGTAGATAAGTAACTTCAGAAGAGGTAAAAGTAAAAATGAAGAATATGGATCTCAAGAATAATCAATTAGATTTTAGTTCGGTAGAATTCGCAACAAATCCAGATAATATATTAGCTCCAATAAGAGAGTTGAAAGGGCTGTATCCTCACCAATTACGTAATGGTCCTAAAGTTTGGATAGTTACGAGAAGACAAGATGTAGAGTCTGTGTTATTAGAGGGAGAGATTTTTAAAGTAAGCCCCGCTCTGATGAATCAATCATATGAGAATAACCCTTTTTCAAAGGCAATTCCTACTCCAGCTCACCTGTTGGCAAATGATGGAGATAAACATAAAAGACTGAAACAATCATTAGAACGCTTCTTTACTCCGGAAACATTGGAAACATATAGGGATTATATAACCGGAGAAGTGAAGGCAGTTTTTGTTGATTGGAAAAGTGGACAAAAACACGACTTAGTAACCGAACTTTCTTATTTGATACCTGTAAAAGTAATTGCTAAAATGTTAGGATTAAAATGGCAGAGGGAATTACCCGGGTATGGAATAGCTTTACAAATGGCAAAGACAGATCCAGAATATCTTCCCAAAGTGATGGAGTTCCATTCTTTAATTAGCAAGGTTATATTTGATAAAGAAAAGCATCCGGATGAACGATCCATAATCTCCGTATTACTTAAAGATGGGCTCACATATGATGAAATTTTAAGTATGAGCTTACTTTTGTTTATGGCAGGAAGCGGTACAACAGCTAGTCTGATCAGTCAAGGTTTACGTCAGATCATAATAAATAAAAATCACAAAAAAGGTGAATCACTGAATGTGAAAAATATTGTTGATGAAGTTTTATTTCGTACATCACCTGCTAACAGTGCTTTTCCAAGATATGTACACAAAGAGACTAACCTTAGTGGATCTGACCTTCGTACGGGAGATATTGTTATAGCGATGCTTTCTTCTGCAAATTATGATAATAAAAACGGAGAAGATCCCTTAAAAGATTATCTGTCATTTAGCAGAGGAATTCATTACTGTGTCGGCCCATACATAGCTAAAATGCAGGCAGAAATAATATTTGGAGTATTTTCGGAAAATTTTCCAATGTCAAAAATTATGAATGAAAAATGGTTTAGTAATATAACTTCAAGAGATCTGATGAAGTTGGAAGTGATTTTATAACCATTTAATTATTTGAAATTCAAACAAAAAATAATATAAACGTGAGCGCAAAAAAAAAGCTTTCCTATTTTCCTTTAATTATTTTAATTTTATTAGTTGGAAATGTTAAGGCTCAGTTAGACCCACATCTTAGTGGACCTGAGTTTGTAGATAAATCTCTTTATGATAATCACGAAGTTTTGGAGGATATTTTTGGAAAACCAGATGCTGGTTTAGAGAAAACCCTCATAAAAGTTAAAGGAAATCTTTATCGGCATACTAATGGTACTTTACCGGCTCTGCATAGTGGTTTGGTACTTATTACACATGAAGGTGCCATTGTTATTGACCCAGCACTCACACAAGCAGCAATCTGGCTCAAAGATGAGATCAAAAAGAAATTTAATGTTCCGGTGAAATATGTTATTCTTACCCATGCTCATTATGATCATGCAGGGGGATCACAAGTTTTTCAGCAGGCTGGCGCCAAAATTATAATCCACAAAAACGGACTGGAACCAATTATTGGGGAAAAACTGCCCGTAGCTGTTCCCGACATTATTTATGATAAACAATTAACCATAAAGCTGGGAGGCGAAACGGTTATTGTTAAACATATTGCACCAAGTCATTCTAATAGCATGTCTGTAGTATTATTTCCCCAATATAAAGCTCTCCAGCTGACGGACGTAGGAGAGTCGAAAACAATGCCTTATAATGATTTTCTTGATTTTTATTATGATGGCTGGATAGAAACTTTAGACTGGGCCTTGAAACAGGATGTAGATTATATTGATGTGGGACATTATACTATGGCAACACTTGATGACATCAGAGAAGAGAGAGAGTATATTGTAAGCCTTCACCAGCAGGTTTTGAATTTAGTTCGTGAAGGGCAAAGCTGGGATCAGCTATACAGAAACGTTAAGTTCACAGAAGAGGTAAAAAAATGGGGTGGTTTTGACGCGATGAATAAGCTGAATATTTTAGGGATGTTTCGATGGGTTTCTAACCATAGACGTGGAGTTTGGTGAAAAAAATAGCAGCATAAGCTAATGGAAATAAATCTATAACTCTGCAAAAAAAGTTTCCTGATTTTATTTATTAATTCAATATCAAAATTTAAAAATTATGTCAGTAAATGAAAAAGTAGCCATCATTGGCTTGGGAAACATTGGAAAAGCGTTAGCTTCTAATCTTTTAAAATCCAATACTTCCTATATAGTGGCGGATCGCAACGAAGAAGAGGCAAAGAATCTTGCAGCTCTGTTAGGTTCCTCTGTTGAGGCAAATTCTGTTGCACTCGCGGTGAAAGCGGCAGATGTTTTAATTCTTGCCGTACCGTTTCAAGCTATCTCCGGATTCTTAAAGGATAATGCAACGTATCTTGAAAACAAGATTATAGTAGATCCATCCAATGCAATTGCTCCGGACGGGAATGGTGGTTTTAAAAAAATCATCGGAGAAGACGAATCTGCAGGAGAAATTAATGCCGGATCTCTGCCGAAGGGTGCGAAATTAGTAAAGGCATTTGGGACCTTACTTGCCGGTACGCTTCAGTCTGCATCTTTTCAAACACCAGAAAAAGCGGTAGAATTTTATGCAAGCGATGATGAAAGTATTGACTCTATTGTAGAACAGCTTATTATGAATAATGGTTTTGATCCTGTGAGAATAGGGGGACTGAACCAATCGGCCAGGATTGAAGTTTTTGGAGATTTACACGAAGCAGGGGGCTTAGGTAAAACGGTAACTCTTTCTGAAGCAAAATCTAAATTATAATAAGATTAAACGTCCTGGCGGGCGTTAAATATGAGTTTATAAATGCCAAGGGGAAGAAATGCCTCCTGGCATTAAATATTGATAAAACTAATTTTAAATTGAAAAAATGAAAGTAAGTAATTTTAATCAACTCCTCTCAGCGGTTAAAGAAAATGCAAATGAAATTATAATTGAAAAAAGTTTCCTTTGTCCTTACAGTGTAATTTTACCTGAAGGAAGTACACTAAAAGGGAAAATGTATGAAAATGGGGAGTTTCCGTTGCTTTCTTTTGATAATAATGACGGTATCGGGCTATCTGCCAATAACACGATCGCTGATCTGAATATACATGCCGCAGTTAATAAAAAGGCTGTTTTCAGTGCTTTTACCCAAAGTAATCTGGGGGATTTTTTATTTAAGAATCTACTGATTAGCGGACAGTTTTCGTTTATAACAAAGGATGAATTTGAAAATGCAGACATTACGATAGAAGGCATAGATATCATTGCATCCGATTCGAGAAACTATCTCGAGCAGCCCCAAAAATATGGGGTGAATGTTTTACAAGGGGCATTGACCATCTACAACCTCAGCAGTTCTGAAAAGAGTAAAATAACATTGACCGCGAAAAATATTTCTATAGGCAGAAAAAATGCTCCTGTTTCAGGTTCAGGGATTTTTATTGCGGGATTTGGAGATGAGGGAGGTAAAACCATTATTGAAATGTTGCAAACCAACGCCGTGTACTCTCATGGCAAGATCCCCTCGGGAGTTGCTGATTTTATTACAGCGGCCATATTTATTGCGAATGGTACCGATGCTAATGAAATTGTTCACAATGGTGAAATTATCACTTATGGTGTGAATGATATGGTTCTGGATACATGGGGTAAAGTGAAAAACTGGACCTGTAATGCACCTGTAATTTCGTATGGACCCAGCGGTGTAGGCTTTGTAAATTTTGGGATCGTTGAAAACTTTACAGCAAATGCGCCTTTAGAGACCTATGGTTTGGGTGCCAGAGGATACAATCAATACGATGGGACTATAGAGAATGTTACATTTGATTCTGTAAGTACATTTGGAGACGGTGCAGTCGCAATACAGATCAGTAAAAAAATAGGTAAGCTTACTGTTCATAAAAATGCTGCTACCCATGGAGGAGTAGGCAATTCACTGGTAAAGGGGAAAAATATACTTCTTCCGGCAATTTCTTTGAGTATTAAGGAAGGCGGAGAGGTAGATCAGATAAAAATCGGAGGTAACCTTCAAACATTTGGAGATAATGTTTTCACCTACAGTGTAGATGGCGGAATTGTAAAACAGATAGAAATAGGAGGTGAGGTTATTGCGTCCGGTGAGAATTCTGCTGCTATTAATGTGAGCAATGGCGGGAAGACACCGATCATATAATTTTTAAGTTTTAAAATATTAGAGTGTTGTTATAGAAAACTGGTTTAAGTAAATGTAAAAACTGGTATAGATGAATTATGTGAAAAAATATGATTTTTGCAGGCAATTGGAGGGTGTTAAATCAACAAATTCACTTTTTCAAATTATTTCACTTTTTAGAATTTAAATATGAAAAAAAAATTAATTTTATGCTGTATGTTTTCTGTAACATTAGCGTATTCACAGGTTGGTATTAACACAGCTAACCCTCAGGGAATCTTGCATATTGACGGTGCAAAAGATAACCCTGCAACAGGTACCGGTAGTATTGCCCAACAGGCAAATGATGTCATTGTAAAGCAGACAGGTAATGTAGGTATTGGCACAGAAAATCCTACTGCCAAATTAGAAATTTCATCGGGATTAGCTGGCTCATCAGGATTAAAATTTACAGGAATGAACAGTTCTTCTACAGCAACTTTAGATGCATCAGGACTGGGAGTTGATGCAAATGGAAATGTGGTGGTACAGGGTACTGTGCAAAAAGCACGTTTTAAAGGATACGTGAGTACTTATAGTCCTAATCTCCCAGCCAATAATAGTCCGGATTCAGGACCCACTACTCAACTTTCCTTTGATGAGAACTTTGATGTGGGAAATAATTTTTCAGGAAATGTATTTACAGCGCCAAGAACAGGATTTTATATTGTTAATACACATTTATTGGTGGATAGCTCTATTAACTGGGGGTTGGAGAAAAATGAACTTTATCTTGATGTTCGGGTAGATGGAAACGCTGTTTTGACGAATACAAATATTTTTTCCGTTTCCAGCAGTACTGCAAAGGAAGGTCCATCGGTTAGCATTAACGGTTTGGTTCAAATGAATGCCGGACAGCAATTAACAGTTTATGCATGGATGTTCAATAATAATATAGAGAGAAAAATAGGTTACTACCGTACTTCGTTATCTATTGGTGAGTTATGATCGTTCTTTTTCGTAGCAAATATTCTAAGTTACTCTACAATGGCAAAAAATTTAATCTTTCCACTAAAACCTTTAAAGTGGATTAGAGTCTTTCTTATTCAATGTTAGTATGTGTGGGTGACTTTAAACTCCACATTTGTCATATTAATTAATCATTTATAAAAAACAACAATGAAACAATTTTTTTTAATAATAGCTTTTTTAATTGGAAACCATGTTTTTGCTCAAAATGCGGGTGATGATTATCGTCCACTAATGCAAAATTTTACACCGACAGATTTAAGTCAATACAAACCGGTATTACAGACTACTTTAGACAGATCTTATAAGATCGACCCTAAAGTTGGCTTTGCAATTGAGGAAACAAAACCTGGGAGTCATATTTATGTTTTGACCGATGGAGTATGGCAGTCGGCAGCAGTTGTTACTAGCCAGGGAGTGGTGCTTTTAGATGCACCGGAAAGTTTTGGAATGAATATTGAAAAAATGGTAAAACAGGTGACAGACAAGCCTATTGTTGCTTTGATTTATTCGCACTCCCATAATGACCACATCTCAGGCTCCCAATATTTAAAAAATATAAAGAACTTGGAGATTATTGCAGCTAAACCAGTTGCTGATTATTTAAAGGAAAAAAATGACCAGAAAAGATTAGTCCCTACAAAATCATTTGCGGGATCGTTTATCTTCAAAAAGGGCGATAAAACATTTGAATTGAAGGAACTCAATTTTCATTCTAATGAGAGTGAACTCGCAATATACATTCCTAAAGATAAATTCCTTATGGTTGTTGACCTGTTTACCCCCGGATATGTGCCTTTTAAAAATATGGATTTGTCCAATAATATGTATGGTTATCTAAAAGCATTTGACAAAGTTTTATCTTATGATTTTGATGTTGTTTTGGCGGGACATCTTACTGCAATAGGTAACAGACAGGATGTTGTCATTGCTAAAGAATACACCATGGATCTTTATCAGATTGTAAAGAAATTATATCAGGAAACAGATATGATGAAAGTAATGGGGGATGCTGCAAGCCATGTTGGATGGACCAATAAATTCTTATTGTTTAATATCTATTTAGATAAAATCATTAAAGAAGGCAATGACCAGCTTGTTGCCAAATGGGGTAATAGGCTCGCTGCAGTAGATGTGTGGGGACCAAGTCATGTATCGACTATGTTGAACTATGTAAAATGGGATGATTAGTAATATAAAGAGTCAGCAGGATTGTTGAACGTAGCAATTTATTCCTGATGACTTTAAGACACTTGGAAAAACCTCACCGTGATAAAGGTTAAGGAAAAATTATAGTTAAATTTACGATACTGTAATTTGGAAAATAAGACCAAGGACTTACTCCATATTATTTTTATCTTTTTTATGTCATCACAATTTAAAAATTTTGGATTTCGATGTATCTGCCAGAAGGATACGCAAGACCTTTGTAATCCCAATTTATAAGAATGCAAGATGATGGTTTTCTTCCGAATCAATTGACAGGTTGTCAATATCACCATAATTGAAATCAAAAAGAAAAAGCTGAGAAAATTGAAACCTTTAATTTTGGATGGGGGTTTGCTATATCTTATTATATTTTGTCAACAATATTTCTATATCTTTGATGAGATTAGTTAGGGTTTGTGTAATATGATCCCCGATATTCATTAAAATATTGAGTATAAAAGAGTTTCAGTTTCTGTATCGAAAGTTAAATCTGGCTTTTACATATTGTTGAAATGTTTTATATTTACAACTAGAAATTAAAGCGTTCTTTGGTTCAAGTTGTAAAAATTTTGCAGAAATAGTACATTTTATTATGTGAATCTATATTATTGAAATTTTGGCAATTTCATGGCACTTTTAGATTTATCAAGAAAAAATAGTATAAATAGAGCATTTGCAAGAGGGGTTCGAATCCCTCTCTCTCCGCAAAAGAAAACCTTAGAATATCTTATTCTAAGGTTTTTTTTATTTCCGAATGCCGTGTAATAATCACTTTAATAGCATACAAACGTTGAGAAGAACGAAAACGTTATCTGCCATCTTTATAACATACAAGAAAAAATATGATCAGAAAATTATCCTTTTTATCCTTTTTTATTTTTAGTTCCGCTTTTTCCCAGGAAAAATATGAAGACAGCATAAAAAACATTATCGAAAAAGATTTTGTTAGCATTAAGGCCATGGATTTCAAAAATCTGGTTCCTTATCAAACTGAAAAAGGAATGGGGTATTTAAATTCAAAAAACAATAAAATTGTTGTAAAGCCCAACTATTACCAATTAGATTTTGCTAAACCCAATTTAAGAGGGAATTACGATAATATTGCCTATTTTGAAATCAACAAAACAACTAAGAAAATGGAGGTTTTTTTGCAAAACTGGCAAATTTTTGAAGCTTCTCCAGGAAATGGCCCTATCAAAAAAGCATATTCAAAAGGGTTTTATGTAGTCAATAATTCAATTTTTTCTTTTTCAGACACTTATACTTACTGTCCGGAATTATTTAAATACAGGAATGAGGATTTTGCTATCGCCATTAAGGATAATACATATGCAGTCATAAAATCTGATGGTGAAACTTTAAAAAACCTTGATTTTGATTATTCCAGTTTGCAAATTGTAGACATAGGAAATGACAACATTTGGTTCAAATACAAAACGGTAGGTGGAGAACTGGGTTTCATTAATATGAATGGAGAAAAAAAACTTATAAATGACATCATCAGCAATAGCAGAAGTCAAACAGAAGGTTATTTTTCTTTTATTGATTCAGAACATTCTACAAGAAGAAAGTATTATGGGTATTCTATTGAATCCAATGATGAATCGTATGGAGTACTGGACTTGTTGACCATGACCTGGCTCATTAAACCACAGAAAGCACTTAAAATTGATGAAATTAATTACACAACAGATCAGAATGTAGACGAAAAATATGATTTAGAAGATAGAAAAAAATTGAAATTTTATTTCTTGGTTCGGGAAGAAAAAAATGAAACAGCCTACTATATTGACGACAAATTAAAAAAATATGTACCCAAAAAATAAAACGGCGTTTATAGGTAACGAATTGTAAACCATATTGTTTAGCGCCAAAACACCCAATTCATGAAAAAAACTTACTTATCTCATGGATATTTTTATTAGTATTGTAAAAACTAATTCAACCGGTTGAGCGGGTTTATTTAAGTGAACTGCTAACCATTCCAAAAAGAAAGTATTTTCCAACTCATGAATATTGACGATCAAATATTATTTTTTTTAAGTGCCCTGGGTGTTTTTAATAGTGTTGTTCTGAGTTTTTACTTTTTATTCTTCAAGCACCACAAAGCTCAGTCTGATTTGTTTCTTGGGCTTTTATTATTGTCTTTAAGTGTAAGAATAGGAAAGTCCGTATTTTACAATTTCAATCCGCAGTTGTCAAAAACGTATTTACAAATAGGTTTGTCAGCTTGTTTTTTAATTGGTCCTTTGTTGTATTTTTATGTCAGATCCATACTGCAAAATCTTAATTATTCTTTTGCAAAATATAGTCTCACGCTAATCATTGTCATCATAAGCGGGTTTGGTTTTCTTTTTCCATACAAGGATAATCCTGCCATATGGAAAGGAATAATTTATTACTTGATCAATATTCAATGGTTTGTTTTTATTGTATTATCCATTTATGAAGCCAGACAGATTTTCAGGAAGCTGGTGACGAATCGTAACCAAATCAGCTATCACGAAACCTGGGTATTGTCGGTTATTTTTGGGGTTTCAGCCATTTGGCTTTCTTATACTTTAGCTAAATACACATCCTATATTTCCGGATCGCTGGCTTTTTCCTTCAGCTTTTACATTTCCTTCCTTTTGATTTATTATGTAAAAAGCAAAGCATCAGTTTCAGTGACTCTTAAAGAAAAATACGTCAACAAAATAGATGAAAAATTAGTTAAGGAAATTCAGGAACAAATCAGTGTCCTTTTTGAAACGAGAAAAATGTATACTAATCCTGATCTTACATTATCAATTTTAGCAAAGGAATTACATATTCGCCCTCAATTGCTGTCACAGTTTATCAATGACAATTTGAAGAAAAGTTTTACTCAGTTCATCAATGAATATCGGATTGATGAAGCAAAACGGTTATTAAAAGGAAACACTCAGTTCAAAATAGATGCTGTGGGCTTTGAATCCGGGTTTAATTCCAGCAGTACATTTTACAGTTCATTTAAAAAAATCACAGGAACTACGCCTTCAAATTATCAAAAAGATAATTTTTACTCCTAAAATATACATCCGGACTTCATATTCATAAATCTGGAACGTTTTAAAAATGAATCAATATAATTTTGAGAAACATTTTTAAAACGTTAAAATCTTAAGTTTATGAAAAAAATCTTTCTTGCAACCCTATTTGCATTACTGTCCAATTTATGTTTTTCACAATCGGATCAGGTTCTGATTGAAAACTGTATTCAAAACTATATTGAGGGTACATCCTATAATAAGCCTGACCATATCAGTAAAGCTTTTTATGCTGAAGCCAATCTTTTTCTAAGCCACAAAGAAAAACCTTTATGGATCGTTCCCATTTCAGAATATGTTACCTGGTTTCAAAAAGGGAGTAAAGGCGTATTTAATGGTCGTTTAGGGAAAATCGTCTCGATAGAATTTTATAATGATATTGCTGTTGCAAAAGCCGAAATTCTCATTCCTGAAAAAAAACAGGAATTTATGGATATGTTTCTGCTCAAAAAACTTCAGGGGGAATGGAGAATAATCAGCAAATCTGCAAGCAGCAAATCAAGTAACAAATCCGGAAAAAAAATACTATTCATTGTTTCCAATGCCCATTATTACGGAAAATCAACCATTTCAACAGGAAACAGCTTTGCTGAAATCGTAAATGCTTATGATACTTTTGTAGATTCGGGGTATACCGTTGATTTTGTAAGCCCTAAAGGTGGTGCTATTCCTTTAGCCTACATCAATACCTCTGACAGCCTGCAAAAGCAATATGTATATAACCGGGACTTTATGTACACCTTAGAACATACGGTGAAACCTGAAGAAATTGATTATAGAATGTACAAAGCAGTTCATTATATCGGAGGTGGAAGTGCCATGTATGATGTTCCTGAAAATTCAGCGATTCAACGCATTGCTTTGCAGGTGTATGAAGATAATAACGGCATTATTTCTTCGGTATGTCATGGAACGGCGGGTATTGTTAACCTGAAAACTAAAAATGGCAAATTCTTAGTGGAAGGGAAAAAAATAAGTGGTTATCCTGATTCCTTTGAAAAACAGGATGGCGAATATTTTAAACACTTTCCATTCTTAATTCAGAAGACCATAGAAGAGAGAGGGGGCGATTTTAAATTCTCAAAGAAAAATGAAGCTTATGTTGAACAGGATGGCCGGATTATCACAGGGCAGAATTTTCAGTCATCCAATAGTGTTGCCTTAAAAATTATTGAATGGATTGAGAAAAATAAGTAGAATAATTGATCAATATTTAAGAGATAAAAACCTTTAGATTTAATCTGGAGGTTTTTGTTTTTATAATCAATTTTTTTGTGTCAAATTAAATTTTATCATCAAAAATACTTGGAAACATCAACCCAATCATCTGTGTATATCCGTGTAATCCGTGGTTAATTTTTACAATTCAATTATAAAAAAACAGTTTTTTTTCACGCAAAGTTCGATTATAATTCCGTATAATATAAGTTGAGCAAAGAAGGAATCAATTTCATTGATTCGACTAAGCGAGCGTTTTATTCATATGCTTTATCAGTGACGTAGTTGAACTCTTATCTTTCTCAGAACTCAGCGCCTCCTAAACGAATCTTTGCATCAAAAAATGTTTATCTCTTCCCAGTTTTGAAATTGATCCTTTATAGTCTCTGAACATTAAACTATTGATTGAATGATCTTTATTGTGTGCATAATAGATCTTAACAGAAAATTAAGTTATCGGAATTTTAAATTCTAACTTAGGTGAAATATTTGACAGCATGAAAAATAACTACCGAAAATCAAAAATTTATGAAAAAGGATCTTTACTGATCATCTTTTATTTATTTTCGTTTCTAATGCTCACTTCCTGTGAACAGAATGAACCGGAAGGGAATGGTACTTTGGGTGCGCCAGAAACTCAAAACCTGAAAAAAATGGGGGATATTACCCTGCAGAAAAATGTGATTATTCTTAATGAGGAATCGATATCGGCGATTTCTTCTACCAATAATCGTGAAATTATATTCAGCAGATCTTCACCACAAACAGACAGTATCCAAACGGGAAGTATCCTTACCGGAACCCAGTTAGACGGAGATCAGGTACATACCATTCTTGCCAAAGTGACTTCCGTATCTAAGGTACAGAATCAGATCTTTGTGCAGACGGAAAGCGCAAAACTTGAAGAATTTATTTATAGCGGAACCATCAGCGGAACCTATGACCCGGCCGAAAATAAACCGGTCAATATTAATGGAAAGATGGCTAATTACGTTCCTTTGAAGGGTTTCACGACTCCAAATCTGGTAAACGGTATTGAAAATCTTGAAAGAAAATCATCAGGCGCATCACAAAAACTGATCGAATTCAACCGTTTCAACTTTGATAAAACCATTCCTTTGCCTACCCAACAGGCAGGTCCCGTATCCGTAGCATCTAATGTCCATATAAAAGGAGGATTCACTCCAAAAATTGATTATAAAATTGATTTTTCTTTCGGAAGATTAACCAATTTTGAAGTCAACTTTATGATGGACGAAATAGCCCTGCAGACTTTTGCGAATATCCAGGGAAGTTTAGGTTATACTGTCAGTGTAACGGATTATCTTAATATTCCTATTGCGCCCATCGTACTGGGGCCTACAGGTCTTATATTAAGCCCGACAGTTTCAGCAGGTCCTTATGTAGGAATAGCCGCTACAGGAAAAGCACAGGTTAAACTTCTTGATATTACAGGAAATGCCAATATTTTGGTCGGAAGAAATCCATCCATGAATGTTTCACTGAAAAAAGAAGATGACCTGAGAATCACCAATCTGGAAGGCAACGTGAATGCGGAGGCTGGAGTAGAAGCGAAAGGTGCTGTCGGCCTGATGTTTATCACCGTTCCCTTAGCCAATTCAGGTTTAAAAGGAAGAGTATCTGCCGTTCCTTCGCTGGGGGTAGTTCTTATCCCTGAAAGAAAAGGCGTTATTGATTTGAAAGCGAGAATCCAGGCCAATCTGTTTTATGGATTCGGGGTTAATCCTTTCAGATATGAAGGCACGTTTCCTCTTATCCAGAAGGAATATCCAATCTATCACAGGGATTTTTATTTTTAGAATTAAACTCTGAATAACATATATAAGATGGCATTTGTCATCCTTTTTAAATATAGAAAGCACAGATTTTTTGGTCTGTGCTTTCTATTTAAAATAAATTCAAAAAATATTATTTCCTGATGATCTTTGCCGCTTTAAAGATATTTCCTTTGGCATCTTTCAGAGAAAGTAAATAAGTGCCGGCTGGATACTTAGGAAGATCTGCATTGATGGATTTTTCAATAGATTCAAGACTTCCTTTTGAACTGAAGAGTACTTTACCATCCATACCGGAAATCTGTGCACTGTAATTTCCTGAAGCATTTTTTAATTGAATGTGAATAGTGCCATTCTGCTCCACAGGATTAGGATAAACAATCAATTCAAAATCTTTATTTTCCGCTTCCGTAACTCTAAGGGTTGAAGGTGGCGTAGAAGGATACACCAGAATTTTCTGGCCGTCATAACCCACTGCATAAACAGCTACAGCTGTAGAAGGGTAGTACACTTTTGTAGTTTGGTTGGTAGTGTCACCCGTACCCGTTACAGATACATAAATCAATTGATTATTGGCATTGAATGTCTCATAGGCTACTGCATTTTTCCAGACACTGTGCTGTACCGTAAGATAATTATTGCTTAAAGCAGCACCCTGACCTGTCTGGCCGCTTAACGGAAGTTGGTTGCGGAAAGCCCCGACACTTCGGGATGAAATATAATGCATCACCGGAGAAACAGGCTTCTGATAGTTTTTAGCCTGTATGGATGCAACAGTAGCATCGATCTGAGCTTGCGTAATGGTAAGCTGTCCGGTGCCGTAATCATCAATAGATCTGTTTATTGGTTTTAAAAACCCGGTTTTAATGAAGAATCCGGTTAAATCTTCCTGCACCGCATCGCAGGTATTTTTCACGAAATTCAGAAGCAGTTCACCATTTGAAACCCCTGAAGCATTGAAACTTCTTGCTTTGTTGGCAACTGTCCCGAACCAGTGCGCATAATCTACTCCCGTATAATTAGTCGGATAATTAAAGGACAGAATCGGGGCATTTCGTGAAGCTCCGGCCAGCTGATAATACAGTTCAAGCTGCCAGAAAGGGACCAGCACTTTGAAAACATCTGTATTGGTATTCCCCTGTAAAGCTTCCTGATTGATTGTGGTATTCAAAATAGCTCCGTTTATTCTTCCGCCCGCGATGCTGGTCATTCCAGTGGCTGGTTCTACAGATTCTCTTTCCAGACGGGACATTCCATCGTTTTGTGGGTTCATATGATAATCTACCCATGTACTGTGCATATTATTGGTAACTTCTGTAGTCCCAATCCATTTAATATCCGGTCTGATCTGATTGATGTGTCCGAATTCATGTGCAAGCCCCCATAAAGACAATTGATTGACATCTGCCATACTTTCTTCGCCCCAGTCAGAATCCATATTGATCCCTAATCCGCCGGCATACCATCCTCCGCCATTATTGCTATAGCTGAACATGCGGTTTTTCGGAACCAGATTATATTTATACAATCCCATCACAAGCCACTCATTTTTTACAATAAGGTCGTATTTTGAAATAAGTTCCGCAGGATTAAAAGGAGCATAATTTTTAAGCATACTTTTTTTATAAACCAAATGAGAATGCTGCCCTACAACGTCAATCATATGGTATGCTGAATTCGTAAGATCCGTTTGCCAGTCACTTTGTGCAGATGTTTGATAGTGATAAAGACCATTGACCTTACCGGAAACAATATTGATCTTAATATCAGGCAATAACGTATTGGTATTGTAATAACTGATGTATCCAAGGCCACTGTTGGTAAGCTGAAATACATTCAAACCATTATGAAGTTCATAATAGGAGGTGGTACCGCCAAGAACGGTAGAAAAATCTTTCACCTGCAGCGAAATACTGGCTCCTGAAGGAATATTCTCAGCAAACAAAGCCATCTTATTTCCCTGTGCAAACACAATACCTGTAGGGTTTTCAAAACTATCGTAGCCGGTTCCTACTTTTAAATTACCTGTCGTAACAGCAATAGGTGGATAAACCTTATAATCCTGCACTCTGTATTTATCTACATAAGTCCTGTTGAACAGACACTGCGCCAACCCTTTATAAAACGGCGATGTGATCCCGTCGATATCTGCCTGGGTAACAGCAGGCTTTAACGCTGAGTAAAGAGTGTTGGCAAAAATCTGAGGATAAGGATTTGCTGCTCCTGAAGAGCCCGCTGTGTAAAAGCCCATTTCAGCACAGCTTGCGAAATTTCCCTGGCCGTTGTTTACCGTAATCCTCACATTTAAAGGAGTAATCTGATTAGGAAAATAGACATTCACAGGAGAAGAAGAATGCTGAAAGTCAAACGACATCAGGGTAACAAACGTACTGTTTGCCGTCGTATTATAACTGATGCTCACACTTCCAAACCGACCGTTGTCTCCGCTGGTTCTGGGCGTGTATTTCAGATAATCGATAGGAGTGATCCCGTCTAATCTGTAATTTAATACTACCGGAAAAACAGTATTGCCATACGAAGAGTGATAGAGCGTGCTTACATTATTATCATAAGACTTATCGATATTTTCTCCCGACTGATAAGATGATGCTGTAGTTCCCGAAGGAATGATGGTGGCCTTTGTATCGTTGGCGCCATTTACACTTAGTTCTGAAGTATTGATGGTACAGTCCGTACCGTCAGCAATTACAGGCTGTGTTTCAGAAAAGAATTTCATCTCGGCGCAGCTTGAGAAGTTTCCTACGCCAGCGTTGACCGAAATTTTAATAATGTAAGGATTCTGGATTGCTGTTGGAAAAACTACCTCCTTATCCTGAGCATTGGTTGCCCAGGTTAAATTATTGCTTACCGCAATGAAAGTGTTGGGAGCTGCCTGTGTACTGTAGGAAATACTTACATTGGTCCACATTCCGTTTGTCCCGGATTGTCTGGGCGTGTAAACCAGCTTTTTAATGCTGGTGACATTGGAGGTAAAATAAAATTTAAGCTCATCCGGAATACCGCTCTGAGACCATTTGGAGTGATAAATAGTGGTATTATCGCCATCAAGCAACTTTGCAAATTCAGCTCCGGGCTGTGCCGGCTGCAAAGAGGTACCTGAATATACGGGAACCTGATAAAGCTGCGAAAATACAAGCGATCCCCATAAAACAAAGAAATACAATAGTAATTTTTTCATAATCATATATTTAAAGTAATAAGTTTTCGTGGATTTAAAAAAAATATGATAACTATACATGGTGGTGAATCTATAATTCCATAAGGTTTCCATCCCTTCCTAATTATTTTTGGTAAACTGTTTCGTAACTTCCTCGATTCCTAAAGTTAATCTATATATCCATGTTAGGGCTTGTCTTTTTTTTCATTAGTTGATACTATATTGTCATTTTTCCCAATATGTTGATATATATGAAAGGATTGGAGGAATTTTGTTTTTGAATTTCAAATTTATCTTTAATATTTACTGTATAGGAATTACGGGTGTAAAGAATTGTGATTTTGCATATAATCCGGTTCAGTATTATAAATTGGAACGGAATATATTATTTAAACAATTAATAATCAGATATTTATATTGTATTGCTTTAATAGGTTCGTATTTATCCTGCTGAACATTCTAAGCTTTTCCGATGCCTAATTTTGCATCATACTTATTTTTATTATGAATGCAGAAAAAGTAAAAAGAGCAGGTAACCAAAATCCGTTTTGGATGTTACATACCCACCCATAGAATGCCCTATAAAGACACCCTAATTATTTAAAAAAAATAAAAAAACAATGAAAACACTCCTGATTTTTTCGATGATGTTGTTCAATTCTTTTCAACCCGATACGACAACAGCTGTTACCAAAGAATATCTGAATTATTCTATTATAAAAGACGATAAAACCATTGGTAATATCCGTGTGGAACGTTTTTTGAAAGACGATGTCACCGAATATCTTTTTGAATCCCGGGCTAAAGTGAGAATCCTTTACAGTATTGAAATTTACGACAAAATGGGGGTCACTTTTAAACAGAATATTCTGCAGCAGGCTAAATTGTACCGGACAATGAACGGGAAGCTCAAAGTGAATAATACCGCTACATGGAACGGCAGTTTTTATAATCTTTCGGATAAAGATGGTGCCAGTGGTTCTTTGAAACAGTCCATTTTCAGCTCTACGGCAAGTCTGTATTTTAATGAGCCAGGAAATATGAAATCTGTTTTTTCGGAGAAATTCCAGAAAATGATTCCTATTCAAAAGGTTAATTCCAAAAAATACAGGATAGATCTGCCGAACGGAAACACCACTACTTATACATACAGCAACGGAATTTGCACTTTGGTGGAAGCTAATACAGATTTTGCGAACCTAAAGTTTGTTCTTAATACGAACTCCAAATAAAATGTATTAAAGTGCTCGTCACAAATAGCAGATCTCTTTTATTTTCGACTATCTTTTTAGTATTATGATAATTCAAGTTAGCTTCCTTGTGGTATATTTTATAGTAAGTCTCATATCAATAATAAACCTTAGAATCAGAGATTCTAAGGTTTATTTATTTTTAAATGATTATATTTTAGGATATAGTTATCATTGCTCTGATACCTTTTAGGCTTTAGCTCAGTATTTCACATGGTGCAATGCAAATCACCCAGGGACATCTTTTGATTCCCGGAGGCGGACAACAAGCTTCGGAGCAGCTTAATGCCCCACCATTGATATTCTTCAACTGATCTCTTGATATTTTTTTAGAATTTTTCATAATAAAGTAATTGGGTTAAACTTAAAATTTAAGGCTGATTTCCACCGCCGCATCCGTCGTATGGCATACACTGCCATTTGCCGCTGATTAAACATATCTGGCCACCCGGGCAGTTAATACCTCCTTTTATAGCCTTCAATTCCTGTCTTTCGATTTTTTTTAAATTTTTCATATGAATAGGTTTAGTTGTATCCGAAATTAATCAATTTTCTTCAACTAAAATAAAATTATTCTAAAAATATTTCTCTTAAATGAGTTTTATTGTATGATATTCTCAGGTTAAACATTCTATGATTCAGTAGGAAATAATTTCTGAAAACTTTGATAAATGCCATATAAATATGGCGTAGAATGTTGTTAGCAAACCAGAAACTCTTTTGAAAAACGAATTATTTAATAGGTCTTTATTTTAAAGCACGAGCAGGCTGTGATTCATCGTAAAAGCAATCAGTTCTGCAGAAGTTTTAGTATTTGTTTTTTTTCTGAGGTTCCGTTTATGATTTTCCACCGTATGATAGGAGAGGAAAAGCTTCTCTGCAATTTCAGGGCTGTTGAATCCCTGTGCCATAAGCTTTAGGACATCTTTTTCCCGATTGGTTATCGTAGGTTTTTCCATATCTATTTTATGCAGGTCTTGATCTATATGCTTGAAATACCGAACTTCATTATCCGTAAAATCTATGATAGAAAGTAACGGCATATTTTGAATAATGAAATGAGATAGATCGTAAATAACGACTAAAGAGGCTTTTATTTCATAATTGTTAATGTATTGAAGAGGGGACTGTAACAATATCCAGCGATATTCTCCATCTTGGTTGATCATTCTGCCATAATAATTAAATCTTACTTCTGTTTTTCCGGCCCTTAGAAGCTGCAGGCGTAAAGTGGCGGAAAATACAAAGGCAGCCATGATATGACGTCTGTCATCCGGATGAAAAAGATTCATAAAAAAATCAGTATCTGAATTAAGCCATTCTTTTTTACGGTAAGGAGTAAATTGCTCAATATTTTCACTGATCCGTTCAGTTCTCATTTTTGTATTGTTGGTAATGAACCAGAAGTAGGGGCCAATAGAGAATTTTTTAGCATTTTTAATTGACTCCGAAAAAAAATCAAAATAGTTTTTAGGCAAATCACTGTTCTTTGCAAAATAATCATAAAATTGCTGTTCATCTATCGGATTAATCTTTTTTTTCATAGCATGATCAATGGAATAATATTGTTGAATAAGGCGTGTTTTATAACGATGATATTTCTCTTAAGAGTTGAAAGAAGCTTTTTAAAAGTGGAGCAGAAAGCTATGAGGGAATTTAGGATTTCCAGAAACCCATGTAAATCCATTCATAAAATGATGCCTTTATTTTAGAGCACAAGAAGACTGTGATTCATCGTAAAAGCAATCAGTTCCGCTGAAGTTTTAGTATTTGTTTTTTTTCTGAGGTTCCGTTTATGATTTTCTACCGTATGATAGGAGAGGAAAAGCTTCTCTGCAATTTCAGGGCTGTTGAACCCCTGTGCCATAAGTTTTAGAACATCTTTTTCCCGATTGGTTATCGTAGGTTTTTCCATATCTATTTTATGCAGGTCCTGATCTGTATGCCTGAAATATTGAACTTCATTATCCGTAAAATCTATGATGGAAAGCAGTGGCATGTTTTGAATAATAAAATGAGAGAGATCGTAAATAAAGACTATAGAAGCTTTTATTTCGTAATTGTGAGTTATTTGAAGAGGTGATTGCAGTAATATCCAGCGATACTCGCCATCTCGGTTGATCATTCTGCCGTAATGATTGAATATTATGTCCGTTTTTCCTTCTCTTAGAAACTGTAAACGCACATTTGCAGAAAATACAAAGGCAGCCATCAAGTACGCTCTGTCTTGCGGATGAAATAGATTCATGAAAAATTCGGTACCTGAATCGATCCAGTCTTTCTTTTTAAAAGGAGTAAACTGCTCAATATTTTCACTCGTTCTTTCTGTTTTCATTCTTGTACCATTATTAATAAACCACAAGTAGGGTCCTATCGCGAAACTTTTAGCATCATTAATACAATCCGCGAAAAAATCAAAATAATTCTTAGGCAGTTCACCCTCTTTTTTATCAAAATAATCATTGAACTGCTGTTCATCTATCGGGTTGATCTTTTTTTTCATAGCATTGTAATTAAAATGGGGTACGGTAGCTCTGATATCTTTTTTATATCGATAATTATACCAATGATTATGGTTGAAAATCAATATTATTCTACTGATATGAACTATTTTGTTGAAGGGACAGCAGGCACGAAAGGCACTAAGATTTAAAATTTCTTAATGTCCGTATAGCAGATAATACAGACGGATTTATGAACAAAATTTTAGTCAGTATTGAACCTTTTTTTGTCCTCGGCTGTTTTTATGAGAAATGGTTAGAAGTTGTAGAATTGATCTGTTTGGCGTTTTAAGGCTAAAGAATTATTATCTGGTGTTCAGATTGTAATTCATAAAGCATTTAAGATTGTGAAGTCTGAATAAAAACAAAGCATCGGTATCCCAAACAAAATATATAGAAGAAATTAAATCAAACTCTAAAAAAATAATGGAATGAATAAAAAATATACCGATGCAATGTTACATTTAAATAATTTTAATTTTGAATAGCATACTCATATACTGTATCTTCCGTAAGATATAAATGCAGTCTTAATTTGAATATTCCGAAAAAAGATTTTTTCAAAATAAAAATACGCTCATTAGTATGAAGTTTTTCTACCTGATAATCAGAAAAAAAGCATTCAAGGTCGTCTATCTTTTTTCCAATTAACTGGTCTTCCGATATAATGTTTCGGTTTTTATCATGGAAATAATATTTTTTACTTTTCATACTTAGAATATTATTTTTCAGGTTTTTTTTATTTTTTTCCAGGCTGCCAAAGTATTTCGGCTGAGTTTAAATATTGAAGCTATTGCAGTATTAGTCATCTTATTTTTTCTTTGATATTCCAGTATTTTGGAAATACTTTCATCATCATAAGACTTGTGCTCATTATTTGTTTCGTAACCATGAAATAAAATACGGTTGAGAATGATTACCTCTAATGAGGATAATTTTTTCTTTTCTAACAAATACTTGCAACGTGCCGATTTTTCAGGAAATTTTTTCGAAATCATATCTGAAAAAATTCTCACATAATCAGGTCCATCAGTTTCCATGATTTTTGTATTTATCAATATGTATTCTTATGATTTATATTTTCCAAGCCATTTGTACAAGGTGGTTTTTGGAATTCTGTATTCTGTAATCACCTGAGATTTGGTTTTTTCTCCGTTTGCTATCAAACCTAAAATGAAATCAATAATTTCTTTTGTATAAATGTTTTTTCTGAATTTGGGCAACCCCGATTCCTGTTTTATAGCAGACTGATTTTTTACAAGTGCCGGAGCATACCAGATCAGATGCTGGGTGTAAATTCTGAAAAAATCATATTCTAAAATTTTGCTCCATCTCAATAGGACTTCAGAATCAAGACTTTTTGAAGTATACATGGCATTGATCTCATCCTCTGAACAGTGAAGAAACTTACAGATACGATAAATATCAATTTCAGATTCCAAGACTCTCTGATGAATGATCTGACCTATGTGTATATTTTTAAAATCCATTAATTCTCTGTTTAAATTACTGAATATGGAAACCTGTTGTTTTCGTGATTTTTACCAGACCACAAGCCTCTAAAGGCCTGTAATCATGATAAAATATAGAAAATGTGTTTTTTAGTTTGATGGAAGATTTAAATCGGATTACTTAAATTCAAAAATGTAAGTGAGCATAGATTGGTTTTCCTTTCCGGCTCCATTTCCACCCGTAGCAATCGTGTTTGAAGTGTCTTCTTTAAAGATATTCACGCCTATTAAAAATTTTCTTCCTGCCCATTTAGCCGGAGAAGTAACAGTTACATAACAATTTTGAGCTTCGGTGTAATACGTTATATTATCACCATCTATAAATCTTCCCTGAGCATTATTTAAACTGATATTATTAGCCGAAACCGGGTTGTAAAATGCATTGCTGCTATAATTAAACGCAATACTTTCTCCGGAAACATTATATAGAACTGCTGAGTAAGTATCTCCGGTTCTCCTTCCCACATCAACTCGAAACAGATCATTGGATGCAAAATTTCCATTGGCAGGATAAGAACCATACAACTGATTGTTGGTAGGACTATATTGAGGGGGAGGAATGGAAATTATATTTGCGGTAATTCCTGGATAAATAGGTTTATAACGCCCAAAAATCATGTTCCCGAAAGGAAGATTAGGATCTTCATTCAGACACTGCCAACGAGGAGCAGCCGGTGTACCATTATTAACCTGCAAACAATTATCAGTAGTATTATAGATCATCAAACCTGTTGCCGGCTGTGAAATAGAATTCCTGTTAGCAGTAGACATGGTTCCCAATAATGTTCCTTTGTACTGATTGGAGGTGTTGGTAGGAGCTACATGTAAATTGGCAGACGGATCCGGTGTTGAAGTGTTTATTCCGACTTGTCCTTTTGATAAAACTACACCTGCTGTTATAAACAATGTAATGCTTAATTTATTCATTTTGATACAATTCATTTTATGATCTGGTTTTTAGACATACCCATTGAGAGGCAGTTGAAGTTCCCTTATTTACTTTTAGACACTTTAACAGAGTGTCATAAACGATCAGGCCCTTAGCGGGATTGGCTATAGAATTGATCTGGCTTGTTGTCATTGGGCTTAAAAGGGTTCCTTTATATTGTCCCTTTAAATCTGTAGGAGCTACTGTAAGGTTACTTGATGGATTGGGGACCGCTGAATTGATGCCAACCTGTCCGAAGACATTTGAGGTGCATACAATCACACCTATCGAAATCATTGCTTTTTTCATTCTTTTTCATTTATATCAATTACAATTCTTTAAAAGATCCGTAATTTAGTTTCGTAAAATGTTTGTGTTTTTTTTACCGAATTGTATCGGTAGTATCTTGAGGGCAAAGTTAATAGACCGGAAAATCAAAACATATAGCAGATATCTGTCATTTTTATGTTTTATGACAAGTTTGGTGTTAATGAAATGTGACTTTTAATAAGATTATTCCTATTGATTTAGTTTTTTATTGATCGTTTTATTCAATATGTAGTGAAAAAAATGCGATATTAATAAACGTGTATTTAAGGGGGATTCCAATGGGAATTAGAAATAAAAAACATTGGTGCAACAGGTAGTTTTTGTACAGGAAACACTCAGACTTGATAGGGGAGTTTGAGAAATGAAAAAGCCATCATTAACTGAGAGATGAGTATTATTTTATGAAGATAAAAGCTAATAAAAAAGATGAAACAAAATTTTGTTTCATCTTTTAATATTTAGGGTAAACTGATTTTTTTGCCTTGCTCCGGGAAAATATAATGTACCTTCAAGAGATTGTTGCTCAGTAATTCTTTTTTAATAATCTCCGGATTATCTTTTGTTGGTTTTCTGTGAGTGACCACGATATGGAGGTTTTCCAAATTTTTCTGTCCTGTTTTTCCTTTCAACCTGCTGAGCTCTTCCAGCAGAAGATTGGGCGTGAGATGACCAAACAGAAGATTTTCAGGTTGGCTGTTAGGGAAGGATACTTCAATTAATATTGTATTGAGCTGTCCTTTTTTTATAAGTGGAGCGATACGGTCCCAAAGTATATTAAGACGGTCCGACTTTTCAATCCGGTCAGCACCGGTATCTCCTAAATAGAGCAAATAATGATCATCCTTTCGGACCAGTGCAGCACTGCTTTTATAAGGATTCACATGGCTTAGCTCATAGCCCGTAAGAAAAAGCGGAGTATTTTCGACAACGATCTCGTCATCCTGTAGTTCATGATAATGGTACTTTCCGAGCATCGGTTTTTGGCCCTGATCGGCAAAATTAATCCAGGTATCTGTTATAAAATAATGATTTTGCAGAATTTGAAGCACTGGTGCTATACCGAAAATATTCTTTTTAGAGTCCGCCGGAGAATTGATAATCAGACCTGATAGATGATCCAGGTGGCCATGTGAGATAAAATACCCTTTAATCTGATCCTTTAGAACGGTTTCTTCTGTTCCGCTGAGACTTTTCAGTTCAATTGCTTTTCGTATTCCTGTATTTATGGTACCGGCATCAAGACAGAGAAAGTTGCTGTTTCCTGAAGCACCCACCAAATAAGCAGATAAGTTATCTTCCTGTTCACCACCATATATACCTAATGGAATGATATCAAAGTTTTGTGCGAGACAGGCAATATGTACAAAGATAGCGAATAAAGAAAGTGCCGTTTTTTTCATTGTATGTAAGCTAAAAATCCTTTTTACAGTTGGACAAGGCAAATTTACTATTTTTTAGCGAAGATGATTTTTTTTGGATTATCAAAAGTCTTTATTCCGGAATATTATTTAGGGGAAGCAAGCTTTTAGAAATATGATTTTACACCAAAGTAAATGTCAGATGCAAGTAGATTTAAGCCTTTTTATATCTAATCTATACTTGAAAACTACATAAAAGACAGGGGAAACAGCTGGAAAAACATCACATTTTAACTTTTCATTGAGGTATATGGGCAATTTTTACTACTAATTATATTGTATGAGTATACATTAAAAATATGTGTAAAGTTAACAAATTTAAAAACATAATTCTTTATAGATCAATGTTGTAGCTATTTATTTGTTAACAATATATTATTTATTTTTTCTGTTTTAGCTAACAATCTGATAACATCATAAATTTCATAATAAGGTCTTTCATGTTTAGTTTTGTCCGAAACACTCAAGCTTAGATTTATAATTTTTGAATTTTATGCATTGTATGAAAAATTTTATTTTACCAATGTTTATTGTAGTATCACCTTTATTGCATAATGTACGGGCTCAAGTGGGTATCAATACCTCAATCCGTGCTTCTAGTTTGGATATTAGTGTCTGCATCAAAAATATTGCTAAAGGCACTCAAACGACTACAGATATTAACACATTTTCTTTAAATACAAGCACTTTAAGTAATGAAGTATACCATAGCTCACACAGTCATTCATTCCTATACCCATCTGGATATACGATTCTAAAAACACATACAATGCTTCGGCTGAAAAATCGTAAGATTTAAAGCCGGATAGACTTAACTACCTTTAACTAAGTGACACTTTCACCTTGTTTATTATTTGTTGTCTGCTTAGTTAAAGGTTTTAGAAAAACAAATGTTCCTTATCAATATTCATGGACCATGATACAGAATTTTAAAGAAATAAAAATAGGTGCTTTCATTAAGCAAAAAGTTTCAGAGGAAAATATCGAAATGGGAAGAATTATCAATTTTATGAATACTCCCGAAGAAAGAATCCTAAAGATGTATGAATCCGATAGCTTAGACTGTGACCAATTGCTGAGGTGGAGTAAGCTTCTGGAATATGATTTTTTCAGACTCTATTCTCATCATTTGATTTTATATGCACCAGCTAGTATAGCCAAAAAGGAAAAAAAAACATCTCTTCCTCAGTTCAGAAAAAATGTATATACGGTAGAGATTATAGATTTTATGCTGGAGCTTCTGGAAACGGGAAAAAAAACAAAACTCGAGATCCAAAATGAATACCATATTCCCAAAACCACTTTATACAAATGGATCGCTAAGTATAAAAAATAAGTCTGAGTTTGCATGTTCATTATTAATTCCCTTTTTATCAGAATGAAAAATACAAATCTTGCTATGGAACTTTTAGGTTTGATCAAAAAAGAGTTGATGGCAAAGTTTGGGGATGAATTTAATTTATCCGGACAATGTGTGGGTGTATTTTATATAAAGAAATTTTTGCAGAAAAGCTTCGTTGTTATCAATTTTGAAAATAACATAGCTTACCAGCGTTCAAACCAAAAAAAGCTTATGAAAGAATTGCAAACACCTGATTACAAAAAGATATATACTGATCTGCTCAATCTCAAGTTTCCGGAAAAGAAAAATTCCTGCCAGGCAATCCTGTCTAAAGATATATTATCTGTACAGGATATTCTCAGCATCAATGGTATTATTTTTCCTGTGCGGGAGAAAGACACGGCTAGGCTCAACCAGAAGCACAAGTCTTATAATCGTGCTGATATTTTAGAAATTCTGGATTATCAGAAAAAAAACAGGCTGAATAATAAACAACTGGCTGCCTATTTCCAGATCAGCAGGAATTCGGTAACCAAATGGAAAAAGCTTTTTTTTTAATTTTTGGCAAGGCAGAGGAAGTATATTTTTTTTTCACTTTTACCCTAGGTTTTTTATCCTGCCTTGCCTTATTTGATTATCTGTTTTTATAAAAGCTATAGTTGTTGTTTGCGGTTTTATCTTAAAAGTAATCGCGATCTGTACATGTCGGGTCTGAGATGGCAAGAAGGGGAATGATTTATCATGGTCCTACATACTGAAAGGAATAAAGCTTATGAACATGTAAAGACCTCTGTCAAAAAGATGCATCGCAATTTTGAAATAGCGAAGTTCTGCCCAGCAGAAATGACGTGAGGTGTTTATCTGATTATCGATATTACAAGCATTAGGTATGGTTTGTATAATGTCAACTTTAGAAAGATTTTATTTAGTTATAAAAAATGCAATAGTTTTCTGTAATAGAATAAAGGCTATAACATACTGCCACAATATGTTGATTGTCGTATTCGGTACTGTTTTCAGGGAAAGAGGACCTTATCTCTTCTCTTTGTTACAGTTATTACTGACTTTAATTTAACACAAGATGATGATAAAAAGACACTATTTATTACTGTTTTTACTGCTTATTTGTGGTCTGTCCTGCGAATCTTCGATAAATCATGATGCAGATGTTTATTTTAGCGTAATCAGTGATGAAGTGACTAAAATAAGGGGAAAGGTGCAAAAAGTGAAGGCGCTTAAAAACAGAGAGCTTGAAAAATTCAAGCGAACCCGGGACCGGAAGTATCTGATCAGCAGTAAATATGTTGAACTGTTTTACTATTTCGACAAAGGAGAAGTTGATGGCACCGGGCAGATTCCCGTTGTTTATGATCTTCTGATTCTTAATAATAATGAATATGACTTTATCACCATTGCCTGTAATTTCAATCTGGCTTTTCAGTTTGAAACCCTCTCTCCCAGACTTTCTATGGGATTTCTGAATAAGGCTATTCAATTGGAAGAGACCCATGAAAAAAAACATGAACTGCCTCACCTTTATCATTTAAAAGGCCGGCTTTTTTACAATAAGAAAAACTATTCTCAGGCGATGCACTATTTCAAAAAGTGCCTTAATACCCTAAGTCTGCATCGTAAGGATCTGATTTTTGTTGCTTCTATGTACAATAATTTTGGATTGTGCTATGATAAAATGGGACTAGCTGACCGTGCTCTGAAAGAAGTAAGTACAGCAATAAGTATTTTAGAAAGCCAGAAAAAACTGACTACAGAGGAAGAGATTTTTCTAATGTGCTTAAAATCAAACAAAGGGCTTTATCATTATAAAAGAAAAGAATATGCCCTGGCAGGAGCTTTGCTGACAGAAGTGTACGAATTTAATAAAAACAAAAGATACTTTCACAATGAAGCTGTACAAAACCTCATGAGGCTGTTCAACCTATATCAGGATACGGAACAGATTTCAGGAATGAGGGAAGCCGTTAATTATGCGGCATCCATTGAGCCTGAAATAAAAAAGATTCCAGATAAAATTCAAATTTTCATGATCCTGCAGTCGTATTATCTTAAAATCAATGATATCAGCAAAGTATCAGGATTTTGTAAAAAACTTATGGAACTTCATAATCAGGACGAGCAGCAGAGACAGAAAAAACTCACTTACGTCTCGGACGTTTTAAATAATTTTCTGATTAAAGATCTTACCCTGAAACAAATGCATAAAATAGATAATCAGAAATTTAATAATAAAATGATTCTGGCAGGTGGATCTGTTTGTATTCTTATCTTCGCCGGGTTGGTCTATTTTAATCAGAATACGAATAAAAAAGAACGCGAAATTGCAGAGAAGGAAAAAGTAATTCTGATCAAAAATAA
Source organism: Chryseobacterium oleae (assembly GCF_900115055.1). Lineage (GTDB taxonomy): Bacteria > Bacteroidota > Bacteroidia > Flavobacteriales > Weeksellaceae > Chryseobacterium > Chryseobacterium oleae. The sequence continues at coordinate 454,723 of NZ_FOVD01000003.1, read as the reverse complement.
AAAAATTCTGGAGCACGAAGTTAAGCAGCAGGAAGAAAAGATCAGCAATATGCACCTTAATCTCAATCTGAAAATAGAAACTGAAAAAACGTTCTTAGAATACATAAAAAACATAAAGAAAGCTAAGAATGTTGATACTGAACAGACTCTGAATGATCTTTTCGTAAAAATTAATAACCTGATCCAGATCGATAGAAATAATAATGATCTGATTAATGAAAGCTCTGCTGAAAATGCACAACTGATTAAAAAGCTGTCAGCGAGATTCCCGGATCTTACGAATAATGAAATTAAATTTTGTATCTATTATAAACTGGGCTTGTCTTCCAAGGAGATCGCTATTTTGGAGAATATTACCGAAGGAAGTTCAAGGGTATACAAAACCAGAATAAAATCGAAAATGAATATCGGGAGAGAAGTAGACCTGAATCTGTTTTTGAAAGTCATGTAGAAGAAAGCTAATGTTGGGATTAATTTTTAACAGTTTTCCTAAAAATTAGGAAGCAGATTTAAAAAATAGAAGAACTGGTTTGTTGTCCTTTTTTCTTCAATCTCAGATTTCCAGAAATTATTAAAAATAAAACCCCTTCAGAATAAAACGGAAGGGGCATTTTTTATTGAACGGTATATTGTTAGATAGCCGTTGATTCTATTAGTTTCTTAAATATTGACCAATCCCTGCAGAATCGAAAGTAAAAGCAGATTGGTTCTCAGATTTGTCTAATTTTTTACTGATGGTAAGGGCCCATAAAACCAGTTCTTTGCAGAAGTTCTGGTCTTCAGTACTTAATTCGGAAGCGTTTTCCTCAACAACTTCTACCAGAGGAGTAATACTGTTGAGTTTAGCATAAAATTCTTCATCGGTATCCGTATAATTGAGTTCCAGATGGTTTTTGTTAAACCATTTGATCAAATCTGTGTATGGCGTTTTTATGCCTTCTTTTTCCAACTTGGATATGCGTGGGAACAGGGTTTCAAACTGGATCATCACCGCCTGGTCAATTAATATTTTCGCTACATAATCTGCGCCTTCCTGTTCACCTTCATACACCAGTTCAATTTTTCCGGTAATGGATGGGATAATCGACATAAAATCAAGCAGACGGATCGTTGTTTTTTCAGTATCAGATTCAATCAAACGTAATTTTGCAGCAGCCACTAAATTTTCCATAGCACTGATGGTAAGACGTGCACTCACACCGCTTTTCGCATCTACATACTCACTGTCGCGGGCCACAAAAGCCACCTCCTCCAAAAGATCTTTAGCCAGACCCGGAATCTGGATCTGTGATCGGTCTTCAGAAGAAATCAGGGCTTCCTGCTCCGTGATCTGTCTTGCAAGTGCAATGGTTTTTGGATAGTGGGTGAAAATCTGTGACCCGATTCTGTCTTTCAAAGGCGTTACAATGCTTCCTCTGTTGGTATAATCTTCAGGATTGGCTGTGAAAACAAACTGAATATCAAGCGGCATTCTCAACTGAAATCCACGAATCTGGATGTCACCTTCCTGCAGGATATTAAACAAAGAAACCTGAATTCTTGCCTGTAAATCCGGCAGCTCATTCAGAACAAATATAGAACGGTTGGCGCGCGGAATCATTCCGTAATGCAGAACGCGTTCATCTGAATATGGCAGTTTTAAAGTGGCCGCTTTGATGGGATCTATATCTCCAATTAAATCGGCAACATTCACGTCCGGAGTAGCCAGTTTTTCAAAGAAACGGTTGGAACGGTGTACCCATGAAATTGGAGTTTCATCACCATGTTCCGCAATGAGATCTCTTGCATATTTTGAAATAGGCTGAAACGGGCTGTCATTAATCTCAGATCCCTTTACGATAGGCATATACTCATCAAGAAGAGTTACCATACTTCTCGCAATTCTGGTTTTAGCCTGTCCACGCAAACCCAAAAGATTGATGTGGTGACCGGCAAGGATAGCCTTTTTCAGTTGCGGAACTACAGAATCTTCATACCCCCAAAGCCCTTCAAATACAGGTTCTTTAGCTTTAATTTTTGCAATTAAATTAGCCTGAATTTCCTGATTGATTGTTTTGTCCGTATACCCGGAATTTTTTAATTCTTTAAATGTAATATCGTTTTTCATTTTCTTTTTAAGTAATAATAATTATCAAATGGAATATAGCAGAAGTCTCAAAATCTCATATCTGATGTCTGAAATCTATATCCTCTTTATTCTGTTTTTCTCGTAATCTTCAAAAATCATTTGTCCTAATCCTGAAAGTCCTGTTAAAAAGGCTTTTCCCTTATTCTGTGCAGTGAAAGCTTCCACAAATTTACGCAGATAAGGATCCTGGGCGATCATAAAAGTAGTAATCGGAATTTTCAGTTTTCTGGCCTGCGCAGCTCTGTTGAGGCATTGGGAAACAATCATTTCATCCAGGCCGTTGCTGTTCATATAAAACTCTCCGCTGGGAAGTTGAATACAGCTTGGTTTTCCATCGGTAATCATGAAAATCTGCTTGTTGGTATTTCTTTTTCTGCGAAGAATATCCATCGCCAATTCCAGACCGGCTACCGTATTGGTGTGATAGGGACCTATTTTTAAATAGGGAAGATCTTTGATCTTGATCGGCCATGCTTCGTTTCCGAACACGATAATATCTATGGAATCTTTGGGGTATTTCCGGTTGATTAATTCCACTAAAGCCATTGCCACTTTTTTAGCAGGCGTAATCCGGTCTTCACCGTATAAAACCATGGAGTGGCTGATATCGATCATCAGCACCGTACTCATTTGGGCTTTGTGTTTGGTTTCTTCTACGATAAGATCGTCTTCTGTAAGGCGGAGATCTGAAATTCCGTTATTGATTTGTGCATTTTTTAAACTTTCGGTCATATTCACCGTAGAGAGATCGTCTCCGTACTGGAAGGAACGGTTTTCACCATCCCGCTCGTCACCCACACCGGTTTTGGTGGTCCGGTGATTTCCTGCACCGCTTTTTTTGAGCTTTCCGAAAATCTGATCCAGAGCATATTCACGTAAAGCAGCCTCCAGTTTGGCGGTCAGTATATTTTTTCCTTTCCCTGTTCCTGAATTCCCATCTTTGGAGTCATCTTCCTCTTTGATATAGCCGCGCTTTTTCAGATCCTCTTCAAAATCCTGAAGGGAATATTCATCGGTGAAAATGTCATATTCTTTATCCAGCACATCGAGCCATTCAAAGGCTTCCTCAATGTCCCCTGAAGTGTGGGTCAGCAAATCTTTGAAAACATCAAAGATCCGGTCAAAATGCGAGATCTCTTCCGGAACATGTCTGCTGAATATAAACCCTTTTCGGGCATTAAAATCTTTATTCGTCATAAAATGATGAAGCTGTTTTGCTGTTGTTTGCTTTTAAATATTTACGATAATCCTCAGAAATTAGATTCTGTAAACACTAAGAATCATTTAAATTCAACTGAAAATTATCTGCAGGTACTCTGTATTTCTTGCGTTGGTTTGAAGCATACAAGTTAGGGAAATATTAGCCTCATGAAAAATAGAAAATACTAATGACCGTGATATGAAATGAATATATATCCCGAGATATTATTTTAATCAATGACTATTGCGGATTCTTTCGGTACGCCTTAATTTCCAGAATAATCGTGGAGATGCTGTACAGATAAAATAACATATTCAAGAAACCGATAATGATTACCCAAGTATTAAACCCGTCTTTTGTATAGATACGGTAGGCCCAATAGGAGAACAGCGGGCATATCATTAAGATCGTTATAGCCACTATGAGCGACTTTCTGCTGAAAGGCTGTTGAGGAATACCCCGGTTTTGTATTGCATTGGTATAAGTGGGTAATGTGGAAAATTCATTACCCGAAATAGATTGAAAACCTGTACCGGCGGCAATCAGATCATTGGGCAGAAGAAATTTTATGTTTGCTGCCTGGTTATTTTCAATAGCGTCCATCTCGCTGGTTAAGTCCAGAAAAAATTCTTCAAGCGAGTCATAAAAAGCAGAAAACTGAGTAATATCGATTTCTAAACGGTCATCCGTTTCAAATTTAGAATGAATGAACTTTACAAAATCATTGAAGAGAGGTAGGGTTTCAGAAAAATTTTCTGTCAGAAATTCCTGGGTTCTTTTTGCATTTCTTGTGAATGTTTCCTGGTCTAAAGACAGATTGTTGGAATACTGTTTCAGATAGAGTTCGGTTTCTTCTTCCGTATGTTTTTCTGCATATTGTTCATAAGCCTTCCATTGTTGGATTTTATCGATCAGTATTTTTTTATCCAGAATAGCAATCCAAAAGAAGGGCAGGGAGTTATTTGCCTCAAAAAGTGGTAGTTCCTTTTTCGGATTTTTTAGATAGAGATAACATCTGTTTCCCATAGGTGCATTATTTTTTGTTTGATCGGATGATGGTTCTATATGCCAGTGAAGAATTTCTTCCAGATTATTTCTGTGGATTTTTTTTCTTAATTATTGTTCAGTGCCTTTTCGAGGAATTTTAAAGCTTTGGGTATAATGGTGTCTATTTTTTCTCTGTCCATTGCATCTAATGCAGTCTGGGAAATGCCCAGCTTAGTTTTTCCCATTACTCTGATTGAGGATAAAATAACTGACAGCACAAAGTAATCTTTTTCATTCGGTAATGCAGTTTTGTACGCCTCAAATGCTTTTACTCTTAAATGACTATTTTCATTTCTGAACCACATCTGCATATAAGAAGATGCGCTCCATGCTCTGCATTTTGGATGTTCATCTTCAGACAATCCTTTTTTTAAAATGCTGAGATCTTTCATTTGACCTATCCATCCTAACACAATAAATGCATTTTCCCTTAGTAAAGGATCCTGTTTTTTGACGAATTTTCTGGCATATTCCAGTGTTTTTTCTTTTTGTTTCCCTTTCGTTTTGCCCAAAATAAAAAGGATGGCAGCATGAAATTCCGGGTCTTCATTCTTTTCCAGTTTAGCAAGTAAAAACGCTGCCCCTTCTTCACCGTGTTCATCAAATCTAAACCTTAGGTTTCGTCTGAAATCATCATCCATTTCAGGGTCTCTCATCAGTTCATAGTGATATTCCATAAAAGGACTTTCCATAATCTCCCAAACAAATTCCAGATATTCGTCTTCCTGATTATTTTCAATAATATTTTTCAGCCAGCTTTTGTAATCTGATAACTGTTTCATGGTTGATTTTAGTATATGGCAAATGTATAATAGATTGCTAATCAAAACAAACAATAAGGCAAAAGATATGAAAATGATCATTTTTGGCGGTGGATGAAGCTGAGGTTATGATAAAGGCAAAGAATATAACATCAGATTCTTTTTTGGTTAAGAAGAAGTCAGATTAGGATAAGCCTGTTTTTAGGGATATTCAGAATTTTACACCAACAAAAAAGATAAAAAATGAATATTGTTTTAACAGGTTCCATCGGGAACATCGGAAAACCACTTACAGAAGAACTCGTAAAAAAAGGACATACTGTAACGGTGATCAGCAGCAATGCGGAAAGGATCGCAGCTATTGAAAATATTGGAGCAAAAGCAACTATAGGAAGTATGTTTGATACGGACTTCCTGACCGAAACATTTAAAGGAGCGGACATTGTTTACTTAATGGAAACCATGGAAGCAGCGGGAGATATGTTTGATAAAAGTATTGATTTTATCGGATCTATCAGTAAAATTGGGGAAGCGTACAAGACAGCAGTGGAACAGTCGGGTGTGAAAAAGATTGTCCATCTCAGCAGTATCGGCGCGCATACGGATCACAGTACCGGAATTATTGTTTTTCATCATCATGTGGAAAATATTCTGAAACAGCTGCCGGAGGATGTTGCTATTAAATTTATCCGTCCGGTTGGTATTTATTTCAATATGTTTTCGTTTATCACTACCATCAAAAATAAGGGCTCTATCATTTCTAATTGGGGAGGCGATCAAAAAGAACCTTGGGTTTCACCGTTGGATATTGCAGATGTGATTGCTGAAGAAATGGAAAAACCGTTTAATGGAAGGATTGTCCGTTATGTAGCGAGCGACGAAGTTTCACCGAATGAAATTGCAAAAGCTTTGGGTAAGGCAATTGGCCAACCCGATTTGGAGTGGAAGGTGATTCCGGATGAAGAATTATTTCAAAACTGGCTGAATATTGGTTTTAATGAACAGGTAGCAAGAGGTTTTGTGGAAACTCAGGCAAGCCAGGGAACCGGTATATTGTATGAAGATTATAACAAGAATAAACCTGTTTTGGGAAAAGTTAAACTGGCAGATTTTGCAAAAGAGTTTGCAGAGGCCTATTGGGTTTGAGAGTTTGAGAGTTGGAGAGTTTTAGAGTTGGAGAGTTTTAGAGTGAAGGTTAAATGTAGGACAAATATCTCTGGCGGCTGAGGTTCTCGAAGCCGCCATTCACCTGCAAAGTAAAATTCACCATTGACATTTCTAACATCAGCCTCAACTTTAACCTAAAAGTCTCATATCTGAAATCTAGCGTCTGAAATCTAAAAATCTCAAATCTAATTGTAACTTTATCCATATGAAACAGCGCACGACAAAAAGAATAAAAACCATCACAGAGTTTCATCGTTCCAGAGGACTGGAACCGCCTGAACATCCGATGATCAGCGTTGTTGACTATAATGCTGTGAAGAGACCTTCTGATATTGGAGAGGTCAACTGGATGCTGGATTTCTATATGATCTCTCTTAAAATTGGAATCAATGGCCAGTTGAAATACGGCCAGCAGGCATATGATTTTGATGAAGGAACGATGTTTTTCATTGCTCCCAATCAGGTCTTTAGAATTGAGGCTGATGCAGATTCTCAGACCGAAAAATCGGGTTGGATGTTATTGATCCATCCTGATTTTTTATGGAATACATCAATTGCCAAAACGATAAAACACTATGATTTCTTTGGGTATTCGGTGAATGAAACCTTATTTCTTTCCAGTAAAGAAGAAAAAATCATCAATGGAATTATAGAAAATATTCAGCAGGAATACCACGCTAATATTGATAAATTCAGTCAAAATATTATTATTTCACACATTGAAACCCTGCTCAACTATTCGGAAAGATTTTACGAACGGCAGTTTATCACAAGAAAAATCACCCACCATAAAACCCTTGACCGTTTGGAAGATATTCTGAGTGATTATTTTGATAACAATGATTTGGCTCCAAAGGGATTACCTACCGTACAGTTTGTCGCAAACGAGCTGAATATATCTTCCAATTATCTGAGTAGGCTCCTTAAAACACTTACAGGACAAAGCACGCAGCAGATAATTCACGATAAATTAATTCAAAAGGCTAAAGAAAAACTTTCGGTAACAGATCTGTCTGTCAGTGAAATAGCTTATGAGCTGGGTTTTGAACATCCGCAGTCTTTTACCAAGCTGTTTAAAAGCAAAACGAATCTTTCGCCTGTGGAATTCAGGAGTTCTTTTAATTAATTACGAAATAATTTCTCAATTTTCTTACACTCATAAATCATTGATTCAGTCAGTGATTTTTTATTTCAAGGCTGCCATTCCAGTAGTTTAGTGATATCTGAAGCAATAAAAACCATTTTTTCATGACCTGTAAAAATGGTCAATTTTCTTTTTTGATCAGAGTCTTAAAAATAAAATAACACAAAAGGGTGATTTTTATGTGGTATTGTTTTCTTTAACTTTATGATACTAAGATTCTTTATAATAAGAACTCGGTTGAAATTCTCATTCAGAAATTTGTTTAATTATAAAATCTGAATTTTCAGACTTAATTTTAATAAAACTAATAGACCATGGAAAAAATTTTTGATTATCTCGAAGGTCTTGTGAATACCGTCAAAGACAACGGACTTTTTATATTCCTCGCGGTGCTTTTTCCTATTCTGCTTTATAAATTTGGAGCAGGACAGGAAATTGTTTTGGATCTTACATCCAGAGAAATGTTGAGCAGTAAAAATTTTTATGTTATTGCTTCCTTCCTTTTCCTGGGATTGAGTATCTGGTGTATACCTACCATTTCTATCCATATATTCAGACAGGTGAACAGGCTGCCGTCTGATAAAGTTTTGGTGATACTGGACAGACTTCTGGACTTGTACAATGCAAAGCCCAAGTCTGATAGAGTGAGAAAGATACTTCAGGTTCCTGTTCGCTACGTTGCTGTACTTCCCTGGATTATTTTTATCATTTCTCTTACAAATATTTATTATGGGAAGAAAGTTATGGTGATAACCATTTTGGCACTTATTCTTATTATTAAGCTTCTGGATTATTACAGTAAGGTTTTAATAAAATCTTTTGACACCACTTTTCTTCAGCTTAAAAGGTTTTGGGAAATTATCTGTCTTTTGATTATACTGGCCGTTGAATATGTGATTCTGCAGTGTGGTGTCAGTGGGTATTATACTTCGCTTATTGTATTTGCCAATATAACGGGAGTTTTGCTTTCGTATACTTTTTTTCTTGTCAAAGAAAATTCAGAGGATTTTCCGGATGGTGATCCGCGTAAAATGGAAATGATTCATGATAAAACCTTATACATGCATGGTTTATTGCTGTTAATTTCCGGAGGAGTGATGATCTTTTACTTTATAAAACAGATAAACGGCACGCTCAGTAATGTTTCGCCCATCACAATCGGGACGATGGTTATGAGTTTTTATATCCTTATTATTGAGCTGTTTATAACCTCCCAGATTCTGCTTTCTAATCTAATGATCAAAGGTTTTGCTGATAACCGCTTCAGATTCCGGGTGTACAGGGGAGTTGTTGTTTCTTTTGCAGTAGGATGGATTGTTTTACTTTTCAGCAGCACCAATCCTCATATCATCACTCAGACTCCCGTAAAAGATCAGAGCGAATACTTTGTCCGTGAAACCCTTTACAGCCACTTTGCAGAATGGTATGAAAAACGTAATCATGATCCGAGGACAGGTGATCTGGAAGTATTTCTGGTTTCAGGTCAGGGAGGTGGTTCCAGGGCAGCCTATTGGTTTATGTCCAATATGTTTGAACTGGACAATAATAATGGTAAGGATTTCTATAAAAATCTCTACTCTGTATCCACTGTGTCAGGATCAAGTTCCGGAGCCATGATGTTTTTGGCCTCCAAAGCACATTATACACTTTCACCTACGGCTAAACGGGAGGTTGTAAAGAATATTTATACAAGAAACTACTTAAGCGGTGCTTTATACGGATTGCTCATTGGAGACTTTATTGAAACCATTGCGGGAGCTTTTGGAATGCCGGTGCGCGACAGAAATTATTATTTTCAGATGGAAGAGCAAAATGCTTTTGTGGATGCTCATAAAAAAGCTGGAGCATGGTCTGCAAAAGATTCCGTAGAACAATTTTTTTCAAGAGACTATATGTATTATTACAACAGAAAAAAAAGTAAATACAATATGCCCCTGCTGTTTCTTAATTCAGCTATTGTTGAAAATGGGAAAAAAGTAGTTTTCAGTCCTGTACAGCTTAACACACCTATAGATACCGTAAGCGACGGTCAGAAAAATGATTATGCTCTTTTCACCCTTTATGAAGATGCCTACGGAATTTACCGTAAATGTGACTGGTCCGTAAATAAAGAGATTCCGATGTCTGCATGTGTAAATGCTAGCCAGTCATTTCCCCTAATTAATGCCTATAGTTTCATTCATGGAGTAGGACGTTTGACAGACGGTGGTTTCTTCGAAAATTCAGGAACTTCTACGACCCAGGAAATCTATACGGCACTTAAAAAATATGTTAAAGAAAAGAATCTTCGCGTAAAATTTACCATGATCAACATATTAAATACAAAAACAGATAGCGATCTTGCTGTAAATTATTCAAGAGCATCCATACTCAATACAGTAACTGCAATGGCAAAGAATCCCTTTACCGGGCATGAGGTTCTCGCGGTAAAACAGCTTCAGAAACAGGTGGTTCTTATGAGTAATGATGGAAAGGACCGGATCATAACACTGATTCCAACAGGAAAGTACAATCTCACCAGGATTCTCAGTGAAAAATCAGTAGCTAAGATGCGTACTGAACTGGACACTAACATAAAGAAAAGCAGATATATATTCCAGCTTCAGGATACGATGAGGGACAAACAGCTGCTTAAAGGCTTTGCAACACAATAGAACAGGAATGGCTGCAGATCATGAATTGAGATGAATATTTTCACTAAAAAGGTCATCTAATATTGAAAAAAAATAGCCTGCTGATAATAAGCAGGCTATTTTTATATGGTGTTAATTCATCCAATGCCATTATTTAACAGGAATAAAATCCGGCAGATATGCTTTCTCATTCCTCATCGTCTGAACATAGTCTTTGGAATATATTTTCAAACGAATATCTGTAACATCTACCATTCTTGAATTTTTATTTCCTGACGGATCATAGGACAGAATTTCTTCTTTCTTTTCATCTGTTGCGGACAACACGTAATAAAAATTTTTATCCTCCCAGCAGCTTACTTTCTCTGATGACTGATCTTCAATATTCACACGGGTGCAATTTTTTTTCAGGAAACTCAGGATATTGGCAACATCATTTTTGTTTTTTGAGGTTTTGGTAGCCACTAAATAAACGAATTCCCCTTTGTTGTTCTCTGTCATGCCTAAAGATGGAAATGCCACTTTATTTAAGATAGCCAGCGTATCTTTTTCTTCATCGTATGCAACCGTGCTGTATGCATATCCAAAATATTTGACGGGTTTTTCTTTCCTCGACATCCAGTCGTTGGTAGATTCCACATAAAATTCAGAGGGTAATCTTCCGTTGGATGGGTAAAAAGCCAGCGTATCTTTAGCAAACATGGCAGTTTCCAGAGCTTTTTTTGCAGCTTTCTTATCCATCTTTTTGACATCAGAAGATAAAAGGTCATCTGTTTTTTTCAGCTTTGGTTCATAAAATTGGGCAACCTTGAAACTTTTGTCCAGCTTATCAATCAATACAACTTTAGAATCCTGAGACTGGCAGGCGTAGAAGAGATTCAGAAGAATCACCGTGGAAAATATTTTTTTTATCATACCATCCAAATATAAAGAATAAAGTGCTTAGAATGGTCATTAACGGAATTTGAATTGGTGAAATGATATAAATCCGCGGCCTGCATGGAACATGCAGGCCGCGGACCGTCTAAACTTCATTATTGTAAAACCCCTATGAGTTTTGGCTGTTCAGTAAATCGAGTAATTTTTGAGCTACAGCGATAGATGATCCCGGATTCTGCCCGGTAAGTAAATGACCATCCTTAACCACATAGCTTTGCCAGTCTTCTGTTTTACTGTAAATTCCGCCCAGTTTTTTCAGTTCATCTTCTACAAGATAAGGAACGATTTCAGTAAGTTGTACAGCTTCTTCCTCACTGTTGGCAAATCCTGTTACCTGTTTTCCCTGTACCAATGGAGTACCATCTTCATTTTTCACGAATCTTAATACACCCGGAGCATGACAAACCGCGGCTACAGGCTTACCTTTTCTGTAAAATGCTTCAATCAGAGCAATTGAATTTTTATCATTGGTCAGATCCCAAAGCGGTCCATGGCCTCCCGGATAAAAAACAGCGTCATAATCTTCTTCTTTCACCTCACTCAATTTAAGGGTGTTAGATAATCTTTCTTGTAACGCTTCATCTGCATCAAAACGTCTGGTTTCATCTGTCTGGAAATCAGGAAGCTCACTTTTAGGGTCTAGCGGAGGTCTGCCACCCAGAGGAGAAGCAAGGGTAACTTCTACACCTGCATCAGTGAGTGAGTAATAAGGAGCCGCAAATTCTTCTGACCAAAAACCTGTTTTAAGACCGGTATCACCCAGTTGATCGTGCGATGTAAGTACGAAAAGTACTTTGAAATCTGTTGTTTTCATTATATTGAATTTTAAAAATTATCTTATTGTGGTTTGTAAAGACAAAACTTGTCTGGAACATTCATTAAACGAACGGCTGCTTTAAAATCAACCATGATCATGCCAGTATAAAAACAGGCTTTAAACCAAATGATCCGGATAGAATGATAGAATTCCATTTCTATGTCTTTAAATAACACTACGAATTTGGAGTAAATAAAGAAGATTTTAGTGTGATCTATGTCACTTTAAGAAAAAGACTGTTGTTTATGTGATGCAGATCACATGGTCAGGAATGAAGGACCTGGTTTTTCTTTAAAAAAATAGATTTATTGATTGGTAAGGAATACTATTTTCATCCATAAAAGTTCAGAAAATATTTTTTTTTAGATTCTTTAAAATCGTTTATCTATAGTACTTTAAAAGCTTTATGTGTGTTTTTTATTTCATAATACAATTATCGTTTTTATTTTCATGCGAACCTGTTGTTTTCTTTGCTTTTTTGTACTGAACTGGATGTAGTGTTTTGATGCATGGCATAATTAATTTCTGGGTTTATATCACACATTTGCTGTAAAAAAAAGACAAAAATTACTTTAACTTTGCTGGTTGAAAGATATATACGTATTACTGGAATTTTTGGCGTAAATTATATCGATTAAAACTAATGCCTAACAGACTTAAGTCATCAGAAAATTAATTTAGCTGATAAATAGATATGAAAAATAAATTCTTAAATTTTAAATTGAGGAAGATTGTTCATTACTCACTGATCATATGTATTTTATTGATACAGGTCATTATAGCCATATTTTTTTATAATGAATTTGTTAATGAAAAGAAACTGAAGTTCATTAAAGATCAGCTGGAGGAAAGCAGAGCTTTAGGTGGGCTTACCGATGATTCCAGAAAGGATTTCATGGATGCCCAAAACCATTTGCAGAACTACATGGTCAGTCAGGATGATAAAGACCTTAAATTGTACTTTGAATCCCTTAAAAAACTTAAAACCAATTTTGATAAAATAGGGGAGTACGAAACCATACATCCAAGATTGAAAAACAATCTGGCACTGCAGAAAAAAGATACCCTGGAAGTAAAAAGACTGAAGGTATTGATAGACTCTGCCTACGAATCATCCCTGAATCCACCGGCGAAAGTGGAGGATAAGCCCTATGAACTGCAGAAGTATAAAAACAACTTTGATGATCTGAAGATAGAGACCCATACCTATGCTGACACCATTAAAAAGAAAGGTTTTATGGGCCGTCTGAAAGATGCCATATCCGGGAAAGTAGAGGTTCAGAAGGAAAGTACGGTGATCACGATGACCAATAAAAAAACGGTAGATCTTTCCAACGTAAAATCCGAAATGGATAATGCCATCAGGTCTATGGATAAGCATTATTCGGAAGAGGTGAGAAGGGTTCAGCAGTCGGCGGTTAAAAGTCAGCGGGACAATGCCCATTTTTATAGTAATTTCAGCAAACTCTTAGTCTACAGTAATGGCTTGATTAATGTCTATGAAAAGGCCATTAAAGACTTTAAATCAGAACTGGAAAAAGAGTACAACCAGCAGAGTTCGGATAATAACAGAATCAGAAAATACCTGGTCCTGGGATTAATGGTCCTGATGTTTATCGTATCCATCCTGATCATGTATTTTACCAGAATGGCTTTCATCTACGAATTAAGACTTAATGCCGCCAACAAGGAGATTCAAAAGAGTCTAACCTTTAAAAACAGAATTCTGGGAATGCTCAGTCATGAGCTGATGTCGCCATTGAAAATCATTAATATTTTTATTGATAAGATCAACAGAACGACTAAGGATGAGACGACGAAGGACTATCTGAAATCAATAAAGTTCACTAATAGTACATTATTGATCCAGTCGAATCAGATCCTGGAATACACTAAAAATCAGGAAGCTCAAAAACAGCTGAATAAAACCGTCTTTAACCTTAAAGATGAAATTCATTCTATTACAACAGCGATTACACCTTACATTGAAACAAGGAATAACAAATTTCTGGTAACCGACAGAATCCCTGAAAATGTTGTGGTAAGCTCAGATAATATTAAAATGAACCAGATCTTTATGAACATTCTGGGCAATGCCAATAAATTCACAGAAAACGGACAGATCGATCTTTCCATGGCTACCGAAATGAAAGGTGCCCATATCATTACGCTGACAACAACGGTCGCGGATACAGGCGTAGGAATATCAGAATCTGATCTGGAGAAGATTTTTGAACCGTACTATCAGGGGATGATATCAGATGAAATTAATAATTTTGGAGCCGGCCTCGGACTAAGTTTATGTAAAGAAATTATCGAACTTTTCGACGGAGAGATCGCGGTTTCAAGTAAATTACACAAAGGAACAAAAGTAACATTCAGTATCAATTTAAATATGAATAATAATGGAGGAGCCAATTGAAGATAGAGAGATTGTATTCCTTTTAGCGGATGATCACAGCATTGTACGTCAGGGAATGGCAATTCTTATAGACGAAATCGTTCCGAATGCCAGAGTCTATCAAACCTCGTCTCTGCTGCAGATCGTAGAACTGATAGAATCAAAAGGCGTGGAAATAGCCGTCATTGATGCCCATTTTCCGGATGGGAACAGTCTGCACATCCTGTCTCAGATGAAAGCAGCGAATCCAAACATTAAAATTCTGGTGTTTACAGGCCTTGAAGAAGATCTGCACGTCCTTAAATTTATTAAAGCCGGAGCCAACGGATATGTAAGCAAATTAAGCGAAGAGGAAGAGATAAGACAGGCAATCTCCGACATAGTACAGAAAGGCGAGTACTTTTCTGCTCTTTCCCGGAACTTGATGGTACAGTTTGTTCACAATCCGGATCTGATCAATCCTTTGAGCCGTTTAACGAACAGAGAACTGCAGATCGCAGAAATGTATGCGGAAGGAAACGGGAATCTGGAAATTGCCAATCATTTGAATATCAAGCAGAATACAGTGAGCACGATCAAGAAAAATATATTTGAGAAATTAAAAATAGAAAATCTTGTTGAGCTGATCGATCTGGTGAAAACACACCATAAAATCTAGGATTTCTGCCATCCGTTCTTCAATTTTACCCGATTCAGACTATTATGTCGATAAACATCTATGCTTTTATCGATATATATCGATGCCCTTTGTGATTTATTTTTTCCTGCAATGTCGTTACTTTGTATCAACAAAAACAACAAATGAAAAAACGTATAAAATTAAAATCACAAACACAGTTTTAATTTTATACGGATAAACAAGAGTAATTGTAGGTGTAAAGTTATAAAACTATAATTGCTTAAAAGCTAAGTGATGAATTAATATAAGTGTATGCATGACCTTTGGCTGAATTTCTCGAAAGCCACTATTAAAAAAACACAAATTACTATAGAGAAGTTTTGGTATGTGAAGGTCGTTTAACACAGAAAAAGAGGAGCTGTCCATGGGATCAGCTTCTTTTTTTATGCCGTCATTTCAGCCGATCAGGCATCTCCATAAAAAGTAGACATCTGTGAACATCAGTGTAATCAGTGGTTAATTATAAAACATTTTATTACAACCTGAAAATAATTTCTTTTTGCTCACGCAGATTTTGCTGATGGAACAGATTTTAATTCATACTTTTTTAAACCATTAAGATCAATGAAGGAAGATTAGTTAAGACAAAATCAAATGATTTTTTAAGCTGTATGTCTTAAAGCGAAGCTCAAACTTTATATTCTTAAAAGCTTAACAGAATCTTAATGGTTTAAATTTTTTCTCTCGCAGATGAAACGGATGAAGCAGGATTAATCTGCGCGAAATTTTAAAACATTTTCGTGATCTTAAAAATCTGGAATTTTCTATTGCAGAAACCACATTTCAAAAGAACTGCCTTCTTCCTGTGCATGATAAATAAGATAGCCCCGATGGGCTTCCATAATGCTTTTGGAAAGCGTTAAACCAATTCCGGAGCCGCCGTTTCTTGTCGTGAAAAACGGAAGGAATATTTTGTTTTTAATCTCATCGGTAATGCCAGAACCATTGTCTGTTAACGTTAAAATAACCCTGTTGTTTTGAGATCTTATGGATGTTGTAATGATTTTTTCTTCTTTTTCTGAGACCGCAAATATAGCGTTAAGATAAAGGTTAATAATGCTTCGTTCAATCATTTTTACATCTGCGGAAACAAAATGTTCTTCCAGATCTAAAACCACCTGGATATTATTTTTTTCAAATTCGTGTTTTAAGAAATCGACGGCAGATTCTGTAATTGTTTTCAGCGATACATTTTTAAGAATAGGTTTGGGAAGTTCGGCCACCTGACGGTAATTGTCAACAAAATTGAGCAGCTGTTTTGATTTCGAAGTAATAATCATCAGACTTTCTCTCATTTCTTCCTGATCTTCCTTGTTTACAGTCTCTTGATTACTGATGTATTCCAGATTTTGGATAAGACTGTTGACCGGAGTTAATGTATTTAAAAGTTCATGGGAAATTACTTTCATAAGGTTGTTCCAGGCCAGTTTTTCTTTCTGTTCAATGATTTTCTGAACAGATTCCAAAGTGATGATGAAAAAGCTGTGTTGAACATTTTTCACCTGCTTCGTTCTCATGGAAAAAGACTGTTTCGCATTCTGGCGGATAGAAATATCAAGGAATTCCTGCCAGCTCTCATAATTGGTCTCTTCAATAATTTTATAAAATTCAGGTATTTTAGCGGCATACAGCTTCCATGAATTGTATTTTGGAATTTCAAGTATATTCAGGAAAGTAGGGTTTACATAAAATACTTTCCATTCCTTATCAGTTTCAGATAAAATCATCAGACCGGTGTCTATTTGGTCTAAAATGCTTTCATACAGCAGTTTGTAGGAAGATAGGGAGAGGTGTTCATTTTTACTTTGGTAGTATAACTGTACACTGCTGCTTATTAACTCAGAAGCTTCTTCCTTTGGAAATAATGAAAAATCTTTTTTGATGATGGATTGAATAATTTTCTCCGTTTTTGCAATTTGAGATAAAAATGAGGAATTGGCTAAAATGATTAGAATCAGCATCAGTGCAGAAAAAAGAAGCACATTGATCCATTTTTCCAACTGGAAGAAATGATAGCCCAATATTCCGCAAACGATGGCCAATGAAATGTAAATCAGCCAGATGTAATTATTTTTACGCATTGAAATGTATCTATAGATTCAATTATAATCCGAACTTTTCCATTCTTCTGTACAAAGCTGCTCTTGAGAGTCCCAGGTCTTCTGCTGCCAAAGATATGTTGCCCTGATGTTTTTTCAGCGCTTTTTTGATGAGTATTTCTTCCATGTCTTCAATATTCAGGTTAGTGATTGTACTTTCCTGTTCTTCCAGTTGAGGCATCAGCAGCTGAAGACTTTTGTCGTTGGATAAAATCACACTTCGTTCTATACAATGGTCCAGTTCACGGATATTTCCGGGCCATGGATAGTTTTTTAGCTGGGATAATAAGTTTTCAGATAATTCTAAATTCGGCTTATGGTATTTCTGCTTATATCGGTCTAAGAAATAGGTAGCTAAAAGATGAATGTCCTCCTGCCTTTCTCTCAAAGCGGGAATATTAATTTCCACCGTATTGATTCTGTAGTATAAATCCTGTCGAAAACGGTTCTCCGCGACTGCTTTTTTCAAGTTCTCGTTGGTTGCAAAAATAAAACGCACATCCAGCATTCTTTCCTTCGTTTCACCAATTCTGGAAAGTTTTCTGTTCTGGATTAAACTTAGCAGTTTGGTCTGGAGCTGAAGAGGAAGATTACCGATTTCATCAAGAAAAACAGTTCCGTTCTGGGTGTTTTCTATTTTTCCTGCATAATCCTGGTGAGCGTCTGTAAAAGCCCCTTTTTTATATCCGAATAATTCCGCTTCAAAAAGATTCTCAGAAATACTTCCCAAATCGATATGTACAAAAGGCTCATTTTTTCTGTCCGACTGTTCATGAATGGATTCCGCCAAAACATATTTTCCCGTTCCGTTTTCCCCCAAAAGAAGGATGTTGGCATCAGTTGGAGAAACTTTTTGGACCTGTTCAAGAATTTCCTGCATTTTCGGCGAATGACTGTCCAGCTGGTACTGATTGCTTTTTTGATTGATATTTTCCCACTGGCTCAGCTTTTTATTTTTTCGTGAAAGATCTACCGCAAGATTCACGGAGGCATACAGTTTTTCGTTATTCCATGGTTTAAGGATAAAATCGGAAGCTCCTTTTTTTAAACCTTCGATCGCTAATTCCACTTCGCCGTAAGCCGTCATCAGAATGACAGGGAGTTGGGGTTCAAGGGTTTTGATCTCATTCATCCAATACAGGCCATCCTGACCACTTTCAAATCCTTTCCGGAAATTCATATCTAAAACCACCGCATCGATCTGATGTTCAATGATAAATTTCAGAACTTTTGTGGGCTGGCTGAGACAGCTTACTTCCGAGAAAAATTTCTTGAGCCAGACTCTTGCAGAAAATAAAATATCTTCATCATCATCTACAATCAATATATGGGCTTCTTTTTTACGCATATTATTTAAAAAATTAATTAAAACAGAGAACTCGTTACACAAATGTAAAGCTTAAGTGTTCATTTTCGCACAAAAAGTGTCCGATAATGAACAGTTTTAACCAATGGGTTTAAAGCTTTATTTCAGATTGTCAATCACTTACAGATTTATAATTTACTGGCATCTGGATTGTGTAATTAATTGTAAGCAAACGAGTTATCTTAATTATGGATACGAAAATAGTAAAAAAGAAATCTACATTGAAAATTGTTTTAATCGGATTGATGATTATAGTGGCAGGATCACTGTTCAGTCTGTATTTCATGAAACAGAAAAAGACGTATAATATTTCAGCGGAAGAAATTCAGATAGAAGAAGTCACCCGTGGAAAATTTGAAGACATGCTGATGCTCACCGCACAGACACAATCTTTAAACTCATCCCTGGTGAATGTTCTGGAAGGAGGCGCCATAAAGGAAAAATTTGCGGAAGACGGACAGATCCTTACAAAAGGACAACCCATTGCAAGAGTCTACAATCCGAATACAGAATTTAATTATCTGAATCAGGAAACGGGAATCATGCAGCAGATCAGCCAGATGAGAAGTACACTTCTTGAACTTAAAAATCAGGAATTCGTTCAGGATAAAGAACTGTTGCAGTCCCAGAATGATTATAATACGGCTTTACAGTCGTTTAATCTGCAAAAACGTCTTTATGATGCTGAGATCGGGAAAAAGACGGATTATGACATCAGTCTGCAGAATCTGAATTACCAGAAGCAAAGAAAATCAATCGTAGAAAAGGGAGCTTTTAACGAAAAAAAATCAAGAAGCTCACAAATGTCTGCCATTAATTCTTCTATCAGTCAAATGGAGAAAAGCCGTCAGATCCTGCATTCCAACAAAAACAATTTCCTGATCATGGCTCCGGTTTCAGGAAGGCTGTCATCATTTAATGTTTCAATAGGCGAAAACCTGACAACAGGACAGAGTATTGGTAAAATTGATTTGATGGATGGCTATAAATTGGTAGCTAAAGTAGATGAATACTACATCAATAAACTTCAGAACGGAATCAAAGGAAGTCTCGATAACGATGGTAAATCATATGAAGTGATCATCACTAAAATTTTACCGGAAGTAAAAGACGGACAGTTTTCTGTAGAACTTAACTTTACAGATGTAAAACCGCAAAACCTGAAAATAGGTATGACCTTTGGCGTAAAACTCAAACTGTCTGCTGATACCCAGAGTGTAATGGTTCCAAAAGGTAACTTTTATAAAGATACCAACGGAAAATGGATCTTCGTGGTCAAAGGAAATAAAGCGGAAAAAAGAAACGTTGTTTTAGGTCGCGAAAATCCTTTATTTTACGAAGTAGTTTCAGGACTGAAAAGCGGAGAAACAGTGATTACATCTGACTATTCAGATATTAAAAAATACGAAATCCTTGAGATTAAAAAATAATAATAACCTTCACCTTTAAATAAAAATTAAAATGATCAACGTTCAGAATCTTTCTAAAATCTATAAAACTGAAGACGTACAGACCAATGCTTTGAATAACATCAGTCTTCATATCAAAGAAGGGGAGTTTGTAGCTATAATGGGCCCCTCAGGCTGTGGGAAATCTACATTTCTTAATATTCTTGGCCTGCTGGATGATGCTTCCACGGGATCTTACAAATTTGGAGAAGTGGAAACGGTAAAAGCAGGAGAGAAAAAGAAATCGGCTATCCGAAAGAAAAATATAGGCTTTATTTTCCAGAATTTCAATCTGATAGATGAGCTTAGTGTGTATGAAAATATAGAATTACCCTTGATTTATAACGGAGTTTCCTCTTCTGAGAGAAAAAGAAGGGTAGAGGAAATTATGGAGCAAATCAATATCGGACACCGTGCCAAGCATTATCCCCAGCAGCTTTCGGGAGGTCAGCAGCAAAGAGCGGCTGTTGCAAGAGCTTTGGTGACAAAACCTCAATTGATTCTTGCCGATGAGCCTACCGGAAATCTTGACAGTTCCAACGGAAATGAAGTGATGAATCTCCTGGCAGAACTTCACAGAGAAGGTTCCACCATTGTCATGGTAACGCACTCTTCTTATGATGCAGGGTTTGCCTCCAGAATTGTGAATATGAAGGATGGTGAAATATTTAATGAAGAACATGCTTCCCAAAGAAGAGATGTTTTCGAAAAGGCAGATGCACAGGAGCTCCAGTAACTGGAACATTTTTAACTCATTATATTGTAAAAAACTAATAACCGTGGAACTCAGTTTCCTGGATATCAGGTGTATTTTCAACCTGAATCCTCCTGGGAATATACCTTCATTACTTACAAAATTATACGATCATGCTTAATAACTGGCTTAAAATTGCTTTCATCAATTATAAAAAGAACTGGCTGTCTACCGCAATCAATTTATTTGGACTTACGGTTGGTCTTACCGGATTTATGCTGATTCTGCTGCATTGGAATGATGAAGAGTCATTCGAAAAATGGAATCCTAAAAAGAACGAGATCTACTATTTCCAAACGTATCATAAGAAAGAGAATTCTTACGGGAATAATCTTTCGGTTCCTATGGCAAGACGTGCGAAGGATGTAATTCCGGGAGTAGAAGACTATGTTTTGTTCAATAGCGCAGGAATAGGGTTTAAAATGACCACAAAAAATAAAACAGCCTATCAGCAGGATGGGCTGACTGCCAGTGAGCATTTTTTTAATTTTTTCCCTTTTAAACTGGTTTCCGGAAGCTATAAAAATGCATTGAAAGGAGATGGCGTTATAGCACTCTCAACAACTGCTGCCAAAAATCTTTTCGGAACGACTAATGTTGCCGGAGAAAGTGTCAAATTTGACAATAAAAATTATGTGGTAACGGCTGTTTATGAACTACCAAAAGAAAATAGCCAGATCAAACCGGAATTTGTTCTCAATCCCGTACAACAGATTAAAAATGATGAAAATAACTGGGGAAATTTCAATTTTGGGTGTTTTTTTATGCTTAAAAAAGGGACAGATCCTTCTACTTTACGACAAAAATTTATAACTGATATTTTTGAATACAGGGCAAAACTGGATAAGGATTCCGAAGGAATGACTCCTCAGCAGTATCTGGATCTGTATGGTCCTACGGATAGTCTGCTCACCCCTCTTGATCAAGTAAAACTACACGCAAAAGCATCATGGTTCGGCGTACCTGATTTCAAAACCTTAATGATACTGTTTACGCTTTCTGTTTTAATTGTTGTTTTGTCAGCTATTAATTTCATCAATCTGAAAACGGCACAGGCTTCTCAACGGGCCAAAGAAATCGGAGTAAGAAAAGCCATTGGCAGTACAAAAACCAATCTTATTGTTCAGTTTTTACTGGAAACTTTTGTTCTTTGTATCGCTTCTTATCTGCTTTCACTGGCTTTAACAGAGCTTCTTTTACCAAGCTTCAACAAGTTTTTTGATAAGGAAATGAAGATGAACGACTGGCATGTCTACTTTTATTCCTTTGTCATGGTGATTATGGTCACATTGATCTCCGGGTTGATTCCGGCCATGTATCTGTCCAATTTCAAAGCCATAGAAACTCTGAAAGGAAACTTTGCAAGAAGCAAACACGGAATTTGGCTGAGAAACGGAATTCTGACTCTACAGCTTATTATTTCATCATTCTTCATTATTGGCGGATTGATCGTGAATCAGCAGGTGAAGCATATGATGAACAAAGATCTTGGCTATAGCGGAAAACAGATACTGATCGTCAACTTCAGGGAATTTAATCCAAAGCCATGGCTGAAATACGAAAGATTAAGAACCGAAATGAGCAAGATACCGGGAGTGGATGAAGTTACTTATGGAGAAATTATTCCCGGAACCAACAGATCCAGCAGTTCAAATGTTGATTTTATGAATCAAAGTATCCAGGCTCAGCACGGATCTATGGATTACAATTACCTCCAGTTTATGAATGTGAAACTGAAAAAAGGACGCTGGCTGGATCCGAATCTCGCCTCTGATACCATCAATACTGCTTTGGTCAACGAGGCTTTTGTTAAGAAATTCGGCTGGAATGATGATGAAGCTTTAAAGAATGAGATCCGTCCGGGATTTGACAGCATAAAATATCATATTGTAGGAATCGTAAAAGATTTCAATGTCAGAAGTTTAAGATCTGAAATAGAACCTACTGTATTTTTTCATTACAGGGAAACCGACTGGAAAAAAGAATATGTTTATAATATTCAGCTGAAAATAAAACCGGATGATATTGAAGGTACCGTAAACAGGATTAAAAAATATTGGTCGGGCTCGGTAGAACCGGGGTATCCTTTTGACTACTTTTTTATCGATCAGAAATTTGCCAAAACCTTTGAAAGATACCAAAAACAGCAAACTCTTTTCACGATTCTGAATGCAATGGTTTTAATGGTAGCCTTGTTAGGATTATTTGCTTTGTCTTCATTAATGATTGAACAGAAACTGAAAGATGTAGCCATTAAAAAGACTTTGGGAGCTTCAGACGGAATTTTAATCATGGGACTGACCAAACAATTCCTTTGGATTACATTGACAGCAGTTCTTATAAGCATTCCGATCAGTTATTATCTGATGAACGAATGGCTGAAAGACTTTGCTTACAGAATAGATATGCCGGTTTGGCCATTCATTATAAGTCTTCTTACGCTGCTTATTTTAACATTCGCTGTCGTGAGTATCAAAGCCTACAAAGCAACCAAAGTAAGCCTTGTGAAGTATCTTAAATATGAATGATACTCATTTTAAGTCTTTATTTCCTTTACAATAACCTGAGTTCGGAATAGGAGATTTTGTTTTTAACGATATCAGAAAGTCATAAGCTATAAGCGAGAAATTTACAACCTGTAAGAGCCTCCAGCCTAATTCGAACTCAATTTAAATTCATCTTGTACATGAAAAATCTAATCTTCATATTTTTTGTGGGGCTATTTCCTGCACAGCAATCATGGAATCTTCAGCAGTGTCTGGACTATGCTGCGGCCAATCATCCGCTGGTCAAACAGGCAACGGTAAACATAAAGAAAAATGATCATCAGATTGCAGCTTCAAAAGGAATGTTATTGCCTTCTATAGAGGCTGGTGTTGATCATAGCTATAGTTTCGGATCATCAATTAATCAGTCCAGTAATCAGAGAGAAGTACTGAATACACAATACGACCAGCTTAAGGCTCAGGCCAATATTGAGCTTTTCAACTGGCGAAATTATGTGAATATTTCCCTTTCAAAACTCAACAAAGAAACCAGCTCCTACAAGCTTAAAAGAGCTCAGAACGAAGTGAAACTGAATGTCATTCAAACCTTTTTTATCTACCAAAACAGTAAAAGCTGGCTGGATGTTCTGGAAACGCAGATTTCAGGGATTGAAGAGCAGATTAAGCGAACTGAAAAAGAAGTGGAAATAGGAAGCCGCTCAAAAAGTGACATTTATGACATAAAAGCCAATTTAGGAACGTTGCAGGAACAATGGGTAAGTGCAAAAAATCAACGTGATCTGGCCAAAATAAATCTTCTTAACGCTTTAGCCATCCCTCAGGATTCTATTGATTTTGTGACTACTCATGAGGAGGCTTTAGCGGAAGATGATTTCAATCAGTCTGATTTTACAGAAAGGTTACTGGAAAATAATCCGGCATACCAGACTGTTCTTGCAGAAATCAAAGCCCAGGAAAAAACGGTAGATCTTGCAGGTTCAGCTTATTTACCAACCCTTAACGGAAGCTACAGCTGGTCTACTTTTTATAACAAATCTTTAAATAATAATGCTTCTACTGCCAGTTTTTCCGATCAGTTTAGCCAAAACAAAAACCAATCGGTGTTTTTTGGACTTAATATTCCGATTTTTAATAAGTTTCAGGTCAAAAACAACGTGGAAGTCGCTAAGTTAAATGTGATCAATTCTACTTATGATAAAGAATTGATTGTGAACAATCTTACTCAAAGCATCAATTCCATAAAGGCCCAGTATATCAATGCTCAGGAAAAATACACCCTTTTAGAAGCTAATTTTGAAAATCAGAAACTGTCTTTTCAGAAATCAGAAGAAAAATACAAAGAAGGACTTATGGATGCCTATACCTTCTTCGTCGTGCGAAACAACTGGCTTCAGGCCAATTATAATCTGATCAACAGTAAAAACGATGTCATCCAGCAAACGGAATTGTTAAAAGTACTGAAGACCGGATTATAACCGACTGTTGTAAATAGCTATTTTAAACATTCAGAGATATTGTATCATCATATGAAATTCAATAAGGGCTGTCTCACTTTTGAGACAGCCTTTATTGAATGTGTTTGATTATTAAATTTTACACAATGTTGTAGGAAAAATCTCTGGTGTATTGCTGTTAAGGATGAATCACTACAGGAGTTCCACCGCAGGTTGCATTACAAACATCATACGGACCAGGACCGAGTGGTAAATCGGTTTGGCCTTGGTAAAATCCGAGACAGCAGTTGAAACATGTTGAGAACTCAGCATTTTCCCAGCTGCCGCAGGGACCTGCGGCCACGCCTCCGTTTACACTCTTTAGTTTGGATCTGTTTAAAGCTTCGAGACTCATAGCATTCAGTTTTAATTTTGTATTTTTCATGATAAATATTTTGGTAACTCAAATATAATCAATAATGTAAATGGAATCTGAAGAAATGTATTGTAGGTTTAATTTTTTTTCAGATTGTGAGTGTACCTAATGTTTACGGTTTTTTTACAAAGTTGGAAAATTCCTATCCTGTTATGGTTTTATTCCATATCCGAAACCTTTACCAGCTCCACCAATTGGATAGGTTCGCTCATCAGCTCATCCATCTGCGACGCAAAATTTTTAAAATGAGCGGTTTGGGTATGAAATTCAAATGCGGCAGTGTCCTTAAAGGCCTCACGCATATAAAAGGTACCGGCATTGTTTTTATCCTCAAAAAGAATATAGTAAAGGCATCCTGGTTCGCTGCGTGTGGGATTTATCAGTTGTAACAGAGCCTCTTTTAAGGCTGTTCTTTTTCCTTCTTTAGCTTTTAAAACGGCTGTTGATAAAAATTGTTCGTCAGTCATAATGTTTAAATTTTATTATTAATTACTTTTCGAAATTTGTTCAAAGTTTTACCCTGTAAATAAAATAAGGCGGCTTCCCTTTATCCTGATCACCTGAAAACGCAGTGGTTCTATCCAACTGATTTACCGAAATATATAGATATCCGTCTTCAGAAACTGCTACGTTATCGGGCCATTGTAACCTTCCGTCTTTAACCACTTCATTTAGCTTTCCGTTGACATCAAGCTTACTGATGCTGTGTCCGCCAAGGTTGGTGATATAATGATTGCCGTACTGATCCGTCGCTGCACCATCACTGACAGGTTTATCTCCGAATTTCTGAATAGCATTACCAATCAATTTATCATCAGCATTGTCCCGGAAAAGTCTGGCCGGAACCTGATACCATGCAGTACCATTCATGGATCCAAAGAAAATGGTTTCCCTGTCGTTTGAAAGAGTAATAGGATTAACACCTACCCGGGAAGGTTTTCCGCCAAAATCAATCACTTGTCCATCGATAATCATATCGACATCTTCAGACTGTAAAGCCTCATGTCCGCTGAATCTTCTGGCTTTTTTTGTTTTCAGGTTTAAAGCAATAATACCGGGATTAGCAATATCAGCAAGATAAGCCCAGCCGTTTTTTTCGTCGATCGCAACATCCTGGACAAAGCTTCCTTTGGGAGCAATATCAGCCGGCAATTCAATTTTTTCTACTACTTTATTTTTCTTTAAATCAAAACACCACAGACGGGTTTTCCCCAGTTCCAGACCCATATCGATCATCCAGAGACGGTTTTCTTTATCTACGGTAACGCCCAGCGGCGTGTCAAACTTGTCATAGTCTGCCGGTCCGCCGTTTTTCTGTAATTCTTTCGAAGGGAATGCAACAGGTTTTCCATGGATGATTTCTACCAGCTGCAGTTTTGGAGATGCTAAAGGATGAATAGTGGCAAAGACCCGTCCATTACGGCTTACTGCTACATTTCCAGGTCTCATTTCATCAAACTGTGCTACGACTTCAAGCGGGTTTCCCTGTTGCTTAAGATACGATGCAGTTCCTTCTGTCCAGTCTTTACGGACTGGTGTGAAAAAGTCCAGATCCTCGGTACCGTCTTCCAGACAGAAAAATTCGTGGGTGATATTGGCAGGAATGATCAGGACACCACCGGCTTTTACGATGTGCTCCTTATTATTCATCAGAACCTTAACGCTACCTTTTGTAATATATGTTACCTGTTCATTCGGATGCTGGTGTGGCGGAACATGAGAACCTTTATCCATTTTCCAGAATGCAAAAGTGCTTTCCGCGCCCGAAACCCATTTTCGCTGTAAACCTTGACCTACCTGCTCCCAGGGTCCTTTATTGAAATCGGTTTGCAGTACCTTTTGCTGGGCAGAGATCAGGCTGAAGGAGAGTAGGGCTGCTACATGTATAAAAGCTGATTTTCTTGTCTTCATGAGATTGAATATTTATATTTTAAAATTTAATACTGTGCTTTTGCTTGGGAAGAGGTCCAGATTCGCTGGTAGCCGACATCATTAGTGTTCGGTAATATCACTTCGTAAGCGTTTTTCTCGTCAAGCTGAACGGTGATTTTTGTATCGGAAAAATTTCCTTCTATCATATGTCCTCCGGCTTTTTTATCATCTGATATAAAATGAAAATGAAACGGTGATAAATCCAAGCCGCCTGCGTACCCGGGATTGTAAAAACCTACAAGAGTTCCCTTGATATTCTGTTTCTTGTACAATGGTCTTGTTTTCATAAAAGTGGCAATACCTGTGACATCTTTTTCATCCACCTTTATCGCTCCACCCAATGTTAAACTGCTGAATATTGCTTCTATTTTTATAGCATAAAAGCGATTGCGCGAGGGCAAAATTTCAGGTAGTTTCTTCAGAAGATCATCAACCGTTTTAATTTCCTCAAGTGTTACAGATTTATCTTTTTTGAAAAAAGTAAACGAACCAAACGGAACCTTTCTTCTTTTATCTGCCTCTTCAACAGATCCGTTGGTTGCAATGCGGTATATTTTGCCATCCATCGCAATCAGTTCGCCATCCAGAAAATTATAGGTTCCCAGTCCGAAATCGCCTTTTTGTTTTAATTCTTTTACAGTAATGTCTCCTGTATATACTCCATTTCTCATGGCATCCATGGAAGAGTAGTGGTAGATTTTATCTTCAGTCCGCTGTGCATGCAGTGAAACGGACAGCATAGATAAAAGTGTTGTACTTAATAATGTTTTTGTCATAGATCTCAACTTATGTTCTATGGAGCAAAATTATACTGATTTTAAGCAGATTAATGGTATATTGTTTCTATGTTTTTGTATATTTTTGCTCATATCAATAAAATACGATTTGTATGAACCGCGATGTATTATACCAGCCTTACAGTATTCATTTTGAAACTTTAGATACCTTTCCGGAGAAGGAAAGTCGGAAGAACTTTTTCGAGCTTGTTTTTATATTGTCGGGAACGGGTAGGCATTGTATCAACAAGCATAGTTTTTCCTATTCCGACAACCATATGTTTCTGCTGACCCCTCAGGATTGCAGTCAGTTCTGGATCGACAGTACAACAAGGTTTTTCTTTCTGCAGTTCAGTAATATCTATTTAAAAGACAGCAGCATTTCAAAAGAAAACATTCAACGGCTGGAATTTATTATGGAGAATGCCAACCATAAACCGGGATGTATTTTGAAAAATCAAAGTGATAAAACGCTCATCCGTCCGATTGTAGAAGCCCTCATCAGAGAGGCTGTGAACAGAGATGTCTACCATGGTGATATTACGGCTCAATTGGTGAATACCCTTATTGTAGTCGTAGCCAGGAATATCGCTAAATACCTGCCTCAAAAAATAGATGAAACCTCCGAATCACGCATCATTAATATCCTGAACTACATTCAAAGTAATATTTATGAGCCGGAAATGATCCGTACGGAAAGCATCAGTAAAGCGTTTGGGTTTTCAGAGAACTATCTCGGAAAATATTTTAAAAAACACAGCGGCGAAACCTTGCAGTCGTACGTCAATAACTATAAAACAACTTTAATAGAACATCGCCTGAAACACAGCGACAGACGAATCACTGAAATTGCTGATGAACTCGGCTTTACGGATGAAAGCCATCTGAATAAATTCTTTAAAGCCCAGCGTGGGAAAAGCCCGAAAGCTTTCAGACTGGAGTTTGCCAACACTGAATATTAGAGATTTAGAATGTGGTTAGGGAAGTTACTTGTACGCGGTATGAGTTTGAGAGTCGGAGCGTTTTAGGGTTTTAGAGATTCGGAATGCTCATATCCACCAAAAGATTCACCATTCACCTGCCAAGCAAAATTCACCATTGACATTTTTAAAAGTGAAATAAATAAAAAAAACACCTGCATCAGAGGGTTTCCGAAATAAATACATAATTTCGCATCATGAGAATTTTTCTATATGCATTGTTATGCTTTCCACTTTCATTTTTCTCACAGACGACGGCAAAGGTAGTTGGGATTTCAGATGGAGACACGATCACAGTTTTATTGGATGGAAATGTACAGAAGAAACTTCGGCTGGCTGAAGTAGACTGTCCCGAAAACCGGCAGCCTTTCGGAAAAAATGCCAAAAAATTTACCTCCGATCAGGTTTTTGCCAAAAAAATCATGTTTACAGAAATGAAGAAAGATCGTTATGGTCGTTCAGTGGCAAAGGTTTACTATGACAACGGAAAATATCTTTCCGCAGAAATTATAAAGGCCGGATATGGCTGGTGGTATTATTCTTATTCCAAAGATGCAGATCTTGGAGCGATGCAAAATAAGGCAAAAACAAAAAAGCTGGGTTTGTGGCAGGATAAAACAGCCGTTTCACCTTGGGATTTCCGTAAAGAACAGAGAGAGAAGGCGAAACAGAAGCGTCTTCAGAAGCAAGGAGTGATCTGATGATTTGTTGATGGGATATTGGGCTTCAAAAGTACTTTTGAGGAAACCCATGAGATTATGTAATAGAACATCCGCTTAATCAAATCAATGAAATTGATTTCTTCTTTGCATTCCTTAAATTATAAAGTAGTACAATTAAACTTTGCGTTAAAAAAACGCAGTCAATGTAGAATCAAAATTATTTTCAATTTAATTCAAAAAAGTATAAAACAAAACCGCTACACAAAATGTAGCGGTTTCTTTATAATAAACATGATAAAACTAAGACTCCGCCTTTAACAGTCCGAAACTGGATGTTGCAGGCTCTTTTCCGAATAGACACGAAAAAATATTCTGAAACTCGTGGATATACCTGCATCTGATGGAATTTCCATATATTTTCAGACCTTCCAGAATCTTTTTTGAACTTAAATCAATGTCATATTTAATAAACGCTTCCGGTCTTTCATAACGAATTCGCTGCTCTGAACTGTACGTCCGTAAGAAGCCAAATTTTTCAAGCCATTCTTCAGTAATCTGAATGGGCGTTATAGCATCTGCAGGAACTGAAATACTGTGAATGTCATTCTCAATTTTTACAAAATAATCATGGTTTCTGCCATGGAAGATTTCAGTGATCGTATACGTTTGGTTTTTGTATTCAACTAAGTTTTTAATTTTAAGATCTGCTGCGTTCATAATATTGTGAGTTTAGAAAGGTGTGTGGTCCTTAAATACTTGCAAATATTATGCCTTGCATTAGAGTAAATTGTCTTTGATTTTGAATGTTTTGTTAATTTTTTCTATAAATAATTAATTATATGTTAAAATAATATTGTTTTTTCTTAAAATCAAAGAAAAATAGAAAATAAAATGTGGTAGATGTGTGGTATCTGATGTTTGTTAAAGAACTTTAATTGTTCCCAAATCTCTGTTTCTTGCCGCAAGTACAAACGAAATTCCAACGGAAAATAAGAGTACCATTATAAAAACAGTCCAGGAATAGGCATGGAGGATATATCCGGTACCACTTCCCAGAATACTGGATCCGAAATAGTAAAACAGCCAGTAAATAGAGGTGGCTGAAGATTTTCCGTGTTTGGCATGAAGTGCAGTCATCTGACTGGCCATAGTATGAGCTGCGAAGAAAGCGAGTGTAAACAACCCGAGACCAAAAATTACGACATAAATATTCTCCGACAACAGAAGTAAAGTACCGGAAAACATAAACAGAACGGATCCTTTAAGAATAAGATTGCGGCTGAATCTTTTCGAAAGTCTGCTGGTAATCATCGTACCAAATACGCCGAAAATATACATTAAAAATATAAAAGCGATCACAAAATGGCTCAACGAAAATGGCTGATCTTCTAATCTGAAGGTCAGATAATTATAAACACTTACAAAAGTACCCATCAAAAGAGCGGCGATGCAGTATAAGCGCAGCATATAAGAATCGGTAAGAAACCTTCTCATTTGTTTGACTTTCAAAGAATAATCCGTTTTCTGGGGATTAAAGAATTTAGAATCGGGAAAGAGTTTCCAGAATACCAGTCCCAGAATCAGGCTTTCTATCCCTATGATCAGAACAGCATTCCGCCAACCGAATTCCCCGGCTAAAATGGTTGCCAGTATTCTTCCACTCATACCACCGATGGTATTTCCGCTGAGGTACATGCTGATGGCGAGGGCAACGACAGAAATATGAACTTCTTCAGTCAGATAGGCAAGTGCCACCGCTGAAACTCCGGAAACCACAAAACCTTTTAAAACACCTGTCGCAATAAGAAGGCTGAGACTTGGCATCCACGCTGAGATAATAGTAAGCAATGCAGATGAAACCAGTGAAAAAGTCATCATTTTTTTTCTTGAATAACTGTCTGCTTTAAAAGCGAAAAATAACAGTCCAATGGCCATTCCTATCGTGGAAGAAGAAACCAGGAGAGAACTGTCGCCGGCCGTTGTTTTGAAATAGTCTGAGACGGTGGGAAGCATCGGCTGAAAAAGATAAAGCTGTGCAAATACGGAAAGTCCCGAAAAGAAAATACAAAGTTTGATATACCGGAAACGCTGGCTTCCTTTTTCTGCTTTTTCAGATAGATTCATGATTTTGTACGATTAAAAACGCTGAGGTTTTTATAGAAATTAATGTCCCGTAAAGTTCATGATATTTTTTGAATTCTGAAAACGCTTTATTCAATCAGGTTTATTGGCAAAACCGATTATCGCTGCATTCTGCTGATGTATTCTGATGGGGTGCTTCCTTCGATCTGTTTAAAAACCCGGTTAAAGGTAGACTGGTTAGAAAATCCGGCTTCGGTATAGATATACATTAAAGTCACACGTTCCAGATCGTTTTCATCCAGAAGCTTTTTAACACAATTGATTCTGTACAGATTAAGATAATTATTGAAATTCGGAAAGCCTTTATGCCGTATCGATTTGGAAATATAACTGCTGTTCACATCCATTTCTGCGGATAATTTGGAAATGTTGAAATTCACATCCTTGTAAAGATGTTTCTCTTTCATTATGTGTTCGATTTTTTTAAACAATTCTTCTGAATAGCTGTCTTTTTCTACAGGAGGCATTGTTGTTTTAAAATCTGTCTGGAGTCTTTCCTCAATTTCATTATAAATTTCCACACGTCTGATCTTGTCTTTAAAATAGAGGAGGAGTGCTATGACGGCTACATTAGAGATCATCAGTACAGTATCGGTCATTTTCACATCTTCGGGGCTGTGTTTTGGAAAATTGAAATCAAAATTATTAGAAATCAAATATCCTAAGACGATATTGAAAAGCACATAAATGAAATAGAATAAAACATATTTTCTTGTAAGAAAAACATAGGCTCCCAGAAGAATAGGAATCAGCCAGACAAAGCTCGCCACAGAATTGTTCCAGAAAGCCAGCATAATGTAAAAATTGTAAAAGGAAGCAGCAATCATATAGGTGTGAATCAATACTTCCACCGAGTAACTTTTACGGACAATAATATAAGTGTAGACCATGAAAAACAATCCGCCATACAGATACCGGGACATGGTTTTGTCCGGAATGATAAACGTGTAGATCAAAGCAAATACAGAAAGAATGATGGCCATCAGAATCATATAGTAATGGATCAGCTGTCTTTTGTAATGTTCAATTCTTTCAGTCTTGATGTTATGAGTGGTTGCCATTTGTGTTTCGACGGTAATTAGATTTCGTTTCAATATCTACATGAGCAGTCAATATCAGGAAATGACTGGGTTAAGTTATTGTTTTTTAAGTTTTTGTGTTTTTTAAGCCGTTTCCGGTTTTTCATTGATTATTTATAAAATTGATTTATTCCTGCGGATAACTTTGCCATCAGATCAATTGCCCAAACAGTCAGTTACAATTCATTTGTATCTATCAAGATAATGATCTTACATGGTCCTGCCTTATCAATAAAAAACAAATATAATCAAAAATGAAGAAAATTAAATTATCTCTTTGGAGCCTCGCTCTGACTCTTATTTCCAGTACCGTTTTAGCTCAGGTTGGTATCAATACAGAAGCCCCTAAAGCCACACTTCATGTAGCAGGAAAACCCGATGTAGCTAATGTGGCAGATGGAGTAATTGCCCCAAGAATGACGGGAAATCAGCTTAAAGCTAAAGACGACGTATATCTTGCAGATCAGACCGGTGCATTGGTCTATGTCACTCAGGCTGTAACGACGGCTTCTGTAAAAACAGCAAAGGTAGATAAGCCCGGATATTATATGTTCAATGGTGAAACCTGGAAATTTGCGTTTGGAGGAAGTAATGATGATATCGTAATAGGGGAATTGGTATATTATCATGGAAGTATCCCGGCATCCACTTCAGGGACGAATATCCTGGCCAGTACCTATCTTTCTGATCTTCCGGTTTTGGGTGGTGTGTTAAGGCTGGATGCGCAGTTTGACGGAAATTCATCCGGAGCAGGTGCTGCGACTACATTTAATCCGCGTCTTTATAATGTAGGTACGTCGGATATTAAAATCTGGGTTTCTGAGATGTCTACCCATACAGGAGATTCAGATAACGGGAATATCAAACTTTCGCCGGGTACTTTCAGGCAGTTTGATGACGGAGTTTATCTTACACAAACTCACAATGAAACGGTGACCTTTGATATTACGTTACAGGAACCGGAACCAAGATGGTACAGAGTATATTATGCGTTCCGTGTGGATAATAAATCTACGGCGGGATCGAGTAATACGACAACTACAGATCCAAATACAGCGGACAATACCAGAGAATTATTTTTATCAGTTCAGAGACTTTATTAATCATCATCTGCATGTCCGATTCTAAAAACACACACTTACACTAACGATAGAAAAACAGATATAAAAATACTCTGAAACTGACCGAGAAGTCACATCAGTAACTTGTTTTTGTACCGGGACCGGATTTCTCATGAGAGATTCCGGTCCCAATTTTTTAAACTTTTGATTTCCTGATGGTTAATGCATCATTTCATGTACTTTGATGAGCTCGGCAATATTGCTGATGTTCAGTTTTTGAAAAATTCTTTTTTTATAGGTACTCACGGTAGACATCTGGATATCGAGCTTGTTTCCTATTTCAAGATTCCCGTTGCCGCTCGCCAGTAGTGTAAAGATTTCATATTCACGGGTTGACAGTTTTTCGGCAGGATTGCTCTTTTTATTCTGGATGATAAGTCCGATCAGTTCGCCAGGATAATAATACCCCTTTTGAATGACGGACTTTACAGCTTCTCTGATCTCTTCTTCAGTGCTTTGCTTGCTGAGATAGCCTTCAGCGCCTTCCCGGATATATTGGATGGCAACGTTTTTATCATGTCCTGAAAATATAAGGATCTTCAGGCTTTCCTGTATGTTTTTAAGTTCAGTAACCATTTTCTTATACTGAGTTCCTGGCATATCAATGTCCAGAAGGATCAGGTCATAATGACGCTCAGACAAATGTTTCTGTACCTGTTCATAATTTTCTGCGAAATCAATGGTAAGCTTTGGATAAGCGGACTCTAACACTAAAGCAGTTCCTGCTCTTACGACATAGTGGTCATCCGCGATTAAGATTCGTTCATTCATAAAAAATAGGCATTAATAAGAGTAGTTTCAACGATAGTTCCGGCGGAATGACAAGGCCTGAAATTAATTTTTGCATTAATTTTTCTGACCAGATGAATGACTCCAGGCAGACTGGTGTAGTCAAAGATCTGTTCGGCAGACATTTCCGCTTCCGTATCGGCGGTTATTATAATTAGTTTTTGATGGTTTCTGATGGTGGTGAAAGCTGTTTGGGCCCGTTTGCCGGAACAAGAGATGGGTTTATACCAAGTTTCAGCAATGGTTTTTGCCTTCTTTTGCAAAAGTCCGTTGCTGTTATCATGTTCCGCGGAAGTATGACGTTGTCTGAAAATGTCCGGAAACAAAATGACAGAAAACAATGTCCAAGCCTTCATAACTCTATAAAATGATCTATGTTTTCCGGATGATTAGGACGGAAGTGTATTAATAATAGTCATTGTACAAGTCGAAGTTTTTTTAAGTGTGGGGAATAACTGAATATAATTTTCTTTCATTAAATATTTTCGTGTTATGTGTTTTTGTTTTTAAACAGATTTGGTTTATGGTGTAAAATTAGTGATTTTATACGCATAAATTATCATACTGTGAGATAATTTGATGACGATTTTATCTATTAAACAGGCCGATATCATCAAAAGGTTGTAGGTTTTATTCTACAGGTGGTGAAATATTATTCTACCTGTTTTATTTCGTTAACAGATTGAAGAATACTATTTTTGGGCTGCGGCTTTAAAAATTCAGAATTTAGATTTTTATTGAATTGAAATAACCAGTCAGATGAATTCTAAAAGCACAGATGCAATGGCTGAATGACCTGTTCCCTCATATGATTTCAGCCTTTTACATCCAAAGAGAAAGCGGTTTCAATGCTTCGTAGGATCTCTTTTAATTTGAGCTTTATACATGCCTTTTTATATTCTAATCAGTCCGGAATGCTTTTTTAGTATCCGGATTTTTTTTTGTCATCACTGAGCTCAACTTTTCGATTCAGACGCAAAAATTGTAGATTAAACAAAATTAATCAGCTCCCGCAGATGATATGATATAGCAGATTAATAAAAGTAAAAATCTGTATCATCTGCGTGAATTAAAAAAAATAATCAATGAAGTTGAAAAAATAAAGTTGATTTGCTTCGAAAACTATACATATTATTTATCATTTCCATTTGTATTCGAATTAAATTAAAAACAAAAAACCTCCCAAAGTGGGAGGTGAATAAAAATTGACTGTATATTGAATAAAGATTCAATCGCTATTGATTATTTTCAAGCCATTTCAGCCTGCGTTGGTCGGGAAGGTGTTTTACTTTGAAACCTTCAAAAACTGCTGTAAAGCCGTTTCCATCCGGACATGCCGCCATTAAGCCTACCATCACCGGAGTATTGTCCTGAAGATAGGCGTTGCGCATCATCGTATAATTTTTGTCATCAAAAGAATAGAATACTTCCACAGCATCAAGCCTCCGGACTGCTTTGATCCAGACGGCAGACGGGATTTTGTCTAATGTAATGACACTCCAGTCACTGGTTCCATGGGTAACGACGGTGCTGAGATTGTATTTTCCGTCTACGAATTCGATGCCGGCTTTTATATAGTTTTTTTCATCTGTTCTCAGCATGAGCCCCATTTGATCAAATCTGGCTTTGTAATTACCACTGATCTTTACTTTGGCTTCAAATTCTCCACCGTAAGTGGTATAGTAAAAGGGGGCATCATCTACTGTAAATCCATAATGGGAAATTCTCCAGTAATCACTCTGCGGGGTGACGGACATCGATAAACTGTTGTTTTTGATCTCCCATTTTTCAGGTTCATTAAACCAATTCATCTTTTCCAATGTCTGTGCAAAGGCCGTCTGGACCCATAATACAGCACAGAAGCTTAAAACGATTTTCTTCATTCTCTTTAGCTGGGCGTAAATTATTACTTTAGCAAAAGTAAAACTAAACCTATATTCTGCCAATACTGATAAATAACCATTTATGGAGATCATAGACAAACTGAACAGTCGCCTTCTGGATAAAACGGCCGTAAAATGCCAGCTTGATATAGAAGTATATAAGCAGAGGGCATTGGTGTACATGCAGATGGAAGGGGCGGTCTCGGTCTTGAGCGATATGCAGGCTGATAAGAGCTATGTGTACAAATCGAAGGCTGCGGTGGAGCTGGGCTTAAGTATGGAAGAAAATCCTGCAGAAATCAATTCCATCTGGGAAGAGGAGATTATTAAGAAAATCCACCCGGATGATCGTCTTAAAAAATATATCCATGAACTGATGTTTTACGAACTGATGGATTCTATTGATCCGGAACTCCGGGCAGACTATTGCGTCCTTTCAAAAATCAGGATGAAGGATAAAAACGACGAATACAGGCTGGTAAAACACCGAATGTTCTATGTCTATTCGCCGGATAACGGAAAGCTGAGATTTGCGCTTTGCCTTTATCATACGGCACTGGTTCAGACACAGCCGCTGATTTCAGATTTTATGATCATCAATACCGTCAAAGGAGAAGTGATGGTTAAGGACAAACTGGATTATCAAAACATTCTTTCCAAAAGAGAACTCGAAATTTTAACATATGTAGGGGAGGGCTATGCCAGTAAAGAGATCGCGGAATTTCTTTCAATAAGCATCAATACAGTAAGCAGACACCGCCAGAATATCCTTGAAAAGCTGAAAGTGAAGAATTCCGTGCAAGCTTTTAAAGACAGTTTTCATTAAGAACTGAGCAGAGGCTTATTTTAAATATCCGAAAAGTTCACCATGCTTTTTTTATTCTTATCTTTAAATTTATGGATTAATATTTTACTATAAACCAATGATGATAACGAAATGAAAAGAAGCGAAGAGATAACGATGCAGTATTTTGCTTTTCTGGATAAGCATATTCAGGAGGTGCTTTCAGGATCAGTTTCTGAATTTATGGAGCTTAATGAAATTGCCAAGCACCTGGCTGTTTCCCATACCCATCTTACGGATACCATCAAAAAAGAGAAAGGCCAGCATCCCTGTTACTTTTATGATGAGAAAATCATTCATGAAGCGAAGATCATGATTATAGATTCTCATCATTCTATCGCTGAAATTGCAAGGGTGTTTACTTATGATCCTTCCAATTTCTCCAAGTTCTTTAAAAAGATGACAGGTACCACACCGGGAACATTCCGAAAGAACAGCAGATCAATCTGATGGAAAATTCATCTAAATTTTCGGAAAAATACTTAATCAAAGTAGGCAAAAGGCATTTTTGAACCTGGTGATTTTAAGAAATTTTAACACCTGAAGATTAATTTTGAAAAATAATATTTTAGTAATGAGACAATTGTGAAAACATTTGTCTTTTTTTTGTGATTTATATATGAATAGTGATTTATTGTTGTCTTTTTTTTGTTAAATTTAGGTTCAGTAAAAAAATAACCAACCATTGAAACACACAATAGATGTATGGATAAGTAAAGTAATTTGATTATCAGATCATAAGGTCAAATGTCTTATATACTGTATAATATTTAATATAATAGATAGATTTTACAAGCTTTAAATAATCATATATTTGTTTCTTCAAACAACTAACATAAACACTAACAACTAACACTAACATTAAGGATGAGTATCGATTTTGAAACAGCAACTTTTAAAGACTTTGAGAATATTGCAGATTATGATATTGCTCAAAGAGCGAACTATTTTTATGAATTCCTGGACCACATGACAGCTAAAGGTCACATGAATTACAGACTGAAAAATATGTCAGGAACCAATGCAACATTAAACATTAATATTGCAAATCAGAACAAAGAATATGTAAGTTTTGTATCCAGCGATTATTTAGGATTTACACAGCACCCGAAAGTAAAACAGGCAGCCATCGATGGAATTGAAAAATACGGAACAGGAACAGGAGCTACACCGCTGATCGGGGGGTATTTTGATTATCATAATGCTTTAGAAAGAAAAATAGCAGGATTTTTTGGCAGAGAAGAGGAAGAAGCAGTTATCTTTACCACCGGATATACCGCTAACAGTGCCACTTTACAAATCTTGATGCAGAAGGAAGATATCGCTATTTTAGACATGGCCGTACACGCCAGCGTACATGAAGGATGTGTTTTTACAAATAAAAAAACATTTCCGCACAATAATTTGGAAGCTTTGGAACACATTTTGAAGATATCTGAAAATACGTACCGTACGAAACTTGTTGTAGTGGATGGAGTATATTCTCAGGATGGCGACACTTCGCGCATTAGTGAGATATATGACCTCGTGAAAAAGTATAATGCCTATCTTATGGTAGACGATGTGCATGGGGTAGGGATTTTGGGACAAACCGGTAGAGGAAGTCTTGAAGATCCCGGATTAATGGATAAAGTGGATTTCATTACCGGCACATTCAGTAAAACTTTTGGTAACCTGGGAGGATATGTGATTACCAATAAAAAAATAGCATCATTCCTTAAATTCCAATCCAGACAACAGATTTTCTCAGCAACAGCGCCACCTTCTTCCGCAGGAATAGTTAAAGCTATCGATTTGATTGATGAAGAACCGATCTGGAGAGAAAGACTTTGGGATAATATCAATTATTTCAAAAAAGGTCTTGACGATCTTGGTCTGGATACCGGTATCACTTGTTCAGCAATCATTCCTGTGAAAATAGGAGACCAGAGTAAAATGTGGGATATCGGAAGGATATTAATAGAAAAAGGAGTCTATACAAACCCTATTATGTATCCTGCAGTAGCGAGAAAAGACGCGCGCATCAGAATGAGTGTGACAGCAAGACACAACAAAGAACATCTTGATAAAACACTCAATGTATTTGATGATATAAATAAAAAAATGCATATTGCGAAAAAATAATAAATTATGCCTAGAAAAGTAGTGCAAGGGCCCATTAGGGACAAGGAAAAAACAAAACAAAAACTGCTTGCAGCAGTTGGAAAAATTTTGAGAGTAAAAGGATACTCAGGTCTTAAAGTAAGTAAGATCGCCGCAGTAGCCGGTTTCGACAAAAAGCTTATCTATGAGTACTTTGGAAGTACAGATAAACTGATTGACGAATATATAAAATCTCAGGATTATTGGAGTAAGTTCAGTCCGGACATTAAAGAAGAACAGGTGTCTTCTAAAGGTAAGGAAGCTCTGACCCAGGGAATTCTCATGCAGTTTGAGAGTCTGAAGAAAAATAAAGAACTTCAGAAAATTATTCTTTGGGAACTTTCTGAAAGCAAACCTATTCTTCGTAAACTGGTAGAACAGAGAGAAGCTGTAGGTGCTGACCTGTTCGGAAACGTTACAGATCCTTACTTTGGAGAGGGTGCGAAGAGATTTAGAGCTATTATTGCTTTAATTGTTTCAGGAGCTTATTATCTGAACCTGTATCCGGCTTATAATGCAAGTGAGTTTTGTGGCCTTGATATGAAGAGTGATGAAGGTAGATCTGAAATAGAAAAAGCTATTGTGGATCTTATAGAATTTGCCTACCAGAAGAAAGATTAATGATTAAAAGTTTTCCAATCTTACCGAAAATCAGTTTTTGTTGATATTTGAAAACTTTTAATTTTCAGATTAAAACTATATTTCTTATTTTTGACCAATGGAAAATTTTATCGTATCTGCAAGAAAATATCGCCCCCAACAGTTTGACACTGTAGTAGGGCAGTCTCATATTACAGATACGCTGGAACACGCTATTGGAGAAAATCAGCTGGCTCAGGCCTTACTTTTCTGCGGCCCAAGGGGTGTGGGTAAAACGACATGTGCCAGAATTCTGGCCCGAAAGATCAACGAAAAGGATGGTTCTGTTTCAGAAGACGGCTTCGCCTACAACATCTACGAACTGGATGCGGCGTCCAACAATTCCGTGGATGATATCAGGGAACTGATAGATCAGGTCCGCTTTGCGCCTCAGGTAGGTAAATATAAAGTCTATATTATCGATGAGGTGCACATGCTGTCTTCTGCGGCATTCAATGCTTTCCTTAAAACACTTGAAGAACCGCCGGCACACGCTATTTTTATTTTGGCGACTACAGAGAAGCACAAAATAATACCGACTATTTTATCGCGTTGTCAGATTTACGACTTCAAGAGAATTACCATTGAAGATATTCAGGGACATTTAAGAAATATAGCCCAAAAAGAAAATATCCAGTACGAAGATGATGCGCTTTATCTGATCGCTCAGAAAGCCGATGGTGCTTTAAGAGATGCGCTTTCCATTTTTGACAGGCTTTCCACCTTTTCCCAGAAAAATATTACGCTGGCTAAAGCTGCCGAAGTCCTGAACATTCTGGATTATGACCAGTATCTCAATATCGTGGATCTGGCCAAAGAAAACAAAATTCCCGAAGTGCTTTTCGCCTTTAATGATATTGTGAAAAAAGGCTTCGATCCCCATATTTTCATTGCAGGCTTAGGAAATCACTTCAGAGATCTGATGATGGCCCAGAATGCAAAGACTATAGAACTAATAGAAGTAGGGGAGCGGACGAAGGTGAAATTCGTGGAGCAGAGCCAGAAATGGAATGCCCAGCAGCTCATCGACGCCGTCGAGATCTGCAATCATGCGGATATCAATTATAAGAATTCTAAGAATCCAAGACTTACAGTAGAAATTGCATTGATGCAGCTGTCTTCCCTGACAGCTAATTTAGGCGATACTAAAAAAAAAAGTTCTTAATACTGGCCCCGTTTCTCAGTGAGAAACAGGAAGTGAAGATCCCGGAAAAAGCTCCGGTGAAAAAAGAACCCGTAGCAGAGAAAACTGTTCAGCAACCTGAGCCTGTTCAGGAAAACACTGTAAAAACCACAAAACCTTTATCAAGACAGGGCGTCTCTTCAGGCTTCAGTATTAATTCTTTTCTGAATAAAGAAGAGAAAGAAGTAAAAGAAGAAACCGTAGTCGTAAGAACTGAAAACCTTCCCCAGAACCATT
Organism: Chryseobacterium oleae; assembly: GCF_900115055.1. Classification (GTDB taxonomy): domain Bacteria; phylum Bacteroidota; class Bacteroidia; order Flavobacteriales; family Weeksellaceae; genus Chryseobacterium; species Chryseobacterium oleae. The sequence continues at coordinate 413,354 of NZ_FOVD01000003.1, read as the reverse complement.
TCACGGAAACAGATCTGCAGATGGAATGGAACCTTATGCTCAAACAGCTGCAGAAAAGAAACAGCTTTATTTTTAATGCCGTAAAAGCATTTAAGCTGGTCAAGTCAGGAGAACATACCATTAAAGTGTTATATCCTTCAGATTCTGCCAAAGTGGAATTTGACAAAATAGCAGGAGAATTCTTTAACCATTTCAAAACAAAGGTTCATAACCATGCTATTGAGGTGGATTATCAGAGAGATTTCGATAGTCTCAAGATCGAAGTGGTGACCAAAAGAAAAATTTTCGAAAAATTTATTGAAAAAAACCCTTTGTTAAAGGATCTTGATGATTTAATGAAGTTTGATCTCACCTAATTTTTTTGTATTTATCTCAATTTTTTTTTGTGAGAATCAGTTTTTTTATATCTTTGTCAAAGATTTTTGCAAAAAATAAGTTTTTGACAAAAACAAATCAGATTTAAAACTAAACGAACAGAAGTTTCAGAATCCAGGTGGAAACATTATCAAACCCATATCTGTCTCCTTCACCCGCTAATTTCTTTAGCGGTTATTTTAGTTTTTCTGCTTTCTATTATAGAAATTTCAGAACGTATTATCGATTTTATTGGTATTACTAACTGAATTTCTTTCCAAAAAATACAGGAGAATTAAAGTCCTTTTATTTTCCTGATTCCTTTAAACCATTTTGAACGGCATTTTTTGAAAAGAATTATAAAGTAAATTTTATAATGAAAGGACTATTGCTGTTAATCTAAAAAAAATAAAAACAATAAATTTAAAAATATGAATTTAATAGATGTAAAAAACGAGTGGATCAATGAGCTTTCACAGCCTTTAATGATCGCGGGACCATGCAGTGCGGAAAGTGAAGCTCAGATGCTTGAAACCGCCAGAAGAATAAGAGAAACCAACGCGCAGGTGTCTATTTTCCGTGCAGGAATCTGGAAGCCCCGTACGAAACCAAACGGTTTTGAAGGAGTAGGCGTAATCGGTCTGAACTGGCTGAAAAAAGTAAAGGAAGAGTACGGATTCAAGACGGCTACAGAAGTAGCCAACGCCCACCACGTATTTGCAGCACTAGAAGCTGATGTGGATGTTCTTTGGATTGGAGCACGTTCTACGGTAAACCCATTTACGGTTCAGGAAATTGCTATGGCTTTAAGAGGAACAGACAAGCCGGTATTTGTAAAAAACCCTGTTAATCCGGATCTTGCTTTATGGATCGGTGCTTTGGAAAGGCTTTTAGGACAGGATATTAAAAACCTTGGCGTGATTCACAGAGGATTTTCAACTTACCAGAAAACAAAATACAGAAACAACCCGAACTGGCAGATCGCCCTTGATTTCAAAAGCCAGTTTCCCAATATTCCAATGCTGATTGACCCTTCACACATCTGTGGAAACAGAACAGGCCTTGCAGACATTACACAGGAAGCACTTAACGTAGGATACCAGGGAGCGATCATTGAATCACACTGTAATCCTGATGAGGCTTGGAGCGATGCGTCACAGCAAATTACTCCGGAAGTATTGGCACAGTTGATCGGTAACTTAAAAGTAAGAAATTCAGGTCTTGCAGGTTTCGATAATGAAATGGGAAGACACAGAACGCTTATTTCTGATCTTGACTTCCAGTTAATTGAGCTTCTTTCCCAAAGAATGAAGATCTCTGAAAAGATCGGTAAGCTTAAAAAAGAGAATGATATCGCTATCTTCCAGCCGGAAAGATGGAAAGTGATCACAGAATACGCTAATCAGAAAGCGAAGGAAACCGGAATGTCTCAGGAATTCATCGAAAAGGTTTTCAAAGCGATTCACGAAGAATCTATTGAAGTACAGAACAGTATTATGATCGAAAGATAAATGAGATAAAAATTAAGGAATTTGGGATTAGAGATCAGGGAGACCATCTCGACTCTTTGAAACCTGTACATATTAGGGCTTAGGGCATCTGGATTAAAGGGAAATTATACTATTTGTTTTCAACTATATCCTGAACCCTAAGCCCTAATTGCTTATCTTTGCAGTCAATTATCATATGAAAGGAAAAATCATTAAATCTACAGGCAGCTGGTACCAGGTCATGGAATTCGGAACAGACAAAATTTTCGAAGCCAGAATCCGTGGTAAATTCAAACTCATCAAGACAAGACTTACTAATCCGCTTGCCGTAGGAGATTTTGTGGAATTTCAGCTGGAACAGGATGACGTTGCGTGGATTACCAAAATAGAGCAGCGTACCAATTACCTGATCCGAAAATCTGTAAACCTTTCAAAAGAAGCCCATATCATAGCTTCCAATATAGATCTTGCCTGTTTTATCTTTACCTTAAAGCATCCCGAAACTTCATTGGGATTCCTTGACAGATTCCTGGCATGCTGCGAAGCTTACAATATTAAACCTTTAATCCTGTTCAATAAAATCGACGTTCTGAACGAAGAAGAAATAGAACTTGTGAAGGATATTGAATTCCTTTATCAGGAAATCGGCTATGATACCTTAGAAATCTCCTCTTATTCCAGACTGAATTTTGACCAGCTTCAGGATCTTCTTAAAGACAGAACGTCTGTATTCTTCGGGCATTCGGGATGTGGAAAGTCAACTTTGGTTAATGCGTTGCAACCGGGATTGAACTTAAAGACCTCTGAAATTTCAGATTCTCACCTGAAAGGAAAGCATACCACCACTTTTGCTCAGATGCATTTCTGGGACTTCGGCGGTAATGTAATCGATACTCCTGGTGTACGTGAATTTGCCATGATCGACATCGAGAAAGAAGAAGTACAGCATTATTTCCCTGAGATTTTCAAGAAAAGAGAAGAATGCAAGTTTCACAACTGCCTTCATATTAATGAGCCCAAATGTGCCGTTCTTGATTCCCTGGAAACCGGAGAAATCCAGTATTCCCGTTATGCCAACTACATCAAGCTGATGGAAGAGGCGGAGGAAGCGGCTCAGAAATAGAAATATTCCCATTTAACAGCCACGGTTTTGTGAAATCTTAGGTTATAAAATTAATCTAAGAGAATTTTCATGACTTAAAACTCTAAGATCATGTCAAGTTTCAAAATCGTGACATGGTTAAGTAGTAACTTTTGCACTTTGTCTGAAAAAAGCTCATTTTTTTAAATCAGAATTTCTTCTGAAAAAAAATCACAATTCCATTTTCAGGATAACTCCACTTTTTGTCTCGATTATTCTGTCAGATATGGCGATTTTTTGACATTGATTCGGTGTTCAAAAAAAGAGACAAAAAAAATATTAAAAAATTAATTTTATTTCATTGATTGAAATAGAAGCAATAATGTATTAATATGGTTTTAATGGGTTTTAAAAATTATCGAATTCGCAACATATTGTTTGAATTATTGCAAATAAAAAACCCAGCCGAAGCTGGGTAAAAACTAATAACCATGAAAACTCAAATTAAACATGAGAATCGTAATAGAATTAACAATTACTGTGCCAAAGTTTTTTTCGAGTTTCTTAATAAAAGTTATTTTTATGTTAAAAAAAAATTAAAATAAAAATCAAAGATATTTTTTGTAATTTTGCGGCATTAAAAAAATATACATTTATGTCTAACATTACATTCACTATGATTAAGCCTGATGCAGTAGCAGACGGACATATCGGTGCTATATTAGGTAAGATCGCAGAAGGAGGTTTTAAGATCAAAGCTCTGAAATTAACTCAGCTTACTGTAGCTGACGCTAAAAAATTCTATGAAGTTCACGCTGAGAGACCATTTTACGGTGAGTTGGTAGAATTCATGAGTTCAGGTCCTATCGTAGCTGCTGTTTTAGAAAAAGCTAATGCAGTAGAAGACTTCAGAACATTGATCGGTGCTACAAACCCTGCAGAAGCAGCGGAAGGTACGATCAGAAAAATGTTTGCAAGAAGCATCGGTGAAAATGCTGTTCACGGTTCAGATTCTGACGAGAACGCTCTTATCGAGGCTCAATTCCATTTTTCAGGAAGAGAGATTTTCTAAGAAAACGACCTCAAAAAATATAAAACCAGAGAATTTTCTCTGGTTTTTTTTTGTGACAAAATGTCTGTAATGTCTTGATTATAAATTATTTTCAATAGCATTTACTTTTTCTCTGTGTAATTCTACCGGTTTATCGAGAAGTATGGCAATCACTGTCATATTTTTGTCCAGCCTGTTCTTTGGAATATCTATGTACATAATTCCAGGCGTGTCACTCCAGTACAGTTTATTGTAAACCTTATGACTGATGATCGATCCTTCGCCCACGATTCGGATTCTTGCGACATTATTTTTTATTCCTTTCAAAGCCACGGGACCTGTAGGTGTTCCCTCAACAAAGAGATAAATGGTCTGTCTGTCTTTTGAAAGGGCGCTCATTCCTGAATAATGTCCTTCAGGCAAACCTTGTCCTGTTTCATATAATGCTTCCGCATGTTTGCTGATCCATTCTAAAGTTTCAGGATTGGTTTTGGCTGTTTTTTGAATTTTCATGTCCTGTCCGTCGCTGGTAAGTCCCGAACCGTTCAGGAGATTATTTCCGCCGTGCAGAAGGTTGGCAACGTCATAAGCTGCCATTTTGGTGTTTTTCTGCTCAAGAATATCAGTAAGGGTATAAGAGTCTGCCGGAAATTGATTCAGAAAAAGCGGTTTTTCTTTAAAAACAAGTTCTACAGTGGTGACGTCCTGGTCAAATTTCACCTTAGAAAGATCTAGAGTCATTGTTTTGTCATGAGTGAAACTAAAATTGACTTTAGCAAAATCGTCTCCGACAATTTTTACAGCATCCGGTTTATTGGTTAAGCCATATATTTTAACAAAATCTTTGGCCTCTTCAAGATAAAGGAAAACAGATTCCCCTGTTCCTGAAAACGAAGATTTTCCCTTAAAGTTTTCAAATGGAAGTCCTTTGGTGGTTCCGTAGATAGCTTCTTTGTTTTTTACAGTCCATCTTCCTAAGTCTTTTAAAATGTCAACCTGCTTTTCCGGAATGGTGCCGTCAGATTTTGGACCGATGTCCAGAAGTAAATTTCCTCCCATACTGATAACATCTGCCAGAGTTCTGATAATCATATTGGGCGTTTTATAATTTTCATCATCAGGCTGGTATCCCCAGGAGTCATTCATCGTATAACAGAGTTCCCAGTATTTGTTTGATGGGCTTACAACGGGAATTCCCTGTTCGGGCGTATCATAATCGCCATGTTTATTGAGTCTTGGATTAATGATAATATTGGGATTGTATTTTCTCAGAATATCTAAGGTTTTGGAAGCCTGCCATTCCTCTGGGGAATGTTCCCAATCACCGTCGAACCATAGCAGGTCGGGATGATACTGTGAAGATAATTCAGTGAGTTGTGTTTGGTAATAACTGACGAACTGCTGCCAGCGTTTCGGATCATTTTTGATTTCATACCGTTTTTTTGTACGGGTATTGATATCATAGTAAGGATGACTCCAGTCGGGAAGAGAAAAATATAGCCCGGTTTTCAGCCCTGCTTTTTTAAGGCTTGTGACAAAAGGGGTCAGAACGTCTTTTTTAGCCAAAGAATGAGTAGGGATAGTAGTGGATTGTTCTCCTTTTGAATTCCAGAGTGCAACACCATCATGATGTTTGGTTGTGATGACGGCATATTGAGCACCGGATTTTTTAATCAGATCCGCCCATTCATCCGGCCTGTACTTCGAAGCTGAAAACCCGTTCAGCTGTCTCATATAATTCTCATGGTTGATATAATTATTGAAGAACGACCAGGATTCGGAAATTCCGTCTACAGAATAAATACCCCAGTGGATGAACACACCAAGTTTGGCATTTTTAAACCATTCCATCTTGATATTGTCATCTTTTGTCTGAGCATTAATAGTATGCGACACGGTTATGAGTCCTAAGAAAAAGGCTGTGATCCACCTGTTTTTCATTTTCTTTTTAATTTAAAGCTTAAATATAAACAAAGAAGGGCTGATTTCCGGATAATGAGGTTGAATCTTAACTTTGATAGTGAAAATATTAAGTCTAAACTTTAAATTTAAAAATGGGATACGTTAAATTGTTGTATTTTTAGCATAATCATAAATGGAACGTTTATTGTAAGTTTCATCAAAAATAGAATATGAAAATTCCAGCATTAGTAATGGCCAGTTTATTGGCTGTAAGTGTATCCGGACAAACGACAAAACCTGTAAAAAAGGTAACAAAGTCCGTGAAAAAAGTGAGGAAAATGGATTCTCCCAAGACGGTAAAGGCTGAACCTACCAAGGTGGTGAAAAGAGACACTATTCTGAAACACGGTGGCGGATGTCCGGCCTGCGGAATGGGGTAGTCTATGAAAAAGCCGTTATTGGGTCTGGCTATGATGCCGGAAGCAGAGTTTGTTTCCGCTATACTTCCTCTTCTGCAGACTCAGTCTGTGGATGTTTTGGAATGGTCTTTTGATACCTTTTATGATGCAGAAGAACCGGAATGGCTTTCCGGTCTTTTGGATTTTTATGCAGAAAATAACAGGCTTTTGGGGCATGGTGTTTACTATTCTCTTTTTGATGGGAGATGGGCGAACAGGCAGGAGATCTGGCTCAAAAAATTAAAAGAAGAGGTAAAACGAAGAAAATACAATCATATTACGGAACATTTCGGTTTTATGAATACCGAGAACTTTCATCAGGGTGTACCGCTGCCAGTTCCATTGCTTCCAAAAACTCTTCAGATAGGAAAAGACAGGCTAAGCAGACTTCAGGATGCTGTAGAAATTCCTGTGGGCGTAGAAAACCTTGCTTTTTCATTTTCCATGGATGATGTAAAAGAGCAGGGCGAATTTCTGGATAAGCTGGTGGAAGACATTGATGGCTTTCTTATTCTGGATCTTCATAATATTTACTGCCAGTCCTGTAATTTTGAAGTGGATATGATGGAAATTATCAACCTTTATCCCTTAGAAAAAGTAAAAGAAATTCACCTCTCCGGAGGAAGCTGGCAGGAAAGTGCTTACGGAAAGAAACCGGTAAGAAGAGATACTCATGACGACCGCATTCCTGAAGAAATATTAAATCTATTGCCTGAAGTATTGATCCTGTGCCATCCTGAATATGTTATTATTGAAAGGCTTGGTCATACTTTAAATACAGAGGCTGAGAAACAGATTTTTTTTGATGATTTTAACCGGGTGAAAAAAATCATTGAACTTTCAGATTATCCGGTTGATGAAGAGAAAATTTGGAACAGACAAAATACTGTTCATTCAAAACCGGTTGAAGATCTCTTACTTCATGCTGAGCAGACGGAACTGACCAGAATGCTGTTTGACGGAAATACTACCGAATCGATTAAAAACAGGAATTTTCATTACTTCAAACCTGAATCATGGGATGAAGAAATGATTACCACCGCACAGCAAATTATCAAAAAATGGAATCCTTACTAGGATTTCTTTTGCTATCTATCACAAATCAAAATATATGAAAATGACAACGGTATTTTTACTAATTACTGCCGTGCTTACGGCTTTGATCGCCGGGCTTTTTTATGCCTACTCATGCTCTGTAGTCCTTGGCTTGGGCAAACTTTCGGATACGGAATATCTGAAATCTATGCAGAGTATTAACCGCGAGATTCTTAATCCTGTATTTTTCATGAGTTTTATGGGGACTGCTCTGCTGCTTCCTGTGACTACTTTTCTGTTCAGAGGAGAACAGCCAAGCTTTCTTTTTCTTCTGTTGGCATCTGCAGCCTACCTGATAGGCGTGTTTGGAGTAACGGTTGTGGGAAATGTTCCCTTAAATGACATGTTGGATAAGTTTGACATCAGCGGATCTACAGCGGATGCATTGAAGCAGATGCGTGACAGTTTTGAAAACAGGTGGAATCTTTTAAACAATGTAAGGACTGTGTTTTCAGTCATAAGTATCGTTTTAGTGGTCTGTGCGTGCATCTGGAACAGGCAGTTGCCATAATAAATTTCAGGATTACGTAGAAATACTTAATTTCAAATTCAGTATTTCTACGGATGCGTGATATAGGTTTTTATTAGGACTTTTACATAAGTAATAGCACTGGGAATCTTAAGCATTAAAGTCTTACAATAAAAAAACTAATAACCACATAAGCTCAAATTCCGCAAGAAGAAAGGCAGCCCGCAAGAGCTGCCTTTTTATTTTTTATCACAATAATCAAAAAAAACGGTGCAATAACTCCTGTCAATAAGTGTTTTTCCTGATGATTTACTTTCGGGTTATTTTAATCTTTGCCCTATCAATTATTAAAATTAAAACCCATGAAACATTTAGAAGTATTTTTCAATTTGAGATCATTATCTCTTAAAAATGTATGTAAAGCAATAGCTGTGAGCTCAATATTGATGACCGCAAGCTGCAGTAAAGATGAAGATGAACCTGTTCCACAACCCATCGTTTATGCTGAAGAGAATCCATTAAATAAATACCATGAAGCTACAGGATTTACCACAGTCACCAATTTTGTCAATGCCGGGAATTATGAATTCGGGCTTGTGTTTTCTCCTAGTGTAAAAGGAAAGATCAATGCCATTACTGTGAAGCTGCCGGATGTGAATCCAGCCTTGAAAATTACCATTTGGGATTATACTTCTAAAACAGTCTTAAGAACAGAGGTTGTTAATGTAGCGACATCGAATACTTTACTGACGAAAGCTGTTGAAGCGCTTGCTTTGGAAAAAGACAAAAAGTATATGATTACAATGAATTCCAATGACTGGTACAAGAAAAATAAGCCCGATAACAGCAATGCGGTCTATCCGGTGACTGCAGGAAATATAAAATTTCTGGAATACAGATGGCTGTCAACTTCATCCCAGGTTTTTCCAACCAATATCTCGCAGGATTACAACGGAGGAGATCTGAGCTTTAATTTTCAACAGGTAGACTAATAACCCTATATTTTTTTAGAAGAAAAGGCAGCTGATTCAGCTGCCTTTTCGTATGAGTATGTTTAAAAACTTTTAAATTTTTAATAATTCAATAGTTCTTTCCGGGCTTTCTGCAGAGAACACTGCATTTCCGGCAACAAGTACGTCTGCACCTGCTTCGAATAGTTTTGAGGCATTTTCAAGATTAACTCCGCCATCAATTTCAATTAAAGCTGTAGAATTATTGCTCAGGATAAGATCCTTGGTTTCCGCAATTTTTTTGTACGTGTTTTCAATGAATTTCTGTCCTCCGAATCCCGGATTTACACTCATCAAAAGAACAAGATCTACATCAGCGATGATATCTTCAAGCATCAATACCGGCGTGGATGGGTTTAGAACAACACCTGCTTTTGCGCCTCTGCTCTGAATATGATGAATCGTTCTGTGAAGATGCGTACATGCTTCATAGTGTACAGAGATCAGGTCTGCACCGTGATTGATGAATTCATCTACATATTGATCCGGTTCTACGATCATCAAATGAACATCCACGAATTTTTTAGCATGCTGCTGAACCGTTTTCATGACCGGAAAACCAAATGAAATGTTGGGTACAAATCTTCCGTCCATCACGTCGATGTGGAACCAGTCTGCCTGGGAATTGTTCAGCATTTCAATGTCTCTTTGCAGATTCCCGAAGTCTGCGGATAAAAGGGAAGGAGCAATAAGCTTCGTTTTCATTTTTACTTTTATTTTAGATGTCAGATGCAAGATATCAGATGTCAGACTCTTAAAGTCTGTTATCTGATGTCTGAAATCTGGTGTCTTTATTAGTGATACTTCAGTTTCATCTCCGGCTTAATCTTCAGAAGCGTTTCATAGATCAGCTTGATCACGTTGCCTACATCTTCTTTGGATACCATTTCCACCGTTGTATGCATATAGCGCAAAGGTAGGGAAATTAATGCACTTGGTACCCCGCCGTTAGAGTGGGCAAAGGCATCAGTGTCGGTTCCTGTAGATCTGCTGGCAGCTGCTCTCTGGAATGGGATCTTCTTAGATTTTGCTGTGTCAATAATCAGCTCTCTGATCGTATGATGAACGCTTGGTGCAAAGAAAACCACAGGTCCGTCGCCACACTTCTGGTCACCTTCTTTTTTCTTCTCGATCATTGGAGTAGTGGTATCGTGGGTCACGTCTGTAACGATGGCGATATTAGGTTTAATGGTGTCGGCGATCATATCTGCTCCATATAAGCCCACTTCTTCCTGTACGGAATTGGTGATATACAGTCCGAAAGGAATCGTTTTCTTATTCTCTTTTAAAAGTCTGGCTACTTCTGCGATCATAAAACCTCCGATTCTGTTGTCCAATGCTCTGCAAACGAAATATCTGTCATTCATTTCAAAGAATTCGTCTGGGTAAGTGATCATGCATCCTACATAAATTCCCATTTCCTCTACTTCCTTCTTGGAAACAGCACCACAGTCGATGAAGATATTTTCGATTTTTGGAACCGGCTCATTTTGGTTGGTTCTGGTATGGATTGCAGGCCATCCGAAGACTCCTTTTACAATTCCGTTTTCACCATGGATATGAACGACTTTTGATGGGGCAATCGTCTGATCTGAGCCTCCGTTTCGGATTACATAGATCAATCCTTCATCTGTAATGTAATTTACGTACCATGAGATCTCATCAGCATGAGCTTCAATCACTACTTTAAATTCGGCCTCCGGATTCACTATCCCATAGCAAGTTCCATAATGATCCACTTCAATTTTATCTACATAAGGTCTGATGTAGTCCATCCAGATTTTTTGTCCTTTATGTTCGTAACCTGTTGGCGAAGAAGTGTTTAGATAATTTTCTAAAAATTTTAAAGATTTCTTTTCAAATTTCATAAAAGGGAATGATTTTTGCGTGTAATTTTTGTTATTATAAGTGTAAAAATAATGAATTTTACTAAGATTGTCTGTCTTTTTATCTTCTTTTTGGGAGTCAGTGTTTTTGGTCAGAAGGATTCTATTGTAGCAAAACCTCTTAACCAATATCCTGCTGAATCTTTAAAAACTGATGAGTTCGGTAATAAGTACTATTATGATGAACGTCAAAAGATCAAGGTTTATGAAATTAACGGTGAACCTGTAGTAGTGCTTGATGAGTTGATTCTTGTCAATAAACCGCGGTTTAATAATCAGCTGGATAAAAATTACTACTATTTCCTTAATAAAAAGCTGAACAGGGTGTATCCACTGTTTGTCACTGCACTTCAGCAGTACAGAGACATTCAGGCTGATATGACTGATATGGACAGCAAAGCCAAAAGAAAATTTGTAAAGGAAAGACAGAATATGCTTGCCGATCAGTATGAAAAGCAGCTTAGAGATCTTACGACTACAGAAGGCCAGGTTTTTGCCAAGTTGATGAACAGGGCAACCGGAAAAAACGTGTATGAGATTATTAAAGAAATGAGAGGCGGATGGAGTGCTTTCTGGTGGAATGTAAAAGGGAAGATGGCAGATATTGATCTGAAAGACCAGTATAATCCGCACAAGAACAGAACAGACGAGTTTATAGAGTCGTTGCTGCAGTCCAACTGGAATTCAGGATATTTACAACCTTATCCTGGAGCCAATGATTTTAAAGTCAGAAAATAAAAGAATACATATAAAAATTCCTGTAAGCTGCTTACAGGAATTTTTCTTTTAGTTTATCGAATACAATTCTGTCGATCGGAAGCGGAAAAGGATTGTCCGGTGTATCGATGTCAATCCATTCTGTTTTTTCAATACACGGATCAAGGATAAGGAAATCTTCTTCGGTAGTGATGTTTACTATATAATATATGGTAAGCAACTGTTCATTTTCTCTGAAACGGGATACCAGGAAGTCTTCCTGTGTATAAAAATGTTCCACCACTTCTATCTTTACATTCAGCTCTTCATCAAATTCACGGTGAAGACATTCTATAAGGCCTTCTCCGAATTCCAGACCTCCTCCCGGAAATTTCATTAAAGGTTCACCGGCATATTCTTCAAACAGGGTCAGTACTTTTTTATCTTTTACTGCACACGCATACACTCTAATGTTGATCTTGTCAATCATATATAATATTTTGTATAGCTAAAATAAGGAAATAAGTGGAAAGGGCCAATACAGCAATCTGCAAATTTATCTATAGGTTTATAGACTTGCTTTCACTTCCTGGCTTTCAATGTTTTCCGGGTCTTCCATTTTGATAGCATTAATCATCTCGCGTTTTCCCGGTGGTCCCTGTTTCTTCTCTACTTTAAAATTCAGTTCCTGAAGAATTCTTCTGACGCTTCCTTTAGAAGAGTAAGTTGTTAACAAACCGTTAACGGACATTTTGTCGGAAACCATTTCAAACAGAGGTTTTTCCCAAAGGTCAGGCTGTACTCTCGCTCCGAAACAGTCGAAATAGACAAGATTGATTTTTGGTAAGTCTTTGGTTTTCAGGTCAAAGAAGTCACATTCTATCTTTTTTAGATTAAAACCACTAATGATTTCTGTGGATTTTCCCCATTCAGCCTGATGAATTTTTTGATAAATATTTTTGAATTCCGGGTTATCAAAATGCTCAAAGTAGGCCAAATCATTAATTTCAGATTCATTTATGGGGTATTTTTCCAGCGAAAAATAGTTGATGACATGATTTTTGTCAGTTTTTAAATATTCATTAATTGTTACCAAAACATTCAAACCTGTTCCAAAACCGAGTTCTAAAATATTAATTTCGCAATCATTTAATTGATTTAATCCATTTTTGATAAACACATGTTCTGCTTCCTGAAGCGCTCCATGATGAGAATGGTAGTTTTCATTTAAATCATTGATAAACAATGTTTTACTACCGTCGTTTGTGGTTTTAATCTCTCTTTTCAAGCTATTTTTTTGTCAAATTTACTCCAAAATTTTTATATTTAGAAAATTATGTTAAATTTGTAGAACATCGTAAAAATTTTTAAAAATGATAATTCAAAAAACTGAAAACTCCAGACTTTCGGACTTTGATCCGAACAATTTTTCATTTGGAAGTACTTTTATTGACCATATGGTGATATGTGAGTATGAAAATGGAAAATGGGGTGATGTAAAATTGGTTCCTTACGGTCCTATACCATTTACTCCGGCCATGATGGGTGTGAACTACGGACAAGCTTGTTTTGAAGGTATGAAAGCTTATAAAGACAAAGACGGGCAGGTTTTCCTTTTCAGGCCAGAAAAGAATTTTGAACGCATCAATAAATCAGCAAGCCGTCTGGCCATGCCTGAAGTAACTGAGGAAATGTTTTTAGACGGATTAAAGGCATTGGTAGATATCGACAGAAACTGGATTCCTCAGGGAGAAGGAATGTCTTTATATATCAGACCTTTGATTTTTGCTACGGAAGAAGCATTAAAAGCAAGAGTTGCCAATAAATATATGTTTGCCATCGTGGCAACACCGGCGAAAAGCTATTATTCAGAACCTGTTTCTGTAAAAATTTCAGATCATTATTCAAGAGCAGCCAGCGGAGGAGTAGGTTCAGCTAAAGCAGCAGGTAACTATGCCGCTTCTTTCTATCCTACACAGCTTGCTATCGAAGAAGGATATGAGCAGATCATCTGGACAGATGATGCTACCCACGAATATTTCGAAGAGAGTGGAACCATGAACGTATTTGTAAGAATTAACGATACGATCTATACGCCACCAACTTCTGAAAAAATCCTTGACGGAGTAACAAGAGACAGCTTCATCCAATTGGCTAAGAAAAGAGGAATTGAAGTGAAAATAGAGCCTGTAGCAGTGAAAACTGTGGTAGAAGCTCAGAAAAACGGAACATTGAAAGAAGTTTGGGGAGTAGGAACAGCAGTGGTAACTACTATATTCCAGGCTTTAGGACATGAAGGTGTGAAGCTTGAACTTCCAAGATTATCTGATGAGGAAAGCTATGCAGCTCTACTTAAAAAAGATCTTACAGACCTTCAGAACAACCTTAGCGAAGATCCTTTCGGATGGAGAGTTGTGGTTGAAAAAGATGTTTTGGAGACTGTTTAATATAAGCATTATTTGATTCAATATAGGACCGGCGGAAATTTATTCTGCCGGTTTTTTTATTTTCTCGTTAAATATTGGTAATTTTTCAGAAAATTTAGAATACTATGCAATTTGTAAAGTTCAAACGACCTCTTGGTCTGCTTTCTTTAATGAGCGTTTTAGCTTTTTCTTCGTGCAGCACTGATGATGATGGAGAAATGGCAGTCAATGAATCAGCCGTAATCACCGTAGAAAATATCATTGAAGGTAAATCATTATCACAGTTCGGAACTTTCCAGAATGCGGGGTCATCTCCTGTTCTTAATCCTGGAGAATCCACTTCTTTTAGTTTTTATGCAGGAAAAGGGCAGGCCATAAGTTTTGCAGCGATGTACGGAAAGAGCTATGATCTTTTTTTTGCTCCTTCTAACCCGGGGATAAAACTGTATCAGGATAACGGAGATCCGGTAACCGGGAATGTGTCTTCACAGATCAGACTCTGGGATAACGGGACACGTGTCAATCAGGCTCCTGCAGCCCCATTTACTCCTCCGGGAACAGCAGAATCTCCACAATTAAATGTTTCAGAAATTGCATTAGGCATTCCTGCTTCACAATTTCTGAAAGCTGAGCTTACCCATGACGGAGGCACGAAATTCACTTTAAAATTAACTAATACCTCTGGCGGCACAGCCAATGAAACGCCTATCAGTGCGGGAGTCTGGGCGGTATCTCATAGCTCAGGAAGTACACTTGTAAAAGAAGATCCTATTTTTACGCCGGGTAAATTATCAGCCAACGGATTGACAGATCTTGCTGAAACAGGAAAAGTTACTGCTTTAACCCAATATCTTACCGGAATTACAGGACCAAATTCTCCGTTTTCACCAGTATTGGTCGTAGTGTACAGCGGTAATGAGAGCCCTATTTTTAAAACAGGAGAGAATGATCGCGGACAAGGCCTGAAGGAACTTTCCCAACAGGGGAATGCGGACATTCTGGCGAATTTCCTTAAAACCAAATCAGGTGTAAAAGAAGTATTTGTTCTTAAAGATCCTGCGAATACTGTTTTAAAGCCCAGAATAGACGGGAAAAACGGAGGGAAAGTATCCCAAACCATTTCTGCCCGTAAAGGAGACCGTATTGCACTGGTAACGATGTACGGACAATCCAATGACTGGTTTGCAGCAACCACCAATAATGGGGTAGACGGCTCGACAAGAGGTGATATCTCTTCTATCATGGGGCTTTTTGACAGTGGAACTCTGATAAGTTCTTACCCAGGTGCACATATCGGATCTCAGCCGGCACAGACGGAAAGCCTTCCGGTACAGCAGCTAGCCAACCCGAATCCATTCAATACACTTCCTTCTCTGCCACAGATGATTAAAGTGACCATTCAATAAATACTTCAATACTCAAAATATAGAATCACCTCTTTACGGGGTGATTTTTTGTTTTAAATAATTCATTAATTTAACCACAAAAGGCACAAAAGTTTTTTAATGTTAAACACTTCAGAATACTTAAGTTTTAAAAGTTTTACCATCCTGAAAACAATAAGATCACAGAAGCCGAAAATCAAAGATTTTCATAAGAACTTTAGTGTACTTACCGTGCGCAATCTATTAACTTTAAAAATTACTAAAGTGTTTTCTAAGCTTTTGTGACTTTTGTGGTTAATTTTTTTTAATCCTTAAATCTCCCATAATCTCATTCCCCCGCAAATTCTTCACCATTTTCTCCAAAATTTTTTAAAACCGATTGAACAATATTTCCCCGAAATGCGTATTTTCGCAAAAGTTTATGAAAAAATTACTCTTCATATCAGCAGTATGCCTGCTAAGCTGCAACCGGAAAGCACCCGAGGCACATCCTCCCGTTGGCGGAGTATTGAGCCAGAAAGATCTGGATGTTTCCAAGGAAAGGATGAGGAATCTGAATACCATAGAAAGAGGCCAGATTCAGGATTGGATTAAAGGTCAGTCTGTGAAGTATTATCCTACACAGCTTAATTACTGGGTAACGGTTGAAGGTTTTGATCAGAGAACAAGAAGAGCGGATGATACGCCGATTTCTTATTCTTATGATCTGTATGATTTTGATGAAACCAAGATCTACGATAAACCTTTTGAAAGAAGAGATGCCAGATTCGGGCATTTTGATGAACTGAAAGCGGTAGAGAATGCTTTGCGCTTTATGCATGATGGAGAGGAAGTAACGCTTTTGGTGCCTTCTTCACTGGCCTACGGGACTTTTGGAGACGAAAAGAATATAGACAACGATATACCATTAATCATAAAATTAAAAGCTCTATAAATAATGAAATTGTTTAACAAGAATATAATTCTGGCAGCGGCAAGTATTTCGCTGATGAGTTGTACCCCAATCTATAAAAAAATGAACGTAGACAAAGAAACTTACGAAGGTCTTAATGACGGACTTTATGCAAATCTTCAGACTTCTAAAGGAAACCTGATCGTGCAGTTCGAAGACAAAAAAGCACCAGTAACTGTAGCCAATTTTATCGGTCTTGCAGAAGGGAAAATAGATAACAAAGCTAAGGCGAAAGGCGTTCCTTTTTATGACGGAACTATTTTCCACAGAGTGATCAAAGATTTCATGATCCAGGGAGGTGATCCTAAGGGAACAGGAATGGGAGATCCCGGATATAAATTCGAGGACGAGAAAAACGACCTTAAACATACAGGAAAAGGAATCCTTTCTATGGCGAACTCGGGACCTAACACAAACGGTTCTCAGTTCTTCATCACTGAAGTGGCTACTCCTTGGTTAGACGGAAGACACACGATCTTCGGAAAAGTAGTGAAAGGTAACGATGTAATCGATGCAATCGCTAACGTAGAAAAAGGAGCTCAGGACAAGCCTAAAACAGATATCGTTTTAGAGAAAGTTTCTATTTTCGGAAAAGGTGATGCGTACAAAAACTACGATGCAGCAAAAACTTTCACAGAAGGAAAAGCTAAAATCGCAGAAAACAATAAAGCTTATATCGCTAAAGAAGAAGCTGACAGAAAGAAAAAAGAAGAAGAATTCAAAGCTAACCAGGAGAAAATGGTTGAAGACCTTAAAGCTGGAATGCAGAAAACTGAATCAGGATTATACTACAAAATCACAAAAACAGTAGCAGGTGCAAAAGCTCCTAAATCTGGTGACAATGTATCTGTACACTATGCAGGAAAATTAATCGACGGTACAGAATTCGATTCTTCATTCAAAAGAAACGAGCCTATCGAAATTCCAATCGGAATGGGAAGAGTAATCAAAGGATGGGATGAAGGAATCCTATTGCTTAAAGAAGGCGAAACAGCTACCTTATTGATCCCACCAGCAATGGCTTACGGAGAAAGAGGAGCAGGAGGTGTTATTCCACCAAACGCCTGGTTAGTTTTCGATGTTGAGCTTGTGAAAGTACAGTAATTGAGAATTTAAAATATTGAAAGCCGTCCGTGAGGACGGCTTTTTTAATAATCCAATTTGTAAATTTGTTAAATGATGAAAACAAAATTATTTATACTGATGATTTGTTTCTTTTCAATAGTATCATGTACTAAGGGACAGAATGTTGATTATAAACAGGATATCAGGAAATCACTGACAGCTTTTATAGAAAATATAAAATCAAAGAGAATAGAAAATGCTGTAAATTTTATTTATCCAAAATATCTGAACCAAGTTACTAAGGAACATGTGATCGATATGTTGAACATGGCCTATAACAATCCGGCTTTTATGGTTGATATTAGCGATTTTAAAATAGACGACATTGAAAAACCTGAAAAAATAAATGATGAATTTTTTTCAATAGCCAACTACTCTTTCAAAATGAAATTTCAAGTGCAGTGGAGTTTAATACCGAATGCAGAAGTTGCAAAACAAAAGATTAATTTAGCATTGAAAGCCAAGTATGGGAAAGATAATATTCAATATTTTGATAAAGAAGATTATTATTTAATTAATGCAAAAATGAAAGCATGTGCTATATCGCAGAACGAAAAAGATTGGAAATTTTTAATTTTAGATGAAAAGTATAAAGAAGAATTGGTAAATATTTTGCCAGAAAAAATTTTCCAAAAATTTTAAAATATTTTATAAAAAATATCTGATTGTGTTGTTTTATTGTTTAGTAAATAATGAAAAACACTATTTTCGTGGTAAATTATCCACATGAAAAAAATCCTCTACACCCTTATCATTCTCTCCACAACCACCATTTCCGCCCAAGGGAAGAAATTTTTCAGAAGCGGGGAAGTACAGCTTCAGAATCCGGTAGAAAAGATTAACCTGAAATTTGCCAATGATCTGCCTTTTGTACAGGTAAGCATCAACGGGAAATCATACAATTTTTTGTTTGATACAGGAGCTCCCACCGTTATTTCTACAGCGGTTTATACTGAACTGGGACTGGAGAAAAAACACAGAAGTACCGTAAAGGATTCACAGAAAAACAAACACGAACAGATTTTTACCATTCTGCCGGAAATGACCGTTGACAAAGCTGTTTTCAAGGATGTAGGAGCTGTGGTGATGGATTTCAGTATTTCGGAACTGAGCTGTTTTAAAATAGACGGCATTCTGGGAGCCAACCAAATGGCGAAGCTGTTCTGGAAAATCAATTACTCAGAAAACTCAATGGAAGCGTCAAAAGATCTTGCTCAGTTTAATCCTGCAGACTTTGATATTGTCATTCCTTTCAGCCCTAGAGCGCAGAAAACCCCTGTCGTAGAAACCGATTTACAGGGCAAAAAAATTGATCTCACTTTTGATACCGGATTTTCCGGAAGATTAAAAATCGCAGACAACGCATATAACGCAGAAAAAGCGTTAAAGAGCGTAGAAGTCTACGGAACGAACTCAGTCGGCGCTTACGGGGCTGCAAAGCCTGCTCCGGGCTATATTTTCAGGACAGCAGGTTTGTCTTTGGGAAACGAAAGCTTTTCAAATGAGATCATCGCTACCGGAAGCACAAGCCTGATCGGAAATGATTTCTTTAAAAACTTTATTTTCATCCTCGACTGGACCGGAAATAAAATCTACATGAAACGCATTAAAAATGAACCCGCCAAACTGGAGTCTTTCGGCTTCGGATACCGCTTTATAGATGCAAAGCCTACCGTTGCTTTCGTATTCCAGGAAGAGAACTTTCCACTGAAAGTAGGAGATGCGATCATCAGTATCAACAATACCAATCTGGAAAATCTGGACAAAGACGGTGCTTGCCACTATTTCCTCAACAGAGTTGAAAGTGGGCAGAATGCCATCAATGTGAAGATCAGAAGAGACGGAAAGGTGATGGAAGTGAAACTGGAGAAGAAGGAGTTTCTGAAAGTGTGATTGGAGTGGGAGAGTTTGAGTGTCTTAGAGTTTTAGGGTTGGTGTGTGTATGATTTTTTGGGCTAAATAATTTTAACCACAAAAGTCACAAAAGCTTAGAAACACTTTAGTGATTTTGAAGTTGAATTGATTGCGCATAGAAAGTACACTTAAGTTCTTATGAAAATCTTTGATTTTCGGCTTATGTGAACTTATTGTTTTCAGGATGATAAAACTTATAAGACTAAAGTGCTCTAAAGTGTTTAAGATTAAAAACTTTTGTGACTTTTGTGGTTGAAAAAAACGGTAAAATTTTTACATTCTACAGATTGTTTTAAATTTTAACCATTAGGTTTTTAAGCTTTTAATAGTGTTTAGGATTAGCTTTACTTTAAGTGGAATCGCTTAAAAAATCGTTTGATTTTTTTCTTAATTTTCCTTATCATCTTCATTGATCTTAACGGTTTAAAATAAGTCAATCTGGAAAATCTGGGCGAGATTAAATATTGGCAAGTCACGATAAAACTGTGGATCAATAAAAAAACCGTTCAAAATCATTGAACGGTTTTCTAGTAAAATTGAAATTAAAGTTATGCGTGTCTGGATTTCTTCCTCATTTGGGAAGAATTCATTTTTCTGGTAAGGGAGCTGATAAATACAAGTCCAAAGCCCAGATATGCTGCAAATGCAGTAAGATATACTATTAAGCTGTTAAAGCCTGGTTTGGTAGCATATATAAAATATACCAATACGGAAAAAACAGCAAAGCTTAGCAGAAGCATAAGGCTCCAGATATTCATTTTTGCGGCATCTTCATTTCTCTTAAAAATCATTTCAAAAAAATCTCTCATCATAATCTCTTTTTAAGGGTTATACATCTGTTTTCCGTTCTTTCATAGAACGGTCCGGAATTATTCCGTTATACATTAATAGCGCACGGATCATGGTTGTACTTGGCTAAGGTCATGATCATATGGCCGTTTGATTGTCTTACATCAGGGTATACTTTAAGTTACCCAGAAAATTTTAATTTAAAAGCAGTATTGAATCCCGACAAAGGATTCATGAGCTTTGACACCGTACACAGTTTGCATCGTAAAATGGAATTGATAAGAGGATTATCTCTTCCGTTGTATACGGTATCTAAGAAAAAAGGACTATATCAGATATGATGATAGCCTTATTCCGGCTCAGCGGAAACTGAATATTCCGCGGTAACCTTTTCTCATCGTTTGTGCTTAAATAATTTTTTTTCAATGATTTAGCTTGCGAATTTCATGCCAAAGTGAATTTTTTAACTTGTTTTTATGATTAAGTAACTTTAAGTTTGCATAAATCTATCATAAGTGACTCCGGAAAGTTTAGAAGAAAATAGAAAATCTTTTGATGGATTAAGGTATTACTGGAAAAGCTATCTTTATGAATTCAAATACAGAAGAATGATGAAGGAATTTAAAAAGTAGGAATTGTATAAGTTTGGGAGATTATTTAACCACAAAAGCCACAAAAGTTTTTTGACACTTTAGTTATTTTAAAGTGAATGCTTTGAAAACAGGAAGTTCACATAAGTCTTTTAAAAATCAAAGATTTTTATATTCACAATAATAGAATCTGCACGATCTGAGGAATCTGCGGGAGATTTTTCACATACAGATTAAATAAAAAAATCAACAAGTTAATCCTGAAAAGCCACTAGCTTTATCAAAATCAACTTGTTGACAACATCTTTCACTTGTAAAGGCAAAAGTATTTTAAAGGAAAAATCCTACCAGTTTTTATCAACCATATAAACCATCTGGGTCATAGCCGTGGCACCCAGAAGAAGCTCTCTTCTGTTCACTTTTTCGAAAGTATCCTCTTCTGTATGATGGATATCGAAATACCTCTGGGAATCCGGAACTAATTCAGCGGTAGGAACTCCCATATCGTGAAGCGGGTAAATATCCGTTCCTGAATATCTGCCTTCAAAATTGTAAACGCCATATGGCAGGAACAATCCAGCCCAGCTCTTGATCTGATTCCTTTTTTGATCATCCATTTCCAGGGCAATACCTCTTGGAGCAAAACCTCCGGCATCAGATTCCAGGGCAAAAATATGTTTCTCGTTCTTCTCTTTTACTGTTTTTCCGTACTGGATACCGCCTTTTACGCCATTTTCTTCGTTAGCGAAGCAAACAACTCTGATCGTATGATTGTTTTTAAGACCTAATTTTTTAAACGTTCTCAGAACTTCAATGCTCTGAACAATTCCAGCTCCGTCATCATGTGCTCCTTCACCTACATCCCATGAATCCAGGTGTCCTCCGACTACAATGACGCTCTGGTCTTTTTTACCCGTTATTTCGCCAATCACAGAGTGGGAGAGCTTCTCACCCTTCATTCCGCAATTGGAGTTCAGTTTTGCGGTAATTTTCTGTGTTTTTAAAAGGGCTTCAAGTTCGTCTGCCGTTGTACTTCCTATAGCTATAGCCGGAATCTTTAACACTTTATCCTCATAACGCATCGCTCCGGTGTGCGGAACATCGTCAAAAGCTGAAGACAAGGATCTCACGATGGCG
The DNA here is from genome assembly GCF_900115055.1 of Chryseobacterium oleae. Lineage (GTDB taxonomy): Bacteria > Bacteroidota > Bacteroidia > Flavobacteriales > Weeksellaceae > Chryseobacterium > Chryseobacterium oleae. The sequence goes on along the minus strand of NZ_FOVD01000003.1, from coordinate 391,544 downwards.
AATTTTCCGCCTTTTTTAGCCGTTAATGAAGCAGCAGTTACCCTATATTTTGCAGCATCGCCGTAGCCTCTGAATGTTTCCACAAAAGACTGATTAAAAGGGTAGTTAAAGAACACGATCTTATCCTTTACTTGATCTGATGAAAGCTTGTCATATTCCTCCATAGATTTCACGATGATGATCTCACCGGAAACATCTTTTCCGCCCGTACCTTCAGAGTTTCCCAATGAAAGCATCTTCAGGTTTTTCCATTTTCCGTCTGCTGTTTTAATCTGCAGGGATTCTTTTCCCCGCGTCCATACGGGAACCATTACTTCCTGAAGCCATACCTTATCGGCACCGGCATCACGAAGCTTCTGTTCTGCCCATTTTACGGCTTTATCATACGCTGCGGAACCGCTGAGACGATGGCCGATGTTTTTGCTTAATTCCCTAAGCTCTGTGTAGCCTTTTCCGTTGTTTAGAATTTCCGTGGAAATTTTACTGAACTGTATCGAATCTTCTTTCGACTGGCCAAAAGCAGCCATCCCTAAAAATAATAATGAAGTTCCAATTATCTTTTTCATATTTTACCAGTTTTTATCGATCATATAAATAAGTTGAGTCATGACCGCGGCTCCCAGAAGGAGTTCTCTGCGGTTGACTTTTTCAAAGGTGTCTTCTTCCGTGTGGTGAATATCAAAATAACGCTGAGGATCAGGTACGAGTTCAGCCGTAGGAACTCCCATTTCATGCAGCGGAGCTATATCTGAACCTGAGTATTTTCCTTCAAAGTTGTAGACTCCGTAAGGCAGGAACAGATTGACCCAGCTTTGGATTTGTTTTCTGTTTTTATCATCCATTTCAAGAGAAATTCCTCTCGGAGAAAAACCTCCGGCGTCCGATTCTATCGCAAAAAGATGCTTTTCATTGCTTTCTTTTGCTGTTTTTCCGTATTGTTTTCCACCTTTTGTTCCGTTTTCTTCATTGGCAAAGCAGACGGCTCTGATGGTATGGTTATTTTGAATGCCTAATTTTTTAAATGTTCTCAAAACTTCAATGCTCTGAACAATTCCTGCACCATCGTCATGCGCTCCTTCCCCTACATCCCAGGAATCGAGATGTCCTCCGACCACGATCACGCTCTGGTCTTTTTTACCGGTGATCTCGCCTATGACAGAATGGGAGAGTTTTTCGCCTTTCATGCCACAGTTGGAGTTGAGTTTTGCAGTAACTTTTTTATTTTTTAATAATATTTCCAGCTCGTCTGCTGTTGTATTTCCGATGGTAACGGCCGGAACTTTTGAAATATTGTCATCATACCGCATATTACCTGTATGGGGAATATCATCAAATGCTGAAGATAAAGACCTGATGACAGCAAACTTTCCACCTTTCTGAGCCGTTAAATTAGCCGCAGAACGCCGATACGCTCCGGCTTCTCTGTAGGAAATAAAAGTTTGTACATGTGACTGATTAAAAGGGTAGTTAAAGAATATAATCTTATCCTTTACTTGAGATGCAGGAAGTTTTTCGTATTCTTCCAAAGACCTCACCATAATAATCTCACCCGACACATCTTTTCCGCCTGTCCCTTCAGAATTTCCCAGCGAAAGCATTTTCAGTTTTTTCCATGTTCCATTCGCCGTCTTGATCTGCAAAGATTCTTTTCCCCGGACCCAAACCGGGATCATTACTTCCTGAAGCCATACCTTGTCAGCTCCGGCATCACGTAGTTTCTGTTCTGCCCATTTCACCGATTTTTCATAAGCTGCAGTTCCGCTCAGTCGGTTTCCAATGTTTTTGGTAAGGTCTTTTAAGTCGGTATAGCCTTTTCCATTGTTCAGGACTTCTGTGGAGATCTTACTGAACTGGATAGAGTCTTCCTTAGACTGTCCGAAAACAGCCATTCCTGCTAATAAAAGGGAAAGGGTGAAGGTCTTGTTCATATTACCAGTTTTTATCGATCATAAAGATCAGCTGTGTCATGGCAACGGCACCTAAAAGAAGTTCTCTTTTGTTCACTTTATCAAAAGTATCCTGTTCAGAGTGATGGTAATCAAAGTACCTTTGAGTATCTACCACCAGTTCAGCCAAAGGAATATCCAGCTTTTTCAGTGGGGATATATCCTGAATAGCTTCAGTCTGGTCAAAATCATAAATCCCGTAAGGAAGGAAATAATTCTTCCATTCGAAAATCTGCTTTCGTCTTTGTGGCGGCATATCTAAGGAAAATCCTCTTGGTGAATATCCTCCCGCATCTGTTCCCAAAGCAAAAACATGTTTTTCATCCTTTTTTTTCACATAGGCTGCATACATTTCGCGTCCCTGGCCTCCGTTTTCGCTGTTGGCATAAAAAACAACTCTTATCGTATGATTATTTTCAATACCAAGCGCTTTGAATGTTCTTAAAACTTCAATGCACTGTGCAATACCGGTTCCGTCATCAACAGCGCCTTCTCCAAAATCCCAAGAGTCTAACTGAGCTCCTAAAACGATCACTTTAGCATCCTTTTTACCTTGAATTTCCGCAATAATATTGGGATTGGTAGTGTCGCCTTTTGACTGTGCAGTCATATTTATTTTGGCGGTAACCTTTTGATTTTTCAGTAATTTTTCTAATTCGTCAGCAGATCTTACTCCAATGGATAGGGCCGGAATTCTTACTTTGTCATCAGGTTCGTAATACACCATTTTAGCATGGGGTGTATCATCCATTGCTGTTGTTAACGATCTTATAATTAAAGCCTTTGCTCCTGTTTTTGCAATCACGGAAGCTGAAATTAATTTGGATTTTGCGGTGGCCAGATAAGAATCATTTGTATTAATGATCTTTGGATCCATTGGAAGATTAGCGAACACTATTTTACCTTTCAGTTGCCCCACGGACATGGCATTAAGTTCGGCAGTTGAATTGATTAAAACAATTTCCCCCGTAAGATCTTTTCCGCCTGTGCCTTCAGAATTTCCGAAAGACAGCATTCTGATGTTTTTCCAATCCCCGTTAGCGGTTTTTATCTCCAAAGATTCTTTTCCTCTTATCCAGACCGGAGCTTTAGCTTCCATTCTCCAGATCATTTCAATGCCGATGGATTTGAGTTTTTTTTCTGCCCATTCCACTGCTTTCATATAGCCGGAAGTCCCACTGAATCGCGGACCAATCCCTTTGGTAAGTTCTCCTAGATTTTCATAGGCTGCGCCGTTGGTCATGATCTCGTCTGAGATCTTTTTAAACTCATCGTGATAATTGAATTTCGCCGTAGTCACCTTTTTTAAAGGTTTTTTCTGGGGCTTTTTTTGAGAAAATAAAAATCCACTCAAAAAGAGTGGAAGTATAATGAAGATTTTTTTCATTTTTTATTTACCTTTCTTTTTCCGCTTATAAAAGTAGGGAAAAATTAGTAATTTATTAAGGTTTCATATCATACATTAACAGTGCTGTAACCAATTTTGGCTCGATGAATGTACATTTTGGAGGCATGCTTAATTTCAGATCTGAAATTTTAATCATATCGTTGAAACTTACCGGATAGATTCCGAAACCGACTTTTCCTTCGCCACTGTCTATTTTCTCCTTTAAATAGTTAATTCCCTGTAGGTTTGAAGTTCCTTTTGCGTAGGAGATCTTCTCAGAGCTGTCTGAATTTTCTATTTTAAGGATATTTTTGAAAATGTATTTGTCTAAAAGATGATGGTCAAGATTATCCAGCGACATTTCTCTTGAACGGAGATCATGCTTTACGTGAAGAGAGTAGAACTTGCCATCCAGATACATCGAAATATGGAATTTCTGAGAAGGGAAATAAGATGTTTCCCCTTTTTCGTGGATCAGGAAGTACTGGTCCAGTTCCTTTAAAAATTCTTCACTAGAAAGTCCGTTAAGATCACTTAAGATTCTGTTGTAATCATGAATCTTGATCGATTGGTTGGATACGATGAAACTGTATACAAAATTATAGGCTTCCGTACCGTTGTGTCTCTTATTTTTCTCTTTGTGATGCTTGGCATTCAGAGCGGTAGATCCGATCCTGTGGTGACCATCAGCAATATAGAAAGAGTCGATCTGATCGATCACTTCTTTGAACTGCTGAAGTTTCAGACGGTTGTCTATTCTCCATATCTTATGTCTGATCCCGATAGAATCGATATGGTTGAAAATAGGAACATTCTTCTCTTCATGATTCATCAGAAGTTCAATCTTGGAATTCGAAGGGTAGGTAAGAAGCACCGGTTCAGCCTGAAGGCTTACTTTTTCCAGATAATGGGCCAGTTTTTCCTTTTTCTGAGGAATGGTACTTTCATGCCTTTTGATCTTTCCGTTCCAGAAATCTTCAATACTTGCTAATCCAAGCAAGCCTCTGAAAATCTGTTTGTTGGGGTAGATCTGCTCATAAAGATAGTACGCAGAACTGTCCTGGATCAGTTTCTTTTCATCCAGAAGCTCTTCGAACGTTGATCGGATCTTCCTTAAATTCCGGTCAATATCTTTGGATTTACTTACAACATAGGGTTTAATCATGTTGATGTAAGTATTTTCAACTTGAGCTTTCTCTGCAATCTCCTCTTGGGTGAAATTGTCCAGCGGATGTGTAGGGAAAGTGCTCTCAAAGTCTTTATGAGGTCTGATTCCACGGAAAGGTTTAAAAACAGGCATATTTTATCTTATGGTTTCTTTTTGTAGCTTAATAATTTGTTCTGCAAGTTCTGCGCCGATTTTTTCCTGAGCATCCACTGTGTTTCCTCCTACGTGAGGAGAAAGGGATAACGCAGGGTTCATCAACAGAGGAAGTTCCGGACTTGGCTCGTTTTCAAAAACGTCCAGTGCCGCTCCCGCCACTTTTTCAGATTCGATGAAATCCAGAAGGGTTACTTCATTGATGACACCGCCTCTTGCAGTATTCACGATGTAGACGCCGTCTTTCATTTTTTCAAACTGAGGCGTGTCTATGATATATTCACTCGTTTTTGGGGTATTGATGCTGATGAAGTCTGTGTCTTTAAGGAAAGCATCCATATCATTGGTGGAAGTAATTTCAAAATTCAGACTCTGTCCGTCGAAAAAGTCCAGGGTAAGAACTTTTGTCTTCGGGTTTTTTGTCAATACTTTGATTTTCATTCCTAATGCAATTCCCATTTTCACCACTTCCTGACCTATACTTCCAAAGCCGATTACTCCAAGTGTTTTTCCTGAAAGTTCATATGCTTTACTGAATGACTTTTTCATGGCATTGAAATGAGTTTCCCCTTCCAATGGCATTAGCCGGTTCGATTCGTGAAGGAATCTTGCCAGTGCGAAAAAGTGTCCGAAAACAAGTTCAGCTACTGATTTCGAAGATGCTGTAGGCGTGTTGATCACTTTGATCCCTTTGCTTTTAGCATAATCTACGTCAATATTATCCATTCCGATACCTCCGCGTCCTATGATTTTTAGGCTTGGGCATGCATCGATCATGTCCTGTCTTACTTTCGTCGCGCTTCTTACCAAAAGAATATCCACGTTATTTTCATTAATGAAATTGATCACGTGATCCTGAGCCACTCTGTTGGGCAGGACTTCAAATCCTGCTTCTGTAAGGGCCAGTTCTCCTGTTTTTGAGATTCCGTCGTTTGCTAAAACTTTCATGTGTTATTTAGATTTAAAGATTGAAAAATTCAGCTGTTTAATCATTATTAAATCGGGGCGCAAATTAATAAATTTTTATTAACTGCTCTAAATCTTTCAATCTTTGAATTTTTTTAAGCTTAAATTATTTAATTGATCTCATCACGTCTACCAGAACCTGCACACTTTCAATAGGTAAAGCGTTGTATAAACTTGCTCTGTATCCGCCAAGACTTCTGTGTCCGTTCAGTCCGCTGATTCCAGCAGCCTTCCATGCATTGTCAAATTCTTCTTTTTTGCTCTCGTCTATTAGTTTAAAAGAAACATTCATCAGAGAACGGTCTTCTTTTACACAGAACGTTTCAAAAAGAGGATTGTTGTCAATTTCGTCGTATAACAGTTTTGCTTTCGCTTCATTTCTTGCTTCCGCTGCTGCAATACCACCATTCTTTTCTAGGTACTGTAACGTCAAAAGAGAGGCGTAAACCGGGAAAACCGGAGGTGTATTGTACATAGATTCTTTTGAAATATGCTGAGAATAATCAAGGATAGACAACATATTCTCTCTTCCTGTTTTTCCTAGAATTTCTTTTTTGATAACCACTAAAGTTACCCCTGCTGGTCCCATATTTTTCTGAGCTCCGGCGTAGATCAGGTCAAATTTAGAAAAATCTAATTGTCTTGAGAAAATATCAGAACTCATATCGCAAACCATCAGTGTATCCACTTCCGGGAAAGATTTCATCTGAGTTCCGTAGATGGTATTGTTTGAGGTACAGTGGAAATAATCATATTCTGAACCTACTGTATAATCTTTAGGGATGAACGAGTAGTTTTCTTCTTTGGAAGAACCTACCACATCCACAGTTCCTAGTTTTTTAGCTTCTTTCACAGCACCTGCCGCCCATGTTCCCGTATCGGTGTAAGCAGCTTTTCCGCCTATTTTCAACAGGTTGTAAGGAACCATCGCAAACTGCAGGCTTGCACCGCCTCCTAAATAAAGTACTTCATAATCATCGCCAAGGTTCATCAGTCTTTTCACAATGGCACGCGCTTCGTCCATTACGGCAACGAAATCCTTACTTCTGTGCGAAATTTCAAGAAGAGACAATCCAATACCGTTAAAATCTAAAATAGCTTCTGCTGATTTTTCGAATACCTCCTGAGGTAAGATGCATGGCCCTGCGCTGAAGTTGTGCTTTTTGCTCATATTTTTACTTTTTTGGTTGTGCAAGAATTTTACGGACTTGCGGTTTTGTTATTGATATTTTACTAGATTCTTTGAGATTTGTAGTTAAAAAAACCGCCTCAACGCTGAGACGGAGCCTTTATTATTCACCGTGTAAGAACGCTTTTTTATTAAGCAGCGCTTCATCAGATTCTACGTGGTCTTCATCAGGGACACAACAATCTACCGGGCATACCGCTGCACACTGAGGTTCTTCGTGGAATCCTTTACATTCCGTACATTTATCGGTTACAATGAAATATACATCATCACTCACAGGTTCCTGCGGCGAATCTGCGTCTACAGTAAGTCCTGACGGCAAGGTTACAGTACCTGCAAGAGCAGTACCTTCAGAAGCTTTCCAGTCTACGGCCCCTTCATATATGGCATTATTTGGGCATTCCGGTTCACAGGCACCACAATTAATGCATTCATCAGTTATTTTAATAGCCATCGCTAATTTTTTTTAAATTTGCACAAAATTACAAAATATTCCCCAATTTAAAAGTAATTATGAATATCGAAAATCAAGTTTTAGGACTTATTAAGTTAAGCGAGTACATAAAAGAGTTCTTAGCAAAGGATTCTGCGGATTATAATGATCATGATAATGAGTTTGAATCACTGCTGAAAAGATCCGAAATAGAAAATCCGTGGTTCACCATGGAAAACCAAAAGTTTGCTTTGAATGAGTGGACCCAGCTGCTTACTCAGGAAAATATAAATAACTGGATCGGAAACTATTCCGTTTCAAAAGCTTCAAAAAGAGTAGGACTCATACTGGCCGGAAATATTCCTCTGGTTGGCCTTCACGATGTAATATCTGTGGTTGTAAGCGGTCATATTCCATTAATCAAATTATCTTCAAAGGATAAAAGAATGGTTCCGTTCCTGTTAGAAAAATGGAATGAGTTTTCGGGTGGTGCCGTTCCGTTTGAATTTGTTGAAAGACTCGAGAATTTCGATGCGGTGATTGCGACAGGAAGCAACAATACAGCCAGATATCTTGAATATTATTTTAAAGATCATTTGAGCATCATCAGAAAAAACAGAACTTCTGCGGCGGTTTTAAAGGGAGATGAGACTCCTGAAGAACTTCAGCTTCTGGCCGAAGATATTTTCAGATATTTCGGGCTTGGATGCAGAAATGTGACGAGGATTTTTATTCCGGAGGATTTTGTGATCGACAGACTGTTTGAAAGTTTTACTGGATTCCAGGATATCATCAATCATCATAAATATGCCAACAATTACGATTATAACAGAGCGGTTTACCTTCTAAACCGTGATTTGTTCTGGGATAATAATTTTGTGATGCTGAAAGAGGATGATAAACTCTTCAGTCCGCTTTCTGTGATCAATTTCAGCCGATATTCGTCTCTTGATGAAGTGAAAAGTTTCCTTGCTGAAAATGAAGGAGATATCCAGTGTATCGTAGCTAAAGAAGAGCTTGGATTGGATTCCATTCCTTTTGGTGAGGCTCAGCATCCGGCTCTGGATACCTATGCCGATAATGTAGATACGATGAAATTTTTGGAAGTGGTCTGATTTTCGTATCTTAACTCACTTATTTCATCAAATACAAAAATTATTATGAAGACAATATTTTTAGGACTTACATTGCTTGCGGCACAGTTGATGTTTGCTCAGAAAGTGACCGGAGTAAAGGTTGAGAAGGCTCAGAAAGAGGTGCCTGCACAGCTAAGCAAAGAGAAAATTAATCTGTATAATGACAATTTCCTCAAGTTTGTTGAAGCACTTAAATCTTCGGACCGACCGGCAATTGATGCACTTCTTTCAGAGAAAGTGAAAGAAATCGTAACGGATGATGTTCTGAAAAAGGTGAAGGAAGGCTTTGATGTGAACAAGAAGCTTGAAATTTTAAAAACGGGTTACCATAAATTAATGGATGGATCCAGCTTGCCAAGTATCAATTATAAATACGCCGGAGAGTCTTCTTCAAAAGAGGTGATTATGGCTGTATTTGAAGAGGATGGAAAGATTCTTGGAGTGATGCCTGCGAAGAAAGATAAATAATTTAATATTCAAATAAAAAATAACTATGATGACAGATGTTTTAGTTGCTCATTCCTCGGATGTGGAAAAGGCGGCTTTTTACAGAAAAACGTACTTACATGTTGCTTTATCAATCCTTGCGTTTATCGGGGTTGAAACTATTTTACTGAAAACGGTTCCGGTAGAAATCATTGCGATGATGTTCGGGCAGAAATATACATGGTTGCTGATCATTGGAGTTTTCTGGCTGGCTTCTATGCTGGCTTCCAAATGGTCGCTTTCACAAAGCAGATCGACGCAGTATTTCGGATTAGGATTTTATATCATTCTGGAAGCGTTGATTTTTATGCCGATGCTTTATATCGCTGCAGGAATGCAGGGTGGCGGAAATATTATTTTCCAGGCTGCCATGCTTACGATTGCAATGTTTGCAGGACTTTCACTGATCGCATTTACATCTAAGAGAGATTTTTCATTCTTAAGAAATATCATCATTATCGGAGGTTTTCTTTCGATTGGCTTGATTGTAGCAGGAGCTATTTTCGGATTCAACCTAGGGTTATGGTTCTCGGTAGGAATGATGGTGCTGGCTTCTGCAAGTATTCTGTATGAAACCAGTAAGCTTAAAAATGTATATACTACGGGACAGTATGTGGGAGCTTCTTTACAGCTTTTTGCCTCTATTATGCTGTTGTTCTGGTATATTCTTAGAATCCTGATGAGCAGAAGAAGCTAAATTTAGTGATGAGTTTTAAGTGATGAATGATGAGTTTTAAAACATTGTTCTAACTTCAATATATAATCCTGGTGATCTATTTCATCAGGATTTTTTTATTTATAATCTTTAAATCTTTTAATGCTTCAATCTTTCAATTTTCAATCACAAATATCACAATTTAAAGGGTAGAGCATTCGTGTTATTAGTGCAAAAAATTAGTGTCATTAGTGTTTTAATAAAACATTTGAACCCAAAAAATCCTGATGATATTCACCGGGATTTTTAATAGGATTCTTTAATCTATATAAACAACGGCAACCGCATCAGCAATGGCATATTACAGAAGCTTTGAAGCACGTATTATCAATGAAATTAAAGAATGGAGAAAATATAGTATCGAGGAAAACCTCAGTAGTATTGTGTTTGAATCTTTTAATTATTAAATCTTAAATGATTAAATAAAGAAAAAAACTACTTATCAATAGATCCTAAGACCTTCTGTGCAAAAGAATTTAAAGCGTCTTTCTCGCTCATTCCGTTCTGAACGCTGGCGTGTACTTCCAAAGCACCACAGATATTGGTGATCAGTTCTCCTGCTACGTTCATATCTTCTTCACTGGTTCCTCTGAATTCGCAGAAGCTTTCTAAAACCTCTAACGTTTTTTCAAGATTCTCAGGAGTCTGGTTCTGATAAAACTGTCTGATTACGGGTAATTTCATTATTGTAATTCGTTAAAAAGGTTAATTAAACTTTCCGCCTGGTTGCTCTGTACCTGGTTCACCAATTCTCCGTTTTTGAAAACTGCGAAAGTGGGAAGGTTATCTACAGTAGCTAATTTTCTGCTTTCAGGAAGCTTTTCAGCATCTACGTATAAGAAAGGGATTTCTTCGTTTTCTGAGGCTAATTTTTTGAATTTAGGCTTCATGATTCTGCAGTTTCCGCACCATGTGGCACCGTACTGAACCACTACTTTTTCATTGTCGTTAACGATATTTTGTAAGGTATCTTCTGTTAATTCTGTGTACATATTGTTGATGTGTTAATGAGATGATTTGATGATGTGTTGATTGAAGGGTGTCAATAAGCAAATTGGGTATTTTGCCTGATCTGTAAAAAGGAATGAGATAATTTGAAAATGATCAGCAATAGCTCATCGGCAAATTATCTCATTGCCATATTAACACATTATATTAGTTCTTAGCTAAGTATTCTGCTGTAGAAGTTCTGTCTGCTTTCATTGCATCTTTTCCTTCTTCCCAGTTCGCAGGACATACTTCACCATGTTTTTGAACGTGTGTGTAAGCATCAATTAATCTTAAATATTCTTTCACGTTTCTTCCCAAAGGCATATCGTTTACAGACTCATGGAAGATTTTTCCGGTTTCGTCGATAAGATAAGTTGCTCTGTACGTTACGTTAGAACCTGTGAAAGTTTCCTCTCCATCTTCATTGTATTCGAAATCCTGGTCTACGATTCCTAAGATGTTAGCCAGCTGTCTGTGAGTATCAGCTAAAAGCGGGTAAGTTACCCCTTCGATACCTCCCTTATCTTTTGCAGTGTTCAACCATGCAAAGTGTACCTCGTTAGTATCACAAGAAGCACCGATTACTTTAGTGTTTCTTTTAGCGAATTCACCTAAAGCATCCTGAAAAGCGTGAAGCTCTGTAGGACATACGAAAGTGAAATCTTTTGGATACCAGAACAAGATTACTTTTTGTTGGTTAGAAGTAGCTTCTTCAAGGATGTTGATTCTAAGATCGTCACCCATTTCAGACATAGCATCGATTGTTACATTTGGGAATTTTTTTCCTACTAAAGACATAATTTTCTGTTTTTATATTTAAATTTCTAGTGCAAATATATGAATATTTCATCTATCGAACAAATGAATATCGATAAATAGAATCTATAATTGTTTTTAATAGATTTAAAGAAAAAAGCCCTGAAATCAGAGCTTTTTGTTTAGTTTATATTCAATTTTTAACAAGTCTAAATTGAATTTATGAATTGAAAGGCGCTAATAATTCTTTGATCCTTTTCATTGCCTCTCTAAGGTCTTCTTCAGAAGCTGCGTAAGAGAAACGTATGCACTCAGGACTTCCGAAAGAAACACCGCCTACGCAACCTACGTGAGCGTGCTCCAATAAGAACATCGCGAAATCATCAGAATCTTTAATCTCCGTACCGTTCAGCGTTTTTCCGATGTAATGGGAAACATCCGGGAAGAAGTAGAAGGCTGCTTTTGGAAGCACCACTTTAAATCCTGGAACTTCTTTCATCAGATCATAGACAAGATCTCTTCTTTTCTGGAAAGCATCGATCATGTATTTATATTCCGAAGGATCTGTTTTTAAAGCGGTAATGGAAGCTCTCTGTGCCATTGTATTGGCTCCACTGGTCATCTGTCCCTGGATTTTTTCACAAGCTTTTGCCAGCCATTCAGGACAGGCAGAATACCCGATTCTCCAGCCTGTCATCGCAAATGCCTTAGACATTCCGTTGATCACGGCAGTCTGTTCATATACTTCAGGGAACTGAGCGATAGAAGTGGTTTTTGTTTCGTAATTGATGTATTCATAGATCTCATCCGAAATCACGGTCACATGAGGGTATTTCGCAATGACTTTCGCCATAGATTTAAGCTCGTCATACGTATAATATCCACCGGATGGGTTACACGGAGAACTGAAAAGAATTGCTTTTGTTTTATCTGTAATAGATTCTTCAAGCTGCTCAGCCGTTATTTTAAAATCTGTAACATAAGAAGTCGGAAGCATGACGGAAGTTCCACCCATCATTTTTACCATTTCATCGTAGCTTACCCAATAAGGCGCAGGAAGCAATACTTCATCACCGTCATTGATAACCGATGCAAGTACATTTAAAATCGCCTGCTTGGCTCCGTTGGAAACACAGATTTGCGATGGTTTATATTCAAGATTGTTGTCTCTTTTTAATTTATAGGCTACTGCTTCACGAAGTTCAAGAAACCCTGGAACAGGAGAGTAGTGGCTGTAATTTTGGTTGATGGCATCAAAAGCGGCCTGTTTGATATTATCCGGCACATCAAAATCCGGTTCGCCGAGGGTAAGACTAATCACATCAATGCCGGCGGCCTTCATTTCTCTTGCTTTGTTTGACATGACGAAAGTCTGTGAGTAACCTAATCTCTTTACTCTATCTGAAAGTTTATCCATGTGGGTCTTTTTGAATTTTAACAAATATATAATAAAAACGTTTCGCCGGGAAATAAAAGTAGGGCCGGAAAAAAAGATTTTTGTCAGGTTTCAATTTATTCGCTAGATTTGGAAATGGCTGATTCAGCCTGTGTTCAGGAGTATTTTAACAATATATCATCAAAAATGTACAGACTTTTGTTTTTATTATGGGCTTCTTTTTTTTCTGCCCAGAGCTACCGTTTTGTTTACGAATACAAAATGAAACCCGATGCCGCGAAGAAAGATTCAGTGATCACGGATTATATGAATCTGGATACGGACGGGAAAAAATCGTATTTCCAGAATGGGGTAAAATATGAACGGGATTCTATTTACAACGCGGATAAAAGTTATCCGGCTCTTTTGAAAAGCAGGCAGTACGACCGTAATCTGAATTATACCGTAGAAAAAGATTATGCTCAAAAGACCATTAATTTCTACGACAAATATAAAACAGTAAGCATTATAACATCGGACAATGAAGCTCCGAAGTGGAAAATTGTGAACGATTTCAAAAAAATCAACAGTATGAACTGTCAGAAAGCAGTTGCAGATTATAAAGGCAGAAAATGGGAAGCGTGGTTCAGCAAAGACTTTCCGGTAAGTGATGGCCCTTATAAATTCACCGGACTTCCGGGACTTATTGTTGCTGTGAAAGACAGTGAGAATGATCACGTTTTTGATTTGGTTCAAATTAAAAAAATCAGCACGGTGACTTTTTTTATTCCTAAAAACAATAAGCAGATGACCCATACTGAATACAGGAAACTGATTAAGAATTACACTTTTACATCAGCAGATGATATTGCCGGGATGAATGTAGATTCCAAAGCGGGCGTCATTGGGTTGGAACTGAAAGACGGTTATGTAACCAAGCTGGATTACAATGAGCTAAAGAAAAGCGGAAAACAGATGGACGCATTGATTGCGAAGAAACTCAGAATGACCAATAATCCAATTGAAAAAGATTAAAAATAAACAGAGACTGCCGAAAAAGCGGTCTTTTTTTTAAACTTTATCTGCACCACAATTGAAAAACTTTGATTTTCTACGGCATTAATGTTTAAAATTCTTATGTCTTCGCGTTTTTCCAAATACATATTATTTAAATTAAAGATTGAGTTCTGTGTTGGTTTTTCGCAAAATCGCAAAGAAATAGGAAAGGATTATGCTTTAAGGGGCTAGGATTTTATCTCCGATAAAATTGATTGTGTTATAATTGAATGTTTTTACCTCGTCCTTAGCTGAAAATCTTTGATTTTCTTGCGCCTTAAATATGCATAAAGTTTAAAAACCTTGCGTCCTTGCGTTTTCCCAACAAGACATTATTTAAATTAAAATTTGAATGTTGTGTTGGTTTTTCGCAAAGTCGCAAAGAAATAGGAAAGGATTATGCTTCAAGGCGCTAGGATTTTATCTGCGATAAAATTGTTTGTGTTATATTAACGGTTCACATTTATTCTTGGCTGAAAATCTTTGATTTTCTAGCGCCTTAAATATTCATGAAGTTTAAAAACCTTGCGTCCTTGCGTTTTCCAACAATAACGAGAATAATAATAACTCTTCCAGCTTCCTGACAAGATTAAAAACAGAATATCTTATCCTGAACTTAGCCTATGTTTTGTATATTTAATCCTTCTTATACTCATCCTATGAAATATTCTCTTCTTCTTTTGCTGATTCCTTTTGTTGGTTTTTCACAGACCCGTTCAAAAGACGATGAAATAAAGAAATACGTTTCCGAAGTAAACTCAGATTCTTTAAAATTTTACATCAACAAACTTGTCGGCTTTCATACGAGGCATACTTTAAGCTCAACAGACGATAAAAATCAAGGTATAGGAGCGGCAAGAAACTGGGTACTTGGGAAATTTAAGGAATATGCTAAAAATTCTGGTGGAAGAATGGAGGTGTACCTTCAGCAGGAAGATATTCAGCCTGATGGAAAGCGGATAGACAAAGTGACCAATCTCGGAAATCCAGTTGCTTTTCTGAAAGGAACAGATCCCAATGATAAAAGAATCTTCCTGATTTCTGCGCATCTGGATTCAAGAGTAACCGATGTGATGAACAGGACCTCATTTGCTCCCGGCGCCAATGATGATGGCAGTGGGGTAAGTGCAGTCATCGAAGCGGCAAGAATTCTGAGCAGATCTTCATTTCCGGCTTCTGTTATTTTTGTTACTTTTTCCGGAGAAGAACAGTCGCTGCTAGGATCTAAACTTCTGGCAGAGAAAGCTAAAAAAGAAAACCTGCAGATAGAAGCGGTCCTGAATAATGATATGATCGGAAATCCAAAAGCCGGAGAAACCGGAGAAGTTAACAATCGAACCCTTAGAGTTTTCAGTGAAGGATTGCCTTATGCAGGTTTGGATAAAAAAGCATTGAACATAAGAAATATCGGGCTTGAAAACGACGGTGAATCCCGACAATTAGCCCGTTACATTAAAGAAGTTGCAGAGAAATATGTGAAAGGACTGGACGTAAAACTGATCTACAGAAACGACAGGTTCCTGCGCGGAGGTGATCATTCCAGCTTTGTTAATGAAGGATTTCCGTCTGTAAGGCTCACAGAATATTTTGAAAATTATGACCATCAGCACCAGGATGTAAGAGTGGAGAATAACAAACAGTACGGTGATCTTCCCGAGTTTATCGATTACGGTTATCTGAAAAGGAATGTGGCCGCGAATATTGCCGTTCTGGCCAGTCTTGCAAAAGCCACTTCAAAACCTGAGAAGGTGGAAATAAAAGTGAAGGAACTCACCAATTCTACCACGCTGCAATGGGAAAAACCAAAATCAGGAACTCCGGCAGGATATTATATTTTGGTGAGAGAGACCGATAGTTCTTTGTGGCAGAAAAAGATATGGACCAAAGAACTGACCATTAAAATTCCACTTTCCAAAGACAATTATATTTTTGCTGTACAGACCGTTGATCAGGATGGAAATCTAAGCGTTCCGGTTATTACCGGTATTGCCCGATGATCGGAAAGGAAAAATTAAAGCCCGGTCACGAGAACTCGATTTGAATACAATGGAAATAAAACTTATTTTTGCGGATTATAATAATTCATATGGCAGCGTCGTTACTATTAAAATACTTTCCGGATCTTACAGAGAAGCAGATCGAACAGTTTAACCAATTAGAAAAACTGTACAATGAATGGAATGAAAAAATCAATGTGATTTCCAGAAAAGATATGGAATCGCTGTATGAAAAGCACGTTCTGCATTCTTTGGGAATCGCTAAAGTGATGGAATTTGCTCCGGGTTCAAAAGTTCTGGACATCGGAACCGGCGGAGGTTTCCCTGGAATTCCACTGGCGATTTTGTTTCCTGAGACCCAATTTACGCTGGTAGATTCTATCGGGAAGAAGATTACTGTGGTGAAAGCAGTGGCAGAAGGAATTGGATTGACGAATCTTACCGCTGTTCACGGAAGAGCAGAAAAGGTGAAAGAAAAATTCCATTTTGTAGTGAGCCGTGCTGTCACCCAAATGCCGGAATTCCTGAGATGGCTGAAAGGAAAGTTTGAAAAAGAACAGATAAATCCCAAACATAACGGAGTTTTATATTTAAAAGGCGGCGATCTTGCTGAAGAACTTGCCGGAATTAAATGTGAAATATTCAACCTTAAAAACTATTTTGATGAAGAATTTTTTGATACTAAAAAAGTGATTTATGTATCAAAAGGTAATTTTAGTTCTTAATTATGTAAAATTAAGGAACGATTTTTACTGAATTTTTATTAATAATCGGTAAATTAGAGGGTATGAAAAATCTTTTAAAATTTGGATTTTCCGTATTGTTTTCAGGACTGGTTTTTATCTCCTGCGAAGATGATGATTACCAGACCATACAGTCCATTGCCAAAATCAGGATCGACAGTGTGAAGGTCATGAAAGATACCATGGATGTGTTTACAATACAGAGCATTAAGACGTATTCTACCTATCCGTCCCAATGTGAAGGGTTTTACGGATATGATTATATTCATGACAGCAGTCTGGGAAGATCTGTTACAGCCTACAAATATACTGTTGAAGGGCCTTGTGCTCAGGAAGCTCATGTAGGGGCCAACCAGATCAATTTCAGCCCGCGCCAGCCCGGAAATTATGTTTTTAAATTCTGGAATGGCAACAACAGCTGGATCACCAAAACAATTGTAGTTGAATAATGATGAAACTGATTTCACTTTTCTGCCTGCTTGCTTTGAATACCCTGTCCGGACAGAAAATCATCTGGAAGGAAGACCGGAAACTGGTTTGGGATGACTTTAAAAGCCCCGTGAACAGGAAAAATAATCCCGATGTAGCCGCTTACACCCATTGTGGCTGGGAATATTCTGTGGTGAAATCTACCAATCCGAAATCGCCTGTGAAAATTGAGATCACGGCTATTTTCAATGAAGACAGATCCTGGAAAGATACCAAAAGGATGAATGACTATATTCTCCTTCATGAGCAGAAACATTTCGACATCGCAGAATTATTTGCCCGAAGATTCAGGAAAGAAGTAGAAGAAAAGATTAAAACCTCCGGTGATTACGATAAAAATTTTAAAGCACTTTATCAAAAAATATCAAACGACTATAAGAATTTTCAGATCTCCTATGACAAAATCACAGAGCATGGGATCAATAAAGAAAAACAGGCAGAATACAATGCCCTCATCGCTGAAGAAATAGACCACTTAAAAAGCTATAAAGCCTCTTGAAATTCCTCAATAAGATCATCAACGAATTGCTGGCCCAAAATGCGGACCTGTCTGAGTTTAACATCGTTCTGCCCGGAAAGCGTCCCATCGTATTCATCAGGCAGATCCTGGAAGAAAATAATTATTCAGGATTCCTTCCCAATTTTTTTACCGTAGAAGAACTGATCGACAGGATTGCAGATAAGCAGCCGGTTCAGGGCATCTCTCTGTGGCTTTTTGCCTTTGATGTGTACCGGAACCTTGGTCTTATCCCGAAAGATGATTTTGCGGACTTTTTAAAGTGGTTTCCGACCCTTCAGAAGGACTGGGATGATATCCTGAAGTTCTCTGATAGTGATGAAGCCGTTTTGCAGTATATGTTTGATGAAGAGCGAATCAAAGAATGGGCTCAGGATCTGGGGGAAGATGATGACGTTCCGCGTAAGAAATTCCTTAATTTCTGGCAGAATATGAACATTTTTCTTCCTGTCTTAAAGAAAAAACTGAAGGAAAAGAACTGGGCAACTTCCGGAATGATCCATGAAACAGCTAAATCGAAGATTGTAGATTTTGCTAAAAACACTTCCGAACATTTTGTTTTCTGTGGTTTCAATGCTTTTACACCGGTGGAAGAGAAGCTGGTAAGAAGTCTGCTGCAGTGGAATAAAGCACAGTGCTTTTTTCAGGCGGACCGTTATTATTTTGATGACGAAAGACAGGAAGCAGGAAAATTCCTCCGAAACCATAAAATGTGGAAAGAGTTCGATGATGACAGGGCTTTTCAGTGGATTGAGGATGATTTTAATCAGCCTAAAAATATAAAAGTCTATGAAGTTTCCGGAAATGTAACGCAGACGAAAGTGCTGCCCGAAATTTTTAAGGAAATTGAAAACAAGACTTATTCCAATACAGCGGTGGTATTGCTGGATGAGAATTTACTTCCCGCCAGCCTGGATGTGATGTACGAAGTTGATAACCTGAATATTACTATGGGTTTTCCGCTGAAGAACCTTTCCTTTTCCAATGCGGTGAAACAGCTTTTTTATCTTCAGAAGCAACTGGAGAAAAATAAGTCATCTTATTACTACAGAGATATTTTCCCGATCCTTGAAGAACTTCCGAAATCCGCTGAAGATGAAACGATTATCAGTAATTTCAGGACAAAAATAGAGGAGCGGAATATCGTTTATATATCAAGAAAGCTTTTAGAAGAGCTTCTGAGCGGGCTTTCATACTATGGTCTTCTTAAAAAAGCGGATCACACCGGAGTTTATCTGGATATGCTGATCAGTTTCTGTCGCGACATCAAGTGGCTGGAAATAGATGATATTCAGTATGAAAACGTTTCCCACTTTGAAAATGCCTTCAGGATCATTAAAAACCAGGTGAGTCCATATGATTTTGAAATCAAAATGGAAACGCTTGAAATTCTGATCAATCAGCATGTGAATTCTGAAAGTATAGATTTTCAGGGAGAGCCACTCCGTGGACTTCAGATCATGGGGCTTCTGGAAACCCGTCTCTTAAACTTTGAAAATGTGATCATGCTTTCCGTGAATGAAGGGAAACTTCCTTTGGGGAATTCACAGAATACGTATATTCCGTTTGATATCAGAAGGTATTTTGATCTTCATACATTCCTGGAAAACGATGGCATTTATGCCTATCACTTTTATAGACTGATTCAGGATTCTCAAAATGTCCATTTGCTGTACAATGCACTTAGTTCCGGGGTGAATACCGGAGAGAAGAGCCGTTTCATTACGCAGATTGAAATGGAGAGTTCCCATCCGATAGAACATCTTATTATTGAAAATTCTTCCGAGCCAATCGCCTCCATGCCGATAGAAATTCCGAAGACAGAAATTGTAATGGAAAGACTTGAGAAGTGGAAAGAAAAAGTATCGGCTTCCCACCTGACGAGCTACCTTTATAATCCGATTGATTTTTATCTTTCGAAGATATTGAAGACGTCAGAAACCGATGAAATTGAAGAAGAACTGTCGGTTAAAAACTATGGGAATTTAGTTCATTATTCACTTCAAGAAGTATATGAATTACTTAAAGGTAAAGTTTTAAAGGAAAAGGATTTACAGACCTCAATTAAAGAGATAGATCAATATATCAATGTAGCGATTGAAAAGCTGAAACACCAGCCGGAATTCTATGAAAAAGGGATGAACTACATCCACAGAGCCATTGCTAAAAAGGTGATTGAAAATGTTCTGAACCATGATTTGGAACTGGTGAGAAGTGGTAATACCCTTGAGATTTTAGACATTGAAAAAAGGTTTGAAAATGTGGATTTTTATCTCGATGCCCATGATAAAATATCATTCTTAGGATTTATTGACCGGATAGATCGCCTGAACGGAACATTAAGAATTATCGATTATAAGACCGCAAAAATCAAAAATCTTACGGTAAAAATAGACGAAAACAACGTCACAGACTATTTCCATAACAGCGAAAGAAAACAGGCCCTGCAGCTGTGTATTTATCATTATGTAGTACAGAATCTTCCGGAGTTCTGGGGACTTCCTATCGAAACAGGGATCTGGAGTTTTGCAGAAGCTAAAAAAGGAGTGGTTTCATTACAGTTTGAAAAAGGAAGTATTGATGATGCGATGATGTCTGTGAAAAATCTGATCCTCGAAATTCTGAATCCTGATCTCAGCTTTATTGAAAACATCAAGTCTTATTCGAATTAAAAAATGCACCTCATTGCTGAAGTGCACTCAATTTGAAATGAAGAATATACAAGCGTCTTTGTCTTATAGTTTTACTTTTTTGTTAGTTATTTTTCCATCACTATCACTCATTTGTACAACATAAATTCCTGATTCTAAGTTTTTTGATTCAAATTCTGATTTGTTAACTTCCTGCTGCAGAATCAGTGCGCCGGAAATATTGTAGATGCTGATGTTTTTAATACCATTATTTGCTCTTGCAATAATCTGACGGCTTCTCGTAAATATTTCAGCTTTGTTGGCTAATGAATGGTCTGTCAGCGTTTTCTTGAACTGAAGATTATAATATTGAGTGACGATTTCAAATGTATTATTTTGATTATCAATGTCCTTTGTAGTAATTCCTCCGTCTGAAGCGTACTGTTCCTGAGATACTGTTTTTAAAAGGTTTTTATTTTCATCAAAAACATGAACCGCAATCAGTTCTTCCTGAGGAAGTTTCAGTTTCAAAAGACCATTGTTTTCTGACTGTACGATCTCATTTTCAGGAACTTCTATAGGGGTGTTTTTAACGTACGGAAGTAATTTCTGATCATTGTTTTCCAGCACTTTAAGAAGATAAACACCATCTTTCAATGCCGATAAATTGTTTCCAGTCGCTGACTTGCTTGCCACTTTCTCCTGATTGAAATCTGTAATTCCGACCAGCTGCATATTTCCAAGATCCGGTTTTAACTGAGAAGAGTAGAGCGACGTTGTAGTTTCCGGTTGTGTATTTCCCTGCTGTTTTGAAGTCAGGATCGCCCACTGGTTCAGAAGGCCTCCGCTTCTTAGGGTATTGAATTTCGCATTGGATGCCAGTGTGAATGGAACAATTCCTCCAACATGTCCTAAAGGTCCCCAAAAGAATGAATCCAGTTTATATTTATTCAGATCCCACCAGGCGTAGTAACCACGCTGTACGTCAATGGTTTTTGACGTGTTTTCAGGCGGTATAGCTAAGTCTACAGAAGAATGCCCTAAAGTCATTGGAGTCTTGTTATACCAGTCATACACATCCTTAGGTTTCATGCATCGTCTGAGGTTATTATTTGGATTATTGGTGACGTCATTGATGAAATTCTGAGTGAAGAGATTTCTCCAGATGACAGGCCCCCAAAGAAGACCTCCGTTGTCCTGAACGACATGATAGTTGTATTTATCCAGATATTCCGGAGAGATAACCTCTGAAATACTGGTATTGTAAGTTTTGAATCCAGTATTGTTGCAGGTGTGAAGTACATTGGCAAGGAAAGAGGTGAACGGATAAAAATCTTTTTCCAGAACTCCTTTGTTTAAAGTGACTCCTGAAAAATCATAAGGCCCGTCTCCCATATAGGCATACTTGAATTTCAGATTGGTAGGATTCGAAGTATTTAATTTTTTTAAGGTGGACATGGCGGCATGAGCCCCCTGAGAATACCCTGCCAGGAAATATTCATCATAACGTTTGATTCCCTGCTGAGCCAGAACTTTATTGGCTGCGGTTACGAAATCGATAGTAGCACCTGCCTCTGTTGCATAATCTACATAGGGATGAACACCGTCTCCAGTTCCCATACCAACGTAGTCAGGAGCCATTAAAATATAACCGTTAAGGACGTAAGAAAGTTCTACGACAAATCCGGCGGTTAAAGCCCCTTTAAAATTGGAAGGAACATTATCCCTGCTGTCTGTGGTTCCGTGGTCAGAAACTACGGTAGAGAGCTTAAAATTGACGTTAGGATACATCAGCAGTCCCGTAGCTTTTACGAGAACGTTATTTTCATTTTTGGTGTAATAGGTGATCTTGTAACCTTTAAGACCTACGTTGAAGCCATTCAGGTAGCTGACGAAATCCGGAGCATTCTGTTCGCCAAGGCTGTTGGCGATAAAATTAACAACACCCTGCGGAGTCAGATCCAGTTTTTGTTCAACGTTCACAAGATCTCCTGCCTGTTGGGCAAAAAAGAACGGAGCCGTTAAACCTAATAAAAGCGTGGATAGTTTTTTCATATCAATATTTTTTATTGAGATTAAATTAGATATTTTTAACAAAACCGTTAGAATATTAATACATCAATAATTATTCATTGAATACAAGTTCCCCGCAAAGTGAGTAAAAGAAGGAGTCCGGCCATTCGGCCGGACTCCTTTTCCGTATATTTCAGCTTTTAATTAAAAAGCGTTGATTCCCGTAATATCTAAACCGGTGATCAGTAAATGTACATCGTGTGTACCTTCGTAAGTGATCACGGATTCCAGGTTGGCTGCGTGTCTCATCATCGGGAATTCACCCATGATTCCCATTCCGCCAAGGATCTGTCTTGATTCTCTTGCAATATCAATCGCCATTTTCACGTTGTTACGTTTAGCCATTGAGATCTGTGCAGGACTTGCCTTGTGGTCATTTTTAAGATTTCCTAACTGAAGACAAAGTAACTGTGCTTTCGTGATTTCCGTTAAGAATTCAGCCAGTTTCTTCTGCTGAAGCTGGTAAGAACCGATTGGCTTTCCAAACTGCTTTCTTTCTTTAGAATATTGAACGGCTGTACAGTAGCAGTCAATTGCTGCACCGATTACACCCCATGAGATTCCGTATCTCGCAGAATTAAGACAAGATAAAGGTCCTTTCAATCCGGTTACACCAGGAAGAAGGTTTTCTTTAGGAACTTTTACATCATTGAATACCAGTTCTCCGGTTTTCGATGCTCTTAAGCTCCATTTATTATGGGTTTCCGGAGTGGTGAAACCTTCCATTCCTCTTTCAACAATTAATCCCTGGATTTTTCCTTCTTCATTCTTTGCCCAGATTACGGCAATATCGCAAACCGGGGAATTGGTGATCCACATTTTGGCACCGTTCAGAAGATAATGGTCTCCCATATCTTTGAAATACGTTTCCATAGAACTTGGATCTGAACCGTGGTTAGGCTCCGTCAATCCGAAAGAACCAATCATTTCTCCCGCAGCAAGGTGAGGAAGGTATTTTTTCTTCTGTTCCTCAGAACCGAATTCATTAATAGGGAACATCACCAGCGAGCTCTGTACCGAAGCAGCAGAACGTACCGCAGAATCTCCTCTTTCCAATTCCTGCATGATCAAACCGTAAGAAATCTGATCTAAACCTGAACCGCCGTACTCAACCGGAATATATGGACCTAACGCTCCAACTTTTCCCAATTCTTTCATTAGGCCCGGAATATCTGTATGATTTTGCGCGGCCTGATCAATCTGTGGCATTACAAAACTCTCCACCCAATCTCTTACCGATTGACGGATCAGTTTGTGTTCTTCAGTAAGTAAAGCATCAATTCCGTAGTAGTCTGGAATGCTTGTAAGAGGATAATATGACATGATTTTTTTGATTTGTCTAAAAGTAATACTTTTCGTGTGGTTTGAAAAATTTTTTTGAAAATCTTTATTGCCTTTGATTCTCAGCGAGATAAATAAGGATTTAAAGATTTTTACTCAAAATACAGTCTTCTAAGATTCCTCATCATTAGAGATAGGATACTGATTGGCAGCATTGTGTACCTTGCTTTTGAACTTATACAGATACGGAGCTTTGTTCGCAGAACCGTCATAAAGTTTCTCCAGTCTGTCCAGAATATTTAAGCTTAATATCTTGCGCTGGAAATTATTTCTCCTGAATTTCTGTCCCAAAATAGTTTCATACAGCGACTGAAGATCTTTCATGGTAAATTTCTCCGGAAGAAGATTGCTGGCAGCAACCTCGGTGTTGATATTCATTCTAAGGTATTCAAGGCCGGTTTCTATCACTCTGTCATGATCAAAAGCCATCTTGGGCAATTTATTAACCTCGAACCATTCACAGCTTTCGTTAAAAGCATCCGGAAAAGTATTCGCAATGGAAAAATCAATAAGGCTGCAATAACCTACCGTAATAAATCTCTGGAAGATCCAGTGGTCTTTGGGAACCTCAATTCCTTTATTATTAAGAAGGATCTGGTGCACATTATTCTCCGTACGGTCTATCCTTCCGAAAGTATGGAACTGTTTTAGGAAAAGATTCTGCAGGTGGGTTCTTTCATACAATACTCTGGCAGCAGCTTCGCGGAGGTCTTCATCATTAAAAACAAAACCGCCCGGCAGCGACCACAGATCCAGATCGTGGTATTTTAAAAGCAAAACCTTCAAAATATTATTGTGAAAACCAAATATCGTGCAGTCAACAGATACGTGTGCTACAAAATCTTTTGTATCAATAAGTTCCTGAAGGGTTTCTTTGTTTTTGGTGTCCTTGATTTTCATGGGAGTAAAAATAAAATTATTTTCTATAATTTCTTTCCTGATAGCTTAAAATATATCAAACTCACCGTAAAAAGCACAGAAACAGCAAGTAATATGTACAGCGGATAGTAGTTTAACAGCTGTTTTCCGAACAGAACAGCCATGATGATAGAACTGACAGAGCTGCCCAGGGATGAAAAAATAACAATTAGGGATGTAAACAGATTGATTTTTTCTTTGTCAATTTTAGCAATCATCTTTGAATTGATCACAGGATAGAGGGGTGAAAGAAAAAGTCCGATCACAGGAAATAAAAATAAGATGATATTGGAATTTACAGAATCAAAATACTGAATTCCTAAAATCATGAGGAGTACCGCGATAATTAAAGAAATACATAAAATATAATATTTTGATAATGAAAATCTGTGGATTACATTAGCGGTTACAGTTCTTCCTGCGTAAGAAAAAAGGGCGAGAAAAGACGTAGCCTGCAGAGCAAAGAATGAATTGACATTCAGGTGGTTTTTATAAAATGAAGGAAGCCATGAATTAAATCCCTGTTCTACAAAAACGATAAAGAAAACAACACTCAGAAATACAAGAGTGGCAGGTGTCGCAAATACCGAAAGCTCAGAAATAAGACTTTTACTTTCTGTTTTTTTAGCTTCTGAAATATTTAATTTTGAAAATAAATAGATCGTAACGGCACAAAGTACCGAGATAGAGATAAACCCAAATTTCCAGAACTCGGAATACTGGCTCGAGATCAACCATCCGAATCCGGTATTGACTACAAAAATGCCTACCATAAATGAAGCTTCTACACTGTTCATCATCTTGGCAAGAGACTTCTCATCTGAAATATTGTTTCGGATAATCCCAAACACACAAATCTTTCCCACAGCAAAACATGTCCCGATAATCGCAAACCAAACTTTGTAAAACCAGAAATCCTGGACAAAGGGCAGGAGACATGAACAGATTCCTACTATAACCAATGCAGAAATCAACGCTTTTTTAGTGCCGGTTTTGCTGATAAAATTCACCGCGAAAAGTGAAATAAATGCGATGGGCAGATCTTTGAATGATTCTAGAAAACCCAGCTTTTCATACGTGATTTTTTCTTCCGAAAGTTGAAGAATCACAATGCCCATACAGTTTAAAACCATTGAAAAAATTAAGAAGGTCAGTTTTAAGGGAAGAGAGATTCTGGGAAGGTTGGCTGTCATTTTGGGGACTTTTTAGATTGGATTTTTAAGATAATTTTATGAATTATGACGCGAATATAAGGCTTTAAAGTCCCAAAAATAAACGAAAAATTAAAATATTTGTGAATACAATGTTAATTAATTAAAAAAAAATATATTTTTATTGTCTCAATTTGAGAATTAAAAAACTAACTGTATATGAATCTAAGAATATCAAGAAACCTGGGGGTGGTTGCTGTGCTGTATTTTACAGCGAACTTCAACGCCCAGACCAGCGTAAAGGACACTGTTCCGAAAGAGAATAAAATCGAAGAGGTCGTAATGATTGGTTACGGCAGTCAGAAAAAAAGCAATGTGACGGGAGCCATCTCAAGTATAAAAGCTTCCGACATTGAAAATTCTCCTACAGCGGGAAGACCTGAGCAAATCATGCAGGGCCGTGCGGCCGGTATAAGTGTAGTATCCAATTCAGGGCAACCTGGAACCGCCGCTACCGTACGTGTACGTGGAATCACAAGTTTTGGTGCCGGAAGTAATGATCCATTGTGGGTGGTAGACGGAATTGTAGTAGACAACATCGGATGGCTGAACCAGTCTGACATTGAAGGAATGGAAATTCTGAAAGATGGTGCTTCTGCCGCTATCTATGGTGTTTCAGCTGCAAAAGGAGTTGTTTTGATCACGACTAAAAAAGGAGCAAAAGGAAGAATGAATCTTTCTTATAATGGTTTCTTTGGAGTGGGAAGTGCCGCAAAAAAGCTGGACCTGCTGAATGCCACACAGTATGGGAATATCATGAATGAAGTGATTGCCAATGATAATATGTATAACAATCTCAATCCTCCTAATCCTCCCATGTTTGCTAATCCAAACTCATTGGGAACAGGAACGGATTGGCAGAAAGAAATTTTCAATTCGGCACAGCGTCAGTCTCATGAATTCAGCATCAGTGGAGGAAATGATAAATCTACGTTCTATACTTCCTTTGGATATTATGACCAGCAGGGTATTGTCTTGAGAGATATTTCGAATTATAAGAGAATTAATGCCAGATTTAACTCAACCCATAAAGTTTTTGACTTTTTAACCATAGGGCAGACTTTTGCTTATACCCATACAAAGTCTCAGGGAATTAATGATAATAATGAATTTGGAGGGCCTTTAAGCTCTGCCATCAATCTGGATCCCGTCACTTCTGTTTTAGCCACAGATCTCAGTCAGCCTGTTTATACGAATAATCCCAATATTGTAAGGGATGCCAATGGAAATCCTTATGGAATTTCACCGTATGTAAGTAAGGAGATGACTAATCCGCTGGCATTTCAGGAAACGCAAAGAGGGAGATACAAATGGTCCGATGATATTGTAGCCAATGTTTTTGGAGAGCTTAAAATAAATAAAAATATTACTTTTAAATCTACAGTAAACGGTAAACTGTCTTATTGGGGAAATCAGGCCTTTACTCCATCAGCATTTCTAAGTACCGCAAACAACAATCTATCTAATAGTTTGTTCAGAGAACTTCAGAAAAAATTCGAATGGAATACGGAGAACACCCTTACGTATCAAAATAAATTTGGAGAACACAATTTAAGTGTTTTGCTAGGTCAGGGTTACTATGAATATAACATCAGCTACGGACAGAATGCAACGTATAAGAATCTTCCAACGAATGATTGGCAAGAAGCTTCGTTTAATTTTGATGTGGGAGAATCTAACAAAACTTCCAATGCCTGGGATGGAAAACAAACCCATAAAGCGTCTTATTTTGCAAGAGTAGTGTACGATTACAATAACAGATATCTTTTCACAGGGACTATCCGTAGAGATGGATCATCAAAATTCGGAAGCAATAACCACTGGGGTAATTTTCCTGCAATGTCTTTAGGATGGAACGTTTCCAATGAAAGTTTCTGGCCGGAAAACAAGATTGTTACCAGCTTTAAGTTAAGAGGTGGATACGGTGTATTGGGAAATGATGCCATTGATGATTTTGCATTCGCCAATTTCCTTGTTCCGGGTAGTAATTATACTTTCGGAGACAATATTATTCATGTAGGATATGCACCAAGTACATTGGAAAATCCTGATCTGAAGTGGGAAAGAACCTCACAATTTAACATTGCGGCAGATCTTAAAGTTTTAAGGAATTTTGATTTGAGTGTTGATGTTTACAGAAAAAAGAGTACCGATATTTTAAGAAGAGTTGAGCTTCCGGGTTATTTAGGGTTAAGCCAGAATCCTTTTAGAAATATTGGGGATATGAATAACGATGGTATTGAGGTGACGTTGGGCTATAAGAAAAGTTGGGGTGACTTCGGGATATCCGCAAACGGAAATTTTGCCTATGTAAAAAATGAAATCTTAAGACTGGAAGGAAACAGAGAGTATGTTACTTTCGCTGGTTTCCAAACATTGGGAACTGTATCAAGATTACAGGTTGGAGAATCTTATGGCTCTTTTTACGGATACAGAAATATCGGTGTTTTCCAGAATCAGGCAGAAATTGACGCTTACAGAAACGCGAGCGGACAATTGCTACAGGACAAGGCAAAACCGGGAGATTTCAAAAGAGAAGATGTTAATGGTGATGGTGTTGTTGATATCAAGGACTATGTTAACTTAGGTAATTCCGTACCAAAATATACATTCGGTTTTACCCTAAATATGAATTATAAGAATTTTGATTTAATGGTATTTACACAGGGACAGGCCGGAAATAAAATTTTCCAGGGGTTGAGAAGACTTGATATCCCGGAATCCAATTATCAGACCTCCATTTTAGACAGATGGACAGGTGAAGGGACTTCTAATACAGTAGCAAGAGTAACCAAAGATGATCCTAACCAGAACTATACAGCAATGTCTGATTATTATCTGCAAAAGGGAGATTATCTGCGTATCAAATTGGTTCAGCTAGGCTACACCCTTTCTAAAGATATCGCAAAAACCATCGGAGCTTCCAAAATAAGATTTTATGTAACAGGCGAGAATCTGGTGACTTTCACAAAGTACACAGGCTATGATCCTGAAATTGCAGGAGCCGATACTTTCGGTATAGACAGGGCTTTCTATCCACAGGCAAGAACGTTCCTTTTTGGTGCTAATGTTCAATTTTAATCTTTGAAAAAATGAAAAATAAAAATTTTATATATAAAAGTATTTCCGTTTTAATGCTTACGGGAATTAGCTTTGGAGCGGTTTCTTGTAACGACGGTAATTTGGAAGATGTTAAAAATACAGGAACCTTCGATTCAAATAATTATTTCAAAAACGAAGAGCAGTCTTTCGCAGGTCTTGTGGCGACGTACGATATGATGAGGAAATATTCGGGCGGATTTGAAAATATGGTCACATTTTTCAATGGCGCTTCTGATGATTTCTATTCCGGAGGAGGAAGTTCTTCAGATGGTGCAGGGATCCAGGGGTTTTCGAATTATACACTGAATCCGGTGATTATGCCTGCCAGTTATTGGAAAGATTATTATCAGGGTATTGCAAAAGCCAATCTTTTATTGGATAGAATTCCCAATGCCAACATGAATGATCAGACAAGAAAAAGATTCATTGCAGAAGCAAAAGTGTTGAGGTCATTATATTATTTTGAATTATTGAGAATGTTTAAAAATATTCCTTTAATATTAAAACCAGTTTTAGTAACCGACGATTACTACAATATTCCTCAGGAAGATCCGGCAAAGGTTTACGCACAGATAGAAAGTGATATTGTATCAGTAATTGGAGATTTGCCAATGACTATTTCTACCACTAATATGAATGAAGTGGGTAGAATTACACAAGGTTCAGCGAGAGCAATCTTAGGTAAAATTTATTTGTATGATAAGAAAAACACCGAGGCTGCAGCTCAGTTTGAACAGGTCAATGGTACACCTGGCCAGACAAGCCAGTATGGATATAAGCTGGTTCCCAATTTTTCCAGCCTTTGGGTGATAGATAATAAATTTACTACAGAATCCATCCTGGAAGCAATGCATACCAATAAAGGAAACGGAATCTGGGATAACTGGGGATCCGGTAAAGATGAAGGGAATGCAGTCAATCAGATGGTTGGAATCATTTCTTATGGAACCAATACCAACATTCCTAATAATGATGCGCCAAGTATTCATTCCGGTTGGGGATTTAATCCTATCACAGATGATCTGTTTAATTTTATGCAGGGTGATCCACGTCTTGATGCAACGATTTTTAATGCTAAAAGCTTAAAACAACAGAATAAAATTACTTATTCTCCAGGGTTTAGAGATACAGGATATTTTCTGAATAAGTATTTACCGAGAAAAGCTGATGAGTCTACTCAGCCGGGAGTTATAGAACTTAATTTCCGTCAAAACTATATCGCCATCAGATTAGCAGATACCTATTTAATGGAAGCTGAAGCACTGGGTGGCGCAGGAGGAAGAGCTCAGGCCTTATTGGATGCGGTGAGAGCCAGAGTAGGACTTACTTCAGTACCGGTTTCTATGCAGGCGATCAAAGATGAAAGAAGAAGAGAATTGGCAGGAGAAGGGCACAGATGGTTCGACCTGGTAAGATGGGGAGATGCACCGGCGAAGCTGGGAACAAGAGGATTTAAGGCAGGCAAGAACGAAATTCTTCCGATTCCTTTCAATGAATTGATCAATACGGCTTTAAAGCAAAATCCTTTTTACTAAAATATGACGTTTCACAGTTTATATAGTTTCTTTTTTAAAGGTACCGCGCTGCTTTGCGGCGTGGTACTTTTTCCTTTATCATGTGCATCCGTTGGAGCAGATAAAGAAAGTGATGTTCAGTATTGGCTTACCAAAGGCAATGAAAGTGTAAAATTACAGCAGCAAACTCCGGTTAAATTTGGGGCAAATTCCAACAGCTGGCAAAATATTGAAATTGATGAGACACAAAAGTTTCAATATGTTGACGGTTTTGGGTACACTTTAACAGGAGGCAGTGTAGAAGTGATCAACCGTCTTTCAACGGCAAAGAGGAAAGCTTTATTGAACGAACTTTTCGGAAAAGACAAGAATTCGATTTCTATCAGTTATCTGAGGTTAAGCATCGGTGCTTCTGATCTCGATGGCAGCGTTTTCTCTTACGATGACCTTTCGGAAGGGCAGACAGATCAGACCCTTTCAAAATTCAGCCTGGCCAACGATAAGGAGCTGATTGCCATGTTGAAAGAGATTTTAGCGATTAATCCGGAAATTAAAATCATTGCAGCACCGTGGTCGCCCCCGGTTTGGATGAAAGATAACGGAAAATCAAAAGGCGGAAGCTTAAAACCCGAATTTTACAGGGTATATGCAGACTATTTTGCAAAATACATCCTTGGAATGAAAAAGGAAGGAATTACCATTGATGCAGTCACACCTCAGAATGAACCTCTTCATCCGGGAAACAATCCGAGTCTTTTTATGCCGTCTGATCAACAGACAGATTTTATCAAAGGCCATTTAGGTCCGGTGTTTAAATCCCATAAGATCAAAACAAAGATTGTAGTCTACGATCATAACTGCAACAAACCTGAATATGCCCTTGATATTCTGAAAGATCCCGAAGCTTATCAGTACATTGACGGCTCAGCCTTCCATTTATATGAAGGAGATATTTCAGCTTTAAGCACGGTGCACAACGCGTTTCCCGATAAAAATTTGTATTTTACCGAGCAGTGGACGGGATCGAAAGGGACCTTTAATGAAGACCTGAACTGGCACGTTAAAAATGTAGTCATCGGTTCTATGAGAAACTGGAGCAGTATTGCTTTGGAATGGAATGTAGCAAATGATCCGCAGTATAAACCTCACACAGAGGGCGGATGTACGGAATGTAAAGGAGCAATAACGGTTTCCGACAGTGAAAATTTCACCAGAAATGTTTCCTACTATATCATTGCACATGCTTCCAAGTTTGTGCCTGCAGGTTCTCAGCGTATTGCTTCTACACAGACAGAAACCCTTTCTACGGCGGCATTTAAAACCCCGGCCGGAAAAACGGTATTGATTGTCCAGAATGGAAACACTGCAGAAGAAAGTTTTAATATCAAATATAACGGAAAGACCGCTCCCGTCATTCTTTCGGGAAATTCGGCAGCAACTTATGTTTTTTAATATAATCGTATGAAAAAAGTATATTTCTTACTGGCCTGCTCAGCGCTGGGAATGAATGCTTACGGGCAGAAAACGGTGGATCAGAAAGTAGCGGAGCTGCTTTCTAAAATGACCCTGGAGGAAAAAGTAGGACAGATGGTCCAGTACAGCGGATTCGAATATGCCACCGGGCCTCAGAAATCCAATTCTGCAGCCGTTTTGGAAGAAATAAAAAAAGGAAAAGTAGGTTCCATGCTGAATGTAGCCGGAGCAGATGAAACAAGAGCTTTCCAGAAGCTGGCTCAACAATCCAGACTGAAAATTCCTTTACTTTTCGGGCAGGACGTCATTCACGGATACAGAACAACTTTTCCCGTCAACTTAGGCCAGGCGGCAAGCTGGGATCTGGGAATGATAGAAAAGTCAGAAAGAATTGCAGCGACAGAAGCCTCGGCATATGGTATTCACTGGACTTTTGCTCCCATGGTAGACGTTGCCAGAGATCCGAGATGGGGAAGAGTCATGGAAGGTTCCGGAGAAGACACCTATCTCGGAACCCAGATTGGCTTAGCCCGAATCAAAGGATTTCAGGGGAAAGGTCTGGGAAGTCTTGATGCGGTGATGGCCTGTGCCAAGCACTTTGCAGCGTACGGTGCAGCAGTCGGCGGAAGAGATTACAATTCTGTGGATATGAGTTTAAGACAACTTCATGAAACCTACTTACCACCATTTAAAGCAGCTGCTAATGCCGGAGTAGCGACATTCATGAATTCATTCAACGATATTAACGGAATTCCTGCCACAGCCAATCAATATATTCAAAGAGAACTGTTAAAAGGACAGTGGAATTATAAAGGTTTTGTGGTTTCAGACTGGGGAAGTATCGGAGAAATGATACCTCACGGATATGCCAAAGATGCTAACGAAGCCGCCGAAAGAGCCATTCTGGGCGGAAGTGATATGGATATGGAAAGCCGTGTCTATATGACGGAACTTCCAAAACTCGTCAAGGAAGGAAAAGTAGATGCAAAATGGGTAGACGATGCAGCAGGCAGGATTTTAGCCAAGAAATTCGAGATGGGACTTTTTGACGATCCTTACAGATTCAGCAACGAAAAAAGACAGAAAGAGCAAACTGATAATCAGGAAAACAGAAAATTCGGACGAGAATTCGGTTCTAAAAGTATCGTACTTCTTAAAAACCAGGGAAATATTCTTCCTCTTTCAAAAACAGCGAAGACGGTTGCTCTGATCGGACCTTTCGGGAAAGAGACCGTTGCTAATCACGGATTCTGGTCTATTGCATTTAAAGATGACAATCAAAGAATCGTTTCTCAGTTTGATGGAATTAAAAATCAACTGGATAAAAATTCAACCTTATTATATGCAAAAGGCTGTAATGTTGATGATCAGGACCGATCTATGTTTGCAGAAGCAGTAGAAACCGCCAAAAAAGCAGATGTTGTGATTATGACATTGGGTGAAGGTCATGCCATGAGCGGTGAGGCAAAAAGCAGAAGCAGCATTGGTTTTACAGGAGTTCAGGAAGACCTGCTTAAAGAAATCGCGAAGACCGGAAAACCAATTGTTTTAATGATCAACGCCGGAAGACCTCTGATCTTCAACTGGGCAGTAGACAACATTCCTACTATAACCTATAACTGGTGGCTGGGAACTGAAGCGGGTAATTCTATTGCCGATGTTCTTTTCGGAGCTGTGAATCCGGGCGGAAAACTTCCGATGAGCTTCCCAAGAACAGAAGGGCAGATTCCTGTTTATTACAATCATTACAATACCGGAAGACCAGCCAAAAACAATACAGACAGAAATTACGTTTCCGCATACATTGATCTTGATAATGATCCTAAATTTCCGTTTGGTTACGGTTTAAGCTATACGGATTTTAAATATTCCGATATGGTTTTAAGTTCTGCAAACCTTAAAGGAAACCAGACATTGAATATCAACGTGACCGTTTCCAATACCGGAAAATACGACGGTGAAGAAGTAGTACAACTGTATATCAGAGATCTTTTCGGAAAAGTCGTAAGACCTGTAAAAGAATTAAAAGGATTCCAAAAGGTATTCATTAAAAAAGGAGAAAGCCAAAAAGTAGTTTTCAAACTGACACCGGAAGATCTGAAATTCTACGATGATCAATTAAATTTTGACTGGGAAAGCGGCGAATTCGATATTATGATTGGAACAGATTCTCAAAACGTACAGACAAAAAGAATCACCTGGACAAAATAAAATATTCAATAGAAGTGGGCTTTAGCCCGCTTCAAAGAATGAAAAATAGAAATCATCAGCAATAAGGCTATAGGAAATTTAGGAGAATAAAATTAAATCAAAAACGAAATATATTCAATAGGAGCGGGCTTTAGCCCGCTTAACTTCACGCAACGAAAAAAACGGCTTCAGCCAAAACTTAAATATTGCTACATCAATGAAAATGAAACTCCAACATATCATTCAACTTTTCGCAACGGGATTAATATTATTTTCTGTGACGAACTGTGTTTCCAACAAAACATATTCCGGGAAGAAGCTGATATGGAGTGATGAATTTAACGGAAAAGGTATTCCGGATTCATTGAAATGGAATTATGATGTAGGAGGGGACGGCTATGGAAACCAGGAAGCTCAGTTTTATACCAAAAACAGACTTGAAAATGCCAGAATGGAAGGCGGAAATCTTGTTATTGAAGCCCGGAAAGAAAGCTGGGACAAAAATCAATATACATCCGCAAGACTTTTAACCAAAGGAAAATTCTCCTTTCAGTATGGAACAGTAGAAGTCAGGGCGAAACTTCCCAAAGGACGAGGAAGCTGGCCAGCGATCTGGATGATGAGTGAAAACATGAAGGAATGGCCGGATGACGGTGAACTGGATATTATGGAACATGTGGGTTTCAATCAGGGGTTTGTACATGCTTCGGTTCATACCAAAAAATATAACCATATTCAGGGGACACAGAAAACGGATACTTTGGTAGTGAAAGATGTAAGTGAAAAATTTCACGTCTATAAAGCAGATTGGACACCGGAAAAGATTGATGTCTATATCGACGGACAGAAGTTTTTCACCTACGAAAATAAAGACAAGACTTATGAAGCATGGCCTTTTGATCAGCCTTATTTTATGATTTTAAATTTGGCGGTCGGTGGCTTGTGGGGCGGAAAAGAAGGAATTGATGATAATATTTTTCCACAAAAATATTATATAGATTATGTAAGAGTTTATCAAAATAAATAATGAAGCGAGGGCGGTAAAGTCCAAAAACAGAAAGAAAAAGATTATGAAGAAACTAATTGTAAGCTGTTTGGCGGTAGGTGCATTTATAAATGCCAATGCACAGAACTACTGGAAGAAAAATGCAGGGAAAACAGCGAAAGTGATTTTAACCAATTCCAAAACCAACGAAAAGATGGCGGATAAAGGAACGGTTAAATTTGAAAAATTCGGTCAACCTAAAGAAACAGATGCCTGTATCTTTGTGGATCCGGATTTTAAATACCAGAAACTGATTGGAATAGGTGGCGCTATTACTGACGCATCTGCCGAAACCTTTTATAAAATGCCAAAGAATAAGCAGAAAGAAATTCTGGACGCTTACTTTGGAAAAAACGGACTGGGTTACACGGTAGTCCGTACCAACATGAATTCATGCGACTTCTCCAGCGATTCTTATACTTATGTGGAAGACAATGATATGGCTTTAAAGACCTTCAATGTAGCCCATGACGAAAAGTATAAGATTCCGATGATCAAAGAAGCTCAGAAAGCGATCGGTAAAGATTTCACGTTTTACTTCTCTCCATGGAGTCCACCGGCATGGATGAAGTCCAATAAAAGTTTGTACAAAGGAGGAAGACTGGAAAACCAGTATTACCAGACCTGGGCAGATTATTATATTAAATTCATCAAAGAATACGAAAAAAGAGGAATCAATATTTGGGGACTGACGGTACAGAATGAACCGATGGCTACACAAAGCTGGGAGTCATGTATCTATTCTGCCGAGGAAGAAGGTGAATTCCTTAAAAATAATTTAGGACCAACACTTTGGAAAAATGGTTATAAAGACAAAAAGGTAATGATCTGGGATCACAACAGAGATTTAATTTACCAAAGAGCAACAACGACTTTAAGCGATCCTGAAACATCAAAATATGCCCACGGAATCGGTTACCACTGGTATGAAACCTGGAACAACAAAACGCAGCTTTTTGATAACTTAGCAGAAACACAGAGAGCTTTTCCTGATAAATTCCTGGCGTTTACAGAAGGATGTAAGGAACAGTTCAAGATGTCCGGAATTTATGATGTAAGTCTGGGAGAATTGTATGGAAAAAATATGCTTAATGATTTCAACAAAGGAACCGCTTTATGGACCGACTGGAATGTGTTGCTGGATGAAACCGGAGGACCTAACCACGTAGGGAACTTTTGTTTTGCACCAATCATCGCAGATACTAAGACAGGTGAAGTACATTATACTTATGAATATTATTATGTAGGTCATGTATCAAAATATATTAAGCCCAACGCTCAGAGAATCGGAAGTTCATCAAACAGGGCCGCTCTTACCTCTACCACTTTCATGAATGAAAACGGTCAGTTGGTCACTGTGATTATGAATGATTCTGAAAATGATATTGAAACCAACCTTTGGATCGAAGGAATGTCGGCTAAATTATCCGCACCGGCACATTCTATCCAGACGGTTATTTTATAGATTTAATTGGCTGGAAGAGGAACATTATTGTGAGACTTCCATTGAGTTATTAATGACACCACTGGCCTAGGAAGCTGTAGCGTTAAGAAAATTAAAACTTGATCCGTTAAAAAATTCCCACTGTCTGAGTGCGGACGAGATATTGAATCAAAAACAACAATGGTAAATCCGCATGAGTTTGGGAATTTTAGGAGCAAGTTTTAATTTTTAGCGGAAGATTCCAGCCTTGAATTTTTGGTTCATTTTGTTTCAAGACAAAAGAACAATTTGAAAAATAAATAAACTTCTTCATATCAACATTATTTTAAACAGAACCGGCGGCCTCGAAGAGGCAGCCGGTTTATTTATAGCTGTATTCAGATCAGTTATTCACCATATCTGTCGGTTATCTTCTGAGTAAGAAACCTTCATTGTGATAAAGATTCTACTAATAAAACTTCCAGATACCATTGGCCTAGGAAGCTGTAGCGTCAAAAAAATTAAAACTTGATCCGTTAAAAAATTCCCACTGTCTGAGTGCGGACGAAATATTGAGCCGAAGCAGTAATGATTAATCCGCGCGAAACCTAACGAAGTGGTTCGACGAACGACGAGAGTCAATTTGGGAATTTTAGGAGCAAGTTTTAATTTTTAGCGGAAGATTCCAGCCTTGAATTTTTGGTTCATTTTGTTTCAAGACAAAAGAACAATTTGAAAAATAAATAAACTTCTTCATATCAACATTATTTTAAACAGAACCGGCGGCCTCAAAGAGGCCGCCGGTTTATTTATAGCTATATTCAGATCAGTTATTCACCATATCTGTCGATTACCTTCTGAGTCACGCCTGTATTGCTGAAACCTCCGTCGTGGAAAAGATTCTGCATGGTTACTTTTTGAGTAAGATCAGAGAATAAGGTTACGCAATAGTTGGCACAGTCTAGAGCTGTAGCATTTCCTAGCGGAGACATTTCTTCAGCAAAACCTAAGAAACCACCGAAACCTTTTACGCCACTTCCTGCTGTAGTAGGAGTAGGAGACTGGGAAATGGTATTGACACGTACTTTTCTTTCACCCCAATAGTATCCGAATGTTCTTGCGATGCTTTCTAAATATGATTTATTGTCAGACATATCATTGTAATCAGGGAATGTTCTCTGAGCAGCAATATACGTAAGTGCTAAAATGCTTCCCCACTCATTCATGCAGTCTTTTTCGTAAGCTACACGCATTACTTTATGGAAAGAAACGGATGAAATATCCCAGCCTTTTTCCAACCAGTCGTAGTTCATTTCAGTATAATGCTTTCCTTTTCTTACATTTACGGACATGCCTATTGAATGAAGGATAAAATCTATTTTACCAAATTTGGCAATAGCCGCATCAAAAAGTTTTTCAAGATCTTCTATAGAAGTAGCATCTGCAGCGATCACCTCAGAACCTGTTTTTTCTGCTAAACCATTAAGTTCTCCCATTCTCAAAGCAATCGGAGCATTGGACAGGATAAATTCAGCACCTTCTTCATGACATCTTTCTGCAACTTTCCACGCGATAGATTGCTCATTAAGGGCTCCAAAAATAATTCCCTTTTTGCCTTTAAGTAGACCGTATGACATAATTTTTTAATGTTTATTTAAATACAAATGTAGCAATAATTTGTGTTTGCGACATAATAAAAATGGAGCCTTATCAATTTAAGACTCCATTTTTTTGAAAATATTTATATGACTGAAATTTTAATTCGTTTTCTTATTCCATTCTGCTTTTACATCTTCCGCTGCATCTTTTGTTTTTTCCCATGCATCATTGGCTTTATCTTTAATATCATCCCATGTATCAGAAAAATTATTTTTCACCTTATCTAGCCAGTCTTCCTGAGTAGCTTCCTGATCACTGTTTCTTTTTTCATTGATATAATCCTTTGCTTTATCTGCAAGATCTTCAATTTTCCACTTTGCATTGTCTGCTGCATTCTTTAAAGAATTTTCTGTATTGTTTACTGCATCTTCCGCTTTGTTGTATTCTGAATTGTTCATAATATGTAATATTTTATTGTTGTGTACCAGTAATTAAACAAGAACCATTCCTAAAAACTGCGACCACTGTTAAACTTTTCTTAATCTTTTGTTATACTTTTCTAAATCAGTCCTAACTTTAATTAAAATTGAACAGCTATGGAAAAAATACGTTGTGGATGGTGCGAAAAGGATGATCTCTACCGAAAATACCATGATGAAGAGTGGGGAAGACCTGTGTATGATGACGAAACCATCTTTGAATTTCTCGTCCTTGAAAGTTTTCAGGCGGGATTGAGCTGGTATACCATTCTTTCTAAAAGAGAAAATTTCAGAAAAGCTTTTGATGGTTTTGATTACAAAAAAATCGCTCTTTATAATGAAGAGAAGATTGAAGAGCTTATGAACAACTCCGGAATTATAAGAAACCGACTTAAAATTAAGGCTACAGTAACCAATGCGCAGAAGTTTCAGGAGGTACAGAATGAATTTGGAAGTTTTTCAGTGTACATCTGGGGCTTTGTAGGAGGAAAACCAATAGATCATAAACCACAGGCTTTATCCGATGTTCCGGCTACGATAGAAATTTCCGATGTTCTGGCCAAAGATCTTAAAAAAAGAGGTTTCAAATTTATGGGATCTACCGTGGTTTATGCCCATATGCAGGCAACCGGAATGGTTAATGATCATATAGAAAGCTGTTTCATTAGAAAGTAATGAATTCTGTTTTATTCAATTTTTAGTGATATTTTTTATAAATAATACAATTAAATGTCTTGAAATTAAATTGTTAAAAGCTGCTCAATGGCTATAGAAAGGGAATCAACGTTGAGTTAATATTGAAAAATGTTTCATTTAAAAGTGATTAAAGGGTGGTTTACTCACTAATAAGTGTATTTATTGTGGATTTAATAAAAAATATGGCGTTTTATTAAAAATTTGTATATTTGCACCCTCGAAAAATAAACGATCAGTAATAACCGTGATGCAAAACAAATTTAAACTTCAGCTCATTTCTCTTTTTTCATTTTTTACGATTTTAACTAAAGCACAGGTGGGGATTGGAATCCCTAATCCGGATCCTTCAGCGATGTTACAGATCAATTCAAAGAATAAAGGAATGCTGCTCCCAAGTGTAGCCCTTGCATCATCTACAGATCAGACTACGATCCCAAATCCTGCTGAAGGACTGATTGTCTGGAACAATGGATCAGGAAGCCTTGCTGATACCGGATTCTATTACTGGAGCAAATCCAGATGGAATATGCTTTCCACAAATTCTGCAAATGCCGGAAACGGAACCAGTGGCGGCGTTACTCCATTAGCCGTTTGGAATAATTCCGCTACCAACAGTGGAAACTCTGGCGGAGAACATACCAATCTTTCTTTAGGAACCAATACTTCAGATGACCTTGTGTTTAAAGTAAACTCTACAGCAGTAGGAAGACTGGGCGTCAATAACTCAATAAGTTTCGGGACAGCAGCCAATGCAGCACAAAACGGTATTGCGCTGGGGAATTCCAGCAGCGCTTACCAGGGAATCGCCATCGGAACCAACACTTCAGTGACTGCTAATGAATCTGTTGCATTGGGAGCGAATTCTAAAATTTCAGGATATCAGTCAACGGCAGTAGGATTTAATGCCAAGGTAACCGTAAACGAAGCAACAGCAATAGGAAATAATGCTGACGCGTCAGGTTTTCAGTCGATTGCAGTAGGATATAATGCTAAAACAACGACCAACGATGCAACGGCTTTAGGAAAAAACTCTACAGCATCCGGTTTTCAGTCGACGGCGGTAGGGTACAATGCCAAAACCACTTCCAACAGCGAAACAGCGGTAGGATATAATACGATAACCAATAACCAGAATTCAACAGCAGTAGGATCCGGAGCTAATGCTTTAGGACAATATTCCACAGCAGTGGGCTATGGAGCAGTGACTTCACAGGCTAATGCCATTGTTATCGGAAATAATAATGCAAATATTGGTATTGGAACAGGAACACCGAATACTTCAGCTAAAATAGATGTAAACGGACAATACAAACTGGGTGAAAAGGGAAGTATACAGAAGAATCAGATCAGCTTTGAAGCCTGGCCATCGGTTTCCGTGAACAATTTATCACCGGGAAAATCTGTTACGCTGGAGATTGCTATTCCTTCCCATATGCAGCCCGGTTCCACAAGAGCCGCGATTGTCGTTTCTCCGGCAGGTGATTTTGCGGGTAATACCTCATTTTCAATATCAAACCCAAGAATGACCTCTACCTCAAGTGTAATCATCAATCTGACCAATATCTCCGGAAATGCAGAAAGCTTATATTCAGGACATTTTTATGTGATGATTAATGAGTTTTAGAAGCTTGGATGTGTCAATTGTGAATTTTGCTTTGCAAGTGAATGGTGAAGGATAGATTTAAGAACCAAGAACCAATAACCAAGATGCAAGACATCAGATGTCAGATATTTCCTATTCCCTAATCTCTAATCCCTTTAAATAAAACATTGTTGGCACCATAAATTGATTTAATTTTGCTAATGATCTATCCGGTTCTATTTAAATGTAGAAGAAAAGGTTTGGATCATTAATGCAGATTCTTGAAATGTATGAAGAAAATAGGAATTATAGGCTTCGGCTGGCTGGGATCCAGAATTGCCGCGTCCATGTCGGACAAATACCAGATATATACAACGGCAACGACAAATGATAAAGTTGCTGAACTGTCTTCCAAAGGATTTAACACCACTCTCGCCAGCTTTCCTGATTTTCAATTGGAAGAAAAAATCACACAGTGGGATGAAATCAAAGCTATGGATGTTGTCATTATCACGATTCCGCTTTCCGGAAAAAGCTGCTGTGCAAGTTCTTTGTATAACAGAATTCAACATTTATTATCGTTTATCGGTGATTTTCACGGACAGATGTTTGTGATGAGTTCTACCGGCGTATATCCGGATATTCCGGGTGAATATACCGAGGAAAGCCTTTCCTCAGATCAGGTTCAGGGAGAAAGAATAATTAAAAACACTTATCCACAGGTTAATATTTTGAGATTGGCTGGATTGATGGGAGATAACCGACTTTTGAAAAATTATACGATTTCCAACCTGGAAGCTCCCGTGAATCATATCCATTACGAAGATATCTGTAATGTGATTGAAGCCATGATTGAAAAAGGGTCAGAAGGAAAATTATACAATGTAGCAGCGCCACAACACCCGTCAAAAGCTCAGGTGATCAATGCTCAGAAAAATCTGCCACCTGCAGAAGAAGTGATTAGTGAAGGAAAAATAATTTTGTCTTCAAAACTGATCTCAGAGCTGGATTTTGTATTTAAGCATCCCGATCCGAGAGCATTTCATTGAGGTTTATAAATAGTGAAGTTTTATTTCGTGTGCTGAATAGAATACATCCTGTTAGCATGAAAATAAGAATAAAATAAATCAGTATTGGCGAGCCAGTCAAAAGTAAGCCCAAATTTTTTCTTGGATTCCGGAACATTTGCTTTGTTGTTTTTTGATAGCTCACTTTCATCAAATACGATACTGTTTTTGATGATTTTGCCTTCTGTTACGTGCATGAAATAATAGTCAACCGGAATGTCTGCCCACTCAGAATGATGCTCAATAATGAAATTTTCAATCTGATGGTCTTTTATCATTTTGAAAATATCAAGGTCACAATGGTCATTATCATGGTCATAGGTGTAATTTTCAAAATTATCCTTAGATTCTAAGTGCAGGATATAATCACTTAAGAGTTCAAAATCTTTTGCTTCATCCAACCCAAGATCACAGCAGGTATTGAAAGGAATAAAGGTGAAGCCGCGCACTTTAAAGTGAACCACATCATTGTTCAGTTCAATATTTTTATCTGTTATAAGGCATGTAATGTC
This sequence comes from Chryseobacterium oleae, assembly GCF_900115055.1. GTDB lineage: Bacteria > Bacteroidota > Bacteroidia > Flavobacteriales > Weeksellaceae > Chryseobacterium > Chryseobacterium oleae. The sequence continues at coordinate 349,187 of NZ_FOVD01000003.1, read as the reverse complement.
CTGACCCATGATATTATTTTAAATATTCTTTTTTTGAGCAATCGTAAGAATAGAATTTCTCCTGAGATAACCAATCGAAATCGAGGCCCAGTTCTTTTCTGTACTTTTGAGTATCAGCATATCTTATTTGTGGATTTTCATCGTCAAACAGTGAAGAATCCGCTGAAATAATTTCACCACTCTTTACATACATAAAAGAATATTCAAAAGATCTCAGGTATCCTTTTTCACGCAATGATTCAAAAGGGGTGTATTCCCATTCGTAATAGTCTTCAATGATAAAATGATCAATCCTGTAATCTTCAATTAACTTCATCAAATGAGCCTCCGGTTCATCGTCTTCATCAAAGACAGCTTCTTTAAAATTGTCCTGAAGTTTTATGTGTTCGAAATAATCCTTCAGAAATCTAAAGTTTTGAGAGTCTTTAATGAATCTGTCAATGAGTGAAAAATCAACGGGTATGAAAGAAAGTTCATTTATTTTAAAATGAACAATACTTTTATGGAGGTTAATCTCCTGTGGAGTTATGATACAAAGGATTTGTTGAGGCATTTTTAATAATTCTGTCCGGTACAAATCAATAATGTTTTCTCAGAAGCATGATGATCAGCGGAGAATTTATTGAGATCAAGTGGTCTTTAAAATCAAACCTTATAGGTTTTTAAAACCTATAAGGTTTGAGTTCAAGAAGCTGGTTAATCTGTGAAGAATTCTCCAGATCTGAGGACCTAAAATGTTTTATTTAATAATTCTTTCCAATACCCAATCAATAAGGTTTTTCTCGGAAGCATGGTGATCTGCAGAGAATTCTCCACGTCTTCTGTTCGCAATAACATTATTCACGGTAATGGCTTTGTGGCCTAATAATTTTGAAAGGGCGTAGATCGCTGAGGTTTCCATTTCAAAGTTGGTTACGCCAAGATCATTCAATGTTTCTAAGAACTTATCGTCAAGTGCCTTTAAACGAAGCTGTCTCCCTTGTGGAGCATAAAATCCCGGGAAAGTAGCGGTATTACCGTGGTATTTGGCATCTTTGTAATATTCGCCCATTTCCTCTGCCCAATCTGAGAAATAAAGCATCGGCTTGATCTTTTCATACGGGAATTTCTCTATGAAATTTTTTGAAAATTCGTTCTCAAAGCTGTAATCCTGATAAAAATGCATCAATCCGTCCAGACCTACAACATTCTGGGTTACCAGCATATTATCTACCTGCACATCAGGGTTTACGCTTCCACACGTTCCCATACGGAAAAGTTCAAGAGCTTTGTGCTCAGTTTTGAATTCCTTGTTCTGAAGATCAATATTCACCAAAGCATCAAGCTCATTCATCACGATATCGATGTTTTCAGTTCCGATACCTGTAGACATTACCGTAATTCTTTCTCCACGCAATGTTCCGGTGTGGGTATAGAATTCTCTTTTATTTTTTTTGATCTCTACTTTGTCAAAATACTTTGAAACTTTTGCTACTCTGTCCGGATCTCCCACAAGGATGATCTTATCAGCAATATCTTCAGGCAAAAGATTTAAGTGGTATACACTTCCGTCATCATTCAGCACCAGCTCTGAGGCAGCAAGTTTGTTTAGCATAATTTATATTTTTTGTTTTTTAATTAATGAAAATCGCATCTTTGTAAGGAGATCCGGCAAGGTCATAGATCGTATCATATTCTTCTACGATTCTTTTCTGTCCCTGGAATATTTCATAAACCGTGATAATGGTTTTTTCAAAGTTTTTCGGATCTTTTCGCTGAGAGGTGATTTCGTAGAACTTATCTCCTTTTTTCATGACAGACACCATTTCTTCTTTAGTAGAATTGTTGGAGGTCATCATTCCCGGAAAATCCATCACAATGTCCTTAAGATCTGTGTAATTTTTATAAGGTTTTGTCACTCCGTTTGAATACACATAAACGTTAGGAACGGGTTTGTCCTCTTCCAAACGGATCAGATAATAGTCGTTCCCTTTCTTCTCTGCATAAACGGCCATTTCTTTGTTTTTCTTTTTCTGTGAAAAGGCAAGAACTGAAAGGAAACTCGCCGCAACAGCGAATAGTAATTTTGTTTTCATAATAATATTTTGTTTTAATCTGCTGAAATGATGTTAAAAAATCCTCACCCAATATCTTTCGTCATCATTTTTTAAACCCGGCTTGAAGAAGTCATCCGTTCTAAAGTATAATGAATTTGATTTCGGGGTTTAAAATTAATAAAAATATTTCTATAAGAAACTGCTGTTTGTAGATTTTTAGTCTTTTAGAATAGCTTTGTCAAATTTTAAATTAATCTGAATTCGGGATAAAATATTTTTTTAGATTTTAGACATCAGATTTCAGAATGGGAGATTTGATACTTTTTCCCGGAGATTTTAGCAGCTCATGACATTTCGGAATGTAAGTTTTGTTATTCAAATCAGGAACTGCTTGTACACATCCATATACTGGATTAATTTCAAAACGTGAGCTAGAAAAAGTGTTTTTTTACGCAAAGTTTGATTTTTATAATGTGAAATTTTAAGGCTGCAAAGGGAGAATCAATTTCATTGATTCGATGAAGGGATCTTCTTATCCATATAGCTTCATCAGCGACGCAGTCGAACTCTTTGCCTTCCTCAAAACTAAGCACTTTTTAAAATAATCTTTGCGTGAAAAAAAGCATGATATATTTTCACGCAAAGAAATGGATTCGATGAAGTGAATATTGTACACATATAACTTCATCAGCGAAGCAGCCGGACCTTTTGCTTCCCCGAAAATCTCCAACAGATTACGCTGATTACACAAATTTATTTCCTTATTATATTCATGCTATTTGTGAATTTATTAGTGAAATTTGTGTTTAAAAGCACTTCATTTTTTCAATCCTTGTGGTAAAACGTAAACATTTTTTAATCTGCCGTTAAACTTGCCATAACATCGGAACGGTACTTTTGCCGCTAAAAATTCATGAGATTGTATCCGCTGCTAGCTGTGATTGTGTTGATAGGTTTTGCTGTCATGTCTTTTAACCCGGTTGATAAGGGAGAAAAAAGTGAAAATACCTTTGTCAATAAAGGGCTGTCAGATTTTAAAAACAGGCTTGATCAGCTTAAATCAGATGTATACAAATTCTCTGATGACCAGATTTCTATTGAAGAGCTTCGGAATTCTTTAAGTGCTACAAGAAACTCATTTAAAGAAGTCGAGTTTTATATCGCTTATCATTATCCGGAATTTACAAAAACTCATCTTAATGCTGCTCCGCTTTTTCATATTGAAGCTGCAGGTACTTCAGCCTATACATTGCCACCGGAAGGACTTCAGGTGCTGGATGAACTGATCTTTTCCGATGAAGCCGGAGACGAAAAAGAAAAGATAAAAACCATTACAGATTTTCTGTACAACTCCTATTCCAGCTTTTATCTGAGCACCGTAAAGAATGGTTTAAGCCGTGGAAACAACAAAACATTACCGTTGAGGATTGAACTGATCAGAATTTATACCCTTGGAGTGACAGGTTTTGATACGCCCGGTTCCCTGAATATCTCTGAAGAAGCCAGCCATGCCCTCACTGGAATTAAAAAATACATCAACGACGATGCGTATTTTAAAAACTACAATGTTCAGAAAGCCAATCAGGTTCTTACCGAAGGAATTAGTTATTTGTCAGCGAACAAAGATTTTGAAACTTTTGACAGAATTGAATTTTATAAAAAATATATTCAGCCGCTTTATGAAGAATTTGGAAAATGGGACGGAAGAGCAGATGACCTCAAAGAATTTTCCGGATGGAATGTAAAGAGTAAAAACCTTTTCAGCAGCGATTTTCTGGATCCGTATTTTTATACATTGCTGCAGTCTTCTGAAGATAATGCAGACCTCCGCAGTTTAGGGAAATCTATTTTCTATGACCAGAATTTAAGTCAAAACGGTAAAATGAGCTGCGCTGCATGTCATTTGCAGGAAAATGCTTTTACAGATCTTAAAGCGAAATCACCAAGCAATGTAGAAGGAAAGACGGTATTAAGAAATTCTCCGTCTCTGTACAATGCTGTTTTTGCGAAAAGGTTTTTCTATGACCTTCGTGCATTTTACCTGGAGCAACAGGCGGAACACGTCATCTACAACGATGATGAATTCAATACGAGCTACGAAGACATTATTAAAAAGTTAAAAACAAAACCTGAGTACAAAAAAGCTTTTCGCTCAGCCTTTAAAGACGGTAAAATAAATAAAGAGAATTTTTCCAAAGCATTAAGTTCTTACGCTGCTTCTCTGCATTCTTTTGATAGTGACTTTGACCGTTTTATGAGAAATGAAAAAGACGTTTCAGATGATGTCAAAAAAGGCTACAACCTGTTTATGGGAAAAGCCAATTGTGCTACCTGTCACTTTGCACCGCATTTTTCAGGTCTTGTGCCTCCTTTCTTTAACGAAAATGAATCCGAAGTTTTAGGCGTAACCACAAAACCGATCAATCAGCTTCCTGTTGAACTGGATTCCGATCTGGGTAGAGGAAACAGCCCTGTAAAAAAAGAAAAATCATGGATCTATGATTATTCCTTCAAAACGGTTACCGTAAGAAATATCGCGCTTACAAAACCTTATTTTCATAATGGCGCTTTCAACACACTGGAAGAAGTAATGGATTTCTACAACGAAGGCGGAGGTGAAGGTCTCGGCTTAAAAATGAAAAACCAGACACTGCCACCAGATAAACTCAACCTTACAAAAACGGAGATTAAACAGGTCATCGCATTCCTGAATTCTCTGACGGATATTAGTAAAGCTAAGTGATGTTTGAGAGTTGGAGAGGTTGAGGGTTTGAGGGTTGGAGAGTGGGAGTGGGAGTGTCAGAGAGTTTGAAGGGTTCGAAGGTTTGTATAAATTATGCTGAAGATTATTTGACTTGAAGTATTGAATCTATGAAGCAGTTTATATCTGCCGTTAAAAACTTATCCATTATTGACATTCATACTCTTTATAACTAATCTACTCTAAAACCCTCAAACCCTCAAACTCTCAAACTAAAAAAGCGTTATTTAACAATTAATTAATCCCCTTAACATTAGGTTCCAGATTAATTAATATTCCCTGATCTATATTTAAAGTCCTATTAACAGAGGTTTCGCACCAAAAAAATAGTTTTGCAAGGTCTAATAAATCATAAGAAATGAAGAAAAAATTACTTACAATTGCGGCATTGGCTATGGTCTCCGGCTTTAGCGTACAGGCGCAGACGTTTTTATTCAATAAGAACTCTTCCTGGAGCTACAAAGATAACAACCAGGCTTTGGCAGATCCGTGGAAAGACCAGACTTTTGATGTGTCTTCATGGGCTACAGGAAACGGACCATTAGGATATGGAGATCCGGTAACCACTACCATCAGCTCAGGTCTTACAGCAGCTTATTTTGCTAAAGATTTCACAGTGGATTTAGCAACGCTTTCAGACAATATGGAACTGGGCGTGATGAGAGATGACGGAATCGTTGTATATCTGAATGGAGTAGAAGTAGTAAGAGACAATATGCCTGCAGGGACTATTGCTTTCAATACGCCTTCTGTTACAACTATAGATGGAGCAGCAGAGAGCGTTTATAACATTTTCTCTATTCCGAAATCTAAATTTATAAATGGAACTAACAGGATTTCCGTGGAACTTCACAACAGAACAGGAACCAGCTCAGATCTTAGAATTGATGCTTATCTAAAAACAACAGTTACTGTAACACCTCCTCCGGCATGTACAGGAACGCATATCAGCTGTTTTACTTCTATTGTTCCTACAGCGCAAACCAATAAACTGATCATTCCGGCAGAACATAAATACCAGCTTATCCTAAAAGAAGGTGATAATTATACTGAAGGAGGTGGAATGGTAGGCGGTCAGAATGACTTTACAGGTTATGTGGCCAAAACAGGAAGCAGCACCAACGGGTATCTTTCCGTCAACCACGAAACGAATCCTGGTGGAGTTACGATGGCTGAAATTAATTACAATGCCTCTACAAAACTTTGGCAGCTGACCAAATCAAGAGCGGTAAGTTTTTCAGATCCAAGTTTGGTTCAGACGATCAGAAACTGCTCAGGGGGAGTTACACCTTGGGGAACGATTGTTACGGCAGAAGAATCTGTGACTTCCAATGATGTAAATAGTGATGGTTACAAAGATTACGGATGGTTAGTAGAAATAGATCCGGCTACGGCTCAGGTTGTTTCCAAAAATACGGACGGATCCAAAGGGAAACTGTGGCAGATGGGAATTATGAACCACGAGAATGTTGTGGTAAATAATGCAGGAACTACAGCGTATTACGGAGAAGATGGCGGGACACATATGGTATATAAATACATCATGGATACGCCGAACAACCTTGCTTCAGGAAATCTTTATGTATTAAAATTGGACCAGGGATTAAGCGCATCAGGTGATCCGGTAGGAACTACAGCAACATGGATTCAGGTTCCGAATAAAATAAAAGCAGACCAGAATAATACGACAGCTCTTGCCCAGTCATTAGGAGGAACAAGATTTAACGGAGTAGAAGATGTAGACATCAGCCCATTGGATGGGAAAATTTACTTTACCGCTAAAGGTCTGGATAAAGTATACCGTCTTCAGGATAACGGAACTACGGCTTCTCAGGTGGAAACTTTTGTAGGTGGTGCCTCTACAGCTTATTCTTTCAATACACCACAGGGAATGAAAACTGAAGCTTGGGGCGACGGAAATGACAACCTTACATTTGATGAGCTTGGAAACCTTTGGGTTCTTCAGGATGGTGGAAAAAATTACATCTGGGTGATTGCTCCGGATCATACGCAGGCTAATCCTAAAGTGAGACTGTTCGCTTCAATGCCTGCAGGATCTGAACCAACAGGACTGACATTTACTCCTGATCACAAATTTGGTTTCTTCTCAATCCAGCATCCGGATTCTACAATTTCTACAGATATCGATGCTACAGGAAACACAATTGACTACAGAGGAAAATCTGCTACGATTGTTGTTGCTTTAAAACAAAACTTAGGAACGGCAGGATCATTGGGAACAGTTGATACTCATAATGCAGAAACTACCGTTGAGGTAGCTCCGAATCCTACTTCAGGAATGGTTAAGATCAATTCACCAAAAGGATTGAAAGACATTTCAGTAACAGCCTACAGCTTGGATGGAAAAATCGTTTATACGAAGAAGTTCAGTGGAGTTAACAGATCACTAGATCTGGACTTTACCCATCAGCTTGAGGGATCCCGTATTCTGGTTCTGAACATCGAAGCAGAAGGAGGTTTCCAAAAGACTGTGAAACTAGTAAAAAAGTAAATTATTAATACTCATTTCGGGCGGCGGCGGAGCCGCCGCCCGAAATTTATCTCTATGAAAAAGCTTGTTCTATTGATTTCCGTACTCTCACTCTGTCTTGCTAAGGCACAGATCGATCCCGTAAAATATCCTACGTTTACAAATATCGACGAGGCTTTGAGCAGTAAAAAGACTGTTTACAGTATGAGTTTCCGGGAAAAAGGATTGTTTAACCTTCCTCCGCAGATCTCGAAACTGAACTCCCTGTTCTTTCTGAATATCATGGGAAATAAGCTGGAGAAAATGGATCAGGAGATCTTTGCTTTGAGTGAACTGGAAATTTTAAATGTGAATGAAAACAGCATCAAATACATTCCTGATGAAATAGGAAACCTGAAAAAGCTGAATACATTCTCTATGAATCTCAACAGCCTGACAAGCATTAATCCTAATATTGCAAAGCTTCAAAACTTAAAAGCAGTGCATTTTGATGCCAATAACCTCAATGTTTTTCCCGAGGCATTGATGGAAATTCCTGCTTTGGAAGAAATTAACCTTCAGGGAAACCAGATCAGCAGCATCGCTGACCGTTTATACAGAATTAAAAATCTGAAATTTCTGAATTTATCCGAAAACCAGATTAATGACCTGGGAAATTTGTCTTTTCCTAAACATTTAAAATACCTGGAGCTGCAGCAGAATGCTATTGTAAAGCTACCGGAAAACCTTTTCAAGGCTAAGAATCTTGAATTTTTGAATGCAAGTGACAATCATATCACAGAATTATCTCCCGGAATAAAGGGACTGAAAAATATAACCAGTATGAATCTGGCCCATAACAATCTGAAAGACATTCCTGTAGAAATAGCCAGGCTAAAAAAGCTTAAAACCCTCATTCTTACAGGAAATCCTATAGAAAAAGCAAAGATCGAACGGTTAAAAAACCTGATGCCGGAAACTCAGATCTATTTCTAGATCTATCCGCCGACTCTTTTGGTTTTATATCCCATTTCTTTAAGGATATCCATGATCTTATCACGATTATCGCCCTGAATAATGATCGTTCCGTCTTTCTCTGAACCGCCTATTCCCAAGGTGGTTTTTATTTTTTTTGAGATTTTCTTTAAATCTTCCTCACTGCCTTCCCAACCTTCAACAATCGTTACAGGCTTACCGTTTCTGCCTTTCTTCTCAAATTTACACACCAAAGGTTCATGCTGCTTAAATTCTTCTTTAGGCATTTCAAAATCCTTCTCCTCATGCTCAGGAAAAAGGTTCTTTAACTGATCTCGTAAATCCATAAAGCAAAATTAAATGTTTAAATACAAATATCACAAATAATTTTTCACAAATAGCAACAGTCATTCACATCAACAATCTCATCATCCGTGAAAATCCACAAAATTAGGGGTTAAAAAAATAAAAACAATACTTAGCTCCGGCATTACAAATAATTTCCACAAATAACCATAATCATTCACATCAAATAAAGCGCATTCCTCTGTGAAAATCTGCGTAATCTGTGGTTAAAAAATAAAACTTAGTTAAAATGTTACAAATAATTTCCGCAAATAACCACAATCATTCAAACCAAATAAAATTTAAAAATCTGCCCCATCAGCGAAATCCGCGCGAGATCAAAAAAGCAAATTATTCGTAGATTCTTTACTAATAATATCTACCATTTTTACCAGAATGTTTTTAAAATAACCCTCTCAAATTCTTCCATTCATCGGAAATTAGGTAAATTTGTGTAACAAAAAGTTATACGAAATGTCAAAAAAAGCAATATTAGCAATCCTTGACGGATGGGGACTGGGAACAAATCCAGAGGTTTCTGCCTTAGACAAAGCAAACACTCCATTTATAGACAGCTGTTATCAAAAATATCCACATACCACACTTGAAGCCAGCGGTCTGGCGGTAGGACTTCCAGCAGGACAGATGGGGAACTCTGAAGTAGGGCACATGAATTTGGGCGCAGGAAGAGTGGTTTATCAGAATCTTGTAAAACTGAATATGGCCGTAGAAAACGGAACGCTGGGACAGCAGCAGATTATTCAGGATGCCTTTGAATACGCTAAAAGAGAAAATAAAAAACTCCACTTCATCGGATTGGTTTCCAATGGAGGGGTACACTCACATATCAATCACCTGAAAGGTTTATTAACGGCTGCTCAGGAATTCGGACTGCATGAAAATGTTTTCGTCCATGCATTTACAGACGGAAGAGACTGTGATCCGCATTCAGGGCTTGGCTTTATAGAAGAGCTTCAGGATCATATGGCAACCACAGTAGGTAAACTGGCAACCGTGATCGGAAGATACTACGCTATGGACCGTGATAAGAGATGGGAGCGTGTAAAACTGGCTTATGATGCCATGGTAGACGGAATTGGAGTTCAGACTACAGATGCTTTGGCTGCCATTAAATCTTCTTACGATAATAATGTGACCGATGAGTTTTTAAAACCTATTATCCTTGTTCACACTACAGAAACAGGAAACATCGTTCCGGTAGCTAAAATTATTGATGGCGATGTGGTGATCTGTTTCAATTTCCGTACAGACAGGGGTCGTGAGATCACAGAAGTTCTTACTCAGAAAGATTTCCCGGACTTCTTTATGCGTAAACTGAACCTTCATTATATTACGTTAACCAATTATGATAAAACCTACCAAAACGTACAGGTGGTATTTGATGAAGAAGTATTGAAGGAAACGATGGGAGAAATCCTTGAAAGAAACGGTAAAACGCAGATCAGAATTGCAGAAACGGAAAAATATCCTCACGTAACTTTCTTCTTCTCCGGAGGTAGAGAGGAAGAGTTCAACGGCGAAAGAAGGCTTCTTTGCCCGAGCCCGAAAGATGTTCCTACCTACGATCTTAAGCCGGAAATGTCTGCCTATGACATTACAAATATTATTGTACCCGAGCTTGAAAACGGAACGGCAGATTTTGTATGTCTGAATTTTGCCAATACCGATATGGTAGGACACACCGGAGTTTTTGAAGCCGCTGTAAAAGCTGCAGAAACTGTAGATAAATGCATTGAAAAAGTAGCAACAGCCGCTTATGAGAACGGATATGCCGTATTTATTCTGGCAGATCACGGAAATTCAGATGTGATGATCAACGCGGATGGAACACCAAACACTCAGCATTCAACGAACCTGGTGCCATTTATTGTAATGGATAAAGAGCATACCTGGAATCTGAAACCCGGAAAACTGGGGGATGTAGCTCCAACTATTTTAAAAGTAATGGGCGTGGAAATTCCGGAAATAATGACAGGTGATATTTTAGTTAGCTAAAAATTCAATAATAATGTCCCAAAAATGCCGTTATTATATAGATGGCGGCATTTTTGTATGATTTATGTCAGTCATGGTATGGGTTGCATATGTTATTATGCGGCAAATAATAAATAAATCATATCTTTGTAAATTAAAATCCATATAGTAAAATGTATCAAAAGCTTGTCAGAAAAGAAGTAATGGGAATATTGGAAAAGGAGGTGGGTTCTTTTCTCGATAAATTTTTAACGCCAATCGAGAAAATCTGGCAGCCTTCCGATTATCTTCCGGATCCGTCAAGCGCTGATTTTAAATATGATCTGGAAGAAATTCAGACGTATGCCCGTGAAATGCCTTATGATCTTTTTGTAACGTTGATCGGAGACTGTATCACTGAGGAAGCATTGCCTTCTTATGAGTCATGGTTGATGGGTGTAGACGGAATAGATCAGGAGAAAAATGAAATCGGCTGGGCCAACTGGATCAGAGCATGGACCGGTGAAGAAAACAGACATGGTGACCTTTTAAGCAAATATCTTTATTTGTGTGGAAGAGTCAATATGAGAGAACTGGAAGTAACCACTCAATATTTAATTAATGACGGTTTCGATTTGGGAACAAGCATGGACCCTTACAGAAACTTTGTTTATACAAGTTTTCAGGAAACGGCAACCAATATCTCTCACAGAAGAGTAGGAACGTTGGCGAAGCAGTCTGGAAACGGAAAACTGGCGAAAATGTGTGGGGTAATTGCCGCAGACGAAGCCAGACACGCTAAAGCTTACAAGCATTTCGTGGCAAGAATTTTAGAAATAGATCCTTCCGAAATGATCCTTGCCTTTGAAGATATGATGCGTAAAAAGATCGTAATGCCTGCTCACATGATGAGACAGTCCGGTCAGAAAGCGGGTGAGCTTTGGGGACATTTCTCAGATGCAGCGCAGAGATGTATGGTGTATACAGGAAATGACTACATCAATATCCTATCAGACCTTCTGGATGAATGGAAGATTGAACATGTAAAAGGACTTACTGAAAAAGCTGAAAAAGCACAGGAATATCTGATGAAACTTCCAGGAAGACTTCAGAAAATTACAGACAGAATTTCAACTCCGGATCTTCAGTTCCAATTTAAATGGGTGAAAAGCTAATTCCGGATTATCATTAAATTATAAAACTTAAGAGTGCCATCGTTTTCGGCACTCTTTTTATTTCTTATCTTTGCAAAGCTAAAAAAGGTACAAAATGTTAAATAATAAAAAAATTGCTGTTGATTTTGATGGTACCATCGTGGATGACGCATATCCGGCAATTGGAAAAACAAAAACTTTCGCTTTCGAAACCTTAAAAAGACTTCAGGCAGAAGGATACAGACTGATCCTTTGGACATACAGACACGGAAAAACTTTAGATGAAGCCGTGGAATTCTGTAAAAAAAATGGAATTGAGTTTTATGCAGTGAACTCAAGCTTTGAAGGTGAAGTTTTTGATTCTGAGAATCAATCCAGAAAATTAGATGCAGACTGGTTCATCGATGACAGAAATTTAGGAGGATTTCCAGGCTGGGGTGAAATTTACAATATTATCCAGGACAGAATAGAATTCCGTGTAGAAGGAAAAGAAGTGCTGGCTTATTCAAAACTTAAAAAAGAAAAGAAAAAAGGACTTTTCTGGTAATAATTTAAAATAGAAGTTAGAAGCTAGAGATTAGAAATTAGTTTTTTAATGCGGCTTCTTCGTTTAAAACTTTATCAGAAAACTGTAGATGTTCAGAAAGCTATCATTTAATCATACTTTAAAATATACATTAAGCTGTAGTCTAACTTCTGACATCTAATATCTAACATCTATAAAAATGATTCAATTAAAAACAATAGAGGAATTACGCCTCATGAAGGAGAGTGCGCATTTGGTGTCAAAAACGCTAGGAATGCTTGCTAAAGAAATAAAACCGGGAATCAATACTTTGTATCTTGATAAGCTGGCTCATGATTTTATCAAAGATCACGGAGCTGAACCTGCTTTCTTAGGATATGGCGGTTTCCCGAATTCTTTGTGTATTTCTCCCAATGATCAGGTAGTTCACGGTTTTCCCAATAACGATATTATCCAGGAAGGAGATGTTCTTTCCGTAGACTGTGGGGTTATCCTCAATGGTTTCGTAGGAGATCATGCCTATACCTTTGAGATCGGGGAGGTGAAACCTGAGGTTAAAAAATTATTGCAGGTCACCAAAGAATCTCTTTACAAAGGAATCGCGCAGTGTATGAGAGGAAAAAGGATAGGAGATATCTCCCATGCGATTCAGTCACACTGTGAAAAAGAAGGCTACGGTGTTGTGAAAGAACTTGTAGGACACGGTCTTGGAAGAAAGATGCACGAAGATCCGCAGGTTCCGAATTACGGAAGACAAGGAAGCGGAAAAGTGATCAAAGACGGTCTTGCCATTGCGATCGAACCCATGGTGAACCTTGGAACAGAAAAAGTGAAATTCCATAACGACGGCTGGACAGTAACCACTCTTGATAATCTGCCTTCTGCGCATTTTGAGCATGATGTAGCGGTGATCAATGGTAAGCCGGTACTGCTTTCCACATTCAAATATGTTTACGAAGCTCTAGGAATCGTAAGTGATGAAGAGAAGCCATTCCAATTGGATTTTTAATGAAAAAAGTAACCAAACTTTTATTGAATAAAATACCCCGTCCGATGCTTATTAAAATGAGCATCTGGGCGAGACCTCTTATTTATCAGTTTTTCAAAGGGGATAATTTTTTTGACCCTATCGATGGAAAATCCTACCGGAAATTCCTTCCGTACGGTTATGGAAAACAGCGTGAAAATGCTTTATCTCCGGGAACCCTGAGTTTGGAGAGACACCGCCAGATGTGGCTGTATCTTCAAAATGATACTGATTTTTTTATTAAGAATGCAAAGGTTCTGCATATCGCTCCCGAGCAGGAATTTCTGAGGAAATTTAAGATGATGAAAAATCTGGATTATATTTCTGCAGATCTTTATTCACCTATTGTAGACGTGAAAGCGGATATCCTTGATTTACCGTTTGCTGATGAAAGCTTTGATGTTGTTTTCTGCAACCATGTCTTGGAACATATAGAAGATGATGCTAAAGCCATAAGTGAGCTTTACAGAGTGATGAGGCCCGGAGGCTGGGGTATTTTCCAGGTTCCGATGAGGAATTCTCTGGAGAAAACCTATGAAGATTTCTCGATCAAAGATCCCAAAGAACGTCAGAAACATTTCGGCCAGTACGACCACGTCCGCTGGTATGGAATGGATTATTTTGACCGGTTGAGGAAAGCAGGTTTTGAAACCGAACCGAACTTCTATTCACAGAATTTTTCAGAAGAAGAAATTAAAAAATATGGGTTGAGACACAACGAGATCTTACCTGTAGTTTTCAAGAAATAAAACAAAACCGTCTTCAGATTCGAAGACGGTTTTGTTTTGCCGTTAAATTTTTTGTATCAGTGGATCGTAGCTGCATAGCTATGGCTCGGGAATAAGATTTATTTTTTCTATCATTCTAAAAACAGACTGTTTGGTCTTGTCAATTTATTTAAATTTGATCTTCAGGTGATAAAAAAAAGTAAAATGAACAATAGAAATCCTTTACATTCTGTTTGTATTGATATATTGTACAGATAAAAAAACATTTGAAGTTTAATAGTCTGCCTCAAAATGAAGAGAGATTATTCTGTGTTTAACACAAAGGATTAATTTTTAAAGCATCAATATGAAAAAAAATGCCATTTTGAAAATAGTATTCCTTGTTTTCCTATCCGTATATCTGAATACTCATGCACAGAACTTTCTTTGGCACAGCGAAGACATCAGCCGGAACGAAGAAGAACTTACAGAGACATTTAGAAAATATCAAAAAAAACCGTCGAAGGAGAAACTGAAATCTGCATTTTTAACGGAATTTAAAGAGCGTACAGCTTTTCACCAGTCGGTCATTGATGCGATACAGGAAGAACCGGATGATAAAAAAGACTGGCTGAACTGGATCAATAGAATTCTCTCTCTACAGTACATTTACGATACGGCTTCACCCATGCTGACTCAAAATAATATTCCCCATAAACAGTTCACTGCCGCTTTAGATAGTGTGAGGACTGTAGCTGTAAAAAACCTTTATGCTAAAGGAATTAAGGCTCTTGATAATCCATCCGCACTGAATCATTATTCGGACGCGTATTGGGCATTTACTGCGGTACAGCAGCTTCAGCCCGGATACGAAAAAACAGAAGACTTTTTGAAAGGCCTGAAGGTGGAAGCCAACAAAAAAGCGTATTTGAAACCTTTGGAAATGAGTAATCAGGTGAATTACATCACGCTATCTTTATCTGGTTCTTCTTCTATGGATGAATATGTGAGAGAAAAAATAACAAAAGATATTAATGAAAAAGTGGTTGGTTTTAAAATAGAAAACCAAGGTAGTTCATTACCGGATTATGAAATCTCTCTGAAATGGAAAAATATTAATTTAGATAATACTCCAGGTTTTAAGAATACATACGAAAGAACCGCAAAAGTAAATAATAATATTGTAAAAGCCTCAGTGACTGATAATACACAAAATTTCAGTATTACATCTTCTTTTGAAATAATAATCACAGACAGGGCAAACGGGAAAACTATAGACTCAAGGGTTTTTAACGCTGAGGATTATGAAGATTATGTTACGGTTACTTTTACGGGTAATCAGGCAGCTCTTACTTCTGATGATCTCCAAAGAATCAATGCGTCAAAATTTGCCAATTCTGCAAACTTTAACAGGGATTTTATCAATTTATTTTATGACCGTAAACTGCATCCGCTCATCTGTGGATTGATCAGTAAAACATTAGGTTGGTAAATTTGACCCTTAAAATATTCAGTATAAAAGATGTTCTAAAAACAATATCCCCGTCTTCAGATTCGAAGACGGGGATATTTAATATAGATAGAAGTCGTTAAGTCGATTTTAGTGAGAAACAGATTTCAATCCTACTACAGAACCAATTAAGGTCATGATAAAAAATACTCTCCAAAAGCTTACGGGATCTTTAAAGAAGAAAATTCCCATCAGGGCTGTTCCTACCGCACCTATTCCCGTCCAAACCGCATAAGCTGTTCCGATAGGGAGTGTTTGCGTAGCTTTGATCAGCAATACCATACTGATCGTCATGGTTACCAGAAATCCGGCGTACCAGTAATACATCTCAGATCCGGAGCTTTCTTTGGCTTTTCCCAGACATGACGCGAAGGCCACCTCAAATATTCCGGCGATGATTAAAATAATCCAATTCATTTTTTTTGATTTTCTCTCCTGCAAATTTCTGCATTTGAAAGGAGAAAAGATTTTACATTTGTTAAAAAATGAACTCGGTCTCAATCCTTAACCGATAATCCGAACCACATAACCCCGAAACTTATTTAATCTCCGCACGAATTCTACTCAAACTTACCTGCGTAATTCCAAGATAAGAAGCAATATGACCCAGCTGAACTCTTTTTAAAAGATCCGTTTTGTGGGTCATCAGATCTTTATAGCGCTCCAGGGATGTTTTAAACTGTCTTGAAATGATCAGTTCTTCCGTTTTCACAAGTTCTTTTTCTGCAAATTTTCTTCCCCAGTTGGCAATATGAATATCTTCGTTGAATAGTTTTCTCAGGCTTTCCGTTTCCAGAATATACAGGTCGCAGTCTTCGAGAAGTTCAATGCTTTCATATCCCGGTTTATCTTCCACATAACTTTTCATGGAGACGATGGTTTCCCCCTCACTCCCGAACCAGAACGTAATGTCATTGTCGGCAGTGGAAGCGTAGGCCCGCACAATCCCTTTCCTGATAAAATAGATATGAGGAATGATCTTATCCGCTTCCATAAGACAGAAAGATTTGGGATGTGATACTTCTGTGATATGCTTTTTCAGAGAGGCTTTGGAGGCTTCCGGAAGTACATCAATGCGGTCAAGGATCTGGTCTATATCCATAAAGTGAATTATAAGGTCAAAAGTATTGGTTTTAGGAGATGCAATACAACTGAATTGTAATCAATTTCTAAATTAATGAGATAAATATAGGAATGAATCCTCCAAATTAATAGCATCCGAGGATTTTTTAATGAGATTGAGCTTTTTTCTTTTTTAAAAACCGACTTATACCGTGAAGACCAGTTTTGTTTTTACTAACTTTGCAGTTCGTAATATTATTTATATGCATAAAGCTGGATTTGTAAACATAGTCGGAAAGCCTAATGCCGGAAAATCTACCTTATTAAATCAGTTAATGGGAGAGAAACTGGCGATAGTAACGCAGAAGGCTCAGACAACCCGCCACAGAATTTTTGGAATTTATAATGAAGAGGACCTGCAAATCGTATTTTCAGATACTCCCGGAGTTTTAGACGCGAAGTACGGTCTTCAGGAGAAAATGATGGATTTTGTAAAGGATTCTTTACAGGATGCCGATGTATTTTTATTCATTGTAGACGTCACTGACAAAGCTGAACCTTCAGAATTTTTAATTGATAAACTGAACAAGATCCCGGTTCCGGTATTGCTTCTGCTGAATAAAGTAGATCAGACCAACCAGGAAGGACTTGAAAAACTGGTAGAAGAATGGCACAACAGGATTCCAAAAGCTGAGATCCTTCCTATTTCTGCCCTGAATGCCTTCAATACGGATATCATTCTGCCAAAATTAAGATCTCTTCTTCCGGAAAACCCTCCTTATTATGACAAGGAACAGTACACCGATAAGCCTGAAAGATTTTTCGTAAATGAAGCGATTCGTGAAAAAATTCTTTTAAACTATGAGAAAGAAATTCCTTATTCTGTAGAGGTAGTGACCGAGCAGTTTAAAGAAAAAGAAGGAATTATTTTCATCGATTCTATAATTTATGTGGAAAGAGATACCCAAAAAGGAATTATCATCGGACACAAAGGAGAAGCCATCAAAAAAGTAGGGACTGAAGCCAGGCTGGATCTGGAAAAATTCTTTTCTAAGAAAATACATTTGAATCTTTTTGTGAAAGTAAAAAAAGACTGGCGTAAAAACGACAGGGATTTGAAAAATTTCGGGTACAGATAAACTAAAAACGCTTGTGATTCCGTTCTATTAAAAGATTTTTATTACCTTTAGTCTAAATTTTTAGTAAATGAACTATTTCAAGTCAAATTCCAGCTCAGTACCTAAAGATATTATTTTATTCGTTGTGAGGGTATTCGTAGGTTTTGCTATGCTTTCTCATGGTTTTCCTAAGCTTCAGATGCTTCTGGAAGGCGGTAAAATAGAATTTTATGACTTTCTAGGATTAGGTCCTTTGGTGACTCTGGTTCTTACGGTTATTGCTGAATTTGCCTGTTCAATACTCCTTATTTTAGGACTTTTTACAAGAATTTCTTTAGGGTTTCTGATCTTTACAATGGTTATAGCTGCTTTTATGGTTCATGGAGCAGATCCGTTTGAGAAAAGAGAAATGAGTCTTATTTATCTGTCCGTTTATCTTCTCCTGATGGCGTTTGGTGCCGGAAAAGTATCGGTGGATCATATGATAGAAAAAAGAAAAAGGGCTTCAGACTGGTAAAACAGTCTTGACAATATAAAAAAGAGCATTAGACAACTAATGCTCTTTTTGTTTTTATTAAGGTTTGCACGGCAGTGAAGACCATACACAGGTCCATTTAATGGTTCCGTTTTCGTCTTCTCCCGCTACACATGGTTTATATCCGGTAGGGCAGGCTGGTGCTTGTCCACCAATGATTGTTTTTAAATCTCCTTTAGATAATTTCTTTAAATTTTTCATAGTAAATATTTTGATTATTTGATGCTGCTAATATAAAATTATTTAATTATATCACAAGGGTGTGTGTTAAAATTAACAGTTTTAGTTATATTCCAAAAATCACTACATTCGTAGAAAATGAATTTATATGAAGATAAAACTGACTATTTGCCTTCTGGCATTTCTCAATTTCTATGATGCACAGGAGAGTATTACTTATCAAAAACCTTCTGCCGAGATTCTGAAATTAGCAGACTACGAAAGACCCCCAAGCGTTCTGATGAACAGCAAAAAAGACTGGGTGGTTTTCACGTACCGTCCAACTTATAAAACACTGGAAGATCTTAACCAGCAGGAAATGAAACTTGCGGGTTTAAGGATCAATCCGGTTACCAATATTTCAAGCAGTGCTACCTACTCGAATAATCTGAAGATCAGAAAGATCAATGATAAAAACGAAGTTCAGGTAAGCAACCTACCTGCCAATGCTAAAATTACGTACACTTCATTTTCGCCGGACGAAAAGAAGCTGGCCTTTACCAATACAACTGCAAAAGGAGTAGAACTTTGGGTAGTAGATATGGAAACAGCTTCTGCTAAAAAAATCACATCTGATAATCTGAATGCCAATTTAGGATCACCTTACGTTTGGTACAATGATTCTCAGAGTATCCTGATCAGAACGCTTCCCCAGAACAGACCAGCACTGATCGATGCCAGCAAAGACCTTCCTACAGGGCCTATTGTGTCTACAGCAGATGGTAAAGTGTCTCAAAACAGAACGTATCAGGATCTGTTAAAAAATCCTCAGGATGAAAAAAACTTTGAGGTTCTTACAGCTTCTGAAATTTATAACGTAGATCTTAGTGGAAACCTTAAAAAAGTAAAAGATCAGGATATGTATTCCGGTTTAAGCTTTTCTCCTGACGGAAATTACCTAATGACGACGGTCATCAAAAAGCCCTTCTCCTATATTGTTCCGTTAAGCAGGTTCCCGATGACAGCTACCGTTTATGATATGAAAGGGAACGCGGTAAAAGTAGTAAACGATGTTCCTTTGAATGAAATCATGCCGAAAGGATTTTCATCCGTAAGAGAAGGAAAAAGAAGCATGGGCTGGAGAAGTGATGTTCCGGCAACCTTACTATATGCTCAGGCATTGGATGGAGGTGACCAGTCTAAATCTGCAGAATACAGAGATGAGATCTTTACGTGGGAAGCACCGTTTGCGGCCGCTCCAAAATCATTCTTTAAGACAAAACAGAGATATGAAGGCGTAAGCTGGACCAATGATCATTATGCCGTAGTTTCTGAAGGCTGGTATGATACAAGGAATACAAAATCTTACCTGGTGGATCTTAATAACGGCGAATCCAAAATTTTTGATGACAGAAATTATCAGGATGTTTACAGCGATCCGGGGAATTTTAATACTACGAAAAACCAGTATGGAAGGTATGTTATTGATATGAAAGGAGGGAAGACCTACCTGATCGGGGACGGATTTACCAAAGACGGACAACATCCTTTCATTGATGAAATGGATGTGAAATCACTTAAAAAGAAAAGACTATATACTTCTAACGTAAAGAATGGTAAAGAAGAAATCATCGATATTCTTAATGCATCTAAAGGTGAGATCTTAACGACTCAACAGTCTCCAAGCCTTTATCCGAACTACTTTAAAAAGAATATTAAATCCAATAAAGCAGAAGCGGTAACCCAATTTGCGAACCCTTTTGAAAGCATTAAAGATGTTTACAAAGAAGTGATTACCTACAAAAGAAATGATGGTGTTACTTTAACGGGAACCCTTTATCTGCCTGCCAATTATGACAGAAAATCTAAGAAAGAAAAGCTTCCATTACTGATCTGGGCTTATCCTACTGAATATAAAGATAAAAATACAGCAGGTCAGAATACCCAGAATCCGAACGACTTTACGTTCCCATACTACGGATCTTTCGTATACTGGACTACGAAAGGTTATGCAGTACTGGATGACGCTGCATTTCCTATCATCGGGGAAGGAAAAACAGAGCCGAATGACACCTTCATTCCACAGCTGGTAGCTAACGCTGAAGCGGCGATCAATGCAGTGGATCAATTGGGATATATCGACAAGAAAAAAGTGGCTGTTGGTGGGCATTCTTACGGTGCTTTTATGACAGCTAACTTATTGACTCATTCCAAGCTTTTTGCCTGTGGTATTGCAAGAAGTGGAGCCTACAACAGGACGTTGACTCCATTTGGGTTTCAGAGCGAGCAGAGAAATTACTGGGATATTCCGGAGATCTATAACACGATGTCTCCGTTCATGAATGCAGATAAAATGAAAACACCAATGCTTTTGGTTCATGGTGATGCTGACAATAATCCGGGAACTTTCACTCTACAGACGGAAAGATATTTCCAGGCTTTGAAAAACCTGGGAGCTCCTGTGAAAATGGTTCTTTTACCGAAGGAAGCCCACGGTTATGTGGCTAAAGAAAATATTCTACACCTTTTATGGGAACAGGATCAGTTCCTTGAAAAGTGCCTGAAGAAATAAAATAATTTTAGAGAAAGCCCGTTCATGATTGGAACGGGCTTTTTAATTTCTTTTCTATAATAACCATGATGAAAATAACCTCTCTACTATTTTTGATCCCTGCTTTTGGTTTTGGACAATTATCTCCTGAAATCAACAAATTGTATGACGAATTATCAAAGAGTAAACGTGTTGAATCTGCTGCTATTGGGTATGGAGGATCTGAAAGCGAAGTCTATAAATTGTTTGCAGAGATTGATAAAAAAGCCTCTGATCAAGAAGTGGAATATATTGCTTTTAATGGAAATTCTGTAGCTAAAGCGTATGGTTCATATGCTGTTTTTAATAGAAAGCTTAAGACATTAAGTAAGCTGTTTGATTCTTATCTTAAAAATAATGAACCCATTACTATTATTCAAGGTTGTGTAGGATCGAGCTCACACTTAGCGGATGAACTTTACAAGATGGTCTTTTGGGAAAAAGATAATATAAAAGCTACAGAGGTTTACAGGAAGCATAAAGCCAGTATTAAAACTAAACATGAGCTTTTAAATTTCATTCAGCTATTTGGTACTAAGGAATCAAAATGGACAATACAGGAAATTGATTCGGTTTTACTAAAATTTGATCGGATTGTTCTGGATAATCCATCTTCCTCCCAGAATTTAGTAGAGCAGATTACTGAGTCCTATTTTTTTATAAAAAGAAAACATCCGGAATATCATGATAAACTGGCTTACTTCGAGAAAAAGTATAGTTCTGAAAAGATAAAGAAATACTTGAAGTTTAGTGGTAAATAGTTTAAAACTGAACAAAAAAACCGTCAATTGCTAACGGTTTTTTGTTTATTTTTTATAAGTATTTCAGCACTTCATCAATACTTTTCAGCTCCATAAAATGCTCATGTTCTAAATGATGCTCATGTTGCTCATGGCTCCATGTCACATGATAAGGAATATGTGCCGCAAAACCTCCGATTTCCAGTACAGGCAGAATATCTGATTTGATAGAATTTCCAAGCATCAGGAAGTGTTCAGGTTGACAGTCCAGATGCTTCAACAGCTTTTGATAATCACTTTCCTTCTTGTCACTCATAATTTCAATATGGTGAAAATATTCCTGCAGTCCGGAATTTTTAAGCTTGCGTTCCTGATCCAGCAGATCTCCTTTTGTAGCTACTACCAGCCTGTATTTTCCTTTTAATGCGTCTAATGTTTCGGTGACACCATCCAGCAATTCTATAGGTTTCTGAAGAAGTTCCTGTCCGATTTCTATAGTTCTGTTGATCAACTGCATCGATGCGGTACCACCGGAAACCCTGCTCACCGTTTCAATCATACAGAGCATAAAACCTTTGACTCCGTAACCATACAGATGAAGGTTCTCCATTTCCGTTTTAAATAATTCCTGAGATACAGAGTGCTGTGGCAGATAATCTTCGAGCAGCACACAGAATTCCTTTTCCGCTTCCTGAAAATAAGGTTCATTGATCCAAAGGGTGTCATCTGCGTCAAAGGCGATGGTTGTTATGTGATTATTCATTTTACTTTTGTATTTTTCTCCCGACAAAATTCAGTATAAAAATTCAATTAGAAAAGGACATTTGTCCCCGGATAAGATATGCTAAGGACCAACCAGTTGTTTTTAAACTATGTAAAAGATCTTTACGAAAAGCAGGAACGTAAAGAAGACATCATCATAAGATCTTTTTCCAAAGGGGAAAGGATATTGACCCAGAGTGAAAACCCGTCTAAAATAATGCTCATCAAAGAAGGTATTACGAAATGTTTTTTAGTTGAAGACAACGACAAAGAATATATTGTTGAATTCCTGGGAAAAGGAGAGATCATCGGCGAAATAGAACAGATCCGTAATATTCCCTGCCTCTGCAGCATTGAAGCAGTAACCGAAGTAACCGTTTATGCTATCTCTATATCATATTTCAAATCTTTAATCAGAAGCGATCTTTCCCTGAACAATCTCCTCCTTGATGTTTTTGCTGAACGAATTGTGAATACTTCCAAAAGAGCTTCATACCAACAATTATATGCAGCTGAACATACTTTAGCACAACTTCTTGAATTACAGAAACAGGAGGGAATTGAGATTTCAAAGGAAGATATGGCGGCTTACCTGGGAATTACGGTGAGAAGTCTGAACAGGACGCTGAAGAATTTGGGTCAATAGGATCAGGAAGATGGAGGATTGAAGAGGGAAGTTATTAAATGTGAAAAGATAGCTGGTATGTTTTCATGGAGAGACCATTTGGACTGTTTTTTACCGTAAAGATCTTGAGCCTTGTCAAGGTTCAAAACCTTGACAAGGCTATCTAAAAGCCGAACAGTAACTTCCACCCTCCCTCTTCCAGCTTCCATCCCAATAATGATTGCAATTATTGATTGAATCTCTATACTTAAAAGTTTTTTACTTCTTATTTTTGCACGAAATAAAACCGGAATCTACAAAAATGCAAGACTTACAATTCAGAAATGCTGATCTGAAAGATTTAGAAAAGATAGTTGAGATCTACAATTCTACCATTCCTTCAAGACTGGTGACTGCCGATACGGAAAATGTGTCTGTAGAAAGCAGAAAAGAATGGTTTGAAGAACATAATCCTGAAACAAGACCGCTCTGGATTATTGAAAATGATCATGAAACAGTTGGATGGGTAAGTTTTTCTTCATTTTATGGAAGACCTGCATACAATGGAACGGTTGAAATGAGTATCTATCTGGACGAATCATGCAGAGGAAAAGGCTTTGGAAAGAAAGTGATGGAATACTGCGTGGACCGGGCACCCGGCTTAGGAATTAAAACGCTTCTCGGATTTATCTTTTCTCATAACGAAGCCAGTTTAAAACTCTTCAGACATTTTGGGTTTGAAGAATGGGGAATGTTTCCTGATGTAGCGGTTCTGGACGGAATAGAAAGGAGTTTGACGATTTTAGGGAAAAGGGTTGGGGAACTTTAATACGATGAAAAAATTATTTACGATTGTATCCATTGTATTTTTTATGGCTAAAGGAAACGCCCAAACAGAAAATATCAACAGCGGAAAATATCACCCTGCAAAAGAACATTTTGAGACTCAATATAAGAAACAGGAATATCCCAAATATTCAAGATTTCAGATTAAACTGGAAAAAGATAGAGTAGTTATTGATGTGGTCAAGGTTATCGAGTTCTCAAAATATTTGGATGAAAAATTTAAGTTGATTTTTGAAAATGGACTGTTAGATCCAATGAGAATTAATGGAAATCCTGTTTTAAAAATTGCAAGCATGGACGAGCTACCTCTATTAAGTACAAATTCTCAAACCAAGAGATTTAAATTTTGGATTTTTCCTCAAAATAACAATGCCAAAAAATATAGTGTAGAATATGTTCTTAGAGGTAGGGTGAATCCTGATGAATACTATTTTGAACTTCAAAATGAAAATGCAGATGAAAATACAAGTTTTAAAGAATTTGTAAAAGGAGCAAAGCTAACTTATCTGGCGTATGGCGGAATCATTATTTAAAAGCTGAATTCGGCGAAGTCGAAGACTTCGCCGAATTCAATTTATTATTTCGTTTTAAAAGAAGGCTCCTTATCCTTTTCAATGTAAATATAGCGGCTTTTGATCCCGTTCTGAAGCATTGCTCTTTTGCTGTTGAGCTCTTCAATGGTTTCTATACTTTCGTTCTTAAAAGAGGTTTTCTGACCGTTTTTTATACTTTCTGCTAACGTCCTTGTTGGGTTTTCGTAAAACTCTTCGATGTACTTGTTGAATTTCTCGTTAGAAATAGGAAGAGCCGGTTTACCGTAATGGGTTTCTACGAATTCTTTAGTATCATATTCGGTGTCCAGCTTTTTATTGCTGATCAGTTTATAGATGAAATTTTTATCTGTGTCTTCCAGAATAAAGATGAGACCTGGAAGTCCTCTGAATTTATACGGACCTTCTTTAATATTCACTTCATTGCAAAACCATGCATTCCATGTTCTTCCTCCGAAATCAGTAGTCG
Source organism: Chryseobacterium oleae (assembly GCF_900115055.1). GTDB lineage: Bacteria > Bacteroidota > Bacteroidia > Flavobacteriales > Weeksellaceae > Chryseobacterium > Chryseobacterium oleae. The sequence continues at coordinate 324,266 of NZ_FOVD01000003.1, read as the reverse complement.
CTTTCTGAAGCTTATAGCCGTTGTATTGCTGGGTTTCCTGAAGCAGTTTCCAGTTCATTTCATCATTGGTATTCACTACGAAATACTCGAAGAAGTCTCTGTACCATTTGTTTTTAAATGAATTGGGTGCCCTTTCAATAACCTGATCGGTTTTTGTACTGTATCTCGAAACAGCGGTATTTGCCTTTTTATTGATGGAATCATAGTCTGCAAATTTTTTATCATAAAACTTGACAGATTTCGGGCTGATATCAAGATTCATGAGATTGTGTCTGTAATCTTCGGAACCATCTTTCCGGTACTGAAGTTCATAAATAAATCTGTTGGTTTGTGAGTGATAGAATGAACCTGCATACAAAGCGAGCAGGCATATAATTTTTTTCATGATTTTTATTGATTCTGTTTAATTGAGGGACCAAAAATAAAAAAAGCTGCGCGAAGTCGAAGACTTCGCGCAGCTTTTTTAGCAATTTTTTTATGATGTTAGGACTCCGAATTGGGAATAGAGTAGTTATTCAACTTCAGAAGCAATTACAGCCCGGTTTTAATAGGATGTTAATTGTTCATCAATGTTCACCAGACTATCAGGAATAAAAAAGCCCAATAGAAACTTCTATCCTCCCTCTTCCAGCTTCCAACTCATTAATTCTGCTTAATTCTCTTCGCAGACATATTGAGAAATCGTTTCACCAGGAAAACCGCAGAAACAGTAAGTCCCAATCCTAAAGCGATCCACATTCCGAAAGCACCCATTTTTAAAGTGACACACAGGAAATATCCTAAAGGAATCGTAATCACCCAGTACGCGATAAAAGTATAGATCGATGGAATCTTTACATCCTGGAGACCTCTCAGCATCCCTAAAGCCGTTACCTGAATTCCGTCTGAAAGCTGGAATAAGGCTGCGATAATCATGAGTTTTGAAGCCAGCATAATCACTTCAACTTCTTCTTTTTTAGTAAAGAAAGTCGGAAGGATATTTCTTCCCAGAACAAAGAACAATCCGCAGATACACATGAAAATAAAAGATATCTTCAAGTTGTTGATCCCTACTTTTCTTAATTCAACGAAATTCTGCTCACCAAGCTTTCTTCCGATCATGACTGTTGAAGCCACACTAAATCCTACACAGAGGTTAAAGGTGAATGAAGCCATACTCAAGGCAATCTGGTGAGAGGCAATATCGTGAGCTGAAATCAGTCCACAGATGAAAGCAGCACCTGCAAAAGCTGTTACTTCAAAGAACATCTGTAAAGCAGTAGGCAGACCCAGTTTCACCATTTTATCGAACATATTTTTAGAGAATACCTGGATTTTTAAAGAAAAGTCTTTAATATATCTTCTTGTTTTTTTCTCTTTCACCAATACAACATACAGGAAGACTACCATGAATATTCTGGAAATCAATGTTGCTAAAGCCGAACCTTTTACCCCCATCTCTGGGAAGATCCAGATTCCTTTGATCAAAACATAGTTCAGGACAATATTGATGACATTGGCAATGATCGTAGCCTTGGTTACGCCTATGGTATAGGAAAGTCCTTCAGAAACTTCACGAAGCGTCTGAAATGCCATAAACGGGATCATACTGATCGCCATAATGCCCAGGAAATCTACCGTATTGGGAATAATCTTCGCCGGCTGCCCGGAATGATAGAGTAGTGGCATCCCTAAAAGTAAGACTGCCATTAAAATAATTCCCACAGACATATTGATTACAAATCCGTGACTGAATACAGAATTAATAGTTCCGTGGTCCTGCTTGGAATGTGCTTCAGAAACCAGCGGAGGAATAGCAAATGAAAATCCCAGTGCCAATACAAACACCGAGAAAAACACAGCATTTCCCAATGAAACGGAAGCAAGGGCATCTGCACCTAAAAGTTTTCCGACAATAATATTGTCGAACAAATTCACCGAGACTTGCCCCACCTGCGTAAGCATTACAGGTAGAGCCAGAGTCAGGCATTCTTTCGTATAGTTTTTGTTTAAAAAGCTCATAATATTTTATGATTCATATATAGTTTAATATTTAAAAATAGGCCAAAAAAAAATTTGCAGTAAGGCTACTGCAAATTGTTATAATATATTTAATGTTCAATTAAATTATTTCCTTACAAAACTTGCAACATCCTCCTCGGAAACAGAATTTCCGCCAAGAATAATTAATCTTTCCACCACATTTCTCAGTTCTCTGATATTTCCAGTCCATGAAAGCACTTTAAGCGCATCAATTGCTTTATCATCAAATTTTTTCACAGCAGTACCGTGTTCATCGGCAATCATACCGGAAAAATGGTCTACTAGCAATTTGATATCATCTTTTCTGTCATCCAATGGCGGAACATAGATTTCAATCACAGAAAGCCTGTGGTAAAGGTCTTCCCTGAATTTTCCTTCCTCAATTTCCTTCTGCATGTTTTTATTGGTTGCTGCAATCACTCTTACATCAACTTTTATTTCCTTATCGCTTCCCACAGGAGAAACTTTGCTTTCCTGCAATGCCCTCAAGACTTTAGCCTGAGCAATAAGACTCATATCTCCGATCTCATCCAAAAAGATGGTACCGCCGTTAGCCTGCTCAAATTTTCCTTGTTTGTCTTTAATAGCTCCTGTAAAAGAACCTTTTACATGTCCGAAAAGTTCAGATTCAATAAGTTCAGATGGAATAGCCGCACAGTTCACTTCAATCATCGGACCTCTTGCACGCTCACTTTGGTTGTGAATTGCATGAGCTACCAATTCTTTTCCTGCACCGTTCGGTCCTGTGATCAGAACTCTGGCGTCAGAAACAGCTACTTTTTCGATCATATCCTGGATTTTTTTCAAAGCAGGAGAATCACCGATCATCTGGTATTTTTTGTTGACCTTTCTTTTTAAGGTCTTGTTTTCAGTTTGGAGATTTTTATTTTCCTTTTTCAGACTTTCTTTGGCTAAAGCATTTTTCACACTTGTAATCAGTCTGTTGATGTCGATAGGTTTGGAAATAAAGTCATATGCGCCTTCCTTTAAACAAGAAACAGCAGAGTCGATGTCTGCGTGGCCTGAGATCATGATGAATGTGCTTTCAGGCTTCAGGATCATACTTTGCTTTAAAAGTTCTGTTCCGGAAAGTTTAGGCATCTTGATATCAGAGATCACCAATGCGAAATCTTCTTTTTCTATCTGTTTGTAGCCTTCAAGGCCATCTTCAGCGATAACAAATTCGTATTCGGTAAGTTCATCAGAAAGGATACTGTGTAATACTCCCGAGATTGCTTTTTCGTCTTCTACAATAAGGATTTTTTGCATAGTTGCAAATTTAGATTTTTTGATTCAATTATTAGCAAAAACCATACCTAAATATACTATTTTGAGTAATCTCTTCTCCCGAAAATAGCAGATCCAACCCTCACGGAATTGGCACCGCATTCAATGGCAGCCGGGAAATCATCACTCATTCCCATAGATAATGTTTTAAGTGTTTTTAACTGATTTAATTCATCGAAAAGCCCTTTTAAAATTAAAAATTCTTCTTTTACCTGATCTTTATCATCCGTAAATGTCGCCATTCCCATCAGCCCGGTTATTTCAACATTGGAAAACTCTCCATCAATATATTTTTGAAACAAGGTTTTCGCTTCATCAATCTCAAGTCCGAATTTACTTTCCTCTGCCGCAATTTTTACCTGTAACAGGACTTTAATCGCTCTGTCATTCTTACCGGCTTCTTTACTGATCTCAGCAAGAAGTTTTTCAGAGTCCACACTTTGAATAGTATTGATGAACGGAGCAATATATTTTACTTTATTCGTCTGCAAATGCCCGATCAGATGCCATTCTATATCTTTAGGCAGGAGTGGATATTTCTCCATAAGCTCCTGAACTTTATTTTCACCAAAAACTTTCTGTCCCAGATCATAAACCTCCTGAACAGCCTCAACCGGATGTGTTTTTGAAACCGCTACAAGCTGAACTCCTTCCGGAAGCTGATCTTTTATTGCTGTATAATTTTCTTGAATACCCATAAATGCAAATTTCTGAATTATAAAAGGAAAAAACTAATGAATCTGTAAAATTGTTGTTGACAGTTGCTAGTTGCCCGTCGTCAGTCTATCATAACATTGTTACACTGTTACATTGATACATTGTTACATTAATTAAGTATATCATTAATCTTCGGATACTGCGAGATCTTTCTGAACACAAACTTGTTGCTTTTCTGAAGTTTTTCAATAAACATATCCAGCTCATTGATGGAATCTGCGTCCCTTAGGTATTGATCATGGGTAAGGAAGACCAGGTGTCTGGATGTTTTTTCCAGATCGTTAAGGAAGATGCTGTCTACCTTTTTGATCATCGCTTCGTGGCTGCCTTTCAAAGTCATTTTTTGAGAAGGTCTCCATTCAAGGTCCCATCCGATTACTTTGTAGCCGGCTTTTCTAAGACCATTGGCCGCATCGGTTGATCCTTTAATATCTGTCACATTAATATTGTTCAGTCTCCAGATATTTCTGCCTGGAGTTCTGGCTATTTTATCATAAAGCTTAAGACTGTCTTTTGCGATGTCAAAATCACGGACTACAGCATCAGCGTTTTTGTAGAAATCTGTGTATTTGTTGTGGGCGTGGGTAAAGCTGTGATTGGCCAGCTCAATCAGAGGATTGCTTTTCAGAAGCTCCATATCATCTTTCTGTCTTTTGCTTCCATAGGCATGTTTTCCTACCAGAAAGGCAGTGGCACAAACGTTTCTTTTATTTAAGATCTTAAGAAGGTTTTCCGTTCCCTGGTTGGGCCCGTCATCAAAAGTAAGGTAGATAATTCTTTTATCGGTTTCTACACTCTCATCATCTATTTGGGGGACCGTTTGTACGGTGGGATGTTCCTGTGAAGCAATCTGAGCAGATTCTTTCACATCGGTTTTGTCATTACAGCTGTTGAATACCATTGAGGCCGCACTCATCAATGCAGTCATCCCAAGAAAAGTCATGTTTCTTGACTTTTCCCCAAATTTTTTTTTCATAAAGATAATGGAGATTTAAATAGTTAAAAATCGTTAAAATAATGATGAAATATTAACAAATTATATGCCATCAATTGTTAAATTTTTACTTTTTAAGTTTATTTTAAGGAGTTTATTTTAAAGCATATTTCGGATAGAATGCTGGGTTTATGGATTATGTTTTTGTATTCTTTAATTTTAACATTTATAAATACTAAATCCATTTATTTTTTCTATTTGTATTGAGGTTTTCTTATTCTTCCTATATTCGGGAATTATTTTATCTGATGAATTTTAAACATCTATTTATTCTTCTGGTTTCGGCCAATTTATCTGCTCAGAAGATTTCAGGAACCATCTTTTCGGAAAAGCATCAGCCTGTTACGGATGCCAGAATTGGAATTGAGAATGAAGATACTGGAAGTATTACCGATCAAGAAGGAAAATATTTTATTGATCTTACAGGTTTAGATAAAAATAAAATATTGAAAGTAGAGGTAAACGGATACGAGCCTTTTAAGATCAAGATTTCAGATTTTGAAGCTTTATCCCAATATGATATTTCACTCAGTAAAAAAGCGGTTGAAATTGAAAATGTGAATATTGTTCCCAAAAAATATGTTCAAAAGAACTTTGGAACCAGAAATTCGAAAAAAGTGTATTGCGGTTATGATTCCCAGGATGTAAAGAAAATTTTCAGAGAATATGCGATAAAGATTAAAAACCAAAGAAAATTAAAGATTAAAAAAATAAATCTCAATCTAGCTTTATTTGAGATTGACCAGCCTGTTACCCTGATCTTCGATATTCAAAACTCTGCAGGCGATTTTCCCGGAGAATCGGTGGTAAATGAAACATTGAAGCTCACGATAACCAAAGAAGACATCCGGGACAATACCATTTCTTTAGATTTGAATGATAAAAGTATTTGGTTGAATGGGGATTTCTTTGTTTCCGTAAGGGCTTCTGAAGATTTTAAAGGAAGGCTTTTTTTAGGAGGAAATATTTTCGCGTTTTCTAAAAATACCTATTACAGAAATTATTTTGGAGAATGGAAAAAGTTCTCAGCAGGAGAGCCTTCGATTAATGTAGATGTTTTAATAGAGAAATAAATGATTACTCTAGAATTTTCTTGAGATACAACGCATTTTTAATGGCAGCAGTTCCCCAAGTATTATTGAAAAATATAAATGCTTTTCGTTCTGAATGTTTGATTTTTTCCGCAAGAGCATTAATAAACTCTGAGCTGTACTCTGATTTATAGAGAACAGGTTTTCCATGAAGTCTGTAATATAAAATTTCAGGATGATTAATGATTACCTCTTCAGGAAGGTTACCCGGAAAACTTACCCCGGAAAATATAATTTGATGTTCTTTTAAAAAAGTAAAAATTTCATCGGCCCACCAGGATTCATGGCGGAATTCAATAACGTTAACATACTTAAAGTCAAGGCTGGATACGATCAGATCCATATTTTCCTGTGATTTTTTAAAGGAAGGCGGAAACTGGTACAGAAACCCGGAAAGTTTTTCTTGTAAGTGAGTCTGAATGTGGGCGCAGAATTCCGAAATATCTTCTTTTGCTTCTTTCAGACGTTTTTCATGGGAAATGACTTTAGGAATTTTGATGAAGAACTTAAAGTCATCGGAAGTTTCATCATGCCATTTTAGAAGTGTTTTGGCGGTAGGTTTTCTGTAAAAGGTAGAATTGATCTCTACCGTATTGAAAACCCCGGAATATAAAGTAAGAAAGTCTTTACTTTGGGCATTTTCAGGATATAACGACCCTTTCCAGTCGTTATTATAAAATCCCGAACATCCAATGTAAAGACTTCCTTTTTTCATACTTTCTATTTTACATCCGCATCCAGATCTACAGAATTTAAACGTAGTGAATTCAGAATAACAGACAGTGAACTGACACTCATTGCTGCCGCTGCGATCATCGGGGACAATAATATTCCAAAGAAAGGATACAATAATCCTGCCGCTACCGGAATACCCAATACATTATAGATAAAGGCGAAAAACAGATTTTCTTTGATGTTTTTAAGGAGTTTTTCACTTAAGAGTTTGGCTTTTGCGACTCCTAAAATATCTCCTTTTAATAATGTAATCTCTGCACTTTCCATCGCAACATCAGTTCCGGTTCCCATGGCAATTCCTACATTGGATTGAGCCAGAGCAGGGGAGTCATTGATTCCATCGCCGGTCATGGCTACGATTTTGCCTTGCTGCTGCAGTTTTTTCACTTCATTCAGTTTATCTTCCGGAAGACAGCCTGCTTTATAATGCTTGATTCCCAGTTCGTCAGCAACTGCTTTTGCGGTATGTTCATTGTCTCCGGTCATCATGATGACATCAATTCCCTCATTCATCAGACGCTGAACTGCTTTTTTGGAAGTATCTTTAATTTTATCGGTAAAGCTGATGAAGCCCAACACATTTTTATCCTGTGCAATATAAGAGATGGTATGTGCCTTCGACTGTACTTCCACTGCTTTTTGTTTTAATTCCTGTGGAATGGCAAGACTATTTGAGATCAGAAGACCTTCGTTTCCTAAGTAAACCGTTTTTCCATTGATATTTCCCTGAACTCCTTTTCCTGAGATGTTTTCAAACTGATCTACTTTTTCAGCGGTTAAATTTTCTTCTTTTGCTTTTTTAATCACTGCATTAGACAACGGGTGCTCCGAATTTTGGTTGAGAGAAAAAGCCAGTTTTAAGATTTCATTTTTGTCTCCGTTTCCAGATGTTTCAATATATTCTACAGATGGCTTTCCTTCTGTTAGTGTTCCCGTTTTATCGGTGATCAGAACATTTACTTTATGCATTTGTTCCAATGCTTCTGCATTTTTGATCAGGATACCGCTTTTGGCTCCTTTCCCGATTCCTACCATCAGAGACATCGGTGTGGCTAAACCAAGTGCACACGGACAGGCTACAATTAAAACCGCAACAGCATTCACGAAAGCAAATAAACTTCTCTTGCCTTCCGGTCCGAAAAACTGCCATAAAATAAAGGTAAGAACAGCAATAAGAATCACAACAGGGACAAAAACTTTGGAAACTTTGTCAGTTAGTTTCTGGATAGGTGCTCTGCTTCGGCTGGCTTCATTCACCATTTTAATGATCTGGGAAAGAAGGGTTTCATCGCCAACTTTTTCAGCTTTCATGATGAATACTTTATTCCCGTTGATGGTTCCAGAAGAAACTCTGTCATCAATACTTTTCTCTACAGGTACAGGTTCTCCGGTGATCATGCTTTCGTCTACCAAAGAAGTTCCTTCGGTGATCTTTCCGTCAACAGGGATTTTTTCGCCCGGTTTTACTTTTAAAAGATCTCCGATGTTCACCTGAGAAAGCAATACTCTTTTTTCTTCTCCATTCACGATAAGATTGGCTTCGTCAGGCGAAAGATTCATCAGTTCCTTGATGGCATTTCCTGTTTTTTTATGCGCTGCAGCTTCCATCAGTTGTCCTAATATCACAAGGGTTAAAATCACACAGACCGCCTCAAAATACAGCGGAATTTCATGATTGTGCCCTCTGATTTCATGAGGGATAATATCCGGAAAAGCCAATGCCACGATACTGAATATAAATGCTGCGGCAACACCTAAAGCAATCAGGCTGAACATATTTAAGTTCCAGGTTTTGAATGAAACCCAGCCTCTTTTCAGAATAAACCATCCTGAATAAAACAGAACAGGAAGTGTTAGGGCAAGCTCGATGAATCCCTGTATGTTATGGGAAAACGGGAAATTGATGAACATTCCACCCATTGAAAGAATAAAAACAGGAACGGTAAAGGCCAGAGAAATGAAGAATTTCTTTTTTAAAATATTGTAGGTTTCATCCTCTTCATCACTTTCACTGTCGGGCATTCTCACCAGATCCATTCCGCAGATCGGGCAGTCTCCTGGCTCGTCACGGATGATTTCCGGGTGCATAGGACAGGTATATTTTGCTGTTTTCTTTTCGGGATATTTCACCAGATCCATTCCGCAGACAGGGCATCCTACGTTGGAATCATAGGTTTTGTCACCTTCACAATACATCGGGCAGTAATACTTTCCGGCCATATCATCGGTGACTTTTGGTGCTTCATGATTATGGCTGTGGTTATGATGATTATGATGGGAATGAGTCTGCTGGTGATTATGAGAAACCACGTTTTTAGCCATATCTTCGGTGATTTCTTCCAGATGCATGTGGCAAACCGGACAGTCGCCTTTTTCATCATAGACTTTATCTCCTTCACAAAACATCGGACAATAGTATTTTCCTACACTGTCTTTGAAGTTTTCCGGAAGATGGGTTGATGAATAGGTCGGTTTATGATTGGGATCTTTAGCATGCTTTTCCTCGATAGGAACCAGATACATCTTACAGTCAGGACATCTTTCACCCTGTTTGAAATAGACTTTGTCGCCTTCACATTCCATCGGGCAGTAATAGACTGAAGACGGTGAAACCCTGTCCTGAGGTTTTACAAATGCAGTTTCAGGTTTTTTAGGGTCCTCCAGTCTGTATTTATCTCCTAAAGCATTATTTAAAACTGAAAGTTCGATCTCCTTATCGGAAGTGATGGTTGCGGTATGGGTTTCCAGATTGACATCGGCTGTTACTCCCTCAACGCTGTTGAGTTTTTCAGAAATTTTTTTCTGACAACCGGAGCACGTCATTCCGAGTATATTATATTGTCTGTTCATGATCCTTGAATTTATAGTACAAATGTCCAAAATGAATGGCTAATGCTGTTATAAATTTAAGGATAATAGTTATAGAATTTTGCCGGGAGTGGGTTTGAGTGTGGGAGGGTTTTAGGGTGGGAGAGTTAGAGAGTCTGAGAGTGGTAGAGTGTATAAATTGAAAAGTTTGAGAATAGGGACTTTTGATGTTTTATTATCATAGTAACTGAGTTGAGTAACTTAAAATACGTTTACGTTTAAACTCTCCCATACTCAAACTCTCAAACCCTCCGACTCTCTAACTTAAAAGCTGTCCAGGGTTTTCCTTTGATGATCCTTCAGTTTTTTGAATTCTGTAGGGGTAAAACCGGTAATGTTCCGGAACTGGGAAGAAAGATGCTGAACGCTTTTATAACCTAGTTTTCCGGCTATTTCGGTGAGGGTAAATTCATTATAAAGAAGCAGTTCTTTTACCTTTTCAATTTTATGAAGGATAAAGAACTGTTCCAGGGTAATATTTTCGTTTTGGGAAAAGGTTTTGGAAAGGGAGCTGTAGTCTTTATGGATCTTTGAACTTAAGAATTCCGAAAGAAGAAAATCTTCATCAATATCCAGTTCACTGATCTTGAGAATGATCTTGTTTTTGATCTTATCAACCAACTGATGGGTAGAATCCATAATCCTTTCAAAGCCTGTTTCAAGGAGGTTCTTTTCTACAGCCAGCATTTTTTCAGCAGGAATATCCGTTTCAGTCTCGACTTCTCCCAAAGTGACAGAACGTACGCTCACATCTGCCTCACTGAATATTTTTTCTACTGCGGAAATACAGCGGTTGCACACCATGTTTTTGATGAAAATTTTCATGGCTTGCTCAGTCTGTCTTTTACAAATTCGATCTGTGTTTTTCCGTGCGGTGCAGGATTTCCTTCACTGTCCAGGTTCACCATCACAATTTTATCTACGGTGATAATGGTCTGGTGGGTCATTTTATTTCTTACATCACATTTTAAGGTCACGGAAGAAGAACCGAAGTGAGTGGCCTCAATCCCTATTTCTATAATGTCTCCCTGTTTAGCTGAGCTTACAAAATTGATTTCTGAAATAAATTTCGTGACCACTTTTGTATTTTCCAGTTGAATAATGGCATACAATGCGGCTTCTTCGTCAATCCACTGTAAAAGTCTTCCTCCAAAAAGAGAGTGATTCGGGTTCAGGTCTTCGGGTTTTACCCATTTTCTGGTATGGTAGTTCATCTTTTAATAATTTGCTTCACAAATTTAGTGTTAAAAACTGGGTTTATCAAGGAAACTGTATTTACTGATCTGAAGGAAATGATTCATTTTCTCAATCATATTTTCTTGGAGCGCATAGCTTTTACTTTTTTGATGGTGTTATCATATAAAAACTTTTGATACTCGCTACTTTCAACCGAAAAAATAGCCACTTTACTGTCTTCATTATGATGAATTCCGAATCCGTAACGTTTGGCCAAAGGGGAGGACCTGAGGCAGGGTTGACCTTTTGAGAAGAAATCGATTCTTGCCTGTGGCTTTTCACTATCAGAAATGTCGTTTTTTACAGCATAGCATTCAAAAACAATATCATCAGAAGAATACCGGTAAGGTTCTTTTACAATCTGCTCATACTGAAGTTTAGCTAAGGTTTTTACTTTCTTTTCAGGAGGGACTTCAGCATTTGATACCGGGCAGTCGTCAGCGATTTCAATAAAAGTATTGGTGTAATTGGTGGTATGTATCATATATATAATAGGTATGGTGATTGGAATACAAATGTATGTAATGTTTAGTCCGGATTACTCCCGGAATTCCAAAATATCTCCGGGCTGACAGTCTAGTGCTTTGCAGATAGCATCCAGGGTGCTGAAACGGATGGCCTTGGCTTTTCCGGTCTTTAGATTTGAGATGTTGGATAGGGTGAGATTGATCCTTTCTGAGAGCTCATTCAGTGACATTTTTCTCTTGGCCATCATCACATCAAGGTTTATTATAATAGGCATAGTGATTATATTGGGTTATATTTGCTGTTTCGGGGATTTCTAAATTGCTTTTTATTATGTTAACTAACTTTAACTTTAAGCGAATTTCGGTAAAAATTTATTGAATAACAATACTTAATTGATGCTAATTAATAAAATAAAGGTATGAATTCAATAGGAGGTGAGAAATACTTGAAAAAAAACTTTGATTTTAATTTATTAATTGTATCTTGCATACGTTTATATTTGGAATCAATATTTGTTCATTAATTTATGTTGTTTTTCTCTTATATATCAAATTTTTATTAATATTTAATTTTTATTTAAAATGAACATTTTTGTTTCAAACATCAATTACGCAACTAAAGAATATGAGTTGCACGATCTATTCGCAGAATTTGGTGATGTATCATCAGCTAAAATCGTTACAGACAGAGAAACTGGCCGTTCAAGAGGTTTCGGTTTTGTAGAAATGGGTGATGAAGAAGGAAAGCAAGCTATCGAAGCTCTTAACCAGAAAGAATTCAACGGAAAAGAGTTGAACGTATCTGAAGCTAAGCCAAGAGAAGAAAAGCCAAGAAGAAGCTTTGACAACAACAGAGGAGGAGGTTACGGAGGAAACAACAATAGAGGCGGCGGTAGCGGCTACGGTGGTGGAAACAACCGTGGTGGTAACGGCGGCGGAAATCGTTGGTAAAAATATAAGGCGGCTTTTTAGCCGCTTTTTTTATGCATTATTTATCCCTTTTTAAAATAGATTTTAGAAAGGGATATTTTTTTGCATTCATAATTAAGAATACTTCAGATCAAAGGCGAAATTTGTGGAATAAATAAAAATTAAGCACTCTCGCGTATTATATGCATACAGTAGATTAACAAATATAGAAATCTGCATCATCTGATTAATCTGCGTGAAATAATCATCTGATCTGTATTCGTTCAGTTTTTGAGATTGATCTATTAACCATATTTTTTTCTCGCAAAGATGTTACATTAGGAATGTATATTTTAAGGAATTGCAAAGACGTAATCAATCAAGATCGATTCGACTAAGCGAACGTGTTAAAGTAGATAAAAAAAATAGGAGCTAAAACAAAAAAGCCGTTTCACAACTATGAAACGGCTTTATATATTTATTTCTCCCTGATCAGCATGACTGCATCCTCATAGTAGATATTGTATTGCTTATTGTACGAGGCTTTTTCTCTTGTTATACTTGGGAAAATAATTTTGATATGGTATTTGCCCAGGTCACTTTCCATTGCAATTTCCTTTACGCGTACGGTTTCTGTCTTCCTTGAATTGTCTTCAAACAGCTTATTCATAGCTGAACTGAAATCTACGGCTTCTTTCGAATTCAGACTTACTTTAATTGACCTTGCGTTATTCACCTCGGTCTGATTATCAATCTGAAATGTATCCCCATTAATGGTTCTGGATTCCTGATTAAAGCTGTTAAAATTAATCAGATATTGGTATCCGTGAATAAGGATAATCTTCGTTTCAGATTCTAAAACAAGTCTTTCTAGTTTTGAAACGTCTGAAATTTTATCTACGTGGGTAAAAGCATTTCTAATACTGTTATTGATTCCCCATGAAGTAGGGCTATCAAAATCACGGACTAAAAGTTCCTTTGTTTTAGGATCGAGCAGGGTTAAAAGGAAATCTTTCTGTTTTCTTTCTGCCAGGAAGCCAAACTTATCGGCAATTTCGTCAACCAGTTTATCTGATATTTTCTTTTGAAAGTCTATTTTATTATTAACCAAAAGTTTGTTTTGGCTCAATAGCGTCATCAATTGGTTCTGCTGGCTTCTTTTTGCAACGCTGAATGCATTCAAATACGGAAAAATTAAAGAAAAGACTCCAAATACAAACAGGCTTATCGGAATAAATTTGATACTTGCTTTTTTATTCAATACAAAATAAACAACTACGCTCAACAGCCATAATGCCAGCAACAATACGAAATATCTGGGCTCTGTATAACCGTATTCTAATATTCTTGTAAATATCGCCGTAAATAATAGGACTATCAATGGAATGATGGTGTAGTAAAACAGCTTTGAAAACACTTTTACCCACGATTTTGCTTTTTCTTCTTTAAGTGGGTAAACGAGCAGTAACGCAAGTATTCCCACAATGCTGTAAGCCAGTACCAGATAAGAAACCCAGCCGCGTGGAAGCTCCCAGTTGATGACTATTTTAAATGAGTAGATATAAAGAATAATCAGATAAATGAAAAGCAACGGAATCAGGACGAATTGAGTGAAAAATTTTAAGATGACAGGATAAGTCCCGTCTTTTTCAAGATAATCCAACCCGGTTTCATTAAACAAAAGGAAGATAAAACAGCTTCCGAAAATAGCTAAAGTATAAAACGTATCTATATAAAGATTATCGTTGAAATTAAAATCGAATAATTTGTCTACCGCCAGAATCGCCAGCTCCACACCTCCCGTAAGAACCCCGGTGAATACGGCTGTAAGAAAGATATTCACGAAAAGATTCTTGTTGTACTGCCAGAAATTGAGTTCTTTATTCTTTTCTAAAAATGCAGCAAAAGAAACCAGCAAATGAGACAGCAGAAATGTAATCGCAATGATGAAGCCATGAACCTCATTAAAATCTTTTTCTCTTTCGGGCAGAATGAAAAAAAATCCTACCAGGAAAACAGTTCCCAATCCTTCTAATAATAATCTTTTTCCAATTCTTTGCGAAAGGATTTTTACAGCAAACATCAAAGAAATTCCAAGGCAGCAGCAGGCAATGAATTTTGAATGCGTAAAGAAAAACTCCTTGTCATATCTGTTATTCACGACCAAAATAGCCCCGATTGAAGAGAGCAGGGCCATGACTAAAACCATAGGATAGCGTAAGATGACGTCCTGTGCTTTTCCGGTTATTTCCTGGAATTTCGTTTTCATGATTTGGCTGGTATTTGACTAAACTAGTCCTTTTTCTTTTTTTTCTTCTTGTCCTTGTCTTTATTATCCTTACTGTCTTTATCTTTTGCTTTTACCTTTTTCACCTTTTTTGGGTTTAAGATTTCTTCCGCATACTCAAATTTTGGTTCTTCAATTTTGGCCGGAACGATTTCAATTTTAAGGTCGAAATAATTCTTCAGGTCATCCTGAGATATTAATTTTTCGTTAAATAAAAACTCCAGAATCTCCTTTCCTGAATCGTTGAAAAAATTATGGGAGAGCTCTTTTAACAGAAATTTTCGGTATTCCTCAGACGGAACAACTACGGTGTATTTAAAGATTCTTCCTTCTTTTTGAGTCGTGATATAACCTTTCTCCACCAGTATTTTAAGGTAGGTAGACACGGTGTTCTGATGCGGCTTCGGTTCAGGATGCTGCTCCATGATGTCTTTAAGATAAAAAGATTCAAGCTTCCAAAACAGCTTCATAAAATTCTCCTCAGCAGCGGTAAGATGATTTATTTTCATAGAATGTTCTTAATGTTGAAATTGTATATTGCAATAAAGATAAATAAAAGATACCACAAATGCTATTCCGGCACCCATAAATACTTCCTTTACCGTATGTCTTTTTAAAATAATCCTTGTGAGTCCCACCAAAGCAGCGATCCCAAGCCATACCAATCCTGCTTTCCAGTTCAGGGTGAAAAATAAGGCGGCTACAAATACATTAAAGGCTGTATGCATCGAGCTTTTAATATAAAAATTACTGATCTGCATGGTGAAAATAAGGATCAGAATAAACAGCATGACAAGGTCGATATATCCGTTTCTGAAATAGTTGAAAATAAGATAAGCTACGACACAGGCAGCAATGAAGATATACAGTGTTTTCCTTTGTACACGGTCTGAAACATCCATATTGGTATACCTGCCGGTCTTTACGTTCCATACCAGCCAGATAACTACCGGAGCAATAATCATCAATAATATAGGCGCAAAATAAAGTATAGAGTCTTTTAAGGAGTATTCTCTTACACTCATATAAATAAAGAAAATAAATAAAGAAACGAGCGGATTGAAAAAATCTGAGATGATTTTTGACATTTTATGTACCAGTAAAGGCTGTTTTTCGTCCATGTTCAAGTTTAAAATTCAAATATAACACTATAAGCAAAAAAACAATTAGTATGTATACGATAAAAACAAAGTTTTTTTTATAATTTTGCTCAAATATTCATCATAAAAAAGCAAGAGCTAGCACATGAAAGAATTTTCTAAAGAGGTATACCTGAAGTGGTATGAAGATATGACAATGTGGAGAAGGTTTGAAGACAAATGCCGTTCTCTTTATCTAAAACAAAAGATCAGAGGTTTTTTACATTTGTATAACGGTCAGGAGGCTATCCCTGCCGGCTTCACGCATGCAATGGATTTAACGAAGGACAGTATGATTACTGCTTACAGATGCCACATCCATCCAATGGCGATGGGAGTAGATCCTAAGAGAATCATGGCGGAACTTTGCGGTAAAGCTACCGGAACATCCGGAGGGATGGGTGGTTCTATGCACATTTTCAGCAAAGAGCACCGTTTCTATGGTGGACACGGTATTGTAGGAGGACAGATTCCTTTGGGAGCTGGAATTGCTTTTGCAGATAAGTATTATGACAGAAAAGCTGTAAACATCTGTTTCTTCGGAGACGGAGCAGCAAGACAGGGATCGCTTCATGAAACATTCAATATGGCGATGAACTGGAAACTTCCTGTAGTATTTGTGGTTGAAAACAACCAGTATGCCATGGGAACTTCTGTGAAAAGAACTGCCAACCACGAAGATATCTATAAATTAGGTCTTGGATACGAAATGCCTTGCCTTGCCGTAGATGCAATGGACCCTGAAAAAGTAGCTGAAGCAGCTTACGAAGCTATTGAAAGAGCGAGAAGAGGAGACGGACCTACTTTTATTGAAGCCAGAACATACCGTTACAGAGGACACTCTATGTCTGACGCCGAACCTTACAGAAGCAAGGAAGAGGTAGCTATTCATAAGAATGATGATCCTATGGAACTGGTAAAACATAGAATTCTGGAAAACGGATGGGCTACAGAAGCAGAATTGGAAGCGGTAGACAACAAATCAAGAGATTTTGTGGATGAGTGTATCGAATTCATGGAAAACTCTCCTTATCCGGATGCAGACAAAATCTATGAATATGTTTATGCTCAGGAAAACTATCCATTCTTAGACAAATTAGAAAACTAAAAAATAATTTGCTGATTCGATGATAGATGATGTGTACATACGCTGTTCACTGTTCTTATCATCCACATCATCATATTAACAAATTAACACAATAAATTATGGCAGAAGTAATTACGATGCCCCGCCTTTCCGACACTATGACGGAAGGTAAAGTGGCGAAATGGCATAAAAAAGTAGGAGATCAGGTAAAAGAAGGAGATATTTTAGCCGAAATTGAAACAGATAAAGCTGTTCAGGATTTCGAATCTGAAATAAACGGAACTCTTTTATACGTAGGTGTAGAAGAAGGCGCTGCTGCTGCTGTAGACTCTGTTTTAGCGATTATAGGAAATGAAGGGGAAGATATTTCAGGATTAACCGGTGGAGCTGCTGCTCCTGCTGCAGGTGGTTCTGAAGAGAAAAAATCTGAAGAAGAATCCAAAACAGAAAATAATGCTACCAGCGTTGAGCAGACTACTGCTGAAGTTCCTGCCGGTGTAGAAATTATTACCATGCCAAGACTTTCTGATACAATGACAGAAGGTAAAGTTGCTAAATGGCACAAAAACGTAGGCGATACAGTAAAAGAAGGAGATCTTCTTGCTGAGATCGAAACAGATAAAGCCGTTCAGGATTTTGAATCTGAATTTAACGGTGTATTATTGAAGCAAGGTGTAGAAGAAGGTGGTGCGGCTCCTGTAGATTCAGTTTTAGCGATTATCGGTCCTGCGGGAACAGATATTTCTGCGGTAGGTGCTCCAAAGGCAGCTGCTCAGATTTCTGAAAAGCCTGCTGAACAAAAAACTGAAGCTAAAGCAGAAGAAAAGGCTGCTCCGGCTGTAAGTTCTTCATCTTCTGACAGAGTAGCGATTTCTCCGTTGGCTAAGAAAATGGCTCAGGACAAAGGTGTTGATATCAGCAGCGTAAATGGTTCAGGTGAAAACGGAAGAATTGTTAAAAAAGATATTGAAAATTATCAGCCATCTGCTCAGACGCAGGCTCAACCTTCTGTTTCTGCTCCGGCAGCAGCTCAGGTTGCATTGAGCTTCGTTCAGGGTGAAGATACTGAGACTCCAAACTCTCAGGTAAGAAATATTATTGCAAAACGTCTTGCTGAAAGTAAATTCTCTGCTCCACACTATTACCTGATGGTAGAGATCAATATGGATAAAGCGATTGAGGCCAGAAAAGAAATCAACTCTTTACCGGATACTAAAATCTCTTTCAATGATATGATCATTAAGGCGACTGCTGTTGCTTTAAGAAAACATCCTCAGGTGAATTCAAGCTGGGCGGGAGACAAGATCATCCACAGAGGGAATATCAATGTGGGTGTAGCTGTAGCTATTCCTGATGGATTAGTGGTTCCTGTACTTAAAAATACAGATCAGATGAACTACACGCAAATTTCTGCAGCGGTGAAAGATATGGCTTCAAGAGCGAAAAGCAAAGGTCTTAAAGCTAATGAAATGGAAGGTTCTACATTCTCGATTTCAAATCTGGGGATGTTCGGAATCGAAACATTTACAAGTATCATCAACCAGCCGAATTCTGCGATCCTTTCAGTAGGTGCAATCATTGAAAAACCGATTGTTAAAGACGGTCAGATTGTAGTAGGAAACATTATGAAGCTTTCATTAGCATGTGACCACAGAGTGGTAGACGGTGCTACCGGAGCTCAGTTCTTACAGACTTTAAAAACATATCTGGAAAGTCCTCTAACGCTGTTACTGTAACAGTCCCGGATTGTAAAATAGTAAAACCTCCCAATTTCGGGAGGTTTTTTTTATTTCAAAATTTGATTCTACTGTTTTATTTTCTGACATTTTAATAATGCTGAGTTTTTTATATTCTGATTGTATTGCTGTTTTAAACTTTATAAAGATTCTGCTTTTCAAAATATTGCTTTTATGCAATTTTTTTCTTTAAAAAAGTTGTTGAGATTTGAGTTTTATGGGTGAACTTTAAAATCAAATTAGTACTTTTGGGTTATGATTAAAGCGAGTAATATCCATAAGTCTTATGGGAATTTAGAAGTATTGAAAGGAGTGGATATCCATATCAAAATGGGTGAAGTTGTTTCTATTGTAGGTGAATCCGGAGCGGGGAAATCTACATTGCTTCAGATTCTGGGAACTTTAGATCTACCAAGCAATTCCAATAAGTACAATACGGAGATAAGTATTGCGGGAGAATCTTTTATCAATATGAATGATAAGCAGCTTTCAAAATTCAGGAATCAGAACATTGGTTTTGTATTTCAGTTTCATCAGCTTCTTCCGGAATTTACAGCTTTAGAAAATGTATTACTCCCTACTAAAATAGGAGGAGCCAATGAAAAAGAGGCTTTAGACAAGGCATATGCTCTATTTGAGGACCTAAAGATCGAACAGAGACTGAATCATAAGCCTAATCAATTGTCGGGAGGAGAAGCACAAAGAGTTGCCGTAGCAAGAGCTTTGATCAATTCTCCGAAAATTATTTTTGCAGATGAGCCTACAGGAAACTTAGATTCAAAGAATGCTGATGATCTTCACCGTTTATTTTTTGATTTGAGAGACAAGTACAATCAAACCTTCGTGATTGTGACACATAACCCTAATCTTGCAGAAATTACAGACAGAAAGCTGGTTATGAAAGATGGTATGATCGTCGAATAAAAAACTTTAATCCTGATGAAAAAAAATATTTTCCTGTTTCTTTTTATTATCTTCTGCTCTAAAGCGGAATCTCAGGAAAATAATGTATCCGGGGTTCTTCCTGCGACAAAGATAGTGGAGATTAAAAATTTTGTGAAGGGGAAAAACTATAATCAGGATCTGGCTATTTTTATTAACTTTAAAACATATTCCGGAAAGTATAGATACTTTGTGTATGATCTGAAAAACGATAAAGTACTTCAGAAAGCTATTGTTTCTCATGGTTCAGGATCTGTAATTCAGAATTCAGAAACTCTTAAATTCAGTAATACCGAAGGTTCGTATCAGTCTTCACTCGGGAAATATGAAATATTAGGAAGTTACAACGGGAAATTCGGAAAAGCGTATCGGCTAAATGGCCTTGATTCTACTAATAACAACGCCATGCAGCGGGCAATAGTATTGCATTCTTTAGGGTGTGTTCCGGATCAGGAAGGTCAAAGTCGGGCCTGTTTAAGTTTAGGGTGCCCAATGCTTTCTTTGAAGGCCTTGACCCAGAGTGCAAAATATCTTGACGAATCTAAAAATCCAATCATATTGTATGCATTTTATTAAATTCATTTAAACCTTGCAGTTAATATTTTATAATGAAGGTTCTAACTTCTAACATCTAATGTCTAACCTCTAATTAAACAAAATGACTATAAAATTTCTTGCAGAAGACGACAGACCCAGAGAGAAGTTTTTACTGAAAGGTAAAAATTCACTTTCTGATTCCGAGCTGCTGGCGATCATCATGGGAAGCGGAAGCAGAGATGAGAGTGCATTGGAGCTGGCAAGAAAGATTTTGGCATCCGTTAATAACAACTGGCACCAGCTCAGCCTGCTTTCCAGTAAAGATCTGATGAAATTTAAAGGAGTAGGTGAGGTAAAGGCGATTTCTATCATCGCAGCATTAGAGATTGGAAAAAGAAGATCTGTTCAGGAAATTCCTTACAGACCTATCATTTCAAATAGCAGTGATGCCTATTTGATTCTTAAAAATCATCTGTCAGATTTAAGAACTGAGGAATTTTGGGCCGTATTTCTAAATCAGAGCAATAAAGTGGTTCATATCGCAAAACTAACGCAGGGAGGAATAAGCCAGTCTATTGTGGATGTAAGAATTCTATTTAAAACAGCTCTTGATCATTTCTCAACAGGGATTATCATAGCCCACAATCATCCTTCAGGAAGTTTAAAACCAAGCACAGAAGATCTCAATATCACAGAAAAAATTAAAGAAGCCGGAAGCACTCTAAGCATCCAGCTTTTAGACCACATTATTATTACGCAGGATACCTATTGTAGTTTCTCAGATGAAGGATTATTATGATTAGAAGAGTGAAATACAACCAGATAGATTTTGAAAAATATACAGAATGTCTGGAGAATTCAGTGCAACGAAATTGGTATTCGCAAAAACGAATTTTGGATCAGCTTTCTGGAAACTGGCATGTTTTAATATATAAAGATTATGAGGCTGTAATGCCTATTCATATTTATAAAAAATTTGGAATCAATTTTGTCCATATGCCGCTTTTTTGCCAGCAGCTAGGTGTTTTTTCAAAAGCTGATGATCCGAAAATCAATGATGCGTTTTTATATTTTCTAAAGAAAAATTATACCGTTTTTTTATATTTGTTTAATCAGGATAATACTTTTTCAACTCCATTACAAAAAAAGAAAAATTATGTTATTCCTATTTCAGATTACTCTGTATTAAAGAGGAAAAAGTACTTTAAAGGGAGGAAATCTACTATAAAAGCGTCTCAGCATCTTATTTATAAAGAAATTGAATTTGATGAGCAAGTGATGTTGTTTTTCAAAAATAATTTTAAAGGACTTACTAAAGAAGCAGATTGGATAAAACTCAAAATATATATTCTATTTCTTTTAGAAAATAATGTACTTAAATTTTGTGGGTCTTATTTTAATGATTCATTGATTAATTTAGCTGTTTTGATCAAAGATGAAAAACAGTTTTCGCTATTAAGTTTGATCAATGATGAAGACTATAAAGCAGAGAATGGGGCCTCTTTTCTGATCGACAAGATTTTGAGTTTATATATTCATGAGAAATCTCTCAATTTTATGGGAAGTAACATCCGTGGAATTGAAGTTTTTTTCAAAAGTTTTGGTGCAGAGCTCCATGAATATGGTTTTATTGAGAATAAATTTCTTAAAAGATTTTCTTAACAAGACGTTATTTAGATTTGTTCTAAATATTATTTGTAACTTTATAACATTATTATTTTAATATTTCAGCTATGCTAAAGCAGATCCGTCAATATAAACTTCCCTATGTCATCTATAATTTTTTTAATAGGAAAAAATTACAACATAATATTCCTTTATATAAAAAATACGGTCTTCGAAAAAATTACTTTTCTAGCATTTCCAGTTCTGATTTTGCCCATCTTCCAGCTTCGGAAAGAACTATTGGCCAGGAGAAACTCATCCAGACAGATTTTTTCAATGAACTATCAGATGAAAATAGAGAAAGTGCGCTGAAGTATGATGACAATGGCTATATGATCTTAAGGAATTTTATCACTACGGATGATGCTGACAGGATCAACAGTGAAATTGAAACACTGATGGAAAATGGTACCCTGAAATTCATTTATGGAGGAAAACTTATGTTTGCTATTCATCATTCTGAGATCATTAAAAATATTGGAAGTGATAAGAATCTTCTTGATTTTCTATCTGTACTTTTAGATGGTAAAGCCAAGCTTTTTCAGAGTATCAATTTTATTAATGGAAGCCAGCAGAAGACCCATTCAGACAGCATTCACATGACAACTTATCCGTTGGGCGGACTTCTTGGAGTATGGATTGCTCTGGAAGATGTTGATGAAACTAATGGCGCTCTTCATTATATCCCGGGGAGTCACAAACTTCCATATTTCCTTAATTCTGATTATGAAAATGAAGGAGATGCCATCCGAATCGGTAAAAAAAGTTACAGAGCTTATGAGGAATTTTTAGAAGATAAGGTCAAGGAATTAGGTCTGAAAAAAGAAATTTTTAAAGCTAAAAAAGGGGATATGCTGATTTGGCATGCCAACATCCTTCACGGCGGCGAACCTCATACGGATAAGAACAGAACCAGAAAAAGCCTTGTGTATCACTTTTTTGATGAAAACAGTGTGTGTTATCATGAAGTTACACAAAGGCCTGCGCTTTTTGAATTGTAATCCACCAATTATTTCAAAGCATTAAATTCTCTTCTTATTTTTGAGGGTGTAGATTTATTTTTTTGATTTTCCAAGTTTGGCCAACAGAATGATGATTGGTTTTTATCTCCTCATCATCCTTTCCCTCATTTATATTCAAAATTCTAAGACCGATATATTCAAAAACACTTTAGAAGCCGGAAAATAATTAGTAATTTTGCGGTCTAAAATTATGGGTAGTTTTTCAGGATATTTACCGTATGCTTTTGCATTGATTATCGCAATTCCTTTTCTGGTTTTGCTGAGACAATTTGTACACTCGTACATCACCCTTAAGAATCAGGAGATCAAACTGCTTTCTGTAAAATCGAATGCTGAAAACAAGGCCCATTCTTATGAAAGGATGACTTTGTTCCTGGAAAGGATGAAGCCTTCAAACCTGATTCAGAAGTTTGACAAGGGGCTGGCTCCGAATGAATTCATCTTTCTGACCGAAAAAACCATCAATGATGAGTTTGAGTACAATACTTCACAGCAGCTGTATGTTACGAAAAATTCATGGAAGAATATCGTAGATTCCAAAAATGCTTTGATAGATTTACTTCACAAAACCTACGACGGGCTGAATGCGAACGCAGATCTTGAAGAATTCAAAACCATTTTCATCATGAACTATATGGAAGGGGATGATTATATCGCAGCTACCATAGAAGACCTTAGAAGAGAAATTTTAATTATAACTTAAAAAATAACAGATAAATAATGATTCCAAATTTTAAAGCACATCCATGGCACGGGGTTTCTGCAGGAGAAGATGCGCCAAATGTTGTCAATGTATTCGTGGAAATCGTTCCTTCAGATACAATTAAATATGAAGTAGATAAAGAAACAGGATTTTTAAAGGTAGACAGACCTCAGAAATTTTCTAATATTATTCCCGCTTTATATGGGTTTGTTCCAAGAACATACTGCCACAATGAAGTAATGAAACTGGCTGTAGAAGCTGGAGCTGATGATGTAACGGAAGGTGATCATGATCCGCTTGATATTTGCGTATTAAGCTCTCACAATATTCATTCAGGAGGATTATTAATGGAAGCTATTCCAATCGGTGGATTCAAAATGATCGATGGAGGTGAAGCAGATGATAAAATCGTTGCAGTAATGATCGGTGACCATGCTTTCGGACATTTCAGAGATATCGCTGAACTTCCTGAAGCTGAAGTGAAAAGATTAATGCACTACTTTTTAACGTATAAAAACTTACCGGATGAGCCTGCAAAATGTAGAATTCATGAGGTATACGGAGCTGAGCACGCTAAAAAAGTGATCAAAGCTTCTCAGAAAGATTACGCAGAAAAATTCGGAGGCTAGAATACAGCATTCCAAAATAATAAAAAAGGCAGGTGAATTTTCATCTGCCTTTTTATTTGGACAAATAATAGCTTCTCAACGGGAATAGAAGCTATTAAGACATTATTAATTTATTTAAAATCTTTTTTCATACCATTGGAGTGATTTTCCACAAAACTTATTTTTCCATTTTACATAGCTTACATCCATAATAAATACAGAAATGATTAAATAAATTAATGCTATTAAAGAATTACCTTTTTATAGTGTTTTAAATTTCCGGAAAAATATATTATAGAACAAGATTTAATAAAACAATAGATTTTTTGTTATATTTATAAAACTAATTACTTTTTATTAATATTAAAATAATAAACTATGGATTTGTTCTATTTAGTTCCGGTCTTCGGCGTTGTCGCCTTGTTGTATACTTTCCTGCAGAGTAACTGGGTAAGTAAACAGAATGCCGGAAATGAGAAAATGAAAATAATCAGCGGACATATCGCTGACGGTGCCATGGCCTTTCTAAAGGCTGAGTACAAGATTTTAACCTATTTCGTAGTTGTAGTTGCGATATTGCTGGCTGTGATGGGATCCACCAATTCCAATTCTCACTGGAGTATCGGGCTTGCCTTTGCTGTTGGTGCTGTATTCTCCGCTCTGGCAGGCTTCATTGGAATGAAGATCGCGACCAAAGCGAATGTAAGAACGGCAGAAGCCGCAAGAACTTCACTTTCAAAAGCATTAAAAGTTTCCTTTACAGGAGGTTCTGTAATGGGAATGGGGGTTGCCGGACTGGCGGTTCTTGGTTTGGGAGCTCTCTTTCTGATCATTAAACAGATCTTTGCTCCTGATTCTACGGTAGATTCCCACGAAATGGAAAAGACGATTGAAATTCTTACCGGATTTTCTCTGGGAGCAGAATCGATTGCTCTTTTTGCCAGAGTGGGCGGAGGTATTTATACAAAAGCTGCCGACGTAGGTGCCGATTTGGTAGGAAAAGTAGAAGCAGGAATTCCTGAAGATGATCCTAGAAATCCAGCTACGATTGCTGATAACGTAGGTGATAACGTAGGAGACGTAGCAGGAATGGGAGCCGATTTATTCGGTTCATATGTCGCTACTGTACTGGCAACAATGGTTTTGGGAAGAGAAACCATGTCCGATGATGCTTTCGGAGGTTTTGCACCAATTCTCCTTCCGATGCTTATTGCAGGAACAGGAATTATTTTCTCCATGATAGGAACTTTATTTGTAAGAATCAATGAGAATGACGGCTTATCCACTTCTAGTGTACAGAATGCCCTGAATTTGGGGAACTGGGGAAGTATCGTGATCACGGCTATCTCTTCCTATTTCCTGGTGAATTACCTTCTTCCTGAAAAAATGACCCTCAGGGAACATGAATTTACGAAGATGGGAGTTTTCGGAGCTATTATGGTAGGACTTGTTGTAGGTACTTTAATGAGTATCATCACAGAATATTATACAGCCATGGGTAAGAGACCGGTTTCCAGCATTGTGAGACAGTCTTCTACTGGTCATGCAACCAATATTATCGGAGGTCTTGCCGTTGGAATGGAATCTACATTACTTCCCATTCTTGTACTGGCAGGCGGTATTTACGGATCTTATTTATGTGCAGGACTTTACGGAGTAGCTATTGCTGCAGCCGGAATGATGGCTACCACTGCGATGCAGCTTGCGATTGATGCTTTCGGGCCTATTGCAGATAACGCAGGCGGAATTGCTGAAATGAGTGAGCTTCCGAAAGAAGTCCGTGAAAAAACTGATATTCTGGATGCTGTTGGAAACACGACTGCAGCGAGCGGAAAAGGATTTGCCATTGCTTCTGCAGCATTGACGGCATTAGCTTTATTTGCTGCCTTTGTAGGAATTGCAGGCATTGATGGCATTGATATTTACAGAGCCGATGTTCTGGCTGGGTTATTTGTCGGAGGAATGATTCCATTCATATTCTCTTCACTTGCGATTACGGCAGTAGGACAGGCCGCGATGGCCATGGTGGAAGAAGTAAGAAGGCAGTTCCGTGAAATTCCGGGGATTCTGGAAGGGAAAGCGCAACCCGAATACGAAAAATGTGTAGCTATTTCTACAGATGCATCCATCAGAAAAATGATGCTTCCGGGAGCGATTACCATTATTTCACCTCTTTTGGTTGGATTTATCTTCGGCCCTGAAGTATTGGGAGGATTCTTAGCCGGAGCGACCGTTTGCGGTGTTCTGATGGGAATGTTCCAGAATAATGCAGGGGGAGCCTGGGATAACGCTAAAAAATCATTTGAAAAAGGAGTGGATATCAATGGTCAGACGTATTATAAAGGTTCAGAGCCGCATAAAGCTTCCGTAACGGGAGATACGGTGGGCGATCCGTTTAAAGATACTTCAGGACCATCCATGAACATCCTGATCAAGCTGATGTCTATTGTGTCATTGGTAATTGCACCGACATTAGCGGTAATCCACAAAGATAAAATCGAAGCGAACAGAAAAGCTAAGCTGGAGAGCTTGACAAGAGCAACCACTGGAAGCTCAAAGATAAGTCATGCACAGCTTGAAACGGTTACTGCTTCTCCAACGGAGATCAAAGGGCATCTGAATGAAAACGGAGATTTTGTATATGAAACCGGAAATATTCAGGAAATTAAACTGAAAGGTGGGAAAATAATTACATTGGGAGAAGGAAGCAGGCTGTTTCAATTGTATAATTCAGTACAGCAAAAAGATCAGACGATCATCGATCCTAATAACTGGTATACGGTGGAAAATCTATACTTCCAGACCGGATCCAGTGATCTGAAGACTGGTTCAGAGCTACAGTTAAATAATCTTGCTGAAATTCTAAATGCCTATCCTAATCTAAAAATAAAACTAGGCGGGTATACAGATAATACTGGAAATGAAGAAAGCAATCAGAAATTATCCAATCTTAGAGCTCAAACGGCTAAACTGAAGTTGCTTGAATTGGGTATTCCTTCAGACAGAGTAGAGGCGGAAGGTTACGGTTCTCAGCATCCTGTTTGTGAAGCGAATGATACCGATGAATGTAAAGCAAAAAACAGAAGAATTGATGTAAGGGTTCTTGCTCTTTAAAATCAATTGTTAATTAAACATAGAAAGCACTGCATTAATAAATGCGGTGCTTTTTTATGGATAACGACTTTGGGTTTAAGATAATAAAATATCTAAAATCATCTGCAAAATCCGTGTATTCTGGAAAAAAAATGTCAACCACAAAAGCGGCAAAAGCTTTTTTAAACACTTAAGAGTTTATTTAAAGTTTAAAATCTTACTGCGAAAAAGCTCGCTTAAGTTGGTGAAAAATCAAAGATTTTTATAATACCGTAAAAAATATACACAATCATCTGTGTCAATCTGTGAAATCAGTGGTTAAAAAATATAACCGGATTTTCATGATGATACATTTCAAGTTGATGTTTTTCTAAAGATGTTTCTGCAAATGTTCCAGAGCCTGAATAATCACTTCATCTTTTTTAGCAAAACTAAACCGGATATAATCTGAGTTCGGTCGGGAATTATAAAATGCAGAAAGTGGCAAACAAGCCGTTTTTTTCTCCACGGTCAGCCATTTCGAAAATTCAACATCTGTCATTGTTTTGGAAATATTTCTGAAATTGACCACCTGAAAAACACTTCCTTCAGCCTTTTTTGTAGCTTCTAAAGGTGTAAAGGCAATCATGTCATTAAAAATATCTCTTTTCCCTTGCATAATCCGGCGGTTTTCAGAAGAATCAAATACTTCAAGATATTTTGCAAGAGCATATTGGGCAGGCGCATTGGCGCTGTAAGAAATATATTGTTGATGACATCTGAATTTTGCCGTTAAATCTTCAGAAGCAAGCAGATAACTCACCTTCCAGCCGGAAGTGTGAAACATTTTCCCGAAAGAAAAAATGCAGAAAGTCCTGTTTTTCAGTTCCGGATGAAGAAAAGAGCTATAATGTTCAACGCCGTCATAACAATACGTGTCGTAGATTTCCTCCGAAATGAGATAGATTTCCTGATGCTTTATCAATTCATACAGCTGATTCCAGTCGCTTTGCTTCCAGATGGTTCCTGTAGGATTTTGAGGAGAATTGACGATGATGGCTTTTGTTTTTTCAGAAATGCAGACTTGAAATTTTTCCCAGTTGATGCTGAAATCCGGATCAAGATCATAGTAGACGGGAACACCACCGTTTAAGACCACAGAAGGTCCATATGTGTAATAGGAAGGTTGAATGATGATCACTTCATCTCCCTGATTTAAAAGAGATTTAAGGGCGGTATGTAAAGCAAAAGTTGCACAGGGAATGATAGTCACCTCATTTTCTTTCAGGTGAATACTGTTTACTCTGGCAGCATTGAATGTAATAATATTTTTAATGAGCAACGGATTTCCTGCAAGCGGCTCATATTGATGGCATTGATGATCTGCAGCTTCCATCAGAAATGTTTTCAGCCGGCTGTCGATATCAAAATCGGGAAGCCCCAAAGAAAGGTCGAAGCTGTTATTTCTGGACGCAAGTTCAGACATTTCCGTGAAAAACGAATAATGTGTGAATCCGTAAATTCTTTCCATCTATTTTGCATTTATATCAAATATAAGAAAAATAGACATTCATTAAATTGAATCATAAAAATATATTGTTTTCTTTAATTAATCTTTATTGGAGCGTGGTTTTATTTCATAAAATATTGATTTTTTTTATCTTTACCGGGATTAAATTTTAAACAAGCGACAACGCAAATGAAAAAAAGTATCCTATTATTTTCTTTTGGTTTCTGCGCTCTGGTAAGTGCACAAACTTCTCCTCCGGTTATTAAAAAACCATTAACCACCTCTAACAGCCTGAAAATAAACTCCCGAAAGGGAACACTCATTGAAAAGAGAATCTATGACCTGGCGAAATTCAAAACCCTGAATATTCAGAAGATCGTCACCAAGGATATGTCTGATCAGTCTGCAGAAAGTGTTCTTGGAATTATCTATGAGTATGAAACTTTTGACAATACTTCAAAGAAGACATTAACCATTGAAAAAGCCGAACTTTCTAAACTGATTCAGTCTCTTCAAACCTTAGAACAAAAAGAAAATGAAGGAAAACCTGATCAGGAAGTAAAGTATAAGTTTCTGACTATGAACAATATTGAATTTGGAGGGATTTATAATGAGAAGCTGAAAGGCTGGATCAATTATATAAAAATCCCTTCCACAATGTACAACCAGAGTTTAAATGAATTCAGCAGAGATGAACTGAAAGAACTGATCAAAATTTTGAAAAACGCAGAACAGAATCTGTGATGAATTGGTGATCAGGATGATCAATAAACATGAACAGTCGTTATATAGCGCTTGAGGTTCAACAAAAAATTGTTATTTTTAAGAAAATTATTATCATATGAAAAAAATACTTATCCCGTTGTTGGGTCTGACTTTGGTAGTCAGCTGCGGAACAGCGAAAACTTCTGAAGGAGCTTCAGCACAATCTACATCTGTAGCAAAAGCGGATAAAGCGTTTCTGTCTGCTTATAAGACTATTAAAGCTGATGAACTAAAGAAAAACTTGTATGTGATCGCTTCTGACGGAATGGAAGGAAGAGATACAGGAAGTCCGGGGCAAAAGAAAGCGGGTGAGTATATGATCAATTATTATAAAAGCTTAGGAATTAATCCGCCGAAGGTACTGGGATCCTATTATCAGAAGGTTCCTGCTGAATTTATGAAAAAAAGAGGCGGCGGAAATCTTCCTGATTCTGAAAATATCCTGGCTTTCATCGAAGGAAGTGAAAAACCTGAGGAAATAGTGGTTATTTCTGCCCATTATGATCACGTTGGAACCAAAAATGGAGTAGTTTACAACGGAGCGGATGACGATGGTAGCGGTACGGTAGCGGTAATGCAGATTGCAAAAGCTTTTCAGGAGGCTAAAAAAGCCGGAAAAGGCCCGAAAAGATCTATTCTGTTTCTTCACGTCACAGGAGAAGAGCATGGACTGTTTGGATCTGAGTTTTACACCAGCAATCCCGTATTTCCACTTGCCAATACGGTGGTCGATCTGAATATTGACATGATAGGCCGTGATGATGCCGAAAACAGAGGAAAACAGTACGTCTATGTGATTGGTTCAGAAATGCTGAGCTCTCAGCTAAAAGTGATCAATGAGGCTGCTAACAAAAAGACGAATAATTTAGAACTCAACTATAAATACGACGATCCGGCAGATCCGGAACAACTTTACTATCGTTCAGACCACTATAATTTTGCTAAAAACAATGTGCCTGTAGCCTTTTTCTTCGATGGTATCCATGAAGATTATCACAAGCCAACAGATGATCCTGAGAAAATTGACTATCCTTTGCTTGAAAAAAGAGCACAACTTGTTTTTGCTACAGCTTGGGAAATTGCCAACAGAGCAGAGAGAATTGTAGTGGATAAGAAATAAAATACTTTGTTGGATCAGCGAAAAGGGACGGAGATAAATTGCTTTAAATATGGGTGATTAAGTATATTTAAATCAATTGTTTAAATCATTTTAATTTTTTGGCAATATAAATTTTATCGTAGATAAAATCAATGTACCTTATAAAAGGTAAGTATGTTAAATCATTGCGCCTTTGCGCTGACTAACAAATATCTTCAAATATATATTCAATAGGAGCGGACTTTAGCCCGTTTTTATAAATAGGCAATAATCATTAGGCTTTATCCAAATTGTAATAAACTAGTAATACATTTTAATTCAAATGAAAACAGCAATCCGTGAAGCCAGACCGGAAGACATTTCACAGATCCAGATCGTCAGAAACTCCGTAAAAGAGAATATGCTTTCTGATCCTGCATTGGTTACTGAGGCAGACTGTAAAGAATTTCTATTTGAAAGAGGAAAAGGATGGGTATGCGAAATTGAGTCTAAGATTGTCGGTTTTTCCATTGTTGATCTGAAAGAAAACAATATCTGGGCGCTTTTTATGCATCCTGATTTTGAAAACCTTGGCATTGGAAGAAAGCTTCATGACATTATGCTCGACTGGTACTTTGAACAAACCCAGAACAATGTCTGGCTGGGAACTGATCCCGGTACCAGAGCTGAAACATTTTACAGAAAGTCCGGATGGCAGGAAGCAGGAACTCATGGCAATGAAATCAAATTTGAAATGACTTTTAACAACTGGAAAAACAGGAGATGATGACACAGGGGATAAAATCGATCAGACCGTTTATCGGAGCTGAAAATTTTGAAGTAAGTAGGCATTTTTATAAAGATTTAGGATTTGAAGAAGTGATTCTCGAACCTAAATTATCCTTATTTAAAAGACAGGAAACAGGTTTCTACCTTCAGGATTATTATGCTAAAGACTGGGTAGACAACACGATGATCTTTATGGAAGTGGAGAATACGGATGAGTTCTGGAAGGAACTTGTTTCTTTAAATCTTGCTGAAAAATATAAAGGAGTCAGACTTACGGCTGTACGGACCATGGAGTGGGGAAAAGAATGCTTTGTGCATGATCCGTCTGGGATTTTGTGGCATTTCGGGGAATTTTTTTAATGACGAAAAGGAATTATGATCTACGCTTTTGATACTTATTATGACGATTATGCGAACACCGTATGTATCGCCTTTGAAAACTGGACTTCTGAGAATGAATCCAATATTTTTACTGAAAAAACAGACATCACCTCTTCTTATGAGAGTGGTGCATTTTACAAAAGGGAGCTGCCCTGCATCCTGAGTTTACTGAAAACGATTGAATTAAAGGAAGGCGATCTTATTATTGTTGATGGCTACGTTACTCTTGATAATGATGGGAAAATCGGATTGGGAGGCTATCTGTACGAAGCTTTGGATCAGAAATACCCAATTATCGGAATTGCGAAGAATGAATTTGCCGCTCCGGATTCTCAAAGAAGAAATGTTTTAAGAGGCGAAAGTAAAACTCCGCTGTTTCTTACAGCAATGGGAGCCGATGTAGATGAAATATTGACTAAAGTAGAGCAGATGCATGGTGCTTATCGAATACCAACACTGTTAAAAAAGCTGGATCAACTGTCCAGAATGTAATCATTTTCACAAATCTACCTATCAATTTCAAATATAAACATTAATGTCATTTCTTTGATAGTTGCTATAATTATTAGATTTTCAACAGATTAATCTATTTTCTCTTTCTGAGTTTTAGATTATTCTGTAAAAGGTGACAAATGTCATTCGTTTCTTATTTTTATTGATTCTAAATAAATATAAATTTGTCTCAAGAAAATAAAGGAATAAATGAAGAAATTATCTACTCTTTCTGCTGTAGTATTCTATATGATAATGAATGCGCAGTACTGTACTCCGACATTTCAATATGGAGCTGACAGCAACATGATCACCAACGTTAGCTTTGGAAACATCAATAATACGTCATCTTCTCAGTCCGGAAGTACACAGGCTTACGAAAATTTCACTTCACTGTCTACGGATATTAAGGCTGGAAACACTTATCAGATCTCTGTAAAAGGACCTTCCAGTACGTTCCCGAGTGATGTTGTGGTTTTTATTGACTTTAATAAG
The DNA here is from genome assembly GCF_900115055.1 of Chryseobacterium oleae. Lineage (GTDB taxonomy): Bacteria > Bacteroidota > Bacteroidia > Flavobacteriales > Weeksellaceae > Chryseobacterium > Chryseobacterium oleae. Next base: position 291,632 of record NZ_FOVD01000003.1, on the reverse strand, counting down.
AATGGTAGTTTTGATGATGCAGGGGAAAACTTTAGTATCGGAAGGCTGGGGGCAGCTAATCCATTCAATGCAATGACCATTACAGGAACGATTGCGGTTCCGGCCAATGCAATACCTGGAGTTACAAGGATGAGAGTTCTTAAAAATACGAATACAGCAGCCTATTCAAATCCAAATGCAGCGAATTCAATTAATACAGCCTGTGATAGCGGCTTAAGAGCTGGACAGACAGAGGATTATAGTATCAATATACTGGCTTCCAATCTGGCAACCTCTGAGGTAACTAAGAAATCTTCTGTAAAAGTACATCCAAATCCTACATCGGGCTCTGTATATGTGAAAACTGAAGAAGGACTTGAAAAATATGAAGTCTATAACTTAGCAGGGCAAAAACTTACAGAAGGCACATCCGGTGTTGTCAATATGGACAGCCTAGCTTCCGGAACTTATCTGATTAAGATCTACACCAGAGATAAAAAAGGCATCACTGAAAAGATCATTAAAAAATAGAAACACTTATCTAATCATATCCATATCAATTTTTGTTTTTTTAGACCGGCAGACCTATCTGCCGGTTTTCTTTTTTTGTAAGAAACCATTAACATGTATGAGATGTTAATGTGAGAATGAAACTGATTAAGAATTTTAATAAATAATTGGGAGGGTTTCGGGCGGGCCATTCGGCCCGCCCGAAACCTCTATAACGATCCCGAATCCAGTATCTCCAGCAAATCATGCTTCGAAAGCTTCTGGATGCCGGTTCCATCGGTTTGGAGCAGGTTTTGAGCTAATTCATTCTTCTTTTTTTGAAGGCTTAAGATTTTCTCTTCGACAGTATTTGAACAGATCAACCTTACGGCGATTACATTTTTGGTCTGCCCGATACGGTAGCTTCGGTCAATCGCCTGATTTTCCGCTGCAGGATTCCACCACGGATCTACCAGATAAATATAATCTGCCTCGGTAAGATTTAAGCCTACACCACCTGCTTTTAAACTGATCAGAAATACGCGGATTTCTTCATTTTCCTGGAAATTATTAACGGCCTTACCTCTGTTTTTCGTCTGTCCGGTAAGATATTCTAACGGGATCTTTTTACGTTCAAGCTCTGCTTTAAGTAAATCCAGCATCTCTACGAATTGTGAGAATACTAATATTTTATGATCTTTAGATTTACTTTGGATCTGCTCCATCAGTATTTCTATTTTCACGGCATGTTCACCGGAGTATCCTTCTTTTAAAAGTAAAGGAGAATTACAGATCTGTCTGAGTCTGGTTAAACCTGTCAGAACATGCATGCTGTTTTTATTCAGATCATCGTCATCATTGGCGGCGATAAATTCACGAAGTTCCTTTTCATAGGCATCATAAATCTTACGCTGTTCAGCATCCATTTCGCAGTAGATCACCATTTCGGTTTTTTCAGGAAGCTCTTTGGCTACCTGTTTTTTTGTTCTGCGGAGAATGAAAGGCCTTATTTTTTCCTGAAGTTCCTGAGCCCGTTTTCCGTACTCAAATTTATCGATAGGAATCGCGTAAATATCTTTGAAATATTGCTTGCTTCCCAAAAGTCCCGGACAGGCAAAAGAAAGCTGGCTGTAAAGATCGAAAGTGTTGTTTTCAATGGGTGTACCCGTAAGTACGATTCTGTTTCTCGATTGTAGAAGTCGTGCTGCTTTATATCGTTCCGAATTGGGGTTTTTAATGGTTTGTGATTCATCAAGGAACACATAATTGAAGCGGAAATTTTTCAGAAAACGGATATCCGAAAGAAGCATTCCATAGGTGGTAAGCACTACTTCATATTCAGACATATGTTCGGATGCTTTTAGGCGGTCTGGTCCATAATGCGTCATTACTTTTATAGACGGAGAAAACTTTTTGATTTCTTCCTGCCAGTTGAATAGCAAGGAAGTAGGAACAACCACAAGATGAGTCGTGTGTCCATGTTTTTCTCTTTGAGACAAAATAAATGCAATGATTTGCAGTGTTTTTCCAAGTCCCATATCATCCGCCAGACAACCTCCGAAATTGAATCCGTCTAAGAAATCCAGCCAGTTCAGACCATCGTGCTGGTAGTCTCTCAATACAGCATTTAATCCTTTAGGAACGGCTATTTGTGGAATGTTTTTGACAGATGAGAACTGAAGTGAATAAGAATCAAGTTCTTCCTGCATTTCTTTGCTCAAAACTTCCTTCTCAAACAGCGAAGAGACTTCTGTGAAACTGATCTTTGGAATTTTAAGGTCTTCCGCATCAATTTCCCCAATTCTGAAAAACTCATTCATCCTGCCGATCCATTCTTCCGGAAGTAGACCAAGTGTGCCATCATCCAGCTGTACAAATTTGCTTCTGTTCCGGATAGCGCGGTGAAGCTGTTTTAAGGCGGCATCTTTCTGTCCGAAACTTACCTTCAGTTTGGCATTGAACCAGTCCAGTCCGCTGGTGATCTGAATATTGATTTTCGCTTTGTGCGAATTGACTTTATTGTTTTTGAGTTCATTGAATCCCAGGATTATAACTCCTTCATTTCTCCACGTTTCAAAAGCATGCAGAAACCAGTTTTCATCCAGAAATTTATCTTTGTGTAGATAAAAATAATCATAGCCGTCCATTTGTCCTTCAAAATCCGGATGCTGTTTCATGATGAGAGATGTAAAGCGGGCTTCTTCAGCATCACTTCGATCAATTTTAAAGACATTTCCGTTCTGGTCCGTACCAAAAAGCTGCTTCCTGGAATAGACAGGAACTTCGGCCTGACCATACTTCATGACGGGAGTAACGGCAATATAATTTCCCTGCTGGCGAAGATAAATGATCCGTTCATTCCGGTGCTTTTTTTCTTCAAGCTGTACTGGAGTTGCAGGTTGTATATAGCTATAATTAATGTGAATACGTTGTTCAAGTGAAGCAAGAACATTCTGCGTAAATGCTTCGTATTTAGACGCATGAACAAGCAGGATTTCATTATTGGCTTTAAAAAATTTGATGACCCTCAACATATCGGGATCATCTACAAAACTGAAGGTATTCCGGCTGTACACAAAATACTCATTCCTGATGTTGACATTTTTAAATGGAATGGAAATATCGTTGAATTCAAGTTCTCCGGTTACTTCATAGAAAGGTTCTTTCTTGAATACACTAAGCTGTAATTCGGCTTTTAAAACCTCAAGATGGACAGGAACAAGAGATTTTGCTGAAACAGTTTCCGAGAGTTCACGGTCATGATAATACGTTTCCAGCCCAAGTGGATTCTGTACAATCAGTTTAAGAGCTTCCAGTTCTGCCGTGTTATAATCTTCGTTGTAATTATTCTGAAAAGCAGAAACGGCGGTATAAAATTTAATATGAAGCGGTTCTTCAGCTTTCCAGATCAGTTGCATGGCATCAACCGGATTGACCGGGTTTTTGATCTTTCCCGTTTGTGTGGTTTCAGATTCCATCAGTGAAAAGTTCAGATGGCTGTAGTAACGGTGTCTGCCGATGACCAGTATTTTTCTCTTTCCGTTTTCCTGCAATGCCAGCTCTTCAATCACAGAAGTGCGTTGGGGAAGGAGTTGCTGCTTGAAAACATCTTCATCGATGGGTAACATCTCTTTGATCTTAGGTTTTACTTCAATTTTACCCTCAGCATATTCCAATTCAAAATAAATGTCCAGATCAGATTCGTTTTCCAGGCCGTAGCTTTTCGCTTTGGCGATAAACAACTTCTTACGGAGATAAGGTTCAAAAAAAGTCCTGAAATTTTTATCTTCTAAAATACAGTGAATAATTTCGGTCTGATGCTCACAGAGTTTATCTTTAGGATGAGTGCAGGTACAGGTAGTCACTATTGAACTCCCGATCTGGCTGACAGAAACGTCCGGAAAATCCTGCAATGGAGATGTTTTTGTGAAAATTCCATGGTTATTTTCAATGGCAGAAGGATAGATTCCGTGAAAATCTCTGATCTCCAGAAATGCGCTGCCGGAGGTATGTTTCAGAAGATCGTACACAGAAAGGGTCGTGAAGCTTGTATTTTCAAGAATATATGCTGCCATAAGCACGCGAATTTACAAAAAAGGATGACAAGATTTCATGGTATTTGTGATGAAGTGAAAAACCAGTGATAGAGAGGTGTTTAGCGAAATTTGAAAGCCCATCGTATGCTTTGAATACCAATATAAATATTCAATTATAATTTATCATACGATTAATAGATATTTTATCGTTATTATTGTACAATATTTAAATTCATGAAAAATACGAAATGAATTTAAGAAGATTATAATTTTTTTTTAATGACAAGCAAGATTATAGGCGTCGGCAATTATATTCCGCCGGAAACAATTACAAATTTATTTTTTGACCAGCATCATTTTATTAATAAAAACGGAGAGTCATTAAAGGAAGCGAATGATATTATTGCCAGAAAGCTAAAGGAAATTACCGGCATCGAAGAAAGAAGGTACGCATCTGAACATCAGGTGACCTCGGATCTGGGACTGATAGCAGCACAGAGAGCGATAGAAAATTCTAAAATAGATCCTGAAACATTGGATTATATCATATTTGCCCACAATTTTGGGGACGTGCGATTCGGTACCGTTCAGTCGGACAGTGTTCCGAGTCTGGCTTCAAGGGTAAAGCATTTGCTAAAAATCAAAAATAACTTTTGCGTGGCTTATGATGTCCTTTTCGGATGTCCGGGCTGGATTGAAGGGGTGATACAGGCCAATGCCTTCATCAGATCAGGTATTGCAAAACGTTGCCTTGTTATTGGGGCAGAAACACTTTCCAGAGTAGTGGATATCCACGACAGAGACAGTATGATCTATGCTGACGGAGCTGGAGCGGCTATTCTTGAAATAAGTGATGATAACAGCGGAATACAGTCTCACCTATCAGCTTCTTACACTTTAAACGAGAAAGACTTTTTGTTTTTCGGAAAATCATACAACAACGAAAGCTGTCCGGATACGAAATACATCAAAATGGATGGCCGTAAGATCTACGAATTTGCGCTTGTAAATGTAGCAGATGCCATGAAAAAATGTATGGATGCCAGCGGATATTCTATAGATCAGCTTGATAAGATCATTATCCATCAGGCTAATGAAAAAATGGATGAGGCTATCGTAAAGCGTTTTTATCAGCTATACGACCTTCCGATGCCTGAAAACATTATGCCGATGGTCATCAATAAATTAGGGAACAGCAGTGTAGCTACGATTCCTTCTTTGCTTACCATGATCTTGAATGGAGAACTTCCTTCCCACGAAATAAAAGAAGGTCAGGTGGTTCTGTTTGCGTCTGTAGGTGCGGGAATGAATATCAATTCATTCGTTTATAAATTTTAAATTACAACTTATAAGAGAAAATAAATGATTGTTATAATCATATTTTGATCTCGTATATTGAAAAAAGGCTCAGATTTTTATCATCTGAGCCTTAATTATTTTACTTTATCTATGAATAGACATCTGTTGTTTTTTTGTATGTCTTTGAATTACTGAAGATCATCAGCAATCGAGTTTCTTACCACTCTATAGGGATGAATTCCCTGAAGAAACTGTGAGTCGGATTTTAATTTATAGTTCGGGCCTACAAAATAAGTTCGGGCGTCAGCGTCATTATAACCTGTATATTTTAACCAGGCTACGCTGATTCCCGCAAATTCATTCTTAGAAATCTCCATGGTCGGGCTAAAATGGGTTGCTGTAGTGGCAGTGGCTGCCCAGGCCGGAGACTGATTGAGAAGATGACTCTGATGCAGTTTCGTGTACCATGGCATCACCACAATGTCAAGCCTTCCGGTTAAAATCAGGGTGGGTGCCTTTACCGTAAAGCTTACTGCTGCGGGCCCAGGTTCAATTGGAAGGGATCCAACGACTTTCAGCGCCGGATCGATCAGTTTCAAAGCGGTATCGGGAATACTTGAGGTTAAAAGGGAAGCTCCGCCACCTGCTGAATGCCCGGCTATAATCATTCTGGACATATCAATTTTCCCGTACAATGGAGATTGGGTATCCTTGTTAAGCTTTGAAGCTTTTAAAGCGCCCAGAATATGCATTTCCGGCATTGAATTGATAAAGTCTGAAGAAACGACTACCACAAAACCATGACTTGCCCATAGCTTAAGCATTTGCGCATAATTTCCTTCATTGGAAAGTATACCTCCAACAAAATTGACAACCGGAAGTTTATCCATATTAGCGATATTGGATGGATAATATACTGATGTCATAATAGGAGATCCGTTTCCAAAAGGGAAGTTGTTGGTGCATTGAATGGTATGATCCAGCACATTAATGGATTGAAGAACATCTACAATGATGCCACCCAGGTTTCCACAGTCTCCAAGTACTGCATCTGTGCTCACGGCATAAGGGCCCATACTTCCGTATTGCTCATTGGCTTGCCCCGTAACAGGGAAGAAATTAGATTTTGATGCCATTTGACTTTCATTAGTAAGATTGTTTTCCGGAGAATTTTCTAATAGGTCATCATTGTTTTGGCAGGATACCAATGACAGCGATATTGTCAGTGCCGAAAAGATTAATTTTTTCATAAGTTTATTTTTTATGGTTTTTGTTTTTTGATTAGATATGAGTTTTAAATATCTGTATTCAAGTTATTTAATTATTTTAGTAAAATTAATATTTTTTCATTATTAAGTGATTTATTGAGGCAAAGAAAATGTTTTAGTTAATTTTACTTCTGATCCAGTTTTTTATTTTTTTTGAATACAGTTTATATTTTTTTTAGCAGTATTTATTTTAATGAATGAATAGTAGAGTTAATGTGTTTTTCAATGATTCTAAATGAAGCATTAAGGAATCAAGGATTTTGTATGAATTATTGATTATCAGTATTTTATGTTTTTATTTTGATTAGAAAAAAAGAAGTTATTTGATTATTCAATTCTGTTTTGAAAAAAACTGGCTTGTGTTAAATTTTAAAACTGGCCTAGCAAGATGAGATTAAAATATTTTTTCTTTGACAGTCAATAAATTAACTGCTTACAAGTCAATTAGATTGATTAGATAAAGATTTTAATTAAACAGCCTATAAAATGTTAAGACCTTGGAATCTGGATCTGAAAATTGATGAAAAATATTTTCAGCTTCCTGTTTATCAACAGATTGTTGAAACCCTTATAGACGCTGTACATTCCGGTAAACTGAAAAGAGGAAATGTTCTTCCAGGGACCAGAAAACTTGCAGATATGCTGCAGGTAAACAGAAATACAGTGATCGAAGCTTATAATCAATTGGAATACCAGGGTTGGGTGACCTCTAAACAGAGATCCGGGACATTTGTTTCCTTTAATCTTCCGCAACTAGAAGTAAAAGAAATCGTTACGGATCATGCCAAAAGCATTTCTGCTATTAATAAAATTGTTTTTGATCAGGGCCTTCCGGACACTAATCTGTCTCCTATGGAAGATATCATCCGGGAATATAAACTGGTCCTCAAAAAAATACAGAAACAGAAACTGCATACCTTCAGCGATCCTGCAGGATACAGGAAACTGAGATTAGTTTTATCTCAAATGCTGAATCATCAGAGAAGAATCGCAGGAGATGAAAATAATATATGCATTACAAGAGGAAGTCAGATGGCTTTGTTTATGATTTCACAATGTTTGTTGAAAAGTGGTGACTGCGTTATTGTAGAACATCCGGGATACAGGCTTGCGTGGGATGCATTTGAATATGCAGGAGCAAAGGTATTATTTGCCGAGGTGGATGCAGACGGAATTCTCGTTTCAGATATCAAAAAATATATTGAAATGGGGATGAATATAAAAGCAGTGTACGTGTCTCCGAATTCCCAGTTTCCCACAACTGCCATTTTAAGTGAATCGAGACGTAAAAACCTGATTGAATTATCAAACGCTCATGATTTTTACATTATAGAAGATGATTACTGCATTGATCTCAATTACAGCCAGAACAGGCTTTTACCCTTATGCAGTGACGGAAATGTAAGAAACTATATCTATGTAGGAACTTTCAGCAGATCGGTAAGTCCCTTTTTGAAAATCGGATACGTTGCCAGCAGTCATGCACTCATTAAAAAGTTGGTAGCACTTAGAAGAATCATTGATATTAATGGTGATTCTATTATGGAAAGAGCATTTTTCAATTTAATAAGAGATGGAATTTATACCAAGCACTTAAAGAAATCTGTCCGTCATTACAAAAACAAGCGGGATTTTCTGGATGAACTTTTGAATAAATACCTCAACGGGAAAATAAAATATACCAAACCGGAACTGGGGCTTGGCTATTGGATCACTCCTGTAAAACCCATGCGGGAAGAGTTTAACCGGTTTTTAAAAGACGAACTTGCCGCCAGAGGAATTAGATCTATTATCAGTCATGATTATTATAAAAATGAAGGTGAGGGAGTTCTTGTGAGTTTTGGTTCCGTATCCGAAAAAAATCTGGAAGAAGCCGTGAAGATGATGGCTGAGTATTTCTAAGTTTTGATTTTAAAACATTTTACAAACAAATTATATTTTAAAACGGAAGGAAGCTGATCATCAGCTTCCTTCTTCTTTGAACTATGAAAAACGCACTAAACTGATTTACTGTATAGTTTCTTCCATTTCGCAATGGTATTTCTGCTGAGCTTGAAGTGCCTGCAGAGCTGACTGTTGTTTAAATTATTGGATCGCTGATAATCTAATATTTTAATGATGGCCTCCTCATTGTAAGACCTGTGTTTTTGATTGAAAATTTCAGTTTCCCGACAGCTTGTTTTAAAGATGAGATCATTAAGTAAAAGAACATCAAGGGTGGTTAAATATCTTTTTTTCAGAATATACAGACATTCTTTATCATGCTGAAGTCCCTTTTTTATGAGTATATCCGTATATAATTTTTTATAATCCGGTATGGTTTTTTCCATCGTTTTTAAATAAGTGTTTTTTGTGTTGTAAGGAAGTGTTGGAGGTAAAAGTATCACTACAAAGAAGAGCGATATGTATCTTCCGGTTTCAAAATATTAATTGTTTAATCCTGGCTCACATTATACTTACTGATCCATTTGTAGAGTGTGGTTTTTGGAATTTTGTACTCATCTATGATCTGTTTCTTGCTTTTTTCACCGGTTTGAACCAAATCCAGAATATAATCTATGATTTCTTTGGTGTAAATATTTTTCCTGAACCGGGGAAGTGTGGTCTCCGCTGTGATCTGTTTAGTAGCAGGGGAATACAGAATAAGATGCTGAGTATACATTCTGAAAAAATCATATTCCAGTAATTTACACCATTTTAAAAGTAGATCCGAGTCTATGGATTTACTGCTGTACACTTTTCTAATGCTTGTTTCATTACATTTAAAGAAATTGCAGATCCGGGTCATGTCTATACCGGATTCCTGGACGCGTTTCTCTATTAATGAACCGATATGAATATTTTTTGACTCAAAAATCATTGATAGTATATTTTTTAATGTAAACAATACGATAGCCCAGAATTTTGCCATTCCCACAGTACAGAAACATTTTTTTTCTGATCAGCCCCCAAAAGTAGGTCGTCAATATACACTCATGCTCTATAGATTGAGGGCTTATAACGATGGGCTGATTTAAAATATGCTGTGCCTCTGAAATGGTTTTTCCTATCAGTATTTCATAACTGTTAATCTGTATCGCCAATTTCCATAATTTTTGTAATTGAAAAAATAGCAGCCTGTTGAAAGAAGATGAGATGGATTGTCCATATCATATCCATTGGCTGTTACAAAAAAAGAGAAAAAAATACCCCTCGGTATAGTCCAGTTTTTAAGTTTTGACATGACCAGTTTTCAGATATCGAAATTTAAGATCATTAAAACTGGAGTTGTATATAAAAACAAACTGGATGATGTAAAAATGTACAAAATATGTTTTTTTTGCATTAGTAATAATTCTACAACCGTTGAATAAATAATGAATTTTCTCATGATAAAGAAAAGAGCAGCAGCTGTCTTGCCGTTGACAAGATCTCTTTCCTTTCCATACAATTATTACCTGGGGATTCTTTTCGGAGAAGAACTATTATTCACAATGGAATCTATGATAAGGCAGTTTTGTTGCAATCAGAAAAACCTATTGTCATTGGTACAGGAAAATCGCCCGTTGAATCCTGGCCAGAAAATATATAATAACAGAACACAAATCATAAAAAAATATTTCGATAAGGAGCTTTATACCTGGTATAGAGCTCCTTTTAAATTTTGACACAATTATTTCGTTATGATAAAAACACTTAAAACAATCAGTGCAGCCGCTACTTTATGCGGATTTGCCTCAATGAATGCTCAGGTTGGAATCAATAATTCAACCCCAAAAGCAACGGTAGATATTACTGCCAGGACTCCTGCAGGCGTTTTGAACCCGAATCTGAAAGATGGGATATTAATTCCCAATGTGGACAGAGCCAGAGCACAGGCGATGGGGAATAACAGCAGTCCTGCCGTGCCGGAATCTACCATGATTTACGTTAATAATATCACTACAGGAACAGCAACCGGGTCAGCCCTGAATATCTCGGCTCCTGGCTATTATTACTTTGATCCTGCAGCATTGCCGTCTCCCGGTGTCTGGCAGGCTCTGAGACCGACTAATGTGGACCTTTACGGCTTTCAGGTGAAGATACCACCTCACAACCAGTATGCAGCAGATTTTAGCAACCATTCTGTGAGCACGTATGATAATGATAACTGGTGGGTTATTTCTAAAACATCAGTCAACACGACTGGCGGTCAGCCAGCCAGAATGACTATTATCTACGAGTATCAGGGTTCGGCGCTCAATATTACCAATCTGTATCCTCAGCTGACCGCCGGAAACAATTCCAGTTTTCCGGATGTATATACTGCAAACATCATAAGTATTGCCAATACCGGAGCGGGGAAAACAAGATTAACGGTTTCAGTGGTAAGAGCAGAAAGTTTAAATAACTGGCAAGGTGTGTTTTATCTCAATGCCTTATTTGCAAGAAAGATAAATTAATCCATGACGAAGGGTCTATGAATTTTAGAATGTATTAAAACCAATTCTATATGGAAAGCATCACTAAAGAATACGCAGTCTACGGTTCTTTATTTCTGGTAGATGAAGAGCATTATAAAGAGTTCTGCAGCTATTTGAAAAAAGTAACGTTTAAAAAGTCCGATTTCTTTTTAAGAGAAGGTGAGTATTGTCAGCATTTAGGATTTTTAAAATGTGGACTGATGCGAAGCTTTTATGACCGGGATATCAACGTTAATTTCCATCTGGAAAACAGCCTTATTACAGATTATGACAGTGTTTTATATGGTGTGAAATCCAAAATCAATATCAAAGCTATAGAAGATTCTGAGGTATTTCTTCTGCATAAAGATCACCTTCAAAGCCTTTATCACAAAGAGGCATACTGGCAGGAATTCGGGAGAAAAATTGCCGAAGCTGTGTATCTCCATGCTAAAAAAAGAATTGAAGGTTTACTATGTATATCTCCGGAGCAACGCTATCATCAACTGTTGCTGGAAAACCCTAAAATTCTTCAGCTGGTGGCCCAAAAGCACATCGCAGGTTATCTGGGGATTCAGCCACAATCTTTAAGCAGAATCAGGAAAAGAATACGAGGTTTTTAAATCCTTGTCAACGTTCAAAACTTTGAAAAAGATATGATGGATAGTAACATCAAGCCTCTTAACCTCCAATCCGTTTAAAAAATTATATCATCACTTAAATATTCAATTTATGAAAAAAACAGTTGTTTTTGTTTCCATGTTATTTTCAGGTATTGTATTGAGCCAGAAAATAACCCCAAATGAAGTCCCCGGAACAGTCTTCCACTTCGATTCCGAGAAATTTGAAAAACGAATAACGGACAGACGCCACAGTAAAGGAAAGATCAGTAATGAATTTATTGTTCTGCCCGTTGCCGGAAAAGACACTAAGTTCAGCCTGAAGGAAAACGGTCTCTCCGAAAACAGACTTTCAGATATCATTACTTTCGATGGGGTGAGCGAAGATGGGAAATCTTCTATGAAACTTTCAGTTTTCAATGATAAAATCAATGCTCTGGTGAAGACAGATCAGGGCTATTTCTACGTGGAACCTTACAAAACCGGGAAGAATGAACTTCGTATGTACAGTGCGTTTTCTGATTTCGGAGCAGGCGTTCAGTGTGGTGTTGATGAAGATCATATGCTCTCTAAGGAATTAAATCAAATGAAAAATTCTCTTTCTGTCACTAATTTTCCTTATGGTGGACAGATCAAGAAATTCAGAATGGCGGTTGCAGCCACAGGAGAATTTACAGCAGCTTTCAATGGAGATAAAGATGCCGCGTTAGCTGAATTGGTGAATATGGTCAATCTGATTAATAAAATATATGAATCTGAAGTTGCCATTACATTTACATTAATTTCAAAGACAACCGACAAATCGCTGATCTTCTCAAATGCCGCTACAGACCCTTTTACGGTAGATCCTAACTTCTCAAGTGCTGCCAACTCCCAGACGGGTTTTGATACCATGAAGACGGACGGGACATTGGCTTATAATCAGTACGACATTGGGCATACTTTCAATATTTTAAGTACTAATGCCATGACAGCAAATGGTCAGGCAGGTCCGCAGCCTTGTAATGATACGTCTAAAGCAAGAGCATGGAGTCAGTGGTCGTTGACGATGCCTAAAGGAATGGTTGCTAATGTAATTGTACACGAAATGGGACATCAGTTTTCAGCCGGGCATACCTATAATGCTGTAGGAGGAAGTGCGGGAAGCCCGACATTCTGTACGAGCGGATGGAGTGCTGCCGCTGCCGTGGAACCCGGAGGCGGAACAACTATCATGAGTTATGGAAACAATTGTACCTCACCAAGTGATCAGACCAATACAGGAGAATATAACCTCAATTATTTTAACGCTAAAAGCCTGGATCAGATCCTTAATAATATTCAGAATTCAGCCAATTGCTATACCACGCAGGCGGTTAATAATGTTCCTCCGGTAGCCAATGCCGGCGCAGATATTTCTATTCCTAAAAATACTCCGTTTAAATTAAAAGGAACCGGATCAGATAACGATAATACCAACCTTTCCTATACATGGGAGCAAGCCGATGTAGCCTCTGCCAATGATAAAGGAGCTTTTGGTTCAGCTATCACAGGAACGGGAGGATATAATGCATTAAACAGTACAACGGCGCCCTTGTTCCGTTCTGAACAAAGCACTTCTACGACAGAAAGGTATTTTCCGAAAATGGCGTTTGTCCTGAACAATCAGAATTCACCGGAAACAAAAGAAGCGGAAGCTCTTCCTTTAGTGGCAAGAACGATGAAGTTCCGTTTTACGGTGAGAGATAATAATGTGACCAATGGAGGTTTAGATTCAGATGAAATCAGTGTAACCGTTACTAATGACGGACCTCTTAGTGTAAGTTATCCTAATGCAACAGGAGTTTCAGTGAGTGCCAATACGGCAGTGAATGTTCAATGGACCGTGAATGGAACAGACAATATAAAGGATAAGGTTAATATTTTACTGTCTCTGGACGGGGGAGATACATTCCCGATTACCTTGGCTTCAGATGCCGTGAACAATGGAAGCAAATCTGTAACAATCCCTAACGTTCCGGCTACGGACAGAGCAAGAATAAAAGTTGTAGGCGTTATTAATCCCAATGCAGAGTTTTTTGATGTTTCGGATAACAATTTTACGGTCTCATCTACCTGTGTTGCTTATTCTACGCTTATTTCTCCGGTTTCTTCAGTATCGGCAGCATCCGGTAACGCAGCAGCAAACCTTAATATGTCTGCGCCGCCTGCAGCCGGAGTTTCTTACCTGTCAAAAACTTTTGTATACAATACGCCTTCAGTAAATAATGCAATTATTGTATATACGAATAATTCCATGACACAGGGGTCGGTAGTTTCTATAACGAATAATTATCCTACCCATACAATTAAATTCAGGGTAACCAAAACAGGAAGCTATCAGTTTCAAAATGCAGGAAATTCATTCCTGACGATGGCTATTCATTCCGGTAATCCTGGAAGTACGGGTAATTTTATAACTTCAAATGGTTATTCCACGGGTGGTGGCGGGGTATCTGCAAGCAATACTACAAAAGCGGCGGTATTAAATGCAGGAACAGATTATTATTTTATTGCATCTAATCTGAGCAATCCGGCTTCAGCTGCATCCTATACATTCAATGTAACAGGAGAAGGTTCTGTGTATAAAACGTCTGCACCTCCTGCAGGCTACAGTTATACGTTTACGGCTGTCAATAATTCTACGGGTAAAATCGCGGCAGTGAGTACAAGTGCCAACTTTACAACACTGCCTGTTGGAGCTTACATCGTAAAAGGCATCTCATATAAAACTAGCGACGTTTCCAATACATCTGTTTTTGTAGGAAAAAACATATCGGAAGTAATGACTTCCTATTGTGTGAATGAAAGCAGTAATTCAAGACCGTTAACGATAACCAGCGGTACCGTATTAGGTATCAGTGAAGCAGATCAGAAGAGTTCCGGTATTACGGCTGCACCCAACCCTGTAAAGGATATTTTAAAGGTAAAAACGGAAAAGCAGGTCACTCACTATGAGATCTATGATTTTTCCGGAAAATCTTTAAGAGGAAAGCCGAAATTTACAGAGGAAATCAGTTTCAAAGACTTTACAGCAGGGACTTATATTCTGGTATTGTATGACAACAATACAAAGGTGTATACCACAAAGATTATAAAAAAATAAACGAATTAAATTTAAAAAAAGGAGTACATTTCGTACTCCTTTTTGTTTCTTATGATAGCAATAAAAAAAATCATCACCGTAGCAGCAGTTCTTGCATCCATGGCTATGCATTCGCAGGCCAGAAGCTATATTTTCTATTTTAATGGAAAAAAACTGAAGCGGGAAGTAGCAAAACAACCTGAGAAAGTATACACAGTCACTCTATTTTCAGCTTATGGTGAAAAGCTGAATTTTAAGGTGTCTGAAAATCAGATTTCTGAACAAAAAATACCGGGAATGCTCTTTTTTAAAGGAAAAAGTGAAAACGGTTCGCGTATCATATCTTTTACTTTGCGCCATGACAAAATATCAGGATCATTTTCCGATAATGGGAAGGAGGTGTATTTTGAACCTACAAAGCGCAGGAACTATTACAAATCCTATGAAATTCAGGGCGTAAAGGCTGGTCAGGAAAATGATGAGGTAAAAGATGCTCCGATCCCAAAAACATCTGACAGGAAATAAAAATCCATTGAATATTTATGTGAAATTAAAATATCCCCGGATCCAAAAACCAGGGATAAAAAAGTTAAATCTACTATGTTATGAAAAATATAATAGCTTAGTCAAATACCATTACAAAGAAATTATTTTTCGTTCTATTGAAAATGATCCAGTTCGCTGTTTTATGAAGACCCAGTTGATAATACAACAAATGAAGGAAGAAGGGAACTGTCTATGGTAAAAATTAAAAACTGGATTGTATCTGGATATGGGAAAATATTTAATTTGTAGGTTGATTTATAAGGCAATCATTTCTAACTTCTTATAAATACCAAAAGTTGTCACATAATAATAAACGACTGAATCTATGCATTTTGATTTTATGATCATTAATATTGGCGAATTTATAAGGCTTAAAGTCATTGAACTTGAAGTGGAAATGGACACAATCTGTGCTTTCTTTCAATGCAGCGAAGAGGAAATTGAAGAAATGTATAAATCAAAGAGCATTAATATCAGTAACCTTCAAAAATGGAATAAGCTGCTGGATAATGATTTTTTCTCCAATTTATGTTTAGCTTCCTATTCTTCCTGTACTACTGACGTTCAGTCAGATCATCCTTAATTTTTCATCAACAGAATCTTAAAATCCATTTTGGCTACACGTTAGTCCAATTTGGCAACTCCGGCCTTTATTCTAATGCTGACCTTTGTCCTGTTAATTTAATACAGAACAAAATGAAAACAATTTTTATAACAGGCGCTTCTACAGGATTAGGAAAAGCGACTGCCCAATTATTTCAAAGCAGAGGATGGAACGTTATCGCTACCATGAGAAACCCTGAAGCGGCAACGGAACTTAAAGACCTTGAAAATGTAACCCTGCTTCCGCTGGATGTCACCAATCTGGAACAGATCAAGTCAACCGTGAAAAAGACAATTGAGCTGGGTAATGTGGACGTGGTTTTTAATAATGCTGGTTATGGCCTTATCGGTCCTTTGGAAGCTTTATCTGACGAACAAATATTAAAGCAGCTGGATACAAACCTTCTGGGTGTAATCCGCGTGACACAGGCATTTATTCCGCACTTCAGAGAAAAACAGAGCGGAATGTTTATTTCGACCACCTCAATAGGCGGATTGGTTGCATTTCCTTTAGGATCTACGTATCATGCTACCAAATGGGCGCTTGAAGGCTGGAGCGAAAGTTTAGCATACGAATTAAACAGATTCGGAATTGATATCAAGACCGTTTCTCCCGGCGGAATTAAAACTGATTTTGTGAGCCGTTCCTTAGATGCTGCTACAAGCCCTGCTTATGATGAAATGAGCAATTCCCTATTCTCTAAAATGGAAGGAATGATGGAAGCGGCTTCTGAACCTGTACAAATTGCTGAGGTAGTTTATGAAGCAGCTACAGATGGTAAAAAACAGTTGAGATATGTAGCCGGAGAAGATGCCAAAGCGATTTACGCACAGCGTCTTGAATTGGGAGACGAGCTTTTCAGAGAGCAGTTCGGGAAACAGTTTATCTAAAAATATAAATAGGAAGACCGTGTAAATACATCTTGTTTATACGGTTTTTACAAGCAAATATTTAATACATTTATATCATGGAAAAGAAAGACAATACCCCAATGAAAATCTCCTCCATATCGGAACTTCACGATCTGCTGAAGCTTCCCAAGCCTGTACATCCATTGGTAAGCCTTGTAGACAATACCCAAATGAGTGTGGATAAAGAAATGCTGAAAAAAAGTTTCCTAATGAATTTTTATAAGATTTCCTATAAATTTTCCGAACATGGGAAAATGGGGTATGGGCAGGGATATTATGACTTTAATGAAGGCGGAATGATGTTCACGTCGCCGGGGCAGATCCTTTCTACAGATGTGGATGCAGAATACTGCGGGTATACACTTCTGGTTCATCCGGATTTTATACGTACTTATCCTTTAGCGAAGAACATTAAGAAATTCGGGTTCTTTTCTTATGATACGAATGAAGCCCTGCATTTGTCTGATCAGGAAAAAACGGTGATCACCGGACTGCTGGACAATATCAGAAATGAATTGAATACCGCCATTGATGAGGTAAGCCAGGATGTGATTATCTCTTATATAGAGGTTCTGTTGAATTACAGCAATCGGTTTTATAAGAGACAGTTTATTACCAGAAAAGCAGTCAACAGTGATCTGCTGTCCAAAATGGATACGGTACTGGAAGACTATTTTAATAAAGAACAGACTTTAAATAACGGCATTCCCACAGTGGAATTTCTGGCTTCCGAGCTTAATCTTTCCCCTCATTATCTGAGTGATATGCTCCGGAATCTTACAGGACAGAATGCACAGCAGCATATTCATGAAAAATTGATTGAGAAAGCCAAAGAATATCTTACAGCAACCAGTTTTTCCGTATCGGAAGTAGCGTATGCGCTAGGTTTTGAGCATCCGCAGTCATTCAATAAACTGTTTAAAAAGAAAACAGACAAAACACCTCTGAGTTACAGACAGTCTTTTAATTGAGACCCAATCATACATTCAAAATAAGCCCGGCAATGAGTCGGGCTTATTTATTTTTACAACAGAACGGATGAAAGTAGTGATTTTAAAAATGATGTGAAATACCTAATTATAGGTAGAAAAAAATACTTTTTTTTCAGGATTGATAGTCTATGAACCTAAAGATACATTTGTAATAAAAAAACACTCCATATAAATCACTATCACCAAATCCTGTATAAACACATGAAAAAAATTAACTTTCTTTTAGCCATTACCGTAGGAATAATGGCCTATGCGCAGCCTACGGTAACCAGATCCGCGATAGACAGGATTAATATACCTACTACATTCAGATCAGGTGATGTGACATCTACATCCATCACTGCAGGATCAGCCGGAGCTAATGTTACATGGGATTTTTCTGCTTATACAGCGGCTAATATCGTAACATCTACCATCAGTGAATGTCCCGGGCAGACCAACTGTTCGAGGTTTTCTTCAGCAAACAGAGTGACGAAGCCGGCTTTAATTGATAATTATGATTTTAACATCATGACGGATACAGAAGCTACTATGATTGGAACTTATTTCGGGCCAAGTCTGGGTGATGGAACTATAACCTATACTGATCCCCTGATCATGTACAAGTTTCCGGTCACGTATCTGCAGCAGTTTAATGAGAATTATCAGTTCAATACGGTTTCGGCATCCATAGGAAATAGCAGTGAATCAGGACAGGAATCTTTTCTTGCAGACGGTTATGGAACCGTTATTACCCCTACCGGAACGTATACAAATGTTCTCAGGGTAAAGAGGATGAGGACTGCCACTCAGACCAAGCCGGGGCAGCCGCCTTTTTCCTATACCCATGAATCTTACCAATGGGTCAGCCAGACTTCTGGAATGGTTTTCTCCTTTGGCATCAATACCTTCACATTAAACGGAAATACCAATGTTTCGAAGGTAGTGTCTTATCTTGTCCCGGGGGCTTTATCAACCTCTGATGTCAACAAAAAGAATACAGATATTTCAATATTCCCAAACCCAAGCTCAGATACGGTTACATTACAGTCTGATGAAGATATTAAAAAAATTACCGTTACTTCTCTTGATGGAAAATCTGTTTTAAAAACCGGAAATATGAAGAATATTGATGTTTCAAAACTCCCAAAAGGAACTTATATCATTCAGGGAGAGTTGAAGAATGGAAATACAGTTTCGAAAAAAATGATAAAGAAATAGTGCAAGATTTTAGTTTTCAGCATAAAAACCATTGATCAGTCCGGAAGTACAAAAAATTGTTATAGGTTGTGGATCAGGAATGAACTTTCGCATAAGTATGTGTTCATCTCTGAATAATAAATTTTAGGTTTCATCATCAGACTTTCGGTAAGTGGTTTTTATAGGAATAAGTCTCCGGGATTTTCCGGAGGCTCTTTCCGTTTGATTTATTATTATATTAGCAAAACACAAATTGATGAACAAATGATAGTTAAATTTAAAAAAGCTGCCATTGTATTATCCTTGCAGTTTTTCATTTCCCTTATTTTATTGATGAGTACTGTGAAGGGGCAGCTGCCTCTCAATCATCAGGCATACCATGACAGCCTTTACACTTCTTTACGTACTCAGAAAAATGATAGTATGAAAGCAAGAACAGCTTTTCTGCTGGCTCATTATTGGTCTATAAAGAAAGATTTGCCAAAAGCTGAAAAATATCTGACTGAAGGAAGATCACATTTTAAAAACAATCGGTTTCTGCTGGGGCTGTATTACAAAACAATAATTACTCTATATACCTATATGGAGCCTTCTAAGAGCCAAAAAGCTCTTCACAAAACAGATTCTCTGCTCTCTGTGTTTCACACCCCAGATGCTTACGTCAATTTAGCAGGAGCCTGGTACAGTGAAGCCATAATGGCTCAAAGAAATAGCAATGAAAAAAGAGCACTTTGGGTCATTATTAATAAAGTGATTCCTCTTATTAAAAAAAGCGGTGATAAAACTGTTCTGGCGAAATACTACTCACAAGTGGGTGTTTTAATGATGAACAGGCAATTATACGAACATGCAGGGGAGTACTTTTCAAAAGTCATCAGTATGAAAGACTGCATGCCTAAGAATAATAATACATTGGTGCGTACCTATATTTATTCTGTTGAAAACCTCACGTACGCAAGGAAGTTTAAAGAGGCCGGAATCATGTTAAAAGAAGCACGTAAGATACTGGATAAAAATTCAGGGGCTTCGGATAATGGCGATTATTACTTAGCAGAAGGTCGCTATTTTGATGAAATAGGTCAATATGATAAAGCTATACATAGCTATAATAAGGGGGCAAAATACGCAAAAGCTATCAGAAGCATTGACTTAGAAAATAGCCTGCTCATAAAAAAGCATGAAATTTTATTTAAAATGAAGAAGTACGCAGATGCTGAAAAATTGCTTTTTCAAGTGCAGGGGAATGGATACACCTATAAAATAGATAATAAAAGAAGACTGTATGAAAAATTGGCCCGTGTTTCTCATGCTTTGGGGAAAAATGAAGATGCTTATAACTGGCAGAAAAAATGTAATATATTAAGCGATAGCATGTATGAAGCTCAGCTTGATAAAGATATGATAGCCATAGAAGCAAAGTTCAAGAATTCTGAGAAAGAGAATGCCATTGTAAAACTTAAAGCGGAAAAAAAAAGGAGGAGCTTAATAATAAAAATCAAAAATTAACAAGTTGGATACTGGGCTTAACAGGATCTGCACTCCTGATAGGAATTCTATTTTTGGCTTACTATTATAAAAGTGTAAAAAAACTGTCTCTTCAGGAGGAAATTAATCATAATCAGCATTTAAAAGAAATAGAACAAAAGCATCATCTCAAGCTTGTTCATGCTATGCTGGATGCAGAAGAAAGAGAACGCCAGAGGATAGGACGAGACCTTCATGACGGGCTCGGTGGTATGCTCGCAGGAATAAAAATGAATCTCTCCCAGCAATCCAAAACAGACAACCGAAATCTTGATACCGTTATTAACAGGTTGGATGAATCGGTGAAAGAACTTCGGCATATAGCAAGAAATATGATGCCTGAAAGTCTTCTGAAAATAGGATTGGAAGATGCTCTGCATGATCTTTGTGAATTATTACAAATTGAGGATACCCGTATTGAGTTTCAGCCCATAAATATAGATAAGAATTTGCCCTTAGCCATGCAGATGCATATTTATCGCATTGTACAGGAGCTGCTTAATAATGCCATACGACACGCTAAACCTTCAAATATTATTCTTCAATGCAGCCAGCATCAGAATATCGTTCATATTACAGTTGAAGATGATGGTTGTGGCTTCGATCAGGAACTGATCAGGGAAAAACCGGGGATTGGTTTCAGTAATATTAAAAACCGCGTTGAATATCTGAAGGGAAATATTGATATCGAATCGGCTAAAAACGAAGGGACATCCATTAATATTGAAATAAATGCAGATGCCGGCAGTGACCGGTCCGGGGAAGGCTGAGGTATTGATGTTTTTGCAGCCCCACCAGGCATCGAACCTGGATCTAAAGTTTAGGAAACTTCTATTCTATCCGTTGAACTATGAGGCCGTTGAAGAGAATAAAAATACTGATTAATTTAAATAAAAAAAAGACCCTGATTGCTCAAGATCTTTTAAATGAATGGAATAGCTGGCTGTTTATTCTTTTATGATTTTAAGTCTTTCAGAATTTCCGTCTTCAAAAAGTATCGTAAGGATGTAAATTCCTTTGCTGTATGCTGAGAAATCAATCTTTATATCATTAACTTTTGAATAAGGCAGCGTTTTTATTTTTCTGCCATCTATACTGTAGATTTCAATTTCTTTAATGAATTTTTCGGTCTTTAAAAAGCCCGTGTCGGAAACCGGATTCGGGTAAAACTGAAATTTCTTTACAGCATAATCAGAAACTGAAAGTTGGCTGGTATTGATTGTTTTAGTGAATGTTTCAGAACATGAATTTTTAGTGACCTTAAGAGATACGGTATACGTTCCGGAGGCTGCATAAAGATGTACCGGATTTATAACAGTAGAAGTGGTTCCGTCTCCAAAGGTCCACAAAACAGTATCATAATTCGTAGAAAGATTGGAGAAGTTAATATTCTGTCCGTTGCCACTTGTTGAAAAACCTGCACCCGGCTCTTAAAACAATCGTACCTTATGTAGCAGCGAGACCGGGACAGGGTTTGCCTATGGAAAATAATACCTTCATTAATCCTAATTATGAATGGGCATTTTACGTTGGAAATAATAAATATCTGGACACCATAGCTGGAAATGACAGACAGCGTTTTAGAAAAATGCAAAATAAATGGTGGGAAACAGGAGTGGCCTATAAAAAATTAGACAGTATAGACGGGGTAGCCAACAAATGGTTTCAACGATGGATCAGGCATCCTTCTTTTGATCATTATTGGCAAAAAATGACTCCCTATAAAAAAGATTTTGCACAAATAAAAATACCCGTTTTGGCATTTGACGGTTACTACAATGATGGGCAGAGTTCGGGTTTATATTATTTGAGAGAACTTCAAAAGTATAGTCCTCAAACACCTGCGTATTCAATTATAGGACCTTATGGGTATTTTGGAACTCAAAGTGGAGGAGAAGCTACCTTGTACCAATATAAAGTAGACCCTGTTGCGTTATTTGATATCAAGACAATTACGTATCAATGGTTTGACTATATTTTAAAAAATGGACCTAAACCCAAAGTTTTGAAAGATAGGATTAACTATCAGGTAATGGGGGCCAATGAATGGCGCAGTGCCCCATCTATTGATAAAATGAGTAATGGTTTTTTAACCTTGTATCTGACTGATAACAAGTCAGGTAATTTCTACTCTTTAAATTCACAAAAACCTGTTAAAAAAAATTATTTAGAGCAACAGGTAGATTTTGCAAACAGAGAAATAGCAAATAATGATTACTACCCGGATCCCATTATTCGCAAGGAAATAGATACCTCTAACGGATTTAATTTCATTAGTGAACCCTTGAAAGAACCACTCTTAATCAATGGTTCCTTTTTAGGGGAAATTAAAGCCAGTATCAATAAAAAAGATATGGATATCGGAGTGACATTGTATGAATTAATGCCAAATGGAGAATATTTTCATCTATCTTATTTTATTGGAAGGGCAAGTTATTCAACAGATATTACAAAAAGGAAATTACTGAAACCTAATGAAATTGAAACCATTCCGTTCTCCAATACACATTTGGTAAGTAAGCAGCTAAGTAAGGGGAGCCGACTGGTTGTATATCTAAATGTAAATAAGAACCCATTTTCTGAACTCAACTATGGAACAGGAAAAACAGTCAGTGAAGAAACCATTAAAGATGCAAAAGAACCCTTAAAAGTGAAATGGTACAACGACAGCTTTGTAAAGATTCCTGTATTAAGACATTGAGTTGACTCATTTTTTTAAATGAAGCTCCGTTAATTAGGTAGTCGGGATTTTCGGTTAGGAAATGAAACTTATGATAAATTACATTCACACAATGTAACCCGGACAAATCAAAAGCTGTAATATTGTAACTCAAATCATACTAATGAAGACTAAGTTTCAGCTTCCACCGATTCCGGCCGTATTATTATCTATTATCAGTGTGCAATGTGGCGCTGCAATTGCGAAAGGACTTTTCCCTGAAATTGGAGCAGCGGCTACTGCTACCTTACGAATTGGGTTATCTGCAATTATCTTATGGATTGCTTTCCGTCCAAACCTTTCCAAACTCAATGTGAAACAATGGAAATATGTAATACTTTACGGCTTATCGTTAGGTGCCATGAATTTAATTTTCTACATGGCTATTGAGCGGATTCCAATTGGACTGGGGGTGACTTTAGAATTTGTCGGACCGTTGGCTCTGGCAATTTTCAGCTCAAAAAAAATGACAGATTTTGTATGGATTATTTTAGCGGCCATTGGTATTGCATTAATTGCGCCGTGGTCGAGTAACGGATTAAACTTAGTTGGCGTTTTATTAGCCTTACTCGCTGGTGGTTTTTGGGCAGCCTATATTATTCTTGGGGGAAGAATATCTAAAATAATGAAAGGCGTTGATGCGGTTACCATTGGGATGCTCATTGCAACAATTTTTATATTGCCATTTGGAATTTTTGATGGACGGCTTGCTAGCCTTAATCCACAATTGATAGGTTTAGGGGCGGCACTCGCTCTGCTTTCCAGTGCCATTCCTTTTACGCTGGAAATAAATGCCCTTAAACATTTACCAGCACGAACTTTTAGTATTTTAATGAGCCTTGAGCCTGCAATGGCTTCGCTAGCCGCTTTCGTATTTTTACAGGAATATTTATCAGTGACCGAATGTATTGCCGTTGCCTGTGTGGTTGTTGCATCAGCAGGCTCTGCAATAACTTCTAAAGGTAAAGAAGCTAAGTAGAATATTATTTTAATGGCGATGTGCAGCCTCACCAGGAATCGAACCTGGATCTAAAGTTTAGGAAACTTCTATTCTATCCGTTGAACTATGAGGCCGTTGGAGAGAATAAAAATACTGATTAATTTAAATAAAAAAAAGACCCTGATTGCTCAAGATCTTTTAAATGAATGGAATAGCTGGCTGTTTATTCTTTTATGATTTTAAGCCTTTCAGAATTTCCGTCTTCAAAAAGTATCGTAAGGATGTAAATTCCTTTGCTGTATGCTGAGAAATCAATCTTTACATCATTCACATTTGAATAAGGCAGCGTTTTGATTTTTCTGCCATCTATACTGTAGATTTCAATTTCTTTAATGAATTTTTCGGTCTTTAAAAAGCCCGTGTCGGAAACCGGATTCGGGTAAAACTGAAATTTCTTTACAGCATAATCAGAAACTGAAAGTTGGCTGGTATTGATTGTTTTAGTGAATGTTTCAGAACATGAATTTTTAGTGACCTTAAGAGATACGGTATACGTTCCGGAGGCTGCATAAAGATGTACCGGATTTATAACAGTAGAAGTGGTTCCGTCTCCAAAGGTCCACAAAACAGTATCATAATTCGTAGAAAGATTGGAGAAGTTAATATTCTGCCCGTTGCCACTTGCTGAAAAACCTGCATGAAGGTGAAAGACATTGGCGTTCCATTGGGCCGGATTATTGAAGAAAGTTCCGTCTGCCAGCTGCTGGTAGTATTCAGCTTTGTCCTGTGTCATTCCGCTAAGGAAAGAAGACGGAAAGATCCTGTCCTGAAAAAGTGCAGCATATACTGTAGCGGCTACAAGATAACTGCCCTGAGGGTTAGGATGAACATCACCGTAGGAACTGTGTAATGCGAGGTCCTGTGTAGCTGTATAATGCGCTCTTGCAGATTCTCCCGCCGGAATCATTTCTGTCTGCATAAGGGTTGACATTTTTGTGATGGAATCCTTGATGATTTTCTGAGTCGCAAAATAGGCCGGATATCCATTTTGAGAACCAATGCCATTCGAAATTTCATATAAAAAGATCTTTGAGCATGGACTGTATTTTCTGATAGAATCGCGAAGTTTGCGGCCTCTTTCTGCAGTCAGGGCAACAGGAACGGAATGTCCACCGGATTCACCGGTGCCGGGCTGCATAACGACATATTTGTAGTTTTTAGAGCGGATGGTCTGGTAAAGAGTATTGTCGTTGACATGGTTCGCAAATCCAACTCCACCCACAGTATGGGAGGTGACTTCAATATTTTTCCCTTTTGAGGCAGCCAGATCTTTAAAAAGAACCGGCATATCATTAAAATAGGTCATGCTGTTGCCGATAAACAAAACCTGATCAGCCTGAGCGAAAAGGAGTGTGGAGATATTGAGCAGGACCAGAATCAGTATACTTTTAATCATAGTATTCATAAAAATTAATGTTTAAATAAGTAAAACCAAATATCCATGATCGGTTAAAAAAACAGATCCATGAAATGGTAATCATTAGTGTGAAATAGGTAGGTTTTTGAAAAGATACATATTTTCAGATCCTGGAAAGATAGGCAGGGCAGAAGCCTGCGATAGTAAGGGGTAGTTTTTCTTCATAAAAAAATATATTTAATTGATAAAATTTATATCTGAATAGAAAGTTATATAAATAGTAGTGAAATATTATTAATATTGCATCGGATTTATCTTTGTTGTAAAAATATCACATTGGCATTGTGGATGCCTCACTGTTTTAAAGATTCCCGAAATTAATTATTATTTTCTTTCCGGACCTGATTTTAAAACACGGATTACTAAAGAGTAGTACCCAAGACGTAGGTGCTACTTTGCTACGACAATGATTAATAAAAGCCTTTAAAAGAGTAAGAACACTAAAAAAACAGTATGGCTAAAAAAATACTTTCCTGTCTATTTTTCTTTTCAGTATATTGCTATTCATTGGCTCAAAAGGTTACTGAAGAAAGACTGAAAAGTATCATTTTTGATATTCAATTTTCTACGGCAGGAGACCTTGAGATTAAAAAAATAGACAGCATCATTTCCATATGTCATCAGGAAAACTACCGGGATTGCGAAGCATTTGGATATCTTAAGATCGCTAATATTTACAATAAGAACAATGATATTAAAAAAGCATTTCATTATACAGACCTTATTGAAAAGAAAAACCTCATCACTTCCGAAACTGATTTTGAAGCTGTTTTTTATTTTTATACCATCCGTTCTGTTTTGCATCAGAAGCTGGGTGAAAGAGTAGCAGCCCTTAAATTACTGGATGACATAGCAGTGCAGGTAAAAGAAAATCCCTATTACGAATATCTTCTGGACTGGCAGTATGCGGGTATTTATGTTGAAATGAAAGAAGATAAAAAAGCATTAAAAGCGTATAAAAATGCTTACCTGAAAGCAAAAGAATACAGAAAACAACCTGGTCAAAATACAGCCGAAAATAAAAACAAAATAAGTAACAGTTACAAACCTGCCGCTTATCTTGCCGGAGCCTATCAGAAACTGGGAAAGATGGATTCGGCAAAGATTTACATTGAAGAAGCGTTGCAGGATGCCCATAGCATGGATGAGATAGGGCTTCAGTACGTTGCCTCTATCTATGCTGCGGAATATTATCTGGAGGCAAAAGACTTCGAAAATGCCCAGAAAAATCTATGGATCTGCAAAAAGATAGCAGTTCATCATTATAAAAGTGAAAATTATCATGAAGGTGTCATTAAAAATCTTATCAATCTTTATGAGAAAATGGGGCAGAAGGACAGTGCTGACTATTATTCCAGACAGCTGTTGACGATACAAAATCAAAATGATGCCCAAAACAAGATTCAGAAAGATATTCTCGACAAGAAAAAGCTGGCAGAAGACGGAAGCAACACACTGGAAAGAAAAACGCTGATCTTTCTCTGTATTGGCCTTTCCATATGTGTAGCTTTTATTTTTCTGTATTTTTTTTATACTAAGAAAGAGAGACAGAAGGACTTCATTCCTATTGAAACTTCCGACGTACAGAATAACAATCTTTTTGAGCAAGTGATTATGCTGGCCAAAGAAAATAATTCCGAGTTTTTGACCCGTTTTAATGATTATTGCCCTGGGTTTTCAGAAAAGCTTGGTGAGGCTGGTCTTAAAAGTTCTGAGATCCGTTTCTGTGCATATCTGTATCTTAATTTTTCCACAAAAGACATTGCGGAATATACTTATACTTCGGTAAGGACCGTTCAGACAAAAAAATACCGTCTACGCAAAAAGCTCAATATCCCGAATGATACGGAAATCTATCTGTGGTTCCGCAATCTGGTAAAATAATTTTTTTTGGGTTTAATTTCCGAGCTTATGCAGATAAGCATTCAGGTCTTCCTCTTTGTCCAGTCCGAGTTTTTGTTTGATCCGGTATCGGCTCATTCGTACACTTTTAGGTTCTATGTGCATCAGTTGTGAAATTTGACGCGTATCCATCTTAAGATAGAGATAAGCACAGAGTTTCATATCCAGAAGTGTAAGGTTCTTTTTCGCTTTTTCATTAATGAGGTTGAAAAAATCCGGGTGAATCTGTTGTATTCTTAATTTAGCATCTTCAAAATCATTATCCAGCACAATTTCTTCCTTAACGATCTTCTGCATATTGAGGGAATTATCATCTCCAAGTTTGTCCTTTATCGTATGAAGTACGCGGTTTTTATGTTCCAGCTGCAGGGCATTGGCCATTGCTTCTTTCTGTAATTGTTGCTGCTGTGCTTCAAGCAGCTGCTGTTCTGCTTTCAGTCTTGCCTGTTCTTCTTTTTCAAGCTTGATCTGCATTTCAGATTCATGATTTTCTAATTGAAGCTGTTTTTCACGCTCCAGAGAAAGTCGCAGTTTGAAATGATAGGACCGGAACATAAAAAGCAAGCCCAATAAAGAAGCTATGGCAATGCACGCATATAAGTAGCTCTGCATTTTCCGACTTTTCTCTTTTTCTTTCAATATCCGGACTTCATTGTTTTTCTTTTCTGTTTCAAATTGAATTTCCAGTTTTTGTGCATTCAAAGCCTGTTTCTGATTGAAATTTTTATTGTTGTATTTTGTGACTTCTTCCTGAAATTCAAACGCTTTTTTGAAATCTCCCTGACGCTCATAAAAGGCAGACAAAGACTGAACGATATTAATAAGTGTATAATAATAAGGATGCTCTCCGGTTTTCATTAAATCATATGCTTCCAGCAAATAGGTTTCAGCTAAAGTATTATTTCCTTTCCGGGATGCCAATTCACTTAATATTCCCAAACTGCTCGCCGTTACTTCCTGGGTATGAGGAACGTTTTTCAGTAAATTGGCTGCGGATTGGGCATAATTAACCGCTTTGGATTCTGCTGCAGAATCACCGGCCGGATAATATTTTAAGTACATACTTGCAATATTGATACTGGTAATAGCCTGGGTGTACTTTGCGACCTGTTTGGGATATTGGGTGTACAGAACTTCAGCTTTTTTCAGATAAAATAAAACACTGTCGAGTTCCTTATTTTCTTTAGATTCGTTGTAATTATATTCATGAGCTACAGATAGCGCTGTATAACAGTTACTAAGAAGGTTGTAATCTTTTGTTTTTAAGGCATTTTCTGTGGCTTTCCGGGCATAACGGTTTACTTTTTCTATGTTGTTCCAGTCTGAGTTGGCAGCATACAGCTGATAATATAATTTGGCAGTAATCACAGGATCCGGTGATTTTTCCAATTCCTTTAATCCTAACTGACAGAATCGTATTCTCTTTTCCGGATCTTCCAGAGTTTTGTATAAAAATGCCTGCGCATAATATCCATAAGCCATCGCTACAGGATTTTTAGACTGTTGTGCCAGGATCAGTGCAGAATCGCTTGCCTGTTTTAAAGTTTTTAGCTGCTGATTATTAGCTTTTATCGTAGTGAGCAGAGTATAGGCTTTGGCAGCTTCTGTGTAGTCTTTATAATGAATGGCAATACGGGCGCTTTGTCTTGCTTTTTTTTCTGCTGAAGCATAATCCCTGCTTATTCTGTAAGCTTCTGCAAGTCGATTGAGCAGTGCCGGTTTAGATTTCTCCTGAACCTTGGGATTGTTAATGATCAGCTGAAGGCTGTCCGTATAAAGGTTTTGGGCGGGACAGCTTAAACTCATGGAGATCCATATAAATATAAAGATTCGATGTAATACAGATTTCATAGGTCTAAAATTAAAACAAATTGTTGAACGAAATCATACAACCTCATAAATATAGAGGTTTGTGATTAAGTGTAATTGGTTGTAAATCAATGGTATTTTATTAATGTAGACGTATTGTAGACGCTTATTTAAGAAACGTAGATACTTTGTAGCATAGCAGAGTTTGGAATGCCGGGCTTTTGTCAGAATATTTGTAACTGCAATAATGCACACAATTTTAATACTTAGATTATGAACAACAAAACTCTCTCCGTCATTTCCTATATTACTCCCATAGGTTGGCTGATTGCTTATTTTTCAGGAAAAGACCAGGCAGATTCTTTATTGAAGTACCATTTGAAGCAATCACTTGGGTTGATGATTGTAAGTGTCATTTTTAATATCATCATGAGAATTCTTGCAGCTATAGCTCCGGTATTATCGTTTCTAGGAATTGTAGGACTTCTGATTTTAATCTTCTGCATCTTGGGAATCATTAATGCAGCCAATGGAGCGGAAAGACCTGTTCCGCTATTCGGAAAAATGTTTGAGAATAAATTTTCGTTTATCGGCTAAGTGAACCTATTGTTATCGTGGATTACAGATATTTTAAACAAGAAGGAAGCAGATTTCATTTGAAAAATAATATGCCGGTAGCATTGATACGTTTTGTCGCGTGCCTGATTGTAGCTGTTGGTTTATATTGTATCATTCCTGCGGAGAAGAAAATCGGACTTTGGGGTGCTTTGCTATTTGGAATTCTTGCATTGGTCAATGTGTTAAAAGCAACCAAAAAACTCACCATTGATCCGCAGGAGAAAATTATTATTCACAAAAATAATATCCTGAATAATGAAGTGACCTATCGTTTTGAAGAATTTGAACAGTTTTATGTATTGACCGGAAAATACCTTTTTATTACCATGGACAGTACTGCTTTTTTCATATTCAATCAGAAGGGTAAAGAGAAAAAAGTCCCGATTGCTGTTGGGCTGTTCGGTTCTAAAAAAGTACAGAATGTTATTAATGAAGTCAGCGATATCATGAATATAAGTGAAAAATAATACGGTTATACTTTTCGGAGGCTTATAAAGCGGGCTTAGTTGGGGTTAATGAAATTGAGAAAAATTAAATAATTTCAAAATAATTTACTTAAAATGAGTATCTTATGATTAACAAAAAAACAAAAATATGAGTCGAGGCTTTGGAATATTCTGGATGCTTTATATGCTGTTTTTTGCGGTGCCATTTCCCATGATTTTGTACTATAACATCAAAGATGCGGAACCGCCCTTGCTCAACGAAACTAATCCGTGGCTTGCAGTAGGACTTTTGGGACTTTCTGTACTTTTATGGGGCATTGTTTTATCGGGTTGGTTTTATAAGTGGATCATGCTGAATTTTATTGCTAAAAGAAATGTGATCCATCTGGCCAAACACGGTGTTCGAAGAAAGGCTGAAATCCTGGATGCGGTGAAAGTATCCAAGCCCGGCAGTAAATATAATACCTATGAACTTGTGCTTGCTTTCAAAAATCTGGTCAATACGGATATTAAGCAGAAAGCTGTCGTTAATGATTCAAAACCTCAGCAACATCGGTTTGAGAAAGGAAAAACAGTAGAAATACTTATTGATCAGGAGGTAAAGAAAATGCCTTATTTTATTTTTGCGGGAAGCGAGGCCAGCATCAACGTTCTGATTGTTTTTCTTATCACTATGGGCTGGCTAACCATTGTTACACTGGTTGCATGGTATTATATCTACTCTTATCAGACCGAGAGCAATGGAATGGGGTGGCGGTTCATTATATATTGGCATCCTTTGTTGCTCTGTCCTGCGATATTGCTGTTTTATAAACTTATTTTCTCCTACTTTATCAACAGGATCTTCCATGGTAAAAACGGAGAACCTGAGCTTATTAAATTTAAAGGAATCAGAACGACAGCCAGATTAATCAGTGCTGATCAGACCGGAACTTATATCAACGAGCAGCCAATGGTTTTATTTAAATTGGAATACGTTGATGAACAGAATCAGACCCATAGAACCGAAATTAAGAAGATTGTAAACCTTCTTGATCTGAATCAGGTAAGACAACAAACTGTAGATATATTTTATTTGAAAGAAGATCCGAGCCGCATTGCCTTTGCCGAAGATCTGGAAAATGTAAGTTAAATGCCATGAAAAACTTAATCATTATAATTGTAGGAAGTATTTTTTTAACAGGCTGTGAGCAGGTTTCCAAAAGTGTAAGAGAAACTTTTGAACCTGTAGCAGACACCACAGCTCAGCTTAAAAAAAATGAACAGATTCCGGTTTCTGTTTCCAGCCCTTACAATCCGGAGGTAGAAAAACAAATAGAAGAAGCCCGGCACCTGGTGAATACCATGCTGGAAAAACACACCAAAACACACATCGATACCTATACAGAAGGTAAAAACACAGGTTTTTTAACCAATGAAAACAAGCTGAAGAACGCTGAGGAAGCCTTAAGAAAACTTCCTCAGTATGCCGGAAAAGAAATTAAGATCTATTACATCATACATTTTTATGATAATGGAAGTATCCTTGCGATGCTTCAGCACCCTACGAATCCTGATTATATTGATAATTATGAATACAAAGACGGGAAGTGGTCTGAGCCGAGGCCCGAGCAGATATCTGTCAGGGACGATATCCAAAGCCGCTTGGTTCCTTTGGATAAAATGGATTTTGCCAGCGTTGCCAAAGCCGCAGATCTTTACAGTCAAAAAATTGCACAGATAGAAGGGGCAAAACCACTCACCACGATTTATATATCCATTGCCAATAACAAACTTCGGTGGTTTCCGGCCAGTATCAATGGCAGTAGAGAACGGTATTCCATTGAACTCAATCAGAACGGAACCTTAAAAAAGTTTGAGAGGGAATAATAATGTCTGCTTAATTGGCTTAATCTACGAGAGTAAAACAATCCAATCATTTTAAGAATAAATAGCACCATTAGGTCATGCCTATTGGTGTCATTTGTGAAAAATATTTGTGCAATTTGTGTTTTGTTGTCTCATAACATCAGATAGTTTAAGCAATACAAAGAGAAAATTCAATCAATTTTGAATCAAAGAAACATGTAAAGAACCTCGGATCACTTTCCAAACTTGGGGAGTTAAATAAATATAATCAAACCTATAATAGTTGTTAAAAATTGATCTTCATTTCCTTAACCTCAATAAACTTTAGTTTATTTCTTAATTTTAACATTAAGGATTTAAGCAGCAAGCTTATTTTTATAATAAAGAAATCAATAAATTGATTTTTTTAAGTTCTTTAAGCATCCCATTTTTTAAGATATTAATGTCTTAATGTTTAAAAAAAGCTTTTCTACTCTGTAAGTTTTGAGACTGATTTACTTTTTTGCCTAGTCCTCAAGTTTTTTACATGATTCAGAATCTCTCCAAAAGGCTTCTAACAGGGATGAAAAAAAGGACCCGCTCTTTAGAAGCGGATCCAGTAGATAAAACATCTCATTTTTTTAATTAGACAACAATTAAAAAAGCACAGCCGACAATGCTGTGCTTAAATTTTTATTTCAAATTTAATTGCAATTTCAAAGCTGAAAAAAGCAAAAAAAGATTTCATTTCAGTTGTATTACATAGTAAATGTAGTCATATTTTTAATATGAAATATGAATTTAATGTTAAAATTCACAAGTTATCCACATTTTTTTGTGGATAAGTATAAATTCCTGTCTTTCTACTGTGGTGTTTTTTATTCTTTTTCCCTTTAAACACAGGGAAATTCTATCATGAAGTGGTAGGCAGATAGACAATAGAAATCGTGTTGGTTAAAACCCTGTTGTAATTATTCGCTTCCGTATTCAGGTTATATTGATTTCCGGATGTTCCCGGACTAATATATTTTACCAGAGGAACCGTCTTCTCTCCTGACTGCAGAAAGATAATGGTTTTCAGGTTCATATACGTGATGAAATTATTGCCCATTGCCGAATCCAGATTCTGGAAAACACTATGGAAAATAGCATCGGTAACACCACTGGAAGGAAATGTTCCAGTATAAGGCTTTGCAAGACCCAGCCGGATGGGTGTTTTAATATTATTGCCCGGATCAAAATTATTCGCCCACGGTTTCAGAAGGATATTCATGTTGATGACATAATATCCTGTAAACGGAGCTGTAAATTCTCCTGTTGACGTATTGAATGTATTGGATTTGTCCGTCACTTTATTATCAAATATAAATCTACGGATGTTATTGCCCAGATCACCACTCACAAAACTGAGATCGTTTCCTGAAGGTTTCATATTAACCAGGGCGACCAGTCTGTTGAGAAGGATATTGTTGATTTTGGTATTCATTTCATCAGCATTCACGAAAATATTCCATCTTCCGTTGCTGAAAGAATACAGCCTGTTCTTCAGTACATCATCTGTAGTAAGAGGCGTTCCGTTGTCTCCATCTTTTAAATTGAATACCAGTAAGCCGTTTGCAGGTTTGTTGATAGTCGTAATATCTGTAGCTCCCGATAATGAAACTCTTGGAATCAACAGACCTTTGTTGGTCGATTGTACATGAAGTGCTGCACTGTTATCAGGACGGGGAATCGTGTTGATACCTACCTGGGAATAATGAAATACTCCAAGACAGATCATAAGTAAACTGTATATTTTCATGGCTTTAATTTATGGGAAGGTATACGATGGTGATATTATTGACCTGTGTTCTGTTGTAGCCCAAACCTTCGGTAGCTATAGAATAGGTATTATTACCTGCAGTGGTTCCGGGTGTAATGTATCGGGTAAGGAAACATATTTTCTGGTCCTTATTCATATAAATAACACCTGAAACTTTAAGTGTTAATGGCTGCTGATCATCAGTGACGGCATTTAGTGGCTGGTTCAGAAATGCAAATGTTGCGTTACCATTATAAGTAAATGTCGTATAGGGATTACTTACTCCCAAACGTACAATATTGGTTGTATTCTGTGCCTGGTAGCTTTTCAGGAGAATAGAAGCATCAATCTGATAGTAGCCGTTTTTAGGTGCTTTGAATTCAGAGATGGCCGGGTCGTAGGAGCTGTTTCTGTCAAAAACTTCATTTTCGAAAAAGAGCTTTCTGATATTGGCTCCCAGATCGCTTCCTATATAAGAGGTGTCATTTCCACTGGCTGCTACATTGGCAACGACCTGCAGTTGGGGTACTCCAAGACCTTCAATGGCCGTATTCAGTACAGTGTCTGTTACGAGTAAATTCCATGAATTGGTTGAAGACGAAAAAACGTAGAAGTTGTCGGCCATCACTTTATTGCTGGTTCCCGTAGAATTGGTCAGGTTATACACCATGAGTCCGTTGGCGGGAGAAGGAATGGTCGTGATATCCGTATTGTCTTTCAAGCTTACCCTTGGAATAAGAAGGCCTTTATTGGAATGTTTAATGTCTAGTACGGCACTTGGATCGGGAGTGGTAGTGTTAATACCCACTTGTGCGTTGGTGCTGATAAAGCACAGAAATACTGCTGAAATAATTAATGTTTTCATCCTTAATATACTGTTTAAAAAAGAGTTATAACACAAATGTATTGGTTTCATTTATCCTTTTTTGTCAGCTATTTTTGAATGTATTGAATTAAATTTCAATTATTTAGGTTATATCTGGTACATATACTGTTTATTGAAGTTATTTTAAAATGAATAATTATTTACAGTGATAAATTTGGTTTAAATTAAATTTTTAGCAATTTTTTTAAGAAAAATGCAGTCTGAGTGAATTCTCATCAGAAAGAGTATTTTTAATTATAATTCTTTTCAAGAAATGATAGTAAAATATTCATTAACTATACTGTTACTAGAAATTGAATTCGTTAAATAGGTGATTGTTCTTTAATTATATTTTTGCTTAAAAAGTTGAATTTTTTGTTAATTAAAAATTAAGTACTACATTTGGAATATTAACATCTCTTTATAAATATCATTCCCATTCAGGCGCATTTTTAAACGTCTGAAACCTTAAGGTCCGAATTATCTGGACCCGACTTTACTATTATTTTATTTAACGCTAAAGAAAAACTGACCATAAGTGTATGGATTTATTCATCATTCACTATGGCTTTATTTTATGGCTATCAAAAGAGATCATTATGAAAACAAATACCATTGCCGTACTAGGCGGAACCGGAAAAACCGGAAACTATCTTGTTCAGGAACTTCTTAAAAAAGGGTATCCAATGAAATTACTTCTCCGGACTCCGGAAAATTTCACCCTTCAAAATCCTTTAATTGAAATTGTAAAGGGAGATGCGAGAGATTTTAATGCTATCGATAACCTTATTAAAGGGTGCAGTGCTGTGATCAGTAAGATAGGACAGCCTGTCGGAGAGAAATCAATATTCACCGATGCCACAAACAATATTATACAGTCGATGAATGCGCATGGGATCAAAAGATATATTGCGATCACCGGGCTGAATGTGGACACTCCTTTCGATCATAAGAATGAAAAGGTAAAAGCGGCTACAGACTGGATGTACCAGAATTATCCCAAAACCACAAAAGACAAGCAGGATGAATACGAAATCCTTGTCAACAGCGATCTGGACTGGACTCTGGTCAGACTTCCCTTAATCATTCCGACTTCAGAACATTTCAGAACAGAAACGAATCTGACAGATTGCAAAGGCGAACAGATCAGCGCAGCAGACCTTTCTGAGTTTCTGGTTTCCCAGATTGAGGATGAAACTTACAGTAAGCAGAGCCCATTTCTGTATAATGTAAAGGAATAAAAGTCACGTTCCTATAAAAGAATAGAGAGCCATCCGGCTCTCTATTTGTATTTAGTTTTCAAGTTTTTCCTTAATGTATTTCGCGGTATGCGATTTTTTATCATTCGCCAGATCTTCCGGTGTGCCTGCAAAAACAACTTCACCACCATATTTTCCAGCCTCAGGCCCGATATCAATTATATAATCCGCGGATTTGATAATATCCGGCTGATGCTCAATAACGATCACAGAATGCCCAAGATCAATCAAAGCCTGCAATGATTTTAACAGCTTCTGGATATCATGAAAATGCAGTCCTGTAGAAGGTTCATCAAAGATAAATAGAGTTTTATCTGTGGTTACTCCTTTAACAAGGAAAGAAGCCAGTTTCACACGCTGCGCCTCACCTCCGGAAAGGGTAGAAGAGCTTTGTCCCAGCTGAAGATATCCTAATCCTACTTCCTGAAGCGGTCTCAGTTTGGTCACAATCTTTTCTTCGTTATTGTCTTTAAAGAATTCCAGAGACTCATCTACCGTCATGTGAAGAATATCGGAAATGCTTTTCTCATCGAATTTCACTTCCAGAATTTCGCTTTTGAAACGGGTCCCTTTACATACCTCACATTCCAATTCAATATCTGCCATGAACTGCATGGAAACGTTGATCACTCCTTCACCTTTACATTCATCACATCTTCCGCCGTCTACGTTGAAAGAGAAATGCTTAGGCTTATAACCCATCATTTTTGATACTTTCTGCTTGGCAAAAAGATCTCTGATGTCGTCATAGGCTTTCAGATAAGTCACCGGGTTAGATCTTGATGATTTTCCGATCGGGTTCTGGTCGATCAGCTCAATATTTTTAATCAGTTTTTTTGGAAATTCTACGGAATCGTAATCTCCCTTTTTGCCACCCATTCCAAGCTGGATCTGGATGTCATTGGTTAAAATTTCCTTCATCAGCGTAGATTTTCCGCTTCCGGAAACTCCTGAGATCACCGTAAGGCTTTCCAGAGGTACATCTACGTCTATATTTTTAAGATTGTTCTGTCTTGCTCCTTTGATATGGATCCATTCCTTGGCTTTTCTTCGCTTTTTCGGAACTTCAATTTCCATTCTTCCGGTCAGGTATTTTGAGGTAAGGGTATCTGCGTTTTTAAGATCGGTATAATCTCCCGCAAAAACCAGTTCACCCCCAAGATAACCAGCCTCCGGACCGATATCGATAATATAATCGGCGGCTTTCATCACATCTTCATCGTGTTCTACAACAATTACGGTATTTCCAAGATCACGAAGGTTTTTTAAAACTCCTATCAGATTTTCTGTATCTCTTGAGTGAAGACCGATAGAAGGCTCATCCAGGATATAAATAGATCCCACCAGGGAACTTCCCAGACTTGTAGCAAGGTTAATTCTCTGACTTTCCCCACCGGAGAGTGTGTTGGATGTTCTGTTGATGGTTAAATAGCCTAAACCTACTTTTAATAAAAATTCAATACGGGTTTTGATCTCGTACAACAGTCTTTTGGCCACATCCTGATCGTGCTCAGAAAGCTTCAGTCCGTTGATTAAAGGATGTAATTCATCCAGCGGAAGCTCAATCATCGACTGGATATTATGTCCGTCTACTTTGACCCAGCTCGTTTCTTCACGCAGCCTCAGACCTTCGCAGGTAGGGCAGAGTGTTTTTCCTCTGTATCGGGAAAGCATGACACGGTACTGAATTTTGTACAGATTTTCTTCAAGCATTTTGAAGAAATTATTGATGGATGGGAAACTGCTTTTTCCGTCTCCTTTCCAAAGGAAGTTTTTCTGTTCTTTGGTTAATTGATGATAAGGCTTATGGATAGGGAAGTCTTCTGCTTTTTTGATGAATGCCTTTTTCCATTCGCTCATGGTTTCACCTCTCCAGGATACTACAGCATCTTCATAAATGGATAAGGTTTTATTGGGAATCACAAGATCTTCATCAATTCCGATTACCTTTCCGTAGCCTTCACATGCAGGACATGCTCCGTAAGGATTATTAAAGCTGAAAAAATGGACATTCGGTTCAAGGAACTCCATGCCGTCCAGCTCAAATTTATTGGAAAATTCTTTTACTTTTCCGGTATCTGCATTCTTCAGTGCACAATAACCATGACCTTCATAAAACGCCATCTGAATAGAGTCTGCCAATCTCTGAAGGAAGTTCTCGTCTTCTTCATAAGAAAAACGGTCGATCACCAGATTAATGATCATTCCTTTCTCCGGTGTAAAACCGAAACTTTCCAAATCTTCAATACCGGCTAGATTACCATTGATTTCAAGTCTTGTGAAACCTGCCAGCTTTAAAACGTTTAATGCTTCTTTAAAATTATCCGCATCATATTCCAAAGGAGCCGTCAATAGAAATGAAGTCTCTTTTTTGGAAGCTTTGATAAAATCAATCACATCAGAAACGGAGTCTTTTTTCACTTCTTCACCGGAAACAGGAGAATAGGTTTTCCCGATCCTTGCAAAAAGAAGTTTCATATAATCATAGATCTCTGTAGAAGTTCCTACCGTAGAACGTGGATTGGAAGAAATCACTTTCTGCTGAATGGCAATGGAAGGGGCAAGCCCTTTAATATCATCCACTTTTGGTTTTTCAAGTTTACCCAAAAACTGACGCGCATAGGAACTTAAACTCTCCACATATCTTCTCTGTCCCTCTGCATAAATTGTATCGAACGCCAGAGATGATTTTCCGCTTCCGGAAACTCCTGTAATCACGATCAGTTTATTTTTCGGGATCAGAACGTCTATATGCTTCAGATTGTTAAGGTGTGCATTCTTAACGAAGATCTGTTTTTTTATATCTATTTCTATTGTTTTAGCCATGTTTTATCTTTGAAAAAGATTGTTTGCATCTTAAAAAAATAAGACCCACAAAATTACGAAATTTTAGTGGAAATAAGATGGTTAAATATTTCCCGGATACAAATATATTATCCTGACTTCTACAGGAAAAGAAGAGGTACCCGTTGAGGAATAAAAGGTTGATTTATGAATAAATGATTATCAGTCATAAGGTTATATATATGGCATATTTTCATGATATTTTTCATCGGTTTATGATTTTCGTTATATTTTTACCATATGCTATTGTTTTGTGTTTTAAAATTATTTAAAATTGTATTCATAAATTTGTAATATAGAAATGAGAAAATTATTCAGAGATCTTGTTACACATTTAATGAGAAAAAGATAAAACAGTTACTTCCCTAAAAGATGCAGTATAACCATACTGCATCTTTTTTATGATAACTATCATTTGCCTGTCTTCAGGAACTCCCTTACTTTTGAGGCCATTATTTAAAGAAACTGATTAAGAACGAAAACGGCAATTATTATGATCAAAAAGATTGGGAGTATATTTTTATTGGGATCCCTGTTTTGTGCACAGGCGCAGGAAAAGACAACAGACATTGAAAATATTGAATTTCAGGGGAAATTTATCTCCACACCCTATAAAAGTGCCAATCAGAATATAACGGTCATTACCAAAGAAGATATTGCCAATTCTCCGGCGAAAAGTATCGATGAAGTTCTTCAGCAGGTTCCGGGAATGGATATCAGAAGGAGAGGAGCGAATGGCGTACAAAGTGATATAGGTTTCAGAGGAAGTTCTTTTGAGCAGGTATTGCTGTTGCTGAACGGCATCAGAATGAACGATTCCCAAACGGGTCACAATTCAATGAATGTCCCGGTGGATATGGATGATGTGGAAAGAATTGAGATCATCAAAGGTCCGGCAGCCAGAAGATTCGGTCAGAATGCCTATGCAGGTGTTATCAATATTATTACTAAAACAACTCCCGGAAAAAGGGTGAAGATCAGTGCTGACGGCGGAGATTACGAAACCTACGGATTTGGATTCAATGCGCAGTTGGGAAATGAAAAATTCTCCAACTCTCTTCAGGCTAATACTTCTTCTTCACAGGGATATATGTACAATACGGATTACGAGATCCGAAATGTTTTCTATCAAAGCAAACTGAACATTAAAAATGGTGATCTGAAGTTGCAGGCCGGTTTTTCTGAAAAGAAATTCGGGGCCAATGGTTTTTATGCATCTAAAAGCGCTACCGAACAGTATGAGGAAACACAGGCTTCCATCGTAAGTTTAGCGCATCAGCAAACTTTTGGTCATTTGAAGATAAGCTCCAATGCCTATTGGAGAAGAGGTCAGGATATGTATCTCTATGATAGAAATAAGCCAAATGGCTACAGAAATATGCATATCGGGAATAATGTAGGTGGAGAAGTGAATTCCAGCTATCAATGGGGTTTGGGAACTACAGGTGTAGGTGTTGAGCTGAGAAAGGAATTTCTGGCGAGTAATAATTTAGGAGAGCGAAACCGTTTTGTTTCACAGGTTTTCTTTGAGCATCATTTTTCATTACTGGATAAAAAACTGAACATCAGTCCGGGAATTTCATGGGCGAATTATTCCAAAGAAGGGAATTTTTTCTATCCGGGGTTAGATATTGGATATAATTTCAACCCGAACAATAAAATCTACGGAAATATTGCAAAAGTTCACCGTGTTCCGACGTTTACAGACCTTTATTATGTAAGCAAAACCGAACAGGGAAATCAGAACCTTCTTCCTGAAAATGCCGTTTCATCTGAAGTAGGATATCAATATCAGAACAGTAAAATCCTCGCAAAAGTGAGCGGGTTTATGAGAAATTCCAATAATTCTATCGACTGGGTTAAAAAAAGCCTGACGGATCCGATTTGGTACGCACAGAATGTTGGGAAAATTGATACAAAAGGAGTTGAAATTGAATTAAGCCACAGAGCTTTCAGCTGGCTAAAATACACCGCAGGATACACCTATCTGGACAGTAAAATGAAAGAATCCAATGAATTTGTTTCAAGATATATTCTGGACAACCTGAAACATCAGGTGGTGGCGAAACTGGAGACGAAATTCCTGAACTATTTTACCAATGAATTGGTTTACAGATACAATGAAAGAATGAATCTGGGGACTTATAATCTCCTTGACGAGAAGTTAAGTTTTGCTAAAAAAGATTTCTCGGTATATGTGCTGATTAATAATCTGACGAACACAAAATATACAGAAGCTTTTGGAGTTGAAATGCCACAGAGATGGTTCCATTTAGGCTTCTCATATACGATCAATATTAAGTAAATGTTAATTCGAAATGAATGAAAGTTAACATTAACAAATTGTTAAATAATTTATTTTTGCAAAAATTTTTTATGAAACTTTTTTTAAGTCTGAGTTTACTTTTGAGTATGACCTTTTTAAAAGCACAGGACCACGTTTCCAGCTTCAATGCAGTGACTCTAACCTATAAGTTTCATCCGAAATTTTTTCTCTACGCAGAAGGACAGCTCAGAGGTAACGAAGATTACACCTATCCGGATTATTACGAGATCAAAGGGGGAGTAGGCTACAACCTGACCAAAAATCACAAACCTTTTGTAGGTTTAGGAAGATATGTGAATTACAAAGAACACAGTCTGAGCAGAGAGGAATTCAGGGTTTGGTTACAGGACGTGATTGATTTCAAAAAAGGAATCGTGAAGTTTGAAAACCGTTTTCGTATCGAAAAAAGCTTTTTTTATGAGCCCGCAATTGACAAAGCTTCCCAAAGAATGCGTTACAGATACCGTCTGAATATCAGCGTTCCCCTGAATGCAAAGACCGTCAAAAAAGGAACTATCTTCGCGAATGCCTATGACGAAATCTTTTTGGTAAGCCCGATGAAACCTACTTTCGCCAGAAATAGAGTATATGGTGGTTTCGGTTATCAGATCGATGACTATTTCGGAATCCTGACAGGATATCTTTGGCAGCGTGAATTTGAAGCAAAAGGCAATAAAAACCTTCACTTTATTTATCTGGCCCTAAACATCAATATCGATGGTACAGATCATCCTACAAAAACGTATGATTTCCCGGGAGCGGATTAATATTTCTCTATCAGATAATGATACGCCTTAAGGTATTTATTGAATCTTTTGATATCCTTGGGAGTGAGCTCTCTGTTGACTCTTCTAAGGTCCATGTTGTCACGGAGATCGTTTAGTTTTACAGCGACAGCCAAAGGTGATCTTTCCGTTCTTTTAACGAATTCATCGTAATCTTCTTCAGGATCAAATTTGGTAAGACAGCTGATGGCAAAAATAATGTATTCGGGAAAGCCTTCGGTTCTTAAATATTCCAGGCTGAACTCTTCCGGATGGTCTTCTACCACGTCATGAAGGACGCCAACAATCTTTTCGTCGAGTGTTTTTCCGTATTCCATGACACGCATCACGTGAGCAATGTAGGGTGCATGGTATTTGTCGGTTTGTCCTTTGTGTGCTTTATCAGCTATCTTTATGGCTCTGTTGAGCATTTCTTCTTTTGTCATTTCAAATAGAAAATAGAATACAAAAATAAAAAATGCCTTAAAAAATAAGACATTTTTATTGAGATTATTTTAGGGAATATTAAATAATGGTTTCATCCTCTACAGAAGCACCTGGAGCGTTGTTTTTTACGGATTCTATCCCGTTATCCATTCCGTTTTCAGATTCGTACATCTGGCTGGTGCCTATGATCTGTCCGTTTCCTGCTTTTAAATTAAAATAACAGCGGTCGTCTTTTGCCGTATTTCTTTCGAATTTGGAATCGTCCTGAGAATTGGTGCGCACAGACTCTATTCCGTTTTCACAGGATGATTTTGAGCTGTATCCCTGACTGGTTAAGATCACTTGTCCGTTTCCGGCTTTAAGATTGAATTTGAAGTCACCATCGGTTCTCTTCGAGATAATAAATTTTCCCATAGTAATTGGTTTTTGTGGTTTGATTAGTTTTTTTAATTATTTGGTAGGCTGTGCCTTTTTTGTGTCTGGTATTGATTTTTCAGGGGCTACACTGTTGAGTATCCTGTATTTTGAGTGATCCCGTTTGGCTTCTTTTAACGCCATATACAGTGATGTGTCTTTTGGTGTGGCAACGAGCGTTTTATACTGCTGTTTATAATCGGTATTGATCCTGGTCTGTATTTCTTTAAGCCCTTTCATATTGAGGACCTTCGCAGTATCTGTCTTTGGAAAGATTTGTTTTCTGTTTTCTTTCTGCTGGGCGAAAGTCATTGTGCAAAACAGTAATAATGAGCATGACAATATTAACTTCATTTCCTTGCGTTTTTTATCATATTGAGAAAAGTAATGATCTCTGATCAAATTTAATGACTAAAAGTAGTAAAAAAATTGAAGAATAGCAAAAAAAACCTGCGCGAAGTCGAAGACTTCGCGCAGGTTCTCCATAAACAAAATATAGAATTATTTCATTTCCTGTTTTTTAATCGCTGATGTGTTTTAGGGATTGCTTTTATGGAACGAGGTTTTTAGTTAGACCTAATAAAAATAAAAAGTAGTTGCAAATCTGAAAAAAATCTTTATTTTTGGCCCCTATTAAAAAAAACAAAAACTATGAAATGGTACTTAAAAGCATTGAAACAGTATGCTGATTTTACAGGAAGAGCGAGAAGAACGGAGTACTGGATGTACTTATTATTTAATACAATCTTCGTAATTATAGCGACGCTATTAGATAATCTTTTGGGATTGAAATTTTATCAGGATATGCCTTACGGATTTATTTATATGGTTTACGCATTGGCAACTTTTATTCCGGGATTAGCTGTTTTGGTTAGAAGATTACATGATGTAGATAAAAGCGGATGGTGGTTTTTTATCTCTTTGATCCCAATTGTTGGAGCTATCTGGTTATTGATCCTTTTATTTACGGAAGGAACTCCGGGAACCAATCAATATGGTGTA
Source organism: Chryseobacterium oleae (assembly GCF_900115055.1). Lineage (GTDB taxonomy): Bacteria > Bacteroidota > Bacteroidia > Flavobacteriales > Weeksellaceae > Chryseobacterium > Chryseobacterium oleae. The sequence goes on along the minus strand of NZ_FOVD01000003.1, from coordinate 247,701 downwards.
AATCCTAAAGAGAATTTCAATGAAATCAATGAAATCGGACAAAAACAGATGTAATTTCCAAAAGAATTACAACCCATATTAATATAATAAACGCTCCAAAATCTTGGAGCGTTTACTATTATATTCAAAATAATGTTTAGTAATTACCTTTAGCAATATACTGGGCTGCAACTTTTTCAGTTAAAGCCACTACATTAGGATGGTTGGTATATTTTGTAAATCTTCTCAGACCTGAAAGCATCATTCTCTGCTCATCACCTTCAGCGAAAGAGATAATTCCTTCTTTAGCGGCTGCGATGACCTTTTCAACGGCTTTGTAAAGGTTAAGCTGTGCCATTGCTGCTTCTACAGAATCAGGAGAGAAATGTTTCTCAGCTCTTAGTACAGCAGATTCTGCCATGTAAAGCTGGTTAAGGATCTCAGATGCATTTAACAGTAAGTGTTGTTGCTTTTCGATATCCATCATGAATTTTTGAAGGGCAGCTCCGGAAACCATAAGGAATACTTTCTTAAGATTAGCGATAATCGCCTTTTCTTCACTCATGAATGCTGCATAATCAGGAACATCAAATGATGGAATTCCCATTAATTCTTTGCTGATCGCCATTGCCGGAGAAAGCAAATCTAATTCTCCTTTCATCGCTCTCTTAATTAACATTCCTACTGCTAATAATCTGTTGATCTCATTAGTTCCTTCATAGATTCTTGCGATTCTTGAATCTCTCCATGCAGCTTCCATTGGCATATCTTCAGAGAATCCCATTCCTCCGTATACCTGGATTCCTTCGTCAGCGGTATGTTGTGTCAAATCTGATACGAAAACCTTCAGAATAGAAGCTTCTACCGCAAATTCTTCAACTCCTTTCAGTTCAGCCTGCTGATGATTCATTCCACCGGCAACCAATTCATTGATTTTATCTTCAACGTCTTTTGCAGCTCTGTAAGAACCAGCCTCAGCAACGAAAATTCCTGTTGCCATTTCTGCCAGCTTCTTTCTGATCGCTCCGAAAGTTGAAATAGAAACGCCAAACTGCTTTCTTTCGTTAGAATATTGAAGAGAGTGGTTTAAGATTCTTCTCTGTCCGTCAAGGTTGGCAGCAGCCAATTTAATTCTTCCTACATTCAAAGCATTCAAAGCGATTTTGAAACCATTGTTTCTTTCGCCTAAAAGGTTCTCAGCAGGAACTTTCATATCATTAAAGAAAACCTGTCTTGTAGAAGACGAACGGATTCCCAGTTTATGCTCTTCTTCACCGAAAGTAAGGCCTTCAGTTCCTTCTTTTTCTACGATGAAACCAGTGATGTTTTTATCATCGTCAATTTTAGCAAATACAATGAAGATTTCTGCAAAACCTGCATTGGAGATCCACATTTTTTGTCCGTTGATCACATAATGTTTTCCATCTTCAGAGAGCTTAGCTCTTGTTTTTCCTGAGTTGGCATCAGAACCTGCATCAGGCTCAGTAAGACAGTATGCTCCGAATTTTGTTCCTGTAGCCAGATCCGGAAGGTATTTTTTCTTTTGCTCTTCTGTACCGTACAATAGGATAGGAAGGGTTCCGATTCCCGTGTGTGCTCCATAAGCCGTAGCCAATGAACCATTCGCTCCTGAACAGTAATCACATGCCAGCATGGTATTCACGAAGCCCATTCCAAGACCGCCGTATTCCTCAGGAACAGCCACTCCCAAAAGTCCCATTTCGCCCAACTGACGCATCTTTTCTTCAGTTAAAGCATAATCTTTTTTCTCAAATCTTTCTTTTTGAGGAATTACTTCTCTGTCGATAAATTCTTTCGCAGAATCACGAAGCATTTTTTGTTCTTCACTCAGTTCTTCAAGAGTGAAAATATCATTTGCAGGAATTTCCTTGATCAGGAATTCACCTCCTTTTAATGTAGCCATATGTTTTTTTGTTTATTTATTTTTTTGTAAAAAGTATATCGTACAAAGTAAAAAGTATAACATATACTGTACTTTTTCTTTGCAATATCAGCTGTACGTCTTTAATACTTTATACATTGTACAGCCGACATTATACAATTAAAGAAGCTCGAAGATACTTGCTGCTCCCTGTCCCGTACCTACACACATAGAAACCATTCCGTACTTGTTTCCACGTCTTCTCATTTCGTCAAGAAGCTGAACGGTTAATTTAGTTCCGGTACATCCAAGCGGGTGGCCAAGAGCGATAGCACCTCCGTTGACGTTAAGGATATCAGGGTTTAATCCTAATTCCTTTTTGATCGCCACAGACTGTGATGCAAAGGCTTCATTCAATTCAATTAATTCAATATCTTTTAATTCAAGACCGGCTTGTTTTAACGCTTTTGGAATCGCGTAAATCGGTCCCATACCCATAATTCTAGGCTCAAGACCTGCAGCTGCATAAGCTACCAATCTTGCTTCCGGCTCAAGACCTAATTCTTTTACCATTTCTTCACTCATCACCATTACGAAAGCAGCTCCGTCGCTCATCTGAGATGAATTTCCGGCTGTTACACTTCCGCCGTTGGCGAATACAGGTCTCAGTTTAGCAAGACCTTCCAGAGAAGTATCTTTTCTAGGCCCTTCATCTACAGAAAAGTCAAACTTTTTAGACTGCATTTTCTGGTTGTCGTCCAGGAAATTATATTCTACAGGAATAGAAACGATCTGATTGGCAAATTTTCCTTCAGCATTAGCTTTTAAAGCTTTCATATGCGATTCAAAGGCAAACTGATCCTGTTCTTCTCTTGTAATATTGTACTGTTTGGCTACTTCTTCAGCAGTGTAACCCATTCCCCAGTAATAATCAGGGTTTGTTTTTGCAATATCTGTTTCTGGAACCGGCTTGTAACCACCCATCGGGATATAAGACATAGATTCTGTACCTCCTGCGATGATACAGTCTGCCATTCCCGCCTGGATTTTTGCAGAAGCAATAGCAATAGCCTCACTTCCTGATGCGCAATATCTGTTTACAGTAACTCCCGGAACTTTATCGGTATTCAATCCCATTAAAGAAATCAGACGGGCTACATTCAGTCCCTGTTCAGCTTCCGGCATTGCGTTTCCTACGATAAGGTCGTCAATTCTGTTTTTATCTAATTGTGGTAGCTCAGCCATTAATTTTTCAATAACTGTAGCGGCCATCACGTCGGGTCTTGTGAATCTTAAACTTCCTTTTGGAGCTTTTCCTACGGCAGTTCTGAAACCCTTTACTATATATGCTTGTTTCATTGTTTAGAAGTTAGAAATTAGAGGTTAGAAATTAGATTCTAACCGTTTATTAAATTAGTTTTAAACTTGTAGATCATCTTCTGAATTTCATTTAGATTATTTAGTAAAGGTGCAATCTCTGTTTCCTTTTCAAAATTTAGTTCAACCAAAAGAATTAATTGTGTTTCAAGTTCATAACAAGAACCTGAGGCAATTCCTAAAAACTGATAAAATTCTTTTACATTATTTCGTCCTGCACCTTCTGCAATATTAGAAGGAATAGAAACCGCACATCTCTTTATTTGTGAAATAAGCCCAAACTTTTCATCAGTAGGGAGTTTTTCTGTTATCAGATAAACATCCTTTACTAACATCATTGATTTTTTCCAAATAAGTAGATCCTGTAATCTATGCGCTTTCATTCTAACTTCTAATATCTAAAATCTAACTTCTAATTCCTTAGCGGTTTCCCATTCTGCAACATATACTGAATTCTCTCCAAAGTTTTTCTCTCACCACAAAGTTGAAGGAAGGTTTCTCTTTCAAGGTTCAATAAGTATTGTTCGGTAACTACCGTTGGTTCAGAAAGATTTCCACCGACCATTACGTTGGCTAGTTTGTCAGCAATTTTCTTGTCGTGTGCAGAGATGAAGTTTCCGGTAAGCATCTGGTCTGTTCCTACGTAGAACATTCCTAAGGCGTCTTTTCCTAAAACTTTTACTCTTTGCTCGATAGGTTGAGTATAACCCTGTTCGGCCAATAATTTTGCTACTTTTTTAGCTTCAGCGATCTGTCTGTTTTTGCTTACGGATACAATGTCTTTTCCTTTTTCAAGAATTCCCATATCGTAGGCTTCATAAGCGGAAGTTGCTACTTTACCCATGGCGATGTTCATGAATGCTTCACGAAGTCTGTTGTTTTTAACGTCATCGCTGTGGAATTCTCTGGAAGTTCTTAACGTAAGTTCTTTGGTACCACCACCACCAGGAATGACCCCAACTCCGGTTTCTACCAATCCGATGTAAGTTTCTGCTGCGGCAACCACTCTGTCTGCGTGCATGGTCATTTCGCAACCACCACCAAGCGTCATTCCGTGAGGAGCAACGACTACAGGAATAGAAGAGTAACGTACTCTCATCATGGATTTCTGGAAATAGGCAATCGCCATATTCAGATCGTCCCAGTCCTGTTCGATAGCCATCATCAGGATCATGGCAAGGTTGGCGCCTACAGAGAAATTGGTTCCCTGGTTTCCAACAACCAATCCGTCGTATTCTTTTTCTGCTAAATCGATAGCTCTGTTTAATCCGTCAAGAACTTCGCCTCCGAGAGAATTCATTTTTGAGCGGATCTCAAAGTTGATGATACCGTCACCAAGATATTCAATAGCTGCCCCTGAATTGCTCCAAAGTGTTTTGTTCTTTCTGATATTGTCTAAGATAATAAAGGCATCCTGACCAGGGATTTTGTTGTATTCCCCTGAATTTTTGTCAACGAAGATACTTTGACCTTCATCATTTACTTTATAGAAAGCTTCTACATTTTTTACCCAGTCCGAAACTTCGTAACCTGCATCTTTAGCTAATTCAATACCTTTTTGAACGCCTACAGCATCCCAAATTTCAAACGGTCCGTTTTCCCATCCGAAACCTGCTCTCATAGCGTCGTCTATTTTGTAAACTTCGTCTGAGATTTCAGGAACTTTATGAGAAACGTAAGCGAATAGGGCTCCCAGAGATTTTCTGTATAATTCGCCGGCTTTATCTTTTCCACCAATTAAAACTTTGAATCTGTCAATTGGCTTATCTATATTTTTCGTTAATTCCAAAGTTGGGAAAGAAGATTTCCCCTGTAGTTCATATTCTAATGTATCAAGGTTCAATCCGTGGATTTCAGATTTTCCTTCTGCATTTTTCACTTTTTTGTAGAAACCTTGCTCAGTCTTAGAACCTAGCCACTTATTATCCATCATTTTCTGGATATAGCCTGGAAGGGCAAAAACGTCATTAAAGTTGTTGGCTTCAGCACCGCTCTGACGAACGCCGTTGGCTACCATAACCAAGGTATCAAGACCTACCACATCAGCCGTTCTGAATGTTGCTGATTTTGGACGTCCGATGACAGGACCGGTTAATTTATCAACTTCAGAAACAGTCAGTCCTAATTTCTGTACGTTGTGAAGAAGATCCATCATGGAGAATACCCCGATTCTGTTCGCGATAAACGCCGGAGTATCTTTGGCTAAAACGGTAGTTTTTCCTAAGAATTTCGCTCCATAGTTCATGTAGAAGTCAACCACTTCCGGAAGGGTTTCCGGGGTAGGGATGATCTCCAGAAGAGGAAGGTATCTTACCGGGTTGAAGAAATGTGTTCCCGCAAAGTATTGTTTGAAATCATCGCTTCTTCCTTCAATTAGAAAATGAATAGGAATTCCTGATGTATTAGAAGAAATTAATGTTCCCGGCTTTCTGAACTGTTCAATTTTTTCATAAACAGATTTTTTGATATCAAGTCTTTCAACGACTACTTCAATGATCCAGTCTGTGTTTTTGATCTTCTGAAGATCATCATCGAAGTTTCCTACCTTAATTCTATCTGCAAATTTCGGAGAATAGAGAAGGGCAGGACTTGCTTTTTTCAGTTTTTCAAAGTTTTCAGAAGCAATTCTGTTTCTTACCACTTTGTCATCTTTGGTCAAACCTTTTTTCTGCTCAGCTTCTGTCAGTTCAAAAGGAACGATATCCAAAAGGGACACTTCCACGCCAATGTTGGCGAAATGTGCCGCAATACCGCTACCCATAATTCCTGAACCAAGAACCGTTACATGTTTGATTCTTCTTTTCATATGTAAATTTTTATTATTTGCTAAAACCATAGGTTACCATATGGATTTCCTACAATTTATTTTCTGTTATTTAATAATTCGTTTGCAATTTTCATGATTTCGGACATGACTTCCTTGAACGTTTCAATTTTCTCGGGAGCGATCTTCTCCATCACCTTTTTGTTAAAATTGACGACCACTTCTTTTGACATATTCCTTGAATTCAGACCTTTATCTGTAAGTTTAATGATCACTTCCCTTTTATCGGCAGTGGTTTTTTCCTTATAGATGTATCCGTTATCTTCAAGAAGCTTGATGATTCTTGTCAGAGAGGTGGGCTCGATCGCCATTTTAGGACCTAAGTTGGTACTTCGGGTGCCTTCCTTGGGATCAATTTTAAGAAGAGTGAGGGCCTGTACAGCGGTAGAATCATGCTCTTGAGCAAGTTCTGTGTACATTTTAGAAACAGCCAGCCAGGTCTGTTTTAAAACTAAATCTACGTTTTCTATTTTTTCTTTATTATTATCCATCATTTATGTACGAATGGTGTTACCCAAATTTAGTAAATATTATGCATGCATAGTATTTATTAACGTTAAATTTTGTTAATAATCTGATAGTAAACGAGTTAAATTGTATGATTAGCATAATACTATGCATGCATAGTATGTGAAATATTTAACAGAAACGTAGTATTAGTGAATGTTTTTAACGGAATCTATTATTTCTTCGAAAGATTCACATTGTTGTTTGGAGGTGTTGGTAAGAATATCCCAAAAACCGTCTTTATACTCAAAATGCAGGGCAGAAAGGTCTTTTTCGAAATTTTTCTGCAGCAGGGAATAGAGCATTTCTTTATGAACCTGCGGAGCCTGAATGGAAGGCGGAACGAAATTATCATTCACCTGAAATAAGGATACATTGGTCAGTTCATCATGCTGAAGCAATACATCTTCTACGAGTCCGGAAAAAAGCTGATTATCCTTCACATACCAGATTTTGTCTGCAAACTCTTTGGCCAGTCGCCAGTCGTGGGAAGAAAATAAAATAATTTTGTTTTGTTCTTTAGCCAGCCTGCGGAGTGTTTTTAAAATGATAAGCTTGTTTTTTTCGTCCAGATGCGTCGTAGGCTCATCCAGGATAATAACCGGCGAATTTTGGGTAATGGCACGTCCTATAAATGCTTTCTGCAAATTCCCATCCGATAAGTTTTTAAGAAGAGTGTATTTATATTGTCTGAGATCCAGCTCATCAATGATGTCGGAGACTTCTTCTCTGTCTTCTTTCTTAAGTTCAAAATAGAAAGGATAATAAATATATTTCCCCAGTGAAATCAGGTCTTCAACAGTATAATGCTGCGGAACATTTGATTTAGAGAAAACGACCGCAATATTTTCTGCAATTTCTTTAACGGAAAGATCTTTTATATTTTTCTGGTTGATTAAAATTTCTCCGCTTAAGAGGGAAATTTGATGCAAAATAGATTTGATCAGCGTAGTTTTCCCAACCCCATTATTTCCAATCAGGAGGCACACATCACCCAGTTTCAGATCTGCCTGAGCATTTGAAATTAAGGTTTTGTCGTAGCCTATATTAGCTTGTCTGATTTCCAGGTGCATATTAATTTAGATCTATTTATTACATCAAATATATAATTTATAACTTTCTCAAAATCTGCCTGATCTGCGAAATCAGCGAGCAAAAAAATAATCTCACGCAGATTTTCCAGATAACACAGATCCTATTTCCGGCTTAAAAAATTCACAATTCACCGTTCACTCATTCATTTTCACACCTTATTCTGCTTCAAAAGCATCAGCAAGATCACCGGTATTCCAAATACAGAGCTTATCACATTCAAAGGTATCTGTGTTTTTTCAGCTACTACCGAGAAAAGCATCATCACCAACATTCCGAGAAACATATTCAGAATCCATTGTTGCCACAGTTTAGATGGATTATAGATCAGTCTGCAAAAATGCGGAACAATGATCCCAATAAATAGAATAGGCCCCAAAAATGCCGTAATAGAAGCCGAAAGTAGGGAAGATGCCGCAATGATCAAAATCTTCAGCTGATTGAGATTAACTCCCAAACTCTGTGCGTAAGATGTTCCCAATGAATTCCCAATTAATGGTTTTATAGTTTTAAAGCAGAAAAACATTCCGATGAAAACCAGAATAGATAATACATAGATCTGGTTTCGGGTCACCATATTATTAGCCCCGAAAGACCACAGAATATAGTTTTTCAGACTCTGATTTTCTGCATAGAACTGTAACAGAGAAACTACCGCTCCCGCAAACGCAGAAACGAGAAATCCGAATATAATAAGATAAGATTTATCCTGAAATTTATTCGACATGGAAAGGAGAACCAGCATCAGTACAAGACTTCCTGCGATGGCTGAAAAGCTGAGAAAGCTGTTCTGCAAAAATTCAGGGATCAGGAAATCGTGAGAAAAGAAAATATAAAAGGCTACGGATAGACTGGCTACCGATGTGATTCCCAAAATATCCGGACCGGCCAGCGGATTTTGAAAGTATTCCTGCATCAGGAAACCGGAAGTCGGAATTGAAATCCCGGCTAAAAGCATAACCAGCACACGGTTGATACGGATCTCAGCAATCTGGCTCTGATCAGAATCCTGAAGAAAATCCTGCAGGTTTAAACTTAAAAATCCTGTGTTCAGATTGATGACCGCAGTAAATATAATAGCGGCCGTCAGCAGTAAACACAGGATCTTGAATTTTTTTGACATTATTCAGAAAGAATCTGGATGTTTATTTTAAGAGAGCTTCAACTTTAGAATTCAATATTTCTTCAGTCATCATGCCCAGATATTCATCGGTTTTATCACCTTTTCTCATATAGGTAAAAGGAATCGAGCCGCCGTCCCACTGTTTGAAATTAGTGGTAAAAAAGGTTGGGTCAAGTTTCTGGCCGTCTAGAAGAATAATACTAGAGGCAAGGTTGTTTTCCTGTGCAAATCTTTTCACAGCGCTGTTCCACTCAGACTTATCATCAAGGTTGATGAACGTGAATTTTACCGGTTTCCCTTTCAATTCCTCCATTTTATTTTTAAAATGAGGGATTTCTCTCATACATGGTCCGCACCATGTTGCAAAGAAGTTGGTAACATATAAAGTGTCATTTTTCTGAGCTAAATATTTTCCAAGATTCTCCGGAGAAAGTTCCTTTGAAGTGTAAGCACCTGCTGCAGGAGCTGTATGATCTGTTACGGAAACTGAATCTGCTACAGCTGTATCTTCCATTTTTTGCCCTTCTTTTTTACAACTGTAAAGAGCGGTAAGAATAAGCGTGGATAAAATTATCTTCTTCATAAATTATTTTTTGACTATTTTTGAATTGAAGTATGGAACAACAAATCTATAAAGGGAAACTGATACAGTTTCATCCGTTAAAAATAGCGAAAAAGGAACAACTTACCAAAAATACTTTTTCTCTGGAATTCGATATTGCAGAGAATTTACGGGAGAATTTCAAGTTTGAAGCAGGACAGTTTGTGAGCATAAAATTCAGGGCTCATGGTGAAGAAGTCATTAATGATTATTCAATGACCTCGGCGCCGTATGAAAAGAAAATCTGTCTTGGGATCAAGGTGAATTCTTCTGAGGGAGCCACTTCAGAGTTGTTCAGAAATTATAATGTGGGTGATGAACTGATGGTAGGAGAGCCTTCCGGAAGATTTACACTGGTTTCGAAGCCAAGCGAGTTCCGGACAATCGTTGCATTCGCAGCAGGTATTGGAATTACTCCTGTTTTGAGTCATTTTAAAAATATTCTGCATACAGAACCGCGTACTAGATTATTTTTGTTTTTTGGAAATAAAAGTTCGGAAGAAGTTATCTACAGGGAACAACTGGATCATCTTGCCAAAATGCACGGTGACAGGCTTCAGATCTTTTATTTTTTCTCAAAGGAAAAAACAGCCGACCAGTTTTTCTATGGAAGACTGGATGAAAAAAAACTGAATTTAATCATCAATCAAATTCTTCATCTGGATGATACAGACGAAGAATCTACCATCTGGGATGCCGTAGATGAAGTACTGATTTGCGGAAAAGGAGAGATGATAAAATCGCTGGCTAATGCATGTTACCACCACGGAATTCCTAAAAAGAATATTCATTTTGAGCTTTTTGAAGAATATAATGACGATATTTATCCTGTAGAAAAGGAATTTCCTCTGATTGAGAACGTAGAAGTAGCCTTCACAATGCTTGGAAAAGCGTATGAAGCTCATCTTCCGGATAACAGGGAAAAGATTCTTCAACAGCTTCTTATTCAGAATTTTCCGGTACCTTATTCATGTAAATCAGGGATCTGTGGAAGCTGCGAATGCTATCTTGAAGAAGGGGAGGTAGAACTTCTTGAAAATGAATATTTAACGGAAAAAGAAGAGGCCCAGGGAAAAATACTAGCGTGTATGTCTATTATAAAAAGTAAGAAAATAAAGCTTAACTTTGACCTTAGTTGAGAATCATCAGGAACATATTTAACTTAACTTTTGTATCAGTAGAAATAGGAATTCTGGTGATATGTCTGTGCAATGCCTGGGTTTTCGGGCTTACCAACGGACGTACCTATACCAAAATCTCAAAAATACCTCCACGTGAGGTTGCTCTGGTTTTGGGAACCTCCCCAAAGATGAGATCCGGGCTTTCCAATCCTTATTTTACGAAAAGGATGGATGCTGCAGCACTTCTGTATCATCATGGAAAAATCAAAAAAATCATCGTAAGCGGTGAGAAAAGTAGAGGGTATAATGAACCCGCTGCCATGAAGAACTATTTAGTGAATCAGGAAGGTGTTCCGGGAGATATTATTATCGAAGATCCGAAAGGATTCAATACCTATAAAAGTATTCTGCGTTGTAAAGACGTCTACAAAAAGAAAGATGTGATCATTGTATCACAGGGATTTCATAACCTGCGTGCTTTATTTTTTGCGAGGAATAATAATATGAATGCACTGGGATTTGACGCTCAGGATGTCAATAAGCCTGAAAGCTACTACAGAAACCAGGCCCGCGAAGTGCTCGCAAGAGTGATTGCTGTAGTCTATTTCATATTGGGAATCTCTCCGGATTAGAAAGGATATCCGAATGCTATGTTTAAAGTAGGTTTGAAAGGCTGGAAATTTTTAAATCTCCATCGGTCACCTTCAGGTTTATTCGGATCATAGATTTTGTAGGCAAGGTCAACTCTCAGTGTGATATAAGCCACATTTACCCTTAATCCAAATCCGCTTCCTATTCCCATTTGCCCTAAGAATTTATTGAATTTAAATTCATCTCCATAACTGTTGTCTTCCCCGGGTTTTCTGATGCTCCAGGTGTTTCCTATATCGGTAAATACAGCACCTTCATACATTTCATTAAACGGAACCCTGTATTCTATATTCGTGGTCAGTTTTAAGTTGTTGGTCATATAGGTACGTACTCTTTCATCAACCTGAGAGTCTGAAGGCCCCAATCCTCCAAATGCAACCCATGCTCTGATGTCATTGGATCCACCGTTGAAATAAGATTTGATAACAGGCATATCCTTAGAGTTCCCGTAAGGAACACCTACTCCGATAAACTGACGCAAAACCAACGTCTGGTTTCCATTGAATTTAAAATATTTTCTGGTATCGATATCAAATTTCACAAACTGTGCATAAGGAATTCCGAAGATGGTTCTCTGAGGGCTCGCCACAACACCTCCCGCATCTCTTTTCTGGTTGAATATACTTAAGATATTACCGGCAAGCTCTACTTTTCCATTAAAATAAAAGGCGTTCGGATAATCTTTTTTACCAATCTCACTATACACAAAATTATAAATCATGGAAGAAATGATGATATCCTGTGTCTGTCTGTCTTTATTGACAATAGTTCCTTTGAATGCGGTCAGAAGATCCAGACCTTTCTGATCAAGAGTCTGTTGATAATTGGGATCAGTAATGATCTGCTTTGAAACATAGTCAATACTTACTTGCCCTGAATTGAACTGGTCTTCAATATTGGCAATAGCCTGAACACCCTTACTGTAAGCAAAAAAGTTCTTAAACGTATTGTCTCTTATAATCTCGTCATTGGCAAAGTAACTATAATAAGCATCTTTGTTTTTCGTAAGACTGATCTGAGTATTGAAAAGGGTCAGTCTGTGTGATACCTGATCATTCACATTGGCCTGATAATTCAATCCGGTATTAAAGTTAACCCTTCCCAAACCGATATTATTCTGTACCGATGCTCCCAAAAGGATGGAAGAAGTAGGTGTATATCTTTTCGGAAGAAGTTTATAATAATCGAACGGTAGAAGAAGTCTCGGGAAATTAAGAGAAGCCTGCGCGGAAATTTCGTAAGCAAGGTCTTTCTTATCAATGTTTTTCGTACTTCTTATGGATCCGAATGTTCCTGAAATGCTGGTCGAAAGGTTTTCTGCTCCTTTGAAAACATTTCTGGTCGTAAGGTCTACAGAAGGAGATACCCCAAGATTTAAAAGCTGGGAGTAATTGATATCCGTTCCTACTTTAAGTTCGTATTTCGGAAGAGGTTTCAACAGATAAAGGACATCAACGATACTGTCATTAGGTGAAGTTCCACCGCCTCTTCTTAAAGAATCTCTGGCTTTCAGAATACTGAAGTTATTCATCGCAATGAAATTTCTTTTCGTGAGGTCAAGATTCTTTTGATCGTACACTTTCTTGCTGTCTACAATAACTGCTCTCCATAGGGAAGAAGTCTTGTAGTTGTTGTCCATCTTATGGAACCTGATTCTTCTTAAACTGTCCTTGATGGTATGCTTGGGAAAATCATTTGCTTCATTGACAATGGCCACATCAATATTTCCTATTGTGGCCACTTTATAAGGATGATCTGCAGAATCTTTATGAATCTCCAGTGTAAGAGGAACCTGTTTTTTGCTTTTCAGGGAATCTGCTACGAAATAAACCTCTTCATTGGAGCTGTTGAATCTGTAATATCCGTTTTCACGCATCAGATCTGTAATTCTTGTTACTTCCTTTTCAAGAACGGTCTGGTCAAGCCTCTGTCCGGATCTTATCAGACTCTTGTCCAGTTTTTGCCAGTAAAGGCCTTTTACGGTAGGGTCGGTAATATTATAATAGTAATCCTTGATATAGGTAGGATCGTTATGTCTAACGAAATAATTAACGGCTGCTTTTTTAGATGCTGAGTCAATAGAGTGTTTAACATGTACATCGGCATCCCAAAACCCTCTGTATATCAATCTTTTTTCAATAGATTCCGTGCTTTTTTCACTTCTGGTCTGATCCAGAATCACGGGTGGCGTTCCCCAGCTGTGAAGCAGACGATCCAGAAACAGTGTTTTGCCCACACTGCTTTTCATATTGTATTTAAGGAAAAGCGAATCTCTCAGTTTCTGATTTCTCATCTCATCCGGATACGTCATGTATTCGTTGAGTAAAGTATCATACTTAGGATTGGCCATATTATAAAACCCCAACGTCAGTGGAATAAACAGAAGTTGCTTTTTATTAGGCTTCTGCTGGACGTAATCCTTCAGTTCTTCATCGATGGATTCTTTCCTGTCTTCAAACTCAAAAGTGTTCTTAGTAAGCAGATATTCACCGTCCGGAACTTTTTTTGTTGTACTGCAGGCATAAAGGAGACCAACAAATGTTGCAAATGAGATAATTTTATAATATTTTTGAGGAGAATTCTTATAATGCTTACAGCTCATACAATAAAAATTTTACAGTCTTTAGATAAAAAGAAGTTCAGACAAAAATACAATTTGTTTTTGGTTGAAGGTAATAAAATCATTTGTGAACTTCCTCAATCTAATTTTAAAGTTAAAGAAATATTTTCTACCGATCCGCAAAAACTGGACCGTACTGATGTGCCCATTATTCAGATCACTGAAAATGAGCTGAAAAAAATCAGCTTCCTTAAAACGCCTAAAGATTCTGTGGCAGTCTGTTATCTGCCGGAAGATGAAAAAATGGAAGATAAGGATGTTCAGTTGGTTCTGGATGGAATTCAGGATCCCGGTAATCTGGGGACCATTATTCGTCTGGCAGACTGGTTCGGGATAGAGCAGATTATCTGCAGTGAAGATACGGTGGATGTTTATAATCCCAAAGTGATTCAGGCCACCATGGGCTCTTTCACGAGGGTGAATATCATTTACACTGATCTTGTGGAATATCTTTCGAAAACGGAAAACGTGAATATCGGAACCGATATGGAGGGAGAAAATATTTATACTTTCGAAAAACCGAAAAAATTGAATCTTATTCTGGGAAATGAAGGAAACGGAATGCGTCCGGAAACAGAAAAACTTCTTAATCAATGCATCACCATTCCAAGATTCGGAAAATCGCAATCTACAGAAAGCTTAAATGTTTCTATGGCGGCGGGAATTATTCTGGGGCAATTATTTTCCAGATAGAAATTAGAGGTTAGAAGTTAGATATTAGTTGATGAAAGTCCAAATATCATTATGAGTTTTTTAGAATAACTTAAAATTCTAATGACAAGGATGTTTTTTTCACGAAAACATCTAACCTCTAATATCTAACCTCTAATTTCTATATCAACTGTTCCAGACTCGAAACACTTTTATTTTTCTGATACACTTCCAGTTTTTTTCTGACATATTTCAGGGCAATAGGAGCGAGGTAGATCATGGCTGCACCGAGAAGTTTTTTCTTCCAGTTCGGGCTTTTCATATTCTTTTTGGCATAGTTTCCTACAACGGCAGTGATTCCAAGCTTAATCAGACTGTCTGTCACATTACCACCTAAAGCTGTACTGGCAATACCTACTGCCGTATTCTTGTTGATGAACATATCCTTGACTTCAGAAGTGAGATGTCTTGCAATAACATCTTTTCGCAGAACTACTTTCTCATCACCGTCTTCATCTACTTTTTCCTGCAGATATTGGTCTGTAAGGCCATTTGTGAAGGCGCTAAGGCTCTCTTTTGTGTTTTTAAAAGTGAGTAAATTTTCCAGATCACTGATTTCACTTTGGAGCAGTTTTTTCTTTCTTCTCAGTTCTTCGATGCTTTCGTATTTTCTGCCCATAGCTTAATGATTTAAAAATTTAATAACCTGATCTGCAACCATATTGACAAGTTTATTTTTAAAAGAAATAATAAATGCCATCACGATCACATAGAATCCAGCAACAATCAGGAATCCGTACGATGTATTATCCAACGCCTTACCGATAAGAAATGCGATTCCAAAATTAAAAAGGATAATAAAAAAAGTAAAAGCAACTAGCAGCACTACAAAGTAGGTAATGAGCCCTGCAGAAAGAGAGGATTTTTCAGTAGCTTCAATTTTCAGAAGATCTATTCTCTTTGATGCATATTCTTTAATAGTCTCTATCATTGTTTTTTTTTAAAGTTACAAAAAAAGGAACTTTCGCGCAAAAAGTTCCTTCCCATAATTTACTCAAAAAATAAACTATTTATTTTTTAAGATCATTCAATTCTGCTTCTACATCCTTTACTACGTCTGCAGTTTTGGAAACAATCTGATCTTTGTATTTATCGTATCCGTCTTTTACCGTATGGGCTACATTGCTGGCTGTATCCTTGAAAGTAGAAGAGATATTGCTGTACTGATCTTTTACTTTTTCAGAAACCTCGCCATATTTGTTTTTAGCCTGGTCTTTTAGGTCACCTGCTTTATCTTTGATTTTTTTTCTTGTTTCTTTACCTTCTTCTGGCGCATAAAGCATTCCTAAGATTACACCTGCTGCAGCACCTGCTAGAAGTCCTGCCAATATACCTGCTGTATTTTTTCCGTTTTTAGACATTTTTTAGCTTTTTTAATAGTTAATAAATATTAGTTTTTTACTGGGTCAAAATGTACAATTTGTATACCAAAGGGGGTATAGTGGCTATTAAAAATTGTTAAATCTTTCTGATGTGAGATAGAATCAGATCTATGGTTTCGTCTTTTGTAAGGGCTGTATTGTCGATCACAATAGCATCTTCAGCTTGCTTTAACGGGGCAATTTCCCTTTCACTGTCGATCTTGTCACGATCTATAAGGTTTTGTTTTACCTGGTCTCTGTCTGCATGGATTCCCAGGCCTGCCAGTTCAAAATATCTTCTGTTGGTTCTTTCGTCAATACTGGCAGTCAGAAAGAATTTATAGTCCGCATTTGGCAGAACTACTGTCCCTATGTCACGTCCGTCCATAATAATGCCGCCTTTTTCTGCCAGCGAACGCTGTGAGTGAAGCAGGAAATCCCTTACTTCTTTCTGTTTGGCCACAATACTGACATTGTCGGAAACTTCGTTGGCACGGATTTGTTTGGAAATATCAATATGATTAAGGTATAGAACCAGCTCGCCTTCATTGTTTCTGAATTCAAGTTCGATCTGGTCTAAAGAAGAGAAGAGCTCCTTAAGGTTGATAGAATCGCCGCCATCCATACAGTTCTGTAATGCAAACCACGTAACTCCCCTGTAAAGCGCGCCGGTATCCAGGTGGATAAGACCCAGTTTATCGGCAATAACTTTAGAAATTGAACTTTTTCCGGTAGACGAGTACCCATCGATAGCTATTACAGGTTTTTTCATACCGCAAATTTCAAGAATTTTTTTAAAAAATCAAGGAAACGCAGAAAAAATTTCTTTATTATTCTTAAAGATTATGGTTGAGCTTACTCTCCTGCGTGGCTGCTAAGGTCCATAGAAACTCCTATCTGGTTCACATTGGATGAGTTGTGGTAGCGGATATGAGCATAGTCTATACGGAATCTTCTTAATTTAATTCCGAATCCTCCTGAAAGCCCTGAAAAGTTTCTCTGATCTGCCACAGCAAGCTCATTTCCTCTTTTCGCATTATATCCAAGCCTTATATTAAAGCCTTTTTCGGGGAAAAGCTCAGCGCCCACAGAAAAGTGGTCTGCCAGTTTTCTTCCGAAGCCTACTTCCTGTCCGTTTACATTATATTCCTGCGAAATATCGAACTGTTGAAGATCGTGAGCAGTAATGGTAATGGCAAGCGGTATGGCTTTTAGGATTCTTGTGTAACCCATATCTATCCTGAATGGAAGATTTTCTCTGGTTCCGTTAAAAGATTTCAGTTGAAAACCGAAATTTCTCATCACAAGAGAAAGGGCTTCTTTGTTCTTTTTATTATGATAGGTAATCCCTGCAGTTCCGGAGACTGCGGAAGACGTATAGTTGTCTATTTTTGAAGTGATGAAATTGATGCCTCCACCAATGGTCCAGTCTTCTTCAAACTGGTAAGCATAGCCAGCACCGATAGCTACATCAGAAGCTTTAAAGTCCCCGTTTTGCTCACCGCTTTCATCGGTTCTGGGAGTACTTCCGTAGGTCATGTATCTGGCATTCACCGTGGCCATATGCCCGTTGTCGAAATCTCTTGCGTAGGCGATGGTACCATACTTAGAGTCGGCAAGGTAAGCTGTGGCATTCACGGAAAGCTGTTTGTCTGAATCTCTGTTTAAAAGGGACGGGTTTGCAATAGCAAAGGAAACATCATGGTCTCTGACGGAAATTGCATCGCCACCCAGGGCAGCCTGTCGGGCAGATACAGGGATGTTTAAGAAAGGATAAACATTTGTTCCTGTTTGCGCATAAGAAACAATTCCTGACAGAAATAATGAAAAAATGACAATTTTCTTCAATTCAATTTATAATTAATGCAAAAATAATCCTTTTTCGTACTTAACAAAATATTTCTGACATTATTTCTACGTAAATATTTTTCTTTTTTCAATATTTTTAATGATTATATTTGCAAAATCAAATTTCGGAGAAAATAGCTCCGGTAAAGCTTATTAAAAATTAAAGATGAAATATAAAAGAATCCTTCTAAAACTGAGTGGTGAGGCCTTAATGGGGAACAGACAATATGGTATTGACAATGAAAGACTGCAGGAATATGCTGCTGAGATCAAAACAGTAGTAGAAAAAGGCTGCGAAGTAGCGATCGTTATTGGAGGAGGAAACATTTTCCGTGGAGTAGCAGGTGCTGCAAAAGGAATGGACAGAGTGCAGGGAGATTATATGGGAATGCTGGCAACCGTGATCAACGGGATGGCGCTTCAGGGAGCCCTTGAAGATGCAGGAATCAAAACCAGACTTCAGTCTGCCATTGAAATGGATAAAGTAGCTGAGCCTTTCATCAAAAGAAGAGCCGTAAGACACCTTGAAAAAGGAAGAGTCGTAATCTTCGGAGCCGGAACCGGAAACCCTTATTTTACAACAGATACGGCAGCAACTTTGAGAGCTATCGAAATCGGGGCGGATGTGATCTTAAAAGGAACCAGAGTAGACGGTATCTATGACAGTGATCCTGAAAAGAATGCAGATGCGGTAAAATACAACTCATTATCATTCGACGAGGTATATGCTAAAAACCTTAAAGTAATGGATATGACTGCCTTCACATTAAGCCACGAAAATAAATTGCCGATCATCGTATTCGATATGAATAAAGACGGGAACTTACTGAAGATTGTAGAAGGAGAAAATGTAGGAACTTTAGTGGATTTATAGGGAGAAGGTGGCAGATAATAGGTGGCAGGGGTTTGAAAATTTAAATATTTAATGATTTAAAAATTGAAAGATTTAGAGATTCAGAGATTTTGGAATTTAGAAATTACCCATTGCTTATTATTCATTACCCATACCTTATTATTCATCATTTATAAAAATGTGTAACTTATCAAATTTTAACTATATAATGGAAGAATTAGATCTTATATTAGAATCTGTAAAGCAGGACATGGATGGCGCTATAAAGCACTTGGATCATGCATTTCAAAGAATTAGAGCAGGGCGTGCTTCTACGTCAATGGTTCAGGATGTAATGGTAGAATATTACGGAGCTCCGACTCCTATCAACCAGGTTGCCAATGTTTCTGTGCCGGATGCAATGACCATCTCTATTCAACCTTGGGACAGAACGGCTATTGGTGCGATTGAAAAAGCAATCATCAACTCAAACCTTGGTTTTGCACCTTCTAATAACGGGGAAAATATTATTCTTAATGTTCCGCCTTTAACAGAGGAAAGAAGAAGAGAACTGGCGAAACAGGCTAAAGTAGAAGCTGAAAATACAAAAATAACCGTAAGAAACGCAAGACAGGATGGTTTGAAAGAACTTAAAAAACTGGAAGGTGTTTCTGAAGACGTAGTAAAAGGCGTGGAAGACGAAATCCAGGGTTTTACGGACAAATATGTAAAGCTTTGCGACGAGCATCTTAAGACGAAAGAGGCTGAAATTATGAAAGTATAATTGTCAGGCTTTCAATATAAAAAAAGAGGTTTCTAACGAAGCCTCTTTTTGTTTTTATATACATTTTGTTTCTCCTTTTTTATCCTTGTTTCTCAGCAAAGACTGGTAGGTTTTCATCAACTCATCTGTATGGCATTGGGTTTCCTTGTTTGGAATTTTATCGGGAGTAGGTTTCTCTGTGGCATCAGATTTTATAGAATACTGTTTTTCCAGGCACTTGATGGATTTGTTATTATGAATATAGAGGCGGCTTTCCGTGATGTCGTCTTTTGTGATAGGCTTTTCCGGGGTGCCTCCGTCAAAATTCCATCCTGTGTCTTCTTTAAAAATGAAGAACAGATTTCCGTCTTTGATAAAATACTGTTCCGTTGAGCCGAAATGACTGTATTCATCGTAGGAATGCTCAATGATTCGGATTTCTTTCTGATCGGAATAAAACGTCACTTTTCCTGATCTTTCGTCGTTGCAGTTGTAGGTAAAATCTGTAGATGTCAGTTTTTTGGATTCAAGCTGTTTCTGGAGTTTGCTGTATTCACTTTTAATCTCTTCTATAGGATCCACTGCATTTTTTATTTGTTTTGAATCCTTTTTAATGGCAAGGCTATCTTTGGAAAGCGGTGTTTGAAGAGCGGTTTTATCCTTATCATTTGTACATGAAAAAATAAAAACCAATCCGGCAGCGAGGAATAAGGTTCTCATATCATACTTTTTGGTGAACCTTAAAGCTACAAAATTATCTGCAAAATCTTTTCCTGAATACCAATCCCTGTCCGAAACTAATATCGCCGGGCTTTACGTTTGAAAAAGTAAAAATCCTGGATGTTACTTTTACAGGATGAAGTATGTAATTTCCATCTAAAGTAGCTTTGTAAAACTGCATCAGAAAAGCTCCGTTGTGTTCCTTCAATATTCCCCAAAGTTCTTTTTTATCATTCTCACGAATTAAAAATACACTATCTTTTTCCACAGAAACAGGGCTGAGAAATTCAGGATTTCCTTTATAACAGTAAACAGTAGCCTGGTGCTGCCCTTTAGAGAATGTAAATAAAAAGAATAAAATGACAGATAATAGAGTGGTGTTCCTCACAATGAAAGAATATGAAAATTATTTTAACTAAATGATTTTTTCTCCTGTAAATATAACTTTTTACCACTGAGTACAAAAAGGAATATGTTACAACGATTAACCCCCAATAAAAAGACCCGAAAAACTCCGGGCCTTATAATTTTTAAATGATTAAATTCTTAAATCTTTCAATAAAAAAATTACTGATATCTCTTATGTTCCTTATTCTTCGAGAATCTCTTAACGATTGGTTTAAACAGTGCTTTGTACTTTTCAGCATCAAACAGCTGTGAGTCGGTAAGGGCTTTATAGGTCATCCATATTCCAAACGGAAGAAGGATCAGGTTCGGAAGCCATGCGGCTAAATAAGGACTCATTCCGCCTCCCCAAGCAACATTCTCGATACCAAGATTCATCACATAGAAAATAATGAAAATAACAATCGCAATGATCACCGGAAGTCCCATTCCTCCTTTTCTGATGATGGATCCTAAACTCGCTCCGATCAGGAAGAAGATGATGCATGTTACGGAATAAGAAATAATTCTCTGCTGGTAAATAACAACTTTACTGAAGTATTTTATATTGGAGCTGAATTCGTTCTTTTTTCCTTCAGCGGTATTTTTCAGGTTTTCAAGTCTGCTGTATGAATTATAAATGATCTGCAGTTTCTTTTCTCCCTTTACGGTATCCAGTTTTATCTGTTGTTTTGCAACACTTTTAGACTTGGTTTTATCCATATAGGTCACTACAGAATTGGTCTGGCTAAGCACATCGGAACTGATGGAGGTGAAAAAGTCATTATTGTCTTTTTTACTTTTAGCAACAGTAGCATTAAGCTGTCCGTACGTCTGAAAACGATAGTCATCCGTGATTTGCTCCTTTTCAATAGCTTTGTTAATGATCTCACTGATGTCAAAGTGTGAAACCAGCGTGTCAAATTTAATGGCCTGATCAGGTTGTTTCAGTCTTACATTTTCACTCTTTCCTGCAAAATTGTCTTCAAATACATATCCGTTATACAACTCCAGTTTCAGGAAATTCTTGTTGGCGGCAGGAACGAATTTTCCTTTTTCAGCTACAATAGACTGTTGGTTTTCATAAGTGCTGGCTTTCCTGTGTACAAAAACACCTTCGATACTTTCTCCGTTTTCTCCGTAGATCTTATCAAATTTCACCATATAACCCGGAATCTGGTCGATGAACTGTCCCGGCGTGAAGTTTAAGGCAGGTTTAGTCTGTGCGATATTGAAAAGCATATTCTTCGCCTTTTTCTGGAAATCCGGAATAATATTATTGGAGAAAAAGAAAAGCATGACTGCGAGTACTGTTGCGACCCCCAGCAGAGGTGCCATAACTCTTGTCAGGGAAATTCCCGCTGCCTTCATCGCTGCGAGCTCATACCGTTCTCCAAATTCACCGAAGGACATGATACTCGCCAGAAGAATCGTAAGCGGAAGCACCATACTGATCACACTTACCCCAAGGTAAAAAAGAAGTTTCAGGATCTGCCAGTAGCTTAATCCTTTTCCCATGAACTGCCCCAGCTGAACCCAGATAATGTTTACAATAAAGATGAAAAACAAAACGCTGAATATAAAGAAAAACGGTCCAAAGAAGGTTTTTATGATATATCGGTCTAGTATTTTTAACATGCGCCAAAATTAATCAAAAAGCCACAAAGTTTACTTGTGGCTTGTATAATTTTTATTACTTTTTATTTAACTGCAAAAAGAAGAAGAGTGGAATCTGCAAATTTATGAGCCAGCCCTTTCCCCATTTCACTTTTTTAAAGTTCCGTGATCACGTAATTTTTGAACTTATTTTTGTCAAAAACAAACATATTCGGGTCCAGTTCCTGGTTTTCCTTGTATTCTTTGATGGCAATAACGGCTACGTCTTTGTTGTTCCCGTGCTGCTCAAGTTTTACCATTTGCTTTTTCGCTGAGTCTACAAAAATGTATACATATTGAATTCCATTGGATTTCACCGGAGTCAGTTTAATGAAATCAGCATTCACGCCATTTACATTTTTCTTTCCGTTGTAGGTTACATTGTAATCATTTCTGTATGTTGAAAGATAGTTGATAGGGGAGAACATGCTGCTGCTTCCGTTAGGTTTTGCAACCGTTACTTCCATATCATCTGCATTGATGTTGTAGATTTTGCTTCCGTCGAAGATCTGTTCTGTATCCATGATCTTCAGTTTATACTTTTCTCCGGCGGAGTAATAAATACCGGGTTCTGTTTTGGTCACCTGTCCGTTCAAGCCGGTCCCGAAAGAAAACTTAAAATAAGAATTCTTTTTAGACTTGTAGTTGGCTGTGATGTCATCCAGAATTTTTTTAGCTTTCGCATCAATTTTCTGTGCCGGGACAAATCCTACAGCACCGATAACAAAACTTCCGACTATAACTTTTGAAATAATATTTTTCATTTTTTATTTAATATACTTTAAACATTCTAATGCTTCCGGATTGACTCTGTGAAGCATTTTTTCCTCTAACTACGCAAATCTTCCAAAAACTGTTCCAAAGAATGAAGATCACTGATAATGACCTCTCTGGCCTTTGCTCCGTTAAATCCACCTACGATACCGGTTGCTTCAAGCTGGTCCATGATTCTTCCAGCTCTGTTATAACCCAATTTAAGCTGTCTCTGTAGCATAGAAGTAGAACCCTGTTGTGTAGAAACGATAATTCGTGCTGCTTCTTCAAATAAGGCATCTTTTTCATTAGGATCGAAAGCACCTACTGTACTTGTGGAATCTTCAGAAACAAATTCAGGCAATAAGAATGCTGATGAATATCCTTTCTGTTCACCGATATATTCTGCCAGTCTTTCCACTTCCGGTGTATCGACGAAAGCACACTGAAGTCTTAAGATCTCGTTTCCGTTGAAATAAAGCATATCTCCTTTACCAATCAGCTGATCTGCACCCGGAGAATCCAGGATCGTTCTTGAATCCACACTGGAAATTACCCTGAAGGCAGCCCTTGCCGGGAAGTTAGCTTTGATCATCCCTGTAATTACGTTTACTGAAGGTCTCTGTGTCGCTACAATAAGGTGAATTCCTACGGCTCTTGCAAGCTGTGCCAGTCTGGCAATCGGAAGTTCAACCTCTTTTCCTGCCGTCATAATAAGGTCTGCAAACTCATCTACAACCAGTACAATATAAGGAAGAAAACGGTGCCCGTTCTCAGGATTCAGTTTTCGTTCTGTGAATTTCTTGTTGTATTCCTTTAAGTTTTTACAGAATGCATTTTTAAGAAGATCATATCTCGTGTCCATCTCTATACAAAGAGAATTCAGGGTATTGATCACTTTATTGGTATCTGTGATGATGGCTTCTTCAGCATCCGGAAGTTTAGCCAGATAATGTCTTTCAATTTTTGAATACAGGGATAGTTCTACCTTCTTAGGATCCACCATCACAAATTTCAGTTCGCTCGGATGTTTTTTGTAAAGAAGGGAAGTAAGGATTGCATTAATCCCGACAGATTTACCCTGTCCTGTAGCACCTGCCATCAGTAAGTGAGGCATCTTCGCAAGATCGGCCATAAAGACTTCGTTGGAAATTGTTTTTCCGAAAACTACCGGAAGATCCATATCCGTATTCTGGAACTTATGAGAAGCAATCACAGAACGCATGGAAACCATGGTAGGGTTTTTTCTCGGAACTTCAATTCCGATCGTTCCTTTCCCTGGCATCGGTGCAATAATCCTGATCCCAAGAGCGGAAAGATTCAGCGCGATATCATCCTGAAGCTTTTTAATGGCAGATACTCTGATTCCTGCTTCCGGAACAATTTCGTATAAAGTAACTGTTGGTCCGATCGTCGCTTTGATCTCGGAAATACCAACGTTGAAGTTCTTTAAAAGCCCTACAATTTTATTTTTGTTTTCTTCTAATTCCTCTTTGTTGATTGAAATTTCTTCATTACCATAATCCTTCAGCAATTCTACCGTTGGCATCTGGAATCCGGCCAGATCAAGCTTGTGATCGTACAATCCGTGTTTTTCTACCAGTTCCTGTGATTTTTTATCTGAATCATCCAGCACATCAATAACCGGAGCTACTTCCACATTGAATTTAATGTTATCCTGCGCCGGCATCGTGGAAACAGGAGGAACCGGAGTGATAGCCGGACTTACCGGTGTCATATCAAATGCCTGTTCCGGAGTTGATGTTGGAACAGAAGGTTTCGTGTTCAGATTTAAGCTGACAGGTTTTTCCTCTTCCTCAAAAGAAGTATGGTTAGGCGTTACAATCGTTTCTATATCCGTTGAAGGCTGAACTTCAGGAAATCCTTTAGGTACGCTTACAGGTTCCTGTTCTTTCGCTTTTGTTTTATTGGAAAGATCTGTTACGGTAACATTGGAAACGGCTTCCTGAGCTTCCTCTTCAAGTTCTTCATCCGCTTCAAAGTTTTCCTCTGAACTAGGCATCATAGATTTCACTCTGCCGATTGTATTGTCATTGATCTTATCCAGTTTAGATTTGATAGAGCTTGGACGGAGATTGAATTCCAAAATGAAATAGAGAAGGATGCTGGCAGCCAAAACCACCCAAAGTCCTACAGATCCGATAATGGCATTAAGATAATCCATGATCTGGTATCCGTACACACCACCCAAAACACCCTGTCCTTTAGTCACCGCTCCCATGAAGATAGGCAGCCAGCAGATAAAAAACAGTGAATGACCGATGGTTTTCCATGGCTTGAAGGTTCTTTTTTTAAGAATTAAGGTACCCACCACCAGGAATAAGAAGGCGATAATAAATGAGGCAATTCCTATGCTTTCGAATATAAAAATATTCCCCAGCCAGTCGCCTACCTTCCCAAAGATATTTGAAGATTGTATTGTTTTATCGGTCATTGTTCCTGCCTGGCTCTGATCAGCCTTCCAGTTCATCAGATAAGAGACGAACGAAAGGGTCAGAACGACAGAAAAAAGAATGAAGGTAAGCCCGAAAAATATGCGGGGCTTAGATAAGATTTTGCCTTTATCAGGCGATTCAGTCGGTTTTGTCTGTGTCTTTTTATCCATAATATCAATGTGGGCAAATTTAATGTTTTTTCAACATTAATAGAATCTTTTTTTGTTCAAAAGATAGCGTAATTTAGGTTTATTTTTTAAAATTACACAGCGTTTTTAAGATATTTTTTTTCATTAAAATCTAATGCGACAGGTGTTTTTTGAACTAGTTCAAATGCCATTGCTTACAGCTCCACTAATTTTGTTCCATTAATTTAAAAAATAAGAAAAACATGAAAATTTTATTCAAACATAGCGTGGCATTATGCCTGACTTTATTTTCATTCCTATTCATTAACGCACAACAAAAAAGAAACATGGAAAACACGGCTTTATTAATTATTGACATTCAGAATGATTATTTCCCGGGAGGAAAAATGGAACTGGCCGGAGCAGAACCGGCTGCCAACAATGCAAAGAAGGCACTGGAGTACTTCAGAAAAAACAATATTCCCGTCATTCATATCAAGCATATTGCGGTGAATGAAGGAGCAGAATTTTTTCTTCCCGATACTTCCGGAGCAGAAATTCATTCATCGGTTTCACCAAAAAATGATGAAAAAATAATCATCAAACATTTTCCCAACAGCTTCCGGGAGACCGATCTGTCAGAATATTTACAGAAAAAGGGAATTAAGAATCTTGTAATTACAGGAATGATGACTGATGTCTGTGTAGATTCTACGGTCAGAGCCGCCTTTGATCTTGGATTTAAAAACACTGTCATCGGAAATGCAACGGCAACCAGAGACAGAGTGCTGAACGGGCAGGTTATAAAAGCAACCGACGTACAGAGATCTTTTCTTGCGGGAATGTCCGCTTTGGGAAATCTATATGCCGAGATTGTAAGTGATATCGGAAGTTTTTGATATGTGATTCTTTAAATCTTCTCTTTTAATCCTTGTCAAGATTCAAAACCTCGGCAAGGATCATGATTTCTCATACAATAAGCGATGATCGTATCCTGTTTTGCGGCGTCAAATTAAATTCTGTAATTTTCGCCAAACTAATAATTGTTTTTATGCAAAACCGAAATAACACTGAAATCTTTTCTCTGGGTATTACAATGGCAGGGGCTGTATCTGCCGGATGCTACACAGCCGGAGTTATGGATTATCTTTTTGAAATCCTTGATCTCTGGGAAAAAGCGAAAGAAGGTAAAGTGTTAGAAGAGTATTCGGACAAAATTCCAAAACATAGGGTAAGAATTGATGCCATGGGTGGAGCCTCAGCTGGTGGAATGACTACAACAATGGCGGCAATTTATGCATTAAACGGAACTGTAAACCCGGTAAAAGAAGCTGTTAATTTAGATGAATCGAAAAACAATATTCTGTATGACAGTTGGGTTTTGATGGGAGAAAATGATACCCAGGAAAAAAGATCTCTGCTGGAAAAACTTTTAGATACTAAAGATCTGGAAAAAGGAAAATTCAATTCTCTTCTAAATTCCGAATTCGTTGATTCCATTGCAGACCAGGCGTTTTTGGCGGATAAAGATGTTGTGTTAAAACAAAAGGTTGACCAGCTTCCTTCTTACATTTCTAAAGATTTACAATTATTATTTTCCCATTGTTTTTTAAGAGGTATTCCTCTCGATGTAAATTTCGAAACCTCAATTTCTAAGTTTGGAAGGAAAAGCGTCATCCCTAATCACAGTACTTTTGAGCACTATATTGTCACGCAGTACAGATTAAACAACGGATTACAGCCTGATAAAGAAAAATATCTGTGGTTAAATCCTTATGATAAACCCTATGCAGATACATTAAAGCTTTCCACAATTGCTACCGGAGCTTTTCCTATTGGTCTGGCTTTTCGGGAATTTAAAACGGAAGATCTGGGCGATGCCTATTTAAAAACTACGATAAAACGGATTATCACAGGTGAATTTGGAGATGATAATCCTTCAGCTAAGAATATTAAATTAAAGTTTTTTCCTAAAAATTATTCATCTGTTGTCATTGATGGTGGAGCTATAAATAATGAGCCGTACCGGGAAGTTCTTAGTGTTCTTCAACATCAGAACAGTAAAGCTCCGGATGATGGGTATCCGCGTTACGGGATCATTATGATCGATCCTTTTCCTGACAGAGCTCAGTCGCAGAAGCCTTATTCAAGGCCCAACGATGCTATTGATGTGGCACAGGGGATTATCGGAACCTTATTGGATCAGTCCAGAATCAAAAGAAGGGAAATGCTGGAGACAGAATCGAATAAGTATTTTAAGAGTATTGTATTTCCCCGAAAATGGAAAACCAATACGGACAATAAAATCATTGGGCCGCCGGATACGGTTGCATGTGCTTCGGCAATGGCATTTGGAGGTTTTTTAGATAAGAGTTTCAGGCAGCATGATTTTTTCCTAGGACGGAATAACGCGAGAAATTTTTTACGGTATTTCTTTTCGTTTCCTTATGATAAACTTAATAATGACATTCATCCTATTCACAAAACCTGGACAGACGAGATGATAGATGCTTTCAAATTTGAAAAGGTTAAGAACAGCGGTAAGTTCTACCTGCCCATCATTCCTGATCTTTATCTTTTATCAGAAAGCGAGGAAACAAAACTGAGCAGGAGAACTCAATATGATATTCCCAAAACACCGCGTTATCGTCCTGAAGAATTGTTTAAGCTGGAAAAGAAACTGAAGCAAAGGGTTAGTAAAATTTTTGATGTCATCCAGTCCCGTGATTCCGGTGAACATATAAATAAGACGACTATAAAAAACGCAGTAGCAGAAAAATGGATCAAGAAAAAATATGGCAAAAACTGGTTAGACAAAGCCGGTGATTTTATCATGAGTCCCGCATATGGTTTAGGAATGTTTTTCGGAAAACGAGTCGTGGCAAAAAAAATAACCCGGATGATTATATCAGAAATTTTAAAAGATCTTGGGAAAAAAGGACTTTTGGAAGATAATGAGAAATAAGAATAACAGAACATGTTGGATCTCCTTTTAGAAAATATCAGCAGACATATTCATCTTTCTGATGAAGAATTTGAACAGTTCAGCAGGCCGTTCGAGCTTCGGAAAGTTAAAAGAAAAGAGATGGTTCTCAAAGAAGGAGCATATTGTCTTTTTGAAGGATTTGTCGCGAAGGGATGTTTTAAAGTATATTATCTGAATGAAGGCGGATCTGAACAGACCCTGTATTTCGCCGTAAAAGGGTGGTGGATCACGGATATCGACAGCCTCATCAATGATGTTCCGAGCATTTTGAATATAGAAGCCCTTGAAGACAGCGAAGTGTTGATGATTTCAAAAAAAGATAAAGAGATGCTTTACGAAGATATGCCTCAGATTGAAAAGCTTTTCAGGATCATGAATCAGCAGTCTTCGGTAGCTTTGCAGAGAAGAATTCTTTCTTTAACCGGAAAGACTGCCGATAAACGCTATCTTGAATTTTTAGAGAAATATCCTGGCCTTGAACAGAGGCTAACGCAGCAGCAGGTGGCTTCTTATCTGGGAATTACCCATGAGTTTTTAAGTAAGATCAGGAAGAAGACTTCTTTAAATAAGTAGTTCGCTGAATATCATTAATTTAAGTGGTGGTAGGGCTTATCAGGGAATAGAAGGCTTCAATAACATGAATAGGTTTATTATATCCTGAATTTTATGATATTAAAAATTGAATTTTCCTTAATGAATTTCACGTTATTAAGAATGGTTCAAAATAACCTAAATAGGCCTCAAAGTGACAAAAAACAGCTTTTTTTAGCCCCTTTGTTGCTTATCATTCTTATTTTTGCATGTCAAGTAAAATAAATCATGAAGAAGCTCCAAGATATTCTTATCTCAACCAGAACAATGGCTGTGCTGTTACTGGTGTATGCATTTGCGATGGCTTATGCAACGTTCTTAGAAAACGACTACGGAACTCCTACAGCTAAGGCTCTAATTTATGAAGCAAAATGGTTTGAATTAATCATGTTCTTGCTCATTCTTAATTTCGTAGGAAATATCGCAAGATACCGACTGTGGAAAAGAGAAAAATGGCCGGTTCTTGTTTTTCACCTTGCCTTTATCCTTATTTTTATAGGAGGTGCCATTACAAGATACATCAGTTTTGAAGGTACCATGCACATCAGAGAGGGGGAAACTTCCAATGAGATTGTGACCGACAAAAATTTCTTTAAAATTAAAATCGAGGAAAAGGGTGATGCTCTGGATTACCAGGATATTCCTTATCTGATGTCTCCTCTGCACAAAGACTTTAAAGCAACTTACGATTTCCACGGAAAAGAAGTAAAAGTTTTTACAAAAGACTATATCCAGAGAAAAAAAGACAGCTTAATTGCTGAGCCCAACGGTACAGAATATCTTCACCTGGTTTCTACAGGAACTACAGGAAGACAGAATATCTACATCAAACCGGGCGAAACAAAATCCATCAACGGAACTTTGGTAACGTTCAACAGAGCAATCGAAGGGGCTGTGGAATTTAAAAAAGAAGACGGAAAAATATTCATCAAAACTCCTGTTGATGCTGCCTTTATGACTATGGCAACGCAGGCTACGGGAAGTACTAAGAAAGATGAATTCCAGCCTTTGGTATTGAGAAGTCTATATACCATCAACGAATTGAAACTGGTTGTTCCTGAAGGTCTTAAAAAAGGAAGATTGATGGCTTTCGAAGGGGACAAAAAGAAAGACGCGATGGTACCTGATGTGCTTAGAATAGAGCTTCAGGGGCCAAAAACAAAGCAATTGGTTGATCTTTCTGTAGAAAAAGGAAATCCAAATGCCTTTAAGCAGGTAACGATGGACGGGCTGAACATTATGGTAGGTTTCGGACCTAAAGTATATAACACGCCTTTCGCCTTGAAACTGGATGATTTCGTAATGGAAACTTACCCTGGAAGTACGTCTCCAAGTGCTTATGAAAGCCACATAAAAATCATTGACGAAGGAAAAGAAACCCCTTATAAAATTTACATGAACCACGTTCTGAACCATAAAGGATACCGTTTCTTCCAGTCAAGCTTTGACCCGGACAGAATGGGAACTGTATTGTCTGTAAACCACGATTTCTGGGGAACCATTATCTCTTACATCGGATACGGACTGCTGTTCTTAGGAATGTTTGTGATCTTCTTCTGGAAAGGAACTCACTTCTGGAAACTGAACAAAATGCTGACAGATATCAACAGGAAGAAAAACGCTGCAGTAATTTTATTGTTTTTAGGTTTAGGCTTAAATGCACAAAAAATTGAAACGCACGGTACCACGGATGGAAGCAGAGAACATATTCATGTGGAAGGTGACAATCATTCTCACACTCCGGCTCCGGGTGCCCAACCGCTTGATGGTGCTGCTCCAAAGCAGAATTCACTGGCCGCTCCTTTAAGCAGAATGAAATCTATCTCTCCGGATGAGATTATTGCAAGAAACAGAATTAGCAAAGAACATGCAGATAAATTCGGATACCTTTTGGTACAGAATTTCGACGGAAGAATTGTTCCGATCAACACGGAAGCGCTGGATGTTTTAAGAAAACTATACAAAAAAGACGAATTCAAAGGAACAGACGGAAAGTCGCTTACGGCTAACCAGTGGTTCCTGTCAATCAATACAGACACACCAAGCTGGACGATGGTTCCTATGATCAAAGTAGGGACGAAAGGAGGTGATGAGTTGAAAAATAAAACAAAGGCTGACGAGGAAGGATACACTTCACTGATGAACCTTTTCCCTGCAGATGCCAACGGTAATCTGACTTATCTTCTTGAGCATGATTATAACACTGCATTCCGTAAAAAACCGTCTGAGCAGACCAATTACGATAAAGAAGTTATTTCAGTAAACGAAAGGGTACAGATCTTCAATGAGTTCTTCAGCGGTCAGTTTATGAGAATTGTTCCCGTAAAAAATGACGCGAACCATACATGGCATTCATGGCTTGACCAGAAATTCGAACCGGATATGGAATCGCAGCAGGTAATGGGACCTTATTTTGCAGAAGCTCTTACTGCTCAGAAAACAGGAAACTGGAGCAAGGCAGATACTGAATTGGCAAAACTTTCAGACTATCAGCAAAAATGGGGTAAAGCAGTAGTTCCTGCAAAATCTAAAGTAGATCTTGAGGTGTTCATGAACGAAGTGAATATTAACTTCAAATTATTGATTTTCTATACCATAATAGGTGGATTATTATTGATTTTTGGTTTTGTTGAATTGTTTAAACCAAGTAAAGCTTTAAATACAGCTATCAGAATAATTATCTATGTGGGACTTGTAGGATATATTTTACATTTCCTTGGTCTTGTTGCAAGATGGTACATTTCAGGACATGCACCTTGGAGTAATGGTTATGAAGCAATTATCTTTATTTCTTGGGTAGGTATTTCTGCGGGACTCATGTTCTATTTTGGTTTCGGAAGACTTTCTTTAGCTGATAAAGCTGTATTGGCTGCAAAGCAATTAATCACTAAAAATAAATCTAACGCATTAATTCCTGCATCAGGATTTATGGTGGCCGTTATTATGATGGGATTTGCGCACGGAGGTTCAGCGCTTGATCCTCAAATTACGCCGCTTGTTCCGGTATTGAAATCTTACTGGCTGATTGTTCACGTAGCAATCATTACATCAAGTTATGGTTTCTTCGCTCTATCCATGATTATTGCTGTGATTTCACTTGTATTTTATATTGTTTCAGATAAAGATACCTATAAACTTCACCACGATACGACGTTAAAAGAACTGGTCATCGTTTCTGAAATGTCTCTTACTATTGGTCTTTTCGCCTTAACGGTAGGAAACTTCTTAGGAGGAATCTGGGCTAATGAATCTTGGGGAAGATACTGGAGTTGGGACCCTAAAGAAACATGGGCATTCATCTCCATCATGGTGTATGCTTTTGTATTGCACATGAGATTGGTTCCAGGATTGAGAAGCAGATGGGCATTCCACGTAGCGACGATGTTTGCATTTTGTTCTATGGTAATGACTTATTTCGGAGTAAATTACTACCTGAGCGGACTTCACTCCTACGCAGCAGGAGATCCGGTTCCGGTTCCGGCCTGGGTATACATCGGATTAGGAACAATGCTTCTTTTATCAGTAGCTTCTTACTTTAAATTTAAAACCTTAACGAAGAAATAAAACGTTAACAAAATAACAACTGAAATCCTGGAATTTATTTTCCGGGATTTTTTTTGTTCGGGGTTTCGGGATCGAGTTATAAATGATGAGTTATGAGTTATGAGTTTGTTCCGAGGTTTGGGATAAAAGGATGTTAGCTGCAAATTATTTTATAGTAACGACCAATTGTTCCCAACCCAAAAGATGGGTAGCTTAAAACATTACAAAACCAATCATAGCTTTCATACCCCTCCACTAATCAGCCCCAGACCACGCATCTCGCATCCTGAATCCCGAATCCCGCATCAAAAAACTCATCATTCATCACTCAAAGCTCAAAACTATTCCATATCTTTATGATATCAAAACAATATCAAATTAAAAATTGCAATCATGGAAAAAGTATTAAAGCCCATGTCGGGCTATCTGGCATTAGTCTTCTGTCTTATTTTATTTGCAGGAGCCGTCTATTTTTTTATTTCCGGAGTTGAGCAGAGTATCACGTATGTCATCCTTGCGATGCTTTGTTTTCTGCTGTTCTGCTTCTTTCTGAAAGGATTGATGATCATTCAGCCGAACCATTCAAGAGTATTGAATTTCTTTGGAAAGTACGTAGGAACGGTAAAAGACAACGGATTATTTTTTATCAATCCTTTGTACTCGTCACAGAAAATGTCACTGCGTTCGGAGAACCTTCAGGGCCAGACATTGAAAGTAAACGACAAAATGGGGAACCCTATTGAAATTGGAGTCGTGATGGTTTGGAAAGTAGGAGATACCTATAAAGCAGCATTCGATGTTGAGCGGTATTCAGACTTTGTCAAAATGCAGAGTGAAGCGGCAGTACGTCATTTGGCGATGAGTTTTCCTTATGATAATTTAGAAGATGATCATGCACCGATTACTTTGAGAGAAGGTGGTGATAAAATCAATTCTATTTTAGAGCAGGAACTGACTGACCGTCTTTCAAAAGCGGGAATTATCATTCAGGAAGCAAGAATTTCTCACCTGGCTTATGCTTCAGAAATTGCAGGAGCGATGCTTCAGAGACAGCAGGCCACAGCTATTGTAGCAGCAAGAACGAAGATTGTGGAAGGAGCAGTAGGAATGGTAGACCTTGCATTGAAAAAACTGTCTGAAGAGAATATCGTAGAACTTGATGATGAAAGAAAAGCAGCCATGGTAAGCAATTTAATGGTGGTACTTTGCGGTGAAAAAGCAGCACAACCCATCTTAAATGCTGGAACACTTTACTAGATGGAGAATGAAAAATGAATTCTTAGACTCAGTTGACTGAAATGTCTTTGCATCGTATGCATTATTGAAAAGAATTATTAAACAGGCAAAGAGAAAAAATGAAATCGGAAAAAACTTCAAAACCCTCCGAAAGCAAAAGTAAAAAATCTTTTGTGATAAGGATCGATGAATCTACCTACAAACAGGTGGAGAAGTGGGCCAATGACGAGTTCAGGAGCGTAAACGGGCAAATCGAATACCTGTTGCATCAAAGCCTGGTCAATTCGGGGAGGAAAAAGAAAGACACGGATGAGTAAACCTTCACAGGTAACCTTCCAAAAAATCAAATCAATAAATAACCCAATTAACCTTATACAACAAAAAAAGCAGAGAAATTTCTCTGCTTTTTATATTTTTAATAAATCAAGTGTTATTCAAACAAAGTGGTAAAGTAATTACTGATTACGGTCCAGAAATTCTTACCCAGGAAATAGATCAGGGTAGAAGTGATAATTCCTTTTACCGTGAAGAATATAATCCCGCCAATCCCAAATTTCTTCACCAGACTTTTCCATTTGGAAGTCTTCTTTTCCTCTGCTGTATGAGTATCCTCTACGGTCTTGTTATTTTCCATTCCTGAAATTCAAAAGATTACGGTACAAAGATAAGCATGTTTATAATTAGTCCAAATAAAAAGCGGCTTAAAAATTAAAATTTTGAGGTTCGCATAATATTTCTATCTTTAGAGGAAACGAAAAGTAACATTTTATGTCTAAAAAAGTAAAGGATTTCGGAATCGAAAAAACACTCAAAAACCTTGGTATTAAAGAAGAAAATAAGGGGACTTCAGTGGGCGGAAAATATTTTGCTTCGGGGAAAACGATAGAAAGTTTTTCTCCCGTAGACGGCAGACTAATCGCCAAAATTAAGACTTCCGGAGAAAGTGATTATGACAAAGTAATTGAGACGGCTCAGAAGGCGTTTCAGGAGTTTAGATCCATCCCTGCTCCTAAAAGAGGAGAGATCGTTAGGCAACTTGGCCAGAAATTAAGAACATATAAAGACGACCTTGGAAAACTGGTTTCTTATGAAATGGGTAAATCCCTTCAGGAAGGTCTTGGAGAAGTTCAGGAAATGATTGATATCTGTGATTTTGCAGTTGGGGTTTCAAGACAGCTTCACGGGTATACCATGCATTCGGAAAGACCCGGTCACAGAATGTACGAGCAGTATCATCCGCTTGGCGTGGTGGGAATCATCACTGCATTCAACTTCCCGGTTGCTGTATGGGCGTGGAATACCGCTTTAGCATGGATCTGCGGAAACGTGACGATCTGGAAGCCATCAGAAAAAACACCATTGTGTGCGATTGCATGCCAGAACATTATGGCTGAAGTAGTAAAGGAAAACAATCTTCCTGAAGGTATTTCAAGCGTATTGGTAGCTGACCATGAGATCGGGCAGAAACTGGTAGATGATAAAAGAGTTTCATTGGTTTCTTTCACAGGTTCTACAAGAGTAGGTAGAATGGTTTCTTCCAAAGTAGCAGAAAGATTCGGGAAATCTATCCTTGAATTAGGTGGAAATAACGCTATTATTATCTCTAAAGATGCTGATATTGACATGTCTATCATCGGAGCTGTTTTCGGAGCTGTGGGTACAGCCGGACAGAGATGTACGTCTACAAGAAGACTGATCATCCACGAAAGTGTATACAACGAAGTAAAAACAAGATTGGTAAAAGCTTACGGACAGTTGAAAATTGGTAATCCATTGGATGAAAATAACCACGTAGGACCGCTTATCGATGTAGATGCAGTAAACCAATATGAAGAGGCTATCAAGAAATGTAAGAAAGAAGGTGGGAAATTTGCCGTTGAAGGTGGCGTTCTAAGCGGAAAAGATTACGAATCAGGATGCTATGTGAAGCCATGTATCGCAGAAGTTAAAAACTCTTATGAGATCGTTCAGCACGAGACTTTCGCGCCGATCTTATATTTGATCAAATACAAAACATTGGAGGAAGCTATCTCTATCCAGAACGATGTTCCTCAGGGATTGTCATCTGCTATCATGACCCAGAATCTTAGAGAAGCAGAATTATTCCTTTCTCATGCAGGTTCAGACTGCGGTATTGCGAACGTAAACATCGGAACTTCAGGTGCTGAAATCGGAGGTGCTTTCGGTGGTGAAAAAGAAACCGGAGGCGGAAGAGAATCCGGATCTGACGTTTGGAAATACTACATGAGAAGACAAACCAACACAATAAATTACACAGCTCAGCTTCCTTTGGCACAAGGGATTAAATTTGACCTGTAAAAATTCTAATTTAAATCATTTAACGATTTAAAAATTTAAAAATTAATAACCTGGAATGTTTAAATCTTTTTAATCATTCAATTTTTAAATCAAACACAGTTAATTATGGAACAAACAATTGATATAAAAGCAAATAAAGTAAAAGAAACAGTAGGAAGACACGTTTTGGCAGACGGCTTTGATTTTGTGATGGATATTGAAAAATCCCACGGTTCATGGTTATATGACAAGCTTACAGACAAAGAGTACCTGGATATGTTCTCGATGTTTGCATCAGCTTCTGTAGGGTACAATCACCCTTATCTTGTAGAAAGATCAGAATGGCTGGGAAGAATGGCGGTTAATAAGCCAACTTTGGCAGACGTGTACTCAGAAGAATATGCTCACTTTCTGGAAGTTTTTGAAAGAGTAGTGATTCCTGAGGAACTGCAGTATGCTTTCTTTATTGAAGGTGGAAGTTTAGGGGTGGAAAATGCAATGAAGGCGTGCTTCGACTGGAAAACGCGTAAGAATTTTGAAAAAGGACTTCAGACGGAAGCCGGGATCTGTATCCATTTCAGACAGGCATTCCACGGAAGAAGCGGCTATACATTGAGCTTAACCAATACTTCTGACCCAAGAAAATATCAGTATTTCCCGATGTTTGAATGGCCAAGAATCTTAAATCCTAAACTGTCTTTCCCTATTACGGAAGAGAATTTAGAGGAAACTATTAAGAACGAAAGATTAGCTCTTCTTCAGATTGAGGAAGCTATTCTGATGAATCCTGATAAAGTGGCATGTATCATTATTGAGCCTATCCAGGCTGAAGGTGGCGACAATCACTTCAGAGATGAGTTCTTAATGGGATTAAGAAAACTGTGTGATCAGAATGAGATCTTACTGATCTTTGATGAAGTTCAGACAGGTATTGCCATTACAGGGAAAATGTGGGCGTTCCAGCATTTTACAGCAAAACCGGATATTATTTCTTTCGGGAAAAAAGCTCAGGTTTGCGGAGTTTTAGCGAACAAAGAAAAATTTGATCAGGTTCCGAACAACGTTTTCAGAGAAAGTTCAAGAATTAACTCTACTTTCGGAGGGAACTTTATCGACATGCTTCGTTTCCAGTTGGTGATGGAAGTGATCGAAAAAGAAAACCTTGTGGAAAACGCAAGAGTGGTTGGAGATTATCTGTTGGAAAGATTAAAAGAACTCGCTCAGAAATATCCTTCGAAAATTTCAAATGCAAGAGGAAGAGGCCTGATGTGTGCTATTGATCTTCCTTCTGCAGAAGACAGAAATCATCTGATGAACGAGCTTTTCAAGGATGGATTGATCATTCTTCCATGTGGAGATCAGTCACTTCGTTTCAGACCACATCTTAATGTTACACAGGAAGAAATTCAGTTAGCATTGGATAAAATCGAGAGCAATCTTAACAAAATTTAAAATCAAAGATTTGTAATTTTCAAAAAAACATTGTACATTTAGATACTCAAACGATATAGAATATGGAAAGAAGTACGAGAGTATCGGTTTTTGAAAGTGATAAGCCTTCAGAAATCCAGTTAATAAAGTCTAAATTGGATGATGCACAAATTACAAACAGCGTCGAAAACAGTTATCTTACATTCACGACAACGCCTACCGCAACGTCGCTGAAAGTGATGGTAGATCTGGAAGACGAGAAGAATGCATTCGAAATTATAGATGCTTATCTTCAACAAAGTGAAAATCAATAAAACAATTTCATAATTTTAAATTTTACTACTTCGAACCGAAAATTAATTTTAATTAGTTTTCGGTTTTTTGGTTCAAATAATAACATTTATTTAAAGATTTAATAATTTAAAAATTCAAAGATTAAGAGATTAAGGAATTCTGGACTTTTTGTTTTGTGGGATAAAATATTCAATAGAGGTGGGCTTTAGCCCGCCGCCTCGATCCGGCTTAAAAAGAAAAAGGTTAAAGAATTAAAAATTGTGACTTTGTATTCTGTGGGATAAAATACTCAATAGAGGTGGGCTTTAGCCCGCCTTCGAGGTAAACATAACCAGATCCGGCTTTAGCCAAAAAAAACAACGAATTTCTTAATCTCTAAATTACTCAATCTCTAAATTCTCAATAAAAAATAAACAACAATGAATGCAGAAACTAAGCTGAGAAAAGCTGAAATTGAAGACAGAAATGCCATCTGGGCCATCATCCAGCAATCTATTGAAAGAAGAAAACAGGACGGAAGCACCCAATGGCAGAATGGTTATCCTAACATGGGAACGGTAGAAAGTGACATTGCAAAAGGTTTTGGATATGTGATGACCATAGACGGAGAGATTGCTGTATATGCGGCTTTGATCTTAAATGATGAACCGGCTTACAGCACTATTGAAGGAGCGTGGCTGAGTGACGGAGAATTCGTTGTGGTACATAGAGTGGCGGTTGATGGAAAATTTGCCGGTCAGGGAATGGTGAAGAAATTATTTGACCATATTGAAGATTTTACAAGATCCCATGAAATACAAAGTGTAAAAGTAGATACGAATTACGATAATATCGCCATGCTTAAAATCCTTGAAAGCAAAGGGTATTCCTATTGTGGTGAAGTAGTTTTGGCGGACGGACTCAGAAAGGCCTATGAGAAGATTATAATTTAAGGCAAAAGTTAAATCAACTTTCATTGAATTTTTAAAAGAAGTTGTATTTATAAACTCTATCATGTTTGTTCGTTTAGTTCTGAACTAATTTCTACTTTTGTCAAAATTTTTATATTATGCACCAAAGTATAGAAATTGATGAGAAAATTTTTCAAGATGCCGTAAAGTTTTATGGCACCGTTTTCAATCTACCGCCTTTAGCGTCAAAAATCTATGCCTACCTGCTTTTCGATTATGAGAAAGTAGGTATTACTTTTGACGAATTTGTCGAAGTGCTTTCTGCAAGCAAGAGCTCTGTTTCCACCAGTATTTCATTACTGCTGAATGCGCAGCTCATCATCGACCACAACAAAATGGACGAGCGAAAACGGTATTTTTTCATCAATGATGAATACAAGAAGATCAGATTTGAAAAAATTGTTCAAAAAATGGAGGACGAACTCAAACTGCTGGATGACCTAAACAACTTTAAAAAAAATCATGACAATGAATACAACGAACGCGTAGAAGCTTACAAAGCACTCTTATATAAAAACATAGAAAATATTCAGGAATCTCTTAATAAACTTTAAAATGAATAATAAGCTAGTTATACTTTCTATTGCAGCGTTTTCACTGACTGCCTGCAAAAAAGAAGCTCCAAAACAGGACGGCCCGAAACCTTATCCTGTGATCAACGTGGAGGCGAAAAATATCGTAGGCTATCAGACATTTCCGGCTACCATCCAGGGAAGGGTCAACAATGATGTCCGCGCAAAAATACAGGGATATATCACTCAGGTTTTAGTAGACGAAGGGCAGTATGTTACAAAAGGACAGCCTTTGTTCCGTCTTGAAACCAATATCCTCACCGAAAATGCTGCTGCTTCCAAAGCCGGTATCGGTGCAGCCGAATCTACCATTGCAGCGGCACAGGCTTCTGTAAATGCAGCTCAGGTGGAAGTGAACAAACTGAAACCTCTTGTTCAGAAAAACATCATCAGCAGTGTACAGCTGCAGACCGCTCAGGCTAATCTTGCACAAGCTCAGGCACAGTTGCAACAGGCTACTGCAGCCAAAAGACAGGCGGTAGCCAATTATAAAGGGGTAGAAGCCAATATAGAGTATTCCGTTATCCGTGCGCCTATTTCAGGAGTTATCGGGAGACTTCCTTTAAAAGTGGGAAGTTTAGTAGGTCCTACAGATCAGACTGCTTTAACGACTATCTCAGACACTTCTGAATTGTATGCTTATTTTTCTATGAATGAAAAAGAATACTTTGATTTCCTTGAAAAATCTCCGGGAGCCAGTATGTCAGAGAAGATCAAAAATCTTCCGATGGTTGAGCTTCAGTTGGCGAACGGAAGTATCTATTCTGAAAAGGGTAGAATTGAAGCCATTACAGGGCAAATTGATGCGACAACAGGAACCATTCAGTTCAGAGTGGCCTTCAAAAATCCACAGAAATTGCTGAGCAATGGGAATAGTGGATCTATCAGACTTCCAAAAGCATATGATAATGTATTGGTAGTACCTGAAAGCGCAACTTACGAACAGCAGGGTATCGTTTACGTGTACAAAGTGGATAAAGGAGATACGGCAAGAAATGTGGTGATCAATGTGATCGACAGAATTGACAATATGGCCTTAATAAAAACAGGTATCAATAAAGGTGAAATGATTGTTGCTGCAGGGATCGGAGGACTGAAAACAGGAACTGCCGTGAAGCCGAAACCAGTAAAAATGGATAGCCTTGTACAATCTATAAAACCGAAATTCTAAAATGATTAAAAATTTTATAAACCGACCGGTTTTATCCACCGTAATCTCAATTTTGATTGTGATTCTCGGGGTTTTGGGGTTAATTGCCCTGCCAGTCACACAGTATCCGGATATTGCACCACCCACAGTAAGCGTTTCAGCGAACTATACGGGAGCCAATGCGGAGACTGTTATGAAAAGTGTTGTAGTACCTCTGGAAGAACAGATCAACGGGGTGGAAGGAATGGATTATATTACTTCCAGTGCCGGAAATGATGGTTCAGCACAAATTCAGGTATTCTTTAAACAAGGAATTGATCCGGATATTGCCGCGGTAAACGTACAGAACCGTGTGACCAGAGCAACCCCCTTACTTCCAAGTGAAGTAACCCGTTCCGGAGTTGTTACACAGAAACAGCAGACCAGTGCCTTGATGTATATGTCTTTCTATTCTGAAAACAAAGACCTGGATGATGTATATCTTCAGAACTTTTTGAATATCAACATTATTCCGAACTTAAAAAGAATTAATGGAGTAGGTGATGCCAACGTTTTCGGGGGTAAAAATTATTCCATGAGAGTTTGGCTTGATCCTTCAAAAATGGCAGCTTACGGATTAACTCCGGATGATGTTACGGCTGCAATTAATGAACAGAGTAGAGAAGCGGCTGCCGGTTCTATCGGACAAAACAGTGGGAGCTCTTTTGAATATATCATTAAATATGTCGGAAAATTCAACGAAAAAGAGCAATATGACAACATCATCATTAAAGCGCTTCCGGATGGACAGAACTTGATGCTGAAAGATGTAGCTAAAGTTGAATTGGCAGGACAGTCCTACACAGGAGTCGGTGAAAACGGAAACAACCCGTCCATCAGTATGGGGATATTCCAGACACCGGGTTCCAATGCCCAGGAAATTATTAAAAATATCAAAACCTATCTGAAATCAGCAGAAGGAAGCTTTCCTCAAGGGGTAAAATACACGTTTAACTTTGATACCAACGAATTCCTTGAGGCATCCATTGAAAAGGTGGTTCATACCTTAATTGAAGCCTTTATTCTGGTATTTATCGTGGTGTATATTTTCTTACAGGACTTCAGATCAACATTAATTCCGGCCATTGCGGTTCCGGTATCTATTGTGGGTGCATTTTTCTTCCTGAATTTATTCGGATATTCATTAAACCTTTTAACCCTGTTCGCATTGGTTCTTGCCATTGGTATTGTGGTGGATGACGCGATTGTCGTCGTCGAGGCCGTTCACGCCAAGATGGAACACGGTATTTCCGATGCTAAAAAGGCAACCGTAGAGGCGATGGATGAAATCACAGGAGCTATTATCTCCATTACTTTGGTGATGGCGGCAGTATTCGTTCCGGTGACGTTTATTACAGGTCCAACGGGGGTTTTCTACCAGCAGTTTGGTATTACGCTGATCATTGCGATCATCATTTCTGCGATTAATGCATTAACGCTGAGTCCGGTTTTATGTTCATTATTCTTAAAACCTCACTCAGAGCATCATTCAGAATATAAAAACTTAAACCTGTTACAGAAATTTTTCTACAAGTTTAATATTGCTTTCAAAACGGCAACCGACCGTTACGGAAGAGGATTTGTATTCTTGTTAAGACATAA
This sequence comes from Chryseobacterium oleae, assembly GCF_900115055.1. Lineage (GTDB taxonomy): Bacteria > Bacteroidota > Bacteroidia > Flavobacteriales > Weeksellaceae > Chryseobacterium > Chryseobacterium oleae. The sequence continues at coordinate 205,620 of NZ_FOVD01000003.1, read as the reverse complement.
ATGGGTGACACTGGTCATCTTTGCGGTGACAGCAGGTATCCTGTACTGGGCAAGCGGAACTATGAAAAAAGGTTTCGTTCCTACAGAAGACAGAGGGATTATCTTTACAGACGTACAGCTGCCTCCGGGAGCTTCTATGGAAAGAACATACAACGCTTTGAAAACACTTCAGGCTAATGCTTTAAAAGTTCCAGGAGTACAAAACGTAACGATTTCCACCGGTAGAGGTTTCTTATCCGGAAACGGAAGTAACAACGGTCTTGCCTTCGTGAAGCTGAAACCATTTGAAGAAAGGAAAAAAGACGGGCAGACCTCTGAAGATATTACTAAAAAGCTATTCGGTATTTCAGGAAAAGTTCCGGATGCGAAAATCGTATTCTTCCAGCCGCCAAGTGTACCAGGTTTTGGTAACAGTGCCGGGTTTGAAATGGTATTGCTGGACAAATCAGGAGGAGACTATGCTGATCTCGACAACAAAACCAACGAGTTCATCGGGAAGCTGATGCAGAGACCTGAGATTGAATTTGCCCAGTCATCATTTAATACAAAATACCCTCAGTATCAGATGGACATCAATGTTCCTTTGGCCAAGCAGATGGGTGTTTCTGTAAACACGATTTTAAGTACGATGCAGGGATATATCGGAGGGGTTTACACCGCCGACTTTACAAAATACGGGAAACAGTTCAGAGTAATGGTTCAGGCACTTCCTGAAAACAGACAGAACATCAATAACTTAAATGAATTGTATGTGAGAACTGCTTCCGGAGTCATGTCACCAATCTCTCAGTTTGTAACGCTGAAAAAAGCATACGGACCACAATCTGTAAGCCGATATAACCTGTTTACTTCGGTGAAGATTACAGGAGCCAACTCTGCAGGATTCAGTTCTGGAGATGCCATTACCGCTGTACAGGATGTGGCCAAAGAAACTTTAAATCAAAATTATGATGTAGAGTTTACGGGGTTAACAAGAGAAGAATTAAATTCAGGATCTCAGACTCTTTTGATCTTTGGATTAAGTTTAATTTTCGTTTACTTTATTCTTTCTGCTCAATATGAGAGTTATATCCTTCCGTTGGTTGTGGTCATTTCTCTTCCTCTTGGGGTAATGGGAGCGTATTTCGGACAAAAAATAATGGGCTTGGAAAACAATATTTATTTCCAGATCGCTTTGATTATGTTGGTTGGATTGCTCGCGAAAAACGCCATTTTGATCATCGAATTCGCTGTTCAGAGAAGGCATCACGGGGAAACCATTGTCATGTCTGCCATCAATGCTGCAAAAGCCAGATTAAGACCGATTCTGATGACCTCATTTGCATTCATCTTCGGATTATTACCATTGGTTCTTGCGAGTGGAATCGGAGCGGTAGGTAACCGATCTATTGCAACAGGTGCAGCGATAGGATTATTGATAGGTACCATTTTAGGACTTTTTGTAATTCCTGTTTTGTATGTGATTTTCCAGACTTTACAAGAAAAAGTGAAGCCGATTAAAAGAGAAGATATCAATTTAGCAGAATAAAATTAAGGTTTAAGATGTTAGAAGTTAGAAATTAGAATCGAGTCTAAAAACTAACTTCTAACTTCTAAACTCTAACTTCTAATTAACAAAAATGAAGAGTTTATTAAACATCATAAAAGGAATAACTTTTTCAGCTGTCATACTGGGAGCCATTACATCATGTATGGCCAGAAAAGACTATGAAAGACCGAAAAACGTTGTAGACGAAAAGCTTTTCCGTACAGATATGCTTCCTTCGGACAGTGTAAGTGTAGGAACCGTTTCGTGGAAGGAAATTTTTACAGACCCTGTATTGCAGGGACATATTTCCAAAGCTTTAGAAAACAACTTAGATATCAGGATTGCCCTGCAGAGCATTGGTTCGGCAGAAGCTTACCTGAAGCAGAGTAAAGCAGCTTACCAGCCAACCCTTTCTGTAGGACCGAACTATACGTTTCAGACACAGTCTATCAATACACAGTTTGGACAGATCATCGGAGAAAGACGTTATGTCAATCAGTTTGATATTACAGCGACTATCGGATGGGAAGCAGATCTTTGGGGAAAATTAAAAGCTCAGGAAAAAGCTCAGCTGGCTACGTATTTAGGAACTGTTGCTGCCCATAAAGCGGTTAAGAGTGATCTTGTGTCTTCTATTGCTTCGGCTTATTACCAGCTTCTGACTTTTGATGCTCAAAAAAGAATCATCAATGAAACCATAGCGGTAAGAGAAAAGAACCTTGAAACGACCAAAGCATTAAAAATCTCAGGAAACGTTACAGAAGTAGCGGTACAGCAGAGTGAGGCGCTTGTTTTCAATGCTAAATCTCTCCTGATCGATATTGAAACGCAGACTCAGTTGCTTGAAAACACGATGAGTCTTCTACTGGGAGAGCCTTCTCATTCGATTGCAAGATCCACACTGGAAACACAAAAGCTTCCAATTGATCTTAAATTAGGGTATCCTGCACAGTTGCTGGCTAACCGTCCGGACGTGATGAGAGCGGAGTATAGCCTGATGAATGCTTTCGAGCTTACCAAATCGGCAAAAGCTCAGTTTTATCCTACGTTAAAGCTTACAGGAAGCGGAGGATTACAGTCGGTGGACCTTGATCATTTGTTCAGTGTAAACTCATTGTTTGCAAACGTGGTTGCCGGTCTTGCTCAGCCGATCTTAAATAAAAGACAAATCCAGACGAACTATGACGTAAGTCTTGCCAATCAGGAAACGGCTTATCTGAACTTCAGAAAGACTGTTCTTACAGCTGGAAAAGAAGTTTCGGATGCGATCAGAGTATTTTCAGTTCAGGATTCATTTATTGAATTAAAACAGAAAGAGCTAGATGCCTACAAAAAGTCTGTTGATTATTCTCAGGAATTAGTCAACTACGGTATGGCCAACTATCTTGAAGTATTGAATGCGAGTGTGAATTCATTAAACGCAGAGTTGAATATCTCCAATGCGGAATACAATAAAATGAAAGCTGCCGTAGAGCTGTATCAGGCTCTTGGTGGTGGATGGAAATAATTATTTTCATTCAATCAGTAATAAAAACGTATGTCAGAAATGATGTACGTTTTTTTATTGGTTGTCTGTTTGCTGGAAAATACGCAAAGTCGCAAAAATTTTATTTGTGATAAAATTGATTAAACCGTCATTGCGAGGAGTGTAACGACGAAGCAATCTCACCATTCTCCTTCTCTGAAAATCTTGGATTTTCTTGCGCCTTAAAATATTCTCATCTTTAATCACGCCTTGCGCCCCTTGCGATTTTCCAACAAAAACAGGACAGTATTAAAGCATCACATAAGATCTGAATGATCTACAAAAAATAATTTCATTTGCATATATGTAGTAAACTACGTAGTTTTGTGCTATAAAATAAAAAAGACATGAACGTACATATTCAACAACTAGATAACACGTATTCCGATCAGCTGATCGACATGATTCTGACTATCCAGCAAAAAGAATTTAACGTACCTATTACCATTGAAGACCAACCGGATCTTAAGCAGATCGAAAGCTTTTACACGGCAGCTGGCGGAAACTTCTGGGGTGCATTTATCGACGGCGAACTTGTAGGTTCCATAGCATTGGTTAAATTTGATGAAAGGGCAGGAGCTGTAAGAAAAATGTTCGTCAAAAAAGAATTCAGAGGAAAGGAACTGAATATTGCCCAGGAACTTTTGGAAGTCTTAATTTCTTTCTGCCGCGAGAGTGGAATAGATGCCATCTACCTGGGAACGGTTAATATATTGAAAGCAGCTATACGTTTTTACGAAAGAAACCATTTTGTACAGGTGGAAAAAGAAAATCTGCCGGCTCGATTTCCATTGATGAGTGCAGATAATGTTTTTTATTCTTTAATCATAAACCAGACGGTATGAATATCATAGATGAATCAGGGATTCTTGCGATTTCCACCAGACTTCAGCGCCTCAGTGAGCAACTTAGAAAAGATGGTGCTCTGATCTATAAATCCTTCGGAATTGATTTTGAGCCGAAATGGTTTCCCGTCATTTTTACATTGCATCACAAAACCATGCTGAGCGTGGTAGAGATTGCAAATGAAATAGGATACACCCATCCTTCCACCATAAGTCTGCTCAAAGAACTGGAAAAACAGAAGCTTATTCAGTCAAAAAAAGACAAGCAGGATGAACGCAGAAGACTGATTGTACTCTCTCCAAAAGGTATTGAACTGATTGAAAAAATGAAACCTGTCTGGGATTTGGTGTCAAAAGTACTGGGTGAGATTGCTGACAATGAAAATCATCTTCTGAAGGCTATTGACGAAGCAGAAGCGAAAATTGCTGAACAGTCTTTTTATCAGAGGGCATTGCAGTTAAAGAATTCAAAGTAAAAAAGGATCACACTGAAATAGTGTGATCCTTTGTTTTAGTGGAGAATACGGGATTCGAACCCGTGACCTTTTGACTGCCAGTCAAACGCGCTAGCCAACTGCGCCAATCCCCCATTCTTTCTTTAATTTTAAAGCGCTACAAAAGTAAGTATTTAAATGGTATATGCAAATTTTTTATTGGTTTTTTTCTCTAGAATAAAGGGCTTTTTGGGAAAGTGTCTGTAAATTAGAGCAGTATTGAAAAATGAAGCATTAAAATCTTTTAAAGAACGTAGTAAGGCTTTTCCCTAATACAACATTTTCAAGTATGGACTCGCCTTTAATATCTGTTATAAAGATAGATGTCCCATACTTCGTTTTCTACTTTTAGAAATTCTTTAGCACTGTCATTCGCAATTTTCAGTCAATTATTAAGTACTGACCCTGTTTTTTCGTTGTTCAATAAAAAGAAAAAGTATAGTTTTACGTATTTCTGATTTATGAAAAAAATATCTCTCTTTTTTTCTATATGCTATGCTACGGCTCTATTTTCTCAAAAGGAAGATTCGGCAACCCTTGTATCAGAAATTAAAATTGATGGTTACAAGAAACCGTCAGGCTTTATGGCTTCTACAAAATCAGTTTCTGTGGTTTCTGAAAATATACTCCGTCAAAATACCCCCGAAAGACTGTTGGAATCCATTAATCAGACGGCTGGTGTAAGGATGGAAGAACGCTCTACGGGAAGTTACAGGCTTTCTGTTCGCGGAAGCACTTTGAGATCTCCTTTTGGTGTTCGTAATGTAAAAGTGTATCTGGACGACTTTATTTTATCTGATGCTTCAGGAAATACCTATCTGAACGTGATTTCTCCTGAACTGATCGACAGAATGGAAATTTACAAAGGGCCGGAAAGCGGAGACTATGGAGCCGTTACGGGAGGTACGGTTCTTCTTAAAACCAAAAATTCAGAAACCCTTTCTGCCGGTCTTTCCATCGGAAGTTATGGAACTTTTAATGAGAGTTTTAATCTGTCGAAACAACTTGGAAAACATTTTTTTGAAATTTTTCAGAATCACTACCAGACAGATGCGTACAGACAGCAGTCTGAAATGTTCAGGAAGCAGATCTTCATCAAAGATCATTTTCAGTATTCAGAAAAAGGACGGCTTCAGGCTATGCTTATGTATACTGATCTGGATTACCGGACTCCCGGGGGACTAACGTTTGGACAAATGCAGGTTGAAAGAAAAATGGCAAGGCCTGCGACTCCTGCGCTGCCCGGTGCTCTGGAACAAAATGCAGGAATCCGCAATAAAATGGTTTTGGCGGGTCTCTCAAACGAATATAATTTTACCCCGGCGTTTTCCCATTTTATTTTAGTTCAGGGATCATATGTTGATTTTAAAAATCCATTCATCACCAATTTTGAGAACCGTTTTGAAAAGAATTTTGCGTTACGAACCCATTTGAATTATGAAAAAAATTGGACGAAAATTTCACTAGCCTGGAGGTTTGGCTTTGAAGGAGGCATCAACGATATCCTGGTGAAAAACTATGATAATCATAAAGGATATGAAGGCAGTCCTCAAAATTTTGACCGGATCAGAAATACTTCGGGTTTTTATTTTTTGTCCCAGAAACTCAATTTTAATTCCAAACTTTTTACTGATATTTCTGTGAGCCTCAATTCAAATTCCTACAATGGAGAGAGACTTTATCCTCAGTCACAGAACCACAGCGTACATTTTAAGGACCAATGGCTTCCCAATTTTGGGTTCACCTATATGCTGGCAAAAGGTTTTTCAGTGAGAGGAAAGATAGGTAAGGGAAATTCTGCCCCCACCAATGAAGAAATACGCTCATCTAATCAGGAATTTAATGTTACTCTAAGTCCTGAATTCGGATGGAATAAAGAAGCCGGTATCAGAAAGCAGTTTGGAAATTCTATTTTTATAGAGGGCAGTTATTTTGATTTCCGTTTGAAAGATGCGATTGTGAGAAGGCAAAATGAAGCGGGCCAGGAATATTTTGTCAATGCAGGAGAAACAGTTCAGAAAGGTTGGGAAGTTCTTTTGGAAACTAAAGATTTTGATCTGAAAAATGATTTTTTCAATAAAATAAAATTCCGGTTTTCGGGTGCGTTTTACCACTTTAAATTTCAAAAGTACAGGCAAAATGAAAATGATTTTTCCGGGAATGATCTCACAGGAGTTCCGGGAACGACGCTTAACAGCTTACTGAATTTTACTTTTTTCAAAAAACTTTCTATCGATTATTCCCATTTTTACACTTCAAAAATACCTTTGAATGATGCCAATTCTGTGTGGTCGGAGCCGAGCTTAATCGGAAATATACAGTTAAGGTTTCCGGTCAGTTTTGATAAAACAACGTTGAATGTATTCCTGCAGCTTCAGAATCTTTACAATGAAAGCTATGTTTCCGGTTTTGACACTAATGCTTTTGGAAACCGGTATTTTAATCCTGCTGCGAAAAGAAATTTTGTGCTGGGTATTAAAGCAGATTTTTAATCCCTGGAGCTCAAAAGGATGTATTACGTTGGTCACAAAGAATATTATCATCAGTATTTTTCAGCAATAGATTTCCTCTAAATGATGGAACGGGATAACGTAGCCCAATTTTTGATGGAATTACTTAGGCTTGTATTACTTGACGTTCTATATCATATAAAAACGGAGTGATCTGCTCATAAACTATTAAATCACATAGCGAAAAAAAAATATGAAAAAACTTCTTGTCCTGCTGTTATCTTTTGGATATTTCAGCATTTTTTCACAGTCAAAAGTCATGGTCAGGAATTCCGGAGATCAGTCTCCCATTTCTAACGCAACAGTTTCTTGTAACAACAAGATCATAGGCAGAACAGATGCATCGGGAATGTCTGTTTTTACGACCAAGTGTAAAAAAGTGGAAATTTCTGCAAACGGATTCCAGAATGATGATATTGTTGTAGATAAAGTGATGGAAGTCTTTTTAGTGAAGACCGATCCCAACGTTAAAAATATTCAGACCATTGTTTTGGAAAACAAAAGCGATCCCAGGGCATTGGAAATTCTCAGGAAAGTCAACGAAAATTATCAGCAGAATTCTCCTAAGAGCTTAGATTCTTATTCATTCAAGTCCTATGAGAAAATTTCTCTGGATTTTGATGAAGATAGTATCAATGCTTATAATGCATATATTACCAACCGTATCGATTCGCTTAAAATGCTGCCGCAACGAACCATGAAAGCAGCAGAGAGGAAAGACTCTCTGGAATCTGTTAACCTGATGAAACTGGTAGGGGGAAGTAAAATGTTTTTATGGGAAAGAGCCTCTCAAAATCTGTATTCAAAAAAGTACGGAGAGAAAATCAATATTTTAGATAACAAAGTGGCAGGTCTAAAGGAGCCTATATATGAACTAATGGCTTTCCGCTCCAACAGAAATCAGATCCCAAAGGAAGTTCGTGAGGAAAACAGAAATCTTTACCGTTTCTTTTTAACAGATTCTATCGAAATAGAAGGACGTGAAAATTACGTCATCCGCTTTCGCCAGGTTGATGACAAGCAGTCTGCAAAACAAAGAAAATTCAATGGTTACCTCTATGTGGATAAAGCAACGTATGCACTGAAAAAAATAGAAAGCAACAGTAAAATTAAAAGCGAAGGAAGTATTACAAGCATCTGGAAACCGGTTGAAAACAAATGGTTCCTTGTCAAGGAAAACTATAAACTGAAAATGGGTTCAACCTCTTTTGATAATGATGAAGCTAAGGATAAAAATAAAACCAAAGAAGAAAAAGATTCCACTAAAAAGCATACCAAAAAGTTTGGCAGTTATGCTTTTGTCACGGCTGATTATTTTGATTTCAAAACCTCTATTGAAGAAAAGCCGGAAGATTTTAAAGGCTATACCATGAGCGTGAAAAATTCAGACGGAAACAGCATTGATCAGTACCGTACCGAAAATCTGACCGGTCGTGAAGCAGCAACCTATACCAAAATTGACAGCTTAAGTGCCAAATATAAACTCAACCAAAGGGCAAAAGCGTTAACCGGTTTGCTCAAAGGAAAAGTAAGACTTGGAATGTTTGATTTTGACCTCGCCCGGGTAATTGGTTACAATAAATATGAGCACATCCGTCTGGGTGCCGGTGCCAAACTGAATGAAAAGTTCAACAGGTTTATTTCTCCGGATGCTTATTTTGCGTATGGTATTTATGATAAAGATTTTAAATACGGAGTGGGAGTAGACGTACGGACAACCTTGCAGAAAAATTCATTTTTCAGGGCTGAATATTTTGATGATGTGATGGCAGCCGGCCGTTTTTCTGAAAATCTATGGAACTTCAGAATGAAAATAATGAACTCCGGAGTTGCTCTTAATAATAATATGTTTTTTGGGTATAAAGGTTTTAAAGTGAGTTATGAAAATGACCTCACCAATGCACTAACGATCAACATTGCCGCTAAAAGAACCCAGGAAGAATCGAAGTTTAATTATAATTTTAAAGAACTGGGAAGCCGTTTCGATATTGCATCATCAACCATCACATTAAAATATTCTCCTAATTCTAAAAATATAATGACGCCGACCGGAAAATACACCTACGAGCAGAATCTTCCGGAACTCTATCTGAACTATGAACAGGGATATAAGGCGTTGGGAGGTGATGTTCAATTCAGTAGATTTGACGCGCTGTTTGTTCATAACTTTAAGACTAAACTCGGTTTAACTGGAGTGAGGCTTTATGGAGGTTTGGTTACCGGTGATGCGCCCATCTGGAAGAATTTTACGCTGAACGGGCTGGGTAATGGAAACGGAGGATTGAATTTCAACCTGACTTCTTATCTGGGCTTTGCCACCATGGAAGGCGGAAAATATTATAATGACAAGTTTGTAGGAGCTTATCTGACGCATAGACTGCCATGGTATTTTAAAAGCTTTGGGAAAAATGTTTCAAGTTTCGATGTAATCTACAGAGGAACCATCGGCGACATGAAAAATCCTGAATTTCACCAGTTTGAATTTAAAAAATTAGATCATTTGTATAATGAAGTGGGGCTGGAGTGGAATAATTTCTTATCCTCCCAATTTAATTTAGGGTTTTTCTACAGGGTGGGACACTACAATACTCCGAAATTTAAAGATAATTTTGCCATTCAGTTTAAGCTGAAACTTCTGGGATTCTAGAATTCATCCTGAATGCAATTGTTCAAAAAAACGTTTTTTGTAGACTTTGTCATTTCTAAATTTTACTTATTAAAAATTTAAAAAATTAATAGTTTAAGAATATAATATATTAAAAAGGAGTGTTTTTGATTAATTTTATATATTTGTGATAAGAGATCACCGCTAATGGAATAATGGTATTGTTATCATGTTATTCAGATTGAGAGTTCAGCAATCAAACTGAAAAAATAAAGCAATGCTATTATCGTTGCGGTATACACCAAAACTTTTTAAAAAAAATATTATGAAAAAAAAACTATTATTTTGTATGTCTTTACTGGCGACCACGTTGGTATATGCCCAAAATGATGATTGTTCAGGAGCAACATCCTTAGTTGTAGGTGCCGATTTTACATCAGGTGCTATTACTTCCACCAATACCAATGCTACTACTGACGGTTCTGTGCCATCGTGTAATTCAGATGCGGTGGAGAATGTCTGGTTTAGTGTGGTTGTTCCGGCAAGTGGAAACCTTAAGATAGAAACCCAGGAAGTTTCAGGATCTTTATTTGATGATTCAGTACTTACGGTGTACAGCGGAACTTGCGGCGCTTTAACCGAGATTGACTGTAATGACGACGCTGCGGGACTTTTTTCGCTGATTTCATTAACCGGACAGACCCCGGGAACGACACTTTATGTAAGTGTCTGGAAATATGATTCCGATATAGCTAACGGAGATTTCCAGATTTCGGCATACGATCCTTTACCACCTTCTAACGATAATTGCTCAGGAGCTACACCATTAACCGTAGGAACCGATTTCGCTTCAGGGACAATCACTTCCAACAATTCCGGGGCTACAACAGACGGGGCGGTACCATCGTGTAATGCTGATGCCGTTGAGAATATTTGGTTTAGTGTAGTGGTTCCGGCAAGTGGTAACCTTACGATAGAAACCAAAGAGACTTCCGGATCTTCATTTGGAGACTCAACCGTTTCTGTCTATAGCGGAACCTGTGGTTCTTTAACAGAAGTAGGTTGTAATGATGATGGTGGCGATGGCCTTTTCTCTCTGATTTCATTAACCGGGCAGACTCCCGGAGCTACTTTGTATATAAGTGCATGGAAATATGATGCAGGCGAGGGTAATGGAGAATTCCAGATTTCAGCATACGACAGTACAGCGCTGTCTACCCAGGAAGTAGCGGAAAACACAAAAAAGATCAGCGTATCACCCAATCCGTTCAATGATCTGCTTACGATTTCAGATGTATCCGATGTAAAATCAGTTAGTGTTACAGATGCTTTAGGAAGACGGGTTAAAACCATTGAAAAGCCATCTGCATCTATTCATCTTGGTGATTTAAAAGAGGGGATTTATTTTGTCACCTTAAAAATGAATGATGGCAGTATCAAAACTTTAAAAACGATAAAAAAATAATTCATTTTTTAGTATTAATAATAACAAAGGCTGCCATTGGCTGCCTTTGTTGTTTACCCCCTAAGCAATTAATCAATTCAATTTTATTACTTTTAAAATAAATAGTATTACAATGGATAATAACAATAGCATTAATTTTCCCAATCAAAGTAAGCGCAATGCTGTATTGCGTTTCCTGCACTTGTATGTTATTTCTTATGTGTATCTTTTTATATTGACGTCACAGGTTTCGCCTTTACAGGGAATCAATAAAAGCGGAGTGTTGTGGCTGTGTAAAAATATTTTTCAGCAACATCAGCTGGAGTATATTAAGATGACTGGCAGCGGCGATACGACATTGGATTATTGGGTAGTGTTGGTCAATATGTGTTTAGCCGCAGTGGCTGCACTCGTTGTACTTCTTACAGATAAAAAACAGCGTACATTTAAAGATCTTCATTGGTTTACGGTAGTGGTAGCGCGGTATTATGTGGCCATGATCATGCTTTCATATGGTTTTGCAAAACTGCACAACGGGCAGTTTCCCGCCAACTCAATCGGGAGGCTCGAAGAAAAGGTTGGTGATATGTCGCCCATGGGTATGATATGGTCTATGATGGGAGCTTCTGCAGGATATACATTTGTTTCCGGGCTCCTGGAATCTATGGGTGGATTTTTGCTTCTTTTCAGACGAACCAAAACTTTCGGTGCGCTTTTTTCCATGACGGTGATGATCAATGTGGCCCTGCTGAATTTTTTCTATGATGTGCCGGTAAAAATATTTTCCAGCCATATTGTTTTGCTTTGCGTATTTATTGTAAGTGGTGATGCCATTGCATTGTATCGCTTTTTTATTCTGCATCAGCCATCGCAGTTACGCTTTCAAAAACGGACATCCGACAAAAGATGGAAGCGTATCACCCTTATTGGCGTGAAGTGCCTCGTAATAGCTTTTTTTATATTCAGTTCTTCATCAATGCTGTTCTATACACCTCCGGCTGTACCCATGGAGGGCGCATACAGTGTTGAAAAAGTAGTAATAAACAATCAGGAAGTGCCACCCTGCAACAACGATTCTGTTGGCTGGAAAAAACTATTAATCAGTTACTCCGACCGGGCAAGCGTAATTCTTAACAATGATAGTACTAAGGCATTCCAGAGTATGATTGATATAGGAAAAAAAACACTTACGCTTCGTAAAAAGGAACGGGATAATATCTACGCTTATCTGCATTACAATGTTCAGAAAGACAGCATCATTTTTACAGGGACTATTGGCCGCGACTCTGTAAAACTAAAAACAACAAGAAAGAACAAGGAAGATTATAAGTTAAACAGGCGTGGTTTTCACTGGATCAATGAGTATCCGTTTAACAGGTAAGTTTTAAATCATGATGTACTCATTTTAAGTAATATTTAAAACATTTAAATTATGGCAAAAAGTAAATTACTGCGAATGGACAATGTAGGCATTGTCGTAGAATCACTGGATGAAGCCATTGCTTTTTTCGAAGAAATCGGACTGAAGCTCGAAGGGCGCGCAACCATTGAGGGAGAATGGGCTGGCCGGGTTACAGGGCTGGGATCACAAAACGTAGAGATTGCGATGATGGTTACTCCGGACGGACACAGCAGACTGGAGATTTCTAAATTTATACATCCGGCCACGATCTCAGACCATCGGACTGCTCCTGTGAATTCGCTTGGCTATCTTAGGATGATGTTTACAGTGGAGGATATTGATGAGTTGGTATCAAGACTTCTGAAACATGGTGCGACGCTAGCAGGCGAGCTGGTTCAGTATGAAAATTCTTACCGCTTGTGCTATATTCGGGCAAAGGACGGGCTGTTGGTTGGGTTGGCTGAACAGTTAAATAAATAGCTCAATGATTGATCTCTTTTATGTTAAAAGGAAATGACTGTTGATTCGCTACGATTAATTTGTTCATAAAAAAAAGGAAGAAGATTAATGGTTAATCTTCTTCCTCTCAATTATTTAGAATCATATATTAGAAATTGATTGTAATTCCAACTTACCAAAATTACCGTTAAATACGACCTCTCTTATAGGCCCATCCAGTTCTTCATACACTTCCGTATCGAAGACTCTGCTTGATGTAATATAGATATGATCAAAATCTATATGACCGCTCGGATCATTCGGAGATGATGATTTTTTAGCTGAACCACCGCCGCCAAAAGACTTTTTAGTGGTTACCGTTGTGGTTGTTTTTCCATCAGGTCCGGTTGTCACGGTTGTTGTCTTCTCGTAATCAATAGCTGAAATTACAGCTGTTGCCAGAGAGGCTACCAGACTTAATACCAATCCGACCCAGTTTGTATGTTGTGAATTGGGTTGGTTGATGACCGTATACTGATGCACTTCCTGTCCATTCTTGAAGAACTGGACTAAAATCTCTTTGCCTTCCAGCAAACTGTTGACTGCCAAAACAGAATAGTCTTTTCCAGGTTCAGAGTGGTAAGCCCATTGAGCTACTGTTTTTACACGCTTATATTTATCAAGGATATTCATGGAAGCTCCAAATACAAGTCCGGTATTAATATTAACAGGCTGTAATGAAAGTTCAAATTTATTTTCCCCGTTGGTATCGATGGTGACACCATCAGTACTTTTCGATAATTCTGTGACCAGGATTTCTCCTGAGTCTTTTTTAGAAATTTTAGCATTTCCTTTTGGATACACTTTGTTTGCGTTGAGTTCGATGTAGTTTGACATAACTTAAAAATTTAATATGTTTTATTTGATATAGGTTGAAGGCTCTTTTTAATAGAGTAGTCTTCAGTTGAGTCTTATTTTTTATGGTGGTTTCTGACTAAAAGATGTCCACCCTGATTTCTAATGTTCCTTTCCATCTTGATTAATTTTATTAACCAAATATCTATCGGGGTAACGACAGAACTTGACGTGTAATAAAGTTTTTGTAATAACAGATGAAAAGCAAGTGATCAGAGACTGGATATCGAATATGAGCAAAAGAGGATACTTGTTCTCATCCGGTATCAAAACGAAATATTAGACACATTGAAACCTATGTGGGCAGTCTTTTGTAAAATTATTTAGTTTATAAATATTTTGTTTTATTATTAAATAGTATATTTGTGTACTATAATAATAAGTTTAATGAACGATCTCATCATAAAAGACCTACTTACTTTACCTGAAGAATTGATCATGAACTACTTTAATGAATATTCATTTCAAAAAAACTGAAGATGAAAAAGAAAATTGCAGTGATAGGATCAGGTTTTTCAGGACTTTCTGCAGCGGCTTACGCTTCGAAAGACGGACATGAAGTTCATGTTTTCGAAAAAAACAGCAGCGTGGGCGGAAGGGCAAGAGCATTCAAAACCGAAAGCGGTTATACATTTGATATGGGACCCAGCTGGTATTGGATGCCGGATATTATAGAAGCATTTTTTTTGGATTTTGGGAAAAAGGCATCTGATTTTTACGATCTGATCGCTTTAGATCCGCAATTTGAAATGGTTTTTTCCGATGGAATTATGAAAATTCCCAGTGATTTTGAGGAAATGAAAGCCCTGTTTGAAAGTTTAGAATCAGGTGCGGGCAAAAAGCTGGATGAATTCATGAATGATGCGCAGTACAAATATGAAGTGGGAATGAAAGATTTTGTCAATAAGCCCTGTCATTCGTGGATGGAATTTGTTTCACCTACCATAGCTAAAAGTGCATTGAACCTAGATCTTTTTACCAATTTCAAGCGCTTCGTCAGAAAATATTTTAAAAACCCTAAACTGATTACGTTAATGGAGTTTCCTGTGATTTTTCTCGGAGCGGCCCCGAAGGATATTCCGGCATTATACAGTCTGATGAATTACGGAGGCTATAAATTGGGAACCTGGTATCCTATGGGAGGTTTTTCAAAACTGACCGATGCCATGATGAAGATCGCCGTAGAGCAGGGAGCGAGTTTTCACTTTAATTCAAATGTAGAAAAAATTACAGTTGAAAATGGCCAGGCTGATGGCTTGGTAGTCAATGGAAAAAGCATAACATTCGATATGGTCATTGCTTCTTCAGACTATCATCATACAGAAAGTGAACTTCTTCCTGAGCAATACAGAAATTATAAACCGGCCTATTGGGAAAAGAAAACACTGGCCCCGTCATGTCTTATTTATTATTTGGGAATTAAAGAAAAAGTGCCGGGCCTGAGACATCACACCCTTTTCTTTGAGAACGATCTGCAGCTTCATACCCATGAGATTTATGAAGATAAAAAATGGCCTACAAAGCCTTTATTTTATGTGTGCTGCCCATCTCAGACAGATCAGGCTGCCGCTCCCGAAAACTGTGAAAATATATTTCTGCTGATGCCTGTAGCACCCGGAATAGAAGATGATGAGGAAATGAGGGAAAAGTATTTTATACAGATGATCGGAAGACTGGAAAAACATACCGGAACTTCAGATCTTATTTCAAAAATTGAATATAAAAGAAGTTATTGCATTAACGATTTTAAAGAAGATTATAATGCCTTTAAAGGAAACGCGTATGGTCTTGCCAATACATTATCACAAACCGCTTTCTTAAAACCATCCATCCGGAATAAAAAAATAAAAAACCTGCTGTATACAGGTCAGCTTACTGTTCCGGGTCCTGGCGTTCCTCCTTCCATTATTTCAGGTAAAATAGCCGCTAACGAAGCCAGTAAAATATATAAATTATGAAAAAATTGTTTGACGATCTTTCTTACAGAATAAGCCGGGAAACAACGAAACAATACAGTACCAGTTTTTCTCTCGGAATAATGGCGCTTTCCCCGAAACTCAGAAATCCGATCTATGCTGTATACGGATATGTCCGTCTGGCTGATGAAATTGTGGACAGCTTTCATGAGTATGATAAGCAGAAACTTCTGTCGAGATACAAAGCCGGGACTTTTGAGGCGCTGGAGGAAAAAATCTCCCTGAATCCGATTTTACAGTCGTTTCAGGAAACCGTTCACCGATATAACATTGATTATAGTCTAATCCATCAGTTTCTGAAAAGTATGGAAATGGATCTTCAGAAAATAGATTATAATTCAGATTTATATAAAGAATATATCGTAGGATCTGCTGAAGTAGTGGGACTGATGTGTCTTCATATTTTTACGGAAGGAAACTCCAGAGAATTTGAGCGGCTGAAACCGTATGCGATGATGTTGGGATCTGCATTCCAGAAAGTCAATTTTCTTCGGGATATGAAAGATGACTATCAGATTTTGGGACGGTGCTACTTCCCGAATGTTGACATTTCTTATTTTGACAATACCGTAAAAGCTCATATTGAAAAAGAGATTGAGGAAGAATTTAAAATAGCTCTGGAAGGGATCAAAAAACTGCCGGGTTCTGCAAGATTCGGGGTTTATCTGGCTTACCGGTATTACATCTCGCTTTTCCGGAAAATCAAGCGCACATCTGCTGTTAATATGATTAACCAGAGAATCAGAATATCCAACGGTAAAAAATTATCTTTAATGATGAGCAGCTATCTGCAGTATAAAGTATCGCTTCTTTAAACTCACTTACAATTAAATCGAATATAGAATGATACATAAAATATACAGGGAACAGCAGCTCAATTGTGATATAGAAACAGCATGGAAGTTTTTTTCTTCCGCGCATAATCTTTCTGAAATTACCCCGAAGGATATGAATTTTATAGTCCTTACGGAAATGGAGGATGATGAAATCTTTGAAGGGATGATTATTGATTATTATGTCTCACCTGTACTGGGAATAAAAATGAAATGGAAGACAGAAATTACTCAGGTTGATTTTCAGAAAAGTTTCACGGATTTTCAAAAAAAAGGGCCTTATACACTATGGAATCACCACCATGAGTTTATAGTCAATGAAAAAGGAGTGTTGATGAAAGATACGGTACATTATGAACTTCCTTTAGGGTTTTTGGGCGAAATTGCCCACAAAATCTTTGTCAGAAAAAAGCTTGAACATGTTTTCAGCTACAGGTACACCGTTTTAGAAGAACGTTTCAATAAAAAAATAAAGTAATGAATTTCCTGATTGTAGTAAGTACTTTTTTGATCATGGAAGGGATGACGTGGCTCATCCATAAATATATCATGCATGGGTTTCTCTGGATGCTTCATAAGGATCATCACGATCACAGCAATGAGGGAAGTATGGAGAAAAATGATTATTTCTTTCTCATTTTTGCCCTGCCTACGATACTTTTGATGTATTACGGGACCACACAGCATTTTAATGTCTGGTTTTATATAGCGGTAGGAATAGCTTTATACGGAATGGCCTATTTTTTTGTCCACGACATTTTTATACATCAAAGGCTTAAAATCCTTCGCAATACAGAAAATCCATATCTGCTGGCTATCAGACGTGCCCATAAACAGCATCATAAACATACCGGAAAAGAAAAAGGAGAGTGTTTTGGCTTTCTTTGGGTACCCATCAAATATTTTAAAATGTATTTTAATAAATCTAAAGCCTGACCATGTTGCACTACACCTATCTTTTGATTAATTTTTTTACGGTAATCATTTGTTTTGTTTTTTCATTTCATCCCAAAATAAAATTCAACAGACATTTTCCTGCTTTTTTTAAGGCAGCGTTCATTGTGGCTCTTGTGTTTATTTTTTGGGATATATGGTTTACCGAAAGGGGAGTCTGGTGGTTCAATGACGCCTATCTTTTGGGAATCAGGATCGGTGGGCTTCCTATTGAAGAAATACTGTTTTTTTTCTGTATTCCGTTTTCATGTATATTCACTTATTTCTGCCTGGACCAATTTTTCCGTCTGGATTGGAAACCGCTTCCCGAGAAAATATTTGTGATCATTTCCATTATTTCTGCATTAGGAATGGCTATTTATTTTCATGATAAAATTTATACTCTGATTACCTTTGTATCTACTGCCATCAGTATGTTTATGCTGTATTTTGTGCTGAAAGCAAGATGGATAGGGAAGGCTTCTCTGGTTTATCTTTTACTGATGCCGGGATTTCTTATCGTAAACGGCATACTTACCGGAACAGGTCTGGAATCTCCTGTTGTAAACTACAATCCTGAGAATTTTATAGGGATAAGAATGCTTACTATTCCTATTGAAGATACGGTATATGGGTATGAAATGATTTTGTGGAATATCTATTTATTTCAAAAATTCAGAAGAAATGAGCCCAATAAATAGCCTTTTTAGAGGCGAAAATTTTACTGTGTGATGTTTCAGATGGACTCTCAGGTTTAATGCCAGGTTTGGCTGGCTTAGATTATATTATTTTTAGTTTTTTATATACTTCGTCGCGATAGCTTAATCCTATAGGAATACTTTTTTTATTAGTCAGTAATATGACATGTTGTTCTACATAACTGATCTTTTTGAGGTTAATAAAAAAAGATTTATGAACCCGGCAAATATAATGGAGGTGTTTTAAGGTTTCTTCAATGCTTGTCAGTGTCCCGTGAACCATCACACTATTACTTTCTGTATACAAACAAATGTAGTTTCGCATTCCCTCGATATAAACCAACTCGGAAGGATTGATTTTTACCAGCCTCTTATCACTTTTTACAAAGAAACTTTCATCATCTTTTTCATTAACTATGGAATTGACCTGCTGTTTTTGCCTTAAAATCTGATCTGCTTTTTGAACACTTTTGGAGAAACGGTCAAGAGAAATAGGTTTTAATAAATAGTCTATAGCATTTTGATTAAATGCATCCACAGCGTACTGATGATAGGCAGTGGTATATATTATAGCAGGAGGATTGTTAAAAATAGAAACAAAATCAGTTCCGCTGATCTCAGGCATTTTGATGTCCAAAAAAATCAGATCAATTTCTTTATTTTTATTTAAAAAACTGATCAACTCAAAAACGTTATTGCAAATACCCTCAAGTTGCAAATTTTCAAATTTTGAAATATGATGGACCAAAACTTCCTGAGCCAGTTTTTCATCATCTACTACTAAACATCTTATTTTCATGATTCTTTACAGTTTTATTTCGAGGGTAGCACTAAAAATATTCTTGTCTTTTTTAATTTTAAATACATGTCTTGAGGGATAAAGCAACTGAAGACGTTTCTGTATGTTTTCGATACCTATTCCGCCATAATCTTTTCTCGCGGTTTCCTTAAAATTATTGGTACATGTAAATACAAGGCTGTGGTCATTGCAGCATAAATTAATATGGATGTAAGATACGCCAATCGTAGAATCAGTGCCGTGTTTAAAAGCGTTTTCTACTAAAGGTAATAAAAGCATCGGTGCAATTTTAACGGAATCTTTTACTTCTGTGTGATGAAAAGAAATCTCTGCATTGGCAGGCATTCTTAACCGTTCAATATCAATATAGGTATTTAAAATATGGATCTCGTTGATAATGGAAATTTCCTTTGGCTGTGATTCATATAAAGAATACCTGAGAATATCCGACAGCTTTAGGATAACATCAGGTGTTTCTTCGGACTTTTTAAGGGATAAAGCATATAAACTGTTCAGTACATTAAAAAGAAAATGAGGACTGATCTGAGATTTCAAGACACTAAGTTCAGCAATTCTCTGTTGTGCCTGTATCTGTTCATTCCTTTTAACCCGTACTACATATTCCTGTAGTGAATAACCCATGGCCATGACCGCCATTATAATAATCATCCCTGGATAAACATCAAAATACGATGAATACTTTTCTAATGATGCGGGAGCTGAAGATGTTGCAGCCAATGAGGTGAAATCTGACAGTTCGTTAGTATTGAACCTGACATAAAGCCACTGTACATAATAACCTGTTATCATCACTGAAATGAAAAAAACAATGATGACCGAAATTAAATACCGTGTTATTTTTTTTGTATCCCGAAAGTTGGGGAGAAGCCTGAAGTTATTAATCAAGGCAGGGACAAAAAGCAAAATATTGTACAATAAAATAAAAATCACAGGCAGATTTTTATCATTATTATGTACACTGGTCAATATAATAAATCCGACAAAAAGTATATTCAGCAGTACTCTGAGAAAATGATACACCTTCAGTGACTTCATATGTTTTGTAATAAAAGGGTAAAGTTAAATATTTTCTTTAGTGGCGCATGCTATTTTACACGAACATGCTTTATTTCCGGACAAACAATACCTGAAATGGATACAGATTGTATATCCGGGATTGAGTGCTGTTGGTCAAAAAAGTCAAAAATTCCTTATAAACCTTTTGTTATTTGCACTGACTAAAAAATACTATTTAACAATGAGAAAGATCTGCTTACTTTTTATCCTACCTGTTTTTGCGGTACTATCGGCCCAAAATCCTGATGTAAAAAAATCAATTGATAGTGTACTGACTAATTTCCAAAGAAACAATGCTTTTTCCGGCAGTGTTTTACTTCAAAAAAATGGAGAAACCATTTACAAAGGCGAGTTCAATAAGTTTACTCAAGGAGTGGATGCATACAGGATTGGCTCTATCACCAAAGTTTTTACGGCAATTGTTACATTCCAGCTTATCGAAGAAGGCAAATTATCACTGGACTCTAAGCTCAGCCAGTATTTCCCGGCCATTAAAAATGCAGAAATGATTACGATCGGAAATATGCTGAACCATACCAGCGGTATTTACAATTATCTGGAATGGGAAGATTACTATGACCAGAAAAGTAAGAATTATACAAGAGAGGATATGTTCAAGCTCGTACAACAAGGGAAACCTGATTTTAAGCCGGGAAAGGAAAGTTCTTACAGCAATTCAAATTACCTGCTGCTGGGATACATCATAGAAGATATTACGGGCAAATCCTATGAAGAAAATGTGAAAATGAGGATACTGAACAAGATAGGTATGCACAATACCTATTGCGAAAAAGACCAGACACAATACAGTAAACGAACACAATCTTATAAGTTTGATGGTGAAAACTGGTCAAAAGAACCGGATACCCATCCGAGTTTCACTTTTGCTACCGGTGATATTGTTTCTACGACCGAAGATCTGTCAAAATTAATGCATGAACTTTTTAAAGGGAATCTGCTGTCTAAAAATTCGCTGGAACAAATGACAAAGACCAATCCTCAAAGCTTTATAGGATCCGGATTATTTAAAACACCAATTTATAATAAAACAGGATACGGACATACCGGCCGGATTGATGAATTTCATTCTGGCGTAGCATATCTACCCGAAGACAATTTCAGTATTGCCGTCCTGGCAAACGGAACGAATGTAAAGCTGAACGATATTGTAATAGGCGTTATTTCAAAGTACTATCAAAAAAAATATACCTATCCTGACTTTACAACCTATCATAGTGAAACAGCTCCCCCCACAGAAATCTATCATGGGATCTATAAGGCAAAATTGGCAGGACTTATTACCGTGGGAACATTTCAAGTAACTCCGGCAGGAAAAAATCACCTGTTTATTGCCATGCATGACGATGAGAAAAAGAATAAAGAAGGCAGAAAAGCATTACTGAAAAGAACAGGGGAAAATACGTTTTATTCTTTTGACAATGGGGCAGAACTCCGGTTTTTACTCAACGAAAAAGGAAAAGTGACAGGCATAAAACTGACGCAGGGTAAGCAGTCTATCAATTGTAAGAAGATATAAATAGGAGTAGATTTATTTTGCCGGAAAATTTATTTCTATAACATCTAAATCTTTAGTAGGAGCATATTATAGATTATCAGCTAATATAAGCCTTGTCAAATACCTCAATCTTTTACTTTTTGTAAATTTGCCGCTTAAAGAAAAAACAATGAAATATAATATCTACCAGATTGATGCCTTTACAGATCGCATATTTGGAGGGAATCCTGCTTGTGTAGTACCATTGGATGCATGGCTTGATGACGACATTTTGTTAAAGATAGCAAAAGAGAATGCAGTGGCAGAAACAGCTTTCTTCGTAGATAACGGTGAGAAAATACATTTGAGATGGTTCACCCCTGAAATAGAAATGGATTTATGCGGGCACGCTACCCTTGCTACCGCGCATTCTCTAAAAGCGATCTTAAACTATCCCGGTAATGAAATTATTTTTGAAACCTTAAGCGGGGATCTGAAGGTAACCGTTGACGATCAGCTGTATCGGATGGATTTCCCTTCAAGGATGCCGGTATCTGATGTTTTGCCAAAAAACATTCAGGATTCATTGAATATTCAGCCTAAAGAAGTTTTAAAATCCAGAGATTTTGTCCTGGTGTATGAGACTGAAGCTGAAGTAAGAGAAATAAAAATAAACAGGGTATTATTTGATCAGCTAAATCTTGATCCCGGTGGAGTAATAGTAACATCACCGGGAGATCATTGTGATTTTGTTTCGAGATTTTTCACTCCACAAGCTTCCATTTTAGAAGATCCTGTTACGGGCTCTGCTCACTGTTCATTAATTCCTTATTGGGCAGACAGGCTTGATAAGAATGATCTTTATGCAATGCAGGTCTCTGAACGGTTAGGGAAGCTCTTCTGTGAAAACAAAGGAGAAAGAGTAATCATCAGCGGGCAGGCCAGAACCTATTCCATCGGAACTTTATGGTTGCATTAAGGAAGTGATGACGGAATGAAAGTTATCTAAAATTTAATATAGCTTTTTGTAAAAGAACCAGAAAAATATAGAAATTCGCGGTCAATATTTTAAAATACTTATGACTTTCGATTTTCAGCCTCACTTATTTTCAGATCAGATTATTTTGATCCCTCTGTTGCCAGAGCATAGAGAAGAACTTTTTCAACAGGCAGCCAACCCTGAGGTTTGGGAATTGCATCCCAATAAGGACCGCCATGAAAGATCTTCTTTTGATCACTTCTTTGATCAGGCTTTAGCCAGTAAGACAGCGCTGGCGATAATGGATGCATCTGCGAACAAGGTTATCGGGACGACACGATTTTATGATTATAATAATCTCGAGAATCATGTAGCGATAGGATATACTTTTCTGGGAAAGGATTATTGGGGGAATGGTTTCAATAAAGCTGTGAAATCACTGATGTTTGATTATGCCTTCACAAAGGTTGATCATGTGGTATTGCATATTGGCGAGTCTAATCTCAGGTCTTGCCGGGCAGCCGAAAAACTCGGGGCCAGAAGGGTAGGAGAAGATACCCGCTCTTTTAATGGCGAACCGCCGGTAACGAATCTGGTGTATCAGATCAATAAGGATGAATGGAGGGCTGCAAATCATACCGATAGCAAACCTTAATTTAGACACAATATGTAATGACTAATGAACTGATCTTTAACTACATTCTAAAGATATTTTATCCAAAAAAAGTAAAAAGAAACCCTTTAATTATAAAAATTAGAGGGTTTTATATTTTGTGATGACGAATGATCAGGCAACCAACAGAGATTTTAAATTTTTATATAGTTTATTTATCAATTAATTTTTTCAATAATTAGTATATTTGCATTCAATTTAAGTGCAAAAATGAACTATCCCATCATCAAAGACGTACTCACTTTACTTGAGGAATTTGAAACGGAAAATGTTTCAGGATCTTACCCTTCAGATATTGAGGGATTTAAGGCTTGGATATCTTCAAAAAATATTCCTTCTGAAATCAATGAACCCTATTGGGAAGGAAAGGAAAACGGAAGAACGCCGGAAAGTGCAATCAGTACGTTGCTGGTTCACCTCAACAGGTACGCAAAAACCTATTCCAAATCTGCTATTTCAGAATCTCAGTTCGCGACACAGGAAGATTTTATTTACCTGATCAATCTAAAAGCTTTCGGGAAAATGACCAAAATGGAGCTGATTAAAAAGAATATTCAGGATAAACCCGTAGGAATGCTGATTATCGCAAGATTACTGAAGCAGGGCTGGATCGAGCAGGTAGATTCAGATATTGATAAAAGAAATAAAGTGATTAGTATTACCCAAACCGGTCTTGATGCGCTGGATCGCCAAATGGATAAAATCCGGAACGCTACGGATATTGTTGCTGGAAACCTGAGTTATCAGGATAAAATGGAGCTTATCAGAATTCTTAATAAGCTGGACCGTTTTCATTATCCTATTTTCTGCAGGAATATCGACACTAAAGACCTGATCAGGACCGTATTTGATGAATATTCATTTGAGAAAAACTGATTATAGTTTTCAAAAATTGAGAAGATGAGCAAAATTAATATTTTCTGGTTCAGAAGAGATCTGAGACTGGAAGACAATGTGGGACTGCATCATGCCCTTAATTCCGGATTAAAAGTCGTTCCTGTTTTTATATTCGATACCGACATACTGAATCACCTTGAAGACAAGGCAGAGAAAAGGGTAGATTATATCCACAAGGCTTTAGATGGAATCAATCAGGAACTAAAAAGTCATAGCAGCGCATTGAAGACTTATCATGGGAATCCATTGGATATTTTCAAAAATCTGATGAATGAATTTGAGATTGATACTGTCTTCTGCAACAGGGATTATGAGCCGCAAGCCATAAAAAGAGATGATGAGGTAGCTGGATTTCTTAGAAAAAACGGGATCAGATTTTCAAATTTCAAAGATCAGGTGATATTCGAAAAACAAGATATTCTTAAAAATGATCAGTCTCCTTATACAGTCTTTACGCCGTATTCAAAAAAATGGAAAGAAAGCTTAGGAGAGATTGAAGTTTATAGTACAGATTTTAGTCAATTCGCTCTATTAAAAGGGCATAATGATATTCTCACCCTTCAAGATATCGGTTTTAAAAAGACAGAAATAGAATTCGCAAAACCCACAATAGAGAAGAAAATTGTAGCCTCTTATCACCAATACAGGGATTTTCCGGCTATGGATCATACCACACACCTTGGAATTGCCCTGCGTTTCGGGACCATTTCAGTACGAACATGTGTCAGATTTGCTCTTGAAAATAACGAAACCTGGCTTAATGAGCTGATCTGGAGAGAATTTTTCATGCAGATCCTGTTTCATTTTCCTCACGTTGTGAACCATTGTTTCAAGAAAAAATACGAAGACATTCCCTGGAGAAATAATGAAGAGGAATTCAAATCCTGGTGCGAAGGTAAAACAGGATATCCCATTGTAGATGCAGGAATGCGGGAACTTAACGAAACCGGATTTATGCACAACAGGGTAAGAATGATTACAGCTAGTTTCCTGACCAAGCACCTTCTGATCGACTGGAGGTGGGGAGAAGCTTACTTTGCCACAAAACTGCTCGACTACGATCTTTCTGCGAACAATGGAAACTGGCAGTGGGCGGCAGGCTGTGGTTGTGATGCAGCGCCTTATTTTAGAATATTCAATCCCGAGGAACAAACCAAAAAATTTGACAAAGATTTGAAATATATCAAAAAATGGCTTCCTGAATCTTATGATCAAAAACCAATGGTCGAACACAAATTCGCCAGAGAAAGAGCATTGGAAACGTATAAAAAAGCATTGAATTAGGTCTTTGACCAACGATTAGAAAAAAAGTGTAACTAAAATAAAGAACATTGGCTAAAAAAGGAATTTTATTGGTAAATCTTGGGTCACCAAGATCCACAGCGGTAAAAGATGTAAGGGAATATCTCGATGAATTCCTGATGGATGAAAGAGTCATAGACTATCGGTGGATTTTCCGTGCTCTGCTTGTTCAGGGTATTATTTTAAATACAAGGCCTGCAAAATCTGCAGAAGCGTATAAAACGGTTTGGACGGACAAAGGTTCTCCACTCATTGTAATCACTGAAAAAGTGCAGGAGAAACTTCAGAAAATCGTTGATGTTCCTGTGGAAATAGGGATGAGATATGCGCAGCCCAGCATTGAAACCGGAATTCAGAAACTGGTGGATCAAGGCGTTTCTGAAATTGTACTTTTCCCACTGTATCCGCAATACGCGATGAGTACCACGGAATCTGTCATAGAAAAAGCCGAAGAAGTAAGAAAAAAGAAATTTCCGGGTATAAAAATCAATTATATCCAGCCGTTTTACAACAGGGACATCTACATCAATTGTCTGGCAGAAAGTATTAAGGAAAAGCTTCCTGAAAATTTCGATGCGTTGCAGTTTTCCTATCACGGCGTTCCGGAAAGACATATTTTTAAAACAGATCCTACCAAAACCTGTAATCTCAATGACTGTTGCTCAAGAGAAACCAATCCAAGCCATCAGTTCTGTTATCGCCACCAATGTTTTGATACCACTAAAAAAGTGATTGAAAAACTTGGCCTGCCCAGAGAAAAAACAATCGTTTCTTTCCAGTCGAGGCTGGGGAAGGATAAATGGATGGAACCATATACAGATGAAACTTTAGAAACCATTCCTGCAAAAGGCGTGAAAAACCTGGCGATCGTCTGTCCCGCTTTTGTGTCAGACTGCCTTGAGACCCTGGAAGAAATTTCAGTAGAAGGAAAAGAGCAGTTCCAGCATGCGGGAGGAGAGCAATTCCATTATATTCCCTGCCTGAATGATGAAGACCGGTGGATAGAAGTGGTAAAAGAACTGTGTGAAGAGAAACTGAAAGAGTTTTATTTGGTTTAAATACGCTGATACCTGTTTTTAAAATTTTAAATCCTGTGATGAACATTGCAGGATTTTTTTTGTTCTGGCTCCCTACATTTGCAAATGACATAACAGCATTTACAAGGTCTTTTACAAAAGCAAAAAATAAACAGGATGTAATTGATAATTTTATAAAGATGATGAAAGATACTTACGGTATTACGGTAACTTTCAGAGATTAAAAAGTAAGCATTATGAAAAATATTAAACAAATAGTACTGGTTATATTAAATATCAGCATTCCTCCTTTATTGTATCTTTTAATTATATTTTATATATTTTTTGCCCATGGATCAGGAAATGGAGCGGATATTTATGTAAAGACTTATGGTAAATATATAATGACCGGATATTTTTTAACTGGAATTGTGCATATGTTTTTAATATATCGATACCTTAAGATAGAAAAGCAGATAAAAATAATTTTACTTGTGATCTTACTTGCCATTTATGCATATATCACTTTTACAAATTATTAGCATTAAAACCATTAATATTGATACTAAAGACAGCCTTTCACAAGGCTGTCTTTTATTGATCTCACAAAACAGACAGATGTAATTTATTGGGTTAGTTCATTGTATTGTCTGTAAAAAGTGAAAAACATAACGCGCAGTGTATCTGATTGTGTGAAGTTTACAGGAAAGAATCCGCAGATGATTATAGCCTCCCTGATAACGCATCATTTTTTCTTTACAGACACTTTAACTTAAGTTTAACTCTAATTATAATTTCAGCGGCCACCGATATCCTCAGTAATAGCGTACTTTTGCGGTCAATAAAATAATGGAATATGGGATTGTTTGATATGTTTACACGGGAGATTGCGATTGATCTTGGAACTGCTAATACCCTGATCATATACAACAATAAGATTGTCATAGACGAACCCTCTATTGTTGCTATTGATCGCACTACGGGAAAACCTATTGCGGTAGGGGCACAGGCGAAGCTTATGCAGGGGAAAACCCACGAAAATATTAAAACGGTTCGTCCCTTAAAAGACGGAGTGATTGCAGATTTTCATGCATCCGAACATATGATTAAGGAATTTATTAAGCAGATTCCGGATATTGGAGGAAAGTTTATGCAGCCGGCCCTTAGAATTGTGATCTGTATT
Source organism: Chryseobacterium oleae (assembly GCF_900115055.1). Taxonomy (GTDB): domain Bacteria; phylum Bacteroidota; class Bacteroidia; order Flavobacteriales; family Weeksellaceae; genus Chryseobacterium; species Chryseobacterium oleae. Next base: position 178,053 of record NZ_FOVD01000003.1, on the reverse strand, counting down.
CCTTCGGGAATTACCGAAGTAGAGAAAAGAGCGGTGAAGGATTCAGCATTAAAAGTCAATGCGAAAGAAGTAAAACTGATCTATGAACCAATGGCAGCCGCTATCGGAGCCGGTATTGATGTTGAAAATCCGGAAGGAAACATGATCGTTGATATAGGAGGAGGAACTACTGAAATTGCTGTCATTGCACTGGGCGGAATTGTCTGCGACAGATCGTTGAAGATCGCAGGCGATGTTTTCACTAATGATATTGCCTACTTTATCAGATCTCAGTATAATCTGGATATTGGGGAGAGAACGGCAGAAAGAATAAAAATTGAAATAGGTTCAGCGCTGGAAGAACTTGATTTTCCTCTTGAAGATATTCCGGTACAGGGTAGAGACCTGATCACTGGGAAACCAAAAGAAATTATGGTCAGTTACAAGGAAGTCTTTAAGGCTATTGATAAATCCATCATGAGAATTGAAGATGCGATCATGGAAACGCTTGCTATTACGCCGCCGGAATTGGCATCAGATATTTATAAAACAGGTATCTTCCTTGCTGGAGGAGGAGCTTTGTTGAATGGTCTGGCAGACAGAATTCACCTGAAAACAGGCTTACCGGTTTGTGTAGCTGAAGATCCGTTAAGAGCGGTTGTACGCGGAACCGGAATTGCACTTAAGAACATCAATAAGTTTAGGTTTCTGATCAAGTAACTGAATCCGGCCAATGTCCTGATCATCATTAAAATTAATAATGAAAAAACTAATACTATCAGGTTTACTTTTCCTGTCAGGCTTAAGTGTCGGTCAGGAGAAGTCATCTGTTGTAACCGTTATTAAAAATAAGGATAAAGAGGTAAACCGGAAAATGCTGGATATCTATCAACAGGTAAAAATAGCTGATGATCATCCGCGATATGAGATAGAATTCAGCCAGGATGCTTGTGGCTATGAAATTTTGATCAATGATGTACCAGTGTATCGTTATCTTCAGTCTGGTTCTGTGAATGAGCAGCGTATTCCGATCAATGATCATATTCTGCTCAGTGGAAAACAGGAAATTACGATACGTTTGTTTCCACCGATGCTTTCAGATGGAAGCTGGTCTCCGACTTTGATGGATGCGTCCAGGTTTAAGATGAAAGTGATTCATCGTAAAAATAATGGACCACTGGAAGATCATCAATCAGTTTTTGAATTCAATACACCTAATCAACCGGGAACAGAAAAGTTTCAGGCCAGCGGACAAAAGTTTTTTGAATTTAAAGGTGTTTTTAATGCAAAGGTTCCTTATCAGCTGGAAGGCTGGCGTCATTCCAAAAATTTGAGCAAAGAAAATCAGGATCAGTTATTGAAAGAGGCAGTGGCTGCTTACAACAGTTTTAGAAATGTCCTGATCAAAAAAGATACTAAAGCCTATGCGTCACTGATGTATGACAAAGAAGTAGAACTTGCCAAAGCTTTTTACTGGAATAAACCTTCAGATTCTAAGGAACGGTGGAACGAAATGAGCACTAATATTCTCGAAAAAAGAGAGATTCTCCCATTGAAAGATTTTAAAATGGTTCTTTATGCCGGAGGGAAAATAGTAGCCCTGCAGCCAACCGATGAAATGTATAAAGACTACCTGTCTGCCATTCATTCAAGGACTCAGGATGACGATATTCAGGTTTCTTTTCTGTTGCACAAAAAGGAGGGTAGCAATGAACTGACTCCAATACGGTAAGTTTAAATCAATTTTCCGGTTAATACCAGATCTGTAATCATTACATTATCTTTATCATAAGAAGTAAAGCGTTGTATATTGATGATCTCAAAATTATTCACCTGAAGTGCTTCCGTTAAATAGTCCTCCTGGTGATAGTTCACATACACCTGATCACCGGTACTGGATGTTTGAAATCTGGATTTTGCATAATCATCTTCCATAGTACTCAGATAAAATACACCTCCTGGTTTTAACAGTTGGGATGCCTGAGCGATCAGATCAACAGCTTCTTCACGAACCAGATAGGGCAAACAAAAACCACAAATGATTCCGTCGAACCGTTTTTTAATCTGTCCGATTTCCCGGCAGTCCATAAGTTGAAATGCAGCAGTAGGATTATTAGCCTGAGCGAGATCTAACATTTTTGGCGACAGATCAATTCCCAAAACTTGATAATCAGGTTTTCTATCCAGTACATATTTCGTGATATTTCCGGGACCGCAGGCTATATCCAAAATCTCGGCATTATCAGCTGCTATATGGTTGCAGAAAAGATTGAAGGTTTCGCCAAACAAACTTACATCCATGAATTTATCCTGATAGATTTTTGCTGATTTGTCAAATGCTTCAGCCGCCTTTAGTATTTTCATGCTATTATTTTTTAATGTTACAGGTTACCATTTGAATGACTATAGATCATACATGGCTGATAATCATTGTCCAAATATAAAAAAAGACGATGGATTTTGTATTTAAATGATCGAAAGCTCGTTTACTGATAAAAAATAGCTGCATCATGACAATGCAGCTATTCTTATATTTGAAAAAGATTTGTTTCTAGTTACTTCTTGAGCGCGATATCGACAAAAGATACACCAGATGCGCAAACATACTTCTCTTTACAGATTCTATTTTAACTTCACCGGTGGTTTGGTTAATTGTTGTTACAATATCTGCGTTACATTGCCCGGAAAAGCTTCCGCTTCCTAAGTAGTTGGCAGAATTGGCCGTAGGATAAGAGACTCTTGGGTAGTCCGGTGCGATTTGTTCAGCAGCGGTGGCCCCTCCCACATATCCTTTGTGGTCAATGAATCGGGAAGCCCAGGTTCCCAGAAACTGTCCGTTACCGGTATTGATGGTTTGTCCTACCACAATCTGAGTGTCTACTGCTCTGGTAAAGCCCGCACATGAACTGTAGTGATTGACTCTTACCGTACAGGAAGAAGCATTGTCTGTAGGCTGGAAACATTGTCCTTCATAGATCGTCAGCCTTTGTTCAGCGGGTGATGTAGAAGTGTTCAGTAATGCTTTTGGAGAAAAAATTTCTTCAGGAGAAAGGAGGGTTAAAACTCCTTGTGCATTGGCAGCCACAATTTTGTTCTCAGCATTGGACAGACCTCTTACTCTAACCAGTCCGTCGACATCCAAAGTATGGGTAGGTGTGGTAGTATTAATCCCTACCTGAGATTTCAAACTGCTGAAAAAAACGACTGCAACAAAAAAGATAATTCTTGTTTTCATGTTATTTATTAGGTTTTAATGAGTTCTTAGATTTTTCACTAAATTAAGAAATATTTGTTATTGTGAAAACAAATTTCATTTAAATTATAAATATTAGAATAAAAATAATTTATAATCAAAAAATAAAGTAAAATAAACATATTATTTTTAAATATTGCTAATGTCTTAATTGGCTCATTTTTTTGAAAGGTTGCTCTCTGTTTGCTTGTTTCCATTTGGGAAATAATTGTATTTTAGCCAAAATATAGGATGAATTCATAAAAATATAAACAGCTGATTAAAATTCAGATAATCTGAATGAAAAAATTAGTAGATTTGCACGGAACAAAGCGAAAAAAATATAAATAGGTATTCAGTTCTCTGTATAAGCACAGGATACCAAAGGATAATAATAAATTTGATTAGGTTATAAAACTATTAGAAACTATGAAGAAACTTTTTTTACTTCTTTTTACAGCTTTTTTATTTATCGGATGCAGTTCTGATGACGACACTATTTATGATTATATAGGAACGTGGGCAGGAAAGTATACGGGAAGCGATGACGGAACGTGGAACCTTGTGGTAGCCAGTGACGGAAAAGTAACCGGAACCATGCATTCTACAGTCAATAGTGAAAATTATAATATTTCCGGACACTTAACTGAAACCGGCGATCTTACTGCTGTAATCGGGCTTCCTTCCGATGGAGAATTCAAAGGAACCCTTTCAAGAGAGAAAAAAGGAGAAGGAAACTGGTCAAACGCTGTTCCTACACCGGCAAGATACGGTATCTGGACAGGAGACAAAAAATAAAAACAGAAAGCCTGCAGATCACTCTGCAGGCTTTTTTATTGGGTAATTAAATTAAGATTGTGAATGACTCAAAGTTATTCGATATTTCCTTAGCCCAATCTTAACCTTATTCTGATGTCTGATGTCTCATATCTGAAATCTAAGTCCCAACAAACCCCATCTGAATAATTTCCTCTTTATTCCGGATCACTAAAAAGTAGAGTAGGAGCGTGGCCCCTGAAAAATGCTTTTTAAAACGAATCTCTTTACCGGCTTCCACCTGACGTTTTTCTTCAATATATTTCGCAGTATAAGTGTCAAAATCAGGCTGTATTGTTATGACAACCATTTCATCTCCTGAAATTTGATTTCCAAAATTTAGAATTCTGTACTCTTTTTCCTCCGAAACATAAGCTTCCGGATGAATATTTTCTTTTTCTCCAAACCTGAATCCTTTCAGCAGTTTTAAACCTTCCGGGTGTAAAAGTCCATTCTGTACCGTTCGTTTTCCGCGTTCTGAAACCGTATCAAGATCTTTAATCACAGTCATCAACTTGGCAAATTTCTGGTAGAGTACAGGATCACCCGCTTCTTTAGTATAACTTTCAATACAGCTTCGTATCATTTTCCCGGCTTTGGAGCAATGTCCGAATTCAGAGCTGTTCTGCCTTACTTTCTCATAAGAAGGACTTTTCTTGAAGGCTGTTTTATTGAATCCGCTTTTTTTTCGCACCACATTTTTCCCGTTCAGGCTGTAAAAAACCAGATCGCCTACGCTTCCGTTGATTTTTATTAAACTTTCGTACGTCGCCATATCACAAAATTGAATTCAAATATACTAATAAATAAGAGAAATCGAAATTTTAACATATATTTATCATATAGTTGTAGTATACTTATTCTATAATTTAAATATAAAATGTATATTTGTACATAATTAGTTACTTCATTTAAAATCAGATGACTATGAAACAGGGATTATTTGAAAAAAACTTAAGAATAAAGCAGATTTCTGTTCTGCTGATTGCCTCGGCGATGATCGTTTCATGCGGATCTTCCAAAAATGTATCTTCCAAAAAAAATACACGAACCAAAACCGTTGCGAAAGCCGAAAATCTAAGAAAACTGGATTCCAGATTTGATGGAAAGATTTCCAGATCCGTCAGCGATATTCTGAAGGATGCTGAAAAATACATCGGAACACCTTACAAATTTGGTGGAAACACTTCTTCAGGCTTTGACTGTTCCGGATTTACCGTAAAAGTGTTTGAGGAAAATGACTTCTCGTTGCCACGCAGATCTACAGATCAGGCTGATGCCGGACAGAAAATTGATATCAAAGAAGTGAAGCCAGGTGATCTTTTGTTTTTTGCGACAGCTGGAGGAAGCAGAGTCTCTCATGTGGGAATCGTTCACGATATCGGGGCTGATGGAGAGGTGAAGTTCATCCATGCTTCTACCTCAAAAGGAGTGATGATTTCTTCATTAAATGAAAAATACTGGAACAAAGCTTATCTTCACGCTCAGAGGGTTTTATAAAACATTATTTAAACTGATCATTGATATGGAGAACCGCACCTTTGCTTTTATTAAAACAGATAAAAAACTGATAAAACTGTTCTTTAAAGACATTACCATTATCAAAGGTTTGGGAAACTATGTGGAAATCAATACCACTTCCAATAAAAAATACATCTACTACAAAGCCCTTAAAGATTTAATAGAAAGTCTTCCGGATGAATTCATGAGGGTTCACAATTCTTATATTGTCAATTTAACGAATATCGACTATTTTGAAGACAACCAGCTGGTATGTCAGGATCAGAAAATTGCCGTAGCGAAAAGCTATAAAGACTGTCTGATTACAGCACTTAATAAAATGATGCTTTGAAAAAATAAGCGTAAAAAACTACTATTTTACATCACTCATCGTTAAAAACCTTCATACGGTTTCAGAACTTGAATTTAACGACTTCGAAAAACAGAAAACATCAGAAAATCACCATTCTGAATAATATTTCCTTCATACCAAATAATAAATTGGTTCAACTGCTCCATTCATTTTACATTCGCTAAAAAATAACAATGAATAAAGACAGTGCGCTTCACTACATCAACACTCACAATCTTGCCGAAATAAAAGCAGGCAGTCACAGAACCACTTTCCTTGAAATCTGGATGGTAACCGTTAACGACAGAATTTTTGCCAGATCATGGGGTCTCGCAGAAAAAAGCTGGTACCATACTTTTTTGGAAGATCCGAAAGGGCAGATTAGATGCGGAGAAGAGATTTTCAATATAAGGGCACTCGTTCCTGATGATCTTAAAGAACTTACGTCTAACATTAATACGGCTTATTTAACAAAATATAATACAGGCTCCAATCTCAAATATTCAAAAGGAATTATTGAACCAAAACACGTTGAGAAGACCATGGAGTTCGTTATTTGCGAATAATGAAGCTGTAGATAACCGTAAATAATTCCCATCGAAGACTTCTTTCCGAACTTGTATACTAGAACAATCTTTTGTACTTTTGACCTTCGGAACTGCGGGAAGCTGCAGGGATAATTTATACTAAAATCAAATAAGAAACATGTCGTTACAACAAACAATTGAAAACATTTGGGATCATAGAGATTTATTACAGAATGAAGACAGCCAGAAGGCGATAAGAGAGGTTATTTCTTTATTGGATTCCGGAGAACTTCGTGTTGCTGAGCCTACGGAAAACGGATGGCAGGTGAATGAGTGGGTGAAGAAAGCCGTAGTAATGTATTTCCCGATCCAGAAAATGGAAACTATTGAAGTAGGTCCGTTTGAATTTCATGACAAAATTCCTTTGAAGAGAAATTATGCTGAAAAAGGAGTAAGAGTTGTACCGCATGCGATCGCCAGAGAAGGATCTTTCGTAGCTTCAGGCGTTATTTTGATGCCTTCTTACGTGAATATCGGAGCATATGTAGATTCAGGAACAATGGTAGACACCTGGGCTACGGTTGGAAGCTGTGCACAGATCGGTAAAAACGTTCACCTGAGTGGTGGAGTAGGTATCGGTGGTGTATTGGAGCCGTTACAGGCAGCTCCTGTGATCATTGAGGACGACTGCTTCATCGGTTCAAGATGTATCGTGGTAGAAGGGGTTCACGTAGAAAAAGAAGCCGTATTGGGTGCGAATGTCGTATTGACAGCTTCCACAAAAATCATTGATGTTACAGGTGACCAGCCTATTGAAATCAAAGGAAGAGTTCCTGCACGTTCAGTAGTAATCCCGGGAAGTTATACAAAACAGTATCCTGCCGGAGAATACCAGGTTCCTTGTGCATTGATCATCGGTCAGAGAAAAGAATCAACAGATAAAAAAACATCTCTTAATGATGCTTTAAGAGAGAACAATGTAGCTGTATAAGCTGTGTTTTCTCTAAATTTTAAAGATTGATTTTAAAATTTATACAATAAACCCTGAATAGTCATTTAGGGTTTATTTTATTTATACCTTTAAACCGCTTAAAAAATCTTACTAAAAACATGGATATGAAGATTGCCTTCGACGCAAAACGTTTTTTTCATAATACGTCCGGATTGGGCAATTATTCAAGAGACCTGGTCAGGATTCTTTCTCAGTACTATCCTGAAAACGAATACCTGCTGCTGAACAAAAACCGTTCAGAAAGAGGAAAAGAGATCCTCGAAAGACCTCATGTCCGTTTTGTGGAAACCTCAAAAGGAAATCTTTCGCGACAATTTAAAATGGGTAAAGATGCCCAAAAGGAAGGCGCACAGATATTTCATGGCTTGTCCGGTGAGCTGCCTTTGAAGTGGGGCAAAGAACCCATCAAAAAGATAGTGACTATCCATGATCTGATTTTCATGAGATATCCTCAGTATTATTCCTTTTTTGACAGGAAAATACACCTGTGGAAATTTAAAAAAGCGGCTGTTTCTGCAGATAAGATCATTGCCATTTCAGAACAGACCAAAAGAGATATTATCACTTATTTAAAAGTTCCCGAAACCAAAATTGAAGTCATTTACCAGGGCTGCCACAAAGCTTTTAAAGAACAGCAGTCGGCTGAGTTTATTCAGTTAACCAAAGAGAAATTCAATCTTCCGGAGCGATTTATTTTAAACGTTGGAACCATTGAAGACCGTAAGAATCTGTTAAACATTGTCAAAGGAATCAATGGAACGGAAATCCCGTTGGTTGTTGTTGGAAGAAAGACGAATTACTATAAAAAAGTAGAGGCATTCATCAGAAAAAATAAAATGGAAAAGCAGGTGCTCTTTCTGGAAGAAGTTTCTATGGATGAACTGGCTGTAATCTATAAACTGGCCGATATTTTTGTCTATCCGAGCTTTTTTGAAGGCTTCGGAATCCCTGTGATAGAAGCACTTTTTTCAAAAACGGCAGTTATTACCAGCAATGTCAGCTGTCTTCCGGAAGCGGGAGGGGAAGACTCCGTTTATGTAGATCCGAAAAGTTTTGAAGATATCAGAGCCAAAATAAAATTTTTATGGGAAAATGGATCTGAGAGAAAACGCCGTGCAGAAAAGAGTTTCACGTTTGTTCAGAAATTTAATGACGAACCCATTGCAGCTCAGTTGATGGATCTCTACAAAAAAATTCTATAAAAAAACTTTGCAGTTTAAAAATAAGTCCTACATTTGTACCACAATTCAAAACAATGAAACCGAATTTTTTAACACTTCATCATTATTATCATCATCTCTGCTAAGACGGAATTGGTTGATATAAACATGTGTTAAAATCAAAAATAATTAAAACCGTCTGAGTAAACAGACGGTTTTTTTGTTTCCCCGGATTCTCCCGGAAATATCCAACAGATCAGTTTTCATTTACTCAGACCCCAAAACAATACAATGAGTAAATTAAAAATTGCGATCCAGAAAAGCGGCCGGCTCTACGAAGAATCTTTACAGCTCCTGAAAGACTGCGGGATCTTCGTCAACAACGGAAAAGACCAGCTGAAAGTCTCTGTAGACAACTTTCCCATGGAGATCATGTATCTCAGAAATTCAGACATTCCCCAATACCTCGAAGACGGAGTGGTAGATATCGCCATTGTGGGTGAAAATCTTTTAGCCGAAAAACAAAAGAATATCCAGATCGTGGAGAAGCTTGGGTTTTCAAAATGCAGGGTTTCGCTGGCTGTTCCCAAAGAAGTTGAAACGGATGATCTTTCCTTCTTCCAGGGTAAAAAAATTGCTACTTCTTACCCCAACACCCTTAAAAATTTTCTTGACAGGAAAGGAATCACTTCCGACATTCACATCATTTCCGGCTCCGTTGAAATCGCCCCGAATATTGGTCTGGCAGATGGAATCTGTGATATTGTAAGCTCCGGAAGCACCTTATTTAAAAACGGTTTGAGAGAAACGGTGACCCTTCTGAAATCGGAAGCGGTTTTAGCAAAAACATCCGTACTCAATCCTGAAAAAGAAGGTATTCTCAATAAATTTCTGTTCCGCATACAATCCGTTTTAAGAGCAAAAAATTCAAAATACATCCTGATGAATGTTCCCAATGACAAGATCAGTGATATCGCCTCCGTCCTTCCTGTACTGAAGAGTCCTACGGTTATTCCTTTGGCGGAAGAAGGCTGGAGCAGCATTCATTCGGTGATTGATGAAGAAAGATTCTGGGATGTCATTGATGAGCTGAAAGAAAACGGCGCGCAGGACATTCTTATTATTCCAATCGATAAAATGGTTATTTAATGATGAAAATATACAGATATCCGGAAAGAGAAATCTGGCCAGACCTTGTAAAACGGCCGGTATTGAAGCGTGAAGAAATCTCAGAATTGATCGCGCAAATATTTGAAACAGTAGAAAAAGACGGTGATAAAGCGCTTATTGAGTTTAATAAAAAATTTGACAAAGCAGTGACTCCGGAAATTCTAGTTTCAGAAGCAGAAGTTGAGAATGCTGAAAACGAAATTTCTGAAGAATTAAAGAAAGCCATCAGTCAGGCGAAAGAAAATATTTCCAAATTCCACGCGGCTCAGATCACGGAAACAGAGAAAATTGAAACGGTAAAAGGCGTAACCTGCTGGAGAGAAAACCGTGCTGTAGAAAAGGTTGGGATCTATATTCCCGGTGGAACAGCTCCTCTATTTTCCACTGTACTTATGCTTGCTGTGCCTGCGAATCTGGCGGGATGTAAGGAGATTATTCTTTGTACTCCTCCTGATACCAACGGGAATATTAATCCGGCTATTCTTTTTACGGCGAAACTCTGCGGAATTACTAAAATATTCAAAACAGGTGGCGCGCAGGCTATTGCTGCCATGACTTTAGGAACAGAAAGTATTCCGAAGGTGTATAAAATTTTCGGACCGGGAAATCAGTTTGTGGTTGCTGCTAAAGAATATGCACAGCGTTTTGGTGTGGCCATCGATATGCCGGCAGGCCCCAGCGAAGTTTTGGTTATTGCAGACAGTAAAGCGGTTCCTGAGTTTTGTGCGGCGGATCTCCTTTCCCAGGCGGAGCACGGAAGCGACAGTCAGGTAGTTTTTATCACTACTGATTTCAAAATTTTTGAAAAAACTATTGAAGCAGTAGAAAAGCAGATCAAAAAGCTTCCCAGAAATGAAATGGCCCAACAGGCCTTGGATCACAGTCTTTTTATGTTGACCCAGTCTATCGAAGAAGCTTTGGAATTCAGCAATCTGTATGCTCCGGAGCACCTTATTCTGGCTTTGGAGGATTTTGAACAATATACTCCGATGATCAGCAATGCAGGATCTGTTTTCCTTGGAAATTATTCATGTGAAAGCGCTGGTGATTATGCCAGCGGAACCAATCACACGCTTCCTACAAATGCCTATGCAAAGAACTATAGCGGAGTATCTCTGGACAGTTTTGTTAAGAAAATTACATTCCAGCACCTTTCTAAGGAAGGTCTTAAAAATATAGGAAAAACCATCGAACTTATGGCAGAGGCAGAAGGTCTTATCGCCCACAAAAATGCAGTATCTATCAGATTAAAATAATACAATGAAAGAATTCAATACCAACAGTTTAGTAAGAGAAAATATATTAAAACTACAGCCTTATATCAGCTTCAGGGATCACAATGAGTTCAATGCTCCGGTGTTGCTGGATGCCAATGAATGTCCGTTCGGGGAGTTCAATAGATATCCGGATTCGTCTCAGAAAAAGCTTAAGAATAAATTAGCAGAGCTTAAAGGTCTTTCACCAACGAAGATCGCTATAGGAAACGGAAGTGATGAACTGATCGATTTGATCATTAAAATCTTCTGCGAACCTAAAAAGGACGCCATTCTGATGATGAATCCTTCTTTTGCGATGTACGGTTTCTACGCAACAGTAAATGAAAATGAAGTGATTAAGCTTGATCTGGATGAAAATTTTGAAATTGTAAAAGATGATTTTCTAAAGATCACTCAGGAAAGGGAGATAAAAATTTTCTTCCTGTGTTCTCCGAATAACCCAACCGGAAATAGTATAGAAGACATTGAGTTTTTCATCCAAAATTTTAATGGTATTGTTGTTATTGATGAAGCATATATCGAATTTTCGGGAAACAGATCAGGCATTGAATTGCTGGACCAATATCCCAATGTCATTGTGCTTCAGACTTTTTCAAAAGCATGGGGAACGGCAGGAGCAAGGGTAGGAACGGCTTACGCTTCCGAAGAAATCATTCGTTTTATCAACACGGTAAAAGCACCTTATAACGTCAATTCTTTGAGTCAGGAGCTTATTCTGAGTATCCTGGATGATGAAAATAAGCTAAAAGAAAACGTGGAAAATGTTTTGCAGGAAAGATCTTGGCTGGAAGAACAGTTTAAAACCGTTTTGTGCATTGAAAAAGTATTTCCGACAGACGCCAATTTCTTTCTGATCAAAATGAAAGATGGAAAAACTGTGTATGAGAAAATGCTTGAAGAAGAAGTTTTAACCAGCCAGAGAGCGCCTGCGATTCCGGATTGTATCAGAATCAATGTAGGAAATCGTGCAGAAAATGAAAAGTTGATTAATGTTTTAAAAGGAATACCATCATGAAAAAAGTACTGTTCATAGACCGCGACGGAACCCTGATCGTAGAACCGCCGGAAGATTTTCAGGTAGATGCTCTGGAGAAGCTTGAATTTTATCCCGGGGTTTTTCAGAACCTTGCCAGAATTGTCAGAGAAATGGATTACGAACTGGTGATGGTGACCAATCAGGATGGCTTGGGTACGGAGAGTTTTCCTTTTGAAGATTTTATACAACCTCACGAAAAAATGTTGAAAGCCTTCGAAAATGAAGGAATTATTTTCAGTGATATTCTGATTGACAAAAGCTTTGAACATGAAAATCTGCCTACCAGAAAACCGGGAATTGGTATGCTTTCAAAATACATTTACGGAAATTATGATCTTGAAAATTCATATGTAATTGGTGATCGAAGTACGGACATACAACTTGCTGTCAATTTGAGAACTAAATCTATTTATCTTAATGAAAACTTTAATGAAGAAGCGACGCTCAGTACAGATAGCTGGGGCGGGATTTATTCATTTTTAAAACAGGAATCCAGAAAGGCAAAGGTTTACAGAAAAACGAATGAAACAGAGATTGATATTGAAATCGATCTTAATGGAAAAGGAGTTTCTGAAATTTCTACCGGCCTTCATTTTTTTGATCATATGCTGGATCAAATTGCCAGACACGGAAATTTAGACCTTACAATCAAAGTGAATGGAGATCTTCAGGTCGATGAGCATCACACGATTGAAGATACAGGAATTGCACTGGGAGAAGCCTTCCTAAAAGCATTGAGAAACAAGAAAGGAATCGAGAGGTATGGTTTTCTGCTTCCGATGGACGATTGTCTGGCTCAGGCTGCTATAGATTTCGGAGGCAGACCGTGGCTGGTTTGGGATGTTGATTTCAAAAGAGAGAAAATTGGGGATGTGCCTACAGAAATGTTTGTTCACTTTTTCAAATCATTTACAGATTCTTCCCGGTCCAATCTGAATATCAAGGCAGAAGGCAGCAATGAGCACCACAAAATAGAAGCGGTCTTCAAAGCGTTTGCAAAAGCTGTTAAAATCGCGGTGAATCAGTCCGATAGCAGTTATAATGTACCATCAACCAAAGGAAGTTTATAGATGATTGCACTAATAAAATACAACGGAGGAAACGTCAGTTCAGTCCAGAACGCACTGTCCCGGCTGAACATTGAATCGATAGTGACCGATGATCCGGAATTGATCCTGAAGGCGGATAAAGTCATTTTTCCGGGCGTAGGAGAAGCTTCTTCCACCATGAAAGTCTTGAAAGAAAAAGGTCTTGATATGCTCATTCCTTCTTTGAAACAGCCTGTTCTCGGGATTTGTCTGGGGATGCAGCTGATGTGTGGCGATAATGAAGAAGGCAATGTAAGAGGAATGGGAATATTTGATGTTGATGTTAAAAGGTTTCCGCAGACAGATCTGGTTCCCCACATGGGTTGGAACACGCTTTCGGATCTTAAAAGTCCATTGTTTTCGGGAATTGAAGAAACTAATGATGTCTATTTTGTACACAGCTATTACTGCGGGCTGGCAGATGCTACGGTTGCGGTATGTGATTATATTCTGCCATTCAGTGCAGCACTGCAGAAGGATAATTTCTTTGCGGTACAGTTTCACCCGGAGAAATCAGGAATGGCAGGCAGCAGCATATTAAATAACTTTATAAAACTGTAAATGATGAAAATTATTCCAGCTATTGATATTATCGACGGAAAGTGTGTCCGTCTTTCAAAAGGAGATTATTCGACAAAAAAAATATACAGCGAAGATCCGGTGGAAACGGCCAAAGAATTTGAAAGCTATGGAATTCAGTTTCTGCATCTTGTGGATCTTGACGGAGCCCGGTCCAAACACATTGTCAATCAGAAGGTATTAGAAAATATCGCCCGGGAAACATCGCTTCACATTGATTTTGGAGGTGGATTAAAAACCGGGAATGATATAGAAACAGCTTTTAATTCGGGAGCCAAACAGATCACGCTTGGAAGTATTGCGGTACAGGATCCTGAATTCTGTATTGAAATGATCCAAAAATACGGCAGTGAAAAGATTATTTTAGGCGCAGACTGTGAAAATCGAAAGATAAAAACGTCCGGATGGGAAGAGGAAAGCAATTTAGATATCATTGATTTTCTGTTGCATTACCAGGAAAAAGGAGTGGTTCAGACCATTTGTACAGATATTTCAAAAGATGGAATGCTGGAAGGTCCTTCCACAGAGCTGTATAGAGAAATTCTGGAGAAAACAGCGATAAAACTCACAGCCAGCGGCGGTATTTCGTGCATAGAAGACGTCTACAGCATGAAAGAGATCGGATGTTCGGGAACGATTATCGGAAAGGCGATTTACGAGGGAAAAATAACATTACAACAACTTCAGGACTTTATTGAAAATGCTTAAAAAAAGAATTATTCCATGTCTCGATATCAAAGACGGGACAACGGTAAAAGGGGTCAATTTTGAAGGCCTACGCAATGCAGGAGATCCTATTGAGCTCGCTGTGAAATATGAGCAGGAAGGCGCTGATGAATTGGTTTTTCTGGATATTACGGCAACGGTGGAAGACCGGAAAACATTTGCCGGACTGGTGAAAGATATTGCAGCACAACTGAGCATTCCGTTTACTGTAGGTGGTGGGATTTCTTCCATTGAAGATGTCAGAACACTTCTGGAAGCTGGCGCAGACAAGATCAGTATCAATTCTTCTGCTGTTAAAAATCCAAAACTCATTGAAGAATTATCTCAAGAATTTGGAAGCCAGTGTATCGTTGTAGCTATTGACACGAGGCTGACCAGTGGATCAGATCTGGTGTATGTCAGAGGAGGAAAACTAGCGACAAACTTAAATACTGTAGCATGGGCGCAAGAAGCGGTATCTTTAGGAGCCGGTGAAATTCTTCTGACCTCAATGGATGGCGACGGAACAAAAAACGGCTTCGATATTCGCATCACAAAGCTGGTTTCCGAGGCGGTCAGTATTCCTGTAATTGCTTCCGGAGGAGCTGGAAATGCAGATGACTTTGTTAAAGTGTTTAATGAAACAAAAGCTACAGGTGCATTGGCAGCCAGTATTTTCCATTTTAATGAAGTGCCCATTCAAGAATTAAAAAAACAATTAAAAATTCAAAAAATTCCCGTACGATGAAAATAGATTTTAATAAAGATAACGGCCTGGTTCCGGTGATCATTCAGGACAGCAGAACCCAACAGGTATTGATGCTGGGTTATATGAATGAAGAGGCTTTTGAAAAAACAGAAAAGGAAGGCATTGTCACTTTTTTCAGCCGCTCTAAAAACAGACTTTGGACAAAGGGCGAAGAATCCGGGAATTTCCTGACTGTTAAAAATATAAGTGTAGATTGTGATCAGGATACGATATTAATTCAGGCGGTACCAAAGAATACGGTTTGTCACACCGGAAGCCTCAGTTGTTTCGGAGAAAAAGAATCCAAAGGGTTTTTGTATGAACTTGAAGACAAGATAAGCGACAGGATAGACCGGAAGGCCGAAGATTCGTACACGTATTCGCTGTTTCAGAGAGGAATCAACAAGATGGCCCAGAAAGTAGGAGAAGAGGCTGTAGAGCTGGTTATTGAGGCTAAAGACAACAATGATGATCTTTTTAAAAATGAGGCGGCAGATTTACTGTATCACTTTCTGATTCTGCTTAAGGCAAAAGGGTTTTCTATGGAGGATATTGAGGAAATTCTTGAGAGTAGAGATAAATAGGTTAAGAAAATTATATGAAAAAAGCAGGAAGAAATCCTTCCTGCCATATAATTTAGGCTGATCCGTATTAAATGAATGATAAAGTTTTATGCCTTTATACTTCAATATCTTCCTTCTTCCGGCTTCCAACTTCCTGACCTTATTATCTTTCTATCAAGATTTTTCGTACAGCGGTCTGTCCATCAGCTTTAATGACTCCAATGTAAGCTCCGGCGGCCAGTCCTGAAATATTGATTTTCGTTTCATTGTTCTTTTTTAAAAGGACTTTCCCGGACAGTTCTGTAATTTCAAAGCTGAAATCTTTTCCGGTTGTACGCGGAAGTTCAATGTTGATGATGTCTTTAGAAGGATTAGGGTAAATGGAAACCTCTTCAAGAGAATTATTGGAAACAGTTTCTTTTGTGTTCATCACTAAAGAATTGGTAGAAGTTGCTACGGCGAAATGCTGCAGTGCTCCAACGGTTGCTTTTCCTATTTTGAAAATATACACAGGATCTGTATTGGCAAATGTATCGTTGGAGGTATGAGGATACGTACTTCTTATTCTTTCAAAAAAGCCGGTAATGATTTCACCTTTTCTTTCAAAAGGAATATAATCTGTATTTTCTGCAGGGTCTACAGTCGTTTGAAGAGGAGAATATAACGTTGTACAGTTTCTAAGCTGTTGGGTTACTGCCGCGGCTGCCGCATTATTACTGGTTGGCCCGGCCTGATCCTGATCACAATATACTGTATTGTTATTGTTCCCCATAACTCCGCCTACCTGGTCAAGATTGAATACCAATTTGATATCCAATACACGTACACCATTCTGATAGGCTACATTGTTCACGTAATGGGTACTGCCTCTCAATCCCTGTTCCTCTCCGGAGAAGTGGATGAACTTGATAGAATACTCAGTCGGAATATTTCTTAAGATCCTTGCCGCTTCCAGGATAATTGAAGTTCCGCTGCCGTTGTCATTGACGCCGGGACCGTTGATGCTGTCAAAATGCCCGCAAATAATGACGAATTTGTTTGGATAAAGCGTTCCTGTTTTGGTAATCACAAGATTCTTTGAACTCGTACTTCCGAAAGTAAAAGGATCTTCTACGATCTGGCTGGCAGAATATCCGAAAGCAGTGTATTTGTTTTTCAGCCAGGTTAATGCGTTGGCATTATTCGTAGAACCCGTAGTTTTGATCCCTAAGTTCGCAAACTGCTGTAAGTTCGTTGTGATATTCGTCTGTGAAACCAGATTGGCTCTGTCCTGATAAGCCTGAATAAAGCTCTGAGCTTTGCCGCCGAATGTTGCTAAACAAACCGACAGGATTGTAATTGTTTTTTTCATATCAAATAATTTATGGTGTGGTGATTGGTGATGAATCTAAAGATTGAAAAGTCCCGGATAAAACCAGGACTTATAAGTTATAGTTATTTTTCAATAATAACCTTTCTGGTAACGCTGGAGCCTTCTGCATTTACTGTACACAAATAAATTCCTTTTGCTAAACGTGAAATATTAAGCTGGGCCTGGTTTTCTTCTTTCAGAAAAGATTGTCCTGACAAATCGGTGATTTCAACAGTAAATTTTTTTGTGTTTGAATCAGGCAGCTCAACTGTTAAAATATCTTTAGCCGGATTGGGGTATATTTTTACAGCTTCTAATGACTTTATCGGTTTTTCTTTAGCAACGGGAGCAGGTGCAGCAGTAGATGCTGTTGCAAAATGCTGCATAGCGCCTACAGCCGCTTTTCCAACTTTAAATACATATACCGGATCTACGTTGGCAAATGTATCATTGACTGTGTGTTCATTATAACTTCTGGTGTATTCATAAAAACCCGTAATCACATACCCTTTCTTTTCAAAAGGCATATAATCTGAGGAATAGGCATTGGAAATACTGGTCTGAAGAGGAGAGTATAGAGTAGTACACGTTGCCAGTTGCTGCGTGATCGTATTGGAAGCCGCATTGTTTCCTGACTGTCCTCCCGTATCTTTTTCACAGATGATTTTGTCATTCACGTTACCTATCTTGCCGCCTACCTGATCAAGATTGAATACTACCTTGATGTCTAGTTTTTTCACGCCGTTTTGAAATGCGATGTTATTGGCGTAATGGGAACTTCCATATAAGCCCTGTTCCTCTCCGGAGAAATGGATAAACTTGATGGAATATTCTGTAGGGACATCTTTTAGAATTCTCGCCACCTCTAAGATCACCGAGGTTCCGCTTCCGTTATCACTTGTTCCCGGGCCTGTAATGGTATCATAGTGTCCGCAGATAATGACATATTTATCCGGATAAAGCGTTCCCGTCTTGGTAATGACCAGATTTTTCGAGCTTGTGCTTCCAAAAGTGAAAGGGTTTTCTACAATCTGGCTGGCAGAGTATCCGAAAGACGTATACTTGTTTTTGATCCAGGTCAGAGTATTGGCATTATTTACCGATCCTGTGGTCTTGATCCCTAAATTGGAGAATTCCTGAAGATTGTTGGTGATGTTGGTCTGAGAAACCATATCAGCCCTGTTTTTGTAAGTCTGGATCAGGGTTTGGGCACCAAGGCTCCCCACCGCTAATGCAGTACATAAAAATGGAGTTAGTTTTTTCATATTAAATTATATTTTGGATTTGGTGTGGTTTTCTTTATTTTTCAATAATGATCTTCCTGGATATGCTGCTCTGATCAGATTTTACAGTCACGATATACGTTCCGTTGGTGAGCCCGGAGGTATTCAGTTTCTTTTCGTTTTCTGTATTTAAAATCAATCGTCCGTTCATATCGCTGATTTCTACTTTAAAGTCTTTGTGATTCTTCGGAAGTTCAATGTGAAGTACATCGTGTGCCGGATTAGGGTAGATTTTGACAGATTCCAATGAATTTTCAATCTGAACATCATCTGTATTCAAAGTGGTAGCAGAAGCTACTGCAAAGTGTTGTAATGCTCCCAGAGCAGCTTTCCCTGCATTGAAAACATATACGGGATCTACATTGGCAAAAGTATCATTGGGAGTGTGCTCGTTGTTACTTCTTGTCGTTTCATAAAAACCGGTAATGATATCACCCTTATTTTCAAATGGCATATAATCTGAATTATACGTATAGGACATCGTAGGCTGAAGCGGGGAGTAAAGAGTGGTACAGTTAGCCAGCTGTTGGGTCATAGCTAATGAAGCTGCATTGTTTCCGGACTGACCATTCTGATCGCTTTCACAGTTGATATTCGTGTTCGCATTTCCTATTTTTCCGCCTACCTGATCGATGTTGAAAACTACTTTCAGAGTGAGCTGGCGTGCATTATTTTGAAAAACGACGTTATTTACATAGTGGGAGCTTCCCTGATAGCCCTGTTCTTCTCCGGAAAAGTGAATGAATTTTATAGAATATTCTGTGGGAACATCTTTTAAAATCCTTGCTGCTTCAAGCAAAATAGAGGTTCCACTGCCGTTGTCACTTACTCCTGGGCCGTTTACAGTGTCGTAATGACCACAAATGATCACATAGGTATTAGGGTAGACGGTTCCTGTTTTGGTGATGATTAAATTTTTAGAAGTGTTACCGCTATAGGTGAAACTGTCTTCTGTGATCTGGCTTGCACTGTATCCATAAGCCTGGTATTTTGCTTTAAGCCATTCCAGTGCATTGTTATTCTCAACAGAACCCGTAGTTTTTATACCGAGATTACCAAATCCCTGAAGGTTGGATGTAATATTGGTTTGAGATACTTTATCAACCCTGGTTTGATAAGCCTGTATAAAATTCTGGCCCTGAAGACTATAAGCTGATAAAGAAAGGAGTAAAACAGTCGTTATTTTTTTCACTTTTCGATAAAGTTTTAAAGATTTAATAATTCAACAAATGTAGATAATAAAAACCAATTTTATTTTATGCAAAAAGGAAAATTCACTTATGCAGCTTTATTTTTTTTGATAGATTTAAAGTGATGAAATTTAATCTATTATATGTGCTTTTTAGTGAAAAATAATAATTACTATGAGTGGGAGCAAAAAATCCCGAGCATAGCCCGGGATTATATTGATAACAAAAAATTCTACATTATTTTACTTGATCTACAACTGCTTTGAAAGCTTCAGGGTGATTCATTGCTAAATCAGCTAAAACTTTTCTGTTAAGCTCAACGTTGTTCTTTTTAAGAGCTCCCATAAATTGAGAGTAAGACATTCCATGCTCTCTGGCACCCGCGTTGATACGAGTAATCCAAAGTGATCTGAAGTTTCTCTTTTTCTCTTTTCTTCCACGGTAAGCATATTGCATTGCTTTTTCTACCGCGTTTTTAGCTACAGTCCAAACGTTCTTTCTTCTACCGAAAAAACCTTTAGCTTGCTTAATAATTTTCTTTCTGCGAGCTCTTGAAGCTACTGCATTTACTGATCTTGGCATAATTTAAATTGTTTTTTTGAAATGTGCGGCAATTGTTTCATTACTCTTAGTGGCTCCATTTCAGGGTTAAATTGTTGAATTTGTTTTGAATTCTTATAAACCGAATATAGATTTATAAAAACTACTTAATTGCTAATTGACGTAGAACGCTTTTTGTATCCACAGCGGAAACATAAGAAGTCTGCGTAAGATTTCTCTTCTGCTTAGTTTCTTTCTTAGTTAAGATGTGGCTTTTGAAAGCATTTTTTCTTTTAATCTTCCCAGTTCCGGTAAGTTTAAAACGCTTTTTAGCACCTGATTTCGTTTTTAATTTTGGCATTGTTCTGCTTTTTTATTGTTTTGTTATCAATATCTTGTCCTTAATTCCTTTGTATTACTCAGGAATTACAGTTGGCAAAGATACAAAAAAAATTAATCCAAACTTTCATTATCTGTGATTTTATCAGAGATATGAAAAAGCCGCCTCTGATGAGAAACGGCTGTGAGTAAAAATTAGGGCTTATAAGAAATCTTCAACGATGATGTCGTTTCTTTCTTCATTATTTCCACCTAGAATAACTTTAATTCTGTATCCTGAAGGAATTGCTGCGCCTGTTCTTGAATAAAGCTGAAGCTTAACGTGCGGATTGGCCACGTGATAATTAACGGCAGTATTGGAGCTCCAAAGAGGATTTCCGTCCCTGTAAATAACCATATTTCCGTCGTTTTGTACAATAAGCCTTGGAGTACCTGAGCTTCTGTAGGTATTGGAATGCCATAGGACCATATTAAATCCAGGTCTTTCTCTGTATAAAACCAGATTATTGTCCGTCTGCATAATGAACCGGTAGGTACTGCCGTTATATTCCATGCTGATGGATTGTCCCGCTTCTAATACCTGAGGATGATTGGTACTTTCCTTTAAAAGTTTATAGCTTGTAAGGTTAAAAATACGAGATGCACTGTTTCCATCTTTAGTGATCTGTTTTTCATTTTGAACATTCGCATTTACATCATCAAGAACGCTATCCTGAGCACAAGATGCAAGAAGCACCGGAAGACTTAATAAAGTCAGTAATTTAATTTTCATTAGTATAATTTAACACTGCAAATATAGAAAATGCGACATTAAATCACAAATGCGAGATTAAATAAATTGTATTAAACTGTTTATTAATGGTAGTTGTGAGTTTTATTTAAGACACTTTTGAGTGTTATTAAATAAAAAACCGCCATTGTTTTAAATGACGGTTTCAAAATTTTATAGTACAAATTTATTATGATTGAAAAAATGATAATAAATCTTTATTGATTGTTTCTGCTTCTGTAGTTGGCATTCCATGGGGGAAACCGGGATATGAAATTAATTTACCGTTTTTAAGAAGGGTAGCGGCCACTTTGCCGGTAGTTTCAAAAGGAACGATTTGATCATCTTCACCATGCAATACCAAAACAGGAACTTCGGTATTTTTAAGATCTTCTGTAAAATCGGTTTCAGAAAAAGCTTTAACACAGTCATAATGAGCCTTGATAGATCCCATCATGCCCTGTCTCCACCAGTTTCTCTGGATGCCTTCGGAAACTTTAGCGCCATCTCTGTTGTATCCGTAAAAAGGGAAGGTGATATCAATATAGAATTGTTGCCTGTGATTAGCCGTATTGTTACGGATATCATCAAACACAGAAATAGGGACACCATTCGGATTGTTTTCGTTTTGAACCATAATCGGAGTCACGGCACTTATTAAAACAGCTTTTGCTACTCTTCCTTTTCCGTGCTGTGCCACATATCGGATCACTTCACCACCTCCTGTAGAATGTCCTACGTGAATAACGTCGGTAAGGTTTAACGCGGTGACAATTTCGTCAACATCTGATGCATAAGTATCCATATTGTGTCCTTCAGGAGTCTGTTCAGATCTTCCATGACCTCTTCTGTCGTGGGCAATTACTCTGTACCCCTTTTCTAAAAAGAATAACATCTGCGCATCCCAGTCATCACTGGATAATGGCCATCCGTGATGGAAAAATACAGGTTGTCCTTTTCCCCAGTCTTTGTAATAGATTTCCGTTCCGTCTTTTAATGTAAGTGTGCTCATTATTTTCCTGTTTAAGTTATTAATATTATAATAAATAGTGTTGTTCGTTAATTACTATGCAAATGTATACTTATATCTTTCATTGGATATTGATATAGGATAATATTTAATGATAATTTAAAATTCTGAACTTAGTTTTTTACGGGAAGCTGAACGCTTTCAAAATTCTTCGGTTTTTTTATCAAACCTTTGAAAATGAGAATCAGTTTTTCAGCGAGTTATATTCTTTAAGTATCATTTTTTATTCCAAAAAGAACCTGTTGCTGGTTTTTATTGGTGAATGTAATGCTTGAATTCCTAAAAATAGTCTGCATCACAGGACCTAATATTGCGATTTTTTACCTCAAAACTTTGACACGGTTTGGGGTCTCAATAAATCGATACAATTGATTTATTCTTTGCACCCTTTAAAATATTTACTGTCAAGATCAAACTTTGCGTTAAATAAGCCCGCTCGTTTATCATTAAAGGAAACTGGGAATCTATAAAAAATAAAAAACCTCAAATTTCTTTGAGGTTTTATATATAGGAAACAGATAGTACATCTGTTAAAACTATTTAGCTGGTTTTTTAGGACTCATCATCATGATCATTCTCTTTCCTTCAAGCTTAGGCAGCTGATCTACTTTTCCAACGTGCTCGAGTTCCTGAGCAAGTTTTAGAAGCAAAATTTCTCCCTGGTCTTTAAAGATAATTGAACGTCCCTTAAAAAATACGTAGGTTTTCAATTTTGACCCTTCTTCAAGGAATTTCTCAGCATGTTTCTTCTTAAATTCATAATCGTGATCATCTGTCTGAGGTCCGAAACGGATCTCCTTTACAACCACTTTTATTTGCTTAGCTTTTAGTTCCTTCTGCTTTTTCTTTTGCTCGTATAAAAACTTTTTATAGTCTAATATCCTTGCAATGAAAGGTTCAGCCTTATCCGAAATTACCACTAAATCCAATTCTTGTTCCGTAGCAAGCTGTCTTGCTTTGTCGATTGGAAAAATTCCCGGCTCTACGTTATCGCCCACTAAACGAAGCTCTCTCACACGAATTTTATCGTTGATCAAGTGTAAGTCCTCCTGTACAGGACGTCTCTGTGGGCCCCTGTTGTTAAATCTTTGTGCTATTGTATTATAATTTTATTGGTTAATTACTTATCTATTTTTCTAAATTTAAAGATTAAAAAATTTAAATCATTTAAAGATTAATCTAAACTCAACAATCTTTAAATTTTTTTAATTCTTAAATCTTTTAATAATTTAAATTTTATATCGCAGCCTCCTTTTTAAAGTAAGCCACAAAATCTTCCATATTCATGACACCTAAGTCACCTTCTCCACGTCTTCTTACAGAAATTGTGCCTTCTTTCTCTTCATTTTCACCTACAACCAGCATGAATGGGATCTTCTTCAATTCCGCATCACGGATCTTTTTCCCTGTTTTCTCATTTCTGTCGTCAATCAGACCGCTAATATCGTGATTTTCCAAAAATTGTGAAACTTTTTTTGCATAATCTACGTACTTTTCACTGATTGGTAGAATAGTGAACTGGTCCGGGCTTAGCCATAACGGGAAATCTCCGGCAGTATTCTCAAGCAGGATCGCGATAAAACGCTCCATAGAACCGAATGGCGCTCTGTGGATCATCACCGGTCTGTGCTTCTCATTATCGTTCCCGATATAGTGAAGATCAAATCTTTCCGGTAAGTTGTAATCTACCTGGATTGTTCCCAGCTGCCATTTTCTTCCCAAAGCATCTTTTACCATGAAATCCAGTTTCGGACCGTAGAATGCAGCTTCACCATATTCTACGATAGTCTTCAATCCTTTTTTCTCTGCCGCATTGATGATCGCGTTTTCGGCTTTCTCCCAATTTTCATCGGAACCGATATATTTTTCTCTGTTATCAGGATCTCTCAACGAAACCTGAGTTACAAAATCTTCAAAACCTAATGATTTGAACACATAAAGCGTTAAATCGATTACTTTTTCAAATTCCTCTGAAAGCTGATCCGGAGTACAGAAAAGGTGAGCATCATCCTGAGTAAATCCACGAACTCTTGTCAATCCGTGAAGCTCTCCACTTTGCTCATATCTGTAAACCGTACCGAATTCTGCATATCTCTTAGGAAGATCTCTGTAGCTCCATTGTGAAGTTTTGTAGATCTCACAGTGGTGAGGGCAGTTCATTGGCTTCAGCATAAATTCTTCTCCTTCATTTGGAGTTTTAATCGGCTGGAAGCTGTCTGCTCCATATTTATCCCAGTGTCCTGAAGTTACATACAGTTCTTTTGATCCGATATGCGGAGACATTACAAATTCATAACCTCCTTTTTTCTGGGCGTCAGAAAGGAAATTCTCTAATTTTCTTCTTAAAGCAGTCCCTTTTGGCAACCATAATGGAAGACCAGCACCCACTTTTTCAGAGAAAGCAAAAATTCCAAGTTCTTTACCCAGCTTTCTGTGGTCTCTTCTTTTAGCTTCTTCCAGTCTTTCAAGATATTCAGTAAGTTCTTTCTGTTTAGGGAAAGAAATACCGTAAACTCTTGTCAGCTGAGGATTTTTTTCATTTCCTCTCCAGTAAGCTCCGGCTGCATTTAAAATCTTAACCGCTTTCACGATTCCCGTGTTAGGAATATGACCTCCACGACATAAATCGGTGAAGTTATCGTGGGTTACAAAAGTGATTTCTCCATCATTAAGATTAGAGATAAGCTCTACTTTGTAAGGGTTATCTGCATATGTTTTTAATGCTTCTTCTTTAGAAACAGGGTATAGAGCGAATGTTGAACCTTTCTTGGCATTTTCCAGAACTTTCTTTTCAATCTTCTCGAAATCCTTTTCTGATAAATTCTCGTCCCCGAAATCTACATCATAATAGAATCCACTGTCGATAGCAGGTCCGATGGTTAGTTTAGCATTAGGATAAAATTCAAGGATAGCCTGCGCCAGCAAGTGGGCAGAAGAGTGCCAGAAGGCTTTCTTTCCAAGATCATCATTCCATGTTAACAATTGTACCGTTGAATCCGTGGTTATAGGTGTGGTCGTTTCTACTTGTTTGCCGTTTACAACTGCGGAAATGGTATTTCTAGCCAATCCCTCACTGATAGATTTTGCCACATCTAAAGGAGTAACTTCTCCTTCGAATTCTTTGACACTATTGTCTGGAAGTGTAATTTTTATCATTGTTTACTAAGAAATTTTAAGTTGCAAAAATACGCATTTTTTAAATAATATGCTATTTTTAAAGTATATTTGAAATAAGAATTACGGTTGAATCTCCAAATTTTGATTCATGATTTTAAATGTATTCCTTCCCCATTTAAATTTTTCAGAAAAAAACAGCCTGCAATTTTCAATATTTTGCAATAATAAGGCTTTGGAAATGAGATTGATTCGCTTTGAAATCCTGTATGAATTTGAGAAAAAGAAATGATAAAATGTACGATGATATGAGAAACTTTAATATTGATCTGCACTGCGATCTGTTATGCCATTTATTAAGCCCGGGCGCTACAATTGATGATAAAGAGCTGGGATGTTCACTTCCTTATTTGAAAGAAGGGCATGTAAAACTCCAGGTGATGGCTATTTATTCGGCAACGGGAGCCGGTAGTACGGCTTACGGAGCTAAGCAGGCTGAACTCTTTTCTGACCTGTTGAATAATGAAAACTTCTTCCTGTTTGAAGGCGAAAACTATAAAAATCCTGAAAATGAAAACAGGGTGGGAGTGATCGCTTCTATTGAAAACGCTTCGGGGTTTTGCG
This sequence comes from Chryseobacterium oleae, assembly GCF_900115055.1. Classification (GTDB taxonomy): domain Bacteria; phylum Bacteroidota; class Bacteroidia; order Flavobacteriales; family Weeksellaceae; genus Chryseobacterium; species Chryseobacterium oleae. The sequence goes on along the minus strand of NZ_FOVD01000003.1, from coordinate 152,069 downwards.
GAGAAGATGATTCCCTGGATTCCGGGTTTAAAAATCTGGATGCAATGATTGAAAAAACACAGAAAATTGTTTATCTTGGAATTACCCATCACACGGAAAATCGTTTTGGAGGCGGCAATAATACGGATGCGGGATTGAAAGAGGACGGAAAAGTCCTGATCGATTATATTGCAGACAAAAGAATTCCTATTGATCTTGCCCATACAAGTGATCAGCTGGCTTATGGCATTCTTAATTATATAGATCAGAAAAACTACAATATTCCTATTCTGGCAAGCCATTCCAATTACCGTGTAGTTCATGATAAAAACAGAAACCTTCCTGATGAGCTGGCGAAAGAAGTGATTAAAAGAAAAGGCCTGATTGGTCTGAATTTTATCCGGAACTGTGTAGATGAGACCAATCCTGAGGTATTGTATGAACACGTTCAGTACGGACTGGATCTGGGAGGAGAAGATGCCATTGCCTATGGTGCCGATTTCTTCTTTTGTAAAGACCATCCGGATAAATCACGTTTCCCGTTTTTCTTTGAAGGGTATGATGATGCTTCAGCTTTGAATTCAATCAATGAAAGACTTGAAAAAGACTTCTCCACAGAATTGATGGAAAAGATCAGCTATAAAAACGCTTTGAATTTTATTGAAAGGATATAGACATAAGAAAGTGGTGGCTGAGGGACTCGAAGCCACCATAACACTTCAGCAAATACCGTTTTTTAACTCTTCCTCTTATACTTTACTTTCTGCTTAATAATCTCAATCACATCCACATTTTTCACTTTAGACTGCACCCATCCATGGATATCAATATAGAACAGTGATCTCCTGTAGTATTCATTTTTAGAAAATCCTTCAAGCACTTCATCAAAAGCCTCAAAAGCTTTCTGGTGCTGATCTAATACCAGGTTATTAATGTTTTTGAAAAACTCAATGCTTTCAAAATGAAATGCTTCAGGTTTTTTCATTTTCCGGGCAAACTTCCGGGTAGAATTGATGAATTCATCATAGTCTTCATCATTTCCGGACTCATATTTCGCCATTAAGATCAGGATTCTTGTGTGAAACAGAAGATCTTCCTGAACGTTGCCTTTACATTCCACAACCTTCATGGAATATTCGATTGATTTTTTAAACTTTTTACTTCCGAAAAACATCGCTGCCATTTTCAGATAAAGAATCATAAAATGGTGTTCATCAATCCTTTCCCGAAGTCTTTCCATCTTCAGCTCAATCTCAGGAATAAGTTTGGTTCCCGTAAAAAATTCACCTTTTACAAAATGAATGTTCATTAAAGTATTGTAATGGGTAAGAAAGATCAGAGACTGCAGGTTTTCATTCTGGGCAAAATTCTGGGAGTTCACCATCGCATTGAAATTCTCAAAATGCTCCTCCAGAATATCAATATTTCCGTACAGAAACAGGATTTTTAACAGATATGTGTTTCCTTTGATATACCACACCGGATGACTGATGATCATCTCAGGTTTTTTATGAAACAGATCTACCCATTGATAGGCGTATTTCAGGGTGTATTTGTAATCCTGAAGCAACTGGTTTTTCCAGACATGGGCCTTGAAGTACCAAAGTTTTTCCGTGAAATTCAGCTTATCAAGTTTAATTTTCTGAATCTGATCATTGAACAGATGCAATACTTTTTCCCGGTCCGTATCATTTTTAACATAACCGTATGTCAGCATTTCACTGTATAGTTTCAGCGAAAGATTAGACAGTTCCGTCGCATAATGATTCTGTCGGCTGATTTCTGTAGACTGCTCGATCAGTTCATAGGCACGGCCCTCAATACTTCTGGTAATGAATTGTGATTCAATGACTTTTTCAAGATTGATGATCTCTGATGCAATGCTTTTTTCATCCAGCTCAAGAGCAGACTGTTTGGTTTTGTCCAGTATTTTTAAAGCCTGTTTATAAAGCCCTTTCTGATAAAGGATATTGGCAAAATCAAGCTGCTCACGAAGCTGTATCCTGTAGTTCTGATGACTTGGATTCATTCGTAAGCTCACGAGAATCTGTTTGTACAAATGAGCTTTCAGGTTGGAAAGCTGCTGTTTGGTGGAGATTTTTTTCTCGATAATGATCTGTTCATCATATTCCTTCATCTTATCCAGTTCCGAAAAAAGGAGCAGAAATTTAGCATCAACATTAATTCCGAGACGGTTCACGTACAGCCTGAACTGACGTTTTTCAGAAGTGGTTAATGACTTAATCAGGACAAACAAAAAATCTTTCTGCAATTCTGCCATTGTAAATTTGTAAAATGTAATAAATTGATTATTAAATGAATGCGGCTATTTGGTCGGCTGTTGAATATTGTAATTTTCAGAAAAGATGAAAACGCAAAAATATTGTAAGCTGTAGTTTTGATCAAAATTAAGTAAAAAACTTCATTATGAATTCCGAAAAAATCGAAATTTTTGATACTACGCTGAGGGATGGGGAACAGGTTCCCGGATGTAAACTGAATACAAAGCAAAAGCTGATGATCGCAGAAAGGCTCGATAAGCTAGGGATTGACGTAATAGAAGCCGGTTTCCCGATTTCAAGCCCCGGAGATTTTGAATCAGTTTCAGAAATTTCAAAGCTGGTAAAAAATGCGAAGGTCTGCGGACTGACAAGAGCCAACAAAAAAGACATAGACGTAGCCGCGGAAGCATTACGATATGCTAAAAGGCCACGCATCCATACAGGAATCGGGACGTCTGATTCTCATATTCAGTTTAAATTTAATTCAACCCGTGAAAATATTCTGGAGCGTGCCGTTGAAGCTGTAAAATACGCCAAAAGCTACGTAGAAGATGTGGAATTTTATGCAGAAGATGCCGGAAGAACAGACAATGCTTATCTGGCAAGGGTTTGTGAAGAGGTCATCAAGGCAGGAGCCACCGTTTTAAATATTCCGGATACGACAGGATATTGCCTTCCGGAAGAATACGGTCAGAAAATCAAATATCTGAAAGAAAATGTAAAAGGCATTGAAAAAGCAATTATTTCGTGCCATTGCCATAATGATCTGGGACTTGCTACCGCTAATTCCATTGCAGGAGCAGTTAACGGAGCCCGCCAGATTGAATGTACCATCAACGGGCTGGGAGAAAGAGCCGGAAATACAGCTTTGGAAGAAGTGGTGATGATCTTAAAGCAGCATAAAGATTTAAACTTTCACACCGATATCAATTCAAAAATGCTGAATGAAATGAGTGTGATGGTTTCTGATCTGATGGGGATGCCGGTACAGCCTAACAAAGCTATTGTCGGAGCCAATGCTTTTGCCCACAGTTCAGGAATTCACCAGGATGGGGTGATTAAAAACAGAGAAACGTACGAAATTATAGATCCTGCGGAAGTAGGCGTAAATGCTTCATCGATTATTCTTACCGCGAGAAGCGGACGTTCAGCATTAGCTTACCGTTTCAAACATATCGGTTTCGATATCACGAAAAACGAACTTGATTTCTTATATCAGGAGTTTTTAAAGGTTGCTGATGTGAAAAAAGAAGTGAAAAACGACGATCTGTACATGATCATGGAAGTCTGCAGCCGTAAAATAGTATAGGGATTGATTTTAATATTGAATATGGATAATAATAGAAAGACACTTTTTGATAAAGTTTGGGATGCTCACGTTGTAGAAACGGTCCCGGACGGACCTCAAATCATTTATATAGACAAACATCTGATTCATGAGGTAACCAGCCCTCAGGCTTTTGCTGAACTAGAAGCCAGAAATCTTGAAGTTTTCAGACCCCAACAGATTGTAGCTACGGCAGATCACAATGTTCCGACTCTGAATCAGGAGCAGCCAATCCGGGATGAATTATCAAGAAACCAGGTGGAACAGCTTACGGAAAACTGCAAAAAGAATAATGTTGAATTATTCGGATTAGGTCATCAGTACCAGGGAATTGTACACATTATCGCTCCTGAACTGGGCATTACCCAACCGGGAATGAGCATCGTTTGCGGAGACAGCCATACGTCTACACACGGTGCTTTTGGTGCTATTGCTTTCGGTATCGGAACCAGTCAGGTGGCACAGGTTTTTGCCAGTCAGTGTCTGTTACTCAATAAGCCTAAATCTATGAGAATCACTGTCAATGGAGAGCTGAATGAAAATGTTCAGTCAAAAGACGTGATTCTGTATATCATTTCTAAAATCGGAACCGATGGCGGAACAGGATATTTCTGTGAATACGCCGGAAATGTTTTCGAAGAAATGTCCATGGAAGGAAGAATGACCGTTTGCAATATGAGCATTGAAATGGGAGCCAGAGGCGGGATGATCGCGCCGGACGAAACCACATTTGAATACGTAAAAGGAAGAACATTTGCGCCAAAAGGTGAGGAATGGACAGATAAACTGGAATATTGGAAAACGTTGAAAACCGATGAAGGAGCCGTTTTTGATAAAGAATTAACCTTTGATGCTGCAGATATATTTCCAATGATCACTTACGGAACCAACCCGGGAATGGGAATTTCAGTCCATGAAGTTATTCCGGTTCCACAGAATGAATCTGAAGAAAAAGCACTTCAGTATATGGGACTGAAAGCCGGACAGGAGGTCTCAGGGATTAAAGTGCATCATGTATTTATCGGAAGCTGTACCAATGCAAGGATAGAAGATTTCCGTTCTGCTGCTCAGTATATTAAAGGAAAAAATAAATCAGAGAGTGTAAAAGCCCTGATCGTTCCGGGTTCTCAGCAGGTCGTTAAGCAGATTTATGAGGAAGGTTTGGATAAAATCTTCAATGATGCAGGATTTCAGATCCGTCAGCCGGGATGTTCAGCCTGTTTGGCGATGAATGATGATAAAATCCCGGAAGGTGAATATTGTGTTTCTACCTCCAACAGGAATTTTGAAGGCAGACAGGGACAGGGAGCAAGAACGATCCTCGCCAGTCCGCTTACTGCAGCCAAAGCAGCCATAGAAGGTAGAATTTCAGCTTTTGAAAGCTTAAACTAAAAGATCAAGACGTAATGCAAAAATTAAAACATATAACATCCCGCGCCGTACCATTACCGGCAGAAAATATAGATACAGACCAGATTATTCCTGCCAGATTTCTGAAAAGCATTGACAGAAAAGGCTTTGGAGAGAATCTTTTCAGAGACTGGAGGTTTAATATGCATACAGGAGAACCTAATCCTGATTTTGTGTTGAACAATACCAAATACACCGGGGAAATCCTGGTTGCAGGAAACAATTTCGGTTGCGGAAGCAGCAGGGAGCATGCCGCGTGGTCTTTGACGGATTATGGATTCAAAGTCATTGTATCGAGTTATTTTGCGGATATTTTTAAAGGGAATGCTTTAAACAACGGACTTCTTCCTGTAAAAGTTTCAGAAGAATTTTTAAAGGAAATTTTAAAAAACAGTACAGAAAACCCTGAATCCGAAATTGAGGTGGATGTAGAGCAGCAGACGATCAGTTTTAACGGAAAAACAGAAACTTTTGAACTTGAATCCTATAAAAAAATATGCCTTCTCAACGGCTATGACGATATTGATTTTTTAATCAGCAAAAAACAGGCGATAAAACAGTTTGAACTAAAAACACAAAAGTATGAGCAACAGTTATTTTAAAATTGCGGTCCTTCCCGGAGACGGGATCGGGCCAGAAGTAGTCGGCGAAAGCATTAAAATACTGGATGCTGTGGCAGAAGTTTTTAAATGTAATTTTCAGTTTTCCTATGGATTAATGGGGGCTGAAGCTATTTTTAAAACAGGCGATCCGCTACCTGATGAAACATTGAAGATTTGCAAAGATTCTGATGCAGTCCTTTTCGGAGCGATCGGAGATCCTGTTTTCGACAATAATCCTGAAGCTAAAGTAAGACCTGAACAGGGTTTGCTGAAACTTCGTAAAGAATTGGGACTATATGCGAATATCAGACCCTTGAAAACCTATGCATCACTGATTGACAAGAGTCCTTTAAAAAGAGAGATTATTGAAGGAACAGATATTCAGATCTTCAGAGAGCTGGTGAGCGGAATTTATTTCGGGGAGAAATTTACAGATCCTGATGGGAAATACGCCTATGATGTCTGTAAATACAGCACAGAAGAGATTATTCCTATTGCACACATGGCCTTTAGAGAAGCAGAAAAAAGAAAGAAAAAACTGACGCTTATCGACAAAGCTAATGTTTTGGATACTTCCAGACTCTGGAGAAAAACCTGCCAGAAAATAGCGTCTCAATATCCTGATGTACAACTGGATTATTTGTTTGTAGATAATGCAGCGATGCAGCTGATCCTTAATCCAAAGCAGTTTGATGTGATTCTGACAGAGAATATGTTCGGAGATATTATTTCTGATGAAGCGAGTGTTATCGGCGGTTCTATCGGGCTTCTTCCTTCGGCATCGATAGGTGAGGAGAATGCATTGTTTGAACCGATTCATGGTTCTTATCCGCAGGCAAAAGGAAAAGGTATTGCCAATCCTGTAGCCTCTATTTTAAGTACAGCCATGATGCTTGATTATCTTGAACTTCCGGAAGCCGCAGAAAAATTGAGAAGAGCGGTGGAGCATGCTATAGAAAACAGGTATGTGACGGTAGATCTTAATTCAGAACAGCATTATTCCACCAGTGAAGTAGGAAGTTTTATCGCGGATTATATTAAGTATTCTGAGAAATCTTATTACAATTTCGAGAATATTAAAATAGGAAAATCCACCATCGTATGATCATTTAAGTCCATATAATAATAGATTAGTAAGAAAGGTTCTGTTCATTCATTTGAGCAGAATCTTTCTGTTTCTGCCTGTTTACTATTTTGCTTTTTTTAACCACAAAAGTCACAAAAGCTTTTAATTTTTTAAACACTTTGGTTTCAAAAGTTTTAATGCCTTCAACAAGAGTACATAAGCCTAAAATCAAAGATTTTCACAAAACTTAAGCGGACATGATATGCGTAATGAATTAGCCTCAAAAATAACTTAAGTGTTCAAAATACTTTTATTTTCTTATCTCCCGCAGATTTCTCAGATTTTCATTTCAAGCTTTTTAAAACATTAAGATAAGTGAAGGATATAAGGTGAGTTAAGAAAAAATCAAATGATTTTTTAAGCCGTAAGCCTTAAAGCGAAGCTAAACCTTAATCAGCCTTAATGGTTTAAGATTCTCCTTCTGTTAGATTAAATAGGTCATGCTCTTTTACCATTATCAATAAAAATCTTTGATTTTAATAAAACTCAAGTGCTCTTCTCTGCAGCCTGAATTTAAACTTGAAATAAACTTAAGTGTTCAAAAAACTTTTGCGACTTTTGTGGTTAAAAATAATCAATAAAAAAGGTTCCACTCACCTGAGCAGAACCTTTTGGTTTATTTTTTAGTATTATCCGTTTTCCCTGATTTATTTTTGGAAGACTTCTGAACATCTTCTTTGTCAATATCAGGCGGGTTGCTTTTTTCTGAGGAAGCAGGAATGTTTTGAAAATCCTCATTCTGTTTTTTCGTTTCTGCTGAATTGGCAGATTCCTTCTTTTTGTTGTCTTCTGAATTCATAGCTTAAAATTTTTAGAGTCCTAAAACGCCGAGCTTGCCGGTTTCATCTTCTATGGTATAATTCAAAGCTTTTGCCAAAACGAAAATATTATTAAGATTTTCCATTAATTGTTTGCGCCCTTCTGTTCTCAATTGATTCTGATTAACGGAATTAATGGCGGTTTCCTTTGCTTTCTGGGTCACGTTTTTAATGTCCTTTTCAGAAATTCTGTTGATAAAAGAATCATCCAGCGACTGAATTTCAACGCTTGGTGTAATTCTGATATCTGCGTCGGGAAGTGCCGTAATCACCAGTTTCTTGTTGATAGAATCCACTTCGATCTTCATTTTGTTAAGATCATAAGAAACCTGTGCATTGGTTTTGGTGTACGTGATAATGCTGTTGTTTGAAATTTCTTTTCCAAACACTTCGTAGCCCATTTTCGTTTTCTGCATGCTGGAGATGTCCTGTTCCATGACCACCATTTTGTTCATCTTGGAAATCTGGTTGGTCAGGATATAATAATCTGACTTTTCCGTCTTTTCGCTAAGATTAAAACATGATTTTAGTCCGAAAAACAGAATCAGCATCACGAGAATTCCCGCTGCGAATGATATAATTACTTTATAATTTCTCAACACTATTTGCCAAAGATTTCTTTGATTACAGAACTGTCATCTTTTTTCACAATTTCAACCAGATCTCTTTCAATATATCCGGAGGTAGGCATTTCTATGATTCTTCCGATCTCTTTACCGTATTTTTCTACGATAATCGTAGGAACCTTCTGAATATTGTAACGTACTTCATCTCCTGTAGGAGACTCTTTTTTACGGTTAACAGCAATGATGGTTACCTTATTGTCAGGATATTTTAAATCTTCCAGGATCTTCATCAGTCTTGGGAAATCCCTGTGACTGTCCTCACACCAGGTTCCCATAAAAACAACCAGTGAATAGGTATTGAATTTAGCCTTTCTTAGTTGATCTACAGCTTTCTGATCTACAGCATATTCATCATGCTCTTTCACGTACCAGTCTGCATAGGGAGCTTTCAGAAACTGCTCTTTGAATTGGTTTCCTAAAAGCATTTTGCCATCATTCTGAGTTTCTACCTCACGGTTCATCACCACTTTTTGGGCGCTGAACTGCTGCGAAGCCAGAAAAAGACCTGAAACGGCAACAATATTGGTAATAAATTTCTTCATATTATTTTTCGATGATTGTTTTTAAATCTGCAGGGGAGTAGTACTTATTCTTAAGAACTTTATGGTCTGCTTTTCTGTAGACGTTAAATTTCTCTCCTGATTTTTCATAAAAAGATTCTACCCCTTTTTCCTTATAAAATGCTACAGTTTCCTCTGCCTGTTCTTCATTGTCGCAAGCTTTAGACATATTGGAACGCTGTACTTCGTTGAATAGCTCTACAAATTTACTGCCAAGTCCGAATTCAAGGACTGCACCGCTTAATACATACTGAAGATCACACAGAGCATCAGCAATTTCTACGATATCGTTATCAGCAATAGCCTGCTTCAGTTCATTTAATTCTTCCTGCAAAAGTTCAACTCTAAGATTGCATCTTTCCTGAGAAGGGATCTGTGGTGTATCTAAAATAGGGGCTTTAAAAGTGGTGTGGAATTCTGCAACTTGGTTCAGACTATCAATTTTATCCATGAATTTTATTATTTACAGCAAAGATAGAAAACGATTTTGGAAAATTTGTAATGAAGACTGCATATTGTAGCCATAGGTGCATGAAAAATCCACAGCGAAAAAACTGTGGATTTACTATAAATGATCTTCTGAATTCCGAGTATGCAGGAAGAAATTTTACCTATTGTATTCAAAATAAATTATTCCGAATCTTCATATTTCCAGACGCCTGAGATGTTTAAAACGGTCAGTCCCGGTTGCTTTTCCCCATAACTGAATACCACGATGTATTTTGAATGACAGGATTCGCATTGGGTTCCGAAGTATAGAGTGGGTAAATCCGTAACCGTTAATGCTCCAGAATGAATCATCCTGGCTGAAGTTTCGGTGACCATTTTGTTTTTTAATAATTCTGTTTTTGATAACACTTTGTCCTCATGGTAAAGCTGGAAGATCGAAAATCCGGATTCATAAGGCTTGATTGTAACGGTATTGGTATGCCCGCAATCACAACATGTGAATGTGGTTACTGCCGCCGGAATAATTTCATCATTGCTGAAGAAATTTTTTGCAACCAGAGCCTGTTGCACAATATTTATTTTTTTTGAGATTGAATACATGTACGTTTATTTATTGCTGGATAACTGTGCCCACTAAGTTATTATATTTTCCGCTTGGACTTTTCTTAATCGTAATTTTTATATAACCTTCCTGAGCCAGTTTGTTCCATGTTTTCTGATAACCTGTGGTTACATCAATCGGGATTTTCCACATCGTCTGTTTTCCGCCTCCCGCTTGATTAAACCAAGGAATGACATCTCCTACCTGAGATTTGAAAGGCAGTAAATTATTCAAAACATCAATTTCATAATAGAAATCATATTTGTTTTCAGGCTGGTTTAATGCTCTTTGGGTAAAAGTATAAACATATCCGTTGATGATCGGGCTGGTAAAACTGCCTCCTAAAGTAGGAATTCCGTTTCCGTCATAGTTTCCCACAGCACCGCTGTATCTGTCAAATTTTTGCCCTGCCAGGAAAGGAACATCATCGTAGATATTATATCCCCCGTTGGCAGGCGGCCAGCCACCATTCAGATTATTGGCATTGAAAAGGGCTTCCAGAGCAATCCATTGGCCTTGCTTGTATAAATCAAATGCCTGATTCCTGATCGCCGGGCTTACAGTTCCGGCTGTATCATAGGTTAGAGCAAACTCATCCGCATTTTTGTAAAATACATGGGTTACGCCTCCCGGATTGATGATTACCTCCTCGTTATCGGAGCTACAGGCAATTGAAGACATGGCAATTGCCAAAAAGAAAATGTACTTAAATAAGTGTTTCATGATAAAAGTTTTAATGGTTTTAGTTTTTTGAAGAAGTATAGGTTCACCCTTTGGTTCCTATTGACTTTTATAGAAAGGCATAAAAGCCAATGTAGAAAAAGTAAAGGTGTTGAATTTATTATCCCTGTCAGAAATTGCAAATGCAGTCACTGAAGAAAATTCAGTTTTAGAATTTCCCTATTACAGAAGCGGGTTCAATGGTACAATAGAATAATAATTTTGAGTGATAAATTTAAACCAAAAAATCAAATTGTAGTGAATGTTTTTAAAATAAAATATTATTAGTGCGTAAAATATGTTAATTGATTCATTTTTAACAATAAATATTTATCTGTTTAGTTGGAAGATGAAAGCTCTTGCAATATCATTCTCTGTTTTCATTGATATCTTGTATATTTTATCAATCATCATTCATAAAAAAAGACCACTCATTACTGAGCGGCCTTTCTAAATAATATTAAAATGTAGTTAGTTTTTTATAAACCTCTTCGTAGTTTCACCGATCTGGATCACATAAGCTCCTTTAATTAGTTTGCTTACATTTACGCTGCCTTTTTCCAGTTTTCCTGAACTGATCACTTTTCCGGACATATCGAATATCTTATACTCTTCGGATGTAGTGTTGGAAATATTCAGGACATCTTTTACAGGATTTGGATATACTTTAATGTCTGTAAGAACTTCTTTAGTTTCCTGAACTGCTTTTGCAGCACTTGCATTGACTTTAATGTTCGCATTGTTGACATCAAAGAAAATATGATTCGAACCTTTCACCATAATTCTTCCTGTTGTAGTGGCTGCATTAGGAATGGTTACCGCTTGGGATCCATCGTTAGGAGTTCCTGCAAGCAGGGTAGTCCATGTGCTTCCGCTGTTTGTTGACCATAAGATATCTACATTCGCTGCATTGACTCCATTCACTGTTGTCCCTGCCACATTCCAGTTTACCGTTTGAGAAGTTCCTCCGGTATAGGTTATTGCTGAATTCTGAGTAGTGATATTAAAAGGTCCTGCGGTTCCGTTCACTGTGATTTTTGCATCATCGGAATTATTACCCGATCCTCCGGCTCTGTTGTCGCGAACGGTAAATCTGAAATTTAATGATCTTGCTACATTAGACAGTGCTTCTACCGTAATTTCTGAACCAGCAGTAGTGGTAGCTCCGGTTAATATAGAGGCCATTCTCGGGAAATACCTTACCGGAGAAGTTGTTGGCGTCCACGATCTGAAAGTTGGGCCTGTTGTTTTTGTTGCATTGGCTGCAGAGCTGGATCCCGTTTGTGAAGATGGTGCGCTATCAATCTGTTCCCAGATATATGTTAGAAGATCACCATTTGCATCTGTTCCGGTTCCGGTTAACATAAATGGGGTACCTTTCGGAATGGTGTAATCCGGCCCTGCGTTAGCCGTAGGAATAGCATTTCCTGTATTGGTAATTGCTGCGCAGGTTGTGCTTTTAATATAATTGGTAACTTGTTCAATGCTGCTCGCATGAAAGAACGCATCTGAATTGGGCTGAACATCCTGAGCGGTAATTCCCGCATATCCCATAATAGTTGATCCGGATCCAGGCTCCATACGTAAATTTGATCCGTCATTTGCCATAGAATAAGTGTGGTTGGCGCCAAACTGATGGCCTATTTCATGGGCAACAAAATCAATATCGAAAGTATCACCGGAAGGGATGGCATTAGCTGGAGAGGTGATCGCACTTCCTTTGTTAAAATCTGTAGTGGAAGAAGTATCGTCTCTGCAGACACATCCAAGACAGCCCGCATTTCCTCCGCCTCCTGTAGCACCAAACAGATGTCCGATATCATATGCTGAATTCCCTATGGTATTGGTCAGATTATTCTGTAATTCCAGATTCCATTTGCTCTTTAATGAAGAAGGAGAGTATGGATCTGTAGATGCGTTAGTATAGATAATAGCATCATTATTTGCTATAAGGACCATCCGTACGGCCATATCTTTTTCGAATACACCGTTGACCCGGGTCATGGTATTGTTCATAGCTGCCAGTGCATTAGCTTTTGTGCCTCCGAAATAAGAGGTGTATTCTCCTGTACAGGAGAGTGCCATTCGGTACGTTCTCAGTTTAGCATCATTAGCATTGGCTTTTTCTGCGCTATTTGAAGTGGCTTTTTGTACTTCATCGATAACTTTACATTCAAAGTTACTTAGATCTTCTTTCTTATCCGATTTTTTATAAACCACATAGGTTGAAAGATCTTTAGTGTAAGGCTCAATGAAAACCGCAGATTTATTATCGTAGATTTCCATGGATGAAAGTCCTAATTGGGAAAGGCTGAAAAAAACTGTAGAGCCCGGATCATTTACATTTTGTCCCACATAGGATTTAATATCCGGGTATTTTGCAGTAAGTTCCGGGTCCAGGTTTGAATTTTCCGTCACTTTGAAATTTTCCATCTTTCCTTCAGAATTAGGAAAAGAAATGATGATTTCTGATTTCTGGTCTTCAATCATTCTTTTAGGCGCTCTGGAAAGTGCATTTTTTAATCCGTTAATGTCAAGACTAAAGATCTTTGGTTCCTCAATTCGTGTTTTGTTTTCAAATACTTCAGCTGTTTTTTTTAGTGAAGCAGGAGACCATAAGCGGTCTGTTTGCGCAAAAGTGATACCTGTAATCATAAGCATACCACTCATTAATAATTGTTTTTTCATATGGATATTTTAAAATTGGTTTAATCCAAATCTAGTGAATAAAGTATATTGAAATCCGCTCATTAGCAATGTTTTAAAGGGTCGTTCATTAACTTTTATTTTTTAACATTAAATAATAATTCAATCTTTATTTTGTTATAAAAAAATACAATTGGCATGACAATAAATAGTAAAAAAAATACTGCCCCTTTTGAGACAGTATTAAATAAATTAGGTTGAAATTTTTAGTCTTTTATAAACCTCTTCGTAGTTTCTCCAATCAGAATCACATAAGCTCCTTTGATCAGTTTGCTTACATTCACGCTGCCTCTTTCCAGTTTTCCTGAGCTGATGACTTTTCCGGACATATCGAATATCTTATACTCTTCGGATGTGGTATTGGAAATATTCAGGACATCTTTTACAGGATTTGGATATACTTTAATGTCTGTAAGAACTTCTTTAGTTTCCTGAACTGCTTTTGCAGCACTTGCATTGACCTTAATGTTTGCGTTGTTGACATCGAAGAAGATATGATTGGAACCTTTTACCATAATTCTTCCCGTTGCAGTGGCTGCATTAGGAATGGTTACCGCTTGGGATCCGTCGTTTGGCGTTCCTGCAAGCAGGGTAGTCCATGTGCTTCCGCTGTTTGTTGACCATAGAATATCTACATTTGCCGCATTTACATTGTTTGCTGTAGTTCCTGCCACATTCCACGTTACAGTTTGAGAACTTCCTCCTGTATACGTAGTTGCTGAGTTTTGTGAGCTTACGCTGAATGGTCCTGCTGTTTTGTTTACTGTAAGCACTACATCGTCGGAATTATTTCCTGAACCTCCGGCTCTGTTGTCACGAACAGTAAATCTGAAGTTGAGTTTTCTTGCTACGTTAGGTAGAGCTTCTACTGTAATTTCTGTGCCCGCAGTAGTCGTAGCACCTGCCAGTATTGAAGCCATTCTTGGGAAATATCGTGTAGGGGATGCGGTCGGTGTCCATGATCTGAAAGTAGGGCCTGATGCTTTTGTAGCACTTGCTGCAGAGTTGGCTTCTGTTTGTGATGATGAAGCATTGTCCATCTGTTCCCAGATATAGGTTAGTGAGTCACCGTTGGTGTCGGTTCCTGTTCCGGTTAACATGAACGGAGTTCCTTTTGGGATCGTATAGTCTAAACCTGCATTAGCGGTTGGAATGGCATTTCCAGTAGAAGTAACTACCGGGCAGGTTTTTGCTTTAATATTATCAGTGATTTGTTCAATCGTTATAGCATGAAAAAATGCATCGGAATGAGGCTGGATATCCTGATCGGTAATACCGGCGTACCCCATAATAGTTGATCCTGATCCTGGTTCTACATTAACTCCCTCGTCTTCTATGTCAAAAGAAAAAGTATGGTTTCCACCAAACTGATGCCCCATTTCATGGGCTACATAATCAATGTCAAATGTATCCCCGGAAGGCGGAAAGTTGGTAGATGAATTTACAGAGCCTGTATTAGGAGAGGTGATCCCGCTTCCTTTTTTTCCATCTTCACAAACGCAACCTATACAGCCCGCGTCTCCGCCACCACCGGAAGCACCGAATAAATGGCCAATATCATATTTATCTTCTCCAATTAAATTCGTCAGTGTGGTCTGAAGCTGTGAATTCCATGCTGCCGGTGGGGATGTGGAACTTGTCACTTTTGAATATGGGTCTGTAGATGCATTCGTGTAAATAACATCATCGGTATTGCTGATTAACACCATTCTTGCAGCAAAATCTTTTTCAAAAACACCGTTCACACGGGTCATCGTATTGTTCATGGCTGCCAGCGCATTCGCTTTTGTTCCTCCAAAAAAAGTTGCATATTCTCCTGTACATGAAAGTGCCAGTCTGAATGTTCTTAATTTAGCATCATCTGCATTGGTTTTTGCTGTTGAATTTGTCTGTTTGTGAACTTCATCTATGACTTTGCATTCAAATTTGTTAAGACTTTCTTTTTTATCTGATTTTTTATAAACCACATACGTAGAAAGATCTTTGGTGTAAGGTTCAATGAAAGTAGCCGACTTATCGCCATAAATTTCCATTGATGATAATCCTAATGGAGAGATGCTGAAGTAGACCGTTGAACTGGCATCAGAAACACCTTGACCTACATAAGACTTGATGTCCGGGTATTTGGCGGCCAATTCAGGATCAAAGTTTGAATTTTCGGCAACCTTAAAATTTTCCATTTTTCCTTCGGAATTAGGGAAAGAAATAACGATTTCTGATTTCTGCCCTGCGATCAGTCTTTTAGGAGCAGCAGATAACGTATTCTTTAATCCATCCATGTCAAGTCTGAAGATTTTTGGATCATCAATACCTGTTTTGTTTTCTAGGACTTCAGAAGAATTTTTTAGTGAAGCCTGAGACCATACGCGGTCTGTTTGAGCGAAAGTGATGCCTGTCATCATAAGCATCCCAATCAGCAATAATTGTTGTTTCATATAAATATATTATAATTGGTAAATCCAAAATTAGTGAATAAAATTCCATGAAAACATCTCATATACAATATTTTATACATCCATTCATTAATTAGTATTTTTTAATGTTGAATAATAATTTAAATTTTATTTTACATAAAAAAATGCATATGATTTAATTTAAATGGTTAAAAAATTTCAAAAAAAATACTGCCCCGAATGAGGCAGTATTGAATAAATAGGTTTGTGGTTATTAGTTTTTGATGAATCTCTTGGCATGGTCTCCAATCTGGATCATATAAGCTCCTTTGATAAGTCCGCTTACATTAACGCTGCCTTTTTCCAGTTTTCCTGAATTGATTAGTTTTCCACCCATATCGAAGATTTTATACTCTTCAGATGTCGTGTTTGAAATATATAATACATCTTTTACAGGGTTTGGATACAGTCTGAATCCGGCGATTAAATCTTTGGTGTCAGAAAGTTCTCCTCTGCCTGAAGAAACGATATTAAGCGTGTAGTCTTCCACCTGGCCATAAGTATATGAACCACATGAAGATGTCGGAACGGAGCTGTACTGCATCATTACTCTCATTCTTGTAGAGCCAATCGTTGCAGTGGCAGGAATCGTAATACTTCCCGTTACTGGAGTTGTCGTAGAGCCTGTTTTAGTCCATGCTAATTCTCCGCTGTCTGTAAAGTCACCGTCACCGTTATAATCAATATATACTGCGTAAGCTTCGCTGTAAACCGTTGAAGTCCACGTTGGAGTTACTGAGATGGTGTAAGCACTTCCTCTGGTTACATTGGTAGAAATTGATGTGAAGTTTTCATATCCGGCAGTCCCTGTTGAAGTATTGTTGATGGTTCCGAATTTCACATTTCCGATTCTTTCGTCCGAAGTATTGTTCGCAGAAGCAGAACAGTAAGTTACAGTTCCTCCTGTAAGAGTTGTTACGCTTACCGTGTTACTTGAAGGGGATACATTTCCTGCTGCATCTTTGGATTTAACAGTGAAGCTGTAAGTGGTTGCAGGGGTTAAACTTGTTACAGTATAAGTAGTAGATGCAGTGTTTCCAATCAGAGATCCGTTCATATACACATCATATCCTGTAACGCCTACATTGTCGGTAGCACCGCTCCATGAAAGATTGGTAGTTGTCGCTGTAGTTCCGGAAGCTGCAAGAGTAGGAGCTGTAGGAGCTACGGTATCTGTGCCTGAACCTGCATTAACGGTAATATTGGCATTGTTCACATCAAAGAAGATATGATTGGAGCCTTTTACCATAATTCTTCCTGTTGTAGTAGAGGAGTTTGGAATGGTTACAGCCTGAGATCCGTCATTAGGCGTTCCGGCAAGAAGGGTAGTCCATGTATTTCCGCTGTCAGTTGACCAAAGGATATCTACATTCGCTGCATTGACATTATTGGCAGTTGTTCCGGCTACGTTCCATGTAACGGTCTGTGAACTTCCTCCCGCATAAGATATGGCAGAGTTTTGGGAAGATACACTGAATGGTCCTGCCGTTGCGTTGACTGTAACCAATGCATCGTCGGAATTGTTTCCTGAACCTCCGGCTCTGTTGTCACGAACAGTGAATCTAAAGTTTAATGATCTGGCTACATTAGATAAAGCTTCTACTGTGATTTCGGAACCTGCAGTAGTGGTTCCTCCCGTTAAAATGGATGCCATTCTAGGGAAATATCTTATCGGAGAAGTTGTTGGGGTCCATGATCTGAAAGTAGGGCCTGATGCTTTTGTAGCGCTTGCTGCAGAGCTGGCTCCCGTTTGTGACGATGAAGCATTATCCATCTGTTCCCAGATATAGGTTAATGAATCTCCGTTGGCGTCGGTTCCGGTTCCTGTCAGCATAAATGGCGTTCCTTTTGGAATCGTATAGTCAAGACCGGCATTGGCTGTAGGAATGGCGTTTCCTGTAGAAGTGCTTACCGGACATGTTTTAGCTTTAATATTATTGGTAATCTGCTGAATGCTTACCGCATGGAAGAACGCATCTGAATGAGGCTGAACATCCTGGCCGGTAATTCCTGCATAGCCCATGATAGTTGATCCTGAACCCGGCTCCATATTGACTCCGGTGCCTTCATTGCCATGAGAGAAGGTGTGATTTCCTCCGAACTGATGTCCCATTTCGTGGGCTACATAATCGATATCGAAATTGTCTCCTGAAGGAATGGCATCTGCCGGAGAGGTGTATCCGCTTCCTTTTGAGCCGTTGGTACAGATACATCCGATGCATCCGGCGTTTCCGCCACCTCCGGAAGCTCCGAATAAGTGTCCGATGTCATAGTTGGCTTCACCAATCACTGAAGTCAGGGTGCTTTGAAGCTGGGAATTCCAGCTGCTCATTCCTGAAGCGGCAGAATAAGGATCTGTGGAAGCGTTGGTGTAGATTACCGCATCGTTGTTGGCGATCAGTACCATTCTTGCGGCAAAATCTTTTTCGAACACCCCGTTTACACGCGTCATGGTGTTGTTGATGGCTGCCAGTGCATTGGCTTTGGTTCCTCCGAAATATACTGTGTATTCTCCGGTAGTGGAAAGCGCCAGTCTGAATGTTCTTAGTTTGGCATCGTCTGCGTTGGGTCTTGCAGCGATATTGGTATTGGATACTCCTTTTTGAGCGACATCAATAACGGTACATTCGAATTTGTTGAGGTTGTCTTTTTTGTCTGATTTTCTGTATACTACATAAGACGAAAGGTCTTTAGCATACGGTTCGATGAAAACAGCAGATTTATCACCATAAATCTCCATGGAAGAAAGTCCGAGTGAAGAAATACTGAAATAAACTGTTGAATTGGGATCGTTAAGGCCTTCGCCTACATAAGATTTGATATCCGGATATTTCGCGGCAAGCTGAGGGTCGAAGTTTGAATTTTCCCTTACTTTAAAGTTTTCCATCTTCCCTTCAGAATTAGGGAAAGAAATGATGGTTTCTGATTTTTCTCCCGCAGCTAATCTTTTGGGAGCTTTGGCAAGTGCATTTTTTAATCCATCAAAATCTAAGCTGTAAATCTTCGGATTAGTGATTTGGGTTTTGTTTTCAAAAATGTCTGAAGGTGCTTTTTTTGAACCTTCGCTCCAGAGACGGTCAGTCTGCGCGAAAGAAATGCCCGTAATGAGAAGCATTCCAATCATGGATAATTGTTTTTTCATATTAATTATTTGTTTTGGTTGTGGAATATCAAAGCTAATAATTTTTATGTTACGAAAAACAAAATTATTTAAGAAAAATTTAGAGTATTCATTTAATATATTATGCAATACATTGAATATAATGAAAAATGTATTATCTCATAAAAAGAAAATAGCATACGCAAAATACGTATGCTATTGGTTTATTATAAAATAATTCTCAATCTGATTTTCAGGTCAGAACTTGAAAATGATTTCTTATTTTGTAATATCTCTTCCGATTACCATTCTCTGGATTTCTGAAGTACCTTCACCGATGGTGCATAATTTAGAATCTCTGTAGAATTTCTCAGCAGGGAAGTCCTTTGTATACCCGTAACCTCCGAAGATCTGTACGGCATTGTTGGAAATTCTTACACAAGCCTCAGAAGCGTACAATTTAGCCATTGCTCCTTCTTTGGTCATTTTTTGTTTGGCATTTTTCAAGGTTGATGCTCTTTGGATCAGAAGTTCAGCAGCGTCAATTTCTGTTGCCATATCAGCAAGCATAAAGTTGATCGCCTGGAATTCAGCGATTGCTTTTCCAAACTGGTGTCTTTCTTTAGCATATTTTAAAGCCGCTTTGTAAGCGCCTCTTGCTGTTCCTAAACTTAAAGCAGCGATAGAAATTCTACCACCATCCAGGATTTTCATAGCCTGCTTGAAACCTTCACCTACTTCTCCTAATCTGTGAGAATCCGGTACACGAACGCTGTCGAAAATAAGTTCAGCCGTTTCAGAAGCACGCATTCCTAATTTATTTTCTTTTTTTCCTGACGTGAAGCCCGGCATTCCTTTTTCCAGAACAAAAGCAGTAGAGTTGTTTTTAGCTCCTATTTCACCTGTTCTGGTCATTACTACGGCAATGTCTCCAGAAATGGCGTGAGTGATAAAGTTTTTAGCACCGTTGATCACCCAGTCATCACCGTCTTTTACAGCAGTCGTAGACATACCTCCTGAATCAGAACCTGTATTGTGCTCTGTAAGTCCCCATGCGCCGATCACTTTACCCGAAGCAAGCTGTGGAAGCCATCTGTGTCTCTGCTCCTCATTTCCGAACTCATAGATATGATTGGTACAAAGTGAATTGTGTGCCGCTACAGAAAGACCGATAGAAGGGTCTACCTGAGAGATTTCATCCAGAATGGTAACATATTCGTGATAACCCAGACCGGAACCTCCGTACTGCTCAGGAACTACGATCCCCATAAATCCCATTTCTCCTAACTGGTGAAATAAGTCTTTTGGAAATGTTTGGCTCTCGTCCCACTCCATAATATTCGGTCTGATATTTTTCTCAGCAAATTCTCTTGCTGTTTCCGCTATCATTTTAATGTTGTCAATAGTCTCTGTGTTCATATAGATAAAATAGTTAGTTCCCAAAGATAATTAAATTGACGGAAAGCCAAAAATAATTATTTAGCTCATAAGATCATATACGCAATATTTTAATAATCAATTTTTTATATTTTCATAATTAATGATTTTTTAATAAATTTTTCAGAACTTTAAGTGTTTTAATTTACTATTTTAGCCTCCCAATTTTTAAGGAATGAAAAAACTTCTACTACCTATTATTTTAATCTCCTCACTTATTTCTGCCCAGGCTCCGGCGGGATATTATGACGGAACAGTGGGACTTAGCGGTTATGCGCTGAAGTCTAAGTTGCATGATATTATTGCTGAAAAGAATGTCAACTGGCACTATGGCGACTTGCAGGAATATTATAAACAGACAGATTTAGATGTTTATTACGATCATAATAGCACCAACAATCCTTCCAATGGGAACTACATATTATTAGATATTTACTCAGAAATTCCGAACGGACCAGATTCATATGAGTACAACTCCACACAATTGCAGGGATCAGGTTCTATTACAGGAGAAGGAATCGCGTGGAACCGGGAGCATATGGTTCCGCAAAGTACATTCAGTACAGGAAGCATCAGTAATTATCCTATGTATTCTGACTTGTTTTATGTAGTGCCGGTGGATGCCTGGATCAATCAGAGAAGATCCAATTACCCTTATGGTGTAGCGGGATCAACGGTTTATTATAATTTTACCAATGGTTCAAAGATAGCCAACGATGCAACTCCGGGCTTGGCTTATACAGGACGTGTTTATGAGCCAATCAATGAATTTAAAGGAGATGTTGCCAGAGCATTGCTGTATTTTGCGGTAAGATATGAAGGAAAGCTGAACGGGTTTAATCATAATGCAGGAACTACTCCGGCCAATGACGAATCCCAGTTGGATGGCACGGAAGAACGTGCTTTTGAACCGGCTTACATTACAATGTTAAAACAGTGGAATACTTTAGATCCTGTTTCACAAAGGGAAATAGACCGAAATAATACGGTGTACAGTATTCAGAAAAACAGAAATCCATTTATTGATAATCCGGGTTGGGTGGATTTAATCTGGTCTGAAACTCCTGATGCAAATGCGCCTTCTGCCCCGATAAACCTGTCGGTAGCTCAACAGAATGCCAATTTTGTCAATTTAAGCTGGACGCCAAGTGCAGATACGGATATTTTAGGATACAAAATTTATATGAATGGTGCTGCAACGCCTATTGCTACTACTAAAAGTACCAGTATCTCTATTGATAGGCTGACTCCGTCAACAACGTATACTTTTACGGTAAAATCTTATGATAAAGGATATCTGGAATCTCCAATGAGTAACGTTGCTACGGCAGCCACCATTGCTTCAGACGGTTTTTCAAAGGATTTAATGATTAGCAAATATATTGAAGGAAGCGGCAATAATAAAGCGATAGAAATTACCAATAAAACCGGACATGAAGTTAATCTGAATAACTACAATCTGAATATTCAGTTCAGCAGTGGAACCAGTTATTATTTCTCAGACAGTTTTCAGCTTGAGGGTAAAATTGCCAATAATCAAACATTTGTTGTTTTAAACCCTAATGCAGCATTCACGTGTTATACCAATTCACAGGCTAAATTTGTTACGGCTTCCACTCCTATGACATATACAGGAAGTCAGTATGTAGAATTAGCCTATAAGGGTTTTGGGACTGTGGATGCAATCGGTTTGAAAAGTACGGCTAATGCAAACGGTAATCTTTCTCTTTACAGAAAAAGCACAGTCACCCAGCCGACAAGTACGTTTACTTTAAGTGAATGGGATTCTTATGCGATCAACTACTGCCAGAATCTTGGAGGAACTTTATCTACGACTGATCTTATCACTTCAAATAAAGAGTTTAAAATATATCCGAACCCGGTTCATGATGATCTTTTCGTGAGCGGAGAAACTCAGGAAATTAAGATGGCTCAGGTACTGGACGTTTCAGGAAAAATAATTTACACTGAAAAAAATCCGTTCAGGAACAAGAAGAATATTTCTCTTCAGAATCTTTCTGCAGGTTTTTATTTCTTAAAACTTGATGAAAAAGTGTATCAGTTTATTAAAAAATAACTGAGCGGCAAGAGCCCATTTGGGTCATTTTAGGCTTTCGAATTTTTATTTTTTTCGTTAAAAAGCTTATAAACAATACATAATTGATATAAGCAGATTCACTAATAATCAATATCTATAAGTGTTTCTGCTTATATTTTTTATTTATAAGTAATTATGCTTATATTTGCATAATGATAGCGGTCATAACCGGTGATATTATAAATTCACAGCATGCAGACACGGAAGTTTGGATCACCAGACTCAAGAATCTCCTGGAAAATTGGGGAAGTTCACCGCTCGCATGGGAAATCTACAGAGGAGACGAGTTCCAGTTTAAGTGTAGCATTGATGAAGTGTTCTGGCGTTTTCTAGCCATAAAGTCCCTCATAAGAAGTCAGGAAAATTTAGATGTAAGAATTGCTATAGGCATTGGGGAAGAGAATTTTTCCTCTGAAAAAATCACCGAATCCAATGGAACAGCCTACGTACATTCCGGACGACTGCTCAACGACCTTAAGAGTGACGGACACACCGTTTCTATAAAAACCTCCAACGAAGCTGTAGACCGGGATTTAAATATTCTCCTGAAATGGTCTTCCAAGGATTTCGACAGCTGGACGGTAGCCACGGCAGAGATCATTCACGAAATGATCATGAACCAGGATATCACACAGGAAGATCTGGCTAAGAAATTTGCCATCTCACAGTCCTCCGTAAGTCAGAGGCTGAAACGCGCCAACTACGAACTTATCGTAGAAACTAATCAATATTTTAGAAAGAAAATCTCAGAACTGTAAGCATGATCTTTACTAAACTCATATTGGCACATCTATTCGGAGATTTTATTCTTCAGCCAGATTCTTGGGTTGCAGATAAAGAACGCCGTAAGCTGAAAAGTCCGTATTTGTACCTTCATGTTCTGATTCATACCATTTTAAGTTTTGTTTTCCTTTGGAATACAGACCTCTGGTGGGTTTCTATTTTGGTGGGGATCACGCATCTTATCATTGATGCCTCAAAACTGATCTTTCAAAACGTAAAGAATAAAAAGAGATGGTTTTTCATTGATCAGATGCTGCATATTCTTGTAATTCTGGGAATCTCATTCTATTTCAAAGAATTCAGTTTTAATTTTCTGAGCAATCAGGAAGTTTTAAAAATTGGGATGGCGGCATTATTTCTGTCAACCCCTGCATCCATCTTTATCAAAATATTATTGTCTTCATGGACTCCGGTTCCGGAGACACAAAGCAGTTTACAGACCGAATCGCTGTCGAGTGCAGGAAAATATATCGGAATACTGGAACGTCTTCTGGTGTTCACGTTTATTATGGTGAATCACTGGGAAGGCGTAGGTTTTATGGTGGCTGCCAAATCGGTTTTCAGATTCAGCGATCTGGCACAGGCTAAACAGCGAAAGCTTACGGAATATGTATTGATCGGAACACTGCTGAGTTTCGGATTAGCTGTTTTAACAGGAATTTTAATTAAGTAATATAAAATAAATCTAACTAACAAGAATTTAGAAATGGAAAAGAAAGAAATGTTGTACGAAGGTAAGGCAAAACAGGTATTTGCTACCGATAATCCTAATGAAGTAGTAGTACGTTTTAAAGACGACGCTACAGCATTTAACGCTCAAAAAAGAGGGTCTGTTGATTTGAAAGGCGAAATGAACAACGCGATCACCACTCTTATTTTTGAATACTTAAATGAAAAAGGGATTAAAACTCATTTCATCAAACAATTAGACGAGAGAGAGCAGCTGGTAAAAAAAGTATCTATCATTCCATTGGAAATGGTGGTAAGAAACTACTCTGCAGGAAGTATGGCTCAAAGATTAGGAGTGGAAGAAGGAATTAAATCTCCGGTGACCATCTTCGATATCTGCTACAAAAAAGACGAGTTGGGAGATCCGCTTATCAACGATCACCACGCCGTTTTTTTAGGAGCAGCAACCTATGAGGAATTGGATGAAATGTATGAACTGACTTCTGATATCAACGAAATCCTGATCGACCTTTTTGATAAAATGAACATCATCCTGGTTGATTTCAAAATTGAATTAGGAAAAACGGCAGACGGGGAAATCATCCTTGCTGACGAAATTTCTCCTGATACATGCAGACTTTGGGACAAAGATACCATGAAGAAACTGGATAAAGACAGATTCAGAAGAGATCTTGGAGAAGTGACGGAAGCTTACGTAGAGATCTACAACAGACTGAAAAATTTACTTGGTAAGTAAATTGGAGAAGTTAGAAGTTAGATATTAGAAGTTAGTATGAAATCGCACAGGATAGAAGATTTGAAGGTTTGGAAGAAATCGATGGCTTTGGTAAAAGAAGTTTATTTAGTTTCTGCAGAACTTCCAGCTGAAGAAAAATTTGGTCTGCTGTCTCAAATCAGAAGATGTGCCGTTTCAATACCTTCTAATATTGCTGAAGGAGCTGGAAGAAATAATAAGAATGAGTTCTATCAATTTCTTGGAATTGCATTTGGTTCTACCTATGAACTGCAAACTCAATTACAGTTGTTAATAGATCTGGATTTTATTTCTGAAGCTAAAGTAGTACCTTTAAAAGAACTTTTAGCTGAAATTCAGAAGATGATATACTCATTAAAAGAAAGTTTAAAATTATAATTGAAGTTGACTTAGACTAATTTCTAACATCTAATATCTAACTTCTAATTTAGAAAAAATAGAAATGAAAAGTTTAGACATTCATAAAAGTGAATATTTAAAACAGTTTAGAGGCCAGACCTACGGGAGGAATCTTTTCAGAACGCAGGAAGAAGAAAGACTGGATGCTCCCAATGAGGAGTGCGGAATCTTCGGACTGTACTCTGACAATGATCTGGATACGTTTTCGCTTTCACAGTTCGGACTTTTTGCCCTCCAGCACAGAGGACAGGAAGCCTGCGGTATTTCCGTTTTAAAAGACGGGAAAATCACGAACATGAAAGATGAAGGACTGGTTTTAGACGTTTATAAAGAAATTCAGGAACCTGAGGCTTTTATGGGAAATTCTGCAATCGGGCATACCCGTTATACCACTGCAGGAGACAAAAAGAAGTATAATTTCCAGCCGTTCTTCGCGAAAAACGAGTACGACCAGATTATTCTTTCTATAGCGCATAACGGTAACCTTACCAATGCGAGAGAATTAAAAAATGAACTGGAAGCTGAAGGCGTTGTCTTCAGAGCTACTTCCGATTCTGAGGTTATTTTAAGATTGATCCAGAAAAATCTTGACTTAGGACTTCGTGGAGCTATCAAAGCTACCATGGAGAAAATTGAAGGTGCTTACTCCGTAGTGGGAATGACGAGAAATAAATTCTTTGCATTCAGAGACTTCAACGGGATCCGTCCGTTGGTTTTAGGAGCTGTTGATGAAAATACTTACGTGGTAGCTTCCGAATCTGTTGCTTTGGATGCTGTAGGCGCTCAGTATGTACGTGATATCCTTCCGGGAGAGATTATTTATACCAATGAAAATGAGCCTGGAAAACTTCAGTCTTATATGGTGAATGAGGGAAGAGGGAAGCAGAGAATCTGTTCTTTTGAATACATCTACTTCGCAAGACCTGACTCTACACTGGAAAACATCAACGTATATGAAATCAGAGAAAAGTCCGGTGAAAAGATCTGGGAGCAGGCTCCTGTAGAAGCGGATATCGTGATCGGGGTTCCTGATTCAGGAGTTCCGGCTGCCATAGGTTTCTCAAAAGCTTCCGGAATACCTTTCCGTCCGGTTCTGATCAAAAACAGATACATCGGAAGAAGTTTCATCGTTCCTACACAGGAAATGAGAGAAAGGGTAGTAAACCTTAAGCTTAACCCGATTATTTCAGAGATCAAGGATAAAAGAGTAGTGATCATCGACGATTCTATCGTGAGAGGAACTACTTCCAAGAGATTGGTGAAAATATTGAAGGATGCAGGTGTGAAAGAGATCCACTTCAGAAGTGTTTCTCCTCCTATTATTGCTCCGTGCTACTTAGGAATCGATACTCCTTCAAAAGATGATCTGATTTCGGCCAATATGACGACAGAAGAGCTTAGAGATTATCTGGGTGTAGACTCATTAGAGTTTTTAAGTACAGAAAACCTGAAAGAAATTTTAGGATCTTCCAACCACTGTTTCGGATGTTTCACAGAAGAATATCCGGTAGAAAAAGGAGAGGAGATAGAATTATTTAATTAATCATCTGCGATTCGAAATAAAAAAGAAGAAGCCAGGCATTGAGTCTGGCTCTTTTTGTTTTTATAAATGTATCAAAAGCTTAATATTCCTTTATCATACAGTACAGGGGCAAATTCTAAATTTGTTTCCTTAAACTGTAGCAAAATGAAGAACGTATTTTTAACCGGTGCTTTTCTGGTACTGACCCAATGGTATTCCTCTCAGACTTTTGATAATCAGGCGCATCGTGGCGGAAAGTCCCTGTATCCTGAAAATACAATTCCGGCCATGAAGAATGCCCTGAAAATGAATGTAACGACGCTGGAAATGGATCTTGCCATCACAAAAGACAAAAAAGTAATCCTTTCCCATGATGCTTTCCTTTCCCCTGAATTAATAACAAAACCGGATGGAACCTATATTCCGAAAGACTCTGGATTTTACTATAAAATTTATGATATGTCCTATGCAAAGATTCAAACCTTTGATGTAGGCTCAAAGAAACTTGACCGCTATCCTGACCAGAAGAAGATGAAGGTTCAGAAACCGCTCTTCGAAGATGTAATAGATGCCTGCGAGGCGTATTCCCGCGAATTGAAAAGACCTTTGCCATTTTATAATATAGAAACCAAAACACGTCCTTTTTCCGACAATATATTTCATCCGGAACCTAAGGAATTTGTAGATCTGATGATGAAAATTATTGTCAAAAAAGGCATTCAGGACAGAGTAATTATTCAGTCGTTTGATCCCAGAACATTGGAAATCATTCATAAGGAATATCCTAAGGTCATGACCGCTCTGTTGGTAGAAAAAGTGGATGATAAAAAGATAGTTCAACAGCAGGCTCATTTCGAAAATATACCCGCTGACAAATTCAAAGAATATCCGAATCATTTGAATGGTGTAGCCGGAGATATGAAATTTCTAAGTTTTATCCCAACCATTTACAGTCCTGATCACACCCTCGTTACTTCAAAATTGGTACAGGAATGCCATGCCTTGGGCATGAAAGTGATCCCATGGACCGTCAACACAAAAGAAAGATTAAAAGAATTAAAAGACATGGGAATAGACGGTGTGATCAGCGATGATCCGAGGATATTTGAATAACCGGTAAAGAGGTTTGAGAGTGGGAGTGTTTTAGGGTTTGAGCGTCAGACTGTCGTAGAGTTTGAGAATTTCGGGATGCGCATAATCTAATACACCAGAAAAGGTTGAATGAATGACAAATACCTGATGGCTAAGAATCTCGAAGCCCCCAGTGATAATATCTGATATCTGAAATCTGGTGTCTGACATCTATCATCATCAAAAAACGAAAGTCCGGACTTAAATAATTTAAATCCGGACTTTACTATAGGTTAAATAATTGATTGTCTCTTATTAGAACTTGTAATTCAGACCCAACTGAAACGCTCTGTGGTTCAAAGGTTCTGTACCTTCAGGCTTTTGGTTTCTCATATCCGTAAGACTGTTGATGTATCTTGCGTTGATGCCCAGGTTTTGAGTGATATCATATCCAAGACCTAAACCTAATCCTAAGTTAAACTTGTTAACATTATCTTTGTTGATGTCTTCAGAGTTAGATACCGACTGAGTGGTCGTAATACCACCTGTTGTCGTAGAAATCGTGCTGTCTCCGGAGTTTTTCCCGTTGATGAAATAGCTGAATTCAGGACCTGCCTCTACATAAAATCTTTCAGTAGGTCTCATTTGTACCATTAAAGGAACTGAAATATAGTTCATGGTAGTTTTGTACTCGCTTTTCGTTTTAACGTTCGTAGCACCCGTAGTTACATCTGTAGATGAGATCACGCTTCTGGCTCCTAACTGGTTATATAAAACCTCTGGTTGTAAGCTGAATTTCTGAGAAATTGGAATATTAACTAAAACCCCGGCATGGAACCCGACTTTCTGGTTGTTAAGGCTTAATTTCTGCTCACTGAAGTAAGAAGAGTTTCCCCCTGCTTTGATACCAAATCTGATCGGTTGTTTTTCTTTTTTAATAGGTTCCGGAGTTACTGTTTTTGTTTCCTGAGCAAATGTCATCATGCCAGCAGTAACTGCCAACCCTAGAAATAACTTCTTCATAATTTTATTTTTTAATTTTACTGTTGTACTTCGTGTCCGGTTTTTCAATCAGACTTGAATTATTTTGCAAAATGCTTGCCAAACTCGGAAAATCCTTATTTGAAGGGCTTTAGGAAGGGTTTTGGCTGTTGTCTTTTCTCTTCTTTTAACGATTTTTTATGAAAAATTATATTATGGAATTCAATTTTTTGGTCGGGATTTTAAGCTAAAACGCATTTATGTTGATGATTTAATATCGTGTTAAACCGGAAAAAAATAGACAAAAAAGGATAAGATAATTGATGAAAATATTTAAGCTTTTATTTTCCTTAAGAATGAAGTAGAAAAAGCAAGCCATATACATTGATGTCATATTGAAGGCGCAAACATTTTATCGGAGATAAAATGTTTAGTTTTATTTCTCGATTGCTGAGAGAACTGGAGCTCAGTGTAAGGCGACCTCTTAAAGAAACATAACAATCCCAGATACTTTATAGTATTAAAACTCTGCAGATCTGATTTTCACTTCTTTTAAATTACTTTTAAAGGTAACAGACACAAATAAAAGAAAAAGAATCTGACACATAAGCATCCAGTTGCCGATAATCCAGTAAGAGAAATAATTAGAATTCGGAATTATACTTCTAAAACATAATATAAAATTGTGAACGACATCAATTATAATAATTATGAAAGTCAGCCAAATTCCAGTTTTGGGCTTGATGATTAATAAGATGGCGGCAATGGGATCAATAAAAGTCAAACTATCCCAAAAAAATCTGGTAAAAAACGGCGCATTATAATTTTCCGACAAAAATCCATTATTAATTATCCAAATTAGATGTGTAGTCATGCCACTTAGCATTGCTATACTTTGCATAATTAGGATCGTTTTTATTTTTATATGAAGTTTGGCGAAAAGCATCGTATTTATTTTAAAATCATTCTACTTAATTTACACTTGCTTATAATAACACCATTAAAAATGGCGTAAATCATTGTTAAACTAATAATTGTGGGTAAGCAATAATGCTTCTACTTCAGGATAAGGACTCTTACCAATTAAATGAGTTAATATACTGATAAAAAAAAACTTTTATCCATTAGAAGTAAAAACACATTTTTCTGTTAACTGTTCTGATAACAAAAAACCAGATAGCATCATACTCCCTAATACCAATGTCCCATTTATTGCCTATAAAAATGCCGGACCTCTAAAAAGATCCGACATTAACTTGAAAATAATAAATCGCTATTTGAATTTATATGCTAAACCAATCTGAAATGCATTATTTCTCACTGTATCTGAATTGCTATACTTATATAGATGTCCGTAATACCAACTGTAAACCTCGCTGTTACCGCAAGATTTTGAGTGAAATAATATCCCGCTCCAATCCCGATTCCGAAATTGAATTTATTGAATACGGACTTCGCAATTTTATCATAATAACTCTGTGTACTGCTTGATCCGTCTATATTTCTGGTTTGAGTAAAGTCACCTTTGCTTCTTCCACCCAACAGAAACCCGAATTCAAGACCTGCCTCTACATATTTAAGGAAGTCTATTATAAATCAAAAGACCAGGCTTAAACGAATAAACCTGACCTTTTGTAAAATCTCTTTATCAACACTGGATTAAATAAAATTCCAGCATTTTATGATACGTATTATTTGAATTTGTAAGCTACACCCACCTGGAATGCATTGTTTCTAACAGCATCACCGTTGTTATGCTTGTAGATATCTGTAATACCTGCCGTAAATCTGGCTGTTACCCCAAAATTTTGAGTAAAATAATATCCTGCTCCAATACCGATTCCGAAATTGAATTTATTGTGAAGATCTTTAACAATATTTTCCGAAAAGCTTGTTGTTTGCGTTGTCGTTGTATTTCCGGAAGTTTGGGTAAGAGTCAAGTCCCCTTTATCCTTTCCTCCTAAAAGAAATCCGAACTCAGGCCCTGCTTCTACATAAAGCTGAGGAAGGATATTGTACTGTACCATTACAGGAATGGTAAGATAATTCAATGTTTTTTTGTAATCAGTTTCTCTTTTGAATTTATCAGAATTATTATAGTACACCTCTTTTTCTTCAGTTTTTGAACCCAATTGGCTAAAAAGAACTTCCGGTTGAACGCTGAATTTCTCTGCTACCGGAATATTTACAAATACCCCAGCATTGAAACCTGGTTTCAGCTTCTGATCATTATCATACCCATCATATCCATCATACTTGGAAAGAGTAGAAGCGTTGAATCCTGCTTTAACCCCGAAAGTAATCGGTGATGTAGATTTAGTTTTTTCCTGTGCATTCACCAAAAGGCTTCCTGCAAATGCTAATCCTAAAATTAGTTTTTTCATGATTTTTAAAGTTTAAACTTATGTTCTCACACTGCATCAAAATTCCCGCCAAAGGGATTAAACTGATAAATATCATGTTTTACGCGAAAAGGTCAGGCTTAAATGAATAAACCTGACCTTTTCTATTGAAATCAATTTGTATATGAAGAAACTTTTTTTGCTTTCAGATACTGTTTAAAAAAAACAATGTCTTCCGGCTTATCTGATATACGCAAACTTCTTGCCAAAAATGCTGAATGGAGAAAATTTTCCACACAAAAAAACCGGACTAAATACATAGCCCGGCTTTCTATTGAATATAAAATTTGTTATCTGAATGTTAAAGCTTATTATTTGAATTTATAAGCCAATCCTACCTGGAATGTGTTGTTTCTTACAGCATCAGATCCGTTAGGTCTGTCTTTAGCTACGTCTGTTAAACCAGCAACATATCTCGCTGTAATTCCAAAGTTATCCGTGAAGTAATATCCTGCTCCAATACCGATACCAAAGTTGAATGTTTTTAAATCATCTTTGTAGTTATCAGAAGTAGAAGAGTTTCCGTTAGATTCGTTTTTGATTTTGTTTTTTGCACTCACCATAAAACCAAACTCAGGACCTGCCTCTACAAAAAGATTAGGGATCAGGTTGTACTGGAACATTACCGGTACAGCGATGTAATCTAATTTAGTTGAAGAAGAATACTTGTTTCCTAATACAGTATACTCAGATTTTGAACCATACTGAGAGTATAAAACCTCCGGCTGAATGCTGAATGATTCTGCAACTGGAATGTTAGCAAATACACCTGCGTTGAAACCGATTTTAGATTTTTGATCATCTAAACCTTCGTCTTTAGAAAGAGAAGATACGTTCATCCCACCTTTTACACCAAATGTTACCGGGTTAGAAGAAGACTTTGGAGTCTGTTGTGCGAATGCCAGTGAACTTGCAGTTACTGCTAATCCTAAAATTAACTTTTTCATAACTTTAATTTTTTAATATTTTACTATTCTTAATTTTAAATTTTACTACTGTTCAGTTTTCAGTTGAACGCAGAGTATCTTTCAAATTGCTTGCCAAAAATAATTTACATGACAAAAGTCAGCTCATAATAGAGTTGGTATTCCTAGGTGGGTGTATTTAATTAGTTGATTTTCAGTTTTTTAATTATCCTATCAAACATTTGTTTAGAAATGATCTAAATTATATTACCTGTAAAAACAGGGTTATATTTTATTAAAATAAGTTAAAAACAGCGTTATTTCATAATAAGATGTAATATTGTAATGAAAGTTTTTAATGATTTGTACTCAGTTGGAAAAACCTGATAAAGAATCATTTCAATGATTTCGTATATGATATAACCATAAATAAAAGGCTGCGATGGAACATAAAAAGATAGTAAGATTTGCGATAAGCCTTGTTGTATTAATGGTGGCTGCTACGCTTGTCATGCTTTCAGGCATCATTGAATATCCTTTCACCATTTATGTGATGTCAGGTGTGGGTATTGTGATCCTGCTTTTGACCTTAAAATTCATTTATGACTTTTTTACAGCAGTTCCTCCGCCTTTGACGACAGTTCATCAGGATGCTACCGGACAGAAACTGTTCTTTATTTCGCCTTACAGAAGCACAACGTTCAGTCTGGTGATGATGGTGTTGCCTGCATTTTTTATTTATTTTTTACTTCCCACGGTTCCTGAAATTATAAAAGAAATTCAAACGGGAAAGTCTGCGGCGCTTATTGTGATGCTGGCTTTGCTTTTTATTTTATTTCTGGCATCACTGTACAGTATTTTCACCGGGATCAAATTATTCATCCGACGGAAAAAGATTGTACAACTTATCATCAACGACGACAGTTTTGAATTTTTCCCGATTTATGATTTTGGGACCGGAGCACGGAACTTTCACGCAGTCTCTATGTTTTTTCGCAAGAAAATGGAAAAAGCCTACTTTACAGATCAGTTAACAGTCAATATGGTAACCGACAAATGGATGGGAAACAAGATAAGAGTTAAAGTAGAGGGAGTTGGTTTTTTTCTTCCTTATTTATATAATGATACCAATGAGCTGGAAGAGGTTTATCAAACGATTAAAGAGCGTTTACAGCGTAAAATATCGGGGAATCAGTAATAGAAGCCGGGAGACTGAGTATCTGTTGATAATTTTTAATAGTTTCTGTTAAGTAGAACCATGTCAAGGTTCAAAAACTTGACATGGTTAGTTGGTGTATCTTAATCATTTGCAGATTATAACTTCCTGACAGTATGTAAGCTTAAACGATATCTAGCTTTCTGTAAAATTCTAAAGATTTCAAAATATTTTCCTGGCTGCACTGGTAATCATACGTACATGATCCTATTCCCGTAAGCAGGGAAAAATTGATTTTACTGTCTGAATTCTTTTTATCATTAAGAAGAAGTTCTGTAATGCTTTCATCCGTAAAGTCGCTGATATCAAGGTAAGGATAATACCTCTGAATATTTTCGATGATAAAAGTGGCATCTTCCTCAGTGATAAGATCTTCAAGATGGGCCAGATGCGCCTCGCAGATCATTCCCATAGCGACTGCTTCTCCATGAAGAATAGGATTTCCCTGGCTCAGACAAAGGCTTTCTACTGAATGTCCTATCGTGTGCCCAAAATTCAGGGTCTTTCTGATATTTTTTTCATGGAAGTCCTTTTCTACAACATCCTGCTTGATATCCATGGAAGTCTGAATATGAGGAACTACAGTTTCCACATCCAGTTTATGAATCTGAATCAAACTGTCCCAATGTGCCTTGTCAGCGATAAGACCGTGCTTCAGCATTTCTGCAAAACCGCTGCGCAATTCTTTAAAAGGAAGGGTTTCTAAAAATTTAGGATAAATAAAGATCTGCTCCGGGAAGGCAAAAGTTCCCACCATATTTTTATAATGCATCAGGTCTATTCCTGTTTTTCCGCCTATAGAAGCGTCACACATCGATAAAAGGGTAGTAGGGATATTGATGAACTGAACCCCTCTTTTATAAGTTGATGCAATAAAACCACCCATATCTGTGATCACACCGCCGCCAAGATTGATGACCAGTGCTTTTCTGTCCGCCTGCATTTCGGTAAGAATTTCCCAAAGCTGATTCGCAGTCTGGATATTTTTCATTTCCTCACCTGCCTCAATCTCTAAAATTTCAAAACCTAAGTCTGTTTCCATATTGCCCAAAAGGACAGGAAGACAATATTCATGGGTGTTTTCATCAACTAAAATAAAGATTTTACTGAAAGATTTTTCGTGTAGAAAACTGTTTAATTGAGAAAAATCATCGTTTAATATTGTTATCATTATTGGAGTTTCTTTAAAATTAAAATAAAACTATTCTGCAAAGTTATGATTCTTAATTTTTAACTCGTAACTAAATTACTATCTTTGCAGAAATTTTTAGAAATGAGCAGAGATAATAATAATTCAGAAAGACCAAAAAGACCAAGAACTTCAACAAGAAACAATTCTGATGATTCTCGTGCTTCCAGATCTGGAAATTCTTCAGGATCAAAACCTTTTAAGAAACCTTTCCCTAAAGCAGGCGAAAGAAATTTCGACAGTAAAGGCAGTAATTCAAAGTTCGGACAGAAACCTTTCAAAAGAAGTGATGACAGTGCAAAAAGCAGCGATGAAGAAGCTGGTGAAAAACCGGCAAGCAGAGCTTTCATCACCAATTCAAGTGAAGGACGTGAAAGAAAAACTTTCGGGAAACCGGCTGCAAAAAGAGGAGGTGCAAAGAGTTTTGATACCAGAGACAAGTATGAAAGAGGCAGCCTGAAATACGGAAGAAGACCATCCAGTGGAGATGACAAAAATGAAGATAAGGCAAGATCTTTTGTACAGAAAAGAAGGTTAAACAAGATTGAAAAAGATGTTCATAAAGACACCATCCGTCTTAATAAGTATATCGCAAACTCCGGGATCTGCAGCAGAAGAGAAGCTGACGAACTGATTACGCAGGGACTGGTAGAAGTAAACGGAGTAGTGGTGAACGAAATGGGCTATCAGGTTCAGAAGACCGATAAAGTAGTTTTTGACGGACAGGGTATTACCCCTGAAAAACCGGTATATGTGCTTTTAAATAAACCGAAAGGATATATTTCTACCACTAAAGATGACAAAGCCAGAAAAACAGTAATGGATCTGGTAGCGAATGCATCACCGTACCGTCTTTTCCCTGTTGGAAGACTTGACCGTTCTACAACCGGAGTTATTCTTTTAACGAATGACGGACACATGACGAAAAAACTGACGCATCCATCTTTTGATGCTAAAAAGATCTATCATGTGACACTGGATAAAAAACTGACCAATGAAGACATGAGACTTATCGTAGAAGGAATTCGTCTTGACGAAGGAATCGCGGTAGTAGATCAGATTTCATTCATTGAAGGGAAACCTAAAAATGAAATCGGAATTGAAATTCATATCGGATGGAACCGTGTTATCAGAAGAATTTTCCAAAGACTTGGATACGAAGTGGAAGCTTTAGACAGAGTGATGTTTGCCGGAATGACGAAGAAAAACATCAAACGTGGACACTGGAGAATCCTTACAGAACTGGAAGTTAATAATCTTAAAATGCTTTAATAGGCTGTTGCAGGATTCGTAGTACGGAGTTTCGAGATGTCGGGATTCGGGTTATGAATCACAATGGAAAGCTGAATTATAAGCATTAGAAGAGAATTATAAAGTATAAAAAGCGCGGAAATAAAATTTCCGCGCTTTTTTGTTTTTCATATAATAAAACGGATCACCTGCAAAGCTTGAGGAGCGGGTAAAATTTTTTAACGCAAAGCTTCATCTTGTTGACGTTTAGTTTTGAGGAAGGGAAAGACTGTGACTGCGTCACTGATGAAGCGATTGCCTAAAACATCCGCTTAATCGAATCAATGAAATTGATTCCTTCTTTGCAGCCTTAAATCATCGGTATTAAAATAGACCTTTGCGTAAAAAAAGCTTATGCGCTCCTCAAGTTTTTAAATTAATCCCATTAAACTTTAAGTCAAACTAAAATCCTTATCTTCTCAGAACCCACAACCTGTTATTCCTTCAAAAACTGCGGAACCTTCCTCTGCGGACTCGCCTGTTCAAAAGTATAAGCCATATTAATCAGTTTTCCTTCGCTCCATTTTTCTGCAGAAAATAAAATCCCGACAGGAAGTCCGTCGATATAGCCCATTGTCAGTGTAATGCTTGGATATCCTGCGATGGCTGCCGCATCTGCACTTCCGAAAGTGTAATGATCTCCGTTTATTAAATCTGTTTTCCAGGCTTCCGTTGTCGTTGGAGAAACGATGGCATCAAGATTATATTTCTTCATAGCGAGATCAATTCCTTTCTCACCGCTGCCTTCCTGTGCAGTTTTAACGGCTTTGGCATAGCCTTCTTCTTTGGTGCCCTTACTTTTTGCAGCCATTTCCAGATATTCCTGCCCGAAATATTTCAGTTCTTCTTTATTGTTTTTATTGAAGGCAATCAGTTCGTCTATATTTTTTATTGGTGCATTTTTACCCAGTGAGGCAAGATAATCGTTGATCCCATCTTTATATTCATCAATCATCAGCTCCAGAGATTTTTCATATACTTCTCCGGAAAGCAGATCTTTTTCTATTTCTACGATAATAGCTCCCTGCCTTTCCAATACCTTTAAGGTCTGTAAAAACAGTTCATCCACTTTCTTACTGGCCCCGTTGGTGATTCCTTTTACATATCCTAATCTTTTTCCTTTCAATCCTTTTAAGTTCAGGTATCGGGTGTAGTCTTTATGGAGAAACGGAGTATTTCCAAATGTTTTTACATCACTCTTATCTTCACCTGCCATAGTTCCTAAACTTATCGCAACATCTTTCACGGTTCTTGCCATAGGTCCCGGCGTGTCCTGTGTGCTTGAAATAGGAATGATTCCCTGTCTTGAAATTAATCCCACCGTTGGTTTTAATCCAACAATTCCATTGATACTGGAAGGACAGACGATAGATCCGTTGGTTTCCGTACCAATAGCCACAATACCCAGGTTGGCAGAGATAGCCGCTCCGGAACCAGCACTGGATCCGCAGGTATTTCTATCTAAAATGTATGGATTTTTTGTCAGGCCACCGAGTCCGCTCCAACCGCTGGTAGATTTCATTCCCCGGAAGTTGGCCCATTCGCTGAGATTGGTTTTTCCAATAATGACTGCTCCGGCTTCCCGTAATTTTTTCACCAGATAACTGTCCTGCAGCGGAAAAGAATTCTTTAATGCCAAAGATCCTGCAGTATTCGGCATTTTATCGCGGGTATCTATATTGTCTTTCAGTAAAACAGGAATTCCAAACAGTGGTTTATCTTTAAATTTTGAACTGATATGATCCAAAGAATCTGCAATTCTGACCGCATCCGGATTGACGGTAATGATTGAATTAAGCTTGACTCCGTTTTTATCAACATCATTGATGCGCTTCAGATAAGCTTCCACCACTTCTTTTACGGTAGTTTTCTGATCTTTGTAAAGACTTTGAATTTTCTGGATATCATATTCCAGATATTTAAATTCATTATGGGTTGTGTTTTGAGCTTTTCCCAGAACAACAGTGAAAAATGCTCCCAATACAATGCTTTTTTTCATTCGGTGTATTTCTTTCAAATATAGATAATTATCTGAAAACTGGGGTGGGAAGTTATGAGTTATAAGTGATGGGTTATAAGTTAATAAGGATAGTGTAAGCAGGCAAAAAAAGACGCAGATTTCTCTGCGTCTTTGTATTATTTAGATATAATTATAAGTAGAAAGTTATTTGGATACTCTCAAACTCATCACTAATAATTCATCATTGATAACTCATCAAAAAATTATCCCAAAATCGTAACTCCCTTCTGAATCATTTCATAAATAGCATCTCTGCCATTCTCAGGTTTTACATTAACTGCTTTTGTTCCGTTGAAGTGAAGACACGTGATGTATCCGTTGGCTACTGCATCTGTACAGGTGAATTTTACACAGTAATCCATCGCAAGACCTACTACTTCAAGCAACTGGATTTCATGGTATTTAAGGAAATCATCCAGTCCTGTTTTCATAAAGTGATTATTGTCCTGGAATCCGCTGTAGCTGTCGATCTCAGTGTTTTTTCCTTTTTGGATGATATGGGTGACTTTATCTCTGTTTAAATCTTTATGGAATTCTGCCCCGAAAGTTCCCTGGACACAGTGATCCGGCCACATAAACTGGGGAACACCGTTCAGGATAATACTTTCACCGACTTTTCTGTTGTTGTTGCTTGCAAAACTTTTATGATCGGAAGGATGCCAGTCCTGGGTAAGAACGATTTGATCATATTCATTTTCCTCCATCAAAAGGTTGATGTATGGAATCACTTCATTCGCTTCCGGAACTGCTAATGCGCCGCCTTCACAGAAATCATTCTGTACATCTACGATTATTAACGCTTTTTTCATATTTAGATTTCTCGAATTTTGGATAAAAATACTCAAAAAATCGTCCAAAACTGAATTATCGGACAAATCGGCAATATAATTTTTTTCACTTAAAAAGAAAATAATTGCAGCCAGCATCCGGTTTCGGGATATAAACCAAATATCAATAGCTTATCTTTGCAGGAAATAAGTATTTTATGTCATTTGAGTCGTTAGGATTATCACACAATATTATTCGTTCTGTCAATAAATTAGGGTATCTGAAGCCGTTCCCGATTCAGGAGCAGGCTATTCCTGTTATTTTGCAGGGAAAAGATCTGATGGGAATTGCCCAGACCGGTTCCGGAAAAACAGCTTGTTTTGTGATGCCTATTTTAGAGAAATTACAAAACGCAGAAGTTAAAAAAGACCGTAATGTTCAGGTGTTAATATTGGTTCCTACCCGTGAGCTGGCGATTCAGATTGATGAAGTTTTCAGAGCTTTTACAGATAATCTGAAGCGTGAGATCCGTACAATGGCTGTTTATGGAGGGGTTTCCATCAATCCGCAGATGAAAGGAATGTTTGGGGTGGAAGTTCTTATTGCAACACCGGGCCGTTTATTGGATTTGATTGATCATAATGCGTTAAGTATTTCAGGAATTCAGCATTTGGTTATTGATGAAGCGGATAAAATGTTTCAGTTAGGTTTTGGAGAGGAAATGAATAAACTTTTCTCGCTAATGCCTGTCGGAAGGCAAACAACATTGTTTTCGGCAACTTTAAATGATAAAGTAGCAGAAATGAAGGAGCGTTTGTCCATTAATCCAACAATGATTGAGATTAAAAAAGAAGAAGTTGAAATTGACAATATTGAACAATTAGCTTATCATGTTTCTCCTGAAAACAAAGGACCTTTCTTGCGTTATTTAATTAAGGAAAAGAAAGTGGAAAAAGCGTTGATCTTTGTTTCTTCTACAAGATCAGCGGATAATTTAGTAGAGAAACTTAAAAAGAATAAAATTAAGGCAGTAGCCATTCACAGTCAGAAATCACAGGGTGCCCGTAGAAATAACCTGGAAGAGTTTAAAGTAAACGGAGCTCAGATTTTAGTAGCTACAGATCTTATTGGCCGTGGTATCCACATTGAGTCCTTACCATGTGTGATCAATTATGAGTTACCGCGTTCGCCTTTAGATTATATTCACAGAATCGGTAGAACGGGTCGTGCCAATGAAAAAGGAACGGCGATCAATATTCTGACGGATGACGAACTACAGCACTTCAGAGTGATTCAAAAGAAAATGGGTAAGAAGATAACGCTGCAAAGAACTGAGGGCATTGACTTGCACGGTTACTAGCCCAATGATTTAAGTAATAAGCTTCAATTTTAATAGAATTGGAGCTTTTTTTATCAGTAAATTATTCCGGATTTCTATAGGATAATAAGCATAATTAACGCTTTTTTCATTTTAGATTCTTGGATTTTTGATAAATTTACAAAAACTGCCATCTACACAACGTCCAAAAAATAATGACCGGACAAAACTGAGACTTTAAAAATTAAAATTAACAAAATGAGCAACTTAGAACAGAAGAGGTTTCCGATAGGTGAGTACCAACAACCTGAGAACATCTGCGATATTAAACTTGATGAATACATTAAAGTCATCAAAAACTTTCCTGAAAAGCTTAAAACTTTGATAGAAGACCTCTCTGATGATCAGTTGGACACGCCTTACAGAGAAGGAGGATGGACGGTAAGACAGCTTGTGAACCATATTGCAGACAGTCATATCAACAGTTTTATCCGTCTTAAACTGGCATTAACGGAGGATAATCCTACTATAAGGCCTTACGATGAAGCCAAATGGGCAGAACTTCAGGACAGCGCTAATATGCCGATAAAACCGGCCATGAGAATGATTAAAGGAACGCATCAGAGATGGGCTGCTTTGCTTAAAACCCTTACCAATAAGCAATTCGAGAGGACTTTTCATCATCCCGAGCAAAACCAGGATTATGATCTGAGAAATTATCTTGCTTTATATGTTTGGCACTGCAATCATCATTTTGCTCACATCGAAAATCTGAAGAAGGAAAAAGGGTGGTAAAAAAGAGTCTGCACGATCCGGTTTATTTTGAAGAGATCATTCAAAGGATTTCCCTGCTCAATGAAAACGCTCCCAAAAGATGGGGGAAAATGAATGTTTCCCAGATGTTAAAACACTGTGAGCTTGTCCTTAAGGTGCCTTTGAGGAAAGTTGTACTTCCTCATATTAACCTCTTTTTTCAGGCAATAGGAGCAGCTACCAAAATAGAAATGCAGGTCTTTAACAACGGAATTCCCCGAAACATGCCCACTTTTCAAAAACTAATCGTTAATTTTGAATGTGATTTTGATGAATCAAAAACCAATCTGCTGAATACACTGAAGGATTTCCGGACAGCATCTGAAAAAAAAGAGCTTCCGGACCGTCACAGACTATTTGGTACAATGACTGAAAAAGACTGGGGATTTTTAGAGTACAAACATCTTGATCATCATTTAAAACAATTTAATGTATGAGTTTTTTTGATAAAATATTCGGAGGAAAAGAAAGCACCCCTGAACGTAAATCTTTCTGGAAAAATATAGAATCTGAGGAAGATCTGGCCCAAGCCATTGAAAGTTCGTATCACCATACAATAGCTATCTTCAAACATTCAACACGATGCTTCATCAGCAAAACGGTATTGAAAAACTTTGAAAGAGAAATAGATAATTTAGATCATAAACTGGATTTATATTACCTAGATTTGCTGGAACACAGAGCGATTTCAAATAAAATATCCAGGGATCTTGAAATCAGGCATGAAAGCCCGCAGCTGATCATCATTGAAGACGGGAAGGTGATCAACAGCGCTTCGCACGAAGATATATCCATAAGCCAGATTGTATAATGAAGAATATCAACACGTATTTAGCTAAAGTACTCAATGTTCCCATAGAAAAAGTGAACATGTGCAGCTTACACTATGAAGTAAAGAAAATACCTAAAAACCAGTTTCTTTTACAGTATGGTGAAATATGCAGGCATATATTCTTTGTCGAAAAAGGGCTTTTAAAGATGTATTCCATCGATAAAAACGGGAAAGAACACATCATACAGTTCGCTCCTGAAAGCTGGCTGATTTCTGACCGAAGCAGCTTATATTTTAACGAAAAATCCATTTACTATATTGAAGCGGTGGAAGACACGGAAGTTCTGTTTCTTCATCCCGATTTCTTCAACAAACTGGTAGAACAGTTCCCGAACAGTATCGAAAGAAGTGATTTCCTGTTGCAGAAACACATCAGAAGTCTTCAGAACAGGATCAATTCTCTTCTGGGCGAAACGGCGGAAGAAAGGTATATGAAATTCATCAAAATGTACCCGGATCTTCTTCTCAGAGTCCCACAATGGATGATTGCTTCTTATCTTGGCATTACACCGGAGAGCTTAAGCCGGGTAAGAAAAGAACTGGCCAGGAAAAATTTCGTTCCGGATAAATAGTATCAGATCTTTTTCGCAAGGTTTCCGAGCTGCTGCAGACAGAGCCTTGTTTCTTCCGTCCATGGAAGACCGATGCAGAGACGCATGCAGTTTTCAAACTGATCCTGGAGGGTAAACATTCTGCCGGGTGCAATACTGATGTTCTGTTTAATCGCCAGATCATACAACTCAGTGGTCCGGATCTTTTTGTCAAATTCTATCCAGAGAGACAGACCTCCCTGAGGACGGCTGGTTTTTGTACCTTCAGGGAAATAATCGGCGATGGTCTGTACATAATTCTGATAATTACTCTGAACGGCCTTTCTCATTTGATGGAGGTGCTTTTCATAGCGTCCCGATTTGAGAAAATTGGCAACCGCTTCATTCACAATGGAAATGGAAGAAGTGGAATGGAGTAGTTTAAGCTTCATGAT
Source organism: Chryseobacterium oleae (assembly GCF_900115055.1). Classification (GTDB taxonomy): domain Bacteria; phylum Bacteroidota; class Bacteroidia; order Flavobacteriales; family Weeksellaceae; genus Chryseobacterium; species Chryseobacterium oleae. The sequence goes on along the minus strand of NZ_FOVD01000003.1, from coordinate 109,836 downwards.
CTTGTCTTTATAACGACCCGGAGCAATCCATCCGACGCGGTATCCGGGAGCCAATGTTTTTGAAATTGAGCTGCAATACAGAACATTGCCATCCTTATCAAAAGATTTACAGCATTTCGGACGGGTAGAGCCAAAATAAAGGTCACCATACACATCATCCTCAATCAGAGGAATGTTATTTTCTGACAGAATTCTTACAATCTCTTTCTTATTTTCATCCGGCATACAGCTTCCTAACGGGGAGTTGAAATTCGGAATTAATAAACACAGATTGATTTGGGGAATTACTTTTCTCAACGCTTCAATTTCAATACCGGTGGTCGGGTGGGTGGGAAGTTCGAGGACGTTTAAGCCTAGACCGTTTGCCAACTGAAGAATTCCGGGATAACAGGGGCTCTCAATGGCTATTGTATCGCCGGGTTTTCCCAAAGCCATAAGACAGAAGGAAAGGGCATTCATCCCGCCGTTGGTGGTCACGAGATCATTTTCACTGAGGTTTCCGCCCCATTGAAGGGACCGGACAGCAATCATTCTTCGGAGTTTTAAATTTCCCTGAAGTTCTTCATATTCCGTTCCGCCATCTTTTAATTCCCGGGTAGCATTGATGATCTCTTTCTTTAATTTAGCCTGTGGCAGAAGGTCTCCCGAAGGAATTCCGATAGAGAAGAAAGTGATTCCTTTTTTACCCATATTCTCATAAACCTTACTGATGAGTTCATCCGGTTCGTTGTTATTGGCCATCAGTGATGGGCGGCTCACTTCGGAGAGAGGCAGCTTGACGGACATTAATCTACTGACAAAATAACCGGACTGCGGCTTAGATTCTATCAGCGACTGGGATTCCAGTTCCAGGAACACACGTTTGGCTGTATTCATGCTTACCTGATGTTCCTGACACATCATTCTTACCGAAGGAAGCTTGTCTCCGGCTTTCAATACACCATTTCTGATCTGGGACGCTATTCCGTCTGCGATCTCATTGTATATAAATTCTCTGTTCATATTTTTGTAACTGTGCTCATGCAAATATACAAAACTGAGACTGTGTTTATTTATTTCATCTTTCTAATTTTGACGTATTAAATAAATATTACAATGATGACAGATAAAATATTAGTTAAAGACGAAAGCCTAAACGGATGGATCAACGGTTTTATTGGAGTAGTCCTGTTTAGCGGTGGTCTGCCTGCGACCAAATTGGCCGTCATGGAAATGAGCCCGATTTTTGTAACCATAGTCCGTGCAGCTGTTGCAGGGATCTTAGCTTTGATGGTTTTATGGATTGGTAAAGAAAAACGTCCTGAAAAGAAGCAGCTGATTCCCTTGTTGCTTGTTTCCATCGGTTGTGTAGTAGGTTTTCCACTTCTTTCCGCATTGGCGCTTCAGTATCTTACTTCGGCACATTCTATCGTATTTTTGGGAATGCTTCCATTGGCAACTGCTGTATTTGGTGTTTTGCGTGGTGGCGAACGGCCGCATCCTATATTTTGGTTCTTTTCGGTTGTGGGAAGTCTTTTGGTGATCGGATATGCGGTTTCGCAGGGAATTTCAGCTTCACCTGTAGGCGATATTCTGATGTTGCTGGCTGTTATTTTATGTGGAATGGGCTACGCAGAAGGCGCAAAGCTTTCCAAAACATTAGGTGGCTGGCAGGTGATTTCCTGGGCGCTGGTATTGGCTTTACCATTGATGATTCCATTATTTTTCATCTATTTTCCAGAAAATATTGAAACGGTAAGTTTTCAGGGTTGGTTTGGAATGGCTTATATTTCACTTTTCAGTATGTTCATCGGATTTATATTCTGGTACAAAGGCCTGGCACAGGGTGGTATTGCCACTGTAGGACAACTGCAGCTGTTGCAGCCTTTCTTTGGATTGGGTCTTGCGGCATACTTCCTTCATGAGCAGGTAAGCATAGGAATGGTGGTGGTTACCATTGGTGTTATCTTATGTGTTGCAGGAACCAAAAAATTTGTGAAATAATTAAAAATAAAGCCTTATGATTCTGATCATAAAATGACATTTTGGAATTGAATTATATTTGGGCACAACTGCAAAATATAATGATTATGAAATACGCTATTTTACTTGTGTCTTTGGGCTTAACCGTAATGAGCTGCAAAAAAGAAACTAAAGTGGATACTTCTACAAAAACAGACAGTGTGGTTATTGATACCATGCCTGCTGATACACTTGCTGCTCCTATGCCTTCCGATACTTTACACAGCAAGGACACTGCTGCTGCCAAAAAAATGGACACTGCAAAAGTGATCAAGAAATAATTTTATCATCATAGATCTTTAAAACCCGTTTTTGTATTAAAGCGGGTTTTAATATCCTCCGGCTGGCTGTGAGGAGCGATTTCGCGTGCTTTGATTTTATTTTTGTTGATATTTTAATTTATAAATAGTATTGGTGTTAAAAATTCAAACAATAATTTAATTATAATAAATTCTATTAAATATTTTAACTTTATTTAACGTTTTATGTAATCGATAGGGTTCAATATTTGCATGTGCTCTACAGAACCAAGTTCCCAATGAAATTTTTACTAAGAAAAGATTGAGAAGGATTGTAGAAAACTTAAATAAAAACTATCATGGTTATCGACGAAAATATTTTACATTCAGCGGGGGCGGAAATCAGACATTATAAACCCTCGGACTATCTGTTCAACGAGGGAGAGAACCCGATTTATTATTATCAGATCACCCAGGGAGAGGTGAAACTGAACAATTACAATGAAGAAGGAAAGGAGTTTATACAGAATATTCTTTCGGAAGGGCAGAGTTGTGGAGAATCTATTCTTTTTATCGATAAGCCTTATCCAATGAATGCTCAGGCGCTTACGGACTGTACGGTTTTAAGGCTTCATAAGTCTGCTTTTTTTAGTTTATTAAACTCATCTGCCAAGCTGTGTCTTGAGATCAGCAGCTTTTTATCACAGCGGCTTTATTATAAATTCATCATGATGCAGAATATATCTTCCCAGAATCCCGAGACAAGACTTAAGGGACTCATGGATTATCTTAAAAGCTTTCATGAAGACGAAAGTCCTTATTCCTACATGGTTCCTTTAACCAGACAGCAAATGGCCAGTCTTACAGGATTAAGGGTAGAAACAGCGATAAGAACGATCAAACATATGGAGAAAAATAAAATTGTTCAGATTAAAGACAGAAAAATATTATATTAAAAAAGTGGTTTCAATAATAAAATTCCCTATTTTTTATTGAAAATATTTTAAAGAGATACGTATGAAAACAATAAGCTGCATGAATATTGACGAAGAGATGTTATATTCATCGGGAGGAGAAGTGAAAAACTATAAAAAAGGGGAACTTATATACAGAGAAGGAGACCACGCCCTGTACTATTTCCAGATCAGGGAAGGAAAGGTGAAACTCAATAATTATGATGATGAAGGGAAAGAATTTATTCACAACATTTTTGGAGGAAAACAGAGCTTTGGGGATTCAATGCTTTTTTTAGATAAATTTTATCCTACGAATGCGGTCTGCATCAGTCCTGCAGAAATTATAAGAGTTCCGAAGGACCGTTTTCTGGAACTGATCAAAAAACATCCTCATCTTTCTTTGGAAATGAATGCATGTCTGTCTCAAAGACTTTATTTTAAGGCAATTATGCTGCAAAGTATGGCATCGCTGAATCCCATTTCAAGGCTTAAAGGACTTCTGGACTATCTTAAAAGTTATCATGATGACAGTTGCGGAAGTTGTTTTCAGATAGAACTCACCAGACAGCAGATCGCTAATCTGGTGGGACTGCGGGTAGAAACGGTGATCAGGGCTTTAAAAAAGATGGAGAAGGAAGGAAATATCACGATTGAAAACAGGAAAATTGTTTATTGACAGGTATCCATTATGATCCAGGTCATAAAAAAGTGAATTATTTCAGCGTACATTTGAGATATCAAGTTTCGATACAATTCTTAAGACCTCAGTAAGGGCAGCATGTTAGCTTAGGCTTTCCGGGTGAGATGATCAGATTCCAAACCGTTGCGGGGTTGCAAACATCATTCCATATTAACTCATAAAAATTCAGTTGAGCTTACTGGAGATTTTGGCGACCACAGTCATGAAAGGTTGAATTGAAAAAGAAAGTTGGTTCAGAATACACTGTATAAGTTGATCTGAAAACCCAATAAACCACGATACTCAGATATGGACTGTCAGAAAATAGTAAAAAACCTGAAGCACAAAAACTTTGTAAAAGTGCCCAATAAAGGAAACTGGTTTGAGGATGGAGCGGCTGTGTACGCGAAAGAGATTAAGGATAATATTTTTCTGCTGTTTGTCATTTTAAAAGACATTGAGATTGAAAATATTCAGGCTCTGATAGCCCATTTTGACAGCTTCAGCAGCATAGGACTGAAAGAGCCGGAACAGATCATGTTCTATCTTTCGATCAAAGACAAGGAAGACCTTCATTATTTTGAGAAATATTTAAAAATTTCCGATAACTAATAACCAATGAGCATATGATATTTGAAAACGACACTTTGAAACATTCCGGGCTGAATGATAAGAATAATATGCTGGAGAATGAATCTTTATTCCCTAGCGTTATCAATTCGTACGGAGTCACGGCTTTTCTGATCAAATCATTGGAAAAGATAAAAAACAATGCCAAGTGCGATATTCTGAAAAATGTAATCGATACTTACATTAAAGAGTATATCCTGAATATCCGTGAATACCACAGCGAAAAAACAGTATCTCCCACACCAATAGATGCAGAAATTAAAATTGAAAACTCGTCTTTTACTTTATATGCCAAAACAGCATACTACAAAGTATTAAAAGAAGAAGAATGCCTGAACAAACTCCTGAATACTTTGGAAAAGGACAGGATAGGTACGGAATAAACATCTCATCCATACTGTTTGACTTTTTACCCTTCACACCACCCAAAAAATTGATATGAAAAAAGGCGCTCAAAAGAATAAAAAGTTAGACCAGCTGAATACACACAGTACCTCTAATGAAAATGAAAAACTGACAACGGATCAGGGACTCAGAATAAACAACAACCAGGACTCGTTAAAAGCCGGAGACAGAGGTCCTACACTTCTGGAAGATTTCATTCTAAGGGAAAAGATCACGCACTTTGACCATGAAAGAATTCCCGAAAGAGTAGTTCATGCACGTGGCTCAGGGGCTCATGGGGTTTTTAAGCTTAACAAAAGTCTTAAAGCGTATACCAAAGCCAAATTTTTGAATAATGTAGGAGATGAAACTCCAGTTTTTGTAAGATTCTCAACAGTAGCCGGAAGTAAAGGAAGTACCGATCTGGCCAGAGATGTAAGAGGTTTTGCTATTAAATTTTATACGGAAGAAGGAAATTATGACCTTGTAGGTAATAATGTGCCCGTCTTTTTTATACAGGATGCCATGAAATTTCCTGATCTGATCCATGCCGTAAAGCCGGAACATGATAATGAAATGCCGCAGGCAGCTTCTGCACATGACACGTTCTGGGATTTTATTTCACTGATGCCTGAAAGCATGCACATGATTATGTGGGTAATGAGTGACAGAGCCATTCCAAGGAGCTTGAGGATGATGGAAGGTTTTGGGGTACATTCCTTTAAATTTATTAATGAAGAAGGTAAAGTACACTTCGTTAAGTTTCATTTTAAACCGAAACTGGGAGTGCATTCTGTAGCCTGGGACGAGGCCCAGAGGATATCAGGGGTAGATCCCGATTTTCATAAAAGAGATTTATGGGAAGCCATTGAAAGCGGGACTTTTCCGGAATGGGATTTCGGTGTACAGCTGATTCCGGAAGAAGACGAGCATCAATTCGATTTTGATCTTCTGGATCCTACCAAATTAATTCCTGAGGAAGAAGTTCCCGTAGAAATCTTTGGAACATTGACACTAAATAGAAATCCGGATAACTTTTTTGCTGAAACCGAGCAGGTAGCTTTTCATCCGGGACACCTTGTTCCCGGCATAGATTTTACCAATGACCCTCTGCTTCAGGGAAGACTATTTTCCTATACCGATACCCAGTTATCCAGATTGGGATCACCTAATTTCCATGAAATCCCGATCAACAGATCTGTGAATACCGTTCACAATAATCAGCGTGACGGACATATGAGACAGCAGATTGTAAAAGGAAAAGTAAGCTATGAACCCAATTCCATCGGAGGAGGATGTCCTTATCAGGCGATGATGTCTGAAGGAGGATTTGTTTCTCAGGAAGAAAGGGTTTCCGGTGAAAAGGTGAGGAGAAGAAGTGAGAGTTTTGTGGATCACTATTCACAGGCAAAATTATTTTATAACAGCCAGTCGGCACCTGAACAGACTCACCTTCAGAATGCTCTTATTTTTGAGCTTTCAAAAGTAACGATTCCGGAGATCCGTGAAAGAATGGTAGGACAGCTTGCTTTTATTGATAAAACTCTGGCTCAGAAAGTAGCGGATAAAATAGGGGCGAAAGTGAAAAAATTGAAAGAACCCAACCAAAGTATTCCTGCAGACGCAAATGAATCTGAACTTCAGAGCGAAGAAAAAGAGCCTAAAATTAAGATTTCTGATGCGCTGAGCATGAAAGATACGGTAAAAGATACCATTAAAAGCAGGAAGATAGGTTTCATCATAGCCAATGGGACGGACGGAAATGCACTCAATGATTTAAAATCAAAACTTGAATCGGAAGGAGCAAAAGTAGAACTTATTGCCCCAAGTGTAGCTCCCGTTAAAACCAAAGAAGGATCATCCCTTACCCCGAAACATTCACTTACGAGTATTGCGAGTGTCTGCTTTGATGCCTTATACATCGGTGCCGGACAGAAATCAGCTAAAGAACTTATGGCTCCTGAAAACAAACATCATGTGCTGCAATTTATCAATGAAGCTTATAAGCACTGTAAAACCGTTTATTTTGGAGCAGAGACGGAAGAACTGTATAACAACAGCAATATAGCCCAGAAAAAACATGAAGATCCTGCAGTTGTGATCTGGAAAGATAACAATTCTGATCAGCAGTTTATCCAGGCAGTTTCCAAACACAGGGTTTGGGATCTTGAACAGGAAAGAAACGCGTAGATACAACAAGACACCTTCACATCACTAAATATTTAAAATTATGGAATTTCAAAAAAATCTTTTAGAATATATCAGCCAGTCGCTTCTGACCGCAGGTGAAACCATCTCGGTAGCAGAAAGCGTTACTTCAGGATGCCTTCAGCTGGCTTTTTCGCAGATGCCCAATGCTTCTTTATTTTTCAAAGGAGGGATGACCACTTATACGCTGCCTCAGAAAGTAGAGCTTTTGCAGGTTGACAGAGAGGAAGCCCAGGACTGCGACTGTGTATCAGAGAATGTTGCCAAAACGATGGCTCTGAATGTCGCTAAACTCTTTAATTCCGACTGGTCCATTGCGACTACGGGATATTGTACTCCGATCAGAAAATCGTTATATAAAATTTTCGCCTATTTCTCATTTTCGTATAAAGGAGAGATCATTCTTACCAAAAAACTGGAACTGCATCCTAAGACACAGGCTTTGAATGCTCAGATGTATTATACGGAATTTATTTTAGGCTGTTTTAAAAGCGAAATCAATCAGCTGTTGATTTTAAAATAATCTCAGATCCGGAACTTAAATACCTAATTGACCTTCTTTACTTTAGGTTTAGATTTCATAATAGCATAGTAAGAAGAGGTAAACGCCGATAAGCTTTGATAGCCCACTTTGTATGCGATCTGGCTTAATGTAAAGTTTCCGGTATCAATAAGCTCAATACTTTTCAGAATTCTTACAAGCTGATGGTATTTCTGAAGGGTTATTCCGGTTTCGTTCTTAAATATTCTCTGCAGGCTTCGGACAGACATTTGTGCTTTTTCTGCCAGTTCATCAGCATTCAGACTGTATTTAAAATTGGTGTTGATATACGTACAAACGGGAATGAGTCTTGCATCCGATGGAACAGGTATTTCAAGATAACTGCTTTCTCTGCAGAAATTGGGAAGACTTTTTAAAATCGCTTTAAAAAACAGATCCTGTTCTTCATCTTCTTCTATCAGCTGATTCCACTTGGAAGCATACAATAGCATTTCCTTCAAAACGGGAGGAACTGTAAAAACATGAACATTCCGGTAGAAATCATCCTCAAAAACCGTTTTAAATAAAAAGACCATCAGATTGACCGTTTTCGCTTCTGAAGAGATTCTGTGAGCCTTTCCTGAGGGAACCCAAATCACATGATACTGAGGCACAAGATAGATCTTCTGATCAATATGAAAATACTGATAGCCTTCTTCCACAAAGGTAAGCTGGGCCCGGTGATGGGCATGTTCATGGTCGTCATGTTTCCAGTCTTCCTCACACCACACATACGCTTCTTTTCCGATGGTATCTACAAATCGGCTGTCACTCTGTTCCGTTAAACCACATTTTACGATGTCGTTCTGCATAGAATTTTTGGCAAAGTTAATAAAAACGACAATACTAATTTTGTATGGTAATTATTTATCTATTAAAAATGAAAAAACTAAGTACGGTTTTTGTATTAATTTTATTATTAAAAATCACCACAATCATGGCACAGGAAAACAAAGCTAAAATACTGGTCCTCATTCATTCGGATAATGGAGGAACCTATGAATTGGCTAAAGAAATAGCAACCGGCATCGAAAGCAGTAAAAATGCTACGGCGGTCATTAAACAGGTCAAAGAATCACAAAACGCGAAATTGAAAAATATTCCAGTAGCATTGGTGGAAGAACTGCCTTCTTATGACGGAATTGCTTTTGGATCACCCGTTTATTTCGGGAATATCAGTACCGGGATGAGTGAATTCTTGTCGAAGACCGTTAATTTATGGACCAATCATGCGCTGGAAGGAATGCCGGCAACGTTTTTTATGTCTGCAGGAAGTGGTGCAGGAAAAGAGCTGGCTCTTAATGCATTCTGGAATACGTTAGCCGTTCATGGAATGGTATTGGTTTCCAATGGAATCAGAGGAACGGAAAGTATCAATAAAGCTATTCCTCAGGGAAATACCGTTTTAGGTGTAACAAGTATGGCCTCACTGAAAGATGTGGAAAGACCAACAAAAGATGAACGCGCGCTGGCAGAACTTCAGGGAAGTAATTTTGCTAAAACGGCTTTAGCTTTGAAAGGGACATTCAGTAAAAAAATGACAGCAGTTGTTCCTGTAGAAAAATCTGAAGATATCAACGCTCTTTTGAAACAGAAAAACATTACCCTTCCAAAAGTTCCCCAGCCAGCTGGAAATTATAAGCCTTATGTGCGTTCAGGAAATCTGGTATTCATTAATCAGGTCGCTTTAAAAGATGGGAAAATTTTAAATCCTGGAAAATTAGGCGTTGATATTAATGAACAGCAGGTTAAAGAAGCTACAAAAGCTACGATGCTGAACGTTATAGCCGTCTTAAAAGAAGCAGTAGGCGGTGATCTTAACAAAGTAAAACAATGTGTACAGCTTACCGGAATTTTCAATACAAAAGATGATTACACAAAGCACGCAGACCTGATGAATACAGCTTCAGACCTGACGGTAGAAATTCTCGGTGAGAAAGGAAAACATGCGAGAGCGACTCTGGGAGCTTCCTCTATTCCTGTGAATTCTTCGGTGGAGATTCAGGCTATTTTTGAAGTGGAATAAATCACTTATAAGCCGATAGAAATCTGCTTTATTTGCTCAATCTGCGGGAAAATGAACTGAGAATTTCATTTTAATCTCTCGCTGGTCTGGCAAATAGAGCAGATTTTTTTATTTCTGATTACCTTCTGAATATTCAATAGGGATGGGCTTTAGCCCGTCTAAATAATAAAAAACGCCTTACAACGGCTTTAGCCAAAACTTAGAAATATAAAATTATTTTACCCGGTCGGTATGAAATTTCAGAACCTTAGAAATGATTTTTATACTATCCTCCAACTGTTCTTCGGAAAGAGAACCATAACTAAGTCTGAATCCGTTGATAACATGATCAGAACTGTATTGCTTCGGATGAATGATGTTAATGCTTTTTTCAAGCAGGGAAGCCGTTACAGCATCCCAATCCAGGTTTTCTTTCGGAACGATCCAGAAGGCAAGACCTCCTTCAGGAAGTGTAAAATCGGCGACATCTTCCAAATGCTTTTCTAAAAGACTGTTCACCAGATCTCTTTTGTTTCTGTAATGGATGGTGGCTTTTTTAATGTGTTTTTTAACAGTACCTTCTTTAATGAGCTGCAGTACGGCTTGTTCCATAATCACATCACCCTGAACATCAATGATTTTCCTCAGATCTCCTATTTTTTGAATCAGACTGGGATCTTTGGATGCCAGATAGCCGATCCTCAGGGCAGGAGCCACTACTTTACTCAATGTACCCACGTAGACATAGCTGTTAAGTTCATCAAAGCTGGAAACCGGAAGGATAGGACGGTATCCAAAATGGAACTCATTGTCATAATCATCTTCAATCACAGTCATTCCATGTTTGTTGGATAGTTCAATTAATTCCAGTCTTCGTGCTAAACTTAAAGTAACCGTTGTAGGATATTGTCTGTGAGGCGTAATATAGATCGCTTTTACATTTTTATTTTCTGTTAAAAGCTTTTCTATGTCTTTAGTAACAATCCCTTCCTCATCTACTGCTGCCGGAAGAAGTTCTGCTCCGGCATATTCAAAAGCTTTCCAGGCGGGTTTGTACCCTGGGTTTTCTACAATAACCTGATCTCCGGGTTTTAACAGACATTGAGCAGTCAGAAACATCGCCATCTGGCTTCCCCTCGTGATTGAAATTTCATTTTCATTGATATGCATTCCCCGCTGGTGGTTCAGCATCTGAGAAATGGTTTTCCGGAATTCAATATCGCCATGTTCATTGCTGTAACCCATCATCTGCCATTTTGCTTTCCTGTTAAAGATTTGGCGGTAGGCGCGGGCGAGTTCTGTTACCGGGGCTATTTTACTGTCGGGATGTCCATCATCAAAATTGATCATAGGCTTACTTAAAGCGAACGAAGCTTCTTCAGCTTCAGGATCTCTTATGCTTTGCCTTTCCTGTACAACCGGAAGCTTGTCAGATACGAAGATTCCTTTTCTTTCTTTGGAGATCACCCATTCTTCATTGATAAGTACCTGATAGGCTTCCACCACCGTATTTCTGTTGATCTTCAGCATCAAAGCAAGATTTCGGCTTCCGGGAAGTGCATCCCCGGCATTGAGTCTTCCGGAACGTATGTCCGCAATGATGGTATCCGCGATCTGCAGATACACGGCTTTTTCAAGCTCTTTATCTATTTCAAGTTCTAATTTCCAAGGACGAAGCATCTGGACTACCTATTTACGTGAAAACTGAATCATTTAAACAGTCCAAAGATACGGTAATTTTGTCATGCAATAACGCACAAACAATTAAAATTTAAAACATCATGGACAAAAAAGATTTCAGTTCAAAAGACTTTCACGAAACATTCGCAAGACCAAAGTACGTAAAACCTAGCCATTTAATTCATAAAAATGTAGAAAATGCAGGGGAGCACAATCAATTTTCAACAGAAAGAAAGCACCCGGTTTTCTTTGTAGATCTTCCAAGTAAAAATGTAAGTATGACGATTGGTGGATTAACTCCGGGTCAGCAGACCAACAGACACCGTCACACGTATGAAACGGTACTGTATGTAATCGAAGGAAAAGGATGGACAGAAGTAGAGGACGAGAGAGTACATTGGGAAGCAGGAGATGCGGTTTATATTCCTTCTTGGGCTTGGCATAAACACCAAAATCTTAGTGATACAGAATCTGCAAAATATTTAGCCTGCGAAAATGCTCCACAGCTTCAGAACTTAGGCGTTGCATTGAGAGAAGAAGAAGGAAGAGACCTTTAGAAATCGAAGGTTAAGATCAAGGATAAGATTTAGGGGTTAGGTGGATTCAATTTAAGATTCAGAAGAAAGCTTTGATCGGCTTCATTCATATCCAACCAAACACTTTTTAAATAGGAAATAAAGAATTTCCCCTAATCCCTAATCCCTAATCTCTAATCTCTATCCTCAGTTTATCATTTAATTAAAAAAAATAAAACATGAAAAATGTTCCATTCAAAGGCATCATTGCTTATCCCATTACGCCTTTTGACCAGAATGAGAAAGTAGATATTCCTCTTTTTAAAAAACTTGTAGAAAGACTTATCGTTTCAGGAAGCCACGGAATTGCTCCGTTAGGAAGCACAGGAGTAATGCCCTACCTGTCTGATGAAGAAAAGGAAGCGATCACAGAAGCCTCTATACAGCAGACTAAAGGAAGAGTACCAACATTGGTAGGTGTGTCAAATCTTACCACAGAAAAGACTGTTCATCATGCTCAGTTTGCAGAAAAAGCAGGTGCCGATGCCGTGATGATCATTCCAATGAGCTACTGGAAGCTGACGGATGACGAGATCGTAGCCCATTATGATGCAGTAGCCAGTAAAATTTCAATTCCTATCATGGCTTATAACAATCCGGCAACCAGTGGAGTAGATATGTCTCCGACACTTTTGAAAAGGCTTTTGGAGATTTCCAATGTTACCATGATCAAGGAAAGTACGGGAGATATTCAGAGAATGCATTATCTGAGAAAAGAACTGGGCGAGGAAACTGCCTTCTACAACGGATCCAATCCATTGGCACTGGCTGCATTCACTGCCGGAGCAAGAGGTTGGTGTACTGCGGCACCCAATCTGATTCCTGAACTTAATGTTGGTTTATATAAAGCTATTGAAGAAGGAAATATGGAGAAAGCACAAGAAGTTTTCTACAAGCAGTTTGATCTCTTAAAATTCATCGTGAACAAAGGTCTTCCAAGGGCGGTGAAAGCAGGGCTGAATATTTTAGGAGAAGAAGGCGGAAGCTTAAGAAGCCCGCTGAAATCTCTGTCCGAAAAAGAAACGGAAGAACTTAGAAGTATCATTAAAACCCTGGTCAATTAATTTAAATCTATTAAAAAAATCAGTTTTTTTTGATGTCAGTTTAATATTTATGTTGTAGAAAAGTTGGCTGAGGATTTCCTCAGCCAACTTTATTTTATACGACGGCATTTCCTTCTACGCCATCGGAGTTATTGGTTTTAATCCCAGTCAGAGCCGAAGCCACAAAGCTGAACAGGCTGACCAGTTTTCCTGCTTTGGTATCCCAGTAATAGGTTTCTTTGGGTTCTACACGAATGATGCTCACATCCGGATCATCTTTTCCGTCAAACCAAGCCTTGGCCATCGGTGACCATTTTTCTTCAATCGTAGCTTTGTCCTTATAAACAGAAGCCTGTCCATAAACCGACAGATATTGAGAATCGCTGTTGTTCATAAAGAAAAGCTGTACGTTTCGGTCATCTTTGATCTCAAAATTCTTATTGCTGGTTGCACTGCTGATAAACCATAGATTTCCGCTGTCATCCGTTTCCTGAAGTGTCATAGGCCGGGAATTCAAAGGTGTGGTTCCGAGCTCGGTACAGAACATACATATTCTTGCCTTTTCAGACAGTTCCTGGATCTTTTTAATGGCCTCGAGGTGGGTTAAATTTTTTGTTGACATAATATTATATTTTAGTGATTGGAATTTAAGAATTGGAATAAAATGGAATATCCGTGCTCTGTTTAGTTCAAAAACCTAACCAAAAGGAACATTGTTGTAAAAAATATCTATCCCATATCCCAATTTTGCTACTTTTTTTGTTATTCAAAAATGATATGAATGACGATCAGGATAGATTTAAGTCGGAAAAGAGACTTGTGCTCATCAGAAATAATTATTTTTGTTCGTAAAACCTATTTCAAAAAGGAATTCTAACATTTCAATACGATAAAATCTGATGGAAAATTATGCAGTCATTTTAGTGATCATGGCCTTAATGATCGGGATATCCGGTTTGGCGGGTAAAATAAAAATCCCGGTACCAATGCTGCTTTTAATAGTCGGCATTATGATCGGTTTTGTTCCTGCAATGCCTGAAATTGAGATCAATCCCGAGATCATTATGCTGCTTTTTCTGCCACCACTTTTGTACGATGCGGCCTTTAATATTTCTTTTCAGCAGTTTAAAACTAATATCAATACCATCGGAACACTGGCTATCGGACTGGTGTTTTTAACGACAGCCGGAATTGCGGTTATTGCGTATTATTTAATTCCGGGGATGACCTGGCCACTGGCCTTTGTATTGGGTTCTATTCTGTCCGCTACGGATGCTGTAGCTGCGGTTGGGGTCACAAAAGGATTAGGTCTGTCTCACAGAACCATGACGATTCTGGAAGGAGAAAGCCTGATCAATGATGCTTCAGCTTTGGTTGCCTATCGTTTTGCAGTAGCTGCAGTTACCGGAATTACCTTTGTTACGTGGAAAGCCTCACTGGAATTTTTTGTCGTTTTAGGAGGTGGTCTTTTGGTGGGTTGGGTTATTTTTAAAACATTGGCTCTTACCATCGGTTTCTTTCGTAAAGATGCCATGGTAGTGAACAGCTTGATTCTTCTCATGCCATTCGTTACTTATCTTATTGCAGAACATTTCGGAGTATCAGGCGTGATTGCAGTGGTTGTACTCGGTTTGGGAATGTCTAAACTGAGCAGAAATAAATTTCCGGATCACGTGAAGGAGCAGTCCAGAAATTTCTGGGACATCATTATTTTCCTTCTGAACGGGCTGATATTTCTATTAATCGGTCTTGAATTTCCGACTATTCTGAGAAAAATGGCTCATATCCAGGTCTGGACTTATGCCGGATATGCTGTCGTAATTGTACTGGTGACCTTACTGATCAGAATGGCAAGGGTTTATTTGCAGCAGTTTAATCTTCAGAAAGCCTTTCAGGGAAAAAGAAAAATCAGTGAAGAAGCCTTATTTGATTCCAAAACAAGTTTTATCATTACCTGGTCGGGAATGCGTGGCATTGTTTCATTAGCCATTGCGCTGGGTCTTCCGGCCACATTAAATGACGGCGAGCCTTTTCCATTACGAAGTGAAATTGTCTTTTTATCCATAGCAGTTGTGCTGATTTCGCTTTTAGGACAAGGACTGACCTTACCGTGGATTATAAAAAAACTTAAATTATAATCATGCAGATTTCTCCTCCCAAACAGCTGGCCAACTACATCAAGCACTATATCTTCTTAGAAAATCCGGAAGATATGACTAAAAATCTTCGCTTGTTTGCTGATGGAAATACAGGCTTAATCATCTCTGCGGATATGAAAATGCGAGACGAAAAAGATAGCAATCTGCCCTTATCCTTTTTTTACGGACAGCCTACCAAGTATAAAGATTTGAGTACAAAAGGTCAATTTTCCTTACTGGCAGTCGTTTTTCAGCCCTATTTTTTTAATCTGCTGTTTGATGTGGCTGCTAAAGACATTAAAAATGAAATCGTTTCGGCTTCGGATATTTTAAAAGATCAGTTGCTGCCATTTCAGGAAAAGCTGGATAATAAAGAAGATCCGCAATCGATAATAGCAGCACTGAATACCTATTTTATGAAGCTGATCTCAACAAAAAACAATCCGGATTCATGGCTTATGAAGGTCCAGCAATATATGCTTCAAAACAGGGGAGCTTTATCTCTTAAAGACCTGGAACATTTCACAGGATATTCTGAGCGCCATATTGAAAGAAAGTTTGAAGAAAATATTGGCATATCCCCCAAAAAATACAGTACCATTATCCGTCTTCATCATTTTTTAAGTCTGATGAAAAACAGTACAGATCAGAACAGCATTGCCAGTCTTTCGTACGAAGCGGGATATTCAGACCAATCCCACCTGATCAGGGAATTTAAAAATACAATCGGATTGACACCCGGTCAGTATCTGAAAACCGAAAATAAGCTGGCTGTCAATTTTATCGAAATTCCGTTTACCTAGCCAATGTCGGTTTTGTACAATCTTTGGATGTTTGCGTCTGCTAGCTTTGCAAAAAAAAAGAATGGACAATCTCAAAGTTTCAACCGCCCAGTTTGAAAATAAAAGCGGTGACAAAGAATACAATCTATCCGTCATTGAAAAATTAGCCGCAGAAGCCGCTTCAAAAGGATCACAAGTCATTGTTTTTCATGAATGTTCAATTACAGGCTACACTTTTGCCAGAAATCTGACCAAAGACCAGCTTCTTGACGTCGCAGAATTCATTCCTGATGGGAAAAGCATCCAAAGATTGCAGCAAATCGCGACGAAGCATGATATTACTGTTTTGGCAGGATTATTTGAAAAAGATGAAAATAATCATATTTTCAAAGCTTACGTTTGTGTAGATAAAACCGGACTGAAAGCCAAATACAGAAAACTTCATCCATTTATCAATCCACATCTGACGCCCGGAAACGAGTATTGTGTTTTTGAAATTCATGGCTGGAAATGCGGAATCCTGATCTGTTATGACAACAATATCGTTGAAAATGTAAGAGCTACGAGACTTTTAGGGGCAGATATTATTTTTATGCCACATGTGACGATGTGTACGTCTTCCACGAGGCCGGGAGCCGGTTTTGTAGATACTGAATTATGGAAAAACAGAGTAGCTGATCCTACATCGCTTCGCCTGGAATTTGACGGAATGAAAGGACGTGACTGGCTGATGAAATGGCTGCCTGCCAGAGCTTATGACAACGGAATTTATGCTGTTTTCTCCAATCCGATCGGGATGGATGATGATCAGTTGAAAAACGGATGTTCGATGATTATTGATCCTTTTGGAGATATTATTGCGGAATGCCGTTCATTTGATGACAGTTTTGAAACTGCTGTTTTTACTCCTGAAAAGCTTACTCAGGCCGGTGGAAGCCGATATGTAAAGGCAAGAAGGCCGGAACTATATCGTGACATCATTGGTCTGGAACATCATTCTGAACAGAAAGTGGTTTGGATGAAGGATAGTGCTATTTAGTCTGGAAGCTGGGAGAGGGAGGATGGAAGATATTTTTGTCAAGGTTTTAAATCTTGACAAAAGTATTCTCCGAAACGGTCTTAGAATATTTTACTAAATGAAAAATTTAATAAAAATACCTGAGTTTGGGATAAGACAATTAAGTTTGAGGGTTTTCGGGATGTGGGTTTGAGGTGTGAAAGTATATAGGATTACCTGTAAAATATTTTTAAGCTTTTTTTTACGCAAAGATTTCTATGTTAACGTTTAGTTTTGAGGAAGGCAAAGACTGTGACTGCGTCACTGATGAAGCGATCTGTATACAACATCCGCTTCATCGAATCAATGAAATTGATTCCGCCTTTGCTAGTCTTTATTAATAGAATAATCAGTTTCTTTGCGTCAAAAAAACATTGTCAGCTCTCCCCGGATTTTGAACTTGATCCAGCATATCAATGTAAAGGTCATTTCAGGTTTGAACCACAAAACCCGGATCCCGAAAGATTATCAGTTACTAAAATTGATCCTTTAAACATACTGAAATCATTGTTATTATAAATATCTTATCCCGAACTCAGGTTAAAAATAGAAGTACAGCTGTTTTTAGACCTCAATAACTTCCCTCTCCAAACTTACTTTATCAGCTCCTGAAGATCAGTCCAGGCACCGCCGTTATGCACATGCTTAAATCCTCTTTCTTTTAAAATATTTTCAGCTTTTACGCTTCGAAGTCCGTGGGAGCAAACGGTGATGTACGTTTTTTCACGATCCAGTTCAACATATCTTTCTCTGATGGTTCCCAAAGAAATATTTACCGAACCTTCGATATGTCCCATTTCAAATTCTTTCTCGGTTCTTACATCGAGAATGACAGCCCCTTTTTTTATCAATTGATCCAGGCCGTCATCTAAAGTCTGATATTTGTACATCCGGTATAAGACATAGATGGTAAGTGCTGCTGCACAAAATATCAGTACTGTTTTCATAATTTGCTCAGAATTTTGCTGTCAATATAAAAAGTCCCGAAAGGAATAAAACAAGCGAGAATCACTTTCCAGGTAGTTTCCTTAAACTTCCAGTGCTGCTCAACACCTACACTTAACGTATTAAACAGGAAAAGAAGAAATAGGGTTCCGTGGATGGGGCCCATCATTTTAACAAGCGCAGGATTTCCAAGCCAGTATTTCATGGGAACGGCAATGAATACGAGGGTCAGCAGAGAGATTCCTTCCAGAATAGCCAGAATTCTCAGGCGTCCGATTTTTGTTTTTAATAAATGTATCATAATTATCTGAAATAAGGTCTGTTAACAAAAGGAGAAAATGGCCATGGAATCGCTACAAAAATGACGGCAAGTGCCACTGCGAACCATATAAGCATCGTTTTGAATTTTTCCCGGTCTGTAGGTTTTCTTTTGGCTAAAGCGGAACCAACCGTAATCAGTACAATAGCTGTAATCATAAGGGAAATGTGAATCAGTCCGAAGAAAAGCAGGTCCAGAGATTCTTTGGCTTCACTGAAATTCTTCCAGAAATACTTAACGATTGGACTTTTTACATACAGAATGATCCCGAATATCAGCTGGATATGAGCAATGGTTGCCGTCCAATGCCTGACTGAGTCATCTGTTTTGGTAAATGTTTTATGATGAAAATATCCTCTATAGGCTCGCCATAAGGCATAAACAAGACTTAATAAAACGATCCACCGGAATGTGGAGTGCAAAAAGGTAAGGGTCTGGTACATGGATGACTTTTTTGAACGCATCAAAGATAGAATAAAAACATACTAACTAGTATGTTTTTTGATAAAAAATTATTCCAGTGATTGAAAATAGTTCTTAAGTCCTTTTAAATAAATAAGATATACGGATTTTGAATTCTCCAATTTTCCTAAATTTCTTACACCCCAATACCCGGACATCACAAAAACGGCCACTTCTTTGGCATCTACATGTTCTTTTACCGAACCTTCTTTCTTTCCGTTTTCGATACAGGTGATCATTGCATTTTCCCAACGTTCTGCAAGCTCGTTCAGTGCTCTGGTGAAATCCATATGCCAGGGAGCCATTTCCTGGGTTAAATTGGAAGTAGGGCAGCCATATTCAACCTTTAGAAGATCATTTTCCATTAAGATTCCGTAGACCAGCTGATAAATACTTTCCAACGGACGATCAGTATTCTCAAGAGGTTCAATAAAAGTGCTTCTGAAGTTGGTTTTCAGAAGTTCATTGATGATGGCCAGTCCCATTTCGTCTTTCGTTTTAAAATGGTAATAGAACGCCCCTTTTGTCACCTGTGTAGTGGCAATGATCTCATCAACGCTGGTGGTTTTATACCCTTTCACATAGATCAGTTCAAAGGCTTTCTGGAGGATATTCAGGCGGGTGGCTTCCGATTTTTTCATTGGGATAACTGGCTTTATTGCAAAGGAACGGAATTTTTGTTCAAAAAAACAAACTATCATTATTCTGATAGTTTGCTAGAATTTAACTTATTTTTATAATACGATAATTCATCGGAAATTTGTCCTGTCAAAACTCAACAAAATTACAACGCAATGAATTATCAAAAAGAAATACAGATCAAAACGGAACCTGCTGTCAAAAGTAAAGGTCTTCCGGCAGCATTGTGGGCATTAACCATCAGTGCATTTGGAATAGGAACCACAGAATTCGTGATTGTTGGACTTCTTCCTACGGTGGCAGGGGATCTGGGAATCAGCATTCCGTCAGCAGGGCTTTTGGTAAGTCTCTATGCCATTGGAGTAGCGATAGGAGCTCCGATACTGACTGCATTAACGGGAAAAATTCCAAGAAAAGCATTGCTCGTATCCATCATGCTTTTATTCGTGATCGGGAACGGACTGGCTTCTATTGCTCCCGGGTTTTTTACATTGGTTATGGCCAGGATTCTTACCGGATTTGCTCACGGGGTTTATTTCTCCATCGGCTCAACCATTGCGGCATCACTGGTTCCTGAAGAGAAGAGGGCAACAGCAATTTCAATTATGTTTGCCGGTCTTACCCTTGCGATTGTCACCGGAGTTCCACTGGGAACATTTATAGGACAGCATTTTGGATGGAGAGCCACTTTCATAGGGGTTTCTATTCTTGGAATCATAGGTTTATTAGCGAGTATGCTTTTGGTTCCGAAAAACCTTAAAAGCGACCAGACGGCCTCTTTAAAAAGTCTTCCCAAAGTATTTGGAAACAGACGTATGATCTTCGCCTTTTTAATGACAGCCATGGGATACGGAGGAACATTTGTGGTATTTACCTACTTATCTCCGATCTTACAGGAGATCACAGGATTTCAGGAATCTACAGTAACTTTTATCCTTCTGATTTACGGAATTGCAATTGCTTTAGGAAATCTTTTAGGTGGGAAAACGGCAAATAAAAACCCTTTACAGGCGCTTCTCTGGATGTTTGCTGCGCAGGGAGTGGTATTACTGGCATTTTATTTTACGGCCGGTAATCAGATCTTAAGTATTATTACCCTGTTTCTTTTAGGTGGGTTATCGTTTGCCTCCGTACCGGGACTTCAGCTCTTGGTGGTACAGATTGCAGAAAAAGAACTTCCGGGAACTGAAGATGTAGCTTCGGGGATTAATATTGCTGCATTCAATATAGGAATTGCGATCGGGTCTTACACAGGAGGTCTTATTGTAACGTCTTCATTAGGGCTGGCAAGCACGCCATGGATCGGGGCTTTATTTTTAGTGGCAACCGTATTGATTACACTTTACAGCATCCGTTTAAGTAAAAATCAAAAATAATTTTTCCTGTTTTTTATATTTTCAAGGACTGTCCGTTAGTGGGCAGTCTTTTATTTTACGTGTTCAGCCTTAATTTTATCCTCATCCTCAATCAGACATAAAAAATCTGCTCTATTCGCCAGATCAGCGAGAAATCAAAATGAAATTGATTCTATATTTTCAGGTTTTGGCTAAAGCCCTTGGAATGTCTTTCCTTGTTCAGATGGGCTGAAGCCCATCTCTATTGAATAGATATCCGGAATCTCATATTTCATGAATCTCAGAATCTGTAAATACAAAGAATTTCCCTCCTTTAGGGATGTTTTTGGTATCAAGTCCTGTGAATTCACTGAATGCGGGAAGCAGTAATTGTTTTTCAGTCTGAACAAAGCACGGAAGTCTGATGTTCTTTACGGAAGAATTCAGGACAACGCCCGGGTGAATGTGTCCTGTGATCTGAAATTCCGGCAACGTTTTGTCAAAATCATGAATAAAAGTAAAGCCATCAATCGTTAGAATTTCAGATTTAAAATTTAAACATAATTTCTTTTCCAAGGCAGCCGATAGACGGTCATGGTTTCCTTTAATCAGATAAAAATGAAGATCCGGATACTGGTTTCTCCAACTGCAGAACTCGTCTACATCTGAGTTGTCTCCGGCATGAAGCAGATCCCCAACGACAATAAATTTTTCGGGTTGAAAATATTCAATCAG
Source organism: Chryseobacterium oleae (assembly GCF_900115055.1). Classification (GTDB taxonomy): domain Bacteria; phylum Bacteroidota; class Bacteroidia; order Flavobacteriales; family Weeksellaceae; genus Chryseobacterium; species Chryseobacterium oleae. The sequence goes on along the minus strand of NZ_FOVD01000003.1, from coordinate 88,484 downwards.
TACGGAAAGTCTTTCCAGATCACTTTTCATAATATGATTGGCCAAAGCAATTCCATTTTTCCTGAAATGGGCAGTTTTTCCAATGTGAAGATCCGACAAAATCAATGCTTTCTCTTTTTTCCAAAACGCAGCGCGCTGATTGGTCAGGGTGAAAACCTGGCTGTTGATGGTGATATTTTTGACTGCGATGTTCAATTTTTTCTGTAAAATGTATTAACGTAAAATGTATTAATAAGGCTGGAAGATGATAAACAGAAGTTTTATATTGTGACATAGAACCCGAAATCCTTACCCCGCAACAAACTCATCACTCATCATTCATAATTCATCACTCTAAAACTAAAACCCTCTTTTCCTCGCCTGTTCCACCATCCGTTTAATTCTCGCATCCAGACTTTCACTCGAAAGTGTCTGTCTGAGGCTGTCTACTTTGATAGGGAAGCTCAGTGGAGTAAAGGTATGGGAATATTTTAAAATGATTTTTGATTTTTCAATTCTTTTAAAAGCTTCCACCAGCCGCGGTTCCTGAAGCTGCATATTGAAAACTTCGGTATAGGCTTGTCTGACAAGGAAATGATTGGGGTCGTAATCTTCCAGCACTTTAAAAATGAGGCCGGCTGAGCTTTGCAATGACTTATTGGAGCGCTGTTTTCCTGCGTAATTCTGAATCACCATTCCGGAAATCACGGCTATGTCGCGGAATTTTCTTCTTGCCATTTCTGCCGAGTTGATACTGGCAATGACATCATTCATCAGGTTTTCGCGGGTGAGAATTTGGTTTAAATTATCTTCGTTCAGAGGAATTTCTTTGTCGCTGAAAAGTTCAAAACCATAATCATTCATGGCCATTGAAAAAGAAATCGGGGCCAGTTTTGAAATACGGTAAGCGATCAATGCTGCCTTCACTTCATGAACCAAACGTCCTTCGAAAGGATACATGAAAAGATGATAACCTTCGCGGTTTTTGATTAACTCTACAAGAAATTCATCCTCTTTGGGAATATGTGAATTTTTTTCCTGACTGGCCAATAACGGATGTAAAAATTTCAGTTCCTTTTCTGAAGCTTTCGGGTTTAAGGCATGGGAGAGCTTTTCTCTTAAAAAGTGTCCTAAATTAGAGCTCAAAGGAAGTCTTCCACCCAGATAGCTCGGAGCTATTGCTTTTCCTTTTGCAGCGCGAACGTAGACGGTCATGTCTTTGATCATGGCGACTTCAAGCGTTCGTCCTGCCAAAATAAATTTTTCTTCTTTTTTTAATTTTGAGATAAAATATTCTTCCACCATTCCGATGTAACCGCCAGAAATAAATTTCACTTTGAGCATGGCATCACTTACGATAACGCCCATATTCATTCGGTGCAGCATGGCTATTTTCCGTGAAGTGACTTTATACAAACCGTCTTCCATAATGACGATCTTGTGGAATTCTTCGTAGCTTTTTAAAACACTTCCACCGATGGTCAGAAAATCCAGGATACTTTTCCATTCTTCATCGGTCATTTCCTGGAAAGCAAATACTTTTTTGATTCTTTCAAAGGTTTCTTCGGGATAAAATCCGTCACCAACCGCCAAAGTCATCAGAAACTGAACCAGTACATCGAAACACAAAACCTGAGGTTCGCGCGGCTCGATTACTTTCTGTTTCACGGCTTCTTTTAAAGCAGCCACTTCGATCAGTTCGAGAGAATGGGTGGGAACGCAATAGATTTTAGAGGTTTCAAAAGGGGAGTGGCCACTTCGCCCGGCACGTTGCAGAAATCTTGCAACTCCTTTAGCAGAACCGATTTGAATCACCGTATCGACAGGTTTAAAATCAATTCCTAGATCTAAAGAAGAAGTGGAAACGACAGCTTTCAATTTTCCTGCACTTAAATTTTCTTCGATCCAGATCCGGAGATGGGCATCAATGGAACTGTGGTGAATCGCAATCTGGCCTGCAAAATCAGGATAGGCATCAAGCAGCAACTGGTACCACATTTCACTTTGACTCCGGGTATTGGTAAAAACGATCGTAGATTTTGAATCCAAAATAATGGGAACGATTTTATCGGCTAATTTGGCGCCCAAATGTCCGGCCCACGGCAAAATGTCCAGCTCATCCGGAATAACCGGCAGGATGTCTATTTTTTTATGTTCTTTGGCGGTAATCTTTGTCTTTTTGATGTCGTAGGGAATTAAAACTTCCATTGCTTCATCCAGATTTCCTATCGTAGCTGTGATTCCCCATATTTTTAATTTTGAAACATATTTTCTTAGCTGTGAAATGGCCAGCTCGACCATGACACCGCGTTTTGAACCTAACAATTCATGCCATTCATCAACGGCTACACATTTCATTTCCTGAAAAAATCTCGCATGATTTTTCTGACCTAAAAGCAGATGGAGACTTTCAGGAGTGACAACGAGGATTTCAGGCATATTTCTTATCTGCTGCTGTCTCACTTTCTGTTCTGTATCTCCGTTTCTGACGCCAACGGTCCAGTCCAAACCGATTTCATCCATGGCTTCCTGCATCGCTTTTGCAATATCTTTGGACAGGGAACGCAGGGGAGTGATCCAGATCATTTTCAATCCTTTTTTGTACTTTTCAGGATGATTCATAAAGTCTGAAACCAGCGCCAGGAAAACAGAAAATGTCTTTCCGAATCCGGTAGGCGCCACCACCATTCCGCTGTATCCACTTCCGAATTTCTGCCAGGTGTCGATCTGAAATTTGAAAGGGGAAATGCCTTTATCAGCCATCCATTGCTGAATGACTTTGAATCCGTTGCTATTTTCAAATGCTTTCAAATTATTGGATCAGTTTTTTTATTTCTTCAAGTTCGTCTATTTCGTTTACGGTTTTGTCTTTCCGCCATCTTACTATCCTTGGGAATCTCAGGGCTACACCACTTTTATGCCTGCTGCTGAAACCGATTCCTTCAAACGCAATTTCAAAAACCAGTTCAGCTTTCACTGTACGCACCGGACCGAATTTTTCAATGGCATTTTTGTTGACAAACCGGCTGACCTCCATAATTTCTTTGTCGGTCAGTCCCGAATAGGCTTTTGCAATGGTCACCAGCGTATCGCCATTTTTCACCGCGAATGTGTAATCTGTGTAGTAGGCGCTTCGTCGGCCGCTTCCTTTTTGGGCATAAATCAGAACTGCATCAATGGTGAGCGGACTTACTTTCCACTTCCACCAGTCGCCTTTTTTTCTTCCGGAATGATAGGGGGAGTTTTTCTGTTTCAGCATAAGACCTTCACTGTTGATGTCCCGCGAGCCTTCCCGTATTGTATTCAAGTCTTCCCATTTTTCAAACTTGATAACTTCAGAAAGTTTAATGTTTTGAGGAGTTTCATTCAACAGTAATTCCTCCAGCATAGCCCGTCTGGCTCCGATGGATTTTTCCCGAAGATCGGTTCCTTCCAGTTCCAGAAGATCATAAACAAAGACTTCAATCGGAATATCCGAGAGCATTTTTTTAGTTAAAGTTTTCCTGTTTAATCTTTTCTGTAATTCGTTAAAATTTAAAACATTAGAGTCTTTTACCGCAAGTATTTCTCCATCTAAAACAAAGTTCCCTTTCATAGCCTGTACGGTATCCCTGATTTCCGGAAACTGATCGGTTACGAGCTCTTCGCCCCTTGACCAGATAAAGACTTCATCATTTCTTTTAATGATCTGTCCGCGGATTCCGTCCCATTTATATTCGATCTGCCAGTCTTCAGGATTTCCAAGTTCTTCCAGTTCTTTTTCCAGTGGATAAGCCAGGCAGAAAGGATAGGGTTTTGAATTATCCGGATTGATATTTTCAGCCGAAATCAGTTCCTGAAATGAAACTTCTCCGGGAAGCCATTTTCCCATCAGACTATGCATCAAAGTGCTGGATTCCTGAGATGAAAATTTGGTGAGTGCATTAATCAAAGTTTTATCTGACACTCCGATTCTGAAACTTCCGCCCAGTAATTTATTAAAGATTAAACGTTCAGTGTAATCCAGTCCGTTCCATGATTGCAAGACAAATTCTTTCTTTTCTGTTTCTGATTTGTCTTTTAAACTGACAATATCCAACATCCATTGGGAAAGGGTACTGTCAATTTTTTCCGAAGGCGGAGGAAGAATCAGGGAAATGGTTTCGCCCAGATCTCCTACCGAAGAATAGCTTTCCTGGAACAACCAAAACGGCAGTTTTGTGATCTCAAGTGCCCATTCTTTCATATAATTGGTGTTGACATTTCTTTTCGGTCTTTTGCCTGTAAACAACGCAATAAACCATACCTTATCCTCATCCGGAGCGCGTTCCAGATAATCGATAATGGCCTCTATTTTAGCATTGGTCTTATTAGTCGTTTCCAAAGCATTGATCAGATCTGCAAAATGTTTCATGGCTTAGGATTTTCAGTGATTTCTTTTTCAGATTCTTCTTCGTCTTCACCAAACAGGGTTTCTACGACATCGGACTTAATACCGATTTCATTTAAATATTTTGAGAAGATTTCGGTTTGTCCGTGGGTGACGTGTACGATCTCTGCTTCTGTAGCTTTTACGGCCTGCAAAAGCCCTTTCCAGTCGGCGTGATCGCTCATGGCAAATCCTGCATCGGCACTGCGCCATCTTCTGGCTCCGCGTACCTGCATCCATCCTGAACAGATCGCTGTTGCAGCATCCGGTATTTTTTTAATGATATTGCTATCCAGTAAAGCAGGAGGAACAATAACGATTTCGTGCTGAACTTCTTTTGGGTTTTCCTTAAAATCAGCGATCTTATAATCCGGAAGATTGATGCCTACGGATTCAAAAGCTTCGTTCAACCTTCCAATGGAATTGTGAACATAGATTTTTCCTAAACCTTCCACAGCCTTCATAATTCGCTGAGCTTTTCCCAATGAATATCCTATAAATACTGAAGTTTTTGAATTTTCCTGGTTTTTAAGTACCCAGGATTGAAGCTTTTTATTGAGATCAGGAACTTCCAACCAGTTGTAAATCGGCAGTCCGAAAGTGCTTTCCGTCACAAATTCATTGCATTTTACCAGTTCAAACGGAGTACTCAGACCATCTTCCTGAACCTTGTAATCTCCTGAAATAACAGTAACATAACCTTTATATTCCAGTCTGATCTGGGCTGATCCAATGATATGTCCGGCAGGATGCAGTGAAACTTTCACACCGTTCAGAATCACCGTTTCCCCATATTCAACGCTCTGGCATTCAATATCTATCCCAATCCTTTGATACAGAATTGGTTTTGTATAATGATGACAGAGGTATTTTTTCATTCCCCACCGGGCGTGATCGGCATGTCCGTGTGTAATAACGGCGAGATCAACTGGTCTCCACGGATCGATATAGAATTTCCCCTGCGGACAGTAAATGCCTTTTTTTGTGAATGTGATTAATTTCAATGGTGTGATTGGTTTATGTTTTACATTCAAAAATCCCACCAAATTGGAGAAAGTTAATGATTTTATAAGAGTTTAATCAATTAAAACTTAATCCAACTTTTTAAGAATTGTTTTATTCTCATTCGGGTTCCAAAAAACTGTATCTGGTTTTACAAAAGAAACTGTAAAAGAATAGTTTGGTCTTTTTTCGTCACGTTTGTGTGATTATTATTGATTTTAAATTTAAACTTAAAACAATTAAAAAATTTTGATTATGAATGTTTTAAGTCTTTTTAATTGAAAATTGGTTAGTATAAAAAATCTTTAAAGTATGTTTTTTTGTTACTGATTTTAGGTGAGAATAAATATTATATTGGCTGCATAAAAATTCAAATGCAATGAACAAAAAATACTCAGGAATCTTTCTGTTGTGCACTGTCATGTCCTTAAATGGGCAGCAGGTATTATGGCAGAACGATATTAAATCCAATACTCAAGATTTTTTAAGCCAGGTTACAACAACCATTGATCAGCAATATCTTATTTCAGGAAGTTCAATACAAAGCAGTAAGCTTGAGGCCGAAGGTAGTAAGCAAAACAACGGGTACGATTTTCACTTAATCAAATTAAATCAGCAGGGTGGGCAGGTTTGGGAGAAATATTTCTCAGGTCAGAATCATGATTATTTGTCTGCCTCTGTAGCCACTCAGGAAGGAGGGTTTCTTTTGGCCGGGACATCTTATTCCGGAAAAGGATTGGATAAAAAAGAAGATACCCGAGGCGGATCGGACATTTGGCTGGTGAGGCTTAACGAATTTGGAGATGAGATGTGGCAGAAAACATTGGGATCAGCACCGGATGAAGAAGCAGGATCAGTAATCCAAACTACGGATTTGGGATTCTTTGTAGCCGGCGGTGTTCAAAATTCAACCAAAGGTTATGGTTCAAAAGATATTTGGATTGTAAAACTTGATAAGAATGGAAAAGAAGTTTCACAATCAATTCTTGGAGGAAGAGGACTGGATGAAGTGGAAAAAATGATTCCAACAAAGGACGGAGGTGTTTTGGTCGGGATGTATTCAAGGAGCAACAAAGGAGGTTCAAAAACCACTGAAAATTTCGGAGAAGGCGATTATTGGATCGTGAAGCTTGACAAGAGCGGGAAAACAGAATGGGAAAGGAATTTTGGAGGAAACGCTGATGACCACTTAAGAACACTTGCCTTGACATCAGAAGGATATCTAATCGGTGGAGAATCCAGATCAGAAATGTCAGGGAATAAAATGGTAGGAATTGAAGAAGGAACAGATCTATGGCTTATTTCACTTAACGAAAGAGGTGAAGAGCTTTGGCAGAAGTCGTACAGTTTTGGAAACCGTGATATTTTGATGGGTATGAGCGTGATTAGCCAGCGTCAAGATTCAAGAGGTAGCAACCAAGACCTCACCAAGGGAATTTTATTGGGTGGATACACTCAGGCAGAGGGAAAAATCGAAACAGATGACGAAACTTTTTGGCTTTTATATCTTGATAAGCTAGGGATTGAGACATGGAGAAAATATATAAAAGGAGAATCCAGGAAGAAAGAGGAAAGGCTTTCAGATATCAAGCTGAACAGTGACGGCTCCATCATTTTGGCAGGAACCAGTGCTGAAGAACTTGGAAAAGAGAACTGGAAAATCGTGAAGCTTGGAGATCAACAGCTTGACCAATTGATTGAAAAGCAGGATATCAAAATTTATCCTAATCCAGTTTCAGACTATGCTTATGTAGAAATAGGCTTTGATTTTAAAGAAGCTGATATCATTCTGTATGATATGGGCGGAAGACAGCTTCAGAGTTTGAAGACTAAAAATAAGGTAACGAAGATCAATACTCAGAATTTGATTCAGGGTGCTTATCTGGTGACTGTAAAGACGGATGATAATAAAACGGCAAGTGTAAAATTGATTAAAAAATAAAACAAATGAGAAAAATAGAAATTATATTACTACTACTATTTGCATTAACTTTTACGAGAGTATTTCCTCAGGGAAGTATTTCCTCTGAAAATGTAAATGTTGGAAAATATCAAAAAATGATTCCTCCCTCTCCAAGTGCTTTTGCGTTTTCCAATTACGGAAATCTTCCTGCAAATCTCTTTATTGGTACTCCCAGGATTAACATTCCACTGTTAGAATTTAAGGGCGGGAATATTACAATCCCCGTCACTATCGATTATACTTCAGCTGGTGTAAAGATCGACCAGTTGGAAACTTTGGTAGGTCAGAGCTGGAGTTTCAATACGGGTGGAGTAATCACAAAAAAGATTAACGGAGCAGATGATGATTTTACCCCTACTAATTCCCCGGATAGCTTTACTATAATGGATCAAGGGACTATAGATTACTTTGAAAATTTTGTTGAGACCAGTGCTTACAATACTGAATATGATGAATTCAGCTTTAATTTTTTGGGAAATTCAGGGAAGTTTCTTATCAACAAAAGTGGGGGTATTGTTAATATTAGTCCTTCCGATATTAAGCTGGAAAGAATTTATGCCAATGGAACAAATTATTTTAAAGCTACAGATGAATCCGGTATCATATATCTGTTTGAAGCCATAGAAAAAACAAGATATTTAAAGAGTGCCTGTGAAGGTATTGCTTTGGGAGAACCTCTAACAACTCTTGCTAATGTTGCCTGGTATTTGACTAAGATCATCCATCCTTCCGGTAATGAAATTTATTTTGAGTATGGAGATAGCCAATACACTTATACGCCCTCATTAAGCCAACAGCTAAAATTTGACGGTGGTACCCAAAATGCTATTTGTAGCTATGGAAATCAAGGCAGTACGGCCAACTTTCTGCCTACACATACACCAACCTTTTTTAACTGCTATTCCATGCAAACTAATTATATTAAAGTTCTTAAAAGAATAAGTTCAAATAATACCAGTGATGGGCAAGTGCTTTTCGTTTATGATCAAGAACATGTTTTTGATCGTAATTATAAGCTTTTGACAGGCATTGAGAAAAAAACAAGAACTATGGTCTCTAAAACCATAGACAAAATTAAGATCAGTTATTTAAATACAACAAACAGACATTTTTTAAAAGACATTAAATACGAGAATAGTAATCAGAAATATCAATTTGAATATGATGATCCTCAAAGTCTTCCCGACAGATTAAATACAAGCCAAGATTTATGGGGATATTATAATGGAGCAAGTAATGGGACTTATTTTGTCCCTAAAGAGGCAAGTCCGTTCAGAATTATCGGTGCTAACAGAGAAGTTAATCCAATGTTTTCATCAAGAGGAATACTAAAAAGAATTATTTATCCTACAGGAGGCGATACTGTAATGGAATATGAGCAAAATTCTTATTGGGGATCAAAAAAAATTGTTCATCTGTATCAGACAATAAGTGGTTATGTAGATTATCTGACTACAGGATCTGTGGTTCAGTCATCATTCTTTAAATATACAAAAAATTTTACCACCGGAAATATTGATGAGACTGAGCCTGTAGATGTCAAAGCTTCCGTACTATTAGAGAATGCTGCTATTTGTCCTCCATTTTATAATCCTGATATTCCAGAGAGATCAGACTTATCAGTGACTTTACATCTTTTTGATGTTGATGAAAATAGATATATAGGTATTTTTCAGGGTCCAGCGTCTATCAATGCCAACAATTATATGGTATTAAGGATCAATTCAGAGCCTTCGGCATCTGCAAAGGTTTTGCTTAAAGCCAATCATAATTATCAGTTGAAAATCTTTTCTCCCCAATGTGTATCCGTGGATTTTGGAATAAATACTTATTATTCGTCACAAGATATAATAAATTTACCAACAGGTGGAATTAGGCTTAAAAAGAGCATTGATAATTCCGGTAGTAATCCTGTTTTAAAAAGGTATTATTATAATACTTATTCTCAAAGAAGTATTTCCAGTGGTGATGCACCTGAAACACCTCATTATTTTAGCTCTTATGAGACAAGGAATTATTGCCCTAACGATCCTGCTGCTACTATTACTCCAAATTGTAATTACACTTCTCAATTTGTAAAAGTAATCCATTCTTCTCCGCTATTCTCCTTATTTGATACATCAATGAACAGCAATATATTTTATGAGTATGTGACTGAAAGCCTAGGAGGAGACAATGCAGAAAAAGGTAGAATCGAGCATAAATTTAATATCAACAGGGATGCTTCTTTTTCACAGGTCCATCATGGAAATTCTCTTTTGGGTGTTGGTACAGGAATGATATCTTCCGGGCACAGTAATACAGGATGGGATCATGGAAATGAATTAGAGACACTGTACGCTTCAAGTTCGAATAAGGTGAATAAAATTATTAAAAGGACTTTTATAAAAGAGGTAAGGGATCAGACCAAGTATCATAATTTTATTTTCAATCAGATATTTCAAAGAAAATGTCTTTGGGTTGACACGGATTTAGGAAATATGACTGTTGGTTATTATTTTAAAGAAATATTCAGAAATCTTTTAAATGAGGAAGAAATAATTAATTATCCCAATGAAACAACTTCTTTAATAACAAAAATAAAATATTTTTATAATAACCCTAGTCATTATCAATTAACAAATAAAAAAGTCACTTATCCGAACAATAATAGTGAGGAAACAATCTATAGTTATGCCTACGAGAAAGGTAATCAGTTGATGATCAACAAGAATATGATTGGGATTCCTCTGGAAACTTCAACTACCCAAACTATTGGAAGTACTGCAAAAATATTGTCGAAATCAGAAACAATTTATCCAAAGAACGGTACACAAATTACAAACAATAATGCTTCTTTGGTACTTCCTCTATCTGCAATTTCTTATAACATAAAAGATCTGAATACAAGTGTTAGTCCTCCGGCAACAACTGTGGAAGTCTCCTATGATCGATACGACAATAACGGAAATCTGTTACAATATACTACCAAAGATGGTATTCCCGTAAGTATCTTGTGGGGCTACAACAAGACTTTACCTATTGCAAAAGTAGAGGGAATCACTTATGACAGATTGATAGGGTATGGAACGATTAATATCCCTGAGATTATTTTATATTCCGATAAGGATGCTGATCCTGCGTTGTATAATCTTCAGGAAGAAGAGGCAGAAAACCTGTTGATCGGTAAACTTGATGTTCTCAGGACATTTTCTTTATTATCTGATTACCAAATCAGCACTTACACATATGATCCACTAATTGGGGTGAGAAGCATCACCCCACCATCTGGCATCAGAGAGGTTTACAAATATGACACGGCCAACAGGCTTGAAAAAGTGATTGACGTGAATGGGAAAGTGTTGAAAGAATACCAATACAATTATAAAAACTAAACACAAGCATGAAAAAAATAATCATTCCCATCGGGGCTTTGCTGATGGCTCATTCAGCGCATGCTCAGCTTACCCAGGGAGAAAACTATGTGTATTCTAAATCTTATCTTGATTACAATGCGGGCGGACAACCGACAAAAACCTCAGAAACCGTGCAGTATTTCGATGGTTTAGGCAGACCCAAACAAGTGGTTAACGTAAAAGCTTCTCCTTTAGGACGAGATGTCGTTACTCATATAGAATACGACCAGTTTGGGAGACAGGTTTTTGATTTCCTTCCCGTTCCTCAGTCTGGAACGCAAAATGGAGGAATGGTTCCTTTATCTTTGGCCAATGCTACCCAGCCTGATATCTATGGTTCTGAAAAGATTTATTCCGAAAAGATATTAGAAAATTCACCATTAGACAGGGTTTTGGAACAGAAACAGGTAGGAAATACCTGGAACACCAAGCCTGTGAAATTTGGATATGATGCTGTTACTGTGGCAGACCGGGTACGAAAATTCATCACCGTTACCTCATGGGAAAATGGGGCAACAAAGTCCCGTTTGGAAGAAAACTGGCTGTATACCGATGGGCAATTGTATAAAAACTCTGTTAAGGATGAAGACCTGAACGAAACTATAGAATTTAAAAATGGAAAGGGCCAAACCGTATTGGTCAGAAAAGTCATTGCCAATGATGAATATGCTGATACCTATTATGTTTACAATGAATTTAATCAGCTGGCATTTGTAGTTCCACCGTTGGCAAGCATTCGTGGTGATATTGTTCCTAATCTCATAAAGCAGGATGAATTATGTTATCAATACCGCTATGATGGAAGAAACCGTTTAGTAGAAAAAAAGCTTCCTGGCAAAGGTTGGGAGTTTATGGTGTATGATAAACAGGACAGATTGGTAGCAACTCAGGACGCCAATTTAAATGCAAAAGGTCATTGGCTGTACACGAAATATGATCAGTTTGGAAGAGTTGCCATTACTGGAATAAGTACAGGAGGATCAAGATCCGTAGAACAAACTCAGGCTGATCTTCAGAATTCAAATAATGTAGGCAGAATTAATACTGTGCTCTTTAACAGACAGGGAATAGATGTCTATTATGATAACCCTGACAATACATATCCCAAATCTCCGACCTGGGTTACATTATTATCTTTAAATTATTATGATAGCCTTCCGGGCTATAGTTTCAACCCTTCGGTTTCAAATGTTCTGGGAGAACCTGTTCTTACAGGGACAGTCTCTGCAGAAAGAAGTACAAAAGGTCTTCCGGTGATGAGCCTGGTCAAGAATATTGAAGATGACAACTGGACCAGGAATTATACCTATTACGATACCAAAGCACGACCGATAGGAACCTATTCTATCAATCATCTCGGTGGCTACACTAAAACAGAATCCAAACTGGATTTTGCAGGGACACCGCAGACGGTTATTACCAGACACAAAAGGCTTGCTACGGATACAGAAAGAGTCATCACTGAAAACTTCACTTATGATCATCAGAACAGGCTTTTGGTACATAAACATAAAATAGACAGTAACCCCGAAGAAATTCTGGCTCAGAACAAGTACAATGAGCTTTCACAGCTTGAAAACAAGAAAGTGGGAGGAGTGAGTATGGGTTCACCGCTTCAAAGCATCGATTACAAATACAATATCAGAGGCTGGATGACCCAGATCAATGATCCTGTAAGCTTAGGAAATGATTTGTTTGGATATAAGATCAATTATAATCAGGTTGAAGGTCTGGAAACCCCGAATTCAGATTTCACCAATTTAAAAGTAAAACCAAAATACAATGGAAATATCGCTGAAGTATCCTGGAAAACTCTGACGGAGGACAATGAACCCCTGAAAAGATATGGTTATGCTTATGATCCTTTAAACAGGCTTTCAGCAGGCTTCTATCAAAAAGCAGGCAGCGAAAATGCCAAAGAATATTTTGAAAAGCTGGAATACGATCTTAACGGTAATATTACAAGACTGCAAAGGTCAGCAGGAACTTTGGCAGGAAACAGCACAGCTGTGGCTATTGATAACCTGAAATATGACTATACAGGTAATAAACTGATCAGAGTTACGGATGAACAGCAGAACCCTTCAGGCTATCCTTATCTGGCTAATCCGGGTACGATCGGGTACGACAATAACAATGGTAACGGCAATGGAAATATGATCAGCCATCCTGATAAGGGAATTTCCTCAATCCAATACAATTATTTAAATTTACCTAGACAGATTACTCAGAATGCCAAAGTAACTAACTATACCTACAGGGCAGATGGAGTAAAAGTAAAGAAGTTGTTTGGAGATTTACAAACAGATTATCTGGATGGGTTTCAGTATAAATCTACTAAACCTTCTGAAGAATCTGCTGGCGGAGGTCTTGTGTTAACCGATCCCAATGAAGTGGCAGTTATGAAATTAAGAATCATCCCGACAGCTGAAGGGTATTATGATGTTCTTAATAAAAGCTATGTGTACAATTTTACGGATCATTTGGGAAATATAAGACTGAGCTATACTGATGCGAATAAAGACGGAACGATTCAGCCGAGAATGTATCAGACAACCGTTTTTCATCCTTCTCCTTCCGGAAATTTCATAACGCAGGAGTGGAGACCGGGTGAAATTGTAGAAGTAAACAATTATTATCCTTTTGGGTTGCTTCATAATTATACGGTGACTACGCAGAATGCTTATCAGTATAAATATAATGGAAAGGAGCTTCAGGAGACGGGAATGTATGATTATGGTTGGAGGCAATATATGCCAGATATTAATAGATGGATGCAACCAGACCCATTAATAAAAGATCTTGATTTTACTTTTGACCCTAGTGATATTGATGACGAAAATGATGATGAAGTAGCAGGTGCAATAGAAACGACATTAGGAAATGGCGGAGGAATTTTCAATCCGGATAACCTTAGCCCATATTCTTATGGATATAACAATCCTGTAAAATTTGATGATCCGGATGGAAGATGTCCAACGTGCATTGTTGGAGCTATTGTAGGGGCTGCCACAGACTATGGTCTTCAGGTTGCTGCCAATTATTTGGATCCATCTGTTAAAAATAAATGGACTGATAATATTTCTTATTCGTCAATAGCTTTGTCCGCAGTGGAAGGGGCATTAACACAAGGCGGTAGTGCAATTAGAAAGGCAGCTGTGAAAACAACCGTTATGGTTGCTAAAAATACGGTTGAATGGAATTCCAAAGGGTTTAAAGCTGAAACTAATGTTCGCAATATTGCTAAAAATACCCTTATTGATGCTGCTGCAGGAGGTATTGCCAAGAAAGCAGGAGGATTGGTGAAAACAACAAAGTTGAATAATGTCGCTAATAAAGTTCATTTAAATAGTAACACTAAAGCGAAAAATTTTGTTCAAAAAGTAACAGGACTTAACTCTAGAACATCAAATAGTATTGCCAAAAAATTAGACGTAAAAGGAGTTTCTAAACAGTTAAGTAACGGAATAAAGAACTCTACTAATAAAGCGGTTGAAAATACTGTTAATGCAAGAACTAAAGCAACCGTTGATAATATTAAAAAGAAAACAGATGAATAGCAAGTGGCTTAAAATATTTCTATTATTAATGATTATGATTTATTTATTTAGAGAAAACATTATTTATACACCAGTACTAAATATCTTTTCTAATCAAAAAATAAAAGGTCAGATAATAAATGAAAAATACTATAAGAGAAGAGGACAGTTTACTAATCAATTTATATATTATTATAAATTTTCAGTAAATGGCAAAGATTATTCAAATCCAAGTTATGATGAGAAGTATAAGTTAGGTGATAGTGTTTTGATAGAATATAATGAAACTTTTCCTTTTATGAATAGGATAAAAAATCAGAAATAGAAATCCCCCGCTGGCACGAGCGTCTCGCTCGTGCCTTCAAAAGATTGTAGAAGTAAACAATTATTATCCTTTTGGATTGCTCCATAATTATACGGTGACTACGCAGAATGCTTATCAGTATAAGTACAACGGTAAGGAACTGCAGGAAACGGGAATGTATGATTATGGCTGGAGGCAATATATGCCAGATATTAGTAGATGGATGCAACCAGACCCATTAATAAAAGATCTTGATTTTACTTTTGACCCTAATGATATTGATGACGAAAATGATGATGAAGTAGCAGGTGCAATACAAACGACATTAGGAAATGGCGGAGGAATTTTCAATCCGGATAACCTTAGCCCATATTCTTATGGATATAACAATCCTGTAAAATTTGATGATCCGGATGGAAGAATGTCCAACGTGCATTGTTGGAGCTATTGTAGGGGCTGCCACAGACTATGGTCTTCAGGTTGCTGCCAATTATTTGGATCCATCTATTAAAAATAAATGGACTGATAATATATCCGTTTCTTCAATAGCTTTATCTGCAGCAGAGGGGGCTTTGACACAAGGAGGAAGTGCTCTTAGAAAGGCGGCTGTAAAAACGACCGTGATGATAGCAAAGAACGTAGTAGAAGTAAAAACAATGAATGGTGGGAAATTTACAGGTAAGGTAGAAACAAATGCTCGTAATATTGCAAAAAACATACTAATAGATGCAGCTGCGGGAGGCGTGGCTAAAAAAGCAGGAGGATTAGTTAAAACTACAAAATTAAATAGTATCGCTAATAAAGTCAACCTAAACAGTAATACTAAAGCTAAAAATTTTGTACAGAAAGTAACTGGATTAAGTTCAAGAACATCAAACAATATATCAAAAAAGCTTGATATAAAGGGTATTTCAAAACAATTAAGTAACGGAATTAAAAACTCAACGAATAAAGTTGTTGAAAATACTAGTAATGCAGTATTAAATAAGCCTATTTCTAAAATAAAAGATAAAACTGATGAATAAAAAGCATTTAATATTAGTCCTTCTATTAATTTTTGCAATCTATACCTATAGAAATGTTTTAGTATATAGACCATTATTAAATATTGTTTCTTTAGCAATTACAAATGGAAATATTATAAATGATAAAGACGTTTCGAGAGGAAACCTGATAAGACCTTTTTCATATTATTATGAATTTTCAGTAAATGGTAAAAAATATTCTAATCCAAGCTATGATGAAAAGTACAAAATAGGAGATACTGTTGTGGTAGAATATAATAAAGAATTTCCTTTTATGAATCGCTTAAAAAACTAGAATTCTGATTTTTGGTATTAGCTTTCCAATTATATAGTAAAGATTATTCTTAGTTTTTTATCATCTTCCTTGAACTACTTATACTGGCTTATTTCACCTGAACCACCCACCAACAAAACATTGAACCACCCACCAACAGTATTCCCTTCAAAATCCTTGAAATTTGTATCTGTAACAATAAGAAAACAAAATGAGCAAAACTATTTTAATTACAGGTGCAGCAAGCGGTTTCGGGAAGATAGCCGCATTTGATCTGGCTAAAAAAGGACACAAAGTAATCGCTACTGCACAGGTTTATCCACAGGTAAGTGATTTAATACGTGAAGCGAATGAACAGGGAATTGAACTGACCGTTGATAAACTGGACGTGACCAATTCCAGAGATATCGCTTATATCCATCAAAAATATGATATTGATATTTTAATCAGCAATGCCGGTATTATGGAAGGCGGCCCTATTGCAGAGCAGCCATTGGAATTTATCCGCTCCATGTTTGATGTGAATGTTTTCGGTGGGTTAGAGCTTGCACAGGGTTTCGTTAAGAAATTTATCGAGCAGAAAAAACCGGGTAAAATTGTGTTCACCACTTCTATGGGAGGTTTATGGACCGTACCTTACGTTGCGGCATATTGTGCTTCTAAACACGCTATGGAATCTATTGCAGAAGGTTTAAAAACTGAACTGGCTCCGTTCAACATCAAGATCGCAACGTGTAATCCCGGAGTTTTCGGAACAGGATTCAATGACAGAGGGGTAGATTCTATCTTCCGCTGGTATGATCCGAAAGTGAATTTCACGCCGGAGTCTTCTTTCGATGGCGTTGCTGAATCTCTGGCGCATCAGCTGGATCCTCAGTCTATGGCCGATGTGATCGTGAATGTAGCACTGGATGAAAACTCTAACTTCAGAAACGTACATCCTAAAGAAACGGAAGATTTTGTAAAACAGCTTCAGGCGGATGCATGGACGGCAAAAAGTTAAATCATGAGCATTACTTATAAGCAGGCTGCAGAAGCACTTCAGGCAGCCATTGAAAAAGCCGGATCCATCAATATTCCGGTAAGTATTGTGGTAGTAGATAATGGCGGACATTTGATGACATTAGCACGACTGGACAGCGTTTACGGGGTTATAGATTTTGCCCTTAAAAAAGCAAAAACTGCAGTGATGTTCGGGGTTGACAGTGATGTTATGGGAAGTATCATTGCCGGAGCAGATATGCACGGATATGGTATGGTGAATTCCAATGGCGGACTTTTAACGATTGCCGGTGGAGTAGTGATCAAAGATGCTGAGGGGAAAATCATCGGAGCCATAGCATCCTCCGGGGGAACTCCCGAGCAGGACAAAGAGATTGCAGAGGCCGGTGCTTCTGTTGTGGGTTAAATTTCAGATATTTGTATCATGGAGAGAACTTCTGAGATCATATTTGACAAACTGGTGTATTCATGTGCCTTTGAAACGTACAGGGGACATGAGGAATTTATTCCGGATCATTTTCTGGGTTTCCAGCTGTCCGGTGAAACGCATGCTTTTCATGACAAAGGAAAAACGGTCATAAAAGAAAATACAGTCGTTCTGGTACGGAAAAATCAATTGATCCGTACGGTAAAACATCCTTCAAAAAATGAAAAGTATCAGTTTCTTTCCATAACACTTGATCAGGAAACGCTCCGCCAATACGCTGCTGAAAATAAGATGGCTGCTGCGGAAAGATTTCCCGATATCGAAAAGCTGTTTTTTGAACCGGATGAGTTTTTCAGAGGATATTTTGTTTCTTTGCTGCCCTATGTTGACAAGACTAAAACAGCAACTTCCAGATTGGTTGTTTTAAAGATCAAAGAAGCGATAGAATTGATTCTCCAGAGCAATCCTGATTTTAAAAACCTTCTTTTTGACTTTTCTGAACCGCATAAGATTGATCTGAAAGAATACATGAATAAAAACTTTATGTTCAATGTATCGGTGGAAACTTTTGCCAGGCTTACAGGCCGCAGTTTGTCGGGATTTAAGCGTGATTTTAATAAAGCATTCAACACAACCCCCAAACAGTGGCTTAAAGAGAAAAGACTGGAAGAAGCGTATTATCTGATCCGGCACAGAGATAAGAAGCCGTCAGATATTTATCTTGAACTGGGATTTGAAAATCTTTCTCATTTCTACTATTCGTTTAAACAGAAGTTCGGAATGACTACCAGTGAGATTTAACAATAAAAAAACACATCAATAATAAAAAAGGAGCAGCGATAAACTGCTCCTTTATTTATGAGGTTTGGAGGGTGAAGCTATTTACATCTCAAATAATAGCTAAAGCGCATTCTGTTAGTTTTTTTATGACGAATCAAATTTGATGAGAACAATTAAATATGAATGCCCAATAGTAACATCCAGCCTCCCTCTTCCAGCTCCCAAACTTAAGTTAAGGAATCAATCTTTCCGCCTTCAGTTTTTCAAACAGTTCCGTGAAAGAATCTTCCGTATTCTGATATGCTGTAAAACCAAGTTTTCTGCTTTTAGCCATATCACACATCACTTCCAGAGGTCTTCCGAGATCCAGATCCGTGTGCCATGCAGAAGCTAATCTGTCAAGATTATTCTCTTTCAAGCTATACTTTTCCGCTATTTCTTTCCAGGTTTCACCTTCATGATTTAATACATTTTCCAGAGGCCTTACCGTTCCGTCAAAATCTTCGGCTTCAATACCAAACCAGTCTGCCAGCTTTTTCCAAAGCCATTTCCAACGGAATACATCTCCATTCACAATATTGAAAGCCTGATTTTTTGCAGATTCTGTAGTAGAAGCCCAGACGAGTTGTTTGGCTAAAATCCGGGCATCGGTCACATCAGAAACACCATTCCATTGCTCCGCAGATCCAGGCCAGATCATTTTTTGCCCTTTTTCCTTGCAGATACTGGCATAAGCCGCCAGAGTAGTTCCCATATTCATCAGATTACCCACTGCATAACCGATCACGGTATGAGGCCTGTGAATACTCCACGTAAATCCATCTCTTTCCGAAGCTTTATATACTTCATCTTCCTGAGCATAGTAAAAATTAGGAAGTGGAAGTCTCGGATGTTCTTCTCTGACCGGAGTTTCAGGAAGTTTTCCTTCTTTAGCATACGCTTCAAAAGGTCCTAAATAATGTTTCAGACCTGTCACCAGAGCTACATGCTTTACCGATTGTTTGGAAGCCAACACATCCAGTAGATTCCTCACCAAGGCACTGTTCACACGGATGTTTTCTTCTTCCGTATCATTTCGCATCCAGGTCGTGAAATACACATGAGTAGGAGAGATTCCATCCAATGCTGAATTTAAACTGTCGATATCCAGTAGATCAGCTTTTATTGGAAGAAGTTCCGGGATATTGTTATTTGTATTTCTGGAAAGTCCGTAAACGGTCCATCCCTGTGAGATAAGTTCTTCCGCAAGATTACTACCTGTAATTCCTGTCGCACCCACTACCAGTGCTATGTTTTTTGTATTGTCCATTTCTGTAAAATTTCTTTTACAAAATTAGGAACAGGAGAGGGCTGAAACACTTGACCTGCGTCATGCATTAGTATTGATCCAGATCAAGTATTCAGGGACCATTTTTTTCGTATTCTGCTTACCGTTTCAGGAGCTAGGCCAAGATAAGAAGCGATAAGATTATGAGGAACCCTTTTGATGATTTCCGGGTTCTTTTGGGCAAACTGCATATATTTTTCTTCTGCTGTAAAGCTGTTGGAAACCATCAGTCGGTAATCTTTTGTAACAAGACTGTTTTGATAAAGAATCCTGAAATAACGATCCATTATAGGAATTTCCAGCATCATTCTTTCATAATCCTCCAGGGTGATCATCAATATTTCCGTTTGTTCTACAGCATCAATATTCAG
Organism: Chryseobacterium oleae; assembly: GCF_900115055.1. Taxonomy (GTDB): domain Bacteria; phylum Bacteroidota; class Bacteroidia; order Flavobacteriales; family Weeksellaceae; genus Chryseobacterium; species Chryseobacterium oleae. The sequence continues at coordinate 68,688 of NZ_FOVD01000003.1, read as the reverse complement.
AATTGCTTTTTCCTGATGAATAAAACTATTGAAATCAGAAATCCACCATCCTTCGAAGGCAAACATATTGATCCGTTCGTTTCCTTTTTCATCTAAAACATAAGATTTGAGCAAGCCTTTACTTACAAATGAAAGACATTTGCAAATATCACCTTCCTGTAACAGATATTGCTTTTTACGTAATTTTTTGGACGTAAAGAAAGATGGGATCTTATGGCTCTGTTCTTCAGAAAGCTCAACTTTGTTTTGGATATGGGAAAGAAGGATGTCAAACATCAGGAAAATATTTATTCAAAAATACTATTTTCAAAGCAGTATGCTGTTTCATTTTTCAAAATCATAGAAATTGATCCCGACTTCTTCATTCTTCACTTTTACGACTCTCGTATGTAAAGGATAGAAAATAAATTCTCCGGCACCGCGAATCCTTGCATCCAGAAGATGTCCTGCTAGAGCCGTATAATCCTCTCTTCCCAAAGTAATATGCATATGAAGTGCTGGTTTTCCATCGATCTCAGAAACATTTCCGGAAATATTAGTCACTTCCATCTGCTCATGAAAAGTTTTATCAACATACTTTTTATCGGAAGGTTTAAAAAATCGAAGGGTGGCTTCGCTGACAGCTCCAATGCCCGTGATTTCGCCAGCCTGTATATTCTGGTTTTGAACAAAATCAGTCAAAGCCTCAACAATACTTGATTGATCTTTGATGCTGACGATATAAACAGGTCCTGTTTTTCTTGCAGACCAGTTATTGCCTTTAAAATTTTGTGTATCCATCCTGTCTATCATTAAATGCTATTTCTAAAACCCAGAACTTTTCTGTCATTTATTTTTTCAGATAATTAATAATGCCGATCACATCATCTTTACCAAAACCTTGATCGTGGGCTGCCTGATACGTTTCACCTAAAACCTTTGATAATGGAAAATCGGCACCTGCATTTTGAGCCAGCAGAATATCTTTAAGCATCAGGTCCAAAGCAAAAGCAGGATTGTACTGGTTATTGATCAATAGAGGCGTTTTTACTTTCGTGGCACCGCTTCCGCTTGCACTTTCATTGATAATTTCTAACATCGCAGTACGTTCAATCCCCAGTTTATCAGCAAACAAAACGGTTTCTGCCAAGCCCTGATAAATAGCGGAAAGAAAATAATTGATGGACAATTTTCCGGCAATTCCTTTTCCATTTTCGCCCAGATGTTTGACTGCTTTTCCAAGTTTTTCCAGATAAGGCATGGCTCTCTGAAGGTCTTTTTCCTCACCACCAGCCATAATGATTAGCGTACCTTCTGCAGCCGGTGCGGTACTTCCTGCTACCGGAGCATCAATGAAAGATCCTTCCTTTATTTTAACAGCTCCCGAAATTTCACCGGTTGCCTGCGGAGAAATAGTACTCATATCGATAAAGAGCTTTCCGCTGATGTCCGATTTAAAACTTCTTCATAAACTGCTTTTGCTGCCAGATCATCGGTAAGCATAGTGAATATGATGCTGTTGTTCTGAACCAGCTCCGGAATTTGAGTGTAAACGATTGATTTTTCTTTAAAATCCACAGCTTTCTCAGGTGATCTGTTGTAAACCGAGAGCGGAAACCCAGCTTTTTCAAGGTTTTTAGCCATAGGATGGCCCATATTTCCTAATCCGATGAATCCAATTTTTTCTGTCTCCATATTGTATTTGTCCAATTATTGTTAAGTCCGGCTTCTTTAGTAAGTAAGCCAAAAGAATGTTAGTGAGAAATTTACAGTAAAGAATGAAGATCTCATCGTGTAAACCTGTTCTGTTTGCATCAAAAAACCGACCAAAACCAAGCATAGATATTAAGTTTTCAATATATCTCTGATTCGTTATTTCTATATTTTTTTCAGGATAAACTTTTAAAACCGGGAAAACTTACGGAAATTTGCAGCAAATAAAATCAATGAAAATCATAGACGTCGAAAACTGGAACAGAAAAGAACATTTTGAATTTTTCTCCAAAATGGCAAGCCCGTATTTTGGCTTTACTACTGAAGTCGATTGTACAAAAGCGTATGCCTATGCGAAGGAAAATGATCATTCTTTTTTCGCCACCTATCTTCACCGGTCGATGGTAGCTGTCAATGCTGTAGATGAATTAAAACTAAGAATTGTAGATGATCAGGTGATTTTATATGATGCCATTCACGCCGGAACTACGATCGGCAGGGCAGACGGAACTTTCGGTTTTGCATTTATCCCTTTTTCAAAAGATTTTAACGTGTTTAATGCGGTGATGCAGGACGAAATAGAAGATGTACAGCGGACATCCGGGATCAGAATGAATAATGGCGAACTTGGAAAAGATCTCATCAGACATTCAACCATTCCCTGGAATTCTTTCAGTGCGTTATTGCATCCTACCAGCTTTAATAATTCGGAATCTGTTCCAAAGATCACCTTCGGGAAATTCAGTGTCCGCGACGGTAAAAAGTATCTTCCGGTTTCTGTGGAAGCCCACCACGGACTGGCAGACGGCATTCATCTTGCGAAATATCTGGAGGAGTTTCAGAGACAGCTTGATGGAGAGGGATAAGTTATGAATGATGAGTGATGAGTTTGTGTCGGGATTCGGGTTTGCGTTCAGTGCTGCTGTATATGGCGCGGGATATAGAATTTATAATGATAAGTTATTTTATAGAAATTCTATCCTCTAGCTTCTAACCTCTAAAATCTAATCTCTCATTTTACGGAAAACCGTAAGGCATTTTTTTTAATTCTGAATATTTTTGAATCTATAATATTGCTATATTAGAAAGTTGATTTTACCATCAACACAAGCTAATTAACCAATAAACTCAATGTATTTAAGATGACGAATTTTGAAAATCCAGACTTACAGGTTGTCACGACCAAATCCAGAGCAGATAAAGCAATTAATTCATTAAAAGGCCTTCTTCTGGGAATAATTTCAGATGATATAATTGATGCCCAAGAAATGGAAGAACTCAGATTATGGGCCAAAGAGCATTATGATCTGGTCAACAGAAACCCTTTCAGGGAATTTATGCTTTTGATTGAAAATACAGTGGCTAACGGAATACCACCCAAAGAAACTGTGGAAGATCTATATTGGTTGTGTCAGAAATACGAACACGGCAGTATTTATTATAATGGAATCACATCTGATCTTCAGCTTCTGCAGGGAATTTTTCATGGAGTTCTGGCGGATGGTATGTTAAATGATCATGAAATCTTCAAACTTCATGAATGGCTTTCTGAAAATGAACACTTAAGCTCTTATTATCCTTATGATGAGATTAGAAGTCTGGTATTGTCTATTGTTGCTGATAAAATCATTGATGATGAAGAAAGAACGATACTTACGGCTTTTATCAAACAGTTTGTCGAGCTGAAAAACTCTGATACGGCAGCTAAAATAGAAAAGGATACTGCGGATGTAAATATTTCAGGAATCTGTGCGGTAGATCCTGAAATTATATTTGAAAACAAAACATTCTGTATTACGGGTATATTAAGCCGGGGAAACCGCAGTGAACTGCAGAAAGCGATTCAGGATAAAGGTGGAATTGCTGTCAACACCATTTCTAAAAAAACGGATTATCTGATTATTGGCGATACCAATAATGCGTGCTGGAGTTATTCCTGTTATGGAAGGAAAGTAGAAAAAGCCTTGGATCTTAGAAAATCAGGACACACTATAGTTTTGGTTCATGAGTTTGATGTTTTTGATGCCATCTGAAGAGAAAATTTATCCGAAAATATCACCTTAAATACGAATACAACTATGCAGAATGAACATTATGATGACTCTATCATTGATGTCTCCGGAAGTGCAGATATTCCCATCAATTTTGGAACGGATTTACATGTGCAGGAACCCTCCGTCGAAAATATTGCACAACCGCAGTATGATCCTGAGGGCTGGAAAATAGGAAAGAAATACATCAGGAAACTAAGTTTAAATGATGAGCAGGTTGCAATGCTGGACAGGTTATGGTTTGCCGACAATGTTTTCAATGAAATTGAATACTGCAGAATACAGATTTTAAAACAGTTTTTAAGAGCCATAGATTATCTCCAAATCCATTGCATTCCGGTCAATAAATCCTATGCAACGGTTATTGAAGAACTGTCCGAAATTATTGTCTGCCTGCAGTATAGCTACAGAAAAGAAAGCCTCAACTACCGCTTTACCTATGATGCCGTACAGACTGAAATTTTCAACCATATATTAAAATTGTGCGAAAATAATGTAAGGGAAGTCTATGGAATTAAAAGGAAGATCAATGCGGATTTTAACTATACCCATCCGGATATTCAGCACCAGTACGGCAGAAAGATCGTTTCAAAACTTGAGGTTTTTCTTGTAGAAAACCAACATCAGATTCTGGATGCAGATCACAGAACCAATATTATTCTGAATGAAAACAATACCGGCCGGTGGAAGACAAAATTTGAAACCATTAAAGAAGATTTTTCCAATACTCTTGCTTTTGAAAGGGAAATATTCAGGCTGGCAGAGGTAAATATTAAAAATCCTTCTCAGGACACTATTTTTTTCGAAGCTTCAAAATTTGTATCAAAGCATGACCGGATCAGTGCTTTAAAGCTTTATCTCCATTATTTTGAAAAAGATATCAATACGTCTCAATTTGACAGAAAACAGCTTACAAAAAATATTCAGAAGAGCCTGTTCTCCACCCAGGAGCAGCTTACAGATTTTGAAAATATATTAAACGAATTCATTACAACAAGAAATCTTGAAGCAGCGATTGAAAAGGCCTCTAAACTGTATCTTCCGAAGAGAAAAAAAATAATGATCGACAGAGATGCCGTTGAAAATGTTCAGAAACAGCATTCCGGAACGGTAGCTTTGCTGGAAGAATATCTCAGAGATGATTATGAGGCAGAAAATATAAGTGAACAACCAGCAGGGACCGAAGAAGAGGACGAACTGACGATGAATATCACTCATCACAATGCCGAAACAGACACTCAGAAATATATTGAACAACTGAATTTATCAGACATTCAGAAGGAAATTTTAGACTTATTTGAAAAACAGAGTTTTAATATTCCACAAAGTGAAATGGCTGCTTATTTACAGTCTAAGAACCTGTTTATGGGATCTACCATAGATTCAATTAATGATCTCTGTTTTGAAACCCTCGACGACATCCTTATTGAAGAAGAGGATGAATATTTTACGATTAATACTGATTATTATAAAAAACTTTTAAACAATGATTGACAATATTAAACCCAAAGAAGCCACTTCCATTATCAATTCGCTGGTGAGCGGAGTAGTCCCGAAAATAGGGGTACAGCATATAACCGTTGGAAGATCGGAAGAGATCAATGCATTCATAAGCTCTTTGGATGACGTGAAAAACGGCCACAGCATGGCGAAATTCTGGATCGGTGATTTTGGAAGCGGAAAATCTTTTATGCTTCATCTGCTGAACACTGTTGCCCTGAAACAGAAATTCGTTGTTTCCAATGCAGATTTTACCCCGGACAACAGGCTGTATTCCAACGACGGAAAAAGCGTGATCCTGTATTCTGCCATTATGGACAATATTGCCATCCAGACCAAGCCGGAAGGCGGCGCATTACAGACTTTGCTGGAAAAATGGATCGAGCAAGTGATTACGAAAACTGCTGAAGAAAACCATATTTCACTGTCGGAAATCAGAAATGATCAGTATTTGGGTCTGATCCAGAATTCTATTATGAAAACGGTAAATGAAATCACGGAAGTCGGCGGTTTCGATTTCGGTTCTGTGATTGTTAAATACTACGAGGGTTACATTAAAGGAGATGAATTGCTTCGCAGAAATGCTTTGAAGTGGCTCAAAGGTGAATATAAAACCAAAACAGAAGCAAGACAGGATCTGGGTGTCCGGGAAATTATCAATGATTCCAATTTTTACGATATGCTTAAGAATTTCTGTAAATTCTTTGTAAGCATGGGCTATAGCGGGTTTATGATCAATCTCGATGAAGCTATCAATCTCTACAAAATATCTACGGCAGCGGCCCGTGAAAAAAATTACGAGAAAATTTTATCTATCTATAACGACTGTTTTCAAGGGAAAATTTCCAATCTCTTCATTAATTTTGCAGGAACAAAAGAATTTCTGGAAAATGAAAGGAGAGGACTGTTCAGCTATCAGGCTTTAAAATCCAGACTGGAAACCAATAAATTTGAAACACTTGAGATCAGGGATTTTGCCCAGCCGGTGATCAAATTAACACCTTTGGACCATAATGAAATCTTTGTTTTACTGAAAAAACTGAAGCTGATTTTTGATTTTAACTATAAAGTAGAACTGAATATCACCGACGATGAAATTTTTGCTTTCATGGAAGAAATGTTCAATAAACCGGGAGCTTCAGAATTCCTGACTCCCAGAGAAGTGATCAGGGATTTTCTGAATATTCTGAACATCATCAGGCAGAATCCAAATGTAGATAAAAAGCAGCTTTTCGGGGAAATTGAGATTTCAGATGAGAGACCGAATGATTTGGTAATGTTAGACAGTATTGAGGAAATATGACAGCATTCGACATGCTTTCTGAGCCGATCAGAAAATACATCCGCGACCAGAAATGGGAAAGTCTGAGACCTATTCAGGACGCGGCCATTCAAAAGATTATTCCGAATGACACTAATTATGTTTTAATTTCGAGAACCGCTTCAGGTAAAACGGAGGCTGCCTTTCTGCCGATCCTTTCAAAAGTTAATTTTAAGGAACAGGGCGTAAAAGTTCTCTACATCTCACCGTTGATTGCTTTGATCAACGACCAGTTCATGCGCGTGGAAAAACTCTGTGCGTATCTGGATGTTCCGGTAACCAAATGGCATGGAGAGGCTTCAAAAGGAGCCAAAGACCGCCTGATCAAAGCTCCGGAAGGAATTGTACTCATCACGCCCGAATCTGTGGAAGCAATGTTTGTGAATAAGCCTCACCATATCCATCATCTTTTTTCAACGGTAGAGTATGTGGTTATTGATGAAATTCATTCCTTTTTAGGCTCAGACAGAGGAATTCATCTGCAGTCTCTGTTGCAGCGGCTTCAGAAAGTCAATAAAAAGAAGTTCAGTACCGTGGCCCTTTCGGCAACGGTAAGTGATGAAAATAAATACGCTGAACTCAAAGATTTTCTGGGAGATCCTGAACGTACGAAAGTCATCAGAGATACTACGCCGAAACCTATTAATGCTGTTTTTAAATACTTTGAAGGAGGAAATAGTGAACTCCCTGTGGAATTGATTGAAGATCTTTATGAACAGACTAAAAACAGTAAAGTTTTAATATTTCCTAACTTTAGAGGAAGGGTTGAAGAAGTTGCTGTAAAACTTAAAAGAGAATCTGAAAGAAAAAACGGACATAAAAATTATTTCTCCCATCATTCTTCCGTGGATAAAGAAGTAAGAGAGGATATAGAAGAATTTGCAAAACAAGACAATAAGAGCCGGAAATTTTGTATTTCCTGTACTTCTACATTGGAATTGGGGATTGATATAGGCAATGTTGATGAAGTCGTGCAGATTGATTCTACCAATAGTATCGCTTCTTTGATACAGAGAGTTGGGCGGAGCGGACGAAGAGAGGATAAAGCAAGTAATTTGTTTTTATATGCAACGGATGAATGGAGCTTAGTGCAGTCACTAGCTTGCTGGCAATTATATCAGGAACATTATATAGAACCAGTATCTGTTAGCCAAAAACCTTATGATATTCTTGTTCATCAGCTTCTTTCAATAGTTAAAGGAACCTCAGGAATCACTTTAGATAAGCTTCTCCATGAAATTAAATTAAATAAAACATTTACTAACGTTACAGAAGAAGAAACTGTAGAGGTGATCAGTAATCTTATAAAAATTAATTTTTTTGAAAAATTAGGAAAAGAGCTTATTATTGGAATAGAAGGAGAAAAGGTCGTTAATAATAAAGATTTTTACAGCGTTTTTAAAACGGAAACCTTTTTTAAAGTTTCTCATAACGGCAATAAAATAGGAGAACTGCCATTATCTTTCCAGCTTAAAGAGGATGAAAACATATTTCTTGCCGCTCGAATATGGAAGATTGTAGAGGTAGATCTCCAATCAAAAAAGATAGAAGTTATTCCTGCTAAAGATGGGAAAAAGCCTGTGTTTTTTGGCAATGGTGGAGATACCACTCATAGGATTAGAGAAAAAATGCTTAGTATTTTAAAAGAAAAAAATAAGATAGAATCTATTAATGAAAATGGTGAAAATGTAATACATGATCTTCGTAAAGAATTTTCAATTTTTGATCTTAAGGATATCCAGAGTGACCGTCCTTTATTATTAAGTAATAGCAATATCAGATTCTATTCATTTGCTGATTCCAGAATTAACAGGACGATCAGGTTTCTTCTTGAAACTAAAGGAATAGCATGTCATTATTCTGAGCTGGAAAGCTGTTTTAGTATAAAAACTAATGAGGATGTAAATCAAAAGAAAATGAATAGAGAAATTTTCAAATCAACCATTAAAGAAATATCCAAAATACCTTCTGATTTAGACTTAGCATTGTCTATAGCAATTGAAAAAAGTCCGGGAATTTTAGATTTTTCAAAATGGGGACAATTCTTACCTATAAAGTATCAAATAGAACTATTGAAAAACCGCCATTTCGATTTTGAAGGTTGTCATGAATTTATCCGGAATCTTAATTTTGTGGAAAATCAATAAAGGGAGAAAAGTGTAAATAAATAATGGAAGTCTGTAAATAGCTTCCATTTTTCTTTTCTAAACTAAAAAATACCAATTGAAGAGACTTCTGTTTTCTTCGCAGGCTTCATAGAACTTCCATCTTCCTTCTCCCATCTTCCAGACTAATACAAAATCTTCCTCTTCTCAATCTTCAAAATCTTCTCTTTTTCCATTGTTTTTATAGCTCTGATAACGGTTTCTACGCGGACTCCGGTAAGGGAAGCCAGTTGCTGTCTTGTAAGCGGAATTTCAAAAGAATAGGGACTTTTGTCTTCCTGATAACTTTTAAGATAATCCATGAGCTGTTTCAGTTTCAGCATGGGATTCTGAAAAGAGAGGTTATACAGCATGATGTATTTGTAGTACATTCTTTCGGCCATACATTGATAGACATTCAGGGAAACGTCCTGATTTTCTTTGATTAAATTCAAAAAATCGGATTTGGGAAGTCTTATAATATGAGAGTTCTTTATAGCGATAGCATTCATGGGATAGGGACGGTCTACAAACAGCAGTGACTCCCCGAAACTGTGTCCCCCGGAAAATATGTTCTGAATAAATTCCTTTCCGTCTTCCGTATAATTATTGAGTTTGATCTGCCCCTTTTCAATCTGGTAATAAAATGTGGAAAATTCGCCTTCCCGGAAAATAATATCTCCCGGTTTATATTCTTTGGTTTCTGCTCCAAATGAAAAGAGTACATCTTCAGCAATCATAAAGGTGAAAGGTTAATTAAAATTTTAAACAAATGTTTAACCATGGATGTGTTTCATTATGTCATCAACAGAAAAGTCCCAAATTTCAATAATGTAAAGAAAGTTCAATTTTAATCAGTTTTTCCAAAACCGGGTACCATTTACATACCACAGAATAAAGCTTAACGTCTCGCTTGGAAACATCTGTAAATCTTATTCCAGGCATAGAATAAAATCCTGGAAAATATTGATTAGGATCATAAAAATGGGATTTACAATCTTCTAAATTTGTTTAAAATAAATAAATGAGCAGTTCAATTTCAAAACTCGGTTCAAAATAGAACAAATACAGTGTTTATAGGCATGGCGTGGTATGTATGTGGTATTTTAATTCTGTAAAATTTTAATCATTTTTTATTTCTTTGTTTGTTTTAAAAATAATTGAAAAGGAGAACTTCAGTTAGAGAATTTTTAAGAACAAATGTTGAAACTATAAAGTATACGCAGATTATTGAATTATAAAAAATGAAATTGAAAGATGCAGTCTTAAGCCTCCCAATAAAAACAGCTGTTATACAATAGCCGGAGAAGAAGAATTTGTACTGGTGCTGCCCGTTTAAAGGCATCAGAAATAAGTAGAGATGAGAAAAATATTATGAAAAACGAAAAACCGCAATCCAATTTAGAAGATTTGAATCAAAAAATTTTAGTACAGGACGATATCATGGCATTGGCGAAAGAAAATTCTCCGCGCCTGTTGAATAAATTCAGATTAGTGTATCCGGATTTTTTTGACAAGATCACGAATGTACATCCCAATCTCAAAAATTCTGAACTGATTTTCTGCATTTACCTGAAACTCAACTTTACCACCAAGGAAATTGCGACTTATACTTTTGTGACCCCAAAAGCCATTCAGAACAGAAAAAACAGGATAAGAAAAAAACTCGGTATCCCTTCCGATCTGGATATTTACAAATGGTTTAATGATCTTTAAACCTATTTTTTGAATCAGATTATATTTGGATTACTGCTTTGTCCAGATCATGGTAAAGCAGTATTTTCCATTGCTCCTCGGCTGCTTTTTTCTGCCATTCCAGCCTTAATTCCATCGCTTTTCTACCGTCGAAATCGCTTTTATATGCCAGATGGTATTTCAAATAAGATTCCTGAGGAAGGTCATCGGCCCCATAAAAGACCGTCTCATCATTTTCCCTGATCCAGAATACCTGCATAAATGGGGTATGACCGCCCACCACTTCAAAAGAAATTTCATCACTGATTTTTCCCTGATCTTCATCCATCCATACAATATCAGGCAGGGTAATCAGCTTTTCCAGAATATCAAAGTCAAAAGAAGGATTTCCTTTATTTTCCATCGCAAAAGCCAGTTCGCGTTTCTGGATATAAATTTGGGCATTCGGAAATGTTGGGACAAAACCATTGTCTGTCTTTTGTATGCTGCCATCGATATGATCTTTGTGAAGATGTGAAAGCAGAAGCCTGGTGATTTGTTCCGGCCTGATATTTTCTTTTTCCAGTAATTCAGAAACGACCGTTTTTCCGTCAGTATTTTTCCATCCGATACCGGCATCAAGAAGGATATAATCATGCTCTGTAATTACCAGAAACGGCTGCACAGACATTCTGATTCCTTTTATGGTATCAAAATTTTCATCTGTTAAAAGCGTAAAATCTTTTGTTCTGCTGGCCGAGAAATTGCCTTCTTTAAGCGGGATAATTTTCATTCTGCAAATTTCCCTATTATTTCTAAAACCTGAAAACCTTTTTTTCAATAGAACTCATCGGAAAAAAGAATGAAGTTACCAGCTGTTAAGCCCGTTTTCCATAGCTTTAACGTAATGTTCTTCATCAAAAGAGTAGAGGTCAGGTGCTTTGTGAGCACCACCACGTCTTTGTTCTTCAAGTTTTTTCAGAATACCGAGGTTTTTTATTTTACGGTAAAAATTCCCGCGATTCAGCTCCTTTCCTAAAACAGCTTCGTATAATTTCTGCAATTCCGGAAGCGTAAACTTTTCGGGTAAAAGATTCCGTCCGATAGGCTTTGTAGATATTTTCTGTCTCAGGGTAAATAAAGCTTTCTGAATAATTTCATAATGATCCATCCCAAATTCCAGCTCCTGCAATTGGCTTATAAATACCCATTCGCAGGTTTCACTAAACTCATCGGGAATCAGGCGAAACCTTGAAGGACTGTACAATGCGTAATATCCTACAGTAACAAAGCGCTGTTTCTGGAAAAGCGTATCATCAAAATCCTCGAAATGGAATTCACTTCTGTTTTTCTTTCCAAATACCCCGAATTCTTCGAGATACACATCCGTTACTCCCGATCTTTCTTTCAAAATTCTTTTGACTGCGTCATCCAGATCTTCATCTTTTTTTACGTAACCGCCGGGAAGAAGCCATTTTTGTCTGTAATTGGTCTTTAAAAGAAGAACTTTAAGTTCATTATGCTCAAACCCGAAAATAACCGGATCAGCCGAAATGTGAGGCAGAAAAACCTCTTTTGCCGCGATTGACTGCTGTAAAAGCTGTTGTTTAGAATCCATGGAACCCGTGTGAAATGTGTTTAGTACAAATGTGCTAAAAAAAATTGAATTTTCGCCAAAAATCCTTTAGATAAAGGTATTTAATATAGTTGGGATTAGATAAGCAGAATAAAAAAATAATGTTACAAAATATTAACAGCTATTTTTCCGTTACAGATATACACAAAAACCACAGCTGACTTTCTGTAAAGCTGTTATGACAAAAAACATCTCCCTCTTTTCCTGCCTGTAAATTATTTTAAGATTAAATGCCATAGTTGATTGAAAGAGGTCGTTTCCAAACGGTCTCTTTTTTTTAATTTGACTACCTTTGTTTTTCTTAAAAAAGGTAGTGTTTCCGATTGAATGTATTAATTGAATTATTCATGATTAACAATTTGGAATGCCTCTTATTCATTAATTCTATTCTTACATTTGAAGTCAAATTTTAATTCAACTATGCAGGCGAGCAATACGAACGGTATTTCAAGAACAGTAATCTGGCTTATGGCCATCATCTCGGGACTTGTGGTAGCCAACAACTATTATAACCAGCCTTTACTGGCCCTTATTTCCGACGATCTCCATGTTTCTGAAAGTGCTGCAAGCCGGATTTCTGTACTGACGCAGATAGGATATGCATTGGGTCTGTTGCTGCTTGTGCCTTTGGGAGATAAATTTTTCCGTAAAAAGCTTATTCTGATTGACTTGTTTTTAGTTTTTGGATCATTATTGTGGATGACATTTGCTACTCAATTATGGATGCTGTATGCAGCCAGCCTGTTGATTGGAGCTACTTCTGTGATTCCTCAGTTATTTATACCAATCGCCGCTGAACTATCCTCTGATAAAGAAAAATCTTCCAATATCGGAGTCGTAATGTCCGGATTGTTATTAGGAATTCTTTTATCCCGTTTTATCGGTGGAATTGTTGGCGATGTATGGGGTTGGAGAGCGATGTTCGGCATTGCTGCAGGACTGATGATTCTGGTTTGGATTGCGGTGTATAAAATGCTACCTGAAATGCAGCCAAATTTTAAAGGAACTTACAGAGAATTAATGAAATCTGTTGCTCATCTGGCTAAAACACAGCCTATTTTGCAGCTGGCTTCATTCCGTGGGGCGATGGCGTTCGGATCTATGTGTGCCTTGTTTACAACGTTGGTCTTTCATATGGAAAAACCGCCTTTCAATGCAGGATCTTCTGTAGTGGGAAGTTTCGGACTGGCCGGAGCTGTAGGGGCTTTGGCAGCTGCAAAAGTGGGAAAACTTCAGAAATATCTGGATATTAACCGGATCATATTGTACTCGCTTTTTATTGTGGTAGGAAGCTGGGCTTTCACCTATTTTGCGGGCGAAACGTATTGGGGACTCATTGTTGGTGTTATTCTGGTAGATCTTGGCGTACAGTCGAGCCACATCATGAATCAGACCAATTATTTTTTAATTAAATCCAATGCGGTCAACAGACTGAACACGGTTTATATGGTTTCCTATTTCATTGGTGGATCACTCGGAACATGGCTGGCTTCTATGGCCTGGCAATATGCTCAATGGTCTGGTGTCTGCTTTGTAGGAGCATCTTTCGGACTGCTTGCGATCATTGCTCACGTTCTGTTTTGCAACAAAGTCAATGCATCTCAGCCTAAACCTTAGCCTCAACTTCACAGCTCTGAACTAAGTCTCTGTGCTTATTTCCCCATTTTTCCAGGTCTTCCCAGATCGGGATCAGCTCCCGTGCTATATTCGTCAATTCGTAGTCTACTCTGGGCGGAACTTCAGCATGTACGGTTCGTTTCACCAAACCTTCTTTTTCGAGTTCTCTCAGCTGTAAAGTAAGCATCCGTTCAGTGATTCCGCAGATCCGGTCCCGAACTTCACTGAAACGCAGTTTTCCGTCTTTCAACCTGTTTAAAATCAAAAGTTTCCATCTTCCACCGATTTTGCAGACGGCATAAGAAAGATCACATTCCTGTATGTACTTTTTATTGATGTTGTTCGTCGAATTTTCCTTTATTTTCCCCATAGCTTACAAATTTGTTAGTACCATACAATTCGCTGTATACAGTGCAAATGTAAGGTTTGAAAATTAATTTTGTCCTCAGAAACTGAAAATAAAAATCAGTTGGGGAACAATAGCGCTTAGGTTCCCATGCAAACAATATTAACAGGAAAATTTTTAAAAATGGAATTTACATCACCTATCAGCCAAATCATCAGTCATTTAGAAAAAATACAGTCATTCAATGCACAGGATCCATTAGATGATACCCGAAAATATCTTGATACGATGTCGCTTCAGCTTAGCGGAAAAAAAGAATCCGTTGCAATGATCGAAGAACTGAATATTCCAATGGACAACTACCAAATCCCGATCCGGATCTACCGCCCGAAAGGAAAAACAGCTCAGAAATCATCAGCTATTGTCTACATACATGGCGGATGGTTTATTGCCGGTGGTTTTGAAACCCATGACGCTGTAGTCCGTAAACTGGCCAATAAAACAGGATCAGCAGTGATATTCGTAGATTATCGCTTGGCTCCTGAACATCCTTTTCCTGCGGGATTAAATGACTCCATTGATGCCGTAAAATGGGTGGTTGACCATGCAGAATCTCTGGGAATTGATAAAAATCAGATCGGAATTGTAGGCGACAGTGCCGGTGGAGCTCTTGCAGCCAGCGTTTCCACACAGGTTGGAGAACTTCTGAAGTTTCAGATACTGATCTATCCGGCAGCGGATAATCAGCTTAATACAAAATCATGGGAAATCTATGAAACAGGCCCGGTTTTAAATAAAGAAGGCGGTATCCAGGCCTGGAACTGGTATTATCCTGATGGTAAAAACAATCCCGATCCATTAGCGGTTCCTGTACTGATAAAAGATTTTAAAAATACGCCATCTACATTGGTTCTTATTGCTGAACATGATGCTTTAAGAGACGAAGGAGAATTGTTAGCACAGCATATGAAAGATGCCGGGATTTCTGTTCGTACCCGTTTTTACAAAGATATGGTGCATGGTTTTATGCATATGGGAGAAGTATTGAATGAAGTGGAGCAGGCAGCCAATGAAATGGCAGCTTTTGCCCATCAACACCTTGAAATAGCTGTAGAAAAAGAAGCATGAAAAAGTACGCCTACATCGGATGCTTAGGATTCATTGCAGTCATTACTACAGAATTCGGAGTGATAGGAATCCTGCCACAGATTGCTGAACATTATCAGATAGGAACTGACAAAGCCGGTTGGCTGCTCAGTGCTTTTGCACTGATTATTGCATTAACAGGACCTTTTATGACCTTGTTGATGTCCGGATTTGACCGTAAGAAAGTGATGTTGACCGCGATTGCGATCTTCCTGTTTACGGCTGTGGTTTCGGCGATGTCGCCCCCGTTTTGGCTTCTGATGATGGTGAGAATACTTCCTGCATTTTTACAACCGGTCTATATTGCCACGGCTTTGTCTGTCGCAGTTTCCGGTGCAGATCAAAAACAGGCGAATAAGCTGATGGGAATTGTCTTTATCGGGGTAGCTCTGGCTATGGTGACTACAGTTCCTTTTGCGACGTGGCTCGCCAGTGTATGGATATGGGAATCTTCATTTATTGTTCAGGGGATTGTGAGTACAGTAGCTTTAGCCGTGATTTATTTGCTGCTTCCCGCAATGCCTGTGCAGGAAAAGAAATCTTATAAAAGTCAGCTCACGATTCTGACTAAACCTACATTTATCATCAGTACAGCCATGAATTTTTTCATGATCACTGCCTGGTTTTCTACCTACAGTTATTTTGCAGACTATCTGAATAAAGCCAAAGGAATGGACGGAACGATGGTTAGTTACATGCTTTTCCTCTTCGGAATTATTGGTGTATTTTCAAACTGGATTGCGGGAAAAATGCTGAGCTGGAATGTCCCGAAAACGACCGCTCTGTTCCTTTCCGGGACTGTCATTATGCCGTTCTTACTGTATTTTTCCGGGGACAGTCTGCCTGCCAATATCATCAGTATTGCAGTTTGGGGTTTTCTGTATTCACCAAGTTTTCAGAATGCGTCTACCTACATGATTTCTTCTGTCCCGGATTCTCTTGAATTTGCCAACAGCTTAGCAACTTCTTTTGGAAACCTCGGAGTAACTCTGGGAACAACTCTGGGAGGCTGGATGATTGTGGCTAAAGGAGCTTCATACAATCCGTGGATAGGCCTTGTGTTTGGCGTTTTGGCGTTTTTGATGATCATTCTGAGAAGTATTCTGGAAAAAAGAGCTGAAAAGGAAAAGATCATTATTCCATGTGGGTAATATAGTGTAACAAATTTTGTTACATTGGCGAAAAGCAGTAATTTTGATGGATTAATAAATTTCATCAAAAATTAAAACAAAGAAAATGAAAATAGAAATATGGTCGGATGTTATGTGTCCGTTCTGCTATATCGGAAAGAATAATTTTGACCAGGCTCTTGAAAAACTGCCGTTTAAAGACGAAATCGAAGTAGAGTGGAAGAGCTTCCAGTTAGATCCTAGTTTAGATGCTTCAAAACCTCAGAATACCGTTGAATATTTTAAAGAGAAAAAAGGTTTTCCAGCAGAACAGGCATCTCAGATGATTGGTCAGGTGGCTCAGATGGGGAAAAGTGCCGGAATAGATTTTAATTTCGAAAAAGCTTTGATCATCAATACATTTACAGCACACAAACTGCTTCACCTTGCGAAAAAACACGGGAAGGCCAATGAAATGGAAGAAGCGCTTTTCATTGCTCATTTTACCGACGGGAAAAATGTTGGGGATATAGAAGAACTTGTTTCCCTTGCTGAAAATGCAGGGATTGATAAGGATGAGGCAAGACAGGCTTTAACATCACATGTATTCGATTCTGAAATTAACCAGGATATTCAGGAGGCTAAAAACAATGGTATTTCCAGCGTTCCTTTTTTTGTTCTGAATGGAAAATATGCCGTATCCGGAGCACAACCTGCTGAAGTTTTTGCAGATGCTCTTCAACAGACGTATAAAGAAACGGTAAGCCCGTTTAAGGATCTTTCGAAAGAAGGAGGTGCATCTTGTGATACAGATGGATGCGCTATTTAATAATGTGAGGAAGTTTGAGAGTCTTAGGGTTTGCAACCTTCCTGACTATGTTAACCACAAATAACACCAATAGATTCACTAATGTCACTATTGAAGAGCGGAAATATTCGTGTAATTAGTGAAAGAAGATGAGTGATATTAGTGTTTTCAATGAAAAATAATTTAGCATATTCAATATAAAAACACCTCAAACCGGGGTGTTTTTTTTGTTCAGTACAGATTATAAAAAACAGTAAAAAGGTTCCCGTTTTAGCTGCTCAATGCTTATTTTTGTTTAAATATTTATGTTCAATGATAAAAATCAATACCGAAGCTCAATATCCGGTTTCTGAAACGCTGTTTGTCTTTGCTTTGGATTCGGAAGCAGGAAAGGCTTTTGAAGGAAAAAATAAACTGGTGACAGGAATAGGAAAAGTAAATGCTGCGATTGAACTGACCAGAGAAATTCATTTCAGAAAACCCAAACTGATCGTTAATCTGGGGTCTGCAGGAAGTAAAAGCTTCGGGAAGGGAGAAGTCGTTTGCTGTACAAAATTTATCCAGCGCGATATGGATGTGAGAGGTCTCGGCTTCAGTCTTTATGAAACTCCTTTATCCGGAATTCCGCCTGTTTTGGAATACGGTCTTCAGATGAACGGACTGGAAGAAGGAATTTGTGGCAGTGGCGACAGTTTTGAGATGAATCATTCTGAAACGGATTATAATATTGTAGATATGGAAGCCTATCCGCTTGCCCTGATCGCTAAGAAAGAGAACATCCCTTTCCTGTGCCTGAAATATATCTCCGACGATGCAGGAAGTGATGCCGCAGACGACTGGGCCGTTCAGGTACATCTGGCTTCTGAAGCGTTTAAGAAATTATTATTTTAACAAAAAAGAAAAATGGCATCTATTATCATTAATACAGCTTCGGCTGAAGATCTTGAAACCATACAGAGTCTGGGTAGACAGACATTCTCCGAAACCTTTGCGGAAAGTAATTCCGAAGAGGCCATGAAAACGTATCTGGATGAAAGTTTCAGTACGGAAAAAGTAAAGTTGGAATTAAATAACCCCGATTCTCATTTCTTTATTGCCTGGGAAGAGGACAATGCTGTTGGCTATCTTAAATTGAATTCCGGAGCGGCACAAACTGAACTGCAGGACGATGATACTTCCCTGGAAATAGAGCGTATTTACGTCAAAAAAAGCCACCACGGACAGAAAGTAGGGCAATTACTGTATGATAAAGCTTTAGAAAGTGCTCAAAGTCTTGGCAAAAATTATCTTTGGCTTGGGGTCTGGGAAAAGAACCTGAGAGCCCTGAACTTTTACAGAAAAAATGGTTTTGAGGAATTCGGAACCCATACTTTTACCTTGGGAAATGATGAACAGACCGATCTGATGATGAAGAAAATTTTAGATTAATAACCATCAGCTTTGAAAGAATTTTTAGAAGAAATCAATTTCTATTACCCATTATCAGCAGAAACGGTTGATGCCCTGATCAATATTTGTACTGAAGAAAGATTCAGTAAAAATGATCTTCTTCAGGAAGCCGGAACTGCGGCCAGATATTATTATTTTATAAAATCGGGGCTGGTAGGGTATTATACTGTGGATGAACAGGGAGATTCTGTGTATAAAATTTTCTTTGAAGAAAAGAGTTTTGTGGCTTCTACTGCAGCTGTAATCAAGGATAAACCCAGTGATTTTAATATTGTTGCCCTTGAAGACTGTTCGGTGATCAAATATCCGGCAAAGGCTTTCAGAGAACTGATCAACCGGTATCATGATCTGGCATTATTTCAAATCCATTATCTGGAAAAAAACTGGGTGGTAAAAAAAGAACCGCTGGAGATTTCTCTAAAGCATGAAACAGCCAAACGGCGTTATTTACAGTTATTGCAGAATAAACATCTGCATGACCGTCTTAAACAGCATCACATCGCCTCTTACCTGGGCATTACACCCACTCAGCTGAGCCGCATAAAAAAGGAAATAAACTGACAAAAGCTTCAACATATGTTGAGGCTTTTTTATTCTATCGGCCGCATATTTGTACCGTAAATCAATAACAATGGTATGGTAGCCAGCCACAACGTGGCGATTTAGCCTAAGATAGGATGCAGTCCTATCAGATTTAAAATTATATCCTATGAAAAATATAGTAAGCATTGTCTGTGTATTAACAATATCTGCACAGCTTTCCGCACAGAAAATCATTTATAAAGAAGTGTTCAGTGCCAGAATGAATAAGAATATTAAAACCATTATCATCACCCCGGATGTGCAGCAGGGCGCAACTTATCCATCGGTTTATATTCTTCACGGGTACAGCGGAAATCCCGACAGAACGATCAAACAGGATATTCCTGATCTGGTTCAGAAAGCACAAGAGTATAAGATGATTTATGTCTTGCCGGACGGAAATTTCAATTCATGGTATTTAGACAGTCCGTTGGTTAAAGATTCCCAGTACCAGACTTTTATCGGGCAGGAACTTGTGGATTTTGTCAATAAAAACTATCCTGTGAAAAACGACAGAAAATTCCGTGGCATCCTGGGCTGGAGCATGGGAGGTTATGGTGCTGTAAACATTGGTACGACATACAATAAAACGTTTGGCATCGTTGGAAGTTCTTGTGGTGCTTTGGATCTGGCCTCATTTGGAGAAGGGTACACGAAGTATCAGGTAGATAAAGTGGCGGGTCCTGTAATTTCATTGAATCCTAAATTTCTTACAGATAATAAGTTGAAAACAATGGCTTCAGCAGATCAGCAGTACATCTTTGACTGCGGGACAGAAGATACCCAGATGATCGCTATGAACAGAAACTTTCATAAAAAATTAACCGACCAAAAGATCCCGCATCTTTATATAGAGTCCTTAGGAATCCATGATCCTAAATATTGGAGCAGATCTTTATCTGAACAATTGACTTTATTTGATCGGTTTTTCAAGCCGTAAAATTGAGTTTACATAAATTGCTGTATTTATCTTAATTATAGTGTTTTATGTTGTTTTATTTTAAGTTGAAATCAACGCTCCTAACCATGTCAAGGTTCAAAATCTTGACATGGTTAACAGGGCTCAAATCTTTAAACCATTAAGATGATAAGAATAGTTAAGAAAAATCAAATGATTTTTTTAAGCCATACCTTTAAAAGCGATGCTCACCTTAATCATCTTAAAAACTTAAATGCTCTTAATGGTTTAAATATTTTTCAGGTTAAAAAAAATCCTTTTAAGCACAAGGCTTAAAAGGATCCATCATAATTATTATCAAATAAATATCTAATAGAACATTTTAAATGTTTTCGAAATTTTTACCCAAATGTTCTTCAATAACAAAGAACGGGTCTTCTGTAAGCGTGTGGGCTCTCATTTCCAGCAGGCTCACTTTGCTCATCATACGGAGCATAATTCTCCTTTGACATTTGTGCTCCACGCCATTGATGTTTCTTACCCCGGCACGGAAAGCTGATCTTCCGTGAGCACATAAATGGTTGTTCACCAATATGACATCTCCGGCCTGTGGCGTGAAACCCGAATAAATCAGATCTCTTGCTTCTTCCCAGAATTCTGTCAGATGGCTGTAGGCATCATCAGTCTGCTTAATGCTTGGATTGAATAACTGTTCTGCAGCATCAAACCTCATAAAAGGCAGTTCAAAATTACCATACAATACGGCATCCAGTTTCTCTTCTTCCTCCATACCGGTCTCTAAATTGGCATCTTTTGGTATTTTATACATACGCTCAAAAAGAGGTCTGAAATTTTCGCCGATAGCTCCGTGAGAACGGATAGAGTATAGGGTAGAAGGTACCTGCTCTTCATTACGGATGTACATAAAGCTTAAAAAGTCTGCCTGATGTTTCAGGAAGGCATCTTCGGTATGTACATAAAGATCTGTTGCAGATCCCGATCCGGTCTGTGTTTCTCTCATTTTCTCGTCCGGGATAATCGCATGCATTAATCCTCCTCCTTTACGCTGAGAATAGTATTGTACAGGCTTCGACGGAAGTGCTCCGTGAATCAAAGCACAGGCAAAACCATAGATATTGAATTTGGAATAATCTGCAGACTGCCAGTTCGGTGGTGTATTCCCGATACTTTCCTGATCGATGTCCATTAATCCTCTGAATACCAGAGCTCCATATTGATTTATTGAGAAGTCGCTGGCAAAATCAGCGGCCATATGTAGAATTCTTTCCGGCAAAAAATAAGAAGCCAGTTGATGAACGTGGGTAATGAAATCTCTATTTTCATAGCTGCCATACTTTCTCTGAAGATGCACCGCCGCATCTTGTATCATTCTTCTTTCCTGAGAGGTGATCTCAATGACTCTTGGAAGCAGTTTTACCGCAGTAATACTGTCGTTATCTAAAATTTCTAGCGAATTCATTAAAAAAATATTTGGTGTGTTAATATAATTTTTATATTTGTTTTTAATTATTCTAAATAACAATAGACGGTTCAAATTTAGGAATAATTTATCAATCACCAAAAAAAAACTTGAAAAAATGCTAAAAATAAAAACTTGACAATCAAGTATATACGCCTATATACTATACAGAATTCATACAACTTATTGATTTCAAAAATCACCTTACAAATACCATATGAACAACAATCAAATGCCCGCCGGAGAGATCCTGGGTGCCTCCTTACCTCACATTTCGGGGAATTTTGGAAATATTTTTCATACTGACAATTATGATCATTATCGTTCCGCTGTAGAAGAAACTTTAGACCTTGTAGGAACTTTTCTTCACAGAAATGACAAACCCTTCAGCGGAATAGAAGCCAAAGAAATGAAAGGCATGGTACAGCAGATAGACCTTAATCAAAAACTATCTTCGTATCAGGAGCTACTTGAAGAGGTAGATACTATATATGTAAAGCATGCCACTGCTTTTCACCTTCCACAATATGTGGCACATCTTAACTGTCCTATCGTCATTCCTGCATTGGCAGGAGAAATCCTTGTAAGCGCCATCAATTCTTCACAGGATACGTACGACCAGAGTGCAGGAGGAACCTTCATGGAAAGAAAACTGATCGACTGGACCGCAGAGCAGTTAGGATATAATCCGGAAACCAGCGATGGCGTTTTCACAGCAGGCGGATCACAGAGCAATCTGATGGGCCTTGTGATGATGCGCGACTGCTTTTCCCAGAAGAGATACAACCATAATATAAAGCTGGATGGACTTCCACAGGAAGCGAGCAGATTCAGAATTTTTGTTTCTGATAAGTCTCATTTCAGCAATTTAAAGAATGCCTCCATCATGGGATTAGGCGAAAAATGTATTGTTAAAGTTCCTACAGACGAAAGATTCTGCATGGACATCGGTTTACTGAAGAAATACATTAAGAGAGAAGAGCAGATGGGAAATATTCCTATCGGAATTGTGGCTACGGCCGGAACCACAGACTTCGGAAACGTAGATCCACTGGAAGATATCGCCAATGTTGCCGAGCAATATAATATCTGGATGCACGTAGATGCGGCTTACGGATGTGCTTTATTATTGAGCGAAAAGTACCGTCATCTTCTGAATGGTATCGAAAGAGCAGATTCTGTGACGATAGATTATCATAAATCTTTCTTCCAGCCAATCAGCAGTAGTGCTTTCATCGTTAAAAATAAAAGGGAATTAAGAATCCTGAAACATCATGCAGACTATCTGAATCCTGCGGAAATGGATGAAGAGGAAATTCCTGCGCAGATCAACAAATCCATTATCCAGAGCACCCGTAGATTCGATGCGCTGAAACTGTGGTTTACTTTAAGAATGATGGGCAAAGAACAGCTCTCAGAATATACAGACACGGTGATAGACCTTACCAAAGACGTAGCGTCTATGATCACTGAAAACCCTCATTTCGAACTGCTTTCCGATACGGATCTGAGCGTTCTGGTTTTCCGTTATATCAGACCTGATATTGAAGACCTGAATGCTTTGAACCAGCACATCAAAATGAAGCTTTTCTACAGCGGGGAAATTCTGGTGGCAAGTACCAAAGTAGATGGAAATTTCTACCTGAAGTTTACCTTCCTGAACCCGATCACCACGACAGAAGATGTTCACCAAATTTTAAATACAATCAAATCGCATGGAGAAGACTTTGATACAGCAAACTAAGCTTACGGAAAAAGCACAGGAAATTACGATCAGAATCCTGCTCAACGGAATGCTTCGTGAGCTTGGAAACGGAAAATTCTATCAGGGAGCTCCGAAATATGACATGCTTACGGCTCAGGCGCTGGAAAACAGTACCTATCCGCTTCATATAAGATTTGAATTAAAGAAAAGCGAGATCTTTTTATTCGCTCCGGTTTCTTACCGTTCCGAAAGTGCTTTCCACAATTATGGAATGCCTTTGTGGGTGGTTGATCATAACAATCAGAAGGTTTTTGAACCGGATGTTGATCAGCTTACTGAATTGGTATACCGCGAACTTTCTGAGCAGTTCAGTGAAAAAGGCCTTGAATTATTTACCAAAAGGATTCACAGCAGCCTAAGAAATCTGGAAATGATCATGGAGGAAGGTTTACAGGATCAGGATGCTTTGACATATTCTTTCCTGGAATCTGAACAACAGCTTCCTGTAGGACACAATCTTCATCCGTTTACAAAAGCGAGAATGGGATTCTCCCGAGCACAACAGCTTCTTTACGGCCCGGAATTCAATAAAGGCATTCAGCTGGAGTATTTTCTGGTGCACAAAAGCTGTGTTCAGGAACAGTCGGTTTTAGAACAGCCTTATCGTGAATTCCTGAAGAGTATCGTTTTATTACCGGAAGATCTGGAAGCGAAATACCTTAACGAAGGTGAAAAACTTTCTGATTTTTATACAGTTCCGTGTCATCCTTGGGAAGCTACTTATCTTTTGTCTATCGAAGAAGGAGCGGAAATGGTGAAAGACCGTACGTTAATTCACATCGGAGCTTTTGGAGAAGAATTTTATTCAACCTCTTCCATCAGAAGTATGTACAGTCCTCAAATTCCGTGGATGCCTAAGTTTTCTTTAAATGTTCTTTTAACAGGATCGATACGAATCAATACGGAGAAAGATCTCAAAAGAGGCTATGCATCGGCTTTATGGAGAAAACATGCAGGCGCAGCATTTGAAAAGGATTTCAACCAGTTTAAACTGCTTTTGGAACCTGTAACATTAGGCGTTTATCATCAGAATAAAAATATTGAAAGCCTTAATCTTCTGATTCGCGAAAATCCGTTCCAGCCGGAAGATAAAATCCTTCTTTTAGCAAGATTATGTCAGGACGAACCTGCAGACGGACAAAATTTTATCCAAAAGTTCTTTACAGATGTTTCTGAAAAACTGGGAACAAGTCCGGAAGAATCGGTGACCACTTGGTTTTCAAAATATATTCACCTGCTGATTGCTCCTTTAAACCATTTATACAGCCAGTACGGCATGGCTCCTGAAGCGCATCAACAGAATCTTCTGATCCAACTGGATGATCAGTTGCTGCCAACAACTCTTTTTGTAAGAGATGCACAAGGATATTTGTTAAGAGAAAGTGCAAGAGAACAGTATGCGGCGCTTTCCAAAACGTATCCTGAGATTGAAGATCTTTTCATCAGGGATGAGCGTCTTTTAGATATTATCTCTTACCATGTTTTAGTGAGTAATCTTTCAGCATTGGTGGCTTCATTAGGAAAGACAGGATGGGTGAAAGAAAGAACACTGATCAATATGCTGCACAGCGAATTTGAACAGGTTCATCAGGAAATGCCTTCAGATTTTACGCGTTATGCACTTGAAAACCGTCATTGGGGAACAAAAACCAACTTTAAGGCGGTTGCTAATGAAATTGACGGAATTACAAGCGCCGCAGCCATTTCTTATACTAAAGTTCCGAATCTTCTTCACTACCATTACTTCTCAGATCAGCTGATTCATCCGAAAGGGAAAGAAGCTTTCTTCAAGCGTTATTTCCAGAAAGATGATGTCACGGTTACCATGAGACCTGTTGATCTTGATGAAGATCTTGAAATGCTTCATGAGTGGTTCAACCGTGAACACGCGATCAAAATCTGGCAGATGAACTGGCCGATAGACGAACTGGAAACCTATTACCGATTAATGTTACCAGGTGATGAAGCACACAGCTACATTGTCATGAGTAATGGAGAACCTACATGTAATATTGAGGTTTACTGGCCGTGTAGAGACATTGTAGGTGATTACTATGATGTACTGCCTACCGATTATGGAACCCACCAATTTATCGCACCCACAGATCCGAAGAAGAAATACGTTTCTCCTTCCACACAGTCTATGGTAGATTATGTATTTGCCCAGCCTGAGGTTGGAAAAATGGTAGGCGAGGGTTCGGTAGATTCTCTGGCTTCTATGATGAATAAAGCCCATGTAGGCTTCAAAGTAGATAAAGTCATTGAAATGCCTCATAAAAAAGCCAACCTTAATTTCTGCTACAGGGAATGGTACTGGGAAAAATTCCCGCAAAACAAAGACGTAGAATTCACCGTAAAAATCACTGAACATGAATAACGACACGATATATAACGTGATCGGAATAGGTATTGGTCCTTTTAATTTAGGACTTGCCGCTTTATCCAATCCGATTTCTGAATTAAAAACACTTTTCCTTGACCAGAGAGATGGTTTCGACTGGCATCCGGGATTAATGATTGACCACGTAACACTACAGACGCCTTTTCTGTGCGACTGTGTATCCATGGCAGATCCTACGAATCCTTTAAGCCTTCTGAACTATCTGAAAGAAACGAACAGGCTGTACAAATTCTTTATCAGGGAAGATTTTTTCATTCCGCGTAAAGAATACAACCGTTACTGTCAATGGGTAGTGAGCCAGCTTCCACAGTGTCGTTTTTCAACACAGGTGGTTGATATTGTGTATGAAAACGGACTGTATTTAATCACAACCATTCATACCAAAACCAAGGAGACAGAGGTGTTCAGAACAGAAAGACTGATCCTGGGAACAGGGACACAGCCTCATATTCCTTCGTTTATTCCGAAAGAGGATTCCCGTATTCTTCATACAAGCTCTTATCTGTACCGTAAGGAAGAACTTTTAGCGCAGGGTAAAAAAATTGCCGTGATCGGTTCAGGACAAAGTGCAGCTGAGGTTTTTTATGATTTATTGCAAAGCCGTGATGAAAATACCCAATTGGGTTGGTATTCACGTCCGGACCGTTTCTTCCCGATGGAATATTCAAAGCTGACGCTGGAACTGACTTCTCCTGATTATGTTGATTATTTCTACAGCAGGGACGAAGCGGCAAGAAAATCAATATTAAGCAAGCAGCAGGCCCAGTTCAAAGGAATCAATTACGACCTCATCAACCAGATCTATGATTTCATCTACGACCTGAATATTGATAATGCTGATCCAAACCTTACCATCATTCCAAACAGCCAGTTGGATAGGGTTGACAACAGCAATCCTGATCATTTAACTCTTGAGTTCACACAATTGGAACAAGAGGTTCCTTACGAACAGGAAGCTGACTATCTGGTAGTAGGAACAGGATACCGTTATCATGAACCTGCTTTCCTGAAAAATATTCAGTCCAGAATTAAAAGAGATTCTACAGGATTATTTGCGGTCAACAGGAATTATTCCATAGACCATAACGGCGGTGAAATCTATGTGCTTCATGCAGAAGTACACACCCACAGCTACATTTCTACCGATCTTGGAATGGCGGCCTACCGTAATTCCTATATCATCAATGACATTTTGGGAAGAGAACATTACAAAATCGAAAAGAAAATTGCTTTCCAGGATTTTGATGTAGAGAAACATGCTGCTGTATCAACTGTCAAAATATAACAGAACAATGAACACCCACTTAAAAAATAATACAATAAGCCAGGAAATCTGGCTACAGGCAAACAGAGACCTTATGGCCAAGACGATTGCAGAGTTAATGCATGAAGAACGGTTAAAACCTGTTGCCGTTACTCAGGATGAAGGCGGATTTACGGTCTTCAAACTGGAAACGGGGATCGAAACTATAGAATACGTTTTCCGCGGACAGGAAAGAATGATGGACTACTGGCATATTGATACAGACAGTATCGCGAAAATAGAGAATGGAGTACCAACCTCAGCACTGAATATTCCTCAGTTCTTCCTTGAAATGCAGACTGTATTCGATTTAGATGCCAATACACTGGCGAGATATACCGAAGAATTGCTTCATACCTTATATTGTGATGCACTGATTTTATCAAGAGGCGTTATGTCTTCAAAAGAACTGGCATCCAGTAATTACCAAACGGTAGAACATCAGATGACAGGTCATCCGTGGGTGATCGTTAACAAAAGCAGGTTAGGATTTTCTCCTACCGATCTTGAAACCTTTGCTCCGGAAGCGGGAGAGGAATTAAAAGTGCTGTGGCTGGCTGCTCATAAGGACAGATCAGCGTTCCAGTCGCTGGAACCTATTGATCAGGAAGACTTTTACCGTTCTGAAATTGGAGACGAATTGTATCAGGATTTTCAACAAAAGTTGATTGATTCCGGAAAGTCTCCTGAGGATTATAATTTAATTCCCGTGCATCCATGGCAGTGGGAACATAAGCTGAAGATTCACTTTGCAGGCGATATTGCATCCGGTATCTTAATTCTGTTAGGAGAAGGAAATGATGTGTATAGCCCGCAACAGAGTATCAGAACTTTGTTTAATACAGATCATCCTGAAAAAAGATATCTGAAAACCGCTGTTTCTATTTTAAGTACAGGAAATATCAGAGGACTGTCGCCTAAGCAGATGAAAATTGCCCCTTCCATTACAGACTGGGTGAAAGGACTGATCAAAGGTGATGCTTATCTTGAAACAAAAGGAACCATATTTTTAGGAGAAGAAGCTTCTATTGCTTATCTGCATCCTCAATACAGTGCGATTGCCGGTGTTCCTTATCAGTACAACGAATTTCTTGGAGCTTTATGGCGCGAAAGTGCTTCCAACTATTTACAGGAAGACGAAGAAATGTTTACCATGGCTTCCCTGCTTTTTGTAGATCAGAATGGAGTTCCATTGGTACAGGCTTTTGCAGAGCAGGCCGGAATTACTATTCAGCAGTGGATCACAGATTATCTGGATGCTTATCTTACGCCGTTGCTTCACATTTATTACACCCATTCTCTTTGTGTAACGCCTCATGGAGAAAACATCATGGTGGTATTGAAAAACGGAGTACCGCAGAGAATTGTGATCAAAGATTTTGTGGATGATATTGTCCTGACCGCAGAAGCTAGGCAGAAACTTCCTGATCATCTGGCAGACGGACTGATCCAGTCTTCCAACAAGGAAAACGTTCCGTTGTCTATTCTTTTGGGTGTTTTTGATGCGTTCTTCAGGTATTTATCCAATGTTCTACATACGCATTCCAACTTTGAGGAAGAAACCTTCTGGACGCTTGTTCACGCTTGTATAGAAAACTATAAAAATCACAATCCTCATCTGAATGAACGTTATGAAAAATATGACCTGTATGTTCCTACATTCAAAAGGTTCTACATCAACAGTCTGCGTTTGAAAAACAACGGTTACAGCGAAAATAAAGCATTTGCTATTCCAAAGAAAGACGGTGCACTGCCGAATCCTTTGTATCAGATTGCCAATAAAAACTCTGTAGCGACGGTATGAGAAAGTTTCTGCATCTTGTAAAAGAAGGCTCTGTATTTGCGTACGGAGCTTTAGCGGGAAAAAAAGTAGAACTTACCTCAGGGAGTATCAACCGTTCTATCTTCAGCCTTGCCATTCCGATGGTGATGGAGCTCGTGATGGAATCTGTTTTTGTCAGTATCAATCTTTTAATTATTGCAAAATTGGGAGACAAGGTCCTTGGACTCGTGGGAATTGCAGATAACTATATCAATTTTGCCAATGCAATTGCTATTGGTTTGGGTATCGCTGCTGCAACACTTACGGCCAGGAGAGCCGGAGAAAAAGATCAGGAAGGTATGAGCCGGACTGCGCATTATATCATATTGCTGGCCTCTGCTTTTGCATTACTGATTGGCGGTCTGTCATTCCTTTTTGCGGGTGAGATTATCAGTTTCCTTGGATTCAATACGGGGATTGTAGATAACGGACTCCCTTTTTCCAAACTGGTCTTTCTGAGTATCGGTCTGGTAATTTTGCGCCTGTCTATCAATGGTTTGTTCAGAGGAGCCGGTGATGCGGATCTGGCGATGAAGTCGCTTTGGCTTTGTCATATCTCCAGTATGGTCTTTGCGGTAATTCTTGTTTTCGGATTGGGTTTTATTCCCGCTTACGGAATAATGGGATTGGCATATGCTACCATATTATCCCGGTTACTGGCGGTTTTGTATCAGTTCTTTATTCTTCTTACACGCAAAACCAGTGTGAATATCCTTGTGAAATTTCATCTTGATCTGCCTTTAATTAAGAAAATCCTGAAAATTACTTTTGGCGGGCTGGTTCAGTATATTATTCCTGCTTCAAGCTGGCTGATCATGGTTAAAATCATCGCTACCTTTGGGACTACTGCTCTTGCAGGATACATTATTGCGCAGAGAATTGCTTCTGTTGCTACGATGCCTGCCTGGGGAATAGGAAATGCCGCAGGGGTTCTTACAGGACAGAATTTAGGAGCCGGAAATCCGGACCGCGCAGAGAAAACGGTATGGAGAGCCGGAGGGATCAATATGACTTATCTGATAGCCGTCGCTATATTCTGGCAGTTCGCTGCGGAATATGTGGTGACGTTCTTCACCAAGGAAGCTGAGGTAGCACGATATGCCGTACAATACATCCATGTGGTGTCTATGGCTTATCTCTTATTAGGCTTTACAATGGTGATCAGCCGTGCGCTTAATGCGGCCGGCAATATTATGCAGGTAACCCTGCTGTACATGATCATGTTCTATGTGATTCAGCTTCCTTTGGCTTACCTGCTTGGGGTAAGGCTTCAATGGGAACTGAAAGGAATATTCACCGCTATTGTTTCTTCGGAAATCGTACTGGCTGTACTGTTCCTCATGATCTTCAAAAATGGTAAATGGAAAACTATAAAAATTTAAAATGCACACAACAGACGAATTTTATGAAATTATCGCATCAGCAATCGCTGTGAAAAAAGAAATAGTAGACGAAAACCTTACCTATCAGGAGATTCCTGAGTGGGACTCTATATCGCATCTGCTTATTGTAGAAGCTTTGGAGCAGTTCTACCGTGTCAAGTTTGACTTTAATGACATCCTTGAAATGGGAACCGTCGGAAAGATCCGCGAAAAAATGAAAAAATACGATGTACTCGTAGAAAACTAAGTATATGAAAATTTTAGAAAATGTAATTGCCAACAAGAACTTGTTGTTTACAGATGCTTCCACCGGTGTTTCCACGCCGGTTGGAACGCTGTATCGTTCTTTAGGCCTCAATCCTGTAGAAAAAGGATTGATCTTTTTGTACAATGACAATCAGGTGCCCAGTATTGAAGTACTCCTAAATTTCTATGGAACCGCACATGCCATTGCTGTTTTGGGACAGAAACTGCATCCGGAATTTAAAGAACGTCTGGAAGCAGAATACCGTCCCAAATATATCTTTGATCCCTCAAGAGATGAGGTCCAGGGATATTCGTTAAAGGAGTTTTCGGAAACAGTGAAAATCTTTGCTAAAGAAGATTACCAACCGGAGGTCACGATTCATCCTGATATCAAGATCCTTTTAAGCACTTCCGGAACCACCGGAGTTCCAAAACTGGTGAAACTTTCGGATGAAAACCTTTATCAGAATGCCGTGAGCATCCTTCAATACATGCCTATCCTGGAATCTGATGTAGTTCCGCTCAACGTACCGATTAATTTCGTGTACGGTTTTTCTATTTTTACCACCAACTGTATGCGTGCGGGAAGAATAGTCTGCACGGACAAAGACATCATGCAGAAAGCATTCTGGGATGAAATGGAAGAGTACGGTTACAGCACATTGGGAGGCGTTCCGTATCTGTATGAAAACCTGAACAGAATCGGATTCTTCAGAAAAGACAGCACCAGCCTGAGATACATGACTCATACGGGAGGAGTAATCAATGCAGAATTGAGAAAAACCATCTTCAATTACTGCCTTGAGTTCAATAAACAGTTCTTTGCCCAATACGGACAGACCGAAGCAGGCGGAAGAATGGCTTATCTTACCACAGACGGACTCCTTGAAGAAGAAACGTCTATTGGGACTCCTGTACACGGAGGAAGCTTCCAGATCGATGAAGAAACAGATGAACTCCTATTTTTACATTCAAGCATCAGCGGTGGATATGCCAACAAGCTTGAAGATCTGTCGACCTACGAACAGCCTAAGCTTCTTCATACAGGAGATACAGGCAGAAGAGGGCAGAACGGACTGTATTATATCACAGGAAGAATCAAACGCATCATGAAGCTTTTCGGGATCCGTCTCAATCTGGATGAGGTAGAGTTTATCCTTAAGAATGAACTCGAAGGGAATACAGTGGTTTGTCTGAACGGCAATGACAAAAAAATCATTGTTCTGTATGACAACATCGAAATTGATCCCCAAACCATTACAGAAACCATTAAAAATAAGCTGCGAATCAACCCGCAGTACGTACGCACCGAACACATCGAATCATTTCCATTATCACAAAACGGCAAAATCAACTATCCCCTGTTACAAAACTTACAGCATGAAAATATTTAAAACCCCTATATTACTTTTATTTCTTGTCGGTCTTCCATTATTTGTTTCTGCCCAGCAGAGTGAACGTGTTAACGGAAAGATCATGTTGTCTGAAAAGGTGCCCGTGAAGAATGCACTTTTAAGATTAGTTAATACGCCGTATCAGGCTAAGACCAACAGTTTAGGAGAATACTATTTTGATAATGTGCCACCGGGAGAATATACGCTTCAGGTGGTTTTAAATGACATTGAATTGATGCGTGAGCAAATCCGTATTGAAAAAGATGTCTTTGAAATTCCGGTGATTTACCCTGAAACAGAAAACAATGTGATTGAAGGGATTACAGTTTATGCCTTCAGCAGAAATAAGTTTCTGGACAGAGACAGTACTTCAATCTCTAAAATGCCTTTGAGAAACATTGAAAACCCACAAATGTATACAAGCATCAATCAGCAAATCCTGAAAGAGCAGTTGGTGTATGATATGTCAGATGCTTTAAAAAACGTCCCGGGTATTGTGAAAATGCAGGGAAGTGCAGGTAGAGCGGGAGACGGAAGTTTCTACTACAATTTAAGAGGTTTTCCTACCAGGGTTTCTATGGTAGATGGTGTTCCCGCGACCACCAACTCAGAAATTGATCCTGCGGATATTGAACGTATCGACGTGATCAAAGGACCTTCCGGAACTTTGTATGGTGGTGCGGTGAATTCGTTTGGAGGATTAATTAATGTGGTGACGAAAAAGCCAAAAGATTATTTCGGGGGAGAAGCTTCTTATCTTTTGGGAAGTTATAACCTGAACCGTGTGACGGCTGATGTTTACGGTCCAATCACAGAGTCAAGAAAGACGTTATTCCGTTTGAATGCTGCCTATCAGTACCAGAACGGATTCAGAGATTCTGAGTTCAGAAAATCCATGTTTGTGGCGCCTACATTCAGCTACCAGGTGAATGACCGTTTAAAATTTAATTTGGGAGCCCAGATTTACACCTATGAAGGAACGAATACGCCGATCATCTTTTTGCCGAGAACCAGACCATTCATCGCAACCACTCCGGATGAGCTTGGATACGATTGGAAAAGATCTTATTCCAATAATGATATGAGCTTAAAGGCACCTTCCATTAACGTAAAAGCTGAGATTAATTATAAAATTTCAGATCAGTGGACTTCACAGACTTTGATCTCAAGAAATTACAGAAAAACGGAAGGATTGTATCAATATCAGTTCATGAGAGGAAATACGGATAATCTTTTAGAGCGTAATGTACAGTGGCAGAATGGCGAAGGAGCGTCTACCAGTGTTCAGCAGAACTTTAACGGGGAATTCAAAATAGGAAAAATCAAAAATAAGGTTCTTGTAGGATTGGATTATTTAAACCAGTCTATGAATAATAACCTTTCACCAATTGTTGTATTTGATTACATTGATCCCAGAAATCCTACAGCGCCTATAGCTCCGCCGATAACAGGCACATATGGTAATATAACCAGAGATTTGGCGTTACAGAAAATTCAGACTTCTACAGCACCTTTAGTACGAAATACGGCATCAAGTAATATTTATGGCGCTTACATTTCCGACGCAGTATATATTACAGACCGTTTGGTTACTTTGTTGAGTTTACGTTTTGACCATTATGAAAGCAAAGGACAGCTTGATTTAGTTAAGAATTCTAATTCGGGACCATTCAATCAGAATGCGTTGTCTCCAAAATTTGGTTTATCTTATCAGATCATTAAAGAGCGTTTGTCAGCATACGCTAACTACATGAATGGTTTCAGTAATTTAGCTCCGGTTGCGCAGCCACTTGCAGACTACAGTGGAGATTTCAAACCGCAGAGGTCTAATCAGTGGGAAGTAGGATTCAAAGGAAATCTTTGGAGAAACAGAGTGAATTTCACAGTAGGATATTATGATATTTTAGTTAACAATATGCTAAGAGCAGATATTGTGTCGCGGGGCGGAACAAGCTATAATGTCACCATCCAGGACGGAGAACAGAGAAGTAAAGGGATTGAAATTGAAACCATTCTGAATCCTATTCAGGGCCTGAATATTATGGCAGGATATTCTTATAATGACAGTAAGTTTGTAAAAGCGGCTGCCAATGTAGATGGCCGTCGTCCGTCTTCTTCAGGGCCTGCTAATGTATTCAATTCTTGGGTGAGCTACATATTGCCGATCCAGGGACTTTCAGGTCTTGGATTAGGTTTTGGGATGAACCGTGTGGGTGAGCAGATTAGTGTAGACAACTCGGCTACCGGACAGTTTATATTCCCGGCTTATACTTTAGTGAATGCTTCCGTATCACTTGAAAAAGAAAGATACAGACTAGGATTTAAAATGAATAATTTAGGAAATGCGCAGTATTTCGCAGGGCAGGGTGTTATAGTTGCCCAAATGCCTCGTAACTTTGTGGCGGAGGTTACTCTTAAGTTTTAATATGAATTCTATACTAAGAAAGACAGCATATCAATTACATCTATGGCTCGGACTAACGTCCGGGCTTATAGTTGTCATAATGGCGGTGACAGGATGTATTCTCGCTTTTGAAAAAGAGCTGAAACATGCATTACACCCTGAAAAATATTTCGTCAAAACCATAAAAAAAGAAAAGCTACAGTTTTCCGATCTTAAACTAAAAGCAGAGCAGGCACTTCCGGACAGCTTAAAGGTAAGCAGGGTAGAAATATCCTCAGATCCATCCAGAAGCTATGCGTTCCGCTCCCTGAAAATGGATAAAGAGGCTTTGACCTATTGGGGTTC
The DNA here is from genome assembly GCF_900115055.1 of Chryseobacterium oleae. Taxonomy (GTDB): domain Bacteria; phylum Bacteroidota; class Bacteroidia; order Flavobacteriales; family Weeksellaceae; genus Chryseobacterium; species Chryseobacterium oleae. The sequence goes on along the minus strand of NZ_FOVD01000003.1, from coordinate 34,173 downwards.
TTATATTCATTATTACAGAGTGTATGTAGATCCTTACACGGGAAAAGTTCTTGAGGTGGAAAATGCCAAAAATGATTTTTTTGAAATCGTGATGGATTTGCACCGCAGGCTTTTATTGGGTGAAAAAATCGGGAAGACCATTACCGGATATTCTACACTGATATTGGCGATCATGCTTTTTTCAGGACTGGTGATCTGGTTTCCGCGAAAAATGAATAAGAAGGCACTCAAAGGGATGTTTATGATCAAAACATCAGCCAAATGGAAAAGGGTTAATTATGATATGCACAATGTCCTGGGATTTTATGCAGTCATACCTTTATGCCTTATTTCATACGCCGCTTTGATATGGAATTTTGAGGATGTAGATCAATGGGTCAAAAAAACACTGAACGGAAAAACAAAAACCGAACAGAAGGCCAAGAGCACCATTCCTTCCGAAGAATCGTCAGACAAGAAAAACATCTTGAATATCGTTGGAAACAGGGTAGAACAAAGCTTGGCGGATAAGAAATCTGCACTCATCAGCTTTCCGAAGACAAAAGAAGGAACGTATTATGCTGAGGTGACGTACGGAAATAAGCAATACCAGAATGAGCAGTTTAGTTTTGATCAATACTCAGGGAAACTCCTAAAACATCAATCCTACAAAGACAAAAACATCGGCAATGGAACTGCATTAAGAGAAAGAAATTATGACCTTCATACAGGAAGCATTTTTGGAATGACAGGCCGGATTTTATATCTTTTTGCAGGCATGATTGCCGCTTCACTTCCCATCACAGGATTCATTATTTATCTGAACAGAAAAAGGAAGAAACCCAAGAAAAAGAAAGTAAAGATATCAGTCCCTACAAATTAAAAAAAACAACAAAAATTTAGATAAGTGTAACCTAACCGTTGCACTTTTTTTATCCCCAAAAAATCCGCTATATTTTGCACACCCATAAAACGCAAACATCTGTGAAAATCCGTGCCATCCGTGGTTAATTTCAATGGTTTAAAATGTTATCTCTCGCAGATTAAAAAGATCAGGCAGATTTTATAGTAAAGAAAATCAAAGATTTTCACAAAAACTTAAGTGTACTTTTAGCAATAGAACTTTAAACTTTAAATAACTTAAGTGTTAAAAACTTTTGTCACTTTTGTGGTTGATAATCCTCAGCTTATTTTACAACATTTTTTTCACTTGCCCAGAAAGAATGTCAATACTCTTTTCCATTTCTTCAAAGTTGAGATTTCCAAAACCCAGCCTCATCGCCGTAAGATCTTTTGTCTGATAAAGCAGTGTTTTAGGAATAAACAGATTGTTCTGGGCACAGTTCCGGCTTAGTTGCATCAGATTGACGGGGACTTTCCATTCCAGCCAGAAAGCAAGACCTCCCGAAGGTTTTTCAAACTCAATACATTCGTCTAAATTATCTTTAAGCAGTTCTGCAAAGTGGTCACGCCTTTCCTGATACACCTTTAAAGATTTTTTAAGGTACCGGTGTATTTCTCCTTCTTCAATCATTTCACCTAAAGCCCTTTCCATTAGAATATCACCCTGACGGTCTATGATTCCGAGATATTTCCTCATCTCAACCATCAGATTTTCCGGAGCAACAATAAACCCGGTTCTGAATCCCGGAGCCAGCGATTTTCCAAAAGATCCGATATAAATCACCATTCCTTTTGTATCTGCACTCGCCAAGGGAAGAATGGGACTTTTGTCGTAATGAAATTCATAATCGTAATCATCTTCAAGGATAATAAAGCCGTATTCATGAGCAAGATCGAGCAGTTCAAGTCTTCGCTGAGCACTTAAAGCAACGGTAGTAGGATAGTGGTGGTGTGGCGTAAGATAAAGCATCCGGATTTTTTGCTTTTTACAGGCTTCCCGGACATGTTCAACGATAATTCCTTCTTCATCTATCGGCAGGGAAACAATATTCACACCTGCTTTCTGGAAAATCATATTCACGGAAAAATAACTCAAAGCTCCCACCAATACCGTATCTCCTGCGGAAAGTAGAATTTCGGAAACAATATAAATACTCATTTCCGTGCTTCGGGTGATAAGAAGATTGTTCTTCGAAATAGGCAGTCCACGGGAGAGATTAAGGTAATGCGACAGATGTTCCTTAAAAAATTCACTACCATCATGATTATAATGCCCCAACATTTTCTGGTTGGATTTTCTTCTAAGAATAGAACTGTAGAACCTGGAATGCTGCCCGATCTGGGTCAGTCTGATATCCGGAACACCATCATTAAACACATATTGACAGTCTGAATGTTCAAAAGGATTATCTAAAATATTCGAAGTTTTGAATGAAAAACCTGTCGTCTCAGGATAATTCTGAAGGTTATCTTTTTCAAAATCCTTCACCTTTACAGGCTTTTCCTGATGTTCTCCAATGATGAACGTTCCTTTATTCGGAAGGCTTTCCACCCAACCCTGTGCAGATAATTCATCATAAACAGCCACAGCAGTATTTCTATGGATTTCCAGAACTTCACTGAAGGCTCTCGTTCCCGGTAACTTGGTGCCATAGGGCAGAACCCCCCGCTGAATAGCATTAATCAGTTGATTAGCGATCTGCATATAGATTGAAGTCTCTGAATTTCTGTTAATTTCTATAAAACTTTCGTAAGGAATTTTAACCGGACTATCCATAATATTAAAACTGGCACCTTTTAATGGTCCGGCAATATACTAATTTTGGTTCAAAATAAAAATCTATGGAATTTCAACAACTGCTTGAAAAAATTGTACAGGACAGTGGCACACACGCCAAATGGCTGAATACGCTTTCGTTCATGGAAAATGCTGGCGCCAGAAAGATCTCCAAATGTGAGCATCCGGTTTCCGTTACTTTGATTCAGCTGAAACATGCTGCTGAAGAGCACCGTCATGCTTATTATCTAAAAAAACAGATTGGAAAAATAGATCCTGAATTGTGCAAGACCTATGAAGCGAACGAACTTTTGGCTCCAACTGCGACACGACAATATCTTCATTCGCTGGATGTAAAAGCCTGTAGATACCTTCAGACTGTATTTAACCTGAATAAAGAAGAGCTTAAATATGCAGCTTACCTTTTTGTGACGTATGCTATTGAAGTTCGTGCAGATGAACTGTATCCCGTATATCAGGATATTCTGACCAAAGAGTCGTCGAGGATTATGGTGAAATCTATTATTTTGGAAGAGGAAGGACATCTTGAAGAAATGATCAATCAGTTAAATGAATTTTCCGCTGACTGGAAGCAGCACGCAGAAAAGATTTTGACCATAGAAAAAGAACTGCATGATCTGTGGATCAATGCCATCGCAGAGGAAGTTTCAGAGTTGAATTATGCTTAAAAAATTTCAGGAAGCGCTTGACAAAAGAAAAGAAGCGGGCATATTAAGAACTTTAAAGCCAAAATCAGCTGGGATTGATTTTTATTCCAACGACTATCTTGGATTAGCGGGAAATAAAGAACTTCAGGCACAACTGCTTCTAAAAGTTCAGGAAAATCCTACACTTCTTTCCGGAAGTTCCGGTTCAAGATTGATTAGTGGAAACAGTACTATAACTGATGAAACAGAAGAGTACATTGCTGAACAGCATCAATATCCTGCAGCTCTGCTTTTTTCTTCTGGTTACAACGCGAATCTGGCATTATTTTCATCCCTGCCGGACCGTCACAACACGATTATTATTGATGAGCAGATTCACCGCTCTGTTCATGATGCGTGCAGGATGTCTCATGCCAGAAAATTAAAATTCCGTCACAATGATCCGGAAGATCTGGAAAGTATCCTGAAAAAGCAAACCGGACCATGTTTTATTGCGATAGAAAGCCTGTATTCGATGGATGGAGATCTTGCCCCTCTCCGGGAAATTGCTGCTCTGGCGAAAAAATATAATGCTGCACTGATTGTAGATGAAGCCCACGCTTTCGGTGTTTTCGGATATGGTTTGATTGAGAAATGCGAATTACAGAATGATGTTTTTGCCTCAGTAATTACTTATGGAAAAGCTTTAGGAGCCCATGGAGCGGCTGTTATTTGTGATGAAACCGTAAAATCCTATTTAGTGAATTTTGCGTCTCCGTTTATTTATACCACCGCAGCTCAGGATTTTTTATGGATGGCTATTAAAACGGGATATGAATTTTTAAAGCAAAAACCGGAACTTCCAGAAAAGCTTCATCAAAATATTGAAATTTTCAGAAATCAAAATATAGAAACACCATCTTCGGAATTGAGTCCGATACAGGCTGTATTGGTTACGGATAATCAACAATTAAGAAGTTTACAGAAAGCACTTTTTGATAATAATTTCTTAACCTACGCCGTATACAGTCCAACCGTAAAAGAAGGAACCGAAAGACTCAGAATATGCCTCCACAGCTTCAATACCGAAAAAGAAATTAAACAACTCACAGGAATCATTAAAGCATTCCTATAAACCAAACTTAGACCCCGAATCACGTAACACTCATGATCCAACTATTCATTACCGGCATAGGCACCGAAGTAGGAAAAACAATTTGCTCTGCCGTTTTAACACAATATTTTAAAGCCGACTACTGGAAACCTGTACAATCCGGAGATCTGGACTATACGGACAGCCATAAAATAGAATCATGGACGGAAAATACAGTCTGTCATCCGGAAACTTACCGTTTTAAGCTGGCTGCATCACCACATCAGTCGGCACAGGAAGAAAATGTGCAGATTGATCTTGATCAGTTTCACCTGCCTGAAACACAGAACAGTCTTATTGTAGAAGGAGCCGGAGGGCTTATGGTACCGCTTACAGATGATATCTTCATGATTGATCTTATAGAAAAACTGGAACTTCCGGTGGCATTGGTGGTGAGAAATTATTTAGGATGTATCAATCATACTTTGCTTTCCATCATTGCATTAGAACAGAAAAAACTCAAACTGGAATATCTGATCCTCAACGGAGTTTTTCCTCCGGATACCGAGAGAGTGATCTGCCACTTTATTAAAAGAGAAACGAGAATCATTCGTATTCCTGAAATTGACCAACCCACAAAAGACAGCATTAAAGCTGTCGCAGAACAATTAACAAAAACAAAATTATGATAATGGACCAAAAAACAACCGTAAGAAACAACTGGACAAAAGAAGAAATAGAAGAAATTTACCACCAGCCTTTGCTGGAACTGATTTATAAGGCATCTACCGTTCACCGTGAATGGCACGATCCGTCAGAAGTACAGATCTCCACCTTATTATCCATCAAAACAGGAGGGTGTCCTGAAGACTGCTCATATTGTGGTCAGGCGGCGCGTTACCATACCAATATCAAAGTACAGGCGTTGCTTCCGACAGAAACAGTTATTGCCCACGCTCAAAAGGCAAAAGACAGCGGTTCATCCCGTTTCTGTATGGCTGCAGCATGGCGTGAAGTCCGAAATAACCGTGATTTCGACCGTGTCATCGATATGGTAAAAGGAGTGAATGAGCTTGGACTTGAAGTATGCTGTACTTTAGGAATGCTTACCGAAGAGCAGGCTATCCGTCTTCAGGAAGCAGGTTTATACGCTTACAATCATAATCTGGATACTTCTGAGCAGTATTATGAAGAAATCATTTCGACCAGAACCTTTGATAACAGAATTAATACGATCAACAACGTAAGAAATGCCGGAATAACAGTATGTTCCGGAGGAATTATTGGACTTGGAGAAACGCATAGAGACCGAATTTCAATGCTTTTAACCTTAGCTACCATGCCAAAACATCCGGAATCTGTTCCCATCAACGCTTTAGCCAGAGTGGCAGGCACACCGCTTGAAGACAACGAAAAAGTAGACACCTGGGAAATGGTCCGAATGATCGCTACCGCAAGAATTGTTATGCCTTCATCCATGGTGAGATTAAGTGCCGGACGTATCGAAATGAATGAAACAGAACAGGCCTGGTGCTTTATGGCCGGAGCGAATTCTATCTTTACAGGTGAAAGAGAAACCTTATTGGTAACACCAAATCCGGGCGTTTCAGAAGATATGCAGATGCTGGAAAAACTGGGTCTGAAGCCGATGAAGATGAATGAGAAGAGTAGTTGTTGTTAACGAGGTTCGGGATGTGGGGTTCGGGTTTATAAGGCGTTGTTTTCTAAGTTACGGGTTGACCTGTAAAGCTACCATCTCCTAACCTCTAATTTCTAACTTCTAATTCAAAAAAAATGAATAGAGTAATACAATCACTGCAATCAAGAGATAAAGCCGTCAACTGGCATCCTTACACGCAGATGAAAACGGCTGGTGATGCAGTGCCTATCGTAAAAGGAAAGGGTGTTTATTTATATGATGAGGATGGCAAAAAGTATATTGATGCAGTTTCGTCCTGGTGGGTGACATTGCACGGTCATGCTCATCCTTATATTGCAGAACGTGTTTTTCAGCAGCTGAATACTCTGGAACAGGTTATTTTTGCAGGCTTTACGCATGAACCGGCAGTTCAGTTGTCAGAGAATTTATTACAACTGCTGCCTGAGAATCAGAAAAAAGTTTTTTATTCGGATAATGGTTCTACAGCGGTGGAAGCGGCACTGAAGATGTGTATTCAGTATGCCTATAACTCAGGGAAAGAAAAAACCAAGATTCTTGCTTTTAAAAATGCTTATCACGGCGATACGTTCGGGGCCATGTCCGTAAGCGGAAGAAGTGTTTGGACAAAACCTTTCGGAAGTATGCTGTTTGAGGTAGTTTTTATCGATATACCTAATGTAGCAAACCTGGAAAGTTTGAAAATCCAGATTAAGGATCTGGCGGAAGAAACAGCCTGCTTCATCTATGAGCCATTGGTACAGGGTGCTGCAGGAATGCTGATGTATGAAGCCAGACATCTGGATGAACTCATGAAGTTTTGCCGAGCTGAAGAAATTCTGATGATTCAGGACGAAGTATTCACAGGTTTCGGAAGAACAGGAAAGCTTTTTGCCGCCAACCATCTGACGCAAATGCCGGATATTATGTGCTTTTCAAAAGGTCTTACCGGCGGAACGATGCCTATGGGAATCACCACGTGTTCACAGGAAATTTTCAATGCTTTTTTATCTGATGATAAGTATAAAACGCTGTTTCACGGGCATTCTTTTACGGCGAATCCTTTAGCATGTACGGCAGCACTGGCAAGTATGGAGCTTTTATTACAGGAAGAAACGGTAGCGGCTATTGATCGTATCAGCAGACAGCATTCAGATTTTTCTAAAACTCTTTCAAAGCATACGGATGTTGAAAATGTCCGTCAGACCGGAACTATTCTGGCTTTTGAGTATAAAACCGATCAAAATACTTCTTATTTTAATCAAATAGGAAAGGTTTTGTATGATGAATTTTTAGAACGCGGGATCATTATGCGTCCGCTGGGGAATGTGATGTATCTAGTTCCGCCATATTGCATTACACCAGAAGAACTGAACTTTGTTTATCAGAATATACTGGAGGTACTGAATGCTTTTAAGAATCCAGATCATTGCCCCACTGATGCAGCTGATCTAGAATAGGACCTAATTTCCGGGCTTTATCCGTCAACTTATAATAGACTTCAGGAGGAAAATTGTAAACTTCAATTCGTTGAATCATATGATTTTCCTCCATTTGTTTCAGCTGCTCCGAAAGCACTTTCTTTGAAACTCTGGGCATTTTACGCCACAATTCTACAAACCGTATCTGCTCTTCCTCAAAAAGATTCTGAAGGATTAGCGGTTTCCATTTTCCGGAAAGAATATCCAGGCTTCGTCTGAGCCCGCAGTTTTTAAATTCTTCAAAATTCATAGATCCTTTAATATAAGTGGTGAACCTTTTGGTAACCGTCTATTATCCAGCCTTAATTTAGTGATAGTTTTACAGGACAAAATTAAACAAAATGAAACTGGAATTATGGCGCAATGCCACATTATTGATCCAAATCGGAGGAAAAAATATTTTAATTGATCCCATGCTTGGAGCAAAAAGTTCTCTGGGAAAATTGCCGATGACGGATAACGAATTATTGAATCCATTAGTTGATCTTCCATTCAGTGAAGAGGAATTGAAAGATAAGCTGTCAAAAATTGATGCTATAGCGGTAACTCACCTTCATCCCGATCACTGGGACGGAAAAGCGATTGAACTTTTAAACAAAGATATTCCCGTGATTTGTCCTGAAGTGATTGCAGAACAGATTGCGCAGTCAGGTTTTAAAAATATAATTTCCATTAAAGACAGCATCATCTGGGAAAATATCAATATTTCCATTACACAGGGACAGCACGGAACCGGAGAAATAGGAGAGAAGATGGGGGAAGTCAATGGTTTTGTCTTTAAAACGGAAGAAAAAACGCTTTACATCGTTGGCGACAGTATCTGGTATGAAGGAATTGCCGCAGAAATTGATAAATACAGGCCTCAGCATATTGTAGTTGCAGGCGGTGCAGCCACTTTTGTCATGGGAGATCCTATTATTATGACCAGCCGGGATATCATTAAACTTTGTGAATATATTCCGGAGGCGACCGTTTTGGTAACTCATCTTGAGGCGGTAAGTCACTGTAAAGAAGACCGGAAATTTATTCAGGATAAAATCATAGAAAGCGGATTACAGGACCGATGTTTTGTTTTGCAGGATGGTGAAGAATATTCCTTTGATTAATCTTATTGAATTGGGAATTTAATGTCATTAATATTCATAATTTAGCCTATTAAAATTTTGACAAATGATTCTTGAAACAGAAAGATTGTTACTCAGAGATCTTGATCTGAATGATAAGGAAGCCATTTTCGGATATCGGTCAGATGCGGAAACCAATCAATTTCAAAGCTGGATTCCCACAACACTGGAAGAAGTGGAAGCATTCATCATCAGAAACTCCAAAGAATTCAATCTGCCGGAAACATGGTATCAGCTTTTAATTACGGATAAGCTGACGAAAGAAGTCATAGGTGATGTAGGCGTGCATTTTATCGACAGTGATCAGGTGGAATTTGGAATCACACTGAGCAAAAAGCATCATCACAAAGGATATGCTTCAGAAGCGTTGAAAGGATTGATTCACCTCATGTTTAAAGATCTGAAAAAACATAGAATTACCACTTCAATTGATCCTGATAATGCAAGTTCATTACAATTGATAGAACGCATCGGTTTCAGAAAAGAAGGACATTTCATTAAAAGTTTGTTCATCAATGGTGTTTGGGTCGATGATGTGATTTATGCAATCCTTGCAGAAGAATGGGTAAATAAATAAATAAATAAATGGTGGCTTAGGCACTCGAAGCCACCTTTCCAAAAAGGCTATGGCTCATTTTTTGGATACTCCTTTTAAATTAATATCTATGCTAGCCTTATTTCTCTTAGAACTCAACTGGAAAGAATTACTGATGGGACATGAAGAATGGTCTTTTCTTTTAGAGATCATTCTGCGGACGGCCATTATGTTTCTGGCTATTATCATCGGCTTAAGGGTTTTGGGCAAAAGAGGCGTGAAACAGCTCTCCATTTTTGAGTTAGTCGTTATTATAGGTTTAGGCTCTGCAGCTGGTGACCCGATGTTTAACAAAGATGTAGGAATTGTCTCTTCAATCCTGGTTTTTATTGTTATTATTCTTTTATATACGATCATTACTATTTTTATCGCCAAAAGTAAAAGGTTTGAAAAACTGGTGGAAGGGACTTCTGCCTGCCTGATCCGCGATGGAGAATTTGCTATAGATAATTTCAAAAAAGAAAATCTGGGCAGCGATGAATTCTTTGCCGAGCTTAGATTAAAAGGCGTTTCACAACTCGGACAGATCGAAACAGCTATTGTGGAGAGTTCCGGTGAGATCAGCATATTTTTTCATGAAGATCAAGCTGTGAAATACGGACTTCCGATCATGCCTGACTCATTGGAAAATCCATTGAAGATCATTCCTCAAGAAGGCCATTATTCCTGTACATTCTGTGGACATACCGAATGTAAAACAGAAGGAAATGCCGGAAACTGTCCAAAATGCAGGAAAGACGAATGGGTGGAAGCAAGCAACAAGAAACGTGTGACATAAATTATAAGTAATGGGTAATCAGCAATGAGTAATAATGTGCCTTACTTCTTCACCTTAATCTGATATCTAGTGTCTGAGATCTGATATCTTTCACTAATCCTCCACAAATCTATTCCTTGCCGCCTTCATTCCAAAGTAAAACATCACGATAACGGCACAACTTAAAAAGTAAAAAGAACTTTTCCACGATACATCCCAATCATGCAGCTTTCCAAAGACCGGAGGCCCGAATGCCGCAATAAGATAGCCGACAGACTGTGCCATTCCGGATATTTTTACTGCATTGGCGCTGTTTTTTGTTCTTGTTGAAAAGAAAAGAATGGATAAGCTGAAAGACAAACCGTTGGAAAGACCAATAATAATGGCATTCGCATAAATCCATTGAGACTGCAGCCAGACGAACATCATGGTACTTCCGAACATTAAAGTACAGATAAGTATGATCAGAATCCGCTGATCTTTCATTTTTCCCGCAATAATCGGGGCACAGAAAGTAACAGGAATCATGGTAATCTGGATAACGAATAGAACCCATCCGGTGCTTTCGCCCTGCATATTGTAATCCGTAAGAAACGACGGAAGCCAGGCCATCATACAGTAATAAAACAATGACTGAAGGCCCATAAAAATACTGATATTCCATGCCTGGGCGGATTTAAACATATTAAAGTCAGAAACTGTCAATGCTGTTTTGGACTGACCCGGATTTTTTTTATTAAATATCAATTCCAGAATCAGAACAAACAGCCCCAAACCTGCAATCACCAGCCAGATTCCCAATGAGCCACGCCATCCGAATCCAGTCCATTCACCGATTCTTACACTGAAACCTGATGCCAAAGCTGCGGTGAGATTCATAGACACGGCAAAAATTCCGGTCATCAGTCCGATCTGTTTGGGGAAATTATTTTTAATATACCCGGGAGTAACCACATTTCCGATACAAATTCCAAGTCCTATGAACACGGATCCTGCAAAAAGCATCCAAAGAGATCCTGTAATTCTCAGAAACAGTCCGAAACTTAAAATAATCAGAGAGTACATCAGAAACCTGCTAATACTGAATTTATGCGAAAATCTGCTAACCAAAACGGAACAGGTTGCAAACATAAATAAAGGGATAGACGTAAGAAGACTAACCTGAAAACTATCCAGTTTCAAAGTATTTCGTATTTCGGAAAGTACCGGAGATACAGAAATAATTGGAGACCTCAGATTACTGGATACCAGTATGACAACCAGTACATTAATCAGCATCAAAACGTAAGAAGCATTCTTTCTTGTTTCATTCTTCATCATACAGATATATTTGATGCAAAATTAATTCAGTTGTTTTGTTTAATTTTGCCAAAGTTTTAACTTAAAACGACATGAATCCTCACGATACTATTGCGATTGATGAACTGGAAAAACCTTATTTTGTATGGTTTGAAGACAACTGGACCCATGATGATATCCTTCATTCCCACGAAAAAGGCCAGCTGGTGTATGTGGAAAGCGGGTTTCAGTACATTACCGTAGATGGGAAGATCTATCTGCTTCCGCAAAACCATGCAGCCTGGATTCCTCCCGGTTCTGTTCATAAAACCAATACGCATTCTGAGAAAATTAAGCTGATGATTATGTTTGCTGATGTAGATCCGGATATATCTTTTCACCAGGAAATCCATGTGTTTTCTGTACCTCCGGTCTTAAAGGAAATGATAAAATACGCTGAAAGATGGTCTAAAATAATGTCAAAAGACCCCGATGAAATGCTGTTTTTAAAAGCACTTTTCAATGAGCTTCCCCGTTTTGTGGAACATTCTCTTAAACTCCACATCCGTCTTCCTGAGGACAAGCGCCTGTCTGAACCCATTGGATATCTGCACAACCATTATCAGGAAGATATCAGGATAGAAGATCTGAGTGAAATTTCTCTTCTCTCCTTACGTACTTTGGAGCGGATTTTTAAGAAAGAAACAGGAATGACCTTAAGCAAATACCAGCAGATATTGAGGATCATTAAAAGCCTTGAACTCCTGAGTTCCGGAGATCTTACCATATCAGAAACAGCGTATCAGGTAGGGTATAAGAGTGTACAGGCTTTTACCAGAAGTTTCCGGTCTGTGATGCAGTCGAGGCCGACTGATTTTATTAAAACCACTCAATAATTTAAAATAAAATAATCTCCAGGCTGCCCCGGAGATTATCTTTATGACGAATTTAAATAATTTCTAGAACTTAAATAAGCATTCGCAAACACTCATTTTACCTTCAACAACCGTTGACCAGGCTCCTGTCCATGTGCCTCCATAAGAAGCGCATATTGCAGGACATACTTCCTTCGCATCTTCAGTGCTCCAGATAGGCCCGGCAAGGACATTCAACTTATATTCTGTACTTCCGGATGGTTCTGTATCGTATTCCACTTCGATAACGCTCATCTGACCTTCAACAATGGTGCTCCATTGTCCAGTGAATTTTCCTAAATGGGCCGCTGCAATACGACCTCCGATTTTTTGTGCTTCGTCGTTGCTCCAAAGCGGACCTGCAACGATGTTGATTTTGAATTTTGACATGGTGTAATGTTTTAAGTTGTTTAACATTACAAAGTTGTCACTTTAAAGGGATATATATCAGCGTATAAAGTACCAAATTCATCATTACGTATTTACACTTACACGATGAATTTTTCATTACATGTTTTCATATACACATGAAATAAACAATTACGTATGCATATAATGAAAAAGGTCCCCTAGATGAGGAGACCTTAAAAAAACACAAATGATGAAAAAAAATTATTTCGAAGCACAAATATAAGTAAAATTTACATTATGCAAAACATCATAAAGGTATAAATATTCAAAAATTATTAATTCTACTTGAAAATAGGCTTTGATCTTAATTGGCTTTTTCTTTCATTTTTTTACAATTTTTTGCTACTGCATAGATCATCAATCCAAAAATAATCCAGTCAATGACTGCACTCGCAGTATAGATGCCACTAATTCCAAATATTACGGGCACAATAAGGAGGGCAGGGATATAAAAAACAGCCTGCCTCAGAATACTAATCACTGTAGCTGGTTTCGCATGGTCTACAGACGGAAACCAGACCATTGCCATAAAAACAAATGGCAGCGCAGGCAGAATACTCATGTAAATTCTGAAATCAGTCAGCTGGCTATTGCTGAAAACCATATCCGGAATCATTACCGATAATACCCCAGACGGATAGAACATGACAAACAGCCAGAAAGGCAATAAAATCATCAACCCAACTAAAGAGAAGATCCGGTAAGCGCTGATGCTTCTTTCATATTTTCCGGCTCCGTAGTTCATGCCCGATACCGGTTGAAATGCCCGCATGAGACCCCAAAGCGGCGTATTCAGGAGGATATAGAAACGGCTTACCGCAGTGAAAAATGTAATGTCCGAATCTTTGCCATACCTCGCCAGCACATTGAAAACGACAATATTCTGTATAACGATCATAATCATCATAATAAATCCGGGCATTCCCAGCGAAAGTGCTTCTTTAATAATGGCTTTATCTTTTTTCAGGGACCAGAACCTGGTTTTAAAAGACGCTTTTCCCGATGAATAATACCAGACTCCGAGAACGGTATAAATGATCATTGAAACATTCGTTGCCCAGGCTGCCCCTGCAACACCCCAGCCGAAAGTATGGATGAAAACAGGCTTTAAAGCAACATCTACCACCAGCCCGACAGCAATCATCCATGCTGCGGTTTTCATACGGCCTTCTGCACGGATCATCATATTCAGGGCCAGCCCGTGAATCCAGAAAAAGCTTCCGAGAATCGTTGCACGGAAGTATTCGGTTCCCAATGACAGAATTTCACCTCTTCCGCCCATCATATATACCAGTTCTTTTCCAAAAATAAAGCATGGAATGGTGATCAGGACAGAGAAAATTAAAGTAAGATAATTCGCTGTTCCTAAAGAGTTGTTAAGCTTTTCCTTGTCGTCAGCTCCAATCCAGATGCTTACTGCAGAACCAATTCCTGTTCCGATCAGTGTCCCGAATCCCTGGGCAAACTGGGCCAAAGGATAAGCTATACCTACTGCCGCAAGAGCTGTTGTACTGATCAGGTGGCCGACAAAGATTCCGTCCAGAAAATTATTCATTCCATAAAGTACCATCGCAATCACGGCGGGCCATGAAAGCTGCCACATGACCCGATACATATTCCCGTTTAAAATAAGTTGTTTCTGCTTTTCCATTATATAAGTATGTCTTCTATTTTTATATTTGAATGAAGGAATTCCACCGTCTGAAGTCCTTGACAACCCTCCATGAGCTTCAATGCTTCTTTATCTTCGAGAAGCGCATCAAGAAGAACAGTATCCAGACTTTCTTTTCCAACCTTTATCATTCTTATACTTTTGATTCCGTTTGAGTGTGTAATTTTTTCAGGTCTGGGATTTACGGAATAGGCAGACATTAAAAAAGGAAAGTGGGTGTCCTCAGGAAAGGCAAGCCGCCATGAGAGTTTTCTTCCATGCAGATCCTTTCGGGTGCTTTTGAAAACTTTGCATCCAATATCCAAATATTCAAGAAGAAGCTGATAATATTTGAGATCTTTCTTCCGGGTTTCCAATGACCAGTCGCACCAGCCTGAACTTTCCTTCCAAACCTTCATCCGGTCCACAACTGGCGAATACCCAAATATTCTTATCAACCATCTGAATAGCAAAGGAATAGTTCGGATTTTAAAAATTTCAATAAAAACACCCTCTTCAAACCAGATAAAAGCATTGTACGCTTTGGAAGGATGGGCTCCGTATTCAACACTGAATCCGGCATCTGTCAGTTGTTGAACGGCACGGTTTAGATCATCTGTACGGAATAAAACATGGCTTATCTGCATCATTTATAGCTTATAATTAAGAATGATTCTAAATAATCATTAACTTTGTACAAATATAGATGCCGGGTTCCCCTTTCAGGGTCTGTATAAAGGAGTAAAAACTCCGTCAAAAGGAGAAATACATTAATACAAATGGCGCTTAAACTGTATGGAGACGATATTGAAAACCCGCTGATGGAGAGAGACCATCCGCTCACCGGCTCATTACCATATCAGGACATCATAGAATGTGAGACCCATTTGGATCTGCCTTACGGAAGAGGAAGCTATAACGAGATTTACTTTGGAGACATCCACATCGGATATGGGCTTGCCAATCTTGCAGACAAAACCCTGCTGAATTTTGAGACCGATCACGAAACGGTGGAAATGCATTTTGCCATGAAAGGAAAAAGCAGTGCCGTTTCCGGAAATTTTGTTGAGAATATAGACTTTTCCGACGGTCAGAACAATATCATCTACGCATCAGGAATGGAAGGAACGATGGAATGGGAGAGCCGGAATTTTGAACTTTTTGAGATCAATCTTTCTCCTGGTTTCTTTAAAAAATTTCTGCCTGATGAATCCTCGTTATTTGAAACTTTCAGAAACCGGATGGAAAAAGGGAATGGTTGCCAACTGAACCCGGAACATAACAGAATCAATGCCCGGATGTATGAGTTGATCAATGAAATCATCAACTGTGAGCGAAAAGGACTATTCAAAAGGATGTTTATTGAAGCTAAAACCATTGAACTGCTACTGCTTCAGTTTGAACAGATGTCCGATCAGTCATTGATAAAAACTTCTTTAAAAAGGACGGAAATCGACAAGATTCATGCGGTGAAGGATTTCATTATGAAAAACCATGATTCGGATCATTCACTGATTGAGCTTGCCCATTATGCCGGTACAAATGAATTTGCCCTAAAAAAAGGATTCAAAGAACTTTTCGGAACCACCGTTTTCGGATTCTGGAGCGACCTTAAAATGGACGAAGCCAGGAAAATGATCCTCGAAAAAGAAATGACCATCAGTGAAGTTTCAGATGCAATAGGATACAAAAATCCACGCCATTTTTCGACGGCTTTCAAGAAAAAATTCGGAATAATTCCGAGCCAGCTGAAAAAATTCTGATCAGTAGAATATTTTACCGTTCTCTATCCGCACCATTTCTTCTTTCTCCATTTTTTTCACAACACGTATCACTGTTTCTACGCATAGACCCGTAAGAGAAGCCAGTTGCTGCCTTGTAAACGGAAACTGGTAGGAATATTTGCTGGTGTACTGATTGTAAGATTTCAGACACTCCATCACGCGTTTTACTTTGGTTCCCGGATCGGGTGCAGAGATATTATTCAGCATTACATGTCTGTAATACATCCTTTCTGCTGTGTAAGTGTAGAGTTTTGAGAAAAGATCAGGCGAGCTTCCGATAAGCGCCAGAAATTTGACCTTATCCAGCTTTATGATTTCACAAACCGTCATTGCCACTGCGTTAACAGGATAGTCCCTATCAATGAACAGGGAGCTCTCTACCAGACAATGCCCATCGAATGGGATGCTGTGAATAATTTCCCGCCCATCTTCATGGTAATTATTGATTTTTACCGTTCCGGTTTTGATCTGAAAATAATACTTCGGAGCATCTCCTTCTTTAAAAATAACATCATTGACGCCATAACGAACGAGTTCGGCTCCCGAGGACAATAAAAGTTCTTCATCGATTATCATAGGCATATCGGACACAAAGACCATGAGATTGAATTGTTCAGATCAATTTCACGGCTGTTGCTTTAAATTTTTATCCAAAAATAAATATTAGTTTATAAAAAGAAGGTAAAATGAGCAAACTTTAACAAATTGACAATGAAATCACGACAACATGACTCCAGTCATAAAATACATCACCCATTCTTTTTACTTTTGGCATGCATTATAAAACTCCATATATTTTAATACATTACGTTTTAACATCAGCCTCTCAATTGAGAGGTTTTTTATATTCTATGATTAAAACACGAATAACACCAATGTTTTGCTCAAATGACACAAATATTTTTCACGGGTAATACAAATCTCTTTGTCACATTAGTGTTATTTGCGATAGTATTTGTGTCATTTGTGTTTAAAAACCAGTGTTGTGATTCCGCTCATAAAAGAATTCTTCCGGTTTTTATAACTTAGTCTAAAATTCAATACCATGAAACCAAAGCAGATCCCGAGAGTTCCCCAGCAAATATCCGGTGGATTTCACGATACAGAAAGCCAAAAACAGTTTGAGCCAACACTTCTTCCGATAAAATTTGAACTGCTGAAAGAAAGGTTTTTTGCTGTCAACCAATGGAAAAGCTATTGTGGAGAAGGGTTTGCAGATTTTAAACTGTATGATGCCGAAGGAAATGAAGTCGTAAGAATTCCTCAGATAGGAGATTTTATAAGAATAGATATTCCCGGACCGGGAGAAAAAGCAGCGAAGGGTTATGACTGGGTAGAAATCACTGATATCTGTTTTCAGGAAGACAATATCTCTGAAAGTATTATGATCACCTGTAATCCATCAAAGGATCCTGAAGATAAACACAGTAAACATATTGCCCATTTTTACAGTGCTAAAGCTACATCTACCTTTATGATTTCCAGAACAGCCACTCACTTAAAAGCGGCAGTCTACGGACGGAATGAAACACCGAATTTCGATGCAGGATTGATTGATGTTGTTAGAAATCTTATGATCGCTGCCGGAGGAATGATAGGTGTTTCCAAGATCCAATGGAAAAAACTTTCGGATGGTTTTCTGGATTTTGAATAGAAAGAAGTTTCGTTTTTTCTTTTTTTGACCTAAGTCAAAGTTTTTCTTCTGTCGTACCAGGACATTTGCACCGAAATATTTAAACAAAAATTATGAGTGCAACATTAGCAAAGGGACAGTCCATTAATTTCTATCAGGCAACTATGCCCATTATCCTGTCTGTTTTTGCCATATACCTGACGATAGGAATTGCCTTAGGTGTACTTCCAAAATTTGTCCAGAACAACTTAGGTTTCAACAGCCTTATCATCGGACTGGTGATCGGGCTTCAGTCGCTGGCTACCCTTTTAACCCGAGCTTATTCCGGAAAAATAACAGATACGAAAGGCGCTAAAAAAAGCAAAATGTCAGGAATCATATTATCTGTCATTGCCGGAGCAGCCTATGTTCTTGCCGTATTTTTTCAAACTTCTCCTATGTTGGCTCTTGGATTTCTTCTGCTGGCAAGGATTATTCATGGGGTAGGTGAAAGTTTTCTCGTTACAGGAGCTTTAACCTGGGGAATCGGGCTTGCAGGCCACGAAAAGTCGGGAAAAGTAATGACCTGGAATGGTATCGCCATGTATGCGGGGATTGCGATTGGAGCTCCGTTAAGCATTTGGTTAAGTAAAGGCTTTGGAGACCTTCCCGCATTTATTCTGATCATGCTGTTGCCACTTGTCAGCTGGATTTCTACAGCGAAACTTCCTGCAATCCCTGTGGATAAAGACCATATCAGAACTCCTTTTTACAAGGTAATCAAAACAGTGGCTGGCCAAGGGTTAAGTCTTGCATTTTCTTCTATGGCTTTCGGCTGCATTGCCTCATTTGTAGGGCTTTTCTTTATGGAAAAAAACTGGGGTGATGCATCGCTGGCTTTCATGACTTTCGGGGCATGCTATGTTTTGACCCGGATTTTCTTTGCTTCTTTTCCGGACAAATTTGGAGGTTTCAAGGTCGCTTTTATTTCGCTGATTATTGAAGCAGCCGGACAGATCATGATCTGGACTTCAGCCTCAAAAGCTGTAGCAATTATCGGGTGTGGACTGACTGGAATAGGTTTTTCCCTTATTTTTCCTGCCCTTGGAGTACTGGCTATTCAGAAAGTAAAACCACAGATGCGGGGAACTGCTTTGGGAGCTTATGTAGCTTTTGTAGATCTTTCGCTGGGATTGGCGGGACCGGCAGCAGGCCTTGCTGCGGGATGGTTTAATTATCAGGCTGTCTATCTTTTCGGAGCCATCAGCTGTATTCTTTCTATGATTATTCTATTATTTAACAAAAAATAATTCTTTAAAAACAATGATAACAAGTTCAATAACATCACGAAAAATACGTTCCGTATTTACCGTTAAAGATAAAAAATACCTTACCCCACATCTTATCCGGGTGGTATTTAAAATAGACGAAAACCAGATGGAATTATTAACCCATGTTCGATCCGGATCCAATAACAAAATATGTATTCCTGTCCACAGAGAAGACCAAAAGTCAGAACCGGTATTTATCACCAGAACCTACACCAACCGTAAAATTGATCTGGAAAATCGTGAACTCACCATTGATTTTGTTGCTCATGGGGAAAACAGTCCGGCATCAGCATGGGCATTGAATGCAAACCCGGGTGATTCACTTGAAATAGGCATGAAAGAAAGCACACGGCCATTGATTCCTGATGCAGATTTATATTTACTCGTTGGTGATGCCACGGCATTACCTGTTATCAGTGCGATTGCAGAACAGCTGCCTTCTTTTGTAAACGCAAAAATATTTTTGGAGGTACATGGAAAAGAAGATGAAGTGATATTGTGCTCTGCCGCCGATATATCCGTAGAATGGCTTTATAACTCTCATCCTGAACAGGGAAGCCAATTGGCAGATGTTGTCAAAAGCTTTGTATTTCCAAAAGGAATCCTGAAAGAATATGTTTATGCCGCTACCGAATATACTACGGCAAAAGAAATCCGCACTTACTTCAAAACTGAATTAAACTGGGATGCACACGGCATGCATGTGGTTTCTTACTGGAAGGCTGGTCAGTCGGAGGACGAAACATCCAGAGAGCGGCAGAACCAGAGAGATTGAGCATTTATTGCTACATTTGCTGACGACTGATTTTAAAATCAATGGAAGAACTATTAGCTTCATATATCAAAAGCAAAATATCGGTAACCGATGAAGAACTTAGTATCATTCTTTCCCATTTCAAACCAATGAAACTGAAAAAGAATGAACTGCTTCTTGCTAACGGACAATCCAGCCAGAGAACATTCTTTGTAGTAAAAGGCTGTCTCCGCATCTTCTTTATCAATGAAGAAGGGCAGGACTCTACCCGGTATTTTGCTTTTGAAAATCAGTTTGCAACCGCTTTGGTCAGTTTTATTACCTCAGAGCCGTCGGATGAATTTATTCAGGCTGTGGAAGATTCAGAAATCTACTACATCACGCACGGAAGCTTTTATCATTTACTGGATCAGATTCCGCAGTGGGAAAAATTTTACAGAATCTACCTTGAAGGCGCTTATGTAAACAATACACGACGATTGATGTCTTTTCTGGTACAGGATGCCCTAGAAAAATACCGCCAGTTACTGGATGAAAACCCGATTATTGTACGTAGACTTTCCAACAAAATGGTAGCTTCCTACCTCAATATTTCTCAGGAGACCTTAAGCAGATTAAAATCAAAACTCTGATTCTGTCATTCTCTGAATTTCTCCGTCTAATCTTTAATTTTTAGCTTCTTATGCACAGCAAGCCTAAACCTTCTGATTTTTTTTCAGGCAATATTCTTTCAAAAAGTAAAATTGCAGAAAACACTTTTCACATCAGAATTCAGAGCAGGGATTTTTCGCAGCTTCACTATGCTGCGGGATACACGGCGGAAATTTTCCTTTCTGACCCTTACTACAATCCGGAGACTGAAATCCGGGAGTATGCGTTCTGGAATTACGAACCGGTTTTTCATACCGCAGATTTTGCTATCCATACAGATGTGATGAATCATACTTCAAAATGGATAGAAACCATTCAGGAAGGCGATACGGTGTTTTTCAGAAAACTCTCTGATGAATTGATTTTAGATGAATCCGGAAGTCATTATTTCCTGATCGGAGATGTTAAAGCACTGGCTTATCTATATGAGATTAACAGGGCATTAGCCATAAGTAAGAAAGTCGATAGCTTTATTTATACTGAACGAAAAGAAGATGTATTTTCCGATCTTGATCACAGTTTTCCGTTAACATCATATACCATTAATCCTTTAACACCGGAGAAAATCGTGGAAATTATAAAGGAAAAATTCCCTGAAAGCAGTAAAAATACCATTGTTTATATTTTAGGAAATGAGAAAATCAGTTCACTGATCTCTACTTATTTACAAAACAATTCATCTTTTGAAATATCGAATATCTATGGGAAAGACTTCTGACACAGGGATTATTCTCATAAAATTAATACAGAGGACCGTTTTAGAAAAAATTTAAGCCCTATATTTGCATCGCAATGTTAAAATGGCTTTCCATAATATGTTCAATGATGTATGTGCTTGCTACCACCAATACGGCGGAAGTACTCAAAGTGCCGTTGTTTGTGGAGCATCTTATGGAATATGAAGGAAACTTCGCAGAGTTTGTCATGGAACACTATGACAACCATAAAGAAGATTCAGACTGGGCTACAGACCAGAAACTTCCCTTTATCAATCCACCCATTGTGCTGATGGTGAATGCCCAGCTTCCTGATATCAGTTTTCACATAGAAAAACCTAAAGAAATCAGGGTTCCACAGAAAAACAGCACCTATCAGGAGAAAAACTTCCCAAGTCTTTATCTTTCCCGTATTTTCCAGCCTCCACGGTTCTCTTAATTGATTTTAAATTGAAAATTAATGCTTTAGGATTTTGCCCTGAAGCAGCCAATTTCTTGTTTATCAATTAATAATTTTTCCATGTTAAATAAAATTATTGAGTTTTCTGTAAAGAATAAACTCATCATCGCTCTTTTTACCATAGGGCTGATTCTTCTTGGTATCTATGAAACCACCAAACTTCCTATTGATGCCCAGCCGGATATTACCAATAACCAGGTTCAGATCATTACCACAGCGCCTTCTTATGGAGCAGCAGACATCGAACGTCTTGTTACTTTTCCCATAGAACAGGCTACCAGCAACATCAGCGGAATCACCGAACTTCGCAGTTTTTCACGTTTCGGACTTTCTCTTGTAACGGTCGTTTTTGATGATAAAACGGATGTCTACTGGGCCCGCCAACAGGTTCAGGAGCGTCTTCAGCTTGTTCAGGAAAACATTCCCGAGGGCATTGGAAAACCGGAGCTGGGACCTATTTCTTCCGGGCTGGGAGAGATCTTTCAGTATGTGGTAAGAGCTAAAAAAGGCTACGAACATGTTTACAATGAAACTGAACTCAGAACCATTCAGGACTGGGTGATCAGGCGCCAGCTTTTAGGAACAAAAGGGGTAGCAGATGTCAGCAGTTTCGGAGGGAAGCTGAAACAATACGAAATAGCGATTAATCCAAATAAATTACAGGCATTCAACATCAATATTAATAATGTTTTTGCAGCTCTGGAAAAGAACAACCAGAATACCGGGGGTGCCTATATTGAGAAGAAAGAAACCGTTCTTTTTATCCGAAGTGAAGGACTTTTAGGCAGTGTGGAAGATATCGGAAATATCCAGGTTGCGGATACTAAAGACGGAATTCCGGTTCATATCAAGGATGTAGCATCAGTTAAGATCGGCTTTGCCACAAGATACGGAGCCATGACTTACAATGATACCGGAGAAGTATCCGGAGCCATTGTTTTAATGCTAAAAGGTGAAAATGCCAATGAAGTCATCGGAAATATAAAGCAAAGACTTGAAAAAATCCAGGAATCATTACCGGAAGGGGTCGTCGTAGAACCGTTCCTGGACCGTGCTAAAATGGTGAATAATACGATCAGCACTGTAAAAACCAACCTTATGGAAGGAGCTTTGATCGTCGTGTTCATTCTTGTTCTGTTCCTTGGGAATTTCAGAGCCGGATTATTGGTGGCATCGGTGATTCCTTTAGCCATGCTGTTTGCCATTATCATGATGAATATTTTTGGCGTCGGAGGAAACTTAATGAGTCTCGGAGCCCTTGATTTCGGATTGATTGTAGACGGAGCCGTTATTATCGTGGAAGCGGTTCTCCATCAGCTGGCTCATAAAAAGCATTTCGGTAAAGACAATATGCTCAGCAAGAAGGAAATGGATGAACAGGTTTCCAGTTCTGCTTCAAAAATGGTGAACAGCGCCGTATTCGGACAGATTATTATTCTGATTGTTTATCTTCCGATTTTTACGCTTCAGGGAATTGAAGGAAAAATGTTCAAACCGATGGCTCAAACGGTTGCTTTTGCTCTGGTGGGAGCATTTCTGCTTTCCTTAACGTATATCCCGATGATGAGCTCGCTTGTTTTGAGTAAAAAGAAAAAGGAGAAGGACAATATTTCAGACAGGGTCATGGCCAAAGTAGAAGCAGGTCATCAGAAATTCCTGATGAAAGCACTTAAATTCAGGAAAACAATTCTTCTTACTGTTTTGGTCCTTTTTGCAGGCGCTGTGTTGATCCTTTCCAGAATGGGCGGTGAATTCATTCCATCATTGGAAGAAGGTGATTTTGCTGTTGAAATGCGTATTCTGCAGGGAAGCAACATCAATGAAACAAAAAAAGTGACCAGCCAGGCTGCCGGAATTCTTCTGAAACAGTTTCCTGAAGTAGAAAAAGTAGTCACCAAGATCGGAAGTGCGGAAATTCCCACAGAACCCATGCCGATGGATGCGGGAGACATGATCATTGTTTTAAAACCGAAAAAAGAATGGACATCCGCCACATCATTCCCTGAACTTTCAGCTAAGATGAGCGAATCCCTCAAAGTCATTCCGGGATTAACAACAGGCTTCCAGTTTCCGGTACAGATGCGTTTCAATGAGCTGATGACGGGAGCCAGACAGGATGTGGTCTGTAAAATTTATGGTGAAGATCTGGACAGTCTTGCGGTCTATGCAAAAAAGCTGGGCAGTATCATTAATACTGTGAAAGGTGCTCAGGATCTTTATCTGGAACCTGTTGTGGGAGCGCCTCAGGTGTTGATTGATTACAACCGGGCAGAACTTTCACGTCACCGTATTTCCGTAGCAGAAATCAACAGAGTGATCAATATGGCTTTTGCAGGACAGACCGCCGGAGCTTTATACGAAGGAGAAAGAAAATTTGACATTGTAGTCCGTATGGATAACGAACATAAAAAAGATATCACAAGCATCCGGAATCTTTTGGTTCCTACGGCGTCAGGTGAACAGATTCCGTTATCTCAATTGGCTAAAGTGGAATTAAAAAACAGCCCGAATCAGATTCAGAGGGAAGATACCAAAAGAAGGATTGTTGTAGGATTCAATGTGCGTGGGAGAGATGTTCAGAGCATCGTGGAGGAGCTTCAGAAGAAGGCGGATAAAGATTTAAAATTATCTTCCGGGTATACAATTTCTTATGGCGGTGCCTTTGAGAATTTAAATGAAGCCAAAGCCAGACTGGGAATTGCCGTTCCGATCTCACTGGTCATGATTTTCTTATTGCTATTCTTTGCTTTCGGTTCTGTAAAACACAGTCTGATTATTTACACAGCGATTCCTTTATCAGCCATTGGCGGGGTGTATTTTATGGCGTTGAGAGGAATGCCTTTCAGCATTAGTGCGGGAGTTGGATTTATTGCCCTTTTCGGAGTTGCGGTACTTAACGGAATTGTTTTGATATCAGAGTTTAACCGGTTAAAAAAGAACGGGATAACCAACACCAGCAGAATTGTCCTGATGGGAACAAGAATGAGGCTTCGTCCGGTTTTAATGACCGCTTTTGTAGCTTCACTAGGTTTCCTTCCGATGGCACTCAGCAGCGGTGCAGGGGCAGAAGTACAAAGGCCTTTGGCAACCGTAGTTATCGGCGGACTGATGTTGGCCACCTTACTTACCCTATTTGTGCTTCCTATTCTCTATGTCTTATTTGAACGAATTAATAAAAAGAAAATGAAATTCTCTAAAAAATTTAATTATAAAAAACTGTCGGTGGTTCTGTTATTACTTTCCGTAAGTGGAATCAGTGCACAGGAAAATATTACTTATGAACAGGCTTTGGAAAAGGCTTATCAGCAAAACGGGACACTTAAAAATTCAAAACTGATCTCTGATTATCAGGAAAAACTGAAAGGAACTTATCTTGATATTCCGCAACTGGAAGTGGCTGGCGCTATCGGACAGATTCAGGGGCAGGAAACCGACAATTCGTTTTCCGTATCCCAAAGATTCAGTTTTCCGACAGTATATTCGAAAAGAAAACAAATGCTTGATGCTTCATGGACGGCTAGTGTGATGAATCAAAACCTGACCAAAGCTCAGCTCAGAAAGGAAGTTTCAGATGTTTTTTACAGGATATTGATTCTTCAGGAAAAGAAAAAAGTATTGGAATACATCAGCCGTCTCTACCAGAATTTTGCTGACAAAGCCAGCTTAAGGCTGAAAAAAGGAGAGGCTAATATTTTAGAAGAATCTACCGGTTCCATCCAGAAAGAACAGGCAGACATCCAACTGAATACCCTTGAAAATGACCTGAATATCTCGAAGCTGCAATTCCAGTTACTGCTTCAGTCCGAAAAGCCATATCAACCGGTAGCTGATCAATCTGTAATGGATATCAATCTTCAGCTCTCTGAGGAAACCATCAGCCAGCATCCTGAACTTCAGTATTTACAGCAGCAGATTAAAATCAATGAAGCTGAAGTACAACTTGAAAAAAGTAAACTTCTCCCAGAACTTCTTGTAGGATACACGAATCAGAGCATGAAGAACATCAATAACAACCGTTTTAATTCCGTTCAGGTGGGTGTGGGAATTCCGTTGTTCACGAAAGGGCAGAGGGCATTGGCAAAAGCTGCTCAGGCTAAAATTGCGGTTTCCGAAAATGAATACCAGCGTAAAGAGATTGAGCTTAACAACAGAATAGGACAGCAGATCAGCCATTACATGAATCAAAAGAAGATCATTGACAATTATGAGCAGAAACAGCTTCCGAAATCAGAAACCATTTTAACTGCCGCTCAAAAACAGATGGATGCCGGAGAAATCGATTATATGACCTGGGTTTTATTGGTCAATCAGGCAGTAAAAACGAAAGCAGACTACATCGATCATCTGGAAAAGCTTAACCAGATTGCAGCAGAATTCAATTATTTAATTTCAAAATAACAGCGGAATGTCATTCAAAAAAATATCTATATACAGCCTTGGTTTAGCTCTTGTTTTATCTTCATGTTCAGGAAAAAAAGAAGAGAAGAAAACCATTTACGAGAATAAAAAATTTGCACAGAATAAAGAAAACACGGTAAATCTTTCAGAAAAGCAGCTTCAGACAGTAGGTGTGACCACGACCATGATTCAAAGCAGGAATATGGAGAAACTGGTCAGGCTGAACGGAAAAGCAGAGATTGCGCCGTCGCATATGAGTTCGGTTTCGAGTATTATGGGCGGACACATCAAGTCGATTCATGTGATCAGCGGAAGTCATTTTAAGAAAGGTCAGGTGCTGGCTGTGGTGGAAGATCCCCAGTTTATACAGCTACAGCAGGATTATCTGGTGACCAGAGCACAGCTGGAATCTGCAAGACTGAATCTCAGCCGTCAGAAAGATCTTAATATCAGTAAAGCCAGCAGCGATAAAACCCTGCAGACCGCACAGGCTGATTATTCGACTTTAAATGCCACTTTAAAAGGTTTGGAGGAAAAGCTGAGAATCATAGGCATCAATGCAAAAGGACTGAGTTCAGGAAATATCAGAAGCAGAATCAGTATTTATGCACCTTTCAATGGATTTGTGAGCAAGATTCTGGTCAATAACGGACAATATATTAATCCGGCTGATACTTTATTTGAACTGATTGATCCTGCCGGATTATTGCTCGAGCTTAAAGTTTTTGAAAATGACGTGAATGATATTAAAACCGGGCAGGACATTCTGGTGTACAGCAATGAAAATCCAGATCTTAAACTGAACGCAAAAATCATCAGCGTAGTTCCCAGCATTGAAAACGGAGGCGCCGCGATGGCTGTTGCGAAACTTTCTTCTCCCAATTCAGATTTTGTAAAAGGAATGTACATCAATGCAGAAGTAAGCATTAACGGTAGAAATACAATGGGACTTCCCAATGAATCCGTCGTTTCTTTTGAAAACAGAAGTTATGTTTTTGAAGATCTTGGAAAAGGCAGCTATAAGATGATTCTGATTACAGCAGGAATATCCGATGATCAGTTCACAGAAGTTCTGAAAGCAGATTTCTTAAAGGATAAAAAAATAGTACAAAAGGGAGCGTACAGCCTTCTGATGATGCTTAAAAATAAAGCGGAGTAGATCATACATTGTTCTGTACTATAAAAATAAAGACTGCACATCCGGCAGTCTTTAATTTTTTATTTCTCTTTAAGATCTGTATTGATCTGCTTTTCCGCATTTTTAGCTTTCTCTTCCTGAGCTTCTTTTTCTTTCCGTTGCTGCCTTCTTGATTTTTTCTCAGCCCGTTTTTCTTCACGGATCACTTTGTTGGACTTTTTATTGTACAGCGCATCTACGATTCCCTGCCCAGTCTTGCTGAAAATTTTAATTTTCGGTTTGCTGTGAGTTCCCGTGACTACAATTGGAAAACCAATCCAGCCAGCCGGAGGAAGACCAACTCTCACTCTTAAATCCAGCAGTCCGTTGAAACTCGTGGTTCCGCTGATAGAAGGTCTCAGAACCGAAACTTTAAAGGTGAATTTGTCTACGTGGATCAAATTGTTTTTGATATTGGTTTCAATCGTTACGCCTTTCATATCAGGATTATCAAAAGCTTTTGCTCCGATATTATCACCGACTGCAGAAAGCATTTTCAGGTTTTTCACTTCCACATCCCGGAGATTGACCGTTCCGCCGCCTTCCAGTGATGGATAAATCGGGCTCATGTTTTTATCAAAATCACCTTTCAATTTATAATCCAGAGATACAATTCCTTTGACATCTTTGGCTGCGGTGGCCATTTCACGAACCATATCAATCTCTTTGTAAGCTCTCTGAACATCAAAGTCCTGAACTTTAAGGGCTACATCATAATTAGCCGTGAGCGGAGATTCATCCTGATAACGGGCATCAATATTCATCCGGCTTCCGATAATGTCAAACGAGGTGTTTTTAAGATATACTTCTCCTTTATTCACAGAAGCATTTCCTTTCAGATGATTAAGCGCCAATCCTTTAAATTCAACCTTTTTCGCATTGGCTTCCAGGGAAACATCCAGGTTTTTCGGAATGATGACCACGCCGCTGCTTTTCGGGTTTTCTACTTTTGCATACTCCACTTCAATGGATTTATCGGTATTGTCTCCGCTTTTAAGTGCCATAAACTCATCGATCAGGATGTAATTGGAATTTAAAGTGAATTTCCCATGAAGCGTTCCTTTTCTTTCAATAAAATAATTGATGGTATTGAGGAGATAACCGTTCAGTGCAAAATCAGATTTTCCGTAGGTAGCCAGGAATTTTCTGAACCACATTTTTTCATTTTCAAACTGGAAATTTCCTTCTTTGATAAAAAATGACTGAGGGAGGTATTCTGTAGTGGCTTTAATATTTTTTAAAATTAAAGTTCCTTTGTTGTCCAGCTTGCTGTATTGACCGGTTGTGGCATAACTCTGTCGGCCATTGAGCGATAGATCCGCCATGATTAATCCGCTGATATCGAATCCTTTTTTTGCAAAAACTTTATAGATTCTTCCCACATTCAATACACCTTTTGCCCGGACTTTATACAGCAGATCTTCAAAATTCTGCAAATCGGCATTCACAAACACAGGATTTCCTTCAAAATCAAAGCTGAAAGGATCCAGTTTTACACCAAGGCTTTTGAAAGTTCCGTCTGTATTGATAATATTCGCTACTAAATTGATATTTTGGATAGGGTTGGGGTAATATTTTGTTTTGACTAAACCGTTTTTAAGATTCAGATATCCGTTGGTTTTTGGAAACAGCTTTTTATCCAGACTGAACATTCCATTGGCTTTAATATTGGTATCCATCAATCCCCGGATATCAATATTTTTCAGTCCCAAAGCCTGGCTCAACGTTTTCAGGTCTACAGCACCTTTTATATTAGCATCCACCTGCATTTCGTTCAAACCTTTGGTTTTTACATAAGCGCGGAAATTATTATTCGGACCGAGATCGAAACTCAGTTTTTTCAAATCTACTGCAAGCTGATTGGTGTCTAATGACGGTAAATCCACATTCAGATCCATATTCAGATGATTCATCGGAACAGGTGCTTTTCCATTAGACACAAAACCGTTTTTAACCAAAAGTCGTACTTTAACTCTCGGTTTCATATTTTTAGGCTCACTGAACCTGCCTTTGATATGGAAATACAAATCACTGTTGCCTTCTATTTTGGTGTCTTTTGCCCAGTCGAGATATTGCGGAGGCAGCACGGAGATCATCTCACGGATCGTAGTTTTTTCCGAAGCTGCTTTGATATCCATATTGTATCCATCCTTAAGAATACTGATAAAACCGATGAATTTTAGGGGTAAATCATTAATCCTCAACTCATTCTTTTTTAAGACAAAAGTTAAGGCATTGGTATTAATTCTGGTGATCAGGTCCGCATGTAAAGTCTTTTGTTTGGCGTAATAAATTCTGTTCAGGCTGAAATCTACTTTATCAATATCAAGATTCGTCTGAAGATCGAAAATATCTTCGCTCAATCCGCCTTTTCCAGTATAATTCAGTCCTTTGGCATCGACTAAAACCCTTGCAGAATGATCGTTGTATTTGATATTCCAGTTTTTAAACCTGATCAGGTCCAATTTGATAGAAGCACCTGTTTCTGTAGTATCTTTAGGCTTTCCGGAAGGTTTGGAGACGTAGACATTATAATTCGCTTCCCCTTTACTGTTGACGAATACATTGGCATTGGCATCGGTTACATAGATTTCATCGATCTTCACTTCACGGTTGAAAATTAAATTTTTAAGATTAATTCCCACAGCAACTTCTTTTGCCGTCAGTAAAGTGTCATTCTGAAAAGGTTTTGAACCCTGTAAAACGAGGTTGTCTACAGAAACCGTAAGGGAAGGAAAGTGCCGGAAGAAGGTAAGATGCGTCTTTTTATAATCGAGTTTTCCCGCAAGATGTTGATTGGCAAATATCTTTACCTGCTGAGAAATCGTTCCCGGAAAAAGGATGGGAATGATGAACATTAAAAATAAAAGGGTTGCTATTGAAATTCCGGTCCATTTTAGAATTTTCAAAATTATTTTTTTAAATTTTTCCATAAATCCATAATTTTGATGAATATTGATAATGATAATTAGTTATTTGTAATCTAAAATCAAGCCATTTGCCAATTCTCTTTTTCTGTAGTACAATTTTTTGTAAGTTCGAATAGGCTGAAAACAATATCCATGATCGCCTGTTCATCTTCAATAACTTGATACAAGGACTGTACTAAATAATTAAAATAATGGGACATATATATTTAAATTCTCTTATAGGAGCATTATTAAGTTTTTATTCTTTTTCGGAAACCTGTACTGATTCTTCTCAGAATTTAGATACCCTGCAATCTAAGATCGTTTCCAGCAAAGTGTTAAATGAGGAAAAGTATTCATTTAGTGTCCTGCAGTTCAATATATGGCAAGAAGGAACCCAGGTTTCCGGGGGGTATGACGCAATCGTAAATGAAATAGCGGATCGAGAACCGGATTTTGTAACATTGTCAGAGGTTAGGAACTATAACAATACTTCGTTTGATGAGCGTATTACAGCCTCTTTGAAAGCAAAAGGAAAAACCTATTATGCATCCAAGGGATACGATAATGGCGTTCTGAGTAAATATCCTATTAAAGACTATTCAAGCTTTAGTGGCAACACTTATCATCGTCTTGTTGCAGAAATCAGGCCCGGTCAGGAAATTGCTGTGTATTCCGGTCATCTGGATTATACCCACTATGCATTATACTACCCAAGAGGTTATGACCCTATAACTTCAAATCAGTTATCAGCACCTGTAACTGATCTGAGGAAAATCACTGAGATGAATAATCAATCTCAAAGGCCGCAACAAATTAAAGATTTTATAGAGCGGGCACAGGAAGATATTAAAAAGGGACGAATTGTAATATTAGGGGGAGATTTTAATGAAGCTTCTCATCTGGATTGGACAGAGGCTGTCAAAAATAAATATGACCATAATGGTGTCGTTATGTTGTGGAGTTCCACCTTATCTCTCGACAAAGCAGGTTTTAAAGACAGTTACAGGATGATGTATCCAAATGAGGTAGATTATCCGGGATTCACATGGGTAACACAGGCACCATGGGCACCTAAGGCAGATGAGCGAGATAGGATTGACTATATATTTTACTATGATGACGGGAAAATAACAGTAGATGACAGTTATATTGTAGGGCCTAAAGCAACCATTGTTAAGAATGTAGCGACTCCGGAAACTTCAAAAGATAAATTTTCTCTTCCGAAGGGAATCTGGCCTACAGACCATAAGGCTGTCTGGAGCACTTTTACGGTACAGGGCAAAAAAAAGAATTCAAAATTACCGTAGATAAAAAACAATAGCGTTTAATTATACGATTTTGCTTTATATTAAACAAAAAAGCATCCGTAAGTATATGGATGCTTTTATACTAAGTAAGAAATTTAAAACTCCAAAGAGGATGCAATGAAAGGTCCGATAAGAACTTCCCTCATCCTTCTTCCTGCTTCCAATCCCTAGTTCAAGATCTCATTCATTTCAGTTAAAATAATAGGCTTTCCATCCGTTACCACAATGGTGTGTTCGTGCTGTGCCATATAGCCGCCTTTGTTGCCAACCATCGTCCAGCCGTCGTTCAATTCTACTGCAATATTGGAGGATGTAGAGATAAAGGTTTCAATAGCAACTACAGAATTCTTTTTAAATCTTCTGGAATCATAACGGTTTCTGTAATTCATCAGTTCGTCCGGCTGCTCATGCAGGCTTCTTCCGATGCCATGTCCGGCAAGGTTTCTGATCACTTTAAAACCTCTTTTTTTAGCTTCGGTTTCCATTAGAAATCCGATGTCTGCTATTTTTACGCCACCTTTAATATTGTTGATCGCTTTCTGTAAAATTTCTTTGGAAGCATTAACCAGCTTCTGATGCTGATGAATGTCTTTTCCGATCACAAAAGAACCACCGTTGTCCGACCAGTATCCATCAAGTTCAGCGGAAACGTCTATATTAATCAGATCTCCTTCTTTCAAAACTCTTTTGTCGGTAGGAATTCCGTGGCAAAATTCATTGTCTACACTAATACAGGTCCAGCCGGGAAATCCATACGTAAGATGCGGTGCAGATTTTGCCCCAAAGTCGGAAAGGATCTTCGCGCCATATTCATCCAGGTCTTTCGTAGTCATACCGGGTTGAGCGTACTGAATCATTTCTTTTAAAGTGTAGGCAACAGCTTCACTCGCTTTTTGCATTCCTGCCAATTCCTGTTCATTGGTTATAGACATCGTCTTTTATTTTGGGTTGAATAATTATTTAGGAATGACAAAGTTAGGAAATTATTATTTTTATTTAAATATGAAAAAAGAAGCTGTTAAATGACTGATCTTAATAATTCAAGTGATTTCACAATCTCCGTTTCATTGAGTGATGCAAAACCTAATCTGAGGCCATTCGGTATAAAAACTTCGTTGTTGTAAAAAGATCCGTCAGCGATCTTAAGTCCCTTTTTCCCTGCCTCTAAAGACAGTTTCGGGAGACTTATCGACTGGTCAAAAACTGACCACACTGCCATTCCCCCTTCGGGAATTTTAAAATCAATCACACCGCTGAAATCGCTTTGCAGAATCTCACAAAACAGGTCTCTGCGTTGTTTATATATTTTCAGTGATTTTCTAAAATGCCTTTCCATTTCTCCGTTTTCAAACAGAGACGAAAAAGCCTCCTCCAGAAGTGAATCTCCCTGTTTATCTATCAGTTGACGCAATGAAGCTGCTGCCCGGACAAATTCCGGCTGGGCGATCATGAATCCTATGCGTAATGCGGGAGCAAAGGTTTTGGTAACAGATCCTATATAAATGACATTCCGGTTATGATCAATGCTGGCCAACGGAATATAGGGTTTGGCATCATAATGAAAATCGAAGTCGTAGTCGTCTTCAATAATAGCAAAACGATATTCCTTGGCCAGTTTTAAAAGCTTTAATCTGCGCTCCATGCTCATGGTTACCGTGGTCGGAAAATGATGGTGAGGAATGATGTACACCGCTTTGATGACTTGTTTCTTTAAGATATCTTCAAGAAAATCTATGTCCATACCATGCTCATCCACGGGAATACGCAGCAGATGAGCCCCAACATACCTGAATATTTCATCAGCAGAACGGTAATTAGATACGCCTACCGCAATACTGTCAGATGGGGTGAGCAAAAGCCGTGAAGCCAGATAAATACCCATCTGACTTCCTTTGGTAATAAGCAGGTTGTCCGGATTTACAACCAGCCCACGGGTATCCGATAAATACCGGGACAGCGCTGAACGAAGGTTTTCCGAACCTTTCGGGAATCCATACTTAAGAAAGTTTTTACCATAGAATTTTCTTGAGATGCTTCGGTATTCTCTCATCAAAAGATCAACCGGAGTTAAACGAACATCAGGAAATCCATCATCAATAGTAAGCACCGACTGCTGGTAGTTTTCACTGATCTGTATTTCTTTAAAAGGATTCGTCCATGAAAACGCTTCTTCAAGCGTATTTGTTTTTTGCTCAGAATCTGTTTTTTTCTTTTCGGAAAGTGCCGGAAGTTTAGATAAAACAAAAATTCCTTTTCTTTCTACAGACTCGGCCCAGCCCTGACTGATCAGTTCTTCATAGGCCAATTTTATGGTATTCCGGTTAAGACCTGTCAATTCTGTCAGCAAACGTGTGCTGGGCAAAACATCTGACGGCTGAAGCGTTCCATTCGTGATCAGATTGATAAAACTGTTACAAAGCTGAATATACAGCGCAACACTCGAATCTCTCTTCAGTTGTATTAATGATTTGTAGGGCAGCATTCCGGATTGTTTATTTAAATGTACTATGAGTTTCATTAAATCTATGACAAAATTAAATAGTAATCAAGGGGAATACTTAAAAAACGGGTGGCAAGCTATTGAGGTTTTATAACTATATTAATTATTATCCTTGTCAAGATTTTGAACCTTGACATTCTATGTTAATTGCCAACTTTTAAAAGTTAAAATATTTATATTTTATTAATAATTTTGTTGATATTGTATTTTATTCTTTAAAATCCCGAAAGCTTGTCTTAAAAGTTTATTGCATACAGCAATTAATGCTACTTTTTTACATTTCTTTTTTTCCAGAATTCTTTCA
>NZ_FOVD01000008.1 GCF_900115055.1 Chryseobacterium oleae | reverse complement strand
CCTATAAAAACAAAAACCAAAGCAAAAAGAAATTTGCTCTGGTTTAATTATTTATTTTTGTCCTTTAATATGTATCGCTATTTCAGGACTAGTCATATTTATTTCTTTTTTTAGATTTTTTAGATTTTCCTTCGTTGTCTATATACAGACCGCACATATTTGTACAATCTTCATAAAAGGTACTTTTCATTTTACTCGTCCAAACTACTTGATCATTGACAGATTCTTCTCTATACTCTGCCTCTGGCAAGCTACCTCTTACATAAACTTCTTTTTTTAATTTAAAATAATATGATTCTCCTTTTTTTAATTTATAATTAAATTTTCCATTTTTTGAACAGAGTTTAGGCATGATAAACATGCCTTTTCCCAGTTTGCTTTTTATATAAATAAGATAACAAGGTTTTAGAGAATCTATATTTTCAACTTTTGCAATTATATTCACTTCACCCTCTTGTTGAATATTTTTATTTGTAGCAAATAAAAATAAACAGTATAAAATTATTATTGATAGTATTTTCATTGTTGTTTAGTTGTAAAGCTACCTAAAGAAGTTTTTACTCCTGTTTTAGTATTGGTCATGATTATTTCTTCAGTAATAGACTTAGGTTTATTTCCTTCACCCATATTTCTTACTCTGATATGGCTTGATACTTTCACAGTTCCGTCTCCATCATTATGTCTCGGATCTAGTTCATTAGCTTTTTTATGAGCAGCCATATATCCTTTGTCATTATTTCCAGGTGTTCCAGCTGGACTGCCTGGGCTATTAAGTATACCCATATAAGCTTCAAGACCCTCATGTAAAGTTCCAACGCCTTTTGGTAAACCTAATGCTTCATCTATCTTTTCATTAACCATTGGATTTACTACATTTGTCCCTATCATTTTTCCATTGCCGGCCATTTTACTTCCGCCATAAGCTCCTCCAGCATAGTAAGTTTCACCATCAAGTCTGTAATCACCATCAGTTTTCAAAACAACTATATTACAATTATCTTCTGTTGCTTTCAAAAATGTCGAAGATGCATCTGTTAATGTTGCTCCTTTTACGGCTTCTGCCATAACCTTACCATTTTTATCCATTGTTAAATTTAATTGACCTTCTACAGATGCTTGCAATAATTCAAGAGCCTTATCTTTATAGTCACCTGTTATAATTACGTCATTTCCTTGTCTTCCGTCAGGATCAATAAAACGTATAGGATTATTAAACGCATAATTATAAGGGCTGTGTCTAGTCATCTTCTCCGCCAACGGATCCACCACACCCCACCTTCCCAAGTCTGACATATAGAACCTCGCTCCATAATCATACATCCCCGTTTCCTGAAGTTCCTTCCCATTGTATTTATAACTGTAATACCCTCCAAGTTTGGAATTACCAAGCATGCCTTCTATATGATTGAGACCAAATGGATAATAGTTGTTGGTATCCGTCACTTCAAGAGCTCCTGCGCTGTTTTTGGCAAAACTTACTCTGGCATTTCCTAAATGATCTCTGTACTGGTAAATATAACGGTTTTCTGTGAAACTGTAAAATCCTTCTGCTGTGGGTACAAAATCCAGTTTCCATTCCGGAGTTCCTCCAAGACCGGGAAATGTTTTTCCTACATTTTCATAGGCCTGCTCTTCAAAAGCAGACTCTGTTCTGCAGCCCAGGCAGGGTTGAAGCCCTCCTCCCGTATCGATGTAGCTGTACTGGAACCCATCCAGATAATCTGTCATTCGTGTGGTGGTCACAGCTCCCCTTCCATCCATTGTACTGGTATAGATTTTTTTCAGTTTGGTTCCGTCTGCACGGTATAGATAGCTGAGATTAGAAATAAAGCTGACACCACCCGTGGTCTGCGCAATATCATAGACATTCGGTAGGTTCAGATAATTGTACGTGATCGTTTGAATGCCTTTATCTTTCATATTGATCATATTCCCGTTCAGGTCATAATCAATGGTATTGTTTCCTCCTTCATATCCTGTATCATTTAAAGAGCTTTCGATAACCTTATTCAAACGGTTTCCGGTATATTTATACTCAAGATCATCCACCTGTGTAGAAGTAGAGCCCAAAACAGGAATGGCATTTCTTTTTAAGAAGGCAATATTTCCGTTTAAATCATAGGTTAAACGTTCATCAAAATTCTTATTATGGGGATTGGTGTTCTCTGGTTCTGCGTATTCGGCATCGGTTAAACGGTTCAGTTTGTCATAGGTGTAGTTGTATCTTTTCAGATTGTTAACCGTTGACATATTCCAGTCTATTTCAGCAATATTTCCATTGAATTTCCCTAATGAAACATCGGTGTAAACAGGATCTGTATATTTTACTTTATATCCAAACAGCTTTCCATTCAGCGTAGCAGGATCATTGATCTGGGTCATCCAGCCTCTGATGTTGTATTTGTAATCGATACTTTGAAGCGGCGAACCCATACTAACTCCTCCCACTTTCTTGTTTTCAAGCTGGGAAAGCTCATTGTACTTGTTCTGAGCCAGAATTTCTTCAGGATTCCCATCTACCTGCTGCTTATGCACCAAAAGTCTGTTCTGGTGATCATAGGTGAAGTTTTCAGTGATGACTCTTTCCGTATCCGTCTCTAACCTTTTGTGTCTGGTAATAACCGTCTGCGGTGTTCCTGTAAAGTCCAGCTTAGATTCTGTTTTAGTGTAGCCACCTAAATGGTTAATGGAATGGGTACCAATTGGCCGGCCTTTGGTGTCGTAATAGGTATAATTCCTGGTCCATCCATAATCACTGGCTTCTGTATTTTTTATATAGCTGGCAGTGGGTAATCCTTTTGTACTGGTCGTTGAATTTTGGGTATTTTCCTGCAAAACACTATCTCCAAGTATCTGTGATGGAATATCTGGTGCTCCTGTAGGATAGGTATCATAATAATTAAGACTCAGAAGATTAGATACTTTGTCATATTGAGGATAGCCTTGGGCAACAGAATAGTACACGCCCATCCCGCTGTAATTCACCACAACGGAAGAGCTTCTGGTTTCATTGTTACTCCCTTTGGTATCTGCATAGTTTTGTTCTTCCAGACGGGAACTTCCCATAGCAAGGGATATTCCAGTCATGATAATTCTTCCAAACTGGTCATATTTCGTGTACAGCCAATGACCTTTCGCATTTAAATTGGCGTCCTGAGTTGCTACCAATCTGTCCTGTTTATCATACACCATAAACTCCCGGCCTTTTCCCGGTAGTTTCTTCTCAACAAGTCTTCCTCTTCCATCATAGCAGTATTGGTAGCACAATTCATCCTGCTTTACTGTATTCGCAACAAGATCACCACG
The DNA here is from genome assembly GCF_900115055.1 of Chryseobacterium oleae. Taxonomy (GTDB): domain Bacteria; phylum Bacteroidota; class Bacteroidia; order Flavobacteriales; family Weeksellaceae; genus Chryseobacterium; species Chryseobacterium oleae. The sequence continues at coordinate 223,914 of NZ_FOVD01000008.1, read as the reverse complement.
GATGCTTGCCAATGGTGGAATCACAATTGCAAGTTGGTCATATTCATTGTAAACATAATACGTGTCAGCATATTCATCATTGGCAATAACTCTTCTTACCAATACGGTTTGGCCCTTTCCATTTTTGAATTCTATAGTTTCATTCAGGTCTTCATCCTTAACAGAGTTTTTGTACAATTGCCCATCGGTATACAGCCAGTTTTCTTCCAACCGGGACTTTGTTGCCCCATTTTCCCATGAGGTAACGGTGATGAACTTTTTAACCCTATCAGCTACAGTAACCACATCGTATCCAAATTTCACAGGCTTGGTGTTCCAGGCATTTCCTACCTGCTTCTGTTCAAGAATCCTGTTAATAGGAGAACTTTCCAATACTTTTTCTGCGTAGATCTTTTCTAATCCGTAAGGTGTATTGGTAGCATTAGCTAATGGTGTTGGTACAATTGCTCCATTTAGGGTTCCTGACTGTGGAACAGGTAAATAGTCTTTTAATTGTCTTCCAAACTGATCGTATTCTATATGGGTAACGACATCTCGCCCTAAAGGAGAAGCTTTTACGCTAACCACCTGTTTGGGTCTTCCAAGCAGATCAATATACTGAACGGTTTCAGAACTTTTTGTAGGCTGACCAGTCGCATTATAATCGAGATAGGTTTTAGTTTGTACATAATTTTCTGTATTGGGAAGTGGTGTAAGTTGAGCCTGTGCTGAATGAGCGAGCAGCAGCAGTCCAATTGGAATGATTATTTTTTTCATGCTTGTGTTTAGTTTTTATAATTGTATTTGTATTCTTTCACGATCCTGTATACACCATTTTTATCCAACTGTTTGACTTCTTTCAGTCGATTAGCAGGATCATAGATGTAAACTTCTCTGATTCCAGATGGAGGTATGATATTCTTAACACCAATTAATGGACTATAAGTATACGTGCTGATCTGATATCCTGATAGAGCAGAACTGGTTCTGAACACGTTTAAAGCTTCGATCAAAGCCTGTTCGGAAGTATCAGTCCCCAAATGAGCATCATTGTCTGAGGCATTGACGATATTATCAATTAACGATTGAGGAATATCTGAAAGTTTTGCACCCTCAATTTTTGCAATAGGCTGGGTTTTGCTGTAGCCCCAGATGATGGTTGTGGAAATCCCCCCCTTTGTCGTGTATTGTTGTAAGTTCCCGGTTAGTTCATCATATTTATCATATGTTAATTCAACTGATGGCAAATTCTGTAAATTATAAGAAATCACAGAACTTGGAAGCTTATTTAGCTGGTTATCATATCTGGTTTCGGTTTTAGAAAGAAGCTTTCCTGCATCAGAGATATCTTTCCTTTTGATTGTACTACTTTCAAGCGGAATACCGATCATATTAGCATTAATCAGTTTTTGATTATTTTTATCTAAGGCATACAGATAAGATGTTTCATAAACATATCCATCATTAGATGTCGTTTTTTCGTTATTTACCCTATAGTTTGTATCATTTTTGATAACTTCAGATATCGTCTCCGTTACCCCCGAATCAGAGAAGTTTTTTGATTTTATTTTCTGATTCTTTATCCATGAAGTATTCAAATAAAAATTTCCTCCTACTCCAGTTGGAGCTGACAGATACATTAGTGAATAATATTCTTTAAATCCATATTCGAAAGTTTCTTCAACAAGTTTCTTATTAGAAGAACTGTAAATTTCTTTTTTATCAATAAGTCCACTTCTCATTATGTTGAAGTGAGGCCAAAAATCTCGAATAGGATCTATAGTAGGTTGAGTTGGATACGTATCTGCCGCTTTAAAATAATATTTTGTGTAACCATTCCCGTCAGAAACTTTCACATTTTTATATACCATTACGGGGTTTATCGGATCAAGCTCATCAGTACTCCCATCTTGGGTATAATAACCGCTAGAAGCTGTTGGTTCATCAAATTTGTTATATTCATATTCTTCCATTTTCGATGGAACTGAAGGAAAATCGGTAGAATCTCCATCAAAATACTTGATATTTTTTATTCTTAATAATCTGTTTTTTGTAGGTAACAAAACAATAGTCTTAATAGGAGGTGTATCATAGTAGCGGGCAATAAAGTTGACTGGGCCGTCAAAGGGGGCTGAGGGATCGTAATTTACTAAGGAAACATAATATTCACCAGCCGGATATGTTCTTTTCAACATAGATTGGGTATTTCCATCTATTGCGTAGGGCATGTTCTCGTAAACATTCCCCGTCTTTCTATAAAAACCTAATACCCAGGGTGATGTATTCCCAAGTAGGAAAGTTGGTATATCTATGATTACTTCTGTATCTTGGGTAAGTGTAAAATAGTATTTTTTATCCGGGGCATTGAATTGGTCAAATGATACATTGGCCAAGTCTAACATCGGCGATGGATATGTCTCCACAATATTAGTAGCATAGGAAAGAACAAGGTCAAAATTATATTCAACAGTTCCTTTTGTTGGTAATTTCACTTTTTTTAGTACATCCCAAGATATTACAGGAGTCCCTTCAGAGATAGGACTTGACACTTCGGCATAGTCAAATTTAAATTTTTCGATTTCATTTTCACTCACATCTACTTGTTTAAAAGATCTTAATCTTCGATAGGGAAAGAAATCATACTCAAATCTATATTTTTTGATAAACCGATCATTATTATTTTTTAAAACAATATTATTGATACTGAATTTATCATTCTTTTTATTTAAAGATTCATCCTTATCATAATTAAACTCTATAATGCCCCTGTCTTTAATCTCTATACGTTTGATTTTATTGGTTTCTGATTCTGAAATAGCATTTCCAGTACCTAACATATATTTGATATCTTTCAGATAGACATACTTTACCAGTTCATTATTGTTCTCATCCGATATTGAAGTCAGATAAAATGTACTTCTATATTTTCGGTCACCCCTCATTGAGCCGCCTAGTGGCTGATCGTAAGCCCAAACATTCATCATAGAAATATCGTAATCTTTAAAATAATATTTAATACCTTCCTCACTGGTTATAGTAAAGGAGTCAAAAATTAAGGTAGATGTGTTATTGGTCCTGGTATATTCTACTTTTGAAGTATAAGGACTCAATTTTAAAATTTTAAAAGTATTATTTACAGTATTCCTTTCTACTCTAAATTTTCCTGACTCTCCCCCAATGTTAAAATTATATATATCATTGAATTCATTTTTAATATAATAAAACATAGATGCATCATCGAACGATTCATCAAAATCATTCATAACTTCCCTTGAAATAGCTCCTTGCCCCAATAACGACCATCCTGTTCCCACTTCCCCTGCCCAACTATCATTGGAAACATTTCCTGCATGATAATTTAGCTGTAAATTAATATTGACAAACTTACTGTTTGTAGGTACGCTAATTAAAGGATAGGAAATATTGGGAATTCCTGTCTGATAAGAGACTGGAATATTATCATATGTTGCTAATGAAGATACGGAAGGAACAGGTTGCGTAATTCCTACATTAGAACTTGGGGTTTGGCTATAACATACATTTTCAACTAAAAAAAAGATGAGTATAAAAAAGATTTTTTTCATGATTGTGTTATTTCTTGATTAGTTTGGCACTTGCCGTTTTATGAGTATCCGTTTTTATCGTAACCAGATAAGCCCCCTGAATCAGATTCTGAGTATTGATCTTCGTCACTTTATTCTTTGTTTTCAAGCTCTGAAGCTGTCTTCCTCCCATGTCATACAGAATAATATCAGCTTCTTTAAAATCAAAACCTATTTCTACGTAAGCATAATCTGAAACCGGATTCGGATAAATTTTAATGTCTTGTTTTTCGATCAGTTTATTGATCTGGCTGTCTCCAAGCTTTACAATTTTCCAGTTCTCTTTTCCAAGCTCTTCCGCACTGGTTCCTGCCAGGATGATGGAGCCATCTCTGTTTAATTTGATATCTGAAAGTCTTTCCTCTTTCTTTCGGGATTCTCCTTTTACATATTTTCTCCACGCTTCATTGCCGTCCTGATTCAGATACAGCATCCAGAACGTTTCATCATCTGTTTGTATTTTTCCTTCTGCCTGAGTATAGCCTCCTAAAAGAATTCCCTTTGAGGATTTATCATCTGCTGAATGAAGGACACTCATTCCCATTAAAATATCGCGATTCTTGAAATTGTAAGATTTTTGCCAGATTTCATCGCCTCTTTCATTTAAAGAGATCAACCATAAATCTGTTCCTTCTTCAATTCCTACCGTTTTATTCCCTGACCTTTCGGATCTGGATTCTCCACCGATTACATATCCTGCAGATGTCAACGCCAATGTTCTGATATGATCATCGCCTTTCCCCCCGTAATTCTTTTCCCATTCTACTTTTCCAGTTTTATCCAGTTTAACAATCCAGTAGTCACCTTCGCCGAAGTTTTCTGTAGACTTCGCGTTACGGGATACTGGATATGAGATTGCTGAAGACGACTTATCTGTAGAACCCGAAACCCGGATCTCGGAACTCCTCGAGTAAATTCCCAACAAGGTTCCTCCATCCCTTGTCGGAATCATTTTCTCCACTTCATCCAGGCCTTTTCCGCCCAGAACAGTTTCAGAAAGTATTTTTCCGTTTTTATCCAATCTGGAAATCCAAACGTCTTTTGATCCATAACCTTTAGATGAGTTTTGAACATTTCCGGCTACAAAGAATCCGAGGTCTGTTGTTTGAATAACAGATCGTGCTTCCTCATCAGAAGAACTTCCCAATGTTTTTTGCCAAAGCTCATCTCCGAATTCATTGATTCTGATCAGCCAGATATCAGATCCACCTTTGGAATCTTCTTTTTTATCTAATCCTTTTCCAGAATAAGAAGTTCCGGCCAGAAGAAACCCTCCTTCCTGAGTAGCTACAGAAGCTGAAAGATAATCATGGTTCTGTCCTGAGAAATATTTCTCCCAAACCTGTTCACCTTGTTGATTTAATTTAATTAAGTGAAAATCGTAACCGTTATTCTGCTTACTGCCTTCAGCCTGAAGCTTATTGCTTTGGATACTGCTTCCCGAAATAAGATATTGCTGATCAATAGTCGTGGTCACCTGGCTTAGAAAATTCTGCGTAGAAGACCTGATGTCTTTCTGCCACAATACTTCCTGGGCAGACAGCCCCAGAAGCGTGCACAAGGTCAATGCACCGGAATAGAATCTCTTCATCTATCTGTGTTTTAAGTTAATATTAGTTTTATAAATAACGCGGCAAATTTAACACTTTTTAACACATCTACAAGTCTCTTTAATAAGATTTAATGAGAAGTTTATCACTTACTAATGCATTTCCAGTTTTCCCATTACAAAAGTATCCCGGGACAGCGACAGAACGTGACGTATATAAATTTTACAGGTTGTTATTTTGCTTTACTATCAAAGAAATTAAATATCGAAAAAAAATTATAGAAAATGCTTGTCCATGACAGAACTGACAAGAAAAGAGCAGATATATAGAATCCAAATCTGGTAAAAATATTAATGTTATTATGCCCGATACGTTCCAAACAACCTATCCCAAACAGAAGTATAAAAACCAAAGTTTTTGTTTCCATCCAAATGATGCTGATTGTGAAACTTGGTTGTTCCTACAAAGAAACGGTCAAACGATGCAGGAAAGAATTCCCGGTTCAGATGGCCTATCGTTCCCCAGATAAGATTGATGAGTACATAAAGACTTATAGAAAGTATAGAAAAATCATAGCTCATTAATAATGCTAAAATCATGAATCCAAAGCCGATGGTTTCGAAAGGATGCAATACAAAAAGGCTTAGAAAATTAGTACTGACATGTTCATGATGCCTGCCATGCAAAATTTTATATACAAAAGGCAGATGAGCGGCATAATGAAAAAAGTACATCAGAAGATCCATTAAGAGAACTAGAGCAATGGTTTCCAGAACAACAGAAACCGCAGATGGATCAGGGTCAAGGATAATCCAATGGGTTTTCCATAGAAATGCTCCCAACAGCATGACTAAACTGTTACAGAAAACCGTAAGAAGGCTGAGATAGAAATCCGATTGAGTAATAGGATGGTTTTGCTGTTGCAGTATGTCTTTGCGGCATGTTTTTTCAATAAACTGATATAATCCTATTGAAAATAAACACAGAAAAACATTGGATAGAATGCTGAATATGATCCATTGCAGCCAAGAGAACTGCCAGAATATTTTTACATAATCAGAAAAATGAAACCAATCAAAATGCATACACTTGTTATCTGTCAACCTGATAAATGTATGAATTTCATAGTAAAGAATCTAATGAAGACAGAATAAATACCCCATGAAACCTTTTAAACACTTAAAACTCTGCTTGAAAATATCCTGAAAAGAGTAGTTTCACATCCATCAAAAAAACTTAAGTGAACTTCTTATTCTCAATACATTCAACTTCAAAATAACTTAAGTGTTAAAACCTTTTGCAACTGAATCGTGAGCACTTTCTTTACCACGGATTTCACGGATTACACAGTTGATTGAGCATATTTACGGTGCTCTTGTGCGTGATTTTTTTCAACTTCATTCAACTAAAATGTAGAAAGACTTTTGCTGCTTTTTTGGTTACATAAAAATCATTTCTGCCTCGTCTTCCGTCTTAATTCCCTTACGCGCAAAGTCAGCTGTTTACGCAGATCATTATGATATTGTCTGTAGTTTTTAATGCTTCTTTCCAATTGTCTTTTATTGGCCAGATAATCTTCATACAACTCTCCCAATTCCGAGATCTTCGAAATCATGTCAGAAGGCTGGATATCCGAAGCCCCGGCTGTTTTCTTCAGGAGACCGCGGTAATACTCCATCCGGTCTGTGAGGCTGCTGTGAAATTTAGGTTCTATTCCCTGCATGGCTGTTGGTTTATGTATTAAAGCTTAAAAAGACATTCACTTTCCGATGGCTGCTGAAGGCGTATCGCTTTGAAATAAAATCTTAAGACCCTTGTCCAAAACCTCCTTGCCGGCCGATTTTGAATAAATACTGTTCAGGGCAGATGAAATCAAAGTTTCTTCTGAATCTCCTAATGCAAGCAGTGGAAGCGCGGTAAATTCGTTAGCTGCAATCTGTGGAGGAATTCCGTTGCTGTAAGCTCCTTCCCCATTGGCATTAAAAACTTTATAGATCACCGGATGAAGCTGCCAGGAGATCTTTTTGGGCTTCCGTTTATCTTCCACCATAAATCCGGCCATATCTTTGCCCAGTGTCACATCACCTACCTGAACGACCTGTAGATAAGGTTTAAGATTGTTGATCACAATTTCTGATGCAGAAGCCGTACTGTTTGAACTTAAGACATAGACTTTATTCAGTCCCAGGGCGTTCGCTCGAAGGGTGTTGAAATCAAGGGCTGCAGGATCATAAGCAATCTGCTGGGCAAATGTTCTTTTTACTTCGCCTCCGTTTTTGTTTCCTTTATATACAATGAATGGTGATGTTGCTGTAATATTTGACGGAATCAGGGAACAGAGCGCCGCAGCTGAAGATACGGAACCGCCGTAATTGTAACGGAGATCCAAAATCAGTTCCTGTACTCCGGAAGCTTTGAATAAAGCGAATTTCTGATTCAGTACTGATGTCATTCCATCCGGAAAATCGTAGACGTAGAGATAGCCTGTCTTTTTCCCGTTCTTTTCAAATATTTTTGATTCCAAAGGTTGTTCAAAAGAGTATCCGTAATACACTTTGATGTTCTTTTCATCCGCAACCGATCCGTTTTTCCAGTTTCCTACCGTGAGATCTATTACGGTTTGGTCTTTAATCGATGAGGTTAGTTGTTCTGCATTTGATGCCGTAATCGCCTGGCCATTGATTTTTGTAATCATCATTCCTCTCTGCAACCCAGAATTGAACGCCGGAGAGTTTTTCATCACCAGCTTAACGGTGGTCACTATATTTCCATTGGGGAGCTGTATCACTGCATAATCAAAACCATACATATTCCGGACAGACCGCGGATAAGAAGAAGGGGCCTGAGGATCTACCGCAAATGAAAAACGGTCCTGAGGTGACAACAGGCTTTTAAAAAAATCTTTCACCGGAAGATGGTAATCCGGTTTCGCAGGCATCTGATCTGCCCAATAGTAGTACCGCCTCATGCTGTCCTGTACCCAAAGGTTGACAGATTCGGTGCTTCCTTCCGGAAAATTGGGACCGCCCTCATCATCATGGTTGCATGATAAGACCAATAGTAAAACTGCCACAAGCAGCAATAGATGAGAATAAATATGTTTCTTCATAGAGACGGGCTGGTATTACAGATAATCTGCTACATCGATATCTCCTTTGACCGTAAAGACACCATTTTCCATTTTTTCCTGAATCACGATCAGATTCGCTCCCATGTCCTGTTTTATTTTAACTTTGATGATTTCAGATCCGACATAAGGAGTGGTAGTTCCGGATTGATACAATTCAAGATAAACCGGAGCTGTATTACTGAAATAGTTATATATTTTTACCTCCGTAAAGCTCTTCTTTCCGATGTTGTCAAATTCTGCCAGCACTACTCCATTTTCTCTTCTCAGAATTCCTTTCACATGGGCTAATGGGGTTCCGGAATATTCACCCAGGTTTGGAAAAATGAATTCAAATCCTACTTTTCCCAGATTAACCTGTGGTTTTACGGCTGAAGCCTGAAGAAAAATCCCCGGAAGATTGAAAAAGTTCAGGGTTTTGTAATCGTCGATATTATTGTAGGTCATATTATAATGGGCTACCTCAGCGCCCGTTTCATTGTTGTAGATTCCAAGTCTGTCTGTTTCGCCTTCATCTAAGACAAAATCAATTCTGGTTTCTATTTTATTGGTGTAAGACGTACTTCCGTTGATGGATACCGGAGTTCCGTTCAGTCTCAGCTGAAGAATGTCCGGTTTAGAATATCCTTTGATCGTAACCTGAGCAGGTTTCTGCGATTTATCAAACGGCTGCATCACGCTGCTGTCTGCACAGGAAACCAATAGAGTAAAAAATAAAAGTGCAATGAACTTATTCATTTATATCAATTTAAATTATAACCGGACTTAGAAATATTGCCCCGCCCGTTGACTAGCGGGACAATAGGATAATTATAAAAAAACTAAGTCAGATATGTTTATGGTCAAAAAAAGTCTCTGCGGGGAAGCTTCAAATCATTTTTGACCGATTAAAGTTTTCATGTCAATTCCTGCAGAATGCTCTGTAGGTGGGTGGATAGCTGCTGTGTGATTATTTTTTAATAAACTTCAGTCTTTCCGTTGTTTTTCCGTCAGAAACTTCAGCGATGTACATTCCTGCCTGTAGTGATGCTACATTCACAGATTTGTTATAAGGTACTGAAAGCACTTTCTGTCCGGCTACACTGTAAATATTCACCTCCGTCTTATTTCCATTAAAGTCTGGATTCAGTTGAAGCTGAAGGAATTCCTTTACCGGGTTTTCCGTTATTTTAGTTAGATTTTCTTTCTTCTTTAGATCCTTAGTTCCCAAAAATGTTGAAGCATAAATCGCCATTTCATCGATGTTAATATTCTGCAGATTGTTTCCTGTCGTTTTTCTGTTAGACCATAAAGCGATGTAGATCTTTTTACCGGCAAAAGCAGAAATATCTATCAAGTTTTCTTTAAACTGAGTAAGATCAGTTGGAAAAGGGTTGCTGAGCGTTCCTGCGATAATTCTGTATGGACTTGGAATATCATTTCCACTTCCATCCACAGTCATTGCCTGAAAGTCTGCCAATGTAGGAACGGGTTTCTGAGGGGTGCTTACATAAATATACACATCACGTCCGAAATTAAGGTGTGTGGTTCTCTGTCTTCCTATATACGCTGCCAGATTGATGGTTCCGGATGCTCCTTCCAGATTGATCTGCGGAGAAATGATCCAGTCGTTTTCAGTAGCAAGGCTTGGAACTGTACCTGAAGGAACCAGACTTGTCGAATAGCGAAGCGTTCCTGAAGTTCCATACGTAAGAGCGGTACCGTTTAAATAAATATTTTGTCCCTGTACCCATCCGTTTCCGTTGTTGTTAAGGTCATGAGTAGTCCATCCCTGAAGATCAGCAGGTGTATTAAAAGAATTGCTCCATACCTGAATCTGCGCTGCTGCAGCCTGAGATACCAATACAATAGATAATAAAAATAGTTTTTTCATAATACAGATTATTAGAGATTTAAAAAAAAGCAGGGAAAGACATGGGAAGCTTCCCCTGCATTTAATGTTTTATTCTACAATAGAGAAGTCATATTTAGTCCATGTTCCCTGGAAGTTTCCGCTATTTCTAGGAGATACGTTCCATGGTCCTTCGTTGAAGAACGGCTGGCTCATCCCCCAAGATGAAGCGGTAGTTCCTGTTAATAGGTTGGCAGCAGGAATTCCTGATGTACCTGCACCTGTAACAGAAGTTGTAAATCCGTGTACCTGGATCGAGCTTAGGTTAGAAGCTGAAGTAAGTTCAGAACCTGTACCTTCTACTTTAATTCCAACAGGATATCCTGTAACTACGGCGTTGTTCAATGTTAATTTTCCGTTTCTTCTGATGTGGATACCATTTTCATAATAAGATCCTGATGGTGTACCTGTAGTATATAACACATTAGTACGAGATCCTACAATTGTCAGATTGTTGATTACCGGATTGGTGATCAATGTTGTAGCAGTACCTGTTGCGTTATTATCCAGCTCAATACCGTTAGTATCAGAAACACCACCACTTAAACTGTGGGTAGAGTTTGTATCTGCTAAAGCAAGTGCGTTGGTAATTGTTCCTGTGTACCCGTTGTCAAAGTCAAAGTTGTCATCATCTGCAGCAAAAGAAACAAGGTTAGAAGCATTTACTGTACCTCCGAAGAATTCGAAAGAGTCATCTTTACCATAAGAAACCTGGATATGATCTAAAGTAGTACCGTTTCCAACACCTCCTAAAGTAAGACCGTTGATCTCATTTCCTGAGTTAGGCGCTAAAAGATCGAATCCTGCAAATTCAATACGAACATATTTCAATGTACCTCCGTTGTGAGCTGCATCGGAACCTCCGTAATAAAAATCTGAACCTGTTAATCCTTCAATCGTCTTAGTATCAGGTGTATTGGTAGGTGCATTACCTAAAACAATCACCCCACCGAAATCTCCAGGAGCAGCCGTTGTGTTTTCGTCTCCGTCTAACAGTTTATAACTTGTAAAAATAATCGGCTGAGATTCTGTACCGGTAGCATTGATTTTACCTGTTTTAGAGATTACTAAAACTCCTGTAGCGGTATTGGATGTGTTTGGTTTTGCCTTAATGAAAGTTCCTGGCAGAATAGTTAATTTAGCACCGTTCTTCACAGTTACGATACCGTCAAGTTCTACAACACCACTCCATTCTGTATCTGAAACAATATCACCGCTTACAGTAGTTACAGGAAGAGAAGAAGCTGTAAGATACTCAGCAGAAGCAGGCTTCATTTCAAAAGGAGTAGAAGAATCTGCAAGGTTATCATTTTGACAAGCAGTAAGAGATAATGCTGCAAAAGCAATTAAAGTTAGTTTTTTCATTGTTATAATTTTTAGTAGACCCGTTCATATTATTTTTATGACCGAATTTTTAATATTTAGGAACATCCGCCTCTATATTCCTGCGATTTGGTTGTATGATTACCCTGCATTTCAGGAGGAGCTGTCCTGCCGGGTTTCCCTGCTTATCCGCTGCTGTCCGGGAAAAAATAGCAGCGGCCGGTTTTTGTCTGATCCTGTACTGCTGTGCGCATCATCAGTATTGATCCGGATCGTCTTCAGGTTTCCGAAAACCTGTGCATTACATCAATGAGCTCTTTTATTCTGTTCTTTATAATCTTTTAAAACGTATAGTTCACACTTAGTCCGAATATCCTTCCGCTGTAAGCACGGAATGTGATCTTATCGATATTCTTGTCATATTTGTCTGTAGCTCCCGGAAGAAGCTGCCACGCCTCACGATCCGTTGATATGGTACTTCCTCCAGATCCGTTGGGCACTGAATAAGAATTGAAATTGTTATAAAACTCCTTCACCCTGTTGAAAAGGTTTCTTACATTGAATTTAACTTCGAGATTTCTGTTTCTTAAGAATTTATAGGAAAGCTGGGCATCTGCTACTGCATAAGGACGCTGTATTTCCTCTCCGTTATAATCATAACCTACTGTGATATACTGATCACCCTTGGCGTTGTATAAAAAACTGGCACCAAAACGGCTTCCGTCGTAGGTCATCCCTAAATTATAGGCATAAGGAGTCTGTCCGTATAATGGTCTCTCCACTTCATATGTTTCACCGTTCTCCCCTGTTTTATACTGATCTTTAAAAGCGATTACCTTTGTAGTATTGTAGGTGAAGTTTCCACTTACAAAAAGTTTTTCCAGCAGAGATCCTTCGGCAATAAATCCGAGATTTTTCCTTACCTCCACTTCTAATCCTTTCAGCTTTGCATTCTTAGAGTTCCCATTGTACAGAAAGAGGTTTCCTTCATTTGAGAGGCGGCCTTCACGCTCAATAGGCCTGTCGATATCCTTATAATACAATCCGGCAGAAAATATTTCTCCCAGACCGGGAAACCATTCAAATTTAAAATCATAGTTATTGACTACTGATGAGGTCATTTCTGTATTATAGATCAAACCGTTGGCTACCGGATCAAAATATGGCAACCCTGTTCTTTCATTAAACTGAGGACGAATTACGGTTTTATTATAAGCCAACCTTACATTGATCTTATTGGTAGGACTGTAGGTAAAATTGACAGAGGGCATCCACTGCCATGCCTTATCATCAATAGGCGCTTTTTTAACGTTTTGATTATCCGAATCGTCCATTTGCTGAGAAATAAGGTCATACTTAAAATATTCCGCACGAACTCCCCAAACCAATCTGAATTGATTCTTCCATCTGTTGTCAAACATGACATAAAATGCATTTTGGGTTACCTTCCCTTCATACTTGTCATTTTTGTACATCGGTTTTGTTTGCCAGCCAATTCCTCCCGGAACATATTTAGAACCGTCAAACCATTGATGCAAAGAACCATACAACGACATGAATCCTTTTTCACTGCTGGGAACATCCCTGTTTTCATCCACCCTAAGAAAGAATTTCTGCTGTTGGTTGGTATTATTCTTTATCACCCCGGCGTAACCTGCTTTAATGTCGGTTTTAAAATTTCCCGTATCTAAATTCCATTTCAGGGAAGTTCCGTAGTTATAATCCGTTTCTTTATTGGCGATATATCCTCTGTAAAAATTAGATGCTGAGTTGTATACCATATGATAGGTAAGAATCTCACTCCCCACGAAATCGTATTGGCTCAGATACTGTGTGTAGTCTTTGGTATCAGATTTCACGCCTGTTCTTGCAGCAAACCAGTTGATATCTACATTTCCGATTTTGTGATTTCCTTCCAGCTTATTCTGCAAAAGCGTCTGATAAATAGGATAATTGGTATTGTCAGTATACGGTTTGTCCAGAGCTTTGATCTGTGCAGGATCATTATTGGGAATAATCCCGTTGTAGAAATAATTGTAGGATGCTTCCGCATTGGCGGCCATTCCGCTTCCTCCTGTATATTCGTTCCAGCCCGTCACTCTTGTCAGTGTATTATCATAGATATGGGTGTATGAATTACGGAAGGAAATTCTGTTTTTCCCCAGCTGTAATCCGAAATTCAACATTCCTGCCAGCGTGGAATTATAGTTATAGGAAGCTCCTTTGTTTTTAAAATTATAAAATACGATAGGATCTGTTCCATTCGCCTGCCAGTTAGGATCATAAGGTGCTGTGGTATCCAGCCAGTTTCCTCTTCCCGTATGGTCAATATCCAGTGTATTCTGCTCGTTTCTTACCGTAAACGCTCCGGCAAATCCCCACTTGTTGTTATTCTTAAGGGTAAAAGTTCTTCCCAGTGCCAACTGCAGATTGGATCCCATATCCGCTTTCGTTTTGAAGGTGCTGAAGTTGTCATTGGTAAATCTTTTCGACTGTTCAAAAAATAATGGATTGTTCCAGTCCGTTGGTTCAAGGCCTTTAGGAAAATCTCTTGTACCGTCATCATAGCCGAAATAATCATATTTTCCCTGCTTTCGGGTCAGAAATTCTTTGAACGCCGACTGATCATTATAGGAAGTTCCTACACTTACCGTTGTAAAGTTTTCATTGGGAATATCTTTGGTTCTTACTTCTACATAACCGCCTGCAAAACTGGCATTCATATCCGGCGTTGCCGTTTTGCTCACTACGATACTTTCCACCATCGATGTGGGAATAATATCAAATGAAAAGTTCTGGTTATAAGCTTCAGTACTCGGAAGATTGATTCCATCCATTGCGGCTGTATTCCAACGCTCTCCCATGGAACGTACCACTACATATTTGTTGTCGATCGTCGTAATTCCGGTTACTCTTTTCAATGTTCCTCCAACGTCATTATCAGGCGTTTTTGCAATCTGTTCGGCAGAGATTCCGTCACTCATCTGAGCTGCTTTTTTCTGTTGAGCCAATAGACCTGCCTGAGTATCTGCTTTTCGGGTGGCCGTAAGAACGACTTCTTTAATATCTGTTATTTTATCTGATGCCTGCTTCATCGCAAATGATACCGTACTGGTTTCATTGGTATTCACTGAAAGCTTTTCTACCCTCAATGGGCTGTATTTTGAAGCTTTTACAGTAAGGGTATAAACTCCAGAAGGAACATCTACAACAAAATCACCGTTGTTATCCGTTAAGATGGTCTTTTTTGCTACCGTAACTTCAGCTCCGGCAACCGGATTTCCCACCTCATCCACTATTTTTCCTGAAATTTTTCCATCTCCTGTTACCGAGATGCCGTTTCCTTCATATTTTATTGAAATCAGGTCTCCACGAAGGCGGAATGCTACCGGAAGCCCGTTTGTAATATCTTTAAGACAGTTATTTACAGAAGTATTTTCACATTTTACGCCTTTCACTTTCAGTTCCTTAATATCCATTTTAGAATAGGCCAGCCTCATTCCCGTTTTTCCGGCAAAATCTTCCAGTACCTCAATGAGAGGTCTGCTTGCCGGGACAGCGAATGATACTTTCTGGACCAGTTCCTGTGCTTCGGCTGCTACCGTAAAAAATACTGCCGCAACGGTAAGACCGCATTTCAATCTTTTCATATGTTCAAGTTCTCTTATTAAAAGTTTTATTTTGTAGGGTTAATTCTGTAGGATAATTTTATTTTTTTAAGGTGTAGATATGATCTTCTTTATGCACTTCCAGTCCCAGTATAAAGGCCAGTGCTTCCATATTTTCATCTGCTGTACCGCCTGTAAAATCTGCTGTGATTCTTTTCTCTGCCGTTTCTTTCGGGTACACAATCTTAATTTTATAGTTAGCCTGCATGACATCCGCTACTTCTTTAAATGAAACATCGTTGAAGCTCAGTGACAATAATTTTGCGTTCTGCATTCCGGATTTTTTTTCTGTGGTTAATGATAATACCGCAGCGGTATGAGGGATCCCGAAATTCGTCCATTTCTGATTAGGCTTCAGGTAAGAAACTTCTGTTCCTACTGAGGATACAGCCACTTTTCCTTCGTAAAGGTGTACAGATTTATCTTTCCCGGACTGAGAGATTTTAAAAACAGTTCCCAATACTTTGGTACTGAAACCGTCTGCACGAACAATAAACGGATGTGTTTTTGATTTCGCCACGGAAAAAATGGCATCTCCTTTCAAATCCACAATTCTCGTGGAAGCAGGGAATGACTGGTCTACCGTAAGTTCGGCCCCTTTCAGTAATGTAACTACAGAACCGTCTGCCAGAAAGACTTTCCGGTTTCCGGTTTCTGCAGTATAAGTATCCGGCTTAAAGAAAGTAGTATAGGTAAGGATTCCTCCAACTGACAACAGAAGTATCACTGCGGCAGCAGCGGTATAAGCGTATTTTTTTAATGGATAGATCGGGGTCGTTTTTACCGGTTTGATAAAATAAAGTTCCAGCGCAGACAAGACTCTTTCTTTAGATTCTTTCATATGGATCTCATCAAGATCTCTTTCTGACTGGTTTTTCCATTGACTTAATAATTCATCTTCTTTTTCTGAGATTTTTTCTTCGGAAACTTCCCTCTGCCAGAGCTTAAAAACGAAGGCGGCAGTATTTTTATATTTTTGGCTTTTCATAAAATATTTCATGGTATTCACAGATACTTCTATCTATAAGACTGTGAAAATGAAAAACTTCCCCAGGCCGTTCTTAATATTGTATTCACATTAAAACCAGCTTGTTAATAATTTTAAGCCATTTATTTATTTTCTCAACATTTGATTCACATTTAAGGGATATTTTTCAGAAATAATTAATCTTAGGATCCCCAAAGTTCATAAAAAGTTAATTTTCCTTTAGGTAATTTTGCGGTAACGATATGAAACCAACAGACTATACGATATTAAAGAAAATAAAATCAGGCGACCGTCCTGCATTCATGCTGCTTTACGAGCGGTATTGGGATAGTCTTTACCGTTTTGTTTTCACGAGAACGAGAGATAAGGAGATGTCTGAGGAACTGCTGCAGAACCTCTGGATCAAGATCCTTGAAGATACCGCTGCCATACAGACCGATGAATCAGAAAGTGCCAAAGGCTACCTGCTCCGCTATCTTCATTACAGAATTATTGATCATTATAACAGCTCTAAAAAGGTACCGTCTACCATTAGCATAGATGAGTATGATCCTACCGGTGAGATCGATATATCGGACACGGAATATTTTGAGATTCTGGAGGAAAATGAGATCTCTGCTTTATTATTGATGATCGATGAGGTCGTTTCACAGCTTCCCAGTACGGAGCAAAGTGTGTATGACATGAGAATCAGAAGAAATATGTCTGTTGACGAAACGGCAGAAGCTCTGGGAATAAGCAACAAAACCGTAAGCAATAAATTAAGCAAAGCTTTAGGGGAAATAAGGGATCAGCTGAACCCGGAATACCAGTCTTCTAAAAAACTGGTATCTATCCTAATGTTGATGGAAATTCTGACGACGTATTAATAGGATCGGTTATTCGTACACAACATAATTGACCTTATCTACGCCTGTGTTGCCTGATTTCTCATGATAAGCATATACAGTAAGTTCATAATTTCCGGGCGTATTTAACAGGTCACTTCCTTCAAACAGATTGGTAGAGACTAGTGATAAAGTAACATCTTTGATATATTGGCCGTCTTTTTTAAGAATTCCTTTGACTTCAATTTCGTCGGAGTTCCAGACACCATTTTTATCAATAACACAGCCACACATCATGACGATATTGGCCTGAAACGGAAAGGGTTTTCCTTTAATGCTGTTTAATGAAATATACTGATGGGTTCTCGGTTTCAGGATATCAATGATAAATCCTGGGATTTCTAAAATAATCCCGTCACCCAGAATATGTTTTCCGGGAATCAGCCATAGCTCGGTAGTTACAGTAGCCTGCGCCTGCTTATTATTAAATGGAGAGACTACTTCAATACTAACAAAGGTTGGTTCATTAATATCTAAAGACACAAGAAAGCCTGCCGTTTGTGGATCAGTGATGGAAGTACCCCTTGTTTTGGCTCCTTTCATGATCAGATCTGTATTTCCGGTACTTCCGGTGGTATTTCCTTCAGCTAAAATCTGCTGATTGACTTTATTCCGGACAATAATATGGGCGCCTCCCAAAGAGCTTCCGATAAATTTTGCATCTCTTGCTTTTGCCCTGATCATGATCTTGGTCTCTGCCGCAGAAACCGTCAGACCCGACATAAGAAAAGCTGCGATAAATAGGAGTGTTTTCATACAATATTGTTTTTTAAGTATTCTTTTTTAAATCTGTCATGAAAAGAGTCGTCTTTCAATCGGGCATCTATACCATCCAGATAAGCCAGAATTCCCAGGTCATTGGAAAGCACTTGTAAAATCGCTTTTTCACAACTGTCCCAGACCTGCTCCAGCTGCGGAAGCATTTTGACTGCCTTTTCTGTAAGTGAGACCATCTGTTTCCGTTTATCTGTACTATCTTTTTTGATGACCAGATAATCTTTGTCCGCCATTTTTTTTACAATAGCGACTACCGAAGGATGGGAATATCCCAAGGGCTCTGCAATATCTACAATAGACATTTCTTTATTTTTTTGAAGCAGCATAAAAATAAGATACCAGTTAGGCTCTACATCAATATTCATTTCTTTGTAAAATTTCCGGACATCATGGGACATCCGGTCGCTTATTCTTTTCAATCTACTGTCCAGCGCTTTATATCCTAATTCTTTAATAAAATCCTGATTCATTTCCTACTGATTTAATAACAAATATATAAATATAAAGTCAACTATATAGTTAACTTTATATTTATATTGAATGAGCTCGTGAAAATTTTAAGAATCTGATTGATTTAAAGCATTCTTCCTGTATTCTTTAGGCGTCATGTTTCTATATTTCTTGAAAAGCTTAGACAGATGGCTTTCATCACTGAACTGAAGTTCGTAAGCAATTTCGCTCAACCGGGCACTGCTGTATTTCAGATAGGTTTCCACCAGTTTGAGACGATAATCCAACAGATAATCCTGATAGGAAACTCCGGTATGCTGCTTAAAATATTCCCCAAAATAATTCCTTGAAATTCCAAAATGGTCAGCGATCACCTGAATTCTGGTCTTCTCCTTATCTATTACATGCTCCTGAATATAGGTAATGATTTTCATGATGGAAAAAGCTTTTCTGTTCTCCTTCAAATCAGAGGTTTCACTTTCAATGATGTTTCTGGCGATAAGATTCAGCAGAATTGAAATACAGTTCCGGATGATCAGATAGTCGTTGGTTTTATTCCTGTACTCTCTTGCAATCTGTAGGATAAGGGCTTCGGCAAAACATTCATCATCCTTATTCCGGAAAACACATCCTGCCCTTGCATGATAATTATTGCTGATATATTGAAGTTTATAAAGATTTTCGCAGCTTTCTATACGGTCGGCTTCCAGTCTTATTTTATCAATAAACTCAATCGGGCACTGTATTGCAACGAGTTCTGCATTTTCACTTTTAAATTGATACAGCTGATTTTGGGGAATAATAAACAACTTAGATTCCTTGAAAGTAATAGTCCGCTCGTCATAAGTAAGCGCTCCATGCCCGTTCAGAACATACACCAAAGAAAGGAATGTCTTCGTTTTGATTGAAATTTCTTCATGACAAATCTTGATTTCATTAACATCAATACGTTCAACGGGTAAGGTTTTCATACGCCAGTACTTATTTTTCCTCCAAAAGTACAATTTTACCAGTATAATAAGCGGGTAATTTTGTAGAAAAAAATATGAACATCTATCCCAAACGGTGGCAGGCACTCGGTTATCTGACCGCGGGCGCTTTTCTTTCGCCCCTGGATTATTTTATTGTCAATATGGCGCTTCCTTCCATGAAAAAAGCTTTCAACGCCAGTGATTACCAGCTTCAGCTGGTCGTCGCGATTTATGGATTGACTTATGCAGCTTTGGTAGTATGCGGAGGCCGACTGGGAGATCTATATGGCCGGAAGAAGATATTCATCCTCGGATTGTACATTTTTTTACTTTCTTCTCTTGCCTGTGCTTTTTCTCCTGATATTACATTTCTCATTATTGCCCGTCTCTTCCAGGGAGTTGGTGCTTCTTTTCTGGCCCCTCAGGTTCTGGCTTCCATAAGGGTTTTGTTCAGTAGTCATGAGCAGCCGAAAGCAGTCAGCCTATTCAGTTCCGTATTCGGGCTTGCCTCTGTTGCAGGGCAATTGCTGGGTGGCTTTCTGCTTCATCTTCACTGGACCACATTTTCATGGGAAATGGTATTTCTGGTGAATGTCCCTGTCACCATATTGTGTATCATTGGTATTCACTTTACCATGGACAATAATTATGAAGAAAAAAGACAAAATATTGATTTTATAGGAGCTTTCCTGCTGATTATTTCCTTATTGATGCTCATCTGCCCTATTATCTTCGGGCGAAAATACCATTGGGCATGGTGGATTTTTGCGATTCTGTTATCCGGACTTTTACTGTTGCTGGTATTTTACAGATATGAAGCTAAATCATTGCGTAAGAATAAGCCGGTACTGATAGATCCCAGTCTTTTGCAGCATCGCCCATTCGTTCTCTGTCTTCTGATTATTTTCTTTTACAATTTCACATCAGGATTGTTTATCTGCTATCCGTACTATCTGCAGCAATTTTTGCATCAAGATCCGATAGAAACAGGTTTGGCTATTATTCCCTACGGGATTGCTTTCTTCCTTGGACCGTTGCTTGTTCCGAGAATAAACCTTTCTTCAGATACCATGATCTATATAGGTTTGAGTCTACTGATTACAGGATTTTCTCTGACTTCCCTATTTATTAATTTTCAAGAAAAGCCCTCTTTTGGAACAGATATTAGTCTGTTTTTGGCAGGATTGGGCCATGGTATTATTATGCCAGTGATGATGCGGAAGGCCATTGCTTTGATCAGTAAAGAAAAAGCGGGACAGGCATCAGGTCTGATCAGTATCAGCATACAGATCGGAAGTGTAACAGGAGGAACTATTATTGGAACGGTCTTTTTCAGTGCCATAGAATATTGGGGATTTCCAAAAGCTTTTGCATTGGCTGTTTTTATGATTGGGGCGGTTCAGATTGTTGGAGTTTTCATCAATAAAACCCTGCTGAAACACAGTAAAGATTAATTCCGGGTTACGGGATTCGGGGTGAGAGAGTTTGAGAGTAAATGAGTTACTAATTCGGAATTGTTGAGCTAGAATCTGACGCTTGGCATCTTGTGTCCTGAATCTGCCAGTCACCATTCACGTGCTAGGCAAAATTCATTATTGACATTTTTAAAAGTCTCGTGTCTGAAATCTGATGTCTGGTATCTTGGTTCTTGGCTCTTGAATCTATTATTCACCTCAATCTTAATTTAAACCTTTGCGTGATATCCTGGTTCTTACCATTAATACAAAACATATATATTTAAACTTATGAACAATACAGAAAAAGTCATTAAAGAAATTAAAGAATTCCATACGGATATTGAAGCATGGTTTCGTGGAAAAGAAGATCAGAAAAGCCTTTATAAAAAGCTTTTGGATGGTTTTAATCCGGATTTCAAAATGGTGAATGGCAATAATAATACGATCACCTTAACTGCATTTTCAGAATGGCTTCCGGGGGCTTATGGCCAATTTCCGGACCGAAGCATCGTTCTTGAAAATATAGAGGTGCATATTACAGAAAGTCATGGATTAGCTTCCTATGTTGAGACTCAGACGACTGGAAGTACGGTAACACGTAGGAAATCATCGGCGGTTTTTTTGATTGACAAAGAAAGAGCATCGTGGCTTCATCTTGTTGAGAAATGGATTTGATGTTTTATTGTTGGGTGTTTTTTAGGTTTTGGCTAAAGCCTTACTAATACCGCTAAATTGAAAGCGGGCTAAAGCCCGCTCCTATTGAATATCTTAGTCTTTGTGAAAAATCTCGTCTTTGATCTTAAATGGTGTATTGGTAAATCCGAAAAAATAAATATTGTAACTCCTTATCATTAGGATTGGGCTAAAGCCAATGTGATGCCTGCAAATTAAAAGCGGGCTAAAGCCCGCTCCTATTGATGTTTACGATAAATCTGTTACCGGTTATCTGTTATCTGCAACCTAATACCTGTTTCCTGCTACCTAAAAAATTCACCCACTTATTTTATACACACACCGCTGCCCTCCAGACAAAATATGATTGATCCTTTCCACCTGATAATTTTTACCGATCAGATTTTGGAAATTAGAGAGCTCAGCGCGACAAAAACCCTGGCATTCAGTAGCGGCAGCACAGATCGGGCAGTGATTTTCGATCAGGAAATAATCATTTCCTTCTTTGGTCCATTCTGCCATGTATCCTTCTTCGCTACGGACTTTTACCAGCACATCCAGACGTTGCTCCAAAGATTCTGCTTTCACTAAAGCCTTTTCATAGCGTTCGTAGGTGTTTTTTTCTCTGTCATTAATCAGAAGATTCAAGGCATTTTCTCCAAGAAGATTTTTTACGGACCGGAGGATCTGAACCGTTACATCCGCATGAGAATCAGGAAACTGAGAAAGCCCTTTTTCTGTAAGTGTGTAGTATGTAGATGGCCGTCCCACGCCCTCACTTTTGGTGACGGATCTGATAAGACCTTCCTCGGCCAGATTCAGTAAATGCTTCCGTGCTCCTTCTTTGGTAATAGAGAGTTCTTTAGAGATTAAAAGGGATGTTGTTTCTCCTCTCATCTTTAAAAACATCAGGATACGGTCTGCTGCCGGCTTCTTCATTTGACAATATTTGAGTTGTTTTATTTGCTACAACAAATATAGTCATTTTCTATAATTTATCATTTTAGATATCAAATACATATAAATCAACCCATTGCATTCAATTCAAATGAACACATAAAACAACCAATAAGTTGTTTTATTAAAATATATGTTTACCTTTGAAACACATTAATCAAAAAAATAAAAGAAATGAACTCATTTACATTACCTCAGCTTCCTTATGCTTATGATGCACTGGAACCAATTATAGATAAAGAAACCATGACGATCCATCATCAACGCCATCACCAGGCGTATGTTGATCAATTGAATGCAGCCTTAAAAGCATCTGAAGAAACCTCTACCGATCTGGACTCCATCCTTCAGAGAATAAGCGAATACAGTCCTGCAGTAAGAAATAACGGAGGTGGTCATTACAATCACTCTTTATTCTGGGAAATTCTTTCTCCTCAGCCAAAATTAAACCCTGAAGGAAAATTGGCGGAAGCTATCAATACAACTTTTGGAAGCCTTAACGATTTCAAAGCTGAAATGAAAAAAGGAGGACTAGGACAGTTCGGATCCGGATGGGTTTGGCTATTTGTGAAATTCAATGGTTCACTGGCTATCGCCTCAACACCTAATCAGGACAATCCTATGATGGATACTCAACCTGTCAACAGAGGTTTTCCGATCCTGGGAATCGATGTTTGGGAGCATGCCTACTATCTGGCTTATCAGAATAAAAGAGCAGATTATTTAGATTCTTTCTGGTCGGTTCTCGATTGGTCGGTTGTAGAAAAAAAATATGAAGAAGCACTTTCGAAAATCAGATAAATCAAGTTTAATATGACCTGAATTCGGGTTAGGAAATTAAGATTTGGAGATTGGAAGCTGAAAGAAGGAGGCTGGAAGATACTATAAGGATGATCTTTTCTTATAGTCATCTTAAGTTCTTTTGGGCTTAATAACTTCCCTATTTCAACTTTAAATTCCTTATCTTAACAAAAGAATCAATTATGGACCAGAAAATTTTCATCAATAAAGCAGAAGCCTCAGGAATTATTGCGCTTGATCTTTTAAATTATAAACCAACTACAGAAATCGTAGAACTGGATATCAGGGACCATCTTTTTATGGGAATGATTGTGAAGGAGAAAGAATTTAAAGAATCAATTGCCGCCGTAGATTTTTCTGTGTACAATGAAAAAGCTGTAGGGATCATCTGCTCGACGGATGCTATTATTCCGCCTTGGGCGTATATGATGTTAATGGAAAAATTATCTCCATATGCTGTTTATGCAGATTTAAACAGTGGGGAAACGATTCTGCTGGATCTCTGGAAACGCCGCCTCATGTATGCAGATCTGAAATGTTATAAAAATCAGAAAGTAGTCGTAAGGGCAAGAGCCGATCATGATCCGTCACTCTATTTATTGGCAGCGGGACTCCTGAGACCTTTAGTTAAAACCTTAATGTACGGCGAGATAGGCATACCGAAAGTAATTTTTAAAAGTTAATTCTTCATGAAAGCAATTATATTTAACGGCTCACTGGAAAGAAGATCAGAATCCACATCGGGCCGGATTTCGCAATATTTCGTAGAAAAGCTTGAGCAAACAGGTTTCAGTAGTGAAATTTTCACACTGGCTGATTCAGGGATTCCTCTATTTGATGTTACACTTACTAAAACGCCGCTGGCAGTAGAGCGTATGACCCAGCTGTTTCTGGAAGCAGATATCCACTTCTGGCTTGCCCCACTCTATCATGGAAGTATTCCCGGAGTGATGAAAAACTGCCTCGACTGGCTGGAAGTTACCTCAGGACATTATCAGCCTTACCTTACGGATAAAACGGTTGGATTGGTTTGCTGGGCAGATGGGCTTCATGCGATGCAGGGCATCAATACTATGGATGTTGTTGCTAAATCTCTTCGGGCATGGCCGTTACCTTTCAGCGTTCCGGTTATCAGAACCGCATTATTTGATCCGGAAGATCCACAGAAAATATCTTCCCTGTACGCCGATAAGTTTGATAAACTAATCAGCATCGCTACCACAAAAAGGATAGAGAGGATATAATAAAACTAATAAGATAAGAACTATCAAAATTGACTGATTACAATGAAGGATGAAATTACAATTACAGTAAAAGATCAGGACGGAAATATCCATCAACTGATCTGCCCGCTGGAAATGGGCCTTAGCCTTAAAGACATCTGTAAAGCTTATGATCTGCCTATGGAAGCTATGTGCGGAGGAATGGTGATGTGTGCAACCTGTCACTGCTATATTCTGACTGAAACGGCAGTGCTACCGGAAAAAGGAGATATGGAAGAAGCCCTTTTATCGGAACTTTTCACCACCACTCCAACCAGCAGACTGGCCTGTCAGATTCAGCTCACCGCTGCAATGGATGGGCTTTCCATAGAAATTGCACAAAATTAATGCAATAAAATATAAAGAAGACTGCTTGAGCAACGATCTGATCGATGCTTAAAGCCAACTGTTTTTTTCATTTAAGTTATGTTTAGACGGAGGGATTTCCAGGGCCGTAAACCGAAGGAAATCCCTTTTTTTTCAAACCTCCTGTAAAATCAAAATATTTATGGCTATTACAATAACAGATGACTGTATCAACTGCGGAGCCTGCGAACCCGAATGCCCTAACTCAGCAATTTACGAAGGGGCCATCGACTGGCGATGGCAGGATAAAACAAAACTTTCGGGAAAAGTAGTTTTTCCGGATGGAACAAATGTAAATGCTGATGACTATCAACAGGCTTATTCAGACGACGTCTATTATATTGTACCTGGAAAATGTACCGAATGTAAAGGTTTTCATGAAGAGCCCCAGTGCAAAACAGTTTGTCCGGTAGACTGTTGTATAGACGATCCTGAGCACCGTGAAACTGACGAAATTTTACTAGATCGTCAGCAATTTTTGCACAAAGAATAGAGGTCTTTTTACAGAAGAATTTTATAACACCAACAACAAACCAATACAGTGAATATCAATTTATTAAATATTTTTATGTTAACAAAATAAATGAAAATACACTCCAATGTGTTAACAAGTTTTTAATGGTCTTTTTTTCATATACCTGGTAAAGTTCTTTTAATTGCAGTATTATTTAGAACAACTAAAAGCTTAACACAGTATGAAAAAACAACTACTCCTGATCAGTTCTCTTACTATTTTTCTGGTCAATGCACAGAATAATGATGCACTGAAAAAAGAATTTGAAAGGCAGAATAAAGAAAATACCCAAAGATTTGATTCATTTATTACAAAACAATACGGGTCACGCGAAAAGACACCAGAGGTTCAGAAAGAAATTGAAGAAAAAAGAAGCCGTTTAGGTGGTTTTCTGCCAGACGGAAAGCCATTTTTTCTTCAGACCCATGATATGGACCAAATCAAGAACTCCAACTCTGATTTTCTCCAGAACGGAACCGTAAATGGTCTGACAGGAACTTTTAATGGAGAAAATATTAAGTTTACCATTTTTGATGGTGGTGATATAGCCAATTCCGGCAGAGTATTTGCAGATCATGCATTTTTCAACAATCTTCCCAACAGAGTTAGCAACAAAGAAGCTTCTACGATGAATTATGGTGGCCATGCCACTTCCGTGGCAGGTTTCATTGGAGCAAGACCTCATATACAATCTGTAACGTTTAGTAACGGAAGTACCAGAACAATCAATTTTCAGGGAATTGCCAAGAATTCCACTATAGATTCCTACGCCTTCTTAACGACTACCTTGCCAGGGGATACTTCTTCAAGTACTGTTTTTCAAAAAATTTTAACTGCACAGCCTAAAATATCCAATCATTCTTATGGAACGAATCCCGGTTGGGACCTGCGAAATATCAATGGAGCTAATTCATGGTTATGGAATGGTTCTTTTACAAGCCCTGCCACTTCTTATGATGTTCAAGGAACCTATTATACCTCTGATCAAAATTATGATCAGATTGTATATACCAATCCCTCGTACATCATTGTAAAATCAGCTGGAAACAGCTATGGATTCGGACCTACCTATCCTGGAACTTCAGCATTTCTAAAATACTATACAAATAATAATACACCCGTTCAATTTGCAGCTACGGATACACTACCATCATCCAATTGTGCATTGGGATATGACTGCATTGGCATTGGTTCGTTAGCCAAAAACATTATTGTGGTAGGTGCTACTGATATCATAACGACCAACGACGGAAGGTATATGGCTTCGGCAGACGTCATTCATTCAAGTTACAGCAGTGCCGGACCAAGAGATGATGGAGGAATAAAACCAGACATTACCGCGGTTGGCACTGCTGTTGGCAGCGCTGTAACAGCAGAAAATCTGACCGGAAGCCAAGGGATTATGGTTAACAGCGGAACTTCGTTTTCAGGACCAGTAGTAACAGGTATTATTGGGCTTTGGACACAAATTAACAAACAGCTCTTCGGGGGTGCTGAACTTAATGCTGCCTCTGCTAAGACCTTAATGATACATTCTGCACTGGAAGCTGGAAATATCGGGCCTGATCCGCATTTTGGATGGGGATTTATTGATGCCAAAAAAGGAGCAGAATTATTGGTTGGCAAATCAAACAATTCTATTCTGTTCAATGATGAAACCCTAACCAGCGGCACACCTAATAAAAAGAGAGTTATTGCTTCCGGAAGCGAACCCCTGAAAGTAACTATTTCATGGATTGATCCTGCTTATGCAGTTCCGGCTAATCTCACCTATGAGGCAGCTCACAATGACAGAAATTCAAAATTAGTCAATGATCTGGATCTAAGAATCATTGATACTACGACCAATATGGCCTATGAACCCTGGAAATTAAACGCTTTAAGCCCTATGACTCCGGCTACAAAAGGAGATAATACAGTAGATAACGTAGAGCAGGTGATCATCCCTACACCAGTTGCCGGGCGGGAATACAGAATTGAAATCACCAATAAAGGTAGCCTGGTGAATGGTACCGGGGCCAATGCTCCGCAGAATTATTCTATTCTTACTTCAGGATATACGCAGGTTCTGAGCACAGGGGAAGCGACCAGGCAGCAAGATGATATTGCGGTGGTGCCAGCGGTGACTAAAGATATTGTTACCCTATTAAAAGCTCCGAAAAAATCAATTTATACTGTTTATGATATGTCTGGAAAAAAACTGCAAAACGGCATTATCCATAATGATCGGGAGTCTTTGGATTTGTCATCTTATGCCAAGGGCATTTATATCATTGAAATTAAAAACGATAAAATACATATTTCTAAAAAAGTGATTAAAGACTAGTGTGAAATGCTGCAGGTAATATATTTTAAAAATCTTACCTGCAGTTATTTAAAAGCCGTAAAAAGCTTTTTGCCTGTGAAACATTTTTAATGTCATCAGCTAATAATTAATAATACAATATTATGAAAGCAAAATTAAGGATCCTAGGTATTTTGTGTACCACATTAACCTGTTCAACGGCGTACGCTCAGGTCGGTATCCAGACAGAAACGCCCAAAAGAACGCTTCATGTCAACGGATCATTACAGGTCACCAACGAAGTCAACGTAGGGGGTACCGCCAACACAGCAGGTTCTGCGGGAACTTCAGGGCAGGTGCTTACTTCTAAGGGAAGCGGTGTTCCTCCTGAATGGCAGGCTACAGACGCACTGAAAGGATCTGTAGCTAACTCCATCTATATACAAGGAACTACGGCACTCAACGTACCAAGAAATACAGTGGCAGATGTACCAGGAGTAACGACAACGATAACAGTTCCGGCCGGTAAAACACAGCTAGCGTTATTCTTAATCTTAGGATATGCTCACAGAACGGTAACCCTAAATGATGCTGCTACCCAAGGAGTATTCACTCTGCTTCAAAATGGAACAAAAATTTCTTCCGCATATACTTCTTCTGTATCCTCTCCTTCCAGAATTGTTAATGTCAATCCTAATGGAACTTTTAATAGTGCACCTCCAAATA
Organism: Chryseobacterium oleae; assembly: GCF_900115055.1. GTDB lineage: Bacteria > Bacteroidota > Bacteroidia > Flavobacteriales > Weeksellaceae > Chryseobacterium > Chryseobacterium oleae. The sequence goes on along the minus strand of NZ_FOVD01000008.1, from coordinate 195,662 downwards.
CACAGGCACTAGCTAATTTACCCATTCCGGTAAGCTTTTTCAAAGCCGTTCCCCTAACTGCAGGTACCTATACCTTCAAAGTACAATACAGTTCATGGTTTGGAGATCAAACCGTCAATTATAATCCTAGCGATTATATTGGCTATAATAATGACAATGAAGCCATGCTTACTAAAATGCAGGTATTTATATTTAATAATTAATTGATACTAAAAGACTAGTGAAAGTTTAAAAAAAACAAAAATATCATAACATTAATTTTATATAACAGACAGGAGGTATTATTTTCCTTTCATCGTAAGTTTAGAATTTAATTTTTTTCATATTCCAACCTCCTGTTCTGTTTATCATTTTATAAGACTAAAAGCTTAGCGGGCCTTGATCTCATCATATATTTTCCGTGTAAAAGGAGTTGCCAGATGCAGTTCAGTTCCAAAATTCAGAACGGCACCACCTAATAATTCCAGTTCATTATTTTCTTTTCCGGAATTGACATCGAGTTGCAAAGAAGTAGGTGTTTCAAAAGGAAATGTAGCTGCTTTGTCAAATGTTTTCTGAATAATATCTTCATCCAGAACGATTCCCTTTTTATCAGCAATCGTTTTTATTTCTTTCATGATCTCTGCCGCTTCATGTCTTTGCTCATCATCCTTGCCTACAGTTCCGATAGAAGAATTATGCTTTGCTGTTACCAACCCGAAACTGGCAATGAAAATATATTTGGTCCAGATGTCCGTTAGTGAATTATCTTTAAAAACAAAGTCGATTTTACTTTCTTTCAGGAGATCAACGATCCAGTTTACATCCTCTGAAAAATGTTGCGGATCTCTACCTACGATCATCTTTCCTGTTTTTCCTTTGTGTTCTACCACTCCTTTCTCCTTAATATGGGATGCTACATAGAGACATGTAGGAAGAATAATATTATCGGGAAGTATTTTTCTTATCCTTTCGTAAATATCTGCCCCGTTCATCATAGGAAGCAATATGGTATCCTTACTGATGACATTTTTGAGCTGAAGGCAGATATTTTCCAGATCATATTCCTTTACACAAATCAACACCAAATCCGGATCTTGTACATCTGTGACATTCTGCTCTATAGCATCAGGATGTGTATGGTTTACAGAATGTTCGGGTGAAAGAAGAACTAAACCGTTTTCCTTTACTTTTTGATACGTTTCTCCTCTTGCTATAAAAGTGACTTTATAATTTTTGGAAACTTCATTTTCCTGATTGATCTTAAAACCGAAATATCCTCCTACTCCGCCCAATCCGGCCACTACAATATGTTTCTTAGTCATAAATTTATTTTTAACAAAGATGGCTTTCAAATTTGAATAGATCACTTGACAAATGCGAAGAAATTGGATTTCAGACTAAGGCTGAGATTGAGGTGGAAGATAGATTCAAGAGCCAAGAGCCAAGATACCAGACATCAGATTTCAGACACGAGATATGAGATTTTTAAAAATGTCAATGGTGATTGGTAGATTCAAGACACAAGATGCCAGACGTCAGATACTAGCTCAACAATTCCGAATCAGCAACTCATTTACTCTAAAATCCTCCGAATCTCAAAACCATACGGCTACATTTTATTGATGTCCCGTCTTATTCGGCTCAGTGAACTGTCTTTAATTCCCAGATAAGAAGCAATAACTTTCAATGGTACATGCTGGAAAATATCCGGATGTTTTTTCATCAGATTAAAATACCGCGTAGAAGCTTTCTGGCTTGCCATTTCAATCAACCGATCGTGGATGCCGTAATAATTCAGAACGAAAAGAAGTCTGCTAAATTCTCTGAATTCCGGAATGTTATGAAAATTATGCTGTACATTTTCCAGGCCTGTTTCCCAGAAAGAACAGGCCGTTATGGTTTGGTAGGTTTCTTTTGCTGGCTGTTGTCTGAAAAACGACAGAAAATCATTGACGAAGCAGGGAGCCGCATAAATATTGGTGGTAATTTCTTCATTGTCCTCATTCAGAATAAAGGAACGGACATAGCCTTTCTCCAGAAAAAATGTTCTGGTACTCACCTCATCTTTACGCAACAGAACTTCATTCGCTTTTAATTCAAAATGACTGAAGGTTTCTGTAATTTTTCCCACCACTTCTTCCTGGATGTCAAATAGAGAGTGGAAATAATGATTAATTGAGGACTTATTCATGATCATAAAGTATCGCAACAAAAATCAAAATTAAGCAAAATCCGGACACTTTCCTTTATTAATCGGTTTTATCGATAATGACCATCGAAACAATATGAGCAACCGCTTAAAAAAAATGAAGAGATTTGTATTTTCAAAGAATTCATCATTTCAAAAATTATCTATATTGAAAACTCAGCTCGTCATTGCAGTTCTTTTTCCCGGAGATATGGGAACCCAAATAGCCAAAGCACTTGTACATCATCACTTTAAAGTCATCACTGCAGGGGAAGGAAGATCGGCGCGGACCCTAGATAATATAAGAAATTCAGGAATTACGGATACCTACTGTCTTCAGGATACTGTTGAGCAGGCGGATGTTATTCTCTCGCTTACCAGTCCGGAAGGAAGTCTGAAAATGGCGGAACAGATGATTTCATGTCTGAAAACAACCCCAAACCGTCCTCTTTATGTGGATTTAAATTCCAATACGCCTGACATTGCCTTATCCATGGAAAAACTATTTTCGGCCATAGATGTTCCTTTTGTCAACGGAGCTGTAATGGGTGCTTCTAAGGATGTTCCTGATCATGCGGTTGTAGTCGTGAGCGGTATTTACAGACATCTGTTTATCAATTTATTTGCGTCCGTTTTTAAAATTAAGGATGCCGGTGAAAAAACAGAGGCTGCATCAGCGTACAAACTTTTATTTTCGATGGTGAATAAAGGAATGAATGCTCTTTTTTTTGAAACCATGACTGCCGCAGCTCATTTCGGAATTCTTGATGAACTGAATGAGAGTCTTCAGGAATTTCTTCCCGGAACCTATCAGGATCTCATTAAAACAACCCCTACCTATCCGCAACATATCATGAGAAGGATTGATGAAATGAAAGGTCTGGCTGACATGCTGAAAAGTGAAGGCCTCCCCCATATCATTGCTTCCGGAACTGCCGAAACCTTTGAAAGGGTTTCCCTGTCACGTATTTTTGAGAATGAAAGTCCTGAAGGAGTGATAGAAACCTTACAGAATTTTAAAAAATGAAATGCTTAAAATTCTTCCCAGCCTTCATTCTGTGGATCATACTTTGCAAATTCTCCGGTATCAGTAAATTCAGATGCCGTCATCCCTACTTCAAAAATGGAGCTTTCACTTAAATTCGCATTGAAATACAGCCCTTTATCCGTCAGTAAAACATTTCCAAAATCTTCGTCCGGATGACTGAAATGAAGTCCGAAATCATCTTCTTTTTCAAATTCAAATTTGTACTTTAAAAGACGTTCTTTTAACCCTGCCACCTGTTTTTCTGTAAAAGAGGCAAGATTTTCTTCACGGTCAAAAAAGCTGTCGTCATTGGCTGCCTGCTCTTTTTCTTTTGTTTCAACGGTGAATAACTGGATACTGTAGCTCATAAGGAGGATGTGATTATTAATGGGCCAATATAATACTTTTATAGGTATCCAGGCGGTCTGTTTCCCGATACATATTACAAAGGAGCAAAAGTTCATCTGTATGATACTCTTCAGCCTTTTCCCGGAGCCTTCCTGAAATATTTCCGGGAGTATCGAGAATAATATGGTCCAGGATTTTAAAAAATTCTTCCTCATTTTCAGTTCCCAGGATTCTCTTTTCAATGGTTTCGGTGGGGAGAAGAGCTTCAGGAGCCTGAATATGTCGTGCCTGCAGAAACTGATAGGCCATTCCGTAGGCATTATACCGGGCAGATTTCAGATCTTCCGCTACGGATACTGCAACAGCGACCTGCAAGGAAAGAGCCGGACTGTATTGACTTCTGTCAAATTCTCTTAAATAGGTTTCTGTACTTTCCAAAGCCTGACTATTTCGCATAAAGTCTGCATAGGAATACCCTACTCCATGTTTTGCGGCTTCTCTAGCGGATTGAATCCCGGAACCAAGCCAAAGGATTTCGGGAAGTCGGACAACATCTGTGGGCTGAGCAATAAGCCCATCATAGATTCCTTTTCTTTCTGTGATATATTGGATAATTTCTTCAAGTTTGGTTTCCTGACTGGATAAAATAACAGGTCTGTGATTATTAAGAGCGGAAACTGCATCTTTTAAACCTCCCGGCGCTTTGCCTAAACCGAGAATAAAACGGTCAGGATACAGACTACCCAGCATTTTGGCCCATTCTGCGATTTTATAGGCCGAATAATTCTTCATCATAATGCCACCCGTTCCTACTTTGATGCGTTTTGTCTTACTTAATAACACCGCAGAAAGGATCTCCGGACTTGAGCTTCCATAGGCTTCTACGCCATGATGTTCGGAATAGATGATGCTATGAAAACCTGTTTCATCTGCAAATATGGCAAGATCAATACTGTTCTTTAAGGCTTGTAAAGAACTTCCCCCTTTAATAGTTGGAGACTGATCCAGAATGCCTAATTTTAATTTCATAGCGGCTGTTTACTTTACTGTAAAACTAAAATAATTTATTGATTAAAAGGATCATATTTTTGAAGTTAATGCCGTGATCCGTGCCCTTGAATATTCGATTTGTTCTTTCTCTTTATCCTGATCAGGTTTATTTTTCAGATACAGATTATAATACGTGATGGCATTTCTGGGCTGTTTCAGGTTGAAATCATAAAGAAGTCCCAGACGGTAATAGATTGTATTGCTATTCTTAAACGTAAGCCCTCTTTTGTAAGCTTCCAAAGCATTTGAAAATTGCTCTTTCTGCTCGTAAATACCACCCAAAGCAGTATAATAAAGTGCTGTATGATTAGATATCCCTTCTTCTATAGTCTTTTTCGCATATTCAGTCGCCTTGTCATATTCCTTTAGCTCACGGTAGCTCAACGCCATATAGTACAAAGTTCCTTCATTCTGAATGCCTAGATCTTCCAGTGTTTTAAAGACAGCTGCACATTTCTGATATTCCTTCAAATAAAAATAGGCCTGTCCCATCTCATTGATCACATTGGGATCCGCTTTCTCTTTCATCAGTTTCTCGCCGGTTTCAATGACCTCTTTATATTTTCCCAGTTGATTGGCCAAAGGAAGCTTGGCTAACTGCAAAGTAAAATTACCCTCATCAGCATCTATTGCTGTCTTAAGAACATCATAGGCCTGTTGATACCGCTTCAGTTCACGATAAGCAGTAGAAAGGTCATAAGCAACATCCGGGTCTGTTCTGTTTAAGATATTGGCTTTTTTAAGGTAGGCTAATCTTGCTTCAGGAGTATCTCCAAATCCTGCCAGTTGTCTGTAAGCATTGAAATTAAGGCTGTCCAACTGGATAATGTTTAAGAGATAAGTTTTAGCTTTGGTTCCGTTTCCTCTTCTGGAATTGATATTCGCTAAACTGAATAAAACAGGAATATTATTGGGCTCAGCAGCATTTACTTTGATATAATTTTTCTCTGCTTCCTGGAGTTTTCCGGACATCATATGACAATAAGCCATTTGAGTTAATGCTTTGATATCCTTTGTATCTTCCGGATAGATGCTCTGCAGATATTGTGCAGCATCAGCATAACGCTGAGACTCATAATATTCAAGAAGTTTTTCTTTATCAATACCCTGAGCAATAAAGGTTGAAATGCCAAAAATAATAAGACAGATACAAAGCCGGATTTTCATACTTGTGATTTGTAACTAAATTATCAGTTATTTAAATATTTTCCAAATTTTAAACCCAATTATTCACATCATGAAGATTTACATTTAAAAACAGACACAAGATTTCAGACATCAGATTTCAGACGATGAATTCGTTAAATTAAATGACTACAAACAAACAACCAGCAACCCAATTCACACCCCTAAAACTCAAAACTCATCATTCATAACTTATAACTCTCTAAAACCCGTACAGAATTATTCTGTTCAATTACAGTTTTTTCGTAATTTCCTTTTTTAAAATACCGAACTGCCATTCTATGAACAATGAATTCTACTGTCAATTTATCAAGCCAGATCTATCTCTGAACAGCTTTGTAGAAAATATCGGTATGTTTCATAATCCGACAGATACAGCTAAAGAAGTCGTCGTAATGCCCGACGGAAGAGTTGATCTCTTTTTTATACGATCCGGACCTAATGATCCTTTCCAAGTTTTTCTTATCGGCCTCGAAACGGCTCCGGAACAGAGAGAAACTCCACCGGGAACCATAGCCTATGTGGTCAGTTTCAGACCTATAGCTGTTGAATATATTTTAAAAACCTCCATTGCGGATCTTCTCAATACGGCAAGAGTTCTTCCGGAAAACTTTTGGAATCTCACGGCAGAAGATCTCAAAAACCTTAAGACATTCACTAAAAAAATATCCCAAATCGTAACAGATCTTCTCCCCGAAACCGTTGATGAAAGAAAACGTAAGCTTTTCGACCTTATCTATTCATCAAACGGCGAGATGAGTGTAAAGGAACTTTCGGAACAGACTGGTTGGAGCAGCAGACAGATTAACCGTTATTTCAATCAGCAGTTTGGCCTTTCGTTAAAGGCTTATTCTACTATTCTCCGTTTCAGAGCATCATTGGAGCATATTGCTGAGGGTAAACTGTTTCCGGAACTTAATTTTGCAGATCAGACCCATTTCATTAAAGAAATCAAAAAATTTTCCGGCGTGGCTCCGAAAGAATTATCCAAAAACAAAAATGACCGATTTATACTATTATCTGTCTTGAAACAGAAATAATTTTGCATCAGTAAAACAAATTACAATGCTCATAGAAAATAAATCAATCGCTATAGTAGGCGGCGGTCCCGGAGGGTTGACGCTGGCCAGACTTTTACAGCTTAAAGGTGCTGACGTAAAAGTATATGAAAGAGACCTCAATAGAAATGCGAGAGTACAGGGCTCTCCTCTCGATATGCATGAAGGTTCGGGAATGGATGCCCTGCGAGGAGCAGACCTGCTGGAAGAATTCAAACAAAATTACCGTCCCGGTGCAGACAAAACACTGATTGTAAATGAACATGCAGAAATAATTTACAGTGACCATGAAACAAAACCTGATGAAGATTTCGGGAATCAGCATTTCCGTCCTGAAATAGACCGTGGACCGCTGAGAAATATGCTTCTCGACTCTTTACAACCTGAAACTGTGGTATGGGATAGTCATTTTCTTTCAATGGAAGCACAAAACGGAGGCTGGCTCCTGCATTTTAAAAACGGTTCTTCAGCGTATGCAGATATTTTGATTGCTGCGGATGGTGCCAATTCAAAGATCCGTCCTTACCTGACAGACCTTAAGCCTATCTATTCGGGAATTTTAATGCTGGAAGGGAATGTTTCCAACGCTGAAAAATCTGCTCCTCATGTCAAAGAACTGATTAAAGACGGGAAAATAATGGCTTTCGGAAACAATAAAAATCTTCTGTTGGGTCAGAAAGGAAGCGGTGATCTTGGATTTTATGCCAGTTTCAGAACAGATGAAAACTGGGCGAAGGAAAGCAGACTTGATTTTTCTGATCAAAAACAGATCCTGGAATGGTTTAAAAACGAATATCCTGAATGGAACAGCATCTGGTACGAGCTTTTCGAAAATGCTTCGGTTCCTTTTATTCCGCGACCTATCTATTCAATGCCATTGGATCAGACATGGGAAACTCAGCCTAATCTGACTTTGCTTGGTGATGCCGCTCATGTGATGCCGCCCTTTGCCGGAGAAGGTGCCAATATGGCGATGCTGGATGCTTTAGAACTCAGTCAGTATCTAACGTCTGATCAGTTCAGCACGTTGCAGGAAGCTATCTCCCATTATGAACATCAGATGCAAAAAAGAGCTGCCGAAGCCACCAGAGAATCTTTGGAAAACGGTGATAAGATGCATTCTGAAACCGCACTGGCTACGATGCTGGAATTTTTCACCAGTCATTAAGTTTTAACACAAAATAATCCGAAATGTTTTTGCCCGTCTCTGAATTTTCAATAATTTAAAGGATCAAAAGATCGAGTCATGGAAATCACCTCTGTACAGTCATTTATTGATTATTATGAAAAAGTGCGGGCAAGAACGCTTCGGCTCATTGAAGTTGTTCCGCCGGAGCAACTTGATTTTTCCTATAAACCGGAAAAATTTACCATCGGAGATCAGATCCGGCATATTGCTGCGATAGAAAGGTATATGTACGGGGAAACCATTTCAGGAAGAAAAAGTGCTTACCAGGGTTGCGGAAAGGAGCTGGCAGACGGCTATGACAATATCCTTGCTTTCTTTAATGAAATGCACCGACAGACGATAGAAATCATCAGCAGACTTTCTGATGAAGACCTGAACCGGAAATGTCTGACACCTCCGGGGAATGAAATTTCCATCTGGAAATGGTTAAGAGCTATGATAGAACATGAGATCCACCACAGAGGCGAACTGTATATTTATCTTAATCTACTGGATGTGAAAACTCCGCAGATCTATGGCTTTTCGGCTGAAGAGGTGCAGGATATGAGTGTGAAGTTGTAGCTACAGGTTGCTGGTTATCAGTTGCTAGTTTCCAGTTAAAGTAATGCTGTTGGTTGTTGGTTCTTAGTAAATAAGTTAGCCCGACCATTGTTTAAATGCTTAGATAAGCAGATCGTTTTTTGGATAAACGCAAGGACGCAAGGCTTTTTCAAATGTGAATATGTAAGGCGCAAGAAAATCAAAGATTTTCAGCAAGGTTCAAGGTCTCATGTCTGAAATCTGATGCCTTATATCTTAGCTTTTGGTTCTTGGTTCTCAAATCTATCATTCACCATTGACAATCTAAGTCTAAACCTTGATCGTAGCCTTGGTCTGAAATCTGATGTCTAGCATCTGGTATCTCTTTAATCATAAAAATCCAGTTCATCAAAATCCTTGATCTCCGAAAGGGTCATCAGTTTTGTGGTTTTTAGTTTTTTCCAGCTGTCTTCAAATACTTCGTCACCGCCTTCCGCGCCTTCATTCACATTGGTTTTGTCAAGCTGTTTTCCCGTTAAAAAATTAATACTGGTTGTACTGTTCACTCTTGGACCTGTATTGGAGCTGCCATCATAACCTATCAGTTCAAAATCTGAGCTTCCATATCTGAAAGTATAGGTCCAGTAGCCATATCTGCCGTGGGCATAATGAATGTACAACTTTCCTTTTTCGGCATAAACATCCAGTTCGGGTGCGTAATAAACGCCTCCTTCTTCGTTTTCTGAGGAGAAGCAGGTTTCATTTTTGGAGGCGATTTCATAACCCTGTCCTTTTTTGAAAAGAACGATAATTCCGCGGCGGTTGCGGTCGAGTTTTCCGCGATATTCGTCGGTAATGATATTAGCCGGATCTACTTTTTTGATGATGAGAATACAGTCTTCTGCCCCATCTTTATTTAAGTCTCCGAAAGATTTATCAAAAATTTTATAGCCTTCCGGTACAAATTCGGAGGGATCTTTTTTCGTTTCAACAACGGGTTCAGCTTTTTCAGAATTGGCAGCAGCTGTAGTATTTGAGAGCGTTTTATCAGGAGATTGAGGCTTTTTTTCCTCTTTTGCGCATCCGCAGATCAGGATAAGTGATAAAGGAAGCCAGGTGAATTTGAGAAAGCTAGGTATATTTTTTTTCATAAGTGATTGGGTTAGCCATAGAGACAGAACCCAAATGTAAGCATTTCAGTAAATTCCTTCAAAATACTTTTTTGAATCAGTTAAAACGAAATCCCGCCCGGAATTCTAAAGGAGCCATTCTGGTTTTCTTTTTAAATAAGGTACTGAAAGACTGGGCATGCTCAAACCCTAAGCTGTAAGCGATTTCACTTACTGACAATTCAGTTGCAGACAACTTTTCTTTGGCTTTACTGATCAGCTTTTCATGGATATGCTGCTGGGTATTCTGGCCTGTCTGAATCCGGAGAAGATCACTCAGATAATTGGGTGAAAGGTTCATGGCTTCTGCGATGAGATGTACCGTTAAAAGCCCTTTTTCTGCAGACTGTTCCTGATCAAAATAATCATTCAGAAACTTCTCAAATCTGGCCAGAAGCTGCTGATTGCCATTTTTTCGGGTAATAAACTGCCGTTCGTAGAAACGATTGGAATAATTTAGCAACAAATCAATTTGTGACAGAATAATTTCCTGGGTATGTTGATCGATATGCTGGCATTCTTTATCAATTTTATGAAGAATCTCAATCAGGTTAGTTTCTTCATCTTCAGATAAATGCAAAGCCTCATTCACTGCATAGGAAAAGAATCCGTAGCCGGAAATAGTTTGGGCTAAAGTATGTCTCAATATAAAGTCTTCATGAAAGATCAACAGATATCCTGCCCCACACTCTATGCTGTCCAAGTCGAGATACTGCACCTGATTAGGCGCAGTAAAACTCAGAACTCCTTTATCGTAATCATAATGCTGCTGACCATACCTTACTTTTCCTTTTGATTCCCGTTTCAGGGCAACACAGTAAAACCTGTTGACAAAACCTTTCCAGACTTCGTCTTCCAGAAATATGCTTTCTGACAAATTGATCACACTTACCAGCGGATGTTTGGGCTCCGGCAGCGACAGTAAACGGTGAAAAGCGGAAACAGAGTGAATGGTATTCATAGCTTATGATGTATGTTTAATCTAAAAGCCCCATGCTGAACTCATCATACGGAGCGCCTGTATCTGTTCCCAAAGGTACGATACTTTCCAGTTTCAAAATATCGGCTTCGCTCAACTGAATTCCAGCCGCTTCAATATTCTGTTCCACATATTTTCTGCGCTTGGTTCCAGGAATCGGGACGATGCCTTTACTGATGATCCAGGCCAGAGCCAGCTGTGAAGAAGTGATATTCTTTTCTGCAGCCATGTTTTCCACAGCTTTTACAAGTTCGATATTCTTATCAAAATATCCTTCCTGAAAACGTGGAATTCCTCTTCGGAAGTCATGCTCCGGAAGATCATCGATGGAACGGATCTGGCCTGACAAAAATCCACGACCTAATGGTGAATACGCTACAAAACCTATTCCCAGCTCTCTCAGTGTTGCCAAAACTCCTTTCTCCTCCGCCGTTCTTTCAAATAAAGAATATTCACTCTGTACTGCGGTAACAGGATGAACGGCATGTGCTCTTCTTACCGTTTCGGAAGATACTTCAGACAAGCCGATATATCCTATTTTCCCTTCTTTAACAAGATCGCTCATGGCACCAACGGTTTCTTCAATCGGTGTATTTTTGTCAAGGCGATGCATATAATACAAATCGATATAGTCTGTCTTTAAATTTTTAAGGGATCTTTCCACGGCTTTTTTTACGTAATCTTTTGTTCCGTTGATGGCCCAGGTTACTTTATCCGAATCATCTATTTCCCATCCGAATTTCGTTGCGATAATGTACTGATCCCGGTTAGTTCCGATTGCTTTGGCGATAAGCTGCTCATTTTTAAATGGTCCGTAAAGATCGGCGGTATCCAGAAAGTTTCCGCCTAATTCAAGGGAACGGTGGATGGTGGCAATGGCTTCGTTTTCGTCTGCTTCGCCATACATATTGGCATCTTCAAAACCGGTCATTCCCATGCAGCCCAGCCCGATATTGGGTATGATCAGACCCTGACTTCCTAATTTTACCTGATTCAATTTCATATTGTTGATTTTTATTGATACAAAATTCAGCATAAATCAGGAGGCTGATGTTTGCAGAATCACGAATCTTGTATGTAAATCACGGAATTGTATTTTTCTTAAACCTAAACCTTTTATGCTATGATCATTTACATTATTTCATCTTGAAAAGCCTATCATTTAAAACGAAAAGAACATTCCGATAAAAAGTTTTACATATATTTGAAAACAGACGGAAGCACCGATCAGCTTCCCGATGATCTTAATTCTAACGATTAAAAAATTAGACATGAAAAAAGTAACAGGAATTGGAGGTATCCTTTTCAAATCAAAAGATCCGGGCGCAATGAACGAATGGTATAAAACCCATCTTGGCCTTGAAACAAGCCCGTATGGAACCAGTTTTGAGTGGCGTGAAAGTGAAGATCCCAACAAAAAAGGGTTGACTCAATGGGCTCCTTTTGCCGAAAATACAAAATACTTCGAACCTTCTGATAAAGATTTTATGATCAACTACAGAGTGGAAAACCTTGAAGCTTTGGTAGAGGAATTGAAAAAGGAAAATGTTACAATCCTGGACAGTATTGAAACTTATGACTATGGAAAATTCCTTCACATCCTGGATCTTGAAGGCAATAAGATCCAACTGTGGGAGCCTATTGATTAGTAAGCCTATAAAAACAGAAAGAGTCCGGCAATACGCCGGACTCTTTCTTCACAAAAGGTACCATGAAATCTGTCTCCAGTTCAGGACAGGTGATTAATCTGCCTTTTCAACCTGAAGCATCTCATTTTTATTTCTTAATCAGCTTGGTGCTGTAAGTTTCAGTCTCGCTGGTAATTGAAATGATGTACACTCCTTTAACCAATGCTGCCACATTAATTTTTTGTCCTTCCAGTTTCCCTTCCAGTGCTAATCTTCCGTCTGCACTGTAAATCTTATAATCTGCTTTTCCTTTGATGTTTTTTACTTCTACATAGGTATCGGCAGGATTCGGATAAATGGACAGTTCTGATTTTGTAGTCTTGGTTTCGTTCACAGCCAGTCCGCTTGTGATCTTCACAGGAAGATCCATAACACCGCCTGCTCCACTTGCAATTTCACCACATGCACTGGCTAATGCTCCTGTTCCGTATTTAGCAACCACTCTCATTCTTAATAATTTATCTCCGGCATACGCTGTAGCAGGTACTGTGAAAATAATATCTCCATAATTGATAGATGAGGCACCTGCAGGAGAGTTTCCGGCAGTTTGTCCTACCCTTTCAGAATCTTCAAATGTTCCGTTTCTGTTATAATCTATCCATACAGAAATGTTTACAGGTCTGTTAGATCCATATCCGGGTGATGAACGTATTGTGGGCTTAAAAGTATATTGAGTGCCTTTAGTAAGGTTAACCGTTTTTGTCAGGTCCTCGCTAAGATCTTTATATGTTCTGTAGTTAGAATCATCGTAATCTACATTAGCTACCCTCACTCTTCTTATAGCAGAATAATTTGATATTCCTGAATTAAGGATACAATAATCTACTCCCGTTGTTAGACCTTTAGTTTTAAAAGCATACGTAGCAGAGAAAGTACCCGGCATGTTATTGACAACCGCTGCCACCTGTACTTCATAATTCTTTTCATCTTCCAGATTGCTCAACACTACAGAACCCGTTGGACTTGTTGTATTTTGCCAGTTGGTTTCACCCTGTTTTCTGTAATTGACAGAATAGGTATTGGCTCCAGGTACGCTGTTCCATGATATTCTGGCTGTTGTTTTGAAAACTTCCCTGCCTATAGAAGAAACTCCCGTAGGGGCTGCTGCAGCTGATGTAGGTGCTGCTCCCACATTAACGGCAGGAGATACTGCATAAAACACATTCCCCAATGCAGATATTCTAAGCTTAACCGCACCGGTAAGGTTGGCTGGCATCTGTACTGCATAGCTTCCTGTATTAGGTACTGAAGCGGCTAGATCTGTCCACGTGATCCCGTTATCTGCAGTATAATCTATTTTTACATTGGCCACATTGTAAGGCGCATTGTTTGTATTGGCAGCATCCCAATTAATGGTATTGGATGCATTGTTATACAGTAAAGTAGCCGCGGTCAATCCATTAAACTTAAATGGCCCTTCACTTCCTACTGTCAATGTTACATCTGAAGAGGAATGCATTGGGCGCTGAGGATTTTCATCCCTTACGGTCACTGCATATTTAAGTGTTCTCGGAATGTAAGAAACTGTTTCCCAGTCCTGTTTATTGGTTAATGAACCGTTCATTACCGTTTCCAGTTTAGGGAAATATCTTCTTCCGCTGGCTGTTCCTGTGTAAGATCTGGTCAAAGCGCCCTGTTCATTATACCCCCAACCGGTATCTCCGGAAATGGTAGTTCCGCCACCTACACTATCATTTTGTTCCCAGGTATACTTTATCGGATCATTCTGAGCATCTACCGCATTAGCTTCAAGATAGTAAGCTGTTCCTTTAGGGATGGTATAAGATGCAATCGGAGAAATAGCTGGTGCTGTATTATTGTCAATTTCCACTGATGTACCACATCCTGCTTTCCCTTCCATATTGGTCAGGATCTGGTCGATACTTTTATAATGGAAATACGGATTACTCACCATTTGAACATTATCGTTGGTAATTCCCGCATAGGCCATAATGGTGGTTCCTCCTCCCGGCTCCACATTGGCCCCAGAATCTTCAGAGTTGTGTGAAAACGTATGATTTCCCCCAAACTGATGTCCCATTTCATGGGCTACATAATCTATGTCGAATGAATCTCCCTGAGGAATCGCATCGGATGGAGAAGTAAATCCTGCGCCTTTATAATTTGAAGGAACTCCATCATTGTCAAGCGCTGTATCATCGCTGCATACACATCCTATACATCCTGCCATACCGCCACCGCCGGAAGCTCCAAAAAGGTGACCGATGTCAAACAGCCCGCTACCTACATTGGTGGTAAGCGTAGTCATTAATTCTCCACTCCATAAAGCGTCATCAACGCCTGGCCCTGAATCAGAATAAGGATCAGTGGCAGCGTTAGTATAAATAATTCCCGGTAAGTCCTGAACTATAAGGTGAATTCCAAAATCTTTTTCAAAGATCCCGTTCACACGGCTCATTGTATTGTTCATTGCGGCCAATGCTCCGGCCGGAGTTCCGCCATGGAACTGGGTATATTCTCCTGTAACGGAAAGTGCCAGTCTGTAGGTTCTGTATTTTGTGCTTGAAGGTCTGCTGGTAATCCCTACGTTAGAGAGATTTTTTTTTCCGTTAGCCTCCAGTGCTTTTATTTCTTTTACATCCTTTTCATCCATTCCGCATTCAAAGCCATGCTCTCCTGCTGTTTTCTTTGTTTTATAGAAAACCCCATATGTTTTTTTATCTGAGGAAATAGGTTCTATAAACTGGAATACACCATCTTTGATAATCATAGACTGCATATCTGTAGGAGATGTACTGAATCTGATGTATTTGGAAGGATCATCTATACCCGCTCCTACATAGGAACCCAGCTGGTATTTCTCAACCAGGGATTTTGCCATCACCGGATTGCTGTATACCGCAAATTTTTCGATTTTTCCTTCCGCTGTAGGCAGAGAGATAATCACAGGTTTTGCATTCTTTCCTGTTTCCACGGCATCTTTCAGAAGGTTTCTAAGGGACGTAAGATCTACTCGGTACGCCTGCTTTACTTCAACATCTTTTCTGATTTCGGATCCTTTCTGTCCTACCGGCTCCCATCTCTGGCCGTAAACAGCTGTAAATCCGACAGCTAAAACACTAACTAATAAAATTTTCTTTTTCATAAAACGGATTAATATAAATAGTTGGTTCATTAATCAAAGCAACATCAACGAATGATTATTATTAATTTAAAACAAGCCTGTCCAAATTATAGGTGTGTATTATTAATCAAATTCACTAAATCACGAAACTTCGATTAAAAAAATAAATCTATCATTATTGAATTGAAACCTTGATAAATTCACATACTACTCAGATACTTCCGGAGCATAAAGCACTTATTTACAAATGATTAAAAATCATCAAGATTTGATTGTATTTAACATAATCAATAGGATTTAAAGGAAAAGGCTTACAATAATTACGAAAAAGAAGACAAAGATTAAGAATGTCTGAAACTGAGTTAGTTTGAGAATTTCGGGATGCGAGTTGTTTTGGTTATGAGGTTTTTTCAGTTGCTGATTGACAGTTGCTGGTTGAAATACGTTGTCGATTCCTGGTTTGTAATCATTAATATTCTTAACCTTAAACCTCTCTTAATTCTCCCTCTAATTTCCAATCATTAGTTATCATAAAATAAAAAAGCTACCTGACAGAGTCGGGCAGCAATTCCTAATTTTTATTAATGAGAACAATTCAAAAATCATCCTACTCAAAATTCCTACATATTCAATTGAAAACCAAAAATTGACACTCTACTTGTATACGACCACAAAAACAAACAGCAAAAATTAAATAAAATTAAAAAAGCATATCAATTTTGGCAGTTGCCTATCATCATCGCAGTATTACAGCTTCATAAACTTTATTTTTCATGCATTAGTTTTCTAAAAACCAACGAGATACAACCTTTAAAAACGGACTTATCATTGTATTAAAAATTAATCATATTTTGATAATTAATGAAAAAAAATCACAATGTAGTACCCATGTAGTATAATATTTTTTCTATTTTCTTAATAAAAAGCGCAAATTTGAAACTACAAACAACAAGTGATGAAATTGGTTTTCAGTTATGATGGAAAAAAATATTTCGAGGGCTGTCTGATATGATCAGGCAGTTTTTTTTGTCCAAAAATGTGATGGCTAAAGAAGGAAGCGATAAGATTACGAGGTACGGTTTCGGGGTTTCAGTGTCGGAGGGTTTTAGGGTAAATAAGTTGCAGGTTGTCGGTTGCTCGTTCGGAATTGTTGAGCTAGTATCTGATGTCTGGTATCTTGAACTTTGAATCTACCAATCACCACTGACATTTCTAACCTGAACCTAAAAATCTCATGTTTAGCATCTGAAATCTGATGTCTAGTATCTTGGTTCTTGGTTCTTGAATCTATCATTCTCTCTCAAGCCTGATCTCGTCCCGCGAAACCAGAAACCCATCTCACACCAAACTATCAAAAAACTGATAGGTATCTGTCTCTGTAGGAATATTCAGTTTTTTTCTGAGTCTGTACTTTTTCTGCTGAACAGATCTCGGTTGCACAGAAGTGTAGCTGGCAATCTCTTTAGAAGTAAAATGAAGTTTCAGCATGGCACAGAAAATCAGGTCAGAATTTTCAAGATCAGGGTTTAAGGTCAGTACCTTTTCAATGAAACCAGGATAAGCTTGTCTGAAAATGTCCAGAAATGAAGGATCGTTCTTCCTTGCCAATTCTAAAACTTCTTCCTGGCTGTTGTCATGCATCTGATTTTTCAGCTGCTCTGCTTCGCGTTTAAGTATTTTTCTTTTTTCCTTCAGCTGCTTGATGGTTTTCCACAGGTACATGGCTACCAGCGACAGAATAAATACGGACACAATGCACAAAAGCAATACTTTACTTCTATGCTGCTCGGAATCTGTCTCCGTTTCGGTGATAAAACCTTCCATATCATGATTGATGGCTTCCAGCAAAGCCGTATCAGATTTATTTCTTTCTTCCGTATAAGCTTGTAAATATATAAGTGCCTTTTCTTTATCTCCCATACTCTCATACAGGGATTTGAGATCTGTATAAACATATTTGGTGTACTGGGCAAAGACATATTTTGTTTTCTTATTGATTTCCAATGCCTTCAGCAGAGATACTTCTGCTTTATCATACTGTTTGGTGATCATATAATACTCGCCAAGAACAGTATTGGCATTAAGAGCCACACCGTCTGTCCTGCCCTGCCGGTTGGATTTTTCTGCTATTGCAGAGAGATAAAACCGTGCTGAATCCATATTCTTAAATCCATACAGATATAGATCTCCAAGAGCACATTCTGCCCTTCCCGAATGATCTAATTTTCCTGCTTTATGAAAATATTCCAACGCTGGGTCGTACATCTTTTTCCGGTAAAAATAATCTCCGCGCTTGTAGTAAATTTTAAAGAGAACATCATTACGGAATTGAGAATCTTTAGTATCTTTTATATAATTCATTGCCAATGTATTATATTCAAAAGATTTGTCCAGCCGTTTAAGATGCAGCTGAAAATTACTAAAGTCATTATAGAATTTGGCTCTGTGAATATTACTTTTAGAGTATTTAAGAATTTTTTCTGCTTTATTGAAGAAAAACTCTGCTCTTTTGTAGTTTTCAAGGGGTAGATTTACATTACCGAGATTCAGGAAGCACAGTGCTTTTCCTTCTGCATAGCCAGCATTTTCAGCTTTTTGATAATAGTCTTTATTCAGTTTTACCAAAGCATCATAATCTCCGGAAAGACGCAGCTGTTCATTCTGTTTCAGTAAGGGTGTATCGAAATCCTTTTCATACCGATGGGAATCCTTACTGCACGAAAGCAGGATGAAAAGTAGTGCGAAAATAAGACAGCGTATCATGATACGTTTTTGTATAAAGTTATTTCAATCAATAAAGGTATAAAACCATTTCCCCGGCTCCAAAATAAAACAGGGGTTTTAAACAGCATCTAAAAATTCATAAATATCCCGATCTCTTTCCATATTCAGTTTTTTTCTAAGTCTATATTTTTTCTGCTGAACAGATTTATGCTGAACACAGGTATAGTTTGCTATTTCTTTGGACGTAAAGTGAAGTTTCAGCATCGCACAGAAAACCAGGTCAGAATTTTCAAGATCGGGATTCATAACGAGTATATTTTCAGTGAAACCGGGATATGCCTTTTTAAAAGTATCTAAAAATCCGGGATCGTTTTTTCTTGCCAGCTCAACCACTTCTTTCTGGGTTGTGTCATTCATCAGACTTTTCAACTTTTCAGCTTCATATTTAAGCATTTCCCTTTTATCTTTCAGCTGTCTGATGATCTTCCACAAATACATACCAATCGGAAAAATTACCAGCAAAGAAACAATGCACAGCAAAAGTACCTTATTCATATGACGTTGGGCGTCTTTTTCAACACCTGAGATAAAGTCCTCCATATCATGATTAATGGCTTTGAGAACTGCAGTATCAGACTTGTCTTTTTCCTTTGCATACGCCTGCAGATAGGAATAGGCTTTTTCTTTATCCCCTTTTTCTTCGTATAAATTTTTGAGATCTATATAGACATATTGCCTATATTTTGAGAAAATATGCTTTATCTTTTTATTAATTTCAAGAGCGTGGAGCAATACTTTTTCGGCATTATCATATTCCTTTGTCATGATATAATACTCTCCGAGAACAGTATTGGCATTCAATGAAATAGCATCAGATCTTCCGCGGGCATTAGCAGCATCGGCTGCTCTTTTAAGATAGATATGAGCTGAATCCAGTTTTCCCAGTTCATACAGATAAATATCCCCGATCGCACAGTCCGCCCGTCCCAAATCATCAAGAGTTCCTGCTTTACGAAAATAATGTATAGCATCCCGGTATTTATTTTTTTGGAGAAGATAAGCAGCCCTCTTATAATAAATCTTATACAAAACCTCCTTCTGAAAAGGAGACACAGGAATTCCCTTTATATAATTCAGAGCTTTTTCATTGTACTCAAATGCTTTATCCAGCCGTTTAAGTTCAAGCTGAAAACTACCATAATCATTATAAAATTTAGCTTTAAGGATATTACTTTTGGAAGTACTGACCATACTCTCCGCTTTATTAAAGAGAACCTGTGCGTTTTCATAATTCTGGAGAGGTATATTGACATTCGCTAAGTTGATGAAACAAAGTGCCATTCCCTCTTTATATCCTAATCTGGCTGCCTTTTTATAGTATTCTTTATTGATCCTTACCAATGAATTATAGTCACCGGAAATATGAAATTTTTCATTCTGATTCATTAAAGGAATATCAAAGTCTTTTTCATATTGGTTACGAAAACTCTTTGTGCATGACGTTAAAATAAAGAACAAAACGAAAATAAAACAGCGTGTCATGTCTATTTCTATATTTAATGTAAGAGCAATTTTTAAAGTTTAATTATCAGAAGAATCCCCGAGATGATCAAAGAACTCGTAGATATCCTGATCTCCTTCAATATTCAGTTTTTTCCTGAGCCTGTATTTTTTCTGCTGAATAGATTTATGCTGAACAAAAGTATAATCCGCTATTTCTTTGGACGTAAAATGCAATTTCAACAGGCCACAGAAAGCCAGTTCAGAATTCTCAAGATCAGGGTTAATGGTCAGTAGCCGACTGATAAACTCAGGATGCAGTTCTTTAAATTTCATGAGGAATGAAGAATCATTATTTTTAGCAAGATCCGTTACTTCCTGAAGTTTTTTCTCATATACGCGGTTTTTCAGCGTATCAGTTTCTGATTTTAGACTTTTCTTCCTGTGTTTTAAATGCTGAATATTTTTCCATACAGACATTCCCGATACAGAAAGGATAATAAGGGACAGAATGCCTATAATCCATAAATTATTTTCACGTTTATCCGATTCCTTTTTAGCTTCGGATATAAAGCTGTCTGTAGTTGTATTGATGGCTGCAAATCTGGCTTCAGCAAGTCTGCCATCTTCTTCAAGGTATTTATTGAGATAGAAATAAGCCTTTTCACTGTCTTTTTTCTTTTTGTAAAGGTCTGCAAGAGCTTTGTATACGTCTTTTATGTGAAAAGAATAGGTAAGCCTGGTTTTTATACTGAGTTCCAGTGCATTTTTCAGCATTTTCTCAGCTTCGTCGTAATGGTTGATTTCATTATTGTAATATCCGACAGTATAATAGATCCAAAGTCTTTCAATATCAGGTGTTTTATGACGGTTCATCATGTCTTCTGCCCGCAATGCATATATTCCCGCTGAGTCCAATTTATTGGTATAGAGATGATACTGGGCAATCATACAGTTGGAATATGCGGATTTCTCCAAAGCATTTCCTTTATGAAAATTTTTTAGTGAATTTCCAAACTGCCCTTTCCATGCAAAATAGGTTCCCCGGTTGATATAAATTCGCGGCATCAGCTTCTTTTTAAGTTCTGATTCCGGTGCTTTTTTCAAAGAATGGAGTGCCGAATCACTGTAGATGACCGCTTTATCATACTGCTTGAGATGGGAATAATAATGGGCGTAACTGTCATAAAATTTAGCCCTGTGAAAGCTATTTTCTGATTTCTTTAGACTTTCTCCGGCTTTATCCAGAAGGATGTGAGCTCTTTCATAGTCTCCTTCTGTAGAATTGACATTGGCCACATTGAGAAAGCAAAGTCCTTTCCCTTCTTCATAGCCCATTCTGCCTGCTTTTTTAAAATACTCACCATTCAGCTGAACGAGTGCTTCAAATTCACCTGAAGCATTCATTTCATTATTCTGTGTGATCAAAGGCTGATCAAAGTCTTCTGTATGGTTGTAGGTAGAAGTCTGGTTGCATGAAATAATAGTAAATAATATAATCATCCGTAGGGTGCGGACTATCAATTTTTTCATAGTAGGATGGTATTCATATACAATTTATCCGTTATTTTTCCAGGATTATGCCTTTCTATGCAACTTGTAGTTTTTTCAATGTTCAATGACCAGCATTAAACATATTAATGGTTTATTCGTTTTTTCGTTATAAATATACGCAAATTTAAGCTTTTAATTAAATAAAAAACAGAAAACAAAAATACTAATTAGAAGTATTCTTATTAAATATGTTAATTAAAAAAGAGAATAATTTGTTTTTTATTAAAAAGAATGATTTTATTTTAAAAATATTTTCTCAAATTTAATACATACTACGAAAAAAATAATTCAAATTTTCAATCTACATGAATATTAAATACCGTGTTCTCTTACCTCACGAAAGTAAAAATTACAAAATCATCCGGCTGGAAAGTCTGGAAAAATTTCCGGAATCATTCGGGGCTGTTTATCAGGAAGCGTTACAGATTGAAAAATTCAGAATGGAATCTGATATAGAAGATCAGACTCAGGGTAGATTCATGATGGGCGCATTTTCTGACGATGGGCTGATCGGAATCTGTGCATTTGTAAAAGAGGAAGATCATACAGGAAGTATCTATCAGATGTATGTGAAAGAGCATTTTCAGGGGAAAAATATCGGTTGGGGATTAATTCAGGCTGTGATTGGAGAAGCTGCTGAAAGATTTCCCGACATCACTATTTTCTTAGAAGTTACCGATAAAAATGAAAAAGCCTATAATCTGTACAGAAAAATAGGGTTTACAGACGTCATTGAAACCGGAGAAAAAGAAAATCCTGGCAATACCCAACTTTATCTTCACACAGCAAACAAGCCAGACTAAATGGGTCAATAAAATTAAAGTTACAAGCCTAAAGGTTACTGTTAATATCCATGGCAAGGTGTAAAATTTTGCCATGGATTCCACCCAATGTAAGGATAAAAAAAGTCCACCGAATCTCCGATTCGGTGGACTTTCAATTTATTTATCAATTATTTAAACAACAGGAGTTTCCTTTACGGTTGTTTTTTTATTTAACTGGGTTTTGTAGAACTTCAGCATGAAATTGTAAATCACCAGTTCCTGCTTTCTGTGCTGGGAAACAAGCAGTCTGTTAAAGAACATATGGATTAAGCTCCCCACATAACTGTTGCGGTCTTCCCTGCCCTTTTCACTTAAAAGATTATCAAGTGAGAAAGAATTCAGGAATGAATCAAACAGTCTGTAAACATTGGCTAATTCATTATTTTCCAAACCGATAGAACTATGAATAGCCTGTTCGGAAGACTTATATTTTGTCGCTATTACTTTTGTCAGGGCTTTGTTGGAATTAAATTCCTGATTGAACTGGCTGCTTAACTGAGTGAAAAATTCCATTTTCCCATCCAGCGTATACGCGAACTTGTCCAACAGTTTATCTATGAAAACAGTTCCTGCCAGCCATCGGTCTTCAAACCCGACTTCTTCCAGCTCCCTCAACAGAAGCATGATCATGGCACTTTCTTTACCGAAATAGGTTTCAGAGAATTCAATGCCGGCATAGTCATATCTTTCAAGTTCTCTTTTGTAGGTAGTGATCTCAAATGATTTGATGATATCCTGCTCTATGTATGTTCCCATCGCTTCACGGATATGGGCAAACAGATCGTTGTAAACTTCATAATTTTTGATGAAATACCTCAGCCTGATGTGGGTTCCGTTTTCGTTATACCGTATAAAGAAGAAGTTGTTGATCAGATCTTTTTCAAACAATTTTCCATTAAGCTCAAAAAGTTCATTTTTGAGAAGAGAATCCATCTGTTGTTCGCCCGTGTAGATATTCATGTATAAACATTCAGACAGCGGAGACAACTTGGAACGGTTGTCGGAAAGGTCTTTAAACTCAAAATTCTGTTTTTCATCCTGTATGATCACAGGAATCAGGAGTTCAGAATAAAAAGGTTTTTTATCCTTACTCATAACGTTGGAGTTTTCTGTAACCAAATCTTCAATCAGGGTAACTTTCTCCTTTTTCGTAATCATAGAAACGAAAAGGCGGATGAAAACTTCAGAAGAAAGGTCAAAAAGAAGCTTGTTGTCTCCTTCCACCAGATAAACGCTATCCGGAATTTTCCATTCTTCCTTGAATGTTTTGAATTCTGAGAAAAGGTTTTCCTCTTTTGCCTTTAAAAAGGTAAGATCGGTCTGGTTCAGATTCCAGGCAGCTTCTTTGACGATTACTCTTTCAATTTTAACACGAGGGGTAAATTTGGCAAAGGAATCGATAAAGCCCCATGAAAAACTGATCGAGCAATCCCATTGTACCTGAATCAGCGAAAGGAATCTGTAAATATGAGACAAGTTCTGCAGCTGGAAATTATGGGAATTACTCAAACGCGGAACGATGATCTTTCCGGTATTTTTATTTCTTAAAATCACCTCTTCACTTCGTATGGAAATGGTAATATCAGACAGTTTTATAGTGTTCTTGCCCGTATCTGACGGAGCCGGAATATTGATCAGGATCTCGTCTTTCAGATAGTTTTCCCTCACTACTAGATTTCCATGCCTTAAACTTGGAAGATCTACAATTTCAGCATATTCCACCGATTCATGCAGATTTTCATATTCTATTTCTACGATTTTTTCGGCCAGCTTCTGCAGTTTTTCAGAGCCGTGGGTAAATCTCCCCATATTATTGACCGCACTGGACCCGAATGCCCCATGAATAGCCGTTACCGTTTGACCCTGCTGATCTTTAAACAGCGTCATATTACAGTTCAGCGTCTGGCTGAAAACCCTTGAATAGGAAGGTTTGAATTTTGCACATTCTTCTTTCTTCAGGACAACCTCAGTTTTCCCGAATTGTAAAGCATTTTGGTATTTACTGAACAGGTATTGATCTACTTCTGTAAATCTATAATCCTTTCCGCCTCCGGTCTGAAAAAGAATTCCATCCAGAAACGGTGTGGAGATGCTGCTTACACGATCTGTAAAGATCCCCAGCTCCGGATCGATCACATGTAAAAGCGGAAGTTCCGATTCTCCGTATTTATCTTTAAATTCATCGATAAACTGAGTCAGTGAAGGATCTTTCTCTTTCCTTCTGGAATTCAGATAGGAAAGTGAAAAGAGTGTATTTTTTACATTATGAAAGACTTTGCTGCCAATCTCTGCCTCACCGTCTCTGAAGCTGGTGACATCAATATTCTGCATCTCATTCAGAAGCAGATTCTCCAGCTTTTCTGATGATCCGGCTTCTGATTCTTTGATCCCGTTTTTAAGATCACTCTGAAGCTGAATTACTTCTTCAACAATCTGCTTGACCGTTTTTTCCTTTCCTTTTATTGAAATAACTTCTCCGTTATCTTTAAATTTCTTCAATTTTTCTATGAATGCCTCTACATAATGATTGGTGGCTGGTGACGGGAAAATGTCCATCAGCAGGGCATTATTTTCAATCAGTTCATCAAGATATTCCTCTACTTCTTCCTTCTCGTAGCCTTCTTCCTGGAGCTTTGCAGACAGATCTTCAAAATAGATTCCTTGTCCGCTTTCTGAAAAGATATATTCCAGAACATCGTTGGAAGCGACTGATGACAGTCTGTAATTCATAGAATAAGGCTTGATATACAGCTCGTTATATCGTATATCGTCAGCAATCTTGAAAGCTGTTTGATTGGGATACAGAAAACTGTACTTCCACAGATTTTTGCTGCTGCTGATTTCTCTACTTAATTCATAGATGTAGCTCAGGCTTATTCTCATACGGATTTCGCTCTCCTCTATCTGCACGGAAAAGGCATCACCTCCTTCTTTCAAATCACAAACCCCATAAGTAGAAAACAGTCCGAACGGTGTCGATCTGGAGCAATAGCGTACATAATATTTTACATAGCTGAAAAACATTTTCTCCGGAAGATCTTTGGTCTCTATGGCTTTTGTAATTTCCTCAAATAAATTTTTTGTAGCATACAGAAGTGCCAGCCTGAAGTGTCCTGTAAAGGTTTTCTCTACAAATTTCAACCCTTCTGTGGCTATATCTTTAATCTCACTGATAGGTTTAAGATCATCAACAGACCCGATGGGCGTCCTGAGGATCATTTTATCTATAAATTCAATGTTCATGGTCTAGTAAAAATAGTTTTTCTAATGGGTTTTTATAGTCTTTATGGGTTAAGGCATAGAGTTGTAGCAGCAGTCCTGTGCGCCCTTCCAGAATGGTATCCTGCTCTATCCAGCCTTCACTGCCCAGCCATGTTCTCATCCCGGTTTCCGGATGGCTGCCAATGCTAAGGGTATCCTGGATCCAGAAATCTGTAGCTTTTTTAAAGGCTTCATTTCCGGTAACTCTGTACAAATAATGATACATCATAATCAATCCCGAACTGCCGTGGCATAAGAACACATCTACAACGCCTGTTTTTCCGTATTCTCTTTCCGTGGTTTTCAGGAGTATTTTTTCAGCTTCGGAAACACTTTCTTCGTTTCCCAGTGCCTTTCCGTAATGGAGCATCGCAATCCCTACACTCAGATCCCCATAGCACCAGGCCAGACGACTGCTGTCGGTGGCTATGCGTTCTCCGTCACGTACAGTGATAAAATTCGGGAAGCTTGAACCGTCGTAATCTCCCTGTACCGATCTGATGAAATTGTAGGACTTATCCAACATTTCTTTAATGATTTCCTTTTCAATACCAGCCGTATACACATTGCTGAGCAGACTTATGATACTTGGAATCCCATGAGCAAAACCAAATGAAAAGCCTTCCACTTTGCTGTAAAGTCCCTTTGAGATCCAGGCAATTTTATCTTCGTCAACTGGTACTGACAGAGATTTCAGTAGGTGAACGACCGTGATGATTCTGTCTTTTATCTTATGTTTAAAATCATCGTCCGTGCTGAAGGAATACAGCTCAAGGCATAAGAACAGAACGCCCATAAAACCATGGAGATAATCGAAATTTCTTTTTCCGGCATAGTATTCCAGAAGATCATCGGCATATTCAGGGAATTCTTCGAAAGATTCCTCTATAGGCTCATCAAAATATTCGTTTTTGGTAAGATAAAAGATCAGATAATAGATGCCTACAGAACCGGAGCATAAAGAAAACACCTTGTCTTCCTGCAACCCGTTGAGGGATTTATCCAGATAATGTTCAAATTTATCAAATGCTTCACTGTCATTAAACAGCTTATGCTTTTCAAAATAATACAGGGCCAGTCCGGGATATCCGGTGAAAATGCCCAGATCTACAATATCTTCTTTGATCTCTTTTTCACAAATTCCGATCAGTGTATTAAGTTCATCTCGTTTTTCCATGCAGCATTTTTTTTCTGATCAGATAAGCAATATAATAAATCACCAACAGCACAATAAACAGGATCATTGTTCCGAAAGCCACTTCCATGGTAGATTCGGAGTTTCTGTAGATTTCTATCAGTGAAACAGTTTCATAGTCTAAGTACATCAATAAGTTTACCGTGATAAAACTTATCAAAAAAAGGGTTATTATACGTTTGGTTTTCATAGTTTTTTGTTGATATAATTAATAGCTTCTTGCAGCTGAATGTCCTCACCTTTCATTAAAGAAGCTGAATTTTCCTGAACCAGAATATCAGGTCTGATTCCCGTTCTCTGAGTGGCACTGTAATCAGGCAGGAGTACCCCTATTCCGCTCATCCGGATCTTTGTTTTTCCGGGCAGCTTGATCACCATCACATTTCCGTTGGTTCCTGCTGTATAATCACCTAAAGTAACTGAATTTTTTATTGATTTCATAGCCAGAAGCATGCTTTCGCCCTGACTTTGGGTATATTCGTTGATCAAAATTACCACCGGTGCCGTGTATGCGTCTTTTTTAGCATCAGGAGTATGCATTTCGTTTTCTATGGTCCTCATCATTCCGGGATAAGTGACATCTGCCCGGTATAAATTCATGGTTTGAAAAGGTCTGGTATCGAAATACTTCAGAAAATCTACTGCTATTTCATTAGGATAAGCCCGCAAATCAAAAATGATGGCTCTAGCGTGTCTTATTTTCTCAAAAGAAACTCTGAAATTTCCGGAAAAGATATCATTGATCCTGATGTACCCGATATTCCTGTCTATGATTTTTGACACCGCCTTTCCGGCATTGCTTTTATACTGTTTTTCTTCAGTTTCTCTTGCGGTATTGATATGCGTTAAATGTTCCTGAATGGTCATCATTCTGTTTTGCCTTATAATCCCGAGCTGAGCTGTTTTCTTTTTGGAAAGCAACAGTAAACGGTTGATATCACGGCTTAACACAATGTCATTGGAACCTGAAGTTTTTTCTTTTAAAGTGTCCTGAACCGAAGTAATATTCTTCCCGTTAATGGTGAGTATTTCGTCACCTTTCTTGAGTGCACTCTGAACGGAATTTACAATAAAACCTTTTACAAAAGTTCTTCCGTCTATGGTTTTTAAAACAGCATTGCCAACATATTTTCCGTCGTATTCATCAGAATCTCCCATTTTGACAGCAACGTGGCTGTCTTTTAACCGGGAACCAAAGATCTGAACCGCTGCATAATACTTTTGCTCATTGTCTGCATTGATAAACAGGGGCAGTATTTCAAAAAAGACATGATTCCAGTTTTCGGAAATAGTTTGAAAATAAGGATAATAATACCGGGTAATGTTCCATAGCTTGCATAAGGAAAGGAAACGTTGTGCAGGTGTCGTTTTTGATTCGTCATAAAACAGAGAATCATCTTCAAAACTTAATTCCCCATTGTCTTCGGCTGTTACGAGTCTTTCTCCGGAATTCCGGTAAGATGCAGCAATAAAGTCTATTAAATTTCTTTTATTTTCCGGGTTAATGATTTCAGAATTTTCAATCCAGTTTTTATCCGGTAGAAAACCGATATAGGATGGATGGACGTCAGACTGATTATTTGCGGGTAATTGAAGGTCCCGGGAGATTAAAATATTTAGATCTGCCTTGCCCGTCATGATTTTCTCATATGCTTTGATAAGCGAGGCATCGGACGACCGGATGAGATCGCGGTCGGATGAATGGTATTTTATAAGACCCCAGACTTTACACAGTTCCAAAAGCTCTTTCTCTTTTCCTGCAACAGAATCGCTTTCCACACTCTGAATGGTATTGTAGAAAAGAGTCGTGCCTTCTTTGGGTGCATTTCTTTTACTGAAAAAAAAGATCCCGATCAAAACCGAAACAAGAATTCCGAAAAAAAATTTGAGTTTCATAAAATTAACAGCTAAGAAGTTCCTGGCAGTATATCCATATAAAAACACAGATGATCTGTTAATTAAAACAAATCATCTGCAGCCAATAATTAGCTATTTTTTACCACTTAGTACTGTGGAAGAAACCACACCATGTACAAGCTTTTCTGAAAGTTGTAGAACCTCCGTCAAAACACTTGTCATTAAATGTTGGTGTATCAAAATCTTTAGAAACTTCAAGATCTGCTACCCCTCCTTTTACAGAGCTCTGCTCTACCTTTGTCAACTCATTGATAACTTTCTTATCAAATTTAAGTTTTGTTAATTTTTTCATGGTTGTTAATTATTTTAATTGCAAAACAAAAATAAAAAAATATTTTACATACAAAACAAAAAATCACGAAACAGGGATGAATACAGTTTATTCCGGTTCAATACAAGTCTCTTCTTATAGGCTGTATCATAAAGTGTTCTATATCAAAAATCACCCGCTATAAGCCACAGCAAAGGGAAAAACAATAAATCGTAAAAATACTTACATAATAAAAATGACAGAATTTATTCCTGAAAAAAAATTAAAAAAAAATTAAAATCTGAACTGAAGTAAGGTGATAATCGGTTTTTTTGTCAGTTTTTCAGCTCAGCTGACTCCCATTATTTCACCGAATCCGTAGACGGGCACTCAAAAATTTCTTCAATCATGCCGGTTTTTAGTTTTGGCTTTACATGAAAAATCCGTCAAATTGTGATTTGACGGATTTGGGATCTTATTGAAATACTCTACTTAAAGAAGGATGTATTTTTACTGTGTCACCTTAATCATAGCTCTGGTAATCTGATCTTCTTTTTCTTTTGAATAGGTAGAATCAAAAGGCTGCATCACATCAAACAGATATTGATAAAAAGGGGTAATTTTCTGTACATTTTCAGATTCCTTCGTCGCTTTTTCTTTGCCCATCTGCTGCAATTCTTTGATAAAAATGTTGAATTTTTTATCGATGGGTTCTATAGATTTCACCAGGTAGGCATAGGCCTTCTCATTCTGTCCCAGTTTTTCATAGGCATCTGTAACGGCTGCTACCACCATAGAATATTCCATCGGCTTCACTCTCATCTGCCTGGCGGACTGCTTCTGAAATGTGGGAGAAAGACTTAGGTAATAATCATATTCTTCGAAAATTTCTTTCTTAAGAATTTCAGCCAGCTGAAGCCCTTTTTTCTCCTGCCCTGCTATAATATATCCTGTCACCATAGAACTCAGCGAACGCGGATCATTGTATTTTTCTGCCGGAATTTCTTTTGAAACCAAGTCTAATATCTCCAGCGCTTTTCCTTTTTGTCCGTTTAATGCCAATGCTGAAGCGGCTCTTCCTGCTGCCATTCTGTAAACCATGATATTGGATGTGGCAGCTTCATCGTAATGAATACTGAGGTCTCTAAAATTCCCCCATCTGAAGTTTTTCACTGTATTGTAAAGGGCATTCACATCTATCCTTCCCATATCACCGTCCGTATTTGGAGTTGTACGAATAGGCACCAACTTGTAGCTGAAACCTTCAAACTGCAGATATTCATCCAGATAGAAAATATTCTCGCTGTCATAGACTCCTCCTGATGAAAAGTTGATAGGACGTTTCCAGTCGAAATTAGCCAGCATATCCATCATCATCAGGTTGTTTTTGTAAAGGGTATTTCCTTTATAAGTAATCATGATCTGGTTGACGACGTTCGGAAGATCGGCTTGAGTGATAATTCCTGCCTTTAATGCATTTTCCTTATTCACCGGAAGGATGAATTTATTGACCGGAAGGATATTGTATTCCTCAAATTTTTCCTCACCAAAGTACATTTTTAAAAGATGATCTTTTTCAGGCGATTTAAATTTTAAAAAGCTCATGGCTTCTTTCAACGTCATAGAATCCTGGGTAAGGTATTTTCTAAAGGCCCCGAATTCTGTATCCGGAACACCCTGTTCTTTTAACATAGAGAAAACGCCTTCCCAATCCTCTTTTTTCATCATATAGATCTGGTCGTTCACCCCATCTCTGTAATCTTCGTGAGTCAGTTGGGTAGGAATTCCTGTTGCATTATAAGTCTTTCTTTTCACCTGATCAATATACCATGGAGTCGCTAAAAGCGTAAAGTTGACCGTTTTCACATCATCCCGGAAACGTTCTGTCTCCTGGATAGCCCACACCGGGAACGTATCGTTGTCTCCATAGATGAAGATAATATCATCTTTAGAAACTGATTTTAGGAATGAATAGGCATAATCCCTCGCCGCTGATTTTTTGCTTCGGTCATGCGGTACATAGTTCTGGAAGCCCATCATCAAAGGAACTCCCAATAATACGACACCTAAAACAAGATTAATGGAATTAGATTTTACTTTGGACTGGATCAACCATAAAATAGCACCAGCTCCAAGCCCGATCCAGATGGCAAATGCATAGAACGAACCTACCATTGCATAATCTCTTTCTCTTACTTCAAAAGGCTTAACACCCGTATAAAAAACAATACCAAAACTGGTTAAAACAAATAGTGAAAGAAGTGCGTAGAATCTTCCGAAGTCTCTGTTCAGTTGGAAGAAAAATCCGATGAGTCCTAATATCAAGGGTAAAAAGAAGAACTTCACCGTGCTGTCATTTTTAAATTTAGCCGGCATTTTGTCCTGATTTCCAAGCAAAGCATTGTCTATAAAAGAAATTCCCGAGATCCAGTTCCCTCTCGTGTTTTCCATTTTCCCTTCAAGGTCGTTCTGTCTTCCCACAAAGTTCCACATCAGATATCTTACGAAATAATACCCGTTCTGAAAGGTGATGAAATACTCCATATTCTGGGCCAGAGAAGGTTTCTGAACATTGATCAGGTTGTAAGGCTTTACTTTCAGATAATCTGCTGCTGTGATGGATTTATCTTCGTATTTAGATCTCAATTCATCAAAAATCTGTTTCGCCTGAGGATTGTCTGCTACGTCTTCATTATCGTAATTGAAGGTGAAATCCGGAGCTCCGTACATCGCAATGTAGTTGGCCATCACATCCTTATCCTGATTGAACATTCTCGGCAGTAAGCTTACCTGAGATTTACTGAAAACATAATTGAAACGGTCTCCGGTTTTTCTGTAGGTTCCGGTTTTTTCATCCTTTTCATACGTTTCGCCGGTTTTTACAGTTTTAAAACTTCCGTCTTCGTTCTTCTCCATCCCGTTGGCATCAA
Source organism: Chryseobacterium oleae (assembly GCF_900115055.1). Lineage (GTDB taxonomy): Bacteria > Bacteroidota > Bacteroidia > Flavobacteriales > Weeksellaceae > Chryseobacterium > Chryseobacterium oleae. Next base: position 164,040 of record NZ_FOVD01000008.1, on the reverse strand, counting down.
GGAAAGCCGTATAATTTTGGCCGTAAATGGTTGGCCAGTCACCATATTGTTCTCTGTTGTAATAGTCCAACATACCGATCGCTGTATCCGGATCATTAAGGTTCATAGGAGGATTGGCATTGGCTCTTACGGGAATGACCATCCAGCATGAGAAACCAATAACCATATACACCACTGATAAAGCAATTGTCTGGTACACATTCTTTTTAGCTTTCCTTGCATATTTAATCAGGAAATAAGAGATGACAGCCATAAGAACAAATGCAGCCACCGTTCCGGAGTGGAAAGGCAGTCCCAGTCCGTTCACAAAGAATATTTCAAGTCTTCCGAACATGGTCATGATCAGCGGGAAGATAATTTTGAAAACAATGATCAAAATTCCCAGCGTGATCGCGTTGGCCCAGATAAAGTTTTTCCAGGTGAACTTGTAATTTCTGGCATAATACACCAGACATACGGCAGGAACCGCAAGCATACACATCATGTGAACCCCAACGGAAAGGCCCAGTATAAAGAAAATAAGGATAACCCATCTTTCATTATCAGCTGCTTTGTACTCATTTTCCCATTTCGTCACGAGCCAAACCAACAGGGCGATAAACATGGAAGCCATAGAATACACCTCCCCTTCTACCGCAGAAAACCAGAATGAATCTGAGAAGGTAAAGCACAATGCGCCTACCGCTCCGGCAAAAAGAATGGAAATTTCCTGATGTTTGGTTATTTCTTCAAAGTCTTTATTTAAAAGTCTTCTTAAAAAATGGGTAATGGTCCAAAACAGAAACAGAATCGTAAATGAGCTGAACAATGAAGACATCGAATTGATCACTATGGCATAATTCTCTTCATTTCCCAGAGCAAATATACTGGCTACAGCTCCTACAATCTGGAATAAAGCCGCTCCGGGAGCATGCGTTACTTCAAGTTTTGAGGCGGAGGAAATATACTCGCCGCAGTCCCAGAAACTGAGATAATGCTCCATCGTGGAGAAATACGTAATCAGGGCAATGGTGAACATTACCCATCCTAAAACGGTGTTCCATTTTTTAAAAGACCAGTTCTTCATATACTATGTAATTTCAATACATAGTAAGACAACCCAGACAGGTGAATTATTACATTACTATTAAAAAAATTCTATTCCACTTTAAATTTTTCGTTTTTACAGTCTAAAATCAGTTTAGAATTAATGAAAAGCTGATTCCCTATCATTCCCTGCATACCAGAGGTTTTCATGAGAAGATTTTGCATCTGCGAAGTTCCCTCCACATAGGTTACTTCGGAAAGTTTCAGTTCACGGGTGCCAATTTTGATGCTTTGATCAGCGGGAGCAGAAATTACAGTCAATACATTTCCCCAGGAATTTCCTTTTTCTTCTTTAATTTTCCCGTTCGGAGTTCTGTATTTTTCCCATTCTTCTTTATTGGTAAGAAGTTCATAGCCGCTGGTTCCTGAGTCATAAAGCAGTTTTAATTTCTTGTCTCCAATTGTTCCGGGAATCAGGATTTTTCGCTTTTTAAATTCTAATGATTCAAAACCAGTTTCATCAATATTTTCGATAAATGAACAGGTTATGTTCCTGAAATCCAGAATGACAATTCTCTTTTCAAACAGATCGGTTCCAATGGTTCCAATGATAGGGTTCGTTTTAGCATCGTTAAAGTCCACAGCATGACCATAATCCAATAATTCAAAATCAGAAGCAACCTTCATATTTCCTATGCTGAACTGTATTGAAACCTGATTTTCTGCATTCTTAATCTGAATCTGATCCGGAAATTTTGCACCGATGGATTCCAGTGATTTTTTATAAAACAACGTTGTTGGAGAACCGGAATCGAGTTGCATGTAAAAGGTCTTTTCAATTCCTTTAAAACTGACGGGTACAAGAACTGCCGCGTGAGCATTCCCTTCTGTAGCCTTCCACTTCAGATTGATATGTTCTGCAATTCCTGAAACCTTCAGATTATTTTCCGGCGGAGTGAATTTTTTATCAAAATAGAAGTATCCACCCAATAATGACAACGCGATCAAAAGCGCAATTGATAACAGAATTTTCTTAAAGATTTTCATGTTGAAATTTTTCTGCAAGATTCAGCATTCTGAGCTGATTTTCCTGCAAAAAGAAGACGACATCTTTACGTCATCTTCATGCAACCCATCATAAAAAGCTGTTTTTCAACTTAATACATAAGTCACCATTTTTATTCAGGCACATTCCATTTCTGATGATAATGAGCAACTTGACACAGAGAAATGCAATTAAAAAGATGAGGAAAAGAGGTATTTTCAGGGATAATTCCTTTTGTATAAACGGACTTACAATCATTAAAACGGAAACAATAACCGCCAGAATAATCTGAATACTCACTATATTTTTCCCCAGTTCTTTATTGACAGGATCCTTGGTTTTATAGGTTAAAATCAATGGAAATATCACTCCGCCATAAGGAATGATGAGACCGGATAAAGCAACAAGATTAATCAACTTTGCCCGGTCAATGTTGGGTGTTTCTTCATTGGAGAAGATCAGAGTTTCGGGTTCTGTTTCCAAAGCCTTAGCAAGGGCTTTCAGGGTAAATCCTTTGAGAATGCTCCCCGCTTCAATCCGCTGAACCGTCCGTAAGGAAAGACCTGACCTTTCAGCAAGCTCAGCCTGGGTCATATTTTTTTTCTCCCTTAAAATTTTAACCGCATTTTTCATTTTATATGGTATGAACCGGCTTCATTCTATGAACTTCTTAATACACTTATTTCTTCTACCAGTTTCGGGTACATTGTTTGTAAATCAGCACCACCTTTTGGTTCGCGATTCATACTGCGATCCATGCCGTCGTAGTCGTTTTCAGGGTATAATTCATACACCGTATCTTTTATGATAGATTCTTCATCTTCATGGTTTTGGGCATACGCATCATCCGCAACATAAAGCAGCCCTTCCGCCCAGCATTCTCCAATATTAAAGCTGTATTTTCCACTTACAAATGACTGAATATCCGCTTTTATATCTTCAAAAAACGCCTTACCCTTTAAGATCAGCCAGCATCTGAAATAGATAAAACCATCATCCGAAAGATAATCATCAAAGACATAGACTCCATTTTCCTTCTTAAAATCACATTCAAGGATAATTGAAAGTTCTGCTATTTCAGCGGTATACAATTCACTTAGTTTTTCCTGAAGTGCTTTTTCAAAAAGGATCATTCTGTCCTTTCCAAACTTGGATAAATAATCGGTCAGGTTTTCAATATGTTCCTCAATATCATATTCGCTCCAGTGGGCTTTTTTATATTTGTTGGATTTCTCAATCGCTTCCCAAAAATAAATATCTGCCTTTTCATTATCCGAAAGTTCAACCTTCTGAGGAATGGAATCATTTTCCTGAATTTCAGTGTAGCCCTTTTTAATTTTCTGATGAATCAGCTTTTCAGATTCCAGAATACATTCTTTTTCGTCGGCATATTCTTTAACTGTTTCCCGGCCTTTGGTTCCGGTTTTCCCAAAAGATATTTTCTGTACATTTCCGGAACACTCAATATTCCAAAATTTGTCGGATAGTTCTTTCTGGTTGATAAAGTTTCTTTTCATAGGAGATTGTGGTGGTATTTTTATTAAAAGAAAGTGAAACTACGAAAAAACATCGGAACCGGAAAGGAAGAATGGCCTGATGATGGAGGTTTTTAATGAAATGTTAACCACAGATGGCACGGATTTTCACAGATGATTACGTTGATTCTTTCTGGTTTTTGGGTTGTATTTTTTTTATAAACGCAAAGTTTTAATGTAAAAATGTATAGTTTCAAAGTGGACAAAGAAAGGTGACTGCGTCACTGAATAAGCGAGTGCTTTATCCATATGCTTCATCGAATCAATTAAAATTGATTCTACTCTTTGCATTCCTAAAAATATGAAGTATGATATTCAAACTTTGTGTTAAAAATGACACTGAGGTTATTTACAGAGATTTACTGCCCATTAAGCCTTTTTAAACGCAAAGTTTTAATCTAAAAATGCATAGTTTCAAGGAAAGCAAAGAAGGGTGACTGCGTCACTGAATAAGCGAGCGTTTTATCCATATGCTTCATCGAATCAATTTTAATTAGTTTTCCTCTTTGCATTCCTAAAAATATAAAGTAGGATATTCAAACTTTGCGTTAAAAATCATGCTAAGATTATTTATAGAAATCTATTGCCCATTAAAGCATTTTTAAAACGCAAAGCTTTAATACTAAATATATAAGTTTCAAGGAAAGCAAAGAAGGGTGACTGCGTCACTGAATAAGCGAGCGTTTTATCCATATGCTTCATCGAATCAATTTTAATTAGTTTTCCTCTTTGCATTCCTAAAAATATAAAGTAGGATATTCAAACTTTGCGTTTAAAATCATGCTAAGATTATTTATAGAAATCTATTGCCCATTAAAGCATTTTTAAACGCAAAGCTTTAATACTAAATATATAAGTTTCAAGGAAGGCAAAGAAGTGTGACTGCGTCACTGAATAAGCGAACGTTTTCACACGCTTCATCGAATCAATTTTAATTGATTCTCCCCTTAGCATTCCTAATAACATACAGCATGATATTAAAACTTTGCGTTTAAAAAAGATCAAGCTATTATTCTTTTTATCTAATGAATCTCTATCTTAAAATAAGTCTAATACTAGAACTAATACGTATTATTCAATCCTCCGTCCAATGGAATACTGGTCCCGGTAAGATAAGACGAATATTCTGACGCCAGAAAAGCTGCCAGATGCCCATATTCTTCGGTTTTTCCAAGCCTTTTCATGGGAATTTTATTTTCCCTTCCTTTTTTGATTTCTTCCTGAGATTTCCCGGTCTGCTGGGACTCATGACTGATCAGATTCTGAATACGCTCCGTATCAAAATATCCGGTTAAAATATTATTAACCGTGATCTGATGTTGCGCTATTTCATTCGATAATGTTTTGGCCCATGCAATCACTGCCGAACGGATGGAATTTGAAAGGGATAAATTATTGATCGGTTCCTTTACAGACAGTGAAGACACATTGATAATACGCCCGTTCTTCTGTTGAATCATATGGGGTAAGGCGAGCAGCGTTGTTTCACAAACTGTTTTAAAAAGAAGATCAAATGCTTTCTGATAATCATCCACGCCTTTATCTACAGCCAAGCCCGGTTCCGGACCGTTGGTATTATTAACCAGAATGTCTACAGAATGACTTTCAAAATAATCAGAAATAATGGTTTTGTAGTCCTCAAAATTGGAGAAATCCGCCACGAGATACTGATGCTTCTGATCAGAATTAATGACCGGTAGTGATGCTACCACGTTCTTAAGTTTTGTTTCATTACGAGCCATTACGGTAACATTGGCTCCACATTTGGCGAGCTCCAAAGCTATTCCTAAACCGATTCCCTGCGTAGCTGCTCCTACTAAAGCATTCTTTGAAAAAAGCTGAATATTCATGAATTGATGGTATTATTGATTGATTACAGATAAATGTAGCAAAAAAGCTTTACATTCAGGTCAATGAGCCATTAATAATTGTCGGATTCTGAGCTTTAGTTACTGAGGAAGTGCAGGAGGAAGTACTCTTTCCGGTTTTGTAGATAAAGTCCGCAGGAATGCTTCCAGTTGAGCAATTTCTATATCCGTAAGATCCAGTAATCTCACAAAAGTTGATTTTTCTGAGGAAAGTGTAATGCCCTGATGAACTGTTGAGCGTTTTTGGGAATGCTCCGGATTTCCTCTGTTGTAAAACTGAATCACTTCTGTAAGTGTGGTCATAGAACCATTGTGCATCCACGGCCCTGTTCTAGAGACTTCACGCAGACCCGGCACCCGGAATTTCCCGACATCTTCAGTTTTTTTGGTCACAAGATAGCGGCCGAGATCTTCTTCTTTTGAACCTAATAAAGAAGTCCCGACATTTTCAAACTGATTATTGGAAAAGTACCCTGAACTGTGACAATTCATGCACTGCGCCTTGGTCCTGAAAAGATGCAGCCCCATCAACTCATCATCAGAATAAAGCTCTGCTTTTCCATCAATAAACTGATCAAATTTGGAGGTTCCGCTTTTTATTGTTCTTTCAAAAGCTGCTATGGCTTTGGAAATCCTGTCCTTTGATACTTTTTTATCACCAAAAGCTTTTTCAAATAATAATTCATAACCCTTGATTTTGGCTATTTTTCCAGCGGCAAGATCGATATGACCGCTCATTTCCCTTTCATCCCGGATAGGCATTTCCGACTGTTCTTCGAGAGAGGCGGCACGTCCGTCCCAGAAAAGAGGTTTTGCATATGCTACATTCAGAATACTCATGGCATTTCGGATTCCAAGCTGTCTGTCGTGCCCGAAAGAAAAGGTTCTGTTGTCGCACCATCCCAGTTCCGGATCATGGCAGGATGCACAGGCAATCTGGTTAGATTTGGAAAGTCGTGGATCGAAAAAAAGCGTTTTTCCCAGGACTGCTTTGTCTTCAGAATAGGGATTATCAGCGGGAAACTGAATGTCAGGAAGATGGCCTATTTCAGCAAAATAGGGTTTTGCATCCGGATCTAAGATGGGTTTTGGCCACTTTGAAGCATCTCCGGAGGAATATAATTTCCTCAGCTCGGCCAGAAATGAAGCTTTCTCCCGGATTTCCTTCTGAACACTGTTGCTGAAACAGTTATTCAAAAGGGAAACCGTAAGAAATGCAATTAATATCCAGCTTAGGACACTTTTCATGAGCCATGGAGTTTCCGCAAAAATAGGGAAACTGGGTGAGATGGCAGGTATCAGTTTTAGATTTCAGATTTCAGATATCAGACATGAGACACAAGACTCTTAAGTTAAGATTGAAATTGATGTTGGATGATATCAATGGTGAATTTTGCTTCGCAAGTGAATGGTGAATTTTAAAAGGCAAGATGCTAGATGTCAGACACCAGAAATGAGACTTTGATACAGAGGTCAATAGTATAGGAATGGTGGCTGAGGCACTCTAAGTCACCATCACCTATAAACCCAATTTACTCTCAAACCCTCCGACTCTCCAACCCATAAGCCGAATTCAGGTTATTTAACAACCGTTGCTTCCAGTTCTACTTTTAACGTTTCGAATAATCCGGTTACTTCCAGCATCGTTACGGCCTGCTCGATGTTATGCTTTGCAATCCATTCCTGAAGGATCGGGAAATGGGGCCAAAGCTCTTTTGTGGAAGTCGTGTAAATATTTAATCGAACAATTCCCTTACATTCATAATCTGCAGTTCTGATCACTTCTTCCAGATTGGCTATAGCCTGTTCCAGCTGGGATTTCATGTCTTTGTCGCTGGAAGTTCCGTCCTGATCAATGGCGGCCTGACCGGAACAATATAAGGTTCCTGATACGTTTTTCACTTCTACTGCCTGGGAATAGCTTCTTTCTTCCTGCCATTTCCAAGGATTTACGGTTCTTTTTTCTAATGTAGTCATTGAATTTTGTTTTCTGTTTACTTTACAAAATTGCTCAATAGGTACAATAAATCCGTGTGATCCTGATCACGATTATGAAGTGAGGAAAATCACCAATCTAAAGGGAAAGACGACTTAATGTTTCTCTGGAAACGCCCAGATAGGCGGCAAGAAGTGACTTGGGAACACGCTGGATCAGGGAAGGATATTTTTCAACCAATTGCTGATACCGCTCTTTGATTCCCACAGTCATTGATGAGATGATACGCTGCTGAGCGGAAATAAATCCCATATAGGCCTTTTCGAGAAAGAAATGTTCCAGCTGTGGAAATGCTTCACACAGTTTTCTGTAATCTTCGAGGCGGAGACAAAGCACTTCAGTATCTTCTATGCATTCCAGCGACATGGATGCTTTCGTTTGTTTATAATACGCCTGAAAATCAGTTTCCCACCAATCTTCCATCGCAAAACCTACAATATGTTCTTTTGCGGTGTCATCCGTATACACGAGCTTTAACAAACCTTTGATCACAAAATAATTACACAGCACCAGCTCCCCTTCCTGAATGAGAAACTGATGTTTTTTATATTTTTTATAGGTAAAAAATGATGAAATATGTTCAAACTCTTCATCACTCAATGGAACGATTTTCTCGATATGGATTCTTAACTTCTCAAACATACTCTATTTCTGATGTATAAAAGTAATATTTTTCTACGCATTGTTGATACACCTTGTTAATTAGGATATCTATCATATAATTCTACCATAAAAACTTCCCATCCAATAAATAGATTTTCACAGGTTCAAAAGGGACAGGTTTCAATATTTATTTACCTTTGCAAACCGCTACTTTATTATGGATACAGATGCAATTTTGTCACAGTTAACAGCACATTTCAAAGAAATTATTCCATTGGAAGAAAAAGATATTGAAATCATTATTCCTTCATTAGAAATTGTACAGCTGAAAAAAAAAGACTTTCTGCTGAGCGAAGGACAGGTTTCAAAGCATATGCGTTTCATAGTGAAAGGGAGCCTTTACGCCTATTATATTGATGAAAAAGGCCGAGAAAATACGACACAGCTGGGTATTGAAAACTGGTGGGTCAATGATCTCTACAGTTATCTGAGCGGGCAGCCTTCCAGAATGTTTATTCAGGCCAATGAAGAAACTATCGTGATAAAGATCAGCAAAGAAAATCTTGAAATGCTGTATGAAAAAGTTCCCGCCCTCTCTGATTTCTGGCGTCTGAAAATGCAAACTGCTTACGTGACCCTGCAGGAAAGGACGTTCGAGCATTCAAGGGTTGATGCGTATACCAAATACCGGAATTTTGTTTCTGCCTACCGTAATATCGAGCAGCGTTTCCCTCAGTTTATGATCGCTTCCTACCTGGGAATTACCGTTGAATACCTGAGTTATTTGCGAAAAAAACACCTCTCTGACGTTTCTTAAGATTTCTTAAGTTGATTCCGTTCTCACCTGAATAATTTTGCTCAAAGAAAAACAAACGAGTAAAATTATGAAGGCAAAATATGCAGTAGTACTGGTTCTTGCAGCGGTATCGTCCCGTCTGGATGCTCAGAAAATTTCCTATACTCCCGATATTGTTTTAGGGCACCGTTCCTATACCTATATGCACAATATCAATTATCAGCTGAACGACCGGCTGAAGATCAATAATCTTACTTTATTTGACACAGAATATAAGAAAGATAAGGATAATATCTTCTTTATCCGGAATACTTTATCGTACAGTCTCACCAAAAGTTTCAATCTGAATGCTGCTTTCGGAATGAAAAATCCCGGTGCCTTTTTCAGTGTCTACGCGCAATATAAGATTGCCGGTCCCTCCTATTCTTTTTCCTATTCTCTTGGAACTACCTATCAGAAAGGGTTTTCTCTTGAGCAGTCTATATCATTGGAATATGCTCCTTATCTGAAAGAGAACGTTCAGGGGTATTTCAGTGTGCTGGCGATCGGAAATATAGATGACAGCGGCTATCCCAGAGGGCTGCAGTTCGTCAGAATCGGCTTGAAGCAGGATAAAATGATGTATGGCATTGCCTCTAATTTTGACCAGTTTAATAATGCCAAAAAGACTCTGGAAAATATCGGAGCATTCGTGAAATATAATTTTTAGCAATACCTGACGACTGAAAGTCAGGAGCCGGAAGAGGAAGTGATTGAACATCCTTTCTGTATCCTTGTCAAGATTTAGAACCTTGACAAGGACGGGGAGAATAATAATAATAATAATAATAATAATAATAATAGCAACATGAACAGAAACATTGATTTAGGACTTTTTATCACCAGAATAGCTATCGGATTTCCCATGCTGATTTATGGAATCAGTAAACTGATACACGGAGTCGGATTTATAGAAAATATGATGGTACAGAAAGGACTTCCAGATTTCTTTGCCTATGGAGTATTTGTGGGTGAGATCATCGCACCCGTCATGATTATTTTGGGATTCAGAACCAGACTGGCGGGGATAGCTTTTGCAGCAAATTGTTTTACAGCGATTATCCTTGCACAGACCGGAAGCATATTTAAGCTTAATGAATTCGGAGGCTGGGCGCCTGAGCTTTTGGTGATTTATATGCTGGTAGGATTAAGCTTCTTTTTTACAGGAGCAGGGAAATATGCCGTTTCTACGGGAAGTAAGTGGGATTAAAAGTATTGAACAGGTCAGCAATACGGAAACCCGTAATCCAGTTCAGACAGAAGCAGTTAGATTTGTTTTACATTAAATTTTAGTACAATGAATATAACAGCAGACATTAAGCCCGGTCCAAAACCTAACAAGGAAGATGGAACACCAGACGAAAGAAGAAGGGTTACTCCTGAAAACCAGCCAAAGCATCCGGCTTTAAAACCGCACGTGCATGAACCTGGTAAAAAAAAGTAAATTCTATGAAGAGACTGTCCTATGGCAGTCTTTTTCCGTCAAAATGCAGCCTCTTCTTTAGTTATTTTTGAATTTCCATATACAGTGCTCTATAAGCTTCCACAAGCGCCTCTAAAGTAAATCCGCGGTTCAGACCGCTGGTATTGGGCAAAACCCAAACGATGGAACCACAGAAATCTTCAGGCTGTGGACCCCATGAAATCTGCTTTTTTTTGGAGAAAGCCTGGTAAGCCGCTTTACCTAGAAATACAATATATCTGGGATGAAATTCTGTTATTTTGGTTTTAAAAAATTCTAAGGAACTGTCAAATTCATCTTTTGAAAGCTCATCAGCACGGGAAGTTGCCCTTGCTACGGCGGTGGTGAGACCCAATCCGAAATCTAAAATATCTCTGTCATTCTCCGCTTCAATCTGGTAGGGTGTAAAGCCTGACTGGTGCATTACTTTCCAAAAACGGTTGCTTCTTCCTGAAAAATGATGGCCGTCTTCAACAGACTTCAATCCGGGATTAATTCCGCAAAAAATAACGGTAAGGTCTTTGGCAATGATATCTTTTAACATAAATATGATTCTATTGTTTGCATAAGTCCAAATTTTCAAAGGTTATCCTAAAAACTCATCACAGACAGCAAGATAATATTTATTTTAAAATATACCGTGATCATCTCTGTTGTCACTGATTATCAATTAAAAAAAAATTAAAAGAACAACTATGGCATGAATATTATTGTATATCTCATAAATACACCAGGATGGAAAATATGTTACAAAATATCGACCTGATCCATCGGTACCTGTCAGTCAGTATAGCAGATCAGTTTCATATCCATGTAGATTTGGAGGGTGAATATATCTTTACACAGAATATTGTTTCTAAAAAGACCATCATTGCCACTACGTTTACAGATAAAATACTGTCTGACCGTCAGTTGAAATTATTTCTATCAGCTTTGATTGTTGAAATTAATAATGGAAAATGTACGGTTGAACTTATCAGGGAAAGGATCAGACATTTTGAAGAATTACGACGAAGACCTGTCAGAAGGATTATTTAGAAAAAAATCCCTACAATGATGTAAGGATTTTTTTTATTATAATTTCAATTGATTATTTCAAATATTTAGCCACTTTATCTTCCAGGTCATCCAGATTAAACGGTTTTGCCACATAATCATCGGCCTGAGCTTCTTCAGCCAGTCTCACGATATCATTATTGGCCGTCACATAGATGACAGGAATAGATTTGAACTCATCATGACTTTTTAAAAGTTTGGTAGCTTCTACCCCGCCGATTTTTGGGATCCAGTTGTCCATAAGAATAACATCCGGCTGAAACTGGGCCACTTTTTCCAATATGTCATGAGATGTTTCTGAAATTTCGACCTGATAACCATTCTCTTCGAAAATGATGGTAATAACTTCTAAAATAGTTGTATCATCATCAAAAATCAAAATTTTCTTTGTACTCATAGTAGTTCTATTTAAATCTTTAGTTTATTTAATTTCTCTTTTACAGCTGATTGATATAGTCCGCCAAATTATCCGGTTTAATAATCAGGTCATAATCCACTTCCTGTACCGCATGTTTGGGCATATAATCTACTTCAGCGGTTTCCGGTTCCTGAATCCAGACTTTTCCTTTGTTCTTTTTAATAAATCCCAGACCCTCCACTCCATCAGCATTGGCTCCTGAAAGCAAAACGCCGACAAGGTTTTCTCCATACACTTCCGCCGCAGACTTGAAGGTCACATCAATAGAGGGGCGGGAATAATTCATCTTTTCGGAGAAATCCAGCGACATCATTTTTTTATCTTCAAATAATAAATGATAATCTGCAGGGACTATATATATTTTATTAATTTCAATTTCTGTTTTGTCATCCACCTCGATCACTTCCATGGGTACAAACTGCTGCAGTAAGGTCTGTAAAACATTGGTTGAAGATGCTTTACGGTGTACCACCAGCAATATGGGGAAACTCAATTCGGTTTTTATTTTTTTCAGCATTTCCAGAATGACCTGCAGGCTTCCTGCTGATCCTCCTATCACTACCAGTTCTGTCTTTGTGTTTTTAGGTTCCATGGTCAATGTATTAGATGTACTCTGTTTTTTTCCAGATTCGCTGGTCATCGACCTGGTGGTATACTTTATCCAGTTTTGAAAATCTCAGGGTTTCCTTTGATCCCAACGCCAGATACCCCAAATTTTCAAGGCTGTTATCAAAAAGTTTAAAAACGCGCTCCTGCAGTTCCCGGTCAAAATAGATCAGTACATTTCTGCAGATGATCAGCTGAAAACTGTTGAAAGAACTATCTGAAACCAGATTATGAGTAGATAATATCAACTTTTCCTGTAAACTTTTATCAAACTTTACACTGTCATAATTGGCCGTATAATAATCTGAAAAATCCTTTTTCCCACCGGACAACATATAGTTCTCCGAATACAGCTTCATCTGCTGCAACGGAAAAACGCCTGCCCTTGCGGTTTCCAAAACGGTAGGATTCAGGTCTGTTCCGTAGATCAGTGATTTATGGTAAAGATTGGCTTCTTTAAGCAAAATAGCCATTGAATAGGCTTCTTCACCCGTAGAACATCCCGCCACCCATATTCTGATCAGCGGATAGGTTCCTAATTGCGGCAAAATCTTTTCTCTGAGCTTTTTAAAGAACAGCGGATCCCGGAACATTTCGGTCACGTTCACCGTGATTTCTTCTACAAAACGTTTCAGGTATTCAGGATCATTGAGAACGGTATACCGCAGCTCCGCAAAACTGGTGAACCTGTCGATCAGACAAATCCTGTTGACCCTGCGTTTAAAAGAAGCCCTGCTATACTCGGAAAAATCATACCCATACATCTCATACACATCTTTTATCAAGTATTCTACCTCTTCATCTTTTACGATACTTGGTTCCAGCATTTAAGACAGTTTTTCGATGGCAATCATTAACTGGTCTACATCCACAGGTTTTGAGACATAGTCCTGAGCTCCCACATCCAGGCATTTCTGACGGTCTTCCGGCATGGCCTGAGCTGTAACGGAAATCACAGGAATCTGGCTTATAGACGGTGTGCTTCTAATCATTTTGATGGCTTCATATCCATCCATTTCAGGCATCATCATATCCATAAGGACAATGTCTATTGCCTTTTCTTTTAATATTTGAATGGCTTCCTGAGCCATTGTACAGCTTTCAATCTGATATCCTCTTGATTTCAGCGTCAGCTTCAGTGCAAATATATTACGTGGATCATCGTCCACAATCAAAATCTTCTTATTCATCATTTAACTTTCATATAACCAGACGCGCAGTAAGGACAATAACTGATCGATATCCACCGGTTTTGAGATATAATCTGAAGCACCTGCCACGATGCATTTTTCACGGTCCCCAATCATGGATTTCGCCGTCACTGCGATGATAGGAAGCCTTGTAAACATCGGCATCTTTCTGATTTCTCTTATGGTTTCATAGCCGTCCATTTCAGGCATCATCATGTCCATTAAAATTACGTCTATGTCTTTATGTTCTTTAATCTGCTCTAAGGCGTGTTTTCCATCCATTGCCACTACGACTTCCACTTTATATTTCTCCAGCGCTTTCGTCAGAGAGAAAATATTTCGGACATCATCATCGGTAATCAATATTTTTTTTCCGCTCAATACTTCTGTCAGCGATCCTAAAACTTTGTTTCTTACCGTTTCAATAGAGTTGTTTTTTTCTTCCACCAAATGTAAGAATAAACCTACTTCATCTAAAATTCTTTCGTAAGAATGAGCGGTTTTTACAACGATTGAATCTGCGTATTGCTTGATCTTAAGTTCTTCAGATTTGGATAAACTGTGTTCCGTAAAAATAATGATTGGCAGGTTTTCCAGTCCTTCGTGGCTCTTGATGGATTCAATTACCTTATATTCGCTGCTTCGTGAATCTCCGATATCTAAAATCACACAGTCGATCTGATCTGAGGTCAATGCTCTCACACTGTCTTCCACATTATTTTCTACAGATAAGGAGATATTGAAATTACTCAGATAGTATGATAAAGCTTTGGCATGCTTGGCATTATGCTCTACGATCAAAACTTTTTGTGGAGACATCAGAAGCGCGTCTTCAATTTTCTTGAAAACATCTGTCATTTTATCTAAAGCGAGCGGCTTGTTGATGAAGTCAATAGCTCCTTTCATCAAGCTTTCTTTTTCAAGCTGCAGGACAGACATCATGTGCACAGGAATATGTTTCGTCGCAGAATTGGATTTAAGCTCATCCATTACCTTCCAGCCGTCTTTTACAGGCAGCTGAACATCCAGTAAAATCGCCTGTGGATGGTACTGAACCGCTGCAGACAAGGCGTAATCTCCTCTTACGACCACAACTCCCTTATAATTGTTCATACGGGTGTATTTCAGCAGTGCTTTCGCAAAATTGATATCATCTTCTACAATTAAGATCACTTTATCCTCGGCAGTGATTCCATCGCGGTCATCATCTACATCTTCAGGAATTTCAAGGTTTTCCAAATGCAATGCTGTTGAAGCTTCCGTATCTTCCAGGATATTCTGAATTTCTTCCACATCTTCACGAATGGTCTCTACGAGATGCTGGTCGTTTTCCGGCTGAATGACTTCAGAAACTGCTGTTATAGGAATGATCAGGCTAAATTCACTTCCTTCATCCACTTTACTTTTCAGGGTCAGTTCTCCTCCGAGTAATCTGGCAATTTCACGGCTGATGGACAGTCCTAATCCGGTACCGCCAAATCTGCGTCGTGTAGAACCATCCGCCTGCTGGAATGCTTCAAAAATAATCGCCTGCTTCTCTTCCGGAATCCCGATTCCCGTATCTTTTACACTGAAAACAATGAAGTCTTTGTTTTCCGTATCTTTTCTGATGTTTAAGCTGATGCTTCCTTCTGTTGTAAATTTTATGGCATTGGATAAAAGGTTACGCAATACCTGATCTACACGAAGCCTGTCGGTTTCAATGGTTTTTTGTACCTCTTCATCCACATGAATATCAAATTTGATCTGCTTCTCCTGAATAATTGGATTAAACAGACTTCTCAGATCTCTGATGACATCATTCACGACGACATCCTGGTATTCCAGGGTCATTTTCCCGGATTCTATTTTGGCCAGATCTAAAATCTCATCAATAAGCGTCAACAGACTGCTTCCTGAGCTCTGGATCACTTTTGCAGATTCTACCTGATCTTCATTCAGATTTTCATCCGGATTTTCAGCCATCAGTCTTGAAAGAAGAAGGATAGAATTCAGGGGTGTTCTCAGTTCGTGGGACATATTGGCCAGAAACTCAGATTTATATTTGGTGCTTAAAGCCAGCTCTTCCACTTTTTTCTGAATTTCACCGTTTCTCTGGGCGATCATGTGATTTCTTTCCTCAAGAAGTCTTGAACGTTCTTCCAGTTCGGCATTGGCCTGCATCAGCTCTTCCTGCTGTACTTTCAGCTCTTCTTCGGAGGCCTGTAATTTTTGGGTCTGTGCTTCCAGTTCCGTATTCAGGTTTTCCAGTTCGGAATGCTGTACCTGCAGTTCTTCTGACTGCGCCTGTGTTTCTTCCAGTAACTGCTGCTCCTTTTCACGCCCTTTTGCTGCATTTAAAGCAATCCCGATATTTCTACTGCACTCTTCGAAATAGTCCAGTCTGTCCTGATCGAAATCTGAACCGGATCCCAATTCGAGTATGCCGATGCAGTGTCCGTCAGCATGGATCGGAAGTAATAAAATTCCGTTTATTTTTATTCTGCTGCTGGCGAAACTTGCCACAAAATCCTCTTCAAGAAGATTGTTGTACACCTGCATTTTTTCATTGGTATAGGCCTGGCCTACCATTCCTTCTCCCGGTTCGAAAGTTTTCTTCATGGTGTTTTCCAGACCAAAAGCCGTACTCAGCTTAAGGGTTCCTTCATCAAACAGATACAAAGCTCCGTTGATGCATTTCCCGTATTCCACAAGCTGGTTTAGTGAGGCGTCGGAAACTTCCTTCACTGATTTATTTCCAACTAAAGATTCGTTTAGTAAAGCAAGACCTTTCTGGCGCCAGTCGCTTTTATTAATCTTATCAAAAGACTTCTTCAGCGAGTCCGTCATGTGATTCAAGGAATCTACTAGATCTCCTAAGTCATCTTCTGAATTATCAACCACTTTCTGACTGTAATCACCATTGGCTACTCTATTTGCAATTTGCTGAATCGCACTTACACGTCTGCTTATTTCAAGGTCTTTTGCACGTAATTCACTTTCTAATTTATCTCTTCGGATAAGGTCTGCTCTCAGTTTAATATAGAAGAAAATAGTAACCACCACCGCTGCTATTGCTGAAACAATAATGAACATCACCGTAGTGCTGGATGAACGGTTGAGATCCTTATTTTTAATTTCAAGCTGAGCTTCTTCGTACTGAACGAAATCACGGACGATCTGACGGCATTTATCCATATAGCTTTTGCTCATCAGAATCTGCTGCTGCGTCATCACAACACCATTTCGTCTGTTCTGAACAAACTGCTTTAAATTCTCAACATTGCTGTTCACATTTTTTTCCAAAGCATCCAAACGATCAAGCTGTTTTCTGTCTTTAATATCTAAAGCCTTTACACGTTCAAACGCCTTTGTATACTCTCCTAAACTACGGTTATAAGGTTCCAGAAAGTTTTCCCTTCCTGTAAGCTGATAGCCTCTGTTTCCGGTTTCGGCATCGAGTAAAGCAACCAGAACATCTTTCACGGCAGTGATGGATCTTCTGCTTTGAGAAAGGCTTTCCCGGTGATCCATCTGTTTCTGGATACTCATATAAGATGCCACTGAACTGGCAATCAGGATCAGTAAAGATAATGCGACCCCAAACTGAAGGTTTCTGATTATTTTTTTCGGCATGAGATTAATTTAAAGGTAAGGTGAAATAGAATGTGGAGCCTTCTTCCAGTTTGCTGGATACTCCAATAGTTCCATGGTGCTGTTTGATAATCTCGGAACAGATAAACAGCCCGATTCCCATTCCCTGGAACTGCAGTGATGACTCTTCTACACGGTAAAATTTTCGGAATACAGCATCCTGCTTAAAGTCCGGAATTCCTATTCCAAAATCGGTGACACTTACTTTGACTTCCTGCTTTTCTTCATCTACAAATGTGGTGACAATGACCTGGTTGTTCTGAGGAGAATATTTAATGGCGTTGGTCAGGAAATTGATAAGGACCTGTTCTATGCGTATCTCATCCAAAGGAATCAGGATTTCAGGTTTTATTCCGTGTCGTTTTATTTTGACTTTATTTTCGTCATGAGTTTGTATGATGGTTTCCACCGCACTGCTGATCAGGTTTTCAAGACTGGTGGGCTTTCTGTTGATCTTCAGCTTTCCGTTTTCTATTTTGGAGACATCAAGCAGATCGGTGATCAGGGTATTCAGTTTTTCTATCTGATCCTGAACTTTGCCCATAAAGCCGGCTTCAGCGCTTTGCTTATCCAGTTTTAATTTACGGTCCAGCAGTTGAACATAGGCTTTTATACTGGTTAAAGGCGTTTTCAGTTCGTGGCTGGCAATACTCAGGAATTCATCCTTTTCTTTTTCCACTTTTTTCTGGTCGTCGATATCGGTAAAGGTTCCTACCCAGTTTTTGACTCCATTTTCATCGTTTACAGGCGTCACCCTTAAAAGGTGGTAACGGTAGTCTCCTGAATCTATATTTTTTATTCTGACTTCAAGCTCAAGCGCTCTATTCTTTTTTCTGCAACGCTCAAATTCTTCTCTGATATTGAGATCATCAGGATGAACTTCCGGAAAATCCAGATCCGACTCTGAGTACTGGTACCATTTAAGGTTCACAAATTCTATTTCTCCCTCTTCATTAAGCGTAAATGCGATTTGCGGCAGAGATTCCAGCATTAACTGAAAATGATCGATCTGCGACTTCATAGTCACCTGAGATTCTCTTCTTCCTTTGACTTCCAACTCCAGACTCTGCTGGGTCTTTTTCATGGCAAGGCTCTGCTCCTGAAGATTGTAAAACGTTTTCACCTTAAGCAGTAATATTTCGGGATCCACAGGTTTTGTGACGTAATCCTTTCCTCCTGAGGCATAACCGCGGGTGATAAATTTTTTCTCCGTATTGACTGCGGATAAAAATATAATGGGAACTTCTTTTGTTTTGCTGTAGTCGGCTAAGGTTTCAGCCACTTCAAACCCATCCATACCGGGCATCTGCACATCCAAAATAATCAATGCATAATTATTTTTTATGGCTTTTCCTAATGCTTCTTCTCCGGAATCGGCCGTATCTACCTGAAAATCTTTAGATTCCAGTAGTTTTTTCAGTGAGTAAAGATTACTTTGGTTGTCATCAACAATTAAGATCATAAGATGAATCAGTACTTGGTGGTTTGTTTATATTTAGTCCCGCCAAAAATACTCACAAAATTCCGAAAAACATTGATATTTTAATCATTTTATGGCCACATACCACACATATACACTTATAAATCAATTTTTAAAAGAAATATTTACATATATTTTATTATAACCAAAAAAAGCATTAATCCATTAGATAAATGACACTAAACAGACAGTTTATGTACCCAAAAAAACTATGATTGTGAGAATTCCAACCATTCCTGTAATAAGTCTTTGATGTCTTTTAAGGGAAAAGCAGTCGGCTGGCCATCAATTATAAAATCAGGATAAGCAATTTGTAAATCCATATGCTCCAGCACCGTTGAATCATAAGGTTCCAAGGTGGGATCGGGAATATGATCGAGATGGAAATTGATTTCCTTCAAAAGGAATTCAGTTCTGGAAATATCCAAATAACATAAAAACTGTAACAGATTATTTTCATCAACGATTCCGTTTTTTCGGACACAATCATAGCCGACATCACCGCCTGCCGTTACTTTCAGGAACTCCAGCCCGTATTGATCTTTTTTACTCATGGCTTCTTTTTATTCTGTGTTTAGTGAAAACCAATGTTTTTATTTTCTTAACCTGAGTTCGGGATAAGACATTTGCTTTTATAATGAGTTGGCTATCCGGTGAACCCTGTCAAGGTTTTGAACCTTGACAGGCTTAAATCAGTTTCTCTATTCTAGCTTCCAGCCATCTGACCGAACTGAAATTATAATGTTTGTAAAACCTTTGCAGCTTTTTCGTTTTTGGGATTGATCTCCAGAACTTTCTGGTAATTCTGTTTGGCTTTATCTTTTTGTCCGGCCTTCTGGTAAGCTTCTCCCAAACTGTCGTAAACATTTTCACTTTTAGGATACAGTGCAGCATTCACTCTAAAAATATCTATCGCTTTTGTAAAGTCTTTATTCTGCAGCATGGTGTAGCCTACTCCGTTTAGATAACCCTCTGAGAGAAGATCATTACCGGCATCTTCAGTTTTGGCTTTCTGATAAGCTTCCAGGCCTTTATCATAATTTCCGTCCAGTACCCATTCCAAAGGTGTTTTATCATCCGGTCCCATTTGTGCCTCTGTTGATCTTATTTTTCCGTTGGAAAACACCTGTACGATATCTGTTTTTCCGGTATCCTTATTTTTCACAAATTTTGCCGTCAAATCCCAGTCCCGAAATGCATATTTATTTTCCCCTACTTTAATCATTTCTACCGGAGTGTCTGTATTGGTGACTGTCATCAGCTTTCCGTTTTCACGATAGACTCTGGAAAAACCATATTTCCCGTTTTTGTAGCGTCCTACACTTTTGAAATCATCCTGATTTAAAGGCAGTATTTTCCGAACCGGCGCATTAAATAAAGGCCATTGATAGACTTCTGCCACCGAACGTACGAGTTCTTCTACAAAATCAGGTTTATTGGTATTCGTTAGTACGACAATTCCGTCACCGCTTGTTTTACTGGCTATAAACCTGCTGGAGAATCCTTCGTTCCAGCCGCCATGGTGAAAGTACATATGGCCTCTTCGGTCTTCCAGAAAGATTCCCAAACCCATAAACGGATCGATAAAAGAAGTGGTAAACTGTTCAGCAGTCTTTTGCGAAATAACCTTGCTGCTTTTCCCGCTCAGGGTATTCTGAACATCAATGACGAATTTAGCCAGATCTTCAGGTGTGGTCCATAAACCGGCGGCGGCCTGCTCCGGATAGGTATGAGATTTCCCCGAAACTCTTACTCCTTCCTGATTGTATGCCGTAGCCGCAAATTGAGACTGTGCATCGGATAAAGGCTGTGAAAAAGTACTGTTCTTCATATCCAGTGGCATGAGAACCTTTTCCTTCATAATGGTGGTAAAATCTTTTCCTTCCAAGTCTATAAGCATCTGCTGCAGAACACAATATCCACCGCCCGCATACCGGAAAGGGGTTCCCGGAACTTTATCTACGAAAACGGCAGGAGTATTCGCTGGAGTCTGTCCGTTTAAAACCTGAACTAAAGTAGGAATAGGTTTTCCGGCTTCATATCCGGGGAATCCACTTACTGTAAAACCGGCTGTATGACTGACTATATTTTTAAAAGTGACTTTTTTCTCTTTGGTGAATTCATTTTCCGGAACTTTCCAGGATTTCAGGTAGGAATTGACATCAGTATCGGGATTTATTTTTCCTGCTTCTACTTCTGTCAATGCCGCATACACACTTACCGGCTTACTCATAGATGCCGCCTGAAACAGTGTTTTGGAATTGACCGGAGTTTTAGATTCCACATCCGAAAAACCATAACTCTTCGCCCAGATCACTTTTGAGTTTTTGATAACGGCAATGCTCACTCCCGGAATATTGTAATGCTTCATTCTGGATTCCAGTGTCCACATAGGTTCCCCCTGAAAACGAACGGCGGGTATCAGTCCTGCTTCTACTTTGGCAATTTCGGTATTCAACTGGGATTTTGTTTGTGCAGATACCGGAACATACATCATTCCGATCAGGGCTGCAACGTATAAGGGAGTTTTTGGTTTCATTTTCTCTTTTGAAATTTAGTTTGTCAAAAATACTTAAGTTTTGTTACGTATAGGCCGAATTTATCCGACTTTTTTTAATCAGAAGGATATTGCTTATATGACATTCTTTATCCCTTATTCATTACATCAGCGCGTACTTTTTTCCTGTACATTCTGACATTTACTTTAAGCATCTGTTGAATAATTACTTATGCCGCTAAAATCTTTTGTCTTTATTTATGATCTTGCTTATTTTTAATCCTTATGTTTACTGATAAAACACAGCATACCAAATACTTTCTTTAAAAATAAGAAATCACAAAAATGTAACCCCATGAAGCAATTATACATCATACTGATGCTTTTAACCTGTTTTATTACGACAGATGCTCAGCAAAAGTCATTTTCAGATTATGAACATCAACTGGATACTGCTTTAAAGAATTACAGCAAAAGTCCCAACTATCAATACCTTAAGGATCTGGTAACCTATTTTAAAGCGGCTAAAAAATTAAATGCAAAACACCTTACCAAAGATGTAGTGGGTATTGCTGTATTTTTAGATAATGGGAACAGCCATCTGGATTTATTTCCTGCCGTGTACACTTATGATAACGATAAAGTAGATATTTCAGCTCTCCGGTCAAGCATTACCAAAATGCCCAGTGATGAGATGAAAGAATATGCAGATGCCTTTTTGAATAATCGGAGAGACATAGGAAAATCAAAGATCTTTCAATCATTGCTGACAGATCACCCAAAAGCTGAAAGTACTTATACTGAACTGCCAAACGAGTATAAGGTAGTGAGTCCAGCCGATGTTTCGTTTGTTCGTGGGAATGATGACTGGATGTACGCCATTAGCTTTGGAAGCGAGGGTATTATTATCTATGCTTTTAAATTAAGTTTAGCTGACGAAGAGATTTCAGGAAAAAAAGTAGTGGAAAAAATCAGACAGGAGAAAGAAGACGAGCTTACCACTTTACTAGAAAAGTATCCGTACGCCCATTATTCTGATGACCACGGAATTTATTCATACATCAAACGTCTCAGAGAAAGCACTCCCTTCAGTAAGGATAAAGAATTTTTAAAGAATACTGAAAGCTATGAACAACGAATTAAGCGGGACAGTTTGATCAACCATATTGGTATGTTCAACTATCTCTTAAAACTTAAATTCCCCAAAGAATTGCTGGAAGACGGTGCTGAGAATATTGATATCTATGGCCTTAAACACTTTTCTGCTCATACGTTAGGGGACTATTATTTTTTCAAACAGGATTACAATAAAGCCATTGAATATTACAGAAAAGCGGTTTTTGATTTTCCAAATTCAAGTGATTCCCGGGTTTGCAGGGATGTGGAAAACTCCCTTTTATCTATCTCAAAGTCATACAGACAATTGAATAAAATGAATGATGCCTATGCTTCGTTATTGGGAGCGATCTATTCCTGTGGTAATATATCAGATACAGAAGAAAAACAGTTTAATAACTATATCGCAACCGATACAGCCGATAGAGATCAGTTGAAAAAAGACATAGATCAGTCTCTCCTCACCATTAAGAACTTAAAGAATAATTATTATTCATTTACTTTCAGAAATAAGACAAGCTTTTTCTATGGAAAGGACGAATTTGTAAAAAATATAACCCGTCATATGACCACAACCCATTTTTACCAATCATTGAAATAATCATTGCATCATCGCATACTGTTTCGGGTTCATTCCCATATGTTCTTTGAAGATTTTTGAAAAATGGCTCAGGTTGGTAAAACCTAGTTTATAGCCGACTTCTGAAACGGAATATTTTTTCTCTTTCAGCAGAACAATAGCTTCTTTCATCCTGAATCCCTGATAATAGCTGAAAATACTGTCACCAAAGATCTGTTTAAATAGCCGTTTCAATTTTGTAGGGCTCATTCCTGCCTCTGCTGACAGTTTTCCGATAACAGGAGGAATGTCGAGGTTTTGAAGGACTTGATCCCTTATTTTGTAAAGAATTTCTATATCATGACTGTTTAGGGCATAGATGCGTTTTTCGTTTCGCTTTTCCAGTTCCATCAGTAGCCTGCAGATCATTTCCTCTGCTTTAATTCTCATAAAAAACAGTTCAAAAGTTTCCCCAACTGATTCTGAAATAATCTCATCTACCACTTTCTGCAAAGAAGGATAAATGAGCTGCTCAAAAAGGTAAGGTTGCGTATTTTGCAGAAGACTTTGTAAAACCGGTGATTGGTGTGGTGTGCTCAACAATTGGCTCAGATAATCTGCCTCTACTTCAATATTAATGGTAGATGTATTGGAATGGATGGAAATAATTTCATCCGTATTAATGCGGCTGGTTGCAATTAAAACGGACGGCATTCCTCCCGGATGTTTTTCAACAGACCATGATTCTGCTTTCGGGAAAATATTCTGAAACTTAAAAAATATCACTTTTCTGGCTGCATCCCGCTCCGGATTCTCCAACACCACGTCATCATTCAGCTCATAATTACTGATCAGCATCCTGATGTGTGTATTGAAAACAAATCCGGTACAATACCCACTTCCTAATCCGGAAGGGATTTCTAATCTTCTGTTCTTTAATTTTGTTCCCAGTACATGAGCCAACTTTTGAAGAATGACCGGGATGGTTTGATCCTTATTTTCCATAAAAGTCTTTTACAGCTATTTTTAAGTCTAATGTAATTATTTTATTTCTAAAATGACCTTCAATTTTGTATTGATATTAAACAACACAAAAAATTATGTTACTTAAGAATAAAAAAACAGCGATCATTGGTGCGGGACCTGCGGGTCTTACATTAGCCAGATTATTACAACAAAATGGTGCAGATGTTACCGTTTACGAAAGAGATCAAGATCCGCAAGCCAGAATTTGGGGCGGCACATTAGATCTTCATAAAGGTTCAGGTCAGGAAGCTATGAAAAACGCAGGACTGCTCGACATCTACTACGCGTTAGCATTACCAATGGGGATCATTATGACGGATGAAAAAGGAGAAACTTTGTTCACGAAAGAATCTACTCCCGAAAATCAGTATGACAATCCTGAAATCAACAGAAATGTTTTGAGGAATATGTTGTTAGAGAGCTTAACCGCTGATACTGTGGTCTGGGACAGAAAATGTACCGGACTTGAAGCCTTAGACGGACAATGGCTACTGTATTTTGAAAATGGAGTCCAGAAAACTGCAGATGTTGTCATCGGGGCCAATGGCGGAATGTCTGCCATACGATCTTTTGTTACAGACACGCAGGTCGAAGATACCGGAACCATGATCATCCAGGGAAATATTCCTGATCCGGAGCTACATACTCCTGAATTTTATGAATGGTGCGATGGAAAAAGGCTGATGGCTGCCCATAAAGGCAATTTACTGGTAGCCAATCCCAACAATAACGGAGTATTGACCTACGGTGTCATTTTTAGAAAACCCGAAGAATGGACAAATCATAACGAACATAACTTTCGGGATGCGAACCTCATCCGTACCTTTCTTTTGGAAAGATTCGCTGAATGGGATGATAGATTTAAAAAGTTATTCCTTTCCACATTATCCTTTAGCTGTCTTCCGACAAGAAAATTTCCACTGGACCGACCGTGGAAATATGACCGTCCTTTGCCTATAACGCTTATCGGAGATGCCGCTCATCTGATGCCTCCTTTTGCAGGTCAGGGCGTCAATACCGGTTTACTGGATGCATTAATCCTGTCTGAAAAACTCACTCATGAATCCTATGAATCGCTGGACGCTGCTATCAAAAGCTATGAAGCTGAAATGTTTATCTATGCCAGAGAAGCACAACTTGCCTCAAGCACAAACGAAATTGAGATGCGCCAGCCGGATTTTTCTTTTAAGCAGCTGATTCATTAGAGAAATTATAAAAAGGTAAGCGTCTTGGCGCGAAGTCTTCGACTTCGCGCCAAGACGCTCTATAAAAATTTAAAGATTACTTTTTTAAGAATATCTCAGATGCCGTGATCATATATCCATCATCTGAAAGGTCTTCCAGCAGTATATTTGGAGTAAATCCCTCTCCTACTTTGGCATATTCTTTTTTATTACGGTCTACGATATTTCCTGTTGTTAAAATAAGAAACGCTCCGTCAGAAAGCTTATATTCCTGATTTCCGGAGGTTAGTCCCATTGTATTCTGGCCGATAACTGTTGTATTCTTTTGTCCGGCAAATGCAACCGTGCAGAATTCGCCAGAGCTTGATGTTTTTTTGTTGACCATTACCACAATTGGTTTTGTAATGCGCTGAGGAATTTTTTTGATGTTAAAATGATGGGCAAGTTGCTTCCCTTCATACAGGTTTCCTTTGCTGTCGTAGTCAAAGAACGCATATTTACCTTCTGCATCTACGGTTCCAATTACGTTTTTCTTGTCCAGCATCGGTGACAGAGCAGCGAACATGGGATAAAACATGCCTCCTCCATTGTCTCTGAGATCCAGAATCCAACCTTTGGGGTTTTGTGCATTCAGCTCTTCGATTTTTTTATAAAAAGTGTTGACAAATTCATCCCATTCTGCAAAATGATAACAGGCAATCCCGGGAAGTTTGATATAAGCAATCTGGTTTTCCGTGATTTTTGTTTCAATAGCAGGGAATTCCTGTCCTGTAGCTCTGTAACCCAATGTATAGGCTTTAACCATTTCCGGCGGAAAAAAATTGGAATGGGCATCTTTCAGAGCACCGAGTATATTTTTAATCAGCGGATAAGTCTCTTTAACCGTTTGAAGATGTTCTGCTTTTTTGCGAGAATCCGTATAAAGAGAGTCCCAGTTGATCCTGTGTTTGTTGACCGATTTGGCCTTCATCAGATCAAGTGCACTGACTATATAGTTTTTTACGCTGTCAGACTGCGCATTGGTATTAATCCCTGTAAACATCAGAAAACCGGTGATCAGAAAGTAAAATCGTTTCATTATGTATTGATTCATTGGAATCTGGTAAAGATAATCTTTTTAGTAAAAAATAAGCTGTGCAGAGTCGGACTTTGCACAGCTTGCTCTTTTAACGCTCCCTTGTTATCATTATAAGCTAAACAAATCTTTTATCTACAGATTAAGTATCTAATTTTGACTTATATCTATTTTCCTAAAAATATCTTGCAGACATCTCAACACTGAACAAAATACTTCTTTAGAAACTGTTGATACACCACACATTTCAACTTCGGAATCGAATTCTAATCTGGCACATATTTCCGGATTACGCCTTTGAAGTCGCTTAGGGATTGCAAATTTTGAAGGGCCGCTGAGGAGTATAATTTATTTCCAATTTATTTGTAATAAATCACCAAATATTTCCCTTAAGTAAGAAATAAAATTTTCAGGTAAATTTACTTCTTCAATATCTATTAGTATCTCGCTATCCTGAATGATAAGTCTTAGTTTTTTATTATCAATACTTATTTCGCTACAACAATTAAAGCATGAATCACCGTTACATTCAACATATATACCATTAATTTTTGCATTTGGATCATCATTTTTACCTAATTTATACGGCTTTTGGAAAATTATATATTTTTCATAATCAAATTCATCTTCAGCAAGACCCACTAAATAATAATTGTCTTTTTTTTCAATTGATGCGTGCGCAAATTTTGCTTTAATTTCTACTTTGTACATATTTTAATGATGTTTTGGATGTAATTTTTTATTTTTACTTGTACTATCTACTACTTTCTTATTCTTTTGCCATTGAACTATCTGCATTTTACCATTGTCATCCATCCAAGTATAAGAAACAATCCCGCCTGTACCATTTGTAGCAGAACGCATTTTTCCTTTGCACGAACAGCAAGGAGGATATTGCCCAATTATATCTAAACGTTGTCCTTTAGATAATGGAATGTTTTTAGTAATTCTTGCTTCAGTATGAGTTGCAAGAGAGGATTTGGGAAAACCTAATGCTCTCTCTTCTACAGTCATTCCCCCACTTTTCATGGAACCTTTATCGATAAGCTTGCCATTTTCATCATATAAGAAAAACTTTGCTGAGTGTTGCCCTTTACCTGAACCAAAATGTAAACCTAAATTATCAACCCAGATATTGCTATCACTAACATAATTATAAAGATTAAGAATGTCGCCAGCTAACCTAATGGGATCTTGGCTTATATAATTACCACTCGTATTATCATAATACCGAAAACGGTTATAAACCAACCCTGTTTCTACATCCACATACTGTCCCTGATACAAAAACGGAACAAATTCATTATCCCCTTTTCGCAGAGAACCATATACATCCAATTCCCTTTCCCAGACAAGAATACCTTCATGATCATAAGCATGCGTTGGTGTTCCCAAATAATCGCTGATGACGCTAAACTCTTCTTCTCCAACAATTTTTCCACAAGGCACAAAGCTTCCCTCCTGATAGAGCCAAGTTATTACATTTTCTGCAGATTCAGAAGCTTCCTCTACATTATTTTCTTGATCAATACTCAGCTTTGGTGGGAATTCTCCGTCATACTGCCATTCATGTAAAGGGACATCTTCATCCCATACCCAGCGGGTCACTTTATTTTTATACTGTTTGGCAATACGCCGTCCCAGAGGATCATATGCAAAACTGACTTCTCCTCCCTGTGGCAATATCACTTTAGCAAGCATTCCGTTTCCTTTCCATTCATACTGCCAGCCGACGCCACTTCCCATCAGGCTGATTCCGTATTTATGCTCTACTGTGGAAGAGGAAATAGCTGCCCGTTGCGTACTTTTTCTGAATTCTTTAAAAATCAGGTTTCCTTCTGCATCGTAGTAATAATTATACCGTATATCGTTCAGCAGTTTTCCTCCCGGTCCATAACTTCGGTCAGTTTGATTAGGGGTTTCAAAGAGGTTACCAATAGCATCCGGAGCTTTATAAATCGTATCCGTCTCCTTACCACTTTGATAGGTACCACTTACCAGATTATCCCAGGAGTCATAATTGAAACTGGCGTTGGTTCCTGTAATTTCGTTGACTGTTTTCAGTAAACGATTCGCAGTTCCCCACGTATACCTTGTTCGGCTTTTTTCAATATTATGACTGTTGATGCTTCGACGAATGACCCGCCCTTGCTGATCATGCTCAGTAATCTGGCTGATACCACCAGTAAGATCGCGCTGTATTTCCAATCCTGTGACATCATATTGCCATTGACCTTTCCAGCTTCCGCTTTCTATTGTATCTAGCTGTCCAAAATGATTATATTGACTGGTAATACTGGCTCCCAATGAACTTTCTGTCAATAAGGAATCATTTTGCCTGTCAACTGTTTTACTAACCCAATGTTGGCCTTGCTGTTCTTTAATGATACGGCCATCTTTTCCACGCTGTATTTTTATACTGATATCCTGATTGAGTCCACCGATTAAAAATCCGTCTTTATTGTAGCTGTAGCCAGTAAATGAAAGGTCACTATGTTGTTCGGCAATGATATTTCTAATGCCGTCATAGTCATATTCTGTCCAGCGGTTGTCAGGGCGGACTACTTTTTTCACTCTGCCTATTGCATCCCGTTCGTACTGGCGGTGCAATCCGTCAAATCCCCACTCACTGATCACATCACCTACTCCGTCCAGCGCAAAGCGATATACTTCACCTTTTTCATTGCTGATGCTTTTCAGCTGCAATTCCGTATCATATCCGAATTTTACTGTACGATTGTTCTGTGTCCGGCTCAGTAAAATTCCTAAACTGCCGTATCTGAACCGTACATCATGTAAGTCATCCTTCGCATGAATGATATTGTATGAGGTGTCATATTCGAAGTAATGTTCGTTTCCGTCAGGTTCTTTTAAGTAGATCACGTTTCCGGCATCATCATATTTAAAGAACGTTAAATTTCCCCTTGGGTCACGCTCGCTTATTACATTTCCCAGTTCATCATAATCCCATTTGCTGTAAGTTTCATTGGGATAAATCATCTGCACCAGCTGATGCGACTCGTCATAGAAAAAATGAACCGCACGGTTTTTGTCATCCGTTATTTTTCTAAGGTGCATATCTTTATACTGATAATGCAGCTTTTCCCCGGAAGGAAGCTTCTTTTGAACAATCCGGTTCAATTCGTCATAGGTCCATTCTATTTCTGCACCTCCGGGACTTGTTATTTTAACTAAATTAAAAGCATCATCATATTGAAACTGACTCTGCCCGTTATTTTCGTTTTCAATTGTTTTCAGTAAACCATTTTCAGTGTACAGATATTTCTGGGTAAAACCTTCCGCATTGATTATTAATTCAAGCTCCTGATACTGATTGTATTTCTGATGAGTAACGCCCCCGTTTTCGTCTATTATTTTATAGATCAGTTTACTCTCATCATAAAAGTATTCTGATGTAAAACCTAAACTGTTTTTGGTAATGGTCTGTCCCGGATGATACTCTGTAAAATATTCCAGTACGCCGCCATCGCCCCAGGTATGGACACATTTGGCATCATCACCTGCTCCTTCGTATTCCCAGTAAAAATTCTGTCCGGTCTGATTGGTCAGCTGAACCAATAAATGCCCCTGATAACGGAAATACTTTTCTGCACCAATCACGTCTTTATTGTGCACCATATTTCCCAGATCGTCATAACTGTACTGGATATAGGTGATCTCCCGGTTTTCAGCAATGGTATACAGACGGGTAATGCGGTGATCAGAATCGGTTTCTACCTTTATGATTTTGCCTGTGCTGTCTGTTATCTTCTTTAAACATCCGTTGGAATGATAATCAAAACTTATTTCAAATCCATCTGCGGTGGCTATTGAAGAAAGCATTCGGTAGCCTTCCTGATTCAGCGCTCCGTTGAATCTGTACTGTAATTTATTGGAATCTGTTAATACATATCCTTTTTCATCTTTGCTAAAGGTGAGCTGTTCTTTTCTGTTAAAATATTTTTCGCCTAAATCGAGCAACGGAACTACGGTTTCCCGTCCGTCTGACAAACGTACTGAAGCATAATCATTCTGCAAGTCAAAAAGCCCCATATTGTAGCTGTGATGCCAGTTAAAGCCCAAAGGTCCGTTTACCTCAGCATCGCTGTAGTAAGTACGCTGCCATACAAATGGAATAGGTCCCGGCAACTCAATATCGGTGTTGGTGGAATATACTCTTCCGGTAGCGGCATCTACAGGTTCACCGAACAGGCGGCATTTTACCGGCTGTAATACTTTAGCCAGCTTAGGTTTATTAGGCTGAACTCTGTGAATGAAATCCTGTAATTTGTTGCCTGCTTTTTTCCATAATTTCCCCATTCCTTTTAAACCGAGACTCATGGCCAGCTGGAAAAGGTCAATAGTAGGCGGACCACCTGCTAAAACAGGCTTTCCGGCTGAAGTGATGATCAGCAGCATGGAAGTAGGTGCCATTAAAGCCACCTTTGGTTTTGGTTTTGTAATACGGAACGGTGCCGGAATCCCGATCAGGTTACATGATAAAGCAAGGTGAAACTGGGTGCTGCACGGTCCGCCATCTGCTAGAACGGTGCTGCTTCCCAAAAACATTTCTGAGCTTGCAATAGGTTTTACGATCGGAAACGGGATATGTAAAAAGATCCCGGGTAAATGCTGAATTCCCGTACCTGCATTGGCGACCCACTGCCCGTGAACCTGAACGGATGGCTTCATTCCATTGACGATAGCTGTACAAACGGAAGCTAAGCTTGTTGGTGGTTCAGAACCATCTGCGGGAGGAGCCGGAGGTTCGGGCAAAATGCTTGAAATGGCATTCATGATGGCACTCATGATATCGAAAACCATCCCGATATGCGGTACCGGCAACAAAGGCATTGGCGGAAAAATGGTTTCGTGGAAATCTATCCCGATCGCGAGATCAAAGTACTTTCCTACAGGCATCCCGGGCATGGCAGGAAGAATACTGGCCATATCTTTCTGCAAATGATCCAGTTTGTTTTTGGCTTCTCCAAACAATTCACCGAAGCCTCTTCGCGGGGCGGGTGATGTGGCTACTTTTCCTATTAAATCAGACATAGGTTAGTTTTTAAGTTTTGATAATTGCTTTTTCCAAACAGACTGGTCCATTTTTAACGATGCTGAATCCACTCCAGCCTGCGCCAATAAAATTTCCCAGTCATCACCTAACCAATCTGCCAACTGCAGTTTTATTTCGTTTACTTCTGCGGGTGTTTTGATCTGTCCGCCTAAATAAAGTGCCATAAAAGCTGCATGTAAAAAAGTAGACTGTCTTCTTACACTGATATCTAAATATGCTCCTGCCGCCAAAGAAAACAGTACATTTTCAAAGGCTTTCTGCACATTGTTTTTTTCGTAATAAATATGAGCGATAAGCCTGTTCGCCTCCATGATATAATAGACATCCTGACGTTCGGAGGCTTTTTCCGATAACTCCTCATAAATCAATAAAGCTGGATCCGTCTTTTTGTTTCCGTATAATAATGCGGCCTTTAAAAGCATGCATGATTTCCAGACCGGATATCCCGTAGCATCATCTTCCTGCATCGCTTTTGAGGATTCTTCCAAGGCTTTATCTGTATATTCTTCACTTTTTTTTGTATTCTGTATAGCAAAATAGGCTTGTGATGCGACCAGTAAGCCGGCTATTTTAGAAGATACCGTTCCAATCTCATCTGTGATATTCAAAAGACGTTTTACTTCTACATCTGTGCGGTTCTGCATTTTCTTGGTGGTAGAATCCATGACCACAATAACCTGTTTTCTGAATCTGGCATCCGGATCTACCGTATTATAGCTGTCACTTGCTTTGTACATCTCATTTTTAATAGCTTCTGCCATTTTGAGCTTTGGATGCAGATAGTGATAAAGCGATTCACCGTTCTTTTTACCCTGCAGTTCCACGCGTCTTTCTTCCGCAAGATCCATAGTTACGAGCCGGAGGTCATCTGGTACCGTTTCGATGACCTGCTGAAACCAGTGGGCTATATTTTTTTTGGAATGGGCCGAAAGAGGAAAATACAGACAGAAATAAAAATCTTCGCTCTGATCTGTTATACTCATCTTAAAGCGTTCCAGCTCACTAAACAGACTGGAAATATTGGGTGGAAGCTTATCATCCGGAACGAATGCTTCCCTGATCATATTATTTTCCCAAAGCGCTCTGTGAAGGTCTTTATTTTTATCCGGATGGGGTGTAAACCAGGTGAAAAATTCATTCCATAACTGTTCTTCAAATAATTCCCTGTTGCCATTATATTCCGTTTCGAAACGAAAAAAAATATCATTGGCTTCTCCCACAGGAGACTGCTCGATCTGCATAAACTTATCGATGATCTCGACATCTGCATACTGTGCCACCCAAACCGCCAGTTTCCAGGATTGTTTTTTTTCGGCAGCATACCAGAGATCACGGAGTTTATAATATTCCTGTGCTATTGAAGATGTTTCCATAGTTAAGAATTCAGTTTAACCAAACCTCCTGTAATGATCGTCTCTCCATCTCCATTCATTGAAACCTTGGCTCCACTGATGCTTGTCTCTTTTCCTGTGATCTGGACTTCTTTGCTTCCGGATGCAGTAACTGTAACTCCGCTTACGGCTGCTACATTTTCTTTCGAACTCAGTTCTACTCCCGCTTTACCGCTTCCCATAGAAACAATGGTTTCGCCTACCACATGAATATTTTTAGCATGAATCGTAATGGTTTCATCTTCAATGACAATGGATGATTTTCCGTTGTCCAAAGAAATTTTCTTACTGGCTACAGCAGAAATGGTATTGGTTCCGTCCACCGTTATGATGTTTCCGCCTGATTTATCTTTAATGGTGATTGCACCGGCATCATCAAGGCTTACGATATGTCCGCTTTTACTGCTGAGGCTTTTGATATTATTGCCCTGTCCGCCTCCGCCTCCGGCACCACCGTGAAACATTCCGCCCATGACAAAAGGACGGTCGGGATGCTGGTGAACAAAATTGACCATAATTTGGTCATCTACTTCCGGAATGGCCATAAATCCACGGTTTTTACTTACTTTATCGCTGCTTCCTCCATCGGGAGTCATGACTCGGATAAATTCTGTGGTATCGGGACCATTCTGCCAGTCGAACTGTACTTGCACCCTTCCTTGATTTAATGGATCTGTATTGGAAATAATCTTTGCAAATTGCGGTTCCGCTTTAGGATAATTAAACTGAGGTCTCGGCATAAAACCGGTATCTGCAGCAATGGCGTCAAAAGATCCTGTATAATATCCTCTTGCATCGACTTCATGTCTTACTTCCGTCATCATAAGTTTTGTAAAATAGGAGGTCTCATTGGTATCCGGTTTACGCATTTCGATGTCTGCTGTACATCCCGGGTATAAAAAGGGTACGGAAGTGGTTCCCGAAGTGGTAAATACATCCACTGAATTGCTTCCGGCGGCGCCTTTTTGGGAAACATCAATATCCATCACTTTTGAAGCCTTTATAGGCGCTATACTTAATGATGGAGTGATGAATGTCTTTTCTGAAATTTCGTAAGCACGCCTCGCAATATCTGAGGTATGGTTTATTTTGGAAGCTCCTGCAGTCAGTTTTTCGTTTTTACTGCTGTTATAACCATAAAATGAGGGTTTAACATGTTGAGCTAACATCTTAATTTTCACATCGGCTACATTGCTGCCATAAGTAAGCTTTACCGGTTTTTGCTGAGGGGGCAGTTTTCCAAAATGCAGAACTTCCCCATCATAGAAAAACTGTTCTCCATAGGCTTCTGCCATTCTTGCCAGATAATTGTAATGGGTTTCATGATACTGGGAACTGTAAGAAATATTTCCATACTGTGCGTCTACCCGGACATCAAATTTACTGGCTCCTAAACCTTCTTTAATGACCTGATACGCAATATTATTAAGACTTATTTCCTGCTTACCTCCAAAACTCTGGGTATGCGGAGCGGAATCCAGCAGAATCGTTGGGCTGTAGCCTGTAAGGATGACATTTCCCAGGCTCCCGTTATCCTGATCGAATCCTACTTCGGTAATGACTCCAACAAAGTTTCTTTCCGGACCTTCTTCTACATCTTTGTATTTGAAGACCACCGTGATTCTTTTTCCCAGAAAGCTCTGGGCTTCTTCCAGGTTATGGTTTTCGGCGCTTCCGAGGGTATCGTGGGCAAGTGTCAGATTAAATTCGTGGTGTTTAACGGCACTTTGGGTCAGCTTAAAATGCTTGAAAAATTTGATTGGTTTTCCTTCAACAAAAATTTCAAGTTTCACAACTCTGTTGATTCCTGCAACAGCACTTTCAGGGATGGCCTGGGCATTGAAGATATTAGAGGTCGGCTGCTTTGCCCATACTTTATTTTCTATAACTGTAGGAGCATTTTGTAATAAAGGCTGATTCATAAAACTCTGAGCGGTATCGCTTACCGTTTTGATCTGCGATATGGCTTTTTGTGAATCTTTATTTTTTACAACTTCCTGAATGTTGTCGGCTATATCTATTTTAGCTGAATCTATTCCCTTCTTGGGCAGATTCTTTCCTTCTTGAAACATAGTATACTTTTTTTCGGTAGTGTGGATGTGAAAAGGAATTTCTTCCTTCATAGAAATGAGACCATTCTACTCATATGAACAACCAGTACTCGGCATCGGTCCCCTTTGCAAGTACAGCTTTAATTGTTCTGAGATGGTTCTATCAGAGCTTTTCGCGAATAAACTCTGCCTTAACTACTTATTAGTAATAGCTTTCGATCAATTCGGATTTTTCCCATAAGTTTTTTCTGTGGTTTGGTTTTGAAATTTATCACATAAAAAAATCACAGGCAAATGAATTAGCCGTTTTTTAGAAAATTGTAGTAGTTCTACGATTGAAATCATGTAGAAAATACGGGATCAATATGGGACAATAAAACACTATAAACTAGCAAATTACAAATACAAAAAAATAATAGAAATGCGTTGTCTTATAGTAAATATATGAGTGCTTTCAATACCACTTTCTCTATTTGCATTTCGTTATTATCTGTTCTTTAGTCAGGTTTATTTTGTTACCGCCAGCGGACAATGTATCTACCTTATTTTGTTTAATGGGACCTGAAAAATCACAGTAATTTTCTAACCCGTTATTATCTATCATATAAAGATGATTTATTTTCCTGATGTTGGGTATGCTTATTTTTCCATTGTAATACGCATTTTCGTTCAATGCAAATAAACCGCTTACGGTTTCAAGTTTTTCCAGATTAATTTCCTTTAAAGGCAATGAGTATTCCACCGAGAAATTTTTCACATTCTTCAGATTTTTAAAATTGTCTACTCTTTCAAGGCTGGTATTGATAATCTGAATGGTTTTGGTCTTCTCTATTTTATGAAAAGCATCCAGTTTTTGTAATCCCGAATTTCCCGAAATAAAAATACTCCCAACCTCAGTTAAATGATTAAATCCTGTTATTTCAGTAAGTTTTACATCATTAAAATCATTATTTCCAAAAACCAAGTCACCACTTATGACAGCTAATTTTTCAAATGTACTGATCGTGCTTAATCCACAGCCGGATATAACAAGATCTCCGTTAACCTTTTCCAGGTTCTCCAATCCCTTGACAGACTTTAAATTTTCTAATCTGGTAATAAGCAGTCCGCCATTAATCATCCTTATACTTTTTAAAGCATCTAGATTGATTTCTTCTTTAGAATATTCCGAAGAATTTACATCACAAATATTCATACTTCCATTAATAAAAGTATAGTTGTTTTTCCCAAATTCATCAATGTCCTTCTGAGTAATTAAATTGACAGTTCCCTGATAAACTTTATCATCTTTGCCGGGAATCAGATCTATTTTCACTTTTGTCTGTTCACTTTTGTTCTGTTCTGTTTTTTGAGAACATGAAGTTTGAAAGATGATACAGGTAAGGATAATTACGAAGGATTTGATGGTCATTTTTAGAAATTAAGTTGTGAAAATTGGTGATATTATTTAATGCTGCGATTCAAAATAAGTAACTCTTTATTTTTCGTTTTCCGGTCATCCGATGAATAAAAAATAACGGCATAACTACCTTCTCCTGTTCTGTTGATACTGGAAATCACCAGATCTTTCTTGTCCATGGGTAACACCTCATTGGTCAATATATTTCTATAGCCTTTTTCATTTTTGCTGTAGAATAATTCCAACAATTTATCATTTTTTATTGTGAGCCAGCCGTTTCCGAATTCTCCGTTGAAGTTCGCTGTAAAAGTATGTTCAGCAATTTTTACAGGCTGCCAGGTATTAAAAAATTCATCACCGATATCCGCTATATCTGTAGTGGTACAGTGAAGATCCGAAGTGATGACCTCCACCGATATTTTCCCCTCTTCTTCACAAAGAATGTATGAATTCTCCTCAAAGGATAGACTTAGTATTTCCCAAAACCATTCTTTGTTGGGATTGATAAGCCTTTCACGTATTACAGCTCCCAATTCATCAATCTGTCTGTGCAACCAACCTTTTTTATCATTGGCTAATAAATGGATCTCCCCATTATTGATGAATATTTTATTATTCCTCGGAAGGTCTATTTTGATATTGTGCTTCTTTTTGATCGCATCGTTTTTAAATTCAATGGAAAGCATTTTATCCGGCTTTGTTTCCGACCAGATATCCGCCTCATGAAAAATGGAAAACTGATTGGTCGTACCTATAAATTTTCCGGTAAAAGGTCTGTTTCCCTTTGGTAATTCTGTATTATCGCGGTTAAAAACGGAAACACTGATTTCCAGTTCTTTATCGGGATGATAAGGAACAAACGAAACATAATTTTCCTGATCCGGACTTAAAAACAATGTGGGTAAAATTCCATTATCTTCTGCAAAACTTTCTGAATTTCCGTCTGTATCAATAATCGTGTAAACTAATTTATAAGTTCCTCTTTTATCATAAACGTAGTTGGCTGAAAGCGTTTTATCTCCGAAAGAAATACTTCCATGTGTAGAAACACCGGCTTCTGACACCAATGTGGTCAGTATTCCAAAATCTGTTTTTTTAATCGTTGATTGGTACGGATGTATCTGGTCTGGGGTTTTCATATTTTTGTGATGTATCTTTTTATGGCTGCTTTAGTGTGGCATAAAGATAGCATCTTTGAAATTATGATTACCTCATCCATTTTTATAGATCAGACTCAAAATTTATTGGTAAAATATTCTGAGGGTCTATAGCGTCACAAAGACAAAGAGTGCGACTGCGCCGCTGATGAAGTTATATAACCTTAGTTCGGGATAAGAAGTTAAGATTAAATCGCCTGGTGTCTAAGTTTCGGCTAAAGCCTTTTGAAATGCATATATCTTGTAGGCGGGCTGAAGCCCGCCCCTATTGAATATACAGGAACCCATCCTAAAATACCCAGCGTATCAAGCTGTTGAGTCTTAACACAAGGAAAAAAGTAGGAGGTCCAGAATTAAGGCTTTTGAAATTATCTGGATGTAAAAGGTAGTTCCTCGCCTGAATCACAAAAAACGCATCCCAAAACGCTATGAGCTACTAAATTCCCAGAAAAAGTCTGAAATCAAATATCTGAAAAATATCTTAACCCAACCTCAGTTTATGTGGATTAGAAGATCGCTTCCTCAAATCAAATTCCAATGACCTGAATGATGCTAATCATTCAATCAGAAAGAGAATCCAAAGAAGGTAAAGTAAATTTTTGCGCCGTTCAGAGGACGTGTAGTCAGAAAACCTCTCCATAAGGTTACAATTTCCTTAAAATCGTTCAGAGGTATACTGCTTACATAGCCCTGACGATCATAAAAATCTACCAGATGATTACACATGATGATATCTACTGTCGTAGTATCACTCTCAATTTCCAAGGTAGGATCCGCCAAAGCAGCATTAATATCCGGCAGCAATGAATCGTTGATTT
Organism: Chryseobacterium oleae; assembly: GCF_900115055.1. Lineage (GTDB taxonomy): Bacteria > Bacteroidota > Bacteroidia > Flavobacteriales > Weeksellaceae > Chryseobacterium > Chryseobacterium oleae. The sequence continues at coordinate 125,937 of NZ_FOVD01000008.1, read as the reverse complement.
GTGAGACTGAGTCCCAACAGATTAAAAAACAGGTTAAACAATAATGATTGGTATCTATGATTTTACTGTTTTTCTTTCCCCGGAATCCTTCCCAGCTCATTGTTTTATTTTCGAACGTAAGCGCATATTTATTGATAACATTATGATCCATCACAGGGCGTTTTTTGCTTTTGTATCTGTACAGGTTTGCATAAGAATTAATCAGCTTTTCAGCCAGCTTAAACATTCCGTGATCTGTCTTTTGCTGATGAATACATCTGAATTGATTTCAGGGGCAGGCGACAGTTTCAGTTCTACTTTCTGGCTGGAATGTTTGATGATCTCCACAATTGCATTTTTATTGATGATAAATTTACGGTTGATTTTGAAGAAAAGCTGTGGGTTCAGTTTATGGATGACATCTTTAATCGTATCATCATAAATATAGGTCTGGTTGTCCGTTGTTGTCAGAAAAAGGTATTTTCCGGAAGCGAAAAAATAGGCTGTATGGTCTTCATCAATTGATTTCAGTTTATTCCCGTCACGCACCATAAAACGTTTCATCACATCAGGGCTATCCGCCTGACGTAATGAAGACATTGATTTCAGGACAGGTTCGGGGTCGTAATTGGACCTGATGGAAATGAATTTCTGTAATGCTTTATGCAAATCCTCTTCTTCAAAGGGTTTCAGAAGGTAATCTATCGTGAAATGCCTGAATACTCTCATGGCATATTCGTCAAAAGCGGTTATGAAAATAATGGGCGTGAACAGTTCCACAGATTCAAAAATCTCCAGACTCATTCCGTCTCCGAGATGAATATCCATAAAGATAAGATCCGCTGAATGGTTTTCGAAGAAGTCTATGGCCTGTTTTTTTGAACGCAGAATCACCATCTCCGTCACAGGGACGATGCTTTGCTGGTCCAACAGGTTTCTGAGATAATTCACAGCCAGCAATTCGTCTTCTATAATGGCAATTTTCATAACATTACAAAAGTACAAAAAAACCGCTAAAACTATTACGTTCAAGCGGTTTCAGAGGTTGTTTATATGAATGCTTATAAAAGAGGGTTATTCTTCTTGGCACTCATTGGAAATTCTATGGTATATCTCACATCATTCTGCTGAAGAATATAGTCTGTACCATTCACATTATGAATGATTTTTTTCTGATCTGCTCTTCTTAAATCCATCCAGCGGTGGCCTTCCAGAGCAAATTCTCTGAACCTTTCCTCAAGAATAAAACTCATAAAATCTGAAGTGTTCATTGGGTTGATCTGGTTTTGAACGGTGATATATCCGTCAGGTGTGTATCTGTTCTTCAGGACTTTAAGGATTGCTTCTTTAGCCTCACTCAGTCTGTTCAATTTTAATAATGCCTCAGACTGTATAAAATACATCTCCGCTGTTCTGAAAGACACTCTGAAATCTGTAGTTCCTCCTTTGATCACTTTGTATTTGCTTCCGTTCTTTTCAAAATAAAGACTAAATCTTTTATCTGTTGTGGTATTATATTTTGAAGTCAGTTCCGGGGACGCATAAGATACGTTCTGCACGGCAATATTCAGGGCATTATCCAAAGCTAAAATAGATTCTACCGAAGCATAATGATTAGGCGCAGTAGGTGTTGTGTTTAGATTGCTTAATTCTCCTTTCACTGCAATCACCTGTTGTGCATAGCTTAAGGCCTTGTTCCAGTCGTTTTGATAAAGAGCGGTTCTCGCCTGAAATGCCTTCAGGGCTATCTTTGAGAATCTGTAATTGATTCCGGCCGGCTGCTTCTCCTCTACCATCAGTCCTTCTGCCTTTGCCATATCTGCATGCACCTGATCGTATACTGCCTGTACAGAAGAAGGTTTCAATACCTGCTCAAGATCAATTTCAAGGCTGATCGGCACTCCTCTGTCTGTTGCAGCTGTTGCACTGTTATAAGGCTTCCCGTACAAATTAACCAAATCAAAATATAAGTAGGCACGAAGCGCATAAGCTTCTGCCAGAATCTGATTCTTTTCAGGAGAATCTGCCATGGTCTTGCTTCCTTCGTTGATCACCTGATTCAGATAAAAGTTTACGGAATAAAAAGTTACCCATGGGAACTCAGCTGTGGCCTGATCGTTGTTTGAATCTTTCCACATCGCTATTTCGCGGTAGACATTAAATTCATTCAGGGTTTCATCTATCGTAAGCTCATCTGTTCTCAGAGCGGTCAAAGATTTGTGCACCGGATATTGAGAATAGGCTGATGTAAGCACTTTGCGGTAATCCTCTACGTTCATCGGGATAATTTTCCCTTCAGGCTGAATATCTAAAAAACGGTCACATCCGATACTGGAAAAGCTTAAGGCTGCGATCGCAATGAATGTTGTAATTTTTCTCATTTTTTTTCAAGTTTTAAAAAGAAACATTAAATCCTACTGTCACGGATTTGGCAATGGGCTGTGCATAAATATTACCATAGGTTTCCGGATCAAAATAGCCTTTGTACCCGTTACTGAACACAAACAGGTTACGTCCTTCAACACTCAGTCTCAGACTGCTGATTCCCATAGGGCTGGTAAATTCTTTAGGCAGTGTATATCCTAAACGGATGCTGCTGATTCTTACATAGCTGATCTCCTTTGCCCATACATCAAGCAGGCTGTAAGCATTGGAACGGTTGTCCGCGAACCATTTATTGGCCATCCATCCCGAATTGCTTTCCATATCGGCACTGGTGATTCCCGGAAGTGTAGTTCCTGCTTCGTAGATATCTTTGGTATAATTTCTTCCTCTGTCCAGATCCATTCCACGGTAAGAAGGAGTTCTCATTACCGTCTGTTTAAAATTGAAAGCGGCAGAAACCGTCAGATCAAAGCTGTGTATTTTGAATGTATTGATGATACCTCCGGTAAATTTTGGATCTCTGTCTCCTACATACGTGAAGAGATTTCTCAGCTCCTCGTTGGAAAGTTTAGTATCCACAAGCTGCCCCGGAAGGAAGTCTGCATATACATCGTACAGTTTGAAGAATTCTTCGGCCTTTACCTTTTCATTTCCTTTCCAGAACATCGGATTTCCGTTTTCATCCATTCCGGCTGTTTTTAAAGCAAAAACAGCATTCACAGGAAGGCCTTCTCTTGAAGGAAGCAACGCGTTGTTACGAGGCTGCTCGCTCAATACATTGCTCTTGTTGTGCGCAAAGTTGATGGTCGTATTCCATTTGAAATTTTCCTTATCGATGTTTCTTGTCGATAGCGCCAGTTCGAAACCTTTGTTGGTCAAGCTTCCCCAGTTCATCATCGTATATTCAAACCCGGTTTCGAGTGGCGTTTCTTTCATACTGATCATATCTGTTCCTTTTCTGTTGTAGATATCCGCGGTAAGATTCACACGGTTTTTCAGCATTCCCAGATCAAGACCAAAGTTAACGTTGGTTGTTTTTTCCCAACGAAGTTTATCGTTTGGAGGACTGATTACGTTAATGATATTCTCTTTATTTCCCGGAAGAATAGTAGTCTCCTTGTATTCCCCGATAAAGAACGGTGACGTGTTACGGTCTATATTTCCCTGCAGACCATAAGAAGCTCTTAGTCTAAGGTTAGAAATAGCCGTAAGGTCCTTCATGAAGTTTTCCTTCGTTACCAGCCATGAACCTGAAACAGCCCATATCGGCAGGTATTTGTATTTTTTATTCACCCCGAATAAATTGGTTCCGTCATATCTCACACTTCCGAAGAACGTATATTTCTGATCGAAAGTATAAGAAGCCGTTGCAAACATGGATGCATAGGCATTTTCAACAGGTGCCATTTCACGGTAGGTTTCATATTTCTTATCTCCGGCAAAATTTGAACTTGGGAAAACGATAGGTGTCCCGGTTCTTGTCATGCTGTTATACCCGAAAGCTCTGGTCAGTGTTGTATTGTCATTCGTTCTTCGGATTTCTGATCCGGCCATCAAATCAATTTCATGTTTTGAATTGATTTTTGTACTGTAGGCTGCCTGTAATTTCCAGTTGTACTGGAAAAATTCATTATCCCAGTTTTGTTTTACCCCTCCGGCAGGAAGGAAATAACGGAATGCTCCATCTTTATAATAACGCGTTCCTTCTTTCATTTTTCGGGTAGAATACGTATTTTCAGCGGCAAATTTTTCTGTCTTGTTGCTGTCATACTGCATCCCGAACTGAGACGTAATCTTCAGATCTTTGGTAATTTTATACTCTAAATCCAATATCCCTTTTATTGAACGGTTCTTTAGGGTATAGTTTGTATTTTCTCTTTCCTCTAAGAAGTTGAAAGGCACATAGGCATCTCTCAAACCATCGATATCCTGATCATATCTGTACGTTCCGTCTGCATTGTACGGACTCAGATAAGGATTGGCATTTCTTGAATAATTGATAGGGTTAATAGAAGCATCAGCATCCGTTACAAACGATGTACGTTCACTGTTGGTCCCGAAAATAGAGATTCCTGCATTTAACTTATCACTTAGTTTATAATTGTTTTTTAACGTCAGGTTATAACGTTCGAAACCTGTCCCGATCGTTGTTCCCTGCTCGTCATAATATCCCAAAGAGAAATAGTAGTCTGAACGGTCACTTCCTCCGGAAACACTTAATCCATACTGCTTATTAATGGCATTTCTGTACAATAATTTCCCCCAGTCTGTGCTATTGTTTCTTAAGCCATCCAACTGCTGGCGCGTCATTGAATTCAACGCGCCCAGACCTCCGCTTCTGTACGCATCCAGCTGTCCGTTTTTCGTTAGAATTCTCATCACTTCCCCTTTGTCTGCACGGTAGGTTAAATCTGCACGGCTGGCAAGCATTAATTCCATATCCACTTTTTCAGAGGCATTCAGAAGATTAAGCTTGTCAAAATCCGGGCGGGAGGTTACAAAAGTATCTGCTGAGAAATTGATTCTCATACTTCCTTTTTTTCCTTTTTTGGTAGTAATAGAGATCACCCCGTTAGCAGCTCTGGCTCCATAAATAGCAGTCGCCGCAGCATCTTTTAAAATGGTGATATCCTCAATATCATTAGGGTTTAAACCTGCAATAGAAAAATTCTGGAGCTGGTCTATATCGTCTTTATCGCTGAAGTTGGGAACGTCATTTCCCTCTAAAGGAAGACCATCCACTACCCAAAGCGGATCCTGCGGACCTGAAAGAGAAGCCGTACCTCTTATTCTGATTTTTGCAGGGCTTCCGGGAGCTCCGGTTTCGGGCGTCACCACTACTCCGGCGATCTGTCCCGCCATCATCTGGTCTACACTGGCAACACCAGCCTGGTTGATATTATCCATTTTCACCGTAGTAACGGCTGAAGTCTGCTTACGTTTTTCAATTTTCTGATATCCGGTAATGATGACCTCCTGGATTTTATTTTTGTCTGAAACCTCAGGAATCAGTCTTACCGTATAATTGGTCTGCCCTTCACTGATCTGAATTACCCTGGACTCATAGCCCGGATAACTCACCAGCACAGATTTGGTGTCTGCAGGAATTTCCAGTATAAATTTTCCGTTACTGTCGGTTACTGTTCCTACAGATACACTTTCAATAATGCCTACCAGATCTGTTTTTGTAGAAACGGACTGGGTTTCTATCTTCACCGTAGCTCCGGAAATCACTGTCGCTGTATTTCCGTCTTCTATTTTTCCGGTAATGGTTTTCTTTTCCTGGGCCAATGCTATCTGAGCCGCCAAAAGAGGTAAAAGTATTAGAGTTTTTTTCATAGCTGATTATTTATTTAAAGCCTCTTTTATTCGGATGATCAAGTCTGCATAATGAGCCCTGGAAGCTTCATCTCCTTTATTCTTACTTTTATTTAATAGGTTCAATATTTTCTGTAGTTCTGCCCTTTTGTAGGTAGTAACTTCAGATACTCTTTTCATGGATGAGTAGTTGATATTCCTCAGACCGTGGTCTTCTTCATGGAAATTACAGATCATCGGAATGTTCAGTGTATTTTCCACCTTTAAGGCTTTCACTGCCGTTTTTTCAAATAATTTATTCACGGAAACAATCAAGGCATCTACATAGTTTTTCTGCGTCATCTTTTCAAGAATCGTCAGGCTTCCTTTTTTACTGAAAACCGATCCACGAAGCTGGTCGAATAAATCTTCCACGGTGTAGATCTCTTCCTTCGAACCTGAAACTTCATTTTTCAACTGGTTTTCAATCATTCTCAGAAGTCTGTCATCCATCAGCAGGGAATAGATATTGGCATACTGCATTCCTCTTGCTAAGGTGTACGGCGTCTGCTCAAATGGCCCCATCGGGGAGTTTTTCACAGAATACGTTTTCTCAGTAATCGGGTTGAAAAACAACCACTCCGGAAGATTGATTGAGTTTTTAACCAAATAATCAACCGCTCTTTTCTGAATTTCTGCAGGTACCGCTTCATAAGCTTTTTTCTTGCTGCCGAACACTGTATTATCCAGATAAATTCCTCCTACATTCGCCATCACATGACCTGTGTACAGATCCCACTGCCCGATAGCACCCATATACAGCTTTCCTGCATCCGTGTACGTTTTTCCGTCCTCATAGGTCCACTTCAGAAGGTTGTCTGCAACGATTCTTAAGTTTTTCATTCCGTACTCGCTGGCCTTCATCGCATCATCTCCCAAATCTTCAGACTGCGAACGCGGATCGATGGTTTCCAGATAACTTTGCTGCTCGCCATAGAAATACAATGGATCATTTTCATGCTTTTCTATTAAATCTCTCAGCGCTTTTTTCTCTGATACTGCATCAGGATACCAACGGTAACCCCATTCAATAGCATGTTTATCGTAAATTCCGATCTTTGGAGTGATCGCGGTTACTCCGTCTTCCGGCTGTGCAACGTAATTGTATCGCGCATAATCCATAATGGAAGGCGCAGTACCACCCATTTTATCTGTAAACTCCTTTGAACGAAGAGATTCTACAGGAAAAGCAAAGGAAGATCCCATATTGTGTTTCAGTCCGAAAGTATGCCCCACTTCATGTGACGATACAAAACGGATCGCCTCGCCCATATGCTCGTCGCTGAATACATTTCCGCGCGCTTTTTCATCTATCGGTCCCGTCTGAATTCTCATCCATTCCTGAAGAGAAGTCATCACATTGTGCCACCAGATAATATCCGATTCAATGATTTCACCGCTTCTCGGATCTACTACAGAAGGTCCCATCGCATTCGATTTTGGGGAAGCCACGTAGGTAATCACGGAATATCTTACATCATCAATATCAAAGTCTTTATCGTTTTCATCAGGCATTTTTGCAATCACTGCATTTTTAAAGCCTGCCTTTTCAAAAGCGGCCTGCCAGTCGAAAACACCTGCAATAATCTTCTCACGCCACTGGATAGGCGTCGCAGGGTCTATATAATAAATAATCGGCTTTTTGGGTTCTACCATTTCGCCTCTCAAATACTTTTCTTTATCTTCATCTTTAGGTTCCAGACGCCATCTGGTGATGAACTGTTTTTCATCCATTTTCTGCTGACGGTCGTTGAATGCCCAATGTTTTTCACTGAAAAATCCAACTCTTGCATCTCCAATTCTCGGCTGCATCGGTTCTTTGGAAAGCAACACCAGATTGGTAGTTACGCCCAGAGTTACCGGCAGATCCACTCCTCCTTCATTCACGGATGTGGTCAGCTGGGATTTGACAACCAGGTTCTGAGGAAAGGTTTTTACGCCTTCGATGTAGGAAAGATTGGACTTCACAGATCCTCCAAGGCCTACATTAGCCAAAACATCATTAAAGCTTTTCTGATTTCCGTCAAAAATCTTATTCACTTTAATGGCTACAGACGTAGAGTCGCTGTTCTGGGCTTCAATATCAAAAACCTCAATCACAGATTCTGAAAAATTGTCTTTCACAGATTTTGTGATCACATCATTTTTAGGCGATGATACCTGCGGAACCACAGTTTTTACCCACACCTTTTTGGCTACTGCATCGCGGTGAAAGGAAATGACTTTGTTTTCGTAGTTCATTCCTTTGTTTAGTCCCGCTTCATTCACCTGCATCGGTACCTGAGACAGTTTATTAACCACCAAAAACTGACGTCCCATCAGGCTGTCCGGGATTTCAAAATACACATCGGTCTTTACCTGAATGGTGTTGAAAAGGCCTTTTTTATAAGTTCCTTTTTTAATCAGATCATCAATTTTCTTTGCTTTTTTTGATGAAGTATCTGTTTTCTCCGATTTTTCTTTATCTGTTTTTAATGTGTCTTTTTTCTGTGCCAGTACTGCCGGTGAGGCTAATGCCAGTCCTAAGTACAATGCAAGTCTGTAGTTCTTCATTACCATAGTCCGATTCATTCCAAATTATTAGATATCTCAGTTTCAGCCCGCAAAACTATACGGAAAGAAATAATATCAACAGCGTTAGGGAGTGAGAGGACGTATTTCGGGAGTGAATGGATTTCATTTTTTATTCTAATAAAGGCAAAATGCATATGAAATATTCACCATCTACGGAAATATTAACAGAATTCTTTTTAAAAAAATCATAAACCTGATTCAAATAATCAATTCCGAATTTGGCACCCTGTACATCTTCATCTGTTTTGGGCTGCCAGGTATTCTTTACAATGATTCCTTCGTCTTCCACGGTGATGAGAATGTCCAACGGATGATCTATGGTTGCAATATTGTGCTTAATAGCGTTTTCCACCACCAACTGAAGAGACAGATATGGAATCCGTTTTTCTAAACTTTTGGGATTATGGATGATCAGATCAAAGGTCAGTTCTTCATCAAACCTGCTTTTCAGAAGCTCCATATACTGCTGGATGAACTTAATTTCCTGGGCTACCGGAACGATGTTTTCCTGAGGCGGCACGATAAGATACCTGTAGATTTTAGAAAGATTCATGGTAAACCGCCGGGCATTGTCTTTATTGATCCCGATGAGCATATAAAGGGAATTCAGTGAGTTGAAAAGGAAATGCGGATTGATATTGTTTTTAAGCTGCTGAAGCTGGTGCAGGGCTTCTACCCTATGCATTTTTTCATTCTCAACCAACAGTAGATTTTTCTCAGATTGTATCTTTTCTTTTTCCTGATAAGCTATATTGGCAGCCCTCTGAAACAGGATAAAAACGGTCACGATCAGGAATAAAGCCGCCAGGAAAATATAAACGGTATACATTTTCGTATTGCTGACACTTTCATCAATCAGGAAATTGACGTGGTTGACGACTGCATACCCATCAAAATTATCCGTTTTCAAAGGCTTTACAAAACGGGTTACCTCCAGATTAAGATATTCCGAAACCCCGGTTCCTTCTGTATAGCCAGATTTTGTTGTACTGCATATGGTATCTTTGGGCTGAACATCCGTAAAATCAAAAATATTTCTTCCCAGATACTTCTTTTCAGGATGGGAAATGCAAATGCCTTCTTTGGTGAAAACATAGGCATAATTGTTCAGGCTTTTATCAATATTGGAGAAATACTCGTGAAGATCGTTGAGGCTTACCGCAGAACCGTAATACAGGATATTTTTCTTCGGCAGCACCAGTGAGTCATAACTTACCCAATAAGTGGTGTCTTTGCGTGTGGTAAGGAAATCTCTGAAATGTCCGGACCTGTTGTTTTCAATTTTGGTATACCTTGCCTCTACCGATTTCTTTGTAAGCACATCAGATAGACTACTGTTGCTTACAGATTTTCCGGAAGTGGCATCGTAGTAGGAATACCAACTGTAAGGCATTAGATTTTCTTTCCGGTTCATATTATTTAAGACGGAAGAATATTCTTTGTAGTTTTTCAAACCGTCTTTCTGAATCAGGGCACGCAACAGGTACTGGTATTCTTCTATATTTCTGAATTCTTTTTCCAGCGTTTCATATTTTTGAAAAAAGGTTTTCTTAGCAAATCCTTCATTGTTTTTCCGGCTGTCACGGGTAATGAGGAAGCTCAGAATCGCAAATGCAGCTACCGCAATGAGACAGGCCGATAAAGCCGCTATATAAATAGACTTTTGAGCTAATATGTGTTTAAAATTGGGCTTCATTCTTTTATTCTCTACTTCTTCTGTACCATTAGATTCAATGGTCAAATTTTAGAGTCTTATCATAAGACTCTTCTTATGCATCCAGCCGGATGCATTTCTTTTGGTGTGATTTTGTAAGGTGTGTGTTATATGTTCTTTTGTTTTGAAATCAAAGATTCGACGCAGTCAAACAAAAGGAACAACTTATGGTTATAGATTTATAAAACAGAACACTTTTTTAACGCAAAGTTCCATTCTCATAGTGCGTATTTTAACGATGCAAAGAGGGAATCAATTACATTGATTTGACTAAGCGGTTGTTTTATTTACCTGATTAATCAGCCGACATTTTGATCTCCAAAAATAGATCAATCTCCAAACTTGGGGAGTGAAGTAAGTACATTCAAACCTATAAAAGTCTGTTTAAAATTAATCGTCATTTTCTTAACCTCAATAAACTTTAGTTTATTTCTTAATTTCAAACATTAAGGATTTAAGCATAATGCTTATTGTTATCAATGAAGAAATCAATAAATTGATTTTTCTTTAAGTTGTTTAAGCACCTCATAACTTATGATCTTAATTTCTTAATGTTAAAAAAAACTTGCTCATCATGTTTTGAAATTGATCCTCCAAAATTTACATCCTGCATCCGTGACTTTTTTCCATAAAAAAGTTCCATTAGCCTTCTAATGGAATTCGTTTTTTTCAGCGGAGATGGTGGGTGGATTACATTCAAGCTTTTAACGCTTCTTTAAACCTTTTTTGATACCATTAAAATAGGCTGCAAATATACTACAAAATATTGAAAGCATCTTTTATAGGGTGTTATCAAAATCAAATGAATCTTAACCCAAAAATCCATTATCTTTTATATTTTCCGTCATAAAAACATCAAATTAAAATGTAAAGCTGCAATTGGATTTCAATTGCAGCTTTTACCGGATAGGTTAATCTCAGGCTAATTTTCTCAAAATTTCTTCCAGATGCAATTCGCCTTCTACGGTTTGAGCACCATTCTCCAAGCCACCTCTGATCAGTCTTTCAGCATTTGATTTAGCAAATAAAGCTTCCCAATTGGTATGTTCCAATTGAAATTCTTTTTCAAAGCCTGCCGGATATAAAGTTTCCTTAGCCGCAGCGATAACCCCTTCGGGTAAATGGGCTATGTTCTGAGCCAATCGATCTACGAACTGATCAATTTCATCATGGGCAATCGCACGATTAATCCAGCCATATTTTTCAGCAGTAACAGCATCAAACAGGTCTGCTCCTAAAATGATTTCCAAAGCACGGGATCTTCCTGCTTTGTTTTTCAGATAAACAGTCGCGCCACCTCCGGGAATAATTCCCATTAAAGCCTCACACTGTGCCAATTGACCTTTTTCTATTGAAGCAAAGCTCATATCCACCGCCGCAATAAACTCAGCACCACCGCCACGGGCAATTCCTTTGAGTTTTGCTATGGTAATTTGTGGCTGTTTTCTTATTGTTTCACCAAAAGCCTGAAAAACATTTAAATGGTGGGGAATGTCCTTTGCCAATTCATCGAAAGCATTGGGATGGTCTATCAGGCTCATATCGACATGGGCAATGAAAAAATCCGGATTTTCACTTTCAAATACAATTACTTTCACCGAGTGATCATTGGAAAAACTGGAAAGAATTGTATTGATCTCAGACATCAGCTTTACATCTAAAACATTCACCGGAGGATTGTTAATGATAATTTTGGCTACTGAATGATTGATGGAGACCTTTACCATTTCAAAATTTTGATTGTTTATCATATCTATAAATTCTATTGTATAGAAACAAAATTAGAGGTACTATTTTATATTTTTGTAAATGCTATACCTGAGTATATCGTTAGACCATTTTTATGAAACAAGAAGCTGCTTATGTATGTACCGTGAAAGACCAGGAGGATCTGAAATACCTGCAGGATACCTTATACGTGATAAGCGGAAAATGGCGGGCACAGGTGATGGTGGCCATCTATAACGGAAATCACCGGTACCGTGAAATAGCGAAAAGTATACCCGGAATTACTTTTAGAATGCTTTCCAAAGAGCTTAAAGAGATGGAAATGAATAAACTGGTATTAAGGGAACAGGACCCGGATTTCCCAAAAACGGTAACCTATAATTTGACAGAATATTGTGCATCACTTTATCCCTTGATTCAAACTATGGTAAAATGGGCAAAATCTCATCGTGAAGCCATAAAATGATTACCATGCTGTCTCTTTATTTTTCATAATCACCACAATTTAACTCTTTATAGCACATTATTGATCAACTTGAATTTTCGGATCATTTTAGCCGCTTACTGCTTTTTATTGGCATTTATTTTGAGTCCGTTTTTACATTTTTAATCAAAAATAAAAGTTGAAAATAAATCAGTAATTAATTTAAGCAAAAATGAAAAAAGCTTACATTTTATTGGCTTCACTTCTGGTAAGTTCAATAAGCTTCGGGCAGAAAAATTTCACAGATCAGACCCGCTATATCCAGACTGCAGGTTCAGCAACAAAACTAGAAGGAAAAATTCTACAGGTGAATATATTCGTCAAGCTAAAGGATGGTCCTTCTTTTTCGAAGACCCAAAAAACAGAAATTTTAAAAATACTTCCGCACTCTGAAAACTGGCTGAAAAGAGAAGCCGGCAAGTATGGAAAAAGCTTGACGATAAGTAATAAAACGTATGGGACTGATAAAGACTTCACCATAAGCTCTGATCCGGATCCTGACGCAAATAATGAAAAATGGACCGAGGAAGTTCTAAAGCAAATGGGATATGACAATCCGATGGATTTGTATGACGAACTGAAGGCTAAAGATCCTTTTGACCAGATGTATATTGTCTTTTTCATTAATGCTGAAGCACAGTCTTACTCTATGCCATGCGACAAAGATTACGAGGACGATGATGCAGCCTTTGTGGAATCTGCAGCCGTATTCAACAACTTTGAAGGAAAAATCATCACGGATAAAACCGAAGAATACGTTGTTCCTCATGAGATTCTTCATTTATTCGGAACGCTTGATCTTTACAAAGGACCTCATCAGTCTGAGGAATCACAGGAATTTGCCATTAAAACAGTCCAAAAATCTATTATGCTGGGCTCAGAAATTTTTCTTGATGAAGATGAAGAACAATGGGAACTTCCTCAGTATGAAATTGATGAGTTTAACGCTTACATTATGGGACTGCATAACAACTATAAAAAATGGTATGATGTGCTGGCGAAGAAATTTGCTAAAAGCTATAAATGATTAGCTCAATAGAACTACCGGACTTCGGTTCTGTTTTTACAAGACTGGACAGCTTATTTTTTAAGTTGTCCAATTTTTTTAATGATGAATTATAACCAGATACCTTTACACACTCCCCTTCCCGGATCTGTTTATGACGAAGACATCGCCTTAAATTGAGTGGGTCTCATATTGGTCAATTGGTAAAAATTATTGCTGAATGCAGATATATTCGAATACCCTACTTCGTAAGCAATCTCTGTCATATTCAGGTTGCTGTCTTTCATCAGTTCCATAGCCCGGATCACCCTCAACATTTTTACATACTGAATAAAGGTGATATGAAGTTTCGTTTGAAACAGTCTGGTCAAACTTCTCACGCTGATTCCCCATTGCTTCGCTGTTTCTTCTAAGGTAAGGTTTTCCGTAAGTTTATTTCGAAGCCCCTCCACAATAGCGTTAAGTCTTTGATCTTCCGTAGTGGGAAGCTGGATCGAAAACTTTTTGAGATTTTCTTTGGGCAACACATTTCTCAGTGTCGTTAAAAACTCAAATTCCCACGATCCTTCATCATAATCGCCGTGCCATTTTTCGCTGAAAGAAAGCATTTCAGCTAAAAGTTTACTCACCGGGTAAATACCCATTTCATCGTAAAAACCACCCGGACTTTTCCCAGGAAAATAGATATTGATGATATGCAGATCCTGTGTATTAAACATCAGGTTGTGGGGATAATTTTTCGGAATCCAGATATAATGATGAGCCGGAATATAGAAATCCTTTTCGTTTGTCTGCAGGTAAGCTATTCCTCCAAAAACCAATAGCAATTGAGCCTTATCGTGCTGATGGGAAGGCAAACGCTGCTCGGTTTGCTGTCGTACGACCAAAATAGAATCTGGATTCTGGTCAACACTATCAATAAGTTGCTTAAGAATTTCCATATGGCCAAATATAACAAATATTAGGCTAATTATATAAAAAGACGCTTTATCCGTATGAATAATTTTGTTGAGTAAATAATAAAGTCATTATGAAACAGAACATCACTCATCCGAATAAGAACATCCAGCCCGGAGCACAGGACCAACCTTGCCATGATACAGTATCGCACTCAGTGGAAGAATATGAGGCACATAATATCTACCGGATTGACTACTCTTATCCGTTCATGCCCATGACGGACTTAACCATTGTCTTCGATGAATTAAAAAAGATAGTGAAAAAATGGCTCTTCAATAAAAGAGAACGTAGAATCATTGATAAAAAGAAAATCCATGAAACCATATAAATTAATTCCAATTTTAGGATTTACACTGCTGTTATTCTCACAATCATTCAATGCTCAGGGTATAGAAAATGCCCGTACATTGGGTTTGGAAGACTTATGGAAGATCGCAGAAACCCATAACCGGCAGCTCAAACTATCGGATTTAAATCTTCAGCAAAGCCAATTAGAAATTCTGGAAGCCAAAGACCGCCTGCTTCCGGAACTTTCAATAATAGGAGATGTAAAGCTTAAATCTAAATTCCTCATTTACGATAACGGATTATTCTCAGCTCCGCAGGATGTGCCTGTAAAAAACTACGGCTACGGCGTAGGATACAACTTAAACTACAACCTCTTCAACGGTGGTAAGGACAGAAGAAATATCAAAATAAAGCAGGAAGAAAGAACGCATAAGCAATATGAAGCCGATCTGCAAAAAAACAACGTAAAATACAATGTTGCGGTTGCTTATTTTGATCTGTATAAGTTTTTGAACTTCCATGATTTTATTGCGGCAGAGATTGCGGCAGAGAAAAAACAACTGTCACTCATTGAAAGTTTACACAAAAACGGGATTGTCCTAAAAAGTGATGTGCTGAGAACCTCGGTGAAATTGTCACAGCTGGAATTAAGTCTTTCCGATATTGAAAAGAAAATCGCCGTTAGTACACAACGTCTCAACATCCTGATGGGTCGTGAGTATGAAGAAAAGCTTGAGATTCCCTATCAAAGCAGTTTTGAAATGGATCCCATTACAGAATCTCATTACGAAGATTACGTAGATATAGCCCTCAATCAATCACCAGAATATAAGATGGTGAATAGCGACATCCGATTAAGTGAGATGAATATCAAACAAATTAAAGCGACTCTGATGCCTAAAGTTTCCCTGTACTCCAATTATAATTATACCTATCCGCAGATTTCATTTTATCCTTACTCGAATGATTTATGGGGATTTGGCCAGACAGGAATTATGGTGCAGTTTTCTGTTGATAATCTATACAAAAGCAAACATACGATTGCCCGCGCACAGGTCGCCAACAGTCAGGCCAAAGAAAAAGCCAATATCAAAAAGGATGAAATTTCTATTCAGGTAAAAGAAGCCTATTTACAAGAGCAACAGGCATCGGAAAGCGTAGAAACGGCAGAAAAAAACATCACTAAAACTACCGAAACCGTTCGTGTCATCCGGAACAGCTATCTCAATCAGGAATCCCTTCTGACGGATCTTCTGGAAGCAGAAAATGCTTTACTGGAAGCAAAATTTAATCTAACCACTGCACAAACCAATTTAAAACTCAGTCATATCCGGCTACTGGCTATCGCAGGAATTATTTAATACAAAAATTATGAACAAAAACAGGACAGATAAAATAATTGTGATCCTTACTCAATGGTTCGGAATCGCTTTATTGGCAGCAATCATCATTTGGGGAATCCTCTATTTCTTAAAAGGACACCGCTATGAACAAACCAATGATGCTCAGGTAGACGCGTATTTATCACCCGTAAACGCAAAAGTGGGCGGCTACATCCGCAAAATTTATTACAAAGACAATCAGCAGGTTCAAAAAGGTGATACCCTTGTGGTTATAGAACTCGATGAGTACGGACTGAAAAGAGATGCCGCCTCAGCAGAACTGATGGGTTCGCATGCCAAATTGCCTATTCTGGTTGCTAATGAAGAAACGCAAATCAAGAGCATTGAAGTCATCAAAGCCCAGCTTTCAGGGGCAAAAGCGAAACTGAACCAGCAGCAAAGAGAATTCGACCGGTATAAAAATCTATTGGCTGATGAATCTACCACACCTCAAAAATTCGAGAACATCAGTACATCACTGGCTATTACACAGTCGGATTATGATCAGACAAAAGCTTCTTTACACGTCGCCGAATCCAGGCTCAATGATCTCCGGGCACAGCGTCAGGCCATAGGGGCAGAAATAAAAATCAAGAAAGCCCTGCTCGGACGTCAGGAACTGGACATTAAATATACCGTCATTACAGCTCCTTTCAACGGGCAGATCGGTAAAAAGGCCATTCAGGAAGGCCAATTAATACAGCCGGGACAAACGTTGGCATTTTTAGTAAACAACGCTGAAGAAAAATGGGTGATGGCGAACTTCAAGGAAACACAGGTGGGTCATTTCAAGACCGGACAACCGGTATCCATAACCATAGATGCTTTTCCAAACGAAAAATTCAGCGGAGTCATCGAATCGCTTTCCCCTACTACAGGTTCCCGTTATTCATTGTTGCCACCGGATAATGCCACCGGTAACTTTGTAAAAATCACACAACGTATTCCCGTCAGAATAAAGCTTACCGATAAACCTGAAAAATTGGTCAGACTCGCTGCAGGAATGAATGCTAATGTAGACGTTTTAAAAGATTAATCATGCAAGCACATCAAATTCCGGTTTTCAAACCATGGGTATCCGAATGGATGGCAAGATCTGTAATATTTGCCATTCTCATGACCTGCCTTTTTAGCTTTTCTCTGTATAGCAGTCCTGTAACGGTCATGGGCTTTTATGGGGTACAGCCTACCGATGTTCAATATGGCATGGTGGTTATCTATGGCTCAACCGTGGCTTTTTTAGCTCTGGACTTTCGGATTGTAAAGTATTTTGCACCAAGAAAATATCTGGTGACGGCACTTGCTATCAATGCGGTATGTTCTGTCGTTTGTTTTTATTCCAAAGACTGGACTCTATTTGTGATTTGTCAGTTTGTACAGGGAGTTACCTGTGCATTAATGTCAGGTATTGTTCTGCAGCTCACTTTTCCAAGGCTGGAGTCTACCCGTGCCCGGGTGATTGGGTACAGTCTGCTTTATGGAAGTATACAGATTTCGGTTCCTTTCTATTCTATCTTTTCCAGTGCCGTACTTTATTTTTATGACTTCAACTGGCTGTTTTTGGGTTCCGGTATCATGCTCATCCTTCTGACATTAATTGTACTGCTGACGATGAATGGCAAAGCAAGGTTTACAAAAAAAATACCGCTTTATCAGGTGGATTGGGTGGGCTATCTGTTCTATGCCTCTTTTATTTTGATTTTAGGATACATCCTGATCTACGGGCGGCAATCGGGCTGGTTTGACAGTCCGTTAATCGTTCTGCTCTTCCTTGGTAATTTCATCGTCTTTACACTGTTTGTTATGAGAGAATCGAGGCTTAAACGCCCCCTGATCAACTTACAGATTTTCAGGGTGAAGAATTTCGTCATCGGCCTGCTGCTGCTTTTTACGTTTTACATTTTCAAAGGAAGTACCGGGCTTGCGTATGGGTATCTTGAAATCATTTTGGGTAATGATCCTATCAGTACGATTCCCATCTGGATAGCAGTCATTACCGGAACCGTACTGAGTATGCTGGTTACCTCCCGGTTTGTCCTAATGGGATTTAACCTGATCAGGATCATTATAGTCGGTTTTGGCTGTATGGCGTTATACTATGCCTATATGATCCTTTTTGTGTCGGTACAGGGAGAAACCAATGATTTCATTCTACCTATGTTTATTTATGGAGTTGCAACGGGCATTTTATTTGTCCCTATTGTTTCATTCACCAGCTCCGCAGCACCGCCAAAGATTGCGTTCAATGCTTCACTTATCGGAATATTGGCGAGGTTCACAGGTTTTACAGCCAGTATGGCTCTTAATAACGAGATTCAATTGTTCTCCAAATCTGCAGTCCGGGAAAAGCTTCGGGAAACAGTAACGGAAACCAACGCGCAATTGCCTGCTACTTTACTGGATATTCAAAACCAATATATCAATGCCGGCAACGATATCTATACGGCAAAAGGCGCTTCAAAAGAATATTTTAATCAAATGGTAGGACAGCAGATATTCGCTCGCGCTACCCGGGATTATTATGACCTGATGCTCGTTGGTGTGGTGTGTGTTATTCTGATACTGCTATTACTTCCACAAATTCAGAATGTGGTGCTTAGATTGAGAAAAGGAAATATACCTTATTAGGAATATAAGTGGATCAGTTTTGTTAAAGATTTTATTTCTTTAATTCCATTTGAATCGTGTCCTTGTAGAAAATCATTTTCCATTGCATTGAGTTATTCCTGAAATTGTTAATGTGAACAGGAATTGTGTCTGGTTTTTTCGGGTTCTTTTCGTAGGATATCACCTTAAAATTCTGTTCTTTATCATCGTGATGATATTTCATAAACAGTGAAGTACTATCCACATACATGTAGGGATTCGGACAATAATACATTTTTCCTCTTTCTTCAATATAAATTGTTTTCCAGGCCAAAGTATCCTGTTGCCATTGATTGTCTTTCAACAGTTTTCCATTGCGTATCATGGATGTGACTTTCCATTTTCCAAAATATTTTTTTGAACGGTGCACATCATAATTATAGTAAATAACAAACAATAAAGGAATTAGAATACATAACACACGAGCGATGGAGCGTGAAAAATTATTACCAATGGATGGCAGTCTGCTTTTGTGTTGATTAAAGAAGTTTATGATATCAACTTTTTGCTGTAAAAACAGATGAACTAAGCCCAATGTTATCAGGATCGATGTAAATAAGGTAATGGGTCCGATACTATAAAAAACATTAATCAAAACAATGTTCAGCATGACAGGTAAAAGTATGATAATGCCTAATAAAGTGGTACGTTTGAATAACAAAAGAATAGCACCAATTATTTGAAAAAAGGCCAAAATCACTGCAAGTCCGTAAGAAAATCCATAATATTTCCAGGTTAATTCCGGCCCCGTTAATACGCTTGATAAAGAATCATTTATATGATACGAATAATTAAAGTTGACTTCAAATATTTTTTGAAAGCCAAAATCCAACAGTAGAAACGCCATCCAATACCGCAGCAATATTGAAAACCAGGAAATATATGGTATAGAATTAAATGTTCCTTTATTTTCTTTTCTGTGCCAATAAATAGAAAAACCAATTGAGAATAGTATGGCCAATCCTAATGCAAGAAATCCTACAGGAAATATAAACTGCGAAATTTTATAAGGTAAAAGAGGTAGAATTATAAAAAGAGCAGTATTTGCAGCCCCAACAATGGCTAAAAACGATAATGAAAATTTCGAAAACCATTTTGTATTATTTATCACTTCGGCTGAATTCATAGTTTTTTCTAAAATTAATATTCTTTGGTTACTGTTTTTACAAAATGACGCCTAGCAATATTTTCCACGAAACAAAAGATATAAAAACCTCGTAAAAAAAAATACTTATATCCACATTTCGTGACATTTGTCGCTAAGATAAATATTTATTTATGAATTAGGTACTTTAAAAAAAAACTTTCATGGATACCAAAGATTATGAGTAGGAGCTCTAAAAAAATATATGAATTAATAGGCAATCAAAACCCGAATAAAATTACCCTTATCTAAAATGGGAAATAAGTCAGTGACCAGCCTTTTGCTGGGTCCTTCTGTATAAAAGCAGAAGACCAGAAAATACAAATGATAAAAATTAATGATTTCTACTCTTTACAAACCTTTCAAAAGGAAGTTATAATCAGTAATTTTTGAAAATTTATAATTAATTATTTTCTAATAATTTCGAAAGTTTTAGAGCCTGTAGGCTTGTGTAATATTACTCCCCAACTGGTTACCCTTCCTTTGGGCGTTTTACTTATCAAAGCAGTCCAGTTTCTGTACTTGCCATTTGAGATAAGTAATGTTACTAATCTGCCATTTCCATAGATTTTCATTTCATAATTATCAAAAGGCTGCATATTTCCAGGGCATAGTTTCAACATTTTTTCTTTATTGTTTTGATAATCAATTTTTGAATCTTTTGGTGTGGTATAGGTAACAATGTCCAATTCCTTGTCTTCCTTTTTACACAATTGAAGAAACTCATCAATTTTCCCGTTATTGAGCAAATCTTTTAGATTAGAAAAATATTCAACTACCTCCTTTTGCAAGACGTCTTTATCGATTTTTTTCAAATCTTCGCTTTCACTCCAACCTTTTACCTGATATGGCAAATCTTTAACATCTACCTCCCAAACCTGTTCCCAAAAAGGGACCTTTTCTTTAGGAGCCTGAAGCTTCAGCTCGCTTTTAGCATAGTCTATTTCATTTGAATAGCCCAAAGAAGCATTTTTGTCGGGAACAATTTTGGAAAAATAAATGTGCCATCTTGCGGTTTCGTTAAAAATAATGTCTTTTGGCTGTACCATTTTATCAGGGGAATCTTCTCTGGGAAGAAACCTGATTTTTAAGATATGTTTTCCATTGCCTAACAAGTAAGGATTTAACTCTGTGGTATTGCTGATGTTATTTCCGTAGTAGAAATCAATAAGTATATCATCCAAATATAGTTCGTAAGGAGATTGTGCATTAACGTGTGCTATGTAGCTTATTTTTTCTATTGCTGATTGAGTACTTCTCTTCCTATCTATTTTTTCTGAGCTGTTGTTAATCTTATTTTGTAATTTTTGTTGGCAATGACAAAACATCATAACTATTGAGAATACAGCTAAACTCATTTTCTTATAATATTTACTATCCATAGATCTTAAGAATTTAGTATTGAGAATCTTTGATCAGCCTCTTCTTCCAGCTTCCTATAAATCTTTTTGAGTTTTATATTTTACTCTGAATTTTAATCTGACTTTTAGCGTTCAGGCATTAAACTTCAGCAAAGCCGAATATCTATTATGTGTTAATCTAGACTCAAATTCGGTATCTTCTCCAAATTGTTTTCAATAATTAAAATGAATCATAGCCAAAATAGCCTGTCTGCATGGCCAACAATGCCTTTCTCGTTTCATTTTAAAAATTTCCAGTTTGAAGGCGGCTTTACTGCAGAGCCACCTTGATTTTACTGGCAAGAAACTGACGTGCAATCTTGATCATTGTCGCAAAAAGCCTTTGCATAAGCTCCTGCCGAGCTGTACCCGGAACCCAATGGATTGGTTACAACCCCTGTTTCAGAATGTCCATCTTTAAAACGATAGGTACAAATAGCTGTTTCTCCGCTACCGGTACCAAAATCTAATCCACTACCCATTACCTGTTTAAGTTCCTCTCTTGAAAGCATACCCCGTGCCTTTGAGGCAATTGATTCTAAAGTTAAGTTTTTCATTGTTTGATGTTTAAAATTATTTATGAATTATCGCCCTTTTCACGCAAGGACAATTTAAGCGACCCAGTAAACGCTGGATTACGTATTTTTTGTTCTTTGGAAGAGCATCTATCATTAGCCTACTAAATATAACAATTTCAACACTGCAAAAACACTTTTCAAAGCACTTTAAAGCAACTCTTTAATCTTCATGAATATTTTTAATAACGATTTATTTTTTATAGACCAAAAATAAAAATCCCTTATATGTTATTGCATTTTATAAACACTCTGCATCAGAAAATACACCTTTGAATAGTGCTTAAAATGATCTGACTTATACAGGAACAGGTCATTTTTTTATTCAACCAAACATTTCTGCAACATAAGTGAACCTCTAACGGGGTATAATAAAGGTTCGGAAAACATTACAGGAAATATTTAAAAGGCTTTTAATTAACTATTTACCAATAGCAATTATTTTAAATTATGATTCACATTTTGCAGATTTGGAGCAAAATATGAGTGAATTTAAGTGAATTTTATAAATCTCAATAAGGTTAAGGCTTGGTGTATTGCTTATCCGGACCAGAACATTCATTCTGTCTCAAATGGGCTTCTCCAAGAATAGTATCAATAGCTTCAAATCTTCCGTATTCATGCCTTACAATAAAGACTTCCACAGTGGTTTTCGTTTAAACAAATGTCTGTTTTCCTGTAAATATTCTTCCATAATACGTGGTTTTCTTGACATTAAGCCGGTAATATTGTCCCCTTCCGGTTCAGGAATTTTTATGGCCAGCTCATCAAGTTCCACAATATGGTTAGCCAGCCATACGGGTAATTTCGCTCTGTTGATTAACTGGTTAAACAATTCATCTGGTGTTACATTTACATATTCAATGGTGCGCCCGGTTACATGAGATAATTTTGCTGCCATTTCTATATGGTTAATGGCTTGTGGACCTGTAAGAACCACAGATTTTTCTTGTATTTCTTCGGGTGTCAACAAGTAATTTACCGCTATATCAGCTACATCACGACAATCGATATAATTTCTTCGTGCTGTGCCAAGTGCTCCGTAAATTTTCCCAAAGTACTGAATGGTAAAAGTATTTCGTTCCCAATTTTGCATAAAAGAATGTGGCCTAAGGCAGCAAAATTCATCCATATTCTGCCAAAGATGCTCATCTATTCTCCTATGCCATTGACTCACCTCTACCTTTGCAGGCATCGTAACTATGGGAGCCGATAACTTGACTATTCGTCTTACCCCATTTTGCCTCGCAGCATCAATAATATTAATTTCATGTTCTACCTGGCTGGGACCAGTTGCTGTTAAAAGAAACAAAACATCCGCCCCTTTGCAAACTTCTTTAAGCTGGTTAATAGAATTTAGATCGGCACTTACATAGGCTATATTCGATGGGCCTTTATCCAGTGGTACCGGATAAGGTCTTTCAGGGTTTCGAAGAACACCTCTTACCATACAATCCCGACCCTTGAGCTCCTGCATCACAGCAGTTCCAACGGTACCTGTACATCCAAAAACAACGATAACCGGTTTCATTTTTTTCATTGAAATAAATTGATTCTTTTAGTAAGGATTAAACGTTTATTATCCCTATCCTTCATGGGTATTCTATTTAGTTTATTCTTCATTTCTTCTAAGTTTGAGATGTTTCTGTTGATGAGTTTTTATGAATAAATGATTTAGCTGTTACGTTTGATCACAAGGTCGCGAATGATAAGTATGGTAGCCCCCAAAAAGATGGAGAGTAAAATATTAAACCGTTCGTGCTGCCAATTAAATAGCCATATACATAAGGTCCCTAAACCCATCATCAGTACAATGATCACCAAAGATCTGATCAGCTTGTTTCGCACTAATATTCGTTGCGACTCAAACCGCCAAAGCAAGATAAAACTGCAAAGTGTTGACAATAAAGAAGACAAACCAATGCTGCTGTAACTGGCCGTCATAAGATTGTTGTTCTGGAGCAGAAAACCAGATATAAAAGACATTAAAGTGGGAAAAATATAAGCAGGCAGAGCTGCAGTAATCAGGGCCCGAAAATTAAAAGCTGACTGAAGAGAATGGGTACTGTTCATAAGATTGCAATTGGATATTGATTATGAAAATCGGTTTTGATTCACTTAATTTTCAGGCGTTGGCAATACCTGGTACAGTGTATGGTCACGAAACTGAAAATGATTGTTTTCATTATTTTTATTTGTTTATTTTCTGCCGATACGATAGGTAATAGTAACTTTCCCATAAGCCATATTGGAGGCAGAAAAATCATTGACTGTCTTTTGATGGGTATCGAACAATTCATAACGATTTAAAAGTCCCATTCCGGCTTGCGCTTGCAGCCAAATTCCACCCACTAAGCGTTGGTGAACCTGAAGGCCTCCATGAATGGTAGAAAACTGAGCGTAATCGACTTCTTTAAGATGATCGTCTTTATAATTTTTCAGGTTGAAACGTGTCCAATCGATCGATCCGGCCAAACCTATTTGTGTATTCGGGCTTAGGCTGTAAAGCACGTTTAATCTCGGCCAATAAAACTGGGCTAACCATTTTTTATCTGTACTTTGGTAATCAATTGATATCCCCGGGGTAACCAAAGTTTCTCCAAAAGAATGTAAAACATGAACTCCGAGTCCGACTTCAAGATTCGACTCCCTCCCGAATTTCTTTGACAATCCGACTATTCCATCCAGAATTAAATCATCAAAAGAAACCGATTTCTTAAAGTCGGATGCAATAGTGGGCATAGCTATTCCTAAAATCGACCATTTTTCGGAAAGTGGGTGCTTAATTATAATGACTGATTTTATCTCGTGAATTCTTTCAATACGATTGGCGTCCTGTATAGAATTTCTGTCATAATTAAAATCCATCATCCGATAGTTCAAATTACTAAAAACACTTGTTTTACCAATTTCGAAAGGAGGTATTCCTAACCATGCGTCATAAGTATTGAGTTGGAACTTATTTTCTGACAGGAAACTTTCTGAAGGTACATCTTTAAAGCTAACTTTATGATGAGCCGTGACGGCAATACCGGCGATATCCTGAATAATCTGACCGTGGCTTTTGTTTGAGAGGAAGAAAGCCGAAACAATTACACAAAGGCAGGATCTTTTGATAATACTTATGTGTTTAAAGGGAAAAATCATTTCACCCTTTTTCCTGATGGCATTTCTTACAGTAATCAATGTTTTCATTTTCTTTGAATTTTAGTAATACAAAGGTGGTTTGAAAACAAGAAATGCTTTAAAACTAAATCACTCTTTACTCGGACAAATCCTGCATAAAGGTCATTCTGTATTCTGAAGGGGTTACTCCACTTATCTTCTTAAACAGGCGTCCAAAATAGCTTGGATCACCATAATTAAGTTCGAAAGCTATTTCGGAAATACTCTTGGTTAAATCCTGTAAAAGTAATTGACTTTGTAAAATGCTTACTTTATTAATCCATTCTTTTGGACTCTCTCCAATTGTTTCTTTAATGCACCTATGAAGATAATTTTCAGAAACAGATAGTTCAGCAGCGTAAAACAAAATCGTTTTATGTTCAATATAATGTTTATATACCAATTCTTTAAAATTGAAAGTAATTTCAGCATTTCGGTTGACTGCTTTCTTCAGTTCGCTTCCTGAACTGAAAATTTTCTGAAGCCCAGCCTGCAGAAGTGAATAGCAAATGTCTAAGTTTGCATTTTGAGAATAAATCTCAGTACTCAAAAGTTCAAATAGAGAGGTTAGCCAGATGCTATTTTCTTGTGGCAAATGAATGATATTATTAACTGAAAACAGCTTGATGAGCTCCTGCTTTGATAGGATTTGGTTAAGCGTCTGGTCTTCAAATAAAATAATATGACCGGTCGCATCCGGGCTCACTTCCTTTAGTGAGGTGACATTTCCCTGTCTTACCAATAAGATTTCGTGTTCTTTCATTGATATTAAATCTGCATCTACCTGCTGTTTTGCATTGCCTTTGGTAACATGAACAATGAAATTGTACTGAGGCCTGTGTAAAGGTGTAGGTACTTTAATAAAGCCTGATGTTTTTCCAATATCATGAATCTGGACCGCTGTTTTCAATATTGGGAAATCAGTCGACATTTCAGGCATATAATGTCCCCTGAAATCTGTTGGAGTTATTCTTTTTATTTTAACCACTTTACAAAACTAGCAACAAATATAATAACATCCATAAATTTCCTTATTAAGATTTCTTATTAATGGAAACAATAACTTAGCAATCAATCCATTGTCAGTCCGCTTTGCAGGCTTATATTCATTTAATTAAAATATTAGTTATTATCGATGGTATTTCATACATTTAGTCTGCTGATAGCATATAAAGCGAAAAATAATAAGCACATTAATCGATAAGGTCAAAAAATCAAGTACTATATGGAAGCAGATAAAAACTTGCAAATCCGTCCAGATTTATTTTACAAAGTTGATATTGCGGTAATCGGAGCAGGACAGGCAGGATTGTCGGCAGCGTATCACCTTAGAAAAAGCGGAATAGAACCAGGAAAGGGGTTTGTGGTTTTGGATGATGAGTTTGGTTCAGGTGGAGCCTGGCAGCATAGATGGGACTCTCTGACGCTAAGTAATGTTAATGGTATTAATGATCTTCCCGGAATGGCATTTGCCGATGCTGTTGATACGATGGATACTTCATTACAGGCAAATCTGGCTCTTCCAAAATATTACGAACAATACGAAAAGCAGTTTGATCTTCCTGTCATTCGTCCCGTACGGGTAAGTGAAGTTACGGATCGAAATGGACGGTTTATGATTCATACCAATGGCGTTCAGTTCACTGCCCGTGGTTTGATTAATGCCACAGGTACATGGAAAACACCCAATTGTCCAAAATATCCCGGATGGGACAAGTTTCTCGGCAGACAGCTGCACACCGGTGAATATAAGGGTGCCCAAGAATTTATAGGAAAGCATGTTATCATTGTTGGAGGCGGGATCTCCGCCATTCAGTTGCTTGGTGAAATTTCAAAAGTTACTACAACGACCTGGGTAACCCGGCGACCTGTAGATTTTAAAAAAGAGGAATTTAGTATTGAACTGCGGAGAGAGGCTGTTGCATCAGTCGAAAAAAGAGTTCGCGAGGGCTTACCTCCAAGTTCGGTTGTTTCGGTAACGGGGATCCACGTTACACCAGCTATTGAAGAAATGTTACTTAATGGCGTTTTAGACAGAAAACCTATGTTTGAAGAAATTACTGAAAACGGGGTGCGATGGGAAGATGGAACGACCATTGATGCTGACGTTATTTTTTGGAATACCGGCTTTCGTCATTCTCTGGATCATCTGGCTGCATTACATCTTTTAAATGATAAAGGAGGAATTGAAATGTCAGGAAGACTGGCCACACAGGTCAGCAAGGATCCAAGAATTCATTTAATTGGGTACGGCCCGTCTGCCTCTACCATCGGGGCTAATCGTGCTGGTGGGGCAGCTGTAAAAGAGTTAATTGAATTTCTTAAATTATAAATGATTGGAGTTGCTCAATAAAATTTCATTCACAAAAAAACCTGCAATTAATTAAAATTGCAGGTTTAAAAAGTTTTTTAAGCATTTTTTGAGTTTTACTCTTGCTTTTCAGCGGAGAGAGAGGGATTCGAACCCCCGGACCTGTTACAGTCAATAGTTTTCAAGACTATCGCAATCGACCACTCTGCCATCTCTCCTGAATAACGGCTATACCGTTGTTTTCAGTGGTGCAAATATAAAACGATTTTATATTTCTGCAAAACTTTTCCCTGATAAATTTTAACGAAACTTAATAATAGGCTTAAAATCAGGGGAATTATTTTTCAGCGATTTGCTGAAACAATCTCCCTATCTTCGGTTCCTGAACTAAAACTGTAGTCTCAAAATACCTTTGGAGTTTTTGTTTTGCTTAAAGTCCCTTCACTTCTTCCCTATCTACTATAGAAATAAAGCTGTTTTTCAGAAGATCCGCAGGATATACAAACTGATCTCCGTTTTCTCCCTTCACCACAATGGCTCCCTGTTCATCATTCAGGCATTTGTCCAGCTGGGTTTGCATTTCGTTCAGTTTTCCCTCCTTTACGTCAATGGTGTAGGTTCCTGTGACGTGTTTTATTTTTATGATTTTTTTGTGCATGTTGTTTTGGATTGGGGATAAATTTAGGGATTTTAACTAGAATTACTGATAATGAATTTTAAATGTAACCAAGATTGCTATTTATGTAATTACACTTTAGCTAATAATGAAAGTTTTAGGAAGTATAAGAAGAAAATAAACATTATATGCATATAACAAATGAGTAAATAATATTTTACAGAAAAAGGTGGTCTTCAATTACTAGAAAAAATAAATGAGAAAATTAAAGAATTTCGTGATAGATTATGAGAGCCCCTTAATTAGGACTCCAATTTATAATGGTTTATATTAAGTTCTGCTTTGTATAAATGAATTTATAAATTGGTCTGATGGTACTCTTGAAAAGCCCGTTGAAGATGCTTTTTTATTTATGAAATTTTTAAAACTTAATACACTAGTAATTTCCTCAACATTATACAATTTACAGTATTCTTTATAACTCTCGACCATAAACTCTTTCAAACTTTGTGTTCCTGGGCTTGAATTTCTATAAGTTATTTTATCGCTGGTTGTGATTTGCGGTTCATTTCGAATTAATTTTATATCAGATTGAAGTTCATTAATTTTTTCTAATATAAAATCTTCTTTTGAAACTTCTTTTGAATCCAATTTAGCGACTGTAATTTGTCCAAAATCTTTAAGATACATAGAGTGTTTTTCATCCTTAGATTTTTCAAATGTGGCCAATAGCTTTTTCTCTAACAACATTTTAAAAGTCAAGATCTTATGAAATCTTAAATCCCTTGGATAAATTAAATGCTCAATAGGACTAGTATCAAAAGAATAAGACGTTTGATCATCTTTAATAATTACTGTTGCTTTATCAAATGCTAAACGTAAGCCTAGCTCAAACATTACATTAGGATTTTTAGCACTAACATCACAAATAATAATGTCACTTCCGTATACATTCTGAATGATTCGTTTATGAATAATTCCAATATCTTCAGCCTCACTTACTAATTTTGTTTCGAACCCGGCAGCCTCAGCTACTTCTGTTATTATGGATAATACTTCTTCCCAATGTCCGGGTGTACAGCCATCAATTTCAGAAATAGGCATTACAATTCCACAAGTTGGACGACGTTCGGGTTTTGATCCTTCAGACACAGGAGTGGTTACAATTTCTTTTTTTTGATTATCATTTTTCATGGTTAGGATTTGAAACCAAAAATAATAAAAAAAATCATTTCACATAAATTTCAACTTACTATTCCAGCAGAGGAATAAACATATTATAGAAATCATGTACTTTTAAATTTCATACACTATTTCACATTTTACAACTTCCACTCCCTACAGACCACACATTTTTTCTATATTTGTAAAAACACACACCCACTCTATGGAAAAGCTAAGAACTCTAAGAAAGCAAAGAGGCTATACGCAGGAATATATGTCCAATATTATCGCTACTGATGTATCCAATTACAGCCGTAAAGAAAGCGGTGATGTGAGAATATTTGATGATGAGTGGGAGAAGCTGGCTAATGCCTTGGACGTAAAGGTAGAAGACATTAAAGAAGAGAAACCGGGTAATACCGTCAATTTCAATGACTCGTCAACCAATTCAGGAACTGCAATTCTTAATAACCATTACAACATCCCGGATTATATCTTAGAAAATCAGCAGGAATATATCAACCTCCTGAAACAACAGATAGAAGCCCTAACCGCTGAAAATAAGAAATTAAAATCCAGAAAATAGATCTGCACAACAGAACTCATTATAAAATAAAACTGCTCCATTGGAAGCAGTTTTTTGTTTTTTAGACCTCCGCCCCCTTCCATAACCGTTGGCAGCCCCTTACCTAAGTCCCTCTACCCCCTTACCCAAGGGGGTATCTCCCCTTCCATAAGTGGGTAAAACCCGTTCATCAACCGGGTCCAGGTCGTTCAGTAACGGCCTAAAGACACTTACAAAGAGCCTGCAGCCACTTCAGGAACCGGATAGAGCCCGTTTACAGACCATCAAAAGGCAGTTTAGAGCTGCCTGAAGGCTAAAACCTTCAAAACGGACGTCACAATCTGCGTCATCTGAGAAATCTGCGGGAGATCAAAAAAACATTAGGTTTTGGCTAAAGCCGGATGAAATTTTACTTCTGTTTAAACGGGCTAAAGCCCGTTCCTATTGCATATAATTTGAATACAATAAGCGGTTACCATTCCCATAAAACCGTTGAAAAATGTATATAAACTCTACAATAGTTCAGAAATTTCATTTTTTCATGAATTAATTATTGACAACATATTTAGAATTACGATTACGGCAAACAGAGAAAAAAAATATTATTCTTGAATTTAAAATATTTATAGTTGATTATTAGTCACATACTGCTATCTCTGAAATATATAAAATACTAATAATGAACACTTTAATACGTAAAAAAGCAATTAAAACCCCTCTATTTTATTTATTTTTGCAAAAAAACCAAATGAAGAAAATAATTTTACTATTAACATTGCTTACAGTCAATGTCATCTATTCCCAACTTTTAAAGGATATTTCATTTGCTTCCAATGGAATACATCATTTGCCCACAGGAACTTTCTTAACAGGCAATTTAACCGACACCAACAGCAGTGTTTTCTATCGGTCTTTCGACTCTAATACCCATCAATTGGTTATTTCTAAAGCGACAAGCTATACAGGACCTTTAGATCCTACCTTTGGGACCAATGGAAAAATTTTCTTAGATTACCAGTTGGATGATCTTATTGGCTTTTTAAGACATTCCGATAACAAATTGACATTGCTTTGCAAAAAAATGGATCCTGCCACCAACAGCCCTTCTCATTTTGATGTTATCAGAATCCTTCCAAACGGACAACCGGATCCGTCATTTGGTAACGGAGGAACAAAAATCCTAGCCCATCCTGTCCTGTTTACCGATCTCTATGAGCAGGATAATAAAATACTGGTCGCCGGAGAGGGATATTATCCGAATGGTTCATCAGATTCCCAACTCCATCTGTTTAGATTAAACAATGATGGAACTGAGGATACCAGTTTTGGAAATAGCGGAGAACTTACAATTGCCAGTATTCCCGGCTATATTTTATTGGATCAACAGTCCAGCATTATGTGTTTCTATGCCTATACTATAAAAAAGTACAATTCAAACGGACAGGTTATGACCAGCTTCGGCAATAATGGAGAGGTGGCCGTAAATCCTCCCTTAGCGATAAGTAAGGCCTTTATAGACAGCAATAATAAAATAGCATGCATAGACATGGTAGACACGGGCTCCGGTTTTGGTACCGTAAAAAGAATAAACGCAGACGGGAGCATAGACCCTGCCTTCAATTATAATCCCCCTGCTGGAGCGATGCTTTTTGATCTTTACGAAAAAAACGGCCAATATTATGTTGCCGGAAATGTAAATGCCAATGGTGGACATACCTATTATATATCTAAACTTGATCAAAGCGGAACTGTGGATCCTTCAGTTGGAAACTTTGTAGAAAATGATCCTAATTTGCAAAACCATTCTATCGTCAGCATAAAGGTTTTTGATAACAGCATCCTTGTATATGGTGGAGAAGGTATGTATAACGGAGCGTTTGAGGTTGTAAAATATCTACTTAATAGCTCCTCTACTTTATCCGCTAGTGAAGTTACCCAGAATAAAGAAATACAAATAGAAAATCCGGTAAAAGACCAATTAGTCATTACATCAAAAGAAA
Source organism: Chryseobacterium oleae (assembly GCF_900115055.1). GTDB lineage: Bacteria > Bacteroidota > Bacteroidia > Flavobacteriales > Weeksellaceae > Chryseobacterium > Chryseobacterium oleae. The sequence continues at coordinate 94,494 of NZ_FOVD01000008.1, read as the reverse complement.
AGATGAGCACAATTGATATTTATTCTTCAACCGGAATATGGGTAAAAAAACTCACTCATGAGTCTGCCGATGTCTCCAATCTCGCGAGTGGAATTTATATTATAAAAATTAACTTCCAAAATGGAAAAAACAAAACCTTTAAGATCATAAAAAAATAAATCTGTAACAACCGATGATTACGACAAAACGGCTTCCCCTTGAAGCAGTTTTTTTATGGTGCTAAACCACCCCGTCAAGAATTCTTTGAATTTTCACCACCCCTCCAATGCAGGGGAATGATGATCCCCACGAATTAAAGTTCGGTTAAAACTTCAAATAACTAAAATGTTAAAAAAGCTTTTGTGACTTTTGTGGTTGATTTTTTATCGTTTCTCACAGTTTATATTAAGCTTTTAAAACATTAAGATTAATGAAGGTAATAAGGTGAGTTAAGAAAAAATCAAATGATTTTTTTTTTAGCTGTATACCTTAAAGCGAAGCTCAAACTTAATATTCTTAAAAACTTCATGATCCTTAATGGTTCAAAAAATGCGTGCCTATTTAGTCACAAAAGTTTTAATGCATTTAAACACTTTAGGCCACTTTAGTTTTAAAAGTTTTATCATCCTGAAAATACAAAGTCCACATAAGAAGAAAATCGTAGATTTTCATAAAAACTTAAGTGTACTTTCTATGCGTAATGTATTTACTTTAAAATAGCTAAAGTGTTCAAAAAACTTTTGTGACTTTTGTGGTTGATATTTTTTACCACAGAATACACAGATTTACACAGATGTTTGAGGATATTATCCGCTATGAAAATATTTTATTTTTGAGAACTTATGTGATCTTCATATTTTCAAAGTATTTAAACTTCAAGGAATTAAAGTGTTTAAAAAACTTTTGTGACTTTTGTGGTAAAAAATACAGGTTACAGTAAAATAAAAAAGCGCACCCACCGGGTACGCTTTGTATTGTAAAAGCTGAATATTAATGTAATTCAGCAAGATATTTCTCTGCATCCATAGCCGCCATACATCCGCTTCCTGCAGCAGTGATTGCTTGTCTGTAGATATGATCCTGAACATCTCCAGCTGCAAATACACCCGGAAGATTGGTTCTTGTAGATCCTTTTTCAGTAAGGATATATCCGTTTTCATCAAGATCGATTTGTCCAACGAAGATATCTGTATTCGGCTTGTGACCGATGGCGATGAAGATACCGTCTACATCTACCGAAGATTTCTCCTGAGTCTGGTTGTTGATGATCATCGCTCTTTCAACAAGGCTGTTCTCCCCTTCAATCCCTATTAATTCATGGTTGAATTTCACTTCGATATTCGGTGTATTTTCTACTCTGTGGATCATCGCTTTAGAAGCTCTGAACACATCTTTTCTTACCAGCATTGTTACTTTTTTCGTAAGCTTTGCAAGATAAGTCGCTTCTTCTGCCGCTGTATCTCCTGCTCCTACTACTACCACGTCTTTTCCTCTGTAGAAGAATCCGTCGCACGTAGCACATGCGGAAACACCACCTCCTGCATATTTCTTCTCATCATCAAGGCCTAGGTATTTTGCGGTAGCTCCTGTAGAGATAATGACCGTTTTGGCCAGGATTTCCTTATTTCCTGCGTATAATTTGTGAACACCGCCTTCTTCTTTGGAGAATTCAGCTTTAGTGATCATTTCGTAATGAACTTTAGTCTCGAATCTTTCCGCCTGCTTCTGCAGATCCATCATCATTTCAGGTCCTGTAATCCCTGCCGGATATCCTGGAAAGTTATCAACCTCCGTAGTTGTGGTTAATTGTCCGCCCGGCTCCAAACCTGTGTATAATTCTGGTTTCAAGTCTGCTCTTGCCGCATAAATAGCCGCTGTAAAGCCAGAAGGCCCGGATCCAACGATCACACAATCTAAAATGTTTTGTTCCATAATTTACTTTGTTCAAAAAGATTTTAATTCAGGGTGCTAATTTCGTAATTTTTACTGTTTTATTAAAGTATTTTTAATGATACTTGTCAATATGAAATATGTAGACTGTCGATTGGGTGGTATGTGGTTGAGTGTGGGAGGGTTTCGGAGTTGGAGAGTCGGAGAGTTTGAGGGTTTTAGAGTAAATGAGTTTGGGAAGCGTTGCTGGTTTCTGGTTCTTAGTGGTAAGATACTTTGGATGTGGAGTGCGGGTTTCGGGATACGCGTTTTTTTGGTTTGAGAGGCTGTTAGTTGTTGCAGGTTCATAGTAATTACGTTAATGAATTCAGCGTCTGATATCTGATGTCTTGCATCCTATCTGTTGACTAAAATCGAAAGACTACAATTTCAACCTTCGGCACAATCCAATCCCTAATCCCTAATCCCTAATCCCTAATCCCTACAACCTGCTACCTAACATCTGCTACCTAAAATCCACCATCCACTTCACCAGCTCATTCCCCTCCACGATATTCCAGGAGTGCGGATGTTTTGTTCCGTTGGCTCGGATACCGCGGTCTTTGGTTTGGATCAGTTCTGCCTGTGTATTTCCTGCTTTCAGTAATGTCTGATGGGCTTTTTCCAGTACGTAGGCGTTAAGTTCTTCGTAGGTTCTGTTCTTTTTTGCGAGCTGCCATTTCAGATCAGGTTCGCAGTACAGTCTTGTTTTAATATGTTTAAGATATTGGATATTGCCTTCATCGGGAGATGCAGACATTAAATAGGGTGACAACGTTTTATATTTTTCACGGCTCGTATCCGGTTTTCCTATTTCTTTTTCCAGAAGCTCCGTCAGGTACCTTCCCTCTTCTACAGCTTCGGGATCTGCATTTTTGGCTACATCTTTTTTGGCGTTATCATAGAGCTTTTCAAGATCGATGGGAGAATCTACTACCATCAGCCCTTTGGGTTGTAGAGGATCCTGATTTTTAATGAGGAAAGCCGTCATCAGAAGGGCCACATTTCCTCCACCGGAAAAACCTCCGATGTATATATTATCGGGCGAAATTTTGTTACGTTTAAAAATTCTGTGTAAAGTTTTTGCGTACTTCTGCTTTTCAGATTCCGTTAAAAATAATTTCTGATTATAGTCTAAAAGAATCGTGGTGACACCTTTCTTGTCGATGCCTTTTAAAAATCCGGCTTCCGTTTTTGTATGTTCTATATTACAGGGAAAACAGGGAAATAAAATAAGAACCGCTTTTTGATCCGGAGCAACAGTTAATTCATAATGATTGCCTTCTATCGTCTGTCCAAAAGTATTCTGAGCTGCAAAAACCATCAAAAACACAGACAAAACAATCAGGAAAACACTTTTTCTCATACCCACAAAAAATAAAACCCTAAAACACTCCCACTATAAAACGCTCCCACACTCATACTCTCCAACTCCCTACACTTTCATCTTAATCTTATCCACATTAATAATCTTATACACCAATTCCTTGATCAGCTCAGCCTCTCCCATATTCACCGCTCCAAGACCTTTTCCTTTCATGTCAAATTCTCTTAAGATAGAAATGACTCTGGTAGCATGCTTTAAAGGATATAATCTTGCGCTTTCCGCATAGTCTTTGATGAAATAGGGATTAACGCCCATTTGTGAAGCAATAGCCTGTGGAGGCTGTCCGGCCATCGTTTGATAAATGATCACATTAGAAAAATAGCTGTACAGATTCGCCAGCATCATCACAAAAGGATTGTTCTTTGGATTTTTGCCCATAAAATGAGCGATCCTGAAGGCAGCATCGGCATTTTTGGTTCCTAAAGCTTTCTGAAGCTCAAAAACATTGTATTCTTTGCTGATCCCGATATGGTTTTCTACGATCGTTCCATCCAGCATTTCGCCATCTTTGAGGATGATCTTCAGTTTGTTAAGTTCGTTGGCAATTCTTGAAAGGTCGTTTCCGAGATATTCTGCCAGTAGATTGGAAATATTCGGAGCAATTTTGATTTCCAGTTGGGCACATTCATCAGCAATCCATTTTGGAAGATTGCTGTCCCTTACAGATTCGCTTAAGAAAAGCGCTTTGGCTTTATCAAGTGCTTTTGCTGCCTTTTTTCTACTGTCCAGCTTCTTATGCTTATGCGCAAAAACAAGCACTGTAGAAGGAACCGGATTCTCCACATAGGTTTCCAAAACGCGGTTTTCATCCTCATTAAATTTCAGATCCTGAGCTTCCTTGACAATGATCACCTGCCTGTCGCCCATCATCGGGAATTGTCTCGCAAGGGAAAGGATCTCCTGATAGGATGTATCTTTTCCGTACACTACAGTCTGGTTAAAAGCCTTTTCATCTTCCTCCAGAAAGTCGTGTTCAAGCACTTTTACGGCAGCATCAATAAAGTAAGGTTCTTCTCCGTGGAAAAAATAAATAGGTAAAACTTCTTTATTTTTAATATTTTTGAGGATTAAATCTAATTCTTTCATCTTATTAATGGAACTTCCAAAACTGAATTTTCAGGAAACTTTTGATTTTAAATTCAAGAAAGACAAAGATAAGTTTTTTATTTATGACTTAGTCCGCAAAACTTACCTTCTGCTCACTCCTGAAGAATGGGTACGCCAGCACTGGATCCACTATTATCTTACGGTAAAAGGTTATTCTCCATCTGCCCTGATCACAGAGAAAAAGATCCTTTTGAACGGCCTTACCAAAAGAATCGACCTTCTGGTAACGGAAAAAACCGAACCCGTAATCCTGATCGAATGCAAAGCCCCGCAAATCAAACTGACGGAGAAAACATTTGAACAGACGGCGAGGTACAACTCCATCGTAGGAGCGAAAGAAATCATCCTGACGAATGGGCTGCATCACATCAATGCTTATTATGAAAATGAGCAGTACCAATTCTATAAACCTGAATAAACTGCTGATTTTTTTTAACCACAAAAGGCACAAAAGTTTTTAAACACTTAAATTATTTTAAAGTAAATACATTGCGCACAAAAAGACCACTTAAGTTTTATGAAAATCTCTGATTTTCTGCTTATGTGCTCTTATTATTTTCAGGATAGTAAAACTTCGAAAACTAAAGTGTTCTAAAGTGTTTAAAATTAAAATATTTTGTGACTTTTGTGGTTAAATAAAAGTTTAATTTCCCACTTATATGAACCTAGTGTTTCCAGAATAAGAATCTTTTAAAATTTAAGTATTCTAAAGACTCTTTGTATCAAAAGTTTTGCGACTTTTGTAGTCAAATACAATTAAAAAAGTTTTAAAAACATTTATGGAAATTAAAAATATCATCTTCGATTTTGGCGGCGTTTTAATGGATTGGGATCCGAGGTATTTTTTCAAAGATTATTTCAAGGACGATGAGAAAATGGAGTATTTTCTGGAAAACATTGCCCAATCGGAATGGAACGAGCAGCAGGATAAGGGAAGAAGTTTGGCAGAAGGCACCGATATTCAGGTGAAAAAATTCCCGGAATGGGAAAAAGAACTCAGAGCGTATTACGATAACTGGACGGTGATGCTGAAAAGTGATATTCCACAAAATGTAGAGATCTTAAGACGTTTAAAAAACACTGATTATCAATTGTTCGGCTTGACCAACTGGTCTGAGGAAACTTTCCCCTATGCACTGGAAAACTACGACTTCTTTCAAATATTTAATGGAAAAATTGTAGTTTCAGGAACAGAAAAACTGATCAAACCGGATCCAAAAATCTGGCATATACTCATGGAAAGATACAGTATTCAGGCAGGTGAATCTGTTTTCATTGATGATAACCCAAGGAATATTGAGATGGCTAAGACTTTAGGCTTTACCACCATCAAAATCAATCCTGATACGGATCTTGAACATGAACTGACCAACCTGGGAATTAAATTCTAACCTTCTTCAGCTTTATAATTTATAATCCTCATCATAATTTATTTTCAGTAATTTAGTTGAGGATTTTTTATGTCCGCGAATATTCAAAGTATACATTAAATATTACCATATGATACGCACCCTTCTATTAACAGCCTGTGTCATGAGCACAGGAACCGTTTTCAGCCAGAAACTTAAAACCATTTCTTATCAGGACGGTTCACAGAAACTGAATGGCCTGGTGACTTCCAACGCAGGGAAAAAACTTCCGGGAGTGCTGATCCTTCCCGCGTGGAAAGGTATTGATGACGAAGCCAAAACTGCTGCTGCCGAACTTGAAAAACAAGGGTATATTGCTTTCATTGCCGATATTTACGGTGAAGGAAATATCCCGGCAGATAATGCTTCTGCAGGTAAAACGTCAGGATATTACAAACAAAATTATGATGCTTATCAGAAACGTATTTCTTTAGCATTGGAACAATTGAAAAAAAATGGAGCTATTTCTGATAAAATTGCCGTGATTGGCTACTGTTTCGGTGGAACAGGTGCCCTGGAATCTGCCAGAGGAAGCCTTCCGGTGGCGGGTGTTGTATCCATTCATGGAAGTATCGGAAAAGATCAGGCCCGAAAAAACGGACCTATTGCCACGAAAATTTTAGTTGAAAACCCTGCGGATGATAAAGGCGTAACTCCTGAGGATTACAATAATTTAATCAAAGAAATGAATGAAGGAAATGCCGACTGGCAGATCATCACATATGCCCATTCCAAGCATACATTCACCGATCCGAAGTCACCGGATTACAATGAAGTCATGGCTAAAAGAGCCTGGAATCATACGGTGATGTTTTTGAAAGAGATTTTAAAATGATGGGATGATGCGATGATGTGATGATTGGGAAACGTTTGCCAATATTCAACCTCGTTTAACAAAAAATGCTTCGACTTCGCTCAGCATGACAGTGAGAAAATACAGTTAGTATTAACTTTGTCATGCTGAGCGAAGTCGAAGCATTTATATTTTGATCTTAAATCTGCTACAGGTAAGCCAATCAGTTAAAGACTTCTTTACATTTTAGGTTTTTTCCGCTAAAACACTCAAACCCTCCGATTCTCAAACTCTACAACACTCAAACCCCGTCTTCCCTATTCACCAGTTCCATAGAAAACGCAGGAAGACAGATGGCAATATAATCGCATGGTTCTGAAAACGGGTTGCTGTAGCGGACCCTTGCTCCTTTCTCGATCAGGATGCTCTGCCCTTTTTCCAGGACTACGATTTCGCCGTCTATTTCAAACTGCTTCTTTCCGGAAATGATCAGGGTGAATTCATCAAATTCCGGCGTCTGATGCGGCTCACTCCAATCCGGTGGTGCCACCATGTGAGCGATGGACACATTTGAATTTCCTGTGGAGTTTCCCCAATGTTCTTCTATTAGTTTTCCGTCTGTGGTAGGCACTACAAACGGTGATTTCTGGATTTTGTATTTTTTCATGAGTGATCTTCTCTTTTTATTTCATACACGAAATTGGTTCTTGTAGGTTCTGCAAAATAAGCCACTTCCTCTTCACCAATCTTCTGCCCGCCAATTCTTTCCAGCGCAGTCTGGGAACGGATATTCTCTTTGCCTATGTGAAAATATACTTTATCTACAAACTGGAAAATATAATCGAGCATCATTTTTTTCACTTTAGGATTGATTCCCTTTCCCCAGGATTTCGTTCCGTAGAAAGTATAGCCGATGAAAATACGGTTTTCAGCTTCGTCATAATTATAAAAACGCGTGCTTCCCAGAATATCGCCGGAGGATTTCTCTATGATTTTAAAAGCACCTTCGCTTTCCATAGCTCCTTTAAAAAAGCTTTCAAAAACTTCTCTCTGATAGCGGTTTTTATTGGGATGCTGTTCCCAAACCCGTGGATCGGAAGCCACTTCATATAAAGACTCAAAATCCCCTTGCTGTAAGGGGATTAATTGATATTCTTCACTGTCTAAAACAGGTTGTATTGAAAATTTCATTGTTTAGCCTTTAGCTTTTGCTGCGTCTGCTTCAATTTTTTTGATTTCTTTCAGCTTATCTGAAATTTTGATTACCGCATCAGGTTTTGCCGGTTTTAAAGCCACCTCAGCCTGAGCCATATCCCACTTAATCACTAAGTTTCCAGAATTTTCATCTGTAGGATTAAGGGTAATTTCAAACCATTCCTGCTTGTCTGCCAGTTTATTCACAGGGACCATAACATCTACAACATCCTGCTTTGGATCATAGGTATAAGCACCCCACTGCTGGAAGTCTTTATTCAATATTACTTTCCATTCTTTTTCTGTAGGAACGATGAAAAGACCATACGTTCCAGCTGGAACCATTTTCCCTCCGAAATTCACAGACTGTCCGAATGTGATTTTAGTAGATGAGTTCGCGCCAGCTCTCCAAACCTGTCCGTAAGGAACCAGTTCTCCGAAGATCTTACGCCCTTTCACTCCCGGTCTTCCATAGTCAATGCTGATCTTAGACATTGAAAACTGCTGCTCTACCTTCTGACGCGGACTTGCAGCCGGTACAGAATAATCCTGAGCAAAACTTAAAGCCGAAGCTGATATGCAAAGTGCAAATAGTAACTTTTTCACGTGTAAATTTTTGCCTAAATTTACAAAAATCAAAACAAAACAGCCTTCTCTACTTCCAATAATTTTTTCTTTCTCCTGATTCCTCCTGTATAGCCCACCCGCTATCCGTTTGAACCGATAACCCGGTAACAGGGTATTACAATAGCTATTGATATTGATTACAAATTCTTCAAAATACTGTCTGCCTGACGGACATGCCTTTGATTATGATAAATCACAAAACGAAAAGTATCTCCCAATTTAATTTTGATCAGTTTTGAAATGCTGACGCTGGTTTTTATTGTATTTAAATTGGCACTTGCTGCTTTTTCCAGCAAATCTAAAAACTGACTTTGCTGTCTGATAAATTTCTCGACTACCCTTTTATCCAGCTGACTGTTGATGGGATCCATGCCTTTCAAAGTTTTCATTTTGTTTAATTTGTCTTTAGGCTGCATTGATTTTGCAAAATAATTACCCAGAAATCCAGGTTTAAAAACAGGTGCAGGAGACGTTTTCGAAGAAGAAATCCTCTGATTGATTTCCGGGATATAGAAATCTCCGTAACGGTTGAGATGTTCAAGGCATTCCAGAACGCTCCAGCTGCCCTCCGACATTCTGGAATTGAGTTTTTCATCCGTTTCCTGCAGAAGGTTTTCTGCATATTTCAAATGGGTCTGAGTAAGACTCTTCAATTCATCCAACAATTGTGGTGTAGACATTTTCATTGATGATTTTTATGCAAATTTCGGGATCATTTTCCTCTTAAATCTTGACTGAACTCAAGATTTTTTAAGCCGTGATAAAGTTTCCGGAGACATTCTGAGGTAATTGGCGATATACTTATTCGGGACTTCCTGAAAGAGTTTCGGGCTTCTTTTTAAGACTCTTTCAAAGCGTTCTTTGGGTGAATTCGTCAACAGATCTTTTTCCCTTTCGAGCTGTTGCAGGACAAGATCTTCCAAAATTGAGATCCAAAACTTAAGATGCTCCTCACTAGACTGAATAAATGCATAGAAATCCTTTTTTGAAGCCACTTTTACAGTTGTTTTTTTGATCGCTTGAATATAAAAGTCCGAAGGTTTTCCCGACAGAAACGAATCCATAGAAACAACAATATTTCCGGTATACCCGAAACGGATGATCCTTTCTTCATTTTCATCCATTATAAAAATCCGGACGCTGCCATTTTCCACAAAATAAATATCGGTATCGGTACTCCCTGAGATCTTCAGAAATTCATTCCGTTTGAATTCCCTTTTTTCCCAGTGCAGTCCGCCATTAAGCAGTTTTTGAATCATTTGACATTAATGTTTGCTGTTCCAAAGATAATAGGTAATTTTAAAATTCCGGATTTTAACCACTAATCACTTCATCATGTTCAAAAAAACAAGTCTTATCTTACTGTTTTCTACGGTCTTTTTCAGTGTACAGGCACAGCAGACCATTCCTTTCAGACTCACCAAACATAATAATATCATCGTAAAAACTTTAGTCAATAAAAAAGATTCTCTGGATCTGATGTTTCAGATCGCGATGGAAGACGCCGCAATTTCTCCGGAAAAACAGCGAAAAGCAGATCATATTGTTTTTGACAAAGATGAAATCAGTGAAAATAATACCGTACAAATTGGAAAGCTGACATTGAATAACGTCCGTTTTACAGACAATCAAATGGCTGGCCATGAGGCTGACGGAAAGATCGGAACCGTCCTGTTTGGAGGAAAAGCATTTAAAATAGATTACGACCACAATCAGTTTATTGTCTATGATCAAGCACCTGATGTGAAAGACTATCAACCTATTGTGACCCTATATGATCATGAAGGTTTTTATATTGTAGCTGACAACGTTATTGACGGTGACAAACAGCAGGAAGCTTATTTTGTACTTCAGTCCGGATACTCAGGAGGATTGTTGTACAGTAACGATTTTGCTGCAGAAAAAGAACTGGATAAAAAACTGAAGATCACAGGCGAAAAAACCTTAAAAAACTCCAGTGGGAAAAGCATCATCACCAAACAGGGGATACTTCCTTTCTTAAAAGTAGGAAACAGTGTTTTAAAAGATGTCTCAGCCGGATTTTTTATCGGTGATCTGAAAAAACAAACGGTTAATTACTTTGGTGCAGACCTTTTGCGAAGATTCAACTGGGTCTTTGATGCAGACAGAAAAACGGCGTATATCAAGCCGAGTAAATATTTTTCAGAACCTTATTATATCATAAAATAATTAAAACGTGCAACATTCTAAACACTATTCACTTTTTCAGGTAAGACCCATGATGAAATTCAGTACAGCCTTAGTCCTTTTATTTTTACAACTGGTTATGATGGGTTGTAAAAAAGAGGTCAGTAAACCGGCATCCAATTCAACAGGCATCACCAATGATTCTGTAAAAATGACGAAGACAACCGATGAAATAGACTATAATCATTTCAATATTTACAATGTCTCTCTTGTACAGCGTAATGAGCTGATGGATGTTTTTATTTCCGTATCAGATATCTATACAGATTCTCATGCGATCCCTTCAGACTTCATCAAAAATCAGAAAAATATTCCTTTTGAAAAGCTTCAGTATGTAGAACTTGATGCTGAGTACAGAAAGAAAATGCTCACCGGTATGCATCTTACGGAGAATGATTCTCTGTATCTTTTCAATTATGAGTTCAATAAACTGCAAAAAACTCCTCTCAACAAGTTAAAAGCGGTAGCTTATCTTACGCCATATGCTCCCGAAGGAGAAGAAGTTGACGCTGGCTCTTATATGATTGGGTTCCAGATCGAAACTCAAAAAGACATGGATATTTTTGACCGTTATTCGAACGCTATTGCCTATTTCGGAAATAAAGATCCATTTGTTCAAAATAAGATCAAACCTATGCAGTGGGAAAAATCAGCCACAGAGGTTTCAAAAAAATATTTCTCCGGTTCATCATTGAAATACGGAAATACTTTTCAATTTAAGGATAACGACCTCACCTATTATCTTCAGGATTTTCTTGAAGGCGATATCGTGCAGGAACGTCAACTCGCAGTGATTAACAACCGTAACCAAAAAATCTTTGAAAAAACGATCACCACTGGTGGCGATGGTGCAGAATTCACTCCACTGAATGGAATAGACACAGACGGAGCCAATAAATTCCAATGGACCGGCAATCTTTTCAAGGGAAAACCTCCTGTGGTATTTGGATTTGTTTCCCAATCTTTTGGTTGTCCTTCTATTACATTTTTAGATAAAGGACACAAAGATCTTACCATCAACTGTGACAACAGGCATTAGGCAAGAACTGAGCCTGATTCTTCTATAGAAATAAAAGAGCAAATCTGTGAATCTTCAGGTTTGCTCTTTCAATATAGATGGATTTCTAAGTTGTTTTCCAGCATGGAGTCTGAAAAATAGTTGTACTTTAAGTCACTGATTAACCAATGCCCATGAAACAAAATGTCTTTCTTTTTATACTCTGTACTTTCATTAATGTACTGATCGCCAATTTTGCATTAGTGATCATGGCTGCAGATTTATCTCTGATCTATCCTGTTCTTATATCATCAGGGATCTTTTTAATGTGCAGTGCTGTATTTTACAGAATACATATCCATCCCGGAATCTTAGGAAAATGGAAACTGGCTGGTACTGCTATCGGTTTAAGTCTTTCAGTCTTACTGCTTGCCTGCATTCTTACTTCAATAGCTACCCGCATGGCCACGGACGGAATCATCATTGCGGGATTAAAAGGAATTATTCCCCTCTTTGTATTTGCAATCGTTTTTGCCTCTCCTTTCTGGGTGATTTCTGCAGTATTCAATTTTGTCTGTCTTAGATTCGTAAAACCAAAAATTAATTAGGATCAAAAAAACCGTTTAAAAAGGTTTAAACTTCCCTATTGTTTTTAAATCTCCAATAAAAAAGGGCAGATTGAATACGTCCTCAATCTACCCTAAACTTAATGAGTTTTTATAAGATTAATCAATTATTTAATCTTAGGATACAGACTGTTCTTTAAGTTTATAAAATAATCCTCCGACTCTTTAAAATCATTACTCTTCATGAATTTAAGAACGACATTCAGATAAGTCTCGGAAGGAGTAAAATTAGATCCTGCTTTCTCTGAAAACCTTTTGTATTCTTCTTCAAGCAGCTGCGGATTCTTAGACAGTTTTTTAATATCTGTTCTGAAACCTTTAAAGATGAATTTCAAAGCATCGTAATTTCCAGGATAAGAAACCGTTCCGTGGACTTCACTTTCAAAGAAATGATGTTTATAATTCAATGAGCCGTTTTTCTCAACAATTCCTTTAAATTCTTCAATCGCCTGAGTCATCTCGGAATTCCAGTTTTTGTTCTGTTCTTCATTGTTAGCCTGAGAAACGTACAGGAATTTGTGGGCCGGAAATGTTTTGTTTTTTTCCAGATAGCTTTTTGTCTTGGAAATCAAAACCTTATTGTCCCACCATAAACTGGGATCATTCGCTACATAAGCATTGAAATATTCCGGATGGGTAAGCAGAACATTCACGGCAAAAAGTCCTCCGAAAGAATGCCCTACTAGAATGGAATAATCCTGCGTCCTGTAGTTTTTACTAATGAAAGGTTTCAACTCTTCCTGTATGAATCTGACAAAATTTTCACTTTCGCCACTGTCTCCGAAAAGAATGACATTCGGATTTACCGGGCTTTTCTTCTGTGATTTTGTAGGCGTAAGATCTCTGGTTCTTTCCGTGTTTTTGATACCGACAACAATACATTCCGGCATATCTGCATAAGGCGGTCTGGCCAGAAAATCGCTCATTCCTGTGTAATATTCGAAATTGATTTCTCCATCCAGAAGATAGATCACCGGATATTTTGCAGGGCTGATGCTGCTGTCGTTATAGGTTTTCGGAAGATGGATCCAAATCTCTCTTTTTTCATTGAGAATCGCTGAGGATATGGCCTGTTTTTCCCCGATGTTTATTTTTTCCTGCGCCATTGCTGACAAACTGCAAAGAAGGAATAGGTTCAATAATAAAAATTTAAGCCGGCTGTTCATGATGTTCTTTTCTATGTTGATGAATATTTTTAACTTCTGTTGATTTTTTCGGTGATTTTTTGCGTCTGCCCCACCAGATCAGAAAGCCCGTCACCGGAAGGCTTGTACAGATAATTCCGATCACAAAGGTGAAGATCTTCCCAAACATACCACCCCAATATCCTACATGCAGATCAAAGTTCATATGTTCAATTACTTCATGCATAATGACTTCTTTCGGATACTGGATTTCCTCTCCGGTATATTTATTGGCTTCCATGCTTTTACCGCTGGCAAGGCTTTTCAAACCGATAAATTTTGCCGTAACGACATTGTACACTGTAGCAGAATCATTCCTTGGAATACTCATTCTGAACTGTCTGGCTTCCGGAAATTTTTTGAAATTCTTATCTACGAAATCTGCGTAAGACAGCGTTTTTTTCTCAGGATCAAACTTAGGTTCATATTGTTCAGCAATTTCATGAGCATCAGCGATTCCGCCAAAGGCTTCCTGAGTAAGATCTGTCAAAATTTTGTAGGCCATAATCAATCCTGTAATCGTAATAAATACAGCCGGTAACAATGAATAGAATCCGAACACATTATGAAAATCATAGTTTTTCCTGCGCCATTTGGTTCCTGATTTTATTTTAAAGGCTGCTGTTCTGGTTGTCTTGTTCCACTTTTTCGGCCACCAGAGAATAAGTCCGCCAATCAGTTGAACAAAAAATATAATGGAAGCCACTCCGACTACCGTTTTCCCGAATTTTCCGGCCAGAAGCTGAGCATGGATATGCGCCACGATATAGAAAAATTCATAGCTCTTCGTAGAGCCTGTAATTTTCCCGGTGTAAGGATCAAGATAATGATAGGCAAATACCCCTCTTGGTCCGCGACCTTTTGGTTTTCCTGCTTTGGGAACATTTTTATCTTTGGGTGGTTTCGTAGCCGAGGCTACCCTGAACGTTCTGTCCGCCTCTTTATAGGTATCAAAATAAAATGCTTTTCTGTCCGGAACCTGCTGATGAAATTTCGCCAGCAGTTCTTCCGGTGACATTTTTTTTGTATTGGCCTGAGCCTGTACATATTTGGCGCTTCCTCCGCATAGATCAATGATTTCATCACAAAAGACGAACATCGTTCCTGAAAGGGTTACTACCAGGACAATAATCCCAGAAACCAGTCCCAGCCAGAGATGGAGCCATCCTGTAATTTTTTTCGTGAGGGATTTTCCCTGCTTTTTCTTTTTATCTGTTGTTTTCTTTTCCATATCTATCAATACAGCAGAGCGGCAACGAAGTACCGCTCTTATTTTTGTTTTATTAAGGTTAGAATTTAAAGGCAAAGTTGGCAAGAATCTCTCTCGGCTTCTGAGGCTGGCCGTAGAAATTCCAGTACGTATCGTTCAGTGCGTTATTCATCTTCACCCCGATTCTGTATCTCTTTTTATCATAGAAAACAGTGGCTCCTACAGTGGTATAAGCAGGTGCCAGGAAATGATTGGTGATATTGATATAGGTTTTGTCTACAAAATTAAATCCGGCCCCGAATCCAAGGCCTTCATAGGAGCCGTCCATGATCTTGTAGCTGGTCCAGAGATTGGCAACATGCTTTGGTGTCCACGCGATTCTTTTTCCATTATTCACGCCTCGGTCGTCGTATTTGTTGTCATTGTATCCGTATCCGGCAACGATATTCCAGCCTTTGAAAGGATTGACGATAACGTCCATTTCAAATCCCTGATTTTTGATCTTTCCGTCCTGCATACTGCCCAAACCACCCGGCACAGCAATGAGTCTGTTGTTCACATTCATATTGTAATAGGTAATGGTGGAAAGTAGTTTTTTATGAAACAGATCAAGTTTAAATCCACCTTCAAACTGGTTCCCCTGCTCAGGTTCCCAGCTTGTAAGAACTCCATCCTGGTTGAGAGACGGTGCGAAATTTTTAAACCCATTGACGTAGTTCGCGAAAAATGAGATTTCATTTTTTACAATTTCATACACCAAACCGAATTTTGGTGAAAACTGTGTCTGACTGTAATTTCCGGTTCCTTTTACTCCATTGGTTTTGAGATCATCATTTTTATAGTTGTCCATTCTTAAACTCGCCATTACCAGTAAATTGTCTGTGATATTGAGGACATTGGACGCATAAACGCTGAAAGTACTGAAATGGCTGATTTCGTAATTAGTCGGTTTTACTTTACTGGTAGGATCGTTGGGAATTCTTTCAAGATTTTCAACCAGACTTCTGGAGATCGGCTGCCAGGCAGAGGCTTCGTCCAGCTTAATAATATCATAAGGAGCAAACACAGAACCCACGGTATCTGTAGCATTTCTTTTGAACATTCCGTACTGATTTTTGGTGCTTTGCTGATAATAATCCAGCCCCACAACCAGTCTGTTTCTCAGATTCCCAATCTTAAAATCTCCGATAAAATTCTGCTGAATATTATCCGTAGTCACTTTATAGCTGTCAAAAGGACGAATTCCACGACTTACCGTATTATTGTCAAGATAGCTTAAAACTAGAAATATAGATCCGTTTTCATTAGCTTCTCCTCTTTGATACGAAGTTCTGGAAGTCCACTGATCATTGAATTTATGGGTCACCTCAGCCATCGTGACGAAGTTGGTTCTTTTCGAGCCGATATCATTGCTGGTAAATGATCTGTCGTGAGCTCCTGTAAGGTCTGTCATGGAGCCGATCGTTAATTTTTCTGACTGTCTCACGTAAGCATTCAGTGTTTTTTCCGGTGCATGGAATTCAGTATCCAAAGTCACCGTTGTTTTATCACTCACTTTATACAGAATGCTTCCTGAGAAAAACAGTCCTTTATTGTAGCCTGCATCCTGAAAAGAATCTTGAGAATAGGCTGCTACATTAAATCTTGCTAATGCTGTTTTTTCCTTATTCAAAGGGGTATTCACATCAGCGGTGATCCTGTTCATTCCCCAGCTTCCCGTCGTGTAGCCGATGATTCCCCCGAAATTTTCCTGAGGTTTTTTAGTAACAATATTCACGATACCTCCATAATTGGCCAGAGTTCCGCCGAAAAGAGTTCCTGAAGGTCCTTTGATCACTTCCACCCTCTCTACATTGGCAATTTCCGACTGTACTCTTGGGTTCTGAAGCAGTCCGTTTCTGAAGTTGGCAGAAGAGCTGAAACCTCTTAGAAAAATGTCGTTTCCACTGTCGTTCACGCTGTTACTCACCACCACTCCCGGTGCGGAAGCCATTGCCGTATTAAAATCAACGGCGTTCATCTCGCTGATGATTTCTTTCGGGACAATGTTGTACACGGTAGGATTTTCAAGGTTTTCGAGAGGAAGTCTCGCTACAGATTCAGATTTTTTGGTTCTGTAATTGTGGGTTCCCTGAAGTGACACGGACTGAATTTCAGAAACTTTGATGGTATCCGTTTCCTGGGCACTCAGCATCGTTGCCGCCAGAAAGGATGCAGAAATAATTATTCTTTTCATTGTATAAGTAAGTTAGTTCCGCAAAATTATCTTATTTTTATTAATTCTAAATAAAAACTGATAGATATCATAAAAATTAACTTCTTATAAAATACGATGAATAGAGGGGCTGAGGATGAGGCTAAGATTGGCGTTAATTAGATTAGAAGTTTTTCTGAAGAAATTCAAAGACTTTATCGAAATGCTGATACGGTTCTGAATGGCTTCCTTTGAACGGTAGGTGTTCATAACGGTATTTGAAATGATTGTTTTTCAATCTTAGAATGATTTTTTCAGACATTTCTGATGAAGGGCAGATTTCGTCCTCAGTGCCGGACATCAGGAGAATTGGAGCCTTGATCTGTTCCACTTTGATAAAGGACTTCTGTTCAGATTCCTTGTCCTGCAGCATCGCTTCAAAGGCTTTTCTTATTTTCCGTTCCATCATAAAAGGGACTGCTGCTTCATTCACCGGAACAAAAGGAAGTTCTTTCCCGCCAAAAGTCCAGCTCGAAGTCGAAAAATGGTCCGTGTTTCCGGGAAAAACGGCATGGCTTGCCGATAGTCCAATGATACATGAGATATCAGGATAATAACTTCCCAGAAGTAAAGCAAGATCCGCTCCTCTTGAACCACCTATCACTGCCACTTTTTCTGTGTGGACTTTCTGTTTTGAAAGATTTATAGCATTATACACATCCTGAATTTCAATCTTTTCAAGCAGTTTTGGAGAATTCTTTGATCCGAAATAAGCCAGCGCAAGGAATGCATATCCTTTATCTAAGAACTGATCTCTTACCGTTTTCCAGTGCTTTGATGCCCATGCATTTCCTCCTTCAGATCCTCCGAGTCCAACAACAAGACCCTTTATATTTTTGGAAGGCTGATACAAAATGGCATCTGTATTCTTTGATTGAATGGTATCCTGAGCTTTAGCCAATGAGCATACAAACGTCAGGAGGCAGAAAATCTTAAATAATAGTTTCATTGTTTTTTTTAACAAAAATATCTCAGCGAATCCTGATAATTTTTGCTCTAGATCAAAAACTACTTTTCTGCCCGCAATCTGCTGAGCGTAGACTGGGTAATTCCGAGATAAGATGCCGTCATTCCCAGCGGAATTCTGTGATAAATTCCTTTATAAACCGTCAGAAAATGTTCATACTTTTCTTTAGCAGTGGTGAATCTCTGAGATGTAATCCGTTCCATAAGGTGCCCGAATACACTTCCCATAGATAATCTTGCATACCGTTCCATTTCAGGGAAATGATCAAATAAATAGCCCAGATCATTTATTTTGAGGCAGAAGGTTTCTGTTTTTTCGAGACAATCGATGGAATAGATATCTTTTATGCGTCCTATAAAACTTTTGGGGGAATTGACCCATTCGTTTTCACTGGAGAAATATTCGCTGATCTCTGTTCCGTCCTTCAGATAGTAGGTTCTGGTCAATCCGCTGAGAATAAAATAGCTTTTGGTGCAGATTTTATCAGCATCGTGTAAAAGTTCCCCCTTTTCAAAAGTCTGAAGGGATAATCTGTCCTGCAATTCTTTTTTTAAAGTCTCGCTGAGCTTTATGTATTGGCTGAAGTGATGTAGAACGGGGTCAAATTCTGAGGGCATGGTGGTTGCTTTTTGTAAAGATATTTAAAATAAGATAGCGCCTTCCAACTCAAGTAACTTTTGTTTTCTCCATATTCCTCCGGCATATCCTACCAGCTCACCATCTGAGCCTATCACACGGTGACACGGAATAATAATGGCAATTTTATTAATACCATTGGCTGTTCCTACGGCGCGTACAGCTTTGGGATTCCCCAAAAATTCAGACTGCTGTTTGTAGGTACGGGTTTCACCTTTGGGTATTTCTGTTAAAAGTTGCCACACTTTTTTCTGAAAATCTGTTCCTGTGATATAAAGAGGCACCTCAAACGTTGTTCTTTTTCCTTCAAAATATTCATTCAGCTCGTTTTCCAGCTGCTCGAAATGCTTATTTTCACCCTGAACGATTTCGGCATTCATTACTTTAGACAAATGGGCCAACTGGCGGTCTATATTTTTCCGGTCTGTAAATTCGAGAAGGCAGATTCCTTCCTCACATGAGCAGGCAAACATAGGTCCTAATGGGGTCTCAATTCTTTTCAGATCAATAATGGTCCGGCGGCCTGTATTCTTAGGTGTGGTACCAATGACTTCTTTAAAACGTTCATTGAAACCGCTTAAACTTTCATAGCCTGAATCCAATGCCACTTCGATGATACTTTCACCATTTTTTATTTTTTTAAATGCTTTATTCATTCTGAATTCTCTCTGAAAAGTATGAAAGGTCATCCCATGATTTTTCAGAAACCATCGCCTGATCGTTACCGGTTCAATATGTCTTTCCAGAAGATCTGCGTCTTTGATCTTTAGTGATTCATTCTGCTGCAGTTCATCCAGCAAATCCTGAATGTAGCGGGGTGTTTCATTCAATTTTTCAAGCGGTTTGCATATTTTACAGGGTCTGTAGCCATTTTCTATTGCTTTTTCGGTATTGACAAAGAATTCTACGTTCCCTCTTTTGGGTTTTCTGGCCGTACAGGTGGGCCGGCAAAATATACCCGTGGTTTTTACAGCCATCCAGTAAATGCCTTCAAATGAGGAATCTTTTTCTAAAGATGCCTGATACATTCTTTCTTCTGTAAGTTTCATGCTATCTAAAAAATAGGAGAAAAACTTCCGGCTTCTCCAATGGCTTTTAATGCGGTTTCCAATTGACTATAAATATACCCATTTAAGAAATTTCCTGATGAAATTCTTTTAACCCCTAACCTTTTAAGGGTTTGAAAATCCGGAAGTTCCGGCATACACATCACACTGAACGGAAGTTTTGAAGTATTAATAACATTCTCAATGTCCTGTACTTCGGTAATGCATGGAACGAAAATTCCGTCTGCACCTACTCTTTCGATGATTTCCATCCGGTCAAGTGTTTCCTGTATTGTATTGTCTACTCCCAGAAGAAATGGATCTATTCTTACATTGATGAAAATATCTATATTCTGTTCTTTAAGCTGGAGAATGACTGCATTTAATTTTTCATAGAAATCACGCGTACTCAATAGTTTTCTGGTTCCGTCAATGATCACACTGTCTTCGATATTGATTCCAACTACGCCTGCCTTGGCCAGTCTGGAAATATTTAAAACAATTTCCTCCACTGTTTTTCCATAACCTCCTTCCAAATCTACGGACAAAGGAATGTTGACGGATTTCAAAATTCTTTCAACGATATAGAAGTATTCATCAAAACTCATGTTTTCGCCATCCTCATATCCCAGACTAAAGGCTACCGCAGAACTTGAAGTGGCTACTGCCTGGTAGCCCAATTTTTCATATGCTCTCGCACTTTGTACATTCCAAACGTTTCCTATTAATAACGGATCATCCTGCTTATGTAGTTTTCTGAATTTATGAATTGCTGTCATTTTAATTTTTTATAAAAGTAATACAGATCCTGTTTCTGTACAACCGAAAAACGGACAAGTATTTTTTATGTCTCTATGAAAAAACCCGTAATAAAACTCACGGGGTTTGAAAATTATATTCTTTTTTCCTTTTCAGAAAATCGGATGGTTTCATTGGTTATCGGATGTTTTACCTGAAATCCTCGTCATTTCCCTAATTTTTTTATAATTGATTTTGCCCAGGTGCTATACATTGGGTTTCTCATATCATCTTTCCAGTTAGAGCCATTGCAAAGAATAACCAGACCGCTTTTAGTAGGCATATGTAAAAACAGAGAAGCGCACCAGCCGTCGTTTTCACCTGTATGTCCCACAGTTTGAAGATTCTCAAAATTAAAGAATCTGTATCCAAGACCGCTTTCTCCTTCACTGGAACCAGGCTGGACAGGTTGCTCCATCAGCCGTATCGTTTCCGGTTTTAAAACGTTATTCAATTCTTTTGGATCTGCAGTGATGGATAATTCTGCGAAATGAGCTAAGTCCAAAATGGTCGTTTGTAATCCTGCAGCAGCCTGTTCTGTAAATATTCTGTTTTTTATAGGTTTTCCCAAAGTATCATAAGCAGTGGCAGAATTGGCTTTCATTTCTTCTGTCCAGTCATAATTACTGTGATGTAATCCCAGAGGTTTAAAAACATGTTGTCTCATGTATTCAGCAAAGTTTTCTTTGGTTCTTTCTTCAAGTAAGAGCTGTGCAAGGGTGTACCCACCCCCTGAATATTTCCATTTTGTTCCAGGTTCCATGATAATGCTTACACTTTCCCGGTTTCGTTTTGTTTTTCCTGATAAAGACTCTTCCAGTGACAGCAGTTTAGCTCCTTGTTCAGAGCCTCCATATCCATGTACAGAAAGTCCGGCGGTATGGCTTAAGATTCGTCTAAGCGTAACTTTTGATACATCAAATGAAGACTGTGGTAATTTCCAGCGGCTTAGATACTGATTAACCGGATCATCCAATTGAATCAATCTTTTTTCTGTCAGTTGCATAAAGCCCCATGCAGCGACTAATTTTGAAACAGAGCCTACATTAAAAATGGTCTGAGTGGTCACGGGCTTTTTGCTAGCTACATCAGCATACCCGATACATTGCGTCCATGCAATTTTCCCGTCTTTAATAACGGCAACAGCCACGCCAGGTACATTACTTTTCTGCGTATATTCCAAGCCAAGCTTTTGAATTTCTGCATACAGCGAATCTGTTTTTTCAGAAACAACGACATTGGGCTCAGCAGTACTATGTTTTGAGGAAGCACAGGAAAAAAGAATTCCCATACATGCCATACTGTACAAGAAATTAGATTTGATATGTCTCATGAAGGCTTTATTTTATTAATCTTAAAACGATTTTCAATGTCGTTACAATTTTCGTTAGTATGATAAACTTATGCAATGTACAAATTTCCGTAATCGGCTGTTAATTAAAATTTTCATGAAACAAAAACCCCGCAAGAAAACTTGCGGGGTTTAAAAATATATTATCTGAATCCGAAATTACATCGTCTCCATTTTGAAACTCATGCTTTCAATTACTTTCAGGATGGCTTCTACTGTGTCCATGGAAGTTAAACAAGGAACGCCGTTTTCCACACTCATTCTTCTGATCTGGAATCCGTCTCTTTCTACCTGCTTTCCTTTGGTCATGGTATTGACTACATACTGTACTTTTCCTTTCTGAATCAGGTCGATAAGATTGACATCATCTTCCCCGATTTTGTATCCTATTTTACAAGGAATCCCTTTTTCTTCAAAGAATTTCGCGGTTCCTTCCGTTGCCCAGATTCTGAAACCAACTTCGTGGAATCTTGCAGCAAGGTCTGCCGCTTCCTGCTTGTGCTTATCTGCTACCGTGAACAAAATTGAACCATGCATCGGAACTTTTCTTCCTGCTGCGATTAATCCTTTGTAAAGAGCTTTTTCCAGGGTTGTATCTTTCCCCATTACTTCTCCTGTAGACTTCATTTCTGGTCCCAGGGAGATATCTACTTTCGTCAGTTTTGAGAAAGAGAATACCGGAACTTTTACAAAGACTCCTTCTTTATTCGGAACCAATCCGTTTTTGTATCCTAAATCTGTCAGTTTCTGGCCTAAAATCGCTTTTGTTGCTAAGTTCGCCATCGGAACTTCTGTGATTTTGGATAAGAACGGAACTGTTCTTGATGAACGTGGATTCACTTCAATCACGTATACATTTCCTTCGAAAAGAACGTACTGGATGTTCATTAAACCGATCACATTCAATCCTTTGGCCAGTCTCTGGGTATAATCTACCAAAGTATCGATTTCCTCCTGTGAAACATTCTGAGGTGGATACACTGCAATAGAGTCTCCGGAGTGAACTCCCGCTCTTTCGATGTGTTCCATGATTCCTGGAATAATAACCGTTTCACCATCGCAGATGGCATCTACTTCCACTTCTTTTCCGGTAATATAACGGTCTACCAAAACCGGATGCTCCGGGCTTGCATCTACCGCAAATTCCATGTAATGAGCCAATTCGCTTTCTGTATACACAATTTCCATTGCTCTTCCTCCTAAAACATAACTTGGACGAACCAAAACCGGATAACCGATCTCGTTAGCAATTTTTATCGCTTCTTCTTTTGAAGTTGAAGTTTTTCCTAAAGGCTGAGGAATTCCCATTTCCTGAAGAGCTTTTTCAAACTTATCTCTGTTTTCAGCTCTGTCTAGGTCTTCCAGGGAAGTTCCCAGAATTTTTACTCCGTAGCTAGCCAGTTTATCTGCTAAGTTAATCGCAGTCTGTCCTCCGAACTGAACTACCACTCCCATAGGTTTTTCAAGATCAATAATGCTCATTACATCTTCCTCCGTTAAAGGCTCGAAGTATAATTTATCTGAAATTGAGAAATCCGTAGAAACTGTTTCAGGGTTATTGTTGATGATAATCGCTTCGTAACCTAATTCTTTGATGGCCCAAACCGAGTGAACTGTTGCATAGTCAAACTCTACTCCCTGTCCGATTCTGATAGGTCCTGAACCCAGAACAATTACTTTTTCTTTATCGGTTACGACACTTTCATTTTCTTCTTCATAAGTTCCGTAGAAATAAGGAGTTTCACTTTCAAATTCCGCTGCACACGTGTCTACCATTTTGTAAACCGGTATCACTCCATTTTCTTTTCTGAAATTATAAACCTCTCTCTGGGAAGATCCCCATAAGTGAGCGATATTCTGATCTGAGAATCCTAATTTTTTAGCCTGAATTAAAGTCTCTTTATCGAATTTATTGGCTGCAATTTCTTTTTCAAAATCAACTAGTTTCTTTAATTTCCAGATGAAGAATTTATCAATTTTACTCCATTCTACAATTTGCTCCCAATCGTAACCTCTTCTTAAAGCATCACAAATAATGAACAGTCTTTCGTCATCACAAACTCTGATTCTTCTTTCGATATCTTCGTCCGTTAAAGCGGCAGCCTGTTTTGTTTTTAATCCCAAATGTCTTAAACCGGTTTCTAAAGAACGAACGGCTTTCTGTAAAGATTCCTCGAAGTTTCTTCCGATGGCCATTACTTCTCCGGTTGCTTTCATCTGTGTAGACAATCTTCTGTCTGCAGTTTCGAATTTATCGAACGGGAATCTTGGGAATTTCGTTACCACATAGTCAAGAGCAGGCTCGAAACATGCGTAAGTTTTTCCTGTTACCGGATTCATAATCTCGTCAAGCGTTAAACCTACCGCAATCTTCGCTGCAATTTTTGCGATCGGATATCCTGTCGCTTTACTTGCCAATGCTGATGAACGGGAAACTCTAGGGTTTACCTCGATGATATAGTAGTTGAATGAATGCGGGTCTAAAGCCAGCTGTACATTACATCCTCCTTCAATTCCCAGGGCTCTGATGATCTTTAGGGAAGCATTTCTCAATAACTGATACTCTCTGTCAGAAAGTGTCTGAGAAGGTGCCACTACGATAGAATCCCCTGTGTGAACTCCTACCGGGTCTATATTTTCCATGTTACAAACCACAATCGCATTGTCGTTCGCATCACGCATTACTTCGTATTCAATTTCTTTGAAACCTGCAATGGATCTCTCGATAAGACACTGCGTCACCGGACTGTATTTTAATCCTAATTCAGCGATCTCCTTCAATTCAGCTTCCGTAGAGGCGATACCTCCTCCTGTTCCTCCCATTGTAAAGGCAGGACGAACAATCACCGGATATCCGATTTCTTCAGCAAAACGGATTGCTCCTTCTACTGTAGTTACGATATCTGATTCAGGAACCGGTTCGTTAAGCTCTCTCATCAGTTCACGGAAAAGATCTCTGTCTTCAGCTCTGTTGATCGCAGAAAGTGTAGTTCCTAAAACCTCCACTTTGCATTCTTCAAGAATTCCTGATTTTTCCAGTTCTACCGCCATATTCAGACCTGTCTGACCTCCAAGCGTCGGTAGCAAAGCATCCGGACGTTCTTTTCTGATGATGTGGCTTACAAACTGAAGTGAAATCGGCTCGATATATACTTTATCTGCGATTTCTACATCCGTCATAATAGTCGCAGGGTTTGAGTTGATCAAAATCACCTTGTAGCCTTCTTCTCTCAAAGACAGACAAGCCTGCGTTCCTGCGTAATCAAATTCAGCTGCCTGCCCGATGATGATGGGCCCTGAACCGATTACTAAAATTGTTTTTATATCTGTACGTTTTGCCATTTTTCTTTTTATTGTAGAGTCAAGATTCTAGAGCCAAGAGCCAAGATTCCAGACTTTTATTTTAAATTATTTTTAAACGAATAAATCATTCTCTGAATTTCAGAAACTTCACTTAGTAAAACATTTATTTTTTCTTCCGGTAAGAGATTTAATTCCCTAACCAAGATCAGCTGTGTCTGCAGTTCAAAAGCTGAACCCAGAGCAACTGCCAGAAAATGATTAAACTCTTTACTTCCATTTCTACCAGAACCTTCCGCGATATTCGAAGGAATAGAAACTGCTGATCTTTTAATTTGAGAAATCAAACCATACTTTTCATCGTTACTGATCTCCTGACAGATAATGTAAACATTTTTTGCCAGTACTATAGATTTTTGCCAGAAAAGTAATTTCTCAAAATTGTGCATCTGTAGTCTATTAATCTTAATTCTTACGTCTTGGTTCTTGTGTCTTGATTCTTGGTTCTTATTTTTTAAATTCCTCCATCAAATCAATGAACTCATCAAACAAATAGTTCGCATCTTCAGGACCTGGGCTTGCTTCCGGGTGGTACTGAACGGAGAAGCATGGGTGGATCTTGTGTTTCAGACCTTCGTTGGTTCTGTCGTTTAGGGCGATGTGAGTTTCTACAAGGTCTGTGTTTTTAAGACTTTCCTGATCTACTGCATAACCGTGGTTTTGAGAAGTGATAGACACTTTGTTTTTCTCAAGATCCAGTACCGGGTGATTTCCTCCTCTGTGTCCGAACTTCAGTTTGAATGTTTTTGCGCCACAAGCCAGACCGATCAGCTGATGTCCCAGACAGATTCCGAAAATCGGAACTTTCCCTAGTAGTCCGCGGATCATTTCTAATGCCTTAGGGTTGTCTTCCGGGTCACCAGGACCGTTTGAAAGCATAATTCCATCCGGATCCATTAACAGAATTTCTTCTGCAGTGGTGTCGTGGGAAACTACAGTGATGTCGCAGTTTCTTTGAGACAGCTCTCTGATAATTCCTAATTTGGAACCAAAATCTACCAAAACGACTTTCAGTCCTCTTCCCGGATTGGCGTAAGCTGTTTTTGTAGAAACAGTTTCCACCTGATTGATTGGGAAGTTGGTTCCTTTTAATTCTGTAACCACTTCGTTTTCGTCAGCCTCAACGTTTACAATTTTCCCTTTCACAACTCCTGAATTACGTAGAATTCTTGTCAGTCTTCTGGTGTCGATTCCGGAAATTCCTGAAAGGTTTTTCTTTTTAAATAATTCTTCTAAAGTCATCTGAGTACGGAAATTGGAAGGAAGATCGCAAAGTTCTTTTACGATAAGTCCTTTAATAGCCGGCTCGATACTTTCATAATCATCACGGTTAATACCATAATTTCCGATAAGCGGATAGGTCATGCAAACAATCTGACCACAGTATGACGGATCGGAGATCAACTCCTGATACCCTGTCATTCCGGTATTGAAAACTACTTCTCCGGCAGTTTCCAATTCTGCTCCGAAACCTTCTCCATGAAACACTTCACCGGACTCCAGTATTAATTTTTTCTTCATTTTTAAAAATTAGATATTAGATTTAAGAAGTTAGAAGTTAGACTTCCTCGTTCTGTTTTATTTTTTTCTTTTTAACCAACCCCACCAAGTGGGAAATTTTTGTATGTCCAGGACCCGGAACCCGAATCTCAGAACCCATGACCTATTTAAAGGTATATCCTTCTTTTTCCAATGCTTCTTTCAGGATGGCCATTCTTGCGAAGACTCCGTTCTGCATCTGTTTGAAAACTCTTGAACGGTCGCATTCCACCAGGTCTGTATCTATTTCAACGCCTCTGTTGATGGGCGCGGGATGCATGATGATCGCTCCGTTTTTCATTACTTTTTCTCTTTCTTTCGTCAAACCGTATTTTCTGTGGTATTCAGAAGCGGTGTAACTCATTTTTGCATCGTGTCTTTCGTGCTGAATTCTCAACAGCATCAGAACATCTACTTCAGCGATCAGCTGATCAACCGGTAAATAGGTTCCGTTAATTAAAGCGCCTTCGTCAAACCAATGTTCAGGTCCTGAGAAATATACTTTAGCGCCTAATCTTCTCAATGCTTCAGCATTTGAATTCGCTACACGGCTGTGTTTTACATCTCCTACTATTCCTATCTTTAATCCTTCAAATTTTCCGAACTCCTGATAGATGGTCATCAGATCCAGCATACACTGGGAAGGATGGTTTCCTGTTCCGTCTCCTCCGTTGATCATCGGAATTTTGATATTGCTCAGTTCTTCAAAATATCTGTCCTTCTTATCTCTGATCACGACCAGATTCACACCCAGGCTTTCAATGGTTTTTACAGTATCATAAAGACTCTCCCCTTTGTTTACAGAACTGTGGGAAGCATCAAAAGGGACTACCTGCAGACCCAGTTTTCTTTCTGCGATGTCAAAACTTGTCTTTGTTCTTGTGCTGTCTTCAAAGAAAAGATTTGAGCAGAAAATTTCTCCTTCAATTTTTGCAGTTTTTCCGTTGGCAAAAGCCAGTGCTTCGGTCAGTATACTGTTGATTCTCTCGGTGCTTAGTTCTGTAATTGTAAACATAATTCTTATTTTTTGAGCATAAAAAAAGCGAAGACAGGATCTTCGCTTAATAACAATAAATATCGTAAAGGGCGCTTTCGCCCGGTAAATCTAATGATATAAATACTCTTTTATTCATTAGGTGCAAAGATATAATATTTTTACGAATCTACAAAACCAAATTTCTAAAAAAATTTAAACCTGTAATCTTTCCTTATTTTCATTTTTAATTGATATTTTTGTTAAAACTCAATTCTCCCTATGGATTTAAAAGACAAAATGATTCTCAGCATTATTCAGGAAGACTCTACGCTATCTGTAAAAGAAATTTCAGAAAGGATAGGTCTTACGTTTACTCCTACCTATGAAAGGATTAAGCAGCTGGAGAAACATGGCATCATTGAGAAATATGTGGGTCTTTTGAACCGTGAAAAACTGGGTCTGAATATCGTGGTCTACTGTAATGTCCGTCTTAAGGAGCAGTCTCAAAAGGTACTGGAAACCTTTGAGAAAAACATTATGAAACATGATGAAGTTCAGGAAATTATCAGCCTTTCCGGTGAGTATGACTATATGCTTAAGATCATTGCAAAGGATATTAATTCTTATAATGATTTCGCAGTGAATGTGATCTCAAACATTCCTAATATTGGCCAGTATCACAGTTCTATTGTGCTTCACGAGGTTAAAAAATCAACTAAGTTTAAAATTGATCTTGAATAATTTCATTTAAACTAATAGATGCTTCGACTTCGCTCAGCATGACATTTCTAATACTAAACGTCATTGTGTCGCGACATCATGCTGAGCATAAACTATCGGTTTACAAACGAAGTTTACGGAGCATCAAGATAGTACTAACCCAATAATTTATTCTTCAGCTTATTAAACTGATATTCTATCTTGTCCAGACATAGATTTCCTATGCTTCCCTGATGACTGTGGTCTAAGTTTCCAACTTCGAACTCAAATTCATTATTTTCAATCTCCTGCCCTACTTTTACATAAGCGTCACGGAATGAACTTCCTTTTTTCACTTCTTCATTGATTTTCTCTACACTGAAAAGATATTTATACTTCTCATCTTCCAGAATTCCATCTTTCACCTGAATATTCGGAAGGGTATAACTTAATATCTCCAGACATTCTTTTAACGAATCGATAGCCGGAAAAAGGATTTCCTTCGTTAGCTGAACGTCTCTGTGGTAACCAGACGGTAAATTATTGGTCAATAAGATAAGTTCATTTGGTAAAGACTGAATTCTGTTGCATCGTGCACGAACCAGCTCGAAAATATCCGGGTTCTTTTTATGAGGCATAATGCTGCTTCCTGTCGTGAATTCCTTCGGAAAGCTTATAAAATCGAAGTTCTGGCTTAAATACAGGCAGACGTCATAGGCAAATTTCCCAAGAGTTCCCGCCAAAGTAGCCATTGCCATAGACAGCATTTTCTCAGATTTACCACGGGTCATCTGCGCATACACCGAATTATAGTTCATCGACTGAAATCCTAGGTTGTAAGTCGTACTTTCTCGGTCAATAGGGAAAGAAGAACCATATCCTGCCGCTGAACCCAAAGGATTTTTATTGATGATATTCTTCACCGAAAACAACAGTTCAACATCATCTAACAATGCTTCCGCATAGGCTCCAAACCATAATCCAAACGATGATGGCATGGCAATCTGAAGATGGGTATAACCGGGAAGCAATTTATTCTTGTGCTGATCAGCCAGTTGGATTAAAATCTGGAAAAACTCATCCGTCAAAGCTGTAATCTCACGGATCTCGTCCAGCAAATAAAGTTTAATATCCAGTAAAACCTGATCATTACGGGATCTTGCGGTATGAATTTTCTTTCCGGTATCGCCTAATTTTTCAATCAGTATCGCTTCTATCTGAGAATGGATATCTTCTGCTTCTTTATCAATCTCAAAGTTTCCGTTCTCAATATCTTTTAAAATATCTGTCAAAACAGAAAGCATCTGTTCTGATTCTTCACCGGAGATAATTCCGGTTTCTGCCAACATCTGACAGTGTGCCATGGAACCTTTAACATCATATTTTGCTAAACGTTCGTCAAAGTCAAGATCTTTCCCGACTGTAAATGTGTTGACTAATATATTGGTGGCCAGGTTATCCTTTTGCCATATTTTTTTCATAATAATATTCTTTACAATATTTAATTCGTTTCAACCTGCTCAGCAAAGCCTCTTTAACTATAAAAAAACATCTCCGCATTGAAAAGTCTTCGTTTTTAATTGTCTTTTTGCATAAATCCTTATTAAAAACTGAACTTTGATTGACCTGCTGAGCGTGGTTAAAACATTTATTCTTTTAGATATTAGATGTTAGAAATTAGATGTTAGTATTACGGTGTATGTATCAATTTCCGGTGTCTAACTTCTGATTTCTAGCCTCTAACTTCTCTCTATAAAACTTTTTCCAAGATCCTGATATAGATCTCAATTCCTTCCTCAATCTCTTTGATATAGATGTATTCATCTGCCGTATGGGAGCGCCTACTATCGCCGGGACCTATCTTAACGGATGTACATGGAATAATGGCCTGGTCGGATGATGTTGGTGAACCGTAAGTGGTCCTTCCTATTTCCAGACCTGCCTGTACAAAAGGATGATCCATTTCTATTTTTGAGGAATTTAACCTGAAAGACCTGGCCGTTAATGAAGATTTCATCTGCGACTGAATGATTTCAAAAGCTTCCTGATTGGAATATTCATCGGTAACCCTTACATCCAGAGTGAACGTACAGGCTTCCGGGACTACATTGTGCTGAACACCTGCATGAATTCCTGACAGCGTCACTTTAACTTCCCCTAAATAATCTGAAACCTTCGGAAATCTGAAATTCAGAATATGCTGAAGGTCTTCCATACATTTTACAATAGAATTATCGTCGTTCGGATGAGCAGCGTGAGAAGGAGTTCCTTTCATTTCCCCGTCTATTACCAACAGTCCTTTTTCCGCGATCGCCAGATTCATCTGCGTGGGTTCTCCTACAATGGCAAGTCCGATGTCCGGAAGCTGTGGAAATAAGGCCTCAATTCCATCAAATCCTGAAATCTCCTCCTCTGCCGTCAACGCTATCACTAAATTATATTTTAAATCTTCTTTCTCATAAAAATGTAAAAAAACCTGGGCCATAGACACCAGAGAAGCTCCGGCATCATTACTTCCCAATCCGTACAGTTTTCCGTTCTGCTCAACCGGAAGAAAAGGATCCAGTGTGTAGGCTTTATTCGGTCTTACCGTATCATGATGGGTATTCAGTAAAATGGACGGCTTCAATACGTCAAAGTTTTTATTGACCGCCCAGATGTTGTTTTTAAAACGTTTCGCAGGAATATGATGCTTCTTGAAAAAGTTCTCAATTTCTACAGACGTATTGTATTCATCTTTACTGAATGAAGGAATTGCAATCAGTTTCTTAAGCAATTCAACTGCATGAGCCACTAGCTCTTCCTTACTATAAACAGATTTCAGTTCCTCCATGATGGCTTTCTATATGATTTTTTAATTGGGTTTCTTTAATTAAGAATACCTTGTTTACATTATTTTTTACAGCTCCAAGAGCATTTTCAAGTTTGGGCAAAATTCCCTTGTGAAGTTTTCCGGCTTCTTTTAAAACAGAAAACTCTTCTTCTGACACCTTTTTTATAACTGATCCGGGATCTTCAACATTTTCCAAAACCCCCTCTTTATCAAAACAATACAATAATTCCACATCATATTTTGAAGATAAAGCCTGAGCCATGACCGAAGCAATCGTGTCTGCGTTGGTATTAAAAAGGTTTCCTTTTTTGTCATGGGTAATCGCTGAGAAAACAGGAACAAGTTTAAGTTTAATCAACTTTGAGATCAATTTTCTGTTCACGCTTTCTTTCTCAATATCTCCTACAAACCCGAAATCTATTTCGGGATGTTCTCTTTTTTTGGCTTTAATCAAATTCGCATCAGCTCCGGAAAAACCTATTGCTTTGCATTTTTTCTGCTGAAGTTTTGCGACAATATTTTTATTGATTCCTCCCGCATACACCATCGCTACAATATCCAGCGTCTCTTTATCCGTGATTCTTCGTCCGTTGATCATTTTTTGTTCAACGCCTAATTTATCAGCCAGCGTAGTTGCTAATTTTCCACCACCATGAACCAAAATTTTCTTTTCCTTTATTTCAGAAAACTGCTCTAAAAATTGGTCAAGCAGCTCCGGATCGTCGATCAGGGCTCCTCCTATTTTTATGATGTATAATTTTTCTTTCATTTTGGTTTGATTAACTGATAGGACTGCGTCCTATCTTGGGTTAAATCGTTCCGTTGGAACTCTTTATGAATTTATTTCATCTAGAATTTCGCTGAAGACGGCTTGTGCAGAGAAAATTCTGTTTTTGGCCTGCTGATAGATGATGGAGTTTTTTCCATCCATTACCTCATCGCTCAATTCTACATTACGACGGACTGGAAGACAATGCATTACTTTCGCATCGTTGGTGTTCTCTAGCTTTTCTCCGGTCAGCATCCAGCTTTCTTTTACTTCCGGCATGGCTGCATAGTCATCGAAAGAGGACCAGTTTTTTACATAGATAAAATCTGCATCCTGTAAAGCTTCCTCCTGATTGTGGATTACTTTGATGTCTTTTGTAAATTTTTTATCCAGATCATAGCCTTCAGGATTGGCGATGACAAAATCTACATCCATCTCCTGCATCCATTCTGCAAAGGAATTTCCTACGGCCTGAGCAATCGGTTTAATGTGTGGCGCCCAGGTCAGCACTACTTTCGGCTTACGTTCTTCTTTCCAGTTTTCTGTAATGGTAATGCAGTCTGCCAGACTTTGAAGCGGGTGTCGCGTTGCGGATTCCAGAGAAATCACAGGTACTTTGGCGTGCTGCTCAAACTGACTCAGGATACTTTCGTTAACATCGTCTTCCTTAGATTTCATGCCCGCGAAACAACGTACTGCAATGATGTCACAATATTGATTTAATACCTCTATGGCATCTTTGATATGTTCAACGGTATCGCCATTCATTACGGCTCCGTCTGCAAATTCCAGATTCCAGGCTTCCTGTGCTGCATTTAAAGTCAAGACATTCAATCCTAAGTTCTGAGCAGCAATCTGGCTGCTTAAACGGGTTCTCAAACTTGAATTTAAAAACACAAGACCTATTGTTTTCCCCTTTCCTTTTTCCGGTTCGGAATTGGGGTTTTCTTTAATTTGTAAAGCTTTCTTTATGATTTCCTGTAAGTTTTTTACGTCGCTTACAGAGGTAAATTTTTTCATTTGATGAATTTTTTAATTAATTGTGATAATCTTAACCACAAGAGTTTTTTTGTTTAAACACTTTAGAACACATAAGTAAGCTTAAAATGATTATGTATATTTAAGTTCACATAAGATGAAAATCAAAGACTTTCAGAAAACTCAAGTGTTCTTCTTAAGCGATTAGTAGTTTCTTTACCATTACTAAAGTGCTTATATCTTTTGTAACTTTTGTGGTTTAAATCTTATCTAAAACTACTTTTAAAGCACCGACAAAAAGATCTGTTTCTTCTTTGCCGATATTAAGAGCCGGAAGGATCCTTAATACACTTT
Organism: Chryseobacterium oleae; assembly: GCF_900115055.1. Taxonomy (GTDB): domain Bacteria; phylum Bacteroidota; class Bacteroidia; order Flavobacteriales; family Weeksellaceae; genus Chryseobacterium; species Chryseobacterium oleae. Next base: position 61,284 of record NZ_FOVD01000008.1, on the reverse strand, counting down.
TATCATTGGAATTTCCTGTAAAAATGTGATGATCGTACAACAGACTTTTCCTCACTTCTGAGCAGTCCTGATCCAACTCTACTCCAATCATTAACCCTTTCCTTCGAATGGATTTAATATGGGGAAAGTCTTTAATTTCGTTTTCAATATAATCACCCATTTGCTGAGCATTGGCCGTAAGATTTTCCTCCTTCATCACATCCAGAACAGCGATGGCTGCTGCACAGGCCAAGTGATTTCCTCCGAAAGTCGTTCCCAATAAACCATTACTTGCCTCAAACTTTGGATGAATCAAAACACCTCCGATCGGGAAACCATTTCCCATTCCTTTCGCTGTCGTGATCATATCCGGTTCGATTCCAAATTCCTGATGGGCAAAGAAATATCCGCTTCTTCCGTATCCTGACTGAACTTCGTCAAGAATCAATGTTGCATCATATTTTTCACACAGTTCTTTAATTTTGGATAAAAACTCTAGGGTCGGGATCATAATTCCGCCTACCCCTTGAATTCCTTCAATGATAACAGATGAAATTTCACTTCCCTCAGTTTCAAAGATCTCTTCAAGCTGTTGGATATCATTCCATTCAGACTTAATAAATCTTTCAGAAAAATTAACGGGAGCAACAATTTTTGGATTATCTGTCACAGAAACCGCCGCAGAAGTTCTTCCGTGAAATGATCCTGAGAAATAGAGCACTTTACTTTTTCCGTTATGGAAAGACGCAAGCTTCAATGCATTTTCATTCGCTTCAGCTCCTGAATTGCACAGAAAAAGGTTGTAGTCTTCATAGCCTGAAAGTTTTCCTAATTTATCTGCCAGCTCAGTCTGCAATTCATTCTGAACCGAGTTTGAGTAGAAAGATATTTTCTCCAGCTGCTCTTTCAATTGAGTCTGATAATGCGGATGATTGTGTCCGATGGAAATCACTGCGTGACCGCCATAGAAATCAAGATATTTTTCTCCTTTGTCGTCCCAAAGGAAAGAACCTTGGGCTTTTACCGGATTTATGTTGAATAATGGATATACGTTGAATAAATTCATTTTTTTTGTTTTAATTAATTTCTTTTGTCTTGAAATCGAAGATTCGACGTAGTCAAACAAAAGAAACAAAAGTTCAAGACCTGGAAACTTTCGCTAAAAATTATTTCTATTCTCTAAAAATTCTAAAACTTGCGCGAATTCGGCATTTGTTTTTCGGTTCAACATTTTTGTCGCGCTTCAAACAGTAGAATTTTCTTAACGTTCATAGAATTAATTTTCTTAACGCTCCATTTTCCTAAGTCGAATATTTCAGTTTTTCAATTCACAATTGACCATTCGCTTTTTTAAAATGCCATAGGTTTTAAGTTCAGTCCCAGGTTTTCTTCCCAGCCCATCGCTATATTCATGTTTTGCACCGCCTGTCCGGAAGCCCCCTTTAACAAATTGTCAATCGCTGAGTGAATGACCGCTACATTTCCACTCTTTTCTATATGAATCACACAGCGATTGGTATTGACAACCTGCTTTAAATCAATTGCATTTTCGCTTACCTTGACAAAAGGCTCCCCTTCATAAAAATCCTGATACAACTGAACGATATCTGAAAGTACTAAATCTGTTTTCACTGTAGAACTTGTAAAAATTCCTCTTGCAAAATCGCCTCTCCATGGAACAAAATTCAGACTGATATCTTTATGATTAAACGAAACTAACTGTTGTAAAATCTCCTCCACATGCTGATGCGTCAGCGTTTTGTATGCCGAAATATTATCATTCCTCCAGGTGAAATGCGTCGTTGCCTGTAAAGATTGGCCTGCACCCGTAGAACCTGTAATCCCCGTCGTGTACACTTCATTCAACAAACCTTTTTCCGCTAATGGAAGAAGCGCCAGCTGAATCGCCGTTGCAAAACATCCCGGGTTAGCAATACTTCTTGAACCTTTCAGATTTTTTTTATTGATTTCAGGTAGTCCGTAGATAAAATTTCTGTTTCCCAAACTTCCATCCAAACGGAAATCATTTCCAAGATCAATGACTAAAGTCTCATCTTTTACAGGGTTTTTAGTAAGCCAGTTCTGACTTTCCTTATGAGGGAGACACAGAAATAAAATATCCACGTCTTCCGGTTGATCCGTTAAAACCTGCTCACAAACTGCCGTTAAATCCGGGTACAAATCTGAAATCTTTGTCCCCGAATTGGAACGGCTATATAAAAAACTCAATGACACATTGGGATGAAAAGCCAGCACACGGACCAATTCGCTTCCTGTGTAGCCGTTGGCGCCTACAATTCCTGCTTTTTTCATATTTTTAATGATATGATGATGATAATTGATAGGACTGCATCCTACCTTTGGGTAAATCGTTTTTATTGATAGATAGGACTGCGTCCTATCCTGGGGTAAATCGTTCCGTTGGAACTCTTTAATTATAAATCTTATTTAAAGTTCTTTATTTAGGGCTTCTTAACAGAAGCTTTTATTTTGAATTGATCTGGTGGTAGATGTTTAAGGAATTGCTTACAATTTTTGTATATCCTTTTACATCTTCTCCTGTCCAGGCTCTGTTGGCTTCACCGTAACTTCCGAATTTATCTGACATCAGATCGTGCTTGGATTCAATTCCGTTTAACACAAACCTGTATGGATGAAGGGTTACAAATACTTTTCCACTGACTGTTTCCTGAGAATCAGTTAAGAAGGATTCAATATTTCTCATCACAGGATCCAGGAATAATGCTTCATGAAGCCAGTTTCCATACCAGTCGGAAAGCTGGGACTTCATCATATGCTGATATTTTGAAAGCGTATGTTTTTCCAATAAATGGTGCGCTTTAATGATCACTGATGCCGCCGCTGCCTCAAATCCTACTCTTCCTTTAATTCCAACGATGGTATCTCCAACGTGAATATCACGACCGATTCCGTAAGCAGAAGCCAGTTCTTCAATTTTTTGAATCGCCTTTACGGAATGTTCAAAATTTTCTCCGTTTACCGCTACAACCTCACCGTTTTTAAATTCAATTTCCAATTCTGAAGGCTGGGTTTCTTTAATTTGTGATGGAAAAGCTTCTTCCGGAAGAGAATTTCTCGATGTTAACGTTTCTTTTCCTCCCACAGATGTTCCCCACAGTCCTTTATTTACAGAATACTGTGCTTTATGGAACTCCATTTCATACCCATGGCTTTTCAGGAATTCAATTTCTTCCTCACGGGACAGGCTCATATCACGGATTGGCGTAATGATCTCCACTTCCGGACACATCACCTGGAAAATCAAATCGAAACGAACCTGATCATTTCCAGCTCCCGTACTTCCGTGAGCAATAGCATCTGCACCGGTTTCAATGGCATATTTTGCAATTTCCTGCGCCTGAACCGTACGCTCAGCGCTTACAGACAAGGGGTAGGTATTGTTTTTCAGCACATTTCCGAAGATCAGATACTTTACACAAGAATTGTAATAATCTTCCTGAGCATCAACGCACCTGTACTCTTTCACCCCCAGATTGAAGGCTTTTTTCTCCAGTTCTTTTTCTTCTTCTTTAGAAAAACCTCCGGTATTTACAGTCACTGCATACACTTCATATCCCAGTGTTTCACTAAGATATTTAGCACAGTAAGAGGTATCCAAACCTCCGCTAAACGCTAAGACGACTTTCTTTTTCTCCATTGTAATCATCAATTTCGGACTGCTGAATTTCAGTCCCATTTACATTATTATTATTTTCAGGAACGAAAAGCATCGCTGTACACAGACAGTTTTTACGTTCCTTTTTCATTAAAATTTCATAGTTCACACAGTTCTTACAACCGCTCCAAAATTCCTCATCCTGAGTCAGTTCAGAATAGATCACCGGCTTATAGCCCAGATCACTGTTAATTTTCATAACGGCAAGTCCTGTGGTCAATCCAAATACTTTCGCATTGGGATATTTTTCTCTAGATAACTGGAAAACTTTATTCTTAATCAAAGTGGCCACTCCTCTGTTCCTGTAATTCGGAGATACAATCAGTCCCGAATTGGCTACAAACTGACCGTGCGACCACGTCTCAATGTAACAGAATCCTACCCATTCGCCATTTTCAGTGGCAACCACAGCGTTACCTTCTGAAATCTTTTTCGTTAAGTATTCGATGGAACGTTTTGCGATCCCCGTTCCTCTGCGCTGTGCTGAATCATACATTTCCTGCTGTATTTCACTCACATACATGAGATGTTCGCATGAGGAAATTTCTATTTCCATTTATTTATCTGATTTTTTTGGCAAATTTAAAGCATAATAACTTTAAAAACCAAATTAAAAAGATATTTTTTTTGATTTAAAGAAATAAACAGGTAATTTTATCTTTACAATAAAATGTAACTTTGCTAAATTATTATATATTTGCTAAAAACATATAGCTATGGAAAATAAGTGCCCAAAATGTAATGGCAGCACCATTGTAAAAAGCGGGATTATTAAAGAAAAACAGCGTTTTCTCTGTAAAGACTGCAACTATTATTTTACCGTCAAAAAAATAGGGAAACAGATCGACGACTATTACGTAACCAAGGCGCTGCAGCTCTATCTTGAAGGCTTAAGCTTTAGAGAAATAGAGCGTATTATTGGGGTTTCTCACGTCACGATCAGTTCATGGATCAAGAAATACAACATCACAAGACCACCCCATTCAGAATTCCATCCGGTTTATAAAATTCTAAAACAGAATGAATTAATTGAATACATTGCCCAGGAAGACAACATCAAAAACTCAGGTCTTATCATTACTCAGTTTGCGGATAAGTATATGCTGATTAAGTGGGAGAGATTTAAGAAGTAGAGAAGATTCAAGAGCCAGGAATTAAGATACAAGACATCAGATTTCAGATTTCAGACATAGGAATGGTGGCTTCGAGGACTCAGCCACCAGACACCACGTCGTTAGCCAAGATTCAATCCACAATAACCTTCAGACCCATTCACTCTTCAACACTCAGACTCTCCAACTCAAAACCCGAAATTCTATCTAAAAACCAGTCGGTTACAACAAAACTATACCATTACCACAAATATATATTAAATTTTTATAACTAAATTATTAATTACAATTTGGCTTTCACAAAAAACAACGCCAAAAATTGATAATTTATGAAGAAATTACTTTCATTTATTGGATTAGCCCTAATAAGCAGTTCTTTATATTCACAGGGTTCTCCTGATTACGGAGGCGGACTAAAATTAAACCTCAATCAGCAGGGAGATAAGTACATCAGATTTATTTTATGGGACCAGTTCTGGCTCAGGAATACCCAAATGAATCCGGGAAGTATGGTAGGTGGAGAAGCCACCGACAATTCCTGGAGTCTGGGAAACAGAAGATTACGTGCTTTAATGTATGCCCAAATTTCTAAAAGATACATGATTCTAGCTCACTTTGGGATCAATAACCAGACCTTCATCAACGGCGGAGCTACAGGCACCACAGGAACAGGAGGTTATGGAAACGGAAAGAAACCACAGTTATTTTTTCATGACGCATGGAATGAGTATGCAGTTATTTTACCTGGAGAAGCGGGAAAATTCAGTTTATCTTTAGGGGCAGGACTTCATTACTACATGGGACTTTCCCGAATGACAATGGCTTCAACGTTGAATTTCCTTACCATAGACTCCCCTATTTTCTCATGGCCATTAATTGATAACTCAGACCAATTTGCCAGACAGCTCGGAATGTTCGCTAAAGGAAAATACGGAAAACTGGAATACCGTTTCAGTTTAAACAAACCTTTTGCGACAGATCTGGCTCCGGTTAATGTTACAGACCCTTCCCGAGCTGCAGCCGTTGACAATAATGGAAATCCAAGCTTTTCAAAAGCGGGTTATGTTGAATATCAATTCCTTGATGAAGAATCCAATACACTTCCTTTCAAAGTGGGTTCGTATTTAGGAACAAAGAAAGTCTTCAATGTAGGCGCAGGTTTTTATCATCAGGCAGACGGAACCAGAACTTCCATTAATTCCAATATTGAAAAACATGATATTACCCTTTTAGCCGTGGATGCATTTGCAGATATTCCTTTGGGAAATGCCAAGCACAAGATGGCCGTTTCTGCTTATGCCGGATATTATAACTACAATTTCGGGCCTAACTACATAAGAAATCTGGGAACGATGAATATTGCAGCCAATGATCCGAATTTTGCGGGAAACAGAGCCATCGCAGGTCCCGGAAACTTACAACCTATGATCGGAACAGGAAATGTAGTGTATGCTCAGGCAGGCTTACTTCTTCCGAATCAGGCAGAAAAACCGAAGATCAGAATACAGCCTTTCGCAGCGTATACACACAAGAGCTTTGAAGCATTCGACAAATCATCTTCACAGTTTGATGTGGGTGCCAACTGGTTCATAGACGGACATCACGCAAAAATCACTACCCAATACTCCACAAGACCTGTTTACACCAGTCCTACGGAAAGCCCTTCTTCAAAAGGCGAATTCATTGTACAGTTTCAAATTTACCTTTAAACACGGGATGAACTCAATATCTTAATTCTTTAACATCAAAATCAATCAACATGAGCGAAAATCACCACGAAAACTACGAGAATATGACCGAACGGCAGAAGAACCGCACCATCTGGAGCGTGATCACCGCCTCATCACTCGGTACTCTGATAGAATGGTATGACTTTTATATTTTTGGAAGTTTAGCGATCGTTTTAGCGACCAAATTTTTCCCTGCTGATAATCCTACTGCCGCATTTTTATCTACACTGGCTACGTTTGCAGCCGGATTTGTGGTAAGGCCTTTCGGAGCTTTGTTCTTCGGAAGATTGGGTGATATTATCGGAAGAAAATACACTTTCCTTGTCACGTTACTGATCATGGGATTCTCCACTTTCCTGATTGGCTGTATTCCCGGATACGAAACCATCGGATTTATGGCACCGGTTTTAGTTTTAATCTTAAGACTTTTACAGGGTTTGGCTCTGGGAGGAGAATACGGAGGTGCTGCGACTTATGTTGCAGAATATGCACAGCCACACAGAAGAGGCTACTGGACTTCATGGATTCAGACTACAGCTACTGCAGGACTTTTCATTTCATTAATTGTGATTCTAATCACTAAAAACACATTATCCGCAGCAGAATTTGATTCCTGGGGATGGAGAGTTCCGTTCTGGATTTCTATTTTAATGGTGGGCGTTTCTTATTTCATCAGAAAAAACATGAAAGAATCTCCGCTTTTTGCTAAGGCTAAAAGTGAAGGGAAAACTTCTAAAAATCCTTTAAAAGAAAGTTTCGGCAATAAATTCAATTTCAAATTCGTCCTATTAGCGCTATTCGGTGCTGCAATGGGTCAGGGTGTTATCTGGTATACCGGACAATTTTACGCTATGAGTTTCCTTCAGAAAGTTATGAATATAGATTCGATGCAGGTGGATTATCTAATGGCTACTGCCCTGTTAATGGGAACTCCGTTCTTCGTATTTTTCGGCTGGCTCTCAGATAAAATCGGACGAAAAGCAATTATGATGACCGGTATGCTGGTGGCCATTTTAGCCTACAGACCCATTTATGACAGCATGTATAAAAGTGTCAACATAGAAGCTAAAACGGTTGTAAACGACGGGATCAAAGAGACAAGAACCGCTGCCATTCACAAAGACATTGCATCGGATAGCTTAATTACATTCCATAAAGAAACGACGTTTACAGATGGAACCTTCATGAAGAAAGACAGCATCGTACACTGGTCTGCAGCCGGTCCTGTCATGAAAGATGGAAAAGCGGAAGAGCCAAAAATTACAAAATCTATTACATTGAATAATGATACAAGATGGTATCTGGTTTTTCTGGTCTTCATTCAGGTGATTTTTGTAACTATGGTGTACGGTCCTATTGCTGCTTTCCTTGTTGAAATGTTCCCGGTAAGGATTCGCTACACTTCAATGTCACTCCCTTATCATATCGGAAACGGGGTATTCGGAGGACTTCTTCCGGCGGTGGCCACTTATCTGGTGACTCAGGGGAAAGATGCAGGACATCCCACATGGTATCTGGAAGGGCTTTGGTATCCGATTGGAGTTGCCGCAGTCTGTTTAATCATCGGATTGTTTTATCTTAAAAATAAGAATAATAATATTCATGATTAAACACCGAATCACTTAATTTTTTACTAATTTTAAAACTACTAAAATGAACGGACTAAAAAAAATATTAGGTATACTCTGGATTGCAGTGGCACTGGTGGTGGGATATTTCGGGACTACGGTTCTGGGGATTCCAAAAATCACGTCAGGAAAGCAGGAAGATCTGGTATTCGGGATCATCATCTTATTTGTACTGATGCCGATCATCTCGGGCGGACTGGCTATTTTCGGATACTATTCGCTGATAGGAGAATATTCAGACGACAAGATTTAAGTTTATAAACGATTAATGATAATTGATGGGTGATAGTTACTCATCAATTATCTTTTATCAATCCTCATTTATGAAGAAAAGACACGAACAAAAACTGATTATCCTAAGCATCGGACTGATGATGGCTTTCAGCATCCCTATTTCACTGCTTTTCAACAGTGAAAAAGATGTTTTTGGCTACCCGATGATTCTGATTTACCTGTTCGCGGTCTGGATGATCTCTATCATTATTTCTTTTGTAATCGTAAAAAAGTATGATGAGTAGTTTCGCGTTATTTGTTGTTGTTTTACTCTATCTCGCCCTTTTGTTCTTAGTTGCCCACCTGGCAGAGAAGAAGAAGAGCAAGCGATGGATCAACAATCCCTACATCTACGCGCTGTCTCTGGCGGTGTACTGCACAGCCTGGACCTACTACGGAAGCATAGGTGTTGCCGCTACCAGCGGACTGAATTACCTGCCGATCTACATTGGCCCCATCATGATCATTCCTGCATGGATCTACATCAACACGAAGATTGTAAGAATTTCCAGAATCAACAAAATCAGCAGCCTTGCCGATTTCATTTCTTTGCGGTACGGAAACAGCAGAAGCTTCAGTGCGATCATTACGATCGTCTGTCTATTAGCCATCGTTCCCTACATTGGACTTCAGATCAAAGCGATTTCTGAAACATTCCACTTGGTGACTGAAACTTCAATGTCCAGCAATATACTGACTGACAACGCGACGTTTGTGGTTGTTTTAATCGCCTTATTCTCATCCTATTACGGAACGAGATATGTAGATGCCTCAGAAAAACGTCTGGGTATTATTTCCGCCATTGCCCTGGAGAGTTTTTTAAAGCTTTTCTTCATCATTATTCTGGGTATTTTTGTTATTTACTTTGTATTCGACGGCTTTTCCGATATTTATGAAAAGGCCAGCAAATTTGAAGATTTTAAAGAAAAAAATACATTCAACGGCATTGAGGGAGCTATGAACTGGATGGTTTTATGCATGATTTCTGCCACAGCCATCTGCATTCTGCCGAGACAGTTTCACACCGCGATTATTGAGAACAGACAAGAGAAACACATCAGAACAGCGATCTGGTTTTTTCCTTTGTATTTATTGATTTTCACCATATTTATCTTCCCGATTGCCTGGGGAGGAAGGCTTATTTTTGACGGAGAAAAAGTAAATCCGGAGTTCTACTCTATTCTGATTCCGCAATATTTTGACAATACTTTAATCACTGTTTTTGTATTTCTGGGCGGATTGAGTTCATGCATTTCCATGATCATTATTTCGGCCATCACTTTATCCATCATGCTTTCCAATAACCTCATCATTCCTTATGGTTTGTTGGGGAAATTCAAATCCGACAACGAGGTTCGAAATACAAGAAACATCACGAACATCCGGAAATTCAGCATTTTCGCTTTGATCATCATGGCTTTTGTTTTCTATAAATATTTTATTCTGAAAACATCGCTGGATTCTGTGGGGCTTATCTCATTTGTTGTAATTGCACAGCTGGCGCCATCCTTTTTCGGAGCGATATTCTGGAGAAGGGGAAGTTACAAAGGGGCGGTAACGGGGCTTCTTGCAGGATTGGCGATCTGTTATTTCGGATTAATTATTCCGCAGTATTATTTCTCTTACAACCCAGAACTAAAAGGTTTTATCCGGGAAACTTATAATGCTTTCGGATTTTTCCATATTTCTTTTTTAAGCAGGATTCCTGAAATATTTTTCTGGTCCATTTTCACCAATACAGCCTTGTTTACCATTATTTCGGTAAGTGTTAAAGGAAACTACCGGGAAAGAAATTTTGCAGAATTATATGTGGATATTGATAAGCATATCTTAAATCATGAGAATGCTTTTGTATGGCGCGGAACCGCTTACGTATCAGACATCAGGAATATTCTGGAAAGATTTTTAGGCAAGAATAAAACGGAACAGGCCTTAAGGATCTTTAATTTAAAATATAATATTGACTCTAAAACGGAAACGGCAGATTCAAGGTTTATCAAATTTTCTGAAAACCTCCTCGCAGGAAGAATTGGGACTGCATCCGCAAAAATTCTGATCGAGGGTGTGACCAAAGAAGATAAAATATCTTTAAAGGAAGTTTTAAATATTTTAGAGGAATCTAAAGAAAATATTACACTCAATAAAAAGCTCACGGAACAGTCTGAAGAATTGCAGAAACTTTCTGATGACCTGAGGACAGCTAACGAGAACCTAATCGTGAAAGACCGTCAGAAAGATGACTTTCTTGATTCTGTTGCCCACGAATTAAGAACCCCGATCACCGCCATCCGTTCGGCAGGAGAAATTTTAGCGGACGATGATGATATTCCAACAGATATCAAACAGGAATTTTTAAACAATATCATCACGGAATCTGACAGGCTGAGCGAGATCATCAACGATATTCTTTACCTTGACAAACTGGAACACGGGGAAATCGCCCTGAACATCAAAGAAAATAATATTCTTGAAACCTACAAAAAAGCTTTAAATCCTCTACTCCATCTGATACAGCAGAAAAATATTCATTTAAGTGAAGTGAATCTCCTGAATCATCCTACATTTGAACACGACGAGGCGAGAATGATCCAGCTTTTCCAGAATATCCTCGGAAACGCTTTAAAATTTACCGATGATCAGGGAACCATACAAACCAAATTATCAGAAAAAGAAAATTATCTGATCATCAGCATTTTTAACACCGGAAGACATATCCCGGAAGAAGACCTGGAGATGATCTTTGATAAATTTTATCAGTCGAAAAACCAGAATATTTTAAAACCTACAGGAAGCGGACTCGGACTGGCTATTTCAAAAAAAATCGTTCAGGCTCACAGTGGAACCATACAGGCAGAAAACAGCGGGCTGGGCGTCACTTTTACGATACGCATTCCTTACAACAGACTACAAGAGATTATAAATGAAGTTGAACAAAACCAATAACCATCTATGAGAAAGATCATTATTGCCGATGACGAACACAAAATATTAATGTCGCTGGAATACAGCTTTAAGAAAAACGGCTACGACGTTTATATCGCAAGAGACGGAACCGAAGTTCTGGACTTCCTGAAAACTATGGTTCCCGATGTGATCCTTCTGGACATCATGATGCCCAATCTGGACGGATACAGCACCCTGGAAGCCATCAAAAAAGATGAAAGAATGAATGACACAAAAGTCATTTTTCTGAGCGCAAAAAACAACCCGAAAGATATTGAAAAAGGTCTCAAAATGGGCGCTGATGCGTATGTAACGAAGCCTTATTCCATTAAGAAGCTGATGCAGCAGATTGAGGAGATGTTTGGGTAGGGAGATTTTAGATTCCAGACATCAGATTTCAGACATCAGATTTCAGACTTGAGACATCCTTGGCAAGGTTTAAAACCTTGCCAAGGATAGAAAATTCAGACTTACAACTGAAATGTGAAACAGTAGATTGAAAACAAAACGCTGACCTATCGTCTGTCCGCAAAACAAAAAAACATGAAACACAAAAATTAATATGGACGCAGATATTCTGTTTAAACAAAGCATAGAAGACAAAGAAAATTTCTGGAAGGAACAGGCCAAAGAAATACAGTGGTTTGAGTTTCCGGAACAGATTCTTTCTAAAGATAAAAATGATTATCCGCAGTGGTACGCGGACGGAAAACTCAATATGTGTTATCTCTGTATTGATCAGCATATTGAAGACGGTTTTGGAGATCAGATTGCCATTGTCTATGATTCTCCGGTTACAGACCAGAAGAAAACCTACACTTTTAGTCAAGCCAAAGAAGAGATCTCAAAATTGGCAGGAGGACTGGTTTCATTAGGCCTTCAAAAAGGAGATACAGCCGTTATCTATATGCCAATGATTCCGCAAACACTTTTTGCGATGCTGGCCTGTGCAAGAATCGGAGTGATTCACAATGTGGTTTTCGGAGGTTTTGCCCCGAATGAACTGGTCGTACGAATTGATGACTGCAAACCCAAAGCATTGATCACCGCTACAGCCGGTGTAGAAATAGCCAGAAGAATTCCTTACTTACCCCTCGTTGAAAAAGCCATTGAACTGGCGCAGGACAAAGTGGACAACATAATTGTTTACAACAGAAAACTGGTAGACAATCAGGATGAAATGTTCGAAGGACTGATTGATTATGAAGAACTGGTTCAAAAATCAGAGCCCGCAGACTGCGTTTCCGTGGAATCTATCCATCCATTGTATTTACTTTACACCTCAGGAACTACAGGAAAACCGAAAGGAATTGCACGGGACACCGGAGGTTATGCCACATCGCTGAAGTTTTCCATGAAATATATTTACGGAGTTGAACCCGGAGAAACCTATTGGGCAGCTTCAGATTTCGGTTGGGCGGTAGGTCACAGTTTCAGTGTCTACGGACCGCTTATCAACCGGAATACAACGATTATTTTTGAAGGAAAACCCATCATGACACCTGATGCAGGTACGTTCTGGAGAATTATTTCAGAATACAAAGTATCTACGATGTTTACAGCACCGACAGCCATCAGAGCGATAAAAAAAGAAGATCCGAATGGTGAGTTGGTTAAAAAATACGATCTGTCCCATTTCAAAAAACAGTTTCTGGCCGGAGAACGATGTGATGTAGCGACTTTAGACTGGTTTGCAGAGCACATTGGAGTTCCCGCGATAGATCATTGGTGGCAGACCGAATCCGGATGGCCTATGCTGGGATTGATGACTTTCGATGATCAATATAAAATTAAAAGAGCTTCCGCCGGAAAACCTATTCCGGGATATGACATCAAGATCTTTGATGAGAACGGATATGAACTTGATGCCCATCAGGAAGGCTATTTAATTATCAAACTTCCCCTTCCTCCCGGAGCACTTTTGGGCATCTGGAATGACAATGAGCGTTTTCAAAGCAGCTACCTTTCGCAGTATAAAGGGTATTATTTCTCGGGAGACGGCGCTATTCGCGATGAAGACGGCTATATTTTCATTACCGGAAGAGTGGATGATGTGATCAATGTTGCAGGACACCGACTTTCTACGTCGGAAATGGAAGAGATAGTTTCATCACATTCCGATGTTGCAGAATGCGCTGTCGTGGGAATTGATGATGAACTGAGAGGACAGGTTCCTTTTGCTACTGTTGTTTTGAAAAACGGAACAGCAATCTCTGAAGAAGAAGTGGAAAAAGATATCATCAGAATGGTTCGGGAAAAAATCGGGGCTGTGGCTTTTTTAAAAAACGCTATGGTTGTCAAACGCTTACCAAAAACACGTTCCGGAAAGATCTTAAGGAAACTGATAAGAACGCTGCTGGATGGAAAAGATTTTCAGATTCCGTCTACTATTGATGATGAAAAAATCATTGAGGAAATTCAGGAAAAAATCAATGACTATAGGGCTTAAGCGATAAATTAAACATATATTTAATATTAATAAAATTCAAATTTCAAAAAAAAACGAAGGGATATGAGAAATTACTTAATTGAAGATCTGCCGCATTATTTTGAAGAGTACAAAAAGTCTATTAAAAACCCGAAGAAATTCTGGGACAAAATAGCTGATCAAAATTTTGTGTGGTACCAAAGATGGAGCAAGGTGGTTAAGTATGATATGAATGAAGCCAAAATCACATGGTTTAAGAATGCTAAATTAAATATCACCAAAAACTGTATAGACAGACATTTGGCCGTAAGAGGTGAAAAGACAGCCATCATCTGGGAACCCAACGACCCGAAAGAGGAAGCACAGCACATTTCCTACAATGAACTGTACAACCGTGTCAACAAAACTGCCAATGTTTTACGCGAAATGGGGATTGAAAAAGGCGACAGAGTCTGCATCTATCTCCCCATGATTCCTGAACTGGCCGTTACAATGCTGGCCTGCGCCAAGCTGGGAGCTGTACATTCTGTGATCTTTGCAGGATTTTCCGCTTCTGCCGTGGCTTCAAGAGTCAATGACTGTAATGCCAAAATGATCATCACATCAGATGGAAGCTACAGAGGAAATAAAGTGCTGGATCTGAAAACGATCGTAGACGAAGCATTGGAAAAAACACCAAGCGTAGACTCTGTTCTGGTGGTGAAAAGAACACACAACGAGATTAAAATGAAAGAAGGCAGAGATCACTGGATGGCTGATCTGTATGAAAAAGCCTCCGCTGATTTCGTGACCGTTATCATGGATGCAGAAGATCCTCTTTTCATCCTATATACTTCAGGCTCTACCGGAAAACCGAAAGGCATGCTTCATACCTCTGCCGGTTATATGGTGTACACGGCCTATACGTTTAAAAATGTATTCAATTATAAAGAAAACGATATTTACTGGTGTACCGCAGATATCGGATGGATCACTGGACATTCCTACATTTTATACGGACCGCTTCTCAACGGGGCAACCACCGTTATTTTCGAAGGTGTACCTACCTATCCTGAACCGGACCGTTTCTGGGAAGTCATAGAAAAACATAAGATCACGCAATTCTATACTGCTCCTACCGCCATCCGTTCATTAGCTAAAGAAAGCACGGAATGGGTAGACAAACACGACCTGAGCACGCTGAAAGTGATCGGTTCCGTAGGTGAGCCCATCAATGAAGAAGCATGGCACTGGTTCAATGACCATGTCGGAAAGAAAAAATGTCCGGTGGTTGATACCTGGTGGCAGACAGAAACAGGAGGCATCATGATCTCCCCGCTTCCATTTGTTACTCCAACCAAGCCAACCTACGCTACGCTTCCACTTCCGGGAATCCAGCCTGTTTTGATGGATGATAAACGCAATGAAATTACAGGAAACCAGGTAACCGGAAATCTCTGCATCCGTTTTCCATGGCCGGGAATTGCAAGAACGATCTGGGGCGATCACCAAAGATATAAGGAAACCTATTTCAGTGCTTTCCCAGGGAAATATTTCACTGGTGACGGTGCATTGAGGGATGAAGTCGGATATTACAGAATTACAGGCCGCGTAGATGATGTGATCATTGTTTCCGGACATAATCTTGGAACCGCTCCTATTGAAGACAGTATCAATGAGCATCCTGCCGTTGCAGAATCTGCAATCGTTGGCTATCCTCATGATATCAAAGGAAATGCTTTGTATGGCTTCGTGATCTTAAAAGAAACCGGAGAAGGCCGTGATAAAGAAAACCTTAAGAAAGAGATCAATCAGCTGATCTCAGACCAAATAGGCCCTATTGCGAAGCTTGATAAGATCCAGTTTGTTTCAGGACTGCCGAAAACACGTTCAGGGAAAATTATGCGTAGAATTCTGAGAAAAATTGCAGAAGGAGATTTCAGTAATTTCGGAGATATTTCTACCCTGTTGAACCCGGAAATAGTGGAAGAAATCAAAAATGAAAGTATCAGTTAAATAAATTGATCTAAACACCATAAAGTAAATGCGCAGAAAAACCTCTGCGCATTTATTATTTTTAACTTGAATCCAGATTAAGAAAATTAAGATTAATCAAGTTTTTTAACGCAAAGCTTCATCTTGTTAACGTTCAGTTTTGAGGAAGGCAAAGACCGTGACTCCGTCACTGATGAAGCTACTGATATAAAACATCCGCTTAATCGAATCGATCTGAGATCGATTCCGTCTTTGCAACCTTTAAACTATGCATAATTATTGTAAACCTTTGCGTTAAAAAAGCTGATCACATCCCCAGTTTTTGAAATTGATCCGGTATATAGATCTAAAAGGCAGTTCTAAGATTCCTCCTGTAGCTTTCAACAACTTCCCTCTTCGCACTTCCAGCTTCCTTACTCACCTTCTTACTTTATTATTTTAATCGACTGTCTTCCCAGATTAGAATGCACATCAAGAAGATAATTTCCTTTTGGATAATTGAAATCCAGAGAGTATTTTTTCAATCCTTTAGCGCTGATATCGTCTTTCAGAATATTTTTAATGAACTTTCCGGAAGCTTCATACAATCCCACAACAATATGATCAGTATGCACATAATACACATTGAGGTTCAGTTTATCTTTTACAGGATTCGGAGCAACTTCTACTTTCAGCTTTCTTTCCTGACTTTCTCCAGGATTTTCCTTAACATCCAAAGTTCCTCTCGTCATCTTATAAATATTGGATCCGGCAGCAAAAGCAAGATTATTGTTGACAAAAAAGATTCTGTTCAGAGAACCGCCAACTCCGGTATTCATCCAGGTATTTCCACCGTCTAAAGTTTCATAAAATCCTGTACTGTGGCCGCCCATCCAGCCATGGGTTTCCGATACGAAACCAACAGCCTGTACATAGGGATCCGGAAAATCTTTTGTTTCCCACGTAAATCCTCCGTTCACAGATTTCAGAAGTTTCCCAGCGTTGGTAGCTTCAGATTCGATAGCGCAGAAAATCTTATTATTCTCCAGAAGCTGCATTTTCCAGACAAATTCACTGGCGATATTGCTGTTGTAAATTTTTGTCCAGCTTGCCCCGCCATCAAGCGTTTTTAGGATCACAGCTCCGTCATTGTCGTTTCCTGAAACAAAGCCTACATTTTCGTTAATGAAAGTAATTTCCACCAAAGCATTTGCATAGGCAGACATATCGATATACTCCCAAGTATTGCCGCTGTCTGTAGATTTTATAATATAGGCCGGAGAAAACCATGCACCACAGCCATAAACGGTAGAAGTTCCCACACAGTCCAAACCACAGATAGCCTCGGGATAAGGTGAAATATTATTTACTTTTTGCCATGATTCTCCACCATCAACCGTTTTATAGAAACTGTTGTTCAAAGTTCCCAGAAAGCCTACATTTTCGTTAAGGAATTCTATATTCCGGTAATATTGATTGGCAGGTCCGGTCACCGCCTTCTGTACCCAGGTATTTCCTCCGTTTGTCGTTTTAAAAACAGCTCCGTTTCCTCCGCGTGCCGCCCAGCCCAGATTTTCATTCAGAAAAAACACATCATCATATCTTCCGGTTCCGTTAGAAGGTGGATATGAAAAAGCAGTCCAGCTGTACTGCGCCTGCATCAACGAAGACAGCAAGGAAAAAATAAATAAAATTTTTCTCATGGTAGATTAATTTTTTAGAAAAAAACAAATTTGAATTATTTAAAGCAGATGTACAATATAATGACAGAATTAACGAAAAAATTAAATAAATTGATTAAAATTATTATTTTTGGAAATGATGAAATACATACTGTCAATAACCTCTATGGCCCTGCTCTTCTCGTGTAGCAAAGAGAGAAGAGACGAAAAAAAAATTGCAACAATTTTCGAAACTCATCCCTGCTATGAAAACTTTGTGGTCAATGACAGCTTACCTCCAATAACATCTTTTCCCGACACTGCGGCTTTCAGAGAAAAAATAAAGAAGGAAAACCTCCGTTCATTTTACGTTTCTGACCTGAATAACGATGGCCAGGACGACTATGTTGTCAATATCAAACCAAAAAAAGGATACAAAGGAAGAGAGACCATTCTCGATGTTTTCCCCCTTAACTTATGTGATGAGATGGGAAATATTGCCATCGTTCTAAGTCAGAAATCCGGCAAATACAAAATATTCAATCCCTATAGAGAGACCCATGAAGAACCTATCGCCGTAAAACTTTCTCCAGACGGAAAATTCATTCATGTTCTAAAGCCAAAATACGATTCATCAAAAAATTATGATTCTGTAAACTTCTATGATACTGATGTATTGATTATTAAAAACAATATGGCTACAGAATATATCAAAGCTCCCAATAAACATAAAATTAACAACGTAAGAATACAGTTTGCAGAAAAATTTGTCATGACACTGGATTTTAAGGAGAAAAAAATGTATCTGGATGATACGTGGCTTAATGATCTAGATGCTGATAAAACCTACTTTAAGAAAATATCGAAAGAAGATGAAGCCCAGCTTCAGACCCTTCTGAATGATATGGACTTTACTCAAATTGATAATTCAGAAAACACCCCTATAAAACGTACCGGCGATTATTTCCTGGACATCAACTACGATTCGGACCAACATAAAGAAATCACGAATTATGGTAAAAACGGGGGATTGCGAACAGTCAATTTTTATGACCAGATCCTCCTTTATCTTTATCAGTTTGGCTGGACGGAACTTGAGTATATGAATGATTAAGAAAAACATTCCATTTGAATACTGTTAATTTTAAACACCCGTTCAATAGACATTCCTAATAATTTTAACATTATATTATAGATAAAATAATAAACATTAAGTTTTATTACATTTACACTAGTTATATTGAAAAATATTTATTATCTTTAAGTACAATTTAAAAACCATTGCTTATGTCAAATATATTAGCTGGATTATTTGCACATCACAGCGATTACAAAAAGCTTGAAGCCGATCTGGAAAATTCAGGATTTGAAAATTCAGATTACATAGTATATCTTAATGGCTCTGAAACCTCTCAGTACCTGGCGAGTGTTGCGGTAAAAGATAATAACCAAACTGATGGCGCCCGGAATATTTTCAGCCAAAATTCAGTACTGAAGACCTATTTATTCGAGAATATGGGTATTGGGCAGGCGAACTATGATAATCTCAAAAGATTTATCGATGCCAGAAACAGAGCCGACATCCATAACAGCCCCGATGTGAAAATAAAGGCATCAAGCAGCGGCATGGATTCAGAAGTGAAATTCTGACAAAAACATAAAATCTAATAACCGGAAATCCGCGGAGCGTTCTGCGGATTTTTTATGCGTGAAAAGTTTAAAAAATTTCGTATTTTCGTTTAAATATAGGCATTAGCACAAATGAGTTACGATTTAGAACAGGAAAATAAAGAGATCCTTGCCCGGTATAAGGATCTGATTTCTAATACATACAGAACTCTGGATGAGGAAAATAACAAGCTCATCCGGAAAGCATTCGATATTGCATTGGATGCTCACAAGGATCAAAGGAGAAAATCCGGCGAACCTTACATCTACCACCCCATTGCCGTTGCTAAAATTGTAGCAACCGAGATTGGTCTGGGAGCTACTTCCATTGCCTGTGCCCTGCTGCACGACGTAGTAGAGGATTCGGACTACACCTATGAAGATCTGAAAAAGATTTTTGGAGAAAAGATCGCCAATATTGTGAACGGGCTCACGAAGATCTCGATCATGAACCATCAGAACATTTCGGTACAGTCTGAAAATTACAGAAAACTTTTACTGACCCTTTCAGAAGATTTCAGAGTGATTCTGATCAAAATTGCCGACCGTCTTCACAATATGCGAACGCTTGAAAGCATGGCTCCGGATAAGCAGAAAAAAATTGCTTCGGAGACTGTGTATATTTACGCTCCCATGGCGCACCGTCTGGGTCTGTACAATATCAAATCCGAGCTTGAAGATCTTTCATTAAAATATAACAATCCCGAAGTTTACAACGAGATCACGGAGAAATTGGAATCCGCCAAAGAAAACCGTGAACGATATATTGAGGAGTTTAAAACCGAAGTTTCGGAAAGATTAAAAGAAGAAGGTTTAAACTTTAATATCAAAGGCCGCGCAAAAGCCATTTCCTCCATTTACAGGAAAATGCTGAAGCAAGGGGTTTCTTTCGAGGAAGTTTTTGACAATTATGCGATCAGGATTATTTACAAATCGGATGCAAAAAATGAAAAATTTCTTGCCTGGAAGATCTACTCTATCGTAACCGACGTTTATCACAGTAACCCTTCAAGAATGAGGGACTGGATCACTCAGCCGCGTTCCACAGGATACGAAAGTCTCCATTTAACGGTTCTTGGTCCGGATAAGAAATGGATCGAAGTACAGATCCGTTCGGAAAGGATGAATGAGATCGCAGAAAAAGGGGTTGCCGCACACTACAAATACAAAGAAGGCTATAAACAGAGCTCCGAAGACCGTAATTTCGAAAGATGGGTAACGGAAATCCGTGAAGTTCTTGAGCAGCAGCAAAACCTTTCTACGTCTGAACTTTTAGATAATATTAAACTTAATTTATATTCTAAGGAAGTATTTGTATTTACGCCAAAAGGGGAAATTAAAATCCTTCCCACCAATGCTACGGCGCTGGATTTTGCTTTTTCCGTTCACTCTGACCTTGGGATGAAATGTCTTGGAGCGAAGATCAACGGAAAGCTTGTTCCTATTTCCTATGTG
Source organism: Chryseobacterium oleae (assembly GCF_900115055.1). Classification (GTDB taxonomy): domain Bacteria; phylum Bacteroidota; class Bacteroidia; order Flavobacteriales; family Weeksellaceae; genus Chryseobacterium; species Chryseobacterium oleae. Next base: position 40,757 of record NZ_FOVD01000008.1, on the reverse strand, counting down.
CTTCAAAATGGTGATCAGATCGATATTCTGTCTTCTCAAAACCAGAAACCGAAGTCTGACTGGCTGGAATTTGTGGTTACGTCCAAAGCGAAATCCAAGATCAAAAGTTATCTGAATTCTCAGAAAAACCAGCTGGTAGAAGAAGGAAAAGAAATCCTTCAGAGAAAACTGCGTCATGCGAAGATCAATTTTAATGATGAAGAGGTCAACAAACTTCAGAAATTCTTCAATTTAAAAACCTCTCAGGAACTTTTCCTTAAATTTCAAAGCAACGAACTGGATGTCAGCAGCCTGAGAAAATATATTGAAAGTAAAAACGTATTCAACAATTTACTTTCAAGATTCAGAAAATCACCACCGAAAAACGTGCACTATGAGGAGCCGAAAGAGCAGAACCTCGACATGATCATTTTCGGAAAAGATGAAGAAAAACTGAATTATAGCTATGCGAAATGCTGTACGGTAATTCCCGGAGATAAAATTTTCGGATTTATTACTATTTCAGACGGTATTAAAGTTCACAGTGACAACTGTCCGAATGCCATCAACCTGAGAGCTCAGTACGACTACCGTGTGATCCCTGCCAAATGGGTGAATGCGGAAAGCTTCAAGAACAGAGTGAAGATCGAAATTGAAGGTCTGGACAGAATGGGAATGATCAACGATATTACCACCGTGATCAGCGGAAGTATGGGAATGGATATGAAAAGTATGTCCATAGAATCCAACAACGGCATTTTTACCGGGAACATCAATCTCGAAGTGAAAAATAAAGGTCAGTTGGAAGAAACATTTAAAAAACTTAAAAATATTGACGGAGTTTCAAGAGTGAGACGAGTACAATCATAGGCATGAATTTATCTCTATATTTTAAAAAATTTTTCAGCAGTAATCAGGCATCAGGAATTATCCTTATTTTTTGTGTACTGGTTTCATTATTAATCGCTAATTCGTCTGCCGGTGAAGGTTTCCAGAATTTTTTAGACAAAGAAGTAGGTACTTCATTGTTCCATCTTACCTATCCGGTCAGCATCTGGATCAATGACGGCCTTATGGCTGTTTTCTTCCTGCTGGTAGGACTGGAAATCAAAAGGGAAATGGTGGAAGGAGAACTTTCTTCTTTTAAAAACGCTTCACTGCCCATTTTTGCGGCTGTAGGCGGAATGCTGGTTCCTGCGGTGATTTACACGTTTTTCAATGCCGGAACGGATTACAGCAGTGGCTGGGGAATTCCTATGGCGACTGACATCGCTTTCTCACTGGCGATCATTTCAATGCTTGGGAAAAAAATCCCCAATTCAATTAAAATATTCCTTGCTGCACTGGCCATTGTAGATGATCTGGGTGCGATTCTGGTGATTGCTGTTTTTTATACAGAACAGATCCACTGGACGTATCTGTTATTGTCTTTTGGAACAGCGGCTTTATTATTTTTACTAAACTTTTTAAAGGTTACACGCCTTGTTTTTTATATTATTCCGGGATTGTTTTTATGGTACTTCCTGCATCATTCAGGGATTCATGCGACCATAGCAGGTGTTTTATTAGCCTTCTCCATTCCTACGAATGTTTCGAATGTAGACATTTCTCCTCTTGAAAAACTAGAGCATAAGCTTCATTTTCCGGTAAGCTTTCTGATCATGCCGATATTCGCCTTAACGAATACCAACATTGCGTTTACCAGTGAAATGGTAGCAGGAGTTACGAGTACGTTAGGGATGGGAATTATCTGTGGATTGATTTTAGGAAAACTGATCGGGATCAATCTGTTCTCGTTTATTGCGATTAAACTAAAACTCAGCTCCCTGCCTCAAAACAGTACGTGGCCACAAATGGCTGGTGTAGGGCTGCTGGCGGGAATAGGATTTACGATGTCTATTTTTATTGCCCTTCTTTCCTTTAAAGATGATATACCGATTCAGGATGAGGCTAAATTTGCCATTCTGATCGCATCTTTTCTAGCGGCCGTTTTAGGATTCGTGATCTTAAGTATGAGTTCGAAGGAAGATGAGAATGTGGTGGAGAATTAATCTTTTTTCCTCTCTTCCAGCTTTCTCCGGTGTTCTTCGTCGCTTTCCAAATTCGGCTCTGTAATGGCTGCATGGTAACGAACTGCTTCTCTTTTAATTTCATCGGAAAGCAGTTTTTCTATCCTCAGTTTTCTCAGGGCCATATTCAGTTCATTCCCGAACAGGAGAAGATATACGTTTACATTCACCCAAACCATTAGAAGGATCATACTTCCAATTGATCCGTAAAGAACGTTGTAACGGGCAATATCTTTAACGTAGATGGCAAATATAAAAGTAGTCAGGACAAACAGAACTGTCGTTAAAATAGCTCCGGGAACCGCCTGTCTGAATCTGGCAATCTTTACTGTTCCTAACCAATAGAAAAGGGTGAGAAGAATGAAGTAGAAAAGCGGAAAAGAAACAAATCCAATGATTTTGGAAAGGTTATTCACCAGCCACGAAACATCATAAGCCGGCGTAAAAAGTTTCATAACAACTTCCACATAATACACCCCGAAAAGCGCCAGAAATACAATGGTAATAAAACCAATTGTGATAAAGAAGGAAAGAATAAATTCCTTTACATCCGTGAGTTTTTCGTCTGAATTCTCGTTAAATCCATTGATGAGTGAAAATGTTCCGTTCGTTGCAAAAACCAATGCCAGTACGATCGTCAGATTGCTGATCCCTTTCATATTCGGGATGATATTGGTTTCTATATATCCTCTTACATCGCCTTCCATATTGGATGGAAAGACGTTGTGCATCAAGACTTCAAAAATATAAAACTGAAGCTTGTCATAATGCGGCATATACGGCAAAACCGAAAGTAAAAAGAGTAAAAAGGGAAACAAACTGATGGTAAAACTCCAGGAAATGGCCGCCGCTTTTCTCCCGATATTCCCTTTGAAAATTCCGGAAATATAGATCTGAAACATCTGCCAAAGCGATATTCCGAGAACAGGAATATGTATGTCGTCAAAAAACTCTTGAATTTTCAAGATAAATCTGGGAATTTTAATACTCATCTATTTGGTGTATTTCACTTCGTAAAGCAACGGATTTATCTCCTTTAACAGAGAAACATCTGCTGTTTCACATAAGTCTTTGTACAAATATAAACATTTTCCTTATCCTTCCTATAACGCTGATATTGATTGATGCGCATCAATCGTACGGAATACCTGTGCTCCTTTCATTCCCGGAAAGGATATGTTATTTGAAAAATAATGTAAGTCCTAAAATTCTTTCATCTGTTCAATAAAAGTTTTACCCGAAATTTCATGCATTAAACTGCCGCAAATGATGATCCATATGTTTGTAGACAAAAATCCCGATCTCTTCCCTTTTCATCTTTCCAAAAAAATCGTGGATAAAATCTGGATTTGAATAATTTTCATAGGCTACAATTTGTCGCATCCATCGCTGTTTTTCGTATTCCTCGTCACCGTTCGTTTCTTTTATGGCAAAGCTCCCTGCAGGCATATTTTTCTTGATCGGGGTTTCATCTTTTACAAGACCTTTTAATGCCATTTTCCCAAACAGCCAGCCTAAAAACTCCTGCTTGTAGGTGTGATAGCTTTTTCCCATCATCCAGTCATTCCAGATTGTACAGTGTCTCATCATCTGGAAAAGATTCATTTTTCCCCATTGGGCAGTATTCTTCTGTGAAAGTGCATCAATTCTTGTGATCAGCTCTTCTCGTGTATTTTGGTCAAATATTGTTTTCATAACCGATTCTTTTTGTAAAGGTATCATGGTTTCTAAAAAATCACTGTACGTAAAAACGACATCCGACAGTGTATTTTGTGCCAAAATTTTATATAACTTTATCATCAAATCCGTACAGCGATGAAACATATTTCAATCATTATTTATGACAGTGTCCTATCAATAGCCGTATCCAATACCGCCGCTCTACTGATGAGCGCCAATGAATCTGCTGTAAGAAAGGGAATTGACATTCCATTTGAGATAGATCTGATAGGCGTACAGAATAAAACCCTACAATCTCACCTTCCTCTGCAGTTTTGCTGTACGAAAATGATCTCTGAGAATTTTAACACCGATGTTGTTATCATTCCACCCATGAGCACGGACCTCACAGATATTGATTCTCTGCTGTCCAAAAACGATGTTCTCATCAACTGGATCAAAACAAAATACCACGAAAAAGTACAGCTGATCAGTCTGTGTACAGGAGCTTATTTCCTTGCAGCATCCGGCTTACTGGATCATATGCCGGCTACCTCACACTGGGGTGCCATGGAAGATCTGCAAAAAAGATATCCGCTTATTGATTTCAAACCTGATCATGTGGTGACCCATTCAAAAGCAATCATCACAGGCGGCGGTGGTTTTTCTTCATTAAATGCGATGCTGTATTTTATTGAACAGAATTCCAGCAAAGAAATATCTGTCGAACTGAGTAAACTCTATGCATTGGATTACGGACGGACTTCACAAAATATCTTCAATGTTTTCTCAGGGCAGCGGCTTCATGACGATGATCGAATTCATAAGGCACAGAGTTACATCGAGAAAACATTTAAAACAGATATCACCGTTGAGCAGATTGCAGGAGAGGTCAATATGAGCAGACGGAATTTTATCCGCCGGTTTAAAAATGCAACCCGTTTAAATCCGATTGAATATATACAAAGGGTAAAAGTAGAAGCAGCGAAAAAGGCATTTGAAACCGGAGATGCTAATATTGCAGATGTTACCTACAGCATGGGCTACAATGATTTAAAAACATTCAGAACGGTTTTTAAAAAGATCACCGGATTAACGCCGGTTGATTACAGGAATAAATTTAAGGGGCAGGAGATTAGCTATTGAAAGATTGAAGGTAATGAAAGATTTAAAAATTTAAAAACTCTGGAGTAGACCGTGCCTTACTATATTTTTAGGGTTTATGGCTTCAGTCCTTTTTTTTAAAAATGGTATCTTTGCCTTTTGAAACCCTTTATACATGCGAATCAGCTTACTTTGTATCGGAAAAACAGATGACAAGGAGATCACTTCTTTGATCAGCTATTATCTGACCCGGCTTCCCAAACACTGGAACTTCGAAATCACAGAAATTCCTGATGTAAAAAATGCAAAAAACCTTTCTCCTGATCTTTTGAAGAAGGAAGAATCTAAGCTGTTCCTGAATTATATTGATAAAAACGACCTCGTCATCATCCTTGATGAAAAGGGAAAACAGTTCACCAGCCGTGAATTTGCCCAGAAAATTGATACCTGGATGAATTCTTCGGTTAAAAAGGTTCATATTCTGATTGGAGGTGCTTATGGTTTTTCCGAGGAAATATATAACAGAGCTAACGAAAAAATGTCATTATCTAAAATGACATTTACGCATCAGATGATCCGTTTATTTATTGTGGAGCAGCTTTACCGTGCGGACCAGATCCTTCAGGGTAAGCCTTATCATAATGATTAAAAATTTCAACTCTGTGTTTATAATGATATTCTCTCGCAGATTGAGCCGATAGAACAGATTATCATTTTACGCTTATTTAAACATTAAGATCAATGAAGGATGTAAGCTTATTTAAGAAAAAATCAAATAATTTTTTATGCTGTATGCCTTAAAGCTAATCTAAAACTTAATATTTTTAAAAGCTTAACAGAAATCTTAATGGTTCGAATTTTTCTCATCATTGATATACATAAAGCAGATGATCAAAAGTAAAAAATCTGCATCATCAGATTAATCTGCGTGAGATTTACTTCTCTTTATAAATTGTATAATAATAGTTATCTAAACTTTTAAACCGATCTGTCTTTTCGCTTCGCCAATTACAAAAGCAACGGAATTAGCAATATTAAAGCTTCGGATCAGTTTTGACATCGGAATGGTGAGATGATTCCCGAAATGATCCAGAACGTCTTTACTTAAACCTACACTTTCCTTACCGAACACCAGCCAGTCGCCATCCTGAAATTCATTTTCCAGATAGGATTTTTCAGCATGTGAGCTCATTAAGAAAACTCGGGAAGGATCCGGAATACTATTGATCCACTCCTCCACATTGGCATATTCTGAAACATCGAGATGCACCCAATAATCCAAACCGGACCGTTTCAGATTTTTATCATTGATGACAAATCCAAAGGGGTGAACCAGATGTAATTTACTTTCTGTCCCTACACATAATCGTCCTATGTTACCTGTATTGTTGGGTATTTCGGGTTCTACAAGAACAATATTCAACATCTATATATCTTTCTTTATTGGGTTTAAAAATAGTCGAAACTATTTATTTACTGAGCTTCCGTTAACTTATTTGGGTTTTACAACGCACTTAGCATAGTAATCTGCTAAAATAGCCTTTTCATAGCCTAAATTGACTGCACGGTCAAGGTTTTCACAGGCTTCCTTAGGTTTTGCCGTATCAAATAAAACCAATGCTTTGGTTACGTAAGAATGAGCAAATTTCGGGTCAATGGAAATAGCTTTATTCACATCCGTAAGGGCTTCTTTAGACTTTTTCATTTTGAAATAAACGTCTGCTCTTCCATTATAGAGAAGTGATTCCGGTTTTTCAGAGATCAGCTGATTGTAATCTTTTAAAGCGCCGTCCAGATCTCCGTTATTTTTCTTCAGATTTGCCAGTCCTGTTTTGGCGTAAATATTATCGGGAGCAAAGGTTAAAATTTGCTTCAAATCATTTAAAGCAAGGTCTTTTTTCCCCTGGCTATCATAGATTTTGGAACGGGTAAGGTAGAATTCAGGATTCTCAGCATCGATGGTGAGACCTTTAGCAATGTATTCCAGTGCTTTGGTTTTGTTTCCTTTCTGGCTGTTCAATGAAGCAAGATTGGCATACACCGGTGCCGATAAAGGATTAGCCTTTAAAGCTGAATCATACGACCTCAAAGCCAGTGTAGTTTTCCCCAGCCTTCTTTGGGCTGTTCCCAGACTGTTGTAATATTCAGACTGGTATTTCTGAATCTGCTCTTTCTCTGCCAGTTTGGTGTATTGTTCTTCAGCGCATTTATAGTCTGCTTTTTTGAAGCATTCTTCGGCTGTTTTTTTGTCCTGTGCGTAAAGGCTGAATGAGGCGCATAAGAATGCGGTTAGTAATAAAGTTTTTTTCATGAAGTTATAGTTTGTTTGTTGATGACTTTTTTGGCGAGTACTCCAAATATCACTCCCAATAAAGATCCAACAAACGCCCCCACCAAAATATCTATCGGGAAATGAACTCCTAAATATATTCGGCTATAAGAAACTACTACAGCCCATACAAATATAGCATATGGAAACCAATTGAGCTTCTTTTTCAATAAAATACTTAAATAAGCTGCCAGAAAGAAGGTATTGGACGCATGGGCAGAATAAAACCCGTACTGTCCGCCGCACTTCACAATCCTCATATAATGTTCCAGACTCGGATCATGGCAGGGCCGCAGCCTGGCCACACCATATTTGAAAACACTAGCCAGCTGATCTGAAACCGTAGCTCCAAGTGCAATGAATATAAGAATGAAAACTAAAGACTTTAGTTTATAATTTTTGTATAAAAAGTAAAGAAATATAATATAAAGCGGTACCCAGATCCATGTGCTGGAAATCAGCATCCACAGCTGGTCGAAGGAAGTATCGCCCAAATTATTAAGGTATAGAAAAACCTTTTTGTCCTCCTGAATGATTTCCTCCATGAATTATCTGCTTACAGGCCCTTCGTAGGTTTCGTCGTCGGCAGGCTTTAGTTTAGGAGGTTCATTAGTCGTCGAAGGTTCCGTTACGATATCTTTTTCAATATCCTTCATGGGATTGAAGTCTTTTGCCGCATCTTTTACCTTCTCTATTTCACGCTTGATCTCGGAAACCGGATTATCAGTTTCTTTCATGATCTCAGTTTTAATGTCTTCCACTGCACCGCGCATTTTTCTAACGCCTGCCCCTAAGTCACGCGCTATCTGAGGAAGTTTATCCGGACCGAATAATACAACAATCGCCACTGCGATCAATGCCATTTCTCCAATGCTTAATTCCATGGGGTAAAATTACGAAAGTTTATACTATTTATTTACAGTAAACTAAAATTTTAAACAAATTTTAAGATTTTGGGGTGAGGTGTGGGTTTCGGACTGCCTGTTCAAGGGTTTTGAGTTGGAGAGTTTATGAGTTTGAGGGTTTGAGGGTTTGAGAGTTTGAGGGTCTTAGTGTAAATGGGGTTTATAGGTGATGGTGGCTTCGGGTGCCTCAGCCACCATTTGGAATATCACTTATTCACTGGAATATTCAATCAGGAGTGCAATATCTGGCGATTGAGGCACTCGAAGCCACCATTCCTATATCTGAAATCTCACGTTTATTAAAAATTCACCATTCACTTGTGAAGCAAAATTCACCATTGACATCAATATTAAAGTCTCATGTCTGACATCTAGCATCTTTGCTTTAAAATTCACCATTCACTTGCGAAGCAAAATTCACCATTGACATCAGTATCAAAGTCTCATGTCTCGTGTCTGACATCTGACATCTAGCATCTTGCTCCTCCCCTTAACCTCCCCACAACTTTCAGTTAACAAATATTTAATTCAAACAAACGGGAGTTATCAATTATTTCATTATATTTATTACACACAAAATCATTAAATATTTACTATGAAAAAACTTGTTACTACTTTCAAGCTTTTTGCCGTGATATCGGTACTTACGCTTACTGCCTGTCAGGATGAAAACAGTGAAATCATGCAGGAACCTGTTGCCTCTAAGGTATCAGCTGCTGATCTGAAAAAGGAAATTACCCCCGGATTAAAGGTTGTTCCGGAGAATGTTCAGACACAGATTAATGATTCCAAGAAAAATCTTGAGCAATATCTGAACAATGACCTGCAAATCACAGGAATCACTGTTTTAGGAAAACTGTCAACTCAAAAAGGGATAGACATTTCTCAGGAATTAATTTCTGACAGAGATCAGTTTACAGCAGAAGGAAACATTCTGGCTCCGGAAACTGTAAAAGTGGGGAAAATAGGGACACTATTCTCCGGAGATCAATTGGCTGAGGCTGAAAAAGGACTTAAAGAAGCAGCTTCAGAGCAAATCAAAACCGGTACTGACGTTCTTGAAATTTCATGGAATCATAAAGGAGAGCAGTTCACTTCTCTTTGTTTCTATAATGAGTCGGGTATTGTCTGGGATAATGTATTTGCCGGACTTGTGATGATGGATGCCAGAGGAACTACTGAGGTTTCTCCTGCCGATGCTCAGGCGAAGGTGGCTTCAAAATGGTTCAAAGAATGGTGGACTGCAAAATGGCTTTGGGGTTCTAAGAGAGGAGAAATCGGGTATCAGATCACGATCTATTATTCCGGTTCTACGGTTTCTAATGTAGACGTGAGTGACTGGGGTAATATCAGCTTAGGAAAAGCAAAAAGTGAAAGTAAGGTTACGAAGAGAACCGGTGCCTACGGACAATGTAGATATGCACTTGGATTATGTACTCCTACAGGTTCTTTAAGCTTTAATTCAAGTAATTTCTCTGTATCATTTTCCGGATTGGGAAGCAATGTAGTAAGCAACGGAACAAAATCACTTTATCCGTAAAAAATTCTGAACACATTATTATATTTTTCAATAGAAGACGGGGAAGCTGTAATGGCTTCCCTGTTTTATTGATGTATAAAAAAATATGGGTAAGATAATGGTTTAATTAAATAATCTTACTGCCGCAAATACCCCGTAATTCTGTTTACTTTCTTTAAAAGGTCCATAACTGTCAAAATTGGCTCCGGCACCAAAAGTGATGGTTTTATAACTTACTCCCGCTCTAAGCATCAGGTAACTCCGGGCATGTTCACCGTCTTTTATCGTCTCGGAATACAGCCCCTGGATTCGGGAATATCCTTTCCAGTTTTCATTGATTTTAGGCTTGTACTCCATCATGACAAAACCTTCGGCAATGCTGCTTTTGGAAAACCCTATAAACCTTGGATTAACAATCAGTAAGAAATCATTAAAATTTTTAGAATACATGAAGCCGGCAGTCGGTCGAAGGCCTGTATTAGGGGTGTAGTGAGAACCTCCTACCAGACGAAGATTTTTGAGAACCTCAAAGGTAAGATTAGCCTGGATCATGGCATCTTTGGAATTGTTCTCATTCCATTTCGAAGAAATATTGGCCACACTGAAGAAACCCAGCCTTTTGCTTCCTTCAAATGCTTTATTTACCGTCATCTGTGAAGCAAATCCTCTATTTCCGGTTAAGCCTTCAAATGACACAGGCGGATTGGAAGCCGGGATACGGGTCTGGGAATTAAATAGCAGCGGAAACAGTCCTGCTGCAAAAATAATTATTTTTTTCATGTTTTAACCGTGATCAATTATATCCGCAAAATTCCGGATTACAGGAGAAAATGGTTAGAACAGATAAATCGATTATCAGGACAAATCAATCCCTTTCCGGTAATCCGAAGGGCTCATCCCGCTGTGTTTTTTGAAAAATCGTGAAAAGTAGGAAACATCGTCAACGCCTAAAGCAAAGGCAATTTCCGAGACAGAAAGATGGGGCAGTGATAACAGGGCTTTTGCTTCCATCAATAAAGATTCGTTGATAATTTCTGAAGCCGTTTTGCCTGTTGTAATTTTCACCGTTTTATTGAGATGATTGGGAGAAACACTGAGCAGATCCGCATATTCCTTCACCGAATGTAAATGCTGAATCTGGCCTGTGATCAACTTCCGGAAACGAAAAACCAACGTTTCATTCACTGAAAGATCATGGCGCGGAAGCTTTTCTATAAAATGCCGGATTTCTCCCAACAGAGTAAAAAGATACAAACGGATAAGGTCCAGATTCCGGTTCTGCTGATACAGAGATTCCATCTGCTGAAGGATCACAAAAATCCGCTCACGGTGTTCCTGATCAAGATACAAGGTGGGATCATAGATAATATCAGCATGGTTCAGTATATCCTGCAGATACCTTAAACCAGGGCCGTCTGCAATAAAGTCATTGGAAAAGTGACAGTAGAATCCTTCCACATCGGAGGTGTTATGGATAAATGTCCGGATCTTATGCGGAGGAAGGAGCATGATCATCCCTTCCTTCACATCAAACAGGCTTGAACATACCATTTTTTCTACACTCCCCTTTCTGATGAATATAAAATCATTGACCGTTTTCCGATGCGGCTGAGAAGGCGTTTTGGCGTCCTTAAGTACGTGGAGAGGCTCTATGAAAAATTCATTCAGTTCTCTTTTTGCCATGCTCTTTTCTTCCCAATCTATATCCAGGATGGTTTTGAAATCATCAGGTTTATATTGGGGAATACGGCTCATACGATCTGTTTAGTTTAAAATAATTAGAGTTTTTTGATCAGTCTTTTGTCTTTTTTCTTAAAGGCATAATAGGTCATTACAACGCTTATTGCCATTAAAATAAATGCCAGAAAGAACGGTGCTCCTGAAAACTCAAAAGGCGCTTCATCATGGGTAAAGAAGTAAAACAGATTGGTCATCAATGGCGGTCCTACGATGGAAGTGGCACTCATTAAACTGGTCAGTGCACCCTGAAGTTCACCCTGTTCATTGGATGGAACACTTTTCGTGATCACCGACTGAAGCGCAGGTCCACAGATCCCTCCCAAACAGTAAGGAACCAGGAAGGCAAACATCATCCAACCTTCTGTAGCAAAAGTAAACAGAAGCATTCCCAATGCATAGAGCGCCAATCCGTAATAAATACTTTTCTCTTCGCCCAGTTTCGGCGTTGTCCAGCGTATCAGAACACCCTGTACTAAACCTACCAAAAGTCCTACTACACCCAGTGAAATTCCAACCATCCTTTCTGTCCAGTTAAATTTATACATGGTGAAGAAGCTCCAGTTGCTCTGTACAGCGTGACCAGCAATATAAATTAAAATAAGCGCAAAGATCAATCCTGAAATCTCCGGGTGCTTACCTAAAAATTTAAATGAACCGATAGGATTCGCCCGTTTCCAGTCGAACTCTCTTCTTTTGTCTTTATCTAAACTCTCAGGAAGAACAAAATACCCATAAAGGAAATTTAACAGACATAATCCTGCTGCCGCATAGAAAGGTACTCTCGCTCCATAATGCCCAAGGACTCCTCCTAATACCGGTCCGATAATAAATCCAAGACCGAATGCCGCTCCGATAAGTCCAAAGTTTTTAGCTCTGTCCTCATCTGTAGAAATATCCGCAATATAGGCACTCGCCGTTGTCACACTGGCTCCGGTGATCCCGGCAATAACTCTTCCGAGAAAGAGCCACCAAATGGTTGGGGCAAGCGCAAGAAAAATATAATCTACCGCAAAACCGAAAAGTGAGATCAGAATAATAGGTCTCCTTCCGTATTTGTCACTCAGGTTTCCTACGACCGGAGAAAAGATAAACTGAGTAAATGCATAGGCAAAACCAAGCCAGCCACCATATTTGGCAGCTTCACTGATGTCGGCATGAATAAGTTCCTCAATTAATTTGGGAACAACAGGAATAATGATTCCCCATCCTGTGATGTCGATGAGCAGAGTAATAAATATAAAGCCAATGGCTGCTTTTTTCCTTGAGTTTTCCATAGTGGTGCAAAATTAATCAAATCTGAAATATAATGGTTCTAAATTGTGGGGTTTAGTTGGGAATCAGGAGTCAAGATACTAGATTCTAGACATCAGACATCAGATTTTAGATTTCAGATTTGGACTCGTAAATATAAATTCAAACTTTGAACTTTACATATTAATTTTTTAAATACAAATCTCGGAACCCGGAAGCCCTCAAATCTCACATAAAAAAAGACCGCTTCTTTCGAAACGGTCTTTACTTATTTATTGTAGTTGGTCTTATTTTGAAGCAAGTACCTCTTTTGTACTTGTCGTTTTGCCGTGTACCTCGTCTTCTTTTCCTGTCTTAAGGAAGTCATACGCGATAGCCGATGCAATAAAGATAGATGAATAGGTACCGAATCCAATACCGATTAACATCGCAAACATAAATCCTCTTAAGTTATCTCCACCGAAGATAAAGATCGCTAAGATCACAAGAATGGTTGTGAATGAAGTGTTGAACGTTCTACCCAATGTACTTGAGATCGAGTCATCAAATAATCCAGCTAATGTTAACGCTTTCTTCTCTCTTAAATATTCTCTAATTCTATCGAAGATAATAACGGTATCATTGATTGAATACCCCAGTACCGTAAGGATCGCTGCAACGAAATCCTGATTGATCTCCATGTTGAAAGGCATAAATTTGTGAAGCAATGAATAAGCTCCTAAAATAATTACCGCATCATGGAATAGTGCCACAACAGCACCCAAAGAGAATTGCCATTTTCTAAATCTTAATAGGATATAGATGAAGATCCCCGCCAAAGCAGCTACTACCGCAAGAATACCGTGAGTTTTGATATCATCTGCAACCGTAGGTCCTACTTTTTCAGAAGAGATAATTCCTGCATGTTCTTTATCTGCAGATTTGAAATCGTGCAATGTAGTGTTAGCCGGTAAGCTTGTTTTTAATCCTTCGAATAATTTCTGCTCTACCGTTTGGTCAGCTTTTAAAGATTCGTCCTCAATAAGGTAATCTGTAGAGATTTTCAACTGCTTATCGTTTCCGAAAGTCTTAGCCTCCACAGAAGAGTTTTTACCATCTTCAGTTTTGAATACTTTTACAAGGTTCTGTTCGATATCTTCAGCGTTTACAGCTTTATCGAATCTTACCACATAGTTTCTACCTCCTGTAAAGTCGATACCGTATTTGAATCCGTGGATCGCAATAGATGCTACACAAACTACAGTTAAGATACCTGAAACAATGTAAGCATATTTTCTCTTTCCGATGAAATCGATCCATGTATTTCTGAATAGGTTCTTCGTAGGAGCTGTCCATACAGAAAGGTGTTTTCCTTTGTTCAGTCTTGAGAAGATCATTACTCTTGAAAGTAATACAGACGTAAAGAATGTCATTAGGATACCAATTCCCAGTGTCAAAGCAAATCCTTTAATAGGTCCTGTTCCGAATAAGAAAAGTACACCAGCCGTCAATAGCGTCGTTAAGTGACCATCGACAATCGCACTTAATGCATGTTTGAAACCATCTTTATAAGCTTCTAAAATGCTCTTCCCTGCGAATAGTTCTTCTTTCGTTCGTTCGTAAATAATTACGTTCGTATCCACCGCCATGGCCATCGTCAGTACAATACCCGCGATACCTGGAAGCGTAAGTGTAAAGTCTCCGGAATCCATAATTCCGAAAATATAGAATAAGTTGACAATCATTGCAATTACCGCGTACACCCCTGCACCACCGTAATAGAAAATGATATAAACAATGATAATTAAAAATGCGATAGCAAATGAAATAACCCCTGCATTAATAGACTCCTGTCCTAATGATGGTCCTACTACGGTAGCCTGAACTACTTTTGCTCCTGCAGGTAATTTACCCGCTCCTAACACGTCTACCAGTTCTTTAGCTTCCTCCTGAGAGAAGTTACCCGAGATCTGAGTTCTACCGTTAGGAATAGCACCCACAACGTTTGGCGCAGTATAAACTCTGCCATCCAATGTAACCGCTACCGGCTTACCTACGTTTTTCTCAGTTAATGTTTTCCACTCTTTAGCACCTTTAGAATCCATCTGCATGTCTACTACGACTCTGCTCAACTCATCATAGCCGATGCTTGCCGTTTCAACAGCACCGTCTACAGGAGCTTTCTGGTTGATGTTACCTCTGATGGCATACAATACTAAACTTTCAGTATCTGTACCTTCAGGTTTGTAACCCCACATGAACTGTGTATATTTAATGTTAGCTGGACGTAATGACTGACCTACTTTACTGCTTAAAATTTTGTTTACAGCAGCTGTATCAGAAAGTTTTACACTTGCAACACCGTTTGATCTTAATTTGTCAAGGTTTAAAAGATTCATGAAGTTGATGTTCTTCGCAACTCCCATAGAATCACCCTTGATTGCCACCATTGTAGTCAATGTCTGGAAATATGGAGCGATTTCAGGAACCTGCTGTACTTCCCAGAACTGAAGTTTTGCGGAAGTCTGAAGCATTTTCTTCACTTTGTCGATATCCTTCATACCAGGCATTTCAACAGAAATTCTAGCCGTACCAGGTACTCTCTGAACGTTGGGTTGCACAGCACCCATTTTGTCGATTCTGGTTCTGATTACTTCGAAAGCTGTACCTACAGAAAGATCAATTCTTCTCTTGATGATACTTTTTACCTGATCATCAGAAGTATTGTACTTGATTTCTGATAAATTGGTATTCCCGAAAAGTTCAGGATCAGCAAGCTTAAGGTTCGTCCCTTTTGCTTTGTTGATCGCTTCAAACTGATCAAAGAAGTTATCAATATAAGATTTTGTAGAATTCTTCTGAACTTCATCTGTCTTGTTTAAAGCCTCGATAAGAACAGGATTGGTAG
This sequence comes from Chryseobacterium oleae, assembly GCF_900115055.1. Taxonomy (GTDB): domain Bacteria; phylum Bacteroidota; class Bacteroidia; order Flavobacteriales; family Weeksellaceae; genus Chryseobacterium; species Chryseobacterium oleae. The sequence goes on along the minus strand of NZ_FOVD01000008.1, from coordinate 25,315 downwards.
AATAATTCGTTAAATCATTCACCAGGTCTCTTTGGTTAATTTCCAAAAGAACGTTGATCCCACCTTTCAAGTCAAGACCAAGTTTCATTTCCTTGTCTTTGGCTTTAGTGTAATAAAGTTTTGTGAATCCCAGGTTCAAAGTATCTTTAGAAAGTCTTGTGATTTCTTTCTGATACTTTTCCGGATTGTCTCCTGCAACAGCAGTCGCCTGCCTTTCAATTTTGCTGGCGTACCAAGTTGGTAATAGCTCATTTAAGCAAATTAACCCTAGTACAATAGCAACAATTGTAATAAGTCCTTTTCCTTGCATTTTGTTATAACTACGTTAAATTAAGTCGGCAAATATAATGATTTTATTATTATTTTATGAATTTTTTAACAGCAGAAATGGTTTATTTTCAGATATATCGGGGTTTTAATTTCTATTTAAGATTTAATAATTTTTCTTCCTTATCGTAATGAAATTTTCAAATTCCGATTGGTATAAAATTTTCATTCACTTATCAATACACTAAATATCAAAATATTATGAAAAAACTATTTTTTACCTTTTGCATCATTTCTTCTTTAATTGCTAATTCTCAAAGCATTAATTTAGTAGAATTTGCGTCCGGGCTTACCAGTCCCGTTGAGATTACGAATGCCAATGACACCCGCCTGTTCGTCGTACAACAGGACGGAATCATCAAGATCATCCAGCCCAACGGAACGATCAACAGTGCTGATTTTATGAACATCAGCTCCAAGGTTCTTTATGGAGGAGAACGGGGACTTCTGGGTCTTGCTTTCCATCCCCAATATGCAACCAACGGATATTTCTTTGTGTATTATAACAACACAGCAGGAAATATTATCGTTGCGAGATATTCAGTCAATCCTACAAATCCCGACCTCGCAGATCCTACGACTGAAAAGATTCTTCTGAATATTCCAAAACCTTTTGACAACCACAATGGCGGAAGTATTCATTTTGCACCCGACGGAAATCTTTGGGTAGTAACAGGAGATGGTGGAAGCGGCGGTGATCCTAACAATAATTCCCAAAACATCAATTCACTTCTGGGAAAAATGTTAAGAATAGACGTGAATGCCACAGGACCATATAATATTCCTCCCGGAAATCCTTTTGCAGGAACTTTAGTTACAGGAGCTGACGAAATCTGGTCTTACGGACTTAGAAATGCATGGAAATTTTCATTTGACACCACCACAGGAAATGTTATGATTGCTGATGTTGGTCAGGGACAAATTGAAGAAATTAATAGAATGCCGATCACACAGGCAGGAATCAATTACGGATGGCGCTGCTATGAAGGTAACAATGCTTATAATACCGCAGGATGTGCAGCCATGTCTACCATGACATTCCCAGTAGCAGTGTACAATCACTCCGGTGGCAAATGTTCTATCACCGGTGGTTATGTGTACAGAGGAACTCAATATCCTGCACTTCAGGGGAAATATATCTTTGCCGATTACTGTTCTACCCAGATCGGAATATTGAATGCGGATAATTCTATCGTTTGGGGACCTGCCAGTTCAGGAAATAATTTTTCTACGTTCGGGCAGAATTCCCAGAAAGAACTGTTTGTAGCAGCTGTGACCAGCGGAAAAATATTTAAAATCACTACCGGAACTTTAGGAACAGGTGAAACTTCTGAATTCAATCCTATAAGTATTCATCCTAATCCGGCTTCTGAGAAAGTATTCATTGAAGGACTTACAGATAAAAACAGCACTGTAGACCTGACCAGTACAGAAGGAAAAATCGTTTTAGAGAAAGCTAAAATTGAAAATGACGGCAGTATTGATATTACAGGAATTCCTCCGGGAGCTTATTACCTGATGATAAAATCGGGAGATATGAAATCCTACAGCCAGAAACTGATCATTAAATAGTCTGATTAAGAGTTGAGAGTTATTGATTTTGAGAATATTGTCAGTTGTTGGTTGCTAGTTAGCAGTAATTAAGTTAATAAATTCAGCGTATGATGTCTGAAATCTGATATCTTGATTCTTTATTCTCAATTAAACAAAAATTCTAAGCCTCAATATTTTTTATTGGGGCTTTTTTAAAATAAAGAAACCCTGTTGCCAAAAATACTGGAATCAGTAAAACAACTCTTTCAAGATTCGATAATCTTTCCATTTCATTTTCAAAAAGAGTATTCTGAAAAAAGCCTACAAGCACAACTGAAATCACAAAGATTAAAATTTCAAACCAGGAGAGACGTTCATCCGAAATTTCTATATCGGAAAACCTATTGCTTAACACCCAAAATCCTAGAAAAAGAATCATAAAAGGAAATGCCCATATCCTGAACGTATCCCATGCTATGGCGTGAAGCAGAAGCGGAAATAAAGATACAGCGACCAGAAGTATAAGAATATATTTATTGACTTTTCTGAACTGCCTGCCTGCAAGATAGATCATAAACAAAATGGGAAGGCCGAATTTTATCGTATTTTTAGACAGAAACATTCTTTCAGCAAAAAATGGGCTCTGCTCTTTGAGATAGGTTCCAAAACTTTCTGTATAGGCTGAGGAAATCATCACTGCAACTTTTCGGCTTATAAAACCTGTATGCTCAAGATAATGAAGGATAAGCTGATCATTTTCCTTCCCATACAATTCCTGATAAAAAGATACGGAAAGCGTAGCTACTACGGGTAACAACAGGAACAGACCTGCTTTTTTAAATAGTTCCGATGAAAAAACCAATGTTTTACCGGGCATTTCATACACCAGAAGCGCAAAGAGACAGACAGGAACCATCAGAAAAAATGATATCTCATGGATTATTACTGCAAATACGGTCAGCAGCGAAGCCAGAAAAACTTTTTTATTCCTGATTAAATAAACCGCCAGTATCGTCAGAAGGAAGATCAAATGATCAAGATACCCAATAAGATGTGCCGAGAGCACAACATATTGCGAAAGAAAAAAGACCAGATAGAACAAAACTTTCCTGATGCTGTATTTCTGCAGGGTATTACGGACGGAAATAATGATTAATGCCACATACAGAAGCAATAAAATACCTCCGGACAGGATCTGGATGTGAAGTATGCTTTTCTCAAAAAAGAAACCGAAAATTTCCCCGGCCAGTCCTCTTTTTATAAATCCGAACCGGTAATCCATCAGCCAGTGGGCTTCAGACCATTCGTTAGGAAGCCTTATGGTCTTGATGACACTAAAGGCCAGGGTGTAAACATATAGAAAAACAATCAGAAACTTCCGGTTCATATTCTATTTCTATATGGTCATAGAGAAAATTCTCGTTTCAGGTTTGTTTCTCATCATTCTGAGGTCAAATACCATCGCCACGTTTCTCGTAAATGCTCTTCCTTTTTCCGTGATCTTAATCTGATTATCGTAAATCTCCACCAATTCATCCTTCTCCATTTCTTCCAACATATCAAATGCATTCTCAAGTTCAGGGAACGAATTTTTATCTGTAAAGGTGGTTTCAAGCTGGCACATCAGATTCAGAATATGTCTTCTCACGGTAAGATCTTCCTGATCCAGAATATGACCTTTCACTACCGGAATATGGCCTTCTTCAACCATCTTCTGATATTCTTCCACCGTTTTCACATTCTGGGCAAAAGCATACCAGGAATCTGAAATGGCAGACATTCCAAGGCCAACCATCAATTGGGTATTGCTTGAAGTATAGCCCATAAAGTTCCTGTGCAGTTTTTTCTGAATAAGAGATTGATACAGATCATCATGTTCCAGAGAAAAATGATCCATTCCTACTTCAATATATCCTAAATCCTGAAGTAGTTTTTTACCGTCTTCATATAAACGGCGTTTTTCTTCACCGCTTGGAAGGTCGTTTTCGTCGAAACCTCTCTGCCCCACTCCTTTTACCCACGGAACGTGTGCATAGGAATAGAACGCCAATCTATCCGGCTTCAGCTCCATTGTTTTTCTGATCGTATGCTCCATAGCCTCCCATGATTGATGTGGAAGCCCGAATACCAGATCATGACTGATTCCGCTGTACCCTATTTCCTTAGCCCATTCCGTTACATTTTTCACATTTTCAAAGGGCTGAATTCTGTTGATCGCTTTCTGAACTTTAGGATCATAATCCTGAACTCCAAAACTCACTCGTCTGAATCCAAGGTCATATAAGGTCTGAAGATGGTCTCTGGTTGTATTATTCGGGTGTCCTTCAAAAGAAAACTCAGGATGTTCTGCAATTTCCACCGATTCAAAAATCCCTTCCAATAAGGTTTTTAAGTTTTTAGGTGAAAAAAATGTAGGCGTACCGCCTCCGAGATGAAGTTCTTTCAATTTCGGTTTCTCTTCAAAAAGCTCAAGATAGAGTTTCCACTCTTTCAAAACACTTTCTAAATATGGAATTTCAACGCTATGCTGTTTGGTAATACGCTTATGACACGCACAGAACGTACACAGTGCCTCGCAGAAAGGCAGGTGAATATAAATAGAAATTCCCTCCTCTGCATTGCTCTCATGAAAAGACCTGATCACCGTCTCCCTCCACTTTTCGGGCGAAAATGTTGATTCGTCCCAGTAAGGAACAGTGGGATAAGACGTGTAACGTGGTCCGGGAATATTATACTTATCTATTAAAGAATTCATTTCAAAATTTAAAATATTATCAGATCATGAAATTAAGACTAAATCAATTTCATCCTGCAAAATTAACCATTAGTTATGAATTTTAAACCATGAAATATATTAGGCTGTATTTTATAATGAGTCTAAATACGGTGGTTACTGGAATTTCTCCAAGAATGATAAATTCTATATCTAAGATTTAAATTTTAATTCAAAGGTCTTACACCTGAATAGTTATTATGATTTAAGCCAGAAAACAATCAAAAAAAAATATTTAATTCTGATAAATAATCCTAAAATTAAGTAGCTAACTATTGAAAAAATTATGTTTATAAAAAATAACAACACCTAATAATATTAACACATTACGATAATAATTTAATGATATTCAATTACTTAAAACTAAAAATGTTAATATATTTTCCCGAAAATATTATTTTTTGTTAACAAGAAAATAACGCTATAAAAGTTGAAATTATTGCAATTGTTCCTAGTTTCGCTCAATTAAAATTAAAATCTCCCTCAAAAACACAAGTAATATTTAAATAAATAAGTAATGAAAAAAAGATTATTTTTGATAATTCCTGTTTTATTTTCAGCAGGTCTTTATTCTCAAATTGGAATCAACAATCAAATTCCTAAAGCTACTCTGGATATTACCGCAAAAAAGACAGACGGAACAACCGCTGAAGGGCTTATTCCTCCACGTCTTACCGGAAACCAGATAAAAGCTGCCGACAACCTGTACGGAGCTGATCAGAAAGGCACTATTATCTATGCTACAGCCCCTGTAGGAGTGACAAGTACCAAAACAGCCAATATCAGTTCCGAAGGGTATTATTACTTTGACGGAAACATCTGGCAAAAAATAGTATCCTCAACTACTGTTACCAACTGGGGGCTCAATGGTAATACAGGAACTACAGCCAGTACATCTGCCATAGGAACGGATGCCAATAACAATTTTATCGGAACTAAAGATACCAATGATCTGGTGCTGGTATCCAATAAAAAAGAGGTAATGCGTATGAACACCAACCAGCAGGTATTGTTAGGTACCCTTACTGTACCTGCAGGCGGCACATCCGCTAAAGTGATTATAAATAACGGAACAACCGCGGGAGCTATACAGATTAAGGATGGCACTCAAAAGGAAGGTAAGTTTCTAGGCTCCGATGACAACGGAACAGCAACCTGGAAAGATGTGAGTAAAAGCTTAAGCGTAACAACTATCGTAGATCCTAATGTTTTAGGATATGTTCCAAGTAATACCTCTACTGCTGCCACAAGTGCTCCTGCTTCTCTCGCACTAGGAACCACTACCGCCACGCTGCAAGGAATCACAACCTTCAACGGGCACAGCTATGCAGCTTATAGCACTGCTGCTGCTATTACCTGGTATCAGGCGTATACTGCATCCAAAAATATGGGTGGATACCTTGCCTCTTTCACTTCAGATAATGAATGGAAACATGTAGAAGGTCAGCTGCTGACTCCTAAAGCCATATTTAATACCAATGGGGGATGGATAGGCTTTTGTAAGTTCGACTGGCTGGCTGGAACAGCTCTTACTCCTAACCCTGAAATGAAATGGATTACCGGCGAACAGCCTCTTCATGATTACTCATATGGCGGCACAACAGCCGTGAGAAAACAAAACTGGTTTTCCCCATCTCAGCCTGACAACTCTTCAAACAGTGAAGGGTTTGTCCATTTCCAGTCTAAAAATGCTAATCTGACCGTCACTTTCAACTCTTACACGACTACCCATCCCTGGAATGATGTCCCATCAAATACTGGATCAATAACTACCGGCGGAGGATTTATTGTAGAATTCCAACAATAAACAAAAAATTATAGGGTACTGAAAGAACTTTAATAGTCACAAAAAATAATAAGATCAGGTAATTTCTTCGAATTACCTGATCTTATTATTTAGATGACTTAAGTTGTATGTAATTAGTTAAATTTTAATTTCATCACAGAAATCCTGTCTTTTCCTGTGAAAACAACTGTATTTCCATTGACCCAACTGCAAACAAAGAATCCTTTTTCATCAGAAATTTTCTTCCATGTTTTCCCGGAATCAGAAGAATAGCTGATGTGCTGATCTCCTACTGAAATCATTTCCTTACCCATAGAGCCGGGTTTAATTTTTACACACGTAGTGTAGCCTGCATTCTGTCCGGATGCCTGAATCTGCCAGCTTTCGCCACCATCATTGGTCGTAGCAATATTATTGATATTGGCGTCCTGTTTGGTATAATCTCCGCCTACTGCAACTCCAAAGCTGTCATCATAAAAATCTATTGAATACATTCCCTGCGAAGATTCTCCCTGAATAAAAGGCGTGTTGAATGTTTCAATTTCTTCCGTTTTAAAATTTAATCTTAAAATTCGTGAAGATTTCCCTCCTGTGGCAACCCACAGATATTTTTTTGTGGAAGCGATATTGGTATTACTTGCTGCAAATGCGGCTTCACCACTATTCAACTGTAGCTTGTTTTTGAACATCCCCCATTGACCATCTCTGTAGACGGCCAGCTTGAGCATATTATCCTTATCTGCATCACTGAAGGTATAGGCCAGCTTATTATTTACAAAATGAAGAGCATCATAAAAAGCAGTTTTCACCGTATCTGTAAACACAGTTTCCGATTTTAGACTTTTTTTATCAATCTTAAAAAAATAAGCAGGACTCTCAATATTGATTGCATAAAAAGAGTTTTTATCCTGCGCCAGCGTTCTGAACTGAAGCTTCTTTTCAGATAATCTGATCTGTTTCTGATTTTTGACATTCTTCAGATCAACAAACCCGAACTTAGAATCTGTTCCACTGTACCAGACTTTTCCGCCATCAACTTCCAGAGCACGGATGCTTATTTTATCATTAAGAATTGTCTCAAAACTTTCGATGTGTTGAGAAAATGTAAAAATTCCCAGAAAGGAAAATACAATGAGGATGAGCTTTTTCATATAAGACAAAAATAAAAAATCCGCAGTAATCTGCGGATTTTGATTGTATGTTTTTTAATCTAAATCATGTTTTTCCAAAGGCTCCTGTTCTGCTTTGAAAGTTTCTCCATACCCTCCGTTCTGAAGTTTAGAGTGCTTTTTACTGTACAGGAAGTATACAAAGAATCCAATGATCAGCCATGCGAAAGAATACATCTGTGCTTCTTTGCTCAGGTTAAAGATCAGATAAACGTTAATCGCGATACCTAAACAGGCAATAAGCGGTAAAGCCGGAACTTTAAAGTTCCTCTGTAAAGCAGGTTCTTTTACTCTCAATACCCAAACTGCTACACACACCATGGTAAACGCGAACAGGGTTCCGAAACTGGTCATGTGTGCAAGATCATTAATAGGAGTAAGCGAAGCTACAATAGCAATCACAACGCCTAAAATAAGAAGGTTTTTTGTAGGAACTCCTGTTTTAGGGTTTACTTTTGAAAAAGTAGCAGGGATCAATCCGTCTTTAGACATTCCTAAGAAAATTCTTGATTGTCCCATGATCATTACCATCAATACGGAAATTAATCCTACAGTGGCAGCAATGGTGATAATGTATCCTGCCCACGCGTATCCTGCAATATCAAATGCATACGCTACAGGAGCTTTAATAGCATCCGGATATTTTCCAAGCGGATTAAAGTCTGTATAATGCATCATTCCCGTTAACACTAAAGAAACTAGGATATATAAAAGTGTACAGATGATCAGCGAAGCGATGATAGCAAACGGTACGTCTTTTTTAGGATTAATAGCTTCTCCCGCCTGAGTGGAAACAGCATCGAAACCTACATAAGCAAAGAAAATAGCAGAGGCTCCGGCCACTACTCCGGCAATACCGTAAGCAGAATGCGAGACCCCGTTTTCTGTAATGGTTGTTGGCTCAGGAATGAAAGGAATCCAGTTTTTAAATGGCTCAGCAGAGTTTAAAATAATAAAAGCTCCTGCAATGATCACGAAGATGATAGCGGAAACCTTAAGTACTACGATGAAATTATTAGCTTTAGCAGCTCCTTTTGTTCCTCTTACAAGGATTGAGATCACGAAGAAAACAATCAGAAACGCAGGTAGGTTCATAGAGAAACCTGAATTTCCTGCTGCAATATAAGTCTGCGGATCTGTGGTAAGGTAAGCAGGAAGATGCAGTCCGAACATTTTGAGGAGTTTCGCAAAATATCCCGACCAGGAGACGGCGACGGTCATAGATCCCATAGCGTATTCCAGTATCAGCCCCCATCCTATGATCCAGGCGAAGATTTCTCCTACCGTTCCATAAGCGTAAGCGTAAGCTGATCCTTCTACAGGAAGAATGGAAGCAAATTCTGCATAACATAAAGCTGCAAATACGCAGGCTATTCCTGCGATGACAAATGAAAGTGCCAGTGCGGGCCCGGCATTATAATAAGCACCCGTTCCCGTAAGTACAAAAATTCCTCCTCCAATGATTGCCCCGATTCCGATAGCAGTAAGGCTCCATTTTCCCAGAACGCGTTTCAGCTGGCTCTTTTTGATATCAGCTTCATAAGCGCTCATTGGCTTCTTAACCCAAATTTTAGACATGTTTTTTTATTTAATTAAAGATTTACGAAAATATAAAAATTTTACAAACCTTAACGTTTATTGATAAACTTTCGTGATTTATTTTAAACAAACGTATTTAAAAAACTGATTTACACATTATTTAATTTATTTTCAAAAGTGTTAATTTTTGTTTATTTTTGATCGCATGAATTTATATGATCTTTTTGTAAAGCCGTATGAAAGCTACAGTACTGCACAAATCCTGCTTGAAGCCTCTGGTACGGTTTTCGGAATTTTGAGCGTGTATTTTTCAATTAAAAAGAATATTTGGGTCTACCCTACAGGGATCATCTCTACGCTGATCTACGTCTATATTCTTTTCAATTTCGGGCTGCTTGGTGACTGTATGATCAATGTGTATTATACGGCGATGAGTGTTTATGGATGGATCTTATGGTCCAAAAACTCTAAAGACCATGTTCACGTAGATGTTTCCTGGGCTACCAATAAAGAAAGAATGTTCGCAGGCGTTCTTTTTATATTAAGTCTCGCACTGGTAACACTGATCTATTATCACAAACCTTATATAGATAATCAGTTTTCTATGCAGGGTACGAATTTAGGATTGTATCATCTTGACTGGGCGAATTGGCTGGACGTGATCACGACTTCTATATTTTTAGTGGGGATGTGGTTTATGGCCAGACAGCGCATTGAGAACTGGATTTTCTGGATCATCGGAGATTTTATTTGTATCCCAATGATGATTTTTAAGGAGCTTGGTATCACTTCGGTTCAATATTTGGTATTTACTATAATGGCTATCTTAGGATACGTCAATTGGAAAAAAAGTTTAAAAGAAAAAAGTACAATAAAGTCATGAAAAATTTACTTAAAATAGCATTCAGTATCGTTGCTATTAGTACTCTGACATCATGTTTGGCTTATTCAGACGGATATGCAAACAATGGTGGTTACGGAGACCCATATTATAACAACGGAAATTATTATGCTCCGTCCGGTTATTACGGAAACGGCGGTTATTATGGAAATGACGGCTACTATTATAGAAATGACGTCAATTATTATTATGATAGTGGTGTTCCTTATTATTACTATAATTCAGGGAACAGCAGAAGAAAAGTTTATGTAGAAAGAAGATCCAATTCCAATATAACTTCCCAAAGACCGAACAACGGATTCAGAGGAGAGCCTACAGGCAGCGGAAACAGTAACAGCAATGGAAACGGATTCAGAAATCCAAACAGCAGTTACAATAACGGTAACAACAACCAAAGACCACAAAGCAACAACGGAGGCTTCAGAAATCAAACGGGCGGAACTTACCAGAACAATCAGGGAAGACAGAATAATCAGAACACTGGCGGTTTCAGAAACTCACAACCGAGTAACCAAAACCAAAACCAGAACAGCACCAGAACGGAATCTTCCGGCGGGTTCAGAGGAAGCTCAAGCTCCCAGAACAACACTCAGCAAAACAGCGGTACAACGAGACAGCAGTCTAGCGGAGGTGGATTTAGATAAAACGATTATAAATAAGAAAACGAACAGCTAACACTGTTCGTTTTTCATTTTAAATATATTAATTTTGCTCGTTAATTTTACACTAAATAATATGGAATTTTATAAATATCAGGGAACTGGAAATGATTTTGTGATGGTAGACAACCGTGACCTGCAGTTCCCCAAAGAAAAAGATCTTATTGAAAAACTATGTGACAGACGTTTCGGAATCGGGGCAGATGGTCTTATCCTTCTGGAGAATGAAGGCGACTACGATTTCAAAATGGTCTACTATAATTCTGACGGCGGCGAAAGTACGATGTGCGGAAACGGCGGAAGATGTCTTGTGGCCTTTGCTTTCTTCCTGGATATTTTTGAAGATAAATGTAAGTTCATTGCTACTGATGGAGAACATGAAGCTGAGATTCATAACGGGATCATCAAATTAAAGATGATTGATGTAGATACAATTTCCGAAGACGGAGAAGACACCGTGATGAATACCGGCTCACCCCATTATGTAAGATATGTGGAGGATCTGGTGAATTACAATGTTTTTGCAGAAGGAAACGGCATCAGAAATTCAGAAAAATATAAAGAAAAAGGCATCAATGTGAATTTTGTTGAAAAATTTAATGATGATGAAATTTTTGTAAGAACCTATGAACGAGGCGTTGAGGACGAAACTTTCAGTTGCGGAACAGGAGTTACAGCTTCTGCTTTAACTTTTTTACAAAAACACAATCTAATCTCTGTAAAAGTTAAAACTTTAGGTGGCGATCTTAAAGTTCATGCTGAAAAAAACGGAAATTCCTTTCAGAATATCTGGTTGGAAGGTCCGGCAAAGCAGGTTTTTAGAGGTAAAATAGATCTTATTTAAAAACAAACTTTTAATCAACTTTTTAATAATGAAAAAAACTGTTCTCGTTATCGCTCTTATCGTTTTTGGAGCGGCAGGATTTTTTGGTTTGAGATTTTATAATAAATATTACGGCAACAACGTAGAAAAGGATGGCTATGTCTTAATTCCCCATAAAGCGGATTTTAAGCAGATCCTTGACTCCGTGGGCCCGTATGTAAAAGATAAAGAAGCTTTCGAGGCTGTGGCCAAAGATAAAGATCTTGATCAGTATTTCAAGCCGGGGCGTTACCATTTCCAACCGGGAGCAGGCAACACCAACCTTGTGAATATGATCAAGGCCGGAAATCAGGCTGAAAACAGCTTCAGAATCGGAGATTTCGGGGATATGTATCAGATGATCGGGAAGGTAACGAAAAAAACGGAACTTGATTCTTTACACTTCGTGAATGATCTGAATCAGATAGCCGTAGAAAAAGGATACAATAATGCAGAGGATTTAAAGAAATACTTCTTCATCGATACTTATAATTTCTTCTGGACGGTAAGTCCGAGAGAGTTTTTCAAAAAATTCGATGAGCAGTACAATGAGTTCTGGACGAGCGACAGAAAGAATCAGGAACAGCAGTCGGGTCTGAGCAGAGATCAGATCTATGCTTTGGCATCCATTGTTTATAAAGAATCGGGAGGAAAAAAAGATGAAATGAAAACGATTGCAGGATTATACCTGAACCGTTACAGAAAAGGAATGAAGCTTCAATCTGATCCAACGGTGATTTATGCCATCAACAAGCAGACTAATTTTAAGGAACAGATCAAGCGTGTATTTTACAAGCACCTGTCTACTCCATCGCCTTATAATACTTATGCTAATAAAGGAATTCCTCCGGGACCTATTTGTGTAGTAGACAAAAACTCTGTAGATGCCGTATTAAATGCAGAAAACAACAATTATATATTTATGTGTGCAGATCCGGCGAGGTTCGGCTATCATAAATTTACAGCCAGCGCAGAAGAGCATGCGATCAATGCAAAAGCGTATCAGGACTGGCTGAATTCAAAAAATATAAAATAGAAAACTAATTTAACTTTTATTTAACAATACGATAATTAACTTTTAACACTTACATACGACTTATACATCTATAAATAATACATAAATTATAATATTTTGAAAATCAACCCAATTAATGATTTCACAATGTTATAAGTTATACTTTCACGATTTTACACAAACAATACCTTATGAATCAGACGGAAATTGTCAACATTTTCACCAAAAAAACGCTAGCACTTACTTTTGTACTTTCGGCAGCTGCAATGGCATTTGCCCAGGATAAAGCAGGCGTTACGGGAATGATTGTCAACAAAAACAACCAGCCGGTTCCTTATGCTTCTGTGACGTTCAGCAACAAAGTGAACAAAGCATTAAGCGATGCTGTACTTACCGACGAAAAAGGACAGTACAAACTGGAATTAGCTCCTGGAAACTATGATATCACCGTAGAAGCCATCGACTACAAGAAGAGCACTATTACTAAAAATATTGCAGGCGCAGGAAACATCGGTGCTTTATCTATACAACCGGAAGCAACCACCAGCCTGGATGGTAAAACACAGGAAATCCAGGGAGTAGTCATTACTGCAGCCTCTACAAAACCTTATAAAGTAGAACTTGACAAAAGAACTTACGACCCGTCTCAGGATATTGTAAGTAAAGGAGGAAATCTTCAGGATGTCCTTTCTAACGTTCCTTCTGTTTCTGTGGATACTGACGGTACTGTTTCGATGAGAGGAAGTTCGAATGTAAGATTTCTGATCAACGGAAAACCATCTGCCCTTCTTGGAATAGATGATGGGGCCAATGCACTTCAGAGTATTCCTGCAGATCAGATCGACAGAATTGAAGTGATCACGAATCCTTCTTCTAAATTTGAGGCAAGTGGTACAGCGGGTATTTTGAATATTATTTTAAAGAAAACCAAGAAGACCGGTTTCAATGGTAGTGTTATCGGAACTTTGGGATATCTTCCTCAAACCAATCTGAACGCCAACCTTAACTGGAGAAAAGGAAACTTTACATGGTTTCTAAATGGCGGAGGTGGTTACAGAGAATCTAAAAATACCAGTAGAAACGATGATTATTTTAACAATGCCGTATTAAATGATGATCTGATACAAAGAAATACGAACTCTGAAACTAAAAGTAAAAACAACAACTATAACGCTTCTGCAGGTATCGTTTATGACATTTCTGAAAAAACCTCAGTAAATGCATCCGGAACCGTAAGAACTTTTGACAGTGAAAATTTTGGAAATATTGATTATCTCTATACTCCTTTTAAAAATGCTTTTTATACATCAAACAGAAGTACTTTCGGAACCAACAACAACCTGGCTTTTCAAGGTGATTTTGGTTTAGATCATAAATTTGATGATAAAGGACAAAATTTATCATTATCATTAAGTGTACAGAGAAGCCGATCATACAACGATACCAATATTGATGATACTATTGATAATTTGAAAGATATCATTAATCAACATACCACTAACAGATCTGTTATTGGTAAGGCTGATTATGAGTTGCCTATTGGTGAATATTCAAAATTAGAAGCAGGATACAGAATTGATATCAATACCAATGATTATAGCAATGATGTTCGTGAGAGCACTACAACAAAGCCGTTAGATTTTCTTAAGCCATACACTTATGATGCAACATATAAGGAGACTTTTAATGCTTTTTATTTGCAATTCAAAAGTAAAATCGGAAAATTAGGGTATCAGGTAGGTGTAAGAGATGAATTGTCGAATGTAGATATTAATTACGTAAGCCTTGACCCCAAGAAAAATGTACCTGCAACTAATAAAAATTACAATAACTTATTCCCAAGCGTATATTTAAGTTATGAATTCGCTAAGGATAATCAGTTGCTATTAAACTACACAAGAAGAATAGACCGCCCAAGATCATTCTTTATGATTCCTAACCCGAGTTATAATGATAACCAAAATATTTTTGACGGAAACATTGATCTTAACCCATCATACGTAGACTCTTTTGAATTTGGGTACAGCATTTCAAAAAAGAAATTTACGATTAACCCTACGCTATATTACAGACATCAGACTGATGACACAAAAATGCTAGTGTACAATATTTTGGCTACAGATGAAAATGGAGTTATTGCTACTCCAAAGCGTATAGAATCTCATACAAAACCTATTAACCTGGGTACGGATGACCGTTTCGGTTTAGATTTAAACTTCAACTGGGATGCAACAAGCTGGTTGAAATTCTTAGGAAATGTAGATGTTTTTGGTTACAATACAAAAGGAAGCACGCTATATGACACCTTTGATAAAAATGGTAGTCCTATTCAGGCTGTTGCTGATTTTAATGGTAAAGGTTTTTCAACAAGAGCAAGACTTTCTTCAACCATTAAAGTTGATAAAACATTTAGTTTCCAGCTACAGGGATTCTACAGAGGGGGCCAGAAAACGGCTTATCAGGATAGAAAAGACATGTATGCCATCAGTCTTGGTGCTTCTAAAACCATTTGGAAAGGGGATGGAACTTTAGCATTTAATGTTCAGGATATTTTTAACACAAGAGCAATGAGGTCTACAACATATACAGCCAATAGCGTAAGAGATTCTTATATGCAGTGGCAACCGAGACAGTTCTCAGTTTCTCTGACCTACAGATTCAAACAGGGTGAGAAAGTAGAACAGCCTAAAAGGAAAAAAGATATCAACTCCAATGCATCTGGCGACGACCAACAAGGGCCAATGTAATCTTATTACCCATAAAAAAATCCCGAAAAATATTTTTCGGGATTTTTTTTATTTTACAGTTTCAGTCTGTTCGAATTTTTCTTTTTCAGCTTCGTAGATTCTTCTTCTAAGGTCGCTGGTGGAAAACCTGTGATCTCTTTTGTTGTAAAAGATCTCAATTCCTTTCTCTTCACAATACCTTTTACCGGTAAAGTCTCTGTCCATATAATCATCACCAATGATCCTTACATCGATCACAAAAGACTTTAAAATATCCTGCAGATCTTCTTCTGTATAATACGGAATGATCTCGTCTACGGCATTGACGGCCTTTAACTGGATGTATCTTTCTACAATGGTCTGGCTCGGCTTGTTTTTATTCGGACGGTCGTGAGACGGATCGATCTGAAGCCCTACAATTAAATAATCGCACACTGTTTTAGCTTCTTCAAGCATTTTGATGTGTCCCGCATGAAGCAGGTCAAATGAGGAAAATGTAATACCTATTTTTTGTGTTTTCATACTAATTTCAATTAAAATTCCGTGACAGTCACCATTTCTTTACCTTTAAAAAAGTGAAGACTGAAGGAAAAGATTTTGTAATTTGTTTTATAATCTGTTTTTAAGTTCTTCTTTTAAACGGTCTGAGCATCCAGATAAAGCTGCCATTTCCAGACTGTTCTCAAGGACTCCTCCAATGAGGTCTCCGATTTCCAGTGAA
Source organism: Chryseobacterium oleae (assembly GCF_900115055.1). Lineage (GTDB taxonomy): Bacteria > Bacteroidota > Bacteroidia > Flavobacteriales > Weeksellaceae > Chryseobacterium > Chryseobacterium oleae. Next base: position 9,304 of record NZ_FOVD01000008.1, on the reverse strand, counting down.
GCTCTTTTTCAGCTTTGCGGACATCGGCATAAGCCACCGTAATATCACCTTCTCTTCTTGCACAGATCTGGTAAGGAACCTTCACATCATTAGCCGTTTCGAAAGCTTTCACCACTTCCAGTACCGATACTCCTTTTCCTGTTCCCAGGTTAAAAATATCAATCACGGTTTCATCATTACTCTGCATCAGCTTTTTCAGGGCGCTTACATGAGCCTTGGCAAGATCCACAACATAAATATAATCACGCACCGGAGTTCCGTCTTCCGTATCATAATCATCGCCCCAGATATTCAGTTTCTCACGGATTCCTGCCGCAGTCTGCATCACGTAAGGAACCAGGTTGTTGGGAACTCCCATTGGAAGTTCGCCCAGTTTCCCTGAAGGATGAGCTCCAATCGGGTTAAAATACCTTAGAAGGGAGATTTTTCTGTTGTATGCTTTCGCAAAATCCGTTAAAATCTGTTCTCCCATCTGCTTGGTCTTTCCGTAAACACTTTCCGGAAGCTTCAGCGGTGTATTCTCATCAATCGGCATCTTTTCCGCCTGTCCGTACACAGTACAGGAAGAACTGAATATAAAATTAGAGAGGCCTCTTTCTTTAAATTCCTGAAGAATATTAATCAGCGTGAATAAATTATTTTCATAATAATCCACCGGCTTTACCTGGCTCTCTCCTACTGCTTTGGAAGCTGCAAAATTGATACATCCTTCGATCTGATGGGCATCAAAAACCTGCGTAAGGAGTTCTCTGCGTCTTAAATCGAAAGGATAAAAAAACGGCTTTTTGCCCGTAATCTCTTCGATATTCTTTAAAATAAATCTTTCTGAGTTGGATAAATCGTCTACAATAACCACTTCAAAACCATCGTTAAGAAGCTCAACTACTGTATGGGAACCGATGTATCCGAGCCCGCCCGTAACAAGTACTGCCATTTTTTTGTTATATTTTTTTTAATCTGTGTGTTTTCCTATGTTTTCAATATTTTCATATTGTATTTGTTTATGTTTAAACTTGTTTATAAGTATAATTAAAAACAAAACAGTACAAATAAGTCCGGTAACTATTAAATATTCTGATAATGAAGTATCGTTCTCATTGTTACCTAAAGCTGGTATTACTATTAATGATAGAAATATCATAACAAAAAAAACATAGAGTATATTCAGGATTCTTATACTTTTTGATGAACCTGCTATAACCATTATCAGACTAATACAGCTTAACGAACAAATTAGTAAACCCAATGTAAGTGCAAAATATTCTTCGAAGGAAGTAGTACTGTCTTCACTTTCAAAAAGGTTATACATATCAAAAGTTCCAAAACCAAATACTAAAAGCATAAGAAAGTTGAATATTATAACAACAGCTTTTACTATTTTATGTTTGAAAACCCTCTTTTTCATTCTACTTCATAAACTCAATCACGGCATCCGTAATATACTTCAGCTGCTCTTCGTCTAATTCAGTATGCATTGGCAGGGAAATTACCTGATCAAGAAGCTTGTCCGTATTCACAAAGTCTGCATCATTGCTTTCCTGGTAATATGCTTTCTGCTTTCTCAATGCTACAGGATAATAAATCATAGCCGGAATTTCTTTCTCTGTAAGGAACTTCTGAAGCTCGTTACGTTTTCCGTTCAGAATTCTTAGTGTATACTGGTGGAATACGTGGGTAGAGTTTTCTGATCTTTTTGGAGTAAGGACCTCTTCAAGATCTGCAAAAGCTTCGTCATAATAATCTGCTGCTCTTCTTCTTGCTTCGTTGTAAGAATCCAAATGAGGAAGTTTCTTTCTTAAAACCGCAGCCTGAATGCTGTCCAGTCTTGAATTCACCCCTACCTCATCATGGTAATACCTTTCGTACATTCCATGGTTTACAATTCCTCTTAAACGGTGTGCCAGTTCATCATTGTTGGTGGTAATGGCACCTCCGTCTCCATAGCATCCAAGATTTTTAGAAGGGAAAAATGAAGTCGTTCCCACAGTCGCCATGGTTCCCGCATACTTCTGGGTTCCGTCTGAGAATGTATACTCTGAACCTATTGCCTGAGCATTGTCTTCAATCACAAACAGGTTGTGTTCCTCTGCAATTTTAAGGATTTCCTCCATATTCGCACACTGTCCGAAAATATGTACAGGAATGATCGCTTTGGTTCTAGGCGTAATCGCTTTTTTAATTTCTTCTGTAGAGATTGTGAATGTATCGTAATCTACATCTACCAGCACTGATTTCAGTTTAAGCAAATGAATAACTTCTACTGTAGCGGCAAAAGTAAAATCGGCTGTGATCACTTCATCACCTTCTTTCAGGTCCAAAGCCATCAGCGCGATCTGTAAAGCATCCGTTCCGTTTGCACACGGGATCACATGCTTTACATCTAAATAAGATTCCAATTCATTCTGGAAAGACTTTACCTCAGGGCCGTTGATAAAAGCCGCAGAATCCATTACATTTAAAACTGCATTGTCTACATCATTCTTTATTTTGTAATACTGACTTTGCAAGTCAACCATCTGAATTTTTTTCATAAATAAATATTTGTGTAAAAATAAGGAATTTAAAATCCTATCAAAAATTTTATTGATTTTGTTTTATCTTTATACAAAATAACTTCATGAAAAAACTTTTACTCTTTTGTCTTTTAACGGGTTACTCCGCCGTAAATGCGCAGACAGAGCTTGTTTTTGTTTATTTTTCAGGCAAACCGAACAAAGCTGCTTTTTACGCCAATCCGCTTTCAGAACTGACTCAAAAATCCCTTAGCAGACGTACTTCGCTGGGTATTCCGCTCAATGATCAGGATGCTCCCATCGAACAGTCCTATATTCAGAACCTTCAGAATCTTGGTTTTACTGTTACCGATTATTCCAAATGGCTCAATGGTGCGGCGGTCAACGCCACTCCCGCACAGATCACCATTTTGCAGGCACAACCTTATGTATCATCAGTAGGCCGTTTTGCTAAAACTCATCCTACCGTTACCAAAATAGCGGGCAACGACAAATGGAATATGTCTTCTGCCAGCCAAAAAAACCTTACCGTTTTTGATTATGGCTCAGGCTCCGCACAAATCGACCAGATCAACGTGAGACCGCTTCATTTAGCAGGATTTACAGGAACAGGAATTTCGATTGCCGTTATCGATGCCGGATTTCCCTTTGTGAATACAGGATCTGCTTTTGAAAGAATACGTACCAATAATCAGATCAAAGCGGTGTATGATTTTGTGACCAAAACAAATAATGTCTACGATACTTCCATCAGTAATCATGGATCTGCTGTTCTGGGAGCTATAGGAGGTTATATTAAAGATATTTTTGTAGGATCCGCTCCCGATGCCGATTTTTATCTTTACCGAAGTGAAAATGCAGTGGGTGAAATTCCGGAAGAGGAATTGTACTGGATAGAAGCAGCTGAAGAAGCAGACAGAAAGGGCGTTGATATGATCACCTCTTCTCTTGGATACAATACTTTTGATGACACCCGATACAGCTATACCTATTCCGATATGAACGGGACAACTTCCTTCATTGCAAGAGCCGCTGAAATAGCCGTTAATAAAGGAATATTTGTTCTTTCGGCCGCAGGAAATTCCGGTGTGCAACCATGGCACTACCTTCTGACTCCGGCTGACAATGCTAAAGTTTTCACAATAGGTTCAGTAGATTCTGCAGGAAATTCATCTGGATTTTCATCATATGGCCCGAACTCCTTAGGTGCAGTAAAACCTGATGCAAGCGCAAGGGGAACAACTTCTGCAACGGTTACTAACAGCACATTGACTTCCGTTAATGGAACTTCCATTGCCACTCCAATAGCTGCAGGTGGTGTAGCGTGTTTCATGCAGGCATTTCCTTCTATGAACAGAGATCAGATGAGAACAAAACTGAGACAGACCGCTTCTCTCTATCCGGCTCATACAGACCAGATGGGCTATGGTATCCTGAACTTTGGAAATGTTTATAATCAGACGTTGAATACTTCTGAAATCGTAAAAAAAGAAAAATTTGCCATCTTCCCGAATCCTGTAAAAAATATTCTGAATATTGCTTCTGAAGGGGACATACAATCCCTGGAAGTCTATGATAATTTAGGAAAACTGATTAGAAAAAATACCGGACTCAAATCTATAAAAGTGGAAGATTTCCCGAAAGGAACCTATTATCTGAAAATTCAGACGAAGGACCAGGTTTTCTATGAGAAATTTCTAAAAGAATAATTTTTTTTAAACACAAATAACACGAATATTTTAGCGCAAATTTCACGAATTTTCATGCGTAATTATGTGTTCTAAAAATAGAATTTCTCGCAGATTCAGCTGATAATGCAGATTTAATTACCACAAACATCTGTGCCAATCCGTGCAATCTGTGATTAATTTTACTTTATAATTCAACAGTAAAAAAATATTCAATAGGAACGGGCTTTAGCCCGTTTCACTTTTAATAAACAATCAAATGGCTTCAGCCAAAACCTAAAACCGTATCACAAAATCATTGTGTTCATAGGTGAATCCATTTGTATAATTTAGGTTTAAAACAAAAAAACGCCTCTCAATCGAAAGGCGTTGTTATCATCAATTAAGCTGAGTTTCTGCTCGCATTAATATTTCCAAATAACGATCTGGTCACCAGCTTTTCATAAGCTTCCTTATTTCCTTCTCCTTTCTGGATTTTCATCAGGGCATACTGCTGAATACTCAACAGTGGAAGCACAATCTTCTCACGAATCTTCACCGATTTTCTGGACAGCGGATCTTCCTCCTGCAACATTTTGAATCCGGTCAGTTCAAGCATAATATCTCTTGAAAGTGTGTATTCATCAAACAATATATTCCAGAATGCGCCGAACTTTGGATTGTTTTTAATGTAATAAGTCAGCGGGAAATAGGATTTGTTCATACTCATCATCGAGTTCAGCACTAAGGTTTTAAAGAAATCTGAACCTTTATACAGCTCTTTTACCTCATCAAGCCTTCCTTGTTCTTTCATCTGCTGCATGGCAAATCCGAATCCGAAAAATCCCGGAACATTCTGCTTCAGTTGCGACCATGATCCCACGAACGGAATCGCTCTAAGATCTTCAAATTTCAACTCACTGCCGTTTCCTCTTTTGGACGGGCGGCTTCCGATATTTGTTTTACCATAATATTCCAGGGTACTCATTTCCTGAAGATACGGGACAAACATAGGGTGAGCTTTCAGATCTGAGTATTTTTTATAACTGATATCAGCCAGCTCTGCAATCAGTTTTCTTTCTTTTTCTGTAAGGTCTTTTTTAGAATTTTTAAAGACATCATTTTCCACTCCGGCAGTTAGAAGCTGCTCAAAATTGTATTTGGCCTGTTCTTTAATTCCGAAAATGCTGGTAATCGTCTGTCCTTGTATTGTCAGCTCAATTTTATTGTTGGCAATGGTGTTTCCTTGTGAAGCGTAGAAATCGTGTGTTTTCCCTCCTCCTCTTGCCGGTGGACCGCCTCTGCCGTCAAAGAATACGACTTTTATTCCATTTTGAACGGAAAGTTTAGTTAAGACCTCTTTAGCTTTATAAATTTCCCAATTCGCCTTCAGATATCCACCATCTTTTGTTCCGTCTGAGAAACCGAGCATAATCGTCTGTTGGTTTCCTCTGCTTTCAAGATGCTTTTTATACACCGGATTCTGATAAAGCTCGTTCATTACATGTTCAGAATTGGCCAAACCTTCCATCGTTTCAAAAAGGGGAACGATATCCATCTTAATCTCTTCATCCTGATAACCGCAGATTTTGAAAAATGCATAGACATTCATGACATCTTTTACAGCATCGGAATTGGAAATAATATAACGGTTCATTCCTCTGTGACCGTTCAGATCCTGAATCTCGGAAACCTGTGAAACAGTCAGTAAGGTATCTTTAACGATATCTTCAAACTGGTCTGCATCTACCTTTTCACCAAGCTGAATAAGTTTATTGAATTTTTCTTCTTCAGAAGCTTCTGCACTTCCATATACTTTTGCAAAAACCTCATCAATTACCTTCTGATGAATTCTGCTGTCCTGACGGACATCCAGCGTTGCAAAGTGAGTTCCGAAAATTTTCACACGGTCTCTGAAATTGGCTAAAAGATCTAAGAACAGAGAATTGTGCTCATTCACCAGAATTTTTTCTGCTTCATCCGTTTTTTTCAGGATATCATCCGCTGTGATTATCTTTCCGTTAAATATAGCACCATACAAATCGTCACTCAATTCCGTCAATACCTCTGAAACGCCCCTGAAACTAAGTCTTCTTCTGATAAATTTCAAATGACTGTAGTAAGATTTCAAAATCGCGGAACGAAGCTCCTCTGCTACTCTTTTCGTAACATCGGCCGTCACAAACGGATTTCCGTCTCTGTCTCCACCCGGCCAGAAACCAAGTTGAATAATATCTTCATGCAGATGGAAATGTCCGTTTCCAAAAGTCTTTCTGATCTTCGTAAACAATTCTCCGATCGTATCATAATACACATATCTTAAATAGGAAATGATACTAAGCGCCTCATCTATTGGAGTAGGTTTTTCTTTATTGACAAAAGGAGTTTTTCCCAACTGCTGTAAAAGCATATCGATCTGCGTCACGGAGTCACTGGTAATCGCTCCACGCAGGTCCTGGATAATTCTCTGTACCGAGCTTGGATAAAACTGAGTCGGGTGTGCTGTAAACACCACTTTAACGGTGAAATCTTTCAGCTTTTCCCGCACTTTTTCAAGCTTATGATCCTGAAATGAACGTTCAAAAAGATTGGTCACCGTTCCGCTGTCACTTTCGGAGTGAAGATTGGGGAACGCAGCATCTTCAATACTGTCAAATAAAACCACCTGTCTTTCGATGTACTGGATGATCTTAAAGAGTAGTTCAAGTTTCTGCTCTTCCGTTTGAAGATCGGTATGGTTTTTAAAGAATTCTTCGACAATACCCTCAGGGGTTTTGCCTTCTTCATATCCGTTTCGGCTTTCCTCATAAAGGAACGGAAGAAGCATCCCGATATTGGTCATTTTATCATAAGGCAGGCTCATAAATAATGAATTGTAGATATGGAACTTATTCTCCACGATCTGCCTGAATTTTTCTGCTCGTTGGTCGTGTATCATATAACAAATGTAATGGATTTTGGTTTTAAATGAATTGACAAATGACAAAAAAACGGAGTTCTCCGGAACAAATATTTTAATATTCTTCCTTGGAATTAATTCAATAACTTTATTTGAAACTATTTACCATGAAAGAAGACTCTATAACCGATCCTTTTTATCTTCAGATACAAAAGGAAATAAAAAGGATGGCAAGAAAAGCTGATCACTATATTTGGATGTTTTATATGATCCGAATTACTCAAATTGTTTTGGCAGGAATCATCACCGTTTTGGCAGGAATATCAGAAATTGAAGAGCTCAGTAAACCTAAAACTATTTTAATTCTTGGAGCTGTAACCACCGCAGTTACGGCATTTGACACTTTATTTCAAGTGGATAATAAGAAAAACACGTATAAACTTGTTTTATTCGAGCTCAGAGCTATCAGGGCTGAGATTGTCTATCAATTTATGAAAGAAGGAAACATTGATAATGAATTTAGGGCAACATTTTTGGGAAGATATCAAAAGGCTACTTCTTATGCAAGAGACCTCATCAATACAGATGCCGATAATTGAGAAAGATTAAAAAAATAATATTCCCTACGGACATCCTGCCAATTGAATTTAACATATATCCTTACGAAAACTTAAACCATAAATGAAATTTGGAATTATTTTTATCCAATATCATAACAATTTTGAATACAAACAGTTTAATGATTAATTTTACTTTTCACAGAAATTAATCCAATGAAAAATATATTGATCTTTTTTTTAATAGCTTTCACTTTAACAGCTTGTGGTGAAGACTGTTATAATGCTCCTCAAACGGTAGCTTTTAAGTTTGTGAATGCCGATGATGAAAATCTCATCACGAACGGAACCCTTACTGTGTATTCTATTAAAGATGAAAATCAGGTTGGAATACAATTAACCAAAACATCTGAAGACATGGTCATTTTAGAAAATGTGGGAGCTTATAACGGTACAAAAAATTATTCTTTCACTTCTAATGTTAAAGCTTTTAATTTTTCGATACAATCCTCTGAGTTTAAAGGTGGCTGTGATGGCTATCAGATCAATAAATTAACGTTTACGGGTATAAATATTGACGTAACGGATGAAAAAGGATATTATAAAATTGTACTGCAGTAGAGAGTTTTAGGTAGCAGGTGGCAGATATTAGGTAGTCGGTTGTTGTTATTAGGGATTGTGCAGAAGGTTGAAATTATAGTCCTTTGATTTTAGTCAAGAGCTAAGAAACAATATGCCAGATATCAGATATCAGACAATAACTCATTAACTTAATTACTACGAACCTCATATACTCTCCAACCCTAAAAACGCTCAAACTCTCTCACCCCAAAACTTGAACTCCTGTCTCTCAAACATCCATTTAAAATAAGAAATCTTCATCCATTTTCGTAAATTTGCCCAAAGCACTTCCTTTATGAAAATCATCGCCTTCGCTTTCCTGATCTTATCCAGTCTGTTTTTTGCACAGACCACGGTTCCCGATGATTACAGAAAGATTCCGGATATTCTGGATACAACGGAATATTTATATCCGTTTATTGTTCCCGATAAAGACTATGGCTACTGGAGAATCCTTACCAATGACACTGATCCTGAAAAAGCGGTGATCTATGAAAGCCAGATGCCGGATTTTATGACCATCAATGAGCCTCTTCCTGAAAAAGGTTTTTTCCAGAAATGTATGGGTAACCGATGTTTTTCATACATTCTTGCCTGCAAAAAGGAAAGATCCGTTTATTTTTCCAGTGAACAACAGTTGAGGGATTTTATCGGAACAATTGATAATCTTCCGGAAGCTATTTTATTGGCTCAAACGTATGGTTTTTCCGTAGACACAGGTGATAAAGCAGGCAGCTCATATAAAATTGAGGACAGACATATTAATCTATACCTTTCAAAGTCTAAAGGCTGCCCGGAAATCAGAGAATCTTTCTTTATAAAAATCAACAGAAAGAACGGTAAACTGGAATCTAAAAATAATGGGGTTTATTTTAAAAGTGACAACTGTAATACTTCTTTTCAAACCGATTCCAAATAAAAGAGCTGCTTCAAAAGATAAAAAATTCAGCCATTAACCATGTGATAAGTTTGTTTATTAGGATAACGCTCTTAAAAAAGTTAAAATATCTTTGGAATATTAATCATTGGAAAAAGCAATAGGAAAAA
>NZ_FOVD01000002.1 GCF_900115055.1 Chryseobacterium oleae | reverse complement strand
TGCAAAGCTCTTTATGAAAGAATTCTGGAAAAAAAGAAATGTAAAAAAGTAGCATTAATTGCTGTATGCAATAAACTTTTAAGACAAGCTTTCGGAATTTTAAAGAATAGAATACAATATCAACACAATTATTAATAAAATATAAATATTTTAACTTTTAAAAGTTGGCAATTAACATAGAATGTCAAGGTTTTGAACCTTGACATGGTTGAAAATCAAAAACTTACAAGAAAAAAAAATCTCATCATCTAAATTTCCTTATCCTTTCCAATGTACAGACATCTTTGCTTTTATGGCGTCTTTATTCTTTATTCTTTATTCTTTCCCCAAACTCAAATTACATTAAATATTAATTGCTCCCTGACCTGAAGCCATCAGATAAGCTTCTTTCAAGGCTTCTGAGTAGGTAGGATGCGCATAGGAGATACGGAACATATCTTCAGCTGTCACCTCAAATTCCTGCGCTATGACAGCCTGTGCAATGAGATCTGCTGCCCTCGCTCCAATGATGTGTACACCCAGTACTTCCCCGTATTTCGGATCTACCAGAACTTTAGCAAAACCATCCGTATCCATAGAGGCCCTTGCTCTGGCACTGGCAGAAAACGGAAATTTACCGACATTATAAGTGATATTATTTTTCTTCAGATATTCCTCAGAAAACCCGACAGAAGCCACTTCAGGCCATGTATAAACTACTGATGGAATACGGTCGTAATGAATGTGACGTTTTTGCCCGTTAATTGTTTCTGCAACGAGGACTCCTTCTTCTTCAGCTTTATGAGCAAGCATCGCACCACCTACCACATCACCGATGGCGTAAATATGGGAAACTGAAGTCCGTCTGTTTTCATCAACCTTTATAAATCCACGCTCATCAAGCTGTAATCCTGTATTTTCCAACCCTAATCCTTGTGTATAAGGACTTCTTCCCACGGCTACCAAAACATATTCTGCTTCCAGTTCGTGGTCTTCATTATTTTTATCCTTAAAAAGTACTTTAGCTGAAGAACCTGAATTCTCTGCTTTATAAACAGACTGCCCCAAACGGATACCAATTCCTTCTTTTTTCAAAATTCTTTGAAGGCTTTTTCCCAATTCATGATCCATTCCGGCAATCAGATGATCTGCATATTCAAGAATGGTTACCTGAGTTCCTATACGGCTGAATATGGATGCCATTTCGACTCCTATCACTCCACCTCCGATGATCACCATGGATTTTGGGTGTTCCTCTAATGACAAAGCTTCTGTAGAAGTAATGATCCTTTGTTTATCAATAGCTACGCCGGGAATCGATGATGGTTTCGAACCTGTGGCAATGATATAGTTTTGAGCTGTAATTTCAGTAACTTCAAGTCCATTCGTCACATTGATAACCGAATCATTGACAAAAGCAGCGATTCCTTTTAAACGGGTAATTTTATTTTTACTCATTAAGAAATCGAGGCCAGCTGTATTTTTGGACACCACTTCAGATTTTCTTTTGTACATCTGAGGGAAATCCAGTTTCAAATCATTCACCTTTATCCCATGTTCTTCAAACTGATGAGAAGCTTCCGAATAATGGTGAGAACTGTCCAGCAGCGCTTTTGTGGGAATACATCCCACATTGGTACAGGTGCCTCCCAAGGTATCATATTTTTCTATGATCACGGTTTTGTAACCAAGCTGTGCACTTCTTATGGCAGCAACATATCCACCGGGGCCGGACCCGATCACTGCAACATCAAAATTTCCCATTTGATTTATCAATTTTTTATGTTTAAATTTACTTGCAAAATAAAAGTAAAATTAAAACAAATACTTTCATTTTGCAAGTATTATTTTAAATATATGCCTATGAGTAAAAAAAGATCAGACTGCCCTATCAGTTCTTCCCTGGAAATATGGGGTGATAAATGGTCTCTGCTGATTATCCGCGACCTGATGCTGAAGAAAGAATGTACGTATGGAGAATTCCTTAAAGCAGATGAAAAGATCGCGACCAATATTCTCGCTTCACGGCTGCAGCATTTACTGGAAGCAGAAATTATAGCCAAGAAAGACCATCCGGACAGTAAACTGAAAATTCTCTATCACCTGACAGAGAAAGGAATCGACCTGATTCCGCTAATCGTTGAGATCAATCTTTGGGGCGAAAAGTACCTGAGTATTCCGGAGGAAAGGAAAAAACTGGTTGAAAACATCAAAAAAGACAAGGAGAAATTTATCCGGGATGCTAAGGCCTATCTGTCAAAGAGTAGTTAAAAGACTGGAAGTTGCGGGATATGTGTTTGAGAGTTGGAGGGTTTGAGAGTCTTAGCATCTGAGAGTAAATGAGGTTGGAAGAGTTTGCTAGTCGCTAGTTTGGAGTAATTAAGTTAATGAGTTATTGTCTGATGCCTTGGTTCTTACATCTTAAATTCACCATTCACTTGCGAAGCAAAATTCACCTTTGACATTTTCCAATATCAAGTTTAACCTTAACCTAAAAGTCTGATGTCTGAAATCTGATGTCTAGCATCTTGACTCTTGGCTCTAATCTAGCCCTCATCACAATCGTTATTATAAAACTCCATGATAGTCAATTTAAAATTTCATTAACTCAGTTTTCGTATTGCTTTCCGTAAATTTGAATCAAATAAATTTAGAACAATGCTTAATTTCGAATTTAAAAATCCAACCAAAATACTTTTCGGAAAAGGTGAAATCGCCAAGATCTCCCGTGAAGTTCCGAAAGATGCCAAAATATTAATGATCTACGGAGGCGGAAGCATCAAAACCAATGGTGTTTACGATCAGGTAAAAGAAGCTCTGAAGGATCATGAGCTGTATGAATTCGGAGGTGTTCCTGCCAATCCGGAGTATGAAGTATTGATCAACGCTTTAAGTTTTATCAAAGAAAAAAACATCAACTACCTTCTTGCTGTCGGCGGTGGATCTGTCATCGACGGAACTAAATTCCTTTCGGCAGCGGCTAATTATGATGGTGAGCCCTGGGATATCCTTAGAAACTCAGTGAGAACTTTTGAAGGAGAAGGAATGCCGTTCGGAAGTATTCTTACCTTGCCGGCAACCGGTTCAGAAATGAATTCAGGCTATGTTATTTCAAGAAGAGAAACCAACGAAAAATTATCTTCAGGAGGACCGGGCCTTTTCCCACAGTTTTCAGTACTAGATCCGGAAGTGATCAGAACGATTCCTAAAAACCAGATCGTAAACGGTATTACGGATGCTTATACGCACGTTTTGGAACAGTATATGACCGCACCTTCTTCCGCAGATCTTCAGGAAAGAATTGCTGAAAGTATCCTGATCAGTCTTCAGGAAACCGCTCCTAAAGTACTGAAAGGTGATTTTGATTATGACGCAGCCGGAAACTTTATGTGGTGCTGTACAATGGCCCTCAACGGACTGATTCAGAAAGGTGTGATCACAGACTGGGCGGTACACGCTATGGGACATGAGTTGACTGCTTATTTCGGAATTGACCACGCAAGGACTTTAGCCGTGATTGCCCCTTCCCACTACCGTTATAATTTTGAATCGAAGAAAGGAAAGCTTGCTCAGTATGCTGAAAGAGTCTGGGGAATCAAAGACGGAACACTGGAGGAAAAAGCCGAACTGGGGATCAAAAAAATGGAGGAATTCTTCCACAGTCTTGATATCAAAACCAAACTTTCCGAATACACAGAAGAATATAAAGGAACTGCCGAAAGAGTGGAAAAAGCTTTTACAGAAAGAAACTGGTCTGGTCTTGGGGAGTACAAAAAACTGACGCCCCAGGATGCTTATAAGATTGTAGAGATGAGTTATTAGGGTTTCGGGGTGAGTGAGTTTGAGGGTGAGAGCGTCTTAGAGTTTCGGGGTACGGGATTCGGGGTGAAAGAGGTTACTGGTTGCTAGTTTTGAGTCGTTAAGCCGATGGATAATCGTCTTATATTAGATATCTATTATTTGATGTTTAGCATCTGGCGAGCTGTTGACTAAAAATCAAAAAACCATCATTTCATCCTTCGGCACAGCCCCTGATCCCTACGGCCTGCAACCTAAGATCTGCCACCTTCTACCTATAAAAACCCATCACTTTCCAAGCTTCATAATATAAAATCCTGTTATTTATAAACATTCGTTTAAAAAAGCAGGATTTCATTATAGATATTTCAAATTTATTTATATTTTAGCATATTATAAAATTTGTGAAAATGAAAAAACAGCTACTTTTATTTGCCTTTTCTGCTTTAGCCCTAACTTCCTGTAAAGATGACAATCTCGAAGCTTATGAATTGGAGATGATGAGCGGAGACTGGAAGGTAAGCAAAATCCAGACTATTTCCGGAAAAGACAATAAAACAGTACTTTTAACTGAAACGCCTTCCGACTGTGAAGCTAAAAACACTCTGTATTTCAGAAGTGATTATTATACAAGCTACACATACTACTCCACCAACGGTCTTGATTGCCAGCTAGGCGGAAAAAATGAAGGAAAGTTCACCTATACTGAAGAGTCTAAGCTGTTAAGCATCAAAAATGTCAATGATACCGAAAGATGGTACAGAGTTGAAATCCTTACAAGTCAGGATCTGAAACTGGCCCAACTGTTCGGAGCTTACGATTACAATAACGACGGTACTGACGATCTGATCTACGTTACCTATAAAAGATAAGCACAGACTCCCGATAAAATCGGGAGTTTTTTATTATTTTTATCAGATATTTTAAAATTGATTATAATGAAGAAGATTTTTTCAGCATTCCTATTGCTGTACTTTGCCTTATCCTTTTCTCAGGATAAAAAGTCTATGTTCTGGCAGGATATTCAGAATTTCAAAAAAGCAGATCAGGAAAACACACCACCAAAAGATGCCATCCTTCTGATAGGAAGTTCATCTTTCACCAAATGGACAGACGTTGCCAGCTATTTTCCTGACAAGACCATTATCAACAGAGGTTTCGGAGGTTCGAGAATGACGGATCTGAATGATTTTGCGGACGACCTTTTAAACCCTTATCAGCCTAAACAGATCATCATCTATTGCGGTGATAATGATTTCGCAGACAACCATGACCTGAAAGCCCAGATAGTGGTCGATAGGTTTAAAACGTTCTACAAAAAAATCCGACAAAGATTTCCGGATATTGAAGTGGATTTCATTTCCATCAAGTTTTCTCCGAGCCGCGAAATTCTATGGCCACAGATGAAAGAAACGAATAAAAAAATCGCAGCTTTCATGAAAAAAGAACCCAATGCAGAGTTCATCGATATTACAAAAGCCATGGAGGATTCCAATGGAAAAGTAAGAAGAGATCTTTTCGTGGAAGATATGCTTCACCTTACTCCGGAAGGGTATAAAGTCTGGACGAAGGTCATGAAACATTATATGAAATAACATCAGTAAAAACTCCGGATCCGGAGTTTTTTTGTTTTTAAAGAGGACATCAGTTATTCGTCTTTTTCAAGTATTTTCTAAACCGAATTCAGGTTTTTTCATTAATTTGTAGTACCCAACCAATCACAAACTGATATGAAAAGAATGACAACGACATTCATTATGGTTATTATTTCATACGGTTCTGAAAAAATAAAGTATAATATTAACTACAGGAACTATGAAAAAATGTAAGTTTATAATAGGTTTTTCAGTCCTTGTCTTGACTTCCTGCCAAAATGATAGCCAGGCAGATTCTCCTGTTCTAGGGACATGGAAGGCAACAAAAAACATGATCATCTCGGGTAGCAACGGTGTGATCCTGTTACAGAATACTTTAACAGGCTGTGAAGCGAGTACCACTTACCAGTTCTGGTCCAACGGTGATTTTGAATACAGACAGTACTGCAGCTCACCTTCAGTCCATGAAACGGGAACCTTCAGTTATGGTGCAAACAGTAACACCATTACCTTTTATATTACTACGGATGGCAATAATCAATTGGGATCAGAGACATTATATGCAATCACCAATACTGAGATGCAGATTATTACCGGTAAATCTGATTATGATATGGATGGCGTTCAGGATACATCAGTTACTGTCTATACCAAACAATAACATACCTTATTTAAACAAAAAAATCCCTGACGGGATTTTTTTTTATTTTTATTTTTATTTCTTTTTCTTAGATTTTGATACAGATATGGATTTCTGCTGAGCTCTGTTAGCTCCAAATTTCTTGGGTGCTTTTCTTTTTGAAGGTCCGCCCCAGTTTTCTTTTTTGTTTTTATCCTTTTTCTCATGAAATGCTCCACCACCTTCATACAGTTTCACCTGTGCCGGATTTTTCATTATGATCACATCCTCTTCAGAAGCGATCTTCTTAGGATTTATTTTCACCTCTGCAGGGAAATCAGTAAACTTAAGATCTTTGTCCATTAACAACTCAATGTCAAGAACATAAGCTTCTTCTTTTTTCGTAACGAATGTAATTGCTTTACCATCTTTGTCTGCTCTACCTGTTCTACCTATTCTGTGAATATACTGTTCAGGAATTTCAGGGGTTTCAAAGTTGATTACGTGGGTAATATCTGAAATATCCAGACCTCTGGCCATTACGTCAGTTGTAATCAATCCTCTGATCTCTTCATTTTCAAATCTTTTCATGGCTTTAAGCCTGTAGTTCTGAGATTTGTTTGAGTGAATAACATCAAACTGCTCAGGGAAAAGTTCATCAGTTTTAGCAAAAAGAAGATCGGAATTTTTCTTATTATTGGTAAAAATCAACACCTTAGACATTTCATCTTCATTGGTCTTCAATAAATGTTCAAGAAGGTTGATTTTAGTATTAAAGTTTTCTACTTTATAACCGGTCTGTTCAATTTTTTCAAGAGGCGTACCTGATTTTGCCAATGAAATTTCTATCGGACTGGCAAAGTATTGATCCAGCATTTCGTCAACAGCTTCCGTCATGGTAGCCGAGAAAAGAATATTCTGTCTCTTCGGCTTCATCATTTCAAAAATATGGGTAAGCTGCGGTCTGAATCCTAAGTTCAGCATCTCATCAAACTCATCAATGATCAGCTTCTGAATTTCTCTTAATGATATAGCATTGTCTATGGCAAGGTCCATTACCCTACCCGGAGTTCCTACCAGAATATCACATCCGTCGTTAAATAACAGTTTCTGTGTATTGATATTTTTCCCTCCATATATTCCGATTACCCTTGCGGTAATATTTTCTGTAAGTTTCTCAACAATTTCAGCTACCTGCACCACCAATTCTCTTGTAGGTACAAGGATCAAAACCGTAGGATTCCCGGTTTTGTTGTATTTCCATGTTTTAAGAACCGGCAGAAGATAAGCTAATGTTTTCCCGGTTCCGGTTTGCGCGATCCCCATTACATCTCTTCCGGAAAGTATAGGCCCAATGCTCTTTTCCTGAATAGGTGTAGGCTCGAATAATTCCAGATCCGCTAAAACATCAAGAATTTTAACCGGCAGGTCAAAATCCGCAAAAGTGAGTTTTTCCATGGTGCAAAGATAGGTATTTAAATTTAGAGGATAATCTTGTGTGCATGGTGAATTTTAGGTAGCAGGGATTAGGTAGCAGGTTGTAGGGATTAGGGATTGTGCCGAAGGTTGGAATGATGGTCTTTCGATTTTAGTCAAGAGCTAAGAAACAAGATTCCAGACATCAGACATCAGACAATAACTCATTAACTTAATTACGACGAACCAGTAACCAGCAACCGACAACCTCTTCCAACCTCATTTACGCTCAGACGCTCAGACTCCCAAACCCTCAAACCCTCAGACTCTCAAACGTATCCCGAAACTCAATTCACCTTCACGCTTTTACTTTTAATCCTGATATCATCATTTTCCCATTCGCTTGAAGTAATGATCACATATCCTTTCTTTTTAGGATCTTTTTTAATCGGAAATTTTTCTTCTTCCCATTGTGAACAGTGAGTGGAAATAGAGGGCACCAAAGGTTTCCAACCGGTTTTACTTAGTGTATAGACATGAAAGCCATGCCAGCAGCTTGTACACCAGCCGGGATAGAAACCAATCTCATCTTTTCCATCTTCATTAAGATCTCCAAGATTGTATATGCCTCCATTATTGGCGGGTGAAATCGTAAACGGTTTTATTTTTTTATCGCTGAAATAAATGGTGGTTTCACATGTACCATCGCATTCATCGGTACAGTCACTGACTTTGGTATAGGCATATTCTTTTGTTCCATTGCCATCATAGTCTCCGAGAATTCCTTTATCCCTGGATTCCTGAGCCATGAACAATGTGCTGCAGAAAGTAAGGGTGGTTAAAATTAGTTTTTTCATAGTTTTTTTGTTACGGGGTGCGAGTTTAGAGCCTTAAAGTTGCTGGTTACTAGTTGCTAGTTGGGAACCCGAAATCATAAAGTCCTTCAAACAAATTTCTAACCACTAATTTCTAGCATCTATCCTCTATTTCCTGGCTACTCTCAATAAAAGTATCACGACCAATATAATAGAAAACACAAAGCCTAAAACTGCAACCAGAGACAGTTCTCCAATTCTCGGGCCGGATTCTGACACAAAAACGATAGCCGTAGCAATTATATTTGCCCCAAGGACCATGGCCAAAATTAAATTGATGATGCTTGATTTGATCAGTTGGTTGGTCTTCTCAATATTTTTAATTTCACTGGATACTGTAAATTTATTATCATCCAGCTTTTGGAGAACGGATCTGAGTTCTTTAGGAATTTCATCTACGTTATCTGTGAAATTCAGCATCCGGTCCATTCCCGTTTTTAAAAGATTCTTAGGTTTGATCTTATTGGTTAATATTTTTCTGGTGTACGGATGAAGGCTTTTGACAATATCAAGATCCGGATTGATTGTTCTTCCTACTCCTTCTATTAAACTGATTCCTTTAAATAAAAGATAAAAATAGTCCGGCATATAGAGCCTGTTATCTTTGAGAATATCTTTCATTTTATTGATGATCACCTGAACGTTGATATCCTGCAGCGAGGAGCTGTGGACAAAGTTCAGAATATCTTCTACATCATTCTCGAACCGTCTTTCGTCAGGAATTTCATAGCTGACTGCCATTTTTTTAAGATGACGTACAATTTTATGCGGATTTTTAGCGACAAAGCTTACGATCAGGTTTTCAAGGATTTCCTTATCATTCGGCTGAATTTTTCCTACCGCACCAAAATCGATGAAAACAATTTTCCCGTTCTTTTTGACCAGAATATTTCCGGCATGCGGATCGGCATGAAAAAATCCATAATCAAGGATTTGTGAGACAAACAGCCTCAATCCTACTTCGGAAACCTTTACGGGATCAATATTATTGGCTAAAAGTTCAGCCTTATCAGTAACCTTAATTCCGTCAATTAATTCCATACAGAGAATATTGTTGTTGGAATATTCTTCATAGATCTTTGGAACATAGGTTTCTTTATTATTCTTAAAATTTCGGGCAAAGTGCAGGATATTTTCCTTTTCGTTGATCAGGGAAACTTCCTCTAATAAGGACTTCTCAAAAGTGGAAATCGCCTGTTTCAGATTCAGTTTTTCTCCTATTTCGGAATAAGCAGACACCAGTTTTTCCAGGTCTTTGATAAGAAGTAAATCATCTTCAATAACGGTCTGTACATCAGATTTTTTAAGTTTGAGGATAACAGGACTACCATCCATCAAAACAGCTTTGTATACCTGTGCGATAGATGCCGTGGCCAAAGGTTCTTTCTGGATCTCCTGAAAATGATCTTTGATGGATATATTGAATTCATTTTCCAGAATTTCTTCAACATCCATATCTACGGTATCCACTTTGTCCTGAAGTTTCTGCAGCTCCTGGATCAGTTCCGGCGGAAGAAGATCTTCCCGGTTACTGAATGTCTGCCCCAATTTTACAAATGTAGGTCCAAGCTCTTCCAGTACCAGCCTGATTCTTTCGTATACTGTTCCTTTAGAAATCACCTCGTCCGGATCTGCAGAGATGGGTTCCTGTTTATTTCCTGTATTCATTCTCGCCAGCATATCTTTAAATCCGTATTTGCTCAGTACGGAAATAAGTCTGGCTGATCTTTTCAGTTTTCTTTGCTGCTTGTCAAACATATGTTTCTCAATAGTTGGTGCAAATTACTCCAAAAATTGTTCCTATTGCTATTTTAATTTTTATTTGAACGGTAAATCTTAGAATGAAGCAGATATAGAATTGTATTTTGATCTGGCTTTAAATAATAAGCTTTTAAAACTTTTTTTAATCTGCTCTATCTGTGTAATCTGCGAGAGAAAAGATTAATGGAGTATAGAACCGAGTGACTTGGGAATCTGATAGGACTGCATCCTATTTTGGGTTAAATCGTCACGTTATGGGTGAGTTTTCTCAGCAGATTTTAATTATAGGATTTTAAGGCTAAAAAATGAGCCTGATCCTTTTTTACAACCCAAAATCCACAAAAAAAGCCGCCTGAAATGGCAGCTTTATTTTAAACAATATCTTAATAAGTTATTATCCTACTACTTTAACATTGTCTGCTTCAGGTCCTTTTTTACCTTCTTTAATATCAAATTCTACTGCCTGTCCTTCTTTCAAAGTTCTAAGGCCTGAAGACTGAATGGCTGAATGATGGCAAAAAATATCGTTTCCGCCTCCGTCTGGTGTAATAAAACCAAAACCTTTTGTTTCGTTAAACCATTTTACTGTTCCTGTCATTATATTATATTTAAATTGATCAGTGAAGATAGTAATTTCATGAATATCCTGAAAAAAAAATAGCATTCTTCTTTGATTTTTTTTCGTAAAGCCCAGAAAATAAAATAAATAAAAATGAAAAAAATTCACTCACACAATTATGTAAAAGGATTTTTTTATCTTTATCCTTAACAAAGTACCAACTAACCCATAAAATTTTACAAAATGAAAAATTTACGTAACAGCAAACTTTCAAGAGAACAATTAAAAGGAATTTCAGGTAGCGGTATCGTTATTGGTAACTGCTCCAACAAATGCTGCCCGGATGACGGAAGACCAAGATGCCCAAGACTGATCTGCCCGGCTGTGGTATGTCCTCAGCTGGCATAAAAATTTGAAGAAATATTCAGTAAAGAGCAGAAAAACATCTGCTCTTTTTTATTTTTGCAGGATAAAAATCATTAGATTGTTTACATTGAACCTGAAATGAGAAAAAACACAAATCATAGACAATGAATAATACATTTGAAACTTTCAAACCTAAAAGTTCATTGATCAAGCCCTATGTTGATTATTATTATCTGGATATAAAACCGGATAATGAGACCAGTGAATTCCAATGTTTCCCTCATTTCAACAATACGATTTCTCTTTATAAATCCCATATCCAGAAAGAAAAAGGACACGTTGCTTTCCATGAAGCTGCCACTGCATTGCAGATCTTTACGCCCATCAGAGAAAAAATACTCCATATCATACAATCGGGGAAAGTGCATAGAATTGTTGTTGTATTTCATCCTCTGGGAATCCAACAGTTTTACAGAAAGTTGAATTTTGCCGATTATATCACAAATTTTGAGTTTTTCAGCCAACAAGAACTGAATATACTTTTTTCAACAGAAGATCCGGAAGCCTTCACCAATCTGCTGGATAGTTACTTGGAAAAGCGATTTAAAAGGTTTGAAAATACTATCCTTGAGCAATCCATTCAATATATTTTCAGCCAGTGTGACAATTTTACGGTTGCAAAACTTTCCGATACTTTGGGCATAAGCAGGCAGCATCTGAACAGAAATTTTCAGGCTCATTTAGGGGTTTCGGTAAAAAAATTCCATGAAATTGTTCTTTTCAGAAAAACCGTCAACGAAAAACTCTTTGAAAATCCAGACAGAAATTTCACGGAACTGGCCCATGAATTCAATTACAACGACCAGTCTCATTTTAACAAAGCCTATAAAAATTTCACAGAGAATTCACCCAAAAGCTTTTTCGATAAGGGTACAATCCTTGGAAATCAGGATACCTTCTGGTGTTTGCAGCCATAATACGAAATGTTCCATTTTTACAATTTTTAACCGTCTTTGATGAATAGCTTTGTCTCATCGAATTTTAGATGGTATGAGATATTATATAACATTGAGTTTATTTCTGGTTTGTCTTCTTGTCAACGGGCAGGAAAATTATTCAACTTTGACGCAAAAAGCATTGGAAACGATGTGGAAGGCCAAAGATGAAGCGGGTTATCAAAAAGCATTGGATCTGTACGAAAGTGCTTTCAAAATCTATCCAGACAGCATTGACGGAACAGGACTTTATAAAGCTTCGGTTCTGGCCTCAGAATTAAAAAATACAGATAAAGCTTTTAAATATCTTATCCCTCTTTCAAAAATGAAAGCTGATGAAGACGGCTATCCCGGCTGGGATTATGTAATCGGTGAATCTTCCAAAAGTGAATATAAAAATTTACTTGATGATCCCAGATGGAAAACCCTTGTGCAAAGTGCAGTTAGAGAGAAAGAGTTTTTCTATAAAGACCTAAAGGAAATTCAGGATGAATTTTTCAGGACAAAGGCTCTATCTTTTGACGAACATGAAAATGCAGTTAAGCTCTATTCTCAAATAAAGAATTCTTCTCCTTATTTACCGAAAAAGCAACAGAATTATTCCGTTTTATTTAAAGTAAATGATTCCACTAACACTTCCTATCTCGTTCATCTTCCTAAAGATTATGATCCTGGCAATAAATATCCGGTTCTCTTTTTTCTTCATGGCGCCGTACGCAACAATGTCCTTAGCGATTATCAGATGCCCGCAGAAAATCTTGGTGGATGGAACAGGTTTTACACGAAATACGCAGATCTGAATCATGTCATTCTGGTTTTTCCGAAAGGTGGTAAAAAATACAACTGGATGACTCCCGATGATGGATTTTTTATGATTCCGGAAATGCTGAAACAGATCAAAAAGACCATCAATGTAGATGACAATAAAGTCTTTATTTCC
The DNA here is from genome assembly GCF_900115055.1 of Chryseobacterium oleae. GTDB lineage: Bacteria > Bacteroidota > Bacteroidia > Flavobacteriales > Weeksellaceae > Chryseobacterium > Chryseobacterium oleae. Next base: position 791,264 of record NZ_FOVD01000002.1, on the reverse strand, counting down.
GGGCATTCCAACGGAGCCACAGGTTCGTTTTCATATCTTATGAAACAGCCCGGCTCATTTGCTGGGTTCTATGGATTTAATACTTTTCCTAAAGTCTTCACGGGCGGAACGTTTATTGAAAATATAAAAAACCGTTCTTTTATTAATTTTTCTACCGATCAGGATTATTATTATCCTCCGAATGCCAATGATGCTTTCACCCAACTGATGAAAGACATCAAAGCTGATTATAAGGAACAGCGTTATAATGGTTTTCCGCATTGGTTTCCTCAGTTTGACGAATCGGAGCCGGCGGTTCAGACTGTTTTCAATGATTTAAAAAGCCGCAGAAGGAATCCGTTTCCTAAAGAAATAACCTGGGAATATGATGATAACAACTATGGAAATATCGATTGGATTTCTGATATGAAACTTGATACGCTCCAACCCAAAGCCCGGTGGCACAAAGCTTTGAATTTTAAAATCACAAAATGGCTGCAATACGATAAGAATGACAGTCTGATCACGGAAAATGTCAATAAAAATGCCTTTGATTTCCCAAGAAAGTCAGGGAAGATAAAAGCTATTTATGCCGATCAGGTTTTTAAGATCGAAACATCCTGTATTCAATCTTTTTCACTCAATCTTTCTCCGGAAATGATTAATCCTGATAAAAAAATAAAGGTCTTTATCAATGGAAAACTGTATTTCAATGGAAAAATAAAATATGACCGGAAGCTTATGCTCAGGAACTTTGAGAACAACAGAGACCGGGAACAGATCTGGATTTCTTCGCTGCATTTTAAGGTGTAAAATGTTGAAACTAAAATATCCTGCCATGTGACAGGATATTTTTTTATTTTAATCTACTATTCTTACTACTTAGTGTCTAAGTTTTGGCTAAAGCCTTTTGCAACGCATATATCTTGTAAGCGGGCTAAAGCCCGCCCCTATTGAATATACTGGAAGCTATCCAGAAATACCTGGCCAGTACATCAAAGCTTTAAGCTTTCACAAAGACAAATAACATTTCCAATACGCTATTTTTCAGGCTGGGATGAAGCCCACCCTATTGAATATACTGGAAGCTATCTATCTAAATTTTCTTCCCTGAGATCTAATTTTCTTTGCTCTTTATTCTTTATTCTTTATTCTTTATTCTTTATTCTTTATTCTTATCCCAAACTCAGATTACTTAAGATAGGTTTCATAGAGATCTTTTCTACGGTCATTCATCACCTGAACGGAGCCGTTATGATGAAGATCTTTCAGCAGATTAAGGTCTACGTCTACGATAAGGGTCATTTCCGTATTCGGAGTAGCCTCTCCTTTCACCGCATTGGATGGAAAAGCAAAATCTGAAGGCGTAAACACGGCAGCCTGCCCAAACTGGATGTCCATATTATTCACACCCGGAAGGTTTCCTACACAGCCGGCAATAGCGACGTAGCATTCATTTTCGATAGCTCTCGCAGCGGCACAATGACGTACTCTGATGTAAGCATTCTGTGTATCGGTAAGGTAAGGTACAAAGAGGATTTTCATTCCCTGATCGGCCAAAATCCTTGGCAGTTCTGGAAATTCCACGTCGTAACAGATCACAAGACCTATTTTTCCGCAATCTGTATCGAACACTCTGATCTCGTTTCCGCCTTTCATTCCGTAATATTTTCTTTCATTCGGCGTGATGTGGATCTTTCGGTATTCATCAATACGGCCGTCACGGTGCAACAGATAACTTACATTGTACAAATCATTATTATCAGGATCGAAAACAGGCATACTTCCGGAAATAATATTGACATTGTAGCTGATGGCCAATTCGGAAATTTTATTCTTGATGTCTTCACTTAATTTAGCCAATTCGATCATACTATCTCTTTCTGAAAGCTTGTTGAAAGGCGCCAGCAGCGGCGTATTGAAAAGCTCAGGGAAAAGAACAAAGTCCGATTTATAATCCCCCATCACATTGACAAAAAACTCTACCTGCTCATAAAAAGCATCGATGTTTTTAAAATGCCTCATCTGCCACTGTACCAGTCCTAAACGGATGATACTGTCCTGCATGGTATTGGGTTTTTTGCTGTAATAAATATTGTTCCACTGCAGCAAAACGGCATTTTCCAGCGATGATTCATCTTCCGGAAGGTATTTTTTCAGGATCTTTATAGGCAGGAAGTTATTGGAAAGCTGGAAAGACAACACAGGATCATAGATTTCCTTGTCTCTTACTCTTCTGATGTATTCTCTCGGGGAAAGTTCATCGCTGTATTTATGGTAGTTCGGGATTCTTCCGCCCAGAATAATCGATTTTAGATTAAGCAGTTCGCACAATTCTTTTCTTGCATCATACAGTCTTCTTCCCAGACGCAGCTCACGAAACTCAGGATCTACAAAAACCTCGATTCCATAAAGAACATTTCCCGTGGAAAGATGGGTATTGAATGTATAATTTCCGGTAATATCCACATAGGTGTGGTCGTCTCCGAATTCGTCATAATTCACAATAATGGAGAGTGCCACAGCGGCCAGTTTTCCGTCTACCGTGATGCAGATCTGGCCTTTAGGAAATATCCTGGTGAGTTTTTCTATGCTTTTTTTAGACCAAATAGATTCGGACATCTGCGGGTAAGCGCGTTTCATTGTTATTACCAGTTCATCATAATCCTGAAGACTCAGGGCTCTTGTTTCTATTTGCATTTGACGTAATTTTACTTAAATTTAGTGAAAAAATTTAACTTAAATCCTTAAAGGAAAGCAGTTCACAATCATTTAAATTAATTTAACAGTGGATATTACTCAAAACATACAGGAAGCAATCAACTCAAATACAAATTGGAAGCACTCTGATTTCGAATCAGTAGTAGATGCTTTGTCTTTGAATTATCATGTTGATATTGAAATAAATGCAGAAAAATTCGGCGTTTTAAGTTCAGAAGAAAAGATTATAGGATATGTTCATTTAAATTACCCGATCATCTTTTTAGAAAACACATATTCTCAACAAATAAAATCCATCTTAAGTAGCTATGATATACAGTATATTATGGTCAGTACGTTAGATGACCAGTGCTTATCAGTAGATCCGGAGATTTATAATACTTATTTTGATTACATGAGGGATTTAGACAATTTTTCTGCTGATGATTTTTACTTTTATAATGTAACCTAATGAAAAGGAAATTATGTAGTATTAATAAGTTCTATTTTAGTTCACTACCCCAAACTTCTTATTTTTAAAATCAAGGACAATAATATTATTGACAAAAAATGCATTTCCGGTGAGACCGTCTACATTCTCGGTGGTATTGAATTCCTGAAGTCTTTTGTTGTCATTATACCAGGCATAATCATTTTCCAGTTTTCTTTTTCCCAGATATACTTTTTCTTTGATCGGTCTTCCATAAAATTTCACTTTCTCACCCCAAGAATTGGCTATAATCGTATCTGTTTTAGCGGTTTGATCTACCAGTGAAGTCCAGAGTTCTTTATTGGTATTGATCGGAAATAAGCTGGCTCCGGTATCGAATAAAAACCAATGGGTTTTCCCTGCAATAGTCAGTGGAATATGGAGTCTGCCATTATTGGATTTGACATCTACAAACGTGGTCACTTTCTTCCAATGATTGTCCAAAGAATCAAGGACACACATTCTTTTGTTAGGATAATCGATGATCAGGATTTTATTATTAAAAACATCAGCGCCTAAAGTTCCGATATGTTTTGGTTTCTTCGTAAACAATGAATCTTTGGCGATTTTATCCCCGTAACCTTCTTTATAGAACAGATTATCTTTTGACAGTTTTCCTAAATGATAGATCAATCCTTTTGTCTTGTATACATTTTTCCCTCCGTTATCTGTAGATTTCGAACTTTCTATGAGGAAGTTCTTGATTTCACTTTCTTTGTAATAGCTGTCTATTGTATTTCCGTACACCAGAGTTGCATCGCTTCCAAGGTCGAATTGTAGAGTAAAATCAGCATTTAAATCATTCACTTTCACCGGAACGAGCATGGCTACTTTATCAAAATTCTTTCCTGAAATTTTCGCAGCATACCATGAAAAAGGAAACCAGGGATAGGTGTCAGCAGACGAAATGTTTTTATTGGAAGCTGTACAGCCCGTTAAAGCCCAGCTAAGGCCGATCATTATAAGCAGAAGTTTTATTTTCATTTTCCGGAATATGAGTTTGAGTCTTAAATGTATAATAATTCTGAAGATAAATAGTTTTTAATTTATTTTTTCTTTATCTACTGATCATAAACACCTTACAATATTAAACAGCGCATACTCAAACACACTTCGACTACGCTCAGTGTGACATCGCTGATAATAGACACAACAAATAGGAATATCATTTAACACTAACAAAAAATCCTGCTTATAAAGATATAAACAGGATTTTTTTATTTTAAAGAAGTAAAGTGAGATTATTCCCACTCAATCGTTGCAGGCGGCTTGCTTGAAATATCGTAAGCTACTCTGTTGATTCCTCTTACTTCGTTGATGATTCTGCTGGATACGGTATCCAAAAACTCGTATGGAAGTCTGCTCCACGTTGCCGTCATAAAGTCGATGGTGTTGGCAGAACGAACTACAGCCGTGTATTCATAAGTTCTCTCATCTCCCATTACTCCTACTGATTTTACAGGAAGAAGCACTACGAAAGCCTGAGATACTTTTTCGTAAAGGTCATTTTTGTATAATTCTTCAATGAAAATATCATCAGCTTCCTGAAGAATTTTCACTTTTTCAGCATCTACAGCGCCCAATACTCTGATCCCTAATCCAGGACCCGGGAAAGGGTGTCTGTGCACCAAATGATGCGGAATACCTAATTCCTCACCTACTTTTCTTACTTCATCCTTGAAAAGCTCTCTTAGCGGCTCTAACAATTCGAATTCCATATCTTCAGGAAGTCCTCCTACATTGTGGTGAGACTTGATCACTGCAGAGGGTCCGTTTACAGACTGGCTCTCGATAACGTCCGGATAAATGGTTCCCTGAGCTAAGAATTTAGCGCCTTCAATTTTATGGGATTCTTCATCAAAAACGTGAATAAATTCGTTTCCGATGATCTTTCTTTTTTGTTCCGGATCGTCTACTCCGGCCAGTTTTGAAAGGAATCTTTCTTTAGCATCAACCATTTTAATGTTCATATGGAAATGCTCTCCATAGTTGTCCATTACTTTCTGGCCTTCTTCTTTTCTCAATAAACCTGTATCCACGAAGATACATGTCAGCTGATCACCGATCGCTTTGTGAATTAAAACCGCCGCTACAGAAGAGTCAACTCCTCCTGAAAGACCCAGAATCACTCTGCTGTCTCCTACTTTTTCACGGATTTCTTCAACTGTTTTTTCGATATAGTTCGTCAGTTTCCAGTTTTTCTCAGCATCACAGATGGCAAAAACAAAGTTTTCAAGCATCTTTCCACCTTCTTCTGTATGAGAAACTTCCGGGTGGAACTGCACGCAATAGATTTTTCTGTCTTCATTGGAAATAGAAGCAATAACTCCTGATTTTGCGTTTAATTCAAAACCTGCAGGCAGTTCTCCTACTTCGTCAAAGTGACTCATCCATACGATAGAATTCTGAGTAACGCCTTTTAACAAAGCATTTTCTTTGATGATATCCAGGTGCGCTTTTCCGTACTCTCCTTTTTCCCCTTTGTTTACTTTTCCGCCTAAAAGATGAGCGGTAAGCTGCATTCCATAACAAATTCCCAGCACAGGAATCCCTTGCTCATACAGCTCTTTTTCTACCAGGTGAGCATTTTCTGCATTCACAGAACTTGGTCCACCGGAAAGGATGATTCCTTTTGGCTGTTTTGCTAAAATATCCTGTAAAGGTGTATTGAAAGGAAGGATTTCAGAATATACCCCCATCTCACGGATTCTTCTTCCGATAAGCTGGTTGTACTGTGATCCGAAATCTAATATGATAATACCGTTGTTCATTGTATAACTGATTGATTTGTTTGAAAGGATATCAGATGTCAGACATCAGATTTCAGACATGGACGTCTGGCATCTGAGATCTTGCATCTGGTATCTAATATTGACTGTGTTACAAAAAAAGACTTGGAAGCGTTCCAAATCTTTTTTCGTGATTTATTTTAAAACTTTCCGATGTCTTCTCTGTAGAATCCGTAATCGAAATGAATGTGGGCTGCATCTTCGTATACTTTTTTGCGGGCATCCTCGTAAGTAGCTCCGGTAGCCACCACGTTCAGAACTCGTCCGCCGTTGGAAACCACTTTGTCGCCTTTTCTTACGGCACCTGCATAAAGAAGTTTAGAATGTTTCAGTTTGTCTTCTCCTACAATTTCATATCCTGTTTCAATGTTTCTTGGGTAACCTCCAGAACACATTACAAGACATACTGCTTTTTCGTCTTTAAACTTAAGCTCGATATCTTTTCCATCCATACAATCCTGGATCACATCAAGAAGATTGTTTTCCATAAGTGCCATTAACACCTGAGTTTCCGGATCTCCGAATCTCATGTTGTACTCAAGAAGGTAAGTTCCGTTTTTAGTCACCATTAATCCAAAGAAAATGATTCCTTTAAAGCTGAATCCTTCTCCTTTAAGACCGTTAATGGTAGTTTCCAAGATATTTTTTTCAAAATCAGCGTAGTGCTCCTGCGTAAAATCAGGGCTTGGCGCTACAGATCCCATACCACCGGTATTGGGTCCTGTGTCACCGTTTCCGGCTTTTTTGTAATCTTTTGCAGCGATACATGGGAAAATCTTTTCACCGTTCGAGAATGCAATGATTGAAGCTTCAAAACCTTCTAAATATTCTTCAATAACCAGACGGATTCCGGCATCTCCATAAATTCTTCTGATCATGAAGTCGTGGATCGTAGCTTCAGCCTCTTCAAGGTTGTCACAAATCACAACTCCTTTTCCACCTGCCAATCCACTAGCCTTAACCACTAAAGGATACTGCTGTGTCTGAACATATTCTTTAGCATCATTGTATGAATCAAATACGACAGCCTTCGCTGTTTTGATATCATAGGTCTGCATAAATTTCTTAGAGAAAGCTTTACTTCCTTCCAGACTTGCTACTTTTTGGTTCGGACCGAAAACTTTAAGATCATGCTTTTTGAATTCATCCTTCAACCCCGCTACAAGAGGAGCCTCAGGACCTACGATGGTAAGATCTACCTTCTCCTTAATCGCGAAATCTCTCAGTTCTTTAATCTCTGATAAATGAACATTTTTTCCTATTACATCGGTGGTAGCATTACCGTTAGCAAAAAACATTTTAGAAATTCTTGGGTCATTCTGAAGCTTTGCTGCTAAAGCAGATTCTCTACCGCCTTCACCTATGATTAATATTCTCATACTTTATTTATTATCTAGTCTAATTTACAAATATATAATTTAAAATTAAAAAATTGAGGGATTAAAAGATTAAGAAATACCTCCAAAATCTCAATTTCTTAATTTCGAAATCTTTTAATTCTATCAATGTAAAAAGTGTCTAACTCCGGTAAACATCATTGGGATACCATGCTCATTGGCAGCTTCAATACTGTCCTGATCTTTTACACTTCCGCCTGGCTGGATGATGGCTTTGATACCTTCCTTGGCACAGAAATCTACTACGTCACGGAAAGGGAAAAATGCGTCAGAAGCTAAAACAAGATCTCCTGAGAATTTCTCTTTTGCTCTTTCGATGGCCTGTTCAGTAGCCCAGATTCTGTTGACCTGTCCACCACCGATTCCGAACGCCTGAATACCATTGGAAACAACAATAGCGTTTGATTTTACATACTTCACGACTCTCTGAGAGAAAAGAAGGGCTTTTTTCTGCTCTTCTGAAGGCTGCACATCAGTTACTACTTTGATATCGTCTGAGAAATGAGAGTCGTTATCCTGAACCAGGATTCCTCCGTCAATTTTCACCCATGTTTGCTTGTCAGAAACCGGGTTAACGATTTTTATAATTCTAAGATTTTTCTTTTTTCTTAAAACTTCAAGAGCTGCTTCATCAAAATCCGGAGCCATTACGATCTCAAGGAACGTTTTGTTCAGTTCTTCAGCCGTTGCTGCATCGATCTTGTAGTTCATTGCAACAATTCCGCCAAAGATAGAAATCGGGTCACATTCGAAAGTTTTCTGATAGGTTTCCAGTGCAGAAGTTCCGATGGCTACTCCACAAGGTGTAGAGTGCTTCACTGCGCAACATGCCATTTCTTCTTTGAACTCAGTCACTACTTTCCAACAAAGGTCCATATCACGAAGATTGTTGAAAGAAAGCTCTTTACCGCCAAGCTGTTCGAAATCTTTCATCGCACCGTTCTCAAACGTAGAAACGTAGTAAGCTGCGGTTTGGTGAGGGTTTTCTCCATATCTTAAATCAGATGCTTTTTTGTAAGAAGCATTCAGATACGTTGGATATTCTTCATCTAAAAGCATTCTTGAAATTGCCCCGTCATAAGCTGAAGTAAGGTTGAATACTTTTCCTGCCAGTTTTTTACGAGTTTCGATGTATGTATCCCCGTTCTGCTCCATTTCCAGTTTTACCGTTGCATAATCTTCCACATCGGTAATTACGGTAACAGAATCGAAATTCTTAGCCGCAGAACGAAGCATTGAAGGACCTCCGATATCGATAAATTCCACTTTCTCATGTAAAGAAATGTCTTTGTTTACATTTTCAAAGAAAGGGTAAAGGTTTACGATCACCATGTCAATCAGGTCAATTCCATGTTCCTGAACGGTTTTCATGTGCTCTTCATTGGAACGAACTGCCAAAAGACCTCCGTGAACTTTCGGGTGAAGGGTTTTTACTCTTCCATCCAGCATTTCAGGGAAATTGGTTACCTCATCGATCTGAATCGGATTTAAACCAGCGTCTTTCAAATGTTTGAACGTTCCTCCCGTAGAAATCAACTCATAATTCTGGGCTTCCAAGAACTGAGCGAATTCGATCAATCCGCTTTTGTCAGAAACACTGATTAAAACTCTCTTTTTACTCATTTTTACTTTTGATTTTTTTTCACATAGGATTGCATCCTATGTTTGATTTTTTTAGACATACGATTTCATCGTATGCTTGGCTAAATCGTCCCTTCGGGACTTTTACTTTCAATTTTTACTTTTTACAGTTATTTCAAACTGTAGCCCGGTCTTTCACCCCCGGACTTACTTTTATTTACTTAGATTTCTTTTTTAATGTAACAATGGATCAATGTAACAGTCTAGCAATGTAATAATGATCATAATTGGTACATTGGTACATTGGTACATTGTTATATTGGTACATTATTCTATTGATTTCCTAAAACCTTATTAATAGCCTTTGGAAATATTTCATATTCAATATGATGTACTTTTTCCGCAACGGTTTCAGGAGTATCTTCAGGGGTCACCTCAAATGATTTCTGAAGAATAGCTTCCCCTTCATCAATTCCCGGAGTTACAAAGTGTACGGTAGCTCCGCTTTCCTTTTCTTTAGCTTCAATAACGGCATTGTGAACGTGCATTCCCCACATTCCTTTTCCTCCGAATTTCGGAAGCAGTGCCGGGTGAATATTGATGATCTTTCCGGTCCAGTTCTCACAGAATTCAGGTTTCAGAATGGATAGGAATCCTGCCAATACGATAAGATCTGTATCTTTTGGAATTACATTCGCCAACTCACTGCTGAAATTCTTTCCTCTTGGGATCAGAATATGGTCTATGTTATGATTTTTTGCTCTTTCAAGTCCGTAACATTCTCTGTCTGCCACTACCAGTGATACTTTTGCATTCTGGATTTCTCCGCTGTCAATGGTATCTATGATTCTCTGCAGATTGGTGCCGGAACCTGAAACGAGTATAACTAAATTTTTCATGTGATAATAATATGATGATGTGATGATATGTTAATATGATGATAATTTTGCCTATCGGCTAAATCGTCGAATCATCAAATCATCAGATCGTCAAATCAATCTTCTCGCTTCCCTCTGTGATCTCTCCGATTTCGTAAGCATCGTCTAAAAGGTGCAATACTTTTTCAGCGTGGTCAGCATCAGCAACGATAATCATTCCAACTCCCATATTGAATGTTCCGTACATTTCTTCACGGGATACGCCACCTCTTTTTTCCAGTTCAAGCATTATGCTAGGAATTTTGATTTTGGCTGCATCGATAGAAGCACAAAGTCCTTCAGGAATAATTCTTGGTACATTTTCATAAAGACCACCTCCTGTAATGTGAGCGATACCGGAAACTTTTACTTCTTCCAATACCCTGTGAATGTCTTTATAATATAGTCTTGTAGGTACCAATAACGTTTCGTATAAAGGTTTTCCTTCAAATTCTTCTTCGAAGTTCGGGAATACTTTTCTTACCAGTGAAAACCCATTGGAGTGGAATCCTGAGCTAGGAAGGGCAATGATTTTATTTCCAGCCTTGATGGTAGAACCGTCAATGATCTGATCTTTTTCAACGATTCCTACACAGAATCCTGCAACATCATAATCTCCCGGCTGATACATTCCCGGCATTTCAGCAGTTTCACCACCAATCAATGCGCAGTTGTTGTCCTTACATGCTTTCACCATTCCAAGAACGATCTCAGCAGCAATTTCAGAATCCAGCTTTCCACAAGCCAGATAATCCAGGAAGAATAATGGCTTTGCACCGTGGCAAAGGATATCGTTGGCACACATTGCGAAACAGTCGACACCGATAGAATCGTATTGTTTGGTATCCAAAGCTACTTTAAGCTTCGTTCCTACACCGTCTGTTCCAGAAACCAGCACAGGATTTTTATATCCCCCGATCTCATAGAAAGCTCCAAAACTTCCCAAATGGTTCAATACATTTGAGTTGTGGGTCTCGCCTACTGCCTTTTTGATCTTGTCAACGGTTTTGTACCCTTCTTCTTTGTCTACGCCTGCTGATTTGTAAGTGTTGCTCATGTTACTTAGATTTTTAGATATTAGATTCTAGATTTCAGATTGACCTCAGAAGTCTTTTATCTTTTATATTTCAATTACTTTTTATTCAGATTTTAGAAAATAAAAAAGCCGACAATCTTGGTAGATTATCGGCCGTTATTTTATCTCAGAATTTCAGAGCCCACAGTTTTCCCTTTCTCTGAGAAACATTCTTTAAAAGTGGTCTGAAATTTCATCTTATTTCTTTTTGCAAAAATAGTAATTTTAAATTAATATTCAAATTCTATTTTTCAAGGATGGTTTCAATGGCTGCAATCTTCTTGATTTTTTCTTTTAATTCGCTGTCTTTCTCGCCGTTAGAAATCTTCTGTTCAGCTTTATCAAAGTTATCATTAAAGAAAGGAAGTGAGAAAGTTTCTACAATATTTCCTCCGTGGAAAGGGAAACGCTTCGATGCAGCCTCTAAAACTCCAGCTCCGCCTCTTCCTCCGGGAGACGTTGACATCAACAACATCGGTACTTCATTCCATACCGTTCTGTCTTTGATTCTCGATACCCAGTCGAATACATTTTTGAAGGCTGTAGAGTATGTTCCGTTGTGCTCAGGTAATGAAACCAAAAGGAGATTAGCTCCGTCGATTTTTGCTGCAAAATATTTTGCTTCCTGAGGAACTCCGCCTGCCAGTTCTCTTTCGTGCTTATAGATAGGCATTTCAAAAGGGTTCAGGTCTACTACCTCTACGTCTGCATTTTCAAATAAAGAGGATGCATAGGCTACTAACTGTCTGTTCATTGAAGCATCTGAATTGCTTCCTGCTATTGCTAAAACTTTCATTATTGTTTATCTGTTTAATGTTTTTGATTATTATCTACTATTTCAAATAAGCCGGCAAGTCCATCGGTACTTCCATCAATAAGATCTCAGCATCTTCTACGGCTTCGATATTAAAGCTTTGGGTGTCCCAGATTCCCAATCCATCTCTTTCGTTCAAGATTCTATCTCCTACTTTGGCGCTTCCTTTTAAAACAAAGGCGTATACTCCGTTTCCTTTTTTGTTGAGCATATAATTTTTGCCGTTTCCTGCTTTAAAATTAGCTAAATTAAACCATGCATCCTGATGAATCCAAACACCATCATCATTTTTATTGGGTGACAAAATCTGCTGGAATCCATTGATCTTTTCTCCTTCTTTAATGCTTTTCTGATCATATCTTGGTTCAACATTCAATTCTTTTGGAAAAACCCAGATCTGAAGAAATTTTACCGCTTCATCTTTATTTTTATTGTATTCGCTGTGCATTACCCCGGTTCCTGCGCTCATTACCTGGATTTCTCCTTTTTTGATAACGGCGGTAGTTCCCATTGAATCTTTATGTTCCAGATCACCTTCCAGAGGAATTGAAATAATTTCCATATCTCTGTGCGGATGTGTCCCGAATCCCATTCCCTGTGAAACGGTATCGTCGTTCAATACTCTCAGCACTCCAAAATTCGTTCTGTCCTTATTTTGATAGTTGGCAAAACTGAAAGTGTGGTAGCTGTTTAACCATCCGTGATCTGCGTGGCCTCTTGAATCTGCTTTATGATATACTGTTTTCATACTGTGATTATTTTATGGTACAAATGTAGGATATAGAGGTGTTTGAAAGTGTTGATGTAGGTTAAGAAAGGATTTTGGGGTAGTTTTTTGGACAAACGCAAAGGTGCAAGATTATTATTCTCCGGATATTTTTAAGGCACGAGGATTTATTATTATTCTAAGTTTTGGCTAAAGCCTTTATTGATTTGCTTAATTTGAAAGCGGGCTAAAGCCCGCTCCTATTGAATTTTATATTCAAATTGATCCTAATATTTCTGGAATGCATTATTTTTATCTCGCGCGGATTTTGCTGATTGAGCAGATTTGCCAATGTTAATGAGCATTTATTTAGATTTTTCAGGTTTTTCCGTTTCCGCGGGAGCTCCGAAGATGTGTTTACGGTGATTTTCTCCCCAGTCTTTTAAAGACTCTACAACGGGGTGTAAGGTCTTTGTATATTGTGTAGGACAATATTCAATGCTTACGGGATATGTATCTTTAACGATTCTTTCTACTAAACCGTTTTGTTCGAGTTCTTTTAATTCTTTGGCTAAAACTTTTGAGGTCAGCTTCGGAATGCTTCTTTCAATTTCTGTAAAACGTTTGTTTCCGGCGTTTAAAGAAATAATAATCTGCAATTTCCATTTGCCATTAATAACATCTAATGTATCACGAACCGGCTTTAATGCCTGCATACAATCTTTATGGTTGTGCTGTTTTTCCATTTTTTTCACTTTCCTTTAGGTAACTGCTATACTTTGGAAAGTAAATTTACAATAATTTTGTCAGTAATAAAAACGAAAAAAATTCAAAACAAAATGGCAAATATTTTAAATATCCAAACCAGCATCAGCGGAGAAAATTCTGTAAGCAATAAGCTTTCTCAAACTGTAATTAATCAGTTATTAGACAGAAATCCAAACAGTACGGTTGTTATCCGTGATCTTGCTTTGAACCCTATTCCTCATATGGAAATTCATCATTTCAGTGCCTCCAGAATTCCGGACGAAGAGAAGAATGATGAGCAAAAAGAAGCTTCAAAATATTCTGACGAAGCATTAAAAGAAATTCAGGAAGCTGATATTATTGTTATTGGAGTTCCCTTTTACAACTTCACTTTTCCGTCCACTTTAAAATCATGGATCGACAGTATTGCTGTTGCCGGAAAAACATTCTCTTATGCCGACGGGACGCCAAAAGGTCTTCTGCAAAACAAGAAATTATATTTAAATATCGCCGTTGGTGGGATTTATGAAAACGGACTTATTGAGAATATGGAGCATTATTTAAAGACATTATTCGGTTTCATTGGGATTACGGATGTAGAAGTTTTCAAATCTCAGGGCATGATGGTTCCTCAGCTGAAAGATGAGAATTTCTCGAAGACGGTGGCGGAAATTGAAACGGTTTTGGCGTAAGTACGTTTTAATTGTTAAGATATTAAGTTTGACTTGGAGTCAATTAAAAAAAGGCTGTCTCATTTTTGGGGCGGCTTTTTAGTGGTTTTCGCACCTTGTATTTGTTGGAAAACGCAATGACGCAAGTTTTTTTATTCTTCTGTTGTAAGGCGCAAGGATTTTATCTGAGATAAAATTGATTGAGGATATCAATTAGTTTTGATCTGTATTATTTTTTTTAGTTCTCGCAGATCTGGCAGATGGAGCAGATACTTTTAAAAGTGGACATTTACGTTAGCTGTAAAATACGGGTAAGAATATATTGAATCAAATTAGCCGGATATTTTAAGTTTTGGCTAAAGCCTTAATGCGTGTGGTTCATTAAAAAAGCGGGCTAAAACCCGCTCCTATTGAATTCTATCGTGATCAATTTTTAATAATGCCATTCGAGGTTTCCTTTCTGTTCTTGTGTTTTAAGGTGCGAGAATGCTATCAAGGATTACATTGATTGGGGGTATAAATTAGTTTTGAGATGTATTATTTTTCTACCTCTCGCGGATCTGGCAGATGGAGCAGATTTTTAAAATGGGAGTATTTACGTTGGCCCTAAAATAGAAATGAAAATATATTGAATCAAATTAGACGGATATTTTAAATTTTGGCTAAAGCCTTAATGAATATGGTTCATTAAAAAAGCGGGCTAAAGCCCGCTCCTATTGAATTCTATCGCGATCAATTTTCAATAATCTCATTCGGGTTCTCCGCTCTTCCATCTTCCCACTTCCCACTTCTAACTTCTAATTTCTAACTTCTAACTTCTAACTTCTAACTTCTAATCTCTACCTTCTCTCCCTAAAAATGCACCTGCTTAATCTCTCCCTCAATTTCCTTCGGTGTTTCGTCTTCAGATTTTACGAAAATCATGGTGACAACAGCACCGATCAGCATGCATACACCTCCTACTACAATATAATCTATCGCGCGGTTTCCGAAGAAGTTGCTTACAATAGGGCCTCCAAATAATCCATTGATGATTTGCGGAACAACGATAAAGAAATTGAATATTCCCATATACACACCCATTTTCCGCTGAGGAATCACTTCAATAAGCATTGCGTAAGGCATAGCAAGGATACTCGCCCACGCAAATCCCAATCCTATCATGGAGATCCATAAAAGGTTCGTATCTTTAATAAAATACATGGAAATAAGACCTAAACCTCCACATAGAAGCGCCAACGCATGGGTTTGCTTCTTTCCTATCATTTTCGCAATCGGGGTTAATAAAAACGCAAACGGTATAGCCCACAGATTATACATTCCGAATAATTTTCCGGTTAAATCTCCCGCATTATTGAAAGCTTTGGAGTGGGTATCTTCCGGGGAAAGTCCGAAATGATGAGTGGCCAGGGCACTTGTGGTGAATACCCACATGGTGAATAAGGCGAACCATGAGAAGAACTGCACGGCACCCAATTTTTTCATTTGTGAAGGAATTCCTGCAAAATCTTTAAAAATATCCGCGAATTTTGAAGGTTCCTGCGGAGCTTCTTTTCCGTCCTCAAAAGCAGCAAATTCTTCCGGAGAATACTCTTTAGTGGTAAAAACAGTATACAATATCGTCAGTAATAATATCCCCGCTCCCACATAAAAGGAGTAAATTACATTATTGGCAACAAAACCCTCTGGTGCTTCATTGGAAACTCCCATCGAGGTCAGTATTCCCGGAATATACGATCCTACCACTGCTCCGATCCCAATCAGAATAGTCTGCACCGAAAATCCAAGTGTTCCCTGATGTTTTGGGAGCATATCTCCTACCAAAGCCCTGAAGGGTTCCATAGCAATATTAACGGAAGCATCCATCATCGCCAGAAATAGCACAGCTAACAACAATGCATTAGCTGCAAAAAGATGAGTGACTGTGGCTGCATTGGGAAGAAGAACCAGCCCAAGTGCACATAAAACAGCTCCAATTAAAAAATATGGTTTTCTTCTGCCCAAAGGACTCCAGGTATTGTCTCCCATGTGCCCGATGATCGGTTGTACGATAAGTCCGGTAACGGGTGCTACCAGCCAGAACCATGACAGCTCATGAACATCGGCACCTAAATTGGCCAGAATCCTGCTCGCATTTCCGTTCTGCAGCCCGAAAGCCATCTGTATTCCCAAAAAACCCATGCTCATGTTAATGATCTGAGGCATGGAAAGATTCGGTTTTATTCTTCCTGAAGAAGTTTTCTGTGCAGAATTCATCATTATTTTTTCAGTTCTTTGATTAAGACATCCTCAATGGCTGCTTTTTCTACAACCACCTTATCCACGACATCATTAGGAACCGTTACGGAAAGTACGTACTGCTTCACTTTCCAGCTTCCGTTTATTTTTTCGACAACACCTGAACCTCTGCAGATTTTCATCTGAGTATCCAGAATCTCATCAAACCATGCCAGTTTTCCGTCTTTGCTGAAATAGATATTTCTTTTAAGAGAAGTGAAATTCCAGGTTTTCTTTTTATCAAAATAAGGTTTTGCCCACACCATAAAGGCTTTTTTGTCCCAAACTTCCGTAGCATCGGTTCCGATGAATGTAGATTCGTCTGCGAAATAATTGAAATAGGCGTCAAAATCTGATTTTGCAGCAGCGGTATTGAAGCCATCCAGCATAATTCCTATGGCTGCTTTATCTTTGTCAAATTTAGAACTGTTGGATTGGGCATTCATCCCTGTAAAAGCAAGTAAAAAAAGCACCAGTGTGCAGATAAATGTTATTTTTTTCATTGTATAATTAATTTAGTTTTGGAGTTCAATTATCATAGGCGTTTTTGCAGGTACTGACAGGCTGTTTTCCATAGAGAATACCTTTTCTGAAATGACATCTTTCCCTTTCGTCACCCCATTCAGTGATTCTGCAAAACGTTTTAAGTCTAACGTCTGATCTTTTTCATTATTGTTGATGATGACCATTACATTTTCTTTATCATCATATCTAAAATACACAAAAACGCCGTCCTGAGGAACGTAATTTTTAGTTTTTCCATGATGAATCACTTCTTTTCCTTTTCTCCAGTTCAATAATTTCCGGGTAAACTGGTAAAATTCCTTTTGTTCAGGAGTCTGTGAAGAAGGATTGAATGCATTATTTGAATCCGACTTCCATCCGCCCGGAAAATCTCTCCGGATGTCTGCATCACCGCCTTTGGTCTTATCTCCTCTCATGCCAATTTCTGATCCGTAGTAAATCTGTGGAATACCTCTTACCGTAGAAATCATGGTCATTGCCATTTGGTAGGCTTTCGGATCACCATTGAAGATTTCATTCCATCTTTCAGTGTCATGGTTTTCAAAAAAAACGAGGAGATTATTGATGTCCGGATACAGGAAATCGCTGGTAAAAACATTGTAGAGTTTAACCATTCCGGTGTCCCAGCCTTCTTTTTCTTTAAGGGCTTTCGGCATGTCGGCGAAGAGCATAAAATCCATCACGGAAGGCAGATTGGAATTGTAGCCTGCAGCTTCTCCTGTTTTGGAATTTTTCTGCCATGCCGAGATCTGTCCCGCGGTGTACAGCCATGTTTCTCCTACAATATTGAATTTCGGATATTCGTCGGTAATAGCTTTTGCCCAAGTGGCCATAGCTTCTTTATCGTTGTAAGGATACGTGTCTACGCGCAAACCGCCCAGATCGGCATATTCTATCCACCAGATGGCATTTTGGGTGAGGTATTTTAAGACTAACGGATTCTTTTGATTGATGTCGGGCATTGTAGTATCAAACCAGCCATCCAGCGCGTATTTCTTATCAATTTCTGAGGCATTGGTATCAAACTGCGTGGTTGTCTTATAATTGGAACGGTAAAATCCGTTTTTCCCTTCATCAAACCAATGGATCCAGTCTTTTGAAGGCAAATCTTTGATCAGCCAGTGAGATACTCCCCAATGATTGGTCACGTAATCCATGACCAGCTTCATGTTTCGTTTGTTCAGTTTTTGTGAAAGCTCGCGATAGTCTTCATTGGTTCCATAGCGTCCATCAATTTTATACAGATCAGTCTGTGCATATCCGTGATAGGAATATACTTTTTCATTGTCTTCATTCACGGGTGTCAACCAGACAGATGTTGCTCCAAGGTTTTGAATATAGTCAAGGTTATTGATAATTCCGCGAAGATCGCCACCATGTCTTCCGTTTGGTAAGCTGCGATCATTTTTTTCGATGAGATCGGGTCTGGAATCATTCTTTTCATCACCATTGGCAAAACGGTCCGGCATGATGAGATACATGACATCTTTTGAAGTAAAAGATTCACGGTTTGCTGATCCGGCAGCTCTCTGTTTAAGCTCATAATCGTAAGAGCTTATATTGTTCTTTCCTTTTTTAATATTGATTTTAAACTTCGGAACGTTGATTTCGTTGGTATTAACCGTAATAAAGACATAGTTTGGATTTTCAACTTTTTTTACGTCTTTTATCTGAATACCATCGGAAAGTTCGATATCATTTTGTGCAATACCTTTTCCATAGACCAGAATCTGAAGTTCAGGATTTTTCATTCCTTTCCACCAGAAGGCAGGCTCCACCTTTTCTAAAGGCTTGGTCTGCGAAAAAGCTGCAGAGGCTATTAAAAGTGCGATTACTGCATAGATTTTTTTCATGATTCGAAATCTGATTTCAATTTAATATTATATTTTGAAAAACATGGTCAATTGGGTTCAATAAAAAAATTAATGCCCCGAATCATTTTCCTAAGACAGAATGAGCCGGGGCATAATTTATATCAATTTACCTCTTAATTCACAGGCTTAACAGAAACTGCGAAACCGCCGCTTCTTGCCATTTTGAAATTCAATTTGGATTTGCTGGTGATCTGTTTTTTGTAGATGTTATAGCTTTGAGGATTGTCGATGTAATCTGCATCTTTTCCATCTTCGTAAACGGTTACCTCATATTTTTTTCCTTTATCCAGGAAAGAGAAGTCTACGGTGTATTCCCGCTTATTTTCATCGGTGATCCCCCCTACAAACCAGTTTTCCGTTCCTTTTGCTTTTCTGGCCGTGATGACATAATCTCCCGGCTCAGCGGAAAGAATCTTGGTATCATCCCAGTCTGCTGCCACATCCTTGATGAACTGGAAGGCATCCATATGCTTTTTGTAGTTCTCAGGAAGGTCGGCGGCCATCTGAAGAGGCATGTACATCGTTACATATAATGCCAACTGCTTTGCCAGTGTGGTTTTAACGAAACGCGTGTCACCCGGGAAATAATAATCCAGTTTGGTCTGGAAAATCCCCGGCGTGTAGTCCATAGATCCGCCCATCCATCTTGTGAAAGGAAGGACAGTCTGGTGATCGGGTTTGTTTCCTCCGAATGCTTCGTACTCGGTTCCTCTGGCTGCTTCTGCCGAAATATAGTTCGGGTAGGTACGGCTTTCTCCTGTAGGACGTACGGATTCATGGGAATTGACCATGATTTTATACTGGTTTGCTTTTTCTGCAATTCTGTAATAATGGTTAATTGTCCATTGGGAATAGTGATGCTCTCCTCTTGGAATAATGTCGCCTACATAACCTGTTTTCACGGCATCATAACCGTATTTATTCATCAGTTCAAAAGCTTTATCCGCCCATCTTTCGTAGTTGGTTGCAGAACCTGAGGTTTCATGGTGCATGATCAGCTTAATCCCTTTTGAATGGGCATAATCGTTCAGCATTTTAATATCAAAATCCGGGTACGGCGTAATGAAATCGAAAACAAATTCTTTGGAATGACCGAACCAGTCTTCCCAACCTACATTCCAGCCTTCAATGAGTAATCCCTGGAACCCGTTTTCAGCAGCGAAATCGATGTATTCTTTAACTTTTGTATTGTTGGCAGCGTGTTTTCCATTCGGCGTAAGCTTTGAAAAATTGGTTTTATCCAAATGAACATTTTCTGCTGTGGAATAAGCCCACTGGGATTTCCCGATGATCATTTCCCACCAGACTCCCATGTATTTTGTGGGGTGAATATAGGATGTGTCGGTATATTTTGTAGGTTCATTCAGGTTAAAAATCATTTTGGATTCCATCACTTCTTCTGCTTTCGGAGAAACGATAATGGTTCTCCAAGGCGTCACAGATGGGGTCTGAATATATCCTTTTGCTCCCTGTCTGTCAGCAGTAAGATGTGTTTTGAATTTAAAATTCTGAGCATCCACCTCAAGATGAGAAGCCGGATAATCCAAAACGGCTGCTTCCGCTACGTTCACATACAAAGGCTCTTTACCTTCTTTCTTAAGCATCAACGGAGACTGAACTGCATTTTTCACCAATCTTTGTGAAGCATTGGCATCGAATGCTTTGTCCCATTTGGCAGGAATTTCGGAAATTTTTGTTTCCTGGTATTGATATTCCTGTGAATCATAATCTGCAACCATCCACCAGGCTTTCATATCCGTTGGGAAGTCGATTTCAGAGTCTTCTTCTCTGATGACGAAATAGTTCAGATTTTTCTGTTGTGGGAATTCATATCTGAATCCAAGACCGTCATTGAACAGTCTGAACTTTACAACGATACTTCTGCTTGTAGAAGCCTGATCCAGCGTAACGGCCAGCTCGTTATAATGATTGATATAATTTTTCTTTTCACCCAGAACCGGCTGCCAGGTTTCGTTTTTGGAATCACGTTTTTCATCTGTTTTCGTGAATCCGTTGTTCAGATCAAATTTGGCATCGTCCGGTTTTGCAATTTCAGACGCAAATTTGATGGCTGAGTCTTTAAATAATCTTAATCCTAACTTAGAATCTTCTACCACCACAGCTCCGTTGTACTTCAAATTGTAATAAGGAACTCCTTCTTTAAGCTGAAAGTTCATTTCAAACTTTCCATCCGGTGATTTCAAAGACTGTGCTTTCACACCCACGAACATCATTGAGAGCAGCATGGCTCCAACTGTAATTTTCTTCATAATGACTATTTATAACCTTAAAAATAGATAAAGTGCTGCGGTAAAGCAACACTTTACTATATAATTCATCTTAATTATTATTGTGGTTGAATACTGTAAATCCCTAATTTCAGATCTACAGAAATCTTATAATTCCCTCCGTTTCCGTTAAATGTAATATTTCCATTACTTCCTTTAGGAGCCAGATAGCCTGTGTTGCCATCTCCTGCGAGATTTCCCCAGTCAAGTTCTCCAAAACTCAGCTGACCGATGAATTTAAACTGAGATCCGGCCGGAAGTGCAATGATATGCTCAAACTTACCGTCACCTTTATTAGCCATCGCAATAGCCGTTGGAGCGCTCCACGAGTTCACCGTACCTACCAGATATAAGTTGGCTGGATTCCAGACAGCGATCGGAGATGGAGATACTGTGATTGATTTTTGTGCAGCTTCTGCATCAATGACAATTTTATACATTCCGGTAGTTCCGTTAAACTTAATATTTTCCGCCGGCGCCGCCGATAAGTTGGAAGACCAGGTTTTAAAATATCTGTTTGCGGCATTCATTCCGGCAAAGTCTAAACTGTAATTAAGCGGATTCCAGTCTTTCTGCCCCAGGAATCTGAATGTTTTAGAACCTTCCAGATAAGTGTATATGGTAGAAATATTCTCGTTTTTATACAATAACTGGGCAGTTCCCGCATTCCAACCTACAACAGATGCTTCTCCTACAAGGTAAAAAGAAGGATAAGTCGTAAGGTATGGCGTAACCTTCATTGAAATCACATTGGAATAAGATACCGCGTTTCCTACGGAAGCCTTCATTCTCACTTCAATATTTTCTGCAACTTCAGGAAGAAATCCTGCATCGATAATAATTTTATTAAAATCTTTTACGGTATAGGTTGCAGATAAGTCTGTAGCAGTTATATCCGTACTTTTAGCATCTTTAAAGCCTGTTCCTGCTTTTGCTACTTCCAACGCATTATTATTTACTACAGCAAGATTAAATTCCGGATTGGTCCAGGTAAATTTTACGGCTTTATCATTTTCATTGATCTTAAGCATGACCAATGTGGTGGCATCTGCTGTTAAGGTAGGATTTTTCTTCACCTCTAGCACTGCCTTATCTTCATCCTTCTCGCAGGAAACCATGAGTATTCCGATGAAAACCGCAGCTAATATTTTGAATAGATTTTTCATTTTTTAACGGTATTTAAAGGTTAGTAACCAGGATTCTGGATCAGGTTAGGATTCGCTACAATATCTCTGTTCGGAATAGGGAAAAGGTTTCTGAAGCTTTCTACTGCTTTACCTTCTTTAACATTTCCTTTCCAAGGCCATAAATAATCCGCTGTCGTATATCTATTGAAACGGATAAGATCTGATCTTCTGGTTGTTTCCCATGACAGTTCTCTTGCTCTTTCATCTAAAATGAAATTCAGGTTGATAGAAGTTACGTTTCCGTTGGTATTCCCGTAAGCACGCTCTCTCAGTTGATTAACGTAAGTAACCGCAGTTGCAACACTTCCACCGGTACCACCTCTAAGAACAGCTTCCGCATACATCAGGTAAATATCTGCCAGACGGTACAAAGGAATATCGGCTTCTACCCAATTCTTATGAGCTCCTTCTGCGCCGTTGCTTTTAATATTTTTAAACTTGATAAATGCATATCCATCGGTAAAAACACCCAGATTATTAATTTCCAGATTCTGCCCTGAAGTAAAGAATCTACCTCTTTTATCACTTCCATCGGCAGGAAACAAACCTACGAATGCCTTTGTCGTTCTTAAACCACCCCATCCGCCATTGACACCAAAGTCGGAAGCCTTCATATCGCCGCCTATTGCAGCATGAACCAGATAAGTAGTTCCACCGTTAGTCTGGGTATTGATTCCGTCAAAATTGACACTGAGAATCTGTTCAGGATTATTGATATTGTTATCCGCTAGGAATAATTCGTCATACTTTGGTTTTAAAGAATAGCCTGCTGCAATTACTTTGTTACAGTACGTGATACAGTCTGTGTTTCTCTGTGTTCCCGTATATACTTCCGCATTCAGATATAACTTGGCAAGCAATGACCAGGCTGCGGCTTTGTCTGCTCTTCCATATTCATTGGTTTTAGGGTCTTTTAGTTCACCGGCTACTGCGAGTAGTTCAGACTCAATAAAGTTAAACAATGCTTTTCTCTCAATCCTCTGTGGAGGAGTAAGAGATCCCGGCACGTAAGTTTCGTCCACAAAAGGAACATTTCCAAACATATCGATGGCGTGATAATAAGACTGTGCTCTCAGGAAGCGGGCTTCTGTTCTCATCAGTTTAGCCTGCGCAAGATTGTCTCCGGTAATATTATTTTCTGCTAATTTTGCATCGGTCACATTCCTTAAAAACTCATTACAGAAAGCAATCTCCGTATATACTCTGTAGTACATCGCTGCTATAAATTCGTTGGAAGAATCCCAGGTCATTTTATGAAGTGTGTGAAGGTTTCCGTCATTCCAGCCGATGACAGCTTCATCCGTAGTCAGTACATTCAGATTGTACAGCAATCTTGTGTATTGTGAAAATCCTCCATTGATTCCGTTGATATCGCTATCCGGCTGATCACCGTCACCACTGATCTGCCCTCCCATGGCAAAGCCTCCATACAGTTTTGCAAGAATATTTTTATAGTTTGAAAAATCTTTATAAATTGTTTTTGCAGTAGCGTCCGTAATAGGCTCTCTTTCCAGATCATTGACACATGACGCTGCCGTCAGTAGAAATGCAGCAGAAAGAGGCAGTACTATATTTTTAAGTTTGATTGTATTTAGTTTCATCTCAGTTGTTATTTAAAATTGAAAGTTAAAGCCTAAAGAATAGATTCTTGGCATCTGATAATATCCGTTATCTATTCCCCCAAAAACTTCAGGATCTACTCCTGTATATTTCGTAATCACGAAAACGTTCTGAGCCATACCATATACTTTCAGGTTGCTTCCTTTAGAAAAAACTTCCCCGAAATTATAGCCAATATTAATATTATCCAATCTTAAGAAGGATGCATTCTCTACATAAATATCGGATTTATACTGAGGTACGGAAAATTTATATTCCGGAGCTGTGGAGAATACATTCTGAAGATAGTCGTTGGTAGAGGCAGACTGCAGAGAACTGTTGGATGCCATATTGTTATAAACATAGTTTCCTAATACTGCTCTTGCGCTAAGGGCAAAATCCCAGTTTTTATGAGAAACCTTGGTAGAAAACCCTAAAATAGCATCCGGAGTTGTGGATTTGTAATAATACATATCCTTTGTATTCATTACCCCATCTCCGTTTCTGTCTACATAGGCTCCGTCCACAGGTTTTCCGTTAGCGTCATACACCTGCTGATATACCCAGAATGCGTTGGGAGCATAGCCTACCGCATGAGCCTGGATCCTGTTCCCTGAACCTCCTTCAATACCTCCTACTTCCATATTGAAATATTGATCAGCTCTGTCTTTTAGCTTAGTAATTTCCGGTTTATAATGGGTAGCATTAAAACTTACTTCCCAAGTTGTTTTTTCGTTTTTAACAGGAATGACCGTAATACTTCCTTCAATTCCCTGATTCTTCATATCCCCCACATTCTGCCAGCTTGCATTGCTTAAACCTCCTGCCGGTTCATCAGCATAGACTAATAAATCTTTGGTATCTTTTCTGAAAAGGTCAATAGATCCGGTAATTCTGTTTTTAGCAAAACCATAATCTAAACCGATGTTCTTTGTCGTGGTGGTTTCCCAGGTAAGATTTGGATTATAGTTCGTGGGTCTGAACATGAAATAGAATTCATTTCCAAACTGATATCCTGCTCCGGGATAACTTGGATTGTAAGAAGCAAAGGCAGGATAGTTATTGGGTTTATTCCCATTAACTCCCAGTGCAGGAAGTTCCTGCTGACCTGTTTTCCCCCATCCCGCTCTCAGTTTCAATGTACTGATTGATGAAATATTTTTGATGAAAGTTTCCTCGTTAAGCTTCCAGGCTAAAGAAACCCCTGGAAAGACACCCCATACATTATCTTTCGTTCCGTTAAAGAACCTGGAAGAACCGTCTCTACGTACAGATCCTGAAATAATGTATTTGTTGGCTACCGTAAAAATGGCCCTCCCATAGAAGGATACCAATGTGTTTTGTGTTTTAAAATCCAAATCCGGGGGCAGTGTAGTCCCGTTTCCTCTATAAGTAACAGCTCCCGGAATATTCATACGGAAATCCTGATAAGCGTACCCAGCTGTGATATCTACTCCAGTATTGATGGCACTTATGTTTTTCACATAGTTAAAATAAGTTTCCAAAAGCTTGTTATTCTTCTCCATTGAATAGAAGTTTGAGCTGCCTTGGTCTTCAAAGCCCGACCTGTAATTGCCATCCTTAAATTTATGCCCTTCACTTTTTGTATAATCGTATCCGGCATTTACGTTAAAATGCAGGTCCGGAAGGAAGTGAAATTTATAATCTAACTGGATATTTCCCAATCCTCTGATCACCGATGATACATCTCTTACCCCTTCAATCATTCCCAGCGGATTTGAATTGGCATTGGCGTTAAATCCGGTTGCTGCTCCTGCATCCAGCCACTCATAATAACCTCCGTATTTGGAGTTTCCTGAATATACAGGCTGTGTAGGATCAAAATAGGTAGCCGCTTTAATCACTCCACCATCTACAAAACGGTTATCTGTAAAGGTTCCTTTGGCATTCACATTCACAGATAAATGATTGTCAAAGAATTTAGGACTTAAGTTTAAGCCTACTGAACTTCTCCGGAATGAGTTTGATTTTACAATACCATTCTGCTCGTTATAGCCTAATGATAAACGGTAAGGCAATCCTTTAATACCGCCTGAAAAAGCTACATTATTATCTGTTCCCCAAGCTGCCTGATAAATCTGGTCCTGCCAGTTGGTATCTGCATTTCCAAGTTTAGTTTTATAGCTGGCCGGTGCATACGTATTCACGAAGTCTCTGAACTCCTGCGCTGTCAGTACATCTACATTGCCCATTTTGGTGGAAACAGAAGTCACGGTAGAAAAATTAAGCTTGAATTTTCCTGACGTTCCTTTTTTGGTAGTGATCAAAATAACCCCATTGGAGGCCCTGTTACCGTAAATCGCGGTAGCAGACGCATCTTTCAGGATGTCAAATGTTTCAATATCATTGGGATTGATTAATGATAAAGGATCAGAAACACCGTTCATTCCAACAAAATCCTGCGGAACGCCGTCAATTACAATCAATGGAGAGTTTTCCCCGCTCAAAGAAGAAGTACCTCTGATTCTGATCTTGGTTCCTGACCCGGGAGCACCACTGTTGTTGGTGATCTGTACCCCAGGCGTTTTACCCTGAATCAGTTGTCCTGCAGAAACGGCTCCTCCGTTGAAGTCTTTTGCACTCACCGAAGTAATGGAACCTGTAAGGTCAGATTTTTTCTGCTTTCCATATCCGATCAGTACCACCTCTTCGATCTTTTTCTCCTTAGTGAGAGAGTCTTGGGTCTGTGCATGTATTACTGAACTGGCCAGTAAAAAGGCCGGCGCAATTTTTAATACCGTTGTAAAATTTTTCACAATATCGTTTTTTAGTTTCGTTTTAAAAAGCTGTGTTAACAGTTTTGCAATTTATAAAAAAAATAGAATTACCATAATATTATTGAAAATTTAGATAATTTTATGTAAATTGTTTGACTATTTAAAATTAAATACCTGTTTTTCACCAAATTACATTAATCTATGCTCTACATAACACCTGTAAAATATTAACATCACGTTAAACATTTGTTTAACTAAATTTAACTTCAAACGCTTTCTAGATAGTAAAAAACTTATTATAAGGGAAGTTTAGGCGGTTTTAGTGAGATATTCCTTATCTTTGCCGTTAAAACTTTACTATAAAATGTCAAACAGAAAGATGATTACGGCAGCTTTGCCTTATGCAAACGGACCGGTTCATATAGGACATTTGGCAGGTGTATATATTCCTGCGGATGTCTACGCAAGATTTCAGAGGAGATTAGGAAAAGATGTAGCGTTTATCTGCGGGTCGGATGAGCATGGAATTCCTATTACCATCAGAGCAAAAAAAGAAGGAGTAACCCCTCAGGATATCGTAGATAAATACCACGAGATCATTAAAAAATCTTTTTCGGATCTGGGAATTTCATTTGATGAGTATTCCAGAACGACTTCTAAAAAGCATTATGAGACCAGCCAGGATTTCTTTAAAGTTCTTTACGAAAAAGGGAAATTCACGGAAGAGGTTTCTGAGCAGTATTTTGACGAGCAGGCCGGAGAATTCCTGGCAGACCGATATATTGTAGGAACCTGCCCGAACTGTGGCAACGAAAATGCTTACGGAGACCAGTGCGAAAAGTGTGGTTCTACCCTATCTCCTTCAGAGCTGATCAATCCCAAATCCATGTTAAGCGGAAATGTTCCGATTCTAAAAGACACCAAAAACTGGTACCTTCCTTTAAATGAATACGAAGACTTCTTAAACGAATGGATCATTGAAGGCCATAAAGACGACTGGAAGCCGAATGTTTACGGACAAGTGAAATCATGGTTAAACGACGGTCTTAAGCCACGAGCCATGACCAGAGATCTGAACTGGGGTGTTCCTGTTCCTCTTCCGAATGCGGAAGGGAAAGTGCTTTATGTTTGGTTTGATGCACCTATCGGATATATTTCTTTCACTCAGGAATGGGCGGAGAAAAACGGAAAAGACTGGAAAGATTACTGGCAGAGCGAAAGCAGTGACCTGGTGCATTTCATCGGAAAAGATAATATTGTATTCCACTGTATTATTTTCCCTGCGATGATGAAGGCTCACGGTGATTATATCATGCCGAAAAATGTTCCTGCGTTTGAATTCTTAAACCTTGAGAACGACAAGATCTCAACCTCCAGAAACTGGGCGGTATGGGCACATGAATATGTAGAAGAATTCCCTGGACAGCAGGATGTTTTAAGATACGCGCTTCTTTCATCAGCTCCTGAAACAAAGGATAATAATTTTACATGGAAAGATTTCCAGACCAAAAATAATTCTGAACTGGTAGGAATTTTCGGAAACTTTATCAATAGAGTTGCTGTTCTTATCCATAAATATTATGACGGTGTTGTTCCTCAGGGAGACATCAACAGTCCTGAACTGGAAGAAATCAATAAAGCAGCTAAAGAAATCTCAGGATTCTTAGAAAATTATGAGTTCAGAAATGCATTAACCGCATTAATGAATCTTGCCCGTTTCGGAAACCAGTATCTTCAGGCTGAAGAACCTTGGAAAACGATTAAGGACAGTCCTGAAAAAGCAGCACAATCTCTATTTGTAGGTGCTCAGCTGGCTGTTGCCTTAGCTCAGTTATGTGAACCGTTTATGCCTTTCAGCTCTGAAAAACTTCTTACGATGTTCAATGCTGCGCAGGTGAACTGGAGCGATGTTGAAACTCAATCTGTTTTAATAGAAACAGGTCATAAAATCAATGAAGCTTCTCTTCTTTTCTCAAAAATTGAAGACAGCGTCATTGAAGCTCAAATTGAAAAGCTGGAACAGACCAAACAAAACAATAAAAAAACAAACCCTAACGCCAACCCTATGAAAGAAGAAATTTCTTTTGATGATTTTGCTAAAATCGACCTTAGAACAGCGACCATTTTAGAAGCTGAAAAAGTAGAAAAAGCTGATAAATTACTAAAGTTCAAAGTAGATACAGGGGTTGATATCAGAACTGTGGTTTCTGGTGTTGCAGAAAGCTTCACGCCGGAAGAACTGATCGGAAAGCAGGTGATGATCTTACTCAATCTTGCTCCTAGAAAGATCAGAGGAATTGAGTCTCAGGGAATGTTCTTGTTAACGACAAAACCAGACGGAAAATTATCTTTCGTAACACCGGATGACAGCAATGTAGAAAACGGTATTGAGATCGGATAAACCTATAATTACATACAAAACAAAAGACACACGAAAAATCGTGTGTCTTTTTTATTTTGTCTTGTCATTGCGAGTGCAGCGAACCAATCTCTTAGGTACAGCTTAAACTTAATGATCTTAAAAACTTAATACAATCTTAACGGTTCAAAAATAAAACCATTAAGGAAGAGTTTAGTGAATAAGAATATTAAGATTGCTTCGCTATACTCGCAATGACAGGTAAATGTTTATTTTTTAGTCAGTTTTGCCAGGTAAGAATCTTCATCCTGCATTACTTTTTCAATGGTAAAGCCGTTATTTTCTGCCGCATTTTTTAGGGTGGTATAATCAAGATAAAGCCATTTGATTGGGTTTTCAGATTCTCCTTTATAATGAACAATATAATCCAGTTCACCATAGTAGCCGCCTGCCGGAATATAAACGCCACCATCTTCATCACGGTCGAACATATACAGGATATCCGTACTGTCGATCAGGATCTGACCATTGTCATTTATTAAAGTGTGCAGTTTCTGAAGATAGGTATCGATTTTTTCCAGGCTTTCAAAAATCCCGGTTCCGTTCATCAGAAGTAAAACGGTATCAAAAGTTTCTCCCGAAAAATCCAATACGTTTTCACATACCGCTTTTTTGATTCCTCTCATTTGGCAGACTTCAATACATTTTGGTGAAATATCCAGCGCCAAAACATCAAGATTACTTTCATTCTGCAGATACAAAGCATGAGAACCGGCACCGGCACCAATGTCCAGTACTTTCCCATGAGCAAGCTCAAGTGCTTTCTGTTCAATACCGTTCATGTCTTCAAAATCTCTGAAAAGATAATCTACCGGAAGTTCATCCAGTTCCGATATTGAAGTTTCTGTCTGCAAATCCTCAGGATTTTCGTTGTGAAAATAATCCCAGACTGCCTTACCCATTAAATCTTTCATTGTCATCTTTAAAAGTGCAAAGATAGGGGTTTTCGGGTGAAGGTTGCAAGAGTTTGAGTGTTTGAGAGTTTTAGAGTAAATGAGTCTGAATACGTTGCTAGTTGTTGGTTGCTGTTTTTTTTGTTGCTAGTTTTTCGGTTGTTGGTTGCTAGTTGATAGTTGACGGGTTATAGTAAATAATATACTTAATCTCAGCGTAAACCTTTGTCTCAACCTTAGTCTGATGTCTTAAATCTGATATCTTATGTCTTGCCTCTTGAATCCACCACTCACCATTCACTTGCGAAGCAAAATTCACCATTGACACCAATTTCGCACAAAAAACCAAATCAAAGACTGCAGTTTTAAACTGCGAAATCCCTAATCCCTAATCCCTAATCCCTGCAACCTATTATCTGCTCCCTAAATCCTATCCCATCGAATCCTTCTCCCTATGTCTATCCTTCTCCGACTCATTTTCCGCTACACCCGCTTTCCAGTAAGAATAAGCATTGAGTTCCTGTGCCGTCCAGTCTTTTTCTTTTCTAAGGTAGGTACGAATTTCTTTAACACTTGAAAATTCTGCTGCGACATAGCCGAACTTAGTGGTTTCCGGAAGGGTGATACTTTTTACAGTATCCGCCATTTCACTGCTGATGTGTGGAATCGCGTTATGAAGCCATTTAAATTCAATATCAGCTTTGGTTTCAAGGATTTGCTCGTCTTCTTTTCCGTGAACTTCGATGATGCAGACTCCTTTTGCTGTTTCCGGCAAGGTTTCCAGCATGGCGCTCAGAACAGGAATGGCAGTAGCATCGCCTACAAACAGGTACCATTCAACTTCGGGATACATTTCTTTTGCTTCGGTTCTCATCATAATACCTAGTTTTGAACCAGCTTCTGATTCACGGGCCCATTTGGATGCAGGACCGCCGTCGCCATGGTCTACGAAATCAATAATCAGCTCGTTTTTCTCAAGATCAATTCCTCTGTGGGTATAGGTTCTTACAGCGGGTGCCACTTCTTTTGGAGGATACACCCATTGACGATTTTCATCCAGTGTCGGAAAATGAATTTCATCCAGACCTACCGGAGGTACAGCAATTTTATTATTATCTCCGATGGTGGTATCTTTAAACAAATGAGCTTCCGGAGAATACAGATAGACTCTGATATAATGATCAGTGATATACTCTTTTCTCGTCATTTCCGCAACGATGCGGCCTGTTTGAATTTTAGCCATAACTGAATTTTTAAAGTTAAAATCCGGCTTCCGTTGATGATGAGAAGCCGGATCTGTTATTATATGATGCATTTAAATCAAGGCTAACCGACTCGATTTAAATTTTTAAAAATCAAAGGTATAAGACAGGTTAAATGTTCTTCCTCTTCCTTTATAATTGAACAGTTCAGGAAGTCCGTAAGTAGAATATAAAACCTGGGAACGCTTGCTCCAGATGGTCTGATAATCGGTATTGAAAATATTCTGGATTCCCAGATTGAATTTACCCCAGTCGAAACGGTATCCTACCATTAAATCTGAAGTATTGTAGCCGTCGATTTCATTCTTAAGATCGTCCGTCAGTTTGAAATTCTGTAAAGACTGGAACCTGAATGACCAGCTTTTAACATTATATCCGATGTAAGTGACCAATTTTGAAGGGGAAGCGTTGTAAATTTCCTGCTTCTTCCATTCGCCATTATTCTCAACTTCCGATTTGATCAAAAGTCCGCTGGCTCCGAAATAAACGCCATTGTTCATGGAGTAAGAAACCTCAGCTTCTATCCCCATATTTCTCAGCTTAAGATCATTCACAAGAATCTGGAATGTCTTCTTGTCAACGGTAACCGTTTTATCCGAATTACTTAAGAAACCTGCGATCTGTCCTTTCAATCCGCCTTTATTGATACGGTATCCTACTTCAAACTGATTGGTTTTGATCGCCTGAAGCGGCTGTTGTTTTACATTAATGCTTGAAGCCACATCCCAATTCGTTCCTTTTAGCACGTAGTTTCCAATTCCGTAATATTTCGATGGATCAGCCAGACTCACACCCTGAGAAAAAGTTCCCCAAGCCTGATGCTGTTCATTGAATTTGTAGAGTAAACCGGCATTCGCCAATGTCACATTATACGAGCTTTTTCCGCCCGGAATAGCAGAAGCTGAAGCTCCGTATCCCATAGCAACCTGTGTCTGTTGCACTGAACCTACAAAATCATCTACTTTTACATTCATATTCTGATAACGGATTCCTCCATTGATCTGAAGTTTAGGTAAGATATCATATTTAGCCTGAACATATCCTGCATAACTCTGAGAATGGTTGGTAGGATACCTTCCCAGACTGTATTGCGTGTCATTGACCAAACCTCCGCTTGACATCGTTTTTGAGATATCATATACCGACTGAGCTCCTTCGAATTTTTCAAGATCAATATCTACTCCATACGTCACATTCAGACTTTTCCATGATTTCGACAATAATGCCTTTACACCGGAATAATAGGTATCCTGCTGCGAAGAAGACATATAAGCCGTGTTTACGTTATTTAAATTAACATTTCCGGGGAAAGGATAAAATCCTAACTTCTCCCCTCTCGCTGCAAACTGCACGTACAGATCCTGACCTCCTAATATATTATTTCCGTTGTAGGCAACTGTTCCCATGAAACGCTCCGTTCCTATATTTTTATCGGATGAAAAACCGTCACGCATTTCCAAAAGATTAGCATTTTTTGTTGTAAAGGCGCTTAAATTCTGGCCTAAATAAAGACTTCTGTCTCCATTAAATTTAGAATTATAATACTGAAGGGATGCCGTGATTTTATGTTTATTATTAAATTTATAACCTCCCGTGGCCAATATATCAATAGACTGGTTATACTGAAGGTCGGTTTGGGTAATATCCGTTAAAACCTGTTTTTCATCGGCACCGTAAACACCACCATTCTGCTGGTACGCAACCCCTAGTCTTCCGAAAAATTTATCCCCTTTTACTGCAATAGCCTGAGCTGCACGGAAATCGTGATCATCTTTACCCATGAATCCGGTTCTGGCTCCCAATTCCGTTTCTCCGCTGATCCCGTTTTTTGAAGGTGTTTTTGTGATGATATTAATGATACCGCCGGTTGCATTTCCTCCATAAATAGAGCTGGCCCCTGAAAGGACTTCAATCCTTTCGATATTAAACGGATCAATAGCATCTAGCTGACGGCTGATGGCTCTGATGCTATTCAGTGAAACACCGTCTATCATGACTAATGCAGAACGGCCTCTCATATTTTGTCCGTAGTTGGTTCTTCCCTGCGGCCCGATATCCATACTCGGGATCAGGATGGCAAGCATTTCTTTGATAGGAACTCCGCTTTTCGCCTGTTCCTGGATTTTTTCTTTCTGAACCACCCAAACCGTTCCCGGGATATCCGAGATCTTTGTAGGTTTTCTGGATGCTACGATCACTACATCATCAATACCTTTAGAGGCTATAGAATCATTCGCTGTCTGGGAAAATACAATTCCCGAAGCTAACAGACCTATGAATGCATACTGCTTTTTCATTCTTTCTTCTCAAGTTTTATAAACCTTCAAAATTAATTTTTATTCTTTCTAAATAAAAACAGCAAGATATGAAATTATTCATATTTCATTAAAAAGAGCCTGAATCCGGGATAAGACATTTGTTTTTCTAATGATTTCAGGATGCTCAAAGTATACATCTGAGCACCTCATAACGTTTCGGGATGCGGGGTTTTGTGGCACAAGCCAAGAACTGCCTTTTACATGTATACAATCTTTCAATTTCAAAATTTGTAATGCAGAGAAGTTTTTTAACGCAAAGTTTCATTTTGTTAACGTTCAGTTTTGAGGAAGGCAAAGAGTGTGACTGCGTCACTGACGAAGCTAGTGGCCTAAAACATCTGCTTAATCGAATCGATCATAGATCGATTTCGTCTTTGCAACCTTTAAACTATGCATAATTATTGTAAACCTTTGCGTTAAAAAAATATATATTTCCTCAAATTTTACAGGTGATCCCATATATTTTCAAGTCCAAAATTCCACACTTTTTACTCATGAAATAACTGAGTCCGAACTCAGATTAAAAAGGCATGTTTTATCTGTAGCCATAAAAACGTAAGATCCCGGACTTCGCAAAGCCAAGGATCTTACTCGTGAAAAACAAGGTATCTTTACACCGCAGGTCCTGCTGCGTCTTTTATTTCTTCTAATAATTGTTTCCGTTCGCGGAGTCTTCTTCTGGCAATCACAGATTTCCCGCCTAAAACCCTTATGAATCTCAGATACTGGAATCTTTCTTTTCCGAAATGATGCGTCATCACATAAAAGAGTACTCCAAAACCTACCAGAATAATGTATCCGAAGATCTTTTTACCGGAAACAATGATGGCATTCAGCTGAAGGGTCTTCATATTGGCTGCCAAAGTCTGGGGACTCACCGTCATTCCGTCGATGTACACCGCAAGATCTCCTACGGCCGTAATCTGAAAACGGTACTGGAACCATGAATACAATGCTGAAAAGAATCCAACCGCCAGAAATGTTCTCCATACCAAAACCAGCCCGATTGCCGCCAGCATATCATCCATTTCAAGTTTGTCCAGGGTATAGAACCACACTGAAATAAACAGCGAACACATTCCGAATCCTTTTAAAAACATCGGCAGGTACCAGTTCTCATAATTGAATTCTAAAACCATCGAAAAGTACATGATCAATGCATACCCCATCATCGCCGAAAACCCCGAGAAGATGTACATTTTCAATGGTATTTCTTTTTTGAACCAGAATACGGCAATCACTCCTGCCAGGATAATTCCGGGAACCATGAGCAGATTCAGTCCTGCATTTGTCTGCTGATCATATCCCAGAACTCCTACAGCAAAGGTATTCTGAAGCGAAGTCGTTCCTAAGAACATTCCCAGCCACAACAGCATAAACAGGCCGTGCTGCACATTATTTTTTTTGAAAATTTTAAATGATAAATAAGGTCTTTTTAAAGTGAACTGACGAATCACCAGCAAAGCAAAGCTTACAAAAGCAGCAATACTCGCATTCATAATATTTTTTGAATTCCACCAGTCCTGCTGTTTCCCGAAAGAAAAAACATAAGCGGAAAACATAAATGTAGACACAAACAGCATGATGCTCATCCAGTCGATATAATGCAACGGAACTTTTAAAGCAAAATATTTATTGTGCATAAAGATCCAGTGAATCAACGCCAGTATAAAACATAGCACCGCTGCAATCACATAGAAATGCTGCCAGTTATAATTAATGGAAACCACCGCCGCATAATAAGCCGCCACCTGGTTCATTGCCAAAACAAAAGTGTAAAACAGTCCGTAAAACATTCCTCTGTTTCCAACCATCACCATAAGCGGAAGAAACAGCTCTATGGTCACCATCATCTTTAAAAACCCGATTCCCAGAGCAGTAAATACGAAGATCATTGGCTGCATCGTTGTCGCATTAATATAGCTCAACACCCCCAAAAGTACGAGAAGCACCGCCATTTTATCTCTGACCTTGAATCTCATCTTCAGCCTGATAACAATCGGCATACAGGCTCCCATTCCGATTGTGGTCGCATAATTCGCCCACATAAAATATTCTGTCATTGCTCCGGTACCGCTCACCAGATAACTGATGTTTCCGGTGTACACCCCACCAAGCGGCATCACCACTGCCAGTAGCAGTACGATGAGCAGCAGCTGTACGGGTTTTGGTACCCAGTCGTTATATAGTCCTTTGTTGTACATGAATTTAGAAGTTAGATATTAGAGGTTAGAAATTAGAGGATGGAAGCAGGAAGATGGGAGATGGAAGTTTCTCTTTGTCAGCATACTTCTGCATTCCAGATAAGTTCTCTTTAAAAAAGATTAAAAAATAAGAAAGGGGCCGGAAGTTATGATTCGTCTGCATCAACTTCCCTCTTCGGACTTCCGGCTTCCCTTCTAAAATCTTTCAATCATTAAATGTTTAATTCTTTCAATCCTAATTAATATTCACATTCATATTCATTCCCGCGCTCAGTTTTTCCAGATCTTCTTTTTTATTGGAAGTGCTGAATTCTATTCTTACAGGAATTCTTTGCTGTACTTTGATAAAGTTACCTGTGGAATTGTCTGTAGGCACGCTTGAATATCTTGAGCCCGTCGCTGCAGAAATAGCAGTAACTACTCCTTCAAATGTCTTTCCACCCAAAGCATCAGCAGTCATTGTCATTTTTTGACCGATTTTAATATTCGGCATCTGTCTTTCCAGGAAATTAGCGGTTACCCATTTCTGACCGTTCAGAACGATGGTAGCGACCTGCTGACCCGGTTGGATCAATTGTCCTTCAGAGATCGTTCTACGCCCCATAATTCCATCGTATGGTGCTGTAATCACGGTATAGGAAAGATTGATTTTAGCCATATCCAGTGCTGCTTTTGTTCTTTTAATCTCAGCATCATTAATTCCCAGCTTACTTTTCACCTCAGTGGTAGAAAGGTTCGCCGACTGCTTCTGATTCACCAGAGTCTCATACGCTGCTTTCTGGGCATCATATTCTGTTTTGATCTGATCATATTGCTGTCTGGTCACTGCTTCCGCAGCGAGAAGGTTTTTATATCGGTTTAAATTCTGCTCCGCGTTCCAAAGTCTGGCTTTTGCTCCTGCAATATTAGATTCCATCACACTTACGTTATTGGAAACGGTATTCACGGATGAACTTGTTGCCGATCTCTGTGCCATTGCATTCTGATAAGCAGCTTCAGCCTGACCCAATTGGGTTAATATTTCATTTTTATCCAGAATAACCAAAGTATCTCCTTTTTTCACCTTCTGATGTTCGATGAATTTGATGTCTTTGATATAAGCCGAAACCCTTGTATTAATCGGGTTAATGAATTCCTCTACCTGAGCCGCTTCCGTGTAGGTTTTGTCTCCAATGTGGAAATATTCACGGACCAGCCAGAAAAGCCCGAATCCAATCACCAGAAAGACAACCGTATTGGAAATGATGGCTCTTATTTTATTCTTTTTATTCTGTTTCTTTTTAACGGCTGCTCCTGACTGAGCCGGAGCGGCCTGAGTATTTTGAGTAGTTTGTTCCTTGTTTTCCATTATCTTGATTTTCAGTTTTAAAATTAAAGCGTTCCTGCAGCCTTCAGCAGGTTATAATATTGATACAGCACATTGATCTCGGCATTGGCAAAATCCAGCTCCGACTGAAGTTTCTGGTTCTGTGCATCGATCATTTCAGCCTGTACCGCCAATTGGTTTAAGTATTTAGCTTCCGTGATCTTGTAGTTTTCTTCTGCCAGTCTTTTCGAATCATTCAGAATGTCAGCCTGCTGGATCGATTCCTGGTATTTTACATAGGCTGCATTCACTGCCATATCTACGTTCTGCTTAACCAGTGTCACCGCATCACCAGCCTGTGTTTTCTGCAATTCACCAAGCTTTACTTTTTCTTTGGTCTTGTATAAATTATCGATATTATAGCTCAGTGAAACACCAGCCTGCCATCCTCCGGAATACATATCCAAAACAGGATTTCTGTTCGTAATCGGACGCTGTAACGTATAGCCTCCGAAACCTGACAATGTCGGCATCTGATCTGTTTTAATGATCTCAATGTTTTTATCCGCAACATCAATGTTTTTCTTTGCTGATTTCAGCTGTGGATTACTTTCGTGGGCAAGATCCATATAGTAATCCATCCCGATTCCCGATTCTTTGTCCGTTAAACTTTCAACGGGAACGATTTCTGTTTCGGAAGGAAGTCCTAAGGCAATATTTAAATTATAATTAAGGATCTTTTTATTATTGGTCAACGTCAGAATGCCCTGATCAAGATTTTTGATGGCCAGTTCTCCACGGATGACTTCATTACGGGTCACCATCCCTTGCTGATAGAACTTCTGGATATTTTTCAGACGTTCCTGAGCGAGTTTTTTGTTATTCTCAAAAACAGTTTCCTGATTGAACATTTTATAGACATCCAGATAATTGGAGATCACCAGAAATTTTACATCAAGTTTATTTTTTTCAAGATCGAGTTCAGAAAGCTGCTCGCGAAGACCTGCCATTTCAATAGATTTGCTTACCAAACCTCCTTTAAAGATCAATTGAGTAGCCTGTACAGCATATGAGCTTCCGTAGTGAGGCATCGGAACGTTGGTTGAGTTTGAAAAATCTTTATCGATAGCTACGGCATCTCCTAAATAGAACTGACTGGTAGATGCTGTGATGTTGGGAAGCTGCTGAAGCTTGACAACGTTTGTGTTCTGTTTTGCAATGTCAATATTCTGGGCAGCCACTTTTAACTGCTGGTGGTTTTTCACTGCCAGATCGGCGGCTTCACCTGCGGTCATCTGTTTGATCTGTTGAGAAAAAAACAGCGCAGGGAATAGAGCTATCACGAGTGATAGTGCTGTTTTTATGTTATTTGTCATTTTACCTTGTTTTACGAATACAAAGTTACGACGACAACAAATTCAATCAAATGTTTGAATTTTGGAAAAAGATGTTCAAATGTAAGATTCTAACTTTCGAACTGATGTCTGTACTGTCTGGGACTTACTTCCAGATGTTTTTTAAAAAAGTGGGAAAACGCGTACTGATCACTGAAACCGAGGATAGAAGAAACCTCAGAAACCGGTTTATTGGAGGAGTTTAAAAGCACTTTTGCTTCGTTCATCACAATCAAAGCGATGATCTGGCTGGCGGACTTTCCTGTAATGGATTTTACTACAGAAGAAAGATGTCTGGTTGTAATCGATTGCCGCTCGGCATAAAACTCAACCGTTCTCTCTGTCAGATGGTGTTCGGCCAGATCTGTGAGGAATACAAAAACGATCTCTTCCTGTCTGGACATCTGGTTCATGGAATAATTATCCTCTTTTGAAATAATCCCGGCCATCTGATAGCAGAAAACAGAGAAAAGATGCTCTACCATTTCCTTTTTATAGAGCATTTCGGTTTCTGAATCCAAAATATATTTAAGGAAATTGACGCTTTTCCAGACCACTTCCATTTCACTTTCAGGAAAAGGAACTCCCTTGTTCATCTGCTGGCGGAAATAGCGGTAAGTAATCAACCTGTTGAATTTCAAAGATAGAGCGGAAATAAATTCTCTTTTGTAAGAAACCATCCTCGACTGGAAATCGCCGCTTACGGAAACCATCTCATAAATCGTCTGTGGATCGGTCACCATAAACATATTGGCAGAAAGCTCCAGGTCGCTGAAATGCTGACGGAGCTTTATAGTACCTGATTTAATAAATATAAAGGCAGGGTTTTCCGGACGGAAAGGTTTATCCGCAGAAATTCTCTCGAAAATATTATGCTGAGTGAAAATTTCAACACCGAATTTTTCTAAAGCTGACATAACACAAATGTAGCCAATATATTCTGCGCCTACAATATTTTAGTCTTCCAGAGAATAAACCGCAAAGCTCGCCAGCCAATGGTCTCCGCCATAATTCCCCTGAAATAACAAAGGAAGTCCGTTCGCTAAAAATACATCGGCTGTTTTCTTAAAGTCTTTTTTCAATGGATGCCCGTCAGGAAGCGCTTTGGAGATTCCTTTCATACACCAGGCTTTGGAAAAAGAAAGCCCAACCAAATGAACGGTTTGATAATCACTCAAGTCACTTACAACAGGGATTTTTTCAATATTCTCCAGACTTCTCTTCTCGTAGAAATTATTCAACCACAGAACGAATTCTTTTTGTGGCAATACTCTTCTCATCAGGTCTGCAATTTCAAGACTTGGCGAAAAGAAGTCAGATCCGTCCGGTTCAAGATAGGCCGGTGTTTTCTGATCTTTACCGTAAAAATATTTTGCTTTTTCTTTGAGCTGATTCTCGAATTCCACATCATGATTCGCTTTAGCCCAATCGATCGCGAATGCCAGACCAAAAGCGGTATTAGGGTGAACTCCGGTTCTGTTCGGGTACGTTTGTTTGGGAAGATAAGCCTTCCATGACTGTAAGATCTTATCTGTTAATGGTTTTAAATTCTCATGCCAGATCTTAGCTTTAGGATGATTCCAGGTGGTTAGCTCTTCATCCAGTTTCAACAACCAAGCCCATCCATAGGTTCTTTCAAACGTGGTACTCAGTTGATATTTTGTGAAATAATCAGCTTCGGTCTGTAGATTTTCTTTATTTAACGAATTGTCAAGAATTTTTTCAATGTCTTTTGCATTGGCCAGATTAGGTTTTGTCTTCAGCAATCTTACAAGCATCCAGTGTCCGTGAACGGAGCTGTGCCAGTCGAAACAGCCATAAAAGCTCGGGTGAAGGTCTTTTGGAGTCAAAGTAACCTCACCGGCGTTATTGATGATATGAGCTGTTTTATTCGGATATTCCTGATTGATGCAGTGAAGTGGTTTTTCCAATAGTTTAGCTGCCATTTCATCGGTAAGTTTGGGAACTTCCTGGGCATATAGTAAGAACGGAGAAAACACAAATGCTAAAAGACTTTTTTTCATTCAATAAAAATAGAAAATAATTTAGATTTCAAATGATATTAGACTTTTATTTTCCTCAAGAGTAAAAAATAAAAAACACGTCATGTAACATAATCCAATTGATATTAAAAGTTTCAAACCTTTCTAGTATATCCCTAAATGCAGGTTACTTGTAATTAATTCGTAGCTGAAACTCATTGATTTTCTTACCCTTAAAAATCTATATAACTTAAAGTAAAAACCAACACAGCATTTAAATTTTAATAATATTTTGTTGGAAAAACGCAATGGCGCAATGCTTGAATAAAATTGAGAATTTTAAGACGCAAGAAAATCAAAGATTTTCAGCAAGTTCACTGGTGTTTATTGAGCAGTATGCAATTTTATTGGAGATAAAATCCTTGCGCCTTAAAGCATACTAATTAAAAAAAAATCTTGCGCCATTGCGTTTTTCCCACAAAGAAGTCAGGACACACCCAATGCTTACATCACAAGCATTTTAATAAAATAATATGAATTTTTAATAAATTAAAGCTTTAAGCATAATTTTTGATAAGGTTCTTTAAAAAATATTCATGAGAAAATTATTTTTACCTTTATGTATGCTTCTTTTGATGAGCGGATGCAAGAAATCCGAACTGGACGTTGCCAACTCCTCTCCAGACGTATCAGCTGATAAAGCAGCTCATATCATTAAATATAAAGAAGAGTCATCTCAGGCGCCACAAGAAGTTTATCAGATGGCCCCTGCCAGCTCTATTTCTGAAAAAACGGAATCCGCAAATGAGACTACACAACCTTCCGTAGCCCCAAAAAAGATTGACACTATCGCCAAAAAAGTCATCAAAAATGGGAATATGAAAATCCAGGTTGGGGATATTAAAAAAGCCCAGAATCAGGTGGCAGATATTCTGAAAAAAAATAATGCTTATATCCAAACGGAACAGTTTCAAAACACGGATGTAGACGATAATCTGGATCTTGTGATCCGTGTTCCGCACAAAAATTTCGATGCGCTGATCAATTCCTTTTCTGACGGTGTAGGCTCTGTTTTGTCCAAAAATATTTCGTCTGATGATGTCACGGAAGAATATACTGATGTTTCCATCAAATTAGCCAATAAAAGAATCTATCTGGAAAAGTACCGTGACATGCTCAGAAGTGCTTCTACCACGAAAGATATGATTGAAATCCAGGAGAAAATCCGTGAACTGGAAGATGAAATAGACGTTGCAGAAGGCAGACTTCGGTTTATTGATGACCGTGTGAATTACAGCACCCTTAATCTGAGTTTATACAAAGAAAAAGTGAGAAGCTCTGCCACTTCGAAAATTGGTTTTGGAAGCCGGTTCGGAGATTCTGTGACAGAAGGTTGGAACAGTTTCGTGAGCTTTCTGTTGGGAATTATTTCATTCTGGCCGTTTTTATTACTTATTCCGATCATTATTTATCTGTGGAGAAAATGGAGAGCCGGAAGAACAAAATAGCCTGAGGGTTCGGGATGCGAGGTTCGTGGTTTCGGGATTTGGGATCAATTTCATTGATTCTGGTGAAGTGAACAAATACAGATTTTTTGTTAATTTGCGATAGCTGTATCATCTGACGTAGAAAAATTCAAACCATTAAGGTTCTGTTAAGCTTGTAAGAATATTAAGTTTTAGCTTCGCTTTAAGACGTACAGCACAAAAAATCATTTAATTTTTTCTTAACTAACCTTACATCCTTCATTGATCTTAATGTTTTAAAAGGTCTGAAATGAAAATCTGTATGACCTGAGAAATCTCCGAGAGATATCATTATAAACACTCTTTTATAATCGAGCTCTTAATTGTATTCCACACTCAGATTAAATAACATCAATAATTTTTCATATATAAAATAAAAATCCGGATATCGCTGATATCCGGATTTTTACTGCACTATCAATGACTTAAGCATTGAAATAATCTTTAACCGTCTCGAGCACCTGCTCGTCCGACATTTTCTGTGCCGTATCTAATGTTATTTTAAGGTTTTTAAATTGAGCCGTATCATGAAGATAATTTTTCAGCTCTTCCTGAATGGTTCCCGGGCCTGTAATATAAACCTCCTGGGAATTGGTCAGAAGATGTTCCACTTCTTTAAAGAACTTGACCCTGTTCGTACGTTCCGCATTATTCGCCGCATTCTCACTGGAGTTTCCATGCTGTATTTCCGCTTTTACCGGGCTGCAAAGGAAAAACTTGAATGCATTCTGAGCGTCATGATTTTTTACTACAATTGCCTTTTCCGTATCGATCCAAAGTCCTGCTAATTTCTTTTCTGACATAATTTATTTTTTTTGGTGTTATATCCTATGTAACACAAGAATGATGCAAAGCGGATGTTAAGGGCTGTTAAATGTTGAAAGAAGTCAGGAAGTCCGAAGATGGAAGAAGGCAGCTATAAGTCTGAAAACAGAACTACTGTGCAGTTTTTAGGAGTTTATAGTATCCTGTTTCCGGATCTCAATAACGTAATTTCTTAATCCAACTTGAATTAATTATTTATTTAATCTTTTAATTTTGTCCGTAAAAGCTAATAGAAAAGCCGCCTTACGATGAAGACGGCCTTTATTCATGATCTATTATTTCTTACGATTACTTTTTGATCGTTTTAGTAACACTTCCTCCATCTTTATACTGAATTTTTACAAAATAAATTCCGCGTTGAAAACTACTGATATTCAAGCTGTTCTTTGAAACATTCCCGGAAGAAAGCATCTGAAGTCCCTG
The DNA here is from genome assembly GCF_900115055.1 of Chryseobacterium oleae. Lineage (GTDB taxonomy): Bacteria > Bacteroidota > Bacteroidia > Flavobacteriales > Weeksellaceae > Chryseobacterium > Chryseobacterium oleae. The sequence continues at coordinate 748,358 of NZ_FOVD01000002.1, read as the reverse complement.
CGTATTGAACACCTTCACTTCACTAATTTTTCCGTAATAGCTTTCTGGTGCAAAATTAATCAGATTATCCGATACAATGACTGAAAGACCATCTTCCTGATTATTACGTCCTGTAGCACAGTCAGTTCCTTCATTGCAATTGCTTATCACTTTCCATACTGCATTACTTCCCGGTGCTTCTCCAGGATTAGCATACCATTTGTTTTCCCAGATTTTGCAAGCATGGAACACTTTGGTACCGGCAGTTGCATACGCCTTTGCCGGATTATAAGACTGAGAGCCACAATAAGTAACAGGACCGCTGGTCTGACAGTTCGGACCTTCAGTACATGCGCTGATCTCCTCCCAAACCATATTGCTACCCGGAACTTCATTCGGATTGGCATACCATTTATTTTTCCAGATTTTGCAGGCATAGAATACGCTTGTTTGAGCTGTTGGATAAGCATTAGCTGGATTATACTGCTGTGCTCCGCAGTAGACCTGTCCGTTTCCGCCTTCTATTTTTTTAGTCCTGATTTTTAATTCGTTACTGGCATCAGAGATTTGGTCGTTCTGCGCGACAGCTTTTATGGTGTAACGGTATTCGGTATCTTGAGTTAAACCTGTGCGTAAGAAACTGGTTTGCGTTGTTTCCGCAACCTTGACTCCATTTTCAAAGACCTGATAATTTTTAATGCCCAATGTATGCGTTGAAGCCATCCACATCAACGAAACAGAGTTTTCAGTGACGCCCATCGAATGTAGATTCGATGGGGCTACAGGTTTTTCAGGCGTGTTTTGGTCATTCGTTTTTACAATAAGTGGTGCACTTTTCTGTGAAGTTAGTCCTGTAGAACCTTTCGCCTGTACTTCGTAAGTATAGTTCGTATTGGCCGATAAACCCTGATCTTCAAATTCAGGAACATTTACAGTCTGCACAGCCTGTCCGTTACGGAAAACCGTATAAGAAGCTGCATCTGCCTGTGGTGTCCAGCCTATTTTTGCAGAAGAGCTCGTTACGTTTATTTTGGACAATCCGGTTGGTGTAGCCGGTTGTGTAGGTGTTACCGTAGACTGTACATTCACATCGATTACATTATAAAATGCGTTGGCGGTATCTGCCACATCCCAAACGGCAAGAATAACATGGTACCCCTGACGGTTAGCCGGAATGGTGATATGGTGAGGTGTATTATCCTGTGGAGGTGTCCCATTATGGATCACCTCACCAATAAGTTCAAGATTCTGACGGGAAAGTGGCTGATTGGGATTCCAGCCCGGTTTTGTCATATAATAATGCCATTTTGCTGTCGCGTGATAAGCGAGATACTTCCAGATAAAAGTATTCACTCCGGTTGTGACATTGGTTTTCTTCCATCGGTCAGCGGTTTGAATATCCAGAATGGTGTTTCCTCCAATACTTCCATTAGCAGAAGCAATCATTCCGTCTGCCGGACCGAACGCCGGAAATCCTTTTTTGGCTTCAAGAGATCCCGGTTCGTTAATGACGCTGCCATATATTCCCAATGCGGCGGTGTAACCGAGTGTAGCTTTGTCAAGGCTTCCCTGATAGCCACGGGAAGCCGGGCTCATTACATATCCATGGGCTGACAGCTTTGTTGATGAAAATGTCAGAATGCACAACAATAGTGCTGAAAAAAAGATTCTAAGTTTAATCATATTTAATTATTTAAGGTGTTTATTAAAGTTTGCTAATCCGGAGGAAAGATTCTACTCTATTTTGTCGTCGCCATGTTTTAATAAATGGGACTTCAGTATTTTCAAATCTGTGTCTGATCAAACGCACGAGATTAGCTATTGTAGCGTAGTAAAACGGAATTCGTTAAAGCAATACTCAAATTTAAAAAAACATATTATAATTAATACGTTTAATTAAAAATTAACTTAAATAAATATAATTATGATTAATATTAATTAACATAAATCAATTATGTTAATTAATTGTTTCAATCAAAGACATCAAAAGAATTATCTTCACATTCAACTACAAAAAAAAACACCGATCGTCACTACTTTTCCTAGTATCAATCCGTGTTAAGAGATGGAATTGATGATTGCAAATCCGAAAGAATCTTATCTTTTCAACCTTTATTTTCCAAGGACAAAGACAGCGGGAATTTTATGAAGTTCCGGCTTTGCTTTTTTCCAGTCGTTGATGGTTTTTGTCTGGATAAACTCATGTTCCGGATCGTTGATATTGGCTGCGATACAGAGCTTGGTGTTCGGAGATAAAAACTTCGTCAGATCTTCAAAAAGAGGATTATTTCTATACGGAGTTTCCATAAAGATCTGAGAATATCCGGTTTGCTGTACCAAGCTTTCAAGACGTTGGATCTGCTTTTTCTTCTCACTTTTATCTATCGGAAGATAACCATGGAAGGTAAATTCCTGCCCATTGAATCCACTGGAAATCAAAGCTAAAATTATAGATGAAGGCCCTGAAAGCGGGATTACTCTGATATTTTTCTCATGACACCATTTCACAATAAGGTTTCCGGGATCAGCGATACATGGAAGCCCCGCCTCAGAAAGGAGTCCGAAATCCTGTCCTTGCAGCATCAGATTCTGAGCTTCTTTGATATCCGCATTTTCCGTGTATTTATCCAAAAGAAACAGCTTCAGATCCGACTGCTTCTTTTCAGGAGCAAAGAATTTAACCACCTTTCTGGCTGTTTTTTCGTTTTCTACAAAGAAGTAATCCGTCTGCATGATGTACTCTTTCAAAACGGGTGAAAAATGAGTGATAGAAGTGTTTTCAGATAAATAAGCTGGGAGTAAAAAAAGCATTTTATTGTTTTTTAGTTCTTTCTTGCAAAGAGGGTTGTTTAAAATGATGAGCGAGTCCGAGGGAAAATGTGATGGCTGAAATTTTCCATTCGTTGTTTATTTTAACAAAGGTAAGAATTTCTTTCCCTGTGTAAAAATACCACTTCCCTGAGTGGGTTTATTTAAGCCAGGATTTGCTTTTTAATAGCCTCACAGCCTCGGTCCAGCAACTGAAAAACCTCTTCAAAATCATTCATATCTCCCCAGTACGGATCCGGAACCTCAGCATTTTTGTGATCACCCGCAGCTTCCAGAAATAATGAAACTTTCTGACGATGTTCTTCATTTCTGGTCTTTGAAATCACATCTTCATACACATCAATATCCATGCAGTAAATCTTGTCAAAGGCATCAAAATCAGCTTTGGTAATCGGTCGGGATTTCTGGTTGGATATATCAATATTATGATGGGCCGCTGTCTTTATTGCTCTTTTGTCGGGATGTTTGCCTTCATGCATGGAAATAGTCCCTGCGGAATCTACAAAAAACTTTTCAGGAACTTTCGTCTTCATAATTCCTTCTGCTAAAGGACTTCTGCAAATATTCCCGAGACAGACCATCAGTATTTTCATATCGCTTTTTTTTAATTGAAAGATTAAAGAATTTAAACATTTCGCCGCCGTTCAGCAGAAGCAAAACTAAATAAAAAAATGAAGAATAAAACTATTCTCCATTTCAATTTATTCAGTTAAATTATTTTCTATTTTTTGATTCTTTCAGCAAGATCTTTAACGTACTTTTTAACCTCCTTGTCGATTTTTGATACATCTTTAATGGTGTCGCAAGCGTACATTACCGTAGAGTGGTCTTTTCCGCCCATCTCTTCACCGATCTTTGTAAAGGTAGCATTCGTTAATTCTTTTGAGAAATACATCGCCAACTGTCTTGGAAGGGCAATTTCTCTTTTTCTTGTCTTAGAAAGAAGCTGTTCTTTTTTGATTCCGAAATAATCGCACACCACTTCCTGAATGTAAGGAATGTTGATGACTTTTTTCTGGTTGGCCGCAATCTTATTGATGGTATCTTTCAGCAATTCAAGACTTAAGTCTGTTTTATATACTGTAGAGTAAGCAATCACAGAGTTGATGACCCCGATAAGCTCTCTCACATTCGTTTTAGCTTCTGCAGCAAGGAAATCAAGCATATCTCCCGGAAGAACGATTCCGTCTCTGCTTAATTTATCTACGATGATCTGTCTTCTTGTAGAAAGATCCGGAGATTTGATTTCGGCAGAAAGTCCCCATTTAAAACGGGAAACAATTCTTTCCTGAATATCCATAATATCTGCAGGTGCCTTATCTGAAGTAAGAATGATCTGCTTTCCATTCTGGTGAAGATGGTCAAAGATATGGAAGAAACTATCCTGTGTCGCAGATTTACCGGACAGGAACTGAATATCATCAATGATCAAAACATCAACCATCTGGTAGAAGTTCGCAAACTCAGTTTGCTTATGGGCTTTCGCAGCAGAAATAAACTGCTGGATGAATTTCTCAGAAGACAGATAAAGAACTACTTTATCCGGAAACTGGTTTTTTACCTCAAGGCCTACAGCCTGTCCCAAGTGAGTCTTTCCAACTCCATATCCTCCATGAAGGAATAATGGGTTAAAAGCCGTTGCTCCCGGTCTTTTAGCGATAGATCTGGCTACCGTGGCAGCAAATTTATTACTCTCTCCTTCTATATAATTATCAAAAGAATAGTCCGACTTCAGGTTAGAATCTATATTTACTTTTCTAATTCCCGGAACTACAAAAGGATTAACAATATTGGCAGAGAATCCTTGTGGCATCGTTTCCTGCATTTTTGGTGTAGGAACGCTTTTTCCCTTCATATTCATAGTCATTGGCTTTTCCTCTCCGGTAGGCCTGTTTTCCATGACAGAGTACCACAATTTAACTCCTTTTCCAAGATTTTTCTTCAGGGCAGCAGAAAGCAGGGATAGGTAATTATCCTCAATATATTCCTTGTAAAAATCGCTCGGCACTATAAGCGTAAGGTTATTGGCAACCAACGAAAGTGGCTGTACCTTATCGAATAGCATGTCGAAGGATTTTTCAAGCTTCTTTAGATCAGAATTGTCTTCAGCTGCGTTCAGATTATCCCGCATGAACTGAAGGCACTTCTGCCATATCATCATTAAATTTTCATCCATATTTATGCCCCGATTAGTTCGTTGTTAGTACTTTTTGTAGAAGGAAGACAAAGGTCCAATTTTTTCTTTTCAAAAAAAAATATTGCAGGTATTGATTATTTAAAAATATATTTGTATGCATAAATAAGGACCAAAAATGATACACACAACACACTCAATACGAGTACGTTACGGAGAAACAGACCCTATGAAATATGTGTACTACGGGAACTATGCGCAGTACTTCGAGATTGGCAGAGTTGAACTGTTCAGAAACATAGGAATGGCATACGATGAAATTGAAAACCAAGGAATTTGGCTTCCGGTTTCGGACTATAAAATCAAATATATCCGTCCGGCACTGTATGACCAAAAATTAGAAATTCACACTTATATAAAAAAAATTCCGGGCGTAAGGATAGAATTTGAGTACGAAATTTTCAATGAACAGCAGGTAAAAATCACAGAAGCCTCCACTACGCTCTTCTTTTTAGACGCCAAAACCAATAAAGTGATCAGGTGTCCGGATTTCCTGATGAAGCTGATTGAAGAGCATTGGAAAGAATAGATTTTAGGTAGCAGGTAGCAGATCTTAGGTTGCAGGTAAGAGGAAGGAATCCATCCATTAAAGATGATTGTTTTTAAACTAATTTGCATCTTTGCACTTCCAATTTAAGTGATACGTTTATCTACATTTATATTTATTACATATGAAGATCGCATTTTTAGGCCCTCATGCAAGTTTCACACAGCTTGCGGCCACACAGCTTTTTCCAGACGAAGAACTTCTGCCACAGGCTAATATTTTAGACTGTTTTAATGCCGTTGAAAAAGGAGAAGCTGATAAAGCTGTAGTCCCATTGGAAAACTCCATTGAAGGAACGGTTTCTATGACTCTGGATTATCTCTATAAAACCCCTTCCATCAAAATTGAAGCGGAAGGCGTGATGCCTATTGCCCACCATCTGATGATTCATCCTGAAAACAGAATGGAGGATATCGAAAAGATTTATTCACATCCGCAGGCTTTAGCACAAAGCTTTCATTTCCTGGACAGCCGGTTTAAGGATATCACCAGACAGGATTTCTCCTCTACTGCTGCTGCTGCGAAATTTGTTTCAGAAAATAAGGACTTGAAAATAGCTGCAGTGGCGAATCAGTTTGCAGCCAATTTGTATGGATTAAATATTGTCCATAGAAATATCCAGGATTTTGAGCAGAACCATACCCGGTTCATCGTTATTTCCAAACAACAGTCTTCGTACAATAATGACAGACTTGAAGTTCTGGGTGAAAAATCCGGGATGCTGATCAATCTTCCGGAAGATCATCCCGGAGGACTCCATCAGGTTCTGTCAGTTTTTGCCTGGAGAAAAATGAACCTCAGCAAAATTGAATCCAGGACATTGAAAACGGGACTCGGTAATTATTTTTTCTTCATCAATGTACAAGGAAAATGGGAAGATGTTCTCCACGGAAACGCTCTACTGGAACTTCAATCAATTAACGCAGAAGTTGATTTCTTAGGAAATTATAAAGAATTCTTATTGGAAAGTTAAAAAATATCAACAAAATTTAAAAAACACCGCAATTTCGCGGTGTTTTTTTCTTTAAATATTCTGCCACTACAGAGATCACTGACATATTTGCAGCACAATATGTCACAAAAAGTGACAGTATCAGGTAATTTTTTAAGATAAATTAAATCCTTAATTAGTGATATATGAAATAAATTATCTATTTTTACATTTGTAAAACGATTTGAAAATAAAGATACATAACGATATTACGAAATAATATATATTAAATAATAAACATTTGCTTAAAAAATTAATATAATTATTCATATATAGTTAAATAAATCATAAAATAGGCACGATTTTTGCATTTTAAAATCTGAAAACTAATTAAAAAACTTACTCATGAAAACCAAAATCTACAGCTTAATCTTAGCTTTATCTGCCGCTTCTGCATTCTCCCAAGTTGGGATTAATACAGACACTCCAAGTGCTACTTTAGATGTAAACGGAACCATTAAGGTTCGTGATGTTCCTTTAACTCCAGCTCTTCCCGGATATGAAATCCTTGCGCTCAATACCGGAAGTTCCCAAATCGCAAAGATTGATCCTCAATTGATTTACAATTCTACAGTCAACAGCAGTGTTTATTCAGCTAAAAAGACTACGGGAATCTCACTTTTGAGTTTAGGTCTCTTCCCTGCAGGTTTCAGAGCTGTTAACTTTTTGGCAGCTGAAAGATCAGTAGGATCTGCAGCATTGTTCTCGGATACGGATAATACGTATACAATTCCATCCAATGGCGTTTACAACGTAGGATTTTCATTCCGTTACGGTTCAGGACTTCAGGCTGCTATTCTAACGAATACTCCGGGAATTGGTATTTTCAGAAACAGGGCGGGTGTAGGAACTCTTATCGACAGCCGTTCATTCAGTGGTCTTACCGTTCCATTGGTTTTAAGTTTAACCATCTCCGAAAGTACAATCGCTTCCCTTTACACGTTCCAGGCGGGAGACAAAATCTCATTTGGACTTACAGGATCTTCTGCTCTTGATATCGGATTATTAGGGGCCAGTGTAGGATCTTTCTACATTTACAAAGTTTCAAATTAATTAAGAACATAATTTAATCGCTCTGCACAGTTAATCCATCACAGAATATGTGATGGATTAATTTTTAATAGGGTTAAAAACATTTACTTTATATTTGATAAAAACTAAAGAATGAGTGAAATTCTCCTGACGATATTAATTATAGCAATCATCTTTATTTTCAGCCATCTTAACAATAAGATCAGAAGACTGGAGAAGGAGGTCGGTGATCTGAATTCTAAAATCAACCCGCTGCAGCAAAATATTGTAGTTCATCAAAAGAATATACAGGAGCAGGAGCCTTCAGCAGAACAAGCTGTACCCATTCCCTTGCAGGAACGTACCATTCATGACGAAAGAACTATTGAGGAAGCTCCTTCACCACCACAAAAAGACTGGCTGGAACCTGTTTTTGACTTTTTAAAACAAAACATTCTGACCATCGTGGGTATTTTCACACTTGTTCTAGGGATCGGTTATTTTGTAAAATATGCTATAGATAAAAACTGGATTGGAGAAGCTCCAAGAGCGGGACTTGGTCTGGCAGCCGGAGCCGGGATTATGCTGATAGGACATTTTCTACGGAAAAATTATGCGGTCTTCGCATCCATCATTACAGGAGGCGGAATTGCTGTTTTGTATTTTACCACTACGATTGCTTTCCGGGAATACCATCTGTTTACCCAGAATACAGCATTCGTTGTCACCACCTTAATTACCATTATTTCTATTGTTCTTGCTTACTATTATAAAAGTGAAGTAATAATTATTATTGCTTTACTGGGAGGATTTACCGCTCCTCTAATGATCAGTACCGGACAGAGCAACTACCCTTTTCTCTTCACTTATCTCACTCTTCTTAATGTAGGCATGCTAGCAGCTTCATTTCTTAAACACTGGAAAAGTGTGGGATGGACGGCTTATACCTTTACAACTATTTACCTTTTTTACTGGACATCGGAACAGCCTCAATTGCTTAGTATTGTCTTTTATATCATCAGTTACATTATTTTCTACATTTTCGCCCTTCAGGATTATTTCAAAAAGAATACGCTTTCCACCTGGGATACCCTGATGCTTGTCCTGATTAATTTTTCAAGCATTATCGGGCTGATTTATACATTTAAAACCTTAAGCTATGAACCGGTTATTATCTTCCCGCTTGTTTTTGCGGCAGCCAATGCTGTACTTCTGGCGAAAGAATACGGAAAGAAAAATTTTGGCTTCAGCTATTCCATTTTTGCAGCATTGACGATCAGTCTGATTACAGTAGCAGTTGCCCTTCAGTTCAAAACCCATCTTATCACAAGCGTTTGGGCAATAGAAGCTTCCCTTCTCCTCTATATCTGGAAAAAAAGCGGGCATAGCATTTTTAAGACCTGTTTTTATGTTCTGTTTCCACTGGTAATCATCGCACAGTTGATGACATGGTCGGAATATTTCAACACAAAAGACATGAGTGTCGTTTTCAATCCGGTATTTTTAACGAGCCTTGTGACGATTGCTACTACCATCTTCAACCTCTTTTTACTGAAAAGAATCAATGAGGCCGGAAAACAGACAGAGAGTTTCTTTGAAAACGTTTTCGCAGTTGTGAGTTATGGTGTTATTTATCTTGCTTTATTGCTTGAAATTATTTACCATATTTCAGATATGCCATGGTCGGCTATGGCCAGTATTGGATTTCTGTTCAGTATCTTTTATATTTTTGTATTGATCTTGTTCAGGAAAAAGCTTGATATCAACGGCACCATCCAGATCGGACTGGTTTATCTGTTCCTTATCCTTATTATTTTCAATGCTTCATTTGCTGCATCAGAGGTTGCTATGGCTGTTTTACATAAAAAACTTAGTTTTGGTTTTTACATGATCCATCTTCTTCATTGGATTCCTTTTATATATATAGTATGGAACACTTCTGTAGTTTCCGGTTTTTACAAAACAAAACCATCCTATCTGGCTATTTCAGCAACCATCGTCATTGCGGTAAGCTGCGGTTTCTATAACACTTATCTCTTAAGTTCCGTGAATGACATCTCTCTTCTTTATAAAGCCAGGGAACATTTTAACATCCTCTACCTTCCTATTATATGGACTGTTCTGGCAAGTATTTTTATTTATATCAGTTTAAAAAAGAATATTCCGGAATACAGCAGAATTGGTTTTATCCTCTTCGGAATTATGATTCTGAAATTATACAGCTATGATGTCTGGCAGATGGATAATATTTCAAGAATTACGGCATTCATTATATTGGGCGTTATTTTATTACTAAGCTCTTTTACGTTCCAGAGACTGAAGAATATTATTAAAAATATGGTAGACAAGAAGGAAGAGGAACAGGACAATTGAGCTGGAAGCACGAAGAGTGAAGAGGGAGGCTTTATTCATAAAAGATAATTATGCTTGCCCTTCAGACCGCTACAACTTCCCTCTTCCATCCTCCATCATCCTGTCTTAAATTATGCTATTTCAAAAATCAAAAATCCCTAATAAAACATTTTATTTATAAGCAATATTTAAAATATCACAAAAATTCATTCACATTTTGTAAAAATTAATTATATTTATCCAGTTTTTAACAGTTACATATCCCGGTTATGAAAAAAATACTCTATTCTTTTTTAATAGTATCATCTGTAGCATTATCTGCACAGAAGAATCCTTCTGTAAAGTTTGCAATTGCCAATGATATTGTCGGTACCACAGACATGTTTAGTGCAAGAAAATCTATAGTTCAGAGTTCAAATGTCTATAAAAATGCTGCAGGACTTCCTCAAAGTTTAAAAAAGTACGGTTTCCTTGCTGAAAAAGGTCTTACGGAAGTAAAATTCAAAAACGGACTTGGTGGTCTGGACAGAATATCTCTTGCTCAGCTGAACGAACAATATGGACTTCCTGAAAATACAGCGGTTGTTATTGAAGGTTATGAATTCCCTGACACCAGTGTAAAGATTTACGGTGACATTATAGGCAGCACAGAAGTTAAAGATTATAACGGAAAGAAAACGCTTTTCTTAAAAGTAGCCAACTATAAATAGATTATTAACAACTATATTATAACAAAAGGATACCGCGAATGTATCCTTTTGTTTTTTTAATATCTGTTGCTCCACTTTTTCTTAAGCTCTTCATAGATTTTCTTTTCTGTCGCATTATTACCAGGCTGATATAATTTTGCATTTTTAATCTCTTCCGGCAGAAAATCCTGGTCCACGAAATTCCCTTCATAAGAATGAGCATATTTATATTCTTTACCGTAATCCAGATCTTTCATCAGTTTGGTAGGCGCATTTCTCAGATGCAGTGGCACAGGCAGATTTCCGGTTTGCTTTACCAGCGCCAGCGCATCATTGATTGCCATATAGGTTGAATTACTTTTCGGAGAAACGGCCAGATATACCGCTGTTTCGCTTAAAATAATCCTTGATTCCGGATTCCCGATTACATTCACCGCCTGGAAACAGTTATTCGCGATCACCAAAGCATTAGGATTCGCCAGACCGATATCTTCAGCAGCGAGAATCAGCATTCTTCTTGCAATAAATTTGATATCCTCCCCTCCTGCAATCATTCTTGCCAACCAGTACACAGCACCGTTCGGGTCACCACCACGCATAGATTTTATAAAAGCTGAGATAATATCATAATGCTGCTCGCCGTTTTTATCATACAGCGCCATGGTTTCCTGCAAAATGTCCAGGACATCTGCATTGGTGATCTCTTCCTTACTGGAGTTCATGTATTGGTTAAGGACAAGCTCCACTGAATTGATGAGTTTTCTGGCATCTCCACCGGAATATTGGATGAAGGCTTCTTTTTCTGCAATTTTAAAACGAGTTCCTTCGTCTTTATTATATCTCTGTGAAGCCGTATCAATCAATTCTTCAAGTTTTTCATAGCTCAATGCTTTCAAAATATAAACCTGACTTCTCGATAAAAGAGCGGATACCACTTCAAAACTCGGGTTCTCTGTAGTAGCACCTATCAAAACAATCCACCCTTTCTCCACTGCATGCAAAAGTGAATCCTGCTGTGATTTATTGAACCTGTGGATCTCGTCTATGAATAAAATGGGAGATTTCCCTGAAAATAAATTCTGCTTTTTGGCATCTTCAATAACGTCACGAACATCCTTCACACCTGAAGAAACTGCTGAAAGCTTGTAAAATTTGCGCCCTGATTTTTCAGAAATAATTTCCGCCAGCGTTGTTTTTCCTGTTCCCGGAGGCCCCCAAAGAATCAGTGAATTCAGGGCATTGTTTTCGATCATCTTCCTGATCGTGCCTTTTTCGCCGGTAAGATGTTCCTGCCCAAGAACTTCTTCCAGGGTTTTAGGTCTTAATTTTTCGGCTAATGGAGTATTTTGGCTCAAGATATTTTATTTTTTTTGATGAACAGATTCAGGTTTTGAATCCCTGAAACTTATAACAAAATTAAACTAATTTTAAATTTTTTACCCTATTTTTGCATTGTTTTGAAACTTACATTCAATAAAATCATTAGTTTTCCTTTGGTAATTTTGATAAAATTTTACCAGTGGTTTATTTCGCCCTTACTTCCCAAAAACTGCCGTTACGAACCTACCTGCTCTCACTATATGGTGGAAGCGCTTCAGGTGCATGGTGTTTTCAGGGGATTATGGATGGGGATTAAAAGAATTTCAAAATGTCACCCGTGGGGAGGCAGCGGCTACGACCCTGTTCCACCGAAAAAATTAAATCAATAACAAACTATTAAATCAATAGAAATGAGTAACCTATTTTTCAGAATTTATCTCGTCTTATTTGCGTTTATCACCCAGTTCGCATTCGCCCAGGATTATCCGGGAGGTTTATCGGACGGAACTCTGAAAGTAAACGGAACCAGTGTTCCCGTAAAGATCTATTCCACCACAGAGGTGATTGATCTTAATGCTTTTCCGGAAAAAACGACGGACAGCAATGTACTGGTCATCTTTAACGAGTCCAATTTTGAACCTGCTTATTTCGAATCAAGCATCATTACTTTAGCTAAATACAAGACTTTTAAATATCAGTTGTTTGATAAAAATTTCAAACTGATCGAAACACCTGCTACAAAAGACAATATCACTGCATTCAAATATGCTGTAAAGTCAGCAAAACCCATCACCGCATCTGAATCTGTAACGCTGGAAACGCCTTTCAAAATCTGGGATCCTTCAAAAGGTATTCAGTTAGGACCAGTTACGCTGCATTTTTACAGCCTGATGTTCGTTTTCGCCTTTGGTTTCGGGTATGTTTTAATGCTGAGAATCTTCAAAATCGATAATGTCAACCAGAAATATCTGGAGCCACTTTTCACGTGGACTTTGATCGGTACCATCTTAGGAGCAAGATTAGGACACGTTATTTTCTATCAGCCGGAACTGTTTAAAGAGGATTTCTGGAGTGTATTTTTACCGATAAGTACTAAAAATGGATTTAAATTCACAGGATTTTCAGGACTTGCGAGCCATGGCGCAACGATAGCTCTGATTTTCACTACTCTATATTATTCATTCAAGATCATTAAGAAAAATCCTTTTTGGGTATATGACAGAATCGGAATTGTGGTTGCCTTAGGTGGTGCTTTTGTAAGAATCGGTAATTTTTTCAATTCTGAAATCGTAGGAAAAGCCGTTGATCCTAATTCTCCATTGGCTATTCTTTTCCCACAACAGAGCAGTGAATACGGTCCTACCGTTCCACGTTATCCTGGTCAACTTCTAGAAGCTGCCGGATATTTCCTACTGTTTATCCTGTTATGGGTATTATACAGAAAAACAAACAAAAAATATCAGCAGGGATGGTTGTTCGGACTATTCTTTATCATTCTTTGGGCTGTAAGATTCTTTGTAGAATTCCTTAAAGAACCTCAGGGCGATGAGTTCATCCAGATCGGAGGACTGAATACGGGACAGGTACTTTCCATTCCGTTTATGATCGCAGGGGTGGTTATTATGATTATTTCTAAGAAATTCAAAATTACTCAGGCAGAAAACGAAAAACCTGATTAATAGGAAATTATAAAATGAAAGGGCAAATTTACATTGAGTGAATTTGCCCTTTTTTCTATTGGAAAGATGCTAGATATCAGACATCAGATCTCAGATTTCAGACTGAACCAACAACTGGCAGCACTTCGAACCCACTAACTCTAAACCTCTCAAACACTCTAACACTAAAGTTTCACCCCGTTTCTCCTGTTCAGTTCCTCGAAAACACTTCCAAACGTATTGATCACATCCGTAGGAAGCATTGATTCTTTGGAATATTTTCCGGCAGCCAGATCGGCAGCCCTTCCATGAAGCCATACTCCTAAAATACAGGCATCTTCCTGAGAATACCCATGTGCAATCAACGAAGTCAGAATTCCAGTAAGAATATCTCCGCTTCCACCTTTGGCAAGCCCTGCATTTCCGGTGATATTATAGAATACATTCCCGTCCGGACTTACGATCTGTGTGTGGTGGTCTTTCAGCACGATGTATATATTCAATTCTGCAGCTTTTTCACGGGCCAGCTTCAGTCTTTCAAAAGAGTTTTCCGTGCTTCCGAATAATCTTTCAAATTCCTTTGGATGCGGCGTGATAACAGATAAATCAGGAATCAGTTTCAGATTTTTACAGTCTTTTGAGATGATATTCAATGCATCGGCATCCAAAATCAAAGGCTTGGTATATCTTTTTAGAAAATTCAGCAGTCCTTTCTGAGTTTCTTCGTGGGTTCCCAATCCCGGTCCTATTCCATAAACTGTTTCATTTTCTGTTTCGAAATTTTCTATGAATTCACCCCCACCTTCTGTAAACATCGCTTCAGGGCAGGATATCTGCAGAATTTCATAACCGCATCTTGGTGCCAATGTAAAAGTAAGACCAGCTCCTGTTTTCAGGGCAGATTGGGTGGCGAGTACAGCTGCTCCCATTTTACCAAAGCTTCCTCCGGCAATGGTCACTTTTCCGTAGGTTCCTTTGTGTGAAAAATCCTGTCTGGGCTTAAAAATACCATCGACAAGTTTTTCATTAATGACAAAATCTTCCGTAGTTTCTGTCTGTAGATACCCTGAATGCAGTCCTATATCCAAAATGATCACTTTTCCTGTATATTTTCCTGTTTCAGGATGGAGAAAGCTCTTTTTCCAGCTTTGAAAGCTTAATGTATAGTCTGCTTTAAAAATTGCAGCATCATTTTCGGGCATATGATCGGCAGGAAGTCCTGAAGGAAGATCGATAGAAATTTTAATACAGTTTTCCTCATTCAGCACTTCAACCAACTCCTTAAAGATTCCTTCCAAAGGTCTTGATAAACCGGTTCCGAACAGGGCATCAATGACAACCGTTTTGGCATCAAAATTATACTGATCCGCTTCTTTGAATTCTCTTACCGAAATCCCGGAGAGATCCCGGAGCCTTTTTACATTAACTGAAGCATCATCTGAAAACTTACCTTTAGTATACTTTACAAAAATATCTACATCGAAGCCTTTCATGTACAGCATTCTTGCAACTGCGAATCCATCGCCGCCATTGTTTCCGTTGCCACAAAACAGGGCAATTTTCTTGTGATTTTTGCAGTTTTCGGAAATCCAGCCGGCTAATGCTTCCGAAGCCCTTTCCATTAGCTGTATGGAGGAAACAGGTTCGTGAGAAATCGTAAATGCATCCCAGCGGCGTATTTGTTCTGCGGTCAATATTTTCATAAAATGAGGTCAAACTTTTAACCAAATTACGAAAGTTCTACTTCAGAGCCAATCATCTTCATAAAAATCTATTGATATTATTTTACCCGTGAAATATTTAATTGAAACTACAATCCCGCTTCAAAGATCTTGTAAATACAAGCAATAATTCAATATTTGTGGAATAAAAAAAACGCTGAAAAGTAACGTTTTTTACATTTTTTAATTCTATTTTTGTGTGTATACTAATTAAAAAAAATATAAATTATGGGATTTGTTAAAGAATTTAGAGACTTTGCTTTTAAGGGCAATGTGCTTGACCTGGCTGTCGGTGTGATCATCGGTGGAGCATTCGGGAAGATTGTTTCCTCATTGGTGGAGGATGTTATCACTCCTCTTTTATTGAATCCGGCACTGAAAGCAGCAGGGGCAGAAAACATTTCAAAGCTTTCATGGAATGGGGTTACTTACGGTAATTTCCTTTCTGCTGTGATCAGCTTCCTGTGTATCGCTATGGTCCTGTTCTGGATCATCAAAGGAGCTAATAAAGTGGTTAAAAGAGAAGAGGCTGCCCCAGCCGGACCTACTGCAGACCAACAATTGCTGACGGAGATCAGAGATCTTCTTAAAAGCAAGAATAATATATAAAACAAAAGCACCTCAAATTGAGGTGCTTTTTTATTTTTATCCGGTTCAGCGATTACTGAATCTGTAAAATACTTGAGATCTGTTCTGCCAGAGAAAGCCCAATTCTGTCCTGAGCTTCCATAGTAGAAGCACCGGTGTGAGGAGTCAGGGAGATCTTTGAATGATTTAATATCGCTTTAGAAGGAGTAGGCTCATTGATGAACACATCCAATCCGGCAAATTTTACTTTACCTGAATCCAAGGCATCAATTAAAGCAGATTCATCGATAACACCACCTCTTGAGCAGTTCACGATAGCAACACCGTCTTTCATCATATCAAATTCATTTTTCCCGATCATATATCCGTCTTTCTGAGCCGGAACGTGAAGGGTAATAAAGTCTGAATGCTTCAATACATCCTGAAGCGGTTCAGTTTCAATATCTACATTGATGAACTGGTTGTTATAGAATTTTACTTTGATGCTTGCCTTCCCAACATTGTTATCAGCTGCCACCACTCTCATTCCTAATCCAAGAGCTATTCTTGCAACCTCCTGTCCTATTCTTCCCATTCCAACAATACCGATGGTTTTTCCTCTTAATTCGATACCTGCAGTATATGCTTTTTTAAGACCTGCAAATTCTGTATCCCCTACTAAAGGCATTTTCCTGTTTGAATCCTGAAGGAATCTCGCTCCTGAAAATAAGTGGGCAAAAACAAGCTCAGCCACTGATTCTGAAGAAGCAGATGGCGTATTGATCACGTGAATTCCTTTTTCTCTTGCATAATCCACATCAATATTATCCATTCCTACACCACCACGTCCGATAATTTCAATCGACGGACATCCATCGATAATATCTTTTCTTACCTGTGTAGCACTCCTTACCAACAGGGTACGGATCTTATGCTCATTAATGTAATCTACCAAAAACTCCTGCGGAACTTTTGCAGTGATCACTTCAAACCCTTTCTCAGCCAGGGCATCAATTCCAGATTGATCCAGACCGTCATTTGCTAAAACTTTCATAAATACAATTGATATTAAAAGTGAAAAGATTTAAAAATTAAAGAATTTCAGTGCGTACACTTTCATCATTCAATTTTTAAATCTTTGTATATGTTTTCTTAATCTTCTTTGAAAACTTCAATAGTTACCTGCTTTTCTACAAGGTCTGTAAATCTGCCTTTGTATCGTGTAGCTCTTACCAGGTGGTTGTCTATCCAGTGATAGTTGCCTCCTCTTGGTTTTCCGCAGAGTACGCTGTGGTATTTGAAGCCGTGCTTGTCCAGCCAGTCGATGGTAATTTGTTTCAGATTTTCTGTTCTTGATGTGAAGAAACAGATCTGGTGTCCTTCGTCATACCATTTATTCACTGTTTCAAGTGCATCCGGGTAAGGTTCGCAGGTAACCATTCTTTCCGGTTCTTCATTCGGAACATCATCTGTAATGGTACCGTCTATGTCTATTAAATAATTTTTTACCCCGTCCTTAAGAATAGGACTTAAATGCTCTTTATATTCTAATTCCATCAGTAATTATTAAGATGCAAAGTTAAGCCTTTTCTAAGTAAGCGAAACATTAAACTTAGTTTAAGTTAAAAATTTAATACTAAAACTAGTATTTAATGTATAATATAAATAATTTATTCGCATTTTCATCCGTTATGGTTAAAATTTTTCTTATTTATAATTTCATTTTCACAATTAGTAAGAAATTAACTCTGACCTGTTATCTTTATAAACCTTTAAAACACATTTTCTTTATGAAAAGAATCTTATCTCTGCTCTTTTGTTTTACGGGCTGGTTTGCTCTTACCATCCAGTATTATTTAATGCTTGAAACCAGCAAATTACCGTTCGGAGAAACTACAATCAGGTTTTTCAGTTATTTTACCATCCTTACGAATTTGCTCGCAGCACTTTATTTTACATATCAGTCGTTGAGAAATAACCTTTCAAAACCGGAAAATTCAGGTATTCTAAGTGCTCTTACCGTTTACATCCTTATCGTAGGTCTCATTTACCAGATCCTTTTACGCCAGACATGGAACCCTACAGGAATGCAGCGTGTCGCAGATGAACTTCTTCATAGCATCATCCCGGTTCTGGTTCTCATCTATTGGTATCTGTATGAAGATAAGAAAGCTTTAAACTATCGGATCATCCCAAAGTGGGCAGTGTATCCGGTTATCTATTTTATATATATTCTGGTTCGTGGCGGGTTTTCCGGATTTTATCCCTATCCTTTCATTGATGTTACTCAATTAGGGTTAATGAAAGTTGTGATGAATGCTTTTTGGATTGTTCTGCTTTTTGCAGGGCTGTCTGCGCTTTTGATCCGTATCGGTAAAGCATTAAAGAGTGATGGGTTTTAAATGATGAGTGATGAGTTTAGGGGATAAAGGTTTGAAAGTACATGAATATGAAAAGCCGTTTTTAGTTAATATTTACTCATCCATAACATGAAACGGACACTCCGTAAAACTCAGGTTATTTCATTTTCATGACCTCTATCATTCGTTTCAGCCCTATGATGTTGCACTAAAAATTTTCAAAATACATTTATAAGGCTTACATTTGTAGAAATGGAAGAATTTGTAGTTTTAGTAAATCCTGAAGATGAAGTTTTGGGTCTTATGGAAAAGCAGCAGGCTCACATCAACGGTCTTCTGCACCGTGCTTTTTCCGTCTTTTTGTTCAACAGCAAAGGAGAGATGCTTCTTCAGAAAAGAGCGTCCGGAAAATACCATTCTCCCAACCAATGGACCAATGCAGTATGTTCCCATCCCAGAGAAGGCGAAACGTATCTGGAAGGAGCCAAACGCAGAATAAAAGAGGAACTTGGAATTGAAGCTGAGCTTTCGGAAAAGTTTAATTTTATCTATAAAGCAGATGTAGGAGGTGGTCTTTGGGAACATGAACTCGACCATGTATTTGTAGGAACCCACGAAACGGATTTCAATTTAAACCCTGAAGAAGTGGAAGAAGTAAGATTCATTTCCACAGAAGATCTGGATAAAGAAATCGCTGAAAATCCCGGCCATTTTACGGAGTGGTTTAAAATTATCCTTGAAGAATATAAACACCATTTTTAATTGATGAAAAAAATACTGCTCGTATCCGCTTTTTTATCGGCAAGTTTGTTTTTTGCCCAGAAAGCAAAAGTGTATGACAGTCCCGGCTACTCTATCAATGTTCCGGAAGGCTGGCGATCTACCAATGACAGCGATATTGTGAATATTTTCCCTTCCAATGAGATTGGGGCGATTACCATTTCAGAATATCACGGACTTGAACTTCCCAAAGCAGACATGAAAAAATTTATCCTGGCACTTTATAAATCTGAAGAGCCGGAAAGCAAAATAAAGGAAAACAAAGGCAGAAAAGGCTATACAGAATATTTTTACGAATATTTTGATGAAAAGGAGAAACTGTTCTGGATCACCAGGGCATTTCAGAAGGACAAAGATCTGTATCTTGTTTCCATCAACTGTGGCCAGAAGTTCTGGAACGGAAATTATATGAATCTATTCAACGAAACTTTCAACAGCTTTAAAATAAAGAAATAAAAATTAAATATGAAGAAAACAGCCTTATACGATAAACACGTTTCTTTGGGCGCTAAAATCGTACCTTTTGCAGGTTTTGAAATGCCTGTACAGTATTCTGGTGTAACAGACGAGCATTTTGCAGTAAGAGAAAAAGCAGGATTGTTCGATGTTTCGCACATGGGACAGTTTTTTATTGAAGGACCGGGATCTAAAGACCTTTTACAGTTTGTAACAACCAATAATGTAGATGCTCTTGAAAACGGTAAAGCTCAATATTCTTGCCTTCCTAATGAAAACGGTGGAATCGTGGACGACCTTATTGTTTACAAAATGGAAGACGACAAATATTTTGTAGTAGTAAACGCGTCAAATATTGAAAAAGACTGGAATCATATCTCAAAATATAACACATTCGGTGCTCAGATGACCAATGCTTCTGACGAGATGTCATTATTGGCAGTTCAGGGACCAAGAGCTACTGAGATCCTTCAGAAGCTTACAGAGACCAATCTTTCTGAAATTCCTTACTATAACTTTGCCGTAGGAAGCGTTGCCGGTGTAAACAATGTGATCATTTCGAACACAGGTTATACAGGAAGCGGTGGATTTGAGATTTACTTCAACAACGAAAATGCTGTTGAGCTTTGGGATGCCATCATCAATGCAGGTGAAGCGGAAGGAATTGTTCCCGCAGGACTTGCTGCAAGAGATACTTTAAGACTCGAAAAAGGCTTCTGTCTTTACGGAAATGATATCGATGATACGACTTCTCCTATTGAAGCAGGATTGGGATGGATCACTAAATTCGATAAAGATTTTGTTTCTAAAGAGACTTTCGCAAAACAGAAAGAAGAAGGGGTTACGAGAAAGCTTGTAGGTTTTGAACTTCAGGATAAAGGAGTTCCAAGACATGATTATCCGGTAGTGGATGCAGAAGGAAATGTCATCGGAAAAGTAACTTCAGGGACACAGTCTCCAATGAAAAAAGTAGGTTTGGGTCTTGCTTACGTAGACAAGCCTCATTTCAAACTGGGTTCTGAAATCTTTATTCAGGTAAGAAACAAGAACATTCCTGCAAAAGTAGTGAAAGCTCCTTTTGTATAATGGTTCAAAAAAATATTCAAAAAAAGGCTGTAATTCATTTTACAGCCTTTTTTTTTGTGATTAATAACAGATGCAGCAAACCTTTCTGTCGGGACTGCAGGCATCGCCAACTCCCGGAGTATTGGAAATAACGCCCCCGCCAGGCCCGCAAAGGGTAAAGCAGTTAACAATCGGTGGTCTCACGCCTCCGATAATCTCTTTTAATGCTGATCTTGTAAGATTTTTTGTTTTTAAAAAGTCTTTTGTCATGGTCATATTTTTTTTGGTGATAATAAATATAAGTCTTTAATAATTAATTATTTAAAAAAATACTAATAAATATAAATTGCTGTCATTTTAAAATTATCCTGATTAAATAATCATAAAGTATAATTAAAGCTGAGTTAATAGACTTGTTCTTCCAATTATCTTTTTTTGCAAGGAAAAATAATTGATGGAAAATAATAACTCAATCAACAGACGAGAATTTCTTAAACATTCATTATTGGCTGCGGGAGGAATCCTGATAGCTCCTTTAATTGAAAGTTGTACCAATGATGATTTTACCGACATCGGAAATGCTCCGGATAATCTGAAAAATGCAGGATTTGAAACCGGAGTAGCCAGTTTTGATCCCTCAGAAACAGGAGTCATTATCTGGACAAGGTATTCCACAGGTATTGATGCTGAAATTATCTGGGAAGTAAGCAGAAACAGTAGCTTTTCCGATATAGTGAGGAAAGGGCAGGTCAATGTAACTTCAGTGAATGATTTCACAGTTGCAGTGGACGTTCAGAACATTCCTTCCCATACAAAATACTATTACAGGTTTTACAATATTAAAACCAAAGAAAGCAGCATCACAGGAGAAACGCTCACTCTACCATCAAAAACAGATTCTGTAAACGAAGTGAAAATGGCCGTCGTTTCCTGTTCGAACTTTCCGGCAGGGCTTTTCAATGTATATGGAGCAATAGCCCAATCTGACGCCGATGTGGTGGTTCATCTTGGAGATTATATCTACGAATACGCTCCGGGACAATATGGAACCAATCCTTACACCAATCAGCTGGGAAGAGCTCATCAACCGGCAAAGGAAATCCTTACCCTTGCCGATTACCGTGAAAGATACAGACAATACAGAGGAGACAAGAATCTTATGCTTCTTCATCAAAAGAAACCTTTTATCTGCGTTTGGGATGATCATGAATTCGCCAACGACACCTATAAATCCGGAGCAGAGAATCATCAGCCTAATGAAGGAAGTTTTGAGGTCAGAAAAATGGCAGCATTTCAGGCTTACAGCGAATATATTCCTTTAAAAACGGGCAAGGATCTCAGAATCTACAGAACCTTTAACTTCGGAAACATCGTATCTCTTTATATGATGGATACAAGAGTAATTGCAAGAGATAAGCAGCTTGAATACTCAGATTATCTGGATACCGCAGGAAACTTTGATCAGGCAAGGTTTAAAACGGATTTCTTAAGCCCCGGCAGAAGACTGATCGGTAGTGAGCAGATGCAGTGGCTGGGTTCTCAAATCAATGCAGATACCGCAAAATGGAAAGTATTGGGACAGCAGATCTTAATGACCAAAATGATGGTTCCTGCTGAAATGCTGATGGTGTTAAATAAAATCCTCGCAGAAATAAAACAATACGGAAGTGCACAGCCTGCAACAATGCTGCTGCTTAAAAATACCATTACCCAGCTTATTGTTCTTAAAACGAGACACCTGCAGCACGATCCTACCCTTACCCCGCAGGAAATAGCAAGAATCACCACGACATTACCTTACAATCTGGATGCTTGGGATGGGTATTTTATGGAGAGAGAGCAGCTCTATTCTATTCTTGCCGGAAAAAAAGTAGTGGTACTGGCAGGAGATACGCATAATGCCTGGCTGGGGAAACTGACAGATGCACAGGGAAACTTCATCGGAACAGAGCTGGCTTGCAGCTCCGTATCTTCTCCCGGACTGGAAGGTTATCTGGGAATTACTTCCGATCCTACACAGGCTATAGAACTGGCTCAGGCGTTTTCGATACTAATAGATGATCTGGACTATGCCAATCTCTATAAAAGAGGATATCTGCAGGTGAAATTTACTTCCGCAAGCTCACTGGCAGAATGGAAGTTTGTAGACAATGTAGTTTCAGAAACTTACACAGTAATGACTGAAAAAACACATACCATCACATAATAATAAGGCTTTAATTTTCACTTTCAATACTACAAAGAGCTACGGAATTTATCTGTAGCTCTTTTATTTGATTCATTTTCTGTTGATGGGATTTAGAATCTTATGTCAACAGGCTTAGTTTAATTTTTATTCTTCCACTCCAAAGAATTCTCTCAGAGCTTCTACATTCTTCTTGTCATTTCCTACAAATATTTCATTATCCGTTATAAAAACCGGACGTTTCAAAAAAGTGTAGTGATCAAGAAGCAGATCTTTGAAATCCTTTTCTTTAAGAGATTTTGCATCCAGCCCTCTTAGTTTAATCTGTGTAGATTTTTTGCTGAACAGAGCTTCGTATGATTTTGTTTTTTTATACATCGCGGCCAGCTCTTCTTTGGTGATGGGTTCTTTTTTGATCTCACGAAGTTCCCAGTCTGCAAGGTCAAACTGTGCAAGGATTTTTCTGCAGGTATCGCATGTATTAAGGTGGAATACTTTCTTCATTGTTAATTTTTAAATCTGTTATAGGTTAAATTTCCTTCTTCATTGAAGTTTCGTCTTTCAAAAGTAGGATTTAATCTAAAATTCTGGAAATTATTAAATAACTTTATTAAAATTTTATAAAGATGCAGAACAAGCCCATCACTTTTCAGTTTATTTCGGAGCCTTCAGACGTGAATTATGGAGGAAATGTACATGGAGGAAGCGTCATGAAATGGATCGATCAGGCAGGTTATGCATGTGCCACGACATGGAGCGGAAATTATTCCGTAACCGTTTATGTGGGTGGGATCCGTTTTTATGAGCCTATCAAAATCGGGGAAGTGGTAAGAGTGGATGCACAGGTGATTTATACCGGAAAATCGAGTATGCATATTTCGATCAATGTTTTTTCAAGAAACCTGAAGCAGCCTACTTTCGACAAAAAGACCCATTGTATCATTGTTTTTGTAGCAGTAGATGAAAACGGAAAAAAACTTCCTGTTCCTGCATGGATTCCTGAAACGGAAGAAGAAAAACAACAGGAAAAATATGCTAAACGTCTGATGGATCTCAGAACGCAGATTGAGGATGAAATGAAACCGTTCTTATAGGTATTTTGAATTTTCATCACGTCAAAGAGTTTTAAAATTCACAGAGAATAATTATATTTGCATAACAAAAGGAAATGGTGCTCTTCCTTACCCAACCGCTTTACAGAAGCTGATGACGCCTGATTAAGAGATTATTAACCAATAACTGATCAGGATTATTATGTCAAAAAAACAACGGACACTTCATAGAAAAGCAGTTTTTTATACCCAATTATTTTTTAGAAAATACCCTGCCCTGCCCTATATTTCAAAATGGCTGTGCATCAGTATTCTCATTGGTGGATTGGTAGGAACGGCGTCTGCAGGATTTTTACAGTCTCTGGAATGGGCAACCCAATTCAGAGAAAGTCATATCTGGCTTATTGCCCTGCTTCCAGTTGCAGGTTTTCTTATTGGTCTTCTATACCATTATTATGGAAAAGATGTAGAGGCAGGAAATAACCTGCTCATCGATAATATTCATAATCCGAAGGAAATTATTCCCTTTAAAATGGCTCCATTTGTGTATCTGGGAACCATTGTTACGCACTTCTTTGGAGGATCGGCCGGGCGTGAGGGAACAGCTTTACAAATGGCCGGTGCTATTGCAGACCAACTCAGCAAACCTTTCAAGCTTGATAAGAGTGAAAGGAAAATTCTGTTGATCGCCGCCATTGCCGCAGGTTTTGGATCAATTTTCGGAACACCATTGGCCGGAGCTGTTTTTGCACTGGAAGTTTTCCTGATTGGAAGAATACGGTACAATGCTATCTTCCCGGCTTTTGCTTCAGCTATTCTCGCAGACTTGACCACCAATCTCTGGAATGCCAAACATACCCATTACCATATAGACCTTATTCCCAAACTGGAATTTCTGCCCATTGTATATAGCATTCTCGCCGGAATTGCTTTTGGAATCTGTGCTGCAGGATTCAGCAGAATGATTCACTGGACTGGATCTGTTTTTAAATCTAAGATTAAATATCCTCCGTTTCGCCCTGTAGTCGGCGGAATTATTGTTGCTCTTGCAGTTTTTGCCATGGGAACCACAAGGTATATCGGGCTGGGAATTCCTGTCATTCTGGAATCTTTTAAACAACAGAGTCCACTCTATGATTTTGCTTTAAAAATGGTTTTTACGATTGTTACCCTCTCTGCAGGGTTTAAAGGGGGCGAAGTCACGCCTTTATTTTTCATCGGAGCCACTCTTGGGAGCGCATTATCCCTGTTTATTCCGTTACCGTTCGGATTGCTTGCAGGAATGGGCTTTGTAGCTGTATTTGCCGGAGCTACCAATACTCCACTGGCCTGTATGCTAATGGGAATTGAGCTGTTCGGGGCAGAATCCGGTGTCTACATCGCTATTGCCTGCGTAGTTTCCTACTTGCTTTCCGGCCGCAACAGCATTTATACAAAACAAAAGATCGGTGAAGCGAAAAACCGAAGGTATGAAAGTGATGGAGGGAAGTCTTTTTCAGATTTGTAAGAGAGTTTGAGTTGGAGAGTTGGAGAGTTTGAGGGTAAGAGAGTTGCTGGTTATTGGTTCATAGTAATTAAGTTAATGAATCATTTTCTGACATCTAGGATCTTGACTCTTGCTTTTTTCTTCCTAAAACCCAATATAACTCAAACACTAGCACTCTCCAACCCTCAAACTCTTAAACTCTCAAACCCTCAAACTCCTCAACTCTCAACCCGCATAATTTCACTAAATTTGTTACCACAAGCTTCCCACCCCATGTTTGACTACAGATTAAAAGTTTTCCATACCGCTGCCTCAAGACTGAGTTTCACAAAAGCTGCTGAAGAACTTCACATTTCCCAACCGGCTGTGACGAAACATATTAAAGAAATTGAAAGTCAGCTTGGTACAAAACTATTTGACAGAAAAGGAACTTCTGTACATCTTACCCAGAGTGGAAAAATTCTATATGAATATGCAGAAAAGATCCGGAATCTCTACCGTGATCTGGAATTTGAGATCAGTCAGGTGAATGAACAGCATAAAGGAAAGCTGATTATCGGAGCCAGCACCAGTGTTGCACAATATGTTTTGCCTGAACTTCTGGCCAGATTCAATACCTATTACAAAGAAATCAAGATCGAACTGATCGCCCATAATACCGAAATTATTTCCGAGCTTTTAAAAGAAGGAAAAATAGACCTCGGAATTATCGAAGGAGAATCCCAATCATCTTTCTTTGACTATAAAATTTTTAAAGCTGATGAAATTGTTCTTACCGCAAAAGCTAATCATTCATTAGCCCAGAAAACATTAAGTCTAAAAGACCTTTACGACTTAAACCTGATCTTCCGTGAACAAGGTTCCGGCACCCAGGAATTCATCCAAAACCGTTTAAAGGAAAAAGGAATCAACATCGAAGAGCTCAACACAGTTATGCAGCTGGGAAGCAGTGAAAGCATTAAAAACTATCTTTTACATTCAGATTGCATGGCCTTTTTGTCGATCAGTACTATATTAAACGAATTAAAAAATAACACGCTGACCATCATAGATATCAGGAATTTCAGTATTGAAAGAAATTTTCACTTTATTCTTCCGAAAGGAGAACAGTCGGAGATGATTAGACTATTTTTGAGATTTGTGAGAAGTTAGGTGGTAGATGATAGGTTGCAGGTAGCAGGGATTAGGGATTGTGGCGCAGTTTTAAACTATGTATTTTGATTTGATGTTAGACGGAGTAGAAGGTCAATGGTGAATTTTGCTTCGCAAGTGAATGGTGAATTTTTGGGATAGATTTCAGATATTAGACATCAGACGTCAGATTTCAGATTTCAGATAATAGATATCAAACATAAAACAATTATCCATCGGCTTAATTACTACCAACCAGCAACTGACAACTAGCAACTGATCATCCGCTTCACTATCAAACTCTCCCACTCACAACTCATAACTCACAACTCATAACTCATAACTCATAACTCATAACTCATAACTCATAACTCATAACCAAAAGTTATCCATCATAATAAAATACGATTTACTTTGTAATACTATATTTCGGAATTTTGGAGTCTGATTTCAAAACTTATCTTATGAAAGAGCTCATCCAAAATGAAATGATCCGAAAAACTGTTTTTATTGTACTCGGTGTTGTATGTCTTACCCCGCTGGTTTCTTCTCCGATAGCACTGGCTTTAGGCTTTGGTTTAGCGGTTCTCATTGGTAATCCGTTCGAAAAGCATTTGCACAGATACATTCATCTGTTGCTTCAGATCTCTATTGTAGGACTGGGTTTTGGACTCAAACTGAATGAAGCACTTCAGGCGGGGAAAACAGGATTCTTTTTAACGGTTGTTAGTATTTTCACGGTGATGGTTCTCGGCTATATTCTGGGAAGAGTCTTTAAACTTGAGAAAAAGCTTTCTTACCTAATTTCTGCTGGAACTGCGATTTGTGGCGGGAGTGCTATCGCAGCTATTTCCCCTATCATCAAGCCGGGTACAAAGGAAATTTCTTTAGGTCTTGCCATTATTTTCACCTTAAATTCTTTAGCGTTGTTTATTTATCCGGCTATCGGGCATATGCTGCATCTTTCCCAGGAGCAGTTTGGGCTTTGGTGTGCGGTGGGAATTCATGATACCAGTTCTGTGGTTGGAGCGGCCGGAAAGTATGGAAATGAAGCTTTAAAAATAGCCACTACGGTGAAGCTGGCCCGTGCTTTATGGATTATCCCGGTTTCTGTGATCACGATGTTTATTTTTAAAAATAAAGAATCAAAAATTAAAATCCCGTGGTTTATCGGGTGGTTTATCTTGGCTATTCTTCTGAATACTTATTTTCCTGTTTTTGATGGATTGAGCAGTTCAGTGACTGCAATAGCCAAATCGGGACTGAATCTTACTTTATTCTTTATCGGGTCTACACTTTCGATCGGGACTTTAAAAACGATAGGAATTAAGCCGTTGGCTGTGGCTGTTATTTTATGGATCACGATAAGTGTAGGGAGTTTGGTTTACATCACCAGCTAAAATAAATATAAAATACTGCAAATCAATATTTTAAAGTTAAATTTATTGACTTCTATAATTTATTCCTTTTTTGAGTTCTTTTGTCTTGAAACAAAATGAACCAAAAATTCAAGGCTGGAAGCTTCCGCTAAAAATTAAAACTCAATCCTAAAATTCCCAAACTCGTGCGGATTAAATATTGTTATTTCAGTTCAATAATTTTGCCGCACTCAAACAATGGGAATTTTTTAACGGAGTGAGTTTTAATTTTTTTAACGCTCCAGCTTCCTAGGCCAATATGAAAAACTACATTAGAAAATGAATTCCTTTTTTTGGGCCATTTTTAATCTCTTCTTTAAATGACAAAAACCTTTTGGAAGGTCCCAAAAGGCTTTTGCGTATTAAATGTGGAAATGTTTTAGTTTTCTTACTGATATACAGTCTTAAATTGCAGACTCACCACAGTTGTACCCTTGTGTACAAGCGATATGCTGTACGCAATACCAAGGTCCGGTTACAGAACCTGAGCAGCTGCATCCGCAAAGTGATAAATCAGGTTTTCCGCTGATTCCTCCGATAATGTTCTTTAGATCTGCTTTTCTTAATTTCTTAGCGTTTTTCATAGTGTTACATGATTTGGTTTGAGATTAAACAATATAATTTTGTTACCTTTCAAAGTTAAACAAATATTAATTATTCGCAACATAATTTAAATAAAATTTTAATAATAGGTTGATTCCATTACGTTTATTACGATATAATCGCCATTCCCAATCATCACATTTATTAAACAACATTCATTATTCGGTAAATTCAAGGTCTTTATTATGGGTTTCGGAAATCGTGAGTGCCGAATAAAAGGCCAGTCCAAAGACAACCAATCCGACTACTGCCGCACTGATGATTACCGTGAAATTATTTTTCAGCAGATCAAACGCCAAAATCATCACAGGTACCAGACCTCTTACCATATTGGGAACAGTTGTGGTAGCCGTATTTCTGATATTCGTCCCGAACTGTTCTGCTGCAAGAGTTACAAACATCGCCCAATATCCAGTACCTAAGCCCAGCCAGACACAGAACATATAATATTTTGTTTCCGTATTGGTATTTCCGAACAGCATAATCGCTACACCAACGATCGTGAACAGCAGCATATAAAAAATAGCCATCTTCCGGGATTTTAACGCATGAGAAATAAACCCACTCATCAGATCACCGACAGAAATGCCAATATAAGCCCACATAATGGCTTTTCCGGGATTCAGATCCTTAATGCCTAATTCAGGAGCAAACTGATTGGCTAAAACAGCAAGAATCCCTATACAATACCAGGTGGGCAATCCTACAGCAATGCATTTGAGGTATCTGGTGAGCCGGTCTTTATTGGTAAAGAAAGAGAGAAAATTCCCTTTTGATACACTTTTATGCACTATATTTTTATAAATTCCTGATTCTGAAACACTAATTCTCAGCAACAACAGCATAATTCCCATAATTCCTCCGATGATGTAGGAAATATTCCAACCGCCGGCCAATTCTACGGTAAGCTGGGCCACAACAGCCCCCATCAATCCAAATCCTGCTACTACAGAAGTTCCAATGGCTCTTAAATTCTTCGGGAGACTTTCAGAAACAAGGGTAATTCCTGCTCCAAGTTCTCCGGCGAGTCCTATTCCCGCGATGAACCTTAAACCCGCGTATTGGTACACAAGATGTTCTTTCGGAAAGTAAGGAAGAAAACCACAGGCAATATTGGCCAGTGAATACACCAGAATAGAACCGAAAAGTACGGAGAGTCGTCCTTTTTTGTCTCCAAAGATTCCCCAGAACACACCACCGATAAGGAGCCCTACCATCTGACAGTTGAGAATAAAGGTACCATCAGCGTCGGGATTCAGGCCTAAAGCTTTTAAACTTGGGATTCTTACGATACCGAATAAAAGCAGGTCATAGATGTCTACGAAATAGCCCAGGGCGGAAATGATAACGGGGATTGAAAAGATGTACTTCAGTTTTGAAGACAAAGACAGTTCTTGCATTTTTAAGTTTTGATAAAAATAAAAAACCTCTCAATTTCTTGAAAGGTTTTTATACAATATCTTTATTTTATCTCCATTTATTAGTATACGGATCAAAAGAGCATTTATTTACCTTTTTCCATGAAGAACCATCAAATTCAATATCAGAATTATCAAAACAAATATATCGAAATTGACAGTCTTTACACATATCTATACTATCATTGTTAATAAACCATTTTCTAGTAAAATCAGAATCTTCAATTAATTGTGTAATGCTTTTATCTTTAAAATTCCCAAAAGTATTTTTATGTGCCAGAAAATTTTTAAAATTTCCATCATTGTCAATACAAACCTTTCTATTTAAAGCAACATTATGATGTTGAGATTCTGTGAAAAATTCCATATTAACAATAAAATTTTCTTTCCTTATAGAATCTAAGGTTGAACTATTAATAATCTTTGATGTAAAAATCAGTTTATTGTTTTTTACATATTTTAAATTTTTATAAAGTTCTTTAGTTAAATTTTCATCTGCAACGCTATGAATTATAAATGTGGTTATTCTATTTTCAATATCATCAAGATATTTTAACAATTGCTTGTCAAATAATATTTCAGGTAGAAAAATTTCAACATTCCTAATTCTTGATTTTTGTGTTGTATCAATTATGTTAGAGAATATCCTATTAACATTTGAATTATTTATTCTTATTTGAATAGTAGAACAGGCTAAGGAATTTAGTTCTTTAATTGCAGAAGTATAGTCATATATACAGCCTTCGTAAATTTCTAAGACCGCACTATTAATTCTTAACGGAGAATACCATTCTAAATTTAGTTCTGGAAAACTTTCAACATTATCTAAGAAAAAACCATAATCAATATCATTCAAAAAATTAAAATAATGATCTATACCCTCGTCTAAATCATTATTAAAAAAATTTTTGATTTCGCTTACTGTACTGGTGCACGTTTTTTTTAGAACTTCAAGTAATAGATTCGGAACATTGATATGCTCATTATTCTGTAAATCAACAATTATACTTTCTTCGATCCCTTTTACTGGAATGCAATTTGAGTATAAATTAAAAAATCTATTCATTAGAGAAGTAGTATTGGCTTATGATTATAAAAAATATCAAATGTTTTGGTCTGGTGAAAGTCACTTTGTGCTGAGTAATGCAAATTAAATCGTTTCACCTCTTCTTTTGTATAATAAACATTCCTAATTAAATGATAATTTATCGGGAGATATTTATAACTTTCGGATACAAAAAGTCTTACAAATTCTTTTTTTCTCATGATTTATTGTATTAAGTATTCAGCGATCTTTTTATGTAAATGATAATTACAAGCACCAGTAACAAACCCAAACTGACCCACAGGATTAACCTCTAAAAAAACATATCTATCCTTTGTTTTTACAATATCTATGGAACCACAATTTAAATTTAGTTTTTGCATTAACATTCGAATTTGATCTTCTAATACGGACGGGAGCTTGTAAGTAACGCGCCTGTTCATATTTTCTCGGTTATATCTTCTAAAATCAACGCTTGTACGTTGATCTTTTTGAGAAAACATTGCCATTGAAAATACATCTCCATCTAAATAGAAACTGCGTATTTCGTATTCTTTTTCCAATTTTTCCTGAAAGTGCCCTATAAAGAAATAATCTGGAAGATTATTAATAAAACTTAGTTCTATTTTTTCAGTGTAGGTTGCATAGGTAGAATGTGTCTCGTTTATATCACATAGCAACATATCATGCATTTTGGAGATTAATTCACCATTGCATTCATTATAAAAATCGATTAACTTAGCTTTACTATTAGTCAAGATAGATTTGGGAATATCTATCCCAATATCCTTAGCAATTCTTAAAACCTGAAATTTATTAACTTCATATCTCAAGGGACCACCCAAAATATTTTCTGCTTTATATTTGTTTGCTAAATCACATGCATTAATATTTTCAATTTCTTTATTGGCAGAATGCATTAATAATGCTAATAATTTTGTATTATCTATTTTTTCTATTAGTAAGTCTTCGGGAATGGTTCTGATAGGAAGCGGCCTTCTTCCCGGTCTCCTATACCAGATAGCTTTTACATCAATACTCTCACTTATATCAATAAAATATTCATCTTCTGTTGGTATTTGAAAAAAATCGGTATTAATTCTCTTTACTTCCCCATTATATAGAACAGAAAGCCAATCCATAACTATATTAGTAGTAATATCAATATCTTCCGTATAAATAACTACCATTTTATTATCATTTATATATTACATTGTTGGAGGAATCAATCATTTTAATATATTTTTCAATAGGATACAGATTCATGGACTTTCTTCTTAAATTCACATTCATAGGATTAATAAGATTTTCAACAAAAGCCTTACCTTCTTCATTTATTGAAGGTTGTGTCCCATAAATTTGTTTTCTATTATTTGCTAGTTCAATTCTATCAATCAAATAAGCTAATTGTCTTTTATCTGCATTTCCTGCCTCTGCTGCTTCTTTCATAATAGGAAGATATTTTTCCATTGTTTCCAATTTATCAGCATGTTGTATTGCAGCAAATAAAGCTAAATTGGCATCGTGCCCAATTTTATCTTCACCCAGCCATCCTAGACTATCAATAATCTTTGTCACTATTTTAATATTCTTTCTATCTATTGGATTTTGCTTAATAAAATCGTATGTTGGTTGCCGGAATTTTTGATCGTCTACTAATACCTTTTCTAAAGTTTTTTTAACTTCAGAATAGTTTTCAGTTTTTTTACATCCTAAAATGCAAAGAAATAGAACAGGTAATGTGTATTTAAATTTTGTAATCATAAAAAATAATTAAAAAAGGATAAAATAATTCTATCCTTTATACAATTTATTAGTAATTCTATTCAATAAAATTATCTAGTACCATCATAATATTTATCTGGTGCAGTAACATTGTTATCATGATTACCACCAGAGGTTACACCTGTTTGAAGATCTTGTCCTGGAGAAGTGACAAGCTTTCCACCATTAATACTGTCAAGCTTAGTTCTCTCAATTCTTGAATTTTGGAACTTAATCATCAAAGCATCTTTTTTTTGAGAATTTTTCATAATAATTTTTTTTTAAATGTTTTTGTATCTTATTGACATAACAAATATATCAAGCAGTATTGAAATAAGATCAAAGTTTTTATGTGAAATTTATGTGAATTTCAGCGCATGAATGATATATTTGTAAAACACAAAAAAACACAATTATGATAAAAAATAAGCTTATAAAAGCCCGTAAAGAAAGGTATACTCAAGAAAGCATGGCTAAAATATTACATATGACACAGTCTCAATACCAAAGAAGAGAAAAAGGAGAAATTAAAATCTCAGATGAAGAATGGGAACGTATGGCAAAAGCATTGGATACCACAGTAGAAGATATTAGAGAGGATGATATACCTCAAAGGATTAATGATAATTATGATAATAACTCAGGAAATTATTATCCCCATGTACATAACAATTATAATATTCCAGAATTTATTCTTGAAAATCAACAAGAATATATTAATCTTCTGAAAAAACAAATAGAAGAACTAAAAGAAGAAATTAAAAGTCTAAAATCTTAATTTTTTTTCTATAAATTTTAAATTTATAGAGCTTACTGTACATAATTTATGTATAACACCTAACCACATAAAAAAACCTTTCAATTTCTTGAAAGGTTTTTTTTAATATTTTGATATCGTTATTATCTCGCGATATTCACAGCTCTTGTTTCTCTGATTACCGTTACTTTTACCTGTCCCGGATACGTCAGTTCATTCTGGATCTTTTCAGAGATATCGTAGGAAAGCTGGTTCGCTACTTCATCATTCACTTTTCCGCTTTCTACCATTACTCTTAGTTCTCTACCTGCCTGGATCGCATAAGCACTTGATACGCCATCGAAACTTAAGGCTGCAGATTCAAGATCTTTCAGTCTCTGGATATAAGATTCAAGTACCTGTCTTCTTGCTCCCGGTCTTGCTCCTGAGATGGCATCGGCTACCTGGATGATCGGTGATAATAATGACTTCATTTCAATTTCGTCGTGGTGAGCTCCGATTGCGTTAACAACTTCTGCATTTTCACCATACTTTTCAGCCCACTGCATTCCCAGTAAAGCGTGAGGAAGTTCAGATTCCTGCTCAGGAACTTTACCGATATCGTGTAGAAGACCTGCTCTTTTCGCTAATTTTACGTTTAATCCTAATTCAGCAGCCATTGTTGCAGCGATGTTCGCTACTTCTCTTGAGTGCTGTAGTAAGTTCTGTCCATAAGAAGAACGGTATTTCATTCTACCTACGATTTTGATTAGTTCCGGGTGTAATCCGTGGATTCCTAAATCAATGATCGTTCTTTTTCCTACTTCAATGATCTCTTCTTCGATCTGTTTTTTCGTTTTTTCTACTACTTCTTCGATTCTTGCCGGGTGGATTCTTCCGTCCGTCACCAATCTGTGTAGGGATAATCTTGCGATTTCTCTTCTTACCGGGTCAAAACATGAAAGAAGAATAGCTTCCGGAGTATCATCTACGATAATCTCTACGCCCGTCATTGCTTCCAAAGCACGGATGTTTCTACCTTCTCTACCGATAATTCTACCTTTTACTTCGTCAGATTCAATGTTGAAAACAGATACTGAGTTTTCGATAGCCTGTTCTGTCCCAATTCTCTGAATCGTCTGAACAACAATTTTTCTGGCTTCGTTCTTAGCATTCAGCTGTGCTTCTTCCATAATGCTCTGAACGTGTGCCTGAGCTCTTGTTTTAGCCTCTGCTTTCATGGTTTCTACCAATTCTGCTTTAGCTTCTTCAGCAGTATAATTAGCGATTTTTTCCAAAATCTCCACTTTTTTCGTGGTTGCTACATCAAGTTCCTGCTGTTTTCTATCTAAGATCTCATTTTTCTTAGCATAATCTGCAATCTGTCTGTCCAGGTCTTTTTCAAGTTTTCCGGTCTTGCTAAGCTCGTCATTCAGCTTGTGTTCCTTGTCTTTGGTTCTTTTTTCTACCTCCTGCATTTTTTTCTCACGGGATTGGATATCCGCATCATGCTGAGATTTCAGTTCCAAAAATTTTTCTTTGGCCTGTAGGTTCTTTTCTTTCTTTATGGATTCAGCTTGAACATTTGCTTTTTCTATAAGGTTTTCGGCATTTTTCTTTGCATCATCTACAATAAATTTTGCCTTGGTATTCAGCGAGCTCTTAGAGAAAAGAATCCCTATCACTGCGCCAATAACTAAGCAAATAACGCCGACTATAATGGCTGTTGTCATAATATATATTGAGTTTTAATTGTCTTACACTTATCTAAATAAAAAAAACCTACAACAATTCAGGGATTGAGAGTAAACTCCTAATCAACACGATTTGAACTGATTTCCTCTGTCTGTAATCCGGGAGACCCGGCACGCCATTCAGCGGACATTTGCTCGGTAATTGTTTAGCGTTGAGTTTACCTTAAATGTGTTAGAATTATTGTAGGCAGTCTGGCCGGGAAAAGAATTCTATTTCCCGATTTCATTCAACGACTGATTAATCTGCACTAATCGTTCGTTGGTAGAATTTATATTTTTTTCGTAGTTCAGAGAAACTACTTCTGCGTTGGTTCCCAGTTTAAGGGCACACATCGCCAAAGCATCCTGTTTGTCTCTGACATCGAAGTTCTGTTCAAAATCTTTAATCATATTTTCGATCTGCTTTCCTACCTTGCGCAGAGTTTCCTCCTCTGCGGCCGGCACGTTCAGCGGATATACCCTTCCTGCAATGTTGATGGTTATTCTTCTTACCTCCATTATAATCCACTGTTTTGAAGCTGCGCAATACAGAAATCAATTTCTTTTACCAATCTGTTGATATGGTTTTTCATTAATCTGTTGTGTTCAGGATTCCCTGATATTGCTGAATAAAGTTTTATATTTTTTTGTTCTTCTGCTAATACCTGATTTCTTCTTCTCTCCTCATCATATTTCGTTTTCAGTTCTTCATGCTCCACAGTTAAGTCGGATAATCTTTCAGTAAGACTTTTATAATTCTTTTGTAAAAGGAAAATCTTTCTCTCTAATTCTGAAAAATTGTTTTCTAAATCTTGAAGCATTTCAGGTTTTGTATATTCTAACTAGCAACAAAAATAAAAAAATAATAACAGTAACAAAAATAAATGTCTCTATATTTTGATTTGGTACGAAAAAAGGAGATGCAGATGCACCTCCTTTTGTATTTTTTATGTCTGTTTTCTTATTCGAATTTCAATACAAACATCACTGCTCTTGTCTGAAGCGTAGACATTGCCGTCGCCCAGTATGGAGGTGTCGTCGCATTATCAGCTACTTTCTCGTTGTTCATGAAGAATGTTCCTCTGATCGCCGGGGTAAGCTTGAATTTATTGAAGTAAAACTGAATTCCCATTTCAGCAGACCATGCAAAATTATGCGTAGTCGATCTGAAAACCTGCTGCATGTTGTCATCCACAGAATCAGAATTAGACTGAAGGTTCACGATATAGTTCACACCTCCTGCAATATACGGTCTTGAATTGTACCATCTGTTACCGTGAAGTTCCAATAGTACAGGGATGTCTACCAAAGTAGATTTAATCTCTCTTACTTTATCTTTCTCAGTTAAAGCAATTGGGAAGAAAGGTGGATTAGTCAATGTACCTGCAGCATACTGGTCATTGGACTGGGTATTAAAAATCAACTGCCTTTGAGCAAATTGCAAGCCTGGCTCCAATCTTAGGTCCAGATGATCATTCAGTCTCCACTTGGCGATCAAACCGGCTCCGAAACTGTAGCTTTCTCTGGATTTAACAAGATTCTGATTACCTTCCGCACCATATCTTGGATGAAGGACGATACGGTAGTCTAGCCTGTTGCCATTCAAATAAAAACCCCAACTGAATTTCTGCTCGTCAAAGTCTTCCAACTTATCCATTCTGTTTCGGGTTCTGAATTGCGCATCTGCAAAAACAGCAATATTAACTGAGGCTAAAACCAGTGCTCTTAATAGAAATTTATTCATAGGTTACTTTGTTGCTTTATAAATTGTGGCTATACCTAAACTTAGCTTTTTATATTCTACTTTCTTAAATCCTGTATCTAAAAGAATTTGCTTCATCTTTTCCCCGAAAGGAAAAGCATTTACAGAATCCGGAAGGTATGTATACGCCCTATTATCTTTGGATACCAGTCTGCCGATGGCAGGTAATACGTTTTTGAAATAAAACATATAAAATGGACCTAAGAACCCCTCAACCTTTGAAAACTCCAGTATATAAACACTCTTGTTATCTTTAACTACTCTTCTTAATTCTGCCAAACCTTTGGTAAGGTTTTCAAAATTCCTTACTCCAAATGCAACGGAAACAGCATCGAATCTATTGTCCTCGAAAGGTAAATTTTCTGCATCTCCTTTTTGCATGGAAATTTTGCCGTCTAATTTAAGTTTTTTTATTTTAATAACGCCAACATTCAGCATTTGTTGTGATAAATCTAAACCAATTACTTTTGCATCGGTTCCTTTTTCAATCGTGATTGCTAAATCTCCCGTTCCTGTAGCCACATCCAGCACTTCCTGCGGATTGTCTTTTTTCATCATTTTCACCAATGTATTTCTCCATAAAACATCAATTTTCATAGATAAAACATGATTCAGAAGATCGTACTTCGGTGCAATATTGTCGAACATATCCTCTACCTGGCTTTTTTTTGTAGCCTCAGAATTGTAGGGAGTAACTTTGGTAATATCTTTTGTCAAAACTTAAAACTTGTAATATTCTTTGTAATAATTTAGGAAATCCTGCTTTCTGAAGATCTTTGATCTCGATTCCACCTGCTGAATGTTTTTGATCACTTTATCGTAATCCTCATCCACATTGTAATAAAAATCTTCAGTATAAAGCTTGTTGAAGCGTCTCGCTCCTCCGAAATAATCTTTTCCGTCTATTGTGATTTTGTCCAGGGCCAAAAGTAATGAATCTTTTTTAAGATTGTACCCATAATATTGATCATTAATATAATAATCCTGATGTGCGATGTTAATCAGCCCACGAATCTTATTCACTTCAAATGCAGAATCATAGAGTATTTTCTTATTCTTGTCGAAAACCTTGATGGAATTTTTTCCCTTTTTGATATCCACGTGAACATACTGTCCCGCTGAAATTATTCCCTCAGAACCATTATTGATCTTAAAATAATAGGTATTGGGAGTAGGGTTGTCTACTACAAAATAATTTTTCTTGGCTAAAAAAAAGAAGTAGACCCCAAAGGCAACGATAAACACCACAGCTGCAATAAGTAAGCCTTTTAAGGACGAGTTGTTTTTCATACGATTGTAAAGTACAATTTTTGCAAATTTAATAATATTTTTAATTCTCCGTTATTAATATTAATTATTAACTTTGCATCTTTAAAAAATCATTTAAACGAATGCCGAATACGATCATTATTGGTTCCGGATCCTATATTCCTAACAGAGTTATTGGTAGAGATTATTTCATGGATTCTGAGTTCTACACTGAAGACGGAGTTAAGATTGAAAAACCTGCAGAAGAAACCATCGCGAAGTTTGTAGAAATCACAGAAATAGAAAACAGAAGATTTATTGAAGACGATCTTTCTAACTCACAGATCGGTTCTGAAGCTGCAAAAGCAGCCCTGGAAGACGCTAAAATAGACGGCGAGGACCTTGACTACATTATTTACGCAAGCAACTTTGGAGAAGTTACTGTAGACGGATATGTGAATTTCATGCCTAATATGGCAGCAAGAGTGAAAAATAAGCTGGGCATTAAAAACAGAAAATGCATTACTTATGATATGATTTTCGGATGTCCGGGATGGGTGGAAGCCATGATCCTTGCTGACAACCTTATCAAGGCAAAAGCTGCAAAAACAATTCTTGTGGTAGGTGCAGAAACCTTAAGCCGCGTTACAGATCCGCATGACAGAAACAGAATGATTTTCGCTGACGGTGCCGGTGCAGTCGTTGTACAGGCTACAGATCAGGAAAATGTGGGTATCATTGCTCACAACACCATCTGTGACAACGGTCCGGAATTGTGTTATCTTGAAAACGGTCCTTCTATCAACGCAAACGTAGATCAAAGACGCCTTTATGTAAGAATGCAGGGAAGAAAAATCTATGAGTACGCCCTTAAAAATGTTCCTTCAGCGATCAAGGAAACGATTGAAGACGCGGGACTTTCTATCGAAAACATTGACAAAATCCTTATCCACCAGGCGAATGCAAAAATGGATTACGCCATGATTGAAAGACTTCACAAGCTTTATGATGTGAAAGATTACGACCATGCGATCTCTCCTATGACCATTCAGAACCTTGGTAATACGTCTGTAGCAACTATTCCTACGATGTATGATTTAATAATTAAAGGAAAAATGGAGGGTCAAACGTTTAAAGATAAAGGTAACATTGTGATGACTTCGGTAGGTGCCGGAATGAACATCAATGCTATCGTTTACAGATTTCCTTAAAATATTTAATTAACAAAAAAATATAAAGCACAGGGAAACATATTCTTTGTGCTTTTTTTAGATTTATCATGCAGAGAAATTTTTTGATCATCGCCGCTATCTTTCTGGCTCTGGAAGTTTATATCTATCAGGCTATAAGAACATTAACAGATAATTTCTGGATCAGGCTTGGGTATTGGGTGGTATCTTTGACCGTTTACGCGATTTTCGCCTATGAAATTACTCATTTCCAAAGATCAGATAAAAGCTCCGTAAGGGTTCAGATCACCATTTCGCTGTTCCTGATCTTTATACTCCCAAAAATCTTTGTGGTGCTGTTTTTATTAATTGACGATATTTTCAGAACCGGAGGCTATTTAATCGGATTAACACGACCACAGGAAAATTTCTTCCCTGAAAGAAGAAAATTCCTGAGCATCGTTGGACTAGGCCTAGGAGGCGTTCTTTCTGCCCTTTTTATCGATGGAATTACGTTCGGA
The DNA here is from genome assembly GCF_900115055.1 of Chryseobacterium oleae. Taxonomy (GTDB): domain Bacteria; phylum Bacteroidota; class Bacteroidia; order Flavobacteriales; family Weeksellaceae; genus Chryseobacterium; species Chryseobacterium oleae. The sequence goes on along the minus strand of NZ_FOVD01000002.1, from coordinate 708,568 downwards.
AAATACAGACATACCGTAAGAAGAATAAAAGTAAAAATTCCGGGACTTTCGAAAAATTTTGAGGGTTATAAAGTGATTCAGATCTCTGACGTACACAGCGGAAGTTTTTCAGATCCATCGAAACTTCAGCACGCTATTGACCTGATCAACGAGCAAAATCCTGATCTCGTGCTTTTTACCGGCGATATGGTGAATAATATTTCTGATGAATTTAAACCTTTCATTCCGCTATTTTCAAAGATAAAAGCCAAAGACGGCAAGCTTGCAGTTCTTGGAAACCACGATTACGGAGATTACGTAACATGGACTTCCCTTGATGCCAAAAAGAAAAACCTCGACACACTTATCGACTACGAAAGACAGGCAGGTTTTGATATGCTGAGAAACGAACATAGAGTAATCGAGAGAAACGGAGAAAAACTTTACATTCTTGGAGTTGAAAACTGGGGATTAAAACCATTTCCTCAATTCGGAAAGATTGATGACGCTTTAAAAGGCGTACCGGAATCTGCTCCGAAAATCTTAATGAGCCATGACCCTACCCATTTCGATTACGTAGTCAAAAAACACCCTGGAAACATCCATTTAACACTATCAGGACACACCCACGGAATGCAGTTCGGTTTAGATCTGAAAAACGTTAAGTGGTCTCCCGTTCAGTACCGTTACCCAAAATGGGCCGATTTGTATGAGAGCGAGGGCAAAATGCTGTATGTGAACAGAGGATTCGGCGTATTGGGATACCCGGGAAGAGTGGGTGTATTGCCGGAGATTACGTTGTTTGAGCTGAGCTAGTTTTGAGTTTGGGAGTGAGAGCGTTTGAGAGTCTGAGGGTTTGGGGGTTTTAGGGTAGATGAGTTTGAAAGAGTGTTATCAAGTTACTGGTTGTCAGTTGCTAGTTGCTAGTTGCTAGTTAAAATAACGTTCCGGGTTACTGGTTTGTTGTAAATAGAATGCATAACTCAGTCTAAACCTTTGCCTCAACCTTAGCCTAATATCTGACTTCTTGGTTCTTAGCTCTTACAACTCAAAACCCCAATCAAAAGACCATAGTTTCAACCTTCGGCAAAATCCCTAATCCCTAATCCCTACAACCTATCACCTGCTACCTAATATCTGCCACCTAAAAAATATAATCCTTCATCCGAGAAGTCGCCATATCATGCTCGTTTACCCAGGTTAGAAGGGCATCGAGTTTATCTTCCATTTTCTTCCCTGAAAAGAGGCTTCTGTAAAACGGAATATCGAATCGGTATTTTTTAAAATCGGTGAACTGCCAGGAGTTGAGATAGATTAAAACAAAATCATCATTCTTCAGGGTTTCAAAAACCATACTCTGATAATAGTTCATCGGCAGGATCTGAAACACGAAATCGTTATACGGAAGCTGACTGTATGGTGAGATACTTTCCGGCACAATGCTGAGCCCATCCTCTTCATTAATCTCGGTATCTCTTTTCAGTCGCTTGAATGGAAAAAGAACATCTGCATTATCGATATTGGAGACGTAATTAAACTCCAGCGATTTCAGATTTTCCTGGGGCAACTTACAATCTTTCTGCCGGATTCCTCTGATCTGTTTTTCGAGAAGATCCTGAATATTTTTTTTCACTTCTTCAATTTCATGAAGATTTGAATTGAAATTATAAAAAGCAATTTCATGCCCTTTGGATGAAATTGCTTTTATTAAATTCTGCAGTTTTTCTGCAATGGAAATCTCCACAAAAAAACTGGCTTTGATGTCATGAATATCTAAAATCCGAAGAATAGCTTTGGTGTTATCTTCTGTGATCTTCAGTCTTTCCGCATCAGAAATCTGTACGCTGTTTTTGGCTTCAGCCTCTATATTTAAGATGTTAAAAGTCAATAAAATCATTTAAATTAAATTTTAGATAATATTTATAATTAATTATAAATCAAATGTTAAAATAAAAACTATTTAAACATCAACTTTAAGTAATTAGTTTTTATTCAATTTCACTTTAAGATTCTTGATCATGTCCTTCGACATTTCAGAAATTCCGAAATCATACGTCAGTCCCCAGTCCTTTTTCGCTACAGAATCGTCGATGGATGCCGGCCACGAATCTGCAATCGCCTGTCTGAAATCAGGTTTGTAATCGATTGTAAATTCCGGTATTTCCTTCTTGATTTCTTCGGCAAGTTCTTTCGGGGTAAATGACATTCCTCCTAAATTATAAGACGAACGAACGGTAAGACTTTCCTTTGGAGCTTCCATTAATTTCAATGTTGCGTTGATCGCATCATCCATATAAAGCATCGGCATTCCCGTATCTTCCGAAATGAAACTTGTGTATTTTCCTTCCTCGATAGCTTCGTAAAAAATCTCAACAGCGTAATCTGTGGTCCCACCTCCGGCAGGTGTTTTCCATGAAATAAGTCCCGGGTATCTGATACTTCTTACATCTACTCCATGCTTGTCGAAATAATATTCACACCACTTTTCTCCTGCCATTTTGGAGATCCCGTACACGGTAGTAGGATTTAAAACCACATCCTGTGCTACATCATGTTTTGGAATTCCTTTCCCGAATACAGCGATTGAACTAGGCCAGAAGATCTTTTTAAGAAGCCCTTCCTTTGCCAATTCACAAAAATGAAGAAGAGGTTCAAGATTCAATTTCCAGGCGAAAATAGGCTGCTTTTCTGAAGTTCCAGATAAAAGCGACGCGAGATGATACACTGTAGTGATCTCATAATCTTTGATCACCTGTCTTACCAGCTGTGTATTGGTAACATCCATTCTTTCGTAATGTCCGGCAGCGGTAATCCCCTTTTGCCATCTGTCCAGTCCTGATGCTACTACATTGTCAGCTCCGTGGATTTCAACAAGTCTGTTCGTCAATTCGGTGCCGATCTGTCCCAAAGCACCTGTAATCAATATTCTTTCCGTATAGGATTCCATTTTTACATATTTTTTTAGAGTTGTACAAAAGTAAAAAAATCATGTCAACCAAAATAAAAAAGGTATGTAAAAACACACCTTTTTCAAAATATCTGAAAAGAAATTACTAAAAGCTCAGATTAATTCTGGCAAAAAGAAATCTCCCGTTCATCCCAAACTGAGATGTGTTTCTGGAATAAACGAACTGGTTCTGATTCGTAAGATCCACAGGTGCAGAGCCTGCGACGTAAATCAAATTACCGGAACTGTCCAAAGCCGGGTTTTTCACTGTAGCCGGACCGTAATTTTGATCAGGATAAATATCAAACAGATTATTCGCTCCAATGGTCAGTCTAAAGCTATCACTGAATTTATAACCCACCGAAAGATCCGTAATAACCTTTCCACCCCACACAGGATGCTCTGTTGCCACAGCCTGTCCGTTAATAATGGCACCGGAGATAATACCGTCTCCGTTGGCATCCATTGGATTGGGATCTGTAACTTTTCCGAAGTACACATTCCTTACAAGCACGTTGAACCTATTCATTTCCAAAGCATTGTTCAGAGATGCTTTAAATCTTGGAATAGCCTCTTCAAGATATATCCTGCTGGATTCTGAATAATAACGGTTGATTTGTCCCGCCTTGATCAAAGCCTCTGAACCATGAATCTCTCCTACTCTGTTGGTTTTCGATACCGTTACCGCTAAATCTGAATTTAAAGAAAACTTCTCCGAAAATTTACCTCTGTGAGAAATCACTCCTTCTACTCCTTTGGTCTGGGTATCAATCGCATTCGCAAAAAATGTAGCGGCATTGGCATTGGCTTTATCAAAAAGATTCTGCAGGTTTTTCTCAGGGCTTCCGTCAGCGTAAGTACCCGCCGGTCTTGAAAACTGATCTGTAAGTACTACCCTGTTCTTTATCTTGATATAATATCCGTCAACCGTAAAAGTAAGATTGACCTGTGGAATTTTTGCGGTAAAACCCGTAGAATAACTTGTTGACTCTTCCTGTTTTAGCTGTGGAATACCAAGAAGCCTGGCCGCATCTGAATCATTTGAAAATGTTCCTACCTCAAATGAAGTTCCGCCCACAAATTGGGTGGCCGTAGCATTGAAATAGATCTGCTGTAAGGAAGGAGCTCTGAATCCTGTTGAATGGGCCGCTCTTAAGTTGATCTGATCCGTCAGTTTATACCGTGTTGCTATTTTATAATTGAATGTAGATCCGAAATCTGAATAGTTTTCGTACCGCAAAGCTGCACTTACCAACCATTTATCAGTAACATCAAGCTCTGTATCCACATAAGCCGCTACGGAACGTCTTCCCTTATTTAAAGCATTTTCAGGTCTGAAACCAGGGAAAACCTGCGATCCACCCGGCCTTGTACTCCCAAAGAAATCCGTAGGTTTTAAAGAAGCAACAGTTGCTGGCGTCTGGATTCTTCCATTGATGTCATAAAGCGCCCACGAAGCTTCTTCTCCATTCGCTATTTTATATCTTTCAAACCTTGCTTCTGCACCAAAAGCGACATTAAAACCTTTCAGCCAGTCTATTTTCGTATCAAAATCTGCGTTGACCGTATTTTGTGAAAAGCTTAATCCTCCTGCATCAAATTCTCTTTTTCCAGGATATATCATGGATGCATTAGCTGTATTTTTGATGGTATAGTCAAAGGTATTCTGCCCGAAAGTATTGCTGATATCGTAATTTATTTTCCCCAGTTTTCCTTTAAATCCGCCGGCGAAAGAAAGATCAATAACATCAGACGCTATTTCCGGTAAAAAACCATTTGGATATAATGATGTAGAAGTTCTGGTCACATTCGGTCTTCTGTAAAATCCTGCCGCATTACCGTCTCTGTAGGAAATGCCTCCAAAAACATACCCTTTCACCGAAGATGAAAGATCAAATTCTGAGTTCACAAAAAGCTGGCCGGATGTTAATTTGGACTGTCCTACTCTCATATTAAAGTCGTCTCTCGTCAGTTTCCTGTAGGCTAATTCGTTTTCAGTCACATCACCTTTTAATAAATTCTGTAGCTGGGTAATCGTATTGGCCGCCTGAATATCCGCTTGCTGCTGTGCTGTAAAATATCCTACTTTAGGCGCAAACTGATGAATCAGGTTGATGATCTGCTGCTGATTTGGGGTGCTCGCAATGTTTCCGTACAGCGAAGAAATATTCACTCCATTTTCCAAAGCCCTCTGCTCAATGGCATTATAAGCATTAAAAATATCTCCTGTTGCGGATTTTGCCCGTCGGGTATCGTCTCTGCTCAGTAAGCTTCCGGTGAAATTAATGAAGCCGTTTGTTCCTATTTTAGTTCCATAATTTAAGTCAATCTGGTATTTTCCACCGTCCCATCCTCCACGATGATCATTAGCTCCTTTTGAATTGAATGCTCCCGCCGTAATGGCAGCGGTGAACGCATTGGTGTTTTTTTTCATAATGACATTGATCACTCCTGCGATGGCATCGGAACCATACTGAGCAGAGGCTCCGTCCCTAAGCACTTCCAGCCTCTCAATAGCAAATGCAGGAATGGCATTGAGGTCTGTCCCTACAGAACCACGTCCCGGTGAACCATTGATATTTACCAATGAAGAAGTATGCCTTCTCTTCCCATTCAGAAGTACGAGAACCTGATCCGGACCAAGACCTCTTAATTGGGCAGGATCCACATGGTCCGTTCCGTCGGCTACCGTTGTAGAGTTTGAGGTAAAGGAAGGGGCCGCATAATTTAAAATCTGATTCAGATCTGTCTGGGGGCTTAAAACCGACTGGGAACCAATATTGATAACATCTACAGGCACCGGCGTATCGGTAGCTACCCTGGCCTTATTTCTTGAGCCAACGGTGATCTTTACTTCATCTACCTGATTTGTTTTTACTGTGTCTTTGACCTGGGCATTGATATTTGTGGAAATAAAAAATAATGCTCCCAACAAAGCGATTTTATGGTAGTTTTTTTTCATGTCTGCTTTTTTCTCAAAAGTAGCAATTCGACCTATATAAAAAATATATTAAATTGAATTAAAACCAGACCTTTTTAAAAAACAATGAATTAATAGTTGATTTTACTAAATATTTACAATTATAATTTATTTTTTTAATGTCAAATACATAACCAACAACAACTCAATCGTTCAATGGCTTTTATAGAGATAAACACCTGTAAAGACAAATACTTTCATTAAAAAAATATCTACTTTTGCTTTAAACAAAATCTTATGAAGAAGCTTTTTATTGCAGCAGTACTGTTTGCCGGAAATGCATACTGGGCACAGTTTACTGATTTCAACATTGTCAAGGAAGTAAAAATAAAAAACAAAGGTGCAGTGGTATCTGCCCATCCCCTAGCGAGTGAAGCCGGTGCAAAAATGATGAAGATGGGCGGAAATGCTTATGATGCTGTTGTCGCTACACAATATGCCCTTGCCGTTGTTTATCCTCAGGCTGGAAATATAGGTGGCGGTGGTTTTTTGGTGGGGGTAAAAAATAATGGTGAAAAATTCACGCTGGATTATAGAGAAACTGCTCCCAGGAAAGCCTCAAGGGATATGTATGTTGATAAAAACGGAAAAGCCAATACAGATCTTTCTCAATACGGAAGGCTTGCTGTAGGAATACCGGGAAGTATCGCAGGTTTTTATGCTACTTTGAAATACTGTAAACTTCCGATGGACAAAATCATCCAGCCTGCTATTGATTTAGCCGAAAAAGGTTTTGCCATCACAGAAATGGAAGCTGAAATGCTGAACACCCACAGAGAAAAATTCCTTAAACACAACACCTCAGCTATCGCTTTTGTAAAAGATACTCCGTGGAAAGCGGGTGATATTCTGGTACAGAAAGAACTGGCTGCCACGCTTAAATTAATTCAGAAACAGGGCGCAAAAGGATTCTACGAAGGAAAAACAGCTGAACTTATGGTTTCCGAAATGAAAAAAGGAAACGGGATCATGACTTTGGAAGATCTTAAAAATTATAAAGCTGCAGAAAGAAAGCCTTTGGAATTTGATTATAAAGGAAGCCGTGTGGTGACTATGCCTCTGCCTTCGAGCGGCGGTGTATTACTTGCCCAAATGCTGACCATGGCAGGATACGAAAACCTGGAAAAGTACCAGCAGAATTCAACGGAGGCTGTACAAATCATGACGGAAGCTGAAAGAAGAGCTTTTGCAGACCGGGCGGAATACATGGGTGATCCTGATTTCATCGAAGATAAAACCACTTATCTGACTTCTGATGCTTATTTAAAAAGCAGATGGAAAAGTTTTAGTTTCAACAAAGCGACTCCGAGCGCTGAAGTGGGAAAAATCATCAGCCAACCAAATGAATCTACACAAACCACTCATATTTCCGTGATCGATAAAGATGGAAACACAGCTTCTGTGACCACTACGCTTAACGGATATTATGGAAGCAAAGTCGTGGTTTCGGGGGCGGGATTCTTTTTAAATAACGAAATGGATGACTTTTCCATCAAACCCGGAGTTCCGAATATGTTTGGAGCTGTGGGCGGAGAAGCTAATTCTATTCAGCCTAACAAAAGAATGCTTTCTTCCATGACTCCTACGATCCTACTTAAAAATGGAAAGCCATATATGGTGGTGGGAACTCCCGGAGGAACTACCATTCCCACATCCGTCTATCAATCGATTGTGAATGTGGTAGATTTTAAACTGAATGCCAATATCTCGGTGAATGCACCGAAATTCCATCATCAGTGGCTTCCGGAAAAAATCACGGTAGAAAATAATTTCCCGGAAAGTACAATCTCAGCGCTGAAAAGCAAAAATTACGTGATCGAAAAGATAAAATACATCGGAAAAACAGAACTTATTCTGATGGATGACAATGGAAACATCCATGCTGTGGCAGATGGCCGCGGAGATGATTCGGTTGCCGTAGAATAATTTTGTTATCATTATACTATATGCTTCGACTCCGCTCAGCATGACAACGTTGATAAGTACGTCATGCTGAGCGGAGTCGAAGCATTTTTTGTTGCGGTAGCCATATTCAATCATAAGACTAAAATAACAATTGAAAACTTCCGAATCCCCCATCCCCCATCTCCGATCTTCCATTCTTCCATTCTTCCATCTTCTCTCAAAATTATCAATTTAACTGACTTTCGTCATGTTTTAAGATAAAAATTCTTAATTTTCCGGCTTCAAAATCTAAAAAAGAATCCTTTGAAAGCGAAACAATTCTATCATCAGCTTTATTTTCAAGTCATTATCGCCATAGTAGCCGGTATCCTTTTAGGAAGATTTTATCCTGAATTGGGTGAAAAAATGAAACCTCTCGGCGATGGATTCATCAAATTGGTGAAAATGATTATCGCTCCGGTGATCTTCATTACCCTGACTTTAGGAATCGCTCACATGACTGACCTCAAAAAAGTTGGACGTATTGCCGTAAAAGCAATGATCTACTTTTTTACGTTTTCTACTTTAGCATTAATCATCGGACTGATTGTCGGGAATATTCTGCAGCCGGGACATGGTTTAAATATCGACCCCGCTACTCTATCCGGCGATGTTTCTCAATATCAGCAAAAGGCTCACGACTCTACCCTCACAGGTTTTATCATGAATATTATTCCTGAAACACTTTTCAGTCCATTGGTTGGTGAAAATATACTTCAGGTACTTCTGGTGGCTATCTTGATGGGTGTTGCTCTGGTTTTAACCAAAGAAAAAAGCCAGAAAGTAACCGATTTTTTACAGGATCTATCCACTCCGATTTTCAAAATTGTTCATATGCTCATGAAACTGGCTCCGATCGGGGCTTTTGGGGCAATGGCATTTACCATCGGAAAATATGGTCTTCATTCGGTATTGAACCTGATCTTTTTAGTGGGAACCTTCTATATTACGTCTATCCTTTTTGTGGTATTGGTTTTGGGAGCGGTTGCCTGGTACAATGGATTCAGTATTTTTAAACTGATGTATTATCTGAAAGAGGAACTTCTATTGGTCTTAGGAACCAGTTCTTCCGAATCGGCACTTCCTGGAATTATGGAAAAACTGGAAAAAGCAGGTTGTTCTAAAGCTATTGTTGGGCTGGTAGTTCCTACCGGATATTCCTTCAATCTGGATGGAACCAATATTTATATGACGCTGGCTTCTCTTTTTATCGCTCAGGCTCTGAATATTGATCTTCCTTTGGAAAAACAGTTGATGCTTCTTTTGGTAGCGATGTTAAGTTCAAAAGGAGCTGCTGGTGTTACAGGAGCAGGATTTGTGACGCTCGCGGCAACATTGGCAGTCGTTCCAGAGATTCCGATTGCAGGAATGACTTTGATACTGGGAATCGACAAGTTTATGAGTGAATGCAGGGCTTTAACGAACGTTGTTGGAAATTCTGTAGCCACGGTAGTCGTAGCAAACTGGGAAAAGCAGTTGGATAAGGAGCAGCTACAGTATTGCCTGAATCATCCGGCTGAGATTGAGAAGAAGCTGGAGGTTTAGGTATTTGATTGTTTGGACATACGCAAGGGTTCGTTAACACTCAGCAGAAACTTTTCGTTAAACAGAATGCAGGTTTTAACATTAAAAAATAAACAGAATTTAAACTAATTATTTTTTTTAACCACAGATGGCGTAGATTTTCACGGATGATGGTGTTAAATCTTTTTTGTGATTATTTGTGGAATTTGTGTTTTTTTAGATTTTGGTTAAATCTGAATAAATAAGGTTTATTGATAAGGAGGGATAAAGCCCACCTCTATTGAATTTCAAATTGATTGTTTTTATCTCTATCCACCCTTTACCTTTACCTTTACCTTTACCTTTACCTTTACCTTTACCTTTACCTTTACCTATACCTTTACCTATACCTTTACCTTACACTAAAATATTCAGACTTGCAGGCAAGACTTTCACATGAATTGGTGATTCTATTTTATTAAACTCTCCGTCGAGATGCCAGTTTTTGGTGGTTACTTTAAATGAAATTTCTGAAACGGGAAGGTAGGTTACATATTCGTCATCCTTCAGTCTTTTCGTGAACATTCTGAAGGCAAAAAGTGCTGAATAGGTCAGCGGGAATTTTTTCACCAGTACCATATCAACCAATCCGTCACTTTTACTGGCATTGGGAGCAATGTAAGCGTTGTTTCCGAACTGACGGGTGTTGGCTATGTTCAGCATTAGGTATCTTCCGTTGTACTGCTGATAAGCTTCTTCGGTAAATTTAACCTTAATGGGTTTATAATTAAAGAATGTCTTCAGAGAGACTTTGATGTAATTTTTGAATCCGCGGGTGGTTTTTTCAAATTCTTTTACCACTTTTCCGTCAAATCCGGTACCTGAAACGTTGATCGACAGTCTGTCATTCACCGTAAAAGTATCAATCTTTCTGAATGCTCTCGCTTTAATTTTCTCCAGAAGTTCATCCAGATTCTTATTAAATTTAGTTTCATTGGAAAAACCATTCCCTGATCCTGCCGGAAATATAGCCAGGATTTTTTCTGTATTAATAAGATTTCTTGCTACAGTGGAGATGGTTCCGTCGCCTCCTATGGCTACAAAAATGTCGACGTTGTCAAAATTAGCCTTAATAAAATCATCTGTCCCAGGAATAGATTCAGAGATATAATACAAAGGATTGTCAACCTTTTTTTTGAGTTCATCAAGAAACGGCTGATAATTTTTTTTGGCCGAAAAGGGATTAATGATAAAAGCTGCTTTTTCCATTACCGCAAAAATAGAAAATGCTTCCTGATCCGGAAGCATTAATTTACTTTATTTTCATTCTTTCTTTAAATTCTGCATTCAAAGTTCCTTTCAATTCATCCCAGGAAACAGGAATAACAATATCTCCGGCTGCAAAAGCGGCGATTTCGTAAGGGCTGTAATGGAAATAAAGATTCTTCTGGTCAAAATAGAAATTATTTGTGGCCGGAATAACTTCTACCAATAGCATATCTGAGTTTTTCACCTCTCCTTCAGCATCTGTTGTTCCGCTTTTTACCTTATTCAGGTTTTTCATCAACAGGGCTTCCAGCTTAGCTTTTGGCATTGAAGTCACATCTTTAAGCTCCAGCTTTCTATTGTTTTTAAGATCAAAAACTCTTTCTGAAAATCCATAATTATCATGGGCACCTCCTTCGTATGAACTCCATACATATCCGATATGCATATAATCATTCTCATTAGAGATCAAATCCATATAGGAGTTGGTATACCAGTTTTGAGCATAAGAAATATCTGAAAGCCAGTCCTTACTTTCGCTTTTGGTAGATTTGAAGTACTCATTTTTCTGATTATCCAGATAAGCTTGCAATCCTTTTTGAGAAAAATCTTTAATTCCCTGCTCATGAAAATAAATACTGTCTAAGAGTTTTTTTTCTTTCAACGTTGGAAAAACGAGTAATTTTGAAGTGAATTTCACACTCAATGAGTCTGCAATCTTTGTAGAATCGCTCACTTTTACAGAATCTACCGTCAATTTTTCAGGCTGTGATGCTTCAGTCTTATCAGAAGGTGTCGTTGTACTTTCTGCCTTTTTACATGCTGAAAAAGCTAGAAAAGAAGAAACTGCCAGAACGGCAATCGTGTTTTTCATAATTTATTTTTTTATATTAATACAAAAACCATTCAAAAAATGAATGGTTTTGCAAAATTATTTTTTATTTAATCTAAAAATCAAAATAAAACAATCTTCTATGATGTTTTAATCAGACTGATGACCTGGTTTTCACTTTTTGAAGCGGTTCCCCAAATCTGCTTAAATGCAGGATAATATTCTTTAGGATAATCAGGACTTACAATTTTGGTTGTAGAAATAATTTCCAGCTTATTTCCTTTCTGCTCGGCAACGTAGCTGTACTCTATTTCTTTATCCTGAGTAACAATCTTTTTACTTTTAGGCATACTTTCTATGGTATAGCCTTCCGGTATTTCCAAAATTATTTTTTTCACTTTGGTAAATGAAGAAATAAAATCAATAGGATATTTTCTTTCATCCGCCTGATCAAATTCATTGGAATTTTTGTTCAGGAAAAGCATTGGGTTGATGATCATCTTCTTTCCAATTTTATCAATCAGATTGTCTGAAGAAAATTTCATTGTACTTTCAAAATCTCCGTTTTCCAAAATTTTTGAATCAATTCCTGTGAAGTCTATTGAATAATTTTCTTTGTACTGTTTTTTATATTTTTCAGCATTTTCATCATAGCTTTCTTTTACAAACATTGCATAGGTACCCGTATCTTTATCAGAATAGGTTCCCGAAATACTTCCGTCTTCATTGATTTTTGCTTCGGCGGTAAGATAATTGAAACTGGATGTGGTATTTGCCATCTGCATAAGTAGTGCTTTATCTTTAGCAATCAGAACCCCATACTGGTTCCAGTCTCTTGGAGGAAGGTTATTCTTTGAAGACTGCTTGGCAGTAGCATCATAAAGATTGAACCCTTCTTTTGCTTTTACAGCGGCTAAAACGAAATTCATCCCCACGATACCTGGAGAAGTTAAATTGATAAGACCGTTGTCTACCGTAGAAATGATAAGAGGTTCTGCTGTAAGCCCTGCCTCACGAAGCAGCATGATCAGGAAAAGATTGATTTCCGCAGCATTTCCTGTTTTGGTTTCTATCAGTTTTTTTATTCCTTCTTCTGTATAAATACCCCGGTCTTTATTCCAGGTAAAGGTATTTTTCACATAATTAAAGATAGCATCTGCCTTTTCAGCATCTGATGGCAGGCTGGAAATACCTGCAGGCATATTTTCTTTTGCCAGTTTAGTTCTTTTCAGTTCGGCACCAAAATCTTCATCTTTATACAGCTTTTCTTTGATTTCTTCCCAGGAAGAAGAATGCATTTTAAGCTGACCCAAATTGGTAGAATGAAGCTCTGCACTTATTTTTGTACGATAATTTATATCATTCTTAACAAATTTTTCAGCTTTAAAACCTTTCAGATTTTCATACCCGAACCTGTACGTTTTAAACTGCATTCCGAACATTGTTTTTTCCTCCACCATTCTGTGTTTTGGAGCTAATGAACCTGTATAGTTTACATTATAAGCTATATATGTAGGAGCATCAAGGATGTATTCCGTATACAGTGAAGGTGTATCAGATTCTATAATGACTTGCGGCACAGCATACAAAAACGGAGATAAAACTTCATACTGATATTCTATAACGGAGCCGTTTTTCACGTTGGGAAAAGCAAACTTGGTGATTGTCGTGTACTTGCTTTCTTTACTTTTATATTTTGAGCTCTTATCAACTTTTGTGGTTACTGCTGATCCATTTTCAAGGTTGTACACAAAAGCTTTTATTTTGTTTAAAACCTCTTCATCACCACCCGAATTTTTATGCAGGGGAATTTCCAGATTTAACCAGTCTTCTGCTTTATCTTTATCATAGATCTTTACCCGGTAAAAAACTTTTTTGCGCAGATCTCCTGTAGAGGGATCTACCCCGAAATGTACGGATTTGTATAAGATTTCAGCGGGAGCATTCTCATCCAGCAGCGATTTTGCTTTGGACAGGTCTGCATTGTTGAATGCCGGAGGATCCAGAAATTCATGCTTCTGTCCGTTGAATAAAGTCATAGCGATGAAGCAAAAAGCTGTCAAAAATATTTTCTTCATATTTATATTTAAATTTTCGTCAATAAAATTTTAGCATTATCTCCATTTAATGCCTTTTTTCGGAAGCTCACATAATCGTTGTACTTCTCTTTTGGAAAAATTCCTTTGTTAATCTTAATAAAACGGTTCACTTTCAATGATTCGCCGTTTTTCACAAGCGTCAACTTGTAGGTTCCAAATTCAGAATTGATGGTCACGTTCTGTGGAACTTCGTCTATTTTATAATTCTTCGGAAGTATAAAATCTATTTCATATTCATCTTCAAAAGACTGTCCTATTTCAAAAGGAAGTTCTCTGTTTTCATCTGTTTTATAATGATAATTGGAGAAAATAGGTACGGCCCTGAAAATCATATTCGCTCCTGTCGTTTTAGAATAGTTATTGGCTTTAAAATCTAAATTGAATTTCACAAGCGCATTATCTTTATCATTCACGAAGTCTTTCATTTCCACTTTCTCAAAATTCAGAACATCAAATCTGCTTTTCATGGATTCAATTCTTTCTTTTGGCGAAAGATAAGTGTAAGACAGATTACTGTCATACTGGCTTCCCGTGTAAGAAAACTGGCCTTCTCCTTTTATGGTACTGTCCTCGCTAAGCGTAATTTTTAAATTCTGCTTCTCTGTGTTTTGTTCTGCTGTGTATGTTGGCGTACTGATAAGCTCGATCCCTTTTTTGGTTACGGCAAGAACATTTCTGTCTGCGGTACTGTAGCTCAAATGGTTAAATGCAATCTGCTGAGATGTGTTTTCCAGCCAGATATTTCCTTTATCGGTAGGAACCATCAGAATGGCGTGATTTCCACCCATAGCAGGAAACTCAGGATCAAAAGACACCTGAGATGAACCGGAATTGATGACACAGTAGTTAGACGGAATTCCAGCTTCATTCAACAATGTTTTCATATAATTGGTAAGCCCTTTACAATCTCCGTATCCTTTTTTATGCACTTCATCCGGAAGCATAGGAAGCCATCCGCCAATACCAAGCCCTACGAATATATACCTTGTTTTTGTCTGCATATACTGGTACAGTTTTTTCACTTTTTCTTCGGTAGTCCCTTCTAATTTCAATGCTGCTACTTCAGCCTTAATGGCCGGAGTAGAGGCAGAAACAGGCTCTACAAGATTGGTATAGTACCACGTTCCGAAATCTGTCCAGTTGTTCAGCGTTCCTTGTTTTCCTTCCAGATTGAATTTAGCTAAAGCAAAACTCACTTTCGGTAAAATTTTTACAGGCTGCGGAAGCATCTGAGCATCATCGATGGCAGGAATATTCTTATAAGAGTATGTTTTTTCACTTCCATTGTCACTGGCTATAACAGATCCATAATTATATTTTGAAGGATAGGTTTTAGTTCTTAGCTCAATCCCCGATTTATTGATTATTTTAAACTGTGCTTCTTCAAGCGATATATTCGGTGATGAAAACGGCACAAAATCAGGAATGAAAATGGTATTCTCATTGGTGATCTGATAAGAAAAATCAACGGTATAAGGGTAATAGGCAGAAGTATATGATAATCCTAAAATCCTGTTATCAGAATAAAATACGCCCTGACTATTGTTGGCAAAGTCTCCGAAATCAGATTTGGAAAAACTTTTCACCTTTTTTCCTGCTTCATCATAAATGGTAACCTTCACATCAGAAACATTGTCACCTTTCGTGTAAGGTATATAAATCAAAGCTTTAGAATCACCATCTTTATTTAAGACCGTAGTTACGGTATTGAACTGGTATCTGATTTCATCAATTTTATTAATCTGAGCCGTTGTAAAATCTTTTCTGATGACCACATCAGCATTTTTCTTTAAATTCTCAGGAATGGCGGATGCCGGATAGGTTTGGGCAAAATATATTGAGGCTGTTGATAAAGCTCCAAGAAGTAATATTTTCATGGTTGAAGGTATATTTTTACGAAATAATTTATTAAACAGTTTTTGATCATTATTTTTTTTCCAGGGTGATCACCTGATTTTCAGCTGCTGAAATCACCTGCCATATCTGTTTGAAGAACGGATAATATTCTTTAGGATAATTTTGGCTTCCAATATTTATTTTTGATGTGATCATCAATTTATTTCCGGCAGTTTCTACTTTATACAAATACGATATTTCCTTGTCATCAGTGGCTATTTTCTTCTCCTTAGGAAGGCTTACCACCTTATAATTTTCAGGAATCTCCAGTTCAATTCTCTTCTCTTTTTCAAATGCTGAGATAAAATCAATCTGATGTTTTCTGGCTTCAACCTGGTCAAAGGATTCATTTTTGGTATTCAGGAATAAAATAGGATTGATGATCAGTTTACTCCCAACAATATCCATTAGATTATTTCCTGAAAACTTCATCTGAGATTCGAAATCACCGTTCTCAAGACGTTTGGATTCCACATCTTTGATATCTGCACTGTATGTAGTAGCAAAAGACTGATTGTATTTATCTTTACTGGTATCGAACTCATCATACGACTCTATGGCATACATCCCGTTGTCTCTCTGCAGGTATGTTCCTTTAACCATTGAATTTTCCACATCCAGACTGGCTTTAATGATCTGTTCTTTTTTACTGATATTGGTATTGGCAAAGTTTACTTCAGTCCCATTATTTTTTTCCAGCAAAATTCCGAAATCATTCCAGTCTCTTTCCGGGAGAAGATTTACTTTTGAATTGAAAGAAGTGGCATCATAAAAATAGATCTGATTATTGATTTTAACGGAAGCTAGCAAAAAGTTTATATTCCCCAAACTGGGTGAAACAATATTCAGGATTCCGTTATCTACCGTGGAGATCAATAAAGGATTTGCCTCAATTCCAGCATTTCTCAAAAGCATGACCAGAAGGAGATTCATTTCCGCGCTGTTTCCAGCCTTAGTTTTTGTAAGTTGTTTCAGGCTTTGAGTAGTCAGGATTCCATATTCTCGGTTCCATTTGTAATTATCTTTTACAAAATTGAAAATTTTATCTGCTTTTTCTACTGAGTTGTAGCCTGTTTTAATTTTTTCAGGAAGAATTTGATCTACATTACCTTTTAAAAAGTTACCGAACTCTTCATGTTTATCAAGATTCTGTGCTATTTCGTTCCAGCTTTTATAATCCTGATAAATGAAATCAGTACCGGAGTATCTCTTCAGTTCCGGTTTTATTTTCCCTCGATAACGGTCCAGATCTTTCACAAACTTTTCCTTTTGAACGGGTTTCATATTTTCATATCCAAAACGGAATACGTTATACAGTTTATTCAGACGGTCTTCCGTACTGGAAATATTATATTTAGCCTTAATAATAGACCCGGTAGTATTGAAATTATAGGTTAGTTGCTGATCCGGATATTCCAGGTTATACTCCTGATACACCACAGGAATGCTGTATTCCAGAAAATATTTCAGATTAAAGATATTGTTGGTTGCTATTTTATAACTGTATTCAATGACTGATCCATCCAGAACATTAGGGACAGCAAGTTTATAGATTTTTAAACCTTCCGTAAAGTTTTCTTTAAGCTGTTCTTTTTTATCAATTGAAATCTTCTCAACTTTGTTATTGGCCAGATTATATATTTTCACATCATATTTTTCCAGCTTATCTTCTAAGTAAAGTGGAATTTCTATATTCAGCCACTCTTCCGCATTCTTTTTATCGTAAATCTTTATTTTCGAATAATATTCTTTTTCTACAGAACCATTCGGCATAAAATTATACCGTACGGAATTGTAAAGTATTTCTGCCGGTGCTGTTTTTTCTATCAGTGAACTGGTCTTTTTCAGATCATCTTCACTAAAAGCGGGAGGAGAAAGAAATTTATGCTGTGCAAAAAACAGATTAAAGGCGAGACAGCATATCGCTGCATTAAGTTTGGTATTGATTCTCATATCATTTCTTCAGTTGTTGAGAAAAAAAGTAAATTTTCAAGAACTGAAAACACTGTTTTGGCATCATTTAATGACGCTTCAGACAAGGCTCCGAGAATTAAATTTTTCATCATGGTTATTAAAATTGGGCAAAAATAATAAAATCTTAATAAATGTTAATTTTTTTATTTTAATATAAATGATACCACATTAGAAAATACTTCACTTTTAACACCTATTTATGTTATTATTTAAGCAAATTATATCTCTAAATAAGGATATTTTACAATTTTCAACTCAAATATTTTAAAAAGAATAATTTGTTAAGTTTTTATATTTTGAAAAAAGACACAAAAAAAAGACTCCATTTCTGAAGTCTTTTAGCTATTTCTTTATTAATTACTGATCATTTGGAATTCTGTTGCTATCATACTTATCACTACTGAAAGCAAGAACCGGCACAAAAATAAACCCAAAGAAGAAAAGAAGAATGGTATACACCGGAGTTTCTTTTCCAAAGGCTTTTGCCAATCTGTCATTCACCACCCATGAAGCAAATAAGTTCACGAAAGGAATCAGGAATAGGATGATCCACCAAATCGGTTTCTTAACAATATCAAGCAGTACGATGATATTGTAGATCGGAATAAAAGCCGCCCAGGCATCTTCTCTTCCTGCCTTCTGAAATATTTTATACATACAATATCCATAAAATAAATAGATCAGCAATCCGAAGATCATAGAGCCCATTCCCAGTCCTGCAGCAGCTGCACCAGACATTGCATCAGCCCCATCATAAGGGTCTGTTTGTAAAAGAGTTAACATATTATTATTTTTTATTGGTTTTCACCAAATATAGAAAAAGCTTCTAATAAATAGAAGCTTTTCTTGATATATTTTTAATAACAATTATGCGTCAATCTTAGCATACTTTGCATTTTTCTCGATAAATTCTCTTCTTGGTGGTACCTCATCTCCCATTAACATTGAGAAAATACTATCCGCCTCCACTGCATTATCAATCGTCACCTGCTTTAAGATTCTGTGTTCAGGGTTCAGGGTTGTTTCCCAAAGCTGCTCAGGATTCATTTCCCCAAGACCTTTATAACGCTGAACTTCCACACCCTTTCCGTCCGGAGCCATTTCCAAAGTGAATTCTTCACGCTCTTTCTCGTTGTAGGCATATATCTTTTTGTTTCCTTTCTTTAATAAATATAAAGGCGGCTGAGCAATATAGATATATCCGTTCTCAATAAGTTCCTTCATAAATCTGAAGAAGAAGGTAAGAATCAGGGTAGAGATGTGAGATCCGTCAATATCGGCATCGGTCATGATCACTACTTTATGATATCTCAGCTTAGCCATATTCAGGGCTTTGCTGTCTTCTTCTGTACCTACAGAAACTCCAAGAGCGGTATAGATATTTTTAATTTCCTCGTTGTCATATACTTTATGAAGCATTGATTTTTCAACGTTCAGAATCTTACCTCTTAATGGTAAAATAGCCTGGAAATGTCTGTCTCTACCTTGCTTAGCGGTTCCACCTGCGGAATCTCCCTCTACTAAGAATAGTTCAGATTCTGCCGGATCTTTGGATGAACAATCGGATAATTTCCCCGGAAGCCCTGAACCTCCCATCGGAGATTTTCTCTGAACCATCTCACGGGCTTTCTTCGCTGCCTGTCTTGCTTTTGCGGCTAAAACTACCTTTTGTACGATAATTTTCGCCTCATTTGGGTTTTCTTCAAGGAAGTTGGTCAGCATTTCCCCTACAATTTTATCTACAGCTCCTGAAACTTCAGAGTTCCCTAGTTTCGTTTTGGTCTGTCCTTCAAACTGAGGTTCCATTACTTTTACAGAAATCACAGCAGTCAATCCTTCACGGAAGTCATCACCGGTAATTTCTACTTTTTCTTTCTGAGGAATACCTAAATCATCAGCATATTTCTTCAGTGTTCTTGTCAAAGCACGTCTGAAACCTGCAAGGTGAGTTCCCCCCTCATGGGTATTGATATTGTTTACGTAAGAGTGAAGATTCTCGCTGAATGACGTGTTATAGCGCATCGCCACTTCTACAGGAATATCATCTCTTTCTGCTTCCATGAAGATCACATTCTCCATGATAGACTCTCTGTTTCCGTCGATAAACTCAACAAATTCTTTCAAACCACCTTCCGAATGGAAAACCTCCATCGCGAAAGATCCGTCTTCGTTTTCTGCTCTCTCATCAACAAGTGTGATGGTGATTCCTTTGTTAAGGAAAGCCAATTCACGTAATCTTGTTGCAAGAGTATCGTAGTTGTAAGTAGTTTCCTGAAAGATCGTAGCATCCGGCTGGAAGAAAACTTCTGTTCCTCTCTCAGCAGTAGTTCCTATTTCAGCAACATCTGCAAGGGCTTTTCCCTCTGAATATTTTTGTTGATATAATTTACCGTTAAGGCTTACTGTAGCCACCAATAGTGTAGAAAGTGCATTCACACAAGATACCCCTACTCCGTGAAGACCTCCGGATACTTTGTAAGAATCTTTATCAAATTTTCCACCTGCTCCGATTTTAGTCATGACAACCTCTAGAGCAGATTTTTGTTCTTTTTCGTGAAAATCTACAGGAATCCCTCTACCATTATCTTTTACAGAAATACTTTCTCCTTTGTGGATCGTTACCCAAATGGTATCGCAATACCCTGCCAAAGCCTCGTCAATAGAGTTATCTACTACTTCATAAACCAAATGATGAAGACCTCTTACTCCTACATCTCCAATGTACATTGATGGTCTTAGTCGAACGTGTTCCATACCCTCTAAGGCCTGGATACTGCTAGCTGTATATTGTTTTTGACTCATATAAAATTAATAAATTTTGCCTAATGCAAAGACCTACAAATATCGTGATTTTTTTCGACTTATGAAAGTTAAAATATGTCAAAAAAAGAGTGGAGATTATAATAAAATAGAACCGTGTTTTATCTAAAAAAGTTTAAAGTTATTACCTATTTCTCAAATAGCATCTGTATAAAATCATATTATACATCCGTATTTTATGCTTAAATTTATTTACTCAAAAGTTGATTATATGGATGATTTTATTGCAGCCCGCGCGCAGATGGCTCTCTCGCTGGGCTTTCATATCATTTTCGCCTGTGTGGGAATGGTGATGCCCTTTCTGATGGCCTTCGCTCACTGGAAATACCTTAAGACCAATAATGAAGTATACAAAGGCCTTACAAAAGCCTGGAGCAAGGGAGTTGCGATTCTTTTTGCCACTGGTGCCGTTTCAGGAACCATGCTTTCATTTGAGCTTGGACTTCTGTGGCCGGGATTTATGAAACACGCCGGACCCATCTTCGGAATGCCGTTTTCTCTTGAGGGAACCGCATTTTTTATTGAAGCCATTGCCATCGGATTCTTTTTATATGGCTGGGAAAAATTCAATAAATGGTTCCATTGGTTCTGTGGATTTCTGGTAGGTCTTAGCGGACTGGCTTCCGGTATTCTTGTGGTTGCCGCTAATGCATGGATGAATTCACCGACAGGTTTCGATTATATCAACGGACAGTATTTAAATATAGATCCTATAAAAGCGATGTTTAATGACGCCTGGTTTCCTCAGGCTCTTCATATGACGGTGGCTGCGTTCTGTGCAACCGGATTTGCCGTTGCAGGCGTTCATGCCTTTTTAATTATGAAGAAAAAGAATGTGGAATTCCATACCAAAGCATTCAGGATTGCGGCCGGATTTGCTTTAATCGGAGCATTCGGAGCGCCTTTAAGTGGTGATGTTGCGGCTAAATCTGTTGCTGAAAGACAACCTATAAAACTGGCAGCGATGGAAGCTCACTTTGAAACTGAAAAAGGAGCCCCCTTCATTATCGGCGGAATTCCGGATCAGGAAAAAGGTGAAGTAAAATATGCCATTAAAATTCCAAAAGTATTAAGCTTTTTGGTGAGCAACGATTTCAATCATGAAGTGAAAGGATTAAATGATTTCCCAAGAGACGAGTGGCCTCCGGTAGCTGTTGTTCACTATGCATTCCAGATTATGATCTTTTTCGGGGTGGTCATGATCATTATCGGAAGTATTTACCTGTATGCTTTCTTCTTTAGAAAGGAATGGCTGACTAAAAACTGGCTTTTAAAAACATTCCTGTTCGCTACTCCTTTTGGGTATATTGCCCTTGAAGCAGGATGGACAGTGACCGAAGTAGGAAGACAGCCCTGGATCATTTATGGAATTATGAAAACAGTAGATGCCGTGACTCCAATGCCGGGAATACAGTATTCCTTCTACTTCTTCACCGCTATTTTCGTATCATTATCCCTGATCATTATCTTCCTTTTAAAGAGACAGATCCAGATGGTACCTAAACTTTACGACCCTACAGACGCTCAGTTTAACGATAAAAACAAAAAATCATGATCTACGTAGTAATAGGATTTCTATGGCTTTCTATCTGCCTGTATATCATTCTGGGCGGTGCTGATTTCGGAGCCGGAATTGTAGAGCTTTTTACCCATAAAAAAGCCCGTCACAAAACCCAGGAGATTATGTACGAATCGATCGCACCGGTCTGGGAGGCCAATCATATGTGGCTGATCATTGCGATCGTGATCCTTTTTGTAGGATTTCCTGAGATTTACACTACGATGTCCACCTACCTTCATATCCCTCTGGTTCTGATGCTTTTAGGTATTATTGCAAGGGGAACAGCTTTTACCTTCAGACATTATGATGCGGTGAAAGACAATATGCAGGTTTTATATACGCAGGTTTTCTATTATGCAAGCCTGCTGACTCCGTTTTTCTTAGGACTGATCGCTGCTGCAACGGTTTCACATTCAATCAATCCTGATGCAGTTGGATTTTTAGACTTATATATATTCAGCTGGCTGAACTGGTTCGGTGTTTCCGTAGGTCTTTTTACAGTGGCACTTTGCGCTTATCTGGCTTCTATCTTTTCATTAAGGGAAACCCGTGATAAAATGGATCTTACCCTGATGATCAAAAAATCCAGACAGACGATGGTTTTTGTTGTGGTTACGGGGATGCTGGTATTTTTGACCGCATATATTTCTGATATTCCTCTTGTGATGTGGGTATTTTCAAAACCATTGGGAATCATGGCGATTTCCTTTGCTACTGTGGCTTTAGGATTGATCCTTCGAGCCCTTCACCGGAGAAAGCTGCTTCCTGTACGGGCATTGGCAGGTTTTCAGATGGTGATGATCCTGATTGCAGCGACCTATCAGCACAATCCCGATATCATCCTGCTTGGAAACGGACAGCATCTGTCATTACTGGAACACATGGCTCCGCCAAAAACCATTAATGCTTTGGGTTGGGCACTGATGCTCGGCTCTTTGTTTATCCTTCCGTTTTTGTTTTATCTGATGGCTTCATTCAGTAAGCAGAGAAAGTAAGATCTGAATATAGAGATAAAAAAACCGGTACAGAGTGATTCTGTACCGGTTTTTATTTATTTTAAAGTAAGATTATGCGAGTTTCATTAAAAGAACTTCATCAATCTTTTCTACTTTCACCAAATTATTCTTAGTCAAAGTTTTAGACGCTTTGTCCCATTTTTTACCGGAAAGCTGACTTTGCTGTTTCACATCATTCAAGGCAAGCTGTTCTCCTGATTTCAAAATTTCAAGAATCACCTTTTCATCTTCACCCAATTCAATCTGAGGAACTATTTTTTCCGGTCTCATCTGAGGGAAGAATAATACTTCCTGGATAGATGCATTGTTCGTAAGGAACATGATCAGTCTGTCCATCCCAATTCCCATTCCTGAGGTTGGCGGCATTCCGTATTCCAATGCTCTCAGGAAATCCTCATCAATAAACTGGCCTGCTTCATCATCTCCTTTTTCAGATAATTTTAACTGATCTTCAAAACGTTCTCTCTGGTCAATCGGGTCATTTAATTCAGAATAAGCATTCGCTACTTCTTTTCCACAAACCATAAGCTCAAAACGCTCTGTTAAACCTTCTATGCTTCTGTGCTTCTTTGTTAATGGAGACATTTCCACAGGATAATCTGTAATGAAAGTAGGCTGGATGAAGTTTCCTTCACATTTTTCGCCAAAAATCTCATCAATTAATTTTCCTTTACCCATCGTTTCATTCACATCAATTCCGATAGATTTAGCAAAATCAAATAATTCCTGCTCCGTTTTCCCTGTAATATCGAAACCTGTATATCTTATAATAGCCTCTGTCATAGATACTCTTGCAAAAGGGGCTTTGAAACTGATCTGATGCTCACCAAATTTTGCTTCCGAAGATCCATTAACCTGAGTCGCGCAGAATTCCAGTAATTTTTCAGTAAAATCCATCATCCAGTTGTAGTCTTTATAGGCTACATAGATTTCCATTACGGTAAACTCAGGATTATGCGTTCTATCCATCCCTTCATTTCTGAAGTTTTTTGAGAATTCATATACCCCGTCAAAACCACCTACAATAAGTCTTTTCAGATATAATTCATTAGCAATTCTTAAATATAAAGGAATATCTAAAGAATTATGGTGCGTAATAAACGGTCTCGCAGCTGCTCCTCCCGGAATAGACTGAAGTATGGGTGTTTCCACCTCAAAATATCCTGCCTCATTGAAGAACGTTCTCATGGCATTGTAAAGTTTGGTTCTTTTAACGAAAACCTCCTTTACATTAGGGTTTACCATCAGGTCAACATAACGCTGTCTGTATCTTAATTCCGGATCATTGAATCCGTCATGCACTACTCCGTTTTCGTCAGTTTTAGCCTGCGGTAATGGGCGCAAAGATTTTGTAAGAAGCGTAAAGTTCTTTACTAAAATCGTCATTTCCCCTACCTGAGTCGTGAATAAAGTTCCTTCGATACCGATAATATCTCCGATGTCCAAAAGGTGCTTGTACACTTCATTGTACAGTTCTTTATCATCACCCGGGCAGATCTCGTCTCTGTTGAAATACACCTGAATCTTACCCTTAGAGTCCTGCAATTCAGCAAAAGAAGCCTTCCCCTGAATTCTGCGGGACATCAATCTACCAGCGATCTTCACCTGTTTATTCTCAGAAAAATCCTGTTTTATAGATTCTGTAGTATCTGTAATCGTATACTCCTCCGCTGGGAACGCATTTATTCCCATTTCAGTAAGCTTGTTCAGCTTTTCTCTTCTAATGATTTCTTGTTCTGATAATTGCATTTCTTATTTTTCTAAAAGCGTACAAATTTAGGCATTTTTGGTGATTTGTCAATGATGATTTTTTTAATTGTGAATGCTCAATGGTGAATTTGCTTCGCCGTGAATTTTATTGATGCAGATTATCATTAGAACTGGCAATTAAATGTGAATGGTCAATTGTGAATTGGCTTCGCCGTGAATTTTTTGTATGCATTAGTATTCACTATTGACTTGCACAGCAAAATTGACAATTCACTTTATCATCCTGACAGTAAAACTATTCACCCAGATTATCATTCACCATTGACTTGCACAGCAAAATTGACAATTCACTTTAAAACCAAGCTTTCCTCTCTTTCTGAGGAATAAAAGTCCACGCCAGCATTCTGCTTACTTTTTGTCCCTGAGCCATATCGATAGTTTTAATATCTACTGCTTTAACTTTCTTTAAAAGGGAATTTAGTTTAGGAAGATTATCTTTTTTAGAAACTAAACACGTAAACCAAAGGACCTGTGAGAAATACTGAACACTTTCCTCAATCATTTTTGAGATAAAAGCGATTTCACCGCCTTCACACCACAATTCCGACTGCTGTCCGCCAAAATTAAGCAGAGGCTTTTTAGCCTTTGATTTATTGATATTTTTTGTTTTTCTGAGATTTCCCTTCATGGCAGATTCTTCAGAATCATGGAAAGGAGGATTGCACATAGAAAATGTAAAATGATCACCAGTCTCGATGATATTTTTGAAGATATGATGGGAATCGGGCTGCTGTTTTAAATGGATAACAGATGATAAATCCGGATTGTGATCTAAAATTTGCTGAGCATTGTCTAACGAATCTTTATTGATATCTGTTCCAAGCATTTTCCAACCGTAAGATCTGTGGGCTAGCAAGGGATAAACAAGATTTGCCCCGGTTCCGATATCTAAACCTGAGACAGAAGTCCCGGTCGGGATTTCAGCTTGCTGTTCCGCTAAAAGATCTGCGATATAATGGATGTAGTCGGCACGTCCGGGAATAGGAGGACACAGGTTGGCCTCAGGAATATCCCAGTTTTTAATGTTGTAAAAATGTAAAAGTAATGCCTGATTCAGCAGTTTCACCGCTTTGGGAAGACTAAAATTAATGGTCTTCGTTTCGTAAGCATTAACGAAAACATAGTGTTTCAGTTCTGGCACACAAGAAATAAGCTGATCAAAATCATAGGGATTGCGATGCAGATTTCTTGTGTGCAGACTGGATTTTTCAGTAGTCATATTTATTTTTTCTGACTCAAAATATATTCTACCATTTTTTTAGCATCTTCTTTAGATACCTGTGGATGAGGAGCCATAGGAACACCTCCCCAAACTCCGCTTCCGCCTTCTATGATCTTCGAGGCCAGCATTTCAATATCTTTATCCGAATATTTTTCTGCGATCTCTTTGTAAGAAGGTCCTATCATTCTCTCATTCACGGCATGGCATCCTGAGCAGTCTAATGTTTCGATGATCTGATCACCTGAAAGATTAGTCTTTACCGGCTCTGAAACAGCGGATGTCTCAGAGGGTACACCTTGTGCCTCCGTATTTTCTTTTTTAGAACAGGATAGGATCAAAAATCCCAACGCTCCTGCCAAAAGGAGTTTTTTCATTATTTTTTTGCTGCAGTAGAATCTGTTTTAGCTGCTTCAGGAGTAGCCGGTGCAGGGATTGCAGCTGCAGCAGGAGCCGCTTTCTTAGCTGTAGAGTCTACTACTGTTGTAGTTTCAGGCTCTTCAAGCATTGTGTTGCTGTCCTGTAATGTATGGTCTGGTTTTTTAGAGCAGTTTACCACTAATAAACTTCCGATAAATGCAATTGCTAATACTTTTCTCATTATTTTTTCTAATAAAATTTAGACAAAAATATAAAAAATAAGCGTTTAAATTCATGACAAATGTTCGCGTTACCAATATTTCTCCGGAAAATTAATGTTTAGATAATGATTATTTGTGCCGATAGTTTTAAATTTAAGCTATGATTTTCATCTCCAAAATTATGTTTTTCACCAGTCATCATGGTTTTTATACTGTGATTATTCTCCTGGCATTCTTTGGTCTGCTTTCTTTTGTGACTAAAAAGGCCTGGTTTCTTGCACCTATTATTCCTTTAGCTATATTGAATGGTGTTGCCGGACAATATCTGAATGCATGGTTTCTCAATAAATACGGCGTTGAGAGTACAGCCATCATCACCTCGGATGTAGAAACCAATTCCACGTTGAATGATATGTATATCCATGATTACGAAGCGATTGTCAAAAAGCAGAACGGAAAATTCACCTCAACCTTCTTTTCTACGACCAGTGCCACGATCTACCCTATTGAAAATGCCATCAGGATTCCGGCGATGGGCCAATATTTCCCTGTAAAATATATCCCGGGGTACGAGAAAAACATCGTGATTCTTTATAATCAATCTGAAGAAGGAAGCAATAGGCTGAAGTATGAAAAATTGGCCCCGATAGAATCAGCCAAGATTAAATATCAGGCGGACAAAACAAATAAGGAATTCATTAAAGAATATATTTCCGCCCTCGAAGATTATGTAAAAAGCTATGGCAGTGAAGAATACAAAGCGAAAATCGAGGAATTAAAAACAGAGCTGAAGCAGCTTAAATAAAGGATTTCTATTTTAAGTTTTTTAATTTTCGGACTTTTTCTTGTTTTTGTATTAAAAAAATTTCTACATTTGTCCCATGTTTAATATGAGCAACAATATTTGGTGGTGGCTTTCAAACTCTTCGTCGGGTCTGGAGGTATTGTCATGTTGCTAATGGTTTAGCAGAATAATTAAAATACACAATATATAGGCTTTGACGGATTCCGTTAAAGCCTTTTTTTATTTCACTCAAAACAAAAATACACGTCACATGACTACTCAAAAAATTAAAATAAAAACCGATTCAAAGAAAACACTAGGAGATCTTTATACTCCGATGAATATCTATCTGCAGATCAGAGACCGGTTCAGGGATACGATTCTTTTGGAAAGTTCAGACTCCAAGAATATTGACAATAACTTTTCCTTTATTGCTGTGAATGCTGTGGCTGGAATTGAAGTGAAAAACCTGACTGAATTTGAAATCAAACTTCCGGGTTCAGATCCTGTCAAACAGTTGATCGGAGACAGAAATATCACCGACATCTTTGAGGAGTTTCAAAGTACTTTCGAATGTGAAACCACGCACGATCCTATTGAACAGACCGCTCAGAGTCTTTTTGGATACACCAGTTTTGAAGCGGTACAGTTCTTTGAAGATATCCATTTGAAGCCACAGAGTCCGGAAGTGGAAATTCCGATTCTACGTTACAGACTCTATCAATATGTCATTGCGATCAACCACTACAATGATGAGATGCACATTATTGAAAATCAGATTCCGGGTTTAAAATCTGAACTTTATCTGCTTGAAAATCTGATCAGAAACCAGAATACTCCGGTCTACCCTTTCGAAAAAGTAGAAAACGAAACTTCTAACCTTACCGATGAAGAATATATCGAACTGGTAAAAACAGCTCAGAAACACTGTATGAGAGGGGATGTTTTCCAATTGGTGTTAAGCAGAAGGTTTGAACAGAAATTCAAAGGGGACGAATTCAATGTGTACCGTGCCCTTAGAAATATCAACCCTTCTCCTTATCTTTTCTTTTTTGATTACGGAAATTATAAATTATTCGGTTCAAGCCCTGAAAGTCAACTGATTATTAAGGACAACAAAGCCATCATCCACCCTATTGCAGGAACTTTTAAAAGAACAGGACATCTGGAAACGGATCTGCAGTCCATTGAGGCTTTGAAAAACGATCCTAAGGAAAATGCAGAGCACACCATGCTGGTAGACCTTGCCAGAAACGATCTTGGAAAACTGGGCAAAAACGTAACTGTTACGAAACTTAAGGAGATCCAGCTTTTCTCCCATGTCATCCATATGGTAAGCGAAGTGACGGCTGATCTTCCGGAAAATATTAATCCGCTTGACATGGTTTCCGCTACCTTTCCACAGGGAACTCTAAGCGGTGCACCAAAACATAAAGCCCTTCAGCTAATCGATCAATACGAAAAAGACTCCCGAGGTTATTACGGAGGATGTATCGGGATGATCGGGTTAAACGGAACCTGCAATCAGGCGATTATGATCCGTACTTTTTTAAGCAGAAACAACACCCTTTATTATCAGGCCGGAGCTGGACTGGTGGCAAAATCTGTCCCTGAAAATGAACTGCAGGAAGTAAACAATAAATTAAACGCATTGAAAAAAGCGGTAGACAAAGCCGGAAAAATAGTGATGAGTTAAAAGTGATGAGTGATAAGTCAACAATAACCAACAACTAGCAAACCTACCCAATCCATTAAAAAAACAAAAAAATGAGCAACAATATAAACCAACCGGAAACTCCTACTCAACTTAAAGTTCTGGTTTTTGATAACTACGACAGCTTTACGTACAACCTTGTTCAGATCATTGAACGAATTTTGGATCAGAAAGTAGATGTCGTAAGAAACGATCAGATCACACTGGAAGAGATCGGAAAATATGATAAAATTATCCTGTCTCCAGGCCCTGGAATTCCTGAGGAAGCCGGAATATTACTGGATCTGATTAAAGAATATGCTCCTACTAAAAGTATTCTGGGTGTATGTCTTGGTCAACAGGCTATTGCAGAAGCTTTCGGAGGAAGTCTGATTAATCTTTCAGAAATTTTCCACGGGGTAGCCACTTCTGCAGAACTGGTTAAAGAAAATACCAAAATTTTCAAAAACCTGGCTTCAGGAATGGAAGTGGGAAGATACCACAGCTGGGCAGTCAATCCGGAAGGTTTCCCGGAAGAGCTTGAAATCACAGCTGTAGATAAGGACGGAATGATCATGGCTCTGCAGCATAAAACGTATGATGTACATGGCGTGCAGTTCCACCCGGAGAGCATTTTAACTCCGGATGGAGAAGTGATTATCCGAAATTTTTTACTGAACTGAGATGACCAGGCAAGACTTTGAACGGTTTCTTACCCAAAAAGAAACGTATGCTCAAAACAACAGAACCCAAAGTTCTGATGAAGAAGTTCTTCAGATTTACGCTTACATTCTGGAACATGAAAATAAAGACAGCGACTGGTGGAACGAAGATCATGGCACCACAGATATTATGTACATGATCAAAAACGGAAGCCAGAATATTTTAGAAAGAATAAAAGAAGATATTCCCCACTGGACCGGCTTTCAGACAGAATTATTCGCTCAGACCTTAATTTCAAATGATCTCCGCGATTTCAGAGTAAACGAGAGGTTACAGTTTTATCTTGAATTATTTGAAACACCTAAATCTGATTGTGATTTGTACAATATTTTTCATGATCATGCTTATCTGGATTTAGAATTTGCTGATCACGAACTTTTAATAAAACTTGCCAAGAATTTAAATTACAGCTCTGTAGAAGAATTAATGAAACCGCGTTAAAAAATATACAATGACATCTCTATCCTCAACGACCATAAAAACTCCACAAATGAAAGAAATACTACAATACCTGTTCAATCATCATACTTTGTCTAAATCTGAGGCGAAGGCAACCATGATTGAGATTGCTCAGAATAAATTTAATTCGGCAGAAGTGACCGCCTTTATCAGTGTTTTTCTGATGCGGAACATTACCCTAAAAGAACTGGAAGGTTTCAGAGAAGCTCTTTTGCAGATGGCCGTCCCTGTACATCTTGACCATCATGATACAATGGATATTGTAGGAACCGGAGGCGATGGTAAAAACACCATCAATATATCAACACTGGCAAGCTTTGTTGTGGCCGGAACAGGGCAGAAAGTGGCCAAACACGGAAATTATGGGGCATCTGCTACTACCGGATCATCCAATGTCATGGAAGAGCTTGGCTATCAGTTCAAAAACAATTCAGACGAGTTAAATAAAGATCTTGATAAGGCCAATATCTGTTTCCTGCACGCTCCGTATTTTCATCCTGCCCTTCAGTCTGTAGGTGCTTTGAGAAAAGCGTTGGGACTGAGAACATTTTTCAATCTTCTGGGCCCATTAGTTAACCCTGCAAAGCCGAAATATTCCGTGATTGGTGTTTACAATCTTGAAATAGCAAGAATTTACCAATACCTTCTGCAGAAAGAAGAACGTGAATTTATCCTTGTCCACGGATTGGATGGTTATGACGAAATAAGTCTTACTCAGGACAGTAAAATTATCACGAAAAGCGGAGAAGAGATTTACTCCGCGGAAGATCTGGGATTTGAGTCCGTAAGCCCGGAAAGTATTCTGGCTGGTGAAACACCTCAGGAATCTGCAAAAATATTCAGAAATATTCTGGAAGGAAACGGTTCAATACAACAAAACTCTGTAGTACTTGCCAATGCATCCACTGCCCTCTTCCACACTCAGAAATTCGGAACTTATGAAGACTGTCTCTTAATGGCTAAAGAAAGTCTGGAAAGCGGAAAAGCGTTGAGAAGCCTTGAATTATTGGTGAATGGATAACCAGTTGCTGGTTGTCAGTTGATAGTAAAAACTTTAAACTATACTCCTGCACATCTAACTTCTAAAATCTAATTTCTAACTTCTAGTTAAAAAAAATGACAATACTCGATACAATTATTGCAAGAAAAAAAGAAGAAATTGCAGTTTCAAAAGCTGGAATCTCCATTGATCAACTGAAGAATTCTGAATTTTTTGGAAGAAAAACTTTTTCTCTGAAAGAATCTGTAAAAAACAAAAGCGGAATTATTGCTGAATTTAAAAGAAAATCTCCATCAAAAGGAATCATCAATGATCAGGTTCAGCCTCTGGAAGTAGCTTCTGCATATGAAAGTTTTGGAGCATCCGGAATCTCAATTCTTACCGACAAGGACTTTTTTGGAGGAAGTTTTGATGATATTCTGAATGTAAGAAAACACATCAAAATCCCTATTCTCAGAAAGGATTTTATGGTGGATGAATACCAGTTTTATGAAGCCAAAAGCATGGGAGCTGATGCGGTTTTATTGATTGCGGCGTGTCTTTCACCAAGCCAAGTTCAGGAGTTCACTGAATTAGCACACGAACTGAATCTGGAGGTTTTATTGGAAATCCATACGGAGGAAGAATTGGGACATTTTAATGCTAACATTGATCTCGTGGGGATTAATAACAGAAATTTAAAAGACTTTAAAGTGGATCTTCAGCATTCGGTACAGTTAAAAGACCAGCTTCCGAAAGATGTGCTATCTGTCGCTGAAAGTGGCATTTATAATCTTGAAGATTTTAAATATTTAAAGGAAAAAGGATTCGACGGTTTTCTGATGGGAGAGTATTTTATGAAGAATGAAGATCCGGCGAAAGCGTTTGAAGAGTTTACTTTGGCGATTGGATGATGTGATGATTTGATGATTTGAAGATGTGATAATATGGTGATGTGATGATGTGGTGATGTGGTGATGTGGTGATGTGTAAACGGAATGAATTAACTGCGAAATAAGAACTTTATGAATTTTATGAGCCTGAAAGCTGAAACTAACAACCTTCTTCCTCAACTCAAAGTCTGTGGTTTAACAAAGCCAGACCAGATTCAGGAGTTGATTTCCATGAAAGCAGATTTTCTTGGCTTTATTTTCTATGAAAAATCGCCGAGATATGTTCTGAATTATTTGAAACCGGAAGATATTGCTAAAATTAATCATCAGGGGAAAACGGGCGTTTTTGTGAATGAAGAAACTGACAGAATTGTTCAAATTGCAGAACAGGCAGGACTAAACCTGATTCAGCTGCACGGGGATGAAAGTGAAGATTTTATTATTGAATTAAGACAAAAACTGGAGCCGGATGTTAAAATCATAAAGGTGATCAGAATTGGGAATAATGATCAGGAAACCAGAAAAAAAATAGAAAACACGATCAATTCTCATCTTTCTATTGTCGATTATTTTCTTTTCGATACAGATGGGAAAGCATTCGGAGGAACCGGAAAACAGTTCGATTGGACCTTATTAAATGAATTAGAGATTCCGCTCCCTTATCTTCTGAGCGGTGGAATTTCAGAAGAAAACATTGAAGATATCAACCTTTTAAACCAAAAACCATTTGCTATTGATATCAACTCAAAATTTGAAATAGAACCGGGAAATAAAGACCTGGAAAAAATAAAAAAATTATATCAAAAGAGTCCCAAAGGGACGATTTAACAAAAAATCGGATACAGTCCGATTAATGAAACACAGAAAAAAATAAAAATTATATCAAAAGAGTCCCAAAGGGACGATTTAACAAAAGATCGGATACAGTCCGATTAATAAAAACAGAAAAAATAAAAATTATACCGAAAGAGTCCCAAAGGGACGATTTAACAAAAAATCGGATACAGTCCGATTAACAAAAAACACAAAATAAAATGCCCCAGTCCCTAGTAAAAAACTACATCCACATTGTTTTCAGTACCAAGTACCGGCAGGATCTCATTGATGAAGAAATAGAAAAAGAGTTGTTTTCTTATATTGCCGTATTGTGTAAGGATTTTGAAAGCCCGGCACTGCAGATAGGTGGAAGTGATGATCATATCCATATTTTATGTCTTCTTTCTCGGAAAATACCGTTGATGAAGCTGGTTCAGGAAATTAAGGCCCATTCTTCAAAATGGATAAAGACTAAAGGGCCACAATATGAAAACTTCTTCTGGCAGGATGGATATGGAGCTTTTTCGGTTTGCAGAGATGAAGTGAACAGGGTCATTAAATACATCAAAAACCAGCGGGTACATCATCAGAAACAGAAATTCAAGGATGAAGTGATTGAAATGCTGGAAAAACATCATGTTGATTATGATGAAAAATACGTTTGGGATTAAATGCAATGATAGAAGTAAAGGACTTCATCCTTTACGACAGTTAAATCGTCCCTTCGGGACTCTCTAAAAAAATACACACCAAGATGATGAACATACATCAGTTAAAAAAAACATTTTATAAAACCTTATTTCCGCCAAAATTCGGGAATAAAAAAATCCAGTCTCTGTATAATTTTGTTTCTCAAAATGACAGTGATACGGAATATTGGACGATAGACGGGCAGCTGCAGGAATTCATAGGCATTATCAAAAGCTTTGATGAGAGTGATATCCAGTATTTCTTTGAAAGAATCAGCCTTTGGAACAGCTATTATCTGGTTATTATTTCTGATAAATTTTTAGACAGCCATGTCAAGGCGAATATTAAATATGACCTCGGAAAGATTTATGCAAAGATTTTTTTGCTTTATGAAGATTCCGATCCATATTTTTTAATTGACAATCTGGAAATTGCGGTCACGATGTATGAATCTAAAATAGATACGGCGACATTAATAGACCTCACCAGCAAAATTGAATTTATGCATCATAAAAAACTGATCACAAGACAGCAACGAAATCACAACATCCATTTTATCAACAGCTTAACTGATGAATTATCAAATTAAAAAACCAAACGAACTGACGGATCATGAGATAGGATTTATTCTGAAACTTTGGGAAGTCCCCGAGTGGAGCGAGATGACCCCTTCAGACTTTCGCAGGTCCTTTAAAGATTCGGAATTTCATTTGCTCTTGGGCCCTGAAGAAGAGATACTTTCGGTTATTCGGCTTAATTTTGATTTTGTGCTGGAGATCTCCGGAAAACAATATGCCTTTGCGGAGGCGGTTGGTTTGGTTTCTGCTCAGGAGAAAAAGGGATACGGATCGCATTTGGTCCGGTATTTTACAGAGAATGTCATTCAGAGAAATCTTGAAAGTATAGGATTCTGTTTTACAGATCTGCGACCGTTTTACCATCTCTGTGATATTGAAATTTTGGAAGATAAAGCCAAAGCCATCCTTGAAAATGATGAAACCGGATGGATCAGCTCTGAAGATGATGATATTTTAATTTTTAATACTTCCAAAGAAATAAAAGAGCTGCTCAGACAGCTTGGCCCGGAAAACAATGCTTATTTAATCACTAAAGAATAATACAATGAATTATAAAAACCCTGATGAACACGGATATTATGGTGAATTCGGAGGCGCTTTCATCCCTGAAATGCTTTACCCGAATGTAGAGGAACTGCAGAAAAATTATCTTGAGATCATAGAATCCGAGGAATTTCAGAATGAGTATCAGGACCTGCTTAAAAACTATGTGGGACGTGCTACACCACTCTATTTCGCTAAGAATTTAAGCCAGAAATACAATACTCAGATCTATTTAAAAAGAGAAGATCTCAACCATACCGGAGCCCATAAAATCAACAATGCCCTGGGACAGGTTCTTTTAGCAAAACGTTTGGGCAAAACCAGAATTATTGCTGAAACCGGTGCCGGACAACATGGCGTGGCTACCGCTACTGCCTGTGCTCTACTGGGTCTGGAATGTATCGTCTATATGGGTGAAATCGACATCCAGCGACAGGCTCCGAATGTGGCAAGAATGAAAATGCTGGGGGCAGAAGTCATCCCTGCAACTTCAGGTTCAAAAACATTAAAAGACGCAGTGAATGAAGCCCTCAGAGACTGGATCAATAATCCTGTGACCACCCATTACGTAATCGGAAGCGTGGTAGGCCCTCATCCGTTTCCTGATTTGGTGGCCAGATTTCAAAGTATTATTTCAAAAGAGATCAGAGAGCAACTGAAGGAGAAAATAGGAAGGGAAAATCCTGATTATGTGATTGCCTGTGTAGGAGGAGGAAGTAATGCAGCGGGAACTTTCTATCATTTTGTGGAAGAAAAAGAGGTGAAGATCATTGCTGCGGAAGCTGGTGGATTAGGCGTTGATTCCGGAAAATCAGCTGCGACTACTTTCCTGGGAACATTAGGTGTTCTTCATGGAAGCAAAAGTCTTGTGATGCAAACCGGAGACGGACAGGTTATTGAACCCCACTCGATCTCTGCAGGACTAGATTATCCGGGAATAGGACCTTTTCATGCTCATTTATTTAAAGAAAAACGTGCTGAATTTTTCAGCATCAATGATGAGGAAGCCTTACAGTCTGCTTTTGAACTGACAAAACTGGAAGGAATTATCCCGGCGCTGGAAAGTTCTCATGCCCTTGCCGTTTTGGATAAAAAGAAATTTAATGAAAATGATATTATCGTGATCTGCCTGAGCGGACGTGGAGATAAGGATATGGAAACGTATTTAAGAGAAATTAGAAGCTAGAGATTAGAAATTAGTCTTTTGACAACCTCAATTTATAATTCCCCTTCTAACTTCTAATCTCTAATTTCTAACATCTATATTATAACAATGAAAAAACTAAACATATACTTCACAGCAGGAATTCCGCAACTGGAAGATACCGCTGATATTATACAACTGATCCAGCAGTCCGGAGCGGATATGATGGAAATCGGGATGCCTTATTCGGATCCGGTGGCAGATGGTCCGGTGATCCAGCAGGCTCATGAGCAGGCTCTAAAAAACGGAATGACCATTGAAAAACTGTTTTCTCAACTAAAAACGGTCAAAGACAAAGTACAAATCCCCATTATTCTGATGGGCTACATCAACCCGGTTTTGAGTTTCGGTTTTGAAGAATTCTGCAAAGAATGTTCGGAAAGCGGAGTTTCGGGGCTTATCATTCCTGATCTTCCTCCGATTGAATTTGAAAACAATTATCAGCAGATCTTAAAAAAGTATAACCTTAATTTTACGTTTCTGGTAACTCCTGAAACTTCCGACGAGAGAATTCTGTATTTAGATTCCTTAAGTTCCGGGTTTCTGTATGCGGTAAGTTCATCATCAACCACCGGAAATGACAATGCGGTTCTGAAAAATGAAAACTATTTGTCAAGACTGGCTTCCCTTCCGATTAAGAACCCCGTGATGATTGGTTTCGGGATTAAATCTAAAGAAGACTTTGAAAATGTCACTGAAAAAGCAGACGGTGGAATTATCGGAACGGCCTTTGTGCATACGCTCTTGAATCATAAAGACTGGAAGAATGCTGCCATAGATTTTATCCATTCTATAAAAGGTTAAAATTCACTAAATTTGTATGTCAGAAAAATGGCAGGACGTCACAACTCCATGGTCATTAAGAAAACAGACAGCAACGTATGAATACAAATCAAAATAAATCAGTAGAATTTGAAGATCTTGGTGTAAAAGAATATCAGCCCGCCTGGGATTATCAGGAGAGTCTGATGAAAAATATCATTGATACCAAAATTAAAAACCGTGATTTACCGGCAGAAGAGCACATAACGACACCCAACCATTTCTTATTGGTAGAACATCCTCATGTGTACACTTTGGGAAAAAGCGGTCATGAAGAAAATATGCTTGCCGGAATCGACAAACTGAAAGAAATTGATGCTACTTTCGTGAAAGTGAATCGTGGTGGAGATATTACTTATCATGGTTTCGGACAGATTGTTGGCTACCCTATTCTCGATCTTGAAAACTTCTTTACGGATATTCATCTGTATATGAGAAATCTGGAAGAAGTGATCATCAGGGCCATTGCTGAATTTGGACTCAAAGGGGAACGTTCACCTGGCGAAACCGGAGTTTGGCTGGATGTGGGAAAACCTTATGCCAGAAAAATCTGCGCAATGGGTGTAAAAGCATCTCGATGGGTAACACTTCATGGTTTTGCTTTAAATGTCAATACTGATATGCGTTATTTTGAATACATTGTTCCTTGTGGAATCAAAGATAAGCAGGTAACTTCTGTAAAAAGAGAGCTTGAAAGAGATCTGACTACTGAGGAAGTGGAAGATCTGAAAGCTAAGATCAGAAAACATTTTGCAGATGTTTTCGGCGCTGAGCTTGTAAACAAATAATATTCTTCGCAATAACAATAAAAACCGGCCGTAGTTCTACAGTCGGTTTTCTTTTTATATTTTAATAAGTTGTCATTATACAGAATGCTTTTTTTCTTTAACGCAAAGTTTGACTTTAATACTGCTTATTGTAAGCCAATCAATTGCATTGATTCTGCTAAGCGGGCAGGTTAACTATATGATTCATTAGTAACTTTTTTACCTTTTTACATCTCTAAAACACACGTCTCGTCATTCTCTGCTTTCAATTTAGGTTTTACGACTATCGAAAATTTACTTACATATTAATGTTAAAAACCTATTCCAACACCCTAAAATACAGGTTTAGTTCAAGCATATGTTAAAATAATTAACATTTTATTGGAAAATAATTTGTCAGTATACTATTTTTGTCTACTTTTAATATCACATTAAAGTGAACTATTTTTTTTATTATTCACCAAAAAACGACACACACCAAAACTTAGATCAATACATTTTATTACTAACCACCAAACTATGAAAATTATGAGAAAATTTCTGTTATCAATGATGGTATTCGTGGCAGCCTTGTCATTCAATGCCTGTAACGACTCTAACGCAGAACAGCAAATGAGTCAGAACGAAACGAGCAATAAGCCTTTAACAGCTCTTGGAAAAACGATTCCTGTAGGAATTGAAGATGAAAACGGTACCCTGAAAGTATCTTTCATCGTTACAGCTCAGTTCTATACCATTACGCCTACAAAGGAGAATGAAGCGTACATCAGCCTGATCAGAGACGCGGTAAAAAACGAATCTCCAATCCAGGTTTTCATCAAGCCAAACACGCATGAAATTGCGAAAGTAGAAAAAGGAAGCGAAGAAGATGTTCGTTTCTTCAAATCTGCTTATACAAAAGAGGCTAAGAGCGAGGCCAACAAATTAACCAGCGTTCTTCCCAATGTAGCTACATTGAACAGCATGTTTGCCCTGATCAAAAATCAGGCGTGCGGTACTTCTACAGCATCTTCGCCATGTATTACCTTCAGATATCCTGTAGACGGATGCTATGCAAGAGCTCACAAAATGAGACAAATCCTGATCAACAACGGCTACGATTGCGAAAAGCAGTTTGTATACGGAAACTTAAAAGCATCTACCGGTACCTGCTGCGTTGCATGGAGTTATCACGTTGCCATTCTGGTAAGCTATAAAAATGCATCCGGCGTTACTGAAAAAAGAATCATAGATCCTTCCCTGTTCCCTAGCGGACCTGTAACGGATACAGCATGGAGAAACGCCTGTATCAACACGACATGTGGATCTGCTTCAGTATCTTCTTACGCTAATACTGCAGGAAATGTGTACTACAGAAGCCCTTCCAATTCTTACCTGTATGACAATAACTTAGTGAACACGAATTGTGTACTGACGATATTCTCATCACTTTCAGGATGTTCTCCATCTCCGGCTCCAAATGTTGGAAGCTGTGGATTTTAATTAACTTATACAGCTTCTGCAGTTTTAATAATTTAATTGCAGGAGCTGTTTACTAAATATTTTTTCTATGAAACCCTGGACTTATATACTATTATTACTATTTATGATCACATCCTGTTCCGGAAGCTCAAGTTCACAGAACCTGACCTGGTATAATAACTCTGTCATCACTGATGTCACTGAAGATCCGGAAAAACCGGAGGAATTCACCCGTGTATCCATTGGAATAAGTCCGCAGATCTTTTACCTGTCTAAAAAAGCGGAAGATTATAAAACCCTTCTCGAAAAAACCAGCCAGAGTAAAAAAAGAGGAAAAGCATATAATATAGGTATAGAAAATAACACCAATATTATCAAACAGGTGAATGAAATTCCCTAACACGGATTTTCTCTCCTTCCAATCGAAATACTGCACTTAAAGCAGGCCGATGAAAAAAACCAACCACATCCTTCAAAATCCCCCATCACAGAGAATGATGGGGATTTTTATTGTTTTAACGTGAGTTCGGAATAAAACATTTGTTTTAGATATCTGATTTTAGGTTGAGGCTAAGATTTAGAAATGCCAATGGTGAATTTTGCTTCGCAAGTGAAAGGTGAATGATAGATTCAAGAACCAAGATGTCAGACATTAGACTAAGGTTGAGGCAAAGGTTTAGACTGAGATTGTGCATTTTACTTACAACAAACAAGCAACCCCGAACGTTTTTTAACCAGCAACTTGATAACCCTCTTTCAAACTCATCTGCTCTAAAACCCTCACACCCTCAAACTCTAAACCCCTCAAACTCCCCAACCTGAAATTCCTATTTTCGGTTTCTTCTAAAATTGCCATAAATTAAATCTATTAAAATTAAATTGCACACAACTTAATTGATCGTACATTTGCTAAAGAAATTCATCACCGGATTTTTCGGGATGATTAAATAAAGAAGTATAATTTAAAATAATAGAAATGTCATTAATACAAGACCTACAATGGAGACACGCAGTAAAAGCGTATGATCCGTCAAAAAAAGTATCACAGGAAGATCTTAATACTATTTTAGAAGCTGCGAGATTGGCGCCTACTTCATCCGGACTTCAGCCTTTCCGTATCATTGTAGTGGAAAATCAGGAATTAAAGGAAAAAATGGTAGCCGGAGCTCTAAACCCTGAAGTGATGAGAGATTCTTCTCACGTTTTGGTGTTTGCCGCATGGGACAGCTACTCCAATGAAAAAATTGATAAAGTGTATGACCATCATACCGATGTAAGAGAACTGCCACAGGGACGTTTTGGAAGTTATACGGATATGCTTAAACAAATGTATGGCAATCAGACTTCTGCGGAACATTTTGCCCATACATCCCGTCAGACTTATATTGCTTTAGGTTTTGCTTTGGCTCAGGCTGCGGAATTAAAAATCGACAGTACGCCAGCAGAAGGATTCAGCAATGAAGTGGTGGATGAAATTCTCGGATTAAAAGAATTAGGATTAAAAAGTGTCAGCCTTCTGTATCTTGGGTACAGAGACGAAGAAAAAGACTGGCTTTCAACGATGAAAAAAGTAAGAGTTCCTATGGAGGAATTTATCATCGAAAAGTAATATATTCACAACAAACCTTTCATGCTCAACCTTATGGAAAATTCAAAATCGTTACAA
This sequence comes from Chryseobacterium oleae, assembly GCF_900115055.1. Classification (GTDB taxonomy): domain Bacteria; phylum Bacteroidota; class Bacteroidia; order Flavobacteriales; family Weeksellaceae; genus Chryseobacterium; species Chryseobacterium oleae. The sequence continues at coordinate 668,103 of NZ_FOVD01000002.1, read as the reverse complement.
CTAGGCAACCAGATCTGCTTTCCGCTTTATGTGATTGCGAAAGAGATTACGGGACTTTACCGCCCGTTTCTTGATGAGATCGACATTACGTATCCGCAGTATCTCGTTTTGATGGTATTATGGGAAAATGACGGTCTTACAGTCAGCCATATTGGTGACAAACTTTTTCTGGACAGTGGAACTTTAACGCCTCTTTTAAAAAGACTGGAGAGTAAGGGAATCATTGACAGAAAAAGAAAAAAAGAGGATGAAAGAGTGGTTGAAGTTTTCCTGACTGAAGCTGGGAAAAAGCTACAGCAAAAGGCATGTGAAATTCCCGGAAAAATACAGAATAAGATCGGAGTAGAAACAGAAGATCTTATTCATCTTAAGGAAACTATCCAAAAAATATTAAACAAAATAGAAAAATAAATGAAAACGTTATATACAACACAGGTAACAGCCCAAGGCGGAAGAAATGGCCATGTAAAAAGTGAAAACGGAGTTTTGGATCTTGAAGTAAGAATGCCTAAAGCTTTAGGTGGCAGTAATGATGATTTTGCCAATCCTGAAATGCTTTTTGCAGCCGGATATTCGGCTTGTTTTGACAGTGCACTTAACAGAGTAATCAGTTTAGCGAAAACCAAAACAGGAGAAACAACGGTAACCGCTCAGATCAGCATCGGACAGATTGAAAACGGTGGTTTCGGTCTGGCAGCAGAATTAGATGTGAATATTCCCGGAGTTTCTATCGAAGAAGCACAGGCTTTAACAGAAAAAGCACACCAGATTTGCCCGTATTCCAATGCGACGAGAGGTAATATGGAGGTGAAAATTGTGGTTACGAATAACTAGATTTAATTCCTTTCATAAAATCAAATCTGTTTCCTTTCGAAACAGATTTTTTTGTTAAATAGCTTTTATTTTTATATACCTGATATTTTAAAGATTGTTTTCGGGTTAAAATTATTAATTTTATAAAAGTCTTAAGTTGATTGAAGAGGGAAAGAATGGGAAAAAATATGAGTATAATGAAAATAATGTTTGTAATTTGAAACTAAAAATAGACTATAAAAAAAGATATTTTAATGAAACCAGCCACTTTACTTCTAATTGCATTCTCAATATTGATTTCATGTCATAAAGAAAACAAATCTGGCTTTGATTCTCCGGAAGAAAGTATAAAATCAGTATTGGACAATTTTCCGATGATTGATAAAAAATTAGAAAAAGTAACAAAGATTGATCTGGATTCCTTATCTATAACGCTTTATAAAAATCCAGAAAAAAAAGATTACGACGAAGTTTTAGTTTTTGAAAAGAACAAAAGATTTTATTCAATTCCATTCTTTTCAAATATGTATCTTGATTATTGGGATTTCATCAACGAAAAGCAACCTCTCCTTTATCCGAAAACCAATACAACTTTTGAAAAGCAGATGAAGATTTTAGTTAGAGAGTTAAATTTAAAACCGGCAGACTTTACAATCTTCACAAAAGCAATGATGAGCAATATTTTAAATACTGAAACCAATCTCTATTTAAAACCAAAAATTTTCGAAAATTATGTTTATTCAACCTATAGAGTGGATAAATACAAAACGGAAGATTCCGATTCCTGTATTAATAGAACTCAATCAGTTTTCAAGCATATTCTTAAAGATTCTGAAAAAACAATGCAATACAATCAATACTTTTTAGATTCTGAAAATGGAAGGGTATATGAACTTATCAATGACTCCAGAAAAAGAGGTGAACTAAAATTTAAAATCAAAACATATAGAATTGATTGTTTTTCATACATATTAAATATTTAAGACCTCTACCTTGACGATGCACTTAACAGAATCATCAATTTATTTAGAACCCTTTGACGGAAAGGACATCAGAAGTGAAACTTTCTATTACGAGTAACCAAGCTTAATTTTTTTAATTAAAATAAAATCTGTTTCTTATGTAAGCAGATTTTTAACTAGTATACAAACAGCATGGACAGTAGTTTTTTAATCATTTTTATCTTAGTCATCCTGTACTTAATCATTAGATATTATACTCCAAAAATAAAGGGATATATTGGCGAACGCAGGGTTTCTGAAATTCTCAAAAGATTAAACAGTAAAGAATATATTGTCCTGAATAATATAGAATTAAAGATTAAAGGTTCCATTTCACAAATAGATCACATTATTGTTTCAGATTATGGAATATTTGTTATTGAAACCAAGAATTATAAAGGCTGGATTTTAGGCTATGAAAAAGACAGGTATTGGTTTCAGGTTATTTATAAGTACAGACGTAAGTTTTACAATCCTATTTTACAAAATCAGGGTCATATTTATGCTTTAAAACACGTCCTGAAAAACTATCCTTATTTGCGATATTACTCAATAATTACATTTACAAAAAGGGCGACCCTCAAGACCAAAACATATACTGATGTTGTGTATACCAATAAGTTAATCAAAACCATAAAAAAATATGACTCTGCTTATATATATGAACGGAGCAAGAACGAAATTGTCGCAACAATTCTCACTGCAAGGAAAAACATTCGTACTGAAGATAAAAAAATAATAGCCACCTCTACTATCAACCGAAATATTTCATGCCCAGATTGTGGGGGAAACCTTATTAAAAGAAATGGTCAATATGGATCTTTCTGGGGCTGTAGTAATTTCCCGAAATGTACATATACAAGAAACAATAGGTAAGGCTTCTACCAGATATTATCTTGTCGTAGAATCGCTTTTCTTAAAAGCATCCACTTTCTTATAAGAATCGTTCTTCTCTTTTTCTTTTTTATCTGAAATCAGGATTCCGAAAAGATGGTCTATTTCATGCTGGAAAATGACTGCGGTAAAGCCTTCCACGATCTCTGAGTATTTCTGTCCTTTCAAATCCACATATTCCAGCTGAATCACTTTGCTTCTGTAAAACTGATCCCTGAATTCGGGAATGGATAAATCTCCTTCCGGGCCGAGATTCTGTAATTCTGATCTCCACACAATCACCGGATTGATGAAGTATTCCATTGGATTTCCTTCTTTGTCAAAACGCTGTACCCAGATCACTTTTCTGTTGATCCCGACTTGTGGTGCCGCAATGCCTACTCCACCGTCTGTTGAGAGAAGAGATTCTTTCATTCTTTTCACTAAAACAGCGGTATTGGGCTCCAACGCGTTGATTTCTGAGGAAAGATTTAATAAGGTTTTATGCTGATCGGCATCTGTGGTCTGATAAATTGGCATAGCCGTATTGATGTCTCCTTTATTAATGATAGAAATCTCACCGGGTGTCAATTTTTGTGCGTTGATAAAACCGATAAAGAGGATGAGCAGAAAAGGTATTTTTTTCATTTTTACTATTTGTGATACAAAGATAGATAATGTCCTTCAAACAGGTAACTGGAATGGAGGTTTTATATAAACTGGCCACTAGTTTTGGAGGCTTCGTGAACTACGTTCGTAAACCTTTTCCATCCTATCTTTCAACAAAAAAACGGACCACAGCCCGTTTCTATTGAATTTTAAAATGTTTTCGTCATATCTGCCGGAATGATCAGATTGAAATCTGTCGGGCTATATTCTTTCGCAGGAATTTTCAATTCGGGATCTTCAGATTCAAAAACAGAGATCACTGCCATTTTAAGATTCGGGTTCTTCTGCTTGATGTACCAGTAGATTCCACCGAATTCCTTGCTGTGATAATTTCCGTTGTAATGAATAAACGTTTTTCCGGTCTGCATACTTTTCAGGATAGATTCAGCCATGGTAGCATCTTTCGTAGCCTGTGCCGAGATGAAATTCATGACTTTCGTGCCTTCCGCATGGTCTCCCATCATTGCTTTCATTTCCTGATACCCGGGAGTATCCAGCGTCACTTTAATCGGAAGCTGAGCGATATAAGCTTTCTCTTTGTCACTTAATTTACTCAGGGATTCCAGGCCTTCTTTTGCAGTCTGAGACGCATATCTTCTTGGAATATTGGTCGCGATAAAGTTCAGTTTTTTGGTTTTAGCAAAATCAACCAGCGGCTTGTAATCTGTCGCGTAATTGTTCCATAGACGGGCGGAATCTTTTAATGTTTTAGCATCAAATTTTCCTTCCAGATATTGATTCAACTGCGTTTGATTATCTCTTTCGAACATTTCTGCCCCCAGGATGATCTGTCCGTTTTTCTTTTGGAATAAACCTTCCGTCACCTTCAGCTGAAGCCAGTGGTTGATAGAACTGTTATGATTTTCACCAAAGAAAACCACATCATATTCAGCCAGTTCTTTAACCAGTTTTTCAGTCTTTACTTCTTTTCCTTTCTTGTCATAAAACTGATAGGCTTTGATATCCTGCCCGCTTAATGAGCAAAAACCTGCCAGCAAAACGGCTATGAAAATATTCTTCATTTTTATATTATTTAAACACAAATTATACAAATTTTTACGCTGATTTTAATTGATTTAAACACAAATTACACAAATGTTGCTGCACAAATAACACAAATTTGTTCGCTGATTTTTAACCACAAAAGTCACAAAAGACTTTTAACACTTAAGTTATTTCTAAAGTTAAATACTTTACGAACAAGAAGTACACTTAAGTTCCATGAAAGTCTTTGATTTTCAGCTTATGTGCTCTTGTTGTTTTCCGGATACTAGAGCTTTAAAACTAAAGTGCTCTAAAGTGTTCAAATAAAAAACTTTTGTGACTTTTGTGGCTAAAAAAAAATTGCAGTTTATTTATTCTCCCACAAATCCAGCGATCTGCTTTAAAACAAAAGGCCGTCTTGAATTAAAAAACAAAACGGCCCATTCAAAATCATCTAATTATTATTTCTCTAATTCTGCTACAAGATCTTTCCATTCCTGAAGTTCAGGGATTCCGGGCTTTCTCTTTCCGAAGAACTGAACGATAAAGTCTCCTTCCTTGTTGAATACTTCGATAGCCGTTACTTCTCCGTCTTCAGTAGGTTTCTTCACGATCCATGCTTCTGCAATTTTCGTCACATCAAGGTGTAAGTTGAAATCCGGATCCATCACATTGAACCACTGCTGGTGCCAAAGTGTTTTCTTTACATTTCCGGTGTGAATCTGGATAATTCCTCTGTTTCCAACGAATACCATGATCGGAATATTCTTTTCTGAAGCATCTTCAAGAACATTCACCACTTTAGCATTATCGATTTTTTTAGCAAATCCTTCCGGAGCCAGTCTTAAAGCCTGAGTTCTGCTTACCCCGAATTTTCTTGTCATCATAAAGAAATCGTGGGTATCTTTTAATTCTGTCCATGCTTTTTTGAATCCTTCAGCATCAATTTCAGCATCTGCTTTTTCAGGCGCTTTTGGAGCCACTGCTTCCACAGCGAATGCCTGGTTCTGATCTTCTGCCTTGAACTGTTCTACAATGGCATCGAAAGCTGCTTCCTCACTGTTTTTTGTAAGGTAGATTTTATGAAGGGCAAGACCGTCTTTTCCAAAAAACTGAAGGCTTTTTTTATCTCCTTCCACTACTGCAAATGCAGATTTCCAGTGGTTAAGGAATATTCTAAGGTCAATATCTTCTCCTACGAAAAGCTGTGCATGAGGACTGCTGAAATCACCGTTCTGGTAGATTCCTTTTCTTTCGTGCACACATTCGTCGTTGCGGGTAAGGGCCATTACTTTTCCAAGCTTCTCTGCTTCGGTAAGGATGGCAGGGAAATCAGCATTCAGGACCGTAACGCCTTCTCCTATGCTTGTTACCAATAATTCAGCTTCGCTTACGCCTAACTGTGCCGCAGCGTTTCTTATTCTTATATGTGGATTTTCTGCTTTCAGAGCTTCCCATTTTTCCTTTAAATCATTAACTAACGTGCTCATTATTTTATTTTTTTATGGTTAAAACTGTATAAATTCTGTGGATGGTTTCGTTTCCGGATTTGCTTTGAATATCTTCCTCTTTTTCAGAAATTTTCATTCTCTTGAAGTGGCTTTTGGAAACCAGCTCCTCCATTTCGCTGTTACTGTACATGGTGAAATTGTATTCCGTAAACGGCAATGTTTCCATGAATTTTCTCTGTCCGAAAGTAAGAACGAAAGTTCCGTCATTCTTTAAAACTCTGTAGATCTCATTGAGAAACTCAACCGGGTTTTCCCAGAAATAAACGGTATTGACGGTAAATATTTTATCAAAAATTTTATCTTCAAAGGGAAGCTTTTTTCCTTCATACAATACAAAATCGGCCTGGCTTTCAAAGTCTTTGTTCAGCTTTTTCGCTTCATTGTACATAGTTTCAGAAATATCTACTCCTGTGTATTTCAGATTTTGGGCTCTGCTTAAAATATTTTTCAGATGTCCGGCATTTCCGTGTCCTATTTCAAGGATGTGTTCATCATCTTCTATTAAAAGCGTTTTGATGCTTTCTAATGTCATGCTGATGTTGGTAGCGTTCATCATCTCGCCGATCTCAACTCCTTTTTCTCCCTGTGGATTGGCAAGGTTCTGAGCGAGGATTTTTAATTCATCTTTTTCCATGGTTATCCAAAAATGATCATTGGGTTATTAGTAATAGGGTGTTCGCAGATAGTACACGGGAAATTATAGGCATTACTGATATTTTCAGCTGTGAATACTTCCTGTGGCGTTCCGTATGCAGACACCTTTCCTGATTTCATTAATAAAATTTTGTCGGCAAACTGGGCTGCCAGATTCAGATCATGCAGTACAACGACAGCACTGTTGGCTTTTTGGGTGAATTTTTTAATAATTTCCAAAGCCTTATACTGATGTTTAATGTCTAAATTATTCAGCGGCTCATCCAGAAAGACCAATTTGTGGGCAATTTCATTTTCGAGCTGGGCCATAACTCTTGAAAGATGTACACGCTGCTTTTCGCCTCCGGACAGGGTATTGTACTCTCTGTCTTTAAGGTGAAAAATGTCGGTTTCGTACATCATATTATTCATGGCTTCAAGATCTTCTTTTCCGGGTTGGGCATCAAAATAGGGATACCTTCCCATCATGATCACATCTTTTACTTCAAGCGGAATATCATTGCTGTTGTGCTGGGAAAATTTAGCCTTGTGCTGAGACAGTTCTCTCACATTCCATTGGGTGATATCTTTATCTTTAAACAGTATTTTCTGTCTGGACTTGATCTCATTAGCCAAAACACTCAGCAAACTTGACTTTCCGGCTCCGTTCGGACCTACAATGGCAAGAAATTCACCGTATCCAAGAGCAACATCTATCCCGTCCAGAATATGGAAGTCTTTGTGTTTGTAACTGATCTGATGTGCCTTTATCATTACAGAGATTTTTTGAATTTAACTAAAATAGCAATAAAAATAGGACCTCCCATGAGTGCTGTAAGAATTCCGATCGGAAGTTCCGAAGGTTCTACAATACTTCTGCTGAACGTATCTGCCGTCAACAATAATATACTTCCGCATATGGCTGATAAAGGCAGGATAAATGTGTAATTCGATTTAAATAAAAGTCTTAGAATGTAAGGGACAATAAGTCCTACAAATCCTATGGTTCCTGAAAATGCCACACACGTTCCCACCATTAATGCTACAATAATAATGATCTGCTTTTTAAGCTTTTCCACATTGATTCCTAAATGCTGTGCATCTTTTTCCCCAAGCATCATGGCATTTAAAGCCTTTCCTTTGGGAAGCAGAATGATGTAAGAAATGACCAGAACAACTGCTAAAATAATATTCTTCGTCCAGGTTGCTGCTGCCAGACTTCCCAGGTTCCAGAACGTAAGGTCTCTGAGTTGCTCATCTTTTGAGATGTAGATCAAAAATCCGGTGATCGAAAACCCGATTGCGGTAATGGCTACTCCGGAAAGAAGCATCATCACTACATTGGTTTTTCCACCAGCTGTAGAAATCCTGTATACGAGCATCATGGATAAAAAGGAACCAATAAATGCTGCAATGCCTACTATTGAAAATTGTACGGCTTCAGGAAGATACTGTTTGAAATGTCCTCCTAAAACAATAGCAATTGCCGCCAGTAGTGTGGCTCCCGATGTAAGACCTATTAAGTCTCCTGTCGCCAGAGGGTTTTTGAAAAGCCCCTGCAGACCGGTTCCGGAAACAGCCAGCATGCTTCCTATTAAAATCGCCATAATGATCCTTGCTGCCCGCACATCCCAGATCACATATTTGTTGCTTAAAGATAAGCCCGGGTCTCCTTTTATATATTGCCATAAAACTTTGAAGGGCGATGTTCCTCCAAAGTCGTAGACTCCAGTATTAAGCGCCAGTACTGCTATGATAGCAAGCAGTACGGCACCTATTATTAGATAAAAGTATAGTTTACTTTGTGTTCTCAATTAAAAGTTTGTTTAATCCTAATGCTGCTTCTCCTAGTCTAGGCCCGAAACCTGAAACTAACCCTCCATCCATTGCGATGATCTTTTTGTTTTTACCTGCGTTGGTTTGTGCTACGCCCGGCATTTTAAGAGCTCCTTCGTTTCCTCCTGCCCCTTCAAGGCCTGTTGAGAAGAAGAATAAAACATCCGGATTAGCTTTTACTACGGCTTCCGGTGTCAAAGGTTTGAAATCTTCGAAATCGGTTACGGCATTCTGTCCGCCAGCAAGGCTGATCAGGGCATCCATTGGTGTTTTTGTTCCTGAAACCATCAGCATATTTCCTCTTGCGTAGATGAACAATACTTTAGGTTTTTTAGCGATAGGCTGGATTTGCTTTAAATCAGCATCGATTTTATCGTTTAATTTCTGATAATCTGTATTTCCAACAGCTTTTGCTACATCAGCAATCAGTTTTTTAGTTCCTTCTACGGTGTAATCCTGTTTGAAAACCTCAACTTTGATTCCTGAAGATTTGATCTTTGTCATCAGTTCAGGATTGATATCTTTTTCTGAAGCTAAAATTAAAGTAGGATTTACCGCCATGATCGGCTCAATCGTCATTGATCTTACGTGACCAAGGCCTTTAGCTGTAGCTTTTAATGTTTCAGGATAAGTACTTGTAACGTCTGTTCCAACGATTTCTTTTTCGTGGCCCAATGCACTTACAATCTCTGTAACGCCACCGCTTAAGGTAACTATTTTATTATTGCTTCTCGGAACCTCAGCAGAGGTTTCTGTTGTATTTTCTTTTTTTGCTCCTTCTTCTTTTTTGCATGAATACACTGCCATCAGAATAGAACCTGCAAGGATTATTTTTTTCATGATATACGATTTATTTGATTGATTATAAAGGGTCAAATTCAAAATTGGAAGCACCACGATTTCCATTTTTGTCTTTCATGGCATTGAATCTCAATTTAAAATAAAATCCTTCTGCATCTTTTAGGACAAAAAAGCGGTCTGAGTATACAAATGGTTGTGGTATATCCGGTGTTCCGGTAGTCGTTCTCCATTTATCTCCAAGAGCTCGCTGGTCATTAAAAATAAATTTAGACTGATCTACATCACTTAATTTGAATGCATTATAAGCCTGTTCAAGATTTCCTCCGGCATTTACCTGGTACACTCCAACGCCATCCAGCGTATTGGTGATAATAAAATCAGCATAGAAATAGCTTCCCGCACTGGTAGTCGGAGCTGAGAATACTTCGTTGGTAAACGTTGTAAATGCTAAATCCCATTTTTTCTTTTTAGGCTGTACCTTAGCGGGTGCTCCGGTCTTAAGATTGAAATAGGTAAAATTATACTCTGTATCTTTTGCGATAAGATATTCCTTATAAGTTGTCGCTTCTACATCAGCATAACGTATTTTGTATCCGTTCAGGGCACGTAGAATCTGCACTTTCTTCCAGCCTCTCGCAGCTCCTGATAAATTTACAGATCCGGCTCCAATATTGCTGGAAGGTGGAACATCCCTTCCCATGTTCACCAGATAAATCGGATTTTCTGCATCGTTTTCTTTAATGGCATCAATTCCTGTAGTTTGTGTCAAGAAATTTCCAATTGGATTATCAACATACTGCATATTGGAAGCATTGAATGTTCCCACCTGAGCCGTTGTTTTAAGTGCGGCAACATCTGATTCCTTTACCAGATTGATATCTGTGGCATTAGGAACTTTTGCAACCGTCATTGCTATAGACCCATTGATCACTACGCGAAATGCATCTCCTGTATAAAACCCAAGGTCCCAGTCTGTTCTTGTATTAGTGACAGCATTCTTGTAGTCACTTAAATCAATCCACACCTGGTTAGGTTCTGTAGGTCCTCCTACTGCAACATCTACTACTGATCCCGTAAGAGGAGCAACCGGCACCGGATCTTCATCTGCTGACAGACATGACTGCAGAGCGATGATGGACAGAAGAGATACTATTTTTAAATATTTCATAATGATAGCTTATTTTTAAAATTGATAAATTAATCTTGCAAAATAGCTTCTTCCGTAATATAAATTAATACGGTCTGCCCCTGCAATATGGCCAGCTCCTGCACTGGAAGTAGAATTCAGACTTGTAACGTCAAAGATATTTTTCACCCCCGCAGACACTTCAAGATGATCTTTCCAAAGTGGCTGACTTACGATAAAATCCATCATATGAAAACCGTCTGTTTTACCAAGTCTGAAACCTTCAATATCATTTTCCAATACATAGTTTCTTCCGGGACCTGTATATTTATAGTATAGAGAAAAGCCTGTCCCTATATTTTTCAGTTTATAATTTACGGATGCTCCTGCCTGTACAAGATATTGGAAATCTGTAGGAGAAGTATGTTCCAATTCATTTAATGATACAGAAGTACCATTCACCGAACCTCTTAAAGAAAATGCCAGCTGATCTTTTCTAAAATCTACGTTTGCAGATAAAAGCATGTTTCTGTAGGTATTGAGGTTCATATATTTATAGGTGGAAGGTCTTTTTATCATCACCATTTCTATTCTATCCTGTACATCCAGATAGAGTGCATTAACACTATAAGCTATTTTCCAGTCATTAGCGGCTGAAAAATTCTGATCCCAGAAAAGACCTGCAGAAAACCCTTTTTCAGGATTCAGATCAGGATTTCCCTGAACATCATGATTAATATTCACAAAGAAAGTAAACAGCTCATCGTAGGTAGGAAAACGGTTGGCCGTCCCGGCAACAGCTCTCAGGTTTGAATTTTCAGAAGTTTTCAGTCTCGCAGAAAGGGAGTAATTGAATTGATTATCAAACATATCACTTACTGAAAGTCTTGCCCCTGGTCTTAATGAGAATTTATCTGAGATATTCCATTCCGCTGAAAGGAAATTGGAATAGGTAAAGATTTTTCTTTTCACAGATTCACCAAAAAACTGGCCTGCAATAAGCGCTGCCTGGCCATTGGTATAGTCCAGCTCATAACCAAGCTGGAAATCAAAAGTTTTATTGTTCAGGAAATTACTGAACATCCCTCTTGAATATACGATATCTGTCTGATAATATGATCTTTTTTCATCTTTACTGGTAACAGATCTGTTAGGAATATCGTAGTTGTAATCAAAGTATTTTCTATCCTGGGTCTGATAAGAAAAGTCTCCCATATAGCGAATATCCCCTAAATTTGCCTGGATATTGAACTGATGAACCCATCTGTTGGTATTGTATTCTCTATCTCTGCTCTGATAGACAACGCCTCCCAGACCATCGTTAAGAGGAATCCTGTTGGTCTCAGGATTATAAAAATTAAATTTCTCGTTCAGATAAGAAAGTTTATAATAGAATGAAGTTTTGTTTTTGCTGTATCTTATCAATGCGGAAGCATCGTATTGATCCTTCGGATTCCATTCATAACCTCTTTTTATCTCCGGGTCTGTCCCAAAATATTTATATCCTTTACTCTCGCCTTCGTACCCCATGAATTGGTTATGATTGAAACTGATATTCGCAAACCAATTGTTGTCTATATTATAATCTACGTTAAAGTTCTGAATATGTCTTCCCTTTCCTTTCTTCTTAAGGTCGTAGTTATCTCTTACCGTTTCTTCCTGAAGAGATGCTTTTACAGCAACCTTTTTTGTGCTTGTTTTTCTGGTAATAATATTGATGACTCCGGCTACTGCCCCATTTCCATATTCTACACCCATACTTCCCTTTACAATCTCAATTCTTTCTACATTATTCAGGGAAAGTTTGGTAAGGTCAATATTGCTTCCAAGTCCTGTATCGCCTACTACCGGAATATTATCAATTAGTATTTTTACATAATTCCCGTCAAGCCCCATGATATTAGCGGTAGAATTTCCTGAGCGGGTGTCTGGTGTAATTTGTATGTTAAGACTTTGATTTAAAACATCCGCCACATTGGTTGCAGCCATATTTTTGATCTGCTGGGCATCAATTACGTCAACTTTATATATGGATTTATTAATCGACTGCTGTGTATATTGTCCTGTAATGACAACTTCCTCTATTTTATTTTTATTAAGAGAATCTTTTTGTTGTGCGTTCATCCAAAAGGCAATGGATAATGATAGAACGGAAAGCACTTTCTTCTTCATAGAGTAAAATTTTGGCAAATATAACGCTTTATTTAGAATAGTTAAAAATAATGGAAAATATTATTTCTTTTTTTGCCTTTTCACAACAAACAACATTCTAGAGAAGCGCTTGTGTAAATATTTTTAATCAAAAATTGATATTTATCATAATTTTTTTCGTTCAAATTAAAATAAACTGCAAAAAGAGAGTTATTTATTAGAAACAGATGAATCCGGGGCAGGCAATAGAAAATGAATGGATAGGAAGCCAGAATACGGAGACTGGAAGCTGATATTGGCTTTATAATTAGTGGCTGCCCTATTGTAAATGCATTTCTGACTTCAAATAACTTCCCTACTTTCCTTTCCGCTTCCATACCTGATTTATCTCTTTTTGTAATGAAAAAGCAATGATTTTGTATGGGATCAATAATAAAATTTAAACGTTAAATTTATGATTATTTAGAACAATTAAAAATTAATACTTATTTTTGTGGAATAATTCTAAATAAAGATACGTTATGAAATTAAAACTACTTTTAGGAACTTTAATGTTTACGGCTTTTACAGCGAATGCACAAGTAGCTACGCTTAATGAAAATTTCAACAACTTTACTACCGGAACCATTACATTTCCACAGGGTGGCTGGGCTGCGGTAGTTGCTCCTATAACAGGTGCATTTCCACCAGCACCGCCTAGAATGATTGTAGCTGCCCTTGAAAGTGATAATACTCAGAGATTTGTCCAGTCTTATGCAGGTAATAATGCAACAGCTTCTTCTTACCTTATTTCTCCTCAGATAGAGGCTCCTACAGGAAATAAAGTTTTAACATTCACAACGACGTTGGTATCTCCTTCTCCAGGTCCTGGAACCATTCAGATCGGGGTTTCTACAAGCCCTAGTGACATGACTACTTTCGTACCAGTAGGGAATCTTATTAATGTAACGACAATTGGAGTAACACAAAATATCACTGTTAATATTCCAGCTTCTACAGGTTCATATATCGTTTTTAAATTTACACCTTCAGCCACTCACGTAGCAATACAGGTTGATGATGTAGTATATAAAGCTTCTAGTTCTTTAGGAGTTAATGATACTGCTAAAGTAAATGAGAACTTCAAATTTGCAGTAAATTCAAGCAACACAGCTTTAGAATTTATCACGAGAACAGAACCTAAAAATATTGAAGTTTATTCTGCTTCAGGACAAAAAGTAGCTGAAGGAAAATTAAAAGCACAAAAATTTGACATCAGCGGATTGCATACAGGCGTTTACTATATGCTTGTTGAAACTGCAGAAGGTTCAGTAGTAAAATCTAAGTTCATCAAAAAATAAGGTTTATTAGACAGTATCCCTTTATAAAGCCGGTTGGAAGTTTTCCAGCCGGCTCTTTTTATCTTCAAAATCATGAATATTAATCGTAGAATTAAATAGAAACACGACAAATATCATGTTTTTATTTAGAATGATTAAAAATAATTATATACTTTTGTAGAATCATTCTAAATAAGAATAACATATAAATTTTACTTGTTATGACAACAAAATTACTTTTGACCTCTTTGTTTGCACTTTCAGTTCAACAAACAGTACTGGCACAGACGGATGCTAATGGATACACGACAGTTAATCTGTCTATGGGGAGCAGTTACCAGAACCGTGTTTTTTTCGATTTTAGTGCCAATAATATAGTATCACAGCCCGCTAATTCATGGGATGTAGCTTTTTACAGAGCTTCTGCAACTAATTTTGGAACAAGAATTAATGACGCTTATGATATCAAAGTGTATCAGGCGTCTGCTAACCCTTCTGACTGGAATACGATCACTAGCAATAGCGTAGCTTCTTACGGAGCCCCACTTTTTAATGTTGACAATACGAACTTCCTGCAGGAAGGTGCTTTTGAACAAGGATCGGCAACCTATGGATGGGGAGAATATAACCCTTTAAACCATCATGTAGAAGGAAAAGTAATCTTCATTATGCAGTACGCTTCAGGAGCATCTGTTAAATTTATGATTGAAGATTATTTTTCAGGTTACACTTTTAAATATGCAAAATGGAATGCAGCTACCTCTTCATGGGATGCTACACAAACAAAAACAGTTGCCAACGGAAGTGATGATGCTTATTTCAACTACTTCTCATTTGCTACCGGTGAAAAGGTTTCCAACCTTGAGCCTTCAAGAGCCAACTGGGATATGATGTTTACAAGATATTACACAGATTACCCTTATACAGACCCACAGGGAAACCCACAAACCATGAAATACAGAATGTCCGGGGTTATCCAGAATTCAAATATCACAGTAGCCAAAGTAAGACCTGAGACTCAGGAAACAGCGACATCTACTATTCCTGCATCCAATGCATTCTCCAGTAATATTACAACTATCGGTCATTCATGGAAGCCTACTTCGGGAGTATATTCTGATGCGGTATATTACGTAAAACAGGGGTCAGACTATTACAGAATGTATTTCATTTCCAATGAAGGGACTCAAACCGGAAATATGTATTTCAAATACAAGAAAATTACATCCACTTTAGGGATTACAGAAGTAAGCAAAAAAGCTTCTTTCGGGATCTATCCAAACCCTACAACGGCTGACAAAAAAGTAACGGTTCTTTTTGACGTTAAAGAAAAAGCAAACAACAAAGGAAGCATAGAAGTCTATGACCTTACCGGGAAAAAAGTACATACTGCAGAACTGACCAATCAGGCTGGTTTCTACAAGCAGGATCTGAACTTATCTCACCTTACTGCCGGAAATTATATTGTAAAAATCACTTTCGGAGGCAGTACGGAAACGAAAAAACTTATCGTGAAATAAATAAACTCAAAATTTTAATACTTTCTATTTTTTCTAATCAAAAGGCGGTTTCAGAATCTGAGACCGCCTTTTATGTGGTATTTTATTTTTAATTGAAAGATTAAAAAATTGAAAGATTTAAAGATTAAGAGATCCTATGATTACTTAACCTGAATTTTTAAATGCTTCAATGCTTCAATTCTTCAATTTTTAAATCTTTAAATCTTTAAATCTTTAAATCTTAAAAATCAATAAATCTTAAACCCCTTATACACCTCCGCAGCGCTTTCCATCATTTTTGAAGCATCTTTACGGAAATTAAGAAGATGGTCCTGTCCAAGATGCCCGCTATGGTGCTCAACGCTTTCCCATAATTCGATCAGAAAGAAGGTTCCTTTGTTATCTTTATCTTCAATAAGGTCGTACTGAAGACATCCTTCCTCTTTTCTCGTCTCCTTTACGAGGTTTTGGAAGAGCTCTACAGCGTCCATCAGATAGTTTTCGTTAAACTTAAAAAGTGCTACTATATGTAAATTCATGTTCTAATATTTAGTGATGTAAAAGTAGAATATTTTCAAAACGAAAAATGTTTTTCAAGCATTTATTTTTCTACAAATAAGGTCTGATTTAATTAAAAACTGATTTATAAATAGTTATGGAACTCATCACAATCACAAGGATTCCAATGACTATGAACATTTTTTTCACCGGAAGCTTTGCTGTAAGCATGGCAGAAAAAGGAGCCGTGATAATTCCGCCGATCAGAAGTCCCAGGATAATATTCCAGTGCTGGATTCCGAGGGTAAAGAAAAAAGTGACAGCAGCCGTTATGGTCAGTATAAATTTAGCCACAGTAGAACTTCCCACTGCAAATCTTGGTGTGAATGCATTTTTAATCAGGGTTCCGGTCACCAATGGTCCCCAACCTCCCCCGGCAAAAGAATCTATGAAGCCACCAATGACACCCAGCCTTGTAAGGTTCGTCTTCCTTTTCATAGCCCGGTTCTGTTTCTTTTTAAAAGCGTTGGACAAAATCTGGATTCCCAGGTAAAGGGTGTAGAAAGCAATAACCGTTTTGGTGATTTTAGCATAATATTCTCCCAGATATGTAAGACTTACTGCTCCGATAATAGCCCCGATGACTGCCGGAATGGCCAGCTTTTTAACCAGACTTTTACTTACATTTTTGAGTTTGATATGGCTTAAACTTCCCGCAGCTGTCGTAAAACTTTCCGCTGAATGGATACTTGCACTCACAATATGAGGCGGAATATTGAGGAAAAGAAGTGTTGTTGTACAAATCACGCCATAGCCCATTCCCATAGATCCCGCTACAATTTCTGCTACAACTCCTACCAGAAGCATCCAGTAAAATACATAATTGTCTTTGGCTAAAATATTCAGCAGCTCATCCATATAGCCGAGTTCGTACATGGACAAAACGGAGATCAGCAGGACTGCGGCTGTAAAAAAGAATACATTGAGTCTTATCTGAATTTTTCTTGAAATTATCATATTACATATCATTACAGCTCCTGCTCTACCCTTTCAGTTTCACAAATCTGATTTTTTAGATTGATCTGTGGTCTCAGAAACTTTTAATACCTGCACCAGAGCAGTTTTTAGCGTGATTGGGTCATTTGGGCTACTGCAAATATCAAATAAAAATATTATCCTACCAAAAAAGTAGACTAATTATTCAAAAAAAAGGACCGGGTTAATCAACCAGATCCATTAAAGTTTTTTTCTCAAGAATATTCAGTGAGGCGTCCCGCACTTCAATAAGTACATCATGAAGCCCGCAGTGATCTTCATTGCAGTCTTCACATTTTTCATAGAAGTTTAAGCTGACACATGGAAGCATGGCTATAGGGCCGTTCACCAATCTGATAATCTTGGCCAGTTTCACATTTTCAGGGTTTTCTCTCAGGAAGTATCCTCCTCCCTTACCTTTTTTACTGTCAAGGATATCTGCCTTTTTTAATTCCAGCAGGATATTTTCTAAAAACTTTAAAGGGATCTTCTTACGTTCCGCAATTTCGGATATAAGGACCGGGCCATCATTCCTTTTTTCTACAAGGTACGAAAGCGCTTTAAAAGCATATTGGGATTTTTTTGAAAGCATTACAGCAAAAATAAGAAAATAGTTTGAATTATATAAATGGGAACGTGACGATTGAAAAAATGTATTTTCTCTTATTGATACATTAACTTTCATAACGTTGTTCTTTTCCCATTAAATTCTTATGTTTGTCACATGTTCAGTAAACAAGAAGCTCAACAGCTAAAAAAGGAATTTTGGACGGCTTTTGGAAAGTCTTTTCCCAGAAAATGGCTCCTCTATGATACGAAGATCAAGGATATGTCATTTAAATTTAATGCCGATAATAAAAAAGCGGAGGTCTCATTGGATATCGAAATGAAGGATGAGATCTTCCGGAATGCCTATTATGAGAAGATCTGGTCTTTGGAAGATATTTTGAAAGATTTTATCGGAGACTTTCAAAAGGAAGAATTTTTTACGCTTGAAAATGGAAAAGTCATCAGTAAAATCTGGGTTGAAAAACACGGAGTTTCTGTATTCAACAAAAATACCTGGCAGGAAATTTTCGAATTTTTCTGGGATAAAATGGATGGTTTTGAAAGGTTTTACTATGAATACGAGGACTTTATAAAAGATGTTTAATGTAAAAATCAATATCGAACAGCAATAAAATAAATCGAATTTTGTCTTTTTAATAAAAACTAATAAACTATAGATCTCAATGTCTGTTTCAATGTACATTTAATCATGAAATAATGCAGATTTTAGAAAAATATAAGCTTTTTTTTGTAGACCGTCCCTTCACTTTTCCCGGTGATAAGACGGTGAATATGAAAACAGCCATACACCGCGTGGACAATGATTTCCTGGGGTATTTTCTAAGCCGATTTAAAGATGACGACAGCATTGATGAAATAGTTTCAGAGATTGATTTCATTATTTCTGAAGGTTTCTATGATCCCGAGTACTGCATGGGAATCTATCTTGATTTTCCCACCATGAGATACACGGATATTTCTGTTCTTTTTGAGGATATTGATCCTGAGCAGACCCTCCTGCAGGAAATTCCTTTTTCAGATCTTAAGGAACTTCTTTTTTCATGGAAAGATTTTCTTCTTACTGCTCCATTTGACAAAGCGATTGTAGATAAACACTCTGAATTTCAGTACTATCTTAAAGAATATGAATCTGAAGAGGAAATAGTTTCAGCTTTGGTAAAAACATTTCATGAGGTGGATTTTTCTTTGATAAAAACTGAAAACATTGGTGGATACAGAAAAGAATTCAGTACAGCCTATAGTAAGGGAAAGAATGATGAGTTTTATCTTACCAGCCTTTATGACAACAATAATAGGATGATATATGAAAAGGAAGAAAATTACTTTAAAGGAGAGTCAGAGGTAATCATCAGAAAATATTATTTTGACGAACAACTTCAGTATAGTGTAGAGCTTTTATATGATGATCATGGTGCGTTTTCCGCCATCGAACATTGTAATGCAGAGACCCCCTATATTTACGCTTCACAGATAGATCTGATATACCCGGGTTTCTTATCAAAAAATCCTTATTATAAAAATTCAGATATTATTCCTTAATTCTCTGATTTTAAATATATTTGAACTCATAAAAAAAACACCCATGAAAACTGAGTACAGAAGTAAAAATTTTAAACTCGTGGACAGCATCCATGCTTATGGGAAAAAGTACAAATGGTATGTCATACAGACAACCAGAATAAAACCCTAATCCCTTTAACGGATCACAATTCCGTTAATGATACGTGTATCCTAACACTATCAACGAATTTCTACCACAACTGTAAATATCAATGGCTTTTGAACTTCAGGAATAATCATCCTGAAAAAATGCTGTATGAAACTGCATAAAATTTCAATGGCCAACTTAACCAAAGCAAGATAATTCCATCTAAAAGCTGCGGGATTTAAGGGTGTGTGAGATATTCCCAATTTTCCCTGACATAAACACAATGGTAACACAACGTACATTAAACGACTAACATGAAAAAAGTATACAAAAACATTTTTGGAGAAGTGATTTCAAAAGCCAAAGCTGAGAAATTAGACGACTATCATTTATATTATTACGAAAAAGATTCTGAAGTGCTGAAAGAAATCGAGTTTCTCACCGAAGATGAAATCTACAGCATCAATTATTTCATGAACCATGAGGAGGATGAAAAAGAGATCGTAAACTATCTGAAGGAAAAATCTGATCTTTTTGATATTGAAAAAAGAGAATCTGCCGGAGATTTCATCATTGCCACCAATAAAATGTATTCGCTGGCTGTAGATGAAAAGCCCTTGGTTTCAAAGACCGTTTTTTATCACCATGATCCTGAGAATTTCATCTGCTCTCAAATCCTTGATAATGAAACGCTTCAGCCCATACCGGAAAGAACAACGAAATGCTGGTATGCTGATGATGAAAACGGCGAAAAATATGCAGCTATCGAATTCAGCTATCAGGAAGACGGAAAACTGGAACTGGCTATTGATAAAACACCCAATCCTGACAACGATGAGGAATGGGAACATTATGAATATGCTACTTTTAAAAATCTGCAAAGCAAAATTGACGCAGATATAAGTTACTACAAAACCGCTGCTCTTCTTCCTAAAATGGCAGATAAAGAATAAAATACATTGAAATTTTACCGAAAAAATCAAACATTTGTTTATATTTTTTCGTACTTTAGTGAAATAAAATATGCCGGATTTAAGAGCGTTTCAGACACTTTTGAACCCGGCATCATTATCAACTATTAACTTATCAACCACCAATCACAATGGAAGAGAATTCGTTTGTATTTACTGATGGGAAAGATCCCAAAATGATCGAAGCGTATGAAAAAGCAAGAGAAACTTTTAAATATTTCTGGCGGGAGCAGTCCTGGGAAAACAGAAGGATTATACCGGGCCTTGACCTTGCCTGTGTGAAAGCTTCATTCAGTCAGGAAGATCCTGGAACCGGAGAAATTACTGTAGAACATATGTGGATCAATGAAATTGATTTTGACGGTGACACCGTAAGCGGTTTTCTGATCAATAATCCCAACGATCTGACCAATATACAGGCCGGAGATTATTTTGAAATCCCTCTGAATGAGATCAGCGACTGGTTATTTGCCATTACTCCGGCAGTAAAGAAACCTACAGGACTTTCCAAACTGTTTTCTTCAACTGAAAATCCTCTACCGAAAACTTACGGCGGATTTACGATTCATAAAATGCGTGCCGATATGCCGGAAGATGAAAGAATGGAACATGATGATGCCTGGCAGCTGGATTTCGGAGATTTCAACGAGATCCTTGTCGTCAATGAGCAGAAGGAAAAGCCGGAAAATCTGACAGAACATCCAATGAGCAGAAATATGGAAGGTGAATTTGTGAAATTTCTACAGGAATATCCTGATGAACTGACCCATGCGGATGATAATGGCCTTACGCTTCTGCACAAAGAAACGATTGCAGGAAATTTAACTTCTGTAAAAATCGCGTTAGAAGCCGGAGCTGACAAAAATGTAAAATCCAAAAACGGAAAAACAGCGCTGGACTATGCGCAACAGCTGAAATGGGAGCATATTATTCCGGTTTTACAGGGATAAAAGTATTGTAACTGAAAATAATATATCAAAAAAGAGAAACTCTGGTTTCTCTTTTTTTTGCTGTAAACTTTAATTTTATTAATTCTGTCAATACCATAATTCCCCGCATTTAATTCGGAACAATTAAAATACGACACCTTTTGTCGCAATGTCATGATACCTTTACCTCATCAAAACTAAAGGTGACGTAAAAAACACTAAGAGGTGATAAAACTCACATTAAATCTCATTAAAGAGACTTGTGAGTGTGTTAAAAAACGTTAAATTTGCCGCTTTATTTATAAAACTAATATTAACTTAAAACACAAATAGATGAAGAGATTCTACTCCAGTGCATTTACGCTGTGCACGCTTCTGGGGCTGTCTGCCCAGGAAGTATTGTGGCAGAAAGACATCAGATCTTCTACGCAGAATTTTCTAAGCCAGGTGACTACGACTATCGATCAGCAATATCTTATTTCGGGAAGCAGCATCCAAAGCAGTAAGCTTCAGGCTGAAGGCAGTAAGCAAAATAACGGTTACGATTTTCACTTAATTAAACTGAACCAACAAGGTGAGCAGGTTTGGGAGAAATATTTCTCAGGGCAAAACCATGATTATTTGTCAGCTTCTGTAACCACTCAGGAAGGAGGTTTTCTTCTGGCCGGAACTTCTTATTCCGGAAAAGGATTAGATAAAAAAGAAGATTCCAAAGGCGGATCTGATATCTGGATGATCAGAATCAATGAATTCGGAGATGAGCTTTGGCAAAAAACATTGGGAAGTTCTTCTGATGAGGAAGCTAGGTCAGTTATTCAAACAACAGACCTTGGATTTTTTGTAGCCGGAAACAGACAAAGTTCCCTTCGGGAGCCTCAGGGAACCAGCGGTTATGGATCAAAAGATGTTTGGATCTCAAGATTGGATAAAAATGGAAAAATACTTTCTGAAACTGTTCTGGGTGGAAAAGGCTTGGATGAAGTGGAGAAAATGATTCCTACGAGAGATGGAGGAGCCTTGTTGGGAATTTACTCGAGAAGTTCCGAGATCCGGATTTCGGGTTCCGCAGATAAGTCGTCTTCGGCAACCTCGTATCCCGTATTCCGAACTGCTAAGTCTACGGATAATTTCGGCGAGGGAGATTATTGGATCGTCAAACTCGACAAAACCGGAAAAGTAGAATGGGAAAAGAATTACGGAGGAAAAGGTGATGATCATATCAGAACATTGGCTTTAACATCTGCAGGATATGTAATCGGTGGAGAATCCAGATCTGAAAGGTCGGGAAATAAAACGGTAGGAATTGAGGAAGGAACAGACTTATGGTTGATTTCTTTAAATGAAAGAGGCGATGAGATCTGGCAGAAATCTTTCAATTTCAAGAACCGTGATATTTTAATGGGTATGAGCGTCCTTCATTCAGCAGATGATAAATCCTCAAAGGGAATTCTTTTAGGAGGCTATACTCAGGCAGAAGGAAAAATACAAACAGATGATGAAACGTTCTGGATGTTTTACCTGAACCAAGATGGCAATGAAGCGTGGAGAAAATATGTGAAAGGAGAATCCAGAAAGAAAGAGGAAAGACTTTCGGATATCAGATTAAACAGAGATGGCTCTATCATTTTGGCAGGAACCAGCGCGGAAGAGCTTGGAAAAGAGAACTGGAAGATTGTGAAGCTTGGTGACAGTCAGATCAATAAATTAATTGAAAAACAAGACATTAAAATTTATCCAAATCCTGTTTCAGACTATGCTTACGTAGAAATAGGCTTTGACTTTAAAGAAGCTGATATTATCCTGTATGATATGGGTGGAAGGCAGCTGCAGAGTTTGAAAACGAAAAATAAGATCACGAAGATCAATACCCAGAATTTGATTCAGGGGGCTTATCTGGTGACGATAAAAACGGATAATAATAAAACGGCAAGTGCAAAACTAATCAAGAAATAAAACACAATTATGAAAAAGATACTTCTATTATGTATATTAATTTTTAACTGGGGATTATCGCAAAGAAATTTTGGTGACACTTCCGAACCTATGCCATCGGTTTCTTCATTTTCTTCTTATGTAAATACGCCGGTTTCTTTATCTACCGGAATCCCCAATATTTCAGTTCCTTTATTTAGCCTGCCTTCAGGTCATTCAGGCGTAGATCTTTCAGCGGTCCTGAATTACCATGCCTATAATGCAATCAGTAATAAACCCGGAAGCGAAGTCGGTTTAGGATGGTCTTTATTGAAAGGCGGTGTTATTTCAAGAGTCATCAACGGTATGGTGGATGAAGAACTCTCCAATCCCAACAGACCCAATTATAAGAAAAATATATTTGATGATATTTATTACTATGACATTCCGGGAGAATCCGGAAAATTCAAGTTTGTAAGAGATACCTTAAACAATACTTTCACCTTAAATAACATCTCAGGAAACAATATTAAAATTGACTATACAAGAGATTCCAATACAGCTACCCTTATCCTTAATTCTTTTACCCTGACCAATGATAAAGGCATTAAGTATATTTTTGAAGATTACAGTGTATCAAGATACAATACCGGAGCAGCGGGTTTTAATTATAAATCTGCCTTTTTCCTTACCAAAATAATTGATGAAAACAATCTTACTGTTGCTGATTTTAGCTACCAGAAAAACACAAAATACTCAGGAAATGTCATTATCTATCAAAACTGTAAGCTAGGGACTATTTCTACAAAATACGGAAAAATGGCTTTTGAGTATAGTTACAGTGCTTTTATGGAAGACGCCGGAAAGAATGATCCGTATGAGTTAAGTACGGTTTCACTGTCAGATGCTTACTCACATCTTATTTCCAAATACAGATTACAATATTCCACTTTTTCAGTGTATCAAGGTACTCCGGATAATGGTAATCAAGGAAAAAGAATTTTAACAGATATCAAAAAACTGGATAAAAACGAGCGGGTTATAGAAGCAAGAACACTTGAATATGACCGATTAGGTTCAGAAACAAACTACAGTCCGTCCGGTAATCCGAACGAATATGGAAATTTCTTATGCCCTGTCGACGGCCCAAAATATCCGGGACACTTTACACTTGGACTATTAAAAAAAATGATACTGCCTGAAGGAGGATATGTAGAGTATAACTTTGAAGCCGGTGAGATGTATCGGGATAGCAGTCAGCTCCTGTTTGATACAAATCAAATAACACAGCCTGATGTACAGTATTTAAATCTTGTCAATACTGCAGATTATGACACCAATATCAGCAGAAATTATACATTCCAAGTCACGGAAACCAAAAAGTTTTTTGTAACCGATTTGCTTTCAGAGGTCTACACGATTCATGATATACATGGAGACATTGTTTCCCCACCAGTCTATAAGCTCATGAATTCAGGAGGGGCTGAAATGCATGGATATGCCATTTATAAGTGTGACGGAATAAAATATTATAATCTCACTCCGGGAACTTACACCTTCAAAATAAAAGGCAATGGAAATGGGACCATTAAAACATATGCCATTACGAGTCTTCCCCAACCTTATAAAAATACGATTCAAAGAGAAGTACCACGTATTGCCACTATCAAATATTACACTTCAATTTTAAGCCTGAAAAAAACGATCACCTATCAGTATAATTCATTTACAAATCCCAATGATTCCAGCGGACAGGAGTTTTTTGGAGAATCATGCGATGGAGACTATGCGACAGGCTTTATCCTATACCGTAATGTAAAGGAAATATATGGCGGAGAGTCTGAAAACATAGGCTATTCAAAATATTACTTTAAAACACCGGATGACTATACTTCAGGCGGAAATGTTTTCTACAGGCCTTATTATAATATAGTTTCTTCGGGAATTCTGACCAAAAAAGAAGTGTTCAGCCAACAAAACCAGTTAATGTCGGATGAAAACATGGAATATGTTTTTGATGAAATCAGCAATCTTCCGGAATATACCATGTGCGCCGGATACCGGTCCAAAGCTTCCTGGATGAAATCTTCCAAAACCACATCCAAAACCTACTATGATAACGGAAGCAGCTTACAGAATATCACAGAAACCTTTTCCAATCCGGCCAATTTACAGACGTCTTTAATAAAGGACACTTCTTCTGAAGGGAAAGTAACTGAGAAGAAGATAAGCTACGCAGCCGATATGAACAATATCCGTCTGACAAATGCCAACATGATGTCTATCCCTATTCAGACCGAAGTAAAAGTAAACGGAACTCTTGTCAATAAATCGGAGACAAAATATGACAGTTCATCCAACCTGTATCCTTCATCAGTGATTGAATTTAATATGCAGAATCAAAGCCCGATAACAGCCGCTACGCTTGATATATATGATGATAAAGGCAATCTTGTACAGGCTTCCAATAAAGTGCATATCCCGACCACCACAATCTGGGGATATTACCAGACCCAGCCGATTGCTAAAATTGAAGGTCTGCCTTACAGTCAGGTGATGAATCTCCAGACCGTTATTGCAGCAGTGAATGCGTCCAATGCTGATGCCGATAATCCGGCCAATGAGTCTTCCTTATTGCTGGCTTTAGAAAACCTAAAGAAAGATCCCGTATTAAAAAACTATTCTGTGACCACTTCCACCTATGATCCGCTGATCGGTATTACCAACAGCATTTCTGCCAACGGAATAAAAACCACTTATCTGTATGACAGCGCCAACAGGCTTATAAAAATCACCGATGCCAGTGGAAAAACACTCTCAGAATATCAGTATAACTATAAAACTAATTAAGATGAAAAAAATAATATCATTATTGAATCTACTGTTTTTAGTGACATATTCTTCTGCTCAGACAGTCAGTGCAAATACAGACGAGAATTATATATATAGTAAAACCTGCCTTGATGAATCCTGTATCAAAAAAGCTGAACAGGTTCAGTATTTTGATAATCTGGGAAGGGCCAAACAGGTGATTAGTATTAAAGGAACGCCTTCCGGAAAAGATGTGGTCAGCCATATCCAATATGATGAATTCGGAAGAATAACAAAAGAATATTTTCCTGTTCCGCAGACCGGCACACAAAACGGAGCCATTTACACAGACCCTCTGAATAATGCCGCCAATATCTTTGGAAACGAAAAAATCTATTCCGAAAAGGAACTGGAAAATTCGCCTTTAGGAAGAATTAAAAAAATAACTCCTCCGGGCAACGACTGGGCAGCACATCCTTCCAGTATCACCTATGCAGCCAATACACCGGGAGAAGTAAAAAAATATACCGTTTCCACGTCCTTGCAAAACAGTGTCTCCACCATTACTGAAAACGGAACCTACGGAGCCAATCAGCTGATGAAAAGCACCGTAACAAACGGGGATGGGAATACTACCACGGAATTCAAGAACTCTGACGGAAATATCATTTTGGTTAGAAAAAATGACGGGACACAAAACATTGACACCTATTATGCCTATAATGATTTTGGGCAGCTAGCCTTTGTCATTCCGCCATTGGCTGTTGCCGCAGATGTTTCGGATCAGGCCATACGGGATAAACTATGCTACCAGTACAGATATGACGGACAAAACAGGCTGATAGAAAAGAAAATTCCCGGAAAAGGCTGGGAATATATGGTGTATGATAAGCAGGACCGTCTGGTATCTACACAGGATGCTGCTATGAGGGCTAAAGGACAATGGCTGTATACAAAATATGACCAATTTTCAAGAGTTATCATGACCGGAATATCTCTGGCCGCAGGAAGTACCCGGGAAGAAGAACAGAATAATGCATATGCTAAAGGCACAAATAATGAAACAAGAACTTCTTCGGTAGTGGTAAATTATAGCGGTATGGCTGTATATTACACAATAGAAGCAGGATACCCTCAATATGACAAGGTACAATACTTACTAAGCCTAAATTATTACGACACATACCCGCTGGATTCGCCTTCCAGACCAGCTCAGGTATTGGGAAAAAACACCATTGGTGATACTATGGACGCTTCCCTGAATACCAAAAATCTGGCTACTGCTTCTTATGTGAAAAATATAGAAGATGATAACTGGACCAAAAGCTATATCTGGTATGATGAGAAATCAAGAGCTGTGGGCACCTATTCAGTGAATCATTTGGGAGGATATACCAAAACAGAATCTGAGCTGGACTTTGCAGCCGTGGTACAACAGACAAAAGTTTATCACAAAAGGCTTTCTTCGGATACGGAAAAAGTGATTACCCAAACCTTTGAATATGACAGCCAAAATCGTCTGAAAAAACAGTGGCATCAGGTAAACAGCCAGCCGCAGGAATTAATGTCAGAGAACACTTATAACGAACTGTCACAGCTTTCCAATAAAAAAGTAGGAAACAATCTGCAAAGTATAGATTATACCTATAACATAAGAGGATCCATTACCAAAGTAAATGATCCCGCCATTCTGGGAAGTGATCTTTTCGGATATGCTGTTTCCTATTTTGATCCGGCCGGTACTTCTTCTGGAAAATACAGCGGAAATATAAAAGAGGTAAGCTGGAAAAGCGCACAGGATCAGATATTGAGAAAATACAGTTACCAGTATGATCCTTTGAACAGGATGAAAAAGGGGACATATTCAGAACCTGACTCCTCCGTACCGCAGAATAATTTCTTTAATGAAACCGTTGGCTATGATATGAACGGAAATATCACCGAACTGCAGCGAAACGGGAAAAGTTTTACAGGAACTGCGCAGCTTATTGATAACCTTACGTACAGCTACACCGGAAACCGACTCAATTCTGTTACAGACAGTTCAGGGGATTATGCCGGATATCCCGATACTTCAGGAACTACCATTTCATATGATGAGAACGGGAATATGAAAGACCATATTGATAAAGGTATTTTACAGATTGATTACAACTTCCTGGATCTTCCTGATTATGTAGAATTCGATATGCAATATAAATCGCGGGATCAGGTCAATCTTATGTACAATGTAAACACGAAATATCTGTACAGTGCAGACGGCACCAAGCTAAAAAAAACCTATACCTACGGTTTGGGTAAGCAAAACCTGGAGAGCACTAAAATTACTGAATATCTGAACGGTTTCCAGTACGAAAATAAAGGAACATCACAGAATGACCCTCTTAATCTAAAATTTGTTCCGACATCTGAAGGGTACTACAATTTTGAAAATAATAAGTATATTTACAGCTATACCGACCATTTGGGAAATGTCAGATTAAGTTACTCCAAAAACACAAATGGCAGCGCAGAAGTTCTTGAAGAAAACAATTTCTATCCTTTCGGACTGAAACATGAAGGTTATAATGCCTTAGCTGGAAATCCTTCCTACAAATATGGCTACAACGGAAAAGAGCTGCAGAAAGAAACAGGCTGGAGCGACTACGGAGCCAGAATGTATATGGCAGATATTGCAAGATGGGGCGTTGTAGATCCTTTGGCTGAAACTTCCAGAAGATTTACACCTTACAATTATGCCTTAAACAACCCTATAAGCTTTATAGATCCGGACGGCAGAAAAGCGATGGCTCCTATGGGGGAACCAGGTCTAGGACAAGATCCCAACTCAGGATGGTTTGGATCAGCAAACTCAATTGATAATAGGGATAGATTTTTGATAGAAAACGGCAAAGGAGGAATGGGTCCGGCAACCTTTGGGCAAACAGAAGAGTTTAAAGGTCTAATGACATATATTGAACAATCTGAATATTTTAAAGGGATTCATTTTAAAAAAATTGGAGATGATATAACAGTAGATAAAAATGGAAAAGTCAAAAGTTACGTTAGAAATGGAAAGCCTAATAGATTTTTTGATGAGAGCGGGATGGAATTGTTTATGAATGATCCTGAAGGTGTAGATAAAACAAGCTCAAGAAGGAAGTATAATGTTGGGGATCATGTTTATTATCCCATTGATTACCATGAATTTTTAAAAGCAATAGCTAGTGTTCCCAATACTAACAAAATTAGAACTTTGCTCGCCCAAGGAAGACTAGGAAACATGATTATCTCTCCAAGTGCCCAATTCTTAGCATATAGTTTGATTGGCTATGAATCCACTTATGGAGAGGCTGATTTTTCAGCGCATTATTTATCCCGAAAGTTAGATATAGGAAATAATGTTAATCAGAATGATTCTTCTTATCATATAAGATTTGGAAATACAAATACTATTTATAGTTTAATGGATGCTGGAAACTTTATGTGGGGAGGATGGTCGAAATTTATTGGATTGCTTAATCATGAAGTTAGTTTCGGAGTTAATACTTATGAGTTTCTTTATAATGGTCGAGCAGATACAAATGCGGATTCAAGATCTTTATCTAACGGGCGTAAATTCCTTTTATCTAAATAATTTAATTAGCTATGAAAAAAATATTTAATTTTTTAACTCCTACAAGAATATTATTAATATTTATATTATTTATTATTAGTGTTGCATTCATTTATCAGATAGACCCTTATAAATATAAACAGATAAGAGCTGGTTTAATTTTTTTATATTTTATACCAGGTTTATTGCTATTTACTTTAATACTTATTTATAATTTAAAGAAAAGCAATAGAGAGAATGATTTAAAAGGTAATATAGTTTCTATTATTCCTTTAATCTTAATTATTTTGTATGTTTTGTATGTTTTTCTTATGGTATCATATGCCGTAATCTGCCAGTGGCTTGGAATTGAAAATAAGATCGGATAACCCGCTCAGTTGGAGGAGCGTCACGCTCGTGTCCTTTTAAAAATAAGCCACTGTTTTAAGCAGTGGTTTTATTTTAATAAAAGAACTATTATATTTACAATGATACAGATCACTTAGTTAACGTAATGATAAGCTTAGCCGGCATATCTCCTACATGACAACAAATACAGGAAGCTAAATGGCTAATTTTCGAACCTGTTATTAGGGAGAACGTACAACACGTAAAACCATAAAATATGAAAACAATAGAAGATATTTTTAATTTAATAAAACAAGCAGTCAATCTACCTGGAGAAATTAATGACTATCAAGTGAGGCTAAGTAATGGAAGATTTGAAAGAGAAAATTTAATTGGAATATATAAAATAAGAAAAGGAAATGCAGTCGATAATAAACATCATAAACTCGCAGAGCAAATGAATAATTTACTAATTGGACTGAAAAATTATTCCGGAAGTCTGTTAAAAGGAGTAAATATTGACAATAACAATTATATAGGAACATTTTATTTAAGTGAAGATTCGGAGGAAGTTATTGGCTACCTTGAAAGTGAAATTGATTAAAATACTATATAAATGTTAATAGAAATAATATGTAAAGGATTGTTTTCTGTATTGAATTTTAATTTTTTAGAAAAATTACTGTTAAACTCCAAAGAAGCTCGTTTTATTGATCCCGAAATTAATTCAATCAAAGATTTCGATGAAATGATTAATATAATCAATTCAAATTCTTACTGTGATTTTGTTATTAGTACAGATTTTTTAGATATAAAGGGGAAAATTATTCCGAGGGTATTTATTAATTTAGGGCGAAATAATGACGAAGTTGAAATCTTATTTTTCTTTGATTTAAAGGATTTGAAGGAATCTAACTTTAAGATGAGTATTGATTACTTAAAAGATTGGGTAGAGGAATTTCAAAAAAAATATAATTTTAACTATTTTATTTGCCAGCCTGATAATGCAGACTTAAATGAATATTATTTTGATATTCATGGAAAAGGAAAATTATACAATACTATTTAAATAAAATAAACCACTGCTCTCGTAGTGGTTTTTATTTTAAGTAAGAACCATTATATTTACAATGATACAGATTCCATTTGAAAAGCATGAATTTATTCGTAACAGACATAGACAGCGATTATCAAAGTTTAATTAATAATAAAGATTTTACCACTGTGAATTTTCCTATTGAAAAAGCGGTTAAAATTTATGGTAGTAGTTATGACAGACTAAGAGGTAAAAACAAATTAAAACTTGAAATTGAAAATATAATTGGTTTTAAAGATGATCACTTAAACTCATGTGAAGCGATAGAAAATTTTCTGGTTTATACTTATTATTTATTAAAAACAAATAACAAGCTGGTAGTCTTTACGGCTGGATTATCATTTGCATCTATTGATCATTATATTAAAATAATGGAAATTATTGTGCCCAGGTTGGGTAATCGCACATTACATGTTGTCAAACATTTTACTGATATTAATGAATCTCAATTAACGGATCTGTACATACACATCCCTACCATTGATAAAGAAATCATATTTGATTTTATGAAAAAATGGTTAGTCGGATTTAAGCCTAAAGAGGTATATTTTAGCCATCCTCAATATTTTGGAAAAACAGAGTTTGAAACTGATGATTATTTTGAAATGCTTTCGTTTATTTTATCTGAACCCAACAGGGAATATGATTTCTATTTTAAGAATAAAAACCATCCTCAATATCGTAAAGGAATGATTCTTATCCATAAGAATTCCACATATTTAGGAATTGGTGTCAATAAAAATGATGAAAAAGATCTCATTGATCAATTAACCAAAGGATATCATAAGACACCCATTATTCGCAACTGGCTACAAGTACCCTATTAATAAATAACGGCAACAGCAAAAACTTTACTACAATCTTCATTTAACTATCAATATCCCCTCTTACCACCATCCCGATCCCCTTCCACAACCACCTCTACCCCCTTACCCAAGGGGGTAGACAGGGCTCATTAAGGGACTATCGGCAGTTTACAAACGGCATAAAGGGGCTTATCTAAGGGGCTTTATGGCCTTCCAAAGCGGGTAAAGACCGTTAGATAAGTAGCTCCCGGGACTTATGCAACGGCCTGAACCTCATTAAGAGCCAGCTGGAAAGCCCTAAGATCTTCTTTTCCCATCTCATCCACGATCTGATTACATCATTCATTGATTGGGCTACGTCTACCCTTTCCGATCCTGCGATCTTTGTACCATCATTTAAACCCAATAAAAATGGAAACAAAAAAAGTATGGTTCGTAACGGGAGCCTCAAAAGGTCTGGGATTGGCCTTAGTGAAAAAATTATTAGAAAATAACTACCGTGTGGCGGCTGCTACCAGAAATGCACAGTCTTTAATTTCAGAAATTGGAGAAACATCTGATGTATTCTTACCGATTGAACTGAACTTAACGGATAATGACGATGTACAGTCAGCGGTATCAAAAACAATAGAGTATTTTGGACAGCTTGATGTGGTGGTCAACAATGCCGGATACGGGCAGATCGGTACACTGGAAGAGCTTAGAGACGGGGAAGCCAGAGCCAATTTCGATGTCAATGTCTTCGGAACACTGAATGTCATCAGGAATACCGTTCCTTATCTTCGTGAACAAAAATCAGGACATATATTCAATATTTCTTCAATCGGAGGCTATGCCGGGAACTTCCCGGGCTGGGGAATCTATTGTGCGACTAAGTTTGCGGTAGCGGGATTAACTGAAGCATTGGCTGAAGAGATCAAAGAATTCGGAGTGTATGCCACTGTGGTATATCCGGGCTATTTCCGTACAGATTTCTTAAGTAAAGATTCGGTAAAAACGCCGGAAACCCCAATTCAAGTGTATGAAACCGCGAGAAATTCCGAGCAGGCACACCTTAACGAAATTAATGGCAACCAGCCCAATGATCCCGAAAAAGGAGCAGCAGCCATCATCGCACTCAGCGAAGAGCAGAATCCCCCGGTTCATTTCTTATTGGGAAGCGGCACCGCTGAATTGCTGGATCAAAAAATTAAAACCATTACCGACGATGCAAAACAATGGGAAACACTGACAGTGTCTACGGTGATATAGCTTTAAAATCTAAATCCTTTGTCTATGTTCAGAATGACAATGGCAAGTCTATCATATGTTTTTCTTAGCACATGAACATAATGTATTAGAAATGTCATGCTGAGCGTAGTCGAAGCATTTAGTAATAAATACTTTTATATTATACATTTTACACCACACAAAGATCCTTTGTGACCTTCGTTCGTAAACCTGCAGTTTATGCTCACGATGACAACGCTAATACTAAAAGACCAACTCCTTAAACAACAGCATCAATCATTAATACATTAATACTTTTTACATTTTACATTGGTACATTAGTACCTTGTCCATCATTACTTTTTACATTATACTTCTACAAAAAAAATTAAATTAGCATCATGAAACCTCCCTTCCGCTTCAATTCAATTTCAGAATTTCATGCCTTTTGTAATCTTCCCAATCCTGAGCACCCTTTGATCAGTCTGATTGATTACAGCAAGGTCAACTACCCTATGGATGACAATGAGTTGAAATGGATTCAGAATTTTTATTCTATCGGGCTGAAGCGAAATGTGAATGCGAAGTTCAACTATGGTCAGCAGGAATATGATTTTAATTCCGGCGTTTTGTGTTTTGTTTCTCCGCTTCAGTTTCTGAAGCTGGAAATGAAGTCTGATGTTGTCGTAGAACCCACGGGTTGGCTTCTGGTGGTTCATCCGGATTTCCTCTGGAATACGCCGCTTGCAAAAAAGATAAAATCGTATGACTTTTTCAAATATAACGTCACTGAAGCGCTTTTCCTATCAGACAGGGAAGAAAAAATTGTCGTCGATGTTCTGAAAAATATAGAAAAAGAATACCAGTCGAATATCGACAAATTCTCTCAGGAGCTGATTGCGGCGCAGATTGAGCTCCTTCTTATCTATTCTGAACGTTTTTATGAGCGGCAGTTTTTCACCCGGAAAAAATCCAGCCATGAGCTTCTGGAACGTTTTGAGGAAGTGCTTTCCAGGTATTTTGACAGCGCAAATCTCATAGAAAATGGAATTCCTTCGGTAAAATCCATTGCCGGAGAGATGAATATTTCTCCCAATTATCTCGGATCTTTATTGCGCATTCATACCCAACAAAATACACAGCAGCATATCCAAAATAAACTGATTGAGCTGGCCAAAGAACGCCTCAGCACCACTCATCTTTCGGTAAGTGAAATTGCTTATGAACTGGGCTTTGAGCATCCGCAGTCTTTCAGTAAGTTGTTTAAACAGAAGACGAATCAGTCGCCGCTGGAATTCAGGAAAATGTTCAATTGATAAATACGAATGTCGATTCAGCTCAAATAGACTAAGAAAACTTTTATGCAGACGCTCCATCGAATCAGTCGAAGATTGATTTTTCTCTTTCTATTTCTTAAACTATTCGATGTTATGTTAAAACTTTGCATTTATTAAAACACAAACTGCACAAATATTTTTCACGAATGACACCAATATAGATGACTTAATAGTGGTATTTGTGAAAAATATTTGTGGTATTTGTGGTTAAAAAATCTTAAAAATTAAAAGTTGTATTTAATATAAGGTTTGATTTATTTTTGATCTTACTCCACAAGTTTTTCATATACCACATTAGCTTTCTTCACATCAGCATTTACATGGCGGAAAGTACCATCAATACAATAAAACACTATACAGCAACAGGTTACAAGTGAATTTGTTTGATAATTTTCGTCTGAAAATTAAAAAGCAACCCAAAAATTCACTACCTTAGGATTTAGATAAGCGGAATCCGAAAAGCTTTAAAAGAGTAGGAAAACCAAAAACTAATTATTATGAAAAATCTAAAAAAACTTTCAAGAGACCAAATGAGAGGCCTAACCGGGGCTGTAGCAGCAGTAGCCGCTCCTTGTGACGGATGGAAATTATGCCATGCCAATGATGACGGAAGTTATGGCTGGGGAATGTGTCCGGCTTCAACAGGAGGAACAAGCTGCCATAACTACGCCTGCGGTGGTGGATTTTGGTGCTAATTAAACAATGAGAATGAATAGTTTTTCAAAAGACTATTCATTCTTTATGTCCTATTTTAAATGATCCATTGATTTGTATCATTTCAACTACAATCACAATTATTATGAAAAAAATAATCTTACTCATTCTGACATTGATGTTCGGAATTGGGTTTGCACAGAAAGTAAAAAAAGAAGAAAAAGTAAAAGATAAATTCGAGTCGCGACAGCCTCAGGATATGTCTGTTCCTCCGCCTCCAATGGTAGCTTTTCCTGCCCAATATCCCAAAGGAAACAAAGCCTTTATTGAAAACGTCAAAAAGAATTTAAATGCAGATGCTCTTAAGCCGCTCAGTAAAGATTTAAAAACCAAGATCATTCTGAAAGTCAACTCGGAAGGCAATGTAGTGAATATTTCCACCTATGGAGAAAATGAAGTTTTCAACAGCGAAGTAAAAAAAGCAGCTGAAAAAGCGACTTACCAGGTGAAATGGGAAGCCGGAAAAAACAACAGAGGAGAAAAAGTAATTGATATTGTGAATCTTCCGTTTAAATATTAAGGTAGCAGATAATAGGTAGCAGGTGATAGGTAGCAGGGATTAGGGAATGAACGGATTAAAGTTCGTCCTTATTAATGTAAAAACCTCAACGCTGCTCCGTACTCCAAAAATAAAAAACCACCGTTTTTCACGGTGGTTTTTATATATTCTATCCAAACTTTCTTTTCCTCATCCAGAAGAATAATCCTCCCAGAAGACCGATTACCACTAAAGGCAGCAGTAGATTCAGCCATTGCCAGTTTGCTTTTTCTTCCGTGATACGGTTTCTGTCGAGAAGTCGTTCTTCAATGTTTCTGTTTCTAAGTGCCATCAGATTGCTGTCGTCCAAGAGATAATCCAACGCATTTCTCAGGAACTGTTCGTTTCCGAACTCCTGATTCGTCAGACGGTCAATTCCCATCGGAAGCGGCTCACCTTTGTGCATTTTATTTCTTCCGACATCTCCGTCAGCAATTATGATCATTTTGTTTTCAGTACTCTGGCTTTTGAAACCCGGATATCCTTTTCTTTCAATCCTTGATGCGTAGGCAGAGTTGAATTTCCCTTCCAGTGCAACAGCAAAAATCTTAGGTCTGCTTGGTTTTTCCATTTGGCCAAGACTGTCTACACTGGCAATTTCTTTAAGATCCACATAGTTGGGAACCTGCTTCAGAAGCGTTCTCTCACTGGATTCGAAAAGAACCTTTGTTTTGATGTTTTTCCTTCCGCCTAATGTATCGATGGAAGTCGGGAATTCAAATTTTACAGGGTTGATATTTTTCGTAATCGGATTATCATTTTCAGCAATTCCAAGTGGGAAATACGGCCATGGAAGGCTTGTATACTGAGGATTCCCTCCTACTTCACCCGTTACCAGTTTCAGCAGGGCAAATTTCTTTACATCCTTCACCAACGCCGGATTGATTCTGATTCCATAATTGAAAAAGAAATCCGTCATATTGATATCTACAGGGAAAGGCATTACTTTCTGAGATCTTGTCAGCGTATCCATTTCAGCGTTTACGGCATCGATCATCCAAAGGGTTTTCCCACCGTTCATAATAAACTGGTCAAGGATTACTTTTTCATTATCTGTAAATGCTTTTCTAGGTTTTGCAATCACTAAAGCGCTCATCTGCTTCAGTAACGGAAGATCTTCAAGAGTAAGTTCTGTCTGATTTTTTGGGACTACTGGACCTGCATCATAATTTTCCAGCGCCAATTGCATAAAACCATGGAATTCTTCAGGACCAAGCTCATCCTGATTTACCAGGATTCCGACTTTCTTTCTCTTATCCGCTGCGATATTCTTGATATTGGAAACCAGACTGTATTCAAGACCTTCAATAGATCTGGTCAGCTGCTGATCTGCATCTATTCCCGCCTGCTGTACCACCAACGGGATAGACACTCCTCTTTTATCATATTTGATCACAGCATAAGGGAAAAGCGTAATCTGTGTAATCTTACCATCTTTTACATCCGGAAGAACAGAAGGTTGCATCCCCATCGCCATCAGCGTGTCCTTAGACATTTTTGTTTTAATAGGATCGATGAATTTAAAATCGATCTTCGGATTGATTTTTCTGAACTCTTCCAGCATAAATCTGGTTTCGCTCTGAAGCTGTTTAAAG
The DNA here is from genome assembly GCF_900115055.1 of Chryseobacterium oleae. Taxonomy (GTDB): domain Bacteria; phylum Bacteroidota; class Bacteroidia; order Flavobacteriales; family Weeksellaceae; genus Chryseobacterium; species Chryseobacterium oleae. The sequence goes on along the minus strand of NZ_FOVD01000002.1, from coordinate 631,297 downwards.
CTTGCCGGAAAATCTCCTTCCAGATAAACATCTACTGTGAGCGGCTTTTTCACAGATTCCAGCACTTTTACCGTACTGTCCGAAAGCGTATATCTTTTTTCTTTTGTTAAGTCTAATCTGATTCCCGAATACGTAAGCAGAATCACCAAAGGCACTATGGCGATCAGGAAAATCCCTAATGGAGATTTAATATTGAACTTCTTCATCATACTACTTCTTTTTAGAGATAAAATGGTTGGACAATAATAACGTAGCACCGATGATCAGAATAAAATAAGCCACATCTTTAAAATCGATAAGACCTCTGGTAAAGCCCAAAAAATGCTGATAAAAACCTATATTCTGAAGAACAAAATCGGCACCGCCCAAAAGCTTGTAGCTCGCCAGCTGCTCTATCCCAAAGTACATGATGAAACACATGAAAACGCCCAAAAGGTAAGCCATGATCTGATTCTGTGATAAGGAAGAAGCCAGAATTCCAACGCCTGAGAATGCTGCAATCAGCACGATCAGTCCGATATAGCTTCCGAAGGTCATTCCAAGGTCAATATTCCCGGCCGGAACGCCTAAAACATATACGGTATAAAGATAAATCAGTGACGGAATCAGGCATAAAACCCCAACAATCCACACTGAAAGAAACTTCCCTGTTACCAAGTCTGAAACTTTTAAAGGCTGCGAAAACAACCAGTTCAGGGTTCCCGTCTGCTGTTCTTCCGCAAAAGTCTTCATAGACAATGCAGGCATAATAAACATCAGCAGCCATGGAACGAGTACGAAATAGCTCTGCAGAGAGGCCATTCCGATGTCGAAAATATTAGAATCATTCTCGAAAAAAAACAGGAAAAGAGCGGTAATCAGACTGAATGCGCCGATAATGACCCACGCGCTCCAGTTTCCAAAGTAACTCCAAAGTTCCTTCTTTAAAATTGCAATCATAGTTTTATTTAGGGGTTAGAGTTTAGGTTGCAGGTAGCAGGTAGCAGGTAGCAGGTAGCAGGTAGCAGGTAGCAGGTAGCAGGTAGCAGGTAGCAAAAAAACTCATCATTCATAACTCTTAACTTATAACTCTTTAGTCCTTCTTTTTTTTATTAACGAGTTTCACCGTCATCATGATCAGAAATACAAGAACGAAAAATCCGGCGATTAATTGCCACCAGTACTCAATCACTGAAGATTTAAGGATCACGGTAAATACCACAAGGAACAGAAGAAATGTAGCGATCTCGTTGGCCTGTCTCAGTTTGATATTAGGCGTTTCGATGGTTTGTCCGTTCAACTCTTTCAGTTTCAGTACTTTTTTCCAGCACCAGTAATGATAAACGGCAAGACCGATCAGGAAAGTAAGTTTTAAATGGAACCACGGCATTTTCATCAGCCCGGTATTAAGAAAGATCATCACAATTCCGCAAACTGCCATTATCACACCTGCCGGAACGGTAATGATATTCCAAAGCCTTCTGGCCATGAAAGTATACTGTTCTCTAAGGATTTTCTTTTTTTCTTCAGCAAATTCGTCCGTATCCTTATAGTAAACGAAAATTCTTACGAGATAAAAAATTCCCGCAAAATAGCTTACCATAAAGATGATATGCAGTGCTTTGATTATTGTATAAAGCATCAGTAGATATAAAAAATTATTGATCGGTGGCGTCAACAGGCTGCATTTCCTGTAGCTTTACTCTTTTCGCACCGAGGTTTGTGTAATACTTTTCCAGCTTGTTCAGATGGTCTTCACTGGTTTCCTTCCCTTTTACATGCAGACCGTAATCGCTCCAGATATTAATGCAAAACAAACCTTTTACTAAAGTCCTGCTGTTGGACTGTTCATAGTTTTTGGCAAGAAATACATCCAGATCCGTTTTTGTTTTAAACTCATAAACCATGACTCCACCATCATCCTTTTTAGCGTTATTGTACGTAAAGGTGTAGAAATTTTTAATGGTAGCTGCCGTTTCCGGACCTTCTATTTTTGAAATAATATCGGGATTATCCGTCACAAAAGGGATTTTTGTAATCCCGATATCTTTCATTTCTTTATCTATTGTCGCAGGTTTCATGCCCTGCAGTTCTACATTTTTAAGATCGAAATCCATAATGCTCTGTGCAGAGAAACTTTGAAAACATACAAAACCGATGATCAGAAGTATTTTTTTCATAAAACCTGTTTTAAATAATATACTATTTTAATTAAGAAATCACACCAAGCTCTTTACCTACTTTTTCAAAAGCAGCAATCGCTTTGTCAAGGTGTGCTCTGGTGTGAGCTGCAGAAAGCTGTACTCTGATCCTTGCTTTTCCTTTCGGTACTACAGGATAGAAGAACCCGATTACATAAATCCCTTCATCCATAAGCTTTTCAGCCATTTTCTGAGCAAGAGGGGCGTCGTACAACATCACCGGAACAATGGCAGCATCACCTTCAGGAATATCAAATCCTTTGGCCACCATTTCTTTTCTGAAATATTCTGCGTTTTCCATCACCTTATCACGAAGTGAAGTGTCATCAGAGATCATATCCAAAACTTTCAATGCTGCTCCTACGATACCAGGTGCTAATGAATTCGAGAATAAATAAGGACGGGAACGCTGTCTCAGCATATCGATGATCTCTTTTTTACCGGAAGTAAATCCGCCTAAAGCACCACCTAAAGCCTTTCCTAACGTAGACGTGATAATATCCACTCTGCCCATTACTTCATTGGCTTCGTGTGTTCCACGGCCTGTTTTTCCGATGAAACCTGTAGCGTGAGAATCATCTACCATTACTAATGCATTGTATTTGTCTGCAAGGTCACATACGCCTTTCAGATCAGCTACAATACCATCCATAGAGAAAACGCCGTCGGTAACGATGATTTTGAAACGGTGATCTTTTTCAGAAGCAGCGATTAACTGTGCTTCCAGATCTGCCATATTGTTATTTTTATAACGGTATCTTGCCGATTTACAAAGACGTACCCCGTCAATAATTGAAGCATGGTTCAGTTCGTCTGAAATAATCGCATCTTCTTCAGTAAATAAAGGTTCAAAAACACCTCCGTTCGCATCAAAACATGCCGCATATAAAATCGTGTCTTCAAGACCTAAGAAATCCGCGATTTTTTTCTCTAATTGCTTGTGAATATCCTGTGTTCCGCAGATGAAACGTACAGATGACATACCGTAACCATGCGACTCTATCATGTCCTGAGAGGCCTTCATCACCTCCGGATTGTTGGACAGACCCAGATAATTATTGGCACAAAAGTTTAAAAGCTTCTTTCCGTTAGCTTCTATTTCTGCGCTCTGCTGGGAAGTGATGATTCTTTCTCTTTTATAAAGACCGTCATTTTCAATGTTTTGCAGTTCGTTCTGTAAATGTTGAAGATATTTTTCAGAGATCATTTTTTAGTAATTTTTTAGATGCGCTAATTTAATAAAAAGGTGTTAAAATATCAGCTTTTAAAAGTTTAATTCTAAAAATAGGGTTCAAATTCAGTTTTAACACAATTAGTCTACTAATTTAATAGGATAATAATTATATTTGTGATCTAAACTGAGGAATATGAGACTGACTCCGATAGAAAAAGTAAAGACACTAAGTTCCCGAAGCTTTATACAGAATTATATGAAGCCACGTCTTCCTGTTATTATGGAAGATTTTATCGATCCCGGAAGTCCTGCTTTTAAAAAGTGGAATTATAAATACTTCAAGGAAATAGCAGGAAATCATAAAGTGAACATCTACGGAAGCGAGCTGGAATCTCTGGACAGAGTGGCCAGCAGCCCGATCGGACAAACCACATTTTCAGACTATCTTGACCTGATCAGTACAACGCCTACAGAGCACAGACTGTTTTTATTCAATCTGCTTAATATCAAACCGGAGCTTAAAGACGACCTCCATTATAACGATGTGACGAACGGCAAAATACTGAAATGGCTTCCTTTCATGTTCTTCGGTGGCGAAGGATCCATTACCAGAAACCACATTGATATTGATATGTCCCATGTTTTCATTACTCAGTTTCACGGCATCAAAAGAATCTGGCTTTTTCCGTGGGAGCAATCGGATCTGATGTATAAACTGCCTTACAATTTTCATAGTTTACCCAATATCAAAGATCCCGACTACAGAGAATTCCCGGCCCTCCTCTATTTAAACGGCTATGAAGCACTGTTGAATCCGGGCGAAACGCTCTACATCCCTTCCGGCTGGTGGCATTATATACAATATGAAACCGAAGGTTACTCCGTTTCTGTAAGAGCACTTCCTTCAAGCCTTCTTGAAAAATGGCGCGGCTTCAAAAATATGGTCGTGACCAGGAATTTTGATAATATGATGCGCAAACTCTTCAAAGAAAAATGGTTTCGGTACAAAGTAAAAACAGCCAGAAAAAGAGCTACCCGGGCTGCCAGAAAACACAGAAGCTTCCTGATATAAAAACTTCATCACAATATGTTTAACCTTAAATTATTTTAACAATGGAATTACTGTACGCCATACTATCTGCTGAACGCGCTCACTATTTTTACTATCCGCTTTTTTAACCTCTTTCCGGCTGTTAAAACTTTTATTTAAATTCTCAGCTGTTTTGACCTTTTGTGGATACTAATTTTGTGACTGCCTATTTCAAAAAACAACAAAAAACGGACTCAAGGTCCGTTTTTTTATTTAATCTAAATTCGTTAAGATAAGAGGTAGAAGTTCTGATTTCAGACTCAATCACTTCCCTCTTCCATCTTCAAACTTCCTGACTATCTTAGTGTTTAACAAATTTTATATTTTTCTCCTGAACCGTAAAAATATAGGTTCCCGGTACCAGTTCTGAAATTTCAACCGCTTTACCAGGCTGATACACTGATTTTCTGATCAGCTTTCCATCAATAGAATAAATGGAATAATCAATTGCTCTGTCAACTCCTTTTAAATACAGCTCATTTTTGGCAGGATTCGGATACAGTGCAAACTCTTCTTTCTCCACGGAAGACACACTTAAGGTATTATCCTGAACTACCGTAGAGTTTTTGTCCAGAATCTGATGTTCGTAATTAAACTGAACACTCGCCACAGGGAAAGTAACTGTTTCAAGGAATCCCTGATTATTAGTCGTGTGGTTTAGAACAAAATAAGCGGTCTGCCCTCCTGTTCCATTAACTTTGATCGGTAACGGCATTTCAAAAAAGCTTACAGAAGCATTACTCTGCGTCTGTCCCGCTTTAAAGAAGATCTGATTTCCGGTCTGTCTCCATTTGATATTATATGTTGGATATCCCTGACCATATAGCCAGTCATTAAAAAACTCAGTAAGGTCTTTTCCGCTGGACTGAAGAAATGAAGCTTTAAAATCTGCGGTACTTGCATAACCATAGGCCAGATTCGGTCTTGAGTGATAATCTTTTACAGCCTGGTAGAAAGCGGTATCACCCAAAATCCATTTGATCATTCTTACAATATATCCTCCTTTTGCATAGGAAAGTCTGCTGCTGAAAATTCGGTTTGAGTTGGAAAGTTCAGCATCTGAAACATAAGTACTTCCTCCGGTTGCACTGGTAATGGTATTTTTTTCATCAACCAGAAAACTCATAAACTGAGCATTGGTCATTAAGAGTTTTTCATTCGCCAGGTGTTCCCCGAAAGTGGCAAAACCTTCGTTCAGCCAGATATCATTCCATGTTGCACAGGTTACTTTATCCCCAAACCATTGGTGAGCAAGCTCATGAGCGATAATACTTCTACTCCAGCTTCCCATAGAAGACATGGTCTGATGCTCCATACCGCCTCCCCACTGGAACTGCATATGCCCGTACTTTTCATTACGGAAAGGATAAGGTCCAAAATACGTTTCAAATGTATCCATCGCCTGTTTCGTCCATTCAATATTAGACATTGTACTTGTATTGGAAGCCGTGGATGGGAATACATAATTCACAAACGGAAAAGGCGGGTTTCCGATGGTACTGCTTAATTTCGTAAAATTGGTAATCGAAAGGGCAATCAGATACGCTGCTGTAGGATATGCCGTTCTCCAGAAGGTCAGTTTCTTTGAACCCGGAAGTGTAGTTTCAGACATCAGTTTACCGTTTGCAGCAACGTTATATTGTGATGGTGTTGTTATTTTAAAATCAAATCGTTCAATTTTATCGTTAAGACTCTGCTTGGTAGGAAACCAATCCTGTGCGCCATAAGGCTCACTTAATGTAGACAGAACAGCCGTTCCGCCCTGATTTCCATTAAAAAAAGCACTGTTAGCCGAAGATGGAGCACCGGAGTAATTGATCGTCAGGGAATCCAGTGTATTCGCTGGGATAGAAGCCGGAAAATCTATTTTCAGTTCTTTTGTAGAAAGTTGCTGAAATGTAAGATCCGTTCCGTGATATTTCACCTGAGATACAGTAAGCGTACTGTTAAGATCAAAATAGATGCTGCTCATATTCTGATTAGGCTTAAAGTGCGAGGTCACAGAACCTGAGATATTATACACTGCAGGATCCAGACTGATGTCCATTCTCTGATACTGAAGATCGTAATTCAGCGTATTGGGACTCACATTGTAAGTGGCCATCTTATGAGCAAAGGATTTCTGTTCCATTGCTATCAATCCTTTCATTTCAATATTGTGATCATGTGTATTCTGGCTGTACATCACTTGCGGCAGCAAGGCGCTCAGAATCAAAAGATAAAGTGTTTTCATTTCCCAAAAAATTATTCGGTTAAATATAGATAAAAACCTTCTAATCCAAGATTAAAAGGTTAATTTATAGATAAAACAAACATTTACATGAAAAACTACAGTATTTATAGTCTTTTTTAAAAATTTATTTCACAATATCTTAAGTAATATATAATTTTTTAAATCAAAAATAAAGACAGATTACTACATTACTTCACAATTAAAAGCACTTATCATAATTATATTGAAGGTAAAATAGATTATTTAGTGAATTTTTTACTGTTTTATAAATTTGATATGCTGCTCATTGATGGTAAAAATATAAGTCCCCGGAACCAACTCTGAAATTCCAATTGTTTTTCCAGGCTGATACACCGATTTTCTGATCAACTTCCCATCTACAGCATGAATGGAATAATCAACTGCTCTGCCAATTCCTTTTACGTACATTTCATTCTTAGCCGGATTAGGATATAATGCGAAGTCATCCTTTTCTACGGAAGAAACACTTAACGTATTATCCTGAAGCACGGTAGAATTTTTCTCAAGAATCTGATAATCATAATTGAATTCAACACTGGCAACCGGAAAAGAAACGGTTTCTAAAAATCCTTGACTATTAGCGGTATGATTCAATGTAAAATAAGCAATCTCCCCTCCCGTTCCGTTGACTTTAATAGGTAATGGCATTTCAAAAAAGCTGACCGATGGACTACTCTGGGTTTGTGAAACTTTAAAAAAGATCTGGTTTCCGGTCTGTTTCCATTTTGTGGTATAACTTGGATATCCTTCACCGTATAACCAGTCATTAAAAAATCCTGCAAAATCTTTTCCTGTAGACTGTAACAGAGAAGCATTAAAATCTGCAGTTCTTACATAGCTGTAGGCTAAGTTCGGTCTTCCGTGATAGTCTTTCACGGCCTGATAGAAAGCGGTGTCTCCTAAAATCCATTTAATCATTCTCAGAATATAGGCCCCTTTTGCATACGTCAGTCTGTTGCTGAAAATTCTGCTTACACTTGAAAGCTCTGCATCCGGAACGTAAGTAGAACCATTGGGAACAGAAGTAATATTATTAATCTCTCCCAACAGAAAATTCTTAAATTCAGCATTGGTCATCAATAATTTTTCATTCGCAAGACCAGCCCCGAATGTTGCAAAACCTTCATTCAGCCAGATATCATTCCAGGCGCCACAGGTCACTTTATCTCCGAACCATTGATGGGCCAGCTCATGAGCAATTAACGGTTTGCTCCAGCTACCCATGGATGACATGGTCTGGTGCTCCATTCCGCCATTGAATTTGAATTCCATATGCCCATATTTTTCGTTCCGGAAAGGATAGGGTCCGAAATAGGTTTCAAAAGTATTCATGACCTGTTTAGTCCATTCGATATTGGCCATACTGGTGGCATTGGCATTCGTGGAAGGATATACGTAATTCACAAACGGAAATGGTGGATTCCCGATGGTATCGTTCAGTTTAACAAAATTGGTAATAGAAAGAGCGATCAGATAGGCTGCTGTAGGATACGCCGTTCTCCAGAAGGTCAGTTTCTGATTTCCGGGGAGTGTAGTTTCCGACATTAATTTTCCATTGGAAGCCACATTGTATTGTGAAGGTGTGGTGATTTTAAGATCAAACCGTTCAATTTTATCATTCATGCTCTGCTTCGTGGGAAACCAGTCCTGTGCGCCGTAAGGTTCACTTAAAGTACATAAAATAGGAATTCCCCCTTGCGTTGTTGTCGTAAACGCATTTCCCACAGACGGGGCTCCCGAGTAGTGGATCGTCAGAGAATCAAGGGTATTGGCAGGAATGGAAGCGGGAAAATCGATTTTCACTTCTTTGGTAGGAAGCTGCTGGAACGTCAGGTTACTTCCATGGTACTGCACCTGAGAAACCACCATGATATCAGAAAGATCGAAATAAATGCTGCTCATATTCTGAGTGGGCTTGAAATGAGAAGTCACGGAACCCGAAATATTGTATACTGCAGGATCAAGACTGACATCCATTCTCTGGTACTGAAGATCGTAATTTAAGGTATTCGGGTTGATATTGTAGGTGATCATCTTTTTCGTAAAAGCATTCATTTCTTTTGCGATAAGCCCTTTCATTTCAATATTAGGTTCCTGTTTCTGGCTAAAATAATTCTGAGAGATTAAAAAGCTCAGGATTAAAAGATAAAATTTTCTCATACTCAGGTTATTAGATGTAATCAAAGATAAAAAAAACCTTCTAATCATGGATTAAAAGGTTTTTAGAATATTAAAATAAATATTGTTTAAAGATCGAGAGCCGGCTCAAGAATTTTTTCCATTCTTTTCTTCACCATATCTACAGATCCTGAGTAATTATTGACCATTAAAGAAAACACAAGCGTCTTCCCTGAATTAGTTTTAAGATATCCTGCTAAAGTTTTCACTTTATTTAAAGTTCCTGTTTTAGCAAAAACCTGTCCGTTTCCGGTTCCGATGAACATTCTTTTCAGTGTTCCGGACTGTCCTCCTACCGGCAGTGACGTAAAATAGGTTTTGTAATATTTCTCATCCATTAAAGAAGTCAGAAATTTCACCTGGGAAATAGGCGTTACGTTATTTCCTCTTGACAGCCCGCTTCCATCCATATAATTCAGCCCGATCATATCGAAGCTTTCATTTTTAAGGTGGTTGGTTACGACTATTCTTCCTGATTCAGAAGTCTGGTCGCCCATTTTCTGGTACCCTACTGTTTTCAGTAAAGCTTCTGCAAGAGAATTGTCACTGTGCTGGTTGGTATAGAATACAATATCACCTAATGTAGGAGATTTATAAGCTGCTACCAGTTTTCTGCTTTCAGGTGCTGCATCCGTCATTTTTGGCGTTACTTTCCCTGTTACTCCAATTCCACTTTTCACCAGTGTCGTTCTGAACGTATTGGCAAGATAAGCCGGAGCATCCGGAAGTTTTGTCGTTAAAACACCGTCTCCATCATACTTTTCAGCATACACCATCTGGTTTACATAAGGAGAAACGTAGAAATACTTTTTATCGGAAGCAAATCCTGATTTTTTCACAATCAGCTTTTCGTTTGCCGGATTGATCTCGCGGGTAGTTCCTACAGGCAGGTAGTAATTATTGTTTTCAAGCCATACAACATTTTCCGGAAGCATTGTAATATTGCCTTTGAAAAGCGCTGTCTGAATGATAATATCACCATTTACCTTTTTGATACCTTCGCGGGAAAGTCCGCTCATGAAGTCTGAAACAATGTCTCTGTACGACCACGCTCCTGCTTTATTGGTTCCTAAAGAAGGGTCTCCGCTGCCTATCAGATACAAGTTTCCATTTAAAACTCCACTTTCATCAATAGTCCCTGAATATTCCAGCTGCGTCATCCAACGGTAGTTTTCGCCTAAAAGGTTCAATGCTGTTTCCGTAGTTAACAATTTGGTAGTAGAAGCCGGAACTAAAGGAGTATTTTCGTTGTACGAAGAGATCACCTTCTTCGTTTTCGGGTCATACACTACGAATCCCCAACTGGCATTTTTCAGCACAGGATCCGCCATCATTGTGTTTACATTTATGTCTACGAGCTCTTTGGCCGACAAAATTGTCTTCTCCGCTACCGAAGTAATGGGAGAAGGCAGATTCAAAGTACTTCTTTGATTATCGTAAGCCTGTGAGTAAAGAACGGTAGAAACGGTAGATTGAGCAAGGAAAAACCCAGAAGCCAATACCGCTGCACTTGAAATATATTTTCTGTAATTTACCATCTATCTTTTTTTGGTTCCATAGTTTGACACAATAAAAAATGATAAGTTAAATCATCCAATTAAAGAGCCAAACACTTAATCAACGACCAAAAGTAGAAATTATTGTCAGATAAAGGGTCACAGAGGTCTTATAAAAGAGCCTAAAGTTTGTTAAAAAATGTTAAAAATCCACTAAAACGTCTTTTTTAATACTTTGATAAGCAGTGATTTCATCAAATTCATTCAAACTCAGCAAAACCATCTTCTTGAATTCGTCATACTTTTTCCCGCGTGGAAGTTTAAGCATAATTTGGAATTGGTATAAATTGTTTAGCCTTGCAATCTGCGCTCTTTCAGGTCCCAAAACACATTCTTCAGGAAGGTATTTTCTTAAAATGGATCCTAAAAACTGGGAAGCTCTGTTCACTTTGTCTTCTTTCCGGTGCTTCAGCTCGATCATAATGAGCTTTGTGAACGGTGGATAGTGGAATTTCTGACGCTCGGTAAGGATATATTTATAGATTTTCGCCGGATTATTCATCTTGATCAGCTGAAAAACGGAATGATCGGGATTATAGGTCTGAATTAAAATTTTCCCTTTTCCTGAAACCCTTCCGGCTCTTCCGGATACCTGCGTGATCAGCTGGTAGGCTCTTTCCTCAGCCCTGAAATCCTGCACATAGAGCAGAGAATCGGCTTTTGGAATGGTCACCAGTTCGATATGGTCAAAATCAAGACCTTTAGAAATCATCTGCGTTCCTACGATAATGTCAGTTTCACCATCTTCAATTTTCTCGTATAGCTTTTCATACGCAAATTTCTTACGCATGGAATCTACATCCATCCGGTCTACTTCATGGTCAGGAAAGAGTTTAGATACTTCTTCATGAATCTGCTCTACACCTACTCCTCTTTCATTCAGGTTTTCAGACTGGCATTTCGGGCAGCTTCTCGGTTTTGAGGCTCTCTGTCCGCAGTAATGGCATTTCATTTCATTCGCAGCCTTGTGATACGTCATTACAACATCACAGTTCGAACAGTAATTGACATAGCCGCAGGTTTCACATTCTATAACATTGGCATAACCGCGGCGGTTATGAAGCACAATGGCCTGATTTTTTTCATCCACCGTTTTTTTGATCTCATCTATCAAGTGTAAAGAAAAGTTCCCGGAGACCTTTTTAGATTCCTGGGCTTCTTTAAAGTTGATGAGTTCATATTCCGGCAGATTGACATTCCCGAATCTTTCGTTCAGGAAGATATATTTTATTTTATCTTTTCTTGCATTGTAGTAGCTTTCCACCGAAGGCGTTGCCGATCCGAGGATTACACCCGCTCCGTAAAGATTTCCTAAAACCAGTGCAGCATCTTTCGCATTGAAATTAGGGGAAGCTTCTCTTGGCCTGTATGCGGAATCATGTTCTTCATCCACAACGATCAGTCCAATATTTTTAAACGGCAGAAACATCGCATTTCGGGTTCCTATGAGAATTTTGATATCGTTCTGTTTGATTCTTCTCCAGACTTCTACCCGTTCAAAATCCGTCAGTTTCTGGTGATAGAAACCAAGCTGTCTTCCGTATTTTTTTTCCAGCCTTTGGGTAATCTGTTTGGTCAGAGAAATTTCGGGAAGCAGAAACAGGACATTTTTCCCTTCCTGAATGCATTCTTCGATTTTCTCTAAATAAATATGGGTTTTCCCAGAGGAAGTTACCCCATGCAGCAATACATTTTTCCCTTCTTCAAAAGCTTCATCTATTTCAATTTTAGCCTCCTTCTGCTGCTCGGAAAGCTCTTCAAGCTCTTCAATAACCCCTTCATAACTCTCAATCCTGTCTTTCTGCATATAATATTCTTCGACAAGATTTTTATCTGCAAGCGATTTGAAATGGGAGCTTCCGAAATATCCATCCTCAAACAGTTCAGATTTCTTAACCGGAATATCAGGATGCTCAGTTTGTTTTTCTAAAATAGCGAGGAAAAGATCCTTTTGCCTGGGAGCTTTGTTCAGTTTTAAAAGAATCTCCGTCAGATTCTGGTTACCCAAAACCTGATCATTAATCTTTACATATGCGACTTCCTTTGCTTTATATTTTTCCGCAATTTTTTCGTCAATTTCAATATACTGCAGATCGATCAGGGAATTGATCGTTTTAATGATATCTTTTTTAGGAATGAACGCTTCAATATCCGTTAAATTAATTAACTGACGCACTTCCAATGCCTGAACCAGGTACATTTCATTGACATCCAGATTTTCAAAATCAACCGTTATATTGGGTTTTAATTTTAAATAAGTCTCACTTTCCAGTTTTAAAGAAGAAGGAAATGCAAAACGGTAAATCTCCCCCAATCCGCACAGATAATAATCTGAAAGCCAGTTCCAGAAATTGATCTGTTCTTCAGGAAGAATCGGCTGATCATCCAGAATACTGATGACTTCCTTGGCTACAAAATTTTCAGGCGCATTGTCGTGAAGTTCAAAAACAATTCCCGTATAGATTTTCTTGCCTCCAAACGGCACCAGCACACGCATTCCGGGCTGAATATCCGGCATCAGCTCTTCAGGGACTTTATAGGTGAAAGATCCTTTTAAATTAAGGGGTAAAACGATTTGGACGTACTGCAAGGGAAAATTTTAAAGTGTAAAATTAGATTTTTCTTGAGAGAACTGCAATTTTTTATTGAGATTGTATCTGCTGTTGCGAGGAACTGTGTGAATTTAAATTTTGGCTAAAGCCGTTTTGCGTTATTATTGAAATTAAACGGGCTAAAGCCCGTTCCTATTGAATATGTTTGTCGTATGTACATCATATGGATGCTCGTATTATTCTAAAGGTTTCTCGCGGATTGAGCAAATTATGCAGATTTAAAATACATTAGCCTCTGCTGAATCTGTATAATCTGCGAGAGATTATTTTTAATTTGTATGATTTTTTAAATGCAAAGTTTGATTTAAAGAACGTTTAATTTTAAGAAGGGAAAGAGTTAGACTGCGTCGCTGATGAAGCTGCAGGGTAAAACGCTTGCTTAGTCGAATCAATAGTCATTATTTTTTGTTCTCGTAGGGAAGTTTCGGTCTCCTATTTTAGAAAAGCCATTCGGTGATGTGATACCAGACGGCAGAGGTAAGAAATCCTACAAGAATACTGAAACCGATGATCAGATTGGTGAGCTTGGTATTTAACCTGAACTGTTCTGCAATAATGCTTGAGGTGACGACTGTAGGCATTGCGGCTTCAAATACGGTAATTTTTGCTACATCTCCTTTTATATTAAGAAGTAATGCCAGACCAAGTACAATAGCCGGAGCTAAAATCAGTTTATAGAGCATGGAAACGGACATCTGGGGAATCAGTTTTTTCCATCCGTTGAATTTCAATTGAAGTCCAACTGAGAATAATGCCAATGGACTTACTGTTGCCGCCAGTTTATCAAAAAACGGCTCTGCAGCAGTGAAATCAATAAATTGTGATAAGGTCAGTGCTGCGATACATCCAATTAATGGCGGAAAAGTGATCAGTCTTTTCAGAATAAACAGAGCGCTTACTTTACCGGATCTGCTTCCTCCTTTTACGGCCGCAATAATTCCCATGGTGGAAAGGGCAAAAAACATGGTCTGGTCACAGATGATCGCAATGCTTAATAGACTTTCACCATAAAAAGCACTGATCAGCGGAAAACCTACAAAGGAAGTATTGCTGTATCCGCTTGTCAGTTCCAATGTGCTTCTGGACCGTCTGGAATAGCCTTTACTTTTGCTGTAAAACATCATGAAGAAGAAGCAAAAAACAGAGATCAGAAAGGTAGCCATAATGGGGAATAGCATTTCTGTGGTCCATTTTACTTTGGGCAGGTATTTAAAGGATACCGCGGGCAGGGCCAGATAAAGAATCCAGGTGTTAATTCCTTTGTGGGCATCGGGATGGATAGATTTTGTTGCCTTGAATACCATTCCTGCGATAATACACACTGCAATCAGAACAAAATTTACCATAATGTGTAAGAAATATTACGCAAAGTTACGGTTGATTTTTCAGTTATGACCTCCAAAAAGTAATTTTTAATGACAAAAATCTATTTTTATTTAAAATCAATTTAAAGCGAATATATTTCATTAAACTCAATAAACATCACATTTACAGAATACTCTATCTTAATCTAATTCCTAAATATGATCAATTTCCAATATTAATTTTCAATATTTTTTACATGATAAATCACAAAATATTGAATAAATTATTAATTTTACAAAACCACAAAAATAATTAATATGAAAAGTAAATTAATGTCTTTAGCACCAACTTACTCTATATAGAAAGAAGCCTTCCGTAGTATTTGGAAGGCTTTTTTATTGTTGAAATGTAGCAAAGCACTATTCGTTTCATGATTTATCTTGTGATTTGCAAAAATTTTATCTTTGATAAAATTTTATGTTGCGGATTGCTGGTAAGCTAATATTGAACTTTGGAAATAATAAACCTCATAGGTTTTAAAAACCTATGAGGTTTGTTTTTTTATGCTCCCGCAGATTCAGCTGATGATGCAGATTTTTGTTTTATTACTTTCTTATTTCTGTAAGGTATCCCAAAGGCTCATTACTTCGATATTTTTCAGAGGTTTTGACAGTTTGATCTTTTTCGAGGTATGAGGAAGAAGGTCGAAGAAATTATCACTGAAATGAATATCTCCTATCAGATAAACGTCTTTTGCCAGTACATCTGTGGAAATTTCAATTTCATCCTGAGAAATTCTTTTGATCTTGATATTTGGTTTTGTCAGCTGCAGATCTTTCGGTTTAACAAAGAAATGGGTATTGATAACTATTATTTTTCCTTCTTTGTCTTTTAAGGTAAGTTGCAAAAAGGTTCTATTTTTTTCAGATTCAGTTATTACATTTTTGATTTCAATCGGATCAAATTTCAGAATACTTTCCAATGATTTTTCTTTTGAATATGCTTTGACTTCTTTTAAAACCTTTCCGTCAAAATTCACTGCTTTGATTTCCAAATTAGCATCAGCAAAATTCTTAATTCCATCATTAATGGCGTAAAAATTTAAATTTCCATCATTTTCATCCGTTAAAATCACCTGTTGTTCAAAGCTTCGCTTCATCTGATACTGAAGAGCCTTCCAGTTTCCTAAATAATCAATGGAAGACCATGAAACCACCGGCCAGCAATCGTTCAGCTGCCAGTATAAAGTTCCCATATTATAGGGTTTTGCACGACGATGAGCCTCAACCGCGATTCTCATTCCACTCGCCTGCAGCAATTGGGAAATGTAATTGTATTGTACAAAGTCTGTGGGAAGTTGATAATCTCTTTTAATATATTCATTGATGATTTCCCATCCTCGGCCATGTTTTTCATGTGCTTTTACGGTAGGATTCTGCAAATTCAGATCGGGAGCTCCGGAAAACATAGACTTCGTAGCTTCCAGACTCGGCATTCCCTGAAAACCGTATTCAGACATGAAACGGCCTACTTTTTCATTATAGATTTCAAACGGCTGCTCTCCCCACCAAACTCCCCAATAATGAGAATCTCCTTCGGTAAGGCTTTCTTTATGTCCCCAACCGATAGATGGCGAACTTGGCCAGTAGATATTTTTTTCAGGAGTAAGATTTTGCTGTAACGCATTTGGAATCACGTCATGGAACAGCTTTTTATAGTCTTTCCACACCTGTAGGGAATCGTTTTTTGAATATTTGAACTGTTTCTGATATCCCCAGTTGACGATGGCTTCATCAACTTCATTGTTCCCACACCACAAAGCAATGGACGGATGATTCTGAAGTCTGTTCACCTGATCTTTTACTTCTTCTTTGACGTTGTTTAAAAAAGCTTCATCAGCCGGATAAAAGCTTCCTGCAAACATAAAATCCTGCCAAACGAGAATACCGTTTTCGTCACAGGCTTTGTAGAATTCGTCATCTTCATAAATTCCGCCACCCCAGACACGGACCATATTCATATTGGCCTCTTTCATGTCTTTAATCAGTTTCCGGTACTTTTCTTTGGTTATTCTGGGTGAAAAACTGTCGGCAGGGATCCAGTTGGTTCCTTTAGCATACAAAGGCTTTCCGTTGACTTTAAAATAGAACGATTTTCCGGCGGTATCTTTTTCCTGAACCAGTTCTACCGTTCTAAATCCTACTTTTATATTTTTTTGGTCTAAAGCAGTCTTATTTTTTAAAAGTTTGATTTTAAAATCATGAAGATTCGCCTCTCCCCAACCGTTGGGCTGCCAGAGCTTGAACCCACTCATATCATAAGGAACACGAATGGTGTTCATCCCTTTTTTAAGAGAAACGGTCTTGTTCAATTGATTAATATTCAAACGATAATCCCCGGCTTCCTGTGCATTAATTTCTATTTCAAAATTAAAATCCAAAACTTCATTTGAAAAATTCTGATGGTATTTCACAGTCTCTATTTTTGCGAAATTCCAGGACTCCAATTGTATATCTTTCCAGATTCCGGCGGTCACCAATCTTGGTCCCCAATCCCATCCAAACTGATACTGCGCCTTTCTTACAAAGCTTCTGGGCGATTCCGGCATTGTAAACGGAACTTTTTTAGCCAATTCCTTTCCTTCATTCACTGCAGATTTAAATGTAATCTTCAGTTCATTGTCTCCTTCCTTCAGAAACTCTTTCACGGGAACATTCCATTTCCTGAACATATTGTCTGTTTTTTTCAACAGTTTTCCGTTCAGATAGATCTCTGAGAAGGTATCAAGTCCGTTAAAAATCAGGTCAATATGATTATGTTTGAGTTCTTTTGCAGATACTTTAAAGGTGGTTTTATACTCCCAATCCTCATTTTCTATCCATTGCACCTTTTTTTCATTCTCATCTTTGAAAGGATCGGGAATTACCTTATTCTCCATCAGATCCAGATGAACGGTACCCGGAATTTTTGCAGAAAGCCAATCCTGCTCTTTTGTATTTTTGAACTGCCATTTCTCCGAAGACAAAATTCGTTCTGTAAGTTGTGCAGTCATCATAGTCTGAATAAAAAGAAAAACAAAAAGGATGGATTTATTCATTAATAAGCTTGTTTACAATTCTGTGAATTCCGTATTTGATAAGTTCACTATTAAAATTGATCAGTAGTCCTAGCTGAATATTCGTTAGTTTCAGATAAGTCAACACCTGAGCATAAAAAACAGGGTGCAGCTCAAGAACGGCTTTTACTTCAACAATAACCTTATTTTCTATAATTAAATCAATTTTATAGGCGTTTTCTATTGTAACTTCTTTATACTTTAAAGGCAGAGATATTTGTTGTTGTACATCTATTCCCTGCTGTTTCAATTCGTATGCAAGAGCAGTTTCATAGGCATTTTCCAATAACCCGACTCCCAAATTCCTGTGAACTTCAATGGCAGCTCCTATTATTTTGTAGGATAATTCGTTTTCTGTCATTCATTTGTGTTTTTTATTTTTTGTGCTTTGTTTTTTAACGCAAAGTTTTATTTTAATACTATATAATTGAAGGATGCAAAGAAGGAATCAATTTCATTGATTCGACTAAGCAGACGTTTTATACTGAACTCCTACTTATGTATAATCTTACTTTTGCATTACCCTAAACAAAAACAATATATTTAACGCAAAGTTTTACTATAATACTGCATACATTAAGGCTGCAAAGACAGAATCAATTTCATTGATTCGACTAAGCAGACGTTTTATACTGAACTCCTACTTATGTATAATCTCACTTTTGCATTACCCTAAACAAAAACAATATTATTTAACGCAAAGTTTTACTATAATACTGCATACATTAAGGCTGCAAAGACAGAATCAATTTCATTGATTCGATTAAGCGACTGCCTTATCCGTTTAGCTTCGTCAGTGACGAAGTCACACTCTTTGCCCTCCTCAAAACTAAACACTCTTTAAAATAAAACTTTGCGTGAAAAAACATGACATATAATGACGCAAAGATTGATTTTTATAATGCAAAATTCTAAGGCTACAAAGAAGAAATCAATTAGCATTGATTTGATTAAGTAGACGCTTTATACCGACCGATTTATCAGTGACGGAGTCGCACTCTTTGCCTTCCTCAAAACTAAACGCTCTCTAAAATAAAACTTTACGTTAAAAATCCGCTTTATTTATTTTTCAAAGCTACAACCTCATCCGCAATGGCAAAAGCACCACCATCCGTGATTGCTGAAGAATGAAAATAGCCCGCATTGGTAAATTCCCTGATTTCTTCAATATTGGTAGAGCGAAGGCCGCCTCCAACCAGAATTTCAATCCGGCCATTGGAAAGTTCAACCAGTTTTTTCAGGTTTTCTTTGCCTTCTGAAACATTGGGTTTCTGGCCTGAAGTAAGGATCGTTTTAAAACCGCAGTCAATTACTTTTTCTAAAGAATCTTCAAGATTCGTTGCGCGGTCAAAAGCGCGGTGAAAAGTACATGGAAGAGGATCTGCCAATTCAACTAAAACCTTATTCTGTTCTACATTCACCTCATCATTTTGGTCTAAGATCCCAAAAACAAAACCATCTGCACCTAAAGATTTCAACTGAACCAATTCTTTTTTCATCTGCTCCAATTCAGCTTCTGAATAGGTAAAATCTCCTCCACGTGGTCTGATCATTACAAAAATCGGAATAGTAATTTTTGCTCTGAGCTCTTTCATTGTTTCAAAATCGGGAGTCGTCCCGCCTTCGCTTAATCCGTCACATAATTCGATTCTGTCTGCTCCGTTTTCAAAAGCAATCATGGCTGATTCCGGATTGAAACATGCTATTTCTATTTTTGACATTTATTTTTTATTGAATGGTAAGAAAATATTTTTATTTCAGGGCAAATTCCGGCTTTTCAAGACGGTTTCCTTTCTGATCATAGACTGCGAAATTAAATCCGTCCTGAATACAGTAAGAACCATACTCGCCTTTTTTATTTAAAGCGATAAAGCCAACCTGAATATCTTTCAGATTTTTATTTCTTTTTTTAGTTATATTCACAATCCTTTCTACTGCTTCTTTGCAGGCCTGCTGAGGATTTCTTCCTTGTCTCATCAGTTCAACTACAAGATGGGTTCCTACAGTCCGGATCACTTCCTCGCCATGCCCTGTAGCCGTAGCTGCTCCTACTTCATTGTCTACAAACAGACCCGCACCGATAATAGGTGAATCTCCTACTCTGCCATTCATTTTGAACGCCATTCCACTGGTAGTACAGGCTCCGGAAAGGTTTCCCTGTGCGTCAAGAGCGATCATTCCTATGGTGTCATGATTTTCAATATTAGCAACCGGTTTATATTCGCTGGTTTTTAACCATTCTCTCCATTCTTTTTCAGATTCGGGAGTAAGGAGGTTTTCTTTTTTAAAGCCTTGTGACAATGCGAACTGTAAAGCTCCGTCTCCAACCAGCATTACGTGTGGTGTTTTTTCCATAACCGATCTTGCCACGGAAATAGGGTTTTTGATATGCTCTAAACATGCAACGGAACCGATATTATAGTTTTCATCCATAATACAGGCATCAAGAGTCACTCTTCCATCCCTGTCCGGACGTCCGCCATAACCTACACTTCTTTCTGTAGGATCCAGTTCTACCAGACGAACTCCTTTTTCCACTGCATCAAGCGCTTTTCCGCCTTTTCCAAGAATAGTCCAGGCTTCTTCATTGGCTTTCAGACCAAAATTCCAGGTGGAGAGAACGATTGGCTTTCCAACTGTTTTAGAATGATCGGGTAAGTCTTTAGCGATGAGATCCAGGGGATTTACAGCAAGCGCCAGAGAAGCGGCGGCTGTTTTTTTGATGAAGTTTCGTCTGCTTTGCATGTGAGATGTATTTGGCTTCCAAATTAGCAATTTTCCCGCTAGCATAAAAGGAAAAAAGACCACGGCACCAGCTCTGTAGTCTTTTTCTTATTTTTTAATGATCAATGTGGCAGTTGATCCCTGAAATAACCATATACCCATGTTCCTGCAACTGCACTGAGAAGGGTTACACTCACCGCCAATGCGCCCGTCCCGATCTGGGCAAAAAGTGGTCCGGGACATGCTCCGGTAATGGCCCAGCCAAAACCAAAGATCAATCCACCGTAGATCTGGCCTTTGTTAAATTTTTTTGAAGGTATGATTATAGGTTCACCATATATTGTTTTGATATTGAATTTTTTGATGACTCCAACCGAAATCATTCCCACCAAAACGGCACTTCCGATGATTCCATACATATGAAAAGACTGCAGGCGGAACATCTCCTGGATTCTGAACCAACTGATTACCTCAGCTTTCACGAAAATAATTCCAAAGATAATTCCAGCCAAAAGATATTTCAGATTGTAGTACCATCGATGCTTCAGTCTGCTTTCATTCGTACAGTTGGTATCCTGATGACGGATATCGGCTTCTTTATGATCTGTCATAATTGATTTTATTTAAAAGTTTAAAGGGAAAGAATAAATGGCAGGACAAGATTGGCCATGATAAAACCACCGATCATAAAACATACCGTTGCCACCAATGACGGCCATTGCAGATTGGAAAGTCCCATGATGGCGTGTCCGCTTGTACATCCGCCGGCATATCTTGTTCCGAAGCCTACCAAAAATCCTCCGACCACCATCATGATGAATCCGCGAAGGGTCAATAGACTTTCAAAGTTCATCAACTGAACAGGAACCAGATTGCTATAATCTGTAATGCCGTAGCCTGCCAATTCGGTTTTCAATTCCGGATGAACGGTAATTTCTGATGTATTGAGGAGAAAATGAGAAGCAATCATTCCCCCGAAAAAAATTCCCAGCACAAAAAACAGATTCCAGGCTTCTTTCTTCCAGTCGTATTTGAAAAAACTGATTCCGGCCGGAATACATGCAGCGCAGATATGCCTTAATGAAGAACTGATCCCGAAGGATTTATTTCCAAGAATCAATAAGGCGGGAACGGTAAGTCCGATCAAAGGGCCTGCTACATACCATGGCCAGGGTTCTTTTATAATTTCCAGCATTTTTTCTTAATTATTTTTTGTAAAAATGAAGATAGTTGAGAGAACTTACAGCTACTTTTGTTACATAAGGTATTTTTTACGAGGCTTTTTTAACCACAAAAGGCGCAAAAGTTTTTCCAAACTTAAGTTTATTTTAAAGTTAAAATAGTATCGTATAGAAGTAAACTTAAGTTCTTTGAAAATCTAAGATTTTCGTTTGGTGTAAAATACTTGGGTCGGGACTAGTATGATCTTATAAAAGAGCAATTCTATTTCTACCCAGTTTTAATTTTCCGGATTCTTCCAATTGTTTGAGCAGTCTTGATACGACAACTCTTACGGTACCCAATTCGTTGGCAAGCTGCTCATGGGTGATGACAATAGTTTTGGAACCGGTAAGTTCAGATTTTTTATTGAGAAGATTCAAAAGTCTTTCATCTACTTTTTTAAAAGAAATGGCGTTGATGATTTCCAGTAATTCTTCAAAACGTTTATGGTAGAGTTTAAAAATATAATCCAGCCATTCCGGATGTTCTCTGATAAACAGCGAAGCCTTATCTACGGGTAAGAAAAGTATCTCGGTATCTTCTTCCACTTCGGCTTTTACCATACTTTTTTCATTGTGCATTCCACCCAGAAAAGACATGATGCAGCTTTCTCCAGTTTTTATGTAATAGAGGAGGATTTCCCGTCCGTCCTCGTCTGTTCGGATCACTTTGATCATCCCTTTCATAATAATCGGGATAGAGCGTATGGAAGCATTTTCATCCAGAATACTATCTCCTTCAGCATAGCTTTTGGGAATGCCGTATTGATACAGTTTTTCAACCAGTTCGGGTGAGGTGGCAAATTCTGAGGAGAGGACGTCGTTCTGCATATTAATCATTCAACTTTTGGCTAATTTACGCCAATTTCATCCACAAATAGCCATGCTTTTGAGTCGGCTCCGGGATTTCCCGCAGGAATAATACCAGCGTTTTCTATTTTGAGTTTGATGTATTTTGAGTTCTGGCTTCCTACGTTTAATTTTATCTTTCCTTTTGAACTAAGGATCTCGTCTTTTCCAATCTCTTTGATCATTTTAAAATTCTTACCGTCGTCGGAAATAAAGATCTGTGCAGATTTCGCCAGATGGATCCAGCTTCCTTTATTTTCTAAAGTATTGAAATAAACTTCCGAAAAACCTGTCTTCTGACCAAGATCAATAGTCGCTACGACATCTTTCCCCTGAAAACCAAGCCATGTTTTACCCAGCTGTCTGGTATTTCCGATAATTCCATCCACTAAGGTAAAAGCGCCTCCGAAAGAGTAATTTTCACTTGGCTGCTGTTCTAAGGTTATTTTTTTTCCTGTCGTTTTTGAAACTGTAAATTCCTGTGCAGAAACGGCACTTTTCAGTTTTCCATCCTCAAAATAGGCAGATTTAACGGTTAAAGATTTAGAAATATTAATGGGTCCCTGATATATCTGTGAATTCAGAGTAGGATCTGTTCCGTCCGTTGTATATCGGATTCCTTTTGGGTCCTGTGAAACCGTAAGCTCATAAGAAATACCGTTGCCGCCAGGAATTACTTTTCCGGAGATATTGTAAATGCTTTTTGCATAATTCACCTTCATTTTGTCCAGCACTTTGAACTGGCTAATGACCCTGTTTTCAAATTCTTTATAATTTTTAGGGTCTGCGGTCCCCCATCCTACTTCTGAAAGTGCCATCAGCCTTGGGAAAATCATGTATTGCACCTGTTTAAAATCTGTGATATATTCTGTCCATAAATTGGCCTGAACACCCATGATATATTTTGCCTGCTCCGCATTGAGCTCTGAAGGAATAGGATTGTAAGAATACACTTTATCTAAAGGGGTAAATCCACCAAAAGCGTTAGGCTCCGACTGCGGATCTCCCTGATAATGGTCGAAATAGCAATACGCTCCGGGCGTCATCACTGCGAAATGTCCTGATTTTGCGGCTTCAATTCCTCCATTCACGCCTGTCCAGCTCATCACGGCTGCGTTTGGTGCAAGGCCACCTTCCAGAATTTCATCCCAACCAATGATTTTTCTGCCTTTACTGTTGACATATTTTTCAATTCTGTGGATGAAATAGCTTTGAAGACCATGCTCATCTTTTAAATTATTTTTCTTAATTAATTCCTGGCAATGCGCGCATTCTTTCCATCTTGTTTTCGGGCATTCATCACCACCAATGTGGATGTATTGGGAAGGGAATAATTTCATGACCTCATCAAGAACATTTTCCAGGAAGGTGAATGTTTCTTCTTTTGGGCAGAACACATCGTCAAAAACGCCCCATTTTGTAGCCGCTTCAAACGGTCCTTTTGTACAGGCCAATTCGGGATATGCGGACAAAGCAGCTAACGCATGTCCCGGCATTTCAATTTCCGGAACGATGGTGATATGTCTCTGCTGGGCATATTTAACAATGTCTTTGATTTGTTCCTGAGTATAAAAGTAGGGGCCGTAAGGTTTTCCGTCAAATGTATTGTCTACATAAGCTCCAATCATGGATTCTTTACGTTTTGAACCAATTTCGGTCAGTTTCGGATATTTTTTAATTTCAATTCTCCAGCCCTGATCGTCTGTCAGGTGCCAGTGAAAGGTATTCAGCTTGTACATAGCCAGATAATCGATGTACTGCTTCACTTCATCCACATTGAAGAAATGACGGCAGACATCCAGATGCATTCCGCGCCAGGCAAATTTAGGACTGTCTTTTATTTCCATAGCCGGAATAGCACCATCTTCCTGATGTTCTTCAAAAAGCTGAATCAAGGTTTGAAGGGCAAGAAAATAGCCCTGTTTGGTATCCGAACTTATAAAAATCCCTTTTGGAGAAATGTCAATGGAATAACTTTCTTTCTTACTTTCAGGATTAATCGGAATTTTCGGCTGTGGAATCAGTATATGCATCACATGAACTTTTTCCGTATTGCCGCTGGATTGAAATTTAACCTGAGACCCAAGGCGTTTTCTGAAATATTCCGTCTCTTCTTTCGGAAGTTTATCATACAGAATCAAAGTTTTAGGTATAATAAACTTCCCCTCCTGTAGGGTTAGACTTTGAGGATAAGGAATTAAATTCGGCTTTATCTGAGCAGTGAAAAGAGTGGAAAAAAGAGCGGAAAATATAAGAAGAAAACGTCGCATCTGGGTATGATTAAGGTTTTAGCTAATATAAATATTTTCCAAAACTCTTCGGTGCATTTTAACTTATTAAATAATAAAACATCTAAATTTGCAAAAAAAATACAATGAGAAAAAGCATTTTACTGGCCGCAGGATTATTATTTTCAATTTCTTCACAGGCACAGCTCTTAGATATCATCAAATCTACGGTTAAAACTAAAACCGGTGTTGATCTTGACAATCCGTCAAAACCTAAAACACCTGCAACCACAGCGACGACTTCAACTACTACTACCACAACTCCAACCAAAACGTCTCCTATCAATCTTGGAAGTCTTACTTCAACACAGATTTCTTCAGGATTAAAGGAAGCATTAAGCCTTGGAGTGACTGATGGTGTAAAGAAACTAGCTCTGACAGACGGATTTTTAAAAAATGAAGCCGTAAAAATTTTAATGCCCGAAAAACTTAGAAAGATCGATACCACACTCCGCTCTCTGGGAATGGGAAGTCTTGCTGATGAAGGGGTAAAATTATTGAACAGAGCTGCTGAAGATGCCGTAACTGAAGCCGCTCCTATTTTTACAAAAGCGATCACATCCATGACAATTACGGATGCTAAAAATATTTTGTTAAGCAGTGATAACGCAGCAACCAATTATCTACAGACCAAAACGCAAAGCCAGCTGTTTACCGCATTTCAGCCCAAAGTGAAAGCTTCATTAGGAAAAGTAGGCGCTGATACGGTCTGGAAAAACCTGATCTCCAAATACAACACATTTACAGGACAGGCTGTAACGACTGATCTTAATGAATATGTAACAACAGAAACCATCAATGGGGTGTTCAAAATGGTCGCGGAAAAGGAAAGCGGAATCAGAAATACGCCTGCAATGAGAACGACTTCTATTTTACAGAAGGTTTTTGGGGCGCAGGATGGGAAATAGATATGAGAAGTTAGATGTTAGATATTAGATGTTAGAGCTTCTAATTAAGATTTTTCAGCGATGTTGTGTTGAACTTAAACTGAAAACATAAAAAAGGTTATTTTCTTTTGTCTTGAAACAAAAGAAACAAAAGTTCAAGACCTGGAACTCTTCGCTAAAAATAAATTCTGTTCACTAAAAATTCTAAACTCGCGCGAATTCTATACAGGTTATTCGATTTGAATTTTGTGTCGCGCTTCAAACAGTAGAATTTTCTTAACGTTCGCAGATTTTATTTTCTTAACGCTACGATTTCCTACGTCAATTATAATGGTTCAAAAGATATTTTTCAATAAAAAAACCTTGTCAATGACAAGGTTTTTGTTTTATCTAAAATTGCATTTCAGGAATTTCACCTTCGATGATCAGATCTGCTTCTGTAGATTTTACGATGTGCTCCACTGAAACACCCGGTGCTCTTTCTACCAGCTTGAATCCTTGAGGAGTCACGTCTAGTACCGCTAATTCGGTTACGACTCTTTTCACGCAGTTAACGCCAGTCAGCGGAAGGGTACATTTTTTCAGGATCTTGCTTTCTCCTGCTTTGTTCACGTGCATCATCGCAACGATAATATTTTCTGCAGATGCTACAAGGTCCATTGCTCCACCCATTCCTTTAACCATTTTTCCCGGAATTTTCCAGTTGGCGATATCTCCGTTCTCAGAAACTTCCATCGCTCCAAGGATGGTGAGATCTACTTTCTGACCGCGGATCATCCCGAAACTGAAGGCTGAATCGAAAAATGAGCCTCCCGGCAGGATGGTGATGGTCTGTTTTCCGGCATTGATGATGTCGGCATCTTCTTCCCCTTCGAAAGGGAAAGGACCCATTCCGAGCACTCCGTTTTCACTCTGAAATTCTACGGAAATACCATCCGGAACATAGTTAGCCACCAATGTAGGGATTCCGATTCCCAGGTTTACATAATATCGGTCTTTCAGTTCTTTTGAAATCCTTTTAGCAATTTGTTCTTTTGTAAGCATAATAAAAACTTAGACTGCAATTTAATTCTTTTCACTTGAATACAAAAGGGCTTTGTTGCTAAGGTTGAGATAAAGGTGAGGTAGGTGGCAGGTTCTAGGTAGCAGATATTAGGTAGCAGGTGGCAGGGATTGTGCCGAAGATTCAAATTATCGTCTTTTGATTATAGTTAAGAAATAAGACTCAAGATGTCAAAAATGAGACGATTATCCATCAGCTTAATTACTACAAACCAACAACTGACAACCCTCTTCCAAACTCATTTACTCTAAAACCCTCAAACCCTCTTACTTCATAGCTATCCGACACTCAAACTCGCACCGCGTACCCCGCAACTTTAAGCTTTCAGCCACATAATATTAATTTTCTAAACCAGAGCTCACGTAAATACCAGAAGTCAAAATAATATCTCTAATTTTGCAGCATTATTTACTAGAATGAAAATACTTTTAAGATACCTTAAGCCTTACCAATGGTTGATCGCACTTTCTTTGCTGCTGGCCACCATTAATCAGGTTTTCTCTTTATTTGCTCCTGCCATTACAGGTAATATCCTGGATCAGCTGGTGACACATCCCAACTTTTTTGACAAGGAAAAACTCCTGCCGAGAAACCTGAATCAATATTTATACGGTAGTGGTGTTTATCACGGTGTTTTTTACTTTCTGGGATTGCTTATCGGAACGGCGATGGTGAGCAGAATCGCCAAAGCTTTTCAGGATTATGCCGTAAGCGTAATTACTCAGAAGTTTGGTGCGAAAATCTTTACAGATGGTCTGAAACATTCAATGGCATTGCCTTATCAGGAATTTGAAGACCAGAGAAGTGGTGAAACTTTATCTATTTTAACGAAAGTAAGAGAAGATACCGTAAAATTCATCACCAGCTTTATTAATATTTTCTTTGGAATTTTAGTCAGTATCATTTTCGTTTCCGTGTATGCGATCCGTTTACACTGGTCGATTATGCCTGTTTATATCTGCGGAATTTTCCTGATTGCTTTCATCACCAATTTATTGAGTAAAAGAATCAAAAGCATTCAGAAAAATATTGTTTCGGAAACTACTGCTCTGGCAGGAAGTACGACCGAAAGCTTAAGAAATATAGAAATCGTTAAAAGTTTGGGATTGACGAATCAGGAAGTGATCCGTTTAAATAACAATACCTACAAGATCCTTGGGCTTGAACTGAGAAAGGTGAAAAGCATCCGTTCTTTAAGTTTTATTCAGGGAACGATGGTTAATTTTCTTCAGCAGCTGATCACCATGACGTTGTTACTGTTGATTTTTAAAAACATTGTCACTCCGGGACAATACCTGTCTCTGATGTTCTATGGTTTTTTCATTTTCGGCCCGATGCAGGAAATCGGGAATATCATTATTTCTTACCGTGAAGCAGAGGCTTCTCTTCAGAATTTTGATAATTTAATGAAGAAAGAAGTGGAAGAAAAACCGCTTCATCCCAAGCAAATCGGGGCTATTGAGGAATTACAGTTTAAGCATGTTTCTTTCAAACACCAGTCGGCCCAGTATAAAGCTTTAAATAATATCTCTTTTGATGTGAAAAATGGCGAAACCATTGCTTTTGTGGGACCAAGTGGTTCAGGAAAAAGTACGTTGGTTAAATTGCTGGTTGGACTTTACAGGCCACAGGAAGGAAATATTTTTTACAATGGTATTAACGGAAAAGAGTTTGATTTTGATGAACTGAGAAATCAAATTGGTTTTGTGACGCAGGATACCCAGCTTTTTGCAGGAACCATCAAGGAGAATCTTCTTTTTGTCAATCCCAATGCTACCGAAGAGGATCTGGAAATGGCGTTAAAGAAATCCAGCTGTACCGCATTGCTAGAAAGAGCTGAAAAAGGTATCGAAACCGTTATTGGTGAAGGCGGACTGAAACTGAGTGGTGGAGAAAAACAAAGAATTGCCATTGCAAGAGCACTTTTAAGAAAACCTCATTTACTAATTTTTGATGAAGCAACTTCAGCTTTGGACAGCATCACAGAAGAGGAAATAACTTCTACCATTAAAGATATTTCCAAAGAAAAAGAACAGATCACGGTTCTTATTGCCCACCGTTTAAGCACGATTATGCATGCAGACAGAATCTATGTTCTTGAACGCGGACAGGTGATAGAAACAGGATCTCACAGCCATCTCATTGCAGAAAAAGGTTTGTATTTCGCGATGTGGCGACAACAGATCGGGGAAAGAAAAAATCTTATTTCACAGGAATAAAAAAAAGCGCTGAATTATTTCAGCGCTTTTCTTTTATGGTCAATACCGGATTTCAACAGGAATTAATCTTTCTGTCTTACCGTTCTCTGTTCAATTCTTTTTTCAAATTTTTCACCCTGGAAAATTCTCTGCACCATAATCCCCGGAATATGGATCTCATTAGGATCTAATACGCCCGGTTCTACCAATTCTTCCACTTCAGCAATAGTAATTTTTGCCGCACCCGCCATCGGATGGTTGAAATTCCTTGCAGAACCCTTGAAGATCAGGTTTCCAAGATAGTCTCCTTTCCATGCTTTTACGATTGAAAAATCTGCTTTGTAAGCGTGTTCAAGGATATGAGGTTTTCCGTTAAAATCTTTTACTTCCTTTCCTTCTGCAATCTCTGTTCCGTACCCTGCAGGCGTATAAAAAGCAGGAATTCCAGCCTGAGCTGCTCTGCATTTTTCTGCTAAAGTTCCCTGTGGTGTAAGCTCTACCTCCAGTTCTCCGGACAGCATCTGTCTTTCGAATTCAGCATTTTCGCCTACATATGAAGAGATCATTTTTTTGATCTGTCTTTTCTGAAGCAGCAATCCTAACCCAAAATCATCAACACCTGCGTTGTTTGAAATACAGGTTACGTCTTTCACATCGCTTTCTACCAAAGCATTTATTGAGTTTTCAGGGATACCGCACAGACCAAACCCGCCCAGCATTAAAGTCATTCCATCATTAATTCCTTCGATGGCTTCCTTTGCATTTTTTACTCTTTTATCTATCATGAAATATTAGATTTTCTGTCCGTTAAATTTAATCATTTTTCTCATATCTGCATTATTCAGAAATTTATTTGAATTCAGATCTAACTTTTGGTGGATTCCGGCATCATAGTTTAAGTTAAATCCTTTAAACCATTTAAAAATTTAATTTATACCTCTATAATATGGAAAAGAATACTTTCAATAAACCCGGCGATCTATTTTATGTCATTTGCAGAATAAGCATCGGACTGTTCTTTTTTATCACAGGTTTCAATAAACTTTTCCATCCGGTTTTTCAGGGCTATATGCTGAAAACCATTAGCAGTCTTAGTTTTTCCAACCCTCAGTTTATGGCTAATTTTGTAGCTTTTAATGAAGCGTTCTGGGGATTATTTTTATTGTTGGGGCTATTAACCAGATTCAGTTCACTGTCATTAATTGTCATTATGCTTGTGGCATTATTCACCAAAGACATTCACTCTATTCCTACTGAACTTGTTCCCGTAAATCCTGCCGTTGGAACCCGTTCTATGGATCCTTTCACATGGCTTACCTATTTCTTCTATCTGCCGCAGGTTTTGTTTATCATGCTTTTGGGTATGTTTTCTCTTAATGGATACAAAGCTTTAGGGATCGATATGCTTATCAAAAAGAAAAAGAAGGATTTCTTTTATTTGTAAAAACGCTGAGCCGTAAAAGGCAGATCAATCCATTTTCATGTTCTTATAGTGAAATTTCTCAGAAAAAATTCCGTGATTTTACGGAGGTTTTATGCCTTCAATTCCCTTTATTTCTCGGCAAATTGACTTATATTTGGCGTGATCAATTAATGTTGTTTATATACAGATTGATCCTTCTACTCCACTTCGAATTATCACTACTGAATCATTTAAACTTTAATAAAAACATGAAAAAATTATTTACCTCCGCAGTTCTTGCTCTGATCCTCAGCATCAGTGTAGGCGCACAGGAAAAAATCTATTTTGACGAAAACTGGGAGAAAACCACTCAGGACAAAATGGAATTTTACCGTGAAACTGAAAATAAAGGCAAGCTTACTTTAATTAAAGATTTTTATAAAAACGGGAAACTGCAGATGGAAGGTCTTGCTACCAATGCCACTCCCGGCAGCGAGGTCTATGAAGGAAAAGTAGTCTGGTACAGCCCTGAAGGTAAAACAGTAAGCACAGCAACATTTTCAGGCGGAAAACAGATAGGACCGGCTCAAACGTTTGATGAAAAAGGAAGACCCGTGGAAGATCTTGTGTATAAAGCAGACGGTACCTTTAAAGGAAAAATGTACACCTACAAAGACGCTGAATTATCCTCTTCTTTCAATACTATTACTACCTATGAGGATTCTGAGAATTTCAAAACGATCGCCTATGATGAAGATATTAAAGGAATCCGCTATGAAATCACCACAGACAGCAAAGGAAAGTACGAAACTAAATATTACGGCGATAAAGGAAAACACATCGGCACAAGCAATACAGGGAACTCCGATGACAATGTAACCGTAGATTATTACTACAATCCGATGAGGGTATCCAAAATCGAAAAACAGAAAAGCGACGGGACTATCAAGGAGAGTATCATCTATTCAAAAAACGGAAAAATCCTTCAGGAAGATAAGAAAAGCAAAAAAGACGGTTATAAAACCACCTACGATGAAACGGGTAAAAAAATAGGAAATCTGACCTACGTTTATGATAAAGAATCCAATTATTATAAGCCTCAGGACGGCGAAGACTATCAGTTTAATTATGATTTATCCGGCTTCACAGCGGTAGACACCTATAAAAACGGTTCCATCATTATGAACAAATACTTTGATGAAAACGGAAAGCTGTCTTCTGAAAAAGTCTTAAAGGATGATGTGGTACAGGAAATGAAATTCTATCATCCGGACGGAAGACTGAAAGGCACTTTAACCTATAAGGATGATATGCCTTACAACGGAACTTTATACGAAGAGTTTAATGAACAGCAATATAAAGATGGTATTTTAGTTCTTTCAAAATCTTTCAGGGAAGGTGAAAAGCTAAAATCTGAGAAAAAAATGAATGCCAGGCAAACCGGATATGACTCCACTGTTTATGATGATAAAGGAGCCATTGTTTATACCTACAGCCAGCCTTTGGAAGAAGGAGAAGGTTTCACAGCACAGATCATACAATATGCAAAAGGAAAGCCCGGCAATAAAGCCGTTGTAAAAGACGGAGTTCTTCAGAGCGGAAAAATCAGATATAAAACTGAATCAGGATTAAAGGAAATGGAGCGCAGCGGAAAATGGGTGCTGTTGAAAGTGTATACTCCGGAGGGAAAACTTATCCAGGACTCAAAAATTCTTGCAGATGCTGAACCACAGGATACTTATGGTGCTTTGAGTACGGCTTTACAGGAGGATGATCTTCTGTATGAGTTTTAAAATATTCTAATTTCAATATAAAAATCGGCTGTTTGTAATGGCCGATTTTTTTTGTGGAAAATTTAAACCTTTGTTTCTGTTTTTTTTGACGCAAAGGATGATTAATTGTACTGAAAATTTAAGGGAGCAAATGGGAATCAACTTCGTTGATTTGACGAAGCGAAATGTATGAGTGGATAAAAAATTTGCTAAATCTGTGGAATCTGGGCGAGTCTTTTTTCACGCAAAGAATAATTAATATGCTGGAAATTTAAGGGTTGCAAAGAGGAATCAACTCCGTTGATTTGACGAAGCGAAATGTCTGAATGCATGAAAAAATCTGCGAAATCTGTGGAATCTGCTCGGTTTTTTTTCACGCAAAGAATAATTAATATACTGGAAATTTAAGGATTGCAAAGAGGAATCAACTTCGTTGATTTGACGAAGCGAAATGTCTGACTGAAAAAAAAACTGCGAAATCTGTGGGACTTTTTTTCACGCAAAGAATAATTAATCTGCTGGAAATTTAAGAGGAGCAAAGGGAGAAATTAACTTCGTTGATTCGATGAAGCGAAGTGTATGAGTGGATAAAAAATTTGCTAAATCTGTGGAATCTGCGGGAACTTTTTTTAACCATGCGATTGGATGAAGCGAAAGTTTAAGTACATAAAATTTTCAAAAACTAAACTAAAGTGTAAAGGGTATGTAAAACTATTTATCTTTTTTTGCATTTAAAACTTAAACTACTATGAATGAAGAATTTTGCTCAAACTGCAGACAAAATTTAAAACCGAAAAGAATAGACGGACATTACATCCTCCATGAAATCGAACACGTTTTACATTTTGACAGAGGTATTTTGTATACCATCAGAGAATTACTAATAAGACCCGGCGAAAACATCAGAAATTTCATTAGTGAAAACAGAAGCCGGCTTGTTAAACCAGTGATATTTATTATTGTCACATCGCTAATCTATACACTTATCAATCACTTTTTTCATATCGAACAAAGCTATATAAAAATTGATGGTGCGGGAGATTCGAAGCTCAATGCCATTAATAATTGGGTTCAAAGTCATTATGGGTACTCCAATATTATTATGGGTGCGTTTATTGCTTTTTGGCTAAAAATATTTTTCAGAAAATACGATTACAATTTTTTTGAAATACTGATCCTTCTGTGTTTTATTCTTGGAATGGAAATGCTGATGTTCTCTGTTTTTGCCATTGTTGAAGGATTCACAAAATATCACCTGATGCAGATTGCTGCAGCGATCGTGTTTGTCTATTTTTCCTGGTCTGTAGGACAGTTTTTCGATAAAGGCAAGGTAGCCAGTTATTTTAAAGCCCTTGTTTCCTATGTATTGGGAATGCTCACATTTGGTATTTCGATCATGATTTTAGGAGCTTTAATGAACTTAATTTCCCATTAAAAAGTAAAAGAGATGATCATTGTTATTTGTATTTTACTGTTCCTGTTCATATTAAATAGAAAAAGCAGGAAATAATTTTCCTGCTTTCTTTCAATATGTTGTTAGAATATTACTGGATCACCAGTTTTAAAGTAAATAATTTTCTTGTGTGCACTTTCACGAAGTATACGCCTTTCGGAAGATTTTCATTGACAAGAGAGAAACGTTGGTTGTTGATGTTTTTAGATTCATACAACAACTGTCCTGATGCTGATAAAAGCTCAATTTTCTCAATTGGATAATCACTCTTGATGAATGTAGGCTCACCCGGTTTCGTTGGATTCGGATATATCACTACATTTTTCTCTGTGCTTTTCACTTCATCCGTTCCCAGTGTTCCGGATGTTACCTGGAATTGTTTTCTGTTTGAAACTTCTGTATAAGAGTCATTCGTAAACATTACCATATAATAGTTCCCCGGTGTTGTAGGAAGTGCTGCTCCCTGTATGGTTTTTGTTCCCTGAGTCACCCCATCGAAATACGTATAAGAAACAAAGTTATCATCCGGCGTCTGAACACTCTGAGGATAAATCCCCAGCCAGTCTTTGATAATTCCAGGAGAATCAGTCCATGAAGCGGTAATATTTTCACCTAATGTATAGACCGGTTTGTTGATCCACAAATCTGTTACGATATCACCTACTTTAAAGAATACCTTATCTCCGATTCCTGTATATCCGTCTTCAAGAAGATACTGAGCATAATAATATCCTTTTGCAAGACCTGTAAAATCCAGTGTTCCTGCAGGTGTTGTCACATAGCTCCATTTGGTAGCCGTATTGGTTCCCGGCGTCTGCCCCATTTTATAAATTCCGATCCAGTCTTTCACCAAATTCGGTCCGCTGCTGTAATTGATGACAACCGTTCCACCTACCGGATACGTATCTGCTGTAGCCTGTAGCACCACTTTCGGTCCTACATAGAAACTCTTTCTGCCCGTAATTTCAGTATATCCTCCATTAGCAAAGAAACCTGCAAAATACTGACCTTTATTGGCAAGACCATTCGTGAACACCGCTGTTCCTGCCGTTTGTCCGTTGGTGTAAATAAAGCCCTGAGAAGTTGTAGTCGCAGGCGTCTGTCCTTTTTTATAGATTCCTACCCAGTCCTGCTGATTACCAGGTCCTCCGGTGTAAGTAGCTGTGATAGGCTCAGCTTGTGTATATTCAGTTTTATCTAATGTAAAAGTAGGATTGGAAACCACACTTCCAGTTACCTCAAACTGTTTTACATCACTCCAGTCGCTCCATTCCAGGTTTCTGTCTCTGTAACGAACCTTTACATAATAGGTGCCGTTTGAGATAGAATTCGCAGCAATAGTAGCTTTTGTAATATCAACTCCTGCATTTAAATTTTTCGTTTTATCCGGTGTTCCGTTTCCGTCTTTCCCAAACCAGTTTTCATAATCACGGTAAAATTCTTTTTCAATAACTGAAAAGTTCGCCGCCTTACTGATCTGGAACTGTGTGGTGTTCAGAAGTTCTCCGTTAGATGATGCAAAAGTACTTCCGTCAAGCGTTAAAGGCAACGTTACTGATGCAGCAAAGGTGTTTGTAACAGAAGGCTTTGAAGGTTTCGGTTGGTTTTTATATCGGTGGAAAGTATCTACCAATTCGTTTTGCTTCTTATTATATACCCCTCCAATTGAGTAGCATTCTATATCTACTTTTCCGGTCTGCACATCTACTTCTACGATCTGGTAGGTCCAGTCAGTCAGTGTTTTCTGTACATCATCAAAATCCTGCTCATTAGACATTCCCCAATACTGGTCCCAAGCGGTACCTCCGGAAATAATCTGATAATTCGGGGTTTCTTTCAACTGACCTCTGTGGTATAAATGGTGGTGAGCTCCAACGTGCATTAAGTATTTATTGGAAGTCGTCAGCAATGGCACTGCATTGTTTCTCACCCATGTAGAAATATCTCCTACATACTGCTCTGCCTGGTAAGGTCTGTGGCTTAAAGAAATGATCCAGTCTACCGTAGGATCAGCATTCGCTGCATCTAAAATCTGGGAAAGCCATGTTTGTTGTGCAGTACCTGTATGCTCAGAACTCAAACTTACAAACAAAACGTTTCCAGCCTGCTGTGCATAATAGTTTTCGTTTCCTGATGAGATATTTTTATATTTAATTTCATCGATATAGAAATGGGCATAGTAAGAATTCATCCCAAGCGTTCCATACGTCTCGTGGTTTCCTACCGTTGTCTGAATAGGAAGATATGGTGATAATTTGATGTTCTTTTTAAAATGCACATTTTCATAATGATCCAATGTTCCTACGTCCACCTGGTCACCCACCATAAAAGTAAGGGCAATATTATCCGAAGGATCTGTGCTGGCTCCAAATTTCTGCTTTAGTTTTTTAAAAGCATTCAGAGTAAGCGTATCATATCTTGGTTCCGCTTTGATCTGGTTGTCTCCCATGATCAGGAAACGGATTTTTCCGTCTGCCGTCGCAGCCTGTCCCGGAAGAGGAAGGGTTCTGAAATTATAAACCGCAGACTCTGTAGTTCCGGTCTTTATTTTATAATAGTATTTGGTGTTGGGTTGAAGACCTGACACTTTTGCAGTGTGGTAATAATAGTTATTGTTATACCCTGTATCGGAAAAAATGTTTGTGGTTCCCGTAACCGTCACGTTCAGACTGGTTGGAGATGTTCCGTAGATCACGGTTGTTTCATTGTCGGAAGCTGTTTTCCAATTGACAATCATCGAGTTGGGCGTCGGATTCTGCAGGTAGGGAAAAAGTGCCTGCCCGAATGCCATCTGGACGGCAAAACAGAAAAAGAAGAAATAGTGTTTCATAATAGTTTACTTTTGTTTTAGATTTATTTCGATTTGTAAATCAGGCCATTAAAAAAATAATGATCTGATTTTTTAATTTCGGGCAAAAGTAGACTTCCTATGTAAACTATTGCTGATGGGAACTTAAAGGAACTGTTAACTTTACGTCAGATTTGGGGTGAAAAAATTATAGTTTTTAGTACAGTAATTATTTGGTAGAATCAAAAAGTATTTTGTATCTTTGCGACCTGTTATTCAACCTCTGACGAAGAACGTGTAAGTTGCTTAGCTTTAACATTTTATTTTATCAAAAATGGATTTATTAAAGTACGTACAAGATCAGTACATTACTAAAAAAGATTTCCCTGAATTCAAAGCAGGAGACACAATTACTGTGTATTACGAAATTAAAGAAGGACAAAAAACAAGAACTCAGTTCTTCAAAGGTACCGTTATCCAATTAAGAGGTACTGGCGCTACAAAAACTTTCACTATCAGAAAAATGAGTGGTGATGTAGGTGTAGAAAGAGTATTCCCTATCAACATGCCTGCACTTCAGAAAATTGAAGTTGACAGAAGAGGTAGAGTTAGAAGATCTAGAATTTATTACTTCAGAGACCTTAGAGGTAAAAAAGCTAGAATCAAGGATGCTGCTTACAAGAAAAAGTAATTCAGACAACAATACATACAAAAAGAGACTATCTGTTCATCAGGTAGTCTCTTTTTATTTTGGTGTAATTGGTAGGGGCTTCAGGAGCCTCGTTTTAGAGTATACTGATTGGCAGAACTCTGATAGGACTGCATCCTATCTTAGGCTAAATCGCCACGTTGTGGCTGGGTTTCTTAGCCGTTTTTAACTTAGGGTTTCTTACATTTTAAGATAAAAAAAAGTGAAAGGTATATTTTCGAAACCTTATAGGTTTGATTGTATTTATTTTTTATTTCACTCCCAACGTTTTGTGACTGAGCCGAAATTCATTTTCATGCCTGATATTAATCTCAACCTTAGTCTTAGCCTTATTCTTTACCTCAACCTCATTTAATAAACTCATACAAAGCAGTAAAAAACTTAGGATACACTTCTATATGCGGAAGATGTCCTACATTTTCGAGCTCAACTAATTTTGATCCGGCTATTTCCCGCTGTGTTTTTTTTCCTAATTCCTGATACTGCCCCATTTTAGGCTGTAATTCTTTTGGTGCCCTGTCTTTCCCTATTGCCGTTCTGTCCCTCGTTCCGATAATAAGCAATGTCGGTGTTTTTATATTTTTGAATTCATAACAGACCGGTTGGTTGTAGATCATATCCGAAGTAAGCGCAGCATCCCAGGCTACCTGCGGATAATCTTTATGCAGTGTCCAGCCTGCGATAAGGTCCAGCCACGGCTGATATTCTTCTTTCCATTGATTATCATAATAAAATTTCATCTGATAATTTTTGTAAGTCTCAGCGGTATTTTTCAGTTCAGATTGGTACGCCTGGTCTATGGTCTGATAAGAAGCAAAGGTTTTATAATCTTCCAGTCCGATTGGGTTTTCCAGAATCAGTTTCTGCACTTTCTCCGGATAGAGAAGCGTAAATCTCGTAGCAACCATTCCGCCCATGGAATGTCCCAGAATGATTGCTTTATCGATCTGAAGTTGGTCTAAAATAGCTTTCGTATTTTCAGCCAGGTGTGAAAAAGAAAACTGATAACTCTGAGGCTTGGAAGATTTTCCAAATCCGATCTGATCAGGAATAATTACTCTGAACCCTTTTTCTGAAAGATCTTTTGCGGTCTTTTGCCAGTATGCTCCGTTAAAATTCTTTCCGTGGAGAAGCATGATAGTTTTTCCATTCGGTTTTTGGGGCTGTACATCCATATAAGCCATTTTGAGATCGTTATTCTGAGATTTGAGATCTAAATAGTGAACTTCATATGGATATTGATAGTCAGACAATATGGCGTCGAGTGGTTTGGTCTGCGAAAATAAGAAGGTAGGCACTGCAGCCAGCATGATTACAGCTACTGTCTTTCTGAAATAGGTCATGTAGTACTTTGTTTTGGATATTAAAATTAATGAAACTGCTCCAAAAATATTATTTTCCGGCATTTATTTTTTAGAGTTCCTCATAAATTTAATAGAATTTACATTTTATACCATTCTTTTATAAAAACATTAACGCACATAATGTTTACGATGAAAAAGACAAACGTATATTTGAAAAAACTAATAAAATCCATCTTACTGGAATTATTCTTTCCTGCCAGATGATTTAACCATATCTTTTTATGCATGATAACAGCCCAATCTTACAGAATCAGCGGACACCCATTATTGATATTTTAAGAGGCTGGTCTCTATTCAGTGTGGTGATTATGAATTATTCCACCATCTATACCTGGAATACCCATTCTTCTCAAACAGAAAACGATCCATTAACGTCTTTTATTGAAAGTATCTCAGAGGTTATTTTAGGATCAAAAGGATGGACTTTACTGGCTGTATTATTTGGATTCGGATTTTCAGTACTGCTAAAAAAGATTAGCGACAGCGGTCATCCGGCCAGTTCTTTCTTTATCAAACGTATGTTGTGGCTGTTTGTTTTCGCTTTTATCAATACTCTTTTTTTCGGAGGTGATATTCTTAATGATTACGCTTTTATGGGCTTGATCTTGCTCATGTTTTACCCCCTGAAGACCAGAAACCTTTTTGTTTTTGGGATAACTATCCTGATATTGACTCCGTTTCTACAGTCCTTTCTGGGAAGACATCATCTCTTGTTTTCCCCTAAAAGCAGGGATCTGTTTTATTACTTCTATGATAAAAATACGTTTCTGGATCATGTAAAAGCCAATCTGGTGATGAGATATCAGTGGATGTTGCGTCTTAGCTATTCTATTATCCTGCATCTGATACAGCTGGGTTGTTTTTTGATGGGTGCCGCTTTGCACCGGAGCCGTTTTTTCTATACGATAAATAATAACCCAAAGTTTTTAAAAAATCTGTTCGGAATCAGTTTAAGCCTTTCAATAGTGCTTTTTTTCTCACAGCTTTTAATAGAAAAGTATGAGTGGACATTCAATACCTACTACAATCTATTTTATCCTGAAGTGCTTTCTATAATGACTTGTACAACTACCGGAATTATCTGGCTAAACCAGGCAGGAAAAGTAAAAAATATTTTTTCTGCTCTTCAGATAGCAGGTAAAATGACCCTTACCCATTACATTGTACAGAATATTATTGCATTTATTCTCTTCATCTGTTTAAAACCGGATTGGGCATTACACTGGTACATTCTGACAGCCATTCTGGTATTTATACTGCAGATTTTCTTTAGCAGATGGTGGTTTAAAAGGTTCAATTACGGATTGCTTGAATGGCTTTGGCGGTCATTAAGCTATGGAAAAAGATTTCCTTTGAAAAAATAAAAAACCGTCTCAAAAGAAACGGTTTTCTGTATAATTTATTGATTTTTTTTAAGCTACTTCAACTGCTTTTAATTCTTTTTTTGCCGGAAGATTCATCAGAACAATCGCAAAAAGGATCAGAATAATCCCGCCCCACTGAACCAGCAAGACTTTTTCTCCTAATAAAACAAAAGCCATGGTCACTGATACCGGAAGCTCAAGTGATGAAACAATACTTCCCAGACCAAGCCCTGCATTCGGGAAACCTACATTGAATAAAATAGGCGGTACAATGGTTCCGAACAAAGCCAGAACAAATCCGTACGTCCAGAAAATGGAATAATTGAAAGAGTGAATATGCTCTGTATTTTCGGTAAAATTAAGGTAGAATGATTTTAAGCCATCAAAATACATTGGCCCTATCTGCGCAAAAAACAGGAATCCAAATATCACAATTGCCCCACCGGAAAGCATAATGATACTTTTTCTGAATACCGGAAGATGCGTAGCCAGCGTATTGGAAGTAAACATGGTCATGGTATACGATGCTGCAGCCATTAAGCCCCAGAAAACCCCATGCCAGTCGAGTTCAATATCCATATTGATCAGGTTTGTTGCTAAGATAGTTCCTACCAGTACAATAATCACGGAAACCACTTTTCTTGCGTTAGGTAATTTCTTTGCGATAATACTTTCCACCACAACACTGAACCAAACGGACTGCATCAGCAACACAATCGCTATGGAAACATTGATATACTGAACCGCGATATAATAGAACAGACTTGTACAGCCTAAAGATGTTCCGGCGATCATCAGCATTCTTACTTCTTTAGCACTTGGTGACGAAAGTTTCTGCTTGGACGTTATCGTCTGCATAAAATTCAGGAACAGAAGCCCAACCAGCCCCATCACAAACTGAGCAGTGGTCACTTCAGAAGTGGTAAAACCGTCATGGTAAGCCATTTTCACAAATGTCGCCAGCATTCCGTATATACTGG
Organism: Chryseobacterium oleae; assembly: GCF_900115055.1. Classification (GTDB taxonomy): domain Bacteria; phylum Bacteroidota; class Bacteroidia; order Flavobacteriales; family Weeksellaceae; genus Chryseobacterium; species Chryseobacterium oleae. The sequence goes on along the minus strand of NZ_FOVD01000002.1, from coordinate 590,772 downwards.
CCCCGATCCCTACGAATAAAACTCCCTTGAGTATATTTTTCTTCTTCATAATTTTTTTTACAGCCTGCAAAGTTACAACATAATAATTGAAATACCCTGAGACGTCATTATGATAGATAAATAAAATCGCCGCAAGCAAGCTTGCGGCGATTCTCAAAAAATTGATTTATGGAGTAATTATTTCTTAACGATTACTTTAGATGTAGCCTCAAAACCAAGACCTTGTACCTTCACCATATAGGTTCCGTTGATCAGGCCATTAGTAGAAACCGCCTTTCTGGCAACCGGTGAAATCTTATCTTCTGAAGAAACCAGTTTTCCAGACATATCATAGATCTCAAGGCTTACTTTTCCTATGGTACTGCTTGGGAAGTTGATATAGAATTCGTCTTTAGCAGGATTCGGGTAGATAGAAATGGTATTTTTAGCTGCTTTTACCTCTTCTGTTGACAATGCAGAACATCCTTCCGGAAGGGCAAAGCTTTCTGTCTGGTCATTAATATTGGTTGAAGATCCGGCTGTAGCCAGTGATCCTAAACCTCTTTTAGCAAAAACTCTCCAGATCATACATTTGTCCACGCCTCCTGTTGTTGCCAATTCAGCCTGAAGGATTGCATTTCTTCCGTCGATAAACGTTGGATTACATGCCTGAAGTTTCAATGCGTCTGTCACCAACTGAAGTACTCTGGCGCTTCCGCTGGTAGCATTAGCCGTTACATCAGATGCATATCCGTATTTCTCAACGTATTTCCAGTTAAGGTCCCAAAGCATGGTTGCCCAGACAAATCCGATAGAGTGAACATCCGGAACAATAGCTGATCCGTTGTTGTATTCCATTCCGTTTGTTCTGCCATACGTATAATCATTCACCGCGAAACTCGGTGAATATTTAGCCGGTCTGATCCCTGAACCCGCAGTAGTCTGTCCGCTGGCGTATGTTCCGATTGCTCTGGCTACTGTAGCGTTATCTCCCGGTCTGTTGGTCAGCATCAATGCAAAGAAATCTGACCATCCTTCACCCATCTGCTCTTTATCGGCATTTGAATTTAAACAGTTATATCCTGTTCCTGTCATTCTGTTGGAGATTCCGTGACCGTATTCATGAGCAACGATACCGTTATCAAAGCTACCGTCATATTTTGTATCTGCTCTTAAATCAACATTTACAGTGGTAGGTGTAGCTAATTTTCCTTTGATATATTCACCTTCAGCATTCGTAATTAATATGGAAGGTATGGTAACAGTAGGATCGGCACCTCCCATATTTCCTAACGTAGCCCCATTGGTAGCATTGTTATAAATAATGGCACCAATAGCACCAGCATTTTGCGCATTTTTTACTTTTACCGTAAAACCGCACGTTCCACCTCTCTCAACAAGACCAATTTTCCCTGCCAATTCTCCGGCAGTTAATGCTGTACAGCCATCAATAACACTGGCCAATTTAACATCTCCGGTTATTCCTATATCATTTAAAGCAGGTCCGAACTGAGCAACTCCTGCATTCACAATACGGCCCACTGCATCAGATGGTGCTTTGTAGAATAATTTACGGTTTGAACCCAACCAAAGATACATCTGCATTACCGGGTTGTAATTATCCATATAAGAAGCGAAATTGGCATTATTAAAGCCTCCTCCGTCTTGTGACTGTGCAAAAACCTCATCATCATCCAGACCTCCGTTCCCAAAATTATTGCTCTGGAAGTTTCTTGCAGATTCAGTAAATCCGAATTTGTAGAAAACATCGTGCATCATATTACTGATATAGAACAAGTTGGTCGTTGCTGCTGATAGATTAAGATAGGTCAGAGCATTCGCATCGTATGCAAAATTGAAATTCCTTGTTGCCCCTCCATCCGGAGATACCCCGAAAGTCTGCTCATTGGCATCTTTATCATCGTAAGCATACACGTTATTCCCTCTTGTAGTGGTGTAATGAGTCGTTACGTTGGAATGCCATCCTTCCGGTGAGGAAGCAAGAATCCATGGATTGTTCACTATAGCTCTCGATCCGAATGTCGGTGCTTCTACCGGTAAAGGGAAAATGTTATAAGAGGCATTATCCGGTGCCAAAGTAACGAGGTTATTTGTATTGAAACGGTAGGCACTTTCAACCTGTGGCAATGATGCCATTGTATTCTCGTCATGGGCGTAGGCTCCATCATGGAAATTACATGAAAGGTTTAAATTCAGTTTGTTTAGAATTTTACCTGTATTGGCATCAACAAGAATATTCCAGTGATTGGTTGTTTTTGGCTCATGTAAGATGTATTCATACGCAAGTCTAAGATTCTGGCTATCATCTGTAGTATATACCAGTCTCTGCTTCGCTGAAGTATGCTTATTAGCTCCTTTTTCGAAGAATGCCATGATCGGCAGCTCCGAAACATTCTCAGTCCCTAAATCATCAGCTATTCTCTGTAATGCTGCTTCTTTTGTAATCGCTGCAGCAGCAGAAGTAGATACTTTATAATCTTTCAAAAAGTTATCTGAATAATAAACAACTTTATTATCTTTAACTAACACCGTTCCTGCAGAGCCATAAACCGGTATCCCGTTGTAGGTTTGCTGGAATTTTACAACATTTCCGTTCATTGATTTTGACACATCAATATTGTCAATGACGAAGTTGGTAAGATCGTTCTTTTTATATTCTCTGATCTTGTTTTGAGAAATATAATCTTTAACTAGCTTCTCGTTATCTTGTGAAAATAAAGTAGAAGGAAATACTGCGAATGCAGCAAATAAAAGAGGTAGAGTTATCTTTTTCATTTTTACTAATAAAGGCGCTAATTTACAAATAATTCACAATTAACATCATTTTTTAGTAAATTATTTCAAAAAATAAAATACTTTACGAAAAAGACTCTCATCACAGGGATTTTTATCAATTCTACAATTAAATAACAATAGGCCATACAAAAAAAAGTTGCCTCGAAAGACAACTTAATTTTTTTATTTTTTGATTATTTTTTCTGAATATATTTCGTTCTTATCATTGATAGCATTAACAATATATACACCTTCTTTTCGGGAACTGATGTCGATGTCTATTTCTTTTTCATTACGCAGTATTTTATTGTACACTGCATTTCCCGTCAAGTCTCTGATCTCAAGCTTTCCTGACTTAACTTCTTTATTCAGAATTACTTTGAATAATCCATCAGTAGGGTTAGGAGTAAGCTTGAACATCTTTTCTTCTGATGGTTTTGCTGTCTTTAATACCGGGCAATCCATGTTAATGTCATAATCAAAAAACGGATAATTGTTCCATGCATAGGCTACTTCAGTCTGACCGTTATAAGAGTATTCCATTGTTAATTTGAATTTCTGAATTCCAGTTGCTCCACCATTTACAGCAGCATCAAAGTCTGAAGGTAGTGGATAATAGACAAAATAGTTGCCAGGCCCGAATGAAGGATTATACGGCACAGGAAAAACCGTTCCCGACTGTAAGCCTACCAGTTCTAGCTTGAGATTTAATAAGGTAGCCCCGGCCGGAAGATGATGATATCCGCCAACACCTTGTGTATATCCTATACATTCTCCCGGCTCGTATCTGAAATCTACAGTTCCCATACCATTTGTCTCGCATATATTTTGTGCCAGATCTCTCCAGTATTCCATTTCACCAGGGAAAACTTGAAATCCATTAGGCCTGTTAAAATATAATCTTGGAGTTACGTTAATATTAGGATCTCCCTGAACAGGTTCTACCGGTCCGGAATATGATCCCGCACCATATGAGGCAATAGCTGCACCAGCCCTGATTGCTGACATCACTGGACTGGTGTGAATCATTGTAAACCTTGCACCCCTGTTGTATTTGAACTTCAGTTCATTCAAAAATGCTGCAGTAGTACCATAGCCCGGACTGCCAGAATTCACAAGATAAGTGCCTGTAAGTGCATTGCCCAGATTTCTCATTGCATCAGTAAATACAACTACTCTAAGATCACTCACCAGGCCTAAGGTTGTCTGAGGACTTACAATATTAGCATTGGGATTTCCGTCAAGTGCATCACCAATCATTCCTAAGGATTCATTAAAAAGATCTCCAAAATCCAGACGTCTTTCAAAATTCTGGGCGACAAACTGATCGCTGGTAAAATCGGATTCGATATAAATCATGGGCTTATAAGTCCCACTGGTATCCCCATACTTTCCTGTTCCATACTGTACAACAGCTACTCTGCTTTTGTTATTACAAGCCAAAAGCTCTTCCATCAGCTTAATGGCACCCCGCCTCATATTAGCGTATTCATCAGCGGTGATGGAGCTTCCGTTATCCAGCATGATAATGTAATCAAGACCTTGTGCTTTAAGTCCACTCCATGACATCATGAATGTCATGAATAAAAATAAGAATGTTTTTTTCATGGTTATTATTTAAATTTAGTTGGCTAAAAATAATATTTTTTCCCTATTTGATGAAATATTTTAATAATAATCAAGTAAATTAAAATAATTTATAATCAAATTACACCAAAAAAGTAAAAATATCAACAAATAAATAAAGTTCAACCATCATAAAATCAAGACCTTACGTCGTAAATACTGATTCCTCATAGAAACAAAAAAAGCCGCTCTTACGAGCGGCTTCATATATTCAAATAGATTAAGGATTATTTACCTTCTTCCATTTTTCTTTTCAATTCTGCTAATGCATCGATATCTCCAAGAGTTGATCTTTCTTCGTTGTTTGAAGAAGAAGATACGTTTCTAGAAGAAGAGTCTTTCATATTTTTCTTCTCTTCGTCTCTGAAGATTCCAGTATGAGAAACTACTACTCTTTTGAACTCTTTGTTGAATTCGATTACTTTGAACTGAGCATCTTCACCTTTCTTGATTTTAGATCCATCTTCTTTCTCTAATAATCTTGATGGGCAGAAAGCTTCAACTTCTACGTCTTCGAACTGTACAGAAGCTCCTTTATCGTGAACTTCTACAGCTTTACCAGCGTGGATAGTACCTTCAGCATATTTCGTTTCGAATTTATCCCAAGGGTTTTCAGTTAACTGCTTGTGACCTAGAGATAGTCTTCTAGCCTGGATGTCTAATTCAAGAACGATAACGTTTAATTTATCACCTACTGCACAGAACTCAGATGGGTGCTTGATTTTCTTAGTCCAAGAAAGATCAGAGATGTAGATTAATCCGTCGATACCTTCTTCTAACTCTACGAATACACCGAAGTTAGTGAAGTTTCTTACAGTTCCTACATGCTGAGATCCTACCGGATACTTAGCTTCGATATTTTCCCATGGATCTTTAGATAACTGCTTGATACCAAGAGAAATTTTTCTTTCTTCTCTGTCTAGTGTTAATACTTCAGCTTCTACTTCATCACCTACCTTCACGAAGTCTCCTGCAGATCTTAAATGAGTAGACCAAGACATTTCAGAAACGTGGATTAATCCTTCTACACCTGGAGCGATTTCTACGAATGCACCATAGTCAGCAAGAACTACTACTTTTCCTTTTACTTTGTCTCCAACTTTCATGTCAGCAGAAAGAGCATCCCAAGGATGAGCCTCTAATTGCTTCATACCTAACTGGATTCTTGTTTTCTCATCATCGAAATCAAGGATAACCACTTTCACAGTCTGTCCGTCCTCAAGGATTTCAGATGGGTGGTTCACTCTAGACCAAGAAAGGTCTGTAATGTGGATCAATCCATCTACACCTCCTAAGTCAATGAATACACCGTAAGAAGTAATATTCTTAACAGTACCTTCAAGAACCTGACCTTTTTCAAGCTGAGCGATGATTTCTTTTTTCTGACCTTCGATATCTGCTTCGATCAATGCTTTGTGAGATACTACTACGTTTTTGAACTCAGGGTTGATTTTCACAACTTTGAACTCCATAGTTTTACCTACGAACTGATCGTAATCTTTGATTGGCTTAACATCAATCTGAGAACCTGGTAAGAATGCTTCGATTCCGTGTACGTCAACGATCATACCTCCTTTAGTTCTAGACTTAACAAAACCGTTAACGATTTCTCCAGTTTCGTGAAGTTCGTTTACTCTATCCCAAGCTTTAAGCGTTCTAGCTTTTCTGTGAGATAACTGTAATTGTCCAGTTTTGTCTTCTCTTCTGTCTACCATTACTTCAACATCATCACCTACTTTCAGGCCTGGGTTGTAACGGAATTCGTTAAGAGAAATAACACCTTCAGATTTGAAATCGATATCAACGATAGCTTCTTTATCCGTTAATCTTACAACTTTACCAGTGATAACGTCGTTATCGTTCAAGCTGCTAAGAGATCCGTTATAGATTTCTTCTAAATCGCTTTTTTCTTTTCTCGCATCTGCATCAAGACCTGATTCGAATGAATCCCAATCAAATTGTTCTGGTGCTACGTTTTGGTTTAATAAAACCTCTGCTGAATTTGTCTCTTTTGACATTTTCTAATAAAATTTGTATTCCTTCTTTTTTAATGGTCTGAATAAATGTGGATCTAAAAAATACGGAAGTAATTAATTTTTAATATTTTACCTTTTCAAACCTTTCACACAAAAGTGGGTGCAAAGATATGAATTTTATTTTATATTAACAATGGATCTCGCGCTCTTTCTTATTAGAAATCAAGGAGAAACTTAATTTCAATGTAATACATTCATTTTCTGAAATGTTTTAATAGAAATACACATATCCTTCAAAACCATTAACAAATAAACAACCCATGCAAAAAATATTTCTCCTGTTCGTCATCAGCATACTTTCATCCGGTATGAATACGGTAAAAGCCTGTACTATATTTTCATGTTCAAGAGGTGGAGAGACATTCGTCGCTGCCAATGAAGATGACATGACTCCTTTTACAAGAATCTGGTATAATCCTGCTACGAAAGACCGCTATGGATCCGTCAGCTTCGGAGCTCCGGATATGCAGACCGCCGCTGCCATGAACGAATACGGTTTGTTCTATGATTTTGCAGCAGCCAATTACGACCTGAGTAAGCTGAATCTGAAAAATCCTTACCAGGGAGACCTGATGTGGGAAATTTTAGGAAAATGTAAAACCGTAAAAGAAGCCATGGTGTATTTAAAAAAATATGACTACGCCATCTCTGCTAAAGTTCTACTGGCGGATAAAGAAGGAAACTCCATCGTAATCACTCCCGGAAAAATCATAGAAAAGACCGGTGACTTTCAGGTGAATTCCAACTGCAATATGATTAATGGAAAACTGTCTTGCAGGAGACCGGACATCGCCAATGAAATGCTTGCCGCTTCCAAGGAAAACAATATCGGGTTTCTGAAAAGCATTTTAGACAAAACCCATCAGGAAGGCGAACTGAACACTCTATACTCTACCATCTGCGATCTTAAAAAAGGAATCATCTACGTGTATCTTTTTCACGATTACAATACCGTTTATAAGATTGATTTAAAATCTGAACTCAAAAAAGGCTACCGCATAGAAAACCTGGCAGATCATTTTCCTTCATCATTTGCTTATGAAAACTTCTCCAAAAATCATTCTCTGTATCTTAAAGAATCTATTTTCCAGGAAATACAGGATAAAGGCGCAAACATCACCATCGACCGCTATATTGCAGAAAGCGAAAAACAGGATCCGAAAAATAAAAATCTTGACCCAGCCCTGCTTGAAGTAGCTTTACAGCTGATTAAATATTCTTGGAACGAACACAATAGCGGCGCCATGTGGGATTACTGGTTCAGCAAACCTAACGGTTATGACATCAAACCCTACAAAGACGCCCGTCTGACCTCTGCCGAAAAACTTCTGCAATACCTCTCCACCAAAGAAGAGAAGGATCTCAAGCTCCGCAATTTCATGTACGAAATGTCAGGTTTCATCAATTTCACCCAGGGAAACAAAGTTGCTGCTAAAGATTTTTACGAAAAAGCTATTGCCAATACTACTGAAGCTTATCCTGTTACTTTATTGAGGGGGAAAGAGATGCTGAGTAGGTTGAATATCAGGGATTAGGGATTAGGGACTGTGCCGAAGGTTGAAAGGATTGTCCTTTGATTTAGTCAAGAGCTAAGCAACAAGATTCCACGTGCCAAACATCAGATATTACAGGTCAGACATCAGATTTCAGACAAACAGATGCAAAACATGATATATCTATAAACTAGCAACTGAAACCCTCAAACTCATAACCCTCATACTCGAAACTCGCACCCCGAAACCAAACTCACCCTAAAACTCATAATTCATAACTCTCTCAAACCCTCAAACTCCCCCATTCCAAACTTGCCCTCTAAATTTACTACCTTTGCAAAATGGAATTAGAATCAATTTATCAAAAACTGCAGATTCAGGACATGAATCAGATGCAGAAATCTACATATAAGACTACTGAAAACAATACGGATGTTGTTTTGCTCTCTCCTACAGGTTCAGGGAAAACGCTGGCATTTTTATTTCCGGTTCTTCGTAACCTTAAAAAAGATGTTCAGGGAATTCAGGCTTTGATCCTGGTTCCGGCAAGAGAACTGGCATTGCAGATTGAGCAGGTTTTCAAATCGATGGGAACAGATTTTAAAGTGTCGGTGTGTTATGGTGGTCATGATAAAAAAATTGAGGTCAATAATTTAATTGAAGCGCCTGCCGTTTTAATCGGAACACCAGGAAGAGTGACTTACCATTTAAGAAATAACAATTTTGATCCTAAAACGATTAAAACTTTGGTTTTGGATGAGTTCGATAAAGCGCTGGAGCTGGGCTTTCATGAGGATATGGAATATATTTCAGGTTCGCTGAGAGGGCTTTCCCAAAGAATTTTAACCTCAGCAACAGCAATGGATGAAATTCCACAGTTTACAGGTTTAAAAAATGAAAAGATCATTGATTTTCTAAAATTAAGCGAAGTAAAACCGGATATTCAGCTGAGAAAAGTAATGACTATTTCTGAAGAGAAACTGGATACGTTATTTAATTTAATCTGTAAAATCGGAAATAAAAGAACGCTGATTTTCTGTAATCACCGTGAGGCTGTAGACCGTATTTCTGATCTGCTGGCTGAAAAAGGAATCGACAGGGAAACTTTCCATGGCGGTATGGAACAGGACGAGAGAGAACGTGCTCTTCTGAAATTCAGAAATGATTCTGCAAGGATCTTAATTACCACGGATCTTGCATCCCGCGGACTGGATGTTCCTGAAGTGGAATCTATTGTTCATTATCAGCTTCCTCCGAAAGAAGATGCTTTCATCCACAGAAACGGACGTACTGCCAGAATGAATGCAAAAGGCTTCGCGTACCTGATCATGACTGAAGATGAAAACTTCCCGTTCATTAAAAGCAATACCCCCGAAGAAAGTGTAAAAGATTTCAATAAGGTTCCTGAGAAAACACCTTTCCAGACGATTTACATCAGTGCCGGAAAAAAAGATAAGGTGAATAAAGTGGATATTGTAGGCTATCTCATCAAGAAAGGAGAACTGCAGAAAGAAGATATTGGCATCATTGAAGTGAAGGATACGACTTCTTATGTTGCTGTTTCCAGAAATAAGGTAAGCTTTGTTTTAAAGAAATTAAGTGCTGAAAAACTGAAAGGCAAGAAAGTAAAAATGGAGGTTGCCTATTAAGCGAATTCACCTATCAAAAATAAAAATAGAGGTCAGTATTGTACTGGCCTCTATTCGTTTTATACTACTACTAAAAAAATTTATTTAATGATAAGCTTTTGGTTGTATGCTCCTTTTGGTGAATTGATGTTGATCATATACACTCCTTTAGAAACATTCAAGTTGAATTCTTTGGTGAAATCTCCATTACTTTGGTAAGCATCGGAAGAGATCAGTCTGCCTGAAGAATCGAATACAGTCACTTTCATTTCTCCTTTTATATTTCTGGATTTAATGAAGAACTTCCCGTCACTTGGATTAGGATAAATTCTGATGTCATCTGCCAGTGGAGAAGAAGTTTCCTTGGTACCCAGAGTTTTTGTCTGCTGCGTACATACCTCAAGAGACCATCCTGTAATAGATCCTGCACTTCCAGGATTATTATCTGAAGCAAAGAGTTTCCATTGTCCCTGAGCTTTATGTCCTTTAAAAATAGCTAAAGTTTCATAAGATTTCGTCTCACCCTGAACCGGTGAAGCACACACCACTGCATTTCCGGCATCACTGAATGACGCGGTAATTCCTGAGTTTGCATTACAGCTTCGGTTCCAAATCAGTGCGGAAGATCCTACAGGACTTTCAATTCCTATAGACAGATGTCTTACGTTGGGATGAGTAACAGCAGGAGTCACTTTAATTCTGGTAATAGTTCCCGTATTGTTTACCATTAAAGGAACCGTAACTATCGGTGAAGAAATATTTCCTCCGCCCGGGCCGTCCGTAATAGCTACAGGACTTCCATTGTAAGTATAGGTTGTACAAGCCTCATCGGTCACTGAATAATCAATAACAAAACTTGGGCTTACGGCGTAATAAACATTCCCTACAGCTTCTATTAAAACAAAAGCATTGGCTGAAGAAGAACCCGCAGGAACCGTCACCTGCTCACTTCCGTCATTAGCTGTATTGGCTGCGATAGTGGTAAAAGTCAGACCACCGTCTGTAGATAATTTAATATTAACATTGGCTGTATTGATAGGTGCTGCGTTGGTAGCCGCCACATCCCAGGTTACATTAAATGATGTTCCCGAAGCCAATGACTGTCCGAAAGCAGGAGCAGTTACTTTAAAAGGCCCTGCAGCTGCATTTACAGTTACAACGGATGTTGCCTGTCCTACCTGTGGTTGTACAGGATTGTTGTTTCTGACAGACATATTAAAGCTAAGCGGTCTTCCTACATCGGAAACCGATTCCCAACGCGTCGTAAGTACTCCTGACAAAACAGTGTTAAAGTCAGGGAAATATCTTACCGGAGAAGTGGTAGGGGTCTTTGATCTGAAAGTAGGCCCCGAAGGTTTCGCTGCATAGGCAAATGAATTGGCCCCCATCTGCGCCGTAGCAGCCTGATCTGTCTGTTCTATGGTATATGTATAGGAAGCACTGCCTGCATCTGTAGTCGTTCCTTTCAATACAAACGGAGTGGATTTTGGAATCGTGTAGTTTCCTCCCAGGGTAACCGAAGGTGCAGGATTGGTAAATGGCGTATTTATACCGCACGAAATATTGGCTACTCTGGCCTTTACCTGATTGATACTATTGATATGGTAATAATCATTGGAATTAAACTGAACATCTAAGTTTCCTCCTATAATTCCTGTGTATGCCATAATGGTACTTCCACTGGCCGGCTCTACCCTCTGGTTGGCCTGACCTGTGTGGGAAGTGTAAGTATGTCCCGCTCCCATCTGGTGCCCCATTTCATGAGCAACATAATCGATATCATACGTATCTCCTTCCGGAAAATTACAGGCTGTCCACCCTCTTCCCGGCTGAGCACCGCAAAGAGCATCTCCGTAAGCGGCTCCATTGGCATCTTTTTTATCTAATAAATGCCCCATGTCAAAATCAGAAGCACTTAATACGGTTATGATTCCGGCATTGGCTTCATCAGGACCCGCCCCCACTGAATATGGATCGGTTGCTGAATCCAGAAATATCACCGCATCATTATTGGCTATCAAATTAAAATGGATGGATAAATCTTTTTCAAAAACACCATTCATTCTGGTTAAAGACGCATTCATAGCCGATAGAATGACCGCCTTTTTCTGTGCGTCCGTAGCTGTGGCAGGAGTACCCGCAGTTGTCAGATGATACTGTGCATATTCTCCGGTACAGGACAATGCCATTCTGAAGACATTAAATCCGGCCGCTTTCTTATTGACTGCACCATTGTTGTATCCTGCATTTTTTTCTACCATTTCAGCTGCTGAGCATTCAAAAGGTTCTTTATCGTGACCTCTTCTTGCTTTTGAGTCGAAAACCGCATATACAGTTCTGTCTTCGGTAAAAGGTTCTATGAATTCAGAGATACCGGAACGGATAATCATAGATGAAAACCCTACCGGAGAAAGGCTGAACCTTAAAACGACAGACGGATCTTCCACACCTGTTCCTACATAAGATTTGATATCCGGATATTTAGCCTGAAGCTCGGGAGCCATATTTGAAAATTCCCAAACCTGGAATTTTTCCAGTTTTCCATTAGCCGCCGGAAGTGAAACTATCACTCCCTTGTCATTGGCAAAACGTGCAGGAGCCTTTTGCAAAGCTTGTTTCAGTTGATCTGTATTTAAAGAATACAATGCTGAAAATTCCAGTTTTTCCTGTGATTTCTTGACTTTCTGCGATCGCAGTTCTGTTTTTGTCCATTGTGATGATCCTAAAAACGGGACCAGTGACAATGCAATGAATAAGTAAAATTTCATATCTATAGTTTTGAATGTGTTATGTTAAAATTTAAATACACATATCATTTTCGAGGATATAAATCCACGATTGATCTGTATTTTAAAAAATCTTTTAAGCGTTTTACAAAAAAAGCGAAAAATTCAATACAAAACACACACAATCAACAATATAAAATGTCATTTTTTAACATTTTTCATAATTAACAGAAATAATACTTAGTAAAACACAATTAGACTTATTATTTTTAATCAATTCAATTATAAATAAGAATAAAATTCCAAACCATTCTAAATTACTAAAAATCAACGCCCTCTTGAATCTATTTTCAGTTTGTTCATTTTCATAAAGTGACAAACAAAAAAAGACCATCACTGACAGTCTTCTTAAGTTATATTGTACAATCCTGTAATTTAAGGATCCTTTAAATGATAAAAGGTTTTTATCTGGTTCCCCTTACTCTGGTGGGCAAAGTGTATACAGATTTTGAAGCGGTGATGAATAAAACATCATTGTTTTCACCTCCGAACGTCACATTGGAAGTCCATTCCTCTTCAATGGGAATATGGTACAGTTTCTTTCCGTGACGGTTAAAAATATGCACTCCTTTTCCTGTCAAATAGAGATTTCCGTGCTTATCAAGCGTCATTCCGTCTGAACCCATCTCGCAGAACAGTCTTCTTTCTGATAACTTTCCATCTCCAAGAATGTCATAAACATAGGTTTTTCCGGCATCGATATCTGAAATATAAAGTTTTTTAAAGATCTCGCTTCCCACAATTCCGTTGGGCTGCACAAAGGTTTCCATCTTAATGGTTTTTCCATCCTTTGTTCTGTAATAAAGGCTTTTATGTGCAATTTCTTGTTTGAAATTTATCCAGTAATCCCTTTGGTACAAAGGATCTGTAAAATACATTCCCCCGGATGCATCATTCCACACATCATTGGGGCCGTTGAGTCTTTTTCCTTCAAAACCTTTCAGGATGACTTCTACTTTTTTATCTTTCGAAATTTTCCAGATCTCCCCTTGATCGTCAGAGCAGGTGATGAGGTTTCCGTCTTTATCGAAGTGAGTTCCGTTGGCTCTGCCTGTCTTTCCCAAAAACTCTATGACCTTATTGGTTTTCCAGTCCCAGTAATAGATTTTGTCATTAGGCTGGTCAGTGAAATAAACATTTCCATGTTGATCCGAAGACGGTCCTTCTGTAAAAGTGAATTGATCCGACACTTTCTCCGGTTGTACATCTTCATAAAACATTTTGTTATAATTTACTGATTGACAGCTTACCAATGCGAAAACCAAACCAATCACACTTATTCTGCATATATTTTTCATTCTTCAACTTTAAGGCCTTCAAATTTACAATTTGTAAAATAAGATTCCCTTTGTTTAAGGGGTAAAAATTCCATTAGTTTTTCAGAGTTCCTTTTAAATAATTAATTCCAGCTTCAAGCTGAGAATCAAACTTCACAGGATATAAGGTATCATTCAGGTTTCTTTCTGCAAAAATATGCGGCTTAATCCCGACTCCTATAAATTCTTCACCATCCGGCAGGGTCACTTTTTTGGTACATATAATGGCAGAGCCACTTCCCGGCAGTTCTATCTGAAGAGGCTGGCCGGTACTTCCATTGGAGTAGTCGCCCACTCTGGTTATATTTTTCTGATTATAGAGATAAATTAAAAAGTCTTCGGCAGCTGAAGCCGTTAAAACACTTGTCAGCACAACGGTAGGAACGTTCAGCTTTTCTACAGGCTCTATCACCTGAGGTTTGTATTCAAATTCATGAAACTTGCTCCCTGAATAGGCCTTAAACAAATCCGTGGTTTCCTGCTTTGAAAGTCCCCACTCAGTTTTTCCGGCGATTGTATCTTTTGGTGTAAGAAAGGAACCAAGGGCTCTTTCTGTCGGAATGATCTTCCGGCTGTAGTTTTTTGCCCCATAAATGGTATCTCCTTTGACGAAATATTTTGCAATATTTTTTGAGTTTTTCGAACTGCCGCCGCCGTTATTTCTAATATCCAGAATAATTCCTTTTGCATTCCTAAGTTCAGCCATCCTGGATTCGAAATCTTTCACAACGGAAGAGTTCTCAAAGCTGCTGATCTTTACATAGGCAATATTATTCTTCAGCCATTTGAATTCAAAAAGCGACTGATTGGGCAGAGCTTCAGGATTGACAGCCGTTTCCTCCGTTTTTGAATGGGTAAGATGCAGCTTTCTGATGTCTCCTTTCGGAGTTTTTATTTCCACGTCGTAAGTGTCTCCATTGACTCCTTCCAACAGATTCACCCCTGCTTTAAAATTGAGATAACTCACGGTAGAAGAGGAAATGTAAGGCTTAACGAATTTATCCTGATATTCAGCTGTAGACAAGCCGTTCACTGTAATAATCTCACTTCCGAGCGGAATCTCTTTTTCTTTGCTTTTATTGGTCCCGATAACATAAACCCTTCCCTGTACATTCATCAGAAAAAGCCTGTATTCTCCAAACATAGAAACCATGATCTTATTTTCGATATCCTCCGGAAAATACACCTGTGTATGTCCGTCTTTTAAAACAGCACATAATTTCTTAAGTTCTTTATAGTATTGGTAATCGTTTTCCGTTTTCTGGATGTTTACAATAGCTTCCCTGTAAGCTTTATCCCATTTGGGCTGATCTGTTTTGTACAGATAGACAAAATTGTATTCCACATCGCTCCAGAATTTAGACAATCCATAGATTTTCTCATTGAGCGTCAGTTTATTTGGAATCTGAGCCGATAATGCTGAACCAATGAACAACAGGAGGCATACGATAGAAATTTTATTTTTCACGGATATCTTGTTTAGTAAAACCCTCCAAAGTGGAAAACTTTACAAAAAATAAAATGTAAATCTGTCTTCCCCCGGGTAGGGCTAAACTACGAAAAAAAAGAATTGAAAACCCTGGATTTCAACTACTTCTAAAATATATAATAATTTTTGGGAACAATCATCTCTGCGACAAAGCATAATGTCCCAATTGTCCTATTTTGGAAGCAGATGGTATTAGTTAAAAAACAGTTTTATATAGACCTTTGTCATGGTAAGATCAACACTCCTTTTTCCTTTATAAAACTGACTGAAAAAACAGCTTGATCCGGCCTCAAATATCACCTTAATACTTTTTTAACTTAACAAAAGTACCGCAATGAGTGCAGAATCAGGCAACAGCCAATTTGTAGAAATAGAAAACGATACGTTTAGGAATTCGGTGGGAACCATGGACGAAACGGGCAAAAGAAAATGGGTCTTTCCACGAAAACCAAAAGGAAAATATACCAACTACAGGAATTATGCGAGCTACGTTATGCTTGCTATATTTTTCGGGCTGCCATTTGTAAAGATCAACGGTAATCCATTTCTTCTGGTCAATGTGATCGACAGGAGGTTTTTCATCCTCGGACAGCCGTTTTACCTTCAGGATTTCTTTATCCTGGCGCTGGGAGCAGTTACTTCTGTGATCTTCGTTATGCTTTTCACTGTCGTTTTTGGAAGAATATTCTGTGGATGGCTGTGCCCGCAAACCCTTTTTATGGAGATGGTATTCCGGAAGATTGAATACCTGATCGAAGGTGACAGAAACAAGCAGATGAAGCTGGACAGACAGGAATGGGACGCTGAAAAAATCAGAAAAAGGCTGTTAAAATGGTCTGTTTTTGCCTTAATTTCACTGATCATCGCTCACGTTATGTTCATGTACATTGTAGGATACGAGGAATTGTTCCGGATTATGAGTGAAGGGCCGCAGGAGCATCCCCTGAAATTCATTACCATGATATTTTTCACCATGACGTTCTATTTTGTTTTCGCGTGGCTACGTGAGCAGGTATGTACACTGGTATGTCCCTACGGAAGACTTCAGGGCGTACTGATCGACAAACAGACGATCAATGTCTATTATGATTTCAAAAGAGGAGAAGGCCGTTCAAAATGGAGAAATAATGAAGACCGTAAAGCAGCAGGAAAAGGGGACTGCATCGATTGCCATCAGTGTGTCGTAGTCTGCCCTACCGGAATTGACATCAGAAACGGACAGCAGCTGGAATGTGTGAACTGTACAGCCTGTATAGATGCCTGCGATGAGGTGATGGAGAAGGTAGGACTTCCAAAAGGACTGGTCCGATATGCTACAGAAGCAGAAATTGAAAACCAGGACAGTTTCAAATTCACTTCAAGAATGAAAGCGACGACGGTGTTTTTAGCCCTGCTCATCGGATTCTTAGGCTTCCTAATGTATGATCGTGGCTCTATGGAAGCAAAATTTATTAAACCAGCGGGTTCTACGTTCTTTATCAAAAACGGAAAAATCACCAATACTTTTATTTATACCCTTTTAAATAAATCCAACGAGAAAAAAATCCTGACCATTAAAGTCATGACTCCGGCGCATGCAGAAATCAATTATTTCGGTTCTGAAAAGATCATCCTGAAAGGTGACGAAATTCTGAAAGGAAACATCAATATTACCTTCCCTGAAGAAGATATTAAATTCTCGAAACAAAATATGGTTATCGGAGTCTTTGATGAAAAGGGAGAAATGCTGGATTCATTTGAGACGACGTTTGAGGGGCCGTTTAAGCTTATGTTATAGATGTCAGATGTCAGAT
The DNA here is from genome assembly GCF_900115055.1 of Chryseobacterium oleae. Classification (GTDB taxonomy): domain Bacteria; phylum Bacteroidota; class Bacteroidia; order Flavobacteriales; family Weeksellaceae; genus Chryseobacterium; species Chryseobacterium oleae. Next base: position 573,830 of record NZ_FOVD01000002.1, on the reverse strand, counting down.
TTTAGACTGGAGATACGAGATAAAGGATGAGTGAGCACATGTCTTGCCTCTGATATCTGAAATCTGACATCTGATATCTAGTATTTTAAACCTTGTATTTTCTCATAAACTGAGTAGGAGTCATTCCGGAGCTTTTCCGGAATACTCTTACAAAGTAGGAATATTCTTCATATCCAAGTCTGAAAGCAATTTCCACGAGACTTTCATCGAGATACATCAGCATTCTTTTGGCTTCCAGAACTACCCTTTCGGTAATGACATCGGTTGCTGTTTTCTGAACAACAGTCTGTGCGATCCGATTCAGGTGCTTGGGCGTAATTCCCAGTAATGATGCATAATGGGATATTGATTTCTGCGTTGTAAAATGCTGCTCTATCAGATTTTCGAAATCCTGATAATGTTTAAAATAAGATAGGCTGGCAGAAGAAGAACGGATATCAATATCTTTCGAAAACAGTCTTGTTGCATTGATAAAAACCTGTGACATCAAAGAAAGAATAAATCCTTCTTTCATCAGATATTGAGACTGATGCTCTTTTCCAAGCTCCTGAAATAAGCTGTCTGTTTTCATCAATTCTCCGGCATCAAGCTGCAGTTTACGGGGAAAAGATACGGAACCGAAAAAGGGAAAATTCCTCAATTTCTGGCTTACATAGTGCATTTCATAAAACTCCTGTGAGCAGAAAAAAATATATCCGTCAATATCTTCCGAAAGTTCCCAGCTGTGGATCTGTCCCGGAGACAGGAAGAAAAGACTTCCTTCAGACACCTCGTATTTCTGGAAATCGATCTCATGAGTCCCTTGTCCTTTTGTAAAGAGAACAGCCGCATAGAAATCGTGGCGGTGTGGTTTTTCAATATGACGATGACCTACCACCAGATGTTCTTTCATGGTATTGAAATAAAAATCTGACGTATTCCTGCCGGACTGGAAAAGCTCGATATGAAGAACAGAGATAGAATTCATTCTGATAATAGACGGATGGTAGTTATTGTATAAAAGTACTGCAAAAAGAGAGACAACACAAATGGGCATAAAAAAGGACCGGTTTTCACCAGTCCTTAATTCATAAGCTATGCATCTTTTATTTGATCACAAGCTTCGTATTGTAAGCTCCTTTTGAAGAAGTGATGCTGATCACATATACTCCTTTCGGAACGTTCACATTAAATTCTTTGGTACTGTTACCTTCACTCTGGTAAGCAGATGAGAATACTATTCTTCCGCTGGCATCAAACATTCCTACTTTCACTTCTCCTTTTAAGTTTCTAGACTTAATGAAGAAATTACCGTCACTTGGGTTAGGATAAATCTTAATATCATCTGCTAATGGAGAAGAAACCTCATGGGTTCCCAGCGTCTGGGTTTCTCTTGTACATACTTCCAGAGACCATGCTGTAACGGTTCCTGTACTTCCAGGATTGTTATCTGTAGCAAAAAGTTTCCATTCTCCCTGAGCTTTATGTCCTTTGAATATCGCTAAGGATTCATTGGACCTCGTTTCTCCCGCAAGAGGTGATGCACACGCTACCACACTGCCCGCCTCACTGAATGATCCGGTAATTCCTGACTGCCCGGAGCATTGTCTGTTCCAGACAAGAGCCGAAGATCCAACAGGACTTTCAATTCCTATAGCGAGCTGACTGATGTTCGGATGGGTAACAGACGGAGTCACTTTTATTTTAGTAATGGTTCCCGTATTGTTGACCATTAAAGGAATGTTGATTCTCGGGGCTGAGATACCTCCGCCGCCAGGGCTATCTGTAATGGCAACAGCCGGCCCATTATAAGTATATGTATTACAAGTTTCACCTGTTACATTATAATCGATAACAAAACTTGGGCTTACCGCATAATAGACATTTCCTACTGACTCTACCAAAATATAGGCATTGGCGGAGGTAGATCCAGCCGGTATGGTTACCTGCTCACTTCCATCATTGGCAGTATTGGCTGATATAGTTGTGAAAGTTTGTCCACCGTCTTTAGATAGCTTAATATTAACATTAGCTGTACTTACAGGGGCTTGATTGGTATTGGCTACATCCCAGGTCACATTAATGGCTCCTCCTGAAGCTAATGATTGCCCGAATATTGGGGCTGTCACCTGAAAAGGACCGGAAGCTGCATCCACTGTTAGTACCGTGGCATCTTTGGAAACCTGTGGCTGCGCCGGACTGTTGTTTCTTACGGTAGCAGCAAAATTAAGGCTTCTGGCTACACTTGAAACCGATTCCCAACGGGTAGATAAAACACCTGCCAGTACTTTATTGAAATCAGGGAAATATCTTACCGGAGAACTTATCGGAGTAAAAGATCTGAAAGTAGGTCCTGTAGGTTTCGCAGGATAAGCTGACGAAATATCCCCTGCCCCGATCTGAGCTGCTGCAGCCTGATCCGCCTGTTCCCAGGTATACGTATAAGAAGCGGTATTGGCATCTGCTGAGGTTGCTTTCAGTACAAATGGGGTAGATTTAGGAATGGTATAATCTGCACCGGCATTAACATCCGGAGCAGGGTTTGCAAAAGGTGTATTAACCCCGCAGACAATACTGTTGATTTTATTTTTAATCTGGGTAACACTGTTGGTATGGAAATAATCATTGGAATTAAACTGAACATCAGAAGCCGTTGTAATTCCTGTGTATGCCATTATTGTACTGCCGCTTCCCGGTTCCACTCTCTGATCCGCCTGTGCAGATCTGTAGGTATAAGAGTGTCCCGCACCCAGCTGGTGTCCCATTTCGTGAGCTACGTAATCTATATCAAACTTATCTCCTTCCGGAAAATTATGGGCAGTCCATCCGGCTCCTTTTGAATTGTTGTTGCAGATAACGCCTACACCGGCAGATCCGTTACCTCCTTTTTTATCTATTAAATGACCCATATCATAATCCTCAGGAGCGATCCTTGCTGAGATCTGAGCATGAGCCTCGTTCGGGCCCCCATTTGTGTATGGATCTCCAGCCGGATCTAAAAATATGATGGTGTCGTTATTAGCGATCAGGTTAAAATGAAAAGACAGGTCTTTTTCAAAAACACTGTTCAGTCTTGTCAGTGATGCATTCATTGCAGCAAGAATCACTGCTTTTTTTTCGGCATCTGTGGCCGTAGCAGGAGTACCTGCAGCCGTTAAATGATATTGTGCATATTCTCCCGTACAGGATAATGCCAATTTGAAAATATTAAAACCTGCTGTTTTCTTATTGACACTTTCGTTTTTTTTTTCAGTGGCATTTTTCTCTGCTCCCTCTATCACAGAGCATTCAAAAGGTTCTTTATCCTGACCTCTTCTCGCGTTGGAGTCGAAAACCGCATATACGGTTCTGTCTTCGGTATAAGGTTCAATGAATTCTGAAAGACCGGATCTGGTGATCATGGATGAAAATCCTACAGGCGACATACTGAATCTCAGATATACAGAAGGATCATCTACCCCGGTTCCTACGTAGGATTTGATATCCGGATATTTTTTCTGAAGAGCAGTATCCATATTGGAAGATTCCCAAACCTGAAATTTTTCAATTTTACCTCCTGCTGTAGGAAGTGACACAATCACTCCTTTAGATCCGGAAAAACGGTCGGAAGCACCTCTCAGTGAGTTCTTAAGTTGATTAGCATCTAAAGAATACAAAGCCGAGTATTCCAGTTTTTCCTGGGAGGCCTTGACTTTCTGCGTCCTCACGGAAGTTTTAGTCCATTGAGCAGCTCCTAAAAAAGGAAGAAGCACCATGGAAAGGAAGAAGTAGTTTTTCATAAATTAATATTTTTTAGCGTAAGCCAAATTAACGAAAAATAATAACATAAAAGGTTCATTTTATGATAATTATACACCGAATCCTCAAAGCAAATCCAATATTAATCATAATCTTTAATTTTATAAAAAAAATACATATAATATTCATAATTATAGAAATTATTACTTTCACTGCTACACTACGTCTATCTTGATTTAAAAAAACATTCCTATTATAATGATTTAGCCGCGCATATTTGCATCAGAGTTTAAAAAATATTTATCTTTGGCTTTTAGGATTCATACAATGAAGATAAATTTACCTGACAAACTGTATTATTCAATAGGAGAAGTGGCAAAGGCTTTTGATGTAAACACCTCACTGATACGGTATTGGGAACAGGAATTCCCCATCATTAAACCTAAAAAGAACAAAAAAGGTAACCGTTACTTCACTCCGGAAGATATTAAAAACCTTCAAATGATCTATCATCTGGTCAAGGAAAAAGGCTATACACTGGATGGTGCAAGAATCGCTCTGACTACCAACAGTAAGATTTCTGAAACCGTGACCATTATTGACCGTCTTGAATTTATAAAGGCTGAGCTTCAAAAACTGAAAGCTTCCCTCGCAGACAGAGATTCTGAATAAATAGACTACATTATAAAAAGCATCTTTACTAAGGATGCTTTTGTTTTTTTATGGCCTTGTTCTCTTCACAATTTCTTCAAATCATTCTATCCGAAAAACATTCAAGTGTAAATTAAAAACTATTCATAAGTATTTGTTGTACAAAACGATGCATTATACTTTCCTCCATTGCCCCGATTTATTTTTATTGTTAAGTTTACGGGATGATGAGAAAAAATGACTACCGCAAACTGGCATTGATGGGAATCTTGATGATCGTTCTTCTTGCCTTTCAAAACTACACCGGCAGGGAAAAAGAGATATTTCCTGAGGTTAGATTTATTACAGAAACTTCAGTTCCCTTGAATCTGACAGACTTTGATCCTAATGAACTGGATGCAAAACAGTGGGAACATTTAGGATTTTCTGAAAAACAGGTGGCTACCCTTCTTAATTATAAAAAAATCATAGGAGGTCAGTTTAGTTCGAAAGCCCAATTTAAAAAATGCTACGCCGTTTCTCGTGAAAAATTTGCAGAGCTGGAATCTTATCTGTTACTTCCTGAGACGGCCAAAGACCATTCTTCTGGGAAGTTTAAAAATTATGAAAAGAAAGAGATCATTGTCTCCCGAAAGTTCAATCCGGATGGACTTTCCACTGCTGATTGGGTGAATATGGGCTTCAGTGAAAGGCAGGCCGAAGCCATTCTAAAATATAAAAATTATTTAGGAGGAAGCTTTGTCAGCAAGGAAAAATTCAAAGAATGTTTTATCATTTCCTCTGAAAATTATAACAAACTGGAACCTTATGTACTACTTCCTGAAAAAACTCCTAATGATTTCAAAAATTCAACTAAAAGTTATACTGTAAAATCTAACATTCAATACCGCAATTTTGATCCGAATACAACAGATTCAGAGGGCTGGAAGGATTTAGGGTTTTCGGAAAGACAGGCTCAAACGATTGTCAACTACCGTGACAAAAATCTTAGGGGAAGCTTTAAGACATTGGAAGATCTTCAGAAATGTTTTGTTATTTCCTCAGAGAAATTTCAGGAGTTAAAACCATACATTAAACTCAACCTTACTGTGGACAAAAAACAGGAAACTGATTTTTCAAAAATTGATTTAAATACGATTACATTCAAGCAGTTGCTCGAATTTGGTCTGGATGAGAAAAGTGCCGGATCAATGATTGGCTTCAGAAAAAAACTGAGAGGTTTTGTCAATAAACAGCAAATTTTAGATACCTATAATATTGATAAAGATTTGGTTCAAAAATTAATTTCTATGGCTCCGCTAGATGTCTCAAACGTTCCTAAATATGCTTTAACAGAAGCCCCTGAAGAATGGCTGAAAGATCATCCCTACTTCAAATATTCTGCTGACAAAATTATATTCTACCGGACTACCTACCATGATGATAAGAAAATTCTGAAGCTTTTAAAATTAAAGCCCGAATATGAGGAAAGAATGAAATTATATTTAAAATAATCGGAGGAAAAGTTATGAGTTATGAATGATCAGTTATGAGTTTCGGGGTGATTTTGGTTGTCAGTTTTTTGGTTGTCAGTTGCTAGTTCGTAGTAATTAAGCCGATGGATAATCGCCTCATGCTTAATATTTATTATCTGGCATCTTGTTTCTTAGCTCTTGACTAAAATCAAAGGACTATAACCTCAACCTTCGGCAGAGTTCCTAATCCCTACAACCTGCTACCTAATATCTGCTACCTGCTCCCTAAAATTCACCATTTACATTTTTACTCCCAGTTGAAAACCCCTTATCCCGAACTCAGGCTATTTTACATCTTAGTGGTGCATGTAGCTGCCGGGACCATTGGTACCTTCAATTGATTCGGGCAATATTCCATATTTGGTGCGTAAATCGACAGTACCTAAGGTTTTCCCTGTCTCTATTTCAATGACACTAATGGTGCCGGAATTTAAGTTAGGAATATCCAGCAGGTTATTTTGTACTGCTACCACTTCTTTTCCTTTTTTGGTTTTAAAGAAAACCATATGATGTGCTCCTTTGTCTGCGGTAAGGGTTTTTAAAAGTTTGAGTTGAGGAAGATTACTGATATCAAAGACCAAAACTTTTCCAGGATCTGCAAAACTTACATAGAGCTTGCTGTTATCATCAATATACATTTCGAGTGTCCAACCTAATCCCTGCGTGCTTCCGTCAAAAATTTTACTAAAAGCATCATACTTCTTGGTTACAGCATTGTATGGAGCGATCCAGATATCACCGCCCAGCATTGTCGTTGCAAGGGCATATTGTGGAAATTTCCCACGTAGCAACAGAACCTCGACTGGACTGGACATATCCGTTTGCGAGTCTGCTACCAGATAGGTCTCTTTTAATTCATAGGTATTCATATCTAATAAAGTACAGGTGTTTCCCATTCCGGTAGTAAGATCCGGGTGAATGGTTGAGGTGACCATCATGATGCCTTTTTCCTCATTAACGGAAATACCATGCGGGTACATAATAAATTGATTTGGATTGTCTTGAATCGGAGCTTTAATAGTTTTGATAAGCTGGTTATTATTGGCATTAAAAACACCTATACTCCCATCCTTTGGTCCTCCTGCCCCTCCCATAAAAGTCATAAAATATCTTCCGTCATTAGTAAAAAACAAATTTTCGCCTACTTTATTCTCACCTGTATCAATAGGTGTTGCATTCACTAATTGTGGCTGTCCGTTTTTATCTTTTTCCGTTTTTATCTGGTAAAGATAGCTTCCTCCTAAAGCAGTAGTGTATAATTTGTTCGCAGTCTGATTATAATAAAGATGATGAGGCAGGACACCAACGCCTAGCTCAAGTTTGCTGCTGATATGTCCAAAATTGGGAGCTTCAGGATCGAGCTCAATGACAGCTATTCCATCCGGTAATCCTTTCAGGCTTCTGTAATCAATGTAAAATGTAGAATCGTGCGGGAGATCCGGATTATGGTTATCATTTTGGCAATTTGAAAATGCTAATAAAATAACAAAGGAAAGTGGATTAAACTTTAATTTCATGGTTTCCAGGTTTTTAGTGGTTATCAGTATAAATATATGACATATCCACCAACAAACTAAAAATATTACACCAATGTGTGAATTTTATTAAAATACAACACTTTAAACATTTTTTCCATTGCTTTTCTTCACATAGATCACAGCTCTAATTTGCCTGACCAAAACAGGAATAAAAAAAATAAGCAGGAAAATATTCCCTGCTTACCTTTTTATTATTTATCATATGATCTTAATCGATTGTTTTGACAGAATCAGAAAGGAGATTATTAAGCGAACTTAGTTCCTCTTCTGTAAGCTCACGCCATTTTCCAACGGGAAGATCCAGTTTGATGTTCATGATACGGATACGTTTCAGTTTTTTCACTTCATAACCAAGGTATTCGCACATTCTGCGGATCTGTCTGTTCAGTCCCTGGGTAAGAATGATACGGAACGTCATATCATCGATTCTTTCCACATCACATTTTTTAGTGACGGTATCCAGAATAGGAACCCCATTCCTCATTTTATCAAGGAATTTAGGAGACATAGGTTTGTCAAGGCGTACGATGTATTCTTTTTCGTGGTTGTTTCTTGCTCTGAGGATTTTGTTTACAATATCGCCGTCACTGGTCAGCAGTATTAACCCTTCACTCGGTTTGTCCAGCCTTCCGATCGGGAAAATCCTTTTCTGGTAGTTGATATAGTCTACGATATTGTTTTTTTCACGTTTGGTGTCTGTGGTGCAGACAATCCCCACGGGTTTATTAAAAGCGATATAAACAGGCTTATCCTGCGGCTCACGGATAGGTTTCCCATCCACTTCCACCACATCTTCATCGGAAACTTTTGTACCCATCTCAGGAACCTTTCCATTAATCGTAATTCTTCCTTCTTCCAAAAGTTTATCTGCAGCTCTTCTTGAACAGTAGCCTACTTCTGATAAATATTTATTGATGCGCGTTTTTTCCATTAGTCTTCTCCGTAACCTGTATAATTTTTATTGCTGAAAATGGTAACTCCATAGCTTAAGCCAATGAAAAAACCATTTGATTTCCCGTTGAGCTGATGTCCTTCAAACGTAATTCCCCCTTCCTGGCTCATTCTTTTTGAATAAGAAACCATGATTCCAAGCCTTGCACCCCATAATTCAGAATTTGAAATTGCTGAATGATTAAGCTGCTTTCCGTAATTTAAATCAATATAAAAAGGACGGTCTCCCGGGCTGAATATGATCTTCGGCTGGATCATCCAGTATACCAGATGATAATTGTCTTCTATAAAACTGTATTTCAATCCGGTTCCAATTGCAAAGTTAGGAAGAAAATTGTAACCACCAATGGCTGTAATGCCATATGTCATTTTACCCACTCGTTTGGGCTCGATATACTGCGAATTGCTGAACTGATTATCTTTAGTCTGAAGATTCAGGCCTATATTCAATGACGGGTTCACGTAAAACCCCATTTTTTCTTTCTTTGTCTCTGTTTCCTGCGAAAAAAATACTGCGGAAAATAAGAGTCCTGAAATCAGGAGTAAATTTTTTATCATAAGCCTTCAAATCTGTATTCGTTTTCCAGAAAATCAGTCGTTGCATTTTCAATGGTATAATCTCCGATCTTTGTACGTCTGAGCTGAGTCAGATAAGCCCCTACTCCCAGTTCCTGCCCGATATCATGAGCCAGACTTCTGATGTAGGTTCCTTTTGAACATCCTACTGTAAAGCTGACCAAAGGAAGATCGATCTTAATATCATTGATATAGAAAATCGTCGTTTTTCTGGATTTCATTTCCACTTCTTCGCCTGCTCTTGCCAGATTGTAAGCTCTCTGTCCGTCTATCTTGATCGCTGAATATACAGGAGGTTTCTGCTCAATTTCTCCAACAAATTTTCCCAATGCCTCATTGATCTGCTCTTCTGTGATGTGGGAGAAATCCTGCTGAAGAATTTCCGGTTTTTCCGTATCATAGGATTCTGTCTGAACGCCTATTTTGATCTCGGTCCAATATTCTTTGGGAGCATCCTGAATTTCAGGAATTCTCTTGGTGAATTTTCCACAGCAAACAATAAGAAGCCCCGTAGCTCTCGGGTCTAAAGTTCCAGCGTGGCCTATTTTAAATTTCTTGGGAAGATTAAACTCTCTTTTGAGCTTATATTTCATTTTATTGACAGCCTGGAAAGAAGTCCAGTCCAGAGGCTTGTCCAATAAAAACACATATCCTGATTGCAGTTCTTCAGCTGTCATTATTCTGTAATTTCGGTGATACTTACTAAGCTGGGAAGCTTATTGACTCTTTGTTTGCAATCGGGACCGTTTTCTACATTCACAAAGCATTTTTTATCTCCGATGAAGTAGTAGATGTTGTGAAACGGATATACAGAACTATTCGGAACAATATTTACAGTATAGTTTTCCGGTAAATTAAATTTATAGCTGGTCTTATTAATCGCTGTAATTTTCTGGCTGTAACATTTTCCTTCCTTGGAATACTCCATAAAAGCTTTGTGATCCAGTTTTTCATCCGGAACAAGTTCTTTACAGATCAGTAAATCCTGGGCTGTAGCAGTCTTCTCTTTAAGCTCTACCACAAACTCTATCCTTTCTTTCGTATTATTTTTAACGAACAGCGTATGTGCAGGAGTGCACGAAGCAATTAATCCGGAAAAAGCCAGTATTTTTAGAATATTATTTTTCATACTCTTACTTAAAGAAATAGAAATAAATCAACAGAGCAACTCCTACGAAAATACGGTACCAACCCCAAGGCTTGAAACCATATTTGTTCAGCACTCCGATAAATGCTTTAATCGCGATCAGTGCGACAATAAATGCGACAATATTTCCAATCACAAAGATCATGATGTGATCCTGAGAGGCCATGATCATTTCATATCCTTTCTGAGGATGAGCAGTTTCTTTACCCCATGTTTTCAGGAAAACGGAATAAACCGTCACCGCCAGCATCGTTGGAACAGCTAAAAAGAATGAGAATTCTGCAGCGGCCTTTCTGGTAAGCCCCTGGGACATTCCTCCGATAATGGAAGCCGCACTACGGCTGGTTCCAGGCATCATCGCAAGACACTGCCAGAAGCCGATGGTAATGGCACTTCTTATCGTAATGCCCTTTTCATCATCAATTCTGGGATTTTTAAACCATTTGTCTGCAAAAAGAAGCACCACTCCTCCCAGTACAAGGACTGAAGAAATAGCGATCTGGTTTCCAAGGATCGCTTCAATTTTATCATCAAACAAATACCCCAAAACCAATGCAGGAACAACAGCAAAAGCAAGTTTATAATAGAACTGGATATTTTTCAGATCAAAGAACTTCTTCCAATACGCCACCACCACAGATAAAATAGCCCCAAACTGAATGGAAACCTGAAACATTTTCAGAAATTCATCATCCTGAAGGCCCAAAAGGTTGGCCGTAAATCCCATGTGTGCTGTGGAAGAGATAGGAAGATACTCGGTAAGTCCTTCAATAATAGCAATAATAATCGCTTTGATTAAATCCATAATATTGTAAAAATTAAAAGATTAAGAGATTTTGAAATCCAGATGTTTCCGAATTCCTTAATCTCTTAATCCTTAAATAAAGTTTGTATTTATTTTCTTTTTAAAATAGCGTACACTTCTATGACGAAGCCTATCACTATGAACAGTGGCGCAATTCTGATCCTCCGAATGGAAAAAATATCGTCATTCCATGAATTGGGATCAAATTTACCATCTACGGTATTAGCATCAGGCCCCATCATCAGCAGGAATCCCACTACGATAAATGCCAGACCTATCAGCATCCACTTGAAGTTCTGCTGCCCGAAGTAAAAGGTACTTTCCTGTGTAACTTCGGTTTCTTTGCCAAACTCTGAAGCGGCCAGTTTATTTGTTTTTTTGCTCATTATTAAGAGTAATATAGATCGTCAACGTTTGATTTTAAGAATCTCCATGTAGCGAAAATGGTACTTAGGACGGAAATAAACACCCCTACTCCAAGTACTAAAATAACTAACCAGAAGTACTGATTATTGTCCTGCACGAAAGCCGAACCAATCTGACTTGTGAAATAATACCATACGCCTCCAAGCGCCAGAAGTCCAATTGCAGAACCGATAGCACCTAAAATAACAGCTTCGATGATAAACGGCTTAAGGATAAACCTTCTTTTTGCCCCAACAAGCTGCATGGTTTTGATGATAAATCTTTTAGAGAAGATCTTCAGCCTGATGGAGTTGTTGATCAATACGACAGCCAGGATCAGGAAGAGAACGGAGAATCCTAAGATCCACTTTAAAATCCTGCTCAGGTTGTTATAAACATCCACCATCAGCGTACTGTCATTTTTCACATCCACGATACCCGGAACAGATTTGATTATTTTAATTGCACCGTCTATTTTCGCTGGGTCTACGTATTCAGGCTTTAAAGCCACCTCAATAGATGAAGGGAAAATATTTTCTTCAAAAAGCGCATCGCTGTCTATCCCCATGGTTTTCTTGGCTTCTTTTGCCGCCATATCCCTTGAGATGTAGGTCGCTTTTTTTACAGGAGCTAACGTCTGTACCTTTTTAAAAGTTTCTTCCTCCAGTTTTGCAATTTTCACAGAATCTTTCGCGTCATAGTTTTCATCAAAATAAGCATTTACTACCAACTGTTCTTTGATATAGTCAGAATATTTCTGGGCATTGATTAAAATAAGCCCCATTAATCCTAACAAAAATAACACTAAGGCAATACTTATTACTACTGTAATATTGCTGGACCGAAGCCTTTTCTTATTAAACTCATCTACAGATTTAGCCATTAATATTAAAATTTTTGGCTAAATTAGAAAAAAACTTCCGAAATTTGGGACGAAATTGAGAAAATCAATGTTAATAAAATCATAAAAAACTTTGAGTGTAAAAGCAAAAAAACATCTTGGACAGCACTTTCTGACAGATGAAAATATCGCGAGAAAAATCGTGGAAGGTCTTAGTTTTGAAGACTATAAAAACGTCATGGAAGTTGGTCCCGGAATGGGAGTCCTCACCAAATATCTGCTCGATAAGGATCAGACGATCTACCTTGCCGAGATTGATACAGAATCTATTGAATACCTGAAAAAGAACTATTCAAAGATTACAGAAAACACTTTTGTAGGCGATTTTCTGAAACAGGACTTCAATTTTATCAATGGAGAGCAGATAGCGATCATTGGTAATTTCCCGTACAATATTTCTTCACAGATCCTGTTTAAAATAATTGATTATTACGGACAGGTTCCTGAAATGGTAGGCATGTTCCAGAAGGAAGTCGCAGAAAGAACGGCCGCGGTGCCGAGAACTAAAGATTACGGTATTCTGTCTGTCCTGATTCAGGCGTATTACGATGTGACCTATCTGTTCACCGTACATGAAAATGTGTTCAATCCACCTCCGAAAGTAAAGTCAGGAGTCATCAGACTTACGAGAAATCCTAAAGAAGGTTTGGCCGGGAACGAGGTTCTTTTTAAACAAATCGTGAAAGCAGGATTTAATCAGAGAAGAAAAAAACTGTCAAATTCCCTGAAAATACTGAACATTCCTGAGGCTTTAAAAACCCATGAATTCTTAGACAAAAGAGCGGAAGAGCTCAGCGTCATGGATTTTATTGGCTTTACCAATCTCTGGAAAGAAAATCAGTAAAGTCTGTTTCAAAAAACAAAAAAGCCTTTCAAGTTCTCTTGAAAGGCTTTTTCTGTATGCTTTATCTTTTATTCTCTGTTCTTAAGCATGATCCATCCGGACCAGTTCATCTGAACTTTAGACTTAGGATATTCGAAATTAAATTTGTACCAATATGTAGCAGTAGAGAGCTTTTTCCCTCCTACGGTTCCGTCCCATACCGGTTTTTCTTTTGAGAACCTGAACATTTCCACTCCGTATCTGTCAAAGACTGATCCTGTGAAGTTTTTGAATCCAATAAGTTCTTTAAGATCCAGCACATCATTCACTCCATCGTCATTAGGGGTAATGATATTATTGATCTGCAGGGTATAGAAATCAAATGCTCCTACACAATGTGTTCCTACTCTTCTCACCTGTACCGTATAATTCGTGTTATCTAAAAGGTTGGTGAAAATATTGGAATCCTGCCATGTGATTCCATTGTTGATAGAATACTCCAAGGTGCTTGGTGTATTGTTCATAGAAGGGTTTTCTGCGATAATAGTGACTGTCTTTTTAGCACTTTCATAATTTATGGCGGTTACAAACGGAGTGGCTGCTCCACCTACTTTCGCAGTGAAAATCTTTTTACAGAATCCGTTATCTACTTCTACCGTATAAACACCCCAGCTGTCTACCGTAATAGTTTGTGTGGATGCTCCCGTACTCCATAAATACTTATAATTAGGTCCTGCACCGGCATCCAGAACTACACGGTCTCCCAGACACATTTCCACATCTTTCAGAGGAGAAGTGATTTCCGGTGTAACCTCAACTCTTATGGTAGCAGGGTTCAATGAACGGCATCCTTTTGCTCCCACTGCATACACGGTGAATGTGGTAGTCTGATGCAATGTTACCGTCTGTGTATTGCCTGTGCCCGGGAAGTTTACCCATTGATAGGTTACTCCTCCTTCAGCAGTCAGCGTCACAGATTCTCCGGGACATACTTTTATTCTGGAAGATTTCACACCCGCTATTGGTGTAGTTTCCTTAAGTAATTTTAATTCGATAAGCTTGCTACAGAAGCCTCCGTTTGACACCACGGTGTAAAGGATCTGGCCGTCTGTACCATTATAATTTAAAATATTCTGAATATTGTTCGTATTCTGAGCAATTGCATCTGCCTGGTTGGCATAGAATTTAAATACAGCTCCGGGTGTTGGGCTGATGGATGGCATCGCATTCGTAAGGTCAAAAGTGGTGATGTCCGGAGTAGCACAAAGCAGTAATGTTGCATCCTGTGCCTGCGGAGTCGTTCCTCCATGGATTTCTATACTTGCTTTCCCTGGACAAGGATTTCCGGGAACACTTACTTCAATGGTGTAGATTCCCGGCTGTACGGCTGTCACAGTGTTTGTGGTAGCACCCGGGATGGCAACTCCATTCAGGAACCATTTGTATAATAAGTTAGGATCGCTTACTGAAGCTGTGATTACCTGTGGTACATTATCACAGACATTGATATCTGAAGGTAAAGTCGCACCGCTTGGATCTAATAGTTCTACACCGATATTAAATGATCCTCCTTCCAGAAATACAGCAGAGTCATAAATGTGATCCGGGAAAGTATAAGGGGTATAATCTGCAATCACCATCTTAAAGTGATATTCCTGACCTGCCACTACAGTAGCGGTAGCCGTCAGAGGAACTGTTCTTCCTTCAAAATTGGTTTCAATATTGGTGGTATTGTATCCTCCAAAATACTGCTCATTAACCGCTGCGCATCCACCTGGTATTGCCGGGTGAATATTGGTAACACTTACAGGTCCTGCACCACCGGGAAGTATGGCCATATTTTGATACGGTCCTCCTGCCGTAGGTCTAAGCAGAATCGCAAAAGCATCGGCATAATCACAAGGGAATCCTCCGTAGTATTCTTCAGAGGCTAAGATATAATTAAATTTAATCTGAGAAGTTGTAGGGACAAAATCAAATTCCAGAAGAACGGCATCTGCAAGTGTTCCGGTACCTCCGATCACCTGAGCAAGATCTGAGTCTGTTCCGCCTCCGTTATCATCTCCTAAGTTTCCTTCAGGACCATTTCCTGTTCTTCTGGCTTTCCCGGTAGACAACACAATCCCATCTTTAAAAGGGAAATTGGTTGTTCCTTTATGGAAATAACCCCATGATCTGTCAGCATTGCTTACTGCATGGTTAGGTGTTATTTTCACATTGGTTACACTGGGTGTCACACAGGTGTTTGTTCCCGAAGATATCAGAACATCTTTTACCAGCTGTGTAATGGAATATGAGGATTCCGGATATGGAGGAACATTAACGTCAATAAAAGCTCCAGCCTTATTTGCTGTGGGAATATTTTCTTTGTGGGGAACTCTGGGCTTGCCAGTTTGTGAATATAAAAGAGTCGAGGTGACTAAAAAAAATAAAAAAAACAGGAGATTTCTTCGCATAATACTTTTGTTTCAACAAATTTAATTTATTTTCAAATATACCGCGTATTTTTTACTTTTTTTTTAACATAAAAAAAGCAAACCTCCCAAATGTGGAAGGTTTGCTTATTAGTTCCTATTTTTTAACAATATCCAACCTGAACGCTGTTCAAGTTTTTTACTGGCTGGATTTTCCCATTGTACTTTGTACCAGTAGGTGCCTGTGGCGAGGTTCAGGCCTTTTAAAGTCCCCCTCCAGACCGCATCGGTTTTGGTGGCCCTGAACAGTTCTGCTCCGTACCTGTCAAAAACGGACGCTGCAAAATTATTATAGCCGCTTATTCCCGTAAAGTTGATGGTATCATTAATACCGTCCATATTCGGTGTAATGGCATTGCTGATTACAAATGTGAAGTAATCCAGCGATGTATAGCATTTTGCATCTTTTTCTCTTACTCTCAGATGATAATTTGTATTATCCAGAACATTATTGAAAATATTGGACGTCTGCCAAACCACTCCCCCGTCTATTGAAAACTCTAAAACGGCTCCCGAAGGATTGCTGGCGGTAAGAGTAAGGACATTCTTTTCATATACCACATTCGTAAACTTAGGCAGTTCCGGATTCATCAGTTTTGCAGTGAAAACCTTAGAACATACCCCATTACTGATGGTCACACTATAGGTTCCCGGAAGATTGGTAGATATGGTCTGGGTAGTGGCTCCCGTACTCCATAAATATGTATAATTAACACCTGCTCCTGCGTCCAGTATTCCGGTATCTCCTACACAGACGTACACATCTTTTAATGTAGAAACAATGGCAGGCACTACCTCAATGGTCACCTTTGCAGGAAGTACAGAGCTACAGCCGTTACCTCCCAATGCAAAAACTGAGTATTCTGTAGTCACTGCCGGAGTAACCACCTGTGTGTTTCCGTTTCCTGGAAGTCCTACCCAGTTATAGGTAAATCCTCCGGTAGCGGTAAGGGTTACAGATTCTCCGGCACATATCTTTAATTTAGACGCAGAGACCCCGGCTGTTGGCGGACCAACAACAACAGTAACCGTTGCAGGAGTTGCAGAAATACATCCGTTGGCTCCTACTGCAAATACCGTATATACAGTGGTCAGCGTTGGAGAAACTACCTGAGTATTTCCATTTCCCGGAAGTCCTACCCAGTTATAAGTTACGCCTCCTGAAGCAGTCAGTGTTACCGATTCTCCTACGCATATTCTGGGTTGTGAAGATACTACTGTAGCTGTTGGCTGTGTTGTGTTTTGTGTTACTGTAACCGAAGCTGTATAAGTACAGGTTAAATTACCCGGTTGAGAAACATTCGTCACTGTAAGGGTATACACTCCACCTGCATTCACTACAGGATTTAGGGTATTTGCTCCTGATACAATATTTCCGCCTCCTGTTGTTGTCCAGGCAATAGTAGAGCCTGCAGGCACGACAGACGCCGAAGCATTGAGAGTCGTCTGTGGATTTGTACAGGTAATTTCCTGTGGTGCAGCGATTGTAAGTGTTGTTTCAGCCGTTCTCAATAATTGAAGTTCAACCACATAATGACATCCTCCGTTTTTCACTAAAACATAGATGGTTTGATTGGCCGGTGGTGCATATGTCGTAGGTGTTGCTATAAAATTGGCATTACCTGCCTGAGCATCAGCCTGCAGAACATAATAAGTAAATGTTACCCCACCTCCGGCAGCAGTGATCTGGCTTTGGGCAGTGGTAAGATCATAAGTAAGTCCCGGAGCGTAGCATTTATGTAGTATGGCATTCTGTACTGTGATCGGTTGGGAAACTTCAATGGTGATGGTAGCAGGGTTTTGAGACACACATCCATTAGCTCCTACAGCAGTTACTGTATAAGTAGTGGTAGCAGTAGGGGTTACTGTTTGTGTATTTCCAGTTCCCGGAAGCGTCGCCCAGTTATAAGTGGTCCCTCCGGATGCTGTTAAAGTAACAGATTCACCGTTACAGATTTGTATTTTACTTGCTGTAAGGCCTGTTACCGGCGGGGCACTGTCTCCTGTCACTGTCACGTTTGCAGTTCCAGTACATACCACACTACCCGGCTGGAAGGTGTTTGATATCGTTAATGTATAGGTTCCCGGAGCATTGATAACCGGAGTTAATGTATTTCCTCCTGAAACTATATTCCCTCCTGTAGTTGCCCAGCTGAAAACAGATCCTGCAGGATATACCGAAGCAGAAGCATCTAAAGTGGTCTGAGAACTGGCGCAGGTTAATACGGCCGCAGGCAAAATAGACGGGGCTATCTGAGCTGCCTTTACGAGCTGGAGTTCAGCTACTTTGGCACAGAAGCCGTTCTTGACTCTTACATATACCGTTTGTCCTCCCGGGCTTGAATAAGTGGCAGGACTTGGAATCGTACTTGCATTTCCGGCAAGTGCATCGGCCTGATTGATGTAATAATCAAACGTAGCACCGGGTGTTGTGCTTATGGAAGCCTGTGCTGAAGGCAAATTGAAAATTGCATTTCCGGCGGCATAGCAGGCTGTAAGCACTGCATTTTGTACAGTAGGAGACGTTCCTCCCACTACCGTTACAGTAGCCGTTCCCGGACAGCTGTTTCCCTGAATAAATACCTGTACACTGTATACTCCCGGCTGTGTGGCAGTATAGCTTGGTCCGGTTGCATTATTAATAGGGTTGTTATTTAAAAACCACTGATAGGTAACATTCGGAGCCTGTACAGAAGCTGTAAATGTCTGTGGTGCATTGTCACACATCGTGATGGTAGCAGGAAGCTGTACTCCAGCAGGATCCAGGATTTTCACCCCGATATCGAATGATCCCGCTTCAAGAAAAACACCTGAATCGAAATTGGAATCTGAATAATCCGCCAAAACCATTTTAAAATGATAGGTTTGACCGGGAACAACTGTTGCTTTTGCAATTAATGGCACAGTACGCCCGTCAAAATTGGTCTCAATCATAGGGTTATTATTGATCCCTGCAAAATACTGCTGATTGACAGGACCACAACCTGAAGTTCCGGGAACGGTCGGGTGAATATTGGTCACACTCACGGGGCCCGCTGAATTGGGAAGTACTGCAAGATTCGTATAGGTAGGATCTGTGGATTTCTTTAACAGTAAAGCAAATCCATCTGATATATTACAGGCAAACTGGTGGCTTGTATCGTATTCTTTGGAAGCAAATAAATATCTGAATGTAATCTCAGTAGAGGTAGGAACAAAATCAAATTCAATGTAGGTAGCATCTTTCAGTGAATTATTGTTTACATTCAATGCGGCAGCAAGATCTATATCTCCGGAAGAAGAAGGCAGAGCATCACTTAATGACGTTTCAAGGCTATTTCCTGCTCTTCTGGCAAACCCTGTAGTAAGGATAATTCCTTTCGCAAAAGGGAAAGCAGTAGTTCCTTTGTTAAAAAATCCCCAGCTGCGATTCGGATCATTGACTGATAAATTGGGAGAAACATTAACGTTGCTCACATTTGACGTAGAACAGGCTCCCCCGGATATCAACACGTCTTTCACCAGCTGTGTGATGCTGTAATTGGATTCCGGATAATTGGGTGTATTGACATCTATAAAAGCACCGGCTTTCATAGAAGCTGGGTTTACCTTTTTTGGAGTTACTGTTGTTCTGTCTCTGTTTTGAGCAAAAACAGAAATTCCCAAGAGTACAAAAAATAACGCCAAAAATAAACTTCCAATCCTCCTATTTAACATTTTATAGTATTTGAAACAAAAATACTATTTTTTTTGATTGAAATTCAATTTAGCACAATTTACATTATCACTAATACAAGTTTATTTATTTTACAATATAAACTTGCTTTATTTGAAAATAATAAAAAAGACTGGCAAAAATACCAGTCTTTGTAAATATTGTATAAAAAAATTATTCCAGATTTTTAAGAAGGATCCATCCTGTTTTCACTGCCAGCTCTTTACTGGCAGGATCCTCATAGGTCACCTGATACCAATAAGATGAAGTAGGCAGACGTTTTCCCTGGAAATAACCATCCCAGTACGGTCGGGTTTTCACAGCCTTAAACACCTCTCTTCCATAGCGGTCGAAAACAAGACCTTTAAAGTCTTTATACCCACTCACTCCGCTGAAATCGATGATATCGTTTACTTTATCACCGTTTGGCGTGATCACATTCTTTATTACAAATGTAAAATATTCAAGGAATCCTACGCAGCTGGTATTTTTCACTTTGACACGGATAGAGATCACCTTATTTTTAGGAACATTGGAGAACACATTGGAAGACTGCCATGTGAAACCATTATCTACAGAATACTCAAGTGTTCCGTTACTAGGGTTACTTGCGGTAAGAACCATGGTTCCGTTCACGTTATAATCCACTTTTATGATTTGAGGAACAATAGCGCGTATCACCTGGGTTTTAAATTCTTTGAAACACACTCCATTGCTGATCTTTACGGTATATTCTCCCGGAGTTCCCACCGTAATAGCCTGAGTGGTTTCACCGGTATTCCATTCATAAGTATATCCCGGTCCTGATCCGGCGTCTAAAAGAATCATATCGCCTTCACAGATGTGCCCTCCTTTCAGAGAAGATACAATAGCCGGTACAACATCAATCGTAATAGTAGCTGGCTGTAGAGATCTGCATCCCTGTGCGCCAATAGCATATACTGTATAAGTTGTCGTTTGGGTTGGGCTTACAGTTCTTACTCCGCCATTCGTTGACGTATCACCCCACTGATAAGTTACTCCGCCGGAAGCGGTTAAGATCAGAGATTCACCGGCACAGATTCTCATTCTTGGAGCAGTCACCTGAGCAACCGGAGTTTCTTCTCTTCTTAATGTCAGGGTAACAATTTTGCTACAGAAAGCTCCATTGGAAACCAACACATAAATAACCTGATTGTCTGTACCGTTATAAGCTGTGGTATTGGTAATGAAACTGTTATTTTGTGCCTGTGCATCAGCCTGATTAGCATAAAAACGGAATACAGCTCCAGCTGTTGTACTGATCTGCGGTTTAGCACTGTCCAGATTAAAAGTACTTAAAGTCGGAGTAGCACAAAGTTTGAGTGTTGCACTCTGAGCTGTTGGAGAAGTTCCTCCTATGATCGTGATGCTTGCTTTCTGACATTCCGTTCCTCCCACAAAAGTTTTCACTTCATATACTCCCGGAGAAGTGGCTATATATATTGCACTTGTTGCATTAGGAATCAGGACGCCGTTTTTGTACCATTTGTAAGTCATTCCCGGAACGGTTGTCACCTGTGCTTTTAAAACCTGTGGAGTATTGTCGCACATATTCAATGTTTCTCCCAGAGGGTTTCCGTTATTGTCAACAATGGTCATTCCGATATCAAAAGATCCTCCCTGTAAGAATACAGCAGAATCATAATTATTATCTATCGCATCCGCCAAAACCATTTTAAAATGATAAGTCTGGCCAGGAATAACGGTAGCAACCGCTTTAAGAGGTATCGTTCTTCCTATAAAATTAGTTTCTACATTCAGTGTGTTCAATCCAGCGAAATACTGTTCATTTTTAATGTCTGCAGGACCACACCCTACTCCTGCCGGAACGATATTCGTTACGCTCACAGGTCCGTCTCCGTTGGGAAGAATAGCCAGGTTTTCATAGGTAGGATCTCCTACTTTTTTAAGTAAAAGTGCAAAACCGTCTGCGAAGTCACCACAAGGAAACCCGCTGGTGTATTCTTCTGAGGCAAACAAATAATTAAATTTCACCTGATTGCTATTCGGCACAAAGTCAAATTCCAGGGAAACTACATCTTTAAGATTACCCGGTGGATTAATGGCTGCTACCAGATCGGGATCATTCATTCCGGCACCCGGAACGACATCGCTTAATGAATTCGGTCCTTCCAATCCGTTTCCTGCTCTTCTTGCTTTTCCTGTCACCAAAAGAACTCCATCAGTAAAAGGGAAATTGGTCGTTCCTTTATTGAAATATCCCCAGGCTCTCTCCGTATCTGTTGAGAGCTGATTGGGAGTTATGGTTACATTGCTCACATTGGGAGCCGCACAGACCGATCCTCCGGAAATCAGCACTTTTTTTACAATATCTTCTATTGTGTAGACTGAAGGTGGATAAGTGGGTACATTGACATCTATGAATACACCTGCTTTCTTACTTTCTGCAGTAAACTTTTCAGGTTTTGGTTTTCTATCTGCCCTTTGGGAAAATACCAAAACAGAAGTGAGTAGAAACAGTGTAACTAAAAAGTAATTATTCAATCTATAACTTAACATTTTATTATTGTTTGTTCAAATGTAGCAAAAATATCATTAAAACCACTCTCTTTTAGCACAAACAAATAATTCACCACCAATATTCACAACAAATATATTTTATAATTACATATTCGATAAAATCAGTAGGATTTACTTTTTAGTTTAAAAATGAAAGAAAAAAAATCAGACATGTAAAATCTACCTGTCTGATTTTCTATCTATTAAGACAATCATTAGAAACTGTCTTTGAATTTAATAATCGTAAATTTTATTTCTTCAACTCCTCAATTTCATTCTTAAGCTGGCTGATGATATCTTTTAAAGCTTTGATTTCATTTTTGTTGGAATTCACATTGCTTTTAAGAATCACATTTTTTGCTCTTTCATTGTGGTCTTCGTCATCTTCGTCCTCATTAATCTCTTCAATATCTTCCTGAATATCCTCAATGTCTTCATTGATCTCCTCGATATCTTCACTGATCTCTTCAATGTCTTCGCTGATCTCCTCAATATCTTCCTGAATGTCTTCAATATCTTCGCTGATTTCCTCGATATCTTCCTGGATATCTTCAATTTTCTCGTGACTTTTATTCACCGACATCTGAATGAAAATAGCCAGATAAATAGCTTCCAGAGATACAACTGTTGTAAGAATCAAAAGCATTTTATCGAACTCAACCAGATTGAGCATCGGCAATAGAAATGACGTAATAAAAAATAAGGTATGAACGATAAGTGACGGAATAGAACCTACCCACCAAGTAATACCGTTGGCTATTTTCTCTAAGATTTCTGTTTTTTCTTCTTCTTTTTTCATCCTTTTAGTGTTATAAGAGTTCTTTGGTCACTCCCAGTCCAAACAGAGCAAAATCATATTTGGCGGGATCTTTCTCATCAAATTGTCTGATAGCAATATCCAATTCTTCCACCGTTTTCCAGTCATTCTGTGTTCTGGAAACCAAACCGAGCTTTCTCGACATATTTCCCGTATGAACATCCAGAGGAATCGACAGGTGTTTCTGGTCTATATTTTTCCAAATCCCGAAATCTACGCCATGTTTATCTTTTCTTACCATCCAGCGCAGAAACATAATGATCCTTTTGGAGGAAGAATTTTTATATGGCGAGCTGACATGTTTATGGCTTCTGTGCTTCTCCGTTTCCAGAAAACTGTTTCTGAACCTTTCAATGGCATGAAGAAAATTGGTTTCCTGATCTTTTACTAAAAATAAGTTCTCGAGGCTTTCATTTTCTTTATAGATCTTATTGAACTGCCTGATGAAGTAAGCAAAATCCTGGCCGTTAAAAGTTCTGTGTATACTTTTGTCCTGAAGGGCTTCCAGATCTTTTTCGGAATGATTCAACACAAAATCATAAGGAGAATTTCCCATGATATCCAGCATTTTCTCTGCAGATTTCACAATCGATTTCCGGTTTCCCCAGGAAATAGTGGCCGCCAGAAACCCTGCAATTTCTACGTCCTGTTGTAAGGAAAAACGGTGTGGAATCTGTATCGGGTCATCTTCTATAAAATCGGGACTGTTGTACTGGTCTGCCTTTTCGTTCAAAAAGCTTTTTAATTCTTCAAAATTAAGCATACAGGTTTTAAATTTTTACACTTTCCAGGGCTTTTGGAAGGAAGGTATTGGGAAAAACAGTTCTGGCTTCATCGGTAAATACCGTAAGGTCTCCGTATCGGTTTGAAAAATGCCCCAGAATAAGTTTCCCCACTTCAGCTTTCTGAGCAATTGTTGCCGCTTCCAGAGCCGTTGAATGTCCTGTATAATCCGCCATTTCTTTCAGATCATGAAGAAAAGTGGACTCATGGTACAAAACGGTTACATTCTTAATGATTGGAAGCACTGTTTCAAGATAACGGGTATCGCTGCAGAACGCATAGGAAACCGGAGGGGCCGGATCCAGAGTCAGTATTTCATTTTTAAGAACGTACCCATCACTCAGTACAACGTCTTTTCCTGCTTTTATATTATGATAATCGCAGCTTGCAATTTCGCTGTATTTAGCGATTTCCTTCATGTTGAGGTGTCTGTCTTTCGGTTTTTCTTTAAAAAGATAACCGTTACAGTATATTCTGTGGTCCAAAGGAATGGTATATACTTCTACCCTGCTGTCTTCATAGATCTTTTCGGAATAATCTTTATCCAGCTCGTGATAGATGACATCAAAACCGCGGTGCGTTTCCGTAATCGTAAAGATGGTTTCCAGCATTTTTTTTATTCCTTTCGGACCGTAAATATGAATAGGAATATCCCTTCCAAGCAGACGGAAAGACGCAATAAGCCCCGGCAACCCGAAACAATGGTCGCCGTGCAGGTGTGAAATAAAGATATGATTGATCTTTGAAAATCTTGCTTTTGCTTTTCTCAACTGTACCTGTGTTCCCTCTCCACAATCGATCAGGAAGTGTCTTTCTTCTATTTCCAGCAGCTGGGCTGTAGGCGAAGAATTAATGGTCGGAATAGCTGAGTTAAAACCCAGTATCGTTAAATAAGTACTCAAATCAATAGTTTATTGAAACAAATGTACGACAGAAAATCTAAACATAGGTTTAGAATTAATCTTTTACTTTTAAGAAGTCCAGGAACAGGTCTAATGCCTGTTTACGGTGGCTGATTCTGTTTTTATCTTCCGGATTCATTTCTGCAAAAGTCATCTCATATCCTTCAGGAGCGAAGATAGGATCATATCCGAATCCTTTATGGCCTTTATTTTCTGTCAGTAAATTCCCATGGGCTTTCCCTTCAAAATAGCGGGCTCCGTTTTCATCATAATAACACAAAACGGTGATGAAATAAGCCTTTCTGTTTTCTTCACCTTCCAATTCGCTTAAAACCTTTTCCATGTTTTTAGCAAAATCATGGTCTCCTGCATAACGGGCAGAAAAAATTCCGGGTCTGCCATCCAAACCTTCCACGACAAGTCCGCTGTCGTCTCCTAGACTGGGAATTCCCGTTTTCTCAAAACAGTATTTCGCTTTGATCAGGGCATTGGCGTTAAAAGAATCGCCGTCTTCTACGATCTCTTCGTGAATATTATAATCTGTAAGGCTTTTTACTGTAAAATCATTTCCCAGAATCTGCTGGATCTCTTCTTTTTTGTGTACGTTGTGCGTAGCAACCAATAATTCCATATCTATATTCATTTTTGCTCAATTCGTTTGTCCGTATTTTGTTACGGCTTATTTACTCCTGTTATTCTTAAATTTCAGCGTAATGCACTTTATTCTTTTTCATAAAAAGGTAGTAGAATAAAGAAAAAAGAACAATTCCAACGGCTAAAATAACCCATTCGGAAATTTTTAAAGCATCTGCAAAACTTTCGCTTTTCGTGTAAGTCACCAGCATTGAAGAACACAGGTTGTTAAATCCGTGCAGCAACATGGGCAGCAACAGGGATTTTGTTTTATAATAGACTAATCCTAACACACCTCCCAGCAATACCGCACCTACAAACTGCCATGGATTTCCATGGATCAGTCCGAAGATTACGGATGCATAAAAGATCGCTCTTTTAGGATCTACTCCTTTATTCATTAATCCTTTCTGGATAATTCCCCTGAAAATAATTTCCTCAAAAATCGGAGCCATAATCACAGTCATGATGATCATAATCACGGGTTCAAAGGTCAGTTGCTCCATCAGCTGGGCAAAATATTCATAATACTTTCCCCAAAACGGTCCCGTGACAGGAATCAGTGAAGTGATAAATTCTGAGATAAACATCATCCCAAGCATCATAGGGAATATCAGGATGTAGGTATAAAAATTCGTGGGTGAAAAGTTGAAATTCAGTTTTTTTCCTGTGCTTGGCCTCACAATGAAAAAATCAAAGAAAGCAATCGCCGTCAAAAATCCAACAGCATTCGTCAGCATTAAAAACCAGTCTTTCAGTTCAAGGTTTTCTCTGAAGGCAATTTTCCAGAAACTTCCAAAAAAGGTAACAGCCATTGTTCCTATGAATAATCCTGCCACCAGGACAAGCCCACCGATCCATGTGAACGTAAACTTCGGATAACTGCTATTTTCCATGCTTTTCTCTGTAAAAAATTTATGAAAACAAAGATAATTTTTTTGAAAGCCCTAAGCAACTAAAAAAGGAAATACTTATTTTCGCCTATTCATCACAATCACAGCCAGAATGAACTCAGAAAAGTCTTTCCAAAGTTTAGAATCTAAAATCAACATATTTCCGACATTCATACTTCAGACACTTCTTTATGGCGTATTGCTTTTCGGTTGTGGTTTTCTCATCCTTCTTCCCGCGTACGGAATTTACAAAAGAGGTATTGAGGTGATGCTTATTCCGGCATTAATCTGTTTCCCTATAGGATTTGGCATTTTAATTCCTTCAGTAAAGCATTATATCATCAAAAGAAATCTTACAGCAAGTAAAATTATCATTAATGAAACCGGAATTCTTTATTGTAATTCAAAAAATGAAACTGTAAAAACAATACTGTATGCCGATCTTGTTGCTTCCGGAAAAGAATTTGACATCTCATCACACAATACCAGGAATAGCGGGATTATACCGTTGCTCGAGGTTTTTACCAAATCTGAAAAAGGAGCTTCAAATTCTTTATATGTTGAAATGACTCTTCCACTCCATGTCGTCAAAGACCGCTATACACTATACGCTCGTTTTCTGCAGGGAATCAGTATTTTTCGACCGGACCTGACAATTGCTCCTCAGGTTTTTCATAGCTATTTCATTGATCCGGAAACATGGAAAATAGATCGGAAAAGTGAGGGACTTATCCTTCTGTTCGTTATATTAGCAGCTTTTTTAATCTGTGGACTTATCCTTTGGCTGGTATTTTATTTTACGTAAAAAAAGAATTTAGACTAATGTTCAACTTTAAGCCTTAACTAAGCATTCATACCTTAAAACTCTCCCCCTCGCAACCTATAAAGCCCCTATTCAACCTTACCAACCATTTATTCGCCTAAATTATTTGAAAACCTCGCAAAAAATCCCGATTTTTGCAACTTCAAAATACACTATGTCAGACTTAATCAAAGAAATACAAAAAAGAAAGACTTTCGGGATCATTTCCCACCCGGATGCCGGAAAAACAACCCTTACTGAAAAATTACTTCTTTTCGGGGGGGCTATTCAGGAAGCCGGTGCGGTAAAGTCCAACAAAATAAAAAAAGGAGCTACCTCCGACTTTATGGAAATCGAAAGACAGAGAGGGATCTCTGTAGCGACTTCCGTATTGGCATTTGAATATAAAGACCATAAAATAAACATCCTGGATACACCGGGTCACAAGGATTTCGCTGAAGATACCTACAGAACTTTAACTGCCGTAGATTCCGTAATCGTTGTGATCGACGTTGCAAAAGGGGTTGAGGAACAGACTGAAAAATTGGTGAAGGTCTGCAGAATGAGAAACATCCCGATGCTTGTTTTTATTAATAAGCTTGACCGTGAAGGTAAGGACGCTTTTGATCTTTTGGATGAAGTAGAGCAGAAATTAGGATTAAGAGTCGTTCCGTTATCTATTCCGATCGGGATGGGAAGTGACTTCCAGGGAATTTATAACATCTGGGAAAACAATATTCAGTTATTCCTTGAAGAGAAAAAACAGAAAGTAGGTGAAACGATTAAGTTTGACGATATCAATGATCCTTCAATTGACGAAGTGATTGGAGAAAAAGCGGCTCAAAACTTAAGAGATGAATTGGAGCTTGTACAGTCTGTGTATCCTGAATTCAGCCGTGAGGATTATATGGCGGGTGATCTTCAGCCTGTATTCTTTGGTTCTGCTTTGAATAACTTCGGGGTACGTGAGCTACTGGATGCTTTCATTGAAATCGCACCGATGCCTCAGCCTAAAGAAAGTGACACACGTCTTGTGAAGCCTGAAGAAAGTACTTTTACAGGATTCGTTTTCAAGATCCATGCGAATATGGATCCGAAGCACAGAGACCGTCTGGCCTTTGTGAAAATTGTTTCGGGAACATTCAAAAGAAATGAAAATTATCTACTGGTTAGAGAAGGCAAAAAAATGAAGTTCTCTTCCCCGAACGCATTCTTCGCTGATAAGAAAGAGGTTGTAGACGAAAGTTTCCCTGGAGATATTGTAGGTCTTCACGATACCGGAAGTTTCAGAATCGGTGATACGCTGACAGGAGGTGAAAAACTGAGCTTCAAAGGAGTTCCAAGCTTCTCTCCGGAACATTTCCGTTATATCAACAACAATGATCCGCTTAAAGCTAAACAACTGGCCAAAGGTATTGATCAGCTGATGGATGAAGGGGTTGCCCAGTTATTTACCCTTGAAATGAACAACAGAAAGATCATTGGAACGGTAGGTGCCCTTCAGTATGAAGTTATCCAGTACCGTCTTGAGCATGAATATGGTGCAAAATGTACCTACGAACCTCTTTCCATGCACAAAGCATGTTGGGTGGAAGCTGATGAGAAATCTGAGGAATTTAAAGAGTTTGCAAGACTGAAGCAGCGTTTCCTTGCAAGAGATAAATATGATCAGCTGGTATTCCTGGCAGATTCTTCATTTACAATACATATGACACAGGAGAAATTCCCGAATGTGAAACTGCATTTCATCAGTGAGTTTAATAATGAGTAATATTAAATCCCATAAAAAACAAAAAACCGTTCCTATGAACGGTTTTTTTATTGAATTTATTGGAATAATTTACTTCGGTACCATCATTAATTTCTTAACAATTTTTTCTCCATCTACCTTAACATGAATCATATAGGATTCGGTAGGTAAATGTTTTAAGTTAATCTGTTCCAGATCGTTGTCAAATATATATTTAGTCTTTTTAGGAACAACCAGTTTTCCATCCATTGAAAATATTTCGTAAGAAATAACATAAGGACGTAAAGGAACCTGTCTAGGGAAATCTGCTTTAATATAAACATAACCATCGTTGGAAGGTACAGGATATATCATCAGCCCCTGGTAAATTCTTGTAGGGGTTATTACTGGATTCCCCGGATTTGGACCTGGATCTACTATCACGGCTGAATTAATTGTAAAATTTTGTGAATTAACATTTAAAAATACATTATCCACAGCTTTCACCATAATTCTGGCATTGTTCGAAATCGTTCCCAGACCAGCCGGAACGGTATAATTATAAGTACCACTGTTAGGAGTACTTGCTACCAAAACCGTTGGGAAAGTAAGACCACCGTCTTTTGACAACAGGATTGTTACATTAGGTGTACTTACAGGCGCAGCTGTCGTATTGGCAACATCCCATGTAATGGCGTATGACTGCCCCTGAGTCCAAACAACTCCTGCAGTGTTTTGTGAAGTAACCACGAAAGGTCCCGCAGCATTTACAACGGTAAGTTTCACATTATCACGTCCTGTCTGTCCTCCAAGAGGATTATTATCTCTTACAAGAACTGAAAAATTAAGATCTCTTCCTGTGGAGGCAAGCTTCTCCCATGCTCTCACATCTGTAGGAGTTACAATGGCAGGGTTATAGCCTGAAACAATGGTTGAAAGTCTCGGAAAGTATCTTGAAGGTGATGACGTAGGCATTACAGACCTGAAAAGAGGTCCCACTGCATTGGTCGGTTGAGGCGGTTGAGCCGCAACCCCAAAATCAGTTTGTTCCCAGGTATAGGTAAGCGCGTCATTATCTGCATCTGTAGCAGTTGCTGTTAACAAAAACGGTGTACTCTTCGGTATGCTTCTGTCTAAGCCGGCATTGGCAATAGGCTCTGCATTGGCAATAGGCGTTTTAACACCGCAGTTGGAAGTTGTCCCTGAAGTTAACCTGGTATACATTTCTGCAATACTTACTGCATGAAAATAAGCGTCACTATGCGGTTGTACATTGGGAGCACAAATACCTGCATATCCCATAATAGAGCTGGCACTTCCCGGCTCTATGGATGTAGGGGTATTTCTGTTACAGCCATTGTTCTGCGTATGGTTGGCACCAAACTGATGCCCCATTTCATGGGCTACATAATCTATTACAAAAGGATCTCCTACCGGAATTGCAGAACCTGTAACTCCACCCGCCTTACTATTTCCGCAAATTGAAGGAGTAGCGGCTAAACCATTATCATTTCCTGCGTTTGCCTGAAAGAACAGGTGTCCGATATCGTAGTTGGCAGCACCAATAACAGTATTGGTAACCGTAATATTTTCATTTAACATCTGGCCGGCATCCAGGGTATTAAAAGTATCTGTACTGATAAAGAATAAAGAATCTGTATTGGGAATAAGCTGTAATCTTACGGAGATATCTTTTTCAAAAACTTCATTTAGTCTTGTTACAGCCAGGTTAACAGCTGCAAGAACTGCCGTTTTTTTCTGAGCATCAGTTCCAGAACCTACACCGGCTTGTCCTGCAATATAAGCAGTATATTCTGTTGTGGTTGTAATAGCCAGCCTGTACTTTCGAAGTAATCCGTCAATAACTGTTTTCTGAACATGTAGAGCTGATTCATTCAGTTCACTATTTCCATCAAAAAGACATTCAAACTGATTAGGAGATGAAGCTTTTTTTCTGTCATAAAGTTTATAAACGTTATTATCTTTTGTATAGGGATCGATATAATAAATTCCCTGATTATTTCTGATCATCCCGTTAAATCCAAAATAAGGATCTATGGTAAACTTTAAAACTGCTGACTGGTCACCTTTTTTGAAGCCAGTATAAGAACGGATCTCTGAATATCTGTTCTGAAGGTCGGGATGCATCGTTGATGATTCGAAAACCTCATAGGTATCGAAACCTCCTTCAAGGTTTGGAAAATTCAAGAGTACTCCTTTTCGGGACAAATGCAGGTCACTGTCCGGCAAATTTTTAAGTTGATTTTGAATCTCACTGACATTAAGTTTAAACAAAGTGAAATCAGTAATCTTTACATTACTTTCACGAATTTCACTGTTGATTTTCGAGTCAGATTTTTTCCAATAATTTTTTTGAGCAAACCCCACTGCTGAAAACATGAGTAAGGTTCCCAAAACCAGTAATTTTTTTCTCATCTATTTATTTTTTTTTAATTTAAATTAAGAGGTTATTAGCTTAACACTTGAAGGAATTTTCCCTTCTATTTTAAGAATCAGTATGGGATTCTTTTCTTTGTTCAATTGATATTCTTCGTTATTAATTTCTTTGTAATAAACATGTAAAACAGATTTCACTTCTTCTATCTTCTCTATTTCAATATCTCCGTATGGCTGTGTTTTCAATTTGGGTTTCAGTACCAGCAGAAACTCATTTTCATCTAATGTAGGAATTGGTGCTGACCGGGAAAATCTCTTATCTTCCATTAAACGGTATAATTTCATGGTTTCCTCAAAAGATTGTACAATGGTGTACTCTTTTAATGGTATATCTTTATTCAGTCTTCGTACTTCTGAAAATATAATTTCAGTATTATTTCTACTCATGACTGATTCTGTTTTAACACTATTTTTTGAAGCAGAAACATTTGTACAGCCTAATCCTCCTCCGAATCCAAACAAAAGCAGTAAAAAGCTCAACAAAAATAATCTTTTCATTATTAAAATATTAAAACACAAATGTAAAAATTCAAAATGTAAATTATAAATATTTTTTAAAAAACTATCAAATAACTGTTAAATTAACCAAAAAACACAATAATGAATTATTAAAATCATATAAATACTTTAAAATAACTAATAATTTAAATAACAAAGCAAGACTGAAGCAGCGTTTCCCTGCAAAATATAAATATGAAAACTTGGCAACGGAATAATCTCCTCAACATTTAAAAAGCACACCATCCATGGAAATTTCCTATGGATTCTTTTATTTCTGCTTGAAAACACACACTATTTCATCGGCAAATCCCTTGTAAATCTTTTGTAAAATAAAAACAAAATACTGATAACAAGTTAATTACAACTTTACCAGGACAATACTTTCCATTTACAAAAGTTTGGCTCCGTTCACTGCTAATTTTACTTCATCAAAAAAAATAATGTTATGAAAAAGTTCATATTACTCGTGGCGATATCCAGCACTTTTATAATGTGTAAAAAGGCAGAAGGTACCCAATCCAAGATAGAAGATACATTACATGCAGCAGACAGTACAGCTGCGGCAGTGAGCGAAACCGTTAATTCTATGAGCAATGCTGCGGATAAAGCTCTCGATTCTGCGAGTATCAGAATAAAAGATTTTGAAGATGCGAAAGGTGAAATTCAGCAGAAAATAGAACATACTTCGAAAATGGTAGACTCTCTGTCTGATAAAATTACCTCTACCAAACTGGAATCGAAAATTGAGAAAAAAGATTCTGCAGAGAAAAAAACTGAAAAGATCGTTGTGAATGTTCCGGCCCCGAAAGTTATCAAAGAAACCAAAATCGTATACAAAGACCAGCTGAAAAACGACAGCTACGAGCTCAATGCGAAAAATAGAATGGTAAAAACCGGAGTGCTCTCTGTAAAGGCAGACAATGCTGATACCGTAAAAGAATTGGTAAGAGAAGAGACCCTGAGAAATAACGGGTACGTAAAAGGTGAAGAGCTTGCCTATATTACTGCAGAGCCTGTCAGAAGGGAATCTTCTTACACAGAAAATACGCAAAGGGTATATTATATGGATATTAAAGTGCCAATCCGAAATTTTGACACCTTAATGAATGACCTGAGCAACATTGGTGATATAGAAACCAAAAATATACAGGTTACCGGAAATAACTATGCAGACAATACCCTATGTACGATAACGGTAACCCTGAGCGACAAATCGGATATTGAAAAAGAACCTAAAACTTTCGGTGGGAAATCACTGGCAGCCATTTCATCCGGCTGGGGAGTCATCACATCTGCCTTTCTTTTCATTCTTCCCCTGTGGCCATTATTCGTTATCGGTGGAATAGGATACTATTTTTATAAGAAGAAAAACAAAAAAACAACCGACGACCATCCTCAATAAAACAGAATCCATCGAAAGATGGATTTTTTAATATTATTTTAATGAATACAAAAATTTAAAACCATTACTTCTTCCTATATTTATATTTATTAAGACAAGCATAATAATCCATGGATAAGACGCTTCCCCATTTTAAATATGAACTGGAAAAAAAGGAACCCAGATTAGGACCCGGTGGGATCGCGAGAGGTGTTTCCGTAAAGGAATTTGAAGCTTCACCAAATCTGGCAGGAGTGAGTATGCATCTGGATCCGGGAGCCATCCGCGAACTTCACTGGCATGCCAATGCTGCGGAATGGGGTTATGTACTGGAAGGACAAATGAGAACCACGGTGATTGATCCGGAGGGCCATGTTTCTGTTGATATTTTCAATCCGGGAGATGTCTGGTATTTTCCCAGGGGGTTTGGTCATGTTTTGCAGTGCATCAGTAATGAAAGCTGTCATTTCATTCTGATATTTGACAACGGGGATTTTTCCGAAGATCATACGTTCAGCATTACAGATTTTATTTCAAGTGTTCCTGCAGACATTGCGGCACAGAATCTTGGGATTACTGAAGAAGAGGTTAGAAAGCTATATCAGGGTGAAGCCTATTTCGCCCAATGTGAGCTTCCCGACATCCGATCGGGGCTTTCTACGGCAAGAGGTGAAATTTCATTGGTATCCACCCATCGCTATCCTCTCGGGGCCCAACAGCCGATTACGGTTCCGGGCGGAGGTTTGCAAAAAGTGGTTACCCAGAAAGAGTTCCCTATTGCAAAGACAATTACAGGTAGTATTTTCGAGATAGAACCCGGCGGCCTGAGAGAAATGCATTGGCATCCGAATGCAGATGAATGGCAGTATTATATTCAGGGGCGTGCAGAAATGGGTGTATTCCTGGCTGAAGAGCAGTTTGTAAAAGATGAGTTTGAAAAAGGCGACGTAGGCTATGTTCCGATGGGAGCCGGACACTACATCAAAAACATAGGATCTGAAAAACTGATTGTTCTGTTAGGATTTAATAACGGTCTTTACGAAGCGATTGACCTAAGCAGCTGGATCAGTGGAAATCCGAAGGATATTTTAAAAGGTAATTTTGGTGTAGGTGATGATATTGTTGATCAGTTTCCGAAGTCAGACCAGCTCATTATAAAACAGAAGATTAAAAGTGAATAATATCGCTTGAAAAAGCGCTTATATATTATTAAAGTAAGTGGTTTGTAAATGAAAGGCTCCCCAATGGGAGCCTTTCGCTATTTCATATTCACTACTTTGTCTACAACAAACTTTGTGTTTCCTCTCCAGGGAAGTGCTCCATTGTATTCTTTGTAATGAAGATCAAAAGTTTTACCGCTGTTGGTTTCCAACTGCTTAAAAATTTCAGGATCATCTACAGAAAATTCAAACTCGTAGCTTGTAATGGTTCCTGTTTTCCCTTTTCCAAAACCTTCCTGGATCAATTTTCCTTCATAGGTTTTGAAGACATAGCCTTTTTTCATGGCATAATTCAGGTAGCCGGATTTTACGCCCTCTCCAAAAACGAAAAAGTATTTGTACCATACAAAAACGCTTACCAGAATAAGGACTACGCCCAGACTGATCCACAAAGTTTTTTTCATAAGTAATGTGTTTTAAATCATTTATTTTGCGATGCTTCTTGAAATCACAATTTTCTGGATTTCAGAAGTACCTTCATAGATCTGCGTGATCTTCGCATCTCTCATCATTCTCTCTACGTGGTATTCTTTCACGTATCCGTATCCACCGTGGATCTGTACCGCTTCAATAGTGGTATCCATTGCTACCTGAGAAGCGTATAGTTTTGCCATAGCTCCACTTTCAGAGATATCTTTACCGGCATCTTTCTCACATGCAGCTTTGAAACATAACATTCTTGCCGCTGTAATCTGAGTAGCCATATCTGCTAATTTGAACGCAATCGCCTGGTGATTGATGATCTCCGTTTTGAACGCTTTTCTTGTCTTAGCATATTTTAAAGCCAGTTCGTAAGCTCCTGAAGCAATTCCTAAAGCCTGAGAAGCAATACCGATTCTTCCTCCGTTCAATACTGCCATTGCAAAATTGAAGCCGAAACCGTCTTCCCCGATTCTGTTTTCTTTAGGCACTTTCACATTGTTGAAGATCAAAGAGTGTGTATCACTTCCTCTGATTCCTAATTTGTCTTCTTTTACGCCCACTTCAAAACCTTCCCATCCTCTTTCTACGATGAAAGCGTTGATTCCTTTATGTTTTTTCTCAGGATCCGTTTGTGCAATTACGATATAGTAAGAAGCTGTTCCACCATTTGTGATCCAGTTTTTAATACCATTTAAAAGGTAATAATCTCCTTTGTCTTCTGCTGTTGTTTTTTGAGAAGTAGCATCAGAACCTGCTTCAGGCTCAGATAATGCGAAAGCTCCAATTACCTTTCCGCTTGCAAGAGGTGTAAGGTATTTCACTTTCTGTTCTTCGGAAGCAAATTTTTCAAGACCGGCACATACCAATGAGTTGTTTACAGACATTACCACAGCTGCAGAAGCATCAATTTTTGCGATCTCCTCCATAGCCAGAACGTAAGAAACACTGTCCATACCAGCACCTCCGTATTTAGGATCTACCATCATTCCCAGAAGCCCCATCTCTCCCATTTTCTTTACTTGCTCTGTAGGGAATTTCTGCTCGCGGTCTCTTTCGATAACTTCGGGTAATAGTTCATTTTGTGCAAAATCTCTTGCAGCCTGCTGAATCATCAGCTGTTCTTCCGATAAATTAAAGTCCATAAAAAATAATAATTAGATAGCCGTAAATTTACACTTTTTAACGAAATCTGAAAATAGAATTAGAAATTAGGGAGCAGGTGGCAGGGATTAGGTGGCAGGGATCAGTGAATGAAGGTGATAGAGACTAAAATTAAGGGTCAGGTTAAATGATATATAGTATCGGTATTTTTTATATAATGGTCATAAATTCTTTGTTTGTTATGGCAGGCATTCAATTAATTTTCAATTGGTGATTTCTGATTACTACAATTAAAAAAAATGCTTATATTTAAAATTCTTTAAAAATTGCTTAAAAAATCATGACGATCAAAAGATTATTCGATATTCCACACTACGCTTTAGAAAAATTTCCTAAAACGGATATGTTTGTTACCAAATATCAGGGCGAATGGAAAAAAACTTCAACGTTAGAGTTTATCAATCAGGGAAATAAAATATCCAGAGGACTTTTGAAACTAGGGATCAAGCCCGGAGATAAGATTGCTCTTATTACTACCAATTCACGTACAGAATGGGCAGTGATGGATTTTGGACTCTCTCAGATCGGTGTAGTTTCCGTTCCTGTATATCCGAGTATTTCTGCTGAAGATTATGAATTCATCTTTAATAATGCTGAAATACAGTATTGCTTTGTGTCCGATAAAGAACTTCTGACGAAAGTGATGAAGGTAAAGCATAATATCCCTTCTTTACAGGGTATTTTCACTTTTGATACCATAAGCGGAGCCGCCAACTGGAGAGAAATCCTGGATCTTGGCGAAGATGATTCCACCCAGATTGAAGTGGAAGACCTTTCCAATGCAATTAATTCTGAGGATCTCGCCACTATTATTTATACATCAGGAACTACGGGAAGGCCCAAAGGAGTGATGCTTACCCATCATAATATCGTTTCGAATGTTCTGGGTTCAATTCCAAGAATTCCTAAGCGAAAAAGCCTTGATTACAAAGATTCCAGAGCATTGAGCTTCCTTCCGATATGTCATATTTTTGAAAGAATGCTTTTCTATCTGTACCAGTACAATGGATTTTCCATCTATTTCGCTGAAAGCATCGATAAAATGGGGGAAAACATCAAAGAAGTGAAGCCTCATTATATGACTGTGGTACCAAGACTGGTAGAAAAAGTATACGATAAGATCTACAATACAGGCTCTTCTGCGGGAGGCCTGAAATCTAAAATATTCTTCTGGGCCTTAAATCTGATCAGCAAAAAGAAAACCATCTCAAAACCATCCGGACTGCAGGAAATCATTGCCGACAAACTGGTATTTTCCAAGTGGAGAGAAGGTATGGGGGGAGAAATCGTCACCCTGGTTTCCGGTTCTGCCGCATTGTCTACGAGGCTGAATATGATGTTTCAGAATGCCGGAATTCCTATTCTGGAAGGCTACGGACTGACAGAAACTTCACCGGTAATTGCTGTTAACAGTTTTGAGAAAATGAAAGTTGGAACCGTTGGGCTACCGTTGGATAACTTGCAAGTGAAGATTCAGGAAGATGGCGAAATTACAGTAAAAGGGCCTTCTATTTTCAAAGGTTATTTCAAGGCTGAAGAAATGACCAAAGAAGCTTTTACAGAAGACGGATTCTTTAAAACGGGAGACATCGGACATGTTGATGCGGAAGGATTCCTTCAGATCACCGACCGTAAAAAAGAAATGTTCAAAACATCCGGTGGAAAATACATTGCTCCACAAACGATTGAAAATCAAGCGAAGGCTTCAAAATTCATAGAACAGATCATGGTAGTAGGTGACGGTGAAAAAATGCCGTGTGCCCTGGTACAACCTGATTTCGAATTTGCTAAAAACTGGGCCATGAGAAACAACCTGAATATCGGTTCCACTCCGGCAGAAATCGCCAAAAGCCCTGAATTAAAAGAAAGAATTGAAAAGGAAATAGAAGGCATCAACGAACACCTCGGCAACTGGGAAAAGATCAAAAGAATCGAGCTTACCCCTGAAGTTTGGGCGATCGAAACAGGACTTCTGACGCCTACTTTAAAGCTGAAAAGAAAAGCAGTCAAAGAGAAATTCATGGATCTGTACAATAAAATGTATGAGCATCACGATTAAAAATACAATGAGCTGCTTCCAATGAAGCAGCTTTTTTTATGTTTTGGCTGAAGCCGTGGGTGAAATTATTAAACGCGACGTAAACGGGCTAAAGCCCGTTCCTATTGAATATTATCATTAAGCATTTATAAGGTTGTCAAAATACATGAACATTGTTTTGTTTCCGGGACGAGGCAACGGGCTAAAGCCCATTGCCACTGAATCTTCTTGGTGATTAAGGATTTCAAGGCATCCTGTTAAACACAAAAAAAGTGCTTCAGAAATGAAGCACTTTTTATATGGTTTGAATTGTAATTAAAATTTAATTACAGATTTCATTCTGTCGTTTTCTTCCATTACCAATTCGTCATCAACCAGGATTTTTCCTGAATGCTCATCGATAATAATTTTCTTTCTCTGAGCGATTTCCATCTGCTTTTGAGGAGGAATAGTGAAGAATGAACCTTTCGGTGCTCCTCTTTCTAATCCTACTACAGCAAGTCCGTTGATAGAGCTCTTTCTGATTCTGTTATATGAAGCCAGTAATCTTTCGTCGATCTTACCTGCATACTCTTTAGACTGCTCTATTAAGTACTCTTCTTCTTTTTGAGTTTCAGATACAAGACCATCCAATTCTTCTTTTTTGAATTTTAAATGGTTTTTAAGATCTTCTATTTTACTGTTAAGTTCGCTTAAAGTTTCATTTTTGTGAGCAATTTTAGCTCCGAATTCTTTAATTCTTTTTTCAGCAAGCTGAATTTCAAGATCCTGGAATTCCATTTCTTTTCCTAATGCTTCAAACTCTTTATTGTTTCTTACGTTATCCTGCTGAGATTTGTATTTTTCAATTAAAGTTTTTGCATGGTTAATCACTTCATGCTTAGTTTTGATCTGATCGTCCTGATCTTTGATGTCTGCATGAAATTTTTCAGCTCTTTTTTCAAGTCCTTCAATCTCAATTTCAAGATCTTCAACTTCAATTGGCAATTCTCCTCTGGTATTTCGGATTTCATCCAATCTTGAATCAATGATCTGCAAATCGTATAAAGCTCTTAATTTTTCTTCAACTGAAATATCGTTGGTTTTTGCCATATCTTAAATGAAATAATTTACTGGGTTTGTTTTTTCAATAGATTTTGAAATTGCAAATGTACTAAATTTTTGTGATAAAATTTCAAATAATTGTTGAGTTACAAATTGTTCTGATTCATAATGGCCTATGTCACAGATCATCATTTTGGATTCTGCCAGAAAATAGTCGTGGTATTTGATATCTCCGGTGAGGTAAGCATCACATTTTTGGGATAATGCAGCCTTAATTCCGCTTGCTCCTGAACCTCCAAGAACGCCTACTCTTTTGATTTTTTTGCCTGTAAGATCAGAATGTTTAATCAGTTCCAGCCCGAATTTTTCTTTCACAAATCTTAAAAAATCCTGTTCCTCCATTTCTTCTTCCAAATCCCCGTACATCCCCAAACCTGTATGCTGGTTATTGTTCTCCAGCTGATAAACCTGATGAGCGACTTCTTCGTAGGGATGCGCTGCCTTCATGGCTGAGATGATTCTCCCTTGTTTGTATCCTTCAAAAATCACAGAAATCATGTCTTCATCAGCATTTTCACGAACGTCCTGCTGTCCCGAAAATGGATTTGAGCCTTCCGTTGGTCTGAATGTTCCTTTTCCGTTGAGGGTGAAGCTACATTCATCATAAAATCCTATATTTCCGGCTCCTGCAGAAAAAAGAGCTTCCTTCACCTGCTCAGACTGCTCTTTTGGCACAAAAACCGTTAACTGTTTCAAATTATTCCTTTTAGGCTGAAGAATTGTAAGGTCTTTTAATCCCAACTGACTGCAGATTCCGTGATTGACTCCAAAGAAATCATTATCAAATGCCGTATGAATGGCATAGATGGCAATTTTATTCTCAATAGCTTTTAATACAGCCCTTTCCACATAATTCTTTCCCGTAAGCGATTTTAATCCCGAAAAAATTATGGGATGAAAACATACGATCAGATTACAGTTTTTCTGAATAGCCTCATCCACAACATTCTCCAGAGCATCATGGCAAACCAGTATTCCGCTTACATTCCGGTCCGGAACGCCGCACAGCAATCCTACATTGTCAAAATCTTCTGCCTGTTGCAGTGGAATGCGCTGTTCTATTTTTGAAATTACTTCGCTTATTGTCATTTTATTCTGTATGTTTGCTACGAAAATAACGATAATTTGTTAATTTTAAAAAACATTAAAAATGGAAAGAGAACATAATCTTGTTCCTGAAGACAAGCTTTGGAAAAGGTTTCTTTACAGGGTCATCTACCGTGCCGACACCAAACTCGGGAAGTTATTTGACATTACATTATTATCTCTGATCCTGATTAGTACGGCCATTATTATGATGGAAAGTGTACCTCAACTCGACAAAAAATTTCACAGAACTTTTCTGATCCTCGAATGGATTATTTCTATTTTTTTCACGGTCGAATACTGGATGCGTATCAGTGTGGTAAAAAATAAGAAAAACTATATTTTCAGTTTTTTCGGAATCATCGATTTTTTGGCACTGGTTCCTTTCTTCCTGAGCTTTTTCTTTCCGGTAACTAAATATTTCCTGATTTTCAGAATGCTGAGAATGCTGAGGGTTTTCAGAATTTTTAATCTTCTGGATTTCATGAACGATGGTTACCTCATCGTAAGAGCCTTAAAGCACAGTTCCAGAAAGATCTATATTTTCCTTTTATTCCTGATTATCTTTTCCGTGATCGTGGGGTCCCTGATGTTTATGGTGGAAGGTGGAAGGCCTGGTTTTGAAACCATACCCCAGTCTATTTACTGGGCTGTGGTTACCGTGACGACTGTGGGTTATGGCGACGTCTCCCCAATCACACCGATGGGTAAATTCTTTGCTGTTATTCTGATGCTGGCAGGTTATTCCATCATCGCAGTTCCTACAGGAATTGTTACTGCCGAAATGAGAAATAAAAGACAGAATCTGGAGAAGATCTGCGAACAGTGTGGTAACGAAGATATTGATGACGACGCAAGATACTGCAAACAGTGTGGCAAGAAATTAGCTTAGTATCTGGTATTGAATTAATCTATTAACCAAATACCACAAAAATCATGGAACCACAAAAGAAAAATAAGCCCAACAGTCTGGTCATTATCCTTTTTTCCTTAATTGTATTAATGATCATTATTTATTTTATCCTTGTCATGTTTTTCCCAACTATATTTGAACATATGAATACGGGAGATATACAGCCGGTACCAAATAAATGATGAGTAATAAGTGATGGGTAATAAGTAATATAAAAAGACGGCTGGCACCGTCTTTTTTCAATATAACACTGTTGTTATTCTTTATTTTTTTATGGCTTTGATCATTTGTTTTGAGCCGTCTTTCATATTCATGGTTACAAAGTATAATCCCTGTTTCAGATCTCCTAAATGAAGCATAGAAGAAGGGCTATCAATGTTTTTTACCAATCTTCCTGAAACATCGGATACTGAAACGGATTTCACATGGGTTGAATTAGAAATATGGAGGGCCTCAGAAAACGGATTAGGACTTATTACACTCTCTTTATTAACACCTGAAGTTTCAGAAGTTGATAATGTTGCTGAATTCACTGCAAAAGTATCAACAGCAAGCTGCCCCTGATTGGCTCCGACAGCATGAATCGCAATATATACTGTTTGTCCTACATATGATGAAAGATTAAATGTTTTTTTAACCCATGAATCATTCGCTTGTTGTGACGGCTGAAGTACTACTGTAAAAGCGCCTGCCGTTTGATTGGTTGTAGAAAGCAAAACCTCATAATTATCAGGAACAAATTCTACCATTGATACAACATAAAAAGATATTTTATCACTGACACCGGATTGTACAGGGATAGCTTTGGTAATCAGATAATCATTGTGAGCTGCAGTTTCAGAAGCAATTGTTACAGAATTTGATCCGGATTGTGGATTAAGTGAGCCACCAACTTCCCAACTATTGACTCCTCCATTATTGATAATCGCCCAACCTGATGGTAA
The DNA here is from genome assembly GCF_900115055.1 of Chryseobacterium oleae. GTDB lineage: Bacteria > Bacteroidota > Bacteroidia > Flavobacteriales > Weeksellaceae > Chryseobacterium > Chryseobacterium oleae. The sequence continues at coordinate 532,306 of NZ_FOVD01000002.1, read as the reverse complement.
TGCACTGCCGGAATCAAAATTTTCTGTCCATTGCCCAAAGCATAACAAAGGCCATCCTAGAATAAAAAATAATACTTTTTTCATATGTATGTGTTTAAATTATACGGCAATTTAAATACATGATCATTTTTTTCAAAAATAAATTCAACAAAATTATTTTTCATGGATCAGTGTATATTACCCTATTGAATTTATTTTTCCCATTAGTCAATTATTTTCAATCATTCATTCTCTTATTGAAAAAAAAATAAGTTAAAAAAATACTATCCTATCGATTCTCATGATAAATTTTATTTACAAAAAAAAGGCGAATAAAAATATTCGCCTTTATAATTTTCGTTAAATTCAGATTATTTCTTAATTGCTTTAATACTTTGCTTAGAACCATCTTTCATATTCAGTGTCACAAAATACAATCCCTGTTTCAGATCTCCAAGATGAAGTGCTGAAGAAGGGTTATCAATGGTTTTCACCAATCTTCCCGAAGCATCGGATATGGAAACAGATTTCACAAGTTCTGCTTTTGAGATATTCAGTACATCTGTGAACGGGTTGGGATGAATATTGATACTCTTATTCTTCATATCGGTTTCATCAGTTGCTAATAAATTACCCGGATCATATACTGAAATTTTAAACTCACCTGCCTTAGCACTAGGAATCCCGTTATATTGTTCCACTGTTCCGTTGCTTAAAACAGCAAACCGAATGGTTTCACCCGGGACTCTTCCGGTTAATATTACTCGTGAAAATAAATTAGTTGGAGAAATATTATCATTACAAAAGCTAAATGTAGTCCCACAGCTTGATGAATTTGCAATTACAGAATCAACAAATGGAGAACCTGCTACAGGACCTGTTTCAATAATCATACTTCCTGAAGCCGGAATTATAGCTTTAAACCAAGCGTAATAACTGCCATAGCCTGAACACGTAGAACCTGAACGGGTACCTCCAACATTTGATACTGTAACAGCACCAGCATCAAAACTGTCTGCGACCGCTAATGATATAGGATTATCACATATGGTATTTGTAAGTGGGGACGTTATACATAAATCAAATGTATATGCATAGGAAGGACCGCTATATTCAGTATAAATCCTTATATAGTACGTTTCACCTGGTACAAACAATTTACTATTTATGTAGCCAAAAATACTGTCATAATTGTAAGTCATTTCCTTCTGAGTACATTCGAAAGCGACCAGCGACCCACAATCAGAGCCTTTATATATCTTTATCCAAACTGTTGAAGGATTAATTCCCACAGAGGTCAGATTTTTTAAACTAATTCCATGAACATTTTGAGTTGCTGTAAATTTATACCATACATCATCATCGATAAATGTATTACTTGTTGAATTACATCCCACCAAATTAGGAATAGATTCCGAAGCATCAGAAGTCGTACCTGGAACTGTTAGATTACAAGTTGTTCCGGTATTTACAGGTACAACAATGGCGTTGCTACAATAATCATTGACTGGAGCATTCGGAGTACCTACACAAATATTAAACTTATACGCCATATTTGTAGTTGATGCATAAACCCTTATATAATATGTTTCTCCAGGAGTAAGACCTATCAAATTCGTAGGATTTGAATAATATCCACCACCAGTTGCATAGATGCTGACGCTGATACATTCAATACTCGTTAAATTTCCTAATGACCCACTATACACTGCTGCTACAAGATAATTTGAATAAACAGGCCCTACAGAACTAATATTTTTAAAATCAACAGTATGTAAGGTTTTGGTTGCTGTAAATTTATACCAAACATCATTAGATACACTTCCTGAACATGGTGACGGTATTGAAGGGAGAGATTCAGATGCTCCATAAGTAGTTCCTGAAACAAAGGTCCCACAGTTTTTAGTAGGATTTACAGGCAGTACAGTAGCGTTGGCAAATTCATTATTAACCGGAGTCGGCACAGCAATACTACCAATACATATATCAAATGTAAAAGCATGAAGTATTGTAGGCGTAGTACTTCCATAACTATAAACCCTAATATAATATGTTTCCCCGATATTTAGCCCAGACATAACGGATGCTATATCATTAGCAGTAATACAAATCGTACTTACTAAACTTCCACAGCTTCCCTTAAATACCTGTGCATATAGTTTAGGGCTTAAATAAGGGCTTAAAGCTACCGTATTTTTCAACCATAGCGTATGAGTATTCGCGGTTGCTGTAAATTTATACCAAACATCATCATCAGTGCTGCCCGTACAAGGAGATGGTAACATTCCTGAATAAGTAGCAGAAAGCGTAGTTCCAGATGTAACGATCCCACAATTTGAATCTGGATTCACTGATAAAGCAATAGCATTTGCGCATTCATCATTTGGAGGAGGAACGTGAGTACCTATACATAATTTAAAACTAGAAGCATTAGCAATACCTGAACTAGTAGTATAAACTCTGATATAATATTTTTCTCCCGGGGTAAGATTTGTTAGCGTAACAAAATTCCATTCACCACAAAGTACATTCACCAATGCCCCACAATCCCCCTTCATTACTTCAAAAGTCACGTTTTGTTGGTTGGGCGAAGTTCCGGTATTGACAATATTTGAAGTGCTAACCGTATGTGAGGTTCCAACTGCTATAAAACTAAACCAAACATCATCGTCTGGATTACCAAAACATCCTGAAGGTATTCCAGATGATGTAGCACCCAAAGTATTTCCGGAACCAATAATTGTACAGCTCATATCTCCATTTACCGCTAAAGGAATTGCGTTGACACAATCATCATTGGCAGGGGGAGGGAGTATTTGTGCTGATATATATACATTAAAGGTTAATATTAATAATAGTAAGGATCTGTTTAATAGTTTCATGTTAGTCTTTTTTCAATATGGAAAGATAAAAAAAAGCGGATATACTATAACCGCTTTTTTTATGATAAATGACAAGATTATCTCTTTATCGCTTTAATGCTTTGCTTGGAGCCGTCTTTCATATTCAGTGTCACAAAATACAATCCCTGTTTCAAATCTCCCAGATGAAGGGCTGAAGAAGGATTATCGATGGTTTTCACTAGTCTTCCCGAAGCATCGGATATGGAAACAGATTTCACCAGATCCGCTTTTGAGATATTCAGAACATCTGTAAACGGGTTTGGATATGCTTTAATGGTTTCTTTTGCTTTGGAAACTTCAGATGTTGACAGTGATGCAGTTTCTACTTTAAAGTTATCGATAAAGAATTCGTAGTCTTCCGGATCATTTACGGTTCCGTCGGAGGCATAAAATGCAAAAACCGTGTTCGCTCCGGTGTAGGAAGTCAGATTATAAGAATAGGTAGCAGAGGTATTAGAAGGAGCGTTTGCAGCATCCCAGGTCTGCAGAATGGTCCATGTACTTCCTCCATCTCCTGATACCAGGAATTGAACAACATCATCAGACCCCATACCGGACGGTGCGGTACCGAAAAACTCTGTAACTCCGTAATCAAACTTAACTCTGTAGCCTCCCGCTGAAAGATCGAAAGGTACAGTCTTCAGCCATGCCGCATTACCTGTAAAATAAAGATTGATCTTACCAGAATTATTGCCGTCATCAGCGTTTAGGAAGTCTCCTTGATACCATAATTCTTCAGTATCATCCGGTCCTGTAGCAGGATCTCCACCAGAGGCCTGTGCCCAGCAGTCGCCCGGGAATGTGGCAAAATCATTGGTATATGTTACCGTAGGTACTATGGTGGCACATTCTGTTGTAAACGATGTTCCTACAGACCACGCACTTTTATCGGAAGTACTGCATACGGATCTCACCCATACGTAATAGGTAGTAGCAGGAGAAAGTAAAGATAATGATGCCGTAAGAGCGGATGCCCCTACACTTCCTGTAGCTACGGTAGTGCTTGTAGGTCCTGTACTTGTCTCAGAATGGTAATATTCATACCCTACCCCAACAGTGCTTGAAGGAGCTGTCCATGAAATAGACGCTGAGTTTGAAGTAACTGTACTTGAAGATAAATCACCTGGTGCAAGGCAACTTGGAACAGCTCCAATGACTACAGTATAATCATGGGCTTCTCCATAGCCTGCCGTATTACAAGGTTCCGGCTGGCTGGAAAAACGGTCTCCAACTCTCATTCTGTAAGTTCCTGGTGCAGCAGTTAAAGGAATAGTGATAGTACCATTAGTAACTGAGTTGGCGTCCGGCCCGGTACTGCTTGCTTCAGCAACCAATTCTGGTGCTGCATCATCAAAGGTTCCATTGTTATCAAAATCGATCCATACTCTGATATTCTGATCAGAATAGCCATGGGTAATAGAAAAGGCATAATTCACACCTACATTCATGCTGATGGTCTGCGTGATATAATCTCCGTATGCTCCCTGTGAGCACCCTGTATCCAGATGGCTGAATCCCGCTGCCGGAATCGTAAAACTGTTAATTACATCTCCTCCATCGCACCCACTTGAAAACTCGGGGATACAATAGGTTTGCGCAAATACGGACGCGCCAATCATTAACAGATTCGCAAGTAAAATCTTTTTCATATAATATTTTTTAATGGTATTAGCTAATTTAATAAAAAAAACACAACATAATCATTTTTTACATTTAAAAAACAATGTTTCTAAAAAATATCATTAACTATTGAATTACTGATCTTTTTCAACTGATCTTATTCAATAGTTATCATAAAAAAAACAGCAGCCTTCCGGCTGCTGTTCTATAGGATATGGTCAATAAAATTTTATTTTTTAATGGCCTTAATGATTTGTTTAGATCCGTCTTTCATATTCAAAGTTACCAGATACATTCCTTGTTTCAGATCTCCCAACTGCAGGGCTGAAGAAGGATTGTCAATCGTTTTTACAAGTCTTCCGGTCAGATCAACAACAGATACCGACTTCACTTTAGAAATGTCAGAAATATTCAGAACATCTGCGAAAGGATTTGGGTGTGCTTGAAGACGGCTTTCTTTATTAGCCTCAGCAGTCCCCATTGTAGAGCAATCCTGTGTCACAGAAATCGTGTATTTTCCTAATCTAGCTGCACTATAACCGGTCAATAATATATAATAGGTAGTTCCTGCTGTGGCATTGAATTTTAAAGTAGATGCATCATAAATATTAGGAACCGGGCATCCGCCGTCAGCATACCCTACTCCTGAAGCATCACTGACACATATTGGTGCTGAACAACTTCCTGAATACACTCTTAAGTAGCTGTCAAATTCTGTTCCACAAGCACTGATTGTAATAGGCCCTGCCGCATTAGCTTTTACGGTATACCATACTCCTTTATAACTTGCTGTAGTAGTTGTTCCACCGCAAGTACTGGCAGGTAAAGTTTCATCAGCTGCAAGTGCATTATTACCCTCTACTGTACCACCACAAGCAATGGCAATGGCAGTATCGCAGGTATCATTAGCAGGCGCTACCGGTGTTGTAACACAAATGTTGAATCTTGAAATTATTGTCGCTGTACTTGATGAAGAATATACTCTAATATAATATACCTGACCTGCTGTTAAGTTCTGCAACAGAACATTTGAATTACCATAGCTTCCGTCTGCACAAGCAACCTTTACTAAACTTCCACAAGCTCCTGAATAAACCTGCGTTGCAGTAGTATTATCTTTATAATTTACGGTTACCAAATGGGTGGCCGCAGTAGCCGTAAACGAATACCACACATCATCATTAATTCCAGTATCAGAACATGCAGGAACCGTTTCTGTACTTTGAGTCGCTCCACCAGTGGTACTGCTTACAGGATTTGTACAGGTTCCCGTACTACTTACCGGTAATGAAACTGCATTGGTACAGTCATCATTAGCAGGAACCTGATTTGTTGTGAAAGAACTCTCACTACAGCCAGAGGCATCACCAACAAGATTGTAAGGCGTAATTGTAACATAATAAGTAGTACCTGCATTGAGAAGTCCCGGGATATTGTAGGTAAATACATCTCCTACATCAATATTATTTACAATATCATTTCCTCCGGTGGTTGTCCCCACTTTTACCTTATATCCTGTAGCTGAAGATACCATATCCCAATTAAGTACTCCATCTGCATTTACTCCCGTAGCTCCATTTGCAGGTAAAGTAATTGTTGTACATGAAGGTATTGTGGTAGGATTCGCATCTACAATAAAACTATCAGCAAAAAGATAAAGCTGGTCAGTGTCTGTTGCATGAATAGCCACATAAACCGTCTGACCAGTATATGCAGATAAGCTAATTGTTTTTTTGGTCCATACTGCCGGTGCTTTCGCAGTTGCCTGAAGTACAGTTGAAAAAGCACTCTGCGTTTGGTCTGTTGTTGAAAGTAATACTTCATAATTTTCAAGGAATGTTGTAGAACCAGATTTTATATAGAAAGAAATTCTTTCACTAATCCCTGCCTGTACATTGATAGACTTTGTAATCAAATAATCATTATGGGCTGTACTGTTGTAGGTAATTCCCGCTACATTGGTTGCTGAGTGTGCCACATCTATGTTGGGCATACGAATATCCCAACTATTGTTTCCACCATTATTGATGACGGCCCAGCCTGCCGGAAGTGCAGTACCAGAATCAAAAGTTTCTGTCCATTGTCCAAAAATAAAGACAGGAAACATCATAATAAAAAATAAGAGTTTTTTCATAGGGTAAATGCTTTAAATTAATGACATTAAATTACTTAATTAATTACAATAACTGCACTAAATGAATAAATTAAATACAAATAATACAAACAATTAAATCATTTTCATTAATAATAGTATTTTATATTATATTTTAACACCTCCTAATAATTCACCTAATTAAGAGTATTAAAATAAAAAGAATTCTTTGCCAATTATCGCCCACTTATACCAGATAACCACACAAGATTATTATCATCAAAAAAAACAGCAGCCTTTCGGCTGCTGCTCTATAATAAGATATGGTCAATAAAATTTTATTTTTTAATGGCCTTAATGATTTGTTTAGATCCGTCTTTCATATTCAAAGTCACCAGATACATTCCTTGTTTCAGATCTCCCAACTGAAGGGCTGAAGAAGGATTATCAATCGTTTTTACAACTCTTCCGGCCAGATCAACAACAGATACCGACTTCACTTTAGAAATATCAGAGATATTCAGAACATCTGCGAAAGGATTCGGATACGCTTTAAGGTTGTTTTCTTTTTTAACCTCAGAAGTACCCATTGTAGAACAATCCTGCGTTACAGAAATCGTATATTTTCCAAATCTTGCTGCAGTATAACCTGTCAGCAATACATAATACGTAGTTCCTGCCGTAGCATTGAATGTTAAAGTAGATGCATCATTAAGATTGGCACCAGGACATCCGCCATCAGCATAACCAATTCCCGAAGTATTGTTCACACATGAAAGTGCAGCACAACTTCCTGAATACACTCTTAAGTAGCTGTCAAATTCTGCTCCGCAAGCGCTGATTGTAATAGGCCCTGCTGCATGAGCTTTTACCGTATACCATACTCCTTTATAACTTGCTGTAGTGGTTGTACTGCCACAGGTACTGGCAGGTAAAGTTTCGTTGGCAGCAAGCGCATTGTTGCCTTCTACTGTTCCACCGCAAGGGATTGCAATGGCAGTATCACAGGTATCGTTAGCAGGTGCTACCGGTGTAGTGATACAGATGCTGAAAGATGAAGCTATTGTAGCTGTACTTGATGAAGAGTACACTCTTACATAATAAACCTGACCTACCGTTAAGCTCTGTAAAAGCACATTTGAATTCCCAAAGGCTCCATCTGTACACGCCACTGCAGTAAAACTGCCACAAGCTCCTGAATACACCTGTGTAGCCGTAGCATTATCTGTATAATTTACTGTTACCAAATGGGTGGCCGCAGTAGCCGTAAACGAATACCAAACATCATCATTGATTCCGCTGGCAGCACAGGTTGGAGTGGTTCCTGTACTTTGAGTCGCACTATACGTAGAACCGTTTACAGGATTTGTACAAATTCCTGTTCCGCTCACAGTTAATGAAACTGCGTTAGCACAGTCATCATTGGCCGGAGGAGGAGGCAGTGTACCGATACATACACTAAATGTATTGGCGTAAACTGTAGTAGAAGTATTGGCACTGGAGTTATACACTCTTACATAGTACGTTTCTCCGGCTGTAAGGCCTGTAAGTGCAGTATAGCTTGAATTTGAAGTGATACAGGTTTTGTTAACCAAAGCTCCGCATCCTCCTGTGAATACCTGTGCATAAAGGCTCGTAGATGAGCTGCTTCCTGCTGATACCACGTTCTTTAACCAAATTGTATGTGCAGTTCCTGTTGCTGTAAATGCATACCACACATCGTCGTCAGGAGTTCCTGAACAGGTACCTACCGGAACTGAAGAATTGGTTGCTCCCAAAGTAGTTCCTGAAGTTACAGATCCGCAGGCCATATCTGGATTCACAGTCAAAGTGGCAGCCCCTGAACATTCGTCATTGGCCGGAGGGGGAGGTAGTGTTCCTATACACAGATCAAATGTATTGGCATACAATGAAGCCCCGGAGTTAGCATTTGAGTTATAAGCTCTTACATAATAAGTCTCCCCTGCTGTCAGGTTAGACAAAACAGTATAAGTTGAATTTGAGGTAATACATGTAGTGCTCGTCAATGTACCGCACGCACCACTGAACACCTGAGCATACAATGAAGTAGATGAAGAAGTTCCTACAGAAGCTACATTCTTAAACCAGATCGTATGCTTTGTGCCTGTAGCAACAAATTTATACCATACATCATCATCCGGAGTTCCTCCGGTACAAGTTCCTAAAGGTACATTGGAATTAGTTCCTCCTGAAGTGTTTCCTGCAGTTACAGAACCACAGTTCATATCAGCATTTACCGTAACTGTTACAGCATTCGCACAATCGTCGTTTGCCGGTGGCGGCGGAGGTGTTGATACGCAGATATTAAAACTTGCGTTTGTATTGGCATTGGATGAGTACGTATACACTCTTACATAATAGGTCTGGCCTGCAGTAAGTCCGTTCACCATATTGATATTGTCATCGGAACACAATAGACTGGTCATTGTACCGCAGCTTCCTCCAAGAACCTGGAAGTACATATCGGTATCCGAGCTCACACCCGTTGAAACTACATTAGAAATGGTAATCAGGTGGCTGCTTCCGGTAGCTGTAAAGCTGTACCAAACATCATCTCCCGGGTTACCGCTACAAGGTGTAGCTGCCATAGAGAAAGTAGCACCAAGGGTATTCCCCGGTGTTGTAGCAGTACAGGTCAATCCAGGATTAACTGTTAATGCAACTGCTCCTGAACAGTCATCATTGGCAGGAGGCAATGTAGCTCCTGTAGTGAAGTTTCTTTCCGTACATCCTGTAGAAGAAGTACTGGCAGTGTAAGCTATTATGGTATAAAAATATTGAGTAGAAGGGTTTAGCTGCTGTGCTGCAGTTAAAGTGTAAGTTAATACATTTCCTAAATCGAAATTACTCAACACATTATTAGCTCCTGCAGATGTTCCGATATTTAAACGGTATCCCTGAACGCCTGTTATGGAAGACCATGTAAATGTTGGCTTCACCGAAGTTCCCAGTACAGCCGATGCAGGAAGACTTACGGAAGGACAGCCCAACGAAACGGTAGTAAAGCTTCTTTCCGCACACCCGCTACTTGTTCCTACTGCGTTTAAAGCAGTCACCGTATAGTAGTATTGCGTACTGAAATTAAGAGCATTGGTAAAAGTATAAGTGGTCACATTCCCCAGATCTACCATATTCATTACATCTGTACCTCCCGGTGTAGTTCCTACGCTCAATTTGTAAGAAGTTGCAGAATTGGATCCCGCCCAGGTAATTGTAGGTAAAACAGACACACTGGTAGCATTCGCTGCAGGAGCTGAAACTACCGGACAAAGCGGCGCCGCAGGGGAAAGTCCCAGTAATCCTGTAACAGATTTAACGGTTCCACGTGTTCCTGAAGGAGGTGATGCAGGATCCGGGTTGGTGGTGTCACTTCTGTACGCCAATCCGGAATTGGAAGGTCCTGTATACGTGTAGAACTTATTGCTGGTGGCTGTAAAGTCTGCCGTATTTTCATCAATAGCGATAATCAGATTATCTGTATTGTTATAGGCAAATGGTGAACTGAAGTTAACGGTAACTTCACCACCAGCTGCACTCACTGTTCCTGAAAATACCTGAGTCAAACTGGCTACAGGAACCCAGTCTGTAACAGAGCTAAAGCTTGTCTTAGTGGTATGTCCTACATACACCACCCAATCAACAGATTTAGAAATATCTGCAGTACTCGGAAGAAAGAATTTTAAGCCTGTAATATTACCTGCTGCTGTTGTATTAATTTCAGTCTTGGTAAAGATCTGCTGACTATAATTATAGCCGAAATTCACATCCACAGGCATGTATCCGCCCTGGGCAGTTCCGCTGCCCAGAGTAACCTGGGCATTGATGAGTGTCGCCATTAAGAAGAATAAAAACGACAATAGAGTTTTTTTCATAAATAGTAAAAATAAAAATTAGGGTTGTAAATGTACTTAAATATTCAATAATGAATCAAAAATTAACATAAAACATTAAATCAAATAACATAAATAAGTTAAATTTTTAAACAAAATTAAATATTTGTTTAATTTTAACTTAAAATTCACAATCAGAAGATAAATTAAACAATACTGACTATCAATATTTTACGTCAAAAATTAAAATCACTTAAAAAGGAAAAATATTAAGTTAACATAAAATAATTTTTCAAATCTATTGCCCTCATTTTCAATTTAAAAAACAAAAAAAGCGACAAAATGCCGCTTTTATATTTTTTATCATCCCCTATGATCAATTCAGATAGAACTCATATTTATTGAGGAGCTGAATTTCCTTAATCAGATCTCCGTTCAGATCTACGGAATGTTTCATAGACTGAACTTCTATCTGGGAATCATCCTCAATATTTTTGATATAGAATTTAAGTTTCTGATTTCCTTTATTCCTGTCGAGAACAGTTCTGAAGAAGTCAAGATCTTCAGCACGCACATCCATGACATCCATCACCAGAGAAATGCTTTTTGCAAACCTTTCAAAAGCTTCCTGAAGCTCTATGACATCGTTTACATTTACGAAAACCCTTCCGTCTTTTACCTGTGCGAATTTTATTTTAAAAATCACAAATCGCTGAACTTCCAGCTTTTCTTTCAAACGCATATAATCCCTGTCTCCAAGCCTGAAAGAATAGGATCCGGAATAATCTTCCAATGTTACAAAAGCGACTTTCTCACCGCTTCTGAAGCCATCCTGCACTCTATACTCAGTAATAAGTCCGGCTACGGTATATTCTTTTCCGCCACCGCCGTTTTCTCTTTCTTTCTGAAGTGTTTTCCAGTCTTTCTTCTTCTCTTCAAATAGCTCTTCCTGTTTATTGGCAAAAGCCTGTTCTTTGTAAGCATCTACCTCATCGAGATTCAGGAACATGAAATTCCCCTTTGGTTCGGCTTTTTTCGTGACTTCTTCTATCACTTCCTCTTCTCCTATCGACAATTCATCAGAAACAACTTCAATAAGATCCACCGTTTCATCCAGAGAATCTTTTTCCAAAATAGGAACTTCATCTGTCACCAACTTTTCCTCTTCATCTTTTTCCAGGACAGACTTCTTAGATAACTGCCCCTGCATAAACTGAAAATGATATTTAAATTCATCCAGCGGATGCGCAGACAGATAGAATCCAATGATCTCTTTTTCTTTATTAAGCTTATGCATATTCGGCCATTCCGGGCAAGGCGGCAGTTTCGGCTGCTCGATCTGCACCTCATCGGCAAAGTCTGCAAAAAGAGAGTGTTCCATTTCGTTTTTACTCTCCTGGAAGCTCTGTCCGTATCTGATCAATCTTTCCAGATTGGTTTTCCCAGCCATATCAATATCGAAATACTGACCTCTGTGGTAAGAACCCAGTTCATCGAAAGCTCCTGCCAACACCAAACTTTCAGCCACTCTTTTATTCATTTGGGAAGGCTGAATTCTCTCGAAGAAATCATAAATATTTTTAAACCTTCCATTGGCTCTTTCTCTTGTAATCGCCTCACTCGGCCCCTCTCCAATCCCTTTGATTGCTCCCAAACCGAAACGGATCTGACCTTTTTCGTTTACAGAGAATTTATATTGAGATTCATTCACATCCGGCCCCAAAACATCTACCCCGATACTCTTGCAATCCTCCATAAACATGGTGATAGAGTCCGTATTGTTAATGTTATTACTCATCACACTCGCCATATATTCTGCAGGAAAATTAGCTTTCAGATAGGCAGTATGATACGCAATCATTGCATAGCATGTAGAGTGAGATTTGTTGAAGGCATATTCTGCAAAGGCTTTCCAGTCATTCCAGATTTTTTCTAAACGTTCTTCATTAAGATTGTTTTTCCGTCCTCCTTCAATGAATTTCGGGTACATTTTATTCAGAACATCAATCTGCTTTTTACCCATCGCCTTTCTCAGCGTATCGGCTTCACCTTTTGTAAAGTTGGCCAGCTTCTGGGATAAAAGCATTACCTGCTCCTGGTATACGGTAATCCCGTAGGTTTCTTTTAAATATTCTTCGGTCTCCGGTAAATCGTAAACAATTTCTTCAATCCCGTGCTTCCTGTTGATAAAGTTCGGGATATATTTGATCGGTCCCGGACGGTATAAGGCGTTCATGGCAATGAGATCGGCAAAAACCGTAGGCTTAAGCTCTCTCATGTACTTCTGCATTCCGGGGCTTTCATACTGGAAAATCCCGACAGTTCTACCTTCTTTAAACAACTGGTATGTTTTTGTATCATCCAGCGGAATTTCATCCGGATCAAGGTCTATATTATGCCTTTGCTTTACCAGTTTCATAGCATCTTTAATGATCGTCAGCGTACGAAGTCCCAGGAAGTCCATTTTCAGAAGTCCGGCACTTTCCGCCACCGAGTTATCAAACTGGGAAACCAGAATATCTGCATCTTTCGCTGCAATGGTGATCGGAACCAGGTTACTTACATCCTCGGGAGTAATAATCACCCCACAGGCGTGGATTCCGGTATTCCTGATACAGCCTTCCATTTTCCTGGCACTCGCCAATACATCGAAACGCGGATCATCAGGATTATCGAGGACCATTCTCATTTCATCCACCAGCATTTGATCTTCAGGCTTCAGCTTATCATATTTAGCCAAAGCTTTTGCGATGTTCATTCCGGGACTTGGCGGAATCAGTTTTGCAATATTATTGGTATCAGGAATCGGAAGATCCAGTACCCTTCCCGCATCTTTAATGGCAGATTTACCTCCTAAAACGGAGTAGGTAATGATCTGCGCCACCTGACTCTGTCCGTATTTTTCGATCACCCATTTAATCACCCTGTCACGACCTTCATCATCAAAGTCAATATCAATATCGGGCATCGAAACCCTTTCCGGGTTCAGGAATCTCTCAAAAAGGAGATCATACTTAATAGGGTCAACGTTGGTAATCCCGATACAGTACGCTACCGCAGAACCTGCCGCAGAACCCCTTCCCGGTCCTACCCAAACTCCCATGTTTCGGGCTTCATTACAGAAATCCTGTACAATAAGGAAATATCCGGGGTAACCGGTATTGGCAATTACGTCAAGTTCAAAGTCCAGACGTTCTTTGATTTCATCTGTAATTCCGGTATCAACATATCTTTTTCTTGCTCCTTCATACGTCAAATGCGTCAGATAAGCCATCTCTCCTCTTTTCCCGCCATCCACAGCATCTTCAGCATGGATGAACTCTTCCGGAATGTCAAATTTAGGAAGGAGAACGTCTCTTTTTAATGTATATGGACTGAATTTAGCAAGAAATTCTTCATATGCATCAAAAGCATCCGGATACGCCAGAAATGCTTCTTTTATTTCATCACTGTTCTTGATATAATATTCTCCCGTGGTAAGTCCTCTTCGTTTTCCGAAGCCTTTTCCTACCGGAGTTGTCAGCTTTTCACCATCCTTGATGCAGCTTACGATATCCTGGATATTGGCATCATCTTTTTGGGTATAAAACGTTTCGTTCTGGGCAAGAATTTTTGTATCATATTTATCGGCCAGATAAAGCAAAACTTCATTTAAATGCTCTTCTTCAGGTAGTTTATGATTCTGAAGCTGCACATAGAAATCATCCCCGAAAGTTTCCTTCCACCATTTAAAGAGCTCTTCCCCTTTCTGCTCCCCTGTATTAAGGATTGCATCGGGAATATCTCCCAAAATTCCGGAGGTTACAGCAATCAATCCTTCTTTGTATTCAGCAATCAATTCTCTGCTGATCCTCGGTACGCCGAAATAGAATCCTTTTAAAAATCCAATACTCGACAGTTTCGCCAGGTTTTTATATCCGTTAAAATCCTTCGCCAAAAGAACCATCTGCGTTCTTCTGTCCGGATCATCTTTGGTAAACTGCTTCTGTTCGTAACGGTCTGAGATGTAAAACTCACAACCTACAATCGGAATAAGCGGCTCTGAAACCGGCTCTTCTTCTGTAAATTCTGTTCCGTTTTCTTCAGCTTCCTGTTTTTTAGCGAGGAATTCTTTATGCTTTTTTGAACGGTCGGAGTTTGTAGATTCTACCGCTGATACAAATTTAAAAGCCCCCATCATGTTTCCGATATCTACCATTCCTACTGCAGGAAAGTTTTCATCAGACGCCTTTTTAATCAGGTCATTAATGCTGGAAGTCGCCATCAATGTTGAGAAAACACTGTGACTGTTGAAATTGAAATATTTCCCGATATCAACTTCGTCAATATTTCGGGAGTCTGTATGTTTTTTCTTGCTGTTAAAATCAGCAACCTGCCGTCTGATAACAATAGGAAAAGGCTTTATCGGATCCGGATAAAGTCTTTTGAAATACTCAAGCTGATCTTCAGAGATTTTCAGTACTTCAGAAGAAATCACACCTATCCTCATCATTTCGAAGAAAACTCTGGCTGTTGCATTTACGTCGGCCGCTGCGTTGTGGGCTTCGTCAAATTTATGACCGTAAAGTTTTTCATACAACTCCTCCAGTTTCGGAGATTTATATCGTCCGCCTCTTCCGCCACCCAGCTTACAATAATCCGTTCCCAGAATCATGGTATCAGCTTTAGGTTTAGCCTGAAGATTGTCTTTTATATCTTTTCTGAAGAATTCTGCTCCTACGATATTGTAATCGAACTCTACATTGTGTCCGGAAACAATTCTTACCCTGTCCAACACTTTGGAAAACTCTTCCAAAATCTCCTGCAGATCACGTCCTTCTTCATTCGCGATCTTGGTCGTAATCCCGTGAATCCTTGCGGCGTTGAAGGGAATATCGTACCCTTCAGGTTTTATAATATAATCCTGATTTTCAATTAACTTACCCTCATCATCATGGATCTGCCACGCGATCTGAACCATTCTTGGCCAGTTATCAGAGTCTGAAAGCGGAGCATTGAAATTCTTAGGTAAACCGGTTGTTTCTGTGTCAAAAATTAAATACATATACGTTTCTAACTTTTATAAAAAAAAGAGAATGTAAAGTTACTTCATTTTTTCAAAAATTCAACAGTAAAAGACAACAGAATGGCGAATAACTTTTCACAAAATTCGCTTTATAAATGAAAAATGAATTTCACTTTAAAAACAAACATAAATCACCAATAGTACAAGATAAAACTTAATTAAAATAAATCATTACCAACAAAATATACTTTTAATTAAAATTTTAACAATATTTCATTGTAGTTTGAAATAACATCTTTTATATTTGGTTTGAAAATATAACCCAGTAACAAGTCTTACGCCATAATAATACAAAAGCATATCAATATAACAAATCAACTTTTCATTAATTCCCCGGCCGTTTTCAATTTTTTTGGAAGCGGTTTTTTAGGGCTTAAATCCTTCAAAACAGCACCGTTTTGAAGGTCTCTGTTTAAAAAACTAATTAGGGGACAAGCCCTTACTCACAACAATCTCAAGAAAACACTAACACTTGTTCGTATTTTGTTTTTTTGTGTATATTTGCTTCCTATGGAAAATACACTTCACGAAAAAGTTTCTCAGGATATTTTGCTAAAAGCGTACAATCACATGATGCTGGCTAAAGCAATGGCAGATATCTATGAAGAAAACAGAAATATCTGTAAATATGTTCATAGTACATCAAGAGGCCATGAAGCTATTCAGCTGGCAACCGCTTATCAGCTAAAAAAAGAAGACTGGATTTCTCCTTATTACAGAGACGAAAGTATTCTTTTGGGAATCGGTTTTGAGCCGTATGAACTGATGCTTCAATTGCTGGCAAAAGCTGAAGATCCTTTTTCAGGAGGAAGATCGTATTATTCTCACCCTTCAAGCAGAGATGAAAACAAACCGAAGATCATCCACCAGAGTTCTGCTACAGGAATGCAGACCATTCCTACTACAGGCGTTGCACAAGGGATAAAGTATATTCAGGATTTCAATTTACAGACTTTTGAAAACAATCCGGTTGTGATTTGTAGTCTTGGAGACAATTCCGTAACGGAAGGTGAAGTAAGTGAAGCTTTACAGTTTGCTGCCCTTCACCAGCTTCCTATCATATTCCTGGTACAGGATAATGAGTGGGGAATTTCCGTAACCAAAGAAGAAGCAAGAACATGTGATGCTTACGATTTCGTAGCTGGATTTACAGGTCTTAGCAGAATGCGTGTAGACGGAACTGATTTTGTAGAAAGCTTTGAAGCGATGAAAAAGGCAGTAGATTTTGTAAGAAACGAAAGAAAGCCTTTGGTTGTTTGTGCTAAAACCGTACTTATTGGTCACCATACTTCAGGAGTAAGAAGAGAATTCTATAGAGACGAAGAAGATTTAACAAAACATAGAGCTAAAGATCCGGGCGAGATTCTTAGAAAACAACTCCTGGAATCAGGAACTGACGAAGATCTATTAAAGCAGATCACTAAAAAAGCACGTTTGGAAGCTGAAGAAGCTTTTGAAAGAGCTAAAAATGCAGAAGATCCAAAACCGGAAACGGTTATGCAACACGTTTTCGCTCCTACTCCAATTACGGAGGAAACGGGAACACGTGAGCCTGCAGGCGGTGAAAAAATCGTTATGGTAGATGCTGCCATTCATGCGGTTCAGGAGCTGATGTGGAAGCATCCTGAAGCTCTTCTTTACGGACAGGATGTAGGCGAGAGAATCGGAGGTGTTTTCAGAGAGACTGTGACTTTAGGAAAAAAATTCGGAAGCAAAAGAGTCTTCAATACGGCTATCCAGGAAGCTTATATCATCGGATCAACTGCCGGAATGAGCGCCGTAGGACTGAAACCTATCGTAGAAGTTCAGTTCGCGGATTACATCTATCCGGGAATCAACCAGCTGATCACTGAAATTTCAAAATCAAGTTATTTAAGCCAGGGGAAATTCCCTGTAAGCAATATCATTCGTGTACCCATCGGTGCATACGGCGGCGGCGGACCTTACCACAGTGGAAGTGTTGAAAGCATCTTAGCTAACATTAAAGGAATCAAGATTGCTTACCCGAGCAACGCAGCCGATTTCAAAGGTCTATTAAAAGCAGCTTATTACGATCCGAATCCAGTAATCATGTTAGAGCATAAAGGTTTATACTGGAGCAAAGTTCCGGGAACTGAAGATGCTAAAACTATTGAGCCGGCAGAAGATTACATCCTTCCTTTTGGAAAAGGTAAAGTAATCATTGAAGCTGATCAGAATGAAACGGAAAAAGGCAGAACTTTATTGGTTGTCACTTATGGAATGGGCGTTTACTGGGCGAAAGAAGCTGTGAAGAATTTCAGCGGAAAAGTGGAAGTAATCGATTTGAGAACCATCATTCCTCTGGATGAAGAGCTTGTATTCGAAAGAGTGAAAGCTCACGGAAAATGTATCGTCCTTACCGAAGAGCAGCTTAATAATTCATTCGCTGAAGCATTTGCCCACCGTATCTCGAAAAACTGTTTCAAATATCTGGACGCACCTGTAGAGACTATGGGTTCTCTGGATGTTCCGGCCGTTCCTATCAACTTGATCCTGGAAAAAGAAATGCTTCCTAATGCTGAAAAACTCAGCAAAAAGATTGAAGAAATGCTGAAATATTAATCATCCCATATTAATTATACGAAACCTCTAATTTTTTTAGAGGTTTTTTTTATTACATTTATTAAAGCAAAAGACCTCCCTATTTTTGGTATTTCTTTTGCTTATGCACACCCAATTTGATGAAACAATATGATCACCACCAAATATTTTAATTACAAACAGGTTCTCAATCTCGCAGGCGGACATATAATCTGGCTTACGGCCTGGTGTACTTTAGTGGCAGCCCTTTTTTACTTTTTTAAATGGAAATGGATGATCATTCCCTGGGTCCCGGTAGCCCTGATTGGTACTGCAGAAGCTTTTTATGTAGGTTTTAAAAACAATCAGGCTTACGACAGACTGTGGGAAGCCCGGAAAATATGGGGCGGAATCGTGAATTCCAGCCGTTCTTTCGTTTCGATGCTGTATGCTTTTAATACCACAGGTGAAGGCAACAGTGAGACCGAAAGCATCAAAAAGAAAATTGCATACCGCCATATTGCATGGCTGTATACTTTCCGTGAACAATTATTAGTGCCTACGGAATGGGAGCATATGTCTCAGAAAAGACATTTTGGGGATATTAATATCAGAAGACACCGACTGATTAAAGCCGGATTCCCTGATTATGGAAGGACGCCTATTTTCCTCCATAAATACCTTTCGGAAAAGGAACTGGATCTTCAACCGGAATATAAAAACTTCGCTACATATCTGATTTCAAAACAGGCTAAGGATGTGAACGAATTAAAAAACTTCGGTGATATCACAGACTTCAACCAGATGCAGCTTCAGGAGGCTCTCAATTTGTTTTATGACTACCAGGGGCAGGCGGAAAGAATTAAGAAATTCCCTTCACCCAGACAGTTTGCAAGCACGGCATTTATTTTTAATGTAATCTTCATTATGCTTCTTCCTTTGGGATTGGTGAACGAATTCGCCAAATTAGGAAACTGGGGAATATTGATCAGCATTCCTTTCTGTGTTATTATCGGATGGATCTACATTGTGATGGAACTCGTTGGTGACTACTCAGAAAACCCGTTTGAAGGGATGATGTTTGACATTCCGATGCTTTCCATATGCCGGACCATTGAGATCGATGTCCTTCAAATGATTGGAGAACATGACGATCTTCCAGAACCTATCGCTTCAAAGAATGGAGTTCTCGTATAGATTTACCTGAGTTCGGGATAAGACATTTGTTTGAGATTTCAGACGTCAGATTTCAGATTTCAGACGATCATTTAATAGCTTAATTACGACCCCAACCATCAACCAAAACTCAGTTTAAATTACAGAACGATCGCCGTGGTATTTTTCACTTCAGAGATCATAAAAGAGCTGTGGGTACTGGCTATATGCTGAAGCGCCGTTAATTTGCTGAGCATAAAATTCCGGTAATCCTCCATGTCTTTTACTCCTATTTTAAGGATATAATCATAATCACCGCTTACATGGAAGCATTCCGTCACTTCCTGCAGGTTCATGACTTCCCTTTCAAACTGCAGCACAAATTCTTTTTTGTGTTGCGTCAGTTTTATATGACATAAGACAATAAAATCACGGTCTATTTTATGCCTGTCCAGTAATGCGACATACTTCGAGATCACGCCAAGATTTTCAAGCTTTTTTATCCGTTCATAAACAGCCGTTACAGACAAACCAAGCTTGTAAGACAGTTCTTTGGTGGTCTGTTTGCAGTCTTGCTGAAGGAACAGGAGCAGTTTTTTATCGGTTTCATCAAAGTTCATAGATAATTTTTTGGATAAAGTTTAACAAAATCAAATATAATAAACATATTTTCTAATAAAAGCAAAAATTTCAGATTTATATTCTACATATTTAAATATCTCTTGTAATAATTATGAAAACTGAGCATATTTAACCCGGACAAATAAAATCTAAAGCTTATGGAAAATTTTAATGCAGCCAATGAGATCCAGGATCTGCAATATTTTGGCGAATTCGGAGGGGTAAATCCATCGATTTCTGACAGCTCTACCTATACCTTCCTTTCTGCAAAAACCATGTTTGATACTTTTGAAGGCAATGCTGAAGGGTGTTATCTATATTCCAGACATTCATCCCCGATGAATCTGTACCTTGCTCAGGCATTGGCTAAAATGGAGAATACAGAAGCTGCCAACGTTACCGCATCCGGAATGGGAGCAATTACTTCTGTTTTAATGCAGGTATGTAAAAGCGGTGACCATATTATTTCCAGCAGAACCATTTACGGTGGAACGTATGCTTTTCTTAAAAATTTCCTTCCTCCATTTCATATTGATACCACTTTTGTAGACATCAGCAATTTTGAGTCTATAGAAAACGCTATAACTCCCAATACGAAAGTGATCTACTGCGAAAGTGTAAGCAACCCGCTTCTTGAAGTGGCAGACCTTAGAAAACTTTCAGAAATCTGTAAAAAACACAATCTGAAACTGATTGTAGATAATACCTTCTCCCCTCTTTCTGTTTCACCGACATTGTTAGGTGCTGATATCGTCATTCACAGTTTAACCAAGTTTATCAACGGAAGCAGTGATACGGTAGGCGGTGTATATTGTGGAACTCAGGAATTCATTAATGATACGAAAAACGTTAATAACGGAGCTTGTATGCTACTGGGACCTACGATGGACAGCTTCAGATCTGCAAGTATACTTAAAAACCTGAGAACGCTTCATATCAGAATGAAACAGCACAGCCACAACGCAATGTATCTTGCGGAAAGGTTCGAAAAAGACGGACTGAAAGTATCTTATCCGGGACTGAAATCCCATAAGGATCATGAGCTGATGAAATCTATGATGTACGAGGAATACGGATTCGGAGGACTTCTTACATTAGATGCCGGAACTACCGACAAAGCCAATGAGCTGATGGAAATGATGCAGGCAGAAAATCTGGGTTATCTGGCGGTAAGTTTAGGGTTTTATAAAACTTTATTTTCCTGCTCGGGAAGTTCTACTTCATCGGAGATTCCGGAAGAAGAGCGTGAAGCAATGGGCATCTCAGACGGATTGATCAGATTCTCCATCGGACTGGATCATGATATTGCCAGAACTTATGAAAAAATGCGGGAATGCATGCTAAAAACAGGCGTTCTCAACCATGAAACTATATTTATATCCTAATTTATTGTTATAAAAGCTGTCGGAATTTCTGGCAGCTTTTATTTTTTAATTAAAACCTGTTTAAATTTATATTTTTTGGATATGATACAAATCCAGGGATTAAGCAAAATTTTTTATTTTTTCAATGTCCTTTTGTCTTGAAATCGCAGATTCGACGTAGTCAAACAAAAGAACGAAAAATTGTCTCCATAAAGTCGACGAATGATATTTCAAGGCTGGAATCTTCCACTAAAAAAATTTTGTTCTCTCAAAATTCTAAACTTGCGCGAATTCAATATAGGTTGTTCGATTCAACAATAGTTTCGCGTTTCGAACAGAAGATTTTTTTAACGTTCACAATATCTATTTTTTACGCTACAGATTCCTGGGCCGCTCGATATCATACTTTTTCACGCAAAGCTTTATTTTAGAGAGCGTTCAGTTTTGAGGAAGGCAAAGAGTGTGACTCCGTCACTGATTAAGCGATCGGTATAAAGTGTCTGCTTAATCGAATCAATGGATAATTGATTCCTTCTTTACAGCCTTCAAGTATTCAGTGTTAAAATAGACCTTTGCGTGAAAAAATATGATCTATTTGATATGGAAATGTTTCGGGAAAGCGTCTTCGGG
This sequence comes from Chryseobacterium oleae, assembly GCF_900115055.1. Lineage (GTDB taxonomy): Bacteria > Bacteroidota > Bacteroidia > Flavobacteriales > Weeksellaceae > Chryseobacterium > Chryseobacterium oleae. The sequence goes on along the minus strand of NZ_FOVD01000002.1, from coordinate 510,485 downwards.
TTTCATTCTGAAAATATTCAGAAGCACCCATGATTTCAGGAAACCGTAGCCATAGGAAAACATTTGAATGTAGGTAGAAATCACGGCCATTCCGGCAATACTTATATTTTTCGTCACTATCATCGCATGGAATAACACCAGGAAAGTATACAATCCGTAAAATGCCAGGATAATCCCTCTGCCTAAAACAAAATACTCTATAAAACCGAAAATATACCCTAACATAAACAGGGTAGGAAATGCAAAAGAGATTTTTACATAATTGGGATGCCTCTGATTAAGAATCGGTCTGGCACATCCAAACTGATACACCTGTTTTGAAAATTTACCCAGATCTACCCTTCTCTTGTGAAACACAGCGATATCATCGAAAAATGCGGTCGTAAAACCTTTTTCCCAAAGGGTCATGGACAGATCCGGATCTTCCCCGATTCTCATCTCTGAAAAACCGCCTACTTTTTCAAAAACTGCTTTATTCACGCCCATATTGAAACTTCTCGGTTGAAATCTGGAAACTGCTTTTTTACTTCCTCTGATTCCTCCCGTTGTAAACACTGAGGTCATGGAATAGGAAATGGCTTTCTGCATCAGATTGAAACCTTTGTGCGCTTTATCCGCTCCTCCGAACGCATCACATGGAATAGTCTCAATATCTTTTTTAATATTTTCGATATAGTCTTTTTCTACGATCACGTCGCTGTCTACAAAAAGAAGCCAGTCATTCTGAGCTCTCTTCGCCCCATAGTTTCTGCTGAGTCCGGGACCGGAATTGTCTTTTCTGAAATATTTGATGTTCAGTATTTCCTCAAAATTCTGAATGGTTGGCTTAAGGTCAATAAGAGAACCGTCGTCTACAATGATCACTTCAAACTCTTTATCTGTCTGAAATGTCAGAGAATTAAGCAGTTCAAAAAGTTCGTCTTTTCGGTTAAAAATAGCAACGACAATGGAAATAGTAGGTCTCAAATTGAAAATTTTTCAAAATTACTTATTCGCTGAGGAATCTACAAACAGTTTAACAGCTTATTCAAAGAAATTAACTTTTAAAGTGTGGAAAATAGCTTTGGAATTCTCAACACAGTAAATTGACATTTTAAACAAAATTATCATCATGACTACCGCATACCTTTGTTGTAGAACTTTAAACAATAAAAAATGATACAGAATATCAATCCATTACAACAACCTGTTCAGTCAGGGTTTAATGCAGCATCAACCGCACAGGAAATCATCAAAGGAATCGACCTTACCGGAAAAACAGTCATCATTACAGGAGGCTACGCAGGAATTGGTCTTGAAACGACAAAAGTATTGGTTTCCGCTGGAGCAACAGTGATTATTCCGGCAAGAGATATTGAAAAAGCGGGTAAAAACCTTACCGGTATTGACCCTATAGAACTGGAAAAAATGGATCTGATGGATCCGGATTCTATCGATGCATTCAGCGAAAAATTCCTGGCTTCTGGGAGAAATCTTGACCTTCTGATCAATAATGCAGGTATTATGTGGGTTCCACTTCGAAGAGATGACAGAGGTATTGAATCTCAGCTGGCCACAAATTACCTTGGACAATTCCATTTGACTGCAAGACTTTGGCCGGCATTGAAGAAAGCAGGAAACGCCCGTGTTATCAGTGTTTCTTCTTACGGGCATCAGATGGCTCCATTTGATTTTGAAGATCCGAATTTCGCGCACAGAGAATACCAGACGCTTTTGGGTTATGGGCAGTCGAAGACGGCGTGTAATTTATTTTCCGTTGCATTGGATGAAAGGGGAAAGAAATTCAATATCAGAGCGTATTCACTGCATCCGGGTTCTGTGTATGGAACCGATTTGGGTCGAGAAGAACCGATTGACCTTTATATCCAGATGGGAACGCACGACAAGGATGGAAAAATAAAGCCTGAAGTGGAAGCCAAATTAAAAACAATTCCGCAAGGTGCCGCTACAACCGTTTGGTGCGCAACAAGTCCTGATCTTCAGAATATCGGCGGAGTGTATTGTGAAAATTGTGATATCGCTGAAATCGATCTAGGACAGATAGAACATCGATATGATGAACCAGCAACGATTCGTGGAGTGCAGCCTTATTCCATTGACCAAGAAAACGCAGAGAAATTATGGACATTGAGTGAAGAAATGTTGGGCTTTACTTTCGATGCAGACTAATCCCTTTTTAAATACATTTGTACTTATAAACTAAAAACGATGGATTTCCAGATACAGTACATCACTCCGGACATCAAGCTTTCAACCTACGACGATAAGCTCTTCAAAACGGAAACGGTTTTTGAATACCATATGCTGGTCTGGTTTATATCAGGCGAAACCAAAATCATTCAGGCTGACAAAACCTATCTGTTCAAAGCGGGAGATATTTTTCTGATTCCCAGAAACCATCTCGCGACCATCATCAATTATCCTAAGGACGGACTTCCTCATAAAGCTGTAGTCATGCATCTTACCACAGAAAAGCTGAAACATTTTTATGCTGCCGTTGAATTAAAGCACAAAACAACAGGCTATGATGCTAAGATTTACAGTTTTCAAAGTCACCCTTTATTAAAAAGCTGTCTTGCGTCTCTCATCCCTTATTTTGAAGTAGAAGGAACTTTCCCGGAACATATTGCTTCACTGAAAATCACAGAAGCCATTAGCATCCTCAGAGAAATTGATCCCGACGTAGACTTTATTCTGGCCGATTTCGAAGAACCCGGAAAAGTAGATCTGATTGGTTTTATGGAAAAAAATTATATGTTCAATATGCCTCTGGAAAGATTCGGGTATCTTACGGGAAGAAGTCTTTCGACTTTTAACAGGGATTTCAGGAAAGTTTTCCAGACTACGCCTCAACGATGGCTTACTCAAAAACGGCTGGAACTGGCCTATTATCATTTAAAGGAAAAGCATAAAAGACCTTCGGATGTATTTATGGAAGTCGGTTTTGAGGATCTTTCGCATTTCTCTTATGCCTTCAAAAAACAGTATGGGCTCGTACCTTCTGCTTTAAACTGATTCAACGAAACAAACGGTTATCGTTAAAAAATAAAAAGGACAAATATTATTGAAATATTTGTCCTTTACATTAAGCTGTAAATAATATATTCTGAATTAATATCTACCTTTAAGCATTACCTGTCTCAGCTGATAATCCTAATATACGGTATTCTGCCCGTACAGTACATTCGTAGCATTCGAGAAATAGGATGCGATATTGGCAGATCCCAAATCATAATACAGGAAAACACCATATCCATCATCTTTTGTTCTCTGTGCATAATCTGTAACAGTAGAAGTATCTGTAAAAGTAGAAGTTGCGGGATTCACATTCACTGCTGCTGCGCCCTTATGAGCGCTGTCAAGACCCGGAATATCAGGAGCGGAATAGGTGCTGTAATATGGATTCCACGCGAAATCTACCTTAGATCCTACGGTAACCCCATTGTAAGAAAGATTATCCGCAGAAGGACCAATATTATAAAACGAAATAATTTTATCCGGAAGCAATTCTCTGAGAGCAGTCACTAAATAAACAAATGAAGACTGATTAGGCTGCGGAGTTCCGTTAGCTCCATAATTGGCATATTCATCATCGAAATCGATACCATCCAAACCATAAGTATTCACAGCATCAGCTAATTCCTGGGCAAAAGCCTTCGCCGCAGCCTGATTTGGAAAATTAGCAAACCCTGCACCCTGGTGGTTTCCAAGAATCGATAGCATCACTTTAATTCCTTTATCCTGCAAAGGTTTTATGTACGTGCTTTTATTACTAAGTACATTGGTGACCTGGTCATTAAAATGCAGATACGCTTTCTGGGTGGAAGTATTGTAATTGATATTGGCGGCAAAAATAATAGCAACGTCAAAAAGCTGTTTGCCATCTGCCAGTTTATATTTGCCAACTTCCCTGATATCATTGTTATTGACTTCAACATACATCACTGACAATGGTTTTTTCCCGAAAGCAGCCACCTTAGACGCTGTATTTCCTTTTGCTGATACAGCAGATTCATTTGAAATTACCGACTCATCCGAACGGTCTGAGTTACACGAAATAATCATGAAAGTACTGATACATAGCATCAGTAAAAACATCAAGCTTATCTTCTTCATATTGTTAATATTTTATTGTTTATACGAATGTAGACAAGACCGGATGAGGCGTTCAATAATAAATCGTCAAAATATGTTATTATTTTATCACCAAAAACAACAAACATTAAATATTTGAAATAGATTAAGAAAATTCTATGAATAAATAAAAATCATATAAATTTTAAATATAAAGCTTTATGTAACGATGTGTTAATTTTTAGCAAATACATAAAACATTGATCACGTAAAATTCAGTGGGCTTTCCATTATACTTTTAAACTCATATAATGAAAGACAATTTCTCCGGCTGTATCAGTTGTTTTTACAGAAAAATAATTTTAAATAAAACACATGAGTAAACACTTATCATTGAATAGATTTCAGTATTTTTGATTAAAATTCAATCACCAAACGTTGAATTTAAAGATTATTCTAACTCAAAATCACAATCTATGAAAGCAAATTTAGCAGCCATCTCATTACTTCTGGGCATTTTCTCGAGTGCACAGGTTGGAGTAGGAACGAACAATCCAAGCGGAGCCTTCCATGTAGATGGGAATAAAGATAACGCAGCTTCACCTACTGCCGCCCAGGCCGACAACGACTTCATTATCACTTCTACAGGGTCGGCAGCTTTGGGAACCACAACAGTAGACGCATCGGCCAAATTCCAAATCAATGCAACCAATAAAGGAATGCTTATTCCGCGGGTCACGTTGTCAGCTCCTAATGACGGAACTACTATTCCATCTCCTGCGAAGGGACTTATCGTTTATAACACGAATGTCACGACCAATATGGAAGAAGGGTTTTATACCAATTACGGAACTCCTGCCCTTCCGCAATGGATTACGTATCAACAGCGCGACAAAACAGCATGGAAGCTTGATAACGTTTTTGATGTGACGGCTACAGCACCTGTAGATCAGGTCGTAACGGCCACAACGGCAGTGAATAATGTTAATTTAGGTCTGAGTGTAACGATTACCATTCCGGCATTTACGCAGGCCAAACTGGTGACCACTTACAGCGTTCCGATGGGAACCACCGCGATAGCGACCAATTTCGGAGGCTATTATGGAGTCCGGTTTTTGAAGAACGGAGCTGAACTTCCGGCAGGTTCCAGAAAATATACTGTTCCGGCGGTTTCTTCGGGTGCCAGTTCAAGAATGGCTTCTGTGAATGCTACAGTAGGAGATACAGTCGTCAACAATACTGCTTCACCAGTGAATGTCACTTATGCCCTGAATGGTTATGTGGAGCCAACTGCTGATACAGCAACAATCAGATTCAATATGTGGTCTACGGTAGATCCCAACTTCAACTGGGGACGTGGATATATGTCTATACAGATGTTTACAAAAACGACATTATAATTATTAGAATAACAGTACAGATTAAAATTAAGCTCCTTAGCAGGGAGCTTTTTTATTTAATACAAATACAAATCTGAGTGATCTGCAGAATCTGCGAGAAAATATTTAACGCAAAGAAATTATTATTGCTTCAGATTTGAGGAGGCAAAGAGGAAATCAACTTTGTTGATTTTGATGAAGCGATTTCTATAAGGGTAAATTATATAAATTTTCACATAGAAAATCTGTGCAATCTCCGGAATCTACGGGAAAATATTTCACGCAAAACGATCCTTATTAATTCTGTCTTTAAATAAACACTCCCGATTTGAAATAAACACAAAGTACGAGAGCAATAAAGAACAAGATCACCGAGCCACTGAAAAGTAACAATTTAAAAAAGCTTTTAAAATAATAAAGCTCCATTAGATTCAAAAGAAAAAACAGGACACCCGAAATGGCAGTTCCTATAAGTGAAGCCACTATTAAAGTCTGAGTGTAATTTTCTGCCGGTAACGGATCCTTAAACACAAAAAAAAGTAAAACGCCAGCCACGGCTATTAAACCTGCACTTACTTTTTCGGTGAAATACTTTGATTTTTTCTTTTTAGAAGTCTTACTATTATAATTCAGTCTTGCAGAAGATGAAGAACTACTGGCAACATCCAGTACATTTCCTAAAGTTTCAAGAAGATCCCACGCCATATTTAAAATTTGAGTTTAAGCAAAAATAAAAAATCTTTTGGAAAAATACCTGATTACTTTAAGAAAGGAAGCTGGAAGAAGGAGGATGGAAGTTACTACTGGGTTTCAGCTTTTCTGTAAGTCCTTAAATACCTTCGACATTCTAATAGTGTTTAAATTAAAAAAACCTTCCGGCTAAGGAAGGTTCTATGTAAAATTTGATTATTCTTTTTCCAGTTTATGGAGTTTTTTCGTTCCCTCATACATTTCATATTGCAGGAATCTGGTTTCCAGCTTTCCGTTGAAAAGTTTGATTTTTCTTGAAGGACGAAGGCCGATTTTCTTCACAGCCTCCAGATCAGAGGAGATCAGCCAGGCTAATGTATTCGGATAACTTGTTTTGAAGGTATCTCCGATCTTTTTGTAGAAATCATCATCATTAATAGAGATTCTCTCGTCATAAGGTGGGTTGAACACCATCAGTAATGGGAACAGTTCTTTTTTGGATTCAAAGAAATCCTGTGTTTTCACCTGGATAACATCTTCCATCTCGGCTGCTTCGATATTTGTTCTGGCTGCATTCAGCATTCTTCCATCAATATCATACCCCACAATCTTCCCGGTAAATTCTCTTACTCTGTTTACTCTGACTTCTTTGATTTTTGCAAAAAGATCAGCATCATAGTTAGCCCAGTTCTGGAAAGCAAATCTTCTTCTAAAGATCTGTGCTGGAAGATCCATTGCAATCATTGCTGCTTCCACAAGAAGAGTTCCTGAACCACACATTGGATCCAAAAAGTTTCCTTTTCCGTCCCAACCTGCCAGCTGAAGCATTCCGCTTGCCAAAACTTCATTAATAGGTGCCTCACCCTGCTCTTTTCTGTACCCTCTTTTAAACAGAGGATCTCCTGAAGAGTCCAGAGAAATCGTTACCAATTCTCTGTCAATATGCAGGTGAAACTTGATATCAGGGCTTCTTGTCTCTACATCAGGGCGTCTGTTGAATTTTTCCTGGAAATAATCCACGATCGCATCCTTCATTTTCAACGTTACAAACTGTGAATGTTTGAAGGTTTCAGAGTTCACGGTAGAATCAATCGCGAAAGACTGGTCTATACGCATATAATCTTCCCATGCAATAGCAGAGAGTTTACTGTAAAACTGGTGTTGATTAAATGCTTTAAATTCAAAAACAGGAATTAATATTTTTAATGCTGTTCTTGCAGAGTAGTTAATTTTATAAAGAAATCCGAGGTCACCTTCACAATTGACCGCCCGGTTTTTAATTTCTACGTTTTTCCCGCCTAATTTTTTGATCTCTTCAGCAAGGACCTGCTCCAGTCCGAAGAATGTCTTTATCTGAATCTTTAGATTTTCTGTGTCCATAAATTATAATTAAAAGATTTAATGATTTAATAATTAAAAGATTAGAGGTTCAATTTTGCTCTTAATTGAATCTTTCGATCTTTCAATATTTAAATACTTTGCTTTTAACCGCACAAATTTAGTTATTTTTGCATTATGGAATGGTTTGAATCTTGGTTTGATACACCTTATTATCATCTTCTTTATAGTAACAGAGACTATACGGAAGCCGAAAATTTCATTACAAAACTCACTGAAGACCTTCAGTTACCGCCTTCATCCAAGATTATTGATCTGGCCTGCGGAAAAGGTAGACACTCTGTTTTTTTGAATAAATTAGGATATGACGTACTGGGATTAGATCTTTCCAGACAGAGCATCGAATTCGATAAACAGTTTGAAACCCAGACGCTTTTGTTCAATGTTCATGATATGCGAAACCCTATTGATGCGGATCCGATGGATGCAGTCTTCAATTTGTTTACCAGTTTCGGGTACTTTGACAATGAAAGTGATGACAAAAAAGTGTTCCAGTCAGTTTATAATGTTTTAAAGCCGGGAGGATATTTTGTTCTGGATTATCTGAATGAAGAGTACGTGAGAACAAAAATAGTCCCTGAGACTACCATAACCCGTGGTGATATTGATTTTAAGATCCTGAAAAAGATCGAGGGAAGACATATCATCAAGGACATCCGTTTTGAAGCGGACGGAAAATCTTTTCACTTCTTTGAAAAAGTAAAACTTCATACTTTGGAAGCCATTAATTCATATGCAACAGACTGCGGTTTTGAAAGAGTTAAGATCTGGGGCGATTATCAGCTGAATGAATTTGACCGTGAAGTTTCTACACGCTGTATCAATTTATTTAAGAAAAAAGCATGATAACCGTCGTTTTACTGATCTTAAGCGTCATTACGGGAGTTTTTCTCGGCAAGCATTTCGGAAAAAAAGAAAAGCTGGCTAAAAATCTGCTGGTTCTGAGTGCCGGATTTCTGATCACCATCTGTCTGAATGAGGTTTTTCCACAGGTTTACACTTCCAAAATCGGAAGCAGTCTGGGAATTTTCGTGATCGCCGGGGTTTTGCTTCAGATGATTCTTGAAGCTTTAACGAAAGGTTTCGAGCATGGGCATTTTCACCATCACAGTGAAAACAATATCCTTCCGATGGCACTGATGGTTGGCCTGTTTATTCATGCTTTTATTGAGGGAATTCCCCTGGCTAATGAAAAACAACAGCTGTCACCTTATCTGCTGGGAATTGTGTTTCACAATCTTCCGATCTCATTTATTCTCGGAGCTTTTCTGTTTAACCGAAAAAATGAGTCCAAAAGTTCACCGTATCCTTCTATTCTGATCGTTGCCCTTTTTGCCCTTGCTTCTCCGATGGGAATGCTGCTTGGAAATTATTTCAACCCTGATCTTCAGCCTTATTTTCTGGCTATCGTAGGTGGAATTTTCCTGCATATCTCCTCTGTGATTATTTTTGAGAGCAATAAAAATCACAATATCGACTGGATAAAGATAGGACTTGTGATTCTGGGGGTTTCTTTAGCCCTGATCATGCATCTTTTCCACAGCCATCCATGATCATATCATTATAAAGTATCTGTGACCAATACAATCACAGATATTGAAAATCTATTCTCAAACCTTTCCTTCCTTTTGATAGATGGCAAGAATTAGATATCTTACTTATTTCAATTCAAGGATATTAATCAAATGCACTAATTAAAAGAAAATCAAATAGATAATTCTAAGAAACATTTAAAAATATAAATTTTTTGTTGATTTTTATTTAATTTATTTCACTTAAAAAAATATTAAATTCAATGATTTAACTATTTTTAACAAAATAATACCATTCTGTTTTTAGTTTTTTTATATATTCGTTATTCAAGTAATCACGCATATATGAAAAAAAACCAAACCCTTTCAAAAGCAGTCTTATTCTTCCTCATATCAGGAGTGCTATCCGCCCAGAACACCAAAGAAAAGGATTCTTTACAGATCAAAGAAATTGAAGATGTTGTGATGATAGGATACAAAACACAAAAACGCTCCAGTCTTACTGCTGCGGTTTCTGTGATATCAGAAAAAAAATTAAAGGATTCCAATACTCCTACTGTAGCCAACTTACTGCAAGGTAAAGCTTCAGGTGTTCAGGTAATGCTTGGCGGTGGTGCTCCCGGCTCATCTCCTACGGTAAAAATCAGAGGAAACTCTACCATAAACGGTCCCAGTGAAGCACTTTGGGTGGTAGATGGTGTTGTAATGAACGGAACTCCCAATCTGGATCCTAGCCAAATTGAAAGCATCAACATCCTAAAAGACGCTACTTCTACAGCCTTATATGGATCAAGAGGCGCTAATGGCATTGTACAGGTCTTCACAAAAGCGGGAAGTTCAGGAAAAAGTACACTTAACGTTTCAACGAATACTTCTTTTAATAATTTCACCAATGGACGTTTCAAGCTTATGAACGCCACACAGCTGTATGATTATTTCACCTCTATGAAAGGAGCTCCATCAATTCCTGAAAACCTTAGAAACAATGATTACAACTGGCTTAAAAATGGTACACAAACCGGTATTGCCCAAAACTACACAATTGATTTCAGCGGAGGCTCACCGCATTCGAAAACTTTTATTTCAGGAAATTATTATAATGAAAGCGGAAGTGTGAAGGGATATGATTTCAACAGATTATCTTTTAGAATTAATCACGAGCAAACGATAAAGCCATGGCTTATTCTCAAGCCTAAAGTAAGTTTATCCTATACTACAGGAAAAGACAAGCAGGAATCACTATACCAAATGTATCTCAATATGCCGTGGGACAACCCGAGAGATGCCAATGGAAATCTGGTACGATTGGATGAATTTTACACCGGAACATGGTACGGAAGGGACTTCAGCAATTATCTGTATGACCTTCAATGGAATTATGGAAAAAGCAACCAGATGGACCTTCTTGGAAATCTTGATGCAGAAATAAAGTTTTCAGATTATTTTAAATTCATTACCACCAACAGCATCACTTACAGAAACTATGATGATATGTATTATAACGATCCCAGATCTATTTCCGGGTTTAGTAATAAAGGGGAATTAATAGAGTCTTATGTAAAAAATATCAGCAAGTTTTTTAATCAGATGTTTAGATTTGACAAGGATTTTGGAAATCACAATGTTAATGCACTTGCAGCATACGAGTATAGCGATCGGTATTTTAAATCGTCCAGCGCCGGCGTATATGGTATAGTCCCGGGGACTACCATCTTTAATACAGGAGCCACAACAGGAAGCAAGCCAGGAGGATTGAAATCCGACAGGGCATATAATGCTTTTCTTTTTAACACTGAATACATTTTTGACAAAAAATATTTTGTCCAGGGATCTTTCAGAAGTGAATCTTCATCTGCATTTGGGGCAAACCAGCGCAACGGATTGTTTTATTCTTATAGCGCAGGATGGAATATTCATAAAGAAAAATTCTTCGTCGTAAAACCTGTTAATGAATGGAAACTAAGAGGCAGCCGTGGTCTGGTAGGAAATACACCTGGTCCTAATTACGGATGGCAGGATATGTATGAGCTGACTCAGGTCTATAACGGGCAGATTGGCGCAACTTGGAGCCAGCTAGGAAATTCTAACCTGACATGGGAGTCTATTTATCAGAACAACATAGGGACTGATCTAAAATTATTCAATAACAGATTAGGACTAAATATCGATTATTTCAGCAACAAAACTAAAAATTTACTAATCAGAATCCCTCTCCCTTCGTTAACCGGTGTGGACAGGCAGTATGTAAACATAGGAGATGTACAGAATAAAGGCTGGGAGTTCAGTCTAAATTATATGGTCATTAAATCCAGAAATATAAGCTGGGATTTGGGCTTCAATATCAGCACCTATAAAAACAAAATTCTTTCAACGAAGAATAATAGCACACAGGTATTGGCTAACAATCATGTTGCGATACCCGGGTATGATGTCAACTCTTTCTATATGAGAAAATGGCTGGGAGTTGATCCCTCCAATGGTCTGGGTCAGTGGGAAGTGATCAACGCAGACGGAACTACCAGGACAACCTCAAACTACAATCAGGCAACGGTACAGGTTGTAGGCTCTTCTACTCCGGATTATTATGGAGCCGTAAATACCAATCTGAGTATTAAAAATTTCTATTTCAATGCCAATTTTTATTTCTCACAGGGCGGACAAATCTATAATAGCTACAGAGAATTATTTGATTCGGACGGCGCATACCCTTACTACAATCAGATGGTATTACAAGACAACTGGACCAGATGGGAAAAACCAGGAGATATAGCCACGCATCCTGCAGCTATTTTTAATAACAATAATTTAACCAATAAACCTTCATCCCGATATTTGGAAGACGCAAGCTATATTAAGCTGAGATCCATAAGGCTGGGATATAATTTCCCGGAATCTTTAACAGAAAAACTAAAAATCAGGTCTGCAGGAATCTTCATTATGGGCGAAAATTTATTTACCATCACCAAATTCTCAGGGACTGATCCTGAGGTAGGAGCAGCCGATTCTTCCGTCGCCCCATCTTATTCCGGAACAGCCGGAGCCATTTATCCCAATCCAAGACGATTCTCAGTAGGATTCAATTTCTCTTTTTAAAATTTAAAGCCGTATGAAAAAAATAACATTCCTATTTCTATTGTTACTGCTTACAGCATGCAATATAGACCGTTCCCCCTATGATTCCAAAGAGTCAGAAAACGTGTTGGAGGATCCTGCTGGATTACAAACTATAACTTTTGGAAACTATGCTTTACTAAAAGGCGATGCAGATGGAGGCGGATTTTTCAATAATCTTTATAGAATCGGCGAATATGGCGCTGACAATATTGATATCAGTGGCACAACGACCGACCCTTTTTTTTACTACTACAATTACAGAAGCATTAAAAACAATGCCCGCTCAAATATCATATGGAATACTGGATACAAGGCAATCATAGGCTGTAACAGGATTATTTCTAAAATTTCTGAAGGGAAAGATGCTGCAACAGATCAACTGATCGGGGAAAACTATTTTCTTCGGGCTTATGTGTACTTTTCTATCGTCAATGTCTTCGGAAGACCTTATAATCAAGGAACAGGAAATCCTGGCGTTCCTTTGAAAACTTCAGATAATATAAATGATTTACCCGCAAGAGCAACCGTAGGACAGGTTTATGATCAGATTGTGAGTGATCTTTTGAAAGCAGAACAATTAATGACATTGGACAAAAACAATATCTATGCTTCAAAACAAGCTGCTCAGGCTTTACTTTCCCGAGTCTATCTTTATATGGAAAACAATGACAAGACCATTGAGTATGCAAATAAAGTAATCAATTCCGGAAAATATTCCTTGTTATCAAAAGCAGAACTACCGTCTTATGCCACCAAAAATCCGGAAAACAATCCGGAAACTATTTTTGCTTTTAAATATAATAAGGATGGTGATTATAACCATGGATGGTATACAATAGGTTCTATGTATGCCAATATTCAGAATGTAGGCTGGGGTGAAATGTACGCATCTTCTTCCTATCTGGATCTGATCAATCAGAATCCTCACGATGCAAGATTAAAATTTATTTCTCCTAAATATACTGATCCGGCAACTCCGGTTGCATACTGGGTTCAACAGGGAACCAATTCTTCAGGCGGAGCCTCTTATAGCTATATTTTCCAGAAAACTTTTCAGCAAGGCGGAAAAACATATTTTACCATGAATAATGTAAATTACGAGATACAGACTGAGATCCTACCCAATAAAACAAGCTATTATTTTATCAATTCTAATAATGTTAAAATATATGTTGAATTAGACAAAGACATGGATAAAAGAAATGGCTATCCCAAGTTTTATATTTTAAAATGCTCACTCCAGGAAGGAGTTCCTCATTTATGGTCTCCTGTGGTTATCAGACTGGCTGAAATAATTCTCAATAGAGCGGAGGCTTACGCAAAGAAAGGAAATACATTCGATGCATTGGCCGACATCAATACCATCCGCACAAGGGCAGGAATCCCAATATACACTGCTGTACCAACAGGACAAACTTCTTTAGCAATCGCTCTTCAGGAAAGAAGACTTGAACTTGCCTTTGAGGCACATAGAAAATATGATGTCTACAGAAACAAATTAGACATGAACCGGCAGTATCCTGGCTCTCACCTCAATGGCAGCAATATTTTCTACAGTATCCCATATACTCACAACCGCATTGTAGAATATATTCCCGAGCAGCAGATCCAGATCCAGCCTAACCTCACACAAAATCCTGATTAACAATATTGAATAAAAAACTCCGGATCTTACGATCCGGAGCCTTCAATTTAATCACTCACTACACGATCTGGAATTAGAACTTCCAGCCTAATGTAATAAAGAAGTTGTTTCTGTTATTTTTCACATCTGAAACGGCAAAGTAATCAGATGACATGATTCTGCTAGGAGAATAGTAAGCGGTATCTGTATCAGGATTTCCTGTTTCAATACCTCTCAGGTAAGGATTGCTGTATTTAGACGTTACATACTGGTAAGATGCGTCTATATAAAATGCTTTGAAATCATATCCTATACCGAACGAAGCAAGATTTCTGCTGTTAAGCATCATATTGCTGTACGAATTGTCAGAGGTAGAAGCGTCAGGATTTACCTGGCTCACCGTCAAAGCATCAAAAGGATTGGACACATAAGAATAACCACCTCTCAGTCTGAACTGCTTCACTCTGTATTCTGCTCCGATCCTTACTTCTGAAACGTTCTTGTAATTCTCTTTAAAGAAACTGTTCAGTTCGGATTCAATACCTGTAACTACTGTGTATTTAGGTCTTGTCAATCCTAATGTATAATCTACATTTAGTGAGAAGTTTTTGCTGGCAACGAATGCAGCACTTACGGTCGCTTTAAGCGGTGTGGTAAGATCTCTGGATTCACTTCCTGTTCCATCTCCATAGTTAGGATCGTTATAGAAATTATAATCTCTGTCTATACGCCAGAATGTAGGTGTTTCTATAGCACCTCCGATTCTGAAATTAGGACTCAGCTTTCCAATTACCCCTACAGAGGCAGAAAAACCTGAAGACCTTTCAAACATAGGCGTATTTTGTCTGTTGAAATATTCCATAGATCCGTCAGCCACAGATTTGAAGGCTGCTGTATCATATTGGTCGATAGACGCATTGAAAAAGTTCAATGCAGCCCCAACATATATATTATGATTATGATTGGCACCCACCCCAAAACTGGTTTTGGAAAGGTTTCCGTATCTATTGTAAGCATGGCCTGCCAATGAAGAACTCTTATCGGTAAAATCTTTGATCACGTTATCACTTCCCGGAGATTCTACATAATTATCCAATGACTGATTGGAATAATTGATCCCGATATTGATAAACTTCCATCCCGTTTCACTCATCAGCGGGAAAGTAATCACAGCGCCTACGTTTCCAAGATCTGTATTCGTTTTGCTGTAATCAATCGTAGATCCGGCCCACGTACTTTTATTTTTATTTCCTGCGATGGACAATGTTCCGGAAACTTCTCCCGAAATGGCAACTCCCAAACCTGCAGGGTTCGTAAGCATGGAATTGGCGTCACCACCTAATGCTCCGTTAGCTCCAGCCATTGCATTGAATTTTGACGAACCCACCATCGGAGTACTGGAATAAACATCTACAGTATTTCTTAATATAGAAACATCCTGAGCCTGCGCATAAAATGCAGCAGCTACACTCATTAATACTAAAGATTTTTTTAACATTATTTATTTAATAGTTATTAAGTTTGAAATTATCTTCCACCTCTGAAGCCGCCGCCTCCGCCGCCGCCAGATGATCTGAAGCCACCGCCTCCACCACCTGAAGAACCTCCACCTCTAAAACCTCCACCGGAAGAACCTCCACTAGATCTGAAACCACCACCATCATTGGATCTGAATCCTCCGTTGTTGTTATTGTTATAGCTTGGTTGTGTATTATAATTAGGTCTTGGCTGAGAATTTGAATTACGGAATCCTCCGGACTGTTGTCCTCCTCGGTAACCGCCATTCATGTTTCCTTGTCTGAATCCTCCGTTATTAGTAGAGTTGCTGTTTCTAAAGCCTCCATTTGAACTGTTTCTAAAACCTCCGTTTGTACTTCCGCTTCTGAAGCCGCCATTGGATGAATTATTCATCCCATTACTGTTGCTGTTTCTGAAACCTCCGTTATAAGTATTGTTTCTATAAATATTATTGGTCAACCCAGGGTTACTGAATCCGCCACCGCCACTTCTTCTGTAGATCGGTCTGTAGCCATTACCCCAGTAGCCGCCGTTCCAGCCCCAATATGGGTTACCGTAACCGCCACCCCAGAACGGGTCATAATATCCGCCCCAATAAGGAGAATATCCGTATCCCCAGTAAGGACTGCCCCAGCCCATAGAGCCTCCCCAGCCCCAGCCGAAGGATCCGCCCCATCCAAATCCGAATGAGCCACCCCAGCCCCAGCCACGGTTCATGCCCCAATTAGGGCTATAACCACCATACCATCCCCAAGGTGAACCCCAGGAATTATCATAATAATTGGTCTGAGATCCGGCAAACGCACCCCAGTCTGAGTCTGTAGCATTGGTATTCCAGTTGTTATCACTCCAAGTATCATATCTGTTGTCCTGTTCTCTGGAATTGGTCTGTGCATTCTGGATCACATTAGAGTCCTGGTAATAATCATAGTTTTCCCCCACTCTGTTTCCGCCGTTGTTGATGATCACCCCTTCAGGCAGCGTATCTTTATTGGGGTCGTAGTATACCCCATCGGTCTCTGTATATCCGCCCATCTGAGCGCCACAGGACACAAGCAGCAATCCACCCGATATCGCTAAAATCCCTTTGGACTTTAACAGACCGAGCAAATTTTTATGTATATTTCTTTTCATGATAACGTAAAGATTTTTAATTTAAATTATATTTGCAATCTGTACCAAAAATGTACCAAAACACTGGTAAATAAATCTATCAAAAATAGATTTTTATTTTTAGATAACAATAATGTACAAAAGTTAAAAAAATTTTAAAAAATAATGGCAAAATTAACCTCAAGAAGCGAAGATTACAGCAAATGGTATAATGAGTTGGTGGTAAAAGCTGACTTAGCTGAAAACTCTGGAGTGCGAGGATGCATGGTGATCAAACCATACGGCTATGCAATCTGGGAAAAAATGCGTGATGAAATGGACAAAAGATTCAAAGAAACAGGTCACGTTAATGCTTATTTCCCGCTTTTTGTGCCCAAGAGCCTGTTTGAGGCAGAAGAAAAAAATGCAGAAGGTTTTGCTAAAGAATGTGCAGTAGTTACCCATTATAGATTAAAAACAGATCCGGACAATCCACACAAACTGATTGTAGATCCGGATGCTAAACTGGAAGAAGAGCTTATCGTGCGTCCTACTTCTGAAGCAATTATCTGGAATACATACAAAAACTGGATTCAGTCTTACAGAGACCTTCCAATATTAATCAACCAGTGGGCAAACGTTGTTCGTTGGGAAATGAGAACCCGTCTGTTCTTAAGAACGGCAGAATTCTTATGGCAGGAAGGCCACACAGCTCATGCTACCAAAGATGAAGCAGTGGAAGAAGCTGAAAAAATGAATGATGTGTATGCCGATTTTGCAGAAAAGTTCATGGCAATGCCGGTTGTGAAAGGATTAAAAACGCCTTCTGAACGATTTGCAGGAGCTGACGAAACCTATTGTATCGAAGCATTGATGCAGGACGGAAAAGCACTTCAGGCAGGAACCTCTCACTTCTTGGGTCAGAATTTCGCGAAAGCATTCGATGTAAAATTCACCAATAAAGAAGGTAAGATTGAACATGCATGGGCAACCTCATGGGGAACTTCCACACGTTTGATGGGAGCATTAATTATGACACATTCTGATGATCTCGGACTGGTACTTCCTCCTACTCTGGCTCCAATCCAAGTGGTGATTGTTCCTATCTTTAAGGGAGATGAGCAATTGGCTCAGATCAGCGAAGTGGCACTGGATATCGTGGCTAAATTGAAAGCAAAAGGCATCTCTGTAAAATTTGATGACGATACCCATAACAAACCGGGATGGAAATTTGCAGAATATGAACTGAAAGGAGTTCCTGTAAGAATCGCAATGGGACCAAGAGATCTTGAAAATAAATCTGTTGAAATCGCAAGAAGAGATAATTTAACAAAAGAAGTTCGCTCTATCGAAGGAGTGGATGTTTATATCGAAGAATTATTGCAGACTATTCAGAAAGACCTTTACGAAAAAGCATTCAACTTCAGAAAAGATAACATCACAAGAGTGGATACCTATGAAGAATTCAAGAAGGTTCTTGAAGAAAAAGGTGGGTTCATCTACGCACATTGGGATGGAACAGCTGAAGAAGAAGAGCAGATCAAGGATGAAACGAAGGCTACCATCAGATGTATTCCTATGGATGATGATGTAGAAGAAGGTATTTCTATGGTGAGCGGAAAGCCGTCTAATAGACGTGTATTATTCGCAAAAGCTTACTAAAAAACCTTGCTGATTTTCAAAAACCTGGCGGGAAATTAAATAAATATTCAAAAAAAAGTGACTTTTGGACAGATTTTTGTTTAAATTTATTCAACATTAATCTAAAAAAATAATTTATTATGTCTTTAAATGTCATTGATTTAATTAAAGGACAATTAGGTCCCGCTTTGGTTTCACAAGCAGCTTCACAATTTGGAGAAAGTGAATCCGGTATTTCAAAAGCAATTGGAGGTATACTTCCTGCAGTTGTAGGAGGATTAGCAAATAATTCCGATAACCCGGGAGTTTTGGACGCAATTACCAATGCCTCGTCGAGCGGAATTTTAGGAAATTTAATAGGTGGTGCATCCAGCAGCCCTGTTATTTCTACATTGCTGACCTCTATTTTTGGAGACAAAATCAGTGGAATAGTGAATGCTATTGCTACCTATGCAGGAATCAGCAATAATTCTTCCAGTTCACTGCTTAATTTAGTAACAGGAGCTACGGTAGGTTCTATCGGAAAATATGCTGCTGATAATAATTTAGACAAATCAGGTATTTCGAACCTGTTGGGTGAGCAGAAAGGAATTGTTTCTTCACTTCTTCCCGCAGGACTTTCTCTGGCATCTCTGAATTTAGGAAGCTGGTTTGGCGGAGGCTCTACAACTTCCCACGCTGAAGCAACTCCAAGACCGGAAGAGCCTAAAATAGAAGTTACAAGAAGTACTACAGCTGCAGGAACTAATCCTGACAGAAATAATAATGAAGGCGGAGGTTCAATCTGGAAATGGTTGCTTCCGCTTTTACTTTTAATTGCCGCGGGTTATTTCCTTTGGAAACAATGTGAAAAGAAACAGACGACAACGACCACTACTACTACTGATTCTACAGCTGCAAAAACGGATACAGCAGCTACCACAACTCCTGCAGATACCTCTGCTACAACTACAGCACCTGCAGTGAAGACAGATGAAAACATCGATCTTAACGGGGTTATGCTGAAAGGTTATAAAGGAGGTATGGAAGATCAGATGATTACTTTCCTGAAATCCGGTGACTATAAAAATGCAGCTGATGATGCCGCATTAAAAGATAAGTGGTATGATTTTGACCATGTAAACTTCAAAATGGGAAGCTCTACAGATCTTGAAGCTGGTTCTCAGGGACAGCTTGACAATCTGGTTGCCATTTTAAAAGCGTTTCCGGATGCAAAAATTAAAATCGGAGGATATACTGATAAAACAGGAAATGAGGCAAGCAATGTAAAATTATCTAAAGCAAGAGCCGAATACATCAAAGGTGCTCTAGCTAAAGCTGGCGTTGGAGCTCAGGTTTTAGAAGCTGAAGGTTACGGAAGCAAATTTGCTAAAGTAGACGCTAAAGCTTCTGATGCAGAAAGAGCTGCAGACAGAAAAATGGCTGTAAGATTTGCAAAATAGATCTTTAGAATCTTTAAAAATAGGATCCCGAAAATTAGTTTTCGGGATTTTTTTTGTCACCGACTTTCGTATTTACATTTATTTAAGTAAATTTGTTAGTCATTTCTAACATTTATGAATTTCAATTTAAATAACGCCTGGCGTAAAGATAAAACTTCCCACTCATTACCAGAGGTGTACTCCTCCATAAAAGTCCCTAGAAAAGGTTCTTTCTGGAGAAAATATCTTGCATTTGCTGGTCCGGGACTAATGATTGCCGTAGGATATATGGACCCGGGAAACTGGGCTACCGACATTGCGGGAGGAGCTCAATTCGGGTACACCCTGCTTTCTGTGATTCTTATCTCCAACATTTTCGCAATGGTTTTGCAGCACCTGTCTGTAAAGTTGGGCGTTGTTGCTGAAAGGGATCTGGCACAGGCCTGCCGTGACCACTTCAGTCCTACCACCAATTTTATCCTTTGGGTATTCTGTGAAATTGCCATCGCCGCCTGTGATCTCGCGGAGGTGATAGGTTCTGCCATTGCCTTAAATCTCTTATTCCACATTCCGCTGACCTGGGGAATTGTCATCACAACAGTCGATGTTTTGATTATTCTCTTGCTTCAGGCTAAAGGTTTCCGATGGATAGAAAGCATTGTAGGCGGACTTATCTTTATTATTCTGGCCTGTTTTATCTATGAAATTGTGATTTCGCAGCCTGCTTTTAATGAAATTCTTGGAGGACTGGTTCCTCAGAAAGAGATCATTCAAAACCCGGCAATGCTCTATATTGCTATCGGAATTTTAGGAGCTACCGTAATGCCTCACAACTTGTATCTGCACAGCAGTATTGTCCAGACAAGAGATTATCCACGTGACAGAGAAGGGAAAAAAGAAGCGATCAAGTTCGCCACTTTGGACAGTACTGTTTCCCTGATGCTGGCTTTCTTCATCAATGCAGCCATTCTTATTCTTGCCGCTGCCACCTTCCATACCACCGGAAATAAGCATGTTGCGGATATTCATGATGCCTACAAAATGCTGACTCCTATTCTGGGAGCTTCCATGGCAAGTATTGCTTTTGCGATTGCTTTGCTGGCATCGGGACAAAACTCAACGCTTACGGGAACACTTGCGGGGCAAATCGTTATGGAAGGATTCTTAAATATTCGTTTAAAACCATGGTTAAGAAGATTAATCACAAGACTGATTGCTGTCATTCCGGCTTTAATTGTCGCTATCATTTACGGTGAGCAGGGAACGACAGATTTATTGGTTTTAAGCCAGGTGATTTTGTCCATGCAGCTTAGTTTTGCAGTAGTTCCTCTGGTTATGTTCACCAATGACAAAGCCAAAATGGGAGAATTCGTGAATAAACCTATTTTAAAAATCAGTGTCTGGGTTATTTCTATAGTGATTATTGTATTAAACCTGTATCTGCTGTATCAGACATTTGCCGGATAAAAATGTGAATCGTGAACAGTAAAGTGAATTGTGAATTGTCAATTGTGAATTTTTCCGTACCAACAATTCACTATTCACTTGCGAAGCAAAATTGACTTTTCACAACGAGAATGTGAATGGTCAATTGTCAATCGTTAATTTTTTAACCACAGCAATTCACTATTCACTTGCAAACCAAAATTGACTTTTCACAACGATAAAGTGAATGATGAGTCGTCAATCGTGAATTTTTTAACCACAACAATTCACCATTGACTTGCAAAGCAAAATTGACTTTTCACAATCCCCCTGCTGTTTTCCCAGCAAAATTGACCATTCACAGCCAATTTCTGTTTCCGTTTTCTGCCTTAATGTCCATATTTTCTATTTGGCAGGTTCTTTGTCAAACAATTATTTAAATAAATATTGAATTATGGAAAATCAGGATATTAACGAAGAAAGCATCAATAATCAGGAAGAAAACAATGTTCAGAACGAAGTGACAGCTGAGGAAAATGTGACAGCAACACCTTCTGCAGAGGAACTTTTGGCAGGAGAAAAAGACCGTTACATCAGATTGTACGCTGAATTCGAAAATTATAAAAAAAGAACGGCAAAAGAGAAGATGGAATTCTTCCAGTATGCCAATCAGGATATGATGATTTCTATGCTGGGTATTCTGGATGATTTCGAAAGAGCTTTAAAGGAAATTGCTAAAAACGGAAATTCATCTGACCTTCAGGGTGTAGAACTGATCTATCAGAAATTTAAGAACAGACTTACTGAAAAAGGCTTAAAAGCGATGGAAGTAAGAGCAGGTGATACATTCAATGTAGACTTCCACGAGGCGATTACTCAGATTCCTGCACCATCGGAAGATCTAAAAGGCAAAATCGTAGACGTTATTGAAACAGGATATACTTTAAGTGATAAAGTGATCCGTTTTGCAAAAGTAGTAACAGGAAACTAAAAATATCAATGATCAATGATGACTGATAAATGATGTATTATTGCACCATTAATCAGTCATCAATAATCAATTATAAGCATTATGTCAAAAAGAGATTATTACGAAGTTCTTGAGATCAGTAAATCTGCATCGGCCGAAGAGATAAAGAAATCATACCGAAAAATGGCCATCAAATTTCACCCGGACAAAAATCCAGGTGACAAAGAGGCTGAGGAAAAATTTAAGGAAGCTGCAGAAGCGTATGAAGTACTGAGCGACGACCAGAAACGTGCAAGATACGACCAGTTCGGTCATGCAGGAATGGGTGGAAACGGTGGCTTCGGAGGCGGTGGCTTCGGCGGCGGAATGAACATGGAAGATATTTTCAGCCAGTTTGGAGATATTTTCGGAGGCGGAGGCTTCGGTGGTTTTGGCGGCGGCGGAGGAGGACGTCAGCAGGTGAAAGGTTCTAATTTAAGAATCAGAATCAAGCTGAACCTTGAGGAAATGGTGAATGGAACGCAGAAAACCATCAAAGTAAAAAAAATGAAGATGGCAGAAGGTGCCACTTCAAAAATCTGTCCTACCTGTAATGGTTCCGGTGTTCAGCTAAAGGTTATGAACACGATGTTCGGACAAATGCAGACGCAGACTACCTGTGGAACTTGTCAGGGAATTGGTAAAGTAGCCGATAAAATTCCAGCAGGTGCCAATGCACAGGGACTGATCAAAGATGAAGAGGAAATCTCAATTAATATTCCGGCGGGTGCAAGAGACGGTATCCAGCTGAATGTAAGAGGAAAAGGAAATGATGCGCCATTCGGAGGAATTCCGGGTGATTTATTAGTGATCATTGAAGAGGAAGTAGATAAGACAATCAAGAGAGAAGGTGACAATCTTCACCAGGAATTATATATTTCATTTGCAGAAGCGGCTTTAGGAACCAAGAAAGAAGTGCCTACGGTAGGTGGTAAAGTAAAAATTACCATTGATCCGGGGACACAGTCCGGAAAGATTCTCAGACTGGCTGGAAAAGGCCTTCCAAGCATCGACAGCTATGGAAAAGGTGATATGTTCATCCACATCAATGTATGGACCCCGCAAAAACTGACAAAAGATCAGAAAGATTTCTTTGAAAAGCAGATGTCCAGCGGAGAAATGGTTGCAGAACCTTCCGGAAAGGAAAAAACTTTCTTTGATAAAGTGAAAGATTTATTCAACTAAGATATATTATAAAGCCTCATGGCAGTTATGGTCGGAAGATTTTTCTTCCGGCTTTTTTGTTGTAAGGGGCTTGATTTTATCTTCATCAAGAACCGGAATTACGGACTCTTTCTTTATCGTAATATTTTGTATATTGGCTTATTACACAATCCAACACCTATGAAGAAAATATACTTTTTTCTGGTACTTCTTATTTTCCAGGTCAAAGCATTTGGACAGAACAGTCCGAATGAAGAGTTTCAAAAGACAGTGACCCATTGGTTTTCCGCATGGATATTGGTTTATCAGAACATTTATAAAATTGACACCATAACGCCTGTAGAATTTGTATTCTTTGACGAAAATTATGTGTATTCAACTTCTACAGTTACTATAAATAAAGGGGAAACTATTAACGGACCCAGCCTTTTAAATTTAAAACTCAATTGGAAAAAGGCCCTTCACCATGGCACAATTACTCTACCCAACAAAAATTCTATTCCGGTAGGCATTACCTCTTATGCTTCGGAGATTCCCGATACTGCACATCATTCTTTTTTCGTGATGCCCCTTCCCAGCTTCTGGAAAAAAGCAGGCGTAGAAAGCAAGGAACTCGGATTGGACAATTTAATTACCGGGGTATTTCTTCATGAATTTTCCCATTCGCAGCAAATGCTGAATTTTGGAATAAAAATTACCCAATATGAAAAGGAGCATAATTTTGGGGTTAATACCAATGATGATATGCTTCAGAATATTTTCAGCCAGAATAAAGCATATGTTGACCTGTTTAATACTGAAGTAAGTACCTTCTATAATAGTATTTCCAATAAAGAACTTGATCAGGAAGAGCTATTAAAAGGCCTTAATCTGATGGATAAAAGGCAAAAAAAATATTTAAAAGGGAAATACAAGACCTTGGCGGCAATGGATGATCTGTTTCTTACTATGGAAGGTCTCGGACAATATTCAATGTATTTATGGCTTATTCACCCTGAAGGAGGTAGCACAGATCTGGAAACTGCCATAAAGGGAGTCAGGAGAAATGGAAGATGGTGGTCACAGGAAGAAGGTCTGGTACTATTTTTAATCCTGGAGCGGCAACAGGAATCAGCATTCTGGGTAAAAGATATGTTTGGAACAAAGTCGGTAACCATCATGGAATTAATCCGGTCAAATCTGAAAAAATAATATAAAAAAGCCTGCATTCATATCTGAGTGCAGGCTTTTTTGAATATTTAAATTTAATTCTTTTATTTTTTATTTCTTCTTGACCAAAGAAACAGCCCCTTTTCCTATCGTAAAAAGTGCAACCGCAAACAGACCTCCTATAAGTCCCAGAATAATTTCTTTAAGAATAGTAAGCAACTCATTGGAAGACCATGAAGGTAAAACATGGTGAAGAAATTCTATTCTGTGTGCAAAAATACCGCCGGCTACCATAATCAAAGCGATGGTACCTATAACTCCTAAAGCTTTAATAACAACAGGTAAAGCATTCACCAAAAAGTGTCCAAGCTTTCCAAAGAAACCTTTATCATTACTCTTTTTGATTAATTTAAATCCTGCATCATCCATTCTTACGATCAAAGCAACAATTCCGTATACACCCACCGTAGCGATAAAGGCAACCAGACTCGTTACCAGAATCTGGGTGATGAAAGGATGACTTTCTTCCAAAACGGTTCCCAAAGCAATGATGACAATCTCAACAGATAAAATAAAATCTGTGGTGATGGCCGATTTTACCTTTGCTTTTTCTATTTCTTCATCACTCTTCTCGTCTTCTACAATTTCTTCTACCACTTCGTGGCCTTTTTTATCCCGGTGAAAAAGAAATTCTATGATCTTTTCAACGCCTTCAAACGCCAGATATAAACCACCCAGGATCAGCACATAGTTAATCGCCGGAGCATAGAGCCAGTTAAGAAGGAATACCACAGGAAGAATAATCAGCTTATTGATAAAGGAGCCTTTTGTAATGGCCCACAAAACCGGAATTTCCCGTGAAGAAAGAAAACCAGTAGCTTTCTCTGCATTCACAGCCAGGTCATCGCCCAGAATACCTGCTGTTCTCTGCGTGGCTATTTTACTTGTAACAGCTACATCATCCATCAGCGCCGCGATATCATCTAAAATTGCAAAAAAACCAGATGCCATATTATTTTAATATTTTTTTAATATATGTTAAGTGGAGCAAAAATAATTATTAAAATCTATTTTTATTTGTTTCTGGATATTAATTTTAAATATTTTCTGAGGACGGACCGTTGATGTAAGCAAAAGTCTGCTTATTTTTAACCGTTTTTAAAACCAGATCCCATGCGCCATCAATCTTATATTTTCGTTTTAGGATGTATGATTCTTATGTTTAGTACATTCTCATCTTCTCTAAAAGCTCAGGCTAAGTCTAATGTAAGCGATATCAATCAAGAACGGAAGAAGGAAATAGACCGCATTATAAAAGCATATGCAGCTATCAATAAGTTCAACGGAACAGCTTTGGTTCATTATCAGAATAAAACCATTTTCGAAAGGTCTTACGGCTGGCAAAATGCAGAAAAAAAGATACCCAATCAGGATAAAAGTGTCTACCAGATCGCTTCTTTGACCAAATCTTTCACTGCTTTAACGATTGTAAAGCTCAGCGAAGAAGGGAAACTTTCATTCAAAGACCCCATTTCAAAGTTCATTCCTGATTATCCGAGAGGCAAAGACATAACCATTGAGCATCTCCTTACTCATTCCTCAGGAATTTACGAAGCGCTGCGAAATAAAGAGTACTTCCGCCTGCTTCACACCGGAGAGACTATTACCAAAAGCAAGGAACTTTCTTTTTTCAAAGATGAGCCGCTGGATTTTGAACCCGGCATGCAGTTCTCATATACTAATTCCGGATATATTTTACTGGGCGTAATCATTGAAAAAGTAACGGGACTTTCTTATGAAGATGCAGTAAGAAAAATCATCTTAAATCCTCTGAAGATGACGCATACCGGTTTTGATTACCTTGCTTTGAAAAGCCCTTACAAAACGGTCCCCTATTCCTATATTTCAAAAACGAAGCAGGAAAAAATAGAAATATGGAATCCTACATTAACCGGCCCTGCAGGACAGATTTACAGTACTGCTGAAGATCTTTACAAGTATTATAAAGGCTTACGGGACTATACCATTGTTTCCAAAGAATCATTTAAAAAAGCGACCACACCTTATCTGAGTGGCTACGCCTATGGTTGGTTCGTTGATGATCTTTATGGGAAAAAACTGATCAATCACGGTGGAAATATAGAAGGTTCCACAAGCTATTTTGCGATGCTTCCCGATGAGGATCTCTGCATTATACTGCTCAACAATATCACAAGTAAAAAATTGGAAAAGGCGGGAAATACTATTTTAGCGTCAATTTTAGGACAGCCTTACACGCTTCCACAACCTAAGAAAGAAGTCACTTTAAGTACTGATTTACTCAAAAAATATCCGGGGAATTATGCCCTTTCAGATGATCACATTGTTCATATTCTGAACGAAAACGGGCAGCTTTTTATTCAAAACGATAATGATCCCAAGGTAAGAATGCTGGCTGAAAAAGAGGATGTATTTTTCCTGCAGGATGATGATACCGAAATATCTTTCACTTTCAAAAAGGGTGAAAAAGATGTGGTTATGATCAAAAAAGGGCTTTCTTCTAAAACGGCGGAAAAGCTTTAAACAAAAATGGTGAATAGTCAGTTTTGCTTCGCAAGTGAATGGTGAATTTTAGTTTATGAGAACCAAGAAACGTAAGTTCGACGAAGTCAATCAAGATACAAGAACCAAGATTTCAGATCTCAGACAGCAGATTGTTAACTCAATAACTATGAACCAGCAACTGAGAACATTCTCCAAACCCAATTTACACTAAGACACTCAAACTCTCATATAATCAAACTCTCTTACACTCAAACCCGCACCCCGAAATCCGTAATTTTTTCGTAAATTTAAGTAATGAAAAAGCTCATTCTCAGATACCATTTTTTCATCATAGGATGCCTCAGCTTCCTGCTGCAGTCATGCAATACAAGATTCAGGGTTTGGGTAGGCACTGGTGGCCAGCAGAAAATTTACAACCTAAAATACGGCGATCATAAAAGGCAAAAGATGGACGTATTCCTTCCTTTGGATTATGCTGAAGATGCTCCTGTAGTCCTTATCGTTCATGGCGGAGCATGGACTCTTGGAAAGAAAGAGCATATGATCAAGATTCAGAAAATGCTTTTTGAACATAAGATTCCAAGCATTAATATGAATTACAGGCTTGTTTCAAAGCAGAAGAACATCACCTATAAGCAACAGCTGGAAGACATTGGATATGCTATTGAAAAGTTTAATTCACTGGCCGAAAAAGCAGAACTTCAACCCAACAATTATATCCTTCTCGGGGAAAGCGCCGGCGGGCATCTTGCCCTACTCTACGGTTACAAGCATCCGGAGCAGATCAAAAAAATTATCTCTTTAAGCGGACCAACAGATTTTTACAGCCCCGAGTATCTTAATTCATTCTATTCAAAATATACTTCTCCTACTTTTCAGAAGGTGGTAGGAGAGAAATTTGACCGAAAAAATATATCTGAGGCCTTTAAGGAAGCCAGTCCGATAGCCAATATCTCCAATGTTCCTACGCTGCTGTTTCAGGGAAACAATGATTTCCTGGTTAACCAACACCAGGGATTGTCTATGGATTCTGCCCTCACGAAAAAGAATATTCCCCACAAACTGATCTTTATGAAAAGAACAGGCCACGTTCCAAGGTTTTTTAGCAGGATAAAAAGGGACAGCATTATTTACCCCAACATTCTGGAATGGATAAAAAAATAACCCGCCGTAAAGCAGGTTATTGATATGATTGTATGATTTTTCTTAATCTAAATCTTTGTTTTCGTATTTCGAATGGTCTTCTTTTTTACCGAATACAAATTTGATGATCACCGGAAGCGTTGTTACCAGCACGATGATAATAATGATCAGCTCCAGTTTTTCTTTTAAATTGATTCCAAACTGTTCCTGGAATAACTTATCTAAGTAATGTCCAGCAAAGATCAATACAAATGACCATAGAACAGCTCCGATAACATTATCTCTCAAGAATTCTCTCTTATCCATTTTTACAATCCCTGCAACAATGGGCGTAAAGGTTCTCACCACCGGTAAAAATCTCGCCATAATGATAGCCAGTGCACCGTGTTTTTCAAAAAAGTCATGAGCCTGATAAAGATATTTCTTTTTAAACAGCATGGTATCTTGCTTTTTGTATAAAGCAGGACCTGTTTTCACTCCAAAATAGTAGCCAACCTCGTTTCCAATAATGGCAGCAAGCGCTACACACGAAGCAAGAATAGTAGTATCTAATAAATCGCTCCCTGTAGAGCCAAAAGTCTCTTTGATGATATCAACGGCATAAATTCCTGACACGAACAGTAGTGAATCTCCAGGCAGGAAAAATCCTACAAAAAGTCCTGTTTCAGCAAAAACAATAAATAAAATAAGCCAAAACCCACCCATTTTAATGTAAAACTCGGGGTTCAGTAAATCTCTCCAGCTATTGAAATCTTCCATATATAACGATTGACAACAAAAGTAAGCGTAAAAAGTCTTAAACAAAAATTAATTATAAGATTTTAACTAAAATAGAGACATGATATTTTACAAGTCCATATCATCGTCTGAAACAGCGGTCCCATCGGCCATTAGGAAGGCTTTCAGGAATGGTGTGATATTTCCGTTCATTACAGAATCCACATCTGAAGTTTCATGCGCAGAACGAACGTCTTTTACTAATTTATATGGATGCATCACGTAGTTTCTGATCTGACTTCCCCACTCTATTTTCATCTTATTGGCCTCGATCTCTGTTCTGGCTTTCATACGCGCTTCAAGCTCCATTTCATAAAGTCTGGAACGAAGGAGCTGCATGGCTTTTTCCTTGTTCTGAAGCTGGGAACGGGATTCGGAGTTTTCAATGATAATTCCTGTTGGTGCGTGACGAAGACGTACGGCTGTTTCTACCTTGTTCACATTCTGACCTCCTGCTCCGGAAGATCTCATGGTTTCAAATGAAATATCTGCAGGATTGATGTTGATCTCAATCGTATCATCCACCAAAGGATAAACGTATACGGAAACGAAACTTGTGTGACGTTTTGCATTACTGTCAAAAGGTGAGATTCTTACCAGTCTGTGTACACCGTTCTCGCCTTTCAGATATCCGAAGGCATATTCACCATCAATTTCAAGAGTAACTGTTTTTACACCGGCTACATCTCCTTCCTGATAGTTGAGCTCACGGATCTTATAGCCCTGCTTTTCCGCCCACATCGTATACATTCTCATCAACATTGCAGCCCAGTCACAACTTTCTGTACCACCTGCTCCCGCTGTGATCTGAAGGACAGCAGAAAGCTCATCCCCTTCATTGGAAAGCATATTTTTGAATTCAAGGTCTTCTATTTTTTCTACAAGCTTGGGAAATGTTTCATCCAGCTCTTTTTCAGAATCGGGATCTTCTTTGGCAAATTCTGCCAGCACCTGCAGGTCTTCAAACTGGGTACTGATCTCCTCATAATCTTCCACCCATCTTTTTTTGGAACGAAGCTGCTTCAGAAAAACTTCTGCTTCCTTTGGAGCATCCCAAAATTCAGGAGCGGCGGTTTTTTCATCATCATTCGATATTTCTATCTTCTTTTTGTCGATCTGAAGGTATTTATGTAAGTCTGTAATTCTAGACTGAACTTCTTTTATCTGGTCGTTGTTGATCACGAAATTTTAATTTTACACAAAAATACGGAATTTTTCGGGTTTGTGAGTTTGAGTTTGAGTTTGAGTGTGGAGGGTTTTAGAGTGGGAGCGTTTGAGGGTGTTAGTATTTTGGGGTGTGGGATTCGGGTTTGAGAGTTTGAGAGTTGTAGGGTTTGAGAATATAGAGTTCAAATTATCATTTTAATCTAAGTTATAGTCTGAAATCTGTTCTCTAAATCTTTATCAGATTTTACCAATGAAATTATATCCAGTAAGAAAACACTTAACTAGAAAAGTTCATCTCTTTTCAATAAAAAAAGAATAATCATGCAGGCAATATGAATTCCTATAATAACGGGAAATGCTTTTTTTACTGTAAATCTATCCAGCAGGAAGCCGTAGATAGGAAGTTGCAACAAGCCTATAATTATAAAAATAAAAGAAATTACTTCATTAAAGAGTGTTCCAAGCAGACTAAAGGGAAAGAGCAGTAAAAGCAAAAAATAATTTCCATGCCCTCCACCCGCAAAAAATACGCCCAATACAGCTAACGGAATTGTCGATACGGATAAAAAAATTGTGTATTTATACATTTTTAACACCTCATCAATTCAATTTATTTATGAAACTTTAAATGAAACAGTCTTATAAATCTCAGTTTAAACCTTCGCTTAACCTCAAACTAAAACCTAAAATCTGATGTCTGATGTCTGATGTCTGATGTCTAAAATCTACACCATCCCAGCCACCATCTCTCCTATTTTCGGAGCCAATGCCACTCCCATTCCCGAGAGTCTTACTGCGCAGAATTGTCGATTGGTAAGTTGCTTTACGATCGGCGATTTTTCGGAACCCATAGCCATAATGCCTGACCAGCGGAGAGAGATCTTAACGTCTTGATTCGGCAGAATAACTTCTTTTAAAAATTGTTCCAAATGGTTCTGTAAAAATTCTGTGGTTTCAAAACTGGTGGTTTCTTCTGTTTTAAAATCCTGATTCCGGCCACCGCCTAGCAGAATCCTATTTCCGAGATTTCTGAAATAGTAGAATCCTTCATCATAGTGGAACGTTCCTCTGAGTTTTAAATCTTCAATGGGTTCCGTTAAAATGATCTGTCCACGTGCAGGAATGATTTCCTCTTTTTCAAGAAATTTTGAACTGAAAGCATTCGTACAGTAAATTATCTTATCAGCCTTTACAGAAAGCGTTTCTGACAAGTGAAGATTGATTTCTTCAGCATTTTCATCAATATTTTTCACTTCTGTTCCGAAAAGAAATTCAACTTTCAGCTCATAACATTTCTCCAGAAGTTGTTGCAAAAGTTTTCCGGAATGTAGACTTCCTTCACATGGGTTTTCTACCAAAAATTCAGATTTTCCGAGACCGAATTCTTTGAGCTTCTCCTGATTCAGAGCGTAGGTTTTATCGAGACCGGTTATTGCTTTCAGTTTTTCATTAACGACATCAAGCTGCTGTAAAGGTTCATCATTATTCAAAATTTCATAACCTCCGTCCAGTTCAAAATCGATTTCACTGCTTTTAAAATAGCTTCTGATCTTCTGAAGACCTTCAAACCTCATCTTAACAAGCTCCAGTGTCTTCTCCCAGCCCATCTTCTGAGAATCGGCAATGACTTCCGTAAGGCTTCCAAAACAGGCAAATCCGGCATTGCGGGTTGAAGCTCCCAGTGGAACTGTATTTCGTTCAATAATTAAAACCGATTTTTCAGGATATTTTTCCTTAATGGACACAGCCGTCCACAGCCCGGAAAATCCTGACCCGATAATAACGATATCTCTTTTTCTGTAAAAGGTTTCAAGTTCCCAAACGCTGTTCATGAGTAATGAGTAATAAGTGATGAGTAATTTTTAATTCTAGGCTGAGATTAAGATATGTCAATGGTCAGTTTTGCTTCGCAAGTGAATGGTGAATTTTAGAATCAAGATACAAGAACCAAGATGTCAGACGTCAGACGTCAGATTTTAGATAGCAGATTGTTAACTCAGCAACTATGAACCAGCAACCGACAACATACTCCGAACCCAATTTACACTAAGACTCTCCCACTCTAAAACCCTCCTACACTCAAACTCCCAAACCAGGACGCATCACCCCTGTGCTCCGCCACTCTCCTCTTCCCCATTATGATGAAATCCAATCTCTCTTCTTGGTTCTTCCACCACTTTATAGGTTTCCAGTTCTTTTTTCAGGGCTTGTATTCTGAATCGGAATTCGTCGAAATTATTGATAATGGCATCTCCAAGGAATCTGGCCACCTGATCCAGATATTCTTCGGTAAGCTTTCCGCCGGCATCTCTTAAAGCTGCATTCAGAAGGACCTGATCGATCTTCAGGTTTTCGTTTTTGGTTCTCTGGTATTGGTTTTTAAGACGTTTTTTAAGACTCTGCGTAAAATCAACCAACATGGTATTGCTGAATGCTTTCATTTTAGCCGAAATCTCATGCCAGAACGGAACTTTATCCGCTTTGTTCTTTTTAAGAATTTTATAGAGAAGTGAATCTTCTTCAAGTCCTCTAGTCATCGCATATAAAATGATTTCTGAACGTTCTGCCGCATTGGGTGGAAATATCGGAATCATCACATCAAACCTTCCCGGAGCGAGAATTTCTTCATCGATTTCCGAAACGGAATTGGCAGAACCAACCATCAGCAGTTCTTCTTTTTCAAATTTTCCGATATAATGCAGAATGAGTTCCTGGGTTTCAAGATTACAGGAAGCCAGATCTGTTTCTGCTTTTCGTTCCATCATAATTTCGTCGAAATCATCGAGGAAAAGCAGCACTTTTTCTTCTTTCATCATCGTAACCAGAAAATCAGTAAAGTTCGTTTGATTACCATCAATAAAAGAGGTTCCCAGATAATGTTTTTTAACTTCCTTAAATTGATAGCCTATAATTTCAGCAATTTTAGTCGCCCAGAAAATTTTTCCACTTCCCGGAGGTCCGTAAAGGATAATTCCTGCCGGTTTGTGGATTCCCCAGTCTTTGATCTGCTGAGGATTCAGGAATGGTTCCAAAACCGCCGATATATAAAAGAATAAATCTCTGTACCCGATAAAATCCCGGTGCATCAGGCTGGTTTTTTGCCCAAAATAATCATAGACAAACTGATAGTTGCCACCGAGTTTATTATCAATGCCGTAACTTGAGATAGACGAACGGAAAAAACCGTTGTCAAAAATATTAGGATTGGTTTCCTTGATGGCTTCTTCTACTTTTTCCTTCGGCTGGTTGATCACTTCAGCGATCTGTTCCAGTGTTTTATTTTTGTCCAGATCTTTTTCATAAAGCTTTAAAAAATCCAGATTTTCACGGGCAAACTTCTCAAAATCTTCCTTCACTTCAAAGTTGGTACTGATGCAGACGCCCAGCTCCAGATCAAAATCCTGGATAAACTGTTTGATGGCTTCTGCCGAAACGTTAAGCTCCTTCGCTAATTCAATTAACTTCATAAACAAACGATTAATTCTATCAAATTTAATATTTTAATTTTGAACATCTATTGAAAATGTAGTAAAATTGATAGTCCGCGTTGTGGGTTTGAGCGTTTGAGGGTGAGAGAGTTTGAGTGTTTGAGTGTTTGAGCGTCTTAGTGTAAATTGGGTTTGGAGAATGTTGTCAGTTGCTGGTTGCTAGTTCATAGTTATTGAGTTAACAATCTGCTATCTAAAATCTAATATCTTGGTTCTTGTATCTTGATTGACTTCGTCGAACTGACGTTTCTTGGCTCTCACAACCTAAAATTCACCATTCACATGCGAAGCAAAACTGACCATTGAGATGTCTTAATCTTTGACTTTTTTCACCATTTCATTCACTGTTTCTTCTACTACCTTGGGTTGATCCTGATTGATGTAATGGCCACTTGTAGGGACTACAATCTGTTTGCTGTCGGTAGATAAATTCAGTAAATCTTTCTGCATTTTATCCCATGCGCCAAGCATTTCGTTTTTTAATTTCGGTTCTTTAATAAAAGTATCATATCGGGTTTTATCTCCTGCCGTGATCACGTACAAAGGAATAGATCCAAAGGAACTGATAACCGCCGCTTCTTTTTTAATGGATTTCATATGATCCTGCTCTTCCAGGGTAGCATCGGCACTTTTGTAAAGCAATGCAGGCATCAATGAATTTTGGTATTTATACTGTTCTCCTAACGGAAACATATTTTTAAACATCAGTCTCGCTGCTCCAAAAGTATTCGCGAACTTCAAAAATCCTCCGGGAAGGCCCTGATTCACCATTTTATGCATTTCCAGGGAAAGAAATTTTTCATCAGCAGGATACTGACTGTCTACCAATATCACGCCTGCCACATCCTGAGGGTATTTTTTAACGAAAAATCTCGTCAGCATTCCACCAAAAGAATGTCCGACCAGGATATAGGGTTTCGGCGCACCGGCTTTTTCAAGTAATGTATGAAGTTCTTCTGCTATTTTCTCACCAGTTTTAGGATTGGTTCCGCGCTCGCTCCACAAAATTCCGGATCTGTCGTAGGAAAAAGTAGTGTAGGTTTTGGGAAGATCTTTCTGGATATGGTACCATTGCAAATGACCTGCAGGATCAAAAGCGGTTTCAAAAACGACCGTCGGACCGCCCGTTCCTTCTTTAAGGTAATGCATTTTATGATTTTCAACTTCTGCAAACTCACCGTCCGGTTTAATTTTTTCAGCCCTTGCCCGGGAAATTTTTTCAAAGGCAAATCCTGTAATCAGCAGAACAATAATGATTAAAAACAGCGCCATAAGAATACGCTTCGTCCATTTCATAATTTTCATAGTTATATTTTTTTGATGTGATGATTCTACAATAGGTATGTGTTCCATAAAAATAGTTACATCCATAAAACAATGATCCTGTGAATCTTGTTACATCGAATCTTATGGCAGCAAATAAAATATCTGTTAAAAAAAATTCAGATCCTGTAACATTCTGTTAATTACATAGACTACTACTATGTAAAACAAATTACATGGAAAAAATTTTGTCAGTAAAGAATTTGACTAAAAAATTCAAGAGAACGGTTGTCAATAATATCTCTTTTGATGTAGAAAAAGGCAACGTTTACGGCCTGCTTGGTCCCAATGGAAGCGGAAAATCTACCACATTCGGAATGCTTCTTTCTACCATCAATCCTACCAGCGGTGACTGGTACTGGTTTGGAAAGAAAGGAACAGAACCGGATACATTGAAAAGAATAGGCGCCATCATTGAACAGCCCAATTTTTATCCCTATCTGGATGCTGAAACAAATCTTAAGATTGTAGCTGAGATTAAAGAAACTCCTTACAGCAGAATTGCAGAAGTTCTGAAAACGGTAGGTCTTTTTGAAAGGAAAAATGATGCTTTCAAAACGTATTCTCTGGGAATGAAACAGCGTCTGGCGATTGCATCTGCCATGCTGAACAATCCCGAAGTAATGATTCTTGACGAGCCTACGAACGGTCTGGATCCGGAGGGAATTATTCAGATTCGTGAGATCATAAGCAATATCGCTAAACAAGGCATTACCATTATCATTGCCAGCCACCTTCTGGACGAGATTGAAAAAATATGCAGCCATGTGATTGTATTGAAAGAAGGAAATTCAATTTATTGTGGACGAGTGGATGAAATGACGGCGAATAACGGATACTTTGAATTAAAGGCAGATAATAACACTTTGCTTTTAAACGCTCTGGAAGAACTCCAGTGGTTCAGTGCTGTGAAAGCTGACGGTGAGATCATCAAAGCTCAGATCCGGGAGGATGCTTCCATATCTGCTTCGGCTTTAAATCAAAAGCTTGCTGAAAAGGGAATTTTTCTGTCTCATTTAACGAAGAAAAAACTGTCTCTAGAATCTCAATTCCTTGAACTTGTAAAAAACACGAATACCCATGCTTAAATTATTAAAACTAGAATATTATAAAAATCTGAACTACAGACCGTTCAAGGTTTTTTCTATCATGTATTTTGCCATTCTGATCGCTCTTCTTTTCATTGGACTGGTGGATCTGAATATTTTCGGAGGAACTATCAACTTAAAGGAACAGGGAATTTATAATTTTCCTGAGATCTGGAACTTTACAACATGGATTGTCGCTTTGCTTAAGATTTTCCTTGGACTGATCATTGTATTCTCCATTTCGCAGGAATTCACCAACAGGATGTTTAAACAAAACACGATTGATGGTCTGAGCAGAAAAGAATTTATAGGCTCCAAACTTCTAACGATCACGATTTTCACAACGGTTTCCACGCTGATTGTGTTTATTATCACCATGTTTTTGGGACATCAGTATTCTAAGGTAACTGATTCTTCAAAGATCTATGCGGAGGTGTACTACATCGGAAATTATTTTATCAAGCTCTTTACATTCTTCTCTTTCCTTATGTTCCTTTCCGTATTGCTGAGAAAATCGATGTTTGTATTCTTAGGTTTCTTTGCCTATTGGATTGCGGAAAAGGTTTTAACAGGTATCGAAGCTTACCAGAGATTAACAGGAATGCAGGGAGAACAGAGAAAAGCAGTGCTTGAGAATGACTTTTTTATCACCAGTCTTTTACCACTGGAAAGTATGTCAAACCTGATCCCTAATCCATTAATGCGACTGGATATGGTGAAAATTATGGGAGTGAAGTACAGCGCTCATTATCCTACAGAAAGTATGGTTGCCTGCGTTATCTGGTCTGTGATCTTTATTTTCGGTTCTTACTGGATTCTAAGAAAAAGGGATTGGTAAACGCTTAATATTTAATGATTTAAAAATTAAATAATTTAAAGATTGAATGATTTTAATTGATTTATAAATGAAGTGGTCCTTTGGATCACTTTTTTTTGTTTTGGAGAGAGTGTTAAAAATAGGATTGGATCATTGAATATTCTATTTTTTATTAATTTTATCAAAATGACAGGGATGAAAAAAATATATTATTTCCCGGGATTGATCAGTGCTGTTGTGATTCCGCTGCTGTTTTGGTATTATGGAAATCAAAAATTTGAGGAAATCAATATTTCTCTTATGGATATTGGACTGCCTGCAAAACTATCAAAAGATAAAAGCAACCTTACTTCCACTTTTGAACCTTTGAGAAACTGGGATTATAAAAAAATAAAAATCGAACCCGGTAAAGGAAAAGAAAATTCAAATATTTATATTTCAGAAGTAAAAAATCTTCAAAAAAGGAATAAAAAAAATACAGGGATTGAATTTATTTTGGATAAAAATAACACCTATGGAGATTTTGCATCTTTATTAAATGATATGGCAATCGCTCAGCAAGAGACCTATGCATATGATTTGGAAAAAACAGGACATTTCTTTGCCACTGTTAATTACATCGATCCAAATATCGAAGAATTTAAATATGAATGTTTTCTTTGTCATGATGTTATTTATGTAAATGAAGTTTATAAACTCAATTTATTTGATAAAATTCAGCAGTTTTTAATCAGCCTTCCTAAAGAGGCTTTTTACATCATGTTCGGGTTTTTATTCCTGGTAAATATCTCGATGCTTAGTATTAAAGAGAGATTTCAAATGCAACCAATTTTCAGACTTTCTTCAATTTAAACTCTTGAGTTTATTCCAGTAATTTTATAACAATGAAACCTTATAGATTTGGTCCGTAAATAATGTACAGAAATCTGCGTCATCCGTGAAATCTGCTGAGATTTTCAACATCCATTCATTATGTTTATTTTTTATTGGAAAATCGCAAGGACGCAAAGCTTTATCGAAAATGAGAATATTTTAAGACGCTAGAAAATCAAAGATTTCCAGCAAGGTTTTAAATGTCTGCTTTTGTTTCCTATCCATAAAAAAAGACCGCCTTTCAGCGGTCTCTCTTCATATTACTTTTTATCCAACAGAGATATATAATCTCCGTAGCCATTTTTCTCCATTTCAGCTTTTGGAATAAACTTCAGTGAAGCACTGTTGATACAGTATCTAAGACCTCCTTTATCCGTAGGACCATCTGTAAAAACGTGCCCCAGGTGAGCATCTCCCGTTTTACTTCTTACTTCCACTCTTACCATTCCGGCGGTTTTGTCCATTTTCTCATCGATCAGTTTTTTGGTGATCGGTTTTGAAAAACTTGGCCATCCGCAACCGGATTCAAATTTATCTGTTGAAATAAACAAAGGTTCACCAGTGGTGATATCTACATAGATTCCTTCACGGGTTTCGTTCCAGTATTCATTTTGGAAAGGTCTTTCTGTTGCGTTTTCCTGCGTTACGTTATATTGTTCTGCAGTCAGTTTTTCTTTTAAAACTTTTTTATCCTGTTTCTGATATTTTGCTTTGGGAAGCGGGTTGGCATTTTTAGCCATTTCAAAAAGTCCCGGCTCGATATGACAGTAACCTCCCGGATTTTTATCCAGATAATCCTGATGATAATCTTCCGCTTTGTAGAAGTTTTTCAAGGCTACTGTTTCCACAACTACAGGCTGAGAATAGTTTTTAGCCAGTTTCAGAACTTCATTTTTCACTAAAGTTTCATCCGCTTTATTGGTGAAATAAATACCGGTTCTGTACTGATTTCCTCTGTCATTTCCCTGTTTGTCCAGAGTTGTAGGATCGATTGTTTTAAAATAAAGATCGATCAGCAGTTTAAGATCAACCTGTTCAGGATCATATTTTACTTTTACCGTTTCCGCAAAACCTGTGGTATGGCTCACCACCTCTTCATATGTTGGATTCTGGGTATTCCCGTTGGCATAGCCTACTTCAGTTCCCACCACTCCTCGGATCTGCTGAAAAAAGTGTTCTGTACCCCAAAAACATCCGCCTGCAAAATAGATTTCTCTGACATTTTTATTATCCATAATTTCCTGATTTTCTTTTTCTTTTCCGTTTGTTAATTTTTTGGACTTAGCATTTTTAAAAAGCCCTGATCCAGCAGCAAAAACTGCGATACCCAGAATAATTCCGAGTACGATAAATATATTTTTCATTTTTTTCTTTTTATCCATTACTTTTTATTGTTTTGTACGATCATTAGCCCGAATCCCAGGAACATCAAATCTTTCAGGATGAAAAAATCTGTGACAGGAACACCATCCACTATTTTCCAGATTCCGGGTGTTGTGAAAAGATAGCTCAGCGTTACCAGAAATGTCATGATCAGCCCGATTCCGGCATACCTTCTTAGAGATGCAAATTTCACACTAAATATCAGTAATAATGCAATGATAATTTCTATCGCTCCGATAGCATTTGACACCATTTGGACGCTTGCTGTTTTATATACGAAGAAAGTAAGAAAATGGTTTTCCACCAGTGGTTTAATGGCAGCTGCCTCGGTAGGTGTAAATTTGAATATGCCAATCCAGAGCAAAATCAATGCAGCCCCGAAAAGTGAAATATAATATCCCGATTGGTACGTTCCGGATTCGACGTTCAGTTTTGATGTTCCGTTCATGTCTTTAAGATTTTGAATGATACTTTATTTGTTTTCAAAAGTATAGTCGGAGACATTTCAAAATCCTGACAGTATTTTTTCTAAAGATCTAAGTTTTTTAAAACTTTACTTTTAAAACCCTGAATATCAGAATCATTAATTTCAGTATTTTCTTTCTGAGAAAGTTTTCTTCTTAAAATATCATCCAGAATCTTCAGCTTCTGTTCATATGCACGGCACCATTTACAGATCTTCAGGTGCATGGAAAGTTGCCAGTCTTCCTTCCGGGAGATGGCCTGTGCATTCCTTTTCTCCATCAGCATTGTGGCTTTGCTGCATGGGAGGAACAGAATATGAATAAATTTTCTCAACATTTTTATGATACGGTTATAAGTGGGTAAACCAGTTGCTATCAAGACATTCCCTCAACTGCATTCTGCATCTTTGAAGGATCTTCCAAAGATTAGTCGCAGATATCTTCAATTCCTGACTCACTTCCGGTGCTTTTTTCTCCTGAAGATAATACATTTTCAGCGGAATCTTCCATCTGGAGGGCAAATCTTCAATACATTCCTCAAGGGTTTTATTAAAATCTTTATTGTCTAAAAGTTCGGGTTCCTTCTCTGAAACATTCCAGTCATTCAAAACACCGTCATTTTTCCAGGAACCGGTTTCATCAAAAAAATGATCCAGTTTGATCTCGGGATCCGATTTATACTTTTTCCGGTAAAAATCAGCAGCTTTTCTGTTTAAAATAGCTGTAAGCCAGGTCAGCGGCTGGCTTTTTCCTTCAAAAGAATCATAGGACGAAATTGCGGCTAAAAAAACATCCTGCACAATGTCTTCCGCTTCCACTTTATCTGAAAGCAGATAGGCTGCTCTTTTCAAAAGAGGCCCGGAATACTGCTCTACCCAGCTTTTCAGCACTTCATTTTTCGTCATTCTTTATTCTTTAATATCATAAAAACTAATTTTATCCATTGCGCAGACTATTATATTAAGGCTTTGAAATTATAAAATCGATCAGGTCTTTATTTAATATTAAAACGAATATAAAAAGTTAAAACAGAACACGCAAAATTTTTATTACTAAGACATTGCGAGAGACTTATAAAAAGAATGAATTCGGTATGTTTTTTAATAACATTCAAAAATGTTGGATAAACGCAAGGGCGCTAAGTTTTCTCACATCCGTTATGCTGATAAGGCGCTAGGATTTTATCTCCGATAAAATTGTAGACTGCTGTCATTGCGAGGAGTGCAACAACGAAGCAATCTCTTCATTTCCCCTTTTCAGAAAATCTTTGATTTTATTGCACCTTAAAAACACCATGACAGTTAAATCCTTTGCGTTTATTCAACAACATTTTGCTTTTCCTAAGGTCACTGATAGCTCTAAAACCAACAAACCTTATAGGTTTTTGAAACCTATAAGGTTTATACAAAATAGTTAAGCTTCTTTTCTTGAGATTGCTTCGTCGCTTCGCTCCTCGCAATGACAAAAATGATCCTTGAAATTATTTGCAGCCGTACTTTTATCAACAACAAATAAACTTTACCCATCCTGCCCCATTCAAAACATAGCATAAAATTATTTACAAATCGCTTAAAAACATTAAATTTGCATCTTATCAAAAATTTGATAGTTTTAAAAGCAAAGCAATACTATGACATCACAAGAGATACGTCAAAAATTTTTAGATTATTTTAAAAGTAAAGACCACCTTATCGTTCCTTCAGCACCTATCGTGTTGAAAGACGACCCTACCCTTATGTTTTCCAACTCAGGAATGACACAGTTCAAAGATTTTTTCTTAGGCTACAAAACGCCTACGGCCCCAAGAATTGCCGATACACAGAAATGTCTTAGAGTTTCCGGAAAGCATAATGATCTGGATGATGTGGGAAGAGATACATACCACCATACCATGTTTGAAATGTTAGGAAACTGGTCTTTTGGTGATTATTTCAAAAAAGATGCTATTGCTTTTGCCTGGGAATTACTGACTGAAGTATTCGGAGTTCCGAAAGAAAATTTATACGTAACTATTTTCGAAGGAGATGCTTCTGAGAATCTTGAAAGAGATCAGGATGCTTACGATTTCTGGAAATCTCACATTTCTGAAGACAGAATTATCAACGGAAACAAAAAGGATAATTTCTGGGAAATGGGTGAAAGCGGGCCTTGCGGACCGTGTTCAGAAATCCACATCGACCTTAGAACACCGGAAGAAAAAGCTAAAGTATCAGGGCTTGATCTTGTCAACAATGATCACCCACAGGTTGTAGAAGTATGGAACCTGGTTTTCATGGAATTCAACAGAAAGGCTGACAAATCTCTTGAAAAACTTCCTGCACAGCACGTGGATACAGGAATGGGCTTCGAGCGTCTTTGTATGGCACTTCAGGGCAAATCTTCCAATTATGATACTGATGTTTTCACACCGCTTATCGCTAAGGTGGAAGAACTTTCAGGTAAAAAATATACAGGAATTTTAGAAGACGAAAAGGATATTGCGATCCGTGTTGTGGTAGATCACATCAGAGCGGTTTCTTTTGCCATTGCTGATGGCCAGCTTCCTTCCAACGGAGGTGCGGGTTATGTGATCAGAAGAATTTTAAGAAGAGCGATTTCTTATTCTTACCGATTCTTAGGAATGAAAGAACCTTTCCTTTTTGAATTGGTTGCTGTACTTAAAGATCAGATGGGACCTTTCTTCCCGGAATTGGAAAAGCAAGGAAAATTAGTTACTGAAGTGATCAAAAGTGAAGAAGATTCATTCCTGAAAACCATTGAAAACGGACTGATCAGAGTTGAGAAATTAATTGAGCAGACGATTGCAGACGGTTCAAAAGTATTACCTAGCGAAGAAGTTTTTGAATTATATGATACGTACGGTTTCCCGGATGATTTAACCAGAATTATTGCAGAGGAAAAAGGTCTTACCATTGATGAAGCAGGATTTAAAGTAGAAATGGAAAAGCAGAAGCTTCGTTCCAAGGCTGATTCTGCACAAAAAGTATACGACTGGGTAACTTTAGAAACAAAACCTGAAAACTTTGTAGGCTACGATCAGATTGAATCTGAAACCTATATTACAAGATACAGAAAAGTAGAAAATAAAGACGGAGAATTTTACCAGGTGGTATTGAGCAGCTCTCCTTTCTATCCTGAAGGCGGTGGCCAGGTAGGAGACAAAGGGGTTCTGGAAAATGCTGTTGAAAGCTTCGAAGTTTTGGAAACGAAAAAAGAAAACGGACTGATCATTTCTCTGATCAACGGTCTTCCGAAAGATGCAGGCGCTGTTTTCTACGCTAAGGTAGATGCAACCGACAGAAAAAACTCTCAGGCGAATCACTCTGTCACTCACCTTTTGCATGAAGCATTAAGAGAGGTTTTAGGAACGCACGTAGAGCAGAAAGGTTCTTATGTAGGTCCTGATTATCTTCGTTTTGACTTCTCTCATTTCAATAAAATGACGGAGGAAGAACTGGCGCTGGTAGAAGAAAAAGTAAACCACAAGATCAAAGAGAGCATTGCTTTACAGGAATTCAGAAGTATTCCTATTCAAGAGGCTTTGGAAAAAGGAGCTATGGCTTTATTTGGTGAAAAATATGGAGACAGTGTGAGAATGATCCAGTTCGGAAGCTCTAAGGAACTTTGCGGGGGAACTCACGTGAAAAATACCATTGAAATCGGTCATTTCAAAATTACTTCCGAAGGTTCT
The DNA here is from genome assembly GCF_900115055.1 of Chryseobacterium oleae. Classification (GTDB taxonomy): domain Bacteria; phylum Bacteroidota; class Bacteroidia; order Flavobacteriales; family Weeksellaceae; genus Chryseobacterium; species Chryseobacterium oleae. Next base: position 467,497 of record NZ_FOVD01000002.1, on the reverse strand, counting down.
GCAGCAGCAGGAATCAGAAGAATTGAAGCGATTTCCGGAGATCAATCTGAGGAATATTTCAAAAACTTAGAAAACCAGATCCTTGAACTTTCTCAATTGCTGAAATCTAAAGATGTGGTAAGATCTATTGAAAAACTGATTGACGAAAATGCCTCTTTAAAATCTGAAGTGGAAGCCCTTAAAAAGGAAAAAGCGAAAGGAGAAATCGGTGAATGGAAAAATGCTTACGAGCAAAAAGGAAACAAACAGTTATTGGTGAAGAAGACTTCTCTGGACGCAGGTTCTGTAAAAGACATCGTATTCCAGCTGAAAAAAGAAATCCCAGGTTCTGTAACGATTATTCTTTCTGACGCAGACGGGAAACCAATGATCACTGTCGGAGTTTCTGATGATCTGGCAGCAGAATATCAGGCAGGAACCATCGTAAAAGACCTGGCAAAAGAGATCCAGGGCGGCGGCGGCGGAAATCCGGGCTTTGCAACAGCAGGAGGTAAAAATCTTGACGGTTTGGAAAATGCTTACCAAAAAGCTTTGAATATTTAGGATTAATCATCCTTTTATCATAAAACATTAAAAACTCCTGAAAATATCAGGAGTTTTTTTTTATTTATAACCATTCTAATTATTGATCTTATCTTAACAAACCATTACCCAAACTTAAACTATTTGTTGCGTCCCCTTAAAATATAATTCACAATAGACCTTTAGTTTTGCTACAATCGAAATTCAAAAAAGTAATTATGAAAATTAACAAAACTATCGGAGCTCTATTCTTCGCTGCTATGGCCTTTCAGAGCTGTAACGATGACAATGACGGGCAGGAAACCACTCCTGTCAATCAGAATATTAAAATTGAAAACTTTTCACTGGAACCGGCCTTCGTTTATGGAATGACGGGTTTTGAAAATCTGAATATTACGACGTTGATTTCCAGTTCCGATGTTCTTTCCGGAACCCCTAATTTTGTGTTTGCAGGTCAGCCGGACGGTATGGGAATTATGAAAGACCCAAGCTCAGATGGTTATTTAATGATCACGAACCACGAGATTACCCAGTCTGTATCAAGAGTTTATTTAGATAAAACATTCAAACCTGTAAAAGGAGAATACATCCTGAACGGGATCGGAGGTATGACCAGATTATGTTCTGCTACCCTTGCCACTCCTGAAACGCATGGTTTCAGTGCATTCCTTACTGCCGGTGAATCAGGTGAAGAAAGTATGGTTCACGCACTTAATCCGTTGGCTTCTGCTTCTCAGGCATCTGACCAGACAAGGGTAAAACCTGCTTTGGGTAAAGCTTCTATGGAAAATGCAGTTCCGCTTCCTAAAGATATTTCAGGTGGAAAAACGTACATCATGATTGGTGAAGATCAGTCTTATTCTTCCTCGCATCAGTCTGCAGGACAACTGATCATGTATGTTTCAACAACCCCGGGAGATCTTGACAACGGAAAATTATATGCATTAAAGAGAACCAACAACAACTACACGGAAACCGATATGGTGAAAGGAAGTTCTTATGATGTGGAATTCGTAGAGATTTCCAATGCTAAAAATTCAACCGGAGCACAGATCAATCAAAAGAATATTGACAATAACGCGATCCGCTTTTCAAGAGTTGAGGACGTAGATTACAGAAAAGGTGCCGGAAAAGGAAGAGAAATCTACTTTACTGCAACAGGAGAATCTTCGGACGGTGCCACTCCGAAACCGGGATTAACTATGTGGGGAAGAGTGTACAAGCTTGTTCTTAACGAAAACAATATGCTGGCAGGAAAACTGGAAGTGGTTGCAGAAGGAGATTCCAATCCGGGACATAACCTGATCAATCCTGATAACCTTTGTGTAACGGAAAACTTCGTTTACATCCAGGAAGATGGTGATTCTTATTACACAGCCGCCGCTCATGATTCTTATATCTGGCAGCTGAATATCGCTACAAAGCAGTACAAACCTTGGCTGAATATGAAACATAACAGACTGGATACAGCATGGCAGACCGCGTATAACCAATCCGGAACGCTTCAGAAATTCGGTTCATGGGAATATGGAGCGATGGTTGATATTTCAGACATCATCGGAATTCCTAATACCTTTACTGTAAACATCCACTCTCATACATGGCAGAAGGATAAGTTTAAAAATGCTGACGGTGCAGGTGTGAATACCAATAAGGAAGGCGGCCAGATCGTAATCATCAGAAACGTAGAGAAATAATTTTAAATATCCCATAAAAAACCAAAGTATCAGCGGAAATTTCCGTTGATACTTTTTCATGCCTATGAAAGTATTCTTCAAATATCCGTTACTCGCTGTATTATCCATTGTAACTGTTCTTTTTGTTCTTTTTCAGTGTAAAACGGACAAACACCAGCCCATCACTGAGGATCTGAGTGCTGTAAAAAGTGAAATAGCCAAAAACAATGCTTCTTTTGAAAAACAGATCCATGAACTCATCGTTGTTGTCTCAAAGAATACCGATGAAAAGACAATCCAGAAAAAATTTGAGGAACTAAGAATCACCTATAAAAAAATGGAATGGGCAGTTGAATACTTCCTGCCGAATTCAGCAAGGTTTATCAATGGTCCTGCCCTTTCTGAAATTGAAATGGACGAGCATACCGAACTGGAACCGGAAGGTCTTCAAGTTCTGGAAGAGCTATTTTACCCTTACATTCCTGAAAACAAGGAAGAGTCCATCCGGTTTCTGAAGAAGCTGATCAATAAAAGCAATACCATTAAAACCAACTTCCAGGCGATTTCCATCAGTAAAGATCAGGTTTTCGATGCTGCAAGACAGGAAATTTTCAGGATTTCAAGTTTAGGAATTTCAAGTTTTGATACGCCGATATCAGGAACATTTTTAAAAGAAATGCCCTATTCCTTAGAAGCTGTTCAACTGACTTTACAACAGATTTCTACGGATCAGTCAAAAGATAAGGCCCTGAAAAGTATTAACGAGGCCATCAATTCAGCAATCGTTACCCTGAAAAAAAATACGGACAGAAATACGTTTGACTATGTTAATTTCATTCCGGATCATTTGAATACAATTTCTTCTTTACTCCTGGAATTTAAAAAACAGGAAAACATTCCGGACATTGAGGTCACCACTGCTTTAAGTAAAAATGCAGCTACTTTTTTCTCGAAAAATGCTTTCAATCCCAATGCATTTATTCCTGGGAAAGAATTTGCATTCTCTGATGAAAAGGCAGCTTTGGGTAAAAAACTCTTTAACGACAAAATTCTGTCCAACAGCAACAACAGAAGCTGTGCTACATGTCATAATCCAGAAAAAGCTTTCACAGACGGGCTTGCCAAATCTATGTCACTTGACCATGCAGAACTGCAGCGAAATACACCTTCTCTGAATTATGCAGGGTTTCAGCACGGACAGTTCTGGGATATGCGAAAAGATGATCTTGAAGGTCAAAGTTCAGATGTGATCTCCAACAAAGAAGAAATGCATGGCGACCTGAATGTTATTTTGGGTAAAATTAATCAGGATCCGATATATCTTCCGGCATTCAAAAAGATTTATAAAACCCCGAAAGCTGAGACCTGGCAGCTTCAGAATGTCCTGGCGACTTACATCCGTTCTTTAGCAAAATTCAATTCTGATTTTGACCGATACATGAGTGGAAACCGTTCTTCAATGACGGAAAATCAGAAACAGGGATTCAATCTTTTTGTAGGAAAAGCGCAGTGTGCTTTGTGCCACTTCATTCCTTTGTTTAACGGAACCGTTCCCCCGAATTTCAAAAAAACGGAACAGGAAGTATTGGGAACAGCTGTGAATGGAGAGAATAAGATGTTTGATCAGGATCTGGGAAGAGGAAAATTCCATGAAACTGTGGCAGCATTACAGCATTCATTTAAAACGCCTACCCTGAGAAACATCAGCAAAACCGCTCCCTACATGCATAACGGAGGGTATAAAACACTGAAAGAGGTGATGAATTTTTATAATAAAGGCGGAGGAAAAGGTTTCGGTTTTAAAGTAGATCATCAGACGCTTTCTGACAGCCCACTGCAACTGACAGATCAGGAAATAGATAAGATCATCGACTTTATGGGTGCACTGGATGATCAATAAAATGTCTTTATTTTTACAATCTCCTTTTACTTGATTTTTCTATCTGAAACTTAGATGAAATCAATGTATTAACAAATCATAAAAACTTTCTCAACACAAGAAATATTACTACTTTTGATCTAGTTTTTACATGAAAAGGTTTTTAGTCTTACTGTATTTGTTAATGTCTTTCTTTGGTTACGCCCAATCAAAGATCAGGGTCATTGACGAAAATGATCAAAAACCCATCTCCAACGCCAAGATTTCCTGTGATGGAAAAGTGCTGGGATTTACAGATATCCAGGGCACATTGGAGTTTAAAGCCTCATGCAGTACCATTGATATCCAGGCAGAAAAATACGAGAACGAAACCGCAGCAGTAGAAGCGGATATGGAAGTTACTCTGCTGAAAAAGGCTTCAAAAACTACTGATATTGAAGAAGTCGTTATTGAAGACCGAAGCGATCCCAGAGCGATTGAAATCCTAAAAAAAGTAAACAAGCTTTTTAAAAACAATTCACCGAAAAGTTTAGATTCCTACACGTTCAAATCCTATGAAAAAATGTCTATGGACATTGATCAGGACAGTATTACACAGTTCAATAAGTTCTTCAATGACACCCAGTTTTTCAAGAAAAAAAGGGAAAAGGATTCATTAAATAACATCTCTGCCAAACAGATCTTTTCAAAAAGTAAACTCTTCCTGTGGGAAAGAGCTCAGGAGTTTTTATATTCTAAACAATACGGAGAAAAGGTCAATATCCTGGACAACAGAATTTCCGGCCTCAAACAGCCGATCTACGAAATGATCGCCATCCAGCAGAGCAACAGAGACAAAGTTCCAAACCAGATCAAGCAGGAAAACAGAGGACTTTACCGCTTTTTCCTTTCGGATACCATTGAAGTAAGCGGCAGAAAAACTTTTGTCATCCGTTTCCGTGAGGTGAATTATAAAAAACCGGATAAAAGGAGGAAATATAATGGTGCCATCTATGTAGACACCGAGACCTACGGGATTCAAAAGATTGAAAATTTCAGCAAGAACAAAAACGACGGTATCATCACAAGTACCTGGGTTTTCTACAATAATAAATGGTTTCTGTCCCAGGAAAAGGTAAAACTCAGAATGAGCAGAGTGGCCATGGAAGAGGAAAACAAAGAAAAAACGGAAGAACATCCTGAGAAGAAAGACAGGACCAGTTTCGGAACGTATGCTTTCCTGACTTCTACCTATTTTGATTTCAAATCGCCGGTTGAGGAGAATCGTAATGATTTTAAAGGCTATACTTTTTCGGTGAAAAATGCCGACGGGCATCTTCTGGATCAGTACAGAACGGATCCTCTTACAGAAAGGGAAAAAAACACTTACAAAACGATTGACAGCTTAGGCAAAAAGTATAATATTGACAACAAAGCAAAAATCCTGACAGGTCTTATCAATGGGCAAATCAGGGCGGGTATTGTAGATTTTGCCGTAGATGAAATTGTGAATTACAACTTGTATGAAGGCTTCAGACTTGGTTTAAAAGCTAAACTGAACGAAACATTTAATCCTTATTTTTCACCGGATTATTATTTTGCCTACGGTTTTAAGGATGATCAATGGAAATACGGAATTGGTCTTGATATGAAGACGACGCTGGATAAAAATTCATTTTTCAGAATTGAATATTATAATGATGTGACGGCATCGGGAGAATTTTACAGAAGGCTGTGGAATTTTAAGATGCGGATGATGAATTACGGAAATAACATCAACAACGATAAATACTATCATTTCAGAGGAGCCTCGCTTTCTTATCTGAATGATGTAACGAATGGACTGACATTAGTTTTTGCAGCCAAAAGAAATATTGAGGAAGCTAAGTTTGATTACGAATTCAGAGGAAAAGGCGGTGAATTTGATAATTTTAATACCTTATTTACTCTAAAATATTCCCCTAACTCCACGAATATCATGACGCCTCAGGGAAAATCGATCATCGATCAGAAATATCCTGAGCTGTATTTCAATTACGAGCAGAGCTACAAAGTTTTGGATGGAGATTTTAATTATACCCGTTTTGACGCCCTGTTTGTCCACAATTTTAAGACGATGCTCGGAACTACCGGATTCAGACTTTACGGAGGAGTGGTATTGGGAGAAGCTCCTATCTGGAAGCATTTTACGATGAACGGACTGGCTTCCCCGAGTAAAGATTTTAATTTTAACCTTACTTCTTACCTTGGTTTTGCCACGCTGGAGGGTGGAAAGTATTACAATGATAAATTTATTGCCTACTACTTCACCCACAAACTTCCTTTATATTTCAAAAGCTTCGGACAGAATATTTCGAGCTTTGATTTTGTATTAAGAGGAACCATCGGAGATATGAAGCATCCGGAATACCATGAGTTCAGATTCAGAAAGCTGGATCACCTGTATCAGGAAGTGGGTCTTGAATGGAATAACTTTCTGTCAAGCTATTTCAATTTAGGGTTGTTTTACAGAGTCGGATACTATACCACACCCAATTTCAAACAGAATTTTGCCATTCAGTTTAAGCTGAAACTATTAGAATTTTAAACAACATTTTTAAATACATAAAAAACGAAACATGCAGAGAATAGAAATAAAAGCGGAACAGTTTTTTGAATTATTAAGACTGAAAGATACCCCGATGTGGGAAATTTTCGCACAGATGATCGATGGTAATGAAAAGGAAATTATATTTCTTGACAATGAAGATAAAGTCCTTTTTAATTATGTCCTTCCGGCCGACAAAGAAAAACTGGAGGAAGACAGAAAGGAGTTTTCAAAACAGTTCTCAGATAAATTGGCTAACTTCAATTAAAAATCTGATGAATAAAAATTACATATTCTCTATACTCAGTATTCTCCTGTTCAGTCTTGGGAATGCTCAAAACTATAAAAAACCGCTGGTTTCTGCCATCAAAGAAACCGATCTCAGAAAAGACATGTATGAACTGGCAGCCGATCAGTTCTGGGGTCGTGAAGCAGGAACTTTGGATGAATTAAAAGTGTCGATGTGGCTGGCCGATAAAGCCAAAGAAGCCGGAATGAAGCCCGCGGGTGACAACGGTACATTTTTTCAGTTTTTTGATATGTACAGGCATCAGGTAATTCCTCAGAGCAATCTGAAAATCGGAAACAGCAGTCTGAAACTATGGAAAGATTTCCTTGTTGCAGAACCCGTTAATGCCTCAATTGATGCTGAGATTGTATACGCCGGAAATGCAGAACCCGAAGAGCTTTCCAAATTAAATATCAAAGGAAAAGTTCTTGCCGTCAATGCCTCTGATAAAAACATAGACAAGGAGATGACACTTTTTGTAAGAAGATATCCCGGTTTTGTAAGAACAAAATATTACAACAAAGCTCTTGAACTGGGCGCAAAAGCCGTGATTTTCATCACCGATGATATTTCCGAGAAAAGCTGGGTTGAAGTTCTTCCTCAAATGACAAGAGGAACCTACGGCGTAGAAGGTCTGAGAGAAAAAATAACGGATAATATTCCTGTTTTATGGATCAAAAGAGAAAATGCAAACTGGGTAAAAAACAACCCTAAAATGGCTCTGAACCTCATCACAGAAACCTACAAATATCCTTCTGTAAACATCATCGGAAAAATTGAAGGTACAGATCCTGCCCTTAAAGAAGAATACGTTTTGTTAAGCGGTCATCAAGATCACGACGGAATCAGACATCCCGTAAAAAATGACACCATCTATAACGGTGCCGACGATAACGCCAGTACATGCGTTGCAATGCTTGCCATGGCCAGAGCCTATAAAAAGCAACCCGGAAAAAGAAGTATTCTGTTTGTTTTCCATGGAGCGGAAGAAAGAGGATTACTTGGTTCCAGATGGCATGCCGCTCACCCAGTTGTTCCAAAAGAAAAGATTGTAGCTGTACTAAACGGTGATATGATCGGCAGAAACGACAATAATGAAGCCGCTCTTCTGGGAGGAAATACCCCGCATAAAAACTCTGAAGAATTGGTTAAAATGGCTGAGGATGCCAATAATGAAAGTACAAAATTCAAATACTTGAAAGACTGGGATTCTCCAAATCACGCTGAGTATTTCTATTTTAGAAGTGACCATTTACCATATGCAAAAATCGGGATTCCAGCAGTGTTTTTCACCAGCGTACTGCATGATCAGTACCACACACCTCAGGATGAATCTGAAAATATCAATTACAAAAAGCTGTATAAAATGACGGAATGGATGTACAGGACATCCTGGAAAGTAGCCAATGAGGCTGAACGTCCGAAAGTAATTTCTAATTTTACGCTTGAGAGATAAATGAAAGTATCGGCGGCCCTCCGGGCCGCCGATACTCTTTTTTGTCATTGCGAGGAGCGCAGCGACGAAGCAATCTCTTCAACAGCATTAAATTGTATCGTAGATAAAATCCTTGCGCCTTAACAACACATCGTATGAAAAAAAATTAGCGTCTTTGCGAAACCCAACACCATTTCACACAGCATCTTAAATAAGCAAATTCATCAAAGACGGATCATTATTCAGGTAATTGACAAAAAAATCATACTTCTTCATATTATTAAGCAGCGGAGTGAAATCTTCACTATCTCTCAATCCGATCCCTAAAACCGCAATCCCTTTCTCTTTTGAATTTTTTTGCGTGTATTCAAAAAAAGTGATGTCATCATTCGGTCCTAAAACATTCATGACAAAAGTTTTCAAGGCTCCCGGACGCTGTGCAAATCTAACGAGGAAATAATGCTTTAAACCCGCATGAAGAAGAGCTTTTTCTTTGATCTCTTCCATTCTCGTAATATCATTATTGCTTCCGCTGATGATACAGACTACATTTTTTCCTTTTATCTGATCTTTATATTTCCCGAGTGCAGCTACGGAAAGAGCTCCCGCAGGTTCCACAACCACAGCATCTTTATTGTAGAGGGAAAGAATGGTTTCGCACACCATTCCTTCATCTACTAAAGCCATATCGTACAGCACGTTTTTACAGAGTTCGAAATTAAGATCTCCTACTTTCTGTACAGCAGCTCCATCCACAAAACGGCTTATTTTCTCAAGAAGCACCGGTTGTCCTTTTTCCAGTGCTTTTTTCATACTTGCCGCTGCAGAAGGTTCTACCCCTATAATCTTCGTGTGTGGTGACAGTTCCTTGAATACAGAACAAACGCCCGCAGCCAGACCACCACCACCAACCGGAAGAAAAAGATAATCAATAGGCTCATCCGACTGCTCAAGAATCTCCAGTGCTGCTGTAGCCTGCCCATTAATAATATCCTGATCATCAAACGGGTGAATAAATATTCCCTGATTCTCTTTGCAGAACTTCAGTGCGGCATCTTTAGCTTCATCGAAAGTATCCCCGTAAAGCACAATATCAATATCATCCCCTCCAAACATTTTCACCTGTTCCAGCTTTTGTCCCGGCGTGGGCAAAGGCATAAAAATGGTACCTTTCACTTTCATGGTGCTGCATGCAAAAGCCACTCCCTGAGCATGATTCCCTGCACTGGCACAAACCACCCCTTTTGCAAGGTTTTCAGGAGACATCACCGCCATTTTATTGTAAGCGCCCCTGATTTTGTAGGACCTCACCTGCTGCAGATCTTCTCTTTTAAAGCTAATCTTTGCATTATAAATACCTGAGAGATGATTATTGATCGCCAAAGGGGTTCTTACCACTACATTTCTGAGTCTTTTTGCTGCTTTATAGACATTGTCCAAAACAGAAGGATACGTTTCTTCCATTGTTATATTTCCTGATTAATTGTTCTCTGGTCTGAGACTGCGGACCGTCTTGCCGGCTCTCCACATTTCGCTTTCTCTAAGCTCAGTCAGTTCTACTTCCAGTTTTTCTCTGTAATCGTGTTTGCTGTTGCTGTCGATGGAACGCTGGGCTTCATCTCCTTTCGCAACGCTCTCATATAATTCTTCAAATAAAGGAGAAGTGGCGTCTCTGAAACGTTTCCACCAGTCCAGTGCTCCTCTTTGTGCTGTGGTGCTACAGTTCGCATACATCCAATCCATTCCGTTTTCTGCAACCAAAGGCATTAATGATTGGGTTAATTCTTCAACGGTTTCGTTAAATGCTTCAGAAGGACTGTGTCCGTTTTTCCTCAATACATCATATTGAGCGGCAAATATTCCCTGTACGGCACCCATCAAAGTTCCTCTTTCTCCTGCAAGATCACTGAATACTTCTTTTTTAAAGTCTGTTTCAAATAAATAACCGCTTCCAATAGCTATTCCCAATGCAGTTACTCTTTCTCTTGCTTTTCCTGTAGCATCCTGATATACCGCAAAACTGCTGTTCAGTCCGCGATCCTGAAGAAACATTCTTCTCAATGACGTTCCTGATCCTTTCGGAGCAACAAGAAATACATCAACCTCAGCCGGAGGAATAATTCCCGTACGTTCATTAAAGGTAATTCCGAAGCCGTGAGAAAAATACAGGGCTTTTCCAGGGGTAAGATGCTGTTTCACTTTTGGCCAGTATTCAATCTGGGCTGCATCACTCAAGAGATAGCAAATAATCGTTCCTTTTTGCAAAGCTTCTTCTATTTCGAATAAGGTTTCTCCCGGTACAAATCCATCTGCTACAGCCTTATCCCATGATTTTGAATTTTTTCTCTGGCCCACAATCACATTGATTCCGTTGTCTTTCTGGTTAAGTGCCTGTCCCGGTCCCTGTACGCCATAGCCGATTACTGCTACGATCTCATCTTTTAATACTTCCTGAGCTTTATCTAATGGGAACTCCTCTCTTGTTACTACATTTTCCTCTACTCCGCCAAAATTCAATTTTGCCATTTTCTTTAATTTTTATATTTGTTAATGATATTTTTTGATTGTTTTTCTAATTAGCTTGCGTGTGCCGCTACGGTCAGGTATGGATTTTTATGGTAATGAACCTCCAAAACATCTACCTGTTTTTCCATCTGCCGGGTGATCTTCTGTACAGATTCTTCAGTTTCTCTGATGACGATCACAAACTTTTTTACTTTTTCAATATCGGAAGGCCCTGCATTAAAATTCACAATGGAAACTCTCCTCCTTGAAAAAATAGCATTAATCCTGCCGATCAGCCCCAGATAATCTTCTGTGTAGGCCGTTATGGTGTATTCCCTGTTTTCTGAATTCATCTTTTTATATTTTATATTATTATGTCTTATTGTTGGTCAGTACGATCTCTGAAACGCTTTTTCCCTGGGGAATCATAGGAAAAACATTATGCTCTTTCCCGGTCATGACTTCTAACAGGAAAGCGCCCTGATGATGAAGCATTTCATTAAGTCCAGCTTCCAGTTCTTCCCTCTCCACTACTTTTCTTCCCGGAATTTTATATCCTTTAGCTACCTGCACAAAATCCGGACTCTGAATATCTACCGAGGAATATCTTTCTTCGTGAAAAAGTTCCTGCCACTGTCTTACCATTCCCAGATAGCAGTTATTAAGAATCAAAATTTTGATATCCGGCTGATACTGCATCAATGTTCCCAATTCCTGGATATTCATTTGGGCTCCACCATCTCCCATCACTGCGATAACAGGACGGTTGGTGACTCCATAAGCGGCTCCTATTGCGGCTGGAAGACAGAATCCCATGGTTCCCAATCCTCCGCTGGTAATATTGCTTCTGGAATGTTTAAAACTTGAATATCTGCAGGTAGCCATCTGGTGCTGCCCTACATCGGTTACAATTACGGCTTCTCCCTGAGTCATTTCATTTAAATGTCGAATCACTTCTCCCATCGTAATTTCTCCTTCTAAAGGATAGAGTTCGTGGCTGATCAGTTGATTATGCTCAATTTCATAGCAATCTTTAAACTTTTGGTGCCAGTCTCTATGTGTTCCTGGTTCTATCAGCTGTGTCAGAAGAGGTAATGTTTCTTTGCAGTTTCCAAGAATCGGAACTTCAACTTTTACATTTTTATTGATCTCTGCTTTGTCAATGTCCAGATGAATGATACTCGCCTGTTTCGCATACTGATCCAGTCTTCCGGTCACACGGTCATCAAAGCGCATTCCCACTGCAATCAGAACATCACATTCGTTGGTAAGGATGTTGGGACCGTAGTTTCCATGCATTCCTACCATTCCTACAGCCTGTGGATGATCCGTCGGGATGGCACTCATTCCCAAAACCGTCCATGCTACCGGAATTCCTGATTTCTCAGCAAACTGTAAAAATTCCTTCTCAGCTTTCCCTAGCATAATTCCCTGTCCGGCAATGATGAATGGTCTTTTTGCATGATTGATCAGAAAAGAAGCTTTTTCAATAGCATCCATATGGGGAACAGGATCCGGTCTGTAACTTCTCAAAGAATCACAGGGTGTGTAACCTCTATTAAACACCTTTTGCAGCTGGGCGTTTTTCGTAACATCAATCAATACCGGGCCTGGTCTTCCAGATCTTGCGATATAGAATGCTTTGCCCAATACTTCGGAAAGTTCATCCGCATCGGTGACCTGATAATTCCACTTGGTAACGGGGCTCGTCACATTCATAACATCGATTTCCTGAAACGCATCGGTTCCCAAAAGATGATCAAAAACCTGTCCCGTAATGCATACAATGGGTGTATTATCCAACAGGGCATCCGCTAATCCTGTAACAAGATTGGTGGCTCCCGGACCACTTGTCGCTAATACCACTCCCACTTCTCCGGATACTCTGGCAAGCCCCTGTGCTGCATGGACTGCTCCCTGCTCATGACGGACCAGAATATGTTCCAACTGATCTTTATAGTCGTAAAGTGCGTCATAAATGGGGATAATGGCGCCACCCGGATACCCGAAAATGGTTTTTACCCCTTCCTGAAGAAATGCTTCAAGGATGATCCGGCTGCCGCTGATTTCTGTTTCTGTGGATACATTTAGATTCTTCATTGTCTTTTTATTGAGTGATTTCATCTGTTACACAGCCTTCTGCGGCTGATGATACGGTGAGTGCATATTTGTACAGCAATCCTTTTTTTACTTTAAGTTCAGGTTTTTGCCATCCTTTTTTTCGCTGTTCGATTTCTTCTTCAGATACTTTGAGCTGTATGGTGTTATTTACTGCGTCGATTTCAATGAGGTCATTGTCTTTCACAAAAGCAATCAGCCCGCCTTCATAAGCTTCCGGAGTGATGTGCCCTACTACAAAACCATGAGTTCCGCCACTGAATCTTCCATCAGTAATCAAAGCTACACTTCCGCCCAGTCCTGCTCCAATCAGCGCGCTGGTAGGTTTCAGCATTTCCGGCATTCCCGGTGCGCCTTTTGGGCCTTCATGACGGATGACAATAACGTCTCCATGCTGAACTCTTCCGTTTTCAATCCCTTTGATCAGGTCTTTTTCTCCATCGAATACCCTTGCTTTTCCTGAAAATTTTTCGCCTTCTTTCCCTGTGATTTTCGCAACACTCCCTTTCTCAGCGAGGTTTCCGTACAATATTCTTAAATGTCCAGTTTCTTTGATCGGATTTGATAAAGGTCTGATGATCTTTTGCTTTGTAAAATCAAGACCCGGTACATTTTCAAGATTTTCAGCGATGGTTTTTCCGGTAACCGTTAAACAGTCGCCATGCAATAAACCTTCTTCCAGTAAGTATTTCATGACAGCAGGTGTTCCTCCATGGTTATGTAGATCCTGCATCAGGTATTTTCCACTGGGTTTAAGGTCTGCCAGTACCGGCGTGATGTCACTCATCTTCTGGAAATCATCCTGAGTTACGGAAATGCCTACGCTTTTCGCCATTGCTATAAAATGCAGAACGGCATTGGTACTGCCTCCAAGAATGATGATCAGGCGAAGCGCATTTTCAAAAGCTTTTCGCGTCATGATATCTGAAGGTTTGATGTCTCTTTCCAGTAATATTTTAATGTATTTTCCTGCCTCCAGACATTCATTCTGCTTTTCATCACTTAGCGCAGGATTGGAAGATGAATACGGAAGGCTCATTCCTAAAGCTTCTATGGCTGAAGACATGGTGTTGGCCGTATACATTCCACCACATGCTCCTGCTCCCGGACAGGAATTTTTAATCACTCCGTTGAAATCTTCTTCTGAAATTTCTCCGGCAATTTTCTTCCCTAAAGCTTCGAATGCCGAAACGATATTAAGCGGTTCATTTTTATAACATCCCGGCGCTATTGTTCCTCCATACACCATGATGGATGGTCTGTCCAGTCTTCCCATGGCAATAATGGTTCCCGGCATATTTTTGTCACAGCCCGGTAATGCAATAATTCCGTCATAATACTGGGCTCCGCAGATGGCTTCGATACTGTCTGCAATCACATCGCGGCTTACCAGTGAATACCGCATTCCGTCTGTTCCATTACTCATCCCGTCGCTTACGCCTATAGTATTGAATATTAATCCCGCAAGACCATGGTTCCAGGTTCCTTTTTTTACCACTTTAGCCAGGTCATTAAGGTGCATATTGCAGGTATTTCCGTCATATCCCATACTGGCAATACCGATCTGGGCCTTGTGCATATCTTCTTCTGTAAAGCCTATTCCGTAAAGCATTGCTTTTGCTGCGGGCTGTTCGCTGTTTTGTGTGAATGTTTTTGAATATTTATTTAACATATTATCCTGCATTTGCTGTTCTTATCCTCTCTGTGTGTATCAATAATTTCATTTTTTTTGGAATTCATCACTGAAGCTTTTCCTTAATTTTGGTCCAAAACTACAGCTTGTAATCTCTTTTTTATTTTCACTTTTACGAAAACTACAATATTCAATTGTTTGAAAAACAGATGTATTTAACTGATTACTAAATATTTAAGTTCTTTAAATTTACAATGACAGAACTCTTACCAGTTTCTGATAGGCCTGCTGTACTTTTCCACTTGCCGTATCTTCCCAGTTTTTGGTAAAAGGAACATCATCCAAAGAATCCAACGCTACAATCTCAGCTGCCGTACCACAGAAGAAAGCGGCATCAGCTCCTCTCATTTCTTCAGGCTTAAAGAAGGTTTCTTTAACGGGAATATTCAGTTCACTGCATATTTCAAACACCGTCTGTCTTGTGATTCCCGGCAGTATGCTTCCTTTGGCGGGTGTGAATAATGTTCCGCCTTTTTCGTAGAATATATTGGCACCTGAGCTTTCAGCGACATTTCCGTTTTCATCAAGTAAGAGGGCTTCGTCATAGCCTTTGTCTTTGGCATCCTGACAGGCCAGAATAGAATTGACGTAATGTCCGCCTACTTTGGCTTCTACTTTAAAAGCATTTGGATTTGGGCGTTGAAAACCGGAGGTCATGATTTTCATTTTGTCTGCGAGATAGCCGTTGCTCCATTCCCAGGCAAGCAGAGAGAGGTAGGATTTTTGTCCTTTTGAAAGGGACATATTGGGCGAACAGGTTACCAACGGGCGGATATAAGCATCTTTGAATCCGTTACGCTCCAAAAGTTCATAGGTAAGATCCGTCAGTTCACTTACTGAGTAATCAAACGGGATGTACATCAGTTCTGCTGATCTTTTCAGTCTTTCGTAATGTTCTTCTGCTTTAAAAATTTTGGTTCCATACTCGGTATTGTAGGATTTTATGCCTTCGAAAACGGAGTAACCGTAATGAAGTGATTGTCCGTAGAGATTCATTCCTGCTTCTTCTGCCTTGAGGAAGTTTCCATCAAAATACACGATCGTTTTGTCGTTGTAATACATTATTTAGGGTTTTAAAAATTAACAAATGGGTATAAAAAAAGCCCTCTCACGATGTGAGAGGGCTCAAATATGTACAGTCATACTCTATCCTTCTCACCAAAGCAAGGGAATAATAATGACGATAATAATTACTGTTAATAACTGATCCATAATTTCTGAAATAAAAAAAGCCGCTTCAATATGAAACGGCTTATATAATTTAAATTAAAATATTTTACAATGCCGCTTCCTTACTGCTGTTTACCACAACAATAATGTTAGAAATGACAATAATATTTTTCTGATTCGTAAAATTCATACTGCAAATGTATTAATTTTTAAATACTGAACAAGTTTTTTTAACACTTTTTATTTTTTTCGCAAAACTGTCTTATGGTTACAGCAGCTTCCGCCACATCATGTACTCTTAAAATTTTAGCACCCTGCTCCAAAACTTTCCAGTGAAGTTTCTGCGTTTCTTCGTTAATGTCCATTGGAGATTTCCCAAGCGGTTTATAGATAAATGATTTCCTGGAAATACCGATCAATAAAGGAAATTTTCCGAAGCCTAAATACTCAGTTTCCCCAATCATTTTCATCTGATCTTCTACCGTTTTTCCGAACCCGAAACCAGGATCGAGGGTGATGTCTCTTACTCCTTTTTCGAGAAGTTCATTCGTCTTTTTAGAAAAATAACGGTTAACTTCCAGAGTAATGTCCTCAAATTTAACTTTATCATGCATCGTTTCGTAAGACGGATTCACATGCATCAGGATGTAGGGAAGCTTCGTTTCACCTGCGGCATCAAACATTTTATCATCATACTGTCCGCCGGAAATATCATTGATCATGTCAATTCCTTCATTAAAGCCGAATTTTACCGTTTCAGCATAAAACGTATCCAGTGAGATCAGGGCTTCCGGAAATTCTTTTTTGATCAGAGAAATCATATTCCCTATTCTGTCTATTTCCTCTTTGCTACTCAAAAATTCAGCATTCGGACGTGTAGATTGCGGCCCGATGTCAATGATCTCCGATCCGTCTTTCAAAAGTTTCTCCGCATGTTCCAACGCAGATTTTTCACTATTGAATTTCCCGCCGTCTGAAAAAGAATCCGGGGTAAGATTGAGGATGCCCATAATTTTTGGGGTGTCCAATTCTACCAGCCTTCCGTTGCAGTTGAGGGAGTGGAAAGGTTGGAGAGTCTTAGAGTTGGAGGGTTGGAAAGTTTCGGAGTTTGAAAGCATGTTTTGTTTAGGATTGATAAGTGATACTATTCTGCAAAATTAAGACTTATTGTGGAATGTTGCTAGTTGCTAGTTGTTAGTTGCTGGGTTGCTATTGGTTGATAAGGGCTTGGGCGGAAACGAATATTCTTTTAGATAGAAATTAAGTTTAGAATCTCTTTATTTCAAAATTTCCTGACAAGAACCAGCAACTGATAACCAGCCACCACCAACTCTCCGACTCTCAAACCCTCTCACCCCGAATCCCACAACTCTAAAACGCTCTCACCCTCAAACTCTCCAACTCTCCCCACTCTTAAACCCTCCAACTCAAACCCCAAAACTCTGACAAAAATCAATGCCCGATTCCCGCTACCTAAAACCGAATTCGTATATTTGGGAGATTAAGAGAATTTATGTCAAAAACATCAGTACAGTTCGGGAAAGTGATCAGTGAGTGTCGTGATCTTTTCAGTAAAAAATTGCAGGATTACGGCGCAGCGTGGAGGGTTTTGAGACCCAGTTCTATTACGGATCAGATTTACATCAAGGTAAACAGAATCCGTACGCTTCAGATGACGGATAAAAAAATGGTGGATGAAAGCGAGGAAGACGAATTCATTGCGATTGTCAACTACTCTATTATCGGACTTATTCAGCTTGAAAAAGGGCTTTCCAATGATTTTAATGAAAATAAGGAGGAAGTTTTAAGCCTTTACGATAAGTATTCTAATGATGCACAGGCTTTAATGGAAAGAAAAAATCATGATTACGGTGAAGCGTGGAGGGATATGAGAATTTCTTCCATTACTGATCTTATTTATCAGAAAGTACTAAGAACGAAGCAGATTGAAGATAACCAAGGGAAAACTATTGTTTCTGAAGGTCTGGATGCGAACTATTTCGATATGCTGAATTATGCTGTTTTCTGTCTGATCAAGTTCTCTGAAAAAGAAAATATTTCCGAAACCCAAAAATAAATTACTATGATCAAAGGTTTATTACGCTTTATTATTGCTGTTATCTTTATTCTTTCCGGCTTTGTAAAGGCTGTGGATCTGGTAGGATTTTCTTTCAAAATGGAAGAATATTTCGCGCCATCGGTTTTCAATATGCCCTTCCTGGAAAAATTTGCCCTTCTGTTCTCGGTCATTGTGGTCGTATTGGAGCTTTTCCTAGGATTTATGCTGTTGTTAAAGCTGAAGCTTAAATTCACACTTTCAGCGTTAATTGCCCTTTGTATTTTCTTTGGGTTCCTTACTTTTTATTCTGCCTATTACAATGTGGTGACGGATTGCGGATGTTTTGGAGACGCGATCAAGTTTACGCCATGGCAGAGTTTTATGAAAGATATTGTGCTTCTTGTTGGTCTTATTATCGTGTTTATCCTTTACAGAAAGGAGTTCCGTAAAAAAGATGTGTACAGCAGCGACAATACGAAAGAGCCTTCCGGAAAGTTCAGATATGCTCTTTTAGGACTTTTTTCTGTGATCATGATTTACATTATGGCTCAGGGAATTATGCACGAACCATTGATCGATTTCCGTGATTATAAAATCGGAACGAATATTAAAACTGAAAAGGAAAAAATCAATAAAAATCCTTCTGAATACAAAACTTTTTATTCCCTTAAAAATCAGAAAACGGGAGAAGTTTTAAAGGTAAATCAGGACGATTATATTAAAGAAACAAAATATTGGGCAGAAGGTTCTCCATGGAAAATTGAGGAAGGGAAAAATGAATCTGTTCTGACGAAAGAAGGTTATAAATCTGAAATCGTTAAATTCAAAATTGAAGATCCTACAGGGGTAGATCTGACGGACGAAATCATCAATGCACCGAAAGCTGTTTTGGTATTTTCATATCATCCAAAAGAGGTTTCCGTTGATCTTATTCAGAAACTTGAGGCTAAAGTGAATACTCAAAAAGGAGCTGTGATTTACGGTATTTCTACAGATCACAATACTTTTAAAACCATTAAAAATGCTATGATGGACGCGACTGCTATCAAAACTATTGCGAGAAGCAATCCGTTTGTACTGATCCTGGAGAAAGGGAAAATCGTGGACAAGCAGCCTGCGAAAGACTATATTGATTAAGGTGAATGGTCAATGGTGAATTGTGAATTAAAACGAATCACAAAACACGAACCTCGAAACCTCGTATCTCGCAACCCAAAAACAGCTGCCAACAATCCAAGTTAAACACTAAACTTAAACATACATTTACAAATGCAAAAATCAAATAAATCCATCGCCGGTTATCATCTTTTAATGATCCTCTCTTCAGTAGACGGGGAATTTGCTCCTGAGGAAGGAATGCTGATTCAGCAGTATATGGCAGACGAATTTCCATTCAGAATGAATCTTGACAATGAACTGGAAACACTGGCTCTTTTGCAGCCTGAAGAATGGAAAGACCACTTTGAATTTCACGCAAGATGTTTCTTTGATGACTCAACAGAAGATGAGCGCGTAAAATTTGCAGAATTTGCTAAAACCCTGATCAAAGCTGACAATAAAGTCACTGACGAAGAGCATACTTTCTACAGGCTTTTGAAAAATCTGTGGAATTTGGCCTAAACCAGACACCAAAAACAAAGCATATTATGAAAAAATTTTATCTGGGAATATTAATTATGAGTGCTTCTACGATACAATCTCAAAAATTCCCTGCTTTAAAAGCCCCTATCGCTGAAAAGCAGGAACACATCCGGGAAATTCACGGAGATAAAGTGAATGATCCGTATTACTGGATGATCGATTATTTCAAGAAAGGAAAAGACTCCACAAAAGTCGTTGATTATCTGAAAGCCGAAAACACCTATTGGGAAGGCATGATGAAGGATACGGAACCTTTCAGGGAAAAGCTTTTCCAGGAGATGAAGGCCCGTATTAAAGAGAAAGATGAATCGGTGCCTGTTTTTGAAAACGGATACTATTATTACACCCGTACAGAAGCCGGAAAACAATACTTCAAATACTGCAGAAAAAAAGGAAGTCTTACTGCTCCGGAGGAAATTCTTCTGGACATAGATAAGCTTGCGGAAGGTCATCCGTATTACAGTGCTACAGGTTTCAGCATCAGCCCGGATAATAACAAACTAGTTTACGGTGTTGATGATCTTTCCAGAAGACAGTATACTTTGTTTTTAAAGGACCTAACAACCGGAAAAACAACCGATCTGGGCATTAAAAATACAGAAGGTTCCGCAGAATGGGCGAATGACAATAAAACTATTTTTTACACAGAAAACAATCCGGTTACCCTTTTATCAGAAAAAATTAAGAAACATACACTGGGAACTGATCCTGGTAAAGATGTGACGGTTTACGAGGAAAAGGATAAAACCAATTATATCTCAGTATATAAATCTAAAAATCACAAATTCATCCTGATTTATTCCGGAGCTACCACTTCTTCTGAAACCAGGTATCTGGATGCTGACCAACCCAACGGAACATTCAAAGTTTTCCAGCCGAGAATGAAGAATGTTTTGTATACGATCACGCCTTTGGAAGACAAATTCCTGATCAGAACAAATAAAGATGCGCTTAACTTTAAAATAGCGGAAACGCCTTTGGATAAAACTGGTGTAGAGAACTGGAAAGATTTCATTCCGCACAGAAGCGATGTCTTAATGCAGGCTGTAAGTGCCTTTAAAAACTATCTGGTTTTCAGTGAAAGACAGAACGGACTTACCCAATTGGTTATTTACGACAGAAAAACAGCTAAGAAAGAGGCGCTGACCTTTGACGAACCGGCTTACACCATTTCTTCACTGGAAAATCCTGAATACAATACGGATAATTTCCGTTTCGGATATACCTCTATGATTACGCCCGTATCGCAGTTTGAGCAGGATCTAAAGACCGGGAAAAGAACATTGCTGAAACAACAGGAAGTGCTTGGCGGTTATGCAAAAGATGAATATGCCACTGAGAGACTTTTTGCAACGGCAAAAGACGGTACAAAAATTCCGATCTCCATTGTTTACAAAAAAGGATTCAAGAAGGATGGAAACAGTCCGCTGCTTCTTTATGCATATGGATCTTACGGAAATTCTATGGATGCTTCTTTCAGCAGTACAAGACTGAGTCTTCTGAACAGAGGTTTTGCCTTTGCCATCGCTCACATCCGTGGCGGCCAGGAAATGGGAAGACAATGGTATGAGGACGGAAAAATGATGAAAAAGAAGAATACGTTTACCGATTTCATCGATGCTGGAGAATATCTGGTTAAGGAAAAATATACATCACCAAAACATCTGTATGCTCAGGGCGGAAGCGCCGGAGGTCTGTTGATGGGTGCTGTAGCGAATATGAGCCCGAATTTATGGAATGGGGTGATTTCACAGGTTCCTTTCGTGGACGTGGTCAATACCATGCTTGATGAAAGTATTCCGTTAACCACCAACGAATATGACGAATGGGGAAATCCCAACAATAAGGAAGCTTATTTCTACATGAAATCTTATTCACCTTACGAAAATATCGAAAAGAAAAAATACCCTAACATCTTAGTAACTACGGGACTTCACGATTCTCAGGTTCAGTATTTTGAGCCTGCAAAATGGGTATCCAAACTTAGGGATATGAAGACTGATAAAAACATATTGCTATTAAAAACGGACATGAATTATGGCCACGGCGGTGCTTCAGGAAGATTTGACTATCTGAAGGATATTTCCCTGGTGTATGCTTTCATGTTTAAACTGGAAGGGATTGATAAATAATTAAATATCACGCAGATTTTGCGAATTTTGCAGATTGACAATGACAGAAAATGAAAGTTCATACATTGTTCGAAAATGTAAAATCTGCGCGAAATAAAAAAATAAATAATAATTACATAATTAGGCTATGAGAAGAAAAATAGTTGCAGGAAACTGGAAAATGAATAAAAATGTCATTGACGCACAACAGTTGATGATTCAATTACTGAGCTATAAAAACAATAACACCACCAACTGCGAAGTATGGATAGCGCCGCCTTCTTTATATTTAATGATGGCTAAAGATATCTTCGAAAAAGATGAGATCGGTGTATTTTCTCAGGATATGAGCGAGCATGAGAGCGGTGCTTATACCGGTGAACTTTCTGCAGATATGCTGGAATCTATCGATGCGACAGGTTCATTAATCGGGCACTCTGAAAGAAGACAATACCACGGTGAAACGGATTCTCACTGCAACAGAAAAATCAAATTGGCACTTGACAAAGGCCTGATCCCCGTATACTGTAATGGTGAAACGCTTGAGCAGAGAAAAGCAGGACAGCATTTCGAAGTGGTGAAAAACCAAACTGAAGTTGCTCTTTTCACACTTTCTGCGGAAGAAATCAAAAAAGTAGTAATCGCTTACGAACCGGTTTGGGCTATCGGAACAGGAGAAACAGCTTCTCCGGAGCAGGCTCAGGAAATCCATGCACACATCAGAAGCATCATCGCTGCCAAATACGGACAGGAAGTAGCTGACGAGGTTTCTATCCTTTACGGAGGTTCTGTGAAACCGGATAATGCAAAAGAAATTTTCTCTCAGCCTGATATCGACGGTGGACTGATCGGAGGTGCAGCTTTGAAACTGGAGGATTTTTCTAAAATTATTGAAGGTTTCAATTCATAGGTTTCGGCTAAATTCCTATTGAATTTAAAACATATAGAGTCAAAAACGGCGGCATCTTCGATGCCGCCGTTTTCTTAAAAAAAATCTAATTATTGAATATCGACTACATACATTGTTCCTTTGTCTACTTTTCCGGTTTTAGGAAGGATTTTAGCTTTCGGATTTCCGTTTCCGTCATCTAAAATTCCAAAATCATCATCATTGAAGACGGCCAGTTTATTGTTTCCTAAATAAACGATTCCTTCAAATTTGTCATGTTCATATCCTAATTTTGCGACCAGATCTACGGCTAAAATTTTAGACACCGGCTTGATTCCGGCATTGGTGATTTCATCCCATGTAGACTGCTCTAAGGCTTTGTTATTGATCTTCAATCCGTCAACGGCTGTAATATCGGTTCCGTTCACATCTGAAGCTCCGGTTATGTTGATTCTGTATACTTTTTTGGTTCCTCCCTGCGATCCGAAATTTCCGTCTCTTTCGATGACCAGGAATTCTGTGTTGCTGATGGCTGTAATATCACATACCGACTCTGAAGCACCTCCATTCTGTTTGTACAGATACTGTTTCGTCTGTCCCGTTGCAATATCGAAAGTGACAATTCTGGTTAAAGTGGTATTGGTTGCCAATGCCTTTGTTGGGACATACATGGTAGACTGCATCGTTCCTACGAGTGTTTTTCCGTCCGGAGTAATGCATAGTCCTTCCATTCCTCTATTCGCTCTTCTTTTAGCTAAAACTGCCGGAAGTTTTTTGGGTCCGGTATTAACGCCAACCGGGCTGATTCTTTCCAGCTCTACTCCGTCTGCATTGTAATGAACAATATGTGGTCCGTACTCATCAGACACCCAAAATGTTCCATCTGCTGCTGCAACAATACTCTCACTGTCCAGACCGTAATTATCCGTTCCTAAAACATTTCCCGACGAATCATAAGCTGTTTCTCCTGTACTGCCCATGCCTGCAGGGTTGGGAAGACCTGTAATCGGTTGGCCGGAAGGATTTTTAAGCTTGATATATTTAATGATCTCGATATTTCCTTCTGCATTAATTTTAAAATGCATGATAGTTGGGGTAAAATTCGGAGCCGGAAATTTTTTCCCGTTCAGATAGTCTGTATTGGGACCACGGTCCGTAATCACATAGAACTCACCTTTTCTTGTCGGATGTGCCGCAGCACCGGAACCAAATCCTCCGTTAATGACATCCACGCCATTGACTGTTGCCAATTTGGAGAAAGGAAATTCCTGAGGAAGCCTGGCATAATTGATATCCTGGTTATTCATTTTGTCGTCATCTTTACACGATGCGAGCGCTGTGAATACGATTGCCGATAACAGCAGTTTTCTCATAGTTACTTTTATGCCGCGAAAGTATACATTGATTGTAAACTGATCTTGAATTTAATAATAATTGTATTTTAACAATCAACTTGTTTAAACTTTATTGTTGGAAAACTCCAACAAAATACACCAGATATTTTATCCTATTCTTTTGTCTTGAAATCACAGATTCGACGTAGTCAAACAAAAGAATCAAAAATTCAAGACCGGGAAACTTCCGCTAAAAATAAATTCTGTTCTCTAAAAATTCTAAAACTTGCGCGGAATGACTATTTCTGCTTCGCTTCAATTACAGCCCCGCGCTTCGGACAGTAGAATTTTCTTAACGTTCACAGTATTTATTTTTTTAACGCTCCATTTTCCGAAGTCAATGTATAGCAGTTACAAATCAATATTCAGCAAATTTTATAATAAATCAAAAGTTTTAAATTTTAAACACGAGATTAATCCGAATATCAATAACCTTCTCTCCTATTCTTTATTAAATCAAAAAATCACGATCTAAAAAATATCCAACCCTTAAACAAAAGGAATATATAGTGAGATAATTCACAAAACGCCTTCAAAAATTTATATGATATATTTGCAGCAGTTAAGGCTGAACATCTGTTCATTAACAGGGAATCAAGTGAGAAGAAATTCAATGCTTGGGCTGTACCCGCAACTGTAAGCTATTTTAAACTTTAAGTACATGATGCCACTGGATCACCATCCGGGAAGGCGTATTTAAGGAAGCGAGCCAGGAGACCTGCCTTATCTGTATTCAC
Source organism: Chryseobacterium oleae (assembly GCF_900115055.1). Lineage (GTDB taxonomy): Bacteria > Bacteroidota > Bacteroidia > Flavobacteriales > Weeksellaceae > Chryseobacterium > Chryseobacterium oleae. The sequence goes on along the minus strand of NZ_FOVD01000002.1, from coordinate 442,813 downwards.
TTCGGAAAGAGATTTTGTATTCTTTTCCGGATGGAAAGTTTCGGGAATAAAACTTTAATTTAATTATATTATGAAGAAGATTTATCTTTTTTTACTGCTGCTGTGTCTGCAGCAAATCTCCGCCCAGTTTACAGAAAATGACGTCAAATTCTGGGTAGGAACAGGCTCTAAAAAAGCTTATTTCATCGCTGATTTTAATGACAGCGACAATCCTACATCCTACGCCTGGGGTTTCCGTTATGATGCCAATAACCTTACCATGGAAGATCTTATTAATGCTATTGACGCAGTAGATTCAAAACTGGAAACAGAAGTGCCTTCAGGATTTCTTTACAGCATCAATTACAATCACCACACGCCAAGTCTGGAAGACTATTGGTCTACATGGTCCGGTCCTACCGCAGAAAATATGCACCTGAACAATGGGGCCAACAATGATCCGCTCGTTGATGGAAAATGGTATGGGGCATCATTCGGTTATGGATCTACTCCCACTACACCACCACTTTCCCATCCTTCTCCTCCTGTAGCTGCCTACAACTTTTCGTGGTACAATTCTTCACAGATCACTAACTGGATCGGAACAGGAAATAATACCAGCCTTGTTATTATCGATTTTGGAACCAGCAGTTCTGCCGGAGAAGCTCATTCTTTTGTGTTCGGAATTAAATACAACGGAAGCTTAAATGCTGAACAGGCTTTACAGTTGATTCATGCTCAGGCGCCTTATTTTAATTTTACATCAGGTAGCAATAAAATCAGCACTCTTTCTCTCAATAATTTTACAGGAAATGCATCCGGAACCAATACCTGGAAGCTTTTCAAAGGAAAAGATCTTTCAAGCTGGAGAGGACAAACCAATCTCTCTCAGATTCAACTGGGTAATAATGACTGGCTGGGCTTAAGTTTTGGACAGAGACAGCCTTTCACTCCAAGAGAAGCTTCGAACCTGATTTTAGGTGTTTCTGAAAACAGTAAAAAGGAATTCAGAATTTATCCTAATCCTGCAAGTGATTTTATCAGAATAGAGAATGCTGAAGATCTTAAAGAAGTGAATATTTATGCCGTATCAGGGCAGAAAGTATTGACTGGAAATACCACAAAGATTAATATTCAGACATTGAAGGCCGGGATTTATTTAGTAGAAATTAAAACATCTAAGAATACTACGGTTCATAAGATAATTAAGAAATAAATAAATTGCCTTTGGGCGAGCATTTTTGCCACTTTTGAGAATCGAAGATTTTCATAAAAACTTAAGTGATCTTCTATTTTCAAAGTATTCAACTTCAAAATAACTAAAGTGTTCAAAAAACTTTTGTTTCTTTTGTGGTTAAATAAAAACAAAAAAACGCACCGAAACCGGTGCGTTTTTAACTATTTCCAAAAAAGGAAATTATTTTTTCTCTGTAGATCTCTGCAAAACTTCGTCTACCATTCCGTAGCCTTTTGCTTCTTCGGAAGTCATCCAGTAATCTCTGTCTGAAGACTTTTCTACCCATTCGTAAGTCTGTCCTGAGTGGTGACCGATGATTTCATAAAGCTCCTGCTTTAATTTAAGCATCTCTCTTAAGTTGATCTCCATATCTGAAGCTACTCCCTGAGCACCTCCTGACGGCTGGTGAATCATTACTCTTGAATGCTTAAGCGCAGAACGTTTTCCTTTTTCTCCTGCTACTAATAAAACAGCACCCATTGAAGCTGCCATACCTGTACAGATTGTTGCTACGTCCGGCTTGATGATCTGCATCGTGTCATAGATCCCTAAACCTGCATACACGCTTCCTCCCGGAGAGTTGATGTAGATCTGAATATCTTTCGATGGATCTGCACTTTCTAAGAATAAAAGCTGTGCAGTTACGATGTTAGCCACCTGATCGTCGATTCCGGTTCCTAAGAAGATAATTCTGTCCATCATCAGACGTGAAAATACGTCCATCTGTGCAACGTTCAATCTTCTTTCTTCCATGATATATGGCGTAAGGTTTGTTGGGCCGTACATTCCCATATACTGATCGGTAACCAAACCGTTGTTTCCTAAATGTTTTACAGAGAAATCTCTGAAGTCTTTTTTAATGTCCATATTTCTATTATGTATTATTAACTATTTTCGAAGTTTAAATTACAACTTTTATTCCTAAAATTTTATAGGACTTTTTGTCACAGAATATCAGCGTGATGATCAGCAGAATGTCTGTCAATTTATCTTTTCCTGTCGATGTAGATGCCTTTGATAGGAGAATATTCAATAATATCGCTGAGTCTGATGGAAGCCTGTTTCAGCAGCGTGATTTTTTTGATCAGCTCGTAGTATTTTACCTCATCCGTTCCGCTGTACTGGTCTAACTGTCGTGCTGTTTCTTTGATCAGATAATCAATATATCTGTATTTATGGAGTAAAACGTCGCCCTGCACCTGTTCTGCTATTTTGTCGCCATAATTCGGGGGATAAATATTTCTGGAACCCCAGTTTTCCAGCTCATCCAATGGCATCAGTGCATCCACTACTTTTGATGTAATTTCTTCATCCATCAGCGCTACAAAAAAGTTTCCGCTTCTCAGCTCATCTTTCTGAATACCGTCTCTCACCTGATTGATGATAATTTCGTTGCCTTTAACCAAAAAGTTATACTGCTCTTCTTCAAAATGCAGCAGGATTTCTTCAATCACGGTAATCTGATACTCCTCGTTTTTCTCATTGGTTCTTTTCAGAACAATATCTCCAAACATCAGCATATGATCCACCAGCTTGCTCTCCATAAACAGAACATCATACAGATAAGGATCTTCTTTTTCCTCATCCAAAGGCACAATTTCAAGCTTCGGCTGAACTTTTTCTTTCTGCTGCTGAACGTGCTGCGTCTGGTTCTGTGTGATCTGTTTCTGAACATCAAGCTCGTTGAAAAGACTCTGCTCCGAAAGTCCGAATTTATTGGAAACTTCTTTCAGATAAACTTCCCGTTTTAAAGCATTCTGAACAAAACCTACAGATTTTACGATATCTCTGATGGCTTCGGCTTTTTTAATGGGGTCGTTTCCGACTTCCTTTAAAAGAATTTCAGCTTTAAAATCAATGAAATCCATCGCTTCATTTTCGATGAACTTTTCTACATATTCCTGCGGATGTTTTCTTGAGAATGAATCAGGGTCGTCACCATCAGGAAATAGAAGAACACGGATGTTCATTCCTTCCGTAAGCAGCATATCGATACTTCTGAAACTGGCTTTAATTCCGGCATTATCCCCGTCAAAAAGGATCGTCACATTTTCTGTCAGCCTTTTGATAAGTTTAATCTGTTCCGTTGTCAGAGACGTTCCTGAACTCGCTACAACGTTTTCGATTCCGGACATATGAAGCGCGATCACATCCATATAACCTTCCACCAAAAGACAGATATTTTTCCTTGAAATAGCCTGTTTACTCTGGTTTAAGCCATAAAGTACATTAGACTTATGGTAAATTTCCGTTTCCGGCGAATTGAGATATTTGGCAGTTTTTACATTATTCTTAAGAATTCTGGCTCCGAAACCTAAAACCCTGCCCGAAAAACTGTGAATCGGGAAAATAACCCTTTCACGGAAACGGTCGATTCCGGATGGTGTATTTTCAGGGAATATGGAAAGTCCGGATTTTTCAAGAATTTCCTTTGTGTAGCCTTTTTCTTCGGCATAAAGCGTAAATGAATTTTTCTTTTCCGGCGAATATCCAAGCTGGAATTTTCTGATGATATCATCTTTCAGCTCACGTTCTCTGAAGTAAGCCAGACCAATACTTTTTCCTTCTTCGGAATCCCAAAGAATTTCCTGATAATAGGAATTGGCTACTTCATGAATTTTGTATAACTGATCTTTTTCCGTCTGTGCATGTTTTGCTTCTTCGGAAAATTCACGCTGATCTTCTTCGATTTCAATCCCGTATTTTTTGGCGGCATGACGAAGGGCTTCAGGATAAGTAAAATTCTCGATTTCCATCAGGAAAGAAATGGCCGTCCCTCCTTTTCCCGTGGAGAAATCTTTCCAAATCTGCTTGCTTGGTGAAACGACGAAACTTGGCGACTTTTCCTCATGAAAAGGACTGAGCCCTTTAAAGTTAGACCCGGCTCTTTTCAGCTGAACGTACTCTCCTACTATCTCTTCTACCCGTATCGTTGAGAAAATCTTGTCTATGGTCTGTTTGGAAATCATAGTGTAAAATTAAATATTTAGTTTGAAGAAAAAAACTTCCCAGAAAAGAATGATTTATATCACAATTCTTATTTAAATTAATTCTAATTAAAAATAATAAGTTTGCATTGAAAATTTTTAAACATTAAGCATGATTACAACTCAATTCTTTAGACTGCTCACGCGGTCAAAATTACGCATGGCCGGAGCTCTCGTCCTCTCAGGATGGGTCTTTATGAATGCACAGATTGTCTCTTATTATTCTTTCTCACAGAATCAGGGAACGTATACACCTTTATCCGGCGCAACCAATATTGCCACTGCTACAGCATCTACCGGAACAGGTCTTCTGGACGAAAATGTCTACACATTGAATGACGTTATTCCCTTCTCTTTTCCTTTTAACGGAACTGCATTTAATTCCATAAAAGTACATGCCAACGGATTCATCAGCTTTGGAAGTACAACATCCAGCTCTACGGATCCTATCGGTTCGGGAACTTCTTATTCCGGGGTGATTTCACCATTGTCTGCAGATCTTGAATCTCTTTTTAATATTAATGGATTAAAGGGATCTATTGATTATGCGGTGACCGGAAGTACTCCCAACCGTGAATTTGTGGTTCAATGGAGTCATTTCAGACCTTACGGAGCTTCTCCTGCCACTGCAGCCTCCCACCACGACTGGAATTTCCAGGCGAGATTACATGAAAACGGAAGCATTAAATATGTTTACAGCCTGAATTCCCAGGGAACCCCAAGCGCAACCAATGCCAAGGTGGGACTTCGCGGAACTTCAAGCAATGATTACAACAACAGAACGGCTTCCGGAAATGCCACCAGCAACTGGAATAATACGGTAGCAGGAAGCAATTCTTCTGCAGGAATCGCGAGTAATTACAGTTTTCTGGCTGCACAGGGACTGACTTTTAACTGGACGGCTCCCACTCCATGTATGGCTCCTTCAGCACAGCCTTCCAATTTAGCTTTAACCAATACGGGAATCATCATTAACGGAAGTTTTATAGCCAGTTCTCCGGCCGCTGACAAATACCTTATCCTGAGAAATGTAAACGGAACGGTGCCTAATGCCCCAACCAACGGAACGGTATATACAACGGGAGAAAATACTTCTCTGAATGCTTATGTAGCGTATTACGGAGCCAATACCACTTTTGAAAACAATTATAACCACGGCATCCGCGGAAATAATCAGTATACGTACACGGTTTATGCAGTGAATTCAAACTGTACAAACGGACCTTTATATAATACTCAGAATCCGGTAAGCAGTTCCATCACCAACTGCCCGATTCCTGTTAATGGGATTACAGCTTCCAACGCCAATACCCATTCATTTGACGTGACATGGCCTGTAACTGAAAACGGGAGCGCACTGCCGATTAACAACGTGATTGAAGTGGCTTCAGACAGTAATTTCAATTCAATGGTAGCGGGATCACCATTTACACTGGGAACTTCTACTTTGTCACAACATATTGCAGGACTACAACCGAATACTCTGTATTTCATCCGCGGAAAAAGTGTAAGCACGCAGTGTCAAAGCTCTTATTCCAGTACGGTAAGTATTTATACGACCTGTACGCCTGCTTCTTCATTCTACGAAAGTTTTGATTCCGTTTCAGGAACCAACAATCTTCCCAATTGCTGGGGTAAAATTCTGACTTCGAATAATGGTTCTACACCAACCATCAGCTTAACCACAACGGATGCTAATTCGTCACCGAATAATATTAGTTTTTATGGAAATGGTGCCACTGCAACGGAGGCTGCAACAAAAATGATTCTGGTAAGTCCTGAACTGACCAACATCAGCAGCGGAACACACAGGCTTCGTTTTAAAGCGAGAAGAACTTCGGCTGATATCAAAGTTCAGATTGTTGCTTTAACAGGAACCACTTCTTCTGCCAACGTTGAAATCATTGAAACCATACCGTTGACTACGACGTATCAGGAATATGTGGTGTATATTAATAATTACTCAGGATCTGCTGATCATCTGGGAATCAGAAGAGTGGACGGAAGTACATGGTCCTATATGTACGTGGATGATGTGATCTGGGAACCGGCACCGAGCTGTACTGAACTTGCTTCCGTGACCTTAAATGCGGAAACTTACAATGGAGCGAATATTTCATGGACGAACGTTAATAATCAACAGCCAGCATCGGGATATGAATATTTTGTTTCTACAGTGAATACACCACCGGCAGACACCAACACATTTGTAACCTTAGTTTCAGGAACCAATTCTGTAGTGATTTCAGGTCTTTCAAACGGTACTTATTATTTCTGGATCAGAAGAATCTGTTCGCCAGGTGAAAAAAGCCCATGGAAAACAGTCGCATTCTCCACCGTTCCTACGACACCGGCTCCATGGAAGGAAGAATTTATGACTACCACTTTCCCGCAGGGATGGACTACCGGAACAAGTCCACAATCTTTTGCACTGGGATCAGAAAGAGGAGCAACCGGAAACGGAACTACAACTACCAATCTATATAAAAACCTATTTGCCAACTCCACAGCCGGAACATTCAGCAGCATCAATGTGGGACCATTAAATGCGGCTAATTATGAGCTAAGCTTCTCTTATAAACAGACGAACTACAGCAGCCCGTTTGCACCGTTAGCTACCTGGGGGAACTTTGATGTACAGATTTCTACGGATTTCGGGGCAACATGGACGACCATAGGAACGGTAAATAATGAACCGGGTACAGGAAATTATATCAAAAAAACATATTCTCTCGCCGCTTATCAAAACCAGTTTGTAAAAGTTAGAATTAATGCCAACAGGACGGCGGGAGATTTTGATCTTTCTTTTGACAATTTTGAAATCAAGGCGGGTACTTTATCTACCCTCGAAACGGTAAAAGATAAATTAAGAATCTATCCGAATCCGGCCATATCTTTCGTAAAGATCGATTCTAAGGAGAAAGTGAAATCTTTTGAACTGTATACTATTTCCGGACAGCTTGTAAAAACAGGAGGTCAGGTACAGGAAGTTTCGCTTGAACATATAGCTTCAGGAATTTATATCCTTAAGGTAACGCTGAACAATGACCAGACCGTTATCAACAAGATCATTAAACAGTAACCTTTGTATTATTAGATGATGAACCGGCTGGAATTTTTCAGCCGGTTTTGTTTTGATTATAATTTAGAATTAAATTTGTAACATTAATAAGCGAAGTTTTCATCGCTTTCATTAATCATTTGGATGAAGTTTTTAAAAAGCATTACCATAGCACTCATTTCTACTTTTGCCCTGCTTATTCTATGCATAGAATTTGGAGGAAAATATTTTTTACAGACAGAAGACCGCAAAACAATCACAGGTGCAATGAGAAGTACTCCAAAACTTCCAGAAAACTTTACAACCTTTTATAATACAGTCTATCCAAAGTCTCTATCTACAAATTCGTGGGATCTAATGATTGATAATATATTCAGATCATCAGTTTCAAGAAAAGAATGCCCCTGCAGCCAGACAGCCTATACTTTTTATCCTCACCTAACATTTAAAGCACAATCCGTAATAAAATATTTTATTATTTCAAGATATATTGAGCATTATTATAAACAAACAGATTGCCTGAGTTTTAATTTTGATATGTTTGACTTTTTAGAAAACAGAAAAGGCATTACAACATTATCAAAGTCTCTCTTTAATAAAAAAATTGAAGATTTAAATCCTGTAGAAATGGCGGAAATACTAAGTCTGTATGAAAACCCTGTTAAAAATGACAGAAATAGAAATCCTCAACATTCCAAAGTAAGAACTTCACATTTTTACGATTTATATAAAAAAAATTTAAACAAATAATGAATTTCACCATCCATAACATTGAACAATGGCAGGAAGTTGTCGATAAGATCATTCCTGACTTAAAGCATAACATCCTTCTATTAAAAGGAAATCTTGGCGCGGGTAAAACAACGTTCACTCAGTTTCTCCTCAAAAACCTGGGAAGCCAAGATGAAGTGAACTCTCCTACTTACTCTATTGTCAACGAATACAATACTCCAAAAGGGAAGATTTATCACTTTGATCTTTACCGTTTAAAAAACATTGAAGAGGTATATGATATCGGCATCGAAGAATACCTGGATAATGCCTTTTTGTGCATCATAGAATGGCCTGAAGTATACGAAGAAGAGCTCTACGGGCTTAAGTACCACACAATGAGCATCGTGAATACAGGGGATGAAAGAGAAATTTCATTCGAGTAAATATTATGTATCTTTGCTTATAAATTCGATTGAAAAACAACAACCTGTAAGACATAATTTATTTAAAGAATGAGTACTACAAATATTTTTACTCCTTTTACTGAAGAAGAATTGATGCCGAAAGAAGAAAAGTTGGAGGTTATAAAGAAAGGAAAACAGTTCAGTATTGGAATTCCTAAAGAAACCTGTCTTAATGAGAGGAGAACCTGCATTACTCCGGACGCGGTACAGGTATTGGTAGAACACGGTCACGAGCTTATTATTGAAGCCGGTGCTGGTGAAGGCTCTTTTTTTACAGATCTTCAGTATTCTGAATCGGGAGCAAAGATTACCAATGATCCTAAAGAAGCTTTCGGGCAGGATCTTATTCTAAAGATCAATCCTCCTACAGAAGAAGAAATTGAATTCATGAAACCAAATACCTATCTGGTTTCAGCTCTTCAGATCAACCTAAGAGATAAAGCTTATTTCTTAAAGCTGGCAGAGCGAAAAATCAACGCTATTGCATTTGAATTTATCGTTGACGAATACAAACAGCTTGCTCTGGTAAGACTCGTCGGCGAAATAGCAGGAACCGTTTCTATTTTATATGCATCGGAACTTCTTGCCCTGTCAAACGGCCTCATGCTGGGCGGTATCACAGGAGTAAGACCTGCAGAAGTTGTTATTTTGGGTGCAGGAATTGTGGGCGAATTTGCCACAAAAGCAGCCATCGGACTGGGAGCCAGCGTACGGGTTTTTGACAACTCACTTTCAAAGCTGAGAAGACTTCACACCCTTGTAGACAGCAGAGTTCCGACCTCCATCATTGATCCCAAAGAATTAAGCAAAGCTTTAAGACGTGCAGATGTGGTGATCGGTGCCCTTCCAAGATTAAATATGACGCCTATCGTTACCGAAGAAATGGTCGCAAAAATGAAAAAAGGCAGTGTCATCATCGATATTACCATAGATAACGGCAAAGTGATCGAAACATCCGAACTGACAACGATGGAAGATCCTTACATCATCAAATACGGCGTGATCCACTGCGGACTTCCGAATCTTACGTCCAGAATGCCAAGAACCACGACCAAAGCTATTTCCAATTTCTTCCTTTCTTATATCCTGAATTACGATGAAGAAGGTGGTTTTGAAAATATGCTGATCCGCAAAAACGAAATGAAGCAGAGCTTATACATGTACAAAGGTAGACACACCAAAAAAGTGATCTGCGACCGTTTCGGACTTACTTACCACGATATCAATCTTTTAATTTTCTAATGAAAAAAATTAAATTCTTTTTAATAGGCCTTATTCCGGGGCTGATTCTTGTATTTTTTATTTTAAACAAAAAAGGCGCGAGCTGCAGCGGATACCTTCCCAACAGTCGTGTGATTGCAGAAACCCTTTCTAAGGAATTCAAATATTCTGAAGAGGCTAAAAACGGAATGGCGACCTATAAAATTGATGAGAAATTTATAAAAGACAGTATCATTACGAACGGAAAAGTAGATTTCGACAGAAGTCATGCTCAGAAAAAGCCTTGTCCTGACTATGTGATTACCTATCCGGAGAAAAACCCGACCTATGAAATCTCTTTTGAAAAATGTGAGGAAACGGTTACGCTGAATTCTTTGAAGAAACTGAAGTAAATAAATTTTATTTTAAACATTAAGGAATTAAGAAACCTGCTTAAAAAAGAATAATTAAGGATTTGACGATGTCAAATAATAAGCAGCATTCTTTATAAATATCTTTGATATTTTTCTTCATTAATCTTAATAGCTTAAATGTTCTTAATGGTTAAATTAAACTGATTTTAAATACTAGCATCAAATCATATTTTTATGGAAGGCAATTACTACATGATCCACGATTATCTGATATTCATTGGAGTATTTGCTATTTTCTTCCTGCTTACGGTCAGTATTTATCTTTTCAGCCAGAACAGCAGGTTCAGACAGAAAAATACCCGCCTCACCGAAACGAATAAAATCATTGAACAGAAACTGAATGAAGTCCAGCTGGAGCATATTGGTACCAAACTGAATCCCCATCTCTTCAAAAACATTCTGAATTCGGTGCAGTCGCATGCCTACCAGACGTATATGTCACTGGATAAACTTGCGAATGTTCTGGATTATATTTTATATGAAAGCAACAATAAATTTGTAAGTCCTAAAGAGGAACTGAATTTCGCTTTAAGCCTTATCGAGATCAATAAAATAAAGATCAATCCACTTTTTGATTTCAGGATCAAATCAAGAATCAATAAGTCGGATACCGTGTATGAAGAAAAGGTTTTCGCTCCGCTGATCTCTGTTGATCTTATTGAAAACGCCTTTAAACACACTGATTTTCTGGCCCAGGATTCCTTTATCTCCATTCATCTGGAGCTCGAAAACGGTATTTTCACGATGAAAGTCAGTAACAAAGCTTCTTTAAAAAACGTTCTTGCCAAAGAAAACAGTGGTTTCGGGAGCCAATCTCTGGATCAAAGATTGAAAATGATTTACAACAATCATTATCAGCTCGAGAAAAGCTCAAAAAACGGTATCTTCACGGCAGAATTAAAAATCAATTTAGGGGAATTCTATGATAAAATGCGTTATTCTTGATGATGAATTACTGGCCATCAGTTATTTAAAACTTCTATGCGAGCAGATCGAAAATGTAGAAGTGGTAAAAGCATTTAATGACCCCAAAATTTTCCTGAGTGAGATTGATAAAATCGACTGCAATCTCTGTATCCTGGATATTGAAATGCCTGGAATGACCGGACTTCAGGTGGCAGAAATTATTTCAGGCTCCAAAAAAATCATCTTTACCACCGCTTACAAGGAATATGCAGCGGAAGCTTTTGACCTGAATGTGGTAGACTACGTCAGAAAGCCCATCAAAAAAGAAAGACTCATTCAGGCCTTCGAAAAAGCCAAAGAACTGGTAGACGTTCCTCACAAAAAAGATCTGATCGAATGGAATACCAATATCGGCAGAACAGTCATTTTCACGGAACAGATCGCTTACATTAAAACCTCAGAAATCGACAGCCGCGATAAAGATATTATCCTGAACGACGGAACCACCATCGTCCTCAAAAACCTCAGCTTTAAGACACTTCTCGAAATGCTCCCTTCCAAAGACTTCGCTCAGGTGAATAAAAAGGAGATCATTGCGCTGTCTTCCATCAAAGTATTTTCCACCAACGAAATTATCAGTACCATTCAGTCGGAAGGCGATAATTTCCTGAAACTTCAGATCGGAGAAGCTTATAAACATTCATTAATGGAGCTCTTCGGAAAGTAGATCTTTCAGACCTTTGCGGTTTCACTGCAAAATGTAACGGTTTCATTACATCCTCCCCTTTTACACGACCTTTCCAACGTATTTTTGCTGCTGATTAAATGATTGTATAATGAAAAATTGTCTGTATGCAGCAGGAATTCTCATATCCGGGCTTTGCTTTTCCCAGGAAACAGGTTCCAAGGTCAAGGCCTCCTTTTTCGACGGAATTGTAGCGGCCGGATATGTGGATCATGGAGCTTTTATCAATTTTACAGGCCCGAATGTCAGCTTTACCCATAAAGGCCTTAAACTGATCGCCGGAATGCTTCCATCGCTTAGAATTAAAGAGGACCGTTCTCCGGGAACCAAAAACAGTCCTGTCACACCCAACCTGGGAGCCGGTATTACCGCGGTTTATAAAAAGATAGCGTTTCAGATACCGGTTTATTACAATACAAAAACATCTGCTGAAAACGGAGCCTGGAAAGTAGGAATCGGATTGGGGTATTCTTTCAGATAGAATTTTGAAGTACGGGAGAAGGAAGCTGGAAGAGGGATGTTATTAAGGTTTGAAACATAACTGAAATACAGTTTTATTAATTTTAGGATTGCTTCAAGCAAATTTTGAGACAGGTATTATAATAAATGCCCAACAGTAACTTCCATCCTCTCTCTTCCAGCTTCCAAACCTTTTGCGGTTTTTATTACATTTTTTAGAACATTTATTACATTTTAAGAACAAGAGCATTTAACATCAATATATTCTCATCAACTTTGCATTAAAATATAGGAATCATGAACTGGGGAAAATACAGAAATTTAATTTTTTACATAGCTACCATCGCCTTTTTTTCCTGCCTGATGTACTTCTTTATTATAGAGGGACAGACGCTGGAGATCAAGGAAAATATAGTCACTAAGACAAGCACCGGCTCTACCTGGGACAACTTCCAGGAATCTTTTAAAGCCAATCTTCACCATCCGCTGGCATTGCTTCTTGCCCAGATTGTCACCATTATTCTGGTTGCCAGACTTTTCGGATGGATCTGTATGAAAATCAAGCAACCTACCGTCATCGGTGAAATGATCGCAGGTATTGTTTTGGGGCCGTCATTACTCGGGATGTACTTTCCTGAATTCTCTGCTTTCCTTTTCCCGAAAGAATCATTAGGTAACTTACAGTTTTTAAGCCAGATAGGACTTATCCTGTTTATGTATATTGTAGGAATGGAGCTGGATCTGAGTGTATTAAGAAAAAAAGCTCATGATGCCGTAGTGATCAGTCATGCGAGTATCATCATCCCATTTGCATTGGGAATAGGACTTTCTTATTTCGTCTATCAGGAATTTGCACCGGAAGGCATTCAGTTTACATCTTTTGCCCTGTTTATTGCGATTTCGATGAGTATCACAGCATTTCCGGTACTAGCCAGGATTGTTCAGGAGAGAAATCTTCAGAAAACAAAACTGGGAACTATCGTTATTACCTGTGCCGCAGCCGATGATATTACGGCTTGGTGTATCCTTGCAGCCGTTATTGCGATTGTAAAAGCAGGTTCTTTCACCAGTTCTATCTATGTGATCATTATGGCTATCGCTTATGTATTTTTAATGATCAAAATTGTGAGACCGTTCCTGAAAAGAATCGGGGACCTTCAGGCAGGCAAAAACACCATCAGCAAACCGATGGTCGCTATTTTCTTCCTTACATTGATTCTTTCTGCCTATGCTACTGAAGTGATTGGTATCCATGCTTTATTCGGAGCGTTTATGGCAGGAGCGATTATGCCGGAAAATGCGAAATTCCGTACCCTTTTCATCGATAAAGTGGAAGATGTGGCTTTAGTTCTTTTACTTCCTCTTTTCTTTGTATTTACCGGTTTACGTACACAAATCGGGCTATTGAATGACGGTCACCTTTGGCTGACAGCAGTATTTATCATCTTAACCGCGGTTACAGGAAAGTTTATTGGAAGTGCCCTCACCGCGCGGTTTGTAGGCATCAACTGGAAAGAAAGTTTAACGATCGGAGCTTTGATGAATACAAGGGGACTGATGGAACTGATTGTATTGAATATCGGGTATGATCTTGGAGTATTAAGTCCGGAAATCTTCGCGATGTTGGTTATTATGGCTTTATTTACCACCTTTATGACGGGGCCTGCTTTAGACTTTATTAATTTTATTTTTAAATCCAAAAAAAGCAGCGACGAAGAAACTCATGACAACAATGATTCCAAATACCGCGTCCTGCTCTCTTTTGACAAACCTGAATCCGGAAGCACTTTGCTGAAGTTGGCCCATGATTTCACCAATAAAATGAACGGCAACAAAAGCATTACCGCAGTGAATATTGCTCCGGTAGACGAAATGCACGCCTACGATATCAATGAGTATGAAGATGCTCAGTTTAAAAACGTGATTGAGACATCCCACGACCTGAAACTGGAAGTGACTACGCTTTTCAAAGCGTCCACAGATATTGAAAGCGACCTTACAGGAATCTCCAATAAAGGAAATTACGATCTTCTCCTGATTATGCTGGGTAAATCTATGTATGAAGGAAGTTTGCTCGGAAGATTGTTAGGATTCACCACCAAGATCATCAACCCGGAAAAGCTTCTGAACACGGTAAAAGGCAAAGGAAACATTTTCAACAACTCTCCTTTTGACGATTTTACGCTTCAGATTCTGGACAAAACCCATATTCCGGTAGGCGTTATGGTAGAAAAAGATTTTAAATCTGCCGATAAGGTATTTGTTCCGATCTTCAACCTGAGCGATTTTTATCTGCTTGAATATGCCAAAAGGCTGATCAATAATAACAATTCACAAATCATTATCCTAGATGCCGCAGGACAGATCCGCAACAATATTGAGGTGAAGGAACTGATCAGAAGCATCGAACAGGTAGCACCCAATCACATCACTTTATATAACGAGAAAAAGATCGAGAAAGAATTTCTGAACGCACAGGACCTGATGCTGGTCAGCAGCAAAAGCTGGAAAAACCTGATCGACAGTAAGAGTCTGTGGTTATCTGATATTCCTTCAACATTGATTATCTCTAATCCATAGGTTTTTGAATAATGTAACAATGTATCAGTGTAACAATTTACCAATGTAAAAGTGTAACAATATTGAACAGATTGCACAGAATGATATCTTTTATTTAACGAAAAAACAACAGTCCACACAGTCCATATTAACTTCCGTTTCCGGTATTGGTCAGCAAAATAAATTTGATAAGTATACTCTAAATCCCGTTGACCTGTACTGAACCGGAACTGTAGATCCGGCGGCTAAACCTTCCTGCAGAGGGTGTGCTGCCGGGGAATCTGCAGAGATGGTGATGTGGCGATTTGTTGATGAGATGATTTGATGATGCGTTGATGTATGATTTAAAATATTGATTGATTAAATCATTGGTAAACTGCTAGACGGATACATTGTTACATTATATTATTTCTGACTTCTCAGCTTCAACAGTTTTTGAAATGATTCCGAAAATCTTTTCTCTTCTTCTGCTATATAATCACTACTGAAAGGCGCTCCACAATCTAAGCTATTGATTGAATGAAGGAGTTTTCCTTTTTCAAAATAATTCCGGTTCTCCTCTATCTCTGATTTTTCAAAATCAAAAGCTTCCGTGTCATTATTTTCTTTCATGGCTTTGATGTCATAAAACATAGGCCGGTTGTAGGTATAGATTTTTTCAAAAACAAAAGACAACTTTCCATTCAGCAGATAATATTCGGTGAGCACCTGCCCCATTTCTCCGTACAGTCTTGCCGTTACCTTCTTCAGACGTCCTTTCTGCTCATAAAATACCGCTTCACCGCCTTCGGCAGATTCTCCTTCTATGTCTTTCTTTTTTATGGAACTCCATTTTTTAATAGAATTGATTCTTTTGAAATTGCTGCGGATAGGTTTCAACCTGTCTGTCAAAAATTCATTAACGGAAGTATCATCCTGGTTGAAAGACTCTTTGATTTTTACAGTATCCGATTTTATGGAAAAAAGGTTCTCCATATCTTTTGTATAGGTTTCTGCATGGCTTAGACTTACAGAAACTATTAATATCAACAAAGTGTAGAAAAAACGAGTCTTCATAATTATTGTGTTTTTGGACCGGTTATTTTACAAATCTAGTCAATTCTTTAAATACGAAAGACTTACTATAAAGCTTACATACACCTCTTCTACAAACAACATCTTTTGAAGTATAAAAGTAAAACATCAATAAAATTTTATTATCAACAAGGGGATTAATTACTTATTTTATTGATTATAAACTTTAAATAACATAAAATTAATACGAATACAATTGCAATACCTCTATAATTTTAAAAAATTAGCATTGAAAATGTATTTTGAATACCATTTTTTATTACATTTAACCCATAATTCACAATTGATAGAAATGGATTTTTTTGAATATAAAGTCCAAAACGGAGATACGCTTCATTCTGTATCCTTCCGACTGGGCATGACCAGCGAAGAGCTCAGGCTTTTTCACAATTCCCGATGCAAAAGGATAGATACCCTATGGTTTGAAAACCTTAATGGTATTCAACAGCTTCTCGTACCGCTGAACTTTAAAACAGAAAAGCAAAAAGACCAGGAAAAGAAAAAAGCAGTCCCTCCTATTCAACTTCCCGATTCGTTTTTTCTGTCTACGTATCACATCAGTGAAACCTTTGAAGCTCCTATGGAAAATTATTTAGTGATAAATCACACTGTTCAGGTAGGTATCTGTGAGTGTAAATTTGAAAACCATTATGTTCTGACATTTAATCAAAAGAATTTTAAAATCAATAGCGAAATACCTGATGACAAAACAGGAAGCCTTTCAATAGCCTGCATAGAAAGTATTATGCCGATCGATTTTATCCTTTCTGACACCGGAAATATTATTGGATTTGCCGATCATGAAAGCACGATTCAAAAGTTTAAAGAAAAGCGTACAGACCTGGAGGAATTCTTTACAGGATCTGTTTCTAAGATGTATTTGGATACGTTTCTGGATAATATTTCTGACCGTGAATATTTTTTACGACAATTCAGGTCTACCCTGCTTTTTCAAACTTTATTTCCAAAAATGGATTGGTTCCACAAAAGATCGGCCTGGACTGAAAAGTTCTGTTTTTTTCAAAATTCTTTTCCTGTCCAATGCCTTATGGAAGCTGAATATGAAGACGAAGATCCCGATTATATTGTCACTGTTTTAAAAGGAAAAATCATAGATTCCTGCAGCCTTCAGGAGTTGAAACGTGGGATCCGGTTTGAAGCAGCGGAAGAGGAACCTGTTTCGGGAGAGATCATTCTTCAATACACCACCCATAAACATCACAAAAACCTGTTCCGGGCAGAATCATCGCTGAGTCTATGGCATGAAGATGCTCTGGTTCAAAAACACAGTATCACCATAACACAATGATTGCATGAAAAATTACATTATCCAGAAAGGCGACACTTTTGGCTTGCTCGCAAAGAAATTCGGACTGAAAGATGAGGCTATTTTAAAAACCTATCACAATCTCCACTGTCCCAAAGAAGATATTATGCATGAACAACCCGTTCCCGGAAAAACAGTGCTCATCCCTGAATATCCACAGTTTATAATTGAGGAAAATCAATCTCAGGAAGAGGTTGAAAATATTGAAGAGGAAGAAAATATAGATTCAATGGCCGGTGAAGATAATTGGCAGACAGCAAAAGACGAACAGTCATCTGAAAAAGAAGGACATGATCAAAAAGAAGACAATCAAAACAATGGTTGGGGTTCTGATGCTCATGACGGTAAATATTTTATTATTCAGAAAGCAACCGTTCAGTGCAATCAGGGATTTACATTTCCAAAATTCAAAGTCACCAGCCATGAAAAACATTACTGGAACGATGCCGAAGGACATCCAGATTATCTGGCTGTTACGGAAGATGATCTTCAGTTTGATCCTGCAGCTCAACCTTTCGGGCAGTGTAAGCTGAAACCTTCATCCACCGGCTATCTTCCCTGCGCCTATGCACCCGCGGGAAAATGGCAAAAAACCTACGAAAATGTGAAAGTCATGGGAAAAAGCTGTCTCACCGAAATCTCAGAACTCATATGCAGTACCGGTGGAAAAATCACCATTCTTAAACATGGCCAGCAAAGCGAAATCGGTAAGTCCCAGGCCTCCAATGCTGATACGTAGGAGCAACAGGTTTATAATCCGGTGGTGGATTATGATGAGTTTAAAGAGGATATTAATGACCAGCAATACTACGTTTAAGCCATGACAGGAATAATAACAGGTCCCCAGAATCCGATTGTTGGAACGAGTAACGATTATGAAATTAATGCTTTTAATATCCTTGGAGGCTTTAACAGCAGCTATGAATGGCATCTTTTCAAAAAGCAGAAAAACAGCACCTGGAAAGATATTACGGGAACTCCAAAAACAGGAAAGAAAGTTTCTTATCAATTTGGTGAAATTGCAACAGGAATTGAGTTTGAAATAAAAGTATATGAAACCCAGCAAGGACTTCTTCCCGGAACACCTGCCTCGAAAAAGCTGGCAGGAACTCTTGTACTGATTCCTGCAGCAGGGAAAATATCAAAGATCGACAAAGTTATTCTCTTCAACAGAAATAGAAAAGATGTGAACAAGGCGAGCTATCGTGATACATTAACGGCACAGGCCCACTGTATTGCTATGTTTGGTAAAGAAATAGAGTTTCAACTGTGGGAAGACGATGCAGCGGGAAAAGGCCATGATCCTGCTGTCAATAAAAACAACCGCCAGAATAAGGTTTATAAAGCAAGAGTTAATGAAAAAGGGATTGCAGAGGTAAGAATCTCACTGATGTCCGATGAAAAAATTCTCAGACAGATCGCCAATATGTTTCTGATGAGAGGCAGTCAAAATGAGGGAGCCAATCACGAATATTATGTTACCGCAAGTTATTACGGAAAAATACAGGGAGCCAGCAAAGTGAATGTAGATGTCGTCAACCCGGATCATAAAAGCGGACAACCTCCGGCAAAACCCCGCCCTAAACCAAAACCAGACACGCCCAAATTTCCAGCCGGGCAAAATGGAGGGACAAAGCAACCTGATCCGAAAGGCAATATTTTAGATGCCGTTTTCATCAATGATTCCGGAAAGGAACTGTCAAAAGTTAGTGTCGGAGATAAGGTAAGAGTAAGAATCCATTCCAAAAATATGGTTGGAAAGCATATTCAATACGTAATCTGGGAATACGATACAGGTTCTCACGATGAAATCTACCGAAGCGGAAATATTAAAATTCCAGCTGATGTATGTGACACTACCTCAGGATTTGTGATCACTAAAAGTGTTTTCGACAAAGGAAAAGATCTTCCCATCGGTGATCCGGATGCCCATGAACAGAATTATTTTATTGAAATAATTTCCATTGATTTTTCGGCAGAATCCAAAAGATTCGGTGTAGATTCAGATGGCCTGATGGAAGTGGAAAATGTGAGGAGTCCGGCGGTGGTGAAGGGAGAGGTGAAAACAAGTAGTAAGGCATGTGGTGGTAAATATTGTATTGACAAAAACTCTGTACCTAGTGAGCTAATAAGGGAAATTAATATCCGTTTAGCTGGTTTTGGAGGAAATGTCCCAACAGATAAATTTACAGATAAAACTGAAAAAATGATTAAGCAATTCCAGAAAGATTACATGAAAGTTTCCGAAACAGGCAAGGTATGTGGAAATGTTTTAAGAGCTATTGACGAGTTTTCTAAAAATTTTGATATTAATACAGCATTATGGAATCAACTTAAATGTAGCTGTACTACAAAAAATAAAAAGGTAAAAAGTAAGATTCGACGCATTGAGGAAATCAACAATTGTAAAGACTTTGGAGATAACACTGGACAAGGTATGTATAAAAAAAATGTTCAAGATGAAGCCTTTCATATGTATGAATATCCTGGTATACACAGATCACTTTTATTTGGATTTAAAGCTTTACAGTTTTATTTTAGTAAAAATGAAACATATAAAATTGATTCTTTTTCTTCAGGATATAGATGCAGATTTAAGAACTATTTAACAACAAACCATCAAGGAAAAGCGATTGATATCCAGTTCAGTAAAGGCAAATGGCAAATAAGAGGTCCTCAAAAGAAGAATCTTGCAGAATTAAGAAATATAAGAGATAGTATATTTATAAAATATTTAGGTGCTCAAAAAGAATGGCCTAATCCCAATTTATTTTCAATAGAGCCTATTGACTTATTATATGATAAGAATGGCAATCTTAGATATGATCATACTTTTAGTTGGATACATATGGATGTTCGAAAATTTGATTCAGTTTATCTTCAGGATAAGTACTTTTGTAAAAATTCGATAAATTTAAATGGAAAAAGTATTGCTCAGCTAGCAGTAGAATTAGGTTACACAAATACTTGCATTTGCTATGAAACATATCAATCTCAACAAAACAAACAAATCACAACAAATTCAGACCCCTGCGAAGATAAGTTCAAAAAAATAGCACCGATTATTTTAAAACATGAAGGAGGATATAAAAACGAACCATCTAAAGACAAAGGGGATCCTACCAATAGGGGAATATCATGGCCTGTATGGAAAAAATATGCAAAGGAAGATTTAGGAGTAGAGCCAACACAAGAAAATCAAAAAAAAATTACAGAAGAACAAGCAACCATTATTTATAGAAAAAGATATTGGGAACCTAAAGGATATTGTGAAATTAGTAATTTAAAAATAGCTCTTATGATTTATGACTGGACTATTACCTCCGGAGGAGCCATTAAAGAAGTTCAAAAATTATTAGTTAGTGAATTTGGCCAAAGTATTACTATAGATGGAGGTATGGGACAAGAAACTGCAAATGCGCTAAATCAACCGGAAGATCAAGAAAAGTTACTCAAACGAATAAGCGAAATAAGAAAAGCTTATTACGACTATGGAGCCTCGGAGAAATGGTTTTCAGAAGATTATTTAAATGGACTTAAAATTAGAGTCGACAAATGTTTAAATTACCAACTATAGATTTTAAATTATGATATATAGATTTTTATTAGTATTGACTTTCCTTCTTGGTATAACAGCTTCATGTAAAAAGCATGATTCTAAAGATAATAGATTTGTAAAGAGTATAGTTTTAAGCAAGAAAAATAATATCCCCGAAATATGGCGTTGGAAATCAGAAGATAAAAGCCAAGAGTTTACTTTGAAAATTTTGCGAATCACTAAAGATTCTTTATATGCACAGTATTGTGCGGTCTATAATAATGGACAAAAGCTTGATTGTGATTTTGAAAAAAATATTAATATAAAAACCGCTTTTAACATAGAAAAAAATGCATATGTTGGTAATTTTTTCAGCTTTTTTAATCCGAGCAAAGGAGTTTGTCTTATACAGAGAACTGGTAACGGCATAGTTTGGGAAATATTGGAAATCCCAAATGGAGAATATTATGCTCCTAACAAATGTATTTTAAAAAAAGAGGAAACTATTGAGGAAGACAAAAATAATTCGAAAGAGTTGACAAAATCTATTAAATCGTCAAGTATATTCCCTATAGATTATAAAAATTTTACAGAAAAGATTAAACTGGAAATTCTAAATGATAATAATATCAAAAAATTATTTCTACAAAAATATCAATTAGGTATAGATGCAATAGCAGAATTGCCTTCCAATGGAGATTATAAGTTATATATTGTAAATAATGTTAGTGGAGAAAGTGATTTACTATACCTTATCACAATTAAGGGAAGAAAATTAATAGACGGTTTAGAAATTGCTAATAGTAACGGCGATAGCGATGACACAACTGTGTTTTCTATTAATGAAATAGATGAAATTTTCATTTATTCAGAGAAAGATGATAAGAGAAAATTAATTAAATCATACTCTTTGAGTGATAAAGGAAATTTTAATATAAAAAAATAATTGGGAATAGTGTAAGCTTTAAAATTATTAACGAAATCTACTAATACATGATGAAAAATCTAGTTATTTTATTATCATTTATAAGCTCATTCTCTTGCAAAAAGGCACTAGAAAACGTTTCAAAACCCTCTATTTCCCAAGAAATTTCTTTTAATAAAAATTGGAGTGGTGATGTATTAATTTCAGATTTGAATTTTGTAAGCTCTATCGACCCAACTTGCAAATTAAATACTATTTTTTTTGATAGATCTGAAAAACAAGTTAAAGAGGATGATGCAAAATGTCCTTTATCCAAAATTAAGTTTGATTACGATAAATTAAATTCTATAAATAAAAAAAATATTATTGGGAAACTTAATTCTAATACAGAATTATTCATCAAAAATTCAGTTTCTAAAAACAATAATGCTGATTTAAGCTATCAAATAACACTGTATATAGAAAAAAATAAAACTATATCTGATTCAATTGTCATTTACCAATCTCTTAATTATTCAGAATCATTAACCGTAAAAACAAAGTATTACTATCTTGATAAAAATGAAATTTATTTACTAGATGTAGCAGAAGATGAATCCGGAGCAAATGTTGAAAAATGGGAGCATTATAAAATAAATTCTTCAGCCAAGATATGTTTAGTAAAACAAAAATCTTTTTTGAAAGATAATAATGTTACGAAAAGCAATATTGATTTTTGGAAAGGAGTATATCATTTTGAAGCATCAAATAGAGACGAGGCAAAAACCATTTTTGATATAACAATAAATTCATTGGAGGATGTTTCCGTAGATCTCACCGAAGAAGGAAGGAAAAATAAATATTCTCCACTAAAAGCTGAAGAAGTCAATAATGGAAAAATTAAAATAAATTACAATAATACTTCTGGAGATATGGGGATTATTTGTATTGAGAAATATGACAACAATTACTTTATTTCAGGAAGCCCAATATACTTTATCAATCCTGGGAATAATGAAATGCCTTTGCACAAATTGAAATAATGTTAAAAAAATAGTCATTGAAATTATAATATAAACCGTTTATATTCCAAATGAAAACAATAGTTCTCATATTATTAATAGTCACAATACAAAGCTGTAATGGACAGGGAAAAAATAAAAAAGAAGTTTCAAATAAGGTAAATATTACAGAAAACTTAATTCAATTAGTTAAAGTTAATTGTAATCAAGAGAATTCTGATCCACCTAATTATGTATTAAACTGTGAAAACTTCAATATTTCAAATACAACTATTGAAGGAGCTGATAAAAATAGATATGAACTCATTATGCTTATTTTTAATGATATTGAAAAAGCTATCATTAGGAAAATTAATAATGAAGATTTGGAAACCTCAACACCAACAATATATTTTTCAAATACTTCTAAAAATTACGTGATATTCTTCCCAATAAATGGTGATAATCATTTTGGCTGGAAACTATATCTATATAAAAACAAAATCTTATATCCACTTGGGCAAAGAGTAATGTATTGGAAGCCTGAATATGAGGAATCAAACGTTAATTACTCAGACATATTGAACATATATGAAGTAAACGACCATATTATTTTAGAGATACCGGATAAATATATTATTAAAAATGATAATGATTATAAAAATTATCCAAACTACTCTGACGGAAAATACTATGAAAAAGAAGACAGATTATATTATGAATTTTCCACATCAAAAATCGAATATTACAAGAAGTATAAAAGTGGGCTTTTTGAAGGGGATTATAATAAGATGATCAATAATAATATCATTGATTTGGTAAAATAATTTCCATGTCAAAATAAGTGTCACTGAGTTTTATAAACTGACAAATTTTAATATAAATAACTGACTCCATGGTGCACCATTTTATAAACAGATTAAGTAAATGAAGATATATATAGCAATCCCAATTTTTAGTGCATTCATTTTTTTGGATTGTAAACAAAATTCAACGAAACTACAGCCAAAAACAGAAACTACAAATACATCTGCACCATTACAAAAGATTGATGGTAAATGGACATTTAATTGCAATTCGAAAAATAGTATTGTTTTTTTGCCAAATCTTAACAGTGCCCAATTCACCATTACAGGCAGGTTTTCAATGAATGCGGAATTAAAGAAAATTGGAGTCAATAAGTACGAGCTTTATTTCACAGATTTTCCACCTATCATTCCACTTCCTGATGAAATGCAAAATTGGGAGAACCTTGATAATAAAAAGGCTGTTGGAACTTTGGAAATTATTAATGAGTCAAAAATAAATTTAACATGGTTCGGATTCTATTACAGGAAAGAAAAAAATATATACAAATAGAGAATCCTTTCAATAAAAATAGCTCCACAGCAACAATAATCCATTGTATCTAGTCATTTTTTTAAAAACTTTTAAACCCCAGATTTAATCAACTTTAAAGAAGAATATTCATTATTTTTAAGCCCTATAAATTCAAATTATTCTCCATGAAAAAAATTAGTTTCTTCTGCCTTGGTCTTTTAGTGTTTACAGGCTGTCAAAATGAATCAAAAAAAACAGTCAATGAAACTACCGTAACAGTTAAAAAAGACAGCGCTACGGCTATAAAACCAGCCGTTGAAAATACACCTATTACTGAAACCAAGGGAATTCTCACCCAAAAAGAATGTACTGAAAAACAGGTGGAATACGAAACTGAGATGGAATGCATCTTTAAAAATACTTCTATTGATGAAGTTTACAGAAGAACAATCAAAGATAAAGAAGTAGAAAAATCAGAACTGCTATTGGCCAATCTTCCTAAAGCAAATTCGACAAAAGAAATAAACCAAGATGGCCTTATTTCCATAACTTACACCGTTGGTCCTAAAAAAACTGACATTGAATTCTTTTTTGAAGGCGGAGTAACAACTATAAGCCTGGAACAGCAGAATAAGGACGTTAAAAGAACGATTATTCACAGCGCAGATTAAAACCGCGTTCATAGGTCACGTGATAATTTAAACCAAAAATATCCTGAGTTTAAAAAATATTTTATACCTTCGCTTGGTGAATTTCAATAACGGAACATATTATTATAGAATTTTTGACTCAAATCTGGGCTAGGATTCTTATGAACATAACTTAAAACCTCGTCCTAGGACGGGGTTTTTTATTTTAAAAAATTTAAAAAGATGAAAATTAGTATTATTGGTGCAGGTTTAATCGGGGGTTCAATGGCTTTAAAACTAAGAGAAAAAGGCATTGCAGATTTCATCTACGGAATCGATAACAATCAGGAGCATATCCGCGAAGCATTGGAACTTCATATTATAGACGCAGGTACAGACCTTGAATATGGCGTTAAAAATGCTGACTTTATCATTATTGCCGTTCCGGTAGACGCGGCCAGAAAGCTGCTGCCTGATGTCCTCGATTTGATTTCCGATGAACAAACCGTGATGGATGCCGGATCTACAAAAGCAGGAATCGTAAATGCGGTCAAAGACCATCCAAAACGCTCAAGATTTGTAGCTTTTCACCCGATGTGGGGTACTGAAAACAGTGGTCCGGCATCTGCGGTTTCCAACAGTTTCTCAGGAAAGGCCGGAGTGATCTGCAATAAAGAAGAATCCGCACCCGACGCCCTTCAACTGGCAGAAAAAGTAGCAGAAAGCCTTGACATGCACCTGATCTACATGAACGCAGAAGACCACGACATCCATACTGCCTATATTTCACATATTTCACACATTACATCTTACGCTCTGGCCAATACCGTTTTGGAAAAAGAGCGTGAAGAGGAAACCATTTTCCAGCTGGCCAGTTCCGGTTTCTCCAGTACGGTACGTCTTGCGAAATCGCATCCCGAAATGTGGGTTCCTATCTTTAAACAAAATAAGGAAAACGTTCTGGATGTTCTGAACGAGCACATCAGCCAACTCAGAAAATTCAAAGCCGCGCTGGAAAAAGAAAACTATGAGTACCTAGAAGAACTGATTACCAATGCGAACAGGATCAGAGGAATATTGAGGTAATTAGGTGGTAGGTAGCAGGTTGCAGGTAATAGGTGGTCAAAGTTTGAAAGTACAGCCTTTGATTTTATTACTGAATGCAAAAAATAGTGATAAAAGACACCGAATACGAATAATTTTTTTATCGAGTCCTATCACCTGCAACCTACCATCTACTACCTGCCACCTTCTTAAAACTTCATCATCAGTCCCACTCCATTACCGTTATTCACAACGTAATAGCTTGGAGTAAATTTTGATGCAGCGGTATTTCTGTAGTTATTAATGGCATCTTTCATTTTGGAATGTCCTGCCAGTTTCAGCGTAACCCCAACTCCCATTCCGATAAGACCGATGATCAAAGGCACAGGAGATCCATTTTTTGGTTCACCGTTTCTTACGTTCGTATCGCTAGCCTTGGAAAGATTCAGAACCCCGCCTACCACAAAACAGGCGGCTCCTCCGACAACAAATGCTGTTCCCAGGTTATTGACCGTTCTTCCTTTCATATATCCTGAATCCTGCTTCTGAAGAAGATAATTTTTGATATCATACTTTTCGGTAAGTTTAGGATTTTCCTGTTTCGGTTCAGACACCGTTGCTACAGGAGTTTCAGTAGGGATTTTTTCAATTTCATTTGGACTAGCTTCCTGAACCGCTTTCACAGAGTTTTCATAGAGAAATTCCTCTGCTCCGTTCTGCACATTTTTGTAGGTCACTTTTCCTTTGATGAATTTAAGATCCTTATACTGAATAGTCATTCCGTTTTGAGTGGTAATCGTTCCTTTCGGAGAAGTTTCAGGAATACTGATTTGAGAATAGGCAGCCAAAGAGGCACCGATACACAGCAGTGTAAAGAATTTTTTCATGATTGTTAATTTTTCAGGCAAAAATATCTGTTTTTATCGGAAATGCAAATTTATTTTTAGGTGGAAGGTGGCAGATGGTAGGTAGCAGGTAGTAGGTAGCAGGTTATAGGTCGCGGGTAACGGGTAACGGGATTTTACAACAATTTTATTGATATCCGGTGCTTTTATCCTTGTTTTCTATGCATTCAGTAATACATCAAAGGCTGTACT
Organism: Chryseobacterium oleae; assembly: GCF_900115055.1. Classification (GTDB taxonomy): domain Bacteria; phylum Bacteroidota; class Bacteroidia; order Flavobacteriales; family Weeksellaceae; genus Chryseobacterium; species Chryseobacterium oleae. Next base: position 416,134 of record NZ_FOVD01000002.1, on the reverse strand, counting down.
TTCAAACTTTGACCACCTATTACCTGCAACCTGCGACCTACTATCTGCCACCTCTTTTCATAATCAACTTTTTAACTTTATTAAAAAATATTTTAACTTTATTAAAAAAAATAGTATTTTCGTAAAAAATTAATTGATGAAACTGCCAACTGTCTGTCCAAGTTGTGACAATACTTTAAATGTAAGCCAGATGAAATGCCCGAACTGTAAAACGGAGGTAAGCGGCGATTACGAGCTTCCCGTTCTGCTTAAGCTAAACCGTGAAGAGCAGGAGTTTGTTCTTAATTTTTTCCTTTCCAGCGGAAGCATTAAAGAAATGGCGAAACAAGCGGGCCTTTCCTACCCGACCATGAGAAACAAAATGGACGATCTGATCACTAAAGTCGGACAACTGAAAACTAACCTGTAAACTCACCATGATGAACTGGAAAACAATTTTTAATCCTTTTGAAAGATTTGATGATAAGGTATTGCTCGGTGTTGGGATATTGGCAACAGCTTTGGCTATTTTGATGGGTTACTGGACAGGTACTTATTTCAGCAGTATTTATAGGATTAACAGTTTAGATAAGGTGACCGTTCAGGCTGTAGCTGTTCCTACCCTAATCAGTTTTTCGTATGCTATCGTAATTCTATTTGTACTGGGTAAGATTTTAAACAGCAAAACAAGGTTCATTGATATCGTTAATACCGTATTAATTTCACAGCTTCTACTGGTTCTCCTGCAGGCAACAGACAGGTTATCATTTGTAAAAGAATCTCAGAAAAAAGTGATCGCTCATCAGACCCATCCTTCTGATCCGTTACCCGTTTTAGACATTGCCGTGACCCTGACTATGGCATCGTTTGCCATTATTATTTTAATCTATAGTATAACCCTTTATTATAACGGCTTTAAGACAGCAACCAATATCAAAAAATGGCAGCATATCGTTCTTTTTGCAGCGGTATCCATGATTATGACTTTGGTATGTCAAATTCTACTATCTAAATACATCTAAATATCATGAAAATCAAACTCTTACTTGTGCTGGTCTTTCTGGCACACATTTGTCACGCCCAAATCGAGGGAACCTGGAACGGTGAAGTGGATATCCAGACGATGAAACTTCCCGTCGTACTGAAAATTAAAAAAGGGCCTGAAGGATACACCTCACAGCTCAACAGTCCTAAGCAAAGCAAAGATGACATTCCTGTAGACAAAACGGCTTTCAGTAACAATGAGCTTAGTTTTGACATTAAAAAAATCAATGCCAGCTACAAAGGTGTTTTCAAAGAGGATCATTTTGAAGGAAATCTGAATCAGAATGGAAAAATACTTCCTTTAAATCTGTTCAGAAATCATCCGGTTTCTAAAAATACTGAAGCACAGTATCTCAACGGAAAGGCCATTAACAAGGAAAAAATTGATGATTTCCTGAATTATATTGCAGCAAAAAATCAGGGGATCGGGAGTGTTTCTATTTTCAGAAATGGCGTCCAGGAATACCACAAAGATTTTGGACAGTCACAACTAAAAAATGTGACTTACGATAAAGACACTCAATATCAGATAGGCTCCATCAGTAAGATGATTACGGCTGTGATGCTGATGCAATTGGTTGAAAACGGAAAGCTTAAACTGAATGATAAGCTGTCAAAATACTATCCTGAAATTCCCAACGCTCAAAAAATTACCATACAGCAGATGCTGAACCATACGAGCGGACTCGGTGATTATGTAGGTGAACCAGAGGATAACTGGCTTTTCGGAAAAGCAGTTGGAGACAAGGCAATCATTGCAGAAATTAAAAAACTGGGCGTAAGTTTTGAACCGGGAAAGAAAACCAAATATTCCAATTCAGCGTATTTTCTTTTAAGCAGAATTCTGGAAAAGCTGTCTGGGAAACCCTATAATGTCATCCTGAAAGAGAATATTCTTGAAAAAGCAGGAATGAAGCATACATTCTCTGTACTGGACAATCCTAAAAATGTCTTTAAATCCTACAAATTTACAGATGGAAGCTGGAAAGAAGTGGCGGATTTCGATTTCCACAACTGCATTGGCTTAGGAGATATTACTTCCACTACGGAGGATATGAATACCTTTATTGATGCTTTATTCAATGGAAAATTCATAAAAAAGGAAACCCTGGAAATGATGACTTCCAATAAAGAAGAGAAGTTTTTCGGGACGGGAATAATGAAAGTACCGTTCTACAACATCATTGCCTACGGACATGGTGGCGACACGGCCGGCTCTCACTCTATATTAAACTATGAGCCAACGGACAAACTTTCTTTTGCGGTAACCGTTAATGGAGAAAATTTAGCCCACAATGATTTATACGTGGGAATTTTAAATCAATTGTATGGAAGAGACTATCAATATCCGTCATTTGATACAAAATCAGATGCTGATCTGGAGAAATATGCCGGAGAATATGAAACAAAAGAAATTCCGATTCCGTTGACTATATTTTCTAAAGACGGAATCTTGTATGCACAGGGAAAAGGACAGCCTGAATTTCCGCTGGAAAATATTGAAAAAAATAAATACAGGTTTGAACAAGCTGACATTGTCATGCTCTTCATGCCAGAAAGCAAGCAAATGCAATTGATTCAGAAAGGGAAGACTTATTTGTTGAATAAAAAGTAGTTATAAAGAATTAAGGGATTGAGAAATTAGGAGATTGAGAAGATAAGATATGTCAAAATTATTTTCTTATTACAAGTTTTAAATTAAAACCCAACTTAATCTCTCAATCTCCTAATCTCTGAATTTTTTAATTTTTGCCATACCGATCTAAAAAAATCCTTAGACTCATCATCTAAGGATTTTATATGTAAAACAGTATACTTTTTCTTTTAACATTCAGGAACGTTGACTGCAATGGCAAGTCCGCCTTCTGAGGTTTCCTTGAAACGGTCACTCATCGATAAAGCTGTTTCCCACATGGTTTGGATCACTTCATCCAGCGTTACTTTTGCTTTTGTCGGATCACTTTCCAAAGCAATATTTGCGGCTGTGATGGCTTTCATTGCGCCCATTGTATTTCTTTCAATGCATGGGATTTGTACAAGACCTTTGATAGGATCACAGGTCAGTCCAAGGTGATGTTCCATGGCAATTTCTGCTGCCATCATGACCTGTCCGATGCTTCCGCCTAAGATTTCCGTCAATCCTCCCGCAGCCATCGCTGACGAAACTCCGATCTCTGCCTGACATCCGCCCATTGCCGCAGAAATAGTGGCATTTTTCTTGAATAAAGTTCCGATCTCTCCGGCAACAAGTAAAAATCGTACAATATCATCTTCGCTGGTACATTCCGTAAAGGCCTGCGAATACATTAAAACCGCCGGAATAACTCCGCTGGCTCCATTGGTAGGTGCCGTGATAATTCTTCCGAAACTTGCGTTTTCTTCATTCACTGCCAGGGCAAAACACGCAATCCATTTATTGATATTGGTGAAGTTTTCTTCTGCATCAACGACCTGTTGGAACCACTCATCAATATTTTTATAGACTTTGTCTCCTAAAAGTTTTCTGTTGATTCCTGCCGCTCTTCTGGTCACATTCAGGCCTCCGGGAAGGATGCCTTCTTTATTAACGCCTTTGTAGATGCATTCTTTTATATTCTTCCAGATATTAAGCGCTTGTAGTCTGGTTTCTTCCGGGGTTCTCCAGCTTTCTTCATTGATCATAATCAGATCTGAAAACTTTTTCAATCCCAGTTTATCACAGTATTTTACAATATCCGAACCGTGATGGCAAGGATACAGTGTTCGGACGCAATGTTTTTCTATGGAGTTTTTTTCCTGGCTTGCGATAAAACCACCGCCTACAGAATAGAAATCCTGAACCAGTTCGGTTCCGTCTTCAAAAACAGCTTTGAAAATCATTCCGTTCGGATGAAAATCAAGGGATTTCTGCATATTTAAAATCAAGTGATAGCCGTAGATAAAAGGAATTTCTTTTTCTCCACCCAGATTAATGATCTGGTCTTTTTTGATCTTCTCTATTTTTTCATCAATTTTTGATGTATTGATGGTCGTAAAATCCTCACCATTTAATCCAAGCATTCCGGCAATATCCGTTCCGTGCCCGATTCCCGTTTTCGCTAAAGAACCGAAAAACTCAAGGAAAACTTCCTTCACTTCAGCAATGGATCTTTCCCTTTTTATAATTCTGATAAATGCAGAAGCTGCATTCCATGGTCCCATCGTGTGCGAACTGGACGGGCCTATTCCTACTTTAATAATCTCAAAAACCGATATTGATTCCATAGATAATTCTTCATTTTCCTCTTACAACAAAGATACGCGATAAATCCCAATAAAAGCATCCCCGGATCTTAGAATTCATAACAGTTCACAAATCATGAGACGCCTTTAATACGTATTTTGTAAATTAGCTGTGTACAGTGTTACCTCTTCAACCTATTATAAAATTCCTCACTTTTTAATCATTTCGAATGGATACATTAATTAAGAATATTGGTCAGCATGTCAGCTTAAGTCCTGAAGAAATTGCTATTTTTAAAAGCTTCTGGACGGAAAAAACATTGGAAAAGGGCGAATTCCTTTTAAGAAACGGAGAAATTTGCCGTTATGACAGCTATATTGTTTCAGGGGTTTTAAAGGCCTTCTGCATCAATGCTGAAAACGGAAATGAAGAGATCCTTTTTTTAGCTATAGACCATTGGTGGGCAACGGATATCTCCAGCTTTTCTAAACAAAATGCTTCTATTTACAATATCCAGGCTGTAGAAAAAACAAGCCTTTTGCAGATCAGCCATCAGTCTTTTCAAAAAATGCTGCAGGAAATCCCTTCTCTGGAAAGATACTTCAGGATTATTTTAGAAAGTTATCTGGGAACTCTTGAGAAAAGGATCGTATTCAACAATATGTACAAAGCTGAGCAGAAGTATTATGATTTCCTCGATACTTATCCGGATATTGTCTCCAGGGTTCCGCAATATCTGATTGCCTCCTATTTAGGTGTCTCCGCCGAATTTATTAGCCGAATACGAAAAAAAAATAAATCCTCTTGAACTAGATCAATTTTTAAGGAATGAATAATCAGGAATTTTGCTGTTATAAATTTATAATAATGAAAGTATTGATTATCAACGCCAGTGTAAGAAATGAAAGATCTTACAGCCGAAAACTCACTCAACTTTTTGTCGAAAACTGGAAAAGCAAATATCCTCTTGATGTATTTACGTACCGGGAAACAGGCATCGACAGTATTCCTAACATTAACGAAGCCTGGATCGCTGGAGCCTTCAAAAAGCCGGCAGACAGAACAGAAGAAAACCAAAAAGCATTACAAATAAGCGATGAGCTTGTACAGGAGCTTAAAGAGCACGACATCTATGTCATTGGAACTCCCATGTACAACTGGACAATTCCAAGTGGTCTAAAAGCTTATATAGATCAGGTAATGCGGATCAATGAAACCTGGAAATTCAGGTCAGGAGTTCCCGATGGAGACTATGTTGGTTTGCTCGAAAACAAAAAAGCATTTATATTATCTGCCCGCGGCGATACCGGATACGGAGAAAATGAAAAGAACGGACATATCAACTTTCAAACGCCCTATTTAAAACATATTTTCGGAATTATGGGAGTTAAAGACATTCGTATTTTCTCATTAGACAATGAAGAATTTGGAGGTGAGGTCTTTGAAAAATCAAAAGATAACATTTTCAGTGCCGTCCAGTCTATTGAATAGGATTTAGAAACTATCCTTTTAATTTCAATATCACAATCAGGGTATTCGGCTATCAACTGTGCCCTGATTTTCTTTTAATTACCATCACTTGAAACTCTCCTGATGCTGAGAAAGATCGAGTCCCATCTCTTCAGATTCTTCGGAAACCCTCAATGTAATGATGGAATCTGTAATTTTATATAAAAGCAGCGAACCAAAGAAGGTAAAAGCCGAAACAAGAGCCAAAGCCGCCATATGATGACCAAAAACACCAATTCCACCATGAAGAAGGCTAGCATTTTCACCATGGGCAAAAATAGCGGTCAGGATCATTCCCATGATCCCTCCTACTCCATGGCAGGCAAAAACATCAAGGGTATCATCTATTTTCTTCAACGCTTTCCAGTTCATCATCAGATTGGAAACGATAGCAGCAGCAAATCCTATAAAAAGACTCTCCGGAATAGTGACAAAGCCACAGCCGGGAGTAATCGCAACCAAACCGACTACAGCACCAATACACGCTCCCAGTGCAGAAACACTTCTGCCATTGATCCTGTCGAAAAAAATCCAGGTCATCATCGCAGAGGCAGACGCAATTGTAGTGGTTCCAAAAGCCATGGCTGCAGAAGCATTTGCACTTAAAGCAGATCCGGCATTGAACCCAAACCAACCGAACCATAACATTCCGGTTCCCAAGAGAACATAAGGAATATTGGAAGGCTCATGGTGAGGATTTTTTCTGTTTCCAAGAACCAAAGCTCCGGCCAAAGCAGCGAATCCGGCGCTCATATGAACGACAGTTCCGCCTGCAAAGTCTTTTACACCGAAATATTTATTTAAAAGTCCGTCCGGATGCCACACCATATGACAAAGTGGTGTATAGATAAAAATGCTGAAAAGCACCATGAACAGAAGATAAGAAATGAAGCGAACCCGTTCGGCAAAAGAACCGGTAATAAGCGCAGGTGTAATCACTGCAAACTTCATCTGAAAAAGGGCAAAAAGCACAAAAGGAATAGTAGAAGCCATCGTTTTATGAGGCAACACCCCTACACGACTAAAAAATGGATAACTCAGCGGATTTCCGATGATCCCGTAGTGCACTCCATTGATCTCAAATCCTAAAGAATCCCCGAAAGACAGAGAAAACCCGACAACCACCCACAAAATAGAAATAACTCCGAGCGCAATAAAGCTCTGCAGCATGGTAGAGATTACATTTTTCTTACCAACCATTCCTCCGTAAAAGAACGACAAGCCGGGTGTCATAAGTAATACGAGACCCGCTGCTGCCAAAATCCATGCTACGTCGGCTCCCACAATTTTATCTTCGCCAAGAAATTCTCCGGTGTTGGGAAAATCAACGATCGGGCTCCAAAAAAGTCCTCCGAATGCCACAAGGGTAATGACCGAGAATGAAACGATCCATTTTAAACCAATTTTCATACAGTTTATATTTAACCCTATCAAAATTAAACATAAATTTTAGAAAAACATATATTTTTAAAATTTAACCCCTAAAAAAAACAACACTCAATCAAAATTTACATAATTAAACAAACACCTCCTTCAATATTTTAGACACTTCTTTGGATTTTGTAGCCGGAAAAAGATGGGTACCTCCTTTAATCACGTAGTCCGGTTTTGAATATTTGATGGGAAAAACGATATCCTTGTCACCCAATATCTGGATCACTTCAGGGATTTCTTCAAATTTCCATTCGGAAACCTTTTCTACAGACCATTTCAGATAGTACGGATCTCTTACCCTAAAGTACTGAAGGATTTTTGGATTCTTAGGATCAAAGAGTTTTCTGACCACAGAATATACATTCGCTGCTTTGTCATTGAACATGCCTACAGGAAATATTCTCGGGATTTTCGTGATCTCACCGGTCTTTATAAATTTAGATTTCTCTTTATCTGATTTGATGCTCCCCATAATGACTACCTTCTGGGCCGGTTTCAGTTTATTGATCTCCTGCACCATAATCCCACCAAAAGAATATCCTAACAGACTGAAAGGCTCGGAAACGTCTACTTTTTCCGCCATTCTTTCGACATAGGAATGAAAGGGCTCATTTTTCTCGGGAATAAGCCAGTCTATAAAAATCAATTCACAGTTCTCAGGGAATTCCAGTCTTTCCAGCACCTTAAAGTCTGCTCCGAGACCGCTTACTACATAAATTTTCATAGGACTAATTTAAGAAAAACATGATAAAAGATGCAGATTAATTTCAGAGGCTTCTGAGCTGTTATGAGATTTTAGAAGATGAAGACAGACTAGATGCTCTTTTAAACGCAAAGATTAATATTATACTGTAAATTTAAGTGAAGCAAAGATGGAATCAACTGCATTGATTCTCATGAGGGAAGTTGATCAATAATGGTTTAAAAAATTCACGCAGATTAATCAGATGATACAGATTTTACTTTTTTCAAATCTGCTCTATCTGCATAATTCGCGAGAGTAATTCATTTTTACTGAGCCACAACTTTTACATCTGATCCTGATTTCAATTATTAAAATGTATGGATACAAAAAAATGGACAGTTTATAAAAACCGCCCATTGTATTATTTGATTGTATATTTTACTTATTTCTTCTTCTTTACAGGAACTCTGTTGTCGTTATCCAGTTTTTCTGTAGAAACTCTGAACTGGAAATCCATTTCGTCCTTGATGAAATAATCTTTCAGTGAAGACTGATAGAATACTTTAAAGTCTCTTCTGTTTAATGAGAACTTCGCAGATTCAATCACTACTGTAAACTGAGTAACGTAAGCATTCGCAGGGAAAGTGATCGTTTTTCTTACCCCTTTGATCGTAATGTCACCGTAGATCGTAGAATTGTACTCACTGTTTGCTAAAGGAATAATTTTAGTCAAGTGGAATTTTGCGATAGGGAATTTCTTAACTTCAAAGAAATTGGTACTTTTCAATTCGTTGGTAAGCTTGATCTGATCTTCCTCGGAAACATCTCCCGCCATCATGCTTCTCATATCTATTACAAACTCTCCGTCTACAAGGACTGTTTTATCGAAATTGAATTTTCCGCTTTTCAGCTTTACTGTCCCTGAATGCGAAGAAGCCTCAGTTTTTACGACTTTATATCCCCACCACCTGATCTCTGATGAAGTCACTTTTGAAACCTTATCAAACTTCCTCTGTGCAGAAACAAATGATATGCTCGCGCACACCATAGCAAACAATAGTAATCTTTTCATTCTTTTTTATTTACAATTCAACAAAAATAAAAAAAAGTGTAGAACTTCTACACTTTTAACAATCTTTTTTTGATTAAATTATTTAGCAGTCACCTTTACAAGCATTTCGATGTCATCTTTCACAAAAACATCCTGCATGGTAGACTTGTAAGCCACATCAAATTTCTGTCTGTCGAAAGAGAATTTCTCAGAAACTAAGCTTACTACTCCTTTGCTGTATGCAATTTTAGCAGGGAAAGTTATCGCGCTTGTTTTTCCTTTAACAGTAAGTTTTCCTGTTACTAAAGAATTATAGATCTTATCGCTGTTTTTCTTTACAGAAGTAATTACGAAAGTAGCCGTAGGGAATTTTTCAACTTCAAAGAAATCACCGTTTTTAAGGTGCCCGTTCAGTTTTTGCTGATATTCTCCGGAAAGGTCAGTTGCGTTGATAGACGTCATATCCAATACGAAGCTTCCTCCTACAAGATCATTTCCTTTCATGACCATGTCTCCTGATTTTACTTTTACAGTACCATCATGAGAGCTTGCCTCAGATTTTGCTACTTTGTACCCCCACCAGTGAACATCAGATGCCACTACTTTCTTTGACTGTCCGAATGCCAAACCGCTGGCAACAACTGCTAATAAGAATATTTTTTTCATTTGAATAAAGTTATTTACTTGTTTTAACGGTGCAAATATAGTCTACTTATTTAATAGATTTCATTGATGTATATCAATTAAAACAATTATTTTTATGAATAATATCATCCCATAAAAAAACTCCGAAAGTTTCGGAGTTTTGTATTTTAATTTTGATAGTAAGCGGTGTACAGGGCGGCACCTTTTAATGCCGTGTGATTCTGTTTGATCAGATAGATTGGCGTGTTTTTGAGCATTTCCTCCATCTTATCACTGATCTTAAACTTATCATAGAATTTTCCTTTGTCGATATATTCTCTGATCGTCTGTGGAATATCTCCTGAAATCAGAAGTCCACCTGTCGCTTTAAGTTTCAGGGTAAGGTTGTTGGCTTCTCTAGCCAGAAATTCAAGGAAAGTATCTAAAGCTATTCTGCAGATCATGACATCTTCTTCTACAGCTGCTTTGTACAGTTCCTGAACAAAATTCGGTCCTGCCAGACGTTCTGCCAGCCATTCCGGTTCCGGATGTCTTTTTACATCTCTTAAGAATCTGTAGATATTGAAAAGTCCGGTTTTAGACAATACATTTTCCCAGCTTACAATACCGTAGATATTGTTTAAGAACTGGTAAAACTCAACTTCAACATTCGTTCTCGGTGAGAATTCTGAATGTCCGCCTTCCGTTGCAAAAGGTCTCAGGTATTTTCCATCAAAGAAATATCCCGCTTCACCCAGTCCGTTTCCGGGAGCCAGGATCGCGACGTTTCCTTTTTCAAGATGTCCGCTGGTGTAGATCGGGTCCAGGTCGCTGTCTTCAAGAAGCCCCATACCGTAAGCAGAAGCTTCAAGGTCATTCAGCATATCTCCTTTTTCAAATCCGAAATCTTTGGTATACTCTTCGATATTCAGGTCCCAACCCAATCTCGCCGGACTGCTTTTCCCGTGAATTACCGGTCCCGGTACAGCCAAAGCCAGACGCTTTACATTTTCAAGCTGATTATCCTGAATGAATTTTCTTAATATATCAGAAAATGAAGAATAGTCTTTCGTACTGTATTCTTTCTGTATTTTTATCTCAAGACCTCCGTTACTGGAAACAAAATAGCCTAAGATGGTTATATCTTCACGGAGACTTGCTCCAATGATAGTAACATGATCATTATTACTGTTCTCTACTCCTGGTAAATAAAGCGGAAATTTTGGATTCAAAATCATAACCTCAAATTTTATCAAATATAATAATTGTTTTCGTAAATCCTGCAGGGAAGCAAAAAACCTTTTCATTTTCATAAAAAGGTTTTGGCTAATAATTGTTTATATAAAAATCTAACTACTTTCCTAATGGAATATTGTATCCGAATCCTACTCCGATATTCCCCACATTGTAGTCCTGTCCAGCGATATCGCCTTTATCTCCTACAAAAACTTTCTGGTATTGTACGAAGAAATTCCAGTCTCTGTTGTGGTATCCGATCTCCGGCTTGATGTAGAAACCTCCGTCCGGTCTGTCAGCAGAACTGTTGGAAGCTACTTTCTCATTTCCTACCAGGAACCCGTATCCTAAGTCAGTTCCAAAATAGAAACCGGTTTGTTTCGGATAGATTCTGATCAAAGCTCCTACAGGAACTACCCCTACATCATTGTTATCATAACCGTTGTTACTTTTTCCAAAATAATGAGTATATCCTGTTGCAATACCTAATCCAAATCCGGGAGTGATCAAATTCTGATAAGATACATCCACACCCGCAGCTGCTGAAACGTTATCTGAAGGAACTGCCAAACCAACATTTGCTCCTACTTTGATCATATTATTCATCTGTGAGCTCTGTGCACTTGCGATACCTGCTGTTAATATTCCAGCAAGTAATACTGCTTGTTTTAACATTTTCATAACTCTAATTTTAAATTTTACTAATGCAGTAAGCTGTAAAAATCGTGCCAAGAGAAGCTTATTTTTTGATTTTAACACTGGATTAAATTATAAAACAATGATTATCAATATGTTAATTTTCGTTAAAATTAAATGATTGTTTAAGTCAAATCATAAATAAAAATAATATTAAGAATTCTTAACCGTTATGATTTTAACCTTTTTCTTTCTAAAGCATCAAAAAATTAAATTCACTCAACATGGCCGATTCACTGTTACATAATAAACATCTTCTTTGGCGTGCCGGTTTCGGACCTGGAATCAACCAAATAGATGGAATGAAAAATATTAATACAAAGACATTGGTCAATGAATTATTTAAAGAAGGAGCTTTCACAGAAATCAACTATGATACGCCTGACAGTCCTGTTTCAGACCATATGATGACGGACAGTAAAACTCCGGCAGAAAAGAAAAAGGAAATGCAGAAGCTCATCAGAGACCAAAACAATGAACTGAACCTGAATTTTCTGAACCAGATGGTGAACAGCAAGGATCAGATGAGAGAAAAGATGGCTTTCTTCTGGCATGGGCATTTTGCATCAAGAGTGAATAATTCAAAATTCAATAAACAGCTTCTGAATACCATAAGAAAGAATGCACTGGGAAATTTTAAAGAGCTGCTCTTCGAAGTGAGCCAATCCCCTGCTATGCTGAATTTTCTGAACAATCAACAGAACAAAAAGGATCATCCCAATGAAAATTTCGCCCGTGAAGTGATGGAATTATTTACCATGGGAAGAGGAAATTATACCGAAAAAGATATCCGGGAAGGCGCAAGAGCATTCACAGGCTGGGGCTATGACAAGGAAGGTAATTTTAAAGAGAGAAAAAACCTGCATGATGAAGGCTCAAAAACATTTCTGGGAAAAACCGGAAACTTCACCGGAACCGATGTTTTAAATATTATCCTTGAGCATAAAGCCACCGCAACATTTATCACGACAAAAATATATAAGTTCTTCGTCAATGAAAATGTGGATTCCAAAATTATAGAGCAGTTAAGTTCAACATTCTATAATTCCGGATATGATATCAAAAAACTGATGAACGATATATTCTCAAGCTCATGGTTTTACGATAAAAAGAACATAGGCAACAGAATAAAATCCCCGATAGAACTGATGGCCGGAATCATGCGAATGCTTCCGATGAATATCCAGAACCCGGAAAACCTCATCGTTTATCAAAAACTACTGGGGCAAATGCTGCTCTATCCACCGAATGTCGCCGGATGGCCCAACGGAAAATCATGGATAGACAGTTCTACCCTGATGGTAAGACTGCAGATCCCACAAATATGGTCGGGATTACGTCCTTTGGAATACAGTCCGCGACAGGATGATGATATTGACATGGGAATGAAATCCCGTGAAACTGCGATGAATAAATCCTTCAAAAACCCTAATATCACCATCGACTGGAGCAGACTGGAAAAGGTTTTTAATGACAAAAACTGTGAAGACTATCTCATCCAAAACACCAAAACCCTTGATATGGACACCGTAAAGAATTTTTCAGATAAAAGTATTAAGATGGGGGTTATTAATCTGATGTCTACGCCGGAATATCAGTTATGTTAGGTGGCAGATTGTAGGTGGCAGGTTGCAGGTAATAGCAACCACCGCTTGGCTCTGCAATTTTTGATTTATTATTTTTTGCTTTAAAAATATTAAAAAAACACCTGAAATTAGTAAAATCGGCATCCAGTCCTGCAACCTGCTACCTAATATCTGCTACCTATCATCTGCAACCTAATCCCTAATCCCTGTCACCTTAAAAAAAAAATCATGCTAATCAAAAGAAGAGAATTCCTAAAAATAAGTTCATTGGCCACCGCATCGCTGATGATGCCCAATTTTCTGAAAGCAATGACCCTGAATGAGGCCCTGGAGCCCAATCAGAAAATCCTTGTCGTGCTGCAGTTTACGGGCGGAAATGACGGTTTGAACACTATCATTCCTATAAAAAATGATATTTATTTTAAAGAAAGAAACAATATTGCCATCAAGGATTCTTTAGCACTGAATGATGAAACGGGAATCAATCCCGCACTTTCTTATTTCAAAGAGCTTTTCGATAATGGTGAACTCTCGGTGATGAATAATGTAGGTTATCCAGATCCGGATAAATCTCACTTCAGAAGTATGGATATCTGGCATTCTGCGAGCCGCAGTGATGAATTTCTGGAAACCGGATGGCTGGGACGTTTTCTGGATGAGGAATGTTACCGTTGTGAGCATCCTACACAGGCTTTGGAAGTAGATGATATGCTGAGTCTGGCACTGAAAGGGGAAAACAATAAAGCATTTGCCTTTAAAGATCCGAAAAGGCTCTATCAGACCAGTCAGGAGAAATATTTTAAATCTTTGTATGATCACCATCACGATGACGAAACGGTTTCTTATTTATACCAAACCCTGGGCTCGACGATCAATAATGCAGATTATATTTTTGAAAAGAGTAAGTCAAAAAAAACAGATCAGGTCTATCCGAACTCTCAACTGGGAAAGGATTTTAAAACTGTTGCTTCACTGATTAAATCTGATATCAATACACAGGTTTATTATCTCTCTGTGGGAAGCTTTGACACCCACGTTAATCAGAACGAAAGGCAAGCCAAACTGTTCAGCGATATCAATGAAGCGGTAAAATCTTTTGTCGCCGATCTGAAAAGTAATGGCATTTTTAATGATGTCTTACTGATGACTTTTTCAGAATTCGGACGCCGGGTAGCTCAGAATGCCAGCAATGGGACTGATCACGGTACTGCCAATCAAATGTTTTTCATCAGCGGAGGCCTTAAAAAGAAAGGACTTCTGAACGCACTTCCTGATCTGCAAAAACTGAATGAAGGAGATTTAATTTATACCGAAGATTTCAGAAAAGTCTATGCTACAATTCTGAAAAACTGGCTTAAAGCGGATTCTTCCAAGGTATTGGGCTGGAAAAACGGGATCTATGATTTTATATAACTGGGTTTAAAATAAAACAGCCATTTTGAGAGTGAGTCGAAATGGCAGTAGATTTTAATAAGTAAACCTCATAGGTTTTTGAAACCTATGAGGTTTGGAATTTATATCAGTTGTTTTTTAATCTCTCGCTGATTTTGCAGATTTAGGAGATGTTTATGTTTACTTAAAAACCTTTGTAAAACTATCTTTTTCTAGACTTTCAAGGGAGAAATCGAAGTCAGCTTCTTCTTTTTGAGAAGTCATTTCTGCTCCTAATTCTGTGACAAGTCCATTAAAAGATAGAGGCTCATACCACTGCTGGTACAATGCTTCCGTGGCCATTACCGAAATCTCGGAATTTCCTGAGACATGGGTGTGTCCCGCTCCAAAATTCAGAAGTACGAAACACTGTTTTTCTCCTTTCGGAAGCATTATTCCGAGAACAGTTTGTCTTTGGACGGAATTACATTTCACTTCGGCAAAAACATGATCCGGGTTCATCATATATTCTCTGGAAATATGATCTCCTTTTCCAATCACAATTTTATAACCGCAGTCCGCACTTCCGGAATATACATTGTTCATGATCAGGGTCGGAGCATTCAATCCTTGAGAAGCATACAGATATTCTACAGCACCGTTAGGCGCAGAGGTCATATCTCCTGAATACATCAGGCTTCCGTTATCCTGGTTATAGGCTGCATTCCATCCTGCCTTTCCTCCGATATTCAATCCGGAAAGATCAAGATCATTCGCTCCCCATCCATCTTCCCAATAAATTCCAACCGCCAGTTTTTCACCAAGGAATCTTGTTCCGGCAGGAATATTTCCTACAAACATTTTTTCAGAAGTTGGCAATCCAAATTCTACATTTTCCGGGAAGTAGAACTTCTTTCCGGTAAGATCAAATCTCGACTTTACATAATTCAGGATAAATTCATAGTTCTTTTCACCTACCGATCCGGTTTTCCCGGTTTTTACCCAGGATTTTCCATTCCTGATTCTATACACAAAGGTATCCAAACCATACATTCTCAAATAACAGGCAGACAAAGCTTTAAATAATGCAAACGGTGTCGCATTATCCAGCCAGTGAAGGTCATTGCTCTCCAGCAATGTATGAGTCGCCTCATTCAATGGATTGGAAACCAATGGCTGATGATGAATTTTGGATAGTTTTGAAATCTTATTAATGGTTTTCGAAGATCTTTTTTTATACGCTAAAAACAACGGTTTGAATCTGTTGAAAATCTGAGCAAGCTTTTCCAGTCCGTATTTTTCAAATAGTGCTGACGGATTAAATTTACTTTCTTTAATGGCTTTAATCAACTCATCGTTTTTGATCAAAAGCGTAGTATCTGTCGTTTTATAAATCACATATCTGAAAAACTCTACGGGATTGGCAGGATACACCTGATACAGATCCGCAATCTTGACAATAGCTTCTTTGTTTCTGATATTCTCTGTTCCTGTAAAAGTATAATTCAGTTCTTTTGTTAAAACAGAAAGCACATCATTCATTGTTTTTTCATTCAGTGCAATTCCAGACTTCAGCAGGGAAAGACATTTTTCAGTCATTTCTTCTGCAGAATAGGCTTTAACGACTTTAAAAATCAGTTTTGCATTGGAAATATTCAGCACTTCATCAGGAATATAGATTTCATCCTGGAAATTGCTTCCATACGTAGAAATATAATGTTTAAGCTGCTCAATGAATAACTCGAGCCTTGTGCTGTCTTTTATTTTCTGCCAGGATTTATGGAAGGTCTTATTCAGATCATTCCCGTTTAATTTTTCTTTCTCGTAAAATTGAATGATCCCGTCTTTTGCCCAAACGGCATCTGCTTCGATCACAAAACCTGCGTCAGAAATAAAAGGAGTACTTTCGGTTTTTTTGGCCAGTACGGCATTAAATAATTGAAGTGTTTTCATTGTGATTAAAATTAAATAAGTGAGGAGTAGGGCTTCTTTAAAAAACGATATAGGAACTCCTTTTACCTATTATTTTGAAAAAGGCGGAGAGTATTTACCAATATAGGAACTCTGTTTGCCTTCAATTTTTTTACTGATGAAAACACTTCAATGGTATTCAAATATAAGTATTTTTCATCAGTATTGTGGAGCAGACAGGAATCGAACCTGTGACTCGTACAATAGGAACTTTGTCTGCCAATAGCGGAAAGTGATCACTGCTCTACCTTCTGAGCTACTGCCCCATTGATTTTTTATTGTATAAACTTCTTTATACGTTGATCACCGTTGAGAATATAAACCTTACAGGTTTTTGAAGCCTATAAGGTTTAAGCATCGCATCGTTATCAACACTATGCTTTTCTCAACTTCTTTTTTTTCTTCCACGGTGCATTTTTACCGACATCTCCCGCCATGATACATCCGTAAGGCATCACCTCATCCAGAACTTCGCAAAGTCCGTATTCTTCAATCTGCGCTCTTACGTTTTTAGCACTTTTATAAGCGCTTGGCAGTTCGGAAATATCAATCTCATTGGAGAAGAAACGGATATCCAGTCCTTTGGTTTCCTCATCGAAAATTTCTTCAACCGTTTTATGGGCCAATGATTTTTTATGCTGTGTTCTGCTGAAATTTCTTCCGGCTCCGTGTGGGGCAAATCCCAGGTTTCTTTCGTTCGTTTTTCCCTGAACAATCAAAACGGGTTCTGACATATTCAATGGAATCAACCTCGGTCCTGTGATATCCGGCATAAATTTATCATCCAGCGGAGTCGCTCCTTTCGCATGGTAAAACAAATCACCATCCTTGAAAACGAAGTTATGTTCGTTCCAATATCTATCTTTCTTTTCAGTATCCAGTTTATTTAAAACCGCATCATGAATATTGGTATGATTTTCCTTAGTCCATGTTCTGATCAGTTGAAGCGCTTCCCAATAGGCCTGTCCTTCTTCCGTATCGAAAGGGATCCATGCATTTTCTCTCAATGTTTCAGGGGAAATATCCTGTCTGAAACGGTTGGCTACCTTCATTCCTTTATCATACAGAGCTGCTCCCGGAGCTCTGGATCCGTGATGGGTAACCAGCATCGTATTTCCTGTATTTTTGGACTTTCCGACGAACAGGAAGTGATTTCCATCTCCCTGGGTTCCCATATGATCGCGGGCAATACTGATCAGCCTTTCATCATTTAAAAAATAATTTTCTCTAAACGCATCAATCAATTCCTTAGAGACAGGCATCTGTTCTCCTCTCTGTCTTCCTCCGTATCCGAAATGCGTCACTGAGTGAGCGGCATCCAATACTTCTTTAGGATCGGCATCTCCAAAATCTGTCAGCATCACAGAACAACAGATATCTGCGCTATGAAATCCCGGATGGATTGCGTTTTTAGCCACAACCACTCCACCTACCGGAATCAATCCTTCAGGTCCTGTGGGACAGGCATCCGGCATCAGGGCACCGGCAGTCAGCGTAGGTGTTTTCATTAAGACTTTCATCGTATTGATCACTTTCTCTACGTTATCGGCTTCACTTTCATGTTCTGCTCTGATGTTGATGACAAAATCTTTTGCGGTATCATGTAGCGGAACAATATCAGGCTGCCTGAATTGATCCAGATATTCTCTGATCTGAACTTCATCCAGATTATTTTCGTTGATATTTGTAATGGCATCTTTAAACCATTTAGCTGGTCTATATCCTAATTCGATTAGGTGATTTCCGTTAAATTCCATCTGTTTTTTCATTTTGATAATGCAAAGTAATGACACAAGTGCGCAATAATTCTGCGTAGATAAAATTATTTTAATTATTTTTGTTGAAAAGGAAGAAAAGCAAAAAAGACCAATTTGCATGATCTGTCCATATCCAACGATTAAAAATAAAGAAATATGTTGTTAGAACAATTAAAAAACAATCCTGAAACCCTTCAGTTCAAAGAAGTAATTGCCCATATTGATGAACAGTATGATTTTACCCCTACTGAATTTAAAAACGGAAATACAGTGAACGAAGCCGGTCAGAATAACGGTTCGTGTAAGGTTTTCAGTTTCGCTAAGCTTCAGGGATTATCAAAAGAACAGGTACTTTCTCTTTTTGGAGAATTCTACAGAGAAGATGTTTTAAAAAACCCTGAAGGAACAGACCACCAGAATATCAGAAACTTTATGGAGTTCGGATGGGATGGGATTTCTTTTGAAGGAGAAGCATTGAAAGAGAAATAGTTTTTTAAAGTCAATAGTGAATTTTGTTGCGCAAGTGAATAGTCAATTTAAAAACGATTGAGACATTAGGAGATGATCAATGGAAAGAGAAATCGTTTTTAAAGTCAATGGTGAATTTTGCTGCGCAACTGAATGGTCAATTATGAAAACGATTTAAAAATTGACTTGCGAAGCAAAATTGACATTTCACAATTCACATTTATCCAAAACCAAAAAACCATGTCATCCAATAAAAACGCACTTATTCGTTATAAAACATTAGACAAATGTCTTAAGAACAAATACCGGAAATATACACTGGAAGATCTTATTGATGCGTGTTCTGATGCCCTTTTTGAATTTGAAGGAAAGGAATCTTATGTAAGCAGACGGACGGTTCAGCTTGATCTGCAGAATATGAGGAGTGAAAAATTCGGGTATGAAGCTCCGATTGAAGTATTTGAAAGAAAATACTACCGTTACAGTGATTCTGAGTACAGCATTCATAATATTTCCGTCAATGAAAGTGATCTGAAAGCGATGAATAATGCCGTTCAGATCCTGAAACAGTTCAAAGATTTCTCTATGTTTAAAGAGATGAACGGGGTTATTCAGAAACTGGAAGATTCCATCCATTCTACAGGACAGAAATCAATCATTCATCTGGATAAAAATGAACAGCTGAAAGGACTGGAACATATCGACATCCTTTATGAAAGTATCTCCAATAAAAAAGTCCTGAATATTCTTTACCGCAGTTTTACCGCAAGGGAATCCAGTAATTATGTGGTTCATCCTCAATTGTTGAAGGAGTTTAATAACCGTTGGTTTCTGATCTGCCAGCACAAGGGCAAAATGTACAATCTGGCTCTGGACCGTATGGAAAGTATTGAACCAAATGAAAATATTCCGTATATCGATAAAGATCTGGATGGGGACGAGTATTTCAAAGATATTGTCGGCGTTACGGTTTCGGAAACAATGGCTCCGAGAAATGTCATTTTCTTTGTCGATGCCCACAACGCTCCGTATGTAAAGACCAAACCGCTTCATAAAAGTCAGGAAATTTTAAGTGAAACGGAGGAAGGAACGTTATTTAAAATCTGTGTACAGATTAATTTTGAACTGGAAAGATTACTACTTGGTTTTGGAGAATCTCTGATCGTTCACAAGCCGAGAAAGCTAAGATTACGGTTGCAGGAAAAGTTTACTGCCGGGTTTAAGAACTATGAGAAACTGGATATTCCTGATGAAGGTTAGTTTTTTTACCACAAAAGGGACGAAAGTTTTTGAACACTTTAATTAAATACTTTCAGCACAGGAAGTACACTTAAGTTTTTTGAATATTTGCGATTTTCGTAATGACAAAAATTCGATGAAGGGGAATTCTTCTCTCGCGAAGAGGGTTGGCGAAAATTCAAAGGATTTTTAAAGGTGTGGTTCAATGTATGCTTTAAAACACCTGCTACCACAAATAATTTCAAAGTGGCTCAGAAATTGTATTAATCAGGACATTAAAAAATCTTACTATGAAATCAAGAATATTTAAAGCATTGATTGCAATTATAGCACCTATTGCGATAGAATATATCGTAAAAAAGATATCTGAGAGATTGGATAAAAAAGAAGAAGATAAAGGAAAAGGACCTAAGCAGATTACTGCTTAAATGGAGAAGTAGTTAGAATTTAATTTTATTGAAAAGAGGCTGTCATTATTTGTTTAGCCTCTTTTTTTGTGCTTTTTTTTCGTTTTTTTGTTGGAATATCGCAAAGACGCAAGATTTTTTTTGAATTCGATTGCTTTATGGCGCAAGGATTTTATCTTCGATAAAATTGTATAATGTCATTGCGAGGAGCGAAGCGACGAAGCAATCTCTTAAAATACTTTTTTATGACGCAAATCTAAGATTGCTTCACCTAAAGGTTCGCAATGACAATCCTTCTTATTTGTGTAAGTTATTTATATATTCAGCTTTTTCAAAGAAAAATATCCTTCATTGAATTCAATAATCATTTTCTTTCCGTAATCAATCTGTATTTTAAATATATTCTCCAGAGGAAACTGTAAAATAGATTGCAGAATCAGGCGTATGACTCCTCCATGGGTGATGATCAACACTTTATCCTCGTGATTTTCAGAAATAAGTTCATTCCAGAACCTCAAAACACGGTTCTGCATTTCTAAGAGGTTTTCTCCGCCAGTTGCTTTTATCTGAACAAAATCATCATACCATGGATTGATCTCTTCCTTAGGGATATCCGTCCATTTCTTCATTTCCCAGTCGCCGAAATTCATTTCCCGAAGTCTTTCATCCGTCCTGTAATTCAATTTAAAATGTTCTGCCAAAAGAGTGCATCTGCCGGACGGACTTGAAAAAACCTTATCAAATTTCTCATCAAAACTCACCTCATTGAAATCTTCACGGAAATCATTTCGCAAAGGAATATCCGAAAAACCATAGCACAGATTCTCAGGATTTTCTACAGCTGTATGCCGGATTACATGAATTTCCATACGATCATTGCTCCTAAATAAAACAAAACTTCAGTCACCTGCTGTACAGACCCAAGACAGTCTCCGGTATATCCACCGATATGCTTTTTAAAATACCAGCCCATACAGATTTTCCCCAAATAAGCCAATGCAAATGCCAGAATCAACCGCCAGTCCGGAATCAGAAGAAAGGAAGCCAAAACACTAATAAAACTCACCACCAATGCTGATCCATCCAAAGGTTTATTGGCCAATGGTTTTGATTTGCTGACATCAATATCCGTCACATAACGGTGCGTATAGATCATGGTTCCGGCAATAAATCTGCTTGCTGTGTGAGCAAGAACAATCATACCAAGAGTTTTAAACAAATCTATAGTTCCCAAAGCCTGAATACTGAAGAATTTCAAAGCAAACAGCAATATAATTCCTACCGCTCCGTAAGCTCCTACCCGACTGTCTTTCATAATGGTCAGGATCTTTTCTTTGCCATATCCGCCGCCGAAACTGTCGCAGACATCTGTAAAACCGTCCTCATGAAACGCTCCGGTCAGAAGGACACTGCTGATCATCATCAGAACAATGGCAATATTAAGGTTAAAAAGATGGTAAGATAAATACATTACAACTGCATTCACAAGGCCTACCAATAGTCCGACCCAGGCGAAATATTTCTGCGATTTATTCATGATCTCACCGGAATACGGAATCGTAAACGGAACGGGAATTCTCGTGAAAAACATAAGCGCTGTGGCGAAATAGATCAGTTCGTTTTTTATACCTTTCATTTATTCTTTATTTGAAACATGGGCATCTTCAAAACTTGACATTTCGTTCAGGAAATTCACCGCACTTTGAATCAATGGATAAGCCAATGCACAGCCGGTTCCTTCTCCCAGACGCAGATTAAGATTCAGCAAAGCTTTCTGTCCCAATAATTCTAAAAGTGTCTGATGGGCGTTTTCGTCACTGACATGGCAGAAAATGAAGTTATCCATGATTTGAAGATTCTTTTTCCAAACTGTAGCAGCGGCTACACTGGCAATAAATCCGTCAATCATAATCAGCATATTCTGTTGATAGGCCTCCTCCATCGCTCCCATCATCTGCACAATTTCCAGCCCGCCAAAAGTCTGTGCGATTTCATCTGCAGTTTTTACATCGGGATATTTTTCGATCGCTTCTGATAAAATCTGAATTTTATGCAACAGCTGGGTATCATTCAGACCCGTTCCACGACCCACACAGCTTACAACCGGCAGATCAAACAATTTACTCATCATCAGTGAAGATGCAGACGTATTCCCGATCCCCATTTCTCCGAAACCAATGATATTACAGCCTGTTTTGACGATTTCAGACACCACAGATCTTCCGTTTTCTAAAGCTTTTTGGTATTCCACTGCCGTCATGGCCGGTTCTTGCAGAATATTCCGGCTGGATTTTCTCACTTTTTTATCGATCAGTTCCAAGCCTTCAGGAAAATCGAAATTCACACCGGCATCCACAATTTTAATGGCTATATTATGTTGTCTGCAGAAAACATTGATTGCAGCACCTCCACCCAGAAAATTCATGACCATCTGATAGGTAACTTCCTGTGGATAGGCACTCACTCCCGAAGCAGCAATCCCATGATCAGCCGCAAAAACCACCATATGCGGATTATAAAGTTTTGGCGAAACGGTTTTCTGAACCATTCCTATTTTGTGCGCCAGATGCTCCAAATGCCCTAATGCGCCCAAAGGCTTTGTTTTAAAATCTATTGTATGCTGTAGTTGTTGTGCTAACATGGATCTGTATGTAGTTTGAGTTGTGAAGTTGCAATATTAGTGAAATTAGGAATAGGGTGGCAGATATTAGGTAGCAGGTTGTAGGGATTGTGCTGAAGGCTGAAATTATGGTCTTTTGATTTTAGTCAAGAGTTAAGAAACAAAATTCCATATGCAAAACATGATATATTTATAAACCAGCAACTAAAAAACCAGCAACTGACCATCCCCTTTTAAACTCTAATACCCTCAAACTCTCCGACTCTCAAACTTAATAGTTCAACGCAAAAACACTGCGCACTTCCTCTTTTACTTTGCATTAAAATAGAACAAAATGACACCAAAAATACTAGAAAAAATAAGAGAAGTAGAGGCTGAACGAGGGATAGAAGTCCTGTTAGCCGTAGAATCCGGAAGCAGAGCCTGGGGTTTTGCTTCTCCGGACAGCGATTATGACATCCGTTTTATCTACCGTCATGAAAAAGATTGGTATCTTTCTCCATGGGATAAAGACGAGACGATAGAATTTATGACAGAAGATGATCTGGACGGCTCCGGATGGGATTTACGAAAGACTTTCCATTTGTTGCTGAAGTCAAATGCAGCTTTATTGAGCTGGTTTTATTCACCTATCGTTTATAAGAAAAATGACCCTTTTCTGGAACTGTTTACTCCTTTGGCAGATACCTGTTTTTCACCGGTTGCGGTTTCTTATCACTATCTGAGCATGAGTAAAAAATATCTGGAAGCCTGCAGAAGTGATGAAGTAAAACTGAAAAGTTATTTTTACTGTTTGAGAACAGCACTGACCGGTAAATGGGTCATAGAAAAAGGAACGGTTCCACCGGTTTTATTCAGTGAGCTATTGGTTTTGGTTGATGATCATATCCGAAGAAAGATAGAAGACCTTATCGCTTTAAAAGCGACCAAAGGAGAATCCTATTACCACCCGAATGATTGGGAACTTTTCGGATTTTTGGAGAAAACAGTTCTGGAAAACGAAGAGAAATCTAAAAGCCTTAAAGGTGGGAAGCCGGATAAGATCGAAATGGAGAGGGTGTTTAGGGAGATAGTGATGTAAATAACTGAAAGGTTATGGGAAACCGTAATCTTTTTTTATTGATTGGGAATATATTTGTTTGAAGGAATAATTATACTAAAATTAATATATTAGAAGAAAAAACCGTGAAGCTAAACTCAATTACTATTAAAAATTTCAGAGCATTAGATGATATTACGCTAGAAATAGAAAATGATTTAACACTAATAGTAGGAAAAAATAACACAGGAAAAACATCTGTATTTGAAGCATTAAATTTCTTCCTTGTCCAAGAAAAAAAAGATTTAAAATTTGAAAATTTTTCTCAAAACTCCTATAGCATTTTTAAACATTGTTTATCACTCTATGATGAATGGAGAGAAATTGATGAAAATGATGAAATAGAAAAGGAAATAAAGGAAAAAGAAATAAAAAAATTAATGCCAAAAATCCAATTAACTTTAAATATTGGATATAATGAGAATGAATCTTTGATTAATCTAAGTGATTTTATAACTGATTTAGATAGTAATATTACAAGTACTCTAATAACTCTTAGTTTTGAATCAAAAGAGACTTTTAAACTTTTTGAATCATTTAAAAATAGAATTGATAAAAATTTAAATATAATATTATGGCTTAAAGATAATGTTAAATTACATTATCATTTAAAATGTTATGCAGGTGAATTAGATGATCCTTTAGATGATATTTATAGAAACACTATTAAAAAGATTCTTAAAATTGAATCAATAAAAGCATCTAGAAAATTAGATGATGTAGGTGATGATAGAAATAAAACCTTAGAAGTTGGATTTTCCGATTATTATAAAGAAAGTAATAAAGAAAATGATGCAAATGTTAAAAAATTAGAAAATAGCCTTGATAAAATTTCAAAAGAATTAGAAACCGATTACAAAGCTATATTGAATGATATTTTAAAAGAACTAAAAAGCTTTGGATTAGATCCAAAAATTAATATCCCAGACATTGAATTAAAATCTGTATTTGAATCAGAAAAAATTTTAGAAAAAAATATTAAATATTTTTATAAGAATGGAGAAATTGATCTTCCTGAAAACTTCAATGGGTTAGGGTACAGCAATCTTATCTATCTAGTTTTAAAGATTATCAGCTTTGTTGAAAAATTCAAAAAAGCGAAAAAAGAAGAGAGAACTGAGTTTTTGTTAATACTTATCGAAGAACCAGAGGCACATCTTCATCCACAAATGCAACAAGTGTTTATTAAAGAGATAAATAAATTATTAGTAAAACATAAAATTTCTGTACAAGTAATTATAAGTTCACATTCCCCTCATATTATTGCAGAGGCAGGTATTGATTTAGATAAAGGATTTGATAGAATTCGATACTTCAATAAAATTAAAAATAAGATAATAATTAATGATTTTAATAAATTTAGGCATAAAGATGATTATAAAGAAACTTTTAGATTTCTTAAACAATATATGAATCTACATAAATGTGATATTTTTTTTGCTGACAAAGTGATAATGGTTGAAGGAATCACTGAAAAAATGTTGTTACCATTAATGATAAATAAAGTTGCAGATAGTCTCCAAAATGAATATATATCAGTTTTAGAAGTTGGTGGCGCTTACACTCAAAAGTTTAAAGAAATATTACATTTTATAAAAATAAAAACGTTAATAATAACAGATATTGATTCTGTGAGTTCTATAAATGGTGAGGAATGTATAACTAGTGAAGAAAATGCTATCACTTCAAATTCTACTTTAATAGATTGGATTCCTAAAAAAAACACAATAAAAGATCTTTGCGAATGTACTTCAGAAGAAAAGTTTGATGGAGAATATATTATGGTAACATATCAAATTAAAGAAAATGATGAACATGATTATTTAGCAAGGAGCTTAGAAGAAGCGATTATTAATAAAAATTTAGATTTTTTTAGATCAAACATAACCCAAGAAAATGGAAGTATAAAAAAAATAAAATCTTTTTTCACATTAATGAATTCTCATTCTTCTGAGAATTTATTAGTTAAAACACCTTGGGAACTAAGACCTAAAAGTTCATCTACTAAAACAAACTTTTCTTTTGATTTAATGACTTTTAATGAAAAGGAAATAAAAAAAAATTGGGAAGTTCCTTTATATATAAAAGAAGGTTTAGAATGGCTGGCTGGAATGTGTATGATAAAACAAAATTTAGAATAATTATGAATGCATTTGAACAAATTGTAAATCATCTTGAAAATAAAAAAAGTTTTGTATTAGAAGCTGGTGCTGGTGCTGGTAAAACATATACTTTAGTACAAACCTTAAAGTATATAATCGATAATTATTCAGAAGAGTTAGAAAACAATCTTCAAAAAATAATTTGTATTACTTACACTAATATTGCAAAAAATGAGATTATAAGAAGAATAGAAAACAATTCTATTGTTAGAGTTCTTACAATTCACGAGTTTTTATGGGAATCCATTAAAACTTTTCAAAAACAGTTAAAAATTGAAGTTTGTATTCTTAATGAAATTAGATATGCTGAAGACGTAAATAGAGAAAAAGATAGTAAATATTATCCTAATTTAAATGAACGCATACAAAATATAAAATCAATAAACTATGATGATTCAGCATTTAGAGATTTTGAAAAAGGCCTATTACATCATAACGATATAATTGAACTTGCGTCAAAAATGTTTGAAAATTATACAACGTTAACAACTATAGTAGCTCAAAAATACCCTTTTATATTTATAGATGAATATCAAGACACCGCAAAGGAAGTAATTACATCTTTAATAGATTGTCTTTTAGAAAGAAATTATTCAAACCTACTATTAGGTTTTTATGGTGATTCTCATCAAAAAATTTATGATGTAGGAATAGGAAATTTGGAAAGCTATTATCTGTTTGACTACAATAAAAAATTAGAGTTAGTGAAAAAAGAAGAAAATTATCGCTCATCCAGAAATATCATTAACCTTCTAAATAATTTCAGAAAAAATATTCAACAAATTCCTCAAAAAAATTTAGATGGGAATGTTAAATTCATATATTGTAATTACTTACCTCCAAGAAAAACAAAAGTAAACAAAAATGGAAAAACTATTTTTGATGAAAATGTTACCGATTATGAAAGTAGAATTGAACCATTAAAAAATGAAAATTATGATAATGTCATAAAAAATCTAAACAGTAAAGATTGGAATTTTAAAGGAAATAATCATGACAAAATCTTAGTTTTGGCCAATAGCAGAGTTGCTAAAAGGGCTAACTTCTGGAGATTATTTAGAATATTTGATATTAGATATGGTAGAAGTCAAAGAACAAAAGACCAATTATTAGATAGAAATAATCCATTAGTAAGATATTTTACAGGATATATTGACAAAAAAAGCTCACAAGAAAGAAACACAGGAATTGAACATTTAATTCATTTTTGGGAAAGAAAAAATTATAATGAGGTTATTCGGTTTTTAAAGAAAAGTGGAAATATTTATGATGATAATTTCACACATCAAACAAAAGTGAAAATAAATAAAATTTTAAATATTTTGGTTGAGAAAAGACAAACTAAAAGTATACGTGAAGTTTTCGAATTTATTCTACAAAAAAACATTTTGAGAATTCCTGAAGCAATAATTAAATTCAGAGATAGAATCAATATTGATATTAATACAATTGAAGATATAAAGCAAAAAGAAAGAATAGAAAGTGATAAACTTCTTTATGAAAGCTTTATGGATTTACCCTACCAAGAAATTATCAATTTTTTCAATCACACTCAAAACAACACTGTATTTTCTACTAAACACGGGACAAAAGGCGATGAATTTAGGAATGTTTTAACAATTATTGATGATACAGAATGGAAGTCAGAATATAATTTTGAGAAATTTTTTGATAATACTGATGAGACGATAAATAGAAAAGTAAGAACAAGAAATCTATTTTACGTGGAATGTTCTAGAGCAAAAGAAAATCTTATAGTTCTAGCATTATCAGAAATGAATGATTTAGCACTCCAAAATATTAAATCTTGGTTTGGAGAAGAAAATGTTTTGTCTATAGATAATTTTTTACATCAATGACCATCCAAGACTTAAAAACCAACCACCTCATCCTCTTCGAAGCCATCTCCGGCAGCCGCGCTTTCGGGCTGGCTACAGAAAATTCGGATACGGATATCCGTGGGGTTTATTATCTGCCGAAAGAAGATTTTTTCGGGCTGAATTATATCCCCCAGATGTCTAATGAAACGAATGACATCACTTATTATGAGATTGGACGATTTGTAGAACTACTGCAGAAAAACAACCCCAATATTCTGGAGATGCTTGCAAGTCCGGAAGAATGTATCCTGCACAAAGATCCGCTGATGGATTTGCTCCGTACGGAAGACTTTTTATCTAAATTATGTAAAGATACCTTTGCAGGATACGCTGTATCGCAGATCAAAAAAGCAAAAGGACTCAATAAAAAGATTCTTAATCCCATTGAAAAGGAAAGAAAATCTGTTCTGGATTTCTGCCACATTCTTGAAAATCAGGGATCGGTTCCTTTGAAGAAATGGCTCTCCGACAACGGAAAAGTTCAGGAAAAATGCGGACTGATCAGCATCGGGAATACAAAAGGAATGCACGCCCTGTTTTATGATGAGTCCGGAACTTTAGGCTATAAAGGAATGATTCAGCATGAAGAAGCCAATCAGGTGTCTCTGTCTTCCGTTCCTAAGGATGAAAAACCCATAGCTTATCTTTCATGCAATCTGGACGCCTACTCCACCTATTGCAAAGACTATAAGGAATACTGGAAATGGGTGTCTGAACGTAATGAAGACCGCTACAACGTCAATCAGCAGCACGGCCAGAATTATGACAGCAAGAATATGATGCACACCATCCGCCTTTTGCAGTCGTGTGAGCATATTTTTAAGACAAATTCTTTACAGATCCGCGTAGACAACAGAGAGGAATTGCTTGATATCAAAGCCGGAAACTGGTCTTATGAAAAAGTAATGCAAAAAGCTGAAGATCTTATAGACTCGATAGAACACGAGCATTCCGTTTCTCTCCTTCCCGACAGTCTGGATGTAAAAAAGACGGAAAAAATTTTAATAGCAATACGCGAAAAATTATACTGCCAGTGATCAATCTTAATATTCTTAATAAGAAGTTGTTTAAAGGTTTATTTTCCTCAACAGTGAAGTACAAAAAGTATTTCGTCTACATGTATTCAATTGATATTTAAAATTTCAAACCTTCCTAATAAAGTCTTGAAACTATACAGCCAGATATTTATGGCATTCCTTATAGTTGGAAAAACGCAAATGGGCGCAAAGTCTGAACTAAAATGAGGATATTTTAAGGCGCAAGAAAATCAGAGATTTTCAGCAAGTCCATTGGCTTTTATTGAGCGGTCTACCATTTTATCGCAGATAAAATCCTAGCGCCTTACAACATAATCTTTTCAAATTTCTTTGCGATCCTTCGCGTTTTTCCAACAAAAAAATTCAAACAGATTTACCTCAATTTCACCTTAATGGTTAAAAAAAATTAGGAATATTAAGATTATTTTTTCTTTGAAGCTTTGGCTACAGAATTGTAATTCAGGCATATTTTTATCCAGTACTCAAAATCAGCCTGATTTTGAAAACCCACAGGTTCCACATAGCAATATCCATTGAGTTGCTTTCCTTTCATGATCATGGGAAGAAAACCTGTTCTTTCTGAAACTTCTTCTTCCAAATCAGGGTCATAACGGCACATGAGTTGATCATGGCTTATATTAATGCACATTTTATCATTGACCAAAAATGCTAATCCACTGAACATTTTCTTTTCCTTAATCTCAAGATCAGGAATTTCTGAAAGCCGTTCACGAACTTTGTCCGCCAGTTCAATACTGTATGCCATGAGAAATAATTTTATCATTTAAATTTAGGCAAAAAACGCGTTAAACAAAGCAGATTTTTTGATTTTCAAATTCCATTTGAGATTCACTAAATATTTTTTTACTTAATATAATTATTGTTTTACGATAATTAATTATAAATTTGCAATAGTTAAATGATTATTGCCATGAACCAGACCAAAATTATTGCGAAGATTCTGTACTACATTTGTATTGTACTCTCGGCGGGGTATCTGATCACTTTTGTCTATTCAATTGTATGCCTGCTCACCGGTTATGCCATCACTCCGTATAAGGATAATATGTTTCTGCATATCAACTATCCTTTTACAGAGCAGCCGTTTCTGAATATTGAACGTAACTGCTCTTATATCATCTTTTCATTCTTACTGGTTTTAATTACCTACGGGATTTTTTTCTGGCTTTCAGCCAAGGTTTTCAAAGTATTTTTTCAGTCAAAACTGTTTGTAAAAGAAAATATACTTCAGCTTAAGCGATTTTACCTGTATAATATTTTCATTCCACTTCCTATAGTTATCATAGCAAGTTTCTTTGTGGAAGTAGAAAGTATGATCTGGGGATTGGTGTTTATCCACTTCATGCTTGGAATTTTCTGTCTGTTTCTTGCGAATATCTTCAAGCAAGGACTACATTTGCAAAACGAACAAGACCTATTTATATAATGCCAATCATAGTCAACTTAGATGTCATGCTAGCCAAGCGAAAAATGCAGAGTAAAGAACTGGCAGAAAAATTAGGAATCACCCCTGTTAATCTATCCATTCTTAAAACCGGCAAAGCAAAGGGGGTCCGTTTCGATACCCTGGAAGCCATCTGCAAAATTCTGGAATGTCAGCCCGGGGATATTTTAGAATTTAGAGAATAATGTTTCGTGTTTGAGAGTCGGAGAGTTTGAGAATGAATTTTGGTTGTCAGTTGCTTGTTGCTACTTGTTAGTCATTTAGCTAATGAATTATCGTCCTGCATCTAAAATCTTGTCTCTTGGTTCTTGATTCTTGTCTCTCAAATTTGTCATTCCCTCAGCCTGAAATCTGACGTCTGATATCTGAAATCTGAAATCTAATATCTACACAAGCAACCACAACGGTCTGCCTTACCCTTCTATTATCCAAACCTTATAATATGAATACTTTATCTATCAACAATTTAAGCCTCATTTACAAGAATGGCTTTCAAGCGGTTAAAGACATCTCGCTCGACATCGGGAACGGCATGTTCGGGTTATTAGGTCCGAATGGTGCCGGAAAATCCTCTTTAATGAAAACCATTGTGGGACTGCAAAAACCTACTTCCGGAAATATTATCTTCAACGGAAAGGATGTCTCAAAAGACCCCGATTACATCAAGCAAAACCTCGGTTTTCTTCCGCAGGATTTTGGAGTCTATCCGAAAGTTTCTGCCTATGACCTTCTGGAACATATTGCTGTGTTAAAAGGGATCATAGACCGTACAGAACGCAAAGAACAGATCCTCAGCCTACTGGAAAAAGTTAATCTTTCGGATTTCAGGAAGAAAGAAGTCCATACTTTTTCGGGTGGGA
Source organism: Chryseobacterium oleae (assembly GCF_900115055.1). Taxonomy (GTDB): domain Bacteria; phylum Bacteroidota; class Bacteroidia; order Flavobacteriales; family Weeksellaceae; genus Chryseobacterium; species Chryseobacterium oleae. The sequence continues at coordinate 384,752 of NZ_FOVD01000002.1, read as the reverse complement.
TGAAACAGCGTTTTGGTGTTGCTCAGGCCCTCCTGGGAAATCCGAAAATCATCATCGTAGACGAACCTACGGCAGGCCTTGATCCTGAAGAACGTAACCGCTTCAACTCCCTTTTGAATGACATCAGCCAGGAGGTTATCGTCATTCTTTCGACCCATCTGGTGGAAGATGTCAGGAATCTGTGCTCAGAAATGGCGGTGATGAATAACGGACAGATTTTAAGACAGGGAAAACCCGCAGAATTGATTTCTGAACTGGAAGACAGGATCTGGTCCAAACCCATCGACAAAAACGAACTGGACCATTACCTTTCCAGCCATGAGATCATCAGCCGACAACTGATCGAAAGAGAACTTCATATTACCGTATTTTCAGAAGACCAGCCGAAAGATTTCAACGCAGTCAGTCCGCTTCTGGAGCACGTTTACTTCCGTACACTCACTCAAAAACCTTAGCCATGAACGCCCTATTTTTATTTGAAGCCAGACGCATCACCAAGCACTGGCCAGCCTATCTTATCGCCTTACTCTTAGCAGGCATTGGTATTTTCTGCGGCAGCCAGTTCAATCTTACGGCTGGAGACGGAATCTATCTCAATTCACCGTACACCATTGGTTTTATGACCGGAATGATGAGTCTTTCCATCATATTTATGGCTGTTATTTATGCGGTACAGCTACTTTTTAAGGACCAGGATTCAAAATTTGATCTTGTACTCTTTTCCTTTCCTTTTTCTAAATGGACGTATCTCAGCGGAAGATTCAGCACCTATTTCCTGCAGACTTTCTTCAGCTTTTCCTTTTTAATGACTGGCTTCCTCATTGGTCAGGTCACCCGGACCGGAAGTGAAATGCAGGAGGTGTTCAATTTGGGGTATTATCTGTATCCGATGGTGATTTTTGGTCTCATCAACACTTTTTTTGTCTGCAGTTTTATCTTTCTGATCTCATTAATAGCCAAGAAGAAACTGCTCGCTGTTGTTGCCGGACTTTTACTCTATGTCCTCTATATGGTGGTTCTGGTATTTTCCAATTCGCCGTTTATGGCTGGCGGTTTACCTCAATCCATAGAAACGCAGCAAGTTTCTGCCTTCCTGGATCCGTTCGGATTATCATCCTATTTTTTTGAAGCCAGAACACTTTCTGTAGATCAGAAAAACGCTTCATTAGTACCATTTTCGGGATATTTAATCATCAACAGGGTCATTTTTTCAGTGGCGTCTTTGTTATTTCTTTGGCTCACTTACCGGCTGTTTTCTTTTTCTTCTGTTTCAAAACAAAAAGTAAAAAAAGTAAATTCAAGTTCAGAAATTAAAAGCAAATCATCATTTTCTTACACTATATCCAAGGTGAATTTCGGTCAAAAAAATGCTTTTAAGTCCATCCTTTCTTATGCTAAAATTGACTTACTCTATCTCTTCAAAAGCATTACTATTCCTGCCGTTTCCATCCTGTTGCTTTTCTTCGTCGGAATGGAAATGTACGCTGAGATCGAGAAAGGAATCCGTCTTCCCCAGAAATATGCAGGTTCAGGTCTTATGGCAACCACTATTTCAGAAAATTTTCCATTGTTTGGACTTCTTCTTGTGGCTTATTTCATTAATGATCTGTATTGGAGAAGCCGTTCATCCGGATTTTCGCTGATCGAAGACAGTACTTTTTTCTCAAAAATCAGACTCTCGGGGCATTTCATTTCTGTCAGTGTTTTGCTGTTCTTTTTTACCGGAATTTTAATCGTTCAGGGGATTGTCTTTCAGGCCATGTATCAATATCTTCATATTGATTGGAATGCTTATCTGGGCGTTTTTCTTTTCAATACATTTCCGTTGATTCTTTTCTCAGGACTCATCCTTCTGATCAATCATGTGATCAGAAATAAATTGATTGCTCTGGGCATTTCCGTTCTTGCGGTATTTCTATTGGCCGGACCTGCATCCGGAAAGATCGTTCCTTATCCTTTATTCAGAATATTTTCAGATTTTAAAGGGAGTTACAGTGATTTTAATGGTTATGGTATTTATATGTATGCCTTTGCGGAAAGGCTTTTATTCGGAGCCGGAATCATTTCATTTTTATGGATGATAGATCAAGCGATCAGATCGAAAAAATTGAATCTGATCACCCTAATTCCCGGCCTGGTTTTGCTTATTTCGGGTATTTTTGCAGGAACACTTTTTATGAAAGGTTATATTCCTAAAAATGAAGAAAAAGACTTAGCAACAGCCGTTCAGTACGAAAAGGATTTTAAGAAGTATGAAAATAAGCCTCAACCGGAAATCACTGATGTAACCACCGAGATTACATTACACCCATCTGAAAATGCATACCGGATTACAGGAAAATATGTCCTTGCCAATTTTACCGATCAGCCTATTGATAAGGTGTTGATTAATTTCAACCCTGATCTTATTACAGAATCCGCTGTTTTTCAGACAGGTTCCGAGACTGTGAAAATTAATAAAAACATTTCTGAGGTTCATTTAAAACAAGCCATCAAACCCGGAGGAATTGCCCACCTTGATTTCAAACTTTCCTACAAATGGTATGCGGTTAACGGACATCAGTCTTTCAATGCGGTGATAGAAAACGGTTCTTTTATGCGGATCAGCAGATATTATCCTGTGATCGGGTATCAGAAAGATGAAGAAATCCAGGATGAGCAGTTGCGGAAGAAAAACAACCTGGGAAAACTCGCAGAGCTGAAAAAACCGGAAGCTCCGGAGGTCTTTAAAAAGGATTTTATCAATTTAAAGATGACGGTTTCTACAGAAGGTGATCAGACTGCCATTGGCACCGGAGATCTGGTTAAAAAATGGAAAAAATCGGGGCGAAACTATTTTCAGTACAAAGCGGAAAGTATTCCGTTCCGGTTTGCGGTTTCTTCGGCAGACTATCAGGTGAAAAGTGTTTTGTATAAAGGCATTACCATCAATATCTTCTATCATAAAAAGCATTTCGGAAACGCAGATCATCTTCTTGAAAATGCAAAAATTACGTTGGATTACTGTGAACAGAATTTTGGAAAATATCCTTTTAAAACGGTCAATTTTGCTGAAATCTCCTCTTTCACCAGAGGTTTTGCAGCAACAGCGTATCCGTCGGCGATATTTATGCCTGAGGATATGATTTTCCATGCCAATATCCACGCTGATAAAGAACAGGACGTGATCAATGAACTGGCAGGCCACGAACTTTCTCATCTTTGGTGGGGAAACAGCCAGATCAATCCGGATGACAGAGAAGGAGCGGTAATGCTCACCGAGACGCTTGCGATGTATACGGAAATGATGCTTTATAAAAAGATGCACGGCAAAGAAAAAATGGAGGAAAGGATCAAAATGCATCAGCAGATTTATGACAACGAAAAAGGTCTGTCTGAAAATATTCCGATCTACAGAACGACAGGTGATTCACCTCATATCGCCTATTCCAAAGGTGCTGTAGCCATGGTGAAATTAAGTGAACTGATCGGGGAAGAAAAAGTAAATGAAGCATTGAAAAATTTCCTTCAAAACAATCACTATCCTAAAAAACCTTCTTCTCTCGATTTACTTAATGAATTTTATAAAGTCTCTCCGGATGCAAACACAAGAAATCTGATAGACAGGCTTTTCAAAACATTATAAAACAGTTAATCTTCATCAATTCATCCACAAAGATCTGCTTTATCTGTGTGATTTGCGGGAAAATAATGAGCCTACGCAGATTACACAGATCAAGCAGATTTCCTTTTCTATTACTAATTAAACTGCAGCTCATGCAGTTTTTTTGAATTTATACAAAAATATTTTCAGCGAAATGTAACAAAATAAAAACACTTACTACAAATTAATTGATATATCAATAATTGATTAGTCATTTTAAATTCAATACAGAAAACATGGAAAAATTAAATTCAATCATATTCTACCATATCGATAAAGCGATCAGGTCTTACAGAAATTATGCACAGCGTCAGCTTAAGGCTAATGGCTTCACGATCACGATTGATCAGTGGCTGATCATCAAAGCAGTTCTGGAAAATCCAGGAATTACACAGAACGAAATCGGGGATCTGGTTTTTAAGGACAATGCATCGGTGACAAGGATTATTGACCTGATGGTGAAATCAGCATATGTGATCCGGACTACCCATGCGGAAGACCGCAGAAAAACCAATCTTGAAGTCACCGAATCGGGGATAAAGATCATCAAAGACGTTCAGAAACTGGTAGAAGGCAACCGGAAAACCGCCCTGCAGAATGTTTCAAAAGAAGAGCTGGAGATCATGAATAATGCGCTCCTTAAAATATCAGAAAACTGTAAAAAAAATTAAAAAACAAACACAATGGCCAGATTATTTTTACTCCTATTAGCATGGACGCTGACTTTGTTCAGCAGTCTGCTTTCGGCACAAAGCGTGCAAAATTTTTCATTGTCGGGAACGATCAGTGGTGAGAAAACCGAGCAGTTGGAAATCAATCTGTTTGACTCCGGAAATGCATTAGTCAAAACAGAAATTGCAGAACAGAATGGAAAATTCAGTTTCAGTGATCTAAAAACAGGAAACTACAGGTTAAAGATCAACAGAAACGGTAGTGAAGTCTATCAGTCTGACACGATTCAAATCGCGGAAAACAAGTCGCTTTCTCCTATTGATCTCAACATCAAATCTATTGAAGGAGTGACTATTACCAAGACGAAACCTTACATCGAAAGACAGGATGGAAAAATGATCCTCAATGTTGAAAACAGTATTGCCAGCACGGGAAATTCTGCTTTTGAGGTCCTGGAAAAAGCCCCTGGCGTGAATGTTGACAGCAATGACAACATCAGCCTTCGGGGAAAAGGAAATCTTCTGGTACAAATCGACGGAAAAAACACTCCCATGACGGGATCTGACCTGGCAGCTTATCTGCGTGGAATTCCTTCTTCAACCGTTGATAAAATAGAGTTCATTACCAATCCGTCTTCCAAATATGACGCAGCAGGAACTTCGATTATTAATATCAAGCTCAAGAAAGATCAGCGAAAAGGAACGAACGGAAGCGTTTCCACTGCTCTGGGAACTGGAAAATTCATTAAAAACAACAACAGTTTCAGCATCAACCACCGGAATAAAAAGGTGAACGTTTTTGGGAATTACAGCTTTGCGTACAGAGAATTTTATAATCATTTGGTTTTAGACAGAAATTTCTACACCAATGGGACATTCGAGAAAGCTTATCTGCAGGACAATTTTCTGAAATTCAACTTCAGAAATCATATTGCAAAAGCAGGAATGGATTATTATATGAATGATAAAAATGTTTTGGGCTTTTCCGTTGGTTTTATAAGCAATAGATTTGATCCGAAAGGTGACAATTCAAGTCTGATCCTGGGAAATGACCGTCAACCTGACGGCAGCTTTACCACGCAGAACCGCTCTCGTGACCACTGGAAAAACATTTCATTCAACCTGAATCATAAATACACCATTGATTCACTAGGTTCGGAAATCACGACTGATTTTGACTTTATTAATTACTCGAATACCTCACTCCAGAATTTTGAAACGAGAAATTACGAAGCATCCGGAAACCTTAACAATCTTGATATTCTGCAAGGTGATATCGGAGGAAATCTAAATATTTATTCTTTAAAATCTGATGTAACAAAAAATCTGAAAAACAAATGGAAACTGGAAGCCGGAATCAAAACCAGCTTTGTGAAAGCGGACAATGACCTGAAATTCTTTAATGCAAACTCAGGCGTTCCGGAACTGGATCTTAATAAAACCAACCATTTTATTTATGAGGAAAACATCAATGCGGTGTATGGAAATGCTTCTAAAAAGTGGGATAAATTCAGTGCTACATTTGGTTTAAGAGTTGAAAATACAAACGTAACAGGAACGCAGCTTACCACCAATCAGGTGAACAAAAAGAATTATACCCAACTCTTTCCAAGCGCGGTTTTCTCTTATGATATAACTGATAAAAACAATCTGGAAATCAATTTCAGCAGAAGGATTACACGTCCGAGCTATAATCAGTTAAATCCATTCAAATTCTATCTGGATCCTACGACTTACAAGGCCGGAAACCCGGAGCTGAATCCGCAGACCACGATGAATTATGAGCTGACATACAGCTTAAACAGTAAATATTTTGCCACTTTAAGTTATAGCAAAACAGATAATAACATTACGGATGTCATCAAACCTGTATTTGAAAACGGAGAAAATATTACCGTTCAGACCAATGAAAATTTAAGCTCGGCTTCCTATTTCGGACTGTATCTGATCGCTCCCGTGAAAGTGACGAAGTGGTGGGATATGAACAACAGCGCGAATTTCTACTACGGATCTTATACCGGAAATGTTTCAGGAACGCAGATCAATAACAAAGGGAATTTCACTTTCAATTTAAACAGTATCAATTCATTTAAACTGGGGAATGGTTTCACCGCTGAACTGACCGGAAACTACCGTGCGAGAGAAGTCTATGCCTATATGGATGTACAGCCGAACTGGTATCTCAATATCGGAGCTCAGAAGAAATTCAAAAACAACAGTGTTCTGAAATTGTCATTCAATGATATCTTTTTTACGAGCAATCCGAAAGCACAGACCACCTTTAATAACTATGTAGAAAACTTCGTGGTAAAAAGAGATTCCCGTGTCGCAACGATCTCTTATACGTACAATTTCGGTTCATCTAAAAACGGCCAACCGAGAAAAACAGGCGGTGCTGATGATCTGAAGCAGAGAATCGGAGCGTAATGGAATGATAAAAAACGGAGCTATTAAAAACACCTTTTCTCCGTCTTAATAGTTTACAACGACGCAAAGGATAATTCACAAACACGGTGTTTATAAGGTGTAAGGATTTTATCTCCGGTAAAAATGTATACCGCTGTCATTGCGAGGAGCACAGCAACGAAGCAATCTGATCGTCACCTTGCTGAAGATTTTCGGTTTTCCTGCGACTTAAAAATGTAATTATTTTTAAAATCTTTGCGCCTTTGCGGTTACCAACAATAACCAAATCTTTATCACTTTAAACCAAAAAAAATCCCTCAAATTGAGGGATTTCATTTATATCTGAGATTTAAATCTTAAGCTTCAGTTGAAGGATCCTGATTGTCTCTTGGAGCCTGTTCAGGTCTTCTTTCACCTTCAGGTCTGTCCTGTCTTTCTGGTCTTCTGTCACCTTGAGGTCTTCTATCTCCCTGTGGTCTGTCCTGACCTTCTGGTCTTGGCTTAGACTCAGGTCTTTCTGGTCTTGGCAATAAAACTTTTCTTGAAAGTTTCATTTTCTTACGGTCATCATAACCCATGAACTTCACCTCTACTTCGTCACCTTCATTGTAAGGTACTTTATCAAGACGAGCCCATTCGATTTCAGAGATGTGAAGAAGTCCTTCAGTACCTTTCGCAATAGCTACGAACGCACCGAAATCCATTACTTTCACTACTCTACCGTTGTACACTTCTCCTATTACAGGAACGAAAGTGATCTCGTTGATCTTAGCAACAGCAGCATTGATTTTCTCTCTGTCTGTACCAGCGATCTCGATACGTCCGATTTCTCCTACTTCTTCAATAGCAATAACCGTATCCGTATCTTTCTGCATTTGCTGAATGATTTTTCCACCAGGCCCGATTACAGCACCAATGAAGTCTTTAGAGATCTCCATTACTACCATTTTAGGAGCGTGAGGCTTCACATCAGCTCTTGGCTCAGCAATTGTTTCTGTGATTTTGTTCAGGATGTGTAATCTTCCGTCTCTAGCCTGCATCAAAGCTTTTTCCATGATATCCATAGAAAGTCCCTGAATTTTGATATCCATCTGACAAGCAGTGATACCGTCTGCAGTACCTGTTACTTTAAAGTCCATATCTCCAAGGTGATCTTCATCTCCTAAGATATCAGAAAGTACCGTGAATTTACCTGATTTTGTATCTGTGATCAGACCCATTGCAATACCAGAAACCGGTTTTGTAATTTTTACACCTGCATCCATTAACGCTAATGTTCCTGCACAAACTGTAGCCATTGAAGACGAACCGTTTGATTCAAGGATATCAGAAACAATTCTGATCGTGTATGGGTTTTCTGCAGGAATAACTGCCTGTAGTGCTCTTTGAGCTAAGTTTCCGTGTCCTACTTCTCTTCTTGAAGTTCCTCTTAAAGGTCTTGCTTCACCTGTTGAGAATGGAGGGAAGTTATAGTGTAGGAAGAATTTCTCGTCGTGTTGAGAGATCACGCTGTCTACCATGTTCGCATCTTTTACAGAACCTAGTGTTACAGCAGTCAGAGACTGAGTTTCACCTCTTGTAAATACTGCAGAACCGTGAGCTCCAGGAAGGTAATCAATTTCTGACCAGATAGGACGGATCGTTTGAGGATCACGACCATCAAGACGGATATTGTCTTCAAGGATCATCTGACGCATTGCTTCTTTTTCTACATCATGATAATATACTTTTACGAAAGGAGTTACTCTTTCCAATTCTTCTGCATTATCAACATATTGAGCTAAAAATTCTTCACGAACCGCTTTGAATTTTTCTCCTCTCTCATCTTTTCCGGATGGAGTTCTCGCTACTTCATATACTTTATCGTAAGTTTCTTTCCAAACTTTCTCACGAATCGCTTCGTCGTGATTTTCGTGGCTGTATTCTCTTTTAGGTAAAGATTTTCCAACTTTTTCAGCCAGTCTCTCCTGAGCTTCGATTTGTTTTTTGATTTCAGCATGACCGAAGATGATCGCTTCAAGCATTTCCTGCTCAGAAATCTCCTTCATCTCTCCTTCTACCATTACGATGGAGTCTTTAGTAGCTCCCACCATGATATCCAGTTCTGAAACCTTAAGATCTTCATAACTTGGGTTAACGGTAAGTTTTCCGTCAAATCTCGCTACTCTTACTTCAGACATTGGCCCGTTGAAAGGAATATCTGTAATCGCGATCGCAGCAGAAGCCGCTAAACCAGCTAAATCATCAGGAATAGATTTTCCGTCGTAAGAAATAAGAGAGATCATTACCTGAACTTCAGCGTGGAAATCTTCAGGGAAAAGCGGACGTAGCACTCTGTCTACCAAACGCATTGTTAAAATTTCCTGATCTGAAGGTCTTGCTTCTCTACGGAAGAAGTTTCCAGGAATTCTTCCACCTGCATAGAATTTTTCTCTATAATCTACTGTTAATGGTAAAAAATCTACACCAGGATTTGCTTCTTTGTTGGCTACAACCGTTGCTAAAAGCATAGTTCCACCCATTTTTACTACCACAGATCCATCAGCCTGCTTGGCTAATTTCCCCGTTTCAATAGTGATTTCTCTGCCGTCTGCAAGAGTAATCGTTTCTGTAAACGCTTGAGGTACACTCATAAATTTGTCGTCTTAATACTCCGTATTGAGTATGAATTAATATTTAAACTCTTTAAATTTTCGTCTGCAAAGGTAATGTATAATAATGAAATATTAAATTTTCGGTCTCAGAAATAGCATGCCCGATGATAAGATTTTATCCGTTTATTTCACCAAAGCGGTACGAATTACGAACAGAATCTTCAAGTTATTCATCACATTCCCGTTAAAAAAAGATTTTTTCCTGAGAAAATTGCTCAAAGAATCGAGTCATTTTCGTATTATTGTCTCAAAAAGTGTAAATAATATTTTTCATTTCATTAAAGATGAGTTATTTACGTAAAAAACACCTGAAAAGTTGCAGAAAAACGGGCCTCTGCCTTATATTTGCCATGCTTCTCACAATATATATGCAGCAGACGAAACAACTGAAAGAGCTAATAATTCTTTTCAAATAAATACATGTTTATGATCAATAAAGAAGTGAAAACACAGAGCAGAAATTATACGATCCCGCTAATCACGATCACCCTGCTCTTTTTTATGTGGGGATTCATCACCTGTATGAATGATATTCTGATCCCCTATCTGAAACAGCTTTTCAAACTCACCTTTTTCGAATCGATGCTGGTACAGTTCTGTTTTTTCGGAGCGTATTTTATCGGTTCCCTGATTTATTTCCTGATCTCTATTTCAAAGGGAGATCCTATTAATAAAGCAGGTTACAAAAAAGGAATTATGTTCGGTATTTTTCTCGCGGCCTTTGGCTGTGTTTTATTTTATCCGGCAGCTACTTTTTCCTATTATCCTCTATTTCTGGGGGCTTTATTTATTCTCGGACTGGGTTTTACAGTGCTGCAGATCACAGCCAATGCCTACGTTTCATTACTCGGCAGCGAAGAATCTGCTTCCAGCCGTCTGAATATGACCCAGGCTTTCAATGCCTTCGGAACCACGATCGCACCGGTATTGGGAGGTCACCTGATCTTTGAATTTTTCTCCGCTCCGGACGGTTCGTTCAGTGCTGTGGCCACAAGAATTCCTTATCTGATTTTCGCCGGTATCCTTTTATTGGTTGCCTTATTAATTTCAAGGGTAAAACTGCCTTCTTTCCAGACACAGGAAGAGGAAATTGTAAAAGGTTGGGGAGCTCTTGAGTTCAGCCACCTGAAATTCGGTGTTTTTGCAATGTTCTGCTATGTAGGTGGAGAAGTGGCGGTGGGAAGCTTTATTATCAGCTTTCTGGAGCAGCCTCAGATCATGGGTTTCAATGAGATCATCAGTAAAAATTATCTTTCTCTGTATTGGGGAGGGGCGATGATCGGGCGTTTTCTTGGCGCTATTTCTTTAAATCAGTCATTAAGCCAAAGCAAAAAGGCTATTTATATGTTGGGTGCAGCAGCTGCTGTTTTCCTGGTTATTTTCAGTATTGTAGATTTAAGTTTTGCACAGATAAGCTTTTTCATTGTATTTATTGTACTTAATTTTATCGCTTTCTTTATTGGTAAAGCAGCTCCGGCAAGGACTTTGTCTATTTTCGCTGCGATCAATGTGGTACTTCTTATCTCTGCAATGGTTAATCACGGTGAACTGGCGATGTACAGCATTTTAGGAATCGGAATCTTTAACTCCATTATGTTCTCCAATATCTATACACTGGCGATTTCCGGTTTGGGTAAATATACCAGTCAGGGATCTTCTCTTGTGGTTATGGCTATTTTGGGAGGGGCTATTGTTCCTATTTTCCAGGGCTATCTTGCTGATAAGTTCGGGGTGCAGCATTCGTTTATCATTCCGGTATTCTGTTACCTTGTGATTCTGATATTCGGCGCTTATTGTACAAAATATTTAGGCCATGTGGAAACTACTGAATCCAAATCCGGACATTAATATCAGGTACTTAACCTATTTTAAAAATCAATACACGGTTTAATTATATAAAGTGAGATGTTTTATAACGTCTCATTTTTATTTTAAATCAAATTAAACCGTAACTTTTACATTCAATAAGACATTTATCAGATCATCAATACTATATAATTATGAAGATTCAGTTACAGCTTGAGTACGTCGCCTTTTTGATATTGGGAATCTTCGCATTCAGCCGTACAGAATTGTCGTGGTGGTGGTTTGCAGGCCTGTTCTTAGCTCCTGATATTTCTATGCTTGGATATGTTGTCAATAATAAAGTCGGAGCATTTTTCTACAATCTATTTCATCATCTTGGGTTGGCTATTGTTATCTATGTAGTGGGAACCGCTTTAAGTCTTCCCTATGTACAGATGATCGGAGCTATTATATTCTCACACTCGGCATTCGACAGAATCCTGGGATATGGACTGAAATATCCGGACAGTTTTCAGAATACTCATCTGGGAAAGATTGGAAATGATAAAAAATAGTGGAGCAGATATAAAGTCTATTTTACCGTACAAAGGCATTAACCACGGATTGCACGGATTTACACAGATGATTATGTTGATTCTGATGAAGGCAATGAATATCATTCACGCAGATTATAGAGATGATGCAGATTCCTACTTTTGTTAATCTACTCTATCCGTATCATCTGCTGAGTCTCCGAAAGATTGGAAAAGAGAAAAAGTAATGGCACAAAAAAAGCAACCTCTTTCGAAGTTGCTTTTATTTGAAAATCTTTGTAGATTATTTTCTTAAACCTAGTTCAGCAATAATTGCTCTATATCTTGCGATATCTTTGTTTTTAAGGTAATCTAGTAAACTTTTTCTCTTACCTACCAATTTCACTAGAGATCTCTCTGTGTTGAAATCGTGACGGTTAGCCTTTAGGTGTTGAGATAAGTGATTGATTCTGAAAGTGAAAAGAGCGATTTGTCCTTCAGCACTTCCTGTGTCTGTTGCAGATTTTCCATGTTTTGAGAAAATTTCCTGCTTTTTTTCTGTTGTTAAGTACATTCCAATATTGTTTAATGATTATTATGTAACGGGTGCAAAATTACAACTATTTTTTAATTCAGCAAAACATTATTGATTCCATGTATCAAAATTGATAGAAAAAAATGTTAAAAATTTCTTAATAAATTGTATGTCATCCAACGAAAAGGCAGTAATTTTGCATACGAATTACAAATGAGAAAAATTATATTCTTTACAGCAGTCAGCACTTTTTTACTGGTCGGCATTATTTCAGTGAAAGCACAGAAAAATTCGGACAACAAAGTAAAAAAAATCCTATACTTCAATCCCGAGGTAGAGCCTGATATTGAGGAAATTAAAGAACCCACCAACCATGCTTTCTTCAGTGCTGTTTCCGATAATTTCAGCGGCAGAAGAAATAAAATGCTCAGAGCCGAGGTTCAGATTCCTTTCGACAGCATAGAAAAACAAACCATCACGGATTATTGCGTCAATAATGATGCGGATTTTGCCATTGTTCCCAAAGTAAGATATTTCAAAGTAGGTATCGGAAAATATGTGTTTTCCAATCAGGTCGTGGTCAGTATGAAGCTTTTTGATGCCGAAGGAAATCTGGTCACTGAATCAGATTACGACACCTATCGCAAAAATATGCGTCTCCTGGGTTCCACTGAAAACTCTATCAAAATAGGGACAGACGGAGCGATCAAAGGTATTTTGAAAAAACTTAGAAAGCTTAAGCCTACAGCCGGAACAGAGCTTTAAAAGTGAATGGTCAATTATTGGTGGATAATTAAGATTCATAGTTGACAATTCACTATTCACAGTATTTCGATGTTCTTCGACCGTCAATGGTCAATTTTGCTGCGCAAGTCAATGGTCAATTGATGACGGATGATAAGATTCACATTTGAAGATTTACCATTCACAATATACCAGTCAATAGTCAATTATTGACGGGTAGTAAAATTCACAATTGACAATTCACCATTCACAATCTACCTCCGTTTATAAGCACATTCCCGCAGTCATCTTTTCACGTAAAAATTAAAAAAACCTCCAAACACACTGATTACTAGTTAAATATTTTCATCATATGGTGAATAATATAATATTTTTTACTATTTTAGTTTTACAAATTAAAACTTATACAATATGAAAAATTTAAAGAAGCTCAACAGAGAGCAACAGAAACAAATTAATGGAGGTGCTATTAACAGATGCAACAATACCAACAGACCTTGTTCTATAGGGTGGTGCTGTAACGGAGTATGCTCACCGTATGCATGTATTGATCCGGAGCTTTAAGGATCACATCATTTATCTTACTATTTAAATTAATGGATATGAATCACTTAAAGAAGCTCAACAGAGAACAGCAAAGCCAAATCAACGGCGGAGCGATCAACAGATGTAATGCAACCAGACCCTGTGCCATTGGATGGTGTTGTGACGGAGTTTGTAGACCGTTTGCCTGTATTGAATTTTAAGCGTCTTATCTTTTTATTAAATTAAAATTATTTAATATGAAAAATCTAAAGAAACTCAACAGAAAGCAGCAAAGTCAGGTCAATGGCGGAGCTTTTCAAAAATGTAGTGTAACAAGACCGTGCTTCATCGGTTTTTGCTGCCAGGGTGTTTGTATGGAATACGATTGTATTGAATAAATACAGTCTTTTTATTAATAATTAAAACTATTGATATGAACAATCTCAAAAAACTCACCAGAAAAGAACAACAGAATATCAACGGTGGCGGAATGATCAAAAAATGTCAGACCCATACCCAATGTGGATTCGGAGAATGCTGTGAAGGAGGTATGTGCCTGCCTTCTCCTTACCCGATGTGCGGACCTATTCTAGAATAATATAGGTATTTATACATTAAAATTTAATTTTTGAACATCCGCTCCGGCGGGTGTTTTTCTGTTTTAAAAGCGGATCCAATCTATTTTAAACTTTAATTAATCCTTAATTTTGCGGCTTTACTTCATAGTCTTAAATTTTTGAATTATTTTTGCATATCCTAAAAAATCACGTTTTGAATTCCAGAGACGAACTTATCTTTAATCCTGCCGATATCGCCGAAACTCTTAGCAATCTTCATGCTGACGAGAGGCTTCTGGCATTTTTGAAAGTTCCGAAAGAATACAAAGCAGAAGTGTTCTCCCACCTTGATCCTGATTTCCAGGAAGATACCATCAGAAGCATCGGAAGCGAAGAGGTTTCCGAGATCCTGAACGGCATGACTCCGGATGACAGAACTGCTCTTTTTGAGGACTTTCCGGATGAGCTGATCAAGTATTCCATCAATCATCTTAATCCGCAGGAAAGAAGAATTGCCCTGAAGCTTCTGGGTTACAATTCAGATTCTATTGCCCGTCTGATGACGCCTTACTACATCCAGATCCGTAAAGAATGGACCGTAAAGAGATGTCTTCAGCAGATCAAAAAGGTCGGAAAAAGAGTGGAAACCATGAACCACCTGTATGTAGTGGATGAAAGAAACCGCCTGATCGATGATATTGCCTTGGGAAGCCTTTTACTCGCCGAAGAAGACACTTTGATATCGGACATGACGGATAATCATTTTGTGGCGATCACCACAATGACTTCAAAGGAAGATGCAGTAACGTATTTTGAAAAATATGACAGAACAGCCCTTCCTATCATCACGGAAGCCGGCGTTCTTGTAGGCATTGTAACGATTGATGATATCCTTGACCAGATTGAGCAGCAGAATACAGAAGATATTCAGAAATTCGGGGGTCTTGAAGCGTTAGATGATCCTTATACACAGACTTCTCTGGTAGAGATGATCAAAAAAAGAGGAACCTGGCTGATTATCCTTTTCTTCTCAGAAATGCTTACTGCTTCTGCGATGGGCTATTTTGAGGATGAAATTCAGAAAGCTGTCGTTCTTGCGCTGTTTGTCCCACTAATTATTTCCAGTGGAGGAAATTCCGGATCTCAGGCTGCAACGCTTATTATCCGTGCGATGGCTCTTCAGGAGATCGGTCTTAAAGACTGGTGGTATGTGATGAAAAAGGAGATTTTTACCGGACTTGCTCTTGGAAGCATTCTTGGTGTTATAGGCTTTTTAAGAATTATGGTATGGCACGAAGCCGGTTTCTTCAATTACGGAATGTATTGGCCTTATGTAGGCTTAAGTGTAGGCGTTTCTCTTGTGATGATCGTTCTTTGGGGAACACTTTCAGGTTCTATGGTTCCTTTTATTCTGAAAAGATTAAACCTTGACCCTGCTACTTCTTCTGCTCCGTTTGTAGCCACTCTGGTAGACGTTACCGGACTTATTATTTATTTTTCCGTAGCCGGACTTTTCCTGACAGGAAAACTTTTGTAATTTAGGCAGACAAAGTCTGAATATGAAAGTTGTTTCTTTAGTCCCCTCTATCACAGAGGCGTTATTTGATCTTGGCCTTACTGAACATGAAGTTATAGGCAGGACAAAATTCTGTATCCATCCCGAAAATAAAGTAAAAAATGTAGCCGTTATCGGTGGTACAAAAAATATCCATATTGATAAAATAAAAGCTTTACAGCCTGACCTTATTCTCGCCAATAAAGAGGAGAACATCAAAGAACAGGTAGAAGCCCTGATGGATGATTTTAAAGTCATAGTAACCAATGTAGAGACCATTGAAGATAACTACTATCTTCTAAAAATGCTCGGAAACACTTTTAATAAAGAGGAAAGAGCACAACAATTCAATCTTAAGATCTATGATGTTTTAGAACAGGCTAAACTTGATGCTCCCGTAAAAGCAGCTTACCTCATCTGGAAAAATCCTTATATGACCATCGGATCCGATACTTTTATTCATAAAATTCTGGCCGAAATAGGCTTTGAAAATATTTTTAAAGATCAAACGCGGTATCCTGAAATTCAAATGGAGGATCTCGCTGATGCAGATGTGATCATGCTGTCCTCCGAACCCTTTCCCTTCAAAGAAAAACACATTGAGGAAATGAAGGCATTCTACCCCGATAAAAAGATTATGATCGTGGATGGAGAGGCATTTTCCTGGTACGGAACCCATATCGCAAAATGTGGGGATTATTTTAAAGGATTACTGGCGGAAATTCATGCTATGCAACGATAGTATTTTAACCACAAAAGAGACAAAAGTTTTTAGACACTTAAGTTTTATAAGTTATAATGCAAATCGCATAGAAAAGCACATAAGTTATTTGAAAATCAAAGACTTTCAAATTCACCAACGAGGCTGTTCAAGCCAAATATTTCAATACTCCACACCACTGGCGGCTGAAGCACTCGAAGCCACCAGTCTGCACAAAAAAAGCCCCGACTTTAAATCGGGGCTTATATTTTATATTTCTTCCTGAAGTTTCAGTTACAAAATCTTGGAAACCTCATTACAAAGCCATTCCAAAAGTTCACGGTCTTCAGCTGTGAATGGATCCACAGTATGAGAATCGATATCAATCTGACCGATATTCTGACCATCTTTGAAGATAGGAACTACAATCTCAGCTTTTGTATCGATAGAACAGCTTAGGTAGTTGCTTTCCTGGTGAACATCTGGAACTACGAATGTCTCATTAGAAACGGCAACCTGACCGCAAATTCCTTTTCCGTAAGGGATGATGGTATGATCTGTAGGTGCTCCCACGTAAGGGCCTAATTTCAGCTCATCTTTATCTCCGTTCTTAAAGTAGAATCCTGTCCAGTTGAAGTAAGAAATTTCCTGATCCAGCAGGTGACATACTTTCTGAAGCTTTTCTTCTGTATTATGTTTTGGACTTTCAAGAATAGAGGAAAGTCTTTTCTTTATTTCTGACATATTATTTTATGTTTTAGGAGAATTGTTTGAAGGAAAGCTCTTCTTTGTAGCCGAACATTCCACGTTCTTTTATCATTTCTGCAACGCCTTCCGGAACCTGGTTTTCCCAGCCTGTAACGCAGCATGCGATTTTTCTTAAGATCTCTCTTGAATAAATTCCAAGGTACTCAGGATTGTGATTCGTGATATCCACAATACGGTTGTTGTGTTTGAAATATTTGTAAAGCTCTTTTAGGTTTTCTTCCACTTTAAGGTTTGAAGAATCCAGTAATTCATGCGTTTCAGGATCTTTGTAAGGATAAAGATATACCCTCATTCCGTTTCTGAAGAACTTTCCGAATGCTTCCAGGATTCCCCCTGAAAGATCTTTATAATACTTTTCATCGAATACCATCAGAAGGTTATTTACTCCCATAGCCACACCGATATCTCCACTTGTGTACGATGCGAAATAATCGATCAGCCTGTAGTATTCCGAGAAGTTTGAAATAATAACGGTATATCCCAGTTTTCCGAGGATATCTACCCTGTCCATAAAGTCTCTTTCATCAATATCTCCATCCGCCCTAAGGTTGGAAATGGTGATCTCAATCAGAACTTCAGTTTCTTCATGGGTACAGATCGCATCTTTCTGGAACATCTCAAGGCCGTTTTTAAGCATATCGATATTCACCTTCGTTACGGGTCTGAAACTTCCTCTCACCGCGAATATATTCTTTTTGTACAATACATCGGCAGGAAGCATATTGCTCCCCTGAGAATTGAAGATCACAGCATCCGTCATTCCATGCTTCACAAGCTGAAGTGACATCAGTCGGTTGTCAACATAGTCAAAAGCAGGTCCGCTGAAATCGATCATGTCAATTTCAAGACCGTCTTTGGCAATGTCGTCGTATAAAGATTCGATTAAGTTTCGTGGATTGTCGTAGTAGTTGAAAGCTCCGAAGATAAG
This sequence comes from Chryseobacterium oleae, assembly GCF_900115055.1. Taxonomy (GTDB): domain Bacteria; phylum Bacteroidota; class Bacteroidia; order Flavobacteriales; family Weeksellaceae; genus Chryseobacterium; species Chryseobacterium oleae. The sequence continues at coordinate 366,748 of NZ_FOVD01000002.1, read as the reverse complement.
GTTTACCCCAAGGTTTCCTAAAGTTTCCTGCTGTAAAGTAGCATCATTTTCATTAAATTTTACGTGAATTACGATCTCGTTGTAATCTTCGTTTTCTTTAGTCTGGAAACGGATTCCTACCCAGCCGTGGCCTTTGAGTGTTTTGTCGAAATTAATCGTGGTTACCGTGTTCGCATAAGAAAAAAACTTTCTGTTCGGATTGTTTTCCCTTGAAATCCTTTCTTCGATCAGCGCTACTTCATACCGGAGCATTTTTCGAAGTCGGTTTTGGGTAACATACCTGTTTTTGACCTCTTTTCCGTAAATGGCATCACTAAAATCTTTGTCGTAAGCAGACATCGCCTTAGCAATTGTACCGGAAGCCCCTCCTGCTCTAAAAAAGTGACGAACAGTCTCCTGCCCTGCTCCAATTTCTGCGAAAGTACCATAAATAGTAGGATCTAGATTAATTGTTAATGCTTTTTGTTTAGGAGTTAGTTTCTGATACATTAGGACGTAAAATTTTTCGTAAATTTACCAAAATTAAACCAACCTCAAAAGAAAATGAAGTTGAAATTTTTAGGAACCGGTACTTCCCAGGGTGTGCCCGTTATAGGCTGTACATGTGAAGTATGTACTTCCGAAAATCCCAAAGACAGACGTTTCCGCTCCTCAGTAATGATTACTACAGAGGAAAGCAGGAAAATACTGATCGATTGCGGACCGGATTTCAGAGAGCAAATGCTCCTTAATCATGAACATAACGTAGACATTGCACTTCTCACCCACGAACACAATGACCATGTGATCGGGCTTGATGATATGCGTCCGCTGATCTTTAAAAGCGGAAAAAACATGCCTCTTTATTGCTATGAAAGGGTTGGTCATGAGGTTAAGAAGCGTTTTCCTTATGCTTTTGCTGATGTGAGATATCCGGGAGCTCCGGCCTTCGATCTTCACGAAATTGAAAATAAGCCGTTCCATGTTCTGGATACGGATATCACACCTATTGAAGTGATTCACTATGAAATTACAGTTTTCGGGTACAAGTTTAAAAATCTAGCGTACATCACGGATGCCAATTTCATTTCAGACATAGAAAAAGAAAAATTACAGAATCTGGATGTGCTGGTTTTAAACTGCATCAGAAAATTTGATCCGCATCCTGCCCATTTTATCCTTCCTGACGTCATCGCCCTGTTTAAAGAGCTTAAGCCTAAAAAATTATTTTTAACCCACATCAGCCACCATCTGGGACTGCATGATATTGAAGATAAGGATCTTCCGGAAGGAATGCATCTGGCCTACGATGGTTTGGAGGTAGAATTTTAAAATTTTTCTCCCAAAAAGCTTTTGAACATTGAAAAAAGTTTATATATTTGCACACCAATTTAAAACAAACATCAAGCCCAGGTGGCGGAATTGGTAGACGCGCTGGTCTCAAACACCAGTTCTTAGGAGTACCGGTTCGATCCCGGTCCTGGGTACAAAAAAAGGCATCAACTTCTACAGTTGATGCCTTTTTGTTTATTACAATCAGCGAAATCTGCTCAGGGTTTCTCTTGATACGCCAAGATAAGCTGCAATCAACTGTTTGGGAACCATATTATACAATTCCGGATAGAGCTTCATCAGTTCTTCGTAGCGGCTTTTGGCATCGTTGTTCATCAATGAGAGTAGCCTTTTATGGGCTGCAACATATCCTTTATTGCTTCTCCACCGGAAAAAACGTTCTATTTGATGCAGTTCATCACACAGTTTTTCCCTGTCTCCACTACTCAGGCAGAGCACATCAACATCGGTTATACAATCTACTGTAGTGGTTGCTTTGCCCTGATTAAACAAAGCATTATAATCAGAAGCCCACCAGGTCTGCATCGCAAACTGAAGAATGAACATTTTTAAATCATCATTCAGATAATATGATTTCAGGCATCCGTTGATGACAAAATATTCATGGTCCACCTCATCTCCCGGAGATATGATGGCTTGATTTTTTTTAAATGAAATGGGCTTAAAATGGGAGAAAACATAATCAAATTCTTCATTGGTCAGGCTGATGGTCTTAAGAAAATGTTCTCTGAGTAATTCTTTGGCTTCCATAGAATAAATGTTCGTTTATTTAGTTTTTAGATTGCAAAGATAATAATGCCAAAGCATCATCGAAGCTACGGAACGGAAAGGTTTCCATTTTTCACTGATCTCCAGAATTTCTTCTTTAGCAGTACTTTTTGGAAGCTGTTTTAGTCGTTTTACAGCATTCACAGCAGCCAGATCTCCGATTGGAAAAATATCTGTTCGCTGAAGGGTAAACATCAGATATACATCTACCGTCCAATTGCCGATTCCTTTTAGATTCACCAAAGTTTCCCGGGCTTCATCATTTGACATTGTCGAAAGTTTTTCAAGGTCAATTTCTCCTTTCACAATGGCATTGGCCAATCCTTTGATGTAGGCATTTTTCTGACGGCTTACATAACATTCTCTCATTTCTTCATCACTTAATTTAAGAATATTTTCGGGAACAATTTCTGTAATTTTTTCCTTTAATTTATTTAATGTGGCCAAAGCTGATGCTAAAGAAACCTGTTGCTCCAGAATAATATGAACAAGGCTTTCAAAAGTATTGGCACGCGTCCACATCGGAGGATACCCGTGATTTTCCAGAATTAATTTTAAATCGCTATCCTGACTCGCCAGATGATCACATAATTCGTGAAAATTTTCAAGGTTGAACGTTTCGGTTTTTTCAGGAACACGGATATTTTTATTTTTCATCATGGTTTATATTATCATTCAGAATAATCTCGGCATTGTAACACCCTGTTCCAGATCAAGAAGAATCGATTTATTATCCAAACCGCCAGCAAAACCAACTAATTTTCCGGATGCTCCCACCACTCTGTGACAAGGCACAATGATGGAAATAGGATTTTTGTTTAAAGCCCCGCCCACAGCACGGACCGCTTTACTATCACCCAGAATTTTCGCTAACTCACCATATGTTTTTGTGATGCCGTAAGGAATTTTCAATAAAGCTTCCCAAACTCTAATCTGGAATTCTGTTCCCCTGAAATCAAGCGGAATATCGAATGTTGTTCTTTTATTTTGAAAATATTCGTTAAGCTGCTGTTCAGCCTGTAAAAGCAGCGGATGTTCATCATCTTTTATCGGTTCGGAAAGCTTTGTCCTTTTATAATCTTCACCTTCCCAGATAATGGCCACAAGCCCTGTATCAGAAGAGATCACCCTGATTACTCCTACTGACGAAGGAACATCTTTATAGATCAACGGTTTCCGGTTTTCCATTTTGTTCTGGTCTATTTTTTAAGGTTTTGGTTGTTGCTTTCATACCCGGAAGTAATTGTAGCATTAAACCCACTATTACAAGGCATATGATTAAACAAATAATTCCAAAGTGATAAGCCGTTTGCCAGCCATCTTTCGAAAAATAGAAAAATACGCCACCAATAATGCTCACACCCAGTGCTGAAGCTGTCTGTTGAAAAGTGGAATAAATTCCCGCCGCTGCACCTGCATACTGAGAAGGTACGTTTTTTAATGCAATATTTAATAACGAAGGAAGAACAAGTCCGTTTCCAAATCCCCAGGCTCCCATTAATCCGATAATGGCCCAGGTACTGATTCCGGGTTTCCAAAGCGTCATTTGAAGATAAAATGCAATCACTAAAATGACTACACCCACCTGCAATACTCTTTTTCCAAATGTTACGATGAGCCGTGAAGCCATCACGGAAGACACGATGAATAAAACTCCGGGAATGATAAAGTAAAGTCCCGAATCCAGTGCCGAAACACCCAATCCGTTTTGAAGATAGACTGCGCTCAGCAAAAGATAAGCGGTATGCAGCATAAAATGAAACCATACGGCAACCAGTCCAATATTAAAATCTTTTATCTTAAATAGCCGGACGTCAATGAGTGGGTTTTCATTTTTAGAAAGCTTAATTTTTTGATTATAAATGAAAAATGCAAAAAGTAAGACAGACAAAATAATCAGTCCGAAACTCCACAACGGCCAGCCCGCCTCACGCCCCTGAATTAAAGGATAAATGAGAGAAAATAAAGCTAACGTTAAAATTAAAATTCCTGTATAATCAAATTTTGTGCTTTGGTGTTTTACCGTTTCTGTTACATATCGATGTGTAGCCCAAAGCGTTATAATTCCTATCGGCAAATTGATAAAGAAAACCAGTCTCCATCCTTCGATAAACCAATGGGTGTCTGACAAATAGCCCCCTAAAACCTGTCCGATTACTGCCGCCGTTCCAAGAGTGATTCCATACCAACCGAATGCTTTTGCGCGTTCTTTTGTATCGGTAAACAAAACCTGGATAAATGCAATGGTCTGCGGCACCATAAATGAAGCACTCAATCCCTGAAAAAGCCTTGTAACATTCAGTTGAAAAGACGTTTGTGACAAACCGCACAGACAGGAAGCCACCGTAAAAGCAAACATTCCCCAAAAGAAAACTTTCTTTCTTCCGAAATGGTCTCCTGCCCTGCCTCCCGTTATCAGAAAAGCGGCATAACCCAGAAGATATCCTGCAATGACAAGCTGCATTTCACCATCTGTAGCGTGAACTCCTTTTTTGATAGTCGGAATGGCCACATTGATGATAAATACATCAATGACCGAAAGCAAAGGCGCTGACAATACAATGATCAGCTCCAGCCATTTATTTTTTATCTCTTTCATCTCAGATGAGTTTTTCAATGATTTTCTTTGCCGATTGTATTTCATCAGCCCTTTTAAAAACTGAAGCTGTCACGATTGAGCCTTCCAACATGACATAAATGGTTTCCGCCAATTCTTCATCCGACAATATTTTTTTATGCCCGGAATTTTGGACCAGCATTCTGATGAATTCTTTACTGTGAATTTTCGTTGCCTGTATTTCTGCCAAAAAACGGGGATCGTCTGTTCCTGCTTCATCATTAACTTTAATAAAAGGACAACCTCCAAACTGTCTGATTTCCTGTCGCTGTGTATGATGATCGAAAATAGCCAGTAGTTTTTCTTTGGGATCCGCAACTGCATTTATGGTAGCTTCCAGTCTGGTAAACCAAAGCTCATGCGTTCGCTGAACGTAAGCAATCAACAGATCTGTCTTTGTTTCAAAGTGTTTGTATAAAGATGCTTTTGCAATATCGGCCTCTTCAATGATCTGATTAATCCCTGTATTGCTGTAACCCTGCTTATAAAACAAATTATCCGCAGTATCTAATATTTTGTCGATGACGACCTGTCCTCTTTGTTTCATTCTACAAAGGTATGCAATAAATAGACAATGTTGTCTATTTATTTTTTTGATTTTTTCTATATCAATCCAAAAGCCCTATTTCTTAGATCTTACATACAAAAGCCTCTGAAATCATTTTGATTTTCAGAGGCTTTTTGGGGAATATGGCCATTAATATAAATGGAATTCTTTTATAACATCAGGAACCGGGAATGGATATTGAAAATTAGATTTTTCTGCATTTTTATACAATTACAAGGATTAATTCCCAAGCTCCAGCTGATTTTTTACCAGGTTGTAATAATCTGATCTCGTTTGAACCAAATCGTGGTGACTGCCTTGCTCTACCACTTGCCCCTGTTTAAGGACAATGATCTGATCTGCATTTTTTACCGTTGAGAGACGGTGGGCTACAATAACTACGGTTTTTCCTTTGAAGAAGGTTTGTAGATTATCATGAATAATTCTTTCGTTTTCCGCATCCAGCGCGGAGGTAGCCTCATCAAAGAAAATGAAATGAGGGTTTTTATACACGGCCCGGGCAATGAGGACTCTTTGTTTCTGTCCACCTGAAATACCATTTCCGGAAGCTCCGATTTTAGTATTTAACTTTAATGGAAGCTCTTCTACAAAGCTTTTAATATTAGCTGTTTCCAATGCTTTTTCAAGTTTTACATAGTCAATATTTTCGTCGTTTGTCGCAATATTACGTTCTATGGTATCCGAAAATATAAACCCGTCCTGCATTACAACACCACAATTCTTCCTTAAATCCATAGGGGAAATGTCCTGTGCATTTAAATGATTGAAACTTATTTCACCCTGCGTGGGTGCATAAAACTTCAGAAGCATCTTCATAAGCGTTGTTTTTCCACTACCACTTGCCCCTACAATGGCAGTAATTTTTCCTTCGGGAATAAAGAGGTTTATGTCTTTAAGAACATGGGGAGACTGCGGACCTTCGTACTGAAAAGAGACATTTTTGAAGTAAATTCCTTTTTCAATACCGTTCTGACGCGTATACTTTTCACTCATCAGCGAAACGTGCTCAGGATGTTCTTCTTCAGCATGATTTTGTACTTCATTTAATCTGGCTAAACTCAGTTTTGCATCCTGTAAAGAACGGAAAAAAGAGATCAGCTGATTCACGGGAGAATTCATCTGCCCGATAATATAGGAAACGCTCAGTAAAGCTCCCAAAGTCATACTTCCCTGTACCACAAATGAAGCAGCGAGGAAGGTAACGATGATGTTTTTCAGTTGATTGATGAATTCAAAACCGGAAAGCTGAACCTGATCCAGTTTCAAAATACGGATGTTGATTTTAAAGAGCTTTTGCTGTATCTGCTCCCATTCTTTTCGTTTAAAATCTTCAAACTGGTTCAGTTTCATCTCTGAAACACCATTAATGATTTCATATATGGATTCCTGATTTTCACTTCTCTGCTGAAAGCGGAAATAATCCAGGATTTTCCTTTTTTTCATCCAATACAATGACCAGCCAACAGAAATTACCGTCAGAATAACATACATCGCCAGAATTCTGTAGTCATAATACCATAACACGCCAAAGAAAACAGAGAATGTGATGATAGAAAACAGGGTTAGGATACTTTGCGATGTCAGGAAGGTTTCAATACGCTCATGATCCTGAATACGTTGGTTAAAATCCCCGATCAGTTTGGTTTCAAAAAATTTAATGGGAAGTTTCAGCAATTTTTTCAGAAAATCTGAAATAATCTGAATATTGATCTTGGTTCCTACCACAAGCACGATCCAGTTACTGAAAATATTAAAAATAATATTGCCGAAGAAGAAAGCCAGCTGGGCCAGCAGAATATAGATAATCACGGAAAGATTCTTTTGGCTCACCCCGTCGTCTATCAGTTTTTGCGTAAGAATAGGGAATACCAATACCGTCAAGGTAGCCAGAAACAAAAACATAAAAAGCTTAAACACCTGGTTCTTGTAAGGTTTCAGATAGCTGAGAAGATATTTGGCCGAAAGCTTCTCTTCCTGTGGAGGTTCCTGAAGGTAGAAATCCTCGGTAGGCTGCAGAAATAAGGCAACACCTTTTCCTCCGCCTGATACCCACGCCTTCTGAAATTTCTCCTCCGGTAAAGAGATAAAACCATGTCCCGGATCTGCAATTTTATAAACCGGCTCACCATTAAAAATATTCTTTGAAATTTTGTAAAGAACCACAAAGTGATTCTGGTTCCAATGGAGAATACAAGGCAAAAGGTCTTTATCAAATTCCTGGGGTTGCAGTTTGGCAGTAATGGTTCTGAAGCCTATCTTTTCTGCTGCTTCAGTAATTCCCAATACAGATACACCTTCCCTTGTGATAAAGCTTTTATCTCTAAGGTACTGCAATCCGAAATCTTTCCCGTAATGGGAGGAAACCATTGCAAGACAGGCCGGACCGCAATCCATTTGATCATGTTGGGGAATAAAATTCATGATGAAACCATTCTGTTTAATTATTATGAATATACTTTTTCGAATTCTTCTTTATTGGACCCGTAAGAGTTCTGACCCGCTGAAATAAATAGTGATTTAAACAACGGATAATGCATATGAACATACTTGGACTCCAACAGATCATTTTTCAGAATTTCAAGGTTGTCCTGGTCGATATTTTCCGACTGATGAAAGCTGTTTTTAATCTTTATAAAGTCAACAAGCTCTCTGAATTCGTTTAAAACATCAGGTGCATCGGCCATATTTTTAAATGCCAGCTGGTAATAATTCACCTCTTCTTCCTGATCAAGGCTGATTTTGCTGATCACAGAAACCAGCTCAGTGAAGATCTGATAAACCATCACCATTACTTCTTCGTCGTTTTCAATCTGGTAGTTTTCGATCCAATATCCGATGTACTGAATATCCTTTCCAAACATGAGGTGATTCAAAATCTGATTTCCCAAATTCAGGGCTTCATGGGTTTTCCCTTGTCTAAGCATCACGCGGATCACGTTGTGTAACTGTTGAACTTTATGCCCATACAGGAAAGCATGCTCGTCTATAAAAAGGTCGTCATTGATAATACACTGATTGGTAAGTTCAATGGCACGCTCATAATTTCCAAGTTTATATTCTTTGTAGGCAAGTACCGGAAGTCCGGAAATCAGTAGTACTTTTTCTTCAGTATCATTCATGGAAAGCTGGTCCTGGATCTTGTTTATCGCAGCTAAAGTTTCATCAGATTTACTGAAGTTATTTTGTTTTAAATGCATTAAGCACTCGATATAAGAATTGTTGATGTCGGATAATTCATCGATTAAAGATTCACGAACCTGCTTCATAAACAGACTCGTCAAAGTAGTTTGTACCGCATCTTCTTTCTTTCTGAAATAATCTGCATCAATGTTGAGCAGGCTATTTAATATGTTGAGTTCATACTTTTTAGGAATTTTCTGAAACAGTCTGGAATAGAATCTTTCTTTGACTACACTCAGCTTACTCTCATAATTGAAGTCGTGAACACAATATTCTTCGTTAATATGTTCCAGACGATGCTGTGAGCAGCCTCCGTTACATAGTGGCAGAATTTTACATTCCAGACAGGGCTTGTTCTGGAATTTGGTATCATAAATTCTTTTCTGGAACTTATCATTCCATTCTATAGTTCCGTCATCATTTAAGACGCCTTCTCTACTGCCCGTTGCAAAGTCTCTGGCCGTACATTTATATACATCTCCGTTATAATTGATGATGGCCTGGTTTTTCTTATCCGCATAGCACGAATTTCTGATGGAAGCTATTTGCTCTCCTTTATAATTGCAGAGGAATCCCATATTTCTGAATTCATCTACAATGTCTGAAATATCTACGGTTAAATCTTTTTCTTCCTGCCATACTTCAAAGAAAGAAAAGCTCAGGAATCTCTTCTCATTTTCTTCTATATCTATAAAATCATGGATGATGTTTCGAAGTTCGTATAAGGTTTCTTCTGAAATATTGATCCTTACAGACATATGAATGCCGTTTTTCAGACCTAGTTTAATATTATTGACGATCTCGTCATAACTTCCTCTTTTCTCGGAGACAAATCTCACTTTATTGTGGCGCTCCCTGTGTCCGTCCAGCGTGATCTGAAAATTTGAAACACCGAATTTTTTACAGATATCAAGGAGTTTCTGCTCAATAAGCAATCCGTTGGTTGTAAAGCTGGAGAAAAACTCAATTCCTCTTTTTTCAATTTTGGGATATATGGCTTCAAATAAAGGGACAACAGTTTTATAAAAGTACAGTAAAGGTTCACCCCCGAACCAATACAGTTTAAAGTTCTTCAGCTTAGGATTTCCTTCAATGATTTTATCCACAAGTGCTACCGTGCTTTGAATGGTGGTATCATTCATTTTTGAATCTTTGATATGGGTTTCATAGCAATACCAGCACTTGAAATTACAGTTCATAGTCGGGTTGATATGAAGCTCAAAAACCTCATCATTATCATCCGTCTCGTTACTGATTCTCTTGATCTCAGCAAGCTCATCCACTTCGTTGTCTATAACGAATCCGTTTTTCACCAGGATATCATAGAAATTCTCATGCACATTCACTAACTCCTCCACCATATCTTCATGAACACTTGCCTCGTAAAGATCATACAGGATAGGTTCAAGGACAATGAAATTATCAGAAAACGAATTGTAACCTACAATTTTATCTTCATTAGGAAAAAAAATATTATAATTACTTGTTTTCATAGTCTATTAGTTTAGTTTAAAATAAAGCGGTTTTTTCAAACCGCTTATTCGTATTCATTGTGATTGATTACTTTGTTGGCTTAACGATAACGCACTTGCACTGTACGTTGTTTACGTCTCCTGTTGAAGGTGCCTGGATTGAAGTAGAAGAACCAATTACTCCGATTCCTCCTTTTAGTAATCCTTTTTCATTTTCTTTTAGGGTTTCCATTTTTGCTACAAGAGCATTGAAATTTGATGTTTTCATTTTGTTTAAAATTAAAAGTTAAGTTTTTCGGATAAGCTTTTCATGTCATCATATCCTTTATTGGACGGTGTTGCAACGTATCTTTATGTCTTGGTTTCTGCATTCTAGACTACAAAAACGTGAGACTTAAATTCTGGTTAATTACTTCGGTTCTTTTCTTCCTGATTTCCTGTTCTACTCTGCTCCACAGAAATTTTGTTATTTCCAAATCTGTAGCTTAAAGACAGGCGAAACAGCCTTGTATCATAATACTGGTTAAATGTCTGCCTGATATCGGAAGAATTATTCTGGTTTTTTTCGATATTTTTCTTCAGAATATCTTCGAAAGCCAACCCTATGGTGAGTTTTTTTTCAAATGCTAAATATTTAAATCCAATATCCAGTGTTGAATTGGCCGATGATGTTCCATAGCCTGCCACTGCCGGATAGTTATATGTATACAATAGAGATGCAGACCATGTTTTCGCCTTATTCAGGATAAATGCATTGTTGGTAGACGTATATCCACCCCAACCCGAATATTTACTTTGGAGAATATCAATATAAGGAGTAAGCTCTCTGTAGGAAACCGATACATCTGTTGATGATTCCCACCAGCTAAAAGGGCTGTAACTTACCGTAGCTGTTCCTCCCATATATTTCCCGTCAGCATAGTTCAACCTTCTGAATATCTGGATGTCATTCGCTGTATCATGAAAGGTGAGCTGTGAGAATTTATCTTTTGATATTCCGTAATATAGATTCAAATTCAGCAGGCTTTTGTAGGAATAGTTCAATTCCAGATTATATACAAAAGACGGCTGTAGAAAAGGATTCCCTTCTGTATATGATTTTGGGGTCTGATACCATTTGGCAGGGTTCATCTCCCAAAATCCCGGCCTCTGAATTCTTCTGCCGAAGTTCACGGAAACCGTATTGTCTTTGTCTATTTTGTAGGACAGATAGGCGGTAGGAAAAAGCTTAAAATAATTTCTTTCCGTAATCTGAGCTGTAGAAATAGAATTGGACTTATTTTGTGTATTCTCCCCTCTCAGGCCCGCCTTTGCCTCCCATTTTTCTCCAAATGATTTTGAAAGACTTAAATAAACAGCCTGTGTATTTTCAGTATATTGAAAATGATCATACTGCGAAGAAAGAACACTGTTATCAGCCTGATTATAAAAATCCGCCTGTACCTGATTATCAGTCGTTGTGAAACTTGCTTTTGCCCCAAAGGAAATATCTGCCCATTTGTAAGGAAGATCAAAATCGGTCTTCACGGAATAGTTATCAATCTTCTGGCTGGAATTATTCACAGCGTACTGACGATCTGCTCCATTGCTGACAAAATCCAGCAATGAAGATGTGAAATTGTTATCTTTCGGTGACCGTGCATTGAAATAATCAAAGTCTACAGAAAACTTCTTTCCATCCTTACCCAGCTTCTGACTGTAGTTTAAATTCAGTGAATGGTTTTCTGGTTTCGACTCTGAAACTCCATTGCTGGAATAATCTTTGATCTGGTTCTGCAGAGAATTGTAGCTTCTGTTTTCGCTGTTTTCGTCCGTTGAGATATCTGTAAAATTACCTGCATACTGAAAACCTACTTCCGATTGATCAGATAGCTGATACTTCGCATCAAGTAAGGTTCCTAATAAGGTGTATTTATTTTTGCTGGTAATTCTATTTTTCCAGTGTTCTTCCGGATACCAATAGTTGATATCATTGGTATAAAGGCTCTTCCCATAATAGTAGGAAAGATCTGCCAAAACCGAAAACTTGTTTTTCTTATAGGAAACTCCCAAACCATGCGATGCAGAAGCATACGTTGCCTGCTGGTAAGTAGATCGAAGCGTAGCACTCAAGTTATCGAACTTTACTTCTTTCAGTTGGATGTTGATCAGTCCGCTGTTTCCTTCTGCATCATATTTTGCCGGTGGGTTCGTTATGACCTCAATCTTCTGGATATTTGCCGAAGGAATAGATTTCAGATAATTCTGAAGCTCTTCCCCTGTAAGTTGTACCACTTTATCATTCACCATTACCCGTACGGTACTTTTTCCTGCAAGCAAAATATCTCCACCTTGTAATCTTACACCCGGCGTTATTTTCAACGCATCTACGGCATCACCTCCTAAAGCAGTTATCGAATTTTCTACATTGAAAACAAGACGGTCTACTTTTCTCTCAATCAGTTTTTTTTTGGAGGTAAGGCTAATTTCCCCAATCTCATGGTCTTGTCCGGTACGGATTGTAAAAGTTTCCGACACGTCTCCATTGATAGAAACATTCCCGTTATAGGTTTTACGGCCATTTTGCAATATTTCCACTAAATAATTCCCATTTTCCGGAAGCCTGATGTCAAAAATCCCATTTTCATCGCTTATCGCAGTCTTTTTAATCTTATCCTTTGATACGATCACCTCTGCGTAAGGAATATTCTTCTTCGTCTGATCGGAAATCTTTCCATTGATGCTCTGACCATAAGAAAATATCCCTGCAAAGAAAAATACTGAAATGTAAAAATGAGGTTTAGCTTTTAACTGCATGTTGGGTCTGATGTAAATAACAATTAGGGGTTTTGTCTGTTCAAATAATAAGGGGGATTAGTGCTTCCATTGCTGGCCGTTTTTGGGAGGCGGATCTCCTTTGACAACAACGGGGACTTCATTGTCTTTATCCCCGGGGACAGCAACTGCATTTAGTGTATCTGCATTTTTCTGCAGAACATTGTTTTTTGAGTTTTCATGGTTAAAGTCTCTAATAGATTCTTCGTCTTCTTGTCTGCATGAGCTTACTGCAGAAATTATTATTACGATACATAATGATGAGATAATCTTTTTCATTTTCGATGGTCAAGTTTTAAAGGTTATCCCGGCCGGGGTGGTTAAGAATTCTGGACCTAATATAGAATGACTCACCCATCTATGAAAAAAGATACTGTGCTTATTCAGGAATAAGTACGTGTCAATTCATGAATAAGCACAATAATAAACGTCTGTTTAACAGTTATTTATACTGAAAAATAAGCAGTTTTAACATTTAAGTTGAAATCATTCAATTTCAAAATATATTTCATGAAATTTGTCTATTTTTGGTGAAATAAAAAACTACTAACACGTTAATTTCGATGAAAAAAAACTATCTATTATTTTTTCTTTGTTTTTTTGGGCTTCTATTTTCGCAGGCAGAAACCTTAAGTGATTATTATAAAATAAAAGAGAAGTACATCAATAATGAAGAAAATGACAGCAGCGTATTTCCTTATCTGAATATGTACATCGCTAAAGCCAAAAAGGAAAAGAATTATGAACAGCTGACCCAGGCCTATAAAGACGGTGTTTTTTTTGCATCTACACGCGAACAGAAATTACAATATGCAGACAGTACGATATCTGCTGCATTGCTTTCCAAAGATTCTGATATTATTGGTGATGCTTATCTCGGTAAAGGAATTGTTTATTATTTTAATTTTAAGAAATATAAGATGGCTTTAAATGAATACCTAAAAGCCTATCGGTTCTCAGAAAACACAAAAGATAATTACCTGAAATACAGGGTCATTTATCATCTGGGAGTGGTTAAAAGCTATCTTGGATATTATGATGAAGCCCTCAAGCACTTTAATGAAGCCACCGATTATTTCGAGTCTCAAATCAGGAAAAATACCCACCCCAACATTATTTTCAATAATAAAAAGGGATATTACAATGGTCTTCATCAAATGATTGTCTGCTACAGAAACCTGAGTGATTTCAGGAAAGCAGATTTATCCATTAAAACAGGGCTTAAAGAAACCTACCATTCCGATTTCAAACAGGAAAGAGGATATTTCCTGAAGGAAGCCGGCATTGAAGAATACCGCAAAAAGAACTATAAAAAATCACTGGAACTGCTCAATGAATCTTTACCGGCCATTCAGCATATCAATGATTTTGCGTGGGCTACCGTAGACTACTTTTATATGGGAAAGTCCTATTGGGCCGAAGATAACCAAGCACAGGCGATCGCTAATTTTCAGAAAGTAGATTCCGTATTTGAAAAACATAAGTTTATCCTTCCTGAATTGCGGGAAAACTATGAACTGCTGATTAATTATTATAAAAATAAAAAGGATACCGAAAAGGAGCTCTACTACACCAAACAGCTCCTGAGAGCAGACAGTGTTCTATCACAGGATTTCACCTACCTTTCTCATAAAATCCATAAGGAATACGACACACAGACCCTGATAAAGGAAAAGCAAAGGCTGGAATGGGAGACTTCATGGGGAAGCTTTATCATCATCGGCTTAGTGGTCATTGCATTAGGTTTGTGTGCTATTTTAGTGATACGCTACAGACACGAAAAGGAAATCATCAGTAAATACAAAATACTGGAAGAAAGAATCATTGGGGTACAGGAACAGAGAAGCATCCCGGAAACTAACACTTTCGAGCCTGAAATTCATAAGTCCGGTCTGGATAAAAAACTGATAGAAGACATCCTGATCAAACTCAAAAATTTTGAAGAAAAGAATGGTTTTACAGAACAAGGCCTGACTTTGAATAAGCTGGCCCAAAAATTTGACACCAATTCCAATTATCTATCCCAAATCATCAATGATTTCAAGGAAACAAATTTCAACAGGTATCTGAGTGAATTAAGGATTACTTTTATCACGACAAAGCTGTATAATGATAAGATTTTTCTCAGCTATAAAATCGAAACCCTTGCCGAGAAATGCGGCATTGCCTCCAGATCTAATTTTTCCAATCTGTTTTATGAATTCAACGGAATACGTCCTACAGATTTTATTAAACAGAGAAAACAAGAAACAGAAAACGGGGACAAAAGGCAGGGATAAGGTTTGAGAGCCCAGATTTCAGAAATGAAACATGTGATTAAGATTGAGGATAACGCTAAGAACCATCAATACCCCATATTTTATATCCCAAAACACGAACTTTTCATCTCTAAACTCTCAAACCCTCAAATTCTCCGACTCTCAAACCCGCATTCTGTAACTTTAAAAACTCAAAGCTGATAATTCATGTTTTCCCTTAAACGTAAAGAAATCTTCCTGTGTATACTCCGGACATGCTCCTTCCTGTGAGGTAATGAAAGCCCCTAATGAAACAGCCTGAGCCATGATTTCATGGGCAGAAGCTTCTTTTTGCAGTCTTTTTGATAAAAATCCGGCTAAAAATGAATCGCCACTACCTACGGTATCTTTAACCTCAACAGGAATGGTCGGATACAGATAGAATTGGTCTTCGTGGGCATAAAGTGCTCCTTTACTTCCCTTGGATACAATGATTTCACGGATTCCAAATTGATCCTGCAGGTATCTGATGCTGTCTTTTTCATCCTTATATTCTTTCTTAAAAAAATCAAGGACCATGCGGAGTTCGGCTTTATTAAATTTGGCTAATTGCGTCTTATGCAGTAACTCATTAATAATCCTGATATCGTAATAAGGTTCTCTCAGATTGATATCAAAAACATTATAAGAACTCACTTCCAGCAGCTGAAACAAAGTGCTTTTTGACTTTTCATTCCGGGCAGCCAGTGTTCCAAAAACCAATGCATCGGCGTTGCTGAGCACCTTCTGATTTTCAGGAGTCGTTTCAATAAAATCCCAGGCCACATTTTCTACAATATCATAGTGAGCATCATTGTTTTCATCCACTGAAGCAATGACTGTACTCGTAGGATGTTCTTCTGTAACCTGAATATGATCCGTAGGAATCTTCCAGTTGTTAATTTTCTGCAGCAGCTCATGACCAAGCTCATCATCACCAACACTGCTTATCATTTCTACATCCAGACCCATTTTAAAAAGATGATACGCCACATTGAACGGCGCTCCGCCAATCCTTCTTTGTTCACCCGGAAAAATATCCCAAAGAACCTCTCCAAAGCAGACTGCTTTATATTTTTTTTCTTGCATGATTAATTAAATTGTATTTCAGACATACGGATCCATACGTTCCGTTATCTATCAGTAAATTACTAAAAATTCTATTCGGATAAACAAAATGGATTGTGAATCATGATTTTTTTAATGAAAATTTCACTTCCTTATCTGTTTATGTGTATTATTAAAATGAATACGCCTGAACGGAGAACTGAAGAAACGCATTGTTATTCACCGGATTCCACATCGCCCATATTCCAACGGGAATTTTATAGCCTTCAATGGTAAAACTCTTTGAAAGAATAAGGCTTATCTCATTGAATCCTGCATCTTTTGCAAAGAAATTGTTCTTCTCTCCCTTGCTATTGTTCAGCGCAAAACTATAGCCTACTCTTCCCCTTACTTCCAGATTTTCTTTTTTGTAAACAGGATATTCTCCCGAAACAAAAGTTGAATATTTGTTTTCTGTATTCATGCTGTTTCGGTCTCTCCCAAAAACAACCGTATTCCAGCTGAGCACCAAGGGAAACTGCTCACTCATGGTGTAATAGGATCTGAAATCCCAGAAACGACCGGTCTCGCGGGCAGAATAATTAAAATACTCCTTATTGTTATAGGTGGCACCGGGAGAGAAATTATAAATATCCCAAAGTTCTAAAACCAGTTTTTTGTTTTTATATCCGATGTAATGATTAAATTCCTTGTAAGAACCATCAAAATTACCCCCTGCCCAAAAACCTCCGTAGAAATTTTTAAAATCAAGATGTACATCGCCGGTATAAATAGCTCCTGCCGATACTTCAAGCCCTCTCCACAAGTGGCTGTTTCTAAGCTGCAAGGCAGAATGCAGCTCCTGTGCGTTCAATGATATATTTCCTATGACTGCCGAGAAAAAGAGTAACAGATTATATTTAAGCATATTGTGTTTTTTAATGAAAATCAGTTAGATAATAAGATCTTTCTCACGGATACGGGATCCGAACAGCGCATAAGCCAGCATTAATAATTCGCAGATCACCGTAAGGGACCACGTCCATCTCCATGAGCCTAAAATATCCGCCAGACCTCCTTGTACAAGGGTGAAAACAGCTCCTCCAAATACGGCAGAAATAAAAATCCCTGAAGCTTTTGAAGTATATTTATTCAACCCTTTTATAGACAGGGAATAAATGCAGCTCCACATGGAAGAATGCAAAAGACCGATCGCTACGAGAAACCACAGATTCTGCGTAATCATCGAAATCAGGGCAAGGATTGTTGCTAAAACCGTCGTTACTGCCAGCTGTGTTCTGGCTGAAATACTGCTCAAAAAGCTTGATACCGCTCTGCCTACAAGAAATCCGCCCCAGTATAATGTAGATAATAAAGCATGAATTCCGAGATCCATTCCTCCAATGATGATATCTGTTTTTCCAAAGAAAGTGATCGGGTGTCCGGAATCCATCAGTTCAAAAGCATATAAATTGATATTCGCTCCGATGGCGACTTCAGTTCCTACATAAAAGAAAATCGCAAGAACGCCGAGTACAAAATGTCTGAAAGACCAAATGCTTCTTTCCAGCTTTTCTCCTGCTACCGCTCTGGTATGGGCAATATCAGGAAGATGAAGTCTTTTCGTGATCACGATAATAATCAGAATGCACAGAATAAGTATGGCAAGTGGCAACAGCAATTGTCTGATTTCTATCTTCTCAATTGAAATTCCACTGAACATGATTACCGTAACGAAAAACGGTGCAGAAGTCGTTCCTATTGAATTAATAGCCGTCAAAATATTCAAGCGCTGTACAGGTTGGGTTCCTTTTAATTCGTAGGAAGCTGCGTAGGGATTGACCACCACCTGAATGATCGCTGCTGCAGTTCCCATTAAGTAAGACCCAATCACAAAAATCACAAACCCGAAAGGAATCACCGCATCTTTGATACTGAATTTCAAATCCGGATACTGATACCCGAACCATGATGAGCACAGGTACATAAACAATCCCGAGATCATAAAGAAAAGTCCGCGGAGAATTGTGTTTTTGTAACCGAAAGCATTCACCCACTTACTTCCTAAGGTTCCGTTCAACAGATAGCCTAGAAAAAAGAAAAAAGAGATCAGCGTCGTGAAAGTATTTTTAAGTCCTCCGGCCTGGCTCAGAAAAGTGAATTTCAAAGGAGCCTGCAGCTGTTCATTAACAGTGGTCAGAAACCCTACGATAAAGTAGATGAATGTGATGATAACAAATGGTAGGATCGGCTTATTCGCTTTTGATCCTGAAGGCTGGATATCAGAATTTATAATCATGGTCAATTATTTTATGATTGATTTTAAAACCGGACCGGTTCCTTTGTTTTTAATCTGGTTGGCAAACTCCGTGTACAGTTCCACAAATTTGACTGAACCTTTTAAATCAGCGCTTTTAAAAGCAGATAATTCCAGGAAAGCAAGAGTATTTTCATCATCAATCAGCTTCTGATCTTCAGCAGTCAGCCAAGGCTCTCCTATTTCATAAGAGTGTCCGTGGTCATCTGTTTTGTATTTGAGATAATGTCTGTAAGAAGCAGTAAGAAAAGCAACACGTGTCAGATCTATGCCTGCTTTAATCATAGTAATCAGATTAGGAATGATGTACACCGGGAATTTTGAAATCCCATCGAAACACAGTCTGCTCACCTGATCACTGACGCTGTGGTTGGCAAATCTTTCGATCAGTGTTTTTTTATAGTCTTCGAGATCCGTATTTTTAGGAGCAGGAACTAAAGGCGTAATATCCGTATCCATAAAATTGCGGACAAATCTTACCACATCCTGATCTTCCATGGCCTGATCCACCTTTCGGTAGCCCATCAGAAAAGAAGGATAAGACAATAAAGTGTGTGATGCATTGAGCAGGCTCAGTTTCATATTTTCAAAAGCAGTCACATCATCCGTAAATTCTACCCCGGCTCTTTCCCACGCAGGCCTTCCTGCAATAAAGTTATCTTCAATCACCCATTGTATAAAATCTTCGCAATAAACAGGGGCCAGATCTTCAATTCCGCTTTTTTGGTTCAGTCTTACTACATCTTCAGGAGATACGGCAGGCGTAATGCGGTCTACCATGCTGTTGGGAAATGAAACATGAGTTTTCATCCATTCTGCCAGTTCTTTATCCTGAGCTTCTACGAATGCTGTAAAAGCCCTTTTGGCTGTATTTCCGTTGTGCTGAAGATTATCACATGAAAGAATCGTAATTCCTCCGTTATTATTCAGTTTTCTGCGACGAAGCCCCTCAGCCACAAATCCGAAGACAGTGGAAGAAGTTCCCGGATTTTTTACATCATGCTGGATTTTTTCATCGTTCAAAATAAATGCTCCTGTCTCTTTATCCAGATTGTATCCGCCTTCAGTGATGGTTAATGTGATTATTTTGATAGAAGGATCGGCAATTTTGTTGATCACGGCTTCCGGATCTTCAATGCCCCAGATCAGTTCACGCAATGATCCTATTTTATACACCTCATCGGTTCCGTTTCTTCCACAGACGGTGAGGGAATATTCAAGATTCTGAGCTCTTAAACTACGAACTATATTTTCGTCGGAAGGGAGCAGACAGACTCCACAGATTCCCCATTGCTTCTGGTCTTCAGATTCCAATATGGCATTGGTATAAAACTGCTGATGCGCCCGGTGGAAATTTCCGACACCGATGTGCAGAATTCCTGTAGTGATTTTTTCGGCATCATAATGATAAGAAATGGTATTCATATGCAAAGGATTATTAATACGTTAGTCAATGTGTTAAAACTATATTAACAATCAGTTCATCTTCAGTTTTTTTTATAAAATTTACACTGGGAACGTTCCCGAAACTCAGGGAACGTTCCCAATTGCTTATTTTTTTATTAATTTTAGCAAAAAACATGGGCTGATGAAACGCATAACCATTAAAGATCTTTCAAAATTTTTGTCATTATCGACCTCTACCATCTCCCGGGCGCTCCTTAATGATAAAAATGTAAGCTATGAAACCAAAAAACGGGTACTCGATGCTGCGGATCAATTGGGATATAAACCTAATCTTACGGCTTTGAATTTAAAATCCGGGCAATCCAAAACGATAGGTGTGGTGGTTCCGGAGATGATTACTCCATTTTCCGCAAAGGTTCTTGAAGGAATTCAGAATGTACTGTACCCTCTCGGTTACAGACTTGTCATTACCCAATCTGATGAAAATCCGCTTATTGAAAGAAAAAACCTGCAGCTTCTGGAAGGGTTCAATGTAGACGGGATCATCATTAATTTGTGCCATGAAACCTATAATAATGATCTGTACCAGCAAATCATAAATCAGGGAACGCCTTTGGTCTTTTTTGACCGAATTCCCAGCAAATCTTTAGACGTATCGAAAGTGGTCGTGGATGATTACATTAATTCATCCTTAATGGTAGAATATCTGATTAAAACCGGAAGAAAAAGAATAGCTCACATCATGGGTCCGCAAACCATCCGGAACGCTGTGGAAAGGGCCAACGGATATAGACGTATAATGACCAAATACAATATTTTCGACGAAGATCTGATCATTACTACGGAAGGAATGAGCTTTGATTACGGGAAAGAAGCCGTGAAACAGTTGCTCCATAAAAAGACATCGTTTGACAGTATTTTTGCATTCAGTGATACTTTGGCGATAGGAGCAATGAATTTTCTCCTTGAAAACAATATTAAAATCCCCGGCGATGTAGCAGTAGCCAGTTTTTCAGGAACCGAATTATCTACCATTGTCTATCCGCAGCTGACCAGCGTTCAGCAGCCTTTAGTGAAAATGGGAGAAACCGCCGCAGAACTGATGCTTGAGAAGATCAAAGACAACTCAGCACCAAGCAGGACGGTATTGATGGATGCGGTGTTGGTGTACAGGGCTTCGACTTTGTAAAGCATCCGTAGTTTTAATATCTCACACTTCGACTCCGCTCAGTGTGACATTGTTAATAGTATGCTGCTTCGGAGAGCATTTTATTATTTTAGGTAGCGAAACCTATAAGGTTTGATTATATTTATTATTTATTTTACTCCCAAAGTTTTAAGATTGAATCAGAATTTCTCTTACCAGTGGCGAGAGTTTTGAAAAATCTTTTACTTCAGGTTTTGTTTTGACAGATGTAAGCCAAAAAAAATCCCAT
Organism: Chryseobacterium oleae; assembly: GCF_900115055.1. Taxonomy (GTDB): domain Bacteria; phylum Bacteroidota; class Bacteroidia; order Flavobacteriales; family Weeksellaceae; genus Chryseobacterium; species Chryseobacterium oleae. The sequence continues at coordinate 345,514 of NZ_FOVD01000002.1, read as the reverse complement.
CCCCAGATATTTTCTAAGGACAGGACTCTCACCTAAATAATAAAAATTGTATCAGACCACAATGAACAGACCTGCAATAGTCTGCGCCTCGCTTGTTGTAAGAACTTCATCATAAGCTGCAGATCCCGCCGCCGCTCCGAAAGCTGTGGCTGTATTGAATCCTGCCTGATTTGTGTTATCTTCTCCTGCATACACAGCGTTTGTAGCAGCAGGCATATTTCCTCCGTTGGCCAGTTCTATCCAGCCTTTATTGGCACGCATTCTTCTCACCTGTGAAGCATGTCTTGCCTCCACGGAATGGATCTGAAGTGCTGCCTGCAATACAGCTTTATTAGACATTACATTTCCAGCCTGTCCTTTATACGCACGAACTCCGGTGTCTTCAAAAGCCTGAGCTAAAACCAGGAATTGGTTATAATCTGTGAAAGGCGTAAAATTTCCGCCAGCTGTAAAATCAAAAGTAGGTTTTGGTTTTGGAGCTTCTCCAAGAGAAGTCAGGGTACTTTTAAGAAAACCTACGTGTGCTGATTCATGCTTTGAGATCTGCATAAAAACAGGTCGGTCTGAATTGGGGATCAATCCGGCTGCTGCCAGACCTATGGCGTAATATTCATTTTCAAGATATTCCAGGACCAATGCCAGCTGTAAGGCATCCGTCAAAGCACTTTTGAAAAAAGTTGCGGATGTTGACTGATCTACAGTTTCCGCTTTAGCAGGAGTAGAAATTAATGCTCCCAATCCCAATGGAACGGCTGCTACCGCTGCTTTTTTACCAAATGTTGACATATTGGTAATTGTTTCTAATCTTGTAGCTTCTGTGGTAAAAAATTTATCGTTAGAAAGCTTATCTAGTAATTTAAGAATGTTCATAATAGTAGATTTTGAAAATGAATAATTAGCTGATTCCTCTTTCTTTCCATGTGAAAGGAGTTTTTATAAATCCTCCTGCCGCCATGACGATATCTTTAGGTTCTTTGGAAAGGTCAAGTCCATTGGCATCAATCACATCATCACCTGAGAAATCCGCAGATCCGGGATTAATAATATTCCTGATCGCGGAAGCATGTCTTGCCTCTACAGAAACGATCTTTCCGGCAATCACCAGATACGCCGGGTTGGTAATATATTTTCCAGCCCCGTTGTATGCTGCCACTCCTGTATCTTCCAAAGCTTTTGCTGTGGCCAGAACAGAATTCCTGTCGTTAAAATTCACATTCGCATACTGGAACTGAAGCGTAGGTAAAACATTCGCAGTTACCCCACTGATAGCCGCTTTAAAGAAATCGCGGTGAATAACTTCATGGTGATAAAGATCTGTAAAAAGGTCTTTTTCAACGCTTGAAATTCCGGAGTAAAAATTGTTCACTACTTTGGTATAAAAATCAGCTTCCAGCTGTTCCAGCGCGTAGGCGTAATTCAGAACGCCGACATCACCACTTCCAAGGTCAAAAACCTTGCTGTCGTCCATCATTCCGAAATCATTGTCATCATCACAACCGATCAGTGTAAGTCCTGCCATAGCCAGTCCTATACCGCCCAGTTTCAAAAAGTTTCTTCTGCCTGTATCCAGAGTAGCTCCCTGGTTAGAAACATTAATAGTTTTTTTCATAATATTATAGGTTTGAGTGTTATTAAATTCTCAAAAGAGGAGAAAAAAACAGCATAATAAATTATGCTGTTTGAAAACTAAAACATTACGGCATCAACACCGTATCGATCACGTGGATCACACCGTTTGACTGATTTACATCAGCGATCGTCACTTTTGCACTATTTCCTTTTGCATCCTGTACATAAAGGTCTTTTCCTTTTGTCCAGAAAGTCAATCCTTCACCTTCTACCGTTTTCATCATACTTTTACCGTTTCCGGCTTTCACAGCTGCCCAGATATCTTTAGCACTGTATTTCCCTGCAAGCACATGATACGTTAAGATTTTGGTAAGCATTTCTTTGTTTTCAGGTTTTACCAGAGTTTCCACCGTTCCTTTCGGAAGTTTAGCGAAGGCTGCATCTGTAGGAGCTAATACCGTGAAAGGTCCTGCTCCCTGCAATGTCTCTACCAGACCTGCCGCTTTTACTGCTGCTACCAAAGTCTTGTGATCTTTAGAGTTTACAGCATTTTCAATGATATTTTTAGATGGATACATCGGCGCACCGCCTACCATAACTGTTTTTTCTTTCATCGTTTGTGCAGTTACCTTCCCACTGAAAGCGAATGATAAAGCGACCATTCCTAAAACTGCGATTTTTGAGCTTGTGTTCATTTTGTTGATTTTTTAAGTTAATATCTATTTAAGTTGTGTTCTTAGAATCATTTACGAGGTGGTTTTTGTTTTGGATTTAAAAAATTTGATTTTTTATTAAAAATTTCAAAATCCTTTATTTCTTTTTAGCATCCGGGACGAAATCAAGGCAGACAGAATTCATACAAAATCTTTTACCGGTAGGATTCGGGCCATCATCGAAAATATGTCCGAGGTGGGAATCACATCTTCCGCACAGTACCTCAGTTCTTGTCATATTATGGGAAGTATCTTTTCTGTAGACCACACTGTTTTTACGAAGTGGCTCATAAAAAGACGGCCAGCCGCAGGTTGTTGCAAATTTTGAAGTGGAAAAAAACAGAGGATTTCCACATACTGCACAGAAATAGGTTCCTTTCTCATCGAATTCATAATATTTTCCGGTGAAGGCCGTTTCGGTAGCTCCTTCTCTGGCCACCTGATACAGTTCCGGCTTCAGGATCTTCTTCCATTCTGCATTGCTCACTTTCAAAGGAGTGGTTACCGTACGGGAGTAGTAAGGATTCTTTGCTTTAAAATTACCAGACTGGGCAAAACTTCTTTCTGCGGTGACTGCCAAAAAGAAGACGAGGGCTGTTTTTACGATTATACTTTTCATATTCGATAATTTTAAACGATTACTTAAAATCATTTACGATGCAAAAGTTTTTTCGGATGTTGTTTATTATATCTTTTATTTTATTACATTTGGAAGGAAAATCATACGCTATTAAAACAACCTATTCGGAAGAAGAGCTTATCGTTTTATTAAAAGAAAAAAACGAGTCCGGCTTTCACTATTTGTACGACCACTATGCAGGAGCACTGTATGGGGTGGTTCTCCGAATCGTCCAGTCTAAAGAATACACTGAAGAAATTATTCAGGATGTTTTCGTCAAGATCTGGAATGCCATCCATCAGTATGATTCATCAAAAGGCAAATTCTACACCTGGATGATCAATATTGCCCGAAATACGGCGATAGATTATTTAAAATCAAAAGGTTTCCAAAACGAACTAAAAAACCAACCGCTTCCAGATTTCGTATATAATTCTGCAGAACTTTCAACGTCTAACAATTCATCCGATTTTATTGGATTTAATAATGTACTGAAAGGTCTGGAGGTTGATAAACAAGAACTTATCGACCTGGCGTACTACCAGGGTTATACTCAGAACGAAATATCTGAAAAGCTGAAGATACCCCTTGGAACGGTGAAAACCAAAATGCGGAACGCGCTGATGAAATTAAAGGATTTGTTAAAAGATTATCAATAAATTGAACACTAAAGAATACATATCATCCGGAATTATAGAATCTTATATTCTAGGTCTTGCTTCTCCTGAGGAGGCAGGGATTTTGGAGTGTGTGATGAAAAACAATGCTGAAGTAAAAGCGGCTTTTGAAGAAGCGCAACAAACTTTGGAAGATTTGGCGACAAGCCAGGCCGTGGCACCGCCAGCCGATTTAAAATCTAAGATATGGAATAAGATCCAGCAGGAACAGACTACGACTACGGAAGAAGTACAGACTGCGGTTATTAGAGATATTCCAACTGTGAGACCTCAGGAGAATGTTATTCCTCAACAGGATATTAAGCCTCAGGGTAAAAGCAGCTGGAAAACATATGCAGTGGCCGCCTCGGTACTATTCCTGATCAGTGCGGCAGGAAATCTTTTCTGGATGAACAGCCAGTCTGAAACCAGAGCAGAAATAGCTAAAATGCAGACCGAGAAAAAAACTCAGGATCTCGCTATGCAAAAAATGAATCAGAAAATGGATATGGTTTCCAATCCTGATATGCAGATGGTTATGCTGAAAGGTGTAGAAAAGCATACGGACTCCAAAGCCATGGTTTTCTGGGACAAAAAGACGAAACAAGTCTATCTCAACGCCGAAAGTCTGCCTAAAGCTCCCGAAGGGATGCAGTATCAGCTGTGGGCGATCGCGGATGGCAAACCTGTAAGCGCAGGAATGTATACCGAAGAGAAAGACAGCAAAATAGCTCTCGCGAATATTCCGAAGGCCCAGGCATTCGCTATTACCCTTGAAAAAGAGGGTGGCAGCGCAGTTCCTACCATGGAGAATATGTATGTGATGGGCGGAATCTAGACCTACTCTACTACTTTTTCACCGAATCCCCATAGATCCTCTACTTTGAATAGTATCATGGATGGTGCATTGATTCAAATAATACCCTTTTTTTTTCATCATTCTCTAGAAATGTCGGTTTAAAAAGAATCATCTGCATTCTGTTCTACGACACTTCAAAGCCATAACTCACTGAAAATAAATGATTTTTTGTGATAGTATTCATTTTGAATCCCCTACATTTAATACAGAAATAGGACTTATAAAAAAACACAATACTTTATATTTCTACTATCCCCGTCATGGGGATTTTAATGAAATTATTTCAATTAATGATATTCAAGGTCTTGATGTACGAGTAAAGAACATTTAAGTTGGAACAGTTTATATGTTCATTAGCCTCTTGTTAATAGCAGGAGGTTTTGTTTAAAGCCATCGGCAAGGAAATCGGGGAATATTTTAAGTAGATACCGTATTAATTATCCTGTCTTCGGTCTATTTTCAGCTCTCTTTCCACTTCATTCACATTTGGTAAAGGAAAATCATAGCTTTCTGCAATGTATTTCAGCACTTCTTCTTCCGTTTTATCATTGATTTTTCTGATAAAAAGATGATTCGTGGCTTTCAAATAGACAATGAGTTCATTTGCGGTCTGTTTCCTTCCAAATATCGATTTTTCAATGACAGCTCTTTTGTCATCATTCACAATGAGATCGTTGAACGTAGTATTCATCAGAACGGTCTGGAAAAATGATTCTGCCGGGAGAAATGTATGAAGATAATAATCCTCAAAGTTCATCACTCTTTTATTATTGGCGAGAAAAGCGCAGGTATCTCTGGTGAAAATCACCCACTTCCCTCCTATGTAAGGCGTCACTCCCTTCATAAATTCTCTTTTGTACATAAGAGATGAGATTTTATAAGACAGTTCTGTAAAATGATTCTGAATCCTCTGCAGCGTATCAGGACGGTAAAACTTCTGATCATAATAGAAAAGATAATTTCTTCCTTTGTTCGCAGTAAGGAATCTCCTGATGATATTCTGTGATTTTAAAGGATAGTCTTCACCGCTCAGGTTAACGAAATAGTCCCATTCCTGGCTTACATTAAGCAAAAACTCCATGGCATCAAGCTCAGCCTGAATCATACTGAATCCGCCGGAAACGATGTTGATACTCTCCAGAATATAGACGTTAGGAAATTGAACAAGGTACATCTGAATCTCATCGGTGATTTCTTCCTTAGCCTTCCGGTCGATATGAATCAGGTAAAACTGATCTCTCGTATAAATCTTCTGAAACATGGTTTTGAAAACTTCCGGCTTATGATGAACCATAATAAAGTAGGCAATTCTCACATGCTGGTCTGAGAGGGATTCCAGAACTTGAGGCCGGGGGCTGGGTGTAGGAACGGAAGTCTGCATAGCTACGGATTTAAAATCATCCGCGGGTGCAAACAATTCAGTTAACGTGCGGAAGCTACGAATAAATTTTTGATAATCAATTATTTAAACTAATTATTATTCAGTTTCTTTATTGTAGTTTTGCAAAGCATTTATAAAAACAGGCCTCTGCCTTTTGCTATTCTGTAATAGTTTAAAATCTTCATTTTTCTCTTTCAGTTTTGCTTTTTCAGCTGCCCAATTAAAACTTATTTTTTGAAATAATTTTTAATACTGCTTCCTTGGTTTTCAGGTTAAAAAAAAGTAGTTATAAAATTCAGAACAGTACGGATTCATCAAATCCTGCTTTAAGAATGAGAACGATACGATATTGCAAAGCTCTGCAAATATATTCCCAAAAATGAATTTATTGTCAAAGTTAATGCAAAGTAAAATAATAAATAAAGATAATGCTTATCCGTTGGATAGCCATTATTTTTAAACAAGACAACAATTCAGATCTTAACCGATTTGGCCACTCAGAACCGGATGTCCGGTAGATTACAATGAGTTTTAAAAATTTAAATTTAATAAATCCTATAGTCCGCGCCGTTACAGAAGCCGGATATTCCAAGCCCACAGAGATACAGTACATGGCTGTTCCACACATTTTAGCGGGAAGGGATGTTATAGGATATGCTCAAACCGGTTCAGGAAAAACTGCGGCATTTGCCATGCCTATTCTGCAGCTGTTAAAAAGAAATACCCCCGATCATAAAGAAATACGTACTTTAATTTTAACGCCAACCCGGGAACTGGTCCTGCAACTGGAAGAAAGTTTTAAAGTATACAGCAAATATTTACCCTTATCCCAGCTTTCCATCTTTGGAGGTGTTTTATCAGGAAGCCAATTGGCCGCTCTGAGAAAAAGAGTGGATATCCTTATTGCAACTCCCGAAAGACTACTCAATCTGGTAAGCCAGAGACATATCGATCTTTCTAAAATCGAAATACTGGTTCTGGATGAAGCAGACAGGATGCTTGATATGGGATTTGCAGACGATGTGAAAAAGATTCTTAAGCTCATCTCTCAAAAAAGACAGACTTTATTTTTTTCCGCCACCATGCCGTCGGATGTCCGCAAATTTGGGGACAGTATGTTGAATAACCCGGCAGAAATTACGGTAGATTCGGTTTCATCACCGGTTCAGACGATTAATCAGTCCGTTTTTTTTGTTGAAAAGACCAAGAAAACAGATCTGCTGATCAATATCCTGCAGGATGTATCCATTTTACGTTCACTGGTTTTTACCCGCACTAAGCAAGGCGCAGACAAACTGGTTAAACAATTGGAACGTACAGGAATTTTTGCAGCCGCTATTCATGGAAATAAATCCCAGACTGCAAGACAGCAGGCCGTGGAAGATTTCAAAAACAGTAAGATCCGCGTCCTGGTAGCTACCGATATTGCAGCCAGAGGGATTGATATTGAGGAACTTCCTTATGTAGTCAATTATGAACTTCCCGATGTTCCTGAAACTTATATTCACAGGATCAAAAGGGCAGGAAGAACAGGAAAAGGAACAGCGGTTTCTTTCTGTGATGAAGGAGAACGTTCTGACTTAACGAATATCCAAAAGCTGATAGGATTTATCATGCCTGTAGGAAAACTCCAATATATACACTAAATCACAATAATATAATACCCGGACATTTCTGAGACGTTTCAGAAATGGTCCACAAAATAATTAATACAACAATTTTTAATACAATTACAATGCAAGAAGGCACAGTAAAATTTTTCAACGAAGCAAAAGGTTTCGGATTCATTTCTCCAGCAGACGGGAGCAAAGACATTTTTGTACACTCTTCAGGATTAGACACTAGATCTATCCGTGAAAACGATAAAGTAGTTTTCGAAGTACAAAAAAGCGATAAAGGTTTAAATGCAGTTAACGTAAAGTTAGCATAGTTTGAATATAACGTTTAGGCGAACATTGGCTGATCAGTAGCAATACTTTTCATTCGATGTCCGTTCAAAACCTCTTACTTGATGTGAGAGGTTTTTTTTGTTTTAAACATTTTTTAGATATCAGACTTCAGAATTTCAACCGGGAGTAAAAAGGTCAATGGTGAATTTTTGAGTAGATGTAAGATTTCAGACATCAGACATCAGATTTCAATGTTGAGATTTAGGAAAGTGAAAGCCTCCCACTTGAAGACCGTTTAAATAACTCATCACTCACAATTTATAACTCATCACTCTTCAAAACTCTCCGACGCTCAAACTCTCAAACTCAAACTCAGGTTAATTAAAGGAATCCCTGAATTCCAGAGGCGAGACAGATATCCTGTTTTTAAATAAACGATGAAAAGACTGAGGGTGCTCAAAACCAAGCTGATAAGCGATCTCAGAAACCGATAATGAGGTGGTAGATAACAATTCCTTCGCCTTTTCAATCAGCCTGTTCTGAATATGCTGCTGTGTACTCTGACCGGTCTGAATCCGAAGCATATCACTCAGATAATTGGGACTTACCCCAAGTTCTGTTGCCATGAAGTGAACCGTGGGAATTCCGTTAATAATCAACTGATCACTTTTAAAATAATGATCAAGCAGATTCTCAAGCCTGGTCAGAAGATCATTATTCAATTTTTTACGGGTCAGGAACTGACGGCTGTAAAAGCGGTCGCAGTATTTCAGCAGAAGATCTATATTCGACACCAAAAGATCCTGCGTGAAGGAATCCATATTATTCTCCGTTTCTTTTCGGATATTGTCAATAATATCCATCACAGACTTCTCCTCTCTTTCGGAAAGGTGAAGGGCTTCATTGCTGGAATAGGAAAAATATCCATAATTTTTGATCTCACCGGCTAAAGGATAGCCCTGCAAAAAATCAGGATGAACCACGAGAACACTGCCTTCCACTTCGGAAAGCAATATATCTTCAAACTGCATCACCTGCTGCGGTGCCGTGAAATACATAATTCCATTATCAAAATCATAATACTGCTGTCCGTATTTAAATTTTCCTGCACAGTCTTTTTTAAGCGCCACAACATAAAAATCCGTCGTCACAGCACTCAACAGAGTAGCAGGATCTACACAAACATCTGCAAAATCAAAAACACTGATCAGTGGATGGGAAGGTTTTTTAAGCTTCAAATACCGATGCAACAAGCTGATAGAAGATATTTTTTCCGGTGTTTTCATGAGGTTTTCAATTAATGAGTAAGGAAGATGGGAGCTGGAAGAGGGAAGTTACTGTAGGCGTTTTTTTCAATTCCTACTTTTAAATTTGGTAGCCGGTACTTTTCAAATCTAGTTTCCATCCTTAAAATTACTATTTTTTCTGTTCTTCTTTGATCTGTTCTATTCCCTGTCGGTAAGAAGTCACTTTAAAATCCGGGAATCGTTGTCTGAATTTTGAGTCATCAAATAAATTGTCGTACCCATATCTTGGAAGGAGTTCCTGAAGTTCTTTCATATTTTCATTAAAAACAGCACCTATTTTAAACACAAACTTCGGAATGACAGCGTATTTTAATTCCTTCCCATAAACCTGTGAGGCTAAGGCTATAAACTGCTTATAGGTAAGCTTATTTTCATCTACCGGAAGATGCCACGTCTGCCCGAATGCGTCCGGTGTATTTCCTATCAGGGCCGTTGCTCTGCTGGCATCCGGTGTCCAGATCAGGCTTCTTAGAGTATTGTCTTTTAATGGAACTTTCAGTTTTTTGTCCTCCTTGATATTATTAAAAACCAAAGTATTGGTAATGCTCTGCGTTTTTCCGGGGCCATAAAATTCGGGAGCACGGCAAATGACGGCATCTATTTGTCCGGTTTCCATTTCTTTCAGAAGCATTTCAGCCATCTGCTGTCTCACTCTCCCCTTTTTTCCTACAGGTGCAAAAGGAGTTTGCTCTGTCAAAACCCTGCTGTCCTGAGGATACATATACGTATTATCAAAAAACACCAGTTTTGTCCCGTTGATCTTACAGGCATCAATTACATTTCTCAATATCACTGCAAACTGTTTCTCCCATAAATCCGTATTCATTGGCATTCCTAGCGTAAAATAGGCAATTTCACTTCCTTTTACAGCTTCGATAGCTTCTTCGCGCTTTGAAAGGTCTGCCGCAAACAGGATATCCGTATCATTTACTTTAACGGGTTTTCTGCTCACGATTCTGATATCTGAGGTATAATTTCGTTTCAGTTCTCTTGCTAATTCTTCACCAATCTGTCCGTTGGCTCCTAATATTGTTTGCATAATTTTTTGTTATTTCCAGTTGTTACAGGAAGATTTTGCTATGACAAAGTTCTGCAATCCAACTCATGAAACTGTATCTCAATTGAGATAAGTTGTAACAGAATCTCTGCTTAAATTCACATTAAAAATTTACGTCTTTCTTGCCGCAAAACATGATATATTCCCCCAAAATATCCTAAAGTTTGGCTTCCATTCCTTAAAAACGGCTATATCCTGCTATATTTGTCCCCGAAAAAGTAATTCTACAATTATCATCAATGAATTTATTATACGTTAACTGGGATGTAAGTCCCGAAATTTTCAATATCGGCGGGTTTCCTCTGAAATATTACGGGATGTTATTTCTTGCCGGGCTCGTTTTATGCTACACGATCTTAAAAACCATCTATAAAAAAGAAAATCTAAGCCAGCCGGCTCATGAAGCCCTTTTCTCTTATGCATTTATAGGCATTTTAGTAGGCGCCAGATTAGGACACTGCCTGTTTTATGATTTCGATTATTATTCTCAACATCCGATCGAAATTTTTCTTCCGATCCAACAAGGAGCTGACGGAGCGTATCATTTTTCAGGATATGCCGGACTGGCAAGCCATGGTGGCGGAATCGGGCTGATCATTATGCTTCTGGTTTATGCCAGAAAATTCTCGATTAAGTTCATGACCGTTCTGGATGTCATAGCTATTGCAACTCCTCTGGCCGGGGCATTTATCAGGCTTGGAAATCTGATGAATTCTGAGATTATTGGAACCCCTTCTGATGCTCCCTGGGCGTTTATATTCAGACATGTAGATAATATCCCGAGACATCCTGCGCAGCTGTATGAGGCGATTTCTTACCTTACCATCTTCCTTGTCGTGTATTTCATTTATACAAAAAACATCTTTAAAGTAGGAAAAGGTTTCTATTTCGGAATCACTACCCTGCTTATTTTTATTGTTAGATTCTTCGTAGAATTTATAAAAGTAGATCAGGTGGATTTTGAAAGAGGAATGAGCCTGAATATGGGACAGATTTTAAGTATCCCTTTCCTGTTTCTGGGACTGTTTTTTATTATTAAAAGCATCAAAGAGAGAAGAGAAATAAAAGTTTCTTAATCGACCTTACTCAGGAAATTGATGTGTCCGGAACTCGGATTAATCCTAAAAACATATAATTAAAACGCCTCCGGAATCCATGGATTCCGGAGGTGTTTTTTACCTATGACCCATAAAAAAATTGGCTTAAGGTCATTAAGCCAATCCGCATTCTTCAGTGAGAATACTACATCCACATACATATATTCTAATTATTGCAATCGGTCATTTTCTTCTTCAGATCCCTGTTCACTCCTGTGAGTTCATCTGATTTATTTAACAGTTTAAAATTGCACAAAACAAGCGAAGAATAAAAGAAACAGCTATCAAATAAGGATTGAGGTCTATTAGTGGTAGAGTTTGAGGATTTTGAAAAGTGATGAGTCATAAATTATGAGTGATGAGTTAATTAATGCAGTCTTCGAATGGGAGGCTTTCACTTTCCTTAATCTCAATATAGAAATCTGATTTCTGATATTTTACATCTACTTAAAAATTCACTATTGACAATTGAGAGCGTAGAAATATTCTGGATTCTGGATTTTGAATCGTATTATCCACCATAAACTGACTATTCACTTGCGAAGCAAAATTCACCATTGACATTCTTTCTCCCTAGTTTCAACATTCGACACATTCCCTAATCCCTACACCCTGCCGCCTAACATCTGCTACCTCTCACCTAACAGCCTAAAACTCTATAGAAGGCTTATAGGTCCTGCCAATCGGAAGCTTTTTGCCATTCACCTGTATCATGCTTGCAGAGCATACTTCAATTTTGGATCTGGAGATAATATAAGATTTATGGATTCTGATGAACATTTTCGGATCCAGGTTTTCTTCTATCCTACTGATGGGCATTTTAACGGTAATTGTTCCCGCTTTGGTATGGATATGAATGTATTCGCGTAAACTTTCAATAAAGAAAATATCATGAAGGATGATCTTAATCTGTTTTTTTCCGCTGCTGATGAAAATATGCTCGCGGTCTGCAGCTTCCAAAAGAGCTTCTTCAGCATTCATCAGGTATTTGAACTTTTCAACGGCCTTTACAAACCTGTCGTACGGTATAGGTTTCATCAGATAATCCACAATATCAAGCTCATATCCTTCCACAGCATACTGGTGATAGGCGGTCGTTACAATGACAAGAGGCGGATTCTTCAGTTTTTTAAGGAAATCAAAACCTTTGACCACCGGAAGGTGCAGATCCAGAAACATCAGGTCAATTTCATGTCTGTTTAAAAGACTTCCGGCATAGACGGCATCGGAACATTTGGCCACCAAATGAAGCTCTTCATCCCTTGAAACAAAATTTTCCAGGATCTCTGCGGCTATCGGTTCATCTTCTACGATGATGCAGTTGTATTTTTTAGAAACGGGATGTGTCATTGAGATCAATAATTAAGGTTACAATATAACGGTCATTGGTACTTTCAACGGTAAGAATATGCTTTGGATAAAGCAGTTCAAGCTGTCTGCGGATATTTTTCAGTCCTATTTTTGTGGAATTTCCGTGAGGTTTTTCTTCTTTTGAATTCTCAATATGGTAATGGAGCACTCCATTTTTAAGCTGAATATCAATATGAATAAAACTTTCACCCAAAGTTTCAGAAACCCCATGTTTAAAGGCATTTTCTACAAACTGGATCAAAATAAGAGGCGAAATTTCCTGCGAAGGATGATCAATCTCTTCATTAAAACGGATCATTAAATCATGATGCCGGATTTGCTGAATCTGGAGGAAATCTTTGATATTTTCTACATCTTTATCAATCGAAATATAGCGTTCGGCTGCTTCATAAATATTATACCGCATCACCTTGGAAAGCTGCAAAATCACATCAGGTGTCTCATCTGCTTTTTTAAGGGCCATTCCATAGATATTGTTGAGGGTATTGAACAGAAAATGAGGATTGATCTGGGCTTTCAGCATGGTCAGTTCCTGATCCAGTTTTTCGGATTTCAGCTTTGAGATTTGTTCTTTCAGAAGGTTTTTCTGCCGGGTAATTTCTACCCCAAAGATCAGGCCCGCCATGAAAATCAGGTCCATAAAAGAATTGAATGCCACCAATCCGTTGATAAATCCGGACTTCTTCTTTCCATCCAACGTTTCTGCAACCCCATAAATCTGGGGGTAAATAATATAATGGGTGAAAAATCTGTGAACCAGAACAGCAGCAACGATAATAAGACCATAGAGGATATAACTGAGGAATTTCTTAATTCCCGTTTTCTCATACACATACAGCAACGCATACGCCAGGGGCATTTTAATCATAAGATACCCCAGTTCCAGAAGAATGGTATTCTGAAGTCTGGTCTGCCATTCTGCATCAGGAAACTGATATCTCGACCAGTAAAAGTCCAGATAAACTTCCAGCATATAATACAGGATCCAAAAAAGCAGATGGACATATAATTTTGATTTTCTGTCAGGCATCAGGCGTAGTAGGTTTTACTATGCAAAATACCATCTTTCCATGGAAAATAAAAATATGACCGGGTTAACCCGAAGCAACGGTCTACGAACTGCGTTTCTGTATTTTTCCAGAATGATACTCTGTGAAAAACAGCTGTAAAAAGCAGCATATCAGTAGTACATTGAACTCTATTCCGTTGGCTCCACCACCTACCACATACCAGCCATTTTGCCAGTGTAAAAAATAAATTCCTAAGGTTAAAATGAACATATTAAGGATAGACACTACTTTTACCCATCGGTCTGACCAGATCAGAAATACAGAAAAAAGATGAATGAGTTTAACAGCCCAGGCCAGATAAATCCCGAAAGGACTGAAACCTATAGCATCCAGATAAAGGCGCCCAAAATCATTGACGTCACCACTGAAAATAGAGACCACGCTGTGCATCAGTAAAATAACCGATAAAGCGGAACGGATATAGAAGTTCTTTTTCATGAATCCAAGTTAAAAAATCACTGAAAAGAATGGGAATCGCTGCGTATCAACGGCTTAAAAGTGTATATAAAGGAAAGGAAGCCGGAGGAGGGAGGATGAAAGTTACTGGTGGGCCTTACACTTATAAGAGTCGGCTTTCATAACTTCTATCTTCCCTCTCCCAGCTTCCCAACTTAATTATCTTGTTGTATAGCCACCATTTGCAAAGATCGTCTGACCTGTGATCCACCAGCCTTCTGTTACCAGAAATTCAACCAGCGGAGCGATATCTTTAATATCAGTAAGTCCTCCCAATGCAGAAGCAGATTTGTGATAGGCTACTGCATCCTCAGATTCCTGTCCGTAAAAGAAAGGTGTATCCATCGGGCCTGGCGCTACTGCCGTTACAGAAATTCCTCTTTCTCCAAATTCTTTAGAAGCTGCTCTTGTGAAATGTTCTACCGGAGCTTTTGCGCCAGCATAGGTAGAATATAAACCTGTGTAAGCTGCTAACAGAGAAGTAACAATGGTACAGATTTTACCGTTGTCATTCAGTTTTTTACCGGCTTCCTGAAGAAAGAAATAGGCTGATTTTGAATTGACGTTGAACATGGTATCATATTCCTCTTCCGTTGTTTCTGCAAAAGGCTTTTTCAATACCATTCCTACGGTATTGATCGCAATATCAATTCCTCCGAATTTTGAAACCGCTTCATCAAAAAGCTTGGTTATATTATCTACTTTCGTTAGGTCTCCCTGAAACAAAAAAGCTTCTGCTCCAAGAGCCTGAACCTCTGCCAGCGTTTTCTCACTGTCTGCTCTGGAACTTTCGCTGTTATAATGAATGGCCAGCTTTGCGCCTTTTGCCGCAAAACCTCTGCTCAGCAGTCCTCCTAAATTTTTGCCACCTCCGGCAATTAATACGACTTTTCCTTTGACATCTTGTGTTGACATTGTATTTTTTTTTAAATGTTATCAAACAAAGATGGACAATAGCATTCAATTCATCATGGTGAATCTTTCGGAAGCTGTAATAAATTCAGAATTTCGTACATAAGCAGTGATAAAATGTGAATTAATTTTAAAAATCATTATTTTTTTAGATACCACGCTAAGGATATATCACATTACGTACCAACAGGATACACCTTTCAAAAGCCCTGAAATTCAACATTTTTTCAATAAAAATCCAAAATAAGTGATTTTTAGGCACAGCATTTGCAGCTCTGTTAACCGTATTATACACCACTTCATTTTTATAATATATTATTTTTCATAATCCCCGGCTTGCTGGGGATTTTTTGATTTTAATCTGAACGCTGAATGAAGAAGTTATTAAAAATCACGGTACAATAGCAATATCTGTGTCTCATGCTATTAATCTTATTAATTCCCACCCAAACTTACTTTTATTCTATATATAATAGGATGAAGTGAATGATATCCAGCTATGGCAGCCAAAATACATTTTTGATAATCAATGATTTAAAATAGGTTTATTCAGTTAATTGTCGTATATTTGTATATTAATTAATAGGCCGCTGCCTTTGCCCTCTGTTATAGTATAGAAATTCTTTCTTTTCAGTTCCCGCTTTTTCAGACGCCTCATTTTTTAAAAAATCACTTCTTTTACTGATGAACGGCCAAAACAAAACTGCTTTCGACGTTTCGTTTCACAAAGAAGTACAGACGGACGACTGCAGGCTCTCATAGCATATGGCAGATCAGGTAGACAAATATTACAATATAAAATTAAATACTAGAATAATTTATGGCAGACTCTTTTTCTAAAAAAGAAAATTTCAAGAAAAAAATTCAAAAGCAAAAAGAAAAAGCGCTGAGACGCGAAGATCGTAAAACGAACAACAACAAAGGAGCGGAAGACGTTTTTATGTATGTAGATGAATTCGGAAGATTGACTTCTACACCTCCTGAAGACAGAGAAAGACTGGAAGTAAACATTGATGAGATTCAGCTTGGTGCAGCTCCGATTATTGCGGAAGACATCAGAAAGACAGGTATCATTACTTTCCACAGTGAAAAAGGATACGGTTTCATTACTGAAGATAACAGTAAGGAAAATGTTTTCTTCCACAACAACAGTTGTGCACACCCTGTAAAAAAGGGGAATAAAGTATCTTTCGAGAAAGAAAAATCTCCGAAAGGCTTCTCTGCAGTTAACATCGAGTTGGTTAAATAATCAAAGCTTTAGTTTAGCTTTACTATAACAAATCTGTTGAATGACGGATTTTGTGAAACAATAAAGAAAGCCGCCCTCAGGGGGCGGCTTTCATCGTAAAAAAAAGTAAAAATTAATCCAGTTTTCCGCCTAATGCTTTAAACAGCAAGACATTATTCCTGGTATTCTGATGCTGAAACTGGAGAAGATCCAGCTCAGCGGTCAGTTTGCTTTTCTGAGAATTAATCAGTTCAAAATAATTGGCATATCCCGTCAGGTACAGATCATTGGAAACTTCCACACCTCGGTCCAGAAAACCTACTTCTTCAGATTTCAGCTGGAGCATCCTTTCATAGATCTTCGTCTGTTTCAGAATAGACTGAAGTTCATTAAATGCCGTGGTAATGCTCTTCTGATAATTGAGAAAAGCAATCTCCTGCTCTTTTCCCGCGACTTTAAAATCATGTTTCAACTGTCCTTTATTAAAAACAGGCACCATTAATCCACCCAGCAGCTGCCCCGCCAGAGAACTGGGCCTGAAGAAATTTCCGGCCGAAAAAGAATTCAGCCCAAAACTGGCCCCAAGATCGATCTTCGGATAAAAAGCAGCTCTTGCCGCCTTAGCATCAGCCTGAGAAGCTTCCAGTACATAATAATTCGCGGCGACATCAGGCCTTGAATGAATTACGGATTCTACATTAATGGTTGTATTCAGAATGTCCATATTGGTAGGCATCAGTAAGTTTCCGCGTTTGACTCCACCGCCGTAACTGCCTGTCAATGTTGTGATAGCCTGTTCCACTGTTACAATCTCCACTTTTATATGTTCAATTTCAGCCAGCCAGTTATTATTCTGTGCTTTAAACTGCTGAACGGCCAACTCTGTTGCTTTTCCAACTTCTCTTTGAGCCAGTACAATTTCGAAAGCTCTCTGCTGAAGATTATAGTTTTTCTGATAAATCGCCAGCCGATTGTCCAGTGCAACCAACTGATAATAGAGGTTAGCAATATCTGTAAACAGCTCTACCTGTAGCAGCAGAAGTCCTTCCGTAGATGCCAGATATTTTTTCTGAGCTGCCAGTTTTTTATTCTTAAGTCTTCCCCAGGCATCTATTTCCCAGCTGCTTCTTGCTCCCAGCCAGTAATTCGGGGTGAAATCACGGTTAATCTTCTGATCTTCTGTAATGTTGGGCGAAAGATTCGTATCATAATTTCCCACACCTTCCATCGTATATTTCCCATATCGGTCACCTGAAGCCGAAGCTCCTATTTCAAGAGAGGGCAGCAAATCCATCTTTGAACGCTGCAGAAAACTGTTGGCAATTTCAACCCGCTGCTGCGCAATCTGGAAATCGGGATTGGCTTTTACCACCTTCTCAAAAAGATCCAGCAGATATGGATCTGTAAAATAGGCTTTGAGATTAATCTGCTGAAAACGGTCTGCATCTGAAGTGTTTTCAGTTTTTATCACTTCATCCGGAAGTGTCTGCGCTTTTTTCAGTTCCGTCATTTTTGGAACGGTGCATGACACTAAGCTCAATACCGCCATTCCATACCCTATATTTCTAAGATTTGATCTCTCCATTTTTCTTTTTATTTTCAAGTTTTGCAAAGAATATATACAGACCCGGAATCACTACCAGTCCGAAAACAGTACCGATAAGCATTCCCCCTGCAGCCGCAGTCCCAATAGAACGGTTTCCTATCGCTCCGGCTCCTGAAGCTATACACAGCGGAATAAGTCCCGCTATAAAAGCAAAGGAGGTCATCAGGATAGGACGGAGACGCTGTCTTGCCCCTTCTATCGCTGCCGGAACAATATCATACCCTTGTTTGTTTCTGGCTACGGCAAATTCTACAATAAGAATTGCATTTTTCGCTAAAAGCCCGATCAGCATGACGAGGGCTACCTGTGCATAGATGTTGTTATCCAGCCCTGTAAGCACGAGGGCTATATAAGATCCGAAAATTCCGGTCGGAAGACTCAGCAGTACAGGCATCGGAAGAAGGAAACTTTCATACTGTGCCGCCAATAAAAGGTACACAAACAAAAGACAGATCATAAAAATATAGACCGTTTGATTTCCTGATAAAATCTCTTCCCTGGTCATCCCGGACCATTCTATATCAAAACCTCTCGGAAGGGTTTCTTTCGCTACACGTTCTACTGCAGCAATGGCATCCCCTGAACTGTACCCGTCCGCCGGTTCTCCGTTGATCATTGCAGACATATACATATTATACCTCGTTAAAACTTCAGGCCCGTATACTTTTTCAATGGTAATAAAGGTTGAGAAGGGAACCATCTCGCCTTTGTCATTCTTTAAATACAGATTCAGAATACTTTCGGGAGTATCTCTGTGTTCCGGATCCGCCTGCACCATTACTTTATACATCTGGCTGAAACGGATAAAATTGGTAGCGTAATAAGATCCTAACATCGTTTGAAGCGTAGACATCGCATTATCTACGGAGATTCCTTTTTTCGCTGCCATATCATAATCCATATGGATCATATACTGCGGGAAAGTAGCATCGAAGCTGGTAAAACTGTTCTGAAGCTCAGGAGATTCATTCAGTTTTTTAACGAAATCTTTTGTGATCTTATCTGTATTTTCAATTGTTCCACCTGTTCTGTCAAGGAGACGAAGCTCAAAGCCGCTGGTATTACCAAATCCGGGAACGGTAGGCGGAGCAAAGATCTCAATCTGCGCATCGGCAATGCTTTTTGTCTTATCGGAAAGTTCAGCAATCAGATCATTTACAGACAGATCTCTTTCTTTCCAGTCTTTAAGGTTAATCATCGCCATTCCGTAAGAAGAGCCCGCAATTTCTGTTACAATGCTGTATCCGGCAAGGGTGGTTACATTTTCCACGCCTTTTATTTTCTTCGCAATGACAGTCACCTCATCCAGTACTTTTTCTGTTCTTTCCACCGTAGCTCCCTGTGGTGTGGTAACACTTACGTATACCATTCCCTGATCTTCCATCGGGATAAATCCGGTTGGAAGGAATCTGCTGGTGACGACAGTTAATACAATAAACAGAAACAGAATTCCAAAGGTGACTACCGTTCTTGTTGCAAATTTTGACAAAATCCCTACATAACTTTCAGTCAGCCTTTCAAAACCTTTATTGAAGCTCTGGAAAAATCGGTCGACAATGGTTTTCTTTTTGTCATGATGATGTGGCTTTAAAATAATCGCGCAAAGGGCCGGAGTCAGCGTCAGTGCATTCACTCCCGAGATGACAATACTTATCGCCAATGTCAATGAGAACTGGCGGTAAAAAACACCAACAGGACCTTCCAGAAACGCTACCGGAATAAATACAGCCGACATCACAATGGTAATTGCTACAACGGCTCCTGCTATTTCTTTGGTAGCACTAATGGTCGCTTCAAGAGGTTTCATGCCTTCCTCCATTTTTACATGGACAGCCTCGACGACGACAATCGCGTTATCCACCACAATTCCAATGGCGAGAACCAAAGCAAACAGGGTTAAAAG
Source organism: Chryseobacterium oleae (assembly GCF_900115055.1). Classification (GTDB taxonomy): domain Bacteria; phylum Bacteroidota; class Bacteroidia; order Flavobacteriales; family Weeksellaceae; genus Chryseobacterium; species Chryseobacterium oleae. Next base: position 325,821 of record NZ_FOVD01000002.1, on the reverse strand, counting down.
ATTCACCGAGAAATCCAGCATATCCATAAAAGCAAATGTCCCTACCAATGCTACCGGAACAGCAAGCACAGGAATCAAAGTGGAACGCCAGTCCTGAAGGAAAATAAAAACCACAATTCCCACCAAAACAAAAGCCTCGATAAGCGTTACCAATACCGCACTGATAGAGGCATCAAGGAATCTGGAAACATCGTAGGCCATATTATACTCCATTCCGGGAGGAAATGATGTGACTTTTAATTCTTCCATTTTCGCCTTTACGTTTTCAATAACCTCGGAGGCGTTGGAACCCGGCCGCTGCTTCATCATAATGGATGCTGAAGGTCGTCCATCCGTTTTGGAAACCATACCATAGTTCATGGCTCCGAATTCCACTTTAGCAATATCTTTCAGCTTCAGGATGGTTCCGTTCACATCAGATCGGATTGGAACTTCCTCATACTGTTTGGGTTCATAGAATTTACCTTTATATTTAATTACATATTGCAGCTGGCTGGAGGTTTTTCCCGATGTCTCGCCCACTTTTCCGGGTGCCGCTGAGATATTCTGTTTCTGCAGGGAACTGATCACTTCATCTGCCGAAATACTGTAAGCTGCCATTTTCTGCGGATCCAGCCATATCCTCATAGAATATTCTTTCTGCCCCATAATCTCGGCACGCCCCACTCCATCGATACGCTTCAGCTCTTGAAGAACGTTGATATCTGTAAAATTGTAGATGAACTGTTCGTCCTGGCCCGGATCTGCACTCGTGATATTGAGATACATCAGCATACTGTTCACCTCTTTTTCTGTGGTTACTCCGGCTCTGATTACTTCTTCCGGAAGTTCATCAAGGATCGTCGTCACCCTGTTCTGAACGTTTACTGCAGCCACATCGGGATCCGTTCCTACTTCGAAGAATACCTGAATTAAGGTAAGTCCGTCATTGGAGGTTACCGTAGACATATACGTCATTCCGGGAACTCCGTTAATGGCACGTTCCAAAGGAAGCGCTACCGCATTGGCAGACACTTCGGCATTGGCTCCGGTGTATTTTGCGGTTACGGTTACCGAAGGCGGTACGATATCCGGAAACTGGGTGATGGGCATCTTCATTAATGCCATAATTCCCAGCAGTACAAATACAATGGAAATCACCAACGAAAGCACCTTTCGTCTTATAAACATTTCTACCATGTCAGTTGATTTAAAGATGATGAAAGGTTAATACTTCTTTTTAATTTTAATCACATCGCCATCTTTTAAAGACTGCGTTCCTTCATAGATGATTACGTCTCCTTTTTTAAGACCGCCTTCCACCACATAAGAATCTCTCAGGGTAGTTCCGATCTTAATGCCGGTCATTTTCACCTTGTTCTGCTTATCTACGACAAATACATAGGTTTTATCCTGAATAGAGAATGTAGATTTCTGAGGAATCAGAATGGCATTGGCCTGATGCTCGGAAATAATCAGTTTTCCTGAAGTTCCGTGTTTGATGAGGCGGTCAGGGTTCGGGAAAAGCACCTTATATCTGATGGAGCCGGTGGTTCTGTCTATTTCTCCTTCAGCCGTTTTCAGGGCACCGTTAAACTGATAATTGACTCCGTTCGGGAGGGTAAGTTCTATTTTCTGATGGTTTCCGATTTTATCATTGGCCAAAAGTTCAAAGTACAGGTTTTCAGGAATGGAAAAATAGGCGTACACCTCATTCAGCTGGGATAAAGTCGTCAGCAGGGTTCCGTTTTCAACAAGACTTCCTTCTTTATGGGGAATCACATCGATCACGCCGTCAAAAGGTGCTGTGACTCTTGTGAAGCTTATCTTCTGCAACACTGTTTTCCTTTCGGCATCGGCAAAGGCATGTTTGGCTTTGGCGGATGAAAGTTTGGCTTTGACCATTTCCAGCTCGTTATTCGCTACAAATTTTTTGGTATGCAGACTCTGGATCTGTTTCAGCTCCACTTCTGCAACGCGTACGTCGGCATCGGTTTGCTTTAAAGTAGCATCAGCTTTTAAAAGTTCCATCCGGAGCTCAGCATCACTGATTTTAAAGAGGGTCTGACCGTGGTGAACAAACTGCCCTTCATTGACGTATATGTGTTCAATGATACCACCAATCCGTGAACGGATATCGACATTTTTCTTTGCCTGGATATCGGTGACGAACTGGTTGTTGACGAGCGTATCTTTTTCTTTGATTTCAAGCACAGGAACTTCTTTGTCCTTCGCTTTATTTTTTTGGTTGTCTTTACTGCATGACACAGCGAATAATATTGCAAAAATGCAAATTATTACGTTTTTAGAATACATCTTAAAGTATTTAAGTTATGAGAATTTCGTTAAAATAAACTGGTTATCAATAACTTAAATTAATACAACTGGAGGAGATGGAGAAAAGATTTTACGCCACAGATAATAGATATGGCGATAACAGGAAGGCTGATTCTGGACGTTATTTTAGTAATGGCCGAGAAATCTGCCGGGGTATAACCGTCTTTACGGACTGAGTATTTTACTATTTTTGAGGCAGCAGGCAGCGCGTGGGTGTTCATATCCGCTTCCTCGTAGAAATCGAGAATAAGAACATTTCCTACATTCGGGACACAGGGAATATTTCCCATTGATTTTTCTGCCCATTTCGAATTGAAAAGGGTAAAAACCAATATGAAATAAAAAAAGATAAGGGACCTGAGACCTGCCATGTCAATAAGAAAAACTTTGGTTCTTTAGTAAAAACGATAGTCCCGCGAAACTATGGATTTTAGACGGGTTCCAAGGTATACTGAATGTTAAAAAAACTTAAATACTGCTTTATATCATCAAAAAATAAGGTCTTTGAAGTGTTTCAAAGACCTTATTTCATTTTAGACTTATTTTGTATTGAACATTTTCTCCAACACGTTATAACGGTAATCGAAAATATGCTCCAGTTTCTTCTTAACAAAAAGCGGATGGGCTATTTCACCCAAAAATCCCATGGGAAGCTCATAATCAATGGTATCTTTCATGAGGACACCTTTTTCATTGGGAATGAATTCATGGTGGTGATGCCATAATTTGTAGGGGCCTTTTCTCTGAAGATCTACAAAACTCTTTTGAAAATCTACTTTAAGGATCTCTGTCTGCCATTTCATCTTTATTCCAAGGATTGGTGAAACGTAATAATCAATGAGCATTCCTTCATAAATTTCATCGTCTTCCATCGGGGTGAGTACGATAAAATTCATGTCTTTCGGGGTGATCTCGGAAAGATTATTGGCAGAGGAAAAAAATTTCCAGGCGGTTTCTATACTGCAGTTGAGCTGCTGCTCACGGAAAAGACGGTGTTTCATAATTTTCTGTACATTATTGATATATCCACATCAGAACCGGTTTCCCGGCTTTCTGAATCATAGGATCAATTTCTTTCATCGCATTGTTGGAAACGGTGGGACAGCCCCATCCTTCCGGAGAACCTTTTGGAAAAACTTCCTCATCACTCATCTGGTCCCAGGAATGAAAAACGATATATCTTTTCAAAGCATTGCTGTTGGTTTCTTCCAGACCATGCATCAGATATTTGATATTAATACCCCAGTCGCTGCGACCTCTTCCCTGCAGCTTATATTTGCCCAAAGCTGAAAGATGGCTTCCGTCTTCATTACTGAACTTCGGATTGTCTTTTGATCCGTCTAAACTCCATGGGTTTAAACCGCAACCATGACCGACAAGGTATTTTTTAACCACTGAATTCGTTTTAAAATCCCAGACAAAAAACCTTTTAATTCCGGAATGAAGACTCATATCAATCAGAATACAGAAATCTGTACTGAGTTTTTTGGAAACACAGAATTTCAAGGCTTCATCAGCTTTTGCTTTCATTTCAGATAAGTCTGCTTCTGGTCTTTTTTCTGTTTTAACAGTGGGATTTACTACAACGGGACGATTTCCTTTCGATTCATTGCTGCATGACCCTATAAGATGAATGGCCAGAAGTACGGCAAAAATTTTCATCAGAAATTATTTATAATGTCTGAATATCCCGAAATCGGAAGGTGTCCAAAGAGCGGCTTTCTGTCCGGCAGCCTTCAGAGCATCGTTTGCCCAGGTATTACAGGTATAAAGGAAGCTGTACGTGCCTTTAGCATCATAAAATGCATCGTTCACATCATATACAGCATCCGTAGGAATGACGATGAAATTCCCGTTCTGATCTCTGTCGAATTTATCTTCTACAAATTTCACCAGATTCTTATATTGATCTTTACTAATCATGATCATTTTGCAGTCTTCCCCTTCTTTCATGGTTTTGTAATAGGAGCAATGCATGGCTGAATCGCTTAACCAAAATGCGGCTTTGATGGCTGTAGAAAATTTCAGATCGGCCCAGGTAGGGGTATCCAGATAAAAACCTTTATCACCCCAGCCTATTCCTATATAGTTATAATCCGGACTTTTTGATTTTGTATTGGCGAACGGAACTTTTGCTCCCCAATCCTGAAGGTCGTTTTTTACAGGCATCACGATGTCTGTATGTACTCCGTTGGTGTAAATATAGATCGGTATTTCCTTTGGCTGCCCGTCATCCTCTCCTGAAACTTCTATAAGTGGCAGCACCAGCCCTAAAATAACGTAAAGGACCACAATTCCCAAAATAACACCTATTGTTTTCAGGACATATAATAATACAATTTTCACGCTCATGTTTTAATAAAATTTAATCTTCAATTTTCCGTAAAAGTATTTGTTTTAATCGAAAAAATGATTAAATTTAGTTACGAAATATTCACAAATATGCTTAAAAATACAAAATCACAGAAGAGATTTAAAGTAAGAGTGAAAACAGCTCCAAAAAGAGTACAGAAAAAACGTTGATTTTCGGTGGGACATTGGTCTCCTGAAGGTCAATTTTTCTTTTTAGGAAAAGTTTTCCGAAGATTCTTACTGAATTAAATCTTATCCTCCTTAAGGCGCACTGCTTAAGGGATGGCGATTTATCCTCCTAAGTTTTGGAACCGAAAAATTCCAGATAAGGATTCGTCACCAAAAATTTATCCTAAAGCTTGTCCGAAGAACGTTCCAAAAATTCTATATTCCGCTTCAAACCAGCAAATTTGGTTCTCTTTACGGGAGATTTCCTGAAGATCTCAGAGAATATTTCCTGAGTAATTTCCTTCCACTCTTCTTTTTTAAAATTTTTCAGCGATTCATTAGGCTCAAATCTGCTCTGAAGATTTGGTGCTGAAAACCTGTTCCACGGGCAAACATCCTGGCAGATATCACAGCCAAACATCCAGTCTTCCATTTTATTTTTGAAATGATCAGGAATCTCGTTTTTAAGTTCTATCGTAGCATAAGAGATGCATCTGCTTCCATCAACAATCTTCTCCGATACAATGGCATCCGTAGGGCACGCATCAATACATTTTCTGCAGGTCCCACAATGATCAGTCGTAGCATGATCGGCAGCCAGCTCCAGATCACAGATGATTTCCGCCAGAAAGTAAAATGAACCGTTTTGCTTTGTGATGAGATTGGCATTTTTTCCTACCCAGCCTATTCCGGACTTTTTGGCCCAGCTTCGTTCCAGAATGGGTGCAGAATCCACAAAAACCCGGAATCCGAACTCTCCTATTTCTTCCTGAAGTTCTGCCACCATTTCCCGGAGGATTTCTTTTACCACTTCATGATAATCTTCTGCGTAGGCATATTTTGAGATTTTATAATTCTCTAAGGCTGAAATTTTTTCTTTTGGAAAATAATTATAGGAAAGTGAAATAACAGATTTTGAACCTTCTACAAGCAGCCTTGGATCTAATCTTTTATCAAAATTATTTTCCATGTACTTCATTTCGCCATGGTAATTATTTTTAAGCCATTTTTCCAGATTCGGAGCGTCTTCTTCTAAAAAATCCGCTTTCGAAATACCGCAGCTCTGAAACCCAAAACGTTCGGCTTTGGACTTAATCAACTGCGCATGTTTTTCGGCACTGGAATTCAGGATTTTCACCTTGCAAAATTAAGATTAATTTATAAATTTGTGGGCTTTAAAAAAATAATATGTAAACAGGCAGTAGATGCTTATTTACAGAAACTAATAATCTATTATGAAAAAAATTATTACGCTGGTTGGAGTTTTTGCAGTCTCTATATCTTATGCCCAGATCAAATTTGAAAAGGGGTATATGATCACCAATTCAGGTGAAAAAAAGGAGGTTCTTATAAAAAACCTTGACTGGAAGAATAATCCTGAAGAATTTGAATATAAACAAGACGGAACATCTGCTATTAAAAATGAAGGGATAAAAAATATACAGGAATTTGGTATCGAAGCAGGCAGCAGATATGTAAGAAAAACAGTGATGCTGGACCAGTCTTCAAAAGAGCTCAACCAAATGTCTGAGCATAAAAACCCGGATTTTACAGAAAAAACAGTATTCTTAAAATATGTGGTGGACGGAAAAGCCGGTCTATTGTATTATGAGAATAATAAAGTTGAAAGATTTTTTTACACCCTAGAAGGTTCTGAAGCCAAGCAGCTTGTTTATAAGCCCTACTACAGTGATTATAATACCGTAAATTATAATGAGGAATATAAAAAACATATCTATGAAAATCTAAACTGCGGTTTAGAAACCAAAGTGATTCAGAATACAAAATACACAGAGAAAGAGCTTACAAAAATATTTACCGCTTATAATCAATGTTCTGGCGGAGCGGTTACCAATTATACTCCAGCCAATGCAGGGAAGCATTTTTTCCATCTGAATATCAGACCCGGAGTTAATTTTTCTTCTGTAACCACCACCGATTTCTATGGCAGTACGGCCGAAGAAACAAAAATCAGCAAAACAAGTTTCAGAATCGGTTTAGAGGCGGAATACGTTCTTCCGTTTAATAAAAACAAATGGGCTCTTTTTATTGAACCCACTTATCAATATTTCAAAGGAGAAGCTGATGTAGTGGTAAGTCCAGGTACTTATTTTGAGACGCAGGTTAAAAAAACTGTTGATTATAAATCTATAGAACTTCCAATCGGAATAAGACATTATCTTTTCATTAATGATCAGTCTAAAATCTTTATCAATGCTGCCTATGTCTTCGATTTCAGTATGAATTCAACGATCAATAACGGCTTTAAAACTGTAGACATCACATCCGGCAGCAATGCTGCTTTTGGAGTTGGGTACAAATATAAAAACAGATACAGCGCAGAGTTCAGAATAACAACGGCCAGAAACCTTAAGCGGGATCAAACCATCATGAATGAAAAATATACTACATCATCCCTGATTTTAGGCTATACTCTTTTCTAAAAGTTTAAGATTTATTTCAGAAAAAAATTGCGTATTTTCGTTCTTATTTTTTAATCTAAAATTAAACAGTTATGTCTTTAATAGAAGTAATACAATCAGGAAATTATGAATTAATAGACGTTCGTGAGCCCATGGAGCTTGAAATGGACGGAAATATAGACGGAGCCAAGAATATTCCTCTGGGTGAAGTAGAAGACAGAAAAGAAGAAATCTTATCTATTGAAAAACCAGTGATTTTATTCTGCAGAAGTGGAAACAGAAGCGGAAAAGCATTGGAATATCTTAACGGACAAGGCTTGAAGGACGGTCACAACGGCGGAGGCTGGGCTGAACTGAAAGCTGCGTTGGAAGCAAATCAAGGAACTTTTTAAGTTCCTTTTTTTATCTTCATTCATGATGAATCTGAAAGAAAAATTCACAGATCTCTGTCTTCTTTTCTCAAAAGATCAGGATCTTATCAACCGCTTTTGGCAGGAAATTGAAAAAAAATATTCTGAAAAAGGCCGGTATTATCATGATCTTTTTCATCTTGAGAATATGTTTCTGGAACTGGAAACGGTAAAAGAACATCTTAAAGATCCTGTTGCTATTTCATTTTCTGTGTTCTACCATGATATTATTTATGATGCCTCTTCAAAATCGAATGAAGAAAAAAGTGCATGGCGTGCCGCCGAAAGGCTTCAACAGCTGGGTTTAAATTCAGAGATGATTTCCAAAATATCATCGCAGATTTTAGCTACAAAATCACATCAACTTTCTGACGATTCTGATACCAATTACCTTCTTGATGCTGATCTTTCTATTCTGGGAAAAGATTTTGAAGTTTATTTGGACTATACCCGGAAAATCCGAAAGGAATATTCCATTTATCCGGATCTTCTGTATAAACCGGGAAGAAGAAAAGTGCTCAACCATTTTCTGGAACTTGAAAGCATTTTCAAAACCACAGATTTCAGGGATCGATATGAGCAGCAGGCCAGAGAAAATATAGCTGCAGAACTTCAGCTTCTGTAGGAACATCTATAAAACTTGAGTAGCAAATAAAGCTTATTTTACCACGCATAGGTACATTGTAGAAATTAACCACAGATTGCACGGATTTACACAGATGATGTAGTTAATTCTAATGCAGGGAGTGGATACAGATCAGTTGATTTTAAAATTTCACGCAGATGATGGAGATGATGCAGATGTTACTTTTTCTATCTGCTTTATCCGTATCATCTGCGAGAGCAAAAATTCAAACCATTAAGATTCTGTTAAGGTTTTAAGAATATTAAGTTTTAGCTTCGCTTTAAGAGGTACCGCTTAAAAAATCATTTGATTTTTTTTTAACTAACCTTACCTTCTTCATTGATCTTAATGTTTTGAAAAGTATGAATCAGAGCTGCATTATCAGAGCTGAGCCTTGTTATATTTTTACAAACAAAAAAGGAGATGCAGCAAAACCGCATCCCCAACATGAAAAGCATCCATTTCAAACACAACTTTTACACATTCACTAAACCAATCTTCGATGACTGTTTATCAATTGTCTGATGTTGTAAAAATAAAGATTAGCATATCACTTATACGTGATTTTAATTGTTTATTTTGTGTAAATTCCAAACAGGAATTTTGATTTAAAACAGCCGTTAACAGGCACTTACAAAGATTTTAGCTATAGTTTAATATTTTAAAAATTCAATCAAAATAACTGTAAAATTTATCTCCAGAATATTTTTTTGAACTTTTGATTTTCACTAAAATCTGTACAAATAAGAATACACTGATTCTTTACATCCGGATCAGATGACCATAAAAAATGAGCCAGATCGTTTTTGTCATATGTATGTTTTATACAAATTGTCAAAAACAGTTTAAAATATGTACACATAAAAACATAAAAGCACCCTGGTGATCAGGATGCTTTCATTAGGAATCGTATTTTGTAATCAGCTGTTGCGCTTAATAAAATCCGCAGCTTTATTGAGAACTAATTCAGGAACTTGCTTATGGGGTGTATGCCCTACTTCTGGAATAATATATTGTTCCGCTTTTCCGCTTACCTGAGAAACGGTTTTCTTCACCTGATCCAGAGTTCCATACTCATCATCTTCTCCCTGAATGAAAAGCAAAGGGCAGTGAATGTCTTTCAAAAGGTATTCTATATTCCAGCTTCTGTAGTCTTCGCGGGTCCAGGTTTCTGTCCATGCTTTGAAAAGCATTTCTACTTTATCACCGTGGTATTTCTGCAGACGTTCAGCGAGGTTGGTGGTTTTGTAAGCATTCCAGGCGTCATAGACTCCTTTCAGGGTAACTTCTTCTACAAAAATATGTCCTGCTTCACAAATCACGGAATGTATCTTTTCCGGATATTTTGCCGCTGTAATCAAAGCAATAGTTCCACCATCACTGTGACCGAATAAAATGGCATTGCTGATATTGAGTTCAACAAGCAAATCATTCAACAAATCTGCCTCCAGTTCCATATAATTGACCGGTCTTTCGTGAGTAAGCATGGGCCCGGATTTTCCGTACCCCAGCCTGTCATACATCAGAATATTGCAACCTGTAGCTTCAGACAGTTTTGCCGGAAAATCTCTCCAAAGTTCGGTGCAGCCTAAAGAATCGTGAAGAAAAACAATAACCGGTTTATCCTTCGATTCATGATGATGTTCAATATAAATTTTATCCTGATCGACTTCTAAAAAAAAACTCTCTTTCATTTATTTCCCTAAGTCATTATAGACCACAACAAATGTACTGAATTGTGAAATATATAAAAAACTGAATCCTGAAAAAAGATGAATACCCGAATCAGATAAAATGATTAAACAGGTCTTTCCTACAAAGAATTAACCTGTTTAATACAACAACATTACATTATTTCCATTAAACTGTAAGTGAATGCTGATTGGCATGGTAGAACAGAAAATAAAGATTTAATAATCAACACTGCCGTCACAAAAAATTACATCTATATATTCTATAATTAAAAGTCAATTGATCCATTTATCTCGGTAGAAAAATAATACTATAAGTAACAAGTGAATTAGAATTTGTAGTGTCAGTAAAATCTATTAACCAGGTTGGATTGCTTCCCCCACTGGAAGACATTTGGTAGGAAGCTGCATCCCCTCCTGACTTCTGATTCCGAATGATAATTGGAATAAAATTAGTAAATGAAACTCCTGTTGAAAGTGGGGGATCTGATACTCTTGTATTACCAGTCAACGGAGTAGGGGAAGTGACCGTTCTATATCCCAAAGTACCATCTGTTTTAGCCACTACATTATAGCTATAGTCAGTCAGATTACTTCCATTAGATAATTGCCTGATACGTAGGTTTCCATTGATATCTAACTTTTCTGTAGGTACAGTAGTACTATAATCACCTATGGAAACATTCCCGTTTTGATATATATTCTGGGTATTGGTGGTAGCATTGGTAGTTCCTCCCGTAACCTGCCATGGTTCTAAGGCAGTAGTTTCATTCTTATTGAGTATTTTTCTCCAAACGTTGGCCACACTATCAAAATAATAATAGCCGGTCTCTGTCATGTTAATTCGTTGGGTATTCACATTTCCACCACTAATGTCGGTAATAAAAATGATTGCACCATTTTGAGCTGTCCCATACAAAGCATCTCCTTTATTGGTAAGTTCAGTTCTTGTTAGTCTTGGTGCGATGAAACCATCTTTATCGGTAGCTCCTTTTTTTGCGACCACATCCAGTGAAGATTGTGGAGATGCTGTATTAATTCCAACCTGAGAAAATACAAAACCCGGTAAAATACCAGTAAGTAATAATAATTTTTTCATTTCCTTGATGTTTAGAGTTATAAAATTCTGGTCAAAGGAAATAATTTTTATATAGTAATGGTGAATTATTTTGTTAATAATTTGTTAGTCAAAGATAAAAAAATGAAACAAAAATGTTAATAACTTAAAATATAAAATACTATATATCAAAGATATAAATCCACAAAAGTGTTAACTTTAAATCTTACTGATTTTATGGTATTATTTTAAACCCAAGCGTACATTAAAGCTTAAAAATGATCTATAAATACAATAAAATGAAACCAAGATCAATATATAATAACAATGATATGTAAAATTTACAGTTCTCATAAATTCAACTTCGGATTGTACTTAATTTTCAAATAAAAAACCCTAAAAAACATTTTTTAGGGTTTAAAATTTTATAAACCGGGTGTTTTCGCTTCTTCAAATTCCTTCAAAAGATTCCTGAAAACAGTTTCTACCGGGAGAATATCATTGATTAAAGCAGAAACCTGCCCTATTTCCAGCTCGCCGTCTTCCATATCGCCTTCAAACATTCCGCGCTTTGCTCTTGCACGACCTAGCGATGCGATTAAAGCCTCTTTATCTCTTCCTGACTGATAGATGTCTTCCAGTTCCCCAAAGAACTTGTTTTTGACCATCCTTACAGGTGCCAGTTCTTTTAAAGTAAGGTGGGTATCTCCTTCATTAAGTTCCGTAATTTTCTTTTTCCAGTTATCATGAGCGCTTGCTTCCACAGTAGCTGCGAAACGCGAACCGACCTGTACACCGTCTGCTCCTAAGATCATGGCGGCTTTCATTTGTGAGCCCAAAGCAATTCCTCCGGCTGCAATCAACGGTTTGGAAATATGTTGTTTTACATTGGGAATAAGACAGAATGTAGTAGTCTCATCTCTTCCATTGTGTCCACCTGCTTCAAAACCTTCTGCTACCACAGCATCTACTCCGGCTTCTTCACATTTTACGGCAAATTTGGTGGAAGATACCACGTGTGCTACTTTTATTCCTTCTTTCTGAAGGGTTTCTGTATAAGTTTTCGGATTTCCGGCAGAAGTAAAAACAATCTTCACACCTTCTTCAAGAATGATCTGGATGATCTCTTCAAGATTGGGGTATAACATCGGCACATTCACTCCGAAAGGCTTATCTGTAGCCAGTTTACATTTCTTAATGTTTTCTCTTAAGATATCAGGGTACATACTTCCTGCCCCGATAAGTCCCAGTCCGCCACAGTTTGAAACCGCCGAAGCAAGCTTCCATCCCGAGTGCCAGATCATACCGGCCTGGATAATAGGATATTGTATATTAAAAAGCTCTGTAATTCTATTTTGACTTGTCTGCATTTCCTGAAGTTTTTTTGCTGAATTGAAATCTATAAAATTGCTCATGCGTAAAAATAATAAAAACCCTCGGTTTCAGAGGAAATATCTTTGACTTTTCAACATAAAAAAACCTTCAGAAATTCTGAAGGTTTAGTATTTATTTTTTGATTGATTCTTTTTTCCAGTTGGCTTTGAATTTACAGTTATCATAGCGTCCGTCAATCGATATAAAGGTTGTCGGCAGCTGAGCGTTGACAAACTTTTCAATCATTTCATTACGCTTTTTGTTCAGCGCCATCTGCTTGATTCTGTTATAATCCGTTTCCAGTGTGATCTGGTGGGCAGGAATCACATCTTCCTGTTTGATCATCTTTACCACTTTTCTTTTGTTGTCTTCATCCTCGAAAGCAGCAGTAATGTCTCCTTTGTTCAGACCAGCCAGTTCGTAGCTGATAGATCCCGGAATACTTTCTCTCTCAATTTTATCAGAACCGTCTGCTCCTGCAATAATTCCTGCATTGAACTTCGTTTTCTTATCGTCTGAAAACCTATAAGCAGCATCTTTAAATGTCATCTTTCCTTCAAGGATAAGACCTTTGATACTGTCCAGTTTTGCTTTTGCTGTTTTAATCTCTTCGTCTGTAGGCGTAGCCTTTAAAAGGATATGTCTTGCATCATATACTTTCCCTGATTTTTTGATCAGCTGTACAATATGATACCCGAATTCAGATTCAATAGGATCTGAGATCTCATTTTCCTGAAGGTTTAAGGCAGCCGCTTCAAATGGCTTTACCATCTGCCCTTTATAGATGTTCTTGTACAATCCTCCGTTGGCAGCAGATCCTTCATCTTCAGAATAGATTCTTGCCTGGCTTTCAAACGTTTCTCCACCGGCAATATCCTGCTTGATTTTCTTTAATCTTTTGATAAGATCTTCCTTGTGAACTTCTGTAAGCTTAGGGTACATCATGATCTGAGCTAAAGAAATTTCATCCTTCACTTCCGGAAGCTGCATTTTATACAGGTTATAGAAGTCTGTCACCTCATTTGGTGTTACGTCTGCTTTTTCAGTAATACGCTGATATTTAGCCTGTCCGTAATACTGATCGATGTCTATCTTTTCGATAGCATTTTTCATTTCAAATCCGTTTCTGAATTTATATGCGGTAAGCATTGTTTTTTCATCGGGGAACTGAGAAAGTAACTGACGGTATTTTGCGTTGGCCTGCTCCTTAATAGCAGCAGAACGGTTTTCAATTAATGTATCTTTTTTTGCTTCGTATACAAGAAGCTTGTTGCTGATCAGGTTTTCAAGGAACTCACACTTGTCTGTGTCAGAAGCTCCCTGCTGTTTGGCATAATTCATCTGCTCATTCACATCCGATTCCAAAACAATTTCATCACCGATAACAGCAGCAATACCATCCACTAATTCTCCCGGTTTAAGCTGAGCATTCATGTTTGAAGAGAATATCATCATGAAAATCCCAAGAAGAAAAGTGATTTTTAGTTTATTTGTCATTTTACTATTTTAAACAAGTTGCAAATTTAGAATTCTTAACGAATTAGTCTAAATTTTTTATTATAAATATTTCTTAAAAAGACTTATTTATTGCAGTTCGACATCGAATGTCGTTAATTCTTTAAATTGTCTCAATCTCTCGAACATATCAGATTCGGTAACTTCCTCAATTCTTTCTGTCCCGAATTTCTCAACAGTGAATGAAGCCATCGCTGAACCTACGATCAAAGCAGACTTCATGGTTTCGAAATCTACCTTTCCTTTTTTAGCAAGATAAGCTGCAAAACCTCCTGCAAAAGTATCTCCTGCTCCGGTAGGATCGAAAACGTCTTCCAGTGGAAGTGCAGGGATAGCAAATACTTTATTGTCGTGGAAAAGTAAAGCACCGTGCTCTCCTTTCTTGATGATCACATAGTCAGGACCCATCGTGTGAATCTTTTTAGCTGCTTTTACCAGAGAATATTCTCCTGAAAGCTGTCTTGCCTCTTCATCATTGATCGTAATAACGTCTGTTTTAGCGATCATATCCATTAAGATATCCCAGGCAGAATCCATCCAGAAGTTCATGGTATCAAGGATGACAAGTTTAGGACGCTTGTTCATTTTTTCCAATACGGACAACTGAACTCCAGGGTGTAGGTTCCCCAATAAAAGGATCTCTGAATCCTGCATAGAATCAGGAATTTTAGGATCGAAGTTCTCCAAAACGTTCACTTCTGTAACCAAAGTATCTCTGGTATTCAAATCATTGTGGTATTTTCCGGACCAGAAGAATGTTTTTCCTTCTTTTACGATCTCAATACCTTCAATATTTACATTTCTGTCTGTGAACATATCAAGGTGCTCCTGTGGGAAATCTCCTCCAACAACAGAAACAATACCAGATTTAACGCCTAAAATAGAAGAAGTGATGCTGATATAAGTGGCTGCACCTCCTAAAATTTTATCAGTTTTACCAAATGGTGTTTCGATTGCATCAAATGCAACGCTTCCTACAACTAAAAGTTTCATATATTTTTCAATGTATTTTAAAGTCTATTAATTTTTCCATTCAAATGTGTCCAGCAGGTGTTTCATATCGTTTTTGATATAGTTCACCGCCGGTGCCAAGGAATCCGGTTTCGGTCTTGTGTTAAAGTATAAATAAGCAGTTACGAAGTGTTTCGTGCTGTCTGTAATGTAAAATTGAAGATTGGAAGCGCTCTGCCCTTTCAGTTCATAGAAATTCCCGTACACCTTTTTGTCAGGGTATTCAAATGATTTGGTTTCAATAGAGCTTGCTTTGATGGTATGCTCGTAGACCATTTTCTCCGTTTCTTTGAGATGGTCTGCCAGATCATTCTGTATGGGATAATACGTCACAAAAAGCTTGGCTTTCATTTTCGGGTAATTGATGTAATACCAGCAAGGCTTTTTGGCATCAGCTATAGATGCAAAATCTGAGTATTCAAAGGTATAAGCACAGTTATTTTCAAACTTATGGTATTTCGGTGCCGGATACTCCAGACGAAGCTCCCCGTAAGGTTTCGGAACATGATCTTTTCCGCACGAAATTAAAAGCAGTGATACAAAAATAAAAATGACGTTTTTTATCATTTTGCAAAAGTACAAATTAGATTTCAGATTTTGGGAGACAAATTTCAGTCTTTCAGTGAGTTTTGGATGTAGTTTTCCAAAGGCTTGGGAAAAGATTTATCATGAGAAGCTTCAAAATCTGTAATGATGTACTGATTTTCTGCGATAAAGCTGTTCCAAACGGCCTCAGAATCTACCTCAACGTTTGAAATTTCAATAGTCAGATTCTTATGGGTAAGTTTATGGGTAACTGTTTTTACATTTTTAATAAATGATTCCAGATCCTCAGAAATGGTGGGTGGAAACTCAAATAATTTCTTCCAGATAAAATCATCTTTTCTCTGCTGGATTAAAAACTGACCGTTTCTGTGTACAAAATAATAGGTCAGAGCCAGGTCTTCTGTTTTAACTTTCTTTGTTTTAACGGGATAATCCGAGATTTTATCAAGAGAAAAAGCAAGACAGTCATCATTGACAGGACATTCTCCACACAATGGATTTTTGGGCTTACAGATTTCCGAGCCTAGATCCATCATCGCCTGGTTAAAATCACCTATATTGTCGGGCATCACCAATTCCGCAAGTTGAGAGAAATAAGAAAAAGCTCTGGAATTGGAAATATCGAAGTCATCAGCAAAAATACGACTTAAAACGCGGTAAAAATTACCATCCACAGCCGGCATCTTACCTCCAAAGCAGATACTGGATACGGCAGCAGCAGTGTACTTCCCTACTCCTTTCAGTTTCAGAATTTCATCATAATCTGCAGGGAAAGACCCCTGATAATCATTCATGATCTGCTGAGACGCTTTATGAATATTGATGGCCCTGGAATAATACCCGAGTCCTTTCCAATAAAGCAAAACCTCATTTTCCTCAGCATCCGCCAAAGTTTTTACATCCGGAAATCTTTTGATGAAATTATTATAATGATTCAACCCCTGACTGATCCTGGTCTGCTGAAAAACAATTTCGCAAATCCAGATTTTATAAGGGTCTTTTGTCTGTCTGAAAGGCAGATCCCGTGCATTTTTTCCGTACCAGCTGAGGAGCTTGTTTCCTATGTGTCTGAAGTTGTCGTTTTCTATTTTTTCCAAAGGTTTCTTCTTCATTATAGATGCTTCGACTCCGTTCAGCATGACATTGTACCCTAAAGTGTTAGAAACATCATGTTGAACGGAGTCGAAGCATCTGAATTTACAGACTTGTAATTCTTCTCTGCAAAGATAAAATTAATTATCCTTTTTAACGGTGTATACCGGAGCTGCTTTCAGCCATTCATATTTAAGGTTTCTGTCGGCAGCGATAAAGCGGTAGCCATCCAGTTTTTTAAGATAAAGATAAATGGAGTCATTTTCCAGTTTCAGCCTTTGATGGGAAAGAAACATGAAAGGATAATCCACGCTGGAATCCCGTATCGTTTTCATTGTTTTTCCGGATTTTACTTTATAGAGAAAAAATGTCTTACCTCTTCCTTTTGAGCTGTCGGCAAGTTTTACATCTGAACTTGTAATAACGAGTTCGCTGCCGTCAAAGCATTCTTCACGGTCCATTATATAAGCTGTCCCCTGCTGGCGTTCGTCTTTAAAAAGATCTACCTCGTAATGATCCGGCCGCTGGTATTTTTTTTCACATCCCGACAATACAATGAGCAGGAGTACTGGCAAAATGAAGCTTAAACTTTTTTTGATCACATTAATTTTCATATGAATTGGCAGTAAAAAACCGATGTACTCATGCATCGGTTTTATTATTTTAAATTGGGTTCTTACTTATTCCTGAGTATACTGTGCATCCCATTCGTTGCCATCATCTCCTTTGTGTCCGTCCAGTTTAATAACGAAACTTTTGGTAGGGAAATAAGGTGTCATACGAATATCCAGCCATACTCTGTCTTTATTGACTCTGTCCTGCTCGAAACGAACAATTTTGAACTTCTCAATCAATTTATCCGGACCTTTGATATTGTCAAGGAACGTTACGATCTGTCTTCTCAAATCGTCCTCATTCTTAGCATTCCAGTTTTCGAACGCTCTTCTGTTCAGGAAGTCAAGTAAAACTTTAGTTACATAGTCGAATACACGCACTACGGAATAGGTCTGAAGACCGATGTTATCTCCTGTAAACAATGTTTTAGCAGAGAATGCCATGATCTTCCCATATTCGTTTACCATTGGAACCAGACCCATTTTTTCCAACTGAGAAATTTCACTTTTCTTCAATTCGAATTTTACAGCGTCTACTTCGTTGATGTTACCATGTTTTTTACCTGCTGCTACCTGAGACATCAGTGTTTTATGGATTTTTCCTGCCAATGAAGTGGAAGGTGGAAGTTCTACGTTGTCTTCTTCACCTACTTCTTCAGCTCTTCCTCTACCCACAAGCCAGTTACACGTCATAATAACGTTACTTCTGTGAAGCTCACCACCGGTAAGATTGGCAGAATGGAATAAGTCTACTACGTCATCCGGCTTATCCAGATTGGCGAAGTCGGTTACCATCATTACTTTGTTTTCGTTACAGATCTTTGCCCATTTTTCAATGACTTTGTTAGAGCCTAAATATCCGGGAATTGCCAGGATAGAATAGTTGTCTCTAAGATCTAAACGGTCGTAATAGTTTTTGAATTCGTTGGAAATAGCATCGATAAATAAAGGATTATCAAGATCTGAAACCTGTTCAAGACTTGCGTTTACGATGCTTACGTTGTCCACTTTATCCAGTTCCGTGTTTTTGTAGAATTGGGCTACAGTTCTGTAGTTGGTTTCCAACAGACGTACTGCGTCAAGTGTATTTTTTAAGTTTGTTTTTAAGTTTTGGTCTGCCGCCTGTGCTTTAGATTTGCAGGTATCTGCCATTTTATCTGCAGATTCGTTACCTTCTAAAAGACTTACCCAAAGGTTTAATTTTTGAGCCAACTCTTTTCTTTCGTCGGTTTTATTGCTGTCTGTCAGGAAAATTTCTTTCCTGGCTTTTCTTGTAGGGTTCATATTGGCGATACCGTCTACAACGGATTCAACAAAGCCAAACCCTCCTATTTTATTAAGCTCTGCAAGCGGGTTGCCTTTCGGCTGACCTGAGTGTTGCTGCTGACCCTGCTGTTGGCTTTCTTGTGCCTGTAATTTGCTATCCATGATTTGATTTAGTGTAAATAATTATTTTTCAAGTTCTTGTGCCACATCTTTCAATACTTCGATGAATGCAGCTCTGGTCTGCTCATTCTCAAGCATATTACGCAGAATTTTATTTGTTTTCAGCTGGCGTACGATTTTATTGTACTGCTCCTGTTCCATGCTAAGCTGTTGTAAATAGTCGGATTTCTGAGTAAGATTTTTGGGTGTGAAGTCTGCAAGATTCTGAAAACGGAATTCCTCTTCTACGACACTTCCTTCTTCTGTTTCGTGTTGTACTGCTACGGAAGGTTGAAAATGTCTGAAGACGTCATCCACTGTCTTTAGTCCTGTTACGATTTCAGGGGTGTAAGATTCGTCAGTTGTAAGCTGGCTTACTATCAGTGATTTATTTTCCTGTATTTCCTGAATAGCTTCATTAGCGTCTACTTTTACTTCGTTACCGCCAACACCATAATTAAACATTGCCATATTATTATTATTTTGAGATTTTTGATTTTGGTTTGGATCTGTCTTTGAGTAATTTACCGATGAATCAAATAAATTACCAATCCAATGTTTAAATTTAAAAAAAAACTGTAACATACAAAATTTTGTCAAGATTTTTCTTGAAATATTTAATTTAACCCATAATATATTTACCGTAAAATCATCGCTTTACGATATCACTAAACTATGAAAAAATAAATAAAAAAAATGAAAGACGGATAAAATAAAATCCTTGTGCATTTTGAACGTATAAAAAAGCATGGAACACATGTTAAAATCGGAATTCTTCCAATGTGAGGAAAAAATATTCTTTATATTTAATTAAAGTAAACAGAGTCATGAAAGATGTAAAGATCGCGTTTAGAAAACCCATATATCCTGTTTCGGAAGCATTACAGCAGTATCTGGAAAAACATAACAGAACAACTCAGATTCAGTTTCTGTATGAAGATCTGCTAAGATTCAGCGATAGTGTGAATATTCTGGATAAGGAAGGTAAGGATACTTTGTGGCTCGGTGTCCTGTATCCTGAACATGAGTTTAAAGAAATAGAAGCTAATTTAAATAAGATATACACCCTTCTGCATTCCGATGGAGATGAGGCTACTTTACCCTATCTGAAAGTGGATACCATCGACTTCTGTACCTTCGGAAACTCTAAACCTTTCCGAATTCGGGTAAGGAATATCCTGAATGACAATTATACCAATTTTTATATTAAACAGGCTGATGCTTCACGGATCTACGGACTTGAAATAGAAGACCTGCTTTCTCCCAACCGTATCAACTTTCTGATTTACAAAAACACTCTGATAGAAGAGCATATCTTAGGAATTCCCGGAGATGTTTTTATTCAGAAACATTTACACAATTGTTCAGAACCGGAAAAGGCGCAGATTTCCAAGGAATTTGTAAAATTCAATGAACGTTGCCTTATCGGGCTGCTTGGGGATATGCGTTCTTACAATTATGTTATTATTCCTATCCACGATTTCGATCAGGTGATTTACAGAATCCGCCCCATTGATTTTGATCAGCAGAGTTATGAAGGGAATCTGAAAGTCTATCTTCCCCAGTATTTCAAAGAAAACAGCATCATGGTGAATATGGTCCTGGAAAAACTGAAACCCAATTCTATAGAACAATACCGTAAAGAAGTGCGTTCACAAATCGTAAAAAGAGTGACCAGCAGCCAGAACAGATTCGATGAACTCATTTCTATTATGAAAAAAGACAATATTGCACCGGAAGCCAATGTAACAGAACTGAAAACCGCCTTGCAGAAACTTACCTATGATGTCAATTTCAAGTATTGCAAAACTATGGGAGATGTTATAGAAACTGGAATCAAGTTTGTTCTCCGGAATTATAAGAAAGCGTATTAAAAAGAGAATCCGTCTCACACTAAGTGGAGACGGATTCTTTCTTTTCTAACAATTTTTGGTTGTTTTACCAAATTTTTATTCTGTCCTGAGGAGCTTTATACATTTTGTCTCCAGGTTTTATATCAAATGCTTTGCTGAATGCATCCTGATTCACCAATGGACCAAATGCTCTGAATACTCCCGGAGAGTGCGGATCTGTCTTCACCTGGTTGATCATATACTGGTCCGTAGCTTTGGTTCTCCAAACCGTTGCCCAGCTCATAAAGAATCTTTGGTCCTGAGTAAATCCACTGATTTCCCCCGGATTTCCTTTATCTTTTAAATACATCTGAAGCGCGTCATAAGCCACCGCTACTCCACCAAGGTCACCGATGTTTTCACCGCTTGTAAATTTACCGTTGACAAAACTTCCTTTTACCGGTTCGTAAGCGCTGTATTGAGCAGCCAGCTGTCCTACTTTGGCATCAAAATTCTTACGGTCTTCGTCTGTCCACCAGTTGTTCAGATTTCCATCACCGTCAAAACGTGAACCGCTGTCATCAAATCCGTGAGAAATCTCGTGACCGATAACGGCCCCGATACCTCCGAAGTTAACAGCTGCATCAGCTTTAGGGTTGTAGAAAGGAGGCTGAAGGATAGCTGCAGGGAAAACGATTTCGTTGTTTGAACCGTTGTAATACGCATTGACAGTCTGTGGAGACATTCCCCATTCTGTTTTGTCTACCGGTTTTCCTACTTTATCAAGACTTCTCTGATACTGCCACGCAGACACATTCTGAAGATTGGAATATAATGTTGATCCCTGTTTTGGAGATCCCACTTTTAGCTGGCTGTAATCTTTCCATTTGTCCGGATAAGCTATTTTCACTGTGAACTTAGACAGCTTTTCCTGAGCTTTCACCTTGGTAGCCGGAGACATCCAATCCATATCATTGATGTGGGTTTTGAATGATTTTAAAAGATAATCAATGTAGGTCTCCATCTGGGCTTTTGCTTCAGGTGTGAAATATTTCTCAACATATAATTTACCGAAAGCTTCACCCAAAACTCCATTTACAAGGGCAAGTCCTCTTTTGTCCATCGGACGCTGCTCTTTCTGTCCCTGAAGGTATTTGGAATAGAAATCAAATCTGATCGCCTCCAGACTGTCATTCAGGTTGCTGGCGTTACCGTTAATCAAATGATATTTCAGATAATCTTTCAGAAGCGGAAGATTCTTTTCCGTGATGAACTGATCCATATT
This sequence comes from Chryseobacterium oleae, assembly GCF_900115055.1. GTDB lineage: Bacteria > Bacteroidota > Bacteroidia > Flavobacteriales > Weeksellaceae > Chryseobacterium > Chryseobacterium oleae. The sequence continues at coordinate 304,085 of NZ_FOVD01000002.1, read as the reverse complement.
CTGGTAATATTTCAGTTCTCCGATGATTACTTTATCCGTATTCACTCCTGCCTCTTTAAGGTATTTAGCCAGATTAACATTTTTAACCAATCCTGAAAGTTCAGTTACATTTTTTGGATTGTATCTTAAATTGGCATCTCTGTTCTGCTCAAGAGTCAGAAGATAGTTGGCTAGTTGCTTTTCAAATGTTACTACATTCTGCGCAGCCTGTCCTGCATTTTTATTTCCTAAAACTCCGAACAGCTTCCCTACATAAGTCTGGTATTCCGCTAAAGTTTTGGTATTGGCTTCATTTACTTTCTGATAGTAGTCTCTTCCCAATCCAAGGTCTGGGCCGCCCAGATATACCGCATTCATTTTAGAATTCTTCATATCTGCACCTACTCTCCATCCGTAGAAAGAATTGTCGCCTAACTTAGTCGCTTCAAGAAGGTATTTCTGCAGATCATTAAGGTTTTTGATCGCGTCAATTTTTGACAGATCTCCCTTGATAGGAGCCAGTCCATCTGCATTTCTTTTATTCACATCCATGAAAGATGCATACAGATTCTGGATCTTCTGTCCTTCTGATCCTTCAGCATACGTTTCGGATAAAATCTTGTTCAGAATATCCAAAGAAGCATCATCCACATTTTCTCTCAACGCATTGAAAGAACCCCAGCTCGCTTTATCTGAAGGAATCTGAGTAGTTTTCACCCAATTTCCGTTCACATAGCTAAAAAAGTCATCCTGCGGGCGAACGCTTTTATCCATATAAGATAAATTGATCCCCTCTTCTTTTACTTCTTCTTTCACAGGTTCTGCAACGGCAACCGTAGTTTCAGTTTTCTTTTCTGTACCAGCAGTTTTAGCCGTTCCGCATGAGTTTAAAAATACAATGCCGGAAAGGGCAAGTATTCCAATATTTAGCTTTTTCATTAAAAAAAATTTTGATTGTATACAAACTTACCAAATATACGAACTTTGGTAATAAGTGATTAATGATAATTGAGAAATGATGAAGAATTTGTAGTGATTTGTGGGGTTGGAGAGTGTGAGGGTTGGAGGGTTTGAGAGTTTGAGAGTTTGAGGGTAAAAAGAAATACGTATATGAGTTAGCTGTTGGATACTGGCAACCCGGAACTCAATATCCCGCACCTGCTACCTGCTACCTGCTACCTAACACCTGCCACCTACTCCCTAAAAAAACAAAAACCGCTCATTGCTGAACGGTTTGTTTATTGTTACCAGATTTTGATTCTTTCTTCCGGCGTTTTGTATAGTTTGTCTCCTTTCTTCACATCGAATGCTTTGTAGAAAGCGTCAACGTTGATAAGCGGACCAAAGCTTCTGAAATATCCCGGAGAGTGCGGGTCAGTTTTCACCTGGTTTACCATATATTTTTCACTGGATAGCGTTCTCCAAACCGTTGCCCAGCTTAGGAAGAATCTCTGATCCTGAGAGAATCCACTGATTTTCCCTGGATTTCCTTTATCTTTTAAATACATCTGAAGCGCATCGTAAGCGATGTTTACTCCACCTAAGTCAGCGATATTTTCACCGTTTGTGAAAGTACCGTTCACGAAAGTTCCTTTTACCGGCTCGTATTTGTCATACTGAGCAGCAAGCGCTTTTGTTGCTTTCTCGAAGTTGGCTTTATCTTCAGGAGTCCACCAGTCTACAAGATTTCCGTCTGCATCAAACTGAGCACCTGAATCATCAAATCCGTGGCTCATTTCGTGACCGATAACCGCACCGATTCCTCCGAAATTCACGGCAGCATCAGCTTTAGGATTGAAGAAAGGAGGCTGAAGGATGGCAGCAGGGAATACGATTTCGTTGTTTACCGGGTTGTAGTAAGCATTCACCGTTTGTGGCGTCATACCCCATTCTGTTTTGTCAACAGCTTTACCGATTTTTGCTAAATCTTTGTTGTATTGCCATTCAGCTACATTCTGAAGGTTTTTGTATAAAGTTCCGCCTTTAGCTTCGGGAAGAATTTCTAATTTTGAATAATCTTTCCATTTGTCCGGATAAGCCACTTTCACTGTAAACTTGTTCAGTTTGGTCATTGCTTTTTCCTTCGTTGTAGAAGACATCCACGCCAGGTTGTTGATGTGGACTGCGAAGCTTTTCTTTAGATAATCGATCAATTCCACCATCTGAGCTTTTGCTTCAGCCGGGAAATATTTTTCAACATATAATTTACCGAAAGCTTCACCAAGAGAACCGTTGATTAACTCAAATCCTCTTTTGTTCAATGCTCTCTGCTCCTGCTGGCCTCTTAAGTATTTACCATAGAAACCGAATCTCATATCCCCTAACTTTTCACTTAGGTAAGAAGCGCTTCCATGAATCATGTGGAATTTTAAATAATCCTTGATCACAGGAAGGTTCTGAGCATTCACCAATTTATCAAAGTTCTTATAATACCCGATTTCCCCGATGATTACTTTATCTGTATTTACTCCAACTTTTTTAAGGTAAGCAGGAATATCAACTCCTTTTACCAATGTTGAAAGCTCAGCCATTGTTCTTGGGTTGTACTGAAGCGTGTTGTCACGGCTCTGCTCGTTGGTAAGGTAAGTCTGTGCAATGCTTTTTTCATAGTCTACGATACCTTTTGCAGCTGCATCAGCATTTTTGTAGCCTAATTCTTTAAGCATAGAAGCTACATATTTCTGATATTCAGCGATAGCTTCTGTATTTTTTTCGTTTACTTTCTGATAGTAATCTCTTCCTAATCCCAGAGAAGCATCTCCTAAGTAAACGGCATTCATTTTAGAGTCTTTAAGATCTGCATCTACACCCCATCCGTACAATGTATTTTCGCCGTCTTTAGTTACAGAGATCAGATAGTTCTGAAGGTCAGTAAGGTTTTTGATCGCGTCAATTTTATTCAGATTATCCTGAATAGGCTTGATTCCGTCTGCATTTCTCTTCTGCATATTCATGTAAGAAGCATACAGATCCTGAATTTTTTTACCCTCGCTTCCGTCTGCAAATTTGTCTTTCAGAAGAGAGTTCAAAATAGTCATTGAGTTGTTGTCTGTATCTTCAGCTAGTTTATTGAAACTACCCCAAGTTGGTTTATCGGACGGAATTTTGGCTGTTTTCATCCAAGTTCCGCTTACGTAGTTATAAAAATCATCCTGAGGACGTACTGAAGTATCCATAAGGCTAATATCCAAGCCTTTATCTGTGCTGTTAACTGCTGTTTTTACGGCTTTTGCCTGTCCGTTCACTGTATTAAGTGAGCAAACACCTGCCAATAAAAACAAAGAAAGCGTTAATTTTTTCATTATGATAGCAAATTTTAGATGATAAGTCTGTTTTTTTTAAGTTTTGTTACGAACAAATTTAAACAAATATTAAGAAGTCACGATCTCTTTTACATTTCCTGTTCTTTTTAAAAATCCCCAGGACTGCATTTCCCCTTTCAATGCTTTTCTTAAACTTCTGAATAATACAATATACATCAGCCATCTGTAGCCGAAACGCTGCGGAATCACATAGAACAAACCGGTGAGTTTTTCCCTCTGCATGATAAATGCGGCAAGAACCAAGGAAGCATCCACTAACAGGAAGATGAGGTAATACGTGAATATTTTTCCGCCGTTTCCGGATAAAATTCCAAAAAACATAATCAGATCTGCCAATGGAGAAAAGAACGGAATGATATACTGGAACAGTAAAATATTCGGCATCGCCCAAAGTCCGAGACCTTTGTATTTTGGATTCAGGAAAGTCTGACGCTGTTTCCAGAACATCTGCATGATTCCGTAAGTCCAGCGGAAACGTTGTTTTAAAAACTGTTTTACACTTTCGGGAGCTTCGGTCACAGCAACGGCTCTGTTTTCATTGGCCACTGTATATCCTGCTCTTAAAATCTTCACAGTAATATCACAGTCTTCTGCCAGCGTATCAGTAGAATATCCTCCTGCTTCGGTGATCACAGACTTTTTAAATGCCCCGATTGCCCCGGGAATTACCGTTACAGCATTAATGTAAGCATAGGCCAATCTATCAAAATTCTGACTCGTAGTATATTCTATAGACTGCCATCTGGTCAGCCAGTTCACCGTGTTTCCTACTTTCACATTCCCTGCTACGGCAGCAATCTTTTCCTCCGGATCTGAGTTTAAAAATCTTGCGATCAGATATTTTACAGCGTTATACTCAAGCTGAGTATCTGCGTCAATACACACAACATATTCTGCATCGGTCTGGGAAATTCCGAAGTTCAGTGCAGTCGCTTTTCCACCATTTGATTTTGTGAAAATTTTCAGTTTCGGGTGATTGGGAAATGCTTCACTGGCTTTTTTATAGGTTGAATCCTTACTTCCGTCATCCACCATAATGATATCGAAGTTGGGATAGCTCTGTTTTAATAAATTATTCAGGGAAGAAATAATATTCACCTCTTCATTATAAGCAGGAACGATGATGGACACTTTCGGGTATGTTTCCAAAACCGGAAGCTCACCTAATCGTTTTTCTTTTTTTCTTTCTTTAAAAGCCCAGTACATCATCAATATCAGTCTTATCAGTCCTAGTCCGATAAATAGGGTGAAAAGCGCTACCAGAAAATGGCTGATTCCATAAATCACGGTTGCCAGCACCAGATTGAGCTGCATGATATAATAGGATCTTGTTTTCGGTACTTCCGGCATCAGCACGCTTTTGCTTTTATGCAGAATACTGGCAAGATTCGTAAAATGATAGCCTTGTTTCTGAAGAGTCGGGATCAGGATTTTAAGCGCCTTTACTGTTTCTTCTCTGGTATCTCCGCCTGCATCGTGCAGAAGGATAATATTTCCCCGTTGCAGTTTGATGCCTGCCATAACACGTTTGATAATTTCATCTGATTTAATTCCCGGCTGCCAGTCTTCCGGGTCAATGCTTTCTCCAATGTCGAGATAATTTTGCTGTCTCGCCAGTGCTACCGGAATAATTTCCTCAGAAGTAGTCGGTTCCGAATCTGCGTTGTAAGGTGCTCTGAAGAGAATGGTGCTGTGTCCTGTGATACATTCGATCAGCAGCCTTGTCAGTTTCATTTCCATTAAAGCTCTTTCAGGGCTTACTTTCGCTACATTTTCATGGGTAAACGTGTGGTTTCCGATCTCGTGACCTTCCCGGTAAATTCTTTTCACCAGCGGAAGGTTTCTTTCAGCATTCAATCCAACAAGAAAAAATGCCGCAGGAACGTGATATTTTGAAAGAATATCTAAAATCTGAGGCGTATACGTTTCATCCGGACCATCATCAAAAGTCAGGACCAGCTCTTTTTGCGGAGCTTCGCCATATTTTTTCACTTCATAAGAACTTGGATAGGTGATATAGTTCTCATCGGTAATTATTTTTTCTTTGGGATCTATTTCCAAAGCTATTTTTCCGTCATGAGGTGTATTCAAAACATCCAGAACTTCCCCGTCCCCGATGTAATCGACCATCGTTTGTCCTTTTACATTCTCCAACATTTTTAAATTAAGCTTAGACATACCGGCAGTGGTCATATCCTTATCATAGAAATTCCAGATTCTGCTGTCTTCACTTCCCAGTCTCCACACCGCAGTTCCCGCCAGTGGATATTCGGAAGAAAAACGCATCGTGTTGAAAATGGAAGCTGCATCGTTGAAGAATACCGTGTGGGTATTTTTTTTAGAATCTGTGTAGGAGTAATTTAAGTTGAACGTATTGTCATCATAATTAATGACCGCTTTGCTCGCACTGGCCTTTGTAATAGCCTGCATATAGGTAACGGAGGTATTATCTTCTTTGTTGGTACTCCAGTCGTAGCCATATGCTCCCAATCCCAGAATTATTTTTTCAGGTGTTGTTTTTTTAAGGATTTTCTCAGTCTGAGCTTCGATCCATTTCTGTGAAGAAACCGGCCCGGCATCGCTATCTACGGCATATTCATCATAAGCCATCAGGATGAAGTAATCCACATATGGATTCAGTTTCTGGATATTGTAGTCGTCATTATCCGTCATGATATCCATGGTCACCAGCAATTTATTCTGTTTGAATGTATCTGAAAGTTCCTTCATAAAGGCAATCAGGTATTCATCAGAATCAAGGTTCATATCTTCAAAGTCAATATTGATTCCTTTAAAGTGAAATTTCTGACACTGCTGTGTAAGCTTTTGAATCAGTTTCGTTCTTCTCTGTGGATCTTTTAAAACCTTTCCAAGTCCTTCTGAACGGAACTCACGATCGGAATTATTACTTAAAATCGGCATCGCAGCCACTCCCGTTCTTTTGATGATTTTATAGCCTTCCGTATCTATATTGGTCTTTAAATCCCCTGTTTTCGGATCGAGGAAAAACCATTCCGGGAAAACGAGGTTGATGTGTCTGATATTTCTTTTCAGAGACATCAACGACTGCGGATCCCAAGCCACATAGAACGCAGAACGGATCCCGCCGGGAAACATGGACCAGCTTCGGTTTTGATTTTTAAGTCTTTCCGCTCTTGCCTGTTGAATTTTCGCAAGGCTGGTATGCATGGTTTTTTCAGAAATAAAATTCCTGAAACCTTTGTATTCTTTTGATATTTTATTTTCCTGAAGATAAGGCTTACTGGCTGTAATAACTGCTTTATAATCTTCTTTGAAAGGAATTTTCGGGCTTTTTTCCAGCTTCATCATCAGCCCTAAAGCCAAGATGAGTAATACGGCCACGAAAATAAAGATACGACTTCCCCACTGTACGCTTCTCCAGCGTTTTTTATTATCAGTCTGAAAAATCTGTTTTGAGTTTTCCACGTAATGAAATTTATATGATGGATTCCAAAAAGCGTGAAAAACTCAATTATTTTTATTAAAATAAAATTAAAAAAGTCAACTGATTTCTAAGGGTTTATAAGCAACCCTACCAGATCCTGAATAATCTTCTGGGAAACAAAATTCATAAAATCAAGCCGGTCTAAATGAGGCATATATAATTTTGAAGTAACTTCCTGATCATTAATTCTAATCGTGTAAAAAACGGTTCCTATTTCTTTACCGTCCTCTCCTTTTCCCGGACCTGCAACCCCTGTGGTAGAAAGGGAAATATCCGTTCCAAACAGTTTCTGACAACCTTCCGCCATTTCACTTGCTACCTGCTCGCTTACCACAGTGAACTCATCCACCGTCCTTTTGGAAACCTTTAAAATCTCAATTTTCTTTTCTGTAGCATAAGGAACAATTCCGCCCAGGAAATACTTTGAACTTCCGGAAATGGATGTAATCATTTTAGCCAGTTCACCGCCCGTACAGCTTTCTGCCGTGGAAATCGTCAATTGTCTTTCCGTAAGAATTTCTGCCAGAATCTTTTCAATTTTATCTTCGGTGACTGCAATCACATGATCTTTGACCAAAGGAAGAAGTTTCTGGATCTCCTCTTCTGCCTGTTGTTTCAGGGCTGTTTCATTGTCTCCTGAAGCAGTTAGTCTTAATTTGACACGGGTTCCTACCGGAAGATAAGACAGCGCCAGGTTTTCAGGAAGCGCCAGTTCCCAATCTTCAATGGTATCCGCAAGAATGCTCTCAGGAATTCCCACCACGGAAACAATTCTGGTATGAATATAATACAGATTGAATTTTTCTTTTAAATAAGGAACGATCTGATCTCTGATCAATGGTTTCACTTCATAAGGAACACCCGGAAGGCTGAAACATAATTTACCGTCCTGCTCCATCATCATGCATGGTGCCGTTCCAAAATGATTCTGAAAAACAACAGATTTCGTAGGAACAAAGGCCTGTTCTCTGTTTCTTTCAAGGATATCCGCGCGGCCGCGTCTTTCCATATAGTTTTTAAGATGGTTGAAAGTCACCTCATCCAAAGCAATTTCATCATTGAAATAGTCAGCCAGTGCTTTTTTGGTTTTATCATCCCTTGTCGGGCCTAAACCTCCTGTCGTTATGATCAGATCACCCAGCTCAAAAGCAGTTTTTAGAGTATTTTTAATAATATCGATCTCATCGGATATGGTGAAGATCTGTGTCACCTGTATGCCAATATTTTTAAGTTCCGTGGCAATAAAATTAGAATTGGTATCAACGGTATTTCCGGAAAGGATTTCATCCCCGATCGTAATCAGAACAGCTTTTTCCATATATAAATTCTTGAAAGAAAATGTCCTGCAAATGACGTAAAAATCTACGGCTGCGACAACATAAAATGATTTTTTCTATCTTTGGCTGATACTGTTTAAAACTATAATTATTCGGCGATGGCAAAATATGATGATGCTTCCTGGCACTATGGCGGAGAATATCCGGAAAATTTATCCAATGAAAATGCAGCGACCCATATCGGTATGTTTCTGACGTGGTGTATCAACAACAATTTATTATCTGAAGAACTGGAAGAAGATGCCAAAGATGAGATCCAAAGCGTAAAAAGACACGAAATGACCGGAGCAGAATTCCTGATCGAGCTTTGCGATGAAAAGTTCAACCAACACGACCTCAACGATCTGGGCAACAGCTTTGCGCAGGCCTATTACAATGATGATACCGCTTTCGGGAAAAAATTCAACTCATTTACTGATGATTATTCAGAAATATTCGACCGGAAAGCGGAAGAAAACGACTTCGAATATGAGTCGTTCTACCACGTAGAAGATACCTGCGAAAATTATGATCTGATAAAACCTGTGATTGATCAGCGTTTTGAGGAGTGGAGGGAGTTTGCAGGGGTTTGAGTGTCGGAGAGTTTGAGTGTTGGAGAGTCGGAGTGTTGGAGAGTTGTTGCGGGTTTCGGGGAGTGAGTACTATTGAATAAACGACAAATTCCTGCATCAGTCATACTATCTGACGTCTGAAATCTGATATCTAAAATCTGACATCTAAAATCTTGGCTCTTAAATCTCCTGCCCCTAATTATGCTTCACCCAAATCAATTCATCCGTATTATACCCAATTTTTCTCGCTTTCTCTATAAAACGCAGTCTGATGCTTTCAGGAATAGAAGTTGTTCTGGACAGGATCCACAGATATTTCAGGCTGTTTCCTGCTACCAGTGCATATTGATAATCTTCATCGATATCAATGACATTGTAGCCTGCCCAGATTGGTTTAAAAAAGGAAACTTTAAGACGCGCATCAGTTTTATCTTTGACAAACCTGGCTTCTCCTATGGCTTCTTTCCATTCTTTTTTAACGTAATTATAGCCTTTGTTGCTGACACGGATGGAGCCGTCTGGATTTTCAGAATATTCGGCGGTAACATTATCCATGTCTTTTTCAAATCTGTAGTCGAAACGGGCAATCTCATACCATCTTCCGAGGTATTTTTTTGCATTAAAACTACTGACCGCTACCGCTCCTTTCGGAATTCCCGCAGAACACGAATGGTAAATAATCAGTCCTAGAACACCTAATGTAACCGGAACAGCAATTTTCTGAAGAGTTTTCATAATGGGAATATTTTGTGTGATTGCCCTGAAAACTTCAAAAATAATGCCTTTAAGCTGTTAATGAACGATAAATTCTAGGAAAAGACCTTCAGGAAATTGTCTTTAAAACTGCCTGAAACCTCAATTTCCGTATCATCGGAAAGCATTACTGTTCCGCTTTTATGGTAAGATTTTACAAATCCTGCATTGATGATATGGGACCGGTGAACTCTTACAAAAGGGTTTTCCAGCAGATCATCGAAATGTTTCAAAAAGCGGCAGACCATTTTTTTAGAACCGTCGGTCAGATATACCTGTGTAAAATTTCCGTCTGCCTGCAATCTTAGAATATCTTCAGTTTTTACGACATCAAACCCCTGAAGTGTAGGCAGGATCAGCTGTTGCTTTTCAGGTTTTAATTTTAAATTTTCCAGGAGGATTTTATTACGGTTAAGCTCTTCTTTCTTTTCAAGACTTTCTGCGACTTTATTTACAGCTAAAATTAATTCCTGGATATCAATCGGTTTTAAAATATAATAACTGGCCGATTTATTAAGCGCCTGCAGTGAATATTGAGAAAAAGCCGTGATAAAGATGGTTTCGTAGGAAAACTCTTTGGTGGCTTCCAACACATCAAAAGCATTTCCGAAAGGCATTTCCACATCCAGAAAGACAAGCTGCGGTCGCTTTTCAGCAATCAACGGAACGGCTTCTTTGATATTTTCCGCTTCGCCCACAATTTCGATCTGTGGACAGTATTTTGTGATATAATTTCTGAGAACTTCTCTTGCAATAAGCTCATCGTCTACGATTACGGATTGTATTTTCATTTTTTTCAGGTAATAGGTGGCAGATTATAGGTTGCAGGTATCGCGGATTAAGGTAATGAGTAGGATTTATTGGTATTTTCCGTTTTTAAATTTTAAAATGCGGTAGGAGGTTTTTGAGGTTTCGTTTTCTTTGCAGTCTCCGTTTACTTCTTTGGTTTTTCTGTGAATTGAGATGGTTTTGATTTTAAGGTCGGTGAAATGATTCGTTTTCGTTTTATCCATCATGATCACAGATTGGTCTTCATCAGCTTCTCCGGTACATCGGGTATCCCATTCTGCACCGTACCTGTTTAATTCAAATTCATTTAAAACCTTTTTAAGCGTCTGCCCCGTCGGATAATACAGGGAAATTGTTTCTGTAGAATAGGGATTGGGCTGGCTGCCATTCTGAGCACTCACTTTGACCCCAAAAGCACGGATTCCATTGCTGATAGTGTACAGACCTGTATCTATCACAATACTTCTTAACATGATAGCATCTGAAGTAATTTCAGTCGGATCAAAATACTGATTTTTGATTTCACCATTTTCATTGGTGATCACAATATAATTCCGGACCACAAAAAAGTCCTCTTCTTCTTTACCCTGCAGAATGGGCAGAACAGCGATATAAGAGTCTTCTTCATTCGGTATTTTCTTTTCGGTACAGAATTCCTCTTTGATGGTGGTTTTATCGAGCTTTAAGCTTTTCACAACCTTATCAAACCGATTGCTGTTGATCTCCTGTCCGTGTAAGATTCCTGCGAATGAGAATATGAGAATCCCTATCAGTAAATGTTTTTTCATCTGTCGTTCTTTAAGCAAGATTTATTTTTATATTCACCAAAACACCGCTGCTGCTGTCCTTGTCTTTTATGGAGCAGATGATTTCTTTTTTATAAAGATCATTCAGCAGCTTGATTCTTTCCAACGTATTTTTCATCCCGCGTCCCTCTCTGGTCTTCTGATGTTCGGTCTTTTGTTTTTTGCTTTCTTCAATCCCAATTCCGTTGTCTTCGATCGTGATTTTTAAATGCTGGTCTTCTTTTTCAAAACTTAATTTCAAAAATCCTTTGTCGCTTCTATAACGCAGTCCGTGCCATACCGCATTTTCAAGGAACGGCTGAACAAGCATTCCGGGAACTTTCAGACTCTGCATATTCAGGCTTTCGTCTACATCAATTTCGTAATCAAATTTATCGGCAAAACGGGTTTTCTCTAAGGCAAGATAATTCTGAAGCAGATCAAGCTCTTGTTGAAACGGAATGAAATCTTCGGCTGAATTTTCCATGACCCCGCGCATCAGTTTTGAGAATTTCGTTAAATATTGATTGGCTTCCAATTCATTATTCGTTGCGATAAAATGATTGACACTGTTTAAGCTGTTAAAGATAAAATGCGGATTCATTTCACGGCGCAGCGACTGCAGAGCGATTTTTTTATTTTTAATCTGAACTTTCTTCAGCATTCTGAAAATAAAGATAATCAGTCCGGTCAGTACTACCAGAACCCCGATCAGATAGTAATTGAAAACATTCTTCTTACGGATAAGCTGGTCTTTCAGTTCCTTTTCCTTTTCAAGCTGGGAAATTCTCTGTTCAGTATCTTCAAGAATTTTATTATCAACAAGACTTCGGTCTTTGGACACAATATCCGGAAGTTTCCCCAGGAAATCACGGTACAGCGAAACTGAAGCCTCCGTATTTCCTGTTATACTGTAGAGACTGTCCAGCCTTTTTACACTTTTCTGGGCTTCCAGCGTGTGCCCTTTTTCCAAAGCGATTCCGTAAGCATTTTTTAATAATACCACAGCTTCTTCCGGATCATTTTTCTTAATATAAATATCGGCCAGTTCCTGAATCTGGTTGACTTTTTCCTGAGAATTTTCTTTGACAAAATCTTCTTTCAGGACTTTCTTTTTGGCTTCAATGGCTTTGTCAAAATTCCTGTTTTCAACATAGAAATTGGTCAGTTTCTGATTGATTTCCAATGCCTGCTGTGGTGCTTCTTTTTTGGAAATCGCGTAGGCACTGTTCAGGTTTTCTTCCGCTCTGGGAATATCTTTCTGCTGTATATTCACATCTGCCATCTGGCTGTAACTTGCGGCCAGATCACCTTTGTCTTTTGTTCTAAGGCCCAGATTGATATTATCCTGAATGGCTTCCACTTTCTGCTCATTGGTAGGAGAAGAAAGCCTTGCAGCATCATTGGCATTCACCATTCTGTTATTTTCACTGTAGCTGATCTCGGCGGCCTTACTGTAATTGCTGATAGCCGGTGTTATTTTGTTCTGCTTTTCCTGTGACTGGGCAATTTTCCTCGTAACGGATTCAAGATTTTTTTTGTCGTTAAGGTTTTTATAGATGGTTCGGGCTTTCACCAGAAACTCTTCACTTTTGGCATAATTTCCCTGGTTGTAATAGTCGTTGGCAATGCCTACATAAGAATCAGCCACGCCTTTATTATCATTATTATCTACTGCTTTTTTAAGTCTTGCCGCAGATTTATAAGCCTGGGTAACCCGTGTAGAATCCTGTGCTGTACAGAAATTTCCTGCAGCAAGAATGAAGACAATAAGTATTTTAAAAATTAATTTCACGGATTTCAGATCTTTAATGCAAAGTAACTAAAACTTTATGTATCCTTTTCTATTCTTTACCAAGTCAAAACTTCGATTCACCAAGTCTGCTCCTTCAAACAATCCATCCTTTCATTTTTTAAATGGTTCCAAAATAATATACCCCAGAAGCGTGAGTCTTTCTCTATATTTGTAGGACCACTTTATACTAAAATTATGAATAAAAAACTCCGGATTATACTTGTAGCTTTATTTTGTGCAGGCAGTTTCCATGCACAGATCTACATTCAGAATGTAACGGTTGCCGATGTAGTCCATAAAAAGATGATTCCGGGCCAGACTGTTATCATGACAGGAAAAACCATTACCGCCGTAAAACCCAGCAAGCAGATCAAAATTCCTCAGAATTCCCACGTCATCAATGGTGAGGGAAAATTTCTGATCCCCGGAATGACAGATTCACACGTTCACTTTTTCCAGAGCGGAGGTTTGTACACAAGACCGGATGTCATTGATCTTAGAAAACATGTTCCCTATGAAAAAGAGATCAGCTGGAGCCATAGTCATATGGAAGATCTTATGCAGCGATATCTTAAAATGGGGATCACTTCGGTTATAGATCCGGGCGCGACTTATAATTTATTGAAACTTAGAGATTCTTTAAAAGTCAATGAGCGTCTTCCTTCAGTCTATATGTCCGGACCACTGATTACGACCTATGAACCTGAAGTGTATAAAAACCTCAATAAAAATGAACCTTTCAGGCTGCTTACATCCATTGATGATGCTAAAAAACTCGTGCAGGAACAGATTCCTTATAAACCAGACTTCATCAAAATATGGTATATCGTCACAGGAGATGCTGATAAAAAGAAAGAGCAGACGAAGAAGCTGGAACCGACTATAAAAGCGGTGATTGATGAGGCACACAGAAATAATTTAAAGGTTGCCATTCACGCTACAGAACGCTTAACCGCGGAAACAGCAGTACTCAACGGTGCTGATTTTCTGGTTCATAATATAGAAGACGAAATTGTTTCTGATGATTTTGTAAAACTTTTAAAATCAAAAAAAGTCATTCTAAGCCCTACCCTTACGGTCATGGATAATTATTATGACACCTACGGACAAAAGAAAGTTTACAATACCTATGAACTGGAAAACTCCAATCCTCAAAGCATTGGCTCTATGTATGATCTAAAGCATCTTACGCAAACTTCAGATTCTGCGATGCTCAATAAACGTAAAGTCCGGTTCAGTGACCCTAAGATAAAAGCCTACATTTCAAAAACAGACTCCATCCGAAAAGTCAATCTCAAAAAACTGGCTGATGGAGGCGTAATGCTTGCTGCCGGTACCGATGCCGGAAATATAGGGACACAACATGCATCATCCTTTCTCGCAGAACTTAAAGCGATGAAAGAAAGCGGTATGAATGAATGGCAGATCCTTCAGTCGGCCACTATCATTCCGGCGAAGATCCTCAATAAAGACAATGAATACGGCAGCATAGAAGCAGGCAAAACCGCCGATTTTGTTTTACTGAATGCCAATCCGATAGATCATCTGGATAATCTCACGAAAATTGATGTGGTCATGAAAAACGGGTTGCCTGTAGATCTTGCAAAAATTGTTAAAGTGACACCGGAATCCCTGGCTCAGCAGCAGCTCAATGCTTATAATGCAAGAAATATTGATGCTTTTCTGGAACCTTATGCTGATGATGTGGAGCTTTATCAGTTCCCCGGAAAGCTGATCAGTAAAGGAAAAGAAGCTATGAGAAAGACCTATTCCGCTATGTTTGAAAAATATCCGGATCTGCACTGTGAGATCAAACAGAGAATTGTCAATCTTAATTCTGTTATTGATAAAGAAAGTGTTACAGGGCTGAGACCCGGCGTAAAGACCGAGGCAACCGCTATTTATGAGATTAAAAATGATAAAATTTCAAAGGTTTATTTTATTTATTAAACTTATTTTTTGAACCATTAAGATTCTTGTTAAGCCTTTAAGAATAATAAGTTTTAGCTTCGCTTTAAGACATATAGCTTAAAAAATCATTTGATTTTTTCTTAACTAACCTTACATCCTTCATTGATCTTAATGGTTTAAAATCAAATTTTAAAAAGCTTGAAAAGGCGATTCTCACGGGGATCGCCTTTTTTATGGGCATCCACCAAGTGAAAACCTCATTTCACCAAGTCTCTTTATTTCGGGTTTCGGATCGCAGTAATTTTACATCAGAATTTAAAACAAGAAATTATGAAATTGAGACATTTTTTATTGATCGGAATCTTTACCCTGGGAAGTTTTGTAAATGCACAGGAAGTAAAGAAAAATGCAATTGAAGTTACAGGGATTGCAGAACTGGAAGTGGAACCGGATGAAATCATCTTTAGCGTAGGCATTAAGGCTGATAACAAAAACGATCTGGCGGATAATGAAAAGAAACTGTTTGAAACGCTGAAGAATGGAGGTGTAAAAAACGAAGACATCAAATTCAAATCCATGTACCAGAATATATATGCTAAAAACGGAAAGTTCACGAAGAGCTACCAGTTCAAAGTGAATACGAAAGCGAACATCAGCAAAATATTTGAAGACCTGAACCAGAAATGGGTAAGCAACCTGAATGTTGCCGAAGTGAAGAGCACTAAGATAGCCGACTTCAGAAAAACGGTTAAGATCAATGCTTTAAAGGCAGCCAAAGAAAAAGCAGATTACCTGCTGGAAAGTATGGGTAAAAAAACAGGAGCTCCGCTTGAGATCATCGAAATTGAAGATTACACCAGCGATATGGTTCTTCCTGTAGCTTATAAAAGCAGTGTGAGAAATATGCAGATGGAGGCAGCAGACGCTACGATAGATTTTTCTTTTGACAATATCGAAAACATCAAGCTGAAATACAGCATCAAAACAAGATACGAAATCCTTTAGAATTAACAGATTTAAAAAGACAGTCCGAAAGGGCTGTTTTTCTTTTTTCAGGCTGATATTTAAGCTCACCAAGTGAAAGTCAGGTTTCACCAAGTCTCCCCATTTTCAGCTTTAAATAGAGATAATTTTACTACAGGAATTAAAATAATACACTATGAAACGCTATTTATTACTACTCATCGCATTTTCTGTTTCATTCTTAAAAGGACAGGAAATCAAGAAGGAAATTGAAGTGAAACAGGCTACTGTTTTCCTTCAGGGCGCCAAAGTTTTCGGAAGTACGTCCGTTACCCTACAGAAAGGAAGAAATATGGTAAGAATCATCAACCTTCCCAACAATCTGGACGAAAATACCTACAAGATCAATCTTGAAAAAAATACAACACTACTTTCCATCACGCCACAGAGCAACTTTCTGAAAGATGAAGATTTCTCTGCAGGAGAAAAGAAACTGGATGATGAAAGAAAAAAATTACAAAGACAGGTCAATCTGCTGAATATTCAGATTAAGAACCTCACGGGTGAGCAGAATATCATCAATGACAATTTAAAGGTCTCTACCAACGATAAATCTACTCCGCAGGAACAACTGATCAAACTGACTGAATTCTACAGAAAAAGAATGCTGGAAATCGACAATCAGGTTTTTGTTTTGAATGAGCAGAAAACGGTTTTGGACGAAGGTATTGCTAAGATCAGCAATCAGTTCGCAGAAGAACAGACGAACAAAAACACCAACAGAAAAGAGCTTCTTCTGGAAATTCTTGCAGACCATGAAACGAATCTGAACTTAGGCGTAAGCTATATCGTTTCTGATGCAGGCTGGGTTCCATCTTATGATCTTCGCGCAGAATCGGTGAAGAAGCCTCTTGAAATGGTTTATAAGGGAAAAATCTACCAGAAAACCGGACAGGACTGGAAAAATGTAAAATTATTTGTTTCGACCTACAGACCATCTTACAATCAGGACAGACCGATTCTTTCTCCGTTGTATGTCGCTGAATATACGCCACACAATGCACAGGCTGAAACCGCCAATTACAGGCTGAAAGCTGCTGCAAAAGAAGTAAATTCTTATCAGATGAGAGATGAAGTGCTGGTTACACCACGTCAAATCCCTGTAGCCACTGTTTCGGACAGCCAGATGAACGTCATCTATGAACTTAATTATAACCAGACGATCTTAAGCCAGGAAAAAGAACAATATGTCATCCTTGATAAAAAACAAATCGATGCTACCTATAAATACCACACCGTTCCGAAACTGAACAACCAGGTATTCCTGATGGCATTCATTAAAAACTGGCAGAATCTTAATCTGATCTCCGGAGAAGCCAATATCTATTTTGAAGATAATTATATCGGCAAAACCAGCATTGCAAGCAATTATGTAAAAGATGAATTCCCTATTTCTCTGGGTGTGGATGAGAGAATTACCGTAAAAAGAATCAAACTGGAGGATAAAACGTCTCAGAAAAACTTCAACAGCAATAAGTGGGAAACAGAATCCTTCCAGATCAGCATCAGAAACAATACCAAAGAAAGCATTGAGCTGGAAATCCTGGATCAGCTTCCGATCAGCGAAAATTCGAAGATTCAGGTTAAAGCCTTAGAGATTGGAAACGGAAGTTTTGATGAGAAAACAGGAAGTATTCTTTGGAACAGAAACATCGGCAGCGGAAGTTCGGACAAAATCAATTTCTCTTATGAAGTGAAGTATCCGAAAGAAATGCAGATTCAGTATTACAGCAGATAACCAATAAAAAAATAACAGTATGACAACTTTAAAAATCTTAGCAATGACAGCCGTTACCGCTTTTTTAAGCTCCGGCAGTTTTTCAGACATCCGCTGTTCAAACAGCACGACAACAGACAGAGCAGCATTGGTACACAATGCCACCGTACCTGAGACTCCAACGCCATCAAAGGATAATAAAATCCAGGTTGCCCTTCTTCTGGACACTTCCAACAGTATGGACGGGTTGATTGATCAGGCTAAATCCAGGCTTTGGAATATTGTGAACACATTGACCACACTGAAGTACAACGGAAAGGCTCCTCAGGTAGAAATTGCCCTTTATGAATACGGAAATGACGGTATTCGTGATGAAAATTACATCCGCCAGGTTACTCCGCTTACCCAGGATCTGGATCTGGTTTCCGAGAAATTATTTGCCCTGAGAACCAACGGCGGTAATGAATACTGCGGTGCAGTGATCCGTGACGCCTCGATGAATCTGAACTGGGATGGCAATGAAAAAAGCATGAAACTGATCTATATTGCCGGTAATGAACCATTCGATCAGGGGAAAGTAAATTACAAAGAAGTCATCTCCAAAGCAAAAAGCAAAAATATCTACACGAATACCATTTTTTGCGGAAGCAGAGAGGAAGGTACCCAAACCTTCTGGCAGAACGGAGCGGTTGTAGGCGGCGGGAAATACTTCAATATCGACAGCGACAGAAAGGTCATTTATATTGAAACGCCTTATGATGTAAGAATTTCAGAATGTAACACCAGACTGAATGACACCTATATTTTCTACGGAAATCACGGCTCTGAATATAAACTTAAGCAGGCAGCTCAAGACAGGAATGCTGAGGTACAGTCGGTTTCCAATTATGTTGAAAGAACCGTTGCCAAGTCTAAGAAGAATGCCTATAAAAATGATCACTGGGATCTTGTGGACAAAGCAGAAAAAGATGCAGGCTTTATCGCTACTGTAAAAGACGATGCGCTTCCTGCCGAACTGAAAGGTAAAAGCAAGGAAGAAATTAAAAAAGCCGTTGCTGTAAAATCCTCGGAGCGCGGGAAAATTCAGAAGGAGATTGAAGAGCTGTCCAGAAAACGTCAGGAATATATTGATGCCGAAATGAAAAAACGGGGCAATGCAGATTCTGACGACCTTGGAAAAGCGATTGAAAGGTCTATTCTGGAACAGGCAAAAACGAGTGGATATACTTCGAAATAGTTTTGATACTGGCGGCTGAGGCACTCGAAGCCACCAGTTCATATCATAGCCTTAATCTCAATTTTATTTTTCATACTTCTGGTGGCCGAGTTTTCCGAGGTCACCAGTTTTTTTATCTTCCGAATTGAAAATAGTCAGACAACAGATGCTTTTTGTTTTTCATAAACTGAGAAACCATCTCCATTCCCGTCACTGAAAAAGTGATTCCGTTTCCTCCGAAGCCCAGAACAAAGTATGAGTTTTTAAATTTTTTATGCTCTCCGATATAGGGCAATCCGTCTTTGGTTTCCCCGAAAGTTCCGGCCCAGACAAAATCGGTATAGAAATGATAATCGGGATTTATTTTTTTGAGGTTTTTGAGAATTTCTTTCTCTTTTTTACCGAGAAGAGCATCCCGTTTTTCGGCATCATAGAAATCTTCATCTCCTCCACCAATCAGAAGTCTTCCATCATCCGTGGTTCTCATGTAGATGTAAGGATCATCGGTATTCCAGACTAATGTACTGCTGATGTTTTTGAATTTATCATCATCAATTTCTGAAACGATGGCGAAAGTACTTTTTAAATCCACAAAGTTTTCCTTCAATAGATTTTTACTTTCATAACCAATGCAGTAGATCACTTTTTTAGCCTTGATTTGAAAGCCGCTTTCAACAGTTACCAGATTAAAACCTTTGTGATATTCTACTTTCTTCATTTCGGTTTTATCAAAGATTTTTAAGCCTTTTCTTGCATTATGCTCCAGTAGTTCATGGGCAAATTTAAACGCATCAATGCTGGCTCCCTGTTTTGAAAGAATACCGCCATAGGTATTTTCAAATCCGAACTGTTCTACAATTTGTTCTGCTTCGAGCCATTTGACATTGAATCCGGCATTTTTTCTGGCTTTACATTCTTCCTGAAGCCACTTTACATCTTTCTTTTTTGAAGCAAAATACAGCGATTTTTTTCGTTTAAAACCTGCATCAGACTTGATCTGCTTTGTGATCTTTTCAAGGTTGTCTATTGCATCAGAACAGGCTTTATAACTTGCTACAGCTCCTTTTTCACCTATCTTTTCAATCAGTTCATAAAGAGGAACGTCTATTTCATATTGCAGCATAGATGTAGTGGCAGAAGTGCTTCCATTACAGATTTCGCGTTTATCAATCAGGATTGTTTTGTATCCGTCACTGATCATCTGATGGGCAATAAGGCTTCCGGTAATACCGCCACCGATAATTAAAACATCGCAGTTTTCATTTGATTTCAGGGAAGGATAAGACTCTATAAGTCCGTTCTTTATCAGCCAGAAAGGTTCGTTCGATTTTAAATCCATAATTGAATATTGTATTAAAAACACTAATATTTATAAGTATTTTAACGATTTATTATCAAATTATGGTGCAATTATTGTACCCAGTTTAAAATCCAACCACATTAAAAATAAATTATATGATAACGATTATTCCAGAAGCTCCGGAAAATGTTGCTGCATTCAGTGCAACCGGAGAAATAACCAGAGAAGATTTTGAAAACCTTGTCATTCCTCATGTAAAAGATAAAGTAGACCAGTTTGGCGAGCTCAACTATCTCTTATATCTGGACACAGATCTGGATAAGTTTACCATGGGAGCATGGCTTCAGGATGCTCTTTTAGGATTAAAAAACCTTTCAAAATGGAATCGGGCAGCCATTGTTACAGACAAAGAAGCTGTACAGAACTTTACCGATATTTTCAGTGTCCTGATGCCGGGAGAATTTAAATCTTTTCCTAAAGAAAATTTATATAACGCGCTTTATTGGTGTAAAAACGGAGATGAAGTGGAGGTGTGATTTGTGTTTGAGAGTATGAGGGTTTTGAAAAGTGATGAGTTATAAATTATGAGTTATTTAAAGCGGTCTTCGAGTTGGAGGTTTTCACTTTCCTTAATCTCAACATACAAATCTGATGTCTGATGTCTTACATTTACTCAGAAATTCACCATTCACTTGCAAAGCAAAATTCACCATTGACGTCTTCTCATCTCAGCCATATGATAATAAAAAAGAGACTTTGCTCAAATGAATGTGCAAAGTCTCTTTTTGTATGTGTCAGTGATGTTAAATACTACATTATTCGGATCATGTACAAAACTTGGAGATAGATGGTTTTTTTTACGCAAAGTTCTATGAAAAATGCTTTTGAGTTGAAGGAGGCAAAGAGTTCGACTTCGTCGCTGATGAAGCTTCCAGATATAACGTCTGCTTAATCGAATCAATGAAATTGATTCTGCCTTTGCTTCCCTTTATCAATAGGATAATCAATTTCTTTGCGTTAAAAAAACATATCCGCTTTCCAATTTTTGAAATTGATCCCATTATTCCATGTATCTCCTTTCACTTATTTCTTTATTTATCACAAGGCACGCATTCTACAGCTGTGTCGTCATTATCCGGAGTTTCTTTGCCATACAGGTATCTGTATCTTAAGCTTATGGCAAGACCTATGAACGTCATCCCCACTCCTACCAATGAAGGGTACTTGAATGAAAAGCCATATTCTAATGGAATTCCTCCTAAAAAGGCACCCATCGCATTGGCAATATTAAAAGCAGCCTGCATAAACGCGGCAGCCATCATTTCACTTTTTGGGGCCGCTTTCATCATCATAATATTAATGGGTGCGGCAACCGACATTGACAGTGCTCCGCAGATAAATGTCAGGATTAATGCTATATTCTGATGTTCGGCAAATAAAAATACCCCTCCCAGAGAGATCATCATCAGGAAGATCAGTAATGCACATGTTTTTTCAGGTCCGAGACGGTCGGAAATAAATCCTCCGGCAAGGTTCCCCACCACCATTCCTGCGCCGGCAAGAATCATGACATACGCCATCTGATTGCTTTGGATTCCGGCAACGATGGTCATTAAAGGTGTGATATAACTGAACCAGGTGAAAAGTCCACCGAATCCAATGGCTGTAATTCCCAATACCAGCCACGACTGTTTATTTTTAAGGAATTTCAGTTCTTCCAGGAAATGCGTATCCTGATTCGATTCTATGGCAGGAAGCCATAATTTCAGGAATAATATCGCAAAAAGACCGATCAGTGCTACAATCGCAAAGTAGAGTTTCCAGTGATACGCATGTCCTATGTAGGTAACAAGCGGAACCATAATCAGGTTGGCCACCGTAAGCCCGGTAAACATTAGGGATATATAAAATGCCTCCTTCCCTTTTCCTGCCATCCTCGATGCCACCACCGTTCCTACTCCGAAAAATGCTCCGTGAGGAAGTCCGGACATGAATCTCATGATCAGCATGCTCGTGTAATCCGGCATCACTGCAGAAAGTCCGTTGAATAAGGTGAAGAGGATCATTAAAACCATCAGCACCTTTTTAGGGGGAAATTTCACAGAATATCCAATCAGTATGGGTGCTCCGATCACCACTCCCATCGCATAAGCCGAGATCAGGTGTCCTGCTTCAGGAATGGAAATTTTGAGGGTATTCGCAATATCAGGAAGCAGTCCCATGACGGTAAATTCCGTAGTTCCGATTCCCAGTCCGCCTATGGCCAGCGGTATTATTCTTTTATCAATCTTCATTGTGAGTAAACTTCTTTTTCGAATTAAATTTTAAGTGATTTTTTCTGAAAAATAAAAACAGTTTCCCACCTTTATTTTGAAAGTGCAAAAATCGCAAGAAATATTGGCTTTTACTTCTCCTGAGATGATAAAAATTTGCTCCATATTAACCTTTTTATGTAATTTTAAAATCAGAATCAATCAAATGAGAACAAAATGAAAATCCAGAAAGAAGTGATAGAATTTGAAAAAGGAAAGTCTTTTAAGCTTTTTTCGCCGTCCTTAAAGAACTGTTTTTTCTGGCACCATCATCCCGAAATCGAACTGGTCTATGTGGAAGCCGTCAATGGAATCCGCCATGTAGGCCGTGATATTTCAGGTTTTACAGAAAGCGATCTGTTGCTGATTGGTTCCAATGTTCCGCATCTTAATTTCGATTATGGCATCCAGACGGAGTGCAGACAGCTCGTTTTGCAAATGAGAGAGAACTTCCTTCAGGATATCATTTTCCCCGTTCCTGAGTTTGACAACATCAAAAAACTTCTGGAAAGATCCTATCTGGGACTTTCGTTCTCAGGAGAAACCAAGAAAATGGTTGTTGAAAAGCTCAATGAGATGAAAGAGAAAAACTCATTTGATTCTCTCATAGGGCTGATTGAAATTCTGCAAATCCTCGCCGCCACAGACGAAGTAAAGGAGCTGAATAAAGAAGATACGAGAATAAAGTGGTTCCTGAATGACAAGATCAGAATGGGAACCATCTACGATTATATCCATGAAAACTATGATAAAAAACCGAATGTCAACGAAATTGCAAAGATCGTCAGTCTAAGTACGCCCGCTTTCTGCCGCTATTTTAAAAAGCAGACGAATATGACCTTCACGGAGTTTGTCAATAACTACAGAATCAATCAGGCTAAGATATTTCTGCTGAAGGATTATTCTGTGACGGAGGTTTGTTTTCAGGTGGGTTTTGAGAGTTTGTCCTATTTCAATAAACTGTTCAAACAGCATACGGGTGAAACGCCATCGGAATTCCGGAAAAAGTATTTGAAGAATATTGAGATGGGAGGTTAGTTTCTGGTTAGTATTTTTTCACCACAAATTGCACAGATTGACACAGATGTTTATGGATAATATCATTAATAAAAATCTTTGATTTTTTCTTAAAACTAATGTGTTCTTGTTATTTATGAAGTAATTAAACTTAAAATAACTTAAGTGTTAAAAAGCTTTTGTAACTTTTGTGGTTATTTTTTTAACCACAGATTACACAGATTTTCACAGATGTTTATGGATAATATTCTGAATAAAAGTCTTTGATTTTTTCTTAAAACTAATGTGATCTTCTTATTCGCAAAGTAATTAAACTTAAAATAACTTAAGTGTTAAAAAAGCTTTTGTGACTTTTGTGGTTATTTTTTAAACCACAGATTACACAGATTTTCACAGATGTTTATACATAGTGTTCTGAATAAAAGTCTTTGATTTTTTTTAAACTTATGCGATCTTCTTATTCGCAAAGTATTTAAACTTAAAATAACTTAAGTGTTAAAAAAGTTTTTGTGACTTTTGTGGTTATTTTTTTAACCACAGATTACACAGATTTTCACAGATGTTTATGGATAATATTCTGAATAAAAGTCTTTGATTTTTTTAAACTTATGTGATCTTCTTATTCGCAAAGTATTTTAGCTCCAAATAACTTAAGTGTTAAAAAAGTTTTTGTGACTTTTGTGGTTATTTTTTTAACCACAGATTACACAGATTTTCACAGATGTTTATGGATAATATTCTGAATAAAAGTCTTTGATTTTTTTAAACTTATGTGATCTTCTTATTCGCAAAGTATTTTAGCTCCAAATAACTTAAGTGTTAAAAAGCTTTTGTGGTTGAAAAATTTAAGTGGGGGCTTCGAGAGCTCCACAACCATTTTATATAAATTTCTTAATCTCCTAATTCCTTAATTTTTTTAAACAAAAAAACCGCTCCAAAAATGAAGCGGCTCTATTTTTAATGAATATGCTTTTCAGCGTGGTAAGAACTTCTTACTAAAGGTGAGCTTTCCACGTGTCTGAAACCTAAGCTTCTTGCAAAGTCTCCCAACTCATCAAACTCTTCCGGCGTAATGAATTTTTTCACCGGTAAATGTTTTTTGGTTGGTTGAAGATACTGCCCAAGTGTAATGACATCAACGTTTGCGTTTCTGATGTCTTCAATGGTTTGGAAAACTTCATCTTTAGTTTCGCCCAAACCTAGCATTACTCCGGTTTTTGTTCTTCTCTGGCCTGCTTCTTTCAAGTATCTCAATACTTCTAAGCTTCGTTCGTATTTAGCCTGAATTCTTACTTCTCTTGTTAAACGTTTTACGGTTTCCATATTATGAGAAATCACTTCAGGAGCTACATCTACCAGCCTGTCAAGGTGCTTGGTAAGCCCCTGAAAGTCCGGAATAAGTGTTTCCATCGTGGTTCCCGGAGAAATTCTTCTTACAGCATTTACAGTTTCACCCCAAAGGATTGAACCCATATCTTTCAGGTCATCGCGGTCTACAGACGTAAGAACAGCATGCTTGATCTTCATTAATTTGATAGAACGGGCCACTTTTTCAGGCTCATCCCAATTCACATCAAGCGGTTTTCCTGTTTTTACCCCACAAAATCCGCAGCTTCTGGTACAGATATTTCCTAAGATCATGAACGTTGCCGTTCCTTCTCCCCAGCATTCACCCATATTCGGACAGCTTCCGCTCTGGCATATGGTATTTAATTTATATTTGTCGACCAAAGTCCTAAGCTCCCTGTAGTTTTTTCCGGTAGGAAGTTTTACACGGATCCACTTTGGTTTTTGAACGGTAGTATCTTGAACTAAATTTTCCATCTCTAAAATTGAAGTTCAAAGTTAAGGAATTTTTCATGGAAACCATCTACCGGAAAAATTGATGGAACAGATAATCTTAAATGAGGTCAGGAAGTTTGAAGCTGGAAGAGGGAGGTTATTAAGGTCTCAAGCACAACTATAGCACAGTTTAATTAATATTTTAAGTCTTCTTTATCAAATTTAATACTGTTTTTCCAAGTTTGATTAAGCAGTATCTTTCGGCTTCCTCCTCATTAATCTTAATTCAGAATATAATTGTAATTTTAAATGACCAAATTTAAACTATGAAGAAGATCCTTTTTACCCTATCCATTCTAACAAGTACATTTTCCTTTGCTCAGAAAGAACTTCAGCCAGCAGGTTCAGAAATTATTGAAACTGTAGAGGGAGATCTGGACGGAGATCAGATTCCGGAAAGAGTGGTCATCTACAATACTAAAGATGAAGGTGAACTGGGCAAAATCCGTGAAATTCAGATTCAGAAAAAGAGCGGCGGAACATGGATGGTCTTAAGTAAATCAAGGAATGCGATTCTGGAAAGTGCCGGCGGTGGCATGATGGGCGACCCTTATCAGAGTACAAGTATTTCAAAAGGAATTCTAAGCATTACCCAGGCAGGCGGAAGCAGCTGGAAATGGGGCTATACAGATAAATACAGGTTTCAGAACGGACATTTTGAACTGATCGGTTATTCTTCAGAATCCGGCAGACCCGGAGATTATTGGGCGGAGGTAGATTTTAATCTTTCCACAGGGCAGCTCAACTACAAAAAAGATGTGGAAAACACTAAAGAATATGGAAAATCCAAACAGGAAACCTATATCAAAAAGGGACTAAAAATCGATCTGCAGAACAGAAATCAAAAGGATCAGAGAAAGATTGTTCTTCCAAAAACGAAGGAGGAAGTGTATCTGTGAAAATTTTGAACCGTTAATATAGGTTGCTGGTTGCTAGTTGTCGGTTTGAACCACGAAACCCGCATCCCGAATTCAGGTTAATTATCATCAAATTCATTATTCTTCAATAGTTCTGCCAGGACTTTTTTGGCACGCATCACCCTTACTTTGGTATTGGCAACGGAAATCCCCAGTTCTTCTGCGATTTCTTTGATGCTTTTTTCTTCGAAGAATCTTAATTTGATAATATCCTGATAATTGGCATCCAGCGATTCAATGGTTTTGATGATCTTTTTCTGCTCTTCATTAGAAATCATGAGCTCTTCCGGAGATTTTGCGAACTGGTTTTTAACCTCATCAAGATTCTCAGTCGGATCCTGGTTTTCACGGGCTCTTTTTCTCCAGAAATCAATGACTGTATTTTGAGCAATGGTTAATATCCAGGTTTTAAACTGAAAATGTGGGTCGTACATATCCAGTTTTGACAGCACTTTTGAAAAAACATTCACCGTGATTTCATCTGCATCATTTTCATCTTTTACTTTCTTCATGACAAAAGAGAAAACATCCACCCAAAAAACATTGATGAGTTTGGTCTGGGCTTTCTGGTCCTTTTCTTTGGCCTTTTGAATAAGCAGGAATAGCTGTTCGTCGTTCATTATTAACAAATATAATTTTTTTAAATGAAAGAGCAAAGGGCCAAACAAGCCTTTTTATCCTTTGATTTTTTTACCTTCCGGCACCTATTCTCTATACTCCTGAATTTACTATCTTTGCACCATAAAATTTTAAAGAAAAGTATAGATGAATTCCTTTATAGAAGAACTAAAATGGCGTGGTCTTTTTGCCGATATGATGCCAGGAACCGATGAACAGCTGAATAAAGAGGTAACTACTGCATATATTGGTTTCGACCCGACTGCTGATTCTTTGCATATCGGAAGCCTTATCCAGATCAAAATTTTAGCGCATTTCCAGCAGCATGGGCACAAGCCAATTGCTTTGGTAGGAGGTGCTACAGGAATGATCGGAGATCCGTCAGGGAAATCTGCAGAAAGAAATCTGCTGGATGAAGCGACTCTTCTTCACTATGTAGATTGTTTGAAAAACCAGCTTTCAAGATTTTTAGATTTCGAAGGTGAAGGTGCCAATAAAGCTGAATTGGTGAACAATTACGACTGGATGAAGAACATCTCTTTCCTTGATTTTGCTAAAAATGTCGGTAAGAATATCACCGTAAATTATATGATGGCGAAAGACTCTGTAAAAAAGAGATTTTCTGGCGATGGCGGAGCAGACGGGATGAGTTTTACGGAATTCACGTACCAGCTGATCCAGGGATACGATTTCCTTCACCTGTACCAAAATAATAATGTGAAGCTTCAGATGGGAGGTTCTGACCAGTGGGGAAATATCACGACGGGAACTGAACTAATCCGCAGAAAGGCTCAGGGAGAAGCGTTTGCATTAACGGTTCCTTTGATCACGAAAGCTGACGGTGCTAAATTCGGAAAGTCTGAAAGCGGAGAAAATTACTGGCTGGACAAAAAGAAGACTTCACCCTACAAATTCTACCAGTTCTGGCTGAATGCTACCGATGATGATGCCGAAAGATTCATTAAATTCTATACTTTCCTATCAAAAGAGGAAATTGAAGCTTTAG
Organism: Chryseobacterium oleae; assembly: GCF_900115055.1. Classification (GTDB taxonomy): domain Bacteria; phylum Bacteroidota; class Bacteroidia; order Flavobacteriales; family Weeksellaceae; genus Chryseobacterium; species Chryseobacterium oleae. Next base: position 276,428 of record NZ_FOVD01000002.1, on the reverse strand, counting down.
TAGAGGAACATAAAACGGCTCCTCACGAAAGAAAACTTCAAAAGAAACTGGCTGAGGAAGTAACGGTTTGGGTACATGGAAGAGAAGAATATGAAAAAGCTCTGAAGGCTTCAGAAATTCTTTTCGGACGCTCTACGGCTGAAGACCTGGTAAGTCTTGATGAAGAAACTTTCCTTGAAGTTTTTGATGGTGTTCCACAAAAAGAGCTTCCAAAAGCTGACGTGATCGGAGTAAATATTATAGATCTTCTTTCTGAAAAATCAGGATTCTTAAAGTCTAAAAGTGAGGCCCAGAGAGAGATCAAAGGAAATGCTATTTCTGTCAACAAAGAAAAAGTAAACGATACCTATACCGCTAATGAAAGCGACCTTATTGACGGTACATTCTTACTGCTTCAAAAGGGTAAAAAAAGCTACTTTATTGTAAAAGCTCAATAAAAATAAAAGCATATAACAAATCAAAAGAGACCGTCTGAGACAGTCTCTTTTTTATTAAATATAAAGAAAACAAGTTATAAAAAAATAAAGGCCGTGAAAGGAGTTCACGGCCTTCGTAGAGAAAGTTACCACCTTTAAAAAGCTCTTGTTGTTAATTCTGAAGAGCCATGAAAAAACTATTATAAAAAAGATATGTTAAGTGTCTGGTGATTTTTTTTAATTCTTTTTTGAAGTTCTGTTTTTAAAATGTATAATTGGCCGTAGCAGAAAGTATTTCTCCACTGGAAGTTCCCTCTTTTTTCAACTCTCCATCCACAAAGATCTGTACTTTTAATGTTGATGCTGAAGACGAACCTGTTGCGTTCACCCCAACATTTACGTTAATCGCACCTGCAGGAGAAGTGATTTCAGGGCTTGTCCATGTAGTTCCGCTAAGGCTTGTTGCAGTGGTGTTGGTACTGTCATATCCATAAACAGCTGTTTTAATATTACTCCCTGCAGAAGCTATTGCCTTAAAAACCACTTTATGTGATTTTCTTGCCGGTGTATCATCATCGTCATCACCTTTGCATGAAGCTGTAAATCCTAAAAGTATTGCCGTTACTAAAACAACCAATGTATATTGGATGGTCTGGTGGATTTTTGATTTTTTCATTTGATTTAATGTATTAATTTGTGTTTAAAATTTGTACGAAATTCCGGCTTTTCCGCCTGATGCTATACTTCCCCCTCCTACTTCTACATTCACCGCAAAATGGTCTGTAAAATAATAACGGGCTCCTGCCTGTCCTGCAAAACCTACTCCTGAACTCTCTCCTCCGAAATAATCATAGTCTGAACCATTATAACGGTAAGAAAAAGAGTTGTAAGCCAGGGTTACGCCTGCATATACATCAAACTTATTAGGAATTTTCAACAGCGTATTGAAATGGTAATTCCCATTCAATCCTATCGACATCCATCTGCCTTTTACATCTCCTGAGTATTTTTCAGTGGCAAAACTTCCTTCGGCACCTACTGTGATGTCTTTGTGGATTCCATAATCAACTCCTGCGTAAACGGGCATTCCCCATCCATTGGCAAGACCAATTCCCGCGTTGATCTGAGCGTCTCCCTTTTGTACTCTCTGGGCATTCATGCTTCCGAAAAAGGAAATTAAGCTCAGTAAAAAGATCTTTTTTTTCATTATATATTTATCAATTTCAATGTTTAGTGTTACTGTCTGTTACATGACTTCTGCAAAACTATATGCCTGGAGAACTGAAAACAATCCTTAAAAAAAAGTAATTTTTTCTACTGGTTTTTAGGTATTTTTATTCCATGGTTTTTTGATTAGATTCAACCTTTAGTCTGAAATTGAATGACAAAGCGAATATTACTTTTTTTTTACTTACTAATAGGCCTGATACTGCAGGCTCAACTGCTGTTTCCGCTTAATGAGAAAAAATTCACAGACAGCTTAGAATGGGTGGTTAAAAATAATAAAGATGCCCTTTCAAAGGCTGATGCCTGTTTTCTGCTATCCAATTATTACAGAAATACCGATACCATTTCAAGCCGTAAGTATTTAAATAATGGAAAAGCATTAGGTGGAAAAGATGCATTTACCGTGGCCAAATACCATTATTATGAGGGACAGTATTTTCTGGATCAGGATAAAGATAAAGCAGCGCAATCTTATCATAAAGCCATAGAAGCTTTTTCAAAATTAAAGGACAGAAAAGCTGACCTCTACAAGTCTTTATGTTGGTATGGCTACGGTATTACCCAAAAGAATAAGGAAGGCTATCCTTATTTAATTAAAGTGATACTTGAAAAGAGTATTCCTACAGCTGAAAAATATGGTGACAGCAAGATTACAGGATTTTTGTACACGCAGCTTGGGTTAATGCTCACCTACAACGCGGAATTTGAAAAGGCTGGTAATTATAACACAAAAGCGCTCGATATTCTTGAGAAAAAAGCTCCTCATTCTACGGAGTTATTTTACAATTACCTGAATATCTCCACCAATTATTGTTATCAGGTCAAAGCCGATATCGGAAAAAAATATCTGGACAAGGCAGAGAAAATGATATCACCCTATCCTGATTCCTCTTCCAACGCTTTATTTTATTACAGCAAAACATTGTATTATGTCAGCAAGCAAGGGCATGATCAGGCATTGGCAGCCATAGAAAAAGGATTGTTTTACACTAAAAAGTTCAATCAGAAGCTGCTGATGCAGATGTTCTATTTTCATAAATATGACATTTTAAAAAAGGAAAAAAAATATGTGGAAGCCAAAGATCTTCTGGAGGAAATTCTTGCAGAGAAAACCCTTGCTACAGATCTTAACAACAAGAAAACACTCTACAGCCATTTATCGAATATCAATGAGATCATGGGAAATCCTACTCAGGCTCTGGCTTGGGAGAAAAAATATTCAAAACTGAACGACAGTATCAATGCGGAAAACATTAAACTGGAGATCAATAAACTGGAAACCAAATACAATACTTCTGAAAAGGAAAGAAGAATCGCTTTCCTCGATGCTGAAAAAAATCAGAAGGAAATGGAGGTCAATAAAAAGAATTATTATCTGTGGGTATTGAGCCTTTTCCTGCTGTTTATTATGATCGTTCTGGTGTTTTTATTCATCATTTACAGGAACAATAAAAAACTGTCTGAGCAGAAAGAGATCAACCTCCGGCAGAAAATTGAAGATATTAATCAGAAAGAAGAGTTGGCATTAACGAAAGCCATTCTGGAAGGCGAAGAAAGAGAAAGAGAACGTATTGCAAAAGATCTCCATGATGGTCTGGGCGGAATGCTGGCAGGCGTTAAAATAAATTTCTCCACCTGGTCTGCAGGGCATCTTGAAGTTGAGCAACACAAAGATTTTTATAAGATTTTGGATCGTCTTGACCTTTCCATATCTGAACTCAGACATGTGGCCAGAAACCTGATGCCGGAATCTTTACTTAATTTTGGCCTTGAAACTGCTTTGAATGACCTCTGTGAATTTTATATCCGGAAAGATCTGGATATTTATTTCCAGCCTATCAATATAGAAAAAGATCTTCCGCTTACGATCCAGCTTAATATTTACAGGATTGTACAGGAACTTCTGGCTAATGCGGTGAAACATTCCGGAGCCAGCAATATTCTTCTTCAGTGCTCCCAGTCCGGCGAAAACTTCATGATCACCATAGAAGACAACGGGAAAGGATTTGATAAAGACATCGAAAAACCATCGAAAAGCATGGGCTTTCACAATCTGAAAAACCGGGTTAATTATTTTAAAGGAAAAATGGAAGTAAGCTCAGATAACCAGGGCACAACAATTAACATCGAACTCAATATCCATGGTGAATGAAAAAATAAATATTGTCATTGTAGACGATCATCCTATCGTCATAGAAGGACTCAAAATGATGCTGAAAAGTCAGCCTTTTTTCAATATCTCAGAAAGTTTTACTTCCGGATCGGAAATCATCAGTTTTATCCGTTCTCATCAGGTGGATATTATTCTTCTGGATATCACATTACCTGATGCCAACGGAACAGAACTGTGCAGGGAAATTAAGAAAATATCACCGGAGACTTCTGTGATCATGTTCAGTAACCGTTCGGAGCGAAGCATTATCATGCAGTCTATACAGAACGGAGCCAGCGGTTATCTTCTGAAAAACATTTCAATAGATGAGCTTGTAGTCTGTATCAAAGGGGCACTTTCAGGAAATATTGTTTTCTGTAATGAAACCAAACAGATCATCAGCCGGCCTTCTCAAAACGACTTACCGGTTCCAAGACTCACGAAACGTGAAAAACAGATTCTGCAAATGGTTGCACAGGGAAAAACAAGTGCTATGATTGCGGAAGAACTTTTTCTCAGCCCGCTTACTGTAGATACACACCGTAAGAATCTGCTGCAAAAATTTCAGGCCAGAAATTCTACAGAGCTCATCAACCGGGCTACCCAACATCATATGATTGAGGAATAAAAACAAAAAACCGCTTTAAAAAAGCGGTTTTTATTATATATAAGAAATATATTTTATAATTCTAAGAAGCTGTAGTCTATAGAAGCTACCAAAGGACCTGCTCCAACCATCTTTTTGGTTTTTACAATTTCCCCGTCTATCCAAAGGTTAACGACCAGTTCGGAAGTAGCGTCAGGAAGATCTGCTTTAGCATCAAGGTTCAACTGTGCCTGGCTTGAATTTACGAAAAACTCTCCGCTCGTCCATGTCGTCCCTACAGGGTCGAAAATATCAGTTTTTACGGTTCCTACCTGTGTTACAATTGCTCTGATAACACCACCGGTTGTTGTTTTCACTTCAAACTGAACAACGTGATCTGCAAACTCTTCGTCATCATTATCCTTTTTACAAGAATTCACCACAGTAATTACAGAAAATAATAAAACGAATAAAAAAGAAAGTCTTAGTAAACTTTTTGATTTGTAAAATTGCTTCATTTCTCCAAATAGATTTTTAATGTTTCAAATATAAGTTTTTTATTAATATAAAAATAACTTTTATGAAAAATTTCCAATAAAGATTTCCAAATAATATCAAATCAGCAAAAAGCATAATTTCAGGATCGGCCCGTATTTGCGCCTTTCATCCGGTCAATATTAAATATAGATATACGCGTTCCGGTTTTGAAGTCGACAATGTGATTTATTAATTATATTTGCCGTATGAATTTAGATTATATAGTAAGAGAACCGGAACATATTACCCCAGATACTACTGTACTTTTCATGCTCCATGGTTATGGCAGTAATGAACAGGATCTTTTCAGCTTCAGGGAAACGCTTCCTGCAGACTGGCTTATCGTAAGTTTCAGAGCACCCAGAGATACTCAGTTTGAAGGGTATTCATGGTTTGATATAGATTTCAATAATGCTGAAAATTTCATTGATCTTGCCCAAGCGAAGGAATCACTGGACAGCGTACTGGAAAACATCCTGAAGATTGTCAATCATTATGGAATTACTCAAGGGAAGGTACATTTGTGCGGCTTCAGCCAGGGTGGAATATTATGCTATGCTTTGGCTTTAAAACATCCGGAACTATTTAATTATGTGGCTTGTCTGAGCAGTTACCCTGAAGAAAAACTTCTGGACGGTATCGTTAAGGACAAAAAGAAACTGGAAAGACTTCGTTTTTTCATCTCCCACGGAACAGATGATGCGGTTATCCCTCTTGAATGGGGAAGAAAGGCAGCAGATCTTCTGTATGACCTGAGCTGTTATTTTTCGTTCAGAGAATATATGAGCGGACATGGCGTCAATCAGAAAAACTATATGGATCTGATGGAATTTTACTCAAAATAGGATTTTAGGTAGCAGGGATTAGGTAGCAGGTGGCAGATATTAGGTTGTAGGGATTAGGGGTTGTCCCTGATGTTGAAGCTATAGTCTTTTTATTTTGGTTAAGAGCTAAGAAGCAAGATGTTAGATGATGTTAGACATCAGATTTCTATATTGAGATTAAGTAAAGTGAAAGCCTCCAACCCGGCATCCCGCTTTAAATAACTCATCACTCATAATTTATAACTCATCACTTTTCAAAACCCTCCCACTCTCAAACTCTCTGACGCCAAATCTTCGTAACCCGAATTCAGGTTATTTTGAAAACATTTAAACAATACGCACTGTCTGATGCAGTTTATATAAACATTCCTGTCTTTGGAATGTTTTTTTATGCTTAGTAACGATAATTTCACTAAATTCAGTAAATGAAACTTAAGCTTCTTTTACTGGCATTATTCTTTAGCATTTTTCTTAGTGCCCAGAACTCTTTCGAGCTCATTAATGCCAAAAAAGCAGTGATCCCTTTTAAGCTCATCAACAACCTCATCTTTATCCCGGTTAATGTTAATGGGGCAGAACTTACATTTATGCTGGACACCGGCGTTGCTGAGACCATTCTTTTCAGTCTTGACAACAAGGAAGTGAAACTCGAAAATATCGAAAAAATAAAATTTTCAGGCTTGGGTGGAAATGTCAGTATAGACGGTTTTAAATCTGACCGTAATATTGCTAAAATAGGAAATCATCTTATCAATACCTCCATGCTTCTTTTTATCGTTATTGATGAAGAATTCAATATATCATCTCATATCGGAATTCCTGTGAACGGAGTGATTGGGTCCCATTTTTTCAAAAACCATCCGATATCGATAGACTATATTTCTAAAAAAATAACCGTTTATGAGGATATTGATGTTTTCAAAAGGAAGCTCAGAAAGTTCACGGAACTTCCCATGACCATAGAAAAGGACAAACCTTACATCAATGCCGATGTAGAGATGACGAATGATAAGAAAAGTTCAAAGCTTCTGATCGACCTTGGCAACAGTGATGCTATCTGGCTCTTCCCTACTCTGATCAAAGATTTTGTATACAACAGACCCAATATAGATGATTATCTGGGCCGCGGATTCAATGGAGATATTTATGGGAAAAGAAGCAGAATCCACAATTTCTATCTGGGAGATTTTAAATTCGAGATGCCTCTTACCGCAATGCCCGATGAATACTCTATCCAGCATGTGAATCTCGTTGCCAACCGGAAAGGATCTGTAGGCGGGGAAATCATCAGAAGGTTTACCACTATTTTCGATTATACTGCAGGAAAAATTTACCTGAAAAAAAATAAAAACTTCGACGATCCTTTTCATTTTAACATGAGCGGATTAGACTTTAAACAGGATGGACTGGAATGGCATGAAGACCGGGTAAAAATTGAACCCAAAAAAATATCTGAAGCCAGTACTGAAATTTCTGTTGTTAATAATTTTCAGTATAAATTTACTTTAAAACCTATATTTTCAATAGCAGGGATAAGAAAAGACTCACCCGGATTTAAAGCAGGTTTGAAAAAAGACGACCGTGTACTGATTATCAATGGAAGCCGTACCTCCGAAATGACCATGGAAAAAATTATGGAGCTGATGAAATCTGAGGAAGGAAAAAACATCACCATGGTGGTCCAGAGAAAGAATATGGAAATGACCTTTAACTTTGTCCTGGAAGACCCTATCCCGTACCAGGAGTAGCCTATGAAAACAGAAGAAAGCACAATAGATAAAATAAGAACCCGCCCGAGATTTAAGATGTTTACCCATCTTACCAAGGAAGAATATGCGGAAAACTTAAAAAAATACCTCGCCGATCACAAAGATGAATTCTCCGGAAACATCAACAAGGAAGTGGCCACGATCTGGGTAGAAACGAAATATGATAATTACTCAAAGCCCAGATTATCTTTAAGAATAGAAATTGAAGACGATGAAACTGCCATACGCGGAGTATTCGGTCCCAGTTCTGCAGTGTGGACGTTCTTTATGTTTCTTTATTTTTCCTTTTCAATTCTGTGGATGACTTTCTTTACGATGTACTACGTGGAAAAGCAGATAAAAAGCGCTGAGTTCCCGTGGGCACTGAGCGCTTCATTTATAATGTTATTCTGTATTCTTCTTACCTATGCGGCGGCCAGATTCGGGCAGCATAAAGGAAAGGAAGAGATGCTTAAGCTTAGAAGATTTGCTGAAGAATCTACTTTACAGTTTGAAAAGAAAATTAATTAACAGGAACTTCTGCAGGTTTTTCACTTTGAACCGGAGCCATGGCTTTAGCGGTTTTAATGGAATCTGCGACTTTTTCCCTGTTATCCTGTTCTTTTATCATTCTGTCTACGTTAGGCTCCAGGAGTTTGGTCATTTCTTCTACCGAAATATTATTGGCATTGGGATCATCCAAAAGCTTTTTCCAAGGCTTTCTTCCGCCCCATTTATAATCTCCGAAAACCATTACTGCCGTACCTTTTGCTTTGGTAGTGGCACCTCCGGGATTCAGTATCCAGGTATCAGCGTATGAATATAACCACTGTGCATCTTTCATCAACAAACGAAGACACGAATGCGATGCAGGATAACCCGGAAGATCATACTGGTGCCATCCTATTCCTCCGATATTATGGATATTGAAGTTATAAGGAAGTTTCCATTCAGTACTCACCGTTGAGATGGACAGTTTCTTTTTCCAGTTGGCAAAAGTAAGTCCACGCGTTGTCTGTGCAGCTTTTTTTCCCATACTGGTTGGTCCCCATTTTACAAGACTTCCGTTAGAATATACTCCGTAAGCCTGAATCGGATAGGAAAATATGACGAATTTTTTCACTCCGCTCAATACATCCAACTGCATTGGGAATGGTGAATAAGACATCAGCGTCGTATCTATTTTAGCAGGAACCACCAAGGTATCCGTATTGAATCTGTTTTTAGAATCAAGTCTGTTTAATGCTAAAATCGCATAACGTTCTTTTTCGCTGTATTTTTTACTGAATTCCGCGTATACAGAATCTCTCATCTTTTTATCCTTGGGAAGGACAAAAGCATTATAGAAACCGTTTTCCTGCATTGCCGGCGGAACGGATTCTTTCTGTACTACAGAATCTTTTTTGATGGAATCTTTTTCTACGGCAGGAGTCTCTGATGAGGAAACCGTATCTTTAAGAGTATCGCTTATTTTTTCAATTTCTTTTTTACATGAAACCAGCATTGCGGCGCTAAAGCAGGCATATAAAAATATTTTTTTCACAGATATGTTTTTCATAAATAAAACAGGCCATTTAGTTTGGTTACCCATTGCAAATATCAGACCTAAATTTGAATCATAAAAGACATTGTAAAAAATACCGTAAAAAAACGGTATTGGACTCTATTGTTTTACAGCAGTTTATTCGTTTTAGCGTAAGCAAGGGCTTCAGCAATGTTATTGACACCTATTTTATCAAACAGCTTTTTCCGGTGAAATTTTACAGTATCGGCAGAAATAAACAGTTTTTCTCCAATTTCATTGATCGTCAGTCCACTGGCGTATAAACTCAGAATTTCATATTCTCTCTGGGAAAGCTTTATTTTTTCTTCTTTCTCCCATTTTTTGGCTACAATATCATACTTCCAGAATTCATCCGATCTCTCTTTGCTTATCACAATATTCCCCGAAGAGGTATTATTGGAAAGTGAAACGATACACAATGCTTTCCAGATCTGTCCTCCTTCGGTAAGAAAAACGGGTGTGAGCTTATGATTGACAAGAACCTTATTCTTTTTGCCATTGATCAGGTAAAAATCGTACGAGATAGAATATAGCTTTCGCTCATCTACAGGAATATTCTCATAGAATTCAAATCCTGCTTCGTTGATCTTTATTAAAAGCTCCACATCTTCAGGTTTTACATTCTGAAAATAAAAAGCATAGCCTAAAGCTTTCACCTCTTCCGATGATTTTCCACACAGGAACAGCGGATTTTCAGAGACATAATCAAAAGCTCTGGTCTGATAATCGATCACATATAAACTCTGATACGTGAGCCTGGAAAAAGCCTTTATAGCTTCCAGATAGTTTCCCACCTGGCTGCGATCTATTTCAGCATTATTGCTGACCTCATTTTTTTCGTTAAAAAATCTATTAATTTCTTCCATACACCCTTAATAAATTGGCACAATTACTACCCAAAAGTGTAGTATTTACATCATTTATACAAATCTACACAAAAGTGTAGTGCTTATCAAAATACTGTGATCTAATTTTGCTGAAAATAACCTCAGTTCTGTACCTAAAACAAATTAATAGCCCAAAGATGAAAAGTATCTGTTTTTATCCTCTATTTATTTTTTCTGCAGCACTTGTTATTCTACTGTCCTCTTTCCAGATCACCAAAGGCAGACATCTTTACCGCAATCAGTGGAAAATTCCTGCTCACAAAAATCTGAAAATCAAAAATTCGTCGAAAGAGATTCTTGAAGTGGTTTTATACAACCCTTCACAGAAAGACAACCTTCAATATGCAATCAATAACCATGAAATAAAGGAGCTGCCCAAGAATGATTCGGTCAAAGTTAGAGTAGATTTCGCCCGTGAAGTTTTTATCGTAAATAATTCAGCCCATGAGGGCTTGTTCAGACTGAAAATAATAAATAACGCCGGCCGAATTAAAGCAGCCCTTAGAGATCAGCTACCCTTATAACAGAATTCATTTTCTGTAAAAAAAACCACAAACTGTTTGAAACATCATATCAGCTGATCCTCATCTATTACTGTCTTTTTGGGCAGTAATTTTTTTTGGAGTGATAGGTTGGAGAGTTTGAGGGTTTGAGAGTTATAGTTGTTTGTTGGTATGTCTGATATCTGGAATCTTACGTCTTATCTCTTGACTAAAACCTAAAGACCATAGGTTCAACCTTCGGCCTAATCCCTAATCCCTAATCCCTAATCCCTAATCCCTAGTACCTGCTACCTCGTCCCAACCCACTTCAAAGCTCCATTTTTATCAAAACGGTAAGCATCCTGATGCCACGAAGCTCCTCCTCTGCATCCGGTGTACAGCAGTTTATTTTTTTTGTCTACCGATACATCACAAAGGCACGAACAGGCTGACTTGGAATAATCCGGTTCTTTGAACAGATCAAAACGCTTCGTTTTCGGGTTATAAAGATAAATGGTAAACGTACTGTAAACACCCATTCCTGCATCCGGAATGGTGAACGCTAGATCATCATATCCGTCAAAATTATAATCTTCAATAATGCTTTGCTGGGCTGGATCCGGACTGTCCGGAAAAGGAAGTTCTGCGGTCATCTTTTTCCCGTCAGGATATTCGATCAGCAGGTTGTTATTATAAAAATGATTAAAAGAAATTATGGCGCCATGCAGCAGGTATTTATCCTCGCCGTCCGGTTCTCCCTCTTCTTCTAAAAGTTCAAGGTCAAAATGTGTGAAATCGCGTATTCTGACGTAAGAAGGATCTACAATAACATTCTTCATTTGCATCATTTTATAGGTTCCGTTAAGTTTTCCGTTAACCATTTCATCCCATACAAAATAATGATGGGCAGGCTGACCGGGGCCTTGCGAAATGGTATCCAGCTTGTAACTCTTGACTTTCAACGGAATAATTTCTTTCTTCCCTTCATACTGTATAAAAGCTCCTTTCCCGCCATTCCCATAATACAGCTTTAGCCTGAGTTCTTTCATGTCAGTAACATATTTTAAAGTGATCGGCTGGGCGTGCAGAAAAGTCCCGAAAATAGCAATTACAAAGAGTAGAAAAAGTTTTTTCATAGTCTGTCTTTATCGGCTTATAGGTTATTAATGATTATTTAAATTGAGAATTAAACCTGGAATAATAAACTCCCCACAGAATAAACCAGGGAAGATTGGAGATCAACAAAAACACAGCTCCTTGCCCATCAATCTTTCCGCCGGAAATTTCAATGAAAAAGTATCCGGTGATCAATATCGGAAGCAGAAACCAGCACAGCCATCTTTTTATTTTCCCCTGAAATGTGTTTAACAAAGAAAAAAGGCTGCTGAAAGAAACCATCGACAAAGACAGAATCCAAATAATCAGAAGACCATAGGCAATGCCACTCATATCACAGTTTCTGGGATGCTCATAATCACGTGGAACTTCGGTGATCATCATGTAGATAATCAGAATAACCGTCGAAATTACTGTAGCAATAAACCATGTTTTAAGAATGGAAAGCAGAATAAATTTTCTCTGTGACATTGAACTTGTTTATGAATTTCACTAATGTAGCAATAAACCTTGAATAAATCATTCGTCCGAACTATCTGAACAAAAATAACCATACAATATACTTCTTTTAACGAACATATACCTGTGAAAAACTGAACCCGTGTTTAACCAAAATTCCTACTCAATGAATATGGACACCGGATCTATCTAAGTTTATAGACTTATCGATTTAAGAGTTTCTATCACTTATCTATAATTGAACCCTTTAATATTCCGATAAAATATACGGGATACAATGGAAACTTTTATCTAGATTTGTCTTTAGCAGCAAATAATAAAATGTATGAAAAAAGTAGGACTGGTAGGCGGAATAAGCTGGGTATCCACATTGGATTATTATCAATTCATCAATGAAGGGGTCAATGCCAGACTGGGAGGACTAAACGCAGCGGAATGCATGATCTATTCCCTGAATTTTGGAGACCTTCAGGCTAAAGGATGGGTCAATTCCTTCGAATTACTATTAAACGCCTGTAATCACCTTAAAAACACCGGAGCAGACGGCATTGTGCTCTGTGCCAATACCGCCCATCTCTTCGCAGATGAGCTTCAGGCCTCCGTACAACTTCCGATTATTCATTTAGGTACAGAAACCGCAAAAGCCATACAGAAAGCCGGACTTACAAAAGTCGGCTTAATCGGAACAAAGTTTACTATGGAAATGGATTTCTACCAAAACAAACTTAAAGAACACGGACTGGAAGTACTGATTCCTGAAAAACAGGAAACAAGGGATTATATACAACATACTGTAAAGGATGAACTGGGAGTAGGATTCATTAATCCGGAAACCAAAACCAATTATATTTCCATTGCAGAAGAACTGATCAGCCGTGGCGCCGAATGTATTATTCTGGGTTGCACGGAAATCCCTATGCTTATCAATCAAGGTGATTTTAACGTACCTGTTTTTGATACTACAAAAATACATTGCGAGGCTATTGTGGAATATATTGTTTCGTAAAATTTAAAGAAAATTCACATCAACAAGAAACCCCTTCAAACAGTTGAACGGGTTAAAAAAAATGAAATACAGCTGGAATCTACTCTATGGTAGAATCTTCATATCCAACTCAAAAACCAACACATTAAACACTATTCATTTGTATAAAATAATTTTTTCCATGCACTTATGGTATTTCTGCTTAATCTAAAGTATGCAGCCACCTGAGTGTTGTTTAATTTTTTTTTTTTTTGATAATCTAAAATGAAAAATATTGTCTTTTTATCGTACGAACGGCACTTTTGATTGAAATCATAATTTTGATTACCTACAGTTCCAAATATCAGAGAGTTAAGAACGATGACATCCATTACAGATAATTCTTGCTTACTTAATATCTTTTCGCAACTTTTTTTTTTATCCGGAAATTTTTTCGTGATCATATCACTATAAATTTTTTTATAATCTGGGGTCAGAAATTTTCTTTGTGTTTTGCGATCCATTTGAATAAAGTCGTTTTAGGTATTCTGTATTCATCAATAATTTGCTGCTTTGTTTTTTCTTTTTTATCAACTTCTTCCAGAATAAAATCTATTATTTCTTTGGTATAAATATTTTTCCTGAATGTAGGGAGTAAAGTTTTTCTGTTTTTAGTCAATTTCCCACTACTTATTTTGCTTTGAGGCGCATAAAGTATTAGGTGTTGTGTATAAATGCGAAAAAAATCATATTCTAAGAGTTTGCTCCATTTTAATAGAATCTCAGTATCCATTGACTCCTGCTGAAGAATCTCTTCAACTTTTTCTCTTTCATATTTAAAAAAGTTACAAATTCTGTCCATATCCATATCAAGTTCTTCCAACCTTTGTTTTATTAAATGACTGATATTGATAGATTTTAAATTATTCATGGCTGATATTGAAGTATTAAAAAACGGCAATGCATCTTTGTTCCTTAAAAATAGTCTATGATTCTGAAAAAGTTACAAGAACAATCTTGAGAGGCATTGCCGTCAAATATTATTTTTTATTTAACAAACCACTGGACATATCTTCCTTCACCGTTGTTAAACGAATGCGGTGCTCTACCAGTTCCTACACATTCTGTAACCCCTGCATAATCATCAGATGCGGCATTTCCGCATTTTCCGATATGATGATTGAAAGTACTATCACCATAGTTCCCCCAAATATCATCAAGTGCCGTTAAATTTGTATTGATGGTTGCCCCATTACTTGCTGTATAAGAAAAAGCATAACTTGGAGGGGCATTCTGATGACTAATCACTTTAGCATATCCTGCATTATAAAGTCTTGCATAATTCCATGCCTGCCCATCAAATGAAACATAGTTACCATTGATTGTTCCATCCATACTATAATTCTTTCCAAAAATCTTCCCTGAAACTTTCACATAAGGAAAATCAGCAAATATTCCCCCAATCATGTCATAAGCACCTGAAGTAGGAATATTAAAATCAATTACTGCATAGTTATTATTAGCCCATGAGTCTGTATTATTAGCTACATTAGCCACATCATTCACAATTCTTACCCTGTATTGATTTTTTGTCGCATTACTTCTTATATTTTGTCGTACAGCAACAGGTAACAAATAATTTTTATAAGTTACAATACCGGACAGTCCTGTTGCTGCAGTATAATTTCTGTTATCATTAACATTCAGATTTTGAGAGTTATTGATCAGAAAATTGGTATCATCTACAAAGGCTGCTTTTTCAGAATATGATTGAATTAAGGTGTAGCCTCCATTGGTCATGTCACAATAAGTCTTGGTGGCTGTTCCGTTCAAACCTTTAATAAAATACTCTCCGTCTGCTGCTGCCGGATTCAATTGTAAAATCTGGTAACATCTGTCTGCCGGATTAACAAACGTTCCCACACTTGTAATCACATTGATAGTAAAGGTACATGTCGCAGATCCTGGGATAGTAAAACTATATGAGCTATTATTCGCTACAATGGCAGGAGTACCCTGACCATAAAGTCTTATGCTGTTTGTGGAAGCTCGTATTGCAATAGTTCCTGATGAAAATTTCACCCCATTGATTAAGGAGGTTTCCACTATAATATTACCTGGTGTTGTAACACCAGTAACAGGAATATCAATATAATTCGTAGCATCCAAGGCGATTCCCTGTCTGTAGATTCCATGAACAGTGCTACCTGAACAGTTGATAGAAAATAATGTTGTCGAACCATTGACATGTATTACCGGCAGTGTACATGCAGGAGCTACATTTACACCATTAAAGGTGATTGAGGGGCTATTATTTGAAGGACCTGTTATAGGGCTCCCTTGTCCAGCCAATACTACATCAAAAATACCTGTTTCTGTAAAGGTCCCTGATTTACTGAAGGAGTATCCATTTCCTGTGGTGGCTAGGATCTGATAATTACCGACACTTGTAACGTTTACTTTTATGGTATAGGTATTGTTTACGGCGTCTAATATCGTTCCCTGCGTATAGGTACCTGACGGTCCGGTCGGACTACTACAATCCAGCAGCCCAAAGGTTGCGGGCTCAAAAGAACCGCATAAACTGAGCCATTTACTAGCATTTCCGTCAAAATAATTCAGACAGTTAGTCGTTGTATTGTAGATTAGCAGCCCGTTAGCTGCCGGAGTTGAAATAGCATTCCTGTTTGAACTTGACATCCTTGGTAAGAGTATACCTTTTGCATTGGAGCTGATATCCAATACGGCATTGGTATCTGCTAAAGATGACCCGATAGATACCTGTCCCATATGGTAGATAGGCTCTGTATTTGAAACAGCTCCTTGCCCATCCGTATTTTTCCAAGGCTCCGAACCACTTCCCAAAGCTATCCACTGGGATAGAATAGCATCATAATAATAGTATCCTGCGGTGGATATATTTTTAGTTTTTGGAGATGGAGAGCTTACTGCATCAGTAACAAATACAATAGCTCCTTTTTGATCATCATTGTAATAAGAATCCATTCCCTGCAGCTGATCTCCCGACAAGCGAGGAGGAAGAACTCCTATAGGGCTATTATTGGTATTAGCCACTATATCTAAAGTTGCTTTCGGTGTACTGGTATTAATACCCACCTGTCCGAAAAATAAATTCGAACATACCATCAAAAATGGGAAAAATAATTTTTTTTTCATAAGTTGACATTTAAATAGCTGTTAAGCGTTGTTTGAATAATGTCAAAGGTAGAGGAATACTATATCCAGAATTTTCAAAAATAAGCCACATCCTACATATGATTAACATTTAATAAAAACCTAACAATCAGTAATTTAAACTAGTCATATTCAACATTAGTAAAAAATATCGAAAATGGTAAACATCTATTAAAAAAAAATTAGTTAAGTAAACTATATTTGCATTTAACTACTATACAGTAAGCGCAAAATATGGAACATGATTTGATAAAAAGAGAGCTAATAAGAAAGTACTTATATCTCATAGTGCTGTTTTGTTTGATATTCGCATGTTTTTATTTATCAATCAATCTCAACAAATTTATCATTTGTTATATAGCAGCAGGACTATTTTGTATTTTTTACAGTATACTGATAACCAGCAGAAATTATAATGTAGAAACTGCAGTGCATTGTTGGCTTATACTTGCACCCTTGTATATTTCACCCTATTTTATTATTTTCTGGCACTATTCCTTCATTTCCTACATATGGATATTACCGATTCCTTTTGTTGTATATATATTCTTTTCAGTAAGAATGATGATTAGATACACAATCGGTCTTTTTCTATATGTCATTATCATTATTGTTTTAGCAGAAAAAATAAATTATCAGGAAGTGTACATGACCAGAAAACAACTTTTGACATCTGATATTCTTGTAGTAATTTGTAATATATCTGTATTTGTACTATTACTTTACTATCTTGATAAACTGAAAACACCTTTATTCTTCCCTGCCGAAAAACAGAATAAAGACAGAGATAGGATAATAAATAAACCTCTCCAAAAAGACCTGAAAAAGTATAAAGACTTATTTAATGATATTTCAGTATTCATGGAGACTAATAAACCTTTTAAAAATAGTGATTTAACTATATCCAATTTAGCTACACAAATAAATTCAAATAATACCTATATATCAAAAGCCATCAAACTTAAGGGCTACGCTAATTTTAATAACTATCTCAACTCGTACAGAATAAAATATGTTAAAGAACTGATGAAAGAAGAGAAATCAAAACATTTTACATTAGTATACATTTACACGGAAGCAGGGTTCACAAGCCAATCTACTTTTAACAGGGTATTTAAGCAGTTTGAAGGAATAAGTCCCGCAAAATATATGAAGCTTAACATAAAAGAAGAAGATGAATGATAGAAAGTATTTCTGATACTATTTCCTGAAAACAATAAACCTTCATTCTAAGAAATTCATATATTATAAAAACAAAAAACCCCTTCAATTACTTAAAGGGGTTTTAAAGATCTTGCGATCCGGACGGGACTCGAACCCGCGACCTCCGCCGTGACAGGGCGGCATTCTAACCAGCTGAACTACCGGATCAATTTTTTTAAAGTAAATTGATGAAAACTTCTGCGATCCGGACGGGACTCGAACCCGCGACCTCCGCCGTGACAGGGCGGCATTCTAACCAGCTGAACTACCGGATCAATTTTTTTAAAAGAAATTGAATAAAAACTTTTGCGATCCGGACGGGACTCGAACCCGCGACCTCCGCCGTGACAGGGCGGCATTCTAACCAGCTGAACTACCGGATCTAATTTTTTTTAAAAGTAAATTGAAAAACTTTTGCGATCCGGACGGGACTCGAACCCGCGACCTCCGCCGTGACAGGGCGGCATTCTAACCAGCTGAACTACCGGATCATTTTCTGTTGTTATAAAGAACGTTGTTTCTTTTTTGTGATTGCAAAACTACGACTTTTTTTATTACCTGCAAATTATTTCTAAATAAAAAGCCTTCCAAAAACGGAAGGCCTTCATTATCAAAGTTATTTTTTTACAAGTGCGCGCTTAATTTCTCAGCAATGATCTCCTTTGGAGTCACGCCTACCAATTTATCAACCACTTCACCGTTCTTAAAAATCAGAACTGTAGGGATATTTCTGATGCCATACTGCATTGAAATTTCCTGATTGTTGTCTACATCAACTTTTCCTACCACTGCTTTTCCTTCAAAATCTGATGCTACTTCTTCGATGATTGGTCCCAAAGTTCTGCATGGTCCGCACCATACTGCCCAAAAGTCTACCAATACCGGCTTATCTGATTTTAAAACCGTTTCCTGAAATGAGCTGTCCGTAATTTCTAAAGCCATTTTGTTTCTTTTATTTAAATTAATATTTATATTCTTATTTCAATCCGTAATTGGATATTCAAAATTACGATTTTTAAGCAATAAGACTATCTATGCTCAACATTTGTTTTTTCTATAGCAAAATCTTTTGAAATTTCCTTCAAAGCATCTGCCAGAGCATCGATATCTGCTTTTGTCGTCATATGGCTGAATGAGATACGTAATGGCGTACAATGGTCCATTTCATCCTCAGAAAGCACCATCATCATCACCATCGAAGGTTTGGACGCTCCTGAAGAGCATGCGCTGCCCTGAGAGATCGCAATTCCCTTCATATCCAGCTGAAGTCCTATCAATGGATTTTTATATGGAAGTAAGGCGCTTAAAACACTGTCTACACTATTTTCCATTTCACCACTTCGTCCATTGAATTTAATATTCGGAACCTCTGCAGATAATCTTTCAATCGCGTATTCTTTAATTTCTCTGATATGACCGGCATACGCCTCCATATTATTAACACACAGCTCCAAAGCCTTACCTAATCCAACGATACCGGAAACGTTTTCAGTTCCAGCTCTCAGACTTCTTTCCTGAGGCCCGCCAGTGATAATTCCTTTCATTCCTGTAGCCTTTCTGATAAAAGCAAACCCTATTCCTTTCGGACCGTGAAATTTATGTGCACTGCATGATGCAAAATCTACAGGAATCTCTGAAAAGTCAAATGCCATGTGAGCCATGGTCTTCACCGTATCAGAATGGTAAAGAGCATTGTTGGCTTTGCATAATTCTGCAATTTTTTTAATGTCTACAATGTTTCCAATTTCATTATTGGCATGCATTAAGCTTACTAAAGTCTTTTTATCTGAAGATTTTAAAAGCTCTTCCAGCTTGTTAAGATCAATATCTCCTTTTTCATTAGGGCGAATGTAGACTACTTCTACTCCCCTTCTGTTTTTCATATCTAAAATGCTCTCAGAAACACATTTATGTTCCAGAGGAGAGCTGATGATCCTTTCCACTCCAAGGTGTTCTACACTTGATTTGATGATCATATTGTTCGATTCTGTTCCGCACGAAGTAAAGATAATCTCCGCAGGAGTTACATGAAGATAGTCTGCAACCTGTCTTCTTACATTTTCGATAAGAATTTTCGCTTCCTGACCGAAGCTGTGGGTAGAAGAAGGGTTTCCGAAATTCATTTTCATGGTCCCCACCATTGCGTCTATGACTTCTTCCGCAAGAGGCGTCGTTGCAGCGTTATCTAAATATATTTTGTTCATTTTTAATTGGAATATTTTAATTCTACTGAGGTAAACTGATAATCTGAAGGAACAGCAAAAATAAACCAGGGATTTGAAAGTACCTGAATTTCCATTCCGCCTGAAGCTGTAGCGGGAACTTCCACATACAGGATATTATTTTTTACGGATGTGTTTTTAATGCTGGTAATTCTGTGGCTACCCGATCTGAAAAGTCCCATATGATACAAAACCACTTTTTTGTTTTTTGGAAATTTCGGATAGTTAACGGATGGCTCTTTTTTCAAATCGATAAGACCGAAACTGCCTTTAATAGCGTTACGGAATTCCTGTTCATTCTTAATAATGGTAAATCCGGCTTCATCTTTACCGCCCTGCGACTCAGACACCAGAAGTTCTGCATTTTTCTGCATATCTGATGATGTTTGAGATGGCGTAGCTGTACAGCTCATTAAGATTGCAGTACCTATCACAAGCAGTCTTTTCATTTTTACATTTTTACCATCCAAAATTAGTGAAAAAATTGGTAATGACCTTCATTTGCCCATTTAAGCATCTGGCGATCTCCGGAAGTATCTCCGAAAGCGATTATTTTATCGTATTTAGAGTCGTGAATTTCAGCTTTTATTCTCACCAGTTTCTCTTTTCCGTTGCAGTTTTTGCCTATGAAGTTTCCTGTAAAAATACCATTCTTAAACTCCGCACGTGTGGATACCAGCTGCATCTTCAGTTCTTCTGCAAAAGGTTTTACCCAGATATCCAGCGACGCGGTTACCAATAAACTCTGTGTATTATTCCTATCGATATTTTGTATAAAGTCGAGGGCGTTTTCCCTTACGATTTTGGGATAATGATGTTCAAAAAACTGCTTAGATTTCAATTCGATCTTTTCCTGGGTCTGTCCTTTCAGAATAGAACCGATAAAGCTTTTCTTTACTTTTTCCGTTTCGGCAAGTTTTAGTTTCAGCAAAATGAAAAGAGGAACGTGTCTCAAAAACTGTATCCGGAATTTGGTAGAATCGTAGAATTTAAGGTACATAAACATTGTATCCTTATACGTCAGGGTTCCGTCAAAATCAAAACAATACAGTTTTTTCATTTTATTAAAGCTTTAATTTTTTGAATATAAATTCAGGTATATTCCTGATAATCATCATGATAATACTCCAAACCGGCAAAACATATGCCACATTTTTCTGCTTTTTGAATGCTTTATAAATGCATGCAGCCGCCTGTTTGGGAGTTGCAGTCAGTTTAGGATTTAAAGGCAGTCCTTCCGTCATTTTCGTTGCCATAAAGCCCGGTTTGATCGTAAGAACATGTACTT
Source organism: Chryseobacterium oleae (assembly GCF_900115055.1). Taxonomy (GTDB): domain Bacteria; phylum Bacteroidota; class Bacteroidia; order Flavobacteriales; family Weeksellaceae; genus Chryseobacterium; species Chryseobacterium oleae. The sequence continues at coordinate 255,558 of NZ_FOVD01000002.1, read as the reverse complement.
TTTTCTCAAAAAGATAATTTCTAAGACCACTAAGATAAGCCGTAAAAGCCGCTTTTGCACTACCATAGATAAAATTGCTCTGTCTTCCGCGATCTCCGGCTACCGATGATAGCCCGATAATGGTTCCGGATCTTCTGCTTTCAAACTTCTGTGCAAAATAGTTCATCACAGGAATCAGTTTTGAATAATTGATACTAATAATCCTTTCTGTATTCCTGTTGTCATAAAGACCTTCCTCAGTCCCATCTCCCAAATATCCTACGGCACAAAATAATACATTTGAACTGACATGATCAAATGTAGTGTAATCAATTTCTTTCATCAGATCAATTTCGATGACTTCGGACTGCTGCAGAAATTTGACATCAATGTGTCTCGCAAATCTTTCCGTTGTCTCTTTATTTGAAGTGAAAAGGTATATTTTTTCAAACTGTTCTCCTTCCTGAAGAGCCTTTTCCACAAAAGCCTGCGCCACTTCAGACGTACTTCCCAGAACTATCATTATGAATTGTTATTTATGATTCTTTTGTGCTGTAAAGACACAAATTTTGAACTTTGAATATTTTTAAGGTAATTCGTGAGTGAAGACCTGCTCATGCTGTCCTTGGTAAGATAAATCCTACCTCCGAACTGCTGAACGGTATCATCTAATTTCTCTACCAGTTTCTTCAGTTTTGAATTCACTTTAAAGTCGAGGGCTAGCGTATAGCCTTCAAAAGGAAATGAATTGTAAGCCTCCGGATTGTTTTTCCCGAAGAGTTTTAAAACCGCTAAAAACGATCCGTTTCCGCTTGCTGCAATGGTTTCAAGAATCTGTTTCATCCCTTCTTTCCCTGCTTCTTTCGGAATCACCATCTGGTATTGGATAAATCCTGATTTTCCATAAATCTTATTCCAGTCGGTGATGGCATCCAGCGGATAGAAAAAGGTTTCATAGTCGATAAAAGACTTCACTTCTTTCTTAGTCTGCTTTTTGTAATACAGCAGATTGAATATTTTTACGGTGAGTGCATTCAGAACAAATCCCGGAAAATAAAACGGAACCGTAGGCTGAAATTTTTTCTTCAGTCTTAAAGGTTGTTTGGTCAGATTTTGAGGAAGCTCATGCTGAAAGGCGTGTTCTCCTCTCATCAGAATACTTCTTCCAAGATCTTTTCCTTTTTGCAGACAGTCTATCCACGCTACAGTGTACGTCCAGTTTTCACTTTCTTCAAAGAGCCTGAAAATTTCGTCCAGATTCTCTGCTTTAATGCTTTCCTGGCGGATGTAGGCAGATTCTATATTTTTAAGCTTAAATTTTACAGTAAGAATAATTCCGGTAAGCCCCATTCCGCCAATAGTGGCCCAGAATTTATCCGAATTTTCTTCTCTGGAACATGTGATGATTTCTCCTCTTTCGGTCATCAGCTTAAACTCGATCACATATTCTGAAAAGCAACCTTCTGCATGATGATTTTTCCCGTGAACATCTGAAGCAATGGCTCCTCCCACGGAAATAAATTTCGTCCCCGGTGTTACGTACAGAAAATATCCCTGCGGAACTGAAATTTCAAGTACATCCGAAAGCAATACCCCGGATTCACATTCTATCACCCCGTTGAGACGATCGAAACTGATGAATTTATTTAATTTTTTGGTAGAAAATATGGTTTCTCCCAGGGAAGCGTCGCCGTAGCATCTTCCGTTTCCTCTGGCAATGATTTCGTTATGATTAAGTACAAACTCCTTGATTCTTTTGAAGCTGTCCTCAGATCTCATTTCTTTTTCTACTACCGGGAAATTGCCCCAGTTAGTAACTTTCTGTGTGAAATTTGGCTTCATTTTTTAAAATAAATCTGGATTAAAAATGCGGCTACCCAAAGTACCAAAGTCACCTGGATATACCGGTCTCTGTAGACAATTTTTGTAGGAGATTCTGTTCTGTTGTATACTAAAGTCTGCTGCAGATATCTTAAAAAAGCAAAGACTACAAATATGACGGTATAAAAAACCCGCTGATGAAATCTTCCCTGAACTTCAGGTGAAAGGGTAAACATCAGATAGCAGACAATGGCTAACGTTACTGAAATAGACAGGGCAATATCTGCAAACTGTACATTGTATCCGTCCAAAGCCTTTCTTGTCTTTCCTGAAACCTGTGCATTTATCAGCTCTCCTCTTCTTTTTCCGATGGCTAAAACAAGAGCGAGCACAAAAGTCAGCAGGATCGCCCACTGTGAGATCCCTATTCCGGTGATGTATCCACCTGCTAGAACTCTCAGTACAAAACCTGTAGCGATGATGAAAATATCAATGATCGGAACGTGCTTCAGTTTAAAAGTATAGGCAAGATTGATCACAATATAAAGTCCTATGATCGTGGCAAATTTCCATAAAGGTTCGTGAAAATAAAGTTGAGCAAGACCTACCAGAGCCACATCAACAATAACGAGTGCTGCAAGAATGCTTAAGGCCTTCGGTTTTGAAATAGCACCGCTTGCAAGAGGTCTTCTTCTTTTTTCGGGATGCTTACTGTCGGCCTCTATATCGTTATAATCATTGAGAATATAGACTACACTTGCTGCGAGGGAAAAAATAATAAATGCAAAGATACTTTTGCTTAGTAAGTCTATGTTTGTAATGTTTCCCGAAAAGAACAGAGGAACAAAAACAAACAGGTTTTTCACCCATTGCTCCACCCGGAGGAGTTTAAGATATTTCTTCATTTATGTTAATTCAGTTACAAAAATAGCAAATTCAAAATTCATAGCATAAAAATACAAAAAAAACCGCCGGAGCGGTCTTTTACGAAAATATTTATATATTAAATTAATTACTGCCCTTGCTTGGCGTCATTAATCATTTTCTCATTAGCTGTAATAGCGAATTCTACTCTTCTGTTTTTAGCTCTTCCTTCTTCAGTATCGTTGCTTGCCACAGGCATAGATTCACCTTCACCTTTCGTGATCATTCTTGCAGAAGCGATTCCTTTTCCAGATAAGTAAGCTTTTACTGCATCTGCTCTTCTTTGAGAAAGAGATAAGTTATAAGAATCTGCACCTTTGCTGTCTGTATGACCGTAGATATTGATGTTCGTATCCGGGTTGTCAGCAAGGACCTGAGCTAATTTATTAAGGTTGGTCTGTGCAACGGAAGTTAAATTTGAAGAGTCAAAAGCAAAGTTTACGATGCTTTCGTTCATGGTAATCTTAATACCGTCACCTACTCTTTCTACTTCAGCACCTGGTAAAGTTTCCTTAATCTGCTTAGCTTGTTTATCCATTTTGTTACCGATAACGTTACCTGCAACACCACCGATAATACCTCCCAATACTGCTCCTAAAGCTGAGTTTTTACCACTTCCTACATTATTCCCCAAAATACCTCCGATCACAGCTCCTGATGCAACACCTACTGCTGTACCTCTCTGCTGATGGTTAGAATTCTGAACAGCTTCACAGCTGGTTAATAATAATGCTGATGATAAGAAAAGAGCTCCTATATATGTTTTAGTAAATTTCATTTTTTTGATCTTTTATGTTGATAAATTATTTCATTCCTGTTCTCTGGAAGTTGTAAACCACCTGTACTGTGTTTCCGTCGAATGGAACGCTTTGTACAAGTGAGAACTGATCTGTAGACTGGTTGGTAATCGTTAAAGAATATCCTGCAAGATTTTGCTTAGCTTTAGTTCCCTCAGCGATTTTTTTAAACATGAAAGTATTGCCGTCTTTTACTTCAAATTTGATTGGCTGAGTAATGCTTGGGCAAGCTCCTCCTCCGTTTAAAGTGTAGGCACCGGTGTAATTATTTGGGATTAATCTCCAATGGCTTCCTACAAAACACTGAGCATCTGCACCTTCGTCAAAAGGCTTGATTTTGAATCCTTTTTCATAATCAACGCTGACAATCTGCCAGTCGCCTTTTAATTTAAGGTATTCAACTCTTTGGTTTTGTGACGTTTCTGCTTTTTTCACTGAGGAACAAGACACTGCAAAAAGTGATGTTCCAATCATCCCTGCAAGTAGTAACTTTTTCATTTTGTTGTTTATTATTTTGTTATTTATAAAGTTACAAAAAACCGTGCCAAATTGAAAAATAAAAATAAAAAAAGTCCGAAAATTTCGGACTTTAAATGGTTTCTCCTTATATACAGGGAGATATATTATTTTTTAACAGCCTTTTTTACGGATTTCGCAGGCTTCTTCGATGGTGAAGATTTTCCGTTGTAGAAATTCGTGTAAGCATATTCAGCTGCTTTCTGAAGATCAATAACCCCTCCGGCCTGAGAATACTCCGGAAATTTGTTCTCCGAGCTCAGGTTGCTGCTCTTTACAAGTGCTTCAATGATCTGATCAGGTTTAAGGTTGGGCATATAAGCCAATAATACGGCTGCTGCTCCTGCTACTACAGGTGAAGCCATAGAAGTTCCCTGAAGATATTTATATTCGTTTTTAGGTACTGTAGAATAGATTTCTTCTCCTGGTGCGAAAACGTTAACCATTTTCTTGTTGTAATTGGAGAAATCTGCTCTCAGTTCGTTATTTCTGTTGGTGCTGGCTCCTACAACCAATACGTTAGTTACGAAAGGTTTTTCATCTGTAACATTTTTAAAGTTCGTAGGGAATGCAAGGTGTTCTGCAACATCTTCATTTTCGTTACCTGCTGCTTTCACCAAAAGAACTCCTTTGTCTTCAGCATATTTAAAAGCATCCCAAACTACATTTTTCCCTGGAGAAACCGGTTTTCCGAAGCTCATGTTTAACACCTTAGCTCCATTATCTACTGCATATCTGATCGCATTTGCCACATCTTTATCTCTTTCGTCTCCGTTTGGAACGGTTCTTACAGACATAATTTTAGCTACTTTAGAAGCTACTCCATACTGTATTTCTTTGCCTTGAGGAAGACCAGCAATAATACCGGCAACGTGTGTTCCGTGTTCTGCGTCAGGTCCTTCGTAGTCATTGTTTCCGTAGATTTTTTCAACATAGTCGTCATAGTTATCACCTACAATTTCTTTTCTCGGATCATAGCTCAGATCGTACTGCTTGGATTGTGGTGCATAATGATCGATTGCTTCTTTCATCTGCTCTTTCATCAGTTTTTCGAAATCTGCAGAAGATTTCCCTTTGAATTCAGGACTTTGAGAAACCTGCCCCAGAACTTGTACCGCGATAGCATCTTTCTGGTCCGTAGGAGGTTTAATTCCCTGTAAGGTTTCAGCAGTTACAGGCTTACCTCCCAACAATTTCACCATATTAGGGATCAAACTGTTGATCATTGTATAAGTCTGAAGATTCTGTTTTGCTTCAATACTTTTTTTGTTGAAAAGTTCTTTAGACTTCATGTACATCGCAAATTCTTCCGGCATTTTTGCCTGGTTTGCTTTGTTTTTTGCAGAATCATCGCCTTCGAAAACCGGTTTGTATTTAGCAACAACTCTTGTTACCTCCATATTGTCGATATCAATATCACCGTTTTTTCCACCGATAAAGTTCCAGCCGTGCACATCATCGATGTATCCGTTTCCATCGTCATCTTTTCCGTTTCCGGGAACTTCGTTAGGATTTGACCATACGTTTTTCACAAGACCCGGGTGATCTACCTGAACACCACTGTCTAAAACTCCTACTACCACAGTTTTAGGCTTAAGGCCTTTGGATTCTAAATATTTATAAGCGTTTGCTGTATTTACTCCGTATACTTTTGATGTTGAGAAATCTTTATGATACCAAGTCATCAGATCTTTATCTTCCTTGGGATCAATGCTTTTAGCCTGAGCTTCCTGAGCATAAGAGAAACTAAAACCTGTCAGAAAAACAGCTGCTAATAATACCTTTTTCATATGTTGATATTTACTTTAAAGTTATATACGATCGCCATTTTCATTGGTTTATTTTCCAGAGAATTCTTTTAACGGCGATTTTATCTTAGTATGATTGTTTAATATTTTTTATATAAGTCAGAGTTTCAGGACCTTTGTTACAAATAAGGTCTAAAATTGACAAATCTTCTAAAAATCCTAATTTATCTGAAAAGGTCTGGTAATATTCCTCCATCTGAAATTCAGAAGGATGTTTAGCCGAGAACTTTTCTCTGAAATTAATACTTTCAGGATTTTTGATATATTCTTCATTCAAAGACTGTGCCTTTTCTGTTTTAAGGATCTGCTGTATAATTTCCAATGCTTTCAAATTGAAATCCAGAAGAAATTTTTCATTCAGATCATATATTTTCCCAAATTTATCTTCATAGTATTCAAAGTAAGGCGAGCTCTGATAAGCAGTTTTGATGGATTTCCAGTGCAGGTTTCTCCAGTCTTCCCTGTAAGAGATCTCCGTATCTTTGAATTCTCTTTTACCGTTATGATTAATAGGGATTATTAAAGAAAGCTTTCCATTGGCCCCATAGATGTTGGTTCTGTTTCTGTAGGTCTGCTTCGGAAAATTTTCAAACTGTTCAAATACAATCTCGTTCTCAGGATTTAAAAACACTGAAAACCATGAAATCGGGGGCATATAAAATACCGGCAATAATACATTTGTCATATTCATCATATTAAAAAATGAAGTATTTTTTCAAATACTTCATTCTATCTTTAAGTTTTAGATTCAATTATATCTCTTCTTCCTTTTTCTTCTTTCCGAATAATTTCATGAAATATTCCCATCCGAAGAACAATATAAGGATCATAGCTGCAATCCACCAGTATGAAGTTTTATTAGCCTCTCCTGTATTGGTTGCTTTAAACATTCTGTCCCAACGCACTTTGAACGGAGCCTGATACGTAGAGCTGTTGTCTGAGAAAGCTCCCTGAAGACTCATCCATGTAAACATCGGTTTTCCTACAATGTTTTCTTCCGGAACGAAACCAAAGAATCTTGCATCCAAGGAAGCGTCTCTGTTATCCCCTACCATCATATAATAATCCTGTTGGATCGTATATTGTGTAGTTTCTTTTCCATTGATGAAAATCTTTCCGTTTTTGTTTTCCAGACGGTTGTGCTCGTACTGGGAAATGATCCATTGGTATTCCGGTAAAGTTTCCTGATTAAGGGTGACAACATCTCCTTTTTTAGGAATCTTTAAAGGTCCGTACCAATCCTGGTTCCAGGCTTTGTTGATCGGGAAGATAGATTGTGTGGTATCTATTTTTGTTTTGGCTTCGTCTCTATAATATACTGCTGCTTCACCTTTTGGCGTAACATCTTCTTTCATGTCAATAACCTGAGGAAGCTGTTTGATTTCTTTAGCCGTTTTGTCTGTCAGTCCCTGGAAAGCATAAATATATCCCTTCTCACCCTGAATCTCCTGTACCGGTAAGAATCCGTAGGTGTTATATAGTCCTGGAATATCAAGCTGACTGCCTGTATTCACAATGTATCTGTGCTGTACTTCCTGATCACCTAAAACCGTTTCTGGTTTTCCGTTGACGAAAAGTCTTCCGGCTCTCATTTCAAACGTATCACCGGCTACAGCTACACATCTTTTAACGTAAGGATCTTTTCTGTCGATTGCTGTATGCACAGAGTCTCTTGGATAGTTAAAAACAACCACATCATTTTTCTGAGGCTTTCCGAACTCGAAAATTCTTGTATAAGGAAGTTTTATTCCATCAACATATGATTTTGGATCATCTTTCGGGTTTCCTTTCTGACCTGTATCCATAATGGTTCCCTGAAGGAATGGTATCGCCACAGGACGCATTGGCATTCTGTATCCGTAGCTCCATTTGTTCACAAAAAGGAAGTCACCTACAAGAAGTGTTCTTTCCATGGATCCTGTAGGAATTCCAAACGGCTGCGTTACAAAAACGTGGATAATGGTAGCAAAAACAACCGCAAAAGTAATAGACCCCATGAAAGTATCTTTCTTTTTTGCACTTTTCTCTTCATCGGTAATGAAAAGGTCGTTAGCATTTTCATCTTCTACTTCCGCATCTTTGGAATAGTTCACCGTAGCCATATAGATAAATGGCAGAATCACGGTAAGAAGCTGGTGCTGAAACAGGGTCTTTCCAAATTTTTTCATCAGATAAATATGGAAAACAGACATCATAATAGGCCCTACTATCGGAAGATAAGACAGGATTGCCCACCATTTCGGATGTTCTGTTTCCTTTAAAATAATGAAATAATTATAGAAAGGTATAAATGCAAATAAGGGACTGTGCCCCATTTTTTTGAACAGTTTCCAAGTGGAAATCCCCATCAGTACAGACAAAATGAGAACATATACTGTGTAAGTTAAAAAATAATTCATAGTTTTTTCTGTGCCTATTCTAAATATATAAATGATAAATGATGAGTAATAAATGATTCCAGCGTTCTGCTATTTATAATTTACTATCCATCATTTCCCTTGTATTGGTCTGCAATTTAAAGAATTTGTTACAAATTAAAGCCCCAAAACGTCTTTCATGGTGAAGTTTCCTTTTTTGTCTTTAATCCATTCTGCAGCGACTACAGCTCCGAGTGCAAACCCGTTTCTGTTGAAGGCAGTATGCTTGATTTCAATTTCGTCTACTTCACTTTTATAATAAACGCTGTGGGTTCCCGGAACTTCATCTTCACGAATGGCAAATATTCCCAATTCTTTTCCTTGCGTTTCTTCCAGTTTCCAGGCGTTAAATTTAGGATTATTTTTGATGATACCTTCAGCAATGGAAATTGCCGTTCCGCTGGGAGCATCTTTTTTGTGAACGTGGTGAATTTCTTCCAGCTGGCAAGAGTATTCATCCACATTTTTCATGATATCCGCTACTTTTTCATTCAGGGCAAAAAAAAGATTGACACCTAAACTAAAATTGGAACCATATAAGAACGCGCTATCGTTGTCAACAGCCATTTTTTCAACTTCTTCTTTTTTCTCCAGCCAACCTGTGGTTCCACAGATTACCGGAATTTTATGTTCAAGACATGCTTTGATATTATCATAAGCCACTTCCGGCAATGAAAATTCAATAGCTACGTCCGGATTATTAAGATTTTCAGCGGTTGGAGTTTCTTTCAGGCGGGCAACGATTTCGTGACCTCTCTTCTGTGCGATTTCATCAATGATCTTCCCCATTTTACCGTATCCAACTAATGCTATTCTCATGTGATATCTTATTTATGATTATGGTACAAACCTTATGGCTCGTATCAATTTTATTACAATTCTGTTTTAAAATCTATAACTTAAACTTAAGCCTGTTTTCGGAGTAGAAAATCCATACTGATCCTGAATCACGGTAGGTGTAAAACTAAGATCCGGATCATGACGGCTTTCGTAAAGATGGGCATCTACCACGGCATCTACAATGTTCAGAATATAGATCAGACCCGTGATGGCAATGGCATAATCACGCTGTCTTTTTGATCTGTCCTGAGCATTTCCTAACGCTTTTTTATCCAGCCACGGATGACTGTCTACGAATTCATTAGGCGTACCATTAAGTTTTGCCACATAATATTCCCTATATTTTTTGTATTGGTTGTTGCTCCAGAGTGCATAACCTACTCCCGCACCTACAGCACCCCATACAATAGGGATTTTAATATATCGTTTGTTGTAAAACTGCCCAAGCCCCGGAAACACTGCAGAATACAGTCCGGCTCTTGTTGGGTTCAGTTTAATTGTTTTTTTTGTGGGTCCGTTTGCATTTTCAAGATCTTCTATGATCTTAGCTTCTGTTTTCACAGGTTTTGCCGGCTTTGAGGGCTTAGTGATCACCGCAACACTGTCTTTAGCGAGAGGTCCCATACGAACTGTATCGCCAGGAACTACCTGCGAATAAGCGAAAGCAAAAGTGCACAAAAAAAATGTGAAAAATATTTTCTTCATTATTTAATATGGGATAAAATATACTCCAGTTCTTCTTCATTTTTGAAGTCCAGGACTATTTTACCTTTTTTACCGTTTCCGGAGGTTTTGATCTCTACTTTTACGTCTAAAATATCAGCGATTGTTTTCTGGGCTCTCTTAAAGTTGTTGGAAAGCTCAGCATTTATTTTTTTCGCTGCCGGTGATTTAGGGTTTTTCAATGCGGTCGCAGCCTGTTCAGCCTGACGTACATTGAGTTTTTCTTTGATGATCAGGTCAAATAGAATCTGCTGATGTTCTTCACTTTCGAGACTGATGATAGCTCTTCCATGTCCGGCAGAGATTTCACCGCTTCTGATCGCGTTCTGAATATCCGGATTCAATCTTAAGAGTCTGATCGAGTTGGTAATGGTACTTCTGTCCTTCCCTACTCTCTGGCTCAGGTTTTCCTGGGTAAGACCAATCTCATCCAAAAGTCTCTGGTAAGTCAAAGCGATCTCGATAGCATCAAGATCTTCTCTCTGAATATTTTCAACAAGAGCCATTTCCAGAAGCTCCTGGTCATTCACTAAACGGATATAAGCAGGAATCGTCGGAAGTCCGGCAATTTTACTGGCACGGTAACGTCTTTCCCCTGATATGATCTCGAATTTCTCGCCGTCTTTTCTTAAAGTAACCGGTTGGATTACTCCTAAGTTTGTGATCGACAGGGCAAGTTCGTTTAATGCTTTTTCATCAAAATAAGTTCTCGGCTGGGTCGGATTCGGATAAATATCTTCCAGGGCTACCTCTACGATATTTCCTACAAACTTATCTGCTCCTTCATCGGTAGCGGAGTTGATACTCGCTTTGGATTCAGCACTTAGAATAGCGCCCAAACCACGTCCCATAGCTCTTTTTTTGTCCTTCATAGATATAATTGATAAATGATAATTAATAAGTGATGATGCGCATTCACTTAGGATCCATTTATTATTAAATTAATTTTTTACTAAATTTTCGTTCTTCAGCAAAACTTCTTCTGCAAGCTGAATGTACTGGATAGCACCTTTACTTTCTGCATCGTAGTTCAGGATACTTTCACCAAAACTAGGTGCCTCACTTAATCTTACATTTCTACTGATAATGGTTTCAAAAACCATGTCCGGGAAATGAGAATTCACTTCTTCCACTACCTGATTGGATAATCTCAATCGGCTGTCGTACATGGTAAGAAGAAGTCCTTCGATACCAAGATCTTTGTTGTGGATCTTCTGTACATTTTTTATCGTGTTCAAAAGCTTTCCTAACCCTTCCAATGCGAAATACTCACACTGAATCGGGATGATCACAGAATCTGCTGCCGTAAGCGCATTTACTGTAATAAGTCCTAAACTCGGTGCACAATCGATGATGATATAGTCATAATCATCTCTTACTTCTGCCAATGCTTTTTTCAGCATGTACTCACGGTTTTCTTTGTCCACGAGCTCAATTTCTGCTGCTACCAGGTCAATATGCGAAGGGATAATATCCAGATTGGGAGTTGCGGTTCTTTTGATACAGGTTCTTGTATCTGCGCTGTGCTCCAGAAGATTATAGGTAGAATACTGAACGTCTTCCACACCAAGCCCCGAGGTTGCATTAGCCTGCGGATCGGCATCAATGATCAATATTCTTTTTTCCAATACCCCCAATGCTGCCGCCAAGTTTACAGCTGTGGTAGTTTTTCCAACTCCTCCTTTTTGATTAGCGATACCTATGATTTTTGCCATTATTAGAACTTTAGGTTTCAAAAATACACTTTTTTCTTTGCTCTCGATGAGTGGCGAAATTCAAAATTGAGTTAAAATATTGTTAATAAACACTTTAGCGATAAAAAAAATTATCCACAAAAAAAATTCTTTGTGGATAACTATCAAGATTTGTTTTTCATCAACTATTCAAAGTTCATCGAAATCGGAAATTTGAAATAACTTCTAACGGTTTCTCCTTGCTTATTTTTAGCAGGCTTCCATGTTCCTCCAATACTTTTAATGGTTCTGATGGCTTCTTTATTAAAATCAGCATCTTTACCATCAGCTTTAATTCCGGAAATAGTTCCGTTTGTTTCAACGATAAAAGTAATTACGGTTCTCATTGTTTCTCCGGTTCCGTCAAATCCTGAACCGTCAAATTTATTGATCACTTTATTTCTGAATGAATCAATCCCTCCTGAAAATACGGCTTCAGCACTTAGTTCTCCATTAGTGGCAACATGATTGTCATCCACTTTTGGAGCTGGTGGAGTTGGTGGAATATAAGGTACTGCCGGCCCTGTTCCAGCTTGAGGAAGCACAGGATGATAACTTGTTGTTGCAATAGCTCCTTCTGTAGAGTTTACTGGTCCTGCAATGGCTCCTTCTACTTTTTTTACAATATGTTCATTGGTAACATTTGCTATAGGTTCCGGCACTGTTTCAACATAGGTTTTAACTTTTTCAGGTATAACCTGTGGTTTTACAATTTCTGCAGGTTGCTCTTTCGGTAGATCAGGTTCAATGTACACTGGCGGCGGAAGTATAAACCCTCCATCGTTTACAACTTCATGAGTCTGAAATGCTGAAATTACAAAAGGAGTCACTGAAATAGCAGCCAATAAACTTACCCCCACAAAAAGTGCTTTGGTCAATATTCTATCTGATTCATTTCTTAATGCATAGGCACCGTACTCTTTGTTTCGGTGCTCGAACAGAACTTCGTTGAAACGAAATTCCTGGTTTTGGTTTAGGTGTTTCATCACTATTAAATATTTAAACTGTTAAAATCAGTGATTATTAGTTTTAGGTGTTCTTATCGATAAGTATTGTTTCGATATCAAAACATCTGCCAAAATTTTATCAAAACATCAATATTTTAAAAAATATTATAACAATATGTAAACTTTAACATTCTTCTTCATGGGAAATATTCAAAACCTATTCTTCCGACATTTTATTATCCTCAGAAAAATCACTGTTATTTATAAAATACACAACATAAATTGAAAAACAGTAAAAACCACATTAAAAAACAGGAAAACCACTGTTGAATTTATTCCAGGACTGAAATACATTTGTACCATAGAAAATAAGGGGATGCTGAAAACCAAAAAGAGTAAGCAAAGAAAAATTTAAAAACTTATAATTATGCCAACTTTAACTCAAGAAGCCAAAACAAATTCATTAATGAGCATGCTTTTAAAGCAGGTTTATGACACGGTAACCAACGGAGGAAATCCTGAACATTTAGGAACTGATGATTTCATCGCCTTTGATCCGGTAGGGATTACACTTTCTGAAGATACTTTCGATTATGCCCTGAACGGACTTTTCGGAGATGCACCTTCACCGAAACCCATGCTGGACGGAACAGGAAAGCCAATCCTTGACGCGAACGGAAATCCGAAAGTGGATATGGAAGCTTATCAGACTGCATTATCCAACAGCAAATTCAAAAAATATCTTCAGATGGAGCAGTTCGCTGCAATGACCGATGCCATTCCTTCTCAGCTTCCACCACTTACTTCAGACGGAAAAGGAAGAGCAATTACCATTATGAATGATTCTCAAAAAAGAGTTTCGAAAGTATACGAGGATCTATTACAATGGTCTGTCGTGGTAGACACCGATTTTGACAAAAAAACAGAAAAAAAACTGGATTCTCTGAGAGATAAACTATTCAAAATCAAAAAGGTAAAAAACCCAGATTTTGATGAGAATGCTCCGGTAGACGACTTTAACAAGCCAGAACTGATCCACACTTTTGTAGCGCCTACTTATGCTAAATATGTAGAGTACCAGATGAAGTATTATGATATTGTAGATGCCAACAACGAAATCAGAACAGCCGCTGACAACGGTGATCCTGATGCAATGGCTAAAGTTTCCATCGACGGAAAAAACATGAAAAAACGTGAAGACGCCTCTTTAAAAGCATGGCAGTCCTTAGGATACAAGGAAGCTGTAGAAAGAATTCAAAATTATCTGAGCGAAATTGAAGAAAAACATATGCTTGTGATTAAGAAAAGAATCCAGGCAGAATTCAGAAACAGCCAAAGAACCAGAATTTTAGATTACACGAATTATTCTCCATGTATTCCCGTAGCAGCGAATGCCTTAAGAGAATCAAAAGGATGGCCTGAAATCTCTATCTCACAAGGGAAAGCCAATTACGACTATTCTAAAACCATTCACAACTGGGGAGCTGCAGGCGGTTTCAGCATGGGACTTTTCTCCATCGGGGCAAAAGCCGGAGGGAAAGATGAGAAAACACAGATCAACTCTGATTATACCAGCATGGATATCTCTTTCAAAATCGGAAAGGTAAGAGTGGAAAGAGGCTGGTTCAATCAACAGTTTATTGAATCCAAATACTGGAAACTTCACGAGCAGTCTCCACAAACGTTGAACGGCGATATGATCAGTGACGGAAAAGGTAAAGGATTAATGCCATCCATCATTACCGAACTGATTATCGCAAAAGATGTTTCATTCAACTTCAAGGACAGCAGTTCTGCATATACGGAAGCTAAAAAATCAGTTTCAGCAGGTGGCGCTGTGGGAATTGGGCCTTTCGTGATCGGAGGAAACTACAGCTACGACAACCAAAATGTAAAATCCAGCTATGAATGGGAAGGCAAAAAGCTTACTTCTACAGGAATTTACATTATCGGTTACAAATGCCACATCGTTCCAAAATCTCCCAACCCGAATCCGGAGATCAAGAAATGGGCAGACGGGAAATCATAAGCAGAAAGGAAGTCTGAAGCTGGAAGAAGGAAGTTATTGAGTACAAGATTCAATCACGGTTTAGTTTTAAAAACCATTAAAGGATGAATGTACAATACTGACTTCCAGCCTCCTTTTTCCCTCTTCCTATCTTATAACTTCATATATCCTTCTCAATAAGAATAGCCGGCAGAAGTTTTTTCTGCCGGTTATTCACCTAAACTAAAAACTATAACCATGAAATATTTTGTAGCCGTCTACCAGAAGCTTAAGAACATTTATATGTCCCAAAGTTCGATGGAGAATGATCTGCCAATGATTTGTCCATCACTTAGAATTTATGATAATGAGGAACTGGAACTTCTGAAACCTCAGAGTCTGCTGAACGATGAACAGAAAAAAGCGCTTTCGATTATTAAAAAGCAGAATGTCGCCTATGAACTTAATTCCATTCCTATCTCGCCCAACTTCTGGGATCTGAACCCGAACAATTCTCTGTTTGATATTTACAGAGATATTCTGGACAAAAACAATCTGAAAAACCTGGAAGAAAACCTGGATAAAGTTCTCGACAACAAGAGCACCGTTTTATTTGATGCTAAAAACAGTGACACCAAGGAATTTAAAGCTTACAAAAAATACAGAACATTATTTGAAGACACCGTTAATAAAGTGACTGATCATCTTCTGCTATTTGATGGACTTGATACCGAAGAAGAAAAAAGTAACTGGAACGACAGGCTCATAACCCTGAACAATTTAAAAGAACTCGCTTTTTCTGAATGGAAAGTAAAAGGTAGCAAAGACACGATTGAAAAGGAATTGACAAGAATTAACAAATCATCTGATGCCGATCTCTATCTCGCCATGGCACAGAATGCAAAACATACCTTTGAAGCTGCTGAGAAGACAGATGTGATCAGTAACTCGTCGATTCATGATATTAATTTCATTCCCTATGATTTTATGGAGAATGAATCCGGGTGGAACAGCATGCGTATTGAAAAATCTGAACTGGAGGGACTTCATTCCGAGGCGAAAAACAGCAATGAAAATATTCCTTCCGAAATATTATCCATAGATTATGACGAAAGTATGATTCAGGCGGTGGAAGTAGACTATTCTTTTGTGCATCTAAAAAGAAACTGGTTCAATAAAAATTTCATGCTCTCCGATTATTTTGAATGGAAAGAACCTAAAAAAATATCAGACGGGCAGACCATTTCCAACGATTTCAAACTTCCCGCCTATCCAAAAACCATGATTCTGATTAAAAATCTGAAAGTGATTTTAGATCCGTCAATAATCAACGCCAGTGTAAGCAATTCGGAACAGCTGGTTTATTTCGGGCCGATGGTGATGAAGCAGCAGGTTTTTGTGAATAAAAATAATAATCAGAAGTTCCTGAAAGCGATCACTAATGTAAAAACCATCAAATCTGATCAGTTAAATTATATGGCCAGAAAGACGGCTATTGCAGGAACCCAAAAAGCAACAGTTATAAATAGTTTCAACGCTAAAACAGCTGTAGAACCGGAACCTGTAGAAGCCATGAAAACAACGGTCAATGCATCTTTCGCGGGCAAGACTAATATGGGAAATATCATCAATAATATTAAAAACTTACACCCCCTCAATCCTGTTCCTCACGGAGCCAGTCCGGTACAACCTACTCCCCAGCCAGCCAACCCCATCAAAGTACCCTGGGGTTCATGGGGACCGAAATTCCCAACAATACCAACACCAACTCCTACGCCGATTCCTACACCGATACCAATTCCCATCCCTGTTCCGCTACCGCCTGCCGGAGCTGTTGTACAGTTCAGGATTTTAGATAAGATCAATAATGAACCGATCTATAAATGTGGCATTTCTATCAAAGGAACCAATAACAACCGGATTTTTGAGATCGAAAGCAATGAAACAGGGATGATCAACCAATTGATTCCTCTCGGGGAATACAGTATCGAACTGAGAATCGATGATTATGCGATTTTAAATCAGAACTTCAGCGTAACCAGCGCCATGCCTCTCAATTTGGAATACAAACTTCAAAGAGAGGAAGTGAAATTTAAATCTTTTTTCCTGATCGGGATGATTTGTGAGAAGATGCCGAAGATACCGGTTAATTAGATGGCAGACTTCAGATATCAGATGTCAGACTGAGGTTAAGATTAAGACTAAGGATGAGGATGAAATTATTGAAGCCTATCATAAAAAAATTCACAATTCACAATTCACAATTCACAATTCACTATTTAATAAAAACTATTGTCATGAAACTTTTAAAATATTACACAAAAGCACAGGAAGTACAAACACTATGCGAGATTCTTTATCAACTGGGATACAGCATTAAGATTTCAGATTCATTCACTTTGGAAGTCGATGAAGCGGTAAAGGATTTTCAAAGCAAAAACGGTTTGGTCGTAGACGGAATCGTTGGGGTAAAAACCTGGGCCGTTCTCCTTGAAAAAGATGAAAGACCAGTCAGCCAAACTGATAAATTCTTAAAAGAAAGTGACCTTATCAATTTTGCTCAAGAATACGATCTGGAATTAGCTGCCGTAAAAGCGGTAAATGAAATTGAAAGCAGCGGAAAAGGTTTTTTAATCAACAATAAGCCCAAAATCCTGTTTGAAGGCCATGTGTTCTGGAGCGAACTCAAGAAAAGAGGCATTGATCCGAATTCCTATTACAATTCAAACAGCCAGAATGTTCTTTATCCAAAATGGACGAGAGCCTATTATCAGGGAGGCGTGAAAGAATATGACCGACTCAATGAGGCGATCAGCCTAGACAACAGTCCAAGCTTTGAAGAAGCTGCATTATCTTCTGCGTCGTGGGGAAGTTTTCAGATTATGGGTTATCATGCTAAAAACTTAGGCTACACGAATGTCCAGCATTTCGTTTCGCAAATGGAAATCAATGAAGGTGAGCATCTGAAAGCTTTTGGAAAGTTTCTGGAGAAAAATAATTGTCTGGTTCATCTCAGAAATAAAAACTGGGCAGGTTTTGCCAAACTTTATAACGGAGCCGGTTACAAGCAAAATAAATATGATGAAAAACTAGCCAAGGCTTATGCTAAATATTCTCAAAATTAAATAAGGAGTTTTATTTTTAAAGTTCCCGCAGGGACATGGATTTCAAGAGTGATTTGTTGTTTTTGAAGTTGTGAGCTGTGGGAATTTTGATTTTGCGACTTTTGCAGTTAAATTTTTTAACCACTGATTCCACAGATTTTCACAGATGTTTATGGATAGTATTCAGTATAAAAATCTTGATTTTTACAGAACTTATGTGAACTTTTTATGCGCAAGCATTTAAACTTCTAGTAACTTAAGTGTAAAGCTTTTGTGACTTTTGTGGCTTTTGTGGTTGATATTTTAACCACAGATTCCACAGATTTTCACAGATGTTTATGGATAGAATACTGAATAAAAATCTTTGATTTTATTAAACTTATGTGAGCTTCTTTTCGCAAAGCATTTAAACTTAAAATAACTTAAGTGTTAAAAACTTTTGTGGCTTTTGTGGTTAAAAAAGCATTTCTGTAAACCTATGAGCCTGTCATTATCGTGATAATAAATTTAAACAAGCCTTAATTTTATCATTAATCACACGAAATCGTATTTCAGAATATCTTATTCAGGAATCGTCTTTACGGCAAACCGTCAATCTTCTAAAATTCAATTTTTTATAAAATACAACTTAAAAGTTATAAATTGATAATCAATTGGTTATATTTATTATTTTTTAACATCAGTTTAACATTTTTGCTTATCTTTGCTTTTCGTCAAACAACTAAGGATGTCTTTATACCAAACAATTGCAGAAAAACTACAATATATAAGTCCGAGTTTTTACAAGAAAAGATATTTTAAGAATTTAAACAATCTTACAAAAAGTAATTTTTCGGCGCGGAATGTAGAACCGGAACTGGTATGGATCAAGGAATACCTTCCCAAAAATGCTGTAATACTGGACATCGGAGCCAATGTTGGAACTTTTCTTTATCAACTGGAAAACAAACTGAACCATGAGCATGTTTATGGTTTTGAACCCAACAAAAAGCTTTACCGACGTCTGAAAAGGCTTTTTCCCAGGATGAGAATATTCCCTTTAGCACTTTCTGACGAAAACACGACCGCTGAATTTAAGGTTCCGATCATCAATGGCAGGCAAATCGCTTCCCGTGGGACTTTAAACACCTCATACAAAGAAAAAGGCGAAGAGAAAAGCTATACCGAAAAGGTAAAAGTAATCAAGCTGGATGAATGGGCTGCTATAGAACATTTTGACAGACTGGATTTCATTAAAATAGATGTGGAAGGCAATGAAATGAAGACCTTATCCGGCGCTAAAGAAATCATCAAAAGGTTTCTTCCAACGTTAATGGTAGAAATGGAACAGAGGCACCACGAAAACCCCATCTGGAATGATATTTCTGAAGTAAAAACCTGGGGATATGAAGCCAACTATCTTAACCGTGACAGTTTTAAGCTGGAACTCCTGACGGAAGAGATTTTACTACACAACACGAACGATGAAAAAAACAAGACCAGCTATATCAACAACATTATTTTTACGCCAAAAAACCATTAAAAGAACAGTATGAGTGTAGTAGCGAGACAGGGGTTCAAGTATTCCATCATAGGTTATATTGGCTTTCTGCTGGGTACCGGTTCCATTTTTATTTTCATGAATAATCTTGAGTTCTACGGGACGTTAAGATACATCATG
The DNA here is from genome assembly GCF_900115055.1 of Chryseobacterium oleae. GTDB lineage: Bacteria > Bacteroidota > Bacteroidia > Flavobacteriales > Weeksellaceae > Chryseobacterium > Chryseobacterium oleae. The sequence goes on along the minus strand of NZ_FOVD01000002.1, from coordinate 236,302 downwards.
CCAACCGCTGAAATACTCGTGCCTTTTGTTGTTTTCGGGATTTCTTATTCCAACGTAAAATTTTTTAATAAGGTAGATAAAGACGGAAAAAAGCAAAATATGCTTTCGCTTTCATTAGCAGCTGTTTTGATCAATTTCATTATATTTTTATGTGTTTTTTTCCTGCTCCCCTATTTTTTCCCGGGATTTAAGAATACGAAAGCCTGGAAAATCAAAGAAATCATCCTTCCTCTTACCTTAATGCTTTCGTTTTGTGCTATTTTCAATAAATACATTTCAAATTATAAAAGAATTGTTGTTTCAAATATTTTCGACAATCTCTTCCCGAAAATTGCCAACCTTGGAGCCTTTCTGATCTTCATCTATCTGGTTTCCCAATACACAGAAGCCTCATCAATACCCGAGAAAACGGCATTGTTCTTTTTCTTCGGAATGTTTTTCCTAATGTTTATCGGATATGTTTTTTATACCAATAAGCTGGAAAAAATTACCCTTGATTTCAGTACAGACTATTTTAAAAAAGACAATTTTTATAAAGAATTTGCGGCTTACAGCTTTTTTGGATTCTTAGGAACTTTCGGTAATTATCTCGCGATCAACAATTTCATGATTGGTGAGTTTATGGGAATGGAGGAAGTTGGAATTTACTCTGTATTGTACGCTCTGATTTCGTTAATTTCTATTCCTCAGCTGGGACTTTTTAATATCTCAGCTCCGATTATCAGCAAAACACTGGCAGACGGCGATATGGAGGAACTTGACAGGTTTCACAAAAAGACATCTTTATCTTTATATTTTTTAGGTGCCGTCCTGTTTTCATGCATTATGGTTGGCTTTCCATATCTGACGGAATTTATGCCTAAAAACGGAACTTTGCTTAGAGAATATGAGCCCGTAGTATGGATCTGGGGTTCTGCTGTTTTAATTGATCTGGCAACAGGCTTTAACGGAAATATTATTTCACTTTCAAAATACTACAGATTCAACATCATTGTCATGATTCTTCTGGCAGGGCTTACTATAGGACTGAACTATTATTTCATTAAAAATACAGATCTTAAACTGATCGGAATCGCTTTATCTACCGCTATTTCACTCACGACTTATAATGTCATCAAGATCGCGTTCAATTACTTTGTCTTCAAAGTTTCTCCATTAACCATTGAGATGATTTTTGTTTCCATCATTTGTACATTAGCGATTACAGTAGCGATTGTTTTGCCTACTTTCAATAATAATTTCATCAATCTGGTTTACAAACCGGCTGTCGTTTTGATCCTGATCTACATCGGAAATTATTTCACCAAAGTATTCCCACTCGAGAATTATCTGAATGTAAATTTTATCAAGAGTATTTTTAAATTTAAATAAGGACAGGATGCGGGGTTGGAGAGTTTGAGTGTTTTAGGGTTTATGAGTGTAGAAGGTTGCTAGTTGACAGTTGCTGATTGATAGTAATGTCTCATGTCTGAATTCTGACATATTAAGTCTTGTTGCCTAGCTCTTGTTTCCTAAATCTACCACTCACCATTCACTTGCGAAGCAAAATTCACCATTGACGTTTTTCAATCCCAGTCTTAACCTAAAGTCTCATGTCTGAAATCTGACGTCTGAAATCTTCTAAATCAAGCCCAAAAGAACATCTTCAAGCCTTTTCAGTACAGACTTTTTGTTGTACTCTTTCTGGAAATCGAAGCGGGCGTTTTTAAGCCCTTTAAACTGCTCTAAAATATTTTCCGCCTCAGGAATGATAAATTCCAGTCTCGAAGGATAATCCTTAGGAAAAACAGCTGTTTTGCCATATTTAATGGCATCTCCAAGGTTTCCGGTCATTTTGGTAAGGCCATAAATTTCTTCTCTGCTGAAAAATTCAGTTTTCTGCTGAATCGGACACCACAAAACATCTGCTTTCTGCATCCCTTCTTCGAAATCATGATTGGAAACTCTGTCTGAAAAATATTGTATAGAGATATTTTTGGGAAGTTTTTTTGCTAATTTTTCAAGCTTTTTCAGTTCATCATCTTTAGCTTTTCCTAGAAATACAAACGCATATTTTTCTTCGGTTTTAAAATTCTGGATGGTTTTAAAAACATGATCATAGTCCCTCCTCTTCTGAGAAACGCCTCCCGGAATCACAACAGTCAGGGCTTCATTTTCCTGCCTTTCAAAGTTTTCGCTGTAAAAAACAGGCAAAAATTCATAGATATCTGATGAAAGTTCTTCATCTAGTACCAGTAAACCTTTAGCATTGCGATACGTTTTTCCGGTATAAAATAAACCTTCTTTCCACCAGAGTTTAAGCCTGTAAATGAGATCTCCTTTGAAAATACTCTTCATCAATGCCCCTTTGGAAGCTGTTGAAAAATTGATATTATGAACAATCACCGCTGCATTATATTTTTGAACCAATGCATGGAAAGTATTGAAATACCTGTGAACCGTTCCAATAATGATAAGATCGTATTTTTTTAACTTCAGTTGCTCCAAAATCATAGAACCGTCGGATAAAAATACCGTTTCATCATTCTTCTCCACCAGATCCTTGATCTTCTTTGAAAAATAATAATCTACATTAAAATCAGAAGAATCCTTCATGATATTTATGAAGGCCTGTGCAATTTCTGCGTGGGTGTCTATTTCTATGTAGGCGATTTTTTTCAATTAGGGATTAGGGATTAGGGATTAGCAAAGGTAAAGTGTTTGACTGGATCTCAGTCTGCCTTTATTATATTTTTAGCCATTTTTTCTTGAGTGTTTTCCAGCGTTTGTCGTTGATGGCTTTCTGCTCATCTTTTGAGATTTTCAGTTCCAGTTTTGCTGTTTTGCAGGCTTCGTAAGCTTTGATGATATTAAAGAAAAAAGATACGGATTTGCTTTTCGCAGCTTCTTTTGAAGACGCAATATAAGCCAGAAATCGGTTCAGTCCTAAAAAATAAAAATACCTGCCGTAATAATCTGCCGGTCTGATGGTATAATCCGCTCCTTTCACCTTGATCAGTTTCACCTGAAGTTCAGGAAGAACAACTTCTTTCCAGCCCAGATTTTCCAGCAAAATAGAATCAATATTATCCCAGCCTAGCGTTTCTCTCAAGCCTCCGATCTGTACAAAACACTCCTTACGATAAGCTTTCATAGGGCCTCTCACGTGGTGTTTATTGGAATTCCCCTCATATACCCAGCTTCCGTCTTTTTCTACATACAGCAATCCTCCTACAAGTCCGTATTCCGGATTATTTTTAAAGGCATTGGCCACTGTTTCAAGATAATTGTCAGGAAGAATAATGTCTGCATCAAATTTACAGATGATATCAAATTCGTCTGTATTTTGAGTTTTCAGTCCGTTTTTAAAAGCGTTTACCACTTTAGAACCCGGTTGATGTGCTGATTTCTGAAGATTTACGGTTTCAAAACGGGAATCATGATCCGTATATTTCCTGATGACTTCCGTCGTTCTGTCTGTAGAACCGTCATTAACAATCACCGTTCTGAAATCTTTAAAACTTTGCTGCTGTAAAGAATCCAGTGTGAAAGGAAGATTTTCTTCTTCGTTGTGGGCAGGAATGATGATTAAAAACCTCACGTATTTAGTTATGAGTGATGAGTTATGAGTGATGAGTAAGGACAAGTGATGAATTGAGTTACGTCATAATTCATCACTTATCATTACCCGTTAAGTAATTTATTTGTTGTGTGGTTTCAACATGTTTTTAGGATCAAGAATTTCATCTAATTTTTCCTGGGAAAGAACTCCCTTCTGCAGAACCAGATTGTAAACGCTGTTTCCGGTCTCCAGAGCTTCTTTAGCGATCTCCGTGGACTTTTTGTACCCAATGTAAGGGTTAAGAGCCGTTACGATACCGATGCTGTGTTTTACCATGTTCAGGCAGATCTCTTTGTTGGCTGTAATTCCTACCACACACTTTTCACGAAGCGTATCCAAAGCATTACAAAGGAAATTGATGTTTTCCATGATCGCATGAGAAAGCACCGGCTCCATTACGTTAAGCTGCAACTGTCCTGCTTCTGCCGCAAAAGTCACGGTAAGATCGTTTCCAAATACTTTAAAACATACCTGATTCACTACTTCCGGAATAACAGGGTTTACTTTTCCAGGCATAATGGATGATCCCGGCTGCATGGGCGGAAGATTGATTTCAAATAATCCTGCTCTAGGTCCTGAAGAAAGAAGTCTCAGATCATTACAGATTTTTGAAAGCTTTACAGCAAGACGTTTTGTAGCGGAAGAATAGATTACGTAAGAACCTGTATCCGGTGTTGCTTCAACAAGATTGGGTGCGGAAATAACCGGGAACCCCGTAATCTGAGCCAGATTTTTGGCACAAAGTGTAGCGTAACCTACAGGAGCATTCAGTCCTGTACCGATAGCTGTAGCGCCCATATTTACTTCTACAAATAAATCGGCATTGTTATTTAATTTAGAAATATCTTCTTCTAAAGTGGCAGCATAGGCTTCAAATTCCTGCCCCAAAGTCATGGGAACAGCATCCTGAAGCTGGGTACGACCCATTTTGATCACATCATGAAACTCTTCTCCTTTGGCACGGAAAGCGGCAACGATTTTCTCCAGTCTTTCCACAAGTCCGATATTCATGTGCAATAATCCCATTTTGATCGCTGTAGGATAAGCATCGTTGGTCGATTGGGATAGGTTGATGTGGTCATTCGGTGAACAGAATTCGTACTCGCCTTTATTTTTTCCTAATTTTTCTAAAACGATATTGGCAATTACTTCATTCGCATTCATATTGATTGAAGTTCCTGCTCCTCCCTGGATCATGTCCACAGGAAACTGCTCGTGGTACTTCCCTGCTACAATTTCATCACATGCTTCCGCAATTTTGAAATAAAGATTTTCATCAAGCAGACCCAATTCATAATTGGTTTTTGCCGCCGCTTTTTTCACGAAAGCCAAACCTTTGATAAAATCCGGATATGAAGACAGAAGCTGTCCTGAAATCTTGAAATTATCGATCGCTCTCTGCGTCTGTACCCCGTAATATGCGTCTGCAGGCACATTTAATTCGCCTAACAGATCACTCTCTTTTCTGAAATTTTCCATTACAGATATTTTAACTGTTTTTTATTGTTTAAATATAGCAAAAACGCATCTGAACCGATGCGTTTTAGTTGTTATTTCGCTGGATATTTTTGATTTAAAGCCTGAAGAGTCGCCCATGTTTCGGCGTCCATAATTCCATCGTAATTCAACGGACGGAAATGATACTGGAAGGCTTCAATGGTTCTTTTTGTTGCATCATCCCACTTTCCACTCAGATCAGTATAATAACCGAATTTCTGCAATGCCGTCTGAACCACAAAGATAAACGACGGATCGTTATATTTTAAAGGGACTTCTTCCTGAGCCAGAGAAAGGAAATTCTGTTTTGCCGTTTCATCGTACCACATTCCAAGCTGGTATTGGTCATACAGTTTCTTCCATGGAAACATAGGTCCCGGATCCTGTTTTCTTGTAGGCGCAATATCTGAATGGGCTAACACATTGGTTGCCGGGATCTGATATCTTGCTACTATATCTTTAGCCAGTGCAGCTACTTTTCTTACCTGCTCATCACTGAAACCAGCGAATATCTTTTTTCCTGTAGCATCTGATGTATAGCCTGCATTCACGATTTCGATTCCTATAGAGGTATCGTTAAGGTTTTTGTCATTTCTCCATGCACTTACTCCTGCATGATAAGAACGTTTGTTTTCATCTACCAATTGATAGATCTCATTATCTCCGGTATTATTCACCAGATAATGCGCACTTACTCCCTGCTGGGTAAGAACCTTAATGGATGTATCATCAGGAAGTGCAGTATAATGTAGTATAAGATAACGCTGTCTGAAATTCTGTGCAATGGCCGGGAAATAAGTCTTCACTACTTTATATCCGGCCGGTTTTGCTGATACTATAGAACCGTAACTTGCCGTATTATCATTTTTCGCGGGATCAGCCAGATTGGTTGTAAAAAATTCTACACCGTGCTCGTTGGTAATTTTTGGTTTTTGAGTTTCGGCGACCGGAGTTTTAACAGTCGATTTCACCTGTGATACCGGGGTTTTCGGCTTGTATGTATTTTTTTTTACATTTTGTTGGGAAGTACATGAAAAAACAAAAGTACTTAATCCGATGATATATAATGTCTTACGCATCAGTTTATTTTTTTAATCATTTATCACCTCAAAAATACGCAAATTTTTCTTGAATTTTATTTGGTAAATAAAGAAATCTGTTCTATATTTGCACTCGCAATAACGGAACAACGATCATTAAAAAATAAGAAAAAAGGAGGGTTGCCAGAGTGGTTAATGGAGCAGTTTGCTAAACTGTCGACGTGCAAGCGTCGCAAGGGTTCGAATCCCTTACCCTCCGCTATTTTTTCTTTCACTATCATATATACTTCGGGGCGTAGCGTAGTCCGGTCATCGCGCCTGGTTTGGGACCAGGAGGTCGCAGGTTCGAATCCTGCCGCCCCGACAGTTTTATTAATTTTCTCAAAATTATTTAATGGGTGCGTAGCTCAGCTGGATAGAGCATCTGCCTTCTAAGCAGACGGTCTCAGGTTCGAATCCTGACGCGCTCACTTAAAAAGACTCACAATTTTTATTGTGAGTCTTTTTGTTTTATAATACCCCAATAAAAACAAACCTAGATAGAGCATCCCGATTTTGTAATCGGGACGGTCAAAGGTTCGAATCCTGACGCGCTCACTTAGTCTTACAATTTTCATTGTGAGTCTTTTTTGTTTTATAATGGTGCTATTTTTTATTTATATTCGTTTCATGTGCTACCTCTATATACTTTATTCAGAATCTTTAGACATAGCTTTTCAAATGTCCGGATTTCGATTTTTTTGGATTTAATGTATTTTTCTAACATTTGATACCATTGGTTTTGTTTCCGATGAAATAACAGCATAAACCCGCATTCACACCCTTAATAAGTAAATTATATGTAACTTTCAAAAAAAATATTTTCTATGAGAAAAATATTATTTGTCATATGTATATTACTCATTCAGAATGATTTAATTTCTGCACAAAACCATAAAAAAGAAATTATAGAATATCTAAAAAAAGAAATGAAGGAGCAAGGAATTCCGGGATTACAGGTTGCTGTAATAAAAAAAAACAGAGTTTTATTTTCAGAATCCCTGGGTATAGCAAATGCTGAGTTCGCTGTTCCTGTAACCAATAATACGAAATTCTCTATCAATTCTATTGCTAAAATATTTACTTCTGTCGCAATCATGCAACTTGTAGAACAGAATAAGTTGCAACTTGAAAAACCGCTTTCTACTTATCTGACATCTGTACCTAAAGATTGGGGGCATATAACAATAAAACAATTATTGAGTCATACTTCCGGTCTGCCTGACATTGAAAACTCAATTGGGGATGGCTTAATTAGTGATAAAGGACAGGATTCAGCTTGGGTCAAAGTTCAAACTTTACCTTTACAATTTAAATCTGGAGAAAAATTCAACTATAATGCAACAAACTATCTTCTGTTACAAAAGGTTATTGAAAAAATTGAAAACCTTCCATTCGAAAAGTCTGTTCAATTACATCAATTAAATATTGCTAAAATGCAGCATACAAGATACGCAAATTCATATGATGTTATTGGATATAAAGCGCCAACATATAGCTTTTATACTTTGGACAAAACAACTGGAGAGTATATGAAAACTAATAGATTAACTGAATTATACGAAGATTTTCCAACGAGTTTCAGAACTGATGCAGGCGTGTTTACAAGTGCTGATGATATGGTTCAATGGACTATGGCATTACAAAATGGTAAATTTTTAAAAAACAGAGAAAATATCATAAAAATGTGGGAACCTGTAAAGTTAAATAACGGAACATATGATGGCTTTGGAGGAGTTTTAAATTCATATGCATTAGGCTGGCCAATCATTAATAGAAAAACACATTTCGCGGCTTCTGCTTTTGGAGGTGGGCGTGCCTCTGTTACTATTTATCCTAATGATAATTTATCTATTATTCTATTTACTAATCTTACGGGGGTTGAAACTTATACTATGACAGAGAATATTTCGAAATTTTATTTTACAGAAATCAACTCATTAAACAGCATAAGCACTTCAAATTAGCTGTACAAGTATTCAACAAGTCTTCCTATGCTACTTATACAGAACTCATTATTTTATGGTGAGTTTTTTTGTTTTTATGCCTTTCCATTTTACAAAATTTAATCTTCCTGAAATAAAATTCATTAAAACTGATCATATGCAAAACTTGCGGAAAGTTTTATTTTTAATTATTATGACATTTTATAAAGGAAAGTAAAGGTGGAATCAATGAAATTGATTCTGATGAAGGTAACGGATATATCATGATTTTAAAAAATTCACGCAGATTAATCAGATAAGGCAAGTTTTCAGGCTTATTGATTTGCTCGATCTTCAAAATCTGCGAGAGCAAAAATGAGATTGCTCTACAATTTAAATGACACGAGTCTGGCTTTAAATTCCCAACAGAATACTTGGTCAATAGGTTCGGATCTTTTTGCGCTTATTTAAGGAGACACAATTGGATAGCTATAGCCTAGAGTTTGGCCATACTTTTACAATAAGCCAACAGATATAATCAGGTTAATTGACAGCCGCCTCTTTGCCAAATTTTTTCAACGTTAGAAAATGGGAACGCAGCGCGGATGAAAAGCTCTTATTTTCATTGTAAGGCAAATTGAACTCCATTGCTGTCTTTTTCACAATTACGGAGATCTCTCCATAATGTATGTGGCAAACTTTTGGAAACAGATGATGCTCGATCTGCCTGTTCAGCCCACCAAGGAAAAATGCTGCGAGCTTATTGTGTGTTGCAAAATTCGCTGTCGTACGCATCTGATGTTCCGCCCAGGCTTCTTCTATCTGCCCTGCTTCGTTCGGTAACGGGAAAGTGGTTCCTTCCACAACGTGGGCCAGCTGAAACACCAGTCCCATCGTCAGACCTTCCGCAATATGCAGAAGCAGAAAACCGATCAGAAACTGCCACCAGCTAATATCCAGCACCAATAGAGGCAATACAATAAACAGAAAGTAATAAAGCGCTTTAAAGAAAAATAAATTGAAATATTCCCGCTTAGGATGTTTATTCTGATGTGCGCCAATTTTTTTCTGGAAAAATTTCACATAATCCTTACGAAATACCCATGAAAGAGAAGCCAGACTGTAAAGCGGAAAGGCATACCAATGCTGATACCGCTGAATACGATTCACTTCATCTTCTTCAGCAATCCGGATCAGTCCAGGGGCGATCTCAATATCTTCATCGTGTCCGGGGATATTGGTATAGGTATGGTGAACCAGATTATGAGTGATACTCCAAACATATGGATTGGCACCGATCAGATTAAAAATAAACCCGAACAGTTTATTCACCTTTTTGTTACCGGAAAGGGAGCCATGTATAGCATCGTGGCATACATTGAAGCCTACAAAGGCACTAAACATCCCCAGAGCCGCTGCCAATGGCAAAAGCATCCAGACAGGCATTAGGCCTGAAATGATGACAAGGTAAATCCCGATAAACCCCGTAAGGAAAAATATAGTTTTTCCCCACATATGGGCATTCGCGTGTTGACTTCTTTGATTCTGACTGAAAAATTCATCTACTCTGCTTCTGAGGGTTGCGTAAAAATGAGAACCAGAAACTGATGAGAATTTTACTTTTTGTGACATAACATATCTTGTTTGATCTACCTGACGCGAACAAACAGATGTGCTAAAATCGGGTGTTGGAATAAGGAGGGTATTGAGATTTCCGGCACATTACCGGATTGTACAAATATAACGTATTAATTATTCATTTATTACAACTTCATTAAATTCAAATTGACAAGCCACTGTCATTACTTGGATTAATTACCTCTTTTACCTTCTGAAAGCGTATGTTTTCATCGTGAATTTCATCGCCTGTACTCATGTGAGGCTGGCTAAAATTTGTTACTAAAATCTTCAAATTGATTCCACTGTACTCAATCCGAATTCCCAAATGACAATTCGTCACTACTCTATTCACTGGCATTATTTTCGTTATTCTCATAAATAATTCACACAGAAGAGTAACATTATTTAGTAAAACACCACCAATTAAAGAAAACCACAGAAAATTTATTAACCTGTAAATTTTAATGAATGAAAAAAATACTTTACAGTTTTATCATTTCCGTTATTGCCATTTTTGTCCTGAACAAAATCATATATCAGGAAATCCCTGAGAAAGCCACCAAAGAACAGCTCTCTGAAATCCAGAGCTACAAACATCCTTTGAAAAGTATTTCTATGGAGTACCGTGACAACAGCGATCTGAAAATATTTGACACTATCCTGAAAGACAATAAGGTTTTAATACTCGGGGAAAATACCCATATTGACGGATCGACTTCCGAAGCCAAAAGCCGACTCATCAAATATCTCCATGAAAATATGAACTATACTGTTGTGCTTTACGAAGCGGGACAGTACGACACCTGGATCATGAACGAAGAAATGAAGCATCATAAGCTCAAAACTTCTGCAGATTCCATCGGAGGTCTGGGGCTTTTCGGATACTGGTGGGGTGCTAAAGAAAGCCAGCCACTGATACAATATTATCAAAAAACAAAAACAACTGCTAGCCCTATTGAACTGGGAGGTTTTGATATTCAGTTTTCAGGAAGTGTACTGGCATTTAAACGCGGAAAGCTATTAAAAGATTTTTTAAGCCGCAATAACATTGATATTAAGACTTTCCCCATCCTCAGTAAACATACTGATGAGCTTAATAATTTTATTTACAAAAAGTACGTCAGCAGGGTTTTAAAGGGAAATCAAAAGAATGAATTGCTACAGGAACTTACCAGACTGGAACAGGCTGTTTTAAAACTGGAAAAAACACCTGAAAATATAATATACGCCCGATATTTTCGTGATATAAAGGATAATTTGACCAAGAATTGGAAATTTAAACCTGGATCTATGCCGAGCATGCACTTTAGAGATTCACTAATGGCTAAGAATCTTATATATCAGATTGATTCTGTTTATAAAGATAAAAAGGTTATCGTATGGTGCGCGAATATTCACTCTTTTGCAGAAAGATACAGTAAAGACTATCTCCCCTTGGGTGCCTATATCCGTAATCAATATGGAAATTCAGCCTATATAATGGATTTTTCTTCATATGCCCAACAAAATAACAATGGAAGTATTTCTGACAAGCCTGGGAAATATGCTATTGAAAACGTGTTTCACAGGACAAAAACTCCGTATTTCTTTCTTAACCTGAGAAATATTCCGGAAAGCTCATTCCTGAAAAAGGAATTTGTATCGACCATCAACCAGAAAACAGACATGAAAAAGAACTGGAGCCGCTCTTTTGATGGAATCTTTTACATAGACACCAATACTGTTTTAACACCAATCAAGAAATAATGGAAAGCATCACTACTAAAAACCTTAGTTATACCATAGGCTCTAAGGCCATTTTAAATAACATCAGCCTGAACGTTCCGGAAGGAAGCATCTATGGCTACCTGGGAAGAAACGGAGCCGGAAAATCGACGACAATAAAGCTGCTTCTGGGACTTCTGGAGGAAACCGGTGATAAAATATTCATCCAAAATAAAAGTTTAAAACAGAACCGTACAGAAATTCTTGCCTCAACCGGAAACCTGATAGAATCGCCTTGTTTTTATACGAAGCTGACGGTTTTTGAAAATTTAAAATATCTGGATATTATTTACGGAAAGGGAAGTAAAAGAATTGATGAAGTTCTGGAACTGGTAGATCTTCACAAGGAAAAGAAAAAGAAAGCAAGCGCCCTATCAATGGGAATGAAGCAGCGACTTGGGATTGCAATGGCAATATTTCACGATCCCAAACTGCTGATTCTGGATGAGCCCCTAAACGGTCTGGATCCTCAGGGAATTTTTGAAATGAGAAAGCTTTTTCAGCATCTGAACGAGCAGGGTAAAACTATTTTCCTGTCGAGTCATATTCTGAGCGAACTGGAGAAAACAGCTACTCACATCGGAATCATTGAAGGAGGTAAAATGGTTTTCCAGGGGACAAAGAATGAACTTCTGAGCCAGGTGGAAAAAGAGGTGATTCTGAGAGTAAACAATACTGAAAAAGCTGTTTCTGTGCTCCAGGAATCTTTTCCCGTCTCAGTAAACAGTCCCAATAAGATTTCGGTAAGGGCGAACGATGACAAAAAGTTTAATTTACTTTTAAAGACAGCGATTGACAACGGAATTGAGATCTACGATATAGAATCTCAGAGCACAAATCTTGAACAGATCTTCATTAACCTAATTTCTAAAAATCATGACTAATACTTTCTATAAAGCCTTTTCTTCCGAGCAATATAAACTCTCCAAGAATAAGGAAATATTCGGGATATTGCTACTTCCCGCTGTTATTATTTTAGCTTTTGATGTTTATTATATCTATGGACTTCTTACCGAAGGTATTCCCGAAGAAGGAACGTCCAATCCCTGGAAACTCGTATTGGGGAAAATCGTATCCCAGTTTTTTTATATACTCTATCCTATTCTGGTTTCTCTGTTCGTTTATGCCTGCTGTGACGTAGAATACAGAAATAATAATTATAAAATTCTGTTTACCATACCGGTTTCAAAATCAAAAATATTTTTTTCAAAAGTATTGTTTATCCTAATAACAGTTTGGTTTTCGATGATTTTAACCTACATTATTTTCCTTCTGAGTGGCTATTTCTTCAGTATTGTTTTCCCTGAGCTTGGGTTTCAGAATTATAATTTCAGAGAGGTTATCTTCTATGTTTTTCTGAAATTCTCCATTGCACTTTCTGCCATCGCTATGATACAGCTAGCTCTGAGTCTGGTATTCAAAAGTTTTATTTACCCGATAGGGTTCGGTATGTTTATGCTTATTCTTTCAGGATTCCTGAATGAGAAAAAGTTTTCAGATTTTCTAGTGTATACGGGTGGCTCTAAACTTTTCGGAAATTTAATGTTTGAAAATATTTCTTTTGAAAGGCTGGATTACTGTAATATGGCTGCGGTATTTATCTTTGCTGCCGTGAGTTTTTATTTGTTTGTGAGGAAGAAAGGGGGATGATTTTTTCAAATCGCTCTCTGGTTTAAAATATCAAAGAGCGATCACGTATTATCGCAAACCCTTTTTAGGAAGCTTCTGTTTAGATTTTATTTCAACAAAAAGCTCTCTGTAAAGACTTTCCAATTCTTTTGGCGGAACACCGGAATCAAAGGTGGATGATTCGTAGGTCTTACCTCCACTCGTAATCAATATGGTGGAAGCAAAGGCTCTGTCTCCAAATCTGCCTTCAGATGGAGATTTTAATGATGCTATTTTATCGAGATCGATCAACTCGGCTTGTTTTACAATACTTTCCCAGGCTGCTGCAGACAAAACATCCTCTGAAACAGTTCCGTTTACAGATGTAGTTTTAGAACCTGGAGCAAATGAAATTAATCTGTTTGTACCTCTGGTCTGTTCCGTGATTTCTATCTTTTCAATCTTAGATTTTTTCTGTACTCCGTTTGACACAACTGCACCTGAATCTCCTTTTTGTTGAGAAGTACAATTGGTATTCGTTAAAATAAGAGGAATTAATGCAATTAATAATCTATAATTCATTTTCGTTGTTTTTAAAATTTTACTGAAAATTATTAGTAAAAATAAATATATTTGTAAAACTAATTAAATTATATACACATGAAAGGTAAAACTACTTTTAAATTACCGTTTTTACTTTTTTTAACACTCTTCTGTTTGGCATTTGGACAGAAAAACGATCCTAAAGATAAGATTGTTTTTGGAAAAGTCTATTCCCTTGAAGAGCTTAGAAAAACAAACGGATTTGTGAGATGTGCTTCTACGGAATATGAAGCTATGCTACAGCAAATAAATCCGAAAAGAATGACTGAGCAGCAGTTTGAAGACTGGATCGGCCCATTGATCGCTAATGCACAGGCTAACAAATCTCAAAACGGAGGAGTTATTACAATCCCTGTAGTAGTTCACGTTATTCATAATGGAGAGGCTCTAGGTACAGCACCTAATATCACTGATTCACAGGTTCAGTCTCAGATCACTGTAATGAACAATGACTACAGAAAACTGGCGGGAACTCCAGGAGCTAATACCAGCCCTGTGGGAGCAGATACCATGATACAATTTGCTTTGGCAAAAGTAGATCCTAAAGGAAACCCTACCAATGGTATAGACCGTGTAAAACTTTGCCAGGATTCTTGGGCAACTTCTGCTATTGATGCCTATGTAAAGCCAACTACCATCTGGGATCCTACAAAATACATGAACATGTGGAGTGTAAAATTCTCTAATGGTGATCTTCTTGGATATGCCCAATTCCCTTCAAACTCTACCTTACCGGGATTGAATGCGAATGGAGGGTATGCTAATACAGATGGTGTAGTGGCTAATTATGCTACTTTCGGAAGCAGCACTTATAATGATGGAACATTTTTATTAAGTGCACCATATGACAAAGGAAGAACAATGACTCACGAAGTAGGACATTTCTTAGGACTAAGACACATCTGGGGAGATTCTAACTGTGGAAATGATTATGTTGCAGACACTCCGATACACAGAACATCTAACGGTGGATGCCCTGCACATCCTAAATCCAACACCTGTGGTACTGCAGATGAAATGTTCGAAAACTACATGGATTATACTTATGATACCTGTATGAATATTTTCACCATTAACCAAAAAGACAGAATGGTTGCCGTGATGAACAATTCTCCAAGAAGAATGGAATTGAAAACTTCAACAGCGGACATTGCTATTCCTTTATTTGCTAATGATGCAGAATTAAAGGGTGAAAGAAGCTGTGACCAAACTGCATGTATTGATACTCCAACTCCTGTTACAGCACAGTTCTCCCTTTACAACAGAGGAACAAGCGCACTTACTTCAGCGGTTATTACCTATTCTGTAAATGGCGGAGCAGTACAAACCATCAACTGGACTGGAAATTTAGCACAGGATAAATATGCTATCGTTAGTATTCCTACTGGTGTAGCTACTGGTAATATTTCAGCACAGATCACATCTGTTAACGCAACGACAGACCAGAGAGCAAGCAATAACGCTTCATCTGTAGTGATAGGAAATATAGTACCTGTATCAAGTACAAACTTTACGTTCGAATTACAGCTTGACTATTTTGGATCTGAAACTACATGGAACTTAAAAAATAGTTCAGGAACTACACTTTACAGTGGAGGCCCTTATCCTGATGTTGTAAACCCTAACACAGACCCTCTTCCTGCATTAATCACTCAAAACTGGGTATTACCTCTAAACGATTGTTATACATTTACAATCAATGATAGTGAAGATGACGGTATCTTTGAATATGACGGTTCTTACAGAATTTTAAATTCAGCAGGAGCACCTGTAATTGCAGGTAATGATTTTACGGATACACAGGAAAGAAAATTCAAAGTAGTAGGAGCGTTATCTACAAGCGAAGTGACAAAAGATAAAAACACAGCAGGCGTTTATCCAAATCCTGTAAGTGATGTTCTAAACGTTACGAACGTAGCTAACAATACTAAATATGAAATTTACAACGCAGTTGGTCAAATCGTAAAATCCGGAGCTCTTGAAGATCAGAAAATCCGTGTAGCTGAATTGACAAAAGGAACATATTTCATTACTTTCAAAAGCGACAAGAAAACAGAAAATGTAAAATTTATAAAAAAATAAATTAAATTTCACATTGCAGTTTTTCCAGCAATAATAAACCTTCGGATAAATTCCGGAGGTTTTTTTTATTTTTATTTTCATTCCTGAAAATCCCAGATATAATTTGAAAGACAGAACACACCCGCTTATAAAACACTGATATTTAACACCTCATATTTCGACACACAAAGAAACAGTCTCTTTTTTAATCCGTGACTACGATAATGCAACAAATAATTATTAAATAATTTTTCAGAATTGTCTTTTTTATTCAAAATAATTTTCTATCTTTGCACTCGCAAAAACGAAGTAAAATTCGTTCAGATGACCTAATAATCGGGGCGTAGCGTAGTCCGGTCATCGCGCCTGGTTTGGGACCAGGAGGTCGCAGGTTCGAATCCTGCCGCCCCGACTGTTTTAGTAATTTTTTCAAAATTATTTAATGGGTGCGTAGCTCAGCTGGATAGAGCATCTGCCTTCTAAGCAGACGGTCAAAGGTTCGAATCCTTTCGCGCTCACTTAAGCCTTACAATTTTATTGTGAGGCTTTTTTGTTGTTTAATATCTCAAAAAAGGTAGCCCTGGATAGAGCATCCCGATTTTCTAATCGGGACGGTCAAAGGTTCGAATCCTTTCGCAAAGTTTTTCCTTATCCGTTCCATGTAGAGAAAAAAAAGCTTTTCGTAGACTACCGGAAAAATACATTGTACAGCATATAAAACTTTAGCATATTTATATCAAAAATTTAATATGGATAATCTAAAGGAAGCCCAGCAAGATATGAAATACAGCTACGGCTATGGATCCATCGGCGTATTTGTTTCAGGAGTAATATGGCTCCTTTCAAGCCTGTCCGTACATTTCTATACTCCCCAAAAAGCCATTTGGGTTTTAATAATCGGGGGAGTTTTTATTTTTCCCCTTTCAACACTTATAGGAAAACTAACAGGGATTAAAGGAGACCATCACAAAGGCAACCCTCTCGGAAAGCTTGCCATGGAAGGAACGATATGGATGATCATGTGCATTCCTTTGGCATATGGACTTTCGTTACATAAGACTGAATGGTTTTTCCAGGGCATGCTGATGATTATTGGCGGAAGATATCTGACATTTGCCAGTATTTATGGCACAAAAATGTATTGGATTCTTGGGGGCATTCTGGGACTGGCAGCTTTCAGCCTTTTTAAAATAGAAGCAGGAGCCTTCTTGTCTGCTCTCTCTGGTGGTTGTGTAGAAATAATATTTGGCATTATTATGTACAGTATTTATCTGCGTGAGAAGCAGAAACAAGTGATAAGTGATCAATAAGGTCATTTCTACTCACCACTTTGTTATGATAACGTTCATTTTTGCTTTAAAAACAATTACTCCCTGTTACGCCCTTCTATCAAGCTCGTTTAACGCAAAACCATATACAGGCCTAAAGATTGAGTCTACGCCATTTTTGACACCTTAAAAGCGGTAACTCGGGAAGATATCAGTTCACTCTCCAGTTTTTTCCCTGAATATCGAAATTGTATTCACATTTCATTAATTTAAGGCATAAAAAAACCACTGTAATTGATACAGCGGTTATATTTATTTTAAGTCAAAAGCTTATTTCAGTTGATAAGAACTTCCATCCCAAAGATATGTTTTGGAGGAATGCTTTTTCTTTTCCCTGTCTTTATCGTCTTTTTCCATTTCCTCCGTTTTAAAGATAAAGGCATTAGAGATTCCACCTTTGTCATTAGGGAAAACAAATTCTTCCGTATGATAATAAACATCGGCATCTCCTACATTCATCAACTGAGGCAGAGCTATTAATTTTTTATCCCTAAAAAATACATACTGACTATAGCTTGCAATTCCACAGGCTTCACCGGAAACCATTGCTTTAAGGGTTAACTCCACATTCTGTAGTTTATGCCCGCTTTCAATGGTAAATGTTCCATAGCTCAGTTCTTCTCCTCTTCCTGTATCAAAAGACACCTCATCAATCAATGTATTTCCTTCCATCATTTTGATGCCGGCGATATTCTGCTTTTCAGTCCCGTTGTATTCTTTACTTTTCCGGTCTACTGTTTTGGAAAGTCCAAAAAGGAAGTCGTAGCCGTTTTTGTTGCGAAAACCTACGCAGAGATTTCCACCCCAGATATAACCTTCGGAAACTGCCTCTCCTTTCTGATAGGAAACTTTGTACCAGTTCGCACCTCTCTCTCCTAGCCTCAGGATAGCTTCTTCTTTTTTAAGAATTATCACCTGTTGATTCGTCTGCAGCGAATCCGTAACCTGCGATTTTACATTGGGTTCTTTTCTTACTCTGGTCCAGTTCGTAAAAACTTTCTGGGTTTTATTTTCCTCAAAGCTAAAAACGCCGTCAGCATAAGTCATATTTTCTTCCTGCGCTGAGAAAAGCTGCAGGAATAGCAGACATAAAACGGTGAGTAAAGATTTCATATTCGTATTTTGCTTCATTATTTTTCCAGCAACAAGCTTACCCACTCTTCACGCTGAAGCTTTTTCTTCAACTCAAGACCGCTTTCTTTACATACTTCAAGGATATCATCCACATCAAAGAAACACAGCCCGGAAAGGAGTAATTTACCGCCTTCATTCATTACACCAACATAGGTAGGAATATCAGAGATCAGGATATTTCTGTTGATGTTGGCCAGAATAATATCAAAATTCTCTTTTCCTAAGTTTTCCGCAGTTCCCAGTTCAATATCCAGTTCAACACCGTTTCTTACAGCATTTTCTTTTGAGTTTTCTACAGACCATTCATCAATATCAATAGCTTTTACCTCTCCGGCACCCTGCTGTTTTGCGTAAATCGCCAATACAGAAGTTCCACATCCCATATCAAGGACTTTTTTACCATTGAAATCAATGTCCATCATCTGCTGAATCATCAGGTGTGTCGTTGGGTGATGTCCTGTTCCGAAAGACATTTTAGGCTGAATGATAATTTCGTGCATACCCGCTACCGACTCATGGAATTCTGCTCTAATCAACACCTTATCATCAATATTGATTGGAGAAAAGTTCTTTTCCCATTCTTCATTCCAGTTGATATTCGGCATTTCTTCAAACGAATACGTGATCTCCACGTTTTTATTTTCAAAAAGCGGAAGCGTCTTAAGTTCCTCTTCCTTAAAAAGTTCTTTCTGAATATATCCTAAAATTCCGTCGATTTCTTCTGTAAAGCTGTCAAAACCTATTTCGATAAGCTCTGCCATTAATATCTCGTTCCATGGCTGTAATGGAGAAATTTTGAAATTGAATTCTAAATAATTTTGCATTGCGTAAGTAATTTGGTGCAAAAATAAGAATGTTATTACGGTTAAAAAAATTGAAGTGCTATGAGTATGGATTATTTTAAGAACAATGTTATTTGGTTTAATCGCAAAGGCGCAAAGTTTTGATGAATCGGGTGACTTTTTATGATCGTAGAGAGGTTGCCCATAAGCAGGACAGGAAAATAAAGCTGTTTTATATTTTGGCTAAAGCCGGATAGGTTTGTGTAAATGAAAAGCGGGCTAAAGCCCGCTTCTATTGAATATTTTTGACATGTTAACGAATATTCTATGTATCATCATCTATTGACATTAAACTGTATTACTTGTATAAATTCACGCAAAAAGACGGACTAAAGTCCGTCTCTATTGAATATTTTTGACATGTTAACGAATATGCTATGTATCATCATCTATTGACATTAAGCTTTATTATTTGTATAAATTCACGCAAAAAGACGGACTAAAGTCCGCCTCTATTGAATATTTTGACATATTAACGATTATGCCATGCATCACCAATGGAGATTTAACCTTTATCATGGTACGATTTCACGCAAAAAGACGGGCTAAAGCCCGCCTCCATCAAATATTTTATTGTTTAAATTAATGCAGCGGGTATCACATAACCCAATATCCTGCAGCAATTAAACAAATATGATTAACCCTTTTACGGATTTGTAGAGAAAATAGAACCGTTAGCAATCAATGCTCTTCTGTTCATTTTTAAAATATCTCTTACCCATTCTGCGAAATCTTCCGGTTGAAGCACTTTATCCGGATTGCCGTCTGTAAGTCCTCCCTGGATACTCATATCCGAAGCGATGGTACTTGGCGTCAATGTGATAACACGGATATTCTGCTTTCTCCATTCCGCCATCATCGATTGGGATAATGAAACTACCGCTGCTTTAGAAGCTGCATAGGCTGACATATTCGGACCACCCTTAAGTCCGGCCGTGGAAGCTACATTCACAATATCTCCTTCACCATTCGCTTTCAGAAACGGATAAACAGCCTTGGAAGCATAATACACTCCAAACAGATTGGTTTTAATCACCTGCTCCCAGGTTTCGGAAGACATCTCTTCAATACTTCCAAAATCTCCGATTCCTGCGTTATTCACCAGGATATCCACACTTCCCAATTGCTTGGCAAGAGACTCAATCCCCGCTTTCACTTCAGATTCATTATCCATACTGAAAACCGCATAGGCAGAGTTTACCCCAAGCGCTTTGATTTCTTCCACTGTATTTTTAAGGTTTTCTTCATTTCTACCGGTAATGGCCACGTGTACTCCTTCATTGGCTAAAGCTAATGCAACCGCCTTTCCAAGCCCTCTTCCACCACCTGTTATGATGGCATTTTTTCCGTTTATATTCATAATATTATTCTTTCTTAGGACAAATTTACAAAAGAACATTTTGACAAGGCTTAAAGAATAGACATTTAATACAATTTTAATAGCGGTATCAAATCCTTAAGTTTTTTTAACCACAAAAGGCACAAAAGATTTTTAACACTTAAGTTATTTGAAGTCTAAATTTTTTGTGCATAAAAAGTTCACATAAGTTCTGGAAAAATCAAGATTTTGGACTGAATATTATCCATAAACATCTGTGAAAATCTGTGCAATTTGTGGTTAAAAAATTCAACCACAAAAGTCACAAAAGCTTTTAGCACTTAAGTTATTTGAAGTTGAATACTTTATGAAAAGAAGTTCACATAAATCCTTAAAAAAAATCAAAGATTTTTATATTGAATAATATCCATAAACATCTGTGGAAATCTGTGCAATCTGTGGTTAAAAAATTCAACCACAAAAGGCACAAAAGCTCTTAGCACTTAAGTTATTTGAAGGTTAAATGCTTTGTGTAAAGAAGTTCACATAAGCTCTCAAAAATCGAAGATTTTTATACTGTTGAATGTAATTGTCAGAACTGACGAAAATTCCCCTTCCGTGGAGGGGTGGCGAAAATTCAAAGAATTTTTGACGGGGTGGTTTACAAGTGTAAAAAACAAAAAAACCTGCCTCTAAAAAAGAGACAGGCTATTAATTTCAGTAACAAAAACTGTTATTTATTTTTCAGCTGATCAGGAATATTTGTGGTTACAAAACCAATCCCCTGATTTTTCAACTGCTCGTATACTGCCGGATCATTGACTGTCCAGGAATTTGTGATAAGGCCTAAAGCTTTTGCATCAGCGATCCATGTCGGGTTTTTCTGGAAAACACTGTAATGGTAGTCTATTCCGTCAAGACCTTCTTTTTTGATCTGCTCAGGAGACAGTTCTCCGTTCAGGTACTGTACTTTGAATTTTGGCTCCAGTTTTTTGATCTCTTTACAGATGTTTAAGCTGAAAGAAATATACTCACTCTGCCCTTCCAGTTTCATTTCTTTGATCATTTTAAGAGTCTTCTGAGTGATCTCATCTTCCAGTTCCGGAGTTTTGGCAGGCTTAATCTCAACGATCAGTTTTAAAGCGGTATCTTTTTTTCCCTGCTTCAGATATTCTTTCAACGTAGGAAACTTTTCACCGTTGGAAAGCTTCAACGCTTCCAGTTCTTTGAAAGACGTTTCGGAGATCTCCATTTTCCCGTGGTGCTCGTCGTGATTCACCACCAGAACGCCGTCTTTGGTCATTCTTACGTCAAATTCCGATCCGTATATTTTTAATTTCTGGGCATTCTCTAAAGACTGAATAGAATTTTCCGTGGTAGGCGGCTGTGCCTGGAAATAGCCTCTGTGTGCGATAATCTGGGTTTGTGCCTTCATTAGGACTGTACTTAAAACTGCTAACCCTAAGATAAAATTTTTCATAATACAATTTAGATAATTAGATAAAAATCTTAAAAAACGTTTGATAAAGGTAGTGTTTACATTTTAAAAGCTGTATTTGGCACCGATCTGAATCTGGTATGGATTCCCGGAAAGAGGCGCTAAACCGCTGGTATTCTTAACGTATTCAAACTGTTTTGTAGCCTGGTTAAATTTTGTCACTCTGTATAAGGCCATATTTCCATAAGACTTATTGACTCCCCATTCTTTGTTAAGTAGGTTCGCCAGGTTGAAAATATCTACAGAAAGTTCAAAGGCTCCGATTTTGTCAAACTTGATTTTTTTGGCAACACGTACATCCCAAACTCCGTAGAATCCGTTTTTACCACCATTACGTTCCGCTATAGCATTGTTGTATTTTTCCACATAATCTTTCAGAGCCTGTCCAACTTCAGGATCATTGAGAAGCGGTTGGGTAATGATTTCAGGGAAGATATACGCAAGGTCGTTGGAATCTACAAAGTCCCCGTTGATATTTCCACCTGCCGTTACTGAGAAACGGGTTCCTCCAATTCCAGAGTACCTTACTCCCAAAGTAAATCCTGCAATAGTAGGCGAATTTCCGTAAAGCACTACTTTATTTCGGAACTGGTTATCGGAATAGCTCATTCTTAAATCTCTCGGATCACTTTGAATCGGAGTGGACAATGTCGCGGAATTCGCTACGTTTCCGTTGTATGAAGTATTGTCTTTGATATCAGACCAGGTGTAACTTGCCGTGATCTCCCCATCTTTCCAGTAACGGTAGCTGGTATCCACCACGAATGAGTACTGGTTCACTTTTCCATCGCTCACAAGTTCAAGTACTCGTCCAAAGTTATTATTGATTCTTCCTGCTTTCCAGTCGATGCTTACACTGTTATTCGTATTATTGATGATCGTAGATTCAGGTACAAAGACTCCTCTTCCACCTTCATTGGCTAAATTGAAAACCGGGTTAGTCTTCATATTTCTGTCATAGTAGAAGTAATTGTTTCTTCCCAGCGCCATATATCCTGCAATTCCTGCTCTGAATCTTTCATTAAAGAAGTGAGTATAGGAGATATTCGCTTTATAGACGATTGGGATTTTTGCATCTTTCCCTGTATAATTGATGGTCGGGATCTGATACTGTGAAAGTGAAGGAACACTTCCGTAATCATCTCTATAGCCTGGAAAATTAGGCGTCAGACCAGCCGTAGCAGGATTCACATCTACTGTTGCCAGATGTTTTCCGTCAAAAACAAGGTTATTGATCACCATATAGTTGTTGATGTCGGAAGAGAAGATTCCTGCGCCAAATTTTAAGAAATCTTTGTTGCCTTCATTGATATTCCAGTCAAACTGAAATCTCGGCTGGATCACAAACGATTTGATCTGGTTATCGGTTCTGATACCCATCTCGTCAAAAAGCTTCTGATTGAATTCAGCTTTCGGATATCCTCCGTAATCGAATCTTAATCCGGCCATAAAATCAAGGCCTGTTGCTATTTTGGTCTGAATCTGCCCATACAATCCTGCATTCCAGATACTGGATTTTACAGACGGATCATCCATCAATGGTACTTCTCTGTAGAATCTGTAAGGCGTAAGATCTTCAAAATTTTTCATGCCCTGAAACTGGAATCTTCCGTTCACTTCACTTCCGTAGACAGATTTGGATCTGGTATACATCAGGTCTACTCCAAAGGTATATTTAATTTTATCCGTGTTGTAGTATAAGTTATCTACAATCTGGAATACATTATTTCTGAAACCTTCCTGACCGAAACGATGTCCTCCAATCTGGATATTGGTTGATCCAACACTTGATGCAACCCCTTCTACTACCGCTCTAGGAACTGGTTTTCCCAATTCATTGTTCTGATAACTGTCCTGAAACGTGTATAAATACTGTGCTTTTAATTCATTCGTGATATTAGACTTAACATTTGTTCTCAACGTCAAAAGTAAGCTGTTATCAAGGTTTTTATCATTCCCGTAAGATTCGAAGAAATTGATCGCAGTATTATCTCCTAATCCGTTTTTATTCAGATCGTACGTGAAGTTGTTTCTTAATGTCAATAAGTTTTTTTCGTTGATCTGCCAGTCCAGACGAAGGAATCCTGCATCCGAATTTCTTACTTTATCAAAACTCCCGAACTGCGGCGAATTTCCTACCCCGTATTTTGCTCTTGCAATATCCAGGAATTGGTTCAGCGTCTGTGTGGTGGTATTGAATCTTTTCTCATCGTCTTTAGATTTGATATCTGCAATAATCAAAGGCCTTGAATCCAGCTGGTGATCCCATGCCACAAAGAAGTGTAATTTGTTTTTAATGATCGGTCCTCCCAATGAAAAACCGAACTGAGATGTAGAGAAATCGTTCTCTCTTTTGTTCCCTCTGATATCATACGGGCTCGAAAGCCAGTTGGTTCTTAAGTATTCCCATGCACTTCCGGAAAATTTATTCGTTCCGGATTTGGTAACGGCACTTACCGTTCCACCACCACTTCTTCCCAGGGTTACATCGTACTGGTTGGTCGTGATCTTAAATTCACGGACAGCTTCTATCGAGATAGAAAACGGTGCGCCACTACGGCTGGTTGTAGATCCCGCAGAAGTCGGGTTTTTGGCCGTCATCCCATCGATTGTAAAGTTAGTAGAAGATCCCAGCTGTCCGGACAGGTTTCCGCCTTTTCCGCTTAATGGGGACAATTCAGTAAGATTGGTAAAATTTCTTCCGTTGACCGGGAGCATACTGATGTTCTTCGCTGAAATCGCGGTCGCTGCTCCAAGGTTTCCGATCTTGTTTTTAAGGTTTCCGGTGACTACTACTTCTTCTATCTGCTTTTCATCGCCACCTAAGCTCATGTTTACCGTAACCTGATCTCCGAAATTAACGTTATATCCTTCTTTCTTTTCCTCGTTCACGATCACCGTATAAGGTCCGCCCAGAGGAATTTCTTTAAAAATATACTCACCTTTCGAATTGGTCTCCGTCTCCGTCCTGAACCCTGTAGACTCGTTCACGATGGTTACTTTCACTTTTTCCTGAGCGGTACTGCCCAGTCCGGTAATTCTTCCCACAATAGAAGCCTGCGTAGTCTGCGCATAAGCCAGTGTTCCAAATCCCAAAAACAATAATCCTAGTACAATCTTTACTTTTCTCATCTTAACAAATTAGATGTGCAAAGGTATTTTGACTTTATGGACCGGGTGTTTAAGAGAGCTTTAACAAATTTTCAACTAAATCATAACATTGTGTTAAATTAATTTAAACAAGTGTTTTAATTCGCACTCAATCAACACGTTAAACCATATTACGCTTTTTTAATTTTCCCATAATATTTTATTGCGGTATTTTTTAATGAGATTAGTTTAGCTATTTTTGCTCAAAAGATAGAACGGAATGTCTGAAAATATACAGCAAAAGATAGAGCAGCTCCGAAAAGAGCTCCATCAGCATAATGAAAATTACTACCATCTAGATGCCGCTACAATCTCTGATTATGAGTTTGATATGCTTCTGGAAGAGCTTCAGGATCTGGAAGCAAAACACCCTGAATTTTACGACGAGAATTCACCTACGGTACGTGTAGGCGGAGGAATTACCAAAGTATTCCCTACCATTCAGCATAAGTTCAGAATGTATTCTCTGGATAATTCCTATGATTTCGATGATCTGGAAGACTGGGAGAAGAGAATTATCAAAACCATCAGTGATCCGGTGGAATTTGTTGCTGAGCTAAAATATGACGGCGTTTCCATTTCTATTCTTTATGAAAACGGAAAGCTTACTCAGGCTGTAACGCGTGGCGATGGTTTTCAGGGAGATGAAATCACTTCCAACGTCCGAACCATTTCGGATATTCCTCTGACGCTGAAGGGTGATTTCCCGGCTCAGTTTTTTATGAGGGGTGAAATTTATCTGACGAGAAAAAACTTCGACAAGCTTAATAAACTACGTGAGGAGGAAGGTTTGGACCCTTTTATGAATCCAAGGAATACCGCCAGCGGAAGTTTAAAAATGCAGGACAGCGGCGAGGTAAGAAAAAGAAGTCTGTCTTCTGTACTTTACCAGTTTATTTCTGAGGATGTTCCTGCAGAAACGCATTGGGAGCTGCTTCAGAAAGCACAGGGCTGGGGCTTTAAAACTTCACAGCAGGCGAAACTCTGCAAAACAATGGATGAAGTGAAGGAATTTATCAGTTTCTGGGATACGGAACGTCACAATCTTCCTTTTGAAATTGATGGAATTGTTTTAAAAGTGAATTCTTTACAGCAGCAGAGACAGCTGGGCTACACGGCAAAATCTCCGCGATGGGCAATGGCTTATAAATTCAAAGCTGAAAAGGTGGAAACTGAGCTTCAGAGTGTTTCTTATCAGGTAGGAAGAACGGGAGCCATCACTCCGGTGGCTAATTTAAAACCTGTTTTACTGGCCGGAACCATC
The DNA here is from genome assembly GCF_900115055.1 of Chryseobacterium oleae. Taxonomy (GTDB): domain Bacteria; phylum Bacteroidota; class Bacteroidia; order Flavobacteriales; family Weeksellaceae; genus Chryseobacterium; species Chryseobacterium oleae. Next base: position 210,010 of record NZ_FOVD01000002.1, on the reverse strand, counting down.
GTTAAAAGAGCTTCGCTTCACAATGAAGATATCATAAAAAAACTGGATCTGCATGAGCACGATTTTGTGTATGTTGAAAAAGGTGGTGAGATCATTCCTAAAATTGTAGGGGTACACACCGAAAAAAGAACTTCAGAAAGCAGAGAAATCGAATATATTAAAAACTGTCCTGAATGTGGAACTGAATTGGTGAAAATTGTTGACCAGGCGATCCATTTCTGTCCGAATGAACTTCACTGCCCGCCACAAGTGGTGGGAAGAATGATTCACTATGTTTCCAGAAAGGCTTTGAATATTGATAATCTTGGAAGTGAAACTATAGAGCAGCTTTACAGAGAAAAATTAATTGAAAATCCTGCTGATTTTTACGCTTTAACGAAGGAACAGATTCTTCCTCTGGAAAGAATGGCGGAAAAATCTGCACAGAATATTATTTCAGGGATTGAGAAATCTAAGGAAATTCCTTTTGAAAAGGTTCTTTACGGAATCGGGATCAAGCATGTGGGAGAAACGGTGGCCAAAAAACTGGTGAAAAACTTTGCCACGATCGATGAACTGAAGGAAGCCACAGCAGAAGAACTTTGTCAGGTAGAAGATATCGGAACGAAGATCGCGGTAAGCATTGTGGAATTTTTCAAGAATTCTGAAAATATTCTGATGATCGAGCGTCTGAAGTCTTACGGAGTACAGCTTGAAAAAGGTGAAAGCACGAATGAGGTTTTATCTAATGTTCTGGAAGGGAAAACGTTCCTTTTCACAGGAAAATTATCCTTATTCACCAGAGAATCTGCGGAAGAAATGGTGGAAAAACATGGCGGCAAAAATATTTCTGCAGTATCTAAAAACCTCAACTTCCTGGTGGTTGGAGAAAAGGCAGGAAGCAAGCTGAAAAAGGCTCAGGACATCGGAACCATCACGATTCTGGATGAACAGGAGTTTCTGAATCTGATAGAGAAACAGTAAGATCTTTAACAAATTATAATTAAACCATTGAGATTAGATTTCAATGGTTTATTTTTGTTCTTTTTCACCAAGAAAAGAATAATAAACTAAATAAGATTAATCCATGAAAAAAATCTACTTCATCATTTGTATGATGATCCTCTCTTTATTTCAGGCTCAGACTGTGAATATTCCTGATGCCAATTTTAAAAGCTTACTGGTCGCTAATATACCTTATCTGGCCAAAGACCTCATGGGTAATAATACGATTATTGACGCCAACCATGACGGCGAAATTCAATTATCTGAAGCTGCCAATATCAGTAAACTACGTTTTGATTTATATGATATGCCCAATTATTCCTCCAATTTTAATAATGTAGTTTCAATAGCAGGTATAAAAAGCTTTACCAATCTTACGGATCTCTATATTGATAGTTTTACTTTATTACAAACCATCGATCTGAGCAATAGTACAGCCTTGTATAAACTTGATCTCAGCAGATGCTATGTTTTATCATCCGTAAATCTTCAGGGTTGCAGCCAGTTATATGATCTTGACATTTTTTTCACGAGTATACCGTCTATGGATCTATCGGGACTGACCAATTTATATGAAGTGGATATGACGCAGTGTCAACTTGCTAATCTATCTTTAAATAATAATACAAATCTCAACAACCTGACTTTAACGTCCAATAAGCTGCAAACCCTGCCTTCAGGCCAGACGCCTAATCTAAAATTTCTGAGTATTGCGGGTAATCAATTTATAACACTCAATTTCAGTGGTTTTCCAAAACTTGAAATGCTGAACTGTACCTACAACAAGTTTATCAGTATCGATTTATCTCAGAATACAGATTTGAAAATTTTCGGATGTGACATGAATCCTAATCTTAAGTCGTTGTTTATTAAAAACGGCATCAATAACTTTACACAAAATAATAATTCTACTTTTTCCAACACACCCAATCTTGCGTATATCTGTGCGGATGATTCTGAAATTTCCAACGTAAACGCTTTACTGCCTTCTACCACTTCATGTGTTGTGAATTCATACTGTTCATTTACTCCGGGTGGAGCTTTTTACACGATCTCAGGAAATACAAAATTTGACAGTAACAATAATGGTTGTGATGTGAATGATCCCAACAAGGCATTCCAAAAATTCAATATTACCAGCGGAAGTATTTCAGGAAGTATAACGGCTAACAGTTCAGGAAATTACTCAATTCCAGTACAAGCCGGAGCCCATACCATCAGCCCGGTTCTTGAAAATCCGACTTATTTTAATATCTCGCCAACAAGTTTAACAGCTAATTTCCCTGCGCAAACAAGTCCACTAACACAGAATTTCTGTATGACGGCCAACGGCAATCATCCGGATCTTGAAGTTGTAATCATCCCGACAGATATTGCTGTTCCGGGGTTTGATGCAGATTATAAAATTGTTTTCAAAAATAAAGGAACCGGAACGCAGTCAGGAAATGTGGTATTCGGTTTCAATGATGACCTGATGAATTTTGTAAGTGCAACTACAGTTCCCAATTCTCAATCTACGGGAGTTTTAAACTGGAATTTCACGAATCTTCTTCCTTTTGAATCGAGAGAAATCAAAGCTAAGTTTACTTTGAATACCTCAACGCAGACCCCTTCTTTAAATATGGGTGATGTGCTTCACTACACAGCCCAGATCAACGGGGTTGCAGATGAAACTCCTGCAGATAACACGTTTACATTGAATCAGACGGTAGTAAACTCTTTTGACCCGAATGATAAAACCTGCCTGGAAGGCGCATCCATTGCACAGGCTCAGGTTGGAGATTATGTTCATTATCTGATCAGATTCGAAAACAACGGTACTGCCAATGCAAGAAATATTGTTGTAAAAGATGATATTGATACATCCAAATTTGATCTGTCTACGCTGGTTCCATTAAGCGGAAGCCATAGCTTTGTTACCAAAATTTCGGGAACCAATACGGCGGAATTTATTTTTGAAAATATTCAGCTCCCTTTTGATGATGCCAACAACGATGGCTATGTTTCATTCAAAATAAAGACAAAATCTACTTTAGCAGCCGGAAACAGCTTCAGCAATACAGCCAGAATTTATTTTGACTATAACGCTCCTATCGTCACCAATACATATACCACTTCTGTGCAAACCGTACTGGCAACATCTGAGGTGAATACCAGCAAAAATGGTTTCAATATTTATCCTAATCCTGTAAAAGATATTCTTTATATCCAATCAAAGGATGAAGTCATTAAAGCTGAAATTTACGATGCAGCCGGAAGAATACTGAATACAACCGGAGTAAAAAACAATGCTGTGAATGTTTCTGATCTGGCGAAAGGAAATTACATCATCAAAGTTTCTACAAAAAACAAAACGCTGACGCTTAAATTTATTAAAGCATAAAAGTAATTGACCATATTATACCTTAAAGCTGTGAGAATCTCACAGCTTTTCTTGTTTTTAGCCATTAACCCTGTCAACGTTTTGAACCTTGACAGGGTTTGCAGAACGATTCGGATTTAAAAAGCCTTCAAATTATTATTTAAAAAAAATTAACACAAACAATCTATTTAAATAATTTCATTCAATTAAAAACAATAAAAACAGTATTATATAAATAATTAAAAACTAAAATGTAATTATTTTTCATAATATTATTTTTTATATATTTACACAACTAATATCACCAAACCATGAAAAAAATCTATCTTTTTGTGCTACTCATTGCACATTTATCACTCAGTGCACAGATTATTAACTTTCCGGATCCGCAATTTAAAGCAAAACTTCTTTCAGCAAGTCAATGGACTTCTGTTGCACAGGATCTCAATGGAACTACGACCGTTATTGACACCAACAACGACGGGGAAATTCAGGTAAGTGAAGCTTTGAATATTTCGAGCATCACTTTAAATCAAACCCAGATTCACGACATTACCGGAATTCAGAATTTTGCCAATCTGAGAATGCTGGTAGTACAGGGAAATATTTTTATGGATGAAGTTAATGTAAGCCATATGACTGCCCTGAAAATTCTGATTGTAAATAATAATGCAATAGACCTCATCAATACTCAAGGCTGTACCCAGCTTGAAGATTTCAACCTTAGTTCCAATGGAGGGTATGTGACCAATATGAATTTTTTGCAGAATCCTACTCTAAAAAGATTAACCATCAGGGGCAATGCTCACTTATCGAATGTCAATATTTCAACGCTTACGGGTCTTGAAGAAATTGAGTTCAGTGACAATACGATTTACCCCAACACGGTTACAAGTCTGAATCTTGCCAGTAATGTGAATCTAAAAAAAATTATCATTGACAAGGTAAATCTTAACTCACTAACGTTAGGGTCTTTAAATCAGCTTTTGCATTTCAGTATCAAAAATACGAAACTGACTTCGCTCAATCTAAGCAATGCCCCACTGTTGCAATATCTGTTTGTGGACGCCAACCCATTACTGAGTTCACTGAATATCCAAAACACCAATAGTCTGGATAATCTGCAACTCCTGAACTCTCCTTTAATCACCTCTGTTTCTCTTCAAAACAAGCCGAATCTTAAATCATTAAGCTTAGGAGGAACCAATATCACATCCCTTGATTTTACAGGAACTCCGGAAGTGATCAATATGAGCATCGGCGGAAATGCATTGACTTCTCTTGATGTTTCTCCTGTTCTGGGACTAAAATCTTTTAATTTTAATGAAAACGGGGTTACAAGTCTGGATTTAAGCCACAATACAGAATTACAGGGAGCTGGTGTAAGCGGAACTAGTATAAAAAACGTCAATATCAAAAATGGAAATCCCAATTTGAGTTTCTATGCAGGATCGCCTACGTACGCACCCAATCTGGCTTATATCTGCTGCGATACGGATAAAGTACAGCAGGTTTCCAGTATGCTGATCAGCGTAGGGCAGAATAATGTGGAAGTGAACAGTTACTGCTCATTTACTCCCGGCGGAACAACCTATACCATCCAGGGAAATACCAAGTATGATTCCAACAATAACGGTTGTGATACGAATGATATGAACAAGGCATTCCAGCAGTTTAATATCACAGACGGAATTACTTCCGGGACTTATATAGCAGACGGCTCCGGAAATTATTCTATTTCTGTTCAGGAAGGTCTTCATGTGATCACTCCGGTTGTTGAAAATCCTGCTTATTTTACGATTTCTCCGGCCAGTGCAACCGTGGATTTCCCAACACAGGCGAGCCCATTCACTAAAAACTTTTGTGTAAGTGCAAACGGAACGCATAATGATCTGGAAGTGGTCATCATTCCCACAAACAATGCCAGACCGGGATTCAATTCTCTGTACAAAATTGTGTATAAAAACAAAGGAACAACTACGCAATCAGGAACACTGGTATTCAATTACAATGATGCTGTAACAGATTATCTGAGCTCAACGACTGTTCCTGCTTCACAGTCTACAGGTGTTCTCAACTGGAATTTCACGAATCTTTTACCATTTGAAACAAAAGAAATTACCGTTACTTTAAAACTCAATACGCCAACCCAAACACCGGCACTGAATGGCGGGGAAGTTCTGCATTACACAGCGCAAATCACCGGGGCAACAGATGAAACTCCTGCTGATAATCATTTTGCGCTCAATCAAACCGTTGTCAATTCTTTTGATCCGAATGATAAAACGTGTCTGGAAGGAACATCCATCACACAGGTGCAGGTGGGAGACTATGTTCATTATCTGATCCGATTTGAAAATAAGGGAACAGCAAATGCGCAGAATATTGTTGTAAAAGATGAAATCGATTTGTCAAAATTTGATATTACTTCTGTAGTGCCGTTAGCGGGAAGTCACCCTTATACCACAAGGATCAGCAACTCAAATGTCATAGAATTTATTTTTGAAAATATTCAGCTGCCTTTTGATGATGCTACTAATGACGGATACATTTCATTTAAAATCAAAACAAAAGCTACCCTTACCATGGGTGACAGCTTCAGTAATATTGCAAAAATTTATTTTGATTACAATCATCCTATCATTACCAACAATTTCACAACGACTGTCCGAAATGTACTGGCCACATCAGAAGTAAGTAAAGACAGTGATATTGCCACCATCTATCCTAACCCAGTACAGGATGTTTTGAATATCAAATCTAAAAACACGGTGATAAAAGCAGAAATTTATGATGCCAATGGCAGAATGATCAGCTCCACAAGTGTAACAGGGAACACCATAAACGTTAGTGAATTAACTAAGGGAAGCTATATCATTAAATTGTTCACGAAAGACAAAACCGTGAGTCAGAAGTTTATTAAAATCTAAACGAATTATCTTTTTTATATCTGTAAGAGCTGTGATTTTTTTCACAGCTCTTTTTTGTTGCTGTGAGCTGAACAGTCATTTATTTAAAAACGAGAATCGTATAGCTGTCTCGTGCAGTTTTAGGATAAACCATTCTGATCTGTGCTCTATTTTTAAAGTAATCCACATACATTTCTCCGGTCATAATCTTTCCTTTTTCGGTCTGTTTATAGCCTGCTGCGAGCATTGTTTTTATGTAGGCATCATGCTCTTTTTTGTCCTTGAACTGAAACTCTATATTGTCCTGAGATTTTTCTTCGGTGTATTCAAATTTTCCGATCTTGTAAACATAACCCGGACTGTCATACTCAAACAGAATGAATACAGGGCTTTCTGTTTTGTCGTAGAACGTATATTGATGTGTCTTAATTTCTGTTTTAAAAGCAGTCATCGTGAGTTGATTAAATCTCGCAAGCTCTTCCAGTTTAAAAGCCTGTCCCGACATCTGTGCATGAAGAAGGGTACAAAACAGACTGATTATAAAGATTTTGATTGTATTCATAGTTCAACTATTCTTTGATGTTATTTTCTTTGATAAAATTTTTATACTCTTTTTCCCAGACCGGAAACTTTTTGAATTCCGCTTTTCTGCTGACAATAATAGCTGCCCCATCATTGAAAAGGTTTTTATCCTTGAGCATCTTTATACCGTCTATGATAACGAGAGCGCCGTAAGCGCTTTCATTATTTCTAAGCTTGTCCAAAAGGATATCCTTATTTTGCAGTATTGAATCATTATCTTTCAGCTTTGATATGAAACGTTTAAAATCCAGATCACCCAGATGCAGAAGAGAATCCCTCAGTCCTTTTTCATACACTTCCTTCGAAATCTTTTTAGTTCTTTCCAACAGTTTCACAAGCCTCAAACCACTGTCAAAGGCGATATCACTCGTTGAATAATCCAATGTATTGTCCATATCAAATTGATTAACAACAATAACTTCCGCTTTCCCAGGCAGCGAAAACCCATCAAGTAGAAATTTTACGGTTTCTTTTTGGGTATGCGTTTTTTCATAATCATCCAGAATATCAAAAGATATAATTTTATCAGTTAGCCACAGATCTGCCAGTACAGGATAGTAAAGTTTGCATTTTTCCATATAGATATGCTGATAAATTGTGGAAAGGCATCCGTTGCCGCAATCATTTTCTTTATTCTGTTCCTTATCCAGCTCAATCGCTTTGATCACAATTTCTTTGGCCTCTTCACTGCAAAATTTGGATAGCGCAAACATCACATAAAAATCTAATGAATCTGAAATATGTTCTTTTATAAACGGAAGAAACTGTGGATCAGGGAACTGTTCAATAGCAGAATACGCATCCGCTCCGAAACTTTTGATCAGTTCAATATCATTTGGATTTTTATATTTCGCAAGGGTTACAAGCAGTTCTGCAGATCTCGTATCGATTACCTGTTTTCTGATCTTTGTGTAGGTATCCTGATTTTCCGGCAGGGCATAGCTCAATGCTTCAAGCAATTCTTTGTTGATGGGCTTTGCATTTAATACAAGAGAAGCCATTTCTCTTTCTAAACGCTTTTTATCCTTTATAGAAAAGCCATTCTCTTTTTTATCCTCACTGGAAACTGTTTCAAAAATATAGGTGGAAATCAACTGTTCGTGGGACAGACAGCTCGTTCTGTAAACTATATTTTCCTGGGAATAGAAATGATCTTTGAAAATACCCAACAGTCTTTGATCTCCTTTCAGAGCCAGAACTTTTATGGCTGTAGCCTTTATATACACATTTTTGCTTTTTCCCGCTAAAATTACAAGTTCGTCAGAAGAAACTTTTTTATACAGTGCTTTTTCAACATCCTTCACTTTTTCATCATCAAGAGCATAGAATGAATCAAATTTTTCAAGAGGTTTTATAAGAAACGCTGTTTTATCAGAAACCTGAGAATAGGCATAGAAAAAGAACAGGAATAATAACAGACTTATGAGTCTTTTCATAGAATGGTTTTGTTATTCTGTAAATTTAAAAGAATTTTACTAATGCTGGACAGAAGGAAATCTATTCTTTAAAGCTTCCTGAAAAAGCTTGATCTGGTCAGGTGTAAGATTTTGCAGATAAATTGTCCGCTTTTTATTAACCAGAAAATCGGGATAGGAGATTAAAATAACAGAATCATTACTGAAACTAAATTCTCTCAGCCCCGTAGGACTTTTCGTGTTTCTCTTATCTGAATTAAAATTAAGATTGATAAAACGGCTGGGAATAAAATAGAAGTCCGTAGGAAATAAAAAAACCGAGTTTTGATTCAGCAGAATCTGAAAAGTACAAAAACGGAAATTTTTACGTAGAGAACCACTTTCTACAACAATCTTTCCACTGATATTTTTCAATTCACCGGAATCCGGCTGTCTGTATTTTGTGATGATTTTTTTATTCTGAAAATAACAGAATATCCCAAATATCACTGGCGCAGCTATAAAGAAGGGTAATAGGTAATCGAAGATATGATCAGGCATTGGCAGGAATAAAAATGGCTATTGAATTAATATTTTTCGGGTTGCTTTATAAATTCTCCTCCTTTATGTGGAAACTGAACATATAATTCCGAGGGCTGCGGGATTTTTGCTTTACAACTTTCTGAGCATACATTCACAAGCAGAGGAAGAACATCTGTTGCTATCGGTAATGAAACCCAATACTGATCCGGTTCATTTTCCGGTATTTCATTTTTACAGATACTGCATTTTACAATTTCAGAATCATAATACCTTAAAGGGCGCTGATATAGATTAGGAAAATGCGTCCGGAATTTATAATTTCCATAGAGCGCTCTTGTACTCACTATACTGCTTTTAAGATTTTTACAGTATATGATTTCATAAGGAAACCACATAAGATTATAAGAAGTATAGGGAATAAACTCTTCCAGAGATTCCATTTCCCTTACTTCCGGTGGTATCTGCTTTAAATGACTTCCATAAAGCATCATTTTTTTCACTTTTTTCAGCTTGGCAATAGACTTTGGAAGCGTTTCGATCAATTGAAACAATTCTGAACCAATACCTTTTCTCGGTTCAAATTCCTCATGTCCTTCTTCCGCTACTTTATCAATATAAAGACACAGTTGCTTCCATGCTTCAGAATTTTGATCCTGCAACACTTTTTTCACCTTTGGAACTCTGTTCATCGCATCAAATTTTATTTTCCTCCCGTCTTCCATCCCAAAGAGATAGGATGATTAGCTCTGTTTCTGAAAACTCATAAAATATAAGATAATCCTTAACAATCTTTACTCTTACATTTGTGACAGCAGTTTTCCGCCCTATTAACGGAAATTGAGACAGCAGTTTGACACTGCTAATTATCAATTTATTTAGTTTAATACTGAATGTTTTGGATTGATTTCTGAGAATCCAATATTCAAGAATTTCCTTTCTTTCAATATTGGCTTTATGTGTCCAGATTACTTTTCTCCCAGCCATTCTTCAATATCCTGATTGGCTTTATCCTCTGTAAGATATGCTGAGTTTTTGTATTCTGCCTGTGCTTCAGCAATTCTGTCTTTTTGGGATTCAGTAAGAATATATTCGTTTTCGTTCAATTCAAAATCCAGCAGTTTTTGAATCTCCTCCATAATTGTTTTTTCTTTTAACTGACTTATTCTGTTGATCAGGTCAGCTTTTAGATCTGATGTATTCATCTTGTGTGATTTTCATTCAAATTTAAAAAAAATTATTTAAAATCTGTTTAAACCACCGGCAGTCTGAAATAAAAAGTACTTCCCTGATTGGGGGAGCTCTTCACTCCTATTTCGCCGTTTTGCTTTTCTATAAAATTTTTGGAGATAGCCAGTCCAAGTCCTGTTCCGTTCTGATGCTCTCCCGGCACCTGAAAATAGCGGTCGAAGATCTGGCGGTGGTACTTTTCATCAATGCCGCTTCCGGTATCGGTAATGCTGAATTGAATCATTGAGTCCTGTTTTTCTACCGTGATACTAATGTTTTCATCCTGGAAAGAATGTTTAACGGCATTCGTAAGGAAATTATTCATCACCCAGACCGTTTTATCGAAATCGGCATTCACGAAATCATTGTCGCCTAAAAGATATTCGGTATTGATGAGAATATTTTTCTGTTCTGCCAGCTTTTCGACATTTTTCACGGCAGCCTGCACCACTTCTTTCGGTGAACATTTTTCAACGGTTAAGCGAATGTTTCCGGTTTCTACCTGCGAAAGATTCAGCAGTTCTCCGGTAATATTCAATAGCCTTTGACCGTCGTCATTGATGCTTTTGAGTAATTCTTTCTGCTGGTCATTCAGTTCCCCGAATTTTTGGTTTCCGAGTAACTGCACTCCCATTTTTATGGCAGATATTGGTGTTTTAAGTTCGTGTGAAATGGTCGCTATGAAATTGGTTTTAGCAAAATCAAGCTCTTTGAAAGGCGTAATGTTGCGAAGAAGAATCACTTTTCCGATGTATTTGGTTTCTTTTTCACCCGTTTTTACAATATTGATAGGGATAATATCCTGTTCAAAATAATTTTCTTTATGATCCCGAACAATCTTGATCGGTTCTTTTACCGGATGATCAATATTTTTAAGAAGTTCCCGTATCAGATCGTTATTGACAGCCACTTCATGAACCGTTTTTCCGATGATTTCTTCTTTATGCAGACCGGTGATCTTCAGCGCTTCGTCATTGATCATGTAGATAAAATGGTTTTCATCCAGTCCTATCACTGCATCATGCATATTGTTCACCAGTGTTTCAATTCGTTTTTTGTCCATCAGTTGCTTGGAAAGACTGCTGCTTTCGTACTCCTGAAGCTTTTCCGCCATGGTATTGAATGAATCTGCAAGGCTGTTGAACTCTTCGCTGCCTTTGAAATGTACTCTTTCACTGTAATTTTTAGCCGCAATCTGCCGGATACTGAATGTAAGCTGGTTGATGGGTTCCGCAATGGTTTGTGGCAAATTAAAAAGCAGGGTAAAAGCAATCAGAAAACAAACCGTTCCTAAACTTACGATCCAGAAGGTGGCATTTTCAGCGGTGATGATGGCGATATCACTTTTTCTTTCAATCCCTTTCATATTCAGGGACATGATTTTAGCCAGATCTTCACGAATCAGTTTTTCCTTTTCCGGAAAAGCTTGTTTCAGATAGCTGTTGAAATGGAGATTCAGACTTTGAGTCGCTTCCTTTTCGCCAAATTCAGTAAGATTTTTCTCCTGCAGTTTATTGTTTTTCTGAAAATCATTAACGGCAATAGCACTGTCCGTACTTATTTTATCCAGTGCCAGCAACATATTTTTGGAAAACTCCAGACTGTTGTAATTGGCCGTAAGGATCTTTTCCGTATCCGATTTCAGTTTATTGATATAGACGGATCCGATCACTGACATAAGAACGATCAGTAAAAATAAAAGACCTACGCCTAGGGTGAGTTTTGTTTTAAGTTTCATTACTTCTAAGATAAAATAATAATATCTATCTGCCTTTCATTCAGCCTGTTCATCAGCGTATAAATCCAGCTATAGCCGGAAAGACGCTGCCAGAGCTCTGCGTGGGGTTTTCCAATGCAAACTGTGGTGATATTATGGGCAATCACATAATCCAGAATTCCTTTGTGGACACTGCTTTCTTTTACCCGGACCACCTTTGCTCCCAATTCCTGTGCTAAATTAAAATTATTAATCAAATACCGCTGTTTGTCGAGGGCTATTTTTTCAGGATTCTCTGACGGCTTCTGAACATACAGAACCGTCCACTGGCTGTTGTAATAGCTCGCCAGACGGGCTGTTTTCCTGATGATATTTTTTGCAATCTTTTCATTACTACTGATGCAAGCCAGAAATTTTATAGGTTTAAAATTCTCTGTTTTAATCTCTGTTTCTACCTTTCTTTCTACGTGTGCAGCCACTTCTTTTAAGGCAAGCTCCCGGAGCTGCAGGATATGTCCGCTTTGAAAGAAATTGGTAAGGGCGGTCTGGATTTTCTCTTTCTTGTAAATTTTACCTTCTTTCAGACGGGCCAGCAGTTCATCTGCGGTAAGATCTATATTCACCACCTCATCGGCAAGACTTAGAATTTTGTCGGGAACACGTTCAGCCACTTCTATTCCTGTAATATTCTTCACCTCCTCATTCAGGCTTTCGATATGCTGGATATTCATGGCACTGATGACATTGATCCCGTTATCAAGGATTTCCAGCACATCCTGCCATCTTTTTTTGTTTTTGGAACCTTCTACATTGGTATGCGCCAATTCATCCACAAGAACCACCTCCGGATGCTCATTAATAATAGTCTGAAGATCCATTTCTTCCAGGTTTTTACCTTTGTAGAACACCGATCTTCTCGGTATTTCGGGAATTCCGTCGGTAAGAGCAACGGTTTCTTCACGGTCGTGGGTTTCTACATAGCCGATTTTCACATCAATGCCGTTACGCAGCAGAGACTGTGCCTCCTGAAGCATACGGAATGTTTTCCCCACGCCTGCGCTCATCCCGATATAGATCTTGAATTTTCCTTTCCGGGATTTCTGGATCAATTCTAAAAAATGTTTTGCTGATGACATTGATTTTTTTTGCTTTATTTTTTTTAACACAAAAGGCACAAAAGGTTTATTTTCCACCGCTTTAGAATGTATAAGTAAGGTACGATTATTCTGTATAAAATGTTTCGCTGAACTATCTTGTTGATATTTTTTAACTCCCACAGATCACACGGATTACACAGATTTTGATAATCATCAGAATAAAAATCTTTGATTTTAAAAAAAACTTATGTGATCTCTTTTCACAAAACATATAAACTTCAAATAACTTAAGTGTTAAAAGCTTTTGTGACTTTTGCGGTTGGTTTTTTAACCACAGATTGCACGGATTTTCACAGATGTTTATGGATAATATTCTGAATAAAAATCTTTGATTTAAAAAAAACTTATGTGATCTTCTTCTCACAAAACATCTAAACTTCAAAAAACTTAAGTGTAAAAATCTTTTGTGACTTTTGTGGTTAATTAATTATTTTTCACTCTCTAAAACCAGGCAGCCAAACTTGTCGTGATAAAGAAATTTCCCTGTTTCATCTCATTACTCTTCACAAAAATGGCATCTTTAGATGTGAAACCTCTCGCTTCTGTCCGGAAAATCACGTTCTTCAATATTGCATAATCCACATTCAGTGAATATCCGAATGTTTGGAAACCATTAGGCGTTTTGGTGCTGATGATGACCCCGTTTTTATCGTTGTAATATTCAACTCTTCCCGCCAAAGCCCATTTGTTGTCTAGCTGGTATTTCATTAACACGTTGGGTGTGTACCAGATATTATAATTACTGCTTCCTTTCTCTTTCTGCTCTGCCCCGATATCGAATCCTAGTAACGCTGAGAAACGGTCTGTCAGCTGAAAATTCCCATAAAGATCATGGAAATAACGCATCCTTTTTTCAGCCTTCGATTTATCATTTCCGATGAATGAACTGCTGTTCAGCGTAATTTTTTCTGTCGGTTTATAGGTCACCTGGTGCCCGAAAGAAATTGTCTGGTTTCCTTCCGGCTTTGCGATACGCTGCCAGCCATTAAGCACCAATCCGCTTAAAAACCATTTTCCGTTGTCTGACGTGTAAGAAACTTTTGCCCCGGTTTCGAAATACGGTGAATTTTCAGCGGCAAAACTTCTGGTCAGATTCACGTTATCTTTTCCTATGGCACTTTCCCAACCGATGTGTGAAGGCATAATCCCAGCATCGATCCACAGGTTTTTGGTTTTAGAAATCCTGATTCCGATATTCGCTTCGTTGACGTATCGTAATGCATCCTGCTCGGCAGCCATATTGTCCTGTGCATAGGTTCCGGCCATTAAAGCTACATTGGCGCGGAGATTTTCACTCTGATAATTGGCTTTTACCAATCCTAAATTCAGATTGAGCTCATTATGTCTATTGTAGGAGTATAAAAAATTCTGACGGAGATGATTAGCAGGTTCATTAAAATCATAGGTGTAGAAAAGTTCTGCATAGGCAGAGAAAGTCACTTTATTTTCTGTTTTTAATGAATCGGATGATTGTGCTTTCGGGAAAAAGATCCCGAATAATATGGCACTGGTAATGATATATTTTTTCACGGTGATAGCTAGATTATTTTAATTGGTCCAAAGCGATATTAAGCTTCAGTACATTTACTTTTGAAGGCCCTAAAAGTCCTAAAAACGGTTTCTCTGTTTGATTTTTCACTAAATCTCTTACTTTTTCTTCTGAAAGATTTCTGACTTCTGCAATTTTCTTTACCTGATACAAAGCGCCTTCTTCAGAAATATCCGGATCCAGGCCGCTTCCACTGGCTGTAACCAGCTCTACAGGAACTTTTGTATTTCCCATTCCCGGATGCGTCATCTTTAAGGTATCTATTCTTTTCTGTACGGTTTGCAGGTATTCTTCATTGCTCGGTCCTTTATTACTTCCGGCACTTCCTGCTGCATTATAATCAACAGCTGAAGGACGTCCATGGAAATATTTTTCTGATTTAAATTCCTGCCCGATATTGGCGTAGAATTTCTGTCCGTTTTGAATGATGATCTCTGCATTTCCTTTTGTAGGCAATACTTTGGAGCCTCCATACACGATAAGCAGATAAATTCCTATGACAGCCAGCATTACAATAGTCAGTCTGAATGCTGCAACAATATGATTTTTCATTTTTTTAATTTTAATAGAATAAACTGATCACTAAATCGATGATTTTAATCCCGATAAACGGAACAATAACACCACCCAAACCGTAGATTAAAAGGTTTCTTCTCAGGAGCGCACTGGCACCAATCGGTTTATAGGCAACGCCTTTTAATGCTAACGGAATAAGGAAAGGAATGATCACGGCATTGAAAATAACGGCTGATAATATCGCTGTTTCCGGGCTGTGAAGATTCATAATATTCAACTTCTGAAGCGAAGGAATGAAGGTGATAAACAGTGCCGGAATAATGGCAAAGTATTTAGCAACGTCATTCGCAATACTGAAAGTCGTCAGTGTTCCACGGGTCATCAGCAATTGTTTTCCAATCTCCACGATTTCGATCAGCTTTGTCGGGTCATTGTCAAGATCCACCATATTCCCTGCTTCCTTTGCAGCTTGTGTTCCGCTGTTCATTGCTACTCCCACATCGGCCTGAGCCAGTGCCGGCGCATCATTCGTCCCATCTCCCATCATCGCGACCAGCTTTCCTTCCTGCTGTTCTTTTTTGATGTAGTTCATTTTGTCTTCGGGCTTGGCTTCAGCAATGAAATCATCTACACCTGCTTTTTCAGCGATGAATTTTGCAGTCAGAGGATTATCGCCGGTTACCATTACCGTCTTTACCCCCATTTTTCTCAGTCTCTGGAAACGTTCCTGAATTCCTGTTTTAATGATATCCTGAAGTTCGATTACCCCCCAGACTTTTTCATTAACGCTTACTACAAGAGGCGTTCCTCCGTTTTCGGAAATTTTGGTAACGGCATCCTGGGTTTCTTTCGGGAAGATATTCCCGGCTTTTTCAGTCAGTTTTTTTATCGTGTCATAAGCTCCTTTTCTAATCCTTGTGTCTTCAAAATCAATTCCTGATGTTCTTGTTTCCGCTGAGAAATCTATATAGACCGGGTTGGGAACAAGAAGGTCTTCTGATTTTAGCTGGCTTAGTTCTATAATGGATTTTCCTTCCGGTGTTTCATCGGCTACTGAACTTAACGCAGAAGCTTTAATAAAATCCGGCAGTCTGATTCCGTCTGCAGGGTGAAATTCCGTCGCCTTACGGTTTCCGATGGTGATGGTTCCTGTTTTATCAAGAAGCAGTACATCGATGTCTCCGGCAGTTTCCACTGCTTTACCACTCTTGGTAATTACGTTAGCTCTCAGAGCTCTGTCCATTCCGGCGATTCCGATTGCAGAAAGCAGACCTCCAATGGTTGTGGGAATCAAACAAACGAAAAGTGAGATAAATGCCGCAATAGTAATGGGAGTCTGCGCATAGTCTGCAAAAGGTTTTAAAGTGAGTGTTACGATAATAAAGGTCAGGGTAAATCCTGCCAAAAGTATAGTTAATGCGATTTCATTAGGTGTTTTCTGTCTTGATGCTCCTTCTACAAGGGCAATCATTTTGTCCAAAAAGGACTCTCCCGGTTTGGTGGTCACTTTTACTTTTATTCTGTCTGAAAGAACCTTTGTTCCTCCCGTTACAGAGCTTTTATCTCCTCCGGATTCACGGATAACGGGTGCACTTTCTCCGGTAATGGCAGATTCATCAATGGTAGCAAGTCCTTCGATAATTTCTCCGTCCATCGGGATCTGGTCTCCTGTTTCGCAAAGGAAAATATCACCAAGCTTCATTTCGGCAGACATTCTCAGAACGGTTTCTACCTGAAATCCCGGTTTGTTCTCCAAAACTACTTTAGCAGGAGTTTCTTCACGTGTTTTTCTAAGGGTATCCGCCTGAGCTTTTCCTCTGGCTTCTGCAATAGCTTCTGCAAAATTGGCGAAAAGAACGGTGAAAAATAAGATAATGAATACGGTAAAATTATAAGCAAAGCTTCCCTGTGATTTGTCTCCTGTAAGACTGAAAAGGCTTACGATGAACATCACAACAGTTCCTACTTCTACCAGGAACATCACGGGATTTTTAAACATGATTTTCGGATTTAGCTTCACGAAGGACTGTTTGATCGCTTCGTTCACCAAATCTTTTTGAAACAATGTCTGTGATTGATTTTTCATTTTTTTTGAAAGAGTTATATAATTGTAAATCAACGGTAACCATTAAGACAGATTAAAACAAAAAGGATTGAAAATGGATAATATATTCAGGTGAATGTTTCGATGAGTTTAGACTGGTTCCCTGATATTTCAATCTTCCTAATGGTTGACTATTGATTTTAATTTTTAATGTTTATTTAGAGAAATACTGGATCTGTTCTGCAATAGGTCCTAATGTAAGGGCCGGGAAGAAAGACAGGGCTGCAATAAGAAGGATCACCGCTAGCGTCATAAAGCCGAAAGTAGCCGTATCCGTTTTCAGAGTTCCTGAACTTTCCGGGATGAATTTTTTCTGTGCCAATAATCCTGCAATCGCTATCGGTCCGATGATCGGAATAAATCTGGATAACAGCAATACGATTCCTGTTGAGATATTCCACCATGGGGTATTGTCACCAAGCCCTTCAAATCCGGAACCGTTGTTCGCAGAAGAAGAAGTAAACTCGTATAGCATTTCACTGAACCCGTGGAATCCCGGATTATTCAATGTTTTGGCACCAAATTCAGGCAGATAAGCTGTTAATGCTGTTCCTACCAATATTAGGAACGGATGGAACAGAGCCACGATCATGGCGATCTTCATCTCTTTGGCTTCAATCTTTTTACCCATGAATTCCGGCGTCCTCCCTACCATCAGACCACTGATAAATACAGCGAGGATGATGAATATGAAATAATTCAGAATTCCGACCCCGCAGCCTCCGTAGAAACAGTTGATCATCATCGCCAGCAGTTCATTCATGCCTGAAAGAGGCATTGTACTGTCGTGCATGGCATTAACAGACCCTGTTGAGATCACCGTCGTTGCAATGCTCCAATATCCTGAAGATGCACTTCCGAAACGTATTTCCTTACCTTCCATAGCTCCGAGGCTGTTGTCAGTACCCATTTCTGTGATTAGAGGATTACCGTTGGTTTCATTTACGATATTCGGAACGGCAAGCGCCAGAAAACCGACCGTCATTACGGTAAAAATCACCCATGACAGTTTTCTTTTTTTCAGATAGAATCCTAACGCAAAAACCAATGCAAACGGAATGATCATCTGAGTGACCATTTCGGTCATATTAGTCACATAATTAGGGTTTTCAAGCGGGTGTGCTGAATTGGCTCCGAAGAAGCCTCCTCCATTCGTTCCCAAGTGCTTGATCGCTACAAAAACAGCTGCAGGGCCTCTGGAAACATCCACTTTTTGTCCTTCCAGCGTTGTTATATGATCTTTCCCTTCAAAAGTCATCGGACTTCCGTTAGCAGAAAGGATCAGAGCAACAAGGATACTGATCGGCACGAGTATTCTGACCACAGATTTAGTAAAGAAATCGTAGAAATTCCCTAATTCTGTCGTTGTTTTATCTTTAAAAGCTTTGAAAAGAACAGCCATAGCCGCCATTCCGGTAGCTGCGGTTACAAACTGCAGGAACATCAGATAAAGCTGACTTAAATAACTGACTCCCGTTTCTCCTGAATAATGCTGAAGGTTACAGTTCACCAAAAAGGAAATAGCTGTATTAAAAGCGAGATCAGGGGACATATTCGGGTTTCCGTCGGGATTTAAAGGAAGCCACGCCTGGGTCAGCAGGATCAGGAATCCTATGATGAACCAGACCAGATTGATCGTCAGCATGGCATACATATTCTGTTTCCAGGTCATCTGACGGGCCGGGTTGATTCCCGATATTTTATAAATTACTTTTTCAACAGGTTCAAAAACAGGATCTAAAAAGGTCTTTTTGTACCCGTACACATTAGCAATGTATTTTCCAAGAAATATTCCAATGACTAATGTGATCACAAACATGGCAATAACGCCTAAAATTTCTGTATTCATGACCGGTTAAAATTTTTCAGGTTTCAGCAAAACGTAGCAGATGTACACAAAGGCCAGAATTGAAAGGAAAAATAAACTCCACATAGTTTTATATTTTATCAAAAAATTCAACGGATTTATAGAGAAGCCAGAACATCACTGCAAAAAGCAGGATCAAACTTATCAGCATCATATCGTTATTATTAAGGTTAATAGAGTCATCAGTACGTACGATACCATCAGCAGACTGAAGCCTGCGTGCTCACGTTTTTTGAACGTTTTTCTTGAAATTGTCATTTTTAAAATATTTTATTCTTGTCCTATAGGCCAAAAGAAGGCCCAATTTGAAAATAAAACATTCAATAATCTAATAATCAATACATTAAAACAAATAACTCAACCATACCAAAACACGAAAGCCTATCATTTTGATAGGCTCGTTTATTGAAATGATAGGGATTAGAAGTTAGAAACTAGAGGTTAGATGTTAGAGGGGAAACTGTCAATGGTGAATTTTGCTTCGCAAGGGAATGGTGAATTGATAGATTCAAGATTCAAGAAGCAAGAGCCAAGATTTTAGATACTAGACGTCAGACATCAGATTTCAGATTTCAGATTTCAGACATTACCGCTGGTGGCTTCGGGAACCTCAGCCACCAGATATTTGTCGTTTATTCATCGGCACTCACCCGCCGAAACTAATAACTCATAATTTATAACTCTCTTACACTCCGACGCTAAAACTCTTCAACTCATTTATCTCCATCCATACTCCTCCAGCTTACGATACAGCGTCGCAATACCGATTTCCAACAGCCTGGCGGCTTCGGCTTTATTGCCTTTTGTGTATTGAAGGACTTTTTGGATATGAATTTTTTCAAGAGATCTCATGCTTAATGAGTCGCTTTCAGGAACGATTTTATCAGAATAATGGGGTAAACTTTCCGAATCGAGGATGTTGTCTTCCATCAGAATAAGGCTTCTTTCTACGGCGTTTCTAAGCTCGCGGATATTCCCTTTCCAGTCGTTTTTTTCAAGGGTTTTATAGTAATCAGGGTTCACCTGAAGGTTTGAAAGGTGAAGTTTACGGGAGAAAATATCAATAAAGTTTTTGGCCAGTAGTTTCAAATCTTCTTTTCTTTCACGTAATGGCGGAAGATGGATCTCGAAAACATTCAGTCGGAAATAGAGATCTTCTCTAAAATGGCCTTGTCTAATTTCGTCTTCCAGATCGCGGTTGGTTGCAGCAATCAGTCTGAAATCTGATCGGGATACTTTCGTCTCGCCCATTTTGATGAATTCTCCGGTCTCGAGAACACGCAGCAATTTGGCTTGAAGTTCAATGGGCATCTCTCCTATTTCGTCTAAAAATAAGGTTCCTCCGTTGGCTTCTTCTATCAGACCTTTTTTGTCTTTTACAGCCCCGGTAAATGCGCCTTGTTTGTGTCCGAAAAGTTCGCTTTCCAGTATTTCTTTGCTGAAAGCTGAGCAGTTGATCGCTACAAAATTATTTTTCTTTCTGTCACTTCCGTCATGGATAGCATTGGCAAAAACTTCTTTTCCGGTTCCTGTTTCTCCGGTCAGAAGAACAGCAGCATCCGTTAAAGCTACTTTTTCAGCCAGTTTTTTAGACTGAAGGATCAGCGGAGAAGTTCCAATGATCTGTCCGAATCCTTTTGACACAGTAGTTTTCTGACCAATTTTAGAACGGTTATCTTTTACTTTTTCCAGGGCTTTGTACACCAGTGGAATGATTTTCTCGTTATCATCTCCTTTTACCAGATAGTCATACGCCCCGTTTTTCATGGCCTGAACAGCATCAGTAATATTTCCGAAAGCGGTCATCAGAATAATTTCAAGATGTGGATACTTGGTTTTGATAGATCGCACCAATTCTACCCCGAAAGCATCAGGAAGGCGGACATCACATAAAACGACATCAAATTCATGCTGCTCGAGCATGGTCATCGCAGAACGTGCTGTAGAAGCTTCTTTGACGTTAAAATTTTCTTGGGAAAGAATCATCCCCAGTAATTTCAGGAGCTTGATCTCATCATCGATGATCAGAATGTTTCCGGACATAATGGTTGTTTTTGGAAAACCTGATGCAAACTTATTGAATTTTTTGAGCAAATGAACAGTAGTGGGATGAAATTTAACGTGAAACTGTCAATGGTGAATTTTGCTTCGCAATGAATGGTCAATTGTTGGCGTTGAAAAATTCACTGAATGATGGTGACAAGAAAAAAGATTTCCTTTTCATCTTTACAAATCGAAGTTATAGATGCAATAGTCACAAAAACACACCGAAATTTTCTTTGATTGCTTACATTTGTAGTGCATTCGGATCTAAAAGAATGAAATGAGTTAGCTTATGATTGACAAAAGATACAAAGAAACGGTTCATACAGATAAAAACAACTACGAATATATTACAATAACGCACGATGAAAATAAGGTAAGAATCTATACGCTGAAGAATGGCTTAAAGGTTTTTCTTGCCCAGAATTTCGATGCCCCAAGGATACAGACTTATATTCCCGTGAGAACGGGAAGTAACAATGATCCGGCTGACAATACAGGTTTGGCACATTATCTTGAACATATGATGTTTAAAGGAACTTCTAAGATCGGAACGCAAAACTGGGAGAAAGAAAAGGAACTTCTTGACCAAATCTCAGCGTTGTATGAAGAGCACAAAGCGGAACAGGATCCTGAAAAGAAGAAGGAGGTTTATAAAAAAATAGATGAAGTATCCCAAGATGCCAGCCAGTACGCCATCGCGAATGAATATGATAAAGTGATTTCTTCACTGGGTGCCAGCGGAACGAATGCTCATACGTGGTTCGATGAAACGGTTTACAAAAATAATGTCCCGAATAATGAGCTTGAAAAATGGCTTAAAATAGAAAAGGAAAGATTTTCAGAAGTTGTCCTTCGACTTTTCCATACGGAACTGGAATCGGTATATGAGGAATTCAACAGAGCTCAGGATAATGATTCAAGAGTGGTGAATTATGAACTGATGGATGCCCTGTTTCCTACCCATCCAAACGGTCAGCAAACGACCATCGGAAGGCCGGAACACCTGAAAAACCCTTCTATGAAAGCAATTCATAAATATTTTGACGAATATTACGTGCCGAATAATTATGCTATGGTTTTAGTGGGAGATCTGGATTTCGAGGAAACCATTCAGCTTGTTAATCAATATTTTGGAACAATTCCTTACCGGGAACTTCCGAAAAAAACGCCTGTAGCTGAACAACCATTAACTGAAATTGTAAAAAGAACAGTAAAAAGTCCTACTACACCAAGAGTTCAGCTTGCGTGGAGAACAGACAGCTACGGAACCAGAGAAGCGATGTTGGCAGATATTGTGGCCAATATTCTCAGTAACAGAGGCGAAGCGGGATTGCTTGATCTTAATATCAATCAGACACAAAGAATGCTTTGGGCACAGGCTTTTTCTGTTGGCCTGAAGCAGTACGGATATTTTTCTATCGTAGCGGTTCCTAAAGAAACACAGTCGATGGATGAAGCAAAAGATATGGTTCTGGAGCAGATCGAACTGATCAAAAAAGGAGATTTCCCGGACTGGATTCTTCCTGCCATCATCAATGATTTTAAACTTCAGCGTTTGAAAGGCCTTGAAACAGCTGATGGACTGGCTACGAATCTTTATGACACTTACATCAAGGGAAGATCGTGGGAGCAGGAACTGAATGAACTGGATGAATATCAGGATTTCACCAAAGAAGATGTGGTAGATTTTGCCAATGCTTTTTTCAAAGATAATTATGTTATTGTTTATAAAGAAAAAGGCGTTAATGATCAGTTGGTAAGAGTTGAAAACCCTGGAATTACCCCTATCAAGATAAACCGTGAAGCACAGTCAGATTTTTTAAAGGAAATCGTCGCAGAAAAAACGGAAGACATACAACCGGAATTCATTGATTATGAGAAGGAAATCCTTACAGATACCATCAAGGATAAAAAGCTGAGCTTCGTTCTGAACAAATACAATGATATTGCGCAGGTTCACTTTATTTTCCCTTTCGGAAGTGATCACGACAGAGATCTTGGGATTTCTACACAGCTGCTACAGTATCTTGGAACTGAAGATCTTTCACCAGAAGATTTAAAGAAGGAATTCTTCAAGATCGGTGTGAGCAATGATTTTAAAACAACCAACGACCAGCTTCTGATTTCACTGAGCGGACTGGAGGAAAATATTGAAAAAGGGATTGCCCTTCTTCAGCACTGGATGTATGATGTAAAACCTGATCAGGAGATTTACAGACAGTTTGTAGAAACCGTTCTGGAAAACCGTCAGGCCAGCAGAAAAGATAAAAACCGCATCATGACTGCTCTGACCAATTATACCAAACTGGGCAGCTTCTCACGATACACGGATATTATTTCAAAGGAGGAACTTGAAACCAGCAACGCGGAAGTATTTACAGACCGAATGAAAAAGCTGTTCAAATATCCTTATCAGGTATTTTATTATGGGAAAAAACTTGAAAATTTCAAACAGTATATCGGACAATATGTAGAAAACGAAAGTTTCCAGATCCCTCAACCTAAGCAATATCCTGAACCTGAAACCAATGGAAACGTCTATTTCACAGATTATGACATGGTGCAGATGGAAATGAGCAAAGTAGGAAGAGGACATGAGGTGAATACTTCAAACTTCGGAAAGATCAATGTTTTCAATGAATATTTTGGAAGAGGACTTTCATCCATTGTTTTCCAGGAAATCCGTGAAAGTAAGAGTTTAGCGTATTCAGCTTATGTTTCTTATGCTGCCAATTCTGAACTGGGACATCCTGACTATATCACGACATATATCGGAACGCAGCCGGACAAGCTTCAGACCGCAGTAAGCACGATGGGTGAACTGATGAATGAACTTCCTGAAGTTCCAACCCAGTTTGAAAACGCCAGAAATGCAGCGCTGAAACAAATCGCTTCCACAAGAATTACCAGAAACAATATATTTTTCAACACATTACGACTGAAAAAACTTGGGATCTATCACGATTTCAGAAAGGATATCTACGGACAGATCAAAACTCTGAATTTTGAAGACGTCAAAACGTTTTATCAAACAGAAATCAAACCGGTTCATTTCAACACCGCGATTATCGGTAAGAAGGAAAACCTCGATATGGACGCCGTCAACGAGATGGGAACCTTTCAAGAACTAACGCTGAAGGATATCTTCGGACATTAAATATAGAGACCGCTTCAATAATTGAGGCGGTTTTTTTATTTTTTAGAGACAAGAATCAAGAGCCAGGAAACAAGATTTTAGACATTAGTACTGGTGGCTTCGAGTACCTCAGCCACCAGATTTTTATCGTTTATTTAAGGGCATCCGAAATTCATAACCATAATCATCCTAAAACATTCAAAGTTTCCGAAACTCGCACTCCGTAACCTGAATCCCGTAACAACGCTTAAAACCTAAAACACTCCGACTCTCAAACTCAAAACCTACGTCATCATACAATCCCCGTCGCCATCCTGATATTTTGGGTCAAAGCCTTCGGGCAGATCATTCAGCAGTTGTTTGTGGAAGAGATATTCGCGTTTAAAATCACGTTGGTAGATCTTTGGAAAATTTTTATATAAGTTCAATTTTTCATTCAGCTCTTTCTGGTAGCTGGTGAGGGCTTTTATCTTATTTTTAACGATAAAATAGTTTAAAAAATCTGTAAAATAATCTAAGCCTGATTCTGAAAACAGGTAGGGAATTTTAAGGTATCCGTCTCTCAAAAGCAGTAATGAACAAGATGTTAAAACATTATTGTCGTCGTAAACTTTTACCCAGAAGTATTTAAAAGCATCTGCATAGCTTGAAAAGAGGTATTTCTGCTCTTTTTTTCCTTCCAAAACCCACGGATTTTTAATAAATACATTGATTTCATCAGCCGTTCTTCTGCTTCCGAACTTTGACATAAATTCAGAACTTTCAGTGTCAATATGATCCAGAATTTCAAATTTAAAATCAGGCTTCTTTAAAGGGCCATTTTTTAAAGCAATTAAAGAATTGGCTGCTGTGTCTGTTATTTGAAAAAGAGGTGTCAAAATCTTTGTTCCTGGCTTTTTCTCGGGAATCATTTTAGCCGCATCTGTCCGGAAGTAGTAACGTTTACCGTCTTTTGGGAAAACATCCTCAAAAACACCCATAATCGTATAGAGTGCTTCCGCTTCTTTCGTGAATTCTGTTATGGCAATACGGTCTTCATATTCTTCAAAAACCTTTTTAAGAAGCTTTTTGGGTATCCTTTTCTTGCGAAATTCACTGCTTACATATAGTGTACTCAGCCATGCGTAGCTGAATTCTTTTCCATCGATGATAAAACTGTCGGGAAAACAGCCTACATAACCTGCCAGTTTTCCTTCACAGAATGCCAGAATAAGAAGCGTCTGTTCATCTGAAGCCTTTGGATTTTTAATATGAGATTCTGCACGGTGTCTGGTGATGGGCAGAAAATCGTACTTCAGGAAATCTCCCGAAGAAATAAACTCCTGCAGTTGTTCTCGGTTGTAGGTTTTCAGCTCTATCATTTCCGTACAATTGTATTTTTATTGATGATCTTTTTCAATCTGAAATAAGCCGTTTCCTTTTTCAGGATCCTTTCTCCGCTCTCTCCCATTTCCATTGGAATTCGTTGAAAATTTCTTTTCACACTGTCCAGTTTTACGCCCGCACATCCAAAGCTGAATTTGATTTCTTCATTTTTAAACAGTTCGTCAAAGAACTCCTTTCTCACCCCAAAATCCGTGAAAGGGAATGCAAAGGTTTCGTGTAAAAAACCATTTTCTTTCAGATAACCGAAAGTCCGGTTGGTGGTTTCCATCTGCTGCTCCAGAGAAAGATCTCCGTATTTGGGATGATCCCAACTGTGGGAAGAAATTCCAAAACCTTTTTCAGTCAGTATTTTTAATTCGTCTGTACTGAGATAAGGTTTCTGTTCTTTTGAATAGGCTTTGTAGTCTGTTTCAAGCTTTTCTGCCAGGATATCAAGAATCTCTTTTTCCTGATAACTGATGTTTAAAATCCTGTTAATCAAAGCTTGTTTTTCCGCCTTATTTTTCAAATTCAAAACGCGATATACTTCAGGATCTATCGTTTTTCTTTTTCCAATCTCATCGATCAGCAGACTGGCTTTGCATCTGAACATCATATCTTTATTATCCACAAAAGCGGGATTGATAAAATTACAGGCATAAATTCCTTTACGTTCCAGAATAGGAGCTGCCACATCATAAAACTCCCTGAAACCGTCATCAAAAGTCAATAAAGCGATCTTTTTCTTTGGCTTAAAACTGCCATTGACAAAATCTTTGAATTCTGACCAATTTACAAACTGGAAATGCTTTGAAAAACAGTCCAGATCCTCTTCAAACTGTTGGGTATTTTTATAATTGATGACGTGTCTTATATGTGGCAAATTATCATCAGAAACGCTGTGGTAAAGGGGCAGACAGTAATCCAGCGGAAAAGATTTCCCGATATCGTCCGTTTCGAAGGCAGTAAGGATATTGATGATCTTATCTTTCATCTCTGTTAAATAAAAAAGAATCTATTCAAATTGGATTTAAATAGATTCTTAAAGGTATGATTTTTATGTATTATTTGATCACCTTCATTTCGTCGATAAGCCATTTGGAATCGGCAAATTTATCGATAATGAAAAGGATATATTTTGTATCTACCATAATGTTTCGGCTGAAACGCGGGTCATAATTGATATCACTCATCGTTCCTTCCCACTGTCTGTCGAAGTTTAGACCTACAAGATTTCCGTTGGCATCAAGCGCCGGACTTCCTGAGTTTCCTCCCGTAGTGTGGTTGGTAGCGGTGAATCCAACAGGAACGTCTCCTGATTTGTCCTTATAAAATCCGTAATCTTTCTTGTTGTAAAGATCGATGAGTTTTTTAGGAACATCAAATTCATAATCTCCCGGAACATATTTTTCAATAACTCCGGCAAGGTGCGTCTGGTAGCCATAAGAAACAGCATCTCTAGGCGTAGAACCTTTTACTTTCCCGTAGGTTACACGAAGCGTAGAGTTCGCATCCGGGAAAAATTTTCTGTCTTTATCCGTTGCCATCTGCTGCGCCATGAATTTCTTCTGAAGATCATCAATTTTCCCCTGAAGAGCAGTAAACTGAGGATCTGCATTCTTCATATACGTTTCCTTCATAGAAACATACAGCTGATAAATAGGGTCTTTTTTCAACGTCTTAACCAGTTTGTCCTGATTAGAAAATGCCTTTTCTACATCCGCTGTCAGGGCTGCTCCGTTTACCTGAGCTCTTCCTGTAACGATGGAGTTTTTAGACATCTCCTCGATTATCGGAATATTCTGGTTTTCGTCCTTGTATTTATTGAATCCTACCGGTAAAAACTGAGGAGCTGTTTTATTAGCATATAAAGCCAATAATTTTGCCGTCACCTTAGCATCAAGCTCTGCACTGTAATCTTTGTAGAATGAAGTCACTTTTGTTTTTAATTTCGCAAGCTCTTTTTCATCCATTCTTCCTGCTTCCACAGAAGCTACATAATCGTAGTAATCTCCGGCAAGCTTCAGTGTTTCTGCATTTCTTACCACTTCTGTGTAATAAGCATTGTTCAATGCGTAAGGAGCCTGGTCATTGTACAGTTTGTTCAGCTGGTCCAAAGTAGTTTTTATCTCAGGATTTTTAGCGACTAAAGATCCTTCATACATTACTTTTTTCTCTACGGCATTAGACTTTTTCAGTCCTTCTACCTCACCGATCCATTTTTTCCAGTAATTGGCTACGGATGCATATTTAGAAGCATATTTGATACGTGTTTCACTGTCTACACGCATTTTTTCGTCCAATGTTTTCAAAGCCACATCACGTACAGCAATTCTCGCCGGGTCAATATCCTTCATGATTTTCTCCACAGCTACCGCAGGAAGATATTCCGTAGTTTTTCCAGGGAATCCGAATACGAATGTAAAGTCGTTTTCAGCTTTATCTTTTATAGAAACCGGCAGATAATGTTTTGGAACGTAAGGAACGTTATCTTTTGAATATTCAGCAGGCTTGTTATCTTTCCCCGCATAAATTCTGAACATGGAGAAATCCCCGGTATGTCTAGGCCAAACCCAGTTATCTGTATCACTACCGAATTTTCCGATGCTTTGAGGCGGTGCCCCAACCAAACGGATATCTTTATAGGTTTCAGTAGTAAAAGCGTAATATTTATTACCGTAATACATTGGTTTTACAATGATTGACTGGTAAGATTCTATTTTCTGAGCGTTTTTATAAACCTCAATATTTTTACTGATCTTTTTAGCCAATTCAGGCTCCACGAGGTTGTCTGTCCCTTCTAAAATCTGATCGGTAGCTTCTTTGATATCAACAATGAAGTCTACTTTTACGCCAGGATTCGGAAGTTCTCCCTCTGGATTCTTAGCCCAGAATCCGTTTGAAAGAAGATCATTCTGAACCGTAGAATGTGCCTGGATCTGTCCGTATCCACAGTGGTGGTTGGTCAGTAGCAACCCTTTTGGAGAAATGATTTCCGCAGTACATCCGCCGTTAAACTGTACCACCGCATCCTTTATGCTAGGCTTCTGGGTATTGAAAATGTCTTTGGCAGAGATCTTCATTCCCATATCCTTCATTTCCTTTTCATTCAGTTCTGTCGGAATCCACATTCCTCCATATTGCTGAGCGAATGCCATTGCAGCCGGCAAAAGAAATACGGATAAAAGTATCTTTTTTGTCATAATCAAAATTTTGCCCCAATTTACAAAGAATATTGTACATATGCCTTACGTGGGAGAGGATTTTAGATTTTAGACTTCAGACTCCAGATTTCAGACATGAGACTTTTAAGGCTAAGGTTGAGATTGAGGTTGAAAAAGGGCAATTGTGAATTTTGCTTCGCAAGTGAATGGTGAATTTAAGAATCAAGATTTTAGATTCCAGACATCAGATTTCAGATATTTTTCGGGATATGAGTTTCGGGTTTCGAGATTCGCACCAGTAATTGTCAACTAGCAACTCTCTTACTCTAAAACACTCAAACTCTCCGACTCTACAACCCCGAAACGGCTCAGTTTTTGTTTCAAACACCGCACTTAATTATTAATATATCTAAATTACTTTATCATGATGAATAGCAAAATGTTCATTCTCGGAATTGCATCGGCGGTCTTTTTAGCATCGTGTAATCAGAAAGAAAAAACAACGGAAACAACGGATGCTGCAACGGATTCTGCGGCTGTACAGACCAATCCTGCGGACAGCATTACTAAGGCAACTCCTACCGCAGCAGGCGATACTTCGGAAAACGCTCTTGACTGGCCGGGAACTTATGAAGCGGTGGTTCCGTGCGCCGACTGTCCTGGAATCAAGACTTCCCTGACTTTAAATAATGATAAAACGTTCAGTATTACTGAAGAATACATCGACAGAAATTCTAAAAACCAGGATAAAGGTACTTTTGAATGGGATGCTTCAGGAAGCGTGATTACGTTAAAAGGAAAAACAGCCAGTTACAAATATAAAGTAGGCGAAAACATCCTGATACAGCTTGATATGGACGGACAGGAAATCACAGGACCGAACAAGGATCTGTATGTTTTCAAGAAAAAATAAAGGCTCAGGCCTTTATTTTTTTGTCTTTAGCTTAAAACTGATAGGCTGTAATTTTAGGATCATTGATGAGACTTCTTACCACCTCATCGTGTCTGGTATGTTTCCCCGTGAGTCTCCATGTTATAGAAAGACTTCCCCGTGTATACTGCATTTTCAGCATAAAATATTTCAGGTGGTGATCCTTAAATATTTTTTCACAATGGCTGATATCTTCTGATTCGGCCACCGTGATTCTGTATTCCCTGATTTTGTGACTGCTGTCTATGAAATTCTGCAGATAGATGAGTGCACTGAGAATTAAAATAACCAACGCTGTTCCTAAAAGTGAAAGATAGACATATCCCGAACCCACGGCCATTCCTATAGACGCAGTCGCCCAGATGGTGGTGGCTGTTGTGATTCCATCGATTTTATTATCTCCTTTAAAAATAACGCCCGCTCCCAGGAAACCGATTCCGGTAATGATATTGGCGGCCAGACGATCCGGATTCTGTACTCCGATTTTAATGGAAAGAATAGTGAACAGGCAGGATCCGAAACATACGAGGATAAAGGTCCGCAACCCTGCAGATTTGTTCCTGTACTCCCGTTCTGCACCGATCAGTAATCCCAGAAGGACTGAGATGAGTATAAGGAGCAGTTCGTTTTGGACGGCATAATGATCCTGAAGAAATTCCATTGTCTAGCGTTTTACCTGAATAAAATTACAATAAAAAAGCATACTGCCGCATTTTTTGATCGGACGATTTTGTCCCTGTCAAATTCTCATTTCAAAGAAAAGTTTTGTAATATTACATTTTAATACGCATCAAAAAGATTCACCATGGCTCCTATATTTTTTGCAACAACGGACGAATTCAGAAAGTGGCTGGAGGAAAATCATACAACAGAAAAGGAAGTTCTGGTCGGTTTTTACAAAAAAGGCACCGGAAAAGCTTCTATGAACTGGTCTGAATCTGTGGATCAGGCTTTATGTTTTGGCTGGATAGATGGGGTAAGAAGGTCGGTAGATGAGGAAAGCTATTACAACCGGTTTACACCAAGAAAGCCCAACAGCAACTGGAGTCTCATCAATATAAAAAAGGTGGAAGAACTTACGAAAGCCGGATTGATGAAACCTGCAGGACAGAAGGTATTTGACGCAAGAAAAGAGGAGAAAACGGGAACATATTATCATGAAACGGAACATATTCTTGATCCGGCTTATGAGAAAGAATTTAAAGCTCATACAAATGCCTGGGAATTTTTTGAAAAGCAGGCGCCATCTTATAAAAAGGTGACCATTCACTGGCTGATGAGTGCCAAACAGGAAAAAACAAGACTTTCAAGACTGGAGAAAATCATCAGTGAAAGTGAACAATTAAGACGATTAAAATAAATATACGGTATACTTAAAAAATAATTTATGGAGAAAGAGATTTCACACTTTTGGTTGGGATATTTTAAAAATGAAGATGAATTCGATGCTTTTGCTGAAGAGGATGAAAGTTATTATACGGAGGAAGAAAACGAAGATCTTTATGTATCAAAATTCGCTGAAACGCAAAATATACAGTGGTTTGATTATGATTTTCTAGAATATGGTTTCGAAGATGAAAGTTTAGGCATCTACGAAAAATTTACAGATTATTCTTATGCCGATCAATGGCTTCCGGTTATTGAACAAAAAATCAATGAACTTGGTCTGGAAACTCCGGTGAATGCTATTATTTTCGCTAATAAACATGCGATTCCCAATCCGGTTTCTGTAAACGATGAAGAGTATGCACTGTACTACATCGGTGAAATTGAATATGATATCTAACCTTCTATGAAAAGGGCTTCAATAAAGGATTACAAAAATCTGCTGAAAGTTTTTGTAATCCTTCTGGAGTATGGTGTGATTACAAAGAATTATATTGCAGGATGGGCCGATTCTATTTTAGCGTCAGAGAATGAATCTGAATACACATTTATCGAGCTTTCTACCTCGAAAAACCTACTTGATACTGTACAGATTTTAAATAAAAATTCCACAAACGCAGATACGGAAATCACTTCCAGAGCTGTATTGGGAGTTCTATATCATCTGCTTCTGGAAGAACAGGCAGCCTTAAAAACTGTTTTTGAAATGGCTACTCAAATTTCTTATGAACAGCAACTTACCCCTGATGAACAGTTTCTGTTGTACCGTTTTGACGAACATACGGTTCTTAATCTGAATGATGTGTACGAGACATTACGACTCCTCAAAACCAATTTTTTGGATTTTCTCGATATATACAAAGGTTTTAGGTTAGACAATTATGAAAGTTGGTCTGCTGTCAGTGAAAAGGTAAAATTGGAACTTCCCATGAAACTTGAAGCCGTAAAAAGAAATTTTCTTTATTAGAAAGAATGGCAATCTAACATTACTTATCAGTTTGTTTAAAATTTTAATTATCTTAGAATTAATAAATCACTGATGAAACAGGCTCTATTTATTGTAATGATGTTTTACGCCTCGTTCATTTCGGGGCAGAAAAAATGTACCTTAAAACTTGAAGCCAGTACTGCGAATTTGCAAAACAAAGGAGTTGTAGAACTGACTGTCACCAACGTAGGAAACAAAAAAATCAAGATCAATAAAACCTTTTCACCTTACAGAATGCAGCTCAAGATGAACAACTATATCGCTGATGTGGACTGTTTCAAAGACTGTATCAAAAAAACCACAAAAATAAAACCCGGACAAATCTATACGTACCCGATCGCAATTAAAGAAACGATTCAATATCCTAAACTGATCAATGGAAGAACGTACAAGTTCCACCTGTTTTTTGATCTGATTGATCTGACGAATGAAGATTGCAAAATATACGGTTTGAAAGATGAAGAAATTACCTACACAAAAGTAAACCATGACTAGATTGTTACTGCTTCTCAACAACTAAAAAAAGGCTCCGATTTTGAAAAAAATAATACTGATCTTCTTTTTGCTCGTGCTGACTTTAGGATATGCTCAAAAAGTCCCCACATTCGCGTTGCGTTCAGAGGTGAGTTCTTATACTCAGTTTGGGCTGCGGGGTTTAAATAAAAACGATCTATATGTCATTTTAGGCACATCCGATCCTTCGCCCGGATCACCATCCCGATATCTGATGTATATTTTTAAGGAGAAGGGTGATGTAAGTGCCTACTATAAAGACGGCCCTCTTTACTCCAAAACGGTAGAGCTTTCACAGAAAGATGAAGAGCGTCTTTTTAATATCATCCAATCAAAAAAGTTTAAAAAATTTCTGAAATATAATCAGGCAGATTTTGAGTTGAAAAACAAAAATAAAAACTATCCGGTTTTACTTGATACGACTTACAGCCTGACTGTGATTCAAAACGGTAAACAAAATAGCTATTCCTATTTATCAAAAAAATACCTGGAATCTGACCATCCGCGTATTAATAAGCGTCTGTTGAAAAAATATGCAGCTATTCTGGATATGTTCGGAGAAGTGAAAGCCAATAAAAGCACTGAGTTTCCTTAGAAAATCTTATTTTAGTTAAGTAAAGATTTCTGATATGTACAAAAAACTTATTATCGTCAATGTAGCGGTCATCCTGCTGGTGACTGTGGTGTATATTTTCGGATATTATTTCATCAATTATCCTGTGAGTTTTGATCTATGGGAGATGGTCAAAGGGTGCCAGTTGCAATATCTGCCAGCTGTTTTTGTCGTGACAGCATTGGCTTCTTATCTGGTCAGTAGCCTGGATTTTAAGAAATTAAACTTTAAAAGTAAATTTTTAAGCGTATTTCCTTTTTTAAATACGCTGGCTCTGGCATTTTTTATTTACATCGCGGCTGAAGGTTTTATAAAAAACAAAAGAGAGCTTACCAAGCAGGAGAATTATTACATCAAAGAAGCTCAAAAAGACATTAAAAAAGATCAGATCGTTATGAGGTATACAGGAGGACTCTCATTCCAGATTTATGACCAAGTAACGACCAGAAAGATAGACAGTATCGGTAAAAAATATGGTATTATTTCACAGAATACGGGTTGTGTCATTGATCTGATAGATATTAAAGCTCAGGAAAAATACAGTGAAATGACCGATTCTTATCTGGAAAAAAGGAATGGAAAAGGATGGAAGGAAAGGATGAAAAAGGAGATTGATGAGCTGAAGAAAATTAAAAATCATAGAAATAAGTAAAAAAACTTAAATGAACGAAGATCTGCAAAACGAAATTAATTTACATTCTGCCGGAGCCACAGTGCGGCACCGATCTGATTTTGATCATTTGAAAAGCCTTAAGAATGAATTTGACTTAGACCAAGAATTTATCAACAAGTGGGTCTTACCATTCTATATGAAAATACGCCACACTTCAGACTCATGGATTGAAGAGGTGAAGCAACTTAAAGATGAGATCACTGAAGAAGTTACATCTGCACTCCTTGGGGATTTTAACTGGAGAACAAGGACTGTTGGTGCTTATTTCTCTGCCATAAAAAACTATCAAAACCAGATTGACATCATTGGGGTACATCTTCTTAAAAGTGAAGTATGCTATGCAGGTGATGTGTATGCTCTTGTTTTTGCTTTTTATAATAATGAGAAAGCACTTGACTATCTCAATAAATATCTTGATTATTATTTACAAAAACCTCAACTCTATTTTGATCAGGAAAGAGTGATGGAAACTGTTGTTTATCTGGATACCATCAATGGAACCCATAATTTCGCAAAGCATCTTATTCATTGGGAAAAAATGTTGGAAAACAGAAATCAAATATCTAAGGTGAGAAATATACAAACTGCTGGTATCATTGAACAGCATGAAGGAAAAACTAAAGCTGAAGAATTTCTGGCAGCTACAAATAATTTCAAATCCAAATATGATCTGGATACAGAATGGGTCACCGAACAGGTCCAACTCTTGAACGAATTAAGAGAATACTGCAGATAAATACTATTCGTGGAAGGAAAACATCTAATGAATAAAAAAATACCATGGCTTTAGCAAAAAAAGGACTCCGGAAAATAGTGGTCGATGATCAGATCTTTTACTGGAAAATAAGAAAGATCGTTTCGCATAACGAAAAACATGATGATGAATATGGAATTCCCGTACAGCATGAAAGTGAAGGACAGCTTCTTTTGATATATACCGGTTTCTGTAGATCCATCGATTACGGCAGAGAATTGATGAATATTACCCCAAAGCTCATTCAATCCAAAATCACAGAAGCTATTGAACTGGGATGGAACTATAGCCAACCCGGCAAAGCTGTTGATCTTGTCAAGGGGAACTGATCAAAAGATAAAATATATTCAGACTGTCTTTTGATTTTCCGGAATTAAACTATTTTTGTATTCCATGAATATTTACTCTGCTCTTCAGATGGGAGATTATCATACCCATCACTGTGAAGATGATCTACTCATCAAAAAAATTGGTTCTGATCAATTGTTGTGTGCCGTAATGGACGGTTGTTCTACTGCAATGGACAGTTACTATCATCAGCTTCATCAAAAACTACCCCTAAAGTAGTATTTCACAGGAAGTTCAGACTTAATATCTTTATCCCGTATTTCTTTAGGATATTGATGACTCTTTTGAAATACAATCCGAAAAACAACAAAGGAAGGTAAGATCAATGAGGTGAAAGATGATTATTAGGGTTTCCTGTAGAAACAGGGAAAACTTCAGAAGGCTAAATTTTTAGTCTTCTTTTTTGTATCAATCTATCAAAATTTTTGTTTTTTGTTTTCATTTAATTATTGACAATACGGAAATCCGTAAGCTATTTTAAGCAGTTCAAAATACTTTTGTATACCAAAAAAAAGTAACTATGTCACTAATTAAATGCCCAAAATGTCAGAACAGTGTAAGTAATACTGTAGCTTTTTGCCCCCAATGCGGTAATTCGATCCATGATAATTCAAAAGCAGCCATCAATACAGCATCACAAAATTCTCAAATACCAAAGAAGCAAAATAACGGTTGTGCAATTGTTTTAATTATATTCTTCGGAATTTTATTTATAGGTTTTCTGTCGCGACAGTGTTCAAAAACTGAAACAGATACAGAAAAAAACTACACAACAGGTCTTGATATTAAACTTTCAAAAGAGGATAGCATTAAAAACAAAGCAAAAAGTGATAGTATCGATAAACAGCAAAAAATTGAAGAAGAAAAATTTTCAAAAACAAAAGCCGGGAAAATTCACAAAAAACATCCGGAATGGTCAAAAGAAGACTGCATCAATATCTCTGAAAACAGAATATGGATTGGGATGCATTATGACATGCTGGTTTATCAACGGGGAAGACCTGATAATGTAAACACATCAAACTACGGTAACGGTCCTCAATATCAGGCATGCTGGCATGATTATGACGCATCATGTTTCTATTTTGATGCAAGTCAAATTATCACTTCTTATAACTAAGACAAACAAATAAGGTGAGCTTAAAAACTCACCTTATTGTATTGAAAATATTTTCTATTAATGCGCTTCCAGCCAGTTATTCCCGACTCCCACTTCTACCAATAACGGCACCTGGGTTTCCAGAGCACTTTCCATTTCGTTTTTGATGAGTTTTGAGGCTCTTTCAATCTCGTCTATCGGGGCTTCAAACACCAATTCGTCATGCACCTGAAGAAGCATTTTAGTCTGCAGCTCCTGTGCTTTCAGTTCTTTATCGATTTTAATCATCGCAAGCTTTACAACATCTGCTGCGCTTCCCTGAACCGGTGCATTTACGGCATTTCTTTCCGCATGACCTCTTACCACGAAATTGTTGGAATTGATGTCTTTCAAATGACGTTTTCTTCCCAGAATCGTTTCCACATAGCCTATCTGGCGGGCTTTGCTTACCTGCTCTGCCATGTATTCCTTTAATTTCGGATAGGTTTCAAAATAGGCTTCGATCATCTGTTTGGCCTCACTTCTTGAAAGACCGGTCTGCTCTGCCAATGCAAATGCTCCCTGACCGTAGATAATCCCGAAGTTAACGGTTTTAGCCTGGCTTCTCTGGGTTTTGGAAACCTCTTCCAAAGGTATTTTGAACAGTTTTGCGGCTGTAGATGCGTGAATATCCTCTCCATCCTGGAACGCTTTGATCATATTGTCTTCTCCTGAAATTTCAGCAATCAAACGAAGTTCGATCTGTGAATAATCGGCAGAGATGATCTTTTTTCCTTCTCCTGAAACGAAAGCTCCTCTGATCTGCTGTCCGCGGAGTGTTCTGATCGGAATATTCTGAAGATTCGGGTTTACACTCGCCAGACGACCTGTAGCAGCTGTAGTCTGGGAGAAATTGGTATGTACCCTACTGTCCTGCTTGTCGATCTGTGAAGGCAGCGCATCTACATAGGTTGATTTTAATTTCTGATAGGTTCTGTATTCCAGAATATGCTTGATGATCTCATGTTTTGAGGAAAGCTTTTGAAGGACATCTTCGGAAGTTGCGTACTGTCCGGTTTTTGTTTTCTTAGCTTTAGGATCCAACTGCATTTTTTCAAACAGAATTTCTCCTAGCTGTTTTGGTGAATTCATGTTGAATTCTTCTCCTGAAAACTCAAAAATGGTCTTTTCTAATTGTCTCAAATCATTTTCAAGGTCAATACTTTCCTGTGCCAGCCATTTTTCATCCAGTGAAATTCCCGAAAGCTCCATTTTAGCAAGAACTTCCATCAGAGGCATTTCTATGTTGAAGAAAAGGTCTTCCAGGTTTTCTTTTTTCAGTTGCGGGGCAAAGAGTTCGTACAGCTGGAACGTTACATCAGCATCTTCCGCTGCATAATCCGTCTGTGTTCTCAGATCTGCATCTCTGAAAGTTCCCTGGTTTTTCCCTTTTTTCCCGATAATGGTTTCAATGGAAACGGGTTTATAGTTCAGATAGACTTCTGAAAGATAATCCATTCCATGTCTTCCATCCGGGTTCAGCAGATAATGGGCGATCATGGTGTCGAACATGGCGCCTTTCACCGTGATATCGTACTGCTTTAATATTTTATAATCGAATTTTAAATTGTGTGCGATTTTCAGCAAATCCTCTTTTTCAAAAAACGGTCTGAAGATTTCCAGCGTCTGAAGCACTTCTCCTTTGTCCTCAGATAAAGGAATATAATAAGCCAACCCTTTTTTGTAGGAGAAACTCATTCCCACAAGCTCAGCTTCCAGCTCATTCAGTGAAGTGGTTTCGGTATCAAAACAGACTGCTTTCTGCTTTAATAAATTACTGACCAATACTTTCTGTGCTTTCGGATTATCGACGAACTGATAGAGATGATCATTGTGATCTATGCTGGATTTGGTCGACGTTGCCTGATCCAGTTCTTCAAAATTCGCGAAAAGATCAAGCTGCATGGCCTGCCCTTTTATCTGTGTAACTTCAGCGATCTGTTTAACCTCAACTTCACTTATCACTACTGTTTCTACAGGTGCAGAAGCAAAAGCTCTGTACAGGTTTTCGTATAATCTGCGGAATTCAATTTCCTCAAAAACTTCTTTTACTTTTTCAAAATCCGGGGTATCAAGATCGTACTGCTCCTGATGAAATTCTACAGGTGCATCACAGATAATGGTCGCTAATTTTTTGGATAAAATTCCGCGCTCTGCAGAAGCTTCCACTTTTTCTTTCAGCTTTCCTTTCAGCTTATCCGTATTCTGCAACAGGGTTTCAATATTTCCGAATTCTTTAAGGAATTTCATCGCTGTTTTCTCTCCTACTCCATCCAATCCTGGGATATTATCCACGGCATCTCCCATCATCGCAAGGAAATCTATGACCTGCTTAGGATCTTCAATTTCGTATTTTGCTTTTACTTCATCTACTCCAAGGATTTCTATATCACCGCCTTTTAAACCCGGTTTATAAATCTTGATTTTATCGGTAACCAGCTGGGCAAAATCTTTATCCGGCGTTACCATGAACGTGGTATAGCCTTCCTTTTCTGCTTTGCAGGCAATGGTTCCTATAACGTCATCTGCTTCATAACCTTCCACTCCTAAGATAGGAATATGCATGGCCTGCAGGATTCTGTGAATATATGGAATTGCAATTTTGATGGCTTCAGGAGTCTCACTTCTATTGGCTTTGTACTCTGAATAATCATCCGTTCTAACGCTCGCCTGTCCTACATCAAAAACCACTGCCAGGTGAGAGGGCTTCTCCCTTCTGATCAGTTCGATCAAAGAATTGGTAAAACCGAAAATAGCAGAAGTATCCAGTCCTGTGCTGGTAAGTCTCGGATTCCTGATCAATGCGTAATATCCTCTAAAGATCATTGCATAAGCATCGATGAGAAAGAGTCTTTTATCTTGTGTTGCGTCCATAATATCTATAATGAACAAATATAAGAAAATAGGAATATTTTTAGGAGTGATGAGTTATAAATTATGAGTGATGAGTTTCGGTGTGCGTGGTGCGGGTTTGAGAGTCGGAGGGTTTGAGGGCTGTAGTGTATATGATATGAGAGGAAGTTGCTGATTGGAAATAATTAAATAAATATTTTAATATTCTGATGTCTGATGTCTGATGTCTGATGTCTGATGTCTAAAATCTTGGCTATTGCTCCATCTCCCATAAAAAAACAGAACAACATTTCTGCTGCTCTGTTCTGTTGTTATTTTTTTTAAAAGACTTGGGTCTATTCATTATTGACCTCCTGGCCACATTCCGCGGTACTCAGAGTTTCCTAAAGTAATAACCTCTGCGCTGATTACAAAGCTGATCAGCATACTGTTGCTGTCAACTGCGTCGAAGTCTACTTCGTGCTGAATTACATATCCGTTTTCCCAGTTTAGGGTAGTCAATGTACCTTCTTCGTGAGATTTATTGAAAGTTACTTCACCTTTTGTAGGCTTATATTTTCCGTTCAATAAACTTTCTAAGATATCAGATTTTTCAGTAGCTTCTACTGTTACTTTGATAAGAGCGTTAGAAGGGTCTGATGCTACACGTCCTGAAACGTCTGTAGATCTTGATACGCTATAATTAAGCTTTAATAATTTTTGACCTTCTCCTCCGTTGAATTTTAAGATTCCTCTTGAATTTGCTGCCATGATTGGTGAATTTAATTGTTATATATTGTGTGAATAGTGATTGATTACAGAGCAAAGATAGACCCGATATGGGCTAGGAAAAAGTTTTTGGATACAAATCTCAGATATTGTAGTAATACTACGATTTGATGTAGTAATTCTACTACTTTTGAGTTAACATAATACTTAAAATGCTTATTTATAATGGATTTAACTATTTTTTTTAAAGCTCGATAAAAGCCATAATTTTACACCATCAAGGGAAATAATAGTTTAAATATGAGATTTCAGACATGAAATATAAGGCTAAGATTGAGGCTGAGGTTTAGAAGCCACAAAGGATAATTTTGCTGAATACATAAAACGTTCATCAACTATCATTTTCCTGATTTGAATACCAGTAACTGCTTTGAAAATTTCGCTTTCTTATTCTTACAAAATTTAATTCTTTTTGAGCTTCCTTTAGAAATCTTTTAAGATTCTCACCTTTTTCTGCTTCATATAGACTCCTGTATTCAACGTCATTAATAAAAATATCCTGATTGTTTTTCAAGCAAAATCTAAAATAGACCTTTGAATTTTTCAATATGGGTGATTTTGTTTCATAATTATAGGAATAAAATCCTTTAATATCAGCTTTAGGATATTTTTTCTGCTTCCTGTTTCCCTTTTTTATGAAGAGATATTGATCATTAAAACAAATTTTTACCTGGACAGAAATCGCTTTTAAAATCAGATAGCAGGTCCCGAAATAAAACAATGTAAAAATACTCACCAAAGAAAGCTTAAAACCCCCTTTGAATAAAAAATAATACAAAGATCCATATAAAAACATACATGGAATGATCACAAAAACCGTCCAGATGCTATGGTAGGGCAAAACGTTTTTAAATGTGAAGATTTTATTTTTTTTCATAGAGAATCTGAAGATGCAAATTATTCAAGGCAGGATTGAATTCTCTGCATAAAAAGATTTTAGTGTTTAAAGCAGGTAAAAATTCCTGTCGGTGTTTCACAAAAGTTATTTTGAGAACACATCATTATTCCTGATATAGTCTGTTCCGAAAGAATTAACGTTGAGACGACCTTGAGTATAATCTGCAAAGAACTTATCAAGCATTATTTGCATTCACTGTAATTGAACGAGTATCTTCGTTGACGAATACATCTGCCGCGACCCGAATTGCACGTTCTGCGAAATAGTTGCCTATAAAAGGGGCTATTAGAGTTAAAATACCTCCAGCCCCCGTTGCAGATTTAATACGGGCTCCTTTAATGTTTTCTTTAATGGCTGCATTGGAATTTTGATTATGTGTATCTTTAACTGAACTCATATTCTTTTCATTAACCATACCCCGCAAATTCCCACTCTTATTAGTAACCCTATCCTGTAACTCCGGACCAAATTCACCTGCTTTCATTCTGTTGATCATTTCTCTTAATTCAGGATTATTTTTTAAAGAATAGGTTCCTTGTCTTTCTGCTTCAGCAATTCCGGCAGCAAATTTATTCATATCGCTCTGACTCGCGTTATTCTGACCTAATAAAGTTTTAACCTCTTTAATATCTTTTGCTGGTGTAACGGGATCCCAACTGTCGGCAGGTTGGGGCAATGCAGTGGATGAGATAGAAGCATCTTTTACACTATCATAATTTTCATTGCTATTAAGCCATCCGCCCGTTGCAGAAGCAATAGGATTGATTATAAAATAACCGACCGGAATCCATGCTCCGAAAATTGCAGTTTGTTGAAAAACATGTAGAGTTCTTGCACCACCTAAAAAACCACCTGCTGTTAATGAGGTTCCCATGCTGAATCCGAATAAGACACCTGCCAATGCTCCTGAAACGATATTTACCCCCATTTCAACACGATTATTGGTCGCTATACTCTTGGCAGCATTATTGGCTGCCGTTTCCGTAATGAATGGCAACAGGACCCCACCTTCCTTACAAGCAAGTAATGAATTTTTTGTTAGCGCAAGAAAGGAATCTCCTTTCTTCCCATTACTATCAAAGTATACTGTAGTATGGTGTTTTTTCCATTGACTTTCCTGAAAGCCAATCATTTCACTACACGTGGGAGTCTGCATCATTTGCCATATTCCATATCCAATTGCCCCA
This sequence comes from Chryseobacterium oleae, assembly GCF_900115055.1. Taxonomy (GTDB): domain Bacteria; phylum Bacteroidota; class Bacteroidia; order Flavobacteriales; family Weeksellaceae; genus Chryseobacterium; species Chryseobacterium oleae. Next base: position 168,338 of record NZ_FOVD01000002.1, on the reverse strand, counting down.
ATAGCAATAATCCCACCGACAATCCAACCTGCAACAGGTACAGTAGCCGCAGTTCCTGCCACAAGTAGCATTCCTACTACCACACCGCCTCCAAATGCAGCAGTTCCTGCCCCCGAACTCCAACCGCTTTTGCAAGTGAAGTCTTCGGAAAGTTTTTTATCTAGCTTTATTAAAAAAACTCTTTGCTGAGATCCTAATTTTACCGTTTTTTTTTGCCTGTTATCACCTAATTCAAATTTTTTAGGATCAGAATTTAATTGGTTTGTACATACTGCAAACACTTTTTCCGGTAAGTAAACTGCCATAATTTAAGTTTAATGATTATCAAAATAATAAAACAAAACTTGCATCAATATAAAAAGAACTACAAAAAATAACCCAATACCAAATACAAAGACTTGCCAGGGCTCCATCTTATTGATGATTGAATATTTTATTTTCTCTCTTTTTACAAGATACACCCCAAAATTTGGAAAGATATTAGTATTTATAATATTTCTCAGTTCCTTTTGGTTAAAATTTTCCCGAACGTACGGCATTAAATATTCTACAAAATCGTCCAGCTGTTCGATATCTTTTTCCGAAGAAAACGGTGTCAAACCTGTGTTACCCACTCTAATCTTAATAACATCTTTGTTTGTTATAATTGTTAAATAACGAAAACCATCATTCCCTAAATTTTTAATCATTTTAATATCACCCAAACTAAAAATATATTGCAGGTTTTGAAATTTTATTTTTAGGTTTTCATTATTTATTACAACAATCCATTCTTTAGCTTTTACCCGTTTTGCCAACTGTTTTAAAATAAGCATACACACCGAAAGCGTTAAGAAAGCGGCAAAAAGCAATGGATATAAAAAATAAATTCCCGGAAACAGCATATTGGTGAGTATAAGTGTTCCAATCATCACAGCTAATCCCGGAAGAATTAGGTTTAATGCTAATTTTAATTCCGTTTTTGCGTCCAATCCTTCAAATCTGAATTCTTTATTTTCCATTAAATTATGGGGTAAAATTTTCTAACTTTTTAATTGTATAAATACATTCGTTTTCAACATTGTCTGAAACTTCTTCTTTTAAAACTACTTTTCCACTCAAGATAAGACCGCTATGTATATCAATCTCTATAGTAGATCTAAAAATAATTTTATACTCTGTAAACTCATATTTTACGATGCTTTTGTGAATTTCATTGTATTTATCTTTCATTTCTTTTTTTAGAGAATCTGAAATGCTCACTTCAGCTATTTTTCGAACAGTCAAGATTCCGTTTTTCTCTTCTACTTTATCATATCTGATCTTCAAGGGTAAGATCAATGGTGGGAGTATGGTAGACACAAAATCGAAATCTACAGTCTCGAAATTATCTTGGCTGTATAAGTATTGATCAAAACATGAAAAATAAAAAAAATTCCTCCAATACTCTTCTTCATTTGATGCATTTTCAGAAAATTGATTATCAGCCATCATTAATAATTCATCTACAGCTTTTGGGTTATTTTTCTGCAGGCTCTGAATAAAAGGCATTTCAAAAAATTTTGTTGCCTTAAATTTTTTCCAATCTTTTTGCATCTCTTTTTTGTTCAGAATTTTTTGAATTTTTCCTAATTTATTTAAAGAAAAAAAAACATTATTTTTTATTTTCTCTGTTTCTTCAATAAAATCGAAAACTTCTTCTAACGTTTTAGGAGATGATTCTTTGCTATAATCTTCTAATTTAACAAAACCTATTTCTTCTTCTACATTTAATTTTAATACATACTGAAATCTTTGGTTCAGATAATAGACTAAATTATTATTAAACTTTGATGTATTTATTTGTTCACAACGATACCTGGCTTTCTGCTGAAAATCTATTTGTTCAAATGACTTCTTTTTTATTTCTTCTTTTTTGGCAGGGGTAAACAATTCTTTAATATGAAAAGGAATATGGGTGCTAAAAATTTGCTGTGTCAAAATAGCATGAGAATTGTGAAAGTCTAACAATTCATTTATTGTTAATCCAAATTCTTTAGCTATAGTAACGAGCGTATCTCCTTTTTTTATTTCGTATGTTTTGAATCCCATATTTAATTAATATCAACTTGAGTCGCTTTTACTGTAACGGCCGTTCCTCCGGTTATCTCTACCTTACCTTCAGCACTTGAGCCTACAGTAGCCAGTTTAGAACCTCCAAGCAAAACATCTTCACCTAAAATGTTAATTTTTTTGCCATTAATATCTATAGTCCCATCTTCTTTCATTGTAATTGAACTTTTCCCCGTCTCCAGTTTTATTTCCGTTGCACTATTAATATTAATTTTCCCAGCATTATCCATCGTAATTTTGGATTTTCCTTTTCCTACATTGATGGTCGTATTTGTCTCAACATTTATGGCAAGATTATTCCCTATATCTTCTGTGCTGTTATTGCTCACAAAAGTATTGATATCTCCGGTTCCGCTTAATGTTACATGATTTCCATTACGGTCTTTAATTTCAATCCCGCATCCATCATGGAATTGGATAATATTCCCACTTTTACTGCTTAAACTCATCACATTATTTCCGGCACCTCCACCAGCGCCAATACTTCCATGGAACATTCCTCCCATCACAAAAGGACGGTCAGGATGCTGATGAACAAAATTGATGATCACCTGATCTTCCACTTCGGGAATAGACATAAAACCACGGTTTTTATTGACTTTATCGCTGCTTCCGGCATCAGGAGACATCACACGGATAAATTCTGTGGTATCCTGCCCACTCTGCCAGTCAAACTGCACTTTCACTCTTCCCTGATTCAAAGGGTCTGTATTGGAAATGACCTTGGCAAATTGAGCTTCTGCTTTCGGGCTTTCAAACTCCGGACGTGGAATAAATCCCGTATCTGCTGCGATAGCTTCAAAAGTCCCGTCGTAATAACCTCTTGCATCTACCTCATGGGTAACGCCAATGATCATTAATTTGGTAAAATAAGAGGTATCGTTGGTATCTGCTTTACGCATTTCAATGTCTGCAGTACATCCCGGATACAGGAAAGGAACCGTTGTAGATCCTGAAGTGATGAAAACTTCCGAAGCCTTACTTCCCGCTGTTCCTTTCTGAGAGGCATCGATATCCATAAAAGATGTTGCCTTGATAGGAGCTACTCTTAAAGAAGGGGTTTTAAAGGTTTTTTCTGATATCTCATATGCCCTTTTGGCAATATCAGATGTATGGCTTATTTTTGAATTTCCCGTGGTCAGTTTTTCATTTTTACTGCTGTTGTAGCCATAAAAACTAGGACTGACATGCTGCGCTTTCATTTTGATCGCAATATCGCTTACACTGCTACCATAGGTAAGTTTAACAGGTTTTTCCTGTGGCGGAAGCTTTCCGAAATGCAAGACTTCACCGTCATAATAAAACTGCTCACCATAGGCTTCTGCCATTCTTGCCAGATAGTTATAATGGGTTTCTTCGTATTGAGAGCTGTAAGGCACATTTCCATGTTGGGCATCTACCCGGAAATCAAACTTACTCTGTCCTAAACCCTCTCTTATAACATGATCGGCAATGCTGTTTAAGCTTACCTCCTGTCCGCCTCCGAAGCTTTGAATATGAGGCGCCGCATCCAACAGAACTGTCGGACTGAAGCCTGTAAGAACGATATTTCCCAGGTTTCCTTTTTCCTGACTGAATCCTACTTCCGTAATGACGCCCACAAAATTCCGTTCAGGTCCCTGTTCAATATCCTTATATTTAAATACGACTGTAATTCTCTTTCCTAAAAAGTTCTGTGCTTCCTGAAGATTATGATTTTCTGCACTGCCCAAACTATCGTGAGGAAGTGTCAAACTGAATTCATGGTGTCTGGAAGCGCTCTGTACGAGCTTAAAGTGCTTGAAATGATTTATCACCTGGCCTTCTATCACAACGTCAAGCTTCACCACACGGTTGATTCCGGCGATAATGCTTTCGGGAATAGCCTGGGCATTGTGTATCTTTGAAGTAGGCTGTTTTGACCATACTTTGCTTTCAGTAACAGAAGGGTTATTCGGAACCAAGGTCTGGTTCATGAACATTCCGGAGCTCTGTGCTGCTCCCGAATATATTTCCTGTGCCTTTTTTGCTGATTTTTTTACGGCTTCGTCAGCTTTCTGAAGCTTGGCTTCTACTTTCTGAACGGCAATATCTTCAGCATTTTTCACCTGTTCTGTTACCGCTGTATCTTTTATACTGCTTTTCGGGCCTTTTACTTTTATCGATTGATCATCCTTAAACATAATGTGTGTTTTTTTTTGCTTAAACTATATAGTAATTTTGAATAACTTCCGGAAGCATACAGCACTGGAAGGCAGTTTCTCCATTCTTATATGAATTGACTTCTGATATAAGAACTTCGTCAGGATCAGTCTTTCGGGTATAATGTTCCAAAAACGGCAAAAACAGAATAGCATATTCTTACGAATACACTATCCTGCACCAATTTATTTTTACTAAGATGATTGTTCAAATTAATGACCGGATGAAGGCCACATTCCTCTGTACTCAGAGTTACCAAGTGTAATAACCTCAGCACTGATTACGAAACTGATCAGCATACTGTTTTCGTCTACTGCATCGAAGTCTACTTCGTGCTGAATTACGTATCCGTTTTCCCACTTCAGAGTAGTCAGGGTACCTTCTTCATGAGACTTGTTGAAAGTTACTTCACCTGTTGTAGGCTTGTACTTTCCGTTCAATAAACTTTCTAGGATGTCAGATTTTTCAGTAGCTTCTACTGTTACTTTGATCAGTGCGTTTGAAGGATCTGATGCTACACGTCCTGATACATCTGTAGATCTGGAAACGCTGTAGTTAAGCTTTAATAATTTTTGCTCTTCTCCTCCGTTGAATTTTAAGATTCCTCTTGAATTTGCTGCCATGATTTGTAAATTTTAACTGTTAATATTTTGTGATTTGGTGATTGATTACAGAGCAAATATATAACGACCTATTTTGAAAAAAAAACTTTTGAATATAAATTTAAAATTTTGTAGTAATTCTACGATTTGATGTAGTAATTCTACGACAATAGATTTAAACAAGACACACAAACAACTGATTTAAAAGTAATTAAAATCGATATCAAAAACAAAATTTGATTATTTTTTTACACTTAAAGGAGAAATATTAAGAATTTTTAAGACAAATTAAAGACAATTTATAGCCTTTAACCATGTCAAGATTTTGAACTTTCACACGGTTAAATAAAACAATATCAGGCATAAAAAAACCGCCATTAAAAAGACGGTTATTATATTTTTCTACAGCAGTAGAACTTATTGCTGAGCACGTCCCCCTTCTTTTATAGAACGGAAAAGAATTTTATTTTTTTTCAGAAGAAAATCCGGCATAAGATCGGTAGGAAGATAAAGCGGACTTTCCCCTTTTTTCTGAAGTTCTTCCACAATTCCCGGGTTCCAGGCAAGAATTTCATTCAATTGTACATTCAGTTCATGAGCAATCACATCCAGATTAAATCCTGCATTGATTTCGGTTTCCTGAAGAGACACTCCGTTGTTTTTATTTCCTCCCGCTTCTGTAAAGAAAACTTTATTCAGTCGGGAAGAATTATAATTGTTTAAAACACTTTCCAACTCACCGGTTGCATAGCATGCATTCAGGTATTTTTTTACATGATTGATGGTTTCTCCCGGAAGATATTGGGAAAAAATATGATACTGTGTAGAGCCTGCAGCCTGCATAGCCTTGGCAATATTTCCTTCGCCGCAGTTATAAGCGGCTACAACCGTGATCCAGTCACCGTATTTTTTATAAAGATTCGCCAGAGAAATCGCGGCGGTCTTGGTACTTTTATATACATCCGTACGTTCCTGCTCTGTAAGACCGTACTGGTTGGCATGCGCACTCATAAACTGCCACATTCCCACTGCTCCGGCTCCCGATGTGATATTCCTGTTAAAATGGGACTCAATTAAAGCCAGATTTCTCAAGTGTTTCGGTACACCCTTTTCTACCAATGCATGTTCGATGAACTCAACGACTTCCTTATTGCCATTGATGATATTTTTATATTTTCTCACGCTGGCTTCCGATGTATCGGAGGCGGCAAGAAACTGTCCGTTCACCATGACAAAAGTCCCTGCGAGCATCAGTCCTGTAATGATATTTTTAAATACAGTTTTCATTTTAATTCCTTAATGGTTATCATAAAGAAAGCTGATCAGTTTATCAACCGAGCAGCTTTCCATGTTATGGTTAATCTTCTACTTTCCAGCTCAGTTTATCTTCTTCACTATTCCAGTCTACATGAATGGTCTGCCCGGATTTCACTTCTTCTCTTACGATCATTTTAGAAATAGGTCTTGCCAGCTGGGCGCGGATCACTCCTGAGATCTGTCTTGCTCCGTACTTGCTGCTGAATCCTCCTAACGCAAGGTTTTTCACTGCTTCGTCTGAGATTTTCAAGGCCATTCCTAGTCTTGTTAATGAAGTATGAAGGGATTTAAGCTGGATATTGAAGATTCTTTCTGCAATGGATTCTGTAATTGGTGCAAAAGGAATAATCTCTGTAATCCTGGCTAAAAACTCCGGTCTGAACCTTCCTGAATTGGACATGATCTGCATCAGTGAGGATGATTCCGGAACTTTTCCTTCTTCAAACTGCTTTACGATTTCTTCGCTTCCGATATTTGAAGTAAATAATATAATGGCATTACTGAAATCTCCTTCTTTTCCAAGTTTATCATGTACTTTTCCTTCATCCATGATCTGTAAGAATACATCAAAAACGGAATGGTGGGCTTTTTCAATTTCATCAAATAAAACAACGGTATACGGCTGCTGTCTGATTTTATTCACCAACATCCCTCCTTCTTCATATCCTACATATCCCGGAGGCGCTCCGTACAGTAAGGCAGCGGAATGCTCTTCTTTAAATTCGGACATATCAAAACGCACCATTGCTTTCTCATCATTGAAAAGAAGCTCTGCCATGGATTTAGCCAACTCGGTTTTTCCGGTTCCGGTAGGTCCCAGAAGGAAGAATGATCCGATAGGCTGTCCCGGCTTGTTCAATCCACTTCGGTTTTCAACAATGGCATCTGAAAGAATTTTTAAGGCATGATCCTGCCCTACCACTCTATTCAGTAGCATAGATTCCATGTTCAGAAGCTTTTCTTTTTCCTGCGCCTGAATTTTCCCGATCGGAATATTTGTTTTTGCCGCCATCACTGCTGCCAGTTCCAGACGGTCTACTTTTTCTCTTTTTTTAGCAGCATGCTCTAAAAGCTCTGCATAAGTATCATCAATGATTTTATGGATCTGATCCACCGGCATAGAATTGTCGATAACCGGCTGTTCGCTTAATGATCCCCAAAGAATCGGACTTATTTTGTCTCTCAGAAGATTATAGTTCCAGATCAGTTCATTAGCCTGATCCTTGGTGTCGGTAAATTCTTCTTTTAAAATGGTTTCATAGGTTTCTTTCCAGCTTGCGAGCTCTTTTTCTGAAAGTTCATCCAGCATTTTGATTGCAGCCATGGTTCTGTCTAAAAGGTCGATAGCAGCATCCGGCAGTTTTTTACCTTTTGCATATCTTTTTGCTAAACGTACACATTCAGGAATAGAAGTTTTTTCCACTTCGATGCCGTGGTGTTTTTTATAGCCGTCAAGAAGAACGTCAATCATTTTCACACAAGTCTGCTCATCTGGTTCATTGACAGTCAACACTTCAAAACGACGGTTGAAAGCCTGCTCCGGCTCGATGATTTTTCTGTATTCTTCCTGAGTGGTAGCTCCGATTACGGTAATCTCGCCTCTTGCCAGTTCAGGTTTAAGAAGATTAGCTACGTTTCCGATGCTTCCTTTCGGATCTAAAAGGGTATGAATTTCGTCGATGAAAAGAACTGCTTTTTCAATTTTCTTGCATTCATTGATGACTTTTTTCAGGCGGTCTTCAATTTCGCCTTTGTAAGAAGTTCCGGCTAGTAATGCTCCAGTGTCCAGTTCCAGAAGAGTTGCATTTTTAAGCATTTCGGGAACATTTCCTTTGGTAATTTCTGTAGCAAAACCTTCTACCAGGGCTGTTTTTCCGACACCCGGTTCACCGATGATGATGACATTCGGTTTGCTTCTTCTGCAAAGGATCTCTACAAGCATCCTAAGTTCTTTGTCTCTTCCTATGATATTTTCCAGATCTCCTTTTCTGGCCTGTGCTGTTCTGTCTACACAATAGCTTTTAATAGAAGGAAATGATGAATCTGTGAAATCTGATCCGTTGGAAAAAAGGGAAGCAAAATCACCATCTTCCGATACAGCGAAAGGGGTATCTTTTCTATATAAATTGAAAATTTCATGTTCTCTCAACGGAAGTGATTTCAGCTGCTGCAGCGAGAAAACAACCTGAGGTTTTACAATAGCGGTAAGGATACAGATCGGGGTAATCTCATCCAGTCCCAGTTTCAGACGGATATCGTCTGCTTCTTCAGTTAGTGTATCTACAGCTTCATCCGCACGTACCTCATCCGGAAGATGGGCTGTTTTTGGATAGTCTTCAATGCGGACATCTGCCCACTCATAAAAATAGCCGGGATCTTTATCAATACTTTTCAGGAATTCATTAAGGCCGATATCTTTATGCATCAAGGCCTGTAAAATATGTGGCCCACCATAGGTTGCATTATAATTTTCCTTCGCTATCGACTGAGCAATATGAAATAGCTGCTTTACTGTTTCGTTGGTTACTAGTACTCCCATTTATAATTTTTCTAATATTAATATGTCTGTGTTCTTTTTAGTTTTTATCAGATGATTTGGTGTTATCTGTGAAAAGATACATTGGTACAAATATATCTTTTTTATACAAAATGTAGGTAGGGTTAAAGATAGTTAATTCTTTGATTAGAGAAGTAATAAGTTTTTGGTTATGTTTTTATTTGAGCTTACCATTTTTCTATATGGAATCATCTCAGGATTATCTATTTCTGTTTCGTAAAAACATCATCTAAAGCATTTTAGGCAAAAAAGACTGCCTTTTAAGGGACAGTCTTTTTCTATGAATGTTGATGTGTAATAGTGTGTCTTAATTAGATGGCCATAATCCGTTAAATTCGGAGTTGCCGTAGTCAATAGTTTCTGCGCTCACAACGAAACTGATCAGCATGCTGTTTTCGTCTATCGCATCGAAACTTACCTGATGCTGGACTACGTATCCGTTTTTCCAGTTCAGAGTGATCAGTGTTCCTTCTTCATGAGACTTGTTAAAAGTTACTTCTCCAACGGTAGGCTTGTACTTTCCGTTCAGCAGACTTTCCAGAATATCCGATTTCTCAGTAGCTTCCATTGTAATTTTAATCTGTGCATTGGAAGGGTCCGATGCTACACGTCCTGAGACGTCTGTAGATCTGGATACACTGTAATTCAGTTTCAATAATTTCTGCCCTTCTCCGCCATTGAATTTTAAGATTCCTCTTGAATTTCCCGCCATGATAGGTAAATTTTAAACAATATTAATATTTTGTGATGTGGTGTGATTGTTTAACAAATATAGAACCCTTATTCTGATTCTAAAAGGATTTGAACAGAAATCTCATATTTTGTAGTAGTTCTACGATTTCTTGTAGTAATTCTACGACTATGGATTTAAGAATATTTCCAAATCATTACTGGAAGCCACTTTCCAAGTATCTGTATTTCAGTGAAAACAAGGACATTTTACACTTAATTGAGAAATAGGTAGGGTTTGGGAAGACAAGATACGAGGTTTGGAGATACCGGGATGAAGGATCAAATATCTTTAGTGTTTAATATTTTTTTTGGATTATTAGTATTGGGAACGGGTTTGGGTGTCGGAGAGTTTGAGGATTTGAGAGAAAATAAGTTGCTCGTTGACAGTTGCTGGTTCAAATCCCGAAACTCGTATCCCGAAAAACATCTGATGTCCGGCATCTAAAATCTTGTCTCTTGGTTCTTGGTTCTTGGTTCTTAAATTCACTATTCACTTGCGAAGCAAATTCACCATTGACACTTTCCCCCTCAATTTCAACCTTTAAAAGTTTCATGTCTGAAATCTGATGTCTGCCATCTAAAGTCTTGTTTCTTAAATCTTAACTCTATCCCTTTCTCACAAACAAAAAAGCAGAAGTAAAACTCCTGCTTTTCATAGTATCAAATTAGTGATTGATTAATGCTTTGTGTATTCCGGCTCTTCAATAATCTGAGTGGTTGGCATAAAGTATTCGTTTAGCCAATAGAACGTCTGTCCGTTTTGCTGGATTTTCACTGCAGGATTGTTTCTGTGGGAAAGCATTCTCTCTGCCAGTAATTTATAATCCTTGAAATACTTTCTTACCGTTTCTTTTAAAACGATTTTAGATTTCTTCCAGCCCTTAAGCTTGTATTTGGACATCAGTTCGTCTTCGGAGTTATCAAAACCTGTGCTTAATCCTACGGCGTAAGACATTGGCTTTTCATACAGTTCAGATTTATCCAGGAATTTCAAGGTAGGATTATACTTTTTAAGGATTCTGATGTACTCATTGATAGCTGCAGACTGGCTAAAATCAGCTCTTTCAGGTTGTGTCTTAAGATAAACTTCCGTGTAGAAATTTTTTAGGTTATCATATTCCGTTTCAGAGATAAGAATTCCTTTTTCAATAGCCGGTTTGTAATCTTTCAAATCTTTAGGAATATATCCTTTTACCAGGAAAGGATTTCCATAATTGATCAGCTGTGCTGCAATTCCTGCAGAAACCGGATTGGTAAGACCAGGGAACAGATATTTGTACTTCAGGTCTACATCTGTTCTTCCCGCTCCTACGGAAGAATGGAAATATTCATTAAGTGATTTGTCAATCGTCTGATTGTCCAGAGTAACCTGTGCAATAAGGCTGTCTACCGATTTTTTCAGGTAACCAGGTGTTGCAACATCACCTTTTTTAGGGAAAATTACAAATCCCTGAGACATACTCTGTTTTGGATAATCAAGAGAGAAGAATCCGGCGTCACCTTCTACAAGGCTAAAGTTATTTTTAGTAAGAACATCGTTTTGGTTGATGATCTTTTGTTTTTTAAGTTCAGCAATATTTTTTGCGGTGTTAGTCACGACATTCTCAGCCATCAATACAAAATCATTGTACGTATCCGCTGATCTTGCGCTGGTCTGGAACATGATCAGTCTGGCCTGAGCCTGTGTAAGAGAACTGATTACGCTGTACATATTTCCACTCTGGTTGGCAGAAGTACCTACAGTGACTACAATATTGGTTTCATCCGGAACGTTTGAAAGCAGGTTTCCAGCGGCAGTAAGCGCTTCTCCTACCGGCTGATATCCGCTATTGCTTGCACAATTCATTTCATTGGTTCTGTCTGTAATGAATGTGGTGATTTTACTGTAATCCCTGTTTAAACTGGAAACCAGAACATTTTCTCCACATGGATTATTTTTATACAAAACAACCCCATATTTGACATCGTTGAAATAAGAAGGCTTTTCAAATCTAAGCTGCAGATCCTGAAGCAGGGATTTTACGATAGGTGCATAAGGCGTATTAGGAGCACTTACATCCAACGCAAAAACGATGTTGATATTTTTATCTCTTTCCGTGATCTCTCTGTAACGGTCAAAACGAATTTCCTCACCCAGCACATTGAAAATATAGTTCTTGCTGTAGTCCAGGATGTTGGTAAAATATTTTGTTTTGGAATCCGGTGTCGGAGCTTCATTTAAAGCAAGATTTACCGGATAAATGTTTTCAAGAGGCGTTCTTTTGTGGGTATCCGTCAGAAGAATAGCTGTTCTGCTGTCAGAATCTGCAGCCCCCGGATATCCTTCATGGATTCCTAAGGAAGACTCTGTCACTTTGGTGTCATTTTTAATTTTCACTGCAGAACGCTCACCCCAGGCAGAGATCACATTGGCATCTACCCATCCGTAAAGACCGGTGCTGATGCTGTCCATATCAATGGAAGGTCTTTTACCTACCAGAAAACGTTTATTATTTTCCGCCTGTTTGTAGACGTATACCATCTGTCCGTTTGGAATTTTCACATTGGCTGTCTCTATAAGACTTGGTGAGTTGAACACCATGATAGAGTCATTCTTGTAATATCTTTCCGCGCTTCGGATAACTTCGCTGTTATTCGGAACTACGGCTACCCTTACCGGATATCCGGTCTTTTCGCTTTTTAAAGAACTGTTCCATAAAAGGAGTTCAGATTCCGGGATCCAGCCGTAGGTTTTAATAGATTTAGACGAAACTTTTTTCATTAAAGCATCCGGAACATATTCCGCTACTTTTACCATTCCGTCTCTATTTTTCAGAACCATTAAAGGCTCCAGGAACTTCACTTCTTTGTAAGACTTTTCGTCACTTTTATCGAGATAGGCCGTATTTCTAGATCGGTCTGAAATAACGATCCATGGAGTGGCTTTTTTCGGGTATCCGTTCACTACCGGAGAATTGTCTACCTGTCCGTATTTTGATGGTTCCGGCGTTCTTTTAGAAGGCAGCTTCACCTGACAACTCGTTATCAATACCGATAATCCTATGTAATATGCTGCTAGAGGAAATTTATTTTTCATCCTATTTTATTTTAATGATTGGTGTGTCCGGAAATCCGGATCCTATTATTTGCTTTGGTTGATGTCAACTTTTGTTACACAGCTCTGCCTGTCGTCAAAGTTTACTTTTACAGTCTGGATCACAATATTTTTGTCAAACTGAAGTCCGGCACAATACATATAGAAGTTATTGGCTTTACTGTCGCTTACTTTTACCACTGTATTTTCATTGTTACACAGATATTTATTCAGCAGGTAGTTGTAATGCATATTAAAACTGTTCCCGTTGGCAATCTGCTGCAGGTGGTATTTGAAATCGTCGTCAATCAATTTGTAAGAATCTTCTACAGGTACCTCTTCCTCTTCTAAAGAATTATAGGCTGGAACAATTCTGATATTGTGATAAATAGGCTCCTCGCTTTCCTCTGTGTATAATGCTACACGGTAGTCTCCCGGTTTTTTGTAAGAATAGAAGGCTACCTTATCTTTGGAATCTGTATTTCCCGTTTCGCCAAACTTCCATGCAAAGCGTGTTGCATCTGAAACAGCGCGGAACTGTACATTTTCATACTGTCTGGCTTGTGCATCAGCTTCGATCATTGTAACGCTCTTTATCGTATCTTTTACCTTCTGGGCTCTTGACGATACCATTACCGGGAAGGTTTTGGTATACTTGCTATCGATAATCAAACTGATCAGATAGTACCCTGGTTTGTTGTAAAAGTGGATTCCTGTGCTTTTGTCGGAGGTTGTCCCGTCTCCAAAATTCCATTTTTTAGTTTTGGCAAACTGGGTTTTGTCCTCAAATAACAGCGTATCTCCTACTGATAATGAGGTGGGGTTCACGATTCCTACAATATCATCGGCAGAATGGATGACTTTTTTCTGCAGCCATAGCGCAACGAGGGCTGCAATGAGCAGCGTTGCGATAACACCGATAATAATGTTCTTTTTGTTTTTTTGAAAATAATTCATAGTTAAGTGATTGTGATGTGTTTTATTCCTTTAATGTTTATTTCTCTGATTACTGAGTTCTTTCCCTTCTTGCATTTTCTCTTTCATTAATGTAGCTCTGCTTGTTTTTAAAGCCAATTCTACAGTCTTCAACCTCCTTGTCAAATCTTTTTACATCTTCTGTGGTTATGGAAATAATTTTTTTGTCGTCAAAATACATTTTGTAGAATTTTGCGATCTGTGGATAGGCATCTTTACGGATATCCACAACATCTTTACCATGAAAATAGCTCGCAAGACCATTGATGTCCTGAGAGATATTATCTTCCACAAAAGGTTCCGGAGCTTTATCTTTGATTCTGCTGATCCTGATATAGGTACTGTCCATCACAGGCTGTAAGATTTTCTGCTGGCTTTCGAACGCTTTTTTCTGTTCAATACTCTCTATTCCTCTTACATCCTCATCTGAAAATGGAGATTCAAATCCTTTTAAAAAGATGATCCCGAGGAATATCATAGCCGCTAAAAGCATCAGTATTAAATAAAGAAACTGATAATGCCTTTCTTTTTTGGATAATGTAATATGTCCCTGCATAAGTTTTCTTTTTTTCTTAATTATCTTCCTTTAGGCCCTGTAAAATGTCTCGTAGGATCTTTTTTAAGCTCCTTGTTTGCTTTTTGCATTTTCTGCAGGCATTCATCAAGATCTCTGAGAACAATCTTTTTATCGTACTCTACCTCCAGAATATTGTTCTTTAAAGTCAGCATAGACCCTATCTGTTTCATCAGAACTGCATAATGTTTAAAATTATCAGCACTGTCCTTGCCCATGGCATTTCTTGCATCCGCTACATCATCCATAATGCTGGTTTTAAGAAAGGTTTCACTCTTTACTTTACCTTCATTTAGCTGGTTCATCTTGTTGTAGATATTTTCTACATGATCTCTAAGAACATCGCCGCGGCGCATCAGTTCTTTATAAGCGTCTGCTTCTCTGGCAATTCCTTCCCGTTGTATACTGTAGCTTTTAAAAAAGAGAAATAAACACAGAAAAGATACCACCGACAGAACGGCGAAAGATAGAATAAACTTCCAAATGCCTACTCTGACGTCAGATTTGTTTAATTTTTTTTCCCTGTTAGAAGACATATATTTGCGATTTGTTTGGCCTGTGAAAATATAAAAAAAAAATTTTATGCACAATACGTATTTTCCCTAAGGTAATTTCGGAAAAACCCTATTTAACCTAAGTTTAATTTCCACTTTCATTAGTTTTTCCTAAATTAGGCCTCTGAATTTTAAATATCCTATACCAAATCGATATTAAAAGTGAGTAAATTATTATCAAACACAGTAAGGTTTTCTATAGCTGACAGTGATTTCTACTTTAAGAAGATCATGATCAAAACGCTTATGGAAAATCCCTTCTATATGCTTCTGAATGACTGTAACAACGGCCATGAGCTTGTGAACAGGATTTACAGGAGACAGGAAGACGTGTTTATCATAGAACTGTTTATGCCCGTGCTAAGCGGAATAGAAGCCATCAAATACATCCGTAAAAACAATACGGAAACTCCTATCGTTACTTATTCCAGTACGTATCAGGAAGATATGGCTGAAATTCTTTCAAAAATCCCCAACGTTTATTACTGCGAAAAAAAGAGTACAATCATCAAAGATCTCATCAAGGGCAGCATTGCTTCAGATAGCTTCGATTATGAAAAATACTCCAAAGAATGGGAGCAACAGCCACTCGCTGTACAGAATTATATGGAAAGGCAGAAAAAAGGTCAGGAAGAGCTTAGCCCTACCGAAATTCAGCTGATGAAATTTTGTTACGAAGGCTACAGCAACAAAGAAATTGCAGAAAAACTGAACCTCAGCGCACGTACCATCGATACGTATATCAACAGGTTGACGGAAAAACTGGGACTGAAGACAAAACTGCATCTCATCCGGTTCTGTGTGGAAAACGGCTACTACAATTCCAGCATGTAGAGAGATTTAATGTAATATTAATATTGGGTAAACAAGAAAACTCCAACTCTTTAAACAAAAATATTTTGCCACTAATTTGCTAGTATTCAATTTTTTTAACTAAATTTGCACACCTAAAATTTAAAATTAAAAAAGGAAATGACAAAGGCAGAATTGGTAAACACCATCTCAAATAAGTTGGGAACAGAAAAGAATGAAACACAGAAAGTTGTAGAAGCTTTTATGCAGGAGATCAGGACTTCTATGTATAATGGGGATAACGTTTATCTGAGAGGTTTTGGATCTTTTATCATTAAAACAAGAGCTGCTAAAACAGGAAGAAATATTTCTAAGAACACTGCAATTGAGATTCCTGCTCATAACATTCCTGCTTTCAAACCTTCAAAATCTTTTGTAGAGAAAGTAAAAACTAAAGTCGCAGTAAAATAAAACATTAACTGAATATTAACTAGTTACTAAAAAATTAAAATTATGCCAAGCGGAAAGAAAAGAAAAAGACACAAGGTTGCAACTCACAAGAGAAAGAAAAGAAGAAGAGCAAACAGACATAAGAAAAAATAATCTCTTTTTCTCGAGATTTACAATATAATAATATAGTTGGTGTTTTTAATTATTTAAAGTTCACCGACTATATTTTTGTTTGCAACTATAAGATTCCGGGGCAAACATGGGCTTTTGCAGATATTTTTAAAAAGATAGAGCATTTTCGTTCAAAATTCTTATATTTAGTATTATTTATCTGCTAAAAAATACGCCAGTTCCCTATAATCTTAATAATTTTTATCTTATAACAAAATGAAGAAAGAACTAATAGTTTCGCATGAAGATGATCTTACAAAGATTGCACTGCTGGAAGACGGAAGACTATGTGAACTTCATGAGCAAGAGGACAAAAGCGAATTTATAGTTGGAGATCTGTTTGTAGGAAGAGTAAAAAAACTGGCACCTAACCTGAATGCAGCATTCGTAAATATCGGGTACGATAAGGATGCATTCCTGCATTATCAGGATCTGGGACCACAATATCTTACCTACAGAAAGTTTTTAAAAGATACTATTTCTAAAAAACAGAGCACTTCAAGCTTAAAAAATTTCGAGATACAACCCGAAATAGACAAAAACGGAACCGTAGACAAAGTCATTGCAAAAGACGATCTCGTTCTGCTTCAAATTACCAAAGAACCCATTTCTACAAAAGGTCCCAGGATCTCTACCCAGGTTTCTTTGACAGGACGTTTTCTGGTCCTGATCCCTTTCGACAACAAAGTTTCCATTTCCAAAAAAATCAGAACCACTGAGGAAAAAGAAAGACTGAAAACCCTTATCGATAGCATCAAACCAGAAGGTTTTGGTGTCATCATAAGAACAGTAGCGGAAGGAAAAAAAGTAGCAGACCTTCACAATGACATGAATCAGCTGATCCAGAAATGGGAAACTACATTCAAAAACATTCAGAAAAGTAAGGTTCCAGCCAGAGTTTTAAGCGAAGAAGACAAAGCTTCAGCTATTTTAAGGGACAATTTCAATCAGGATTTCGTGAGCATCATCTGTGACGATGAGCAAATGGTAGACGAAATGACCAACTATGTGGAGGTCATAGCCCCTGAAAAAAAGAATATTGTTCAGTTTTATAATTCCCACATTCCTCTTCTCGAATATTACAACGTTGAAAAACAGCTCAAACAGAGTTTTGGTAAACACGTTAATATTCCAAGTTCAAAAGGTGCTTACCTCGTTATTGAACACACAGAAGCCCTCCACGTCGTTGACGTCAACTCCGGAAACAATATCACTACCGGAACCGCCGTAAACAAAGAACACGCTCTGAAAGTGAACAAGATGGCAGCCACCGAAATTGCCAGACAGCTTCGTCTCCGGGATATGGGAGGCATCATTGTAATCGACTTCATCGATATGCAGAATCCCGACCACAGAAGGGATCTCTACGAACACCTGAAAGAAGAAATGAAGCGCGACAAAGCTCGCCACAAAATTCTTCCTCCGAGCAAGTTTGGACTGATTCAGATCACCAGACAAAGAAACCGCCCGGAAAAACAGATTGAAACCAAAGAAGAAAACCCGAACAAAGACGGAGAAATCGTAGCTCCGATCGTAATCGTGGAAAGAATGGGTGAAACTCTCAGAAGCATCCTGCAGAAAGAGAAAGGAAAGATTTTCCTGCATGTACACCCTTTCGTGGAAGCCTACCTTACCAAAGGCATCAAAAGTATCCAGATGAAATGGTTCATTAAATACAAAAAATGGGTAACCATCATCCCAAGGGATTCTTTTAAATATTTAGAATATAAAATCTACAATTCGAAGAAAGAAGAATTGATAGAATTTTCTAATTAAGACAAAATTTAAACCTCCGGCTCCGTGCTGGAGGTTTTTTGTTATATTTGCAATCTTAAAACACACGTACACAATGACAAAAAAATTATTTCTTGTACTGCTTCTTGCGGCACAGGTTGCTTTTGGGCAAATTCTATCATACGACAATTCTTTTGCTTCAAACGGAAAATATACTCTCACAAGTGCTAATTACTATGAGACAAGAATTGTTCAAAATTCAGATAACAGCATTTATTTTACTTACGCAAAAGACAATCCCTCGCTGGCAGGCCCTGAATGTGCTATATCTAAACTTAATGCTAACGGAACAGTTGATACTTCTTTCGGAAATAACGGAGAGACAATAATTAGTAATTATTTCAGTGCCGTACAAAGTGAGCTAAAAAAACAAACAGACGGTAAAATTCTCGTCATGTGTTTTTATACTAATGGATCTGCTATTGTGAGATTACTTCCAAACGGACTACTCGATACAACATTTGGAATAAATGGAATTGCTAAAATTGAAAACATCGGAACAGATTTCAACAGTGTAGGTTATGGCTTTTATCTTCAAAATGATAAAATAATAGTTTACGGACAAGCAACATCCGATCCTGGACCATATATTCATTATAAAAGCATTTACCGATTAAACAGCAACGGAAGTATTGACACCACTTTTGGAAATAATGGTTCTTTCCATACTCCTGGAAATTTTATATTCTTAGATAATCAATCCAATATTATTAGCTTTATCAGCAATCACAATAATACAAACGTATATACGTATGGTGCTTTAGCAAAATATGACAATAACGGACAAGCTCTTACGAGTTTCGGAAATAATGGTATTTTAGCTTTTACATCAGATCCGGGAGGTGCTGGTTCTGCTTTTATGGATAGCAATAACAATATTGTATGTTCAAATATAAATAATGAAATCTTTAGAATAAAACCCAACGGAGATCACGATAATACTTTTGTGTTTGATAGCAATTCCTTCCCTTTCAACGTAATGGCATTATCGTCCATAATTACCGAAAAAAATGGGAATTATTATATTTCCGGATTAACCGGATCGATGGGTGAAACATTTTTTATTTCTAAAATTACATCAACCGGAGCTGTTGATTCTATCTTTAATTATTATTCTGAAACAACAGGAACACCAAATTTTATTGGTGAAATGATTATTAACGACAGTAGTATTATTACTACAAAAGGCGCAAATAATATTTTAAAATTTACGTTGAATACTTCTACATTATCTGTTTCAAATCATACAAAAACAAATATCTCCTCTATTTCATTTGAGAATCCTGTTAAACAAAACTTAGTTTTCAGCACAAAAGAAAAAGTAAGTAAAATAGAAATTTATTCTATTAATGGAAAAATTGTGAAAATTTTAAAAGATAACAATACCAATCTTTCAGAATTATTAAAAGGAACTTACCTCGCAAAAATCACATTCGAAAACGGAACAACAACTACAAAAAAACTTATAAAGAATTAATTTTAATTTATAAACTCTTTTTAACCATATGAAAAGGTATTTACTTAATTTTAGTAAATACCTTTTTTATTTTTCAACTTAAACAAAAAATTAAAGAATGAGCAAAGAACATCATTACAAATCAACAATCATCTGGACAGGAAACAAAGGAAAAGGCACCAGCAGCTACAAAAACTACGAAAGGAGCCATACCATCCATATTGAAAATAAAGCCGTTATTGAAGGCTCTTCTGATCCCGCCTTCCGTGGAGATAAGACCAAGCATAACCCGGAAGATCTGTTTCTTTCTTCCCTCTCCTCCTGCCACATGCTCTGGTATCTTCATTTCTGTTCTGAGGAAGGCATCATTGTCACTGATTACGCAGACGAAGCTACCGGAATTATGACTGAAACGGCTGATGGCAGTGGAAATTTCACTTCAATTACTTTACACCCTACTGTAACTGTTGCGGAAGAATCTATGGTGGAAAAAGCGAAGGAGCTTCATCATAAAGCAGGTCAGTTTTGTTTTATTGCCCGCTCGGTGAATTTTCCGGTGAAACATATCCCTACCGTGTTAGTTAAATAATTTTTATTTTAGATTCAATAACACCAAAACACTCACTAATACAACATATTAACTACAATAACTCTAAAATTTACATTCAAAACTCCACGATAAGAGAATTATTTATCAAATAATCAATAAAAATTCAATTTTACGATCATTTATTATGTAAAAAATTACAATTAATTGTTATTTTTATGTAAAATGTAAAGTTTTTTTTATATTTTTATATAAACAAAACTAACCATGATGAAACCGAGATTAACCATTTTTGATGAGCCATTACTGTATACAGAAGGTTTATCAAAACTGCTCTCACAGAGCAAAATTTTTAACACGATTGACATTTGTAATTCTTATGAACCCTTATTTGAACAATTAAAAGAAGATCCCCCTGAAATCCTGGTCATAAGCTCCAATATGCTGATGCTTACCGATATTTTCAGACTCGTAGAAGACATTACCTCAAAAGACAAAAAAATCAAGATTATTGTCATAGGCAATAGTTATGATATGATTGACATCCGGAAGCTTTTTAACAAAGGTATAAAGAGCTATCTTGACAAAAACAGCAGATACGATGAATTCCTGAAATCCATCAATGCGCTGCTCTTGAATGAGATCTATATCTGCGACAACGCAAAAGAAAGAATGATCAACTTTATCAGCAGTGAGGAAGGAAAACCCAATCCTCACATCAAAGAACCTCTCACACGCAGAGAAATGGAGATCCTTAAACTGATATGCGACGGCTTCAGCAGCAAAGATATTTCTGAAAAACTTTTTATAAGTATCAATACCGTAGAAACCCACCGCAAAAGAATTCTTCTCAAATTAAACGCAAAAAATTCCGTAGGAATTGTAAAATATGCCTTAGAAAACCACATTATTGATTGATGAAACCAATTTAGTTTAACCTCCCAAAAAAAATCCAAACCTTCGGTTTGGATTTTTTTTGGGAGGTTAAACGCTCTGGTCAATTTTGTTTCGCAAGTGAAAGGTAAATGAGAAAATCTTTAGATACTAGATTCCAGACATCAGACATCAGATTTCAGATATTGGGTATTAGTACTGGTGGCTTCGGTAACCTCAGCCACCAGATACTTGTCCTTCATTCAATATTCCCAGATATATAAGGTTTAAAGCTATTAAAGTATGATTTATAATTACGAGCAACAATCAGCTGTCAGCCAGCAACTCTCTTACTCTCTTACTCTCTTACTCTCTTACTCTCTTACTCTCAAACCCTCAAACCCTCAAACTCTCCTACCCTCAAACTCTGCGACTCTCAAACGCAAACTACTCATAATCCGGCATTTCACCGTTACTGAAAAGAGACGCTCTCGAAAGATCAGTCATAGTACTGTTGAGATCAATAGCCATTACGTTTTTCTGAGAAATATTGTCGTTGGAGGTGTTCATAAAGATAATCTGGGCATTGTTTGGAGAAAACCTTGGATCAAGATCGTTGGTTCCGAGCGGTTTTTCGCTTTCCGCAGAAATATCGTATACGGTGTCGGTGGTTATATTATAGATGAAAATATGAGAATCGAGCTGGCGATAATTGCCGCTGCCATCCTGATATCCCGACATATCTCTTGTGTATACGAGCATTTGTCCGTCTACAGAGAAATTGAGTCCGCCTGAGGCTCCTGCTGATCCTGTCAGAATCGTTTTTAAAACACTTCCTGTCATATCAATGATGTAGATTTTTGTATTATAACCGCTGTAATCATTCGTTTTTACGGCGATTCTGCTGCCGTCGTAGCTCCAGTCACATTCAGAGATCATGCTGCCGTCCGGAGTTGTGTATACCAGTGTAAGGCCGCTGCCGTCTTTATTGATTCTATATAATTTATTGAAATTGGAATAGAGAATTTCCTGGCCGTTGGTACTCCATGCGAAATCCATTTCATAATTATTAAAACCGGCTGCCGGTACTGTGGTTACTTTAAAAGGATTGGATCCGTCGGGGTTTACTGTGTAAATATGGGTACTCCCGCCTTCGGTCCTCAGAAATGCAATCAGTCCTGCATTATTATTTTTTCTCGGCCTCCAACTGTTGTAGGACGAATTGGTCAGCTGAAAGCTGTTTCCCTGTCCGTCCGTAGACATGATGACGAAATTACCGTTCTGTTTCTGTACATAATGGTAACGGTTGGCCGGAACCGTATTGGTGGTAAACTTACTGATGGAACTTAAAACTGGCGGGTGAATGCCGTCCGAAACAGACACCTGCCAGAAGTAACTAACACCAAACTTCAAATTTGAAAGCGAATAATGCTTCACCGTCAAATCATTAACCTGAATCACATGAGTATCGAGGTTATTTTTAATTGTTAAACTATATTTTAAAACATCAGCCGTATCAGGATCTGTAGCAGTCCACGTCAGTTCGACGTTCAGAGGCTGGTTCACCGCATTGTCTACCGGACTTAGCAGCTGCGGTGCGGAAGGAGGAGAATTAAGTGATTCATCATCGTCCATTTCAAAAACCACGGTGACTATCTGGTTTTGGGTTTGCATATTAACACCCTGAAAAGTGGTAATATAGCCGGACAGTTCTGCTTTCACAGAATAATTTCCAAGCGGCATGGCAGCAATTTCGAATGTACCGTCTGTCCCGCTAAAAACCGTCTGTGTAGTGGGTGCTGTAAAAATTTTCACATTAGGAATGGGCACATTGGTCCCTCTTTTTACAACTTTTCCTTTCAATATTCCTGTCTGAGCCTGTTCCACAAGATCTTCATCGCATGAAAACAGACAAAAAGTGAGGATCAATATGCTGAGTATTTTGATTAAAGTTTTCATAGTTCATGTTTTTATTTGTTTCCAAGGTAAAAATTGATTCCAAGTGCAAAGCGGAGTGCCTGGTCTTTTCTTTTTCCATTGACCAAACCTTCCCAGTTATCTTTAAAACCGATATCATACTGCGAGGAGGCCCGGATTGCGGTATTATTCCCGATCATGTATTCCAGTCCGCCACCCACCTGGCCCTTGTACTGAGGTTTGTATTTTGAAAACATAGCGCCCGCACCGCCATAAACATAGGGGCTGAATCTGTATTTTGGGAACAGAAGAAACTCCAGATTAAGCTCGGGAACTATATAGCTTCTTTTAATAATATTCTTATTCTCTAAAGTGAAATAGCCAACGCTGGTTTCAATATTGAAATTGGGACTTATAAAGTATTTCATCCCCAGTTTTCCACCTGCATTCATTTTAGGATTGACGTAGTCATCTTTGATTTTCTGAGCTTCCACATTAGCAAAAACGGACATTTTTTGTCTGTAATTTTCCGGAAATTTATTGCCTACCGTTCTGCCTATATTGTCTTCCTGTTCTTTATTGTAATCATTGATCAAAGCCTGATAACCCGTTAAGTTCTCAGATGCTTTACCCCATATTTTATCCCTGATCCCTTCAACGATTAAGGATCTTACCGCTTTTTCAATAGCTTCGGTTACAGCAAGCTGCACCGGTTCATTTTGAGTAAGTCCAACTTCAGCTTCCAGAAGTCTTTCCGTATCAATATATCTGAAAAAACTTCCGTTGACGCTTGTAGAAAGAATGGTTTTGGAAATATAAACGGTTTTAAGAATTTCACCGTTCAGCGTGGAAACAGCCCGCAGATAAATGGTAATTCTGTCCTGGCGGTATTGTGTAGAAGCCCCTATTCCGAAATATCTTGCACCGAGGCCTCCGGTCATGACATTGCTGTCGTAAGAGATCACGCCGCCTTCAAGAAGAATTCCTGCGTAAAGAAGTGGCGGAAGAGACTGACTGTTTTTATCAGCATCTTTGTTGTATTCCTGTCTGGTGGACCGGATGATCTGTCTTTCGTTTAAAAGATTGGCGATATTTTCCCTTTCAATAGGGATAAACCACCGGCTGTCTTCCAGTGCTTTGATCAGAATGGTGGTAGTTCCCTGCGGAACAGCCGTACTCCAGTTGTTGCCGTTTTCAGACGGTTTATACTGGCCGGTCTGGTCTCTGAATTTGTAGACGCCGATGACGATTTTTTCTTTGGGAAGCGGAAGGTTTTTCAATTCCGCGGTAGAGGGAGTAAGCTCTCCCATAGTGGATCTTTCAGGATCGGAAGGAAGACCCAGTATCGAACTGCAGGCCTGCATTATACACAGCAGGAACGTACAGAAAAAAATTCTGGTGTAAGTGTAAGTTCTCATGGTAAGTCTGGTTTTTAGTTATTTTTTATTTTGGAATGACGATCTCGGACTGATCACCTGAACTGGTATCCAAAATATTGATCAAAAGTCCCTGGGCTGTAGTGGTAATCTGCAGATAAAGCGAACCGAAAAGATAATTTCCGGGCTTCAGGCTGCCCTCCCCGAACTGATCTTCAAACAATTTCCTGGACAGCTCACTCAGTACCTGCCTGTTGAGGCTCTGACTGAAACTGTCTAGAGAATTAACGTTATCGAGCAAACTGCTGTAATCATCTTTTTCATCAAACTGATTTTGGGCATTTGCTGAACTTAAAAGCCACTGATAGTTAAACGTATCTCCTCCGAATGCCGGATTGATGGGCTTATAAACGAGCTGCTGAGATTTTCCGGAGAAAATACCCGCAATAAAGGTCAAAATAATGATAAAAGTTTTCATGGCGGACGTTTTTAGTAGATGAATTCATTTTTAATGAGGTTTTTCTTTGCATTAAATTCTTTGATATATTTCAAGCTGGCTGCCAGCTGTTCTTTCAGGTAATCTTCGCTTGGGTTGGTCATAAAACTGTAAATCACTTTGTCATCAATCTGGATGTTAATCTGACCACTGGTCCCGCGGAGAGGAAGCTCGGAAATAGTCACTGCACCACTGCTTTTATCAGGAATCTGGCTGTACTGCATATAAAAAAGATCATAAAAGTCTTTTCCTACCTTTGTTTTGGTTTCATCAATGGTGAGCCCTTTCAGTTCAAACACGGCATCTTCTTCTACTTTGGCTGTTTTCTTTTTGAACAGATCGGTATTAATTTCAAGACTGTCTTTCGCGATCATTTTCTGGGTTTCTTCATCTTTTACGTAGAGGAAAGCTTTCAGAGCATCTTTCGGTTCAAGATTCACATTGATCTCAGATAAAACCTTTACTTCATTGGGATTGATAGAAAACTTACCGTTTTGCTGATTATTGGAAAGATTGCCGGCATTTCCTTTTTTAATGGAAACCAATAGATAGTTCAGCTCTTTGTATACGGAAGTATTATTGGTAACAACGGCTTTGAGATTAATCTGATTTTCGAGGATGCTTTTTTCAATCCTTGCGTTCACTTTTTTATCTTCCTGCCCATCAACCGTCGCAGACAGGAAGATAAATAAAGTGCACAGATTTAAGGAATATAAAAATTTCATCATGTGTGTTTTAATAATTTCTCATGAAAATGGTTTTGTTGTCACCTTTTACACTGATCTGCATTCCGTCTGAGATGCTGTTGCTTCCGGTAATATCAATAATATTGTTATTTCCCTGAGCGGTAATGGCAGTTTTGGTTTCTTGATTTGTAAATGAATTAATGAAAAAAAGTGTATTGAAGTCTCCCAGTTGCTGAATGGCAATATTGGTTTTAGCATTAAGAGAAAGTTCAGCGCTATTGTTATCTCCTATCTGGAGAACGCTCGAGCCGTAAAGCCCCTGCTCTGTCTGCTGTCTTGCCATAAGATCAAGAACCGTACTGCTGTTGAGCTTATCCCAGTCTACCTGCTGTGCCTGCACAAACAGTCCTGCGAAAAGTGTAAAGGCACCCCACCCGATTTTCAACATGGTCTTAATTTTTAATAAAGGTACATGAATAGAGTATTTGGAAAAACACACCCAGCAGGTACAAATATAAAATCACGGTTTCCGGGTATGTTAATCGTTGAAAGCTTAAAAAAGGAGAAAACCGCAGTCTCTCCTTTTATGCTTGATTACAGTACATGAACTAGTTGGATTGGTTAACAATCATTGAGTTTCCGTTACCCATCTGAGTTCCTACGTGGATGTGAGAATCTCCACTTTGAGCTACCCAGGTAAAGTTATTGTTACCCATCTGAACATCAATCGCTGTATTGGAATCTCCTAATTGAAGTTGGTATAACTGGTTACTGTTTCCAATCTGAACTCCCATAGCCATATTGTCATCACCTACCTGAACTGAAGCGGCAATATTATTGTTACCACCCTGATCGTGTGTTGCACTGTTATCATTACCATCCTGATATTGCACTAAAAGGTTATCATTACCTACCTGAAGACCGCTGGCGTCATTTCTTCTTCCAAGCTGAACCTGATAAGCATCATTTCCGTTACCTAACTGAATAGCAGAAGCATCATTTCTTCTTCCATCCTGATATTGTACTACTGCGTTTCCTATTCCCAGCTGTAAAGAAGAGGTCTCATTTCTTCTTCCGATCTGAGTCTGTTCTGTGGAGTTTAATGCTCCCAACTGCCAGGTTGTTGCAGAGTTTCTGTTTCCTGTCTGGCTTACATCATTGGTATTACCGATCCCGGCTTGATCTACGTCTATTGAGTTTCTGTTTCCAATACTTTCAGCAGTATTAATATTCAGAATACCTACCTGATCGATATCTGCCGTATTACGGTTTCCATCCTGTGTTAAAGAGTTGATGTTTAAAAGCCCTGTCTGGTCAACAGTAGCAACATTCAAGTTTCCAATCTGGGCAGTAAGATCAATGTTTGATTGTGCGAAGCTGAAACTCATGGCCATTAGTGTAAATACACCTGTGATAAAGTTTTTCATTTTGGTAAAATTAATTGGTTAATAGTATGACAAAGGTATACGCTTAACCCAAGCGAGAAACCACTGCTAAAGTGTAAATTTTAAAAATCACTGTTTACCGTTTCCGTTGTAACTGTTTACCGTTTTCTCTGCGTAACGTGTTTCAGTTACGTGAAAACACGGTACGCTATCACCGTGATTTACACATAAATATATAAAATAACTCTAATTTTATTAAATAAAAAAAAATAATCATTTTCTCAACCTTTTGAATTTTTAAATCTTTGAATTTTTGAATCTTAAATTTTTTCAATGGTTAATTAATGTTAACGCCTATTCTTTTCTTCAGTATATATTGCTAAATTTGAGCTATGGAAAGTTTTGGAAAAGATTTATTGAGAAAAATTACGAATGTAGAACTGCCCGGAGTACACGCTCACGGGGTATTTTCACCACCTTCCCGCCCGGTATTTACCTATGATGAAGTACTGGCGAAAAACCCAAAATTTGCAGCGGTAAATATTGTCCTTTATCTGAAAGACAATGAATGGTATTTCCCCCTGATCCAGAGAACCATCAACGAACATGACAGACACAGCGGACAGATCTCCCTACCCGGCGGAAAACGCGAGGAAATGGACAGAGACTTTGCTGAAACCGCAGTTCGTGAAACTTCCGAAGAGATCGGTATAGAAAAGCATTATATCAGGGTGATCAGGGAAATGTCTCCAATCTACATCCCGCCGAGTAATTTTTACGTCTATCCCTATATTTCGTATACGAAAAAGAATCCGCTTTTCGTTCTTCAGCAGAGCGAGGCGGTAGAAACTATAGAATTTCCTATCACTTCTTTCTTAAGCCTTCCGGATAATCCAGAAATGATGGCACTTCCGGGTGCTGCCGGGCATGAAGTTCCGGTCATTAATTTCAACGGATATATTATCTGGGGTGCTACAGCAATGATATTGAGCGAGTTTAGCCAGTTGCTGAAAAAAATGTAACTTTGCACTACCGTGTTTAATTGAGAGATGGCGAAGAAAAATATTTTCACCGATGCATTCGGAACACCTTATTTTTTAAAAAGGTTTATCATTTTTATTTTAGGAATTGTATCCTACAGAAGGTTCAACGGCTTTAATAAACTGAAGATAACCGGTACGGAACACCTTGTGGATCTTCCGGATTCCAACGTGCTTTTTGTATGTAACCATCAGACCTACTTTGCAGATGTAGCAGCAATGTATCATGCATTCTGTGCTGTAAACAACGGTTATCTGGATACCATTAAAAACCCGATCTATCTGCTTAACCCCAAGATCGATTTTTACTACGTAGCGGCAGAAGAAACCATGAATAAAGGGATTCTTCCGAAGATCTTCAAGATCGCCGGTGCTGTAACCGTAAAAAGAACGTGGAGAGCAGAGGGTAAAAACGTCAACAGGATGGTAGATCTTACCGAAGTTGATAATATTATGAAAGCTCTGGACAACGGCTGGGTAGCTACTTTCCCTCAGGGTACTACATCTGCTTTTGCACAGGGACGAAGAGGAACGGCCAAACTGGTTAAAAGCCAGCGTCCAATCGTGATCCCTATCAAGATCAACGGTTTCAGAAGGGCATTTGACAAGAAAGGTCTCCGGGTAAAGGTAACAGGCGTAAAACCTACCATGGAGTTCAAAGCACCTCTGGACATCGATTACGATAATGAAAAGGCGCCTGAAATTTTATTGAAGATCATGACTGCCATTGAGCAGA
Source organism: Chryseobacterium oleae (assembly GCF_900115055.1). Classification (GTDB taxonomy): domain Bacteria; phylum Bacteroidota; class Bacteroidia; order Flavobacteriales; family Weeksellaceae; genus Chryseobacterium; species Chryseobacterium oleae. The sequence continues at coordinate 139,963 of NZ_FOVD01000002.1, read as the reverse complement.
CAGAAGATTTCAATGTACTGCACAATTATGATGAAGAACTTAAGGCTAAAAAATTAGAACAAAAGGATTCAAATCATTAAAGTAAGTAAAAAATTATGAACAAAATATTAGGGATCTTATTCGCGGTCATAGTATTAGTTTCGTGTAACAGTCAGAAAGTATATTCGGATTTTGATATCAGCTATTCCAAAAGCGGAGGGCTTGCTCCCGTGTATGAAAACCTGCTGATCAAAGGTAACAATGCCCATTATTCTTTTGAAGGCCAGGGGAAAAAGCAAAAACAGGATTTCAAAATTTCAGATGAAGATCTGAAGAAACTGGATCAGGTGCTTTCCCAGAATAATTTCAGAAGAATACAGGAAGACCGGAAAAAGCTGTATGATAATGTGAGTACTTCCATCAACATCAAGAAAGGCCAGAATGAAGGCAGCAAAACGGATGCAAGCATGATCATGCCGAACTTTACAACGAACTGGAACAATATCCTGAACGCTTTCCAGGAGATCATTAATAACAACGTAAAAAAACAGTAAATACAATTGAAAACCCACTTCATTGCCATCGGCGGAAGCGCCATGCATAATCTTGCGATTGCGTTAAAAGACAAAGGATATCAGGTGACTGGTTCGGATGATGCTATTTTTGAGCCTTCAAAATCCCGACTTGATCATAAAGGAATTTTGCCTACGGAAATGGGCTGGTTCCCGGAAAAGATCACGGCAGACATAGATGCAGTTATCCTTGGAATGCACGCCCATCAGGATAATCCTGAGCTGGCAAGAGCGAAAGAACTGGGTTTAAAAATTTACTCCTATCCTGAATTTCTTTACGAACAGTCTAAAAACAAAACAAGAGTCGTAATCGCAGGCTCCCATGGGAAAACAACGATTACGTCGATGATTCTTCATGTCCTGAATTTCCACCAGAAAGACGTAGATTTTATGGTGGGCGCACAGCTGGAAGGTTTTGACTGTATGGTAAAACTGACGCAGGACAATGACTTTATGGTATTGGAAGGGGATGAATACCTTTCCTCTCCTATCGATCTGCGTTCAAAATTCCTTCTGTACCAGCCGAATATTGCCTTAATGAGCGGTATTGCATGGGATCACATCAATGTATTTAAAACGTTTGACGATTATATTGAGCAGTTCAGAAAATTCGTCGCGAGCATTACTGCCGGCGGAGTTTTGGTATACAATGAAGAAGATGCAGAAGTCGTCAAAGTAGTGGAAGCCGCTGAAAACTATTTCAGAAAAATTCCTTACAAAACGCCTGAATATGAGATCAGCAACGGAAAAGTCTATTTAAAAACTGAAATGGGCGATGTGCCTCTTTCTGTTTTCGGAGCTCATAACCTCCTGAATATGGAAGGCGCAAGACATATCTGCCGTCAGCTGGGAATCATGGATGAAGATTTCTACGAGGCGATCATGAGCTTTAAAGGAGCTTCAAAACGTCTTGAAAAAGTAGAAAGAGAAGACAAGGGAACTTTATACAAAGATTTTGCACATGCACCGAGCAAAGTAAAAGCAACGGTAAAGGCATTCCAGGAACAGTTTAAAAAGGAAAAGAAATACGGTTTCCTTGAACTGCATACGTATTCCAGCTTAAATCCTGTTTTTCTTGAACAGTACGACCACGCAATGGACGGCTTGGATGAAGCCATAGTTTTCTATTCCGAAGATGCTTTAAAGATCAAAAGAATGGAACCTATTTCTCCGGAATTCATTAAGGAAAAATTCAAAAATGACAAACTAAGGGTTTTCACCAATGCTGAAGATCTTCATGCTTACTGGGAAACTCTGGACAAAACAGACGGTGTTTTCCTGATGATGAGTTCGGGTAACTTCGGAGGTCTGGATCTTAGTAAGTAATTTGACGATGAGTTGATTTGCTCATTTGATGACGAATAAACGTTATTGAATTTCTATATAAATAAAAAATCCTTTCATGCAGATGAAGGGATTTTTTACAATGTGTATGTTTACAAATTTCACACAGATTAATTGGATGATGCAGATTTTTACTTTTATTAATCTCCTCTATCCGCATCATTCGCGAGAGAAAAAATAAAACCATTAAGATTCCTGTTAAGCTTTTAAGAATATTAAGTTTTAGCTTCGCTTTAAGACATACAACTTAAAAAAATCATTTGATTTTTTCTTAACTAACCTTACTTCCTTCACTCATCTTAATGTTTGAATAAGCATGAATACGGTAGTCATTTTCTTTCCTTGAAATCATTACTTTTTATATTTCAGCACTTTGAATCAATACTTTCAAAATTTCTTTAGTAGAAAGATCACTATAATCATGGATAGACTGTCCCGCCCAGATGCTTACAAAATCCGAATTATGTAAAGTTTTTGACACCCTGCGCAACTCATTCGTCAGTTTATTCTGATAAGGATAAGGCATAATGTAATCTGAATTTTCCAGCGTTTCAATGAACTTGTTTTTAATTCCTCTCGCATACCGCCCCGAAAAGCTTCTCGTTAGTATAATCTCTTTTTCTGTGGCATTTTTGAGTCTTTCTTTTTCAAACGACTGTAATCCACTTTCCTCCGATGCCAACAATAGGCTTCCCACCTGAAAACCCTGTGCTCCGAGCTCTCTGGCAGCTCTTAATGTCTTTCCGTTATAAATTCCTCCGGCATAGATCAGTGGAACCTTTACCTGATCATAAACCTCAGAAAACAGGGACATTCCTCCAATCATCGGGATATGCTCAGCATCGAAAGTTCCCCTGTGTCCTCCGGCTTCAATTCCCTGGACGCAGATCATATCAATTCCCGATTTTTCCAGAATTAAAGCTTCTTCCACCGAAGTACAGGTTCCGATGAGAACCACTCCGTTTTCTTTCAGTTTCTGTATGCTTTGATCATCCAGATTTCCGAAAGTAAAACTTAGTATTTTACAGCCTTCGCCAATAATGGCATCTATCTGTTCATGGTAGCTTTTTACTTTAATATCTTCAAGATCAGGAAGCGTAACCTCGATGTTATTCTCCTTCGCCAGCTGTGTAATGAACTGTTTGGCTTTAATAAACCTTTCCTTCAGACTGTCCGTAATTTCTGGGATGTTGTGCACAAAAATATTGGCAGCAAAAGGTTGATCGGTCAGTTTTTTTGTTTCCCGGATGAGTTCAATAGATTTCTCAGGGGATAGATCAGCCAGGGCCAGCGATCCCAGAGCTCCGGCTTTTGCAGCTGCTGCAGTCATCTGTGGTGTACTGACTCCAAACATCGGAGCCTGAATGACAGGATATTTGATATTGAATCTTTTACTGATGGTGTCTGGCCAAAACATAAGAATTATTTTATTTAAAATTTACGAAAAACGGATGAAACCCTTCTTTAAATAAGCATGATATCAGTCAAGTATCTTCATTTCTTTGACGAAGCATGAATACAAAAACGGAAAGCTTATCTTAACATTTTCCGGAGTTCTTTATAATGCTTTTTCATGTCCGGATCGAGCTTTTCTATAGCGTAAGAAAATGTAGCAGCGGGCATTGTTTCCGCATATTGATTGAGGAAACTTAATAATCTTTTGGGATTTTTCTTTCCAGCTTCTCTGATCCAGCTTCCGACTGCTTTATTGACCAGTTCATGGGGATCGTGAACAAGGATTTCAGCGATTTTAAAGGTATCTTCAGTATCATTTTTTCTGATAAAAGCATGAGTGCTTACTATCGCTGTTCTTCTTTCCCACGGGTTTTCAGATTCAGCCAACTTGTAGAGAATAGCTCTTGATTTGTTTATCAGATATTCACTAATGATATTCCTTGCTGCCCGGTCTACAAAATCCCAATTGTTCAACCGGTCGTGGCGGTTTAGATACAAGTCAAAAAGTTCTTTCTTCCTTTCTTCAGACATTTTTTTATTTCCAGCCTGAAAATCCATGATGCTCACCGCACCCATTCTCACTTCATAAAAATCATTGTCCAGAAGTATATTGATTTCCTTCAGGGACATCGAAGAAAATTCTTTTGCTGTCGTAAAAACATCCCCGAATTTCACCCCGAAATGTTTGGTAACACCATCATCTCCTTTGAAAAACTTTTCAACCTTATCAATTTCTTTCTCATTTCTGAATGTCGAGAGTTTTTCTATGAATTGAGCTGCAGTCATGGTTTTTATTTAAAATTAAAAAATATCCCGCAGATTAAACTGACTCCATACGATTCTATTAAAATCCAGGTTATCCGTTTCATCTGCGGGACAATGATTATTCAGTGATATGGTTAAATATCTACTACAACATTCAACATTTTTTCTTCCCATTCAGGATCTTTCGGATCGAAGAACAGTCTTTTTCCGGTATCTAAAGAACGAACCGTATTTATTTCATCTGCACTCAGTTCGAAATCAAAAACATTAAAGTTTTCTTCAATTCTGGATGGCGTCACTGACTTTGGAATAACCACAAATCCTTCCTGAAGGTGCCATCTTAAAATCACCTGAGCCACCGTTTTATTGTATTTCTCAGCGATTGCTTTTAATTCAGCGTTGTTCAGAAGATCTGCATTTCCGTTTCCAAGCGGGCTCCAAGGCTGTGTGATGATGTTGTTTTCTCTGTTGTACACCTGAAGTTCTTTCTGCTGGAAAACCGGGTGAAGTTCAATTTGGTTGATCACCGGAGAAACTGTTGAATTGGCTTTTAATTCCTCTAATTTTTCAACCGTAAAATTACATACTCCGATCGCTTTGATTTTCCCTTCACTATATAATTCTTCCAAAGCTTTCCATGTTCCGATGAAATCTCCGTAAGGCCAGTGGATCAGATACAGGTCCAGATAATCCATCTGAAGTCTGTCCAATGTTCTCTGAAATGCTTTTTTTGCCTGCTCGTAGCCATGATCCTGCACCCAGACTTTTGAAGTGATAAACAGCTCATCTCTGCTGACACCGCTATCTTTCACCGCTTTTCCTACTGCCGTTTCATTCTGGTAAATGGCTGCCGTATCGATCATTCTGTATCCAGTCTGGATCGCTTTTACTACCGCTCTTTCACATTCTTCAAGATTCTCCATCTGCCAAACTCCAAAGCCTAAAGCAGGTATATCCACCCCGTTATTTAAGGTCACTACAGGCTGCCCTGTATATGTTTTCTTTTGCATAATTTTTAAATTTCAATTTTAATATTAAAGTATAGCCTAACAAATTTGCGACAAAAAATCGGGATTCTTACTTACCATTTTTACTGTTTTTAAAGTATTGGGAGACTGTTAACAGATATTTTTTGTTTTTAACTGTTCTCTATTCTTGTTTTCCCAAAATCCCCATCCTCCCCGAAGTTTCCAATTTCTACCCTCCAAAATCTAACTTCTAATTTCTAACCTCTAACTTCTATTTTTCCCTATTTTTGCAACAAATCCAAACAATGTCACATTCAATCAGATTAGCACAGGCAGAAGATTATCCAAGAATTATGGAGATCTGGGAATCTGCTGTACTGGCGACCCACGATTTCCTTGCTGAAGAGGATTTCAATTATTTTAAAGAAGTCATTCCGAGAGATTATCTTCCTCATCTGGAAGTTTATTTACTGGTAGAAAATGATCAGGCAGAAGGTTTTGCTTCCGTCGCAGAAGGCAATCTGGAAATGCTTTTCATCCACAATGAAGTACGGGGAAAAGGACACGGCAGAAAGCTGTACGAGTTTATGAAAGAGACAACGGGTTTGACTAAAGTTGACGTCAATGAACAGAACCCTCAAGCCATAGGATTTTATCAGAAAATGGGTTTCAAACAGATTAGGAGATCAGAAAAAGACGGTTCAGGAAAAGACTATCCTATTATTCATATGAGTCTTTAGAATGGAAAAATTGACACTTAGAAAAATAGATCCGGCTTCAGGTATTCCGTATGAGCTTTTGCTGCTTGCGGATGAAACGGTTGATGCTATTGATCAGTACATTTTTGATTCTGACATTTATATTTTAAACGATGGTGTTCAGGATATTGCTGTGATCGCCTTGTATCAAAATAGCAGCACAGAACTGGAAATTAAAAATATGGCCGTTATTGAAAGCCACAGAAGCCAGGGAATCGGCGGTATTCTGATGGATCGGGCTAAAGTAATTGCGAAAGAAAGCGGCTATACCACTTTAGTCGTAGGTACCTCAGATAAGGGATTTCAGCAGATTAAATTCTATGAAAAGAACGGTTTTATAAAAAAGGGAGTGCGTAAAAACTTTTTTATTGAAAATTACCCACTCCCTATTTATGAAAACGGATTACAGCTGCGCGACATGATCCTTCTTGCTCATGACCTTTCTGAATAATCCTTTGATATGATCGATTTCAGACTGATAATTGGTTTTCTTCCTACAGCCAAAATACAAAGTGTTTTCCAGTTTTTTCTCACCTTCCCAGATCAGTTTAAGGTCTCCGTTTTCTATTTCATTTTTACATAGAAAATCGGGAACCACGGCCAGTCCGGTTCCGCCTTTCAGACAACGGATAATTGAGTTTAAATTCGGAACAATATAATTCGGACGGAAATTCGGTTTATGACCAAAATTCATGATCCAGAACTGAAAAAGATGTTCCATATCTCCCGTTGTTCCGTACCATTTTTCCTGCTTCAGCCATTCCTCGATATGTTCGGCTCCTTTCGTACGCACAACTTCCTGAAAGCTTTCCGTATCTACATTTTTTCCACCTACCAAAATAATCTGTTCGGAAGAAAATGCTTCATGCTCAATATTGGGAGAAACTCCTTTTTTTGGGGTAATAATAAGATCCAAAATTCCTTTATCCAGCTGGTCCAGCATTTCCGGATACTGCCCGAAACTAATAATCAGGTTAAAAGGTAACGTAGATACATATTGTTCCAGAGTGGTCTGAAATGTTTCAAAACACATGCCCACACTGATCGTCGGCGTCAGTTTTTCCGTGGATTTCTGAAAATTCTTCTCCACATCTTCCAGCCTGCCAATCGGCTCAGAAACGGCATTGAATAAAACCTTTCCTCTTTCGGTGGGAATCATTTTTCTTCCGGTTCTGTCAAATAATTTATAGCCTACATAAGCTTCCAGTGAGCTTAAGTGAAGACTTACTCCGGGCTGCGAAATAAACAGGGAATCTGCAGCACCCGTGAGTGTTCCGGTTTTGTATATCGCTTTAAAAGTGCGGTACCATTCTAGATTGACCATAACTTTAATTATTAATATTCTGATACAAAGTTATGGAATAATTATTATAATGATATACTTGCTAATATTTCATCGAGTACACTTTGCATATCTTTTGCTGTATTTACACCACTTTGGTTGGTTATAATAAAAACGCCAAGATTATATTTTGGGATGATGTAGATAAAGCATTGTGCACGAAAAACGCCGCCATGATGCTTATACAATATTCCCAATTTTTCATCCGTAATGACTCTCCAGGCATATCCTGAACTGAACGTATCATCAATTTTAACCAAAGGCTTATGCGATTCTGCTATTTCAGGAGTATTTTTTAATTGGTACTTTATGTATTCTATCATGTCCGGAAGCGTTGTTTTTACGTTACCTGATGACCCCCAAAGTGATGGCATTAAATGAGGAGCTATAGCATTATAATCACAATGATATCCTACGGCAAGATGGGCTTCTTCTTTTTTTGATAAATTAATCTTCGTATGCTTCATTTGAAGGTTATCAGCAAAATATTCTTTTAATAAAACTTCAAAATTTTTATGATAAGCTTTTTCTAAAACAGCACTTAAAAGTTCAATGCCGGCATTTGAATATGAAAACTTATGTCCCGGTACCGCATCCAATTTTACGGTGTGCAGGTCTCTTAAAAAATCTTTTTGTTTATAGTTTTTCAAGATATTATTGGTATTCTCAGGTGCTTTTTCATTCGTGAAATCATTCAGTACCGCATTCACTTCCAAAGGCAGCATTTTAGGCAAGCCACTTGTGTGAGTCACCAAATCCTTTATAAGAACGGGATGACCATTGAAAACCAGGTTAGGATAATCTTCAGATAAATATTTCTGAACAGGGTCTTCAAGCTTTAATTTTTTATCCAAAACCGCTTTCGCCACTAATGTTCCGGTTAAAGTTTTACTCAGAGAACCAATCTCATAGATGGTTTCATTATTCGGCAGGTTGGATTTTCCTTTTTCCAATTCACCATAATGCCCTATGTATTCCTGCCCCTGGTAAACAATTCCGATCGACACAGCGTTGATCACTGGTTTTTCAACCATCTTATTCACGGCATGATCAACTATTGATTTCAGATTATCGGTTTCTTTGATTGGCTGTTGTCCTAAACAAAATACTGAGAGAAATGATACAGTAAAAAGAATTGTTTTTTTCATGGTTTCTAAACTTTAATTTGAATTTAATACTCTAATGTTTTCACGATTCTATTTTGAAATAGTTCCGGCTCGTCCTTATGGATCTGATGTCCTGAGTTTTCAAATAAAAACAGGTCTTTCTTAGGTGCTTTTACCTGCTCAAAATATTTTTTTGTAATACCGGTAGAAGTTTGGATATCATTTTTCCCTACGAAAAAATAGATCGGACAGTTCACTTTCTTTAAAGTCTTTGGTAAATCTATTTTCATGACTTCATTCCAGGCTGGTGACCATGTTTTGGACCACTGAAGAAAGCCTTTTTTGAAATCATCACTGGTGACATTTTTTTTACCGTCTTTATAAAAAAGCCATTTTCTAAGATAAAACAGATCTTCATCTATCGTAAACGGAATATGTACGCTCGCCAATTCTTTGCTGGCAACAGGATCTTCTTTAAAATGATTTTTCAGAATCGTAAGCAGTTCCTTTTCACTGGATAGCTGACTAATCACAGGATTGACCGCAAAATAAGCATGCAGAAGCTCAGGATGATTTCTAACAATGTAAAACCCTAAAGCATTTCCCCAAGAGCTTCCCAGCAAGTATACTTTTTCCTGTTTGAGCTGCTTTCTAAGAAAATTGATCACTTCATAGGTATCTTTACCCATCAGCTCAACGGACGGCTGCACCGGAGAAGGATTTAATGCCAGTGTTTTTCCGGCATCTCTCTGATCCCACTGAACGATGGTGAATTTATTTTTTAAAATATGAGTAAAAGAATCCGCATTTTTCATCATTGAGCTTCCGGGGCCTCCTGATAAAAAGAGAAGTATCGGCTTAGTGGAATCATCGGTTTTAATTTCGATGGCTTGTTTTATTCCACCAATTTCGGGGGTGAGAATAGTGTCAACTTTTACGGCTTGTGCTAAACAAAATACTGATAATAGTAAAAGAATAAACAGGGCTGTTTTTTTCATGATTTCTAAATTTTAATAATCTGATGCAAAGATGAATCAGAAAATTTTCAGAAAAGTCCGGATAAAAAAAGTCGAACTGATTTTAACGGATAAAATGAGTTCGGCTTTCTATAAAACAACGTTCGACTATCTACAAAACACTAAAAATCAATAATTTGAATTTATTTTGGAAAATATTTCAGAGCATCAAAGCTTGTTCATTTCTTAAAAAATCAGCATAATAATTCGGAATTCCGCTCTCTTCTATGGCGTGAACGGTTTCTTCAAGCGGATAAGCGATCTGTATAATTTCCGGAATAATCTGTTCTTCACTCATCGTTAAAACCAAGTAAGAAGCTAAACGGTTCTCTTCTTTGGAACGGCCTACAGAACCACAGTTTATAGCCCATTTATTATTTTCAAAAGATTTCTTGAACGACAAGTGAGTATGCCCCATAACAACAACATCAGACCGAGATTCCTTGAGCATAGCTGTAAAAACCTCATCATTCTCCGATTCATACAAATACGTATCATTACTGGACAGACTTGAATGCACAAGCTGAATATTCCAATGCTTCTTCCCTACTTTATAGTTTAATTTTAAATGAAAGGGAAGTGTTGATAAAAACCGTTTATTCTCTTTTGTAATATGCTGTTTGGAATGATCAATAGCAATGAACCTGGCCTCTGTTTCTTCCTGAGAATGTTTTGATAAAGGAACTACGGGAATATTGAAAGCAATTCTTTCATCATGATTCCCCATCAGGCAGGGAATGTTGAGATGCGTTATCTTTTCAGTGACTTCATTTCCCCACGGAGCAAAATCTACCAGATCTCCCAGACAGAATTTCTGTTGTATCCCTCTTTTCTCCATATCCTCCAACACCGCATTCAGCGCGGGAAGATTTCCATGCACATCACTAAAAACCGCAATCTGTATCATATCCATTCTATTAATCATAACAAATTTACAGGAGACGAAGGACAATGGAACCAATTAACTGTATGACATTTCACATGAATGACAAAATTTAAACTATCAGTATTCTAATACTTAGATATAATTCATGCTATTTTTATTATACAACAGCCCGAACTAACTTTGCATCATAAAATTTAAACAATCATAAAAAAATGAAAAAAGTATTGATCATTAACGGAGGACAGAATTTCGGACATTCCGGAGGAAAATATAACGACACCATCGCTCAGAATACTTTGGAAGTATTAGAGAAATTCGGAAATATAGAAGTTAAGACCACTCAGGTTTCAGAAGGTTTCGACAAGGATGAAGAGGTAAAGAAATTTGTATGGGCAGATTTTATCATCTACCACACTCCGATCTGGTGGTTCCAGCTTCCCAACGGTCTGAAAAAATATATTGATGACGTTTTTACAGCCGGCCATGCCAAAGGAATCTATATGAGTGACGGAAGAAATGCAGAAAATCCGGAAATCAATTACGGAACAGGAGGAATGCTTGGCGGAAGAAAATATATGGTGACAACCAGCTGGAATGCTCCTGAAACAGCTTTTACACTTCCAGGAGAATTCTTCAACGAAACAAGTGTAGATAATGGACCATTATTTGGCTTCCATAGAATGAATGCCTTCGTTTCCTTAGAAAAAATGGAAAGTTTTCACTTCCATGATGTAGAGAAAAATGCCAATATAGAACGTGATATGAAGCTTTACAGAGAACATCTTGAACAGGTTTTTGCACAGGAATTAAAACCACAGTTAGCTTAACATGAAAAGAGTATTTATTACAGGAATTACCGGTTATATCGGTGGTACTGTTGCCAGAAAGTTATTAGACAAAAACTACAGTGTGGCAGGACTTGTCCGTAATGAAGATTCGGCAGAAAAGCTGAGAGCATTGGGAATTGAACCCATTATAGGGAATATTCATGATGAAGCGGTTTTGGAAGCTGCAATTTCCCAGGCTGATGCCATTATCCACACCGCAGATTCTGCTGATGACGCCTATGCAGCAGACAGCATGATCAATGCACTGGAAGGTACAGGCAAGACGTTTATTTTCACCTCAGGTTCTGCTATTTTTGGAGGAAAAGAAAATGGGGAAAAAAGTAATTTTGTTTATACAGAAGATATTCCTCTGGATCCAAGACTGGAAATGGCTTCAAGGGTATTGATCAATAATTATGTTCTTCAGTCTGCTAAAAAAGATATAAGAAGTATTGTGATTGTACCCACAATGGTTTACGGAGAAGGTCTGGGACCGAAAAAGGATAGCATTCAGCTTCCGGCTTTAATCAATTTCTCTAAAGAAAAAGGGTTTGGAGTCTATTTTGGTAAAGGTGAAAACATATGGTCCAATCTCCATATTGAAGATCTGGCAGATCTGTATGTACTCGCATTGGAAAAAGCAAAATCAGGCGCTCTTTATTATGCAGAAAACGGATCTTCAACGATCAGAAATCTGGCAGAAAATATCAGCAGACAGTATAATTTACAACCCGCGCAATCTGTGAGTATACAGGAAGCCGTGAATACTTTTGGTCCGGCAGGCGGATATTTTGGATTTGCATCCAACAGCCTGTGTAATTCAGACAAAGCAAAAACAGAACTGGGCTGGAAGCCGCAATATCAATCCATTGAAAAATTTATTTAGTTATGAAAATATATCTTACAGCAGTAATCAAAGCGAAAGAAGAGCACCGTGATGAAGTTCTGGACGTTCTTCAGAATATGGTCAAAGAAACCAGAAAAGAAGACGCATGCGAACTGTACAGCCTTCACCAGGGAATCGAAGACAAAAACCAGTTTATATTCTACGAAATCTGGAAAAGCGATGAAGGACTGGCAGTACATAACCAGCAGTCATACATTCAGGCTTTCGGAGCAATAGTAGATGAAAAATTACAGGAAAAACCACAGATTTATACCACCCATATTCTTTAAGATGAAAAAATTAGCATTTTTATTGGTAACTCTATTGACGATAGGATTTGTTCAGGCACAACACCAAAAAACTCAACGTATGAAAAAGAAAATTTTATTCGTCGTGACCAGTCATGACAAAAAAGGTAACACGGGAGAAGATACCGGATATTATTTGGGGGAAGTTTCTCATCCATGGGAAGTTCTTCACAAAGCAGGATATGAAATTGATTTTGTAAGTCCAAAAGGCGGAACTCCACCGGTAGACGGATTTGATTTAAAAGATCCTGTCAACAAAGAATTCTGGGAAAACAAAGAATACAAAAACAAAATCGATCATTCTTTACAGCCTTCTCAGGTGAAACCGGACAATTACAGTGCGATCTTCTACGCAGGAGGTCACGGTGCGATGTGGGATTTTGCGGACAATACGGAATTAGCAGATATCGCTTCAAAAATTTATGAGAATGGCGGTATTGTAGCAGCGGTATGTCACGGTCCTTCCGGTTTGGTCAATATCAAACTGAACAACGGAAAGTATCTGGTAGACGGCAAAAAGATCAATGCTTTCACCAATGAGGAAGAAGCTGAAGTAAAATTAACCAATGTGGTTCCTTTCCTTCTGGAAGATAAACTGAAAGAAAGAGGCGCAAAATTTGAAAAATCTGGGCTTTGGCAAAACCATGTGGTGACGGACCAGAGAGTGATCACAGGGCAGAATCCTCAGTCTGCAAAAAGTGTAGGTGAAGCGATCTTAAAGGAACTTAATTAATAATCTTTTTTTTAAACCACAAAAGTCACAAAAGCATTTTAGCAATTAAGTTATTTAAAGTTCAAATGCTTTGTGAATAGGAAGGTCACATAAGATTTTATACTGAAAAATATACATAAACATCTGTGAAAATCCGTGTAATCTGTGGTCAAAAAAATAACCACAAAAAAACTTAATAGATAACGTTTTTTTAACCACAAAAGTCACAAAAGTATTTTAACACTTAAGTTATTTAACGTTCAAATGCTTTGTGAATAGGAAGGTCACATAAGATTTTATACAGAAAAATATACATAAACATCTGTGAAAATCCGTGTAATCTGTGGTCAAAAAAATAACCACAAAGAGACTTAATGGATAACCTTTTTTTAACCACAAAAGTCACAAAAGTATTTTAACACTTAAGTTATTTGAAGTTGAAATACTTTGTGAATAAGAAGATCACATAAGTTTTTAAAAAATCAAAGATTTTCAGCAACGTGTTAGTGTGGGATAAACAGTATTCAATTTTATCGTAGGTAAAATCCTGGCGCCTTAAAGCATTCGAATTAGAAAAAAAATTGCGCCTTCGCGATCACCAACAAAATACTGTATAGTTTAAAATTTAAATAAATAATCAAAAAAATGGAATACAGAAAATTAGGAAATACGGAACTGGAACTGTCTGCAATTACTCACGGAGCCTTTGCTATCGGAGGAAATATGTGGGGCGGCAATGAAAAACAGGATTCCATCAATTCAATTCATGCTTCTTTGGATCACGGCGTAACTTCCATTGATACGGCACCTTTTTATGGTTTCGGACTCAGTGAGGAAATGATCGGGGAAGCCATTAAAGGAAAAGACCGTTCGAAAATTCAGTTATTAACCAAATTCGGTTTGGTATGGGACGGCAGCAATAACGGAAAAGGTGAATTTTTCTTCGATGCAGAAGACGAAGGCAAAACACTTCCGGTTTACAAATATGCTTCAAAGGCCAATATCATCAAAGAAGTGGAAGAAAGCTTAAAAAGGCTGGGAACAGATTATATCGATCTTTTACAGCTTCACTGGCCGGACAGCACAACCCCTATCTGTGAAACCATGGAAGCCATGGAACTTCTGATCCAGCAGGGAAAAGTTCTTGCAGCAGGAGTCAGTAATTATACCGTTCCACAAATGCAGGAAGCCAACAGAACACTGCATTTAGCGAGCAACCAAGTTTCTTACAGCATGCTGAACCGTGCTATTGAAAGCGATCTTGTCCCGTATGCTTTGGAGCACAATTCAGGAATCATCGTCTACAGTCCTATGGAAAGAGGTCTTTTGACCGGTAAATATTTCAAAGAGGATAAATTAAAGGACAATGACCACAGAAACGGTTATTTTTCACAGTTTGATTTAAGTAAAGTAAAATCTTTCTTAGACAAAATAGAACCCATTGCTCAGGAAAAAGGGGCTTCCCTTTCACAACTGGTATTAAGATGGACCACCTTGCAGCCGGCTATTACCGTAGTTTTGGCAGGAGCCAGAAATGCACAGCAGGCCATTGATAATGCCAAAGCAATGGAAATAAATCTTTCTCAGGATGAATTGAATTTCATCAATACAGCGCTAAGCGAAATTTAATCTTGTATCATCAGTAAACTTTCCCTTTGGGACGGTTTACTGATTTTCTCTCTTTTACACTCATACAAAATAAAAAAAATGAAAAAGAATCTGATCAGAATGTTCGGGTTGGTCATGCTATTGGCCATCAGCAACATCGACATAAAAGCTCAAAGCCTCAGCGTTAACCCCAATGATAAATCCTGGTATCCTTCTGTTTACGGAGCTAAAGATGAAATAGGAGCCGCGAATCTATTAACTGCGGAAGTAGTAAAACAGGCCGTAGGATTAGTAAAGCAAGGTAAAACACTTCCGTTAGCTGTTCCCATTGATAAAAATCTGCCGGCTTTCAGACACAGAAGTTTTAATCTGTACAATATCCAGCCCGGTGAACAGGGCGGAAAGAGCATCGGTCCCAATAAATTCACCTTCAATGACGAACTTGTGAATGGATGGACAGGTGTCGGAACCCAACTCAACGGCATCGGACACATCGGAATTGATAACATCTACTACAACGGAAATAAAGCCGTTGATTTTGTAACGGTAGAAGGCGTCAGGAAATTAGGTATTGAAAAAGTCCCTCCTTTTGTGACCCGAGGTGTGGTTTTAGATATGACCGCTCATTACGGAAAAGACATCGTTCCGGGTGGTACGGAATTTACAACAGCAGATATTAAAGCCGTTTTAAAGAAACAAAACATTACCCTTAGAAAAGGAGATATTGTACTGTTCAATACCGGATGGCTGGAACTGATTGGTAAAGACAACAAAAGTTTTTTAGAAACAGAACCGGGGATCGGTATGGAGGCAGCGCAATGGCTTGCTGAGCAGGGAATCGTCGCTTTCGGAGGCGATACATGGGCTTCAGAAGTGTATCCCAACCCAAAATCTAAAGAGGAATTTCCCATCAATCAGTTTATGCTGGCAAAAAAAGGAATTTACAATCTGGAACTAATCGACAGCCGTCCATTGGTAAAAGATAAAGTATGGGAGTTTTTATTTGTTCTGGGACAGCCTTTATATGTAGGATCTACCCAGGTCAATATCAACCCTGTCGCTATTTATTAAACTTATTTCTTCTAATTTTTATAACAGAAAAGAGCACTTCATCAACTGAAGCGCTCTTTTTTAGTCAATAACTTTAAACGGAAAATTATTTGGCAACAGGTAAATGCGTACTTATAGCAATTCTGTTCCATGCATTGATGGTAACAATCGCCATAATAATCTGTGCAATCTGTGCATCATCAAAATACTGTTTTGCCTTTTGGAAAGTTTCTTCTGAAAGTCCGTTATGGCTGATCAGGGTAATTTCTTCCGTCATCGCTAAAAGCACCTGTTCTTCTTCCGTGAAAAAGTCTTTGGCTTCTCTCCATCCTTCAAGAATGAAAATTCTCTGTGTGGTTTCTCCGTATTTAAGAGCATCTTTCGTGTGCATATCAAGGCAGAAAGCACATTTGTTGATCTGTGAAGCTCTGATTTTAATTAATTCCTTTTGAATGTGGTTTAATGAAATCGTCTGAAGATATCCTTCCAATCCCATCATTGCTTTGTAAGCAGCTGAATCTACTGTGGCAATATTTAATCTTGCGCTCATAATATTATTTATTTTTGTTGGTTAAATGATCTATACTAAAAGAATACTTTGGCTGAACGGCCAGTAAAAACGCTCCGGCACTTCCTACCCAGACCGAGTAATCCAAAGGAGCTTTAACGCCTAATGCCATGGTCATGGACAAAGCGAAGACCAGCAGAAGAAATCCCGCTCCGTAAGCTCCAATCCTGGTTTTCCAGCCTATAAGAAGCATGAGTGGAAAAAGTATTTCAAAAAAAGTCGCGGTATAAGCGGAAAACGTACTTAAACCTTCGGGAAGAAAAAAAGTAAGTTTTCGGGTGTATGTTTCAAAGTTCTCCCAGTTGCCCCAGGCTGAATTTTTGCCCCAGAAACCGAACCTATCTGCCACTGCAGAAAGCATGGTCACAGAAATAGCAAGTCTTAAAAATAATTGCGGAAACTGAACGTTTTTGTCTGTCATGATATTGGCTTTTAATAACATGACAAATCTCCGACTTATAATCGGTAAAAATCTTAAACTGGTTTAAGATCGTAATTTTGCCCTGATTTCACTAAGATATTCCGGAGTAAGATTTAAAAAAGAAGCGATCAGATATTGAGGAATCCTCTGAATAAACCAGGGATATAAAGTACTGAAATGCACATACAGTTCTTCTCTTGACATTTCATACAGATAACGGATCCTTCTCTCTGAAGCAGCATAAGCCCTTTGATAAATCATTCTGAAATACCTTTCCATGACCGGATGCTTCTGCAGTAAAAGTTCCTGCTGCTGAAGATCAATAACCAGAACTGTAGAGCGTTCCACCGCCTGAATACAGAAATCTGATTTGATCTGCCTTTCATACGCGAAAGTATCCGTGATCCACCAGTTTTCTATGGCAAATTCAGTAGTCTGTTCTGCCCCTTTCTCATTCACAAAAAACTTTCTCAGACAACCCACAGACACAAAATACATCGATTTGCAGATCTCACCACTAAGCATCAGGCTCTGCTTTTTTTTCACTTCTATTTCCTGAAAAAAAGAAAATATAGAAGCATATTCTTCATCGGTGACTGTAACAAATTTATTTAAATGCGCTTTGAAAGTATCCATCTTTGCAATTGAATACCCAAACTTAACTTTATTTTTTTAGTTTTACAATTACAAAATCGTAAATCATGGAACTCGTTGCTAAAATTCTCATCGCCATCGTTGCGCTGGAACATATTTATATCCTGTGGATGGAAATGTTCGCCTGGGAAACCAAAGGAAAGGAAGTATTTAAAGCGGCACTGCCGGCTGAAATGTTCAAGCCTACAAAAGGTCTGGCTGCCAATCAGGGGCTGTATAATGGTTTTCTTGCTGCAGGGCTGATCTGGTCATTGTTGATTGAAGATCCGAAATGGCAAACCAATGTTTCACTATTTTTCCTGAGCTGTGTAGCGATTGCCGGAATTTATGGAGCTGTTACAGCGACTAAAAGAATATTTTTCGTACAGGCATTGCCGGCAATACTGGCGATCATTGCCGTAGTTGTGAATCATTGTTTTCAGCTTATACAGAGATAATTTTTTAGATATATTGTAGGGGATCGTAAAGAGACGTATGATTTTTTCTAAGTTGGAAAAACGCAATGGCGCAAGTTTTTTTTAATTCGAATGCTTTAAGGCGCAAGGATTTTATCTCCGATAAAATTGAATACCGCTGTCATTGCGAGGAGCATAGCGACGAAGCAATCTCAGAAAAATATCTCCCGCAGATGACACAGATTTTTCATTATGTGAAAGATTTAAACTGCGGAAAAATCTTTAAATCTTTAAATTCTTCAATCTTTAAATAAAACTAACTCATCGACTCTTTGATCTTCTCCCGATGGATAATTCCCCAATTCACAAGAGTTTCCGTCACCGGGAAAACTGATTTTCCATATTCTGTAACCGCATAAGCCACCGTGATGGGTTTTGTATCCTGAATAGTTCTTGTGATGAGAAGGTTCATTTCCAATTCTTTCAATTCTTTGCTGAGCATTTTGGCAGAGATTCCGGTAATACCCCGCTGCAGCTTTTTAAAATGAATCTGCTGATCGGTTCTGTTGGTCAGATACCGGATAATCATCAGCTTCCATTTTCCACCTAAAACATCCAGACTGTCGCGCATTGCAAATAATTCTTCGGTACAGTTGGCTTCTCTTTCTATTCCGTTTTCTATGATTTTTGCCATAATAGTTTCATTAAGGTAACTAGTTACCAATAGTTAACTGGTAGCAAATATAAACTATTCTCTTTTTACATTTGTCTATCAAATTACTCTTATGAAAGCCATTATATTAGATGAAAATTTCCAGCTTAAAGAAGCTGAGATAGAAAAACCTACACCGAAAAGTCATGAAGTTTTAATCCGGATCAAAGCCAGCGGTTTTAATCCTATAGATTATCAGATGATCGAAAACGAGCTGGAACGGAAACTGCTTAAATCACCTATTTTAGGCCGTGAAATGTCGGGAATTGTTGTTGAAAAAGGAGCAGATGCCCATCAGTTCAACATTGGAGACGAAGTATTCTGCGGAAGCGGCTCTATGGGAAGTAACGGTTCTTATGCTGAATACATTGCAGTTCCTGAGGCTATTGTTGCCTTTAAACCTAAAGACATTTCTTTCGAACAGGCCGCTGCCATTCCTTCGGCTGGGCTTACGGGTTTACAGACCGTCAACCGTTTAAAGCTAGACGAAAATGACACCATCTTAGTAACAGGTGCGACAGGTGGAGTTGGTTCTTTTGTTATTAAATTCTTAGTAGCGAATCAATTTAAAAAAGTTACAGCGACGGTCGGAAGTGAAGAAAACAGACAGATTCTCCTCGGATTGGGTCTTAAGAATCATCAGATCATCAATTATAAAGACGAAAACCTTGCCACCAATCTTTTAAAAGCGAATGATGGTCAGCTTTTCGATTTCGGAATTGATTTGGTGGGAAACTATATGTCTGAAATTACGGCAGATGTTTTGAAAATCAACGGTACTTATGTAGATGTAACCGCATTAATCTCGAAAGATGCCCACGAAACCCTTTTCAATAAAGGAACTGTGATCATGAATATTTCCAACTATTCCTACAGCATGAACAAAGACTATCAGTATTACAAAGGAAATTTAGAGAAGATTTCAACGCTTATTGAAAATGGAAAAATCAGTGCTCCTAATTATAAAACGGTAGGAGATCTTTCTCTGGATACGGTTTTAAAAGCCCATTCCCTTCTTAAAAACAATCAGACCCAAGGTCATAAACTGATCATGAAACATTAATATATGAATACAATACCCAGACGCGTTGTAACAGGAATCAAAGATGGAAAATCTGTCATTATAGAAGATCAGCAGACTGAAAATACAGTGGAACATCTTCCAGGCCTTATTATTTCAGATATCTGGAACACTCAGAAAATGCCGGCAGGACTGGATCTTGAAATCCGGATCCCCAACACCGGATTTCCACAGACTCCCAAAAACGGAACCTATTTCCGTTACGTCGTTATTCCACCGGATAAAAACCTCGGCCTCGAATTTAAAGCAGGTGAACCCCATCCGATGATGCATCAGACTCCAACACTGGACTATATTATTATTCTTTCCGGGGAACTTTATTTAATCATGGATGAAGGCGAAACGCTTCTCAAACCGGGAGATATTGTTATCCAGAGAGGAACCAATCATGCGTGGAGCAACAAATCGGATGAGCCTTGTATTCAGCTCGCTGTTTTGATTGATGCGGAAATTTAGATTTAAAAATTGAAGAATTTAAAGATTTAAAGATTGCTCCACAGTTTAAATATTTCACAATAATGAAAAATCTGTGTCATTTGCGTAATCTGCGGGAAGCTGGAAATTCTATGAGTTGGAAAAACGCAAACGCGCAAAGATGCAGGGCTTTATTTACTACATTTTTTAGGCGCAAGAAAATCAAAGATCTTCAGCTAGGAATTCGGTGTGAAATAAACAGCACTCAATTTTATCGAAGATAAAATCCTTGCGCCTTAAAACATTCGAATTTAAAAAAAACTTGCGCCTTTGCGTTCTTCCAACTTAGAAAAAAAATTTTGTGATCATCAACAAAAAACTACAAAGCAGAAATTTCCAGAAGTTTCTGCTTCATGGTTTCAGGGGTCAATAGCCCTTCATGATAATACACCAGCTTCTGATTCTTATCAAGAACAATCCACAAAGGATAAACAGGCTGATTTTTATTTTTAGACAAGGCCAGCGCCAATTCGTGAATTCCTGCGTTTCCATTGGATAGATACCCAAATTCACGGCCCTGGAATTTGATCTTTTCTTTTGTTTTTTCAGCTTCAAAATTGACCATATAAAAATGCTCATTGATCAGATCAACCGTTGCCTGGTCTTTGTTTAAGGCATGCTTTTCCATTTTACAGACCGAGCACCAGTCTGTATACATATGGATGATAACTGGTTTCGGATCTCTTTTCATCGATGCTTCAAGATCAGAAAAAGTGCCTGTCTTCATCTGAGACAGATAAAAACAGGGCACTAACATTAAAAATAAAATAAAAGTTTTCATTTCAAAGTATATTTTACCCCCAGAAAACCTCTGATTCTCTGCATCGGCGCGTAGCCGTAAGCGGTGTCAAAAGTATAATGGTTCGGGTTGCTTATCGGATCGTCTGCATATTTATCAAACGGGTCAAACGGTCTCATCAAAGGATCTTTCGGTGTAAAATTGAACAGGTTTTTAATTCCGCAATACACTTCGAAGCCAGATTTGAAACTTTTTGAAACCTGAATATTAGCTAAAGAATAGAATGGCGAATATTCCGGGCGGTAGTCATTCGGAAGCACGGGAAGCCTCATTGGTCCGTAGAATTGTCCTGTGAAATCTACAGTCAGATCATTGGCGAACTTATACGAAAGATTGTAGGTCCCACTCCATTTCGGAGCGTGTAGCTGCTGGGATTTTTTATTGTCTGCATCAAATTTCTGATAAACGTCGAGATAAGTTACTCCCACATTGACACTCAAAGGAAAGCTGAAACTGAAATCCACATTCATGGAAGCTCCTCTGGAAATTCCATATCCGTGAAGGTTATCGTAAATAATTTTATCCGGATCGGTATCAAAATCTCCCACAATTTTATTGCTGAAATACGTATAAAAGGCTGAAGCATCCAACTGAATCATCCGGCTTCCCACAGGAATTTTCCAGATGTAGTTTAAATTTCCGTTGACAGATTTTTCAGGTTTTAAATCCGATTTAATTAGAACTTCTCTGGAACCGGTCAATGCTGCGTGATCTTCCGTAAATAGGTTCACCACTCTGAATCCGGTTCCGAAATTGAAACGTAGCGTATGATAGGGATTCGGGGAAAATTTCCACGCAAACCTCGGTGAATGCACTTCATGATGGATTTTATCATAATCAAAACGGTAACCTACCAGTAAAGTATGCTGATCACTGATTTCCCACTGATCCTGAACAAATGCTCCCCAGATCGGCGATTTCATCGGTGCGTTGGTGATTCCGTCGCCAGATAAAGTTCCCGGTGTATTGTCATCATAGAATGTTCTTTTAAAAGTCACACCTCCCGTCAGATCATGTTTTCCAAGCTTTTTACTCCAATAGGTCTGTGCAAACGCTACTTTCTGAAGGGCATCGTACGGATTGCTCCCATAAAAAGAATTCTGGTCATGGTAATTATAGGAGAACTGGGTAACGATATATTCTTTTAAAGGCCATTGATAAAGCCCGAAAACCTCTGCCCTGTTGGTATAAATACTTTCACCATACACATCACCACTGCCACGGTGAGATCTGTCCCACTGCATTTCTCCGCCAAAACGGTCTTCATATAAATACCTCAAAGCAAAACTTGCCTGCCGGTTTTCCTTTCGCTGAAAATTCCACTTATTAAAAACAGAAACTCTGCTCTGCAAAGCTGAATCTGTGAAATTGTCTTTATTCTGGTCTATCTTTTCCTTGAAACTGAAATAATTTAAGCTTAACAAAGAGGCTGCATTCTTCCCAATATTAAATTTCGTTGAAACATCAAGATTATTTTCACTCCAGGTGCTGGTCATCATGTCAACGCTCAGTTTCGGTGCGGTCAGTGCATTTTTGGTGATAATATTGATCACTCCACCCATCGCTTCTGAGCCGTAAATAGAAGAAGCCGGACCTTTTACCACTTCAATTCTGTCGACAAGACTGTTGGGAATTCCGCTGAGTCCGTACACCGTAGAAAGTGAACTTACAATAGGCATTCCATCAATTAAGATCATCGTATAAGGACCTTCCAGTCCGTTGATATGAATATCTCCCGTGTTGCATACCGAGCAGTTCAGCTGAGGTTTCACCCCATTCACCATGGCAATGGCTTCAAAAATGCTTGGTGTAGGATTCTTTTGGAAAAATTTCTGGCTGTAAACCTCTACGGCTACAGGACTTTTAGATCTGCTGAAAGGTTTTATCGTTCCGGTTAGGACCACATCATCAATAGTACTCATCTTGATTTTCGGTTTTGAAACTGTAGATGAGTCTTGCTTTATTTGGGGTTGTAAACTCAGGCTGTCGGTCTCCTGAGAAAAACAATAAGAGGATAAAAGAGTAATAGAAAATAGTATTCGCTTCATGAAATTAAAATTGTTAGACAAATCTAACAATTATTTTTGAATTACAAAACACCATGACAAATGTTGTTAGAATCAATTCACGAAAAATGATTAAATTTGAGAAACTAGATATAAAAGTACTATGAGATATCATCAGGCGGGAAACATCCCACAAAAAAGACATACGATTTTCAAATCACCGGAAGATAAATTTTACTATGAACAGCTTTTCGGCACGGAGGGTTTTCATGGAATTTCATCGCTGCTTTATCATACCCACCGTCCTACGCAGATCAAATCTATCGGGGAACCGAAAGATGTGACACCAAAAATTGCGGTAGAAAAGAATATTGCTCCGAGAATGTTTAAGGGAATGAATGTAACGCCGGAAGATGATTTCATGGACAGCAGAAAGATCCTTCTGATGAACAATGACCTGAAAATGGGATTGGCAAAACCCAGAAAGTCTATGGATTATTTCTACAAAAATGCTGAATGTGACGAACTTTTATATGTTCACAATGGAACTGGAATTCTGAAAACCTTTGTAGGAGACCTGGAATTTGTCACAGGTGATTATCTTATTATTCCAAGAGGAACCATTTATCAGGTGGAAGTGAACTCAGAAGACACCGTATTTTTTGTCCTTGAAAGCCACTCTCCTATTTATACCCCGAAACGTTACAGAAACGAGTTCGGGCAGCTTTTGGAACATTCTCCGTTCTGCGAAAGAGACATGATCGCACCGGTTTTCAAAGAACCGAAAGATGAAAAAGGAGAATTTTTAATTAAAGTAAAAAAAGAAAACCAGATCACAGATTTCATCTACGCTACACACCCGTTTGATGTCGTAGGATGGGATGGATATTTTTATCCTTATAAATTCAATATCAAAAACTTTGAGCCAATCACCGGAAGAATTCACCAACCGCCACCGGTACACCAGAATTTTGAAGGTCATAATTTCGTAGTATGCTCATTCTGTGCAAGAATGTACGACTACCATCCAATGGCTATTCCGGCTCCCTACAACCACTCCAACATCGATTCCGATGAGGTTCTGTTCTATACGGAAGGAGATTTCATGAGCCGTAATCATATCGACCTGATGGACTTTACTTTACATCCAGGAGGAATCGTTCACGGACCTCACCCGGGCGCTATGGAAAGAAGTATCGGTAAAAAATTCACTGAAGAATATGCGGTAATGGTAGACCCGTTCCGTCCGTTGAAAATCACGGAAGAAGCTTTGAAAGTGGAAGATCCTTCATACAAAACTTCATGGCTGGAAGAATCAGACAAAACCATCGAAGACCGTTCTCAGGAATAAAAAAAACATTCATAAAAAAATTTCATTATGTACAATTATATTAGTGCAGAAGAAGCTATATACACTGTAAAAAGCGGAAACCGCGTATTTTTTCACGGGAGTGCATGTACTCCGAATCATCTTATTGACGAGCTGGCAAGACAGTCTCACCGTCTGGAAAATGTAGAAATGGTTTCCATTACCCAGCAGGGAAATGTAGAAATCGCAAAACCTGAATACAAGAATAGTTTCTTTGTCAATTCTCTATTCGTATCCACTCCTGTGAGGGAAGCTGTGAATTCTGAACGCGGAGATTTCGTTCCTGTTTTCTTAAGCGAGATCCCTATTTTATTCAGAAAAAACATACTGCCGTTAGATGTGGCGTTAGTGACCGTTTCTCCACCGGACAAACACGGTTTCTGTACGTTGGGAACCTCTGTAGACATCGCAAGAGCAGCTGTAGATACTGCAAAACTTATTGTGGCTATCGTCAACCCTCTGATGCCGAGAACTCACGGAGACGGAATGATCCACATCAGCAGAATCCACAAGTTAGTCTGGCATGAAGAGGAACTTCCTACAGTAGACTATGGTTCAAAAGTTGGTGAAGTAGAAATGCTTGTTGGTAAAAATGTAGCTGAACTGATCGATGACAGATCCACGCTTCAAATGGGCATCGGAACGATTCCTGATGCTGTTTTGAAATGCTTAACGAATCACAAGGACCTTGGTGTACACACCGAAATGTTGAGTGATGGAGTGATTGATCTGATTCAAAGTGATGTTATTAATAATAAGTACAAAGGCTACCATGATAATAAAACGATCACAAGTTTCTGTTTCGGAACCAGAAAACTTTATGACTATGTAGATGATAATACTGTTTTTGATTTTAAAGATGTAAGTGATGTGAACTTCCCGATCAATATCATGAGGAACAAAAAGATGGTTGCGATTAATTCAGCCATTGAAATTGACCTTACAGGACAGGTTTGTGCAGATTCTATCGGAACCCTGCAGTACAGCGGAATCGGTGGTCAGATGGACTTTATGAGAGGGGCTGCGTTGAGTGAAGACGGAAAACCAATCATTGCCATCACATCAAGAACTAAAAAAGGGATCTCACGAATTGTTCCTTTTCTTAAACAGGGTGCCGGAGTCGTGACAACTAGAGGGCACATTCACTATGTGGTGACCGAATATGGTACTGCTTATTTATATGGTAAAAATCTCCGTCAGAGAGCTCAGGAACTGATCAGCATCGCACACCCGGATGACAGGGAAATGCTGGAAAGAGCTGCTTATGAACGGTTTAAACAATAAAAATAGAAATACTGCGTTTTTCCCATGCATCATCTTTGTGGGGAAAACGTAGATATTATTGACAAAAACAAAACAAATCTTAAAAAACCTTTAACATTTTGGCAGTGTTTTTGATAAACTCATTTAAAACCAAGGGAAATTGAAAACGATATATAATTCGATACGGGAAGAAGTTGAAAAACATTCGAAAGTAAGGAATTCTGTTTTGGGGAATGTGAGTGAATGGAAAAGAAGCCACTATATTATTCTTTCCGAAATTATAAAAGATGAATTATCTGACTCTGAAGAACTGCAAGGCGGGAAAAAATTTGAAATTGGAAATACGATATCGCATGTGACTCTGCAGCGTTTTTTCGAAAATGATTATCAGGATAAAACCCATAATGACCTCCGGTTCCTGAAAACACTGGATAAGATCTGTATTTTCCTCGGTTACAAAGATTTAAACGACTACATACAATCTGTAAAAGTAAAAAACACTGAAAAGGAATTAGGAGACGGCCTTGAATTTCTGACGAAAATGGTCTACGATTATTGCGCTACCGCATTTGAATTTTACAAACATTTTCCGGAACACAAAACGGATATTTTTAAAGAACTGGTCTTTGACGGTTCACCATTTCTGGAAAGAACCTCACAGTTCAGCAGGGAATTGTGCGAAAAAGATTTCCAGCTGGTAACCAAAAACAACCGTTCCAACTATGAAGTTTTTGATATTCATCTCGTTACGGATGAACCTGATAAAAAAATCTTAGAAACCCAGGAATTCTGGAATCTGCTGTTTAAAGTCGGTGAAACTGGCGAGGAACACTTTGTCAACCAGCTCAATACACAGATCTATTTTATCCGTAAGATAGACAATGTATGGAAGATCTGGGACAATTATAATCCCGATGCAGGGAGACTGAACAGAATAGTCGATATGGAAAAATAAAGAAAGCCGTAGATGTTCTACGGCTTTCCTGTTTCGAAAATATTTTTCTTTTTCACTTGTTCTTTGTAATAACAAATGTAGACATCCCTTTTCATTATAAATAAACTTAAATATACTTAAATGAACACTTCTTTAATTTTATGTTAAGTATCTTCAAGGAATCCACTTGAATGTTTTCGCTATTTATAAGATTTTTGTAATTTGCATACCATTAAAATAAAAGTAAAAATAGAAATATGTCAACACTTACATTTGCCGAAAAAATTGCTCAAGCTGAGAATTTTTTACCGATCAACGGTACAGATTACATTGAGTTTTATGTAGGAAATGCTAAACAGGCTGCCCATTATTACAAAACCGCATTCGGTTTTCAGTCTGTAGCATACGCGGGTCCTGAAACAGGAGTAAGAGACCGTGCTTCTTATGTTCTTCAACAGGGGAAAATAAGATTGGTATTAACAACAGGGCTTAAATCCGATTCACCTATCAGCGAACACGTAAAAAAACACGGTGATGGAGTGAAAATTTTGGCACTTTGGGTAGATGACGCTTACCAGGCTTTCGAGGAAACTACTAAAAGAGGTGGAAAACCTTATTTAGAGCCGGTAACTTTAACAGATGATCAGGGTGAGGTAAGAATGTCCGGAATTTATACGTACGGAGAAACCATCCACATGTTCATCGAAAGAAAAAATTACAAAGGCGCTTTCATGCCTGGCTACGAAAAATGGGAAAGTGCATACAATCCTGAAGAAGCAGGTTTATTATACGTAGACCATTGTGTAGGAAACGTAGACTGGAACAGAATGATCCCTACCGTAGAATGGTACGAAAAAGTAATGGGCTTTGTGAACATCCTTTCTTTTGACGACAAACAGATCAACACAGAATATTCTGCATTGATGTCTAAAGTAATGTCTAATGGAAACGGATTTGCAAAATTCCCGATCAACGAGCCTGCAGAAGGTAAAAAGAAATCTCAGGTAGAAGAATACCTTGATTTCTACGAAGGAGAAGGTGTACAGCATATCGCAGTAGCTACAAGAGATATCATCCACACTGTCACTGAATTGAAGAAGCGTGGTGTAGAGTTCTTATCTGCTCCGCCGGAAGCTTATTATGATATGGTTCCTGAAAGAGTGGGTCATATTGACGAAGATCTTAAAAAATTACAAGACTTAGGCATCCTTATTGATCATGATGAAGAAGGATATCTGCTTCAGATCTTTACAAAGCCTGTAGAAGACCGTCCTACCCTGTTCTTCGAAATCATTGAAAGACACGGTGCACAGAGTTTTGGTGCCGGAAACTTCAAGGCATTGTTCGAAGCACTTGAAAGAGAGCAGGACAGAAGAGGAAATCTTTAATTTTACAATAGAATAATAAGTTTTGTCAGGATGAAAAGTCTTGACAAAACTTTTTTATAAAAACACAACGTATGAAAAAAATTTTTATTGGGATTTTATTTTTCGGAGCATTAGGGCTTAAAGCTCAATATGGAACCCTGAATGAAATCCTTAACCGACTGGAAGAAAGAAAGGGCATTAATCAAAATCTTGAAAGTGTCAATATCGACAACAAGAAGTTTGTCTTCATTAAAGATGCGGAAGACCACACGGAAAGAGATTTTATCATTATCAAAGGAAATGAAGCGACCTACGTAGAAGTTTTCGATGACAAAGCTACCGGCGAAAGCAGTTCAAACGTTTTTACGGGTGATATTGTCAGAAGAAAAAACATTGTTTCCCTGCGCGCAGACAAGCTTGAGAATAAAAAAGTGCCGCTTCCTGTGACCAAAACTTTACTGCTCACCAAGCAGAAAGACATTCTGTATCTTATTGATGTCAATACAAAAGACAGATGGATCGATGAAGCCTCTTATTCCAAAAAGAAATAAATTCTTTTCAGACAGCAAATCATGAGGGATTTGTTATCTTACACCTTAATTTAATTCCAAAAAAAATTATGAAATCATTTGTAGAGTATTCTTCGGATTCAGACTTTTCTATACATAATATTCCTTTCGGAGTAGCAGTTTTTAATAAAGAATATATCGGATGCTGTACAAGGATCGGAGATCAGGTAGTAGATCTTGCGACCCTTTACGATCTTGGATATTTTGAAGGTATTCAGGGATTAGACGACAATATTTTTGAAGCCTATACCATCAACGAGTTTATCGAGCTGGGAAAACCGATTACCAATGCGGTACGTGTGAGAATCCAGGAACTTCTGCAGGAAGGTTCAACATTGTCAAAAGACGAAAAAACAATTGCAGATGCATTCTATGACCTGGATCAGGTAAAAATGATGATGCCGGTACACATCCCGAATTACACGGATTTCTACAGCAGCATCGAGCACGCCACTAACGTTGGAAAAATGTTCCGTGATCCGGAAAACGCATTGCTTCCCAACTGGAAACACCTTCCTGTAGGCTATCACGGAAGAGCTTCTTCTATCGTAGTTTCAGGAACAGAAATCAACCGTCCTAAAGGTCAGACGAAACCTGCAGATGCAGAAAAACCACTTTTCGGACCAAGCAAGCAGCTGGATTTTGAACTGGAAATGGCCTTTATCCTGAACAGAAACTCAGAAATGGGCGAAAGTATTTCCACAAAAGAAGCTGAAGAAGCTATCTTCGGAATGGTGGTATTCAACGACTGGTCAGCAAGAGATATTCAGGCCTGGGAATATGTTCCACTGGGACCTTTCCTTGGTAAAAACTTCGGATCCTCTATTTCTCCATGGGTGGTTACCCTTGAAGCACTGGAACCATTCAGAACAGCATCTCCAAAGCAGGAACCTGAAGTCTTAGACTATTTAAAATTTGAAGGCGATAAAAATTACGACATCAATCTAGAAGTCTATTTACAACCTGAAAATGGGGAAGAAAACCTGATTTCAGAAAGTAATTATAAATTCATGTACTGGAATATGACTCAGCAACTGGCTCATCATACAATCAACGGATGTAATGTAGAAGTTGGAGATCTTTACGCCAGCGGAACCATCTCAGGAAGTGATCCAAAATCTTTCGGATCCATGCTGGAACTAACATGGAGAGGACAAAATCCTTTACAGTTAAAAGACGGCCAGGAAAGAAAATTCATCGAAGATAACGATACCGTTACGATGAAAGCCTGGGCTGAAAAAGACGGTGTGAGAGTAGGTTTTGGTGATGTTTCAGGGAAAATTATTCCAACGGTTTAATCTTTTAAACACTTTAGTTTTAATTAAGTTAGTTAGAAATTAAACTTAATAAAACGAATAGAATATTAAACCTCATAGGTTTCGAAAACCTATGAGGTTTTAAGACAAAAATTAATTAAGTGTTAAACAAAACAATGAAAACAGTTATCCCATCCGAATTATCCCCCGTACAGCTTCAGACCATCATGCAGACCGCGGTGTCTCCGCGTCCGATTGCTTTGGCTTCTACAGTAGATAAAAACGGAACGATCAATTTATCACCATTCAGTTTTTTTAATATGTTCAGTACAGTTCCTCCGATATTGATTTTTTCACCATCAAGGAGAGTACGCGACAATACAACAAAACATACGCTTGAAAATGTTCTGAAAGTCCCTGAAGTTGTCATTGGGACCGTAAATTTCCCAATCGTACAGCAGATTTCTTTAGCCTCTACAGAATATGAAACCGGAATTAATGAATTCATCAAATCCGGACTGACCATGAAAGAGGCAGATCTGGTACAGCCTAAACTGATTGAAGAATGCCCTGTTAACTTTGAATGTAAAGTTTTAGAAGTGAAATCTCTGGGAGATCAGGGAGGTGCCGGAAATCTGGTGATTTGTGAGGTGCAGAAAATTCATATCCGGGAAGAATATCTGAATGAAACAGGGAATTTAGATCAGCAAAAACTGGATATGGTGGCCCGTTTAGGAGGAAACTATTATTCCAGAAGCAACGAGAACAGCATTTTTGAGGTTCCAAAACCTTTAGTCACAAAAGGAATCGGGTTTGATTTGCTGCCGGATTCCATTAAATACAGTAAAATATTTACAGGAAACGACTTGGGAATGCTTGCCAACGTAGAAATACTTCCTGCAGGAGAATTCCATGCGGATGAAAATGTTCATACAGACGCTCAGAAATTACTGTTGGAAAGTAAAATTGAAGAAGCCTGGACGCTTTTAACAATAGCATAAGCTTATACAAAACAAAACCAGCCTGCAATCAGGCTGGTTTTTTATTTATTTTCTTAGCTGTAAAATTTAAACGCTCGCAAACTTCGCTTCATCGAATCAACTTGTTGATTTCCTCTTTGCTCCTCTAAATAAGAGGTTCTAATTTTAAAACTTTGCGTCAAAAAAAATCGCTTAATATTTTTAAAATGTTGGAATTCGCAAAGACGCAAGTTTTTAAACAAATTCGAATGCTTTAAGGCGCAATGATTTTATCTCCAATAAAATTTTATACTGTCAATTCACTGAAATCTCACGGATTCATAAAACGCAAACATCTGTGAAAATCTGTGTCATCAGTGGTTAATTTCATGTTGGACAATCTTAAAAACAAATCCCTTAGATTGCTTCACCTAAAGGTTCGCAATGACAGATAGGTTTTTACAGTCTAGGATTTATTTAGATTTCAACGCATCAGTAACCGTAATTTTCCCTTTCTCAGCAAAATCCGTTACTTTCCCGTTTTTATCAATAGACACATTCAGATTATCAGTCTTGGCATCATAAAAGATAGACGTTGAATATCCCGGGCAGTCATGCTGCTTACAGCCTGTTACTTTATAGATTCCGTTATCAGATACAATCGGAGATTCTACGTTAAAATTCTTAAGCATCTCATCATATTGTGCTCCGGTAAGTTTTTTAACCCGGTCTGAAAAACTTTTATCTTCAAACAGCTTAATATCATGAGGATATTTACCCGTATTTTTAGTAATGATATTATCTGCGGAAGCCGTTACAGCAGGTGTAGAAGTTGCTGAGTCTGTTTTAGGTGCCGTTGCAGAATCTTTCGGCATGATGGTCGTTACAGAATCGCCGGCGGCGGGTACATCTGTTTTGGCTTGTTTTTTACATGAGATCACGGCGAATAATGAAAACGCACAGGCGCTTACGATCAATTTTTTCATAATAATTTAATATGGTGGTTAATAATTAGAACGTCAGTATTCAAATTTTATTCCACTATTAACCTTATTTCATATTCTTATTAATAAAATCAATGCACTTTTCAGTCACAATTTTTAAGTTTTCCGGAAGCTCTTTTTCAGTCCACGGTTCCTTTGATCCGAAGGTATGATCTGCATTTTCAACTAAGAATAATTCTGAATTGGGATTCAGGATATGAAGATGTTCTGCATTCTTTACGCTTACGCTTTCATCATTCGTTCCATGAACGATCAGTACGTACGCTTTAGCCATTTCTGTCGCTCTTTCCACATCGAAACGGTGTACGTTATTTTCAAAATCTTCGTAAAACTGATAGTAATGCGGCATTTCCTGTTTTGTGCGGCCGTTCAGAACATAGTATACGCCGTCTTTTTTCCAGTTTTCAAGTGCTTCATTTCTAGGAAAACGTTCCAGAGTATCTACACTGGCCAGTGTGATCAGCCCGTTGATTCTTTCATCTTCAAAAGTCTTGATGATGGAAATCCCTCCTCCTCTGCTGTGACCGATCAGAACAATCCTCTGATCATCCACATTAGGATATTTTACAAAATGATCAATCACCACACCCAAATCTGAAAGTTCTTTTGAATAATTATTATTCCCGAACGCCTCCAGATCAGCAAAATTGTGGGGATCCTCAACCGTAGTTCCATTATGGGAAGCATTGAATTTCACAAAGAAAAGACCGGCTTCAGCAAACTTCTCCGCCATCAGATTCCATGCACCCCAATCTTTATAGCCTTTGTAGCCATGAACAAAAATCACCAACGGCAATTTTTCATCTGTTTCAGGATAAAATGCATCTGCCAGAAAATCTCTGGTTTCGGGGTTTCCAAGCTTTATATTAATTTCTTTTATCAATTTCATAAGATTAAAACTTTTATTGGTCTTTGTGGTATTTCGCACCACTCTAAATTAATGAAAAAATCCTTAGCGCTTTTGTTTTCATCTTATTTTCGTTCTCATTCGTACAGATCACAACTTATCAAAAAATAACCTTAATTTTGCAGTATGCTGGATTTAAGAACGGTAACCGTCATGCGTTACATCCTGCCCCTGAGGGAAGGCGGATCTCTTCCTGCTTTGGCAGAAGCTGATGATGATTTTAAATATGTACTGAAATTTCGCGGCGCCGGCCACGGAGTAAAAATGCTGATCTCCGAACTTTTGGGCGGTAAGATCACGGAAGCTTTAGGACTACAGATTCCTGAGCTGGTATTTGTAAACCTTGATGTTGACTTTGGAAGAACGGAAGCCGATGAGGAAATTCAGGAACTGCTGAAATTTTCAGAAGGTCTGAATCTTGGACTTCACTACCTTTCAGGCTCTATCACGTATGATCCGGGCGTAAAAGTGGATCCGCTTCTGGCTTCAAAAATCGTTTGGCTGGATGCATTCATCACCAATATCGACCGTACTTTCAGGAACACGAATCTTCTGATGTGGCATAAAGAGCTTTGGGTCATTGACAATGGAGCATCGTTTTATTTCCATCATTCGTGGCAGAATTTTGATGCCGCAGCCAAAACACCTTTCAAATATGTGAAAGATCATGTATTACTTCCGAAAGCTAACAGGCTGGATGAAGCCGATCAATTCGCCCACGAAGTATTGAATGATACGTTATTCAGGGATATTGTCAATTTAATTCCTGAAGACTGGCTCCAATGGAATGACGCAGATGAAACACCGGAGGAGATCCGTGAGATCTATTTCCAGTTCATGAAAACCAGGTTAGAAAATTCTCAAATCTTTTTAAACGAAGCGAAAAATGCAAGAGGATAAAATATACGAATACGCCGTCATCCGTCTGGTGCCGAAGGTTGAAAGAGAGGAATTTTTCAACATTGGACTCGTGATGTTCTCCAAAAAGGAGAAGTTTATCCGCGTAGAATTTCATCTGTGTCCGGATAAATTTAAGCTCATGCATAATAAAATTGATTACGACGACATCATTCAGAATCTGGAAAGCTTCCAGAAAATTGCAAACGGTGACAAAGAAGGAGGCCCGATTGCCCTGATGGATATTCCTGAGCGATTCCGCTGGCTGACGGCTGTAAGAAGCTCTGTCGTTCAGACTTCAAGACCTCATCCGGGAAAATCTAAAGACCTGGAAAAGACTTTTGGTAAACTTTTTGAGGAGTTAGTAAAATAACACGCCACTACAAAAAGTATCCTATGAAATCATTAACGAACAACATATCAATCTACAGGTTTTTCACAAACCTGTTTTTTGTTTTCTCTTTAAGCTTATTTAATTTAGGCTATTCACAAAACCAACTTGAACCCAAAACCGGGAAAAGTACTCTTCTCTCCACTTTGTCAGAAATCAAAGAAAATGTAGTGTATAAAACCAATGAAAAGGGAGCCCCTCTTTCACTGGATGTTTACAGCCCGAAAAATGTTTCAGCTGAAAAAACACCTGTGGTCATCTATGTGCACGGAGGTGCGTGGGTAAAAGGTGATAAAACGGTAAGAGACGGAAGTTATATAGAAACCTTCATTTCAAAGCTTCTTGATAAAAAATATGCAGTCATCAGCATCGATTATACCCTTCTGAATGACAGCATTCACTTTCCTCTTCCTTTACAGGATACCAAAGATGTGGTGAGATGGGTGCGAAAAAATGCTGCTGCCTATCACTTCGATCCTGATAATATCGGATTTTTCGGAGCTTCATCCGGAGCTCATCTTTCCATGCTTGCGGCTTATACTCCAGATACCGAATTTCCGGGTAGTCCGGAACTTTCTTCCTATTCTGCAAAGGTCAATTATGTGGTGGATCATTACGGACCTTCAGACCTCAACAAACTTTTGCATACACGACTGGGAAAAGTGCCGGTATTCTTTTTCGGATTGGCGGCTCAAAAAATTGTCGACCTCAGAACGAACCTTGTTAGAGGACTGTCCGGATATGACATTAAAAAGGAAAAAAGAAAAACAATTGACTACTTCAAGACGATTTCTCCGCTGACCTATATTTCAGGCGGCGTCCCTACTTTGATTATGCAGGGAAATAAAGACAAGGTAGTTCCGATGCAACAGTCCAAAAAGCTGCACAGAAAACTCAATCAGCAAAATGTTCAGAACAGCCTGATCATTGTGAAAGACGGTACTCATGGTTTCGGAACCACGGATAAAGCCTATTTGGATCAACTGACAGATCAGATGGTAGAATTTATTGAGTCTCAGAGAAAATAAGGTTTAGTATTAAAACTTGAGAGTAAAATAAATAAATAAATAAATGAATACTATCAAACCTTATAGGTTTTAAAAACCTATAAGGTTTCGTTACATAAAATATCCTTTTTTTTAAAACATTAAGATCAATGAAGGAGGTAAGGTTAGTTAAGAAAAAATCAAATGATTTTTTAAGCTGTACGCCTTAAAGCAAAGCTAAAACTTAATATTCTTACAATCTTAATTAGCCTTAATGGTTTAAAATTTTTATCCCGATTATATGGATAAGCAGATGATCAAAAGTAAAAATATGCATCATCAGATTAATCTGCGAGAAATTTTTAAAATGACATGATTTGAAAAATAACACTATATATACATTTCCAAACACATATTAAATTAAAATATTAAAATTCAATGTTTTAAATTTAAAAAAACAAATTTAAATTACAAATTTGCTATATTAATATACATATCATCATTTTTTATGTTCAAAATAATTAACTTGGCTTTTGTTTAAATTATTCTTAACAAAATATCCAATATTTTTAATTATTCATTCTTAAAAAACAAATGGTATGGATTTTCTGAATAACACCAATGCGCTTACCCTGATCTTTGTATCAGTCCTTATTTTTGCGATCGCCTATCGTTTTTATGGTATTTTCATTGCCAATAAAGTACTCAGGCTTAATGATAAAAATACAACGCCTGCTGTAGAATTTGCAGACGGTAAGGATTATGTAGCCACCAATAAAAATGTTCTTTTTGGACATCATTTTGCAGCAATTGCAGCTGCTGGACCTTTGGTAGGACCTGTTCTGGCTGCCCAGTTTGGGTACCTTCCCGGTGCATTATGGATCCTGATCGGATGCGTATTGGGTGGTGGTGTTCATGATATGGTGGTTTTATTCGCTTCCGTACGACACAAAGGACAAAGTCTTGCAACCATTGCTTCCAAAGAAATTGGAAAGACTACCGGAACAGTGGCAGGTTTTGCCATTTTATTTATATTGATTCTTACGCTGGCTGGTTTATCACTGGCCTGTATCAATGCAATGCATGAAGCTTCGTGGTCGCTCTTTACGGTTGTGATTACCATGCCTATAGCGGTGATCATGGGATTGATCATGCGATACAGAAAAAACAGTGTGCTTTTTGCCAGTATTTTAGGAGGAATCCTTTTAGTGGCAGGAATTATCGGTGGGCATAGCTTAATGCAGAATGAAACGATGAATAACCTGTTTACATGGGATATAAAAACCATTTCGATTGCTATTCCGCTGTATGGTTTTCTGGCTTCTGTTCTTCCGGTTTGGTTGCTTCTTGTACCCAGAGATTACCTTTCAACCTACTTAAAAATAGGAACCATCATTATGCTTGCGGTGGGTGTGATTGTAATTCACCCTACGATTCAGATGCCTGCCCTGACAGAATTTATAAAAGGTGGAGGCCCTGTCATTGGCGGTCCTGTACTTCCTTTTATTTTCATTGTGATTGCTTGTGGAGCCATTTCAGGTTTCCATGCTGTGATTGCAACAGGAACAACCCCGAAGATGCTTAACAAAGAAAAAGAAATTCTTTTTGTGGGCTACGGGGCGATGCTGGTAGAAGGTTTTGTCGCTTTAATGGCTTTAATTGCAGCCTGTACACTGATGCCGGGTGATTATTTTGCCATCAATACTCCGAAGGAATCTTATGATGCGTTCCTGGCAGCACATCCTTCCCTGCACGGCGTAGATATCGATTATTATTCACAAAAAATAGGCATTGAGCTTCACGGAAGAACAGGTGGAGCGGTGTCCTTAGCTGTTGGAATGGCTCATATTTTCAATAAAATCCCATACATGGATCAGCTGACGGCTTACTGGTATAATTTTGCCATCATGTTTGAAGCTGTGTTTATCCTTACCGCCATTGATGCAGGAACAAGAGTCGGCCGTTTCTTTTTACAGGAAATGCTGGGTTCTGTGATTCCTAAATTCAATGATAAGAACTGGATTCCGGGAATTATTATCAGCAGTCTCTTATTTACTTTTGCCTGGGGTTATCTGGTATTTACCGGGAATGTCAGCAGTATCTGGCCGCTCTTTGGAATCAGTAACCAGCTATTGGCAGCCTGCGGACTTATTGTCTGTACAACAATGCTGATCCGGATGAACAGGGGGAAATATGCCTTATGTTCAGCCATTCCTGGAGTTTTTATGGCTGGAATTACTTTTTGGGCCGGCTATATCCAGGTTACCGCGATCTATCTTCCTAAAGAACAATATCTGCTGGCAGCTTTAGCCGTAACAGCCATGGTTCTGATGCTGATTGTATTCATTGGCGCATTTATCAAATGGTACCAGCTTCTGCAGATTAAAACCACTGTGACGGATTATTACGGAGAGCCTGTCAAAGAGCTTGTAGAAAGATAGGAAGTCATAAATCTTTTGTGAGTTTTTGCCTGCTCTGATAATTTTTATACATTTGTTTTGCTTTAGGGGTATTCTGAAAAAGAATTGAGAGAGTCCCTTTGAACCTGATACGGCTAACACCGACGTAGGGAAAAGCAAAATGACACTGTTGACAGTGTACTTTTTGTTTTGGATTTTTTCCTGAAGCTATTTTTATTTTAAATGATAATCATGGAAAAAATTCTTTGGGAACAGGTACAGCTTGTCAGACAACAGTCTCCTTTGGTTCATAATATCACCAATTTTGTGGTGATGAACAATACCGCCAATGCCCTTTTGGCTGCAGGAGCCTCTCCTATCATGGCGCACGCAAAATCTGAAATTCAGGAAATGATCGGCATCGCACATTCGGTGGTGATTAATATGGGTACGCTGGATGAATATTGGTCGGAATCTATGATCCTGGCGGCTAAAACAGCCCATTCAACCGGGAAGCCGTGGGTTTTAGATCCTGTAGGTGCCGGAGCCACTTCTTTTAGGGATGAAGTTTTACATCAATTATTACAACATCAACCTACCGTTATCAGAGGAAATGCTTCTGAAATTATTGCGCTGGCCAAAGCCAATACCACCGCTACCAAAGGAGTAGACAGTACTGCACAGAGTAATGAAGCTATAGATGCTGCCCGCAGTCTCGTTGACCAATATGGCACCATCGTCTGTATCTCCGGTGAGACTGATATTATTCTGAACAGCCAACAGGAAATTTTCATTAAAAACGGACATCCGCTTATGACAAAAGTAACCGGTTTGGGATGTTCTGCTACAGCCTTAATCGGTGCATTTATAGGAATTACACAGGATAAAGCAATGGCTGTAGCTGCTGCTATGGCATTCATCGGGATTGCAGGGGAACTGGCTGCTGAGGAAAGCAAAGGTCCCGGAAGTCTTCAGGTTAACCTCATCGACAAGCTGTATACAATCACTGAACAGGAATTCTCCAACCGTTTAAAAATAGAAAGGAAATGAGTTTAAATTCTTTTCCTTATCAGCTTTATCTGGTCATTTCTGAGGCTGACTGTGCTGGTAAAAATTTCCTGCAGGTGGCCGAGAAGGCTATTCTCGGAGGAGTTGATGTGATTCAGCTGAGAGAAAAAAACAGCAGTACAGATTCCTTTCTAGCAAAAGCTCAACAGCTTATTGAATTAACCGATAAGTATTCAGTTCCACTCATCATTAACGATAACATAGAGGTTGCAGAAAAGGTGAATACAGCAGGTATTCATGTGGGAAACAGCGATGCTTCACCGGTTTATTTAAGACAACAGCCTCTTCTCCATCATAAAATCATTGGTTACTCGATTGAATATCTTTCCCAACTTAAGAATGAGCAAACAGCTGTTTCTGATTATCTCGGAATCAGTCCCGTTTTCAGAACGGATACAAAAACGGATACCATAACAGAATGGGGACTTGAAGGAATTAAAACGATCAGACTGCTTACTGAAAAACCTTTAGTCGCCATAGGTCATATTCATTTAGGAAATGCAAAAGAGGTGATGAATGCAGGGGCAGACTGTCTTGCTGTAGTTTCCGCAATATGTAGCGCTCCTGATCCTCAAAAAGCAGCCTATCAATTAAAAAATGAAATCTTAAAATGAAAAAATACATTTATCCATCGGTATTAACGATCGCCGGATTTGACGGAAGCGGCGGCGCAGGCATTCAGGCTGATATTAAAACAGCTTCTGCTTTAGGATGTTTCTCGACATCTGTATTAACGGCTTTACCGGTACAGAATACGCAGGGTGTAAGAACAATATATCCTATTCCGGTAGAAGCTGTGGCGGATCAGATCGAAGCTATTCTGGATGATATTTTTCCTGATGCTATAAAAATCGGGATGGTTCATACCCCGCAACTGGTGGAAACGATTGTTTCAACTTTAGGAAAGTATAAAAAAATACCGCTTGTATTTGATCCTGTCATGGTTGCCACAAGTGGTCATCGACTGATTGAAGAAGATACGATAGCAGCCATTACAGAGAAACTTTTCCCGATCGCTGACGTGATTACCCCTAATATGGACGAAGCTGCCATTTTAGCAAAGATGAAAGTCGAGACCCTTGAAGATTTGTATACTGCCGGAAAAGAAATAAAAAAGCTGGGCTGCAGAAGCATTCTTTTGAAAGGCGGACATCAGGAAAGCTCAACAATCACGTCTTTATTTTATGATGAACATGAGAAATTCCATTCTTTCGAGACGGTGAAATTTAACACCAACAATACCCACGGCTCAGGCTGCACGCTTTCTTCCGCCATAGCTTCCTATCTGGCTCAGGGTAAAACTTTATACGATGCCGTTTCTTTGGGACAAGACTACGTTTATCAAGCCATAGACAATGGAAAAGACGTACAAACAGGACATGGAAACGGCCCGCTTAATCACTTTTTTAATCCTCAAAAACTTATCAAAAATGAAATGGTCTGAACACACCTGGGAAGCTATAGAACAACGTTATGAATCTATTCTGGACATGCCGTTTATCAAAGAATTATCAGACGGCAGCTTACCGCAGGAGAAATTTAGGTTTTATATGGCTCAGGATTCTTTATATCTTGAACATTTTGGGAGAACGCTCTCGTTGATTGCTGCTAAAATTCAGGATCTTCAGGATGTACTTGCGTTTATGCGATTTGCTGAAAATGCCATTGTGGTGGAAAATGCACTGCACGAATCTTATTTTGTAGATTTTGGAGTTACAGATAAAGGGGTAGCGGAACCTGCCTGTCATCATTATATTCACTTTCTGAGAAGTACCGCAGCATTGGAATCTGTAGAAATTGCAGTGGCGGCAGTCCTTCCCTGCTTCTGGATTTACAGAGAGGTCGGAGATTATATTTACAGCAATCAAAACACGATCAACAACCCTTATCAAAAGTGGATTGACACGTATGGAGGCGAGGAATTTTCTGTTGCTGTAGATCAGGCTATTGCGATTTGTGACCGACTGGCTGAGAACAGTACGGAGGAAACAAGAGAGAAAATGACCGAAGCTTTTATCATGTCCACGAGAATGGAATTCCATTTCTGGGAAGGCGCTTATGAGCTGAAAACATGGAAATAGATTAAAAATAAAAGCGGATTCAAATTTTTGAATCCGCTTTTTGATATGGAATTTTTATTGAAACTTCTTTGTAGAAAAATATCTTCAAATATCTTTACATCTTTGCACTTTAAACCGTCTTTTTGGTAATCGCAAAGGCGCAAAGGTTTTACGGTGCTGTTGTGATTAAGGCGCAAG
The DNA here is from genome assembly GCF_900115055.1 of Chryseobacterium oleae. Classification (GTDB taxonomy): domain Bacteria; phylum Bacteroidota; class Bacteroidia; order Flavobacteriales; family Weeksellaceae; genus Chryseobacterium; species Chryseobacterium oleae. The sequence goes on along the minus strand of NZ_FOVD01000002.1, from coordinate 99,644 downwards.
AAAATCAAAGATTTTCAGCAAGATCTAATGTATAGACTTTAGCAGTATTCAATTTTATCGGAGATAAAATCCTTGCGCCTTAAAACGTTATGCATTTAAAATATCTTGCGTCTTTGCGTCTTTCCAATCAGAAAATATGATTTTTAAACGGACTATGATTTAAAAATTAAAATTAAGTCGTGAGAATACATATCTTCCATTCTGCCCAAACTGGGATGTAGAACGCGAATAAACGAACTGGTCATTATTGGTAGATGCCGGAAGGTTTTTATCAGGATAAATATCAAAGAGATTATTAACCCCTATCGTAAGTCCTACATTTTTTGTAAACTGATACGCCAGTGAAAGATCGGTAATGATCTTGTCTCCGATCTGCTGGTGTTCATTGAATCCGATAATTCCGTCACCGTTGGCATCAATCACATCTGCCCCCGTTACTTTTCCGAAATAGGTATTTCTAAGATACACACTTGCATTTTTCCATGAAAGCGTGTGGGATAAACTTGCTTTTACCCTTGGAACCGCTTCTTCCAGATACACTCTTGATTTCTCTGAAAAATAGATTTTTTCAAGATTCGGAGACTGCAAAAGTCCTGAAGAGTGCGTATCCCCTACTTTTCTGGTCTCACTTATATTAATCGCAAAATTATTGTCCAGTTTAATGCCTGAAAATCTTGCATTATGAGAAATCACTACGTCCACTCCTCTGGTTTCCGTATCAATGGCATTCGTGAAGAACTGAGCTCCATTAACTCCCTGTGCATCAAAAGCGGCCTGTGCAGCGGCAGGTACATCAGCTCTTAAGAACTGATCGGTAAGGATAATTCTGTTGTTGATTCTGGTAAAATATCCATCTGCGGTAAAGGTCAGACTTGCAGAAGGAATTCTGTACGTAAATCCTACGCTGGCAGATTTAGACGTTTCCTGCTTAAGTTTTGGCATTTCCAGCAGTCCTGCAATTTGTGAATCATTACTGAATGTACCCACTTCCAGAAGCTGGCTGTTCGTAAACAAAGTGGACGTCACATTATAATAGATCTGGTGGATAGAAGGCGCTCTGAATCCGGTAGAACCGGCCAATCTCACATTAAAATTGGGAGCGACTTTGATTCTTGACGCTAATTTATAATTAAAGGTAGATCCAAAATCTGAATAATTTTCATATCTCGCTGCGGCATCCACTAATAACCAGTTGGTGAAATTAAATTCAACATCTGCGTAAGCTGCTACTGCCTGTCTGTTTTTATCGATCGCATTCACCGGCTTAAATCCTCCGAAAACCTGTGATCCTCCCGGAAGTGCATTTCCAAAGAAATCCGTTGCTCTCGGGCTTGTATTATTCCACACATTTCCTGCGGCATCATAAGTCGTGTAGGAAGCTTCATCACCCTGTGTTATTTTAAAATTTTCGTAACGGTGTTCTGCTCCAAAAGCGACATTGATTCCACTCCAGACATCATATTTTTTAGAGAAATCTAAATTGATGGTATTCTGGGAAAATCTTAAACCTCCGGCATCAAATTCTTTCGGGGATGCAAAACGTAAAGATGTATTTCCTGTGTTCTGAATATTATAACTGAATGAATTCTGCCCAAATGTATTGCTTAAATCAATATTCCAGCCATCCCAGTTTCCTTTGATTCCTGCGGAAAGCGACAGGTCCTGAATATCAGTTCCGATCTGTGGTAAATAACCGTCTGAATACAGCCCTGTAAACGTTCGGCTCTGGTTCGGCTTTCTGTAAAATCCTCCTGAAGTTCCGTGTCTGAAGCTATAACCTCCGAAAGAATATACTTTCCAGTTATCATTAATAGGAACTTCGATATTAGCAAAAAGCTGATTGTTATTCAGTTTCGACTGTCCTACCTGCATATTGAAATCTTTTCTTTCCTGCCCTCTGTACGCCAGTTCCTGATCTGTAAAATCTCCCTTCAAAAGTCCCTGTAAAACTCCGATGCTGTTCGCTCCCTGAATCTGGTTCTGCAGATCCTGAGAAAAATAACTTACGCCCTGAGCATATTGATGGATGTAATTGACAAGCTGCTGGGAATTCGGAACATTATTGATATTTGAAAAAAGGGAAGATAAATTCACACCATCGTTCTGTGCACGTCTTTCAATCGCATTGTAAGCATTGTAGATTGAGCCACTTTCAGCTCCGGCTCTTGAAGTCGGATTTCTGAACTGTGATGACCAGGTGATGTTATAGAAACCTCCTTTATTTCCGATTTTATTTCCGTAATTAAGGTCAACCTGAATATTCTGACCGTCGAAATTTCCGGTATGGTCATTGGCCGTTGGCGTTAAATTCCCACCGTAGCTTACCTGTCCGGTTAATTTTCCGATGTCTTTTTTCAGTTCAAGGTTGATCACTCCGGCAATCGCATCAGATCCATATTGGGCTGAAGCACCGTCACGGAGGACTTCAATTCTGTTTAAGGCAAAGGAAGGAATTGAGTTCAAATCGGTTCCTACCGTTCCTCTTCCCGGAGTTCCGTTCACATTCACCAATGCTGAGGTATGTCTTCTTTTTCCGTTAACCAGAACCAATACCTGATCCGGTCCCAATCCTCTCAACTGAGCAGGATCCAAATGGTCCGTTCCGTCTGAATTCGTCTGGATGGTAGAGGTGAAAGACGGCGCTACCGCATTTAAAATCTGTCCTATACTGGACTGCGGAAGAACTACTGAAGATTCTTTTATATTGAAGACATCCACAGGAACCGGGCTGTCTATCTTAGATCGGGCACCGGCTCTTGAGCCCAGTACCACTACTTCTTCTACATTATTGGTTTTCACACTGTCTTTTTCTTTTTCCTGCCCGAAAGCATACGTTCCGAGGAAAAAAAGAACAGAAGCTGATACGATAGTCGTTTTATTTTTCATACCCTTACATCAATTTATAGTTTATGTTTTTTTGAGTGGCAAATGTAAAGCTAATCCATTAGTCTACAAAATTAATAGACTTTAATTTTATGAAAATTTAAGATAGTTTCAGTCTATTATTTTAAACACGACTGATTAAAGCTCAAATATATTGGTCTTTTGAAAGCATTTTTTTAAACACGAATGACACCAATACTTTCACAAATGCCACTAAGCCGACGAAGCTATTTGTGTTATTCGTGAAAAACATTCGTGTGATTTGTGTTTAAATAAAAAACGGACCCTAAATAGAATCCGTTTTAAAATATTATCATCAGTTTTTCGCTGAACAATTAATTATTATATTTTCGTAAGCTTCGCATACTTCAGAATAAGGTTTTTCTCTCCTTCATGAATGAAAACCACTTTGGCTTTGATGTTCTGAGGATCCGTACCATCCAGGAAAGAAACTTCCCCGATTCCGAAACGGTCGTGTCTCACTTTATCTCCTACCTCAATATCCTGTGAAGAAGCTCCGCTTGGATTGATAATTTTCGCGGTACTTACCGGTTTTAGTTTTCTGACTTCCGGTGCAGGTTTTGAATTGTCACCTTTATCAATCGTTTTCTTTTCAACTCTTCTGAATGCTTTCTGTTCGGAAGGATGTTCATCAAAGATATTGGACTTGATTCCGGTGTTATTGATGAATCTCTTTTCCAGAGCCGGGTTTAAGAATTCAATATACTGGTCATCAATTTCACTTAAGAATCTTGAAGGCTCTGCATCTGTGATTTTCCCCCATTGGAAACGGGAAACTGCATAAGAGAAAAAGACCTGCTTTTCCGCTCTCGTCAATGCTACATAAAACAAACGTCTTTCTTCCTCCAGATCTTCTCTGGTTGCGGAGCTCATAAAGCTTGGGAAAAGGTTTTCTTCAAGCCCCACAAGGTGTACCACCGGGAATTCCAGACCTTTCGACAGGTGAATCGTCATTAACGAAACCATATCTTCCTCTAAATTTTTATCCTGAGTATCTGCAGAAAGGGCAATATTCTCAAGGAAATTCGGAAGACTGGGATCTCCGTCTTCAAGCTGGATCTGCTCTTCAATGAATCCCTGCATAGAGTTCATCAATTCCTGAACGTTTTCTACACGGGAAATCCCTTCTGGAGTCTGGTCGTCTTTTAAAAACTTGATCAGCCCGCTTCGTTTAGCGACTTCCATTGCAACGCTATACGCCGTATCGGTTTTCAGCAATACCTGGAACGCTTTGATCATGGACCAGAAGTCATTCAGTTTGGTTAAAACACCATTGTTCAGGCCTAATTGAGGTGCATACATGGGTAAATTACTCAATACCTGCGAAATGGTTACATTATGGGAATCTGCAAAAACGATTAGCTTATTCTGGGTCGTTTCACCAATTCCTCTTGTAGGGTAATTGATAATTCTCATCAGGGCTTCCGAATCATTTTCATTGATCAGAAGACGCAGATAAGCGATAAGGTCTTTTACTTCTTTTCTCTGGTAGAAAGAAAGTCCACCGTAAACCTTGTACGGAATATTTTTACGTCTCAGTGCATCTTCAAATGCTCTGGTCTGTGAGTTCGTTCTGTATAAAATCGCAAAATCACTGTACTTTCTCTGGTCTGTATTTCTGAGCTCCCAGATATTTCCGGCCACGAAATTCGCTTCATCGGCATCGGAAAGAGAACGGTATATTTTGATCTTATCCCCTTCTTCGTTATCACTGAAAACATTCTTCTTGAACTGCTGAAGGTTTTTTGAAATAACAACGTTGGCTGCATTCACAATATTCTGGGTGGAACGGTAGTTTTGCTCCAGAGAAACTGTAATCGCGTCAGGATAATCCTTTTTAAAGTTTAAGATGTTATAAATATTGGCACCACGGAAAGAGTAAATAGACTGTGCATCATCTCCTACCACGCAGATGTTTTCAAATTTTGAAGCCAGTGCTTTTACAATAAGGTACTGGGAGTGGTTGGTATCCTGGTACTCATCCACCATGATGTATCTGAATCTGTCCTGATATTTGGCCAGTACTTCCGGAAAACGGGTCAGTAATTCATTGGTTTTCAACAACAAATCATCAAAATCCATCGCCCCGTTTTTGAAACATGCATCCACATATCTCTGGTAGATCTGCCCGATGAATTTCATATTTGCTTTTTCATCAGCTTCCATCAATTCAGGATTATTGAAATAAGCTTTTACGGTGATCAGGTTGTTTTTGTAGGTTGAAATTCTTGCCTGAACTTTTTTAGGTTTATAAAGATCGGCATCGATATTCATGTCTTTCAATACTTTTCTGATGACATTCAGAGCATCCTGCATATCATAGATTGTAAAATTGGATGGATAACCCAGGTAATGACCTTCAATTCTCAGGATTCTTGCAAACACCGAGTGAAAAGTTCCCATCCATAAACTTCTTGCATTGCTGTCTCCTACCACTTTGGCGATACGGTCTTTCATTTCGCGGGCGGCTTTATTGGTAAACGTCAGGGCCAGGATGTTGAAAGGGTCCACACCGTTGTGGATCAGGTGGGCAATACGCATGGTCAGCACACGCGTTTTTCCGGAACCAGCTCCTGCAAGTACCATCAAAGGTCCCTGTAGAGAGGTAACGGCTTCATATTGTGATTCATTGAGTCCTTTCAGATAATCCATACTGCAAAAAAATTTTGGGAACACAAAATTAATGTATTCAAAGGACAATTCAAATTATGAGTTTAATTTATAGAAAGTAAAAAGATTAAGATGGGCATTCTGCCGGATCAGAATAGGTTTAATCATTAAAGTTTTTCGTAACTGTCTTCATCGGACGGGCGGCTCTTTTTATTCAATTCATTCCTGCATTTTTTTAATCTTTCCTGATCAACAGTTTCCTGCGCCTGCATCTGAAAAAGGGAGAAAAGTAAAATAAATTCTCATAGAGGAGTTAAAGAGTTTATAAATAAACAAAAAATTAAAAAAAAGTAGAGTAATTATGTAACAAATACTGTATTTATCCTACTAATTGATACAAAACAATTTCTACTTTATGAAAAAGCGACTTCTTTCTGTAGCAGCAGCATCTTTCTTCGGAATGGTACTGAATGCACAGCAAATTAAATTCGAAGAGTATGACCTGCCAAACGGCCTTCACGTAATTCTTCATCAGGATAATTCTGCGCCGGTAGTCACTACAGGGGTAATGTACCATGTAGGTGCGAAGGATGAAGTAAAAGGAAGAACAGGTTTTGCCCACTTCTTCGAACATCTTTTATTTGAAGGAACACCTAACATCAAAAGAGGTGAATGGTTCAAAATCGTTTCTTCAAACGGAGGACAGAATAACGCTAACACCACGAATGACAGAACGTATTATTTTGAAACGTTCCCTTCGAATAACGAGCAGCTTGGCCTTTGGATGGAATCTGAAAGAATGCGTCACGCCGAGATCAACCAAGTGGGAGTAGATACTCAGAGAGAAGTTGTAAAAGAAGAGAAAAGATTAAGAATGGACAACCAGCCTTATGGAAATCTTTTCCCTACGATTCAGAAAAATTTATTCACCAATCACCCGTACAACTGGCCTACCATCGGTTCTATGGAAGATCTTAACTCTGCAAAGCTTGAAGAATTCCAGGCTTTCTATAAAAAGTACTACGTTCCGAACAACGCTACATTGGTAGTTGCAGGAGATATCAAACCTGAGCAGACCAAGAAGTGGATTCAGGAATATTACGGAGGCATTCAGAAAGGAACTCTTTATCCAAAAGACTTCCCGAAAGACGCTCCTATCACTCAGGAAAAAGAAGTAACGGCTACGGACCCGAACATTCAGCTTCCTGCGTATATTTTCGCGTACAGAACTCCGGCTAACAAAGAAAAAGATGCTTACGTTCTTGATATGCTTTCATCTTATCTGAGCAACGGTAAATCTTCCGTTTTATATAAAAAATTAGTTGATCAGGATAAAAAAGCACTTGCTGTACAGGCTTTCAACCAGGGGCTTGAAGATTACAGTATTTTCGCATTCTTCGCGATCCCGATGGGACAGACTACAAAACAGACTTTACAGGCTGACATTGACGCTGAAATCAAAAAACTGCAGACAGGTCTGATCTCTGAGGAAGATTATCAGAAACTTCAGAACCAGTATGAGAATCAGTTTGTGAATGCCAATTCAAGTATTCAGGGAATTGCAGCTTCATTGGCAACGAACCACGTATTAATGGGAAATACCAATCTGATCAATAAGGAAATCGACATCTACAGATCGATCACCAGACAGGATCTGCAGAACGCTGCTAAGAAATATTTGAATTCCAATCAAAGAGTAATCATTAATTACGTTCCTGAAAAAAAGTAATCATTGAAAACTTTAAGGTTTAAAAAATGATTATTAAAAATTAAATTTTTACAAATGAAAAAGCAATTAACATATATAGCTGCAGCGTTTTTTTTCGCAGGAACGATTTCAGCACAAAAAATTGATCTTAACGCAATGCCGAAACCGGGACCTACTCCTGCGATCAACATTGCAAAACCAAAAACTTTCCAACTGAGCAACGGTCTTACGGTAATGGTTGTGGAAAACAACAAACTACCAAGAGTAAACACGACGCTTTCTATGGACAGACCTCCGTTCAACGAAGGAAGTGTAACCGGAGTAAGCTCTATCATGGCTGAACAGTTCGAAAACGGAACGACTAATTTAAGCAAAGACGATTTCAACAAAAAAGTAGATTATCTAGGCGCTAACCTGAACTTTTCTTCCAATGGTGCCGCTTCGAATTCTCTTTCCAAATACTTCCCTGAGGTATTAAGTTTAATGGCAGATGCGATCATTAATCCTAAATTCTCAGCTGAAGAAATTCAAAGTTCAAAAGAAAGAGCTTTAGAAGGTCTGAAATCCGGAGAGAAAAATGCTTCAGCGATCGCTTCAAAAGTTTCCAACGCTTTGATGTATGGTAAAAATACAGCAAGAGGTGAGTTTGAAACTGAAGAATCTATCAACAAAATCCAGCTTGCTGACGTACAAAACGTTTATAAAAAATATTACGCTCCGGACAATGCTTATTTAGTGATTGTAGGAGATGTGAAATTTGACCAGATCAAACCTTTGGTGGAAAAAGCATTCGGCGGATGGAAAAAGGCTAACACGCCTATCGTTCCTCTAGAGGCGGCAGCTAATGTTGCTAAGACAGAGATCAATGTGGTGGATGTTCCTTCAGCGGTACAGTCTGTAGTTTCTGTAAGCAACCTGAACAATCTTAAAATGAAGGATCCGAATTATTTCGCAGCTACTATGGCCAACTACATCTTAGGGGGTGGTGGTGAAGCGAGACTTTTCATGAACCTTCGTGAGAAAAACGGATTCACTTACGGAGCTTATTCCAGTATGAGTGCTGATAAGTATTCTTCTGAATTCTCAGCTGATGCCAGCGTAAGAAATGAAGTTACTGATAAAGCCGTTAAGGAATTCATGAATGAACTTAATGCGATTTCTACCGTAAAGCCTGAAGAACTGGCAAATGCTAAGGCTAAATTGAAAGGCTCTTTCATCATGTCATTAGAGAAGCCTGAAACGATTGCAAAATTTGCTTTAAACCAAAAGGTTCAGGATCTTCCTTCTGATTTCTATACGAACTATTTAAAGTCAATAGATAAAGTAACTGCTGCAGATATTTCCAATGCAGTAAAAGCGAATATTCTTCCTAACCAGAGCAGAATTTTCATCGCCGGTAAAGCATCTGATATTTCTGAAGGACTTGAGAAATTAGGATATCCTGTAAAATATTTCGACAAACAGGCTAATCCTGTAGCTAAAGCTGCTGCACAGAAAGTAGACGCAGCTGTAACTACGGCATCTGTTGCTGATAAATACATCAATGCTATCGGAGGTTTGGCAGCAGTTCAGAAAATCACTTCCATTACTACTGATGCTTCTACAAAGGTTCAGGGAATGGAAATGAATATGAAACTGGTTCAGGCCAAAGGCGGAAAAATGCTGATGGATATGAAAATGATGGGCAACACGGTACAAAAGATCGTTTTTGACGGTAAAGAGGGGTATATTGAAGGTCAAGGCAAAAAAATGCCTTTAACTGATAAGCAGAAGGCTGATATGGCTGATCCGGAATTGTTCCCGGAACTTGCTTTTGCTAAATCTGCAGATTACAAGGTAACAGGAATCGAAAAGTATAACAACGAAGATTCTTACGTAGTGAAAGGACCAAAAGACACCTATTATTACAGTGTAAAAACAGGACTTAAAACGGGTGAAACAAAATCCAGCGAAGGAGGTTCTATCCCTACAAGCTTTGCAGATTACAAAGAGGTTTCAGGGGTAAAGTTTCCATTCACGATCATCCAGAATATGGGTGGAATGGATATCAACCTGGCGGTAAAATCCCGCGAGGTGAATCAGGCTAAAGATTCCGATTTTAAATAAGAACAGTCTTTTTATTATAGAAAAAACGGCAGCTGACGCTGCCGTTTTTATTTTTACTAACATTTACCGCGATCTTCTTTGTCATTCGGTAAAAAAAGATTAAATTTGCCCATTCAAAAAGATATCAGAATTAATGGATACTATATTTACACTATTGATGGTTCTTGTTATGATCGCCAGCATCTTATTGGTAATCATCGTTATGGCTCAAAATCCTAAAGGAGGAGGTCTTTCCAGTACTTTCGGAGGTGCATCACCTGCACAGTTTGGAGTACAGAGAACCAATGATTTCATGGAAAAAGCAACATGGACTCTGGGCGCAGTAATCATCGTTCTTATTCTTATAAGCGTTGTGATCACAGGGAAGCCTACAACAGCAGCTCCTGCACAGCAGCAGCCTATTAAGAAAGAAGCTCCGGCTAAGCAAACAGCTCCGGCAGCTACAACTACTACACCGGCTCAGACCCCTGCAGCTCCGGCTAAATAATAACAGACCTATCTTATATACAACAAAAGCAGTTCAATTTGAACTGCTTTTTTATTTTAGCTTGATTTTCTCAATCTTATGCCGAAGCTTCAGCCCCGCTTTTAAGAACGAATACTGCATCGGTTTGGATTCCCTGTAGTATTTATCAATAAAGATCTGCATCGCCCCATAAAACCGGTTAAGATACACTTCATCTTTAATGGTACTCTCCCCTTTATGATGAAGAAGAGAAGCTTTTCCGTAGTAATAATTTTTGTACCCGTTTCTCAACAGTGTATAGCACAGATCGATATCTTCCCCGTACATAAAATACGCTTCATCCAATCCTCCTATCTTTTCGTAAATGTCTTTTTTGACCAGTAAAAATGCTCCGGTCACGACATCTACTTCTGCAACGCCATCTTCCTCAATATCACTTCTGTAATAAGATTTTGAATTGCTTCTTTTAAAATTCGTGAACAGTTTCTCAAAGGAATTGAACATATCCGGTACAGAACGCTTGCTTTCAGGAAGAAAAATACCTTCCGCATCATGCATCCTTACACCAAGACATCCGAAATCTGCTTTAGAATCAGCAAAATCCAGAAGATCTTTCATGTAATAGCCTTCCAGTTCAGTATCAGGATTCAGGAGCAAAACATATTCTCCCGCTGCGGTATGGATCGCTTTATTGTTGGCAATTGCGAAACCGTCATTATGTTCTGAAGATATAAAACGTACTTTAGGAAATTCCGGGATAAGATCGCCCCAGGAAGCATCGGTAGACGCATTATCTATAACGATCACTTCATAGTCCTCTCCTTCCGTATATTTCTGAATAGACAAAAGGCAGTTTCTCAACAGCCTGGTGACATTATAATTGACAATAATTATCGACAGCTTCATATTTAATCCTTTTCGTTGTAGGGTAATCTGTTCATAATAGATCTCCCCAAAGATACCTCATCTGCATATTCCAATTCATCTCCCACCGAAATTCCTCTCGCAATACTTGAAAAATTAACATTGGAGTTCTTAAATTTCTTGTAAATATAATACGCTGTGGTATCGCCTTCCATTGTAGCACTTAATGCGAAAATAAATTCCCTCACTCCGCCTTCGCTTACTTTTCTTTCAATGCTTGGAATATTCAGCTGATTCGGTCCTACCCCTTCCATCGGTGATATTTTCCCACCTAAGATCAGGTATTTTCCTGTAAATTTTCCTGTATTTTCAATGGCAATCACATCACGCACATCTTCAACGATGCAGATCACTTCGCTGTTCCTTTTTTCATTGCTGCAAATCTCACATACTTCAAAATCTGAAAAATTGTGACATTCTTTACAGTATTTTATTTCGTTGACAAGGTTGATTAATGAGTTTCCAAGACTTACCGCTCTGGAACTGGGTTGTTTTAACAGATGTAACGCTAATCTCAAAGCTGTTTTTCTCCCGATTCCAGGCAGCCCCGAAATTTCGTCTACGGCTTTTGCTAAAACTTTACTAGGGTAATCCATAGGACAAAAATAAGGAATATTGTTGAGAGTTGAGGGTGTTTGTGAGTTGGAGAGTCGGAGGGTTTCAGGGTTTAAAAGTTGCTGGTTGACAGTTGCTGGTTAGAATCCCAAAACTCGTATCCCGGAACATGTCTCAAATCTAGCATCTTGATCTATGGTTCCTGAATCCAGCATTCACCATTCACTTGCGAAGCAAAATTGACCATTCACATTTTCCCACCAAAATCTCAACCCTAACCTAAAGTCTTATGTCTAGTGTCTGAAATCTCATGTCCAAAATCTCCCCTAACATTCTAAAAAAACCTCTATCTTTGGGATCTAATATGAAAAAAATAGACTAAATGGTACTTAAGAATCTAAATTATCCTCTGGATTTCAAATTTAAGATCTCAACTCTCTCGAGTGACTTCAATATTACTGACAAAAACGGAAATTATGTAGCGTATGTACGTCAGAAAATGTTCAAACTGAAGGAAGATGTGATCGTTTTCAATGACGAGAGCAAAACTAAGGAGCTTTTCAGAATCAAAGCCAACCAATGGATTGATTTCAATGCGTCTTATTCTTTAAATGATCTTACCGACAACAAAAACTACGGAAGACTGGCCAGAAAAGGAATGCGTTCTCTCTGGAAATCTACCTATGACATTCTGGATTCAAACGATCAGCCTAAATTCATCGTTACAGAGGATAATGGATGGACAAAATTCTTTGACGGAATGGTAAGCGAGATTCCAATCATAGGAATGTTTACAGGATACTTTCTTAACCCGGCTTATACGGTAAGAGGCATAGACGGAAAAGAATATTTTAAACTAAAAAAAATGCCTTCATTTTTTGGAAGAAGATTCCAGCTTGACAGAGTGATTGATATTGATGACGAAGACGAAAGTTTAGTGATCCTGTCATTACTGATGATGGTTCTTCTGGAAAGAGCAAGAGGCTAAAACAATAAAACCCCACAGACAATGAAATATCTAATCATTTTCTTTTCAGCGCTCCTTTTGACCGCCTGTAAAAAAGATAAAGAAACCGTTAAGGATAGTGCTTCAACAGATTCTTTGAACATTGTTAAGGATTCTGCTAAAACAAATACCGCATCAGGAAAGGTCCAGGTAGACATTATCCCTTTTCCGAAAGAGATCAAAGAATGCTCATGCTATTTCGCAAGAAACAAAGCTGACTTTGAGGCCGAAAAGTATATCTATGCCGACGATGCCGGAAAAACAGCCTATATGAAACTGGATGGTCAAAGACTGGCAATGAATCTTATTTCCTCCAGCGACATGGAAGTGGATGAGGAACTGACCAAAGAAATTGAGAGCGACAACTACAAGATCTCTGTAAAAGGTAAAAAAATAAAGCATGAAGAAGCTTTACTGTTCGAAGGTACACTAACGATTGAAAAACCGGACGGTACTGTAGAAACCATGCCTATTTATGGCGAATGTGGATGCTAGAAAAATGAAAGGGCTAAAAAATAAATTTACCCCTGTACTCCTTATAAAAAATGCTTTCGGATTCACGGAAGCATTTTTTATTTTGTAATTTTGATAAAAATAAAATTTCATGGAATTATCTAATATAGAACCGCAAATTATCTGGAAAAATTTCTCCAAATTAAATGCAGTTCCAAGACCGTCTAAAAAAGAAGAAAGAGTGATTGCTTTCATCAAAGGATTTGGTGAAGATTTAGGGTTGGAAACTACTGTAGATGAAGTAGGAAACGTGATCATCAGAAAGCCGGCTACGGCGGGTATGGAAAACCGCAAGTCTATCGTGCTTCAGTCGCATCTGGATATGGTATGCCAGAAAAACAGCGATACCAATTTTGACTTCGATACGGAAGGGATTAAAATGGAAGTTGACGGTGACTGGGTAAAAGCAAAAGGAACCACTTTAGGTGCTGATAACGGTTTAGGAGTAGCGACGATCATGTCTATCCTGGAAAGTTCAGATATCCCACACTCGGCTTTGGAAGCGCTATTTACCATTGACGAAGAAACGGGGATGACAGGTGCTTTAGGCTTGAAGCCAGGGCAATTAACCGGAGAAATCCTGTTGAACCTTGATACGGAAGAAGATGATGAGATCGATATCGGTTGTGCAGGGGGTGTAGATGTAACGATTACTCAAAACTACGGAACAGAAGCTGCAAAAGGACAGATTGTAAGACTTGAAGTGAAAGGCCTTCAGGGAGGACATTCAGGAATGGATATCCACAAAGGTTTCGGAAACTCCAATATTATTTTGGGAAGACTTCTTTACACCGGCTTAGTCAATCAAAATATCCAACTGATCTCTATAGATGGCGGTGGATTGAGAAATGCCATTCCAAGAGAAGGGGCAGCGCTTATTTCTGTGAGAAATGCTCATGAATTCATTGAAGCGGCAACCGCTCTTAAAAAAGATATCTTAGAAGAATTTGCTACCGTAGAACCTGGTCTTCATATCAATATTGAAAACTCTACAACGTCTGACCTGGCTATCTCTGAGGAAGATTCAAAAAAGATCATTCTTACTTTAAAATCTCTTCACAATGGCGTTTACAGAATGAGTCCGGACGTAAAAGATCTTGTAGAAGCCTCCAACAATGTTGCGAGAGTTGAATTAAAAGGAGGTGAACTTAAAATTTTAAACCTTACCAGATCATCGGTAGATTCATCCAAATATTCTGTGGCAGAACAGTTAAAATCTGTGGCAGAATTAGCAGGAATGAACGTTGAATTCAGTGGTTCTTATCCAGGATGGAAACCAAAACCGGGGTCTGAGATTGTACAGCTGATGGAGAAAATCTACACCGAAAAGTTTGGCGAAAAACCTCACGTAGTTGCTTGTCATGCAGGACTGGAATGTGGAATCATCGGAGCCAATTATCCTGAAATGGAAATGGTAAGCTTTGGACCTACAATCAGAGGAGCACACTCTCCGGATGAAAAAGCGAATATTCCTTCTGCTCAGAAATTCTGGAGTTTCACCAAGGATATTTTAGCAAATATTCCTTTAAAATAAGAAGATAAAATTGCTATATTGAATATCCAAAGTCGTATGATTTTGGATATTTTTAGTTTAAACCATTAAGATTTATTAAGCTTATAAGAATATTAAGATTTAGCTTCGCTTTAGAATGTACAACTTAAAAATATCTTTGATATTTTACTTACCTTTCCTTAATAACGTCATTGATCTTAACGGTTTAAAAATTATGTAACAAGATTTAAAATAATGAAAAGTATAACAGTATTCTGCGGCTCAAGTTTCGGCACAGATGATATTTATAGAGAACAGGCTTTCCTGCTTGGTGAAACACTGGCTAAACAGCAGATTCAATTGATTTATGGCGGTGCAGACACAGGCCTGATGGGAGCTGTCGCAGACGGAACTTTAAACGCAGGAGGAAAAGTCACGGGAATTCTCCCCCACTTCCTGCAATCCAAAGAAATTGCCCATAAAAACCTAACCGAGCTGATTATCGTAGAAACCATGCACGAAAGAAAAACGAAGATGAATGACCTATGCGAAGGTGTGATCGTCCTTCCCGGTGGCTATGGCACCCTGGAAGAGTTTTTTGAAATGATCACCTGGGCGCAGCTTGGACTTCATAAAAAACCGATCGGAATTTTGAATATTGACGGGTTTTATGATGATCTGATAAAACTGGTTCAGACGATGGTGGATAAAGGATTTTTAAAGCTGGTGAATCGTGATATGCTTTTAATAAGTGAAAACATTGATGAGATTTTGGAGAAAATGAGGAATTATGAGGCGCCTACTGTGGGGAAATGGATTTCGAAAAGTGAAATATAGCTTATGAAACAACTTCTTTCACTTTTAATATTGATATTTGGAGTTTCTAATCTATATTCTCAGAATACCGACGAAGCTATCTGCCAATATTTCTTAAACGATCTAAAAGAAAAACCATTAAAGTGCATGAATAGCTCGAAACTTAAAAATGATGAAGAAATTTATCAGTTTTTTAAGTGGTCTGCATTCAAGGAAGATTATCTTATCCGGATTGAAAAAAAGGGAAAGATCAAAACGATCGTAAAGAAAAAAATCTACAAAAGTGGTTATAACCAAAAAACTGGAGAATATCAGGAACCACGAATTGAAACTTTAAAAGAAGAGAGGTTAACCAATGACCAATTTCACAAATTTTCAACATTAATAACGAAAAATAATTTTTGGCAAAAAACTGATTATAAAGTCGAATCAATGTGTATGGACGGAGGTGGAATATTGGTATACGCCTTACAAAAAGATCAGTATTTAGAAATTGATAATGGCAACTGCTCACCAGATACAGAATATTTAAACCAACTGTATAACGAGCTTATTACCCTATTCAACCTATAGCAAAACCGCCCGGAAATTTCCAGGCGGTTTTTATATATTAATTAAATTTAATATAGTCTAAGGATAAGGAGCAATCGCCACTTCAAGACCCTCCATGGAATCCATCATATGCAGCTGGCATCCCAGTCTGCTGTTGTCTTTTACGTGGTAAGCTTCCGCCAGCATGGCATCTTCTTCATCTCCCATAGGCTCAAGGCCCGGATCAGTGATCACATATACCTGACAGGAGGCGCACATCGCCATTCCGCCACAAACTCCGATAGTTCCTTCTTCCGCCAATTCATAAGAACGGATGATCTCCATCAGGTTCATAGACATATCTGTAGGTGCTACAACATCATGGGTGATCCCCTCCCGATCGGTGATCTTTATATTAATATCTGACATAATAATGCAAAATTAGTCAATTTTTTTCACAACTGCCTTTTCTGCTTCTTTACGGCTACCGTCAAATCCGTCTACACCGCTTACTGTCGTATATTTAAGTACAAATTTTTTCCCTGGATTCAGTCTGTTGTAAACACTTTGACACATCAAAGTCGCTTCGTGGAAACCGCAAAGGATCAGCTTCAGTTTACCCGGATAGGTATTGATATCTCCGATTGCGTAGATTCCGTCAATGTTTGTTTGATAATCAAGAGCATTGTTAACAACGATAGCATTTTTCTCGATATTCAGTCCCCAGTTTCCGATCTCACCCAATTTTGGAGTCAGTCCGAATAAAGGAATGAAATAATCTGTTTCAATATCGTAAGCGTCCTGCCCTTCAATCTCAACGGTAATCGCTTCTACTTTTCCGTCACCTTTGATACCGGTCACTTCAGCAGGCGTGATTAATTTAATTTTTCCCTGGTTTTTAAGATCCTGCACTTTTTCTACAGAATCCAAAGCTCCTCTGAATTCATTTCTTCTGTGGATCAAAGTCACTTCACTTGCAACATTCGAAAGGAAAACACTCCAGTCCAAAGCAGAATCTCCACCTCCGGCGATCACTACTTTTTTGTTTCTGAAATGTTCAGGTTCTTTCACGAAATATTCAAGACCTTTCTCTTCATAGTCAGCTACATTCTCGAAAGTAGGTTTTCTAGGTTCAAAAGTTCCCAATCCACCGGCAATAGCAATCGCTTTACATCTGTGAACCGTTCCTTTGTTGGTGATCACTTCAAACCATTCATCATCTACCTTAGTGTAAGAAACAGCAGTTTCTCCTAAAGTGAATCCTGGCTGGAACTGCTTGATCTGCTCCATCAAATTATCTACTAATTCTCCTGCATTCACAGAAGGATATCCCGGAATATCGAAAATAGGTTTTTTAGGATAAAGCTCAGCTAGCTGTCCTCCCGGCTGTGGAAGCGCATCAATAATATGGCACTTCATTTTTAATAAACCTGCTTCAAAAACAGCGAAAAGCCCGGTAGGTCCGGCACCTATGATCAATATATCAGTGGTTATCATAATAATAAGATAATTTAATTATACATGTAACTGCAAATTTACTAATTTTAATGCGAAGCATATTTAATTGATTCTAAATAAAAACCTGAGATTTATCAAATCTCTGTAAATCATTAGGATTCTTAAATTTGGCAGTGTTTTTGTTAAATGTCATATCATGAAGAAAATTTTAAGTTTTTTTGCAGTATTTACGTTCTTGCTGAGTTACGCTCAGATCGATAATATTGCTGATGGTGAGTCCATTACCTTCAGAATCCACTACGGAATCCTGAATGCCGGAACCGCCAATCTAACCGCCAAAAAAACAACTTATATGGGTGCTCCCCATCTCTACGTTAAAGGTACGGGACAGACTACGGGAGCTGTAAAAGCCTTCTTTAAAGTAGAAGATCTCTATGAAAGTTTCATCAATACAGATACCGGACTTCCCAGCTTTTATGTGAGAAATGTGCGTGAAGGCAGCTATCGCCAGCATTTTGAGACCGTTTTCAACCACGATAATCATACGTTGATATTAACGGATAAAAAAACACCTGCCAATGGCTCAAAGGTCTTAAAATCCATCAAAGGAGTTCAGGATATGCTTTCCTGCTTTTATTATCTGAGAAGCAAAAGCACCAGCGAGCTGAAAGTAGGAACCGTGATCAATATGAATGTCTGGATTGACGATGAAATGTTTCCGTTTCAGCTGAAAGTAACGGGCAATGAAGATCTGAAGACAAAATTCGGGACCATCAACTGTCTTAAAATTATTCCTTCTGTAAAAAGCGGAAGGGTTTTCAAGGAAAAGGAAGGCGTTACGATGTGGGTGACCAATGATGCAAACCATATCCCGATGCTTCTGAAAGCCGAACTGGCCGTAGGATCTCTGAAAGCAAGTATTGATGACCTTAAAAATGTGAAATACCCTTTGAAGTATCTTAAATAAAAGATAAAATCATCTACCATATAAAAAGGAACTGTTTAAAACGGTTCCTTTTTTATTTTTAATTGCTAAAACTTGTAGGATACGCCTCCTTGGACAATTCCTTTCATTCCTATATTGGTTTCCAGGAAAACACTCAGATCTCCCCCATACTTAACGCCAATAGGTACAACGTTGAAGCCAAATACGCTATCAGTATCTTTTCTTTCCTTCTTATCTTTATCCACATACGTAGTGTTTACAAAAGTGACTCCGGCAGCAGCACCTGAATACAATCCAAGTTTTTCTTTTCTTAACCAGAAATAATCTACTTTCGGTAATACCGATAAGATATTTTGTCTGGAAATAGATGCTGTTTTATTGAAAAACTCATTCGCAACATCTACTCCATAACGCCATTTCATATTTTCACTGTACATCGCTACTCCTATAGCAGCCACTCCTACACTTGAAGGATTGCTTTCTTTTGTAATGCTATAGATCGTAATAGCAGATGCCAGTTCATAGGTTGCGTCATACACGGAAGATGCGCCATAACTTGCTGAAACTTCAAATTTTTGAGCACTTAAAATACTCACAACCATCAAAAGTGGAAACAATAATAATTTTCTCATACTTAGTTATTAATAAAAATTAATATGGTAAAACTATATAAAAGCCAGATTTGTTTTAAAGAAGAGCTCCTGTTTAACATTTAATCGTTACAATGTATAAGTAATATCTCCAGCTAAGAAAATTATTTTCTTTTTTTTCAAAAGTCTGTAATAGATTTTTAATGTGGGTTGTCTTACTAATAGAAGCAGATATGAAGGATACTTTAAAATACCACAACAAGAATGTGGTTTGGAAAGAAGAAAAGTGTTTTTTATGTCAGTTGATAAAAAAGACAATACACGTTGTACATTTTCAATAAAATCGTTTTTAATTACGTTTTGTTTCTTAGGTCAGTAATTAAAAACAAAAACCTCCGGAATTTCCGGAGGTTTATTTTTTATAGTGATTTAAACTGTTCTAAAGTTCTGATATCATTTTCGAAGAACATTCTGATATCACTCATCTGGTAAAGAAGCATTGTGATTCTTTCAATACCCATTCCGAAAGCGTATCCTGAATATTTCTCAGCATCGATATTCACATTTTTCAGAACGGCAGGATCTACCATTCCGCAACCCATGATTTCCAGCCAGCCTGTTCCTTTTGTAATTCTGTAATCGGTTTCAGAGTTTAATCCCCAATATACATCGATTTCAGCACTAGGTTCCGTGAACGGGAAATAAGAAGGTCTCATTCTGATCTTAGATTTTCCGAAAAGTTCCGTCGTAAAGAACTGGATCGTCTGCTTAAGATCTGCAAAACTTACATTCTCGTCAATATACAAACCTTCGATCTGATGGAATATACAGTGTGAACGTGAAGAAATAGCCTCATTTCTAAATACTCTTCCCGGAGAAAGAATTCTGATCGGCGGCTGGTTTTCTTCCATATAACGGATCTGTACGGAAGAAGTATGCGTTCTTAAAAGGACGTCAGGATTCTGCTCGATGAAGAAAGTATCCTGCATATCTCTTGCCGGATGGTATTCAGGAAGGTTAAGCGCTGTAAAGTTATGCCAGTCATCCTCTATTTCAGGACCGTCGGCTACTGCGAAACCTATTGATTTGAAAATCTCAATAATTCTGTTTTTCACCAGATTGATCGGATGTCTGGACCCAAGATCCAATGGAAAAGCAGGTCTTGTAAGATCTTCTTTTTCTGTGACAATAGCAGACTGGGAAGAATCTTTAAGATCTTCCAGTTTTCCTGCAACAGCCTGTTTCAAAGAATTAATCTTCTGTCCGAATTCTTTTTTCTGGTCGTTTGGAACTTCTTTAAATTTTTCAAAAAAATCATTCAGAACACCTTTTTTACCATTATACTTAATCCGGAAGTTTTCAATTTCCTCTTTAGACGTAGCATTGAAGCTGTTTACTTCGGTAAGTAGTTCTTCTATCTTTTCTATCATTGTTTTACCCTTTCAAAATGTTTTGCAAAAATACGTTTTTTAAGTTTAATAATGAATCTGTGATAAAAAAATCTGCCCCTTTATGGGAGGCAGACTTCAATCACTTATTTCACTTAAATAAAAAAATTATTTCTTTTCTAAAGCTTTAACGCTGATCTGAAGAGTTACATCATCCTTAATCACGCCGTTTTCAGCAGGAGCCTGGAACTTCACGCCAAACTCTTCTCTTTTAATATCCTTAGGCTCGGTAGCTACGCTTACTTCTCCGTCTTTCACAGAGACATTAGCCTTAAACTGAACCGGTTTTGAAATGCCTTTGATCGTCAAATTACCATCAAGAAGCGTATTGTAATCGCCTTCCGTAGAAGGGGTCACTTTCGTAATTTCAAACGAAGCCGTCGGGAATTTTTCCACTTCAAAGAAATCTCCGCTCTTCAGATGACCGTTCAGTTTTCCTAACTGTTCAGCATCATCTTTCAGATCTACAGACGTCAGAGAAGCCATATCAGCAACAAATTTTCCGCTTTCAAGCTTTCCATCTTTTACCGTCACATCACCACTTTCAAACTTGATGGTTCCGAAATGGCTTGTGCTTTCAGTCTTGAATACTTTATATCCTTTCCACTCCACTTTACTGTTTAATGTATCCAGTGTGTACTGGTTCCCGTCTTTTGTAGTTGCCACCTCATTGCTTTCGCTGGTAACCGGTTTGTCTTTTTTACAAGAAACCGCTACAGCTGCCACAAATAAAGCAGGAATAGCTAAAGAAAACAGTTTTTTTCTCATTTTTGATATATTTTTATTACTTCCGCTAATATAATAAAAAATTTTATTTTTTCATAAAAACCTTACATTTGTATGATGCTATTAGAAATAAACAATTTATATTTTTCCCACACCAAAGATAACCCCCTGTTTCAGAACCTAAATCTGGGTTTTGAGGAAGGCAGAATCATTGCTCTTGCAGGAGAAAGCGGATGTGGAAAGTCTACAATGCTTAACCTGATTTACGGACTTCTGGACTGGGAAAGCGGTGAAATTGTTTTTAACGGAAAACATCTTTTGGGACCGAAAGGAAACCTTGTTCCCGGAGAAGCGGAAATGAAACTGGTCGCTCAGAATTTTGATCTGATGCCTTACGCTACCGTTGCCGAAAATGTGGGTAAATTTATTTCGAATATCAATTTAGCCCGGAAAAAAGAAACCGTTATGGAACTTCTGGAAGTGGTAGGCTTGCAAGAGTTTGCTCATATTCTTCCTAAATATTTAAGCGGTGGACAGCAGCAGCGCGTTGCTATTGCCAGAGCACTTTCTGTACTTCCGAAGTTGCTTATTTTAGACGAACCTTTCAGTAATCTGGATTTTCCAAGAAAAATAGAACTTCGCGAAAGACTTTTCAGATATGTGAAACAGCATCAGATTTCCCTGATTATTTCTACCCATGAACTTCAGGACATCATGCCATGGCTTGACCAGATTGTTATTTTGAAAGACGGAAGACTGATCCAGAACGACAGTCCGGAAGAAACGTACAAAAATCCCTACAATTCTTACGTGGCCAAACTTTTTGGGGAAGTCAATATTTTTACTGAAGAAGAAAAAGCAGAATTTCAGATTTCTAAATTTTCATATTATCCTAAAGAAATAAAAATTTCCGAAGATGGTATTGAAGCTGATCTTGTGGAAAGCAGATTTGCAGGAAATCATTACTGGAATAAAGTGAAAGTTCACAGTAAAGAACTTATCGTATATACGGATGAAAAACTAGCAGGAAATATTAAAATTTCATTTGTTTAAAGCAAAAAAAGAAGCCTGTTTTGTGATCCGTCTTTTCGCCATTCTCAGGGCTTAAAACCCATCATTCAAAAATCATAACTCCTACATTTCCTTACACTTATTGTTAATATGTGGATAAAAAAATACAAATGTAAGAAGCCTGTTTAAAACTTTTTCTTACATTTGTATTTCCACAGCATAAGGAAATTTTTGGTTAATTCTCTTTCTGCCTTGAGACGGACATTAGCACCTCCCTGCAATCAAGTCTTTTTGAAAGATTACACTGTCCAATTTTTTCCTTTTTTTATTTTTTGCAATAAGCCTTACGCTTTCTTAACAAACTCAGATTTCAAAGCCATAGACCCGAAACCATCAATTTTACAATCGATATTATGGTCGCTGTCCGGTCTTAATCGAATGTTTTTCACTTTAGTCCCCGCCTTCACAGGTTTTGGAGCTCCTTTCACAGGAAGATCTTTAATGACAACTACAGAATCTCCATCCTGAAGCTCGTTTCCGTTCGAATCCAATATTTTCCCTTCACCAGCTGTTTCAGCAGCCGTCTCTTCAGGACTCCATTCATAAAAACATTGTGAACAGGTCATCATATTATCTGTTGGATAGGTAAATTCAGAGCCGCATTTCGGACAAAGTACAGTATCACTCATATTTTTGATTTTTGCAAAGGTAGGATTTTTGTTTTAGACTTCAGATTTCAGACATGAGACATCAGACTGAGAGAGGAAGACGTCACTGGTGAATTTTGCTTCGCAAGTGAATGGTGAATGCTGGAGTAGAAAACCAAGATTTTAGACATCAGATATCAGACATGTTTCGGGATGCGAGTTTAGGGTTTCGAGATTCGAACCGTCAACTATCAACTAGCAACTCTCAAACACTCCGACTCTCAAACCCTTAAAACCCTCCCACCCTCAAACTCATCAACCCGCTCCTCAACTCTCAACTATAATTCGTACTTTTGCAGATTCAAACAGCGAAGCAAATTTATGGAACTTATTCACAGAAACTTAGCGATCGGAATTCACGATGCTTTACAGGAAACATTTTTCGAGAAAAATAAATACGCCGATAAGGTGATCGAAAGACTATTAAAAGCCCACAGAAAATGGGGAAGCCAGGACAGAGCCGTTGTTTCTGAGATTTTCTATAATATTATCCGCTGGAAAAAACGTCTTGAATATTATATGGGTGAAGGTGTAAAACCTACCAATATCTATAAACTGATGATTGCGTACCTGCTTTGGAGCAAGACCAATTATAAAAAATTTGAGGAATTTGACGGAATCAAAATCGCGGATATCCTTACCAAACTTAAAAAGAATACCGTTCCTACGAAAGCTATCGAACATTCTATTCCTGAATGGCTGGCTGAAACTCTGGAAAAAGAATTAGGTTCCGGATGGGAAAAAGAAATGCACGCTTTAAATGAGCAGGCTGCTACGGTATTAAGAGCAAACAGCTTAAAAACCACTCCTAAAGAATTGATCTCTGACCTTTCTGACGAAGGTGTTGTGGCCTATACGGTAAGAAATTATCCTGATGCTGTACAGCTTGAGGAAAAGAAAAATGTTTTTCTTACGACCGCTTTCAAAGAAGGTTTGTTTGAAGTTCAGGATGCTTCTTCACAGAAAATCGGATATTTCCTTGATGTAAAAGAAGGCCAGAGAGTAGTAGATGCATGTGCTGGAGCGGGTGGAAAAACACTTCACTTAGCTGCATTGATGGGAAATAAAGGACAAATCGTAGCTTTAGATATCTTCGAATGGAAGCTGGCTGAACTGAAGCGTCGTGCCAAAAGAGCAGGTGCCCACAATATCGAAACCCGTATGATCTCCGACAACAAAGTGATCAAGCGTCTTCATGATAAAGTAGACCGACTACTTATTGATGCACCATGTTCAGGACTTGGTGTTTTAAAAAGAAACCCGGACAGTAAATGGAAAATTGATCAGGATTTTATCGACAGAATCAAAAAAGAGCAGCAGCAGATCCTTCAGGATTACTCCAAAATGCTTAAAGTAGGAGGAAAAATGGTGTATGCCACATGTTCTATCTTACCGTCTGAAAATAATTTACAGGTAGAAGAATTTTTGAAAAACAATGCGGGATACAAAATGGTTAAAGATGACAAAGTAATGCCTAGTCAGGGTTACGATGGATTCTATATGGCATTGATTGAGAGAGTTTCTTAATAAGGCTCCATCTAAATACATACAGCTGCTCTATTTCAGGGCAGCTTTTTTTGTCAAAAAATTTTATCGGAGGAATATTTAAGATAGATGTAACATCTGCTTCACTAATCCCTACTTATTATTATATTGTAAAACCGTTTCAGAATCCAGTAGAACTTAGCATAAATATTAGAATTATTTTGCAGAAAACCTGTCCCTATGTATAAAAAAACGCTATTCACTTTCTTCGCTTTATTCTTATGTTGTCTGGCATATGCACAAACATATGAGATCCAGTACACCAGTTCTTACAATGGAAAAGTTCTTACGGAGCAATCTCCTACCCTTGTCTGGGCAGATGCGAAAGAGAATTTTATTCTGAATAATACAATACGCGAGCAGAAAAGCGATTATCCATATGAAATTACTAAGATCGAGAAACCGTCCAATACTGTAGTTTCCTATGCTTTCCTGAAGCCGGGAGAAATTATCTCTTCTTCAGATGCAGAATCCATCGGAAAACAATCCTTCGAATTAACCAATGAAACGAAAAAAATTCTGGGCTATACCTGTAAAAAAGCAGTCACAAAAATCAATTCTAACACGATTGAAGTCTGGTACACCAATGATTTAAAAATCAACGGTGGCCCATCTGTTTTAGGGCAGAACTTAGGTTTTGTATTAGAAATTGAAAGAAATAAAAATTCATTAATCACTGCGAGCTCGATTAAGAAAGTAAAGAAAACAGACATTGATGCTATTATAAAAGGATCCGTGCAATCTACCGATCTTTTAGGGTATAAAGATATGCTTTGGAAAAGTCGTTTTACCACACTGAAGGTTTTTGACAATGAAACGATCAATTTTTCAGATGAATCAAAATCCAATGAAAATGTAAAGAAATTCGCCAACGGAACGATTATCCTTAAAAAAATAAAATTTCCTGCCATCAAGGAAGGTGAAAATATATTTGTAGAAGTTAAACAGCAATCCAATGGTGATGCTTACGACAGAACGGGAACCGTATTTTTTATACCTCAGGATAAAACGTCTTCTTTTTTTGACGGACTGGAAAAAGGAGCTAAAACGCTTCCTTTATATGACAATGGAAACGGAAAGCAGTATTTCGGAGTAACAGCCACTGAAAATTATAGCCCAGCGATAGAAATGATGAGATTTTTTACCGCTTTCGGGATTCAGAAATTTAATCATATTCAGCTGAAAGGAAAAGACTGGCAGACGGTGAGCCCATACCGTCAGGATATCACAGAATTAAAACCGTCGCTTTCCGAAAAAGAACTTTGGGTGGGAGCTTTTATCGGCAACTATGATAAAGGCGGCCATAAAATAAGTCTGGACATCACCATTCATAAAAGTGATCAGACCGTGTATAAAAACAATACAGTGATTCCGCTTTTCAACACTTTAAATATTATGGAAATGGAGGGGCAGGATTATTCAACCATGTTCGATAAGGATAAAGGCCTTTTTGTAGAATTTACCTTAAAAAAAGATCTGAAAAATGCTCAACTGAGATACATTACTACCGGACACGGAGGCTGGGAAAACGGTGATGAATTTGTACCGAAAGCCAATTCTGTATTTTTAGACGGAAAAATGACGTTTTCATTTGTTCCATGGAGATCAGATTGTGGTTCTTACCGTCTTTACAACCCTGCATCAGGGAATTTCCCGGACGGACTTTCTTCATCAGACCTCAGCAGGTCAAACTGGTGTCCCGGAACCGTTACAAATCCTAATTTCATACCACTCGGAGATCTGAAAGCGGGAACACATACGATACAGGTAAAAATCCCCCAGGGAGCCTCAGAAGGCACAAGTTTCAGTTCGTGGAACGTCTCAGGAGTTCTGTTAGGGTCCCAATAAAACAAAACCTTCTTGCAAAGAGAATTGCAAGAAGGTAAAAACACAAATGATGAAAAAAAATTATTTCGAGCCACAAAGTAAGGGCTAAAATTCATATAATAAATTACCATATATTAATAATTATTTCATTTTAATTTTGTATAGGATTTAGACCTTATTTTCCCTCAGCGAAAAAAATTAATTAAATACGTGATAATTGATTGAAATAGTTAATAATTTTCGTTTAAATAAATTATTAAGTTAAAAATATTAACTTTTATTTATTTTTTATTGTTATTTTTAAACATCAAAGCTAATTTTGTTTCAAATAAGTAACAATATGTGTGGAATAGTATGTTTGTTTGATGCCAAACAAAAGACCGAAATACTGAGACCTCAGGTCTTGGAAATGTCAAAAAAGATCCGTCACCGTGGTCCGGACTGGAGCGGAGTATTTCAGGATGAAAAAGTTGTATTTTCTCATGAGAGGCTGGCTATCGTAGATCCTACTTCAGGAAAGCAACCTTTATTCACCAAGGACGGTAAGATAGTCCTTGCCGTGAACGGAGAGATCTATAACCATAGAGAGTTAAAAGAAGAATTTCCTGATTTTGAATTTCAGACCCAGTCGGATTGTGAAGTGATCCTGGCTCTGTACGGAAAATACGGAAAAGATTTCATCGAGAAGCTGAACGGAATCTTCGCATTTGCCCTGTACGATATAGAAAAAGGAATCTACCTGATTGCCCGCGACCATATGGGAATCTGCCCTCTTTATCAGGGATGGGACAAAAACGGAAACTATTATGTAGCTTCTGAATTAAAAGCATTGGAAGGCATCTGCAAAACCATAGAAACATTTCTGCCGGGACACCTTCTATACAGTCCGGACGGCACAGAGCTTCAGCAGTGGTATAAAAGAGACTGGGAAAGCTTTGACAGCGTAAAAGATAACGAAACCGATATTTCAAAAATAAGAAAAGGCCTTGAAGACGCCGTTCACAGACAGCTGATGAGCGATGTTCCTTACGGCGTATTACTTTCCGGAGGATTAGATTCATCCGTTATTTCAGCAGTTACCGCGAAGTTTGCAAGACAAAGGGTTGAAAGTGGCGATACCCAGGAAGCATGGTATCCGAGACTTCACAGTTTTGCAGTAGGTTTGGTAGGATCACCCGATTTGGCCGCCGCAAGAAAAGCAGCTGACCATATCGGATCTGTGCACCATGAAGTAAATTTCACCGTTCAGGAAGGGCTGGATGCTGTACGTGACGTGATTTATCATCTTGAAACGTATGATGTAACTACCATCAGAGCCTCCACGCCGATGTATCTTCTGGCAAGAGTAATTAAATCAATGGGAATCAAAATGGTTCTTTCGGGAGAAGGTTCAGATGAACTTTTCGGAGGTTATCTGTACTTCCACAAAGCTCCCAACGCAAAAGAATTCCATGATGAAACCGTAAGAAAATTGGGCAAGCTCCATTTATATGACTGTTTAAGAGCCAACAAAGCATTGATGAGCTGGGGAATTGAAGGAAGGGTTCCTTTCCTTGATAAAGAATTCATGGACATTGCTATGGCTGTGAACCCAAAAGACAAAATGATCAACGTGGCAGAAGGAAAAATAGAAAAATGGGTATTAAGAAAAGCCTTTGAAGACGTTCTTCCCGATGCTATTGTATGGAGACAGAAAGAGCAGTTTTCAGATGGTGTAGGCTATTCATGGATCGATACCTTGAAAGAAGTTGCCGAAAAAGAAGTCACTGACGAAATGATGACCAACGCGAGATTCAGATTTCCGCTCAACACCCCTCAGAACAAAGAAGAATACCGATACAGAACCATCTTTGAAGAACATTTCCCAAGTGAAACGGCAGCGGCGACAGTTCCTTCCGTTCCTTCGGTAGCCTGCTCCACGCCTATCGCTTTGGAATGGGACGAAGCTTTCAAAAAGATGAACGATCCGAGCGGAAGAGCGGTGAAGGTGCATGAGACGAGTTATGGTTCGTGATGCGTTTGAGTTGGAGAGTTTGAACGTCGGAGAGTTTTAGGGTTTTAGAGTAAGGGAGTTGTTGGTTGCTAGTTACTAGGTGACAGTTGCTGGTTCAAATCCCGGAACCCGGAACCCGTATCCCAAAACGTGTCTGAAATCTGATGTCTGGAATCTAAAATCTTGATTCTTGGCTCTTGGTTCTATATCAAACTTCAAAATTGACCTTTTTCAACCTCAATCTCGGCATTAATCTGGTCTGAAGTCTCATGTCTGAAATCTCACATCTATATAAGATTTTATCAATCCTGTAGCAATACGGGATTTTCTTTTGAATAAACGTTAATAATATAATATAATTTAACTGACAATCAAAAATAATATCTAAGAAATAATTATATTTGGACAACGAAAATATCAATTATAAAAAAATGAGAAGAAATCTTACTGTTTTATTTGCCTTACTATCCATCAGTTTTGCTTTTGGACAGGGAAAATATGGCAAATACTTAAATTCAAAAAAGCTTGCTTTATCTTATAAGACTGTAAAAGATCAGGATAAGGATGACTATTATCAGCAGTTCTACTGGCTGGTAAAAGCGGAGCAGCTTAAAACGTATCCTCACCTTAAAGATGTAAAACCAATCGTTTTATATGAGTTCGTGAAAAAAGTAAATCCACAGAATCCTACCAAAAAACTGGACGACAGAGGAAAAGAGCTTAGAGCAACGGCTGAATTATCTTTAAATCAATATTTTAAGAACAAAAAATTCGAGAACAATTCGGTTTTGATGTACAATCTTGAAACCTATGTAGACCCCTCTAAAGGACAATTCTACACAAGGGTAGATCCTGAGAAAATCAAAGAGCTTGTTCCTAAAGAATTGTTTGCATTCAACTCTTTAAACAGAAACTTAGGGGAAGAAAAAACCTATTACCTGTGGATCGACAAGAAAAAAGATGACTTAAATATTGTAGACATCATCCCTAGCGAAAAAGAAGACAAAGATTTCTACGTAAGACTAAAACAGTATCTTCCAGGCTATAAGTTTTCCAAATATGTTCCGACTGTGAAAAAGGGAAACAAATCAGACAAAACAGATATCGATTATTACTATATCATGCCGTTTGAACAGAACACCGATAACATCGAGTACAAAACAAAAGATTTCAAAACTTACATCTTAAGCCAGTACAGAAAAGCCGGCAACGAATGGAAAGGAGTAGAAAAACCTAGAAAATAAACTGAAAAGTCCTGTGAAAATTCACAGGACTTTTTTAATTTTATATGAAATTCTTTATCTAAGAATCAGACTGTTTTAAAACAGTATTCTTTTCAATAAAAATAAATCTGGAAATCATTGGATTTTCAGTCTACACCGAATGACAGAAACAAACCCGCAACAGATCTCTGTAAAAAAAATACTTCCACTCATCCTGGCGACTGCCATCTTTATGCAGATGCTGGATTCCACGATCCTGAACACTTCCCTGCCCTCCATCGCCAAGGACCTTCATGAATCTCCGCTCAATATGCAGAATGCCATCATCAGTTATGTACTGACATTGGCTGTCTTCATGCCTGCCAGCGGTTTTCTGGCGGATCGGTTTGGAACCAAAAAAGTATTTATTTTTTCATTGATTCTTTTCAGCTTAGGCTCACTGTTCTGCTCCATGTCACAGAATCTTACCCATCTCGTTATTTCGAGGGTGATTCAGGGTGTCGGGGGAAGTTTGATGACACCGGTAGGAAAACTGGCTTTGATTAAAACATTTGACAAAAGTGAATTGCTTAAAGCCATGAACTTCGCCATTATTCCTGCTCTGATCGGTCCCGTACTCGGTCCGTTAGTCGGTGGGTATATGGTGGATTATCTTTCGTGGCACTGGATTTTCCTGATCAATATTCCCATCGGAATTTTAGGAATTGTTTTAGGGTTAAAATACATGCCGGACTACAAATCCACCGATGTCGATTTTGATTTAAAAGGATTCTTAATCTTTGCGGCAGCATCGCTTCTGCTCTCTATTTCACTGGAACTGTTCGGGGATATGCAGAATATAAGTCCCGTACTTTTTGTATTTATTTTGGGCTTTTTATTCCTTTACTATTATTACAAACATGCAAGAAGAGGAGGAAATCCTATTTTCCCGCTTGATCTTTTCCAGGTGAGAACTTTCCGCGTAGGTATTGTAGGAAACCTGGCGACCAGATTAGGGATCAGCTCGGTTCCGTTATTGCTTCCTTTAATGATTCAGATTGCTTACAAACAGTCAGCGGTAACTTCCGGATGGATCATTGCTCCGATGGCTCTGACCGCTATGTTCGGGAAATCATCGGTGATCAAAATTTTAGATAAATACGGATACAGACAGACATTGATGGTGAATACATTCATCATCGGAACCCTGATCTGTCTTCTCGCCATTCCCGATATTCATGCCTCTTTATATTGGTTTGTCCCCATTATTGCCATATTAGGATTTTTCAACTCTATCCAGTTCACTTCGATGAATACCATTTCCATTGCAGATCTAAGAAACTTCCAGACCAGCAGCGGGAATTCATTAATATCCGTTAATCAGCAGCTGGCAATAGGTTTCGGAATCGCTTTCGGACTGATTGTATTAAAACTATTTGAAAGCTCAGACCTCATCAAAGGAGAAACTCACAACGCTTTCCGCTATACTTTCCTTACTGTAGGAATCCTGACCATCATCTCAGGTTTTGTTTTCAGAAGACTTCACATTTCGGATGGAAAAAACATGAAATCCAAGGAAGAATAAGAACTGACAACACCTGCGCCGAACTTAACACAGATCAATGTATCTGATTTCTCTCTACCGTATTTTTGTTATATAAAATTCACAATATTATGACAGCGAAAAAAGTAGAAATCGTAGTATCTCCAAAACCAGCCCATTTTGTAGGGGACGGTTTTAGGGTTCATAATTTTATACCAGGGGTACACGGATTGGATATGAAAAGAATGGACCCGTTCATTATGCTTGATTACAATTCAAAATTTCACTTCAATGGTTCGGAAAGACCAAGAGGCGTGGGCGTTCATCCGCACAGAGGTTTTGAAACGGTAACGATAGCTTATCAGGGGAAAGTAGAACATCATGACAGCGCCGGCGGTGGCGGAATCATAGGCGAAGGGGACGTACAGTGGATGACTGCTGCAAAAGGAGTTCTTCACAAAGAATATCACGAAACCGAATGGTCTAAAAAAGGCGGTATTTTTCAGATGGTCCAGCTATGGGTCAATCTTCCCGCAAAAAATAAAATGAGCTGCCCGAAATACCAGGCGATAGAAAATTCGGCAATGGAACGTGTTAATCTGGGTGAAAACGGTTTAGTGGAAATCATTGCGGGAGAATATAGCGGACACAAAGGTCCTGCGGAAACATTCACTCCTTTAAACATGATGAATGCTAAATTAAAGGCAGGCGGAAAAGCTGAGTTCAGTTTCCCGGCCAACTTTAATACGGCGGCATTGGTCATTGAAGGAAGTATTACCGTAAACGGAGAGCAAAAAGCAGCAGCAGATCATCTAGTTTTATTTAAAAATGAAGGCGAAACGTTCAGCATTGAAGCTCATGAAGACAGCATAGTTCTGATCATCAGCGGAGAACCTATCAACGAGCCTATCTATCCTCACGGACCTTTTGTGATGAATTCAAGGGAGGAAATTATGCAGGCTTTCGAAGATTACAATACCGGGAAGTTCGGTTATCTGGAAGATTAACAGAATTAAATTTCTCTTAATCTTACATTATTCCTTTTTTAGTAACTTTATCTAATGTGTTTGGTGAAGCGCAAAGACGAAAGTTTAATTGAAATGTGATGTTTAATCAATGCATCAAACCTTATCGGTTTTTGAAATCTATAAGGTTTAGTGAAATAATGAAAAGCATTCTAATATTTGATCTTTTCTCTTTGCGGTCCACCAACCTATTTATCCTATAAAAATTTATGAAACCAGAATTTGAAAATATACCGCTTGTAAAAGCAGCAACAAGATTTGAAATAGAAATCGACGGACATTTTGCCTTTATCGATTATCGTGAAATGGGTCACCAGATTGCTCTGGTACACACAGAAGCAGATCCGGAACTGGCCGGAACAGGAGCAGCCGTGGCTGTTGTAGAGAAAACACTGGCCTATATTGAAGAGAATGAAAAAAAGCTTCTTCCTTTCTGCCCTTATGTTTTTGCCTACATTAAGAAGCATCCGGAGTGGAAACGTATTGTTGATGAAAAATTTGAAGGTTACGACAAACTGTAATCTCAGATTCAAAAATTTATTCAATCAGCTTAAACACAATTCAAAAACATTTACTTTATTATGTCAAATATCGGACTTATCATAGAAGAAAAAGCAGCAGATATAGGAAATTTCCTGGTGGGAAGACTTCTTCCTTTCCGTGAAAAAAGAGCGGTGGGACCTTTTGTTTTCATCGATCATATGGGGCCTTCTGAACTGAAGGACTATCAAAATCTTGATGTACCTCCGCATCCTCATATCGGTCTGTCAACTTTAACGTACCTTTTGGAAGGATCTATTTTTCACAGAGACAGCATCGGAAGTGCAATTGAAATCAAACCAGGCGCTGTAAACTGGATGACTGCCGGAAAAGGCGTAGTGCATTCAGAGAGAACGCCTGAATATTTAAGACACAGCGATAAAAGACTTCACGGATTCCAGATCTGGGTAGGTCTTCCAAAACATCTGGAGCAGACAGAACCTAGCTTCCATCATATCGAAGCCGACGAAATCCCTACATGGGAAGAGGATGGAATTCAGTATAAACTGATTGCCGGTGAGGCTTTCGGCAGAACTTCTGCAGTTCCTGTTCACAGCAAGTTATTTTTCATCGAAATTAAAACCAAAGAAGCAAAGAAAATCAGCATTGGAAAAGACCTTTATGGTGAAGCAGCAATGTATGTACTGGACGGAACGGTTTCCACAGAAGGAAATACGTACGGTTCAAAACAGCTGATGATCGCTAAAGACACCAAACTGTGTGAATTCGATATGAGTGAAAACGGTACGGTCTATCTTTTCGGTGGCGAACCTTTTGATGAAGAGCGTTTTATATTCTGGAATTTTGTAAATTCAGACAAAGAATTGCTTGATCAGGCCAAAGTCAACTGGAATGATCAGAACCACGATGCGTTTCCTTTGGTACCCGGTGACGAGAAAGAATACGTCCCGTTACCTAAGGCTATTTTAAACAGAAAATAACAGTCAGGCCACATTCATTAACCATGAAAATATTAGCATTTGCGGGAAGTACGTCTTCCACTTCGATCAACAGGGAACTGGTAAAATTTGTTCTGAAAGATTTTCAGGATGAAGAAATCAATCTGATTGACCTCAACGATTTCACCATGCCCGTTTTCTCCGTAGACCTTGAAAAAAAAGGTTTTCCCGCAGAAGCCCATAACTTTTTACGGGAGATCGGAGGGTGTGACGTGATCATTTGTTCGCTTGCAGAGCACAACAGATCTTACAGTTCCGCTTTTAAAAATGTTTTCGACTGGTCCTCAAGGATCAACGTCAAGGTATTTCAAAACAAACCGATGCTTCTGATGAGCACTTCTCCGGGAGGCTACGGCGGCGGGAATGTGATGAATACAGCCAAAACGTTTTTTCCTCAGTTTGCAGCAGATATAAAGGATACGTTCTCCCTTCCCAAGTTTTATGAAAATTTTGATCTGGAAAGCGGCGTAATCAATCCTGATATGCTTAAAGAGCTTAAAGACAAGATAGGAAACTTTAAAAACGCGGTTAAGACCAATGACTAAAGGGAGACTGGAAGCTTTCAGTGATGGAGTTTTGGCCATCATCATTACCATCATGGTCCTTGAGCTGAAGGTTCCTGAAGGGAGCAGCTGGGCCAGTCTCAAGCCTCTCATCCCAAGAGTTCTCGCTTATATTTTCAGTTTTATTTATGTAGGAATCTACTGGAACAATCATCATCACCTCTTTCAGGCAGTAAAAAAGGTCAACGGAAGTATTCTCTGGGCCAATCTTCATCTGCTGTTCTGGCTTTCGCTGATGCCGATCGCTACGGAATGGATAGGAACAACCCATTTTGCAAAAAATCCCGTGGCAGCTTATGGGATCTGTCTCATCATGTCTGCTGTGGCCTACACTATTCTGGAGCATGTAATCGTTCGCTGTGAGGGTGAAAGTTCTATGCTGAAAGAAGCTATACATTCAAAATTTAAAGAATATATCTCGATTATATTTTACGTCCTCGGAATCGCCGTTTCATTTTTTTATCCTTATATTGCCATAGGTTTTTATTATATCGTGGCTCTCATATGGCTGATTCCGGACCGAAGAATCGAAAAATCACTAAAAGAAAATTGATATGGAAATACACGAATATCCCAACGGCAGTATCACTGTCCTCTGGCAGCCCCAGAAGTGTATCCACTCGGCTGTCTGCGTAAAACTGCTTCCCAAGGTATACAATCCCAAAGACAGACCCTGGATAAAAGCTGAAAACGCAAGTCCGCAAGAACTTAAAAATCAGATAGACCAATGCCCGTCAGGTGCATTAAGTTATAAATTCAATACAGAACAATAATGGCGGTAACCGTAAAAGCAAGTTTAGGAAAAACAAAATATTATACTGAGGTAACGGCCGGCGAAAACCAGATCATTACCGATGAACCGATCGATAAAGGCGGTCAGAATAAAGGTTTCAACCCTATGGAAATCTTAGCCACATCTCTGGCAAGCTGTACGGCAGCTACTTTAAGAATGTACATCGAACGAAAAGAATGGGACGTTGAAAACATCAACGTAGAAGTAGAACTCGAAAATTTTCCTTTAACAAAAAGGGCAATTTTCAAAAGAGATATCAGCTTTGAAGGTATTCTGGATGATGAACAGCTGAAAAGACTGCATACCATCGCCGATGCCTGCCCTGTACACAAGATATTAACTAACGATATAGAAATACTAACAAAATTCTCATAACATGATCGAAGTAAAACAAAACAACGACGAGAAACACGGAAGTTTTGAGGCTTTCATAGATGGAAAACAAGCAGGACTCATGACGTATACATGGGCCGGAGCAGAAAGATTCATCATAGACCACACGGAGGTGGAAGAAGCCTACAACGGAAAAGGCGTAGGAAAAGAAATGCTTCTGGCAGCAGTAGATTTTGCCAGGAAAAACAATAAAAAAATCATTCCTCTCTGTCCGTTTGCCAAAGCAAGTTTTCAGAAAAGTGAGGAGCTGCAGGATGTATTAGTGAACTGATCCTAATTTCTGTCCTTAAGATACAGGCCTTTCAGAGTTTAACATCTGAAAGGCTTTTTCTTTTACCAGAACAGAAAAAAACTATATTTGTAAAATTTTAATTGAAAAAACTATGTCTCCAATTATATTACTGTCTATTATTATCGTCTACTTCGCACTCTTACTGTGGGTAGCCTACAAAACAGGGAAAGGAAGTGATAATGAGAGTTTCTTTATCGGAAACCGTAAGAGTAATTGGATGCTGGTAGCCTTCGGGATGATCGGTACCTCGCTGTCCGGTGTCACGTTTGTAAGTGTTCCGGGAGCAGTAGGAAACGATAAATTCGGATACCTGCAGATCACACTGGGATATCTTATCGGATATATTGTGGTGGCTTATGTTCTTCTTCCCCTTTATTACCGTTTGAAACTGACTTCTATTTATGGGTATCTCCAGCAGAGAATGGGTCAGCTGTCTTATAAATCGGGGGCGTGGATCTTTATTGTTTCCCGACTGGTAGGTGCCACCGCAAGACTATATCTGGTGGTGAATATTCTTCAGCTTACGATTCTGGACAGTTTAGGCATTCCATTCATTGTAACCACACTGATTATTTTAGCGATGATCATTCTGTATACGTATGAAGGAGGTGTAAAAACCATTGTCTGGACAGATACCTTACAAACGTCATGTATGCTTTTGGGGTTAATCATCTGTACGGTGTATATGCTGAATCATCTGGGCTTAAGCTTTGGTGAAAGTTTTACGGCGATGCAGGATAAAGGCTACACCAGAATTTTTGATTTTGATCCGAACCAGAAAAGTTTCTTTGTTAAACAGATCCTGGCCGGAGCTTTCATCACGATTACCATGACGGGAATCGATCAGGAAATGATGCAGAAAAGTTTATCAGTAACGAGACTGAAAGATTCGCAGAAAAATATGGTTACTTTAGGATTTATTCTTCTTGGGGTTATCTCACTATTCCTTTATATGGGAGGACTTCTTCACCTGTATGGAGCACAGGAGCACGTGACGAGTGCGGGAGATCAGCTTTTCCCTGATGTTGCCCTGAATCATATGCCCGGCTTTATTTCCATCATCTTTATTATTGCATTGATTTCGGCATTGTTTCCAAGTGCAGATGGCGCGATGACCGCTCTTACCTCTTCTTTATGCATCGATATTTTTGGGATGAAAGAGAAGAAAGAATGGGATGATTCCAAAAAAGAAAAATTCAGAAAAAACATCCATTTAATTGTGGCTCTTTCTTTCCTGATTATGGTGGTTATTTTTAAAATGATCAATGATAATTCCATGATCGGGCTTATTCTGAAGCTTGCAGGATTCACTTACGGACCTCTTCTTGGACTTTTTGCCTTCGGAATTTTTACCAAATACAAGGTAAATGACAAACTGGTTCCTTACGTTTGTATCGCAGCCCCGGTGATCTCATTCTTTATCGATAAATACCAGGAAAACATGTTCGGGGATTTCAAGATCGGACTGGAACTTTTGATCATCAACGGATTGTTGACCTTCATAGGACTTTGGCTGATCAGAAAGAAATAATGATTAAATTTGGCTAAAGCCTGATCACCCTATTACATTTTGATGTAAACAGGCTAAAGCCCGTTCCTATTGAAAATTAAGTTCGTAACAGATACCATTCGATATGAAATTATCTCTATTCATAGCCATTGGCTTGCTTATTGGCGAATTTTCACACGCACAAAGCGCTGTTGATTTTGCTAATCTGACCAAGTATAAAGACGACAATACAGCCATTTTAAATGCAAAGAAAAAAGTGGATGTGGTCTTTATGGGTAATTCTATTACGGAAGGATGGGTGAAAAGCCATTCTACCTTTTTTTCTGAAAATAATTATGTAGGCAGAGGCATCAGTGGACAAACTTCTTCACAAATGCTTTTACGGTTTCAAAATGATGTCGTGGCTCTAAAACCGAAATTAGTGATCATTAATGCCGGTACTAATGATATTGCTCAAAACTCAGGAGCGTATGATCCGGACTTTACATTCAACAATATTAAAGCTATGGCGGATATTGCCCGAAGCAACGGGATAAAGGTAATTATTGCTTCTGTACTACCCGCAGCGGCATTTCCGTGGCGTAAGGAAATCACCGACGTACCTCAAAAAGTAGATACCTTGAACAGCAGATTAAAACAGTATTCTCACAACAGCAAGATTCCTTTTATCGACTATAATACAGCCATGCGTAACGATAAGGGTGGTATGCGTGAAGGTCTTTCAGGTGACGGAATCCATCCGGATCCTGCAGGTTATGCTATTATGGAGCCTATTGCTAAGAAGGCTATTGATAAAGCATTAGGAAAGAATTAAAATTTAGATGTTAGACATCAGATTTCAGACATCAGACATCAGATTTTAATGTGTTCCGGGATATGGGTTTTGAGATTCGTGTTCCGGGATTCCGGGATGCAAAACAGCAACCGTCTACCAGCAACTCCCTTCTCCAATCACAAACTCTACAACCCTAAAACTGTTAATTACAGAAATATCGCTATACCTCAACGAAGGCTGTTAAAACCAGTATTTCTCTGAAATAATTCTAAATCCGGATCACAAGTCCGGGTTTTTGCATTTCCGTAAGCCATTAAAAAATTGTAAATTCGCGTGCAAATAAATCAGATATGAGTAAAAGTATTGAAGAGTTAAAATCTCTTACTACGCAGATCAGAAGAGACATTTTAAGAATGGTTCACGCTGTCAATTCAGGACACCCGGGCGGAAGTTTAGGTTGTACGGAATTCTTCACAGCGCTGTATGGAAAGGTAATGAATTATAAGCTGCCTTTTACAATGGAGGGTAAGAATGAGGACCATTTTTATCTTTCAAACGGGCATATTTCGCCGGTTTTCTATTCTACATTGGCGAGATTTGGCTTTTTTCCGGTAGAAGAACTTAAAACTTTCAGAAAGCTGGATTCAAGACTTCAGGGTCACCCAACTACTCATGAAGGTCTTCCGGGTATCAGAATTGCTTCCGGATCTCTAGGTCAGGGACTTTCTGTAGCGCTTGGTGTAGCTCAGGGTAAAAAACTGGATGGTGATACTTCTCTTGTTTACACACTTCACGGTGATGGTGAACTTCAGGAAGGTCAGGTTTGGGAAGCTTTGATGTATGCTGCGGCTAAAAAGGTTGACAACATTATTTCAACGATTGACTACAACGGACGTCAGATTGATGGGGATACGGATGATGTATTGAGCTTAGGAAATCTTCATGCTAAACTTGAGGCATTCGGATGGACTGTTCTGGAAGAGAAAAACGGAAACGATCTTGAAGCTGTGATTGCGATCCTTGAGAAAGCAAAAACTGAAACAGGAAAAGGAAAACCTGTAGTAATCATTCTTCATACAGAAATGGGTTACGGTGTAGATTATATGATGGGTTCTCATGCATGGCATGGAAAAGCTCCTAATGATGAGCAGCTTGAAACAGCATTCAAACAATTATATCTGGAAGCTCCCGCTGATTATTAATCATCAATAATCCATGATAAGTGATGGTGTTTTTTACATCCTTAGAAATATCATTTATCTATTATTAAAAACTTTAGTAAAAAAAAATGAAATATACATATACAGAAAAAAAGGATACGCGTTCAGGATTCGGAGCCGGATTAGCAGAACTTGCCGACAAAAACCCTAACGTAGTGGCACTTTGTGCAGACCTTATCGGTTCTTTGAAAATGGAAAAATTCATTGAAAAAGCACCGGAAAGATTCTTTCAGATAGGTATCGCAGAGGCTAATATGATGGGAATTGCTGCAGGTTTAAGCATCACAGGAAAAATTCCTTTTACCGGAACTTTCGCGAACTTCTCTACTTCAAGAGTGTATGACCAGATCCGTCAGTCTATCGCTTATTCAGGAAAAAATGTAAAGATCTGTGCATCTCATGCTGGTCTTACTTTAGGTGAAGATGGTGCTACCCATCAGGTTCTGGAAGATATCGGAATGATGAAAATGCTTCCGGGTATGACGGTAATCAACCCTTGTGACTATAACCAGACTAAGGCAGCGACTATTGCTATCGCTGATTTCGAAGGTCCTGTATATTTAAGATTCGGAAGACCTACGGTTCCTGTATTCATCCCGGAAGATATGCCTTTCGAGATTGGAAAAGGAATTCTTCTTCAGGAAGGTACTGATGTAACGATTGTTGCAACAGGACACCTTGTATGGGAATCTCTTGTAGCCGCTGACGAGCTTGAAAAAGAAGGAATCTCTTGTGAAGTGATCAATATCCACACTATCAAACCTCTAGACGATGAAATCATCTTAAAATCTGTTGAAAAAACAGGTAAGATTGTTACGGCTGAAGAGCACAACTATCTTGGTGGTTTAGGAGAATCTGTTGCAGGTATGCTTGCAAGAAAGAGACCTACAAGACAGGAATTCGTAGCCGTAAACGATACATTTGGAGAGTCTGCAACACCTGCTGAGCTTATGAAGAAATATAAAATCGATGCAGAGGCTGTGAAAGAAGCTGTGAAGAGAATTTTAGATAAGTAGTCAGGATAGACTATCATATATGGGCTCGGGCTGTTTCTTCGAAACAGCCCGAGCTTTTTTTATAGTTAAGATATTAGATGCCAGATTTCAGACATCAGACATCAGATCTTAAATAGTTGGGTGGTGGCTTCGAGCTCCTCAGCCACCAGATGCTTGTCTTTGATTCAAAGTTATTCGATATATAAGTTTTTAGGCTTAGACTATTAGAATGTGAAGCTTAATTACGATCAACGAGTAACCGTTAACTATCAACTTTTTTAACACTCACATGCTCTAAAACACTCTGACTCTAAAACTCTCAAAACCTTCCATTATTGCGGTCTGTTGATAGGAACACCTATTGCGTCCAGTATAGGATATAAGATGTCTGTCAGGAATTCATCCTCTCTTAACCTGGATTTTTTAGAGCCTGAAAAATAGCTACTGATTCTGTAGTTCTTGACAAACTGATTTCTCTTTTTCCCGATTACATAATAATATCCTCCGCTGTCTTCATTAATGAAATACGTCATTTCATCAAAGCTCATGATGTTTTTGGTAAGAAACAGTTTTCGGTAAATACGCTTTTCCCGCTTATCGAATATGTATTTTACAGGAACTCTGAAAAGAAGATCCCACAGAAAATAGACCATGTACATTCCTAATACAACGGAAGCAATGGAAAAGGCATTTCCAGACAGTATATTTCTGAAATAATACAGCGCCGGAATGGCAAGAATGCCAGCTCCCAACCACCATTTTGAGGTGTGTATAAAGTTGTAGTTAGGCATGAAACTTATTTCACTGCCGTTATCCTCAAATTTATATCGGTCTTTGGTATTCATCGCTTATTTTCATTTAGCCTCATGATATCTTCGGTTTCATTGACCATTTTCTGTATGCTTTTATGAGTAAGCGCCTGTCCGACCATAAATTTATGTTCCTTGCCATTCACTTCAAAATAAATATTCAGAAATACATTGGTTGTGATAAAGCCCAGATACTTCATCGCCAACACTTCAAAATGTGTAAAATCCTGGAAAGAATAGGTTTTTGCACCAACAAAAACACTGGGTTTACAGGTAATAGTCTGCTGCTGGGGATCGATCACAAATTTTTTCGCAAAGAAATTGGCGATCATCAGGCCTCCAAAAGCAACAAGAAATAAGGCCAATAGAGGAATCTTATACTTATACGAGAATCCTGCAGCAATGAATGTAAGTATAGCCAATACGGCTACAAAAATCGGCTGGTTTTTAAAAATTAACAGGTTTCCTTCTTTTTTGTAAAATTGATAGGTGTTCATAATAATAGTGATGTATTTTAATGTATATTATTTAAGAGGTATAGCGTTCTGCAATTTCGTCGTCGTTAATGGTTTGCAGTGTATTCAGGTCTGTTTTAAAATAGGTATCATGAACTGAAAAATAAGCATCTACCCTACTCTCTGTTTCTATTGAAGCTTTTTTCCAGCCATCAAAAAACCAGTTTTCAAATAGCTCATATTTTTCTTCATTGTATTCGTCCCACCAATCATCGAAGTCATCATCATCTTCATGCTGTTCCTGAAAATCTGAAGCTGCTTTCCATATTTTTTCGGGAAGAAGTGCGTTCCAATCTGTTTTGTTATGGCTTTGTTTTTCTCTCTGAGTTAATAAAAGTACAGGCTTGGTCGCGATAGCACCGGATTTATCTACAGTCCATGCTGAGATATCCAGATGATCATATTCATATTCGAAGTAGTAGGCTACAATGTCTGTTTTGCTCTTTCCGTTCAGATAATCTGCATTTTCCCCTTCCAGTATTTGTACAAGGTCTTTAACAAATTGTTCTGTAATTTCTTCAAGATAGGTTTTTAAATCAGTATTGAGCTGTTTGAGGTTTTGCATACAGTGATTTTGTGATTTTGATTGGGGTGATAACAGTCAATGTACAAAAATAGATGAAAAATTAAATATTCCTAAACCCATAAGTCTTTGTCTGTCCGGTATTTTTTTGTATGCATACTGCGTACAATAGAAATTTTGAACGATTTATCTGCCTATTTAATCTATAAAATCAGGATTTATATTTCTAAATCTTTGGTGTATAAAATTTTCTCACCGAAATGTTTTGATGATTTATTTTAACCTGTACAACCATACAAAAAGCCTCACGAATTTACAAAAAAACAGCACATTAACTCACATAAAAGAGATGTAATAATCTATAGTTTTGACCCATCAACGTTGATACAGCATTCTGCAGATCTTCCTGTAAGTGTACAGTACAGGTCGAAATGAAGGATAGCAAAGCCCATGTCAGGGTTTATATGACAACCACAAATTTTAATAAAAAAAATTATTCAATTATGAAAAAATTAAATGGTATGAAGAATTTTTCTTCATTGGAAAACAAGAAGCTGAAAAACCCACAAAATATCATGGGAGGATTTGTTGTAGATGATTCAAGTAGAACATCTGAACCAACATTGTGTGGGCCTAATTGCTCCGATACCGCCTATTACAAAGATGGTAAGAAGACAATGACATTAACAATTGAAGGGGCCAATCCAACCAGACCTTATTAATCGGGTATAATGCAAGCAGGACTGTTTTTTTATCAATTACAGTCCTGTCTTACTAAACTTCAGACAATTTTAATGAAATCATTATATATGAAACAGAATCAAAATATCTGGTATTTGTTCGTCTCTATACTTATATGTTTTTTTCTTTACTGTTGTAAAAGCAAGGATTATATCACTTATTACCACAAAATAAACGAAATTGACAGCATCTACAGAATCGCTAAACAGCAGGAAAAAGCTACCCATCTCTATCGTAAACTATTCAGGAAATACCGACCTCTTAATCAGGAACGTACCGAAGAATATGAAACGTATATCAGAATTTCTGACAAGCTTGGAAAAAATTTTGGAGGCAAGAGAAGTCTTTACCGGTTAGTTCCTTTAATTGCTCCTTATTGGAGATACAAAAAAGCAGATTCGAAATTCATCAGCCTCTACAAAAAATACGGAATAGACAGCCTTAGCATAGAACAAAAGGTTGCTGAATGGGAAAAAAAACTTGACAAAAAACTGATAGATTCCTTTGTAGTAGCAATTGCGCGTGACAAATATGGAGGACGGCTCAATGACTCGGACCGTGTCGAAAATGATCTGAAAAACGCCGAACTGCTGAAATGGACCTTTGAACATTATGGCTATCCATCCATGCAAAAAATAGGTTTATACCATAAGGATACTTTTATACCCATGGGCGTAATCATTCTTCACATGGCAGATTATGATCAACATCATCCTTATTTCAAAGCCAAAATATTAGAATATGTAAAGTCCGGTGAATGCCCTCCCCGCGATTATGCAGCCATGGTTGACCGAAATAATCTGCATCATAAAATCCCTTACACTTATGGCGTTTATCAAGGGTATCGAAATATAACAGATTCAGCTAAAGTAAACCGTAACAGGAAAAGTATCGGTCTTCCCAGTTTAAACTACAGAAACAAATTAGCAAAAGATTTATCCGACAGCCTCAAAACCAAATGATCCTGATATTTTCTGATAATAATGACCGGACAACAATAGAAGTGATTCGTTGGCTGGCTTCAATGAACAAGAACTTTATTCTTGTCAATGACGATGAGTTTTTTGAAATTCATCTTCGTGAAAAAAGATTCTTTCTGCAAAGTCAGAAAAACAGTTTCTTTCTGGACGATATAAAAAGTGTTTGGCACAGAAGAGGCGGACTCTACTTTAATCGCCTGTCCTACAGCAACGATTCTATTAATATCTATATGAATGAAACCCAGCACTGGCTGGAAGATTACGTACTGAAAACTTTAGAGACCAAAAAGCACATCAACAAACAAAGCAATAGCCACGTCAATAAACTTTTGGTATTGGAATATGCGCAGAAAGCAGGATTGGATGTTCCTGAATATTTTTTAGCAGACAATACGGATGAAGTTCTTCTGAATACAACCATCACAAAGTCGATCACCGGGAATGTGATATTGGACAGTCTATCTGACAATCAAGATGGAATTATGTATACAACGATCATCGAAGAAGCCGATAAAGAAGGATTTTTCACTTCTTTTTTTCAGGAAAAGATAGAAAAGGATTTTGAGATCAGAACCTTTTATTTCGAAGGCGAATGTTTCTCCATGGCCATTTTCTCACAGAATGACGAGCAGACTAAAACAGATTTCAGAAAGTATAACAATGAGAAACCCAATAGAAATATCCGGTACAAGCTTCCCGGGGAAATGGAAATTAAAATTCACGAGCTGATGAAGATGCTTGATCTCAACTGTGGCTCACTGGATTTTATCAAAAGCGGAAATCTCTATTATTTCTTAGAAGTAAATCCTGTAGGTCAGTTTGCGAACGTAGCTCACCATTGTAATTATCCACTATTTAAAAAAATCGCTGACTATTTATGAAAGAAAACTTCGGTGAAAAACACAAACTTCCCTTATCCTTTAAGCATATGGAGTTTTTTGACAACACTGGTTCCAAAGGAATTAGCAGCAGTACTAAATGCATATTAAGATGTAAAAAATATCAAACCACCTTTTACGTAAGAGAAAAACCCGTAAAACCACTCATCCGCCTATTATGAGATACTTCAATCTGTTTTCAAATATACTCATCACAAAAGGAGCCAGCAGG
This sequence comes from Chryseobacterium oleae, assembly GCF_900115055.1. Classification (GTDB taxonomy): domain Bacteria; phylum Bacteroidota; class Bacteroidia; order Flavobacteriales; family Weeksellaceae; genus Chryseobacterium; species Chryseobacterium oleae. The sequence continues at coordinate 55,274 of NZ_FOVD01000002.1, read as the reverse complement.
ATCCTGATTTCCGATCTTCAGAGGAATGTTTCGGAGCTATATCCTTTGGAACTGTATGATGTCGTGGAGGAACTGAAAAATGTTTCGATAGAAGAAGTCTTGGAGAATTATGATGAAGAATCCAAACCTGCCATTCAGGAGTATCTGGATATTTTATTAGAGAAAGAATATGGATTCATGACGGAGAATGACTGGGACAAAAATTTTCCACCTCTCTCCTATGAATATGATGAGCCCAGTACAATTGCTGATCTTTTCATAGAGCTCACAGAGATTTCGCTATTGGAAAAAATAAAGGAATCTGTGGAGAATCTTGGCGTAAGGCATTTGGTGATATACAGTCCGAAAACATTGACTGTAGAGGATTTTATAAAGACCGATCAGATATTTTCTCATTCCGTTTTGTGTGGGATAGAGATTTTTTCTCCGTTTCATCAAGCCGTCAATCTGGATTTTATAAACACCATCCACAACAATACTGAAAGAATGTACCATATCGTTTTTTACAAATGTGAAAAAGAACCTTTCAAAGTAAAGGATGAATTCAGATTCGCACTGAATTTTACAAAAGAAGACGTGAAAATTTCCTCCTGTGGAAAAATAGATCTGAAATATTTCAACACTAATATCTCAAAGGTTTCAGAGGCTATGAACCATAATTCCTGCCTTTATAAAAAGATGGGAATAGATCTTCACGGCAATATTAAAAACTGTCCTTTAATGCCTGAAAGTTTCGGAAACATTCATGAGATAAGCCTTGAAGAAGCTTTGGTAAAAGCCAATTTTAAAAAGTACTGGCCAATCACTAAAGACAAAATAGAGGTTTGCAAAGACTGCGAGTTCAGATATATTTGTACAGATTGCAGAGCGTACACAGAACGCACTCATCAAAACAATGAAGAATCAGACACATCTAAGCCCCTTAAGTGCGGTTACGATCCTTATACGGGGAAATGGGAGGATTGGAGCCGAAACCCGCTAAAACAACATGCTATTCGATTTTACAGACTGGATTATTAGAAGGATGGAGGATGGGAATTACTATTGGGCAGTAAGTAGTTAACAGTTTCTTTTAAAATGATTGAAGTCGTTTGAAAAAAGATGAATAAAAATACACTGTATTTAAGAGATTGTGAGCTATTTTTTATGGTAAAAAAACATCAGAGAAAAATCCTGGACTTCAGGTTTGGGCTAAAGCCTTTTGCAATGCATGAATTTTGTAAGCGGGCTGAAGCCCGCTCCTATTGAATATATGGGAACCATCAAGAAATATCAGGATGTATAAAGGATAAATCTTAGCACCTCATCCCGCTTCAGGATGCCGGTTTCGTTTTTAAAACAAAACTCATCATTCAAAAACCTCATAACTCATAATTCATAACTCATCATTTATAACTTACTCAAATGATTTATCCTTACTTTTGGCAAAACTAAATCCATGAAAAGAGCAACTCACAAAGATCGGGAAAAGGCAGTTGACATATTATGTCAGGCTTTTATTGATGTACTTATTCCCAATTCTATCAACTTTGTGATGAAAAAATCCGGTGACAGGTACAAAAGGCTAAAAGCATTAATGGAATTTCAGTTTGATGTGTCCCTATTGAATGGCAATGTATTTTTAAATGATCACGATAAAGCATGTATTTTATTCCTCGACAGCAATACATTCAGTTTCAGAAAATTCGCATTAGAGCTCAGGTTGCTATTTGTCTGTATTGGCGTAAACAATATGTTAAAAGTTTTAAGAAGGGAAAAACTTTTGAAAAGTTTCCATCCTGAAGAAAAGTTCATTCATTTGTGGCTCATGGCAGTTGTTCCGGAAGAACAAGGGAAAGGAATAGGCACAAAATTATTGAACGACTCCTTAAAATTTTATGATGGCGAGTTAATTTATGTAGAAACAACCACTCCCGAAAACCGTACTTTTTACACTCAAAATAAATTTGAAATTTTTCACGAAACTTTTGAGCTGGATTACCCTCTCTACTTTCTGAAAAATCTATAGAAAATAAAAAGCTCATTTAAGCACCTTAAATTCTATTTTTTATCCACAATCCGGGAGAATGGCAGGAACGGAGAAGAAGCCCGTTAAAACAACCCGCTATTTACTTCTACGGACCAGATTAAAGATCACATTTAAAGTTCTATTTGAAAAACTTCCATTTCGGAATAATAGCAAGCATCCCAAAACCTGTAAAAAGGAAAAGATTAGTCACATCCGTATACAAAAAGGTAGACAGATAATAATTGTGCATAAAGAAATGCAGAACCAACAGCGCCGGAAACATAATGATCCCCACTTTTCTGTAGAAAAACATCAGCACCAGTCCGATCATCATCAGAACATCAATGGAAAAGATAACGAAAAAATACCACCTCGGGATCTGAAGATATTCATGCTGCAGATATTCATCCACATCTATTCCAAGCCCCATTATGGTGAACAGCATTAAAGCTGCAAATGCTAAAATAAAGCCCCATCCTTTCTTTGGATCCTCGTCAAAGTAACTGTATTCTTCCATAGGTACAAAAGTAAAGAACTTATGAATAAATTCATAAGTTCTTCAGCATATTTATTCGTTTAAAATTTGAATTATATAGAAATAGCGTTGATCAATCTGTTTTTGTCGCTCAAGTACTCTTCCATGGAGATCATACTTTCGGTTCTCATTACATCTTGAATGTCGTCTATCTGATAGATAATTCTTTTTGCATCTTCCGTATTCTTAGCTCTTACTTTACAGAAAATATTATATTTCCCGGAAATAACGCTCGCTTCGATTACGTTCGGAAGTACTGATAATTCTTTCAATACCTCTTGAGTGCGGTTTGATTTTGTCAAAAGGATCCCAATGAAAGCTGTAAAGTGATAGTCCAGCTTACCATAATCGATATTAAGAGATGATCCCAAAATAATACCTGCATCCTCCATTTTTTTCACTCTTACGTGAATTGTTCCCGCAGAAACATCCATCTGCTTTGCAATCTCTGTAAAAGGCATTCTTGTGTTTTCTACTAAGAAATCAAGAATCTTCTTGTCTATTTCGTCCAGTTGATAGTTCATATTAGTTAAATTACAATTTTCTTAAAAAATCCATGTATTTTTTGCAAATTTATAAAAAATTATTTAACTAAAAAAATTATATTAAACATTAACAATAATTAACACGGATGATAAAAATCATTAAAATATTCAGATTATTTAGCATTCGATTTTATAGAATCTGTTTTTATTTCCGTTTTAGGTTCTGATGGTTTTTTATCTTTTTTCTTCTTTTTAAACAGAGAATTAAAGCTTTTACTCCACACAACTCCCCCACCATAGGCCTGATTTGCAGATCCATTGGTACTTACCATTCCGATATTGGTAGGCTTGGAATAGCCTCTCAGGACGAGACTACCATCATTCTTTTTAGAAACATCATATTCAATAGATCCTTCCCCGGAGAGATAATTATTCTGGGCACCTTCGGTTTTTGTCAGTGGAATACCCAATCCGGTTTTGATATTTATTCTAGGCGAAACAGCCACGCTTACCCCTGCATTAGCACGGTCACCAGTGTTGGAATTTTGATCACCTTTTACATAATTCAGATCAATCTGGAACTCGTTACTCATGGTATTCAATACAGAACCCAGTTGTTTAAGAAGCATGTTATATCCTGAAGATTCTGCGACTCCCGCCACATCAAAATCTACTCCTCCACTGTTGGAGACGTTAAAGGTGCTTAACAGCAACACAGAACCAAACTGGAGTACTTTCTCGCCCTCCTGACTCATCTTGGCGGCCAATGTTTCTTTTACCTGGCTGGAGACGTCAAGAGCGGTCACATTCAGATCTATTTTCGGGTTGATTAAGGACTGCGTGATATTCGCCTGAAGCAATACACTGATCGGCTGCAGTTTCCCCATGCTTAAATATTCCCCTGCATTCGACACCATTCTTACATAATTGGCTGTAATATCCAGCGCCGGCTTCATGGCATCACCATCCCATCTGATGCTGCTGTTCTTTTGGATCTGGAAGGTTTTATTCAGGATTGCTTTAGAAACAAACGTTCCGTTATCTACTTTATAAGTTCCGTTCATCGCGATTCCTCCACGTCTTCCCATCTGGAATCTCAATCTGTCAGCCGTTCCTTTTACGGTAATATTTCCTACATCATCACCTACAAGTACATTCACGGTGGTTCCTTTATCCACATCAAGACTGAAATCGATATTCATATTCGCTCCCGTCTTTTTCTTTTCTTCCAAAGTGATCAGTCCGTCTTTTCCTTCTTTCAGGAACCTCAGCATTTTGAATTCTTCCACATTGGATGTAGAGCTGGAATTAAAGGTAAAGGTGCTTCCATTGAGTGCCTTCATATTCGGGGTGGAAATACTCAGTCCGGAAACAGGTCCGTCTACGTAGAGATCTCCCTGTCCGTAAACCCTTCCCCAAAACAGGTCAAAATCTTTCTGCGAAGTATTAAGCACCAGAAGATTGTCTGCTCGCATAATCAGGTTGACCCCCATGGAAGAAATCGTTTCAAACTGGATCGCTCCGGAGATTGTTCCTTTAGAATTCGTTCTCCCGTCATGGACTTCAATATTGTTAAGGATTGCAAGTCCTTTGGAAAGCGGTATCACGGTATCATCAAATGAATAATCTACTCCGGTGAAGAGCAGTTTCAGACCAAAGCCTTTCAACGCGATATCACCACTGTAATCCAGGTTGCTTAGTTTTCCGTTAATCTTAAGATCACCCGTCGCTTTTCCTCTAATATTTCCAAAAACAGTCTGAACAAACTGTTGGGTAAAGGCAATGTCAAAATCTCGCATTTCCGCCGTCAGGTCGATGGTCGGAGAAGCGGTATTGTTATTTACGGTACCTGTCAGGTGCAGGTTATTATTTCCGAGAACTCCGGCAGAAGTTACTTTGACATCTACGTCATAAACATTCAGGGAGAATCCGTTGGTGGCAGAAATTGTAAGATCACCCATTTCATTTCCGTTCATCATGATATTGTCTACCGTAAGGTCTACCAAGGGCTGCAGCGTGCTCTTATCCATTTTGATTTTCACACTTCCGTTCGCCAGACCTTTGATTCCCATCGGATTTCCTCCGGACTGCATTTCAAGGAGCTTTTCTACGGCAAATTCCTCAATATCCGCATCTATATAAAAGTCTTTTGCCGATTTAAACTGGGCCTCTTTAATGAACAGGGCACTTTTATCTGAAAATACCCGCAGATTATGAATGTCAAAATCAGCCGTACTCTTCCTGTAAGTAATGGAATGATCCAGCTCAGGACTGGTATCTATCGCCCACGTAACATCATTGAACTTCACTTCTGTAGGTTCGAATCTGAAAACATAATCTCCCGCTGCATTCGTAGATTGATCTACATTAATGGCGTATGATTTAAGGCTTTCACTCAGCTCATCTTCCGGACTTCCATGTTTAAATGTTGTCGCCAGGTGAAGCGCCGTATTATTTTCATTCTTTCCTCTGAGTTCAAAATCTTTGATAATATTTTTATTGTACACCAGCTTACTGATCCTTGCATACAGCTGCTCATCAAGCTTGGCTGTATTGATTCTCACCATCACACTGTCAATCATCGCGCTGTCTCTGGAGATATTAGTACGGTCATTAAGTTTATACTCAGGATTGGTGGCTGCCAAGGCTTTGTCTGCTTCGGTGATCTCCTCCTTCTTCGTCATGATATACTTCAGGGAAGCTGCATCCAGATTCAGGATCAGATCGTTTGAATCTCCGTTGTACTCGCCTTCTACCACAGCACCCTGCGGAAGTTTAAGATCCGGCAGGAAATAATTCACAACACCTTGCTGAACATCGAAATTCATTTTGAAACTCTGACCTCTGTACAGTTTTCTCGGCGGAGGTCCTACCAGAATTCTTCCGATACCGTTTTCCATCATTCCTACAAGATCACCCAGATTATATTTCCCTGAGATTTTACCGTTAGCAGCTCCCGGTGCATCAACTTCGATGACACGCCCGCCAGCTTCCAAGAAGGTTTTAAGCTTTGCTTTTGGAACGATATACTTTTGTGTTGCTGTAGCAAAATTAAGGTTATTGGCATCCACATCCAGGGTCAGGTCATTAATGGAAGACATGGACATTTTACCTACCACCTGGCCGCTCACAATCTGGCTTCCCGGTTTGTTGGTAAAATAATTCATATTCAGATGGGTGACGTCTGCATTCACATCCATCATAATCCTTGGGGTACTGAAATCAATAAGTCCCTTAATGGTAGCTTTTGCCTGCTCATCATTGATGGTGATGAGTCCGTTATATTTTTTATGGTCCAATAAACCGTCCAGATACAGATTGCTGATCTGCTTATCCATAATCTCAATGCTGCTGATCTGGGATTTGGTGGTCAGACGCATGGTATTGACGTCAAAACTCTGCCCGTTAAGATCGAATTTACCGGAGATAAGACCAACTGCTTTATTTTTAGTGATAACAGAGGTATTCAGGTCTTTGACTTCCAGATATCCTGAATATTTAGGCATTGCCGTGCTATAGCCTGTAAGTGAAAGCTTAGTGATTTTCGCCTGCCCTATTCCCGTCATCAGGTTTCCGTTGGGAATAAAGATTTGTTGTGGATCTACTTTTGCCGCTCCGTTGTATTTCAGTTTTCCAAAATCGTCTGCGAAATTCTTCATCTTCTTGGAAATAAATGAAGGCATCATCGCTTTAAGGTCTTTATAGGTGAAGTCTGTGGAAAGATCTTTGGTTTCAATGGAGAAATTTCCTTTCAGCAGCCTGTCCACTCTCATGGTTTTGGTGGCAATATTCACGTCGGGATTTCTGATCAGGAAGTTTTCCAGATAGAATTTATTCAGTGGGCCGGTCATTTTTCCAGCCAGGTTGAAAGGTTTAAAATTATCCCAGTTCGTCACAAAGTAGCTGATGTCATATCCGCTCATCTGGCTTCCCTGTTTGATATTCATGTCCCAGCTTACCCGGTCTGCAAAATCGGACCATGATCCGTCATGAAGATTGAATTTTATATCTCCCTGCAATAGGGAATGATCTGTATTCAGGGTAAGATCTTTTAAAGAAAGAAATTCATGGGTTAAAGAGAGTTCCGTAGAAAAGGTATCTACAAAGTGAGATTTCCCCCATCTTGCTGTGACAAAGGACATATTATTGATCAGCGCAGAAATGTTGGGGCCGTTTACTTTAACATTAGGCGCTATTAAATTAAATTTTGTAGCCGTCAACCATTTCCCAGGTTCTCCCGGAGAGTTTTGGCTAACGATAGAAACTTTTGAATCGATGATCTGTACACGGGAATTCAGCTGGAAAGGAGGTTTCTTTGGATCCCGCTTTTTTCCGCTGTCGAAAAGCTGTGTAAATCTGATAAAGTTTGAAATGCTGTCGCCTTTGTAGGTGATGACCTTCACATCGGCATTGACAAGGGTAAGGGAATTAAAACTCAATGAATTGCTGTTCCCGGAAATGGCATTATAGGCAAGTGACAACCAATCTGAATTCGCACGGAATTCTCTTGCTTTGATGAATTCAAGACCTTTATAGTCCTTGATTTTTAAACCTTTTATAATAACGTCTCCGAAATAATCCACTTCTACACTTTCGGTAGACATTCCGGCTTTAAAGTCTTTGTTAACGATCTGAAGTGCCTGATCTGCCGCCCACTGCTTGGTTGCCGGAAGATTAATGGCTGTAAGAACTCCTCCAACCAGAATAACTCCCAGCCAGAAAAGGATCAGAAGAAGTTTGGTCCACCAGGAATAGCTGGTCACATCTTTTACTGCCTGCTTTCCAAATTCTTCAGCCGTTTCTACGGGATGATGAATGGCATCTGATGCCAGTTCAGATGCTTCCTTAACTGTTTCCTTCACAGCGCCTTCTACATTCTCCACAGTCTTCTGTACCTGATCACTTAGGTTCTCAGCTACAGATTTTTTATTCTCATTCTCGTTATTATTCTCTAACTTTGCCATTATTATGAGCGACTCTATAATTTTAGGTATTGAATCGTCTTGCGACGACACCTCAGCAGCTATCATCAAGGGAAACTGTATTCTGTCCAATATTGCTGCGAATCAGGCTATCCATAAAGAATATGGAGGTGTAGTCCCGGAACTGGCATCGCGAGCGCATCAGCAAAATATAATCCCCGTTGTTGAAAAATCTATTACTAAAGCAAATATACAACAAAATGCTATTTCAGCTATAGGATTTACACGCGGCCCCGGACTTTTAGGATCTCTTCTTGTAGGAACGTCATTTGCTAAGTCTTTGGCAATGAGTCTGAATGTTCCGCTGATTGAAGTTAACCATCTCCAGGCCCACATTTTAGCCCATTTCATCGAAGATGCAAATCCTATGCCGCCTCAATTCCCTTTCCTGTGTCTTACGGTAAGCGGAGGGCACACCATGATCGTACTGGTGAAGGATTATTTTGATATGGAAATTATCGGAAAAACAATTGATGATGCCGCAGGAGAAGCTTTTGACAAAATCGGAAAAATCTTCGATCTGGACTACCCTGCCGGACCTATTATAGACCGATTGGCCAAGGAAGGAAACCCTGATGCCTTTACATTTAACAAACCGAGAATGGAGAATTATGATTATTCATTCAGCGGTATCAAAACGTCTGTGCTTTATTTCATTCAGAAGGAAGTCAGAAAGAATCCGGATTTTATTAAGGAAAACCTGAATGATCTGTGTGCTTCCGTTCAGAGAACGATCATTGAAATTCTAATGGCGAAACTTGAAAAAGCCGCCAAAGAGTTAAATGTAAAAGAAGTGGCGATTGCAGGTGGAGTTTCTGCCAATTCTGCTTTGAGACAAGCAATGCAGGACAATCATGAGAAATTAGGCTGGAATATTTACATTCCAAAATTTGAATATACCACAGACAACGCGGCGATGATTGCGATGGTGGCTCAACTGAAATATGAGCGAGGAGAATTTACGGATATGAAAACGTCCGCAACTGCAAAATATGATTTATGAAAATACTCTTAGAAGAAAAAGTACTGGGAACGCAGTCTAAAAAAAATTCAAAATATTACTGGGTTTTAGAAACCGTTATCGGAAAAAATGAAGTGACAGAACAATCTGAAGATGAAGATTATTTAATGATCAGTTCAGAAATCGGATATGTTCAAAATATAAAGGAGGAGGTCATAGAGAAGATCAATTCAGAAAATGTATTCAGTTTTGCTTACGAGCCCAAAGAAGGAGATTATTTATCCATCAAAAATAATTTAAGAAAAAACGAATATTTGAATTTAATCTTTATGAATAATAAGTGGATTGAAGAAATTTACGCATGTTCATACAGAGACTGTGAAGGTGATGTTTATACCACGATAAAAACCGGTGTAGCATTTTTAAGTGAGAATGAAATTACCTTTTAATCATCAACGTGAGAAGTCATTAGGTAAGGAAGTCAGAAGCTCGAAGAGGGAAGTTATTGAAGTCCAAAGATAGAAATACAGGATATTTTTATTCATATTTTTAAAACAACTTCAATCAGTTTAAAAGAAATTATTAATACTACCGTCCAATAGCAACTTCAAGCTTCCATCCTCCAGCTTCCCATCATCTTTTAATACAATTCAGGCGCATTCTAAATATCAGTATATGAAACTTTTTTTTGGCGAAATCAATAACGGAACGGCAATAATTAATGACGAAGAACAGCAGCATATTGTGAAAGTTCTTCGTATGAAAGACGGTGAAAACATTCACGTAACAGACGGAAAAGGAAATGTTGCTTCCGGAACATTGGTGATCGAAGGAAAAAAAGCAAGTCTGAATGTTTCCGAAATTAAAAAAGACACTCAGGATTTCAATCCAAAACTGCACATTGCTATTGCTCCGACGAAAAACATTGACCGAATTGAGTTTTTTGTAGAAAAAGCTGTAGAAATGGGGATTTCCGAAATTACCATTTTACAAACTGAAAAAACAGAGCGTAAAAATATCAGTATCGACAAACTTAGAAAACAAGCCATTGCGGCCTCAAAACAAAGTTTGCGATTTCATTTTCCTGTTGTTAATGATTTAATTAAGCTTCCTGATTTTCTGAAAAATATTAATCCAGAAAAGACGTTCGTGGCGCACTGTCATGAAAATCTGGAAAGAATTGAGCTTAATCATATTCCTGCTTTGGAACAGATCACTTTCTTAATCGGTCCTGAAGGAGATTTTTCTGAAAGAGAGATCCAGTTTCTATCCGACAGTAACGTAAAAGCTGTTTCACTTGGAAACCAAAGGCTGAGAACTGAAACGGCAGGGGTTTTTGTGGCGGCGTGGAATTATTTCAATATGATGAAGGGGTAGAAATTAGATGTTAGAGATTAGAAGTTAGAAGTTGCTGTACACAAATAGATCAGCAAATTATCAACTCAACTCATCATCACATCATTCTACAGTTCCAGATGATGATCTCTCAAATATTTTTCAATGATCTGCTTTCCGCTTCGCATGGAGTTCACGGCCCAACGGATCTTCATTTTCATCTTTTTTTCTTCGCTTAGCTTATAATCGATGCCTGATTTGATCAGTTTCTGCTTCAGTTCATACATACAGATTCCTGCGGCTACGGAAACATTGTAGCTTCTCGTTAAGCCGTACATCGGGATCGCCAGGGTTTCGTCTGCAAAATCTATGACTTCCTCCGATACCCCTTCCATCTCGGTTCCAAATACCAAAGCGATAGGTTCTGTAATCTGATAATCAGGGAGCATCACTGCATTTTTTTCAAGAGAAACCGCCAAAATTTTATAGCCTCTGTCTTTGATATTCTGCAGAGAAGCAATGTTTTTAGCCATTTTCTCTACTTCTACCCAGGTTTCAGCCCCTTTGGTTACGGTAAGGTTGGGATCAAAAACATTCTCTTCCTCCATGGCCACAACCTTGTGAAACGCATTGGCTTCTACAGATCTGATGATAGCCGCCGCATTTCTGAACTGGTAGACATCATCCATCACAGGAAGTACAAAATCTGAACTTTCCTGAGAGAAATGTTCTATTTTTGAGAGTCTTTCCTCTGTTAAAAACTGCTTTAAATATTCAAAAGTTTGCGCTAAATCTTCCATTCATTTTCAAATCTTTGCAAATTAACGTAATTTTGAGCTATGAACCTGAACGAGGCTCAATTTCTTACTAAAAAGTAATTCATGAAAAGAAAAGTCCTGCTCATTTATACCGGAGGAACCATCGGTATGGAAAAAGATTATGAAACCGGAAGCCTCCGCGCATTTGATTTTGGAAATATTTTTGAAAAAATGCCTGAGATGAAATTAATGGAATGCGAGGTGTTTGTACATCCTTTCGCAAAACCGCTGGACTCTTCCGATATGGGGCCTGAGGAATGGAAGGTGATCGCGAACTATATTCTCAAGAATTACGAGCTGTATGACGGCTTTCTGATCCTTCATGGAACGGATACGATGTCTTATACGGCATCTGCTTTAAGTTTTATGCTGAAAGGACTTAGAAAACCTGTTATTATGACGGGTTCCCAGCTTCCGATCGGAGATCTGAGAACGGATGCCAAGGAAAATCTTCTGACCAGCCTTTATTACGCCAGTCTTTATGAAAACGATGAAGCAGTCATTCAGGAAGTAGCCGTTTATTTCGAATATAAATTATTAAGAGGAAACAGAACGCTGAAATATTCTGCGGAGTATTTTGATGCCTATTCAAGCCCGAATTATCCTATTCTGGGACAGTCAGGAGTTCATTTAAATATTGTTAAGGACAATCTTTACCGTTGTGAACCGGAGGTGGAATTTCACGTAGACGAACATATTTCTGAAGATATTTTATTCTGGCGAATTTTTCCGGGAATGCATCTGAGTCATTTCAAAGAAATCCCTAAAATGAAGGTTTTAATTCTTCAGGTTTTCGGTTCGGGAACCATTTTCAGCAGTGAAAAAACGCAGGAAACTCTTGAAGAAATCAGAAGCAACGGCACTGAGATCGTGGTGGTAAGTCAATGTATTTCAGGAGGTATCTCTTTCGGGAAATACGAAAACAGCAATATATTTTCAAGAATCGGAGCGATCAGCGGAAGGGATATGACCGCCGAAAGCGCTATTACCAAAGCGATGCACCTTATAGACAACCCGAATTACTCAGGAACCTTTGCCGACAACTTCACCAGAAGTCTTTGCGGAGAAATTACTGACTAATTTTGAATAATAATTTGCAGATTCCAGAAATTACTCTATTTTTGCAATCTCAAATAGAGAGGTGTCCGAGTGGTTGAAGGAGCTACCCTGGAAAGGTAGTATACGGGTAACTGTATCGAGGGTTCGAATCCCTTCCTCTCTGCAAGTATTAAACATAAACCTACTGAAAATCAGTGGGTTTTGTTTTTTATTAAAGTCTTTTTCTCCACATTTTCCCCACATTTCTTATATAACAAAGATAGTGATTTCTTACCTCAGTACCACATTTAGTAAATTTTCAGGGTCAAAACTGACTGTTGTATCCCTCGAAAAATCCCCAAACTAAAAATATTTTATCTTTTTTCAAATAAATAGAAATAAGTCTGATTTCAAAAAGAGGGGGCATTACCAAAACCGAAACAAAGGGAGGGGCTTGTTTTCCATATGGGTAGTTAAGCCAGACATACAATTGCTTTTACATATTCTGGAAATAACAGTATACTACTATTGTGACTTTTTGTCCATTAGCCCCTAATAGGTACGATAGTTGACCACTTTATACGTTAAATACAGACAACTATGCAAAAAAAAATATTTATTTCTTATAGCTGGGGAACAAACGAACATCAAGAATGGGTTTTGAACTTAGCCAAACGGTTAATGAATGATGGTGTTGAAGTAGCTTTAGACAAATGGGATTTACAGGGAGGGCATGATGTGTTTGAATTCATGGAATCAATGGTAAAGTCAGAAGACATTTCCAAAGTTTTAATTATATGTGACAAAAATTATCAGATAAAATCCAATAATAGAGATGGAGGTGTTGGTGCTGAAACCCAAATCATCACACCAGAAATTTTCAGTAATCAAAAACAAGAGAAATTTATTCCAGTAGTTGCTGAACGAGATGAAAATGGAAAAGTTATTTTACCTATTTACTTAGCATCAAGAAAATATTTTGATTTATCTAAAGAAGAGTATTTTGAAGATGGTTATGAAGAGCTTCTAAGAAATATTTTGGAAGCTCCAGCTTTGCCTAAACCTAAAGTTGGAAAAATACCATCTTACATTACTGAATCCTCTTCAAACAATAACCAAACTAATTTCATTTTAAGGAGATTAGAAAATCAATTGACTAAAAATCCAGAGAAAATCAATAGTTCATCAAAAGAATTTATTGAAATATTTTTAGATAACCTTTGGAACTATGAGTTTAAATCTACCTCTCGTGACATCAATGTTTTTGGAGTTGAGTTAGTTAATAATTTACATTCCTATAAAGAAATCAGAGAAGATTTCATACAATTCTTAGAGATTGTTACGAAACCTGAATTTACTCTTGATGTAGACTTGTTAATAAATTTCTTTGAACAAGCTCCAAAATACGATAAGCCAAGAGAGTTGGGTAATGGAGGAAATCAGACACCTGATAACTTCAAGGTTATTTTTCATGAGTTGTTTATTTATACAATAGCAGTCTGTATAAAAAATACAAATTATGTACTTGCAGGGGATTTATTATATTCAGGTTACTATTATGAAGATGATTATATGAGACAAGATGGAGCTAAAAATTATTGCTACCTATGTGGTTATCACGAAAATTTACAAACATACTATTCAAGAGAGTTTAATAAAGTTACTGGGTTTGGAGATTTTGTAATTGCGAATTTATCTCCTCGAATAAATAAAATGACATTTATTTTAGCCGATACTATCTGTCATTATATTTCAGAATTACATTTTTCAAGTTCATATGTAAATTGGTTTCCTTTAACACATCTTTACAAGCTTAATAATGATTTTGATTTTTTTAAGAGATTGACTTCTAAGAGACATTTTGAAAAGGTTAAACACATTTTTAAAGTTAGTGATGAAAATGAACTAAAGATTGTACTAAATACATATAAGAATAAAAATTCTCAAAGAGAGAGAATACGATATGGGAGTGGCGGTTTTAATCACATTCCTTTTATTGATTCAGTCATAGATATTACTAAAATAGCAACAGAAAGATAACTTCATTTTAAACACGACAACTTCTGTCGTGTTTTGCTTTTACTTTTGTAAGATGTTAAATAAGGTTTTAAGGGATAAATCTATCCTAAGTTTAACTATCTGAACGATTTGTAATTTTCACAGTTCAATGAAATTTTGTAAAATTGTAAACCAATCAAAGCACAAGAAAAAAAAATTTATGATGAAAAAATTACAAGTCTTGAGCTTGTTATCTCTAAGTATATATGGAGTTGGACAGATTCCCAACTTTCCAGCTATGTCTAGACCGAGTACAAATAGTATTCAAAATTACTCTAATCAAAACTATAATAAGCCAGCAAGGTCAAATGTTCCCTCTGTTCCTCATGGTGGATTATATAATCAAAGAAGTTCACAGATAGACCAGCAGAACCAGAGAATGGTTCAGGAGGACCTTAAGAGAGTTGCCCAGGAGCAGAAGTTTGCAGCCAAACAGCAGGAATATACAAAACAGCAAGCTTCAGAGGATTCTTATTATAACCTTCCATCTTTGTCAGGAAAGGCAGGAACACAAGCCTATTACGATGCTTACACTCAATTAGCATCACTTAATACTGAAAACTACCCTGTAAGTGAAGCCAATTTCATTGTAGAAAATGCTTACTATGGAGGTAAGCAAAACTATAATCAGTTTAAATCTGGAATTCAGAAAACTGCAAAACAACTCTTGCAGAAAATGAAGGAAAGAAAACAAGATACAGAAAGCAATACAGACAAAAATCTGATGGTGTTTGAATACTTCTCTAAAGACATGAAATTGGGAGGAGTTCAGCACAAAGCCATCAAGTATGATTTTGAGGATTACATGGGTCAAAAAGACCATTCAAAGATGTTTGTTTCCAAACTGTTAAAAACAGGCTCAGGACAATGTCATTCAATGCCTTTGTTGTATCTGATGCTGGCAGAAGAAATGAACACAGAAGCCTATTTAGCCTATGCCCCTAATCATACTTACATTAAGTTTCTGGATGAAGAGGGAGAATGGCAGAATGCAGAGCTTACCAATGGCATTTTTACTGCCAATTCTTTAATTCTGGAATCAGGCTATATAAAATCAGAAGCTTTACAGAATGACATTTACATGAAAAGTCTGAGTAAACAAGAACTTTTAGCACAGTTCTATGCTGACTTAGCCAATGGATACATTCACAAATACGGAATGGATGAGTTTGTGGGGAATACATTAGACAAAGCTCTGGAATACTCACCTAATAACATTTATGCCAATCAACTTAAATCCATGTATCAACAGGCAAGATTGACTTATGTAGCCAATCAATTAGGAATTAAAGACCTTGAAAACCCAGAGGAACTCCAAAACATTAGATTTTATCCCAAAGCACTGGATTTACTACAGGAAACAAAAGCCCAATTTAACAATATTGATAGCTTGGGATTTGTGATGATGCCAGAGGGAGCTTACGAGCAGTGGCTGGGTAATATGAAAGGTGAAGCCAACAGGCAGAAAAGTGAGGCTCTTGCTGAAAGAATGAGACAGATTAATGCTGAAAAGCAAAAGCAGAAACAGCAGGAAGCCCAGAAACAAAAGAAAAAAGAATCTGACCAGTCTAAGGAGAAAGCCCAGTATTTTCCAATAGACCCAAAACATTTATAATGAAAAGATATTCAAAATATAAAACCATATTCCTTTTACCTCTGTTACTTCTGTGGCTCGGTACTGGAACGGTTAGGGCACAAAACAACCAGTTTTATAACGATGCCTACCAGACCATAGACAACATGCTGAATGACAAACAGCAATACAGCTTCAAAGAGGCTGTTTTTAGTGTGGAAAATGCTTACTACCAAGGTAAGTTAGATACAGATAAATTAAATCGAGAAATAGCCTTTTTAAAGAGCTTTGCCAATGCTATTGTTCAGAGCAGAGATTTAAACTATAAACAGTCAGATAAGGATAAGGTAAGCAAGTATGCAGCAGTTTATTCCATTATGTGCCAGACCCTCCCAATTGCTATTAAAGATACAGTAATCCAGTACAAACCTTTCAACTATGATTTTGAGGATGTATTCGGTCATAAGGACATTACTAATTTGTTTGTATCAAAACTTCTGGCTACCAAAAAAGGAAATTGTAATTCTATGCCTTACCTGTATAAGATACTGGCAGAAGAATTGGGAGTAGAAGCTAATCTGACATTAGCACCGAACCATGTTTATGTCAAACATCAAATTAAATCTGATGGATGGTATAATACAGAGCTTACAAGTGGGATATTTCCACAGGATTCATGGTTAATGGCATCTGGGTACATTCATTTAGATGCAATCAAAAATGGAGTGTTTATGAAAGCCCTGAATAACAAAGAAAGTCTTGCTCTATGCCTTTTTGATTTAGCACAGGCATTCAATAGAAATTTCCCTGACAATGATGGAGAATTTACACTAAAAGCTATAAACAGAGCACTAGAAGTTTATCCCAACTTTGCTAAAGCCTTAATTCTGAAAGCTGAAACCCATAAAGAACAGTTTGAAAAGTTGATGGATAAACAGAATTTGAGTTCCACTAATCCTGAAAATCTTAAAAAGGCTCAACAAGACCCAAAGGCTAAAGAACTCATGGAGCTTATGACACAGGAATACGGGCATATTTATGACATAGGATACAGGCAGATGCCAGAGGGAATGTATTTGGACTGGCTTGTTTCTCTTAAAACAGAGAGAGATAAATATGAGAATAAAAAATTATTAAATAACTTTACGAAATAACAAATGACAATGAAAAGAATTATACTTACTGGCTTTGTGCTTCTGGCAGGAATTACACAAGCTCAAGTCAAGAAAGCCCAAGGTAAGCCCAAAGCTGAAAAGAAATGGGTAAATCCTGTTAAACTGACTAAAGAAGAAAGAAACAGACCTTATATGGATGAGGTTTTGAAATCCAGAGACCCTTTAACTCCAGAGGAAGCTGAAAGAAGGAGAAAGAATATTGAAGCTGGGAATCCCTTTAAGAAATATGGGTACTATCCCAAAGTAGCCACTTTAAGCAAAGGAAAATATTTAGAGTTTCATGATAAGGATTCTATTGTAAGTATTGGTTCAGTAAGATTCAACAAAAAGACAAAAGAAATTGTTGAGTTCAGAGAAATAGATTTAAGTGACCCAGATGCTCAACCTTATTTGGATACAGCAGGAAGATGGTTTTCACCTGACCCTTTAAGTGAAGAGTTTAGAAGATGGTCTCCATATAACTATGCTATGAATAATCCTTTACGGTTTATTGACCCTGATGGGAGACAGGCAACAGATATTTTTAAATGGGATAATTTGGGTAAGTTATCGAAAGTTGCTGATTCTGATACAGATGTTATTTATACTGCAAATCAATTTGAAAAAGATGGGACAACTTTAAAAGCTGATGCTAAAGGAGTTGAAGTGGGAGCAAAAGGCACAGTTGAAGCCAACATGCAAGAGGTTACACTAGATAAACCAATAATGGATGCCCAAGGTAATAAATCTAATTTAATGACAACCTTAAAACTTGATAACTCTAATAAGGCTTCCGAATTGGCAAAATATTTATTTGACAATACAAAAATTGAGTTTGCAAATGGAACGTATACTGAAAGAGAAAAAGGTACTACAAAGTCCGTTGTTTCAACTTATGGTTTAAAAAGTGTTGTTCCTATTGACCCAAGAGTTAATGGAATGACTAACTTTTCAGCATATGAAGGGGTGTTTACTTTAACTCAACATGACCATAATCATCCATTAAACAGTCTCCCAAGTGGATATTTCCCATGGGGGAATGTTGGTTCAAATAGGAGTGCTTGGGAAGGGAAATATGATTATGATAATACTGTAAATCCAATTTACAAAAATACCATTTTTAGAACATATAGAAAAGGCTCTTATACTACCTACGATAAAAACGGAACTTATGAAAAGTAAACTAACAATATTGCTATTTTTTTTATTTCAACTGGGTTTTTCACAAATCCCTTGTATATCCAAAAATTTTAAGTTTAATAACTTTATTGATGCATTTATTTATACAAATAATGATGAAAACTTTAAGCCCGATTTATCTTTAATTCATGTGTCAAGCCTTTACTACAAAGGCAAAGGATATATGATTACTATAACAAGGGATAACATTAAATCTATCATGGTAAAACCTAACTCTGAGCATTTAGAATTTTTTAAATACAAAAATCTAGATTTGTTATTACAAGGTAATACTACCAAAGACATTAAATTTTTAAAGAAAATCATTTCAAATAAAGTAGTATCAAATAATTCAAAGGTGGAATTTATTAAGCCTTATAATAATGTTTCTTATGACCCTTATCAATGGTTTCTCCTTTTTGATAAAAAGATGAATTTGATTAGTTATGAATTACCAGAAGAAGAAGAAACAATTAAGGAAGTTTTTAAAAAATTTAATATCATATCACATAATAAAGCATCATCTGATTTACAAAACTAAATAATAATAGAAGTATAAATTTTGAATAAAGCATTAGCAATGGATGAAAATCAGAAGCTTGATATGAAATCTTTTATTGAGTATATAAAAGAAAATCTGGCAACTATATCTTTGTATATGTCTTCTATTGGAGTTGTGTATACTTTATCATATTATTTTTTTTGGAATATTAATATCATTAATTACTTAAATCTAAGTGAGGTTATTTTAGTTAGTGTACAGTATTTAATGGGACTTGCATTAACTTGCTTGTTCTTCTTGGTAACTCATATTTTTTTTTCCAAAGTTTATATTTTTGATAAAGTCCCTGAGGATAGAGGGCTTAGTATTTTGCTGCTTGCAGGTATTGTATGCTTTGTTATAATTTCTTTTATTGAAGAGTTTAGAATAGATGTTTTAGCTACATTGATAATTGGTTTTGCAGTAATTTATGTCTACGTTAAAAAAGGAAATATTAAGTTCCAAAAGTTAATTAGATATTTGGCTGTCATCATGTTATTTTTAACCATAGGCAAGGCTGTTCAGGATTTCTATAAAATCAGGTATAGTGGTGAACAGAATCGTGAAAGGCTAGTTTTTACAATTAATGATACATTGCATAAAGAGGA
This sequence comes from Chryseobacterium oleae, assembly GCF_900115055.1. GTDB lineage: Bacteria > Bacteroidota > Bacteroidia > Flavobacteriales > Weeksellaceae > Chryseobacterium > Chryseobacterium oleae. Next base: position 35,999 of record NZ_FOVD01000002.1, on the reverse strand, counting down.
TAAAAATCTATTACTAATTGGTATGACAGAAAACTATCTATAAATTTCACGCAGATTGGCCAAATCATACAGATTTTTATTTTTTTATCTGCTCTATCTGTATAATCAGTAATAGGAATTGATTTAGTCCACAACTTTTGTATCCGATCCTTCCCTATTCCTAAAACATTCCTAAATCCTGTATTTAATTTGTCCTGTTTATCGACAGTATTAAAATCATTTACATCATTATTTCATGGATAAAGGACCTACATTGGCTACAACAAATCATCATTTTACAGTATCACTTAATATTCAGCTCTATCTTATGACTGAACAGATACTCAACATACGATTCAACAGATTTTACAGGATGCTCAGAACAGGAAAAATTATCACCGGAATATTTTTATTAAGCTTATGCGGGTCATTACATGCACAGATCAGTCCGCCAGGGCTTGGGGAAGCGAATTCGGCTTTCTGGTCGGCTTTTGGAGTAAGGCGTCAACTGGATTCGCTGGGAAAGAAACAGACTTTAAGTTATATTGCTCTGGGAAGGAAAAGCAGTCCTGATGATTATAATTTAGTCTCAAAACAGGCTATTGTTGTATTGAACCATGAAGTCTATCATTCTTTTGCGCCCAATCAACAGTACAGCTATGCGCTCAGTTATCGCCGGCAGCCCAAATATGAAAGTTCCGAACCTTATGAAAAGGAAGCTACAGAACAGGAGTTCAGAATTTACGGCAGATATGCTTATACTTTCAAACTGGGAAAAAGATGGAAACTCAAGAACACGGTCCGCCAGGAGTTCCGGAAGTTTTTTGATGCCGGTTTCCGTGAGGTTGAAGAGAATTTTCAGCTGAGAACAAGAATTAAAAGTCAGTTGACTTATAATTTATCTCCCAAAAACAATCAAAAGCTGGCTCTAAGTGCAGAAGGTCTGTTTTCTACAAGTTATCTTAATGAACCGGAACAGAAATGGACACCCTTCGGATACAGGGAAATGCGTATCGGGGCTTATTATATGTTCAGTATTCCCCACTCTCCTTTCTCTGTGGATATTGGATATGTGAATGATCTTATCCGGGGAAGCAGAAGTGTAAAAAAAGGAGGTGTGCATTATTTGGCGGTGGATGTGATTTGGAATTTACCCCTCTAATCATGAGTAATGAGTAATGAGTAATGAGTAATGGGTAATGGGTAATGGGTAAAATTAAAACAAAATCCTGGCATTGCTGTCAGGATTTGTCTGGAATACCGGTCAGGATATTCCGTCAATATAATTTAGATATGAATGTTGGTGAAAATTTTAATTACAGATCGTCAGAAACTGATGACTCATCTGCACTTTGAATTTGGCTTCTGATTTCAGTTTAGCATAAATGGTGTGCTCAAAAGCCTGTACAGACCTCAGCTTTTTATCAATGTATTCCGCGATCTGTGCTATGGAGAAAATAAAGTCTCTGTACACAGCAATATTCACTGTCTGCCCATAATAAGGAAGATAAGCCTTCAAAAACGGAACCGCCGCCTGATGTCTGCTGTAATTGACACAATATCCAGCCCCTTCTCTCGAAGTGATGATCTCACGATCATTGATATAATCTAGAATTGTTTTGTTTCCGTCCAGAGAACCTCCATTTTTTAACAAGTATCTGTTGATTTTATCCAGAATATGTTGTGCGTATTCCATCATCGTAATGGTTTTCCATTCAAATATATGGTTCATGCCTTTGGCTACCTTTGGATTTTTGCCATTTTCACAGCTTGTACAGAAAGAGATCCCGATCTTTTCATGGTAAGGAAAGAAGCAGTCTTTGATTTCCATAGATGCATCAGCCATCAGTCTGTCATCCGCAAAATTGTAATACAGATAAGGGCTGTAAAGGTCTGCCAGCGTCTTAAGATAATCGATCTCGCTGGCGTTGTGATATTCCTCAAACCATTTTTCAAGATTATCGTAATAATGGCTTTCAAATTCTGTAAATGTTAAGTAAAACGGCAATTCCATAGCTCTGTAATTTTGATAGGACAAAGCTATAGCGGTAATGCGACAAAACTTGACGTGTTATTTTTTTGTTTAGATATTAGATTGCAGACATCAGATTTCAGATTGCGGACTTTAGACTCAGGCTGGAAAACGTGAATGGTGAATTTTGCTTCGCAAGTGAATGGTGAATGTTAGATGCCAGATATCAGACATGTTTCGGGATACGAGTTTCGAGATTTGAACCAGCAACTGTCTACCAGCATACTAGCAACTCTCTGGCTCTAAATCACTAAAACTCTCTGACTCTCAAACCTCGTATCACGGAACCCGCAACTATTTGTCATAATTAGTCATCATAAACTCAAAGTAGTGAATCATCTTCATATAGTTGTCAATACTGATGTACTCATTGGTGCTGTGGATGCTTTGCTTTTCTGAGTTGTTGATTTTGATGGGCATAAATCTGTAGATGTTTTTGCTTACAATCTGGTATTTGTAGGCATCGGTGCCGGCCATGGTAAGGTATGGGGTAACGATAGCCCCTGGATTAATCTCTCTGACTCCGGCTTCTATTAATTGATACGCTTTTGTATTGATAGGGGAAACTGCAGAAGCTTCTCTTGTATTGTCGATCTCTTCTACCTCAACATCGAAACCTTCTGTGGCTTTTGCGATATGGTCGCGGACTTCTTTTGCTGTATCACCGGGAAGAAGTCTGAAATTAACGACAAATTCCACTTCGGGAGAAAGCACATTGGTTCCGTCGCTTCCTTTCATCATGGTAAGAGCGGTTGTGGTACGTACCAAGGCATTGGTGGTGTTATTTTTGGTCAGTTGAGAGAGCAAAAGTGGTTTCAGAAGCCATTGGTTGGCAATAGCAAGCCTGTTCGTAAATGGCATAGCTCCTCCGATATTATCAAAAAATTGTTTGATCAATGGGGTTATGGTAGGTTTCATCTGATGGTCTTCAAGGCGCTGCATAATTACAGCTGCCTTTCCTATCGCGCTTTCCATAGGTGGCATTGAGGAATGTCCTCCAAGACCTTTGACTTTAATTTTTGCTGATAAGAAGCCTTTTTCGGCACAGCCTACTACAGCGACATCGGAATCTATTCCTGCGATGTTTCCTTTCTCCATAATCAATCCTCCTTCATCGTAGACGGCATCGAACTTCAATCCTTTCTTTTTAAAATAATCAGCAATCTGTACGGCTCCTTTTTGTCCTCCTACTTCTTCATCGAAACCGAAAGCCATATAGATATCGCGTTTAGGTATCTTTTTGCTTTTAACCATCATATTCATAGATTCCATGAGGGAAAAGAGCATTCCTTTCATATCGATAGCTCCTCTTCCGTAGATTCTTCCGTTCGCAACGGTGCCTGAAAAGGGTTCGAAATCCCAGTCTTCTGCAACTTTGGAAACGGGCGGCAATGGTTTATCGTCGGGTCTGAAAATATTCTGTTCTTTATTTTTCACATCAGCATCTCCGGGTGGAACTACATCTATATGGGAAATGAAAAGAATCGGGGCCAGTGAAGGATCACTTCCTTTAAGTCTGAACACCAATGCATGGGTATTGACCTCATTATTTTCGGTATTTTGATAGACTAACGGATAAGATGTTTTCAGATATTCTTTAAACTGATCAAACGGAGCATAATTGAATTCTCCAAGACTTCCAGTAGACACTGTAGGGATTTTGATACCGCCAGAAAGACGCATTAATGCTGAATCATTTTTAACAGGTTTCCATCCTTCAGAATTTCCTGCCGTATTCTTTTTAAACGGATACGTATACATTTTGATTAAAAGTACGGCAACTAGAATAACAAGAATACCCAGAATGATTAAAAGGAACTTTTTCATGGCGGTAAGATTTTGTGTGGTGATTGTCTAACAAATATAACAAACAAAATGGCTATAACCGCGCTAAAAATCAAGTATTTCCCTTGATTCAGATATAAAATCAGAAGAAATGAGTATGCCTAATTCCAAAGTTGGGCATTGATATCAAAAAATACATTGTTGTTTTCCAACCTGAATTTCTCAACGGACTGTTTTGCTGAATTGTTTACCGAAATAAAACGGACTACTCCTTTTTCTTGCTCTCTGTAGAATTCCATAATGTAGTAGCCTTTGTATTCATAGGTGTACAAAAGACCGTTCTGCATTTCTTTTTCGGGCGTTTTAACGGAGAAATTATTCTTTATATCCGTCAGATTTTTTCCGGCATAATAAAATCCCAGCATATTGTTGTAGATACTGGATTTGGTATACGTGAAAAGGATCTGCGATGAAGGCTTTATGGTAAGATTGCTGAGCATTCCGGAAATATCTTTATTCGTAAAAAAGATCAGGTTTTTGTCTACCTTATCAAATATATAATCCCCGTAGAAATTCACGTCCAGCGTTCCATCCTGAAAAATTAATTTTCTGGTTATATTTTCGGAGCCGGACACTGGTTCTGTGTGAATGGGTTTGATATAGGAAGTGCAGGAAAATGTGAGGAAAAGAAGGGTGAGGATGAAGATGTGTGAGATTGTTTTTTTCATGGATGTCGGTTTTGTGTAAATATATTTTTTTTATGTATCAACTTAAAAATGTAAATTTCTATTTTTTATTGAAGGTTGGCCAAGCAAAGATACATCTTACCAGATTTTTATGGTTCCTTTCTGTTTTCCCATTCCTTCTATTTCAATTCTAATCGTGTCCTGTAAATAGGGTTGTTTTAAATACCCCCATACTACATCGGAACTGTCTAATTTTTCGATATCCTCCGGAAAAATATTAAGTACAATAGAGTCTTTTTTATTTCTCTCATAACTTAAATTATATGGATAATGTGAAAACCTATCTATTCTCGTATCTTCCATAGAGTGATACCCATATCTAAACCCTTTTTCAACATAAGGTTTAAAATCAAATCCTTTCAAATGAGCAGAATCAATGATTTTATATTTCAATTCCTTCACAAAAACTTTTCTTTGTTTTGATTTTTCAATGGTCGAAGTGCCTACTCTATATTTCCATTTCTGATATCCATACCATCCCACCGATGAAGAAAAAAATCCAAAAGCATAGTATAAGAATATGCTCCCCAATATAATCCCAATTAAAATTACAACTCGCTTTTTCATTTTTTTTGTCTTTTTAATTTCTCGATAAATACTTTCCCCTTTGGCTCCTTTCCTCTCATATCCAGTAAAAAAAACATAGTAAACAAAGCGAATTAAAATATAACATCTCATCTTAAAATTCCTAATTTTTTGGTATACATATCGTAAATTATTTTCCCATTATTTTTCTTATATACTATAAAATATGTAACATCCCTTTTTTTCACCATAGAATCTCCTATTTTAATTAATGAAATTATTTTTGAATCTTCCAAATAAATTTTATTACCATCTGATGATCTAACAATATTGAAATGAGTCGTAAGATCATATGAGTTTGAAATAACTTGCCCATTACAGGACTGATCAAAATATTTATATTTGGATAAGTTAGGATCAGATATTTTTTTTTAAAAGTATTCCACAAAACATAATTCCGAAGAATAATAAAATAATCTTGTTAATATTTTTTTTAAAAAATCCCATACAGAGGTTTTTAGATCGTTTATAAAAAAGTACTGTTTCCACTCTTTTCAGCTTGCGCTAATTTCTTTTATGTGTCTTCTCATCTTAAAAAAATGACCTGAGTGGCAGGATGGAAATCTTCCCATTAATCTAAGCTAAAATAAAACCACTGTATAAAACAGTGGTTTATTTTTAATGAGGGGCACGAGCGTGACGATCGCGGCAGCGGGAGCATTGGCAACAGCAATAATTATACGCTGGAAAATGGTCATAGAGAGTTATCTGTAGAGGAACTCCTGAAGCTTTCAAAGCTTTTTAATCTTACTACAGATCAGATCCTGAACTATGAAAATATTATTCCTGAAGAAGTAACCATAGAGGATAAATCGGACTTTGAGAAGCTACATTTGATTAATCAGCTTGACGAAGAAGACCGCTCAATGATTTTTAAAATGGTAGATAAAATGCTTACCACCAAAAAATTTAAAGACTTCTTTAATAAAACGGCGCTGCTCTATAAAACAAAACCCTCGCAATTTGCGAGGGTTTTTATGATCTGCTACGAAGTTACAAACTTCGCAAAGCGGGGATTTATATTTGAAAATTATATATTGCAAATTATATCGGAATAAGATTTAATATCTGGAAAAACTTCATGGATTTCACCTATATCTGAGCATACAGATTCAAGATATCCATCATCAATTATATTAAATATTACATTTCTTATTGTTTCTTTTTTCAAATCTTTTACTATAAGCATATCTATAGACCAAAAATATAATCTGCTGTCTTTTTCAAGCAAGTTTTTAATATTTAAAATTGTAAAAAAGGTAGAAAAAAAAACACGTCCTGTAGGGAGAATAATGTTTAAATCAAGATTATCATCATAATAATCATTAATATTATATCCACCTGGAAAAATTATTTTAAAATCATTCATAATTACTTATCTATACTTTTCTAAAATTCGATTTATTACTTGCTGTTGATTACCTTTATGAGAATATCCAAGAATCTCTATACCATTAGTGCCATTTCTAAAATATACTCTCGCACCACCTTTTGATCTTGCCTCAAATATATTTTTACCAATATTCTTAGTTCCTATGCCAGGACTCATATCTCCTCTCATAAGTTGTTCAATTAATCCGTTGGACTCTTTTCGTAAAAGGTCATTTCCTTTAAATGTATCTTTTGCAAATTTTAAAAGTTTAGTATCTTTTTTAACAAGCCATTTCATAGATTTCCTCCCAGCTTGTCTTTCCAGGCTTCTTAGTGTACTTTTTAATGGGCCTCTACCTATATCCGGCATTTCAAGCAATATCATGTTATCACTATCGCTCGTAGGCATTCTATGTTTGTCTGGTCCTGAATCTAATAAAGAAGCAAAGCTAAATCCATCACCATATCTTGTACTGTAATAAAAATCTATATAGCCTTGATTTACTTCATAATTGGTATTTTTATCATTTAAATTAGCAGTATCATAATTATAATATTTAGCATATGTCTTTGCTTTTGCAAAGTCATACCCATTGACCAAAACAGTTTCATTGACTCCGTCGTTAACATTTACCTCCTCTCCTGTTCTTTTATTCTTATAAATTGTTGCAATAGCTTCAGGTTGTTGCGCAATCATACCTGTCGGATCATTATAAAAAATAGGATTATTATCTGCATAACTATACGGTTGTAACGTCGTTTCAGACAGAGGATCATGCACACCCCATCTTCCAATCTCCGGCATATAAAACCTCGCACCATAATCATACATCCCACTCTCCTGAAGCTCCTTGCCATTGTACTTATATTTATACGCTGGATTTCCAGATAAAACATTATACCCTTCATGCTTCAATCCAAAAGGATAATAATTACTCTCATCTATGATTTCTACTCCTGAGCCATTTTTAAAGTAACTCAATCTTGTATTCCCAAGATGGTCGGTATAATTATACACATACTTCCCGGTTTCAAAATTAAAATAACCTTCTGCGGTAGGGAAAAATTTCAACGTCCCATTTTCATATTGGAAACCGTCTAAATAATCTGTGGTCTCTGTACCAAAGAGCTTTCTTACTTTTACTCCATCTGCTCTATAGGTATAATCTGTTACTTTAGTATTCTGGGTAACCTTTCCCGGTAAATTTAAATAATTATATTGAATAGAGATCCCTTTATCCTGCTGAACTGTCATATTTCCGTTCAGGTCATAGCTTATTGTGCTTCCGGTGCTTCCTGATGAAAGCGGATAACCGCTTAAGGCATTACCCGTTCCCACCTCTTTAAGGTAGGCTAACTTATTACTCTGTTCACCATTTTCATAGTGGTATTCCAGGTCGTCCATCACTTCAGGAGCGGTATAGCCGGGAAGCTGTTTTCCTCTTCTGAGAAGAGATTTAATATTCCCATTCAGGTCATAGGTAAGCTGCTCATGGTATTCTCCTCTGTCTAAATTCATGGCATCCCAGAAACGTCCTTCTTTAAGACGGTTGAGACCATCATATTCATAGGAGTAATTTCTGAGTACAGCATCGCTTTGGGTAATCCATGACATCTGTGAGATATTTCCATTGTACCTTGCAGAACCTGAAAACTGGCTGTCCGGTTTGCTGTACCTCAGCTCGTAAGCAAAGAGTTTATTCTGCAGATTGGAAGGTTCATTAAGTTTCGTAAGCCATCCTCTGATATTGTATGCGTATTTGACACTCTGAAGTGGACTGCCTGTTGTATTTCCTACATTTTTGGTCTGAACCTGTCCGAGGTCATTGTACAGATTTTCGGCAAGAAGTTCCTTTACTCCGCCATTTACTTCATTCCAATGTCTTACCAGTCTTTCCTGATGATCGTACTCAAAAGTCTCTTTGATGTTGACTTTAGTGGCATCTGCGGCTCTTTTATGCTCAGTAAGCGTATATTCCAGAACCCCTGAAAATTTCAGGAAGCTTTCTGTTTTGGTATATCCTCCGAGATGATTCACAGAATAAGTGGATATTGCCCTCCCTTTCTTATCATAATAAGTATATGATTTCGTCCAACTGTCATTGTCAATGTTTTTCACATAAGATGCCGTAGACAGACTTTTTGTGCTGACATTCGAGGACTGGGTAGACTGAGGCAGTACTTCCTGGCCTAAAATGGTCGCGGAAACCGCCGGTGCTCCTTGTGGATAGGTATCATAATAACTGACCGTAAGGATTTTATCAATACTCGTAGGATAGGAAACGTTTCCGTACTCTATATTCATTCCACTTAAGTCAAAACTACCTCCACGGGCTTCGTAAGAAACATTCGCAGCCTGATTATCGACATAATTCTGGATGTTCTGTCTCGGAGTACCATCCCTTGAAATTCCGGTGTAGGTAACTCTTCCAAACTGATCATATTTGGTAAAATTCCACGACTGGTCAGCTGTAAAATTGGTAATTCCATTTTTCAGAACGGTATCCCGATACAGAATCACCTGATCCTTCTTATTGTATACCATCTGTTCCCAACCTTTTCCGGGAAGTTTCTTTTCTACCAGTCTGCTTCTGCCATCATATTTATAATGATAACACAGATGTTCCAGAGCGGAAGCAGATACTGACGAGGAAGCAGAAGCCAATGGCGGAACTACAATGGCCAGCTGGTCATATTCATTGTACACATAATAGGTATCTGCATTTTCTGAAGCATTGATGACTTTTCTCACCAATAGAGTCTGTCCCTTACCATTCTTGAATTCTATGGTTTTATTGTTGTCTTCATCCGTAACGGTATTTTTATACAGTTGAGCTTCTCCGTAAGTTCCGGACAGAAGTAATTCGGAAGAAGTCACTCCATCCGCCCAATTCGTGACTGTTGTGGTGTATTTTTTTACCTCGCCTGCTGTATTGGTATCATAGCCAAAAACAACAGGTTTGTTCTGCCAGTCGGCCCCTGGATTTTTCTGGCTCAGAATCCTGTCAAGCGGAGAGTTTTCTAAATTTTCATGGCTGAAGGGAAAGGAATCATTAATCCCGTTGGACTGATAATACGCATTGACAGCCCCTTCCACTCCGGTCTGGATATTTCCACTCTGGGATGCCATCGGAACCGGAAGCCAGCTGTCTACCTGCCGTCCAAATCCATCATAAGGAATATGGGTTACCATATCTTTGCCGGTAGGGGTAGATTTAATGCTCACCGACTGTTTAGGTCTTCCAAGGCCGTCAAAAAACTGAACACTCTGTATCTGTTGCAGCGATCCGTTTGAAACTTCGGTAGGAACTAAATACTGTCTGGTATATACATAATTTTCAGTATTGGAGATATTCGCCGAATAATCAACGGTGATGGGTGTATAGGTATTTCCCGGATTATTAGGATTGGATCCTCCGATATAGGCCCGGAATGTTCCGTTAACAGAATTAAATTTGAATCCTGGGAGCATCCGTATACTTTGAGGATCTGCCACTTCCGTATTGGGAGCAGGAGGAGAAGTTAACACCACCTGTCCGTAATGATGCATCCCCCATAGCAATCCTATGCTTATATATAATTTTTTATACATAATTTTTAATTAATGGGTGGTGGATTTCATCTTAATAAGCTCTTCTTTCAGCTGCTTAATGTCTAAAACGGCTTTTCCTAAATCCGTATTTTCTGTTTCTAATTTCTGAATTTTTTCCTGCTGATCTTTTAACTGTCTGTTTTGTTCAATCACATACAAAGTAAGCTCTTCGATCTTTTGCAGAAGTTTAATCTGAAATTCACCAACATTAACTCCTTCTTTTTCCATGACTTTGGCTGAAGCTATTTCCGGTAAATGCTTTTTCTCTTTAATATGCTGTGCTACTTCTTCCAACTTTGGCAGATCGTAGTTTTCTTCAAACACGAAATCGGCTGTCGGAGTCAGGGTCACTTTGAGTTCTTTGGCCTCCAGTTTTCCTTGTAGTAAGGCATTCCCATTAAGTGAAATCTTCATAACTTCATTCATGGTCACAGGTGTGTTCAAGGCAATCTGCTGATTAGGCTTGGTTAAAAAGCTGAATCCTTCATTATCAAGCGTGATCGCTACTTTTGCAAAATCAAGTGTTCCATTACTGGATAACCATCCAAGGCCTGAACCGTTTGCTTTAACACCAAAACCCATATAGGTTGATGATGAACTTCTTAAGGATCCCCAATTATTAATTGATCCGTCTTCATATCTAATAGCAAATGCATTCATCCCTTCGGTAGAATTTGTATTACCAGCTAAGATATTACCCAAAACGTCTAATTTTTCTTTGGGAGCAGAAGTTCCTATTCCTGTATTTCCAGATGAAGGAGTAGATGTTGGGTTTATACTTCCGCCAGATGTATATAGTTGTGCCGAAGCCAATTGAGCCGCAAAAAGGCCTGCAATGAATATTGTTTTTTTCATAATTTGAGTTTTTATTGTTTGTAATTGTATTTGAATTCTTTAAGGATCTTGTACACAGGATTTCTGGAAGCATCTTTATCAAGCTGTTTCACTTCTTTCAATCTATTGGCTGTGTCATAAATATAGATCTCTCTGATTCCGGAAGGAGGAGTAATACTTTTTACACCGATCAGAGGATCGTAGGTATAGGTATTGATCTGATAACTCAATAATGCAGAATTATTTCTGAACTGATCTAAAGCGGTAACCAATGATTGTTCGGAAGCCTCTGTACCCAACAAGGCATCATTGTCTGAGGCATTGACGATATTATCAATTAATGACTGGCTGATATCTGAAAGTTTTGCGCCTTCTATTTTGGCAATAGGCTGGGTTTTATTGTAACCCCAGATAATAGTTGTGGAAATACCATTTTTTGTAGTATACTGCTGAAGGTTTCCTTTTGGATCATATTGATCATAAGTAAGTTCCGTAGAACCAATAGCTGGATTCTGTAAATCAAATGACAATGCAGACGTAGGGAGTAAATGGATTGGGCTCTCAAATTTTGTTTCTGATTTGTTGATTACCTTACCATTTTCTTTAACCTCCGTTTCCAATGGTATACCTATCATATTGGCATTGATTAGTCTTTGATTTCCCTTTTCGTGAGCATAAGAATAATTTGTTTCATTTATAGATGCATCCGGAGAAGTAATCTTTTGAAGGGTAGGCTGCAAATGTTGAAGATTGTTATAATCAGTATTTACTTTAGTTTCCATTACCTGACCTCCAATATATTCTTTTGAAACAGTTTCAATCAATTTGGAATATCCATAATAATTTTGATAGAACGTGTATGATATATTAGGAATAGGACCATCCTGTGGATTATAAAGATAACCTGTGCTCAATGAAAAATTCTCCCTGAAAATAAATGAGGTTATTGTATTTTGTGCGAAGCTATATCTGTTATCCTTTTCCTTAAAAACAGTAAAATCATTATTTCTAAAAGCATATTGTTTTTCATTCTTTAAAAGCCCTCTTTTTAATTGCCCGCTATTACTGTGTGGTGCATCAAAAATTCGTGGACTATATGCATATGAGTTAGCATCCCATTCGTATTCATAGTTTCTTTCAATAGCCTTATTCCCGTTAATCAATTCCGTTATCGACTGATAAAATATTTTATTTGATCTGTCATTGAAATCAGTTAAAATATTATCCTTATAAAAACGATAGGCAGGAATTGAAGTTGATGAAATGATAGGATTACCTGAACCCGAAGAGTTACACTCCAAAGCACAATTTCTTTTTGTCATTATATAATCAAATAACTTTGGAGTACCTGCATTAGCAATACTTTTCTTTGGAGATGTCCTCTCTGCTAGCTTATTATAGTAGAATAACCGCGTGTATGATCCACCTTCTGTATTGTTTTCTTCAATTTTTTTCACCCTGCTTCCTCCATAATGTTTTAATACATCCTCCATTTCATAGCGCGAATTATAATTTACAGACGCAAACCCGTCTATTCTTCCAAAGTAAGACGTTACAGAATATTCTACTTCATAGGTATGTCCCGCTATGGTATTCACCGGGCAGGTATCATGTGGGAGCCCTGTGTAGCAGTTGTTCGTATTGAGACCTACATTATAGCTGCCACTGCTGCTATTTACGGGAACGGCAGGATCAGTTAGATCTCGGATACTTATTCCGTGTACTTCATGAAAATCAGGCTGTCCACAATCCAAATAATTTGTTGAAGCTGTTGCAGCATAGGTGATAGGTGATCCATTAGAAACAAAGGTAAATTTCTTGCTGACTGTTCTCGGACCGACACAAGCTCTCGAAGCCTGCAGACCCATACCTTCAAATTTTTCAACCTGAACGGTTTCCATTGAACTGTTGGATTCATAAGTTACCTCAGAATAACCTCCTGTCGGATAGTAAATTCTCTTTAAGTTTCCAAAATATGTGCTTTCCGGCTCTACTTCTTTATTGGCTGAAGCATAGCCGTTGGTTTTACTGAAAATATGATTAGGAATCTTTCCGGATACATTAGCAAAAGGGGTTTGATTGTATTTTCCGTTTGAATATCCATAAAAATCCGTTGCTAAACTAAATCTTGCAGGAATGTTTTCTTTCGAATAATATTCAAATCTGAATTTTTCATTGGATACTGCATCCTGAATATTTTTTAAAAAATGACGGTTGACCGTACTTTGTTCCGATGGGGATAGATCATAGTAGGTTACAGCCGATCCGGCATTTACATCATCATAGTTTAATGAATAATTTTTTATGGGCTGATTGTTTTGTTTAGCAAGAATTGTAACGGAGGTAAGAAGTCTTCCATCTCCATTGATCAGGTCTTTTCTTGTCTTATCATAAATGAAATTAATTCTAGCTTTGTCATCATTAATGCTTAAAAGTCTTGGTTTTAATGAAACCATTGTAGTTTTACTTTTTGTAATACCACTGTTTTCATAGGTATTAGGCACACAACAGCTCTCTGAAACGCTGAAAGAAGCACTCATTGAAGCGTAGTAGCTAATGCTTTCAATAGAATAATCAAAATTTATAATCTCGTTTTTGTTGGTAATTACCTTGGCTAAATACCATCCTGAAGTATAATATTTATCCGGTCCTTTATAATCGATTTTAGTTCTCTCCATAAATTTTTCCTCACCTCCGAAATAATATTTATTTCCTTGATTATCTATGAGAACAAATTCTAAGTTTTTACCAAACTGGGTAACCATTGTTGTTTTATCGGTTATTGATAATTTTGAACCATCGCCCCCATTGTAGTGGATGTTTAAGCTCTTGTCAATATAAAACTGACCTGAAAGCCCATTTGAAAGAGAAAAACTAAACCAGTCATATTCTGTATCAATAGAATTATCAGGATGGGCTGCTCCTTTTATCTGATTTGCATTGGCAGTTTCGTCTATGGTCTGGGGAAACCATTCCGCTGACGAGGTTTCATCCTGTTCGTCTCTTACCACCCTTGAAATGGCTCCTCCTGCAACCAATTGCCAGGAAACACCGATATTTCCTCCTATATCGTCAACTTTAACTCCACTATTATATGATAGGTTTACAGGCAAATTAATAGAATTTCCAACTGTATAGATTGGAAAATTATAAGAGAAATCGCCTGAAGGGGAATTGTTAAAATCCAATCCATAGACACTGAATTTATAAGTTTCCGCTGATGGTGGCTTAATGTCGGGTAATGATTTTTGAATATTATTTTGTGCGTGGATACACACAGATAAGAACGTCAGAAGACATAATATTTTTTTCATTTGTGTTATTTTTTAATCAGTTTGGCATTCGCCATTTTATTCCCATCCGTCTTTATCGTCACCAGATAAGCCCCCTGAATCAAATTCTGAGTATTGATCTTCGTCACCTTATTCTTCGTCTTCAAGCTCTGAAGTTGTCTTCCACCCATATCATACAGCATAATATCAGCTTCTTTAAAGTCAAAGCCTATTTCTACATAAGCATAATCGGATACCGGATTCGGATAGATCTTGATGTCTTGTTTTTCAATTAATTTATTGATCTGGCTGTCTCCAAGTTTCACAATCTTCCAGTTCTCTTTTCCAAGTTCTTCCGCGCTGGTTCCTGCAAGGATGATTGAGCCATCTCTGTTCAGCTTAATATCTGAAAGCCTTTCTTCTTTCTTTCTGGATTCTCCTTTCACATATTTTCTCCACGCTTCATTGCCATCTTGGTTCAGGTACAACATCCAGAACGTTTCATCATCCGTTTGTATTTTTCCTTCTGCCTGCGTATAGCCTCCTAAAAGAATTCCTTTTGAGGATTTATCATCTGCTGAATGAAGGACGCTCATCCCCATCAGAATATCACGGTTCTTGAAATTGAAAGACTTTTGCCAGATCTCATCGCCTCTTTCATTTAAAGAAATCAACCACAAATCTGTTCCTTCCTCAATTCCTACCGTTTTATTTCCTGACTTTTCTGATCTGGATTCTCCACCGATTACATATCCTGCAGATGTCAACGCCAATGTTCTGATATGATCATCGCCTTTTCCTCCAAAGTTCTTCTCCCATTCTACTTTTCCGGTTTTGTCGAGTTTGACGATCCAGTAGTCGCCCTCGCCGAAATTATCCGTAGACTTAGCGGTTCGGGATACGGGATGCGGGGTTGCCGAAGACGACTTATCTGTAGAACCCGAAACCCGGATCTCGGAACTCCTCGAGTAAATCCCCAACAACGCTCCGCCATCTCTCGTAGGAATCATTTTCTCCACTTCATCCAAACCTTTTCCACCCAGAACAGTTTCAGAAAGTATTTTTCCGTTTTTATCCAATCTGGAAATCCAAACATCTTTTGATCCGTACCCTTTAGATGAGTTTTGAACATTTCCGGCTACAAAGAATCCGAGGTCTGTTGTTTGAATAACAGATCGTGCTTCCTCATCAGAAGAACTTCCCAGTGTTTTCTGCCAAAGCTCATCTCCGAATTCATTGATCCTGATCAGCCAGATATCTGAGCCACCTTTGGAATCTTCTTTTTTATCCAATCCTTTTCCGGAATAAGATGTTCCGGCCAGAAGAAAACCTCCTTCCTGAGTAGCTACAGAAGCCGAAAGATAATCATGATTCTGCCCTGAGAAATACTTCTCCCAAACCTGCTCTCCCTGCTGATTAAGCTTAATTAAGTGAAAATCGTAACCGTTGTTTTGCTTACTGCCTTCAGCCTGAAGCTTACTGCTTTGGATACTGCTTCCCGAAATAAGATATTGCTGATCAATAGTCGTGGTCACCTGGCTTAGAAAATTCTGTGTAGAAGACTTGATGTCTTTCTGCCACAATACTTCTTGGGCAGACAGCCCCAGAAGCGTGCATACCATCAATGCACCGGAGTAGAATTTCTTCATCTTTTGTGTATTTTTAGTTTAAGATTAGCTTGTATATTTTGCGGCAAATTTAACACTTTTTAACGTGTTTTAAATCCCTCAATTAAGATTTAATGTAATTTTCACTTAACTGATATATTATTAACGATTTGCCATTAATTGATGAACAAAATCAATCTCATAACACGACAGAACGCGTCGCATAAAAATAAAAAGAGCCGACCCCCGAAAGGATCAGCCCAAAACATTAACTGTTTATATTGATAGAATTATGATTTCTTATTTCCAGCCACCGCCTAAACTTTTGTAAATATCTACAACCGTACTTAGCTGTTGCTGTTTAGCTTCGATCAGCTCCATTTTCGCATCCAGCGCATCCCTTTGATTCAGAAGAACCTCAAGATAATCTGCTCTTGAATTCCTGAATAATTGGTTCGCAATGTCAATCGACTGATCCAGGGCTTTGGTTTCCTGCGACTTCATCTGATAATATTGGTCAATATTTTTAACCTTTGACATCAGATTAGCCACATCCAGATATGCATGCAAAATCGTTTTGTCATACTCGTACAACGACTGAATCTGTCTCGCATCCGCAGTCTGGAAGTTCGCTTTGATCGCACTTTTATTAATGAGCGGTCCTGCCAATTCTCCTACCAGTTTATACGCTACAGATTCCGGCATTTTAACTAGGTAAGAAGGCTTAAAAGCTTCCAATCCTAACGTTGCAGAAATCTCCAGTGACGGATAAAACTCTTTTCTCGCAGCCTGTACATCCAGTTTTGCCGCTTTCAATTCCAGTTCTGCCTGTTTGATATCCGGACGGTTAGCCAGTAACTGAGACGGTATTCCCGTATACACAGTCTGTGGCATCGTAGACATAAAGCTTTCCTTAGCTCTTACAATGGGTTGCGGATATCTTCCCAGAAGTGCATTGATTTCATTTTCTTTCTCTGTGATATCCTGGCGGATTGTGTATTCCGAAGCTTTGGATTTTGCCAGTTCAGCTTCAAATTTCTTCACAGCCAGTTCCGTAGCCGCAGCAGCTTCTTTCTGAATTTTGGAAATTTCCAATGCTCTTTCCTGCAGCTTAATATATTGTTGAATAATATCCAGTTGATTATCCAAAGCCAGCAATTCATAATAATTGTCTGCTACCTCTTCAACAAGGCTGGACAGAACGAAGTTTTTCCCCTCAACCGTAGAAAGGTAATGAGCAACAGCTGATTCCTTCTCAGTTCTGAGCTTTTTCCAGATATCAATCTCCCAGTTCGCCATCAATCCTCCTTCAAAATTCCCAAGCGGATCCGGCATTTCTCTTCCGGGTTCTATTTCTGTAGTGGCATCACCGGCTCCTTCACTGGTGTAACGCCCTGCCTTTTTAACACCGGCTCCTATTCCGGCTGAAACAGTTGGACTTAATTTTCCTTTTTTCGCTAAAACACTGCTTTTCGCCATTTCAATCTGCTGAAGCGTGATCAGTAATTCCTGGTTATTTTTTAAAGCGGTTTCAATTAAGCTTACCAGATTAGGATCTGTAAAAAACTGTCTCCATGGAGTTGTGCCACTGTTTGTATTGGCATCCTGCTGCTCTTCCTGATTGAAATTCTGAGGCAGGTTTTCTTTTACTTCATCTTTTATAACCGTGGCCATTGGAGCTCTGCAGCCTGTAAGTACAAGCGATAGAGCAATGGCTGCTATATATTTATTATAAATCTTCATGTTTATCATCGTGTTGATAAGGTTCAGTTTGTTCTGTTAAAGGATTCTCTTCTTCATATCTTGCCAGCCTCGATTTCTCTGCAATGGTTCCGAAAATATAATACAGACCCGGAATAATCATCAGTCCGAAGATCGTTCCTATCAGCATTCCTCCTGCTGCGGCCGTACCAATTGTTCGGTTTCCTACAGCTCCCGGTCCGGTGGCCATTACCAACGGAATAAGACCCGCGATAAAGGCAAATGAGGTCATCAGGATCGGACGGAAACGGATAGCTGCCCCTTCGATAGCTGCCTGCGCTACAGGAATTCCTTCTTCTGCTTTCTTCTGAACGGCAAATTCAACGATCAATACAGCATTTTTACCCAACAGACCAATCAACATGACCATCGCCACCTGAGCGTAAATGTTGTTTTCAAGGCCTAATAATTTCAGGCATAAGAATGCTCCGAAAATACCTGTCGGAAGGGATAAGATCACCGGCAACGGCAGGATAAAGCTTTCATACTGCGCTGCAAGAATCAGATACACAAATCCAAGACAGACCAAGAAAATAAATACCGCTTCATTTCCTCTGCTCACCTCGTCTTTAGAGATACCCGCCCAGTCGATACCGAAACCTCTCGGAAGTGTTTTATCAGCAACTTCCTGAATCGCTTTAATAGCCTGTCCACTACTGTATCCCGGTGCCGGAGTACCACTCACCTCTGCGGAGTTATACATATTGTGTCTTGTGATCTCTGACAATCCATATACTTTTTGCATTTTCATAAAATCAGAATACGGAACCATCTGTTCTTTATCATTTTTCACATAAAGCTTAAGCAAATCGGTAGGCAGTGCACGGTATTGCGGCCCAGCCTGTACAATCACTTTATACGGTCTGTCAAAACGGATGAAACTGGTCTCATAGTTGGAACCGATTAATGTAGACAGGTTATCCATTGCACTTTGGATCGTTACCCCTTTCTGCTCGGCAAGATCATTATCCACTTTCAGCATGTACTGAGGGAAACTTGCAGAATAGAAGGTAAATGCAGACCCAAGTTCAGGACGTTTCTTCAGTTCTTTAACAAAATCATTACTTACCTGCTCCATTTTATGATAATCTCCACTTCCTGCTTTATCAAGCAAACGGAGTTCGAAACCTCCCGCAGCACCATAACCAGGAATGGAAGGAGGCTGGAAGAATTCTATATTGGCACCGGGAATATTTTTGGCTTTTTCCTCAAGCTTTTCAATGATTTCTGCGGCAGATTCTTTACGTTCTTCCCAACTTTTAAGGTTGATCAGACACGTTCCCGAGTTGGATCCCGTACCTTCTGTCAGGATTTCATAACCAGCCAGTGAAGAAACGGACTGTACCCCATCGATATCTTCAGATTCTCTTAATAATTCTTTCGCAATCTGATTCGTTCTTTCAAGAGTAGATCCCGGAGGTGTCTGGATGATGGCATAAATCATTCCCTGATCTTCCGCCGGAATAAATCCTGAAGGAAGAGAGTTGCTTAAGAAGAATGTACAGGCACAGAATGCCAGTAATAAAGGAAGTGTAATGGACTTTTTCTTAACTGTTTTGTTAAGCATTTTCTCATATCTTCCGGCTCCTTTCGTGAATAAATTGTTGAATTTATCTAAGAAAATAGTGATCGGTGTTCTCTTTTTGGCTTTTCCGTGGTGATTTCTTAAGATCAAAGCACATAAAGCCGGAGTCAGTGTCAAAGCTACAACCCCTGAAAGGATGATCGCTGAAGCCATCGTAATGGAGAACTGACGGTAAAATACCCCAACCGGACCTGACATAAATGCAATCGGAATGAATACGGATGCCATTACCAAAGTGATCGCAATAATTGCCCCACTGATTTCATGCATCGCTTCTTCCGTAGCTTTTAAAGGAGAAAGTCCTTTTTCTTCCATCTTTGCGTGAACGGCTTCAATCACTACAATCGCATCATCGACGACGACCCCGATGGCCATTACCAATGCAAATAGTGAGATCATGTTCAGCGTAATTCCAAATGCGGACATGACGGCAAATGTTCCAACCAGTGAAACCGGAACTGCCAGCGCAGGAATTAAGGTTGAACGCCAGTCTCCAAGGAACAGGAATACCACGATGGCTACCAGGATAAAGGCTTCAAATAAGGTGTGAATAACCTTCTCCATGGATGCATCCAGGAATCTTGAAACGTCATAACTGATGTCATAGTGCATTCCTTTCGGGAAGTTGTTTTTCTCAAGATCTTTCATCAAAGCTTTCACATTTTTGATAACGTCACTTGCATTGGAACCGTAAGACTGTTTTACTGTAATTGCGGCAGAAGGTTTTCCGTTCAGTGTTGAATAGATATCATACATGGACGAACCGAATTCTATATCAGCCACATCTTTTAATCTTACAAATTCTCCTCCCGGTTTTGCTTTCAGGATAATATTTCCGTAATCTTTTTCATTGTTGAAACGTCCGGAATATTTCAGAATATATTCGAAAGACTGAGAACGTTTTCCTGAGCTTTCCCCCGTTTTACCCGGAGAAGCTTCCAAACTCTGCTGGTTCAGGGATTCCATTACTTCGTCTGCGGAAATATTATAAGCGGTAAGCCTGTCCGGTTTAAGCCAAATACGCATTGCATATTCACGGGTTCCGAGGATATCTGCGAAACCTACTCCACTTACCCTTCTCAATTCGGACATCACGTTGATATCAGCATAGTTGAAAAGGAATTTCTGGTCAGCTTTGGGATCGTCACTGTACAGGTTAATGTACATCAACATGTTAGGTTCTTCACGGGTAATTTTTACCCCTTCACGCACGACCAGCGGCGGAAGTTTGTTGACCACGGAAGATACACGGTTTTGAACGTTTACTGCGGCTACATTGGGATCAGTTCCAAGATCAAATACGATCTGAATGGATGCTTCCCCGTCGTTACCGGCATCGGACGTCATATATTTCATACCCGGAACTCCGTTCAATCCTCTTTCGAGGGGAATTACTACCGATTTAATCAATAGTTCGTTGTTAGCTCCCGGATATTCTGCGGTGATATTTACTTTAGGGGGTGAAATGGAGGGAAACTGGGTCACTGGAAGTTTTACCAGCGACAGAACTCCCATAAATACGATGATCAGTGAGATCACGATAGACAGAACAGGTCTGCGGATGAATTTCTTAAACATACTGCTTCGTTTTACGAGTAGACTACTCTGCTTTTAGTTTCAATGACTGAAGAACTTTTTTAGGATCCTGGAATTTGGACTGTATTTTCTGGTCATCTTTCACCTTCTGTACCCCTTCTAAAAGGATTTTATCTCCCTCGGCAAGCCCTGATCCTACCACATAAAGATCGGGCAGTTCGTAAGCTACTTTTATGTTTCTGGATTTTGCTTTTCCATTTTTATCGATGATGAATACATATTTCTGATCCTGAATTTCATACGTCGCTTTCTGTGGAATGATCAACGCATTATGTACAGGCATCGTCATCTGTACTTTTCCGGTTTCCCCGTTTCTAAGGAGCTTATCCGGGTTTGGGAATTTTGCTCTGAAAGCAATATTTCCTGTTTCGTTGTCGAATTCTCCTTCTATAGTCTGGATTTCTCCTTTCTGAGGAAGCATTTCTCCATTAGCCATAATCAAAGACACTTCCTTGCTTCCTCTGTCGGCAGCGTGGGTCTGATAGGTTAAATATTCCGGCTCTGAAACGTTAAAATAACTGTAAACGTTGGTGTTGTCTGATAAAGAAGTTAGTAAATCTCCTTCGTCTACAAGGCTACCTAATTTTAAAGGAATTCTGTTGATCACTCCTGAAAACGGAGCTTTAATGTCTGTAAAAGACAAATGAATCTGAGCCAGTTTCATTTCAGCATTAGCAGCGTCCAGCTTAGCTTTGGCCATTGCTCTCTCGTTTTTAGAAACGATATTGTTGCTGGCCAATGTGCTGGCATTTTTCAGTTCAATGCTTGCCTGTTCTACTTCAGCTTTGGCTTTCAATAATTCAGCCTGGTACAGCTGAGGCATAATTCTGAACAGGGTTTGTCCTGCCTGTACATACTGGCCTTCGTCTACATAAATTTTTTCAAGAAATCCTTTTTCCTGTGCACGGAGTTCGATGTTTTTCACAGATTGGATTTGGGCTACGTATTCTTTGTTGATTACCGTGTCCATTTTGACAGGGCTGGTGACGGGATATACTGTGGCTTCTTCTTTTTCTTCTTTCTTCTGACTGCAGCCAACAGTCAATAAAAGGGTGCTTATCGCAATGCCTGAGGCAACTCTTTTGATCATAATTCTAGAGTTTAATATAAATTCGTTAATGTTTTGAATGGGAATAAACGGTAATGGAATTCCTGCATCGTCATGATTACCGGCATAGGCAATGCAGTAGATCTCCCACCCGGAATACGGACAGAAAAGGGATCAAGAAAAATGATTTTTTAGATTCTGATAGAACGGATCAGAATGAATGTTTTAACATTGGAATACAGCGAAAGAAAACCATTGATAGAGGGTTTTCTGCTTTTAGAAGAACGAAGACCAAAAATATAGACAAGACTGAATACACCGGCCAATACAGCAATCATCTGAATGGTATCAGACAACTGAAAGCTATCCTCAGCAAGCTCTAATGTGGAATTATCAATATTGTCTGCCATCTGCTGTACCGACAATTTTTCAAAAGTCTGGTTCAGGCGGTTGGCTTTTTTTGGCAAATGATGAGAAACATGACCGGAATAGTCATTTCGAAGTGTTTTGACATCGAGTCTGCTTTCTACTACGAAGAGCAGAAAAAGGCCGGTCAAAAAATATACTAATACGTTTCTCATTTTGAAGTGGCAAATGTACACTTAGAAATGCATACCCTCATAATAGATTAACAAAATTTAACGCTCCTTTAAATTAGCTGAATGCAGAAAACACGCATTTTTTTCTTATGAAAACACGGTGAAAATTCATTCAATTTTAACAATTACAGGTATAAACAACGCACAATACAATTTTATTATAAATTTTAAACACAATATTTGATTTAAGTAAGAATAAATTACTTTCAAAAATGGTTAACATACCTTAAAATTTGAATTGAAGATTAAATATTATTTAAAAATTCAATATTGATTAATATTAATCATAATAATTTGTATATTTATGAAAAATTATCAGTAATTAATTAACAATTGGGTACAGTTACTTAATTTAATGGAAGGATTTTATTTTTAAACTTTCATGTAATTGACTATCGGAATATTTAATTTTTTATGACTTATTTTTAAAACTAACAACCACTATAACCATGAAAACTTTAATTGTTAAAAACAGAATATGTTCTGCAGGGCTTTAATCCTGTATCAACATTCAATTAAAGATACAATTTGACCCACCAGAGAGAACTGAATTTTCAGTTCTCTTTTTTCATTTCTTCCCCCAAAAAAAAAGTATCTCGCATATGATTTAAATCATTTTTTACTGTGTATCAGCATCATAGAATTTTCAATACTTTTGCAGCACATTAAAACAACAAATATAACGTGAAAAAAAACTGTACTTTTTTATTCTTACAACCGGCTGTCTAAACCAGTATTCCAACGGTTACCCGCTCAGCAAATCTTTATTAAACATACTTACTTTTATAGACTATAAAAGAATACTGTAAGGAGGCGTAAAGCTTAACAGATAGAAATATCAGATTAATTTATGTAAAATTAACATATATTTAATAAAAATATTTGTAAATTTATATAGTATTAATATCACAATTCATGACACCTATTCAAATCACTTATCACTATGAAAAAATTATTCACATCGGTTCTTATGGGGCTGGCAGTCCTTTCCTCAACAGCGTGTAAGCATCCGGGCAAAGAAGCGGAAACACTTACCGAAGCTGCACCTGAAAACAAGGATGAGATCTCTAAAGACGTTTTCACCGACAATTACGGGGAAAAAATTGAAGTTACCATCAACCACACAAAAAACACAGCAACCGTACATCTGGAAGGCAAAACGTATGATCTTAAGAAAAGCGATGCTCTTCCTGAGTACACGGCCAGTAATGAAGAATATCAGTATTCGGATATCAAAGGAAATATTACTTTACTGAAAAAAAATGTAGATATGGTTCTGTTTCATGCCAAGCGTGACCCTAAAGGATCCGGATCTACAAAAATGGCTTCTTACTAATCTGAGGCCTTAATACACTACCCAACCCACACAAAATAATAAACTATGAAAAACTTGTATTACTATTTATCTGCCTTTTTTTTACTGGTATTTCTTACTGGATGTAAGACGCCACCGGCACAGAAAACGACAACAGATATCATGGGAAAAACATGGAAGCTTACGGAACTGAACGGACAGCCTATCAAGCTTAAGAATCCTAAAAGCAATCCTTATTTCAAGCTCAATACGGAAGGCATGAGATATGAAGGTAACGGCGGCTGTAATGGCGTTGGAGGCACTTTCGAGATCAAGCCTGAAATGATGAGAATCAAGTTCAATCAGGGAATGTCTACGATGATGGCCTGTGATGATCTTGAAACGGAACAGCTATTCACCAAAGCTTTGCTTGCTGCAGATAATTATTCTGTGAATGGAAACACGCTGACCTTAAACAAGGCGAGAATGGCTCCTTTGGCTAAATTTGTTCTTCAGCCTTAATTGAATTTAAAATTTTACGATATAAAAAGGTGGCTTTGAATTTCTCAGCTACCTTTTTTTATTTCTTATAGATCATATAACTTACCAGCAGACTTATATTGACTAAAACAGCAAATGCATTTGACAAAATAATAGGCAATTCGTCTTTCTTAAAACCATACCATACCCAAAGCGAAAGTCCTGAAATAAGGACCAACAGCATGACCAGAGAAATATCGTCCACATTCTTCTCTTTGATCACCTTGATCAGTTGGGGGATCATGGAGATAGAGGTAAGGACTCCGGCTATAATACCCAGGATGTTTTCATTCATAGTTTAAATTCTCTTCTGAAGTTATGAATTTCTACGGAATATTGAAAGTTACTTCTAGCTTCTGGCTTCTGGCTTAAATCTGTCACTTGAAACTTCCTCATGTAACGGAATATTTTCTTCAATAAACTGGTACAGGCTATGAGAGAAATAACAGCCATTCAGGATTCCTCTGGCTCCAAGACCATTGAATACATAGAGATTCTGAAATGATCCGTGTCTTCCGATAATCGGTCTTCTGTCTTTTACGGTTGGCCTGAAACCGAAATTCACTTCTTCCACATCAAAATCATGGGGATAAATTTCAGACAGTCCGTTCACGAGCTGTGCTACTGCAGATTCATCTATGTGATGATGCAATTGCTCCCTGTCATAAGTTCCGCCGTAGAAATGAAGTCCGTTATCTGTCGGGAACAGGAAATGTTTCTTCTTAATGGTGATATCATTCGGGATGGGCTCAGAAAGTTTTACTTTGATATGATGTCCCTTATTCGGAACTACTGCAATATCTGAAAAGAAAGGATTTTCTTTTACCCCCATTCCTTCACAGAATATTATATTTTTAAATTGAAGCTCTTTGTAAATGCCTTCAGAAGCTTCTACTTTTCCGTAATCGAATTTTTCTCTGATCAGAAATTCATTTTTTTCTAAAAAATCAAATAGATCCATGAAAAATCCACTTACTTTCAGCCTGGCAGACTGATTGACCTTTCCGGTGTTAAAGTCGTTTTTTACCACCTCTAAATGATCGAATTTTTCATCAAGAAAGCTGGAAAGTTCTTCATTTTTGGATTTCTTTACCCAAAGGTTCTGTTCATTTTCATCATGAAAAATTCTGTGGATCGGTGAATCGATCAGATAATTTTTTCCGGTGTAGGATTCTATCTCTGCTAAAGTATCTTTAAGAAAGTCGATCTGTTCCTGTGCTTTCCAGAATGTCGTGAATTTTTTAAGCACTACAGGATTGATAATTCCTGCAGAAACCTGGGACGCACTCTTTCTGCCTTCTGAGAAAAGGACGAAAGATTTGTTATGCTTGATTAACTGATGAGCGAAAAACAACCCCGCATAGCCGTCTCCAACGATGATATAGTCTATATGTTTCATAATAAAAAAAACCTGAGTAAAAGTACTCAGGTTTTCTATAAATATCAAGTGAAATCTTAGTAATTCCACATATCATTTTCCATGCTTAGGATCTGATTTTTGATTCTTTCGCTTTCAGCTAACTGATCGTCAGCATCTTTAGGGATATAGTCCTTGATCGTACCATCACCTAAACCGCTTGATGATTTGTAAATAATGGAAGAGAATCTTCTTGCATTGATGATATCATCGAATGAAAGGTCAGCAGAAGAGTTTTTTCTGTTGTACACAAAGTTGTTCGCCAACACGTCTCTTGCATTTGGATAGAAGATCCAGAATAAGTCAATAAGCTCGTCATTACTTGCAATCGGCTTACCATCTGGTCCAATAACTCCCTGTACAGCTGGATCTGGTCCCATTGCTGCAATACCAAGAGGTCTGTATTTCATCTGTCCGTCTCTCTTATCGATAAACCACATACCCATGATTTTAAGAACTTTTACTTTATCAGTAGTGGTCTTGAAAACGTCGGTATATTCTTTTTTCTCCTGATCTGTTAATTGTCTTCCGGAGTTAAGGATATCAATAGCAG
The DNA here is from genome assembly GCF_900115055.1 of Chryseobacterium oleae. Taxonomy (GTDB): domain Bacteria; phylum Bacteroidota; class Bacteroidia; order Flavobacteriales; family Weeksellaceae; genus Chryseobacterium; species Chryseobacterium oleae. The sequence continues at coordinate 9,803 of NZ_FOVD01000002.1, read as the reverse complement.
CATCATTGATGATTACTTTTTCCAATCTCTTTTGGATACCTTCCGGCGACAGTTTCACCGTAAAGTTTTCGTCATCATAAACCTGTTCGATCTTACCGCTTAACGCAGCGTCCAATAATAACTGGTATAGAGATCTTGTAGGCGTAGCCAAAAGTCCGTCCGGATTGTCATAATAGAAAGGCTGGTTGATCTTATCATTCATATCGATGATCTCCCATACAAACATACTCTTAAAGATATCTTTATCTTCTACAAAACCATATTCAAGAGGCTTTACTGTTTTATCAATAATAGTATCACCAACTTTTTGTTTGTTTTCCTCTCTCATCTGTCTGAACTCTTCCGGAGAAGCTGCGTTCAGAATAGTCTGGGATAAAGCGAATCCCGAAACTAATACTAAAAGGGTGCTAATATATTTTTTCATAATAAATTACAATTTTAGTCCTATGGAATATTAATGATTATAGGAGTAATGTTTTTAATAACCTGACCGTCCAGACCTTGAGCCGTAACTTTAATATCAAATATTGAAACTACATCTCCTGATCTAAGATTTTTCACTAATCCAGCGGCGTCATTTAATGAATTTCCGTGAACTAATAATGCTGCTCTACCTGGTACTCTTACCATAAACTGAGTTACAGTAAATGAAACCGGGAAGTCAAAGTCAGGAATTGCTGCCTGTACCGTTTGATTCTGGATAGAAGTTGGAGGCATCGCTACGATACTCTGTCCTCTGATCTGACCTTGCGGTGGTGGTACATTTTTAATTCTATACTCAAATACCTGTGATACAGATTTTCCGTAAGGATCTATTCCTGATAATGTCAGTTTAACTGTATTACCCGAAGTAGGCTTCACACTCCATTTTCCTGGGCCTGTATTTTTTACAGATGCTCCCGGAGCAGATAGTGAAAGTTTAGAATTGTCAGCTCCTAAGATTGATCCTGAAACAGGGTTCTCAAGTCCTCTATACATTACATTCATTTTATCCGCAGAAAGCAATAATCCTTTTTCAAGTTTTACTTCTCTTGGTCCTGCGATTACGTTATACGTGTGCGTCCATGGGAAACTTTGAGGTTTTCCTGAAGCATCCGTTAAAGTAATTGTTCCTCCCAGTTTGTGCTCGCCGATACCAGAACCTGAAATAGAGGTAATCCCTTTTCCGTTCTCTACTCTGCTTACCCCTGAAATCGCAATCTTGTTACTTGTAGAATAAGTACCTAACATTACTTTTACTTCAGCCTGTTTTCCTGCCTGGATATCCACCGGACCTGAAACAATAGGCTCATAGCTTGAGAATTTGATACTTGCATCCACTTTCTCCTGAAGTAATAATGCCAATGCATCAGACTGTACGTTTCTCGCATCATTCTGGATGATCTCTAAATTAGAGATCGCAGCGATCAACGGCTGGTGATAGAATTTATTCTGAAACCAAGTCTTGTCATTCGGAGATTTTCCTTTTGGATATTCAGCGATCAAAGATTTATTAGCTCTGTCTACTAAGTCTTTAAGCTGAGGATTGTTTCCAAAAGTAGCATTGATGTAATTTCTTACGTCGTCAATTTTAGCTTTTAAATCCAAAGCTCCTTTTGAAGGCGTATTTTCTTCTCCTTCTTTGAAGAAATATTCTGTAGTCGCTTCGTTATTATTCAGCGCTGCAAAATTTTCGCTTACATCAATATCTTTTCCTGTTTTTGGATCTTTATCATGAAAATCCGAAGTCTTTTTTAAAGCATCCTTGATCCCCTGTGCCGAAGCCACCAAAACATCAATTTTACCTTTTAAAACTTTATAATTTCCCCAAGGCTGTGCATAAGTATCTGGTACCTGCATCGCTTTAGCCTCAAGGGTTTTTTCGAATATTTTCTCGTTTTTATTTTCTGTTAAAGTCCTTGTTTCATTCAATGCTCTGGTAGAGTCATAATATGATCTGATGATCTCTGCATCAATATTTAGGGCCATCATCGCGATGAACACCAAATACATTAGGTTGATCATCTTCTGACGAGGGGTCTGTTTTCCTTGTGCCATTCTCTTTTCTTTTGTTTTTGATTAAGTAGTTAAATTTCAGAAATGGTTAGGAATTAAGACTTCATAGCAGTAAGCATACCACCATAAACTCTATTTAAGCTGTTAAGATTAGTTGTTAAACCTTGTAACTCTTGATTGAATTTTTCAGATTGCTCTGCAGACTTCTGCATATCTGCTACATATTTGTTAGCAAATTCAGATTGTCTTTTACCGCTTTCAAGCTGCATTACGTATAAAGCGTTCATACTTTCCATATGCTGAGCTGCTTTGTTAAGCTGATCATTATATTTGTGAGTAGAAGCAGATACATCTACAGTCTGGTTGATCTGGTCTACAGAGTTAGAGAACTTGTCGATACCGGTTCTTAGTCTGTCGAACAACTGAACATCCAGTTTTGCGTCCTGAAGCATTTTGTCTAATTTATTTGAAAGAGAATTTTCTAATTCTGCAAAATGCTGAGCATTATTTTTAGATGAAACATTAGAATGTAAAGGGTTTGGGTTAGCATGCTTATCTAATAGTTCAGGATAAACATTTTCCCATGCATAAGATTCTTCTGATTTTGGAGGGTCGAATGCGAAAATGATAAAGATAATAGCCTCCGTAATAAGTCCCACTGTAAGAGCGATATTACCATTAATTGGTCCCAAGGTAATGTGAGTAATTTTAAGCCAAGCTCCAAGAATTACAATTGCAGCACCGAATGAATAAAAGAAATTCATCCAAGCATCTTTAGTCTTAAACATATTAAGTTAGTTTTTTTAATGTTAAATAAAATTGTTATTGAAAAATAGTTGTCCGGTTAAATTATCTGTTAACTCTTCTTGGCTTAACAGCTGCTTCAGGAATGTCCTGTACAGTTCTGAATCCGATATAGCTTCTTGCGGAATCTTTTCTTTCCCAATCTCTAGCACCTGTCATAAGGGCATATCCTATATCTTTCCAAGATCCACCTCTTACTGATCTCTTCGTATCCTTTGTATCTTTCGTAGAAGGATTTAAAGTAGATGAGAATCCGTAAGAAGAGTTGTTATACGCAGATGCTGTCCATTCAGAAACGTTTCCAGCCATATCAAATAACCCAAATCCATTTTTCTTAAATTTCTTTACTGGAGCTGTATATGTATAAGTACCTTTTTTCTCGTCTTCCATGTAGTTACCTCTCTTCGGTTTGAAGTTTGCCAGGTAGCAACCTCTGTCATCCATTAAATATGGACCACCCCAAGGGTAAGTAGCATTTTGCATTCCACCTTTTGCCGCGTATTCCCACTCAATCTCTGTAGGAAGACGGAACTGCAATGGTCTTTGTTTTCTTCTTTTTAAGCTTTCGTTGTAGTCCGTTTTCAGTTTAGATCTGAAATAACAGTACGCTCTTGCCTGATCCCAGGTTACCCCTACTACAGGATAATCTTTGTAGGCTTTGTGCCAGAAATACTGTTCGAACAACGGCTCGTTGTAAGTGAAGTGGAAATCATTTACCCATACCGTAGTATCAGGATAGATGGCAATGCTTGAACTCTTAAGGTAGTTAGCACCTCTTTCGTTGTCAGCTAGTGCGGCATCCATATCTCCCCACTGATAGTTGTATTTTAGTTTACTAACGTCTAAAATTCTTTCGTTTCCTATTCTGGAAGAAGCAGGCAGATACATAGACTCTAAAACTTCCGCATATTCTACATCAGGATACTTTCCAGTGCTCCAGTGTAATGGGATTTTCCAGTCTAATTTTTTGCTTGCATCATAACTTCCGTCATCTCTTCCTCCTTGTCCCTCTAAATATTCTTGATAAGGTGTTAAATTTTCTTCTTTTTTAGCAAGGTATGCATAGTCTCCTATACTTGCTCCTCTACGTCCACCTTCTTCACCGCCTTCCCCAGCAGCTTCGGCCAATAGAGTTCTCGCAATGGAATCTCTCACATAATTGATAAATACCCTGTACTCTGCGTTGGTAGTTTCCGCTTCATCCATGAAGAAAGAGGAGACCGTAACAGTTTTCAATGATGCTTTTTCAGGGGTATTTGTTGGATCCTGATCAGCAAGACCAGCAACAAATGAACCTGCTGGAATAGCCACCATTCCGAATGGTCTTTCCGCAACAAATGATTTCGTTTTTTCTCTTGGTATCAATTCTCCTTTCGTTCCAGGCTTCCCTACAGAAGAACTGCCACCACCTGAACAAGATACTGATGCTACCGACGCAGACAATAATAAAAGAAATATCCTTTTCATGTTAATTTTTATAATTAAGCCGTAAATATATAATTTTTTTAAGAAACTTTTAAGATTTTTTTTGAAATAACGGAAGAAATCTAAATTTATTTTATTTACAACTGTTTTTTATTCCACGGTTACTGATTTTGCCAGGTTTCTCGGTTGATCTACATTGGCCCCTCGGTATACAGCAATGTAGTAAGCTAATAGCTGTAGAGGCACTGATGCAACGATCGGTGAGAAACATTCTGAAGTCTCGGGAATTTCAATAACATAATCTGCCATTGCACTTACCTGCTTGTCTCCTTTATTAACGACCGCAATGACTTTTCCTTTTCTGGCCTTAATCTCCTGAACATTACTTACAATCTTATCATAGTGTCCTTTTTTAGGAGCAATGATGACGATCGGCATGTTCTCATCGATAAGGGCAATAGGCCCGTGCTTCATTTCAGCTGCAGGATATCCTTCTGCGTGAATATAAGAGATTTCTTTCAGCTTAAGAGCGCCTTCCAAGGCTGCAGGATAGTTGTATCCTCTTCCTAAATAAAGGAAGTTGGTAGCGTTGATAAAGTCTTTAGCAATATTTTGAGTAAGCTCGTGTGTTGTGCTTAAAACTTCTTCGATCTTTTTAGGAATAGCATCCAGTTCAGCAATTAAGCTCATGAATTCAGCATTTCCTAAGTTACCGTTATGTTTTCCTAGTTTGAATGCAATCAGCGTAAGGATGGTAAGCTGTGCAGTAAATGCTTTTGTAGAAGCTACACCAATCTCAGGACCAGCATGCGTATATGAACCTGCATCTGTAATTCTTGCAATGGAAGAATCCACCACATTACAGATACCATATATAAATGCTCCTTTTTCTTTGGCCAACTTCAATGCAGCCATTGTATCTGCTGTTTCTCCGGATTGGGAGATGGCAATAACAACGTCTTTATCTGTGATAATCGGGTTTCTGTATCTGAATTCTGATGCATACTCCACCTCTACCGGAATTCTGGCATATTCTTCAATAAGATATTCTCCGATAAGTCCTGCATGCCATGAAGTTCCGCAAGCAATAATAATGATTCTGTTAGCATTTTTGAATCTCTCTAGATGATCCCAGATTCCAGCCATTTTGATAATCCCTTCGTCTACAAGAAGTCTCCCTCTCATCGTGTCGTGTATGGATTTAGGCTGTTCAAAGATTTCCTTAAGCATAAAATGCTCGTATCCACCTTTTTCGATTTGCTCTAAACTTAATTTAAGCTCCTGAATCTCAGGCTCAATCTTAGAGTTATCATTAATTGTTCTGATATCTACCCCATTTTCCAATGAAATAGTAGCCATATGTCCCTCTTCAAGATAGATCGCCTCTTTTGTAAATTCTACGAAAGGAGAGGCATCAGAAGCGATAAAATATTCTTTATCACCAAGTCCTATGGCTAGCGGAGAACCTAATCTTGCTACCACCAATACGCCCGGATAATCTTCATGAAGTACTGTGATAGCATATGCTCCATACACTTCATTCAAAGCATATCTTACTGCTGTAGGGAAATCTGTTTCTGAATTCACATCCATAAAATACTGGATAAGATTCACCAAAACTTCTGTATCTGTTTCAGACTTGAAAGTAAATCCTTTTTCACTAAGCATTGTTTTAATCGTATCATAGTTTTCTATAATACCATTATGTACAAGTGCTATTTTTCCGCTATTGGAAAGATGCGGGTGTGAATTTCTGTCACTTGGTACCCCATGGGTAGCCCAACGGGTATGCCCCATTCCTATCTTAGCTGTACCTTTTAACTGCGCCGAAATATTGACTAAATCATCTACTTTTCCCTTTGTTTTTTCTACTTCAAATTTCTTATCTGAACCTTCCAAAACAATTCCTGCACTGTCATACCCTCTATATTCTAATCTTCTAAGACCGTTGATCACAATGTCATACGCGTCCTGAAATCCTGTATATCCTACAATTCCGCACATATTTTATCTAGTGTTTTTTTATTTTTTAATACCGTAAGTGATTTTTAACTGAATTCTTCTGTCAGGATTATTTTTATCTGATCCCACAAAAACGGCTCTTTCCATTTCAAATGCTTTGGTTGTAAATTTATATCCAGCCAAAGGTCCTGCCGCTGTAAGTACAAACTCTCCCATATTGATAACCAATGGATTATTAGGTATAATTTTATCCGTTTCAACAATATCTTTCACTGCTTTTGTTACTGTGAAATCATAATAAGAAGGATTCTTATCTAAATCACCAGGAGCAACCGGGTTAGGGAAACCTGCAAGCATATCAGGCAGAAACCCTGTAAGCTCAAGTAATGACGTTGCATCATTTTTCTTGGCAGGAATGATAGTAAGGTTATTACCTGCTTTTCTAAATTTATTATACCATGCAGCATCTGTATAGATTCTGATCTTAGCACTCATGATGGCTGCCTTATTATTATTATACAGTTCCTTAAGCTTAATGATTGTAGCATCCGGAATCTGCACAGCAAAAGAAGGTCCTCCCATTCCCTGTAGATAAAGCTTTTCATCACCATCAGTCGTGTTAATAGACTGTCTTGCCGTTGCCCATGCAGAGTTTGTTCTGTTATACTCATACTGTCCTATACGTGCATTACCAAGACCTCCTCTCAATAGTAATTTGAATGTAGATTGTGGTCTTGTGATAGTACCGTTGTCATTTTTTTCGTTGGTGTAATACATCACCACTTCCATATCATCCGGAGAGAACTGTAAAAGATATCCATCCGTTTCAGCTACAGAAAGTCTGATTCCTTTGAAGTATCTCGTAAAGTTAGCCGCATCCTGAAGTTCAGGTTTACCGCTTTTATCAAGAATCTTAGTCTGGAAGAAGTCATTGTTCAAACGAATTCTAAATCCTGCATCTGCCGTAAACAGTGCTGTATTATCAGATTTTTTAGTGATTGTGTATGATTTTACATTTCCATCAAACACAGCAGAACCCAATGCTGATCCTGTACCTACCGTGACATTGGAATATTTGAAATTATTATCATTACCATCCAGGAAAGTTGTAACCTCATCTACATTAACGTTCATCAATGTATTGGTTCCTCCTGCACCCATCTTAGTTTTACCGTATTTCATGGCGTAACTTACAGGGTAAGTCTTGATTTCTGTAGAAACCGGTGTAGATACCGTTCCTATCAATACGTTTTCATCTTTAGCGCCTGGAGCCTTTACTGAATCCGCAACAAATTGAGGTTTCATAACCAGCACAACAGAATCTACCTTTGGGGCTTTACCAAAATCAAAATTATCACTACTCATTCTCAATTGAGAGATGAATGATGCCTTTTGCATTCCAAACTGTCCCTCGGAGAAAGCTCCGATAACAGCTAAAGAATTAGAGACCCCTGTAGTATTGATAATCTTTAAAAGTCTGCCTGCATCACTTCGGATGGTGTCATTGTTATTAATATTATAGGCAACAAGGGGATATGAAGTTACATTACCCTCTGCAGCACCGCCCAGAAACAGCTGCTCACCCAGCGAATCCGCTTCCGGTTCACAATTATAAAGAAGAGCACTTCCTAAAACCGCCACAAAAAGCATGGCAAAAGTCCTTTTAACAGTATGAGTCATTAAAAATGTGTTTTTAATAAAGTTGGTTTATAGAATCTACGTCTACGTATTCTGATTTTGGAGCTGAAGTTTCATTGAAACCTTTATCAAGATCCTCATCGAGGAACTCGTCTCCTTTTACCACCATGTCTACGTAATTCATACTTTCGATAACAAAATTTTTGATTGTCGGATTATCTAACGCTTTTAATCCGGAAATATTATCGAATGCCAATTTCTCAGCGATATTTTTATCAAGATCTGCGTCTTTCTCGTTGTATAAAGAAAGTACGATTTTAGCGTCCTTGAAATAAGTATCGGATTCGTAATATGTTTTAAGGTAAATTGGAACGAAAGAAGACATCCATCCGTTCAGGTGGATCACATCCGGCACCCAGTTCAGCTTTTTGATGGTCTCGATAACACCTCTTGCAAAGAAAATCGCTCTTTCGTCGTTATCATCGAAAGGATTCCCTTCGTCATCGACGTAGTATTGCTTTCTTTTGAAGTATTCTTCGTTGTCAATAAAGTAAACCTGAAGTCTTTCCCCCGGAAGAGACGCTACTTTAATAATCAAAGGCTGATCCAGGTCATTGATAATAATGTTCATTCCCGAAAGACGGATCACCTCATGAAGTTGGAATTTTCTTTCACTTATTTGTCCAAATCTTGGCATAAAAACTCTTACATCATTGCCTTCATTGTGCATCTTAAGTGCCATTTTGTTTACCACTGCAGCCATATTCGTATCTTCCTGATATGGATACATCTCTGTAGTAATGTACAGTATTTTTTGATTCGGCATAAATTTCTATCTATATTTTTGTAAAAATGCTTTAATGTGCAAAATTACAAAAAAACATCCAACATTATTTTAATTAACATTATTTTACGATAATTCCTATTTCCAAATTATTAAAAACTCATATAATTATGTGATATTTTTAGTATTTTTGAATTAGTATTAAAATAAACTATGGAAGTTATAAAGAACAAGAAAACCCTTCAGGATTTCATTGAAAGACAGAAAGAAATGGGGAAAAAGATAGGCTTTGCTCCCACTATGGGCGCGCTCCATAACGGTCATCTTTCCCTGTATGAAGAAGCCAGAAAAGATAATGACCTCGTAATTTCTTCAATTTTTGTAAATCCAACCCAATTTAATAATCCGGAAGACCTGGAAAAGTACCCGAGAGATATCAACAGAGATATTCTGATCCTCAAAAACTCAGGATTGGTAGATGCTGTGTACATTCCCGAGGTAGCCGATATTTATCCTGAAAAAACAGAAAGTCAGCATTATGATTTTGAAGGACTGGAAAATGAAATGGAAGGAAAATCAAGACCGGGGCATTTTGACGGCGTAGGAACAGTGGTAGAAGAGCTTTTCAGACAGATCAAACCGGACAATGCCTATTTCGGAGAAAAAGACTTTCAACAGCTTGCTATTATTAAGAAAATGGTAGAAAAGAAGCAGCTTCCGGTAAAAGTGACAGGTGTTTCTATTTACAGAGCGGAAAACGGCCTTGCTTTGAGCTCAAGAAACCAAAGACTTCATGAGGACCGGAGAGAAGCTTCAAAAATCATTTATCAGACATTAATTAAAGTAAACGACTGGTTCCGGACCGTTACTATTCCTGAAATAAAAGAAAGAGTAACGGATATCTTCGATCATGAACATGGAATGAAATTAGAATATTTCCTGATCGCTGATGAAGACACCCTGAAAGAAACTGATTTCTTCTATAAAGACAGAAAATACAGAGCATTCATCGTAGTTGTGGTGGATGGCGTGAGATTAATTGACAATATACATCTGGACTAATATTAAACAAGCGTTCAACAAAATACGTCTGCGTATTTTGACTAGTCCTGAAATAGCGATACATATTAAAGGACAAAAATAAATAATTAAACCAGAGCAAATTTCTTTTTGCTTTGGTTTTTGTTTTTATAGG
>NZ_FOVD01000001.1 GCF_900115055.1 Chryseobacterium oleae | reverse complement strand
TGCAAAGCTCTTTATGAAAGAATTCTGGAAAAAAAGAAATGTAAAAAAGTAGCATTAATTGCTGTATGCAATAAACTTTTAAGACAAGCTTTCGGAATTTTAAAGAATAGAATACAATATCAACACAATTATTAATAAAATATAAATATTTTAACTTTTAAAAGTTGGCAATTAACATAGAATGTCAAGGTTCAAAATCTTGACAAGGGTACAAAGATATTCGGATTTAAATCGTTTCTCTTTTCCGGCTTCCCATCTTCCATCCCTTAAAATTAAGATTTATTTAATACCCATCAAGTAAATTTCCCCAAACACATTCCCTAATTTTGATTGATCTAAGGCGCGATTTTTGCTGCCAAATAATGCTAAATCTTATTTAAAATAATGAAAAAAGTAATTGTCGATATGGACGGGGTGATGGCGGATGTATACCATCAGCTGGTGAAGTTTGAAAAAAGAGACTCCGGAAAAGAAATTGAGATCACTGGTCTCGCTGGAATGTCTGAAATAGAAGCATTCCCGAATGGAAAGAAACACGTTAATGAAGTTGGTTTTTTCAGAACACTTCCGGTAATGGAAGGAAGCCGCGACGCGTTGGAATACATTAACAATAAATATGAACTCTACATTGTTTCCGCAGGAATGGAATTTCCCAACAGCTTAAGAGAAAAATTTGACTGGTTGGCGGAACATTTCCCGTTCATCAGCTGGGAACAAATCGTTTTATGCGGGAGTAAAAGAGTAGTCCACGGAGATGTAATGATTGATGATTATCCTAAGAATCTGGATCATTTTGCAGGGGAGAAATTAATTTTCACTCAGCCGCACAACGAACTGATTGAAAACGAAAATTACAAAAGAGTGCATTCATGGGATGACATCATGAACATCCTTTAAAAATAAAAGTTTATATATTTTTTAGAATTTGGATCACAAACGGGTGATATTTTACAGAAAATTTAACTAAACGGATCTTAAATTTAATAAGCTGTTATGAGTGTTGAAGGCCGGAAATAAAGAATTTTGCAGCAAACTTATATCATGAAAAAACTGAATACTTTATTCTTTGTTTTAGCAGCTTATTCTTTCCATGCACAAGTCATTTCCGGGACGGTGATTTCCAAAAATGAAAACCAGCCTGTTCCTTACGTGAAAATTGGGATAGAAAAAGAAAATGCAGGAACGGTTTCCGATGAGAAGGGGAATTTTTCCATTGATCTTTCCGGACTGGATGCTTCCCGAAAACTCAGAATAGAAGTTCCCGGCTATGAACCGTATGCGGAAACCGTACAGAATTTCAGAAAGCAGGACCGCAGACAGATATTTTTAAGAGAAAAGGTTAAGAATATAAAAGAAGTCAACATTAAAGTCAAGAAACTGGTTGATAAAAACTGGGGCGTCAATACCAAAACGAAAAGTGTCCTGTATTCCGTGAATTCTAAATTTAAAAAAGAAGATTTTCTTGGTGAAACGGCTTTGGAATTTAATGCCAGCAAACGATCCAAGATCAAAAATATCAATCTCAATATTGCCAGCTACACTTCCGATAGGCCCGTATTGATGCGGTACAGTATTTACAGTGAGAAAAACGGATTTCCAAATGAAAATATTCTGGATGAAGAAATCACGGTGGAACTTACGCAAGATATGATCAAAGACGGAACCTATACACTGGATGTCAACGAGCATAATATCTGGGTGCAGGGGAAATTCTTTGTCGGAATTCAGTTTTTGAAAGAATTTGATGGTAAGATTAATATCAGTGCAGCGTTGTTCCGGACAGGATTTATGAGGAAGTTTTATGGAGACTGGCACAAAATGACACTGGCGGCACCAGCGATCAATATAGATGTAAAAGTGGATAAAAGTGCAAAAAATTCCAAAGATGAAGCAGCAGCTTTAGGGGATGACCTTGAAGGGCTGGTTTCCGATGTGTCCCAATATCAGGCTGCATCTGAGAATTCCGGCTACGGGAAAAATGAATCTTCAGGTAGTTATATTGAATTAAAAGACACAAAACTTTACTACGAAACCTACGGAGAAGGAGAACCTCTTTTTCTGCTTCATGGAAATTCAGGGAGCATAAAAGATTTTTACCAGCAGATTCCGGTTCTTTCGAAACAATTCAAAGTGATTGTTGTAGATACCAGAGGACAGGGTAAAAGTACCGATACTTCTCACAGACAGTTTACCTATATTCAATTTGCAGACGATATAAAAGCGCTTGCAGATAAGCTGGGATTAAAGAAAATAAATATTGCCGGCTGGAGCGATGGCGGAATTACAGGACTTGAGTTTGCTTTAAAATATCCTGAAAACCTTAATAAATTAATTGCCATCGGAGCGAATGCCTTTCCCGAAGGCGTTGACGAAAGACTCGTTAATCATATGAAAAACCAGCTTCTGGTATTGAATATTGAGAACAAACCGGAGAAATTCGACGAACGCAGATTGGTAATGATTATGCTGAAAGAACCTCATATAAGCAAAAAAGATCTTTCAAAAATACAAAGCCCTGTTTTGGTAATCGCTGGTGATAAAGATGTGATCAAGCAGGATCATACGGAAATGATCGCCAAAGAAATTCCAAATGCAGAGCTGAAGATCTACAAAGATGCCACCCACATGATTCCTTTTGAAAAAGCAGACGAATTGAATGCAGATATTTTGAAGTTTCTGGGGAAATAGGGTTTGGAATGGAAGAGGGGAGATGTAGGCTGGGAGATATTGCAGTCGATTAAATTCTATCGGTTATTTAATAAATTGATGGAATGAGTTGAAATTTTGATTTGGAATGGAGGAAGGAAGATGGAAGATATCGCAGACGATTGATTTTTATCACTCATTTCATGAAATTATCAAATAGATTTTAAAAGTGAATAAGTTAGGGGAGAGTTGTTCTTTCTGACTTCAAAAACTTCCTTCCTCCAGCTTCCATCTTCCCTTCTTACTAATCCAGCGTCAGTCTCTTCAAAGACCACGTACTTCCGTTATAAATATCAAGATCTACTTTGGTATTGATGCCATGAACGATTCCGTTTTCCGTAAACTGCCAGAAATCCCAGTGGTCATTGGGAGTAGGAGAAGGGACATCGTTGTAATTCGCCAGCCAGAGCGGATAGCCATCGAATTCACCTTTCAGGAAATCTTTGTAATAGTGATAGTAAGTGTAGATAATCGGTTTTTCACCGTAGGTTTCCTCTACGATCTTACACCATACTTTCAGATCCTCGATCAGCTTTTTATTGGTCTTTCTTTTGGGAATCTTTTCGATATCCAGAATCGGTGGAAGGTCACCGCTTTCCAGCTTTACGTTCGCTAAAAAATTATTGGCCTGGATCACAGGATCCTCATCAGCCCTGTAAAAATGGTAGGCTCCTCTGATTAGATTATGTTTCTGAGCTTTTGCCCAGAATTCATCAAAATGCTTGTCGGCATTCCTGTTTCCCATCGTGGCACGCATCACTACAAATTCAAGCGGAATGGTTTTATTGCCGATGCTTAAACTGTCCCATTTAATATCTTCTCTGTTCTGATAATGCGAAACGTCAAAACCATACGTTTTATCCAGATTCGAAGAAAGTATTTTCTGAATCCTTAAAGTTTCTATTTCGCTGTTGTGAAGTTTTTTATGACTGAATTTATTAAAGTATAACGCGTAATAATAGCTGATAGACTGCTTCAGGTAAAATCCGGTCCCTATTAAAGCAAGAATTAAAACGGCCAATATTACTTTTCTCCGGAAAAAATAATTCTTCCGACGGTTCTCATGTACCTTTTTGGCAGTTTTTTTGGTGTACTTTCTGGGTGTCATAAAGTTTTGCAAAACTAACTTTTTTCACTACTAAATGCTAAATAAAATCAGTAAATTTGTGTATTATGGAAACACGCGAAAAAATCATCATTATAGGAGGAGGATTTGCGGGGCTGCAGCTTGCAAAAACGTTAAATAACAAGAACAAAAAAGTAATCGTTCTGGACCGGGTGAATCATCATATGTTTCAGCCGCTTTTTTATCAGGTTGCGTGCGGGAGGATAGAACCTTCCAATATTTCCTTTCCTTTCAGAAAGATTTTTCAGCAATCCAGAAATACACAATTCCGTCTTACCGAAGTAAAAGAAATTGATCCTGCGCACAACAGAGTGATCACGGATGAAGCCGAATTTACCTATGATAAACTCATCATAGCCACCGGATGTAAAACGAATTTCTTTGGTAATAAAGACATGGAATCAAGAGCTTTCGGGATGAAAAATACCCAGGAAGCGATAGGAATCAGAAATCATATACTGATGACCTTTGAAAAGCTGATTCTCGAAAAAAGCAGAAGCGACGATGGTAACTGGAATATTGTTATTGTTGGAAGCGGACCTACCGGTGTAGAGCTGGCAGGAGCTTTTGCAGAAATGAAAAAAGAAATTCTTCCGAGAGATTATCCCTACATGAATTTTGACCAGCTTAAAATCATTCTGGTGAGTTCTACCGAAAAACCTCTGGCTGTCATGAGCAGCGAGGCTCAGGAAAAGTCTGAAAAATATCTTAAAGATCTTGGCGTTACTTTCTTAAGTGGTGAGATCGTTACGGATTATGACGGCAACAAAGTTTACATGAAGAGCGGAAAAGATATTCCGTCCAATAATGTGATCTGGGCAGCAGGTGTTACGGGAAATGTAGTCGATGGATTTCCGGAAGAAAAATTAGTAAGAAACAGATACATAGTAGATAGATTTAATAAAATAAAAGGGTACGATAATATTTATGCAGTCGGCGATATTGCCTATATGGAAACTCCAAAGTATCCGCAGGGGCATCCGCAGGTAGCAAACGTAGCCATTAATCAAGCAAAAAATTTAGGGAAAAATTTCCTGAAGAAGAATGAAAGCGAGTGGGTAGAGTATGAGTATAAAGATCAGGGCTCACTGGCAACCATTGGAAAACACAGGGCAGTAGTGGATCTTCCGTTTATCAAATTCCAGGGATTCCTGGCGTGGTATTTCTGGATGTTCCTTCACCTGATGCTGATTTTGAGTGTTAGAAATAAACTGGCAGTCTTTTTCAACTGGATGTGGAGCTACTTCAACAAAGATTCTTCTTTAAGATTAATTATTTCACCGAATAAGAAAAACGGAACATTACAATGAGAATTGACATAATAAGCGTACTTCCTGAATTGATGGAAAGTCCGTTTCAGACTTCTATTTTAAGAAGATCAATGGATAAAGGTTTGGTAGAAGTTCACTTTCACCAGTTGAGAGACTGGGCGATCAATAAGCACAAGCAGATAGATGATGAGCCTTACGGAGGCGGAGCCGGAATGGTGATGATGATAGAACCAATTGATAAGTGCATTTCTGAGCTTAAATCCCAGAGAGACTATGACGAAGTGATCTATCTGACGCCCGACGGTGTTACCCTGAATCAGAAAATAGCCAATTCACTTTCTATAAAAAATAACCTGATCTTCCTTTGTGGTCATTACAAAGGGATTGACCAGAGGGTTCGTGAGCTTCACATTACCAAAGAAATTTCAATCGGGGATTATGTACTTACTGGAGGAGAACTGGCAGCATGCGTTCTGGCAGATTCTATCATAAGACTGGTTCCCGGAGTCCTGAATGATGAGCAGAGCGCTCTTACAGACAGTTTTCAGGACGATCTTCTTTCGCCACCTATCTATACAAGACCTGAAGTTTATAAAGGTTTAGAGGTTCCAAAAATACTTTTAAGCGGCAATTTTGCCAAGATTGAAGAATGGCGTCACGAAGAAGCTGTAAGGATTACTCAGGAAAAACGTCCGGATTTACTTTAAAAGAGATAAATAAATTACCCAAAATCGGTACTTTTTTTACATTTTTTTATCGTTAAAAATAAAACGGAATGAGAATTGATGTAAAAATTAAAATGAGCGAAAATTATTAATCAAAATTATCAATAAACTTAATTTTTTTCTTGTTAAATTGAAAAAAATATATTGTTTTGATTTTCTCCTGTGAGTTAATAATTATAAATGCTTAATAATTTAATTGTATAAAAGCTTTCTTGTTGATGTTTTTTATTCAATAAGTTACATTTATTGTATAACATTAATATAAAAATAGTATAAATAAATTAACGGAATTTGAAAAAAAATAATAAATTTACAACGGAAAAGAAAGTGATAATTTTAAGATAGCAATTTGTGCAGATGGAGATGTTCTCTTTTTACAATGTCGAAAATTTATTTTTACCTGATCCCAAACCAGTCCACAGATTAGATCCTACGAGATCGGGCTTGAAAAATTGGGACGAACAAAGATATAGGAACAAGCTATTTAAAATATCACACGTTTTTCAACTGATGAAGGAGGAAAATGGCGTCCTCCCATTTTTAATTGGACTTTCAGAAGTCTCCGGAAGGAAAGTTTTGGAAGATCTGGTAGAAATGGAACCCTTTAATTCCGAATACGGGATTGTACATTACAATTCTATGGATGAAAGAAAGGTGGATGTTGCCCTGCTGTATGATAAAAGCAAATTAGAAATTATAGATTCAGAAACTATTACTTTCTTCTTTGAAATTATAAATAAAAAAAACACAGAAAATTACGACACAACCAGAGACGTACTATTTTCTAAAATTAAATATAAAGGAACTGTTGTTAATGTTTTTATCGCCCATCTTCCCTCCAAGCGAGAAAAAGACATTAACAAGCCCAAAAGAGACTTTATTCTTAATGAGATCCGTTCTCGGATCTTGAGGATTGTACTTGAAGAAAAGGAACATGTGATATTGTGCGGTGATTTTAACGAAAACCCGGATGATGAAAATTTAGTAAAAATTCTCTACGACAACGATCATGAGGAGGTATTGGTAAACCCTTTTCAAGAGTTGTTCTCTACAAGAAATTATTCTACTTTTCATTATAAGTCAGGTCTGCTTTATGATCAGATTATCTTGTCAAAATCTCTTTTTGACAACGATGTTTTGAACTTTCAGAATGCCAAAATTTTTAATTCTGAAAAAATAAGCAGCCGGACACGAAATTTTGAAGGACGACCCTTCCGAACCTATGCCGGTACACGGTATTTGGGCGGATACAGCGATCACTTTCCGGTTTTTGTGCAATTTGAAGAAACAAAAACATAAATAATAAAAAAGTAGAAAATGAAAAATTCAAGCAACACAAGTTATCATTTAGATTCAATTGACAAGGAGATCATTTACATGCTAATGGATAACGCTAAAACGTCATTAGCCCACATCTCGAAAAACGTGGGAATTTCCACAACGGCAGTACACCAGAGAATCAAAAAACTGGAGCACGCCGGAGTTATTGAAAACTCTATTTCTTTTCTTAATCCTAAAAAAATAGGATACAAAGTAATTTCGTATATCGGGGTATTTCTGGATCAGCCCAGCCATTATCCTGATGTTGTAAAATCTCTGCATGATGTGAATGAGGTAGTAGAAGCTCATTATACCACAGGGAATTATACTATATTCTTAAAAGTTCTTTGCAAGGACAACGACCATCTTATGCAGATCCTTAACAAACTTCAGAAGTTTAAAGGAGTGACAAGAACAGAAACTTTCATATCTTTGGAACAAGGTATTTACAGACAACTGAAAGTATAACGATTATGAACATTGCCCAATATTTGGATTCAACCTATTTGAAAACACCTGCACAGTCAGGTATCTCAAACGAAGAAACATTACAATTAGATAAAGAATTAGCGCAGGAAGCCATTGATAATGGTATTTTTGCCGTCATGATCCGTCCGGATTATGTAGCTGATATCAAAAAGTATATTCAGGAAAGAAATTCAAATGTTGCGGTAGGAACCGTGATAGGTTTTCATGAAGGAACCTATTCTATTGAAGAAAAGCTTGCGGAAGCTTCGAAAGCAATTGAAAACGGAGCGGATGAACTGGATTTTGTTATTAATTACAGTGCGTATCTCAAAGGAGATCTGGAACTGGTGAAAAAAGAATTTGTAGAATGTACTCAACTGGGATTGCAGCATCAAAAAGTGGTTAAATGGATCATTGAAATTGCAGCACTTACCGATGAGCAGATCGCAGATCTTACCAAAAATATTTCAACCTGGGCAGAAGAGAAATTCTCTGAAAATGAGCTCCCGAATATTTTTGTAAAATCTTCTACAGGCTTTTACCAGACGGAAGGTGGAAAACCTAACGGTGCTACATTTGAAGGTATTAAAATTATGCTCGATAATGCAGGGAAACTCCCTGTAAAAGCTGCAGGAGGGGTAAGAACTCCTGAAGATGCTGAAAAAATGATCAACATGGGAGTGAAAAGAATTGGAACTTCCTCAGCACTGGCATTAATTAAAAACGAATCCTCATCCGGAGGTTATTAAAAACATAAAAAAAACCATCAAAATTTTGATGGTTTTTTTATTTATACCTGTGCCTGATATTCTTCGTAGAATTGTTGTGTTTCTTTAATTAAGGCATCCATTTCTTCCAAAGTATAGACCTCCAGGAATTTCTTTCTGAATTCTTTGAAGTGAGGTACCCCACGGAAATAATTGCTGTAATGCTGTCTCATTTCAATAAGACCCAGCTTTTCCCCTTTCCATTCGGCACTCCATTCTGCATGTTGGCGAACAGCCAAAAGACGGTCTGCAATCACCGGTTCAGGAAGGTGCTCTCCGGTTTCAAAGAAATGTTTGATTTCATTAAAAATCCATGGATAACCAATCGCTGCACGACCAATCATTATTCCGTCGCACGCATATTTCTGTTTGTATTCAAGAGCTTTTTCCGGAGAATCGATATCACCGTTTCCGAAAATAGGAATCTCAATATTAGGATTTTGCTTAATTCTTGAAATATGTTCCCAATCAGCTTCACCCTTGTACATCTGTGCACGGGTTCTGGCGTGTATTGTTAATGCTTTGATACCTGTTTCCTGTAGACGCTCTGCCACTTCATCGATATTGATGCTGGTGCTGTCCCATCCCAAACGGGTCTTAACCGTTACGGGCAGGTGAGTAGAGGTTACAACAGCTTTGGTAAGTCGTACCATAAGGTCAATATCCTTAAGAACTCCTGCGCCTGCTCCTTTGCATACTACTTTTTTTACAGGACATCCGAAATTAATGTCTACCAGATCCGGGTTTACCGTCTCTACAATTCTTGCAGACATTGCCATTGCTTCCTCATCTCCACCGAAAATCTGGATCCCGACCGGTCTTTCGTAATCGAAGATATCCAGCTTCTTACGGCTCTTCATCGCATCACGAATCAAGCCTTCAGAAGAAATAAATTCTGAATACATCAGATCTGCCCCATGCATCTTGCACAGGCGTCTGAACGGAGGATCACTTACATCTTCCATCGGAGCCAGCAAAAGCGGAAATTCCGGCAGTTCTATATTGCCTATTTTTACCATGCGGCAAATTTACGAAATTATAAACATTCGGGAATATGATAATTTCTATGGTGAAGATAGAGGAGTGAATGATGAGTTATAAGTGATGAGTTATGAATGATAAGTGATAACGAAACAACCAGCAACTAGCAACCAGTAATTAGCTCCCACTCTAAGACACTCAAACTCTCCAACGCAACTAGAAACTTGCCTTCACCTGCATACTTCCAATGTGAATGGTTCGTTCTCCGGAATTTCTTCCTTCGTAATTAAAATTAAGCTGAAGGAAAGAGTTGATCGCCTGCTGAATAAAGACGCTCCACACCTGGTTTTTTCCGGGCTTAAGGCCGTCCAGCATCTGGTTTCCGACAATACTGAAATTGTTTCCGGTGAAATTGTTATTGATAAAAGAGAAATTTCCTCTGATGGACGTTTTCTTACGCTCCCATTGGATGGTTCCTGTGATGTCAAAAGCCTTCAGTAATTCTTCACCGTCAATTCTCTTTTTTTGGCGGTAAGCAGAAGAAAGCTCGGCCTGAATGGCATCTGTAAATTTATAGGTTGCCTTTGGTTTCGTCTCAACATTATTCAAACGGTAATCCCTTGTGGCAAAAAGCTGGGATGAGTTTTTGAGATCATGAATGGAGTTCTCCCAATCGACCCTGAATTCCTTATTGAACCAGTAACCGACATTGACAAAGTGAGACGTTTGCTGACGTTCCTCATTACTGAAGTTGGCATTGATCAGGTTGTCATTGGTGATGAAACGGTAATTTCCGTTCCATCCTGATTTTTCAGTGGGATTGAACTGTGCAGAAGCTAAAATATTTTGATTTTTAAGGATCTGGTCACTGTTTTTTTCGAATGGATTCAATACCAGAACCTTATCTTTTTTATAGAATGAGTTTTGTGAATTTAACGAGACATTAAAATTCCAACGCTTTAAAAATTTATTTTCAGAATTGAATACAATGGATGGATTAACGAATAATGCCAGCTGGATTTTATTTTTATTGGAAGGAATATAACGTACAGAATTCGTGTAAATCCTAATGTACTGTGCCAGGTCGGAATACTCTGCAATTTCAAATTCATCGAGCTGCTGGATACCGTCTCCGTTATAATCGGTCCATTTATAGACACCTTGTCCGTCCGTTACTTTAAGATATTGGAATTCTCTTTGAGCTTCCTGTCCGTTTCCAAGTTCATAAAAAGCCTGCAGACGCATCCCGTTTCTGAATAACTGCTGGTTATACAATATATTCCCGACAACGAAGTCGTTATTTCTGCTTACATCCCCTTCATTACTTTGGTAGAAGAATTTTCTGTAGTGCACCAAAGCATTTAAAGTAGTTTTATCTGTTTTAATCAGCTGAGTTTCTGCCATGATCCCCAAAATGTTGTTCATGTTCTCAAGCCTGTTGTTACGGACAGAGTCATTGTCCCTCATATACACTTTGGCTAACAATTTTGTGCGGGTACTGTCGCCGATTTTTTTCTGTACGAAAAGTTCTTTCCAGCTGAAACTGGTCACATCCATGAGTTGCGTATCGTTATACTTTTTCTCATTATGTTCCATGCTTCCTCCGAAGGCCCAGCTTCCTTTTTTACCGGTAAATTCTGTTGAAACTCCACCTCTGATAAACTTAGTATCCTGAAGGGTAGCGTTTGTATTAAGGTAGGATAAATTTCCTTTGGTGAAGAACTTTCCAGTGATCCAGCCAAAATCCAGGTCATTTTTTATCCCTTTGTACGTATCCTGTTCATCCAGATAATTGATTCTGTAGTTCAGGGTTGATTTATTGTTCCATTTATTTAAAAAGCTGAACGTAAATCTGTTTTGAGTTCGCTGGCTGAATTCCTGAACTAAGTTAAAGTCTCTTGAGAATTCCACATCATTGATACGGTCCAAGATATGGAATTGCTTATCAATATATTGGTATTCAAAACTTGGAGTTCCTTTCCATTTGCTTTTTGTGAACGTTTTATTTCCGAAAACACGCCATGCATACCCCATATTCTGAGCCGCATCTTTTGAGGAGAAAAGGTTCAGATCATAATTACTCAGGGAGAAATCTGCGCCTATTTTTCCTTCTTTTAAAAGATATTCGGAATTCACTGAATAGACCTGTGATTTCTGAGGCGAAGGAAGCTTTCTAACTGCTCTGTAATCTCCCATATTATTGCCTACATACTCAAAAACACGTCCGTTATTTGTAGTTTGTGTGATTTTATAATCTCCTTTATTAATCCCGAAATAAGTAAAAGAAACCTGATAAAGTGTTTCATTCTGATCGGTAGAGAATTCGTAGAAATTCCCGGCGGGATTTAGTTTGTAGAGGATTTTATTCACATCATACGCGGTAACCACACCTGATGGAGCATACATTAAGTCAGGGTTATTTCCGGCGTCTGCCAGAATCTGTTCGTCTTCCTTAGAAAGATTGAGGGCAAGAGGAGCATTTTTGTTGTCATTTTCCATGAACCAGTTAAGCCCTACTTTAAGCTTTTCCCTTTGATGCTCAACTTTTCCGGTAAATAAATATCTTGAATAATTTCTGTTCGTATAATTATAAGAAATCGTAATGAAATTCTGCTGGAAAATCGGACGGAAACTGGTGAATGTGACTTCACCCGTATTGTAGTTGATGATATAATCCTGGTTTTCTCCACGCTTCATCAAAATACCGTCAATAAATACCTGCTCGGACCCTGAGATAAGCGTGATGAACTGTTCTCCGTTTTTCCCCGTCAGACGATAAGGTCCCTGGTTACCTTCCACCCCCTGGAAACGTACCCTGTGGAATTCACTTCGTGCGACGCCCATAGAAACGTCTACAAAGGTTTTATTATCATTTCCAAACTCAGTCTGGAACTCAATTCCCATGCTTCGTCTCTGGAATTTTGCAAAATAACTCTTAGCTTCTACAAGATCAAGATGTCCGGCTCTCAGGATCGATTTATCCTTAATATTAAGCTGCATATAAATCTTGTCAAACTCTTCTAAAGTTTGCGTATAACCGTCAGCCTGAATAGGTAAGTTGTGATCCGAAATACTGGCTAAAATAGTAACGTCCTTTGAAAGACGTCCGGAGATCTGGAGATCCATAGAACTCTGTACAGACTGCCCCTGATTGTTACCGAAAGTAATCCCACGGATGATGGAACCTTTGGAATTCAGTTCACCTAAAAATCGTTTTTTATCGTTTTTGGCCAATACGGCTTCGTCTACAATGATTTTGTTGTTGGTTCTTACAAAATCAAGGGTATCCTTTGCAAAAATGTCCTGTTCAAACCTTGCAGCAAGAATGCTGTCTTTCTTGATACTGTCTTGCGGAATATTTGGATTTTTCCACGAAAATATTTGTGCATGAGCCGAAAATATGCCCATGAAAAATAAACCGATCAGAAGAAAAAAATTGCGCAAGCTTATCAAAATAATTCGTAAAAATAGCTAAAAAATGTTAACGGAAGTGGGTTTAGCATTATTAACAGAAAATTAATCTAATTATTGTAAACCCCTGAAAAATACTGGTAATTTTGGGGTGTAAATTATTAATAATTAAATTTTACAATCATGAAAAAATTTTATTCGTTAGTGGCTACAGCTGTATTTGCTGTTGCGACATTTGCTCAGACTACTGTTTTCAATGCAACGTTTGATGATTTAGATGGAACCGGAGGAAATGATAATGCCTGGACCGGAAATATTGGAACAAAATCGCTGAGTACTTATACCACAGCAGGTTGGATATTTGGAGCAGCAGGAGGAGGATCACAGTGTATCAAAGCTGGTTCCGGCAGTACTGCAGGAGCTGTAACTACACCGGCACTGACAGGACTTTCAGGGAATGCAACATTAACTTTCAGAGCTGCTGGTTTCAGTACTGATAATACATCGTTAACGGTTACCATCACCGGGGGAGGAAGCATAAGCGGTACCAGTACTTTTACTTTGACCAATTCAGAATTTTCTACTTATACCGTAAATATACAGGGAGGAACAGCTGCGACAAAACTTAGATTTGCTTCAGCAGCAGGAGGAAGAAGATTCTTCATCGATGATATTAAACTGGTGTCTCAAGGTGCACTTGCTGTGAATGATACTAAATCTTCTTCAGTTAAATTCATTAAAAATACTTCAGTAGAGAATGAAATCTATTTTGGAGTTCAATCTGATGTTAAAATTTTCAATGTAAGTGGTCAATTGGTTAAAACGGCTTCTGTAAAAGAAAACGGAACGTTGAATATATTAGATCTCGAAAAAGGGATTTATATTGTTGCCGGAAATATCAATGGTAAAGCGGTTTCCGAGAAAATAATAAAAAGGTAACTTTAATTAATTGTTAATTATATACCGTCATTTTAATATAATGGCGGTTTTTTTGTACTTTTACCCCATAAATTTAAAACTTTTTATAATGAAAAAAATCTTTACTGTTTTAGGAATTACTTCATGTATTTTGGGATTTTCTCAAAATTTAGTTCAAAACCCAGGTTTTGAAAGTGGGCTTAGTAATTGGACAGCAGGTACGGTAGCTTCTTACACTTTACCTACAGCTGAGACGGATACTCCTTACCAGGGAGCAAATTATGCTAAATATGTAGCAACAGCAACAACCGGGTTTTATCAAAATATTCCTATTAGTGCTAATACTCAATATACCGTTAGCTTTTGGTATAAATCTGCAGGTACTGGAAATGGAGCTAGAATTTGGTCTTGCTTTCTAGATGCTGGATCTGCTCCTGTATATTTGACAACTGATGCAACAACAGATCCATTGAGAAATAATAATGGTTACTTAGCTAAAGTAGGTGTTTGGACTCAAAAAACATTAACTTTTACTTCTCCTGCGGCGGCTGTTCAGTTCCAGTTACAAGTACGTGCTTATAATAATTCTACAGCGAGCTTTGATGAGTTTTCTTTAATTCAGAACTCTTCTTTATCTACAGCTGATTTATCTGTATCAAAATACAGTTTAGTTAAAAATACTTTTGTAAAATCAGAAATCAATTTTGCGAAAAATTGTAAAGACTTAAAAATCTACAATATGTTCGGACAAGTTGTGAAATCTCTTTCTGTAAAAGAAAATGAGGCTGTAAATGTTGCAGACCTGGCAAAAGGAAACTATATCGTAACAGGAACTGTAAACAACGAACCTGTATCTCAGAAGATCTTAAAAGACTAATTTTTTAGTTTCTTTTAAAGAATATACGCTCCGGCCATTTCGAAGAAATGGCCGGAGCTTTTTTATAAAATCATACCTTATAGTTGGTTTTTATTTGAAACTTATTAGTTAATACTTTAAAACCTGTAGAATATATTTCTTTTAAAGCGTATTCTTTAAAAATCCTTGTTTTTTGTGGTACTGTTTTTGATATATTTCATATAGAAATAACAGCCGAAATATTTAGCTTGAATAAGATGGATTAAATCTGTTTAAAAGAATTTAAAAGTTAGTTTTCAATATAACATGTTAAAAGAAGCAGCTGTACCTTACAGTTGCTTTTTTTATTTAAACTAAAGTCCGTAAATATGAAATTATTTAGAGATGAGAAACAATCTTTATTAGTTTTTAAGACCAAGTTCATCAAATAATTTTAAAGAGGGTTAAAAATAAATGCCTAATACTAACTTCCAGCCGCTCTTCCACCTCCTTAATACCAACCTCTTCTGGCCGCATTGATGACTGCACCAAGATTAAGGACAAGCGTATATCTGATGCGTTTAGCGTAATCTTTAAAAGAAGGTTCAAAACCTAAGGACGACTGTATCGGGAAATAAACTTCAAGGAAATCCGGAATTACCCTCACTTTAATACCACTGTCCCAGATGAATTCTGCAGGACGGTTTTTGTTTTTATACATCCCGACATCCGCATAAACATGGAATATCTTCCAGACACTTGAATCTACATTAAAAGACGTGATCCACTGATTGACAGATCCGGGAAGAAAAGATTTAAATCCTCCGTCAGCCAAGATAAACTGTTGAGCGAGTAATCCGCTGTTGGCACTTTCACCCAAAAGATTGTAGGAGAAAGAATAGTTTGAAACCCTTGAGATTCCATAGTTGAACATATTATTTCGGGTCTCATTCCTTACAAAATAACCGGCAAATAATCTGAGGCTCAACTTTTGTTTAGGTGCAAATTCCCATCTGTAAAATCCTTCGGCAGTTATTTTATTGAAATCTTCCATGCCCTGAGTACTTAAACTCAAGCTTTTTTCATGGATCATCTGGCTGTCACTGTAGCCATATCCGGCGGTCCACAGGTTGTACTTGCCGTAATCTCTGTTGGCCACCATTTTTGGACTCAGATCTCTTTCCAGATAATTGTAGGAAAATCCAATACTTCTGCTGACTGTACTTCTTGGATTTTTCCTAAAGCTGAAACTCGAGAATACCGAACCTTTTCTGTAAGCCAATCCGTAATCATAGTGGAAATAAGATCCTGACACTCCAAAAGTAATACTCCTGAAAATACTTTCAGCCGGAAGAAAAGAGTAGGAGACCGCTCCTGATCCTGTCAGTTTTCCGGTTCCGGTACTGTAGGTTGGAGTAAATGAATACAGGAATTTCTGATCAAACAAAGACTGGTTTTTTAAGTTCACACCTAAAAGGAATTTATCATAGGTATTATTAAAACGTACCCTTGGGCTGATGTATATTTCGTTGTATTCAGGATTGGGAATATCCTTAATCAGCTTGAATTTTATTTTTTTAGCATTCGAAAACAGACCTTTTGCATACAGGAAGTTGTCTCTGTATTTAGATTCAGGGAAGATATACCCACTGTTAAGCGTTACTTTGTGAATATCTTCTGAAGCAGGAAGAGCGAAATTCGTAATTCTTTCGTCTTGTTCCGTTTCTATCCAGTAAGATTTTTTCTCACCTTCACTGGTCTTGGTTTCCAGCTTTACAGGAATCGGAGAGTCTGTATTTTTTGCGATTTTAATATTTAAAGAATCCTCTTCTTTTCTGACATTTTTCAGTCTGAAGTTAACCCGGTTTTTTTGTTTCAGGAAATCTGACAGATACGCTGATGTTTTATCTTTTTCTGCCAGCTCCTTCAGAAATTCTTCCGGATCGATTTTTCTGTCCGTATTTTTGACGATATAATCTTTCAAAATAGCGTTGAAATGATCATACCCCATTTTTTCAGCGGTATAATTGAAAAGACTTCCCGTTTCAAAACTGCTGACCGCCATATGATTAAAATTGCTCAAAACCGTGAATTTTTCACTGATCTTCTGATCAAGATTCTGAGACATGATGTATTGATACGATAATCCGTAACGGTCTATAAGTTTCACCTGAGAAGCATGGAACAGTTTCAGAGGTTTTACTCCGAAAATTTTTGTTTCCGGAAGATTACCCAATAATTTGGCGTCTTTGTAAAACTTTTGAAGATACTGGATTTCCAGATATGATTTTAAACCGTTTTTAAACCAGTGATGGTCCAGCTTATCTGCGATAATACTTTCGTCAAGAACCTTTTTGGTGATGATTCCGAAATAGTCAAGATCTGTTTTCTCAGAATCGTTGAACAGCTGAAATCTGAATTTCCAGAAAGCAATGTCATTATTTCCAAAAAAGTCTTCCGATGACCTGAACTTATCAGATATAAAAAGATTTTTTGGAAGGAAGCCGATCTTCTCTTTAATGAACTTTAAATGTAAAGGAAGGTAAAATTCAAGATTCTGCTTTTCTTCCGGCTTCAGATTGTATCCGAATTTAATTTCCATATCTGATCCATCCACATTAATTTTTATGGAAGGAAGCCCGTTCTGTGCAATCACGAATTCAGGATCAGAGTCGAGATACCCTTTGAATGAATTCATCTGAACCTGCGGGAGATTCCCTTCGATAAAACTGTTGGGAGGAAGATCAAAATTAACGGTCCAGAACGTGTTGAAACTTACGGACTCTTCAATATCATGATAATTTCTTTTGGAAATATTGTCCGGATCAAAATGATCCGGAACAATAAAGAAATATTTTAAGGCTGTCATTGTATCAGCTGTACCATAACCTGTAAATTTCTTATCAGGAAGGGACATACTGTAATGAAGCTGTAAGGTAATACTTTCACCAGGCTTTAAAGCTTCTGCCAGAGGAAGAAAAAGATTTTCATCCGTCTTGGAACTTATTGGAACTGGCTGCTGCTCTGAATTTTTGATCTCTAAATCCAGAAGCTTACCCAGTTGTTCTGGTTTTGCAAAATGAAGATCACTGCTGCGGTCTTCCAGCTTTCTATAAACCAGAGAGGTCCCTTTTTTGTTATAAGCAGAAACCCAATTGAGAAGTTTCACCGAGTGCAGGTCCTTATCGGAATGATTGTGGTACACAATTTCCTGATTGACCTCCAGCGTTTTTCTGTCGGCAGATAATTTCGCTTCAATGTATATGCTGTCTTTTTGCCCAGAAACCTGTACAATTCCCCAAAACAAAACAAGGCATGTGGTGATCTTTTTCAATATCCTGTGATAAAGCCCAAATATAAACTTATTTTGAATATATTCAACAGCGTTTTAGCCCTGGATGGTATTTTTTTGCAAAGAATTAACATAAGCATTCCAGCCTTCGTTTTTATACGTGATAGCAGCCGTTTCAGGATCGTCAGATTTATAAATTCCTCTGCCTACAATGATAAAATCGGAGTGAAGCATTTTGAAGACATGGTCAGGCGTATTGTACTGTTGTCCTTTTCCGTCTCCTGAATCTGCAAGATTAACACCCGGAGTGAAAAGCAGAAGCTCTTCAGGAATCTGATTCTGAGATACCCCACCGATTACGTTTGGATGTGATAATGCCACTTTTAAAGCTTCTTCACGGTAACTTGCTGTAGTCAGTGCTCCTTTGGAAGACATTCCTACAATGGCTACAACCCCTACATTTTTAAAGCAGTCCAGAGATTCAAATCCTCCGATCACCTGTGAGGTCACGAAATCTGCCCAGTCTGTAATTTTAAATACACCGCTGGTAAACTGAAGTTCCTGCGTGTTCCCGATATCTGCAAATTTTCTGTCCTCCATCAATAAGAACTGGTGTTTTTCAGCCAATGCTTTTAACGGAAGAATTGTTTTTTCATAGTCAAAATCTGAAATGATGTCAATATGCGTTTTCAATGCAATCACGTGAGGTCCTACTTTTTCAGCAAGAGCAAGTAATTCCTGTGTGGTAGTGACATCAGCCGATGCAATAAGGTTTGATTTTTTAGCCAAAGCAGTTTCAAGTAACTTTTTAGAAACAGAATGCTGTGCATGCGCGAGTTTCTGCTCGTAAGAACTTCTTGTCTTTTCTTCAAACTGAATATGGTTTCCCTGAAGGAAATCCTGAATTCTTTTTACCTCTTCATCAGAAAGTTCTCCGGTTTCCTGAAGAATCGTACAAACTTCTGAAATATTGAAAAGCGTATGAACTCTGTATCCTTTGCTTTCCAGTAACTGTTTTCCGCCCTGCTCTCTGTCGAGAACCACAACGATGTCAGCTACTTTAAGATCTTCCTGTTCTACCTCAGCGATGGTTTCTACAAGAGATTTTCCGGAAGTGATCACATCCTCTACCAAAAGACAGTTCTGTCCTTTCTGATAAATTCCTTCGATCAGCTTTTTCGTTCCGTAGTTTTTGGCCTCTTTTCTTTTAATAATTAATGGAATGTAGCTTTCCAAAGACATAGCAGTAGCCATCGGAAGCGCTGCATAAGGCACCCCGCAGATTAAATCGAAATTATCCAACGGAAGCATTTCCAACAGATAATTAGCCAGATTTTTTAAAATTTTCGGGTCTGAAGCCAAAGGTCTCAGGTCTACATAGAACGGACTTTCGATACCGCTTTTCAAGGTAAACCTTCCAAATTTGATGATGCCCAGCTTGTAGCACTCTAAGAAAAATTCTTTTTTACTTTCCATTATTTTTTATTAGATACTGCAAATTTAATGATTTGAAATAAGGCTTAAAAATTTATCCGTCATTTGTCAATAAAAAACCATCCCGAAATGTTTCAGGATGGTTAAAGAATATTTCTGTAAATTATTATTTTACAATTTCTGCGTCGATAACTTTTGTTCCGTTCAGCCTCTGCTCAGCTTCCCACAGTAAGAATTTATCCACTTCTTTGATCAGCTTTGGAATCGTAAGCGATAATACCGCCAGGTCATCCATGACACCTAATACAGGCACCGCAAACTCAGGAAGAAGGTCAATAGGGGAGATTACATATAAAAGTCCCAGAAGCGGAAGGATAATGTCAATGGATCTCATCGGATATTCTCCTTTTCTCCATAGTTTTACCATTCTGAATATATCAGGGATTTTCTTTACGAAACCTTTGTGGCTGATGGCCTCTTTTGCAAGATTCAATTTTGAATATTTCATTTTGTGTTTAGTTTTAATAAATTTTTCAACACAGTAAATTTCGCAAATTTTATACCAATAAACTATAAAATTTAGTTAAATAAATTACTTGATGATATTATCAATGAACTGATGCACAGTCTCTGTGTTCCAATCTCTGTAGGCATCCTCCTTGATGATGATCCTTCCATGCTGATCAATAAGAAACGTGGTAGGAAATACTTTGGGAAGTATTTTTTCTGAGATAGGACTTTGAGCAATGTAGACAGGAACGTTATAATTATTTTCCTTTAAAAACTTTACGACCGCCTCTTCCTTGTCATTCATCGCAATAAGGACAAAATCTACATTTCCTTTTCTTGTATCATATAACTTCTGAATCGTAGGCCATTCTTTTCTGCACGGTGGACACCATGTTCCCCAGAAATTCAGGAAAACAGGTTTGTTCTTGAAAGCTTTAAGATTCGTACTCGGTACATTGATTCCTTTCAGCTCAACATCATAATCCTCTTCACTTACATGCACGGCATTTTCAATCGTAGCGATCGGGAAAAACTGATCTCTCAGATATTCCTTTAGTCCCGGGACAAAAGCTACCACACCAATGATGATGATAAGGACAATATAAATGATATTCTTTTTCATGCGTTGATCTTTACTGTTATTTTAAGCTGTATGGAATTCAATCTTGTATTATAATAATTCTAAAATCTCCTGAACTGCATCTTTACCTCTGTTTTTGGCATAATACAATTGAAGATCGTTGTAAAAATTATCTTTCGGGTAAGCTTCAGGATCGGCTTTATGCTTCATTAATAGCTCGTATCCGTATTTTGGACGCGGTCCCCATGAATTTTTCACATTAAAATCCTTATCCAGAATGATCACCTTTGGGATCGATTCCGTTCCGTTGGTCATAAACTGGCCAATCAGGCTTTTATCACTGTCTCTAAGAAAAATTTTCACCTCATTGTGTCCCTTAAAAAAAGTAACAAGAGCAGGAACCGTAGCACTGGCATCGCCACACCACGCTTCTGAAATGATGAGAATCTTTCCGTCAAAATTTTTGGCAGCTAATTCTTTTAACTGTTCTTCATCCGGAACATACTTTTTAAGTGTTCTGTCCATTCTCTGAAGTCCCAGTTCGTAATATTGTTTGTATTCAATTTCTTGTTGAGTGGAAGGGTTTTCCAGTCTTTCTCTTCCGATGCGGATATATTCTTCAAAAGAAATACCCTGATCCCAGTAATTTTTCATTACTAAAGTTATGTATTAAAAATTATTAATATTTCTTGTTTTGTTGATCAAAAACAGGTCAGCCAGTACAAATGCAGCTAAGCTTTCCACTACAGGAACCGCTCTGGGCACTACACATGGATCATGACGTCCTTTACCTTCTACGATCACAGGATTTCCGTATCTGTCCACACTGTCCTGAGGTCTTAAAATAGTAGCCACAGGCTTGAATGCAGCACGGAAATAAATATCCATTCCGTTGGAAATCCCTCCCTGGATTCCTCCTGAAAGATTGGATTTCGTTGTAAAATCTGTATTGAAGGCGTCATTATGCTCCTTTCCGGTCATTTTTGCTCCGCAGAAACCACTTCCGTATTCAAAACCTTTGCAGGCGTTGATATTCAGCATTGCTTTGCCCAATTCAGCCTGAAGTTTAGAGAAAATAGGTTCTCCAATGCCAACAGGGACGTTTTTGATCACGCACGTCACCGTACCACCGATCGTATTCCCTTCTTTTTTGATTTCTTTGATCCTTTCGATCATTCTTTCTGCAGTTTCAGCATCAGGACAACGCACATCATTGCTTTCCGTTTTGGAAAAATCCAGTGCCTGATAAGGTTTTTCACAGAAAATATCACCTACGGAAGAAACGTATGCATTGATCTCGATGCCTGACAAAAGCTGTTTAGCCAAAGCGCCGGCAACGACCCAGTTGATGGTTTCTCTTGCTGAAGATTTTCCTCCTCCGCGATAATCTCTTATTCCAAATTTCTGGTCATACGTGAAATCTGCATGACTCGGACGATATGAATCTGCAATATGATCATAGTCCTTAGACTTCTGATTTTCATTTTCTATTATAAAACCTATTGGGGTACCCGTAGTTTTTCCCTCAAAGATTCCGGAAAGGAACTTTACCGTGTCGCTTTCTTTCCTTTGAGTGACTATTGCAGACTGGCCCGGTTTTCTACGATCCAATTCATATTGAATTTTATCGAAATCTACCGTTAATCCTGCCGGAAAATTATTGATGATACCGCCGTAAGCCACGCCGTGACTTTCTCCAAATGTTGTAAGACTGAGAAGATTACCTAATGTGTTGAACATGATACAAAATTACCTATTTTTCTTCAGATATTAAAGTTTCTGCATTTGTTCTATTTATCAGTGTTTTTGATATTATTGATAACGTTCTCCAATTCCTTTTTTTCCTCCGGGGTGAGTTTTTTCCAGATCAATCCTTTTTTAATGTTTTTTCCGTCGATGTATTGAGGGAAAATTCCAGACTGTACATCATCAAGAACATATCCGGATGAAATCGCAGGAAGGGGTGTGTCAAAATTAAAAGGGTAATCTTTTGATATATTGAACTTTAAATTTCCTGTCTGAAACGTTTCAAATTTATTGTAACGATAAGTTGAAGGCTTGTAAAGTTGCTCTTTTTTGAATCCTGCCATGAAATTTCCCGGTTTAAAACTTGGAATGTAGTGGCGGATAAAGTTGGGAAAACTTAAAACTCCGATCACCAGAAAACTTAATGCAGAGAAAAGGACAAGTGAATTTCTTTTGCTTAACTGAATGAACAGGATAAAAAACATGACAAAAAACACATCGATGAAAAATCGGTATTGTGCAGAAAAAGCCAATACGAGTATACTTTTTATCAACAGAGAAATACAGATCAGTGTGATGATCTTTTTCTTTTTAAGGATAGCGAAAACAGAAAATACTACTAAACTGAAGATGAAAATAATATTGATCTTTGATTTAATTCCTTCCAGCGAAAACCAGTTTCTGACCGCATCGTAGGAAGAAAACTTTTGAATTTCCTCATAGGTATACTGCATATCATAGGTTTTCTGAATGGCATATTGAGAGGAGATTTTTAAAACTTCAGGATTCGGTTTCCAGCTGAATCCCAGGTCGCCCACAGCAACAGGGAATACCGGATATCCGAATGTCCATATATTTTTAATAAAGAACAGCAGAAGGATGAGAATCCCGAAGACGGAATGTTTATAATTAGGTTTGAAGATAAACACAGAACAAAGAAAAGTGAATACAGGAAGCCAGATCATCGTGGGCTTTATAGAAAAAATAAAAACAGAGCAGGCGAATAAAAGACTAATATTTTTATTTCCTTGTATGATTTCATTTAAAATAATTAATGATAAAATGATCACGGGAAGATCAGGGCTGGGAGACTGTGAAAAAAGTAATAAGACCGGAATAAAACAAAGCTGTATCCAACTTTTTCTTTCAAAAATGTAAAGGGTATAAATGATCAGCAGAATAGCATTCATCCTTAAAAAAGGATCTGAAAAGTTGGAAAATCCTGCCTGGAAAATATGCCAAATGGACATCTGTCCTAACGTGAAATCCAAATTGGTAATACCTTTAATAAGACCAAATTCGGTAAGCCATTTGATTGTGGGAACATAATACCCGAAATGATCCAATATATAAGGATAAAAAGAGCCTGCATATAGAATGGTCAATGAAATACCACCAATCAGAAAAGTATCTTTCTTTGAAAACTTATAGAATTCCAGATAGAGTTTCTTGATGAAGAAAAATAAAATCCCTGCCAATACAAAAGGAATTTCTGCATATATATTGATAGGAATGAAAAATGCGAGAACGGTCCAGATCAGACTGAGTCCTACTATTCCTGTTACAATATTTCCTGAAATCCCATTCAATAAAGAACCTGTGAATCTTTCCATGATTTTTCCCCATCCTGTCAGGACCGGGATAATGAGAACCGTGGAAAGTAAAAGTAACATCATAAAAAAAGATTGCCTAAAAATAAGCAATCTTTAAATGTTATCGTGAAAATATTAATTACGCGGTTGTACTCGTCCGTCTTTTCTGTCTCCGGCTCTACCGATTGTATAACCGGTTGCACCACCAACTACACCACCGATCACGGCTCCAAGACCTCTGTTTTTCTTAGCAACAATGGCTCCTAAAGCGGCACCACCCACGGCACCGATTGCGGTTCCTTTAGCGGCTTTACTCCATCCTTTTTTCTTTTGGGCAGTTCCTTGTGAAGAACTGTTTCCGTTATCTGCATAAGTACCGCCTCCTGAATTGGAGTTGGATCCTCTGTCTCTATATACTGTTTTCGTTTCTCTTATGATCTGAGGTTTTGAATTGGCTGCAGCAGCTGCCTGAGTTTTTTTACTTTCAGAGATGCTGTCTACCTTTTTCTGTGCCTCGTATACTAGTTTTTCTTTCTCAATGGCCAGCTTTTGTTTTTCTATATCAAGCTGTCTTGCCTGAAATTCAAGTTTCTGCTCTTCAAGAGATTTTTCAGCTGTCCTGTCGTCTTTTTTACAGGCTGTCAGTAAAAAAACTGATAAAATACCTGTTAATACTATCTTTCTCATAATTCAAATTTTAATAAGTAGTCTGAGCCAAAACGGCAACAACTTCCTTTGTATTTTCAATTATGAAGCCAAAATTTAGTTAATGAATGTTAAAATAATAATTTTTTACATAAAACCTGCTTTTCCGGTTCTATCGGTTTGTATAGCTTCCCTCTGCGGATCGGGGTTGGAATGTAATTTTAAGTTAATTAAAGGTTTTTATTCAGTTCACATGAATTGGTTACTTTTGAAATACCAAATTACTTTAATATGAAAATAGCAATTTTTAAAACGATGGCTTTTGTAGCCTTGTCGGTGGCAGCTGTATCGTGCTCTTCCAATGATGATATGGTGACTGATGTTAAACCTCAGGCGAAATCTGAAGTCTCTAAAGAAGCTTCAAAAACGAATACCTATAAAGTGAGATTCGGTCTTATTTCTTTGGATGGAGTGAAAACACTTTCAGGAAATCACGATGTTGGTAGTTTTCTGGCTGAAAATACAGCTACAGGAGAAGTGTTTGATACTTATTACAGCGGAGGTTTTCAGACACTTCCGGGATATTATGAAGGAATCCCGGCAGGAACTTATAAATTTTCTGCTATGCAGGGACAAGGAGGCTGGACAGGGTACGGGTCTGTAACAGGAACTGTATCTGATGCGCAGGTAGATGCAGATGGCTATATTACCGTTTATATTCCGGTAACCTGGGCAGAATAGCATAGTGGTAAAAATATTTACATCCGTTTATTAATCCTCACACGAGGATTTTTTTAATGAATTCATAGATATAAATAGTTTTTATTCACACTGTGTGGAAATTTATATTAAATTTAACATTATAAAAACTGAAAACTATTCATTATGGATATCCATGACTATTCATTTATTTTAAAACTGATTATTTTGTTTGTCTTATCAATGCTCGTTATTTTAGGATGTTATATGATTCTAAAAAAAATCAATCATAAATCTGACTTTTGGTGCTACAGCTATGACTTCGCTTACTGGAAAAAGTACAGTAAGAAAAAATATTAAGACAATCATTGTCAACAAATTCTATTTGGATTTTTCTAAATAGATTTTTTTCATCATTTGTGTTTTTAGGCCTCCTTGATTGGGGGCCGTTTTGATTTCCAACCAATCTGAAAGAGAAAAGCCGTTGATTGAAAATAAAAAAAGCTTCCCATTTCTGAGAAGCCATAATCAAATTATATGTTGAAAGTTACTTTTACTTTATTAATCAACCGGTGTAGTTTCTGGGTCTGATAGTTCAGGAGCTCGTAGATTTCCTGTGCATCGGTATATACATCCGGAACTATCTTGTTGTTGATCCTGCTGATGCCCCGTCTTTTCATGGCATCGTGGATTACTTTGGCAAAAGACTCCTTAGCTCCTTGTTTAAAATTATGCTGGGAAATACCATTAGAGTGTAATCTGTACAGATAGAGGGGTTCTTTGATGTATTTTACGTTACCATGTTCCAGGATCTTTAGGTAGAGGTCCTGGTCTACGGCACTTTTTAAATGGGGATTGATGCCGGAAGTCTTCAGGTAAGTTTCTTTTTTAAAAGTAAAGAAGTGTGCAAATTGAGTAGGGCAGTTGAAAAAATATCTGCTGTTGTAGATCTGTTTGGTGCTGGCGTATACTTTATTCTGATTTAAATTTTCATCACAAAGCATCATTTGCGAATATGCAGCTGTAATATCATTTTTAGCAAACTCTTCAGCTGTTTTTTCTAAAGCATCGGAATAAAGGGCGTCATCCGGATCCAGATACGCACATATTTCTCCTTGCGCATATTTCATGCATTCTCTCTTGGTATAGCCGCAGCCCTGATTAGTGGCATTTTTGTAGATCCTGAAACGGGAGTCATTTTGTATAATGCCCTTGATTTGTTCTACAGAATCATCAGTAGATGCATCATCGACAATTATAACTTCCCAGCTTCCGTATGTCTGGCTGATCAACGAGTTATAACAGTCTCTAAAATACTTACCATTGTTGTAATTGGCAATAAGTATAGAGAATTTTATCACGTTATAT
The DNA here is from genome assembly GCF_900115055.1 of Chryseobacterium oleae. Classification (GTDB taxonomy): domain Bacteria; phylum Bacteroidota; class Bacteroidia; order Flavobacteriales; family Weeksellaceae; genus Chryseobacterium; species Chryseobacterium oleae. The sequence continues at coordinate 1,545,966 of NZ_FOVD01000001.1, read as the reverse complement.
TGAATTAAAATAGATATGTAAAACTAGGAAATAAAATAGTGGAAAAACATAACCTCGATCATGTTATATTTAATTTATTTTTCGTATTTTCTAAGATTATGGTTTATAATATTTGTTAATAATCATTTATTTGTGTTGATATTATAAAAAAACATTTTATGTTTTAAATGTGAACTATTTGATATTGTTGGATATAGAGTCTTATGTGGGCTTTTCATTTATTGCATTTAAGTTTTAAAGCATAATTTTAGAAAAGGATGAACTAAAAAAACAACTTTATGAGTTCAGTCATAAAGTGGAAAGACTAAAATGAATTAATTTTGGCTGTAAGATTAAACGATAGATAATTATTTAAAGATTATAAAAATTTTTTCATCATTTGTGTTTTTTGAGGCCTCCATTATGGGGGCTTTTTATTTTGCCACAAATTTTACCCTTAAAACTTCCCATTGTAAGGACGGACGTACGAGATCGAAATAAAAATATGCAATAAATGCTTTCCTGTTTTTTTAGGATAAAAAAAATATTGATAATAACTGAATTGGTTTCACGTTAATATAAAAGAAAAATATGGCTGATTTATGATTTTGATCATGAACTTAATGTTTGCGTTATTTATTTTTCAATATGAATCTGTGAGTTATATTTTTTTATAGATTATTGTAGTCGCTTGAAAGCGTGATTATTTAGGCGGTTTACTCATTTTTATTCTTGATGAAAAATGTAAACCTGAACATTTTCAGAAATAATAAGTTTGAAAAAATATAGAAAAGTGTTTTTAGTAAAAGCTACTTTGGCACGATTTTTCAATATATGAAGCAACTCATGTTTAATTTGAGTTTTCATGGTTATTAGTTTTTATCCCCAGAGCAATCTGGGGATTTTTTTTGCCTTACTATTTTGTTGTATTGAAGACACAATTGGAGCATACAGTCGCCTTCAAAAAAAACATTCATGTTAAATTATTAAAAGGCTGTAATAGATTTGGTTTTCAGTTGTTTTATATGTAAAAATAAACCATGAAAATTTATCTGTTTATTGTATCATTACTCATCTCCTTATCCTCTTTTGCTCAAAACATAAGTTCCAATGTAGATGAAGTCATTCAAAGGGAAATGAAAATAAGACGAATCCCGGGAGTGCAGGTTGCTGTTGTTCGGAATGGGAAAATTGTTTTAAACAAATCATACGGGCTCGCCAATGTACAAGATCGGATTGAGGTGAAGACTAATACGATTTTCCCCATTAATTCAAATACTAAAATTTTCACTGGGGTAGCCGTTATGCAATTGGTTGAACAGGGGAAAATAAAACTGGAGGCACCTGTCAGTACTTATCTGGATGGCTTGCCTTTGGAATGGCAAAAAATAACAATAGATCAACTGTTAACACATATTTCAGGACTGCCTGATATGCTGAGACTTTTAGATCCTGTAACCGGAAATGTTGGGGTACTAGGAAGTGAAGAACCGATTTTCGAAAAACTTAAAACCACTCCTATGCAATTTAAAACAGGAGAGCAGTTCAGTTATAATCAAACCAATTATTATTTGCTGGGGAAAATTATAGAGAAGCTTACCCATAAACCATTTGCTGAATTCTTCGAAGAAAAACAATTTAAGATTGTCCATTTGAAAAATACGGTTTTCGGAGATTCAAGAGATATTATTCCGCATTATGCACCGAGCTACAGCTACAGAAGTTTTTTCGATGGAAAAAGGATGAGTGGGGATAAATTGGTCAATAATTATTATGAATTTCCTGATTTTACCAGAACAGGCGCCGGTCTTAACAGTACTTCCGAAGATCTTGCCAATTGGGTTATTGCCCTGCAAAACAGAAAATTACTGCAAAAACAATCAACAATTGATACCATGTGGTCTCCTGCTAAATTTAATAATGGAACACCTACGGATTGGGGACGCGGTTGGGGAATTGCGAAGCTCAGAAAAAATCATAAAGCGATTGGAATGTCGGGCGGAAACAGATCTGCTCTGCTCATTTATCCTGATGATCATTTGGCGGTGATTGTACTGACCAATTTAGGAGGAAGTGCTCCGGAAGATTTTATTGAAGAAATTGCAGGATGCTATATTCCGGATATTATTAAAGCGGATCCGCTGACTTATCTCAGGAAAAATCTACAAAAGGTCGGATATGAAAATGCAATAGATTTCGTGAAGAATGAGAAAAAACAAAATCCGGATTTTAAGCCACAGGAATCTGAACTGAACAATTGGGGGTACCGGTTGCTGACCACCAATCAAAAGAACGAAGCACTGGGTATTTTTAAGCTTAACGTGTATTTGTATCCTGATAGCTGGAATGCTTATGACAGTTACGGCGAAGTACTATTAAAAACAGGAGATAAAACTAAAGGTATTGAAATGTATAAAAAGTCTCTCGACTTAAATCCTGATAACGAAAACGGGAAGAAAGTTTTAAAAGAAATTCAAACCCAAAATTGAAAACTATAATACAAAAAGATTCTTTATGATCTGGGTCATAGGATGGAGGTTTGCGATGGATTAATTTAGCATTGTTTATTATCATTCATTCCCAATCATTTAGTACTTACAATTCTTCCCATAATGGGAAGTTTTTTTTTGTTTGCAATTCCCGATTAATACCATCAGAAGATGCATAAAGGTTTTATCAACGTGATAATTGTTTGTTGAAGAAATACGTCGTTGACTGATAATTAATGAGGTCTGCTTTTTTAAATAGTAAATTTGAGGGCTCAAAGGATTATTTATTCTTCATAACTCAAGAATTGATTAATTATTATATGATTAATTTTGTTAAAAAATAATTCAAATATTGGAGATTATTTCTTTAAAATAATCTATTTTTATTCATGATAATAAAAACACACAATGAACTGCTTGATGACAAGTGAATCAGAATACCTTTAAAGGTCTGAAGTCAATGTTTATCGTATAAAGACACAAATTAAAAGCAATAAAAAACCTTCACTAAAAAAATCAATCTATGAAGAAAATTTTTTCGATTTTTTACATCTGTACCGCTGTGCTAAGTTTTGCGCAGGTTGGTATTAACACTTCTAATCCACAAACTGTATTTCATGTGGACGGAGGAAAGGACAATCCTACAACAGGAGCGCCCACAGCAGCACAACAGGTTAATGATGTTGTCGTTACTGCTGCCGGGAATGTTGGAATAGGTTTGATAGCTCCGCAGAAAAAGCTGGATATCGATGCCGGCAGCGCAAGTCTCAGGATTAGAAATCTACCCCAGCAAATTCCTGATGATCATGATTTTCTTACGATCAATACAGCCAACGGAGACGTAGTAGCCACACGGTATGTTTATACAACAAGCATTACTGTAGCAGCGGCAGCAAACGGCACCGTTACTATTCCGGCCAGTATAAGTATTCCAAACGGAATGCTGGTGGTTAAAACAAGTAACACATGCGGTGCAAACATGATTACGAATTTTATTTATTCGGATATTTCTCTTGGATATGCAACATCTATTGCAGGTGATAAAGTGGGCACCTCAACCATTGCTCCGATACCAGGTGGAGGTGGAGGTTCCGGCGTATGGTCCGTTAAGTTTCCCGGAACTGTAACTTGTACTACAGGAAATACTACTCAGTTTGATTTTACGGTTTCAAAACCTACAGCCAGCAGCTATTTGATTGTAAACAACGGGAATGTAGCACGAACCTATGTGGTGACTATTTTCCGTTTGTAATCTTTTCTGATTTTTACAAAAAAATAAAATTATGAAGAAATTATATATCATACTTTATATACTCACGTCTTTTCTGAGTTATGCGCAATTTGGGATTAATACAAGCAATACTCAGGGATTATTCCATATAGACGCTGCGAAGGATAATGCTGTTTCGGGAGTTCCTACAGCAGGTCAGGAGGCCAATGATTTTATCATTACATCATCCGGAAATACAGGAATTGGAAACGTATCTCCGCAAAGAAAATTAGATGTTGATGCCAGTAATCAGAGTCTGCGTATTCAGAATCTGCTTCGTCAGGTTCCTGCAGATCATGACCTCCTGATAAGGGGAGGAGCTACCGGAGATGTAACCACAGCAAAATACAGTTATTCTATAAACAGCACGAGCATATTGCCGGGAGCAAGTGGCACCGTTACAATACCTGCTGCAGTCAATATTCCGGCAGGAATGCTGATCGTGAGATCTGGAAATGCTTGTGGAAGAACAATGATTTCCACTTATATGTACTCTGATATAGCACTAGGATATTTAAGTGCTGTTGCAAGGGACAAAGTAGGAACTGTATCAAGCTCTGCGGGCGGAGCCGGAACATCAGCAACCTGGGGACTTCAATTTGCGAATGTAACCGGTTGTGCTGACGGTGGAGGAGGTACCCAATTTGATTATACCCTGGTTAAAACGGCTGCGAATACGTATACCATTACCAATAACGGAAACATAGCCAGAACATATACTTTTACAGTTTTCCGGCTATAAAAGTAAAAAATAACTTTTTGAATGATAACAGTAAATCCCGCTTCAGGCGGGATTTTTTTATGGAATGTATTTAAAAGTAAAAGCAAAATACTAAACTAGAAAAGCGCGCCATTGAAAAACCCCTCTTAAAAAAGAAGGGTCTAAATTATTAAGGCTTAACTTTTGGAACGCAACCACATACACAATCCCACATATCTTGTTCAGGAATGCATGCACCCACTGCCTGGCACATATAAATGTATCCAACTCTGCAATATGGAACTGCTCCTCCACCTGCTACATTTTTTAAATCTTCTCTAGTTAGCTTTTTGAAATTTTTCATAGTTGAGTATTTAATTCGTTAGATTTCAAATATAATACTATTCCATTAATGGGGAATTAATTTTTTAGAGAATTTTATTATGTTAATTAAGCATTTTGTAAGATAAATTTCAGTCTAAATGAAAGATCATTTAATTGTTTTTATGAATGTCTACAGATTATCAATGTTGAAGTAATGGTGAGATTCATAGAGCAAAAAAGAAAAGATACCACAAAAGTCACGATTTTTGGATTTAAGATGTTGAACGGCACAAACCTTGAACTAAAAACAACACATCACTAATAGTATATCTTTCTTACAAAATTTAAAAATTTTGCCTCTCGTGCCCCGGGAGGCTTTTTTTGTGTTCTGAATTTTATCAGATCCTCCGATTTTAAACTGTATAGATTAAATATTTTTGTTGATTACATTTTGAAAATGACCATTACCGCGTAAGTACCATCACACGCCCATTTAATGTCAATAATTTCATAAGTGGTAGTCGCTAAAAAGTCGTTAACTTCTTTTTCTGTCTTATTCGCCGACATTGAACTGAAAATTTTGATTCTCATATTTCTAATTTTTTTATTTGCCTGAATATACAAATAATTTAAAATCACTAATTATTGGTTGAGATTATAATAATAGTTGAATAGCCTAAAGTATTTTTTCTCACGATTATTTGAAAATTTATATATATTTAAAGCCTAAAAACAAAACATTTATGAAAAAAAAAATAATTATTCAAATGCTGCTTTTGATGCTGGTCAGCATTTTCTACATTCCTGCATCCATGATGAAATATCTTCTGATTCGGATGCTTCTAATCCCTCCTCTAACGATTATACCAACAAAAGCCTCTGGAAAGAAGATGAAAAGTATATTGGAAATGTAAAGGAAATTTTCGATCAATATGCTGACAAAAATTATTTTTCCGGTAAATATGGAAATGTTTTATGGGACTTTGCTCTGACAATGGGTACATTTGATGAAAGCTTTCTGGAAGTTCCTATTTCAAGAAATGGGAAAATAAATTATATCCTTACCGCTGAACGCATAGGAGATAGAGTATTTTTTAAAATAAAAAATGAAAAAAACTCTAATGATTTTTTTAATTTATTAGTTTTTAAAGAGCGAAACCAACTTAAAGGAAAAATTATCAGTGGAAACGAAAATGAAGCTTTTTCCAAATCGAATTGTTACACTGTACAGGTTACCTGGACATGGACTAGTGAAACCACAGGACAGGTATTACAGGTTGATACATTCAATGAAACCAGGTGTAAGCCTTCCGGACCTGTTTTAACGGAACCTACAACACCAGGTGACTGTTTAGAAGAAAACTGTACAGGCGGAGGCACGGGAGGTGGAGGGTATCCTTATACGCCGGAACAAAAAGACCCCTGCGAAACAACAAAAGAACTGTTGCAGAACAATGATGTGAAGAATGTAGTAACAAATTTAAAAGAACATATGGCTAGTGGTCAAGGCGGAGAAAAAGGATGGAGGCTAAATAAAACAGGAGCACCATCTCAAACTACTCAAAACAGTGCTCACCGTGTAAGTTTTGGAGATCCGTCTACTATGAATGGTGGATATCATAACCATACTGGGACAGGGGTCAATATTTTTTCTGCAACAGATATTTCTACCTTGATTGAAATTGTAAGGTATCAGAGTATAGGAAGTACTGGTAATGGTTATATGGGAGTAGTAGCTCCTAATGGCATACATTATGTAATTTATTTCAATGGTAGTCATGCAGATCTTCCAATTTCAGGAAGTTATTCTGATGCTCAATTAAAATACTTTGATAATATGCAATGGAAAGATTATTTAGAAATAGTTCATGATAATAATCTTTCCACAAGTCAGAAATTAGAAAGTATTTTTTTTTCTACTTTGGACAGAATGGGATTGAAAGATAAACTTATACTACAAAGAATAGAAGACAATAAAGTTTTAACAATAGCTCAGAACTCTCAGGGGCACCTAGGCTCTTCACCTTGTCATAATTAAAAAAGAATTTTATGAAAAATATTATATTTATACTTACATTATTATTTATTTTTTCCTGTAAAGCCCAACAGCAGATTTTTCCTTTAAGTACATCTGCATATGGATCTCCTGAAAATTCATATTTTAAAGATTTAAACAATGAATTAAATGCTTATACAGGAACATGGGCAGCGACATTCCAGGATAAAACAATTATTTTGCAAATAACAAAACAAATAAAGGAACCCATCGAAAGATTTGGAAAAAATTATTATAGAGATCAATTATTTGTAAGATATGAGGTTAAGAAAGGTGGTGTAATATTAGAAAGTACATTAAATAAGAATTTTACTACCGATACTAAACTTTCTGTAGAAAGTGCTTATACACAAGAAAACGGAAATAAGGTTACTTTTCTTTTTACCGGTGGAAACTGTAGTGTAGGAATTGGTACTATTGTATTTAAGAAAATAAACGACACCCAATTTTATTGGGGGTATTATCCCGGAACAACAACATCAAATGATATTACTTGTCCACCAGACAGGGACTATAATATATACCTTCCAGAAACAGAAAATTTAGTTTTTACGAAGCAATAGAATTACAGTCTCGGATCAATGATCTGGAGTTGTTTTTGTATAGTTTTAGGACTATAGACAAAAAGAGTCCTAGTTTTTTTAATAAATGAGAAGAGATTTGTGAAAAATGAAAAATGTTATATTTATTTTATTCTTTTTTTCCTGTAAAGCTCAGGAGCAAACTTTCCCTTTAAAGACTTATGCTGAAAACATTCCTATAAATTCATATTTTAAAGATTTAAATGATGATCTCAATTTCTATACAGGAACATGGACAGCATCATTTCATGATAAAACTATAATCCTTAAGATTGTAAAACAAATAAAGCAACCAATAGAATTTTTTAATAAAAATTATTATAGAGATCAGTTATTTGTAAGATATGAGGTTAAGAAAAGTGGAATGATATTGGAAAGTACATTAGATAAAAATTTTACCAATGACTCTAAGCTTTCTGTAAAAAGTGCTTATCCTGATGAAAACGGAAATAAGGTTACTCTTCTTTTTTCCGGTGGAAACTGTAGTGTAGGAATTGGTACTATTGTATTTAAGAAAATAAACGACACCCAATTTTATTGGGGATATTATCCCGGAACAACAACATCAAATGATATTACTTGTCCACCAGACAGGGACTATAATATATACCTTCCAGAAACAGAAAATTTAGTTTTTACAAAGCAATAAGAATTAAATTATGGTAACTATATACAATTGTACACAAATATAGCAAATAGAAAAGAGAACCGTTTTGGCTCTCTTTTTTGTTTATAATTCTTTATTCCAATCTTTAATTCTTCTTTCTAATTCTAAAACTTTAGATTGAGTATAGTCTGTTTTATTGTGGTGAAGTATACCTAAGTATTCAATTATTAGATCAAGATCTTCTTTTGAAAGAACTGGATCTTGCTTTCCCAATTCATGCGTGATTTTATATACTATTGTTAGGTTCTCTTTCTCGTATTCATCCTTAGACAGTGTTTCTTTTTCAAATTCGAATGCTGATAAAATCAATTCTTTATCTTCTTGTGAAAAATCTATCATAATTATTATCGTTTATTCGAATTTACAAAAAATCTAGAAATATTAAATTATTGAAAGTCTAGCAAACCTTCAAAAAAAGATATCTGCCGTAACTTTACTTAAAAATAAAGCTATGGCAGATTTAAGTTTTGATGAATTTTCAAACGCATTTAAGAAAATGCTTATCAATAGATATTTTTGGAGTGTAAATGATGCTTATCATTTTGATTCCGAAAAATTGAAAGCTCCTTACAATGAAGGATTAGATAGGCATAATGCTTATTTCAAAATATTTAATATTGAGCAAGATTTAATCAGGTAAGTTTAACAGTAACCAATCTTTGCATTCTCCATCGAATCCTTTCCAAGCACTAGTACCTGTCAATTCAATTACTAATAATTTATCATTTTCATCAATGAATTGCTCCAAAAAGTTTCTAACTTCTTCTGCAGTAGAATTACACCTAACAATCCAGACAGATTCTAAACAATGCCAAATCATCTGTGGTGGTGCTATTTTAATTATGTTTTCTATTAAATTTGGATAATCTTGTCCATGTTTGATAAGATCATAAGTGATTAAGAGTTTATTCATAAGTATATGGCTTTTAGTTTTCACTAATATAAAAAACTTTTCCCATTATAGGGAAAAGTTTTTTATATTATATATCCACACATTGGCTCTTTTATTTAATGTATGGTGAATTTACTGTAGTAGCTTCATCACAGAATAAGTGAGTGAAATATGACTTGTCATCTGTCTTAGAATCTACAAATATTTCTGATTTAAGACGTATTTTAAATTCCCATATATCCCATTTACGAATTCCTTGTTGATATGGATTGAATGTACAGTGTAGCTCGAAATTCTGTTTACTTTCATCACCATGAAATTCTACGATAACACTCTTATCGTCTGGATGAATTTCTTCCCTTATTGTAGCTTTAAGTTTCATAATATATTTTTCCAAAGCTATAGCGGTAATGCGACAGAATGTGTCGTGAAATAATATATCCTTGATATATTTAGTTTTTAGATTTAAAAAAATCTTTCATTACTATATCAAAATCTGTTAGCTTGTGAATGTTATCAGAAGTAATATATGAAGTCTTTTCAACAATAATTATTTTATCAATATCCACTTTCAAATCAGGATGATTGTCTCTGATGTCCCTAACATCAAAATATTCGATACCATTAATTATTACGCTTTTAACGTTTTTATTTTTAAGTTCTTGTATTAACATTTTAAGCAGCTAAATCTTTATATTTAGTTCTCACATCACTATTTAGTAATAAGTGTTTGAACTTTTCATTGTCCGGATATTTTCTTAGATTAAATCTATAAACGAATTCATCAACATATTTCTGCAGGTGTTTTCGGGATACATGATTATACATTCCACTTACTGAACTTTTCAATATTTTCCAACTGCCTTCAATAGTATTTGTATGTACAGATTCGTCTTGCAAACTTACATATTCTTTTTTAGAATGATCGATTACCTTATGATCGTAATACTTATTCAATCCCGTATATCCAAACCATTCGTCACTTATAAGTCTTGTCGTTTCAGGATTCACAAATCTACATATTAGCGGCTGAATACTATTTCGCTTAGTGTCTGGGACTACAAACGCATTCATCTTCCCATCCCTTTGCAGCATTCCCATTACTGGAGTCTTGTCTTTAAAACTTCTACCCTGGGAATTCTTCACTTTTTTATCTTTATGTCTGTTCTTATTTTTTCCACCGATAAACGTTTCATCACACTCTACAACTCCTTCTAATTCGTTACTATTTTCTACCCCAAAACACGCTCTTATTCTTTGAAGTAGGAACCATGCTGTTTTCTGAGTAACATTAATGTCTTTTGATAACTGTATAGAACTAATTCCTTTCTTATGAGAAGTAATAAGCCAGATAGCTAAAAACCACTTACGAAGACTAATCTTAGTATTTTCAAACATTGATCCAGTCTTAACATTAAAATATTTTCCGGTATTCCTACATTTATAATTATTGCCTTTACATTTATAAACTTGTGAAGTAGAATCAAAAGGACTTTCAACAATACCGCCCCATCTAATCTGCTCTAAATATTCAATACATATTTCTTCTGTTGAAAAAGTATTCAATAGCTCCAATACCGATTTAATATTTGTGTTTATCATGATGTGTTTTTAGCATAACTAATTTACGAAAAAAAACATTTCATATAGTTTTTTAAGAATTTAAACTCCTACTTTTGTAGTTCAAATTTTAACGAAACAAAGCGTTAGCAGTTTATATACCTTGCGGAATCTGGTAAATTCAAAATTAGGTGTAAATAAATATGCGAATGCTCATGCCATATGGCGTGGGCTTTCCTGTTTATTACCTAATGGCTTACCAGAGCCTCGCAAGAATAAATACGGTTAAGTTCCACGCTTTCTGTATTTATAAACCTTTCATTTTGGAACTGAGTGAAACAAAACTTATAACAAATGAAAAATTACTTATTAATTACTATTGCAATTCTTTCTGCATTAGTTGCAGGATTTTTATTAGGTAGATATACTTCCGATTCTGGCCGATACTATTTTAAATATTCGGGAAACAACTCCTCATTGTTTGATACAAAAACCGGAGACTTATATCAAATTGATGAGAAAGGTGTGTATAAAACCAACTATAAATATAGTTTTGACAACCCCCAAAAAAAATAGTATGAAATCTTTATTTTTAATCATTTCGGCATTTATGATTCTTTCTTGTGATTATGCAAAACAACAAAAAGAGCTTACTCAATTGAAATCTGATAATATGGAACTTAAAAGCAAAATAAAGAAGATGGAAATAGAATCAATCATAAAAAAAGAAGAAGCCACAAAAGATCCATATAAAATAAGAGCTATAAGAATAATTGATAGCTTAAAATTTAATGATCATAAAACTTTTCAAGAAATAGAAAAGGAAATAGAGACTAATATACTTAAATAACAATTCACTAATTACTAGTTATTCTTTTTGTTAGCCAAAATTTATGAGTCTTATCAAGAAAAACAACATAAAATGTATCAGAGACAATATGCCCAACAACTACTGCTGCTCCAGTGACATGTATTCTCGCCCAATTTGCATCAGGTGGAACATGTGTAGGGAAATCAAACATAGTCTTATCTTTTACTGGGAAATTTCCATAAACAGTAAACTTAGTTCCATCAACTTGTTCCAATAATGGCTTACAACAGTATCCAGAAAAAGTATCCAATAACTTTGATAAAAGGCCTACTTTTTGCCAATCTTTATATGTTGATCCAAATTTTTGAGATGTATCTAAAAATTGAAAAGAAACTTTAAAATTACTTGATGTATCGCGAACTGATTTTTTTGTTTCTAAGGTTTCTTTTATAATAGATGTGGGCTTTTTTTTATAAAAAGGTTTAGCCATTCATTTCAGCTTTATAAAACTGTTTCATGGTTTCCTTATTTATAAAAACATCACATTTTTCAGCTGGTGAGAAACCAAACCTTGCTTCAATCCATGGAAATTCTTTATGTGTAGCATTTTCTAAATCTAAACCAGTCCATGTTGATAACTCATCTAGAACATTTTTTAAAACTTCTAATTGATCGGTTGTCAAACTTTCTTTTAGTATAGATTTAGGATCATAAATACTTTCGTCAAAAGTTTTATAAATATCAGAATATAAAACAGATTTATCTTTTAGTTCATTGTAAATTTCCCTACAGACAGGTCCATGTACCCATGCTTCAAAGTTTTCAGGAACTAGTTCTTCATCAAAATAAGCTAAATGATATGCGTCACAATAGTAAACCAACTTTTGCAATTTAAGATGTGACATATATCCATAAACTTGAAGAATAAAATCAGCAAGTAAAGAAGCTTTTATTTTCCCTAATGTCTTAATATTATCCACGATGAAAATTTTTTATTTTTTAGAGTTTTAAAGTACAAATATATATATTATTGTGTCTCAATGTCAAAAAGTTTGCAAAAATATGAAAGCGCTTTTAACTATCATAATTTTAACTCAACTATTTATCAACAAAAATCGCACCTAACAGCGACAGAACTTGACGTATTATTTTGTATTTTAGTCAAAACGATAAACATGAAAATTACATTTTTAGCAGATGAACTAATAGAATTAGGAATAAGTATTGATCCAGTTCAACTTGAAGAATCACCTTCTATTGGAGATTATATATCCATAGTTGATTTCATTGCAGATGAAGAAAAGGAAACTTTTTTAAAGTATATTGAATCATTAAATAAAGTTAGCCTAGGAACAGTTGATGGAAGAGTTTGGAATAAACAATATGGTGAAAATAACCTACAGCTAAGTTTATATTTTGAGGAATTAGCTAAATAACAAAAAAGAGAACTAAATAAGTTCTCTTTTTATTTTCTATCTTGTGTACAATTGTATATAGTTACCTAAATTATTAACGAAAATTAAAATAAAAAATTTAATGATTTTAATAATAGTGTGTTATCAATTGCCATAGTAATTAAACTCTCTCGTTATAACTCTTTGTTTGGTGAATAATTGCTATATTTAGCTCCTAATTAATATTAAAGCTATGAAAAATTTCAAAAAAATTTCCAGAGAGAGTTTAAAAGCAATTAAAGGTGGCGGAGGAAGAGATGGTATTTGCAAACCAGGATATATGTATGTTTGCGAAGCTACAGGTATTTGTGGGCCAGAACCGGACGCAGCTTGTAATTGCTATTGCATTCCTATATTATAAGATACAATCCCTCAATTTGAGGGATTTTTTATTATCATTATTTTTTCCGGTTTCAGTATTTAATTTTCTGGAGTTTAGGTTGTAAAAACAGAGAAGTATATAAAATAATTGGGAAAACGAAAAACAAAAAACCTCTAATTATTTTAATTAGAGGTTTTATTGAGGTACCTAGCGGATTCGAACCGCTGTAGATGGTGTTGCAGACCACTGCCTAGCCGCTCGGCCAAAGTACCATTTTTACCATTTTTGAGGTGTGCAAATATAGCAAAAATTCTTAATGAACAAAAATTTTTAAATAATTTATTTCGCTCCAATGCTGTTGATATCGCTTTTTAGCTGTCTTTCAGCATCATAATTTTTGATGTTGATGACCCGGGTATGGCTCCAGCTGTCATGAAGACCATTTTCTCCAAAAAATGAAAGCTGATCGATTAAGATAATTCCTCTTATGATATTTCTTAAAAAATAATCTCCCACAGATGGTTTTTCTCCGTCAGTCATAATCACTTTTGTGCCGGTAATCAGCTTCCCAAGGCTTCTCCCGCCGGTTACAGCTTCAATGAAGAAAGAGAATAATGCGTAGGAAACAACCCCTATCAATCTTTGCAGCAGATCATGTGTATTGGCAAACCAATGCCCGTAAGCAGGGTTGATAAGGGTAATGACCAGCATAATAACAAAGAACACAATATAAAATGCAATAAGATCAATCATATAATTGGCAAATCTTGCACCCTTGGAAGCCCGGTTTCTGTCGATAATCTGTAAATATTTTCTCATGATTGATTATTAGTTTTTATAAATTTAAATTCCGTTGATGATGAGTTTTAAAGTAGCGTTGGTTTCAATGACTGCGGTGATTCCTGATTCATTTAAGAGAATGCTGCCGGGTTTTAGATTGTACACTCTTCCATTCATTTTTAAACCTTTGTAATATTCTTTATTGAAGGCTTCTTCAATACTTTTCTTCGAAGCCAGTTCCAGATCCTGGGTTGGAATTCCATATTCATCTTCGATCATTTTCACGATCTTTCCTTTAAAGAGCAGCGTAGCGGTTTTTTGCAGGATATTGGCGGTTCTCAGGTTGAATTTCGTATTGGAAAGTACAATCTTCTTTTTTGTTTCGTCATAAACAGGAATTCCGGAGATTAGTGCTTTACCATTCACATAGCCTTCCGTTTCAGCCTCAATGATTACTCTTCCATCCAAACCATAAACCCTGATGTCTTTGATTTTTACTTTTGAACCCCTCACGTCATATTCTTTATTCATGAACATATTTCTCGCAATATTCGTTGCTTCTGAAAAAGGAACATTGGCTGTAGTTTGCAGGAGAAATTTATCCGCTAAAACAGGAACAAGAGTAAAGTTACCAGCTGATCTTACGTTGGGTGAAGCAGCCGGCTTACTTCCGGTAAAAGTTTCCGAATAAATATCCATTCCGATATTTGTGGTGATCTCATTTCCATAGAACTTCAATGGCGTGATGTTAACCCCCACCGGACTTATTTTCAGCCAAGTATTATATTCCTCCGAAATATTAAAAGGCTGTGAGAAAACATTCCAGGCCATCACCGCGTATTGTTGGAAATTAAGCTGGGCATTCATCTGCTGATCAATCGTTTTAGCAAATTTTCCCTGCTGTTCTTTCAGGCTTTTTTCAACCAGCGAAGTGATCGGGATCTGTATTTTTCCGTAATCCAGGACAGGTTTTGTGACCCATCTGAAACCGTTAGGCTGCGTATTGGTGGAGATCGTCCAGTTATTATTAAAATTGATGGTGGTGTTAAAAGACATCACCGTTTCAAAAGTTGTGTTCTGGTAAGAATACACGCCCAAAGTACCGATTCCTTTTTCCGCCCAGATTTTCAGGGGAACTTCAATCAGTATATTTTGGCTGGTTCCGCCTACCAGACGGATAGGACGAGTTTTCCAGACCTTTACTTTGAATTGATCGTTATTGTTATCCGTAAACGAATCATCCTGGAATACCAGTTCTTTTACCGAAGCATTGATCATATTACTGATCTCAGAAAGCGGAATGGTGACCGGCATGGTGATGCTGGATCTGATCTTAGGAAAATTATACGTTGGCGTATCACCTGCAGTCTGGCCGAAAACTATGGCAAAACTTAATAAGAATAATAATGTGATGGATTTCAATTCTTTATGTTTTTTTTAGTGAAATAAAAATTATTGATCACCGGGTTTGAAACTTCTTTCCAGTTCGATGCTTGCGCCTTTCATTTCGCCCTGCATGGGTGGGGAAGTTTTTGTGATTTTCAATTTGATGTAAGAAATCTGAGGAAAACTTTCATGGATCTTCATCGTAATTCTTCCCGCCACATGCTCCAGTAACTTGGATTTGATAGCCATTTCCTGATGAATGATTCCGTTGATATCAGCATAGCTTATCGTATCATTCAGGTCATCCGTTTCAGCGGCCTTCCAAAGATCCGTGTGCAGTTCCGCATTTAAAATATAATAGGTGCCGATGATGTTTTCTTCGGGAAGAACCCCGTGGTACGCATATATTTTTACATCTTCAAGAAAGATCTTGCTCATTGTTCGTGATTTTTATTCAGCAAAAATCGCTTTAATTCTTCAAAATCTGCATGTATTTCTACAGTTTTTTTCTCCTTTTTCATCAGATCGTTCAGAGCTTCAGGAATGTCAATTC
This sequence comes from Chryseobacterium oleae, assembly GCF_900115055.1. Lineage (GTDB taxonomy): Bacteria > Bacteroidota > Bacteroidia > Flavobacteriales > Weeksellaceae > Chryseobacterium > Chryseobacterium oleae. Next base: position 1,530,142 of record NZ_FOVD01000001.1, on the reverse strand, counting down.
TGATATGCGCTGCTTTTTCCGCTGCCTCAGGGAATTTCACAGGATGAGCGGTTCCCAGAATAAACCCTTTTTTACCCGGATTTTCATTCAGATACTGTTCGAGAGATGTAAAGGCAACAGCGCTGTGAGGATCAAGGATATATCCGTACTTTTCATAAACCTCTGTTATGGTTTTCAAGGTAGATTCATCATCTACAGAATAGCCTGAGATCATGTTTTTCAGATCTTCAAACTGATGTCCGAACAGTTCAAGGATTCTGGTGAAATTGCTTGGATCTCCCACATCCATGGCATTAGACAAAGTGGCTACTGCTTTTTTAGGATGATATTCGTTGGATTTCAGATAATCCGGAACCACATCATTTTCATTACAGGCTGCAATAAAGTGTCCGGCAGGAAGTCCCCGGAAATAGGCGAGAAGTCCAGCGCAAATATTTCCAAAATTTCCGCTAGGAACACCAATCACAGGATTTGTATTTTCCTGCTGTTGCCATTGTTTTAGGGCTAATAGATAATAAATCTGCTGAGGAAGCCACCTTGCAATATTAATGGAATTGGCGGATGTCAAAAACAGTTCAGAATTAATGCTTTTATCTGAGAAAGCCTGCTTCACAAGGTTCTGGCAATCATCAAAATTTCCGTCAACTTCCAGGGCAGAGATATTTCCACCCAGTGCGGTAAGCTGTTTTTCCTGAACCGGACTTACCCTGTTTTTAGGATAAAGAATAACCACATTGATTCCTGCAACATGATGAAATCCATGAGCAACAGCTCCTCCTGTATCACCGGAAGTGGCGACCAGTACCGTTACTTTTTTATCCTGATCTTTCAGAAAATAGGAAAGGCAACGGCTCATAAATCTTGCACCGACATCTTTAAAGGCCAAAGTAGGGCCATGGAAAAGCTCCAGAACAGATATCTGCTCATTAATTTTTTTTAATGGAATATCAAAGCTGACCGTTTCAGCGGCAATTTTTTTTAATTCTTCTGAGGGAATTTCATCCCCGATAAGATCTTTCATGCATCGAAACGCAATTTCCTCATCGGAGTAGAGTTGCAGATTGGTGATGAATTCCTGATCAAACTGAGGAATCGTTTCCGGAAAAAATAATCCTTTCTGACTGCCCTGGCTTTTTATAGTGGCCGTTTTAAAATCAACGGTTTCTTGGTTGTCTTTTAAATTATAATACTTCATTGTCTTTGCTTTATTGGTTTTCATCATTAATTTCTTCAACGATCTCTATTCCCGCAGGATTTATTTTTGACACGTATACAAAACTCTCAATCTCAATTTTGTCATAGACTGATTTCATGAGCTGAGCAATTTTTTCTGCCGTTTCTTTGGTTTCTGCCAGCATAAAAATGGACGGTCCGGAACCTGAAATTCCACCACCAAGAGCTCCCGCTTCTAAACTTTTCATTTTAATTTCATCAAATTTTGGGATCAATATGCTGCGGACTGGCTCTATCAATACATCATTCAAACTGCGTCCGATCAATGGAATATCATTTTTTAGAATTCCCGCTACGAGTCCTGCGATATTTCCCCACTGTTCTACCGCGTCTTTCAGGAGAATATTTTTCTTTAGGATTTGTCGTGCATCAGAGGTTTTCACTTCAACCTGAGGATGTACAGCTGCCACAAACAAATTGGGAGTGCTCAACGGAATAATATCAATAGGAGAGGAGGATTTTACCAATGTAATACCACCATAAATACACGGTGCAATATTATCGGCATGACGAACTCCGGAAGCCAGCTCTTCCCCAAACATGGCGAAGTGAACCAGTTCCTCATCAGACAGAATATTTCCTAACAAAAGGTTGGCCCCAAAAGCGGCTCCTGCGGCACTTGCCGCACTGGAGCCGAGCCCGCTGCCCGGTTTAATATGTTTGCGAATCGTTACTTCAAAACCTTTCGTCAACTGAAAATGTTGCTGGATATTCTGCAGAACAACGCCTGCTACATTTTGAGAAGGTTCTTCCGGAAGCCCGAAATGATCCTCATGCCTGATAATGATCTCCGGGCTGTCCAGTAATTTCAGTTCCATTTCGTCGTAAGGCTCGTGGATGGCCATTCCCAGGATATCAAATCCGCAAACCAGATTAGCAACGGTGGCCGGAACTTTTATTTTTATTTTTTTCATATGATTTATTTTAAACGGATCTTATAATATCTGCAAAAACACCACTGGCCGTAACTTCAGCACCTGCACCGGCACCTTTTACCACAAGAGGCTGCTCGGAATATCTTAAAGTTTTAAAGATGACGATATTGTCCTTACCGTAAAGATGATACAAATCGCTGTCCGGAGCGGCGTGCTGCAGACCAACTTTGGCTTTTCCGTCTTTAAAATCAGCGGTGTATTTTAAAATTTTGCCGTCTTTTTGGGCATCATTCAGTAAACTTTTGAAATGATCTTCATACTCGGTAAGCTTCAGATAAAAGTTTTCCACACTTCCCTGAAGACATTCCTCGGGAAGAAAGCTTTCGTTTTCAATTTCATCAAACTGAAGCGCATATCCGGCTTCTCGGGCCAGAATTAAAATCTTGCGGGCTACATCTGTTCCTGTAAGATCCAGACGCGGATCCGGTTCTGTATAACCTTCTTTTTGCGCTTGTGCCACCACCTCAGAGAAGGTCCTGCTTCCATCATAATTATTGAAAACAAAATTTAAGGTTCCACTAAGTACCGCTTGAATAGATGTGATTTTGTCACCGCTTTTCATTAAATCATTAATGGTTCCAATCACGGGAAGTCCGGCGCCTACATTGGTTTCAAAGTAAAAATTACAGTTATGATTTCTGGCTGTTCTTTTTAATGTTTTATACTGTTCAAAATCTGAAGAGGCTGCTATTTTGTTGCAGGCTACAATGTTCACACTTCTTTTTAATAAATCTTCATACACTTCCGGGACTGATGAACTGGCGGTCACATCGATAAATACTGAGTTTCTGAGATTCCGTGAAATAATTTCGTCTGCAAATCCATGGATAGAAGCTTCCATCGCTTTATCATTCCAGCTGCTGAATTCGTTTTCAGAAATTCCGTGATCGGAAAAGTACATCTTCCGGCTGTTTGAAATTCCGGCAATTCTTAAATTGATCAAATGATTTTCCTGCAGATAACCGTTCTGTTCATAAATTTGCTGTACGAGTTTTGAACCCACATTTCCGGTTCCACAGATATAAAGGTGAACCTGTTTAATTTCCGATTCAAAGAACTCTTCGTGTAAAATATTGACGGCCTTTTTGGTGTCTTTTTCAGAAATAACAATGCTGATATTCCTTTCAGAAGATCCCTGGGCAATAGCTCTGATATTGATTCCATTATTTCCGAGACATCCGAACATTTTAGCACTAAGACCGCTTCTGTTCTTCATGTTTTCTCCAACCAGAGCAACAATTGAAAGTCCGGTTTCTATTTTTACAGGAGCCATTCTCTGCAGCTGTATATCATCTTCAAAAGCTGCATTCACCACATTTTCGGCGTGAAATACTTCTTTCTCATTTACAGCTATGGTAATAGAATGTTCCGAAGATCCCTGGGTAATGAGAATCACATTTATTTTTTCAAAACTCAGACATTGGAATAGCTTTGCAGAAATGCCCGGAATTCCTACCATTCCACTTCCTTCCAAAGTAAGAAGAGCGATATGACTCATATTCGAAACACCTGCTGCAGGCTGCTTTTCGTCTGCAGACTTATTGAGATTGTGGGAAACCAAAGTTCCATAAGCGTCCGGATCAAATGTATTTTTGATTTTAAGATCGATGTTTTTTACCATGACAGGCTGTATGGACGGTGGATAAAGAACCTTAGCCCCAAAATGTGACAATTCCATCGCTTCATGATAGGAAATCTCAGGAATAGGTTTGGCATTGGATGCCAGTCTCGGGTCTGCAGTCATCATACCGCTTACGTCAGTCCAGATCTGGAGTTCCTCAGCAGAAACAGCCGCTGCAACGATGGCTGCAGTATAATCGGAGCCACCGCGTCCTAATGTGGTAGCGTTGCCGTTTTGATCTTTAGCTATAAAACCGGGTGCAACGATGATCTGGTTTTGATGTCCGGCAATATAGTTTTTCAGATTTTCGTCTGTGGAGTCAAAATCTACCTTAGCATGAGTGAAGTTGTTGTCTGTTCTGATCAGTTCAGATGAATTCATCCAAAGACTGTCCAGTCCGCCGTAATGAAGCCTGGCTGCCATAATATTTGAAGACAGAAATTCACCATATGAAGTAATTCTGTCCCTGATTTTATCTGTGAATTCGCCCAATACAAAGATTCCGTTGTAGATATCTTCCATATCGTTACAGTGTTTTTTAACGAAGCTGAGCCAAGAACTCTGTTCTAAAACCGGGATCAGTTCTTTGACCAGTTCAAGATGTTTTTCTTCAAGATCTTTGATGATCGGGATGTAATTTTCGTCTTTAACAGCAGCATATTCCGCAGCTTTTATAAGACTATCGGTAACTCCATGAAGGGCTGAAACTACAACGATAATCCTGTTCTGTGAAGATTCTTTTTTGATAATATGTTCTGCCAGAAGAATATTTCGGGCATTGGCGACGGATGTACCGCCGAATTTTAAGACTTTCATCTACTATGTATTTGAGGTTGGGTAAAGCGAATGTTGGCTCTTTTAAAAAAAAGAGGACGGGTGCAGGAAATGATATGTGAAAATGTACCCCGCTACGGGGTAGTTGTTGTAGATGTAGTCGTTGATGTAGAAACAGAAGACAGCCCCGAAATAAGTAATTCCGGTGTAGAAATAGCTGATATGTTTCTTAGAAAGTTCATTCTTTACGGAACAAATGTACAAATTATTTTGAGATGACAATATTAATTAAGGGTATAGATTGGTGTTATTTAATTCATGACAAAGAGAAATATTTTAGATTTTAAGCTTTGTTTCTCCAGTAAAACTGCTATATTTAGGCGTTAAAATAAAACAAAATAAACATGAAAAATTTAAAGAAAATGACCCGAAAAGATTTGGGAATGATTAATGGAGCTGCTGCCAACTGTAAAAGCTGCCCTAGAGGCGGATTTGGTCCTGGTGGTTCTGCAGCAGGCTATACCTACTCATGTGAGGATTACTATGAACTTGTTACGGCAAGCTGCAGTACCTGTGTTCTTGTTAGCTCGGCGTGTTTTCAATAATCGGAATATAAAAGGAATTCAAGAGACTGTCTGAAAAGGCAGTCTTTTTTTATGCAGAATAACGGTAATCACCCAAAACGGATCACTTACTCAATATTTAGCTACACCTGTTAATTCTGGTTTTGTTTTGAAATCTGTACGTTTCATATTTGTTTAACATATCAATAAGATGTGAAAAATTAATACATACAGTAATTAAAACTCAGAATATTATGAAAAAATTTAAAAAATTGACCAGAGAAGAATTAAAAACAGTGGCGGGTGCTGGGATTGATTGTGGCCCGTTTCCATGTGTCTGCATTTACACTCATTATTGGTGTGAATATTCAAAAAAATGTATTCCCAAAGGAATTTATTGTGGAAAAATTCCGGTAGAAATCGGGGCTTAATTGACGTGAAATATAATTCAACAGATCATTATGAAAAATATAAAGAAACTTTCAAGAGAAGAGCTGAAAACCGTGAAGGGAGCAGCTGGAATTGATGGTCCTACTTACATCTATTGCGGAAAAGGCCGTAAATGGTGTGAAAAAGGAAAGACGTGCATTTCTGCCGCAGCGAACTGCAATGATTTTGTAGTTCCCGGAGAAGGAGGAGGATGGTAAGATCTTAAGAAAACACATTAAAATACATTCAATATGAAAAACCTGAAAAAACTTTCGAGAGAAGAAAAAAGTAAGATCAGCGGTGGCTTTACTGAGTTTCAAATCGAAACCTGTGGCGGTGCTGCTTATGTATGTTTCCGTGGAGGTGGTGCGTGGGGATGCTGGAGAACACCCGGCGGAACCTGTTATCCTCCGATGGTGTAGCTGGCCTTAACCTGGCCTAAGAAAATGACGATTAAAGAAGTTCGAGGATGGAAGATGGAGGCTGGAAGTTACTATCAGATGTTCATTTTTAACAGATAATGGTTTGAAAATTAATAAAGTTGCGTTGTGGTGCTGCTTTTAACTTCCTTCTTACAACTTCAGGCTTCTGGACATCATTATATCAATCTCAAAAAAAATATTATGAAAAAATTATCAAAAGAACAATTGAAAAACATCAACGGTGCTGCTTGCCCCGGAGGATGTCCTTACCCTGCAGGAACTACTTTTGGACCTCCGGGATCCGGTGCTACCCGCAGCTGTCAACAGTATAATGCTATGAGCGACTGCTGTAAAGGGCAGTATATCGTACATATGGGTTGTGTAGGGCTTATTGTTAACTAATCCGGACTTAAAGAGCAGAGATGAAAGACGTTTCTTCGATGATTAATTATGGGGATTTAAAAATAGAAGTAACGAAACTGAGGTCAATACTTTCCTCCGGCTTTTACATCTCTCATCTCCGCTCTTTTATTTTCCTTTCCTAACTTATTGATTTTTAAAAGTTAATATTTCATTGTATAGGGATAAAATACTATATTTAGTAGATCAAAATAAATAAAATGAAAAATCTGAAAAAATTAAACAGGGGAAATTTGAAATCCATTAACGGAGGAAATGGCTGTTTCGAAAACTGTCCTCCGGGACCTTATGGACCGGGACCGGATTATCCAAGAACATGCGATGATTTTCACGCTTTACCGGAATGCTGTAAATTAAGGGTAAAGGTGGATTATTTATGCTCCGGACCGTTATAAAAAAAGCACTGTTTAAGAATGGTGTTTTTTTTCTTTTAAAAGGACTGTTCAGATGTCTGTATTTTAAGAATTTTAAATTTTTTAAAACTTGTATATCACCTATATGAGACAAAATTATTATATTTAAAATTCTAAAAAATTAAAATTATTATGAAAAATTTAAAGAAATTAACAAGAAAGGAATTGGGGAAAGTAAACGGAGCAGCTGGGCCTTCAAGATGTTCAGGATGTCCTCAAGATGCTACTTTTGGAGATGGCCCTGGATATAAATACCCATGTTCAGCGTATCAGGGACTTCCGGATCACTGTAAAATGTGTGTCCTTGTAAGTATGGAGTGTGTCAATCCTGAACCATAAAAAAAAGAGGTACTGTTTGCTATATTTAGGAAACAGTACCTTTTATTATTTAATTCTGATTATTTAATACTTTTAGAAAGATCCAGCATCGCTTCGATAGGTTTAAGAGCTTTTAAACGAAGCTCTTCGTCGATAAGAATTTCCGGAAGTTCGTATTTCATACACAAATACAGTTTCTCCATGGTATTACGCTTCATGTAGAAACATTCCGAACAGTTACAACTTTCATCAAAAACCAGAGCCGGAATCAGTTCTTTGTGCGGTGCACGTTTTCTCATTTCGTGAAGAATTCCTTCCTCAGTAGCAATGATGAATTTCTGACAGTCGTCTTTTTCAACAAAATTTAACAGGGCAGAAGTTGAGCCGATGAAGTGAGCCAGTTTCAGAACTGCTTCTTCACTTTCAGGGTGTGCGATCATTTTCGCATCCGGATTTTCAGCCAGCTGCTGGGCAATTCGCTCCATAGAAAATGCTTCGTGTACGATACAGCTTCCATCCCAAAGGATCATATCACGACCGGTTTTTTTAGAAAGATATCTTCCTAAGTTTTTATCCGGTGCAAAAATAATAGGTCTGTCCTTTGGTAAAGCTTCAATCACTGTTTCCGCATTTGAGCTGGTCACGATGATATCACTTTCTGCTTTGGTTTCAGCATTACAATTGATGTACGTGGCGATCAGGGCATTCGGGTGCTGCTCACGCATTTTCCTAAGGCCTTCTCCTGAACATCCGTCTGCCAGAGAGCATCCTGCCATCGTATCCGGAAGAACTACTTTTTTAGTCGGGTTCAGAATTTTAGCGGCTTCAGCCATGAAATGTACTCCGCAGAATACGATCATGTCTGCATTGGTATCTTTGGCCTGTCTGGCCAGCTGTAAAGAATCTCCAAGGAAATCCGCAATATCCTGAATTTCTCCCGGCTGGTAATAATGGGCAAGGATCACCGCATTTTTTTCTTCTTTAAGCTTAAGAATAGCTTTCACTAATTCTTCTCCTTGAGGAATCGCTATATCTTTTATATCCAGAAATCCTCTTACGGGAATCGCAGATTTAGCTTTTTCTAATGTTTCGGTACTCATATCAACCTCAATTTTTTGATTATAGAAGTTAGAATTTAGAAATTAGAAGTTAGAGTTTCGATGTGACTTAAATGGGTATAACGGCACAACTAACTTCTAATTTCTAGCTTCTAGTTTCTTTCTATAAAATTTTTTATTAAACTTTCTATTTCTTTTTTTGCTTCATCAAGATCGGTATTGATTACGATCCTGTCAAACTCTTTCGCATAGGTCATTTCTTCTCCGGCCTTTGCTACTCGGGTTTTGATGGTTTCTGCATCATCTGTGTTTCTGGAGATCAATCTTCGTTCCAATTCTTCTATGGAAGGCGGTTCAATGAAAATAGACAAGGCTTTTTCTCCAAAATATTTTTTTAAAGAAATTCCTCCTTTTACGTCCACATCAAAGATCACCACTTTTCCCTGATTCCAGATCTTTTCCACTTCAGATTTTAAAGTACCGTAATATTTGTCAGTATACACTTCTTCATATTCTACAAAAGCATCTTCTGCTATTTTCTGTCTGAATTCATCAGGACTTAAAAAATGATAGTCCACGGCATGAGCTTCACTTCCTCTCGGCTGTCTTGTCGTGCATGAGATAGAAAATGCGAGTTCAGGAAATGTTTCCAGAGAATGTCTTACTAATGTAGTTTTTCCGCTTCCAGACGGTGCTGAAAATATGATTACTTTATCCATTTTTTTAGTTATGAATGATGAGTTATGAATGATGAGTTATTGGAATTACGCAAAAAAGTAACTCATAACTCATCACTGACAACTTATAACTTTTACAAAACGTTTAACGTCTGTTCTTTAATTTTTTCCAAATCATCTTTCATCATGACCACCAGTTTCTGGATTTCTGCATGATTGGCTTTTGACCCTAAAGTATTGATCTCTCTTCCGATTTCCTGAGAAATAAAACCAAGTTTTTTTCCGTTGAAATCTTCATTGTCCATTACTTCTTTGTAGTATTTCAAATGCTGGGTAAGTCTTACTTTTTCCTCAGCAATGTCAAGTTTTTCTGTGAAATAGGCCATTTCCTGATAGAAACGGGTCTCATCTACATTTTCAAACTCTTTTAAAGATTTCTGATAACGTTCTTTTACCGCAATGATTCTTTCTTCCTCAAAAGGAATAACTTCTGAAAGGTATTTGTCAATATTCTGAATATTTCTTTCCAGCTCTTCGTGTAAGATACCTCCTTCCGTTTTTCTGAATTCCATGAAACGGTCTACCGATGCGTGAACGATTTTTGCCAGAGCTTCCCATTCACCCTCCGTAAGTTCGTCAGGTCTTGAAGAAATCGCATCAGGAAGTCTTACTGCCATTTTCAGGTACTCAAAGTCTGGTCCGTCTGAAGCGATGTTACGAAGCTCATTCATATAAGAGTCAATTAAACTCCTGTTGATTTTCACATCGTTTGTCTCTTCCAGGTTCTCCAGATTGATGTAGCAGTCTACCTTTCCACGGATAATTCTGTCGTTAAGAATTTTTCTGATCTCGAATTCCTTTTCTTTATAACGTAAAGGAACTTTAATATTTAAATCAAAGCTTTTGCTGTTCAAGGATTTAATATCTATTGAGATCTTTTTCCCTTCAAAAACACCCTCGGCTCTGCCGAATCCGGTCATTGATAAAATCATAGTTTTTTATTGTTGTACAAAGATAAACATTTAAATTAGCACTGTGAAATCGCAGTGATCCGTAATATACAATCACCCATGAAGATTAAGATTCCATATGACCATTAAAAAGAATAAATAACCTGCATATGAAAAAATTGATTTCTGTTGTAGGCCCTACCGGAATAGGTAAAACGAGACTGGCCATTGATCTGGCCAACCATTTCAATACGGAAGTTGTTTCCTGCGATTCCCGTCAGTTTTTTAAAGAAATGAAAATCGGTACTGCATCACCTTCAGACGAAGAATTGGCGCAGGCACCTCATCATTTTATTGGTAATCTTTCGGTTCAGGAGTATTATTCTATCGGGCAGTATGAGGAAGATGCTTTAAAAAAACTCAATGAACTTTTTGTAAATCATGACACCGTCATTTTGGTGGGTGGAAGCATGATGTATGAAAAGGCAGTGATTGAGGGATTAAATGATCTTCCAGAAGCAGATGAAAACAATCAGAAAAAATTACAGGAAATCCTTGATACGGAAGGAATCGAAAAACTTCAGCAGATCCTTAAAGAACTCGATCCTGAGTATTTTGAAATAGTAGATTTTCACAATCACCGAAGACTTTTACGCGCTATTGATGTGATCTGGCAGACGGATAAAAAATATTCCGAACAGATTGCTGTTTCCCAGAACTCCAGAGATTTCACTGTGATCCGTATCGGAATTGAAGCTCCGAGAGAAGAATTGTATGACAGGATCAACAGAAGGGTAGATATCATGATGGAGAACGGTCTTCTGGCTGAGGCAGAAAGTTTAGAGGAATTTAAAGATCTTACCGCATTGAAAACAGTGGGATATTCCGAACTGTTCAAATATTTTGATGGGGAATGGGAACTTGATTTTGCTGTTTCCGAGATCAAAAAAAACAGCCGCAGATATGCAAAACGCCAACTGACATGGTACAGAAAGGCGGATGATATTCACTATCTGTCATTGGGATATTCACAGGAAGATTTTGATCATTTAATTGAATTTATTTCCATCTCAAATCAATAGAAAATTCATTCTATTTTTTAAATAATATCAATTTATAAAAAGTTTTATCGTTTTTTTTTATTTAAATTGGGCTTGAAAATAGCACAATTTCCAAACGCAGTTTAAATCAATTGGATTATGAAAAAACTAATTATATCGGGTTTGATACCTCTGATGATCTTCACAAGCTGTGAAAGAGCTTCCAGCCAGGAAATCCAAAACGAGAATATTAAAAATAATGCTCAGAATACTGAAAACCCATTAGGCATTCCTCTCCCTTCAGAAATCAGCAGTACAGAAACAGTATGCATTCTGCTGCGTCATGCAGAGAAAGAAAATGTAGGAACTGATCCTGATCTTTCCAGTACCGGTAAGCTGAGAGCAGAAGAATTGAAACGTTTGCTGGGAAATGTTCATGTAGATAATATTTATACTACCGCCTACAATCGGACACGTCAAACAGCCATTCCACTGGCAGAGAGTAAAGGAATTGTTATTAAAGAATATGCGCCGGCTGCTACTTTTGCTGCCACTCAATTATTTATCAACAATATTCTTGCACAAAATCAGGGAAAAGTTGTTGTCATTGTCGGCCATTCCAATACAGTTCCTGAAATGGTAAAAGTGTTGAGTAATAATACGTTGAATGTGACCATCAGTGAGACCCAGTTTGATAATATATTTATTACGAAAAACTCTGCATCAGCGGGATCGGTGTTTGCTGTTCAAAAAAAGTTTGGACAAAGTACACCATAAAACCTGAACTCTACTAAAAAAATGCGGTCCCTGAAAAGAGACCGCACTAAAAACAATATAATTAAATTTACTACTTCCAACCGCCGCCAAGCGCTCTGTAAAGATCTACAATGCTGCTCAGTCTCTGTCTTTTTACAGACGCAAGATTCAGTTCAGCCTGCAGAGAATTTCCCTGAGCTGTAATCACTTCTAAGTAATTGGCCATACCGCCTTTGTAAAGCATTTCTGCACTTTTTATCCCGTTTTTCAATGTGGTTACCTGATCTGTAGCTTTCTGTTCCTGAACTTTTAAACTTTCATTCGAAACCAAAGCATCAGAAACTTCACCCACTGCATTTAAAACAGACTGGCGGAAAGCCAGCACGTTTTTCTCTCTCTGGATTTTAGCTACATTCAGATCCGTTTTCAATTGTCTCTTCTGGAAAATAGGCTGAGTAATCCCGCCCAGTACAGATCCAAACAATGAAGCCGGAATCTGGAACCAGTTATCAATTTTAAATGAATTCACACCACCATTAGCTGTAATTTTCAAAGCAGGATACATATTCGCCTGAGCAATTCCTACCATTGAATTGGATTCCAACAGAACCAGTTCCTGCTGACGGACATCCGGACGACGGCTTACCATCGCTGCAGGAAGACCCGTTGAAATAGTCTGTGGAAGGGAAGTATCAGACATCTCAATCGTTCTGTTCACTTTGTTTGGATTTTCACCCACAAGAATACTTAAAGCATTTTCCTGGATCGCAATATTTTGCTCCAACTGAGTGATCAGAAGTTCTGTAGACTGCTTCTGAGCTGTTGCCTGCTGAACCCCTAAAGAAGTCGTATCTCCGCTTTGCCACATTTTTTCAGTAATGGAAAGGGTATTGGTGCTTAATTCCAAATTGGATTTTGCGATCTGAATCTGTTTGTCAAGCATCAATAAATTGTAATATCCCTGTGCAATCGCTGCTACAACCTGTGTCTGAACAGCTTTTGTCGCTTCATAAGTCTGCAGATACTGCATTCTTGAAACTTCCTGCTGGTTTTTAATTTTCCCCCAGATGTCAGCTTCCCATGAAAGGTTGAAGGCTGCATTATAATCCTCAACATGGCTCTGGCCTAAAAATGAATTTAAGCTTTTCCCGTTCATGCTGTTTTCAGAAGGCTTTGAAATTTGCGCTGAAACCGCAAAACCTACATCTGGATACTGAAGAAATTTGGCTTGTTTCAGTTTCTCCTGTGAAGAAGCTACCTGTTTTAAAGCAATCTGAAGATCATAGTTATTTTTAATTCCTTTTTCAATCAAATCCTGTAAAATAGGATCGCTGAAAAACTGTTTCCATTCCAGGTTGGCAATACTGGCTGTATCAGCAGTAGCCGTGTACTGGAACTTTTCCGGAAGCTGAAGGTCAGGTTCGGTATATGCCAGTTTGGACACACACGACACCGCGCCTAAAGCTAATATAAGGGTTAAGATAAAATTCTTAATTCTTTTCATAGTTTTAAATAGACTTTTAGTTGAATACAAAACTTTGAGCGGTTTTGTAAAGCAAAGAGGTCTTTAGTAGGAGAGTACTCTGCTTTTTTTGTGATATTAGTTTGAATAGTTGCTTCTCTATGGGGCTCAAAGTTTTGTATTTCAATATATATTAATGAGCTGTGGTTAGAAGTTCTTCTTCCAATTTCTGTCTTTGAAGTCTTTTATTTTTTCTGCTCGGCATTTTTTCATGCAGATACTGGAAAATCACATACATCACCGGGATGATGAAAATCCCGAATATCACTCCTGTAAGCATTCCTCCTACGGTACTGTACCCGATAGAGTGGTTACCTTTGGCTGAAGCACCCTGCGTCCATACCAATGGAAGCATTCCCACGATAAAGGCGAAAGAGGTCATCAGGATCGGTCTCAAACGTAGTCTTGAAGCCTGCAGTGCAGATTCGATCAGGCTTTTACCTGCTTTTCTTCTCTGAACGGCAAATTCTACAATCAGGATGGCATTTTTAGCCAATAGCCCTACGAGCATGATTAATCCCACCTGAACGTAAATATTATTATCAATTCCGGCTAATCCTGTGAATGCAAATACTCCGAATATTCCTGTAGGAATGGTAAGAATAATGGCAAACGGAAGGATGTAGCTTTCATACTGAGCTGCTAACAAAAAGTACACAAACAGGATACTTAAAAGGAAGACAAATACTGTCTGACCGCCTGTTTTGATCTCTTCACGGGTGATTCCCGTCCATTCGTAACCATAACCTCTAGGAAGTGACTGTTTCGCAACTTCTTCTACCGCTTTGATGGCGTCTCCGGTACTATATCCAGGTTTTGGAGTTCCGTTGATCGTTACTGCGTTGAACAGGTTGTTTCTTGTTACCGTTTCAGGTCCGAAAGTTCTTTTTAAGGTGACCAGTGTTTTCGCCGGAACCATTTCACCTGATTTATTTTTCACATAAATCCCTTCCAGAGAATTGATATCCGTACGATAAGGAATATCAGCCTGAGCCATTACTCTGTAGTATTTCCCAAATCTGTTGAAATCTGAAACGAAACTACTTCCGTAATAGATCTGCATCGTCTGCATCAGTTCCGTGATAGAAACACCCAGTTGATTGGCTTTGTCAGCATCTACATCAATTGTATACTGAGGATTTCCTGCGGCATACGTTGTGAAAGCAAATGCAATCTCCGGACGTTTCATCAGCTCCCCGATGAAGGCCTGAGTTGTTGTTCCCAATTGCTCAAAAGAACTGTTTGTTTTATCCTGAAGCATAAACTCAAAACCGGAAACGTTACCAAATCCCTGTACGGTTGGGAAGTTGAAGAAGAACGCGTTCGCATCTTTTACCTGGCTTACTTTTCCTGTCAGAGCAGCTGCGATCTGGTCCGGATCTTTCATCTCGCCACGTTTATCATAATCTTTAAGTTTAATGAAACCTGCAGAATAAGGAGAAGCGTTGGCATTACTGATAAAGTTCATTCCATCTGCTACCCAAAGGTGGTTGGTGGCTTTTTCACCGTTGATGATCTTATCGATCTGTGCGGTAGCTCTGTGGGTTCTTTCCAGTGAACTTCCCGGAGGCGTGTTAACTGCATAAAGAACGAATCCCTGGTCTTCAGTAGGAATAAATCCTGACGGTGCTTTTTTAATTAAGAAAACACTTGCAGCAGTAATAACTACTAATCCTCCTATCGCAACCCATTTATTTTTAATCAAAAATTTAAGGCTGTAGATATATTTTCGGGTCATATTATTAAAGGCCACATTGAATGCGTTGAAGAATCTTGCTCCAAAACCTTTTTTATGACCATGTTCCCCATGTTCTCCCTGAGGATCATTTAAGAACATCGCACATAAAGCCGGGCTTAATGTTAAGGCGTTCACCGCAGAAATCAGGATGGCAATCACAAGAGTAAAGGCAAACTGTCTGTAGAAAACTCCCGCAGGACCCTGCATGAAACCTACCGGAATAAATACGGCACACATCACCAAAGTAATGGAGATAATCGCCCCGGAAATTTCACTCATAGAGTTTGTCGTTGCCTGGTCTACCGGCATTCCTGTCTGTTCCATTTTTGAATGGACGGCTTCCACCACAACGATGGCATCATCCACCACAATCCCGATGGCGAGCACCAATGCAAACAAGGTAAGCATGTTGATACTGAATCCAAACAGCTGAAGGAAGAAGAAGGTTCCGATAATCGCAACCGGTACCGCAATAGCCGGGATCAATGTTGATCTGAAATCCTGAAGGAAAATATACACTACAATAAATACCAGGATAAATGCAATCACCAAAGTTTCAACAACCTGATGGATAGACGCATCCAGGAAATCCTTGGAATTGTACATGATGATCGGCTCAACTCCTTTTGGAAGGGTAGTTTTCATCTGATCAACCTGTTTTTCAATTTCAGTTAAGATTTCATTCGCGTTGGAACCTGCAGTCTGAAGAATCGCAAATCCTGCAACCGGTTTTCCATCTACTCTGTTGGTCGCTGTATAGGTATAAGAACCGAATTCTACTCTCGCTACGTCTTTTAATCGTAAGAATGATCCGTCATTGTTCGCTTTGATGGCGATATTTTCGTAATCTTCATCCTTGCTCAGTTTTCCTTTGTATTTAAGGATATACTCGTAGGTTTCTTTACTTCCCTGGCCCAAACGTCCCGGAGCAGCTTCAAGGTTGTGATCTTTAACTGCTGCAAGTACTTCCTGTGGAGAAAGATTGTTGGCTGCCAGTCTGTCCGGCTTCAGCCAGAGTCTCATGGAATAATCTCTCGTTCCGAAAACCTGTGCTTGTGCAACTCCCGGAATACGCTGTATTTGTGGAATTACGTTGATCTTAAGGTAATTCTGTAAGAAAAGTTCATCATATTGTTTCGGATCATCACTGCTCAGTCCCATGAACATAATCATACTGTTCTGAACTTTCTGTGTGGAAATCCCCGCCTGTACCACTTCCTGAGGAAGCTGGCTCATCGCTTTCGATACCCTGTTCTGTACGTTTACTGCAGCATTATCGGCATCAGCTCCCTGTTTGAAATAAACACTCAGGGTCATAGTACCGTCATTACTGGAGTTGGAGGTCATATAGGTCATATTCTCCACTCCGTTCACTGCTTCTTCAATAGGGGTGGCTACCGAACGGGCAACTACCTCAGCATTAGCTCCAGGATAGAAAGCCGTTACCTGAACGCTCGGTGGAGCAATATCGGGAAAGAGGGCAATCGGTAAATTAAAGAGGGACAGCGCCCCCAATAATAGGAGTATTATGGAGATGACCGTTGAAAGTACCGGTCTTTCTATAAATTGTTTTAACATAAGAAGTTTATTTTTTTAAGTCTTCTGTATTCGGAATAGATTACAAAGGTCTGGCTCTCAATAAGCTGTCGGAAGAGATTGCTTTTGGCTTTACAGAAGCACCATCCTTCAACGCTCCGATTCCGGTGTACACGATTTTTTCTCCCGGAGCAACTCCTTCAGAAATAAAGTAGTAGTTTTCTGTTTTTCCTGAGACTTTAATCGGCTTGCTGGTTACTTTGTTGTCTTTTCCTAAGATGTACACATAGGTTTTGTCCTGAATTTCAAAAGTAGATTCCTGTGGAATGATCAGGGCATTGGAAAGCATCTGAGGCATACGCACTCTTCCTGTATTTCCGGTTCTTAAAGCTCCCTGCGCATTAGGGAAAACCGCGCGAACGCTGATGGCTCCTGTAGTTTTGTCAAACTGACCGTCTACAATGCTCATTTTTCCTTTTTGAGGGTAAATGCTGTTATCTGCGATCACCAGATCTACCATTGGCATATTCTTCAGCTTTTCATCTAAAGTAGCTCCCGGATATTTCTTCTGAAATGCGATGAAATCCAGTTCGCTTAAAGAGAAGTAAGCATAAATTTCGCTGATATCCGACAGTAAAGTCAATGGATTAACATCAGTTCTTGAGATCAGACTTCCTTTTTTATAAGGAATTCTTCCGATATATCCGCTTACCGGTGCTGTGATCGTTGTAAATCCTACATTGATCCTTGCGTTTCCTACTGAAGCTCTGGCCTGTGATGAAGCGGCAACGGCAGCAGCATAATTGGCTTTTGCGGTTTTAAGCTGTACGTCAGAAACTACTTTTGCTGCTACTAACGGCTGAAGTCTGTCAACTTCCACTTTAGCCTTTTCAATATTGGCATTGGCAGCCTGAAGATTGGCCTGCGCCATATTCACCTGCTCGCCATACGCTCTTGAATCTATTTTAAATAATGGCTGTCCGGCTCTTACGTAAGAACCTTCTTCCACATAGATTCTGTCCAAGTATCCGTCTACCTGAGATCTGATCTCTACATTGTTTTTACCTTCCAGTGCGGTAGGAAATTCCTGATATGTTGTCGCTGGAGATGTGATCACGGTGTAAACCGGAAGTTCCGGAGCAGGCGGTGCTGCATTGGAACCTTCTGCTGCTTGGGTACAGTTCTGCAAAAGGATAATACTTGATATAAGTACGATAAACCTTATTTTTCCAGGTATTTTCATTGTGGGTTTAATTTTTTTAATGAAGTGTTAGATTTAAGTAATAGTGTTTTTTAAATTAATTCTGATATATTTCCTAACGGTGTTAATATTAAGTTCAAAAAAAATTTCAGAATTTTTAATAAAGGAGTCAGATCGTCATTTTCATAAGTGCTGTCTGTTTTTTAATGTTGAATGTATGGATAAGTGAGGTGTATTAATAGTGTGTTAATTTATCTAACAGTGTTAAGTGATTGATAAAAGCTGTCCTGAATTTTTGAATTATAGTTTCCATGTTACTTTTTTTTAGTTTTTAACTGAATATTTTACCGGTATTCGATGTTATTTTTCCTAACGGTGTTAATTTTTGGTTCAAAAAAATTTACAAAGACTTAACGAAAGCTGAAACCGTTTCGTCTAAAGTCGTTTTATTCATCGTAGAAGGAATATCTGTATTTCGCATCATCATAATAGAGATCAAACCGTGCACCGCTGAAAATAAAGCGTGAGACATATGACAGGCATTGTCCGGATTGGATCCGTTCTTCTTAATGATGTTGAAGGTACACTCATAGATCAGGTCCTGAAATGATGAAAATTCTGCTTTCATCTGGCCCTTGCCGCTACACTGCATTCCCAAACCGAACATCAGCTGATAGTATTCTTTATTTTTAAAAGCAAAATCCCAGTAAGCATCTACGATGGCCGTAAGCTGCTCTTCCGGGGTATCAAATTTCTGCTGAGCTTTTAACAGCTCTATATGAAGACAATGAAAACCATTGATAGAAATTTCATACAAAATGGCTTCTTTGTTTTCAAAATAATCATACACTACAGGAGCACTGTACTCAATGGCATCTGCAATTTTACGCATCGAAAGTGATGCCCAGCCCTCTGTTTTAGCCAAACCAAAAGCCGCCTGCAAAATATTTGCACGTATGGATTCTTTCTCTCTTTGGCGACGTTCATGTAGGCCCATGATTTTTTATTTACTAACAGTGTTAGCAAAACTACAAACTTTTAAGTATAACTTCCAAATAATATTTAATAATTAACATTTAACGCAAGTTTATAAATTACTGAATTGGCTTGTATTAAAAGAAACTTTATCTTTGCTGATAAAGAAAATAAAGGATATGAATACTCCCTCCAATATGCTGGCTTTAGGAACCAAGGCTCCGTTTTTCGAGCTTCCGAACCCTTCAAAAACTAATGAGATCCAATCTCTGGAAGATCTGAAAGGTGAGAAAGGAACACTGGTGATCTTTATGTGTAACCACTGTCCGTTTGTTCTTCACGTGATCGACAAGATCAACGAACTGTATGAAGACTATAATGAAAAAGGGATTGAATTCATTGCAATCAATGCCAACAATGTAGAAAAATATCCGGCCGATTCTCCGGAAAAAATGATCGAATTCCAGATCGAAAGAAATTTTGATTTCCCATATCTGTATGACGAAAGTCAGGCCGTAGCAAAAGCTTACGATGCAGCATGCACACCGGATTTCTATTTCTTCGATGATAAATTAGACCTTATCTACAGAGGACAGATGGATGATTCAAGACCCGGAAACAACAAAGATGTAACCGGAGAAGACCTGATCATCGCTTTCGAAAACCTTTTGTTGGGTGAACCGCAGGAAGAGATTCAGAAGCCAAGTATGGGATGCAATATCAAATGGAAATAATAATATGAATGGTTGAAATTTTTAACCGTCGTATATATAAGTATAAGCTGTTCTTTTTAGAGCGGCTTTTTTTATGCGTAAAATTCTGTGTAATCGGAAATGTCTGCGGGAAATAAGTATCCATTACCCTTTTTATAAAAGATGTTTGGAGTTTACTCTGTATTCAAAGTTTATAATGTGGCTATTTATAATGCTTACAGCGTCTTCGTAAAATCCACATTAAAATATTTACGTTCCCCATTTTGGGAATTAAAAATAATTTTTATATTCACACCCTAAAACATTCAAATATGAAAAAAAACTATTTAAGTGCATTTCTTATATGCACAGGTTTGGGCATATCGCATGCCCAAGTAACCGAAGTCTACTTTAAATACCCTATTCTGCTGCTAAACTGGCTTCTATGCAATCTAAAACTATTGTGATCCTACTGGAGAATTCTGGGCATGGTTTATTGCATCTCTCGTAGGAAGCTATTTCTCAAGGGTTCAGGCCAATCATGGAAATTTTAATCCTGTAAAATGGGACTGGAAAAACACATGGACAGCTGTGGTGGGAGGAGCATTCGCCGGAGCTGCTATTGGCCAGGGGATAAGCAATATTAATGTATATGGAACGAAATTTATTGCAAATTCCGTAATTGGATCTGTGGGAAGTATATTTAATGGAATAGCGACCGGGCAAAATATTTTTAAAAGTGCACTTATAGGATTCTCAGGTATTAATTATTCATTTAATTTGTCGGATAATGATATAACCTTTTCTGAAGGCTTATATTATAACAAAGTGACTTCAAGAAATATTTCTAATGATATTGAATTTTACAAATCTAGTGAGCTTAATGCGGTTTACGATCATTTATATTATGATTTATTATTCAGAACAGATGGTTCTTCTATACTAAAAGAACAACTTAGAATAAATTATAAATTAGATGCGACCCCAGATTTATCAAATAAAGGATTAATAGAAATGGTAACTAATACACCTGAACTTAATAGGTTATTTGAATTAGGAGAGAAAAGTGCTATATTTCATGTTGTTAAAGGAATTCCAAGTAGTAGACCTGGTGGAGTAACATTAGGAGAAACTTTTGGTACATCGGTAATGCTATCTAAGATGGGTATTTTAACTAATCTAGATTTAGGATTAACTATTGGACATGAATTTGTACATGTTTATCATAATGTCCGATTTAGAAATGACTGGATGAGAATGTATAATGATACTTCAGGAAGAAAATATAAAATCATTTCAGAAATAGAAGCTCACACATGGAGTGAGAGAATGGGGGATCCATCTGCATATGAAAATCTGAAGTTTTATAATAATGAATTAAAATTATATAAAATATATAATTATAAACCTAAAAATACCTTCTAATGAAAAAGTATATTTTCATCCTGATATTATTTACTAATATGGCACTTGCTCAGGATTTAGAAATTGATATTCCGATTAGTAGAATAGAATTAACACCTGGAAATAATAATCTATGCTATAACATTAAAAATAATTCAAGGCAATATTATAAAATTCTAATAGATTCAACTGGATTCAGTACCGGCGAAAATGAAATAGTTGATGAACCTTACTTAGGATTATTGAATTTTAGAATATATGATGGAGAAAGACTATTAAATCCTGTATCTGGTTCCTATGCATACGAAAAGAATCTTAAAAATGCTAATCCATCCAATAAAGAACTATTGACATTTAGAGAATTATATATGTTAGATTCAACAAATATTTCTGAATTATATATTTTTTATAAAATATATAAAAGAATCATAAATATTCCTCCTAAAAAAAGTATAGCTTTATGTACTAAAATTAGTTTTCCTATTTATAATTCTAGTGCAGATAATGGATCTTTATTTTATGATATAAAAAATGAAAAAGAATATTATTTTCAATTGCATTTGAATATCCCTAAAAAAATGTTGAAAAAATTTTCTAAAATTTTGGATCAAAAATCAGAAAAGTATATAATATTTTCAGGAATTATTACTTCAAATAAAGTGAATATTATTTTAAAAAATATGAATTAATTGTTCTTAACGATAGGGCATTAAATTTTCCTTTATATATTAAACAATGATAGTCTTTTTGATAAAAAGGATGATGGTTGGCTGAATAAAAAAGATAGTGTACATGAGTATTTTACGGGACAATGGGAACAGGAATATGTACGATTCAGAGGATGGCAAAAATTGAATTTAAGCATGGAGTCACTATTCAACTATGTAACTTCTGAAGAAAGATTAAAGCCACTAATACAAAAAATAAAACCTATTTATAATAATTATTTAAAAAGCACTTTAAAATGAGAAGCAGAATAATTTTACTGGTTTTTTCTTTCTTTTTTGTTTTTTCCTGTAAAAAGAAGAAAACAGATACTTTCAATCTATCCTATAAACAGGATAACAAGAATATTGTACTTAATTTTGAAAATAATACCAGTACTGATATTGTATTTTTAGCACCTAATATGATAGGGTTTGAGAGTGTAAAAAATAAAGATTCTCAAAATGTATATGCTATAATAAAGACTAACAAGCAAAATAAATATTATCAAAAAATATTAGATAGTCTTTATATAAAAACATTGATAAATGAAAATATGCAGGTTCTTATTGATTTAAAGCGGCCTTCTGATGGCCATTCAGTCTTTTATTTGAAAAAAGACAGCTCTTTAAAGATATTTTACGATTTAAATATACTAAGAACTGCTATCCCTTCTAAGTATAAACAGATTTATTATCCTTACAAAAGAGGAATAGAGGAGAATTATTTAGAAAGAGATTATATATCGAAATTTTCTAAGCTTAATTTTGGTAGGGCAAGATTTATATTGCAGCCAGTAATAAAGGATAGTTTGTTTATAACTATTTCTGAAAAAGATACAAATTATTAAAATATTAATCCGCCTGACAAATGAGGCGGATTTTTATACAATTAGGGGTCAGCTTTAAACTCTCATTAAATAATATGAAAAGAATTATAATATCGTGTCTTAGCTGTACTTTTTGTTCGCCACAGTAAAATTCAAAGCACTTTAAAATGAAAAATATTACATTCGCTTTATTAACAATATTTTGTTTATTCTCTTGTAAACAAAAAAAGAATGATGCCTTCAGCTTAGAGTATGTTAAAAATAGTAATGAACTGTTTCTTATATTTGAAAATAATACTTCTCAAAATATTGTTTTTCCAGTACCGAACACACTTGAATTTGGAGATAAGAAATTCAAAGATTTTTCTACCCAAGGTGGGAAAGAAGGAGATTTTCCTATAAATGTATATGCAATAATAGAGGATAATCAATTTTCAAAATTTTATCAAAAAAAACTAGATAGTATTCACAATGCTTATCTAACCGAAATTGGAAACGCTGATTTTATAGGGGACGAAAGAAATGGCGATGGAAACTCTGTTTTTTATTTAAAAGAAAGGGAAAAATTGAGTGTAAAATACAAGCTAACTATCAACCAATCTCCTCCTTTAGAAAAATATTCTTCAAAATTTAAACAAAACTATTATCCTTATGACAAAGTATTAAAAGGGGATTATCCTGAAGCAGAAGATTTAAGAAGATTTTCAAAACTAAATTTTGGTAAAGCAAAGTTTATGGCACAACCTGTAATACAAGATAGTTTGTTTCTGAATATCTCACAGAATGATGTGAGTAAATAGTGATTATTTACAATTATAGATATTAAATAAATCCTTTTACTTTATATTCAGCTCCTACAATAAAATGTAGGAGCTTTTTCACACACAAATATCCGTGTCAATCTTTAAAATCTGAGAGAGACTTTTTCAATATCATAAATAAACGAGCTCATCATTTTATTTCACGCAGATCTCACGGATCCCGCAGATGTTTATGAATAATTATCTGTGAAATTTGCATGATCTGTGGGAAATAAAAATACCATGACTTCTTACAATCTTTATATGCAAGATGCTTCGACTCCGCTCAGCATGACAAGGGTACGTTAAAAGAATATTTTTAAAAAGTAGCTTTTAATGTAACCTCCTTTTCAACCTTCAGATCCACATTTACCTTATTGTGCGAGAAATTCTTTATAAACTCAGAAGGCGTTTTCTCCGTATACTTTTTAAACATCCGGTTAAAATAAGTCACATTGTTAAAACCACAGCTGTAACTGCATTCTGAAATACTCTTATCCTGAGCCATCAGCAGGCAGGCTTTATTGATACGGTATCGGTTCACAAATTCCGTAAAAGTGATCTGCGTCGCTTTTTTGAAAAAATTACAGAAAGCCGGGAGTGTAAGATTGGCTAGTTTGGCCACATCTTCGATATTGATTTCCTTATCATAATTATGTTCTACGTAGGTAAAGATATTTTCCAGTCTCGTTTTATTTTTTGAGATAATGGTGTACGGCATGATTTCCTTGTTCAAAAGATCATAATCCTTACATTTTGAAAGTTCAAATAAAATCTCAAGCAGCAGCAGATATCTTTTGTAGCCTTCAGATTCCAGCATGAGTTTCAGTTTCGGAAGCATTACCTTTTTAATCTTATGATGAAAATGAATTCCATATTTGGAAAGCTCCAGCAGATTTTTAATCGACCGGGCTTCCACTTCCTGCTGAGGAAACTGAAGAATCTCTTCCCTGAACTGAAGGACAATTTCTTCATGTGGATCCGTAGAATTTAATCCAAACCCCGAATGAGGAATATTGGAACCGATTAACACCAGATCTCCATTTGTATAATTGCTTTTGTGATAGCCAACGTGGCGGGTTCCGTTTCCGGAAATGACACATACCAGTTCGATTTCGGGATGGTAGTGGTATTCCCACTTAAACTCGCAGATGGGCGAATTGTTGTGCAGGGTGCGGAAGGAACTCTTTTCACTCGCAATGATTCTTTCAAAACTGACTTTCATCTGATTAATCGTATTTATTCAATAAAAATACTAATTATATTAATATAGTTCAAATATTGATTTATTGTGTTAAATTAATGTTAAGCGAAATGCTTCTATCTTAGCCGACAAGAAATGATCTCCATGAAAAATTTCAATATTAAAGCTGTACTGTTTTTGAACTATTTTGTTTTCGCGATTCTTTTGAATTCCGTGGGAACAGTTATTCTGCAGGTACAGCAAAACTTCGGAATCTCAAAATCTTCAGCCAGTGTTCTGGAAGGATTTAAAGATCTCCCGATTGCCATATGTTCATTTATTCTGGCGTCATTTCTGCCGAAAATAGGGATCAAAAATTCCATGCTTATCGCCCTTTTTCTGGTAAGCTGCATGTGTTTTGTGATGCCGTTTTCCAATGACTTCTGGTTTTTCAAACTGTTATTTGCCATTGTGGGAATTTCATTTGCATTAATAAAAATCTCAGTTTTTACTTCTATTGGCCTTGTAACCAACACCGATAAGGAACATTCAAGCTTTATGGGTTTTCTGGAAGGTTTTTTTATGATTGGTGTATTGGCCGGAAATGTACTTTTCAGCCTGTTCATTGATGATCACAATCCGAAATCGACTCAATGGCTGAATGTATATTGGGTGCTGGGCGCTGTTTCTACTTTATCATTTTTGTTTTTATTCTTTTCAAAACTGAACGAAAGCGAGGCCAGAAGTGAGAAAACCGATTTGCTGGGAGATCTGAAAAACAGTATCAGTTTATTCAGCTATAAAAAAGTATTGTTTTTTCTCCTGTGTGCTTTCTTATTTGTACTGGTAGAACAGAGTTTCCAGACATGGACACCTACTTTTTATAAAGAAATTCTAAAACTTCCAACGTCGATGAGTATTCAGGCTGGAGCCGTTTTAGCCGGAGCTTTTGCATTGGGGAGATTTTTATCGGGCTTTTTCTCCAAGAAATTCAGCTGGATCTATGTGGTTTCCTTTTGCGTGATTGGTTTTGCGGTAAGTATTATTCTGGTTCTGCCATTAACGCACAATATTCAGATTGATAAAGGAACAGGTTGGTTCAATGCTCCGCTTGTCGTGTATTTATTTCCTTTGATGGGAGGTTTGCTGGCACCGATTTATCCAAGTATCAATTCTGTGATCCTGGCATCTATTCCAAAATATTTACACAGTGCGATGGCCGGACTGATTGTGGTTTTTTCTGCGATCGGAGGAACGATAGGTTCTATGATTACCGGTTTTGTATTTCAGGAATTCAGTGGGCAGCAGGCGTTTTATCTATCACTGATCCCGCTTTCACTGCTAATCATCTCGGCGATTTTCATGAATAAATTAAAAATAAATCCTAAGAAATAATAATGAATAAACAGCTTTACATAAACGAAATCCAGACTCTTTTTGATGATGTACAGAGAGCAGAGATCTTTGAAGACCAGAAGATGATGACTGATGCCGTTCCGATGTTTCCTGTTTCGGAGATCAATGCGGAATACGAAAAGAAAAAAGGTAGTCAGGGATTTGATCTGAAAGATTTTGTGATGGCGAATTTTGATTTCCTGGGAGCCAAAATTTCTATCCACAGAGAAAATCAGTTGCCGATTGAGCAGCATATTGAAAAACTTTGGGATGAACTGACGCGCACCGCTTATGAAGAAAAAGGAACCTTACTGAAACTTCCGAAGCCTTATATCGTACCGGGAGGGCGTTTCAATGAATTCTTTTACTGGGACAGCTATTTCATTATGCTTGGGCTGCAGGTTTCGGGGAGAACGGAAATGATGAAGAACATTGTAGAAAACTGTTCTTATTTAATTCAGAATGTAGGATTTGTGCCGAATGCGAGCAGAACCCATTTCCTGAGCCGTTCACAACCACCGTATTTTTCGCTGATGCTGGATCTTTTGTTTGAAACTAATGGTGATGAAAAAATATACACCCAATATCACGATACTTTAGAGAAGGAATATGCTTTCTGGATGAATGGGGAAGAATGGCTGGAGAATAATTCGAGTGTGAAAAGAGTGGTGAAAACGAAGAAAGGAGATCTTCTGAACCGTTATTATGACGCAGAAAATGCACCCCGCCCTGAAAGCTATCTGATCGATATTGAAGACAGCGACAATGCAGGCGAAGAATTTTACAGAAATATAAGAAGTGCCTGTGAATCCGGCTGGGATTTTTCCAGCAGATGGTTTGCAGACGGAGAACATATACAGACGATAGAAACACTGAATATTGCAGAAGTGGATCTGAACAGCCTTCTATGGCATTTGGAGAAAACACTGGCCAAATCTTCAGCGCTTCTGAATCTGACAGAAAAAGAAAATTATTTTACTCAAAGAGCAGCAGGACGCAGACAGATGATCAACACTTACTTTTGGGATGAAAACACTGAATGTTATAAAGATTATCACTTAAAAAAACACAAAAACACACCGTCTGAACATATTGCTGCTCTTTACCCATTATTTTTGGGACTGGCAGACGAGGCACAGGCTGAATCTGTTGCTCAGCATATTAATGATAAATTCCTTTATCAGGGAGGTCTTGTAACGACTACAAAGAAAACCGGCCAGCAGTGGGATCTTCCCAATGCATGGGCACCCTATCAGTGGTTAGGTTACAAAGCAATGAAGAATTATGGTTTCGATGAACTGGCTGAGGAAATTAAAAATAACTGGTGTAAGAATGTGGAAAGGGTCTACAGCAACACCGGAAAATTAATGGAAAAATACAACGCGCTAGACACTGAAACCATTGCGGGAGGAGGAGAGTACCCGAATCAGGACGGATTCGGATGGACAAACGGGGTCTATCTCAAATTAAAACAAAACTAACTCTATAAAAATCATTTGCTATGAAAAAAAGATCGATATTTTTAATGGCTGCCACCGCTACGCTGTACTTTAACAATGCGTATGCCCAGGAAACCCCTCAGGATTCCATCAAGACGTCATCCATAGACCAGATCGTTATTACCGGAAACTCCGGCCCGAAAAAGAAAATAGAATCAAGTACCGCTATCTCTACGTTTACGGCCAAAGAGATTCAGAAGCAGAATCCTATCAGTGCAGCCGCTCTTTTACAGAGGGTTCCGGGATTTGCTGTGGAAACTTCCGGTGGTGAAGTGGGGAACAACCTTTTTGCAAGAGGGATTCCTTCTGCAGGAGCTTATGAATTCGTGCAGGTTCAGGAAGACGGACTTCCTGTGTTTGAAGACGGAGCACTTCAGTTTGCGAATGCGGATAATTTTTTCCGTGTAGATAATACGGTGAGCCGTCTGGAAGCGCTGAGAGGAGGTTCAGGTTCCATTTATGCGAACAATTCTCCCGGAGGATTGATCAACTTTATATCCAAAGAAGGAAGTAATGATTTTAAAGGAACGGCTAAGCTTGAGACCAGTACTTACGGGCTGATGCGTACAGATATGAATGTAGGCGGTGCTTTGGTAAAGGATAAATTGTTCTTTAACGTCGGCGGATTCTACAGAACAGATAACGGAATCAGAAAGACCGGTTTCAGAGCCAATAATGGCGGACAGATCAGAATGAATCTTAAATATGTCTTTGATAAAGGATATGCTAAAGTCTACTACAAAAAACTGGACGACAGAAATACATTCTACCTTCCGATTCCTTTATTACAGGACGGAGACAAACTTAAGGAATTCCCTGGTTTTGATGCCAACTACGGAACCTACAGTTACAGAGGAATAAGTCAGCTTAATATTCCACAGGCTGGCGGCGGATTTTTTAAGAGAGATCTTGAAAACGGAATTCACCCAAAAGTAGATGTAGTAGGTGCAGAATTTAAATATGATCTTGGAAATAATTTCAGCGTTCTGAACAAGACAAGATATACCAATATCAATATGGAGTACACGGGAATGTTCCCTGCAGGAGCTCCTAAGCTGGCTTCCGATTATGCCACTAAACCAGCCAGTGAAGGTGGTTTGGGAATGAGCAATTATCAGTATTCTCTGGTGAGCAATGGGGCTATTGTGAATCCTCAGTATATCCAGAAATTGGGATTCTGGGCTATTGATAAGCAGATGAATAATTTTGTGAATGATTTACAGTTCAATTATAAATTTGACAAAGGAAGTGTAACGGCAGGTTTCTATAAATCAAACTGGAAATCTCATCAGTACTGGAATTGGAGCAATGTTTTAGCAACTGCTTCAGACAAACCTGAGCTTTTAAACCTCGTAAATCCGTCTATGAGTCCCTCAGATACAGGGTATTCCCAGACTTACAATGGGGTGAAAGATATGTCTTTCCTGATCAGAGATTCCCAGATCCAGGGAAGTCTTAATGATGCGTATCTGAATTTTGATTATAATGTTACAGAGGACTTAAGCCTAAATGCAGGAATGCGTTACAGCCGTGATTACTATAAAGGATATGGAGTCAATACAACAACTGCGAATCTGAATAATTCCGGTTTAACGACTGACGGAACCCACAGTTTTGCAACGACAACGGCAGATGATAATATGGCGGTATTGGGTAATAAATATACCTACTGGAACTATGATATCAATAAAGTATCTTATACATTGGCTGCGAATTATAAGCTTAACAAAGGAAATGCAGTATACGCCCGTTTCTCCCACGGTTTCAGATCTCCAAATGAAGAGGCTTACTACAATAATATGTCAGATCTGAGCGCGATCAAAGCGGTTGATACCAATCAGCTGGAAGTGGGATACAAATATTATTCACGTACTTTCGATATCGGAATTATTCCTTTCTATTCTACACTTAAAAACCTTTCATTTACGGATGTATTCTCAGATGGAACGTCAGAAAATAAATTCGCCAACACAACGAACTTCGGGGTAGAAATCGAAGGATACACCAGACTGTTCAACAATATTCTTGAAGTGACTTTCAACGGAACCATCCAGAATCCGAAATACAAAGATTTCGTAGGAAAAAATGCAGACGGAACTACCTTTGACTACGATGGAAACACCGTAAGAAGAATGCCTAAGTTCTACTTCAATATCTCTCCTGCTGTGAATATCACAAAAGAATGGAGAGCCTACGTAAGCATGAACTACTACGGAAAACGTTTCCAGAACGAAGGAAATACGGATGATAATGTTCTGCCTTCATTCACTGAAGTGGGTGCCGGAATGTCTTATCAGTTAGGAAAAATACGTTTTGCAGTAGACGGAACGAATATCTTTAACACGATTGGAATCACAGAAGGAGATCCAAGATCCCAGACTGCAGCCGGAACGAATATCAGAATGGCAAGACCAATCATGGGCGCTGCTGCAAGAGCATCCATCACACTGGATTTTTAAACTTATATTTATTTTCTTCATAAAAAAAACCGTCAGGATATTTTCTGGCGGTTTTGATTTTTTTTATGGGAAAGATCTAAGAGGCAAGAGCCAGGAATCAAGATTTTTAATGCCAGACATAAGACTGAGATTGGAAAATGTCAATGGTGAATTTTGCTTCGCAAGTGAAAGGTCAATTCTTAGCTGCATGTTTAGAAATTCACGATCCAAAATTCAAAATTCACGATTATCATGTATGATGTCAATGGTGAATTTTGCGTCGCAAGTGAAAAGTGAATTTTAGCCACTCATAAATTTCCGGGATGCGGGTTTCGCGGCTCGAACCAGCAACTGGTAACTGTCAACCAGCAACCAAACTCTCCAACTTGAAAAACTCGTATCTCAAATCTACTTAAAAAACGGATTATACTGCTTCTCAAACCCGATCGTCGTAGGATTTCCGTGGCCTGAGAACACCTGAGTTTCATCATCCAGAATAAATAGTTTGTTAGTAATACCGTCGATTAATTGTTCATAGTTTCCTTTGTAAAGATCAGTTCTTCCGATGCTGCCTTCGAAAAGGACATCGCCGGAGATCATGAACTTTTGGTTGTCGTTATGATAGACTACGCTTCCCGGAGAATGTCCCGGAACGTGGTAGATTTTGAATTGTTCTCCATCCAGTTCAAGAACGTCGCCTTCATTGATGTAAGTGATGTCTGCTTTTACCGGATCAACAGTGAATCCGAATCTCATTCCGCTGGCCTGAAGCATGTCCAGTACATCCTGATCTTCCTGATGCATATGGACAGGAACTTTGAAGGTGTCAAAAGCCCATTGAAGCCCTAAAACATGGTCAATATGAGCATGCGTCAGAAGAATCTTCTCGATCTTCAGTCCGTTTTCAGAAATAAAGCTTTCTATCGCTTTGGTTTCCTGCTCATTCATATTTCCCGGATCTATTAACCAGGCGTTTTTATTCTCGTTGTAAACGATATATGTATTTTCACTGGCAAAATTGACAACGAAGCCCTGAATCTGAAGCATAACTGATTTTTTTTATTTCAAAAATACGATATTATTAAGAAAATCCCGATTTTTCGTTATCTTCGTCATAATGAAAACTTTGCGCATACTTTTACTCTCTTTGGGCGGACTGGTTTTTGGTCAGAATATCCAAAGCATCCAGCTTTTTAATCCGCAGACGAACGATGAAACACCTGTGATCAAGTTCGGTGAACAACTGGTTTTAAGCTTTGACGACCTATCCAATGCCAGCGAGATCTACAGATACACGATCAAACATTATGACAGAAACTGGAATGATGACAATCTGTTTTTTACAGAAATTGCCAACGGAAGTCTGAACGGGCTTCTGGATCAGTTCCAATATTCTTTCAACACGCTGCAGCCTTATACCCATTATAAGCTTACATTCCCGAATGATAAAATACAGCCGAAGATCTCAGGAAATTTTGAGCTGATTGTTTATAAAGATTCGGCAGACAAACCTCTTTTCAAAAGACGTTTTTATCTGGTGGAAGATGCGGCAACTATCGCTTTGAATATCTCAAGAATCGCAGATGCCAAAAATCCCAATGTGAACCAAAGGGTAGAAGTAAAAGCAACTTCGAAAGCAGGAGATCTTTCCTCTAATGTCAATTCAATGACGTTGAATGTGATGCAGAACAACAATCCGAATGTGGTCGTTAATGGTTTGAAACCAAGTGCAACCTTAGGAAACCAGCTGCTTTTTCAGCAAATGAATTTAACATTCCCCGGTAATAACGAATTCTATTATTTCGATAACAAGAATATGAATATGGCCGCAGATATGGTGAGAGCTACGGAATTGAAAGACGGGATCAATCAGACGTATCTGCATCCGGTATGGGCTTTTCCTCTGAATTATCAGTATCAGCCTGACGTAAACGGAGCATGGTATTACAGAAGAAATGATTTGGGATTGGAAAGAAATGCAGAAAGAGAAGGAGATTATTCCTGGGTGTATTTTTCTCTTGATTCCGATCCTGTGGATAAAGAGATCTATGTACTGGGAGGTTTTAATAATTTTAAGCCAAGCAAAGAAAACCAGATGCAGTACGATGCCGCCAATAAAAAATATGTAGCCAGAATATTTCTGAAACAAGGTTTCTACAACTATATCCTCGCCACAAAAGAAAGCAACGGATCACTGAACTTCGGGGAGGTGAATGGTAATTTCTGGCAAACAGAAAACCTGTATCAGGCGTTTTTATATTATGCTCCTTTTGGACGTAATTACGACGGGCTGATGGGGTATGGAGAGTTTAGAACTCCGATCGGAAAATAATTTTTAATTTAAATTTTTAAAATAGTAGGAGACATTCATTATGGATGTCTCTTTTTTATTGTACGAATGATTGTGGATATTATTTGTTTTCTTTTCTAACCACAGATTTCACAGATATACACAGATGATTGTGTTTATTTGTGCAAATCATTTGTGGAATTCGTGTTTAATACTTTCCATTGCATCAAAAATTCTTTGAATTTTTTTAAACTTATGTGTACTTCTTATGCATTATCTTTTCAACTTAAAAAACTGAAGTGTTAAAAAACTTTTGTGCCTTTTGTGGTTATATAATATTTTTTTGAATCACAGAAGATTGTGTTTATTTGTGCAGATCATTTGTGATATTTGTGTTTAATTAAAAAAAAGGAACTGTATAAAACAGCTCCTTATATTTTAAACCAGATAAAAATCATTCAGTTTTTCTTCGCAGAGGATTTTTACTACGTCGATCCAGCGGTCTTCATCATTCAGACAAGGAATGTAATGGAAGTTTTCTCCGCCTCCATGCTGAAACTGTTCTTTACCTTCTACTGAAATTTCTTCCAGAGTTTCCAGGCAGTCTGATACGAAAGCAGGACACACAACGGCCAGATTTTTTATTCCTTTTTTAGGAATCGTTTCTAATGTTTCATCCGTATAAGGTTCTATCCATTTATCTTTTCCCAATCTTGACTGGAAAGAAACAATGGTTTTTTCTTTCGGAAGACCCATCTTGGCTATTACGGCTTCTGTCGTTTTATAGCACTGATGTCTGTAGCAATACGCATTGTGAGTATCCACCTGACTGTTGATACAGTTGGCATCATCAATTTTACAGGTCTTTGACGGATCTGTTTTATAAAGATGTCTTTCCGGAACTCCGTGATAGGAGAATTGTAGAGCATCAAAGTTTTCAGGAAGTTTTTCCTTAATACTTTCTGCCAGACAGTTGATATAAATGTCCCTGTTATAGAAAGGCTGTATATAATTGATTTTTACTTTCGGAAATTTCTTTTTACGGACTTCCTCTGCTTTTTCAATCACTGTTTCTGTAGTACTCATCGCATATTGCGGATACAGAGGAAACAAAACAATCTCTGAAACGCCCTGATCTACCAGTTTCTGGATTCCTGCTTCGATACTGGGTTGAGCATATCTCATCCCGATTTCTACAGGAACATCCACTATTTTTTGCAGTTTCTTCTGGATCTTTTCAGTGATGACAACTAAAGGTGAGCCTTCATCTGTCCATACTGTTTTATAGGCTTCGGCAGATTTTGCAGGTCTTGTTTTAAGAATAACTCCCTGAACCAGCATTGCCCGGAAAATCCAACGGTAATCAATGACCTTTTCATCCATTAAAAATTCGTCAAGATATTCCTTTACATCATTTACCGCCGTGGATCTTGGCGATCCCAGATTTACTAATAAAATTCCTTTCTTTGAATTTAGGGATTCTTTCTGCAAAACTTTCTTTTTTTAATTATAATTTCAATTGATGGGGTTCAAGATTTGAGAATCAAGAGCCAAGAATCAAGATTTGAGACATAAGATCAGAGGTATGAAATTTTCACAACAATTTTAGAAACCAGCAACTGTCAACCAGCAACTAAACTGTGAACTCATATACTCTAAAACTCTCCGACCCTCATACGCTCCAACTCAAAACCATTACCCATTCACCGCTTCCACTCTTTCCACCAAATCCGGAACGAATTGTTTTAAAATATTTTCAATCCCGTTTTTCAAAGTAGCAGTAGAGCTTGGACATCCTGAACATGCACCCTGTAGAAGCATTTTTGCGGTTTTACTTTCCTGATCGTATTCCATCAGGGAAATTTTTCCGCCATCGTTTTCTACGGCAGGAGCTACATATTCATTAAGGATATCTGAAATTTTTTGTTCGTCGTCCGTATAGTCTCTGTTGATGATTTTTTCAACAGGATTTTCATGGGTCTGAGGTTCAAGATTGGATATTTCACCTCCGTTCTGAAGATATTCAGCAATAAGGCCTCTTACAGCCATCATTACCTGATGCCATTCCACAGAATCATCTCTGGTTACAGCCACAAAATTGTCAGAAATAAAAATTTCTTTAGCGAAATCAAATTCCTTGAAGATTGCTTGTGCTAAAGGAACTCCTTCTGCCGCCTCTCTTGATTTCACTTCCACAAAGCCGTCAATAAGCATTTTACTGGAAACAAATTTCATAGCATTCGGGTTAGGAGTCATTTCCGCATAAATCTGATACATTTCCTTCTTCTTCTGAAGATAAATTCTCGGATTGGCTAATAATTCATCCTCGATGACATTTTTCAGGCTTTCAGCGACGTGTTCCCATTCAATGGTATCCTGTTTTGCTACCGCTACAAAATTAGCAGTGATGAAAACTCTTTCCACAAAAGGATAGTTGAAGAGTTCCTGAGCTAAAGGAATTTCTGAAATATCTGAACTTCTGTCCAACTCTAAAGAGCCCGGGATCAGGTTATAATCCGCGACAAATTTCATCACTTTCGGGTTTTCAGTTGGTTCTATAAGTATCGTACGCATTTTTTCGTTAAATTTGAGATACAAAAATACGCAATTAGAAATTAGAAGTTGGAGATTAGAAATTAGATTTTTGCTATCGCACTCATTTGAAATTAGAAGTTAGAGATTAGAAGTTAGAAATTAGTATAAGTAGACGTGTGATTTTCAAATCAATTCATTTTCCGACAAAAAATTAAAAGTTATTTCATGTAATCAGAATTTACATTTTCAAATTAACTTATTTTTCAAATTTTCAAATCAAAATTATGGCAATTGTAAAAGAACTTTTAGGAAAAAAGCCTCAGATAGGAGAGGGCACATTTTTGGCAGAAACGGCAACCATTATCGGTGACGTTACCATGGGAGAGAACTGCAGTATCTGGTATAATGCAGTGATAAGAGGCGATGTACATTACATCAAGATGGGCAATAAAGTAAATGTTCAGGACAATGCCATGCTGCACTGTACCTATCAGAAATACCCTTTGAATATTGGAAATAATGTTTCGATCGGACACAATGCCATCGTTCACGGATGTACCATCCACGACAATGTACTGATTGGTATGGGAGCCATCGTAATGGATGACTGCCTGGTAGAGGAAAATTCTATCGTAGGAGCCGGTTCTGTAGTGACCCAGGGAACGCATATCAAATCAGGAGAAGTATGGGGTGGAGTTCCAGCCAAAAAAATCAAAGACATTTCTGCCCAATTACTGGAAGGAGAAGTGAACAGAATTGCAGATAATTATGTGAAATATTCTTCGTGGTATAAGGAGAATCTGGAGAACTAGTTTTGAGTTGGAGAGCTCTAGAGTCGGAGAGTATTAGGGTTGGAGAGTTTGAGAGTACGCGAGTTTAGTTGCTGGTTGACAGTTGCTAGTTTCTAAGATCGTTGTGAAAAATTTCATATCTCTGATCTCATGTCTGAAATCTTACATCTGATGTCTCAGATTCACCATTCACTTGCGAAGCAAAATTCACTATTGACAGTTCCTATAGTATTAAACTATCGGCCTTAATAGTCTGGAATCTGATGTCTGTTATCTGAAATCTATTATCAATTACAAATAAACAAAAGCTCCATCATTCCGATAGAGCTTTTTTTTAATCCTTAGTATAAACTCCTGAGTGAGTTTTGTTGATAATTCAACGGATATATAACCTTTGCTTTGATTTTTTTCTTTTTTTATTGCTCCGGCGTTATAAGCAGGGCTTTTCCGGCGATACACTTGACAGATGTTGGTGGTGTAATCATCATACAGTCAGACGTGATATTATATTTTTCATTGAAAGCTTTTACTTTCTGGGTATATTCTTCAATTCTTGGATGGATGATCGTTTCTATTTTTTTAGGATAAGCGATATATTGCTGAGGTCCTCCGCACGCTTTGGCTCCCATTGGAGCAAAGGTCCAGTCTGATGCATTGTCACATTTTTCTTTGGCAGTTTCAGATTGAATGGATGCTTTTAACTTATCCAGCTGAGCCTGTTCATATTTTTGACTGTCTTCATCGGCTGGTCTTTCTGAGATATCCTTAGGAAGATTGGTGTCGGCATTTTTTGTTGTATTACATGAAACCAGAGTAAGTGTAGCACATAATGCCAGTAATGGAATATTGATGAAAAATTTTTTCATTATAAATTTCTTTTCAGTTAAAGAATTTTCAAAAGTTATGCCAAGGTAACAAATTCAAATTCATTTTGCGTAATTTTGGAGCGATGAACAATCATTTTTTTGACTTAATAGAGCATACGAACAGAAGTGTCTTTCTTACGGGAAAAGCCGGAACCGGAAAAACAACCTTCCTTAATGATTTTGTAAAGAAGACGAGGAAAAAATATATTGTGGTAGCGCCTACGGGAATTGCCGCGATTAATGCGGGAGGGGTAACCATCCATTCCATGTTTGGGCTGCCTTTAAGAACATTTTTACCCACTACGGATCGTATCGACGGAAGCTTGGCGAATAATATTGCTGACCTGATGCCTCATTTCAAATACAGAAAAGACAAACTGAAACTTTTAAGAGAAGTAGAAGTGCTTATTATTGATGAGGTTTCCATGTTGAGAGCTGACGTTCTTGATATGATGGATTTTTCGCTGAGATTTATCAGAAGAAATAGCCAACGCTTCGGTGGAGTTCAGATGTTGTTCATTGGTGACCTTTACCAGCTTCCACCGGTGGTAAGAGACGAACATATTTTAAAGATCTGTTATCAGTCACCGTTCTTTTTCGACAGCCATGCCGTGAAAGATATTCCTTTGCTGACTATTGAACTGACCAAGGTGTACAGACAGTCGGATGAAAAATTCCTGGATATTCTGAACGCCATCCGTGACGGAGATGTGGCTAATATCAATTTTGATGTTCTTAATGAAAGATATGACCCTGATTTTAAGGCAGGAACTGATTCTTACGTTTATTTG
The DNA here is from genome assembly GCF_900115055.1 of Chryseobacterium oleae. GTDB lineage: Bacteria > Bacteroidota > Bacteroidia > Flavobacteriales > Weeksellaceae > Chryseobacterium > Chryseobacterium oleae. The sequence goes on along the minus strand of NZ_FOVD01000001.1, from coordinate 1,493,343 downwards.
TGCTCACACAATAAAATGGCGGACGAAATCAACCAGCAAAAACTGGAAGAGATTGATCTGACCGTGAAAACCTATGAAGCCAAACTTTTTGGAGATTTCAAGGAAAACCAGTTTCCGAACGAGCAGTTTCTGGAATTAAAAGTTGGAGCGCAGGTAATGTTCATCCGAAACGATATTTCCGGAGAGAAGAAATATTTCAACGGAAAATTGGGTGAAATTATGTCACTGGATGATAACGAAATTAAAGTGGTTCTCGATGGAAGCGAAAGAGAAATTGTCGTAAAAAGAGAAGTCTGGGAACAGAAAAAATACTTCCTTGACACCGAAAAAAATATCAAAGAAGAAGTTCTGGGAAGCTTCGAACAGTTCCCGATCAAGCTGGCGTGGGCGGTTACTATTCACAAGAGCCAGGGACTGACGTTTGATAATGTCATCATTGATGCCGGGAAAAGTTTTACAGCCGGTCAGGTGTATGTTGCCCTGTCGAGATGCCGTACTTTGGAAGGTATTGTTTTAAAATCCAAAATCACTCCTGAAGTTATTTTTAAGGACAACAGAATTCTGCAGTTCCAGGGAAATACTTTTGCTAATGATAATGTAGAAGCCATCCTGAACCGTGAAAAATATGACTACAGCATCAAAAAAGTACTCCGTACCGTCAACTGCCTGTGGTTCCTGAATGAAGTAGAAGAATGGAATAAACTGTCCATCACCACGAAAAGTATTGATCATGTAAAGACCAACCAGCTGTATCTTCAGCTGAAACATGAAATTGTCAACCTCGGAAAAATCTTCGAAAAGCTGGAAAGAGTCATTTCCCAGAAGGTTAATAATTTTATCGAAAATAAAGAAGAATGGTCAGAAATTGAAGGCAAAACGAAAGGAGCCGTTAATTTTTTCTTTACAGAAATCAGGTATAAAGTATTCAATCCGTTGAAAGAATTTTATGCTGAAATCAAAGGAACAAAAGGTTTAAAACAGTACAACGAGGAATTCAGAGACTGGCTGGAAGATACAGAAGAATATCTGAACAGTCTGAAAGAAGTTCATCTGCTGGAAACTAAGCTTTTAGATGAGAAAAATGATAAAGAAATCAATTTAAAAATAGCAAAAGTTCCTTCCCAGGTTCTGACCTTCCAATTATTTGAGCAGGGGAAAACCATTGGTGAAATTGCTATGGAAAGAGGCTTGGTAAAAGAAACGGTAATCGGACATTTGGCAAAATTTGCAGAACAGGGACTACTGGATATTTCAAGAGTCATTACTTCAGATAAGATCAAAGCGTTTGAAAATGAATTCTATAAAAATCCTCATGAAACCCTTACGGAATGGAAGAATGCATTGCCTAATGATTTTGAATTCAATGAGATCAGAATTTTAATCAATCATTATACTTTTAAAAAGGAAAAGAATGATTCAATGTAACAAAAAAGACTGTCCCAAAAGTGAGACAGTCTTTTTTTAGTTGTTTAAGATCATAATGAACCCTATGGATACATCGTATTGATCGTATTGATATCTCCTGTGGTAAAGCCGGTTCTATTGTAGGTGAAGTTGGTATTGTTTGCTCTCTTAATAGTCGGCTGTCCGTTTTTAGAATAGGAATTTGGCCAATACATCATCACTGAATTAATATTGAAAGGACCTATGTCCGTTCCTGAGTTATACATATTGAAATTATAAGCCTGCCCATCCTGAATGTTGTTCCACTGGATGCTTACATATTGATCTCTGTCTTTGCGGGCATGTTCGTGATAAAGTCCAACTGTATGTCCCATTTCGTGAATCACTGATCCTACAGAAATATACTGGTCCAAAGAAATAGTCTGTTTTCCACCCTGATACCCTATATGTGCCCATCCATCTGATCCGGATGAACTTCCGAAAATAAATTCCACATAGTTCGTCTGATTGGTACGGGGAATCCATTGGGTATTGGTTTTGGTATTGTACTCATTAACAGCGGAAGTGATTTTATTGGCATTGATGGAGCCCATATTACCGGCCACAGTATAATAAATCTTAGCTCCCGGCCATCTCGAAAAACTGGCACCTCCTTTATTAACGGGATTATCTTCTGCCAGCTGTTTGTCAGTAAGAACAATATCTCCCTGGAAAAAATTCAAACCATCCTTTTTTTCATAAGTAATAGTCTGGCCTCCCAGTTTTCCCTGTTTGATGTTCTTACTTTGAAGACCATCAGCCTGGGCTTCCGCCATGATCTCATCATTGTTTTTACTACAGGAAGCAAGGGCTACCATGATAACAAAACCTGCAACTACAGACTTTTTGACCTGTAGTTTCCGATACAATACATCTTTGATTTTTTTGTTCATAATAATTATTTTTAAATGTGGTGTTCAATTCGGTGATGGTAATACGAATATATTATTTTATTTCTATTATTTGTGAATTATTAATGTTGAATGAATAATTTATCTGATGATTATTGGTGATCCGTTATAAATGTTTTTCGTTTATGATACCTTTCTTTAAATAAATTCCATAAGTAAAAGTTGGTTACAGAAATTTTATTTTCAATAGTTTTTGCCTGAACTAGGCAATCAGACTTATCAATTACAAAAAGTAACTAATGCGATTTTATTGGTTTAAATTTGTTTGTTTTTAAACCTAAAATTTAAAATTATGAAATCACCGAGGGTGATTCCATATCGCTTTCAAAAAAAATAAATATCTGATATGAAAAATTTTGAAATATCGGTGCTTGATCTTGCTCCCGTAAAGCAGGGAAAAAGCATTCACGATACGTTTCAGGACAGTTTATCTTTAGCAAACCATACTGAACAATTACATTATAAAAGATTCTGGCTTGCCGAGCATCACAATATGGAAAGTATTGCCAGCTCTGCCACCACCGTTCTGATCGGTTTTATCGCCAACGGAACAAAAACAATAAGAGTCGGATCCGGAGGAATCATGCTTCCGAACCACAGTTCCCTGATCATCGCTGAACAGTTTGGAACCCTGGAATCTCTTTTCCCGGGAAGAATAGATCTTGGTCTGGGAAGAGCGCCCGGAACAGACGGACTTACCGCTCAGGCGCTGGGAAGAAATCCTGCGATCATCAACAAACAGTTTCCGAGACAGATCTTAGAACTACAGACGTATTTTTCGAAAGACAATGCGGATGCTTTAGTGCGTGCAATTCCCGGTGAAGGGCTGGATATTCCGCTTTACATTCTGGGATCCAGTACAGACAGTGCGTGGCTTGCTGCGGAACTTGGGCTTCCGTATGCTTTTGCAGGACATTTCGCTCCGGAACAAATGGAAATGGCTTTTAAAATTTACAGAGAACATTTTCAGCCTTCCGAACAGCTGGCTCAACCTTATCTGATGGCCTGTATCAATGGAGTAGCGGCAGAAACTTCTGAAGAGGCGCACAGAATGTCCACAACACTGTTCCAGGCATTTATCAACATCATCAGAAATGACCGTAAACCTTTTGCTCCGCCAGTCGATGATATGGATGATCTCTGGTCGCCGATGGAAAAATCCATGGTGTTGCAGAAACTGAAATATACGTTGATCGGAAATCAGGCAGAAATAGAAGAACAACTGAAAGATTTTCAGGAAAAATTCAATGTGGATGAATTAATTATCAACTCACATATCTACGATCATCAGAAAAGACTGAGATCTTATGAGATTTTCAGAGAGGCAGCAAACTCTTTATCCAAAGCCTAACAAACCCTCCATATTAATTGGCAGATGCTCATTTTTATAAGTATCTTTGCACAAATAAAAAGTAAACATGTCTGATATTAAATTAAATACTATTCCAGAGGCTATTGAAGACCTTAAAAATGGTAAAATAATCATAGTAGTAGATGATGAAGACAGAGAAAACGAAGGAGATTTTCTTTGCGCTGCAGAATTGACAACGCCAGAAATTATCAATTTTATGGCACTTCACGGAAGAGGACTTATATGCATGCCGCTTCCTGAAAAAAGATGTGATGAGCTTGGTCTTGAAGTGATGGTAAGCAGAAGCAGTGATCCTAAGGAAACCGCTTTTACCGTATCTGTTGACCTTCTTGGAAACGGAACTTCTACAGGTATTTCTGCCGGAGACAGAGCCAAAACCATTTTAGCTTTGATGGATGAAAAATCCAAGCCGACGGATTTCATGAGACCTGGACACATTTTCCCGCTTCGTGCTAGAAAAGGAGGGGTTTTAAAAAGAGCAGGACATACTGAAGCAGCCATTGACCTGACTCAGTTGGCAGGTTTAAAAGAAGGTGGTGTGATCTGTGAGATCATGAATGACGATGGTACGATGTCCCGTTTGCCGGAACTTCACGCTTTTGCTCAGAAACATGATATGAAGATTGTTTCCATTGAAGACCTGATTCATTATCAGCTTAAAAAAGGAAACCTTATCGAAAGACTGGAAGAAAGAAAAGTACAAACTGCTTATGGTGAGTTTGATTTTTTTGCTTTCAGAGAAACATCGAATGACCAGATCCATTTTGCCCTGACGAAAGGAGCATGGACGGTTGATGAGCCTGTTTTGGTAAGAGTTCAGTCTTCAGATTCTTATTTTGATGTATTGACAAGACTGAACAACGGTGAAAAACCTTTATTGGAAAAAGTAACCAATATGGTGAATGAAGCAGGAAAAGGAGCGGTTATTTTCATCAATAACGTTTCAAATTCTGAAAATACCCTGAGAAAACTTCAGCAGTTCCTGAATTATCAGGACGGGCAGGAGCAGCATCCTACATTGGCTTACAACTACAGAGATTACGGTATCGGAACACAGATCCTGAAAAATCTGGGAATCAATAAATTTAAAGTGATCACTCAGAACCCTAATATCAAACCGCAGGTTGGTGGATATGATGTAGAGGTGACAGAGTTGGTTCAGCTATAAAAATATATTGTGAATGGGCTGTAGTGAATGAATACTATAGGTCATTTGTAGAAATAAAATGAATAAAAAGGTTTAGGATTTTTCTAAACCTTTTTTTATTTTTAAACCATGACAGAGTCTTTAAAGAAACATATCAGGGAGTATATTGAAATTTCAGACGAGAAGCTTGAAAAATACTGCAGCGCCTTCACCATTCAGAAAATTAAGAAGAAAGATTTCCTATTAAAAGAAGGTGATATTTGTGAAGCCGAAGGATTTGTGTTGAGTGGCTGTTTTAAAGTTTTCCGTACAGATAGCAATGCAGATGATCAGATCCTGTATTTTGCAGTGGAAGACTGGTGGATTTCTGATATTGACAGTTTTATTAATCAGATTCCTTCGCAGCTGAATATCCAGGCGATTGAAGATAGCGAAATTCTTCTCATTTCCAAAGAAGACAAAGAAAGACTCTATCTTGAAATTCCTGAAATTGAGAAACTGATGAGGCTTAAATTTCAAATGTCTATCATTGCCTTACAGCGTAGAATTATAGATAATTTAAGCAAACCTTCCGATGAACGTTACCAGGACTTTTTGAATAAATATCCCAAAACAGCCCACCGTCTTACCAATATTCAGATCGCTGCTTATTTAGGAGTAACGCCTGAATTTATCAGCAGAATCCGGAGAAAAATTGTAAGTAGAAACTAAGACTTTTAAGATGAATGGTCAATTGTGAATTTTGCTTCGCAAATGAAATGATGGATATGAAAAGTTTTGGGATGCGAGATAGGCAGTTCGAGCCAGGAACTGTCAACGAGCAACTAACCTGTATACTCTAAAACACTCCGACTCTCAAACCCTAATACTCTCCAACTCCAAAATTCCTATAAACTGATCTCCTCAAAATTTCTAAATCCATTGAGGAAATCCTTCACTGTCATTCTTTTTTTACCTTCTAACTGAAGTTCTTGAGGGAAATAAGCACCATCTTCCGTATAGATTTTGAATTCGTTTTTAGAAATATCCAAAGTTCCGGAAGGCTTTCCGTGATTCATGATTTCGAATTTTCCTGCAAATATTTTTAATCCTTTTTCCTCTTCTCCAATTTTGATCGTGGTGAAGGCAGCCGGATAAGGTGACATTCCAAGGATGAACTGGTGAACAGTTTTTGATGGAGCTTTCCAGTTGATTCTGGTATCTTCCTTAAATATTTTATAAGCGTTTTTAGGATGCTCAACATGAGGCTGAGGTCTTTCGGTAATAGAATTTTCAGCTAAACCGTCAAGTGTTTTTACAACCAGTGATGAACCCATCTCCATTAATCTGTCGTGAAGACTTCCTGCGTTTTCATCCGGTACAATTTCCAGTTCCTGCTGAAGAAGAATATTTCCTTCGTCTATTTTTTCATTGATGAAAAATGTAGTGGCACCGGTTTTTTCTTCACCGTTAATCACTGCATAATTAATGGGAGCTGCTCCTCTGTAATCAGGAAGCAATGAAGCATGAAGATTGAACGTTCCCATTTTAGGCATTTCGAAAAGAACCTTTGGCATCATTCTGAAAGCAACCACGATGAAAACATCGGCATCCAGTTTTCTCAGTTCTTCCAAAAATTCAGGGTTTCTCAATTTTTCAGGCTGGAAAACAGGAATATTATTTTCGGCGGCATATACTTTTACCGGAGACTGATTGATCTTCTGTCCGCGGCCACTGGCTTTGTCGGCGACAGTTACAACACCTACCACTTCATGACTGGACTGATGGATAGCCTCCAAAGAAGTCTTTGCAAACTCCGGAGTTCCTAAAAAAACGACTTTCAATGATTTCATGGTGCAAAGATAAGGGTTTTTGGGAGAGTTTTGGAGTTGGAGGGTATTAGAGTTGGAGTGTTTTAGAGTGCGAGAGGTTGAGAGTATATGAGCAGGACGTTTTGTTGCTGGTTGCTAGTTGCTGGTTCAAACCGTGAAGCCCTGAACGCGCATCCCGAAACTTTTTTAACTATTAAAATGAATCTAAATTCCTAGTTTTCCAAGTCTTGTCTGAAATCTGATGTTTGATATCTGCTGTCTAAATTTCACCATTCACTGGCGAAGCAAAATTCACCATTCACATTATTTATTCCTCATGATTTAGCGCATAGGTTCTGAAGTTCAGCATCTTTACTTTTCCTGAATCTAAGAGGAAAATCAGGTTTTCCAGGATGTTGTTTTTAGAATGATAATTGAGCTGAACGGATAAGTCTTCGATCGTTGAAGGTTTTTTGGCCAACAGATTAATGATCTGCTGGGAAATGTTTTTTCCGAAAATGGATTGCTTGTTCTTTTCACAGACTGAACACTGGCCACAGTTTTTCGTATTTTTTTCACCAAAATAGGCGAGAATAAGTTTCATTTTACAATAATCATTGTTTTCTATGAAGAACTTGATTTCTTCCCATTTCTGGATTTTATTCTTTTGGATGTGTTCAAAAAGCTTCCAGTACGCTGCATTGATGGCTCTTTCATCACGGGGTTTTAGAAACTTGATGCTCGATAAAGCGCCATCTACATATTCCAGATAATTTTTCTGCTGAAGTTCTTTCAAACGTTCTTTGATCAAAGGCAGACTTACCCCGATCTTATTGCTGACCTGCTGTTCGCTGAACATTACCTTATGAGTGGTGATTCCTGACACGGTACGGAGCAGAAGCTCTATGAAATAAGCATCTTTCTGTGGCAGCTGGTCTATTTCTTCAGCATTGAACAGAAGCTCCAGTGAAGAGAGGCTCTTGTTGTCGTTATGATAGATAATTTCCTGATTGTGAAGGAAATTAAGGACATTGCTGATCTTAGCTCTTGACAGTCTTGTGAAATTTTGAATTCCCTGGATATTCAGCTGGAAAACTTTTTCCGGCAATTCATATTCTGCGACCTGGAAAATAGAGTAGAGGTAGGTGATGATTTTTAGAAATTCAGCTTTGTTGGGAATCTGGTTTTTTAAAATTTCATCAAAATTAAGAAGTTCCTGTTTGTTCCAAAGAAGAAATGCGAAACTGTCTTTCCCATCTCTTCCCGCTCTTCCGATTTCCTGGTAGAAATTCTCTAATGAAGGGGCAGGCGAATAGTGGATCACAAACCGGACATTATCCTTGTCTATTCCCATACCAAAGGCATTGGTGGAAATCAGAACATGATTGTCGCTGGTATTCCAGAGATTTTGTTTGGCATTTTTTTCTTTCGTCGTTAAACCGGCGTGAAAATAATCTACATTTTTAACCTGGTTTTTTTTGAGGAATTCGGCCAGCATTTCCGCATCTTTTCTCGTTCTTACATAGACAATTCCTGAGTCATTATTGTGTTTTAAAATATCAAAAACACGTTGAAATTTATCGGAAACTTCATCCATGAAAATCCGGATATTTTCTCTCCTGAAACTTTTCTGAAAAACAAACGGCTTTTTTAGTTCCAGTTTATTTTTGATTTCTTCCAGAACTTTAGGAGTGGCCGTAGCTGTTAAAGCCAGACATGGAATCTTTGGATTATTTTTTCTGAATTCTTTAATGTTCTGATAACTCGGTCTGAAATCCTGCCCCCATTCTGAGATACAGTGGGCTTCATCTACAGCAATAAATGACAGCTGAATTTCTTCAATATTCTGCAGAAACTGGCTATTTGTCAGTCTTTCCGGGGAAACATAAAGAAGTTTGGTAAGGCCATCCTTACAACGGTCATAGACTGCTTCTGCATCGTATTCATCCAGCTCGGAAGATAGATAGTCTGCTTCGATACCACGGTGTTTCAGCTGGCTTACCTGATCTTTCATCAAAGCCAGAAGAGGAGAAATCACTAAACACGTTCCTTCTTTGAGTAATGCTGGAAGCTGGTAGCAGAGTGATTTTCCGGCACCTGTGGGTAATAAGACAAGACTGTCTTTTTCGTTAATGACTGCATCGATGATTTCTTCCTGGGAATCTCTGAAACTGTCATAGCCCCAAAAATATTTTAGGGTATCAAATTTTAATTTTTGGAAGTCCTGCTGAGAAATCATAGGGTAAAAGTAATAAAAGTATTACAACAAAAAAAGCCGTGCGAGGCACGGCTTTAATATATTAGCTGATAAGTTTATTATTTAGCTTCGAAGTATACTCTTCTGTTTGCTCTGTTTTTCCATTCAGGACATTTAGTAGCTGGTTCGCACTCAGGATATTTAAGGTCTTTTTCACCTTTTCCTACTGCGTTGATTTTTCCATTCTGAACTCCGTTTTTAATCAAATAATTCTTAACGTTATTGGCTCTTCTTTCAGAAAGTTTCTGGTTGTAAGCGTCAGTACCTCTGGTATCAGTAGCACCGATTACACTGTAAGAACCTGTTGAAGAGTTAATATAGTTTACTGCATTATTTAAGATTGGAGTGTTTGAAGGTAAAATTCTGTCAGAATTTAAATCAAACTCAATTCCTTCAAGTTTAGTTTCTGTTTCTACTACAGGTCCTGTAGGTGTTGTAGGACATCCGTTGTTTTCTACAGGTCCAGGAACAGTTACACACTTATCGTAAAGGTCAATTACACCATCAAGGTCAGTATCAAGAGCTACACCGGCACCATCCACTCTTGCCCCTGCTGGAGTATCAAGTTGTCTGTCCCAATCGTCGCAAACACCGTCATTATCAGCATCTCCTTTTTTACATACTTCAATATCCTGGTTTTTGTTAGCCAAAACATCAAGCTTGTAATAGATTTCCTGAAGCGGGTCGTGCCACATTAAGTGAGACTCGTGTTTTCCTAACTTTAATGAAATACCTAAAGTGGCATTAAAGAAGTTATCAGATACCTGCTCTTCACGTCTGTTGATTGCGCTGTATTTGTCACCACCTCCGTCGAATTCATCATCACCGGTAACTACATACATCAATCTTCCTTCAAGATCAAGTCTTCTGTTGATTTTATATTTTAAACCGGCACCAGCCTGCATAAACATAGAACCAAATTTGAAAGGCTTCACTTCAGTAGCCAATACCTGTCCTTTGATGTCTTTCTGGTATGCTCTGTAAGCGATTGTACCTACACCAGCATAACCGTGAAGTGCCCATCTGTAAGGAGAATGGTTATCAACTCTTCTTAATAAGTTAGAGAAGTTAATGTCTCCCAATAAAGAGATTGCATCATACTGAGTTCTTGCTCCTACAGCTTTCGCATCAGGGGCAGCATCTTTAGTATTGAACCATCCCTGTCTTGTTTCACCTCTGTCGTATTGTAATTTTAAACCGAAAGCATGAGTAATTGCTTTATCGATACTTACATAAGCAGAGTATCCGAAAAGGTTTTTACCATTACCATTCTTGATAGAAGTAAGGTCCGCTGACTGAATTAGCGGTACACCTGCACCGGCAGAAATAGACCAGTCATTAAATCTTTTTGATTGATTGGTAAATGGGGAAACATTGGCAGAACCGGAAGAAAAAGTATTCGGATATTCTCCATTTGAAACTGCCGTTGAGTCTTGCGCAAAGCTTACGGCAGGAATTGCCATGGCTAATGCAACAATTGCTAAACTTAATTTCATAGTGTTATTTTTTTAAGTTAATTTAAATGATTTTATTTCTTAATTAATTTATTCTTATCATCTCTTCTTAATAGTTCTGATATGTATAATTCACTACATACCGAAATGTATCAAAAATAATATAAAGGTAGGTAAAAAATTTCGTAGTAAAAAAAAAACCGAAAAGAATTGTTCTTTCCGGTTCATTTGAAAGGTTTATTTTTTCTTCTTTTTAGCTGATTTTTTTACTGGAGCATCGTCATAATCTTTCTTTTTAATAGAATCCCAATCTGTGCTCTCTATAAATCGAACCGTAACTTTTCTGTCTGCCAATCTTTCTGCATCAGATGCGGTTGCAGGTACTACAGCTTCAGCCGAACCTACTCCCTTAGATTTCAATACATTTTGGCTTACTCCTCTGTTTTCCAAGGCAGATACCACTGCTGCAGCTCTTTCTCTGGATAATTTAAGGTTGTATGCGGCGTTACCTTTTATATCTGTATGTCCGGTTAAGAGATAATTTCCTCCTTTATCATTAATGATTTTTGCAGCCAGATCCAATTTGTCATTAGATTCCGGTCTGATAGTCGCCTTATTGAAATTGAAGTAGATATCCTTAAGGTTTTGCTCTATTTCTATGGCAGTCTGGTTATTATCTACTTTTTTAACAACTGGGCATCCGTTATTTTCTACAGGTCCCGGAACGGTTACACACTTGTCGTTAAGGTCTATTACACCGTCAAGGTCGGTATCAAGAGCTACACCGGCACCATCTACTCTTGCCCCTGCAGGAGTGTCAAGCTGTCTGTCCCAATCATCACAAACTCCGTCGTTATCGCCATCTCCTTTTTTACATACTTCAATATCCTGCTTTTTATTAGCCAAAACATCAAGTTTGTAATAGATTTCCTGAAGTGGGTCATGCCACATTAAGTGAGATTCGTTTTTTCCTAACTTCAATGAAATACCTAAAGTTGCATTGAAGAAGTTGTCAGATACCTGCTCTTCACGTCTGTTGATTGCACTGTATTTGTCACCACCTCCGTCGAATTCATCGTCACCGGTAACTACGTACATCAATCTTCCTTCAAGATCAAGTCTTTTGTTGATTTTGTATTTCAAACCGGCACCAGCCTGCATAAACATAGAACCAAATTTGAAAGGCTTCACTTCAGTCGCCAATACCTGTCCTTTGATGTTTTTCTGGTATGCTCTGTAAGCGATTGTACCTACACCAGCATAACCGTGAAGTGCCCATCTGTAAGGAGAATGATTGTCAACTCTTCTTAGTAAGTTAGAGAAGTTAATGTCTCCCAATAAAGAAATTGCATCATACTGAGTTCTTGCTCCTACAGCTTTCGCATCAGGGGCAGCATCTTTAGTATTGAACCATCCCTGTCTTGTTTCACCTCTGTCATATTGTAATTTTAAACCGAAAGCATGGGTAATTGCTTTATCGATACTTACATAAGCAGAGTATCCGAAAAGGTTTTTACCATTACCATTCTTGATAGAGGTAAGGTCTGATGACTGCAATAATGGTACACCTGCACCGGCAGAAATAGACCAGTCATTAAATCTTTTTGATTGATTGGTAAATGGGGAAACATTAGCAGAACCGGAAGAGAATGTATTTGGATATTCTCCATTTGAAACTGCTGTTGAGTCCTGTGCATAGCTAACGAAGGGAATCGCCAGTGCTAATGCAGCAACAGCTAAATTTAATTTCATCATGTATTTATGTATTAAAATTTTTTTTCTTATACTGAAGAAAGCAGTCTTTCAACTGCTTTTTCATTATATTATTTGGTAGGGCATCCGTTGTTTTCAACTGGTCCGGGAACGGTTACACACTTGTCGTATAGATCTATAACACCGTCAAGATCCATATCCAAAGCAACACCAGCACCATCAACTCTTGCACCTGCAGGAGTATCAAGCTGTCTGTCCCAGTCATCGCATACACCATCATTATCTGCATCACCTTTTTCACATACTACCAGGTCCTGAGATGCATTTTCCAGAACGCTCGTTCTATAATATGCTTCCTGAAGCGGGTCATGCCATGCAAGATGAGATGCTTGTTTTCCAAGTTTAAACGTTAGTCCTAAGTTTACAGTCCAAGCATTATCAGATCTTGATTTGCTGATCATGTTGTATTTTGAACCAAGAGTAGCAGGGTCGTAATCGTTAGCTTCGGCCCAACCGCCTCCGTCAAATTCATCATCACCGCTTATGATATACATTGTTCTTGCTTCGATATCGATAAGTTTGGAAACATTATACTTTAATCCTATACCGAATTGATAGAAGAGGGAGTTAATATCAAAATCTTGTTTGATGAACAGGGGAACTCTTTTTGGAGAATCGCTCCATCTGAATTCATTGCTATCGTGAAGAGATGTGTCATAACCCTGGAATCCAATACCTGCATAACCATGGAAAGCCCATCTGTAAGGAGAATGATTGTCAACTCTTCTTAATAAGTTAGAAAAGTTTACATCTCCCATTAAGGCAAGCTGGTTATATTTGGTAGTTGCTGTTCCAACACCTGCTGCTGCTCCTGCAGCGCCTCCAAGCATTGCTTTCTGTTTCGTTTCCCCTCTCTGATAGATAAGGCTCAATCCGAAAACATGTGTAATCTGCTTGTCAATACTTACGTACGTATTATACCCCCAGTTAACCTTTTTGTCATAAAAAGATCTAAGATCAGAATGTACCATAAATGCAGCACCTCCACCAACGGAAATAGACCAGTCGTTGAAACGTCTGGCTTTGTTGTCAAAGCGTTGTACATTTGCGGAACCTGAAGAGAAGGTATTAGGATACTCACCGGAAGAGTTTACTGCAGTACTATCCTGAGCATAAGCAGCGATAGGCAGTATGGCTAATAATAATAAACCTAATTTCATATATGTTTTATGTTTTATTTAGATAAAATCTTTCAATAATATTCTGGAAAAATCTCTTTCAAACAAATGTTTTTGATGAGGGATTTCCAATCTTTCTGATCTGAAATTCAGACCGTTATATTTAATGATGTCAATATCTATTATTCTATCGCTATAGCTTCCAGATGATTTTGAATCATTAATTCTTCCCATCTCAACTTCAATACTTTTAATAAAATCAAGCAGTTGAATAGGTGAAAGATGCGTGAATATTATTGATGCAATATTACAAAAAATATTAGAACTGACAAATTCTACCGGTTCTGTTGTTAAAAATTCGCTGGTTTGTGATATTTCATTTCCGCCTTCCCTGATCTTTTCTAAGGCAAGCTCTAAATTTTTTTTTTGGTCTCCAAGGTTACTTCCTAGTAACAAAACCACCCTATGCTGCGACATATTGGAAAATTGATTGATTTATGAGAAGTTTCTTTAAAAATGTATTGGCAAATATAGTGGCAATTGTCCTATTATGTGCCGTATTTTTCGTCTTTTTCATCATGATGCTTGTGTTCAGTTCCATGGGGAATGACAAAGCCGTGTCTGTGAAAAACAATTCTGTTCTGACGATTAATTTAAAGACTAATATAATAGACAGCCCTACAGAAGAAGAAGTGGGACTGTTCAATATCAGCGATAAAAGCAAAAGCGTTCTTTTGTATGATGTTCTGGAAGCTATCAAAAAGGCTAAAACCGATGATAAGATTAAAGGGATAAGTATTGAAGCTGATGACCTGCATGCAGGAATGACCCAGATCGATGATATCAGAAATGCTATTGAAGATTTTAAAAAGAGCGGGAAATTTGTGTACGCTTATGGAAATGCTGTTTCGCAGTCTGCCTATTATTTAGGATCTGTGGCAGATCAGTACTACCTTAATCCATCAGGAATGATAGAATTAAAAGGATTGGCTACTGAAGTTGCATTTTTTAAAGATTTTGCAGATAAATACGGAATCGGTATTGAAGTGATCAGACATGGAAAATTCAAGTCTGCAGTAGAACCTTTCTTAAGGAATGATATTTCTCCGGAAAATAAAGAGCAGTTAAGTACTCTTTTAAATGATATCTGGAGCAGTACTTCAACTAAAATGGCTGTTTCACGAAAAATGGATACCGCTCAGTTCAAAACTGTTGTTGACAGTTTATACGGAATGATTCCTGAATTGGGATTAAAATACAAACTGGCTGACAAGCTGATCCAGAAAACGGAATATGATCAGATGATCAAATCAAAGCTTAGTCTTAAAGAAAAGGAGAAGCTGAATAAGGTGTCATTAGCCGGCTACATCAGTTCTTATGCAGACGAGGATAAGTCAGGAGAGAAAGTAGCTGTTTTGTATGCTTCAGGAGGAATTAACAATGGTGATGGCTACAATGAGATCTTTTCAGAAAGATATGTGAAATATATTAAAGAACTTCAGGATGATGAAAAAGTGAAAGCGGTTGTTTTCAGAATCAATTCTCCGGGAGGAAGTGCTAATGCTTCAGATGAAATTTTATTTGAACTTCAGCAGTTGAAAAAGAAAAAGCCTTTAGTGGTATCTTTCGGTGATTATGCAGCATCCGGAGGGTATTATATTGCAATGGCTGCGGATAAAATTTATTCAGAGCCTAATACGCTGACAGGATCCATCGGAGTTTTCGGAGTGATTCCTTATTATAAGGATCTTGCGAACAAAAACGGTATCCGCTCAGATATTGTGGCTACCAATGCCAATTCTCAATACTATTCTGCATTGAACGGAGTTACACCATACGGCGTGAATCTGATCACAAGAAGTGTGGAAGGGACTTATAAGAGATTTGTGCATTTTGTGACTCAAAACAGAAAACAGACTTTCGAGCAGATCGACAATGTAGGTGGAGGTAGAGTATGGAGTGGGGTTCGTGCCAAGCAGATCGGTCTTGTGGATGAATTGGGAACATTGAATGATGCTGTGAAATTTGCCGCCCAGAAAGCAGGATTAAAATCTTACCACGTTTCTTCTTATCCGAAAAGAATGACTCCTTTTGAGCAGATCTTCAAAGACCTGAACGAAGAAGATATCTCGGCAAGAATTATCAAAAATAAAATTGGTAAAGCCAACTATGAAATTCTTCAGCAGATCACAGATGAGAAACTGAAGTCTGAAGTGAAAATGGAAATGCCTTACCAGATCAAGATCAACTAAACTAAATTATATTGTACAAAAAATCCCGGAACTGAATTTCAGTTCCGGGATTTTATTTTTTATCTGCTGTATCAGCTTTTCTTGGTAGCCATTCCGTAGATCCAGAGAACGATTAAAGCGCCTCCGATAGCCAGTATCCAGCTTCTGGGATTCCAGAATGAAGTAACGTCTCCCCAGTGCAGAACATAAACTCCTATTGCACCGCCCACGAAAGCTCCGATGATCCCTAGTATAATGGTGATCAGCCAGCCGCCTCCCTGGTTACCCGGCATAATCATTTTTGCGATGGCTCCAGCCAGTAGCCCGAATATAATCCATGTTAAAATTCCCATAGTTGCAAATTTTTTAAATGTTAATATGTATTGATGTGTTTGCTAAGTTAAGGGAAAACATGACGTAAATCATCTTTTCTTGAAAAATGAGTCAACAAATTCCGTACCATTGAAAAGTTGGAGGTCAGTCATCTTTTCACCCACCCCAATATATTTTACCGGAATCTGGAACTGATCTGATATACCAATGACAACACCACCTTTAGCAGTTCCGTCTAGTTTTGTTACGGCTAATGCATTCACTTCTGTAGCTGCTGTAAACTGTTTGGCCTGCTCAAATGCATTCTGACCTGTAGAACCGTCAAGAACAAGCAGGATCTCATGAGGAGCATCAGGAATTACCTTCTGCATGACTCTTTTGATCTTGGAAAGTTCGTTCATCAGGTTGATCTTGTTATGAAGTCTTCCTGCAGTATCTATAATCACTACGTCTGCATCCTGCGCTACGGCACTTTGTACGGTATCAAAAGCTACGGAGGCAGGATCTGAGCCCATATCCTGTTTAACGATAGGAACACCGACTCTTTCGCTCCAGATGACCAACTGGTCCACAGCTGCCGCTCTGAAGGTGTCTGCTGCTCCCAAGACCACCTTTCTGCCTTCGGATTTGAATTGGTGAGCCAGCTTCCCGATTGTTGTTGTTTTTCCTACACCATTTACCCCAACTACCATGATAACGTAAGGCTTTTTCGAACTGTCTATATTTCCTGTTCCTGCATGAGGATTTTCAAGAAGTAAGCCTGAGATCTCTTCGCGAAGAATGTCATCAAGTTCACTTACACCGACATATTTATCACGGGCAACACGCTCTTCAATTCTTTCTATGATCTTGATGGTTGTAGATGCGCCTACGTCAGATGCAATCAGTATTTCTTCCAGGTTATCCAGTACTTCATCATCTACTTTGCTTTTACCGACTACGGCCTTCGTCATTTTTTCAAAGAAACCCTGGCTGGATTTTTCCAGACCCTTATCTAAAGTTTCTTTTTCTTCTTTTTTGAAAATATTTTTAAACCAACTCATAGTTCATTCTTATTTGTTTTTTATAACTGCCGTGGCTTCCACTTCTATAAGTACATCGTCTCTGAAAAGACGGCTTACTTCCACAAGGCTGCTCACGGGAGGATTTTGAAGGTTGATATATAAGTCACGGATTTTTCTAAAGTCTGGTGTTCTGGAAATATCGGTGATAAATATTCCCAGTTTTACAATATCCTTTCCTGTTGCTCCATATTCTTTCAGGATGCTTTCAATGTTTTTAAAAACCTGTTGGGTCTGCTTTTCGACGTCGTTTCCTACGAGATTTCCTGCAGCATCCAATGGAACTTGTCCGGACAGCAAAATCATTTTGGAATTTCCACAGTCAATGCTTGTTGATTGTGACAATCCTTTAATGGTAAAAACTTCCGCCGAGTTTTTGTATTCTACACTGTTCATCTTTTTCTGACCGAATGAAAATAGAAAAATTTCTGTGAAAACCAGAATAAGAACCTTTTTCATATGGGTGTATATTGAATTGATTAATAATCTGGTGAACAAAGATAACAAAAAAACTACCCAAAATATGAGTAGTTTTTTATATTGTAAATAAAGTGGAGATTATTTCTTCAAATAACCGTCTACTTCGTCTGCATTCATTACTTTTTCTTCGAAAACGTAAGCACCTGACTTAGATGACTTAACCATTTTCACAACTTTAGTCATTTTTTTTGACTGTCCGCTTTGTAGGGTTGCTACTACTTTCTTTGCCATGGTAAATTATATTTATAAATTACTTGATTTCTTTGTGAAGGGTAGATCTTTTAAGAACAGGATTGTACTTCTTAAGCTCTAATCTCTCTGTAGTGTTCTTTTTATTCTTAGTAGAAATGTATCTTGACATTCCTGGCATACCGCTCTCTTTGTGCTCTGTACATTCAAGGATTACTTGAACTCTATTTCCTTTTTTTGCCATGATTTATTAATTCTTTTTAATCAATCCGTTTCTAGTAGCTCTTTCAATAGCTTCTTCGATTCCAATCTTGTTAATCACTCTCAATCCATGAGCTGATACTTTCAGTGTTACGTGCTTATCTTGCTCCGGAAGGTAAAATTTCTTCTCTAATAAGTTAATTTCAAAACGACGCTTCGTTTTGTTATTAGCGTGAG
Organism: Chryseobacterium oleae; assembly: GCF_900115055.1. Classification (GTDB taxonomy): domain Bacteria; phylum Bacteroidota; class Bacteroidia; order Flavobacteriales; family Weeksellaceae; genus Chryseobacterium; species Chryseobacterium oleae. The sequence continues at coordinate 1,475,346 of NZ_FOVD01000001.1, read as the reverse complement.
AAACGTTGTTACCAACCATTGCACGCTTTCCTGTTATTTGGCAAATTCTTGACATATCTCGATGTTCTTATTTGTATAATATTTGAGAGTGCAAAATAACGAAGAATTTTTTATATAGACAAATGTTTTGGAAAATATTTACAAATAACTGACTGATTAATAATCATGAATTTTAAAATAAAATAAATCCCGAGACACGCTGAGCCAAGTGACTGATATATTTCATGTAAGCTTTCTATAAAAAGCAAATCCGAATGTTTTACCTTTGTTTTTAATTAATCTAAATAAAAATAATATGAAGAGGATCTGTATTCTTTTATCTATGCTTCCTGTTGGGCTGATGGCTCAGAACTACACTGAAATTCAGACTGGTATGAGGAATTTCTACTATGGATCAGCTGATGTGGCTGATATGGATAATGACGGAAAGCAGGATGTGGTGATCAACGGAGCTATTGACAGTGATGGTGATGGAAATGTAGATACATCTTTTAACGAAGTATACAAAAACAACGGGACTTCACTGGTACCTTATGCCAATCTGGGGGCTAATGCAACCCATCTGGGAGATATCAAGTTCATGGACTTTGATAATGATGGTCTGATGGATATTATTTCTACAGGACTCAGCTATAATGACATTGTAAACTATAAACATTATCGGTTTAAAAATACAGGAACCGGTTTTGTAAAAGCGGCTGATCTTGCCGGAAAAATCTACGGATCTCTGGAAGCTTTTGATTTTGATAATGATGGAAAAGTGGATTATGCCATCAACGGAACTCAATATGTAGAAGGAACCGGTTTTGTGAATAATCTTGATTTTTACAGAAATACAGCAACCGATTTTGAACTGACTAAAGGCTGGCATCCCGGAACACAGAATGGAAGCTTCAAATTTGTAGATCTTAATAATGACAACTTTCTTGACCTTGTTATTCTGGGAGTGGCGGATGGAGATAATCCTATATTTAAAGTCTTTATGAATCAGTCAGGAACACTGACGCTTTCACAGGATTTTACAGCGCTTACGAGCGGAAAAATGGAGTATGCAGATTTCAATGCAGACGGTTTCCAGGACATTGTTATTACAGGCCAGGATACCAGCTATGAAGGGTTTCTTGCCGTTCTTATGAATGACGGAACCGGACACTTAAACTTACAGAAGATAAGCGTTCCCGAGATTGCAGATTCTTCTGTCACTACGGGTGATGTAAACAATGACGGCTACTATGATTTTATCGTTTCAGGAAATGATAGTAATAACGATGCCGTCGTAAAAACTTTTTTATATAATCCTTCGAATCAAAATTTTACTGAAAATATACCTACAGGGCTGCATATGTTAGGAGGGCCAGGTTTTGTGAATCTACTTGACTTTGACAATGACCACCATCTGGATGTTTTATTGGCCGGATTTGATTGGGCAGATCCGGGCATGCCTTCACTTACCAAATTCTTCAAAAATACTTCTACTGAAGTTAATCTGAAACCTGTACCTCCCGCAGTCCTTAATGTAGTAAAAACAGGAAACCGTTTTAAATTCTCCTGGAGCGGTGCTTCTGATGATAAGACCCCTACAAATGCTCTTCGATACGAGATTAAAGTAGGATCTACACCCGGAGCAGCCAATCTTGCGAAGTATGTAGTGACAACACCGTCATGGTTTCTGGATCTTGACCCGTATGTTCAGAATGTATACTGGAGTGTAAGATCTATCGATGCCTCAAAAATATTTTCTGATGCCTCTACACAAAGTACGTTGGGAACGCGTGATGTAGCGGTAAGCAGTCAGATTTCCATTTATCCGAATCCGACGTCTGAGAAAGTATTTATCAAAGGAGAAAAAGTTTCGGAGGTTGAAATGTACTCTATGGATGGAAGAAAACAGAATGTTGTTTTAAATAACGACCAGTCTATCAATGTTTCACATCTTACAAAAGGAGTTTACTTATTAAAACTGAAAATTAAAAACGAGGTAACCACTCAAAAACTGATCATTCAATAAAACTGAAAAGTTCTATTAGTAAGAAAAGCCAGACGTCCAGCTGGCTTTTCTATTTTATTTATTAGTTATCCTAAAAAAAAAAGCACTTTATCCGGCTGGATAAAGTGCTTTTAATTTGAATATTTATTATGAATTTACTCTGAACGCTCTCAGTAATAAATAAAAATCTTTGATTTTTCAAAAACTTATGTGTACTTATTATCCACAAAATATTTAACTTCAAATAACTTAAGTGTTCAAAAACTTTTGCGTCTTTTGTGGTTAAAACTTTAAAGATCAGGATTTCTTCATCTTACTCCTGAACTTCTCAATCAAAAAGTAAAATAATAAAAAGCCCAGTGCAAAAATGGAAAACCTTGATAGAAGATCTCCGGCTCTTGTATAAAACGTCATGGTTTCATACAGATTCACTTTAGCGAATAGGGTAGTTTTATCACCGTAGAAGGTATCGGCTACTATTTCTCCTTTAGCATTGATATGAGCTGATATTCCGCTGTTGGCGGCGCGGGCAATTTCTCTTCTGGTTTCAATGGCTCTCAGTTTTGCGTAAGAAAGTAGCTGTTTGTGGCCTTCTGTAACGCCCCACCATGAGTCGTTCGTCATAATACCCATAAAATTGGCTCCTTTTTTAACATAATCCGTTGTGAATTCGCCATAGATACTTTCGTAACAGATGACAGGTGCCATTCTGCCTTTATTGTAAGGATTGACGAATGACTTTCTCTCTTCGTCTATTCCTAAAGAAGCAACAGTTCCACCCAGATTAAGCATCGCATCGCCCAGAAGAGGTTTTAAAACACTTATGTAAGGGAATATTTCAACACCGGGAACCAATTTCCCTTTGTGATACACCTGAACCTTTTCTTGCGGAGCAATCTGAATAGCCGTATTGTAACTTTCTACCCAAAGATCAGGATTGATCTGGTAGGCTTCTTTTGGCATCTTCTCCTGATTTTTGTAAAAACGGTGTGATGAAATTCCGGTTGCAAAAACGGCTCCGGGATGTTTCGTTAAAAATCCTTTGATGTTATTTAAAAGTAAACTCTTATCAAAAGCAGTTTCAGAAATAGAACCTCTTCCCGGAAGAGCTGTTTCAGGGGCGATATAATAATCTATTTTTCCTTTTGAATTGCTTTCTGCCAGGCTTAAAAGATCATTTTCAATCGTGAGGCTGTCCTTTGAATACTTTTCTGCATAAGGATCAAGGTCGGGCTGCAGCATCAGAACATTGACCTGTCCGGAAGGTTTCTCGTTGAAGTTATTATATTTTACCAGTGAAATCACCATCGGAAGGATGATTAATGCACTTACAATAGACACATTTCTGATCAGGTCTTTTCTTTTTCTTCCGGCTTCCCAGGTTCTTATGGTGTAGAAAATTAAAACATTGATGAGCAGAATCCAGAAGCTTCCTCCGGTGGCTCCCAGGGTGTCATACCATTGTATTAATTTAGGATAATCTGAAAACACATTTCCTAAGTTCAGCCATGGCCATGTAAGCTCCCAGTTCAGATGGAATTTTTCAAAACTCATCCATATGGCAATCAAAAATCCTAATCCCCAGTACGTTCCCTGTGCGTTTTTGTACCAGTGGTAGCATTGAAAAACAAGGGAATACAGAAATGAATTGACCAGTACCGGGAATACAACTGCCATCATAGAATGGCTTCCGTCCGGGTTTTTGGCGCCGTACAGCCATCCCGTAGTTACGATATTCCAGACTACAAAACAAAGATAGGAGAGCCCGAAGACCATCCAGCTTTTTCTTTTGTAAGCTGAAAATTTTGATATGCCGTGTTCCATCATCAGAAGAGGAACAAGGGCAATAAATATAAAAAACGGAACACCGTAAGTAGGCCACGAAACAGACAGCAGCATCGCTGAAATGAGCGTAAGTAAAACGTATTTCATTAAATTGATTTAACATACAAATTTAATGTTTTTGAAATGAATAAATTTGCACCTGATGTTAAAGAAATTTTACAAAATCATTATTGTACCGTATATGCTGTTTTTACTCTACCTCATGTTTTTGGGCATGGGCAGATTTCAGTATGATGATAATCTGATTACGGTAGAACCTGTTTTCTCTACCATAGAATTTATTCACAACACCATTAGCTGGAAAGATATTGTGATCATTGTTTTGGGGAATATTGTTATGTTTATTCCTTTCGGGTTTCTGGGCTGGATTTTTCCCCGGCTTAGAGATTTGAAAATACTCATGTATACTTTTATGGCATCCATTGTCATCGTTGAAGCACTTCAGTATTTTACCAGAATGGGCATATTTGAGGTAGACGATATTCTTCTGAATACCTTCGGTGTTTTTCTCGGTTGGCTGTTTTGTGGATTTATCGAAAAGAAATTTAGCCGTTTAGTTCTTTAGCTCTTTTTTCAGCATTTAAAATTCCGTTTTTTAAAATCTCTTTAAAGCTGTTGTCTTCAAAAGTTTTCAAAGCCGCTTCCGTAGTTCCGCCCTTGGAAGCTACGTCTTTGATTAGTTCTTCAAGACTTTTCTCAGAATTGTTGATCAGGTGATACGCCCCAAGCATCGTTTGTTGTACAAAGAGTTTGGACAGATTTTCATCGATTCCCATTTCTACGCCGGCTTTGATCATAGCATCTACGATGTAGTAAAAGTAAGCAGGTCCGCTTCCTGAAAGTGCTGTAACGCCATCTAAAAGATCTTCGTTTTCGAGATAGACGGATCTTCCTGTGCTGTTCAGTAATCGTTCAATATTGATCAGCTGGCTGAAAGAAATGCCTCCTGCAGCGGTATATCCTGTGATTCCCATTCCCAGAAGGGTAGGAGAGTTTGGCATGGCTCGTACGACAAGAGGGTGGTTTAATAATTTCTGAATTTTTTCAATTTTAATTCCCGCCATAATAGACAGAACCATCTGATTTTCTTTTAATGTAAATTGAAAATTCTGAGCCACATGCTGAAAATCCTGAGGTTTTACGGCGATGATAATAAGATCGGCATCCAGTTCCTTCGTTTCTTCAAAAGTAGAAATCTGGGATTTTGGAAACTCTTCTGCTATTTTAGAGATTTTGGATTCGCTTCTTGTAATCAGATGAAGATCCTGCGGCTTGATCAGTTCATATTTTAAAAATGATTTTGAAAAGGAAAGGCCCATATTGCCGGCTCCGAGAATAGCTATTTTCATGTTTGTGTTCTTTATTTATAAGTGGTATTTATTTCAGATACTTTCTGAAAACTTTAGAATAGTTGTCGTTGAAATTAATAAGATCAATATTTTTAAAAGAAATTTTATCAGGTTTTTTATTGATTCTACCTGTTGCATCATAGTTATTGATTACAACTGATTTCTCGTTTACTTCTAAAATTTCACCAATTGAAAACAAATCCTTTTTATTTTTTTTACTTTCAACAATACAGTGGTAGTCTTGTTTTTTTATTGATTTAAAAAGAGATTCTGCATTTTCCAGATTCGTTTTATTAATAATTTTGTGATCAAACTGTATCAGGTTTTCACCCATATAGATAGCTTTGGAAACTTTATCATATACGTTATAGCGGATACTTACAATTCTGTCATAGGGAATAATTTTAATGCCCATTAACGCAAAATCACTGGATTCTTCAATCATGACAAAATCATCAGAAAATTTGACTAAAAAGCCAAATATGGCAGAATCATTATCAAGATAAACCTTCACGAAATCCGTATTCGAAATATGCTTTTTGATTATTTTTTTAAATTCCTTTTCTGAATACTTTTTACCCATAATCCCAATATTTTTAGCTAAAATAAAACTATTTAACCAAAAATAAGGTCTGAATCAGGTTAAATCTATTCCGTTGGAAATTCCGGGCGTCTCATTTTAAATTTTGTTCCTGAAAGAGATTCCAGGAAAGAAACGAGCGCTTTGGTTTCTTCTTTCGTTAAGTTCAGAGGCTTTAATAAAGGGTCGGTAGCAGGGTGCATCGGGTCCAACTTCTTTTTTTCAGGACTGGGGTCCAGCTGGTGCATTCCGCTGTTGTAAATATTCACAACCCCTTCAAGATCATTAAAGAGTCCGTTGTGCATCCATGGTTGGGTAAGCATCAGATCTCTTAATTGCGGAGTCCTGAATTTACCCACATCTTCAGGTTTTTTGGTGACGTCATACAGTCCCAGATCCTGGTATTTCTTTTTGTAATAGGTAAGCCCGATATTGTGGAAAGATTCATCTGTAAGGTATTGCCCGTTATGACAATTCATGCAGCGGGCTTTGGTACGGAAAATATGCATGCCGTAGATTTCCTCATCGGATAAAGCACTGTATTTTCCTTCAAGAAATTTATCGAAACGGCTGGGTTGGCTTTTGATGGTTTTCTGAAAATCGGCAATGGCTTTTACTATTCTGTCATACGTTACTTTGTCTGTGCCGTATGCTTTTTTGAAAAGTTCCTGATATCCTTTCACAGCCTGTATTTTGGCAGGCAGATTTTTTACATCCATTGCCATTTCGTGATGGGCACCCAGAGGACCCGCAGCCTGCTCTTCAAGAGTTTTTGCTCTTCCGTCCCAGAAAAATGACTGACGTTCTGCAATATTATAAAGGGAGATAGAATTTCTGTTTCCTAAAAGATGGTCGCTTCCCAAAGCAACACGTCTGCGGTCGGACCAGCCCATTTCCGGATCATGGCATGAGCTGCACGAAACCTGGCTTGATTTGGATAATTTAGGATCGAAGAAGAGCATTTTACCTAAAATAACATTAGGCTTATCCTGCTCACTGAAAAAAGCAGTATCATTTTTAATAGGAGCAAATTCTTTCCATTGGATACCGTAATCGATATCGGGCTTCGGCCAGTCTGTGATGGCTTTCTTGTAGCTTTTTACAATATCTTCAATACCCGGATCCTGCATATTCGAAAGATCCTGATGTACTTTGGAGGTAAAACTCCACAATACCAATAAAGCCAATCCTAAAACCCAATATATACCTCTTTTCATTATTTAGAATGTTATTCCGATGCTTCCTCCGGCAAAATTATTATTTTTTTTCTGAATTTTTTGGGATTGATATTGTACACTTACAAAGAATGCAGGTAATTTTTCAAGCTTAAAATCATATCGTACAGATGCTCCGAATGTAGTGATGTCACTTGCCTGGAAATTGAAATCGTGAAGCATCCATTCGTTTACTCCGGCGTTTGGTGTAGTAGCCAGCGCATTAATCGATTTACTCACCTTTCTAGCAGAAAAATAAGGCTGAAATGTAACCATTTGACGGTCATTGATCTGCTGTTTTAGGTCTGCATTGATCCCGAAATAAGAGTAAATGAATTTTTGTCCGGCATCAGGAAATAATCTTCTTTCTTTAATTTCTTCACGGCCAAAAAAAGGAATTGCGGTCACCGAAAAATTGTCTTTAGTGTACTGATAGAAACCTTTTATGGTCGTTTCATAATTTTCCCTGCGGTAAGATTCTCTTTTAAAAATTTGGGTTAAAGCTACAGTATTCAGAGAATAGCCATATTCTGATCCGGTATTTCTTGCCGCTCTGTAGTTGACTAACAAGCCTAATCTGTGTTTTTCATAAACAGTGAAGAACTTGGCTCCTTCTATTTCAAGGCTTTCATTTTTCAGATCAGAAATATCAAAGAATGTATTGGTACCGTCATTATAACTTTTCTTATTGTTACCCGTTCCAGCGGATGCCTGAAGGTAAAAATCCTGACCTCCGTTTCCGGAAATCTGGAGTCCTCCCTTGTAGGTAAATTCTTCAAACGTGTTTTTAGGAAAGGTTCCCCCATTAAAGAGATAGTTGGAAAAGCCAAAGCCTGACATCTGATACACATAAGGTCTTCCCAATAAGCTCTGGAAGTTGACAGAATTATTCTGGGTATATTTATTCAATTCACCGAAAATACCTATTTCATAGGCCTTGAAAACCTTGTAGTTCAGTCCGGCATTAATCTTCAGATCAGAAGTAGTGCTTCTCATTCTCGGATCTTTTGAGCGGTATCCAAGCTGTGCGGAATAGCTTACCTGTCCGGCGAAGGTCCAGCGGTTTAATTTTTGGAGATAACCACCGGCAAACTGATAGCGTTCGAGATTTAATTTACCTCCTACAGAATCTGAGGTAATGTAAGGGGCAACGCGGTCATAATCTAAAGTTTCATTCCAGTTTACAGAATTGATTTTTAAATTCTGGTAGCCTGCATTTCCCCAGACGTAGCGGTTAGGCTTTAATTTTTGAAAAGATTTTGCTTCTACAGTTAAGCCTTTGCTACCACTTCCCAATTGCTGGCGGTAACTTTTTTCATTATTGCTGTGATATCCTGCATTGAATTCTGAGAAGGAAGCAGAACTATAATCCGACATTGATGCCGGATTATAGTAAAAATTATTTTTAAAATGTCTTTCTGTGCTGTACTGGTTGTTAAGAGTTTTGAAAAGACTCAGACTGTCCTGAGCTTTTGCGGTTAATGAAAACCCAATCAACAGTAAGAAGAAAAATCCTTTGGTATGTAGCATAATAAGGTAATCTGACTTTTAGTGTACAATACCGTCTTTAAGACTTGGTTCAGAATCTTTGGTAAAGTCTTTAGACGAATTGTTTGTATCCATATAAAGATCTTTCCCATTGTCCATCTGTCCTGTTACTTTACGTCTAACAGATTTTCCATAACGGGTAGGGTCTTTATCAATTGTTCCTACCGATGTCCATCCTCCGTCGATGCTGGCTGAAGTTAATACATGTACAAATTTGGTTGAAATACTGTTGTTTACCCCATCTATAATCCAGGAGTTTGGAATTGAATACGTGCTTTTTGAAGTAACTCCTCCTGCACTGTTTTGGTAAGTATAGTTGTATTTGAAATTCGTAAGGAATGTACTTTCGTTTTCTCCTGCAGGGAAACGGGCAATCACATAGCTTTCAAATCCACGGTCGTGAAGGAAGAACATATTAAAGTTCATCTGTGTGTAAATGATTCTCGCATTCGGAACAGAAGGGTTGTCTACCTGTCCCAGTGCCGGGTTTACAGATGGAAATTCAAAGTTGGCGTTGTGAAGGTCAAATGCTGTACTTGTGTTTTCCTTATGATTGATAGCATTGTCTGCAATAACGATGAAGTCACCTGGCTGTACTGGATATTCATTTCCTGTTCCGGGTAAAACCATCACTGCTTTTACAGGAAATGAAAGGTCTTTGTTATAGGGAGTAGGGTTTTTATCATCCGTTGTCAGGAATTCCGACTGGCCCAGAATAAGCTTGTCGGCATACAATACTTTTTTGGTACTGTTGGTTAATTTGAAGTAACGGCTTGAATTATAGTTTTTACCATCAACGGTTTTCACGCCTGTAAAGAATACTTCTTCAATGATAAAATCCTGGTGGAATTTTTTCAGAATCAGCGGGATCTCAAGAGTAGTGATTAATTTTGAGATGTCAGTCTGTGCAGAAGCACCCACTCCAATCTCATCACTGTTTGAAATGATGACACCGTTTACTGTAATCTTATAAGAACCGTAAGGAACCTCGAAAGTATGGATGTTTTTGTTTTCTATTGTTTGTTTAATGATTGCTCCCGTGTTTACTTCTTTCAGCTCTACGTCAAGGGTTTTGTAAGAAGAAATATCATCTCCCGAAAAAGATAAAGTTAAAGCTCCTTTCTGGGCAGTTGTTACTCCGAAATCATCATCGCTGGAGCAAGAAGTTACCGTAAATGTAGCGGTCATCATTGCTGCTAAACTTAATAGTATAACTCTTTTTTTCATGTTATTTTCTTTTGATATATATTAAAAATTATAATTTAATTCCATTCCGAAATATGGAGTATTCAGTCCTTTTCTGTACACTTTTACGTTGTTGAACGTATAAGGAGCGCTGTAATTGAAGAGTCTGTTGACAAACAGTGAAGTCTTTAAGGCTTTGTAAATGCTCTTCGTTATTTTAATATTTCCGGTAAGCGTAAAAGTGGTTATTTTGTCCAGGTTATCAGTTACAGATACATTTCTTACCAGCCACTGTTTATAGATGTCTGTTCTGTCCGCATCCGTGAAAGGGTGGATGATGCCGTCTGCTCCATAATAGGAAATAGGTTCAGCGATTCTTCTGTCATTAATACTGTGATCATACAAACTTCCTTGTAAAGAAGCTGAAACAATCAGATCCAGACTTGGAAGGTAAGTATCGATCAGTACGTTGTAATTGATGTTGGAATTATTATAACCATTATCATTTTTATAAATTCCGTAATAAGGGAATGGTCCTAAACCAATGGATACACTGGGCTTGAAAGCATAAGGAACGGAGTTTCTGTACTGCGTTTTAAACCAGGCACCGGTAAACGTAAATCTCGTATTAATAGCTTTTATCCTTGGAGAAGTATAACCGAATTCGATCCCCTGTTTTAAGGTTTCACTTCCGTTTTCTGTGATCAGAGATTCCCCAAGGTTTGTTTTTAATTCGTAAGGAACATTCGTAAGATCCGGTCCGTTAGGGGTCCATTGGGACAGGTCTACCTGTGTCGCATCATATTGTTTGTAAGAATGAGTTGCCGTATGAACCATATTACGGAAACCATTGTTCATATCTTCTTTGAAATAAGTCACGAAAAGCTCATGGTTTCTGTAGCTCAGGTCGAGACGGATTTCCTTTTTAATACTTTTAGCTGCTTCAATCGCTTTATTTTCTCTCGATTGTACGTAGGTCATGAAATTGACATAGCGATACTGCTCATCATTATGGTAATAATTCAGCTGAGTATAATCCCAGTAATCTTTATTCGGGTAAAGCATCAGAAGCGTAGGCTGCTTATAGAAAAGACCATATCCTAAAGTGATGTCCGTCTTCAAAGGATAATTGTTGATCATCAGATGCGGAAGGTTGTATTGAAAATTCAGCCTGGGCTCTGTAAAAACTTTTTTGCTGATGGCAAATGATCGATCAATCCCTAAATTTTTAGACATTCTTAAACCTGCATACAAAGTAAATTTATGCTGATCAAGCGCATAGCTCATCTGGTCACCGAAAAAAGCAGATAACAGATTAGAGGCCGGAATTTCATCATATGCTCTCGGTCTTTCTATATTGACAGAGGCAGATGGAGGCGTTCTCATATCGTATTGCAGGCCTTTTCCGTTGTTTTTTGAATACCTCCAGTCGAGTCCGGCTTCATAATTATGGGTAATTCCTCCCGTTTTTCTTACTCCATTGGCTTTGAATAAAGCAGTAATATCCAAAGGTTTTCCTTCCGTTGAAAAATTGGCAACATAACGAAGGTTCGGATAAAATCCTACATTTTCACCCTGCTCAGTAGCCAGAGAAAATGAACGTGGTCCTGAAAGCTGAATCAGTTTTACCTGCTCAATTTTTTCAAAACCCTGGCGGATAGCCGTGTTTAAAGTCAGTTTATTGAAGAAAGAAGCCTTGTCCAGCTGATAAATGAAATTGTTGGTCAGGCTGATTCTTGTATTGGTGGATTCATACTTATCCGTTGAAGGATATCCGTTGTCCGGATCGTATTTCATTTTGTCAATGTTGGTAGAAAAGTCAATGTTGGATCTCCATTCCAAAGGTCTGCCCCATAAATTTGACATTTTTTTGGAACGGATAGAAGCTGTGATGCGCTGGTAATTTTCAAATTCATTCGTAGGATCAGATTTGGAATCAAGATAATCCGCACTTGCACTCAGCTGCCATTGATCCGTTATTTTAAAACCCTTGCTTACATAATATTGTTTGCTGTATCCATCTGCTTTGAAACGGGCCTGTAGAGGAGATTGTCCTATTTTACGTTCTATTTTGATCAGTCCCGAAGTCAGGTCACCATAAGAGGCAGAAGGAATTCCTCTGATAATTTCTACTTTTTCAATATCATTCGTAGAAATAGTCCTCATATCTACCCCTGAAAAAGCTGTTTCCCTTCCTTTAGGACCGTTTGAAAACTGCTTTGGGTCTATTGAAATCTGTAAATCTGCATTGGAATTAATGATATTGTCATCCACCATAAACTGAACACCAAGCGATGAGGTGCTGTACTTGTCACCCGAAATGTCGCCTGTATTTTCTCGCAGAGTAGCTTTATTTACTCCTTTAAAAGAAGGGTATTTTGCCAGTCCACCGGGCAGTAGTTCCATCAGATCGGTGAAACTTGATGGCTGTAAATGCTGCATCGCCTGTCTGTCTATGACTGATTTGGTGGTTAATCCCTTACTTTCTTTAGAGAATATAACAACCTCTTCCAGTTTATTAACAGGTTTAAGATTGATCGTAATATATTGCGTGGCAGTAACGTTAATCGTGAGTTCCTTATCCTCGTACTCCGGGTATGAAATTTTAAGGATATGTTTTCCTTTTGAGAGTGGAATACTTGTATTTCCTTCTTGATCTGTAGAGGCAGAGATCTGGCCAATAACAACAGAAACTCCGCTTAGTTCTTTATGGTCTTCATTCAAGACTTTAATGCTTACCGGAGATTTCTCTTCCTGGGCATAAAACAACTGTGTAGAAAAAAAGAAAAGAACAACGAAATATAAAAATCTGATCATTTGTATTTATTCTAAATAAAATTGACCGCAAAAGTATTTAATTTTGTGATGTTATTTAGTATTTATTTAGAATAAATTAAAATAATTGATAAAAGTCAGAAATATAATTGAAAAAAAATTACATAATATGCTGTCTGATTTATATAATATTCACCTCTCTTTCAAGCTCTATTCCGAACTTTTCTATAACTGAATTGATAATCTCAGTAGAAAAATCAAAAATTTCTTTTCCCGTAGCATTTCCTGTAGCATTCACGATAACCAGAGCCTGAAGTTTGTGCGAAGCCGTATTTCCGATTTGTTTTCCTTTCCATCCGCATTGCTCGATGAGCCATCCGGCGGGTACTTTTACCACATCTCCATTGGGATAACCCGGAATATTTTCAAATTTCTGTTTCAGATCTTCAAATTGGGCTAAAGGAATGGTAGGGTTTTTAAAAAAGCTTCCCGCATTTCCCGTTTCTTTAGGATCCGGTAGTTTGCTCTGTCTGATATTGATCACGGCTTTGGAAACATCCTGGATGGTAGGATCAGTAATTCCTAAATTTTCCAGTTCCGTTTTTATGGCTCCGTATTCCGTTTTAATGTGGTGATCTTTTTTGGTTAAGTGGAAAGTAACTTCCAAAATCACGTATCTTCCTTTTCCTTCCTGCTTGAAAATAGAATCCCTGTAGCCAAAACGGCATTCCTCAAGGTTGAATGTTTTAAGCGCAAGATTTTCAAGGTCTAAAACGGTACAGCTGACAAATATGTCTTTGATTTCCGTTCCGTAAGCTCCGATATTCTGCATTGGTGAAGTACCTACATTTCCTGGTATCAACGAAAGATTTTCCAGTCCGCCATAGTTTTTTTCAAGGCTGTACATCACGAATTCATGCCAGTTTTCACCTGCTTTTGCCGTTACCAGAATTTCGTTGTCATTCAGATCTTTTTCATCAATTCCTTTTAAACTGAGTTTAATGGCAAGACCGTCAAAATCTTTAGTCAACAGAATATTACTTCCTCCACCCAAAAATAAAACAGGTAGATCGTGGTTTTTAGAATAATTGATGGCGTCCCTTAATTCTTCAAGGGTTTGTACTTCAATAAAGTATTTTGCATTGACATCAACGCCGAATGTATTGTAAGGCTTTAAGGAAAAATTTTCTTGCATAGGGTTATTGATATTCTGTGGGAAGAAGGAGGTTGAGTTGTTCTTTAAACAGTTTCAGCTGCTTGTAATGAATCGTGTCTGCATAAGAATTGACATAAATATGAGACTTTTTTGGAGTTCTGATCTGAAAAGTTTCGTCGATGCCGTCTATAGACTGTTTGCTGGGTGAGCTTTCTATGTTATCAAGATCTTTAACCTTGATGGAGGCAATCATATTTTTCCAGTTCTGTGGAGTGATGGCCGAGTTCCATTCTTTGTGGGTCTGGAGGTCTGCAACTCCCTGTTCTGCATGGATGGAATTTTTTGTGACTTTGATGATTTTGTAATCTCCCTGCTCGCCTCCGATATGGGATAAACTGATGAAAGTGATCTCATTCGGATTCTGATGAGAGGCAGAACCCTGTACGTTCTTCTTGTCACAGGAAAAAAATGCCGGCAGCAAAAATAGTGAAAACAGGAGTTTCAGATGATTATTTTTTATTGCCGGCATCATAGATTGTATTTTTATAAGCTGAATTCTTCTCTGTAAGTCTTCAGAGCCTGTTTCAGGATTTCAGCACTTTTCTTAAGATCTTCCTCTTTCAGTACGTAAGCAATTCTTACCTGTTTTTTTCCCAGTTCAGGATCACTGTAGAAACCTCCTGCCGGAGCTACCATGATCGTTTCTTTATTAAGGGAATATTTTTCTAAAAGCCATTGTGCAAATTTCTCGGTATCATCCACCGGAAGTTCAGCCACACAGTAAAATGCGCCTCTTGGTTTAGGGCAGATAACCCCTGGAATAGCATTCAGAAGGTCTACCAAAATATTTCTTCTGTGGGTATATTCTTCTCTTACCGCTCTGATGTAAGCTCCGTCATTCTGGTGTGCTGCTGTAGCTGCAATCTGTCCCAAAAGAACCGGGCTCAGTCTCGCCTGTGCAAAAAGCATAGCCGCATCGTGGATCTTTTTTGAACGGGTTAGCATACATCCGATTCTTACGCCACACATAGAATAACGCTTGGATTCTGAATCGATGATGATGCAGTTTTCGCTAAGTTCAGGGAAATCCAGCATAGAGATCTGTTGCTTTCCATCATACACATATTCTCTGTATACTTCGTCTGAGATCACAACGATATCATATTTCAAAGCAATTTCTGCCAACTTCTGAAGTTCTTCACGGGTGTAAAGATATCCGGTAGGGTTACCCGGGTTGCAGATAACGATTGCTCTTGTTTTTTCTGTGATTTTTTTCTCAAATTCTTCGATCGGAGGAAGTGCAAAACCCGTGTCAATCGTAGACGGAACTGCTACTACATGCACATTGAATGTGCTGGTAAAACCGTTATAGTTGGCATAGTAAGGTTCAGGAATAATCACTTCGTCGCCGTCATCACATAAAGTAGAAATGGCAAAGTTCAATGCTTCAGAACCCCCATTGGTAACGATGAAATTATCAGGGGTAAGGTCTGAAAAACCTAAAGTATGATAATACTCCGTAAGGGCTTTTCTGTATTCTATATTACCTTCAGAAAGTGCATATTCTAATACTTTAAGATCAATATTCTTTAAAGCATTTAAAGCCGTTTCCGGTGTTTCAATATCAGGTTGTCCGATATTAAGGTGATATACTTTTATTCCCTGTTGTTTCGCTTTTAAAGCGTAAGGAACCAGTTTTCTTACCGGCGATGGCGGCATATGCTGTGCTCTGTTTGAAATATTCGGCATTGTTCAAAAAATTTGTATGGCAAAAATAAGATTTAATTTCTCAATAATAAAATAACCTGTTATCCATTTTGGGTGCTTTTTAATTGTTTTGAAAATCAGCAAATTAAATATTGGTGCTTGCCTATTCTTTTGATGTCAAACGTAATGCTTTTTATTTATGCTTGATATTGGTTATCAATTTGTTGAAAATATTAAATGTTGGAGATTGATTATAAGCCAAAATGATTGAAATTGTTAAAATAACACATTAAAATGTGAATAAAATATTTGGTCAGAAAATAATTTTTCCATATAAATAAATATATCAATATCTTAATATTATTTATAAATGTTTGATTATTTCATAATAATATCAATTTTGTATTGTATTTTTTATTAAATTTCAGCGCTAATAAAAAATAATTATGAAAATACATTTACCATTGAGAGTCCTTTCGATTGTGACTCTTTTTGCGGCATCAGCTATGAATGCCCAAAATTATCAGACCATGCCAGTCCAGTCCGGATACACGGCAGATGTTATTGCCAATGATGTAGGTTCTGCTTTATCAAGCACCACAGAAGACGTTGATGGTGTGTCTTTTGCCTTTGTGGCAAGGGATTTTAAACTTACCCCTACAAGTAGCGCACTCACCTACGGACTTCCTGTAAACGGGATCGTAAATTCTGTAGTGGCTTCTACACCCGGATTGAGCTACAAACTGGGAGATCTTTATGGGAATAATTCTCTTAAAATTTCCACCAGCGGGACAAGCGGAACATTGTCATTTATCACACCTATTCCTGCTTTTAAAGTATATATGCTTGCTACCGGAGGAAGCGGACAATGTACCGTGAATGTAACGGTCAACTTTACGGATAACACCACTCAGACGTTTTCAGGAGTATCAATCTCCGACTGGTATGACGGAACAAACTATGCCATCCGTGGGATTGGCAGAATCAACAGAGCGAACAATGTTTTAGAATCGAGTTCGATAAACCCGAGATTGTATCAGGCTTTATTGACGCTTGATGCAGCCAATCAGACTAAACCTATTCAAAGTATCACGGTGACTAAAGTCAGCGGTACAGGAATTGCGAATGTTTTTGCTTTTTCTGCAGATGCTTATACAGACTGTGTAGCTCCTACACTTCAGCCTGTAGGTGCGCTTACTTCTAGCTCTGCTCAGGTTTCATGGACGGTACCGGCCACCGTTCAGGCAGTAAGCTATGATGTATATTACAGTACGACCAATACGGCACCTACCGCTGCAACAGCGCCGAATCATCCTGGAGTTACAGGAACTTCCTTTACCATTCCGTCCTTATCATCCAGTACGGTTTACTATTACTGGGTAAGAACGAATTGTAGTACAGCCACGGCTCAGAGCGTATGGTCGCAGTCAGGAACATTTACTACTTTATGCGGTACTGTGGTTCCATCCTATACGAATGACTTCAGCACCTTCCCGGGAACATGCTGGACCAGTAATCTTTCCGGTGGTACTCCTGCTACGGGGCCTACAGGAACAAGCAGTCTTTGGGCATCAGGTGGATTCTTAGGAACTGGATCAGGCGGATCAGCAACCATCAATTTGTATTCTACCAACAGGGTAGGCTGGCTGAAAACACTGCCATTTAATCTTTCTGCAGGTTCCTATAAAGTTAAATTTGATTATGGTGTAGCAGCGTATCTAAGTACTGCTTCTTCACCAATGGGATCTGATGATGTGGTTCAGTTTGTGGTATCGAATGACGGCGGATCTACCTGGACAGTCTTGCAGACATGGAATGAAGCTAATGCACCTACCAATACATCAACGCCATATTCTTATACCTTAACTGGATACAACAGTGCGAATACTGTATTTGCTTTTTATGCAACAGCTGGAACTGTAAATGATAATCCGGATTACAATTTTTATGTGGATAACTTTACCGTTGAAAATGCTCAACTGAGTACTTCAGAAGTAAAAGACGGGGTAAAGAAAGCATCGGTTCACCCGAATCCATTCAAAGATATTCTGTACATTTCAGATACCAGAGAAGTGAAGTCTGTAACAGTAGGAGACGCTTCCGGCAGAGCTGTGAAAAACTTTAGAGGCGCTGTGAAAGAGCTTGATCTGAGTACGCTGAATACAGGGTTGTATTTTGTAACGATTTACTTCAAGGACGGTTCACAGTCTACTGTGAAAGCGATCAAAAAATAATTTTTTTAATGTCAATAAAGTTAAGCGGCAGTGCATTCATGTACTGCCGTTTTTTTTGCTTCAATTTCAATCAGGATATTGATAATTTTTATTAATTTGGAACATTATAAAACTTAACCGAAGATGCAAATTCCAGCCGACTCCGTAGCCGATTATATCTCAAAAATTCCTGAAGAAAGACAGGAAGTATTCAAAAAATTGTTTGATACCGTGAATGACAATCTTCCAAAAGGCTTTCAGGAAGGTGTCAGTTATGGCATGATAGGATGGAATGTTCCTCTGGAAACCTATCCTGCAGGTTATCATTGTACGCCAGGTTCAGCACTGCCTTTTATGGGGTTAGCTTCACAAAAGAATTTCATCGCCTTCTATCATATGGGAATGTACGCTCATCCTGAACTACTGGACTGGTTTGTTGCAGAATATCCCAAACACTCCAAACGAAAGCTGGATATGGGGAAATCATGTGTCCGTTTCAAAAAACCGGAAGATATTCCTTTTGAGCTTATCGCTGAGGTCAGCAAAAAAATGACAGTGGAAGACTGGATCAGTATTTACGAAAGCCAGCTTAAAAAATAAAAGAGCCCGTTTCAAAAAGAAACACACTCTTCACTTGTTTCAGGACAACTATCATTTTTGAAGACAAATATTTCTGGGGGCTGAAGCTCTCGAAGCCCCATCCCACTTGAATTTTTTCAACATAAATACCCACAATCATCTGTGTAAATCTGCGTAATCTGTGGTGAAAAAAGAACATTAATTAACCACAAAAGGCACAAAAGTTTTTGAACTTAAGTTATTTGAAGTTTATATACTTTTCTATTAGGAAGATCACATAAGTTTTTGAAAAAATCAAAGATTTTTAATCTGATGATCAATTGACAATCACAAGCTGGCTTTCGAAGCCCCATTTCTGTTAAATTTTTTTCAACACAAATATCCATAATCATCTGTGTAAATCTGCGAAATCTGTGGTTAAAAAAGAATATTAATTAACCACAAAAGGCACAAAAGTTTTTAAATACTTAAGTTATTTGAAGATTAAATACTTTTCTATTAGGAAGATCACATAAGTTTTTGAAAAAATCAAAGATTTTTAATCTGATGATCAATTGACAATCACAAGCTGGCTTTCGAAGCCCCATTTCTGTTAAATTTTTTCAACACAAATATCCACAATCATCTGTGTAAATCTGCGTAATCTGTGGTTAAAAAAATTGTAAACCTCAAAAATCAATATCCCAAATCCCAGTTTTCCGTTCCAGTTCTACAAGTGCCACCGCATTCTCAGCTAACGTTTCAATATAACGCTGCCTGATATCATTATAGGTTCTCTGCGCATTCAGAACTTCCAGAATAGAATTTTCACCCCTCTGATAGCTGTAGCTGATACCATCAAGAATGTTTTTCGCCTCTGAAAGCATCCCGTTATCAAACTGTTTCAGCTGCTTCTGTGTTGCGTGATACTGCTGATAAGCCTGCATAACCTCTGTTCGGACACTGTTTTCAATCTGTTTGTATTCTGTTTCCGCCTGCATGTGTCCCATTTCCGCTATTTTCAGATCCGCATTTCTACGGTTCGAAAACTTCAAAGGAATACTCGCTCCCAGTTTTACAGCATTCACGGCAGGTGAGGGAGCAATTTCATTCGTTGCCCACGTGTTATGCTCTGCACCTAAGCTTAATCCTAAATCAATGACACGGTTCGCTTTTTCAAGCTTAACCAAACTCGCCGCCGTATTGATGTTCTGTTTGGAAGCCAGAAGATCAGTTCTGTTATTAACCGCCTCGAGAATCAGATCTTCAGGATTGAAATCTCTGCTAAAAGCTTTGAAATCTCCGTTGATACTTTTTTCTTCCAAATCTTTCCCTAAGAATATGGAAAGTGCGGAGAAAGCTTGTCTGCTGCTGCTTTCCGCCATATATAAATCATTCAGTAAAGAAGAAGCTTCCAATCTGCTTTGCTTGGATGTGACTTGAGAAATAGCTCCCAGTTTGTACCGGATACTGTCGGATTGCGCAAGCTTCTGCATACTAAGATAAGAATCTTTCTGAACGTCCACCAGAGCTTTTGTTTTTAAAGCTTCAATATATCCGAGAGAAGCATCGGCTACAAGATTTCTCAAAAAGTCCTGAAGTAGGAGCTTGGTGTATTCAGCCTGATTTTTTGCCGTTTCTATCCTGGCTTTTCTTTTTCTGCCAAGTTCGAGCGTCCAACTTAATGAAGTTCCGATGGTATAGCCCATCCTTTTTGAAACCCCATTATCCGAGGTCTCCATTTCAAGCTGAGGATCGGGGAAAATGCTTGCTGTCAGGATAGAAGCTTCCGCCATGCTCACATTGTATTTCTGAGCAGCATAGTTTAAATTTTTTTCCCTGACCTCATTCAGATAAGTGGAGAAATTTAAAGTTTCCTTTTTCTGGGCTTTCAGTGCAATTGGAAATAACAGGCCTATTGATATAATTAAAGTGATTTTAGCTTTCATCTGATGTTAATTTAGGTTGGTCAAAACGATATTCTGCGAGATAATAGATCGCTGGCAGGATAAATAAAGTAAGGAGTGTTGAAAACATAAGACCGTACACGATCACTGTGGCTAAAGGTCTCTGCACATCGGAGCCAATTCCTGTAGCCAGTGAAGCCGGGAATAATCCTATGACAGCCACCGAAGCAGTCATCAGTACAGGTCTGAAACGGTCTTCCGCTCCTTTGATCACGGATGTTTTTAAAGTCGAACCCTGTTTTCTGAGCGTGTTGATATGCGAGACCATGATTACTCCATTCTGTACAGCCACACCAAACAGCGCAATAAAACCAACCGCCGAAGAAACATTTAAAGTCATCCCGCGTACATTCAATGCCAGCATACCTCCGAATAATGCCAGTGGAATAATACTCATCAGAACAAGTGCCTGTCTGAAACTTCCGAATGCTCCGTAAAGCAGTAAGAACATCACAGCCAAAGCCAGCGGAACGATGAAGGTCAGTCGGGAATAGGCTCTGTTTTTATTTTCAAACTGTCCGCCCCATTTGATCTGGTACTTCTGATGATCATAACGGATATCTTTTTCAATGGTATCCTGTGCTTCCTTCAAAAAAGAAGATAAATCACGGTCCCTTAAATTCAGTTTAACGGTAAGATGTCTTTTATTCATTTCTCTGGTGATTGTGCTTTCTCCGGTGCTTAATTTAATCTCAGCCACTTGTGAAAGCGGTATTTTGGCTCCTGAAGCTGAAGTCAGCATGAGGTTTCCGACCTTATCCGGAGTATTCCGGCTGTCTTCTGCATACCGGCACGAAATATCATAGACTTTATTGCCAATAAATATTTGTGAAATCGCTTTTCCTCCCAGAGCGGTTTCGATGAGGTCGGCTACATCGGAAACATTCAGTCCGTACTGTGCAATTTTATCCCGGTCCGCAATGATTTGCAACTGAGGAAGGGGTGGTTCCTGATCGATAGCGAGATCAACAGAACCTGGAATCTTTTTTAAAGTGACAAGGATCTGTTCGGCAATTTTTCTGGTTCCGCCAAAATCATCACCATATACTTTTACCACCAGTTCACTGTGTGCACCGGAAATTTTATCCATCACTCCATCGATCATAGGTTGGGAAAATCCTACGGAAAATCCCGGCATATTTTTATAATCATCAGCCAGTTCTTTGATAAGATCTGCTTTAGTTTTTCCTGATGCCCATTCTTTGTAAGGCTTTATTCCTACAGAAACTTCAAAATGGGAAGCGGTCCACGGGTCAGTTCCGTCGTCATTTCTTCCAGCCTGTATCATCACATAAGTCACTTCGGAATGTTTCATGGTCTGAGTACGTAAAGAATCACTCATTTCTTTCGCTTTGTCTAATGAAATTCCGGGTGGAAGCTGTACCTGAAGCCAGATAGATCCTTCATCAAGCTCCGGCAGGAAATCTTTACCCACCATAAAAGAAAGGAAACCTGCGGAAAATAATATGACACCTGCGGGAATCAGCATTTTTTTAGGAGCTTTGATGATTCTTTCGATTCTTTGACCATACAGACTGCTTATTTTTTCAAGCCATCTGTTATGGAAAATTTTCTGTGGCTTTTTATAAATGACGTAAGCCAGTCCGGGAATTAAAATCAGTGCCGCCGCCAATGCTCCCAGCAATGCGTACCCAATGGTAAATGCCATGGGAGTGAAGAGTTTCTTTTCCACCCGTTCAAAAGCAAACAACGGAAGATAAGCGGTGATGATAATGACAGTCGAAAAGAAAATAGGTTTTGCAATTTCTGTTGCTCTCTGGATGATGGTTTTTTCTTCCAGTTCCTGTTCGGGATGGTCTTCTCTCTTTTTTAAAATCACTTCCAGCATCACGATGGATCCGTCTACAATAATTCCAAAATCTATCGCACCTAATGACAAAAGATTAGCCGGAATATTCGTAAAATACATCAGAATAAATGCAATAAGCAGTGATAACGGAATAGTGATCGCTACAAGCAGTGCTCCTCTCCAGCTTCCCAGAAATACAATCAGGATAATAATGACCAGAACAATTCCCTCCGTTAAAGTATGGGTAACTGTAGTCAGCGTTGTATTCACGAGATCGGTACGGTCCAGATAAGCATGAATTTTAATGCCTGCCGGAAGAGTATGGGTATTCAGTTCTTCAATAGCTTGATGAACATCCTTTAAAACTACGGAAGGATTCTGTCCTTTTAACAGCAATACAATTCCTCCTGTACTTTCGTTATAATTACGGTTTCTGTCTGTATACCCCAAAATTCCTTTTCTTTCAAGATTCCCGTATTTCAGAGTTCCGACATCATTCAGAAATACGGGAACTCCTTTTTCTGTTTTAATGACAATTTTCCCAAGATCATCTAAATCTTTGATGAGCCCGATGCCACGTACGACATAAGCAAGGTCACCTCTCGGGAGCATACTTCCACCGGCATTGCTGTTGTTTTTGGTGATGGTTTCTGTAACTTCAGATAGAGATAATCCATACTGATCCAGTTTTTGAGGATTCAATTCGATCTGAAACTGTGTGGTGATTCCGCCAAAATTCGTCACATCCGCAATCCCCGTCACCTGTTTGATTCTTGGGATAATGACAAAATTCTGCAGATCGGTAAGCTCTCTCAGGCTTTGTCCATTACCTTCAATGATGTAGCGGTAAATTTCGCCCACAGGAGAAGTCAGTGGATCTAAACCGGGCTGTGCGTTATAGGGAAGTTCCGCTTCGGATAATCTTTCCTGAATACGCTGTCTTGCCCAGTAATCATCTACACCATCATCAAAAACCATCGTGATGATAGACAGTCCAAAGGTGCTTTTGCTTCTCATAATGTGCATTCCCGGAAGACCATTCAGAGATCTTTCCAGAGGAATGGTGATTTGTTGTTCAATTTCTTCAGCAGCGAGTCCCGGAACCTGGGTCACCACCTGTGATGTCGTGTCCGCAATATCCGGATAGGCTTCCACGGAGAGTTTAGTCCATGAATAATATCCGAAAATTCCTAATAGTAAGAAAAGGGCAAGCATCAGCCATCTCTTCTGTATGGAGAGTGTGAGTAATTTTTTCATATGAGTAATTGAATGTCTGGAAATCTTCTTGTTTGGCAGGCGAAAGTTTCCGGACTTTTATAGGTTATTATTTAGTATCCGGCATGTAGATTCCGCCCTGAGTCATGATGATATCTCCCGGTTTAAGCCCGGAATTAATCCTTACTGTTTTCTCAGAAGTGTTTCCGGGAACTACGATACGTTTTGTAAATTCCTGCTTGCCGGATTGTATCCAGACATACTGACGGTCTCCCTGCTGCATCAGAGCACCGGAAGGAATCACCACTGCTTTTTCTGTTCCTGCAGAGTAGGTAACGGCTGCGTACATTCCGGGTTTTAATTTTTTTTGCGGATTATCACATTGAATCAGTACCTTAATACTGCGGGTATCTTCATCTACCAGTTCACTGATATGATACACTTTTCCGGTGATCTCCATATCCGGATAAGTATTGACTTTCACTGATACAGGATCTCCCGGACTGATAAAACGGATGTCTTTCTCTTTCACAGCACCACTAATCCATACTTTTGAAAGTTCAGCGATAATCACCACCGGTTCCGAGTCTTCCTTTAAATACTGTCCGGTGACGATTTTGTTGGAAATAATTTCTCCGCTGATCGGGGCCTTTATGATATAGGTTCCTCCCGAACTCTTGCTGTTATAGGCATTCAATGTTGATGAAGCATTGGATAGGGATGTCTTTTTATTTTTATATTCGGTTTCTGCCTCTTCCAGCTCTTTTTGAATGCCCACGCCATGTTTCACGAGATCCTGCTGACGTTTGTAATTTTTTTCTGCCAGTCTCACATCATTCAAGGCATCGGAATAATCTTTCTGAACAGAAGAATATCCGGGAGCAAGGATTTCAAAAACCGGACTTCCTGCATTGACGTGCTGTCCGATACTGACAAAGGATCTGATGACCCTTCCCGAAAACGGACTCGCTATTTCCGCATAATTATTAGGAATGGTTTCTATGGTTCCGGCTGAGGTAATGCTGTTGCCGGACTCTTGCTCAGTCACCGTTTCTGTAGTAATTTTTTTTAAGACAGGATCGTTGTTCATGATGGTAACCCGGTTTCCCTGGATGTGGAACGCTTCTTTTTGTTGAGGTTCTTCTTTTTTACCACTACAGGAAATGATAAAAGCAAGAACAGGAGAGAAGATCAGTATTTTCATAGAGGATATGTTTAGTGGTCGTTGTTCATTGTTTAAATGGATCATTTTACATTGATTTTTTAGGTTTATAAATCGCTTTCGGTTCCGATGATTTCCCAGCTTACCCTTGTGATTTTATCTTCTAAGGTGAGTCTGCTCACTGCCTTTTCTATAATGTTATCCTGTGGCGAAGCGGAATACACTTCGGCGGAAATAATAATGTTTTCAGGCGTATCTGTATCGTCGCTGGTAAGGGATTTAAGCAAGATCTGATCGGTGGAATTGAATGACTGCATCAGTAAAACTCTTGCATGGTTTTCAATTTCCGTTCTGCATTTAATCGTGATAAGGTATTCGGAAGTGCTGGTGCGGATGGTTTTGGAACCTAATGTTTTTCCCAGCGGACGTAATATAGTATGGGTTAAAATAATAAGTCCGGCAGTCATTCCTGCTTCGGTAACAAATCCCAAAGCAGCCAGTGAGCCTACAGAGGCAGAACACCAGATGGTAGCAGCGGTATTCAGTCCGCGTACGGTAAGTCCGTCCTTCATGATGACGCCACCACCGAGAAAGCCAATGCCACTCACAATATAGGAAGCTATTCTTCCCGTAGCATCACCTCCGATTCTGAGCGATAGTAAAACAAATGCCGCCGATCCCAGACATACCAGAGTATTCGTTCTGAGGCCCGCACTTTTCTGATGCCACTGTCTTTCAAAACCGATGGAGGCACCCAAAATAAGAGCGGTCAGTAAGCGTGTACCAAATTCTAATGTATTCATAACTTTTTCTTTTTTGCAGGCCTTTTTTCAGGCACACGGAAAAAGTATGCTCAGAAAAGCCTTAAGGTTGATAATAACTGGCAGGATCTGTGTCCATAGTTTGAATTATTTTGCTGCAAAAGTAGAAATAACGGCTGTGGCAGGCCGTTAGAGATGTTTTAGAATGTTATTAGAATTCTATTAGAGAGGTTAGAGGTTAGATGTTAGAAATTAGAAATTAGAAATTAGAAGTTAGAGAGTATTAGGGTCGGAGAGTGGATGAAATTGGAATTTAGTTGCTAGTTGACAAGTTGCTGGTTCAAACTTCGGAACCCGAAACGTGTATCTTGAAATTTTATTAATGATTAAAATAAATCTAAATTTCTAACTTACAGCGATTCTGTCTGAAATCTGGTATCTGGCATCTGAAATCTGATGTCTGGTATCTGATGTCTCAAAAAACAATCTGGAAACCAGTCGTATTTTTCTCAGAAGAAACCTGAATCCGGGCATGATGAAGATCGATGATCTTTTGGGTAAGGTAGAGACCGATTCCGTATCCTTTTTTGTCGAAGGAATTTTCGGCTCTGTAGAACGGTTTGAAGATGTTCTTCTGATCTTTTTCAGAAATGGAGATTCCGTTATTGATGAATTGGATGGAGAGATGATCAGCGACTAATGCGACATCAATGCGACAGGTGTCATCTGAAGCGTATTTACAGGCGTTATCAATAAGATTGTTGAATGCTACCAGCAGAAGATAAGGATTTCCTCTGTGAATCAGTTTCTGCTCGTCTATCTCGGGATCAATAGTCAGGTGGATGGTATACTGTGGATTTTCTTTTCTGATCTTCGCATAAGAATCCATCAGGATTTCATCAATTCTGATCTCTGAAAAACTTATTTCTGCGGGATCATAGCTGGCTTTGGCAAGATCCATTAAGCTTCCGGAAAGTTTGCTCATGTTTTTTACATCTGTTAAGGCATTCAGAATGATTTTCTGATATTCTTCCTGGGTATAGTTTTTCTGTAAAGCCAGTTCCAGCTCGGCGGTCATAGCAGCAAGCGGAGTATTCAGTTCGTGGGAAATATTGGAAACAAAATGTTTTTGGGTACTGAAGGAATGATCCAGCCTTTCCAACATTTGATTGAAACTTTTTTCAAGCTCGTGAAACTCTCCCTTCTCTTCAGATTCATCCAGTCTCAGCTGCAGTTTTCCGGCATTGATCCTTTTGATCTGTTCCACCATTTTCACCGCCGGGCTGAGTGCTTTTTTCGAGAGAAAAAGACCCGCCAGATAAATAAGCACGAGAATAATAATGAATGAAATAATACTGATCGTCAGCAAATGATTAATCGAATTATAACCATACTGATCATAAGCCGCCGCAGTGATGGCATATTGTTTTCCCTTGTGAGAATAAACAATTCCCGCTACCTGAAAATCATCCAGAAAAAAGAAAAGCTGCTTACTTTTGAATATTTTGGAAAGCATTTCAGCATTTTCTTTCACATAATCCACTTTCGAATCATCATGATACACAAGATTGAAACCGGAATCATAAATAGCTACCTGCACTTCGCTTAAAGTCTGTGTATTATTTTTGTACAGCTGATGCATTTCCTTTTCACTCAAATCACCCTGGAAAAAAAGATTGGCTTTGGCTACAGCTTCACTTTTGAGTTCTGTATAAAACGAAGTTTCCCTGGCTTCCTTTGACGAATAGTAAATGGCAACCCCATAAAAGCTGATGAGCATTGCAGTCACTAATGTAAACAGTAAAGTAAGCCTGGTTCTAACTTTCATTCCGTAATTTTTAAGTACTGGAACTGTCTTCGTAGCCCTTTTTTAAAATAAATCCCATGCCCGCCCTGGTATGGATAAGCTTGGTTTCAAAGCTGCGGTCTATTTTTTTTCTGATATAATTAATGTAAACATCAATGAAATTCGTGCCTGTATCAAAATGAGTATCCCAAACATTTTCTGCAATCTCATGGCGGGAAAGCACCCTCTCAGGATTCTCAAGCAGAAATTTCATCAGATTGAATTCTTTGGGAGTCAGTTTGATCAGGTTTCCGGAACGGGTAACGGTTTTCAGCTTCAGATCCATCACAATATCTTCATATTGCAGTAAGGTTGAGGTTTCCGGACGATAAGTGGAATATCTTTTAAGCAAAACCTTAACTCTGGCCAAAAGCTCCCGCATTTCAAAAGGCTTCGTCAGATAATCATCTGCCCCTGAATCAAAACCTTCCAGTTTGTCATCCGTAGTTCCCAGCGCGGTTAGCATAATGACTGGGATTTCAGGTTTCAGAGCCTTGATTTCTTTGCAAAATTCCAGACCGTTTTTCACAGGAAGAATAATATCTGTAATGATGAGATCAAAGTTCAGCAACTCAGTAAGCTTTATGGCCGTTTCACCGTCAGCAGCGGTATTGACTTCCATATCATGTTCCATAAGTCCTCTCGCAATCAGCTGCGAAAGTCTTTTATCATCTTCAACGAGTAGGATATGGGGCATAGAAATCTGGTTTTATTGCTGTCCTGCAAAGGTAATTAAGTATTTTCACATACCTGTTATGAATACAATTTGTAAATTTGACCGCTCAATGATAATGTACTATGATTAAAGTTAATAAAGATCCGTTGAAGAAAGCGGTACAAATATTTACCTATGTTCTTTTCTTTGCTGTAACGCTTCTGCTTCAGTATTGTACACCACATCCCAAAGCCGGGCCTTTGAAAAATGGGGACCTGCTTTTTGTGACGGCGAAAGAAACCGGACTTTCAGGGGCGATCAATAATGTCACTCAAAAACAAAAAGAAGCATCCTTTGATCATATCGGAATTGCAGAAAAAGAAAATAATCATTGGTATGTGCTTCATGCCGCCCCAAAAGGAGGTTCCCAAAAACAGGATCTAGCTTCTTTTCTTAAAGATCAGTCCGATGATGGGCAAAGAGTCGTAATCTATCGTCTGAAATCTGAATATCAGAAATCTGTTCCAGCAGCGCTTAAAAACGCAGAAACCATGCTTGGGAAACCCTATAATTTCAATTATATTTTAGATGAAAATTCTTACTACTGCTCAGATTATATTGAGAGGGCGTTTCGTGAAAATAAGATCTTCAAGCTGGAGCCTATGACATTCATCGATCCAAAAACAGGAAAAATCAATGAATTCTGGACTGAATTTTACAAGAAGAAAAATTTAGATGTTCCGGAAGGAAAACCGGGATGTAATCCCAATGGATTGGCTGCCTCCGATAAACTGGAAAGAGTAGGAGAGTTGTAAATAAAATCTCATCAATACTATTGCCCTTAAAGATTTGAATGATCTTTGAGGGTATTTTTTTTATTCTCACAAAAAATTCTGTGTCATCAGTGCCCTCCGTGGGAAATATTTCAAACGCAAAGTTCTATTATAAGCATAAAGATTTTAAGGTGGCAAAGAGAGAATCAACTCTGTTGATTCGATGAAGCGGACTTGTTGATGTATGATGATTAAAAGAAAGTCGGTGTCATCAGTGTCCTCCGAGGGAAATATTTCAAACGCAAAGTTCTATTATAAGCATAAAGATTTTAAGGTGGCAAAGAGAGAATCAACTCTGTTGATTCGATGAAGCGGACTTCCTAATATATGATGATTAAAGGAAAATCTGCACAATCTGTTCAATCTGCGTGAGACCATTTTAGACACAAAGATTGATCAATATAAACTCTCCTAATTTCCCGGATTGAAAAATAATTATGTTAAAATTTAAAATTATTAGTCTACTAATTTGGTGGACTAATAATTTTTTATATTTTTGTCAAAGATTTAACGCAAGAAAGCAACCATGATCTAGAAAATGTTTAACCAAAAAATTGTTTAGTGATGATTACACCTAATCCTACGCTGCAGATAATCCCCAATACTACCATTGGACTGCCTAAAAAAGAACTGATACTGGAAATAGAATTGAATGGCAAAATGAAATTTGAGCATTTGATGAATACCATTTATAATCAGTTTGGGATATGCCACAGGGTGTTGTCTGCGAATGTAGAATATGTGAATGGAAACAGTTTTGGTTCGGTACAGTTATATATTAATGTTAATTCAGAGGATTACCAGAAGCTGGAGTTTTATCTGAATAAAAATAAACTTTTAAATACCATGGTAGAATATCACTGCCGTAAGTATTTTTAGGGGAGATTCATATAGTTTTAATTACAGAAAGTATCCGGTTTTCCGGGTACTTTTTTGTGGGAGATGATGGCTCTTGAATGTTTGGTTCAGATTGTTTCATAGAATCAGGTATAAATAAAAATCTGCACCATCTCTATGATCTGCGTGAATTTTTTTAATCATTATATCCTAGTATCCATGAAGTTGATTTCATCTTTGCTTCCTTTATAAATAGTATAATAATTTTTCTTTGCATCAAAATATATCATTTTTTTACGCAAAGTTTTATTGTAGAGCGTGTTTAGTTTTGAGGAAGGCAAAGAAGGTGACTACGTCACTGACGAAGCTATACGGATAAGGCAGTCGCTTAATCGAATCAATGAAGTTGATTCCATCTTTGCTTCCCTTTTTAAATAATAGAATAAATTTTCTTTGCGTTAGAAAAATAAACTTTATCAGTTCAATAAGCTTTGTACATGATCCATTTGATGATGTTAAAGCAAATAATGTTCTAAAAAAAATAATGAAATTCTCTTTATCCTTTTAACATCTTTAATGGTTTAAAATAAATTTCATTAAAATAAACCTGTTGTATTCTTAAACTTCCATTTCCGATTCAAAAAAACTGTACTTTTAAAGCATACAAAATAAAAAATTATGACCATAGTTATTATTATTGCTTTAATTGTTGTGTTTGCGCTTTACGCAGTATCCATCTACAACCGACTTGTCAAACTGAGAAATCTCGTTCAGGAAGCGTGGAGCAGCATAGATGTAATGCTTAAAAAGCGTCATGACCTTATTCCCAATCTTGTGGAAACGGTGAAAGGCTACGCGACTCATGAGCGTGAGACCCTTGACAGTGTCATCAGAGCAAGAACTCAGGCTGTAGGTGCAGATTCCGTTCAGTCTAAAGAAGCTGCAGAGAAAAACCTGAACCAGGCGATGATGAATTTATTTGCGGTAGCTGAACAATATCCTGATCTGAAAGCTAACACGAACTTTCAACAATTGCAGGGCGAACTTACTTCCATAGAAAATGATGTGGAGAAATCAAGAAGATATTACAACGGAACAGTCCGTGAAAACAATACGCTGGTAGAATCTTTCCCGAGCAATATCATCGCGAATATGTATAAATTTGAAAAATCACCATTCTTCGAGCTGGACAATATTGCAGAAAGAGAAGTTCCAACTGTAAAATTCTAAGAAATGAAAAAGTGGTTACTGCTTTTCTTTCTTCAGTTCTTTCTCATCGCCTTTGCACAAAATGAATTGGTGAGGGTAGATCAGCTGTCTGTTATCGGGCCGGAAAAAATTATTTCTTTCCACTCGGATATTGAAGTAGATAAAAATTCGGGAATTACCGTTACGGAAAACATTAAAGTATACAGTCTCGGAAATAGTATCAAAAGAGGGATTTTTCGGGCTCTTCCTTTATCCAGAAATCTGAACAATAAAACACAGAGGGTACAATACGACATTCTTTCCGTGAAAAAAAACGGCATTGATGAAAATTACCATGAAGAAACAGGAGACGGCTATTTGAAAATATATGCCGGAAACAAAGATATCATCCTGGATCCCGGAACTTACGACTACGAAATAAAATATAAAGCACAGAATCAGATTGGATTTTTCCCGAAGTATGATGAATTTTACTGGAATGTCAATGGAACGTATTGGGACTTTGATGTAGACTCTATTTCTGCAAAAGTGACGCTTCCGGAAGGCGCCGGGATCATCCAGAATTCTTGTTACACCGGAGAATATGGTAGCAACAGCCAGAACTGTACAGTCAAAGTATTATCTGATCAATCTATAGAGTGGAACGCGTCAGGGCTTAAAGCGAATGAAGGTCTTACTGTAGCGGTAGGTTTTAAAAAAGGAATTATGGTACCGCCGCCGCCACCGACTTTCTATGAAAAGTATGGAATTCTGATTGGGGCATGTATCATATTCTTTGGATTGATGCTCTATCTTTATTCAACATGGAGAAAATATGGGATAGATCCTGAGTCCCCGACGGTTTATCCACAGTTCAACGTTCCTGAAAATCTTTCGCCGGCTTCTTTGGGCTATATCAATTCTGAAAGTTTTAAAAATAAATATCTGACCGCTGCGGTTGTCAATCTTGCTGTAAAAAGGTACTTACAGATCATTGAAGGTGAAGATTCCGGTGTACTTGGATTTTTTAATACCAAAACATTTACGCTTAAAAGACTGAAACAGGCCGATGAATCGCTGTCTAAAGAAGAAATCAATCTGATGAACAGTCTCTTTTCACCTGATGAAGATTCCATTAAGTTTGATGGAAAATATGATTCGAAAATTGAAAAGGCTGTTAATAATTTCAAAGGAACTCTGAGTTTCCAGCATGACAACTTTTTAAATGAAGGAAATAATACAAAGAAACTGGTGCTTCCGTGGCTTGTTATCACTGTAATATATGCACTCGGATTATTCATAAGTTATAACCTGCTTCCTGAATTCGAAAGAGTTTTTGCCGGAATACTTTTATATATTATTCTTTTTGTTGCATTTGTTCTGATCACATCTTTATTAAAGAATGTTTCATGGAAAATTCTGATCCTGCTTCCCATATGTATTCTTCTGGGAGTCGCAGGAATTATTTCTTCAGTAGGTGGCGGAGAGGATTATATCAACTTCAATGTGTGCTATATTTTCTATGTCCTGGCATTTTTTATCATGGTGATGTATCAGTATCTGATCAAGCAGCCTTCAAAAGAAAAGCTCAGAAAGAAATCGCTGATAGACGGTTTCAAAATGTATATGGGAGCAGCAGAAAACGAACAGCTCAAATTCCACAATCCTCCTCAGATGACTCCACAGGTTTTCGAAACTTTGCTTCCTTTTGCCATGGTGATGGGAGTGGACCAGATCTGGGGACAGAAATTTGATGACTTATTGAAAAGAACTTCAACCGAATATAACAATTCCTGGTATTACGGAGGGGTAATGAATCATTATGCTTTCGGAAATACATTAAACTCAAGCCTTACGCAGTCCATACAGTCTGCATCTACCAAACCATCCAGTTCCAGCAGTGGATCCGGTGGCGGTGGATTCTCAGGTGGCGGCGGAGGCGGTGGTGGAGGCGGTGGCTGGTAGCCATTAATTCTGAAAAAACAAAAGCGTTCAAAAATTACTTTGAACGCTTTTTTTATGGGAATAAATGTATTCTTAAATTCTTTCAATATCAGCACCAATGGCTTTCAGTCTTCCGTCAATATTTTCGTAACCTCTGTCGATTTGCTCAATATTGTGAATGATGGATTTTCCTTCTGCAGAAAGGGCTGCGATAAGAAGTGCGTTTCCGGCTCTGATATCCGGAGAAACCATAGTTGTTCCTCTCAAAGGAGCTTCCTGGTTCAGTCCAATTACGGTAGCTCTGTGCGGATCACATAAAATGATTTGGGCACCCATGTCAATCAATTTATCCACAAAGAATAATCTGGATTCAAACATTTTCTGGTGAACCAAAAGACTTCCTTTTGCCTGAGTAGCTACCACTAAAATGATAGACAACAGATCCGGTGTGAATCCCGGCCATGGAGCATCTGAAATAGTAAGGATAGATCCGTCGATAAACTTTTGGATTTTATAATTTTCCTGAGCAGGAATGAAGATGTCATCATTACTCTGTTCAAGCTGAATTCCTAATTTTCTGAATGTATTCGGGATAACGCCAAGCTGGCTCCAGTTTACATTTTTGATGGTAATTTCAGATTTTGTCATGGCAGCAAGACCTATCCATGATCCGATTTCCACCATATCCGGAAGCATCGTGTGCTCCGTACCGCGAAGATGTTCTACCCCTTCAATGGTAACCAGATTGGAACCGATTCCTGAAATATTCGCGCCCATTCTGTTCAGCATTTTGCATAATTGCTGAAGGTAAGGTTCGCAGGCAGCATTGTAAATTCTTGTCTTTCCTTTGGCAAGGGCAGCAGCCATGACGATATTCGCTGTTCCCGTTACAGAAGCCTCTTCCAGAAGGATGAATTTCCCTCTCAGTTCTTTAGCTTTTAATGAATAGAAATATTCCTCTTCATCATAATTAAATTCAGCACCCAGTTCAACAAGTCCCTGGAAGTGCGTATCCAGTCTTCTTCTTCCGATCTTATCACCACCCGGAGTTGGCATATAAGCCTCACCATAACGGGCAAGCATCGGACCCATCAGCATAATGGAACCTCTCAATTTAGCACCGTCTTTTTTAAATTCGTCTGATTTTATATAATCGAAATTAACCTTATCAGCTTTGAATGTGAAATCGCCCTGACCATTCTTGGTTACTTTTACACCAAAGTCACCCAGAATTTCAATCAGTCTGTTTACGTCATGGATGTCCGGAATATTTTTGATTCTTACCTCCTCATCTGTTAACAGGACAGCGCATAAAATTTGTAAAGCTTCATTTTTAGCCCCTTGTGGAGTGATTTCCCCATGCAGCCTTTTTCCTCCTCTTATCTGAAATGTTCCACTCATTACTTTCTGTTTTTATGGTTGTTGTTATGCCTTCTCTTATTAGTCTGGTCTTTGTTGTTACTCGTGTTGCTGTTGTTTCGTGCGTTATTGTTTCTGCCGTTGTTGCTGTTGTTATTTCGGCTATTGTTGTTGCTGGTGTAGTAGATCTTGCTCTTTTCAAGAGATTCTATTCCGGTAAGGTCCAGCCTGTTTTCAGACAGCTCTTTCAGGTGACGGAAAATCACGTCGTCCGTTACATGTTCCTTATTATAAACATTGTACGACTTCTTCATATTGTTCGCGATCACTTCGATCAGGGCTTCTTTTTCGTCGCCTGGTTCCAGTTCGATAGCTTTATCGATCAGTTGAAGGATACTTTTTCCGTAAAATTTAAAATCACCCTGAAGTTTAGGGTATTCCATTCTTTTAGGCTTTTCTGCCAGCTGTTCTCTGGTAGGGAAAGGATATGGGGAGTCTACGTCAAGATCATATTCTGCTAAAATGAAAAGATGATCCCAAAGTTTATGTTTATAATTTTCTTCGTCACGGAGTTGAGGGTTTCTCTGACCCATAAAATCGATAATGGCCATAGCCATTTCACTCCTTTCCTCTTTGGTAGGGAGCTCTTTGCAGCGTTCAACCAGCTGCTGTATGATTCTGCCATATTCCGGCATATGAAGCTGAGTTCTTTGGGTGTTATATTCCATAATATGCAAATATATGGATTAAAAGAAAAATTGTTTTGAAAATATTAAAAGTTTATGATTTTTTAATGAAAATTTTATGCAGTCTTTTGCAGAGATCTTTCGGTGAAAATGAAAATATTTCACGTTTTATAGAATTTGTTTTAAGAAAATTGTAATTTAGTTAATAGGTTAATAATTAAAATACTAGAATGAAAAAAACACATTTTCTCGTTTCGATGCTGGTTTTAACAATTTTTAATGCTTGCCAGAACAATGATGAAAACGACAATGACAACCCTAGAAAATCAGAGTCTCATACGAAGACCGTAAACGTTACTACGCATGACGGCCGTCCCTTCAGTACCGGAAGCGGATCTGTAGCCGGAAAATTTGTATCCGGTCCCGGAGGTGGAGTGCTGATGCAGGGCTTTTACTGGGATGTTCCCGAAGGTGGTACCTGGTGGAATGTCGTAAAAGACAAGCTGACGGCCTGGTCAGATTCAGGAATTGGAGCAGTATGGCTTCCTCCCGCATCAAAAGCTCAGAATGGCGCCTATTCAATGGGATATGATCCTACCGATTATTATGATTTCGGGAATTTCAATCAGAATGGAAGCACAGAAACACGGTTTGGATCCCGGACAGAGCTGGAAGCTCTAATTACAAAAGCTCATGCCGAAAATATGCAGGTTTATGCAGATATTGTCATCAATCACAACAGTGGTGGGCAGTCTCAGGCGAATCCTTTCACCGGAACCAATACATGGACTGATTTTTCAGCAATCGCTTCAGGGAAATTTCCGAGAAGTTATAATGACTTTTACAAAAATTCTTACGGAAATAATGATGAAGGAGCATTCGGAGGTTTTCCGGACCTTTGTCATGCGAATCCCTACGTGCAGGACTGGCTTTGGGGAAGAGATGATTCTGTGGGAAAATACTATAAAAATGTCATGAAATTTGACGGTTGGAGATTTGATTACGTGAAAGGTTTCGGACCTTGGGTAGTCAATTCCTGGAATAGCAATGTAGGCGGGTTTTCTGTGGGAGAATTGTGGGATTCCAATGTGAATACCCTGGAATGGTGGGCCAATAATGCCAACAGTTCCGTTTTCGATTTTGCAGCTTACTATAAAATGGATGAAGCTTTTGACAACGGAAATTTAAATGTCCTGAATGATGACATGATGTGGAAAAGAAATCCTTACAAAGCCGTGACTTTCGTAGCCAACCATGATACCGATATCATTAAAAATAAAATGCCGGCCTATGCCTACATTCTTACTCATGAAGGGTATCCTACCATTTTTTACCGCGATTATGAAGAATGGCTGAACAAAGAAAGACTGAACAACCTGATCTGGATCCACAACAACAAAGCCACCGGAACCACGTCAATCCTCTACACGGATAATGACGAATACATCGCAAGACGTAACGGTTACAACGGAAACCCCGGACTTGTAGTCTATATCAATAATTCGACAAGCTGGCAGGAAAGATGGGTAGAAACCAACTGGAGCAGTCAGCAAATGAAAGACTTCACAGGTCATTCAAGCTGGTATCCAACGACGCAGGGCGACAAGTGGGTGAAAATCCAGTGTCCACCGAACAGTTATTCAATATGGTCACTAAACCAATAAAATTTTGACGATGTAAACAAAAAGCAAGGGTAATTTATCCTTGCTTTTTTATCTATGATGGAAATATTCAATAGGAACGGGCTTTAGCCCGTTTGTCGTTTTAAGAAAAATCAATTGGCTTTAGCCAAAATCATAATACAATCTATCCGCAATCATCTGTGAAAATCCGTGAAATCCGTGGTTAAAGTTAAAAACCTCAAACCTCAATAAACTTCTTCTTTTGCTCCCGATCAGGTAGAAAACACTTCTGATTCGCGAGCTTCATCCTGTTCCTCGAAACAAGATCATACACCTGATCACTTAAAAACGCAGGGAGGAGTTTTCCAACAGCCGACAGCTTATAAACCCCACCCAAAACATTCGCGATCTGTAACACCGCGCGTGATTTCGTATAGTAATACTGTCCGGGTTTCCAGAGATACAGCGTGTTGAATACTTTTGATTCCAGGCCTCTTTCAGTCAGAAATTTCTGCCCGAAATCAGACTGTAGGGATGCAAACATAAACCGGTCATGCTTGTCCCGTTCGAGAACCCATTGTACCCAAAAATTACAGACGCCACATTCGCCGTCAAAAAAAACAATATGTTGACCTTCCCAGTTCTCCTGCATAATGTTGATATTTAGAATGCCATTTTTATTTCGGTATCTTCTTTTACTTTTTTGAAATATTTCACAAGTTCTTTACGCTGTTCAGGGGTCAGTTTAGCATCCTGATGTCCTACATAGTAAGATTCCAGTGGCATTTCCTCTTTCCCTACCATCTCTATACATTCTTCCAGCTTATGAGCCTGTTGTTTGGGTTCATACACTGCAAAGGTAGAGAAATTAAGATGCTTTCTGCCTTCATTTATATGATTTTTAACGAACCATGAGGCCGGTGAAATACTTGCATACCACGGATATTGGGTTTCGTTGGAATGGCAGTCGTAACAGGACGTACTGATGATCTTTGCAATAGGTTCGGGCGTATTTTTAATCTTCAGGAAATCCATTCCCGGAGTAGGCGGTGGATTGGTTTTATCAATGGGGAAAAACTGAATGATGATAAATGCCACGAGAAGGATAACCACTATTTTTTTCATATCAAATTCTTGTTTATATTATAAAAATAATGAAATTTTAGCTAAGATTCCATCTTTATATTCTTCTATCCGATGAGTTTTGCAGTTTCTATAAACAATGCGGTATTGCGATAACTTACGAATAATAGTAATTAATGTACATATCATAATTAGTTAAATCCCAGGTTCCTTCTAACATTTTTATAAGGGCATTTATTATTTTGTTGAGATCTTCTGTGGGAAAAGGTTTGTTGTAGAACATCTTAAAATCTCCATCTTTAGTAGGAATAGATTGCAGCTCTTCCATTGTAATGTAGCTTCCCCTATTTTGAATACTATTTTTTACATTAT
Organism: Chryseobacterium oleae; assembly: GCF_900115055.1. Taxonomy (GTDB): domain Bacteria; phylum Bacteroidota; class Bacteroidia; order Flavobacteriales; family Weeksellaceae; genus Chryseobacterium; species Chryseobacterium oleae. Next base: position 1,437,889 of record NZ_FOVD01000001.1, on the reverse strand, counting down.
GAAGAATTTGAATCATGGTCTGTTCTTCCGAAGCGTCTGCTATATAGGAATCCCAAAGGAAAGCAAACCAACCTCCCATCTCACCATTGATTACCATCCTATGATATTCCTGAAGCTGTTCTTTCTTTGTAAAGATATAGTCAGCTTTTTTTAATTCTTCATTAATATAATGGAATGCCAGCTGCATAAATGTATCAGATGTTAAGAATCCTTTATCCTTATAATCCATGTTTTCTGTTGCCATAATGTAGTTGTTGAAATCAATTAATGGGATCAATTGGTGCGTGATCATTGAGCAGCTATTACATTCTCAAATTCTTCTGAAAAATTCACTGTTTTGTACAGTTTTAGATCATATATTTCTACTTTCGAAAATGTTTAACGATCAAATTTAGTGATTGTTAATGATAATAGATATGCACTGGGATGAGTTTTATTTGAATCATTCTAAATAGGGCTGTTTGGTCTTGCTTTTTATACAGATGTTCTTGAATTTTGATTAACTTAATTGCATTATTATGTCTTTTGTTATCATGTGGTCAGAGAATTTGTAAAATTGAATTTGTTATAGTTTTTAACTATTGATTAAATTAAAATTAATAGATTGTATTTATAAAGTAAGCTTTGTAGATTTGTCAGGTCTTTAAGAATAAACTGTATTAATCAACATAAAAAATATTAAACGACAATGGAAAATGATTTAAATGACATCAGTAAATGCCCGTTTCACAACGGAACAATGAAAAAAGAAGCCGTAGCCGGTGGAGGAACCAAAAATCTTGACTGGTGGCCCGAACAGCTGAGAGTAGATATTCTGCGCCAGCACTCATCACTTTCAGATCCTATGGACAAAGACTTTGATTATGCTGAGGCATTTAAAAGCCTTGATCTTGAAGCCGTAAAAAGAGATCTTCATGCTTTAATGACAGATTCTCAGGACTGGTGGCCTGCCGATTTTGGACATTATGGTCCTCTGTTTATCCGTATGGCCTGGCACAGTGCCGGAACTTATCGTGTAGGAGATGGTAGAGGAGGAGCTGGTGCGGGACAGCAGCGTTTTGCCCCTTTGAACAGCTGGCCGGATAATGTAAGTTTAGACAAAGCCAGAAGACTATTATGGCCTATTAAACAAAAATATGGAAAGAAAATTTCATGGGCAGACCTTTTGATCCTTACCGGAAATATCGCTCTTGAATCAATGGGCTTTAAAACATTCGGTTTTGCAGGTGGACGTGAAGATGTTTGGGAACCGGATATGGATATTTACTGGGGTTCAGAGAAAACCTGGCTGGGTGGTGATTTACGTTATGCACACGGATCAGAAGGAGTCGCTGAGCAACATGGCGTGCTTCCTACCGATGATGATGCGGACGGAGATATTCACTCCAGAAACCTTGAAAAACCGCTTGCTGCCGTACAGATGGGACTTATTTATGTAAATCCTGAAGGACCGGACGGAAATCCGGATCCAATCGCAGCAGCTAAAGATATCAGAGATACTTTCGGACGTATGGCGATGAATGATGAAGAAACGGTGGCCTTGATTGCTGGTGGACATACATTCGGAAAAACACATGGTGCCGGGCCTGCGGATAATGTAGGAAAAGAACCGGAAGCTGCAGGAATTGAACTTCAGGGACTGGGATGGAGTAGTAATTATAAGTCAGGAAAAGGAACAGATGCTATTTCCAGTGGTCTGGAAGTAACCTGGACTGAAACCCCAACCGAGTGGAGCAATTATTTCTTTAAAAACTTATTTGAGAACGAGTGGGAACTTACAAAAAGCCCTGCCGGAGCTCATCAATGGGTTGCTAAAAATGGTGCAGAGATTATTCCTGACGCATTTGACCCCAATAAAAAACACAGACCTACCATGCTTACCACGGATCTCTCGCTAAGACTGGATCCTGAGTATGAAAAAATATCAAGACATTTCTACGAAAACCCGGATGCATTTGCCGATGCTTTCTCAAGAGCCTGGTTTAAACTTACCCACAGAGATATGGGCCCTAAAGCAAGATATTTAGGTCCGGACGTTCCACAGGAAGAACTGATCTGGCAGGATCCTATTCCTGAAGTGAATCATGAACTGGTAAATGATGCGGATATTGATGCACTAAAGAATAAAATACTAAATTCAGGACTGACTGTTTCTGAATTGGTATCCACAGCTTGGGCTTCTGCCTCTACATTCAGGGGAAGTGACAAACGTGGGGGTGCCAATGGGGCAAGAATAAGACTGGCTCCGCAAAAAGACTGGGCGGTCAACAATCCGTCTCAGCTTCAAAAAGTATTGAATGAATTAGAAGGAATTCAGAAAGAATTTAATGATTCTCAAGGTGGAGGAAAGAAAATTTCAATCGCCGATATAATTGTTTTGGGAGGAACTGCAGCCGTGGAAAAAGCAGCGAAAGATGCCGGACATGATATTAAAGTAGTTTTCACTCCGGGAAGAATGGACGCTTCACAGGAACAGACCGATGTAGAATCTATGAATTATATGGAACCGGCAGCTGATGGATTCCGTAATTACCAGAAGAGAAAATTCAGCGTGGCTACAGAATCTCTGTTGATTGATAAGGCACAGCTTTTAACCCTTACGTCTCCGGAACTTACTGTACTGATCGGTGGGATGCGTGCTTTAGATGCAAATTTTGACGGATCCAAAAATGGGGTATTCACCAGCCGTCCCGGGTTGCTTACCAATGATTTCTTTGTGAATCTTCTGGATATGGGTACGCAATGGAAATCAATTTCGGATGATAATGAATTGTACATGGGAACTGATCGCTCAACAGGACAACCGAAATGGACGGCTACCCGTGCAGATCTTGTTTTCGGTTCCAATTCTGAATTGAGAGCGATTGCAGAAGTGTACGGAAGCAGCGATGCCAAGGAAAAATTTGTAAAAGATTTTGCAGGTGCGTGGACTAAAATAATGAACTTAGACCGGTTTGATCTGAAGTAAAAAAATTAAGACATAATCAACATAGCAGTTCCCCCGGCCAGAATGGCCGGGGGAACTGTATTTTAGGTTGAGTTGTGTAATTGATTGTCTGTAAGTTTGTTGAGGTCTTTATTTCCATGTTTTCAGAATATAACATTTTGATTTTTTTTGAAACCTATTCCCAAATGATGGAGCTCGGAACCATTGATTAAATCTGGAGCCTGATAATGAATTTTTATACATGAAAATGCGATGCGTTTTTTGTAATAATTTGATTATCAATATTTTTTATTTTTTTGATTTTTTGTTAAAGAAAAATGTGAGGATGTACATAGAAATCAGATTATTTCGGCTTTATTTTTGAAATAAACATTGTAATTTTAATACACAATCTATAAATATGTTAATTAAGAAATATTTATTGTTGGATATTTTTACTGTATAACTAAGGATAATGTTGAAAAAATGAATGGATGAAAAATAAAATTATTAAAGTTTTAATAGCTTTGGTCTTTTCTGTGATTATTGTTTCGTGTGGCTCATCTGAAAAAGAGGAAGCTAACACTTATTTTCATAATATTAATGAAGAGGTTTCTAAATTGGTTAACCAGCCGGAAAAAATTAAAGCCCTGCAAACCAAAGAACAAAAAAAATATGAAAGTACAGGTGATCGTAAATATCAGATTAGCAGCCGATACATTGAGTTGTTTTTCAATTATGATAATGCTGAAACTAAGAATGATGAAAATGCCATCAAGCAGATTCCTGTTGTATATGAGCTACTGATTTTAAACAATAATGAATATGACTATATCACGATTGCATGTGATTTTAACCTGGCTCATCAGTTTGAGCACCAATCTCCTAAGCTTGCTATGCAATTCCTTAATGATGCCATTAAAATTGATGAAAAATCGGGTAAAAAATATTACCTACCTCATTTGTATCATTTGAAAGGGCGTTTTTTGTTTAATAGTAAAAATTATTCTCAGGCTCTGATTTACTTCAAAAAATCTCTTCTAAGCCTTGACAAAATAAGACACAATTTGATTTTTATTTCCTCTATGCATAATAATTTTGCATTGACTTATGAAAAAATGGGAAATATTGATCTTGCTATACAAGAAGCTAAAGAAGCTGTAAGAATTTTAGAAACCGAAAGAAATCTGAAACCTGAGGAAACTGCTTTTTTAGTAAGTGTAAAAGGAAATATGGGATTCTATTATTACAAGAAAAAAGATTTTTACGAAGCAGAAAAACTTCTTCTTCAGGAATTTGAATTTTATAAAAAAGATAAGAAAAGTAATCATCAATCTATTACTAATCTTACAGAATTGTTTGATCTGTACAATGAAACTGATCAGAATAATAAAATGAAGGAAATTGCAGATTACAGTGAATCTATTGAGTCTGAAACGGCGAGTATATCGGATAAAATTCTGATTAATGAAATGATTCAGTCTTATTATTTAAAGATGAATGACACAGAAATGGTAAAAACTTTATGCCGGAAATTAATTACGTTGCATAATAAGCATGAAGAAGAATCTAATAAGAAGCTTACCTATATTTCTGATGTGCTTAACAACTTTACGATCAAAAGTATCAACCAAAAACACCAATACACAATAGAAACACAAAAATTTAAAAATAAACTGATGCTTACAGCGATATGTCTTGTGTTTATTATTTTTGGAGTTACCATATATATTATCCGAAATATTAATAAAAGAGAAAAGGAGCTTGCATCGAAAGAGAAAATTATTCTGATGAAAAACAAAACGATTCTTGAACAGGATCTTAAACGTCAGGAAGAAAAGATTACCAACCTGCATCTGAATCTCAATCTGAAAATAGAAACTGAAAAAACGTTCCTTGAGAATATAAAAAAGATGAAAAAGTTAAAGAATGTTGATGCTGAACAGGTAATCACCGATCTTTTCCTTAAAATTAATAATCTGATCCAGATTGATAAAAAAAACCATGATCTCATCAATGAAAGTTCTCTTGAAAATAAACAGTTTATTCAGAATCTTTCCGAAAGATTTCCTTCATTGACGAATAACGAACTGAAATTCTGTGTGTATTATAAACTGGATTTCTCGTCTAAAGAAATTTCACTACTCGAAAATATTACCGAAGGAAGCGCAAGGGTTTATAAAACTAAAATAAAAACTAAAATGAATATTGGGAAAGAATCCATATTAAATACCTACTTAAAAAGTATATAAATTGTTTGTTTTGAGCGTATATAGAATGCTTTAGGGATGAAAAATAAAATTATTAAAGTTTTAATTGTTTTGGCGTTTTCCATGATTATGGTTTCATGTGGCTCATCTCAAAAAGATGAAGCCAATATTTATTTTGGCAATCTTAATACGTTAATTAGCAAAATTGGTAGCCAACCAGAGAAAATTAAAGCCTTGCAAGCCAGAGAACAGAAAAAGTATGAAAGTACTGGAGATCGTAAATATCAGATTAGCAGCAAATATATTGAATTCCTTTACATTACTAATGATTCCAGGCTCAAGAAAGATGAAAATATTGTAAATGATATTCCCGTAATGTATGAACTGCTGATGTTAAACAACAACGAGTATGATTATATTACGATTGTTTGTGATTTTAGTCTGGCTCATAAGTTTGAACACCAATCTCCTAAGCTTGCTATGCAATTTCTTGATGATGCGATTAAGCTTGAAGAGTCTGGTGAAAAATATTTTCTGCCTCATTTGTATCATGTTAAAGGGAGGTTTTTGTTTAATGATAAAAATTACACCCAAGCTCTGATTTACTTCAATAAATCTCTAAAAAGTTTTAGTAAATCCAGGGATAACCTAATTTATATTGCTTCTATGCACAATAATTTTGCATTGACTTATGAAAAAATGGGACGTATTGATCTGGCTATACAAGAAGCTAAAGAAGCTGTGAGAATTTTAGAAAGTGAAAATAATCTGAACCCGGATGAATTAGCATTTTTAATAAGTGTAAAAGGAAATATGGGATTCTATTATTACAAGAAAAAAAACTTTTCCGAAGCAGAAAAACTTCTTCTTCAGGAATTTGAGTTTCACAGAAAAGGTAATCAAAGCAACCATGCATCTATAGTCAATCTTATAAAATTATCTGACCTATATAATGAAACCAATCAGAATGATAAAATGAAGGAGATTGTAGATTACGGTAAATCTATTGAGTCTGAAACGGCGAATATATCGGATAAAATTTTAATTAATGAAATGATTCAGTCTTATTATTTAAAGATGAATGACACAGAAATGGTAAAAACTTTATGCAGAAAATTAATTACGTTGCATAATAAGCATGAAGAAGAATCTAATAAGAAACTTACCTATATTTCAGATGTCCTTAACAACTTTATGATCAAGAGTATCAATCAAAAACATCAATACACGATAGAAGCACAAAAATTTAAAAATACACTGATGCTTACGGGGATATGTATTGTTTTTATTATTTTCGGCGTTACCATATACATTATCCGAAATATCAGTAAAAAAGAAAAAGAGCTTGCATCGAAAGAGAAAATTATTCTGATGAAGAACAAAAAGATTCTTGAACAGGATCTTAAACGTCAGGAGGAAAAGATTACCAACCTGCACCTGAATCTCAATCTGAAAATAGAAACTGAAAAAACGTTCCTGGAGAATATAAAAAAGATGAAAAAGTTAAAGAATGTTGATGCTGAACAGGTAATCACCGATCTTTTTCTTAAAATTAATAATCTGATTCAGATTGATAAAAAAAACCATGATTTGATCAATGAAAGTTCTCTTGAAAATAAACAGTTTATTCAGAAGCTTTCCGAAAGGTTTCCTTCATTGACGAATAACGAACTGAAATTCTGTGTGTATTACAAATTAGACTTTTCTTCTAAAGAAATTTCATTACTTGAAAATATTACCGAAGGAAGCGCAAGGGTTTATAAAACTAAAATAAAAACTAAAATGAATATCGGGAAAGAATCCATATTAAATACCTACTTAAAAAGTATATAAATTGTTTTGTTTTGAGCGTAGTTCGGATACTTCTGCGATTTTTTTTACTTTTTGAACGTTTTATTGTGTGTTTTAATCTTTTTTTTAAATATCATTATTTTGACTTTAATGAACTGATATTCATTTTTTTGCATTAAAATAGTTAACAATTTTTTAATATATTATTTAATTGTAGTTAACAAAAAGTAACGCGTAAAATAGTTGATTTTAAAATGATGTCATCTATTTTTGTTTCATCATTCAATGCGGTCTCAAAAATAAAAAGAGGATAGTGATGAAGAATTATACGACGGAGAATTAAAAAAAATAGCAAAACTTATCGGTTTCTTAAAAGCTGAAAGATTTGTACTAAACTTTTATTTAATGCTTTTAGTATTATTTATTTATCTGGCACTGAATGGTATTAAAAACGCAATAGAATTTTTTATGAAAGGTTGGGAAGCTTAAAAAAATTCTGGAGAGTTAAAAAACGTGATTGATGAGAAAAAAAAGAAATAACCGCTTGATTAAAAGCGGTTATTTTGTTGTTTAATGGTTTGGGATGGGTATGATGCTGCCCTAATAATTTAATGAAAGACCAACACCAAAGCCCATATCACTGTCATAGTGAGTACGGAAATCAATGTTTTTATTGATCACATAGCGCAGCTCCGCCATATATTCCATATCGGTATTCACCATAAATCCTCCCCTTATTCTTTTGGAAATGGGAATGTCCTTACGCATTAACTGCAGGCGGACAATTCCATCGTGATACACCTCGGCCTGGAAAGTCACAAGCATAGGTAAGGTATACATAAAACCTAAGCTAACCGCTTTTCGGAAGTCTTTCTCATTGGTCTGTCCAAATAAATTGGTTTCACGGGGATCTATTCCCATTTTACGGTACCGCCAGTCGAAGCCAATAAAAGGCATGAACCACTGCATTTTTCCGATATATCTTCCTAAATGGGTTTCCATTTCGTAACCATGCATATTGTTGTACCCTAAACGCCATTCTGCTCCTAAAGACCATCTTGAGTTTTGTAACATCACCTGACCATCATTTCCGTTAGTCGCGAAATCATTCTGGGCCATAAAGTGAGGCATATTGCTTTCCATCTGCAAAGCTTTGTATGCTTTTTCTTTATCGGGAAGTCCGGGATTTTTATAATCACCAACCGCAAATACCCTGTTCATACCGGCCATCATATGGTAGAGGATGTGACAGTGGAAAAACCAGTCGCCTTCTTCATTGGCTAGAAACTCAATAGTGTCTGTTTCCATTGGCATTACATCCAGTACATTTTTGAGTGGTGATCTTTCGCCCTTACCATTAATGACCCTGAAATCGAAACCATGCAAATGCATCGGGTGTCTCATCATAGAGTTATTATGGATGGTGATCCTTAATATTTCCCCTTTCTTTACCGGGATTTTGTCAGTTTCAGTAAGTACTTTGTTGTCCATGCTCCAGACGTAACGGTTCATATTTCCTGTCAGAGTAAATTTCAGTTCTCTCACCGGAGCATCTTTAGGAAGCGTTGTGTTGTGAGGAGATTTAAGCATGGCATAGTTCAGGGTAACAATGTCTCCCAGCGCGTTAGCATTGTAACGGTTGGCATCGTTATCCATATTCATATCCATACCCGTACTCATGTTATGCTTGCTGTGATCTTCTTTTTCTTTTTTCTTTTCCTTTTTCTTTGGATTAGCCTCACCTGTAATTTCAGGATACATCACCACATTCATGTCCATTTGATTCAGGCTCATCTTCATTCCCATATCATTCAGATCACCATTCATTTTCATCATGTCATTCATCATTTTCATGCCTTCGAAATATTTCAGACGCGGAAGAGGTGAAATGAGCTGTTTGATGCCGTTACCCACATAATAACTGGCAGATTGGGTTCTGTCCTCTGTGGTAGCCAGAAACTCGTAAGCGCGGCCGTCTTCCGGAATAGTGACCACGACATCATAAGTTTCTGAAACGGAAATAATCAATCGGTCTACTTCTACAGGTTCTACGTCGTTCCCATCATTGGCTACCACTGTTATTTTACCGCCTGCATACCGAAGCCAGAAGTAAGATGAAGCACCTCCGTTTGAAATTCGTAGCCTGACTTTATCCCCTGCTTTAAGTGGTTTTCCGTCAATACTTTTCAGATCTGTAGCATTACTTCCGTTGATTAATATTTTATCATAATACACGTCACTTACGTCCATTGCTGTCATTCGCTTCCATTCATTCGCTATCTTGGTTTTGAAATATCCTTCTCTGATAGCTTCTGCATAAGACTGCGTTGCATTTTTCTTAATTCCTGCCCAGTCGTTGGCATTATGCAGCATTCTGTTGATGTTATCAGGATTAAGATTGGTCCATTCGCTTAAGATAATGGGAACGGTTGGCAGATCATCAATACCTTTTCGGAAGGTTTTGTCGTCGTTACGTTTCTTCATGACAAAGTTCCCGTACATCCCGATCTGTTCCTGAAGTCCGGAATGGGAGTGGTACCAGTGGGTTCCATGTTGAATGATGGGAAAACGATAAGTATAGGTTGCGCCCGGCTTTATCGGTTCCTGAGTTAAGAAAGGAACACCATCTTCTTTATTGGGTAAAAATACGCCATGCCAGTGCAATGATGTGCTTTCCTTTAGCTGGTTGTGGACTACAATTTCGGCAGTATCACCCTCGGTGAAAGTAAGCGTGGGCATAGGAATCTGTCCGTTCACTGCAATCGCTCTTTTTTCTTTACCGGCGTAGGTGACAACAGTGTCCTTTACATAGAGCTCGTACCGGACCAGCTTTTGTGCAAAAACTATTTCCGAACAGAGCAGTATAAACATCACTGTCAGTAATTTTATCGGGATATTATTGGGTATATTCATTTTTATATTTCTTGTTAAATGAAACTTATTCCTGCGTTTCTAACCATTGGGTTAAAAGTTTTATCTGTGCATCATTCAGTTTTGCATTGTGGTGCATGAGCGTGTAGGAAGACATAGGCATTTTTTTAGTTTCAATCTGTTTTTTTATTGAGGTTATTAATCTTTTTTGTTTCCGCTGAGAATAAGAATCCCATTCACTAAAGTTGAGGTCTTCCTGTGCATCTTTAATGTGCTTTTCCACTAACAAACTTCTGGTCGGCTGGATATAATCATACCATTCATAATTGGTATTATTGCTGTGACAATCGTAGCAGGATGCCCGTATGATCGTCTTCATTTCAGCAGGCATATCAGCATAAGTCTGCATAAAATCGGTTGTAGCAGGCTGCCCCTTATCTACATTTGGGGCAGGCTGATAAAGCTGTGCAGCAAGAAAGACGAGAAGCAGAACAGCTCCTGTAATTTTCAGTGCTTTTTTCATCTTAATATTCCTTTTTTACGGAACCACAAGTCAACATTTTGCTGCCGTAATAAGGATTTTTAATCGATTTTGATTCACTGATCCAGACAGCACCTTTTCCGTCATTAAACATTGGGCAGTAATCACGGTAAAGTTTTTGAGTTGTCCCGAACAACGCAATAAGATCAGCCATATCCTGGCTTAGTGGGGCCATGTGCTCTCTCTGGTGATCAATTTTTCCAACGTTGTCGCCAATGTGTTCTGCATTTTCTTTGGCATCATCTGCGATATCCATATATTCCTTGTGTTTATTGGCAGGAATAGATTTCATATCTGTATTTTTTATGGTAGCCAATAACTTTTTCCCGGCACTGGCAGCAGCTTTATCGTTATCTGTTGTAAGTGCATTTTTCAGCTCAAGATAATCCTTGATGATCGGAGAGATGGAAAAACTTTTTATCTCTTCTTTCACCGGAGTTTTTGTCTCTTTTTCATTGATAGGTTCCGCAGGTAAGTTAGCAGAGGATTGCTCTGATGGCTGTGGCGCCTGTGTTTCTGAAGCAGCAGCAGTATGTTCAGTATGCTGATCTGTATTTTTATTGGAAGCTTCTTTACATGAAAATAAGGTAAGTCCTGTTAGTGCTATTATAGTAAATGATGAAAATATATTTTTCATTGTGTGAATATTTATAGTTGTTAAAGTTTTGAATGTCATGACGGTATGTCATGAGTTTTTAATTTATTTGTTGTCAATGGTTTCTACCGTACTCCCGCAGGTGATCATTTTTGAACCGAAAAACGGATTCTTGATCTCGTTTTCCAGACTTAGCCAATTGGCTCCTTTTCCATTATTGAACATCGGGCAGTGCTGATAATAGATAGGAGTATTGTATGGAGATACTTTAGCCAGATCATAGATGTTTTTAGACAGTAGGGCAAATGTTTCTCTCTGCTTGGAAATGTCTTTGGCTGAGGCTATTTTTTCAGTGTTAGCCGTCAGATCCTTCATTACTTTCATCCAAACCATATGTTCTTCAGTAGAAAGTTTCGTCATTTCAATAGCTTTGATTACGGTTAGTAACTTCGTGGCTGTTGCAGATGCAGCTCCTGCGTCTGTTTTCACTAAAGCATTTTTTATAGCAAAATAGGTATCGAAAACAGGCTTCAATTGAGAGGTATTCTGATTCTGAACTGGAGGTGTTTCTGCCTGAACCATTTTACTGTGATCATGACCGTTGTGGTCGGTGGCCATATTCATTCCCGCATCTTTGTTTTTAGCTACCGGTTTCAATTCTCTGGTATAATGACAACATTCCGGCAATGCGGTGTAAATGTCATCAGGAGCCAGGAATTTTTCACTGTCGAAGCCTGCCAGTGCAATTCGTTTTAAGATCTCGTCCTGGTTGGTCATTTGCGAGTCATAAGTTAAGGTAGCCATTTGGGTATCTTTATTCCAGCTTACTGCAGCTGTTTTCTTAAGGTTACCGGATTTTTCTATCATACCTTTACAGATATCACAGCTTCCATAAATCTTTATGGTTTCTGTCTTTGTATTTTTAAATTGGGCATTCATTGTCCATGTGATCAACACAGTAAATGCAACCAATATTTTTGATATTAATTTCATTGGATGAATTGTTTTTAAAAGCAAAAGAACGGTACGGTCTGTTGCTTTGTTTATAAACTGAAAATGTTGAAAACTAAGTGCGTTTTAGAAAAAAAAACGCATAGTTTAGGCTGTAATGATTTGAAATTAGCCTATTTTAGGAATTAGCCATATGGACAGAAACCCCTTCGAAATTGCGGTTTCGTACGGTGAAAAAGAGATGAAATTAAAGTTTTTTAGTTTTAAAAAATTAAAATCATACTTGTTGAATAGCGTAGGATTGAGATTTGAAACGGGACATTTACATAAAGGACTGTTACATTTCCCATTACATGTTTTTGAACCACAAAACTCACAATGATGTTTCTTACCCGCTTTTACGGTTTTGGTTTCACAGCTGGAGGATTTCGCAGGAGAAAACTTTAGATCACAGGCATAAGTCTGTTTGGGCATTAATAAAAATCCCAGCAGAATAAAAATGAATATATACCTGTGTTGAAACATTTCAATGCAAAAATAACAATTTATTTTCGTTCAATAAGAAATATATACACTTTTAGTATGTTTTTTAATGTAAATGAAAAATAATCGGTGATGAATTGCTTTTGTACTATTGGGACTTATTAGACTCTGCCGTATGTACTTCGTAAGAATGACGGCTTTAATTAGAGAAATGTCAGAAAAGAATAAATAAAAAAAGCAATCGACTGTATATCAGAAGATTGCTTTACTAAGTAGACCCACAGGGATTCGAACCCCAACTGATGGTACCAAAAACCAGAGTGCTACCGTTACACCATGGGTCTGCTTTATTTTGGTGGCGCGAAATTATAAAAAATATTTGATTGAAAAAAATATTTTTTGACGGATTAACAACTGAAAACACTGTGTCTGTCTGTAATTGTATGATTTTTAATAAAATAGACAGATGAATAATTTTGTTTTGTAAACAATTTATAGAGACCAATTTTCAACGGCTAAATAATAAAATCTTATCTTTGCAAAAAATTGGGCTCCAAAAGTTGGAGATACCCATTAATAATTTCATTTATTAAACATTTTTATGTCAAATATTGTCGCAATCGTTGGGCGTCCCAACGTAGGAAAATCCACACTTTTTAACCGTTTACTAGAAAGAAGAGAAGCCATCGTAGATTCTACGGCTGGTGTTACCAGAGACCGTCATTACGGGAAATCTGACTGGAACGGAGTAGATTTTACAGTTATAGATACAGGCGGATATGATGTAGGAACGGATGATATTTTTGAAGAAGAGATCCGTAAACAGGTTCAGCTGGCAATAGATGAGGCTACGTCTATCATTTTTATGATGAATGTAGAAGAAGGCCTTACTGATACCGATTACGAAATTTACGAACTTCTGAGAAGAGCCAATAAACCCGTTTATATCGTTATCAATAAAGTAGATTCTGCCAAAGAGGAAATAAACGCTACTGAATTCTATCAGTTAGGAATTGAGAAATATTACACTTTGTCTTCAGCTACAGGTTCTGGAACAGGAGAAGTCTTGGATGATATCGTTAAAGATTTCCCTACAACAGATTATAAAGATCCTTTCGAGGGCTTGCCGAAAATTACGATCGCAGGTCGTCCCAATGTTGGTAAATCCACTTTAACGAATGCTTTGCTTGATGTAGAAAGAAATATCGTAACTGATGTTGCAGGTACTACAAGAGACAGTATTCAGACGCTTTATAATAAATTCGGACACGAATTTGTTTTAGTTGATACTGCCGGAATGAGAAGGAAATCTAAAGTAAATGAGGATTTGGAATTTTATTCGGTAATGAGATCTATTCGTTCTATTGAATTTTCAGATGTTGTGATCATTATGGTGGATGCAACGCTTGGCTGGGAGTCTCAGGATATGAATATTTTCGGTTTGGCACAAAAGAACAGAAAAGGAATTGTGATCGTTGTGAATAAGTGGGATCTTATTGAAGATAAGAAAACCAATACCGTTAGGGATTTTGAAAATTCAATTAAAGAGAAGATCGGTCAGTTCAGTGATATTCCAATTCTTTTTGTTTCAGCATTAACGAAGCAGAGAATCTTGAAAGCCGTGGAAATGGCAATGGTTGTATACGAAGACCGTAAGAAAAAGATCAAAACTTCAAAATTAAACGAAGTGATGCTTCCTATTTTTGAGCAGACTCCGCCACCGGCTAACAAAGGAAAGTATATTAAAATTAAATATTGTGTACAGCTTCCAACGCCGTCACCACAGTTTGTATTTTTCTGCAACCTTCCGCAGTATGTAAAAGAACCTTACAAAAGATTTACTGAAAACCAACTGAGAAAGCAATTCGGGTTTACCGGAGTTCCTATTGAAGTGTATTTCAGACAGAAATAAGATAATTTGCAGATAAGTTAATTTGATGATGTGCTAATGTCAATTAAGATATGGAAAAGAAGAATGAAATTTTAGATTTGACTATCAGGTTTTCATTGGACATCATTAAATATACTGAATTACTTGAGAGCAGTAGGAAATTTGTCATTGCCAACCAGCTCATGAAATCAGGAACATCAATTGGGGCTAATGTTTTTGAAGCGCAAAGTTCTGAAAGCAGAGCAGACTTTATTCATAAGCTGAAAATCGCAGATAAAGAAGCGAAAGAAACAGAGTATTGGTTATTGCTTTGTGAAAACTCTGAAAATTATCACTTTGACCCGGCTTTAAAAATACAGTTATTGAGTATTCAGAAATTATTATCTAAAATAATCTCAACTGCCCAAAAACAGTAATCGATTCAATAATTATCAAATCAACATATTACCAAATCATCACATCATTACATTATCAAATTGACTATGGTAACAGAACTTTCAAAACAGTTTTCTTTAATAAACTCCTGGATCAATGAGCTTAGGAATGTAGACATCCAGCATGACAGAATGAGATTCCGTAGAAATATGGAACGTATAGGGGAAATTGCAGCATTTGAGATCAGTAAAGGATTAGAATACAAAGAAGTAGAGATTCAAACTCCATTGGACAAGATCAAAGTTCAGGAAATAGCTGTTCAGCCCGTGATTACCACTATTTTGAGAGCAGGAGTTCCTTTGTTTGAGGGGATTTTGAGCTACCTGGACAGAGCAGACTGCGGTTTCGTTGCAGCCTACAGAAAGCACGATGCCAACGATTATTTCTCCATCAAACAGGATTATCTTACTTGTCCCAACATTGAAGGAAGACCATTAATTGTAGCTGATCCCATGTTAGCAACAGGAGCTTCATTAATTGAAGCCATCAAAGATCTTTTGACAAACGGTACACCAACCCAGCTGCATATTGTAGCCGCAATTGCTTCAAGACAGGGAGTTGAAACTATTGAAAAAGCTTATCCTGATGCTAAAATTTGGGTAGGAACCATCGATGAAGGATTGACTTCAAAAGGATATATCACACCAGGACTTGGTGATGCCGGAGATTTAAGCTACGGTGAAAAACTACAACGATAAATTTTAAGAGAGATTCCAGAAATCTTTCATCAGATCAGATAATAAATTAGGCCGTACTTTTTCCATAGGATGCTTTGTATCCGGGAGTATGGCCAATTTTGCATTCGGAATACTTCGGTAAGCACGGATACTTTCCTCAATACTCACCATATTATCCTTATCTCCGGTCATAATCTGTACAGGAATATTGATAGCCCACAGACTGCTTTCATTCAGAGGTGGATTTTTACCAAGTGAAACCATCATCTGAGCAATGGCCGGCAGTAGCTGTTTCCATTTTGCACCATGCTGATTCTCCAGCTGTTCGGCATATTTCGGAACTTTTAAAAGAATAGCTTCCGGATCAAGCATTTTACTTTCCTTTAAAGCCTGCTCCTCAGTCCAGTTGAATTTTGTACCCAAAGTCATGATCGAATTAATTCTTTCAGGATATTTGAGAGAACAGTTGAGTGCAGCATAACCTCCCATACTGTGTCCGAAAATACAAACGTCTTCTAAGTTTTCTTTTACCAAATAATCCCTTATCTCCTCAGTATATTTTTCAATGCTAATACCGTTTTCAGATAACTCAGTACTTCCGTGTCCTGAAAATAAAAGCGTATGGATATTGAAATGCTTTGACAGCTCCTTTTCATAAGGTTTAAAAATATCAGAGTGTCCCAGTGCGCCGTGCAGTAAAAGCAGATTTTTCATAATCAAAAGTTTACCGGAAAATTAGGAAAAAGAATTGAGTTTTGGGCTATGGGAAGGAGGGTTTGAGAGTCACAGCGTCCTTGAGTGGGAGTGTCATAGACTTTTAGAGTTGCTGGTTGATAGTTGCTAGTTATTGGCTGCCAGTTGCTGGTGCAAACCCCGGAACTCTCAAACTCTCCGACACTAATACTCTCAAACACTTTTACGCATCAACTGCCATCACCAAAACACTTACTCGGTTGTCCCCTGAATTCAAAATCTCCCAGGCAATGGATGAAACTGTATTTCCGGTAGTGAAAACATCGTCAATTAAAAGAATATGCTTTCCGGAAATTGATTTTGAACGAGAAAAGGGATTCTTTGTTTCCAGGCGGTGTTTTTTGTCTTTCAAGGCCTGTGCTTTGGAATAATGATTTCTTTGAATGAGTTCATGATCGAATGGGATGCTATGAAATTTCGACAAAGTTTCTGTGAACAGATGAAGTTGATTATAACCTCTTTCCTTTAATTTTTTAGGATGAAGCGGAACCGAAAGCAGCAGATCCGGTTTTTCTTCTTTGAAATCCAAACGCTCTGTAGTCCATTCGGCAAGAGTTTTCCCTGCGTTTTCTCTGCTTTTATATTTCAGTTCGTGGATGATTTTTTGACTCAGGCCATCTTGTTCAAATTTCATCAGCGCATATGTATTTTCGACAGGAAACAGGAGTCTGCATTTTTCTTTGATGATGGTATCGCCGAAATAATCATAGTGTGTAAAATGAATCTGTTCAAAACATAAACTACAGACTAAAAGCTTCGCGTCTATGATCCGGCCGCAGTGAATACAGCGGTTTGGGAAAAATAAATCTAATATCATTGGTGTTTTTTTTAAATGAGAAGTTAGATGTTAGAGATTAGAAGTTAGAAGGGGGAATTTGTAATTGTGTGACTACAATTCAAAATTCAAAATTTATAACTCATAACTCATAATTCATCACTCATCAATTGTTTTCTGATTTTCTCAATTGCATTTTTCATACTAAGGTTAAAATGTTCCTTTTCCAGTCGGACTGGCGGGGCCTGTCGTACTTCACAATCCGGAATGCTGCAGGATTCGCAGGTGACGCCTACATTGACCGTTTTTAACGTCGGGGATTTTACAAAACCAATTTTTTTAATGGTCTGGGAATTCAGTAAAATACCAAGACAGTAGCTTCTGTTGCTGCCGTCTGAAAACGGGTTTTTCTGTGAAGTTGAAATCACCAGATAGCTTACGCCCTGATCCTTGTAGTGAGAGATTTGCGCATCAGTGAGGGTTTCGTTCTCCTTTAAATGATGTAAATTTTTTACAGCAATCCATCGTCGGCAGTAATGTTCATTCATAGCGTTCGCGTGCGGCGCCTGCTGATGATTCAGATGAAGTTCCTTTAAAATCTGGATCTTATCCGAATTTTTTTTCTTGACCAGACACAGATAGAATAAATCTTTGATGCCCAATTCTGATGAAAGCAAATTGGTCAGTCGGTAATAAAATGTTTCAGGAGAATCTGTAAAACTTTCAATCAGGGCCTCAAAACTTTTCGGTTCCCACGTATTTTGGAGTAAAAATTCTGAAGTTTTTTCAAGTGTTTTTTCCTTTGAAATTAATAAAGCTCCGGCAAAGTAAGAAGCGTAAAAATTATTCAGAATTTCTTCAAAACTTCCAAAGTCCAGCCATGAATACGTATTGGGGCGAGTTTTTAGTTCCAACACATTGAATCCAATTTCTTTAGCTAAAATAAATGTTCGCTGATCTTTTTTAAGTTTTCTGTTCAAAAGCAGCAATTTCTGTTCAGGAATGAAAAGAGAACGCAGATTATCCAAAGTTCCGAACTGCTCAAAGTCCTCAGACCGTATGCTGTAATGAAACTTTTCAGTGAGAATAGTCTCCAAAACAGAAGCTCTTAAATCTTTGCTGATATCCAATCCGTTTTCTCTGATAAATTCCACTGTTTTATCTTCAATTTCAGGAAAATGATTGTCATAAAGCTCCTGGAAAGACCTGAGTACGGCGAAATAAAAACGTTCCTTTCCTAAATTATAATTCTGAGATATTTCGATCAACGCATTGATAAAAGCAGTTACTTTTTTGGGAGCATCACTGATGATACTGATCAGATTATTTTTGCTGATTCCAAAAAGATCTAACGGGACTTCTTTGAAAAAATCCGATTGCAGAATTTCATTGAATGGGGCTAGACTTTTATCCAGTTTGGTGGAAACCAGTTCATCAAAAGTGCAACTCAGAGATTCCGAAAGCTGGATAATTTTATCATGCTTTGGATACTTTTTTCCGTTTTCAATTTCATTAAGATAAGATTTAGACAAACCAGTCTTTACCGCAAGATCTTGCAGAGACCAGTTTTTCTTTTGTCTAAGCTGTTTAAGCTTTAGTCCGAAAACTGTTTTGATAAAATCGCTTTCTGAATTCATAGTCAAATATAAATAATTGGATGCGATTATCCGCATAATAAATTTTAAAAATAATTAGCGAACGTTCGCTGGTTGTGAAAATTTTTATTTATGTTTGTAACATCAAATCACAAAATCAATAGGTTATGGAAACCAAGACACAATTAAAAATAAAAGCTCAGACGCAGTTTGAAGAGGTTTTTACTCCGCAATTGACCGATTTTCTGGTGGCACTTCATCAGAATTTTAATCAGAAAAGGTTGAAGCTTTTAGAAGAAAGAAAAAATATACAACAGCTTTTTGATTTGGGAAATCTTCCGGGATTTTTGCCGGAAACTGAAGAAGTGAGAAACGGTGACTGGACCTGCGCGTCACTTCCCGATGATCTGTTGGATAGGAGGGTGGAAATCACAGGCCCCGTAGACCGGAAAATGATTATCAATGCGCTTAATTCCGGTGCATCCACTTTTATGGCTGATTTTGAAGACAGCAGCTCGCCAACCTGGGAAAACTGTATTCGAGGCCAGATTAATTTAAAGGATGCCATAAGACGAAATATAGATTTCACCGCTGAAAATGGAAAATCTTACCAGCTCGATGAACAAACTGCCACCCTGCAGGTCCGCCCAAGAGGATTGCATCTTCCGGAAAAACATATAGAGATGAATGGTGAAGAAGCATCCGGCTCGTTAACAGATTTTGGAATTTACTTTTTTAATAATGCAGAGCAACTCATAGAAAATGGAAGTGGACCCTACTTTTACCTTCCGAAATTAGAACATTACAAAGAAGCCCGCTGGTGGAATGAGGTTTTTGTTTTTGCTCAAAATTACCTTGGAATTCCTACAGGAACTATCAAAGCAACTGTTTTGATTGAAACGATTACGGCCTCTTTTCAGATCGATGAAATTTTATTTGAATTAAAAGAACACAGTGCAGGCCTGAACTGCGGAAGATGGGATTATATTTTCTCATTCATCAAAAAATTCAGAAACCTTCCTGAATTTATGGTTCCGGACAGAGATCAGGTGACGATGGCTTCTCCTTTTATGAGCGCCTATTCAAAAAGAGTAATTGAAATTTGCCACAAAAGAAACGTTCATGCCATCGGTGGAATGGCTGCACAAATTCCTGTAAAAAATGATGATGAAGCCAATTCCGCTGCTTTTGAAAAAGTAAGAAAAGACAAAGAGCGTGAAGTGAAAAATGGTCACGACGGAACCTGGGTGGCACATCCTGCATTAGTATCGATCGCAAAAGAAATTTTTGATCAGCATATGCCCGCGAAAAACCAGATTGATAAAAAATTTGAATACCATATCACAGAAGCAGATTTGCTGGAAGTTCCACAGGGTGAGATCACAGAAAAAGGGGTAAGAAAAAATATCAACGTAGGTATTTTATATCTGGAAAGCTGGCTGATGGGAGTGGGCGCAGCAGCCATTTACAATTTGATGGAAGATGCCGCCACTGCAGAAATCTCAAGAACACAGCTCTGGCAGTGGCTTAAAAATGATACTAAGCTGGATAATGGTCTTATCCTGACCAGAGAAATGATTCTTCAATGGGAGGCTGAAGAAATAGAATACATTGAAAAATATGTAGGCGAAGAACGTTTTAAAAACGGAAAATTCAATTTAGCGAAAGAACTTTTCAATGAGCTGGTATTCTCGGAAAAATTCGAAGAATTCCTGACCTTGAAAGCGTACCCGTTTATTGGGTAAGAGAGTTTGAGAGTGGGAGAGTTTTTGGATGCGGGATTCGAACCGGCAACTATGAATCAACAACTCTAAAACTCTCAGACACTCAAACTCTCAAACCCTATCTCCTCAATACAAAACAATAAATCCAAAATATTATGAAAACAAGACAAGAACAGATCCATGCTATAGAACAGGATTGGCTGAACAATCCGCGCTGGACCGGAGTGAAAAGAACGTATACTGCTGAGGAAGTATTAAAACTTCGTGGCACGTACACAATTGATTATACCATTGCAACCGAAATGTCCAAAAAATTCTGGGACAAACTGAATAACCAGGATTATGTAGCCGGACTTGGTGCGCTTACAGGAAACCAGGCGGTTCAGGAAGTTGATGCAGGGCTGGAAGCTATTTATCTTTCAGGCTGGCAGGTGGCTGCAGATGCCAATCTTTCAGGGGAAATGTATCCCGATCAGTCATTGTATCCGGCGAATTCAGTGCCTTCTGTGGTGAAAAAGATCAATAATGCTTTATTAAGAGCAGACCAGATCCAGTCGGTAAGTGGAAACGGAGATAAAGAATATTTAGTTCCGATTATTGCCGATGCGGAGGCCGGATTCGGAGGCAACCTGAATGCTTTTGAACTGATGAAACAGATGATTGAGGCGGGAGCAGCAGGCGTTCATTTTGAAGACCAGCTTTCTTCTGCGAAAAAATGCGGGCACTTGGGTGGAAAAGTATTGGTTCCTACTCAGGAAGCTATTAATAAACTGGTTGCGGCGCGTCTGGCTTCAGATGTATTGGGTGTTCCAAGTATTATTATTGCGAGAACGGATGCTGATGCGGCAGATCTTCTGACTTCTGATATTGATGAAAGAGACAAGAGATTTGTGACCGGAGAAAGAACTTCCGAAGGTTTTTATGTAGTTAATAATGGAGTAGAGCAGGGAATAGACCGCGGACTTTCATATGCGCCTTATGCAGACCTCATCTGGATGGAGACCTCTAATCCCGATCTGGAGCAGGCGAGAAAATTTGCAGAAGGAATTCATGCTCAGTTTCCGGGGAAAATGTTGGCTTACAACTGTTCGCCATCGTTCAACTGGGCGGCGAGATTAAGTGTGGAAGAAATGGCTAATTTCCGTGAAGAGCTTGCAAAAATGGGCTATAAATTCCAGTTTATCACGCTGGCAGGTTTCCACGCACTGAATACTGCGATGTTTGAACTTGCTTTAGCTTATAAAGAAAGAGGAATGGCAGGATATTCCGAACTTCAGGAACGTGAGTTTGCACTTCAGCAAAAAGGTTTCAGAGCTGTAAAACATCAGTCATTTGTAGGGACGGGATATTTTGACGAGGTTCAGAATGTAGTGACTAACGGTTCTTCCGCAACAGTAGCGATGAAAGATTCCACGGAAACAGCACAGTTTCACTAATTATTTTACATTGATTTTTATATATACAAACCTTCTCAGTATTGAGGAGGTTTTTTTTGGTGCAAAAGAAATTAATAAATGGATGAAATTGTGAAATAAATGGGGGAATATAAAACAACACATTTTAGTTGTATAGATTCTTGATAGATATTTTTTTACAATACGTCTTATTTGTGTTGATTTTTTACATGTTTTATAATTGTGTTGTCTCATTTTTCTGTTAATAAAACATTATCTATTGAGAAAAATTGTGTTAATATAAGGCTTGTTGTTTATTGGTAATCAGATTGTTAAAAATATTCGTTGTTAACTGCTCCTAAAACTGCTTTATTTTTTTCATCATTTATACTAGTTTTGAACAGAGCGAAACACGAATGAATTTTAAGATACTATTCTGTTCCTGGAAAAAAGATCTCATAATAATTCGATGAAAAAAAAATAAATTTAAAAATAACAAATTCCGATCTTATTGGTTGGCTATAGAAAAAATTGGCGTCCCACCAATGCCCAGAATTTTAGATCATCACAAAGTAATGTAAACAGTATGGAGTATCTTGAACATAAAAGTAAAGATGAAAAAATGGATTTTCCACTGTATAAGGTTGACTATTAAAATATCAAAAAGATGATCATTGCAATAGGGAAAAAGTAGATTCTAAAAACACAAATGATGATGATGAAGTATGCGCCGCTGGGCAGGCCTGCTTCATCTTTTTTATGGAGTGATTTCTAAAAAAACACTGAAAATTTAACTGCTTTTTAAGTCAGTTATCAATGTAATCGGAGTCAAAAGTTCATATATTTGATCATTCATGAAGCCGAAACATAAATGGATTTAATTTATCAAAAACAAATTCAGGTAACTGAAGAACACATAGACCAGAATAACCACGTTAATAATGTGCAGTATGTACATTGGGTTGAGGAAATAGCAGCTGAGCATTGGGATTCTTTAAAGTATAAGACAGAGTTTGCTGAATTCGCTTGGATACTTGTTGATCATCATATTCAGTACAAAAAACAGGTGTATCTTGGGGATGTAATTACGATTAAAACTTACCCTAAAGCTCCTGAAGGCATAAAGCAGCCCAGAAAAGTTGAGTTTTACTGTAATGATAAACTTGTCGTAGATTCAAGGACTCTATGGGTTTTGGTTGATTTAAAAACGCAAAAGGTAAAGAGGTTGGAAAGTGACTGGATGGATGATCTTACAGAACCGGATTTATAGCTCTGAATTTAATTTTATAATAAAAACACTTTATATTCAGGTGTTTTTACAATAGATAATGTTGTTATGTAAACAAAGGAAGTTGTAGAGTTTAAATAAAATGTTAGTTAAATACCTGTGACTTAATATAGTCTACATCCACATTCTTAATATAATTAACCAGATTGGTATACTGTGGATGGGTATTGAATACCCAAAACTACAACAGGTACGGATATGTGATGAATAATCCGCTGATGTACATTGACCCGAGTGGAGAGGTTGCATGGGTAGTTGTAGGAGCTGTCGTAGGAGCTGTGGCAGGGGCTTACTTCACGGGAGTAAAAGCTAACGGTTCATGGAATCCAGCCAAATGGAACTGGGGAGCAACCTGGGGCAAAATTGCCATGGGAGGAGCAATAGGAGCTTTCACTGGCGCTGTTGGAGCTGCAGTAGGAGTTTCTGCTGCCGCCTATGCTGCAACGTCATGGGGGATATCTGGCGGTCTGTTAGGAGGTGCTATATCAGGCGCTACTGGAGGAGCTGTATCGGGTGCTCTCAGTGGATTTGCAACCTCGGTGATGTTTGGCGAAAATGTAATAGAAGGAACCTTGGTGGGTGGTTTGTCCGGAGCTGCTATAGGAGGCGTTGCTGGAGGATTAATTGGAGCTGGAAGCCAGATTGCAAAGAATATACAGGCTGCTAAAACAGGAGCTTCGCAAGGAACGATTTTGAAAGGAGCACCGATAGCACAAGGAAGAAGTGCTTGGACTTTAAATAATACACCGAAAACAACTACAGTAGGGATAACAGCTCCAAAAACTAATACTTTAATAGTTGGAGATATTAATGGAGGATATGCTGATGAAATTGTTGGCTATCAGATTATTGACGAGCAGGCTACATCTATACCTATATATAAGGAAACTCCTAAATTTAGCAATCAGGGTGAATTTTCGAAGACAACTGAAATGGTCAAAGTACGTCACCATACATCATTGACTGCACTTAAATCAATTAAAAGCAGTGGTTTAATAAACGCTTCTAGAGGAAAACCATACGGAGTAGATGTAGAAGTTTCTCCTTTTGCAAAGGCCACTAAGGTTGACTTAGGACAATATGGTAGCGGTTCATATATTGAATTTTCTGTTCCAAAAATTCAAGTTGGCCCCCCAGCTTCTCCTGGCATTGGAGGAACAGGAAATGCGGGACGTATTGTAACGGGTGGAGCACCATTAAAAATATCAGATTCTGCACCAAAATTTGTACGATGGAATTGGCTAGGTTTTTAAATTTTTATTATGAAAAAAATTCAAATAAATTATTCACAATTGATGTTCTTGTATGCTTATCTCCGATTAATCAATCTTTCTCTCGACAGGAATAAGTGGACTACATGGGATGAGTTACAAGACTATTTTAAAAATATCATAGTACCTTCCAAAGTAACTCAATACCTTATTAATAGCTTTCATTTACCTAAAACAGATTTTGAAAATTTCAATTTTATTCCTGAAGAAAAGTCATTACTTAATAAATTGAGGCCTATCGTATTTAAAACATTTCCTCTAAAACAGGATGAAATATTATATTGCTGCAAGCTCTTATTTGAATTTGACCAAGCACTTCATTCAGATCTCAAAAAATATCATGTGGGAATTGAAAAAATAAGAGTTGATATTGCAAAATATAATATGAATATTTTGGGGAAGATGATCTTATGGAAAGATTTAGATAGACTTATGAAGATTGAACATTTTTGGCAAAGTGAAAAAAATGATATTTCTAAATTAGAAGAGTTTGTACCTAATGATTTTTGGAATAAATGAAAAAAATAAAAAATCTAGAAAAAATAACAAGTATTTACAGAGATTGGAAACCTTCAGATATAGCATTCATAAAGTCTCTTGAATGGTCAACTCAAAATTTAGTAATTAATTTTTACTGCCAATTAAGGGAGAATGTAAACGGATGGCCAGATGTTTCAGGGGATTTTTTTGAGGTATCAATACTATTCAAAACTGTATCAAGTTTGAATATTAAATTTAGTGGAATGGGGTTGCACCAAATTTCAGGCTTTGATATTTTAGATCTTTCAGCTAATGGTCTGGAGAATATAAATTTTCAGATTGAAGATTATGAGGATGATAGTATCAATTTTTTTTGTAAAGAAATTGAAATAAATAATGTATCTGCTTCAAAAAAAAAATAGACATTTTTTGAGTTATTTCTAAAACAAAGTACTACAATAAGCTGTAGGATCAATTTTGCCAAAAACAGCACCAGTAACTATTGGGAATTTTGATCTCGGCGCTGGTGAGTTTGTAGGCGCTGGGTTTGCCATTGAACAGAGTATCTAGTATCAATATAAACTCAGATTACTATTCTTGTTCTGATAAATCTTCTATAATTATAGAAGATTTATCACCTGCACAAATAGAGGGGGTTACATATAAAGTAGCTATTGCGGAAGACTCGATGACCTTCTATTGTAAAAGTATCATCTTGAAAGATTAGTAGGGGTAAGTTTACAAAAAGTGAAAAAATAGGCAATTATAACAATTAAGTGGCAACTCAAACAATCAGACTAAGTTTTAAGATGAACATTTGAAACATTAAAATATGCTAGTAATGCATTTTAAAAAATACATTAAACTTTATTATTTAAAGTAATTAACACCATCTGATATTATGAAAAACACATCTTTAAAGATAATTTTAGTTCTATTCTTATTTTCATTGACAGTCTGTTGCTCAAAGGAAAAAGATCAAGATAAACCTAAGGGTATCTCAATAGAAAAATATAAAAAAGAGATTCTGATGAATGGCAATATTGATGCCTACAAACAATTAACTCTATATTATCTTAACTCACCATTTCATAATGAAACTTTGCCCTACTCAATTTTAATGGCAGATAAATATAATAACGGAGATGCTTGTCATGAGATCTTTGTACAAATAATTGGACTGAAACAGGCTCCAGGGACTCAACATTATGATCTATCAATTTTTAATAAGTTGAATAAGGGCGAAAAGGAATATGTCTTATTTTATTTGAAAAAAGGAGCTAAACTCAAAGATATAGGATGTATAGTAGCTCTTAGAGAACTTGGTATTTCTGACAATGATTAATACATTCAGAACGAACATCTTTATTCTATTTACAAACAAAAACCGTTGCTAAAAAGCAACGAATTTAAAGGGAAGATTTGGCGACTTTTTTGATAACTATGGATTCACTGTACAGCCGCTGCTCACAATTTGTTTTTCCAGACCGAATAGACCACTTATAATTATGTTTTGTCATATCTTTGCACTATGATACGTATTACAAAAATTTTCACATTCGAGACGGCCCATGTGCTGTACAACTACGATGGGAAATGTAAAAATATGCACGGACACTCCTATAAACTGTTTGTAACGGTGAAAGGAAAAGTGATTAATGATTTGGAGAATTCCAAAAATGGAATGGTAGTGGATTTTGGGGATATTAAAAGTATCGTAAAATCTGAAATCGTGGATCTTTGGGACCATGCAGTTCTTGTGAATGCATTGTCGCCCCATAAAGAACTGGGCGAGGATCTTGAAAATAAAGGACATAAAGTGATCTACTGCAGCTTTCAGCCTACCTGTGAGAACATGCTGTACGCTATTGCTGCAAAAATAAAATCAAAACTTCCGGCTGAGGTTTCTCTGGCCTACCTTAAACTTCACGAAACGGAAAACTCTTATGGAGAATGGTTCGCAGAAGATAATAAGTAACAGTAATTTATCCATAAAAATTCAGACCGGTGTTAAAAACGATCATTAATTTAGAACCTGGAAAAAAAGTATATTTTGCTTCAGATCAACATTTTGGAGCTCCTACACCTAAGGAGAGCAAAGTGCGTGAAGAGAAATTTATACGCTGGATGGACGAGATCAAAGAAGATGCTCAGGTCTTGTTTTTAATGGGTGATCTTTTTGACTTCTGGCATGAATGGAAACATGTGATCCCAAAAGGATATGTACGTGTTCTCGGAAAAATAGCCGAACTGAAAGACAGAGGAATACATATTTATTTCTTTGTGGGAAACCATGACCTGTGGATGAAAGACTATCTGGAAGAAGAGATCGGATGTACTGTTTTTTACCAGAAGCAGTATTTTGAGATGGGCGGAAAGCAGTTTCTGCTGGCTCATGGAGATGGTCTCGGTCCTGGTGATAAAGGCTACAAAAGAATGAAAAAACTGTTTACGAATCCTGTAGCGCAGTGGTTTTTCAAATGGCTGCATCCGGATATTGCCATGAAGGTGGCTTTGTATCTTTCGCAGAAAAACAAAATGATTTCCGGAGAAGAGGATAAGGCGTTTTTAGGAGAAGATAAAGAATTCCTGATCATCTATTCAAAAGAAAAACTGAAGAGCCAGAAGATCGATTACTTTATCTATGGACACCGTCACCTTCCGATGGTGCTGGACCTTGAGCAGAAAGCAAAATACATCAATCTGGGCGACTGGATTTCTTATTTTACGTACGGTGTGTTTGAAAGTGATTTTGAACTGAAAACCTATAAAGACGGCACAAAAAAAAATTACCCCTGAGAGAGGTAATTTTCGAATGAACCGAAGCTCACTCTTGTTTTTAATCCATATTCCGAGTAAGTACTTGCAAGAAGTTTACCAAAGTGTAATGCTTCCATTAAAAAAATATTAAAAAAATAGAGCTCATTATGTAATTCATTCATTATGAATTGATAATGGGTTTAAAAACAGTCTTAGAAAATTGGAAAATATATTCAGCATACAGACAGAGCAGGATTTCCTGAAAGCCTCGTTGGCCGCTTTTCGTTATCAGTACGAAAATGTTGAGATATATAGAAAGTTCGTGGATTATCTGAAAATAAACCCGGACGAAATCAACAGTCTGGAGAAGATTCCTTTTCTGCCGATAGAGATGTTCAAAAACCACCAGATTCTGGACAAGAATAAGTCAACAGACCTGTTTTTTCAGAGTTCAGGAACCACACAGATGAATCTTTCGAAACATTTTATAGCAGCTCCTGATCTTTATGAAGAAAGCATCTATAAAAGTTTTGAACAGTTTATAGGAAAGCCGGAAGATTTTATTTTTCTGGGCCTGCTTCCGAGCTATCTGGAAAAACAGAATTCTTCGCTGATTTATATGGTAGACTATCTGATGAAGAAGTCTGCAAAACCTGAAAACGGCTATTTTTTGTATAATCATTCTGAACTGTTTGAACTTCTAAACCGTTTGAAAGATAAAAAAGTCATTCTTTTCGGGGTGTCTTTTGCTCTTTTAGATTTCCTGGATTCTGTGGAGTCTCTTGGTTTTTCAATTGAAGAATCTAAGAACCTGACTGTTATTGAAACCGGAGGAATGAAAGGCAGAAAAGAAGAAATGACAAAAGATGAGCTTCTGAAAATTCTGCAGAATGGTTTTAAAACAGACAGAATCTACTCAGAATATTCCATGACGGAACTGCTTTCGCAAGCCTATTCATTGGGAAATAACGAATATAAGTGTCCCAATTGGATGAAAATACTGGTTCGTAATGCAGAAGATCCATTCTCTTATGAACAGGAAGGCAGAACGGGGGCGGTCAATATTATAGATCTGGCTAATATCCATTCGTGCTGCTTTATTGCAACGCAGGATCTAGGGAAAACGCTGCCGGGAGATACATTTCAGGTCCTGGGAAGAATAGACCATTCAGATATTCGGGGATGCAGTTTATTGGTTTCTTAATCATCAAATAAAAACTTCTTATCATGAATCTCATAAAAAATGGATGTATATTTTTACTGCTGATCGGATTATCCGGCTTAGTGTCTGCTCAAAAGAAAGCAGAAAAGGATATCTGGTCCGGAACTTATATGGTCAATGAGAAGAATAATGATGGAGGTTTAACAACGACTGATACGCTGGTGATTGCCAGAATTCAGGATGCTGATGTTAAGGAAGTTGCAGATAAAGAAAAATCCGATCTGGTTCGCTGGTCTATGACCTCAAAAAGAGATGGCGGCAAAGACAAAATCACGGTTAAACGGTTTTTATTTGACCTGGCTAATGACGAGGATGCTTATAAAGAGTTTGGCTTGACAGATATGCATAAAGAAGGAAAAATCAATTGTATTGATGGGGGACATTTTTTTATCTGCCAGACACCGCCAGATACCACCGTTGCATTCGGAAAAGAGGAAACTTATTTTACCAAAACAGGTTTTTTTGGAATATGGCTGCATTATGGCGTCGTTGAACTGCAAAAAAAATAATACATCGTGCTGAAAATAGAAGAATTGGTTCATGCCTATATCCATTCCCACTGCGATTTCGAAAAAGAAATTGTACTGACGAATTATTTCCAGGCAGACTGGGAAGCGGATATGCTGTTCATAGATGCGGATGGTTTCAGTCATGAAATAGAGATCAAGCTTTCTAAAAGTGACTTTAAAAACGATTTCAAAAAATCATACCTCAATAAAGAAACAGGAGAGAAGTTTCTGAAACACGATAAGATTTCCTGTGGCGATTATATCTGCAATGCTTTCAGTTTCCTGCTCCCGATGGGCATGATAGAGCATAGTATGATCCCCGAACACTGTGGCATTATCGAATTCTACCATAACGTTGATACCTGGGAAACGGAATTCTACCTGATACGAAGCCCGAAAAGAGTACACGAAGATCCTTACTGGAAACTGAATGATAAAGATCTTTTTATCCGGAAAATGGCCCTGAACTTACTGCAGCGTAAAATGGAGATTAAAGGAAAACAGGAAGAACTTATTTTTAAATATCCTTTTGAGATTAAGAAGGTGAAGTAGATTTCAGACATCAGACTGTTTTTAATAAGTCAATGGTGAATTTTGCTTCGCAAGTGAATAGTGAATTTTAGTTTCGGGTTTCGTGGTTCGAACTAGCAACTGACAACCAGCAACCAACAACGCTCCATTCATACACTCTCAAATCCTCAAACGCTCCAACCCTCAAACTCGTACCCACAAAAAAAATAGGCCGCCAAAAAATTGACAGCCCATGTTTTTTTATAACGATTGGTATTAATTAATCAGCAACCACTTCCGTTGAATCTCTCTGAAGTAAGAACTTGTAGATCAATCCTCCTACAATTCCTCCCGCAATAGGAGCAACCCAGAACAGCCAAAGCTGTGACATCGCAAGCCCACCGGTGAATACCGCCTGTGAAAGCGATCTTGCCGGGTTTACCGAAGTATTGGTAATCGGGATAGAGATAAGGTGAATCAGCGTTAAAGCAAGACCTATAGCGATACCTGCGAACTTTCCGTTAGCCCATTTGTCTGTAGCTCCCATGATTACAATCAGGAAGAAGGCTGTCAGTAAAAATTCTGCAAGGAATGCGGCTCCCATACTGAAAGCTTTTCCGTTGTAGACAGCTTCGCCGTAAAAATTGGTGGCAAAAGCTCCTGGTTTAGAAAAATCTACAGCTCCGGAACCGTTAAGGATAACGTAAAGACAACCTGCAGCTACCAATGCTCCAAGACACTGCGCTACCACATAAGGGATAAGATCTTTGGCAGAAAATCTGCCTCCTGCTAAAAGTCCGAAAGATACTGCCGGATTGAAATGTCCGCCAGAAATATGCCCGACAGCATACGCCATCGTAAGAACGGTAAGACCAAACGCTAAAGCTACGCCCAGCAGGCCAATTCCGATATCGGGAACTCCGGCAGCAAAAACTGCACTTCCGCAGCCACCGAAAACAAGCCAAAATGTGCCGAAAAATTCAGCAAAAAGTTTTTTTATCATGTTGTTTATTATTTAAATGTATCTCAAATGTAAAATTTAAATTTTAAAATAAAAAGTTAAAGTGGAAAAATATTTTAACTTTTTTTAACTGAAAATTCAAGATTTAATAATTTGGTTTAATGTTTGTTGGGAATTTTTTCGGGATGGCATAATGTAGGGGTTGAATGATATGGCATAAATGTTTATCTTTCGTTTAGTAATTTAAAAGCATGGTTAATGAGAAAGTATTTTTGTGTGGCTTTTTTGCCTTTTATGTATAGCTTTTATTATTCGCAGGGAACAAAAAAAGCAGCTCCCTGTTATGATCTTTCAACCGTACTGAAAGTGGAACCAACGGCACTGTACAAGTCGCATCTGGATGCTTCAAAAAGTTTCGGGGTAAAACTGCTGACAGATTCCAAAACGGTACAGAAGTACATTAACAGCGGGAAATTTCATAAAATAAAAAAAAGCGGAAAAGGCTACCGCGTTCAAAAGCTTGATTACAGCCGTGCTTATATGGTTTCCAAAGCCAAAGCCACGCTCGAAAAGATGGCTTCCAGATTCAGCAAAGAAACCAAAGGACATACTTTCACGGTTTCGTCTATTACCAGAACGCTTGAAGACCAGTGCAGACTGAGACGGGTGAATTCCAACGCTTCAATGGGAATCAGCTCCCACAACTACGGAAACTCTTTTGATATTTCTTACATACGGTTCAATGATGTACTGAAATACAATCCGAAAATGGAAGCAGCCCTGGAGAAAGTTTTGAAGTATTATGTAGCGGCCGGTAGAATTTATTACATTAAAGAGAGACAACAGAGCTGTTATCATATTACCGTCAGAAATTATTGATTTTCTTTTATTGGACTCCTGTAGGCTTTATTTTTTTTGTAATATCTGAATATTCAACGAACAGTTTTCATAACGGTGTTGCCGGATCTTTTATAGCTGTATCGGCTTGTGTGTACAGTATCCCGAATCATATATCACAAACTGCATGATGTTGTTTTGTGAATTTTTAGCGCTTAAAATTAAATTTATTTTATGAATAATAAATTTATGATACGATTATTTGTGCAGGAGGTTTAGTTTATATAATTTTATGCGACTAAATAAACCATGAACTTATGAACGAGAACGATTACAAACTGGCGATGGCCGAATGGGACAGGCACCGGTCCGATTATTTTCTGATTACCCAACTGATCCAAACCAATTACGTTTTTGACCTGTCTAAAGAGCAGCTCGATAAAATCAGAGAAAAAAATAAATACGTAGATGCATGCGCACAAGTAGGTGTATTTAATGGCGAAATGGTCCTGATCTTCGTTCCTCTGGATGAAAAAGGATACATCGACAGAAGCGTTGTGGAATACCAGTACACAACTCTTAAACCGCTTAAAGGTGACCTGAGATTGCAGGAAACCAAAGAATTTACAGTGGTGAAAAACGCTATTCTTTCCAGTGACCTTGCCAAAGTAGATGACAATACCAATACATTTTTTCCGGTATCAGACCAGCCAATCCTTGACCAGGATGTAGCCGTGCAGGCCATTGAACGTTGGAGAGATGAAGGTATGGAATGGTTCTTCCGTGAGTGTACGGAATTTGGAGGCCAAAGAATCTTCAAAAGATTTTATATCCCTATGGACGACCTGTTCCACCCGGAGCCGGAAGTGGCGGGTGTTACTTGCTCATTTGGACTTAGACATAATGATATCTACCAGAGAATGCTGGTAACACTGATCTTTATTTCTTTCCACGAGAAAATGCTACAGGGAAGCAGCTCAAAAGTTGTTTCAAATACTTATGATTGGGCGAAACCATGTCCGCCTGTTTGCCGTATTCCTGAACTTGGATCTTAAATACGTAGTATAGATAGGAATGACAGATTTTTTTAAAGCAATTCTATTCCTAAACTATGGTCTGCTTCTGTCCATCATACTTTTGGGAGCAGCAAAATACCGTATACTGAATACTAAAGAGAAGCAATATTTTCACTGTATTGCTTTTCTTTTTTTTATTGAATTGCTGAACCTCGTTTTGCCTTATGTGTTTAATCTTAACGATACCTCGTTTTTGTATCCTCTGTACATAGCCGGAGAGTTTTTCCTGGTGACAGCCTTGTTTATCAGAAAACTGGATCTACCAAAATATTTCCTCGGCATTACAGCACTGCTGGCCACAGGATTTATGGTGTCGAAATATATATTCAATTATCCTTTCAACAGTGATATTGTCAAGGTGATTTCCAATATTATGATCATCTGCCTTTCCGGATTTGCTCTGATCCGTGAGATCAAAGATGCGTCTACACAGAACCGTTTTCTTCTCGTAGATGCGTGTATTTTTTTCTACTATTCCGTTTCGGTCTTTATTTTTATTATTCAGCACCAGCTCGCGAATCTGTCAGAAAATGATTATTATATTATTCTGAGTGTGAATAATATTTTGTCAAGCATTTTATATTGTTCATTTTTATATACCTTCATCAAATTAAAGAAGTAACCTTAAATATTAGCCTGCTGATCCTTATAATTGTTACCATAACAGTTATCGTATCTTTTATTCTCATAGCGTACCGTTCTTTTATCAGCCGGATCATTAAAGAAAAAAATGTTCAGCATGAAGCTGAAGTTCTTCACCAGAAAAAACTTGTTCTGGAAAACATCAAAGCACAGGAAGAAGAGAGAAAAAGAATAGCCGTCATGATTCATGATGATATCGGAAACCGTCTTAATATCCTTTCCCTGTGGATGAATAACCTGGATACCAAAGGCGATGAGGTGATCAAGAAAAATATTTACAACCAGATGTCATCCCTCATTGATGCAGCGCGCAGTATTTCCCATTCATTATATCCTGTCAATCTTGAATCGGTGGGGTTTGTTCTGTATGTGGAAGAACTGATTGCCAATCTTTCGCACAAGATCAATATCTCTATGCAGGTAATGCCCGGATATGAGAAAAAAGATATCTTTGTGGAAGTACAGCTGTACAGGATTATCCAGGAATTTACCACCAATGTAATCAAACATTCCACAGCGACGGATCTCTGGATTTATATCAAAGATTATCCCCAAAACATGGCGGTAATCATTTCAGACAACGGACAGGGATTTGATTATGATCTCGTGAAAAAAGGAATGGGAATCAAAAACATTGAATCCAGGATAAAATCTATGAATGCCGTCCATAAATGGAAAAGTACTTTAAATAAAGGCAGCCGTTTAATCATTATAATTCCAAAAAACAATGAACTCCCAAATCAAAATAGCCTTAATTGATGACGAACAGCTGATCCTGGAAGGGGTGAAAATGCTGCTCTCGAATGAAAAGAATATTTCCGTCTGCCTTACGTCAAACAATGGCCCTGACTTCATTGAGAAACTGGGAAGCCTTTCCGAAGACGATTTTCCGCATATCGCATTGGTAGACGTACAAATGCAGCCTATGAACGGCTTTGAGCTGGTAGAAGTTCTTAAAGAAAAATATCCAGAGCTCAGAATTATTATCCTTTCTTCCCACTACAAAACCTCTATTCTTGGGTATATGGTTAAGTTGGGCGTTTCAGCTTTTCTTCCTAAAAACTCAGACAGAAAAACATTTATCGATGCCATTACGATGGTGTATAAAAACGGGGTTTTCTTTACGGCCGAAGATCATCAGATGCTGTTTACATACATGAACAGCTCTGCCAAGAAGAAATCGCTTTTTGAAATGGAAGACGAATTATCCGAACGGGAAAAAGATGTGGTTAAACTGATTTGTCAGGAATACACCAATAACGAGATCGGGGAGAAACTTTTCATCAGCCCGCGGACCGTGGAAAGTCACCGCCAGCGGATCCTGGAAAAGATTGGAGCCAAGAACACCGTAGGGATTGTCATCTACGCCGTTGTGAACAATATATATTCTCTAGATAAAATGTGATTCCGTAGAAATACGGAATTTTTTATTTGGTATTTTTCACGCTAGTATTGCTTTTCCTTCTTCCGTTAATTTGAAAAATAAGTTTTTACGGAATTCAGAGCAGAATCAGATCATGAAGATGTCCGGGAAAACTTTTAACAAGTAAAGCAAAACACAGCGATGGAAAAAGATACAATATTAGCTGTCGGAATTTTTTTTGACGGAACAGGAAACAACGGAATCAACACGGAAGCCATCATAGTACCTTCAGCCAATAATGAAAGTTATAAAGAGGCACCCACCAATGTTTATAAATTATTCAACTTATTCAACGGAAGCCATAAAATATATGTCGAAGGAATAGGAACAATTACAGGAGGTGAAGACAGTAACTTCGCCATGGCCACATGCGCCAATCCACCGGATGCACAGGGTTATTCTTCCGATGACAAACTGCAGAAAGCAGATGCTTTTGTACAGAATCTGGTGATTGATAAAAATATAGACTACCAGTTTTATGTCTATGGATTCAGCAGAGGAAGCATGCTGGCAAGAGAATTCTGCAACCAGCTTGTCGCGAAATATCCCTCAGTAAATGTCACCATAAAATTTCTGGGCGTTTTTGATACGGTTGAATCAAAACCTTTCAACACCTACGATATGGGCTTGCCACAGGAAGTGGAAAATGCCCTCCATATTTGCGCGATCAATGAATGCAGATTCTTTTTCCCGCTTACCGGATTTTTTGAGAATTCTAAAACTATGCAGGATACCAAAACTGAAACAGCCGGTTCTGTCTGGAAAGAAGTTTTTGTTCCGGGGGCCCATGCTGATGTAGGAGGAGGCTACTTGCCGGCAGCACATTCTGTATATATTTCTACGGATTTCATTAATGTGAATGATCTCAAGGACTATGTTTCAGACGTAAGAAACGCAAAAACCGATGCCGAAGGAAATAAAATCTGGGATGCATTGCTTTCAGGTTTTCAAATTGAGAAAGGAGTGGTCCTTTCGCAGGCTTATATTTCAAGAGAGCTTGTGCTGAACACGCTTCCGTTTGTATATGGACGCATCATGCTGGAGGAAACCAATAGTGCCGTGTCCGGAATATTTAATACGGATCTTAGTCAATCAGGTCTTGAAATAACAGATGATACCTTCCTTTCGGATTTTTATAAAGCCCTTTCAGCCTATGTTGAAAGCTTCACACCGGATCTGAAACCGAAGTATGATTATTCAGTTTTGGCAGCCTATACTCATATTTCAGCGAATTACGGGACGTACAGAGATCCGTCCGACAATAAAACCGTGGAGGAAATTGAAGCAGAGCTCATCAATAACGGTTTGAATGTACCGAGCAGTACATCCGTAGACCGTGGAATCCATACCAGACTTCTTACCGAGCTGCATCTTCCCGAAGACAGTTTTGTAGCAGATTTCCTGTATGGAACCAATGTTCCCAATAATGATATCTGGAGCCGTACGATCGAAATGAGATCCGTAACGGCAGATCAGAATTAGATAAATACGTTAGTACTTTTCAGTTTTAAATTTAGGTTACGAAGGGATGTCTGGCAGGACATCCCTTTTATGGTTCCAAATAACGGCGCTCCGGGGCAGTCTGTTTTTATTTCTGGGCTATTCATTTCTTTTTCCGTACTTTTGCACCCGAAAATTCATTATTCATCACTAATTTTTATTTTACACAATGCTTTCGGTTCAAGGTTTAGGATTACATCATTCAGGAAACTATCTGTTTCAAAATACAAATTTCACCATTAAAAAGGATGATAAAGTAGGTCTCGTAGGAAAAAATGGAGCAGGGAAATCCACTTTGTTGAAAATGCTTTCCGGGGAAATTAATTTCTATGAAGGAAATGTAGTCCGTGAAGGAGGTGCTACCATCGGTTTTCTGAAGCAGGATCTGGATTTCGTGAAAGGAAGAACGGTCTGGGCAGAAACCATGCAGGCTTTTGAGCAGATCAATGCGTGGAAAAACGAACTGGAAGATGTGAATCATCAAATGGCTGTGAGAACAGACTACGAAAGTGATGCCTATACAGATCTGATCAATAAAATGACAGAACTGAACGACCTTTTGATGAACCATGACGCTTACAATCTTGAAGGCGATATGGAGAAAGTATTGTTCGGTTTAGGTTTTAAAGCTGATGATTTCCAAAAAATCACCGATGAATTTTCAGGAGGCTGGAGAATGAGAATTGAACTGGCAAAACTGCTTCTTCAGAAAAATGACATCATGCTTCTCGATGAGCCTACCAACCACCTGGATATGGAATCCATTATCTGGCTGGAAAACTTCCTGAAAGACTATCCCGGTGCCATTGTTCTGGTAAGTCACGACAAGCAGTTTATGACGGCTGTTTGTAACAGGACTTTTGACATTAACAATAAAAAAGTTGACGATTACAAAGCCAACTATTCCAAATATCTCGTCATGCGTGAAGAGCGCCGTGAGAAACTGATCGGTGCGAAAAAGAACCAGGATGCAGAGATCAAGCAGATGGAGGACAACATCAATAAGTTCCGTGCCAGTGCTACCAAAGCATCTTTCGCACAGTCATTGATCAAAAAACTGGACAAAATCGAGCGTATTGAAGTGGATAATGAAGACGTTTCAAAATTCAACATCCGTTTCGTACAGTCTATGGTTCCCGGAAAAGTTATTTTTGAAGCGGAAAATCTAGGAAAAGCCTACGGAAAAAAACAAATCTTCGATAAAGTAGACTTTATTGTTCAGAGAGGAGACAGAATTGCTCTGTTAGGACAGAACGGACAGGGTAAAACCACTTTAGCGAAAATCCTTGCCGGAGATATTAAAGATCATACAGGAACCTGGAATTTAGGGCACAACGTAAACATAGGATACTTCGCCCAAAATCAGGAAGAAGTACTGACACCCAATAAAACCGTTTTAGAAGAAGCTGAAGATGCAGCAACCGAGGAAACAAGACCAAGAGTAAGAGACTTATTAGGATCTTTCCTTTTCCAGGGTGAAGCTGTTTCCAAAAAGACAAAAGTACTTTCCGGAGGAGAAAGAAACCGTCTGGCACTTTGTAAACTGTTGCTTCGTCCATTCAACACACTGATCATGGATGAGCCTACCAATCACCTTGACATTCAGTCTAAGGAAATTATCAAACTGGCTCTACAGAATTTTGAAGGAACATTGATCGTGATTTCTCACGACAGAGAATTCCTGGACGGACTTTGTGATAAAATCTACGAATTCCGTGACGGAAGAATGAAGGAATTCCTTGGAAGCGTTGGAGAATATCTTGAATACAGACAAAAAGAAACCCTGAGAGAAATCTCCGCGGAAAAAGCAAAACTTCACAGCGAAGACAAAATTGAGCCAAAACCGGCTCCAAAAGAAGTGAAAGTTGAAGAAAAATCATCAACTTTCGTAAGCAAGGAGCAGAAAAATATTCAGAATAAATTAAAGAAAGTAGAAGAAAGAATTTCCGAGCTTGAAGTGGAAATTGAAAAATATGAAGCTTCATTCACCAAAGAAAATCCTTCTGAAGAAACTTTGGAAAAATACAATAAAACGAAGGAAGAACTGGAAGTTGCGCTTCAGGAATGGGAGCATTTGGGTTCTCAGTTGAGCTAGGAGTTTTTGGAGTTGGAGGGTTTGAGAGTTGGAGGGTTTTAGGGTCGAGAGTATATGAGTATAGAGATTTTGGTTGCTGGTTGACAGTTGCTGGTTCGAATACGAAACCCATATCCCGAAACTAAAATTCACCATTCACTTGCGAAGCAAATTTGACCATTGACTTATAGAATAGTCTGAAATCTGAAGTCTGAAGTCTGGCATCTTGACTCTTGATTCTCTCCCTGTAACAAACTATCACATTCACCGACATATCGAATAGTTTTTACACAGTGTTTAATAAAACTTAAATTATTTTCATACTTTTGAAGCATGATTTTTAAGGAAAGCAGAAATCTGAAGAATTTTATTTCCAAACTTTTGTTTGGGATCTACTTCATTGCGCTGTTTTCCCAAAGTTTTCACCATCACGATGCTGTCGATTATTTTAAAAGTTTCCACTTTAAAAAGACAGAAAATACAATTGCTAAATCTTCAGCTAAAGAAAAGCCGGGCGACTGTCTGGCGTGTCATTTCTTAGCGACAGGTAATACATTAGTTCCGGACGAGTACAGTTTTACATTCGATCATTTTTCGCATGAAGTAAAACAGGTTATTGCCGTTCAGGAAAAAATATGGTCTCAGACCAAATTTACTTTTCAACTTCGGGGGCCTCCCGCAGTTTCATAAATCATAGATTTTTATGGGCTTTAATTCATTTTAAAGTTCAGTACTTTGGGTTTAAAGCTAATGGCTGATAGATGAGAATTTCGGGATACGGGATTCATGTTTTTCGGGATACGGGTTTTGAGTTCGGTATTTAAGACTGGAGATGGAAGAGGGAAGACAGAAATCTCTGCAGGTCTTAAGTGGGAATATCATTTCTTGTAAACTGATTCAGGATTATCGAGTTAGAGGGTTTAAGAGTATATGAGTGTAGAGTTGAGTTGTTGATTCAAATGTTACCAAAACTTTATTACGGCAAAAGTCTCACGTCTGAAATCTCACGTCTGAAATCTAAAATCTCATCACTTACCATATCAGTCATTCCTACATTTTACATTGTACTTTTTACAATTAAATATAAACCCCTTTAATAAATTTTTTACGAAAAAATGTACCTGAAACGGTACACAATCAATCTATAGACAATGAAATTGATATATAGTCTGATGTTGGTCTTTTGCGGACTGGCATTGATAAGTGCACAAAAAACGTACTCGGTGGAAGGAACCGTTCAGGATTTTCACGATAAAACCATGCTGGAAAATGCGGTGGTGAACATCGGCGGATTCACTGCGAAAACAGACACTAAGGGTAAGTTTACGTTTAACAAAATTCCTGCGGGAAAATATATACTCATTGCCAAACACCCTGATTGTAATGATTATACTGAAAATATAGCAGTTACTCAGGATGTACACTTGGTAATTACCCTGGAGCACCATAGCCAGGATATTGAAACGGTGACCATTCATGGAAGCCATAAATCCAACGGTTCTTTAGTGATTAGAACCCTTGATAAATCTGAAATCGAGAGAAATTCTACAGATAATCTCGGGAATTTGTTATCAAAAATTTCAGGAGTAACCACTTTAAAGACCGGAAATAATATTTCAAAACCGGTTATTCACGGGTTATACGGAAGCAGAATTGCTATTTTCAATAATGGAGTGAAGCTTGCGGAACAGGAATGGGGTGTAGAACACGCTCCCAATGTTGATATTAACAACTTTCAACATATCGACGTGATAAAAGGAGCTTCCGCATTGAAATACGGAAGTGATGCCATAGGCGGAGTCGTGGTGTTGGAACCTGAAGTTTTTCCTAAAAAAGATACGATAAAAGGTTCGGTGGGACTTACCGGAATTTCCAATGGGAGAGGACTTGGATTGGATGTCGATGTAGCGAAGGTTTGGAAAAACGGATGGGCTGTAAAAACCCGAGGAAGCATCAAGAAATTAGGAGATCAGAGCGCTCCGGATTATAACCTGAAGAATACGGGAATGGATTTCTCTTCTTTTAATTTTACGGTTCAGAATAATACCTACGAAAGAGGAATTTCATTTGATTATTATCTGACGAATCAGAATATTGGAATTTTGAGGGATTCACACGTTTCCAGTTCAGGAGACTATGACAGAGCGATGACGGCAAACCCTCCGGTTTATTCAGGAAAATTCAGCTATGATATTGATAATCCGAGACAGGTAATTGAGCATCATATCGCTAAGGTTTCAGCGTTTAAAAGATTCGCCAATATCGGTAAACTTTCCGCGACGTACAGTTATCAGTACAACCACAGACAGGAATATGACATCAGAAGAGGGGATTTGAAAGATACGCCTTCTTTAGATCTGGAACTGATGACGCATCAGTTTAACCTTAATGATTTACTGGAGAGGGAAAAATGGTCACTGGAAACAGGAATTGACGGAAGCTTTCAAAATAATTATTCAGATCCTGCGACAAAAGCAAGACGTTTGATCCCTAATTATGATAAATATGCTGCAGGGGTTTATTCTGTTTTTAAATACAAAATCTCTCATGAATTTAATTTTGAAGCAGGAGCAAGATATGATTTCACCCGTTATGATGTGACGAAATGGTATGATCAGGCGGACTGGGATAAATTATACGCGAACACTTTTCCACAATTCTATGTGAAGAAAGACAAGAACAGGATTTTGACTCGTCCTCAGCTTAATTATAATAATGTTTCTTTCAATGCAGGTTTAGAGTATCGTCCGAATTCCAACTTTGATTTGAAATTTAATTATGCAAAAGTGGGCAGATCTCCGAACGTGGCAGAATTGTTTTCAGACGGACTACACCATTCAGCAGGGGTGATTGAGACCGGAAATATGGGATTGAAAAATGAAGAGGGCCATCAGTTTAATTTAACGGTGGATTCAAAATTCAATGTTTTAAAAGGACTGAATGTTTCCGTAAACCCATACTTTTTCATGACTAAAAACTTTATCAACCAGGTTCCTGTTGGAATTAAAGGGACTATCAGAGGAGTTTTTCCTGAATGGGAATACCAGCAGATTGATGCCAAAATGTATGGAGTAGATCTGGATATCAGCTGGAAACTTACAGATGACCTTACCTATGTAGGAAAAGGAAGTTATGTACACGGGCAGAATGATACCGATAATGAACCTTTAATCCTGATGATGCCACCGAATTTTTCCAATGCATTACAGTTTAAAAAAGAAAAATGGAACAACTTCTATTTTACGGTAGAAAACCAAACGTTTTTAAAACAAACCAGATTCCCGATCCGAAATGTTGACCTTGAAGTGTATGTGGATGGAGAATTGGTGGATAAAACCATCGATTTGAGTACGCCTCCAAACAGCTATTCACTCTGGAATATCCAGACGGGAATCAATATCAGCAAAAACCTTTCTGCTGGGCTTATCGTGAATAATCTTTTCAACACTTCGTACAGAGATTATCTGAACCGCTTGAGGTTCTTCGCGGATGAGGCAGGAAGAAACTTTATTTTAAACTTTAGATACAAATTCTAAGGATTCAGAAAAAATATTACATTAAAATTTTACAAACTTAAAATTCTAACAATGAACACACTATTCAATACTAAAAATATCATCAGATTATTAGCCGTTTTATTAATTACATTTACTGTTATTTCTTGCCAGAGAGACGGTTCTGTAGCAGAGGATGACCTTCCTCAGGAAGAACTTACCAATATCATTTTATTGGTGAAAGAAGATAGTCCGGGATCTACGGCTATCGAATATAATTACAGCATCGGAGCCGGAGGAATTCCTACGATTCCATTGAAAGACGGAAAGTCTTATACAGTGGAAGCAAAATTCAGAAACGGGAACGAGGATGCTACACAGGAAATTATTGATGCTAAAGATGAGCACTTCCTTATTTTCGATTTTCCAAAATCAAATATCACAGTGAGCAGATTGGATGGAGGTGATCTGAGAAAAGATGGAAAAAGAGTCGGATTAAAAACAAAATGGGATGTAACCCAGGCTGTTGGAGGAACTGCTCCATTCCTGAAACTTACTCTGATTCATGAACCACAAAGTGTAAATGATGCCAAAGCCGGAACTGCCTGGGGAAGCGTAGTGGGAGGAGAAACAGATGCGGAAGCTACTTATAACCTAAGTAATTAGAATACTTCACATAAACAAAAAACCACTGATATGTTCAGTGGTTTTTTATTTATAGACATTTGACGACTAAGAATTGATTAGAAGTAGGTTATTCTCATAAAATTTTCATATTTTTGCAACCTAAAATTTTAATCAATAATGAAGGTTACCGCACAAAACCATGATGACGTAAGTGCATTACTTACAGTGACATTGGAAAAATCTGACTACAAAGAAAAAGTAGAAAAGCAGTTGATTAATTATGCTAAAAATGCGCAAGTTCCTGGTTTCAGAAAAGGGAAAGTGCCTTTGAGTATGGTTAAAAAACAATATGAAGCAGGTATTGCATTCGAAGAAATCAACAAACAGGTTTCTGACGCATTGAACAACTACGTTAACGAAAACAAGTTAAGATTAGTTGGACAGCCTGTTCCTCAGCCAGTAAACCAATTGGACTACAACGCTGAACAAATTGAAGTTGGTTTCGAGGTAGGATATGAGCCTGAATTCACTATAGATTTAGCTAAATATGAAGCTCCTCATTATAAAGTAGAGGCTTCTGACAAGGAAATCACGAAGAGCATTGAGAACATGCAGAGACGTTTTGCGGAGCAGGTTCCTCAGGATAAAATCGGTAAAGATTCTTATATCGCTTTAGAGATTTCTCAGGTTGTAGAAGAAGATGCTGAAGGAGAGCACCACCACCCAAAGAATGCTACCATTACAGCTGAAAACAAAGAAGCTTTCAAATTGGTAAAAGCTTTGAAAATGGACGGTTCTGTAAAAGTATCTAAGGAAACTCTTGCATCTGACGAAGAATTAGCTAAAGAATTAGGATTCACTAAAGAAGAAGTTGAGCACTTACACCATGCTGAAGTAGAAGTTAAAGTAAAAGATTTCTATGCATTGAACTTGGCTGAACTGAACCAGGATCTATTCGACAAAGTATAC
This sequence comes from Chryseobacterium oleae, assembly GCF_900115055.1. Classification (GTDB taxonomy): domain Bacteria; phylum Bacteroidota; class Bacteroidia; order Flavobacteriales; family Weeksellaceae; genus Chryseobacterium; species Chryseobacterium oleae. The sequence continues at coordinate 1,394,634 of NZ_FOVD01000001.1, read as the reverse complement.
GGAGAAGGAACAATTACATCTGAAGAAGAGCTTAAAGACAAAGTAAAATCTGAATTGGATGAGTACTTCCAGCAAAATGCTGACGTTCACTACGTGAATAAAGTATTGGAGCAGGTTACTGAAAAAGAAGAAGTGAAACTTCCTGAAAATTTCTTAGTAAAATGGTTAATATTCTCTAACCAGAATATCCAGTCTGAAGAGCAGGCTAAAGAAATCCTTGAAGCAGAAAAAAGCCAGTTAAGATACCAGATCATTGAAGGTAAATTAATGACGGATAACGAGATCAAATTAGACTATGCTGATGTATTGGCACAGGCTGAGCAGTTGGTGAAAAACCAATTGGCGATCTACGGAATTCACCACTTAGGTGACGAAGAAATCCAGAAATACGCTGTTGAGATGTTGAAAGACCAGGAGCAGGTAAGACAAATTTCTTCTGAAGTAGCTATGGCTAAACTAAAAGATGTAATCCTTGAAAAAGGAGGAAAAAAAGAAACTAAAATCTCTCACGACGAGTTTTTAGAAGAACTTAAGAAATAATTTATTTCGATATAAATATTTGAAAACCTCTGGGAAACCGGAGGTTTTTTTATGTCTGGTTTACAAGAGTTTTTATTTATTTAATCTGGATGCAGGATTAGAGTTTTTTGTTTTAATGAGGCTAAGAAAGTTGGAAGCTATCCGGATCTGAGGGGTTCTGTTAACCATGTCAAGGTTCAAAACCGTGACATGGCTACTCAAAGGCACAAAAGGAAATTCCACCTTTCAGTAAAATCCCAATTTTCGCCGCCCTGTGATTCTCTTTTCACAGGCCTGTTTTCTTAAAAAACCTTAAAGTATTCTTACAGGTATTATAATGTATCGGGGATAAGTATTCTTTGGCTTATTTGTTGTGGGCATTATTCATATATTTACATTTTAAAACTTATTATAGATATGAAAAAGATCATCATTCCGTTTTTCTGTGCCGTATTGTTTTCAGTTCCGGCAGCAGCTCAGCAGACCAGCGCAGCTCCCGCAAAGACGGAAGTCGTGAAATCTAAACTGACACCCAAAGAAATTGTTGACAATTATTTCAAAGCTTTAGGGGGTAAGGCAAAATTAGAAGCTGTAAAATCTACAGTAATTGATAACAGCCTTAGCGTTCAGGGGATGGATATCACCATGAGCACTACAAAAATGGGTAATAAATTCAAGTCCGTACAAACTGCAATGGGACAGACCATAAGTCAGGTTTTTGACGGTGAAAAAGGATATATAGACAGAGCAGGGCAAAAAACAGATTTCCCGGCTGAGAATATTGCTGAACTGAAAAAAGGAACAACAGTTGAGGCTTTAGGCTTTAATGCTGCTAACTTTCAGACCGCTACAGTAGAAAAACTGGACACTAAAGATTATAATGTATTATCTTCAGATAAAGGAAAATTTTACTTTGACGCGGCTACAGGACTTTTATATAAATCTACGGTAGGACAAGGAAATGTTATCGTAAAAAATTACACTACAGTAGAAGGATTGAAGTTCCCTTCTGAAGTAGATATTGATGGAAATGGCCAGAAAGTGACTATTAAAACGACAAAAGTTGTTTTAAATGCTCCTGTTTCTGATGCAGATTTTAAATAAAAAGAACCATTTTATACAATAAAAGCCGGATAATTTCCGGCTTTTTTTGCTGTCTGAATAATTTTAACTCAATTTTAACTATAATGTGAATTTTAACATTTCTTTACGTGGTGAATAAATGATACTTTTAATACGAAAATAAATTCAAATTATATGAAGAAAGTTTTATCATCATTTGCGGTCATCTTTCTGATGTCTTCAAATGTTTTCGGACAGAATATCCCTGTGGATTCTTCCGTGAGAATCGGTACCCTTTCCAATGGAATGAAGTACTACATCAAAAAAAACACATTACCTGAAAAGAAAGTAGATTTCCGTCTGGCGATCAATGCCGGATCTATTCTTGAGGATGAAAACCAGAGAGGTTTGGCTCACTTTATGGAGCACATGAACTTCAACGGAACCAAGAATTTCCCGGACAACAAACTTGTCGATTTTCTACAGTCTATCGGGGTGAAATTCGGGCAGCACCTGAATGCTTACACAAGCTTTGACGAAACCGTTTACATGCTTCCCGTTCCATTGGATAAACCCGGAAACCTGGATGCAGGACTGAAAGTAATGGAAGACTGGGCTTTTAACGCAACACTTTCTGATGCTCAAATCAACAAAGAAAGAGGCGTTGTTCTGGAAGAGCTGAGATTGGGTCTGGGTGCAGATAAAAGAATGGCTGATAAATACCTTCCTAAATTATTATACAAATCGCAATACGCAGACAGACTTCCAATCGGTAAAAAAGACGTGTTGGAAAACTTCAAGCCGGATGTGATCAGAAAATTCCACCAGGACTGGTACAGACCGGATCTGATGGCGATTGTAGTGGTAGGAGATATCAACGTAGACGAAGTTGAAAAGAAAATCAAAGACAATTTCAGCAAATATAAAAATCCATCCAAGCCAAGAGAAAGAAAAGTATTTGATCTGCCTAACCATAAAGAAACATTAGTAGCAATAGAAACGGACCCGGATGCTACCAATTCTATGGTTCAGTTCATTATGAAAGATGCTGATGCTTACAAACCGGATGTAACGGTTGAGCAATACAACCAGACTATTATCGAAGGTCTTTCTACAACGATGCTGAACAACAGGCTGAAAGAACTGATCAATTCAAATAACCCACCTTTTACATTCGGATCTGTATATCATGGAGGAACTTATGCAAGAAGCAAAGAGGCTTTCCAGGGGTTTGCCATGGTAAAAGAAGGAAATCAGCTGAACGCTTTGAAAGTTCTTTTGGAAGAAGTGGAAAGAGCAAAGAGATTCGGATTTACACAAACTGAACTTGACAGAGCAAAGGCGCAGATGCTGTCTAACCTTGAAAGATCTTACAACAACCGTGACAAAACGGAAAGCGATATGCTGGTAGACGAATATGTAAGAAACTTCCTGGAGCAGGAACCCATGCCGGGAATTGCCTGGGAATATGATGATACGAAAGCTTTTCTTCCTAAAGTTACTTTGGCGCAAACCAATGACGTAATCAAGAAAATGGTGAAAGATGACAGCAGAGTCATCGTGATCACCGGACCAAAAAAGGATAACGTTACAATGCCTACAGAAGCAATGGTTCTCAATACCTTTGAATCTGTAAAAATGGCGGATCTTAAGCCTTACGAAGAAAAAGCGGCGATTAAAAACCTGATAAAGCCTTTCAAATCTGAAGGGAAAATTGCTAAAACGGAAACCGATGCAAAATTAGGAACAACCACCTGGACATTGAGCAACGGAGCTAAAGTGACTTTCAAAAAGACAGATTTCAAAGATGACGAAATTGTATTTTCAGCAAGAAGCTTAGGAGGAAACTCTCTGATCTCCGATGCTGATTTTATCAAAACTCAGTTCGCTTTCGGAGCATTATCCGAAGCAGGAGTGGGCGGATTGTCAAAAGCGGATCTTACCAATTATCTTGCAGGTAAGCAGGTGAGTGTAAACCCAATGATAGGACCTTACTTTGAAGGAATTTCAGGAAGAACTTCCCAGAAAGATTTGGGAACCGCCATGGAGCTTACGTATGCTTATTTTACGGGATTAAATTACAATCCTGCAGCATTCAATGCTTACAAAGAAAAGCAGTCTGCTATGCTGGATAACCTTCTGTCTAATCCTCAGGCTTATTTCTCTAATGAGCATGCGAAATTCATGAACCAGAAGAACCCGAGATTCATCGGATTATTCCCAATGGAAAAAGATTGGGCCAATACAGATTATAAAAAAGCCTACGATATCTATAAAGAGAAATTTGCCAATGCCGGAAACTTCCAGTTCTATTTCGTAGGAAATATAGACGAGGCTACGTTCAAAGAGCAGGTGCTTCAGTATATCGGAAGCCTTCCGACAGCCGGTAAAACAGCAACGTTCAAAGATACAGGGTACAGACAGCTAACCGGAGATTATTCAAAAGTATACAAAAAAGGAAAAGATCCTAAGAGTATGGTAACGATCTCTTACAGCGGAGAAACACCTTATAACGAGAAAGAAGCGCTGGCTCTTGCAGCACTGGGAGAAGTAGCAACCATCAAAGTGATTGAAAAACTGAGAGAAGATGAAAGCGGAATCTACGGCGGCGGAGCGAGAGGAAGTATGAATAGAATCCCTTACAGTGCCTACAATTTCAGCATCAGTTTCCCTTGCGGACCTGAAAATGCGGATAAATTGACGAAAAGCGCCATTACCGAACTTCAGAAACTAATCGACAAAGGTCCGGAACAGAAAGACCTTGACAAGTACAAAGAAGGGGAATACAACGACAATAAAACAGAACTTAAGGATAATATGTTCTGGCTGAGTTCTCTTGCTAAAAACCAGTTGGATGGCAGCGATAAATACGACATCCTGAACTATCAGGAAAAAGTAAAAGCGCTTACCGTAAAAGATCTTCAGGATGTTGCCAAGAAATACCTTGCCAAAGGAAAAATCACAGCAACGTTGATGCCGGAAGACGGTTGGGAAAATACTAAAAAGGCTGATGCCAAACCTGCAGTAGTAGGTGCGTCAGTCACTAAATAATATTTTTCAGAATAATTGATAAAAGAAAAAACCGCAGATCAGTCTGCGGTTTTTTTTATTGGTTTAAGAGCCATAGGCTTTTTTCCATTCATCGGCAGCTTCACTAAGAACACCGTAAAACGCTTCACCGTATTTTCTGGTGAGAGGCGTTTTCAGGAATTTATAGATAGGAACCTGCAGTTCTTTTCCTAAAGCGCATGCATCGCTGCATACACTCCATTCGTGGTAGTTCAGGGCTGTGAACGTAGAATATTCTGTAACACGGATCGGGTAGAGGTGGCACGAGATCGGTTTTTGCCAGTCTACAGCACCATCTTCATACGCTTTTTCAATACCACACTTTGTAATTCCTTTTTCGTCAAAAGTTACATAAGCACATTCGCGGTCTTCTACCATGGGGGTCACGTACATTCCATCTTCCGGATCTGTAGTCCATGTTCCCTGCTCTTCAAGGGCTTTGATGCCTTCCTGGGTGAGATAAGGCTTTATTTTATCAAGAATACTGTCTAAAATCTCAAGTTCATCCTTATCTAAGGGAGCGCCTACATCTCCTTCCACACAGCATGCACCTTTACATTTCGTAAGGTTGCAAACAAATTCTTCGGAAAATATATCCTCTGAAATCAATTTATCGTCTATCTGAATCATAATCTTTAAAATAAATCAAAATACGTACCTGCTTTAAAAGCAATCAAACTTATAATGATAAGCCATAAGCCTACCTCCTGCATCCAGTATTTAGGCAAGAATCTCATCATCCTGCTCAGGATAATGCTCGACGGAAATGCCAGAAGCAGTAAATACTCATAGTTTTTATTCATATACAGAATAATCGTCACCAGCTGAGCCAGTGAGAAAACAAGCAGAAACGTATACTTATATCTGCTTATCGGGCTTTTTTTGTTATAGTTGGTGAAGTGGTCGTATACCGCATAAATCAGCATCAGTAAAATAGGAATCAGGGGAAAGAGATCCGTATAATCCGTCATAGGTTTCATTTTTCCAAACGGGAAATAATCTATATTCCATGAGGTAAAACTGAAAAAAAACATGATGGAGAAATAACTGAATGCAATTAATATGGTTCCTAAGAGAAATCTGAAGAGATTTAAGCTTATTTTTTGAGAAGTAGCAATCACGTGAACAATCACGAAAAGGGCCATGGGCCAGGTGGTGGGAAGGAAAATAAAATTCAAAGCAACGATGGCTCCTACCAGGACATACGACTTCTTTCTGATGTCTTCATCCGCACTCGTCAGGAGCAGAAGCAGAAAAGAATTGGTAAGCAAAGAAACCGCAATTCCAATGTCCAGATTTCCAGGATAAAGTCCGAAAATAAAAAATGTATACAGGAATAACGGCAGATGCGTCTGATAATTAAGCGCAATGCTGTGAAAACAAAAATATCCCAAAGCAATTCCCAGGAAAGTTACCCCGGCAATAACGGCTTCATATGTGTTGAAATTCAGTATGTTAAATATTATAACTACTAATAGAAGAAAACCAATATAAACAGGAATTGAAAAAATATTGCTTTCTTTTGAAAGTAATTTAAACATTTTTTATAAATTTGTACAAAGTTAATTTAAAAAAGGAAAATAATGACGTCTTTCTGGTTATTCTTAAGTAAAGTTTTCAAATGGGCCTTCGGTTTTTTTGATGCATTTGGAAATGTTCTAAACTGGATTTTATTTATCGTTTGCTGCGTACTGTTTACTTACTGGTGCTATGTATTGGTAGTAACTCTAGGTGGTGATAAAGATAAAGACTATTATTCTCCGACTGAGGGTAAGAACCCTTACTACGATCCAAAGATCTATAAAAAAGAAGGTTAATTAATTGGTTATATAGTAAAAAACCGATCGGACTTAGGTCTGATCGGTTTTTTTATTAACAGTTAAAATTTAATTCTTTCTAGTCGTGGATGGGAAGTACCAGTACCGGAACGGGTGAATCTTTTGTAAGCCCTTTCGTTAAGCTTCCTACAAAAACATCATAAATTCCACTTCTTCCGTGGGATCCCATGACGATATAATCTGCATTTTTAGCCTTGGCATAGTCCAGAATGGTGTCCTTGGCGATGCCCTGTTTTAAAAGGTGCTCGCAGTCTATATCCTGTGCTATAATGCGCTGCTCAATCTTATTCAGCTGTACCAGCTCTTCTCTGATCTCGTTGGCTTCTACCTCAGGAAAATATTGATATCCCATATCACCGATAGCAAAACCAATATCCGATGGCGCTACGTGAATCAGAAAGATTCTGCCGTTTAACTGTTTTGCAAATTTTACGGCTCCGTCTACAAGCTGTTCTGTTTTGTCCCCAAAATCTACGGGTAGTACAATATTTATCATGACCTCTAATTTTGTTATTCTAAAGGTAAGAAAAAAATGCCAAAATTTTATGTTAAATACTTATAATATTCGGATATCAAGAATTTTCTCATCTTTCAGATAAGCTTCCATGACGTCGTTTTCATTTACTTTTCCTACTCCTTTTGGTGTTCCTGTAAAAATAAGGTCACCCACTCTCAAGGTAAAATACTGGGAAGCAAAAGCAATGATGTCATCAATACTGAAGATCATATCTTTTGTATTACCATCCTGAACTTTTTCTTTGTTTTGCAGAAGTGAAAACTGAAGTCCTTCCAGATCATAGCTCTCTTTGTTGAAAAAGTTTCCTACTACTGCAGAACCGTCAAAACCTTTGGCAAGCTCCCACGGAAGGCCTTTCGATTTAAGTTCGCTCTGAAGATCTCTTGCCGTAAAATCTATTCCTAAGCTGATTTCATCATAATGTTTGTGGGCCACTTCTTTTTGAATGTATTTCCCACCTTTTGAAATCTTTACAACCACTTCCAGCTCATAATGTACATCATCTGAAAATTCAGGAATGTAAAAATCGTTTCCTTTTAAAACCGCTGTGTCTGGTTTCATGAAAATAACCGGTTGTTCAGGAATTTCGTTTCCTAATTCTTTCGCATGTTCGCTGTAGTTTCTTCCAATACAAATGATTTTCATAACTCTTAATTATTGATGTTTTATGTGTAAAGATGAAGTAATCTCTAATTATTTTAAATCTTAAATACTATTGATGCGTAAACTCATTCCCACAATAGTAACATACAAACTTCTGACTGGACAAAATGGAGATTCCAAAGAAGCTCGTCGCCCTGTCGTCTCTGTAAATGTGATTAGAACCGCATTTCGGGCATACAAAATCAAATGCCGGATCCTTGATGGTATGTTCTACCTCCAATGAATAGGCTTCATTGTCATTATAATCCTGAAGAATCTGTTTCGCTTTTTCCAGATCATCTTCAAACACCTGAAGCTGAATACCGCCCACAGCCTGTGAAAGCAGCCAGTCAGACTGGATGAGCTGTTCGTTGGCAATGAAACCGTTCACTCCGTTTTCGGCAAGGATCTGTTTGTCCCTGTTGGCTTCAAGGGCGGTTTCGTAAAATTTAAAACGGACCAGATCTGACATGTATTAAAATTTGCTTGATAGTTGAATTTTGGTGAAGACTTTCTTCGTGTACAACGGGAAATCCGCATTCTGAAGCCATCCGTAATAGCCTAAATCCTTCTGGAATACAGCTTTTACCACCTGACCTTTATATTTTCCAAAATTGAAAACAGCTTCCGTTTTATCATTATACCCGATGAATCCGGCAAGGTCAGCATTTTTATTATGGAACGTAAATTCACTTAAAGGAGCAATCTCATTCGGGATATCGTCATATTTTCCCACCTGTGCGTCCAGGACTTCGAAAGTAGCCATCACATCAGCCTCGGCAGAGTGGGCGTTTTCCAGAACCTTTCCACAGTAGAACTGATAGGCAGCTCCCAGGTTTCTTGGTTCTTTTTTGTGGAAAATAGTCTGTGCATCCACCAGTCTGAATTTACTCAAGTCAAAATCAATTTCAACTCTCAGAAGCTCTTCAGCCAGAAGCGGAACATCGAAACGGTTGGAATTAAATCCTCCCAAATCACTTCCTGCAAGCATTTCCATCACCTTTGGAGCAATATCTCTGAACGTTGGAGCATCCTTTACATCTTCATCATAAATTCCGTGTATTAAGCTGGATTCGTTGGGAATAGGCATTTCCGGGTTTACACGCCAGGTTTTGCTTTCTCTGGATGCATCCGGGTTTACTTTTAAAATGCAGATTTCTACGATTTTGTCTTTTCCGATATTCGTTCCTGTAGTTTCAAGGTCAAAAATACAAAGGGGTTTATGGAGTTTTAAATTCATTTCTTTAATTTGAAAATGGGTTAAAATAATGTGCTGATTTGATGATATGTTAATTCGATGATTAAAGTCTGACATCTGATGTCTGATATCTGACGTCTAACATCTATCCCAACTGTCTTTGAAAAACCAGCGATACTAATATATAATAAATAACAAGCATTGGAATCCCTACGATCTGAAATATAATCAGAATAGCAATTCCGCCACCTAATAAAATAACTTTCGGGTAATTGTCCTGCAGCTTTTTCGATTTGAATTTCATCGCCATCATCTTGATCGGGCTGATCAGAAGCCATGACGTGATAACCGTTAATAATACCAGAAACAATGCATTATCAAATAAGAATCCAAAAGTTCCGGTTTCTTTGAAAGCATAATACAGTCCAAACAGCAATACCGTGTTGGTAGGCGTATTCAGCCCTTTAAAATAATAACGCTGCTCCTCATCAAGATTAAAAATAGCCAATCTCAGACATGAGAAAATAGTCACGAGAAGACCAACATAACTGATGTCAAAAGGAAGATGTAGTCCTAAAATTTCATTTCCGAACGGTTCCAGAGCTTTATACATCGTAAGACCGGGAATCAATCCGAAACTCACCATATCCGCCAGAGAATCCAGCTGAAGTCCCAGATTGGAGTTCGATTTTACAGCGCGGGCCACAAACCCGTCAAAGAAATCAAAAATGGAAGAAAGAATGATACAGATGGCCGTTGTCTGGTAATCGCCCAGAATAAGATGTATTGCCCCTATACAGCCCGCAAATAAATTGGCAAGGGTCAATAAATTGGCAAGATTATTTTTTATGAAATTCATGTCACAAAAATACAGTTTTTCCAAACTTTATACCGAAATATTAGGAAGGAAAAAATACATTAATCGGTTTTTGATGTAAATTTGCCGAATGAAATTTTTTAAAGAATTTAGAAAACAGGAAGTTCTGGCACTTTTGTACCGGATTTTCTTAGCATACGTTTTTTATCAGATTGCCCGGCTTTTGTTTTGGTATTTCAATAAAGAACTCATCAAAGTGGACTCTGTTTCAGATTATTTCAACCTTGCGTTTCATGGGACCGCATTTGATACCACGGCGATCTTGTATGTGAATGCTTTGTTTATTCTGTTGAGCCTTGTTCCTATTGTTATCAATACCAGGAAAGGTTATCAGACTGTTTTGTTCTGGCTGTATTTTATCACCAACGGCATTGCTTATGCGATGAATTTCGGAGATTTTATCTACTACAAGTTTTCACAGGCAAGACTGACATCTACCGCTATGGAAGTAGCAAAACACGAATCCAATGTCTTCAAAGTATTCACAGTTTCTGTAGGGCAGCATCCATTTGTTCTGATATGGTTTGTCGTGTTAATGGCACTTTGGGTCTTCCTTTACAAAAAGGTAAAAGTGACGGAGCAGAAACCTTTAAAGCTTATTCCGTACTTTATCTGGTCGGTACTCGTTCTTTGTGGGACCGCTGTTTTGGTGGTGGGAGGAATCCGTGGTGATTTCAAACACAGTACAAGGCCCATCAATTTGGTGGATGCCAACCGTTTTGTAGTCAATCCACTTCAGGGAAATATCGTATTGAACAGTACATTTTCATTTTTTAGAACATTAGGAACCAATAATTTTAAAGAAGTTCATTTTGTAGACGAAAAGTTTATCACAGACAATGTTCAGCCTTACAAAATATACGATAGAAAAGTAGAGAACCGTCCCAATATTGTCATTTTTATTGTTGAATCTTTTGGTAGAGAATACTCAGGAGCTTTTAATAAAGATAAAAACATCAACGGTTACGTTTCCTATACGCCTTTTATAGATAGTCTCGCAGGGCAGAGTTTAATTTTTCCCAATACTTTTGCAAATGGACGACAGTCTATCCATGGGATGAGCAGTGTATTGGCGGGAATTCCAAGTCTTACAGATGCTTTTACAAGTTCACCGTATTCCAACCAGAAAATCCAGTCTATTGTTTCAGTTTGTAATGATCTGGGCTATGATACCTCTTTCTACCACGGAGCTCCGAACGGATCGATGGGCTTCCTCGGATTTGGAAATATCTTAGGATTTAAACATTATTTCGGGAAGAATGAATACAATCATGATGAAGATTTCGACGGAATGTGGGCTATTTGGGATGAACCGTTTCTGCAGTATTTTGCAAAGAATGTAGGGAAAAAACAACCTTTTATGACGACGGTATTTACAGCTTCGTCTCACCATCCGTTTAAAATCCCTGAGAAATACAAAGGAAAATTTAAAAAAGGAACGATAGAAATGCATGAGCCAATCCAGTACACGGATTACTCTATTAAAAAATATTTTGAAACCGCGAAAAAAGAACCTTGGTTCAATAATACCATTTTCGTGTTCACAGGAGATCATACCAACCAGATCGCTTACGGCGAATATGAAAAAGCTATGAACCGTTTTGCCGTTCCGCTGATCTTCTATTCTCCCAATCCGGAATACAATCTGAAAGGCGTGAATCCTGAAACTGCTCAGCAAATCGATATTTATCCTACACTGGCAGATCTTATCGGGTACAACAAACAGATCAGAAGCTGGGGAAGAAGTCTCGTGAGCGATAAAAAATACCCTTCTATCGTGGTGAATTCTGACGGAAGTTCAGAACAGTTCATCATCGGAAATCATATGTACCGGTTCGATGGAAAGCAGATCACAGGGATATACGATAAAAATGATCTCGGCTTTGAAAAGAACCTGATGGGCCAGTTGAAAACCCCGGAAACAGAAAAAGAAATGCAGACGGCGAAAGCCTGGTTCCAGGATTATATGGACAGGGTGATCAACAGGAAACTTAAATAAGTTTGAGAGTCGGAGGGTTTGAGAGTCGGAGCGTTTTAGGGTTGTAGAGTTTTTGTTGCTGATTGCTGGTTCGAATCCTGTACCCCACATTCCGGAACTTTGGCCTATCATATGCTTTGTATAATAAAAGTTTTTGTCTGTTTAAAATTTAATTTATACTTTTAGCAATAGATACATAACAAAAAACGTATATCGGAATTAAAACTATAAGAAATATGAAAAAATTATTATTAACATTCGTACTCTCTCTGTTTGGCGTATTATCGTTTGCACAGATTGAAGGGAAATGGAAGACTATAGATGATGAAACGAAGCAGGCTAAATCTGTGGTAGAAATCTTTAAAAAGTCAGACGGAAAGTATTACGGAAAAGTTTCCCAGTTGCTTATAAAGCCGGCAGATCCAAATTGCACGGGATGTAAAGACGACAGAAAAGGAAAACCAATCTTAGGCATGGAAATCATCAGAGGTCTTAAAAAAGATGGAGATGAATTTACAGGAGGAACTATTACAGATCCTAAATCAGGTAAAACATATAAGTGTACCATTACAAAAAGTGGTGACAAACTTAATGTAAGAGGATATATGGGGGTTTCTGTATTCGGAAGAACTCAGACCTGGGATAAAGTAAACTAATCAGGTTTAAATAAAATGATAAGACGGCATTTCAGCAATGAGATGCCGTTTTTTATTTTTTTTGAAAAAAAGATGTAACGAAAATAAAAACTTCCCACTCATAAAACATGAGCACAGAACTGGAAAAAACTTTTGTCGATTTTTTTAAGCCCAATCAGAGGCTTATCCACAAAATATGCAGGATATATACTGATAACGCTGAAGACCATGAAGATCTCTTTCAGGAAATTACAGTCCAGCTTTGGAGATCTTTTCCGGGATTTAAAGGAGAAGCCAAGTTCTCGACCTGGATGTATAAAGTCGCCCTGAATACGGCAATGACTCTTTTCCGGAAGCCTCAGAAAAAACAAATTCAGCATGCTGATATCGATGTGTCCACTTTAAAAATGGAATATGAAGCATACGAAGATGATGAGCACAAACTGAAAAGAATGTATAAAGCCATTCATGAACTGTCTGATGTAGAAAAGGCTTTGATCATGATGTATCTCGAAGATAAGCCTTACAGAGAAATTGGAGAGATCCTGGGAATAACGGAAGGGAATGCAAGAGTGAAAATGAACAGGGCAAAGAATAATTTAAAAACCAAAATAAACACAAAATAATATGGAAGATTTGGAACTTTTGAAAAAAGACTGGAATAAAGAAGAAGTGGAATTTAAAGACTATTCGGAAAACGAAATTTATTCCATGATCAGGCAGAAATCTATTTCTGTGGCGAAAACTTTATTCGTGGTTGGTTTGATAGAAATTATACTTTGGTCGGTGTACGGCTATATCAATGGTGCGTTTCCTTATTGGAGAATGATCTTGTTCTCCGGATTTGTCATTCTTATTGTGTTGTTGTTCCGCAGATTGAAAACCGGACAGGATTCTTTATCATTAATGAAAAACATTCTGAACCTGAGAAAGCTGATCTTCGGCTACGCAGGAATTTCCTTTTTTCTGGTTATTCTGGATAATCTGATTCATTTTGCTCTCTATACAAAAGAAGTGATGGCAGGTTCAAAAGACGGTTTTAATAGCGTTCATGATACTACAACCCATACCAATCCCGAAACGATGGTACCCGGAATGGGAAATTATGTACTATTTACATTCTGTCTGCTCCTCGGATTGTATATTTTGTATGTAACTTATAAAAGAACTTACGGTAAAATTCTGTCCGATCTCAGAAAAAACTACAGAGAACTGAGCCAGGCGGAAGAAAAAGCTTTTTAATTCAATAGATATTAAGGCTTCTCATTCAATGAGATGCCTTTTTTGTTATGTTAGTAATAAAAAAACACTATTTTTGTAGTCTAAATTTTTCAAATAAATATGGCAGAATATACTTTTCGTGAGGTAATTGCACAAGCAATGAGCGAGGAAATGCGTAAAGACGAATCCATCTTTTTAATGGGGGAGGAAGTTGCAGAATACAATGGTGCGTATAAAGCTTCAAAAGGAATGTTGGATGAATTTGGTCCTAAAAGAGTAATCGATACACCCATTGCTGAGCTTGGTTTTACTGGGATTGCTGTAGGTGCTGCGATGAATGGTAACAGACCAATTGTAGAGTATATGACGTTCAATTTCTCTTTGGTAGGTATTGATCAGATTATTAATAATGCGGCTAAGATCCGTCAGATGAGCGGTGGCCAGTGGAACTGTCCTATCGTTTTCAGAGGGCCTACTGCTTCGGCAGGACAATTGGGAGCTACACACTCTCAGGCTTTTGAAAACTGGTTTGCCAACGTTCCAGGATTGAAAGTAGTGGTTCCTTCAAACCCTTACGATGCGAAAGGGTTATTGAAAACAGCTATTCAGGATAATGACCCGGTGATCTTCATGGAATCTGAGCAGATGTATGGTGATAAAATGGAAATTCCTGAAGAAGAATATTACCTGCCGATAGGTAAAGCAGATATCAAAAGAGAAGGTACAGACGTTACTTTGGTTTCTTTCGGTAAAATCATGAAGCTGGCTATCCAGGCTGCTGAAGATATGGCTAAAGAAGGAATCTCTGTAGAAGTGATCGACCTTAGAACAGTTCGTCCTCTGGATTTTGATACCGTTTTAGCTTCCGTTAAGAAAACAAACAGATTGGTGATCCTTGAAGAAGCATGGCCATTTGGTTCAGTATCTTCAGAAATTACTTATATGGTACAGCAGAAAGCATTTGATTACTTGGATGCACCTATCAAGAGAATTACTACTCCTGATGCACCTGCGCCTTATTCAGCTGCATTATTTGCAGACTGGTTCCCTAAGCTTGAAAAAGTGAAAGAGGAAATCAAAAAAGCGATGTACGTAAAATAACTATTATAGAAAAAAACTTCCGAAAGGAAGTTTTTTCATTTATTCTATTCATGAAGAATAGTTCTTGGCCTCATAAAATTAGTATAAATTTGCGCGTTTAAAATAAATAAGCTGACATGGCAGACGTTACAGAAGATGGTTATCATTTTGACATAAAAAAACTTTCCTTTATGGGAGTTTTAGTCTCTCTCGGAATTGTTTTCGGAGATATCGGGACATCACCGCTTTACGTAATGAAAGCGATTGTGAATGCAAGAGATGGCGGTAGTAATATGCCTTTCAACGAATACATAGAAGGAGCTCTTTCCTGTATTATCTGGACCCTTACTCTTCAGACTACGATAAAATACGTAATCATTGCTCTAAGAGCAGACAACAAAGGAGAAGGAGGTATTTTGGCTTTATTCTCATTGGTTAAAAACCTTAAAAAAGGATGGCTGTATCTTATTGCTATCGTAGGGGCCGCAGCACTGGTTGCAGATGGAGTCATCACGCCCTCGCTTACAGTAATGTCAGCTATTGAAGGTCTTGAAATATATAATCCTCATACACCTGTTGTTCCTATTACAATCGGAATTCTGATTGTAATATTTGTGGTGCAGCAGTTTGGAACCAGCTTTATCGGGAAGTTTTTTGGTCCTGTCATGGTAGTTTGGTTCCTGGTTTTAGGTGGTCTGGGAGTAATGCATTTAAGCGAAAACTTCGAAATTCTGAGATCTTTCAATCCTTATTATGCGTACAAGCTTATTGTGAATTCTCCAAGTGCCATTGTTATTCTTGGTGCTGTTTTCCTTTGTACAACAGGAGCTGAGGCTCTTTATTCAGATTTAGGTCACTGCGGTGCCAAAAATATCAGAGTAAGCTGGGGATTTGTTAAAGTGATGCTTATCTTAAACTATCTTGGACAGGGAGCGTGGCTTTTAACCAATCATGCTAAACCAGGATTTTCTGTGGTGAACCCATTCTTTGGAATCATGGAAGAATGGATGATTGTACCGGGTGTAATTATGGCGACTGCAGCAGCTATTATTGCAAGCCAGGCCTTAATTACAGGTTCTTTTACCATCTTTTCTGAAGCGATGTCACTTAACTTATGGCCTAATCAGAAAATTGATTACCCTTCCGGAGTTAAAGGACAAATGTATATTCCGAGAATCAATTGGGGACTTTTGATCTTATGTATTATTGTCGTACTTCATTTCAGAGAATCTGGGAAAATGGAAGCCGCCTATGGATTGTCCATTACAGTAACGATGCTGATGACAACGATCCTGCTGGTTTTCTGGCTATTAAAACACAGAGTAAGCAAAGTACTAATCTTATTTTTCGCTTTAGTTTATATGGCGATTGAACTAGGATTTTTCAGTGCCAATATAATCAAATTCATGGAAGGTGGATGGATTACTGTAGTTTTAGCAGGTTCTATTGGTATCTCTATGTATGCATGGTACAACGGACGACTGATAAAAACAACATTTATACAGTTTGTAAAAATAGAGAAATACGTATCTATTATAAAAGATATGAAGTTGGATGAAAGCATTCCAAAATATGCAACCAACCTTGCCTACCTGAGCAGAGCCAAAAGAAATGATGAGGTAGAATCTAAAATCATCTATTCCATCATCAAAAAACAGCCGAAAAGAGCAGATCATTATTTTATATTAAGTATTGTCAATCAGGAAGATCCATATACGTTTAAATATACCGTAGACGAAATTCTTCCGGGAACTGTATACAAAGTCAATTTCCTTTTAGGATTTAAAGTAGACAGAAGAATTAATGACTATTTTAATATGGTATTGAAAGATCTTATGGCCGATGGAACCATTCCTTCAAGAAGCAGCCATCCGTCTCTGAGGGCCCATAATATCCCGCCGGATCTGAAATATGTGATTATAGATAATACGTATATTAACGATATACTTTTAACGGTTAAACAGAAGATTGTACTCAATATCTACAACTTTGTGAAGTACATCGGAAGCGATGATTTCAAGGCCTGGGGAGTATCCTCACACAACGTGGAAGTGGAGTCTGCGCCTATCACAGAACTTACGATTTATGACAACAAGATTGAGCAGTCTGGCTTCATCCGTCACAACTCTTAAAAGTTCGGGCAGCAAACCATGAGGTCTATTTAAATAAAAATCAATAAATTTGTAGATAATTTTTTTGATGGATACAATACAAAAAGAAAAAAATATTGCCTTGATCAAGGATGTTTTAAGAAATTACCTGCTAGAAAAGGGTTTCAGAAACACACCTGAACGATATACGATATTAGAAGAGATTTATAATATGGATCATCACTTCAATGTGGATGATCTGTATCTCCTTATGATGCAGAAGAAATATCATGTTTCAAAAGCTACTATTTACAACACTATTGAAATTTTCCTTGATGCGGGATTGATCCGTAAGCATCAGTTTGGAGAAAAAACATTGACCTCTTCATCTTATGAGAAGTCTTATTTTGACAAGCAGCATGACCATTTGGTGATCTACAAAAAAGGCTCTGATAAAGAAATTGAAGAAATCATCGAATTCTGCGATCCGAGAATCCAGGGAATAAAAGAAGCAATTGAAGAAGCATTTGGCGTAAATATTGATTCGCATTCGCTGTATTTCTATGGTACTAAGAATGATTAATCAATGAGAATAATCCTTTTTCTGTTAATTTTTATTTCTGCGTTCAGTTCCGCACAGGACAATAAAACGACGCAGGTGGATCCTTATGTTCAAAATAAAGGGAAAGCTTCTCCGGTAGTACGCCCTGAAGATAAGGTGAAAATCATCCACTCCGATGAATTTAATAAAGACACCAAGTACGAAGGAAACCAATATTTGGTAGGTCATGTTCAGATAGAGCATCAGGGATCTATTCTTTTTGCAGATGAGGTTATTCTTTATAACGATCAGAGTATTGTAAAAGCCATTGGTAATGCTAAGTTACAGAATGCAGACGGTTCCGTAATTACGGCCCATGAAATGGAATACAACGGAGCTACCCAGAAAGGGGTCGCCAGAAAAGATGTTGTTCTTACCGATCCTAAACAGACGATTAAAACAGATATCCTTTATTACGACAAACTTGCCAATCAAGCTTATTTCAATACAGGAGGGACAATCAGTGACGCACAAAATGTGATGTACACGAAATCAGCAACCTATTTCCTCGATACCAAAATGATCGATTTTGTTGGGAATGTAAAAATAGACAGTCCTGATTATATCATTGAAGGTCCCAATATCAAACAGAACCAGAATACAAAAGTAGCTGAGTTCTTTGGGCCGACTACGATCACCAACCGCGCGAATCCTAAAAACAGAATCTACACCGAAAGAGGAACCTATAGAATGGAGACTAAGGAAGCTTTCCTTAACAAAAACTCCAAGATCTTTTATAACGACAAGATCCTGACTGGTGATGATATGTATTTTAACAATATCACAGGTTTCGGGAAAGCAACCGGAAATGTTACGCTGGATGATCCCAAAGAAAGAAGATACATCAAAGGAGGATATGGAGAAGTTTTCCAAAAAAAAGATTCAGCCATGATGACCAAAAGTCCTTATGCTGTTAAGATCATGGAAAAAGATTCTATTTATTTTGCAGCTGAAAAAATTCTTTCTTACCAACGACCGGATTCAGCGGATATTACCATTAAGAAAAGCTTTTTAAGAGCCTACAAAAAAGGACGTATCTACAAATCCAATGCGCAGGGAAGAGCAGATTCCATCGCTTTCAATGAAACAGACGGGATCATGCATATGTACACCAATCCAATTCTCTGGAGCGGTGAAAAGCAGGTAACCGGAGACAAAGTAGAAGCCTATTTCAATACAAAAACTGAAAATATAGATTCACTGAAAGTAATCGGAAATGCCTTTGCCATCAGTAAAGTGGATTCATTGAACCTTAAAGATGAATTCAATCAGGTGAAAGGAAAATTCATGACCGTTTATTATCAGAATAACGAGATCAAAGAAGCGAGGGTAGTTGGGAATGCCCAATCTATCGCTTATGTAGACGATGTGGATCAGGAAACCAAACAGCCGCAAAGAATAGGAATTACCCTTTCTACCTGCGGGATTATCGGAGCTTTATTTGAAGAAACCGGACTGCAGATTATATCGTGTAGCATAGGAGCCAATTCTGATACCTATCCCATGAGTATGATAGAACCGGACAAAAGAAAGTTCTCCGACTTCAACTGGAATACCAAAGACCGGATCAGAAAATGGCAGGACATCCTGGTAGACAGTCCCAATTATGAGGAAATTAAATATACTTCTGATAATGAGCTGTTTAATAAAGCTCAGGAGGCTGTAGATAAAGAGAGAGCCAAAGAAGAAGCCAAAAAGCCAAAACGCGTACGTAAATAAGAAACTATTTCAACGAAAAACAATAAATCACCATTTTTGAATAAAAAATGGTGATTATTTTTTACGCAAAAAGTGGAATTATTTTCAAAATCTAGTAAAACTATAGACTTTTATTCCAAAAGTAAGCATAGAGACCACTGTCGAAATTCCCTTTAAAATCTAGGTTTTTAATCATTGTTTGTATTATTAACATTAATTTTTTACTAAGGTTGTTCTTTGAATACTAATATTTTATAAATTTAATACACCTAGAATGATAAAAAAATTTAAAAATGAAAATCAACTATTTCCTCTTGGTCCCTATGCTTTGCTTTATAGGGATTAACGCACAGGTTGGGATTGCAAAAGCACCCGGTTTTCAACCTGACGAAAGAACACTTCTGCATGTAAAACAAGACAACAATGCAGCGCGGATGCCCAGGTCCAACACAGCAGCAGTTCTGCCAACCTCTGCTATCGGTACCACAGGAAACGGTACCCAAAGTTCCATTATCTTCAACAGAGAAACCGGAAGTATTGTACAAAATGATGGTACAACCTGGAAAATTTCAGATCCCATTGTGACGACCTTGAAGAACAACAAAATGGCACGTTTTATAAGAAGTGCTGCCATCACTGCAGATTGCGGAACCTGCGGATTGGGATGCGGAGGCGTCAACCGGCTTTGTCCACAGGCCGGAGGAGCAGTGGATGTTCCTTTTACAAGTGTGAGCCCAAGTTATAATGATATTACAGCAGATGTCTCGCTTGCCGCTGCTACCAGTAACGTCATTAATATCAAAACAAAAGGATTGTATAAAATCTCCTTTAAAAGTGGTGCCATTGATGTGAAGACACCTGCTCTCTGCGTAGGGGTAACCATTAATCTATACTCAAAGGTTGATCTGGAAACAAGTACAGCGGCCGCTCCCGCTACCTGGAGGCCTATTACAAACAATTCGACAAGCTCTACAAGCGGTGCACTGTCTTTAGGAAGTTTATCACCCGGATCTATTGATGTAGGACAGTCATTGGTTCTTACGTATATAGGAAGTTTTGAAGCTGGGGATAATTTACGTCTCAGGTTTTATGGTAACCAGAACATTGGAACAGGTGTTTGTACTGGTATTATTGGAGGGAATGTATTGTCTTTTTCAATGAATACCACAGGTAATGCAGTGTCAGAAATTATTGTCGAAAAAATAAATATGCAATAAGATGAAAAAGATCCTATTAATTGTAGTGCTTTTATTTCAATATAGCATAAACGCACAGGTAGTGATTGGCGACAATATAGTCAGCAATCAGAATATAGTAAAAGTAAAGGATGGAACAAAAGGAGTCATACTTCCATATTCCACGACCTATACTGCTTTTCCCAAATATGACGCTGCATCATCAGATCTCTTTAGCGATTATCCCAATCTTGTAGGTGGTCTTATCTACAATAAAGCTGATGACCAATATTACAAGTATGACGGTTTTGCCTGGAATCCTGCAAGACAAATACAGGGAATTTTTCAGCCTAAAGGTTCAAGATTGGGTATTTCTTCAGGAATTACCATTCCATGTTTAGCTTTCGGTCTTGGAATATGTCTTTCTCTGGGGGCTCCGGTTTATCTTGCCCCGGACAATAAAAGCCAGGTGCTTGTAGATAATCTGCTTCTGAAAAATGCAAGCTCAGTGACGGTGAAACAAAACGGAATGTACGATATAGCCGCAGCTCTTGGTTTCACAGGAGGCAGTGTGGGTGCTCAATTGGGAGTTACCGAATTTAAATTGACACTACAGGTAAAATATACGCCGGCTTCAGACTGGGAAACCATCGTTACCAAAACAAACTACTCTCTGGTATTTATCATCGATACCCAGGGAAGTAAAACATCCAGTTTTGCACAGACCGTATCCTTACCTGCCGGTGCTGAACTGAGAGTTGTTCCTACCATAACAACTGTTGGAGGTTCAGGAGGATCTCTATCTGCTTACGGGACGGACAGCAATTCTATAAACTCATATATCGGAGCACGTTTAATTAAAGCATACTAACCATGAAAAAATATATATTCTGCCTGTTCATGTTTTCATTAACGATGTACAGCGCACAGGTCAATTTCACCAATATACCCAATCCTGATTCCAATGCGAATGGTAATGATCAGGTGATGATGTATATCACGAATACAAGTGAAACGACAGGGGTCAAAGGTTTTGGATTACCGGCTGTCGAAACCCCTACAGATCTGCCTAACACAGGTATAAACGCACCTGCAACGAGAATAGAAGCTTTGCGTGGAATGCTTCTGTTTGTAAAAAGTACAGGCGAGGTCATGGTATTTGACGGGCTCGTTTGGAGTAAAGCTTTTGAAATAGAATCTGATAATGTTTCCAGATTTGCAATAAATCCAGTCAATACCAGTTCAGGTTCCGTGATGCTTCCCATCAGTTCTTTGATTGATAAACCTAATTTTTTAGCAGATCCGTTAAAACTTAAAACCAATACGGCCACAACAGGCGCAGATCTGAACAGGCTTTATATACGCCAGAGCGGATTGTACAGAGTGAATGTAAACCTGAATTTTACAGGAGCAGCAGGCGCATTCAGCAGCAGATTAGGAGCAAGTTTATATGTCAACGATGCCAAGAGATTTCAGCTTTTGGAAAACACAGTGAATTTCGATGGGACAATTCGGAAAATCAGCTTAGATTTCTCAGTGTACATCGTTCAGGGGCAGTACATCACTCTGGAAGCGATTTCTGAACTTGGAGGTACAACCGCCTATAACGTCATTAACAACAGTTTTGTTACGGTGGAAAAAGTACTTTAAATCAACCTTCTACTTTTTATTATTTATATTGAATTGCCCTTGAGATCATCAGGGGTGATTTTTTTTATTCCCTGCAGATAATTTCTACATGTGCCGAATCTTTTTTAGCTTTGCTGAAAATTTCGCGACAATGGAGATGCACAAGGACTTTTTTATATATCAGGCACAGACTACAAAATTTGCAGCAGGTTTTGAAGTTGAAAAAGCAGAAGGAAGCTATATCTACGGAACAGATGGAAAAAGATATCTGGACTTTGTAGCCGGCGTTTCTGCGAATACTTTGGGACACTCACATCCTAAAGTAGTGCAAGCTATCAAAGAACAGGCAGACAAATATCTGCACGTCATGGTGTACGGAGAATATGCACAGGAAAAACCGATCGCATTGTGTAAACTCTTGGCAGAATCTACGCCCGATCCTTTGGAAATCACTTATCTGGTGAATAGTGGAGCAGAAGCTATTGACGGAAGTCTGAAACTGGCCAAACGGTATACAGGAAGAGAAGAAATCGTTTCCTTTAAAAACTCATACCACGGAAATACACACGGAGCTTTGAGTGTATCAGGAAATGAAACCCATAAAAGAGAATTCCGCCCATTATTGCCAATGGTCAGCTTTATTGAATTCAATAATGAAAATGACCTTGATCAGATTACAGAGAAAACAGCGTGTGTGATTCTGGAAACCATTCAGGGAGCAGCGGGATTTTTAGTTCCGGAAGGAGATTATCTGATGAAGCTTAAAAAAAGATGTGAAGAAGTAGGTGCCCTTCTTATCCTTGATGAAATTCAACCCGGATTCGGTAGAACCGGAAAATTATTCTCTTTCGAGCATTTCGGAATTGTTCCGGATATTCTCGTTATGGGAAAAGGAATGGGAGGCGGAGTGCCAGTGGGTGCTTTTATGAGTTCGAAAGAAATTATGGAAACCCTGTCACATTCGCCTAAATTAGGACATATTACAACGTTTGGAGGAAACCCATTGATTGCAGCAGCCAGCCATGCTACTTTGAAAGAAGTTCTGGAAAGCGGACTGATGGAAGTAACGACTGAAAAAGAAAAATTGTTCAGAGAACTTCTGGTCCATCCAAAGATTAAAAATATTAATGGAATGGGGCTGATGCTGGCCGTTAATCTGGGAACCCCTGAATACACCCTTGCCGTTGCTAAAAAATGCATGGAAAAGGGTCTTATTGTCTTCTGGCAGCTCTATAGAAATGAGTATATGAGAATCTCTCCGCCACTTACGATTTCATCAGACGAAATCAGACAGGGATGCCAGATCATTCTGGATGTTCTGAACGAAGAATAAATGATACAGTCTCTCCACACCGGAGAGATTTTTTTATGCATCACATGGCATTTTTTATGCTGAAAATCATATTCAATAGCGTTTTAAAACCAGTGATAAATATCATGAAGATTCTTTAAAAAAGTAATTGCTTTTTTGTGTAATAAAAAAATTAATTTATATATTGCGGGACGATAAAAACAAAGATTATATGGCGAAACATAAAGTCCATTACGAATTTCCAATGCATTGTTTATCAGAGATTTTATACGAATATCTGGCAACAGCGGAGGGGTTATCTGAATGGTTTGCGGATGAGGTTACAGAGAAAGGCGATGATTTCTTTTTTAGCTGGGGCGGAGGACCTGCCGAAAAGGCCACTTTGATTAGATATAAGCCGGAAGGTTTCGTACGTTTCAGATGGGAAGAAGATGAGGGGACTAAAAATTTCTTTGAAATGACTATCACAATAGACGATATTACAGAAGATCTGGCTCTGAATATTACAGATTTCTGCGAAGAAGGTTCTGAAGAAGAGAATGCATTGTACTGGGAAAACCTGATAGAAAACCTTAGAATAAAATTAGGTGCGGCATAAGCCGGGCGCTATTAAATGGTAAAACTGATGAACGATTTATCGTTCATTATTTTTTTATAAATAAATCACATCAAAAATTGGAAAATCAATATTTTACATCAGACGGATTAAATGTAAAGAATAGAGCGTTCCTTTTGGGCGACGCAGTGAAGGTTTCTTTCTTCGTAAGAAACGGAGGACTGATCATGGATGAAGAGTGCTATTTCTTCCTGATGGCTTCCATGAGAAAGATGAGAATGAACATTCCGCTTACCTATACGCTGGAGTTTTTTCAGACCCTTTTTCATAAAGATGTTATCGCTGGTAAAGGAATTAAAAACGGAATTATCAATTTTCAGGTTTTCAGGAATAATGATGCTGTAACGGTTTCAAAATCTTCAGTGTCCTATTTTTATGAAGTGACGGAATCGGATGATGTCCTTGCCGTTCATCAGAGGCCTCTGGAAATGGACCTTACCAAGGAAATCAATGTCAACAATAATTTATTAAGCAACATCAGGGTTCACTCCCCGGAAAATATTTACGGAGGCATTTATGCAGAGGAAAATGATCTGGACGATGTGATTCTGCTTAATCCCAATAAAAGAATTGCACGTACCACTTCAGGAAATCTCTTGTTTCTGGAAGGCAATGTGATCAAAGTTCCAAAGCAGTCTGAAGGTGCATACATTTCTCCCCTGATGGAAAATTTCGTCACTTTCCTGCATAAAAATAACCTTGCGGATATTCAGGAACATGAAATTATTGCTTTTGAATCACAAAAAGCCGAAGAGATTTTAATGATCTCCGACGAGAAAGGCATATTTTCTGTAGGTAAAATAAGAAATAAAATGTTTGAAAGCTCCCGTTTTATAGAAATGGTGGAAAGCTGGAAAAATAGTTTTCAATAAATTGACAAACCCGGTAAACAACAAAGTACCCAAGTCCTTTACCGGGTTTTATTCTGAATAGATCAGAAATTGTTTCTTTATTTAGTATTCACGGATGATATCTGTGAATTTTTGTGCGATTTCTTTCTGTCCCTTTTCACTGGTGACATACTCTCTTTCTTTGGTATTATTCATAAAGCCAAGCTCTACCAGAACCGCAGGTGCTTTCGTCTCTCTCAGCATGTGGAGATTGCGTTCCTCGATTTTAGCAACATCAAATTTCTTTGAAATTTTTTCAGCAAGTTTTTTTGAATTTTCTGTATTCTGAATATATACCTCAGTTCCCTGTTTTGGAGTTTCCTTTTCAGGGTTGCTGTTCATATGAAGAGAAATAACGATCTCCGGATTCAGCTTATTGATCATGGCTGTTCTTTCCTGAAGAGTAGGGTAAGTATCAGAATCTCTGGTGAGAATAACTTCATACTTATCCTGATTTTCATTGAACTTTTTTATCTCTTTTGCGATATTTATGGTAATTTCTTTTTCAGAAACGTTCCCATAAACAGATCCTGTATCATTTCCGCCATGTCCGGCATCGATAACGATGTATTTTTTGTTAATTGGGGTAAATGATAGAAATGAAGCAGAAAAGGCTGATAAAGCAAGTAGTTTAAATCCTCTCATGGTAGTGATTTTTGGTTGTTCAAATAACGTGAATTCTTTCTTTAAAATTGGTTAACATAATCTTAAAGTTTGTTAATGTTTTCACATCTATCAAAAACACATTCAGTTAGTTAAGTGAAATATCTTCAGGAGAGTTAGCCCAAAGCAGATATTCCCCGCCCAGATTCTGCATAATAGATTTCCAAAGCGTTTGGTCATTGGGAAGGGTATAGTCCAGATTGTAGACATCCACCACCGTCCAAAGCTTTCTCTGAACTTCCTCGTCAAGCTGTCCGGCAGCCCATCCTGAATAGCCGGAAAAGATTTTCACATCATTAATGCTTAATTCCTTATTAAGAACTGCACTGATGATGCTTTCAATATCTTCCGTGATATAGAAATCCTTGCTGATCTCAGAATAGATTTCGGTTACCTTCTTTTCTTTAACGATAAAAAAGACTTTATCATTCTCTACAGGCCCGCCGTCATAGACCTCTATTTTGAAGTCAAAAAAGTTTTTGAACTTACTACTCATCTGGCTGTTTTTTTTGTTTAATATCAACCCAAATGCGCCGCTTTCGTTATGCTCAACGATCAGCACCACGGATCTCGAAAAAATATCTCCGGAAATGTCAGGGGTGGAAATTAATATTTTACCTTTGTATGAGTAATTCATACTCAAATTTAATAAAAAATATTTATGGAAAACCTGCACGACAAAAGAAAAGTGTATGAGAAATCCCAACTTATTGAAAGTGAGATAAAACAAAATCCCATTGAACAGTTTAGAGACTGGTTTTTGGACGCCAGTAACAATCCGACAGTCTCTGAAGCCAATGCCATGGCGGTTTCTACTTTAGAAGAAGACGGATGTCCAAGGACGAGAATGGTGCTGCTTAAGGAATATACTTACGAAGGCTTTATTTTCTATACCAACTACGACAGCAAAAAGGGAAAAGCAATAGAAAACAACCACAAAGCGTGTCTTCATTTCTTCTGGCCCAATCTGGAAAGACAGATCATTATCAAAGCTGATCTTGAAAAAATTGCTGAAAACCTCAGTGACGGATATTTCCATTCAAGACCGAAAGGGAGCCAGCTGGGAGCTGCTGTGTCTCCGCAAAGCCATGTAATTCCAAATAAAGAATACCTGGAAGAAAAATTAAAAGAACTCGAAAAACAATACGAAAACAGCGAAGTACCAAGACCAGTCAACTGGGGCGGATATATCGCAAAACCTTACGAAATAGAATTCTGGCAGGGAAGACCCAACCGTCTCCACGACAGGATTATTTATCAGTTAAAGGACCTGGATTGGAAGATTTCACGACTGGCGCCATAGGAATTAGAAGCTAGAGATTAGAAGTTAGAAGGTGGATGTCGGAAAATAGAAATTTTGTGGTCTTTTCTATCATCTATTGGGTCTAATTCGCTATGTCTAAAAAGGTATCATTTAAAATTCAATAGGAGTGGGCTTTAGCCCGCTCTTTTTTATATGGGGCTTTTCAATGTAAAGAAATGTTGAATATAGTTTCTATTTGTAAAAGAGAGATATCATTAATATTCAATAGGAGCGGGCTTTAGCCCGCTTTCAATTTATATACATTTCAGCGGCTTTAGCCAAAACCTAAAATGATAACAAAACATAAAGAATTGGTCAATAATTTCTGCCACTAATGGATGACACTATTTCTGGGTGGCTGAGATCCTCGAAGCCACCTATGCCCACAAAAAAAAGCCGCTTCCTAAGAAACGGCCCTTGAATTTTTTTAATCTGAATGATTATTTTTTCTTAGCACCAGAAACTGCATTAGATAAATCAGCTCCTGCTTTGAATTTAGCAACTTTTTTAGCAGCAATTTTGATCGGTTTTTTAGTTGCAGGGTTGATACCTTGTCTAGCAGCTCTCTCAGCTACTGAGAAAGTACCGAAACCTACTAAAGAAACTTTTCCGTCTTTTTTCTTTAGAGTAGTAGTTACATTACCAATGAATGATTCTAAAGCAGCTTTAGCTGCAACTTTAGTGATTCCTGCATCTTTTGCGATTGCGTCGATTAATTCAGACTTGTTCATAATTTTTAATATTAAAGTTAGTTCGTAATTATAGCAAATATAATACTATTTTCTAATTGTGCAATTATTTTATTAAAAGTTATAAAAAAATTTTGCTTTTCGGTGAAAACAGTTAAAATATGATAATTTGACTTTTCACGTAAAATCTACGTTACGGCTCACTAAAATCATGCCAAATGCTTATGAGTATTGACTTTAGCAAAAAATTAATATTATTTCCTTCATTTATTAAATCCTGAATTTCGTGTAAACTATTAATATTTTTAATGATATGTTTGCATAATTTATAATTAAAGACTTGAAAACTTGTGTAATATAAAATTAAATAGCTGGGTTTGTGGGTGTTTTAAATTGATTTCAAAAGGCGGATTTATTAATTTTTATTAATAAATTTGCAATATGTTAATAGAAGTTTTCAAGTCTAAGATCCATAGGGTAAGGGTTACGGCCTCAGACCTTAATTATATTGGGAGTATAACGATCGACGAAGATCTTATAGAAGCTGCCGGTCTGGTAGTGGGAGAAAGGGTCTATATCGTCAATGTGAACAATGGAGAGCGTTTTGATACCTACGTTATCAAAGGGAAAAGAAAATCCGGAGAAGTATGCCTGAACGGGCCTGCCGCAAGAAAAGTACAACGTGATGATATCATTATTATCATTGCGTACGCGCAGATGACACCCGAAGAAGCTAAAGTCTTCCAGCCGAAGATTGTTTTCCCGGATGAAAAAACAAATCTCCTAACCTGATCCATGGATAAAAAATCAAAGAATCCTTTAAAATCAATACTAACAATAGTAATATCGCTTGCTTTTGCAGGCTTTTTTTTATGGCTTGCCTTAAAAGGTCTTGATTTTAAAGTGATTAAAGCATCTTTGGCGAAAGCCAACTATCTCTGGGTACTCTTTGCGTCTGTATTTGGTATTCTGGCTTACTGGTTCAGAGCCGTTCGCTGGAACCTGATGCTGGAACCCATGGGACACAGGATTTCAAATTCAAACTCACTGTGGTCTATATCTTTCGGGTATCTGATGAATCTTACCATCCCAAGAAGTGGTGAGCTGGCGAGAGCTACCGCTTTATATGGTGTGGAAAAAGTACCGGTTGATAAGTCTTTTGGAACCATCATTCTGGAAAGAGTGGTAGACCTTATATGTATGGTAGGTTTCTTGGGATTAACAGTAATATTCAAGTTTAATGCAATTATCTCATTCTATGAATTTGTTACTGAACAAAAGGAGGAGAAAGATAAATTTGACCCTAACTATATTGAAAGATTATTGATGAAAATAGGGATTAATGATTTTGATTCATTTTATAATTACTTAAAGATTTCAATAGGATTACTAATAATACTAGGATTACTAGTTTTTTATAAATATAAAAAAGAAAAGGTAATCAATTTTGGGAAAGGAATTCTTGAGGGCTTGACTTCTATATTTAAGCTGAAAGAAAAAGGGAAATTCATCCTGTATACATTAGGAATCTGGATTTCTTACTACTTTGCAGCGTACTTAGTATGCTTTGCACTTCCTGAAACTTCCAATTTTACTATTGCAGATGGCTTCTTTATTATTGTGGTCGGCACCTTGGGAATGATTATTCCTGCCAGTGGTGGGATCGGAGCTTTTAATCTGGCGATGAAGTTCGGTTTTATGGCTCTTTTTATTTCAATGGGTAAAAGTGCGGAATTAGGGGGCGAAATGGGACTGACCTATTCGTTTATTTCACTTCCGCTGCAAATCACCATTATGCTGGTCATGGGGCTGATCTCTATTCCGATGCTGGCTAAAGCAAGGGAAAAAGCAGTTTCCGATCAGGAATTTAAAAATTAATTGTAGAAATTTTTTAATCTATAGAAGTCCGGTTTTTTTAGCCGGGCTTTTTTAATGTTGATTTTACGACCACCAACAACCTTATACGTTTCCAAAACCTATAAGGTCTATTTTTCCGCATATCAAATCAAAATACATAGCCGATTTGTTGAAGTTAACATCTTATGTTAAAACCCTATTAAAATTAAACATTTATCCTGGTGATCGCATGCCATTTATTTTTTTATCAATAAATTTGGTCAATTCACAAATCAAATTTATCTTAAACAAAAAATAATTAATAATCTAAAACACTATGGCAATTAATTTACAGAAAGGACAAAAGATCGATATAGGGCTTACAAAAATGACGATAGGACTGGGCTGGGACCCGAATGAAGGGACAGGTCTCGACTTCGATCTGGATGCTTCTGCCATCATGATTGACTCCGACAGAAAATTAATCAATGAGGAATGTTTTGTTTTTTATAATAACCTTCAGTCTCCCGATGGTGCACTGACTCACACAGGAGATGATCCAAGCGGTAAAAACAGTGATGGGGACGATGATGAGGCGATTATTGTAGATCTTGAAAAAGTAGATCCGAAAGCGGAAGAAATACTTTTTGTGGTTACCATTGAAGATTTTGAAAGAAGGAAACAGAACTTCGGGCAGGTGAGAAATTCGTACATCAGAATTGTGGATAACAGCACCAACCAGGAGATCGCAAAATATGAACTGGATGAGGATTTCTCCATCGAAACCGGTGTAGAATTCGGAAGACTGTACAAAAGAAACGGAAGCTGGAAATTTGAAGCCTCAGGAATAGGCTACAGAGCCGACCTTGCTTTCTTCCTTGAGAAATACTACAAAGGACAGATCATTAAATAATTATATTTTCAAATACACAAAACGATAACTATGGCAATTAATTTACAGAAAGGTCAAACGATTGATTTAAGAAAAAATGACCGTGGAGAAAGTGTTTACGATCTTTCAAAAGTAACGATCGGTTTAGGATGGGATGTAAGAAAGCAGGGCGGTTTCTTTGGGAAACTGTTCAGTAAAGAAGCGGAATATGATCTTGATGCCGTTGCATTTCTTTTAGACGGAAACGGTAAAGTAGCCAATCTTGGAAAAACAGTACAGACGAATGACGGAAGACAGATCGCGCTCTATCAGGGTGATGTGGTTTTCTTTAATTCCATGCAGCATCCAAGCGGAAATATATGGCTGACCGGAGACAACAGAACCGGTGCCGGAGATGGTGATGATGAGCAGATCATCGTTAAACTTGACCAGCTGGATGAAAGCTATCAGAAAATATTATTCCTGGTGACCATTTACCAGGGAAAACAAAATAACCAGCATTTCGGAATGATCGAGAATGCCTTTATCAGAGCCGTAGATGCGAAAGGTAAAGAGATTACAAAATACAGTCTTTCCGGTGATTCCAGTATGAATGGCAAATGTGCAATGGTTTTTGCTGAAGCTTACCGTCACAATGGAGACTGGAAGTTCCGTGCTATCGGAGAACCTCACCAGACGGATAACTTTATTGAAATCCTGAAGCAATACGCGTACAGCAATTAAACCTGAATATTTATCAAACTCAAAAGCCGGCTGGGAAGTTTTCAACTTCCGCTGCCGGCTTCAGAATTAATACCATACCATGAGCAGGAGATTATTAGCATACTTTTTACTGGATACTTCAGGTTCTATGAACGGAGAGCCCATCCAGGCACTCAATAACGGATTTAACGGGCTGATAAGCATGCTCCGTGCAGATCCGCAGGCGATGGACAGTCTCCATCTGAGTGTGATTACTTTCGACCGGGAGGTTAAAAATATCATTCCATTAACAGATTTGGCCAGTTTTTACCCTATGGAAATCACCTGTCCCGACAGTGGACCCACCCATACCGGTGCAGCATTGGAAATGGTTTCAGAGTTGGTGAAAAAAGAACTGATCAGAGGTTCTTCGGATGAAAAAGAAGATTGGAGACCGTTACTTTTTATATTTACCGACGGAAAACCATCCGATATCCAGAAATACAGACAGATGATCCCTGTGATCAGAGATCTTGAATTTGGAGCTATCGTAGGCTGTGCTGCAGGTCCAAAAGCAGATGAACAGTTCCTGAAGGAGCTTACAGATCACGTGGTAAAACTGGATACCACCGATGCGATCACGCTTTCCTCATTTTTCAAATGGGTAAGTTCATCCATCACAATGGGAGGGAAATCGCAGGGAACGGGAGAAAGTACACCGTTGCCGCCGCCGCCATCTGAGCTTAATATTATTATCTAAATCACTTGTCTTACTATACATCATGAGAAGACTTCCCATTTATTTTTTAGTCGATGTCTCCGAATCTATGGTTGGAGAACCTATTGAGCAGGTACAGGAAGGTATTGCCAATATCATCAGAGATTTAAAGAAAGATCCGTATTCACTGGAAACGGTCTATATTTCCATTATAGGTTTCGCGGGAGAGGCTGAGGTCATTACACCGCTTCAGGATATTATAAGTTTTTATCCGCCGAAGATCCCGATTGGAAGTGGTACATCGCTGTCTCAGGGGCTTATTAAAGTGATGGACTGCATAGACCGGGATATTGTTAAAACAACTTACGATAGAAAAGGCGACTGGAAACCTATTGTTTTTCTTTTTACAGACGGCGTTCCTACCGACGATGCCACAAAAGCGATTGAAAGATGGAACAATAAATACCACGGGAAGTCCAATACGATCGCAGTGTCGATAGGAGAAAATACCAATTATAAACTGCTTGGGACATTGTCTGATAACGTTTTGCTGTTTAATAATTCTGATGAAAATTCCTATAAAGAGTTTTTCAAATGGGTGACAGATTCCATTAAAACAACCAGCCAGAGCGTTACCGAAGCCAATAAAGAAGGCATTAACCTTTCCAAGATCGATTCTATTATTCTCGAAAAAGTAGATCCTGAACTGGAGCAGAAATTTCCGGACAATAATTTTGTTGTTTTAAACGGGAAATGCTCAGAAACGGAGAAACTGTATTTAATGAAGTTTAAAAAGACATTCGCCGAATCAAGTATACCGGGAATGTCTACCAGATATTACAGACTGGATGGAGCTTATAAAATTGACGAAAAATCCTATTACAGGCTTTCCTCTTCCCAGAAAAATAATCTAAAAATCTCGATTGAAGAACTTCAGGGAGGTACATCGTGTCCTCACTGTGCCAATCCCATCGCATTGGCCACTTGCTCGTGTGGCGGAATTCACTGTCTGAAAGGAGAAGGGTACAACAAATGCCCATGGTGCGGAACTTCGGATTATTACGGATTTTCCAGCGAAGGATTTGATATTAACCGAACTTTGGGATAACGAAAGGATCCTATTGCCGAGACCCCACACAAAACCATGGAAAAAGCTCTTATTTACAGGGAAAAAGAAGAATTTAAAGAAGTTCATCTGGTGCTTAAAAATGCCAGTTCAAAGCAATTCTATGAATACTGTTTTGAGCTGGATGACTTTCCGAATATAAAGATTAAAAATATCGCTCATCTTCAGGAGACAGGACTTACCTTCGAAAACAACACAATATCCGGAATTCCGTATGTAAACAGTGTCCATGATCTGGATATTGAATTCTATCACATCCATGATGAAAACAGTACGGAGATCAAAAAAGTGCATCTGTTCATCAATGCTGACCCGAAAGACCTTTGGAAGAATATTCCATCCGACACCAATGATGTCTATCATAAACCTGATGAAATAGCTTACCTGGGGAAATTTCTGGATAAAAAAATCACCGTTGTTTCTAAAAGAGGACGTTCCCATGCTCATGAAGGAAAATTCAGAGATGATGATTTTGCCGTAAACGAACTTCCCGGAGGCTGGAATATTGTTTCCGTGGCAGATGGTGCCGGTTCTGCTGTTATGGCCAGAGAAGGTTCAAGACTGGCGGCAGTTTCAGTGAATAGTTTTTTCGATTCAGATGAAATTTTAAACAGAATCGAACAAAATATTGAAATCATTTACAATAGTTCTGATTCATCAAAAGAAACACGGGCCGAAGCTGGAGAAAACGTTTTAAAGCTTCTGTATAAAGGCATTCTTCATGTTTATGATGTTTTGGATCAAACGGCAACAGAGCATTCATTCTCGATAAAAGATTTCCACACGACACTGATTTTTGCCCTGACAAAAAAGTTTGACTTTGGTTATGTCATCCTCACTTTTGGTGTGGGAGACTGCCCGATCAACCTGATCAGTCCGGATTTTTCTGAAGTAAAGCTTCTGAACAAGATGGATGTTGGAGAATTTGGTGGCGGAACCCGTTTTATCACCATGAATGAGATCTTCAGCGATGATCCGGCATCAAGATTTGGAATCACCTGCGTAAATGATTTTTCCTATCTCGTACTGATGACGGATGGTATTTACGATCCTAAATTCATAACCGAAAACAAACTTGAAGATATCGACAGTTGGAAAGTATTCTTTAATGATCTGGCCGGAAACAATGATGACCGGACGAAAGTAGATTTTATTAACGATAACGACATTGACCAACAGCTTCTTACCTGGACCGATTTCTGGAGCCGCGGAAATCATGATGACAGAACCCTCGCCATAATCTATTAAACATGAAAAAAACCGTTACAGTTGCTTCTATTCTGGATAACTCAAAATCCTATGAATATGTAGATGAAAGCCCCATCAGAGGCGGAGTGAAAGATGTCTATTTTTCGCCGGAAAGGGAATATGTGGTAGCATTTTACCGGACTCCTCTGGATGCCGGACAGAAAGAGCGTATCATGAGGATTGTTTCCACTTATCTCGGAAATATACAGAACGGAAATTCATCTGATTATTTTCTGAATGAAATTTTCAGATGGCCGTATGATATCGTAGAAAAAAATAAACTGACGGGAATTGTGGTTCCCGTTTACCATAAAAAATTCTTCTTTGCGAAAGGGTATATCGGATCAGATAATATTCAGGGTCAGGATAAAGTCGGGAAATGGTTCACGGCTCCAATGTTCAGGAATCAACAGTATCCGCTGAGACTTGATCATTCGGAACTTGGGGATTGGCTGAGCTATTTTCAGATCACCATCAATATCAGCCGGGGTGTGAAAAAGCTTCACCAAATGGGATTGGCGCATTCCGATCTTTCCTACAACAATATTCTGATAGATCCTGTTACGAAATCTGCCTGTATCATTGATATAGACGGATTGGTTGTTCCCAAGCTTTTCCCGCCGGAAGTTATCGGGACGGCGGACTTTATTGCTCCCGAGGTTTTAAAGACCAAACACCTGAGTATGCAGGATCCGGGACGGCATCTGCCCAACCAGAAAACGGATCTTCATGCTTTGGCAGTGCTGATTTATATGTACCTGTTCAGAAGACATCCTTTGAGAGGTGGAAAAATATGGGATCTGGATTCCGAGAAGGATGAAGTGATTTCTATGGGTGAAAAAGCTTTATTCATAGAACATTTCAGGGACCCATCCAACCAGGTGAAAGCGGATCATCTCAGAAAATGGGATGCATTCTGGGGCGATCCTCAGAAAATTCCTTTTACGGCTGCGGGTCCTTATCTTTCCGAATTGTTTAGAAAAGCATTTATAGACGGGCTTCACGACCCGATTCGGCGTCCCACCGCCAATGAATGGGAAACCGCATTGTTAAAGACGGCCGATTTGATTCAGCCCTGTCACAATCCGGAATGTACCGAGAAATGGTATGTTTTCGACAACAGCAGCAACCCGAAATGTCCTTTCTGCGGAACAGCACACCGGGGAACGCTTCCTGTGCTTGATCTGTACTTTAAATTTGATGATGAGGTCTGGAAACCTGAAAACCACCGACTGATGGTTTATAACAACCAGTATTTATTCAAATGGCATGTGTCAAGAAAGGTCATCAGAAATGAAAATCTTACGATGCAGGATAAAATGCCTGTCGGATATTTTACTTTTCATGAAGGAAGATGGGTACTGGTGAATCAAAGTCTGAGTTCGATGAAAGATGTGACGGAACAAAAAGAGATTCCACCCGGATCTATGGTGGAACTGACGGATGGTAAGAAAATACTTCTGTCTGCTGAAGAAGGCGGAAGACTGATTTTTGTTACTTTGGCAAATCAATCGTAATTTATGGCTTATATTCTTTTTTTACCACAGATTGCACAGATTTTCACAGATGTTTGCGCATATTATCCAGTATAAAAATCTTTAATTTTTGAGAACTTATGTGTACTTCTTATCCACCAAGTATTTACCTTAAAAATCACTTAAGTGTTTAAAATCTTTTGTGACTTTTGTGGTTGAAAAAATTAGGTGAATACGGTCTTCAGAAACCTCTTTAAAACTCCATAAAAAAAGAATGTTCATCCTCATCCACAGTCTTAAACCCCAGACTTGTATATAAATGCTGAGCCTTATTGGTTTTTAGGACGCTTAAGGCTACTGTCTTCCCCTCTTCGGAAGCTTCCTTCAGAATATCTGTTAAAATCGTTTTTCCAAGTCCTTTACCCTGTTGATTGGGGTCTATCTGCAGTTGCAGCACTTCTGTTTTATCATCAGCTTTGTTGATCTTCAGTAATCCGGCTGGTTCATTGTTTAGAAGAATGATATGAGCCTTGTCAAACTGATATTGGATTCTCTGAAGCGTTGTTTCCTTGTCCGTAGGAAGGTTAGAATCTGTGTAATGCGGATTCATGGTTTTTATTCTTAGATCAAGAAGGTAATCGATATCGTTTTCTGAGGCTTTTCTGTAGGTGATCGTCGTGTTCATAGGTTGTTGATGAGATCTGATTTTTGAGCCGGATCGTTGTTATCCGCCAAGAATTAATAGGAATCTAAGATAACGATTCTTGGATTTTTTTCTGCATCAATTCTCAGTTTCATTTCAATGGACTGTTTAAAAAAAGCATAGGCATAGTAGATGGTCTGTGCATAAGGACCCTTTTCATCAGAGGAACAGTCTTTTATAAAATCACATTCACTTTCAATTTCTTTGAACATGATCAGATTGTTCTGATGGTCTGCCGTTATACTCCGGATGATGTCCTCTTCACTTTTTGTAAAGTCATATTCATAACCGTCCATTTTTCTATCCAGGATCATTTTCATCAGCAGGATCATATAATCATTGAATTTTAAAAAATCTGTTGAATCTATATTAACGCCGCCGTCACTATGCTTTAATCCATAATTCTCCAGTTCGTAGATAGGGAAATAATGCGTGTAGTTCCCATATTGGAACATATAGCTGGTGCAAACCGTTGAGGTAGGAAGCTCATACAACAGGCTAAGTCCATAATGGTCATACAATTCCTCTAATTTTTTTTCTCTTGTGGCATAATCGCTCCCTGTAGAGTCTGAATACGCATCGTCGCTTAGAAAAAGATTAATCTCAAACAGTTCATCGGGCGTTATGGTATTGATGTCACTTCTGACCTTTTCCAGTACTTTTTCAAACGTGACATCATACGTACCTATTTCTTTTTTTCTGCTTTCCAGAAAGGTTTTAAATGTTCTGGTGTGGAATCTTTTGTGCTGCAGATCCTCATAGAGACGGACAGATGCCTTCTCCTTATCAAACATATAAATTTCAGTATTTCTTCCCACGTAATTGTATGATCAGCTATTTCAAACCTATTTTCAGACCCATTTCCTTTTTCATATACAGTAGAACTTCTGCATTTCCTCTGGCATCGTCTACAGGATGATGCGTGTGTTCTGTTTTACGGAGATGTTTCCATTGGGCAAAAGTGTCTTTTTCCAGCCCGCAATACAGGTCAGACAGCCTTCTTGATGAATAGCCGAAAGGATTTTTCCCGGTAAAATGATGAAAATACCAGCAGATAAACATCCAGTCGAAACAGTTATTGTCACTGATGAAAATAGGTCTTCCTTTGGAGTTTTTCTCAATCCATTCTTCAAATTCCAGCATGACTTCTTTGGGATCATCAAACTGCATCGTTTCTTCCCTGCTGAAGCCAGAAACAGCCAAAGCATCCGGATTGAATTTTTCCGAAATAGGTTTCAGTTTTCCGTAGAACGTAGTATCCAGTTCTTCATTCACAAGGACCGCTCCAAAACAGATCATTGAGAAATCTCCCGGAATCGGGCCATCCGATTCAATATCGACCATGATATAGCTCATCACTTTTATTTAATGAAACGAATATATTGAAAATTACCTCACGAATCTGAAGATTTAAACGAGTTCAAAAAAATCTCTTCTTCCGATTTTTACCTTTGTCTCTGGGAGTAATTCAATTTCTTCATCCGGATCTGTTATTTTGAGATGATTAATCTGAATGCCTCCACTTTGAATCATCCTTCGCACCGCTGATTTGCTGAGGTCACTTTTTAACTGACTGCAGAGTTCCACCAGTGTGATCAGGTTTTCTTTATGATGAAGTGAATCCAAAGAGATGGGTTCATAGATTTTCTCTTCGGAGTTTTTGCTCTGAAACTGAATGCTGAAAAATTCTTCTGCAAGCTCTGCTGCAGCATGATCATGGTATTGGGTGATGATATTCTTAGCGATCAGCTTCTTAATGTTCATTGGGTTTTCGCCGTTTTGTAATTTTAATTGTAAATCAGTCTTCTTCTCAGCAGAAAAATCTGAAGCAAGTTCAATAAATTCATCAATAAGCCTGTCCGGGATCGACATGGTTTTTCCAAACATATCATTAGGTTTATCCGTCAGTCCTATAATATTGTTCAGCGATTTGCTCATTTTTTCTTTACCGTCAAGACCTTTGAGCAGAGGCATACACATCACTACTTGTGCCGACATCTGATGGACTTCCTGAAGCTGCCTTCCCATCGTACAGTTGAAAAGCT
Source organism: Chryseobacterium oleae (assembly GCF_900115055.1). Lineage (GTDB taxonomy): Bacteria > Bacteroidota > Bacteroidia > Flavobacteriales > Weeksellaceae > Chryseobacterium > Chryseobacterium oleae. The sequence goes on along the minus strand of NZ_FOVD01000001.1, from coordinate 1,356,608 downwards.
GATCTGTTCCGCCCATCTCGATATCGCATTCAATCTGTACAGAATCGAAACCCTGAAGAATAGGGTAAACAAGTTCATGCATCGCAATCGGTGTATTTTCTGTAAACCTTTTATTGAAATCATTCCTGTGCATCAGTTGGGCTACGGTTACCTTTGACATCAGCTGAATGACCTCTGAGAAATTCAAGGCATCCAGCCAGTCGGAATTAAAGACAATTTTGGTTTTTTCCACATTAATAATCTTCGAGAGCTGATTGATATACGTCTGGGCATTATGATTAACATCTTCAACGCTTAACGGTTTTCTCGCCTTGTTTTTTCCTGTCGGATCACCAATTCTGGCCGTAAAACTTCCAACTACGATCACGATCTGATGTCCCAGTTCCTGAAACTGTTTCAGTTTTTTAAGCACCACCGCATGACCCAGATGTAGATCCGGAGCCGTAGGATCAAATCCCAGTTTGATTATTAACTTTCTGTTTTCCTGTTCAGCCTGTTTAAGTTTTTGTTCCAGACCGTTTTCCGGCAGGATGATGGCTGCATTTTCTTGTAATGTGTTGATCATAATAATTGAGTTTTTAAAACAAAAAAGCCCGGACAATGCTGTCCGGGCTCTATATATAAATTAGATTATTTCTTATTAAATCACAGATATAGAAAGTCTTCCCGAACGGTTCGCCGGGGAGTAATACTCACTGAAAAAAGGAAGACGCAATATGCTGTTTAAATGTTTCATTGATAATGTAAATATAAAAGCTTTTTGATGATAATCCAATATCTAAACCATTAAGACCTGCTGTAAAGTTCCATATCAGTTAGGATTTATAAAAAAACTTACTGTTCTTAACAGTTTATCGGTCCTAATGGTTTAAAATAAAGGTTTCAAAACAATTTTACTTACCGCTCTTGAAGCTAATTCCATGCCATAAATCCCTCATAAGCAAAATAAAGAATCGTTATAAATAATGTGTATTTAATGATTTTCTTGCTCAGTTTATAAGTCCTGAATAATAGAGGTCTGACGGTCTGTTTTGCTGCTGACTTTTCCATTTTTATTAATTTTAAAGGTTAAAAACCGGCTGTGAATAGGTATTTCTGATCTGTTCTTTCCAAATATCCACTTCCCCGGGAGATGCTTTATCCGCTTTATCAAAAAAGAAGTGTTGGATGATTTCAAAACCGCTGTACAGGAAAATTCCGTTGTCGGAAGTAAGGGTAAGTGCTTTGTCCATGCCCATCCGTTCATATTCCTCGTGAGATTTTCCGTGGGTATTGATAATGACTGCTTTTTTTCCTTTTAACAGCCCCTTCTGTACGCCCTGATCATATCGGTAGGCGAAACCATAACTGAAAACTCTGTCAATATACCCTTTGATGATGGCAGGCATTCCGGTCCACCAGATGGGGTAAATAAAAGTAATCTGTTCTGCCCAGGAAATATAATCCTGTTCTGTTTTTATGTCGTCTGCAATTTTCCCGGCAAACTGTCCCTGCATATCTTCCAGTGAGAAAACCGGATTAAATCCTATTTTGTTCAGATCTCTTATCTGTATATCGTGATGGTCTTTTTCCAGGCTTTCGATAACGGTTTGAAGTAAACGGTTGTTCAGGCTGTTTTCATTGGGATGTGCGTAAATGATTAAATGTCTCATCGTTTTTATTGTTTAAATTAATGAGACAAATGTAACGCAGCAGGAACTGCAAAAATTGTAAGAAAACGAAACGGAATCAATCTGATCCGGTGCGGCAGATATCCTTTTGAAACTTTATGTATTTAGAAGGAGAAATATTAATGAAATGTTTGAAATCATGGATGAGCTGGCTCTGATCATAATAACCACATTGGTCAATAACAGTGAACCATTCGATCTTGTTGCCACTTTCCTGTTCTTTTTCAATGAGGGTAATTGCTTTGAGAAAACGGCTGTATCGGGCGAGTTCTTTGGAAGAATACCCAAACTGTTCTTTCTGCTTCAGCTGGATATTTCTTTCGCTTTGGCGGGTCTGTTCAGCAATGGTTTTGACAGGGTTCAGGCTGATGTTTTCAAAATTGCTCAGCAGGCGGCTTGTTTCATCCTGATCCTGAAGATAAGGACGGCAGAATTCAAGAATATGAACGGTTTTTTCCTGTGGAGAGGTGAAGTCAGAGATCTGATGCCAGAGTTCCGTGAAACAATTGTCCTGCAAAAGTTCATCGGGATGAGTGCCCTGAGTGGAAATCATCGCTTTTCCGAAGAAGCGGTAAAAAGAATCGTCTTTAAAATTAGCCACCAGAATAGAACTCCCCGCGGGAAGTGTATAATCAAAGGCTTGCCGTACGGGTCCCAGCACAACACATTTGTCCACTTCAGCGATGGTGTTTTCCTGAGTGGTCATAAAAACATTCTCCCCGAAACAGAACAGCATAATCGTTTGATAGGAGGGAAGCAGGGTTTTCGTAACAGAATCGGAAGAGCTGTTTTCAGCAAAATAAAAATGCGTAAATACACTTTCAAATTCCTGAGGAACTGATATTTTGAGCTGATGATATTCCGGGTGTAATTCCTGCATGGAAAAGATTTTTTAATAAGTCAATGGTGAATTTTGCTTCGCAAGTGAATGGTGAATTTTAGTTTCGGGATGCGGGTTTCGTGGTTCAAACCAGGAACTACCTGTTACATCCACATACTTTCAACCCCAAATTCCCTACCTCCAAAACTCATAACTCATAATTTATAACTCATAACTCTAATTTAACTCTTTCTCCATTTTATAGTTGGTAAGATCAATCCCTTTTACATTGACGGTTTGTTCTTTGATGACTTTAAAACCCATTTTTTCAAAGAAAGGTCTGGCTGTTTTACTGACATCAGCAGCCAATGTTTTTTCTTTCCGTAAGGAGGCTTCCTGTTCGATAAAGGTATACATTTTCCGGGCAATTCCCTGGTTTTGAAAATCCTTATGAACGAAAAGAAGATCAATATAATTTCCCTGATCGAGGGTGCAAAACCCTGCCATTTGACCATTTATTTTAGCTACGATAACCAATTGGCTATCTATTACCCTGAGCCATCTTTCTTCATTTTCCGCTCCGGATTTCCATGCATTGATCTGATCGCTGCTGTAATCGTTTTGGCAGACCGTCGTAATGGTATCTGTAAAAAGGGTGCGCATTTCTGTCAGGTCGCTGGAGTTGCCTTTTCTGATGATCATGGGTTAGCTGATATATTTTAGTTCGTAAAGTTTCTGTTGATCTTCCGTAAGTAATGGATAAAAAAGATTCATCTGAATCAATGCATAATGCTTTACTGCCTCTTCTTTGTTGAGTTTAAAAGAAAGGCTGTTGTGGATGAGCCAGTTGTCTGCAATAATGAAAATCTGTGTGGTGAGACTTCCCAGGATAAAATCCGGAATATCGTTTCTGAAAATATGGTCTTTCTGAAAACCTTTGAAAATTTCCCTGAATTCATCTTTTCTGGTGATGTTAATAGATTCATACTGTGATTCTATGACCGGAATTTTTTTAAGAATATCAAAGAAATTCATGAAGATGAAGCGGAAAGAATAGAAAACCTCATAGGTTGAAAAAGTAAAGTGATACAGATCTTCCAGTGTTTTGCTTTCTATTTTCCGGAGATCATTCATTAAAACATCCATTTTAAGGATCAGTTCAGAAAAAAGGATCTTGATAATATCTTCCGAATGTTTAAAATGATAATGCAGATTCCCCGCACTGATGTTCAGGCCGGCTGCAATGTGCCTTGTCGTGATATTGTTGTAGCCGTTTTCATTGAATAACTCCAATGCTTTTGATAATATTTTATCCTTGGTTTTCATGATCCAAATATAAGAGACTTTAAATCATATTTCAAAATTAGAACATTTGTTCTAGATTTTATATCTTTGCCCTATAAAATCTACCGGGATGGAAGGGAAAGAAAAATTCAATTACGAAACTGCCGAAAACAGAGACTCCAAAAAAGGAAAAGAGGTACAGGAAACGCTGGTGAAAATCCTGCAGATCATCATTGGATTCATCATGGCCATATTTCATATGTGATGAAAAATAAAATTTCATACTGGTTTTTGCTGGGGCTTGCCATCTGGCTATTGATTATTTTTCTGAGAAAGAAAGGAATTATTATTCCGGTAATCAGCAATCATCTGACTGATTGTATCACAGTTCCCATGTACGCTTATCTCATAGAATATCTGATGAATAACATTCTGGGTTATCACTGGAAACCCGATTTTAAATTTATTCTGTCTTCAACATTATATCTTTCAATTTTGTTTGAAGTAATTTGTCCTTTGTTTTCGGAAAAATTTACAGGAGATATTTTTGATGTTCTGGCCTATATGGCAGGAGGAATTGTATATTATTTTTTCAGGAACAGATTATTGAGTTTTTTCAAGGGTGATAGAATTTAAAATATTCCTAAAGGTAAGATATTCAATGATCAGCCTTTCCTTTTCGAAATAATATTTCAAAGTATAAATTACGTCTCCGGAGCGAAATTCTATGGTATCCGGTTCTGCGCTATATTCGAAAGGAATATTACGGGTATTACAATGAAATAAAAGCATATTGTATCCGAAATCTATAGAAGTAATTTCATGGGTAGGAATTCCGGCTATTTTTCTTTGTTCCGGAGATTGTATGATGAATGCGTCTTCCAGATTTGTAGATAAAGAAACTGTTTTAAAATCAACAGCTTTCCATTTTCCAAATAGTTTTTTTCGTTGCTTTTCCGTTTCTTCAGCTTTTGATGCTGCTTTTTTCATATCATTCAGCTGGAAATCACTTCGAAGAAATCTTCCATAATAATCTTTTCCTTCTACAATAATCTTATTGGAATCTAAAACCTTTATTTGAAATAAGGCATTGTCCCGGTCATAAATTTCCAATCCTTTTATCTGAAGATTCTTATTGAGCAGATATTTTTTACCCCAATAGGTTGTACGTGCCGCCTTACCGTCCTCAAAATGCATAAATTCCCGCCAATGATCGTTGTCTTTGGTGACCAATGAATCTGATAGCCACTCACCGTTGAAAAAATCAGGTTTGTAGTCTTTATAGCAGGAGACCAGCAGAAATCCTGTACAAATCAGGAAACTGCCGGTCAATATTTTTTGTAGCAGCATGGTTAAAATGTATCTGCTTCTAAATTATAAAATAAAGTTTAATTTCCTCCGCCTGCCCGCTTGGATTCTTCAAATTTTACTTCTTTCGTAGCTCCTTTTACATTATTGTTCCCGAATTTATACGTTACGGAAAGATAGAGGTTTCGGGTAATGCCTTTATTATAATATTCTACGTCATAATTCGGATAATATTCTATTCCCTTATTTCGGTTGGTATTCAGAATATCATTCACATACAGGTTGATCAGGAGCTTTTTCTCCATCAGGTTCAGTTTCATTCCGGTATAAACGGAGGTATTGGCAAAATAATAGGTATTTCCGTCTCTGTTCGGGAGATTGCTCCAAAGTCCCAGCATTAAAGTAAAGGTCTTGCTTTTATTCAGGAAGAAATTGTTGTCAACATTGAAATTGGCGCTGTATCCCTTTGGTGCAGCTATTGCCGTTGGATCGTAAGATTTTGTTTTGGAATAAAAAGCATTTACAAAAACATTGGATTCCAGCCATTTCAGTTTGTTGTAGTTATAGCTGATGTTGATCCCGGTCTGATCTTCATTAAAGAAATTTTTCACAATACTGTATTTCGATTTTCCTTCCACTACCTGAATTCTGTCCCAGTCATCTTTTGTTTTGTTGTAATATAAAGTGACATTGAAATTATTATTTAAAACATATCCGAACTCCATATTATCCGAGAACGACGGCAGCAGATAAGGATTTCCCGTACTGTATTCAAATTCCGAAACATAGAATTTAAAAGGATTCAGATTTCCAAAATACGGTCTTGAAATTCTTCTTGAATAATTCAGGGAAAACGCGTGATTTTCGTTCGGTTTATAACTGATGTAGGCAGTAGGGAATAGTTTTCCGTATTTGATTTTCGCGGAAGAATCATCATTCATGGAAATTCCTTCCAGGGTTGTATATTCGTAACGAAGCCCTGCTTTGGCGTCCCACTTGTCATTGATCTTAAAATTAGCAGATGCATAGGCTGCGTAGTTCTGTTCGTTGTAAAAGAAAGTATTTGTTCTTTTTGTATTAAGAATATACTGGTCATTCTCAATATTGAAGAAATTAAATTCAGAATCATTTTTGATCTTCGTATACTTAAGTCCTGCTTCTGTTTTAATCTTACCGAAATTCTTCTCAAGATCTGCCTGACCGGAATAAATTCTGTACTCACTCACCGGATTCGCAAAAGTAGAAACGATGTCCGAAGTAATGGTATTGTAAAAATTTCTCGCATTGGAATTATTGAGCATCATATTCGCTGTTAAACTCAGCTTGCTTCCCGAAGAATCAATTTTCACATCATAAAACGCACTCGCATTATGAATATTTCTGCGGTTTCTGTTATTGAAATTTGACGCGACATCCAGATAGCCTTCCTTGTCAAAGATACTGGCTTTGCTTTCACCCCTTTCGATCGGGTTACTGAACGAATAGTTGTAATTGAATCCTACCAGATTTTTATCATTGATTTTATATTCACCCTTTAAGCCACCTCCTTTATAGCGGTAATTGTTTGTATTGATACTGTTTGTTTTCCAGTAATTGTTGTCCGTAGTTCCGGTAAGATAGTTATAAGAACGGTTTTCCCAATAATTGTCACCGATAGATAAATTGCTCGTAATAGAAAGTTTTTCTCCCTGGTAATTAAAAGTAGCACCACTTCTGGTCGATGTTGTGGGTCTTCCCCAATAAGAACTGCCGGAAGTCTGAATAGAGCCGTTCCAGCCCAGACTCGAATTTTTCTTAAGGACAATATTGATCAATCCACTTTTTCCCTCCGCTTCATATTTGGCTGGCGGTGTGGTGATCACTTCGATCTTTAAAATATCGTCTGAACGGATGGTTTTCAAATAATTGATAAGTTCCTGACCATTCAGATTTAAAAGTCTGTCGTTGATCATCACAGCGACATTGCTTTTTCCGGCGATACTGATCGCATCATCCGTGGCACGAACCATTGGCGTTTTTGCAAGTGCTTCCACAGCATCAATTCCCTGTGAGGCTACAGAATTTTCTACATTGAAGACCAATCGGTCCACCTTTCTTTCAAATAATTTTTTTCTGGCAGTAAGAGTAACGCCTTCCAGTTTTTGTTCTACCGGAGCTTCTTTCAGTTGAATGTCTTTTTTCGAATTTCCTTTTACAGTAATATTCTCACTGTTGGTTTTTATCCCGTCTTTAATGATTTCAAGAATATAGTTTCCGTCTTCTTTTAAGGGAATTTTAAACATCCCGTTCTCGTCTGTGATCGCAGAAAATTTGGTGTCCGCTTTTGTAAGGAGGATTTCAGTTTCCGTGGCTGGTTTGTTTTGCAGGTCGGTAACTTTTCCCTCTATGCTTTGCGCGAAAAAGTATGTTGATGAGACAAGGCTTAATAGAAGGAAAATCTTTCGGTTCATGGTTTGCTTTTCATATATAACAGCCCATCAACCGGTGGCATTACATCACAGCTGCATCTTTACTGATCTTCAGAAAATATATTCATACAAGAAATGACAGGGAAAAATATGTAAACGAAGGAGAACCAGCCGTCTAATGATCAAGTTTAATGATAGATCCTTTATAATATTTCGTCAGATCATAAAGTTCTCCGAAATAATGCTGCAGTACAAGATCATTATTTTGACCGGAGCCTTTTGCATGGAATTGCTCTTCTGCAAGGGCATACAAAGCCGGATGTTCCGTTTTTAAGTAATGGGAAAGTACCGCACAGCTTCCTTTTTCTTTAAGCGCAATGTCTGTAAAAAATAAACCATAAATCAGAAACTGATTGAAATTTTGAGAATTCACCCTGAAATCAAGCTTCTGTTTGGAATATTTCTCGTAATCGGAAAGGATTTCCTGGAAAGAATGTACATTTTCTTCTTTCGGGATTTCGTAGAAAAGATCGAGACCATGGATGAACAGCTGGGTTTTAGCTTCTTCTCTATCTGTTGGGTAAGCATTACTGAACCACGTGAAAATACTTGAAAGCTCTTCTTTGGAAAGCTCTTCCACAGAATCTTTGACTTTATTTTTGATAATTTCTAGGCTTACTTTGGCATCAGCCTGAAGAAAACTAAGGACCTTTTCTTCCTCACGGCAGAGTTTATTGTACAAATTGATTTTAGCAATATTCGGATTCGTTTTGATGAAATAAAGTTCTTCTGCCATTGCTTGATACCACATGATCTTTTCCAAAATGGTACCTAAAGATACGAAATATGTAGCGATTAAAATCAAAAATATTATGCAGCGAATGACGAATCATTTTTTGATGGTTTCATGAAGCGCAATCCGGTTTCCTTCAGAATCTTCAAATTCTGAGACTGCAAATCCATACTTTTCATTGATTTTTCTAGGATAGAGTATTTTCCCTCCATTCTGAAGCACCTTAGCTAAAGATTGATCCATATTTTCTGTTTTAAAATAGATAATAATTCCATCTTTTGTTGGTTGGTAAACATCGCCTTTCGCTAGAGCACCAGTGATACCGCTGCTTTTTTCTTCAAAGGGAAATAAAGACATTTCATAACCGTCAATATCTTCTTTTTCAAAACTGAAATTAAAAACATTTGTATAAAACTGCTCAGCACGTTTCATATCAGTGACAGGAATTTCGAAATAGACAACGGGATTAGAAGGAGTCATATTTTTTTCTTTTGGAGTACAGGATAATAGGAGTAAAAGGATAATAGTACCATATAGAAATCGTACAAACGGAACTTTTTTATTCTTAATCATTTTTTTCATTAACATTCATACAATGTAGAGGCATAAAATATTCAACAGGAATGGGCTTTAGCCCTTTCCGCATATTTTGAAAGGGTACATAAAATTATGTAGATATTTTTAAACTGGAAAGAAAATATTGATACTAAAACATGATAATATTCAATAGGGATGGGCTTTAGCCCATTCAACAAAAAAATCAATACCATTTGGCTTTAGCCAAAACCTAAATACCCTCTCAATTCGAAGCGATGTATGAAAAGATAAAAAATAGATAGACTTATCTATTTTTTATCTACCTTTGTAAAAATTTTCGGGATGAAAAAAGAAAAAGTACAGGAAAGAATCATCAGGGTGGCTTCGGATCTGTTTTACAGACAGGGCTTCAATTCAACGGGAATCAACCAGATCATTGCTGAGGCAGACATTGCGATCGGTTCACTGTACAATCATTTCTCATCCAAAAATGATCTTCTCCAGGCTTATCTTATCAAACAGGAAGTAGAATGGTTTAAAGGTTTTGAAGAACATTCTTCCAAAATTTCTGCTCCGGAAGAAAAAATACTTTCCCTGATAGATTACCGTAAAAAATTACAAAAATCATCAAAATTTGCAGGCTGTCATTTCATTAAAATCGTAGCCGAAGTAGGAGACAGCAGTCCTTCCGTTTCCGATTTTGCCAGACAGCACAAGGAAAAACAGAAAGAAATGATCCGAACAATGGTCAATGAATATGCCAAAAATAAAAAGGATATCGATACAGATATATTCACAGAACAAATTTTTCTTTTGATAGAAGGTGCTGTGGTCACTTCTACGATCAATAAGAATACAGATTCTTTTGATCAGATCCAAAAAATGATTAAGGCACAGTTGTCTTAATTTTTTTTTCAATTAAAAATAGATATATCTATCTAAAAATGAATGCTAAATATTTGAAATTGGTCGTGATATTATCCGGTCAACTGTTGACGATTATGGATATCTTCATCATCAATGTATCCATTCCGTCTATACAGCGTGACCTTCATGCTTCCAACGGAGAAATGCAGCTGATGATTGCTTCTTACCTTATTGGCTTTGCTTCATTCCTGATCACAGGCGGAAGGTTGGGTGATCTGTATGGGAGAAAAAAGACCTTCATGATCGGGTTGGTATTTTTTATGCTGAGCTCGGTGGCGTGTGGAATTTCGGTGGGACCGGAAATTCTCGTGATTTCCCGTTTTATTCAGGGAATCAGTGCTGCGATGATGTCTCCGCAGGTACTGTCGATGATACAGGTTCTGTTTACAACCCATGAAGAAAGAACAAAAGCGATGGGTTGGTATGGAATTACCATTGGAGCGGGAACCATTTCAGGTCAGTTTCTGGGCGGTTATTTTTCGTCAGTAACATGGATGGAAGAATCGTGGCGGCTGATCTTTCTGATCAATATTCCGGTATGTCTGCTGGCTCTGCTTTTCAGCAAAAGAATATTAAACGAATCTAAAATCTCAGTGGAAAAAAAGACTTTTGATTTCTTTGGAGTAGCCATATTGGTTTCCGGGCTCTTCTGTTTTACGTATGCACTTACCCTATCCGAGCATCAGGGAATTCAGGTCAAAAGCATAGTATTAGCTATGATTTCAATATTTATTTTAATCTATTTTGTCAAAAACCAAAAGATGAGGTTAATGCATGGGAAATCTTATCTGATGGATTTTACTTTATTCAGTTATAAAAATTTCAATCTTGGAATAATCGCCGTTTCTTTTTTCTTCATTATGCTCGATTCTTATTTTTATATTCTTTCCCTTTTTTTCCAGGATGGGCTGCAGATTGGATCAATGGCTGCTGGAGAAATCATTGTTTTTCAGGGCCTCGGTTTTATTCTGGCTTCTGTGTTTTCCACGAGATTTATTTTAAGATACGGTAAAAAGTTTTTAATAACTGGATTGGTTTTGATTATGACGGTTCTGATCCTGCAGATCATTTTAATTGATCAGGAAACACCATTTTTTGTCTTCTTTTTTTTGCTTTTTTTCCACGGAATCGGTGTGGGCTCCATTATCCCTTCACTGGCGAATATTGCTCTGTCCGGACTGCCATCAACATTGGCGGGAAATGCTTCAGGAGTCTACAATACCTTTGTGCAGGCAGCTGCCATTGTTGGAATTATTGTGGTGGGAAGTATTTTCTATTATTTTCTCGGAACAAAACCTACATCACAAAACTATCACCAGGCTTTTTCGGTTGCTTTGGCTGTGAATATTATATGTCTAATCATTGTTCTGTTTTCGGTTGGAAAAGTTCCGGAGCACATACTTCCTACAACAAAACGAAAAAATTCTAAGTTTTAAATTAATGTCCTTAAGTAACTTCCATCCTCCCTCTTCCAGCTTCCCTCTCCATACTATTTCAAATGCTTTTCTATGACCGTTTCCAGCGTTTCCTGCCCGCCCAGTTCTTTTGAAACGATTTTTCCGTTTCGATCTATTACGATGAACAACGGATATCCTCCGGCATTGAGCTTTTTAGTGAATTCTTTTGTGGTGTCAAAATAGCTTTGCCAGGTGACCTTATTTTCTTTGAATATTGTATTGGCCAGATCCATTCTCTGCTGGGTTTTATCGTCTGCTACACTGATGAAATTAACGCCTTTGTCCTTATATTTTTCATACAGTTTAACAAGCTTCGGAAGCTCTTGAATACACGGTTTGCAGCTGGTAGACCAATAGTCGATCAGGGTGAGTTTATAATCTGAGAAAGTTGCTTTCGTAATTTTACTCTCAGGACTGAAATCGATATCAGGGAAATTTCCTCCTACATCGGTTGAATTTTCAAGGATTAATATCTTTTCAAAATCCTTAAAACAAGACGAAGCTTTTATCTTTTTTGAAAATAACGGAAGGTCTGCCAGGTAATTTTTATGAAAACCATACTTTGAAAAAGCATCTATAATTTCCCAAAATGCAGGATACGATTCCGGATTTTTTTTGATGTATGCCTTCAACAGTTTTTCTTTATTCTCAAGGTCTGCAGGATTATTTTGTTCAAAAGGTTTGAGTTTTTCGTCTGCCTGTTGAAGATATTCCTTAAGTTTCTTATAATCGTTATTGATAACCGCATCCGGAGGTAAAATCAGAGCTAAATTTTTGTCAGCCACCTGAATGTTTAAATTTCCTTTTTCAATGAAGAACATATTAGACTGCCGGAATCCTTTCTTATCTTCTTTTTGCCCCATCATGATCATCGGCATCGGGCAGGGAACGGTTCCACCGATGGTATTATCCTGAGGCTGGATTTTAATGAGTGCTCCCTTTGAATTTCCAATAGATTTAACGTTTTTATTATCCGCATTTAAGTTCAGACTGTACACTGAAATAATGTTTCTTGAAGTAGGCGGAGGTACCAACAGCAGAGAATCTTTTTCAAATGAAGGTGCTGTCAATTCAATAGTAAATTGCTGCTGTGAAAATGCTGAACTGCTTAGTAAAAATAACAAAATCTGTGAAATTCTTTTCATATCAAGGGATTGAATCATAAAGATATTACTTCATTATCCGATGTACAAATTTATTTGCTCTGTCAGGTCAGTGCGTGTATTTAAAGCTTGTGACTGAGATCAATAAAAAATATTAATTGGTTAAAATACGATCTATTTTGGTGATCAGAAAGTTCTCAGGCGAAAGGAAGAGATAAGAAATTTCATAATAAACATAGCCATACATAAACACAAAATGAATTTTAAACTCATAAGATGCAAGGTTCAGAATTTCAACAAAGTAATTGATGTAATTCATATCTTCTTTACCCATGTCATGATTATGAGCAATAAGACCATTAACGGCTGTTTTCGTTTCAGAGATGATTCTTGACCTGTTATCTATGTAAAAATCAATAAATTCTCCCAGACGCTGTTCAAAATCAATACGTTTGACATATTCGTTAGTGAAATCGTTCTCAAATCCGAAAACAGGACTTCGATTGGTCCCGGATAAGCCACTGTATAAGACATTATCAAGGCTTTCCCAGTTTTCTGTATTTTGTCTGAATTCAAAAGATCTCCCTTTAGGTGTTGTAATTTTCATTCGGTGGATTATTTTTTAACGGACTGCAATGCAATCTTTGCCATGTTTCTGGTGATCTCTGTCGGCGAATGGCAGTCACAGTTGCTCAATCCTATAACGTAAATATCTTCACCGGGAATATAGACGCCCATACTTTTAAATCCGAAAATACTTCCGCCATGCTCCCTGTCCGGGCTTCCGTTGATATCTTTCAGGTGCCATCCGTAGCCGTAAGTGAATTCTTCTCCGCTGTTCAGTTTGTATTTCTGGAATGCTTTTTTAGTTTCTGCCGGATTGAGAAGGATATTTTGGTTCAAAGCCTTCTGCCATTTCAGCAGATCATCTACCGTAGACATCAAAGAGCCGGATGAAAAAGGAACACTGAAGTTGATTACTGTTTTATTGACAAATCCATGTTCTTTCTGATGATATCCGTATGCTCTTTTTGGAATAACATGACGGTCTGTGGCATAGTAAGAATGCGTCATACCTGCTTTTTCAAAGATATTTTTTTTGATGAAATCTTCATACGTCTGTCCCGAAACCATTTCTATGATATATCCTAAAACCACATATCCCGAATTATTGTACTCAAATTTTTCTCCCGAGGCAAAATCTACAGGTTCGTTTTTGAAAAAATCAACCATCATTTCAGGCTTCATTTCTTTCTGGGCGATGGTGGATATTGTTTTCATCTTCGTAAAATCCTTAATTCCTGAAGTATGGGTCAGCAGATGATGGATGGTTATTTTATCCCCTGAAGGATAATCTTTGATGTATTTTGAAATCAGGTCGTTGACGTTCAGTTTTCCCTGCTGCTCAAGCATAAGAACCGCCACCGATGTAAACTGCTTAGTCATAGAACCGATCTGGAAAACGTTATCAGGAGTCATAGTCACATTCAGCTCCAGATTGGCTTTTCCAAAAGCTTTGCGGTAAATGGTTTTTCCTTTATGAGCAATCATAAATGCTCCTCCGGGCCCATTAGGATCATTGAATTCTGTGGTAATTAAACTGTCTATTTTCTTTTCCTGGAATTGTGCATCAATGGTACTGCAGAACAACAACAGAAACATTGAAAAAAGTTTTAGAGTAATCATGATTATTATTTTGTTATGCAAAGATATAAATAATTATCATTACTATGTTATGCTTTATAGTGATTCATTAAAAATAACTTTAAATCTGACTTTTAATCGATTAAAGGGAGTGGAGGAAGGAAGAAGGAGGGTGATAGTTACTCTTTGTCGTGTACTCTCTTGGGGATTACAATTTAATGAAGTAATTTGAAGGGCAGCAAGCTTTCTCTTTATCTTCCGTTTTTTATGACTTATTTTGTTCGGGTTGTTTTTAAGGTAAGTCCGGTTGAAATGATGGTCAGATCATAGGTTCCGTCGCTTTTTTTGGAAAATATGTAACCGTCTTCAGAATCCGGAGCATCGAAGAAAGAAGTTTGGGATTCCGGATAAATTTTTGTTTTTTCGCCGCTTTTATCAGTAATAGAGAGGAAATGGTTTTCTAAAGTGACCGTAAACGTCTGAGATGGGTCGAGATCCAATGCAAATTGTCCCGTATACTGTTTTAAAACATCATCAGAAACGGTAATGGCTTTTTTGTTGATTTCTTTGGGAACCGAGTAGGACTTGCCTTCCAAAAGACTAATGATATCATCTGTTACCTTCTGAAATGGCATATCGCTGAAATTAGCGGTGAAAATAAAAGTTACATTGGATCTTAAGTTCTGATAATAATAAGCTCTGTAACCGGGTCTTCCGCCAGCCTGAATGAGAAGACTGTCTTTAAACATTTTCAAAGCCTGATCCTTCTTCATATGTTCCCCCGAAAGAAGTTTTTTACTGAAAGCGTATAGATCGGCAGTTGTAGAATAATAATTACCCGTTTCAAACCTGTTGATACTGGTCTGGGAAATGGGAACTGTTTTACCTTCTTCGTTATAAAACCCGTAAGCGAAATTGGGTACCGAACGGGCTGAGTTAAATTCTCCTGTATTTTTGAGTTGGTATTTTTTTATAAGCTCGTTGTCAATAAAGTGTTGATATCCTTTTTCAGAGGATTTATCAATGATATAATGAAGAATGAAATAGCCCACATTGGAATAAAGAGTATTTGTTCCGGGCTCAAATTGTAATTTTTCTGATTTGGCCAGTTCAATGGTCTTTTCCAGGCTTACGTTTTCATATTTTTCATAATCCTTAATTTCTCTGGGAAGTCCGGACTGATGATACAGTAGATTTTCCACCGAAATTTTACTACCGTCAGGAAAATCAGGAATAAATTGATTGAGATGGTCTGATAATTTAATTTTCCCCTGCTCTGCAAGCTTCAGAATTCCATATTTTATAAAAACCTTAGAGACTGATGCAATAATAAACGTGCTTTTTTTGCTGACACTTAAACCGTCGGCTTTTCCCGGCATAGTATAGCTTTGATCCAAAAGGATTTTTCCATTTTGAGATACCAGCACATTCCCATTAAATTTCCTGAGAGCGGTTAATGCTGTAAAATATTCGTCCAGTTCCTTCGCGTATTTTCCGGTACTTTTCTGAGCAGAAATAGTCACTGAAAAAATAAAGAGTATGATAAAGACTATATGTTTCATAGGTTTACAATTTGGCAGAAATAATAGAATTCCTTAATGAGTTCGATTCTTTGCCAAAAAGTTACATTTCAATGATTTGAGTAGAAAATCACGCTCTTTATCTCTGATTCTGTTTCACCGCCTTAATCAGTTTTTCATTGCGTCGGTCTGCCCTTGCATTGTTTAATGATAAAGCGGCCCAGATAGCTGCAGGAAGCCAGCCAATCAAAGTGATCTGTAAAATAAGACAGACGATTCCGGTGAGAATTTTTCCACGGATCATAAAGGATAGAAAGGGAAGTAAAATCGCTAGTAACATGAGGTATAGTTTTAGATGATGTTTTAATTTTTATGACTTTTCAGATTTTTATTCTTTAGCTACGGTTTCTTCGTAGTTGTTGGGTTCATTTTCTAACGGAACCGGGAAAAAAATATTTCCTTTTTTCGTATAGACTTTCGCCCGATAAGGATATTTTTCAATACTGTGTTCGATGGCTTCAAACAGATCCGTTTGGGTAAACCATACCGTTCCACATTCACCACAACCCCAGAATGGTTTTTCGTCTTCTACATAAGAAATCAGACCATAGCATGAACTGACCGGACATCTCAAATGATCTTCATCCGTAGTTTTCTGTGGAAGAGACTGACCCATCGTTTGTGGATTCAGAGAGAAGCCGCTGTAGCAGGAAGGACATTCCAGCATGATAAACCGCATTCCCTTTTTCTGTGAATCCAGAATGAAAGAAGTCTGCTCTCCGGATGCCATAAATGTTCCTTTACAATGATCACACGTAATATTCATAATAGTTTCCGTTATTTTTCTGCTGAGATCAACAACATCATTGGACGGCGCAATTCATCCTTCATATCAGAAAATTCTTTCAGCATTTCTTCGCTGGGTTCCGGCTCAATCAGTTCATTAATTTTGAAACCCTGTTTCAGCAAAGTATTCAGGTAGGAAGTGAGTGTTCTATGGTATTTTATTACATTTTCTCCTAAAAATGTGGTGTCTCTTTTTCCTTCTATGAAGTAACGGTCAACCGGCCAGTGTAGTTTTTCATTATTTTCACCATAGATCCAATCCTGTTTTCCCTGTGCTGTAAAAACGGGATGTTCCACAGAAAATACGAAATGTCCGCCGGGTTTCAGCCACTGATAAATATGATGAATAAGCCTGTCAAATGATTCTACATAGTGAAAGGTCAGTGAGCTCAATACGATGTCAAACTCTTCTGAAGGATACTCCAGGTCTTCAAGAGCCTTTCTTACGTATTCAATACCATCAAGATTGTTGATTTCTTTCGCTTTTTCAAGCATTTTTTCTGAGAGATCTACCCCAATCACAGATTTTGCTCCCATTTCAATAGCATAGCGACAATGCCAGCCGAAGCCACAGCCAAGATCAAGAACGTCTTTTCCTGTAAAATCCGGAAGCATTTTTTTCAGTGCAGGCCATTCTCCGGCACCTTCCAGCCCTTTTTGGGAGCGGAGCATTTTTTCGTACTGTTCAAAAAAAGATGAATGGTCGTATTTATTTTCTTTCATAGGATAGATATAGGACATGTTAAAAACGGCTTAGAAATGTTTGAATATCGCAACGGCGGCCGTTCCCAAAGTTTTTTTATAAAACTAAATTAATGAAAATTATATAAGGTGAACTTGAAGATGAAAAAAAAATTTCAGGCGTTCCATTTCAAGAATACAATGAATTGAAAATAAGTCACCAGAATGAATACAGCCAGATAAAAAAGTATCATAAAAGCGATGAGGTTAATAGATGAGGCTCCAAAAGTTATTTTAGTATGAATGCATGATATCAGTATCAAAATATTCGTACCCACATATCCGATACCGAACATAGCGATATATCCCCATGGATCACCTAACTGGATATTCATTCCCCGCCCCATATTCAAAAAGGGGATGATTCCGGCAGTGAGTACTCCAAACAGAATCGGATAAAGTAAAAAAGAGGCAATCTGTAATGTTTTTTGATTTTTAATCACTGATGCAAAGGGAAGTTGTATAAATTCCAATAATTTTTTCGACGTCTTACTTTTTTTTCCTTTCAGCAGGAGCCAGCACCGCTCAATTTCCAGGATTAAAAACAGCTGGAGTAGCATTACTGATAAATAGATTACTATTTTGATTAAATGGATATTCATGTTTTTTTACAGCTTAATTAATAATCAGAAGGTTGGGATTATCTCTTTCATCTGTAAAGTTTTTACTTCTGTTGTCTCGTCAATGCCCACCATGTAAGAACAGCTCCTATAATTCCTAAAAAGGTCAGGAGAAATACAGCCAGGCTTGTTACGAGATCATAAAATAATGACCCCCGAAAATAAAACAGATCGGTAGATAAAAACAGTTTACTTTTTTCAGGTTGATCCGGATTGGAGAGAATTAGATAATCCCTTTTCTGTATTTTTTCTGAAACCGATTTTGAAAATTCATCTACCAGCTCCCGGCTCTTTTTTCTGTTCCAAAACGGATAATATTTGTATAAAGCTTCAGGCTCCAAGTTTTTATACGTTGCTCCGTTAAACTGATATTCGTAATCAATATTGACGTAAGAATTTCCTTTCCTCCTATATCCGTTGTCCCAGGAAGTCAATGGCTGTATCTTTTGGGCATTCACCGGTTTCCAATCCTGATGAGACCATTTGAATTCCTGAATTTTCAGAAACGGAGAAAGCGATAACAGGGTAATTAAAACGAGATAGATCAGGCCGGTTGTTACCAGAAGATTCCTGGCTGTTGTTTTTAAATCAGTTCTGAAATTCCGGAGACTCTTAAAATTGGTAGCAATGACCAGAAGTACTGCGTATAAAAAATATCTGACAGGATTTTCTATAAAGACAAGAACCACTAATCCAGCTACAACCACGACTGATCCTAGAACCGTAAAAAAGATATCCGATATTTTTTTGAATTTTCCAGCCATAGAAAGTAAAGCTTGCGCGTGAAAAAATTATACTTTGTACCGTTTGAACTGCTGATCAAACATATTGGTTTTAAAATTATTTTGTAAATACCGGTCTGCGAGCTCCCAAATCTGATCGGTGAAATCTTCGTCCTGTCGTATAATACCGCTCCCTTCATCTTCTGCAATTTCGCCCTGAGAATAAATATATTTCCTTTCCAGAACTTTGTCTTTGTACTTCTCAAAATAATAGGTGTCCGAAATATCGGAAATCATAAATTGAATGATTTCTCCATCAAAATCTGAAATGTCATAAATCTGTCCCAATCCGGTGATGATGAGTGTTCCGGTTTCTGTCTGTACCATATCAACCGTATTTTCATCCCGGAAATTATCTGTTGCTTCTTCAAAGTTTACCTCTTTTAAATAAGCAATTTCGGAATCAAAAAGGGTTTTCATTATTTGCTCATCAGCCTTGCTGTTGATTAAGATCCCTGTACAATTAAATCCCATCTTATTATGTTTTTGGTTTGTATATTTTGTTCTCTTTTCCGATGAGTACAGCAAAACCATTTTCGAGAGCAATGTCTACAATTTCGTTTTCCATTCCTTTGATGTCATCGTAATCAATATCTATGATGAAAAAGTCGGCAAATTCTTCAAAGATTAGATAATTTCCCCAAACCATTGTGTTCGGCAGTTCGGGAAATCTGGATTTGATGAGAGGAATGATTTCCTTTAATTCAGGGGTTGTTTCAGTTTTAGGTTCAGCCAGTTTTTTACTTAATCCGATCCACGTTTTGGTGTCAGATGCAGTAAGTATTTTCATATCAGCAATAACGATGGAAAATTTCATGTAAATGGAGCTTAATCTGAAAATTAGTAAAAAATATCAAACAGAAAAATAATATAGGCTAAAGTTTTGAAAAAGGATGAATTAACGTTTTATTTTTACAGTTTAATACCTCCTTATTTTCACACTGGAAGCACTTTTAACTTTCACTTTGTTTCCGGTCTTTTTTAATAATCCGGTTTGTGGATCGCGCTTGAATACAACAATGTTTCCACTAACTGCATTGGCTACAATGACAAATTTGCCCGTTTCATCAATGTCAAATACTCTGCAGTGTTTTCCTATCGTTGACTGATAGCCTACGTTCTTTAAAGTTCCGTCTTCAAGAATTGAGAAAATAGCAATATTATTTTCAAAACCGCGGTTAGCAGCATACAAAAACTTTCCGTCCGGTGAAATGTGGATGTCTGAACTTTCAAAATCTTCTTTATACTGATCCGTATGGGTATTGACTCTCTGAATGCTGGTCAGAACGGTATTTTCATATCGATAAGCATTAACGGTTCCGGATAATTCTTCAATACAGTAGGCAAATTTTCCATTAGGATGAAACGTAAAATGTCGTGGACCGCTTCCTAAAGTCGATTGGATGTATGGCTGTTTCGCCGTTTGTGCAGGCTCCTTTTGATCACTGTCAAACGTATAAGACCTGATTTTATCCGCTCCCAGATCGGTTAAGAATAATTGATCAAAGTCCGGAGAGAAAACAGCGGCATGAACGTGTGATCTATCCTGTCTGCCTTCATTGATACTTCCTTCTGCAAACTGAAAATTCTGTACAGCAGGCTGAATGGTTCCATCTTCAGAGACAGGGTAGACAGAAGCGCTGCCTTCTGTATAATTGGCATTCACCAGCCATTTTCCATTCCGGTGCGCACTGACATAAACCGGGTTTTCACCGCCACTTTTCTGACTGTTTATAAAGGTAAGCGTCTCATCTTTGGGATTGAATTTAAAACTGCTGACGCTTCCTGCATTGGGCGTTTTACTTTCGGTGCAGGCAAAAACATATCGGCCATCCGCAGATAGGGTCAGAAATGAAGGGTTTAAAATTCCTTTCAGAGAAGTTACTTTGGATAATTTCCCTTTGATGGTATCCAGTTTATACACGTAAATGCCTTCGGTGGTTTTATCACGGTTAAATGAGCCGATAAAGACGTACGTATTTTGCGAATAGAGATGGATGGACGCTACAATGATGGTGAGTAAGCTTAGTATTTTTTTCAATTTTTAAAGAAGTTTTGCAGGTTGTATCTTATTAAATTAATGAAGATGAGTATGTTGCTTATTCAATTGTATGAATCAGACGCGTCATATGCTTGGATATTTCCGGTTTAAGGTGACCGAATTTCATTTTCTTAAAATTGGGCCAGCCAGGATTCATTTGAATGGTTGATTGGTCTGCACCGATCGTCATTGAAGCAACAGTTTTGCTATTGTTTGTAAAGTCTATCTGAAACTCCGGCTCGTAGGTTGTTTCTGCCCAGTCAAATGAGACAGGGTTGTTAATGATCTTTAAAAATTCTTCTGTCTGCTTCTTTGTGAATGTTTTCTTTAAGCCTAATGGTAATTTACGGATAGTCAGTTCATCAAAGGCAGCCATAGGATACAAGCTGTCGGTTTTCTTTTGGTCATCCTGCAGATCGGCGAGCAGCTCTTTAGTATTGTTCACATAAAACTCTCTAGCCGTTTGGCCGCCTTCTGCATCGGGACCAACATTTAATGTATCAGAAAATAAAGTATCTGTGAGTTGCTTTTCAGAGTATTTGTCCCAGTACTTGATGTAGTGATGTTCAAAGTCATTTTTGTCCGCAGATGAATGGCAGGAGAGCATTAAACCTATCAAAACGGATAGGGCTACAGGTTTTATTTTTATCATTTACTTATTGTCATTTTTCCAATTCTGGATTCTGATTGTTCGCTTCAAATCCGTCGCGTATAGCCGCTTCCAGTATATCAATGTTGATATCCTTCAGCTTTTTGAACTTAATACAATAGCCGGTGACACTCGCTTTGCCTATTTTATCTCCATACGTTTCAGATAAATAAGCCTTATCCTTTATGCTTAGAATGTAGACGGAGATTCCGGCGGTGTTGGCACTGATGCCAATCTGATAAAACTCTCTGGTTTTTCCACCAACATATTCCATGGTTTGAAATCCATAGCCGATATTGGGATTGGAAACTGTTTTATTGTCGTCGTTTTTGCCGTCCAGAAACCATAATCTACATCCGAGCGAGAGTTCCTGAATCATTCGATGCAGCTCCTGCATGTCACTACGTTTGGATTCAGGCTGGCTGTTGATATATTCTTTGATTTGTTCCTGTATGTTCATGAATTTATACTGTTTATTGACCGTTGAAACTTACTGATTGTAAAAAAATATTATTGATAAAAGATCTGAAAAGCTCAATGTAGAGTTTGTTCTGCACTTTGCGAACTTATGCTTATAAATTTTTTCTTTAATTTTTGAATCTAACAATTATTCTTGTCCTTTGACCTTCATTAACTCCAAAAATGAAACTGTAGATGTGTGTGGAATCATTGTCCCATCTAACAATTTTTTGCCACCAATAATCAATTTTTTCATTTGTTTCTTCGCCTTGTCGAGATAAATTTTTAGATATAAATTCTTTATTAAAATTATATAGATTGTCAATGAAAGGAACTTTCTTTTTGTCCTGATTCCAGCTATACTCAATTAAACGGACTATGCTGTCATTTTTTGTGAAAAAATAAGAAATCTGCGTGTTTAGATTTGCGGTATCTCTTCGGAAAATTATAGGTTGTGCAAATTCATATTTTTCTATATCAGGGAAATAGTTTTTTGATAAACCAATATTAAATGGTTTTGTATGTTCAATCCCATTATTTTTCTTTTCAACTTTCCGAATATCTGAGAATTTTATTTGTTTAAATTCAATTGCTGTATTTTGAATTTTTACATTCTCAATATTATTTTTAGGCTTGCAATCTAATATTGAGAGTAAAACAAAAAGATGAATAAATATTTTCATAAGCAATTGTTTGCTAAAATAGGGGTATTGAATTGTTTTTTCATAAACGTTTTTATCTTCTTCTGCTTAAAATAACAGCCCTTGCTATTCTAGGCCGGTTATACCGCTGAAGAAAAATAGGGTAGATGTTAAGAAGAATGTTCAGTGCCAGCAACCATAAAGATCGGAGAATACCAAACTTGTAGGCTACAAAAACTGTAAATCCCAGAACGATCAGCATAATCATCAGATGACCCAGTTCATCCTGTTTTGTACGGTAATACAGATTCGTTAAAGCTTCCGTATTTTTTTCTACCGGTTTGCTTTTTTTGTTCAGTTTTTCCCATCCTATTTTCACTAATAATTTCCGGTATATATTAATGCCCAGAGATTCATATATTTTCCCTTTCTTTTCCCACGATTTTTCACTGAAATAAGAAGAGTTCAACGGGCTTTTCAAGGTTTCGGTAAAGGTAAGTACGCAGGCCATCAGCAAGAAATTCAAAGCGAATGCGAAAGAAAAACCATCCATCTTGATGTAATGGGTCAGCGCATAAAGCAACCCAATGGTAACGATGACAATACAGGCCAGAATAAAGATTTTTTTCATGGAGTTTTTAGTTTGGATTCTATAATATCACCAATAGTCCGGGTTTCCCATTCTGTCGGTACAAAGCATCATAAAAGCTGATTCCAAATTTAATAGAAAACCGCCAATAATCTCTCGTAATAAGACATGTTTTTGTAATTTTTTTTACTTGGTATCAAAGACACAAACTGTATAGCAATCTGGCTCTTATAACGCGGATAAAATAAAAAAGAACAGCCATTGACTGTTCTTTCTATTTTTAATCAATGCAATAATCATTGATGATTATCCGAATGCTCTCTTCAATAAACTTTCCACCTTCGGTTCACTTCCTCTGAAGCTTTTATACAGTTCCATCGGATCTTTGGTTCCGCCTGAAGAAAGAAGAACTTTATATTTTGCAGCCGTTTCAGGATTGAAAATTCCGGTTTCTTTAAAATACTGGAAGGCATCTGCATCCAGAACTTCCGCCCATTTATAAGAATAATATCCCGCAGAATATCCTCCCTGGAAAATATGGGAAAAGCTTGGACTCATCGCCGTTTCAGGATTGATCGGGTAAAGAGTGGTCGCTTTTGTATATTTATCTTCAAAGGCTTTCACGCTTTCACCTTTTAACTCTTCAACTTTCGTATGGTAGTTCATATCCAGAAGCCCGAAACCAAGCTGTCTCATGGTCTGGTAACCTTCCATAAAGCTTTTAGACTGCTCAATTTTTTCAATCTTTTCATCCGGAAGTACTTCACCGGTTTTATAATGTTTCGCGAATGTTTTTAAGAACTCTGGCTCGTAGCAGAAATTTTCCAGAAACTGAGATGGAAGTTCTACAAAATCCCACTTCACAGAAGTTCCGGAAAGGCTTGGATATTGAGTCTCAGCCAGCATTCCGTGAAGCGCATGTCCGAATTCGTGGAACAGAGTAGTCACTTCCTGGAAGGTAAGTAAGCTCGGAGTATCTTTCGTTGGCTTGCTGAAATTGCAGACAATAGAGATATGCGGACGTGAATTTTCACCGTCTTTTTTATACTGATTTTTATAACTGGTCATCCATGCACCTGCTCTTTTGCCTTTTCTAGGGAAATAATCTACATACAGTAAAGCTTTGAAATGTTCTTCAGCTGATTCTTTTCCTGATTCAAAAACTTCATACACCTTCACATCCTCATGGTATTTCGGAATGTCATTTCTTTCCTCAAAACGAAGTCCGAAAAGTTTTCCAGCCAATCCGAAAACAGCATCCTGTACCTGATCAAGCGGGAAATAAGGCTTCAGTTCCTCATCATTAAAGTCATATTTCTGCTTACGGAGTTTTTCAGCATAGAAAGCATGGTCGTAGCCTTGTAATTCTTCAATTCCGTCAGCTTTGGCCAAAGATCTTAATTCTTCAATTTCTTTGTCTGCGTAAGGTTTTGCTTTCGTTAAAAGTTCATTTAAAAAGTCAATCACTTTCACCGGAGATTTGGCCATTCTTTCTTCCAGAACATAGTCTGCATAGTTTTGATAGCCTAATAATTCAGCTTTTTGCTGTTTTAATTGCAGAAGCTCCTTAATTAATTCCTGGTTGTCAAATTCTCCACCGTCAAAAGATTTTTTTCCGCTCGCCAAAGCAATTTCCTTTCTCAATTCACGGTTTTCTGCGTACGTCATGAACGGAATATAACTTGGATACTGAAGAGTAACCACCCAGCCCTCAAGCTCTCTTTCCTTAGCGTCTTCAGCATACTGGTCAAGAATAGCTTCCGGGATTCCTGCCAGATCTTCTTTACGGGTGATATGTTTAAAATAAGCATTGGTAGAGGCCAATACATTTTGTCCGAACTGCAGGGATTTTAAAGACAGATCCATATTGATCTTCTGCAGTTTTTCCTTGTCTTCTTCATTCAGCAGGGCGCCACTTCTTACAAAACCTTTATAGGTTTCGTTCAACAGCATTTCCTGTTCTTCATTCAGATTATATTTTTCCTTTTCGTCGTATACTTTTTTGATCTTTTTGAATAAAGCTTCGTTTTGAGAGATCTTCGATGAATGTTCAGTTAATAGAGGAGATACTTCCTGAGCAATTTTTTGAATCTCATCACTGGTTTCCGCAGAATTTAAATTGAAAAAAATACTTGAAGCCACATCCAGCTGATCTCCTGAATAGGCCAGTGCTTCAATCACATTTTCAAAAGTCGGGGCTTCTGAATTACTGACAATAGTATTGATTTCATCCTCAGACTGTTTGATCAGTTCTTTGAAGGCAGGAAGGAAATCTTCGTTTTTAATATCGCTGAAAGGCGCTGCATGATATGGTGTGGTAAATTTCTCTGTTAAAATATTCATTTTTCGATTTTTAGGTAAGTAAATTTAATGATTCATTGGGAATCACACGTGAAAAGCGCAAAAATAATGCCCGGATATCCGGATGTGACAAAAATGCTTTATCTTTAATAATCTTGTCATATGAAAAGAGGCGGCGAGGGTGGAATGACTAATTTTGAAAACAGAAAACCATAAAAGATTGGGTATTGACATTCATATGTCTCTCAAAGTTTTAGGGTTAAAGAATAAAACAAATAACTCAAAATATCAAAACTATGAAAACACTCTTAAAAATTCTTGGCTTCATCATCCTTTTGGCCGTAATCTACGCAATTGTAGCGATACTGGCTTTTGACAAAAAACAGCATTTTGAAAGATCTGTGGTGATCAACGCTCCAAAAGAGAAAGTATGGCAGCACGTAGGCTCATTAAAAGAATACAATGTCTGGGATCCATTTTCAAAAGCAGATAAGGATATCGTCATCACTTACTCCGGAACCGGTGATAAAGTGGGAGATTCCTACCACTGGAAAGGCAATAGTAAAGTAGGAGAGGGCGAACAGTCCGTCACAGAAATTGTACCGAATGATAAATTGGTAACGAAACTTCATTTTATCAAGCCTTTTGAAGGTGATGCGGTTGCCAAATTTATTTTGACCCCGGAAGGAAGCGGAACGAAAGTAACATGGTCCATAGACAATGAACTTAATACGATGATGAAAATCATGAAACCTATGATGGATATGAATATGAAAACCATGTTCGATCAGGGGTTGGGAGACCTTAAAAAGATTTCCGAAAAATAAAAACATAAGCCTTGTAGAAATACAGGGCTTTTTTTATGATGTTTCTCGAATTCAGGGGAATGAGTATTTTAAAAAATTATTATCTTTATGTAAAGATTAGATTTATGGAGAAGATCGTATTTGTGAAAAGTGATATAAGACATTATGTCAAAACAGTTATCTCTGAGAAAATAGAAAAGCTTAAAAATTTTATAGAGTTTACCCTGGAAGCAAGTCGTGATATAAAAAAGACCCCGAAGTATGACAGCATGAGAGAGGAAATGCAGGAGGAAATCTACCAGATGCAGCGGCAGCTCGGAGCTTTGAATGATCTTAAAAGAAATATGTCAAAGGTTCTGAATACACCCACAGAAAAAATACAGCTGGGTTCTCTGGTCATCACCAACAAAGCCCGTTTTTATATTTCGGTTTCATTGGGAGAATTCTTTTTTGAAGGCGACCGGTTTTATGCTATTTCCCCTGAAAGTCCCATGGCTAAAAAAATGATGGGAATGAAATCGGGAGATGCTTTTACGCTGAATAATATTTATCAGGAGATTGTGGAGGTGATTTGATTGGGAGGAGATTCAAGAATCAAGAGCCAAGACGCTAGATGTCAGACATCAGATTTCAGACTGAAGATGTCAATTGTGAATTTTGCTTTGCAAGTGAAGGGTGAATTTAGAGCCAAGAACCAGGAATCAAGATGCTAGATGGCAGACTTCAGACACGAGATTTCAGACTTGAGGTTGAGGACCTTTTGCATTTCTGTATTTTTATAAAGCTATTAAATAGAACAAGAGTTGAGTATTCCAATATCTGAAAAGTTGCAGTACTCAATCTATCACATTCAATAGGAACGGGCTTTAGCCCGTTTAACAGATCATATCCATTCACCCGGCTTTAGCCAAAACCTAGATTCAGGCACAAAATATTTGCTATTTAATGTAAAAAGTTTGGGTTAAGAGCCAAGAATCAAGAGTCCAGATGCTAGATATCAGATTTCAAACTGTGGAGGTCTATGATTCAGGAGTTGTCTGCTTTAAAGGGTGAATGGTGAATTTTAGAATCAAGATGTCAGATATCAAACATGAGACGTTTTTACCGCAAATTTTGTAAACTATATAACCAGCACCAAGCAGCTAGCAACCATCAACAAAACTCATCTACTCAAAAATCCTACAACCCAAAGCAAGCCATGACATTTGAAAAATTAAGAACCAACAAGCTGAATCAGTGGATCATTATTCACCTAAGGTATTTGGTGGGATTTGCATTTTTTCCTTCAGGCCTGACGAAATTATTGGGAAACAGATTTACCGTTCTTTCAATAGATACCCCAATAGGTTATTTCTTTGAAGCCATGTATCAGACAGGATTTTACTGGAATTTTTTAGGACTATCCCAGATTGTGGCCGGCATTTTACTGATGACCCAGCGGTTCGCGCTTTTGGGAGCTCTTCTATTTTTAGCGATATTAACGAACATCTGGATCATTACCATCAGTCTTTCATTTACCGGAACATGGTTGATTACATCTCTCATGATGATTGCGGTCACCGTTTTGCTGATCTGGGATCATCATAAACTGATGCCTGTTCTTGTCTATAATCAGTCCCTGACCATGAAATCCTATCCCGATCCGGGACGTATCTGGATCAATGCTGGCATGATGTACACTATCTGTCTTCTTGGTTTATCATGGCCGGGACCTGTAAAGGAAGGCCTGGAACGTTGGATATGGAGAGGATTGACTGTTGTTATGATGCTTACCTTCTTATTAACTCAGTATAAAGCATATAAAAGCCGCCGGTTATTGGTGAAAAATCAAAGTTAAATCAATGTAATACTGTAATGCATTCAATTTCATATTGTAAATTTGCAGCATGAATAATGCAGAAATTTTAAAAGAAATCATAGAACAGAGAAGAAGCATCTTTCCAAAAGATTATACTGAGACCGAAATCGCTCAGGAAGTCATAGATGAAATCTTACACTCAGCGACATTAGCCCCGAATCACAAGCGTACAAAACCTTGGCGTTTTAAGATCTTCAGAGGGGAAGAAAAAGCAAAACTGGCTTTAGAAATGCAGTCTATTTACAAGGCTACCCAATCCGAACAGACCTTTTTAGAGAAGAAATATCAGGATATCGGTTTTAAGATCAATAAAGCGGATGCTGTGATTTCCATTGTGGTTAATTTCAGTGGTATGGTTCCGGAATGGGAAGAGATCGCTGCCGTTTCTATGGCGGTACAGAATATGTACCTTACCTGTACAGCTCATCAAG
This sequence comes from Chryseobacterium oleae, assembly GCF_900115055.1. Lineage (GTDB taxonomy): Bacteria > Bacteroidota > Bacteroidia > Flavobacteriales > Weeksellaceae > Chryseobacterium > Chryseobacterium oleae. Next base: position 1,328,373 of record NZ_FOVD01000001.1, on the reverse strand, counting down.
TAGGTTGCTACTGGAGTTCTCCTGCCATTGTCAACCATCTTAAGGAATCTTTGACCATCGAAGAAAACCAGAAATGTCTGGGGCTTTTCTATATGGGAAATAGTAATTAGTTTAACGAGCTCTTTAAACATTTTTAAATCCTGACATTTCACTTATTTCCGAAATGCCAGGATTTAATTTATTTCTTTTTAACCAGTTGATACGTCGGGCGTATCGGATTGGTTGTATCAAAAATGATATCGTAAGTTCCGGCTTCCACGTTGATATTTCTGCCATATTGAGTGAGCTGGTTATTGTCATTAATACCGAGATCCAGGGTCCATTCGTTATTTCCTCTGAATTTGATCTGGCCGGATTGCAACGGAATATTTCTGGCTTCTAAAATATCCTTATTCTTTTCATTCGGAACAAGTTTGATATCAGGACCGTTCCAACCGTTTGCAGTAGCACTTCCGGTAATACCCCAAAGAAAATTATCGTCATTTTTTTTCGCTTCTTTTACAATTTTATCCTTCATAACAATGTTTAAAACTGTGTTTTTACCATTAGTGTCGGGCTTGAATTCAAAATAGATTCGCTCTCCAATTTGATTGTTGATATAAAATTTGGTGCTGCTTTCTGTAAAAAGTATACCTTCTCCTTCATTGGTTTCTTTAAAGTTCAGCTTATTATCATTAGCTAAAATATAGAAAGTGGAGTTTTTTGATTGGTATAAACCTGTCAGGTCTTTTTCATATTTTGCTCCAATGTTGACTTTTTTCGGAAGGTCATACGTCTCGCCGGCAAGAATAGCGATGATTTTGTCGGCGATTTCAAAAACACTGTTATCCCTTGCATTACTCAAAACAATAATAGAAATATCTTCATCAGGAATTGTCAGGAATCGGCTTATAAAGCCAGGTCCGCCTCCATCATGACCAATGGTTGTTTTTCCTTTTATGATCTGCCGGTGCCAGCCATAACCGAAATCGTAAGTTTTGAAAGGAGTCTGTGCTTTTTTCAAAGTCTCCTTTTTAAGAATTTTATAAGCTTTGATACCCTGGTCGAATTTGTATAAATCTTCAACGGTAGAATACATGGCGCCTGCCGCATGAGGGTGGTCATAATCATAAACCACAGCTTCACGGTAGTTGTGGGGAGACAAATATTCGTAGCCGGTTGTCTTGTTTTTATCTTTTAAATCTTTAAACCCAAACCCTGTATTTTTCATTCCCAACGGATCCAGAATATAATGTTGAATCGCTTTCGGATATGGCATCCCGCTTACCTTTGTAATAATGTATCCTAAAATATAATAATTGGAATTGCTGTAGCCCCAGCCTTTTCCCGGAGAAAAAACAAAAGGCTGCTGGGAAATAGATTTCATAAAAACCGCTTCATTCTTGGTGCTCTCGGGGCCGGTGTCATTAGGAATTCCCGAAGTATGGGTAATTAAATTCTCTATGGTAATGCTGTCTCCTTTAGGAAAATCGGGATAATATTTAGAGAGTTTATCATTCAGGGATAATTTTCCTTCTTCGTTTAGCAGGAGAACTGTTGTAGCCGTAAATGTTTTTGTGGTGGAATAGATCCGGTATATGCTTTGGTTAGTGTTTTTTTCTTTGGTTTGAAAATCCTGAATTCCAAAGCTTTTTTCGAAAATTATTTTTCCTTTGTCTGCAACCAGAATACTTCCGTTAAAACGGTCTATATGAGTATAGGCATGAACTAAGGTATTGATTTTTTCTTCTCGAGTCTGACCTTGAATTTTTACAGCAGATAAAATAATAAGGATGAAAAATAAGTGCTTAAACATTTCGTAATTTTGTTGTTCAAATATCCTGTTTTTTCCGGTAATTTTCCGGGATTAAATAAAAATATTAGGTTAAATATCAGAGAAAGTAATTTATTATATGGAGGATTAGTTTTTTTTATTATCTTTGCACTCTTAAATATTTAACTGGGACGAGTTCCCATAAAATTCACAACATTATGTCAGTAAAAATCAGATTACAAAGACACGGTAAAAAAGGTAAGCCTTTCTTCCACATCGTGGTTGCAGATTCTAGAGCTAGAAGAGATGGTAGATTCATCGAGAAACTAGGAACTTACAACCCAATTACTAACCCTGCTACTATCGATTTGAACGTTGATTCTGCTGTAAAGTGGTTAAACAACGGTGCTCAGCCAACTGATACTGCAAGAGCTATCCTTTCTTATAAAGGTGCCCTTTACAAAAAACACTTACAAGGTGGAGTTGCTAAAGGTGCTTTTGACGAAGCTGAAGCTGAAAAAAGATTCAATGCTTGGGTAGAATCTAAAGATCAAAAAGTACAAGGTAAAGTAGAAGGTTTAACTAAAGCTCAGGCTGACGCTAAGAAAGCTGCTTTAGAAGCTGAAGTTAAAGTAAACGAAGCTAGAGTTGCTGCTGCTGCACAAGTTGAAGCTGATGCTAAAGCTGCTGAAGAAGCTGCTAACGCACCTGCTGAAGAAGTTGTTGCTGAAGCTACAGAAGGAGAAGCTCCTGCTGCTGAAACTGAAGAAAACACTGAAGCTTAAAAATAAACCTGTATGCGTAAAGAAGATTGCTATTTACTAGGAAAAATCACACGCAGACATGGCCTTGCGGGAAACGTTATCCTTAAATTGGATACCGATCAACCCGAGCTTTACAATAAATTGGAATCAATATTCGTTGAAATCAACGGATTATTGGTTCCATTTTTTATTGACAAAACATCATGGAGCAAAAACGATGCTCTGAACATTGCATTTAAAAATTCTTCCGAAACACTGGTAGACCAATCTTTAGGGAAAAGTGTCTATCTTCCGCTTGCTACACTTCCGAAACTTTCCGGAAAGCAGTTTTATTATCACGAGATCATCGGTTTCGATATTCTTGATGAAAATGATAAAGAATGCGGGGTGATAAGATCTGTAAACGATCAGACTGCTCAAAACTATTTCGTGACCAACCTGGACGGAAAAGAAGTAGTGATTCCTATCATCAAAGACTGGATCCTGGAGGTGAACAGAGAAGAAAGATTCATCAAAATGCAGCTTCCGGAAGGACTTATCGACGTTTTTTTAGTGTCCTCTAAAAAAGACGAATAGTCCGATCAGTTTTTCAGATAATAGATCTGAAACTTCCCCTCTCTCACATTACTTACTAAGAAATATTTCCCCGTTTTGGTCTTTATAGGATCAGAAGCGACTATTTTGGTATGGTCTTCTTTGGTGGAAACCGTTTTGTTACCAAGTTTTACATCATAGTAATACATATAAACCGGATAGTAGCCAAAAGAAGCCACAAAATGATTCCCTGTGCTGAACCATCGGTTTCCGGAAACAATTTTATCCTTTATATTGAACGATATCGTATCTCTGTACTCCTTACGGATTTCAGGAGAGAAATTGTTTTCGTTTGGAGAAAGTCTGATCTTTGGAAGGATTTTGGTGTAAACAGGATCCTTTTCCACAGTTGAATCTTTTGTTTTCAGATCCTGTAGGAGGTTATAAGACACGAAATAAGTATTTTTCTGTCCGGGATTAAACAGGTAGTTAGCACCATAGATCGCATGATCCGGAATTTCAGTATTCATGAGATCGGCTACCAATACAATCTGATCAGCTTTGTCCAGAACATTTTTCTGGAGAACAGACTGTTCATCTCCTATTTTTTTGAAGAGGGCAGAGTCTTTTTCGGATTCACCGGTATGGAAAAGATGTTCGTATTTCTTTGTAATATCGTTGAGGTCATAAAAAGGCAGAAACTTTTTGTAACGGAAATCCGGAGCCAGGTATTTCCGGTTATTGGCGTATACATTACCTGCCTCATCTACAAAAGCCAGATTGTTGATACCCGGCCTGTTCTTCCATTGCTCAGAAATAGCCAGCTTTCCTTCCGTCATTATAAAAATCATGTTGGTGTTATTTTGGTGGGAATCTGTGACCGGGAAATTATAGACCAAAAAGTAATTATCTTTAACCAGATACCTGCAGTTATCCTTCTGCGAAAGCGGCAGCTCCATAACTTTTTCCAAAACAACGGTCTCGTCTGAGAAATGAGGAAATTCAGGGATCTCAGGATGCTTGTCTTCTTCTACATCGGTTTTCGGACTATAGCATGATGATAAAACGAAAAGCGACAATACAAGTGAAATCCTCATGGTTTATTTTTATTAAAGATACATTTTTTACCCATTCAACAATATTCTGACCTATCACTCATTACCATAACCCAGCGCTGTTAATAAATACTCCTGAACAATCTTCTCCGACTGTACATGTGCATAAGATTTATTGTATGCTTTAGCTGTAATGACGATCACTACAGGGATTTCCGTGAACATAATTATTTTGTTTCCGCCGTTTCCACTGCATTGATACGCTTCAAAATTCCGGTTTCCTACTTTATAGATTTTTCTCCAGAATAAGTAGCCATAGCCTTCAGAATCAGGATCGTTGGTGAAATAGTTGGTGAAAGATTTTTTTACCCAATTTTTATCGATAATGTTCTTTCCGTTCCATATTCCATTATTTTTATAAAGCTGTCCAAACTTAGCAAAATCCAGCGATTTCATACGTAATCCACCAGCCAGAGAAGGTTTTTGTTGTGGGGTGAACTGCCATTTATAATGAGTGATGCCAAGGGGTTGAAACAACTTTTTATCCGCATACTTTTCAAGACCTTTTGGAACATTTTTGTCTAAAATATCTCCTGTCACCACAACGCCTGAAGTGAAATAGTTCCAGACTTTTCCAGGCTTATTCTCTGTTGTAGGCAAATCTAGGGTGAACTTTACCCAGTTGTAGGTAGGATACATATTTTCCTCATTTCCAGGCGAGCTTTCATCCTGATCATTACCGTCGAATCCGGAGCTCATCGTCAGAAGACTTTTAATGGTAACGCTATCCTTTCCGGACGAATAGTTTTTGAACTGTTTCAAATCATAAAAATCTTTCAGCATCTGGCTTTCACTTTTAAGATGTCCGTCTTTTATCGCAATACCCGTCAAAGCCGACGCAAAAGACTTTCCTACCGAACGTGTATCCTGCAGAGAATCTCTTCCGGATTGGTTGAAATATTCTTCCAGAAGAAGCTTTTCATTTTTGATCACGACAATACTTGTGATCTCTCTGAATCGGTTTTCAGCAATTTTTGTATTTAAAAGTTTTATTTTTTCCTGATCCAGTTTTTCATCTGAAACTTTCCATCCGCTATTGGGCTGTATCTTTTGAATGGCAACTTGTTGTTGTGGAATATTTTTACGGGGGATTGTTAAGTTAATTTCCCCTGCTGCAATCGTAGGTCCAACCTTTAATGATGGAGTTTTTAAATAGGGCTTGATTTCAATTTTCAGAACATGTTTTCCCTCTTCCAGTGCATCAATTCCACCGTTGCCAAGATAGAATCTCATCCACAAATACCTTCCCCATGAATCTTCGTTTTTTGAACTTGATAAAGGAATTCTCAACGTAGTTTTCTTCTTTTTGTCTTCAGCAATTCCTGCTCCGGTATTCAGATTTTCAGTGTAGATCAATTTTCCGTCAACAAAGAAATTGAATTGATAATTTCCTTTTTTCAGGAGCTCATCGGTTGATAGTGAAGGATCGATTTGATGTAGATAATTAACCAGAGCATTGTCCATAAAAATGCGGATGCCCAAATCCTTATCTTCCTGAAATTCCATCGTCTTAAGAAAATCGGATTCTTTTAATTGGTCGGGAGCTATGGTTTTATCCAGAAAAACAATAGTGTTGATGTATTTTTTATGAAGAGGAAGCGTGACCGGATCCGGATCTGTAAGATTTTTGGATTGCCCAAAAGAAAGCCCGAAACTTAGAAATAAGACAAACAGAAGAATAGATTTCATTTTAATATTTTATCTGAACAAAAGTATAAATAGGTTTTCGGAAAAAATAGAATGAAATTAACATTATTATTTCTTCAGAAGAGTTTTGTATTGCAAAGGAGTAATCCCCGTATATTCTCTGAATGATCTGATAAAATGACTTTGATCTGCAAAACCACATTCCAGGGCCACTTCAGCCAGAGATGGATAAGTGTTGAGAAGCGTCAGAGATTTATTGATCTTCAGTTTTTTGATGTATACCCCTAAAGTACAGTGAAAATGTTTCTGAAAATCCCTGCTTAAATGAACAGGATGAATATCTAATGTCTTTGAAAGTTCCGTCAGGCTCAGTTTTTCTGTACAATTTTCGTGAAGTATTTCATCAATCTTACTGACCCAGGTTGGTTTTCTGTCAAAATTTCCTCCCTTCTCTGTCAGCTGATTGAATAGGTTAAGCAGAAGCTCGTGAACAGACAGTTCAAAAGAAGGATCATTCACTTTTGTCTCCCTGAAAATCCTGTACATTAATAATTTTATAGCAGGATTTTTCAGATTAAAGCTTCCTTCAATGGAGTCTTTGGGAACCCCAAACTGTTCAAACCATTCTTCGGTAAGTTCAAGATGAAAACCTCTCGTAAAAATATCCGGTTTGATATTGTAATGAGCATCTTCCCAATGATGGTAAAGCAGCGTTCCTGCAGGACAGTCATAGGTTTCCTTTCTGTTTCCTTCCGTCATATTTCCCTGCAGCAGAAAAGTGAAATAAGCATTTTCATGATAATGCCAGTCGACGTAGGGATGCGTGTATTCCGTATCCGTAATGGTCAATCCATCGAAACGCAGGGTTTCATTGGTCTGTCCGAAAAATTCACCATTATGGAGGGTATTCATATTATAGCTTTTGTTTTAAATTTTCAATTTGCTCGAACATTTTATTGAAAAATATCTTTCTGTCGCGGTTTCCGGATGTGTTCAGCGATTTTGAATTTTTAATCTGGTGTTCAAAATAATTCCGTGTTTCACCACAGGTTTTTTCGTCATTAATCAAAATATAGCCAAACATATTGATCGGTATGGCAAAAAGCGACTGTTGCGGATGATGGAAAAAAATGTCATTGGACAGATGCATCAGTTCATTTTCATACAAATGAAATTTTGGATTGCTTTCCGTTTTCTTCTCAATATATTCTATAAGTTCTCTGAGTTCTTTCAGGATAATTTCAGCTTCATTTTTCTGTAAAAGTCCGGTTTCGTAGTAGAATAAAATCTGCTGTAAAATACTGGAAATGGTCCTGTCATTCCACAATTCTACAACATTTTGTGCTTCGTATCTTTTCTTCAGCTCCTGCGTATTGGATTCAAAATAAGGCGGTGAAAACTGCATAAAAGGAATGAAAACCTGTTTTGCATTAAGCAGATTCATCCAGACATAAATCTTAAAACGGGAAAGCAATGTGTCCGAAAGCGTGTAGAAAAAAGGAATATCCTTGGCAGAATAATAAACAGTCATCTCATCAGACAGTGGTAAATTTTCAAAAACGCTCAGATTATTCTGAAAAAAAGACTTTAGATCTTCTGTTTTGTCCACACCCGAAGTTTTCTGAACCACAAGCTGTTGATCTGAAGTGATAAATTGATTGAGAGAAATCTGATAATACTTTGCCAGCTCCAGAGCTTCTTCAAAGCTGAACTTTGCTTTCAGAGACGTTCTTCTGTGGGATGCATCATAGCTTATATTGAGAATATTGGCGATCTCGTCATTTAAAGATTTGTCCCCAATTTTCTTTCGTATTTCCTTAAGTAAAAGTTCCTGATGCATGTTTTTGTGATTTTCACAAATGTACTTCTTTATTTTAATTTTTTTTCGCATTCGGAATTGTGATTTTCACAGATACTTTTGATGTATCATTTTAAAACAGTGAGTTATGAAAATAAAATTGTTAATGATGATCGGTCTCTTTGCGGGAAGTGTCATCAGTGCTCAGGATAGTTTGCAGGTTGAAAGAATAAAATCAAAAGTAATTACATTCACTCCGAAAGCTCAAGTGGAAAATACCAATGGAATTAATCTTGGTGTAGTGGATGATTATCAATCCCAAACAATCAACGGGCTTAATCTGCAGGGGAATCCATTTTCTTTGATTTATCCTTTGCTGCCTCATGCCATTAAAGTTCCTACCGATGAGCAGGCAACAGTTTCTATCAACGGCCTTCATATTTCTACAGGAGGCGTTACCAATGCTAAAAAACTGAATGGAATCGGAATCTCAATGTATCATGTTGCCCAGACCACTAATGGGTTTACAGTAAACGGATTTAATAATAATTCTGGTAAGCTGAATGGGCTGCATATTTCCTTTATCAATAATTCGGCAGGTACCGGCAAAGGACTTTTAATCTCTTTTAGCAACACAGCTGATCAATTTGGAGGAGTTCAATTGGGACTTTATAACCATACAGGAACAATGAAAGGTATTCAGGCCGGAGCTGTGAATGTGAGTAAAGATCATAAAGGTATGCAAATAGGCCTGGTAAATAAAACAGACAGGAATAAAGGTCTTCAGATCGGTTTTTGGAATAAGAATGCCAAAAGAACGCTGCCATTTATCAACTTTTAGCCTATGAAAACGATTCTTTTTTGTTTGGCATGCTGTATAAATATAACAGCCCAAACCGGAGAAATTAATGATCACCGGAAAAGATCACTGATCGAGACTGGGAGCTATCTGAATTTTTCTGCTGAAAAAGTAAAGCAGAGTCCTGGATTTTACATTGGATATTGGTATCGCTATCCGGTAGATGAAACGAAAACTCACCTGGAAATAGGAGGTAACTTCAATTATAGTAATAGTTTGTATGATTTTGATTACGGTAAAAAAGGACTGTTTTACAGGGTGCGTTCTCAGGAATTTATAGTGAATTTGGGTGCTAGGTTGGTCAAAAGTTATCCTGTGAGAAATAATAGAATAGAATGGGTAAGTGAACTCAGTTTTCACAATTTATTCTTTGACGGCAAAGGAATACCATCTGATGAGGCTGAGCAAAACGATAATCAAAATACAATTCATATTGACACCAAATTGGAAAGTGTTGCGTCATTAAAAATTGGACAGGGAATAAGGTTCTGGAGAAAGAATATAGGATTGGGCATTCAGGCTTCATACATGCCCTATCAACTCTGGTACAGAAATACAGTTCCTAAAGATTTTAATTCTTTCTCCGTAGAAACAGGAATATACTTTAAGTTTTAGATGAAATAATTGATTTAAAAAAACAAAAAATTATGAAAAAATTACCATATCTGCTGATCGCAACCAGATTTATCTTGGCTCCGGTGATTCTGTTATTAGCTTATTTCAAAGGAACAGAAGCAGGATCTTTAATTTTAGGATTGATGTATTTTGGCTTATTGACGGATATTTTCGATGGAATCATTGCCCGGAAGGTGGGCGTTTCCTCGGAAAAATTAAGAAGACTGGACAGTCAGACCGATTTGATTTTCTGGCTGTCCTTAGGGTTTGCATCTTATTTTCTGAATCCTGATCTGATTAAAAATGAATGGCAGGGAATTCTTTTAATCTTAGTCATGGAAGCACTTTGCTACGTCGTCAGTATCTGGAAATTCGGAAAAGAGACCTGTACGCATGCATTTCTGTCAAAAATGTGGGGTCTGAGTCTGCTGATTGCCTTTACCTATCTGATCGGGTTTCAGCAAACGGGCTGGGCATTTTATCTCACGGTTGTACTGGGATTTGCCTCTCATATTGATGTGATTTTAATTGTCTTATTGCTTCCTAAATGGCAGTACGACGTACCGAGTTCCTATCATGCATGGAAGATACGGAATGGAAAAGAGCTGAAGAAAACCGTATTCTTTAATTAGAAAGTGAATGTAAAGAAAGGAAGTGGGAAGTTTAACGAGTAACGCTGTCACTCGTTTTCAGTGACTTTTTGTATCCCTATAGACTCTTCCGATTATATCCTAAAGTATTTGAATGCCAATTGGGCTAAATAAACCAAATGTGGTTATTTAAATGATAAATTAAAATTTAAACTTAATAAAATGAAAAAACTTATTGTACCGTTAATTTGCTTGTTGGCCGCAGTGTTGAATCTTCTCCTATTGAAGTTTAGTTTCATAACTTGGTTTGTACTGGCACCAATTGTTTTATTTTTTATTTTCCATACATTGATCATTAATGCAATGCATAGTTTGGCTATTAGGATCTGCTATGGTTTGGCTTTTATGATACTGCTGATCTTTCCACTCTTACTTCCTATTATCTTTTATTTTAATATAGGTGGTATAGCAGAAGATGGCCAATCTGCATTGGCGTTTGTCTTTTTACCTATTTATGCTTGCATGTTGGGTGTGCTTCCTTGCTTGGTAGCACTGATATTAAAAAAGAGAAATAGGAAAAAGAATCTTCAGGCAGGGATGTTGTAATATGCATGTGTAGCTGCAAAACATTATATTGATAGATTTAATAAATATTTATCGTTGTATCATCGCCTGGATAATATCCATAGCATAATTTTAGATTCAATATTTTAATAAATGATTTTTTAAAAATACAGCGTAATCATCAAGTTGCGCTGTTTTTTTGTAACTTTGCAGACGTTAATTTTTATACGAAAATTTATAATCAACAAATGAAAAAGCAGACGATTAAAGAAATCCTACAGGATTACAAGAAAGTATTACATCATGACATTACAGTTTACGGATGGGTAAGATCATTCCGTGCCAATCGCTTTATTGCCCTTAATGATGGATCTACGATTAATAATTTGCAGATAGTTGTTGATTTTGAAAATTTTGATGAAGAGATCCTAAAGAAGATCAGTACAGCTTCTTCCCTGAAAGTAATCGGAGAAGTGGTGGAAAGCCAGGGAGCGGGACAGGCAGTAGAAATTATTGCTAAAAAGATCATCATTTTAGGAGATAACTTCACAGAAGAACTTCAGAACACGATTCTTCAGCCTAAAAAACACAGCTTGGAGAAACTTCGTGAGCAGGCACACTTAAGATTCAGAACCAATGTATTTGGAGCTGTTTTCAGAGTACGTCACGCGGTGAGTTTTGCCGTGCATTCATTCTTTAACCAAAACCAGTTTTTCTATATCAACACACCGGTGATTACAGGTGCAGATGCAGAAGGAGCAGGTGAAATGTTCGGTGTCACCAACTTTGACCTGAACAATATGCCAAGAACGGAAGAAGGTGAAATTGATTTTGCACAGGATTTCTTCGGTAAAAAGACCAACCTTACGGTTTCAGGGCAGCTTGAAGGAGAAACGGCAGCGATGGGATTAGGTAGAATTTATACATTCGGACCTACTTTCCGTGCAGAAAATTCAAATACGACAAGACACCTTGCAGAGTTCTGGATGATAGAGCCGGAAGTGGCATTCAACAACCTTGAAGACAACATCGACCTTGCGGAAGATTTCTTAAAATATGTGATCCAGTACGTTCTTGACAACTGTAAAGATGATCTTGAATTCCTGAACACCCGTTTTGAAGAAGAACAGAAAGGAAAACCGGAAAAAGACAGAGCTAAAGAAGGTCTTATCGAAAAACTTCAAAACGTTATCGCTAAACGCTTCAAACGTGTTAGCTATACGGAAGCTATTGAGATCTTACTGAACTCTAAAGAGAATAAAAAAGGAAAATTCCAGTATCCGGTGGAGAACTGGGGTGCGGATCTTCAGTCTGAGCATGAAAGATACCTGGTTGAAAAGCATTTTGAATGCCCGGTAGTATTGTTCGACTATCCGAAAGAAATCAAAGCGTTCTACATGAAACTGAACGATGACAATAAGACCGTTGCAGCAATGGACGTTCTTTTCCCGGGAATCGGGGAGATCATCGGAGGTTCTGAGCGAGAAGCGCGATTAGACGTATTAAAACAGAAAATGGAAGATATGCACGTAGATGCAGAAGAGCTTTGGTGGTACCTTGATACCCGAAAGTTTGGTTCTGTGCCGCATGCAGGCTTCGGATTAGGGTTGGAAAGACTGGTTCTTTTCGTTACGGGAATGACCAATATCAGAGACGTGATTCCTTTCCCTAGAACACCGAAAAGCGCTGAATTCTAGATCAATAAAAAAAGCCTTAATGTAAAAATTAAGGCTTTTTTATTTTCTAATAGTTTATTATATTAATAAGTGTAATGCAAAAATCATGCTAAATGTGTTTTTTGTCGAATTAATTTATTAAATTCGTAGAATATGTTATGTTAAAACACAAAGACTAATATGCTTAAACAACACTTACAACTCAAGTTAGGACAGAAGCTGGCACCTCAGCAGATCCAGCTGATGAAGCTTATCCAGCTTCACACCCTGGAATTTGAAGAGGAGCTGGAACGGGAGCTAGAAGAGAATCCTGCTTTGGAAATTGTAAAGGAAGATCCAAAAGAAGATGAATTCTCTTCTCTTGAAGATGCTTATCAGGATGAAGGAACAGCCAGCATTGAAACAGATTTTGACGTCAACGAGTATATCTACGATGACGAGCCCAACTATAAAACTGCATCCAGTAACTATTCTCCGGACGATGAAGAGTTCGATAACGAAAGCCTTCTGACGGAAGGACAGTCGTTATATGACTATCTCTTGGAACAGATTCACCTGGTGAACATCAGTGATGAGGATGAGAAGATTGCGGAATATGTGATCGGAAACCTTGACACGGACGGTTATCTGAGAAGAGAAATCAAAGCGATCGTAGATGATCTTGCTTTCTCACAGGGAATTTATACCACAAAGGAAAAAGTGGAAGACATTCTGGAAAATTATATCCAGAAGCTGGATCCACCTGGAGTGGGAGCCAGAGGTCTTCAGGAATGCCTGTTGCTTCAGATCGAAAAGAAAGTAAGTTCCGATAAAGCAGTTTCCCTCGCAGCCAATATCTTAAGACATCAGTTCGATGCCCTTACCAATAAGCATTACAACAAGATCATCCAGAAGTACGATATCGAAGAAGAAGATCTTAAAGATGCCCTTGATGAGATCTCAAAACTGTCTCCGAAAGTAGGAGGAAACTTTGATACACAGACCATCACCATCAACCAGGAAATTATTCCGGATTTTGTGATCCAGGTAAAAGATGGAGTGGTAATCCCAATGCTGAACAGCAAAAATGCTCCGACCTTAAGAGTTTCTGAAGAATATAAGGACATTCTGACCACGTATTCCCACGATAAAAACTCTTCAGAGCACAAACAGGCGGCATTGTTTATCAAACAGAAATTAGATGCTGCGAAATGGTATATTGATGCTATTAACCAGCGTCAGAATACCCTGTTGCAAACCATTACAGCAATCGTGAAATTCCAGAAGGATTATTTTATCACAGGTGATGAAAAATCTCTGAGACCTATGATTCTGAAAGATGTTGCAGATATCACGGGATTTGATATTTCTACGATTTCAAGAGTGGTAAAAAGTAAATATGCCGATACATCCAACGGAATCGTTTATCTGAAAGACCTTTTCTCGGACAGTCTTACCAACGATGATGGTGAAGAAGTTTCTACCAAAGAAATTAAAACCCATCTTCAGGAAGTGATCGGGAAAGAGAACAAAAGAAAACCGCTTACCGATGATGCATTGGTAGTGATCCTTAAAGAACAGGGTTACAATATCGCCAGGAGAACAATCGCTAAATACCGTGAACAGCTGAATATTCCGGTAGCAAGATTAAGAAAAGAACTTTAAGAAGTTATGCATAAAAGTAAAAGCCCGGTATATCCGGGCTTTTCTATTTTGAATATAAAATTTGTCTAGATTATTAGTGAGTATTAACAATTTATCTAAAAATAAATTCAGTCTGATTTGCTCAATCTGCGAGAATTTTTTTTTAACGCAAAGTCTTATTATAACATTGAATATTTCAAGTGAGCGAAGAGAGATCAATTTCATTGATCTGAATAAGCAGTCGTTTTATCTGTGAGCTTCATCAGTGACAAAGTTGAATTCTTTGCCTTCCTCAAAGTCAATATCATTTTATTTAAAAACTTTGCGTCAGAAACAAAAAAACTACGAACGCTGTTTCAATTGATCCAGTTCCAGCTCTTTGATAGAAATCTCACGCATTTCCACTTTTCGTATTTTTCCGGAGATCGTCATCGGGAATTCATCCACAAATTTCCAGTATTTAGGAACTTTATAATGAGCAATTCTGCCTTTGCAGTAGTCGAGAAGTTCAGTTTCCGTTACGTCAAAACCTTTTCTCACCTTTACCCAGGCCATCACTTCTTCACCATACTTTTCACTCGGAATTCCTATGATTTGTACATCCAGTATATTCGGATAGGTGTATAAAAAGTCTTCAATTTCTTTGGGTGAGATATTTTCACCACCGCGAATGATCAGGTCTTTCATCCTTCCGGAGATGGTGATATAGCCGTTATCATCCATTACCGCCATATCGCCGGTGTGCATCCATCTGGCATCGTCCAGTACTTTTTTGGTGTTTTCAGGGTCATTCCAGTATTTCAGCATCACAGAATAACCTCTGGTGCAAAGTTCGCCATGTTCGCCACGTTCCAGGGTCTTTCCGTTTTCGTCAATGATTTTAATCTCAAGATGATCCTGAACGGTTCCTACCGTACTTACCTGCTTTTCTAAGGGCGTTCCGATCAAAGTCTGGGTAGAAACAGGAGAGGTTTCCGTCATTCCGTAGCAGATACTCATTTCTTTAATATTCATCAGGTTTTCCACCTTTTTCATGATCTCAGGAGGGCAAACTGAACCTGCCATAACCCCGGTCCTTAAATTTGAGAAATCATAGGTTTCAAAATCTTTAACCGCCAGTTCGGCGATAAACATCGTTGGAACTCCGTATAAAGAAGTACATTTTTCATCAGAAACAGTTTTTAACGTAATATCCGGATCAAAACTGTCATTCGGGATCACCATACAGGCACCGTGAGCCGTACAGCATATATTCCCGATGACCATTCCGAAACAGTGATAAAACGGTACCGGAATACAAACCCGGTCGTTTTGTGAGTACTTTAAGCGTACACCGATGAAATATCCGTTATTTAAAATATTGTGGTGGGAAAGGGTAACGCCTTTTGGAAAGCCTGTCGTTCCTGAAGTGTATTGAATATTCACAGGATCGTCGAACTGTACATGTTCTTCAAAGCTGTGGAGTGTGTCATCTGAAATATCCTGTCCGTTGTTCAGGAAATCTTCCCAGTTGTCATCAAAGAAAATTTCATGTTCCAGGCTGGGGCAGACTTCTTTGGCGTATTCTACCATTTCTTTGTAGTTGCTTGTTTTAAAGCTTAAAGAAGAAAATATAGAACGGATTCCCGATTGATTGATGACGTAAGTGAGTTCATGAGTTCTGTAAGCAGGATTGATATTTACCAGTATGGTTCCGATCCGGGCGGTTGCATATTGAAGCAGTACCCATTCATAGCGGTTAGAAGACCAGATTCCAATTCGGTCTCCTGCTTTGGCCCCTAAAAAAATTAAGGCTTTTGCAACAGCAGTGGTCTGATTATAAAATTCCTGGTATGTGGCCCTGTAATCCTGATGAACACAGACTAAGGCTTCCTGATTGGGGTATTTTTCAACAGTCTTTTTAAGATTTCCTCCGATGGTTTGTCCCAGTAATGGAATCGAAGAAGCTCCATAGACGTAAGATAATGGCATAGTTTAAGATTTGGTGGAATAAAATTAATGAAAAATCTTGAACTGATGCCTGTTTGCACTAATTTTCCTGAGAATCTATGTCTTTAAGCTGTTTTAAATTTCTATCCAGTTTTCTGATGATGATTCCGTAGACAAGTCTGTAGTAAAACCAGATCAGAAGCACACAAAGGACCGTACTTACAATGATCCCGATAATAACGATGATCAGGTTGGAGTTGGAAGGCTGTACATTCTGAGAATTTAATACATAAAAAATAAATGCGGTAAACACGAACATAAAGGCAACCAGCAGTGCAATGCTGATCAGGATAAAGGCATTGACTGTCTTTTTGAATTTAATAATTCTTATGATGAGCCCTTTAAGGTTTTCCTCAATCTTTATTTTGCGGTAATTCTGATAAAATTTCAGGACAAAATAAGCCGTGATCAGTAAGCTTATAATTTTGATGGCTAAATACGCATGGTCAAAATTAGTTTCTATCTCAGGAGCTTCCTGTGCGCCCAGTTTTTCTAATATTTTGCGGAAACTGTCCGATTCTTCATCCTGAAAGAAATAAAATAGTCCCAAAACAGAAAAGAATAAAAATTCCAACACGCTGATCCAGAAAATATATTTCACATAATTGCGTGACTTTCTGTTCAGCATCTGAAGGATCTCAGTGCTGTCGTATTTCGGTTGAACAGGCTGCTCTTGCCATGTTTTCTTAAAGCTGTCTAAATCAAAATCAGGCATATTTTTCCATCTGTTCTTTAAGGGTTTTCTTTAATCTGTTCATTTTCACGCGCGCATTGACCTCGGTGATCCCAAGGTTTTCTGCAATATCCTTATAAGGCAGGTCGTCAAGATACATCATTACAATTGCCCGTTCTACATTGGGAAGGGTTTTGATCACAGTATACAGAAGAGAAATCTGCTGCTGCTTATCGTCATCATCTTCCACAAAATCTCTGTGGTTGATATCCAATTCGTTGGTAGGGAGGCTTTTGCTTTTTTTTCTGAAAAGAGTAATGGCTGTATTAAGGGCTACACGGTACATCCACGTAGAAATTTTAGAGTTCCCTTTAAAAGAATCGTAGCTTCTCCACAGCTGCAGTACGATCTCCTGAAACAGGTCCTCTTCATCTTCGAGAGAATTGGTATACAGACGCGAAACTTTGATAATCAGGCCCTGATTATCTTTGATAAGCTGCGCAAATTCTTTTTCTCTGGAAGTCATAGATATATAATGGCACGAAGATAATAATAATGCGGTGATTTGTTGATATGATGATGCGTTAATTTGTTGATATGGCGATTTGATGATTTGCTGATGATGGGGTAATGTCAGAATTGGGTTTAATAGATTTTGGGAATTGTTGAAATGATATTGTTTTTTTAGGTTTTGGCTAAAGCCAAATTGCTTGCTTTCTTTTTTTAATGGGCTAAAGCCCATGCCTATTGAATATTACATTCTCCTAATCAATCCATATATTCCCCATCATCGTATTAACACATCATTATATCAACGCATCAACAAATCATCACATCACTAAATCACCAAATAATGCGTATCTTTGCAACCGCGAGAAAATCGGCTTGTTGATTCCTGTTTCGGCAGGGGTAGGAAAGTCCGGACACCATAGAGCAGCAAAGCGGATAACATCCGTCACCCGTGAGGGTAGGACAAGTGCAACAGAAAGCAGGTACAGTTCGGCTGTAGTGAAACCAGGTAAACTCTTTGCGGTGCAATGATAAGTATATCGGTTCTTTTCAGCAATGGAAATTAGGGGCGGCTCGTCCTGAAAGCCGAGGGGTAATCAGCTCAAGTTTTGCAGCAATGTAAGACGCAGATAAATAACAGGCGCTTCTTCGGAAGAACAAAATCCGGCTTACAGATCTTCTCGCGATTTTATACAGGCTACACAATTGTTTATAAAAAAGAAAGCGGAGAAAGTTCTCCGCTTTTTTTATGGATAGATACTGAAATAAGTAATCTTCCCTGTAGATGTTGTAATGGTAAACCACTCGGCTTCTATACCGCTGTTGGCTCCTATCTGATATGCATTGGCGGTGACCCCTGCATTAATGGCAATATTCGGATCTCCCACAAGGTAGGAGTCTATCGTATTTCCAGCACTGTCCTTCAGGAAGAAGTGAAATGAAGCCCACTCGTTGATAGAAGACATCGTAGAGGTGATGTAGTTATGGTTGTACGGATACGATGTGTTATTTGCGGTGTTGCTTGGATCCGTAATATTCCATACATTCATATTCATTGGGAAAGCGGCTAAACCCGTAGTGTTGAATGATGCATAGGAGGAAGAAATTCCTGCCGGCATTGTATACGTACCATAAGGTCCGTTGGGTGATGCATACATATAGCAAACCAGTCCCGGCGTAGGGCTGCAGGTCATCAGTCTTCCGACCGCATCATAAATATTGTAGTTATTAAATACAAATGTTGAAGTCTGTGCGGAGGAAAGTATCGATGTTAAACCCAATAATAAAGCTGCTGTTTTTTTCATGGCCGTAATTATTTATCAGATTTAATGTTCTTACGTATTTCATCGCTTTTCTGCATATAAATCTGGGTAGCCCAAACGATGATCTGGCTCATATCGCCACCTGTTTTTCTTGTCAGTTCAGCTTCTGTAACGCCTGTGGAAATAATCAGTTCTTTTGATGCCGGAACCAAAAGTGCTTTTCTTCTGTCACTTAGTTCAGAGGTATTTCTTTTTTTCTCCTCTTCCGTAGGTCTGTTTTGTGGATCTCCCAGACTTTTAAAAGCTTTGTCGAACTTTTCCATCTGTGGCGTTTTCATACTTTCTACGGTATTCACGGCGCTGCCTTCATTATTACAAGATATTAAGGCTAAAGTGGCAAAAGCTGCTGATATAAAAAGTTTTTTCATAATGAATTAGGATGTAGGTTAGATTTTTTGTGACTAATAAATTTGTAAATACGAATAAGTGACGTTTGCTACGGTAATGTTGAACCATTCAATGTCTCCGTAGGATGTGGAAGTATATCCCGGAGCACCCGTGCAGGGATCAGGAGATTCCCCGATTTGTCCGCTAAAACCCGGCTCCGGAGTGGATGTACCTGCATAGTACATCTGAAACTGGGAAGATGCCCATTTTACATTTTCTGAAATAACACCGCCCGGTGCTATGCTTGGATGATTCCATGATCTTACCGAAGAATTAGTGGCAGTGGTCTGCAATGTCCAGTTAGTGGTAGGATACAGTGAACTTGTAAACTGGTCTCTGAAATTTTTATAAGCCAGTTCTTTACCGTTACCCTGATGCGAATCTGCCGGAACAACGATGGACGTCGGAGTATTGGATGTTACATAAGGATAGCAGCTGCCTGCGAAATTATGAGCCCCTATTTTTCCCTGAAAATCAAAGGTAGTAGAGTAGTTATTGACGATCATGATACTGTGCTGTGCATAAGCAGATGACAGTAATGATAGGGTGAGAATAGTGAATATTTTTTTCATGATTTTATAATTAATTTAAATCCTCGATATCCTGTATTAAAACAGTTGTAAATAGGTTATCGTTCCTATAGTAAAGATTTCAGCACTGTTGTTTCCCGATGGAGTATCGTAATAACTATACGCGGTAGGGTTGCAGGGATTGGCCAGATTTAAATTGGCCCGAAAGTCCGGTGAGGATGTAGTTGTTCCGGGTTCCGTCATATCAAATTTAGTGGCAAACCATCGGGTTGTGGTTGAAATAGTACCGCTGGTTGCAAGGTTGGGATTATTCCAGGCCATGATGGAAGAATTGGTGGGACTTAATGTGACAGCCCAGTTGGCGGTAGGATATAAAGAAGACATGAACTGACCGTTGTAATCTTTATAGATCAGTTCCATATTGTTACCCATATGAGAATCTGCAGGGACTACGATCTCGCCATCATTTCCTACCCGGGGATAGCATCCGGCTGTAGATCCGGCCGCCATAATAAATCCATGAAAATCATATTGAGAATAATTATTAATGATGATCGTACCCTGTGAGTAGGCCAAAGAAGCGGCTGCTGTTCCTATGATAGCTAAAATCTTTTTCATAATTCAATCAAATTAATAAAGTTGGATGTAGGTGGTAGTGGAGGTTCCACTCGTGATCGTAAATATTTCCGCACTGTTATTTCCAGTAGTAGAAGTCATATTATCCAATGCAGTATAGCAGGTATTGCCAACAATGGTTATAGCGCCGTTGAAGTTGTCCGGTGCCAGGTTCGTTGTTCCCGGATAATACATCACGAATTTGGTAGTGGCCCATCTTGTATTGGTGGATAAAACTCCGCCGGGTATTAGAGAACCGAAATTCCAGGGTCTAATGACGCCAAGTGCGCTGGAGGTAGCCACATGCCAGGAAGCCATGGGATATAAAGAAGAGCCAAACTGATCTCTGTAATTGTCGTATCTCAGCTCATTTCCGTTGCCCATATGAGAATCGGCAGGAACTCTCACCATGTCCGGATTGGCAGAAGTGATATAAGGATAACACCCACCGGCAAGATTATTGGCAATAATGAATCCCACAAAATCATAGGCAGAATAGTTATTCAAAACAAGAGTTCCTCCCTGGGAATACCCCAGAGAAAAAGCGGCTAAGCCTAATACGGTTAGTAATTTTTTCATGATGATTAATTTTAGGATTTAATGTTTTTTCTGATTTCATCACTCTTCTGCATATAGATCTGAGTCGCCCAAACGATGATCTGGCTCATATCACCGCCTGTTTTTCTTGTAAGTTCAGCTTCTGTAACCCCTGTGGAAATGATCAGTTCTTTTGATGCAGGTACAAGAAGTGCTTTTCTTCTGTCACTCAGTTCGGAAGTATTTCTTTTCTTCTCCTCTTCAGTAGGTCTGTTCTGTGGATCTCCCAGGCTTTTGAAAGCTTTGTCGAATTTTTCCATCTGTGGCGTCTTCATCGTTTCCACAGTATTCACGGCAGAGCCTTCATTGTTACATGATGCTAAGGTTAAAACAGCTATTGCAGCCGATAAAAAATATTTTTTCATAATTAAGATTAATAAAGTTGGATATAAGTGTAATTGATTCCCCCGCTTGATATGATAAACATTTCCGCACTGTTCGCTCCGGATATCGTGGTGAAATTGTCGGAAGCCCCAGTACATGGATTTCCTGCGAGACCTAAATTGGCGTTATATCCCGGGACATTATTTGTAGTCCCTGCATAAAACATCTGAAATTTTGTATGTCCCCATTTTGTATTGAGCCCTACAGGTGAAGCAGGTCCTACGGCAGGATGATTCCATAATCGTTGTTGAGTGGTAGTTGCTGAGACACTCACATTCCATTCGTTTATAGGATACAGCGATGAGGTGTATTGATCTTTGTAATTGACATACCTTAGCTCTGTTCCTGTACCCATATTGGCGTTGGCAGGAACGGTGATCATACTGTTAGGGGTATTGGGGCTTACATATGGGTAGCATCCGCCTGAAAAATTATTGGCCATGATAGCACCGTAATAATCATAAGGTGTATAATTATTCACAACAAGTGTTCCTCCTTGTGAGTAAGCAAAAGAAGCCACTGTGATTCCAAGTATCGTTAGTATTTTTTTCATAGTAATAAATTATTTGTCGGATTTGATATTTTTTCTGATTTCGTCACTCTTCTGCATATAAATCTGAGTAGCCCAAACGATGATCTGGCTCATGTCACCACCTGTTTTTCTCGTCAGTTCAGCTTCAGTAACGCCTGTGGAAATGATCAGCTCTTTCGACGCAGGAACCAAAAGTGCTTTTCTTCTGTCGCTCAGTTCCGAAGTATTTCTTTTTTTCTCCTCTTCCGTAGGTCTGTTCTGAGGATCTCCAAGGCTTTTAAAAGCTTTGTCGAATTTTTCCATCTGTGGGGTTTTCATCGTTTCCACGGTATTCACGGCAGAGCCTTCATTGTTACATGATGCTAAGGTTAAAACAGCTATTACAGCCGATAAAAAATATTTTTTCATAAGTAAATCAGATTAATAAAGTTGGATATAGGTGAAGTTAATTCCTCCGCTTGATATCATGAACATTTCTGCGCTGTTACTTCCGGATGGTGTGTTGAAAAAGTCATCAGACAAATTACAAGGATTTCCCGCGAGACTTAAATTGGCGTGATATTCCGGAACGTTATTCATAGTACCGGCAAAAAACATTTGAAATTTTGTAGATCCCCATTTTGTATTGAGTCCTACAGGTGAAGCAGGTCCTACGGCAGGGTGATTCCATAACCGTGGCTGCCCGGAGGTTGGTGATACATTTACCTGCCATTCGTATATAGGATACAGTGATGAAGTGTATTGATCTTTGTAGTTGTCATACCTCAGCTCAGTTCCGGTACCCATATTATTGTTAGCAGGAACGGTGATCATACCGTTAGGTGTTTTTGGACTTACATAGGGGTAGCATCCGCCTGCAAAATTATTGGCAATCAGGGCTCCGTAATAATCATAGGGCGTATAGTTGTTCACAATAAGTGTTCCGCCCTGTGAATAAGCAAAAGAAGCCACTGTGATTCCCAGTAGGGTTAGTATTTTTTTCATAACAAAAGATTATTTATCGGATTTGATATTTTTTCTGATTTCGTCACTCTTCTGCATATAGATCTGGGTAGCCCAAACGATGATCTGGCTCATATCACCACCTGTTTTTCTTGTTAGTTCAGCTTCAGTAACTCCCGTAGAAATGATAAGTTCCTTCGATGCCGGAACAAGTAGCGCTTTTCTTCTGTCGCTCAGTTCAGATGTATTTCTTTTCTTCTCCTCTTCCGTAGGTCTGTTCTGAGGGTCTCCAAGGCTTTTAAAAGCTTTGTCAAATTTTTCCATCTGCGGAGTTTTCATCGTTTCCACAGTATTTACGGCAGAGCCTTCGTTGTTGCATGATGCCAAGGTTAAAATGACAAAAGCAGCAGATAACAGTTGTTTTTTCATAGTTAGATTGTTTGTAAATGATCAGTTTTTATTATGTTAAGGTTGTTGATATTATAATGGAGGAATTAAAAGATCTGAAAATAAGTGACCACACCTCCGGGCGTTGTGATCGTAAACCAATCCGCAGAAGAACCTGTGTTGGGCCCGTTTTGACTAGATTGGAGAAAACCTCCCGAAAGTACAGGATCTCCTACCTCAAATGTATCATAAGTATATCCCGTACTGTCCGTAAGGTTGAATGCAAACCCCATCCATTCGTCGATGGCAGTCACCGCTGTGATGGTAGGATGATTGTACGGATAATTCCCTGTATTGGCACTGTTGAGGGGATCTATATAAAACCATCCGGGAATCGGAATCGGATTGCCTCCACCTGTATTGTCAAACTTATCATATTTGGTGTGGCCTCCTGCAGGAATTGTATATACGCTGTAAGGAGCATTGGGAAGAGCATACATATAAGGCTGGGATGATCCGGAACCTGCCGACCCAACGGTCATAAATCTTCCCGCAGCATCATAAGCGCTGTAGTTATAGATCACCAGTGTGGAAGACTGGGCTGAAATACCCATTCCCGCCAGAATACCCAGAATAATGCTTAGTTTTTTCATAGTGTAATTCGTTTAATAATTAGTGTTTATGAATTTATTTCATGTTTTAAAACAATGAATAAGGGCTGATAAAAAATATTAAAATGCCTGAACATATGTGTAAGTGGTTCCGGCGCTCGTTATGGTAAACCATTCTACAGCTCCCTCTGTAGTAAGTAACGTGTTAGGTACAGGATTGCAGGTATACCCCGTATCACCTACACCTCCTGATGATAAAGCTGTTCCTGACTGGTGAAACTGGAATTGTGACATCACCCATGTGGTATGGTTGGAGATCGCGCCTCCTGACATAAGACTTGGGTGGCTTCCCGGTCTTGGCGTGGCACCTGTAGGAGAGGTAGATACTTTCCAGATCGTACCAGGAATATTGAAACTGTTATAACTCACAGAACTTCCGCTGGGAATAACAAGTTCAGTATTGTCTAAGGTTACATAAAAATAACACCCCGGCGTAGTAAGACTGGCAGCAGTAAGTCTCGTATGAAAATCAGCAGCCGTATAATTATTAATGATAAGAGGTCCTCCCTGTGCATAAGCAAAGGATATGGACACGAATCCTAAAATGGTTAAAAGCTTTTTCATACCTATTTTTCAGATTTTAAGTTTCTGCGTATCTCATCACTTTTCTGCATATAGATCTGAGTTGCCCAGACAATGATCTGACTCATATCTCCCCCTGTTTTTCTCGTCAATTCATTTTCTGTAACCCCTGTAGAAAGGATAAGTTCTTTAGAAGCCGGAACGAGAAGTGCCTTTCTTCTGTCGCTCAGTTCAGAAGTATTTCTTTTCTTCTCCTCTTCAGTAGGTCTGTTCTGTGGATCACCAAGGCTTTTAAAAGCTTTGTCAAATTTTTCCATCTGTGGGGTTTTCATGGTTTCCACAGTGTTTACAGCAGAGCCTTCATTATTACATGATGCTAAGGTTAAAACGGCTACTGCAGCCGATAAAAAGAATTTTTTCATAATTAAAATGTATTAGAATAAGTTTTAAAATAGTATTGAAGTATAGGTATATGTCTTCCTGAGAAAGCAAAAAAGCTGCTTTCCATATCAATGGTTTTCAATAAAATAGGCAGCCGCAGAACAGCTGCCGGTTATTTAAAAGATTTGCAGATAAGTGGTAGGACCGCTAGGTGTAGTGATGGTAAACCAATCGGCGCTTGAATTAATTCCGGTTGCTGTACTGACAAACCAGGGGTCAACAGCAGGATCTCCCATCCGGAAATGATCAACTCCGTTTTGGGTTACAGGATCCTTAAGAAAGAAATCAAATCCCGCCCATACATTGCTAGGGTCCATTACTGTGGCAATAAAAGGATGATTATAGGCATATGTTCCGTTGTTCGCAGGATTGGTAGGGTCTCCAACATACCATAATGTGATCCCATAAGGAGCTGTCCCTGCTGTACTGAATTTATCGTACTGGGTAAACCCTCCTGCAGGTATCGTGAATGATCCATAAGGAATATTGGGGGCTGCGTACATATAAGGACCGGGTGCACTTATCGGGCTGGTACGAAGTCTGCCTTCTGCATTATAGGCACTGTAGTTCTGAATAACGAGAGGAGAAGTTTGCGCAAAAGCAAGAACACCTGCCAGAGCGGATAAAAGTAATGTTATCTTTTTCATAGTGATATAAGGTAAATGATTTATTGAATGACTAGATAGGTGTAAACATCTGTGCCTGCTGTGATGGTGAACCACTTGGCATTTCCCCAGGCTGTGTTGATCACATCGGGAACAGTATTACACGCAGCGACTGTTTCCCCGATATTTCCGTTAAAGTAGGTTTCAGGGACAGAAGTTCCTGCGTGAAACATCTGGAATTTTGACATCGACCATTTGGTGTTATTGGAAATCACACCACCAGGCATCAGACTGGGATGGCTCCATAGCCTTGGTAAGACGGTAGATCCTGGGCCCAAATTAACATTCCAGGAAGTAACCGGAAAGGCGGAGGAAGAATACTGGTCCCTGTAATTTTCATATTTTGCAGTGGCTCCTGCCGGTACAACGATCGCATCAGGATTTTGGTTGGCGACAATTGGATAACACCCTCCAGCATTGTTACTGGCAAAAATAGCTCCACGGAAATCGTAATTGGTGGTGAAATTCTGAATGATCAGCATTCCTCCCTGAGCATATGCCGAAGAAACGGAGCATATGCCGAGTAGCAGTAAAAACTTTTTCATCTGCTATTCAGATTTTAAGTTCTTACGGATCTCGTCACTTTTCTGCATATAGATGTTGGTAGCCCACACAATAATCTGGCTCATATCACCGCCGGTTTTTCTTGTGAGTTCAGCTTCTGTAACGCCGGAAGAAAGGATCAGTTCCCTGGATGCAGGAACAAGAAGAGCCTTCCTTCTGTCGCTCAGTTCAGAGGTATTTCTTTTCTGTTCCTCTTCAGTAGGTCTGTTTTGTGGGTCATTAAGACTTTTGAAAGCTTTGTCGAAATTCTCCATTTGTGGAGTCTTCATGCTTTGTGCTGTATTGGCAGCGATTCCTTCACTGGTACAGGAGATAAGACATATTACGGCGATTGCCGGTAATAATAAGAGTTTTTTCATAGCTAAAGTTTAATAATTTGGGGTAAAAAATTAATTTTTGATAAATTTATAAAAAAAAAGCACATGAACAATAAATTATTCACTTTTCGGTGTCTTCTTAGTTAAATTTATTTATATATACTTAGCTATGATATAATATTTTACGTTTTAAGTTTATTCACTTTCAAGTGTTTTTTTAGCTTCCAGAAGCTCATTTTTTTCCTTTTCACCCACCTGAGGATACTTTAGATCCATCTTTTCCAGCGTATCAATAATAATCTGAATAGCGGCTACTCTTGCAAACCATTTATTATCCGCAGGAAGCACATACCACGGGGCATGATCTTTTGACGTTTCATTAATAGCGGTTTCGTAGGCTTCCATATATTGTGGGAAAAGAGCCCTTTCCGGAAGATCGGCTGCTGAAAACTTCCAGTTCTTCTCCTGTTCGTTGATTCTGTCCAGTAACCTTTTCTTCTGTTCATCCTTGGAAACATTCAGAAATATTTTCACAATGGTGGTTCCGTTGTGGGCTAGGTGCTGTTCAAAATTTCGGATGCTTTCATATCTGTTTTCCCAGAACTTACCATCGAAATCCTTTACAGAAGACCATGTCTTCTCGCTGAGGTTGTATTCAGGATGAACTTTACATACCAGAACGCTTTCATAATGGGACCGGTTGAAAATACCAATCATTCCTTTCTGCGGAAGTGCCAGATAATGTCTCCATAAAAAGTCATGGGAATATTCTTTTGAGCTGGGTGTTTTAAAGCTGGTCACATTACATCCCTGAGGATTTACCCCTCCAAAAACATGCTCTATCAGACTGTCTTTTCCCGCTGCATCCATCGCCTGAAGGATCACAAGCAGAGATTTACTCCCGTCTGCATACATTTTTTCCTGCAGCTCACGGAGTTTTTCCTTTTCCTGAATTAAAAGCTGTCCGCCTTCTTCTTTGGTCAGCTTGCCTTTATATTCTGTTGAAGCTTTTTTTATTGAGAACTTTCCTTTTACCAGGAAATCATCTGAGAAATTGGTGTCCATGTTTTTTTATATTTAATGATTTAAAAATTTAAAATTAAGTGATTGAGAAATTTAGGAATTAAGAAATTAAGCGAAAGTCTCTAACTGGCTTATAATTTCGACCTCTTACATCAGACGTCTGATATCTGATGTCTGACATCTAGCATCTAGCATCTAAAATCTAACTTCTAACCTCTAATTTCTAATCTCTCACCTAAATGTAACAAAAAAACCGCCTCCAATGGAGACGGTTCCTTTATTTTTTTAGTAGAGATTTACTTTGCTGCTGCTTTTTTAGCAAGTTTAGCTGCTTTCTTTTCAGCTTTAGCGGCTGCTTTTTGCTCTTCAGCGGTTAATGGCTTTGGCTCAGGAGCGCTGGCATCTACATTACCTTTGATATAGATTACGCTTCTGCTGTTGGCAGGGTCGTTAGAGAAAACCTCAATCATTTTGTTGAAAGGTCCGTTAAGTGTCGTGTTGTATCCTACTTTAATTTTAGCAGATTTTCCTGGCATGATCGGATCCTGGCTGAATTCAGGAGTTGTACATCCGCAAGAAGGCTTTACGTTGGAAAGGATCAAAGGTTTGTCACCTGTGTTCGTTACTGTAAAGAATCTTGTACCGTCCGCACTTGGTTTGATAGTACCGTAGTCAAAAGTCGTTTTATCAAATGTAATAGTCTGTGCAGAAGCTAATGCAAATGTCCCAAATAATGCAATTCCTGCAATTAATTTTTTCATATTCTTGAATGTTAATATGTTTGTTAGATAAATTTTGAGAAACAAAGTTAAAAATTATTTTAATTCATACTTAAAATTTTTTTTCTTTAGACTATTTTTGCAAATTGTAAGCAAAAGAAATAGAATTTTATGCAGATTTCAGAAAAGTACAATCCACAGGAAACTGAACAGAAATGGTACAACTTCTGGATGGAAAACAAATTTTTCCATTCGGAGCCTAATGAGAAACCACCATATACTGTGGTAATTCCTCCGCCAAACGTAACGGGGATATTACACATGGGACATATGCTGAACAATACCATTCAAGATGTTCTCGTCCGCCGTGCAAGAATGCAGGGCTTTAATGCCTGTTGGATTCCGGGCACAGATCACGCTTCAATTGCCACTGAAGCCAAAGTTGTTGCTAAACTGAAGTCTGAAGGGGTCAGTAAATCAGATATTACCCGTGAAGAATTCTTAAAACATGCATGGGAATGGACTGACAAATATGGAGGAACCATCCTTGAGCAGCTGAAAAAGCTGGGATGCTCATGCGACTGGGACAGAACCCGTTTCACCATGGAGGAAAAATTGTCTCAGCAGGTGATCAAGAGTTTCGTAGACCTTTATAATAAAGGACTCATCTACAGAGGCTACAGAATGGTTAACTGGGACCCGGAAGCAAAAACCAATATCTCCGATGAAGAGGTTATATTTAAAGAGCAGAACGGAAAGTTATATTTCCTTAAATATAAAATAGAAGGTTCGGAAGAATTTCTTTCCGTGGCTACGACGCGTCCCGAGACTATTTTCGGGGATACTGCCGTATGTATCAACCCTAATGACGAAAGATATGCTCACCTGAAAGGGAAGAATGTTATCGTACCAATCGTTGGTAGAGTAATTCCTATCATCGAAGACGAATATGTTGACATTGAATTCGGAACAGGAGCGTTGAAAATTACACCTGCTCACGATACCAATGACTACGAGATCGGACAGAAGCATCAGCTGAAAATGATCGATGCTCTGGATGATGACGGAAATCTTAATGAGCACGGTTTACATTATGCAGGGCAAAACAGATTTGATGTAAGAAAGCAGATCGCAAAAGAATTACAGGAAAAAGATCTTTTACTGAAAGCAGAAGATTACGTAAATAAAGTAGGAACTTCAGAAAGAACAGGTGCAGTTATTGAGCCTAAAGTTTCTGTTCAGTGGTTCCTGAAAATGTCTGAAATGGCGCCACCTGCTTTAGAAGTAGTAATGAATGATGAGGTTAAATTTTACCCTGAGAAATTCAAAAATACCTATAAGCACTGGATGGAAAACATCCGTGACTGGAATATTTCCCGTCAGCTTTGGTGGGGACAGCAGATTCCGGCATTCTACTATGGAGACGGAGAAAATGATTTTGTGGTTGCAGAAAACATTGAAGACGCTTTAGTATTAGCGAAGCAAAAAACCGGCAACGAGCAACTGACCACTGACAACCTGAAACAGGACGAAGATGCTCTTGACACCTGGTTCTCATCATGGTTATGGCCAATGTCCGTATTCGATGGTCTTTTGGATCCTGAAAATAAAGACATTAACTATTACTATCCAACCGCTGACCTGGTGACAGGACCGGATATTATTTTCTTCTGGGTAGCCAGAATGATCATGGCCGGACTGGAATACAAAAAAGAAGTTCCTTTCAAAAATGTATATTTCACGGGGATTGTAAGAGATAGCCAAAGAAGGAAGATGTCAAAATCTTTAGGAAACTCACCGGATCCGTTGGAATTAATTTCTGAATTTGGTGCAGATGGGGTTCGTGTTGGAATTTTATTAAGTTCTGCGGCAGGAAATGATTTACTTTTTGATAAAGATCTGATGTTGCAGGGAAGAAATTTTGCGACAAAAATCTGGAATGCTTTCCGATTGATCAATATGTGGAATCATGAAGACAAACCAGCCAATACAGCAGATAAACAAACTATTGAATGGTTTGAGAATAAGCTTAATAAAACCATTGCTGAGATTAATGATCAGTTTGGAAAATTCAGGATTTCAGATGCACTTCATTTAATTTATAAATTGATTTGGGACGATTTCTGCGGTTGGTATCTGGAAGCTATTAAGCCGAATTATGGAGAAGGTATTTCTAAAGAAGTTTATAACAAGACCATATATTTCTTTGAAGAATTAATGAAATTACTTCATCCGTTTATGCCTTTCTTAACAGAGGAATTATGGCAGACGATTTCTGAAAGAAGCATTGAAGAGGCATTAATTATTGCTCAACAGAAAAAAGAGGAATCATTTAATGAAGACATCATTAAAAACTTTGAAACTGCTGAAGATATCATTTCCGGAATCAGAAATTACCGTCAGACCAAAGGAATTTCTCCTAGAGAAGCCGTTGAGGTGTATACCGGAGCTTCGGAATTTGCCAATGAAGCCGTAATCAGAAAGCTGGCGAATGTTACTGAAATTCATTTTGGAGAAAAAACAGCTAAGCCTAGCTTTACATTCCTGGTAGGGGCTACTGAAGTTTCTATTCCTCTAAGTGAAAATTTAGATTTAGCTGAAGAGAAAAAGAAGACAGAAGAAGAAGTTGCTTATTTAAAAGGATTCCTGATCTCTGTAGACAAGAAGCTTTCCAATGAAAAATTTGTAGCCAATGCAAAGCCTGAAATCGTAGAAGTAGAGCGTCAGAAACAGAAAGATGCACAGGATAAGATTGCTATTTTAGAAGAGAAGCTGAAAAGTTTGTAAATTTAAAAGATAGACAGTAAGTTTGTCGGAATGTCAGGCTGAGCACAGATAGAAAATCTGCGAACGAAAGTTCACGAAGCCTGATATCTTAGAATGAAACAATATTTTGTCTATATTTTAAAATGTTCCGACAGCTCTTATTATACAGGAGTTACCAGTGATATTGAAGCCAGATTAGCTCAGCATCAGTCTGGAAAATTTCCTGAAAGCTATACTCACAAAAGAAGACCGGTTCAACTAGTCTTCTTTTGTGAATTTAATGACATTATTCAGGCTATTTTATTTGAAAAACAGGTAAAAGGCTGGAGTCGAAAGAAAAAAGAAGCCATTATTAATGATAATTGGGAGAAGTTGAAAGAATTATCGGTTTGTCAAAATAAAAGTCATTCTGATAATTTTGAGCAAGAAAAAAAAGGCTTCGACTCCGCTCAGCCTGACAGTTTAAACAACGAAAAATAAATGACACATATAGACAACATAAAAAAACTATTCTCAAAAAACTTCGTGGAAAGCCCTTTACTGGAAAGCTTCGAAGTAGGGAAACTCTATCTTTCAAGTGGAAAGCTGGTAGCTTGTGACCCGTTGATCACAAATGATATGCAGGCTTTCACAACAGAATTTCCGAAAGGAGATTTTTCTGTTTTACTGCATAAAGAGAGAGAAAGCAACTGTGTCGCGTATGCAGAAGTTATTTTCAGCACTGCCGAAATTGCAGAATGGGAAATGGCTGTGACTGCAGGACAGAATGTAAAGGATCTCGGAGAAGAAGAAATCTTCGGATATCCTGTAGAAAGCGGGATGGGATGTCTTATGGATGTAGATACCCAAAACAGTCTGAACGAGCTTGAAAAGAGGCTTTATCACAGCAAAGGCGCAGATTTCATGGGAATCTATGAAGAATTTTTCCATGAGTATTTCTTCGACGAAAAAGGAGCGATAGATCAGTATGCATTCCTGAAACCGGCTGATGATCATCCCGGAACCATTTTCGCCTTTGAAACCGGATATGGTGAAGGTTTTTATGCAAGTTATATTGCTTATGATAAAGATCACAAGCCTGTGAAGATAATTACAGAATTTATTGAAATAAGTTAATTAAATTAGTTATTTTTGAAACTTAGTTTTTTGAATATAGTATATTAAGCTAACATTAAAACACCAATGAAATTCTCATCAGAACAACCCAAAATTATTGTTGTAGGCAGCTCTTCCATCGATCTTGTTTTAGAGACCGAAAAAATTCCACAGCCGAATGAAACGGTTTTAGCCGTCAACTCAGACAGCTATTTTGGAGGAAAAGGAGCCAATCAGGCGGTAGGTACTGCAAGATTGGGAGCCAGCGTTTATTTTATCGGATGTGTTGGGATGGATCCTTTGGGGCAGCAGATCATGAGAAATCTGGTAGGTGAAAACGTGAATGTAGGTTTCGTTCATGAAACGGATGCCGAATCCACGGGTACCGCCTATGTAACCACCAGCCACGGAAATGCAGCTATTGTAGTGGTTCCGGCAGCCAATAAACGTCTCAGCATACAACATATAGAAGAAGCCGATCGTTATTTTCAGACGGTAGACCTGATTTTGGTTCAGCTTGAAGTCGCCATGGAAGTGGTGGAATACACCATCAGAAAAGCCAAGAAATATGGTAAAAAAGTGGGACTTTATGCCTCACCGGCTATGAAAATCAGTGAAGGAATTATTGAGATGGTAGATTTCATTGTAGCAAAAAGCAGCGAGCTTCATACCGTTTTTGGAGAGGAAAAAAGAGAAGAAATTCTTAAAAAATATTTCAACAAAGTTTTTGTAAGAGACGATACCAATTCTACGATCTATTTTGACGGTACGGAAATGAAGTACTTTAGAAATGACAAAGATGAAACGGTTTACAAAATGGGAATGGGAGACGCTTTTACTTCAGGATTTGCCATAGCACTCTGCCATGGAAACTCGGTGGAAGACTGTGTGAAATTCGGGAATGAAGTTTCTTCAAGGGTTTCCGGAGGGAAAGGTTCGCAGACCGGTCTTCCGAGAATGTCGGATTTCTTTTCCTAAAGCTATTTACCACATATCGAAAGTCAGAAACTTAACATAAAAATATAAGTAAAATCTCCACTTTTATAGTGGATTTTTTCTTTTTACCCTATGGAAAAACTGGAACTCATTACAAAAGATCAGGTATCGCTGGCGGTTCATCTTTTCAGACCTGAAAAAAGCAACGGAAAACTACTTCTGATCAACTCGGCGACGGGTGTGAAGCAGCAGGTGTACTTTTCTTTTGCCCATTTCTTTGCAGAAAAAGGATTTACCGTCATCGCTTATGATTACAGAGGAATCGGGCTTTCAAAACCTGAAAACATGAAAGGTTTTAAAGCGTCTATGAGGATCTGGGGCTCCGAAGACTACAAAACCCTTACCCAATACATTAAAAAGGAATTTTCAGACTATAAGAAGTACTGCCTGGGACATTCCGTGGGTGCATTGATCTTGGGAATGAATGAAGATTCTGAAATGTTTGACGAATTTATTTTTGTAGGAACCCAGAATGCATTCGTAGGAAACCTGAAATGGAAGACAAAAATAGAAGCTTATCTCGGATTTGGAATTGTTCAGCCTTTAACTACCGGATTATTAGGATATTTTCCGGCCAATTGGTTTGGGCTTGGAGAAAGTCTTCCAAAAAATTGCGCATATGACTGGAGAACCTTAATTTTAAACAGGAAATCAACCAACAGACTGTTGGAGAAAATTGATGACTATTCTAAAAATCTGACGCAAAAAGTATTTGTAATCCGGGCAGAAGATGATGTGTGGCTGACTGAAAAAGGAGTATTAAGTCTTTTGAATACTACCTATCCCAACCTTAAGCCTTCCTACAGGCTCGTAAAAACATCTGAATCCGACAAAAAAGAAATAGGACACGTTAATTTTTTTAGAAGTTATAATAAAAAACTCTGGAATATTATTTTAAACGAATTGACAGCTTAATGAAAAGTACGATCGAAAACACCGTAGCATTTGTAAAAGAAAAATTAGAAGGCGCTGAAGCAGGACATGACTGGTACCACATCGAAAGAGTATGGAAACTGTCCAGGAAAATAGCAGAAACAGAAAACTGTAATCAGGAAGTGGTAGAACTTTCCGCTTTGCTGCATGATATTGCAGATCCGAAGTTTCATAACGGGGACGAAACCATCGCTCCCAAAATAGCAAGAGAATTCCTGGAAGGACAAAAGGTTTCGGAAGAGGTGATAGAACAGGTTTTATTTATCATTAAAAATATTTCGTTTAAAAACAGAGGTGAGGCTCCGGCTGAACTGCCGATTGAACTCAAAATTGTACAGGATGCCGACCGTATCGATGCCATCGGGGCTATCGGGATCGGGAGAACATTCAATTTCGGAGGATTTAAAAATAATCCGATGTATGACCCGGAGATCCAGCCCAGCCTGAATATGTCCAAAGATGAATATAAAAAATCCAACGGTACGACAATCAATCATTTCTACGAAAAACTTCTGCTTTTGAAGGATTTAATGAATACTGAGAAAGGGAAAGAGATCGCTCAGCAAAGACATGATTATATGCTGGGATTCCTTGATCAGTTTTTCAAAGAATGGAATGTTGATTAACCTTCCTTCCGAAAAATCTTAAATCAGTATCTTTGCAGTATGGTATTTATCATTTTTGTTATCTTCTGGGCTAGTGTGCTTTCTTTGATTTTGTATAAAGTAAAATCAGGAAGGGTGGCAAAATGGGCAAAACTGTTCAGAATCCTCACATTGGTTTTTTCAATCTCTATTTTTACGTACTGGTTCATTCAGAAAAGTGCGGTAAGTTTTGTAGATAATTCAGTAGGGCTGCAGGTAGTCAATAAACTTCCCCAAACCCTGGACTTTTATCTCATCAAAGTAGACAGCGCTAAAAATGGAGTTCTTGCACCTAAACATATCGGAAAAATACGTCCGGAATACTACAGGATAGAATACCTTAAAATGGATAAGTCCGATGAATACTGGATCATAGGGTATCTGGGTAAAAAGAACATGGTCTATTTCTCCCAGCACGCCGTTCCGAACAAAAATATTGACCAGATTGTAGAAGTACAGAATTATATCAATCAAAGTGTAAAGCTTTCCGAAGCAGCAAAAAAAGAAGTAGACGCATACAATTATGAAAATGCAAAGCTGGGAATATGGGTATCTCTGGATTTCTTACTTCTGTTTCTGAACCTCGTCCTTTTATTGAGAAAGAATAAGCAATAAGTAGTGGGCAATGAGTAATAATAAATTGATTTAAAATATTACTCATTGCTTATTACTCAGTACTCATACATCATATTAAGGATAGTCCAGAATCTGCATCACCTGCTCCTTAAATTCTTCAGGGCAGTTTTTAATCAGTTTATCTTTATTCTGTTTGTTGATCTGATGTGGTTCCAGCCATTCGGTGCGGTTGGCGCTCAGGCTGTGATTATCGTAGACCCTTTTTATTCTGTGATCTTCGTAAAATGTATATTCATCACCGAGCCAGGTGCTCGTAATGCTTATCGTGCAAATTTCTTTTTCCATGACATTTTGTATTTTAAAAATACTGTGCCCTATATGAACAGCAGTACATCCTAAATTACTAAAATTTTTCCACAAAAACAGATTTTTAAGTGCCTTTTTGTAAGTCGGTCTGAAAAGGTTGGGATATGGGTTCGGGAAGTTTCGGGTTTTGGAGTACGTGTTTCGAGTGGGAGAGTGGGAGAATCGGAGGGTTTTAGAGTCTGAGGGTTTGAGGGTTTTAGAGTTGGTAATTGTGAATCAGGACATATTAAACGAGCTACAAATATCTGGTGGCTGAGGCTCCCGAAGCCACCAGTACTGCTATCTAAAAGTTTCGTATCTGAAATCTGAAATCTTGCATCTTGGCTCTTGATTCTACCATTCACCATTCACTTGCGAAGCAAAATTCACCATTGACATCTAAAACAACGTCCCATTGTTATCAGTCGCCATTTGCGGAATATGAATGTCCGTTTTCCAGTCCTCATTCATCTTTTTAATGAAATAGGCGGAAAGCAGTGGAGATGCTTTTTCAATATTCTGGTGTACAAAGAAATAGACATTCTGAAGTCCTTCTTTTTTCCATTTGGTCAGGTGTTTCATCCAGTCATCCAGTCTTTCATAATCACTTTCGGCATTGGCGCCTACGTAGCGGATGAAGGCATTGGGCGTGGTAAGACGCATATGCAGCATATCTCTTCTTCCGGCCGTATCTACGATGATATTGGTGATATTATTGGCTTCAAAAAGCTCACAGGTTGTATTGAAAATTTCCTCATCGGTGAACCATTCGGTGTTACGGAGTTCGATGGCTAAAGGAACTTCTTTAGGCCAGTCTTTGACAAATTTTTCCAGCCTGTCATAATCTTTAGGTTTAAAATTATCATGAAGCTGCAGAAAAGCCATTCCCAGTTTATCATCAAAATTCATCACTGCTGATGTGAAGTTGGTCACCGGTTCCGTCACATCTATCAGTCTTCTGAAGTGGGAAACCGTGTTGGTGATCTTTGGGAAGAATTTAAAATTTTCCGGTGTTTTTTCTTTCCATACTTCCACCTGTTCCGGGGTAGGCATTCCGTAAAAAGTAGCGTTCAGTTCAATAGAATTAAACTGCTTCGCGTAATATGTCAATTCGTCTTTGGTTCCTTTAGGGTAAAATCCTTTAAGGTCGGTTTTGTTCCATTTAGCACATCCTATGGAAATATTTTCCAGTCCTTTTTTATTTTGGTTTAAAATTTCTTTGGTTCTGGCGTGATCTTTAGGAAGTGTAAAATCTATTTTTGACGGGTCTTCTACTTGTCCGAATTTCATATTAAATGATTTTATTTTTTTAAAATTAAGCATTTTTTGCCGATCTGTGCAGGAATGGGGTCTAAATTCTTTACACTTTGAGGAGTGCTTTATTAAGTTTTTTTTAAGGAAATATTAAACATTCATTTACACAATGTTAATTCTATGTTACCACACTTGATATTTCTGAGATCTAATTTTACTCCCGAATTTGTAACAATAAAATCATGAAGAAAAAAATAATCTGTGCTTTTGCTTTATTATCCTTTGGCTTTGCATTTTCACAGGAAACCAGCTCTAAAATTTTTGGAAGGCTCAAAGGAATTTCTTCCGAGGTTACTGTGAAGGTCGTACATATTCCTACGAACAGTGCATTCGAAACCAAAAGTAATAGTAAGGGGCAGTTTAGTTTAGACAACCTTCAGCCGGGAGGCCCATATTCCATTGAAATATCGGATGGAAAACAGATTATTTATTCTAATACCAACGTGCAGCTTTCGCTGGGAAACAATGATTTGCCGGTAGTTGAAGTCAATACGGGTGAAAAAAAGATTGATGAAGTGAAGATCACTTCTAAAAAGACCGGTGCAAAATATGGTGTTGGAATCAGTCAGGCTCAGATTTCAGGACTTCCCAACATCAACAGAGGAATTCAGGATGTGACCAAACTGGTGCCGCAAAGTGCCAATAACTCTTTCAACGGAACCAATTTCAGATACAACAATGTTACGATCGACGGATCCATCAATAACGACGCGATCGGTTTCAGTCCGTCTTTGGGAGGTCAGACAGGAACTTCCGGAATGCCGGGAAGCAGTACGCGTTCGAATTCCATAAGTCTGGATGCCATTCAGGATGTGCAGGTATATATTGCGCCGTATGATGTAAAGCTTGGAAACTTCCTGGGTGGAAGTATTAATGCCGTTACCCGAAGTGGAAGTAATGAGGTGACCGGATCTATTTACGGATACGGAAGAAATGCTTCCATTACCGGAAACAACAGGGTAGGAGATAATTCAAAGATGCCGAGCGCTTTTCAGGATATGATTTACGGAGGAAGGGTAGGACTACCTGTGGTAAGAGACAAGGTTTTCCTGTTTACCAATCTGGAATATACCAAAAGAACAGATCCTGTATTCTATAATGCCAATGATCCCAATGCTTTGGTCAGTGATCCCGTGGCTCAGCAGATCTCAGATTTTGTTAAAAATAAATATGGTTTTAATGTAGGGAGCTTCGACAGCTACAACAACTTTTCAGAAAGTGCTAAACTTTTTAATAAATTAGACTGGAAGATCAACGATAAACACACGCTATCCATTAAAAATAATACGGTGTTTTCCCAGGCCTCGAATCTTGAAAGAGATGGAGCAAACTTCAGATTTTCAAGCATGGATTTTATTCAGAAAAATAATGCTTCCACCACGACATTGGAGTTGAAAAGCCGTTTTAATGATAAATGGAATAATAATTTAGTCGTTGGATATTCTTCCATCCATGATTACAGGGATCCTACCTCGGGGAATGCCATGTTTCCGCAGGTGGAAATCTCCTATAACGGAGGAACTGTACTTCTGGGGAATGACCGTGAAGCCACTGTTTTCAATATGAAACAGAAAACCTTTGAGATCACAGACAATCTGACCTATAAAACCGGGCACCATACTTTCTTGTTGGGAACGCATAATGAGTTGTATAACATCAATTACGGCTTTGTCAATGCCCTGAACGGAAGGATTTCCTATAAAAACCTGACCGATTTCTATAATTCCAGTCCATCAAGGATCAGAGGGACATATCCTTTTAACGGAGACAGCAGAGAAACACTTTTTGATAATCCTTATGCACAATATAAAGTCAATCTTTTCTCCCTGTATTTTCAGGATGAGATCAATTGGGGAAGGTTAAGATTATCACCGGGAGTAAGGGTAGATTACACAGATTTACCGAACAAACCTCTGTTAAGTAAAATGGTGCAGAGCTCTCCTCAGGATCCGAACTTTGGGAATACCTACAGCTATACACCGCTAGGCCAACTTTCGAATGATTATCTTAATAAGCCTACCATTTCTCCGAGATTAGGATTTAATCTTGATCTTACTGAAGACAGGTCTATGGTGTTAAGAGGAGGCTCCGGTATTTTCGTGGGAAGAATTCCTTTTGCATGGTTAGGGTATGCTTATTATAATGATGGAGTAGGTTTCGGAAGCTATGATTATAATGCTCCGACTGCTGCTCAGCTGGCTGCCAACGGAGATCCTCTGGTAAGCGGCAATTTCCCGAAATGGCAAAACTCTTCAAAGGTTCAGGTAGACCTTATAGATAACAATTTTAAAATGCCGAGGGTATGGAGAAGCTCTTTAGCCTTTGATTATACATTGGCCGGATACAAACTTACGCTGGAAGGAATTTATACCAAAGTGCTTTATGACCTGAAATTCCAGCAGGTAAACAAAACGGATAATGTGACGTATTTCAGCTATGATACGAATCATGAAATGCCGATATACACCACCAATATCAACAGTAATTTCTCAAATGCCTATCTTCTGTCCAACACTAAGGAAGGATACCGTTACAACCTGACGGCGCAGATTTCCAAGGCCTATAATTTCGGGTTTAATTTCTTCGTAGCCTATACGTATGGTGATGCAAAAGACATTACCAACGGAATCAGAAACTCAATGGAAAGTAACTGGCAGATGAACCAGTCTCTGACTCCGAATGATCCTAAACTGACAACCTCCAATTTTGCCATCAAAAACAGAGTCGTAGCCAATCTGGGCTACAGTCTTGAGCTTTCAAAATCCAACAGATTATCTGCTAACGTATACTTTAACGCCCAATCAGGAAATCCTTTCAGCTGGGGATTTGTGAACAGTACGATTGCGAATACTGGTCAGGCCGCAGGACTTTCTTATGTGTTTAAAGATGCTGCAGAAGCTGCCAAATATATCGTTCCTATTAAAGATGCCGCCGGAAATGTACTGGTAACTGCCCAACAGCAGATTGCAGACTATGAAAATTTTGTAGGTGGAAATAAATATCTGAACTCCAGAAGAGGAAAGTTCACGGAAAGAAACGGTGATGTTACCCCATGGAACATTCAGGCCGATTTCAAAATCATGGATGAGATCAGACTCAGCGAAAAGTCTAAAAATAACATCCAGATTTCAATAAGCATTATCAATCTTACCAATTTGCTGAATAAAGATTGGGGCAAAGTCTATTTTGTGCCTAATACCTTTAATTCTACCGCCAGTGTAGGGCTCACGAAAGTTGGAAATGTAGCTGCCGGTCAGCCTGCTGCGGGTGATCCTACCTATAATTTCAAAACACCGGGACTGCCTTATACCGTTGATCAGTTTGCATCAAGGTTCCAGGCGCAGTTGGGAGTGCGGTATAATTTTTAATCATTAGTCTTTCATTTTTTACTTATAATTTTTTCAGCGATCCGGATTTTCTTTCCGGGTCGTTTTTTGTTTTTTTATTAAACCGGAAAAAATATTCATCAAGGCGTTTCACACAGTAAAAACAGCAGTCAGTCTTTGGTTGTCAGTGTAGAAACAAATTAGTAAAAAACAAGTGAAATTTTTTTTACAGTTGGAACAGCGCAAAGGCGCAAATTAAATGACAGGAACATGTTTTAAGGCGCAAAGATTTTATCTCCGATAAAATTGATTACGTCATTGCGAGGAGCGTAGCGACGAAGCAATCTCATCATTCTCCTTGCTGAAAATCTTTGATTTTCTTGCGCCTTAAATATTCAAATATTATAAAACAAAAACCATAGAAAATTCTATGGTTTTTTGCTGCTTTTTTATAATTGAATTTGTGTTTTCTTCTGGGGTTTATTTTACACCCTGTGTTACCATTTTGTTGGAAATAACAGAATAGATACACCCTGTGGTTTTTAAATTCACAGTAATCGTTGCCGGAACAGAACGGTAAGCAGTGTCACCATAAGGTTCAGTGATCTTTCCATTTGAATCCTTTACGGTTCTTCCTTTTATTGTATACGTCATTGTTGCTGTTCCTGTAAATCCGCTTGATGGATTGAACGTAACAATACCTGTGGCTTTATTGTAAGTCCATGTTCCCTGCGGGGTTACTTTTTTACGGTAAAGCGTAAGATCTGTATCACTGCTTTTTGTAAAGCTGAAGGTCGAATAATCGATATTGGCATTGCTTCCGGTGGGCGGAGTTGTAATGCTGATAGCCCCTTTATATGCTATATCATTAGCAAACACCGGAATATTCACCGGCTGAAACTTACAGGTAGACGTCACATCATCGTTGGCAACGGCTGCATAAGGAAGCGTAAGTTTCACATTTCGGATGATATGCTGCTGAAATGCTGCTCCTGTTGCTGCCGCAAAACCCAGTTTCAAAACAGACGGAACCGTTGCATCCAGTGTTTGGGATGTAGCACCTCCTTCTGTATCTGAAGCATTAAAATCAGAACTCTGTGGATTTGCGTTTTCAGTGTAAGGCACTGACGTTTTATAATGATAGTAGTTGATAATATTCGTAGGTGTTCCGTTTTGAGTAGTCTGGATATCCACTTTGATGTCAAACCCATCCGTTGTCGTAGGGCTTGTAAAGTGGGGAATCAGATCCAGATATACTTTTCTGAATTCTCCCGCATTATTTCGGAGATCAAAAACAGAAGCCAGTGTATTGGAAGTAGCCAGATAACTTCTGTCAGCCTGCAGGATTCTGCCGACAGTTCCTGTGTTGCTTAAGGTAGAACGGGTCACCAGAACAGGATATCCTGTAAATCCGGCTCCCAGACCTGTGGTATTAATCGCAGCACCTCTTGCCCCTCTTAAAGTCACATGACTTGTCGACTGGCTCCAGGTTACGCCTGCAATACCATTCACCCTGGAATCGCCCTGAAAACGTTTAGATTTAAAATTCCCGAACTCATCCAGCGCAATACCCAGATAAGCTCCTGATAAACCTGCTTTTCTCTGGCTGGCATAAGTATCTTTCGTCCTGTTATAGGAATACCCGATTCCGGCACCCGGTGCTCCGATGGTAGGGCTGGCTACCGCTCCGTCATAAAGAAAGAATGATAAACCGTCACCAAAAGTACCTCCTAAGGCAGTTCCGTTTTTCATCTCATATTCAAACTCAACATGAAGTCCGTTTACCGAAGTAAAAGTTCTTCCGTTGATAAACAATCCTCCAAACTGGCCTGAACTGGCCGGAGTAAGCTGTACACCCGTAGAAGTATGCGACGCATTTCCCTGTATCGTAAGTTCAGATGCCGAAGAGGCATTCATCAGCGAACTCGAATAGGAATAAAACCCGTAGATACTGGCCACTTCTGTACTGTCTGTCTGCGCATACACGAAGTTGGTAAGCAATGTGAAAACCAGGCTCATCAAAGATAGCCCCTTAAAATTCTTTTTCATGACTGCTTATTTTACAACAAATACGATGTTGATGAAAGAGGCTGAAGTAGCATTCGATAAGACATCATAATTCAATACACCCGTGTTGCTGATGCTGTTGATCTTGAAAACAGAAGTATCATAACCCGTCACATAATAGTGCAGATCTGTTGCATTGGGAAAAAACGGAATCGAAGCTGGAGCAGATGCACTTCTTGCATTAGCCGGTACATTCGAAAACTGGTTTTTATACAATGTGTACAAATCTTTCGTCTGCCCTGTGGCTGTTGTGGTCGTGTCAAAAACTACACTCGGCATATAGAAAAACCTGGCGACATACGGAGAGAGGCAAGCCCAATCCGGAGCTGCTGGAGTTCCTACATTCTGGCTGATACATTTTTTGTTGGTATCAAAAATAACGAGCCCGGTTGCAGGGTTGGTAATTGAGGAAAGATTGCTGATTCGTGGTAGTAAAACTCCTTTAGAAGTGCTTGTAACGTCTAAAGCGGAGCTTGCATCTGGTGTGGTAGTATTAATACCCACCTGCGCGGTAATGGAGCAAAAAGCCATCACCAAAACTAAAGTAATAATTTTGTGCATGTTCGAAATAATTTTTTTTTGTGTGTTTCTACTATTAACAAACTTCTTGCCAATAGAAAATTAATTGCTTAATATATGTGTTTTGTGTATTTTATATTAGAATCAATATTTATTTATGATTAATTTTAATTTCTATCTCCTGATTGTGTTTAAATTCATTATAGGCTAATTTGTGTAGTGCCTTTTTTATGTGTTTTTATTCGTGTTTATGCGGTTTTGTACTTCTTAATTTTTCCTTATATTTTTATGAATGCTTGTTTTTCAAACAGAACTTGAAAATGTATTATTTTAATTAATTCTTCGTTTTTACTTATAAATGTTGAATTTTAGAAATATAATAGTCAGAACATAACAAGTACTTTATTCAACTCAAATAAAAGTCTAAACTTTGTGGGTTATCTATCAATTAATATCAAAAATATTCTGATTATATATTGATATTTTCATTAAAAAGGTGATTTAAGTGGTAAATTTTAAACAAATGTATATAAAATTACTTAATAATAATAACCTAAAGCCTGTGGTAGAGCCATTTGATTCACTGTTCAGGGAGGGAATGGCTCATATTTTCAGTGTTAATGAATGATTAAAGGAAAATAATTTTTTAAAACTCAAATGTTAAAATTTTGTTAAAATTAAATAATACCCTTTTTAGCAGGCTTATTTTATGACTTTTAGATTGTTTTTTGGCTTTATATCTGAGTTTTTAGAGAAAAGAAACCATAGATATTCCATGGTTTCTGTACTTTATAATAAGGCTTAAAAGTTTTATTGATTTTACTGTCCCAGATACACAAATATATATGCTGAAAGGTATTTCGGCTGCAGGCTCAATGCTGTATTTGATCCTCCTGTAGATACGGAGAATGTGTGATTGTGAGCCCCTGCAGTTGAAGTGGTAGAGGTAGTTGCATCATTATCCACAACCGTTTTCGTGCTTCCTGCTTCTATACTGTTGGTAGTACCGCTTGCACGGTCATTGTAGGCATGGGTATGAGCTCCGTTGGTCGTAGTAGTAGCATTGTAGGTTACATTCGGAAGATTAGCCTGAGTAAGTGCTACAAAAGTACTCCCGCCTGTAGTTCCCAATGTTTCCGAACCTGATTTAGACTTAAGATACCTGTCTGTACTGTTCGGAAGTGTTGTGGAGAATCCCAGTGAAGTTGCCCTGCTCTGTACTGCCGAAGGGAGGCTTGAAATGGCCCTTCCATCCAGCAGATACCATCCGTCCTGATCTGCAGGTGTGCTGCTGTATTTTATGTCGCCCACTGTTGGAAGCTGTACTTCCAGTTTGCTCCATGAAGTTCCATCATTATAATAAAATCCGGGAGTTACACCGGTCAAAGCTGCCGCTGTGGTATTGGTGTTATACACAGTCATTCCTGCGATGTGGCTTGGAAATGGATTTGGGGCGCTTGTCGCTGTAAGAGATACCTTTGGCATCAATAGCCCTTTATTTTTATTCTGCGCATACAGCTCAAGAACTGCCTGGCTGTTTGCGGTAGGAGTTGGAGTAGTTCCTGCTGTGATAAGCACTTGTGCAGTGAATATATTGAAAGTAGCAAGAAACAGTATGATATAATTAATTTTTTTCATGTCTGATTTTTTATTTTCCTAAATAGATGAAATACTGAACGACCATATGTTTTGGATACAGTGCAAGGGGAGTATTCGTTCCTCCGCTGGGTACAGAAAAAGTATGGCTGTGATCTCCGGCTGACCCGGTGGTTCTTGTTTCAGTATTCACTGTTC
Organism: Chryseobacterium oleae; assembly: GCF_900115055.1. Lineage (GTDB taxonomy): Bacteria > Bacteroidota > Bacteroidia > Flavobacteriales > Weeksellaceae > Chryseobacterium > Chryseobacterium oleae. The sequence continues at coordinate 1,284,670 of NZ_FOVD01000001.1, read as the reverse complement.
TGGTCGTGGCTAGACTTCCTGCATTGTAATTCCAGTAATTCACCCCTCTGTTGGTGTATGTATGGCTGTGTGCACCGTCTGTACTGGTTGTTCCAGTAAGGGTGAGGTTCGGAAGATTGGCCTGTGAAAGACTGTAAGAGTTGGTTCCACCTGTTGCTGCCATAGCTTCAGAAGCATTTTTACCTTTTATAATCCGGTCTGCTGTATTGGGAAGGGCTGTTGTATATCCCAACGAAGCTGCATTAATCCGGGCAGATTCTGAAAGAGCAGATGCGCTTCTTCCATTCAGCAGGTACCATCCGTTGTGGTCTGCATTGGTCATACTGGATTTGATATCTCCTATTTTTGGTATATCGCTGTTGATAGACATGAGTACCCATTTGGAACCGTCATTATAATACAATCCCGGGATTACATTATTGGGAGCTGTCCCGGCCGTAACGGTATTGTAAACCCAGATTCCTTCAGTATGAGCACTAAGAGGGCTTGCAGATGATGTGGAAACCAATGAAACGGTATTCATCAGAAAGCCTTTATTCGTACTGCTCAGTTCTAAGACGGCAGAAGCGGAAGGATTGGATGTTCCTATACCCACTTGAGCGCTTAAACCTGAAAAAAATAATAATCCGATCAGTGTTTTTAAAATATTTTTTTTCATAATCAGCTTCCTAGATAAATAAATACGTTAGTAATGATATTGTTCGGGACCAAACTTACAGGCTGGCTGCTACCTCCAAGAGAAAAGCTCAGGGTGTGGTTGTGATCACCGCTGCTGTTTGTATTGTCGTTAACGCTGGAGGTATCAGAGATCGGATTATTGGTTCCTCCTGCTACTCCGTTTGCTGCCGTGTTTAATGGGTTGTCGGTGTAGGTATGGGTGTGATTTCCGGTCGTGTTGGTTGTTCCTGTAAAAGTAACGTTAGGAAGATTGGCCTGTGTAAGGGTGAAAGAGTTTGCTCCTGCCGCTGTTCCTATATTATCTGTTCCGCTTGTGTTTTTTAAGTATCGGTCTGAAGCATCAGGAAGATTGGTCGTGAAGCCTAATGCTGTCGCTCTGGCTCTTGGATTAACGGCTAATGTACTTATGGTTCTTCCGTTCAGCAGATACCATCCGTTGTGATCTGCGCTTTGGAAGCCGTTTTTAATATCTCCGACCTGTGGTGCTTTAGTGGTCAGTTTGATCCATTGTGTTCCGTTGTTGTAGTACAACCCGGGAGTCACATTATTGGGAGCAGTTCCAGCTGTTGCTGTGTTGAAAACAATCATTCCTGCGATATGGGAAGCAAGAGGTGCTGCTGTGTTGGCAGCCTGCAAAGCAATTCTGGTTAACAGAAATCCTCTGTCGTTTGATGAGCTTTCAAGCTGCAGTAAACTTTCTGAATTAATGACTCCTGATGAATTGGAAATTTTGACCTGGGCATTTGTGTTTGTTGCGGGTAAGCACAATAGTAAGGTAAGCAGTGTGCTACCGCCTAGAGTTTTTATCATAAGGTTTAGTTTGAAATAATTTTTTGCAAATATATCAAATTTGAAACCATTATGTCTGTTGGGAATCAATCATATAGCAGTTATACTCACTGTTTGGAGAATAAGGTGTGGGTATTTTTAGTATTAATGGATGATTAACAATGTATGTGTTTTTATGTTCCCAATATTAATATTTTATTAAAATTTAAATAATAATAAAAAAAGCACGCTAAAAAGCGTGCTTTAATTCTATATTGATGTGTATTATTTATGAATAATATTATGCTTCACAAGCTGAACAGCTCACAAAATTAACCATCATTTCTTTAGAAACAGAAGAACTTCTTTGGTAATAAAGTGTTTTTACCCCTTTTTTCCATGCCTCGATGTAAAGGTAATTAACGTCTTTTACCGGCATTGTAGATGGGATCTGTAAGTTCAGAGACTGAGCCTGGTCGATATATTGTTGTCTTTGAGCAGCCTGAGAGATAATTTCCATCGGAGAGATCTCTTTGAACGTTTTGAATACTGCTTTCTCCTCATCGGTAAGCTCTTTCAAATGCTGTACGGAACCGTGGTTCAGCATGATCGTTCTCCATGTTTCTTCGTTGTCCAGACCTTTTTCTTCCAGTAATTTAGCTAAATACTTGTTCTTACGCATAAAGTTTCCTTTCGCAAGCCCCGCTTTGTAATAGTTGGAAGCAAACGGCTCGATTCCCGGGGAAGTCTGTCCTAAGATTGCAGAACTTGAAGTGGTAGGAGCAATAGCCATTGTTGTGGTATTTCTTAATCCGTATCCTTTTAATAATTCCGGTTCACCGTATATGTTGGCTAATTCTCTTGAAGCAGTTTCTGCCTGCTCTTTGATGTGTCTGAAAGCTCTTGCATTGAACTGAGTTGCTTCAAAACTTTCAAACGGAATCATATTTTTCTGTAAATAAGAATGGTATCCTAAAACTCCCAATCCAAGCGCTCTGTGACGCAATGCGAAGTTTCTGGCTCCCTGTAGGTAGTAGTTTCCTTCTGTTTTTTCGATGAATTCAGTTAACACGGCATCCAGGAAGTAAACAGCCAGTTTTACAGCATCTGTATCTTTCCATTCGTCATACAGTTCCAGGTTCATGGAAGACAGACAGCAGATGAAAGATTCTTCTCTGGTAGAAGGAAGCATGATTTCAGAGCAAAGGTTACTTGCATTGACAGGCATTCCCAGATCTTTATAAACCTGCGGCTTGTTTCTGTTAACGTTGTCGGTAAAGAAAATGTATGGAAGACCTTTCTGCTGACGGCTTTCAAGAACTCTTGCCCAGATTTTACGCTTATCCATATCCCCATCGATCATATCCTGCATCCAGTAATCAGGAACACAAATTCCTGTAAATAAGTTCTGGATCGGGCTTCCGATATCTTTGATGGATAAGAATTCTTCAATATCACCATGGTCGATATCCAGATAAGCTGCAAAAGCACCTCTTCTTACGCCTCCCTGAGAAACCACATCCATTGCGGTATCGAATAATTTCATGAACGAAACCGCTCCTGAAGATTTTCCGTTATCTGTTACCGCAGTCCCTCTGTTTCTCAATTCTCCGAAATATCCTGAAGTTCCACCTCCGATCTTTGTTTGCATGATCACTTCACCCATTTTGTGGGTAATGCCTTCGATGCTGTCCGGAATGTGGACGTTGAAACAAGAAATAGGAAGACCTCTCTGTGTTCCCATATTTGCCCATACAGGAGATGAGAAACTGATCCATCCTTTGGTGATCATTTCTTTGAAAGCGGGTTGTAATTCCGGCTTGTATAATTTTTTTGCCGCTGCAGTGGTGATTCTGTCGATGGCTCCGTCTACCGTTTCTCCTTTTAACAGATACCCTCTGTTCAGCATCTGCTCAGACTCTTCATTGAGCCACCATATATTTGAATTTTGCTCTTCCATAGATGTTATATTTTCGAATTCCGGGGCAGTTTTTATGCTCCGGAATTTTGTTGCTTTTTATATTGATTGTAAAATTTCCACTTTGTGCGTGCCGTTCAGGCCGCTTTCATCTCTTAATCGTTGAAACTCTTTAAAAGACGGTACATTTAAAACCTCATGCTGAACCTCTTCATTGATGTAGTTTGAATAATGTAAAAAAGTAACACCGTCTTCTTTTACATACACCTTATACTCAAATGTTTCCTGATTCAGATTTTTGAAATCCTCCAGAAACTTTTGGATATGGGTTTTGTTTTCTGAAACGTATTCAGGGTTTACGGTGTAGGTTACAATTACATTAATCATTTATTGTGCTTTGAATTATGGTGTTATTTCAGGGAACGAAAATTTATTAAGATGATGCTTTGACAGGCTTAGCGTGATATTGCTAATACTTTCTGCTTTGACGCTCGCTTCGCTCGCGCCCACCCATTGATATTTAAAACAGATCGTTCGCCGTAATACTCTTATCGTGTTTCGTATAGTCCACAGGTCTTTTTGCGAAGAAGTCATCCATAGAGTTGGCGAAAACTTCTTCTTCAAACCATTTCATTGGACGGTACTGCTCAGGAGTCACGTTGTAACGGGTTTCCATGTCGATTTTTTTCAAACTGTCGTCTACACGGTATTTCATGAAGTTTAGAAGGTCTTCTTTTGAGAAAACGGTTAATTCTCCCAGTTCAAAGATCCAGTCTAAAATTTCACCTTCCAGCTCGATAGACTGATCTACCAGCGTGTAGATGTCTTCGATATCAGAATCTGTTAACAGATCAGGTTGTTCCTCACGGATTTTGTTGATCAGATAGATTCCGGCGTTGGCGTGGATTTGCTCGTCAATAGAAGTCCATGCGATGATATTGGAAACGTTCTTCATGTATCCTTTGAATCTTGTGAAAGAAAGGATGATCGCGAATTGTGAGAAAAGCGATACATTTTCGATCAGGATACTGAATAATAAAAGGGAAGATACGTATTCTTTAGGTGTAGTGGAATTGGCGTGTTTCAATACATTTGAAAGGAAGTCAATTCTCTTTTTTACGGCAGGAATTTCAATAACGTTGGTAAATTCTTCGTTGTATCCCAAGACCTCTACCAAACGGGAATACGCTTCGGAATGACGGAATTCACATTCTGCAAAAGTAGCTCCCAGCCCATTGAATTCAGGTTTTGGCAAGTGGTTGTATAGGTTTCCCCAGAATGTCTTTACAGACACCTCGATCTGTGCAATGGCAAGCAATGCATTTTTCACAGCGTGTTTTTCGTTCGGCTCTAACTGCGAATGAAAATCCTGAACATCTGCAGTAAAATCCACTTCCGAGTGCACCCAGAACGATTTGTTGATCGCCTCTACAAACTGAAGAACCTCAGGGTATTCAAATGGCTTGTAACTTACTCTCTTATCGAAAATTCCCATATTAAAATATCTTTAAAATTAAATAATCAGCATTACTGTGGATAACGTGGAAGTAATGCTTAACTTCTTGTATGTTTGGTATTTACGTTAGAAACATATTCACATTGGTGACTGGAGGTTTCTTGTAAAGAACTAATGACAAAGTTCGAAAAAAAGAACTGATTTTGAAAGGGGTAAATACTAATTGGCTGAGTTTTAACTCTAAAAGTTTTCCACATTTACATGAAACCAGCACGAATAATGGCTTAGAAGGGGTTATGAGGAAAAAATAAATGAAAAAACACACTTACAGTTAAACAGATTAATGCAATGTACTATAAACAAAGGAGTAATTGGTTAAACAATAAAATATTCGAATAAATTATGCATCTTGTAACAAATTGAAAGTATCGTCTACTTATATGGGTATAAAACAAGCATCACTTAATGTTAGTAATTCAGGATTTACATAAATCATACGATACGGGGAAAAGCAAGCTGCACGTTCTTAAGGGTATTAATCTTAATATTTCCGAAGGCGAGTTTGTTTCTATTATGGGAAGTTCCGGGTCCGGAAAGTCCACGCTTCTTAATATCATCGGTATTCTGGATGAAAAAGATTCAGGGACTTATGAGCTGGACAACGTTCCTATCGAACATCTCTCTGAGGTGAAAGCGGCAGAGTACAGAAGTAAATTTCTGGGCTTTATATTTCAGTCTTTCAACCTGATCAGCTATAAAACGGCTTTGGAAAATGTAGCACTTCCTTTATACTATCAGAATGTTCCCAGAAAAGAACGTAACAAGAAAGCCATGGAATATCTTGAGAAAGTAGGTCTTGCACAATGGGCAGATCACTTACCCAACGAACTTTCAGGAGGACAGAAACAAAGGGTTGCCATCGCAAGAGCACTGATCACAGATCCTAAAGTAGTGCTGGCAGATGAGCCTACCGGAGCACTGGATTCCAAAACAACCCATGATATTATGAAACTTCTTCAGGATATCAATAATGAAGGAAGAACCATCATCGTTGTAACCCACGAACCGGACGTAGCCGCACAAACCAAAAGAAACGTCATCCTGAAAGACGGCATCATTGAAAGTGATGAGTTTATCAAGCAGATTGTTTTATAGAATGTGCTGATTTGAAAATTTGATAATGAGATAATTTGAAAATTTAGAGCCCAATATTTTAATCTTTAAATTTTTCAATCTTTAAATACCAGTAAAAAATGTTTGACCTAGATCGTTGGCAGGAAATATTCAGTTCTATTCGCAGTAATGTATTGCGGACGGTGCTTTCGGGGTTTACAGTGGCTTTGGGGCTGTTTATTTTTGTGGTTCTTTTCGGAATAGGAAAGGGGCTTCAGAATGCCTTTACCGAAGGTTTTGCAAGAGATGCCCAGAATCTGATCACGATCTATACCGGTAAAACCACGATGGCTTACAAAGGACTTCAGTCCGATAGAACCGTCACAATGAATAATGACGACTACGATTTTCTGATCAATGCCGATAAAGATAAAGTAGGTGATGCCAGCCCGAGATACACCACAAGTTTAATGGTGAAATACGGCAAAGAAAGCGGGACTTACCAGGTAAACGGTGCAGAACCGGGAGAAAAGGTCATTGAAAACAGAAAAATGCTGGACGGACGCTATCTGACGGATATGGATCTTCAGAGAAAGCAAAACGTTGCCGTCATCGGAAGAATGGTTCAGCGTGACCTGATCAAGAATGGTAGCCCGGTAGGAAAGGATCTGAACATCAATGGAACCATGTTCAAAGTAGTAGGGGTATTTTCTGATGATGGAGGAGACTGGGATGAAAGGCATATCGCAGTGCCTATCACCACACTTCAGCAAATGAAAAAAGGCTCTGATACGGTATCCACGGTATATATTGCCTATAATGAAAAGCTGAGCCCTGAAGAAGCTATTAAATACGGTGATGAACTTAAAGACAGATTAAAATCAAGAAAGAATGTTGCTCCTGACGATGAAAACGGAGTCCGTGTCTGGAATAATGCCAAGAACATGAATGAAACCTTCCAGTTTATGGCCGTACTGACCATTATTGTAGGTTTTATCGGGATGGGAACATTATTGGCAGGAATCATCGGGATCAGTAACATCATGGTGTATATCGTAAAAGAAAGAACCAAAGAAATCGGTGTTCGTAAGGCTATCGGGGCCAAACCAAGAAGTATTGTAGCGCTGATTGTACAGGAAAGTGTCGTGATAACGGTAGTTTCAGGTATTGTTGGAGTGGGAATAGGCGTTCTGGCGCTCAGCTTAATCGGAGACAGTCTCGAAGAATATTTCATCAAAAGCCCGAGTGTAGGCTGGGTAACGATCTTTATGGCGTTTATCGCTTTGGTGTTTTCAGGGCTTATTGCAGGATTTGTTCCGGCGTACAGAGCTTCGAGAATTAAACCGATAGAAGCGTTAAGAACCGAATAATGATACGATGATTTGTTGATGTGATGATACGATGATTCTTAGGATAGCATCATTGATCAATCATCATTTATATTTTATTTTAAACTTATAACTCAAAGAAGTGAACATATTATTTAAAAAAGATACTTGGCAGGAAATTTATTATTCACTGAGGAATAATAAGCTTCGTACGTTCCTTACCATGATTGGTGTAGGCTGGGGAATGTTTTTGTATGTGAGTCTTCTTGGAGCAGCAAAAGGGATGGAGAATGGTTTTGATAAACTATTTTCCGGATTTGCAACCAATTCCATTTTTCTTTGGGCTCAGAAAACATCCATTCCTTATGATGGATTCCCTAAAGGAAGACAGGTTCATCTCAACTTATCCGATATGGATATGCTGAAAAGAAAAGTGAGTGCTATCGACTATATCTCACCCCAAAATGCAAGAGGAAGCTTTACCGGAACACCTGGTGAATCGATGTCCAGAAACGGAAAAAACGGGACGTATTCTCTTACGGGAGATTACTCGGTGGGAAATAAAATTTCAGAGAAGAAACTTATTTTCGGACGCTACATCAATGATGCCGATGTGATGGGAAATAAAAATGTAGTGGTGATTGGAGAAGAGATCTATAAGAACTTCTTTGATGCCAAGAAAAAAGAAAATCCGGTAGGAAAACAGGTCAATATAAAAGGAATATTTTTTAATGTGATTGGAGTTTTCAGGGTGAAAAAAGGCGGTGGATTTGAAAATGACCAGACGGCATTTATTCCACTTTCCACCTATACCAAAATGTATAATGCCGGAGAACAGATTGACATGTTTGCGATCGTAAGTAAGCCTAATGCCAATGTAAATGGAGTAGAGGAAGATGTAAAGCAGGTACTGAAAACTCAAAATAAAGTATCTCCCGAAGATACCAATGCTTTTGGAAGTTTCAACTTAGGAAAAGAATTTAAAAAACTGACGGGATTCCTTACCGGAATGCAGCTTCTGACCATTATCGTAGGAACGCTGACCATTCTTGCCGGAGTTATCGCCATTTCGAATATCCTTCTGATCACGGTAAAAGAAAGAACCAAAGAAATCGGGATCCGAAGAGCTTTAGGCGCAAAACCGGCCGAAGTAAGAAACCAGATTCTGTTGGAAAGTGTAGTGATTACACTGTCCTCGGGGATTCTCGGATTCATGTGCGGAATCTTTGTCCTCATTATTTTAAATGCAGTGACGCAGAACCAGGATGAATTCCCTTTCTATAATCCGACGGTAAATTACGGAAACGTATTCGGAGCTATGGCGGTCATGGTAGTCCTCGGTCTTATTATCGGAATGATCCCGGCGCAGAGAGCGGTAAAGATCAGACCTATTGAAGCATTGAGATCAGAATAATAATGGGGTAATAGGGTTGATGTAGTAATTTGAAAATAATGACAGATTTTTTTAATGTTTAAATTCTTAAATCATTAAATATTTAAATCAGTTAAAAATCTTAATAGTAAAAAATAAACTAGATATATGAAAAAGAAATTCACTTGGAAAAAAGCCATTTATATTGTACTGGGGCTTTTATTTGCAGTGGCATTGTTCTCCGGGATCGGGTATCTCGTGAAATCAAATTCTAAAGAGAGTGAAGCTTTCCTGACCAGAAAACCATCGTACCAGAACATGGAAGACAAGGTAATGGCCACGGGAAAAATCGTTCCGAAAGAAGAAATTGAAATCAAGCCGAACATTGCGGGAATCATTGATAAAATTTTGGTAGATGAAGGCGATAAAGTGGTAGCAGGACAGCTGATCGCTACCGTGAGAATCATTCCTAACATTGCTGACGTGAACAACGCTCAGCAGGAAGTAGTGAATTCCCAGCTGCAGATCAGTAACGCCAAGCTGAATGTGGATAACATGCAGAAACAATATGCTATGCAGGAAAAACTGTTTAAGCAGGGCGTAATTTCCAAGCAGGAGTATTTAAACTCACAGCAGCAGCTGTATACCCAGCAGCAGACGCTTAGAAATGCCAACCAGCAGTTAGCGACCGCTCAAAAAAGACTACAGATTGTAAAAACCGGAGCGACTCCTGAACTTCAGGGATTGGCGACAACACAGATCCGTTCCAAGGCATCAGGTACCGTTCTTGAGGTTCCTGTAAAAGTAGGAAGCCAGGTGATTGAGGCCAACTCTTTCAACGCAGGTACAACGATCTGTTCTATTGCAGACCTTAATTCTTTGATCTTCCAGGGAGAAATAGACGAAGCTCAGGCAGGAAAACTGAAACAAGGAATGGATATGAAAATCGTAATCGGTGCCCTTCAGAACAAAACGTTCCCGGGAAAACTGACGATGATCGCGCCCAAAGGAAAAGACAATTTAGGAACTATCAAATTCCCGGTGGAAGGTGATGTGACGAATCCTAACAATGAATACATCAGAGCGGGATTCTCTGCCAACGGAGAAATCGTCCTTAAATCTGAGAAGAACGCATTGCTATTGGATGAATCACTGGTTCAGTACGAAAAGAAAAACGGAAAAGACACGCCATTTGTAGAAGTAAAACAGAAGGATGGAAAGTTCAAGAAAGTCTATGTAAAATTAGGAGCCAGCGATGGAATCAATGTGCAGATCCTTTCAGGAATCACCAAAGACTCTGAAGTGAAAGTATGGAACCCTTCCGATAAAGACAAGGAAGAGCTTAAAGAAAAGAAAAAATAGTAAACAATCACTATATATTTAAACTGTAAGATCCTGGGAATTTATTCTCAGGATTTTTTTATTAATCAGGTCTGTTCATCTCTGAAATAGAATTATTAGATTTGATATTAAAATAAAGACATGTGCAGGTATGCCCGGAAAACATATAAATCCCATTACACCTGTTTTAAATGCAGAAAATCATTTAAACAGACCGATACGTATGATATTCTTTCAAGAATTGAAAAAGAAAAAATCTATCATCAGCCGGATGGGACGATAAGAGATGTGGGCGATGTGTTTACAAAAGCTAAAAAAGAAGAACTTGATGCACTGACAGAAGAGATCAGGGCAAGAAAGATAAAATGTCCCGAATGTGGAAGCCTCATGGCAGACCTTGGGTGGGATTTTAAAGCACCGAAGAAAACCGCTGTTAAAGAATGGAAAATTGTAGAAGGCCTGTTTGTCATAGGACGGTGTTTTCACAGCTGCGGGTGTGACGGGATTGGTTACGTTCCCCAAAATCCTAAAGACTATGAAGAGTACTTAAAAAATACTTTGGAAGAGTACAAAAGCAACGTCCTTAGCGGCCAAAGCCAAACGGTCACGGAATTTCCCGGAAAACGTGAATATATTCAATTTTGGACACGAAAAGTATCAGATGTCAAAGCAGAAATAATCCGTCAAAAATTTGAAAAAGCTTAAAATCCTCCTCCATGAAGAAAAACTACCTGGTTCTCTTTTTCTTTATCATCGCAAAATTCATTCTCCAGTATTCCCTCATCAGCCCGGAATATGAACTGCACCGGGATGAATACTTACATCTTGATCAGGGCAATCACCTTGCATGGGGATATCTTTCTGTGCCGCCTGTCAATTCATGGCTCGCCTGGCTGGTAAAAATAGCCGGAGGTTCTGTCTTTTGGGTTAAATTTTTTCCGGCTCTCTTCGGAGCATTGACGATTGTTGTGGTATGGAAGATCATTGAAGAACTTCATGGAAATTTATACGCTCAAATTCTGGCTTCAACGGGCATTCTGCTGTCGGTGCTTCTCCGGATCAATATGCTTTTTCAGCCGACTTCTCTGGAAGTCCTCTTATGGACCCTTATTTATTATACACTGATTAAATACTTCAATTCAGAAAAAGTAAAATGGCTCTACATCGCTGCTGTGATCTTCGGAATAGGTTTCCTGAATAAATACAATATCGCCTTTTCAGTGTTGGGAATGATCCCGGCTGTTCTATTGACGAAACAAAGGAAGATCTTTCTTCAGCCGCATCTTTATATTGCGGGATTACTGGCACTGTTGATCATGCTGCCCAATCTGTTGTGGCAATACAGTAACGGTTTTCCGGTGATTCACCATATGAAAGAACTTACGGAAAGACAGCTCGTCCATGTCGATCGGTTTGATTTTTTTAAGTCTCAGATTCTGTTTTTTATAGGTTCCTTTTTGGTGATTATTGCTGGATGGTATGCCTTGCTGTTTTATAAGCCGTTTGAGAAATTCAGGTCCTTCTTCTGGATGTATGTCTTGACGATTGCGCTGTTTGTATTTTTTAAAGCCAAAGATTATTATGCCGTTGGTCTTTATCCGGTTTTTATAGGATTCGGGGCTGTTTTTCTGGCTCCTGTTTTTGAAAATGGCTGGAAGAAATTTCTTAAACCGGTCTTTATTGTAATTCCTGTTTTACTGTTTTTGCCTTTGTATCAGATCGCATTTCCCAATAAAAGCCCGGAATACATCATCAGTCACCCGGAACCCTACAAAAAGATGGGACTGCTCCGTTGGGAAGATGGGGATGATCATCCGTTACCCCAGGATTTTGCAGATATGCAGGGTTGGAAAGAACTTGCGGAAAAAGTGGATAAAGAATATTCCATATTGTCAAAATCCGGAAATACACTTGTGCTCTGTGATAATTACGGACAGGCAGGCGCCATCAATTATTATTCGAAAAAAAATATAAAAGCGGTTTCCTTTAATGCAGATTACATCAATTGGTTTGATCTGAGTAAAAAGTATGTTAATCTGATTCGAGTGAAAGAATTTTCCAAAGATGAAGATGAACTCAAAGAAACAGGTCCTTATTTTAACACCGGCAAAGCGGCCGATTCCATTGTCAATAAGTTTGCCCGGGAAAAAGGAACTACCGTCTTTAGTTTTGAAGGTGCTAAAATTGATATCAGGAAGAGAATTCAAGATGAAATTGATAAAATGAAATGGTGATAATTAACACTTAATTAACTATGGCTTATCACTTTAGAGGGAGAAATATTTTCTAATTTAGCTGTAATGAATTAAACCTATGAAATCACTGTCAAAAATTTTACTCTTATCCTCTGCACTGTTTGCTTTTAGCTGTACTTCTCAGAAAAAGCAGGAGAAAGCTAAACTAATGTACAAAACTGATAACCTGTCCATCATTCAACTGTCAAATGGTATTTATCAGCACATATCCTATTTAAATACAGACTCCTTTGGAAAAGTGGAATGCAACGGAATGATTGTAAAAGACGGCAATGAAACCGTAATTCTGGATACCCCAACCAATGATAAAAGCTCTGAAGAATTGATTTCATGGATCAAAAATAACCTTCATTCAAAGGTGAACGCCGTTGTTGCGACCCATTTTCATGATGACTGTCTGGGTGGACTGAAAGAATTTGATAAAAATAATATTCCGTCTTACGCCAATAATAAAACCATAGAGCTGGCCAAACAAACAGGCGCCAATGTTCCCGGTCACGGATTCAATGATACCATGACCCTGAACGCCGGAAAACATAAAATTATATTGAAATACTTTGGAGAAGGGCACACAAAAGACAATGTTGTTGCATATGTTCCCGATGAAAAAGCCATGTTCGGGGGCTGCCTGATCAAAGAAGTAGATGCTACGAAAGGCTATTTGGGTGATGCCAATGTTCAGGCCTGGTCTCCAACTGTTGAAAAAGTAAAAGCCCAATATCCCGATGTTAAAATCGTAATGCCGGGACATGGAGAAATAGGTGGGCAGGAACTTTTAGACTATACGATCAAACTGTTTAAAAATTAAAGGATTAAGTGGCTGGAAGATGTAAGAGGGAGGCTGGAAGTTCTTAATAACAGTTTTTATTACTTCCGGTATTTAAATGAAATGCATGAAAGAGTGAAAACTCCTATTCGGTCCTCTATAGCTTCCATCTTCCACCCTCAGGCTTCCTTTCTTTAAACAAAACTCATCCATTAATATATCAACTGACAGCTGATTTTAAATTATTTACAGGTTTAAAATCAGCTGTTTTTCTTTATTGTTTCCGCATCAATTCATCATGATAGAAAATATTAATGCAACAATATTGCTTTAATGAAATTTTGTTTTACCTTTGTCAAAGCAAAAGAGCAAAAGCAATGAAGTTGAGACAGGCTTATGGTAAACCTTCTCACATTAATCATCAATTATCATTCATCAATCATGAAAAGCTACGACGTTATCATCATAGGAGGAAGTTATGCCGGATTATCGGCCGGAATGTCTTTGGGAAGATCAGTAAGAAATGTTCTGATCATCGACAGTGGGAAACCATGCAACAGACAGACTCCGCATTCCCATAATTTCATTACCCACGATGGAAAAACCCCAAAGGAAATCTCTGATCTTGCCCGCGAGCAGGTAGCAGCCTATGATACGGTACAGTTTCATGAAGGTTCTGTGGTCAAAGTAGGAAAAACAGACGAAGGCTTTGAAACAGAAATGCTTGATGGTGAAAAATTCAAAGCTAAAAAACTGATCCTTGCTTCGGGAGTGAAAGATCTTATGCCCAATATTCCCGGATTTTCAGAATGCTGGGGAATTTCGGTACTGCATTGTCCGTATTGTCACGGGTATGAAGTGAGAAATGAAATCACCGGAATCCTTTCCGATGGTGATATGGCTTATGATTTTTCTAAACTCGTCTACAACCTGACGAAAGATCTCTTCTTATTTACAAACGGGCCATCAGTGCTTTCCAAAGAGCAAAAGCATAAACTGGCAGAGAATAATATCACGCTGGTAGAAGATGAAGTAGAGAACATTGAACATGAAAACGGGAATATTAGAAAAATTATTTTCAAAACCGGAAAGGAAATTTCATTGAAAGTTCTATACGCCAAAATACCCTTTGAGCAGAACATTAATGCTTCAGGTGATCTTGGCTGTGAGCTTACAGAGCAGGGTTTCATCAAAGTTGATATGATGCAGAAAACCAACGTTCCGGGAGTCTTTGCATGCGGAGACAATGTAACGATGATGAGATCTGTAGCCAATGCGGTAGCACAGGGGAATTTCGCCGGAGCAGTAGTCAATAAAGAACTTACAGAAGAATTGTTTTAATGTATCCAATGGGGAAGAGAGGTTGGAAGTTTTAGTTTTGTGTAGAGAGATAATTTCTGACAGACTTAAGGACATAGTTGTTTTTTAGAGTATTGTGACTTCCTTCTTCCATCCTCCAGCTTCCTTTATTATCAAAACAGCTTATTCGGAATTTCATATTCATATATATAAATTGGTGCGGTCCCTGTAGAAAATTTCTGCAGGGATTTTGTGTTTAGATGGGAGATGAAAGAGGGAGGCTGGAAGTTACTATTAGAAATCATTTTCAACAGTTACCTGAAAAATTACTGAAGATATCTTATAGTTCTTCCTTTGGGTTTCAATAACATCCCTCTTCGAGCTTCAAACTTTCTGACGTAATAAAAATGACTAAAATATTTTGCTGTAAAAATTTATTATCGTAATATTGCGATATAATTAAATGATATGGGAGCTACAAAAACAGATTTCTTTACGGATGAGCAAAACAAAATAGCGGTCATTGCAAAAGCTTTGGGGCATCCGGCGAGAATTGCCATCATTGAATACCTTCTTAAAGTCAATGAATGTATCTGCGGAGATATCGTGAATGAACTTCCTCTTGCACAGCCTACCGTTTCCCAACACCTTAAAGAATTAAAAAATGCAGGACTGATCAAAGGAAACATTGAAGGAAACTCCGTATGCTATTGTATTGATGAAAAAGCTTTTGAAATCCTGAATGCTTTCTTTTCCAATATCATTTCCGCGGTGAAAAAGCAGAATTGCTGCTAAAATTTTTTTGACTTTTATTATCGCAATATTGCATTATAACAATAAAAATAAATCTATGAAATTATCAGACATTAAAAACATTTTACCGGCATTGGAGAATGTAGAATTCCAGCTGGAGAACGGGAAATTGGTACCGGAACACTTCCATGTGACGGAAGTAGGGATGGTGACCAAAAACTTCATCGACTGCGGAGGAACCATCAGAAAAGAAGAAAGAGTGAATTTTCAGCTTTGGGACGCAGATGATTACGAACACCGTCTGAAACCGGGAAAACTGCTCCACATCATCAATCTGTCGGAGGAAAAGCTAGGGATCGGAGATTTTGAAATTGAAGTGGAATATCAGGACCAGACGATTGGAAAATATGATCTGGAATTTAATGGTAAAAACTTTGTGCTGAAAAATAAAGTGACGGCCTGCCTGGCTAACGAAGCATGTGGTATTCCTCAGGAAAAACAAAAAATCAGTCTGAGTGAGCTGAAAACGGATCAGAATTCCTGCTGCACACCGGATTCAGGTTGCTGCTAATATTAATTTAATACCAATTGAAATGTATCCTAAACTACTAAAACATATAGAAGAAATTCTTGCTCAGAATATCAGCGATGAAAGAAAGGCGGTATTGCAGCCCTTAATTGATTTTATAGAAAGCAAAAAAAGAAACCGGGAAGCAATAGATATTAATTTTATCTGTACCCACAATTCCCGTCGAAGCCATCTTGCGCAGATCTGGGCACAGACGGCCTCTGCTTATTTTAAAATTCCTGACGTACACTGCTACTCCGGAGGAACGGAGACCACGGCTTTATTTCCTAAGATTGCTGAAACCTTGATGGAAGAGGGTTTTCACATCTGGAAACTCAGTGAAGGTGAAAATCCTGTGTATGCCGTAAAATATGCTGAAAATGCCCTGCCACTCATTGGATTTTCTAAAAAGTATGATGATATTTTTAATCCAGACAGCGGTTTTGCAGCAGTGATGACCTGCTCTCAGGCAGATGGAGGTTGCCCTTTTATTGCAGGCGCAGAAAAACGGATTCCCATTACATTTGAAGATCCTAAAATTTCAGATGGAAGTTCTAAACAAACCGAGACATACAAACAACGAAGTAGGGAGATTGGTGCTGAAATGTTTTATGTTTTTTCCAGAATAAATAAACAAGTATGAAACCCAAATTAAAACTTCTCGACAGATATCTGACCCTTTGGATCTTTCTCGCAATGCTTACCGGCGTTGGTTTGGGATATTATTTTCCGGGGATTTCTGTACTCACCCATTCACTTTCTTCAGGTACGACGAATATACCTTTAGCGGCCGGGCTGATCTTGATGATGTATCCGCCATTGGCGAAAGTGGACTATGCCTTACTGCCGAAAGTGTTCAGAGACAAAAAAGTAATCACCGTTTCGTTGGTCTTAAATTGGGTTGTTGGACCTGTACTCATGTTTGCGTTGGCTGTTATTTTTCTTAAAAATGAGCCGGATTTTATGATAGGACTGATCCTTATTGGTCTGGCAAGATGTATTGCTATGGTCATCGTCTGGAATGACCTGGCGCAGGGAAACCGGGAATATGCGGCTTTGCTAATTGCGTTAAACAGTATTTTTCAGATCGTATCCTACAGTTTTCTGGTATGGCTGTTTATCAATGTGCTTCCTCAAAAATTAGGACTCGGGAATTTTAATGTTTCAGTACCCATTGGAGATGTTACGAAAAGTGTTTTAATTTATCTGGGTATTCCCTTTTTAGCAGGTTTTTTAAGCCGCTACTTTCTCACGAAATGGAAAGGAAAAGAATGGTACAGCCGGAAATTTATTCCCATGATCTCACCCATTACCTTATATGCTTTGTTATTCACGATTGTCTTAATGTTTAGCCTGAAAGGAGATAAAATACTGGAACTTCCTATGGATGTGGTGAAAGTTGCCATTCCACTGATTATTTATTTTGTGTTGATGTTTTTCATTAGCTTTTCGATTAACAGACTGATTAAAGTTCCATATGATAAAAATGCAGCTATTGCTTTTACAGCTACAGGAAATAATTTTGAATTGGCTATCGCGGTAAGTATTGCTGTTTTTGGAATTCATTCATCGCAGGCATTTGTAGGGGTTATTGGTCCTTTGGTAGAAGTTCCTGTTTTGATTGTATTGGTTAAGGCGAGTTTATACCTGAAAAAAAGATACCAGCTGAAGTAAAAGGAATTACGAATAATAAAAGATTCAAACTTAAAACCCAAAATTTTGGTCTAAAATCATGCTTTCTGATACAGAAATCTTAAAGTAAATTCCGTACATTTGGGGTGAAAAATTTCAAAAACTAAAAGTAAAATGGACATTATTTTCGACCTGATTGAAAAAGAAAGACAAAGACAAGCCCATGGATTAGAGCTTATTGCGTCAGAAAACTTTGTTTCTGAGAACGTGATGAAAGCAATGGGAAGTGTACTGACCAACAAATATGCTGAAGGATATCCCGGAAAAAGATATTACGGAGGTTGTGAAGTAGTAGATGAGGTTGAAACATTAGCCATCAACAGAGCAAAGGAACTTTTCGGTGTAGACTACGTGAACGTACAACCGCATTCCGGATCTCAGGCTAATGCTGCCGTTTATCTTGCAGTTTTGAAAGCAGGAGATAAGATCATGGGAATGGACCTTTCAATGGGAGGACACCTTACTCACGGTTCAGGAGTTAACTTCTCCGGAATCCAATATCAGGTAGTTTCTTACGGGGTTCAGAAAGAAACCGGACTTATCGATTACGATCAGATGAGAGAAGTGGCTTTGAGAGAAAGACCAAAAATGCTGATCGCTGGGTTCTCTGCCTATTCAAGAGATTTGGATTATGCTAAATTCAGAGAAGTTGCTGACGAGATCGGAGCGACACTTTGGGCAGATATTGCTCACCCGGCTGGTTTAGTGGCTAAAGGGTTATTAAACTCTCCATTCGAACACTGTCATGTAGTGACTACAACTACTCACAAGACTTTAAGAGGTCCGAGAGGAGGGATGATCATGATGGGTAAAGACTTCGAAAATACTTACGGTCACAAAACACCAAAAGGAGAAACGAAGATGATGAGCCAGGTATTGGACGGAGCTGTATTCCCAGGAATTCAGGGAGGTCCGCTAGAGCATGTTATTGCCGGTAAGGCAGTTGCTTTCGCTGAAGCCATTGACGGTAAATTTGAAACATACGCTAAGCAGGTTAAAGCCAACGCACAGGCATTATCAAAAGCAATGATCGAGAGAGGTTTCGATATTGTAAGTGGAGGTACAGATAACCACTTAATGCTGGTAGATCTTAGAAATAAAAACGTCAACGGAAAAGAGACAGAAAAAGCATTAGTGCTTGCAGATATTACATGTAACAAAAACATGGTTCCTTTTGATGATAAATCACCGTTCACTACTTCCGGTATCAGACTGGGAACTGCAGCGATCACGACAAGAGGGCTTAAAGAAAATGATATGGATACGATTGCAGGACTTATTTCTGAAGTTGTGGACAATATCAAAAATGAAGAAGTTATCGGTTCTGTAAAAAAGAAAGTCAATGAACTGATGGAGGGCAGAGCACTGTTCAACTATTAATTTAATGTAACATTATCATAAAGAATGGGCAGCTTTGTCCATTCTTTTTCATATCTATTTATGGAGAAAAAGTCTTTCACCTTTGACGAAATAAAACTGAAACTGGTGAACTATTGCGTTTACCAGGACCGTTGTCATGCAGAAGTTGAACAGAAAATGCGGGAATTCCTGCTAATCGAGGAGGCCAGAGATGAGATCATCCTATACCTTTTGAAAGAGAACTATCTGAACGAGGAAAGGTTTACACGAAGCTATATCAGAGGGAAATTTTACATTAAGCATTGGGGCAGAAATAAAATTAAAATGCACCTGAAGCAAAAACAGATCTCTGAAAAGCTTATCAACAGCTGTTTTGATGAAATACACGAGGACGATTACGAAAAAATGATCAGAAAAATATTTGAAGATTATTCCTCCAAACAAAAAGGATTACAGGAATATCAAAAAAAATCTAAAACGATAAAATATTTAATGAGCAGGGGTTTTGAATATGAGAAAATAAATGATACTTTTGACGAAACATAAGCAGATAATTGAAAAAAGAAAAGATTTGGCTATCACCACCGCATATGGGCGGAAATGAGCTTAAATATATACAGAATGCATTCGATACCAACTGGATCTCTCAATACGGCGCCAATATAGACGAATTTGAAAATAGCCTGGAAACCTATCTAGGAAATAATTCTTATGTTACAGCCTTGTCTTCAGGAACTGCAGCCATTCATCTGGCATTGCGTTTACTCAACGTGGAGGAGGGTGATTTTGTGATCTGTCAGTCTTTTACCTTTGTAGCTACAGCCAATCCTATCCTTTATCTTAAAGCTATTCCTGTGTTTGTTGACAGTGAAAGCCAAACCTGGAACATGTGTCCGGATGCATTGGAAGAGGCTATAAAATACTGTATTCAGCAAGGAAAAAAACCAAAAGCTATCATTACTGTATCTTTGTATGGAATGCCTTTTAAGGTAGACGAAATACTCAGGATCTCAAAGGAATATGAAATTCCTATTGTTGAAGACAGTGCAGAAGCTCTTGGCAGTAAATATAAAGGCCAGCCATGTGGAACTTTTGGGGATATTTCTGTGATAAGTTTTAACGGGAACAAGATCATTACGACCGGCGGCGGCGGAATTTTAATATCAAGAAATGCTTCAGTTAAAAGCAGAGCGCTCTTTCTGGCAACACAAGCTAAAGATAAGGAAGAATTCTATAGCCATTCTGAAATAGGATATAATTATAGAATAGATAATATTGCGGCAGGAATCGGAAGAGGGCAGTTGGAAACATTAGAAGAAAAGATCACTCAACGAAGAAAAAACCATGATTTTTATCAAGGTATGGTGAAGAATAGTGATCATATTGAACTGTTTTCTGCACCCAATAGTGACTTTTTTTCTAATTATTGGCTCAATACTATAGTTCTTAAAAATAATTATTCGAAGGAAAAACTGAGGAGTAAATTTTCTCAGAATAATATAGAAACCAGATATCTATGGAAGCCAATGCACCTGCAGCCGTTGTATAAAGGGTACCTGTTTTTTGGAAATAATTTATGTGGTACACTTTTTGAAGCAGGACTGTGTCTACCGTCAGGGACCAATTTAACAGATGAAAGTAGAGCCAGAATTTCTGAAGTTTTAGAAAATGAAATTCACTAAATTTGTTTTTTTAAATTTAAGTATAGATGAGAATTTATTTTAATTTTGCATCAGTAGTTTAAAATTATTATTAATAAATATCGGGTTTATTCCCATTTAAATATGAACACAAATACAGACAATGTACAGCTCTCTTAGAAAAAAAATATTTGGAGGTGATAATGTTGTCAATCTCTCAGATGTAAGATATCTTCCCAGATGGATAATATTAGTAATAGATATTATTATTCTGGTAATGTCTTTATTTCTATCCACCTACACTATCGAAAAAATCACTCAGAAAGAGTTTATTTATCATGAAGATAAAAGTGTCGTTTTTGCTTTTATTATACTGATAAATACGATGTTTATGTATTTTTTCAAGACCTATGCGGGGATTATAAGGCACTCTACCTTTATTGATCTTTTCAAACTTCTGATTTCCTGTTTTTGTACAATGACAGTAGTAGGTCTGGTTAATCTTATTTATTTTTGGTCTACAGGAGGTAAATTCATATTAACTCCATTCCTGATACTGTATTTCATTATATCTTTCATGGGGCTATTTCTCTTTAGACTATATGTTAAAGAGTTTTTTCATATTGTGAGAGAATACAGAAGAAGTACTTTGAAAAAGAGAATATTGGTACTTGGTATTGACGAACAGTCTATTGCCATTGCCCGTGCTATTTTAGATAATCCAAGCCTGCCTTATCAGGTAGTAGGGTTTCTTACCCAAAGAACCGATTCTAAAAGAGCGTCTTTACTGGGGAAACCTATTTACGAAAAAAGAAGAATAGAGGAAGCTACAAAAGAGGATCTGATCATCGATGGGGTAATCATTGTTAAAGAAATGATGTCTAAGGATGAAATGAATTCCTGGGTGAATCTATTTTTGGAAAAAGACTTGAACATATTCAAAGCTCCGTCTGTACAGAAATTAAGAGATAGTGACTTGGGAGGGGCCATACGAAACCTTCAAATTGAGGATCTCCTGAACAGAAAACCAATAAAAATTGAAAGTGAAGAGGTTAAAAGCAGACACTTTAATAAAAATATACTGGTGACAGGGGGGGCGGGTTCTATCGGAAGCGAAATCGTAAGACAGGTAGCTCAGTTTAATCCCGCATTAATTGTTGTTTTAGATCAGGCTGAAACCCCGCTATATGACATTGAACTTGAAGTTAAAGATAAATTTCCTCATATCAGGTTTAAATTTGTTTTAGCAGATGTTTCCAATATACACAGGGTAGAACCATTATTTCAAACCTACAATTTTTCAATGGTTTATCATGCTGCAGCTTATAAGCACGTTCCATTGGTAGAAGAAAATCCAAATGAGGCTATTCGTGTGAATGTCTTGGGATCAAAGAATATTGCTGTTCTGTCAAGTCGTTACAAAGTGAATAGATTTGTCATGATCTCTACAGATAAAGCTGTAAACCCAACCAACGTAATGGGGGCTTCAAAAAGAGCAGCTGAATTATTTGTACAGTCTTTACAGCACGTTGAAGGAAATACGACAAAATTCATCACCACGAGATTTGGAAATGTATTGGGATCAAACGGTTCGGTTATTCCACATTTCAAAAAACAGATTGAGGCCGGTGGCCCTGTTACGATTACCCATCCCGATATTGTAAGATACTTCATGACTATTCCTGAAGCCTGTGAACTTGTTCTTCAGGCCGGAACAATGGGACAAGGTGGAGAAATCTTTGTCTTTGATATGGGAGAGCCTGTAAAGATTTTAGACCTAGCAAGAAGAATGATAAAGCTATCAGGTTTTGAACCTAATATTGATATAAAAATCATTTATACTGGTCTAAGACCAGGAGAAAAGTTATATGAAGAGTTGTTGAGTGACGATGCAAAAACGCTTCCTACTCACAATGAAAAGATTATGATTTCTAAGGATCCTATGAAGTCGTTCTCAGAAATTGAAAGTCTCATCAATCTGATTACAGACGCTTCAGTAATGGATGAAAAAGTGGATGTAGTAAAGATGCTGAAAATTATCGTTCCGGAATTTAAGAGTAATAATTCGATCTACGAACTATTAGATAAATAGCAAAAATATAAATGTATATTTGTACAATTTTTAAAATATGAAGGGAAAAATATTAGCAATATCTCTTGCATTAATGCTGGTTTCCTGCAAGGTAAACCAAACTAAGCCAAATGACTTGAACTATATGCAGAATATAGAGAAGGTTGCAATAGAAGCATCGGAAAAAAATTCTAAACCTACAATACAGGCAGGTGATCAGCTTATTATTTTGATCACTGCTAAAGATATGGACGTAGTAAAACCGTTCAATCAAAATTATTCTTCGTCAGAATTGATCCAAAGTAATGCCATGGCTGGTGGAAATACTCCCAATCAAGGATTAACAACTCTTACAGGACCAACATATGTTGTAGATGCTGAAGGTAATATTGACTTTCCTATTTTAGGTAAAATTAATACAACTGATAAATCTTTATTAGAATTTAAAGATGAACTACGTGATAAAATGACAAAATATGTCATTAACCCTACGATAAGCGTGAGGCTTGCCAATTTCAAAGTTACGGTATTAGGTGAAGTAAACAGACAAGGAGATTATACTATAGCAAATGGACAGGCTACTATTCTGAATGCCTTGGGACTTGCTGGTGATTTAACATCATATGGAAAAAGAGATGATGTACTAGTAATCAGAACAGAAAACGGAACTGTTTCACATGGACGTGTTAATCTTCGCGATGCTAACTTAATCAACTCACCATACTATAATCTTAAACAAGGAGACGCCATTATTATCTCTTCCAACAATACAAAAGACGTTTTAGCAAAACAAAACCCAAATACAGGACTTATCTTAACAGGTGTTTCAATTGCAGTCACGGCTGTAGCAGTAGTAGTAAGTTTATTTAATAAGAAATAAAAATTTGATGGATAACCAGCAGCCTTCGCAATTTTCAGAAGTTGAAAATAATTCAAATAGTATTGATATTAGTGAGATAATTAAGCCATATTTAAGAAAATGGCCATGGTTTATTTTAAGTGGATTTATTGCTCTACTGATAGGGTATTTTGTCTTGAAATTTATGGTTCCCATATACGAAGTTCAGGCTACTGTACTGGTAAAAGATGCTAAGGGAACCGGATCTCCTGTTGCAAATGAATTAGGCTTACTACCAGACCTTTCTGGCTTAGGTGGTTTAAAGACAAATAGTGTTGCCAATGAAATCGAGATTCTCAAGTCAAAGAAAATGATGAGGGAAGTTGTGATCAATCAGAACCTTCAGACTAATATTATTGGAAAGGGAAAGATTGCCAAGATGGAATTATACCAAGAAACTTCACCAATCGAAGTTAAGGTCATTAATGAAAAACCTATGCAAGGGTCGGTTAATGTCATTAATTTGATAATTGAAGGGAACAAGCTTACTATAAAATCTGAAAAATTAAAAAAAGACATAGTAACAACATATGGCAAAACAATAGGGCTGCCATTTGCTAATATTATGATTACAAAAAACAGCAAGTTTAATCCTTCTCTGGTAAAAAATGTTGACACACAAAATCTGGTCTTACAGATTGCTTCTCTTGAAGCTAAGGTAGGAAGCCTACAGGGCGCTTTAAATGTTAGCTTGGTCACAAAGGAAGCTACTGTTGTGAGACTTGCCATGCAATATCCTCAAATAGAAAAAGCGGAAAATGTTCTTAATAATCTGGTAGTTGCTTATAACAATGATGCTATTTTAGATAAAAATTCAGAATCCACAAAAACGTTGGATTTTATTGAGGATAGAATTAAAAAATTATCAGGAGAACTTGGTGAGGTAGAAAATCAAAAAGAGAGTTTTAAATCAAAAAATAATCTTACAGATATTGAAACTGAAGCAAAAATTAGCTTAGAAAGCTCAGCGGCTGCAAGAGTAAAACAGTTGGATATTGATGCACAATTAGAATTAACTGATGCATTAATAGGATTTGTTTCAAGACAAGGGCAGTTTCAGGTTTTACCGGCTAATGTAGGATTAAACAATCCAGAAGCTACTGCTGGAATTTCAACCTACAACCAGTTAATTCTACAACGAAATAGATTGTTGGAATCTGCCACAACAGAAAACCCTACAGTAGTAGATATTACCAAGCAGATTAATACAATGCGAGGGTCTATTACGCAAAGTTTACAAAGAAATAAAACGGGACTTGAGCTGGCAAGAAACGAATATGTGGGCGAACAGAATAAAGTTTCAGGTAAGATTTCTAAACTTCCTTCTATCGAAAAAATGTTTAGAAGTATTGAAAGACAACAACAGATAAAAGAGAATTTATACCTTCTTCTTCTTCAAAAACGAGAAGAAACAGCTATTGCTCAGTCTATTACAGCGCCGAAAGCCAGAGTAATTGATACTGCGTATGCATCCAGCATTCCAGTGGCACCCAAAAGAAACTTAATTCTACTAGCAGCTTTATTTTTAGGGTTGTTATTACCTTTTATCATTATTTATGTATCACAGTTATTTAATAATAAGGTGGTTACTAAACATGATTTAGATAAATTAATTCATGCTCCAGTCATAGCAGAACTCCCAAGTCTTCAAAAAGGAGATTCGGACATTGTTCAGGTAAATGATATTACTCCAATGGCAGAGGCATTCAGAATTCTTATCACTAATATGAATTTCATGCTTCCTAAAAGTAAAGAGGGAAAAGTGGTATTTGTTACTTCAACAGTAAAAGGAGAAGGGAAAACATTTACTTCAGTGAATTTAGCTTTAACATTGGCTAACCCTAAAAAGAGAGCAATTATCATAGGATCGGACATCAGAAACCCACAGCTTCAGAGATATAATCCGGCAAGAAAAGGATTAATGGGACTTACAGAATTTCTTTATTCTAATGAAACGAAAATTGAAGATATTGTACATGTTTCCTCTTTCAACCCTCATCTGGATGTTATTTATTCCGGAATGATTCCTCCAAATCCTACAGAATTAATATCTAACGGACGATACGAAGTTCTTCTTAATGAATTGAAAAATAGATATGATTATATTATTTTAGATACAGCTCCGTTACTTCTTGTGACTGATACATTCCTGATTTCAGAACTTGCGGATGTTACTATTTATGTATCAAGATCTAAATACACAGAAAAATCTCTTCTTGAGTTTGCCAATAATAATATTGATGCGAATAAGATCAAAAATGTTGGATTTGTCCTTAATGATGTTAGTAATGAAAACTTAGGATACAATAACAAATATGGTTACGGATATACCCAACACAAAGAACAGACATGGTTTGAAAAAATTAAAAATAAATTTAACTAATGATGAAAACATATAAAATAGCTGTTATTGGCCAGGGCTATGTAGGTCTGCCTTTGTCTTTAGAATTTGCCAGTCATTATCCTGTTTTAGGATTTGATATCAATGCTCAACGAGTTGATCAGCTTAATGAAGGCATAGATATAACGCTGGAAGCAGATATCGATAAGCTTAATGATGGTTTAAAAAAATATAAAGAATCAACGGGTTCTATTGGATATAAAGCTACAAGTCAATTGGCAGAAATAAAGGAAGCTAATATTTTTATAGTAACAGTTCCTACACCTATTGATAAATATAATGCTCCGGATTTAAATCCATTGATTTCTGCTTCAAAAATGCTGGGAGAAATTATTAAAAAAGGAGACATTGTCATATATGAATCTACCGTTTTCCCTGGTTGTACAGAAGAAGAGTGTGTTCCAATTCTGGAGAAACATTCTGGGTTAAAATTTAATGAAGACTTCTTTGTGGGTTATTCTCCGGAGAGAATTAATCCGGGAGATAAAGTAAATACCCTTACCAGCGTTAAAAAAGTAACTTCAGGATCTACTGAAGAAATTGCTGAAGAAGTAGACCAGCTCTATAAAAAAATTATTACAGCAGGAACACATAAAGCATCCAGTCTTAAAGTGGCAGAAGCCTCAAAAGCAATTGAAAACGCACAACGTGATGTGAACATTTCTTTTGTGAATGAACTTGCTTTAATTTTTGACAGAATTGGTATTGATACCAATGATGTATTAGAAGCTGCAGGAACAAAATATAATTTCCTTAAATATAAACCTGGATTAGTTGGAGGACACTGTATTTCAGTAGACCCATATTATCTGGCACATAAAGCAGAACAGTTAGGATATCATCCTGATGTTATTTTATCAGGAAGACGTGTTAATGACTCTATTGCAAAATTTGTTGCATCTAAAGTGGTAAAACTTCTTATCGCAAAAGGGGGTATCATCAAAGATTCAAATGCATTGATTTTAGGCGTTACTTTTAAAGAGAACTGCCCTGACGTAAGAAATACCAAGGTCGTTGATATTTATAAAGAACTTACAGATTACGGAATCAATGTAGATATCTATGATCCTTGGGCAAGCAAAGAAGAGGTAAGACATGAATATGGTATAGATATTCTTGACGTCCTTCAGGAAGGTAAAAAATATGGTTCTATCATTATAGCGGTTTCCCATAATGAATTCCTTCAAATGGATCTGGCTCAGTTAAAAACTGAAAATGCAGTAGTTTTTGATACTAAGGCTTGTTTAGATAGGAATCTGGTAGACGCGAGATTATAAAATTAGAATGAATTATGACATCATAATAGTCGGTGCAGGTTTAGTAGGATTAGCTACTGCCTATCAGGCTAAACTCAAAAATCCTAATTCTAAGATTCTTATCTTGGAAAAGGAAAATAATGTATCCCTTCACCAATCCGGGCACAACAGTGGGGTGATTCATAGTGGAATATATTATAAGCCGGGAAGTTTAAAGGCAAAAAACTGTATTGAAGGCTATAATTCTGTTATAAACTTCGCAAAAGAATACGGAATCAAATATGATTTGTGTGGCAAAATAATTGTGGCAACTTCACAGGAAGAGCTACCTCTTTTAGACAATATTTATAAAAGAGGAGTAGAGAATGGCCTTGAAGATTTAAAATATCTTTCCAGAGAGGAATTTCGTGAAATAGAGCCTCATTGTGAAGGAGTGAAAGCTATAAAAGTACCTCAAACTGGTATTATAGACTATCCGGGCGTTGCTAAAAAAATAAAAGAACTTTTCGAAGAGCTAGGAGGAGAGGTTAGGTTTAATCAGGAAGTTAAAAATATTATTGATAAAGGTTCAGAAATTATTGTTCAAACCAATACTTCTGAAGTTAAAACAACCAAACTCATCTCGTGTGCCGGACTTTATTCAGATAAAGTAACCAGCATGACCAACAAAAATAATGATGTCATCATTATTCCTTTTCGTGGAGAGTATTACAAATTAAAAGACGAGAAAAAACATTTGGTTAAACACCTTATTTATCCCGTTCCGGATCCTAATTTTCCTTTTTTGGGAGTACATTTCACCAGAATGATTGATGGGAACATTGAAGCTGGTCCGAATGCTGTCCTCGCTTTTAGAAAAGAAGGGTATAAATTTTTTGATTTCAGTTTCAGCGAAACCATGCAGACTCTTACATGGCCAGGGTTTAGGAAAATCGTTGCCAAATATGGTAAAACAGGAATGGGAGAGGTTCACCGCTCACTTTCCAAATCTGCATTTACAAAGGCGTTGCAAAAACTGATGCCGGAAATACAGGAAAATGATCTTGTTACCGGAGGTGCAGGTGTAAGAGCGCAGGCATGTGACAGGAATGGTGCTTTAATTGATGATTTTGACATTGTGAAAAATGGAAATATTATCCACGTAAGAAATGCTCCTTCACCGGCAGCTACTTCATGCCTTTCAATAGGAAATAAGATTAGTGAACTTATAGAAAATTAAATTCTCCGAAAATCTCCCCCCAACACTTAAATAAACACTACATATGAAAATTCAAATGGTTGACTTAAAAAGTCAATATGAGAAAATAAAAGAAGAAGTAAATGCCGGAATTCAGGATTGTCTGGATAATACTGCATTTATCAATGGTCCGGCAGTAAAAGAATTTCAACAGGATTTTGAAAAGTATTTAGATGTAAAACATGTTATTCCTTGTGCGAATGGTACAGATGCCTTGCAGATCGCAATGATGGCTCTGGATTTAAAGCCTGGAGATGAAATAATCTGTCCTGCTTTTACCTATGTAGCAACTGCCGAAGTGATGGGCCTTTTAGGATTAAAGCCTATCATGGTAGATGTTGATGAAAATACATTTGATATTGAACTTAACGGTTTAGAAAAATACATAACTCCCAATACCAAGGCTATTGTTCCTGTTCATTTGTATGGGCAGAGTGCAGACATGGAGAAGATTCTTGAGTTTGCAAAAAAGCATAATTTATTTGTGATAGAAGACAATGCTCAGGCTATTGGTTCAGATTATACATTCTCAGATGGTACGGTAAGAAAAACCGGAACCATTGGAGACATAGGATGCACTTCTTTCTTCCCTTCAAAAAATTTGGGATGCTATGGAGACGGAGGAGCTTTAATGACCAATGATGATGATCTGGCTCTAAAAATAAGAATGATTGCTAATCATGGTCAGGAGAAAAAATACTATCATAAAGTACTGGGCTGTAATTCAAGGCTAGATACAATACAAGCAGCAGTGCTTAAAGTAAAGTTGAAGCACCTTGATGAATATTCAGAAGCCAGGAATACAATGGCGGATTATTATGATAGAAATCTGGCCGGTATTTCTGAAATCCAGGTTCCAATCAGGGCCAAAAATTCTACTCACGTATTTCATCAGTATACCTTAAGAGTAAAAAATGGAAAAAGAGACGAATTGCAGAAATATCTTGGTGAAAAAAATATTCCAAGTATGATTTACTATCCGTTACCGTTATATAAGCAAGAAGCTTTTCAGCAGTATGTAGAAGAAGGTTTTAGTCTTCCTGCTACAGAAAAGCTTTGCTCGGAAGTTATTTCACTTCCTGTTCATACAGAATTTGATCAGGATGCCTCAGATACTGTCATTTCTGAAATTAAAAACTTTTTTAATCAATCATAAAAAGAATACTATGTCAGATTTTTTTGCACACGAAACTGCTGTTATAGATGAAGGCTGTAAAATAGGAGCCGGAACTAAAATTTGGCATTTTTCACATATTATGCCTAATTGTATTTTGGGTGAGAATTGTAATATTGGCCAGAATGTAGTAGTGTCTCCTCAGGTAGTTTTAGGAAAGAATGTCAAAGTTCAGAACAATGTTTCTATATATGAAGGTGTGACTTGCGAGGATGATGTTTTTTTAGGTCCTTCTATGGTTTTTACCAACGTTATTAATCCTAGAAGTGCTGTAAACAGGAAAAATGAGTATTTAAAAACCAATGTTGGTAAAGGCGCATCTATTGGTGCCAATGCTACAATAGTCTGTGGTCACAATATTGGAAATTATGCATTTATCGGAGCAGGAGCTGTAGTTACGAAAGAAGTACCTGACTATGCTCTGGTAGTAGGAAATCCTGCAAGACAATTGGGATGGATGAGCGAGTACGGACAGCGTCTTGAATTTGATGCGGATGGAATAGCTATTTGTGAAGAAAGTGGAGAGAAATATAAAATTGAAAATAATAAAGTTTCAAAAATTTAAATAAAGAACAAATGTCTGAGAAAATAAAATTTGCAGTTGTCGGTTGTGGACATATCGGGAAAAGACACGCTGAAATGGTATCTAGAAACCCTGAGTGTGAGTTGGTAGCTTTAATAGATGTAAAAGATAAATCAGTTCTTGGAATTGAAAGCTTTGACGTCCCTTTTTTCGCTTCACTTGATGATTTTTTGAATTCTGGGATTGAAGTGGATGTTGTTAACATTGCTTCTCCGAACGGGTTCCATTTCGAACAGGCATATAAAGTAATAGATTCTGGAAAACATGTTGTCGTAGAAAAGCCGATGGCTCTTAATAAGCAACATGCTGAAAAGCTTATTTTTCAGGCACTTCATAAGCATAAACAGGTTTTTGCTGTAATGCAAAACCGTTATTCACCTCCTTCTGCATGGGTGAAGGAAATGGTGGAAAGCGGAAAATTGGGTGAAATCTATATGGTTCAGCTCAATTGCTACTGGAACCGTGATGACAGATACTACAAGCCGGAATCATGGCATGGGAAATTAGAATTAGATGGAGGAACTTTGTTTACACAGTTTTCCCACTTTATAGATATTATGTACTGGCTGTTTGGTGATATTACCAATATTCAGGCAAAATTTGCTGATTTTAACCACGAGAAACTTACAGATTTTGAAGATTCAGGTTTTGTAAGCTTTGATTTTGTTAATGGAGGAATGGGATCATTAAATTATTCGACTTCTGTATGGAATCAGAATCTTGAAAGTTCAATGACGATCATTGCTGAAAACGGTGCCGTTAAAATTGGGGGCCAATATATGGATAAAGTAGAAGTCTGCAACGTAAAAGACTATGTAATGCCGGAACTGGCGCCTACGAATCCAGGAAATGATTATGGAGCTTACAAAGGTTCTGCTGCTAATCATCATTATATTATTGAAAATGTAGTAGACGTAATCAAAGGAAGAAATTCTATTACGACCAACGCTTTAGAAGGTCTGAAAGTGGTAGATATTATTGAAAGAGTCTATGCTTTAAAAAATAGTACAAAAGGTTAGATTTTGAGAGAAAAATTAAAAAATATAATTAACTCATCTAGCATTAGAAATTCTTTTTTGTTAATGATTGGAACAGGGATTAGTCAATTTATTCCTGTTCTTTTCAGTCCTTTACTGACAAGAATTTACTCTCCTTCTAATTTCGGAGATTTGGCAATTTTCATGGCCTTTTCTCTTATTATAGGTATGGGTGCCTCTGGAATGTATGAATATGCAATTGTTTTGCCGGAAAATGATGATGATGCGCAGAATATCATAAAATTAATAACAATTCTGGCCCTATCAATTAGTGTTTTAACGGGAATAGTTTTTTACGTTGTAAGCTGGTTCATAGAATTAGATTTTTTTTATTTCCTGCTACCATTTTCTATCTTTTTTACAGTTTGTTATAACGTTATATCCTATTGGTATAATAGAATGAAGAAGTATAAAACTTTAAACCTTATTAGAATCTTTCAGTCTGTGCTGATTATTGGGGGAAGTTTTATTTTCTATACTGTTAAAAATGGATTAATCTACGGATATGTATTAGGGGGGCTTTTTTGCTTTATTATATATTTATTTAATTTTATCAAACAACTACGCCAGGTAAACTTGCAAAAAATAAGAAGTCTGGCCATTGAATACAAAAAATTTCCTACGCTGATTTTACCTTCATCTTTAATGAATACAGTGAGCAGCTATGCACCTGTTTTTTTTATAAAAAGATTTTATACATCGGCACAGTTAGGATCTTTTTCCATGTCAAATAGGGTACTTACTGCTCCTATATCTGTAATAAGCACAGCAATAGGACAGGTTTATTTTAAAAATTTATCAGATTACTATAATGAAAAAAAATATGATTTAATAAAAAAAACATTTTTACAAAGTACTTATATACTCTGTGTGATCTCCATATTTATTTTTCTGCCTTTGTTTTTCTTTGGAGAAGAATTGGCCATAGTGATTTTTGGAAAAGCATGGAAAGAAGCTGGAGAGTTTATTGAAATAATTGCTTTGGCATCGATGATGAAATTCATCGTGTCTCCTTTAAGTACAATTTTAATAGTAAAGAAAGAATTAAATAAAGTGGCAAGATGGCAGACCATTTACTTCTTTACTTCAATGACAATTTTTATAATAGGTTGTTTTTTTTCTATAAAAACATTATTATGGATTTATGTGATTCATGAAACAATATTATATGCTATATATTATTACATAATGAAAAGTGTAATAAATAAAACGAATAACATCTATGCATAGTACTGAAATAAATATAAAAAAAATAAAAATAATCTTTGCAATTGGTTATTGCGTAGTTTTTTTGGTTTTTTATTGTATTATCCCTGTTTTTTTTATGGGGAGCTCAGTGGATAAAAATATAAGTGAAACTTTAGCTACCATTACTCTTTTATCTTTGGTAGGCTTCTTGGTTTCATTTTGTATAAATTTTTTCCCTAATTACAAAAGAAAGTATCTCGTTATTAGTGGCGATACCTTCAGTAATTACGTGTTTGGAGCTTATGTCATAGTTGTACTATTGATTATGGCTACTGCTGGGGAATTACCAATACTGGCGTCATTACGTGGTGCTAGCCAGGAAGACCTTTTTGGACTAAGAGAAGGCTTTTTGAAGGAGAGAAAAGGTTTTGAAATTATTTTTGGATATTTAATTACTGTGATAGATAGTACATTCTTTCCTTTTGTAATTGTCAGGGCTTTTTTTTATAAAAATAAATCCAGATATCTTTATCTGCTAGCTTTTGTATTATATTCTATTTCATTTTTGGAGAAAGGTTATTTTTTGAAGATTGCTATTCCTGTTTTTATCTTTTTCTATTATAAATCAAAAAACAAAAAAACTTACTTATTAATAAGTGGTGGCCTCATTTTAGCTCTAATAAGCTTAATGTTTCTTCTTTCGAAATTCGATGCCATTGCAGTAAGCCGGGATGAACCATTCTTCAGCATATACCATATACCAGAGACTATATTTGAAGCAGTTATTTGGAGGATGGTCGCTGTACCAGTCATTACGGCCTATCAAGGGCTCGAACTGTTTTTTTCTGGTCAATTTAATGGCGAATACCTATATGGAGCAACCAGTAGTTTACTGTCATCAATATTCGGATTAGAGAGAATAAATTTTGAAAGAGCTTTGTATCAAAGCCAGTTTGGAGGAAGTGAAACAGGAAATGCAAACCAATTTTATTTAATAGAAGCATTTATCAATTATGGATTTATTGGTGTTTTTCTCTTTTCATTTTTATTAGGTAAAATCGTTAAGGATATGATTAATACCAGGAACATAGCGGTAATATGTATAATTCCGCTGTTATTTTATAATTTGTTCAGTTCCGGACTCATAGGAAATCTGTTAAGTAATGGATATCTGTTATTTTATTTAATGGTAATATATGTAAGGTTCAAATAATTCTGTAAAAAAACACAAATGGCAAAAATCTTATTATTACTTTCTCTTTTACTATCTGTAGAAAGCATTTTCATTAAAGAGTATGAAGATGATTCCAAATATTTACAGGCCTTACTTGATGAAAAAAGTGTGGTGGAGTTTCCGCTTAACAAAACCTTTAAAATTAAAGGAACTTTGTATTTGAAAGATGGCCATAAACTGATAGGAAATCACATTATTATTATTCAAACGCAGGCAGGGAAGCCTATTTTTGATTGCGTTGGCAAAAAAAACATATCAATTTCCGGATTTAATCTGAAAGGACTTGGAAATGATTATACGCCCACCTCTTCCTCTTTATCCGTAGGTATATATTGTTTTGGAGCTGAAAATGTAATTATAAAAGAAAATAATTTTTATAACTTTTCTTATTCACCGGTTTCAGGATTGAGGAAAGTAAAAAATATACTGTTTGAAAATAATTATTGTGAAGGCATCGGTTTAAATGATTCTAGATATTATCAAAAAGATGTTACCGGAATTACACTGGGAGGAGATGGTATTCGTATCATAAATAATAAGATAACGAATAGCTCACAAGGTATAATGATTGCTGAGGGAAGCAAAAATATAGTTATAAAAGAAAATCAAATTTATAATTTGCCTTTGGAGCATGGTATTTATGTAGATGCTTCATGTTCAGATATTATTATTGAAAACAATAAAATTACAAATGTTAAAGGCTCAGGAATAAAGATACAAAACAGAAGCAAAAAAATCCCAGGAATTAGTAAAAATATATTGGTAAAAAACAATACTATTTCGGATACAGGAATAGGAGATGGTATACTCGTCAATAACTCAGAAGGAAACGAAGTTTATGCGGAAGATGTACTTATTACCGGTAATATCTTAAAAAACATAGGACAGGATGGAATTAACATAAGATTTTCTAAATCAGCTAAGGTTTTGGAAAACAAGATTTTTAATGCTAAGAGATCTGGTATTTATCTGAAAGAAAATTATGATTTAACGGTATATAAAAATACAGTACAGGATATACAGCAAAATGGAATTTTTGATGAAGGATCCGGTAGTAATATAAATATTGATAGTAATGTTATAACAAATATAGGCTTAGAAGGAAATGATAAGAATGGTCTAAGTTCGGGTATTTTTATACAAGGAGGAAGTAATAGGGAAATTGTAAACAATTACATAAAAGGAGATCCTAAGTACACCCAATATTCCTTATATATTCCTTACGGAGATCAGAAAACAATTACTATTAAAAATAATAGATTTATTGGAGCCAGAGAATTTGGAGCTAGATTTTCTGATAATAAAGTGAAATTTAAAGAGTTTACAGGGAATCAGTTTGGTTCTAAATTGAGCGGCTCAAAAACCTTTAACCAACCTTAAACTAAATAGTAAAAAATATTTTTAACTCAACTTATAAATATGATATGAATGCTAAAAGCTTCAGATGCAGATGTGGAATAATAAAATCCTGTTAAGATTCTACTATAACTTAATCTGATATTTAATACACGCACATCAACTACATTTATATAATCGAGCTTAGATATTCTGAGATTAAACCAATTTAAAACTGATTAATTATGAAAACAAAAAATTTTATTTTTTTACTAGGAATTATGTTTTCCACAGATTTATTTTCACAAACTGTAAGTGTAGACAATACTTATGGATTTGTTAGTGGAAGAATAGAATACCCACTGATTCAAAATAATGAAACCTATCAAAGTGAGAGTATCTATCAAACACAGTTTGCTCCGTATTTAGCTGTCAATAACACAGATTTTTCAGGTAGAGTTCTGGATAAAAATGTTAATAGTGATGTGATAGGTTCTAATTTTAAAATAAAAAAATATAATGCAGAAGGAAAGCTTGAATTAACTTATGGAAATAATGGTTATTCTGTAGCTACTTGTGATTGGTCTATTCATGGTAACTTTAGGAATAAGACGCTATATAGCAATCACAACGGTGAAAACATTGTTGCAGGTCTAGGTTATCCCAATAATCTTGATGCATATAGATTAGGTAAATTTTCATTGGATGGAAATACCTTCACTGATCTTGGAACTGCCAGCTTTTTAGTTAATTCTACATTTGAGGTTTTAGATATTAAAGTTCTTGCTGATAATTCTGTATTCATGTATTTAGGATTTCAGGATTTTAAATTTGGAATAATCAAATTTAATTCTCAGGGCGTATTGGATACTTCATTTAACGGTAGTGGAATGAAAGTATATACACAAAACCGGCCTGGTGACTATACGTCCAGCGTAATAACAGATAGCAATAATAATTTTTATTTTACAACCTCTAATTATAATAAAGACGAAAGAATACATGATATTTTTGTCAGAAAAATTAATTCGGACGGGTCGATAGATACTTCTTTTGGCACGAATGGAATATCGATGCAGGCACCTGAGCCTAACAAAGGATTTACTCCTAAAAGTATTGGGATAACACAAGATAATAAAATTCTGGTGTTGGTAAAAGCCTACGCTCCGGCAAGGAATTTATTAATGAGATTGAACAGCAATGGTAGCTTAGATACCAGTTTTGGACAAAATGGGTATAAAACCCTTACAGGTATAGAATACTTCAATAGCAGAAGTATGAAGATCATTAATAATAAAATTTATTTAGTTGGGGATAATAATAAGAATGGTACTTCTAATTATACGCCTATGATTGCTAAGTTGGATATCAATGGGAATTTGGATACCTCTCTGAATGGCACAGGAATATTAACGCAAACAATCTATAATAATTACGATGCAAATCTTAAAGATATTATTTTGCAGCCTACCACAAATAAACTCCTTGTTTTTGGCGAAACAAATACCCCAAGCGGAAAGCTTACCAAGTTTGTTTTTAGATTAATAGATCAGGAATTTTTAGGAACTGATGATAAGGTCAATAAAAAAGAATTCTTGAATATTTACCCGAATCCGGCAAAAGATGTTATTAATTTTAATGAAAATACACTTGTTAAAGCCAATGAAGTATATAATATATATGACTTAACAGGTAAAGAAGTGTTAAAAGGAAAGGTAAATGAATCCATGAAAATTAATGTTTCATACTTACCGAAAGGAGTTTATATTTTGAAAATTAAGGAACAGAGCATTAAATTTATAAAAGATTGATTTTAAATTACATTTCTAAATCAATAGGGTTAAAATTTTTAAACAACGTTAAATAAATAGTTAAATTGGGAACGAGAAAGTCATTGTTATTATTTGCAGATTATTTTGATGCAACCACTGCAACAAGAAGAGTTGTAAATGCCTTAAATGAAAATTTTGATCATTTGGAATTTGTTTACTGGGCAAGGCTGGGACATGAGAGGGAAATAAGCGAAGAGATTTTTAAGAACATTCCTAAAAAAGTATATAAGGAAACTGCACCACCAAGAAGTTTTGGTGTACTTGTTCAGTTTATCAAATATCAGATATGGTTATTAAGGACTTTGTTGCAAAAAAAACCTAATTTAGTTATCGCATTTACTTTTTATACCATCTTTCCGGCATTATTTTATCGTCTGTTTATCAACAGAAAGTCTAAAGTGATTTATGATCCCAGGGATTATGTAGCTGTTTCATATCGTGTTAACATTGTTATATCATCTGTTATCAGATTTTTGGATAATTTATGCATGAAATTTTCAGACTTTGTTATTTTTCCTGATAAACAATATTTTTCTCACTACGGAATGTTTACACTACCAGAAAAGAAATACTTTGTTTTGCCAAATTCAGCTGAGGACGTATATGACCAGTTAGCTGACATCGATTTACAGAAATTGTATAATATTCCTGTTGAAAAACCTCTGATACCTATATTGGGGTATTTTTCAGAAACACGGGGTAAAGATTTACTATTTAAGGCGATTCAGGATGAAAATTTATCAGAATTTCATTTTGTTTTTGCAGGAGACTTAAGAGACGAAAGCGAAATTAGTTTTTTAAATTCTAAAAAGAATGTGACATTTTTACCTAAGGTGCCGTATCTTCACGCATTAAAAATAATTCAAAAGTCAATTGTTGTACCTCAACTTTATGACCCTAAATTATTAAATAATGTTTACGCTTTTCCTACTAAATATTTCGATTGCTTAATGGTTGAAACTCCAATGATCGTTAGTCTCGGACAAAAAGATGTATTGGAAGAAATTAAGAAGTATAATTTTGGGTTTGGTATAGAATATGATGATTATGACGGATTTGTGATGATATTAAAAAAACTTTTAAAAAATGAGCAGGTGATTGATAAAAAGAGCCTAAGAACTTTCTTTTTAGCCACCTATGACTACAATTTATATAAACAGAAATTAGCAGATGTATATAAAGATATATATGATAGCATTCCCCAATAATTTTTATATTAAGAAAACTTAAAATTAAAGGAATTATAGAGATCTACACGGGAATTTTTAGTAGATATAGTTCTGTAATAATTATTTAACTTTGCAATTAAAATTCATAAAATGAGTGAAAATAGAAATCCACAAGTTTGTGTAAACTGTATCATGGATACCACTGATGAAACAATTATTTTTGACGAAAAAGGGGTATGCGACTATTGTGGAAATTATTATAACAATATTTTGCCAAACTGGCATCCTAATGAACAGGGTGAACAGGAAATTCAAAAAGTTATAGATAAAATTAAAGCCGAGGGAAAAGGAAAAGATTATGATTGTATCATAGGGATTTCCGGTGGCCTGGATAGTTCGTACTTAGTGTATTTGGCCGTTGAAAAATGGGGATTAAGACCAATGCTTTACCACGTAGATGCAGGCTGGAATTCTGATGTTTCTACTAATAATATCAAAAATCTTGTAGACGGTTTAGGCTTAGATTTATATACAGATGTTATCAATTGGGAAGAAATGAAAGATCTTCAGAGAGCTTTTATAAAGTCTCAGGTTCCTGATATTGATACCCCTCAGGATTTGGTATTCTTCTCTTCACTTTATAACTACTGT
The DNA here is from genome assembly GCF_900115055.1 of Chryseobacterium oleae. Lineage (GTDB taxonomy): Bacteria > Bacteroidota > Bacteroidia > Flavobacteriales > Weeksellaceae > Chryseobacterium > Chryseobacterium oleae. The sequence continues at coordinate 1,246,298 of NZ_FOVD01000001.1, read as the reverse complement.
GCAAAAAACGGAATCAAATATATCTTAACAGGAGGGAATTTCTCTACGGAATGTGTGAGAGAACCTCTTCATTGGGGAGCTTATTACCAAACGGATATGAAGTATGTGAATGACATTCATAAAAAGTTTGGGGAAAGAAAGCTTAAAACTTTCCCAAGATGTGATATTTTTAAATATAAAATTCAATACAGATTAATCAATGGGGTAAGAGTAGTAAAACCTCTTGACCATACAAGATTTATCAAAAAAGAAGCTGAAGATCTTTTAGAAGAAAAGTTCGGATGGCAGAGATACCAGCACAAGCACCACGAATCAAGGTTTACAAGATTCTACGAAGCGTTCTGGTTACCAAGAAAATTTGGATTTGATAAAAGAAAAAATCATTTGTCAAGTTTAGTTCTTACAGGTCAGTTGACGAGAGAAGCTGCTTTAGACAGAGTTTCAAGATCAGAGCTTCCGGAAGATGAATTAATGAAAGAATTTGAATACGTAGCTAAAAAACTTGATTTTACAGTGGATGAGCTTTGGGGCTATTTCAATGGACCTAATAAAAGTTTCAAAGACTATAAAAATAATTACAAGTTAATACAACTGGGAACTAAGGTGATGCAGTTGTTAGGTCTTGAAAAAAGAGCGTTTAAATAATATGGTTACAATTATTGATTACGGCGTTGGAAACATTAACGCCTTTCTAAATATATATAAACAACTTAATATTCCTGCTACCACAGCAAAAACTGTTGAAGAGCTTGAAGGCGCAACAAAGCTTATTCTTCCGGGAGTAGGCCACTTTGATTACGCTATGCAGAGATTCACAGATTCAGGAATGAAAGATAAAGTGAACGACCTTGTTGTTAATCAAAAAATTCCTGTTGTAGGGGTATGCGTAGGCATGCAGATGATGGCAAAAGGAAGCGATGAGGGAAGCCTGCCCGGACTGGGGTGGATAGATGCATATGTTCATAAATTTGATGCATCACAGGTTTCTGCCAAACTGCCATTGCCACATATGGGATGGAATGACATTGAGATTGTAAAAGATACACCATTACTTAAAGATCTGGAAGTAGATCCCAGGTATTATTTTCTGCACAGTTATTACTTTAAATGTAATGATCAGAATGATTCTATTGCAGAAACAAAATATGGAATAAACTTCACCAGTGCTGTTAATCATGACAACATTTTTGGAGCACAGTTCCACCCTGAAAAAAGCCACCATTTTGGAATCCAACTATTAAAGAACTTTGCTGAAAGATGTTAAGACCAAGAATTATACCCTGCCTTTTGGTTCATGAGAAAGGATTGGTGAAAACCGAACATTTCAAAAATCCAAGATATTTGGGTGACCCAATGAATGCAGTCCGAATTTTTAACGAAAAGGAAGTTGATGAACTTATTATTTTAGATATAGACGCTACCGTAGAAGGAAGAGGTCCGGATTTTAAAATGATAGAGCATTGGGCTGAAGAATGCAGAATGCCTTTGTGTTATGGAGGAGGAGTAACAACCGTAGAACAGGCACAGAGAATTTTTTCCTTAGGGGTAGAAAAAATAGCTTTTAGTGCGGGAGCCATTAATAATCCCGAAATCATAAGAGAAATATCTGAAAAAGTTGGGAGTCAGAGTGTTGTTGTCGTTTTGGATGTTAAAAAGAAACTCTTCGGTGGTTATGAGGTGTATACTCACAATGGAAAAAAAGCTACCGGAAAATCACCATTTGAATTGATTAAGATGTTTGAACAGCTTGGCGCCGGAGAAATAGTAATAAATTCTATCGACAAGGATGGCGAGATGAAGGGTTATGATGTAAAACTTATCGAAGCCTCAAGAAATGAAACAACTTTACCACTCACGGCTATTGGAGGAGCAGGTAAATTAGAAGATGTTGGTGAACTTATCAGTAAGTTTGGAATAATCGGAGCTGCGGCTGGAAGTTTATTTGTTTTTAAAGGGAAATTAAAGGCAGTGTTAATTAACTATCCTAATTTTATAGATAAAGAAAGTCTCATAAAAAAGTATTTCTAATTAATGTGCGGTATCGCTGGCTTAATATATAAAAATTCAACTATTGTATCAGAAGAATCTCTAAAAAAAATGACAGATAAAATGTCACATAGAGGTCCTGATGCAGAAGGGTTGTTTATAAATCAAAATGTAGGACTTGGTCATAGAAGATTATCTATTATTGACGTCAGTGAATCGGCTAATCAGCCTTTTTTCTTAGAAGACAAACATGTATTGGTTTTCAATGGGGCTATTTACAACTATGTTGAAATAAGGGAAGAACTTATTCAGCATGGCTACTCCTTTAAAACAACTTCGGATACAGAAGTTTTATTAGCATCTTATGATTTTTGGGGCGAGAAATGTGTCACAAGGTTTAATGGGATGTGGTCTTTTGCTATTTTCGATTTCAAAAGAAACGTACTGTTCTGTTCAAGAGATCGATTTGGGATTAAACCTTTCTATTATTATACAGATAAAGAAAAGTTTGTTTTTGCTTCAGAAATAAAACCTATTCTTGAAATTGAAAAAGTTGAAAAAGCAAATCTTCAGGTACTTCTGCAATATTTAGTTATTAATGTTTCTGACCAAACAAATGAAACCTTTTTTGATCATATTTTTAAGCTGCCAGGATCCCATAATCTGGTTTATGATTTAGCTACCAATGTATTTAATATTTATAAATATTATGATATTCCTTACAAAGAAGATATTTGCAAATTAAACCTGAAAGAATCAATAAATCTTTTTGAAAAAGAATTTGAAAACTCAATAAAGCTAAGACTTCGTTCAGATGTAAAAATAGGTTCGGCATTAAGTGGAGGATTAGATAGTGCTTATGTCGTATCTGTGGCTTCTAAAATTCTTAGTAATTCAGACAACGAAGAAAAATTTACTGCGATTACTGTAGGATCTATTGATAATGATAATGACGAAAGTAGGCTCGCTAAAATTACTACCAGCACATTGGGCGTTAATCATGATATTATTACACCAAAATCAGATGAATTCAAAGATACTTTTGAAGAAGTAATTTTTAAACACGAAGAACCTTTTGGAGGTATTTCTATTTATATGCAAAAGTTTCTGATGAAAGAAGCTAATAAATTAGGAATCAAAGTTTTCTTGGGAGGACAAGGAGCTGACGAAGTTTTGTTGGGATATAGCAGGTATACTGCAGCTTATTTAAGAAGTCATAATATCTTCAATAAGGTGAAGTTTTTAAGAAATGTAAGAAGTCATTATAATATATCTATTGGTGAAGGTATTGCTACCTATTTTTATTTTTCCAATTTTTTTGTAAAAAAGGCACGTTTTAAAACAAGAGGAAGAATTTTAAAAAGTAAGTATTTTAGTACAATCGATTTTTCAAAATCTAAAGATCTTACAAAATCATACAAGAACATATTTGAACTTCAAAAAAATGAAATTTTTTGGTGTCAATTACCCGAACTATTAAAGTGGGAAGATAAAAATTCAATGGCCTATTCGATAGAATCAAGGCTACCTTTTTTAGATTATAACTTAATTGAAACTTGTCTTTCTATCAATAACAATTATAAAATAAAGGAAGGCTGGTCTAAATATATTCTTCGGAAAAATCTGGAAAAATATTTGCCGGATGAAATTACTTACAATAAAAGAAAAATTGGTTTTGAGCCTCCATTAAAATACTGGTGGCCAAGATCAGAAGAAATTTTAGACGTTATTAACAATTCTAAAATTATCAGGGAGATTTCAAAAAAGAAATTTAACTTTATAGCAGACAGAGATCTGGAATGGAGACTTTACAACATTGCAGTCTGGGAAAGACTGTATAATATGAAAATAGAATAATAAAAACGCATATGCAGATTAAAGATAAAATACTTCTTATAACAGGAGGAACAGGTTCATTTGGAACTGCCGTCTTGAGAAAATTTATACATACAGATCATTTTAAAGAGATTCGTATTTTTTCAAGAGATGAGAAGAAGCAGGATGATATGAGAAATCAGTTTAAAAATGATAAACTGAAATTTTATATTGGTGATGTAAGAGATTATAAAAGCATTGAACCTGCCATGAGAAACGTAGATTATGTTTTTCATGCTGCAGCATTGAAGCAGGTCCCTTCCTGTGAATTTTTCCCTATGCAGGCTGTGAAAACCAATGTTGAGGGAACCCAAAATGTTATTGATGCAGCAGCTAATAATAAAGTTAAGAAAGTAATCTGTTTAAGCACAGATAAAGCAGCTTATCCTATCAATGCAATGGGGATTTCTAAGGCGATGATGGAGAAAGTAGCAGTAGCTGCTTCCAGAAATTTAGATGAAACAGTAGTTTGTCTTACCAGATATGGAAACGTAATGGCTTCCAGAGGATCTGTAATACCGTTATTTATCAAACAGATTAAAAACGGAGATGATATTACCATCACAGATCCCAATATGACACGATTCCTAATGTCTTTAGAGGAAGCTGTGGATTTGGTATTGTTTGCATTTGAACATGGAAATCCTGGGGATTTATTTGTTAATAAAGCTCCTGCGGGTACTATAGGGGATTTGGCTCAGGCATTAAAAGAAATGTTTAAAGCAGATAATCCTATAAAAATCATTGGAACCAGACACGGTGAAAAGCTATATGAAACATTGTGCACTCGTGAAGAAATGATTAAAGCTGAGGATATGGATAATTTTTACAGAATTCCAGCTGATAACAGAGATCTGAACTATGCACAGTATTTCTCTGAAGGAGTAGAAGATATTTCTAAAATAGAAGATTACCACTCTCATAATACAGAACAACAAGGAGTAGAAGGCATGAAAAATCTTTTATTAAAACTTCCGTTGATCAGAAAAGAAGTTCTGGGAGAAGATATATTACAGTATCCTGATTAAAAAAAACGTATGGAAATTCCAAAAATCTTTGAAGGAGGAAAATATTCTGATGAAAGAGGAAGCCTTACTTTTAATAATAATTTCAATGCTTCTGAAATTAAAAGGATGTACCATATAGAAAATGCAGATACAGAATTTATAAGAGGCTGGACGGGGCACAAGATAGAGCAACGTTGGTTTTCTGCTTTACAGGGGAGTTTTCTGATCAGGCTGATTAAAATAGACGATTGGGAAAACCCATCAAAAGAATTACAAATTCTTAGATTTGATTTGGATTCAGACAATTTAAACATTCTTCATATTCCCAGAGGATATGCAAGTGCTATTCAGGCCAAAGAAAATAATTCAAAATTATTGGTTATGGCAGATTATTCTTTAGGAGAAATAGATGATGATCATCGTTTTCCTATAGATTATTTTGAAAATTTATAAGATGAAAAGAATAGGAATTACAGGACAAAATGGGTTTGTAGGCTCACACTTATATAATACTTTAGGTTTAAAACCTGAACAGTTTGAAAGAATCAACTTTGAAAGATCATTTTTTGAAGATTCAGAAAAGCTGGATGAATTTGTAAAACAGTGCGATGTCATTGTACATCTGGCAGCCATGAACCGTCATCCTGATCCTGAAGTGATTTTCAATAATAATATTGATCTTGTGAAGAGCTTGGTGGCTTCATTAGACAGAACAGGATCTAAAGCACACATCCTATTTTCATCATCGTCTCAGGAAGAAAAGGATAACCTATACGGAAAATCTAAAAAAGAAGGAAGAACGCTTTTCGCGGAATGGGCTGAGAGATCCGGAGGAAAATTCTCCGGATTGATTATTCCTAATGTTTTTGGGCCGTTTGGAAAGCCTAATTATAATTCATTTATTGCCACGTTTTGTTATAAACTTACGCATGGTGAGAGCCCTGTAATCGATAATGACGGTCAGGTGAAGCTTATTTATGTAGGAGAACTTGTTCAGGAAATCATCAGTAAAATTGAAGCTGCCCAAACCCAGGATTTATATGAAGTTCCACATACTTCAGAAAACAAAGTTTCAGAAGTTCTGAGCAAGTTGGAGAACTACAGGAACCTGTATTTTGAAAATGGAGAAATTCCTGAATTAGCTACAACGTTTGACCTGAACCTTTTCAATACTTTCCGTTGTTATTTCGAAATTAAGGATCATTATCCTGTGAAATTCACTCAACACGTCGACCCTAGAGGAGCTTTCGTTGAAGTGATCAGACTTGGAATTGGGGGACAGTGTTCTTTTTCCACAACGGTTCCGGGAATCACCCGTGGAAATCATTTCCATACCAGAAAAATAGAAAGATTCGCTGTCATAAAAGGAAAAGCATTAATCCAGCTAAGAAAAATCGACACAGATGAAGTGCTGGACTTTTATCTGGATGGAAACGAGCCTGCCTATGTGGATATGCCCATCTGGTATACCCATAATATTAAAAATATAGGAGAGGAGGAATTGTATACCATTTTTTGGATTAATGAACCGTTTAATGCTGAGGACGCAGACACTTACTTTTTGGAGGTTTAAATATGGAGATGCTAAGAAAGAATAATATAGAGTTCTTTTTCGTTTTCCTGATTACTTTTGGATATATTTTTTTTTATTCATTTGCAGTCCCATTCAATATACCTAACCATTATTTTATTGTTCCTTTCCGTATTATTATATTTTCAACAGCTTTATACATCATATATAAAAACTTTGAAAATATAAAAAAAAGAAGATCAACAATATTTTTTATTTGCCTTTTTTGGCTTCTTTATTTATTTAAAACCTATTATAGTTTTAGCCACTATACCTTTGTAACCAGAACAAAAAACCTGGAATCAGAGATTTATATTAGGATAATATGTTTGAATATGATTCCTTTTTTGGCTCTTGTAAGCATAAATTTTTCAAAAGAAATGGTTGAAAAATTAACTAATGTTATTTTCAATTTTTTATTAATAATGTTAGGTTGCAGTTTTTTATATGTCATTCTGGAAACGCATATTTTTTCCAGATCGAGTGGCATATTCGTAAGCTACTATATCAACACCGGACACTATGGGCTTTCATTGATCATATTATCAGTTTTCTATTATTTTTTATCACCCTCAAAAAAAATAAAACCGATCCTGGGAGCAGGATTAGGTTTATTCACCTTACTGATATCGTCTGCGAGAAGTCCTATGTTGGCTGGCGCAGTCCTTGTCATTATTATGTTTTTTTATATCAATAAGCTAAAGTATTGGCTTCTATTGGCTGCATTTATACTCGTTTTTATAATAAGTATTTATTACCTGAGGTATAGCACTCTTTCTACAGAATATATTGTAAGAATTTACGATGCTATTTTTGAAGGTAACGCCTATGGAAGGTCTTATTATTTATCCAAAGGATGGGAGATTTTTGAAAGTAATCCATTATTTGGAGGCCCTACCTTATTTAAAGACACCATGTATCCACACAACATTTTTGTGGAGGTATTGATGAGTATGGGGATAGCTGGTTTTATTGTACTAGGCTTATATTTTAAAGATCTGGCGAAATTTAGATTAAGGTATATTAAAGAGAATATCTATTATTTACCTTACTTTTTATTTTTCGTTCAGTATCTCGTTCTTGTTCAAACTTCTTACTGTATCTTTGCCAATATTGAATTTTGGTGCTTTTCAGCAGTAATTATATCTATAATTTTATTTTGTTATGATGAAGAAATTAAAAGTTATGACAGTCGTGGGAACACGACCGGAGATCATTAGATTATCAAGAGTATTATCAGCTTTGGATGCTTCCGAGGCTATAGAACATATTATCGTTCATACCGGACAAAACTATGATTATGAACTGAATCAGATCTTTTTCGAAGATCTTGGATTACGTAAACCCGACCACTTTCTGGAAGCAGCAGGTAAGACAGCTACTGAAACTGTTGGGAATATATTGATTAAAATTGATCCGCTTCTTGAAGAAATTCAGCCCGATGCCTTCTTGGTTCTGGGGGATACCAATTCTTGTCTGTGTGCGATTCCTGCTAAGAAAAGACAAATTCCTATTTTCCATATGGAAGCTGGAAACAGATGTTTTGACCAAAGAGTTCCGGAAGAAACGAACCGTAAAATTGTAGACCATACTTCAGATATCAATCTTACTTACTCGGATATAGCCCGTGAATATCTATTAAGAGAAGGACTTTCTGCGGATAGAATTATCAAAACAGGTTCTCCAATGTTCGAAGTTTTAACCCATTATCTGCCACAGATTGAAAGTTCAGACGTTTTAAAAAGACTGGAACTGGAAGAAGGAAAATATTTCGTAGTATCATCACACAGAGAAGAGAATATTAATTCAGAAAAGAATTTTAACGGGTTAATGGAAAGCCTTAATGCCATTGCTGAAAAATTCGGATACCCTATCATTGTTTCTACACATCCAAGAACAAGAAACATGATCGATAAAAAACAGATTGCAGTAAGACCTGAAATCCAGTTTTTAAAGCCACTGGGTTTCCACGATTATAATGCGCTTCAGATGAGAAGCTATGCCGTATTATCTGATTCAGGAACCATTTCAGAAGAATCATCAATTCTTAACTTCAGAGCACTTAATATCAGAGATGCTCATGAAAGACCGGAAGCTATGGAAGAGGCATCAGTAATGATGGTAGGACTTTCTCCTGAAAGAATTTTACAAGGGCTGACACAGCTTCAACAGCAGAAGACAGGAAAAGAAAGAAATTACAGACCGGTATCTGATTATTCGATGCCCAATGTTTCTGAGAAGATGGTACGTATCATTTTGAGTTATACCGATTACATAAACAGAGTAGTTTGGAGCAAAAAATAATGAAAAATCTTTGGATCGCAACTGAGCTTTTTTATCCTGAGGAAACTTCAACCTCTTTTATTCTCACGAAAATAGCAAACAAGCTTTCAGAAAAATATGATGTAAAAGTTGTTTGCGGAGATCCTGTATATGACAAACAAAAGAAGAGTGAAAATTTTACACTTCATTCAGATGTTTTTGTTCACAGGATAAAAGGGCTTGGAGGTAATAAAAACAGTTTGATAAGCAGATCTCTGAGATTTATTTTTCTAAGTCTGTCAATCTTCTTCTATCTTTGGAGAAAAGTGAAGAAAGGAGAAAAGGTTTTTATTGTAACCAATCCGGCTCCTTTAATTCTGCTCATCTCAATACTCAAGAAATTTAAAAAAATTGAATTGGTTATTTTGGTCCATGATGTTTTTCCTGAAAACACAATTCCGGCTGGAATTATCAAATCCGAAAAATCATTGGCATACAAAATCCTGAGAAGAATATTTGATAAAGCTTACTCCAATGCTGATCAGCTGATCACATTAGGGCGGGACATGCAGGAAGTTATTGAAAAGAAGATTCGGAAATACAACAGCCATTCAAAAATGGAGATCATTGAAAACTGGGGTGATGTTGAAAATATTTATCCGCTTTCAAAAGAGGAGGTTTTTGATAACGATTCTCCATTCAAAAATAAAACTATTTTTCAGTACGCCGGAAATATAGGCCGGGTTCAAGGTCTAATGGAAGTGCTGGAGGTCATTAAAAAAGTAAATAATGACAAACTTGCTTTCTATTTTGTAGGAGAAGGGGCTGTGAAGCAAAAAATGCTTGAATATGTACAGGAAAATCAACTGCAAAATGTTTATTTCGACGGTGCGTATTCAAGAGAAGACCAGCTTTCGGTTTTAAACAAGGCAGATGTAGCGTTTGTAAGTTTAGCTCCTAAAATGTTTGGACTGGGGGTTCCTTCCAAAACATATAATATCTTAGCTGCAGGAAAGCCTATTTTATACATTGGTGAAAAAAACAGTGAGATCGATCTGCTTGTAAAAGAAGAAAATATAGGATATTCATTTCAGCATTTTGAGCAACAGAAGCTTGTAGACTTTTTTAATTCATTTGATGAAAATTCAATTCTGGATTTGAAATTGAAAAAGGAAAAAGCAAGAAAAATAGCTGAAGAAAAATTTTCGGAAAACACAATATTGAACAAATTTTATAATACGATCTAAATGAAAGTGCTATTCACAGGAGCTAACGGTTTTTTAGGAAGAAATGTAATTCCCTTACTTAAAGAAAAAAATCTCCAGGTAAAAACTTTTGGAACCAGTAAGGCAGATTATGTATTTGATATTGCCAATACCATAGTTCCATTTGATGAAAAGTTTGATGTCGTTTTTCATGCAGCGGGAAAAGCACATTCCATTCCTCAAAATCAGGAGGAGGAGAAACTTTTTTATACTGTAAATTTTGATGGAACCAGAAACCTTTGCAGTGCTTTAGAGAAAAACCTACCGGACTATTTTATCTTCATCAGTACAGTTGCAGTATATGGAAGAGATTTTGGTGATGATATAAATGAAAATGTCGCTTTAGAAGGACACACCCCTTATGCTAAAAGTAAAATGATGGCAGAGGAATTTCTTACAGGCTGGTGCAAAAAGAATAATGTTAAATTATTTATTTTAAGACCCTCGCTGATCGCTGGACCTAACCCTCCCGGTAATTTAGGAGATATGATTAATGCGGTGAGAAGTGGGAAGTATTTTAATATTGCAGGTGGTACAGCCCGGAAAAGTATATTTTGGGTAGAAGATTTTGCTGAAATTACGACTCGTATTATAGGCAAAAATGGAGGCGTTTATAATGTCTGCGATAATGCCAACCCAAGTTTTAAAGAAATTTCGGATAAGATTTCAACCATTTTAAATAAAAAATCACCGGCAAGTATTCCTTATTTTGTAGCTAAATCATTAGCAAAAGTAGGCGATTTGCTTGGGAATAAAGCCCCTATCAACTCTTTAAGATTAAGAAAAATTACAGATTCTCTTACTTTCTCTAATGAAAAAATAAAAAGAGAATTAGATTTTAATCCTTCCAACGTAATGGAAAAATTTCAACTATAATTTATGGAATTTGCAATTGTAATAATTTTACTTTTTATATCAATGTTGGCTTACTTCAGAATTGCTGATAAGTACAATATTATAGATAAACCAAATCACAGAAGTGCGCATACACAGATAACATTAAGAGGCGGTGGAATTATTTTTCCTATTGCATTCATTATCTTTTGTCTGTTTAATCTGAATGAAGCCATCCAAAATTATTGGGCTTTCGGACTTGGGCTTTTGGCGATTTGTACCATTAGTTTTATAGATGATGTTAGAACTTTATCAAATAAAATCAGGCTTTCGGTTCATTTGGTTTCCGTCGTTCTGCTTCTCTATTTTACAGGAGCTTTCACTTTAATGCCTTTCTGGGTATGGCCAATCCTGTTTGTCGTAATAATTGGTACTCTTAATGCTTACAACTTTATGGATGGCATCAATGGGATGACGGGGCTTTATAGCCTTGTTGCTCTTGGTTCCTTAGCCTATATCAATAAAGATATCATTCAGTTTACAGATGAAAATTTTATACTGTATCCTATTTTAGCTTCTATAGTATTTCTTTTTTTTAATTTTAGAAAAAAAGCAAAATGTTTTGCCGGCGATGTTGGAAGTATGGGGATAGGCTTTTGGGTAATAGGGCTTATCACTCTTCTTGTCATGAAAACGGGCGAATACAAGTATATCTTACTTCTCTCAATTTATGGAATGGAGGTCGTTCTTACCATCACCGAAAGAATACTTTTAAAAGAAAATATTTTTGAAGCACACAGAAGACATTTATACCAGCTTTTTGCCAATGAAAAAAAGGTTTCGCACCTGGTGGTAAGCTCTGTTTATGCTGTTTGTCAATTATTAATTAATATATTCTTAATTCATTCGCAACTTCCTGTTTGGGCTGTTATTTTGATTATCTTTATCCCTGCTGGTGGAATGTATTTAGCATTAAAATGGAGCCTGAAAAAGGAGTATAATTTATAGAAATATAACCATGAAAATTAAAGAAACCCCGCTTAAGGATTGTTATATCATAGAACCCACAATATTCGAAGACGAGAGAGGTTATTTTTTTGAAAAATTTAATGAAAAAAAATTTGAAGAACTGACTGGGATGAATGGACATTTTGTTCAGGATAATATTTCAAAGTCTTCCTATGGAGTTCTCAGAGGGCTTCATCTGCAGAAGGGAGAGCACGCTCAGGCAAAATTAGTATCCTGCCTTGAAGGAAAAGTTTGGGATGTTGCAGTAGACCTCAGAGAAGATTCTCCAACTTTCGGAAAATGGTTCGGAATAGAGCTTACTGCAGAGAATAAAATACAAATGTATGTTCCCAGAGGATTCGGGCACGGATTTTCTGTACTGAGTGAAACAGCTGTTTTTTCATACAAATGCGACAATTTTTACAATAAAGAATCAGAAGGAAGCGTGAAATTCAATGATCCGGATTTGATGATAGACTGGAAGATTGATGAAAAAGATATGGTACTTTCTGAAAAAGATGTGAATGCACCCGGAATCAGAGAGAAAAATTTTTAAATAAAACCTTGAAAACCACTTTGCTAAAGTGGTTTTCATTTTTTGGTCACTACTCTTTTATTATTTTGTATCTTTGCACACTCAAAATCAAAACGATGCGCACAAAATCTGTAGGGAAGAAGAAAATCAATGTGGTTACACTTGGGTGTTCCAAGAATGTATATGATTCTGAAGTATTAATGAGCCAGCTGAAAGCTAATGGAAAGGAAGTGGTTCATGAAGACCGCGGAGATATCGTAGTGATCAACACATGTGGGTTTATAGACAATGCTAAAGAAGAATCTATCAATACCATCCTTGATTACGTAGAAGCAAAAAACAGAGGCGAAGTCGAGAAAGTTTTTGTTACCGGTTGTCTGTCAGAAAGATATAAGCCGGATCTTATTAGAGAAATCCCTGATGTGGATCAGTATTTTGGAACGAGAGATCTTCCGATCCTGTTAAAACATTTGGGTGCAGATTACAAGCATGAACTGGTAGGGGAAAGATTGACCACTACCCCTAAGCATTACGCATACCTTAAGATTTCAGAAGGCTGTGACAGGCCATGTTCTTTCTGTGCCATTCCATTAATGAGAGGAGGGCACGTTTCTACTCCTATTGAAAAATTGGTTCTGGAAACTCAGAAATTAGCCAAAAAAGGAACCAAAGAAATTATTCTTATTGCACAGGATCTTACCTATTATGGTCTTGATATTTATAAAAAACGTGCGCTTGGAGAGCTTTTAAAAGAATTGGTGAAAGTAGAAGGGATTGAATGGATCCGTCTTCATTATGCTTTCCCTAGCGGTTTTCCTGAAGATGTTCTGGATATCATCCGCGAAGAGCCTAAAGTTTGTAACTATATAGATATTCCTCTTCAGCACATCAATTCCGATTTGTTGAAATCCATGAAGCGTGGAACAACTCATGAAAAAACCAATGCATTATTAGCCAAATTCAGAGAGAAAGTTCCTGATATGGCGGTAAGAACTACTTTGATCGTAGGATATCCTGGAGAAACAGAAGAAAGATTTCAGGAGCTGAAGGACTGGGTAAGAGAGCAGAAATTTGACAGATTAGGATGTTTCACTTATTCTCACGAAGAAAATACCGGTGCCTATGTATTGGAAGACGATATCCCACAGGAAGTGAAAGAAGCTAGAGTAGAAGAAATCATGGAACTTCAGTCACAGATTTCATGGGAGAAAAATCAGGAGAAAATAGGGAAAACTTTCAGATGTGTATTCGACAGAAAAGAAGGGAATTATTTTGTTGGAAGAACAGAATATGACTCCCCTGATGTAGACAATACAGTTCTGGTTTCAGCAGAGGAAACATATATCTCTATCGGAGAGTTTGCAGAGGTGAAAATAACTTCAGCAGAAGAATTTGACTTGTATGGAGAATTGATCTGATAACTTGTATGTTACAGCGATCATAAGCATTTTGCTTTTTCACAGATAATTAAAAATATTAATAAAATTTAACACAACTTATACAATTGCTGAATTATAGATAATGTTGATTTTCAATAGGTTATTATTTTGTTAAATAAAAGTATTCTATTTTTTTTATATAATATGAATTAATTTGAAAATTATGTCTTAAATTTGCGCAATAAGCAATGTTTTAAAATCAAATGCTTCAAGCAGTTGCCTATTTAAATAAGCTGATACACAAACAGCTTAGATGATGAGCACAAGTTGAGATGCATCTTCCATTTTGGAAATATTGATGGAAAATAATGTAATTTAAATCTTTAAAAACTTATGAAAAAATTTTTATTAACAGCGACAATGCTCGTTGGCCTTTCGGCAGTTTCCAAGGCTCAGCAGGGACGTGTAGGGATTAACACGACTACACCTTCCGCCACTTTAGACGTAGTAGCCAATACTACCGATAATGCCAGACCTGATGCTTTACTAGTCCCTCGTATGACCGCAGCAGAATTAACTTCTAAAGATGATACTGCAGGTACTTATGGTGCTCCTCAGAACGGAGCTATGGTTTACATTACTTCCGGAACTGGTGCCGGAGCAAGAAAAGCGAAAATTACCGGAGCAGGATTCTATTACTTTGATAATACTGTTCCTGAATGGAAACCTTTTGGAGGTGGTGGCAGTACTCCTAATGCTGTTATACCAGTTAGAACTTCAGCGAGTGGAACAGATTTATCTGCAGCTGATTTAAATGGTTATGTATTTATTAGTTCAAATGCTGATTTATCTACAATACCTGTGAGTGCAGCTACAAAAGGTAAAACCATCACACTTGTTAAAGTTGGCGGTCCTGCATCAATTACTGTTAACGGTATGAGTGCAACTTCTGTTAACTCTCTTGGGGTTAATGGTAGAGGGCTTGGTTTTGTATATGATGGTACTGCTTGGCAATCATATTCTGCACAATAATTAATAACTTTAATACACATTTAAGTCATGAATAAAAAATTTTTACTGATGGTTGTCGCTACAATGGCAATATCCCAATATTCTAAGGCACAATTAAGAACCAATGGTTTTGCCAGTGGAAACATCAATGGACAATCAGCGTTTATGGATGCTTCTGGTGCAACAAATGGTTTCAGTGCAGATGCTAATACTACTGACGGAAAAGGTTTGGTTTTCCCAAGAACTAACTTAGTGAATTTTACATTTGCTACAACTACAGGTGATGAAGATAACTTTCCTACTGCATATGATGGTATGATCGTTTATAATACTGGTACTGGTAATACACCAGCAACAGGTTCTGGAGTTGGAGGGCAAGCTATTGTTCCTGGGTTTTATTATTTCTCGAACCCAACAGCGGGACCAACTTCAGGAAACTTTTCAATAACATCGGGTAGATGGTTGGCAATGGGAGCTTCTCCTAAAGTAACTATCGGTACTGCTGAAACAGCTACAAATACTTTGATCAATACAGGTGTAGGCGTTGATAAACAACTTTTTGCTAAGAAAGGAACTTTCACAGCAACTGGTACTTCAACTGCTGTAGATATCCCTGCTCCTACAGGAATGACTACTTTATATGGTATTACCATTTATAAAGCAGGTACAAACACTGTTTATGACAGAAGCTTGTATTCTTACACAGTAGCTACCAGTGCAGGAAATGCAATTACAGGTTCTCCAAGTATGTCAGTGGTGTATCCTTCAGGAACATACGACTATGTAATAGAATACTTAAAATAAGATTTCCCCTTATCTTAACTATATAAAATATAAAACCAATGAGCAATCATTGGTTTTTTGTTTTAAAGAGAAGTATAAATGTTCATTGACTTTAAAGTAAAATAAACGAAGTATCCGGTAGCTAGGCTTTTATCTCTAAGAATTAACATCATTCAAGAATTTGGATTGATTGCTTTCTATAATATATATAAGGTATCAAAATCAAACGTTTGAGATAGATGGTAAGAATACCGTTTTCGACCGATTTTTGTATCTGATACATTCGGTATTTAAAACATAATAAGAATTTGCAGTTGATTGTGAAATTCATTTGGTACCCAATTTGATTACAATAAAATAGAACATTGAAAAAGAAGATCAGAAAACGCTGGTTTGAATGAGTGATTTTTACAGGCTAATTCATTTGACTGTTAAAAACCATTGTTAAAATAAATACTAATGATAGTAGTATATGGCCTTAAAAGACTTCTGTCAAGTAGTTCTGCCCATTAAAGTTCTTAAAGTTTTTAGATTTTAAAATGATAGAAGTGATTTTCTTTAATTTTTATAATTTATTTAAAATATTGAATATCAGATAGTTGTACTTTTGTGATTTTGAATTTTTTCTTTAATAAGTTAATTATGTTAACTTTTGACCTGTTTTTTTAACGTTTTTTAACAGTGTAGTCTAAAACCCCTGTTAATAGGAACTTACAGGCCTTGTTAACATATTATTTTGTTTTCGTTAACGGTTTTTAACATATGGAGTAGGGACTTTACAACATTCCTTATACTTTTGCTCCGTCAAAACCAATAAAATTCAAGATGATGAAAAGATTCATTCTCGTAATCATAATGATGATTTCAACCTTAGGTGTTTATTCTTTTACAGGTAATACCTTAGATGCGAAGAAAACAAGTTATGCATCGTACTACCACGATAAGTTTAATGGTAGAAAAACAGCAAGCGGAGAGATCTTTAGTAATTCAAAGTTCACCGCTGCAAACAGAACGCTTCCGTTTGGAACTAATATTAGAGTTACCAATCTGAACAATGGAAAACAGGTGATAGTGAAGATTAATGATAGAGGACCTTTCCATGCATCAAGAGCATTAGATATTTCTAAAGCCGCGTTCGATGAAATCGGAGATATCAGTCATGGTACCATTCCGGTTGAATATGAAATTGTCGACTAAATTTATGATTTAAATTTAAAAAAGCCAGCTGAATCAGCTGGCTTTTTACTTTTATAGTCTTTCTATATATTGAATTCCAATAAAGCAGGGCAGTGGTCGGAATGAACGGCCTCCTTTAATATCACAGCTCTTGAAAGTTTATCTTTAAGCGTATAGGTCGCAAAGTTGTAATCCAGTCTCCAGCCTTTGTTCTTCGCTCTTGAGTTCTGTCTGTAGCTCCACCATGTATAATTATCCGGTTCACTATTGAAAAATCTGAAGCTGTCGATCAGCTCGCATTCTGCGATGAAACTGGTCATCCATTCCCTTTCCATCGGGAGGAAGCCGGAAACGTTCTTTAAACGGATCGGATCGTGAATATCGATGGCCTGATGACAAATATTGAAATCCCCGGAAATAATAAGGTTAGGAATCGTTTTACGCAACTCCTTTATATAAGTAAGGAAATCGTGGCAGAACTGCATCTTAAATTCCAGCCTTTCGATATTACTTGCGGAAGGGACATAGACTGAAATTACAGAGTATCCGTCAAAATCCGCACGGATGATCCTGCCTTCATTATCATAGCTTTCGATACCACATCCGTACTCAACATGATTAGGTTTGATTTTAGACGCAATTCCGACGCCACTGTAGCCTTTTCTTACTGCGGAATGCCAATAACTGTGATACCCGATTTTTTCAAGGCTTTCGATGTCGATCTGGTCATTTCCCGCTTTGCTTTCCTGAATGCAGACGATGTCCGGGTCCGCAGTCTTCAGCCAGCCTAGAAAATCTTTCGTAAAGGCAGCCCTGATTCCGTTGACGTTATAGGTGATTAACTTCATGAGTTTTTTATAAAAAAATTAAAGTGTTCGTTATATTTTGATGGAATAAATTCAATGATTTCATAATCCGCTACCTGATGGATATAAAAAGGATCTTTCCTGATGATTTCCTCAACTTCATTTTTAGAAACGGCATTGGCAAGAATGATTCCGCCGGTCCTCGGTTCTTTCCTTCCGGAAGCGATAAAATTTCCGGCGGTGTAGTGTTGGTCTAAAAAATCGTTATGTTCAGGAATGAAACGTTCCACATTCTCCAGAGATGTTTTGTAGGTCAGCGAAATAATAAACATTGCTTTTTTTGCTAAGATAGGAACTCTTTAAGATTATTAAAAGAGCTGTAAAAAAGAAGCGGCAAAAATCATTCGATTTTTGCCGCCTTAAACCCAAAATTTTAAATAAACTATGAAAAAAACTACTTGGGTTCTAAAATGCTGATAGGAATAATACATTCCTCCAATGATATTCCACCGTGCTGGTAGGTTTCTTTATAATAATTGACAAAGTGATTGTAATTCTTAGGATAAGCCAGGAAAATATTGTTTTTCGCAAAAATATACTTAGAACTTAAATTTCCTTTTGGCAGGAATAACTTTTCAGGATTAGTGATTGCCCACACATCGCTGTCGTCGTAGGTTAAACTTTTCCCTGTTTTATAACGGATATTCGTTGATGTTTCACGGTCACCCACTACTTTACTAGGTCTTTTTACATACACCGTTCCGTGGTCTGTAGTGATTACCAGTTTGTAGCCGCTTTCTGCTGCCAACTTAATGATTTTTAAAATGGATGAATTTTCAAACCAGTTATAGGTAAGAGATCTGAACGTTTTATCATCACGGATCAGTTGATCTACAATATGGTTATCCGTCTTAGCGTGCGAAAGAATATCAATAAAGTTGTAAACAATAACCAGAAGATCGTTGTTCTTGTGCTGGTTAAAATCATCATAGATCTTACGCTCAAAATCTGCATTCAGAACTTTAAGATACTTCATTGATTTAGATCCCAGACCGATTCTCTTCATCTGATCTTCCAGGAAGTCACGCTCAAATTCATTTTTATTTCCCTCTTCATTATCATTGAACCACTTGTCCGGGAAACGTTTCTCGATCTCAGACGGCATAAGTCCTGCAAAGAAAGAATTTCTTGCATACTGTGTCGCCGTAGGAAGAATACTGTAATAATAATCTTCCGAAACTTTATTGTAGTATTTTGTGAATAAAGGTTCGATCACTTTCCACTGGTCATAACGTAGGTTATCCACCATCAGAAGAAGAACCTTCTCTTTTTCTACTTCGGTTTTAATTTTTTCCTTGAAAAGCGTGTGGCTCATCATCGGTTTGTCGGAATCCGTAAGCCAGCCTTCATAATTTTTTTCAATGAACTTAGCGAACTGAATATTAGCTTCCTCTTTCTGCGACTGCAAAAGGTCTGCAAATTCGTTATCCGCTACTTTATCAAACTTGATTTCCCAGCTTAGGATTTTCTTGTAATATTCTGCCCATTCCTGATAGGTTCTCAGATAAGAAAGTTCCATAGACAGGTTTCTGAATTCCTGCTGGTACTGAAGAATTGTTTTTTGCTCCACAAGATTATCCTCCTGCAGATTCTTTTTTAATGATAATAAAATCTGGTTAGGATTTACAGGCTTAAGAATGTAGTCAGCGATCTGAGATCCGATGGCTTCTTCCATAATATGTTCCTCCTCACTTTTTGTCACCATGACAATCTTTAAAGAGTTGTCTTTCTCTTTGATCATTGGGATGGCTTCCAATCCCGAAATGCCGGGCATATTTTCATCGATAAGTGTTAAGGCGAACTTTTCCGAATCCATAAGCTCCAGAGCTTCGTTCACGTTATTAACAGGGGTTACATGGTAACCTTTTTTTTCTAAAAATACGATATGGGGTTTGAGTAAATCTATTTCATCATCTATCCATAATATCTTTTCCGACATAATTTAATTTTTTACATGGTTATTGTATCAAAATGTTGACCAATTCCTTTTAAATTCTCACAAATTAGAGAGAATAATAGTTAAATATTAGTTAAATGAAAATCCAGCGAATCATTACTTCTATTTAATCTATTTAAAAACCGGTCTTTATATATTCTAAAGCTCTTTCCAGAACTTCATCTTTTCTTTCCAATATGCCCTTTACGGTAGGTTTTACTACAATATCAGGAATGATTCCTATTCTCTGGGTTTCTCTTCCGTCTGGATAATAGGCACCCAGTCCGGTAAAGCAGGTATCCAGGTCCGCAATCTTAAACCTGATAATGTCACCATTTGCTCCCGAAGTATTGCTTCCAATCACTTTGGCTTTCGGATGCTGTTTAAACATCATGGTCGTGGTCTCTGCCTGGCTTTGCGTATTCTCGTCAGCCAAAACCACTACATTCCCTTTGTAGTAATCCGGATTCTTTTTGCCGATGGTATTTTTTGCGCTATAAAATTTACTCAAATAATCGGTCTCCGGAAAATTAAATTGATAATAAATTGACTTTTCCGGCAGAATCATCCTGCTTAAAGGAAAAATGGTCTGCTTGGGATAATTTCTGAGATCGAAAATGATAGACTTCGCCTTTTTCAATTCCCGGTACATATCATCCAGATCACTCTTTTCAATGATTCCCATATTCACGTATCCCGTCTTTTGGTCTGCATCCAGAAACTTCCATTTTTGTATCGCTGATGGCTTTTCCCAGACGATATCTTTGAGAAGATAGGTTTTGGTTGATAGACTAAGGTTTTGTCCGTCCCGTTCAATTTTAACCGTAACAGAATCATTATTGCTGAAAAGAAAAAGGCTTTTCACTTTTGTAATTTTTCCCCAGGAATTGGAAGCTGGAACATATTTTCCCAGGCTGTTCACCATTTGTGAAATCGTCCGGCCATTCACATCGTAAATGACATCGCCCTTTTTCAGAGGAGTTTCTTCGTTCAGTTTATTGGTAAGAATCTTCGTTACAACCAATTTTCCTTCAGCGTAAGTATATTCTACAGGAACTTTTCGTCTTCCATACAGATTGGCGTTGATCAATGAAGAATATAAAAATGCGTGGGAGTCGTCCACTTTTGTTACCAGTTCAGCAAGAGTCAGATGATAATTTTCATCATTATTGACAGAGAGAAATTTCGGGATCATTTCCGTTAAAACATCATTCCAATTCTGGTCCGTCTGATATTTATAAGGAAAAAAATATTCTACCAGATTCCAGTATCTGAAAAGTTCCAAAAGATTGATCTGTTTAGAGATAAATTTTGAACCGTATGAATTTTCATTTTTGAAATAAACCTTTTTTCCACCGTTTCCAACATAATGGTTGCTTCCAATATTCCTGTTGTTTTGAATAAACGAAAGCTGGCGGCTTACTTTTTCATTGAACAGATGTTGATCATTCATCCAGTTCAGATCAAAATTTCTTAAAAAATAAACTTTCTCTTTATCTTCTTTTGAACATTTTTTACATTCATCAACGTTCCCAAGGTTATTAATCCAGTTAAAATATAATTCATTCAATTGATCTTTATCCCTGATATTTTCAACTTCATCTATTTTCTTTAAAAGCTCCTGATCCCATTCAAAATCTCCTTTTGCCACATGAGGATGATAATATTTTAAAAATCCCCAGACTTTACAAAGCGACTCCAGTTTTTGGGTCTCGGATAAAAGCTGCGCAGAAAAATGTAAACTGAAAAAAAACAGGATGAAAAGAGAAATTTTCCTCATTAAATAGAACACATTATTTATACAATCAAAGATATATTTTTAAAACATAATAATAAATCCAGGATTGAAAAAATAAAACACAAATATCACAAATATCAACACGAATACCACAAATGAATTCTTAAGGGATAAACATCTGTGTAAATCTGTGAAATCCGTGGTTATAAAAAATTAAAACACAAATGTCACAAATATCAACACGAATACCACAAATGAATTCTTAAAGCGTAAACATCTGTGTAAATTCGTGCAATCCGTGGTCAAAAAAAATAAAACAGAAAAGTCACCATATTTCCACAAATGCCACAAAGGAATTCTTAAGCCGTAAACATCTGTGAAAATCTGTGAAATCCGTGGTCAAAAAAATTAAAACACAAATAACACTAATATTTTCACCAATACCACAAATGAATTCTTAAAGCGTAAACACCTGTGTAAATCTGTGAAATCCATGGTAAAAAAAATTAGAACATAAATCATACTGGCAAATTATCTGTTTTTACAGGCGTGAAATTCTTTAACATCAATTTAATGACGCTTAAAATTTAAAATCCCTAACTTTGTTTACTAATATCGACGTTTCAATGCAGAACAAGCTAAAGATCATCAACGACCCCGTTCATGGTTTCATCAGAATCCCACATGAAATTTTATTTGACGTTATCGAACATCCTTACTTTCAAAGATTACGAAGGATAGGGCAAACCGGACTTCTGAATCTGATCTTTCCGGGAGCTACCCATACAAGATTTCATCATGCATTGGGAGCGATGCATCTGATGTTTACAGCTTTGGAAACCCTTCGCCAAAAAGGGATTAAGATCTCTGAGGAGGAAGAGAAAGGTGCCATGCTTGCGATTCTGATGCACGATATCGGGCACGGACCGTTTTCCCACGCCCTGGAAAATATGCTGATGGATGACTGGCATCACGAAAAACTTTCGCTGTTGCTGATGAATAAATTAAATGAAGAATTTGGCGGCCAGCTTTCCGTAGCGATCGAAATGTTTCAGGGGAAATACCATAGAAAATTTTTCAACCAACTTATTTCTTCACAGCTTGATGTAGACAGACTTGATTATTTAAACCGCGACAGCTTTTTTACAGGCGTTTCGGAAGGAAATATTAATACACAGAGAATTATTTCCATGATGAATGTGTGTGGTGAAGGCGAATTGGTCATCGATGCAAAAGGAGTTTATTCCATTGAAAATTTCCTGACGGCAAGAATGTTTATGTACTGGCAGGTGTATTATCATAAAACTTCGGCACTGGCTGAGTTTCTGTTGGTTGAAATCCTAAAGAGAGCTAAATTTTTGGTTTCTCAAGGTATGGACCTACCGGCAGGGGAGAATCTGAAGTATTTTCTGCACCGTGCAAAGAGTTCAGCTACCGATGAGGATATTTATCGGTTTAACCAGCTTGATGATAATGATATAATTCATGCCATGAAATCCTGGCAGAATTCTGACGACTTTATCCTTTCTTATTGGTGCAAGTGCGTGATTCAGCGAAATCTTCCCAAAACGGTTATTTCTACGCGTCCTTTTGCTCCGGAATTTATTGAAGAAAAAATAAAAAAAACCAATGAATTTTTCGGAATCGATAATGGAAAGGAGCTTGTGCATGAGATTAAAAGAAAATTACTCCCATATGACACCGAAAAGCAGCCAATTTACCTTTTAAAGAAAGATGGTAAAAAGATAAGGTTGGAAGAGTCCCAGGACCAGCTGTTGTCGGGGCTTATGGTTCATAAGACGGCCAGATATATTCTCACTTTTCCAAGGGAAATTTCCAACATAATTTCTTAAATAATATTAAAATTCACGTTCCTAAAATCAAAAAATGTTTGCGAATTACAGAATTTCTTATCTTTGCAGAATATGGAATTTACAGCTTCGCAAATTGCAAGTTTTATTGACGGACAAATAATAGGCGACGAAAGTACGGTTATTACTGGGGTTTCACCAATTGAGAATGGTGAATCAGGGCATCTTTCTTTTATAGCACAAGATCGATTTTCGCATTTTTTAGATACCTCAAAATGCTCCGTTATTATTGTTTCGGAAAAACTTATAGATAAAGTTAATTATAATCCTACCTTAATTGTTGTAAAGGATGCATACCTTTCTTTCCAGATCTTAATGAATCTGTACCAGGAAATGCAGGGAAGAAAAGAAGGAATCGAAACCGGTTCTTCTATTCATGAAACTGCTGTGATTGGTGAGAAGGCTTACATCGGGGCATTTACTTATGTTTCGGAGAAAGCCAGGATCGGAGAAGGTGCGCAGATTTATCCGCATGTGTATATCGGTAAAGGAGTAAAGATTGGTAAAAACTGTAAAATTGACAGTGGGGCCAGAATCTATGACTACTGTATTATCGGAGACAACTGTGTGATCCATTCCAACACGGTTGTGGGTGGCGACGGATTCGGTTTTCAACCTACCGCAGAAGGATTCAAAAAGATTCCTCAGCTGGGTAATGTGATCATTGAAGACGACGTAGAGATCGGTTCAAACTGTAGCATCGACAGAGCTACCATCGGTTCCACCATCATCGGAAAAGGAACGAAGATTGATAACCTGATCCAGATCGCTCATAATGTGAAGATAGGACAGAACAACGTTATTGCAGCACAGGCCGGAATAGCAGGATCTACAACCATCGGAGACTGGAATCAGATCGGAGGACAGGTAGGAGTGGTAGGCCATATCAAAATTGGCAACCAGGTTAAAATTCAGGCTCAGAGCGGGGTGAATTCAAGCGTTAATGATAAAGAAACGCTGTACGGATCTCCGGCGATCAGCTACAATGACTATCTTAGAAACTATGTTCATTTCAGAAATTTTACTGAAATTGTACGAAGAATAAATAATCTTGAGGATACCTCAAAAGATAAAACTAATGAGTGATATGCAAAAAACACTCCAGGAAGAAGTAACGCTTTCTGGAATTGGCCTTCATACTGGTAAAGAAGTAAAACTTACCATTAAACCTGCTAAAGAAAATACAGGTTTTGTGTTCGTAAGAACAGATCTAGAGGGACATCCTCAGGTAGAAGCTGATGTTAATTATGTAGTTGCAACAGAAAGAGGAACGACATTAGAAAAACTGGGCGTAAAAATCACAACTTGTGAGCACCTTTTGGCTGCCTTGGTGGGATGTGATGTAGATAACGCTATTCTGGAAATGGATGCTTCAGAACCTCCAATTTTAGATGGATCTTCAAAATTCTTTGTTGAGGCTATTGAAAGTGTAGGTATTGTAGAGCAGAACATAGCCAGAGAATACCTGGTGATCAAAGAAGTTTTGAGCTATGCAGACCCTGCATCAGGATCAGAAATCACGATTATCCCTTCAGATACTTATGAAGTGACTACCATGGTAGATTTTGGAACCAAAGTATTGGGAACCCAGAATGCCACGCTTAAAAATATTTCAGAATTTAAAGACGAAATTTCTTCTGCAAGAACATTCAGCTTTTTACATGAGCTTGAAATGTTGTTGGATCACGGATTGATCAGAGGAGGAGATATCTCTAATGCTATTGTTTATGTAGATAAGGATCTCACTCCTGAAACTACAGAGAAATTGAAAAAAGCCTTCGGAAAAGATAATGTTTCTATCAGACCGAACGGTATTTTAGACAATCTTACATTAAACTACCCGAACGAAGCGGCGAGACATAAGTTACTTGATGTAATTGGTGACCTTGCTCTAGCCGGTGTAAAAATAAAAGGTAAAGTCATTGCAAACAAACCGGGACATTTTGTGAATACCCAGTTTGCAAAAAAACTGAACCGTCAGTGGAAACTTCAGAAAAAGAAAAACGTGCCGGATTTTGACCTTAACAAAGAACCTGTATTTGATATCAACGGAATTATGCGTCTTATGCCGCACAGACCTCCGTTCTTACTGATCGATAAAGTTCTTGAACTTTCAGACTCTCATGTAGTAGGTTTGAAAAATGTGACTATGAATGAGCCTTTCTTCGTAGGACATTTCCCTAAAGAGCCTGTAATGCCTGGAGTTCTTCAGGTGGAAGCTTTGGCACAAACGGGAGGTATCCTTGTATTGGCAAGCGTTCCGGATCCGGAAAATTATTCTACTTATTTTATCAAAATCGATAAAGTGAAATTCAAGAAAAAAGTAGTTCCAGGTGATACTATTATTTTCAAAATTGAATTGATAGAGCCCATCCGAAGAGGTATCGTACATATGCAGGGATATGGATATGTAGGAGGTACTGTGGTTGTAGAAGCAGAGTTAATGGCTCAAGTTGCAAAAAATAAAGTTGATTAAATGATTCATCAATTAGCCGCCGTAGATAAACGCGCAAAAATCAGCAAAAATGTTATTGTAGAACCTTTTACTACAATTGCAGGGGACGTGGAAATAGGAGAAGGAACCTGGATCGGACCGAATGTTACCATCATGGATGGAGCAAGAATAGGAAAGGATTGTAAAATTTTTCCGGGAACTGTAATCTCTGCGATCCCTCAGGATCTGAAATTTGATGGGGAAGATACACAGACCATTATTGGAGACAGTACGACTTTAAGAGAATGTGTCACTGTCAACAGAGGAACCAAAGCGTTAGGATTTACCAGAGTCGGCAGCAACTGCCTTATTATGGCAACTTCTCACATCGCACACGACTGTATCATTGGTGACAATGTAATCATCGCCAACGGTTGTGGTATTGCAGGACACGTAGAAATAGGTGATTTTACCGTAATGGGAGGATTATCTGCAGTACAGCAGTTTGGAAAGATCGGAAAACATACCATGATCTCCGGAGGATCTTTGATCAGAAAAGATATTCCACCTTACGTAAAAGTAGCAAGAGACCCGATTTCTTATGCAGGAATCAATTCTGTAGGATTAAGAAGAAGAGGATTCTCCAATGAGAAGATCTTTGAAATCCAAAAAATCTACAGAGCCATCTTCCAGATGAAGATGAACGTTTCCCAGGCTTTGGCATTTATTGAAAAAGAAATGCTTCCTACGGCTGAAAGAGACGAAATTCTTCAGTTTATCCAGAACTCTCCAAGAGGTATTGTGAAAGGATACGGAACGACCAAGGATAGCAACTAATAGCGACAAAAAAGACGGATATCAATATTTAATTATTGACCGCAATAAAAACTAAAATAAAAAAGATAACATACATTAATGGCAACAAGTAACGATATAAGAAAAGGACTTTGCATCGAGTTTAGCAATGATATTTTCAAAGTAGTTGAATTTATGCACGTAAAGCCAGGGAAAGGACCTGCTTTCGTAAGAACAAAACTAAAATCGGTAACGAACGGAAAAGTTCTTGACAATACTTTCTCTGCAGGACACAAAATTGATGAAGTAAAAGTAATCACCAGAAAATTCCAGTATCTTTATGATGATGAGAATGGTTTTCACTTCATGAATAATGATGACTTCTCTCAATTGTATCTAAATAAAGAGATGATCGAAAACTCTCAGTTTATGAAAGCTGGCGAAGAAGTAACGATCATTTTGAAAGAAGCTGACGAAACTCCGCTTTCTGCAGAACTTCCTCAGTCAGTTTATCTGGAAGTAATCGAAGCTGATCCGGGTGTAAAAGGAAACACCGCAACGAATGCTCTTAAGAACTCAATCGTTGAAACCGGTGCGAGAGTAATGGTTCCATTATTCATCGAGCCAGGTGACAAAATCAAAGTAAACACTGAAGACGGTAGCTACTTAGAAAGAGTAAAATAATCATAAAATTTACATAAATTCGGTTTGCACTAGCAGTCCGAATTTTGTTTTTATAAGAAAATCTATTGTTATGAGATTCCACTCTCCGCAAAAGCTTAAAACGATTGCCGAATTAATAGGCTCAGAATTTGTGGGTCCCGAAGACTTTGAAGTATTGGGAACCAATGAAATTCACATGGTAAAACCGGGTGACATTGTTTTTGTCAACCATCCGAAATATTACGATAAAGCGCTGAATTCTGCCGCTACGATCATCCTTATTGACAAAAAGGTAGAATGTCCGGAAGGAAAAGCCCTTTTGGTTTCTGAAGATCCTTTCGGAGACTTCAATAAGATCAATACTCACTTTACGAGAATATATAATTTCACGGAAGAACTTCATGATGCTGAAATAGGAGAGGGGACAAGAATCCACTCATCCGCAGTGATTGGAAACAATGTGAAGATCGGGAAAAACAGCCTGATCTTTCCTAATGTAGTGATTGGTGACAGAACTGAAATAGGTGATAATGTCATCATCCAGTCCGGAACTGTTTTGGGTGGTGATGCATTTTACTACAGAAAACTGAACGGTAATTTTGACCGTCTGATCTCTGTTGGAAATGTCATTATCGAAAACAATGTGGAGATCGGAAACAACTGTACCATCGATAGGGGTGTTACGGATTCTACGGTGATCGGAGAAGGGTCTGTTTTGGATAATCAAATCCAGATCGGTCATGATACAGTGATCGGAAAAAAATGCCTGATCGCATCCCAGGTGGGCATCGCAGGATGCTGTGTAATTGGAGATGAGGTGACCCTTTGGGGCCAAGTGGGTATCGCTTCCGGCAACAAAATCGAGGCGGGATCTGTCATTCTTGGTAAAACAGGAGTGAACAGAGATCTTAAAAAAGGCACCTATATCGGGATGTTTGCAGAAGATTTTAAAGGCTATCTGAAAAAAGAAGTAAAGCTGAGAAATCTCAAATAAACTATTCTCTTGGTTTTGTCCAAAATCAAAGAAAAATAAGTAAATTTGTGAGCATTAATAAAATATTTAAATAAATTAAAACATCAATAAAATGTCAATTTTAGTAAACAAAGATTCTAAAGTAATTGTACAAGGATTTACAGGGAACGAAGGTACTTTCCACGCAGGTCAGATGATTGAATACGGAACCAACGTAGTAGGAGGAGTAACTCCAGGCAAAGGAGGATCTGAGCACTTAGGAAAACCTGTATTTAATACAGTAGCTGACGCTGTTGAAAAAGCTGGAGCTAACGTAAGTATCATTTTCGTACCACCTGCATTCGCTGCTGATGCGATCATGGAAGCTGCTGAAGCAGGGATCAAAGTTATCGTATGTATTACTGAAGGTATTCCTGTAGCGGATATGGTGAAAGTAAAATCTTACATCGCTGACAGAGACTGCAGATTAATCGGTCCAAACTGTCCGGGAATCATTACTTCTGAAGAAGCTAAAATTGGTATTATGCCAGGATTCGTTTTCAAAAAAGGTAAAGTAGGTATCGTTTCAAAATCAGGTACCCTTACTTATGAAGCTGCTGACCAGGTAGTAAAAGCAGGTTACGGTGTTTCTACAGCAATTGGTATCGGTGGTGACCCAATCATCGGAACTACGACAAGAGAAGCTCTTGAATTATTCATCAACGACCCTGAAACTGAAGCAGTAGTAATGATCGGTGAAATCGGTGGTGGTCTTGAGGCTGAAGCTGCAAGATGGTACAAAGCTAGTGGATCTACTAAGCCGGTTGTAGGATTTATCGCTGGACAAACTGCTCCAAAAGGAAGAACTATGGGACACGCTGGTGCTATCGTAGGAGGTGATGAAGATACTGCTCAGGCTAAAATGCAGATCATGAGAGAGAACGGAATCAACGTAGTAGATTCTCCTGCTGATATCGGAGTTACCGTTGCTAAAGTTCTTGGATAATAGCTATACAAAACAAAACATATGAAAAAACTTTTATTAACCTCAGCATTGACCCTTTCCACACTGTCTTTCGCCCAGATCGACTTTAAAAGTACAAGATTTGGTGTCACGGCAGGAGGTAACTATTCCAGAGTAAGAAATGCCCATAATCCTTCTGGTCCGAAATACGCGTTTCAGGGTGGAGCTTTAGCTCTTATCCCGATCGGAAAATCCAACCAGTTTTATTTACAGCCGGAGGTCGTGTACTATGGTGCAGGAGAAACGGGGAAAGATAAAGATGCTAAAGGAAAAGACGGTTATGATGCAGTATATGGTAACAACTATCTGAGTGTGCCCATTTATTTTAAAGGATATTTTTCTGAGGCTGAATCAGAATTCTTTGGAATGATTGGACCAAGATTTAACTTCCTGATGAGTCAGAATGTTAAAAATGCACCGGTAGGAAGACCTTATTATGACCCGGATTATGTGGTTACAGACTCTAAATATCCTGCAGGAGTTAGCGGAAAAGCAGCAAGCTTTAATTTCGCCCTTGGATTAGGAATAGGGTATAGCTACAAAAGACAGCTGGAAGTAGCACTTAAATATGACCTTGGTCTTTCAGATACCTATCCTGATCTTGCCAAAGACATAGGAGGTACTAACAAAGGCAAGTCTGAGCAGGTGATCAGCCTTAGCTTAAGCTATATCTTCAAATAGAATAACAAGTTATTCAGACATAAAAAATCCCGGAAATTAATTTCCGGGATTTTTGTTTTGTATAATGTGATGAAGTTGGAAGAGAGAAGTTATTGAAGGTATAAAGAACAACTGGAATCTGTTCCAGTATTTCCATCCTCCATCTTCTGGCTTCCAAACCCTTAGTCCATCATCCTCTGATCCATTTCCAGATCTCCTTCAAGGTCGCCTTATTTCCATACATCAGAATCCCTACCCGGTAGATCTTTCCGGCTAAGAATATCATGAAAATAGTAGTCCCCAACAGTAAGGCAATAGATAAAGCAATCTGCCACGCCGGAACACCGAACGGTATTCTTGCAATCATAGCAACCGGTGAAGTGAATGGAATGATAGACAGCCAGAAGCCCAAAGGACCGTCAGGATTGTTCATTAGTGAAAAACTTCCATACATCCCTAAAGTAAGAGGTAAAATCGCAAATAAAGTGAATTGCTGCGTCTCTGTTTCATTATCCACTGCAGAGCCGATAGCGGCATAAATT
The DNA here is from genome assembly GCF_900115055.1 of Chryseobacterium oleae. Taxonomy (GTDB): domain Bacteria; phylum Bacteroidota; class Bacteroidia; order Flavobacteriales; family Weeksellaceae; genus Chryseobacterium; species Chryseobacterium oleae. Next base: position 1,216,126 of record NZ_FOVD01000001.1, on the reverse strand, counting down.
GAACTGTAGAAAATATAGCCTAAAAGGAAGAATACGATGAATACAAAAATAATCAGCGGGAAATTCAGTTCTAAAAGACTGTGAGAAATCTGTGTCGCGATCTGTGCGATGTCCAGTTTGCTGGCCAGTGCTTCATTACCTCCGGGAATATTTTTCTGGAAAGAAGCGAATCCTGTATTCAAAACCAGTGCTCCTACTACAGACATTGAGATCCAGATCAGAAACTGAGTCAGAGCGACCAGGGTTACGCCTAATATTTTACCCATCATCAGTTCAAAAGGCTTAACGGATGAAATAATGATCTCTACCACTCGGTTGTTTTTCTCCTCAAGAACGCTTCTCATTACCCTTACTCCATAAATGATGATGAACATAAACGTTACATACATCAGAAGGATGCTTAGGCCACTCTTTACACCGAAAGCAAGGTCAGAGTCTTCCTTATTGTTATTGGAAACATTAATCGTTTTTAAAGTAAAGCTTTTATCAAGGCTGTTTAATTGGGATTCTTCTATGCCAAGTTGCTTGATTTTTTCCTTTTTGATGACATCTGTGATATCCGAAACGATCTTCTGCTTCGTATCAAAGCCCATCTTGGCATTAACGATAAGTCTCGTGCTGTTTTCAAGGTTGGTGTAATCATGATCTTTAAGCTCGGGAAGGATCAGAATACCATCCAGAGATTCATTGTCTTTAAGATTGTTGATTTTTGCTTTCTCATCTGCTGCGGAAACAAATACATAATTCAGTTTGTCATTCGATTTCAGCTGGTCTTTAAAAAGTCCGCTTTTATCTACAACTTCAATGATGCTGTGAGATTCATTGGCTTTGAACATCAACCCGATTACGGCTCCAAAACCAACCAGTAAAAGAGGCGCGAGCAGCGTTAATATAATGAAGGATTTTTTCTTAACCTGCGTAAGAAATTCCCTTTTTGTAATTAAATAAATATTGTTCATAAAATTAAGAATGATTACTTACGGCATTAATAAACACTTCATTCATGCTCGGAATTCTTTCGTCGAATGATCTTACTTTTCCTACATTCACAAGATCCAGAAGGATATCGTTCTGCCCGCTTTCATTTTTCAGATCAAAAGAGATGAGGTTATTTTCGTGGGTGAAATTAAAAATCTCATGGTTGCCTTTGAAGCTGTTAAACTGAGCTTCATCCACTTCAGAAAGAGTAACCCCAAAAATATTCTTCTTAAACTTTTCTCTTACATCGAAAACCCTTCCGTCAATAATCTTCTTGGAATTGTTGATCAGTGCAACATAATCACACATTTCCTCAACACTTTCCATTCTGTGGGTAGAAAGGATAATCGTAGTTCCGTTATTTTTAAGATCGATGATCTGGTCTTTAATTAAATTGGCATTTACCGGGTCAAAACCTGAAAAAGGTTCATCAAGGATCAACAGGTGAGGACGGTGAAGAACGGTTACCACAAACTGGATCTTCTGTGCCATCCCTTTTGAAAGTTCAGACAGTTTCTTTTTCCACCACTGGTCGATGTTCAGTTTTTCAAACCATTTTTTGGCTTCATTCAAAGCATCATTTTTGGTCATTCCTTTCAGTTCCCCGAAATAAAGAATCTGATCACCCACACTCATGTTTTTGTACAGACCTCTTTCTTCAGGCATATAGCCGATATCTCTGATGTGTGTTGGATTAAGCCTGTTGCCATTGATGAATACATCTCCGGAATCTGCCTGGGTAATTTGGTTGATGATACGGATAAAAGAAGTTTTTCCGGCTCCGTTCGGACCTAGAAGACCATAAATACTTCCCTGGGGTACATGGATGCTGAAATCATCCAATGCTACTTTTTTCCCGGAACTATAGGTCTTTCTGATATGTTCAGCTTTAAGCATTCAATTGTTTTTATAATGAGTATAAAAAAGTCCCTAAATTTACGGAAATATTAAGGGAGAATTGATGTAAAAGAAAAAATCCTGATGATTATCAGGATTTAATTTTTATTGTTTTACGATTTGCGTAACCTTTTGGGTATTATCGCTTAAAATATAGCGAATCAAGTATTTTCCGGGTTTTAATTTTTCAATATTGATCTCTCCGGAGTTCATGTTGACAGAATAATTGGCTACCTGTGTTCCAAGAATGGAATAGAAAGTAACACTTTTGATCTTTAAAGCAGCATCTTTTGCTTTGATCAGAAGGAAATCTTTCGCAGGATTTGGGTAAGCTACCAATACACCATCATCAGACTTCTGTGTAGGGGAACCCGGCTCTCTCAGCTGTGCTTGCATATTGTTGGAAAACCCAACGAAAGCGCCAATAAATATAAATAAAAGTAAAAGTTTTTTCATCAAATTATAATTTCTCGAATGTATTGAAACAAAAATAAACAATTCTACAATTCTATACAATAGTTTTTTATATAAGTTGTAGTAAATTTGTAGAAACTTATTCAAAAAGTATTCCAAAATGATACATTCAAGAAATAGAAGACTTAGAGTTAATGAATCTATCAGAAGTTTAGTAAGAGAAAACATCCTTACGACTGATGATTTTGTAATGCCAATCTTCGTAATGGAGGGCGAAAACCAGCAGGAAGCAATCCCGTCTATGCCGGGAATTTTCAGGAGGAGCATAGATTTAACGGTGAAGGAATGTAAGGAATTATTTTCTTTGGGAGTAAAATCTGTCAATCTGTACATGAAGGTGTCAGAACATCTTAAAGACAATACCGGAAAAGAGGCCTGGAACAAAGACGGACTGATGCAGCAGACGATCAAAGCGATCAAAGATGCCGTTCCTGGAATGATTGTAATGCCGGATGTAGCTTTGGATCCTTATTCAATCTACGGACACGACGGAATCATTGAAAACGGAAAGATCATGAATGATGCTACCAATGATGCACTGGCAAGAATGTCTGTATCACACGCTGAAGCAGGAGCTGACCTTGTGGCGCCAAGTGATATGATGGACGGAAGAGTTCTGGCGATCCGTGAAGCTTTGGAGGAAACTGGATTTACCGATGTCGGAATTGTGAGCTATGCTGCAAAATACGCAAGTTCTTTCTATGGACCATTCAGAAGTGCTTTGGACAGTGCTCCGAAAGAGAATGTGGAAATCCCGAAAGATAAAAAGACTTATCAGATGGACTTTCACAATTCCCGCGAAGCTTTGAACGAAGTATTTAAAGATATTGATGAAGGGGCTGATATCATCATGATCAAACCGGGACTTCCTTATCTGGATATCGTTTCTAAAGTACGTGAAGCTATTGATCTTCCGATCGCGGTTTATAACGTAAGCGGAGAATATGCCATGGTAAAGGCTGCAGCACAGAACGGATGGCTGGATAATGACAAAACAATCATTGAAAGTCTTACATGTTTCAAGAGAGCCGGAGCTGACCTGATTTTTACTTATTTTGCCAAAGAAGCAGCGATGATTCTTGGAAAATATTAATTAATTTTTATTAAAAATGATGATCATAATTACGCAAATGACGTAAAGGAATCATCAGCCACCCATACTGATTTTAAATATCTTTAGTAATTTATAAAGACTGTTCTCTGAATGGTCTTTTTTTTTGTTCAATTTTCTGACTGCCTCCCTTCTGGTCGCATGGAGTTTGTGAAAAAAAAATAGTTTTATTTAGAGTATACGTGTAAAATTTAAATGAAATGAAATTTGATGATTATGAAATTTAATTTTGTTTTTTTTATCTAAAAACACAATTAAATGCATTTTTTATTTTTTTTATAAAATTAAAAATGGTTTAATTAAAACATTAACGGATAATTTTAATTTGACTGTGTTGTCTGTTTTTTTTAGAATAAAATTATTTGCCAAAACTATTTTGAAATGTTTTTTTCAATCTCTAAAATTGTACAATAATACAAATACGGAGAAATGGGGAAAAACTATTTTTCAGGAGAGGCGTGAAGCGTTTTTTCTGATTTTAAGTCAAGTAAAATATGAATAATAATCAAACGATTATTAATTGGTATTTGACTTTTGACAGGGTAAAACTATCCTTTAGTAATTCTATTTATTGTGAAGACCCCTGAATATATTCCTCTACTGATACGATTCCATTTTCAATTTAACATGGCCAGCATTAATAAGTTCTGGCTCGATTTCAAATTATAGATTTTTATGGTTTTTTTATTTACAAAAAGCAATGTAAAGATGAATGTCATGTTGCTTTTATCAGCTTTATATATCATTTTTATATGCATCTATTCAATTGATCTTTTTGACCTCGGTTTTATCCCATCAATGATTGGAAGATTACAGGAAGGGCAGATTATTTATAAAGATTTTGATTATATAAGACCTTTTTTGGGGTTGGTCTTTTGGGATTATCTTCTTAAATTCATTCCCGGGACGACATCGTATTTTATCTTGATTACCCGGCTCCTTGTAGTCATTCAAAGTCTTATTATCGCTGTCTTTATCCAAAAAATTATTTTTGATAAAGTGCGCTGTGATGTAAGTCTTCTTTTACTGATCTGTTTTTTAGGGACATTTTCTATATTGCCTTGGCATACAATAGACGGAATATTTTTCGGAACGATATCATTGTATTTTTATAAGAAAAAATGGATATTCAGTGCATTGATTTTTTTAGCTTTTGCCTGTCTTACGAAGCAGTCTTTTTTTATTTTTGGCTTGGGTATTTTTATGATGATCGTAAAAGATTTTTATAAAAAGGTGCCATTTCATAAAAAGGATATTATCATTTTCATATTTTCTGTCATATTTCTTCTTTTTGTCGTTTATCATTATCAAATTGTAAAAAACTTTCACCTTTTTTTGAATCAGGTTTTTAATTTTTCTATGACATCTGGATTTTATGAAAATGGTATTGCTCCCTATTTGTTTAAAATTAAACTGAATAATGTATTGTTTTTCTATTTTCTAGTATTGCTGTATTTTCTTGATATTAAGAAGAAATATGCAGAAGTAGGAGTATTGATCATATTTATTGGACTTATTATCTATCCTTTTTTCAATAACGGAGTATATAAAGGGGTACATTCAGTATTTTTACTTGTGGTTATTTTATTTGTAAAATATGATTTCCAGAATAAGTTTATATTTTTTCTGCTATTTTTAGGATGGTCTGCTTCTATTTCGTGGGGAGCAAATTCTCCTTTTTTCTTTATGTTTATTATGCTATATAAATTTATAGACAGATCAAAACTGGTTTTTCCTATGTATATAATTTGTTTAGGCGTATTTTCACTTTACAGACTATTGTATCCTTACCAATCAAAAAGTATCTTTTCCTCCACTCATGTTTTTACTAAAAAACTACCAACTGTTTCGGGATTGCTGATTTCAGAGAATGAATATCAATATCTATCAGAAGCAAAAATGATTCGATCGGAATATGAGAATATTATTTTTCTCCCCGGATCACCTATTTTAGATGTGATTTATAAAAATTATATAAACCGCGCTTCATGGGAAATGGATGTGGAGTATCCTAGCTGGAGAAAAGATTTTTTCAAATTGAAGGATAGTGTATTTGCCATTGATAATGAGCAAATCAAAGTATACAATAAAGGGTTTTATAAAAGTTCGTTTACAGTTGAGATAACAAAAACAAGGAAAATTATCAAGAAAAATAAATTTTTCACGATTTATGGACCTGTTAATTAGATTGAATTCTAAAAATATAAAGAGATGAATCATGGATCAATTAAAATACACGATTCATCTTTTCTGTAATTTTTACATGATGTTGAAATCTTTTCCTTTGGTAAATTTAGCCGCAAAAGGAGCCTGATTTCCGGAATATTTTAAGACAAAATGTTTTTTCGTATCCGTGTCTATTTTAGCATCTACTTCCACGTCTGTAGTCTGGAAACTGACGTCCAGTCCCACACCTGATTCTTTTTCAAGAAAAATCTCTACACTTTCCGCATAAAAAAGAGAAGTACTCAGATAATTGAATTTGATATTCTTTCGGTATGTTTTGGATTTGTCCTGGGTAAACTGGGAATAGTTTTTCAAAATTTCAATTCCTGGGGAATCAATATTAGTGACTCTTGATTTAGTCACTCCATTAACTCTCACTGAAAAGTTAGTGGCATTTTTGATATTTCCATTGACTCCGATGTTAAATAACGAAGGCAGCGACAGACCATATTCAACCATGCTGTCTTTTGTGAATTCAAAATCCGGAATAAGCGCAGGGTGTTTCGGTGTATTCACCAGCTGTTCTTTTACCTTACTGAGAACATCTCCGGAAAAAAGAAATCCGATAAGGTTGTTTTCCGTAGTTCTCCAGTTTCTTCCGTTCCATTCAAAGATTTCACACAGCAAAGTGTCTGATGATGAATGGGGGAGAAGATCCATATCCTGCCATTTAAAAACTTCCTTGGCATAAGGCCTTCTGTTAACAATATTGACACCCAGGTCCAGCGCAAGCAGATCGGTCAGCTCCTGATTATTTTCCATAGTATTTTGATTCTTGATTTGGTGTATAAAAATAAGGAAATAAAACAAAAATGAAAATGTCCATATCAACGAATCATCCCATCGTCAAATTATCCCATCATCAAATCATCCCATCATTAAAGCCATCCTTTTTTTCCATACACATAGGTGTCGTCAAACTGCTTATCACTCATAAACAGGTATAAAATCCCCTCAATAAAAGGAATGATGGAAGCCGCTCCGAGAGTCACAATATTCAGAACAATCTGAATAACGCCTTCTTTGGTATAGCCCAGATAAAATTTATTTAGAGCCAGCCAGCCTACGAGAATTCCTAATAATGCCGCAGGAATTTTCTTTTCCGAACGGTAAGGAACATTACTTTGCTGCTGGTTTTGTGTGCCGTCTGTTTTAGTATAACCGTAATTTTCCATTGTTAATCTTTTTTGGTGATGAATAAAATAATTTCCCAATACGTCGAAGAAAAATCGAGAGAGTTACATTTGTTTAAACTTTTAATTGGTCTATTGAACGGTCTACAATTTTATCGAAGATAAAATCCTCGCGCCTTAAAGCATTCGAATTAGAAAAAAAAACTTGCGTTCCTTTGCGCTTTTCCAACAAAAAGTTTAAACAAGTGAGTGAAATACTTTAGTTTTTCAATGTGATCAACATTTTGTACCAGTAGATTTGATACGAATGATTAATAAAATTAAAACCAATCCATCAAAAAACCGGGGATAGCGTTTATAATCTAAAATTTGAATTCAAAAAAACTTTATCTTTGCTCCTATGATTTTACGAGGAGAAAACTTAATCAAAGAATACGGTCCTAAAAAAGTAGTAAAAGGCGTTTCTGTACAGGTTCAACAGGGAGAAATTGTTGGTTTGCTTGGTCCTAACGGAGCAGGAAAGACCACTTCGTTTTATATGATCGTGGGATTGGTTAAGCCTACTTCAGGGAAAATCTTTCTCGATAAGCAGGAAATCACTACAGATGCGATGTATCGCCGGGCTCAGAAAGGAATCGGGTATCTGGCACAGGAAGCTTCGATTTTCAGAAAGCTGTCTGTAGAAGAAAACATTATGGGCGTGTTACAGCTGACCAAGCTTTCAAAACGTGAACAGCAGATCAAATGTGATGAACTGATTGAAGAATTCTCGCTTCAGCATGTACGTAAAAACAGAGGAGACCTTCTTTCCGGTGGAGAAAGACGTAGAACCGAAATTGCACGATGTCTGGCTACCAGCCCGAACTTTATCCTTCTCGATGAGCCTTTTGCAGGGGTAGACCCGATTGCGGTAGAAGATATCCAGAAGATTGTAAGAAGTTTGGTAGACAAAAACATCGGCATCCTGATTACCGACCACAACGTACAGCAGACCTTAGCTATTACCAATAAAACATACATCATGTTCGAAGGAAAGATCCTGAAAGAAGGACTTCCGGAAGATCTTGCCAATGATCCGCAGGTTAGAGAAGCTTATCTGGGTGAAAACTTTGTGTATCAGAGTATTTTAGACAAACCGAAAAAGAAAAAATACATCTATAACATCTGGGCCGGTAATTTTGATTCTAAACCACAGCTTCAGGGATTTGTAGATGAAAACTTCGGACAGTTTGATGATCTGAGATTGATGTACGGTTTTGAGGACGCCAGTTTTGCTTCACTTGCCAATTCAGAAATTGAACATATCTTCAATGAAGTGGTGGATAAAAACGCCAATAATTCTTTCGTGTTCCAAAGAAAGGAACTGACTTCTCAGTACACTTTAGAGCAGGCGGAAGCTGAATCTAAAGCAGCCAGCAGACCAGAACTGCATTACCTTACAACCTATTTCTACGAAGGATAATTCGGGTTTGAGAGTCGGAGAGTAAGAGTGTTTGAGAGTTTCGAACCGGTTGTCATTTGCTGGTTCGTAGAGATTAAGTTAATAGGATTATAGTTGACATCTTGGCTCTTGGTTCTTGAATCTAGCGTTCACCATTCACTTGCGTAGCAAAATTCACCATTGACATTTCTCAATCTCACGTCTCGTGTCTGAAATCTGATGTCTAAATCAAACATTTTGGCGGCCCGCAAAGATACTTTCCCAGTTATTAAAAACAATATCAGAGAGTCTGTGCTGGTTCATGCTATCAATAAATGCCTGATAAGCGGTATCCAGAAAGAATTTCAACTGACAGCTGAAAGGCATAAAAACACAAGGTTTGGAGTGGCAGTTGATGACGGGCGTGTCGTCCTGTTCCAGCAGGTGAATCAACGTGCCCAGTCCTGTATTGAGGGCTTTGTCGGATATTATAATACCACCATTTTTCCCTCTTTTGGTAATAACAAGTTCTTCTTTAGATAAAAACTGAACCACCTTAATGAGATGATTGCGCAATATATCCAACTCCCCGGACAGCTCATCCAAAGAAGATGAAGCATTTTTGTCCTTTTTGTTGAGATAGATTAAGACACGCAGGCTGTAATCGGTAAAGTGGTTCAGTTTCATTGATAATTAATTAAAATGAAGTAATTGAGGTCCAAACTCTTCAAATAAAATATTTTCCTGTGCAATTCCAAGTTTGATAAGGGAATTATACTGCACTTTGATAAAGACTTCCGGACCACAAATATAATACTTTGCATCATCAATCAGTACCTCGTCTTTGAGTTCTGCTACATCAATTCTTCCTTCTTTTATAGCATTATTTTCATTTTTTGAAACCGTTTCATAAAAAATATGAGTAGTTAACCAGTCGCTGTCCTGATTCAGCAGGTCGATCTGATCCTTGAAGGCGTGAACCTTTTCATTCCGGCAGCTGTGAAGCCATACGGTTGTATTTTCCTGAAGCTTGTTTTTATTGGTTTCAAGCATGCTAAGAAGCGGCGTTACTCCAATACCACCACTGATCAATACCAACGGCTGAGTACCGTCAACACCCGCATGGAATACCCCTGAAGGAGCACTTACCCATATCTCATCACCGGTATTTTTCTGATGCAGGACATTGGAAACGGCACCTTCCGGAGCGTTTGGATGGACCTCTTTTTTTACAGATATCCTATAGTATTCCGGATTAAATGCAGATGAAAGACTGTATTGTCTCACCTGTTCATGGCCCAGCCCGGGGATAAATAATTTCACAGAAAGATACTGTCCGGGAAGATAATCTGCGATGGAGCCCTGATCTTTTGGTTTTAGATAGAAAGATTTAACCTCACTGCTTTCCTCGACAATATCAGCAATCACAAAGGTTCTCCAGCCTTTCCAGCCTCCTTCTTTTTTAAGGGTAGACTGATAAAGGTCTTCTTCAATGGAGATCATAATCTGGGCAAGTTCATTATAAGCCTGTGTCCATGCTTCTATCAATTCATCGGTGGCAGCTTCTCCCAGCACTTCTTTAATGGAAGAAATTAAATGATGGCCAACGATATCGTACTGCTCTGGACTGATATTAAGACTTACATGTTTATTGCCAATAGACTTCAAAACATTGATAAGGACCTCAGTATTTTCGATGTGTTCTGCATAAGCAAGGACAGCGCCAGCCAAAGCGTGCTGCTGTTTTCCACTGGCCTGATGGCTCATGTTGAAAATGTTTTTCAGCTCTGGATGATGCTTAAACATTCTTGCATAAAAGTGTTTCGTAAGATCTGTACCATTCGTTTTTAAAACGGGTACCGTGGATTTGACTAATTTTTTTTGGTTCGAATTCATCTTGTTTTATTTAATAATGAGACAAATCTACAAAAAGATTTTTAATTGTTGTATTTAAAATACAACAATATGATTTTAAACATTTATTGGAAAAAGACAGCGATTTCTCCCAAAAAATGCATAAATTTTGATTAACGAATTCTCATGGCAAAACCTTTCAACAGAACCGTCACCTTATTTGGAGTCTATAAACAGCTGGTTCCATTTATCAGACCTTACCGTTTAATGATTTACGGGACGCTGTTTCTTACTTTTTTAGGTGCCCTTGCTGCACAGGTCAATCCCCTTGTATTAAAATATACGGTGGATGAGGTGACTACGCTTACTCATCTTCCGCACCCGATGTCTGAAGGGATTCATATTCTGGTGGTGATCTCGATTATTTTACTTGGAAAAGAATTGCTCAACATTTTCATCAATTTCGGGCAGAAGTTTTATGGGGAGAAAATAAGGATCAATGTGAGTTCCGTACTGGCCCAATCTGCTATCGACAAGATCCTTTCGTACAGAGTAGCCTATTTCAATGATGAGAACCACGAGTCAGGAAAGCTGCAGATCAGGATAGACCGTGGTATTGAAAGTCTCACCAAATTAGTCCAGAACTTCTTTATCGATATTCTGCCTTTATTTTCGAATGCCATCATAGCCCTGATCATTATGTACATGCAGAATGTATATGTCGGAATGGTTTCTACGATTATTGTTCCGATCTATTTTTATATAAGTTCATTGCAGGCAAAAAAACTAGGTGGAGTACGCCGTCAGCTCAGAAATCAAAGGGAAAGAAAAACTTCCGGGTTATTGAATCTGATCAATTCTATTATGGTGATCAAAAGTTTTGTCCGTGAAAAATTTGAAGGTAAAAAACAGTATGACCTCCAGATGGAGTTGATGGAAAGCCAGATGTTCACAAGAAAAACCAACTTTATTTATGATGGGTTGAAAACATTCATCGAGCAGTTTGGAGTGGTTTTAATTATTCTTCTGACTGTGTATCTGGTGTTGGATCAGCAGATGACGATCGGAGCCATTATGCTTCACATTATGCTGTTCAATAATATTTCTGCTCCTATTCGTCAGCTACACAGAATCTATGATGATATGAATGATGCGATGATCTACGCAGAAGGCTATTTTGAGATCCTGAATGCTGATGATGAAAAAGAACAGAACGGAACTTATGTAGAAAAACAGATCAAAGGAAATTTCGAATTAAAAAATGTAGACTTCACTTATCCGAACGGAACAAAAGCTCTGCATGATGTTTCTATGAAAATTGAGAACGGAAAAACTACAGCACTCGTAGGGCTGAGCGGAGCCGGAAAATCAACGGTGATCAATCTGCTCTGTAAATTCTATCTTCCAAATTCCGGAGAAATTCTACTGGATGGAGTTGATTTAAATGAATTTGATAATACTTTTCTAAGAAACGATTTAGGTCTTGTTCTTCAGAGAAACCATATTTTCCAGGGAAGCATTGAAGATAATATCCGTTATGGCGATATGAATGCCAGTTTTGAAGAAATTCAGGAAGCTTCAAGAAAAGCCTACCTGCATGATCAGATTCTGGATCTTCCTGATGGTTATCAGCATGATGCCACTCAGCTTTCGGGAGGGCAGCAGCAGAGAATTGCCATCGCCAGGTTGTTCCTGAAAAATCCACCGATTATTTTCCTGGATGAGCCAACCGCCAGTCTGGACGCTATTGCTACGGAGCAGATCAAGAATTCGCTGGATGCTATTAAAGAAGGCCGTACGGTGGTTATTATTTCCCACTCACTGTCACAGATTTTAGATTCGGATACAATTTATGTAATGAAAAAAGGAAGGGTAGTGGAAAGCGGAACTCATGATGATCTGGTTCAGCTGAACGGAACTTACCGTGAAATCTTTGATGCTTCTGCCAGAAGTTTAAATCTCGATAAACTGGTGAATTCTTTTAAGGATAATTGATTTTATTTTTTTGTAAGGTTTTAAACGCTAGGGCGCAAGGCGTGATTAACAATGAAAATATTTTAAGGCGCAAGAAAATCAGAGATTTTCAGCTATAAGTTGATGATTAAATTGCTTCGTCGCTGCACTCCTCGCAATGACAGCGGTATACTCATTGCGCCTTAAAGCATCATTAGTTGGAAAAACTTTTGCGTCTTTGCGTAGTACCAACTTCAGACTTTATTGATTTAAATGCTTTTTACTCAGCAATCATTGTATTCTGACTTAATTCAAATAAATATCACAAAAGCAGGCTGATTTATATTTTCCAGACGAAAAAAGATTGATAGATTTGCTGTATCAATATGAACGATCACTATCTTAAAAAACTGGACAGAGTAACGGCTATTCTCACACAGCTGCAGTCGAAACCGACAGTAAGGGCACAAGACCTTGCTGCTAAATTTGATGTCAGTATCCGGACGATTTACCGTGATGTGAAAACGCTTGAAAATGCAGGGATTCCCATTATCGGAGAAGCCGGGAACGGATATTCCCTGATGGATGGCTATAAACTTCCGCCCATTATGTTCACTAAAGAAGAAGTGTTGAGCTTTATCACCGCGGAAAAACTGATGCAGAAATTTTCCCACCAAAGTCTTGGAGATCATTATCAGACCGCGATGGAAAAAGTACGTTCTGTGCTTCGGCATTCAGATAAAAACCTGATTCAGAATATTGAAAAACAGATTGATGTTTTTAATTACCACACCCAGCCCGGAGGTGAACTGAAAAACGTAATTCCCACCATTCTGGAAAGTATTGCAGATAAAACACAACTGATCATTGAATATAAAACCGTTGATTCTACAGTAACCAACAGAACAGTGGAAGCGGTCGGTGTTTTCTTTGAATTCAATTACTGGTATATTATGGCGTTCTGTACCTTGAGAAAAGATTTCAGACAGTTTAGAGTTGACAGAATTTTACAGATCCTTAAAACTCAGAATCCGTTTTCACAGGAATATGGGCAGATCAACGATTACAGAAGGTATTCCAATGGAGAAAAAACAAGGGTAAGACTTTTAGTGGAGAAAAAAATAATCGGGCATATCGTTAATTCAAAAAGATATTACGGGTTTATTGAAGAAACGGAGACGGAAAATGGAATTGAAATGACTTTTGATACAGAATGGATTGATGAAGGTTTTCCACGTTGGCTCATCACTTTTGCTGATCATGCGACAGTCCTAGAGCCGGAATCTTTGAAAATGAAGCTCAGACATTTAACGGAAAGTATTTCAGGAAGATTAGAATAATAATAGGAGGGAAGAGGGAATTTACTATTAGACTTGCAACTTCTGGTGGTCATATAATTTAATGAAAGAACCTTGTAAAGAATTATAAAAAAACTTCATGTAGTTGTTTTTTGACTTCAATAACTTCCATCCTCAGGCTTCCTGACTTTTAATAAAATATAAAATTATGAAAACTATATTCTTACGCGGTTTTGTACTGGCTGCACTCGTATATTCCGGGATTCTTTCTGCCTGTTCAGTGTTTTTGCTGAAAGGAAAAGATCATTGTGTGGTGGGATTTAACGAAAACTGGAAAACCATGCCGGGAATGATCGTGGTGAACAAACGCGATATTCAGAAAAGAAATATCAGCTGGGAAAACCTTACAACCGATCATGCAAAGTTTGCTAAAGAATGGACCTCTCAATACGGATCGGTGACTTTTAATCTTCTAGGATACGATTTCCCGTGTTATGGCGTGAATGAAAAGGGGCTTTTTCTGGTTGAATTATATCTTGAAGAAACGACAAAAGTAAACAACCCAAAACAGGCGAATATGTTCTGGGCCCAATGGATTCAGTACCAGCTGGATAATTATCAATCGGTGCAGGAAGTGGTAGATCATCTGAATGATGGACCCAATATAGACTGGTGGCCGAATGCCGCTGGGAGTCATTTCTTTTTGAGTGATGCAAAAGGAAATACCGCCACTATCGCTTTACTCAATGGAAAGTATAAAGTGTTGACCGATAAAGATATGCCGATGCCACTTTTGTGCAATAATCAGTATAAAAAAGATTTCGACAACGCTAAAAAGTTTGATTTCTTAGGCGGACAGGAAAAGTTTGATTTTGCCAAAGAAGGAAAATGGGAAGACCGCTACAACCGGGCTTATTATATGCTTAACAACTATCGGTATGATAAGAAACCGGTAGATTACGCCTGGAATATTCTGAACTCCATTCATGCCGGAGAATGGCAGACCGTGATTGATGTGAAAAACATGAATCTCTATTTCCGTTCGGATCTGAAAAAAGAAATTAAAACTATTGATATCCGTAAACTGGATTTCTCCAAAAATGCTCAGGTTAAATTTCTGGATATTCACACGGAAAGCCTGGGGAAAGTGAATGATCAGTTCCAGGTTCTGACCATGAATAAGAATAATGAATATGTAGAAAAAGGATTTCCGATCGGATATGATAACAAGGAATTCGGAACTTCGGAAACCTTTGTCAAGCTCAAAGAAAATATCATTAGATTCTTTAAAAATATTTTACCGGAATAAAAAAATAAGCTTCGGCTTCACGAAAGTGAAGCCGAAGTTGTAGAAATTTATATAATTTGAATAAAGAAACTTTTACCTGAACTAAAAGACAAAAATCAGAAACAACAAAATCCGGGGTGTCTATATTTAATAAATGGATAATCTGATTGATTCGTCTGGCGATTCTGCCATTTCATCTTTTTGTCTGAATTGAATCATCAATTTTAGTTTAAGCAAAGGCATTAATGATCCTAAAATCTCTCCCAAAAAAAAGGGGGCTCAATACCTAAAGCTCTCAGATACGTATATCCCTGACCTCTGTGGTGAATTTCATTGTCTACGAAGTATAGAACATTCTGGAATACCGGAAATTCATACTGTCCGAATAAATTGAAAGTTTCCTGAAAACGTTCTTCTGAGATTTGGTTGAAATATTCGTTGATCACGCCCGTTTCCTCATCCCATTTGTTTAAAAGTTCTTCTTTTGTTTTCGGGTTGAATCCTTCTTCGTTGTAAGCCTCCATATTTTTATTAACGATTCCCTTTAAAGCAGGTCCTCCGATGCTGATCAGTTCCACCGCCAGTTTAGCGAAAGGTCTCATGCCACCTACGGAAAATTCGAATAATTCTTTTTCCGGGAAAGATTCAATAACTCTTCTTGTCAGGTTTCTGTGTCCCTGCCAGTGCTCTAATAATTGATCTGAAGTCATAAACTGTTTTGTGGCTGTTGCTGTAGTTGTCATAATTGTATTGTTTTAGTTTGTTATTGTTGATACAAAGGTAAGACAGGGGTATGACAACAGTTTGTCAGTAGGATTTTGAGATTGAAAAAAATATTTTATTTCTTTACTAAAATATATAGGTGTGTTTTACCGTTTAGATGTAAATTGCATGAATAAATAAAATGCCACGTTATTAAAATCTCGAAATGAAGAAGTATATTTTGCCTGTTATTCCTGTTTTTTTATTCATCTCATGTAATAAAATTGAAGAGAAAATAGACCAGACTGTTCAGAGAACCACTGAAACTGTACAGCAGAAAGCGCAGCAGGCCGTAGAAGAGACCGTGAAGAAAACGGTCAGTGAATCCCTTAATTCTTTAACCAATTCTCAGGACGTAAAATTTAATCAGGTATTTCCTGATGGAGGAAAGCCCGTGGTTTCAGAAGAAACCGGAAAGAAATTTAAATTTCCGAACGGTTCAGAAGGCTATATCTTTAAATATAAATCAGACATTGCAGTATTGCTTCCTTTCCTTGAAAAGCAGCCTACTTCCGACGAAAATAAATCCGAAAAAACAGCCCGTAAAATAGACGGACAAAGCATCATCGACAAAATAAGTTTTGTCTCAAAATTTCTTCCTGAAAACACTTTTGATACCGGTTTTCTTGAAGATATTAAGAATGATAAAAATATAGAATATTACAGACTGAAAAGGTTCCCGAACAACAGTACAATAATCTATAACCCCAAAACCCAGACCATCATACAATATGTAGAGGTAAATAAATAATTTGTGAGTGGCCGGATTTATCCGGTCATTTTTTATATACAGTCATTGAGAGCCATTCGTGAAGCAGTTCTTTTGAAAAATACATTTTAGAACGGATGAAATCATTTTATTCCACTGTCTGCTATTAAATTTGTCAGACAGAATAGGAAGTTATTACTATTTCTTTTCAGATTATTAATAAGCCACTTCATGTTTTATAAATCAAGTCTTATTTTTTATAGAATAATAATAATATTCATTGCATAAGATGGGAAAGGGATTTTTATTATATCTTTATTAATTGTATTTAATATTTATATTTTCACTAGATTTATTGAATTATTAGCAACATATGAAAAGAAAATCATTCAATAAAAAAATCTATGTATTAGTATTGAGCGGAGCAGGTACTATGGTATATGCTCAGGAAACTGTAAAAGAAAACAATATAGATGAAGTGGTGGTTACTACAGGTAGAACTAAGCCTAGAACCATAATTACATCAGCAATTCCTATTGATAATATTTCGGCAGCGCAGCTAAAATCCACAGGACAAGTTACTTTTGATAAAGCTTTGACGTATTCGGTACCATCTTTTAATTCATCACAACAAACCGTTTCTGATGCAACGGCTCATTTTGATCCGGCAGATTTAAGGGGATTAGGGCCTTCCAGAACATTAGTTTTGGTTAATGGTAAAAGAAAAAATCAAAGTGCTTTAATTTATGTAAATGATACGCCGGGAAAAGGTGAGGTAGGTACGGATCTGAAGAGTATTCCATCTGCTGCCTTACAGAATGTAGAGGTTTTAAGAGATGGTGCATCTGCACAATATGGCTCTGATGCTATTGCAGGAGTGATTAATATTATTCTTAAGAACAGTGTTGGAAAAAGTACAGTCAATCTTTTTTCAGGGATTACTTCAAAAGGAGACGGCTTTAATATCGGAGCAGATTTTAATACAGGAATCAGAGTTGCAAAAAATGGAAGTTTGAACCTTACATTGGGATATTCTTCCCAAAATAAAACCAACCGTGCTGGTTCTGTTACAAAAGATGAACTTTTTGGTGTTGATAATGCCTGGACACAGGCTAATCCTGGTTTAGGAATGATTATAGGACAGCCGGAGACAAAAGTTGCTAATATGTTTGTAAATTTTGAATTGCCAACAGGTGAAACAGGAAAGTTTTATGCTTTTGGAGGTACAACTTACAGGAATGGAACTAGTTATGGTTTGTATAGAACACCCTATTGGGTAAGTTCAGATTTTGGTTTATTAACTCCAAAAGGACAACCTTACAATGGATTTCAACCGGAATTTAAAACAGATGTTTATGATTATAATTTAACCTCCGGGTGGAAGGGCATGTTTGGAAAATGGAGTTTTGATGGTAGCGCTGCCTTTGGCTCTAATGCGGTAGATTATGTTGTAGGAAACACTATTAATACATCTTTGGGTGGAAATTCACCAACCCGTTTTAAAGCGGGTGGTCATCAGTTTAGTAATATTATAGGAAACATAGATATCAATCGAAATTTTGGTGTGTTTGTTTTAGGGGCTGGCGTTGAAGTACGTAATGAGAATTATCAGGCAAAGGCGGGAGAAGAGGCATCTTATATAGGAAGTGGTGCAGAATCATTTCCAGGACTGCAGCCTCAAAATGAAATCAATAAAAATCGTCAGAATATTGGAGCTTATATTAATTCTGAATGGGATGTTACGAAAAACTTGTTACTTGGAGGAACTGTGAGGTATGAAAACTTTAGTGATTTTGGAAATAATGTTTCCTGGAAAGGAAATGCAAGATATAAATTGCTGGATGATAAATTAGTTTTCCGCGGGTCTGTTTCTACAGGATTTCGGGCACCTTCATTACATCAAATTTATTATTCGAATGTTCAAACCAAAATTACAGGGAATACTGTAGCTAATCAGGGTACTTTTAACAATGACTCTCAAATTGTAAGATCTGATCTTGGGGTACAAAAATTAAATGCTGAAAAAGCCTTTAACATTACCGGGGGATTTGCCATAAAACCTTTTAAGAACCTGACGATTACAGCAGACTATTATAGAATAAAAATTAAAAACCGGGTGCTTTTCTCAGGAGATATTGGTTACAAGACCGGTGCTCCGGGTAGTCCGGATATAACAAACCCCGTGGAAGTAATATTAGACAATAATAAAATTACCTCTCTGAAGTTTTTCACGAATGCCGTAAATACAGTTACTGAAGGGGTAGATTTCGTAGCTAATTATTATACTTCCGCTATTGGCAAAGGAAGATTGGGTGTTATTGCTGCTTTCAATTATAACGAAACTAAAATAGTAGATAATATTGCCGTTCCGTCTATTTTGGCTGAAAATGGTTATTCAGAAAACTTTTTTGATAGAAAAGAACAATCCAGAATTACCTCTGCAAGGCCAAAAACAAAAACGATCCTTAGTCTTTCGTATGACATTTCAAAGTTTAACTTTAACCTTAATAATACTTATTTTGGTTCTGTTACATGGCAGCATGCAGCTGATCCTGCAAAAGATCAGACATTTTCCGGTAAGGTAATTACTGACATCGTTTTAACATATAAAATCACCAAAGATCTTAAGGTTTCCGGAGTCGTAAATAATTTATTTAATATTTATCCGGATGTAATAGACAGTAAAGGAGATGTAGTCACAGATCTTGGAGGAAGATTCAAATATCCTTGGGAGGTAAACCAGTTCGGATTTAACGGAACAACTTTCCAGCTAAATGTTAATTATACTTTTTAATCTATAAATAAAAAAACTAGCAGTGCTTTATCATGCTTACCAAAGGGAAAGTAATCCAAAAGATGTAAAAAACCATCTGCGTAAATATTCACTGACATTAATTTCTAATGTCAGTTTTATTTTTTAGATCGAATAGGAAGCTATTCCCACATTTTACTTTTCACATTGTCCAAAATAAAGTATTTTAGTACTATGAAAATTTATACGAAAACAGGAGATAAAGGACAGACCGCTTTATACGGCGGGACAAGAGTTTCCAAAGCCAGTGCAAGAGTCGACAGCTACGGAAATATAGACGAGCTTAATTCATTCATTGGTATTTCTAAAAGTCATATTGAGGATGAAGAGGTTTTGAAGCAGTTGAAGAAAATTCAGTTTGATCTGTTTACAGTAGGTTCAGAAGCTGCCACACCGGTGGATAAATTAATGTTGGCTAACGGAAAATCACGTCTGCCATTGATTATTTCAGATACGGAGATCGAAGAACTGGAAAACTGGATGGATGCATTTGAAGATAAACTGGAACCGCTTCAGTATTTTATTCTTCCCGGCGGTGGAAAATCGGCAACATTTTTACATGCGGCAAGAACCATCTGCAGAAGAGCGGAACGTTCTCTGGTATTCTTAAATGAATCTGAAGAAGTGCGTCCTGAACTGATCAAATACCTGAACAGACTTTCAGATTATCTTTTTGTTTTGGCAAGATACATTTCAAAAATCAATAACGAACCGGAAGAATACTGGAATCCGAATGAAAGATAAAGCATTACTTTTCATTAACGGAGATCATCCAAAAACTTTTCCAGATCCTGATCAATACGGCTTGATTGCCTGTACAGACGGCGCTTTTCATTATTTGAAGCAACTGGGTTTTCCCTTAGATAAACTGGATTTTATTTCCGGTGATTTTGATTCTCATTCAGGATCGGATGAAAATGTATATCAGGATAAATTTATTTTAACGCTGGATCAGGATAAAACAGACTTTCATAAAGCTTTGGAAATTATTCTCGAAAAAGGGTTTACAGAAATTGATGTTTTTGGAGGAAGTGGCGGAGAACAGGATCATTTTTTAGGAAACCTGACGGTAGCATATGCTTTTAAAGATAAAATGAACCTGAAATTTTATGATGAATTTTCTGAATATTATTTCGTTCCAAAAAGTTTTACATTGAAAGGAGTTAAAAATAAAATGATTTCATTGTATCCTTTTCCTTCCGTTGAAAATATAACGACAACAGGATTGAACTGGCCATTGACTAACGGAAGTTTAAGCATCACTTCGAGAATCGGGACCAGAAATTTTGCGGTTGAAGATGAGGTTTCCATTCAGTATGAATCCGGAGATCTGTTGTTTTTTGTTGGTATTAATGAAATAGAATATCCGGAAATATATTGAAACAATTAATACACATATCAGTTCTGCTTATCGCCTCATTTTGTGTTTTTTCCTGCAAAACACAGGATTTTACGCAGCCGCAATATGGCAAAAATGAAACCGGAAACAGCATTGAAATCAAAAAAGTATACAATTTCAGGACAGTAGGAAATATTAAAAATTCTGAAGGAAAAACTTTAAAAGAAGGAAAATTTTACAGAAGCGGACATCTTCATAAACTAAAGAAAAAATCATTCAAAGAGTTGGAAAGTCTGGGGATAAAAGAGATCATTGATCTTAGAAATTCCAAGGAAATTGCAGACAAGCCGGATCATCTTCCGACTGATATGGTTTATAAAAAATATTCTGCTTTTGAAGATGAAGGAGACCAGTTGACACAGGCAAAAAAGCTTGTTTTAAAAGGAAAAGTAAACGGTTCCGATGCCGATAAAAGGATGATTGATTTCTACCGCGAATATGTAACGGAAAATCCTGAAGTCATTAAAAAAATCATTACTGATATTCTGGAATCCAATCAGCCGGTTCTCTATCACTGCACCGCAGGAAAGGACAGAACAGGAATTACGACGGCTTTAATTTTAACGATTTTAAAATTTGATAAAGAAACGATTTATAACGATTATATCCTGTCCAATAATTATCGCAAAAAATTAGTTCTGAAAAGACTGAATCTTGCTGATAACCTGCATTTTCTGTATCCTAAAATGGATGTGAAAGTTCTTGAAAAACTAAGTTGGGTAGAAACCGCTTACCTCGATGCGGCGTTTGATGAAATCAATAAGAAATACGGTTCAATTGATGCTTATATTCAACAGGTTCTGGGTATTTCGGAAAATAAGCGGGAAGAATATATCAGGAAGTTCACGAATTAATAATCTGAAGGGGTTTTCAAACGATGTCATTTTGAAATTTATAATAAATTTAACGCGTAAAAATCAAACTTTTTTAGCAATTTTGCATTTCGTAATTCACTTGTCAAGAAATGAAAATAAAGTACTCGGAACTTATTGATCAGACATTGTACTTTCCTACAGAGGAATTTAATGTTTCTGAGAACAATTTGTTATTTCACGATGTTCCTTTAATGGAAGTCGTTGAAAAATTTGGCACCCCGCTAAAAATTAGCTACCTGCCAAGAATTTCTCAAAATATCCAAAAGGCCAAGAGCTGGTTTAGGGAAGCTTTTGAGAAAGCCGAATATAAAAAGAATTATACCTACTGCTACTGTACAAAATCCAGTCATTTCAATTTTGTGCTTGAAGAAGCTCTTAAGAATGATATTTCTATCGAAACTTCTTCAGCGTACGACATGGATATTGTAAAATCTCTTTATGGGAAAGGTAAAGTAGATAAAAATATCGAGGTCATCTGTAATGGATTCAAGACCGATGATTATCTGGCGAAAATTTCCGAGATGATCAACAGCGGTTTTGAAAATATTACCCCGATCCTGGATAATTACCGTGAGCTGGATAAGCTTACAGAAAGTATTGATACCACGTTCGACATCGGGATCAGAATTGCTTCAGAGGAAGAACCTAAATTCGAATTCTATACCTCAAGGTTAGGGATCGGATATAGAGATATCATTCCTTACTACAGCCAGAAAATCGCCGAGCATCCGAATGCAAGACTGAAAATGCTTCACTTCTTCATTAATACCGGGATCAAAGACACGGCTTATTACTGGAATGAATTGTACAAATGTCTTCGTGTATACGCACGTTTGAAGAAAATTGCTCCGGAAGTGGATTCACTGAACATCGGGGGAGGTTTCCCGATCAAAACTTCTTTAAACTTCGAATACGACTATCAGTATATGGTAGAGGAAATCGTTTCTCAGATCAAAAAATTCTGTGAAGAGGAAGGAGTGGAAGAGCCTAATATCTATACGGAATTCGGAAGCTTTACTGTAGGAGAAAGTGGCGCAAACCTTTATAAAATTATCTCTCAGAAACGTCAGAACGACAGAGAAAAGTGGAATATGATTGATTCTTCATTCATGACTACACTTCCTGATACATGGGCGATCTCCAGACACTTTATCATGCTTCCGCTGAACAGATGGGAAGATACCTATGAAAGGGTGTTTCTGGGTGGATTAACTTGTGATTCAGATGATTATTATAATTCCGAGCAGCATACCAATGCCATCTACCTGCCGGTTTTCAGCGATACAAAACCTCTGTACATCGGATTCTTCCATACAGGAGCGTATCAGGAAACGATCGGAGGATATGGCGGAGTTCACCACTGTCTGATGCCTCAGCCGAGACACGTCCTGATCCAGAAAGATGAAAATGGCGAACTTCAGTATGAAGTTTTCCGTGAGAAACAGGAACCGGAAGATATTTTGAAAATCTTAGGTTACAAATAAAACGACCTTCATTGCGAGGAACGAAGTGACGAAGCAATCTCATCTTAACACTCTTAAAAACTCAATTGTTTCTTAATGTTTTAATTTTTACCATTAAGATTTTTATTAAGGATTAAGAACCGTTAAGAATCTTCTCTTCGCTTCAGATGATAAGACCAATATAAAAACAAAAGCTCTCAAATTTTGAGAGCTTTTTTCATTTAAAAATATTTTGAAAGCTTATCCAGTTCCAGTTCTTCATAATCTGAAACCACAATATCCGCTAAAGTATAATCCTGATTTTTTGAATGTGGACTTCTGTAGGCGGCACAGAAAATCTCAGCTCTGTTTGCAGCGAGGATCCCATTAGTAGAATCTTCAATCACCATGCAGTTGCCTACTGGCTCTTCTGCCATTTCTGCGGCCAAGAGAAATACCTCAGGGTGAGGTTTGGACTCCTTCAAAGCCGCACCGCTTATTTTCCCGCTAAAATACTGCTCAAGCCCGAATTTTTCAAAAACCATATTGATAGTGACCATCGTTGCTGAAGAAGCCAGGATAAGCTTAATGCCGTTCTCATGGTAATGCTTGATGAGTTCCTTTACTCCCGGAATCAGGTCAAACTCTTCATCATTATCGAAATAATCTTTGAAATGCGCTCTTTTGATGGCAGAAAGGTCTTCATGCGTATGAGGCAGACCGTATTTCCCGATGAGTGTTTCAAAGACTCTTTTCGTAGAAGCTCCGGTAAATGAGGTATATAATTCTTCGGAAACAGTAATTCCCAGTTCGTCAAATGTGGTGAAGTAAGCTTTTCTGTGAAGTGGTTCCGTATCTACAATAACCCCGTCCATATCGAAAAGAACAGCTTTTAAGGACATATTTTGTTTTTTACAAAAGTAGGATTTAATATTTAAAAGGAGAAAGTTATGAGTTATGAATTATGAGTTAAAAGAGGAACTGGGCAGGGAAGAGGAACCAGGGCGGTTTCAAAAGGTCAATAGTGAATTTTGCTTCACAAGTGAAATGTGAATGTTAGATTTAAGAACCAAGAACCAAGAGCCAGGATGTCACACCATAATCCTATTAGCTTAATCTCTACGAACCAGCAACCAGCAACTGACAGCCAGTTCGAAACGCTCAAACGCTCTTACTCTCAAACCCGAATCCCGGATCCCGCACCCCGAAACTAATAACTCCTAATTCATAACTCATAACTCAAACAGTATTTCGTATCTTTGCATCGAATATTTCAATCTTTAAATCATTTAAATTTTTAAATAAAACATGAGAACATACGCAGGAATTCCTGAAGAAAATGCAACGTTAGAAAATTCTAAAGTAATGCTGGTAACCGTTCCTTACGATGGAACTTCAACATGGGGAAAAGGAGCTGACAAAGGCCCGGAATTATTCCTTGATGCTTCCGAAAACATGGAGCTTTATGATATTGAAACAGGAACTGAACCTTTCCTTGACGGGGTATATCTGGCAGGAGAGATTTCTGAAAATTCAAGTCCTGAAGCCATGACAGAAGCGGTTTATCAAAAAACAAAAGAGCTTTTGAACAACGAAGGAAAAGTATTTACCCTTTTCGGAGGTGAGCACTCTGTGTCTATCGGTTCTATCCGTGCAGTAGGAGAGAAGTTTGAAAACCTTACTGTTCTTCAGCTGGATGCTCATACAGACTTACGTCCTGAATTCCATGGTTCTACTTCTAACCACGCATGTGCAGTATTTGAAGCGAATCAGAAGCATAACTTAGTTCAGGTGGGAATCCGTTCTATGGATGCTGAAGAAGCTGAATATTTACCGGAAGGAAGAGTGTTTTTTGCTCATGAAATTGCTGTAAATGACAACTGGATCAACGATGTTCTGGAAAAGGTTTCAGGAAATGTGTATATCACTATTGACCTTGACGCTTTTGACCCGTCTATTGCACCTTCTACGGGGACTCCGGAGCCAGGTGGACTTCAGTGGTATCCTACATTGGAATTATTGAGAAAAGTATTTGAAAAATGTAACGTAGTGGCATTTGATATTGTAGAATTAATGGATTCTCCGATGGCTAAGCCAACGGCTTTCTTAGCTGCCAAGTTATATTACAAAATGCTTGCTTACAACCATATTTATAACAACAACTAAAATTCCGCAAGAATCAGATTTTTTCTGCCCTATATTCTTTGGAAATTTGTGAGGTAAAACACTAATATTATGTCCGCACAAAGTCAGATAGATTATAACAGAATTGCTAAAGCGATAGCATATATCCAAAGCAATTTCAGGCTTCAGCCAAGTTTGGAGGAAGTGGCAGAGAATATTCACTTGAGTCCGGCTCATTTTCAGAAAATATTTACGGATTGGGCAGGAACAAGTCCGAAGAAATTTTTACAGTTCATCAGTCTTGAGCATGCTAAAAATTTACTGAAGGAAGAAAAAGCGACTTTATTTGATACCGCCTATGAGACGGGACTTTCCAGTACAAGCAGGCTTCATGACCTCTTTGTAAACATAGAAGGAATGTCTCCGGCGGAATATAAAAACGGCGGAAAAAGCCTTAGCATCAATTACAGTTTTTCCAAAAGTCCTTTTGGATATGTAATGGCGGCATCCACTGAAAAAGGGATCTGCTACATGGCTTTTGAAGACGATAAAGGAACAGCATTGGGAAATCTGAAACATACATTTCCCAATGCTTCTTTTTTTGAGAAACAGGACGCTCTTCAGAAAAATGCACTGTCCATATTCGATAAAGACTGGACAAAACTCAACACGATAAAATTACATTTAAAAGGCACAGATTTTCAGCTTAAAGTCTGGGAAAGCCTTCTTTCTATCCCAATGGGAAAACTTTCTACTTACGGCAGCCTGGCTGGAAAGATCGGAAACCCGAATGCCTCAAGAGCAGTAGGAACCGCCATTGGCAGTAATCCTGTGGCATTTCTTATTCCATGTCACCGGGTGATTCAGTCGACGGGAAATATCGGAGGCTATAAGTGGGGAAGCGAAAGAAAGCAGATGATGGTAGGCTGGGAAAGCTCACATATGTACTCTGAAAATTCTATTCTGCTTTAATCTATTATTCAACCACAAAAGTTACAAAAGGATTACGGCTTATTTTAAAAGATTACGATTTTTAAATAGACAAGTTTAAGTTTTGGCTAAAGCCGATTGAATGTTTTTATTTATAAACCAACGGGCTAAAGCCCGTTCCTATTGATGTAAAGACAGCAAACATATCTATTCGAGAATAGTATTGCAGAATAAAATCTCCGATTTTTAAAAACTTAAGTACACTTTATTCAACGTTTTAATAATAACTCAAAATACTTAAGTGTTAAAAACTTTTGCGACTTTTGTGGTTAAAAAAGCATTTAAAAAGTCATCAATACACTATACTTTTTACAAATTCAAAAACATGAACAGCCTCTTTGAAGAAATATCAGAATATCCCTTGAATATTCTCCCGAATGACGGAACGGTCCACTATTACGGAAAAGTCTTTGACAAAGAAAGATCAGATTTCTTTTATGACTATCTGCTCAATCAAATTCCGTGGGAAAATGATGAGGCGGTGATCTTCGGGAAATTAATCTTAACAAAAAGAAAAGTAGCCTGGTTTGGAGAAAAGGCCTTTGAATATACCTATTCAAAACGGACAAAATATGCGAAATTCTGGACTCCGGAATTACTCGAACTGAAGAAAAAATGTGAGGAAGTTTCCGGAGAAACATACAACTCCTGTCTTCTGAATTTATACCATGACGGAAGCGAAGGAATGGCCTATCACAGTGACGGCGAAAAGGATCTTAAAAAACATGGAGCGATTGCTTCCCTGACCTTCGGAGCAGAAAGAAAATTTTTATTTAAACATAAAACTACCAAAGAGAAAGTGGAAATATTCCTGGAAGACGGTAGTTTACTGATCATGAAAGGAACCACACAGGAAAACTGGCTGCACAGGCTTCCACCGACCACTAAAGTAAAAACGCCACGGGTGAATCTTACTTTCAGAACGATTGAGGAGTAAAAAACGGTGGCTTCGAGTGCCTATAAAAAAATCCGGTCGCTGATTTCTCGAAGCGACCGGATTTTAGATTTTATAAACTGGTATCAATACTACCAGTGTGGCTTAGATTCCAAGCCATCATTATTTTTTATTTCAACACTTCAGCTTCAATAGAGCTGTCATTATACACTTTGATAAAAGCTTTTGTATAATCTGCCTTTGTCGCAAAGTTTGGATTCTCCATAAATTTCTGAGGATTGATCGCAAAAAGCGGCCACCATGTGCTGCTGATCTGGATCTGAATTCTGTGTCCTTTTTTGAACGTATGCATCACATCCTGCAGTCTGAAATTCACGGCTGTTTTTTGGTTAGGGACCAATGCTTCCCCTTTTTCTCTTGAATTTCTGAATCTCGCCGGCATGATTTCGCTTCTTACCATTTGGTGGTAATTAGGATAGATGACACCGTCTTTCTTTTCCTGAGGTTTGAAATCTTCAGGATACACATCGATCAGTTTTACGGCAAAATCAGCATCGGTAGAGGTGGTTGCAATATTCAGCTTAGCCATGATCTCTCCCGCGAAACTCATATCTTCCGTTAAAATATCTGTAGTAAACGTCAAGACATCTGGTCTTCCCACAGCAAATCTCTGGTCTTCAGACATATAGTTTTTAGGTGTAAATCCATTGAAATCTTTCAGGTTATCAGAACTTAAAACAGGATTATTCGGGTCACTGTAGTATTCTGAAAAACCTTGTCCTGCGCTATTCTTCAAAGTTCCGTCCGTTAGGTAGAAATTAACCTTTTGGGCATTGTTTGGAGGATAAGAAGCAAATTCTCTCCATTCTTTGGATCCTGTATCATACATCAGCGCTTCCGGAAGTCCGGCATCTTCTTTTGTATTTCCTTTTAAATAATGATTGAAAAATTTAGTTTCAATATTCTTCTGGTAATACGTGGCAATGCTGTCCCCGAAATAGATCTGGTTATGGAAATGCTTCCCTTGTTCCTGTGCCCATGCACCGTGAGAGAAAGGTCCCATGACGATTGTGTTTTTAGCTTTAGGGCTTGTCTTTTCTATGGTTTTGTAAATATTCAGTGGTCCTGAAAGATCTTCTGCATCAAACCATCCTCCAACGGTCATTACCGCGTGGTTTACATTTTTTAAATGGGGAAGTAGGTTTCTTTTCTGCCAGTATTCATCATAATTAGGGTGATTCATAATCTCAGTCATGAAGAAATTATCCTTGTAATATTTTTCATAACCATCCTTTAATGTTCCCATATCTCTGTAAAACTTAAGACCGTCTTCTGAAGTCTGTTTTACGAAAGTGTCCATATACCACGCCTTGTTTTCAGGCTTTGTCTTCTGAATTCCAAAAACAGGGAAGGTTCTGAAATATCCCAGCATAAATCTTCCGTTGTGAAGAAAGTCATCATTCCAGAAATCAGAAATAGGAGCCTGTGGAGAGGAAGCAACCAAAGCAGGATGCTGTGCCAGTATGCCTACAGCAGTATAGAATCCCGGGTAGGAAGTTCCGTACTGTCCGGCTTTACCATTGTTGTCCTTAACGTTTTTCAACAGCCATTCTATCGTGTCATAAGTATCTGTGCTTTCGTCTACATCTTTTTTGGTTTTGCGGTCCACCTGAGGCGTCATATTGGTGAAAGTTCCTTCACTCATATATCTTCCGCGTACATCCTGGAATACAAAAATATATTTATCCTTCATCAGGAACTTGTTAGGTCCCAGTTTCGCTCTGTACTCAGTTTCACCATAAGGAGCAATGCTGTAGCAGGTTCTCTGCATCAGGAAAGGATATTTGTTTTTGTTTGAAATATCTTTCGGTACGTATATCGCTGTAAAAAGCTTTACGCCGTCACGCATCGGAATGTAGAATTCCTTTTTGGTGAAATTATCTTTTACGAACGTATCCTTCTGCTCGGTACTCTGCGCCCTTTCAAGGATGAAAAAGAAAATAAATAAAATTGAAATATGGATCTTCATAAATAAAATTTGCAGCTAATTTAGAAATAAAATAGCTCCGATATACTACCGATGCGCAATCTTTCAATGGAAAGTACAGAAGAATCCAAAAAAGCAGCTTGATTTACCATCTGCTCAATCTGTCTGATCCGCGGGAGATTTTTACACTTGCCGATTTTACAGATGAAATGGATTCTCTTACTGCATTTTTTTTCCTGCAAATTTGTTCAGCTTCATGCTCAGTGAGAACATAATGTAGCGTTTCAGAATAAGATCTTCACGGTCTTCAATATATGAATTGGAAATGGTTCTTCTGACGCTCTGGTTTTGGTTTAAAACATCATAGACCTTGATCTTGGCCGTAAACTGTTTTTTGTAGAATGAATAGCCCAAACTCGTATTCCAGAAATAGAAATCCTTTTTGAAACCGGGTGCAATATTGGAATTCGTATTGTATTCAAAATCATTTCCGAAAATCAGTCTGCTTTTAAACACATAATTGGTGAGCTCCAGTTTCAGGGTCTGATTGGCTGTGTGTACATTATCTATGCTGTAATTGGTGTATTTTGAAAAATTATAGCCAAGTCGATAAGAAGGTTTTATGCTGAATTTGTCCTTAAGTTCATACATCACATTCAACCCGGGAGTGAGGTTGTATGAGGCATTCGTGAAAAACTGACCGTTAATAAAACCTTTATTATAACTATACTGCAAATTGAATCTCGGACTTATCATCAGTTTATTGTCTTTCCATTTAAACGTTTTGTTGAATCCGGCGCCTACACTCATATTCTTATTTCCACTTATGTTGTCATACGTTACAAGCTGCTTTCCTGCATCATCATATCTTGAATAATTAACCACATCATTGTTTCTGTACGTGAAATTTAGGCTCACGTAATAGTTCATATTCTTAATCAGATTGTAATTATTGAAAAACAGGGAAGAGTTGTTGCTCCATGTGTTTCTCAAATTGGGATTTCCTGTAGACGTCACCAAAGGATTTGAAGTGTCTTCATAAGGCGTAAGCTGTTCTGCGCCGGGAATGGTGAAGGCTGCATAATTGTAAAGGCTCAGCATTTTATTTTCAGAAAACTGATACCTGAAGCTGAAATTATAGGAAGGAAGCGCAAAGTTTTTCTGAAGACCGTATTGCTGGCCATTGTACACAGATTTGACATTCATATCCGAAATATCAAGATTCATCGTTCCCCACAGGCTGAATTTCTTTTTATTCACTTCAAAAGACAGTTGAGGAGAAATTTGGTTGATCTTCTGTCTCAGGCTGTTGGATAAAGGTGAATTGTAGTCAGAATATTGTCCCGAGGCCGCATTGAAATCATTCACATCTCTGGAATTACTGGAAATATTTGAATTATAGGCTATTTCAAAACTTACCGAAGCCGAATCCGAAATGGGTTCCGTATATCCGGCACTGAAATTATACATGCTGCTTTGGTTCCTGCTTCTTGACAGCTGGTTTCTGTTGTCATTCTGCTCAGGACCCTGATGAAATGTAGTCAGGGACTTGTTGAGATTGTCCTGGTTAGACTGGGAAATCGTACTGTTTATTTTAGCATTCAGGGCACGTCTTTCCTTTGTGAACTGTTTTGTAAAATAGATATATGGGTTAAATGAATTACTTTCAGACTCATTACTCGTGTAAGAATCACTTTCGTTCAACAGTCCGTTATCTCTTAAGGTAGAAGATTTTGAACGGCTGATACTGGAACTTTGGCTGTTGTTAAATCTCGGTGAAATATAAATGGTGCTCAAAGAATCCAGTGTAATTTTTGCCGAAGCATCTACATTGTTCTGGCGGGTTTCGCTCTCTCCGGTGCTCTCAGAATGGGTGGTAAGGGTGTATTCCGGAAGAAGGGTGGTTCTGGATGATTTGGAGGCCGTTTCTGTTTCAGAATTGGAATGGCTCAGACTGAAATTGTCCAGATCCATTTCTTTCCCGATTTTGTCATTGTAATTGATTCCGATGGTCGTAGACTTCTGAATTCCTTTTCCTCTGCCGGATGAAGACATTCCGCCCTGCATTCCCGATGAATTCCTGCCTTCTCCCATACTGTCAAATACATCATCGTTGGAGAAACCCTGGGAATTGATATTATTCGATGAAGCGATAAGGCTTATTTTAGTATTATTTTTAAAGTAACTCAACAGTGCACTGCCTTCATAACGCTTGTCTGAGCCGTATCCAAGCATCAATCTGGAGAGCAGTCCTTTATTTTTTTTCTCATCAATATTAAAATTGATGGTCGTATTGTTAGATTTGGGTTTCTTTCCGCTTAATTCTTCTTCTTTCGTCTTGGTCGTGGTAAATTGAATGTTTTTAATGATATCAGCCGGAAGATTCTGAAGCGCAATTTTCCCGTCTTTATCAAAGAAAGGTTTTCCGTTGATCATGATCTGATCTACTTCCTTCCCGTTGACCGTTATCTTTTTGTCGTTGTCGATTTCTACACCGGG
Source organism: Chryseobacterium oleae (assembly GCF_900115055.1). Taxonomy (GTDB): domain Bacteria; phylum Bacteroidota; class Bacteroidia; order Flavobacteriales; family Weeksellaceae; genus Chryseobacterium; species Chryseobacterium oleae. The sequence goes on along the minus strand of NZ_FOVD01000001.1, from coordinate 1,185,000 downwards.
AATCTTTTTCAGAAGCTCTTCAATTTTACTGTCCGGACTTACTTTGATCGAAGAAGCATTAAATTCTATCGTGTCTTTTTTGATTTTGACAGGAGATACCGTGATCTTGATTTCGTCAATATTCTGAACATTGTTTTTTCCAAGTTCAATGTCTTCCAAAGTAAGAGACTGACTGATTTTTTCTAACTTTTTGGAATAGGGCGAAAGCTTTTCACCGTTGATTCTTAAAATGGAAGGCTCACTCAAAGCGTCTGTTTTCAGAGAAAATTTACCTTCTTTGTTCGTTGCAGTATAATTGATGATGGATGAATCTTTTTCTTTAAGGAGATAAATGGTGGCGTTTTCCACTGGTTTTTTATCAGAATCGGACACCTTTCCGTTAATGTATAAATTTTGCCCGTACAGGACCATACTATTGAATGCCAATACCAGCAGCCATAAGATTTTCTTCATTCAGTGCTTTCTTTGAAGGCGTAAAAATATAAAAAAACATCCCCGATTGGGGATGTCTGTATTGATTTTTTTCAAAAAATTAATTTCTGAAAAATTATGCTCTTAAATATCTTGAATAAGCATAGCCTTCCTGACCATCGTCAGTCTTTACTTTCCACCAGTCATCAGAAGTCTGCTCGATTAAAGTTACAGAAGAACCTTTAGCCGCTTTTCCTACAACAGCAGCTTCCGTAGAAGGCTCCTGTCTGATGTTAAGGTTAGAATCTTCCGTAGCTACCGTTAAAGCAGCACCAGAAGTTAATCCTGCAACCTGTACATCAATGTTGATGTCTGAAGCAGAATACGTAGAATCGATAGTTCCCAGAGCATTCCATACTGCGTCTTTTGCAGCCGTGTTGGAAGCGCTTCCTGAAACATAAAGGATACCGTCCTGCTCCTGAACCTGAAGATTAGAAATTCCTGCAGACTGAGCTGCTGAAACTACACTTGAATATTTATCTTGTAATGTACTCATCTTAAAATTATTTTACCACTAGGTTATTGTTATACTTTCCGATTTTCAAAGCATCTACAGATTCTTTGATTTTTCTAGCCTGAAGACCAGAAACGTTTCCTGTAAGTGTAAGTTGTCCGTTCACAACCTCAACTTTTACAGAAGGGAAATCTTTAACCGCATCCTGAACTTTTTTCTGAACTGCAGGATCTACAGCAGAAGCAGTTTCAACCGGTGCTACAGCAACTGGTGCTGCTACAGTAGACATATCCATTACCTCTTTTACTCCGTTGATAGCTTTTAATTTAGTGATCATAGCATCCTTAGACTGCTGGTCAGCGAAAGTTCCGCTTAAGTGAGCCACTCCTTCTTTTACTTCTACAGAAGCATTGGGATTAGAAGTCACGACAGTTGTAGCCTGAGTCTGAAGATCGGCATCAGAAATCTTCTTTTTACAAGAAACCGCTCCAAAAGATATAGCTACAGCTAAGGCAGCCATTGCGATAGTTTTTTTCATAGTTGTATATTTATTAATGTTGTTAATACAATCAAATGTAATAATAAAATTTGTACCAAAAGAATAAAAACTCAATAAATGTTTCTTAAATTTTTTGCAATATTTTCGGAATCAGCGATTTAATTTTAATGTATTATAATCTTAATCTAAACTTAACCCGGATTCATACAAAATCTTGTACCAATTGAAAAACTATTATATTTGTGGGAATTGAACTATATATATGAAAGGACAAAATAAACTTTTTATAGCCATTATCGTTGCGCTTATTCTGGGAGTAGGAATTGGAGGGGTGATACACACCCAATATCCTGAAAGTGCGGAACCCTTTTCCAAGAATATCAAACTCCTCGGAACTGTTTTTATCAGACTGGTACAGATGATCATCGCGCCGCTGGTTTTCACCACGCTTGTTGTGGGAATCGCCAAAATGAGTGATATCAAAATGATCGGAAGGGTAGGAACCAAAGCCATGTTATGGTTTATCTCCGCTTCACTGGTTTCTCTCTTTATAGGACTGATGCTGGTTAACTGGCTGGAGCCCGGGCATGTGACTAAACTGCCTATCCAGGATGCCGCTGCTGCAGAAGATCTTCTGAAAAGCAGTAAAGGTTTTTCTCTGGAAGACTTTGTAAAACACATGATCCCTAAGAGTTTATTTGAAGCTTTTGCCACCAACGAGGTACTTCAGATCGTGGTTTTTTCCATTATGTTTGGAGTGGCTCTTGCTAATTTAGGCGAGGACTATTCAAAGCCGGTGGTTAAATTATTTGACATCATTGCCCATGCGATCCTTAAAATGGTAGGCTACATCATGTGGTTCGCTCCGTTTGGAGTTTTAGGATCTATTGCCGCTGTAGTGGCCATGAATGGGTTTAAAATATTTGAAGTCTACGCTGTTTATCTGCGAGACTTCTTCTTTGCTTTAGCCGTTCTTTGGCTTGTGCTTCTATTGGTAGGTTACCTGATCTTAGGAAACCGCCTTTTTGAATTGCTGAGAAGAATTAAAGCACCATTACTGATCGCTTTCTCTACCACGAGTTCAGAAGCTGTTTTCCCTAAACTGGTAGAAGAATTAGAAAAATTCGGTTGTAATAATAGAGTGGTTTCTTTTATCCTGCCATTAGGATATTCATTTAACCTGGACGGAAGTATGATGTACATGACATTTGCATCCATCTTTATTGCACAGATCTACGGTATCGAAATGTCATTGGGTCAGCAGATTACCATGCTTTTGGTGTTAATGCTTACTTCAAAAGGGATTGCCGGAGTTCCGAGAGCTTCACTGGTAATTATCGTGGCTACCTGTTCCATGTTTGGAATTCCACCGGAAGGTATTGCATTGATCTTGCCAATCGACCATTTCTGTGATATGGGAAGAAGTATGACGAATGTATTAGGAAATGCACTGGCTACTTCTGCTGTTTCCAAATGGGAAGGGCAGCTTGAAAATACGCCTCAGGAAGTTTAAGAGTCATGACAAAGGAGTTTTTGCAGCGTCATAAAGAAAATGTTTTCGAAAAAGGCTTCACGGTCATCCATTCGGTTTTTTCTGATGAGGAAATTGAAAAGATCATTGAGGTCATTCAAAACGTGGATACCTCAAAGGAAAACTTCAGAAAGTCTGATGATCTGTTTGCGGTAAGACAATTCTTAAAAGAAGTTCCGGATGTGAAAGATCTGGTGTTTAATGATGCTGTTAAAACCATTGTCAGAGAGCTTTTCGGAGAACAATATATTGCGGTCAAAAGCATTTATTTTGATAAACCGGAAACGTCAAACTGGTATGTCGCCTATCATCAGGATCTGACCATTTCAGTAGATGAAAAACTGGAAATGCAGGGATTCGGACCATGGACGACCAAGAAAAATCAGTTTGCTGTACAGCCGCCTCTGCCTATCCTTGAAAATATCTGTACCATCAGAATCCATCTTGATGATACCGATGAACATAACGGAGCATTAAAAGTAGTTCCGGGATCTCACGCCAAAGGAATCTACAGACCGGAAACCATAGATTGGAACACGGAAACTGAAGAAATCTGCAACGTAGAAAAAGGAGGGATTATGATCATGAAGCCTTTAACACTTCATGGTTCGAACAGAACAACAGGCGGAAGAAGGAGAAGGGTAATCCATATAGAATTTTCTGATATGGAACTGCCACAGCAGCTGAAATGGTCTGAAAAATTGAATTAAAATCCAGTAGTACAATGGAATCAGAGAAAGATCAATTTCCGGCTATTGAATCCAAAATTTCTAAAGGCTGGACTTTGGCTGTTAAAACTGTTTTTTCAATATTCGCCGTATTGACACCCCTGATGACGATTATGATGGCATGGCTTACTGTAGATTCAAAAATCAAAATTGAACTGAAAATTTTAATGGTTCTATTGGCGATAATCGTTACAGCGTTATTTGTATGGCTTCTGATCGTAAAAATAAAAGAAAAACCAAGTTCGAAAATAATTCGGACCGTGGTGGACAGAGCAGGAATTCACTATTACAGTAATCAAGGTTTAGTAAAAACAGTGCAGTACAGCCAACTGATGCCGCATCCGGAGAATGGAAAATATGACGTATTTATCAATCTTGATCAGACCGATACCAATATGGATTTGTGTTATTACCTATCCGATGAACAGTCAGATAAAGTAGTTATAAAAGCATTATCCATAGAAGCAGAATCTGTAATCACCAATGGAAATTCATTAAGAAAACATTTCATAAAAGGAATCGCTTTTTTTAGACCCGACCTGAAAATTTCTCCCGGTGTTTTGGATTTGTATAAGATAAAGTGATAAATTTAAATAATAAAACAAAGCCCTTCGAGTTTTTCGAAGGGCTTTGTTTTTTGGTTAGGAAGACGGAGGAGGGAAGATGGAAGTTACTGTTTGTCGGTCTAGTTCTGATAGTTATTTTATAGATATTTAATCTGGTAAATTTTCAAAAGTTAATAAAGCCGTGGTTCAGTCATTTTAGGGCTACTATTAACTTCCATCTTCCATCCTCAGCCTTCCCTCCCAATTACTTCACAGAAATCTCATCAATAAAAATATAGGCCTCGCCACCGGCGCCCTGATGCCATTCCGGAAGTTTACCGTAATAATAGGCTTTTATCTTGATGTAGCGGGCTTCAGTCGGAAGAATTTCTGTTCCGAAATCTTTGATCTGTACTTTTTCATCCTTAGTGTCAATGGTGTTGTCAATGCTTTTCAGAAGGATAAAGTCTTTCCCGTTCATTGATGCGTAGTATTCCACTTTTTTAGGCATTAAAATCCACGCTCTGCTGTCCTGAAGATAGGTAGAGGATAATTTCGTGATCTGCTGAGGTGATTTTAAATCAATTACAGCTTCAAAATCCTGTCCCTGATAACCATGCCATTCCCCTTTTCTCCAGTTCACATCACCCTTAATGCCATCGATAAGCGCCAGTTTTCCATTAGCGGTATATTGCGGCGTTGTTTTTGAATGGATGGTAATATCCCAGTAATTCGGTCTTCTGTTAAAATTGGCAACCGTCACAGAACTCTTTTCGCCATTTCTCTCTGAATAGGCATGCACCTGAGTCGTTTTACTGATGGTGAAAGGGCCTTTATACGCTGAAAAGGTCTTTCTTACATTCGCATCATCTGAATTCATGGTCATATAATAGACTTTATCACCCGGATTCAGTGGAGTGATCTGTACTTTGGCTGAGAAATCGAAGATCCTGTCGGAGGCGATCACTGGTGATGCCGTCAGTTGTGTATATTTGAAATCTTTTGCCGGTTGGCTATTTTCAAATCCTAATTTTTGAAGCTCAGATCTGCTGGTATTTTTTGTAATAACTTTTGTGGTGCCGTCTTCCATATGAATTTTAACCTCATCAAAATACGGTGTCGTTGTCTGCCACTCCGGAAGCCCGGGAGTCACGGAATAAATTCCCATCGAGCTCAGAATGTACCATGCGCTCATCTGCCCGCAGTCTTCATTTCCGATAAGCCCGTCCGGTGTATTTTTATAGAAGTTGTCAAGTATATATTTGATCTTGGCATCTGTCTTTTCCGGTTTCCCTACATAATTGTACAGATAGGCGATGTGATGGCTCGGCTCATTTCCCTGAGCATATTGTCCCATCAGACCCGTAATATCTACCTGCTCTCTGCCGGTTGTTTTATCCGGTGCTTCGAAAATAGCATCAATAAACTGTTCAAATTTTTCCTTTCCGCCATGAGCGGCAATCAGTCCGGGAATATCCTGCTGTACAGAATAGGAATAATGCCATGCGTTTCCTTCCGTATAATTATTATTTACTTCTCTTGCATCAAAAGGTTCATACCAGTTTCCGTTCTTTCTCGGCTGCATAAATCCGCTGTTCGGGTTATATAGGTTTTTCCAGTTCTGAGAACGTTTCATGAAATACTGATAATCTTCTTTTTTGCCTAAAATCTTAGCCATTTGAGCGATACACCAGTCGTCGTAGGCATATTCTACCGTTTTGGAAACACTTTCATGTTCATCGTCAATGCTGATATAATGGTTCTGTTTGTAAGCATTTAAACCGAAAATATCCAGCATGGCAGAGTTTTTAGAGGCTTCAAATGCCTTTTCATAATCAAACCCTTTAATTCCTTTCGCCATCGCATCTGCAATCACGGAAACAGAGTGGTAGCCTATCATACATTCCGTTTCATTGGAAGCCAGTTCCCACACCGGAAGTTTTCCGCCCTGCTCATACTGTCTGATAAAAGTATTGACGAAATCTGCCGTTCTTTTTCTGTCGATCAGAGTCATCAGCGGATGAGCAGCCCTGAAAGTATCCCAAAGCGAGAATACGGAATAATAGTCAAATCCTTTTGTCGTATAAAGCTTATTATCGCGGCCTCTGTATCTTCCGTCCACATCCATATTGATGTTCGGCTGGGTGAAAACGTGGTATAATGCGGTGTAAAAAACAGAAAGTTTATCCTTATCATCAGATTTAACTTCAATTTTTGAAAGTTCCTTGTTCCAATCTGTTTCGGCCTGTTTTCTTACCGTTTCAAAATCATTGGATTTTCCTTCTGCCAGCATGTTTTTCTCTGTTCCCTCATAACCTGTTGGAGAAATGGAAACTTTTACGCTGATCTTTTCTCCTTTTTTAACATCAGATGAAAAAGCCAGAGCCAGCTTGGTTCCTGTGAAAAGCTTGTCTTCGTTTTTTCCGTTAACCTCTTTTTTAGAGATCTTCATCGGTTTTGAAAACTCAATCCTGGCGTAAATATATTGGTTGGTAGCCCAGGCTTCGCTTCTCCTGAAAACTTCGATGGTTTTATCATCAATGATCTTCACTTCACCTTCCAGTAATTTGTCCCTGTGGTTGAGGTCAAGAACGATATTGGCTATTCCTGACTTGTTAAAAGTATATTCATGATAGCCGACTCTTTGGGTGGTGGTCAGACGGACATCGATATTGTTTTTGTCCAGTTTAACAGAATAAAATCCGGCCGAAGCTTTTTCATTTTTATGCGAAAACTTAGAAGAGTAATCTTTGGGATTTAAGCTTGAATTTCCCATCGTAGGCATCAGCATGATATCTCCGTAATCCGAAACTCCGGTTCCGTTCAGATGCGTATGTGAAAAACCATAGATCACCGAATCCGAATAGTGATATCCGCTGCATCCGTCCCAGCTACCGTCTATTCTGGTATCTGGTGAAAGCTGTACCATCCCGAACGGAACAATAGCTCCCGGAAAGGTGTGACCGTGGCCTCCGGTTCCTATAAAAGGATTAACATACTGAGAATAATTCTGGGAATATATGATCTGGGCAATGCATAAGGAGAAAACGGCCAGTCTTTTTTTCATATCATCAATTTATACCCACGAATATATTGAAAAAACAGCAGAACGGAATGTAATAAAAGAAAGTCAGGAATTGTCTTATTAAAAACTATTACTACAAAATACATGAAGAAAACATTAATTTCTGTGGTCCTGCTGCTGCCGGTTCTTGCCTTTTCGCAGCGCATCACAGGAAAAATAACGCAGACGGGGAATTCAGTTTCTTACATAGAAATCGTAGCAGTAAAGGATAAAACCAGACAGACGGCTATTTCAGATGAAAAAGGAAATTATTCTTTACAACTTCCGGATAACGGAAATTATAATATCAAACTGATCCAGGACGGAGCAGAAGTATCCACGGCAGAGATTAGCGTAAACGGAGACACGAAGCAGGATTTTTTTATTGAGACAAAGCAGGAAAAACAAATTGAAGGCGTCACGCTTACCGCAAGGAAAAAATTAATTGAAAGAAAGGCTGACCGTCTCATCTTTAATGTATCCAATTCTGTGGCTTCACAGGGAATGGATGGAGCAGAAGCATTATCAACGACCCCATTGCTTAAAGTGGATGACAATGCAGGAATTTCAATCGTCGGAAAAAGCGGAGTCGCTGTGATGATCAATGACAGAATGCTGAACCTTTCAGGAAGCGAGCTTGTGACTTATCTTAAAAGCTTAAGATCCGAGAATATAGAAAAGATCGAGGTGATCACGACTCCTCCGGCAAAATATGAAGCGCAGGGAAACAGTGGGCTCATCAATATTGTTTTAAAGAAAAATCAGAATCTGGGTTGGAGCGGAAGTCTTACGACAAGCCTTCAGCAGCAAACTTACACAGGGTTTTCAAACAATGCAACAGTCAATTATCAAAATGAAAAGCTAAGGTCTTCACTGAAATTAAGGCATTATGATTATCAAAAACGTTCCTATGAAAACTACACCATTGAAGGTGCAGACGGTCTTAAAAGTTCGGATGAGAGAAGGGATTTTGGGAATGGGCTAGGAGCCAATTTAAGCATTGATTATCAGATTAATGCTAAATCTAATGTAGGATTTATTTACGATTACGGTTTCGGGCATTCGAATATGGATGTTCAGAATACGTCGAGATATTTCCAGAATGGAATGTATACGAATACGCTGTCTACTTATGCGGAACACCGTGCCAATAGCCGTCAGCAGACGATAAGTGGATACTACGATCTTAAATTTGGAAAGCAGGATAATAAGCTGAGCATTACCGGAAATTATTTTTCCAATATCCCGGAAAGTCTGATTGATTTTACGACGACAGAAAGTTCAGGTGATGATTTTGTGGTGAGAACACCTTCTACTGTTGATTATAAAATTTATTCAGGACAGGCTGATCTTACGTTACCCTACCAGTTTGCAAAGATGGAAACCGGAGTCAAGTTCACCAATTTTGATAACAATTCAAATATTTCTTATCAGAATTTGACGAATGGAAATTTTATCACAGATCCTTTAAAAAGCAATGTATTTGAGTACAATGAAAAAAACTATGCAGCGTATGTCAGCTTTGAAAAAGAGTTTAATGAAAAATGGTCGGCAAAAGCAGGATTGCGCTATGAGTATTCCACGGTAAATGGTAATTCCTTAACCTCAGGACAGCAGACGAAAAACTCTTATGGGAAATTCTTTCCTACAGCTTATATCAGCTATAAAAGCAATGAAAACAATACTTTCAATTTAAATTATTCCAAAAGGATCAACAGGCCGGGATTCCGCGCGATCAATCCCTACCGATGGTATATCAATGTGAATTCTTATTTTACCGGAAATCCATTGCTGACGCCTTCTATCAACCACAATTTTGAAATTTCACATGTGTATAAAGGGAAACTTTCCACATCTGCGTATTTCCAGAGAACGGTAGAAGCATTTGGTCAGCTGGCCAATCTGCAGGGCGAAAACAGGATCAGCACGTTTGCGAATTATTACAACCAGAACAGTATGGGAATCACAGTCAATTATTCAGATACGTTCTTTAAATTCTGGGAAGCCAATTATTCTACGGACATTTCTTATATGGAAACGAAAGTTTTTGCTACTGATGCCGCTTCCAGAAAAGGGAATAGCTATAATTTTGATTTTCAGAACAACCTTTCGCTTAATAAAAGTAAAACAGTGCAGCTGATCTTCAATTACTGGTTCAGACTGCCATCCAATTCAGGAAATTCCTATATGAATTATGCAGGAAATTTCACATCCGGACTTAAGTTGAGTCTTATGGAGAAGAGTCTGCAGGTGAATGTATTTGTTTCGGATATTTTCAAACAGGCGAGAAGCAGGGGCGAGATCTATTATACGACGGGAACTCATTATTACAATAATTATTATGATTCCAGAAGGCTTACTTTATCAGCGACGTATACCTTTGGAAATAAAAAAGTAAAAGGGGCGGACCGGAATGTGAAATTTGATGAAAAAAACAGGGCGAATTAAATGATAAACGAAGCTAGGTTTTGGCTAAAGCCGGATGAATCGGATGTATTTGTTAAACGGGCTGAAGCCCGTTCCTATTGAATATGATAGGTTGTATGATTTAATGAGAGAATCCTTCGACTACGCTCAGGATGACATTTCTAATACCATCTGCTTTATCATTCCAGGTATAGGTTAAAGATTTAGATACCTGGTTCATCAAGAATATTGTTAATTTCATTTAACCACAGATTGCACAGATTTACACAGATGTTTACGGATCGTATTCTGAATAAAATCTTTGATTTTCTCTTAAAACTTATGTGATCTTATGATTTATAAAGTATTTAAACTTCAAGAAACTTAAGTGTAAAAAAACTTTTGCATCTTTCGTGGTAGAAAAAACTTAAACTTCCCCTTCGAAAATATCATGTAAATAATCTTGCTGATGAGGTTCTGTACCGTCTGTGCCCAGAAATTTTTTCCAGGATTGGGACTCATGGTAGACAATGCCCATTTCCCAGACGCAGTACGTTGGAAGATGAATTGTATTTCTATCCCAGACTTCAAAGGTTCCGGAACCATCATAGTAAACACTTTCCCAGAGCTCGTTTTCGCTTCTCCAGGTGCAAACTAAGAGTAAATATTTTTCGCCGCATCTGTGCATGATGACAAATCCGAGATCTTCTTTGTTCTGAAAGTTTTCAACAGCATTTTCAATACATATTTTAGCATTATGGATATCCTGAGATGAAACAGCGGCCGGATCTTCTGCGAGATCATACCATTTGAATCGGGTTTTTCCGACGGTGAAGATTCCTTTCGGAGAAGCATATTTAGAAGGATAAGCGGTAGAATTCATAAGTGATATTTTACGATACTGATAGGGTGTGATAAAGATGGAGATAAGAAATAGGAAAGACATCTCTTTTGTCATCTTATTTATCACATGGGGTTATAGATTTTATTGATTCTAAATTATCGAAAAAATGCGTAAATTTGTGAACAATTTATATTTAGTATGTTGACGAAAGAACAGGTTCAAGATTTCCTTAAAGAGATAGAAGTAGACGATTTGGTGAGTAACTTTCAAATCATGGGTAATGATGTGTATATCGACATGACCGCCCATTCACCGGCAATGCACGAAAAGAAAAAGCTGGAGGCAGCGATGAAGCAGGCTTTTGCCAGTGAGTTTGGAGAAGATATTCACTTAAAACTTAAAATCGTTTCTCCGGAACCGAGTGAGATCCAGCTAAGCCAGATCAAAGGGAAACAGATCCCTGGAATTCAGAATATCATTGCTATTGCATCCGGAAAAGGAGGCGTAGGAAAATCTACAGTGGCGGCAAATATGGCAGTTACTTTAGCGAAGATGGGTTTCAAAGTAGGATTACTGGATGCCGATATTTACGGACCGTCTGTTCCAACAATGTTCGATACGGAAGGTGAAAAGCCAATTTCTGTAGACGTTGACGGAAAAAGTAAAATGAAGCCTGTTGAAAATTACGGGGTAAAAATGCTTTCTATCGGTTATTTCTCAGGAGCTAATCAGGCAGTAGTCTGGAGAGGCCCAATGGCTTCAAAAGCTTTGAACCAGATGATCAGAGATGCAGCTTGGGGAGAACTTGATTTCTTACTAATCGACCTTCCTCCGGGAACAGGAGATATTCACTTATCTATCATTCAGGAAGTACCTGTAACAGGTGCTGTGATCGTAAGTACGCCTCAGCACGTAGCTTTGGCAGACGTAAGAAAAGGAATCGCGATGTTCCAGATGGAAAGTATTAACATTCCGGTTCTTGGATTAATCGAAAATATGGCGTATTTTTCGCCGGAAGAACTTCCTGATAACAAGTACTACATCTTTGGAAGACAGGGAGCTCAGTATCTTGCTGAAGATCTGGGGATTCCGGTACTGGGAGAGATCCCGTTGATTCAGAGTATCAGAGAAGCCGGAGACGTCGGAAGACCTGCTGCGCTTCAGGAAGGTTCTAAAATTGAAGGAATCTACACTGAAACGGCAAGAAAAATGGTAGAAAGTCTACTGGAAAGAAATAAAAATCTTCCCCCTACAGAAGCTGTAAAGATTTCAACGATGGCGGGTTGCTCGCCGAAAGCTAAAAAATAATGATTTTCAATTAAGTTTGAAAAAAGCCGAATTGAACTAAAGAAATATGGAAACAAATATAACACACGAAGATACAGTAACGAGAGTAATGGAAGCTCTGGAAAGCATCAGGCCGTTCCTGAACAAGGATGGAGGTGATATCGAGCTTATTGACGTGAAGGATAACCAGGTTTTTGTAAAACTTTTGGGGAACTGTTCCGGATGTTCGCTGAATTTCTCAACCCTGAAATTGGGCGTAGAAAATACCATCAAGCAACATGCTCCGGAAATTCAAAAAGTAATCAATGTAGAGTAAAAAATTACACGAAATATTTTTTAAAGACAGGTTTTTTAGCCTGTCTTTTTTTGTTCTGATTTCAGATGATTGGCAGTGAAAATCTCCAGCAGATCCAGCAAATTTCACGGATATTCATGTTGTTTTATGATGGAAATTCTGATGGCTTCTATTAAGGATTATAAAGGAACATTGCTGGTGATTTCGCATGACCAGATATTTTTGGAGGAGATAGGAGTGGAGAGGGAGATTGTTTTGGATTGATTGATATTCTGTTGATTTTTTTTTCTCCCGCAGATTCCTCGGATTTCGCTGATGCTTGTATTTTATTAGCTACTTGATTTAAACCTATAAGGTTTGAACGCGGAAAGTATTTACTGTTGGATTACCGCAAGGGCGCAAAGGATTATTAAAAGTGTGTTTTTTAAGGTGCAAGAAAATCGAAGATTTTCGGCAGGGTTGGATAGGTATAAATATTCAGTTAGTGGTATTCAATTTTATCGGAGATAAAATCTTTGCGCCTTTAATCAGCCTTAAATTAAAGAATTTTTGCGCCTTTGCGTAAACCAACCTTTTCAGATTCAATAACCTTACATTCACATAAAAAAGACCTGATAATAAATTACCAGGCCCTAAAAACAATATTAGAAAAATATAGATTATGAATTTTGTGCTAAAAACTGTTTGTAATTTTCTTCGTTTTCAAAATAAGCCACTTCTCCTTCATCACTTACCATCACAATGTATGCATTGGCTTTATCCACTTTCTTTCCGGTAAGCGGATCTACCGCTTCTCTCACGCTTGGATCATTCGGAATCTTTTCTACACACATTTCGCAGCAGCCGTAGTACATCTTTCCACCGTGGGGAACTTCCATCTGTTTTTTGCCCATATAGGCATTGTTTACCATGCAGACGGTTTCACTAGGGACATGATCTCCCTTTTTATATGTTCCGGTAGTGGCAACTGGCTGCACTTTCTGGACAGGTTCAGGTTCAGGTTTCGGCGTGTTCTTTTGTTTTTCATGACCACACGCGTATAAAACGACTGATCCGAAAATAATGATGACTGTGTTTTTGAATAATGCTTTCATTGTTGATGTTATTTAATTAAACTTCCTTCTAAAATTTCTTCATTTCCTTTTTTAATGATCTTATCGCCTTCGGTGAGTTCCCCGAAAACTTCAATCATATCATTGAGAACTCTTCCTTTTTTTACAGGAACAAACCTGGTTTTGCCACCTTCATTCCTAATGATGTAAATTCCCATATTACTTTCCACCAAAGCTGATCTCGGAATAAAGAAAGTAGCTTCCTGATTTTGCAGAGGAATGACGGATTCCGCGATCATAAATGGCTTTAATTCTCTTGAATGATTAATAAAATCAGCCTCAATTTTCTCCGAACGCAACTTCACATCCAACGATCCCGACTTCCTTGAAATCCGGGCTTTAAAACTTTTCTCAGGCATCGCATTAATCCTGAACGAAATGGTATCTCCCGTTTTCAAATATTGAACACTTGCTTCCGGAACAGAAAGGCTCAGGCGAAGTTTGGATGTATTTTGAATGACCATCAATGGAGCGCCGCCGTTCGGACCTACATAAGCACCGAGGTCTACATTTCTTTCCGTAATAATTCCGCTGAAAGGAGCACGGATAACCAGATATTGATTGATGTCCTGCAGTTCACGGTAGGCTGACTTTGCGGCATTAACCTGCGCCTGATCTGACAGTTTCCGGGCAGTGATCTGATCCAAGGCATCTTTAGCGATGGCTCCCTTCGTTTCATTTGCCCGGTACACTCTGTCGTAATTGGATCTTGTAGCAGCATAAATGGCTTCCTGCGCCTGCCATTTCGATTTGGCATTAGCAGCCTGTGACTGGATTTCAGGAGCATCCAGAACCATTAAAACCTGTCCTGCACTCACATATGAACCAATGTCTGCATTGATCTTTTTTATATATCCCGGTATTTTGGCAAATAAAGCGGTTTCCTGATCCGGAATCAGTTCGCCGGCCAATTTTAATTCAACTTTCGGATTGCTCTTTTTGATCTCCAAAGTTTCCATGCTGTGCATCATCATGGGTTTGGCTTCTTTGGACATATCCATTGGCTTTTCTTCTTTACAGGAAGCCGGAATACTCATAAGTCCTATGGTAATGGCTGTATATATAATGTTTTTCATTGAAGTAAAAATTAAGAGTTGGGATTTAAATAATGAATGCTTTCTTCGTCCTCTGGATCCAGTGATGGAGAAATAATTCCCGCATTTTTCTGCATCCACCCGAAAACCAGCGGAAGAATAACGAGTACAGAGAACGTGGAGAAAATCAGTCCTCCGATAACCGCTCTGCCCAAAGGCGAAACCTGATCACTTCCTTCTCCGAAACCGATAGCCATCGGAAGCATTCCCGCCGCCATAGCCAGTGTCGTCATGATGATAGGACGGATACGGAGTTTGGCTGCTTCAAGTCCTGCTTCTAAGGCATTCCCTGTAGATTTCCGGATGGTTTCAGCATTACTGATCAATAAAACAGCATTGGCAATGGAAACTCCGATCGACATGATCAGTCCCATATAAGACTGGAGATTCAGCGTTGAACCCGTCAGATTCAACAGGGCTAATGATCCTACGACTACAAACGGAACCGTCGTTAAAATAACAAGTGATACCCGGAAAGATTGGAACGTAGCAGACAGCATCAGAAAGATCACCACAATAGCAATCAGAAGTCCGGAAGCCAGACTGCTTAAGGTTTCGTCCAGTACCGGAGCCATTCCGGCCACTTCAATATTGACTCCTTTCGGAAGTTCACCCAATGATTCAATAGCTTTTTTTACATCTTTGGAAGCCTGTTCCAGATCTGTTTTGTGTGTATTGGCGGTCACGGTTGTGTAACCCATCGTTCCAAGGTTATAACTTTCTCCCAACTCTTTTGTTGAGGTGATGAAAGCGACATCTCCCAAAACCGGACGGTCTGAATTCTTAGACAGAGGAAGATTGGCCAGTTCCTCTTTGCTGTTCAGGATATTTTGAGGAGTCTGCACCTGTACATCATACGCAATGCCCATCATACCGCCAACCCAGAAGTTTTTATTGGTATACCGGGTCGAAGCTGTGGCTGCCACCAACGATTTCGCGATATCCTGAGCATCCAGTCCCAATTGCGCCGCACGAACCCGGTCTATACTGATCTGCAGGGCAGGATAGTTCATGGATTGCGGGATTTGCTGATCGCGCAGGTATTTGATTTCTTTCAATTTAACTAAAAGTTTTTCGGCATACATCCGGTTCATCTTTTTCATCATTCCCGAAACCCTTACTTCGATAGGATTATTGGCTCCCTGGCTGAGAATTTTTTCAGTCAGTTCGATAGGTTCAAAAGAAATCTGCAGATCGGGCATTTTTTCTTTGTAATACCCACGCAGTTCATCCTTCAACTCATCTGAATTTCCTTTAAATTCTTTTAAAGCCACCTGCATTAATGCTTCATGTGGTCCGGCATTGTATAAATAAATAGGACTCACGGCAAACGTCGATGGATGCTGACCTATGAATACAGAAGAGATTGCAATATTGTCTTTTCCTACCTTATTTTTAAGATGTTCTAAGAATTTTTTCACCTTTATTTCAGTGACTTCAATCCGGGTTCCTTCGGCAGCTTTTATTCGTACCTGAAACTGTCGTGAATTGACTGATGGAAGGACATCTTTCCCCGTAATTTGATAAAGCCCAAATCCTGCACATAAAGCAGCAGCAAGACTTATACTGACAATGATTTTCCTGCTTTTCATCAATGAAGATAGAAACCTGACAAAGCGGTCACGGAAACCGCTGAACCAGTCTGGCTTATGATTTTCACAGGTTTTTGGATCGTGTTTCATCATCCAGTTGGCCATTACCGGAACAAAAGTCTGCGAAAGGACAAACGATGCAATCATCGAGAAACCAATCGCCATCGCTAAAGGCATAAATAAAGATCCCGGAATTCCACTCATCATCAATGCCGGAGCAAATACCGCCAGAATACAGAGCATGATCAGCAATTTTGGAAAAGCAATCTCTTTACACGCATCCCAAATCGCCTGAGCTCTTGTTTTACCCATCGCAAAATGCTGGTGAATATTTTCGATAGTAACCGTACTTTCGTCAACCAGAATTCCAATGGCCAGTGCCAGACCTGACAATGACATGATATTAATCGATTGTCCGAATAATTTTAAAAACAGCACCCCGGAAATAATGGAGATCGGAATCGTCAGAATAACAATCAGGGCTGCACGTGTATCTTTAAGGAATAACATCACCATCAATCCTGTGAGCAAAGCACCCAGAACGCCTTCAATGATGAGACTTTTTAAAGCATTGGAAATATAAACCGACTGGTCAAATTCATAGGAAATTTGTACACCTTCTGGCATATTTCTCTGAATTTTTGGGAGTGCTTTCTTCAGTTTGTTCACGACTTCCAGTGTGGAAGCATTGCTGGCTTTTGCAATATTGATATAAACGGAGCGTTTTCCATCAATTAAGGCATATCCCGTAGTAATATCGGCACCGTCTTTTACTGTGGCCACATCCCGGATATACACATTATCTGCCGTTCCTTTAAAAAGAGGAATATCGCCAAGCTCTTCCACCTTTTTTACCGTGTTATTGGTTGGGGTTAAATAATTAGTATCACCGATGTACACATTTCCGGAAGGGGATGTGATATTGTTTCGGCTAATGGCTTCTACCACCTGTTCAGGCGATAAGCTGTGCGCCCGGAGTTTGTAAGGATCCACATTGATCTCTATCGTCCGCGGACTTCCCCCAAACGGCGGAGCAGTAGTAAGCCCCGGAATTTTAATTAAGAAAGGTCTCGCGTTGAAATTCGCAATATCCTGCAGCTGGTTATTGGTCTGCGTACTGCTTCGGAAAACCAGTTGTCCTACAGGCTGCGAAGACGAGTCGAAACGGATGATAAAAGGAGGCGGTGCTCCCGGTGGCAGAAATACCTGGGAACGTGTGGAAAGGGCATTGATCTGGGCAATGGCTTCTCCCATATTCGTTCCTTCATAAAAATTTACTTTCATCAGGGTCAATCCCTGTGTGTTTTTAGATTCTATACTTCTGATTCCGTTCGTGAACAAAAGCATATTAACGTACATTTTGGTGAAATAGCCTTCCATCTGTTGCGGCGTATATCCGTTAAAGGAATGGGCTACATACACCACCGGAAGGTCCATTTCCGGAAGAATATCTACTTTTACATCTTTGGCTGCCTTGATTCCGAAGAACAGCAGGCCGAGCACCAATACCATTACAGATATCGGTCTGCGCAATGCAAACTTTATAAGATTCATGTTTCTGTTTTTGGGTTAGTGAATAATGGCTTTGGTGATGATCGAAATGTCGCCTTTTGAAGCAGCAATGAGTACGGTGGCCTGCCATGAATTGTTTTTTGCAATTTCATAATTGATCTCAGCACGGTTCAGCAGGTATAAAGCCTGCGTAAAATCCACAATGGTGGTGAGTCCGTTCTCATATAAAGCTTTCTGCTGGTGGTAGGCATCTGTTGCGGCTTCCATCTGTACTTTGGCTTCCGTTACTTTAGCCAAAGCATTTTTGAATTTCGATTCTGCGAGACTCTGTTGATTGGTCAGCTCCTGTTGGAGCAGCTGATGGTTAAAATCCAAAGCCTTAGTCATCAGTTTTTGTTCATTAACCTTAGAACTGTTCCTGTAAAAATCGGTAAGATTCCAGCTTACATTCAATCCGAAGATATAATTCATCCGGTCTACGCCGGCTCCTTTTAAATAAGACGGAGAATAGGCGGTATTATCCTGAACATAATTCCATCCAAAGCCTGATCCGCGTCCCTGAAAAACCCCGAAAAGAGAAAGTGAAGGAAGTCCTGTGGTCAACAGATGGGCTTCTTGAATCTTGCTTTTATTCAATTTTTGAGTGATGAAGAGCATATTCGGATGTTGTTCCAATGAAGAATTTTCAGAGGTCGTTAAAGGAATATTTTCGCTGAAATAATGGTCCAGCTGATAATCTGTGAAATTTTCAGCTAAAAGATCTGCCAGTTGTTTATTGTACTCCAGAACATGATCATTGGCATTGATCATCGCGGTCCGGGCATTAGACATTTCTGCTTTTGCGAGTGAGGCATCTACTTCCGGAATTAATCCGCTTTCGGCCCTCGCTGTGGCAATGGTATAAATCACTTCGGTACGTTTATGATTTTCCAGCTGTACATTTTCCAGCCGCTGGCTTACCAAAAGGTTAAAATAGGCACCGGCAGCTTTGATCTGATGCTGAAAAATTTCCTGGCTGAGATCAGATTTCTGAACTTCCACATCGGCAGTTTCCAGCAGTTCTTTGGTTTTCAGACGTCCGAAGGTGTAGACATTCCAGTTGACATTAGCCAAATATAAACTTCCGAACGCAGCATTCCAGTTCTGTTCTGCGAGAGGCATTGAGGTAGAGGCTACTCCGAGACCGCCCTGACTGTACATTGGGCCGTTCTGTGCATTGATGGTTCCGAAGTTTTGTTGTGCCATCAGGGTAACCTCAGGCAGGTAATAGGTTTTCTGAAGATTGAGCCGTTCATGGGAAGCTGCGATATTCACTTCCTTTTTTTTGATAGACTGGTAGCTTTTCCCGGCTTTCATCAGCACATCCTCTAAGCCGGTTTGCTGCCCGAAGAACATGGTGGGGCAACCCAGCAGTATGATGAGGGCATTATATTTTGAATTCATAAGATTGATTTAGAATGAATATTGAAAATAGGATCCCAGATTCGGGATGACAAAATTCAATACGATTCTAAATTCTGTAAACGCAATGGAGAATGTAGAGGGAAGGATAATTAAAGTGATCGTGGGCGAAATCAAAGAGGGTGGAAGTCTTTTCTGAGTATAATGCTGAAACTTCGAATACCGTTCCTAAATTGTGATAGGGAATGGAAGCCGACAGAAATTTAACCGGTAAGTTTTTGTGAGAAGAGGTCAGATTATCTGCTCTGTATATCTTTTTAACTTCTAATTTGCAGCATTTACCGTGGTTTTTCTCTTTGTTGGTACTGCATTTCGGGCAGTCCATGTCGGAAAGGTTTTTCAGTCCTACGTGGAGTTCACTGGAGTTTCCTTTACATACGTGCTTACTCGTAGTAAATCCTGAAGAAATTATTACGTAAAGAAGCAGGAAAAACAAATGGAATACTCTTTTCATTTCGCGGGATAAAATTAGAGGTAATCCGGGATGTGGTGTTATAGAATTCTGGCGGAAGTTTATACTTTTACGGATTTTTAGGGGTAAATAAATAAAGCCCGGATTATCAATCCAAGCTTTAAGTTTTTAACTGAAAAAGTATATATGATTGTTGTTTTAGGACATCATTAATTTTTCATCAGCTTTTTTGTGATTATTTTTCCGGTAACAAATTCTGTTTTTAGGAAATAAATGCCTTTCGTGAGAAATGAAATGTCAGAATTATTTTCACTTAAAGTTTTTACCAGCTTTCCGTCTGCAGAATACAGTTCGATTTTTCTAATTTTCTCTTTTGAAGAATAGACCAGATTCGATTTGGCCGGATTTTCAAACGAAACAGAGCTTTCATTTTGGACTTCATGCGCTGATAAAACAGATGCAGATGCATTGTATTTTGCCACTACATAATGCCATGTATTGGTGGCGGGGTCTTTTTTGTCACCTCCTACATAAACGGTATTATCTTTTGCCAAAACGGAAGTGTAATTTCCTTGTGGTAATGCAGTTTCTTTATAAGAGTTTTGAGAATTCAAGGGAATCATATTTCCTGAATAATCATAGCTTACGATGAATGGAGTGTCTGTAGAAGATGTTCCTACAAAATATATTCTATTTCCCGCAAAGCCAAAGTTCGTGTACACATCAAGCGTATTATTGTCATGAGTCAGTGAAGTGATATTAGACATAGTTCCATTAGGATTAATGTTGTAGAAAACATAGCTGTCTAAATCCAAGGTACGGATATTGCTGTCTGGAGCCTGTTTTGAAAAGTAATTTCCTGAATCCGGGTAGGTAAAGGTTCCATTGGTCCCAAAAGTACTAACAGGCGTTGAAGTGGTACTTATTTTATCAATTTTATTGTCGTAAAAGGCAAGTATATCAGAATTCGACAGTTGAATATTTCCACTGTTAGACTGGCTGATACTTCCATTATTGCCGTAGGAACTATCGATACTTCCATTCGAAGATAGCTTAATGAACCTGCTTCCTGTCGTGAGAATGATTGAGTGATCAGCAAGAACGACCGTATTGTTATACCTGAAGCCGTTCATTCCGTCATGAGAGGTTTTAAATTCGCCATTATTTCCAAAACTGGTATCTAAAACACCATTAAGATCATATCTCAGAATACTTGTTTCGGAAGAAGCATCATTGGATGTTTTTTGGAAAGTTACCAGAATTTTATCATTTCCCTGGGATATGACATTAAAATCACTTATATAATGCGGGAGTGTTAATACTCCGCTATTTCCAAATCCTGTATTTAAAGTGCCATCAAGATTTAATTTGTAAATTTTATTGGTATTCATTGATCCTGATGAGGCAATGTCTTTTCCATAAGCAAATATTTTATTGTCGGAACTCAATGAAATTTGAAGATCATCTGCTTCTCCAATCAATGGAAACGAAACAATACCTCCATTTCCGAAACTGGAGTCTAAATGAATGGTCTGAGCATTGATGTTCATGTAAAAAACAGACATCAGTGCTACACTCGTAAAAATTTTATTCATAGTTATAGTAAAGCCGCGAAGGTATTGAAAATTTATCCCCTTTGAAAGGACTTTAGAGCGTTTTCAGGTAAATAAAACTGGCTTTTTTTTAACCATACAAATCGATATTCTATAGGTGTGTTTTATGCCATTTTTTATTGGTTTTATTGATTTTTTTTAATTATATTTGTGAAAAACGCATCTTATGTTTGAATTTCTGCAAAACCTAGAACCGCTTCAGCAGGGGTTCTGGTATACGGCCATCGCAGCCAGCTTTATCTTTCTGATTCAAACGGTTCTTACTTTTGTCGGAGGCAGCCACGGAGATGTGGCACATGCTGATTTTAGCGGAGACAGCCATGCCGACAGTCCTTTTCAGTTATTCTCTTTCAGAAACCTTATTAATTTCCTTTTAGGGTTCGGATGGAGTGGTGTGGCATTCTATGGATCTATAGGAAATAAGTCGCTGCTGATTTTTGTTTCTGCGCTTGTAGGGGCTGGATTTATCTTTTTATTCTTTGTCCTTATCCTTCAGATCATGAAACTTACGGAAGACAATACCTTTAAAATGGAAAATCTTATCGGTAGAGCAGGAGAGGTCTACCTTACGATTCCGGGAGATATGAGCGGAAAAGGAAAAATCACGATCTCTGTGAACGGAACCAGCCACGAACTTCCCGCTATGACGGAAGAAAAGGAAAATATCCCGTCCGGTGGTTCTGTGAGGGTAACTTACATCTATGACAAGATCCTTGTCGTTTCAAAAATTTAATTCATTATCAACCATTTTATAAAAACTATTTATGGCAATACCAGGAAGTCTTATTTTAACATTAGTGATTGTACTTGTACTATTCGTCACATTTTTAGCCCTTATTTCGAGGTATAAAAGATGTCCGTCGGATAAAATTTTGGTTATTTACGGTAAAACGGGCGGCACCTCAGCGAAATGTATCCATGGAGGCGGTGCTTTCGTATGGCCGGTTATCCAGGATTTTGCTTACCTTGATCTGAAACCTATTTCTATCGAGGCTAATCTTACCAATGCTTTATCCAGGCAGAATATCCGTGTAGATGTACCATGTAGATTTACCATCGCCATTTCTACGGAACCGGATTCTATGGGAAATGCAGCAGAAAGATTATTGGGATTGGCTCAGGAGCAGATTCAGGAACTTTCCAAAGATATTCTTTTCGGTCAGCTTCGTTTGGTGATTGCCACGATGACCATTGAAGAGATCAACTCAGACAGAGATAAATTCTTAGACAATATTTCTAAAAACGTAGATACGGAATTAAAGAAAATCGGTTTAAAACTAATCAACGTGAACGTTACGGATATCAGAGATGAATCCGGATATATTGAAGCTTTGGGTAAAGAAGCGGCTGCAAAAGCGATTAACGAAGCTATCATCAGTGTTGCCGAGCAAACGAAAATCGGGGAAACCGGAAAAGCAATTGCGGACAGAGAAAAAGATACACAGATCGCCGAAACACAGAGAGACAGAGACGTAAAAATTGCCATCACGCAAAAAGACAAAGAGATCAGTATTGCCTCTGCCATCAAGGATGAATCCATCGGTAAGGCAGAAGCTGCAAAAGAATCGAGAATTGCAACCTCTCTGGCGAACTCTATCGCTGTAAAAGGGGAAAACGAAGCCAAAATTACCATCGCCAATTCTGATGCCGAAAGAAGAGAAAAAGAAGCAGAAGCATTAAGAATTGCAACGGCTGCAGAAAAAGTACAGGCTGCACGATCTTTGGAGGAATCTTACCTTGCAGAACAGAAAGCGGAAGTTGCGAGGGGAGAAAGAGAACGATCTACCCAACAGGCGAATATTGTGGTTCATGCAGAAATCGCAAAACAAAAAGCCATCATTGATGCACAGGCAGAAGCTGAGAAAATAAGACTTCAGGCCAAAGGAGAAGCAGATGCTATTTTCGCTAAAATGGAGGCAGAAGCAAAAGGTCTTTATGAAATCCTGACCAAACAGGCTCAAGGTTACGATAAGATTGTACAGGCTGCCGGTGGTGATACCAACAGTGCCTTCCAGTTGCTGTTAATTGAAAAACTTCCTGAATTGGTTAAGACCCAGGTGGAAGCTGTTAAAAATATTAAAATCGATAAAATTACGGTTTGGGACAGCGGAAACGGGCAGGACGGAAACGGCTCTACCGCTAATTTCGTTTCAGGAATGATGAAAACAGTACCGCCATTGAACGATCTGTTTAATATGGCCGGTCTTAATTTACCTGAGTATCTGAAAGGAAGACCGGAAGAAGTTCAGAAAGAAATTATCATGGTTCCGGAAAAGAAAGAGAAAAAGAATTTTGATGATATGAATCCGGAAGCTGAAGCTCCGAAGGCATAATTGAAATATATAGATAGACTTGGACTCAGGCGGAAAGCGAAGCTTTCCGCCTGAGTCTTTTTATTCCAGAATAACTTTTACATTATGATCTGCAAAAACCTGAAGTATTTCATCAAATTTAGTTTTAAATAATTTTTTGCTTGTCTGATGATTTAACCATTTTAATTCTGATATAGATTTCACCCCAAAATCACTACGCAGGCAGTCAAACAAGGCATAAATCCCTCTTCCAAAGTATCCTCCTATACCATTAACTTCTTCTCCTAAAGCACAGAAGAAGCTATCCAAATTGTGAAATTTATTTCCATCAATCTCAATACTGATATTTTCTTTCACTTCATATATTTTCATTGTGTGAAGTGCATAGACAAGCCAGCCCTGTAATTCTTCTTTCCTGAAATTTTTCCAGATATTTTTTTCTGTAATTTCATTATTTAATCTCATTTTCATTGCTTTATGGTAGCCTGGAGGGTTGCTCCATACCTGTCCCATTAAAGTGATATTGTTCTTTTTTGATTTTATTACTCTGATATTACCTATAAAAGTTCTGGTTACAATAGATTTATCATCAAGAAAACATATGAAACCGTTGTTTTCATAGATGTTTGCGGCATTTTTTATTGCTGATACTAAATTAGGAACATTGTCTACATTAATAAGTCGTAGGGTACGGTAAATAATACCGGCTTTATGTTCAATATTTTTGACATCATCCATGTAAGCAATAATCTCAGGTTCCGTTGCAGTATCAAAGGCAAATCCAAACATTTTTTTATTATTTTCAGGTATTGGTAAAGAATCAAAACTACTGAAATTAATGAAAACAAAAAAAAGCCCCGGAAAATCCGGGACCTCATCAACTGAATTATATATAAAGTATTTGTATATCAAGATGTCAGATTTCAGACACGAGATATGAGACTTTAGGTTAAGGCTGAGATTAAGAAATGTGAATGGTCAATTTTGCTTCGCAAGTGAAATGTGAATACACTCCAACTCCGAGACGTGCATCAAAAAACTTATAATTTATAACTCACAACTCATAACTTTCCAAACCCGTATCCCGTAACCTCTTCCTATTTCACAATAACCCTCTTCATATGTCCTTCCGAAGTTTTCACAAGATAAACACCCGCAGAAAGTTTTGAAGTATCTATGGTTAAAGCATTTTTCTCTTTTCCAAGCATTTTTCCTGACATATCATACAGTTCATAATCCTGCGCTCTGTTGAAGTACAGCGCATTTCCTTTCGTGACAGGATTAGGGAATACATTGAAGGTTGCTTTCTCAGTTTTTACTTCACCGGTTCCTAATGTTGGAGTAGAAGCTACTTCATACATGGATAAAGTTCCGCTGATCTCGTTGGCAACAATGACATAGGCTTTTCCGTTTGTTGTATTTCCCGGAGCGATGTATGTAATTCCTTCAGGACCGTTGTCACCACCATAAGCTGAGGTAGAACGTGAATGTTTATAGTCCGTAAACGTAGGATTGTTAGGATCTGTAATATTATAAACCATTACCCCTCCGGTTCTTTCGAGAGTGATGAACGCGTAAGTTTGTCCATTGATCGTCGCTAAAGCAACTCCTTCCGGTTCAGGACCTTTCGCACGGCTTCTGTTTTTGGCACCGTTGGCTTCATTGTCTGCATTAAAGATCAGGGGATGTTTGGCTGCGATATACCTTTCAAAACGGTCACCGCTGTCGTAAACCAATTGTTTGGTATCAGCATTAAAAATAGAGAATGAACGTGCTCCCAAAGCAGCAATTTCTTCAAAATCTGTATCCGCATCGGTATTTCCTGTTGCACTGGACACTCTTAATCTGCCTAAATTATGAGATGCTTTTAAAACGGATGCCTGAGGGAATAGAACAGTATCTAAAGTATAGGTATTCGCTCCCACAGTAGTTCTTTCGCTGTATCCTGAAAGATCTTTTTCATCACCTTCATTAGCCGTTACGATATAATTGGTGTTTCCTATTTTGTAATTCTGAACGGCATCCGGAATATAGTAGGCTTTCACAGGCCAGTTTGCGATCAGTATTTCACCATTGTTATCCGAAGCATCAAAACCATTACCCGCAAGACTCATATCTTTTTTGCCCAATCCCCAGATTCCGGAAATTGTTTTTGTGGCTAAATTGATTTCAGCCACAGCATTGTTTTCCTGAAGTGTTACCCAGGCTTTCTGACTGTCTGAGCTTATCGTCACATATTCAGGTTCAAGATCCTGTGAAAGCGTATTGTTGGTTCTTACTTTTCTCAATCCTGTGGCCACTAAAGCAGCGGTCTGAGAATCAAAAATGTTAAAATTAAGAGTCGTGACATTGCTCTGTGTCAGATTTCCAATACCACCTGAAATATCAATAATGCTGATGGTTCCCTCAGGATCTACAGTATAAGCATCATTGGGTTCCCCTTCATTGGCGGTGATCACTTTTGTTCCGTCCGGAGTGAACGCGACCATATCAGGGAGTGCTCCCACAGTCACCTGTTTCAGGAAGTTTCCGTTAATATCAAAAAAGACTACTGAGCCATTTTGCTGTGGATCAGCATTGGGGGAAGCTGTTGCAATGATCCCGTTTTTAACAGCGATACTTGTAATCCCGCCGTAAGGAGCCATATTCACTGTTTTAACCACAGAAAGAGCATTCGGACTGGTAAAATCAATGATATCAAAAACATCCGTGATCGAGCTGATGGTAAATAATTTCTGACTGGCCGGATCATGAACTACAATTTCCGTAGAACTGTTGTTGTTTCCGGAAGGATCAAAACTTCCGACATAGTTTAGCTGAATCTGCCCCGAAGGAACCGGTGCAGGTTTGTCATTATCCACAATATAAACAGTAGTCGTATTATCTCCGGAAATCGTCGTTCCGGTAGGGTTTTCAAGGCTTACCACAAAATATTCTGCCTGCTGCTCTTCCAATGTATCATCGATAATCGGAATATTGACCGTATAACTTGTTGTAGAAGGAGTAATATTGATGGTTTGATTGGCCAATGTAAAATCATTGCTGTCGGCAGTACTGAACGGTGCCGGTTTTACCACAAGATTAACCGTAGCAGCTGAAGGATTGGTAACATTGATCTTGAAAGCCAGGCTTCCTGCATTTTCATTTACTTTAATGAAGTTTTTATCCAGAGAAACGGTTGTCCCGGCTGTTGTAAAGGTGGTTGATGTCACTGCTGTAACCCCATTATCACTTAAATCTTCAACCGTATTGGGCTTAAGAGCCAGATAATACATCTGTCCGGGAATAAGGGCAGCCGTAGGAATTACTGTGATTTTATTATTGCTGAAAGTGGTTGTGAAGGGAACTGAAGTACCTGAAGCATTTCCTACACGGAAGTCTACAAGGTTTTGTGCATTAGAATCGGTGATCGCGGAATTGTCTGTAAGCCTTACATTTTCATTAAAAGAAATCGTTGGATTTACAGTAGTGGAAGCATTATTTGTGTTTTGAGCGGGAAGATAAGTGGTTGTAGGAGGGGTTGTGTCGGCACCTCCGGATGCTGTGGCGTCCATGGTGAAATTATCAAAACGGTTATTACCTCCCGTTCCGCCTCCTGTAGCAGAGAATTCTACCTTTAATTTAAAATTCGGGTTATTGGAAACACCGGAAACTGCGGAAAAATCAAAAGTGACAAGCTGAGGATTGGCATCCTGTGGATTGATGGTCTGATAAGGAACAAAAGTACTTCCATCCGTTGAATAGGACCATGATTGAGTTCCTGCACCCTGTCCGGATCGTCTTGTTGTAAATTTCACAACAGCATTCTGATATCCTGTCGTAGGAAGATTGAACTGTAAACTTCCACCAATGGGATTGTTGAATCGTAAATGGGTTCCGGAAGGATCGCCGTTTCTTGTATTTAAATTATCAATACTGAAATTTTGTCCGGTCCCGCCTGCAAAATCTATTTCGCTGGTTCCTCCGGCTATGGCAGAAAGAGATCCGCTTACCAAAGTGGAAGAGGGAGTTGTAATAGATACTGCAGATGTATTGTTGTTAAAATTCCAGTAATGGATCAGTGTCTGTCCGAAGAGCCCGCCCTGAAGGAAGAATGCGGCAATGACAGATCCTTTTAATAGATAGTTGTTGGTCATTTTTTACTTGCATTAGATTTATGCAAAAATGAACTTTATACCGCGCAAGTATTTTAATGGAATTTTAATAAATGTTTAACAAACAGGTAACGGTTGCTGTTGAAACGGAATATAAAACAGCAAAAACCCTCCTTTTGTTAACTTACTTGCTGACTTTGCTCCCTGTAATATTCATCGTTTTATTCACAGATGCTTTTTCATCCAGCGGATGTTTCTGCATATAAAAATAGCCTGAAACTGCTGTCAGGACTAGAAGAACAAAAATGACCAGAACAATTCTTTTTACCATATCTCTCATATTGCTAAATTTTTAATGTCCCTGATTTCCAAAACTGATGTGGGGTAACCTTTGCGCACGCCATTGATCATTGCTTTGCCCACTTGGTGTAAAGTTAATGATTTTGACGGTAAAAAAACAGGAAAAATCCAAATAATAGGTTTAAAGAACCATTTTACATGTATTTGACCATCAACGGGTTTCATGAATCCCGGACGGAAATTGAATGCATTTCTAAAACCTAATTTTTTCAATGCATTTTCAGTTCTGCCTTTTACCCTTGCCCACATCTGCTTTCCGCTTTCTGTGCTGTCTGTATGCGCTCCTGATACATAATTGAAAACCATGTCCGGATTTTGGTTCAGAACAACCTTTGCAAAATGAACCGTGGTATCATAAGTAATCTTTGTATACTCCTCCTCATTCATTCCCACGCTGCTGATTCCCGCGCAGAAAAAGCAGGCATCATAGCCCTTTAGGTTTTCATCGTTGAGGTCTATGGTCAGGAAATCCGGAACTAAATATTCTTTAAGCTTTGGATGCGTTTTTCCGGAAGGTTTTCTGCTTACGCTTAGTATCTCTGAAACATCAGGATTTTCAAGGCATTCCATTAAAACACCTTCCCCTACCATACCGGTTGCGCCTGTAAGAATTATTTTGATCGGATTCATTTTTTTCTGTTGATATTATGCATGACGTACTAAGATATAGTATTACTTTAAATTTACAATAAAAAATTACATTTCTGAAGAAATTATGAATGAGAAGTATTTACATAAAACAAAAACCGGTCAAAAAAAGACCGGTTTTTAAGATATACTGTGTAAGTAATTTATTTTTTTTCGTGCAGCTGACTGAAAATATTGTGGATCAATCCATCTGCTACGGAAATTTTAGGAACAAAAATCCTGTTGATATCCGACCATGACATTACATTGTTGAAAATTCTCAAAGCATGAACAAGAACGTCCGCTCTGTCTTCTCTAAGGTTATGCTTGGTCATTCTTTCCTCTACAGAAAGCTCATTGAATTCTTTGTACACCTTTTTAAGATGGGCAAGCGTCATCGGTTTTCCGTCTTTGGTTTTGCTCATCGAGAATACCTTATTGATATTTCCTCCTGAACCGATAGCGACGATGGGTCTTTTGCTGACAATATTATCTTTGATCTCATCCTTCATTTCCTGCCAGTTTTCAGGAGTTACCAGATTATTCAGAAGTCTTATGGTTCCGATGTTGAACGATTTTTCGTACACCATTTTTCCGTTTTCATAAAAAGTAAGCTCTGTAGAACCTCCTCCCACGTCAATGTATAAATAGGCGAATTCTTTGTCAAGGCCTTCTGCTACATGGTTTTCATAGATCAGGGTTGCTTCTTCGTCACCGGAGATGATCTCTATATTGATGCCTGAAGTTTCCTTCACCTGTCTGATGATTTCATTGCCGTTTGAGGCGTCACGCATAGCACTGGTGGCACAGGCACGGTAATGCTCCACTTTGTAGATCTTCATAAGGTCGCTGAAAATTTTCATCGAGTCGATGACCATTTTTTCCCTTTCCTCGCCGATCATGCCCATGGTGAACACGTCCATTCCCAGTCTCAGAGGAATTCTTAAAAGATTAAGTTTTATAAATTCAGGTTTTCTGTTGCTGATCTTTACTTCATTGATCAGAAGTCTGGCGGCGTTGCTTCCTATATCTATCGCTGCGATCTTCATTTTTTGCTTGTTTTAGCTTTTAAATATTTGTAGGTTTCTATTTGAGAACGGCATTCCTTTTTATCATTCCTGACATACTCGTTGCTCAATTTTTTGTCTAAAATACGAGCTTTTACGTTATCTCTCAACTGAATGTCCAGAATATCTTTCAATTCCTTCTTCAGTTCCTTGTCTGTGATCTTCGCGGCGGCTTCAATTCTGTAGTCCAGATTTCGCGTCATCCAGTCGGCAGATGAGATGTACATGTCTTCTGCACCTTTATTATAGAAATACATAACCCTGGCGTGTTCCAGGTATTCATCTACGATACTGATCGCTTTTATTTTTTCTTTAAATTCTTTTTGATTCACCGGGCAATAGATTCCTCTTACGATGGTTTTTGTAACCACTCCGGCATAGGCAGCCTCATAGAGCTTTTCTATCAGGGCTCTGTCGCTCATGGAATTGGCCTTGATGATGATCTCTGCTTTTCTTCCTGCTTTGGCTTCTTCAATCTCCTTATCGATATGATGAACAATTTTTTCGCGCATAAACTGTGGACAGATCATCAGATTTTTGCAGGTTTTCAACACCGGAAGGAAATCATCTTTCGGTTTTTTCAGAACATTGAATACCTTATTGATATCTGCCATGATGCCACGGTCAGCGGTCATCAGTAAATGGTCACCGTAGATTCTTGCCGTTTTCTCGTTAAAATTTCCGGTACTTACAAAACCATATTGGAGGGTTTTATTGTGTGACCTTTTTTTAATGATACAAAGCTTGGCGTGTACTTTTTTGTTTGGAAGACCTACAAGAACATTGATTCCCTCTGGCTCAAACATTTCTTTCCACTTCAGATTGGATTCTTCGTCAAATCTTGCCTGAAGTTCCAGCATAACCGTTACTTCTTTACCATTTCTTGCTGCGTAGATCAGAGCATTACTGATCTTTGAGTTGCCGGCAAGACGGTACGCTGTAATTTGGATAGATTTTACATCCGGATCCATCGCTGCTTCACGCAGAAGATCAATCACAGGGTTGTATTTGTGATAAGGGAAGGACAAGAGAACGTCTTTCTTTAAAATAACATCAGTGACTCTTTCACCATGTTCAAAAGCCTGGTGTGTAAAGGAAGATCTCTCTACCGGTCTTTCATAGGTTTCAAATACGTCAGGAAAATCCATAAAGTGTTTGAAATTGTGAATTTTTCCACCCGGAATGATGCTGTCTTTTTTCGTTAAATTTAATTTTCGGATAAGAAGCTCCAGCAGGGCTTTATCCATATCTTTATCAAAAACAAACCGGGTCGGTTTTCCTTTCCTTCTGTTTTTAAGTCCTTTTTCTATTTTTTCTGCGAAGTTGGTCCGGATGTCATTGTCCAGTTCCAGTTCGGCATCTTTAGTTACCTTGAAAGCATTGGCGGCAAATTCGTCATAGCCGAAATAGGAGAAAATATGCGGAAGGTTGAACGTGATAACATCTTCCAGCAGCATGACATTTTTTTCTTCCGGATCCTCCGTTGGCAGCAGGACAAATCTTCCCACAAAACGGGACGGAATTTCTATAATCGCATAATTACTGGAATACTGCCAGTCTTTTTTTCTCATCGCCACACCCAGATAAAGACTTTTATCCCTTAAGTAAGGCATGGGTGTGTTTTCGTGAAGAAGAATAGGGATCACATTGGATTCCACCACTTCGTCAAAATATTCTCTTACGAATTCTTTCTGTTTGGCAGTAAGGTTTTTAGAAGTTTTAATAGAGACTTTAAGGCTAGCCATCTCAGCCTGGATGTGTTTCCAGGTCTTATCGAAATTTTGCTGTTGTCTGATCACGATTTCGTTGATCCTCTGAAGAATCTTTGATGGGGGCTGGTAGAAAGATTCTGCAATCACTTTTTCTTTAAAATCCATTGCCCGCTTTAATCCGGCTACACGTACTCTGAAAAATTCATCTAAATTGTTAGAGAAAATTCCAAGGAAACGTATTCTTAAATGTAAAGGAACATTTTCGTCCATGGCTTCCTGTAAAACCCTTTCATTGAAAGCAAGCCATGTAATATCTCGCGGATTAAAGTGTACTGACATTCTAAAGTGTATATTTTATCAAAAATACTAATTAGTGAAGTTTAATTCATACTTCTAAAGTTAAACTTTGATTAATTTTTAAATATTTCCGATGTTCAAACTGTCTTGAATAGTACAATTTAACATAATCTGAAGGACAATATTATCTTCAGATATTTCTGGTTCTGTCATTTTGTCACAAAATAGGAGATGGTACAGATATTGAGAAATTGAGAATGTAAATTAAAATATAAAAATTAGAAAAAATATAAATATTATGAGTAAAATAATTGGAATTGACTTAGGAACAACCAACTCTTGTGTTGCTGTAATGGAGGGAAAAGACCCTGTTGTTATCCCTAACGCTGAAGGTAAAAGAACGACTCCGTCTATCGTAGCATTTACTGAAGATGGTGAGAGAAAAGTAGGGGATCCTGCAAAAAGACAGGCTGTAACGAATCCAAAGAAAACTGTATACTCTATCAAGAGATTTATCGGTACTCATTTTAAGGAAGATGCTAAAGAAATTTCAAGAGTACCTTATGAAGTAGTAGCAGGACCTAATGATACTGTAAAAGTAAAAATCGACGACAGAGAATATACACCACAAGAAATTTCTGCAATGACACTTCAGAAAATGAAGAAAACTGCTGAAGATTATCTTGGTCAGGAAGTAACAAGAGCAGTAATCACTGTTCCGGCTTATTTCAACGATGCACAGAGACAGGCTACTAAAGAAGCTGGAGAAATTGCAGGTCTTAAAGTAGAAAGAATTATCAACGAGCCTACCGCTGCTGCATTAGCTTACGGTTTGGATAAGAGCCACAAAGATCAGAAGATCGCTGTATATGACCTTGGAGGGGGTACTTTCGATATCTCTATCCTTGATTTAGGAGACGGTGTATTCGAAGTATTGTCTACAAACGGTGATACCCACTTAGGAGGTGATGACTTTGATGATGTGATCATCAACTGGATGGCAGACGAATTCAAAGCTGAAGAAGGGGTAGAATTAAAAACTGACGCTATCGCTCTTCAAAGACTAAAAGAAGCTGCTGAAAAAGCAAAAATCGAGTTGTCTTCTTCTGCACAGACTGAGATCAACTTACCATATATCACGGCTACAGCTACAGGTCCTAAACACTTAGTGAAGACTTTAACTAAAGCTAAATTCGAGCAATTAGCTTCTGATCTTGTAAGAAGATCTATGGAGCCGGTAGCAAAAGCGTTGAAAGATGCAGGTTTATCAACTTCTGATATCGATGAAGTACTATTGGTAGGAGGTTCTACAAGAATCCCGATCATTCAGGAAGAAGTAGAAAAATTCTTCGGTAAAAAACCTTCAAAAGGAGTTAATCCGGATGAGGTAGTTGCTGTTGGAGCTGCTATTCAGGGAGGAGTATTGACAGGAGACGTTACAGATGTATTGCTTCTTGACGTTACACCGCTTTCTCTAGGTATCGAAACAATGGGTTCTGTATTCACTAAATTAATTGATGCGAACACAACGATCCCAACTAAGAAATCGGAAGTATTCTCTACAGCTTCTGACAACCAGCCGGCTGTAAGCATCAGAGTAGGACAGGGAGAAAGAGCCATGTTCAACGATAACAAAGAGATCGGAAGATTTGATCTTTCTGATATTCCACCTGCACCAAGAGGAGTTCCTCAAATTGAAGTAACTTTCGATATTGATGCGAATGGTATCCTGAACGTTTCTGCTAAAGATAAAGGAACAGGAAAAGAGCAAACGATCAAAATCCAGGCTTCTTCAGGCCTTTCTGACGAAGAAATCGAAAGAATGAAGAAAGAAGCTCAGGAAAACTCTGCAGCAGATGCTAAGAAAAAAGAAGAAGTTGAAATCTTCAACAAAGCTGACGGATTGATCTTCCAGACTGAAAAGCAGCTGAAAGAATTCGGTGACAAGCTTTCTGCTGACAAAAAAGCAGCAGTAGAAGCAGCTCACACAGAATTGAAAGCAGCTTTCGAAACTAAAAATGTTGACGATGTAAAAGCTAAAACAGAAGCTTTAGATGCAGCATGGATGGCCGCTTCAGAAGAAATGTATGCAGCTGGACAGCAAGCTCAGGGTGGAGACGCCGGAGCAGGTGCTCAAAACGCCGGAGCTAATGCAGGAGGTGCAGATGATGTACAAGATGCAGACTTCGAAGAAGTAAAATAAATAAGTGTAAGTAACTCTTACCTTTAATATACAACCGCAGTAGACCTAGTTTATTGCGGTTTTTTCTTGTAAATTATATGAGTCATTTAAGATGGATATATATGATGGAATGGAGTGATACTTTGATTATTGTTAAGAAATAGTCATGATAATTTAAGAATGAATAAATTATAATTTAGTTTTAATATGTATCTTTGTTTTTATTTAGAATAATTAAATATTAATATATAAAAATGAATTGATCTCCTGCAAATTGTTATCGTATAATCTCAATCAATTAATCCACGATACGTTTTGCAGCCTTATTAAAACTAAAAAAACTATGGAAAAGCTAAGCAAAAGAATTGCAGCACTGGATTTAATCAAAGGGATGAGTGTCATCGGCATGATCATCATCCACACCTTACTTATTTACGCGAATGTGAAGTCGCAGTCGGAGACGGTTATCGGGAGTTTTATTGTGTTTCTCGGCAGGGGAACTTCTATTTTTCTGATCTGTATGGGGATCACCTTTATGACGTCCAGTCATCAGAGTCTTAAAAGCTCTATAAAACGGGGCGGTTTACTTTTATTTGCTGCTTTTTTCATGAACTTTATGAAGTTTATTGTTCCGGCAGTTTTAGGTTTTGCTCCTGATAATTTTATTCAGAAATACGGATGGCACGGCCCGATAGAGCAACAGTATATGTATCTGGTCATGTTGGGAGATATCTTACAATTGGCAGGGATTTCTTTACTGTTTGTCGGCTTTATCCGCGAATATGTAAAAAATAAATATGGTATTCTGGCAATAGGATTGCTGATCGCGCTGGTATCCAGAGAGGTTAGCGGAACTATTATTGATTATCCGGTGATCAATTATATCACAGATCTTTTTTTCAGCAACGATTATCCTGCTTATATCTATTTTCCGGTATTTCCGTGGATGTCTTTTATTATCATCGGAATGTTTTTTGGAAAATGGTTTCTGGAGCTGAACCATGACAGCAAGAAGTTATTCAGGAATATGCTGTATGTAGGATTGGTGTTCGTTGCTATTGGAGCTCCTTTGGTTTTCGGATTTGATACCTATAACTATAATGGTTTTTATCACATGGGACCCGGAGGTGTTATTTATTTTGCCGGATGGACTTTGATTTTCCTATGGATTATTTTCAGGATCACCGCAAAAATGAAAGATAACAAGTTCACCAGTCTTTTAAAATACTGCAGCAGGAACCTGACCTCAATGTATATGATCCAGTGGATTTTAATTTCCTGGGGTAAAGGAATTTTTGGATACAGACAACACAGCATTGGATCCGTATTACTGTTAATTATACTTTATATGATTCTGACATTTTCAGTTCAGAAATTACTGGATCTCCTAAAAAAGAAAAAACCGGTGATTGTTCTTGAGCAGCCTATTTCAGTGGATGAAACCGTTCTGAAGTAATCATTTAAAGAAAGCAGGGACGGAAAAAAACGGTGATTGTCGTTCTTCAATTGAATTAAATTATTTTCATATCATACAGGTTTGGCTTGTTTTATGTTATATTGATCAAACTAACTTAAAAAAAAGACAATATGAAAAAGAATGTATTGACCTTATTAGCGTTCGGTTTATTTGCAACAGCTGTTCATGCCCAGGAAACGGTAAAACAGGAAGCGAAAAATGTAGGCACTGCCATTGAAAAAGGGGCAAAAGCCACAGAAAAAGGAGTTAAAGATGGCGCTGACTGGGTTGGAGACAAAGCTAAGAAAGGAGCTACAGCTACAAAAAAGGGGGTTAAAAAAAGCACGAAATGGGTAGGTAAAACAGCCACCAAAGGTGCGAAAAGCGTTAAAAAGACCGCTGTAAAAGGTGCAGATGCAGTAGCAGATGGTTATAAAGATGTAAAAGCAGATTTGAAAAAATAATTTTTCAGAAAAATATAATAAACGACTTCAATAATAGAGGTCGTTTTTTTTATGTAAAGTCTCAAAGTATTGATATTAAAAACTTTGTATTGTGGTAGTAGGTATACATTAATTAATCAGATGCTCCCAAACGTATCCTGTTTTCTTTTGGTACTGAACTTTTACCCAACTGCCTTTTTTATTATCTATCGTATCAATTTGTGCTTTACGCTGAATGATTTCTATTTCCGAATGTAGAGGTGCAATGATTAGGACCTTTCCATTTTTGGAAGGGCTCTCTCTAATTGAAGCTCCACTTTTAGCTATTATTTTTGCCCGTACAGATAGGTTGTCCTTCGGCAGATTACTGCCAAAAAAACGAAATGCTACTATCAATAGAACAAACGTAAGACCTGTAATCACCCAGTTCAATATTTTTAAATGAGTTCTGAGTGGTTTTAAACTTTCCCAATCTGCCATTTTACTTTAAGAAAAAATAAATTAAACCAACTAGAAACAGGATGATCATATATTTTTTTGAAATCCTGTTTTTAAGCGCTGTCTTTTCCATCTCCAATGCACAGTCATTGCAAAGGAATCTTGGACCTGTATAGGTAACATCTGTATACCTGGATGACGAGTGGCCGGTGACGACATTTCTACGGTGATAAGCTCCTGAACAACCACAATGATAACAATATGCCATTGAATTTATTTTTATTCAACAAATGATGAGTTAATTTCAAATATACATTTTTCTTCATCAATTAAGGATAAAATGACATGAGATTTATATCTTTTGGAAGTAAGACATTGCAGCATAGGTAAAAGATATCACAGGAAAAATTTCTAACTTCGCACAAGTAAACCTAAAACAAAATTTAAATGAAATTTTTTAAAGTAATCCTTGTTGCCTCTTTATTCCTGTTTCAGCTGAATGCTGCACAGGAAAAGGCTGATATAGAATTGAATAAAGCACTTACAGAAGCTCAAGCTCAGAAGAAAAACGTTCTGTTAGTATTCCATGCTTCATGGTGTGGATGGTGTAAGCTCATGGAGAAAAATATGAACCTTCCTGAAACCAAACCCATTTTTGATAAGAAATTTGTAACCACCTACATCGATGTTCAGGAAAGAGGAGAAAAGAAAAAACTTGAAAATCCCGGCGGACAGGAGCTGATGAACAAGTACAAAGGAGAAAATGCCGGACTTCCTTTCTGGCTGATCCTGAATCCAAAAGGAGAGGTGCTTGCCGATTCTTTCGACAGTAAAGGAGACAATTTAGGATCTCCCGCAACCCCTGATGAAGTGGCCACATTTATGGCTAAGCTGGAAAAAAGCTCAAAAATGAATAAAGAAGAACTTCTGACCATTCAGAAAGTATTTGTGAAAAAAGATAAGTAAAAAGAAACTCCCCGGATGTATTGTGCGGGGAGTTTTTTGTTTAGATGAAAAGATCTGTAATCTGATCATACATCTGTAAAGTATCTTACTAATCGATTACAAGATAATTGTACTTGTCACTTGGTGCGATGCTGTATTCCACATCTTCTGTGTAGATGGGTACCACTTCACACCCGAATCTTCCCCTTGGTACACAAGGTCCGTTCTCACGGGACAGCACCTGATTGGGAATACTCATATTAATATTCATTCCGGCATTTTGAAGAATGATAGGCTCATTGGTGGTGGTGTAGGTCCATGGTCCATTCATTCCGCCATTTTTCCTCCCTACTTTTGATATTTTGTTGATCACAAAGCGGATGCTCGGATGGGCAATCGTGTTGGTCTGGCTCTTACTGGAATAGAAATACAGTTTTAAGTCCACATTTCTGTTACGGCCGCTGGTAACATTTTCTTTCACCAATTTTACATAAACCGGGGGATTTTTAATGTCAAATTTAAAGGTGGTTTTCACTGGGGAATTATCCTTTAAATAAGAATAGGTACAGAAAATTGGAACACCCGGCTGGCTTTTTGAAAATGTTCCCTTAGAAATATGGTTCACAAAAGCTTCATATCCTTTGAAAGACTGTGCCGCGGTAACACCGCTTCCGCCTATCAGATAAAGATTGAAATCTGCTCCGTTCAGGAAGTTTTTTTCCTCCTGAGTCAGATAACTTTCGCCTTTTACAAACAGCTTGCTGAATGATTCATTGATCGTCGTTCTTGCCGTTTCCGCCAGTTCATTGGTTTCAATCGTTAAAACACCCATTCTTCCGTAAGAAATAGAATTCACATACACCGGTTCTACACCGCCGCTGTCAAAATTGTTATCATTAACAAGCGATCCTGCAGGAATATCCATATCCAGTGTGAAAGATGTCTGGTAGAATTTCACATAGAATCCCGTTCTTTTAGCGATCATCCCTTCTTCAATATTCGTAGATGAAGAGTTTTTACCGAATAAAGACCTTGTATTCACATTTGATCCGAAGGCAACTTTCAGTTCATCATAAGAAGTAAACTGCTCCACACTGTAGCTCAGCGTTCCGTTCTGTGTAAAATCAGCAGACTGGATATAATCCTGTACCAACTGTCTTGTTTTGGATAAAGAAGGCTGATCTATAGTGAATGCTGTCTTTTTATTCAAAGCCGGAATAGACATAGAAACGGTAACAGGCTTTACCGAAGCCGTAATGGGCTTAAAATTCATATCCTGTATGGAATTGCCTTTCAGAAGAGATCCCGGGAAAATATACATCTGAAGATGTGGCAGCACGATAGATTCTGAAGATTCAAATTCTTTTGTCTCTGTGAAT
This sequence comes from Chryseobacterium oleae, assembly GCF_900115055.1. GTDB lineage: Bacteria > Bacteroidota > Bacteroidia > Flavobacteriales > Weeksellaceae > Chryseobacterium > Chryseobacterium oleae. The sequence goes on along the minus strand of NZ_FOVD01000001.1, from coordinate 1,146,768 downwards.
TCTTCCGCATTGCCCCCTTTAGCAAGCATACTTGTGTTCTTACCGGATAATGCAGATGGATACGTCCCGAATGAAGTCACATTCACCACCTGTTGTGGTGCGCGAACCATTTCCTGAGCTTCTGCAGATCTTTCAAGCTCGTTCGTACAACTTTCTAAGGCAGCTATAGAAATAGCTGCCATTAGGAATATTAATTTTTTCATGTTTATTTATCTACAGTAAACGTAGTGTAGTATACTGAATTGTCACCAGCATGAGCTGCCGTAAAGTTGATTGGAACTCCCGGAGCATTAGCCGTAAACTGGCCTCCGTTCACAATAAAGTTGATAAATCCTGTGTAACCCTGTACCACCTGTACTGCATCAGATCCGATACCTCCCAAAATGTATACTTTCAGGTCAGACTCTTCAAGAATTTTTTTACTCTGAACATCAATGCTGATAGATCCGTTCACCATTTTAGCATTTAAAGCTGCTTTCAAAGCAAATGCGGTTTCGTTATAAGAATAATCAGATTCCAGAGAGATGATTCCCAGTCTTCCGTAAGTAATGGAGTTGATGTAAACCGGATTTTTAGAAGCTGCCAGGTTCAGGTCAGATTCATTTTTGAAGATATTTCCGTTATCAGGAAGATCCATATCGATGGTGAAGTTCTTCTGGGTAAACTTAGCAAAGATTCCTGTATTTCTTTTCACCTTATTGTTGCTTCCGCTGATGTCGATGCTGAAAATACTTCCGATATTAACGTTAGCTCCGAATGCAATCTTAAGTTCACTGTAATAAGAGAACTGCTTGATGTTGTAATCAAAAGCAAGAGACTGCTGACCGCTAAAGTTGGCACTCTGCATCGCTTTGAAGATAGAAGATCTCATGCTTGAAAGGGTTGGTTTTTCAATCGTGTCTACAATAAAATCAGACGGGAATGAATAAGAAACCGTGATCGGCTTTACAGGATAAGAGATCGGGGTATACGAAAGATTGTCCAGCGTAGTAGAATTGTAAACACCTCCGATAAACGTTTTGTTAGGAGAGGTTACTACCATCTGATCACTGTTTAGTGTTACTGTAGTGGTTTTAGAAGCTACTTCTTTTCCGCCTACAGAAACCTCGTCATAATTTAAATACTTGGAAGGTAAGCTTACCACAGGATTAATTCCTTTGGAAGCCCTGGCTCCTTCTACAACAGTTTGCGCTTCCTCATTCATATCCTGACGACAAGAAATTGAAGAAATACCGGTTAAAACCAGTAATGTAATGGGTAAAATGATTCTTTTCATAAATTTAATTTGAGATTCCAAAAGTATTCTTTTTACACGTAGTAGTGAAATATATATTGATTAAATCTTTGTTAACCATTATTAATAAAAGATTAATTATAGTTAACTGATTGGTTTTAATTTACATAGTTCTCTTGTTAGTGATAAAAATCATGTGGTTTTGAATGGAAAATAATAAAAACTCCCCCAACAATTCGTCAGGGGAGGCTGTTTTCAGATCAAATAAATGTATGAAAGGATATTTCTAGGATCTGATTACACATCGTGAAAATTTGTTATAAGTTTTTGTAGTAATAATCCATATTCGCCCAGAGAATATCATCTCCGGTGGCATCCATTGATGATGGGTTGTCGAAAGCACTTTTCCCGAAAATATCCTGATAAGCTGTCATTCCAAAAACAGTTTTCTGGGAAATGGTTAGAGCACTCACATTTTCCCTTGGCATCTTTTTCACGTATCTGAACGATCTCTTAAGCGTAAATGAAGCTTCATTTTTATTAAAAATACCTACCAGGCTCTTTCCGCTGTTTTCATTAATGAATACCGAATCCTTCTCAATATTCACAGCATATTTAATATCCGCCGAATTTCCTGAAATCAGCTGCAGGGAATTATTTTTCAGATCAAGGCTGATTTTTTTCCAGGCCGGTTCCTGATACGTACTCCAGTAGCTGTTCAGATAAGATTCCGAAACATCCGTTTTTTGGCCGGAAGGACCTTTGTACACTGTAATATTCTGTACTGTGTAATTTTTGTACTGAAATTGATACACGTCCTTTTCTACAGGCTTAGGATTTTCAATAATTTGATCATCATTACCGCTGCATGACATTGCAAGCAGGGAAGTAAGAATGATGTAGAATGATTTTTTCATAATTTAATTGATTACGATATAACTGTTGCCTGGATCAGGCAGAATGGTATAGGTGTATTTTGCACTCTGACTCATATTCCGGCCGTTCACGAAATTTCTCAGTTCGTTATCCAGAACAATGTTCAGCGGGTTTACACAGTAAGTGGGATTATTGGGATTGGCTATGTCAAAAATGCATGATGTAGAGTAAAACCCTGAAACATTGGTGAAAGTATCACCGCCGGCATTTTGGAGGGTAATTTCCCTTGGATAGCTATATTGATCAATGAAAGGACTCTTCATGCCCAGAATATTATCTCCTGTTGCCGTTCGGTCTGCTTTAATCTTAAACTTTACATAAGGAGGAGCAATCATTTTGGTTCTGGAACGGCTGTCATAATAATGAAGTGTCAGTTTTCCCATCTTACCAAACTGTGTAGGTCCAAATGTAGTTCTGAAATTTTCTATATTTTCTATTTTCAGCTCTACGTAAACGGGTTTCTTTTTAATATCGAATTTGAAAGTTGTCTTCACCGGAGAATTATCATTCAGGTAAGAATAAGAACAGAAGATAGGAACTCCCGGCTGGCTTTTTGAGAACGTTCCCTTAGAAATATGGTTCACGAAAGCTGCATATCCCTGAAAAGACTGTGCTGCTGTAACGCCGCTTCCGCCAATCAGGTATAAATTGAAATCAGCACCATTCAGGAAGTTTTTTTCCTCCTGCGTCAGAGAACTTTCTCCCTTTACAAACAGCTTGCTGAAGGTTTCATTAATCGTCTTTTTTGCTGTTTCTGCCTGCTCATTCGTTTCAATAGAGAGAACACCCATTCTTCCGTAAGAAATAGAACTTACATAAACAGGTTCCACACCGCCACTGTCAAAATTATTGTCATTAACAAGCGATCCTGCCGGAATATCCATATCCAGCGTGAAAGAAGTCTGGTAAAACTTCACATAAAATCCGCTTCTTTTTGAGATCATTCCCTCTTCAATATTGGTAGAGGAAGAATTTTTCCCGAATAATGATCTGGTGTTCACATTTGATCCGAAGGCTACCTTCAGCTCATCATAAGACGTAAACTGTTCAACACTGTAACTTAAAGTACCATTCTGCGTAAAATCTGCAGTTTGGATATAATCCTGTACCATTTGTCTGGTCTTGGACAATGAAGGCTGATCTATCGTAAATGCTGTTTTTTTGTTCAAAGCCGGAATAGACATAGAAACGGTAACAGGTTTTACCGAAGCCGAAATAGGTTTAAAATCCATATTCTGGATAGAATTCCCTTTCAGAAGAGATCCCGGGAAAATATATGCCTGTAAATGAGGCAATACGATCGATTCTGAAGACTGAAATTCACGGGTTTCCGTAAAATCATCAGGATCTGTTGCTCCCTTCGCTGAAGTTTTAAACTTTGAAAGTGATGAAGGATAACTTCCATATGAAGTAATGTTAATAACCTGTTCAGGCGTACGTGCCATCTGATTATCATCCAATTTTGCCGCCTCATTAGTACAGCTCCCCAAGACTGCTAAAGAAAAAGCAGCCATAACATATATAAATTTTCTCATAGTCTGTTTTTACTCCGGATATTGTCTTCTGAAATAGAAAAGAACAAAATCCGGTGCGGTTGAAATTTCAGTACACCAGTAATTCCTTGTATAGTGAAATTTATGGGTGTAAAGATAATATTTTGCACCATACCGTGAAATATAATTCATGAAATTTATTGAAAACGTAATGAAACAGGCTGTTTTGGGTAATAATCCGTTGATATTAAGTTAAATATTTTAGGGTGAAAAGTATAATTTTTGGAAAACAAAAAACTCCCCAGACAAAAATGCCTGAGGAGCCCTATTTACAAATTAAATTATTTCTTACTTACCGAAAAAGATCTCGTCCTGTTTCTGCTGCTCATTATAAATCAGTTGAAAATTATCAGGCATATTCTGATAAAGAAGCTTCCACTGCTGGATTTTTGAATGTTTTTTAAAGCTTTCCAGCGATCTTACAAACAGGTTTTCGATCACGGTTCTCACATAAGAATCACCGTTTCTGTAGATCCAGTCCATCAGTTTGATATGATGGGCTACGATGTAGATTTTCGATTCCTGCAGCATATCCTTCAAATAGTTAATGGTGGCCTGAATCACACCGGCAAAGTTTTCCTGCACAGATAACTGAGTGATTTCACTTCGAAGTGGTGGATAGAAAAATTTTAAGTATTCAACGGCTATTTTTTTATTAATAGCCTGCATTTGTACTTTCATCATAATTAATATTCTTCAGTATTTATCTTGCAGCGAAATGTGTACCAAAATTTACAGCATGGCAGCAAAAATAAAAACTCCTATAATCACAGCGATGTGAGTAACCAATAGCTCTGTATTGTGCCTGTTGGTCGTGGTTTTCCAGGTTTTCCAGTCGGATATCCTTCTGATTTTTGTTTTCATAATCTATTGAATTTGAGTGGTTTTGATTTTAAAGCAAAATCTGCTTTTGTAATGAAACAGACGAAAAATGTAACGAAAATTTTAAATTCCGTGATTATAAATCTGTCTCGAATACGTTTGTTGCAGCTCTTTTGACATATGACTGAAGATCACTTTACGGTATTCTCCGCTACAGAACGCTGTAAAATTGTCCAGAGAATAAATAAAAACGCCCTCGACTGCATTTTTTAAAGCAAGATCTCCGTTTGTGTAAATTTTGTCCATTTTCTGAATGCTCTTGAATAAAACATTTCTGTCATTCTGGCGGACCATATTTTTGATACGTTCCGTGAACGTGCGGATGACGCTGTACGAGTTCTGAGGCATCGTTTTCGTAAGTTCGTTTTCAAAGTCAGGAATAACTTCTGTAATTTCCCGGACGGCTTCTGAATAGTTCATATGATTAATGATTTTGTTCTAAAAGTTTGATGATGGCTCCAAGGACGAAAACGGTCATAAAAGCCATGAGAAGCAGATGGTAAGGTTTCAGCCACTTCGGGGTTTCCGGTCCTCTGCTTTTTAATCTTCTTAACTTGTCAATGCGGTTTAAAGTCTTTAAGTCCATATTGTATGTTTTGAAGATGATGAAGCGAATGGCGTTCCTTTGAATGTTAGTTTTATTTAATGTATTTAAAATCAATCTTTTATGTATTTTTATTGATGTGCCATGATCAAAAAAATCCTGTCAAAATGATAAGGTTTTTATCAGAATGAAATGAAGAGGACCAATTTTTTAATTTTAAATCAATACGTTTCTAAGAATATAAAGAAACGCTGCTTTGCAATCTGGTCTCCTTAAAAAAATCATCTGATTTTATCTTAACGTTCCTTATCTCCTTCATTAATCTTAATGGTTTAAATCTACATTTGAAAGAAAATCTGCATGATCTGCCAAATACGCGAGAGATAAAAAACACCAGCCATTTATTTTCTCCCAAACATCAGCCGACTTATTTTATTTGTATGATAGAAAGAATAGAATGAATATCTTTGCACTCCAAATTATTCAGGACATGTTTTCAAAAATTATAGTACACAGAGTAGGAAATAAAATCAACGGAGAATCTTTAACGCTGTCTCAGGAAGAGCTGAAGCTGGAAGAAGGAATGGCAGAGTTGCTTGAAGATTACTTTTTAGGTTCTTTTAAGTCGGAAGAGACCTTCAATTTTTACAGTGACACGTATTTGGTCAATAATCCGGTATACAGTTCCGTATCCGAAATCTTTGAAGACAAAGCGAAATTCCTTTGGGAGTCTGAGAATATTGCAAAACACCTTTTTGAAGCGGCTGAAAACCCTAGAGTTCAGGGTGGAGAACTGTTTATCGTACTTTTTGAAGAAGAAAGTGACCGTCCGGATAAAGTAGATAAAATCGGGATCTTTAAAACGGAAAAGAGAGAATCTTTCCTTAAAATTTCTCCTCAGGAAGAAACTTTTGACATTGAAAAAGACCAGGGAATCGGTTTGTCTAAAATCGATAAGGCTGCTTTAATTTACAACAATAATAAAGAAACGGGTTACGTACTTTCTGTGGTTGACAACAACAAAAACGGAGATATGTACTACTGGTTCGAAGATTTCCTGAAAGTAAAACAGCGTGACGACGAATATTTCCACACACAGGAAGCTTTAATGGTGTACAAAGATTATATCACCAAACAGCTTCCACAGGAATTTGAAGTTTCAAAAGCAGACCAGGCCGATTTCTTAAATAAATCCATCAATTTCTTCAAAGAAAAAGAAGAATTTAAGCTGGACGAATTTGCAACCGAAGTATTGGGAGATGAACATGTCATCGAAAGTTTTGTAAACTTCAAAACCGATTACGAGCAGGATATGCAGGTGAATATTGCCGAAGAATTCCCAATAAGTGAAGCGGCTGTAAAGAAAACACAGCGTCACTTCAAAAGTATCATTAAACTTGATAAAAACTTCCACATCTACATCCACGGCGACAGACAGAAGCTGGAAATGGGCGAGGACGACAAAGGAAAATACTACAGACTTTACTTCGAAAAAGAAGTATAACCAAACGAAAATAACCTGAGTTAGGGTTTGAGCGTGAGAGAGTGAGAGAGTGAGAGAGTCGGAGAGTTATAGAGTGATAGGGTTTGAGAGTTTTGGACTGGTGGTCAGCTGCTGGTTGCTGGTTCGTGGTGGTTAAGTTAATAGGATTATTGTCTGATATCTGGAGTCTGATATCTGAAATCTTGATTCCAGCATTCACCATCCACTTGCGAAGCAAAATTCATCATTGACATTCTAAATATAAAGAATCAAAGAGGGCTAATTTTTAAATTGGTCCTCTTTTCTTATTGGGTATTTCGCCCCTTTTTCCTTCCTTTGTGAGATGAAAACAACCATTATCGATCTGTCCAAACCGATTCAGTACAATGCCGGAGACCCTTGGTTTATGAGGGTTAAGATCAAGCATAAGGCTCACCAAAAATCACACTGGCTGATCCGTCTGGCATTGAATCTTCCGTTCAGACTTTTTCCAAAAAACTGGACAGGATGGGCAGATGATTCTATTAAAAATATGGGACTTCATGCGACAACGCATATTGATGCACCATGGCATTACGGTCCGGTGGTTGAAGGAAAACCTGCCAAGACGATTGACCAGATTCCTTTGGAGTGGTGTTATGGAGACGGTATTGTCATCGACTGTACCCATAAAGAAGATTTTGTAGCCATTACCATTGATGACCTGAAAAAAGATCTCAATAAAAACGGAATCACGATTCAGGAAGGAAATATAGTCCTGATCCGAACCGACCGTGATAAAATGATGGGAACCTCGGATTTTGTAGAAAAAGGAACGGGAATGAGCAAGGAAGCCACCGAATGGCTGATCGACCAGGGCGTAAAAGTAATGGGAATCGATCAGTGGGGCTGGGATCTTCCGTTAAAATTTATGGCTAAAAAAGCAAAAGAACTCAATGATCCGGAATATTTTTGGGAAGGTCATCGTGTCGGCATTGAAAAAGAATATTTACACATTGAGCAGCTTACCAATCTCGCAGCACTGCCTCCTTCAGGATTTAAAATCAGTGTATTTCCATTGAAAATTGTAGGTGGATCTGCGGCACCGGCCAGGGTAGTGGCGATTATCAATCCTTAGGCTGGAAGTTACCCTTGTCAAGGTTCTGAACCTTGACAAGGGTACTCTTCACAACTATTTTTTCCTGAAGAACAGCGCTCTTCCGTATTCATAGTTCATTCTCGCAATATTCAGCACAGAAATTCCCTGAGGACATTCCACTTCACAGGCTTCCGTATTGGAGCAATGCCCGAAAAGCTCATGATCCATCTGGCTGACCATATTCAGGACACGCCCGCTTCTTTCCTCTTTACCCTGGGGAAGAAGAACCATATGAGTGATTTTTGCAGAAGTGAATAAGGCGGCACTTCCGTTTTTACAGGTAGCCACACACGCCCCACATCCGATACAGGCGGCAGAGTCAAAAGCTTCCTCAGCAGTTTGGTGAGTCACTGCAATTGCTGTAGCATCAGGAGCCTGACCCGTATTCACCGATACAAACCCACCTGAAGAAATAATTCTGTCAAAAGCAGACCGGTCTACTTTAAGGTCTTTCTTTACCGGAAAAGCTTCTGCCCGGAAAGGCTCGATTAAAATCGTTTCACCATTTTTAAAAGACCGTAAGTGAAGCTGGCAGGTAGTTGTATTTTTTAAAGGTCCGTGGGCAATTCCGTTGATCATCATACCGCACTGTCCGCAAATTCCTTCACGGCAATCGTGATCGAATTCTACAGGTTCGTCGCCTTCCGTAATGAGTTTTTCATTTAAAGTATCCAGCATTTCCAGGAAAGACATGTGCGGATTCAGTTCTTTCAGATCATAACTGACCAGTTTCCCTTCGCTCTTTCTGTCTTTCTGTCTCCATATCTTAAGGTGTAAATCCATAATGTTTGTTTTTTATTTGTAGCTTCTTACCGTTGGCTGTATCTCTTCAAATATCAGCGGTTCCCTAATCAGCTCAGGTTCACTGTTTTCACCAGCCCATGCCCATGCGGAGATAAACTGATATTCGGTATCATTCCTTAAAGCTTCTCCGTCCGGGGTTTGATATTCTTCCCGGAAATGAGCTCCGCAGGATTCATTTCGGGTTAAAGCATCGTAGCACATCAGTTCACCGATCTCGAAATAATCGGCGACGCGGCCGGCTTTTTCAAGTTCCGTATTCATGGTGTCACCCTGTCCTGAAACCCGTACATCTCTATAAAATTCCTGTTTTAATTTCCTGATTTCTCCGATGGCATATTTCAAACCTTCTTCATTTCTGGCCAACCCACAGTAATCGTATAAAAGTTTTCCTAAGGTTTTGTGGAAATAATCAACGGTTTTTGTTCCTTTGATATTGATGAAACCCTGTATTTGTTTTTTTACAGCATTTTCGGCGGCTTCAAACTCAGGGCTATCAGGTGAAATTTTTCCGGTATGAATTTCATCAGCCAGATAATTGGCAATGGTATAAGGCGCGATAAAATAACCGTCTACGGAAGCCTGAAGCAGAGAATTGGCTCCCAATCTATTCGCTCCGTGATCTGCAAAATTAGCTTCACCCAAAGCAAAAAGTCCCGGAATGGTAGTCATCAGTTCATAATCTACCCAAAGTCCGCCCATTGAGAAGTGAGCAGAAGGAGATATCATCATCGGTTCATCATAAGCATTGTATCCTGTGATTTTAAGATACATGTCAAATAAATTTCCATATTTCTCCTGAATCTTTTCCTTTCCCTGTTCTCTTATCGCTTTGGAAAAATCAAGATAAACAGCATTTTTCAAAGGCCCGATTCCAAAACCGGCATCAATTCTTTCTTTAGCAGCACGGGAAGAAATATCTCTTGGAGCCAGGTTTCCAAAAGCAGGATATCTACGTTCCAGATAATAGTCTCTTTCATTTTCCGGAATATCATTAGGCAATCTGGTCTCATCGGCCATTGAGGGAACCCAGATTCTTCCGTCATTACGCAAAGATTCAGACATCAGCGTTAATTTAGACTGATAATCTCCCGATTGCGGAAGAGAAGTCGGATGTACCTGAATCCAGCTCGGGGAAGCCATCAAAGCTCCTTTTTTGTGAGCCCGCCAGATCGCAGAACCATTACAGCCCATAGCTAAGGTTGAGAGATAATAAATTTTGCCATAGCCTCCAGTTGCCAGAACGACTGCATGGGCAGCATGTCTTTCAATTTCTCCGGTATCTAAATTTCTGACGATAATGCCTCGTGCTTTACCATCAATCATGACCAAATCGAGCATTTCATGTCGGGAATACAGCTGTACGGTTCCTTTTCCAACCTGTCTCATCAGGGCCTGATAGGCTCCAAGAAGGAGTTGTTGTCCGGTTTGTCCCCTTGCATAAAAGGTCCGGCTCACCTGAACACCACCGAAGGAACGGTTGTTGAGGTAGCCACCATATTCACGTCCGAACGGAACGCCCTGCGCTACGGCCTGATCGATGAGGTTTAAAGAACATTCAGCCATCCGGTAGACATTAGCTTCACGGGCTCTGAAATCTCCGCCTTTCAATGTGTCTACGAACATTCTGTAAACACTGTCTCCGTCATTTTTATAATTTTTAGCGGCATTCACACCACCTTGCGCGGCTACGGAGTGGGCTCTCCTCGGGCTGTCCTGGAAACAGAATGATTTGACATTGTAACCCATTTCACCCAGTGAAGCAGCAACAGAGCTTCCTGCCAATCCGGTTCCGACGACAATAACGTCCAGCTTTTTACGGTTGGCAGGATTAACGAGCTTGGCCTTCTTTTTATAGTTGTCCCATTTTTGTTCCAATGGGCCTTGAGGTATTTTTGAATTTAAAATCATAACTTTTCTGTTTAATGGGCAGTAAAGAATACGTAAACGGGCATCAGCGCAAAACCTATACTGATAATGACTGAATAGACAATTCCGGCGGTTTTGAACCATTTTACAAACTTGGGGTGAAATAATCCCAGCGTTCTGGCCGCACTGTGAATTCCATGGATCAGATGATAGCATAAAGCGGCCATTGATAGTACGTAAATAATGACATACCACCATTCCTTGAAAACCGTTACGACAAGGATGTACAGATCCTTATTCCCGTTGGCGTCCAGCGGTGGATTTCCGAATTTGTAGACATACCAGAAATTCTGAAAGTGAATCACTAGGAAGATCAGGATCAGCGTACCGAGAATTCCCATATTGCGGGAATACCATTTACTGGCTCTTCCGCGGTTTTCCGACTGATAATGACCTCCCGATTTTTTATTTTTCAGGGTAATAAGCAGTCCATCCACAGCATGCAGAATAATACTTGCATACAGAACGTAGGAAACCATTTTGATCAGAATATTTCCGGACAGAAAATGCGAATAGGCATTAAACTGCAGGTGCGCCTGCTCCGGCGGAAGAAACAGCTGGAGATTTCCCAAGAAATGGATCAACAGAAAGAAGCTCAGGAATAATCCTGTAAGGCACATCAGCATTTTTCTTGACAAGGTTGACAGCATATTTTTGATTTAATGATTAATAATATCCTAAAACTTTCATCCATAGTCCTCCTACGACCATATAGATGATGAGTAAAACAATTCCGATTTCAAGACCTCTCAGCCACCAGGCTTTCAGCTCGACATAGCCACTTCCGTAGAATACCGGAGCAGGGCCATGACCGTAATGGGTAAGTACTCCATAAATTGAACCTAAGAAACCAAGCATCATAGCCAATAGCATCGGAGGAATTCCTAAAGAAACACCAACACCCAATAATGCTGCATACATCGCAGCCACGTGAGCCGTTGCACTCGCGAAAATATAGTGGCTGAAAAAGTACACGACAATAATCACCGGAAAGGCAACCTGCCAGCTTAATCCACCTATTTTTACTTTGATCAGATCACTGAACCAGCCTATGAAGCCGAGCTCGTTTAAAGAACTGGCCATCATCACCAGAACCGCAAACCACACGATGGTATCCCAGGCACCTTTTTCCCCTTTGATATCTTCCCACGTCAGAACTGAAGTAAGAAGTAACATGGTAAGTCCTATGAAAGCTGTTGTGGTAGCATCAATAGACAGTGCTCCTCCAAATATCCAAAGGGCTAAAAGGATAAAGAAAGCCAGTAACATCAACCATTCGTTTCTGGAAATAGGTCCCATTTCTTTTAATTTCTGAGCGGCCATTTTCGGGGCATCGCCAGTTTTTTTCAACTCAGGCGGATATAATTTGTACAAAACCAACGGGACCACGAAGAATGCGACTAAGCCCGGAACGAAACCGGCTGCAGCCCATGACATCCAAGTAATATTGATTCCTAAATTCGCCGCAAATTTCTGACACATCGGGTTACTCGCAGTCCCGGTAAGGAACATGGATGAAGCGATAAGGTTCATATAATAACTGTTCAGAGTAAGGAAAGATCCTAGTTTTCTGTGGGTTTCCGGTTTTTCAGGAACAGAATCGAAACTGATGGCCATAGATTTCATGATCGGGTAAATGATTCCACCACCTCTTGCCGTATTACTCGGAATCGCTGGAGCCAGACATACATCGGCAAGTCCAAGTCCGTAAGCCAGCCCCAATGAGCTTTTACCGAAAATTCGGATGAATAAAAAGGCAATCCTGTTTCCCAATCCTGTTTTGATAAATCCTCTGGCGATAAAGAATGAGATCCCGATCAGCCAGATCACTTTATCCCCAAATCCGGACAGTGCTTTTGTAATTGATTTTCCGGCATCTCCCGGTGCAACTACCTGAGTAAGCGCTGTAAATGCAATGGCCATCATACACATGGTGCCCATAGGGGCTGCTTTAAGGATGATTCCTAAGATGGTGGCCGCAAAAATAGCGAACAGATGCCAGGCGTTTTCAGCGACACCTTCCGGAGCAGGAATAAACCATATGATCAGCGCAACGGCAAACGTTATCGCGATATTTCTGATATTAATTTCTTTCATGATCTATAAATATTTAAGCGGTTAAAATCTACTTTGCACCTGAACAATGAATAGATTGTTGTTGTATTGTGATGTGTTTTCTACCTGATGTTTGTACCGGTCAAACTGCATACCCAGCTGGATTCTTGCTCCATAGTTTTTGAGGAATTCCAGTCCGAACATCGGCGTTATGGTCTGTCTTGGATTGGAGTTCAGCCTGAAATTGGTATCCAGATATTCGTATCGACAAGAGAGTTCGAAGGCGCTGAGGTTTTTATGATTGATCTCGTACCGTACATTCGGAAGGAAATAAGCGCCACGGATCAGGTATTGATCAGGATTGGAAGGTCTCAACTCCGGATCCATCGTGTTGTAGAGAACATGATTGGTCGCCTGTTTCGCTTCCAGTTGCATATCCAGACTCCATTTCGGGTCAAACTGGATCAGTGAGCTAAGATCAATTCCTACGGCGTAAACTTTTTTGCTTAACACTTCACCGACACCGCCATTCAGGCCGACGTTGAAGTTATATTTTTTTGAAAGACCGAAAACCAATCTCGTGGAATACTGCTTCCCGTCGTCATTGTCATTGATCTGATTTTTCCCGTTTCCATTGACGACTGACACCGCATACTGGAAAGGAATTTGGCCCAACTGAAGCTGCCCCGTTGCAGAAAGCCCGATCTGGAAGCTTGTCCAGCCCAGTTTTCCAAATTCCGTATACTGATTGGACCAATCCAGAGATTTGATGATGTCAATAGGATAGGTTTCTTCAATTCCGAACCAGGGTCTGAATTGTCCGACTGTAAAGGCGAGCTTAGGATTGAAGGTGTATTTCAGGTAAGCATTTTCAAGGACCCTGCTTTTGGGATCGTTTTTAAAGTCAGCGAGGTTGGCAAGTGCTACGACTTCCGTTCTTTTGCTGATCTGTGCGCGTACCTGAACCCTCATGTACTTGAGCATGAAATTGTTGCTGGTTCCAGACCCGTCCGCATGATGCAAACCGTTTACATCTACATCTTTAGTCATGCCTACGAGATAACGTGCCTGGAAAAGGCCTTTGATCTGAAGCACCGGATATTTCACATTGTCTTCCTCCTGCTTGTTCTGCTGCAGAGAATCCTGGATCTGTGCGCTGGCGGAAAAACTTGCCAACAGGGCACAAAAGATCAGACTTCTCTTTTTTGGTGAAAAAAGGGTCATAGTATTTGTGTTTAAAAAATTATTATTTAGTCGCCTGGAAATTGGAAATGGACTTGCTCCAATTCATGGAACTTATTGTAGTCATCAGCTTTTCCGAATATTTGTAGGCTTTTCCACTACAGTCTTCGCAATGAATTCCGATTCCTGATATGGGGATAGGGGTGAGGATAATTAAAGGGAACTTTTTCATAGTCTGATTATTTGAATTTAAATGAGAGTTTAATTGAAAATAATGCAAAAAAATTCAATAATTTCTAAACGTATTCATTATTTGGTGATATAAATTTAATAAATTTTGTTTAATTAACACAATTATTTTAGGAGTTAATGTAAAATTCATGTGATGAATCATGATGGGAAAATTAAACTTGACCGGCTCTTAAATTTTTAGTATATTATAAATGAAATGCCATTATCAGTATTGAAAAAGCAAGCGTATCAGGGCTGAAAATCAGACGGATTCATGTCACGGATTGCAGGGATGACGGTGTTTTAAGGACTTCCGTGATTTCGTACCACAAAGTAATATGTCGTTAAAAAAATCGTTATATTTGGTAGATCAAAGAAAGATATGAATTTTGTAGAGTGTCATGAGGAGCCCATCCATATTCCTGGGTATATACAAAGTTTTGGATACCTGATTGGCATTGATGCAGAATCGCACTCCATCACTTTTTTCAGCAGGAATATTTCGGATATATTCAGAATCGAAAATGCGGAAGAGCTTTTTGGGAGAAGTCTTATGGATTTTCCTGAAATTTTCCGTTCTGTGATGGATTCTGATTTGTACGCTTCTCTGAAAGACTTTACAAAAAGAGAAAACGAAACGCATTTTGATAAGGTGTTTATCAGTGGAAAGGAATATCATTTTTCCATTTTCAGAAGCGGAAAACATATTTTCCTTGAATTCGAGGCGGTATTGGAAAACCCGAATAAGCGTATTTCCAATAAATATGACAATTTCTATGTCATCGACAATGAAAAGGAGCTTTGGGAACAGTTGCTGAGTACCCTTTCCAAGATTGTAAATTATGACCGGATGATGGTGTATAAATTTATGATGGACGGTTCCGGAAAAGTGATTGCAGAAAGGAGGGATGAAGATATGGAAAGCTATCTGGGTCTTCATTATCCGGAATCCGATATCCCGAGACAAGCCCGAGAACTTTATTTAAAGAAAAGAAAAAGAATTTTCAGTAATGTTCATGCGGATACGGTTCCACTGATCAGCAGAACGGATGAGGCTATTGATCTTACTTTTGCAGCTTCGCGGGGAATGTCGCCTGTTCATGGGCAATACATTAAAAATTCCGGGGCTTCTTCCAGCTTCAGTGTGTCCATTATCATTGAGGATCATCTTTGGGGCCTGGTAACGTGTCAGAATTCGGAGGCTAAGCATATTGACCTTGAAGACAGGGTGCAGGCCGGTATTTTTACGGCTTTGGCTTCTAATGCCTATTCTTCATTTAAATCTAAAAACGAATTAAATTACCGTCTGGAACTGAACGAAAAATCGTCACAGCTGAAAGCGGAGTTTTTAAAACATAATAACCTGTTCGACTCTTTGGCGGACAATAAAGCCAAAATAAGAAAACTACCTGAGGCAGATGGCTTAGTGATCATTGCTGAAGGTGATATAGTGACTGTAGGAACGGTTCCTGAACGAGGAATCATTGAAGTTATTGCCCATTGGGCCCTTGAAAATACAACGGAGAGTATTTTTGTCAGCAGAAGTTTCCTTAAAGATTACGGCGAGGAACTTGGGCTGGATGAAAGTGCAGCCGGAATTATTATCTATTTTATCGAAAGAAGTAAAAAAGAAATGCTGATCTGGTTCCGTAAAGAATTTGATGAGCATATCAGCTGGGCGGGAAATCCGGAGAAGAAAATCGGGGTGGTGGTTCAGGATGGACAGGAAAAACATATTGTTTCGCCAAGAACATCTTTTAACATATTTACAGAAAATATTAAAGGAAACTCCAGAAGATGGAATTCCAGAGATATCAGTTCTGTGCAGACTGTCCGGGATGTGATCCTTGAAACGTCGCATAAACAGTACAACGCCATCAAAGCCCTGAACAATGAGCTGAGAAAGGTCAATGAGGAGCTTGACAGTTTTTCTTATACCATTTCGCATGATCTGGGAACGCCTCTGACCGTGATGAAGCTGAATGCGCAAATGCTGCTTGCCAATTTTGAAAAGACAGAAAAAAATAAAAATAAACTGACGTCTATTGTTGAGGAAATCGACAATATGGCGGAAATGATGCATGATGTTCTCCAGCTCAGCCGTGCAAAACACAGTGAGATAGAATTGGAGCGTTTACAGCCGGCTAATACCATTCTTAAGATCTCAGAAAACGCAAAAATCACTTTCGAAAGTCCGAAAAGTGAGGTCATTATCAAGGAATGTCCGGATGTCTTAGCAGATAAAACGATGCTTCATCAGGTGTTTTTAAATATTATCAATAATGCCGTGAAATATTCCTCTCATAAAGATGAACCTAAAGTGGAAATCTGGGGAGCGGAAGAGGACGGACATATTGTGTACAGGATCTCAGACAATGGAATCGGGATTCCACAGGAGGAAAAGCATAAGATGTTTAAAATCTTCAACCGGATGGATAATGCGAAAAAATTTAAGGGGAATGGAGTAGGGCTGTCCATTGTGCACAGAATCATGAAAAGGATTGGTGGAAATGTGGATTATGATAACAATAAAGAGGGTACTTGTTTCATTTTAACGTTCAAAAAACCGTAAATTTGGGAAACTTTAAAAACCTTATTTATGGTATCAGAGTATCTTAAGCAAAATACAGCGGAATATCACGATGCTGCAGAGAAACTTTTCAATTCTGAAAAAATTTTTAATAAGACTTTCACCCTGGAAGATTACAAAAAGATCATTCATACGAATTATCTGATGCTTCTTCACAGTGAAGATAAAATATTCGGAAGCCTTTCTGATAAATATTCAGAGAAGCTTCAACTTAACAACAGAAAGAAACTTTCCCTTATCGAAAAGGATCTTGAAAGCCTTTCTCTGGAAAACCAAACTGTTTCCCATGATCTTGAATTTGAGAATGAGCATGAAGCTTTAGGAGCTATGTACGTGATCGAAGGTTCTACTTTGGGTGGAAACGTGATCGCCAAACAGCTTTCTAAAACAGAAGGTTTTGACCATGTGACTTTCAATTTCTTCGGATGCTACCAGGAAAACACTGGCCCGATGTGGAAAAACTTCAAAGAAGTCCTGGATACTGAAGTGGCTGAAGACAACTACAATGAAGTCCTTTCAGGAGCAAAAAAACTATATACGTTTTTACTGAACGTCAATTAATTTCATTGAACCCTAATTTAATTCCTGAAAAATTGCCCACATTTTCAGGAATTGTTAAATTTGGGCGTTTCAATTTTTAGACTAAACTAAAAAATAATTTAAAAAAAGTATACAATATGAAAGTAACTGTAGTAGGTGCAGGCGCTGTAGGAGCAAGCTGTGCAGAATACATCGCAATGAAAAACTTCTGTTCAGAAGTAGTTTTAGTAGACATTAAAGAAGGATTTGCGGAAGGTAAAGCAATGGATTTGATGCAGACTGCATCGTTGAACGGATTCGATACAAAAATTACCGGAACAACAGGAGATTACAGCAAAACTGCAGGTTCTCATGTAGCAGTAATTACTTCAGGTATTCCAAGAAAACCTGGAATGACAAGAGAAGAGCTTATCGGTATCAATGCTGGTATCGTGAAAGAAGTTACTCAAAACCTGGTAAAGAATTCTCCGGAAGTGATCATCATTGTGGTTTCCAACCCAATGGATACTATGGCTTATTTAGTACACAAAACTTCAGGTCTTCCTAAGCACAAAATCATCGGAATGGGTGGTGCATTAGACTCTGCAAGATTCAAATACAGATTGGCTGAAGCTTTGGAAAGCCCAATCTCTGATGTAGACGGTATGGTAATCGCTGCACACAGTGATACAGGAATGCTTCCATTATTGAGCAAAGCGACAAGAAACGGTGTTCCTGTAACTGAATTCTTAGATGACGAGCAACAAAAATACGTTATCGAAGAAACTAAAGTAGGAGGAGCTACATTAACTAAATTATTAGGAACTTCAGCTTGGTATGCACCAGGTGCAGCAGTTTCTGTAATGGTTCAGGCGATTGCTTGCGACCAGAAAAAAATGATCCCTTGTTCTCTAATGCTTGAAGGTGAATACGGACAAAATGATATCTGCTTAGGTGTTCCGGCTATTATCGGAGCAAACGGAGTAGAGAAGATTGTTAACGTAACGCTTACTGCAGATGAGCAGTTGAAGTTTGCTGAAGCAGCTAATGCTGTGAGAGAAGTGAACGGAGATCTTAAGTTTTAATTGATTTAAGCTTTATATAATAGCTCAGCGCGGCCGGAGGCCGCGCTGAGTTTTTTTATCTGAATTCTTTAGAGGATTTTGTGGGTTTTGGCGCGGCCGCAGGCCGCGCCAAAACCCACAAAATAAACCTCACAGCTTATAAAAAAAGAAAACGCACTCATGGTGCGTTTTTATATTGATTATTTTCAGGGGATTATTTTTTGAGTACTTCTTTCCATTGATAAATAGGTTTAACGACGTTGTAAGAATAATATTTTCTTGCTATGCCAATATCGAATCCTGAACCGATCACTATGTTTAGTATGCTTTGATCTGTTTTATAAACATTGCTAGTGATAAATGTTTCAACGGTTTCTTTGACAACCGGGTCGTTCTCCATCTTGCCGTTGAACTCCTGTTTTTGATCTGTTCTTATGGATATAGTATAGACAGGCTTTTGATTTTCAGGCGGAAAGTAATTCATTGAAACGGTAGTTCTTAAAACATGGTCCTGCTGTGAAATTTTTTCATAAACAGGAATCAATTCTTTTATTTCGCTGTTGCTGTTAAAATTATAAACGGATGTGATGATGATAAGGGAAAGAAGTCCACCTGTGATATAAAACGGTAATTTCTTCAGTGGAGGCATCATTGTAACGGAAGTATTTCTGTGGTCCCGAACAACATAGGTTTTCATTAAGATATCATGCAGAGACTGTCTTGTTTCTTTGTTGAAGACGTAAAAAATGATGATTCCTATACCTGATGTAAAAATAATGATCGACTGGATAATGTTAATCACAGAGAATGCATCTGATCCCGGAATTTTAAATCCGTTCAGAAAAAATGGAGTAGTGAGGATTAAAGTTCTGATGAATGAAGTTTTTAAATCAATCGTTTTTCCTTCAATATCAGTCACCTGAATCTTCATGAATTTTTTACCAAGGGTCTGACCATTGTTGATCTTAGAATTTAAAATTGAAAAATAAGTCAGAGAAATAATCCAGCCAATGAATTTGGCGCTTTCTCCCATCGAAATAAAGATGTTTTCAAAGGTGAAACCTAATATAAACCCTAATATTCCAAGGATCAACGAATCAATGAGTAAGGCCCATATTCTGGTCCAGAAACCGGATAAAAACAAATTATTTTTCATTTTGGTATTATTTTTTAGAGCCCCGAAATTAATGAAATTTCTACTGTTGGCCTAAAATAAAAGAGTCATATCAACCTGTTTATCGGTATTCCAGCTGTATTTGATGGATTAAAATGAGTTACTTTTTATGTTTTCGCACAAAACTCAGGACTGCATTTGTAAACTCCTTGTTTTTCTCATAGTACAAAAGGTGCCCGCCATCAATAGATGCCACTTTTTGATCAGGGAACTGAAATGTTTTGTAATGCTGTGTTCCTACAGCTTTATCGTTTTTCCCGGTGATAATTAAAACAGGAACATGAATATCTTTGGTGAATGGTGCATGATCCATGTAATATTCAGGATAATCTTTTGGTTTCGAAATTACGGCCATCCCGAAATCTATGATTCTTGGGTGAAGGGAATCTATTTTATCGGTCTGCTTAATGGTTTCAATATCTTCGGTAAGAAATTTATACCCGATTCTTTTCTTCCTTAGTGCTGCACTTATTTTTGATAGCTCAGCAGAAAGACTGTCTTCAGGAACGGTTTTATTGGGTTGTTGCAACAGGCTGTTTCCATATTCAATCTGTTCTTTTAAAGATTCATTGTTGAGAAAATGAAGTGTAATATTAGCCAGAATCAATCCTTTCGTATGTTGAGGATATTTTTTAGCGTAATGAGTTGCGATAATTCCTCCAAAAGAATGAGCAAGCAGAAAAACCTGATCAAGCTTCAGGTGCTGTCTGAGCTCTTCTATATCCTGAACCATGGCCTCCAGATGATAATTGTCTGATGTCCCCGATTGTCCTGAACCCCGCTGGTCCATATAAATCATTTTCATATTTTTTTCAAGACTGCTTCCGCCCAAAAGTTCAAATGACGGATATCCCTGCCCCGGACCTCCCGGAACATAGATGCATGCTTCTCCTTTTCCGGAAACTTTATAATTGATCCTGACATGGTCGGAGGTTTCAAAAGACCTTTCCATATTGCCTTTCTGCGCTGAAACAACAGTAACGGCAAAAAATAAAAACAGAAGTAAGCAGATATTTTTCATAATGTAATAACAGTTGAAAGACTTGGTTTATTACTTTAAGATAGCGTATTTTTTTGTAAAAAGGTTAATAAAAAAACAGGCTCAATCATTGAGCCTGCTGTAATCTTTATTGGATAAAATTATATTAGTTGATAAATACAACCACGTTGTTTCCTAAATAGTTCCACGTTGCAGTGATTCCGCTGGCTGTTGAACCATTGAAGGCTCCATGATGACTGTTTACGTATCCGCAGTCTCTACCAAGTTGTATATGTTCTCCATTAGCAAAATTAAGGTCTATAGACTGCCAGGATGTAATGGATGTAATCGCTGTTCCGATAGCTATGCCTCCGGAAACATTGTAAGTCTGGCCGGGAATTCCTATAGCTTCCGAAATTACGGCCCATTGATTGATAGGCGGTGTTGACAGATAGCTAGTATTGTATTGAGGATAAGCTACCATTGCTGCTGGAGCTAATGAAAAGGCAGGAGAGCCTTCAACGATTGGCTGGCAGTCTATTGGCTGGCTATTGTCATTGGTTCCTACAAGTCTGTAAGTAACGCTCTGGGTTGAGAAATTATAAATAGTCATGCTTCCCATCTGGGCATATGCGAAAGTTCCGATTAGTAATAAAAGGAATGCTGAAATATTTTTCATATGGATTTAATAATTAAAGCTTTAAGGTTACAAAGAAGAATTGGTGTAGTTGTCCTGGAAGATTTCCATTGCCCACAAGATAATTTTAGTTTTATCACCGTGAGTATTTTTTTCAATCTGTTCGTCTTTTACTCCGGTTGATTTGATAAGAGACTTGGCTGCTGGAAGAAGGATATCTTTCCTTTTTTCGCTTAACTGAGGAAACTGATACTCGGGATTTTGTTTTTCTTCGCTCTGAGGAAGATCTTTAGAAGTGTTCACGGCAGTAATAGCACGTTTGAAATTCTGAACAGCTTCTGTTTTCTGGTTTTCTTGAGCTGTAGTAGCCATACTTTCGTTGTTGCATGAAGCCAGGAAGCAGAAACCTGCAATAGCAAACAGGAATGTTTTTTTCATAGTAATTAATATTGTTTTTAGCGCGTGATAAATGTATAAAAAATAAACAGTATTTCAATTATTGGTGATAAAAATATTGTGATTTTTATTTATTGATTGAATTAAGCAATCAATATTGTTTATTTTGTGTTTAAAATTTAATTGAATGTATATAGGAATAAGGACAATAAAAAAGCCTTATAAAAATATAAGACTTATTACGACTATTTTTTTACCGTAATTTCAACGGAGACAATTCAGTTTAAATTTCTTCTCTCCTTTTCTTTTTTAAACCCTCTCCAGTTAATAATATTGATGATGAGCAGCGGGAGAATACAGATCGGGACGATCATGATTGCTGTGAAACCTTTGATGACCGTCAGTACGATGGTGGCAGAAAATAGCAGTATTATGGAGGCTCCCAGTATAACGGTTAGAATTTTGAGCTTCTTTTCATTATTTATCAGTTCTTCATCAGTGTATTCGGTTATTAGTTTGTTTCTCATATTAGTTTTTATTGATAACTTCCAGGTGGCCAATACTCCCGACAGGAGCTATTTTAATCTGTTTTTCGCCCTTTTTGACATAAAAGTAATAAATACTGTTGATGTCAATAAGGTAGATCTGGGCTGTTTCTCCCGAACTGTTGGTAAGGGTGTAATTTTGTTTTAAAGTCTGGGTATCCAGCCTCTTTTTAATTTTCACCCCTTGTCCAATTCCCAATCCTACAAACAGAGCCAAAAGCTCAAATCCTACCAGTATCACAAATACAGGAATCAAAGCTTTTCGAAGTTGACGCTTATCCAGATCCTGATTCATTCTGTAGCTTTTCAGTATTTTCTGAACCAGATTCGTATGGCTGTATTTAATAAATAAAACCTGAATTAAAAAGAAAAGGAGCACTACCGAAAGCACCATTAGGATCAGTATAGGATTGGAGATCATATCTGAAACAGGGCTGATCAGAATATCTGTAAGAGAAGAATACTTCAAAATATTGATTCCTAAAGGATAAAAAAGGATAGTTTCCTTTAATAGTCCAAGTATAATTAAATATATATATCCTAATGGAAGAAATGCTTGAATTTTTTCTAAATATCTCATTCTGCTAATATATTATTTTTCCACTATCAAAAATAGAAGCAAAATAAAAAAGAGCAGTACAAAGACCGCCCTCAAGATTTATCTAACAAAATTTTTTTTAAAAATAAACACATCCGCATCCGGTTTCCCAGGGCTGGCATAAGTGCTTAGGCTCGGTACAGCTTCCTCCGGGATCGCCTCCTCCCTCTGAAGATCTGTAGCACATACCACCACTGCAATAATATGATCCGATAGTGGGCGGACAATTACCATCAGCATCACACATAGCATAAGCAGTATCTCCTCCGCTAATAAATTCTAGCTGCTTTCTCGTTAATTTCTTTAGATTTTTCATAGCAGTTAATTCTTTTAATTTGATGATTACTAATATAAGAAATTTTAATACACAATAATGTGATTTAAGCAATATTATTTAAAATTTAAAGATTTAATCATGGATATAATTTAAAAAAATTGATGACAAAGGAGATTATTAGGAAGGTTTACTCATAAAACTGCGGAAAAGAATCATTTCTCCTCCGCAGTTAAGACCGGATATATGGAACCAGCTATTTGTTCATTACACTGAAAGCACCTTCAGAGCCTGTAAAAAAGTTGCTGTACAGGACTTCTGTATTCCCGACACGGATCTCGTAAGTGTCTTCAAGCAGGCCTTTTACAAAACTGTCAGCCACTTCTGAAGGGGGAATACCATTCTCTTTGCCTCCGATTTCTGCTGAAAAATCTGTATTGACAAGTGGTGGCATCAGTTCAAAAACTTTCACAGAAGTGTCTTTAGCCAGCTCGTGTCTGAGCAATTGTGTATAAGAATGCAGAGCGGCTTTAGAATCAGAATAGGTAGGAACGTGTGAACCCGGAGCGAACGCAACAATGGAAGAAACATTAACTACTGCTGAATTTTCTTCCTGTTTCAATAAGGGAAGCAGTTTTTCAGTCAGACGTATTGGGGCAAAATAATTGGTTTCAAATTCTGCTGAAGCTTTGGTATAGGTATCTGAAGCATCAGAAAGTGTGTATGCATAAGCATGTCCGGCATTATTGATCAGGATATTCAAACCTCCGAAATTGAGTTTAATTTCTTCCACCAATCGGTTTACATCCTTTTCATTGGTGATGTCAGCCTGTAGGGTAAAGACATTTTCAAGACCTTCTGCCGCAGCGTCCAGCTTTTCTTTGTTTCTTCCAGCAATAATAATTTTGTTGGATGCATTCAGTGATTTTGCAATTTCCAGTCCGATTCCTGAGCCTCCGCCAGTGATTAGAATAGTGTTGTTGGTAATGTTCATGACATTTTGGGTATTAAATTAATAAGTATTCTTAAATTGTACTAATTGGTACAAAATTGATTAAATTTTTTTAATCCAGTATTTTAAGATTCATTTTAAGAATGCTTCTCAAAATTTCCGGTGAGCTTTCCATTCTTCTTGTGACATGAATTCCGTTCCATAAATTACTCAGATGCCAGCCGATCACTTCCGGATCTTCGGTACTGGCGATCTGTCCGTTTTTCTGTGCATTTCTGATGGTTTCTGCAAACAGGGTTTGTAGCTTTTTCAGCAATTGAGCGGTGATCTTTTTTATGTCATGATCCTTTTCAGAAAGCTGTACCAGGGCATTTCCCAGATAACATCCGCGTTCTTTATCGCAATCCGAAGCATCGGCCAAACTCAGAAAAAACTCTTTAATGAATTGAACTTGATCATCTGACGCAGTCAAACTTCCAGAGAACTTTTGATAGAAACTGTCTGAAAACTGTCTGATCGATCGGATATAAAGTTCCTGTTTTCCGCCTTTAAAAGCAAGATAAAAACTACCTTTCCCGATTCCCATAGCGCAAAGCAGTTCATCGGCAGAAGCTGTGTCATAGCCTTTGTCTTTGAAAACTTCAGTTGCTTTTGCAACGGCTTCTTGTTCATCGAATATTTTAGGTCTTCCTGCCATCGGGATTATTTCTGGGACAAAGGTATGTAATTGTACTATTCGGTACAAAATAAAAAACTCAATATGTTTTATAGTTTCTGTCGATCAAAAAAAATTAAGAGATAGAGTAAAAATGCTTCATTCTATAAATCTAAAGTCATAAAAACAGCAGTTTCCTCCGGATTTTCATACAGTCTTGTATTGATTCCTGTAATGCTGAACCCCATTCTCCTGTAGAACTGTATCGCCTGATAATTGGTATTCTGCGTTTCAAGTTCAATAATTCTGCAGTTTAAATGTCTGGCTTCACGAACAGCATTTTTGATCAGCTGGGCTCCGGCTCCGTTTCTTCTGAATTTTTCACTGATCAGAATATTCTCAATGTAAAAGCTGTTATTCCATGTTCGGGGCTCACAAATGATCCAACCCATTAGCTCTCCATCTTCAAAAACACCAAAAGAATGTCCTTTTTCAATGATTTCATTAAGCTCTTCAAGGTCATTGGAATCAGTGTCCCAAACCTTAGAGTAGGGTATGTTTTTTTCTTTTAAAACAAATTCAAAAGAACCGCCGTATTCAACAAAAGAAACGGAGAGGATTTTGTCTGTATTGTATCCGTTAAGTCCCCAATTAAGTGTGGGATTTTCAGTCAGTTTTTCTAATTTTTTTATTTCCATGGAAATGCGGAATATGATTGATTGTTATTGAATTTCAGTACAAATTTCTACTAAATAATGATCCGGATCTTTGACATACGCAACCTTTTGTCCCCAAGGCTTTACAGCAATATCCTCATAGAGAACAGCTCCGTTTTGAACCGCTTTTTCTACCAGTTTCTCAACATTGTCTGTGGTAAATCCCAATTCGATTCCGAAAGGTTTTTCTTCAGATTTGGAAGATAGAAATCCCTTCTTTACATTGGAACTGGCTAAACTTATGGAGGCAAAAGAAAGACTGGTTTCTCCGGTAAGCAGTTCTCCGTAATCTTTTTCAGGCGTGATGAATTTAATGGGTAAGTCAAAAGTATGATGGTAAAAGTTCATTGACTTCTCCACATCTTCAACGTATAAAATAACATACTTGAATTTAATCATAACAATAGTTTTATTGGGTGTTTAAAATATAGTCTTTGTCTGTGATCAGCTCTATATTTGGACCATTCCGGGGATAATATTCCATCCCTCCGAAAATGCCGAAATGAAGCGGATACTTCTGTTCCAGCTGACGCACCTTGCTTCCGAAAGCATTGATGTCAACATTTTGAACTGCATTTTCCATCTGTCTTCCGTTGGAGAAGAAAAGTATCAGATTGGAATGTTCTTTAAAATCGCAATCATGGTAGTAGAATACATGAATATTCTCTTCAGTACAGATACGAATTAGATCATTGATTAAGTTTTCTTTGTGTATGGTCGGCAGATTGCAGTCGATCCTTACTGAAATATTTTCAGCATTGTTTTTCCTGAAATCTGAGCCGGTGATCTGCATAAACCGATATTCTATAGTTTCATATGTTACATTTTCCGGGCTTAAATTTCTGCTTGATTTTACTTCGAAAGGAGTGTCGATCATATGAGCATTGGCAAGAATCAGCAGTTTTTCTATTTCTGAAACGAACTGGAAATGCTCATCAAAAAGGGTATAATCGCCTGTTGAGATCAATAATTTATTTTCATTGATCTTTATACTCAAATACATCCTTTTAAAATGGGGATGTAATTCTTCCAGTTTCCTGATGAGGTTTTCGGGATGATCTACTGAAACTCGGGCTTCCAGCTCGGCAAGATTGTTAGCATGGCCTCCAAC
Source organism: Chryseobacterium oleae (assembly GCF_900115055.1). Taxonomy (GTDB): domain Bacteria; phylum Bacteroidota; class Bacteroidia; order Flavobacteriales; family Weeksellaceae; genus Chryseobacterium; species Chryseobacterium oleae. Next base: position 1,120,590 of record NZ_FOVD01000001.1, on the reverse strand, counting down.
TCCTTTGAAAAACTTAAAAAATTGGAAATGGTATAGATTTTCCGGGAATTTAAAATACCAGTATACTCCTAAAATCATAGTAATAGGTCAATTAATTAGCTATGATTACGAATCAGTTTTTTAAACATAATTCATTGAAAAGTTTTGTTCCTTCAACCTGTTCGAAATCTTTGAGTTTTTTCAAAGCGGTACAGGCTGTAGGCATATCTTTTTTATCCAGACTTATAGAAGCTGCATTGTACAGTGCATCTACATTGGTGTTATTCAAGTCAAATGCTTTGTTGAATAATTCTATAGCCCTGTCTAATTTCTTTTTGTCAAGTGCCTCCATAGCTTTATTGTAAGCTTCCGCGGCTAGCTTTTTATTTTCAATTATTACAATAGCTCTATTCTGGTATTTATCCAAATCTTTACGATCATTTTTAAAAAAATTAAAACTCATTGAGGAACTTTTAGAGCCATCATTATTCCTGATTTGAGTTTCTATGTGATAGGGAAGTATTATCTGATCATATTTTTCGAAACCTGTCAAATTCCAAAACTGATAGCTCTTTTCAACGATTGATTTTAAAAAATCTATATTTTCTGAATTTTTTTTAGACTGATCATTACTTTCAAATTGAAAATTGATCTTCTGTTTCTTTGGATAGATTATAATATTTCCTTTTACAGACAGATTACGATCATTATTTGTCACAGACCGTTCTAAAACATCAAAGAAAATATCCTTTTTGAGGGTGGGTGTAAAATAAGCGCTGGCTACTACAGCGGTATCATTCTTTAGTGTACTGAGATACTCATTTTGCAACTTTGATGTTCTTACAAACCACTTCTTTTTTATTTTATCATTGCCTGTGATGCCGTCTAATCTTTCAATGATAATTAAAGTGTCATTGGTTAGCTTTTCAATTTCATAGAATGTTTTTGGGGAAGTTCTAATACTTTTATTTTCTATTTTAATATCATAGCATGTTTTCCTTTCCTCAAAAATTGGATTTACATACTCACAGATTTTATTATCAGAAAGTTTCCATATTGAAAAATGTCCAGAATCTTGAGAGAGGTCTCTGCTTCCGTCCAAAGTACTGTATTTTACTATTGCCCAATTATCAATTAATTGCTGTTTGTTAATTTGAGCACTGGTTTTGATGATCATGAAAATAAGAAGAAAGGAGATGTATTTAGACATAAATTAAAGTTATTAATTTTTAGATGTAAAAGTAAGTAAATTTATAATGTACTACTTTGTTATTAGAAGGTTGGCTTTTCAGTCAGTAAAAAAGGACTTTTCTGCATTGGAAAAATTATGAAAACATAAAGCGTACTGATTGAGTTAAATTTAATAAAATTTCACACGCCAAAACTTTCAAAACCCTTAAATTTGTTGTCAACAAAAATTTACTAGATGCTTAGGAAAATTTCAATTGCGGCAGCGGCTTTATTGTCCGTAATTACAATCAATGCTCAGAAGAACAAAAATTCTCAATTAGAAAGACCCAAATTAGTCGTAGGATTAGTCGTAGACCAGATGAGGTGGGACTATCTGTACCGCTTTTACAACAAATACGGAAACGATGGTTTTAAAAGGCTTCTGAATACAGGATATTCTTTAAATAATGTCCACATCCCTTACGTACCTACCATTACCGCTTTGGGACATACTTGCATCTATACAGGTTCTGTACCTGCGATCCATGGGATTGCCGGAAACGACTGGATAGATAAAGAAACCGGAAAAAATGTATACTGTACAGCGGACGACAGCGTGCAGCCGGTAGGAACAGCCAATACAAAAACAGGAAGTCATTCTCCGAAAAACCTTTGGTCTACCACCGTAACCGACGAATTGAGACTGGCTACCAACTTCCAGGGGAAAGTGATTGGGGTTTCATTAAAAGACCGAGCTTCCATACTTCCTGCAGGCCATACACCGAACGGAGCCTTTTGGTTTGATGACAGCACCGGAAATTTCATTACGAGTTCATGGTATATGAATGACCTGCCTCAGTGGATGAAGTCTTTCAATGCGCAGAATCTGCCTGAAAAATTAGTAGCAAACGGTTGGAATACTTTACTTCCAATTAACCAATACACAGAAAGTTCTCCGGATAATTCTTCATGGGAAGGACTGTTGGGAAGTGCAAAAACACCTGTGTTCCCTTACAGCAATTTAGCTCAGGATTATCAGACGAAAAAAGACAATATCCGCTATACACCTTTCGGAAATACGCTGACGCTGAAACTGGCTGAAGCTTCGGTAGAAGGTGAAAAATTAGGAGGTGATAACATTACTGACTTTTTAGCAATCAACCTGGCGTCTACGGATTATGCAGGACATAAATTCGGACCGAATTCTATTGAAGTGGAAGATGTGTATTTGAGACTTGATCAGGATCTGGCTCAGTTCTTCAACTATCTGGATTCAAAAGTAGGAAAAGGGGAGTACACCGTTTTCCTTTCTGCTGACCACGGTGGAGCACATTCCGTAGGATTCCTGAAAGAACATAAGATCACGACAGGATTCTTCGGAGAAGGAATGGAAAAAGATATCAATCAGAAACTGAAGGATAAATTCGGAGTTGATAAACTGATCAATGCAGTAGACAACTACCAGATCTATTTCGACAGAAAGCTGATGCAGGATAACAAAATTGAACTGGATGATCTTAGAGATTTCACCATTAAAGAATTGCAGAAAGATCCAACGGTTTTATATGCAGTATCTGTGGATGAAGTTCAGGAAGCTACCATTCCGGAACCGATCAAGCAGAGAATCATCAACGGAATCAACAGACAGAGAAGTGGTGATATCCAGCTAATCTCCCACGACTCTATGCTTCCTCCATATTCGAAAACAGGAACCACACACAGCGTATGGAATTCTTATGACTCTCACATTCCATTGATTTTTATGGGTTGGGGAATTCAGAAGGGAGAAAGTAATAAAGCCTATAACATGAGCGATATTGCGCCTACCGTTTCATCACTGCTGAAAATTCAGTTCCCGAGTGGAAATGTAGGAAATCCAATCACGGAGGTTATTGGAAGATAACTTAATTCTTATATAATACAAAACATTCCTTTCGGGGAATGTTTTTTTTGATGTATACTTTTCTGCTTATTAAAATTAAAGTGAAAGTTTTAATTGGATATAATATTAATTTCTTATTTAATTCTAATTTTAGGGATATATTGTTATATTTGGAAAACTAATTAAATATGTAAGCATGAAAAAATTATCAAGAGAAAATCTAAAAATGATCAAGGGTAGTGGAGGTTTAGCATGTTCAGTTGACAATAGATGTCCGACAAAGCATGTCTGCTGCAATCGGGTTTGCCTGAAAACTACCGAAATAGAACACTTGCCTAATTGCGAAGAAATATAATGATAGCCTGGCTTGGTATCTGATCTACTTTACGACTTCAGGTCCCGGGAGGAAATATAAGTGCTAAAATATCGGGGGATATTTTTTCTACATTAAAATCAAAGAGATGCAGAGGTTGCATCTCTTTTTTTGTGTTAATTTCAATGAACTATAAAGATATTATTTCGAAGGCGTCGCCCTTATATTAATGGCATCACGGTTCCCTGAACCAAATGTTATCCTTAAAGCCGTTCCGCTCGCTCCGGCACCGTTTACTGTAATCGTATAATTTCCGGCGGGTAAAGTTAAAGTAGATCGGGGCACAAGATAAAAATTACCAGTCGTAATGAAAGTGGTAAAGCTATTAATATAGGATATTGAAGATATTCCGAATGCATTATTGATAGGAATCCCGGCAGGCGCAGCCGTAAAAGAATAATAAACATTACAAAATTTCACTGCATTATCTGTAATTCCTGCTCCGGTAGCGCCAGGGGCAATACCTGAGTTGGTGAAAATAGCAGAAATGTTGGAATTAAACTCTACTAAAGAAGGCTTGCTTAAAGTAAACGATATAGTGGCCAGCGTAGTGGCGGTGATAGATCCCCCGGTTGTAGCTGCCGGAACATCCAACGTTGTTGTGGTTAGTGCATCTCCACCTATGGTACCTCCTGAAAGCATTGTTTTTTCTGACAAAGCGGATTTTCTCTGCCATTGGGTTCCGTCATTATAATATTCTCCCGGATACACCGGATTTGCTGCTACAGAGGTGTTGGTTGCGGTGTTATATACAGTCATTCCCGCAACATGTGCTGAAAGTGGTGACGGATTATTGGTCGCTGTAAGGGCTAGTCTGGGAAGCAATATCCCTTTATTTGTACTGCTCACCTCCAGCATTGCATTAGTGTTTGGCGAAGCAAGGCCTATTCCCACCTGGGCTGTCATTGGGGATGAAATACCTGGAAAAGCAAGGATTGTAAGAAATATTTTTTTCATGATATGTTCTACTTAGTTTGTTGAAAGTATCTGAGTCTAGATTTAGTTGCTAGTTGCTAGTTGTGCTAGTTTGTTGGTTGCTTATTAGTAGTAATTAAATTAATGAGTTATCATCTGATGTCTGATGTCTGATGTCTGATGTCTGAAATCTTGGCTCTAAAATCTGCCATTCACCGTTCACTTGCGAAGCAAAATTGACCATTGACATTTCTCAACAACCTTACCCTAAAATCTATTTTGTAGGCGTCGCCTTAATCTGCGCCATATCACGGACGCCGGAACCATACATAATTCTAAAAGCATTGCCGCCGGATGCGACTCCGTTTAAATTAACTGCATAATTTCCCGCTGGTAACTGGAGGATGGCATGAGGTGCAGTGTATAGATTGCCCGTAATGGTCGTTATATTAGCCGTGATCACATTCATGTAAGTGACTGTGCTGTCTCCAAATGGAGCATTAACCGTTATTCCAGCTGGTGCGGTAGTAAATACAAAATTCACGGTCGCCAACTTTACTGACGAATCTCCTAATGGCGTATTACTGTCACCACTCACTGTAAAAGAAGTGGAAATATTACCCCCGAATTCCACGCTGGACGGTCTGTCCAATGTAAAGGAAAAAGTAGTTAAGGTAGTCGTGGCAGGAGTACCTGCTGCAACATCTACGGTAATAGGGGTAAGTAAATCAGCGATCGTACCTCCCGCGATCATTCTTACATCATTCAAAGCGGATTTTCTCTGCCACTGAGTCCCATCGTTATAATATTCACCGGGGTATACAGGATTGGCTGCGACAGAAGTATTGGTAGCTGTATTGTATACCGTCATTCCGGCTACGTGAGCATTTAATGGCGATGGATTATTGGTAGCTGTTAATGCCAACCTAGGCAGTAAAAAACCTTTGTTGGTACTGGTAATATCTAATTGAGCATTGGCATTTGGACTTGATAATCCTACGCCAACCTGAGCCTGTGTCAATAAAAAGCAAACCAGAAAGAACGGGAGAGTATATTTAAATTTTTTCATTTTTAGTATTTTAATGATGTTAAAAAGGCAGTTTCCATTACAGTAAAGGAGTAGCTTTGATCTGGATCATATCTCGCGTACCTCCGCCAAATCCTATTCTGAAGGCCGTTCCGCTTAAAACCGTGCCCCTTACAATAAGGACATAGTTTCCTGCCGGCAAATTGGCTACACTATACGGATTCAGATAAACATCTCCGGTTGCAGTTCCGGCAGCAGAAAGTGAATTGGTATACGCGGTGGAATGATCACCAAAAAAAGCGGTCGTAGAAACTCCGGTAGGTGCTGTAGTAAACTGAAAATTGACTGTACACAATTTTATGGCTCCGTCTGATAAAGGAGTTGTATTGCTTCCGGAAGCAGTATATTTTGTAGAAATATTAGCACTGAATTCTACAGTAGATGGCCTGTCTAAAGTAAAGGAAACTGTACTCAATGTTGTATTTGATGCTGTTTCGGCAGCGGCATCTGCTGTGATCAGGGCAATAGGATCGGTTATACTTCCTCCGGTAATCATTCTGGCATCATTCCAGGAAGATTTCCTTAACCATTGGGTACCGTCATTATAATATTCTCCCGGATAAACAGGGTTGGCGGGCACAGAAGTATTGGTAGCTGTATTGTAGACGGTCATTCCGGCAACATGGGCTGAAAGGGGAGAAGCACTATTGGTAGAAACAAGGGCAAGTCTTGGAAGGAGTACCCCTTTATTCGTACTGGTTACTTCCAATCTCGCATTGGTGTTAGGTAAAGCTACTCCAATTCCTACCTGTGCTTTCATAAAGATAAAGCCCACAAATAATAAGGGAATAATAAAGTTGATCGTTTTCATCGCTGTTTAATTTATTTAGGTTTCATCAAAAAATATCAGAAGACTAATTTTATGCTTAATCTGTGCTGTTCTATCCAATAGAAATTGATTACATATTTTATGGTGTTCATTAGTTTTTGTCCAAACTAAGTTGGGTGCTCCTAAACATACATACGAGATAAATGATTATTTGGTTTTTGTTTTTTCAAAAAAAAATTTAAAAAATATCATTTTATTTATATTTTATTATGTAAGTGATTGGTAATTAATTGATTGAAAAGTAGTCAATAAGGTGTTATTTTCGAAAAAAAATAAAAAAGTAAAAATGGAGAGAGGAGAAAAAGTATTGATAGCTAATTTTCAGATGTTCCAAATGATAAGATAATCCCTTATTCAAGATTGTATCAGGTCATGGATTTTTTGTTTGTATTGGAGATTTCTTTTTCTGATCTTAATAATGAGAGAAACGAGTAGAATAATGATAAGACTCCCAATACCAGCGATAATTCCTGTAAAAAACTGATACCGGGTTTTCATTTCAGTACTTTTTTTCAGCGTTTCCTTATTGTGCTCATTAATGGAATGATTGATAGAACTCAATTCGTTCTGCTCCCTCTGAAAGCGCATTTCAAAATACTTCTTGCTGTAATTCTGGTACAGATTAGGTTTCCCCATGGCCAGATAATTTTCAGACATTTCCTTGTATATTCCTTCATTAAGGATCAGGTCGCCGGTATTTTTGCTGAGATCTTCGGCTTTGATAAGCAGTTGTAGCGCTATTTCGTTTTCCTTTTTCTGTTTGTACATTTCAGCTATTCCTTTTAATGCAAAGGCTTCCAGACTTTTTGCTTTGTTTTTACGGGCATATTCTGCAGATTGGATAAATGCCTGATGCGCCTTTTCAAGCTGGTTGAGATTAAGATAACAATAGCCGATATTATAGTAGACCACACTCATATTGGAATAAGTCGTCTGTTTATGTTCTATTTTTTCAAAATTTTGAATGGAAATCAGAAATTTTTCAAGAGCAATTTCGGGATTCGACTGGCTTTTATAAATCATTCCACGGATCGCGTAGCTTCTTGCCGTTTCAATATGTTTTTCAGGGACATCATCCGGAAATTTAGCCAGATACTGATCTGCTTCGTTCAGCGTTTCAAGGCTTTTGCTGAAAAGTTCCATCTGCTGGTATTGGATGGCAGCTGAGATCAGAACGCTGGTACGGACTTTCAGGTCATTCGTTTTTTCCGCGGTTTCTTTAGCTTTTAATAAATACTGAAGCGATTGGTCAAAATCTCTTTTAGCAATATTGGCGGTAGAAAGCAGCTGATAAATGCTTATTTGTCTATGAATGTTTTTTTCTTTTATGATGAGGTTTTTCCCAATCCTGATCGCATTATCCGGACTGTCATAAATCTCAAGACGGGCTTTTTTCATCAGGGAATCAAAGGAAGTTTTTTGCCCGGAAACTGAAAGGCAGAAGCACAGAAAAAGGGCTGCAATGATTTTTAATGTCAATTTCATAATGTTCTGCTTTTACTTATTTCCTGGATATATGCATTGGGAGACATTCCCGTCACAGATTTAAAAACGGTGGTAAATGCACTGTGCGACGAGAACCCTGAATATTCTGCCAGATAACTGACCTTGTAGTTGAGATAAACAGGATCTGTTCTCAGCAGACGTGCAATATGATTGATCCTTAATTCATTAATGTAAGCGTTGAAATTTTTCCCTTTACTGCTGTTGATTACCTCGGAAAGATATTTCGTATTCATACCCATTTGAGAAGACAGTGCGGAAAGCGTCATGCTTTTGTCCAGATATCGTTGCTGTTTTTCCCAGTCTTCCAGTTTTTGAAGGATTTCATCTTCCTTTTCCTTTGAAATTTTATGAGGGTCTTTTTCTGTTGTTTTATCAGCAGCTGAGGTTTCCCTGGAAATATTCTGAACTGCCAATTCCTGATTTTTCTGTTTTTCAAAGAAATCTGACTGTTTTTTAAGATCCTTATGGCTGTTTTTCAGAATTAAAAAATAAATCAGAAGACCGATAATGATGATGAGAAAACCCCCGGAGATCAGACTTATCTTTTTCAACTGTTTCTGCTTCTGAAACTCGAGATTAGTATTCTGGTTGGTTTCCACCAGCTTGACGATATAACGGATGCCTTCTTTGGTACTGGAATCCAGTTTTGTCCGGAGTTCAGTATAAAGTTTATTGTACTGGTGGTATTTTTCATCGCGATGAAGGGCGAAATAATTTTTGGATAAAGATTCGTAAATCTTTGCTTTCAGGCTGTTGTAAGGGAGATTTTCTATTCTGGAAAGCCCTTTTTCAAGAATTTCAACGGCAGTACCATAGTTTTCCTTTAAAAAATAATAACGGGAAAGGTTTTCATAAGCCAATGCCTGGATAAAATAATAATCTGTACTCTTTTCAGCTAAAACAAGTGTGGTTTCAAGAAGATACTTCGCTTCCTCCAGTTTATTCTGTCTCATTAAAAAAGAAGCCCTGAACACTTTATTTTCCATTTCAAGAATCCTGTTTTCCTGGTTGTTGAAACCGAGATACTGATCACTTTTGCTGAGGTTTTCCAGCGCCTGGTTATAGCTTCTGTTGATCCCGAAGTTAAGTGCCTGAAGCTGATAAAGCTTAGCCGTAATGACATTCATCCGGGGATTGTCGCCTTTTAATAATTTATGATCAGCCAATAGACCGGAAATGATCCGTTGCGACTGGCTGTAAAGATCCAGATTCTGATACTGATCTGCAAGATTGTAATCTCCGGCGATCTGCAGGAAATAAGAGAGGCTTTCTTTTTCCCTTGAATCTTCCTTTTGGCTGTAAATATTAACAGACTGGATGTAATCTCCCTTCATAGCATAGGCCTGGGAAATGATATTCTGCAGGACGATCCTGTGTTCCGGATTCTGGTCGCTGATCAGAAGGCTCTGGGAATAATTGATGCATTCATCCGGATTTTGATATAATTTCTGAAAAGCTTTATCCGCCAAAATACTGAAGTCGGGACCGGATTGTCCTTTGATCCAGACTGAGCAGAGAATGACCAGCAGAATTGGAACGGTTTGAGCCAGAATGGTATGGCATAAAAATGATTTTTTTTCGGTTTTTCTTACAGCTTCCTGATGATCTGTCCTCAAAATAGATTTTTGTTATATGGTTGTATTTTAATGATTTATATATAGTGTTCTTTTAAATTTCACGAATTATGTAAGTCAAATTCTTTTGAAAAGGCAAATATAATATTAATATTGTTTCTGCCAATTCAAAATATAAAACTTAAGTAATTATGAAAAAGATTTACAAAATTTCAATGAAAGCTTTATATGCTTGCTTTCTGTTTGGATTTACATCTGCGGGTGCTCAACTAACTGTGATGGCGGTTGGAAATTACACCGTAGGCGGTATTTCTGATGGTGGAGTCGTAAGTATGCATACCAGTGCAGGACAGATCTTAAAATGGGATGAGATCAATGGTCTTGTTCAGATTGGCTCGATTTCCAACGGATATCCTGCTGCCGGAAGAACCCTCATCAATGCTGCCGGGACGAAAATAGCTTCTTCCACAACCAATTCCGGAACCGGATTCAATGAAATATCTACGTATGATACAGCCTCAACTTCCTGGAGTAATCACGGAGGTTTGGTTCCTACAGGCTGGGACGGCCATGTAAGTTCTACCTGGGGAATGACTTCAGACGGAAATACCATCGTAGGTCTGGGATGGGTAACTGCCGGAAGCGCACATGCCGTAAAATGGGATGCCACAAATGGCGTTACAGATCTCGGAAGTATAGTTCCCAACAGAAGTTCCAGAGCCAATGCTATCAATGCCGACGGATCTGTCATTGTCGGATGGCAGGATCAGGATAATGGAACCCGAAGCGGTGCGCAATGGGTGAATGGAGTAGAAAGCTTTATCACAGACAGTAATGGCGATTATGTAGGCGAAGCAGGGGATGTTTCTGCCGACGGAACTACGATCATAGGAGCTGCGATGCCCAATCCATACGTATGGAACAGCGTAAGCGGCGTGACATATATTACCCATCCAAATTCCTCAGCCTTCTTCAGAGGGGGAGCAACCGGAATCTCTGCCGACGGTAAAAAAGTAGTCGGATTCTTCAGACCTTTCGCGGCACCTCCAATGTCCGGAGAAGGCTTTATATGGACTGCCGCAGGTGGCCGTGTGAACCTGAACGATTATGCTGTAGGCTTGGGCATCAATACCCAGGGTGTGAATATGTCACTTCCTCTGGCTATTTCCCAGGATGGAAGAAGGGTAGCCGGGATAGGAACCAATGCATCCAATCAGATCGTTGCGTTTTATCTGGATCTTTCGAAAATACAGCTTTCTACCAGTGAAAGCACTAAGCATAACAACAACATAGCCATTTATCCGAATCCGGTAAAAGATGTTCTTTATTTCAAAGGAATCACAAAAATTGATAAAGTGGAAATATACAATATGGTTGGTCAAAAAGTAAAAACAGACAATGCTTTGGAAAGCAGAATAGATGTTTCTTCCTTGTCAAAAGGAAATTACATCCTGCAGATTTTCGTGAAAGGGGAGACTTCACAGAGTTTTAAATTTATCAAACAGTAAAGTAAAAATTAGGCGTACTTTAAAAAGACTCAACCAAAAAAAACTCGCAGGAATTTTCTGCGAGTTTTGTATGTGATGTGGGGGATGAGTTTAAGGCTAAGATTGAGACAATGTCAATGGTGAATTTGCTTCGCAAGTGAATGGTGAATTTTAGAAAGAGAAGAATCAAGATATTAGATTTCAGACATCAGACACAAGACGATAACTCATTAACTTAATTACTATGAACCAGCAACCAGCAACTGACAACCTGTTCGAAACTTTCCCAACCCCGTTTTAGTTGATATAAGAAGCATTAAAAGACATTGAAATAGGTCTGCATGGCATATTAACACCGGATGTTGTTCCGTTATTCACTGCTCTGGTCATTCTAACATCTACAGTATGATTTCCTGCGGTAAGGAATTTTACGGTATTGATGGTAAATTGGGTATTGGCTCCGGCAGAAGCTTCCTGGGTACGAAGGTAGCAGTCTGTAGCCACTCCATCGATGTAAAGTCTCGCTTCATAAGTAGCCTGTCCTCCTCCGGCGGGGCTGCCTAAATAATCGATTCCAAGCATGAAATTGATGAATAAAGTCTTACCACCTGCAGGAATTGTAATCGATTGAGAAGTTCCGGTCACGATAGTTGCACCAAGGTCATTCACATTATAATCAGTGCCGGTAGTACTGTTTACCGTAGCGGTGTTGATACTGGCCGGAGTAGGGTTGGCTACCGTAATGATATTTCCTGTTGCATCTACACCTATAGACTGTCCTGTTCCGATGGGTGAAGCAGAAGTAAGATTGGTGAATTTTACCCCTGAAACATTGGCAGTACCGGAAGCTATTTCAAGCCTTGTATTGGGAGTGGGAGTACCTATCCCTACATTTCCGTTATTCAGTACGGTGATTTTTTCTGTTCCGTTGGCTTTTAGGCCAAGAGTTCCTGCATTGTTAGTTCCCAGGCTTAATTGGGTTGAACTTCCGGATGAATTAATCTGGGTCTGATTGGCATCATCCGTGTAAATATCAAGGTTAGCCGTTCCACCGGTTAAGGTTACAGATCCTCTTGTGGAGGCGGTTGTGGCGACTGCTCCTAAACCTGCGCTCGTGACAATTCCTACAGTGGTCCCTCCGTTTACAAAAAGTAATGGACTTCCATTGGTGGTTACCGTTCTTTGGCCCGGCAACGCTCCGTTTGAGTTATAAATATTCACAGGAGCATCTACTTTTGCCCATGCAGTTCCGTTAAAATAATAAAATCCGGCAGCATCTATATTGGCGGCTGTACCTGCTAATGTTCCCGTTGCTATGCTGTTGACATAGATCAGTGTTGAAATCGGAACTGAAGACATGCTTTGCGCTCTCTGTCTGTCTACTCTTGGGATCAGTAGACCGTCTACATTGTTGGTGGTTCCGGTTGCATTCTTTGCCGTAATATCCAGCGTTGACAAAGGAGTATTGTTATTAATTCCCGTCTGTGCCACGACAATTGAAATGCCTGCTAATAAAAATATAATTGAAAGTTGAAATCTTTTCATGACGTAAGTTTAAGATAATGATTAATTTTTGCAATGCTTAGATTGTACTACCTTATTGTGCTTAAGCTTAATTTAAATAAGAGGCATTAAACGACATCGATATCGGGGCACAGGTCATACCCGCTCCCGAAGTCGTACCATTGTTGAATGTTCTCTGCATTCTGACATCAATTGTATGATTTCCGGCTGCCAGAAACTTAATCGTGCTGATGGTAAAAGAGGCATTGGTACTTATTCCCACTTCCTGAGTGCGCATATAGCAGTCTGTGGCCACTCCGTCTATGTATAATCTGGCTTCGTAATAAGCCGTCCCGCTACCAGCAGGATTATTGACGTAATCTACCCCAAGCATGAAATTGATAAATAAAGCTTTTCCGCCTGTTGGGACAGCAATCGTCTGCGAAGTTCCGGATACGATAGTTGCAGTCAGATCGGTTACATTAAAGTTTGCCGCTGCTGTACTGTTTACCGAAGAAGTGCTTACATTCGTGGGGCTGGGATTGGCGACGGTTACCAGATTTCCACTGGCATCCACACCCAGGGCCTGGCCCGTACTTATTGGCGACGCAGAAGTAAGATTGGTGAATCTTAATCCGGATGTATTTGCCGTTCCTGATGCTAATTCAAATGCTGATGAAGGTACTGTAGTTCCGATACCCACATTTCCGTTACTTAAAAGAGTCAGCTTATCGGTGCCGTTTGTTTTAAGGGCAAGAGGTGTTGCAGTGGTCGTTCCGATACTTAATTTTGTGGCAGTTCCGGAAGTATTGATCTGTGCTGCATTGGCGTTGTCTACATAAGCATCCACTATATTCGTCCCGGAGGATAAAGTCAGGGTGCCTCTTGTGGAGCCATTAGCAGAAAATCGTCCTTCTGTTGCTGTAGTGATAATTCCTACATTGCTGGTTCCGTTGACAAAACTCACGGTATTTCCGTTAGTCGTAACTGTTCTCATTCCGCCTAAAGTGCCGTCTGAGGTGTAGATATTGTTAATAGGATTGAGTTTAATCCAGGAAGTTCCGTTATAATAGTAATATCCCGGTGCATCTATATTGGCAGCAGTGCCGGTTTGGGTTCCTGTAGCATTACTGTTTACATAAATCATGGTGGAAACCGGAACACTGCTCATGCTCTGCGCCCTTTGTCTGTCCACTCGGGGTACTAAAATTCCATCCACATCCGTGGAAGTGCCTGTCGTATTTTTAGCCGTAATATCTAATGTGGCAAGTGGAGCATTATTATTGACTCCCATCTGTGCAAAGATGAGTGAAGACCCGAAAATAGAGAGTATGATGGAGAATTGTATTCTTTTCATGGGAAATTTTTTAAGATGAAAATTCATTTTTTACAGTAGAAACTGTGCTGATGTTATCTAAATTAATTCAAATAAGTAGCATTAAATGACATAGAGATCGGAGAACAGACCATATTTGCTCCTGAAGCCACCCCATTATTAAAGGTTCTTGTCATTCTTACATCTATCGTATGATTTCCCGCTGCGAGAAATTTCACCGTATTAAAGCTAAACTGGGCACTGAATCCGCCGGCACCATATTCCTGAGTACGCATATAGCAGTCTGTAGCTACTCCGTCTATATACAATCTTGCTTCATAATAGGATGCACCACTTCCAGCAGGATTGCTCCCGTAATCAATTCCCAGCATAAAATTGATGAACAAAGCTTTTCCGCCAGTGGGAATGGTGACTGGTTGTGAGGTTCCCGGCACCATAGTGACTGTGGTATCATTCACATTGAAACTGGCTCCTGTGGTACTGTTAACTGATGCAGTTGTCACACTGGCAGCAGTCGGGTTGGCCACTGTTATTACATTTCCAAGGTTATCAACGCCTAAGGTTTGACCTGTACTGATAGGAGATGCCGAATTGAGATTAGTTAAGGTTGTACCAGAAACATTAGCTGTCCCCGAAGAAACTTCCAGTTTTGTATTGGGTGATGTAGTTCCGATCCCTACATTTCCACCGCTTAAAACGGTAAGTCTTTCAATATTGTTTGTTTTGAGTCCAAGAGGAGTTGCATTCGTAGAACCTACGCTGAGTTTAGTCGAATTTCCGGAAGCATTGAACTGGGCGATGCCGTTGTTTTCTACATAGTAATCAATATTCGCAGAGCCTCCCACCAGATTTAAAAAACCTCTTGAAGAACCGTTGGCAGACAGGGCACCTTCAGTGGCAGAGGTCGTTATTTTGACATTGTTGCCTCCGTTTACAAAGGTTAAAAGATTTCCGTTAGTGGTGACTGTTCGCGGGCCGTTTAAGGTTCCATCAGAATTATAGATATTCAGTGAAGTAGCGAGCTTTGTCCAGGCGGTTCCGTTAAAATAATAATATCCTACAGAATTTATATTTGCTGCTGTTCCGGCCAGAGTTCCTGTAGTGATACTGTTTACATAAATCAATGTAGATACTGGAACGGCAGACATACTTTGCGCCCTCTGCCTGTCTACACGGGGTACTAGCAATCCATCTGTATTAGCAGAAGTTCCTGTGGCATTCTTTGCAGTGATGTCCAGTGTGGAAGCGGGAGACGGATTGCTTATACCTACTTGCGCATTGATGAAGGCAAAGTTCACCAATAAGAATATCATAGAAAATTGTACTCTTTTCATAGTTTGGTTTTACAAGGAGATTAAAGATTGCTATGTTGCAAATATTAATCTTTTATTTTGAAAATCCGCTAAAAAAGAGAATAATATTGAGTTAAACTATTTGAGTTGAGAGAATGGTTATTTTTCCTCTTCCTGCTCATCCTCATCGTCATTTTCATCATCTTCGTATTGTTCCAGATAATAAGTGAAGGTGAAATCCTCTCTTTCATCTTCCGCATCTTCCAGAGTGGTCAGCAGATCTTCAAAGATCTCCAGTTGGTCTACTGTCATATTAACGAATTCAAGGTGAAGCGGCATTTCCAGTTCTCCTGTAATCACATCAGACAGTGCATCCAGATTGTCCCCGAAATAGTCAGGAAGCGTTATTTTTTCCTTTAATTGAGCATAAAAATCTTCGTAGTCGCCGATGTCTGTAAAATCGATATATATTGTCTTCATATAGAATTAAATTTCCAGTTTTTACTGATTAAAAAAGTTTTGCATTTTGGGCAGAAATCGGTTTCCTCATCCGTGGGATTTCCGCCTTCTGCATCCCTCATGAAACATGTTTTTTCCGGGCAGTGTTTCAGGCCCTGAGTATGTCCGAGTTCGTGGATGGCTATTTTAAAGAACTGCTCATCCGCATTCTTTTTGTCCAGCCTGTATTTTGAAGCTACACAGGCTTTTCCGGGTCTGTAACCCAGTCCCATGATTCCGTAGTCTTTTATTTTTCCTTTGGTGACGCTGATGTCTTTTGAAGTCAGGCCAATGGTGACAAAACCGTCTTTTGTCCGCCCGTCCAGAAACTTAATGATAGAATCTGCCCGATAACGGTTTCTTTCCTTATAATAGGCATTGTCCGGAAAATCAATAGCCCCCAGTATTTCTATATTGGGATAGATTCTCCTGATTCCTTCAGCTGTCTTCCTTACCTTTTCAGCACTGAAATCTTTGAAAGGCTGAATCAGTATGGTCATCGGCTTAGTGCTTTTTACAGGCTGCTGTTGCTGCTGTTTCTCCGAGCATGAAAATGCCAGAAATACCATTGCCACCAGACCATAAAGACTATTGTTTCTCAAAGCTCTTGTAATGGTTTTTAGTCAGATAAACGTCACCATTTCCGGTAAAAATGATTCGGTCTGAATTTCGGTTTCCACAGGTGTAGTTGACATCTGCTTCAAAATATTTTTCACCCTGTGGAAGTCTTTTTTCACGGTTGCTGAAGTGGTCGCCACCAATAGCTTTTCCTGGTAGCACTTCGCAGAGATTACCTTTTGAAGGATTCCAGCCGAGCTTTCTTGCCTCATTTTTAGTGATATAATAATCCGGAAGCCTGTGATTCTGCTTTAGATAATTAATGACTGTTTTTTCCTCTGTCAGCTGGTCAATAGCCTGAGACGAAGAATTTCTGCCGGTGCTTTGAGAATCAGTAGCAATGTTTCCGTTGCTCGAAGCTTCTGTTTTTGTGATCTCCGTATTTCCCTTTTTGTCTGCAATAAAATTATTGTAGATATACATCACAGACATCCCGAAGAGAAGTCCCAGACAAATAAAAAATACCGATCTTATTTTACCGTTCATATCAACACTTATAACTTATCATTAATAACTCATAACTCATAACTCAGCATTAGCCTTCTCTCCACTCCTCAGGAATATCACAAACCGGGATAGGATTGATTTTATGTTGAGCTGCTTTGTGCATTCTGTCGAAAATTAAAAAGACTTCTTTATCACGGCCTTCATAATCATCGGCAGTTTTAGTTCCGTATTCCTTCTGAATTTTTTCTAGTTCAGGATAGGTAGCTCCAATTTGTTGTTCATCCGTTCTGTCCACATCCCAAAGTCCGTCTGTAGGAATCGCTTCCTGAATGTTTTTAACCAGATTTAATGATCTTGCCAGCGTGTAAACTTCCGTTTTGTAAAGATCTGCAATAGGAGAGACATCTACACCACCATCACCGTATTTTGTATAAAACCCGATGCCGAAATCTTCCACTTTATTTCCTGTTCCACACACAAGCAGACCATTGATCTGTCCGTAATAATACAGGGTAAGCATTCTCAAACGTGATCTGGTATTGGCAAAAGCCAGCTTCTCATTAGGGTACAGATCATCTTTTACATCAAATGCTTTATAAAGTTCTTCAAAAGCAGGAGTAAGGTTAACAGACATCGCTTCCACATTAGGAAACCTGGATTTAAGATCATTCATATGCTCCCAGGCACGGTCTATCTGATCCGGTTTCTGGCGTATCGGCATTTCAATCAGAAGGGTTTTTAAGCCTGTCATGGCAGCAAGAGTAGAAACCACACCGGAATCTACACCTCCGGAAACTCCGATGACATATCCGTTTACTTTAGCTTTTACCGCATAATCTTTTAACCACTGTACAATATGATCTGTTACTTTTTGAGTCTGCATTGTTTATTTTTTAGTGTGTTTATATTTACTGGTTTTCAACATGAAAATATTCTTCTTAATTCGTCATGTTGAAAGAATTCTTAACGTTATTTTTTTCAAACATTAAGGCATTTAGAATCCTAACTTTAAAGATTGATTAAGCATATCTTCGATATTTTAAGCAATGTGCTTCATTTTGCCATCGGCAAATTCTTAAACAATCTTTCTTTAGCTACATCAAAAACATCTTAACTTCTTCATGTTTATAAAAAATATAATTTTAAAAGTTCTCTTAGCTACTATTCTATTCCAAATTCTTTAGGGTATTTTACTACGCCTTTTACATTTTTTAATCCGTCTTTCGTCAGTTCAACCGCCATGCCATTGATCTCAGGAATTTCAAACGGAAAAGAGATTCCAAAATTACTGGTTTTTTCGTAACCAAACTTAGGATAATAATTTTCGTGCCCGATCAGGATGACCGAGTGGTAGCCCAGTTCCTTAGCAATGGAATGTCCGCGAAGAATCAGATGTCCTCCGATTCCCTGATTCTGAAATTCAGGACGTACGGAAACAGGGGCCAGCGCCAGTGATTCGAATGTTTCGTCACCATTCACTATTTTAAGTTTTGTGAATAAAATATGACCTGCGATTTCACCCTCTTTAGTTTCAGCAACCAGAGATAGTTCCGGAATGAAAGCATCAGATTTCCTTAATTTTTCCACAAGAAAATGTTCCTGATGGTCACTTTCCTCCATATTTCTGAAAGCTTCTTCCGTAAGCCCGAATACTTTTTGATAGTCTTTTTCCTCTTCTTGTCTTATCGTCAGCATATTATGGCAGATAGTTATTGCGTTTGAGTTCGTACCAGTTACAGATTCCGTCCGGTTCCTTGAATTCTCCGGTTTTTTCAAAGCCTAATTTTGTTAAAATATGATTGGAACCTTTATTTTCACAATGGGCATGAGCATAAATTACATCCGCTTTCATATCAATAAATCCAAGATCAAGAGAGGCTTTTGCGGCTTCCATTGCATAACCTTTTCCCCATGATTCTGGCAGATAACGGTAGCCGAGATCTAATACGTTTTTATATCCGTTGATTTCCTCAGTAAGCAGTTTCAGTCCGCTCCAGCCGATAAATAATCCGGTTTCTTTTTCAATCACGGCGAGTCTTCCTGTACCGTTGTCCTCATATTGTTTTTGGATCATTCGGATTACATTTAATGATTCATTGGGTTCTGTAAGTACCGGAACACCGATGTATTTCATCACTTCCGGATCAGAGTCCAGAAGAAACATTCTTTCAACATCCGTTTCTTCAAGTTTTCGTAAAATCAGTCTTTTTGTTTCTATTTTCATAGTTATAATTTAGGGCTCAGTTCCAAAAATAGTTACGTCGGTCTTCGTTCCCATCTTAATATCTGTTTCCTTCATTTTATTTCCGCCTACGTTCAATGTCTGAAGAGTAGGATTTCCGGAGATATCAAGTTTTTGGATCTTATTGTGTTCAACGTTCAGTTTTCTCAGGTTTTTGAGCGAGGTGATATCGATGGTTTTTAATTGATTTAAAGATAATGTTAATTGATCAATTCTTGGCATTTCCTTCAGTGAAATATTCTCCAGAAGATTATTGTCAAGATACAGTGAAGCTAAGCTTTTGAGACCTTGTCCCTTAAATGAAGACATCTTGCATCCCGTGCAGGAAAAAAGTTCGAGGCGGGGGAGATTGGCCACAGAAACACCGGAAATAGTATTGTCATCCAGCATGATCATTTTTGCATTGGGGAAAAGCTTGATGTCGTCGGCTGATTGTATACCCTTCTGAACCAGAAACAGATTGGTAACCATGTCGGCTTCCAGCTGTTCCATTGAGCCGTTTTTATTATGGTCAAAATTTTCAATTACAGCTTTTTCAAAGTTTTTATCTTTAAAATTGAGTTTTTGGGCACTGAAAGGATAAAATCCTGAAATAATCAGGCCGAGGCTTGCAAATATTTTAATTTTCATCACCGATTGTGTTTTTAATCCTTATTTTTGTGTCCTTAAATTTCATGTAAAAATAATGAAGATTTTTAGAATTATTGCCGTTTCGTCTATTTTAGTTCTTGCTTTGGATTCTTGTAAAAAGGAGCCCGAAAACCAATGGAAAGTAGAAGTAAAAGAACCTGCGGAAAAATTGGAGGTAACTGATATTTCCAAAGAATTTTATAACCAGGATATTCCTCTGGATCAGTTTAAAGCTAAGTTTCCATGGTTTCAGGGAACGGTTTCTGATGCCGATTTCAGCAAAAGAAGAGCAGATGCGGAAGAGATCAAAATCTATAAAGAAGCCGTCGGAAAAATAGATGAAGCAAAGATTCAGAAAGGACTTCAGGATCTGTTTGCTCACATGAAGTATTATTTCCCACAGTTCAAAAGCCCTAAGGTTTACCTGTTTTCATCAGCGTTGCAAATGGCTCAGGATCCTATTTTCTATGATTCAAAAGGAAATCTTCTGTTCATAGATATTACCGGGTTTATGGGTGATGGCAATGCCCATTACAAAGGATTGGAGCTTTATTTTCAGAAATCAATGAATCCTCAGAATATTGTTCCGAAAGTTTCACAGATCTTTGCTGAAAATATTGTGACGGAATCTCCGGATCACCAGAAATTCATAGATAAAGTGATTCTGAACGGAAAAATCATGATGCTGCAGGATGCTTTCCTTCCTGATACACCGGATTATCTGAAAATGAATTACACCAAGAAGCAATACGAATGGGCGGTAGCCAATGAATCCAATATCTGGAATTATTTTGTGGAAAGCAACCTGATCTTCGGAGATGATCCAAGACTGGTAGAGCGTTTCATTTCTCCCGGACCTTTCTCAAAGTTTTATACGGAAATTGATAATGAGTCTTCTCCTATGATCGGAATTTTTACCGGATGGCAGATCTGTAAAGCTTATTTCAGACAGAAACCGGAAACGAAACTACAGGAATTTTTAAAACTCGATGCTACCAAAATCTTTAATGAAGCGGTGTATAAGCCTAAAAAGCCTTAATCATTACCATAAATAACAGCCTTCAATTCAGTTTGGAGGCTTTTTTTTTGAAATAATTTTTAAAAACATACTACTTTGTATTGCATATTACTGTTTAATTTGTATTTTTGCTTCCAACGAAATACACATTTATGGGAAATATAATCCAGATTCAAAACTTAAATTTTGAATTTTCCAGAAATAAGCCTGTCCTTAAAAATATAAATCTCTCCGTTCCGAAAGGAAGTATTTTCGGATTTCTGGGTGCCAATGGGGCCGGAAAATCTACGACAATGAAAATGCTGATCGGCAGTATTCCTGACGAATCCGGGGCTATTAAAATATTTGATAAAAATCTGGCAGAGCTTTATCCTGACGGATTCCATAAGATAGGCAGTCTTATAGATACTGCTGCATTCTATGACCATCTTTCCGGATGGGAGAACCTTCTGATTATTTCCAGACTCAGAAACCTGCCGGAACCGGAATGTGAAAGGGTGCTTCATCTTGTAGACCTTTGGGAAAGCAGACACATGAAGATGAAAAGATATTCTCTGGGAATGAAACAGCGCCTTTCCATCGCGATGACTCTTTTGGGGAAACCTGAGCTGCTGATCCTTGATGAACCGGTGAACGGCCTTGACCCAAACGGAATGCTGGAAATGCGTGAACTGCTGATCAAGCTTAACAGGGATGAAGGTGTCACTATATTTATTTCGAGTCACCTGCTTCAGGAAATTGAAAAAATGATCACCCATCTTGCCATTATTTCTCATGGTGAAATCCGTTTTGCAGGAAGCATCAAAGATCTGAACGAACTTTACCGATATGACCACATCAGAATTGGACTGAACAACGCACCACAATTTATAGTACAGATTCCGGAAAGCTACTCCCCTAAAATAATTGACTCATCCACCATTGAAATTACAGCTGAGTCTAAAGAGAATATTGCGTCTCTGATCAAAAAACTGGTCCTGAATGATGCTGAAATTTTCGAAATTAAAAACAGTGCGGGTCTGGAAGACTGGTTCATGGAAATCACTAAAAACTAAAACACAGATGAAAAAATTATTCACCGCCATCAATGTAGAATGGCTGAAAACTAAAGGTCTGGGACTGACTTATATCGCTATCGTTTTAGGAGCCCTGATTCCTCTGATAAGTTATGTACCCGGTTTTTTCCAATCCCGGATGGTAAAGGAAGGGGATCTTCCGTATTCCATTTTTGAAGATGCGATAGGAGGAGATGCCATTAAATCTTTCGTCTTTTTTATTCTGCTTCTGTTTGTCATCATTGCCGCCAACAGAATAGCACAGACTGATCATAAAAATAATGGCTGGCAACTGATGGAGACGCAGCCGGTAAGCAGATTTGATTTCTATTTTTCGAAATATATTGTTTTACTGTTACTGAGTTTTATCTGTGTGATTTCCTACTTCGGGTTTAATATTGTTTTAGCACTTGCAGATTATTATATCCATCCGGATCCTGCTAAACTATTGACTTTCGATGCGGTTTGGATGATTCAGACTTTTGTAAGGGTTGGTGTGACCATTTTGGGGATTGCCGCTTTACAGCTTTGTGTTTCCGTGGTATTCCAGGGCTTTATCTGGTCATTCCTGATCGGTATGCTTGGGCTGGCTTCCAATATTACGTCTGTGGTACAGAGACAGTCTTATTTCTTCAATCCTTACAGTTCATTATATGCTTTCTGGAAAGCGCCGGAAGTGAGAAATCTGAACCATTTTATCTCCTATTCAGAATACATGAGTCTTTTCTGGATGGTTGTTTTTCTTGCATTAGGCTATTTCTGGTACAGCAAAAAAGGATTTAAGAATGCGTTCTTAAAAAGTAAAAAGCAGATTATATTTTCGGTAGCTTCACTAATCATTGCTGGAGGATTTCTTTATATGTTTAAAAAACCAAAATCCTATCAGAGTGACGGAGCCGGTGTTGTGATTAAAGGAAAACTGGAAACGGATCTTAAAATCGATTCCGTAAGGATTTATTCCAAGGATTTCCACAAAAAGATCGGAGCTGCGGCAGTTAAAAACAATACATTCAATTGGATGACTACAAAGTCGGTTCCGCTGGATGAATATGTTCTGGAAGTCGGGAATAAAAAACTGGATGTTTTCATGGGCAGTGGTGACTGGTTTGATTTTCAAATTCAATTCAACGGAGCGAATATGGTATCTTATGTCAAATCTAACCGAAAGGCTGACCAGGTATATAGAAATACGGAAAATTCTTTTGGTAACGAATTCAGTTATGCTCTTGAGAGACAAAATTACAATAATGATCCACAAAAATTTTATGAACTGGCAGAATCTGACTGGAAGGACAACAAAAGGATTTTAAATGTTTTTGCCGATCCGGAAAATAATGCCCTTTCAGAAGATTATAAAGCATACAGAAGACAGCTGATGGCCATCGAATACCTGAATGAGATCAATAATTACAGGAAAATGACCTCATGGAACGATCCGAAATTTGCGGCTCCTGCGGCTTTTATGAAAGAACTTAATGAAAATATTCAGAAGCCGGGACCTCTTTTAAGTAAGGATGACAGCTTTCTTCAGTATAAATTGGATCAATTGCTTTCAGATAAAGATCAGGCCTCAAATCCGGACAGCATTCTGTTTGTAAAGATTAATCAGATGCCTAAAGGAATTTCCAAAGACCAACTGATGGCTAAACACCTTGCGAAAGCTATTGAGTTGCAAACAGACAGCCTGGCGAGAAACAAACTTTTTGCTGCTGAAATTGGAAAAGTAAGTGATAAGGATTATAAAGGAATGCTGTATTCCAAGATTGATCAGATCAACAGGTCACAGAAAGGTTCTGTATTTCCGGATCTTATGCTGCTGAATGATCAGGACAAAAAGATTCAACTTTCAAAATATAAAGGAAAATATGTAGTGATCGATTTCTGGGCGACATGGTGTGGGCCTTGTAAGCAGATCCGCCCTGTATTTGAGACCAGAAGTTATCAGAACAGATATTATGATAATATTCAGTTTATTTCAATAAGTCTGGATCAGGATAAATCCAAATGGCAGAATTATCTGAAGACCAAAAAATCCAATGTTCCCCAGTTCTGGCTTACCAATGCAGAGCAGTTTATGAACAAATACAGGATACAGTCTATTCCAAGATTTATCATTATAGATCCGGAAGGGAAGATTTTTAATTTTAATACGCCATTTCCTGATGAAGATAATTTCGTAGAAATTTTAGATAAGCTTAAGAAGTAGTAACTTTGCGGAAAAATTTTAGATTGATATGAGAAAAACTCAGATTACAATAGATGTAGAGTTGGATGAGAACCACATTCCTGAAAGCATAACATGGAACGCTCAGGATGGCGGTGTGGAGAAAGAGGAAACGAAAGCGACGATGATCTCTGTTTGGGATGATAAAACAATGGAAGCTTTAAGAATCGATCTTTGGACCAAAGAAATGCCGGTAGATCAGATGAAGATGTTTATTCACCAGATTTTGGTATCTTTAGGGAATACGTACCAGAGAGCTACCGGAGAAGAGGATGTAGCAGAATGGCTTGAGCAGATAGCAGATGAATTCGCTATTAAATCAGCCATCAGATCGGTATAGCAAAACTCCACACCAATCACAAAATTATATGAAAAAAGCACTTTTACTCATCAGTACAGCGGTATTGTTGGCCGCATGCAGTAAAAAAACTGAACTTAAAGAAACCCAAACACCGGATTCTGCTGCAACAGCGGAAAAACTTCCGGCTTCTGAAAATACTGAAGTTTCCGGAACGGAGAAAGTCTCTGAAAACAGGGCTATGGACATCGCTTTATTCAAAGAAAAGGAGATTCCTGCTGCGATGTTGAAGGGAAGCCTTCATCCCCACGATATGGAAGGTGAATCTATTATGGAGCTTGTTCCCACAATGGATGATTTCATTAAAGGAAACGGCTCGGATATTGCTTATATAGATGATTCCCTGAAAAAAATAATTCTCAAAATCAACGGAAAATTTGAGGAATTGAAAGAAACAGGTAAGGATCAATATGAAAACAGTGAATATCTGGCTTCTTTTACCACAACTGTTCCTGATAAAGTTCCCGAAGATATAGAAGTTCTGGCTTATGCCTTTAACGGAAAGCTGGAAGTGAAAAGAAAATCCGATAACGTGTCAAAGAGCCTTGATTTTTTCATGGGAGGCTTATAAAAAATAAAAATATTATGAATTTTAATACAAAAGTAATTCACGGAGGGCAGCATCATGAGTCTGCAACAGGTTCTGTAAATGTTCCTGTATTTTTAACTTCTACATTCGCACAGAAAAGCCCGGGAGTGCATTCCGGATATGAATATTCAAGAGCTGCCAACCCTACAAGACAGGCATTGGAAGACTCTTTGGCAAGCATTGAGAACGGAGCAAGAGGTCTTGCTTTCGGTTCAGGACTGGCTGCCATCGACTGTGTTTTGAAATTACTGAATCCAGGTGATGAGGTAGTAGCGGTGGATGACCTTTATGGAGGAACTTACAGAATGTTTACAAGACTTTTCGAAAAATATCAGCTTAAATTTACGTTCGTGAATTTCGATGATGTTTCGAAGATTGCTGATGTAATTACAGACAAAACAAAACTGATCTGGGTAGAAACCCCTACCAATCCTCTGATGAAACTGGTAGACATCAAAGCGGTAGTGGAAATGGCAAAAGGAAAAGATATCCTGGTTGCTGTAGACAATACGTTCGCAACACCATACATCCAGAGACCTATTGATCTGGGAGCAGACATCGTAATGCACTCAGCTACAAAATATCTAGGCGGACATTCAGATGTTATCGCCGGAGCATTGATCGCAAAAGATGCTGAACTGGGAGAAAAACTTCACTTTATTCAGTTTGCGAGCGGAGGTATTTTAGGACCTCACGATTCTTATCTTGTTTTAAGAGGAATCAAAACATTGGCATTAAGAATGCAGCGTCACTCAGATAACGGACTAGCTGTAGCCAAATATCTTGAAACGCATCCTGCAGTGGATAAAGTAATTTACCCTGGATTGGAATCTCACCCTCAGTACGAGCTGGCTAAAACCCAAATGAAAGAATCAGGAGGAATGGTTTCCTTCACGTTCAAATCCGGTAAAAAAGAAGATGCTGTAAAATTCCTTGAGAAAGTTAGAGTCTTCACTCTTGCTGAATCTTTAGGAGGCGTAGAATCTTTAGCCAATCACCCTGCATTAATGACACACGCTTCCATTCCTGCCGATAAACGTGAGGAACTTGGGATTACAGACGACTTAGTTCGTTTAAGCGTGGGTATCGAAGATGCAGAAGATCTGATCGCAGATCTTGAGAAAGCTTTTTCTTAACACCTTAAAATAAAATATAATGAGAAAGATTCAATTTTTTTTGATCTTAAGTTTTGTTAGTCAGATTGTATACTCGCAGGTAAAAACTACCGATGAACTGTATAAAACAGCCAAAAAGCTGGACAGTTTGATATTTGATATAGGATTTAATAAATGTGATCTTTCTCATTATAAATCTATAGTCAGCAAAGACCTGGAGTTTTATCATGATAAAGGAGGAATTACTTCCGGTGAGCCTGCTTTTACCGCTTCCATTAAAAATAATATCTGTGGTAACCGAAACAAAGTAAAGCGTGACCTTGTGCCCAACAGCATGAAAGTTTATCCTTTATACAACAATAATGTTCTGTACGCTTTCATAGAAGAAGGAGAACATGATTTCTTCGAATTTTCAGATGGAAAATGGAATCAGGGAAGCCGGGCGAAATTTACGATTCTTTGGATTCAGGAAGATAAGCAGTGGAAGATGAAAAGGGTATTGAGCTACGATCATCATTTATAATCAGTCCATATGAAAAGCACCAGAAAAGCAACCATTGACGATATCATTCAGTTGGCGGAATTATTCGATCAATACAGGATTTTTTATCACAAAGAATCTGATATTCCCGCAGCTGAACATTTTCTAAGGGAAAGAATAAATCACAAAGATTCTGAAATTTTTGTGGTAGAGGAAGAAGGTAAGTTGACTGGATTTGTCCAGTTGTATCCGATATTTTCATCCACAAGAATGCAGCGCTATTGGTTATTGAACGATCTCTATGTCAATGAAAATTATAGAGGAAAAGGGTATTCAAAAGAACTGATCGAAGAAGCCAAAGAGTTGTGCAGATCATCCAATGCCTGTGGTGTTCTTCTGGAAACAGGGAAAACCAACGACGTCGGAAACCAATTATATCCCGCCTGCGGCTTCGAACTCTACGACTCTGTGAATTTCTATGAATGGACGAACAGGAAGAATTAAAAAGGTCAATGGTCAATTGTCAATTGTGAATTTCATTGGAAATATTACTTATCACTCATCACTTATAACTAAAAACCCATGTCTGATTTTCAAAAATACGTACAAAGATATCTGGATCAGATCCCTTCAGAGAACTGGATCGGAGAATTAAAAATATCAGGAGATAAAACCGTAGAAATATATGCTGCTCTTACAGAAGGACAATCTCTTTTTGCGTATGCAGACGGAAAATGGACGCTGAAAGAACTTTTGCTCCATATATCTGATACCGAAAGAATATTCCAATACAGAATTCTGGCCTTTGCAAGAGGAGATAAAGCCCAATTGCCGGGCTTTGATGAAGAAGAATATGCTGCGGCTTCTTTTGCCAATAACAGATCATTAGAATCCTTGTTGGAAGAATATAAACTTGTGAGAAAATCTTCACAAATCCTCATTGAAACCCTTGAACCCGGTGTTTTGAATAATACAGGTATAGCCAACGGCAATCAACTGGCTGTGGAAACAATCGGGAAACTGATTGTGGGACACAATTATCATCATTTAAGCATTATTAAAGAGAGGTATTTGCCGGGTGTGAAATAGAGGTGTAGAGCCAAGATTTAAGAGCCAAGAAACAAGAACCAAGAAACAAGACGGTGGATATAGAAAATGTCTGTGCTTTAATAAATCGTAACGAAAGAAAAAATATTCAATAGGAA
The DNA here is from genome assembly GCF_900115055.1 of Chryseobacterium oleae. Classification (GTDB taxonomy): domain Bacteria; phylum Bacteroidota; class Bacteroidia; order Flavobacteriales; family Weeksellaceae; genus Chryseobacterium; species Chryseobacterium oleae. The sequence goes on along the minus strand of NZ_FOVD01000001.1, from coordinate 1,093,177 downwards.
CGGGCTTTAGCCCGTTTTTTTATGGAAATCACACCAACACGGCTTTAGCCAAAACCTAAAAAAATCACCCAAACCAAACATTTAGCCCATATTTTTTGGCTGAACCTTTCCGTTTTTTTACCTTTATCCACGGGTTTTAATACCTTTTAAATTATGGAAAATATTGTTGAAATACTCAAATCCGGCGGAACGATTCTTTACCCTACAGATACGATCTGGGGAATAGGTTGTGATGCTACCAATATAGAAGCGGTCAATAAAATTTTTGACATCAAAAAAAGGGAAAAAAACAAATCCATGATCATTCTGGTAGAATCTGAAAAGAGGCTTCAGGATTTGGTGGATGTTCCGGAAATGGCATGGGAAATCATTGACCTTAGCGAAAAACCGGTTACTATTGTTTATGAAAATCCCCGCGGACTTCCGAAAGAATTACTTGCTGAAGACGGAAGCATTGGTATCAGGCTGATAAAAACAGATTTTTGTAAAAAACTGATCACCAAACTAAACAGACCTTTGGTTTCTACTTCGGCCAATTTCAGTGGTGATAAAAGCCCATTGAAGTTTTCGGATATTTCTCCGGAAATGATTAAGCTGGTAGATTATGCAGTGGAAGAAGACAGAGAGAAAGTTTCAAAATATTCAGGATCTTCCGTGATCAAGATATGGAGTGATAATAGAATCAAGGTTCTTCGTGAGTAAAATTCTATAATAATTCCTTCATTTTAAAATCTTGTCAATCTATATCGGCAGGATTTCTTTTTTTTAATTTCTATCTTTGCATTCTTAAACTGGATAATGGATAAACATGATGTGAAAGTCCTGTTTCTTTGATGATGAAAGAAAAATTAATACAATGTACGCCCATTATGATTAATGGAAAAGATACATGGGCGGAAAAAAGACGATCTATTTATTAACGATGAAAATTAATCTTACCCAAAATAAAAACTTAAAACTATTCAAAATCATTGCTGATGCTGCGGAAAAAAACAACCAGTCCGTCTACATTGTCGGTGGTTATGTCCGTGATCTTTTGATGAAGAGAACGGCCTCTACGGATATTGATTTTGTGACAGAACAGAGCGGTATTGAGCTTGCCCAAACTGTAGCGAATGATATTGACCCTAAATTGAAAGTTTCTGTTTTCAAAACCTACGGAACGGCTATGATCAAATATAAAGATCTTGAGCTGGAATTTGTAGGCGCCAGAAAAGAAAGTTATACCGAGAACAGCCGCAAGCCTGAAGTAGAAGGCGGAACACTGGAAGATGATCAGAAGAGAAGAGACTTTACCATTAATGCAATGGCAATTTCTTTAAATAAGACTAACTTCGGTGAGCTTATAGACCCTTTCAACGGGGTTGAAGATCTTGAAAAAGGTATTTTGAGAACACCTTTGGAACCGGCCCAAACCTATTCTGATGATCCGTTAAGGATGATGAGAGCGGTTCGTTTTGCATCTACCTTGAATTTTGTGATTGAAGAGAAATCTCTGAACGCCATTAAACAGGAAGCAGAAAGGATTAAGATCGTTTCTATGGAAAGAATCATGGTGGAATTCAACAAGATCATGATGTCCAAAAAACCATCTGTAGGCCTAGGATTAATGGAAGCAACGGGTCTTCTAAAACTGATCATTCCCGAGTTGATCGAGCTGAAAGGAGTGGAAGAAGTAGAAGGGCAGACTCACAAAGATAATTTCTACCACACGTTGGAGGTCGTAGACAATATTTCTGAAAATACAGACAACCTTTGGCTGCGTTGGTCGGCATTACTGCATGATGTGGGTAAAGCGCCAACCAAAAAATTCGTGGAAGGAACGGGATGGACTTTCCATGGTCATGAGTTTTTAGGCTCAAAAATGGTGAAAACCCTTTTCCACAGACTGAAACAGCCGCTGGGAAGTGACATGAAATATGTTCAGAAAATGGTCAAACTTTCCTCACGACCAATTGCCCTGATCACGGATGATGCTTCAGATTCCGCATTGAGAAGGCTTTTATTCGATGCCGGTGAAAACCTTGAAGATCTCTTTACGTTGTGTAAGGCAGATATTACCACCAAAAATTCCAAAAAGCAGGAACGATTCAAAAAGAATTTCGAATATGTTGCGGTGAAGATCAAGGAAGTGGAAGAGAAGGATCAGGTACGTAATTTCCAGCCACCCATTACCGGAGAAGAGATTATGCAGATGTTTAATCTTAAACCCGGAAAAGAAATCGGAATCCTGAAAGAGAAAGTGAAGGAAGCGATTCTGGAAGGTGAGATCCTTAATGATAAGGAAGAAGCTGAAAAGTTTGTGATCGCTGAGGCAGAAAAACTGGGATTGAAATACAATTAAATTAAACTAAATAATTAAGCTTCGGCGGGACTTTGTCCCGCCGAAGCTTTTTATATATGCTACAAAACAAAATCAGGCCACTTCTTCGAAGCGGCCTGATAAAAAACACAAATGATGAAAAAAAATAAAAATTTATAGATAATACCGAAGTATTAATATCTTAGTTTGCGTAAACTGAGTTTGAACCTATACCTGCAGTAAATGTTCTTATAACAGATCCTGTAGTGGAATAAACCACAATTTTGCTGGCCTGGGTAAATCCATTGGAATCCGAAGTGAAAATTTTGTCATTGATCACACTGAATCCATACAGAGCAGAGAAATTATCTACACTGTTTGCTACTGTAAATAGAGGAGATGTAGGTGCTGTAGTAGCAGTCATATCCATGGTATACACATTTTTTCCTGAAGAGAAATAAAATTTACCATTCGAAATCTCAAGGTTGGTTCCATTGGCAATACCAGTTAAAGTAGTAGTTTTTGTAATACTACCTGTGCTTGAGATCTGATAGATGTAAGAATCTGTAGTTCCACCGGCAATAGCATACACATTTTGATTGTTGGAAATAATTTTATTGATGTTTCCGTTTGGTAATGTGATGGTAGACTGTATATCGTTGGTAGAAGTATTAATATAAGTGATTTTGTTCCCAAAACCGAATGAAGCATTCTGTACAAAGATATTGTTTCCTGCTTCCACTACTCTCTCAACAGCATCTGTGAAAGAAATCTTTTTAATGAAAGAAAAATCTGAAGCTTTATAAATACTTACAAACTTATCCCCTTGATATTTATCATTCGTTACATAAAGATTGTTGTTGGCAAAAGCCATATAACGGGGAGAATTAAGTTCAGCTTTAATTTCACCTGCGCCTTTAAAGTTATAACGGTTTACGATCTGGATTCTGTTGGAGTTATTCAATAGTAGATAAGCGTTTTCACCTTTGAAAGCAATCATCTGTAAAACATCGCCTAATTTAGCCGCTCCGTTGTTAAGTGCAAAAACATTATCCTGTTTAAGATTTAAGTCTGCACTTACAAAAGTTACGTCCCCTTCAGGTTTTCCGTAAGTACCTTCATTAGCGATTAAAAAACCGTTGCCATAGAATACCTCCTGTTCATCATTATCGTTGCTACAGGATACAATGCCTGCAAGAAGTATAAAAGCAAAAAGAAAATGTAGAAGTTTGTTCAGTTTCATAATATTTTAAGTTTAAAAATTGATTGTTGCATAAACACTGTAGTTTCTCTTCGGCATCGGATAGAGGGATACCGTCTGATAAACCTCGTTGGTAAGGTTGTTCACCTTAAACCCTACAGTGTATTTTTTGAAGACTGTTGCTGAAATTCCTGTATTTAAAGTAAAATAAGGATCAATAGCTGTAGACCTTCGTTCATCGGTACTGGTATAGGTAAGCCCGTTGAATAATCCCTGAGCATACAGTTTAAGGAAAGAATATCCATATTCTATATTTCCGACAGCCTTATGAGTCGGAACATACATCATCTGCATCTGAGTCTCTTTATTAATAGATTTTGTGTAGGTATAACCTGCGTCCAGCTTCAAAGTGTGCTTTCCGAATGTTTTATTCCAGGTGGCTTGCGATTCCAGACCGTAAGATTGAACTCTGTACGTATTTACTGGTGCCCAGTATCCAAAAGATGTCGGAAGCCAGCTAATGAGATTTTTGATGTCCATATAGTAAGGACTTAATGTAATTTTAAAATCTCCCAGCCTGAACTCATGGTTCATATCAATATTGGTGGACGTTTCGGGAAGTAAATTCAGATTCCCTCCCGGTTGCCAGTAAAGATCATTAAATGAAGGGAATCTGAAGTTTCTGGAAAAATTGATTCCGGCATGATACCACGGTGTAGCATCCCATTTTCCTGAAAAAGAATACAGAAGGGGAGAAGAGATATCTTCTACGAAATCCTTCTTAATCCCTGCTTCAAAACGAAGATCTTTAGTCGCGAAATATCTGATCAATCCAGCTAAGGAACCTACATTTCTGCTGATGCTTCCGATTCCGGATTGATAGCCTTCACCTTTATTCACCTGAAATTCTCCGATAGCATTGATATTGATCTTTGGCGTGATGAAATAATTAAAATCATTTTTAAAAATATAATTCTTTCCTTCTGCACCACTTGCTTTAGGCTGATTAATATCTGAAAAATACTGGAAATTATCTTCCGTGTATGCTACTTTTAAGCTGTTGGAAAGATTGCTTTTTTGGATATCCCATGCAATCAGACTTCTCAGAGTCTGTGCATTATATTTTGTTCTATTGCCATTATCCTCAAAAATAGGATAGTGCTGTGAAGCATCAAAGATCTGATTTTGCCACGAAATAGTCTGATGGTCAGCAATTTTATAAGAAACCCCAAAGTTGACTGAAGTATTGTAATACCTTCCGTTGATATTATCAAACGGGGTACTTCCTACCACAAATTCAGGGACTTTATAGTCATTTTTACTCGTTAAATAACTTCCGGAAACCTTTACACTTAACTTTTCATTGCTGAACGAAGCCTGTGCAAAATTATTATAGGTATCAAAAGAAGCCACTTCCGTGAAAACAGAACCTTTAAAACCTCTGTTAAAATCTAAAACATTGTTTAAATGAATACTTCCACCTATAGCTCCGCTTCCATAAACAACACTTCCTCCGCCAGCTTTGACGTCGATCTGATCATATCCGAACAGTGGAATATTATTGACATCTCCCTGTCCTAAAAAACTGGAATTGATGTTGATTCCGTTCCATACAAAAGCGGTCTGCTGTGCAGTGGTTCCACGGAAAGAGGGCGAAGAAACAGCACCACGGCCATTTTCTTTGATATAAATAGAAGATTGATAACGTAAAAGTTCAGAAAGACTGGTTGAGTTTTTCTCGATGTCTTTTTGAGTGATGGTACGAACCGGATGAAAAAGTTTCACCTTGCTCATCTGGCTGTCAAAAATATAAATAGTGTCAAGGGCCTTCTCCTGTGCGAAAAGAAAGCTGCCGTAAGACGAACAAAGCAGTAATAAAGATCTTTTTATATCCATACTATTTTACTTTTCCTCCGAAAGTAATATGTTTTTTAGTTAGTATTTTGGCAGGTCTCCTGACTTTCGCTTCCTGCACCTTCCCGTATGAACAGTGGTTTTTTGCAGAAACTCTTATCGCGATTTACAGTTGCGGGGACAGCTTGGGCGTTTCACCCAATTCCCTATTATTTCCAATACGCTGGAAACCAAAATTTTTGCAAAGATAACTTTTTAAATCTATTGCACAAAAAGGCAGAAAAGTGAATGTTGAATAGTGAATTTGGCTTCACAAAGAAATTTATTAAGAGTATAAATGATCACCAACGAAGATGATACTGCAAAATTGGAAAAAAACTAAAAGTGAACGGTGAATTGTCAATTTTGTTTCGCAAGTGAATCGTCAATGATATCCATAACTATACAGTCTTAAAATTCACTATTGACTTGCGAAGCAAAATTCACCATTGACAAAAATCTAGGCTTTCATATTTAAAATCTAGATTCTTGTCTCTTGGTTCTTGGTTCTTGACTCTTGATTCTCCCTACAAAAACGTAGAATCAAAATAAAACGGCAGCAGATCCTTGATAGAATGCACCTTCACCACTTCATCATTCATGCTTGAAAAATAAAGGTCGATGTCTTCATGCTGTTTGGTTTCGTATTCTATTAAGCTTTGTCGGCAAGCTCCGCAAGGTGGAATCGGAGGATTTTTCTCATGAAATTCCTTGGGACCGCCTACTACGAATATCTTCTTCACTTTCATATCCGGAAAGTTCGCAGCTACCCAGAAAAGAGTCGTTCTTTCTGCGCACAATCCCGATGGATAGGCTGCATTTTCCTGGTTGTTTCCGGAATAGATTTCACCGTTTTCAAGTAAAACGGCACATCCTACCAGGAAGTTGGAATAAGGGGCATAGGCATTTTCACGGGCCTGGATAGCTCTTTCAAAAAGAGTCTTTTCTATGTCGTTCAGTTCACTGCTATTTTTAAAGTGCTCGTAACTGATCTGTATGTCTTTTTTCATATATTAGTCAGACTAAAAAGGGGGGCTAAATTTACTTCTTTTTCATCAGCTGGACAATGTTTTTTTTATCCATCATTAAATTGAAATTCGAAAAATAAAATGCTATATACACCAATACAATTCAGAAATATAGAACTAAAAAACAGATGGGTGATGTCTCCTATGTGTATGTATTCATGCGAAAACGGCCTGGCCAATGATTTCCATTTTGTGCACTACGGAAGCAGATCTCAGGGAGGAACAGGATTAATTATGGTTGAAGCCACCGGAGTAGAGCCGCGCGGAAGAATTACCAATCACTGTATGGGAATCTGGAATGATCAGCAGGCAGAAGAACTCGAAAAAATCGTTGATTTTGTTCATACGCGGTCAGAAAGTAAGATAGGAATCCAGCTGGCCCACGCCGGAAGAAAAGGTTCCACTTGGAACAATCTGCAGATCCCGCTTGAAGAAGGCTGGGAAACCGTTGCACCGAGTGCTATTCCATACCATCCTTCCGAAAGAATTCCACACATTCTTACCGTCGAAGAAATCAAAGAGCAGGTCGATAATTTTAAGAAAGCAGCCAAAAGAGCGGTAAAAGCAGGTTTTGATCTCATAGAAATTCACGGGGCTCACGGGTATCTGGTTCATCAGTTTCTATCGCCACTTTCCAACATCAGGACAGATGAATATGGAGGGAGTTTTGAAAACAGAATCCGTTTTCTTTTGGAAATTGTGGATGCAGTCAATGAAGAACTGAACGAGAATATCGCTCTTTTTGTAAGGATTTCCGGTACCGAATACGCTGAAAATGGTTGGAATATTAATGATAGTGTGGAGTTGGCTAAGATTTTAAAAGAACATTCCGTAGACCTTGTAGATGTTTCAAGCGGTGGAAATATTCACGGAGCTAAAATATCTGTTTTTGATGGGTATCAGGTTCCTTTTTCATCCCAGGTAAGAAACGAAGCCGGAGTAAAAACCGGAGCCGTAGGATTGATCACCAAAGTAGAACAGGCCGAAGAAATCCTTCAGAAAGGAGAGGCAGATCTGATCTTTGTGGCAAGAGAAATTCTTAGAAACCCCTACATGGCTGTACAGGGATCATTTGAGACGCAAGAAGATTGTTTCTTTCCCCATCAGTATACCAGAGCCAAAATTTCATCATAACGTTTCGGATGAAAATTGAAGACTTTATGCTGACCTGTCCCAGTAAGAAATTTCTGGGAATTGAATGTTTGGGATGCGGTGCCCAGAGAGCCATTGTGCTCGTTTTTGAAGGGAAGTTTTCAGAAGCTTTTCATCTGTACCCGGCCGTTTATACATTACTGTTGTTTCTGTTTACATTAGGCCTGAGTTTTGTAGATAAAAAAAGGAAGTATGGAAATATTCTGATGATCATGGTTGGTATCAATCTGGTCATCATGATCGTATCGTACTATTATAAACATTTTTATCTGCATGCCCATTGATAAATGAAAGATCAAAATGGGACAATATTTTTTGACAAGCAATTGAGAGGTCTGAAAAAAAAGTCGTAGAATTACTACAAAATATAAATCTCTTAGATAAAAACTTTTTAAATTAGAGCATGAACTCTATCTTTGTTAGACTAGTTTTATGAATAGTATACTCATAAATGATTAAAATATAAGAATATGGCAGGAAATTCAAGAGGAATCTTAAAATTCAATGGAGGTGAAGGACAAAAGTTGTTAAAGCTTAATTACAGCGTATCAAGATCTACTGATGTTTCAGGACGTGTAGCGTCTGACCCGTCAAACGCTTTGATCAAAGTAACCGTAGAAGCAACTGAAAAATCTGATATTCTGGAAAGCTTACTGAATGGTAAATACAAGCCTACAAGCGGTGAGATTACGTTAAATAAATCTCATGAAGAAGGAACACTCATTGCCCTGAAGTGGGAAAACGGATACGTGATCCAGCATGAAATGGATTTTGATGCGATCGATACCAACAGTATGCTGATTAGCTTTGTTATAAGTGCAGAAACTATTTCATACGGAAATTCACTTTACGAAGGATTCTGGCCATTAAGCTAGGTCCCGAGTAGTAAAAAATATAAAGAGACTGTCCCTGAAGACGGTCTTTTTTTACCTGTTGTGAACGCTATTTTCTGGCCAGGAATCTTTGTTTATTTTCAAAAATTCCCGTTTAGATGAATAATATACACATTTTAACACAAATCACTTTATAAAATATGTCTACTACACCAGAACAACCAAAGGGTGCAGCTTTTCGCCCGGCACAGAATGCAGATGGGGTATCCGAGAATCATCATACGGGCATCAACCGTCTGGTAAAGCTTTCCTTAGTCATAGAAGGAAAAATTATCAAATTTTATAAGCATTTTAAATTGAAGCAGAGTACCCAGCGTCACCACGAATTCACGCTGACTCTGGCCCACGATACTTTGGGAGACCGCCAGACCCATTCATTGGAAGATGCCAATAAATTTCTGGGAAAACGTCTTACCGCAGTTATTTCTTATAAAGATATAGACAACAGCCCGGAACGAACCTTTGTAGGAATCATCACCGGAGTGGCATTCAGCCAGGAAAAAATGAGTCTTGGAAACATTGTGCTTACCGGATGCAGTCCTACGATACTATTAGACGGAGCTTCCCATATCCAGAGTTTTGGAGGAAACCAGCCGGTCAATATGGGCATTATTGCAGAAGAAGTGATCAAACAGGGAATCGACAGAGGCCGTTTCGATATTAGAATCGATGCCAATAATTTTTCCCAGATCATCTACAGCAGTCAATACGACGAAACCCACTACAACTATCTGGCAAGAATGGCCGAAGCATATGGCGAACAGTTCTTTTATGATGGCGAAGTCCTGCATTTCGGGAAACTTCCGCCTCAGAATAAACCCATTACCCTGACCTACGGAAGCAGTGCCAATGATATTAAGGTGGAACTGAAAGCTGTACACACCAAACCCCAGTACTACGGGTACAACAGCAACAAACATGAAAAACTTACTTCAGGTTCTACACCAATCCAGCATGTAAGTGATATTGCAAAAACAGCGTACGATCATAACAACAGCATCTACAAAACCCCTGCGCTTCAGATAGCGCCTATCAAAGCCTCCACTCATCTTGATGTGGAATATTCACAGAAAAGCGCTTCAGGAAGTGAGGCGGTCAATGTTTTTTCTATTTCAGGAAATACCACAGTACCATTCCTTCATCCAGGATGTGTGGCCGATGTTCAGATGCGTAAACAGGATTCTAATGAGACATCGTACTTTACAAGAATTATGATCACGGAAGCTGAACATGAAATTGATACTATCGGGCATTATAAGGGAAGTTTTGCCGGAATAGCGGCCGATACAGGATTTCTTCCGAGACCGGAATACAAAATTCCTAAAGCTGAACCACAGACGGCCATCGTTATCTCCAATACAGATCCGGAAGGACAGGGAAGAATACAGGTGCAGTTCGACTGGCAAACCAGCGATACCACCCATTTTATCAGAATGATGAGCCCTGATGCAGGAGGTACAGATCAGATCACACAGAACAGAGGCTATGTAGCCATTCCCGAAGTGGGAGATCAGGTGATGGTGAATTTCGTTCACAGCCATCCCGACAGACCTTTCGTCATGGGAGGAATGTTTCATGGAGGAATCGCTTTAGGCGGCGGGATCAATAATCATCTGAAATCTATCCAAACCCGAAGCGGAATCAGAATTTTAATGAATGACGAAGAAGGAAGCGTAAAGATCATGGATCCCAGCGGAAACATTTATTTTATGGATGGTGCAGGAAATATCAGCATGAAAGCTCCTAAAAACTTTACGTTGAATGCCGGAGATAATATCAACATCACCGCAGGAAAAGAAATTTCGATCAGTGCGGGAGAAGGCATCAACAGCTCAGCCAATAACAGCATTATTTCCACTGCCGGAAAAGATATTGTACAAACTGCTACAGGCGATATCCGTGAATCTTCGGACACCAGAACTGAGATGGTAGAAAAGGAATTTAAAAGACAGTCTGAGACGTCCAATGAAATAGCCGGAGAAATATCTATGTTCAGCGAGCTGGAAAACATGACGATGCAAAGCGGCAAGATTGTAGAATTCAACAGTGCTGAAAAATCAAAACTTTTCTGATATGGCGATCATCAAAACAGCTAAAAATATACAGATCAAGGTCAATGACACTTACCATCTGAATGTAGGCAAAAAGGTTGAAAAAATTGCGCAGAAGATCAATGTGGAAGCACAGAAGAACAATCTTGTTTTGGCAAGCAATAAGAAAATAATGTCTCATGGGAACAAGTAAATTAAGAATTCTGATTCTTTTTATTGCAGGTAGTTTCTCACTCATCAATTGTCAAAATAAAAAAATGGAACAAAAATACAGCTGGCTAGGCACCGTTTCGGCACCCATGGAATATCCTATGGAAGTTTACAAAGGAGGCATCATTGCAGATGATTTCACCTACAGCTTCGATGCCATCTGGGGAACCCAAAATACAGGCTGGGGAAATGAAGGCGGAACCATGAGCGTAGAAACCCGTCAGATGGATATTCCCAATAAGCTGGAATTTACGTGGTATTCTTTGGTGGAAAATACATTTTACACCGGAAAATGGGACCTGGATAAAGAAAAAATAAAAGGACTTTTTGAAAAAGGGTTTATCGATCAGGATAACGGTAAAAAAACCACTTACACCAATTTTATTGTTGGACTTGCTCCAAAAGGAAAGGTTGTTCTTTGGATCAACGGGCCGGGAAACCAGAAAGAAGTGGGTGTTTTTCAGGCTCATGATACCATCATTACTCAGGAAAAAGCATACGATAATGCCAAATATATGTTGAAAGAAGGTTTTGCAGAAAGAATGCTTAAAGACCCTTCCTATGAAACATTCAAGCCGGAAACCAGAGTTAAAATAGAAAAAGAAGGCTATCCCGCTCCGGATATCTATGAGGCTTACAGAGAAAAATTTAACTGGAAACCCACGGTAATCCTGCCGGAAGGAAGTGAATGGATCGATTTCGGGCTTAATAACTATAACGGTGAGCAGGAAAATCTTTTCGGAGAAACCCTGACTGGTGATACTTATAAAAGTCGTGCAGTTCCGAAATTCTGCGGTTTTTACTGGAGAGATAAAAATAAAAACAGATACGCAGTATGGGTAGATGCTTTTGACGAGAAAGAAATCTTTGAACGCTTCCATCAACTTGGAAAAGAAAAGAATATAGATCTTATCATTAAAGTGAATGCAGATAATACCGGCGCAAGTTTATCATTAAAGAACGAAAAGGAAGAACTGCCGATCAAAAATTCAAAGGTCAGATTTTCCCGTAAAATAGAGTAAGAAGCAACAGTGAAAAGAATTTCTGTATCTGTTAAAATCTGTCAATAAAAATTAAAATAAAACCATGCACAATAATAAATTTGGAGATTATACACCGGAAATATCCAAAGAGGAAGTGTTAGATATTACTCTTGGGGTGTTTTTTGACGGAACTTTGAACAACAAGACCAATACTATCGAAAGAAGAGAAAAAACGGCCGATTACAAGAAAAACGGAGGAAAGCCGGGTGACAACAACAGTTATAATAATGACTGGAGTAATGTAGCGCGTTTATGGGATAATTACGATAAAAATTTTGGCATTTATATAGAAGGAATCGGAACGGAAGATAAGGAGGAAGATTCTATGCTTGGGTATGCTTTCGGAACAGGAGATACCGGGATCCGCGGAAAAGTCCGAAAAGGCTGTGAAGAGATCGTGAAAAAAGTAAAGAATATTAAAAGTTCGAAAAAAGCGGATAAGATTGCTGTCCTTACTTTTGATGTTTTCGGTTTCAGCCGTGGTGCCGCCGCAGCAAGAAATTTCGTTCATGAAATAGGAAAATCAAAATATAAAGCTAAAACCACTACGGTTTCATATGAAGGTACGACCATTACTTCCCATTCGGACAGTGATGGAACCGGCGTAGAAGACGAGGATCTTCCAAAATGGGGGCATCTGGGTCTGAAGCTGCAGGAAGCCGGAATTGAAGTAGGTATACTGAAGGTGAGATTTTTGGGCATTTACGACACGGTTTCATCCTACTCCAAAAACTTATCTCCAAAACCAAACTTTCACAATGATGTGGAAGAACTGGGACTGGATGATATCGGAAGGGCACAAACCATTATCCATTTTGTTGCTGAAAATGAGCACAGAGAAAACTTTGACCTAACCAATGTAAGTATAGGAACAGAAAAAATATTTCCCGGTGTACACTGTGATGTGGGCGGAGCTTATGAAGAAGGACCTGAAATCTGGGAAGAAGTGGAAACCTCATGGACGACCAGTACAAAATTAAAAACATTAAGACAGCAGCTGATCAATGATGCATGGTATAAGGAAGATGAGCTGACGATTATGCCCGGATTTTATCTGTCATTAAGGGGGGAACGTAAACTTTTGAAAAAGACCTATAGCTATATTCCCTTGCATTTTATGGCAGAGTACGGCGTTGAAAAAACAGTTCCACTCAAAATAAAAAAACTTACCGATGAAACCTATTCCATTTCAGGGGATCAGTTGCTGTTAAGAGTGAAAGACCGTTTGAGACCCTATGCCATGGCAGATGGAAAACAATATGTCTTTAAAAGATATAAAGAAGTTGAAACCGCTTACGGCGGAGCCTCCATACCGGAACAGAAATACGCTGACTACCAGAAAGAAATGAAAGAGCAGGACGATCTGAGAATACTCAGAAATAAATACCTGCACTGGTCTGCAAGAAGAGAGGGTATAGGAATGGATCCTACCTCAGACAGAGAAAGGGTAATCCATAAAGCGTAATTGCATGAATAAACATCTGGCGTTAAGGGTAGGAATTTTATTACTGGGATTTATCCTGATCTATGTCTATGACCAGTGGGACTCATGGTTCCATCCGGTGCAGTCCATAGGAGGAAACAGCGGGATGTCCATTCCGATGCACCTGGTCTTAAATGTTTGCTGGATCGCTTTATGGTGTTTATTTCTTTTGATGGAGATTGTAGTGAGCTTTTTTACTAAAAATAATAAGAACAGGAGTACAAATTTAATATTGATCGGGTCGGGCATCGTGCTGCTGATCATGTACATAATGAGTATTAAGTAGGAAATACTGACAGAGAACAGGGATGCCGGATCATTTTTATGCAGAAATTTAATATACATACCGTCCAGACAGAGGAGAGCCTGAAAAGTATAGCCTCGCTGTACCATCTAGATGCTGGTGCTTTAAAGTTATTTCACAATAACCACTGCGATGTCAAGGATATGATCCTGATTGAGCTAACAGGCCAGAAGGAACTTTTTCTTCCAAGAACAGCAGTGACGGATAAAACCCGGCTGGTGCCGTTTGGAAGAGGAAACAGCCTTGTTTTTCAACCTGAAAATTCATTCTGCAGATATGGCGTTTCTATCAATATGGAAAGCAACGACCGCAAGAATGAACTGAAATATGAAACCTCAGTACGTTGGCTTAAAAAGGAGACTAAGCTGCATTTTTTTGAAATAGACAGAACCTCCAATCTTTTTCTGAACGAAGAGGAAGTCAATGAAATAGCAGATCTCCTGGCCTATAAAACATCCAAAGTTTTGTATCCCTTACAGATCAGTGTGGATGAGCAGGGGAAATTCAATTCGGTGGAAAATATTTCGGTGTTTAAAGAAAGATGGGCCGCTGTAAAAGAGGAAGTGTATAAAGAATTTGAAGGAGAAACGGTAGACAGCTACTGTGAAAAGATAGAAAAAATAATAGATGAGCCGGAGGTGATCAGTCTTTATCTTAAGAATGATTATTTCATCAGAACATTGTTTTTTGGGGCTTATCAGAGTTTCGGACAGGATTATGAAACAGAATTAACAGAAAGTTTTCCTGTGGTAGATAATCCGGTAGAACCGAAATATGAAATAAAACTGGAAATTGATCCGCTGAAAGGAGAATCCGGTCTGGTTAATATAGAAGGTGAAGGAAAATTAAATGATGAAAGAAGTACCTATGATTTCATCAACAAAGCCCCTTTTTCAATGATCATTGAGGATAACCCGGTGATGAATCAGGAAGGGAATTTCAGGATCGTTTATTATCTGAACGGGCAGAATTTACTGGTGAAATCAATGTATTTGGAATGCGACCTGCAACTCGAGAAGAAAAAGAAAATATCAGTAGTCATTGCGATGCTGACTGAATAATTGAAAAAAAAAACTAACAAAATGAAAATTAAACCAAATCATAAATTATCCATCCTTGTTTTTATATTGAGCTTTAGCCTGCATTTCGGGCAAAAATTGGAGTTTAACGTCCCGAAAGATATCGAGACCTTACAGAATTCTATTTTTGATTTTAAAAATGATTTCACCCAGGACGAACCGAAAGCCGCTGCGGCATCAGATACCGATTTTACAACCACTGTTGACCTTTATCATTTGAAATATGAAGGCGACCAGAAAAATCCTTATCTGACTTTGGCTTTAAAAAATGGCGCTAAATCCAAACAATTTATCCAGCAGGCGGTATGGAATGTCAATATGAAAAAGGTCTCTGCGAAAAGCACAAAAGTGACTGTTTTTCTTGAGAAAGTAATTCCGGACAGCTGGTCGAAAAAAGAAGTAGATACCAAACTGACCAAATCTACTGGAAAAGTAGAAAAAGAGATCAAAGAATTTCTTTTAACCTACAAACGCCCGGAACCTTCAAATGATGATGATGCCTCACTAACTGACAGCGCAGCCACTACCTATAGTACCGCTGTCATGACAACGGATATGATTGCAGAAAATCCGAAGCAGAAAAAAGTTTCAAAAAAGCTGCAGAGCCTGTTCGGGAAGAAACAGTTTATAGCGTTACCGGCCTCGTCCGATACCTTTACAAAACTTTTACAGGTACAGCCTACCCAACCGGAATGCAAAGACTGCAAAGGCGGAAAATACTCCAATTGGGATTTCGACGATTTCAATATGATCTACGCCAGTATGAGCACAGGTCTGGAATATTATGCTATCCAGTATTACGGACAGGATATGGTGTCTGGATTACCGCATGGGTTGGTATTTAATGACAGCTCACCATCAGAATGTAAACAAAAATTTGCAAGATATAACGCACAGCTTTATCAGACCGTAGGAGAAACGGAAGAAAATTCAGAAAAAGCCCTTACCGTTGTGACGTTTAAGATGAATTCCTCTTTCGTCCGTCTTGAATTTGGAAATGAATATTTAACCCGACTAGTAATTTCAAATAAAGAATTTTAACCATGGCAGAAAAACATATTGTAGTACAGGGTGCTATGTGCAAATGCCAGTTCGGACAGCTTCCGGACAAACTCAAAGTGCTCTCACACCAGAAAGAATACGCGAATGATAAAAACGCCTCCAAAAAACTCATCGTCACCACGAAAGAAATTGGAGCGGCCACATTCGAGAAAAATACATTCGGAAACTGCATCAAAATGGGAGTTCCGCCACCGCCATGCAAAATCATGGTCACGGAGTGGAAAGATTTCTATGAAAAAGTACAGCTTAATAACGGCGGCTATATTATCGTTGAAACCAGCAAGGCCATCTGTGCCATTGCCGGAACACCGTGTATTGAAATTATAGACCACGGACAGAGAACGGAAGGCAGCCCGCAGAATTTTAAAAATGCGGATAAAGATGTACAGCAGCAGATCAATCCATTGGTGGATTCAGAAGAAATGTATAATGAACAGCCTGCCTATGGTGGGGAAGATGGTGTAATCTAAACGACAGACAAATGGCTAAAGGAGTAAAAAAAATACAGGTTACAAAAGGACTTTACTATCCCGATATGTCGGTGAAAGGCCAGAGAGTAACGCTAAAACCTGATCAGTGGGTTTATTTTGGCGTTGAAGAATGGCTGCCCGGAACGACTGCCGAAGATAAAAAGAAAGAAATTATCTGGATGAGGCAGACCAATAACCGGAAAATCATCATCAATCAGGCACCCTCAAAAGGAGGCTACAAATTCCTGATCTCCAAACAGTTTTGCGGAAGCTATCATTACTATATTGAAGCAAGTCTGTCCGGAAAAAGAGATCCGAAAAACAATACAGGACTCTATGTAAAAGGCTGGTGTGATCCTAAAATTGTTACCAGCAAATGGACAACTCAAAGAGGAAGTAAAACGAGTATTAAAAACCAGAATAAGGGAAATTTCATTTCTTATGGCCACGTGGTTTATCTTAATCTGATGACGGAAGGTCTTAATGGAAATACCGTAACGATCGAACTCTGGAATCAGCAGACTGCAAAAAAAGATAAGCTGGTTCATGTCTACAATAATGTTCAGGTTATAGACGGAGAGGTCAATTTAAAAATAGAAAATACCTACTCGTGGATGGCTCATGTAGATAACATCCAAAATGTAGAAGAATTTTATATCAAAGTAAAAGATACTGCTTCCAAACAGTACATCAAAGATAATCTGGGTGATGATCTTCACGCGATCTATCTGAACGTAAAAAATAAAGTGGTCACTACCAATGCCAATGTCAGCAAAAATCAGACGCCTACAAAAGTATACAAGCCGGATGTAAATTCCGTCCGTCAGGAACCTTGCCGCTTTGAAATGATCAAGATCACCGAAAGTGAAGTGAAAGACGGAAAAGCCAGTAATACGACGGTAACTGTTTTTGATAATGGTAAGGGAATTAAAAAAATACAGTCGGCTGCCCTGCAGGAACGTATCGAGAGAACAATCTATTATAAATTTGACTCTACGGTCATCGATAAAGACGGAGTAGCCATCCTCAATAATGTACTCAAGTTTCTTCTGGAACACAGAGACTCAACCATGAATCTGAGCGGTTATGCCTGCGTGATTGGAAAACAGAATTACAATAAAGGACTGTCCCAGAGAAGAGCCGATGTCGTAAAGAAATTTTTTGCAGACGGAGGCCTTGATCCAAGCAGAATCATTTCCGTTGGGAAAGGAGAAGTAGATCCTACAGACGATAAAATGGGGAAGGATAATATCCGGTTCAAAAATGAAAAGGACTACGAGAGTAACAGAAGAGTAGATATCTCTTTTGTATTCAATGCTCATGATGCCCAGACCATTAATTATGAAGTCGTAGCTCCGACGGAGTCAACGAAAAAAGACCTTACGATTGATATCTCCGGATTTGATACCAATGAATGCTACCATGGCAGTAAAAACAAGCATAAAAAGCAGATCCTGATGATCGACGTGGGTCAGGCGGTAGATAAAGGAGATACCAAACAGACCTTTGCCCCATCGTCTTTTAATTATAAAGTCTACTCGAATATGTCGAGGTTCAATGCTGCTCCCATAAACTATATCTGGCCTATAGCAACCAATCCGAATCAGTTCCATATGAACATTCACAGTTGCAGATATTTCAGTAACGATAAAAGAACAACGGTTTTAATTAAAGCCTATCCGGATATTAAATGGGAACTTGCACTGGAATTTCAGGTGAATGTTTCCAACTATAAAGCATCCAATATGCCGGCGGGGAATATCTACGCCAAGCATCAGGAAAAATCCAGACAGGCAGGGTACAAAAGAATGCAGCTGAATAAAGACGGAAAAGTTCCGATCAATGTAGGTGTAGGATTGTCCGCAGAATGGGATGCCGGCCGGGAAAAAAGAAGCTTTACCAACGAGTTTGCAGATAAAATAGAGGTGGTCGCCAGAATGATAGCCACCGCTGTAAATATTGTTCAGAATGCCATCAACTATGCTCAGAGTGCTGCAAAAGAAACCGCTATTCCCGTTGGTTTCAATCTCAGATATCCTAAATTTACCGTTGTAGGAAAATGGTATCTGGAGAGAGTCAATGAGAGAGCTGCTTTGAGCGTTATCGGAGAAGTAGGTTTTGGTTTCAAACCCCTGATAGGCGCAGAAGTCGTTATTGATATCATCGGTGCAGCCATTGCCGTAGCTTCTTATGGAGCCACCGGGAACCCTGCCGCAGCGAAAATTATCAATAAATTCAGAGGCGGACTGGAAAAACTGGGCGCTTCTGTTACCTTTACCGCAACATTCTATGGTGAATTGGAAATCATGGTGGATGCCCTGAAAATTGACAGTATTAACGGGATCAATATGCAGGGGAAAACAACGATCGGAGGGAAAATGGGCGCTACCATAGAACTCAGTATCAGTATTGAAGTAGGGACGGTAAAAGGAACCAAAGCAAAACCCATTGTTACGTTTAAAGCGGCAGCCAAAGCTGATTCCTATTTTGGAGGTGATATTGTGCTGGATTCTGACACGACAGGATTATTTATCCAGCCTGTTCTGAAATTTTCAGGAGTTGTTCTTTCTGTAGAGATTGAAGGTGAAGTAGGCTGGTGGAAAAGTAATTTCAAAGTAGAAGAAAAGGTGATGAAAGAAGAAACTTACTATATGGATAAAAAATATTTAACTTAAATTCAGGTATGCATAATTTTAAAAAACCATTATATTCCGTTTATCCCAGAATGTATTGTTCTGGAACCATTTATGTAAATGATGTTCCCGTCATAGACTGGTACGGAGATGAGACCAAAGAAGGCGGATTCGGAGGAGACACCATGATCAACCAGGCGCTGCTTCAGAGCGGGAAATATCAGGTAGTCGGAAAAATGTATCCTCGTTTGGGAAAAAATGTTTTGGATGAAGATGATACCTTATCGGTAGATTTCTTTTGTGCAGATTTTGATAACTGGAAGGCATCCCGTGCTGAATTTCGCCCTAAAATGGAATCTCCATGGGACGGACTCACTGAGAATGTTCAGCATCCCACGTTTAATGTGGCCAGCGAAATAGAAGTGGAACTTCCTTTTGTATTGGACGGTTGGCAGCATTCGGTAGATTTTAAAGATGTGAAAAAAGAAGACCTCTTCAGCGATGTTTTCAAATATTATAAACAGATACGCGCCGTATTGGTTGAGCACAATGCCGGAAAATACCTGGAAATGTCTCATGATAAGATGCAGCTTCAGGAACAGGCTTTATATTATTCCGAAGACCGGAAAAAAAGGTTTTTAGACAGTGCCGGTCAGTTGTTTGGCCAGAATTTAGCTGTTGAGGAACTTAATGAGGCTGATTTGCACCTTGAAATCATGGGCTATGGTAAATTGGTAAGACTCATGAGAAAAGACGGATCTCAGCCGCTTCAGTTCATAAGTCCGGATCTTGAAAAGCAGGGCAATATTGAAATGGAAATCAAGCTTCACATGAGAACGAAGGAAAAAGGATTTAGTATTATTTAAAATATCGGGTTAATGACTTTTTTTGGAGGGTTTGTAGCTGTGGTTGTTCTGTTTTCTATATTTTTAGGATACAGGATTTTTTCAAAAATTTCGGATAAAAAACAGAATTCCGGAAAAACAGGAGATTTTCTTGAGAAGGCATTTCTCTTGTTTTTTGTTTCGTTAATAATGGTTTCCATTAATGGATTAACGTTCATTTTATCCTACTCATTTTTTTGGGAGAAAGCCTACAGAACTTTCGATGAACCCCAATATACCGCAACCGTGGTGGGTTATAAAAAGGAAATCACAAAAGGTAAAAACTTTTCAAATTCCTCATACAGCGACAGAGTCATCTTCTTTCCAAGAGTGGAATACACCGATGCCAATGGTAAGAAAATGGTAAAAACACTGGACATTACGAGTAATGATCCACCCGCTTTGGGTGAAAAAGTAAAAATTACAGATGCTGAAAATCAGGAGAATACCAATGCTGTGGAACTGGATTGGGTAATGCTGGCCGCTGGAGGTATCTTTACTGGGGTTGCTGCATTTTTAGCGGCACTGCTTGCTACTTACGGTGCATCGGATAGCATGAAAAAAAGACTGAGATGGTCTTTGAGAGCAGGACTGGTACTCATTTTGATCAACGTACTCTGTATCGTATTTATCTATTTAAAACAATAAAAATACTTAACCTGTTTTCGCAAAGGAAGAAAAGGAGAATGACATTAATAAATCAAAATATAAACTATTATGAAAAAAGGAAAATTCCTGATATTGATTTTCGTGGTATTGATTAATATCTGCTGCGGAAATAAATCATTTGATCTTTCATCCGTCTCTCTGGGCGAAGAAGCAACGAAGTATGATTTTGAAAATAAAGATGTATTTCTGAAAGACAAAGGCAGTAAACCGGATGTTGTTCAATATTATGCAGATGAAAATAAAGGTTTGACGTATGCTGGAATTCCTTTAGACAATACAATGGGAACAAGAATTACCGTATACAAAGGGAAAGTAGGCGCAGTTGACACCAATGCCGCTGAAAAAAGCTCCCTGGAATTTGTTGAAAAAATTGCGGGAAAACATGGAAAACCTACTGCTACTGTGACCGATAAAGCCACTGTAGATGCTAAAATAGTAAAGCAGATTTTTGAAAAGCTTAAGAAAGTAGCACCGGATAAAGTGTCATGGAACCAGGGTGAGAAAAACTCTTTTACCTATCCTACTTCTTTTTTCTGGGACGATGGGAAAAACTATTCCATCCTGAGTATTTCTATCGAAGACGATGGAAGAATCAGAAATAAATATGTCACCGTGACCAAAGATGCGTACAGAAACGATGCGGTCTTCGGATTAAAATATCCTACTCCACAGGGATCTCCGTGGTATCAGTACATGAAATAATCCTTGTAAAGAAAATTTTACTTAAAATGAAATATAAAATTAGACATATTTTAGTGATGTTGGGATGCCTTATAGCACTTAGCTGTAATTCTCAAAAGAAGGAGGATGTAAGACTTATAGGTAAATGGCAGGGAGGTCTTAAAGATTCTAAGACAGGAGGTTTAATAGAACACATTGTTTTGGAATTTACCAACGATGGGAAATTTCTTCAGCATGTAGGGGAAGGGCAAATGAAAAACACAGTAGAATCAGCCTATGAATTACGGGATGATAAAATAATCACCATTGAGAAAGATACGAAGGAAAAGGCGGAAAGTAAATACACCATTAAAAATGACACATTGATCATTCTATATGAAGGGATGGAAAATAAGTACATTAAACTTAAGCAGTAAATGTATTTAAATACTTTTAAGATTAAATTTTACAACAAAATAAAAGGGCCGGTTCAAAACATTGAACCGGCCTTATTATTTTTAGTCAACAGATTATTTCACAATAAACTTCAAAGTAGACTGATCAAGCTTTAAAATATAAATTCCCTGCTCAAGATTTTTAATCTTAATAGAATTTCCATTTTTAAAAGGACTGTTAATCGTCTGAAGTGTTTTCCCCTGAAGATTATAGATTTCTGCTTTTTTGATGTCCTTTGTATCTCCCTTTACAAAGATTTCCTGCCCTGAGATCGGGTTAGGGTAAACCTGAAGCTCCTGAACCGCAGTTTCGTCAGCGGCTACTTTTTGAGCCTGTTTTGCCGTTCCCGAATAGCAGGTCCATTTAAGATCATCAATCGCTACTCTGTTGCTGGATGAGCTGTTCACAAGACTTACCGTCACATTTCCTGAAGTATTGATATTATTGATGGTCGTAGTGGTTGCAGTAGTGCTGTAAGGTACCGTTCCTACGGTTGTTCCGTTTACTTTTACATCAAAAGTTCCGTTACTTCCGGAAAATTTAAGCTGAGTAGTTACCGTCAGTGATCCGATACCGTTCGCAGAACTTCCCGAAGTTAAAGATCCTGACCTTATCGTAATGGCTTTGCTGTTGATAGTCTGGTCTGTTCTGGCATCAGTTGCAGTCCATGAAATACCACTTCCTGTCCACGTTCTTGTCGTGTAAGAAGCATTGGCAGCCGGAATTGCTTCAAAAGTTTCGTTCACACAGCCTGTCCCCGGATTAGGTGTTCCCGGATCTGTAGGCCCCGGATTGGAAGAACCCCAGATTTGATTTACATAATTAGGATTGTCGATGAATGGGTTTCTGTTCCCCTGATAAGTATAAGACGCATTATTTCTTCCAATTTCAGCTGCCGAAACAGGATCCTGATTGTGCCATGCCAGAAGAACATTCAGTTCCCAGGTCTGTAGTCCCGGAAATGTTGAGCTTCCTAACATATTACCCGAAGAAAAAGTAGAAAGTTTGCTCTGATAACGGGTTACAAAATAGAAAATCATTCGGGCTACATCTCCTTTAAACTCGTCGATCGGCTCAAATACCGTTCCTGCATATCCTGAAGAAGAAGAACTTCCCAGCTTGGATCCGTTTTTAGAAGTAAATGTTGCCGAACCTACCTTTCCGAAAGGATAATTGCTTCTCATTCCATTCACCTTTCCGTCTGTAGCTCTGATAAAGTGAATATCCGAAACCATCGGCGAAGATTCATTGAATAAACTTTGAGGAACAATATGTTCTCTGTTGTAGCAGTTTCCTTCTACAGAATACGTTCCACACTGATTGGTTCCCGGAGTATATTTGTAAGGATCAGCTCCTGAAGGTTTTTCTGAATAAATATCCATGATCGAACCGTCATTCTCGTAGTTTTTGTCAATGTCAGTCGTTTTATAACCTGTCCATAATCCACCATATCCTTTGTCCTGATGTCCGTTTGTAATGATAGAACTTAATGCCGTTTTCAGCGCGGCACCGCTTAATCCATTCGCTGAATTGTAATACCCTGCAGGAGCCTGGGCATTGGCAAACCCCGCTATTACAGTACATAAGATCAATTTTTTCATATCAATAAAATTTCTGTAAGAATACTATATTTTCACGAATAAGAAATTACATAATTGTTAATTTTAAAATGTACCGCATGCAGTTTATCAGGATTACAGATAAAATATTTAACTGAATTTATAGCATGATATAGTAACCTGTTTTTCAGTTTCCATAATGATGGTGGAGTACAATTTTATCGGAGATAAAATCTTTGCGCCTTAAAACAATATGAAGATAAAAAATCTTTTGCGCCTTTTGCGTTTGAACTAACATTTTACATTCAATACAAAAAAATCCGGCACAGAAAAACGGCACCGGATTGTATATAAAATTGGTTTAAAGATCTTACTTTCTCTGAGGAGGATAATTTTTCATGATCTCAGCCATAATCTCAGGAATCTGTCTCTGCTTAGACTTTGGTGAATCCACAGAAATTCCGCTTCCTATTCCCTGCCAAACCAGTTTGTTGGATTTAGAATCAATCAGATCAACGATGATTGCACCTTCATTATAGTTGCTCGTCCATGTTCTGCTCATGCCAACACCCCATCCGAAAGGACCGCCCCATCCCCACATTCCGTAAGGAGAAGCATTGTTGGTGATGTCTGTTACTTTTTTATGATTCGCTTTTACATTAACGATCAGATCAGGATTCTCGCCGGACTGAAGCCCTTTGGCCTGAAGCTGTCTCGATAGCTCGTTTAAAACTCTGTCTTTATCAATATCATTCAGTTTCAGATCGTCAATTCTGATCTTATAGGTTTTATAAGTCGTAAAATTGGCCGTTTCCGCATAATCTGAACGCACCTGGAAAGGACTGCACGATGTAAGGCCTAATGCAGCCGTGGCTAACAAAATAAAAATATATTTTTTCATTTTATTTATTTTTTTTATCGTTTTTAATGAATGTATCCGTCTTTTTATCGTACCCGTAAGGACAGTGTCTGCAGCCGCTTTTACAGCAATATCCCCTTTTCAGATGGAATTTTTCTGTAAAAACCTTGTACCCCTGTTCATTGTAGTAGAAGTCTTCACCTTCTTTGATGTCATATTGGGCCATAAGTTAAATCTCTAAGTCAAAAAACTTTATATTTGTTAGTATGATAATTATATGCCAAAAGCCCTTAAAAAAATTAAAAATTAACGGCATTGCTCTCTTTCCCTTTATCTTCATTAGGAAACCCGAAGATAAGGAAAATAATGTACTTATCAATCACGAAAAAATCCATCTGAGACAGCAGCTGGAAATGCTTATTATTTTCTTTTACATTGTTTACGTCATCGAATATTACTACTGGTTTTTCAAACTCAAAGATGGTTTCCTTGCCTATAAAAGGATCTCATTTGAACGGGAAGCCTACGCAAACGAAAAGGATCTGGATTATCTGAAGAAAAGGAGATTCTGGAATTTCAGGAAGTATTTGTAATGAATGTAAAATGTAAAATGTAAAATGTTTACCTTAAAATTCAATAGGGGTGGGCTTTAGCCCGCCTTCCAAAAATAAATTCACATTCATGGGGCTTTAGCCAAAACCTAAAATTTAAACACAAATTGCACAAATATTCCCACAAATAATCACAAATGCATTTAACATCATCATCTGTGAAAATCTGTGTCATCCGAGGTTAAAAAAATAATTGTTCATAATTTTTTGTATTTCCCATCATAAAAATAAAAAGCAACCTTAAAATTCAATAGGGGTGGGCTTTAGCCCGCCTTCCAAAAATAAATTCACATTCATGGGGCTTTAGCCAAAACCTAAAATTTAAACACAAATTGCACAAATATTCCCACAAATAATCACAAATGCATTTAACATCATCATCTGTGAAAATCTGTGTCATCCGAGGTTAAAAAAATAATTGTTCATAATTTTTTGTATTTCCCATCATAAAAATAAAAAGCAATCTTAAAATTCAATAGGGGTGGGCTTTAGCCCGCCTTCAGGAAATAAGCCGCCTCTATCCGGCTTTAGCCAAAACCTAAAACACAAATTGCACAAATATTCCCACAAATAATCACAAATGCATTTAACATCATGATCTGTGAAAATCTGTGCCATCCGTGGTTAAAAAATAACCTTACATTTTTCTGTGTTCTTTAATGTAAAAAAACAAAATGATTTACGGCGTTATATAAACTCACAGAAACACAAATCTTTTACTAATTTTGCAGATAATAGTTAAACAACAAAAATGCTATTAAAAGCCCCGGCAGAACCCATTCCCATTCAGGAAATACCTATTGAGAACAACATAAAACTCTTCATCAAAAGAGAAGACCTTATTCATCCCCAAATCTCAGGAAACAAATACTGGAAACTCTTTTACAATATCAACAGCTATCTGGAAAAAAATCCGGAAAACCCTTATGTCATTACCTTCGGAGGAGCTTATTCTAATCACATTGCTGCGGTTTCTGCTGCAGGAAGCTTGTCGGGCATTCAGACATTGGGAATCATAAGAGGTGAAGAGCTCGAACATAAATGGCGTGATAATCCTACACTGCTTTTTGCGAAAAGAAACGGGATGAATCTGAAATTTGTCACCCGTGAAGAATACCGCCACAAAGAAAAACTGACGGAATTTTTACAGAACGAATTCCCAAATGCCCTGATCATCCCTGAAGGAGGCACCAATGAAGAGGCTGTAGCAGGCGTGAAAATGATGCTGAATGACCAAACAAAAGATTTTGATTATCTTTGCACCGCAGTCGGAACCGGAGGAACGGTTGCCGGAATAGCAAAATTTTGTGAAGAAAATCAGAAAGTTATAGGATTTAAGGTCGTTGACGATGCTTCACTTGAGAATAAAATTTTAGAATTAACTTCAGGAAAGAATTTTAATCTAATAGATTCATGTTTTGGAGGTTATGGTAAAATAAAAGATGAAAACATCCGTTTTATCAATGATTTTAAAGAGAAATACGGTATTCCTTTGGAGCCGGTGTATACGGGAAAAATGATGCAGAAAGTTTTCGAACTGATAGATGAAGGATATTTTCCTGAGAATAGCAGGGTTTTGTGCTTTCATACCGGCGGATTGCAGGGTATTGAAGGAGCCAATCTGCTTTTGGAAAAACAGAATAGAAATTTAATTATATAAGTAAAAATTGAAAAACATGAAAAGACTTTTCTTACTCGTAAGCCTTTTAGTTTTATCAAAATTCTCAGCTCAATCTTGGGCTACTGAAGACCAGTACATTCAGAAATTCGCTAAATATGCGGTAGAGGAAATGGAAAAGTATAAAATTCCCGCTTCTATTACATTGGCTCAGGGACTCTTAGAGACCGGGGGAGGGCAAAGCAGACTGGCTCAGGAAGGCAAAAATCACTTCGGAATAAAATGTAAAGAAGACTGGACAGGAAAAACCATGAAGCATACGGATGACGCTCCCAATGAATGCTTCCGTGTTTATGACGATCCGAGACAGTCCTACGAAGATCATTCGGTATTTTTATCGACAAGAAAATATTACGCAAACCTTTTCAATCTGAATATGAAAGATTACAAAGCGTGGGCACATGGTCTTAAAAAAGCAGGGTACGCAACGAATCCCCGTTATGCTTCCATCCTGATCACTAAAATTGAAAAATACAGACTTTATGAGTTCGACGATACCAGCTCAAGAGAAGTTCTGTATGCTGTTCTTAAAATGTATCCGGATCTGAAAGATGACCGAACATTTATGGCTCAGCTGGAACCTTCAAAAATGGTTACCAAGAAAGCGAAAGATCAGGTTACCGTAGAAGTTCCTTATAAGCAAACTTCTTATGCTCAGCAGCAAAAAAGAGTGGAAAGAATTAAAACAAAAGCTGAAGTTCTTAATTCAATTCTTATCAAAACCCATCCTAACGAAGGTTTAAGATATATTGTCATTCCTGAAGATACTACCGTTAAATTCATTGCAGATAAATTCAGAGTAAGCGAGAGCAGACTTGTTAAATGGAATGAACTGGAAAGCGATGTATTAAAGAAAAACGATATTGTATTCCTTGAATCTAAAAATTCTGCAGGAAATACAGCCGTCTACAAAGCTGAATCCGGTGAAGATATGCACGATATCGCTCAGAAATTCGGAATCAAATTACATAAATTATACGCAAAAAACAGAATGGACGAAGGACAAAAACCGTCTGCAGGCCAGCTGATTTATTTGATTGATAAAAAACCCAGAAATTAATTTTTTGTTGTAAGTTTCTGGTGGACAGTTGCTCATTAATTGTAAAACTATAAGCTTTCAACGTTCAACTAAAATATGAAATACCAAAGAAGTTCGGCTTTATTTGATGAAGCCTACAAATACATTCCGGGAGGAGTTAATTCTCCGGTTAGAGCATTCAAATCAGTAGGAGGAGTTCCTGTATTCATGAAATCGGCAAAAGGAGCTTACCTTACCGATGCAGATGACAATACCTATATCGACTATATCAATTCATGGGGACCGGCTATTTTAGGTCACACCCATCCTGAAGTACTGGAAGAACTGAAAATACAGGCTGAAAAAGGCTTTTCTTTCGGAGCCCCTACAGAACTGGAAACAGAAATTGCAAAATTCATCGTAGAAAATGTCCCGAATATA
Organism: Chryseobacterium oleae; assembly: GCF_900115055.1. Lineage (GTDB taxonomy): Bacteria > Bacteroidota > Bacteroidia > Flavobacteriales > Weeksellaceae > Chryseobacterium > Chryseobacterium oleae. The sequence continues at coordinate 1,065,538 of NZ_FOVD01000001.1, read as the reverse complement.
GACCAGATCAGAATGGTTTCTTCAGGTACGGAAGCATGTATGAGTGCTGTAAGACTGGCCAGAGGCTTTACAAAAAGAGACAAGATCGTTAAATTTGAAGGCTGTTATCATGGACACTCAGATTCATTCCTGATCAAGGCGGGAAGTGGTGCAGCTACTTTCGGAAACCCGAATTCTCCGGGTGTAACGGAAGGAACAGCTAAAGACACTCTTTTGGCCCGTTATAACGATTTTGAGCAGGTAGAAGATTTGTTCCGTCACAACCAGGGACAAATTGCAGCCGTAATCATTGAGCCTGTTGCCGGAAACATGGGTTGTGTACTTCCTGAAAACAATTTCCTTCAAAACTTAAGAAAGATCTGTGATGAAAACGGAGCTCTATTGATTTTTGATGAGGTAATGACCGGTTTCAGACTGGCTTTCGGAGGCGCACAGGAATTGTATAATGTGAAAGCTGACCTTGTTACTTACGGAAAAGTGATCGGTGGAGGACTTCCGGTAGGCGCATTTGCAGGAAGAAACGAAATTATGGATCACCTGGCACCTAAAGGAGGCGTTTATCAGGCCGGAACCTTAAGTGGAAATCCATTGGCGATGAGAGCCGGATTGAAAACATTACAGCTGATCAAAAATGATCCTGAATTCTTTAACAGAATCAACAAAACAGCAGAAACACTGGATTTTGGAATCGGAAAAATTCTGAATGAAAAAGGAATTGCCCATAAAATCAACAGAAAAGGATCGATGATGTCTGTATTTTTCCACATCAACAGCGTTTCTAATTTTGATGAAGCTGCGGCTTCCAATCATTCACTGTTTAATAATTTCTTTCACCAGATGCTTCAGAATGGAATATATCTTCCGCCAAGTGGCTATGAAACGTATTTCATTAGTGATGCGATCAAGGACAAAGAAATTGACAGGACGCTTGAAGCAGTAAGAAATTTTGATTTTTCTTAAAATTAAACAAATACATTATAATAGAACCGGGTTTTATAATCCGGTTCTTTTTTTACTATAAAGTTTCTGGGCTAATGTCATATAAAATAATCTGATCACACAGATTGATGTCTGAAATTTTTTTTGAACCATTAAGGTGAATGAAGGAGATAAGTTTAGTTAACGTGAGCTCGGGATAAGGTGTTTTTTTAACAGTGATTTCAGGATGTTTATTTTGACGCAAAGAAATTGATTATTTTACTCAAAAAGGGGAGCAAAGGTGGAATTAATTTCATTGATTCGATGAAGTGGATGTTGTATACAGATCGCTTCACCAGTGACGCAGTCATAGTCTTTGCCTTCCTCAAAACTAAAACGTTAACAAGATCAATCTTTGCGTCAAAAAAACTTCCAAATATTTTACAGGTAACCCTATATACTTGCAAATCGCAAACCCGCATCCAGAAACCCGGAGCCTTTCAATCTTAATTTTCTTATCCCAAACTTAGGTTAGTTAAGAAAAAATCATTTGATTTTTTTAGACGTGTATCTTATGGCGAAGCTCAAACTTAATATTCTTAAAAGCTTATTAAATCATAATGGGTTAATATTTTCAAGGCAAAACAAATCAAGCCATTCAATAAATCATACAGAGATTGTAATAAACCGTACACCTTCATCCTTTCCGTTCTTTCTATTTTTGTATGAAATAGTTTGGAAATGAAGACCTCTGACAATACGATATCCCGTAAAGATTTTATAAGAAATTCAGCACTGGCCGCAGCCGGACTTAGCCTAATGCCCAATATCATGGGAGCATCTCCTTTTCGTGGAGAACAAAACGTTTCGGCAAAAGGAAAATTAAGTCTTAAGAATGTTCGTTTGGAAACCGGTTTTGAATATGAAGAAGGAGAAGTCATTTCCACCAAAACCAATCTTTTTTATATTGAAATTGAAAACGGAAAAATCAAAAGTATTGCTCCGAATCAACCCAATACAAAAGCTATTGATGCGAAAGGAATGCTGATGCTTCCTGCATTTAAAGATATGCATATTCATCTGGATAAAACGTTTTACGGTGATCAATGGCAGGCGGTCAGAAAAAGAACGGGTGGCGTAAAAGGAATGATTGCGCTTGAACAGAAAATGCTTCCCGAAATGCTGAAAAACTCAACGTTCAAAGCAGAAAAGATGATTGAATTGCTGCAATCAAAGGGAACATCGTTTGCAAGAAGTCATGTCAATATTGAACCCACCTCAAAACTGGATTCATTAAAGAACCTTCAGAAGGCTTTAGACCATAAAAAGAAAGGTTTCGGAGCTGAACTGGTTGCTTTTCCTCAACACGGCGTGTTTTATACAGATTCAGTCCCGTATTTGAAAGAAGCGGCTCAGATGGATATTGATTTTATTGGTGGAGTAGATCCGTTTAACATTGACGGAAATATTGAAAAAACGATTGATTTTACGGTGCAACTGGCTTTAGATCACAAAAAAGGAATTGATATCCATCTTCATGAAACCGGCGAATCAGGGTTGAGTACCGTGGAATATCTCATCAGAAAAGTCAATGAAAATCCTTCCCTGAAAGGAAAAACATACCTGAGTCACTGTTTTATTTTAGCCAAATTAGACAAAACAAAACAGGAAGAAATAGCTGAAAAACTGGCTGAATCTCAGATCGGAATTGTTTCTACGATCCCTTTCGGAAACCTCATCATGCCGATTCCTGCGCTGTACAAACATAATGTAACGGTTCTGACCGGGAATGACAGTATCATAGATCACTGGAATACTTTCGGGACAGGAAGTGTACTTCAGAAAGCGAATCAGATGGCGCAACTGTATGGATATTCTACAGAGTTTTTATTATCAAGAAGTCTGAAACTGGCGACGGCGAATGTTCTTCCATTGGATGATAAAGGAAACCAACAATGGCCAAAGGCTGGAGATCAGGCTGAATTTGTGCTGATGAATGCTAGCTGTTCGGCAGAAGCAGTATCAAGAATTTCAAATGTGGAATCTTTAGTTCATCAGGGAAATGTGGTTTATTAAAAATAATAGAATGAAAGATCACTTAATACTTTCAACTTAAAATAGCTTAAGTGTTTAAAAATTTTTGTGGATAAGAAATAATTTCGCGCAGATTGATCAGATTGTACAGATCTTTTTCTGAAAATACTGAACCATTAAGATTGATTCAGGTTTTAAGAATATTAAGTAGAGCTTCGCTTTTTAAGAAACACAGCTTAAAAAAAATCAACTGATTTTTTTCTTAATTTTCCTTACCTCCTTCATTCCTCTTAATGTTTCAAAAAGTATTTCTTTAATCGGTGCATTTTGTGGTTAAGAAACAATCAATCCGGTTTAAAAATGAAAATATCTCCATCCGTTCAGATTTCTCGCATAAATTTTACTAATTTTAAGAGAAAATCAGATCAAGTGGGTCATCATACAGATCATTTTCCCGTTTTAGGCATTCAGGAGTTCAGCGAAAACCAGCATCAGGGCTGCCATCTGCTGTTTAATGAACTGTACGGGGAACGTTCCATTGATGAGCCCCACAAACATGATTTCTTTATCATCAATCTTTTTGAACACGGAAAAGGCAGTCACACCATTGATTTCACGGAATATGAGGTGGGAAACAGCCAGATTCATCTTGTTTTTCCGGATCAGGTGCATCAGTGGGTGATTGAAAAGGAAACGGTAGGGTATCAGCTGATGATCAGCAGAGACTGGTTTGAGAGTTTTCTTCCTTCGCTGAGGTTTTCAGCTTCTTACTATCAAAGTCATCCGGTGATTAATCTTTCCAAAGAAACTTTTGGGACTTTCCTGTATGAATTTCAGGCCATCCAGAAAGAGGTGAGTGAGGAGCATGTATTTTGGGAAGTCATTCAAAAACGCAGCGAGCTGATCGGTTTGCTGGTCAGTAAATCGGTGGAAGGGGCTTTTAAAGATTTTGAAATGTACCATTCCAATCCTATTATTTCTAAATTTTTACAGCTGATTGATGAACATTTCAGAACAGAAAGGTCGGTGTCTTTCTATGCGGAGAAGCTTAATATTTCTGCCAATTATTTAAACATTGTCTGTAAAAAAAATCTGAATGCTTCGGCTTCTTCTTTGATCCAGGACAGGATTTTACTGGAGGCAAAGCGTCTTTTAAAAGTATCCGAAATGTCAGTCAAGGATATTGTCTATGATCTTGGTTTCTATGATCATGCGAGCTTTTCCAAGTTTTTCAAAGCACAGACGGGAATGACTCCGTCGCAGTTCAAATAATAATCCATACAAAACAAAGCATAATTGATACACCGGCTCTGAAGCAAAGCCGGCGTAACTTTGTCCTGTTAAAAGATAAGTCATGCAGTTTCCGTATCAATTGGTTGCAAAAGGAACATATTCGCTCAAAAATGTCCGTCTCGAAACGGGATTTGAATATGATGAAGGAGAAGTGATCAGAACAAAAACTGATCTTTTCAGTGTGGATATAGAAGAAGGGAAAATCAAAGCTGTAAAGCCGAATAATCCTGCTTCTGATGCCTTGGATGCCAAAGGTTTTCTGATGCTTCCTGCTTTCAGAGATATGCACATCCATCTTGATAAAACATGGTACGGACTTCCGTGGCAGGCACTTTCGCCGAAGCGGAGAACGGTAAAGGATATGATCGCTTATGAGCAGGAAATTATCCCTGAACTTTTAAAAACCTCCGTGGAAAGGGCAGAGCAGCTGATCAGTCTGTTACAGCATTACGGAACTCATTTTGCGAGAACTCATTTTAATATTGATCCTACCTCAGGTTTAAAATCTTTGGAACATCTGGAACAAGCTTTAGAGCACAAAAAAGATTCTTTTAAAGCTGAACTTGTAGCATTTCCACAGCATGGTTTGTATTATACCGATACAATTCCTTTGATGAAAGAAGCGGCGCAACTGAAAAGTGTAGGTTTTATCGGAGGTCTTGATCCTTTGAGTATTGATGGGAACATCGAAAAGGTGCTTGACTTTACGGTACAGCTGGCTTTAGATCATCAAAAAGGAATTGACATCCATTTGCATGAAGCAGGAGAATCCGGGATGAAGACCATTAATTATCTGATCGATAAAGCGATTGAAAACCCGCAGTTGCAGGGAAAAACATTTGTAAGCCACGCTTTTGCTTTAGGACATCTTTCAACAAAAGAAACGGAAAAAATAGCAGAAAGACTGGCAGAAGGAAAAGTGGGAATTGCCTCTTCTGTACCTTTTAGAGGAACGATAATGCCGATTCCTGTCTTAAAAAAGTATGGAGTGAATGTTCTGATCGGAAATGATAATGTTCAGGATTACTGGAGTACTTTCGGTTCAGGAAATATGCTGCAGAAAGCGAATCTTATTGCTGAGCTTTACGGATATGAAACTGAATTTGATCTGTCCAGAACACTTCAGTTTGCTACTCAAAGTATTCTTCCTTTGGATGATAAAGGAAAACAGCAATGGCCAAAGCCGGGCGACGAAGCTTCCATTGTACTGGCCGATGCTTCATGTTCTGCTGAAGCCGTTTCCAGAATATCTAAAACAGAAGCCCTAATGAACGAAGGAAATCTGTTCTGGAGACCTTAATTGAAATATATATTTTTTAATATACTTGTTTTTTGTGAATAAAGCCATTGGATTTTTCTGATGGCTTTTTCGGTGTATTGTAGGTGTGATTATTTGTTTATATTTTGCAGATGAGAAACTAAAAACTCATATCAATAGAAAGATGCCTCAATATATAGATTCATATTATTTGGTTAATAAGAGAGATTCCGGTCTTGTTTACAAGTTTTTGGATGAATTTTTGCCCCAAAACAAAGAGTTATCTGAAGATTATCCGATACCTCAATATGGAAATAAAGTGGAGGGAACTTTTGATAATGTAAAAGACCTGCTGACTTACCTTGATCAAAACCCAGGCGTTGATTATATTATTTATTGGCAAAACCTCGCTGAGACTTCTGAACTAAAACAGTTTACATTACGATATACAGATGACAGGAAAATGATTTTTGGAGCTTCTATTTATGGAAACAAAGTAGATTCAAGAGAGAGCTTGCTGATGTACTACAGAATAAAAAGATATCTGAATCCGGATTATGCCTGCATCACCGGAGAAGAGCCACCTCCCGGAAATTCTGAAGAGTTTATCAGGTTTTGCGAAAATAGGTATGTGCCAGTAATAAGTGTATAAAATGATATAGAATTTTAAATTGTAAACAGCAATGTATAAAGAATTTGGACTGTGGAAAGAATATGGGGTGAAGTATCAAAATTTCCCATCAATAAACCTTTACATTAATGAAGAAGTGAATGCATTATATGATAAGGACAAGTTAATCAATTATCTGAATTTAGGAGGAATTGTTGCAGCAACCAGCGCTATGAATTTTCCGCACTTATTTACAAAAGAAATAAGATCAGGAGCTTTTTTGATATTGACAGATGGAATTTGGTCCTGGCCTGATGATTTACCAGAATATGTATTGAATTACAATGTCATCATTCCCAACGACTGGTATGATTACATTATAAAAAACGAATATCAAATATCAGAAGAGATAAAAAACCTACATAAAGATGTCGATTGGGGAAGCTAATTAATAAAAAACCAACAGAAAAATCCTAATGGCTTTTAAGTGTGAATTCATTTGAAAAATGGGTCTAATCAAAAAAAATAAATGTTTGGTTTGATATATTCATAAAAAGATTATTTTTAGTATTCAAAATAAAATACCAAATCAGAATTCATACGATGATGAAAAAACTAATACTCCTATTTGCTTTAAGCATGGCTTATGATTTGAGTTCACAGCTTAAAGCTGAAGAAGCTCTGAATACATTTAAAGAAAAATATCCACAGGAAAAAATACATTTGCTTTTTGACAAGAACAGCTATCTGGCTGGGGAAAATTTGTGGTTTAAGTCCTTTGTATTTGAAGGCTATAATCCTTCTGCAATTTCTACCAACCTTTTTGTAGAACTCTATGACCAGAACAAAAGCCAGATCACTAAAACAATTGTTCCCCTGCTGAATGGAAAAGGAAGCGGGAGCATGGCTATTCCGGAAAATTTAAAAGAAAATGTCTATTATATACGGGCTTATACAACCTGGATGACCAACTTCAGTGAGGATTTTCAACTGATACGGCCTATTGAAATTTATAACCCATCTTCGTCGGAAAAGCTTGTAAAAGACTCTCTCTCGGCTTGGAATGCCGCAGTATATCCGGAAAGCGGAACTTTTATAGACGGAATTCGAACAAAATTTGCAGTAAGGCTTCGTTCCAAAGGATTTACACCTTCAAAATGGAGTGGCTATGTCATAGATGCTGAAAAACCAGATACTAAAATTGTAAGCCTCAGTGGTTTTGATGAAAATGTAGGGGCTTTTGAATTGACACCGCAAAATGGAAAGAATTATAAGCTGATTGTTTCTGATGCCGCCGGAGCTAAGCATAGCGTTGATCTTCCGAACGTAGCATCATCAGGGATTCATTTGCAGTTGAAAAGTGATTCGAAGGCTGTTACTTTTACTTTAAACGGCAAAAATCTGCCGGTATCCAAAGGGTATAAGATTATAGGAACGATGAACAATCAGATGGTTTACAAAGCTGTGGCAGGCAAAATATCAGGTCAGGAACTATCTATTCCGGCTGATAAACTGGTGAACGGCGTCTTACAGATCAGTGTTTTTGATGATCAGGAGAATATAGTCGCTCAGAGACTTTGTTTTGTACAGCCAGAATTATTAAAAATCAAAAAGCCGGGCCTTCAGTCTTTATCGTTGAATGAAAATCCGCGTGCTATCAATTCATTCAGTGTTCCAAAGGATGACAGTGAATCTGACTATTCCGTACTCATTATGGACGGAAACAGTAAAAGTTCAGAAGATGACAACAGTCTTCTAAGTACTTTATGGCTCACAGGTGATATTGATTCTAAAATTAATGCTCCGGCCCGATACTTTACTAAAAACAGTAATTCTGAAGCACTAGATGCTTTACTGATTTCTGAAAAATGGAAAAGGTTCGACTGGAAAATGCTGATGCTGGGAAATTATCCCATCATTAAAAATAAACCTGAAAATTATCTGTCATACAAGGGAAAAGTTTCAGTGCAGGAAAAGCCGGCTCCCAATATGATCCTTAATCTTGTTTTTTCAAATTCTTCCAATCAGCCGAGTGGTTTTCATCAGATAAAAACGGATGATAAAGGCTTTTTTAGCTTAAACGGATTGGTGTTTGAAGATGTTTTAAAAGTTTCCTATCAGCTGAATCCTGAACAGAAAATTCCAAAAGAACAGGTTCAGGTGATTTTTCAACCTAATTTCGAATTTACATCCTATAAAGGGAGTCTGCCGGAAAGTCGGTATATGCTGGTAAAACGTGATGCTAATGAAAAACTGCCGGATGAAATCGCAAAATTTGTAGTCAATAAAAACAGTCAGAAAACAATCAGTGAAAATGTGACAGACATTGCGGAGGTTAAATTAAAAGGAGAGAAGAAAAATTTAACAAAGAATCTGAATAATCAATTGAGCAGTTCTTTATTTAAAAGTGGGAATGAGGTTGTTTTTGATTTTGTTAATGATAATAACAACAGTGCCAACACAAATATTTTGCAGTGGCTGCAGGGTAGGGTTGCAGGCCTGGAAATACAGTCGAAGGGAGGTACTTATGTTCCAATGTTGAGAGGATCAAGCGTAGGAATCTACCTTGATGAAATGCCCGTGAATACAGATTATATTTCCTCTATTCCCATTTCGGATATTGCGATGGTAAAAGTCATCAAAGGATATTTTGCCGGTGGTTTTGGCGGCGGAAACGGGGCTATAGCGATATATACGCGCAGAGGTGGCAGTGCAGGTTCCGCGAACTCTACAAAACCCAGTATGCTAAAACAGATTTCATTAAAAGGATATCAAAAAGAGCCTCCTTTTATCAGCCCGGATTACAGCAGCGAGGAGATGAGAAAAATTTCACAAGATGTACGTTCCGTTCTTTACTGGAATCCTTATCTGGAGGTTCAGAAAGAAGCTGCCAAAGTACAGTTCTACAATAATGACGAGGCTAAAAGCTATAAAGTCATCATGATGGGTTATGATAAAAATAATTATATCCCGGTTTACTATAATGAAACGCTAAAGTAATATCAGACCGGAAACTTCACACAATAGGCATTCTAAATCCGGTTTATGTTCTGTATAAAGTAAAAAGCCATCAGGATTTTTTCCTGATGGCTTTTAAAATTAGATATGAAGAAACTAGTTACTTATTGTAATCCTGCTAAAAGGTTTACTCCGTCTACTGTAGCCCAAGCTCCAGGAGTTAGAGATACTTTGGTAACAGTAGTAGCATTGGTGAACGTTTTAGCACCGTTTGGAGAGTATGCATATCCCCAAACTCCTGCATTGTCAGAGTTTAAGTAAGTAAGAGGAGCTACAACCACTTTTCCGGTATTTACCTGGCTTGTTTCTGTAGCTGCATCCTGGATCAGTACGCTATAAGCTTTCTGAGTTCCGATATTTTTATAACCGCTGATATAAACATTTGTGAAAATTCCTGTTCCGTGTTTTTTGAACTGGATTGCAGAGATTTCAGGAGAGTTAGCAGATTCAGGGTTGGTATTCGTATCTCTGATTAAAGTAATGTTAGATACTTTTGGTGCTACGTTGTCAGCATTACCGGAAGCTTCGATTTCCATACCGAAGTTACCTGTTCCTGTCTGGAAAGCATACCAGTTGGTATTGTTCTGTCCGCTCCATGCATCCTGCCAGTCGAATGAGTCATCGAAGTTACCGTAAGAAACGATGTTTTTAGCACTTACAGTTCCACCGAAGAATTCATATCCGTCGTCAGTTCCTTTATAAGTTACAAGGTTCTCTAAAGTAGTTCCTGCTCCTACGGCATAGAATGTCATAGAGTTGGTTTCAGAAGTACCGTCACCGATCTTTTTACCAGCGTATTCTACTCTTACAAACTTCATGGTTCCAGAGTTTGAATTGGCATCAGTTCCTCCGTAGTAAACGTTATTTCCATCTTCAGAAAGAGCTTGTGTATTTCCGTTCACCGCTTTGATAGGCGCGCTTCCGTAGATGGTAATTCCACCCCAGTCTCCAGGAGTTTTAGTAGCAGTAGTGAATACAATCGGCTCAGCAGCTGTACCTACGGCGTTGATCTTTCCGTCCTGAAGAATCACTAAACCACTTGTTTTAGAAGTTACTACATTGAAAGTAGCTCCTGCTTCGATAGTGATGGTCGCGTTATTTGTAATTTTTACGATTCCGTCTAATGTATAACTTCCTTTTTTGATAAGGATATCTTTTGAAATAGTTCCTGATAATGTTCCGCTTCCGCTTAATACACTTTCAGTAGTTCCCGGAGTAGTAACTGTAGTACCGTCTCCTAAGCCATCATTTACCTCGATAGTACATGAATTTAAGGCTAATGTTAACACGGCTGTTAACGATAATAATGATAAAACTCTTCTTTTCATTTTTATACTTTATTTTTATTTTTTATTAATTTATTTAGAATGTATACCCTACGGTAAAGTTGAATGTGATACCTCTGTAATAGTTGACCAACGTATTATTTCCTTCCTCTAAATTAAGCGGGAGATAATTTTTGTCACCCAATAAGATTTTATATTTGCTGTCTAAGATATTCTGTACTCCCAGTTTTACATTCCAGTTTTTGGATAGTTGCCCCTGGTATACAAAATCGATCTGGCTAAATGGCTTTTCGTAGTAGTTATCTGTACCTGCACCTCCTGTTGCATATATTTTGCTTCCTGATACGTTATATACAAGAGAGAAAGTATGGGCTAAGTTGTTACGGTTTTTAAGTTCGTACTTTAAATCAGCATTAATGGTATAAGGAGCAGCTCCCTGAAGACCTCTTTTACGTAATGTTTCCCCAGTTGTTTTGAACCACTCTGGCTCTTCCATTTTCAGCTGATCTGCACTTCTTTCAACATCAGAGTACATGATGGTGGCATTAGCTCCCAAAGTGAAATTATGAAGAGATTCTGATATTCTGCTTAAACTGAAAATCCCTTCCAATTCTACCCCAAATAAATCCGCTTTTTTAGCATTGAAGAATGTGATCGTAGAACCTGTTGCATTTCCTGAAGCTACTAATGAACGTTCAATGGCATTGTCGATTCTTTTAGCGAATAGGTTAACAGCAAACATTTCCTTGTTGGTAGGGAAATATTCCCATTTCAAATCGAAATTGTAGTTTTCACTGTTTTTAATTTCAGGGTTACCTACGATGTTTACGTTATCCGGGTTAATATAAGTAATTGGCATAGTCTCGATCAGGATAGGACGAGTAACCGTTTTACTGAAAGAGAATCTTAAATTATTTTTACTGTTAATTGCTTTTTTAATGGATAATGAAGGCAGGAAGAAATCTTTATTTTTCTCTAAATTCTGCTTATTATCGTCACTTTGTTTTGAATAACGGATCAAAGTCATATCATTTTCATACCTCGCTCCCAATAAGATATCCCATGAATCGCTCGGTTTAAGGTTAATATTAGCATAACCTCCATTAATGATCTGATAAAAACTGGAATAGAACTGAGAAGTATCAGAACCTTCCTGATAAAATAGGCTTCCATCATTTATTGAAGCATTAAAGACATCCTGTGGACTGTCAATATTAACTACATGAGCCTGATTTGATGATCCTGATGTACGTCCGAAGATAAATCGGTAAGAAGTTTTTCTGAAATCAGAGAAACCGTTGTAACCTACAGCAATCTGAATAGGGTAGTCTTTTTTATCTCCTTTTTCACCCAATGATAACTGATATTCTGCGAACGCTGAACCATAGAATCTTGAATCTACATCCAGATACTGACGAATCAGGTTATTTCCTCCGTAACGCATCTGAACATACCCGTCAGGAAGCATTTGATTCGTTACAGGATCAATACGGTTAGCTTCTATAATCTTTCTGTCAGGCTGCTGATAATTATTCATTACATAACTCGCTCCGGCCTTTACCTGATGTCTGTCCGCAATTTTCTGAGACGCTGTTAACTGCAAGTCTAAAAATCTTGAAACATCTAACTGATTGGTTCTGAAAAATCCGCTGTCCTTATTACGGACCTGGCCGTCTTTATATCCGAAGTTATCTTCTATGATATTATTTGTATTCTGTAAATAAATAGCATTTAAGTTAACATTTGTCCCTTTGTTCTTATAGCCTAAACCTAATAAAACGGAAGATTCTGTTTCATAAGTGTATTGCTTACGGTTAAGAAAATTCATATTGTCAATGAATGCACCTTTACCTAGCGATCTGAACTGATTGTTGTCTCCGTTCTTATATTCAAACTTACTTCCCTGGTTTAGAGAGAATAAAACGCCTAAATTCCCTGATCCCATTTTTACTTTCTGTGCAGTAGTAAATCCAATGCTTGTATTAGGCATTGTTTTTACATTGTCTACATTCCATGAGTCTTTGAATGAATTTGTTGATTCGTTTGGTGTAAATCTGTAGTTGCTTGGTCTTGAATTTCTGATCTCGTCCGGAAGTCTTCTGTCTTTAGAGTTTAATCCTAAATATCCGTTCATTCCGTCTGCGCCTTCAGCCACTTTGAAATTGTTTCTGAATGTACTCAAAGTATTCACTCCCACACTGAATTCCACTTTTGTAAAAGGCTTATCAATCGTAAGGGTTTCGATATCAAAAGTAGCGCCTGCAAAATCTCCGTAAAGGTTGGAGTTGAAAGTTTTATAAATGTTTAATTTTCCTACCACATCCGTTGGGAACTGCTTCAGCGCAATGATCTTCTGGAATGGGTTATTGGAAGGAGATCCAAGACCGTTGATCAATAAATAATTGTATCGTTCTTCAAGACCTCTTACGAAAAGTCCTCTTCCTTCTACCGTAGTGATTCCCGTTACTTTCGTAAGTCCCTGTTCTACGTTAGAGATTCCTTTTCTGGATATCTCTTCAGCACTTACAGCCTGTTTTTGAATAACCGCTTTTTTTTGTTCTCCTAATACCGCAGTTTCAGTTTTCTTGTTACTGCTTCCCTGGATTACTACGCCATCAATTTTTTTCTCCTTTATAATCGTGTCCTGCTTCGTTTCCTGAGCGTAAAACATTGATCCGGATAAAAATACGACTGCAATGCTAAGTTTATTAATTTTCATTATTTTACTTACTTTATTTACTAGATTCTTTCGGTGCAAAGGAATAAAAGATTAATGGGGTAAATGGTTTAGGGTGTTTTAATTTTTTTTTAACTAAACATTAATAAAAGGGAGTTATTGTTAACTTTATGTGAACGATAATAGATTTGTTCATCTGTGCTTTAAAATTTATTAACTTTGACTCTGTAAAAATTTAAAATGAACCAAAAGAAAATACTCTTAATAGACGACGAACTGGATATTTTAGAGATTCTGTCTTACAACTTAGAAAAAGAAGGCTACGACATCTATACAGCCACAAACGGTAACGAAGGTATAGACAAAGCCAAAGAGATCATCCCGGACCTTATCCTATTAGATGTTATGATGCCAGAAAAAGACGGTATCGAAACATGTCAGGAACTCCGCAAAGTAAAAGAACTTCAGAAAACACTCATCGTTTTCCTTTCCGCTAGAAGCGAAGAGTTCTCACAGCTTGCAGGATTCCAGGCCGGAGCCAATGATTATATTGTAAAACTGATCAAACCGAAAATTCTGATCTCTAAAGTAAACGCTTTACTACAGTTGACTTCTCAGGTGTCTGATAATGCAAAACTGATCGAAATCGGTGACCTGATTATCGACAAAGACAATTTCAGAGTTTCCAAAAGCGGGCAGCAGTTCCTTCTTCCTAAGAAAGAATTCGACTTGTTGTATCTTCTGGCTTCAAACACTGAAAAAGTATTTAAGAGAGAAGAAATTCTTGAAAAAGTATGGGGAAATGACGTGATCGTAGGAGAAAGAACCATCGACGTCCACATCAGAAGATTAAGAGAAAAACTGGGAATTAATACCATCCAGACATTAAAGGGAATCGGTTATAAGCTTATCGTTTAATAACTTAAATTCCTACCTTTACATAACCTATAAAAACAACTTGTAAAATTGAAATTTTACAGACTTACACTCGTCGCCTCGTGTCTTCTGACACTGGTGATGTTTCTTTTAGTGATCATCTTTGATTCGCTGAAGGATATCTATTACCGGACGCCTTTCTTTAAAATAGGCCTTTTTATCTGTCTGGTCCTCATTTTTATCATCAATTACGTTGTTCTGGAGCTTCTCTTCAACTACTACGGAAAAAAGCAGGTTCGTGGACTTTCACAGATGCTTCCGATGGAAATTGTTCATGACAATAACGAAAACATTACCATTAAAGAACTGGGCGAAAGGTTTTCGGATCTCAACCAGCAGCAGGTAACGGAGATCGATATGATGAAAGAAATGGAAAGCTACCGTAAAGAATACATCGGAAACGTTTCTCATGAGCTTAAAACCCCTTTGTTTTCCATTCAGGGATACGTAGAAACCCTTAGAGATGGCGGGGTGGACAATCTTACCATTCGCGATAAATACCTGGAAAGAATCGATAAATCAGTGGAAAGACTGATTGCTATTGTTACCGATCTGGATATGATCAACCGTCTGGAAGCAGGAGAGATCAGCATTACCAATTCAAAATTTGATGTCAATCTTTTAATTAAGGAAATTTTTGAACTTCTCGAATTTGAAGCGGAAAAACACAATACGACGCTGCAGATTCAGACCCTTCATCCGCAAATCTTTGTAGATGCCGACAAACAGAAGATTTCGCAGGTTTTCATTAATCTAATTTCCAATGCCATTCATTATGCCAACAGGCAGGAAGCAAAAGTCGTAGTCAAAACCAGCGTTCTTAAAAATAAAGTGCTTATTGAAGTTATCGACAACGGAATGGGAATTAAAGCCGAAATTCTTCCAAGGATTTTCGAAAGATTCTATCGCGTGGAAACCAGCAGAAGCAGAAGGGAAGGGGGCTCAGGACTAGGCCTTGCAATTGTAAAGCACATCCTGGAAGCCCATAACGAAAATATAACCGTAGAAAGTGTTTATCTTGAAGGAACTAAATTCAGTTTTATGCTCGAAAAAAGTAAATAATTCTGGTAAAATGTAAGAAAAAAAAATATTTTAAAAAATCCTGAAATATTTTTTTGTCACATGTCATTTATTATATATTTGCAACAGAGATTTATCATAATAATTAAGGCAAAAAAGTAATTTAAGAAACTGATATGGTTTACAAGATCCGCGTAATATTAGATGCGAAAGAGGATATTTTCCGTGATATTGAAGTAAAAGGAAAACAATCACTATGGAACTTACATTTGGGAATTAAAAGTGCGTTCAGTCTGCAGGGAGACGAACTTTCTACTTTTAATATGTTGGAAGATGACGGAACAATTGTTAAAAGTGTTCCCCTGGAAGATATGAGTGACGATGGTGATGGCGAAATTATGTCAGATGTGTACATTGATGAGGCTTTTGAAAGTGTGGGCGACAAAGCTCAGTTTCAGTACGGGCTTCTTGATCTTTGGGAATTCTTCTGCGAGCTTGTAGAAGTAATCGACGAGACAAAAGGGGTGATTTACCCAATCACGGTATACAGATTCGGAAACGTTCCGTTAAAAGCACCAAGCAAAAGCGGTTCCGGAGGATCCAAAAAGAGATCAGCCATGCCTTTGATGGATGATGATTTCAGCTTTGAAGATGACTTTGGTGGAAGCACCAGTTTTGAAGACGAAGATGACGACAACTTCGATGACGAGGAAGAAGAAAACTACAACGATGATGTTTTCGAAGATGAAGAAGACAACGACGATGAAAGATAACATCTGAATACAATATAAGGCCCTGGATTTTTTGTCCGGGGCTTTTTTCATGTAAGATTTAAGATTGACAGATATCAGACATCAGATTTCAAACAGGCACGCGCCCAATAACGAATCTTAAGACAGCATATTGATTAATTGACCATTGACGATTCACTTGCGAAGCAAAATTCACGCTTCATGACTCACAATTCACCTTCACACACTTCATTTTTCCTTACTTTTGTTAAAAATTGATGAATGAAGAAATTAATTCTACTAGCAGTAATTGGTCTGGGAATTGTTTCCTGTACCACTCAAAATACAACACACACTATGGATTCTCCAAAAGAATGGAAGCACACCACCAATATATATGAAGTAAATATCAGACAATATACACCCGAAGGAACGTTCAGGGCATTTGAAAAAGAAATGCCACGCCTGAAAAAAATGGGGGTCAGAACACTTTGGTTCATGCCGATAACTCCCATTGCCCAGCAGAACAAAAAAGGAAGCCTGGGAAGCCCTTACGCTGCCTCTGATTATACTTCCATTAACCCGGAGTTCGGGACCATGAATGACTTCAAGCATATGGTGAATGAGGCTCACAGACTTGGATTCAAAGTGATCATAGACTGGGTGGCCAATCATACGGGCTGGGACCACATCTGGACAAAAACTCATCCTGAATTCTACCTGAAAGATGACGATGGAAAATTCCACATTGCTTCAGGAATGGATGATATCATTGAACTGGATTACAAAAATCAGGAGATGAGGCTAGCCATGATTGATGCAATGAAATTCTGGGTAAAAGAAACAGGAATTGATGGTTTCAGATGCGACCTGGCTTCATGGGTAGAAGTGGATTTCTGGCAGCAGGCCCGTCTGGAAGTGGAAAAAATAAAACCGCTTTTCTGGTTAGGTGAATTTGATGAACTGGAAAGTCCTGAGTACGGAAAAGTATTTGATGCCAGCTATTCATGGAAGTGGATGCATAAATCGGCCGATTATTACAAGAAAAATGAGCCGCTTCAGGAACTTAAAGACCTGTTGCAGCAATATTCCAATATTGGAGATGCTTCCATGAGAGCATGGTTTACGTCCAATCATGATGAAAATTCCTGGAACGGAACAGAATATGAAAAATACGGAGTAATCACCAAACCGATAGCTATTTTCTCAGCAACATGGAACGGTGTTCCCTTGTTATATTCAGGACAGGAACTTCCCAATATGAAAAGACTCGAATTCTTTGAGAAAGACGCCATCAAATGGACCAATACCTACCAGATGGCAGAATTTTACAGAACTCTGCTGGAATTGAAATCTTCCAATCCTGCCTTAAGAGGCGGAGATACGAATGTGTCAACCTACCTGCTGAACACAACAGCCAACGATAAAATTCTGGCTTACGTGAGAAAAAACGGAGAAGATGAAGTACTGGTTGTCCTGAATATGTCTAAAGAACCCGTACACTTTACCATCGAAGATCAAAACCTTTCAGGAACGTTCCGTAATATTTTCGACAGAACGAAAAGAGATTTTGACACTGGAAAAGATTTCGCTTTCAAAGTTTCAGATTACGCAGTTTTTGAAAAATAAAGAGCTTATCCGGAATAGTATATTCAATAGAGGCGGGCTTTAGCCCGCTTATTTTATGCATATTTGCAGACGGCTTTAGCCAAAATGCATATTTTTGCAAGCCATCATTCTCTTGGAAGATGAATTAAGACCTTTCCACCAGAAAACTTTCACGACATGAACAAACAGGAATTATTAAACATCATAAGAACAAAACTCGCCGGCAAAATTCAGAATTTTGAAGACCTCATTGCAGAAACCCGTGCTTCAAACAATGATACGAAAAGTTCAATGGGAGATAAATACGAAACCGGCCGCGAAATGCTCCAGCAGGAAATCAATAATCTTCAGCGACAGCTTAACGAGTCTTTGAACCAGCTCGCGGTTATCCAGAAAATATCAACCGAACCTTGCGATAAAGTGCAGAATGGATCTCTAGTGAAAACAGATAAAGGCATTTTTTATGTCACCGTATCCGTGGGAGAAATTATCTCCGAAAACCAGAAGATAATGACCGTTTCTGCTGAATCTCCATTGGCAAAAGCGATGTCCGGGAAAAAAACAGGAGATACATTTGCTGTTAATAATATCTCTCAAACCATTTTGGAGATTAGGTAAGTAGGTCTATTCTTTCAGGTTTAAACCCTTTATGAATCATCAATGCCGGAAAGTTTTTATGAATCATCCTCTATTTTAGAAATTTGTCTATGTGATATTTATAAATAGATGAAAAAAATCACATTTTACAGTGAATTTTATGTTTAAAATATTTAATTAATTTAAATAGTTGTGATAATTTATTTATAGAATTGCCATAATTAGGTTAATTTATTATGTTAAATATTTGATTTTGATTATTTATCATATATTTAATTATTTAACCATAATTATGATTATTTTGCTATAAATTCAAGTTTATATTGTTTTTATGTGAATTTTATTATTAAATTTGGTAACACACCAAAAATAATATAACAATTTACTTATGAAAAACAAATCAATTCTTGCGATTTTAATTCCGCTTCTGGTAAGCGGGGTTTCTCTACAGGCCCAAAGATATGTTGGGCAAAGAATCAACAGTGAAGATGGTAGATCCTCACTGATTATTTTTAATCCCGGATCCGCTGCGAAAGATGTAGCGCTATCTGATAGTGGAAAATTATTTTCCGAAGTTTTAAATCTTCCTGCAGGATCTAAAATGGTAAAGGTGAATTCTGCAAAACTCTTCAGTGATTTTTCTGATGAAAAATACCAGCTCTATCACGATGGCATTAAGGTTGAATTTGCCAATTATATGCTACACTATATAAAGGGCAACCTGGTAAGCATGAATGGTGAAATATATGACACCAACGACCTGAATACCCAGCCTGATGTCTCGGAATCTGCTGCATTGAGCACTGCCACGAAATACATAGGTGCCAAAGTTTTAATGACCAACACGGAATACGGTAGAGAGATTAATTATCAGCCAAAAGGAGAACTTGTATTATTACCGGTTGAAGCTGCAAATGGTAAATACAGACTTTTATTGTCTTACAAATTTGATATCTTTTCCGCCGAACCCTTTTTAAGATCTCACGTGTATGTAGATGCCAAATCAGGAGCCGTATTGCTTAACGACCAGATTATGAAGCATACGGGAGAGCATTCTCACGGAAAAGGAATGACGGGTATTTCTCCTGCAGGGCCGGAAAACCAATCAAAACAGGATTTTACATCAATTTTTGTTGCCGGAAGCGCCCAGACAAAATACAGTGGGACAAAATCAATTGAAACCACGCTTGTCAGTGGAAAATATGCATTAAAAGACAACACACGAGGAGGAGGAGTCAATACCTACAATAACAATAATGCAAATTATACCAGTCTTACAAAGAATAATATTACAGATACGGATAACAACTGGACAACGGCAGAACATTCTTCCACAGGAAATGATGTAGCGCTGGATGTTCATTGGGGAGTAGAAAAAACATACGATTATTTCAAAGATACATTCAATAGAAACAGTTATGACAATCAGGGGGCTGTTCTTGACAGTTATGTTCATGTAAGAAACTCATGGGAAAATGCAGCCTGGACAGGAAGCGCAATGGTGTACGGCGACGGGGCCACCAACTTTAAACCTCTTGGAGCATTTGATGTAACTGCTCACGAATTAGGACATGCCGTATGTCAGGAAACCGCTAATCTGGTGTATCAAAGAGAATCAGGAGCGTTGAATGAAGGGCTTTCCGATATCTGGGGAACCGTCATTGAAAATGCTTACGCACCGGAGAAACAAAACTTTTTAATCGGTGAGGATATTACTAAAGTAGCACCGAATTATTTAAGATCTATGAGCAATCCCAATTCAGGATTGTCTAAACAACCGGATACCTACAAAGGAACTTATTGGAAAGATGCCACTAATTCCTGTATTCCGAATCCTGATACCAACGATAACTGCGGGGTTCACTACAATAGCGGTGTGCTGAATTATTGGTTCTATCTTCTGGTTATGGGAGGTTCCGGAACCAATGATATCGGAAACAGCTTCAATGTTACGGGAGTAGGATTTGAAAAAGCTGCGAAAATAGTCTACAGATTAGAAACGTCTTATCTTACAGGAAATTCCAATTACACCAATGCTATGAACTATGGAATTCAATCCGCAAAAGATCTTTACGGTGCAGATTCAGCAGAGCATCAGGCTACTCAGAATGCATTTTATGCGGTAGGATTAGGAACGGCTTATTCCGGCGGAACCACAACAGATACTCAGGCACCTACTGCGCCTCAATTGGTGGCTTCAGGTACTACACAAACCTCTGCCACACTTTCCTGGAGCGGATCTACTGATAATGTTGCAGTGACAGGTTATGATGTGTACAGAGGAACAAGTCTTCTGGGATCTACCTCTGCTACCACTTATTCTGTAACAGGATTGACCCCGGCCACTACTTATAGCTTCACCGTTAAAGCAAAAGACGCAGCAGGCAATATTTCAGCAGCAAGTAATGCAGTGAGTGTTACCACGCAAGCTGGTGGAGGTACCGTTACTTATTGCTCATCTTCTGGTAATTCCACGGCTGACGAACGTATCAGCAATGTGAAATTCGCGGATATCAATCAAACATCAACGGGTACGGCAGGATATGAAAACTTTACTTCCGTTATTGGAAATGTGACGAAAGGAACTTCTTATACCGTTTCCATTACACCATTATGGACTTCGACAAGATACAGTGAAGGATATGCAGTTTATATCGATTATAACGGCGATGGCGACTTTACAGACAGCGGAGAATTAGCCTGGTCTAAAACGGCAAGCACAACATCTCCTGTGTCCGGAAGTATAACTATTCCAGCGACCGCTCTTACTGGAAATACAAGAATGAGAGTGATTATGAGATACAATGCAGTGCCTTCATCATCATGTGGTACCTTTAACTACGGACAGGTGGAAGATTATACATTAAGAATCAACTCTGCAGGAGCTATCTCTTCATTGATTGCTGAAACTTCAGGTGAGAACAGTACAATCAGCGTTTATCCAAATCCGGTAAAAGATGTGATTAAGATTAAATCTCAATCCGGTTCAGAATTCAGATATCAGCTTGTGGATGCCCGTGGAAGCGTAGTTCAGTCTGGCGAAACCAAATCCCAGTCTATCAACGTGGAAGCATTGCTTCAGGGAGTTTATATTCTTTCATTGGATAACGGTAAAGAGAAAATTACTCAGAAGATTATTAAAAATTAATCCCTGATTATTTACGGATCCTCCGGGGTTCAGCAAGTAAAAAATAATAGTAAACAGTTGTGGAAATAATTTTCACAGCTGTTTTTTTATGATCTATGATAACTCAAAATCGGTTAGTTTTTTCTAAATTTGAACCATCAAAACCCGCTTTCAAAAATGCAGAACTACCTAGACCTTTTACAGCATATTTTAGACAATGGAACAGACAAGACCGACAGAACCGGAACCGGAACCAGAAGTGTTTTCGGGTACCAGCTGAGGTATGATCTGTCAAAAGGTTTTCCTATGGTGACCACTAAAAAAGTACACCTGAAATCCATTATCTATGAACTGCTTTGGTTTTTGAAAGGTGATACCAATGTCAAATATCTGAATGACAACGGCGTGAGCATTTGGGACGAATGGGCAGATGAAAACGGCGACTTAGGTCCTGTTTACGGCGCACAGTGGAGAAGCTGGCAGGGAGCGGATGGAAAAATCGTAGATCAGATCACTGAGGTGATTGATCAGATTAAAAAAAATCCGGATTCCAGAAGGCTGATTGTTTCCGCATGGAACGCTGCCGAAATTCCCAATATGGCGCTGGCACCCTGTCACGCTTTATTTCAGTTTTATGTAGCAGATGGAAAACTGTCGCTGCAGCTGTACCAGAGAAGTGCTGATGTCTTTTTAGGAGTACCTTTCAATATTGCGAGCTATGCATTATTGCTGATGATGGTGGCGCAGGTATGTGATCTGGAAGTTGGAGATTATGTCCACAGCTTCGGGGATGTACATATTTACAACAATCATTTTGAGCAGGTGAATAAGCAGCTTTCCAGAGATCCGAGACCACTTCCTGTGATGAAACTGAATCCTGAGATCAAAGATATTTTCGGTTTTACGTTTGAAGATTTTACCCTTGAAAATTATGATCCGCATCCGGGAATTAAAGCACCTGTAGCGGTATAATGAAAGTCTCGGGAATTTTCGCTGTTATTCTTACCATTACGCTCTTCAGCTGTCATCAAAAAGAAGAGAAAAAACCGGTCATTACAGATCTGTTGACCGACGATTTCGATTATACAAAAGATGCTGTCTTTGATTCTTTAAATGTTCCTCAGCATTTAAGAAAAATAGTTAAAGATATTTCGTCTTTAAACATCTATGAAACAGAACAGGGAGGAAAAGGGGCCACAGACACGCCTGCTAATTTCAGGAATTTCAAAAAATTGTATAAAGCAGCTTCAGAACAGGAATTGCTGGCGCTGACAGATAATAAAAATAGTGTGCTAGCGGTGTATGCTTCCATCGGACTTTCAGAAAAAGACAATCAATATACCATTCCTGTTTTTCAGAAAATGCTCAATAGAAGAGGGACGGTGCATATTCAAAATGGATGTATTCTTAGTAATGACCATCCTGCGGAACCGGTTTACTGGGCACAGTATTACAAACTGAAACCGGAAGAACTCAACTCAGATCAGGATTTGAAACAGCTCGACAGCATGATCCTTTTCATGCCGGAATCTTCAGAACTTATCCTTACAACAGCATTGAGAAACAGAATCTTTTCTGATGGTCTGAAAAAACAGATCGCAAAACAGGCCTTTGAAAATCATAGGCAGCCGGCCTTGAAATACCTTAACTCCTGGCACAAAAAGGAATACGCTGACCTGTTGCAGAAGGAATTGGCAAATCTCTATTAATATAGCACATAAAAGAGATTATGTAGCCATGCTTCTTTCCTTTAATAATCCCGGAAATAAAAAAACGGTCCTGAATTATCTCAAAAAAGACAGCCTGTGGAAAGAGGACCATGAGATTATGTCCCGGCTGGAAAATAGCGGTATTTTCTCCGAAGATTACGATTGATATTCCGAATTCTGTTGTAACAGAATCCTTAATTTTACTACTGATTGAAAAATTAATAATATGATTCTGAAAAAACTGTTTTTTGTAGCGACAGCAAGTATTTCGTGTATGGCATTTTCTCAAAGTGCAAACAAACAGAAATTAATGGATTATCTCGATTCACTTTCTGTTCACCATAAAGTAATGGGAAGTTTTGCGATTGCAGAGAACGGTCAGCCTACTTTTCTGAAGACAACCGGATTCTCCGACGCTGCAAAACAGCAGAAAACCAATATCAATACCCAATACCGCATAGGTTCCATTTCCAAAACATTCACCGCAGTCCTTGTGATGAAAGCTGTTGAAGAGAAAAAGCTTTCCCTTGACACTAAACTTTCCACCTGGTATCCGGAAATAGAAAATGCAGATAAAATAACCCTAGAAAACCTTTTACAGCACAGAAGCGGAATTCATAATCTCACGGATGAACAGGAGTATTGGACCTATAACACAAAACCACAGACAGAACAATCCCTGATCTCAATCATCAAAAAATATAAAAGCGACTTCGCTCCGGGAACGAAATATGAATACAGCAATTCCAACTATATTCTGCTGACCTTTATACTGGAAAAAGTATATAAAAAGACCTACGCACAACTGCTGAAGACTAAAATTACTAACCCTTTGAAGTTGACCCTGACCGAAGTGGGCGGAAAGATTGATCCTTCAAAAAACCAGGCGCTTTCCTATACCTATTCCAACGGGAGTTATCAGCCATGGCAGGAAACAGATATGAGCGTTCCGCTGGGGGCAGGAGATATCATTTCCACGCCAACTGAACTTTTGAAGTTTATTATTGCTCTGGAAAATGGAAAACTGATCAGTAAAGCCAGCCTTTCCGGAATGAAAAATTTTATCGACAATTATGGATACGGAATAGCAAAGGTGCCTTTTCAAACATATTCGGGGTATGGGCATAACGGTGGAATTGATCAGTTCCGTTCGGTCTTGTATTATTTTCCTGAACTGAAAGTAGGCGTGAGTGCCATTACCAATCAATCAGATTACGATAATAATGATATTTCCATTAAAATGATGGAAACATCTATTGGTAAAGATTTTAAAATGCCTAATTTTAGAGGAGTTTCTGTAGCAGCCGAAACTTTGAAAAAATATGAAGGACTTTACAAGACCGAAGGCTTTCCACTGGATATAAAAATCTTCCAGGAAGATGGGAAACTGAAGGGACAGGCTACAGGACAAGGCGCGTTTCCACTGGAAGCCGTCTCTGAAACCGAATTTAAGTTTGAAATGGCAGGCATCAAAATGAAGTTCAATGCGGAAAGAGGAACCATGGACTTCTCGCAGGGTGCCAATAATTTTACCTTTAAGAAACAATAAAATGAAATATTTAAAAATCAATACAGAAGACAATGCAGATCTTGCGGCACTTCAAAATGCAGTTCTGCAATTGAAAGGAGTCGCCTCGGTAGAGATCATTGATGATGAAAACCCGGAAAGCGAACTGAAAAAAGCTTTTGCTAAAACCAAAGAACAGCTGAAAACAGGCGACTACGAAACCCTGGTTAATGATATTTTTGATATAATAACAAAAAATAATTCTAAAAAATAATAAAGTAACAGATGAAAAAGGCGATTTTGTCCATTGCTATACTCGGAATTTTCTTTTCCGCCAACGTATCAGCACAGACCGAAACTTCAGGAAGAGAAAAGGCGTACAGAGCCACCCATACCAAAGTAACGGAACTTAAACATACCAAGCTTAAAGTCAATTTCGATTATCAGAAAGAGCAGATGGGCGGAGAAGAATGGTTAACGGCCACTCCGTATTTCTATCCTACCAACGAACTGACGCTTGATGCAAAAGGAATGCTGATTCATGAAGTAGCTCTTGACAGCAACGGAAAAAAATCACCTCTGAAATATGAATATAAGGACGAGATCCTGAAGATCAGTCTGGATAAAACCTATCAGAAAAACCAGGAATATACAGTATATATCAAGTATACGGCACGTCCGAATGAGGTAAAACAGAAAGGAAGTATGGCCATCAATGATGCCAAAGGTCTTTATTTTATCAATGCACAGGGACAGGATCCGGATATGCCGACTCAGATCTGGACGCAGGGTGAGACAGAATCTTCTTCCGCATGGTTCCCAACCATCGATAAACCGAATCAGAAGACTACTCAGGAGATCTATATGACCGTTCCTGATAAATATGTCACCCTTTCTAATGGAATTCTGAAAGATTCACAGAAAGAAGGAAGCTTAAGAACAGACCATTGGGTCATGGATAAAAGACATTCTACCTACCTGTTCTTTATGGGCGTGGGTGAATATGCTATCGTGAAAGACAAATGGAAAAATATTCCGGTAGACTATTATATCGAAAAAGAATACGAACCTTATGCAAAACAGATCTACGGAAACACGCCGGAAATGATGGAGTTTTTCTCCAAAAAGATGGGTTATGATTATCCGTGGGCGAAATATGCGCAGATCTCAGGAAGAGACTATGTGAGCGGTGCTATGGAGAATACAACGGCGACTCTTCACGGAAGCGATATTCTTCAAAAGCCGGGACAGCTGATCGATGAAAACAAATGGGAAGATACGATCGCCCATGAATTATTCCACCACTGGTTTGGAGATCTTGTGACAGCAGAAAGCTGGAGCAACCTTACCGTGAACGAATCATTCGCTAACTATTCCGAATACCTGTGGAACGAATATAAATACGGAAAAGACCAGGCAGATTATCACCAGATGACCGATGTGAATATGTACATCCACAATCCGGCTGATTTCAAGAAAGACCTCGTGAGATTCAACTATGATTCCCGTGAAGATGTTTTTGACCTTGTGACGTATCAGAAAGGTGGCGGTATCCTTCACATGCTGAGAAATTATCTGGGCGACGATGCGTTCTTTGCCGGAATGAACGATTATCTGAAAACCAATGAATACCAAAACGGAGAAGCTCACCAATTGAGGCTTTCTTTTGAAAAAGTTTCAGGAAAAGATCTGAACTGGTTCTTCAATCAATGGTATTTCGGAAGCGGAAATCCAAAGCTGAATTATTCGTTTACTTTTGAACCGGTGAAAAAGCAGGTAGCCGTAACGATTAACCAAACGCAGGATCAGCCATTTGAATTCCCTCTTGCCATCGATGTGTATGACAACGGAAAGCCGAAAAGATATAATGTATGGGTTAATGCTGAAGCGAAAAACACATTCAATTTTGATGTGTCTAAAACTCCGGATCTGATCAATATCAACGCAGACGGAATTTTAGTTTCAGAAATTACCGAGACCAAGACTCCGGAACAGAACCTGATGCAGTTCACCAATTCTAAGGAATTTAAGAGCAGATACAAAGCTCTAGCTGCGATAAAAGATCAGGTGGGTAAAAACCCGGCTGCTACGAAATTACTGGCTGCAGCATTAAAAGATCCTTATTTCAGAACAAGAATCAAGGCGCTTCAGTTGATGGACCTTTCAAATGCTGAGCAGATGAAAGCTCTTGGCGCTGATGTAGAGAAACTGGCTTCCAATGACCCGAAAACTCTGGTTCAGGCTGCTGCGATCACGGCTTTGGCTAAAACTAAAGATAAAAAATACCTTCCTGTTTTTGAAAAAGGAGTGAATGCGGTGTCCAATGCTGTAAAAGCAACTTCATTAAGTGCTGTTTTAACGATAGATCCGTCAAAAGCGAATGCACTGGCAGATAAAATCGATCTTGAAGGCGCTTCAGACGAATTGATGGGACAACTTCTTCCGGTAATTGTAAAGAATAAGGTAACTTCTCAGATGTCCAATATCACGCCTCTTGTGGCATTTTATCCTTTCATTAAATTCCAGAACCCGGAACTGGGTAAATCTGCAGAAGAAGGATACAATTGGATCATGAGCTCGGATAATCTGAAAGCTACTGAAAACATTACAAAAATCATCAGCCATGCAAAAGGTGAAATGGGAGATAATCCTCAGGTTAAAATGATGATTTCCCAGATGCTGAAAGATGGTTTAAGTAAGAAAATGGAGTTGCTGAGACAGAATCCTCAGAATGCAGCGAGCATCAACAAACAGATCGATGCGATCAATAAAGCCATTGAAGATTTTAAGTAAAAAGATCCTTAGAATTATTTAGAATATAAAACTGCTGTGAAAAACAGCAGTTTTTTTATGATTTTTATTTTAAAAAAGGAAATTTGGGTAATAAATGGGAGGCATATTCAAACATCATTTTATAAATTCGTATAAAAATTTAGAATAGGATGACTTTTGGAATTGAGGCTGCGGGCTATTATGTGCCGTCTTTGTACTTAGAGATCAAAGACCTGGCGGAGAAAAGGGGAATTGAACCCGCAAAACTGGAAAAAGGACTGGGATTGCATAAAATGGGTTTCCCGGATGTTCATGAAGATGCAGCTACATTTGCGGCAGAGGCTTTATTAAAATTGATTAAAGGCCATAATCTTAATCCGAAAGATATAGCTAGAATTTATCTGGGAACCGAAAGCGCTTTGGATGCAGCGAAACCTACGGCGTCTTATGCAATGCAGATGGTAGAAAAAGTCCTGGAAAAGGAGTTTGGTGAAAGATGTTTCAGAAACTGTGATGTCGTGGATATGACATTTGCCTGCATCGGAGCAGTGGATGCACTTCACAATTCCCTTGATTTTGTAAGGGTGAATCCGGAGAAAAAGGCCGTAGTCATTGCCAGCGATTATGCTAAATATGAACTGGCTTCTTCCGGCGAATATACACAGGGTGGAGGAGCAGTAGCATTACTGATTTCATCAAAACCTGATCTTCTGGAAATTGAAAACAACTGGGGAGTCGCTACCGAAAGTGTTTTTGATTTTTTCAAACCGAGAAGATCATACAGCAAAGAAGATTTAAATGAAGCACCTGATACCTTTCCGGATAAGATTGAAGTGTTTACTGATGAGCCTGTTTTTGACGGACAGTATTCAAACCAGTGTTATCAGGACAGAATCAGGGAAGCTTATCAGCATTATAAAGAAATTACAGGAAGAGACAAACCTTATGAAGACTGGAGATATCTAATTTTCCACCTTCCATATGCCTTCCACGGCAAAAGAGTTTTCACAGAGATCTACAGCCTTGAAAATGGATTTTCTTATCAAACTCCCGAGGAGCAGAAAGCGGTTGCAAAATCTGAAGACTATCTGAATTTTATCAATGAAAAAATAGAAAGGTCACAAAGAGCATCGTCAGAAATAGGAAATATGTATACAGCTTCTGTTTTTATGGCGCTGTTGTCTGCTATTCAGGTTTCTTATGATGAAGGTGAAGAACTGGCTGGTCGGGAAATTGGCTTTTTAGGCTATGGAAGCGGTTCAAAATCTAAAGTTTTTGCCGGAAAAATATCTGAAAACTGGAAAACAGCCGTTTCAAAATGGAAGGTGTTCGAAAATTTAGAAAACAGAACCGCAATTGATTTTGAAACCTACGAGAAATTACACAGAAAACAACTTTATCATTCTGTCAACAGCCAAT
This sequence comes from Chryseobacterium oleae, assembly GCF_900115055.1. Taxonomy (GTDB): domain Bacteria; phylum Bacteroidota; class Bacteroidia; order Flavobacteriales; family Weeksellaceae; genus Chryseobacterium; species Chryseobacterium oleae. The sequence continues at coordinate 1,037,018 of NZ_FOVD01000001.1, read as the reverse complement.
ATAACGGTTTTGGCTTAGTATCAATAGAATCGGAAAATCCCGTTTTGATAGGAGCGAGGTATTATCATTATCAGGATTAATAACTTGTTTATCCTTGCCATGGCTTTAAACCTTGGCAAGGGTATTTCTCCAGATCTTCTCTCTTTCATCCTCAGACTTCCTTTCACCTCTATTTCCAAAAACTATTATTCTTCATCCAGGTTTTAAAAAGTTCAGGCCATGCAGTTGTAGGGCTTCCTTTTTTACCTAATCCCCAGCCGTGACCACCGGTTGGAAAAAGATGCATTTCAGTTTTTACGTTCACCTTCTTTAGAGCTGAATATAACAGCAAACTGTTATCAATAGAAGAGATAGGATCATCCATAGCTTGTGCTAAAAATGTAACGGGCATATTGGAACTTACCAGTTTTTCTACAGAAAATGCAGCTTCTTCTACCCCAGATGGATTTTCTCCAAGAATACTTTTCCTTGAATGGGTTTTATCATTGGGAGGAAGCATAGAAACGACAGGATAGATAAGTCCGGCAAAATCCGGTCTCGCTGATAAAGAATCTATTTTATCAATCGGTTTATAAAGCTTTTTATCTGGCTGAGCTGAAATGAATCCGGCTAAATGACCGCCTGCAGAAAATCCCAGGATTCCAACTTTATTGGCATCGATTTTATACTTTTTGGCAAGACTTCGGACCATGCGCATCGCCCGTTGGGCATCTTCAAAAGGAACATTGGTGGTTTTCCAGTTTTCTGAAGGGAGCCTGTAGATAAGTTCGAAAGCCGTTATCCCTGCAGATTGAAGCCAGTTGGCGGTTGGAGTGCTTTCTTTACCCATTTCAATATGAGCATATCCGCCTCCGCTGATCACTAAAATGGCCGTTCCGTTGGGATTGGAAGGTTGGTGAACAATCAATCTGGGATTTGAAATGTTGGTAACGGATCCTTTGGCAGTTATGATTTCTGCTCCTTGCGGTCCGGATCCATCAGGCATATCATTTGTCCACAAAGGAATTTGCTCTGAATCTTTTGAAATCTGAAACTTATTTTCCTGATTCTGGGCTGCATATCTGCTTCCGGTTAATAATAAAATGGTAAAGATAATGAAGGTTCTCATAGATGTATTTGCAAATAAATTTAAAACAATCTTCCGTTTGTACCAAGTCTGTGGTTGTATTAAAAGTCCTTTTTATGCAAAATATGTTCATTAACTTATTGAATTGACTATTATTTTATTCTTAATTAATCATAAAAAAATGCTTTTCATTAGAGATGGTTTTTCTTTTTTAGTGTTTTATGGTGTATTTTTTGAGGAAATTATACGGTAAGGCTTGATTTTGTTTACGAATTGTTAAAATAGAATCTTTATTTTATTTGTTAATAATTTCAATTGTCATTTATATTATTTATCCTTTTGTAGATTTTGTTTAATTGTGATGAATTTTTTTTCTCTAATTAAAATTTCTATCAAATCGTTTTTCTTAGATTATTTTTTATTTTTTCAATGTAAATACTTTTAAAAAAAACTATTTTACTTATTTTTCAATTAAATTAATGCGTTGTATCTGTTTGTATTTCAGTGTTTTGAATTTTGATATTGTTAAGCTTTATTAACATATTTGCTCTCTAAATGCTAAAATTAAAAACATGAATGTAAAATTACGTGTGTTAAGTGCAGGGGCTTTGTTCTTTATAGGACAGGCTATTTCGGCGCAGAAAGCGAAGAATGACACCATTCGGGGAGAGATTGATGAGGTGGTGGTAACGGGTTATCAAAGAAAAACAAAAGATGAAATAGCACAATCTCAATCTGTAGTTACTGCTGAAGAATTAAAGACCCAAACTCCAACAACCTCAGTCGGAAATATGCTGCAAGGCCGTGCATCCGGTGTATTTGTTCAGGCTAGAAACGGGCAGCCTGGGGCAACGGCAGAAATTAATATCCGTGGAATCTCCGGATTTACCGGGAATTCGGAAGCTCTATATGTAGTAGATGGAATTTATATGACTTCAAGGCAGTTTAATGCTGTAAATCCTAATGATATTGAAAATGTAGTAATACTAAAAGATGCTGCAGGAACCGCTCAGTTTGGTTCTAGAGGTGCTAATGGTGTTATTGTTATAACTACAAAAAGAGGACGAAATGGTAAAACACAGTATTCATTTGAAAGCAGAATGGGGTTTTCGAAAAAGATTTCTGATAAGGAATTAAATTTTGAAATGATGAATTCCTCCCAAAAATTACAGTATGAAAGGGAGGTGAAGGCTTTGGGTTTATCCGGACTGCCTAATTATACAGCAGCTCAGGAAGAAGCATTATTAAAGCAGGATCATGACTGGCAGAAAGATATCTTGAGAACATCTTCTCTGCAAAGTTATATATTTTCAGCAAGAGGGGGAAGTGATAAAAATAAATTTTATTATTCATTGGGTTACGATAAAGATGATGGAATTGTACGAGATATTAATGGTTTAGATCGTTATACCGGACGTTTTAACTTTGAGAATAATCTTAGTGACAAGATAAAAGTTGGTTTGGATCTTGGGGTTGCCTATCAGTATACACAGAATATCAGGGATAGAAATAATGCACAAAGCCCATTTGGGAGTATGTATAGATACAATCCATTTGAGCCAGTATATAATGCAGATGGTTCGTATAATTATAATTTAAGACAAGGCTTCAATATTATTGAAGCCATAAGAAATAATGTTGATTTCGAGCAACGGTTAAGGGCAAGCGGAAATATTTTTGGTGAATATAAATTCAATGATGCCTTATCATACAGGATGTATTTTAATACTTTATATGATAATCTGGTAAATACCAATGATCTGAAAAGAGGGTCTCAGTTGGATGTAATAGTGAATGGTGCCGGGGGATTAGGAACTCTTAGAAAAACAACTTTTTATTCATTCAATTATATTTACGGAAATAGAATAGATTTCAAAAAGCAATTGAATGATCATTTTATTGCTGCTACGGGGGTAGTAGAATTTAATAATGAGTTTACAGAGAACATTGCTGCAAGTGGAACAAATTATAAAAACCCCAACTCTGATGCTCCTTCCAATACTATTCCATCAGATAAAAATACTTTTACTGGAGATAAGGTGAGAGGAACATTGTTTTCTTTATTAGGCTTGTTTGAATATAACTATAAAAAGAAATATTTATTAACGGGATCTATTCGTCAGGATAATAGCTCAAAATTCGGAGCTAACAATAAGTCAGGACTTTTTTGGAGTAGTAGTATAGCATGGAATATTGGAAAAGAAGATTTTCTTAGCGGAGGAATTTTAAATGATCTTAAACTCCGGGCATCATATGGTATAGCAGGTAACGATAGAAATATTCCAAATTATTCGAACGTAGGGTATGTGAATTATGGAGATTACGGAAGTGGGGCAACAATGGCTCCGACTACTATTGCAGGAAATCCGGATATCAAATGGGAAACTAATAAAACGACTAACCTTGGGATAGATCTTGCATTTTTAAAGAGTAGATTTAGAGGAGCAGTAGAGGTTTACCGTTCAGATCGAAATGATTTTATCCAACTATTGCCACTGCCATATGAATCTGGAAAATATTCTATTTATAAAAACCTAGGTGATATGCGCACTGAAGGTGTGGAAACTGAATTTACGTTTGATGTTATAAGAAAAGAAAATCTACGAGTTTCTCTTAAAGGAAATGCTTCTTGGCAAAGAGCTAAGGTAACTTCTCTTGATGGAGTGAGTACACAAAGAAACTTAGACGAAACTGCACTTAAAGTTGGTGAAACTCCATTTTTTTACAGGTTGGTTGAGTATGCGGGTGTAAATTCTTCTGATGGGAAAGCACTGTATTATACAGATAGAACAACTCCAAATGCTGGTGAAAATTTTTATACGATTAATGGAAGAACTGCTACTGATGTATATAATGCTACTACAGACATCAAAGATATTACTAATAAAAGTCCTAATCCTAAATTCTTTGGTGGTTTTGGCCTTAGCGTAGAAGCGTATGGATTCGATTTATCCGCAGATTTTACATTTAAAACAGGGGCTTATACTTATAATTATCAATCACAAATTTTACAGAGTTCTTCTTCAAGGGCTAATAATATGAGTGTGGAAGCACTTAACTATTGGAGAAGCCCAGGAGATACGAATGTTCTTCCAAAGCCAACTACAGTAGGACTTAGATCATCTGATCAATTTTTAGAAAAGTCAGATTACCTTAGATTTCGGGCATTAATGGTGGGGTATACTTTCAATAAAAAATTCTTGGGTGATAGTGTGCCGGTAAATTCAATTAGGGTATATGTGCAAGGTCAGAACTTATTAACCTGGACAGGTTTCAAAGGCGACCCTGAAGTGGCTGTAGGATCTGGAGAAAGCCAGTTGGGAGCCGGACAAATTTATGTTCCAGGATCTTACGCATTGTTTAGCTATCCGGCTGTCAGACAATTTATGTTTGGTGTTCAAGTAGAATTTTAAAAAAATAAAAAATGAAGAAATTAATCATATCAAGCTTAACTTTAGTTCTTTTATCATCGATATCTTGTGATAGGGATCTGGATCAATATTCAAATACCAATACTTTTGTAGATGCAGCCTTTAAAACAGCTACAGATTACAGATTTGCTTTAGATGGCATTTACGATAATTTGAAGGGTTCAGGATATTTTTCTGGAGATGCAGGAAATCAGAATATTATGGCTGATTTAGCTTCTGATAATTTGATTCAGAGTCCAACAGGGAGATTAACCAATACCAGAGCATGGTTGTTGGAATTTGGGCCTGATGATGGGCAAACTACTGCTTTATATAGTACAGGATATTTTGCAATTTCCAGAGCTAATTTTGTTTTGGAGAACCTTAATAAAAATATTCTTTCCCCTTCGCAATCACTTCAGGTAGAAGCTGAGGCTAGGGCTTTAAGGGGGATTATCCATTTTGATATTGCTAGAGCATATTGTAAAATCCCTACCCAATCACCAGATGCAAACAATGCTTTGGGAATTGCTTACATGACAACAACCTCTAATGATCCTGTTACAAGAAATCTGACAGTTGCTCAGGTTTATGATAAAATAATCAGTGATTTAGAATTTGCGAAAGCCAATATTCCTACTGGAAATGATACACCAGCACCATTTACCAAAGGACGATTAAATAAAGCAGCAGTAGCAGGTTTATTATCAAGAGTATATTTATTTAAAGGAGATAAGGTAAAGGCATTGGCAGCAGCTGAAGAGTCGATAGCATCGTCTCCAAGCGTAGGAACAATTGAGAAATTTCCTAAAGTGTGGAATAGCACAGAGCAGGATGGAACTTTATTTGAAATCCTGAACTCAGATGCAGAAAGAGTTACTACTGGTGTTTCGTATAATCAGATTGTATCAGGGGCTATAAGATCAGAATATGTAGTGTATAAAAGTTTCTATGATTTATATACTGCGACAGATATAAGAAAGAATACTTATTTTCAGGTAAGTTCATATTCTGGACAAAGTTACATCAATGTGATCAAGTATAATACAAGAGGATCTTTACCCAATGTAGTAAATTATAAATATCTTCGAACTGCTGAAGTTTATCTTAACGGTGCAGAAGCTGCTTTTACTACTAATCCGTTAAGAGCTTTGGAATTACTTAATACATTAAAACAGGCGAGATACACTAATTACACACCTTTAAATTTGACAGGTATTTCATTATGGGATGAAATACAAAAAGAAAGAAGGCTAGAATTAATGGGTGAAGCAGACAGATGGTATACTTTGAAAAGGTTAGGGCTAAATCTGAGCAGGCCAAACCAAGGAGCATTGAGTACAGGTTCTGGAACTCCATCTCCAACTTTGAATCTGGCTTCAACCAGTAATAAATGGCAATGGCCAATTCCGATAGGAGCCATTAATGTAAATTCAGGTATTCAACAAAACCCAGGATATTAAAATTATAAGCAAATATTAAAAACCAAAGCCCTGTTTTTCAGGGCTTTTTTATTTTATAATAAAGATTTTAAAATTCAACCAGCCTCTCAATACTCCTTGGCAAACACAACCTTCATCTGATAACTCTTAGGCGTCACACCCACCAGCTGCTTAAACACCCTCGTAAAATAATTCGTGTCCGAAAAACCAGTTTGATACGCCGTTTCCTTAATGCTGTTCTGCCCCGCGAGCAATTCCTTTGCCCGGTTGATTCTTTCCTGTAAGATAAAATCATTCGGGGAAGTTCCCAATTCGTCTTTGAACATTTTAAAGAAGTTAGATTTGCTTACATAAGCCAGTTTGGCCATACTGTCGATGGACAGCTTTTGATGGAGGTTTTTTCTGATATAATCTACGGCAAAACCTATTCTGGATTTATTCTTAGCGATATTCTTTTCTACCATACTTCTGGCCTGAGTTTGCATAAGCCTGATTAACAGTTCTTTCAAAGCGAAATCTGCCATGATATCCTTTTGGGAATTATCATCCATAGCAATTCTCATGATGTTGTTGGTCGCAGAAGTTAAGGACTGATTATTAAAGAGAAAAAATTCATCCAACTGGATATTCCATTGTGAAGTTTCATCCACTTTAGGAAGGGTATAATTTAAATAATTAAGGGAATCCTCTATAAAATCAGGATTAAGACTTAAAGAAATGCATTGAGTTGGGGCTTCATCTGCTTCAGGAAAATCGATGACCATGGTTTCGCCGGGGGCTACCAGAACACTTTCTCCTGGAAAATAATCAAAATACCCCGTTTTATTATCCAGTTTCATGTGCTTTTTGCCTCTCAGCATAGCCGTAAAAGCAATGTTTTCAAAATGAAGTTTGACACCAAAAGCCGCTTTATGCGTTTCGTATATGCTGAACTCACAGTTGTTTAGATTGAATTTTGTCTGGTTTTCAACAAGGTTCAATAACTGGCTTTCCTTCTTCAATTCAGGAGTATTTAATAAAAATTTATTATTGTTATTCATTTCTAAACATTTTGTAAAACCCAATCACTCAAATATATAAATTTTAGACCTACACTGTTGTTAATAAAATTATAAAATTGAACATCTGCACTATTGTGATGTTTTTTTATACGATTGTGCTATCCGTTTTTCATCTGTAAATGTAACTTGGCATTACGAAAAAATTAAAATTACTAATATGAGCACAATTACAGAACCAAAATCAGAGACCGCATTTCAGTGGCCTGAATTCAAAAACAAATATGATAATTACATTGACGGTAAATTCACACCTCCGGTTAACGGACAGTATTTCAATGTCGTTTCACCGGTTAACGGGAAAAATTTCACTCAGGTAGCCCATTCATCCAAAGAAGACCTGGAACTGGCTGTCAATGCTGCGGACAAAGCATTTCAAACCTGGAAAAACACCTCTTCTACAGAGAGAAGTATTATTCTGAATAAAATAGCAGACCGGATAGAGCAGAATCTTGAGCACCTTGCCATCGTAGAAACTATCGATAACGGAAAGGCTGTCAGAGAAACTTTAGCCGCTGATTTACCCCTTGCGGTAGACCATTTCAGATATTTTGCGTCTGTAGTACGAGCCGAAGAAGGTTCTCACAACGAACTCGATAAAGATACCGTTTCCCTGATCGTTCACGAACCGCTGGGCGTAATCGCACAAATCATTCCTTGGAATTTCCCGATTTTGATGGCCGTATGGAAGCTGGCTCCGGCCTTAGCCGCAGGAAATTGCGTAGTGCTGAAACCGGCAGAAAGTACTCCTGTTTCCATTATGGTTTTAATGGAGATCATCGGAGATTTATTGCCTGCAGGGGTTATCAATATCGTTAATGGTTTCGGAGCTGAACTTGGAAGAGCTTTGGTAACCAATCCTAAAGTATCAAAAGCCGCATTCACAGGTTCTACAGCTACAGGACGTCTTGTGATGCAATATGCCACAGAAAATATCATCCCGGTCACCCTTGAGTTAGGAGGGAAATCTCCAAACGTTTTCTTCACCTCAGTAATGGATGCGGATGATGCATTCCTCGATAAAGCAATTGAAGGAGCTGTGCTTTTTGCCCTTAATCAGGGGGAGATCTGTACGTGTCCTTCAAGACTGTTGGTTCAGGAAGATATTGCTGATGCATTTATTGAAAAAGTAATCGAAAGAGTAAAAGCCATTAAAGTAGGAAATCCACTGGATAAAACCGTGATGATGGGTGCTCAGGCTTCCCAGATCCAGAAAGATAAAATTCTTTCTTACATCCAGCTTGGAAAAGAAGAAGGCGCTGAGGTTCTTGTTGGTGGTGAGGTAAACAATGTAGGAGAAGATCTTGAAGACGGATTCTATATCCAGCCGACTATTTTCAAAGGGAATAATAGAATGAGAATCTTCCAGGAGGAAATTTTCGGACCTGTATTGGCATTTACGACTTTCAAAGATGAAGAAGAAGCGATAAAAATTGCCAACGATACAATCTACGGGCTTGGAGCAGGGGTCTGGACAAGAGATGCACACCAGTTGTACAATGTTCCGCGCCAGATTCAGGCGGGAAGAGTTTGGGTGAATCAGTACCACTCATATCCTGCGGGAGCACCTTTCGGAGGGTATAAGCAGTCGGGAATCGGTAGAGAAAATCACAAAATGATGCTTGATCACTACCGTCAGACTAAAAATATGCTGATCTCTTACAACAAGAACAAATTAGGTTTCTTTTAATTTTTAATATTAGGGCGTGCCCGTTTGCCCCGGCTCTGCCGGGGCAAAACGGTCGGGCTATTCCAGGGCTTCACTTCGTTTCGGTGCTCCATTTCATTCCGCACCGGCTCGTTCCTCGCCCCGCCCTTCCTATCCCTCACGCGGAAAATAGAGGCCCTTATCTGAACTATTTCGGGTAAGCAGAAATTCTGTTGCTGTTTTTCATGTGAAAAGTCAATTTTGCTTCGCAAGTCAATAGTCAATGATCGGCTGGTAGTAGGATTCACCATTGACGATTCAGCATTCACAAAGTTTAAATGTGAAAAGTCAATTTTGCTTCGCAAGTCGATAGTGAATGATGGACCGCTAGTAAAATTCACAATTCACCATTGACAATTAACTCCAAATAACCAACTAAACTCAAAAAAAATATGATTCCAAAAACAATGAAAGCTGCTGTAGTTCAGGGCTACGGGCAACCACTCAAAATAGAAGAAGTTCCGGTAAAAGTACCCGGAAGATATGAAGTATTGGTCAAAGTAATCGCCTGTGGAGTTTGCCATACAGATTTACATGCTGTAGATGGAGACTGGCCGGCAAAACCTAAAATGCCCCTGATTCCCGGACATGAAGGAGTAGGAATCGTAGTTGCCTGTGGACCCGAGGCACAGGTGAAAGAAGGAGATGCCGTAGGAGTTCCGTGGCTGTACAGTGCCTGCGGATGCTGTGATTACTGTATTACCGGTTGGGAAACATTGTGTGAAGCTCAGAAAAATGGTGGTTACAGTGTAGATGGAGGATTTGCGGAATATGTTATTGCAGATTCAAGATATGTAGGACATTTAAAATCTGATGTCAACTTTTTAGAGATTGCCCCAATTTTATGCGCGGGAGTAACCGTTTATAAAGGATTGAAAGAAACTGAAGCAAAGCCCGGAGAATGGGTCGCCATCTCTGGAATAGGAGGATTAGGACATGTGGCAGTTCAGTATGCCAAAGCAATGGGAATGCATGTGGCGGCTATTGATGTCGCAGATGACAAACTGGAGCTGGCGAAAAAATTAGGAGCAGATCTGGTGGTTAATGCAAAAACTACAGATCCTGGACAGTATTTACATAAAGAAGTCGGTGGAATGCATGGTGCCTTGATTACAGCTGTTTCTCCCATTGCATTTAAGCAAGGAATAGATGTACTGAGAAGAAAAGGAACCATTGCCCTCAACGGCCTTCCTCCCGGTTCTTTTGAACTCCCGATTTTTGAAACCGTATTAAAGAGAATAACCGTGAGAGGCTCTATTGTCGGAACAAGGAAAGATCTTCAGGAAGCGCTGGATTTCGCCAATGAAGGCCTTGTAAAAGCAACGGTAACCTCTGCAAAACTGGAAGATATCAATGATGTTTTTGATAAAATGAAGAAAGGACAGATAGATGGCAGAATCGTCCTCGATATTGCCGGCTCAAATTAAATAATGGATTAATGTGCCCGGCGAAATCATTTGCCGGGCTTTTTTCTTCCTGATGTTACAGTATATTTGAAAATATTCACTGTCTAAATATTCGGTAGTAAAAAAATCTGCGCCATTTGTGTAATCTGCGCGAATACAAATCTGATGAGTTTCATCAACCGCATTTTTCAGCATGACAGCGGTATACAATTTTATCGGAGATAAAATCTTCGCGCCTTAAAACAGAATGAGGATAAAAAAACTTTAGCGCCTTTGCGAATAAAACACACAGAAATAGGTAATAATCGCTAATCAAAATCTTCGTATCTTAATTGTTTAATTAAAAGAAAAAATGGAAACCACAATATCCAGACTATCAGCAACAGAAAAAGCACTTGATGTCATTTATCAACTGGAAGATAAATACGGTGCATTAATGTTTTACCAGGCAGGCGGATGCTGTGAAGGCACCCAACCGCAATGCTTCGAGAAAGGCGGATTTTTTCCCCGGATGAATGACGCCATGATTGGAACCATCAAAGGCCATGAATTCTGGATAGACCGAGACCTATTTGAATACTGGAAATATTCTCACTTCACACTGGATGTAACAGACGGATTCGGGCCGGGAGGATTTTCTCTGGAAACCCCTTTAGGAAAAACATTCAAAGTCAATTACAGACTCTTCACGAAAGAAGAATACGAAAATCTGGAACCTGTAAAACGCAGTGAATAAAATGGACATAGTCTGATATTTTTTGATAGGATAGCTTGTGAAGGGCCATAGTAAAATTAAACTTACCAGTGGAAAACAACCGGGTAAGAAATGACTCTTCCCTTTTTTTCTAATGTCTGATGTCTGACTTTTCTATCTTGATTCTTGGCTCTTTATTCTCTCCCCATCACACCTTGACAAACCGGTTCACAAACATCGCCGCCACAATATCCCCCACAGCATTCAAAACAGTGGCTAAAGGATCTACTAATGTTCCTATGATCATCACAGCAGGGATGGCTTCCTGTGGTAATTTATAGACTGAAATCATCAGCATCTCCCCAATATATCCGCCGTTTGGAATTCCGCCGGCTACAATGCTTACAAACACTGTGATTCCTAAGGCAAGCAGTAAATTAGCAGGGTCAAAAAAATCTTTTCCTATAATCAGAAAAGCAACATAGATCTTGATAATAGATGACATGGAAGATCCGTTCTTATGCAACGTGGTTCCGATAGGGATCACAAGGTTCGCAATGGAATTCGGAATACCGATCTTGGAAGCAGCCTGAAGATTCGCTGGCATTGTAGCAAAACTGCTGCACGTACTCAGGGCAGTTAGAGTAGGATAGACCGCATTGGTCCAGAAACTTTTAATTCCTTTTCGTCCGTCTGCCATAAAAGCATACAGTGAAAAGAATACAAAGAAGTAAACGATTCCTGCGATATAATAAAGGCCTAAGGGTTTAGCATAGAATCCAAAAAGCTGAGGTCCCAATGTAGCTACCTGATAAGCGAAATAAGCTCCAAGACCAATAGGAGCCAGCTTCATAATCAATAAAAGGAGTTCCTTCATGACCTCATATCCTGAAGCGATAAAAAGCCTGAACGGCTGACCTTTTTCTCCGGACTTCCTGGCGGCAAACCCAGTCATAAAAGCGAAAATAAGTAAAGCCAGCATATTTTGCCTCGAAAACAGCTGTGTAAATTCTCCAACAGTGAAGAAACTTACAATCCTGTTCCCCCAGCTGTCTTCGCTGGAGGCTTCAGAAATCATTTCCGAACTTCCGGAAACTCCTGAAACAGGAAATACATAAACGGCACAAATCGTAAAAACTGCCGCTGTCAAAATAAAGAACAGAAAGGTGAAAGACATCACCAGAATGATTTTTCCAAACTTAGATTGTTGCTCCAGAGAAGCAATAGAATTGGAAACGGCGAAGAATACCAACGGGACTACACTCACAAAAAGCAGGTTCAGAAAGATATCACCCAGTGGTTTAATATAGTCCACAATACCCGGAGCAGCAATGCCTATGATGCTTCCTGCAACAATCCCTAAAAGTAAAAGTATAATTCCTGAGTAGTTGTTCAGTACTTCTTTCATTTAACGCTTTTTATCAAAGATAGGTTAATTTTTTTAGTGTAAAATAGATAATGAATGGAAGCATACTGGATTTTTGATGTGTATTGCAATTGGAGTAAATTGACCTATTTATTCATGTTTTGGTGAAATTTTATTAGAATTCATTGTGTTTTGTAATATTATTTTAATTAATAATTATTGTTTTTATTATTTTATTTACAATTTATTTAATGTTTAATTGTTGATTTAATTTAATTAATGCGTTTTATTTAAATTATTTACAATATATTAGCACCATGTTAATCTAAAATAAAATACAAATTATGAAAAACAAAAGCAAAATTTCATTATTAATGATGGTTGCCTTATTCACTGCAAGTTGCAACACGGATAGAATGGGTGACTTAAAAGAAGGGAATGAGGTCGCAGACTTAAAGAGTTCGGTTTCTTCTGACTCTTCAAAACCTATTCCGGGGCAGTATATTGTAGTTCTAAATGATGGGGTTCTCAATGCAAACGGCCTTGAAGTTGCCAAAAGTACAGATGGTGGTAAAGAAAGCTATGAGAGAAACAACAACGTGTTATTAAGTAAAATGAGAAGTAATGAGGAAGGATTAAAATTAGGTATTGATAACCAGAAAATATCCAGTGTTTTTGGCAATGCTTTGGAGGGTTTTGTCGCTAAAAACCTTACTGATGCTGATGTAGAACTTCTTAAAAAAGATAGCAAGGTACAAAGTATTGAACAGGATTATTTAGTCACATTATTAGAGAAGCCGGCTGAAGAAACAATAGCCTCCAAAGCTGTTACCGGACAGGAGACCCCTTGGGGAATCACCAGAGTTGGCGGTGCAGGAAACGGTGTCGGGAAAACAGCTTGGGTAATTGATTCGGGAATCGATTTGGATCATCCGGATCTTAATGTCAATACGCAGAAAAGTAAGTCATTCATAGGAGATAATAATCCGGATGACGGACACGGACATGGAACCCATGTTGCAGGAACTATTGCAGCAATTAATAATGATATAGGAGTAGTGGGTGTAGCTGCAGGCGCTACTGTTGTTTCATTGAAAGTGGTAAATTCCTTAGGGCAGGGATCACCTTCCACATGGGTTTCAGCTTTAGACTATGTGTATGTCAATGCTTCAGCAGGTGATGTGGTTAATATGAGTGTTGGGGCACCAAAAAATACAGCTGTTGATGCAACTCTTTTAAAAGTAGCTAAAAAAGGGATTAAAATAGCGGTAGCTGCTGGAAATTCTTATGATAACGCTAATAACTATTCACCGGCAAGAGTCAATCATGCTAATATTTATACGATTTCTGCAATAGCTCAGGGAGATTTCTGGACCTACTTCTCGAGTTATGGAACTTGCGTGGATTATGCTGCTCCGGGGTACAAGGTGAAATCAACTTCGAAAAATGGAGGTTATCATGTAGATAGTGGTACTTCCATGGCATCACCTCATGCTGCTGGAGTTGTGTTACTGGGAAGTCCAACAGCGGATGGCAGTGTTAAGGCTGCCTATTGGGAGCATGACAATGTTAATTATAGCGGAAACTATGGAGCTACCAATACCTACAGTTTATCACATTACCGTTATGATAAAGATGGTACCATTGATAAGATTATTCATAGATAATTCCTTACAGGTTTATTATATAACGGGCTATCTCAAAAATGAGATAGCCTTTTGATTTTCAGAGATAAATTTCATAAATTTGAGTAAACCCCATTTCTATGGCTTATATAGATTACTATAAAATTTTAGGCGTAGATAAAAGCGCCACTCAGGATGATATCAAAAAAGCCTACCGAAAACTGGCGAGAAAATTACATCCCGATCTCAATCCGGACGATAAAGAATCCGAGAAAAAATTCAAAGAACTGAATGAGGCCAACGAAGTGCTCAGTAATCCTGAAAATCGTGCTAAGTATGATAAATACGGAGAAAACTGGAAGCATGGCGAAGAATATGAAAAAGCACAACAGGAGCAAAGGCAACATCAACAGCAGAACTATGGCGGCAGCGGAGGATTTTCCGGCACTGATTTCGGCGAAGGTGAAGATTTTTCAGATTTTTTCCAGAGTATGTTTGGCGGTGCAGGGGGTGGCTTTGGGAAAAGCTCAAGAGGAAGCTCTTCCGGGAAATTCAAAGGACAGGATGTGAATGCTGAACTGAATTTAAATTTAAAAGATGCTGCGCAGACTCATCCGCAGACTTTTGAGATCAATGGTAAGAAGGTAAGAATTACCATCCCAGCCGGTGTATATGACGGTCAGCAGATTAAGCTGAAAGGTCATGGAAGTCCCGGATTTAATGGAGGTCCAAATGGAGATCTCTACATCACATTCAATATTCCGGTAGATCCCAATTTTGAAAGAATCGGGAATGATCTGAAAACCAAAGTATCCATTGATCTGTATACTGCTCTTTTAGGTGGCGACGTAAAAGTGAATACACTGGACGGAAGTGTCAACCTTAAAGTAAAACCTGAAACCCAGAACGGAACAACGGTAAGACTGAAAGGAAAAGGTTTCCCGGTGTATAAAAAAGAAGGTGAGTCCGGAGATCTTTTCGTGACCTACGAGGTGAAATTGCCGACAGATCTTACAGACAAGCAGAAAGAACTTTTTGAACAACTTAAAAATTCCTAAGCCATGAGTGAAAGAATATCGCGAGAAGAACTCGTAAAAATATACAATATAGAGATCACTTTTTTTGATGAATTGGTGGATGTTGGTTTACTAAATATAGAAACAGAGAATGAAGTCCGATATTTGTTATATGAAGATCTGCCCGTTTTCGAAAGATTTACCAACTGGCATTACGATCTGGAAATCAATCTTCCGGGGTTGGAAGTTATTAGTGATATGCTCCGTAAAATGGAAGATTTAAAACGCAGAAACCGTGATCTGATGAATAAACTTTCTGCAATAAATGACCAATATGAAGATATTTAATTTAGTTTTGTACATCTTTAAAACAAACTAAATATTTCTAAAAAATGAATGGAGAGAAAGTCATTAAATTACATGTAAACAGAAAGGATTTTGAAGAAATTTATTTCAGCGGCAATCAGGGAAGTTTATTTTTTTCACAGACGACCAAAGGAAAAACCGTTACCACGATAGTTGTAGGATTAATTCTATTGATTTTATTCTTTTTTAAAGATGATTTAAGCAAAGAAAAATTTGGAATCCTTTATTTTGTCAGCTTTTTATTTTTGCTGTGTACAGTGTATCTCTCTTTGAGCATCAATAAAGTTTCCCGATGGAAAAAAGAAGTGAACAGGTATTTAAAGTCTCTGGAGGATTCTGAAATGTATGAGATCAGATTTAATGATGAGATTTTTAATGTGAATCTTAATCATCAGGAGGAATTAAGTAAATGGGAAGATTTTAAGTACTTTGATGCCAACAATGAATTCATTTCATTAGAGGGAAAGTTCAATTATATGTTTCCAAAGAAGTCCATGAGTAAAGCAGATTATGATACGCTCAAACAGGTAGCAAAGAAAAATATTAAACCATAAAAAAATCAGAGCAACTGCTCTGATTTTCTATTTATATAAAAAGGATTTACTTTCTGTCTTTGATTAATCTAACCAACCCATTTCCTTCATCCACTCATCATTGTAGACTTTTCCTACATATCTTGAACCATGGTCATGGAAAAGCACTACGATCACATCATCTTTCGTGAACTGATCTTTCATCTGGATCAGAGAAGCAATCGCGCTTCCTGCAGAATATCCACAGAAAATTCCTTCTTCCTTAGCCAGTTTTCTAGCGTAGACAGCACCGTCTTTATCCGTTACTTTTTCGAAATGATCAATCACAGACATGTCGTAGTTCTCAGGAATAATATCTTCCCCGATTCCTTCCGTAATGTAGGTATAAGCATGATCATAATGAAGTTCACCCGTTTCGTGGAATTCCTTCAGAATAGAACCGTACGTATCAACACCGATTACTTTAATGTTTGGATTTTTCTCCTTGAAGAATGTTCCACAACCGGTCACTGTACCTCCCGTTCCGGCACCTGCCACGAAATGGGTAAGCTTTCCTTCCGTCTGTTCCCAGATTTCAGGCGCTGTAGATTCGTAATGAGCCGTTCTGTTGGATAAGTTGTCATATTGGTTCACATACCATCCGTTTTCTGTTTCTTTAGCCAGTCTTTTAGACACTGAATAGTAAGAACGCGGATCTGTAGGCTTCACATCGGTAGGGCAGACAATAACTTCTGCGCCTACAGCACGAAGGATGTCACATTTCTCCTTAGACTGCTTGGAATTGGTTACAAAGATACATTTGTAGCCTTTGATGATGGCTGCAAGAGCCAGTCCCATTCCTGTATTTCCTGAAGTTCCCTCAATAATGGTACCTCCGGGCTTTAATCTGCCGTCTTTTTCGGCATCTTCTATCATTTTAAGAGCCATTCTGTCCTTTACGGAATTTCCTGGATTGAATGTTTCTACTTTTGCTAAAACTAATGCAGGAAAGTCTTCTCCTAATACTTTGTTAAGTTTTACAAGAGGTGTATTCCCTATCGTTTCAAGAATATTTTTTGCGTATTTCATAAATGTTTTATAAGCGGTGCAAAGATAATGCTTTAAAATTTAGCTACGTAAATTAAAGATTATGATTTATAAAGTCAATGGACAAAGGTTAATGGTGAATTTTATTAACGAAAGACCTTTTTAATAGCATTGTGAATGATGGAAAGTCAATAGTGAATTTTTTCACGACAATAAAATTAATTACTGCCATTCATCATTGACTATTCACAATGGACCATTGACAACGAGCCATTGCTAGTTGTACTTAATTGCTTTCACCGGAGAAATTTTGCTGATCAGGTAGCTTGGAATAATCAGAGCCAGACCGGAAATAAGCAGAATTCCTAATGAAATAGAAATAATAGCTACCGGATTTAAATCCACCGGAACCGTACTTACATA
Source organism: Chryseobacterium oleae (assembly GCF_900115055.1). GTDB lineage: Bacteria > Bacteroidota > Bacteroidia > Flavobacteriales > Weeksellaceae > Chryseobacterium > Chryseobacterium oleae. Next base: position 1,019,879 of record NZ_FOVD01000001.1, on the reverse strand, counting down.
GTAGTTTTCAGGATTCAGTTTAATAATACCGAAAAATTTCTGAAGTAAAATAAGGCCAAGACCAATGGCATTTCCGTACAATAGCCCCGGAATCATGATGATCAGGGTATAATTGATGAAAGTTGCTCTGATCTGTGAATTACTTGCTCCCAATGTTTTTAAAAGACCGATAGAATTGGTTCTTTCAATGATCAGAATCAGAAGAACCATAATAATATTGATGACAACAACGATCAGCATAATGATGATGATCAGGGCGATATTAGTGTCGAAAATACTGATCCAGTCGTTGATCTGCGGGAATTTGTCTGTTGCTTTTTCAGCGTAGTTTTTATAGCCGATCAGTTTTTCAATGTCCGGAAAATCTTTATCGATATCATTGACGTTTTTAAAGAATATGTCAATTCCACCTATTTCATCAGGTTTCATTTCCTGAATTTTTCTCACATGATTAATTCCGCCGATGACGAACTGTTCATCAATCATCTTGATATCCGTTTTGTAAATCCCGATAATTCTGAATTTACGGTAGATTGGTTTTTGATCAGCTTTTGAAAATACGGTAACAATGCTGTCATTTACTTTAAGATGAAGGTCATTAGCGATCTTCTGTGAAACCGTTACATCATTATTATATCCTTTTTCTGTCACTTTTGGTGTCGTTCCGGCTACAAGGAATTTTTTGAATCTCAGGCTGTCAAAATCTTTTCCGATTCCTTTAAATATAATCCCCGAAAAATTGTGTTCATTACGCATAATTCCGGTTACCGTAGCATACCGCTGAACACTTTCTACATCAGGAAGTTCTTTGATCTTTTGAATATTTAACCCCTGATTGTCGAGAACGGAAGTATTGTATGAAGAATTTGATCTAGTGGATCGTATCGTAATGTGTCCGCTGAAATCTGCCAGTCTCTCTTTGATGGCTTTCTTTGAACCGAATCCCGTAGATACGGTAATCAGAGAAACAATGATCCCCAAAGCTACAGAAAGCCTGCCGATGAAGATGATCACTCTTGAAAGGTTATTTTTGTTATCTTTGGAAAACGCTATTTTTCTAGAGAAATATAAAGGAAATTTCAAGCTTATGAATTTAGATTTCAAAATTAAAAATTTACTTCTGATTTGCCTAATTTTTTTAGGAGTATTCAACCAATATTATTCTCAGGTTCAAGGAAAACCGGATTTTAAAACCGGCGCAGACCAATCTGAACTTTATCTGCCTCTGTTGAAAAATAAAACGATCGGTGTGGTAACCAATCAAACCGGGCTGATGAGCGATAAAAACCATGTCGTAGATTTTCTGGTGAAAAACAATATTAAGATCAAAGCGATATTCGCTCCGGAACATGGTTTCAGAGGAGATGCAGATGCAGGTGAGAAAGTGAAAAACGGAGTAGATACCAAAACCGGCATCCCGATTATTTCTCTATACGGAAACAATAAAAAACCAAAACCCGAACAGTTAAAAGGAATTGATATTGTCGTTTTCGATATTCAGGATGTAGGGGTGAGATTCTATACTTATATTTCAACTTTAGCTTATTTAATGGAGGCTGGGGCTGAAAACAATGTAGAAATAATGGTGCTGGACCGCCCGAATCCGCATGATGGCTACACAGACGGACCGGTTTTGAATAAGAAATGGTCAAGTTTTGTAGGAATGCACGAAGTTCCTGTGGTCTATGGATTAACGATAGGAGAGTACGGGAAAATGGTGAATGGCGAAAAGTGGCTGAAAAATGGAGTCCAGGCAAAATATACCCTGATTCCTATGAAAAATTACCACAAAAAACAGCGTTATCCCATCTTAGATAAACCTTCTCCGAATCTACCGAACGATAAATCAATTAATTTATATCCAAGCTTATGTTTCTTTGAAGGAACTCAGGTTTCAGTAGGAAGAGGAACAAATCTTCCGTTTCAGATCTACGGATCTCCATGGACGCAGGGGCTGCCTTACCAGTTTACACCAAAGCCTAATTTTGGGGCGAAAGATCCTTTCTTAAATGGGAAGTTATGCTACGGTGAAGACCTTTCAGGCTATTCGAAAGACCTGAGAGAACTGAATCTTGATTGGTTGATTAAATCTTATAAAAGCTACAAAAATCCACAACAGGGGTTCTTCCTTGAAAACCTGTTCTTTGATAAACTGGCCGGAACCGATGAGTTCAGAAAACAGATTATAGCCGGAAAATCGATCCAGGAGATCAAAGCTTCATGGAAAAGCGGTCTGGAAAAATTTGAAAAGATTCGTATGAAGTATGTTCTGTATCAGGACTGATTGAAAAGTCAATTGTGAATTTGGCTTTGCCAGTCAATGGTGAATTTATATTTCAAAAATTCACTGGCGAAGCCAAATTCACAATTAGCTATTCATTTTTTATCAGTCGAAATTCTGCGGAGGATTTTTATCGTTCTTGCCTTTATTAAGAATGAAAAGCCCCAGGGACAATCCTATAACTCCGGCAAATGCCGTCATCAACGCTCTTTCAAGCTTATCAGGCAAATCATTTCCGATATAATTCATTAAAAAAAGAATCACAAAAGTGATCACTGAAATGATAATATGATTTTTTCCGAACAGTTTCATGCTGTTATTTTAGTTTATAAGAGATCATTACGCCGCCTCTGTAAGGAAGAATCTCCCCACTTTTATTATATTTCTGAGCTACGTCATATCGTTGGCCTGTTGTACGGTCATATCCTTTGTAGAAATCTGAAGATGATCCCACTGTTGCATAGACATCAACATTCCAACGGTCAGATACTTTAAACTGGTATCCACCTGTGACTCCAATCATAAATGAAACTCCTTTCTGATATAGATTGGATTTAAGAAAAACTTCATTTCTGTCATTGATATAGGGAACATCTTTCCAGTAATTCCATTTTTGAAGAACAAATGAAGCTACACCAATGTTTGCTCCTACATACCAATGTTTGAACGCTTCATTAAAATAATATCTTCCCTCTAATGAAAGAGAGTAATATTGAAGCTCATGTCCCGCAAAAGATTTCCATGGAGATGCCAGAACGTCACCTTGCATAGTAATCTTTGAAGTCAGCTGTTTTTCAAGGCCAATGTTGATTACTCCAATGGGAGCCAAAAGTGCGTTTCCTTTAATGTACAGACTTTTTTCCTGTTCTTGTTCCTGAGCTGAAAGCATTCCTATTGAAAGGAGTGCAATAGAGGTCGTAAGAAATTTGTGTTTTAGCATTATTTTATTTGTTTCAGTAATTCTTCTGCGAGTTTGGAATCTTTTCCAGTCTGAGTAGCCATATTTCTGGACATTTCAGCGTAGTTTTGGGCCATTTCCTTGTTCCCGGTCAGGAAGTACAGCTTTGCAAGAATATAAGTATTTTCCGGTGTTTCACCACGCATCACAGATTTTTCAGCCCATTCTGCGGCCTTCTTTAATGATGCAGGATTTTTGATGTGGTCACCGAATACCCATGCTGCTCTCAGCAGTTCATTAGGCTCGAATGCATCGGAATTGTTGTAATACTCTAACGCAGCTTTTTCAAATTCGGGGAAATTGGCATTTTGCTCGTAGTAACTGAGTTTCGTCTGGTTTAGTTTAGATTGAGCGAGTTGTTTTCCTACTAATGGCTCAGCCGTTTTCATGAAATACTCTTCGTTGATTCTCTTATTTTTATCATCAATAGATTGCTCTACGATTTTTGAGAGCTTAAGTTGATTATCAAATTCCTTATAGGTTTCTTCAGGAAGATATTTGATGATATCAGCTTTTCTTGATGTAAATGTGCTGTAGTTTTTGTCTTCTGTAGATTTTACAAAGAATAAAAGAAGGCCTATTTCATCTTTCGAAATTTCTTCTGTCTTCTTTTTGTTTTCAAAATAGCGCTCGGAAGCTTGTTTGGCAAAATCATAATCTGAAGAAGAGTTTAGCCTCATAATATTGGTAAGGAATTCCGGATCTTTTTCTCCTTTGGCAAAACGCTCTTTTAAAGAACCTTTTGAATTCCCCGGCGAATTGATGTCCTGGGCCATAGCCACAAACATACTTTCCTCCATATACCCGGTATTTTGGGAAACCAGTTCACCTTCACCGTTCAGGAAAAGGTAAGTAGGATAGGAACGTACTCCATACTTGGCTGCTATTTCTCTTCCTTCGCCTTTTTCCATATCGAATCGGGCATTCACAAAGTTGGCATTGAAATAATCTCCGACAGATTTTTTAGTAAATACGTTCTTTTCCATCATTTTACATGGTCCGCACCATGTGGTATAAGCATCGACGAAAACAAGTTTCTTTTCTTTTTTTGCCTTCGCTATGACGTCTTTGAACGGTAATTCCTGAAACTGTATAGCTTCCTGAGCCATGATAACGGCAGAGCAGAAAACAAATACCCCGGAGATGATCTTCTTCATTTTCAAATTAGATTTGTAGGCGAAGATAGTTATTTTCCAAATTATAGACGACGGTTTTGTGTCGGAAGGCTCTATATTAACGAATTTTAAGACAGCCTGGGTTTCCTTAAAATAAAATAAACAGGCCGAAACCTGTTTACTGTTTTTTATACTTTTAAAATCAATAGCTCATTAAGAAACAGCTTCCACTGCTTCCTTGATCAGTTCTGTGATTTCCTTTGGATGCGTAGCCAATGAAGCGTGGCTGGCATCAAGGTGGATGATTTTCTTAGCATTCATTCTTTCTGCCATTTCCTTTTCCGTAGCAGGTGGGATCATTCTGTCATTATCAGAAACCTGGTACCAGCTTGGTTTTGTTTTCCATGCAGGTTCTCCGGCTTCAGCAGCGAAAATGCTTCCGTGAATTGGTTTTTGAGATAAAGACATCACTACTGAATCTTCAGGGTTCAGATCCTGAGCAAAGCTTTCATGGAATTTGTCATACTTAATCCATAAAAATCCTTTTTCGTCCGGAACGATATTCGCTCCTCCGGCAGGCTGTTCTCTACGTCCGAAAATACCTCCTAAGCTTTCTCCTTTATCCGGTGCAAAAGCAGCAATATAAACTAATCCTACTACTTTATCATGATTTCCGGCCCCGGAAATAACGGCACCTCCGTAAGAATGTCCTACTAAAAGTACTTTTCCTTCCTGTAGGTCAATCAGATCTTTTGTTTTCTGAATATCTTCATCCATAGAAGTCAATGGATTCTGAACACTGCGTACTTTGTAGCCTTCGCTGTGAAGATTTTCAATAACGTGTCTCCAGTGAGATCCGTCTCCCCAAGCTCCGTGAACTAAAATAATTGTTACATTTTTGTTTTCCATATTTTTATTCTTTACATTTTGTATCACAAATTTAGGAGTATACTTTCTAAAAAATGTTCACTTTAGTTAACGTTTTAAAGTTCTGTTCCGGATTCTGCTTAACGATTGTGGTTTTACTCCCAGATAGCTCGCGATATGTTTCTGGGCGACCAATTGAAAAATCTTAGGATTCTCTGTCAACAGGTTGTTATACCGCCTTTCAGGGGAGTAATAGAGAAGTTCCTCGATTCTTTTTTTCGCGTTCAGGTAAATTACTTCCGTCATTTTCCTTCCGAATTCCTGCCAGTAGGCATCTTTTCTATAAAGTTTCTGAAGATCATCTTTATGAAGCAAAAGAACCTCCGAATCTTTAACCGCTTTGATATTCATTTTTGATCTGGTATGACAAAGAATACTTTCATAGTCTGTGAAAAAGTAATTATCGAAATGAAAATTGAAGTTAACATCCTCGCCGCCTTCATTAATATAGAATGTTCGCATAAAACCACTTTTGAGAAAGCCCAGATACTGACATTCTTCACCTTCTTTCAGGAAAAAATCAGTTTTTTTGTAAACGGTTTCATGTAAATAGCTGCAGAATTCTTCATAATGCTCTTCGTCTACCAGAAACAGAGGGCCATATTTAGAATATTCATTAAGAATGTTTTTCATAGTGTCAAGTGATGGTGTAATAGTATGCCTGAATATTTTAAGTAAAACCCACATACTTCAGAACTAAATTATTAAAAACTTAGCGAAAATTAGGATATAGTACATGGATAAGTGAAAAATAATTTACTAAGTTTTTGTAAAATAGTGATTTGGGAGACAGTAATTGTCAATGGTGAATCGTCACTGGTGAATTTTACTACCAGTTTATTATTGACGATTGACTTGCGGAGCAAAATTGACTTTTCATATTAAAATGTATTATGAGTGAATTTGCTTTAAAATAATATCTATTTTTGTCGCAACACTATTAATCATCATTCACTTAACAAAATACTGAAGCTTTTCTATGCTTTTTCTGTCCGGAGTTTTTCTAGCCTTCTTCTTAGCTTTTCTTTTGATTACAAAGAGAAATAAAAGTGCTGCAGATCTTCTGCTGTCAGCTTGGCTTTTGGCTATCGGACTGAATCTGGCAGGGCATTATATGCTTCTAACGAATCAGTATACACTTTATCCGTCGTTTGTTTTTTTTGGATTTTCACTTCCTTTGGTGTATGGTCCGTTTTTATATCTGTATATCAAAAGACAGACTTCTCCCAAGCCGTTTTCGTGGAAATATCTGCTGCATTTTGTGCCGCTTATTGTGTGTAATCTTTTATTTCTGTCATTTTACATGGCTCCGTTTGCAGAAAGGGTAGAGATATTCAAACATCACGGAAGAGAGTTTGAGACGGAAATGTTTCTGAAACTGTATTCCATTTATCTTTCGGGAATTGTTTACGTGGTCCTTTCGTTCTCGGCTCTGTATCGTTTTAGGAGAAATATGGTTCAGCAGTTTTCCAACACAGAAAAAATTAATTTTAACTGGTTGCTGTATCTTATTATTTGGATTGCTGTGATTTGGGGACTTGTTCTCTTTACTGAACAGGTGAATGTTATTTATGGAGCGGTAACCATATTTATTCTGTGGTTGGGCTATTTTGGGATTAAGCAGGTTCAAGTGTTTAATCAGTCGGCGTCTGTTTTAGTGGGTAGTCCTGTAAATTCAGACCTTATTTTTGAAAATAATAATGAAGAAGAAGCGATAGTTTTAGCTGAAAAGAAATACCAGAAATCAAGTTTGACGGAAGAAAATATTGATGATATTCATATAAGGTTAATGAATCTTTTGAATCGTGAAAAGCCGTTTATCAATCCCAATCTTACACTGAATGAGCTTGCCGCCATGCTGAATGCCCATCCGAATTATCTTTCACAAGTGATCAATTCTAAAGAAGGAAAAAACTTCTACGAGCTCATCAATGAAAAAAGGATAGAGGAATTTCTAAACAGGATATCACAACCTGAAAGCAGACAGTATACATTGCTTTCTATCGCTTTTGAATGCGGGTTTAATTCCAAAACATCTTTCAACCGGAATTTTAAAAAATACACAGGAGTTACTCCCAGTGAGTACCAGAAAACACCCTGATCTCAGGGTTCAACTTTCAGGGGAAAGGTTTCATGTTTCATAAGTGTTTTTAAATCAATATATTGTATAATTGGTTTTATAGGTCTCAACCTTCCTGTTGGGGCGATTGGCTGTGGGGAATGGTGAATCTTTGCATCATAATTTTTAAACCCTAAAGTATGACAGCTTTTAAAAAAAGGAATGCCGTTCTGGCCACCTTCACCATTTTTACATTGTTATTTTCCTGTACGGACGGACGGACCATTGACGAACCCGGAAATCTGGTTCCTAAAACGGTAGATCAGGATTCTTCGTTACCTTCTATTTATGCTAATGGTGCCATGCTTCATTCTGAGGCTTTCGGTCCGGAAAACGGAACCATTGTTATTGCACTTCATGGCGGTCCCGGCGGTGATTACCGTTATCTTCTCAATGGAAAAGATCTCGCTGCGGAAGGTTTCCGTGTGGTGTTTTATGATCAGAGAGGTTCAGGGCTTTCCCAGCGGTTTTCTAAAAAGTCCTATACATCACTTGGCGCGGGAGCAATGGATGTGATCTATAATGAATTGCATGCGGTCATTGCTCATTACCGCAAAACACCGGGGCAGAAAGTGGTTCTGTTTGGACATTCCTGGGGAGCAATCCTGGCTTCCGGATACGCCGGAAAATATCCGGATGATATTCAGGGGTTAATTTTATGTGAGCCGGGTGGACTTAAATGGGATGATATTGAAGATTATGTGAAAGAATCCAGATCGTTCAAGCTGTGGAGTGAGATCCTCAATGATGCCGCTTATATGGATCAGTTTATTTCAGGGAAAGAAGACCAGCATGAGATCTTGGACTATAAAATGTCGATGCTTGCCTCCAAAAATGATATCACCGGAGAAGGCGATTTTGATTCAAGTATGAGCTGGAGAAGCGGAGCCGTGATTATGGATGCGCTCTTTGATATTGGTGAGCAATACAATATTGATTTTTCTCAGGGAATTCAAAATTATAATGGACCTGTTTTATTCTTTTACAGTGAACGAAATAAAGCGTATCCGGATTCCTGGGCTCAAAAGATCACGGCGAGTTATCATAATCCCTCTGTTGTCAAAGTATCAGGAGTAGGGCATGACGGAATTGTTACGAATTCCAGCGCCTGGAACAATCAGACAAAACCAGAAATAATCAATCTTATCAACGGTCTTTAATACAACACAAATGAACAATACAATATATAAAACAGCCCTGTTTCTGGGCCTGATGCTAAATACTGTAAATGCGCAGGTCATCAATTGGGCTAATGCTGGTAAAGAGAAACATATTCTCAATGCCAATATTGGAGCTGAGTACGGAGTGGTTTTCGGTCTTGGTTATGCCTATAAACTTAATCATAAGCTGTTTCCAATGACGGTCGGTGCTGAGTTTTCCATTCCTTCCGGAAATACATTATTGGATGATTATAAAGCAAAGGCCGGAGCCAATGTAAGATGGATCAAGGTTCACGATTTCCAGTTTTCCACAAGAGTTCAGGGTGTTTTCAGACGGTTTGAAAATGAAAATGCAGCTATAGCGAATTTTGGACTGGATATGGCCGGAGTCGTAGGATATTACAGACCCAAATGGTTTGGTGGAGTGGAATTGGGATTTGATAAAGCAATCGTTACGCATTTTAAACATTCAGAGCATTACCAAGAAATTTATCCTGAAGTCAAAAACGGATGGTATGAGCCTGCAACAGGCGGAAACTTTTACTATGGTGTTCAGGGAGGATATACTTTCAGAGATCAGGATATCTATTTAAAATTTGGAAATGTAGTTTCGCAGGATTTTAAAACCAAGCCTTTGCTTCCTTTTTATGTTCAGATCGGGTATAACTATAAATTGTAGAAGCGTTGATGTAAGGACATAAAAAAACCGCCTTTAATAAGGCGGTTTGTGGTTTCTCCAGGAATCGAACCAGGGACACATGGATTTTCAATCCATTGCTCTACCAACTGAGCTAAGAAACCAATTGTTTCGTTGTTTAACGTGGGTGCAAAAGTATAATATTTTCTAATACCGCGCAACTTTTTTTATTATTTATTTTTAAAAACCGCCTTAAGTAGGGCGGTTTTATCTTTCAATGATTTGGTCATCAGTTATTTGGATTCACTTAAAATTTTCTTTGCATTTTCATTTTCAGGATTCAATTCTAATGATTTTTTATAATTTTCCAAAGCTTCCTTCTTTTGTCCGACTTGTAAAAGCGCTTCCCCATAGCTGTCATACGTGTTCCATGCTTTCGGATAGAGCTGAATATTTAATTTAAAGATCTTCAGAGCGTCATCTGTTTTTTTATCACGAATCAGCTGGTAACCGAAACTATTGATCTGGCTTTCACTGACATTATATACAGACTGGATCCCTTTTTTATGTTCTGATTTAATGAGGGTAATAATTTTGTCAACAGATTTTTCAGAAGCATAAGCATCATTTAACGGAGTCTGATTCATTTCCCTTTCTTTTTGTTCCTGCTCCTTTAGGGTTTCTACGCGGTAATATTTCCTCTGTTCATCAGTAATTTTTGAAGGATCCATTTTGTATCTGGCCCATTTGCCATTGGTGGTTTTATCTTTGAAGAATTGTGTTCCGTAGATCTGAGGTTTCTTTTTGTACATAAGATCTCTGTCTACTGCAGCGGCATACCACCATCTGTTCAGGCTCGGATCCATTTTCAACGCGTTTTCAAAGCTTTTGACAGCCATTCCGGAAGAAATGGTATCTCCGCCATGTTGAAAGACGATTCCGGAGTTAAAATGGTCTTTTGCGGTCTTTACTTTGTCTTCCTTTAACAGGGTAAAAATTCTGACACGTCTCAGGCTGTCTTCCTTACTTACGACCTCCCAGTTGATAGGACTTGTTTTCCTTGCGTTCTGGTCATCGTCTGCCATTTTCTGAAGTTCAGGGTTGTCAGTGGTCTGTGAAAATGCTTTAACGGCAAACAGGAGTAAAAGAAAAGTCAGGAAGTGAAGGTTTTTGTTCATGTATTTTGGATTTGATTAATGAGTTTGGTGAGGTTAAATGTATAAAAATTTTACATTCGGAAGAATAAAATGTAGTACAGGTGAAAATCTTATGTATGTTTTTAAGTTGGGCCTCTTAAAGCGAACCCAAAACTTAATATTCTTAAACGCTTAACAGAATCTTAATGGTTTGGACTTTTGTTCACGCACAAGGTGCGGATAAAGGAGGAGGTGAAGATAAAAATCTGCATCATCTGATTAACCTGCGTGAAATTTTAAAATCATCAAATATCCATTCCCTTCATCAGAATCGATGAAATTGATTCCTCCTTTTTTGCCTTTTATAATTAGGATACTCATTTTCTATGCGTGGTAAAAACTTTATTTGCTCCCCAAGTATGACAGTTGATCAAAAAAATAGAAAATGTCATAATTAATAAGCACAAAAAAACCTCTAAAATGAATTAGAGGTTTTAAAGTGGTTTCTCCAGGAATCGAACCAGGGACACATGGATTTTCAATCCATTGCTCTACCAACTGAGCTAAGAAACCATTATATTTTTGTTGACTTACTTCGTTGTTTTAAAGTGATGCAAAAGTAGTAAGTTTTCTTATATGAAGCAAGTATTCACCGTACTTTTTTTCAATAAAAATAAAACTTACTGATTTTCAGCCGAATTATTTTCCTGTTCTTTTCTGATATGATCGCTCATCTCCTCCAATACAGGCTTGATCGTACTTTCCGGAAGATCGCTGATTCGGATATACATCAATCCGTCGATGGCATCATTGAAGTTCGGGTCTACATTAAAAGCTATTACTTTAGCATTCTGCTTGATGTATTTTTTGATCAGAACAGGCAGTCTTAATTCCGGTTCAAGGTCATCAATGATCTTGTCCAGCTTATTAAGATCAGATTCCATTTCCTCAAAAAAGATATTTTTATCCCTGTCGCGCAGTTTTACCTTATACTCATTTTTAGGCGTGATATATTGGGCAACTGCTGAATCGAAATAATTCGAACGCATGAATTCAATCATCAGAGATTTGGAGAATTCTGAGAACTTATTGGAAATACTTACACCGCCCATCAGGAATTTATGGTCAGAATTTCTTAAGCATACATGCACAATCCCTCTCCATAAAAGGAAAAGCGGAAGTGGTTTCTGCTGATATTCTTCACAGATGTAGGCACGGCCCATTTCGATCACTTTTTTGAAGAAAGGGTGGATGTCTTGCTCAAACTCAAATAAAGAGCTTGTGTAGAATCCTTTGATACCGTATTTCTTCATCACTTCTTTACCCAAAGCCATTCTGTAAGCTCCGGCAAGTTTCTCCGCGCTGCTGTCCCAAAGGAAAAGGTGATGATAATGCTTGTCATATTCATCCAGGTCGAATGGAAGGTTACTTCCTTCACCTACAGCACGGAAGGTGAGCTCTCTCTGGCGCCCGATTTCTCTCATAACTGAAGGAATTTCTTCGTAAGTCGTGAAATAAATCTCGTAGTTTCCGTTACTGAAAAGCATTTTATCCGTTCCCTTCAGTCTGTTGATATCTTTAAGAATGTCTTCTTTTGGGGTTTCGTCAATGATATTCTGAACGATGTTTTCTTCTTTTAAAAGAGGAAATTTAACCGTTAAATTTTTAAGATTGATGCTCTGTGCCAATGATTTTCTCTTTTCGTAGTAAGATTTCATCATATACACTTTACGCTTCAGAAACTCACCCAGCTCTTCAATGGTTTCACTTTCATCCATTGCTTTCACCGTGATGGGTTTTCCAATCCTGATTCTGATCGGTTTCTCTCTGTCATTCATCATTTCGGCAGGAAGCATCAGCGTCTGTAAACTTGGATGAAGCTTGGCTACCTGATAAAAAAGACGGCTGTTTTTGGCATGAAAATACAAAGGAACTACCGGAACTTTAGCCATTCTGATCAGCTTAAGAGCAGGTTTTTCCCATTCTCTGTCCAGGATTTCTCCGTAAGGATTATTTTTATTGGAAACTTCTCCGGCAGGGAAAATACCCACACAGCCTCCATTCTGAAGGTGTTTCAGGGTTTCACGCATTCCCGAAGTGCTGCTGTATGCTTCTTTTCTGTTCTCAAAAGGATTCACAGAAATCACGTACGGTTCCATAGGTTTGATTTTTTCCAGAAGAAAATTTCCCATGACCTTAAAATCCGGACGTACTTCCGAGAGGATCTTGCACATTAAAATTCCGTCGATGGCACCCAGCGGATGATTCGAAACCAGAATGAACGGTCCCGTCTTGGGAACTTTTGCAAGATCTTCCTCAAAAGCGATATAACTTAAGTTTCTTTCTCTTACAAATGAGTCGAAAAAGTCTTTGCCTTCTTTATCTTTTAGTTTATCGTATAATCTATTAACTTCATTTATTTTGGCAATGCTCATCACGGCAGATGCTACCGGGTTTTTAAGGAACCCGATTTTGCTTAAGCCGGAAGCTGTGATAAGATCGTTTTTCGAAATTAAACTCATATGTGTTTAGTCGCAGTTAAAATTATTGTGTTACCATTTGAACCGTATTTTTGGAAATCTGTTCCAATAATACATTTTTTTCCTGGTAAAATTTGTCAATATGATCCATTTTCGCATTTCTTACTGTGAATAAAGATACATTTTTAACCGCTTTGGTTTTAAATATTTTTTGAAGTTCTTCATTAAGCTCATCTACATGGTCAAATTTATCTTCCAGACACAAAGCCAGTGAGATAGCTGAATTCTGCATCAGAGACACTTTGATTTTATATTTGGAAAGGTACCCGAAAATAAGACTCATATGATCTTCTGCAATGAATGAGAAGTCTCTGGTTGATATTTTTAACAGGACCTGATTTTCTTTTAAAATATAGGATTCTTCGTGCTGATTATGGTCTGAAGCTCCTACTTTAGTTCCTTCTTTGGTAGGATCTACGAAAGATTTTACATAAAAAGGAATTGCTTTTTGCTGAAGCGGCTGTAACGTTTTTGGGTGAATGACACTGGCTCCGTAATAAGCCAATTCGATCGCTTCCTCGTAAGAGATATTGGAAAGAAGGGTCACATCACTGAACTTTCTCGGATCTCCGGTCATGACTCCCGGTACATCTTTCCAGATTGTCATAGCATCTGCATTCAGGCAATAGGCGAAAATAGCGGCAGAATAATCAGAACCCTCTCTTCCTAAAGTTACGGTGAAATTATTATCATCAGACCCAATGAATCCCTGCGTTACATAGCAGATTTCAGGATTTAAAGTGGCAATAAATTCTTCTGTTTTTGCCCAGTCTACCGTACCCTCTCTGTAGGAATTATCAGTTTTGATATAATCTCTGGCATCCAGCCATTGATTGGTAAACTGAATTTCGTTCAGGTATTCGCTTAAGATTTTTGTAGAAATCATTTCTCCGCAGCTTACCACCTGGTCATAGACGAAGCTGTAATTAGGAGATTTGTTTCTTCGTAAAAAAGAATCGATGTCATCGAAAAATACATTGATTTCTGCAAAAACGGCATGGTTTTCAGGAAACAGACCGTCTGCAATTTCAATGTGTTTTCGTTTTATCTTTTCAATCTCAGTTTGATAGTTATCCTTCTTGAAATAAAGCTCTACCACTTTTTCCAATTCATTCGTCGTCTTGCCCATTGCTGAAATAACCAGCAAACACTTGGCAAATCCCTGGCTTTGTAAAACCATAGACACATTTTTTACACTCTCGGCATCTTTCACAGACGCTCCACCAAACTTGAAAATTTTCATTAATTTGTTTAAAATAAAATTGTTAGATTAAAAATTACATGAGTTTTTTACGGAGGTCAAAATTATAAATTTACAACGAGATATGAAAGTATCCGGCCATCGGAAGGAATTAAGATTTTATTAAAATTGAGACTTGACGGGAATTATCAGAATTTTATTGATTTATTGTCATCAAATGGGGATTAATATCACAGTGATAAATTTAAACGTACCCATCAGGTGTGTTTGTATTGTGTTGGTATACAGTAGTTAAGGTCTTTTCTAATAAAAGCTTTCTTTCTCCGATAAATTTTCCGAAATTTGGGGAAAACGTAAAAAGAAAAATATGTCAAATCAACCATTACAGACTTTAGGAGAATTTCTTATAGATAAGCAGGACGATTTTCAGTATTCTACAGGTGAATTTTCCCGTCTTCTGAGCGCTATAAGATTGGCTTCGAAAGTGGTAAACAGAGAAGTAAATAAAGCCGGAATCGTAGATATTACAGGAGCTGCCGGCAACCAGAATATTCAGGGGGAAGAACAGCAGAAACTTGATGTGATTGCCAATGAAATTTTTATTACGGCTTTGTCTCAGAGAGAGGTGGTTTGTGGTATTGCTTCTGAGGAAAATGATGATTTTATAGACATTAAATGCGGTGAAAACGGGCATTTAAGTAAATATGTAGTACTGATCGATCCTTTGGACGGATCTTCAAATATCGATGTCAACGTTTCAGTAGGAACTATTTTCTCTATTTACAGAAGAGTAACGGAACCAGGAACTCCGGTTCAGCTGGAAGATTTCCTTCAAAAAGGGATTAACCAGATCGCTGCAGGATATGTGATCTACGGTTCTTCTACCATGATCGTGTACACTACAGGAAATGGAGTGAACGGATTTACTTTGGATCCATCATTGGGAACTTATTATCTTTCCCACCCGAATATGACATTTCCTACAAGCGGAAAAATATATTCCATCAATGAAGGAAACTATATCAAATTTCCTCAGGGTGTAAAAAATTATCTTAAGTATTGCCAGATGGAAGAAGGCGACCGTCCTTACACTTCAAGATACATCGGTTCTTTAGTGGCAGATTTCCACAGAAATATGCTGAAAGGAGGAATCTATATTTACCCTTCTTATTCCCAGGCTCCCAACGGAAAACTGAGATTACTGTATGAGTGTAATCCTATGGCATTCCTTGCTGAACAGGCGGGAGGAAAAGCGACAGACGGATTCAGAAGAATTCTTGAAATAGAACCTACGGAGCTTCACCAGAGAATTCCGTTTTTCTGCGGAAGTATTAACATGGTGGAAAAAGCAGAGGAATTTATGCGGATCGACAGTGTAAAATAATGACAGCAAAATATTCCAGATATTTATTAGAATTCAAACGCCCGAGCGGAACATCTCGCGGCGTTTTGCATGTAAAAGAAACCTTTATTCTCGAAGTTGAAGACAATGGGAAAGTAGGAACAGGAGAGTGCGCGGTGTTCAGAGGATTGAGTTTCGATGATCGCCCGGATTATGAGGAAAAACTACAGTGGCTTTGTGAAAACATCAATCAGGATGTTTTGTATTTAAAAGAAGAACTGAAAGAATTTCCATCGATATGGTTCGGATACGAGCAGGCTGTTTTGAACTTAAAGCATGGAGGTCATCTGTATTTCCCAAGTGAGTTTACGGAAGGAAAATCTTCGATTGTCATCAATGGACTGATCTGGATGGGCGATGTTCACTACATGGAAGAGCAGATCCGCGAAAAGCTTGAAAACGGTTTCCATTGCATCAAACTCAAGATCGGAGTAGATTGGGAATCTGAACATAAGGTTCTTCAGAAATTAAGAGAGAAATTTTCAAAAGATCAACTGGAACTTCGTGTAGATGCCAACGGTGGTTTCAGCAGGGAAGAGGCAGTGGTTGTTTTGCAGCAGCTTGCCGATCTTCATATTCATTCTATTGAACAACCAATAAAAGCCGGTAATTGGGCTGATATGGCCTCATTATGTGCAATAACCCCAACTCCTGTTGCTTTGGATGAGGAACTGATCGGGATTATAGATCCTGCTGAAAAGAAAGTACTTTTGGAAACCATCAAACCACAATATATTATTCTGAAACCAGCATTAGTAGGCGGTTTTGCAGGTTCGGACGAATGGATTTCTCTGGCAGAAGAACAAAATATAGGCTGGTGGATCACTTCCGCTCTGGAAAGCAATATTGGTCTGAATGCCATCGCGCAGTATACTTTCACAAAAAAAAGTCCGATGCCGCAAGGTTTGGGCACCGGATCTTTATTTGTAAATAATTTTGAATCTAATTTAGAATTGAGCAATGAATTGCTCAGGTTTAAAACCTCTTAATAAAGTTAATTAAAGCTCAGGGCATACCGGATTGTTGATGTGTTCATCATCCCAAGCCCTGCAGCATCTTTTTCTCGGATCCCAGCTGTTGCATCCTATTGGAGCTATTCCTCCTTTAATAGTTCTTAATTCCCCCTTTTTCAGTTTTCTCATGTTGTCGCTTAGTTTTTTCATAATAAAGATTTTAATTTATTTGGTAAAGTAAATGTCAATTTCTTTTTTTTATTATGCAAAAATTTAACTTTAATTAACTAAATTCACCTTCCGGGGACTTGTTGATCCTGTGAAATCATTTTTCTTTACAGAGGAATTATCAATTGTATGTAAAAAGTAAAATCTTGCTTCCATATGGGTAAATGGAAGTCATAAGGCATACGAAGACAGGGTAAAAGTAGTATTATGGTCGAATAGTTTTTGTTTTTTTAAGGGTTAATGTTTGTCAATTAAATCACGTCTTTTACGAAAATTGCTTTCTTAATATAATTCAATAAATAAGAAAACTTGCTTTTTATTCTTTTCATGATGAAATTTTTATTTCTCTGTTTAATGAAAATTTACAATCTTTGTGCCAATTTAAACACAAGTTTAAAGTTTAACATATGATTCATCTCATGGTCTGTTTTTTAATATACTGTTAAGAAATAATTGTGAATGTATTTTCGTTATCCTTTGATCTTCCGGTGATTAAGTTCCGGTCTACACCGTATAGATTCTGGTAAATATCCTTCTGTACCATGGAGCTGGAAAGGTATCCCCAGTGATTTCCCACTTCATATTTAAAGCTGTTCAGCACATCGTCTTCCACGAAAGTACAGTCGATGATGGAAACAATATCTTTGAATTTTTCAATGTCGCCCGGTCCGTTTTTACCCAGTCTCGGCGTCAGAATATTTTTAGTGAACTGTGAAATTCCCAGTATCGTATCTTTCCTGTTTAAATAGATAGAAACACGATTGGCGAGTAGTGGCAGTTTATTGAATGAGTCTTCCGAATCTTCGAACACTTTATAGGTGACATCCGCATTCAGAAGAAGTACCTGGTCGATGACGCGGAGAATATTTTCCTTTTTTAAGCTATACAACATACTTTGAAGCACCCTGTTTCCCATGGAATGGGCCATCAGATGTATCCTCTGATTACAGGGAGCCAGATCGCGATTTGAAAAAATATCTTTTAAAAACTGAGTGTAAAAATAGAAAAGTCTCATCAGTGAAGATCCTGAATTGATGCTTGATGCTTTATCGTCAAAATAAGTCAGGGGAACAATGCTGCTTGAAGCAGGCCAGCTTACTAACAGGATATGCTCAACCGGTGATGCAGGATTATCGATGAAAAGTTTTTTAAGATCAATCATGGCTTTTAATTCATCATCAAAATCATAGGCATAGCCATGGATGAAGATCAAAACATCGCTCCGGTCTTTTGTAGACGACATATTCTTATAGAGTTCATAGAACATTCGCTGGGTTCCGCCGAGGTTATTGGCTGTAAGCGCAGATTTTTTAATGCCTTTTTCGTTCTGTAAAACTTCCAGGACGTCCTGATAGCCATGTTTTTCAGGCTCAGAGAATAATTTGTAGTTTAAAATATTCCTGTTGGTGTAGTCTTTCTTCTTTTTGGCTGCTGCCGTAGGCTCTTTATAGGTATCAAAATCACATTTTGCAATCCTGAAATTGGGAATAGAGTATTCATCATTGGAAAATGAGTCTACTTTTTCGCCCTTATGACGGACGATCTTACGATTGCTTAGGATATAAACAGCCATATTCAGTAATTTTTACAAACGGTCTTTAGTTTTAACTAAATTAATGAAAAATATTGAATTATCATCAGTTTTGCTTTTAAATTATCATTTTCGTAAGCCCTAAATTTTCCTTAACTTTGTAAAACTTTTTTTGCATACAATAAAAGCTAATTTAATAATGGAAGAAGAAAAAAAATCACTCAATTTTATTGAGCAAATTATTGAAGATGATATGGCAAACGGTCTGAAAAAAGACCAGATCCGTTTCCGTTTTCCCCCTGAACCTAATGGATACCTGCATATTGGTCATACGAAAGCCATCTGCATCAACTTTGGGCTGGGTGAAAAGTACAACGCTCCCGTAAACCTTCGTTTCGACGATACGAACCCTGAAAAAGAAGAACAGGAATTCGTAGATTCTATCAAGAAAGATGTTGAATGGTTAGGTTTCAAATGGGACAAAGAGCTATATGCATCCGACTACTTCCAGCAGCTTTACGAATGGGCCGTACAGATGATCAAAGAGGGAAAAGCTTATGTAGATGAGCAGCCGTCTGAGGTAATCACTGAGCAGAGAAAGAATCCGGCAGAACCGGGAATTGAGTCGCCGTTCAGAAACCGTCCGGTAGAAGAATCCCTTGATCTGTTCGAAAGAATGAAAAACGGAGAATTTGAAGAAGGCGCCATGTCTCTTCGTGCACAGATCGATATGGTTTCCCCCAATATGAACTTACGTGACCCTGTGATGTACAGAATCCTGAAAAGACCTCACCACAGAACCGGTACAGCATGGAAAATTTATCCTATGTACGACTGGGCACATGGTGAATCCGATTATCTGGAGCAAGTGTCGCACTCACTATGTTCATTGGAATTTGAAAACCACAGACCACTTTATAACTGGTATCTGGAGCAGGTATACGACGAATCTAAAGTAGCACCGAAGCAGAGAGAATTTGCAAGAATGAATGTCTCTTATATGATCACGTCTAAAAGAAAATTACAGAGATTGGTTGCTGAAAATGCCGTAACAGGTTGGGACGATCCGAGAATGCCTACGATCTCAGGAATGAGAAGAAAAGGATTCACGCCGACATCCATTAAAAACTTCATTGAAAAAGTAGGGGTTGCGAAAAGAGAAAACCTGATCGAGATCCAATTGCTTGATTTCTGCGTTCGTGAAGACCTGAACAAGGTGGCGAAACGTGTAATGGCAGTGGTAGATCCGGTAAAACTGGTGATTGAAAACTATCCTGAAGGCAAGGAAGAATGGCTTGAAACTGAAAACAATCCTGAACAGGAAAATGCAGGGACAAGAGAAGTTCCTTTCTCCAGAGAATTATACATCGAAAGAGAAGACTTTAAGGAAGAGGCAAATAATAAGTTCTTCAGACTGAAATTAGGCGGAGAAGTTCGTTTGAAATCAGCATACATCATCAAAGCGGAAAGAGTTGAGAAGGATGAAAACGGTGAGATCACTACGATCTACGCTAGTTATGATGAAAAGAGCAAGTCAGGAAGCGGAACGGAAGAAAGTTTGAGAAAAGTAAAAGGTACACTTCACTGGGTATCTGCTACTCATGCCATTCCGGTAGATGTGAGAATTTATGACAAACTCTTTACCGTAGAGCAGCCGGATGCTGAAAAGGATGTGGATTTCCTTAATTTCATCAATCCTGAATCTGTAACTACAATTAAAGGATTTGCTGAACCAAGCTTAAAAGATGTAGCCGTAGGAGAGCCACTTCAGTTCCAGAGAATCGGGTACTTTACAAAAGACCAGGATTCTACAGATTCTAATTTAGTATTTAACCGTACAGTAACGTTGAAAGATTCTTTCAAACCGGAATAATCTTTTACTATAATCAATATAAAAGCAGGACTTGAAAAAGTCCTGCTTTTTTGTTTTAACTGTTGAATACTGTTTGATCAAATTTTGGAGTGACTAGAATTACAAAACTTGTGAGCTTAAGAAAAATAATTTACTCGCGCAGATTGAGCTGATAGAGCAGATGTTAATTCATGCTTTTTTAAACATTAAGATCAATGAAGGCTGTAAGATTAGTTAAGAAAAAATCAAATGATTTTTTAAGCTGTAGGTCTTAAAGCGAAGCTCAAACTTAATATTCTTAAAAGCTTAACAGAAATCTTAATGGTTTAAATTTTACTTCCGCAGATGAACAAAGGTAAAAATCTGCATAATCTGCGTGAAATTTTAAAATCATTTCCTTCCCTTTATTTTGGAATTGATCGGCAACTATCGAAATTAATGTGCGATACTAACTTCCAGCCTCCCTCTCCCAACTTCCAGCCTCTTATCCTTTCACTCCTTTGATCCAGTCCTGAAATTTGCCGAATTGTTCCATAATAAAAGATTCATGTTCTTCTTTTTCTTCCGGACGGTCTACAAGGATATGCTCAAAGTAGCTTCCTTTCAATACTTTTCTTAAAAGACCTTCGCCGATGAATGGTTTGTAGTCATTCAGGGCTTGAGTAGCTTTTAATAAATGTCTGATGTCATATTGCAGCGGGTTGATATCCGGAACCTGCTTATTAAGGTTAAGAAGATGGTACACTGCAATTCTTGCCGTTCTTACAGAGCTTTCCATGGTGAAGACAACGTCGTTATTCGTTTCTACAAACTGTCCCACCAATCCTAAATTGGTACAGCCTTCTGGCACGACTCTCGGACGGTCGCCCTGAGCTCTTGGCATAAACATAGAAGTGATATACGGCATAAATGAAATACGGACAATCGTATTTTCCACCACATTATCCAGCTGATCTGTGATTCCCAAATGATAGCACAGCTCTGCAAGGATTTCATTTCCGGTACATTCCGGCATTGTCTTTTTGATGTAGTTTCCTTCTTTGTCCATCAGAAGGGAATATACCCATACCACAAGAATATCATCAGGCTGAGTAGGGAAGTGTGGCTGTCTGTTACATGTAAAACTCATCACCCAGTTTGAATCCGTTATGGTAATGATTCCTCCGGTAGCTGTTCTTCCGGAATAGGGATCGTTTACACATAATTCTTTCAATTTTTCCGTGAAAGCAGATGGTCGGCATGTCAGGGTAGCAGATTCCCATGAAGATTTTTCAATGTGGCTGCAGAATTTTTCTGGTTTTCCGAAGACTTCTGATTTGGCTGCCAGGTTTTTCCAGAGCATCCATCCCGGGCCTTGTCCTGCACTGCTGTTATCCAGTGTGATTTCAGGGGCAGTATTATTATCGCCATAGAATGTACTTTCGGTCATAGATCCTGTGGTAACAATCACGTAATCTTCTTTTCCGACAGGGATTTTCACTTCTTTACCATCCTGTTCCGTGATGATGCCTTCCACTTTTTTTCCTTCCGTATTGATATGAATATCGAGATCTTTAACCAAAGTATTAAACTGGATCTGCACTCCTTTTTCAACAAGGAAGTTTTTTAAAGGTGTAACGTAAGTGTCAAACTGATTGTATTTCGGGAATACCAGACAGGAGAAGTCTTTCATTCCGTCGATAGCGTGAAGGAATCTGTGCATATAAAGTTTCAACTCCAATAAACTGTGCCAGTTTTCAAAAGCGAACATAGAGCGCCAGAAAAACCAGAAATTACTGTTAAGGAATGATTCTGCAAAATAATCTTCAATCGTAAGGTCATCAAGCTCCTCTTTTTTCTTTAATAAAAGTTTCACGATGGCCAGCTGATCTTTTTTCTCAAGTCCGAATTTACTGAAATCCTGGATCTCTCCCTGATTGTGGATCAGTCTCGCTTTGGAATAATTCGGGTCATTATCATTAATCAGACGGTATTCGTCCAAAACACTGTATGGCGCGGGAAGTTCAAGGGCAGGAATATCCTGAAACATGTCCCATAAGTTTTCATAGGTCATATCCATTTCACGTCCGCCTCTGATGATGTAGCCGTCTTTTGCATTTCCGGCACCGTCCAGTGAACCTCCTTCAACATTAAGCTGGTCAAGGAAAATAACATTTTTTCCCGGAACACGGCCGTCACGGATGAAATAGTAAGCGGCAGACATTCCTGCGATACCACTTCCTACAATATAAATTTTACTGTTCTCATAGGATTTTAAGGGAATTCCTTTATTACGCTGATAGTTTCCGATTTGGTCTGAAAAAGGCATTGTCTTTTCAGGAGTGTTAATCTGAACTTCTTTACTGGAATCCGGTTCATGATTTACTTTTCCGAACTGCTCAGAAGCATTTAAAACGTGGTCGAATTTTGAATTGATCGTACTCATTATGTATTGTTTTAATTAACAGTATAAAGGTACCTCTATTCATCATGCAGGATATATCCCTAATGTCAGAATTACTATCCCCAAATTCTTACGACTGAATATTTTCCCGGTTTCTGTACTCGGAAGGAGAGATGGACGTCTGTTTTTTGAAAAAGCGACCAAAGGCTGATGCGGAATTAAACTGCAACTCAAAAGCAATCTCCGAAATCGTGATTTCAGGGCTGCCCAGCATCACGTAAGCTTCCTTCAATAGGGCTTCGTCGATGACCTGATGAGGTGTTTTGCCACTTGCCTTTTTAATGACCTCGATAAGGTATTTGCTGGAAACGAAAAGCTGATCGGCATAGAACTGAACCGTCCGGTCCTTCCGTATATTTTCCCGGATCAGTTGACTGAACTTTAGAAAAATATCTTTTTTGCCTTCTTCTTTTTCAACACGGCTGTCATTTTCCGTTTCCATAATATCCGCTGTTTCCAGAAGCAGATTGAAAATAATGGTACGGACAATTTCTTCGGTAAATTTTCCCTGCTTTCTGGATTTTTTCTTCAGATAATCCAAAAGGTTCTGCAACAGTGCTGAGTTTTTCTCATTCGTCTTGACAATGCTGTAGGAACCGTTCGAAAACAGATTCATTTTTTCAATGATAAAAGGATTGGAAATATTTTTAATCAGAAAGTTTTTGTCAAAAAAGAGGAGTTTCATTTTAAAATCTTCGCTGGTCTCCAAAAACTTGACAATGGTAGATGGAGCTGCAACCAGAAAGCTATGGGCATCCACATGATATTTCCGGCTATCGATTTCAATGCTTATTTCTCCGGCCGTACAAATGCACAAAGCATAATAATCCATGCGAAAAGGTGTCTCGGGAAAATTGAAAATAGGATTTCCGGAAGAGATATAATAAGATTGCCGGCAGTCAATACTGTAAAACGATAGCGTATCATGTAAATTCTCGTAGGTTATCATTTTGTGTATTGGTTTGATTAAAATTTTACTTTAAATTTTGGAATTTTAAGGTCAAAAATCCCATTGTTACTGCAATTTACGAAAATTATAAAAGTTGATTGTAAGGTCGCCGTGGAATATTTGCTGATTTTATCCCAACCTGGTATATTCTTGCCTCTATTGAGGTGATTGATAAAAAAAGTACCTTTTAAAGGGCTTTCCGAACCAATTTACCTAAATTTGCATCTTACTAGGTTTTCTCCCCAAAAAATAATATTGTGAAATTAATTAGCGTATATACGGGTTCTTTCAAAGGACTCTCAGAAGAGAGCTGGATGTTGGCGCTGGTCATGCTCATCAATCGCGCGGGTTCTATGGTACTTCCTTTTTTAGGAGTGTACATGACGGGTCATCTCCATTTCAGTATAGAAAATTCAGGAATTATTCTGAGCTTTTTCGGGATAGGCTCTGTATTGGGCTCATGGCTTGGAGGTTTGATTACTGATAAAATCGGTGAATACCGCGTGCAGAGTTTAAGTCTGCTTCTGAGTGTGCCTCTGTTCTGTCTGATTCCGCTTTTTAAAACAGAAGTGGGGCTGGCTGCTATTATTTTGATTCAAAGTATTGTCAGCGAAACTTTTCGTCCTGCGAACTCTGTGGCAATCACTAAATATGCTAAACCTGAAAATATCACCAGAGCTTTCTCCCTCAACCGGATGGCTGTCAACCTTGGATTTTCCATAGGCCCGGCGCTGGGAGGAATATTATCTGCCATTTCTTATGAATTTTTATTTTTCAGTAACGCGTTGGCCGCCTTGCTGGCTGGTTTAATGTATATCCGCTTCTTCGGAAAACGGAACAAAGAAGCTTCATTAAAACCGAAAAAAGCAAAAGAAGCCATTGCTATAAAGAAAGAAAATTCCCCATACCGCGACGGAAAATTCATGCTTTACAGTTTCTTCTGTATGCTTTTTGCCATCTGTTTCTTTCAGTTATTCAGTACACTGACTATTTTCTATAAAGATACGGCGCATTTAAGCCAACAGAATATCGGGTATATTCTTGGTTATAGCGGGTTCCTTATTGTGCTGCTTGAAATGGGCTTTGTACAGATCGCGGAGAAGTATTTCAGTCTGGCCTTTACGCTGCTTATTGGAACTGTATTGTGTGGTCTTTCGTATGCCATGTTAGCATTTGATTATTCCATCCTTACTCTTATTGTTTCTATGACATTGCTGTGTATCGGGGAGATTTGGACTCTGCCGTTTATGTCTACGATAACCGCCTTACGCTCCGGTGAAAACAACAAAGGAGCATACATGGGAATGAATGGAATATCCGTTGCTATAGCCTTTATCATTACGCCTTATGTAGGAACGATGACTGCAGATAAGCTAGGCTTCAATACACTATGGATAGCAACCGGTGTGCTGGCAATAGGCATTGCACTTGGGTTCTATTTTGTAATCCCGTGGATGTTGAAGAAGAGGGTGGGAGAGTCTTAGGGTTTGAGCGTTTGAGATTTTTGGAGTTTTAGGATGGAAGAGGGAAGTCTGAAGATGGAGGTTGTAAAGGGCTGTAGACAACTATACCATATCTGATTGTTGTTTACTCATATCTGACATCTAAGATCTAACTTCATCGAGTATCTATCCCCAATCAATTTCATCGGAGATAAAATCTTTGCGCCTTAACAACATAATATAATCAAATATCTTTGCGCCTTTGCGATTTCAACTTTTTTTGGACAAGGTCTTTAAGCTATTCGAATATGTAAGGCGCAAAAAAAATCAAAGATTTTCAGCTAGGCTAACTGTATATATTTGAGGGGTAATATTCTTCGATTTACTAAATTGAATGGTATAACAAAAATGTCTGAAATCTGATGTCTAAAATCTGATATCTAAAACATAAAATCTTGGTTCTTGTCTCTAGGCTCTTGGTTCTTTCTTTACAACATTCCTCACAATCATCTCCGCATGAATACGCGAGTTCTCAATAAACC
Organism: Chryseobacterium oleae; assembly: GCF_900115055.1. Lineage (GTDB taxonomy): Bacteria > Bacteroidota > Bacteroidia > Flavobacteriales > Weeksellaceae > Chryseobacterium > Chryseobacterium oleae. The sequence goes on along the minus strand of NZ_FOVD01000001.1, from coordinate 994,463 downwards.
AAAGATGGGTATCCTTTCCTCCACAAACAACCCCTGCCAGATATAGATTCGGGACATTGGTTTCCATGGTTTCCGTATGATAGAGTGGATTTAGACAGTCACCTTGCAGTTCTATGCCGGAGTTTTTGAGGAAATCAAAATCAGGAAGATATCCGGTCAGTGCCAGGACAAAATCATTGTCAATTTCATTGGTTTTTCCGTTTTCATCTTTAAAAATGACGGTGTTTTCAGTGATCTCTGCTATTTCAGAATTAAAATGAGCTTTGATACTTCCTTCTGCAATCCTGTTTTCGATATCAGGTTTTACCCAATATTTGACGCTTTGTGAAATTTCAGAATGACGAATAATCATCGTTACATCAGCTCCTTTTCTATATGTTTCCAAAGCAGCATCTACCGCGGAATTGCTTGATCCTACCACAACCACTTTCTGTTTTGCGTATGGATAAGGTTCTGTATAATAATGTTTCACTTTTGGAAGGTCTTCTCCGGGAATATTCATCAGATTCGGAATATCATAAAATCCTGTGGAAATAACGACATTTTTTGCTTTGTAAGCAGCTTTTGAGGTTTCAATGTCAAAAATATCCCCGTTTTTGGAAACTTTCAGAACTTTTTCATAGAGATTGATATTGACTTCCCTCTGTCTCGCAATTCCCTGATAGTATTCCAAAGCTTCCTGACGACCTGGTTTTGGTGCTGTAGAAATAAATGGAATACCGTCGATCTCCAGTTTTTCAGCAGTGGAGAAAAAACGCATGTATAAAGGATAGTTGTATAAGGAATTGACGATAGTTCCTTTTTCTATGATCAGATGGGTTAAATTATTTTTCTGGGCTTCAAGGGCACAGTTAAGACCGATGGGGCCGCCTCCGATAATGAGGATATCTAAAATTTCCATAGAACAAATTTACTTAAAACCACGATATGAAGCGAAAAATAGACAACAGAACTTATCTATGAAGGCTATTGTATTGGCACCAGTTTTGGTGTTTCTTATGAATTAAAAAAATTGAAAAGATGAAAAACCTTATTATTCCAATATTTGCGTTAACTCTGTTGACGGCCTGTAAGAAAACCCCGGAAAAACCTGTTCCCAATGTGGTAGATTCTATGGCTCTGGCTAAGGAAAAGAATATTGAAAACACGGCACAGCAGAAAAAAACGGATGAAGCAGCTGTAAAAGCAGCTAATGATTTGATTATTCAGGCTTTAAAAAATAAAGATTATAAAACCTTTGCCTCCTTTATTCATCCAGAAAAAGGAATCAGTTTTTCAATGTATGGATTTGTAAATCCTAAAGAAGACCAACATTTTTCCAAAGAAGATTTCGAGAAATTCCAGCCGACAAAGACCTTATTTACATGGGGTGCTCAGGACGGTTCAGGAGATCCGTATAAAGCCAGCATCAATGATTATCTGACGAAATGGGTTTTCTCCAAAGATTTCACAGGATCACAATATTCATTAAACAAATTTCAGGCTGGCGGAAATTCACTTAATAATTTAAAGGAAATATATCCCGGTAAAGACTTCACCGAAAACTATATAAAAGGCACTGAAAAGAACGGTGAAATGGATTGGAAAACCATCCGTTTTGTCTTTGAAGAATTTCAGGGTAAGCAGTATCTGGTGGCTGTTGTGAATGACCAGTGGACGATTTAGTGAATTAATTATCATTAAATAACGCTAGGTTATAATAAGAATGCTTCGACTTCGCTCAGCATGACATCTCTAATATGTAACGTAAAGTTTACTAAGTGTCATGCTGAGCGGAGTCGAAGCATCTATTATATTTTTTGTTCTTATTTTGTTCCAGATTAATCCAAAATCTCAGTAAGCTTTTTAGTCAGATTTCTTCTTGAGAACTGCTCTATATTCTGAGTGTTTTCAAGCAGATCTCCTTTTTTCCAAAGCTCATATTTCCCAAGGATAAAATCTTTAACCGCTTTAGAATCTTCATAGCTGAAGTGTTTTCCTGAGGCAGTTTCTTCCAGTATTCTGGAAACATCCGCTTCATCCGGACCGAAAGAAATAATCTGTTTTCCAGTCGCTAGGTATTCAAAAATTTTCCCGGGAATAATTCCTTTGGAAGACTCATTCGGGAAATTGGTGATCAGTAACAGATTGGAGTTTGCCATCTCTTCCACAGCTTTGTCATGGGAAATATAACCCAAATTCAGGATGTGGTTTTTCAGGCTTGAATTTTCTATAGACTGAAGGATTTTATCATCAACCCTTCCTGCAAATTTCAGGGTAAAGTGGTCTGCAAAGTCTTTATTTTCCGTGATTAACTCATCAAGAACTTTCCAGAGATTTTCAGGATTTCTTAACTGCTCAAGAACTCCGATATAGCTTAATGTGAAAGATTGACTATTGGGTCCGTTCGCTGTTTCAATAGGTGAAGAAGAAGCGTCACTTTCATCAAAACCATTCGTGATACAAATGGCATTGGCTCCTGCTTTTCTGAAATTTTCAGCATCGGTATAGCTTGTCGCCAAAGTGATGTCTGCAGTTTTAAAAACGGCACTTTCAAGCTGACGGTGTTTATTATCGGAACTTTTGGTAAGTTTTAAATGTTTGTAATAGGAAATCTCTGTCCATGGATCACGGAAGTCGGCGATCCATTTCAGATCCGGGAATTTCTTTTTCAGGCCAAGACCGATCATGTGAAGAGAGTGGGGCGGCCCGGAAGTCACGACCACATCTATTTTATTTTCTTTTAAATACTGTTCCAGGAATTTAATGGAAGGCTTTACCCAAAAAACTCTGGCATCCGGAATGAAGAAATTTCCTCTCACCCAGATCGAAAGCCTGGATTTCCAGCTTTGGTTTTTACCTACATCAAACTGACCGGCTTTGAACTTTTTATTGCTTTTGTTTAGCTTTTCAGCCAGCTGATAAGGTTCCCAGATTTTGGTTTTTACAATCTCTATATTTTGCGGAACATCTTTTAAAAGACTTTCATCGAGTAGGGGATAACTTGGATTTTCGGGAGTATAGATCACCGGACTCCAGCCGGATTCTGGCAGATATTTTGCAAACTTCAGCCATCTTTGAACACCAGGACCTCCCGCAGGAGGCCAGTAATAGGTGATAATCAGTATTTTTTTTTGTTCCATTAACCTTGAACAATAACTTTTAAACGTTAAACAGTTTTCTCAACGAGCTGTTCTTTTTTCTTATTCTTATTCGTCCAGAAGATCCCGAAGGCACTTAATGCGATAAACAGTCCGAAGCATAGCAGCGACAGCCATTTACCTTTTTCTATCACTTCCGGTTCAAAGACCATTCTGATGTTGTGAGTTCCTGCAGGAACGTGTACCGCACGCAAAAGATAATCAGCCTTGATGTAAGGAACTTCTTTTTCGTCTACAAACATTTTCCAGCCATGAGGATAATAGATCTCAGAGAATACAGCCAGCTGAGGGGTTTTCGACTGAGATTTGAATTCCAGTTCGTTCGGCTGATATTTCGTTAAATTGATAAACGCTGTAGAATCTGCCTGCACTGTTTTCCCAGTGAAATAGGCTTTATCTTCTGCTGCCATCACAGCTGTTTTCTTACTGTCGATTACTCCGATAGACTTGATTTCTTCGTCCGGCGTGTTTACGAATTTAAGATCGCTTACAAACCATGCATTTCCGTTGGCTTTAGCATTCGGCATGGCCTGAGGCTTGTCCGGACCGCCCATTACCCAGTATTTTGCATTAAGAAGGTTAAGGATATTCGGTACTTTCACAGAGTCCATAACCTGGAAATATTCATTGATCACGTCATCATATCTTCTCAGTTTTACGGCATGATAGCCTCCGATTGAAGATTTGAAATAAGACGTATTCGTCTCGCTGAATGTTCCTAAAATATTATTGAAAACTCTGTAGTGTGTTTTATCTCTTTCGGCAATGGTTTCGAGCGTTTTATTAACGTTCACATTGGCCACGATCGATTCTAAATTCGGATTTCCCTGAACTTTTTCGGCCAGAAGATCTGAACTTTCTGTCTGGAAAGGATTTTCAGCGAATACTTTGTCTACATAATTTTCATCATTCAGATAACGCTTGTTGACCGTCCAAAGATCGAACAAACTCACCGCTCCGATGATGATCAAGGCGATATTCTGGCTCAGTTTCTTCTTCATGGTCATGAAAAGGACTGCGGCCGTTATAGCTACATATAGCAATGCTTTTATCGCATCAATTCTGAATAATTTGAATCGCTCTTCAGATAGATAATCCAAAAGGAAAGGAGGGAAATAGGTCTTCTCACCGTCTGTATAAAAACCAAGCAGTGATTTTCCAAAAAGAAGAAGAATCAGAAGAAACCCTAAAGTTCCTCCGCTTACATAGATAAGGATTTTCTTTTTGTATTCCTCCGTTAATTTTTCATCGGTAAAGAACCTGTAGATCCCGATAATCGCAATCAGAGGGAATAATAATTCCACAACAACTAAGATAGAAGATGGTGCTCTGAATTTGCTGTAAAAAGGAACATAGTCTATAAAGAAATCAGACAGCGGCATAAAGTTGCTTCCCCATGCCAGAAGAACAGTCAGAATGGAGGCTCCGAGGATCCAGTAGCGGTACTTTTTCCATGCAAAGAAGAATCCTAATAAAGCAAGGAAACATACGACGGCTCCCTGATAGGCAGGTCCTGAAGTTCCCGGCTGATCTCCCCAATAGGTAACCCCGTTGAATCCTTTTGAAATTCTGTCCATTTCAGCCTGTGAACCTACATTTTCCTGGATAAGTTCCTGAACTCTATTCATCATTTCCTTAGCTTCAGGTTCCTGGCTTCCGCCACCCATCAATCTTGGAATGAAAAGATTCAGAGTTTCCAGTTTTCCGTAGCTCCACATCAGAATACTGGTTTTATCCAGTCCTGTTTCTCCTGAGGTATGGCTGTCATTGGTAAGGATCTGTTTTCCACGTACCGTTTCTTTGATGTACTCGGAATTGGCCATAATCCTTTGAGAGTTCATCCCGACACCTATTGCACATGAGGCCGCGATAATTCCGGATGAAATCAGAAAATGCTTCATCGGAATTTTTTTCTGGATTGCTCTTACCAGCTCGGACAGGAATAAAAATCCTAAGGCCAGGAAGAGATAATACGTCATCTGCGGGTGGTTGGCTGCAATCTGAAGCCCCATAAACAGGGTAGTTGCAATGAATCCCCAGATATACTGTTTCCGGATATAAACCAATATGATTCCGGCAAGAAGCGGTGCGAAATACTCGATGGTATTGACCTTACCGTTGTGCCCTGCCGCAATAATGATATAAAAATAGGTGGATAAACCAAAGAAAGTGGCGCCCAGTAAAGCGTATTTCCAGTTTCTGACGGCTACCATTCCAAGGAAGAAAAATCCTGCAAAAAGGAGGAAAAGATAATTGACCGGTCTTGGCAGGAAGTTCAGGTTGCTGTCGATCTTTTTGATGATGTCCCCTTTGAACTGGCTTCCCATCTGATAGGTGGGCATTCCGCCAAACATGGAATCACTCCAGTAGGTTTCGTTTCCGGTATCGGCTCTGTAGTCGAGGAGTTCTTTTGCACCTCCTCTGTACTGTACGATATCATGCTGAAAAAGCTGTTTTCCTGAAAAAACAGGGGTGGAGTATAAAAATGCTAAAACTATAAATACAACGAGTGAAATTGCAATATAAATTAAGTTTTTATTTTTAGCCATGCTGGTTATTATCTTTTATTTCTTGGAATATTTACCTTTTATCTTTACTTTCTTTTACCTCTTCATAGTCAACTGTTTCTGCATCCCAGTTGAGGTTCTGTTTATTCTTATTCGAGTTGTTGAGATCCTGCTGCTGTTTGTTATCCTTATTGTTATTAAACCTATAACTGTAAAAAGATTTATAGAACACCCTTCTCAGGATATTCCAGACAAAGAAAATAACGATGGCTGAGAGTACTAACTCAAGAATGTACTTCATAATTTCTAATTTAAATTCAAGTGTATGGTTTAAAGCTTAAAGTTTAAAATTCAAGGGTATAAAATAATCCAGAAAGTGATTACCAACGATAACAACTTTCTCTCAAACTCCCATACCCTTTCAATCTTAAATCTTCAGACTTTAAAACGTCTTTAATTCAATTATTTTGCAGAAGGATTGATCATCACAGAAGATTTTGAGATGCTTTTCATAGACTGTGACTGTTTTCCGTCTGAAATTGTCTCGGTCTGTGTTGTTTTTACATCAATATTCTGGTTCGCGATCCATCCTGTGCTTTGGTCAAACTTAATCACACCGTTCTGAGCAAGCTCGCTGCTAAGACTGTGCGTAATAGGTCCCTGCGTTTTCTTTTCCGTTTTCTTAGGAATTCCTCCTGTCACAGAAATCTCTGCAGTTCCGTTTCCTACACTTTTTAATGTATAATTTGAAGTTACCTTCATGGTTCCGCTTACATCCGCATTTTCAGTAGTCGTCCATTTCTCTCCGATTTTAGCTCCTTTTTTAGGGATGATCGTTAAGTTTTTAGAAAGCTGCTCTTTCAATACTTTTTCGTTGAAAGTTTCCTTAAGACTGGCTACAACGCTTGCCTTTTGATTGGCATCTTTAACAAGAGTTCCTACCGCAGTGGTTACTTTCGTGTACACCGCATCAAAACCTGTAATGGAGATCACATTTCCTTTAGTGTCCATTTTCATGTTAAGCTTGTTACCCGTAAGTGCTCTGTTGATATTCCAGATCATTTTAAGGTCATCTTCTTTAGGAATAGCCTGCTTGGTATCTACGATGATGGTTTTACCCTGTGCACTTTGTGAATTTCTTTTAGCCACAAGATTAAGCGTCATGTCATATACATTTCCCTTGATATCGTTTACTGTGAAATTCATTTCATCTGTAGACTCACTCGTTGCTGTGATTGATTTTCCCTGAGGATCTTCCATCGTTTTTACGTCTCTCTGGTATGTGGTAAGAGGATAAGTCTTTCCTTTTTCCAGTTTGAACGTCTGAGTGAAAACTCCTGCAGAATCTTTGATCGCCGGGTTTTCCGCCACTTTAGCTACAGAATCGGCAGGAACTTCTACCGTAACTGTTTTTCCTGTTTTAGGATCTACTTTAGTGATGGTTGCCGTTTCTTTTTTACAAGATACAAGAGCTATAGATGAGATAAGCATTAATGCTGCTACGTTTTTCATTTGAAATTTTTTAAGTTTAAATTTTACTGATATTTCCGTTCTGTGTATCAATAACGATACCATAAACGTCATCATAAAACACTTCTGCCCCTACTGATTACACACTTGGAGCCGCTACGATTTTTTGTCTTACTGCTTCATACAAAATAGCTCCGCATGCTACAGAAACGTTCAGTGACTGTGTTTTTCCTTCGATCGGAAGCTTTATTTTTTCGTCTGAATGGTGCATTACTTCCTTAGAAATTCCTGTTTCTTCATTCCCCATCACGATAGCACAAGGCTCCGTGAAATTCACATCATAGATCAGTTTCTGAGCCTTCTCAGTCGCTGCAAATACAGAAATACCGCTTTGCTGAAGGAAATCTACCGCATGAGCAAGATTCGGTTCCTTACAGATTTTGATATTGTAAAGTGCTCCTGCAGATGTTTTGATAGCATCTGAATTAATAGGTGCTCCTCCTTTTTCAGGAATAATAATGGCATCTATCCCAACACATTCTGCTGTTCTGCAAATCGCTCCGAAGTTTCTCACGTCCGTAAGTCTGTCAAGAATTAAAAGGAAAGGTGTTTTTCCTTCCTCGAACAATTGCGGAACAATATCTTCCACTCTGTGAAACGGAACATCTGAAATAAAAGCAACTACACCCTGGTGATTTTTTCTTGTAAAACGGTTCAGTTTTTCAATCGGAACATAGTTGGGACGAATTTTATGTTTGGCTAAAATAGTCTTTAGCTCGGCATAAATAGGACCCTGAAGTGCATTCTGCACAAAGATCTTATCAATCGTTTTTCCCGCTTCAATAGCTTCTATTACAGGACGAAGTCCGAAAATGAAATCGTCTTTTTTGTTTTCGTTTGTCAAAATTTATTTTTTCTGTTGTTAAACTTAGTCAAGGCAGGGAGGTTCTTCTACGGTTTTGTACTTGCTTTCAAAGCCTGAATCTGTAGTTGTGATCTCCGTTAATTTTCTTACGTCATTATAAACGCCCCATACTGCCTGGTTGTTATCCTTTATATCCAATGTATAATTTACATTTTCCTGCCCTTTTTCTGCACTTTCCTCATGCAGCTCAAAAAGGTATGTACTTCCTTTTTTGGTAATATTTTTGATCTCAAAATAATAAGCATCCTGCCCAATGATGTGTTCCAATGCATATTTTCCTTCGTGACTCAAAATGATCTTTTGGTTTTGATAATCACATGGAATATAGATGATATATCCAGAGTCTTTTTTGGTAAGCATCGTCCATTCTTTTGGAACAGATTTGAAAATGTCTTTCCAGTTCTCAGGGGCTTTTATTTCCGGTTGATGAACCTCTGAAACTGTATCAGCTGATGGCTTGGTAAGGTTGTCAGCAGACTGCGTTTTTACTGTCTCATTCTTAGGGGAACAATTCACCATACTGAAGATGAGTAATCCAAAAAGGAGAAACCGTAAAAAGAAAATTTTCTTCATCAAATTACTAATATTTTTCGCCCAATATTGCTCTTTTCTGTGCCATGATATAGCCATAATGCAGGCTTTCATGCATATTGTTAAAGATGATGGCATCCTGAATACTTTTCAGATCCATCCCGAAACTCGTGGTGTACGGTGTGTAGTCTGAAAAGAAATCACTGTCATAATCTTTCATCAAAATCTTTGAAGTTTCAGTGAGTAAAAACTCAAGGTCTTCCACTTCGGATTTTTGTACATTCAGGTTCGGGAGAGTGCCTTTTTTGTAGGTTTCGATCCAATATTTATCAATTCTGAAGGGATTTCCGCTCAGATAATAATGCAGCAACTGCTGGGTAGCAACGGTGTGTGCAATATTCCAGTACATATTGTTGTTGAAACCATCAGGAATCAACAGAAGATCTTCATGCGAAGTGTTCTGTAAGATGCCTAAAAGGTTCTTTCTCACCTGTCTGTGTGCTTGAAAATGATAATTCATTTTACAAAATTTTTTAATCACCAAAAATAGTCTAATAAACTGGAAGTGACAATTTTTTGGTTAAAGGATTAAATTAAATGTTCTTAAATGGTGAAAAAAGAGGTGAAAGTGGGTTTGAGAGTTGGAGAGTTTGCGAGTTGGAGAGTCGGAGAGTTGGAGCGTTTTGGGGTTTGAGAGTTAAGTTGAGGTTTGATAATGACGGTTACTGGTTGTTGGGCGCTTCGAAATACGAAACCCAAATCCAGTACCCCATATTCGCATCTCGAAACAAAAAAAAACTCCCCTGAAAATATTCAAAGGAGTTGTATGTTTTAGATAAGATATGATTAAGTATATCTATTTTTTGATGATCTTGTGTTTGAAAGTTATTCCGTCTTTTAGAATAATATTCAGCAAATACACTCCTGCAGGGTATGTTGAAATATCTATTTTATTTTCTCCACGGGTTTCGGCTAATTTTTTTCCTTCGATACTGAAAACAGTGACTGAAGCTACATCCGACTTGGATCTTATATTCACGAAATCTGAAGTAGGGTTAGGATAGATGCTCACATCCACCGTCTTGATATCTTTTACATCCAGTACTGCACTGCTTTTGCCCTGCATATAGACAGATAAGTAGACATCTCCCTGCTGCTGATTGAAAACGGCGGTCGGAATGGTATGCTTTAAAGTATGATTTCCAGCGGTTAAATTAGGCATGCTGAATCCTCTGATCGGAACTGAATTGCCCGGACACCAGTTATTCCATGAAGTCCATTCTGCAAATGATTTCGGAGCTGCCCCATAGATTCCGTTGCCCTGTGTATTATATACTCTGAATGGTTCGCAGGAAATCCCTCCGGGAGTATAGGTAAGCATTTGCACGTCATCTATATACGTGTAATTCTGTCTTCTTACATACTCTTCACCGCCACTGTTGGCTCCGTGAGGAGTGGATATTACAAAGAAACGTGCATTGGTAACGGCACTCGGAAGGTTGAAATTCACAATTCTAACCGTTTCACCGGGAACATCCGTGCTGTTATAGTTATTTAATGTCTTATACGTTAATATAGGAACAATAGAGTTGTGGTCCGTAATGGTAGCTCCCGTATCTGTTGAGAAAAAAGTAAGATTTCCTGAGAAAACATCAATTCTGCCTGCACATCCTGCCACCTGTGTCTGTGCAGCATAAGGAACACCGAACACATCCAGTTCCATATACATATCATAGCTTGTGCGAAATGCGGCATCATGAAATACATTGTACATATTACTTAAGTCATAGGTGTAAGGAACCTCATTAGGAGTACGGTTTTTACTCATGAATGGGGTAATGTATCTGCCAACTTCAATCCTTTTTACATTCGCATCATTCATTGTATAAGTAGGCTGATTTTTCGGAACCATGGCTAAATAAACACTTCCCAGACGGTCATAGTTGTCACAAAGAGCGCCTATGCTCACCCTCATGGCAATTTTTGCTTTAAACGAATTCAGCTCAGCATCTGTCAGTTTCCTTGCATATCTGGTGTTTCCCAGCCTGATGAGACCTGCTGGAACCGGATCGGATACCGTAGGAGCATAACCGTCATAATAAACTGCATCTGAAATCAGATTCATTCTATTGGTTGTCTGTGATTTATAAAGACCCGCGAAAAAAAGACCCGCAAAAAATAGCTTTTTATACATATGATTGGCATTTGTTACAAATATATTAAAATATCTATTTAAAGTTGTTTTCTGGTTGGTTAATTTTAAAATATACGCTGTTTTCTTATTAATTGTGTAAAATATTTATAAATGAGTGTGAATGGTTTTTATTAAATATTCTTATTGAATTGTTTTTATACATCGTTTTATTAATAATGATTTAAATAATTAATCCAATGAGTGAAATAATCATATTTGTTATAAATATCAAAACTTTATTATTAAATTAGCAACATTGTTATTGATGATTTTATTAATTATGAAAAGAATTTTACTTTTGTCCTTGTTATTGATAGTTTCGGCGTTTAATGCCCAGATCAATTTAAACATCACAAGCACCAATGTCGGAACGGCACCCATAAGCAGTTTTTTTTCCTATTCATACGTTCAGCAGATCTACCCTAAACAGGAATTGAATGCTACAGCTGCAGGAAATATTACAGGTCTTACGTTTTATCTGGATCCATCTGCTACAATCAATGATTCTTCGGACTGGACCGTTTATGTAGGACATACGGCAAAAACAGCATTTACATCCGGTACAGACTGGATTCCGGCTGCACAGCTGACTCAGGTTTTTACAGGGACTGTGACCAAAACCAATAATAAAGTCGAAGTTACTTTTACCACTCCATTTGCCTATAATAACATAGATAATTTAGTAATCGCTGCTAAGGAAAATGCACAAAGTATTGATATTAACAATTTTGATGAAGCGTTCCGGGTATATCCTCATTTACCGTATTCTACCCTTTATTACAAGGGGGATAGAGCAGTAGTTGATCCTGCAGCGCCACCTGGAGGAATAAGAGCGGATTATAAATCTGCAGTTACGATTTCAGGATTGACGCCAAAGGCAGGACCTTCATGTCCTTTTGTGAATTATCCTACAAATGGTACCCAGTTTGTATCATTGCTTCCCAATATCAGATGGCTGGCAGTTCAAGGGGCGGATTCCTATAAAATTTCACTGGGAACAACTCCCGGGGGAACAGATATTGTTAATCAGCAGTCTGTAACAGGGGTTAATTTTACCCCATCCACTGCCCTTAACCGTGATACAAACTATTATTTCAAAGTTACCGCAGTTTCAGCCGGTCTTGAGTCTTTAGGATGTGCTGATATTACATTTAAAACCATTCCTCCCATTCCTGCCAATGATGCCTGTTCGGGAGCGTTTGCAGCCTCTGCTTTCCCTTATGAATACACACAAAGTGATGCCGTATCTGCCACTAATAATAATGGATTCATAACCTCATGTGCCGATGCAATGAATGACGGAACCTGGTTTAAGTTTACAGGAGACGGTGGTCAGTTTACCTTAGGAATCACAATGCCTGCGGGCAGTGCTTATGATCCGCAAATGGATATTTATAGCGGGACATGCTCCACTTTAACATGTATAAAAGCAGTAGATGCCGGCGGTGGCGGAGCTGCAGAAACCTATACCTTCACCACGACGGCAGGAACTGAATATTTTATCAACGTCGGAGCGTATGAAGAAACCGTTGATATGCCGGAAAATGTCTTTACCATTAAGATTATTAAACTTTAATAAGGTGAATTGTGAATGGTCAATAGTGAATTTTTACTAGCAGAGAACCATTCACCATTGACTTGCTCAGCAAAATTGACCATTGACATGAAACTTTCATGAATCTTGAATCGTCAATAGTGAATTTTTACTAGCAGAGAATCATTCACCATTGACTTGCGCAGCAAAATTGACCATTGAAATGAAACTTTCATGAATGGTGAATCGTCAGTAGTGAATTTATCATCGTAGAACTATTCACCCTTCACTTGCGAAGCAAAATTGACAATTCACAATTTAACACTCTGTTTATCAGAAAATATTACCGTAACTTTCACTGTATGAATTCATTTTATACAGTGAAAGTTGTTTTGTATGCATTCCGTTGCTTTATTAATACAGGAATATTTAACAAACTTTAACTCAAAAATGGCATTCATTATGTTGATTAATGCCAGTATTTATCAGAAATTTACCACTTATTTTAATTAAAGCTATGTCAGATACATATCAAGCCGAAGATATCCGCCAGTTGACGGAAAAAGTAAAAGAAAAAAACTACTTATTTTCTCTTCTGAGACAGGAAATCAACAAAGTGATTATTGGACAGGAATATATGATAGACCGCCTTTTGGTGGGACTTCTTGGAAATGGTCACGTTCTTTTGGAAGGGGTTCCCGGACTGGCAAAAACCCTGGCGATAAAAACCCTGGCAGAAGCTGTTCACGGTGAATTTTCAAGGATACAGTTTACCCCGGATTTGCTTCCGGCAGATGTGGTGGGAACCATGATCTTCAATATTAAAGACAACGATTTTTCCATAAAAAAGGGTCCTGTTTTCGCGAATTTTGTATTGGCGGATGAGATCAACCGTGCACCGGCAAAAGTTCAGTCGGCACTACTGGAAGTGATGCAGGAAAAGCAGGTAACGATTGGTGACGAAACCATGAAGCTTCCAAAGCCGTTTCTGGTACTGGCTACTCAGAACCCTATCGATCAGGAAGGAACCTATCTGCTTCCGGAAGCTCAAAGCGACCGTTTTATGCTGAAATGTAAAATAGATTATCCGAATTTTGAAGATGAAAGAACCGTGATGAGAATGGTTTCAACTTCTCACCAACCTGTTGTAAAGCCTGTGATCTCACTGCAGGATATTGTAGATGCGAAGGAACTGATCAACCAGATTTATCTGGATGAAAAGATCGAAAAATACATTCTGGATATGGTTTTTGCAACCCGTTATCCTGAAAACTACGGACTTTCCGAGCTTAAAAACTACATCGGATTCGGAGCTTCTCCAAGAGCATCCATCAACCTTGCGATTGCATCCAGAACGTATGCATTCCTGAAGGGAAGAGCTTTTGTGATTCCTGAAGATGTGAAAGCATTGGCACAGGATGTATTAAGACACAGAATTGGTCTTACATTCGAAGCTGAGGCGGAAGAAATTACAGCAGAAGAGATTGTTAGCAGAATATTGGCTAAAATTCAGGCACCGTAATGAGTGAAGTAGTCATCAGAAAAGCGATTCAGGAAGATTGTGCTCCCATGCTGGAGCTGATCCGCGAACTGGCAGAATATGAGAAAGCACTTCATGAAGTGACTTTAACGTTGGATGAATTTATCGAAGACGGTTTCGGTAAATCTCCGGTTTGGGGAGCTTTTGTTGCTGAACTCAATAATGAAATAGTAGGAATTTCCCTGTATTACGACAGATTTTCAACCTGGAAAGGAAGAAGGCTGTATCTCGAAGATCTGGTGGTTACCGAAAAAATGAGAGGAAAACAGATTGGAAAACTTTTGTTTGATGCCACTTTGGAATACGGAAAATCAAACCAGTACAGCGGAATGGTTTTTCAGGTATTGAACTGGAACGAGCCCGCCATTAATTTTTATAAAAAATACAGCCCGAAATTTGACAGTGAATGGCTGAATGTTTCGATTGAACTGAAGGATTAAAGAGAAGGGAAGAAAGGAAGTTAGAAGATGGAAGCGCATCCCGAAAACTCGAAACCCGCACCCGTATTATGGAAATAAAAGATATTGTAAAAAAAGTAAAGCAGATAGAAATCCGTACCCGAAAGAAGACGGAAGCTTCGCTTATGGGACAGTATCACAGTGCTTTTAAAGGACAGGGGATGACTTTCTCGGAAGTGCGCCCTTATCAGTTCGGAGACGAAATCAGAAGAATCGACTGGAACAAAACAGCCCGATTTCGTGAGCCGTTCGTTAAAGTAATGGAAGAGGAGAGGGAACTCACCATGATGATTGTGGTAGATATTTCCGCCTCTATGGATTATGGAACCAAAAACCAGCTGAAAAGGGAATATGTAGCTGAAATCGCTGCCAGCCTTGGATTTTCTGCTGCCGGAAATAATGATAAAGTAGGACTGATCCTGTTTGCTGATAAAGTATATAAAGTGATTCCGCCGCAGAAAGGCAGAAAGCATATTCTTTCGATCATCAGTAATATTCTGACCGCCGATTATGTGCCTGCCGTGTCAAAAATTGATAAGGCGATGGAATATATGATGGGGATTTTTAAAAGGAAATCTCTGGTTTTTCTGTTCTCGGATTTTGAAGATACCTATGACTCCAAAATGCTGAGAGTAGCCTCCAAAAAACATCAGCTGCTCGGAATGAGAATCTATGACGAAAAAGATAATGAAATCCCTGATGTAGGTTATGCGCTCCTGCATGATGCCGAAACAGGAAAAGAAGTCTGGGCCAATACGTCCAGCGCAAGATGGAGGTATACGTTTGCCGAAGCCCAAAAACAGAAAGTCCGCGCTCTGGAAGAAGATTTTGCCAACAGCTCGGCCAGCTTTATGAATATGAGCACAGGTGCTGACTATTCCAAAATGCTGTATAATTATTTCCAGAAGAAGTAATTCTAATAACAAACTTTCTCCTATTGAAAAAAAACACTTTTATACTATTGCTTTTACCTTCTGTATTTTGTTTTGGACAAAACAAAACGGTGACTGCTGAAGTATCGGTAGTGGAACCGGAGGTGAATAGTAGTTTAAAAGTTCCGGCCAGTCAGTGTAAATATGTGATGGAGCCTGTTTATCTCCGTAATGAACATAGTGTGATCTATCACGATTGTAATACCAGAAAATACCTGCCGGTAAAAGGAAAGGATCTCACTATTCCTAAAAACAATTCTGAAGGCTTTTTTGCATTGGATAAAGAAGGAGTTTATTATAAGGGAGATTATATCAAAATAGATACAACCGGATTCAAAATAGTAGGACAGATTGGTGATCATCAGGAGGCACTTTGGAAAGTAAAGGGAAAAGTATATAAAAACTTTACACAGATTCAGGTTTCGGATCCGGATACTTTCATGCCGGCTTATTGTGCGAATGGTGACTATTATAAAGATAAAAATTTCATCTATTACCGTGATAAAAAGATGCCGGATGCAGATGTAAAGACGGCATTTGAAGCCTGCAGGGAATATTTTTATGACAAAAACTATTTATATCTTAACGGAAAAATAGCCAAAGTGAATAATGAAGTTTTGTTTTCTATAAACGAAGCACTGGCCAAAACTAAAACAAAAGTATATTCCAGAGATATGAGGCCACATCCGGAAATGGATGCAAAAACAATCCGGCCGCTTTCAAGAAGGTTTTCTGCGGATGCAAAAAATGTTTATTATAATCTGGAGAAACTTCCGGTAAAGGGATATTTCAAAAATCTGAAGGCATGGGATCAGGTCAATTCCGCCTATCTTTCAGACGGTCATTCGATATGGATGGCGGATGGAAAACAGGATACTGATCTGGATGCGAAGACCTTTGGAATGCTTCCCCACTCAGATTTCTTTTATGACCAAAAAGGAGTGTACAAAAAAATATATTCAGAAAAACTGAAGAAGGCTGTGAATGAAAAATTCCCTTTTGATTATACGGATGATGTTTCGGAACAGAATCTTTTTATAACAGATAATTCCTGGTATATTGTCTACAAAAATCAGGCGTACGATCCATGGAATAAGGTTATTTATAAAAACCTTACAGACGGAAAGCTGGCTGCAGCAAGACAAAATACCCTGAATTTGTCAAAAGAAATAGAAGACAGAAAAATAGAAAAGCAGTTTAGCCAGAATCTTTATCTGGCAGATGGTAAGATCTACTGTCATGGTCAGGAAACAGATGCAGATGCAGGAAGCTTTACCAGTGTAGGTGCTAATTGGAATTTTTATAAAGATTCAAAGAATGTATACCGGTATATCGGATATGGCGAAAACAGTAAATTGACAACAATAAAAGGAATAGATCCGCAGACTGTGGAAACTTTCGGAAATTTTTTAAAGGATAAAGATTATATTTATAGTGGAAACTATAAAATGATAGACAGTAAAAATGCTCAGCTTTTGGGCGTGTTTACAGGATACAGACCCGGATGTGGATTAGACAGAAATCCTTCATCCAATTATTATCTGTTCAGAAATGATTCAGGATTTTGGCTTGTAATGATATCTGGCAAAGTTGTGATACGGAATTTAGGCATGGAACTTCCTGCGGGATGGCATGACGGAATTAAAGAATTTGAATTAAAGCCTTCTGTTTATTAGCAGTAAGGCAGTATTGATATAAAGAATGAAATTGCAGAACATATTTTTAATTATATTTTTTCTTATCGGTGGAAATGCTTTTTCACAGATATTGTCCTCGAAGCTCGAAAAGAAGACCCTTGCTTTAGGTGAAGTCAATCGCTTAACGATTAAAATTGACAATGTGCATGACCTGCAGGTCGTGGCTGCGCCTAAAAACGAGCTGCTTCCTTTCCATTTTGAGGAAATTAAAGACAGCATCGGACAGAATCAGAATTTCTACGAGAGAAAAATTGAGTTTTCTGTCTATGACGAGGGGAAATTTACCATTCCCGAACTGGAGTTCAATGTAGGAGGAAAGATTTTAAAAACCATTCCTTATGAAATTGATGTGATCAATACCGCTCAAAAGGCCGATCAGATCAATGACATCATGAATAATAAAGAAGTAAAGCTTGAAACCAAAGATTATTGGGAACTCTATAAGTTTTACATTCTCGCTGCTCTTGCGGTGATTGCACTGATTATTGCCGTCATTATGTTTATCAAATGGGGCAGAAAATCGAAAAGCTCACCTGCGGTTGCAACCAATCAGACTTTAAAAGAGCTGGATTCCTTAAAAAAGAAAAAATACATTGAAGGCGGTAATTTCCGTTCCTTTTATGTTGAATTAATAGAGATATCAAGAACATTCATCGCCAAACAGTACCATCTCCCGGCGGATGTTCTTCTTACCGACGATCTTATTGAGGTTATGAAAAAGAACAACACCATTTCCCAGGAAAACGAAAAGATCGTGGAAGATGTATTTTTAAGAGGAGACCTGGTGAAATTTGCCAAGACTTTCCCTGATCAGACGACCATGGAAAAAGATTTTGCAGATATCCGCGATTTTGTGAAGAGATCATCAAAAGATTTAGAATTTGAAAACTTAAGAAAGGATGCCTGATTTTGAATTTTACAGTCCGTGGTTCCTGCTTCTTTTTCTGCTCTTCATTCCCCTTTTTATTAAAGATGCGGGTGGAAAGCAAAGGAAAGGCATAAAAGTTCCTACCATCCAGAATATGGATGACAGTGGAGGAATCCGTGCCGTGCTTGTTTTGCTTAAACTTTCGAAATATATCATTCTTTCTGCGCTGATTATTGCGATGGCCAGACCGAGAACTTTTACAGTCTCTCAGGACCGGGATGATACCAAAGGGGTAGATATTATGCTTTCTATAGACGTTTCACTGAGTATGCTTGCGAAAGACCTTAGTCCGGACCGTATTACTGCATTAAAAGATATTGCCACCAAGTTTGTTCAAAAGCGCCCGAACGACAGAATAGGGGTTGTGGCTTATGCTGCAGAAGCATTTACCAAAGTACCGGTGACTTCGGATCATCAGGTGGTTATTGACGAAATTAAAAACCTTAATTCTGCAGGCCTTGAGCCAGGAACAGCGATTGGAGAAGGACTTTCCGTAGCGGTCAATCACCTGACCAAAAGCAAAGCTAAAAGTAAGGTGGTAATTTTGATGACGGACGGAGTAAGCAATATTCAAAATGCAATACCTCCGCAAGTCGCTGCAGAACTGGCCAAAAACAATAATATAAAAATATACTCCATAGGGATCGGAACCAATGGTTTTGCACTGATGCCTACCTCACAGGATATTTTCGGGGATCTGATCTTCACTGAAACGGAAGTAACGATTGATGAAAATACTTTGAGAGAAGTGGCGCAGACTACAGGAGGTAAGTATTTCAGAGCGACTTCCAACAGCAGTCTGGAGGAAATTTATGATGAAATCAACCAGTTGGAAAAATCTGATATTAAGGTTTCCAAGCTGTACAACTATGATGAATATTTTAAAATCTTCCTATGGATCGCATTGGGAATGCTGTTTTTTGATGCATTACTGCGATGGGTATTATATAAATTTTTAAGCTGATGAATTGGTCTTTAGGAAATTACTGGTATTTACTTTTGTTGCTGCTTTTGCCGCTGCTGTCTTTCTTTCTGGTCCGCTATCTGAAGTGGAAAAAGAAAAAGAGGGAGATTTTTGCAGACAGCAGATTTCACGATAGTTTATTTGAAAACAGATCGGGATTTACAAAATTTTTCCCTGTTCTATATCTTTTGGGAACACTTTTCCTGATATTTTCCATTATCGACCTGTTGAATGGTTCGGAAGAAGTGAAAACCAATCAAAGACTTAATAACGTAATATTCATGCTGGATGTTTCCAATTCTATGAATGCGGAAGATATTGATCCCAGCCGTCTCATAGAAGCAAAGAATCTGATGTTGAGCACTATGCAGAAGATGAAGAATGATAAGATCGGGATTGTGATTTTTGCTGGGGAAGCAGTTTCCATTATGCCGCTTACGACAGATTACGGAACTGCGGAAACGTACATAAGTGCTTTGGAGACAAGTTCTATGAAGATTCAGGGGACGGATTTTCTGAAAGGAATGCAGGCCGCCGCTGAAAAGTTTAAAAATGTAAGCAAAGGGTCAAGAAAGGTCATCCTGCTGAGCGATGGTGAAGATAATGAAGGGAATGACAATGCAGCCATCCGACTGGCTAATAGGGAAGGAATTTCCATAACATCAGTAGGAATAGGAACAGACGAAGGCGCACCGGTACCGGAATATGTTTTCGGACAGCTGATGGGCTACAAAACGGATATGGATGGAGGAACGGTTATTTCCAAAAGACAGACCGAGGCCCTTAAAAAAATGGCAGAATCTACAGGAGGGGATTATATCGATGGAAACAACATCAATGAGGCGCCTAATAAGATCATCGATGCCATGAATAAAAAGGCTTCATCCGCACAGACTTTGGTGAGATCTCAGAACGCGAATCATTATTATCAATATTTTTTAATAGTATCCATTTTCTTCTTCTTTTTAATTTATATATTGAACCCGAAAAAAGATTTCAACGTATAATATTTTATTCTTTGTTTATCAAGATTTTAAATAAATACTTTAACCGAACTTTAACAAATAGAAGTCTGTTTATTAACATATAAACGAATAATTTTGCATTTGATGAATACTAAAATCATTTTTTTATCGTTTCTAATTGCTTTATCATTCTCAAACCTCATGTTTGGGCAGGAAAACTATCGTACACTGGTGTATGAAGGCAATCAGAAATTCAACGGTAAAGATTATGATGGAGCATCTTCCAAGTATATGGAGGCGGTAAAAAAGAATGAAAAAGATTTTACAGCTCATTATAACCTGGGGAATGCACTGTATAAAAGCAAGAAGTATGAAGAGGCCAAAGCAGAATTTGACAAAGCCCAAAAGCTTTCACAAACCCTGCCTGATAAAACGGCTGCCCTTCACAACCTTGGAAACACGTATATGCAGATGAACCAGCCGGAAAAAGCGGCTGATTATTATAAGCAGGCCCTGAAACAGGATCCTTATAATGAAGCGACGAGAAAGAACTTTGAAATTGCCAAGCTGAAAGAAAAAGAAAAGCAGCAGCAAAAGAACGAGAAGAATAACTCAGGAAAAGGCGGTGGCGGCGGTGATGATCAGAACAAAGGGGATGATCAGAAAGGCGATAAAAAAGATCAGAAACAGGATCAGGGCAATGGCCCGCAGAATGAAGGGAAAAGCGATCAGGGGAATACTCCTAAGCAGGACCAGAACAATGAAGGGAAGATCCCTAAAGACTTAGAAAATGCCATATTAGATAAAGTAAGCGAAAAAGAAAAAGAAACCGCCAGAAAAATCTTAAATAAGAACTCTTATTCGACGCCTCAGAGCAACGAAAAAGATTGGTGATGCAGCAGAAATTATTTTACATATTATTTATTTTTGCATCCGTAATTTCTTACGGACAGGTTAACCTGTTTATGGAGTCCGATAAAACAGATTATAATGGAAAGGACATTGTGAACCTTACGATTATTCTCGAACTTAATGGAGTAGACCTTGAGCCACAGACCCGTTTTCAGCTTCCCGATCTTTCGAAATTTACCATCATTGGAAGCGGATCAGTAACCAATACCGTGATCGACCCGGCTACCAATACCCTTATTACTCAAAAAGTAACCAGAATTGCTCTTGAGCCCAAGAAAAAAGGGAAGGTAAAGATTGGTTCCGTATTGGTAACGGTTAATAACAAGATTTACAAGACCGAACCTTTCGACGTTAATATAAAAGACATTATTGAAAAGAGATCTCTTGCTACGAATATGGCCAGCGAGATGTATCTGAATATGGAGATTGAAGACCGTGAGGTATATCAGGATCAGCCAACCATAGCCGTTTTGAGGGTGTACTCTAAAAACATGGACAATTTCAGAAAGGTGAAAGATGTCCGTCTTCCGCATCAGGATAACATCAATGTACATGCGATAAGCATGAGCAAATCGGAGATTGATCCTTCCGGGGCAGGAAATATGGCTTCACAGACTTTGGCGGTATTTATGGTGTTTCCTAACGAAGCAGGCTATGTAGAAGTTTCTTCCGTATCAGCATCGGTAAGCTCTTATGCGAATAAAAATAAAATTGTTTCTAATAAAGTAAAGCTTAATGTAAAAAAACTTCCGGAAGGATCCCCTGAATGCTTCAAAAATGCAGTCGGGAACTTCAGTGTGAATGTTTATAATGCATCAAAAGATAAGATAGAGGTTGAAAAGCCGATCCATGTGATTGTTAAAGTTTCGGGAGAAGGAAACCTTCCCGATATGTATATTCCAAAAATCTTAGCGTCTCCGGACTATGAAGTTTTTAGCCCGAAAATTACCTCAAAAGTAGCTCCGGGAACAACGGGAATGAAAGGAGAAATGTTTGCGAATTATGTATTGATTCCTAAAAAGTCAGGCGCTATCTCGATTCAGACTGAACAATTTGCTTTCTTTGATCCGGCAAGCCGTGAATATGTAGATCTTGGACAGGAAACCCTGGCATTGAATGCATTTTCTCATGACCAGATCCTTGAATCCCGTACAACGGTTGAAAAGGTAAACGAGTACACCAATACACTTTTAGAAACCGTAAATACTCCGGTGCTAAAAACAACCACATTTAAAGTAAAAGAAAAAAGTAAATTCCACTGGAACATTCTTTTAACCAATATTGCCATTCTTGTAGGATTATTTTTGGTTTATCTGTTATTTAAGACTTGGCAAAAAAAACGAGCGTTAGTTAGAGAAACAGCATCTCCGAAACCGCTTGGTTCTGTGGCAGAAACAGAAAAAGAAATCAGAGAAACACTGAAGACGGATATCAATGATTATTTCAGCTATCTTGAAAATCTTAAGGATAACGGCGATTATCCAAAGTTCTTTGATACGCTGGAAGAAATGGATCTTGAGGTAAGAAATCAGTATTTCAAGAGTTCTTCAGAGGAATTCAGAACATTTTTGGAAAGTCATAAAGGATCTTCCGTTGCGGAGGAGTACAGAAATCTGTTGCAAAGAATTCAAATGGAGAAATACTCACCTTTGAAATCTGCAGAGGGTATGGATGAACTTTTAAAAGCAGTTGTTAATTTGTATTCACGAATTAGCAAATAATCACTTTTTTTTCATATTTTTGCGAAATTATTAATTACAAAGAGATGGAAATATTTAATGATTTCTCTATTAAAGAGATCGTTACCTGCTTTATGGTTCTTTTCGCCGTGATCGATATTATCGGTTCTGTTCCTATTGTGGTAAGCCTTCAGCAGAAGTTTGGCCAGATAGAAGCCGGAAAAGCATCTATTACTGCCGGAGTGATCATGATTGTTTTTCTTTTCGTGGGAAACAAAATTCTAAAGCTTATCGGAGTAGACGTCAACTCATTTGCCATTGCAGGAGCTTTTGTGATTTTTATCATAGCCCTGGAAATGA
Source organism: Chryseobacterium oleae (assembly GCF_900115055.1). Classification (GTDB taxonomy): domain Bacteria; phylum Bacteroidota; class Bacteroidia; order Flavobacteriales; family Weeksellaceae; genus Chryseobacterium; species Chryseobacterium oleae. The sequence goes on along the minus strand of NZ_FOVD01000001.1, from coordinate 971,727 downwards.
TTTTGGGAATCGAGATCAACAAAACCACTGAAGCAAAAGCTGCATCCATTGTCCCTATTGCGTTTCCGCTGGTTGCCGGTGCAGGAACCCTTACGACAACACTATCTCTGAGAGCTGAATTTCATGACATTAATATTATTTTAGGAATTGTTCTCAATACAATTTTCGTATATTTGGTGCTGAAATCAGCGAAGTGGCTGGAAAACAGAATGGGGGAGGCAACACTGTCTATTCTTCAGAAAGTTTTCGGGATCATTCTTTTGGCGATTTCAATAAAATTATTCACCGCTAACTTTGCCCAATTGGTGCAGAACTATATTAATTTTTAAGAATCATGCAGAAGTTTTATAAAGTATTTCTAGTTGTGTTTATCGTTTTTATTGCCATCAATCTTTATGCATTAGACTGGCAGACGGATCTTTTATCAGAAGATAACCTGAAGTTTGTATTTTCAATCGCTTCAGCAGTTCTCGGTTTGATTTTGCTTTTCGTGTTAGATACATGGAGCAGGATTGGAGTGAAGAAATAATCTCAGAATCACATTATTCTATATAATAAAACCTCTTTCGCTGGAAAGAGGTTTTTTGTTTTTACTACTGGTGGCTTCGAGGTCCTCAGCCACCAGGTAGGCTTTATAAAATTAAGCGTACATCCGGGAAATAATAAGGCAAAAATCTCTGGGTGGCTGAGGCACTCGAAGCCACCTCTCACCCTAAGAAATCACAAGATTCTTTAAAACAGCCTCCGATTTCAGTTCCGTTTCACGCCACTCTTTTTCTGCATCGCTCTGCGCAGTGATTCCTCCACCTACAAAAATGTGTACAGAATCTTTATAAAGTCTCGCGCATCTGAGATTCACAAAATACATGACACTTGCATCGGTTTCTACTTTAATGAAGCCGGCATAGAATTCACGTGGAAATTTTTCAAACTTCTGGATTTTCTGTTTGCAGAAATCTTTTGGAATTCCACACACTGCCGGAGTAGGATGGAGATCATGAATAAGGCTGTCGAGATCCTCAGGCTGTATACGGGCCTTAAAATCTGTTCTGAGGTGCTTGATGTTTCCCGAAATATGATCATAGGTTTCCGATACTTCTATGTTCTCCGAGTAGTTTTCAAGAATATCCTTGATATAAGACGTAACGGGTTTTTGCTCTTCAATTTCCTTCTCTGTCCATTCTTCAGATACCGGAAGTGTTCCGGCAAGGCTCATGGTCTCAAACTGGTGTGTTGTTTTATTGAATTTCCCCAAAGTCTCTGAAAATGCACCCATCCAGGCATTCTGTCCGTCATTAAAGATATATCTGAAAGCGTTTGGATAAGACGTGCAGAGCTTTTTAAAACTTTCTTTACAATCGATTTCGTTAAAGTCGGTGAAAATTTTCCTTCTTGAGTAGACGAGTTTAGGAAGATCATGGTCTTTAATGACCTCAATGACCTGATGAAGCGTCTTTATGTATTCGTCTTTGGTTTCTTCGTTGAAATGACTTTCATCTTTCAGCAGATTTTCATTCGTAATGGTATCGTTCTCAAACTGCTCGGAAGCGTTGATGATATGACCATCAAAAGTAATCTGCCTCAAAAGATCAAAAGACTGAAAGCTTACGGATTCTTTGTCTGGTTGCTGATCGGTAGAATATAACGTTTCGTCGAAAGGAAGTTTGAAATAAATCATTAATTATGGATAGATTTTGAAAATCACCAGCTGGAAATCGTATAGGAAATTCCCAGATTGATTTTCCTTTCAGCAAAGGTATTATTAGTCTTAAAAATGTCAAAATTAAAAGTAGAGTTTTTTAACGAAATATTCCTCATTTTGTATTCCTGATACTCTAAAGACAGAAGAAATTTGCGCATGATCCGGTATTGGATCCCAAAAGAATATCCGAAGTTGATTTCTTTGGACTTAAAATCATCCAGCTTGTTCAGAACATTGTTTTCAGGAACCATAAACTGCATCTTGTAGACATTCTGATTGGCCAAAATACCTATAAATGGTCTGAACTTTTTCCACTCGTAGAATAATTTCAGCTGTAATGCATATTCCAGATGTTTGTCATTAAATTTTTGGAATAGAAGCGGTTGTTTGTCTTCTGTAAAATAGTAGCCGTCCAGCCAGGTTTCTGCTTTATTGGCATCAAGGTTAAAAGTAGAATTCCAGTAATAAACATGAGCAGAAAGCATCACCGAAAATCGCTTATAAACGCTTCTTGAAATCCATACTCCTGCATTGAATCCAGTTTGCTGCGGGTTTTCAGATGATTCTTTAGCCCAGCTGCTGTTTTTTAACCCGATTCCGGCCTCCGCACCAAAATCGAATTTTAGTGTTTTAATGATTATTCCATTTGTAGTGTCTGTAATTGTAATGTACTTATTATCTGCAGCAATGGGATCGATAATCACCGAATGTTTGGAATGGATACCAACAGGTTCTACCTTTAGGGCTTTTTCTAAATAAATGGTATCATAAACAATAACTTTTTCATACACATAAAGCGTATCTGTCTTTTTTCTCTGGGCATTAAGAGGATACAGAATAAGAAAAGAAATGATTAAGATTAATTTTTTTACAGCCATAATGGGTTTATCTCTCAACATAAATAGTGTCTCTCTGAATGATTTTTTTTATAATAATCACTTTATGAGAAGCGGAATCAGCGTACTCTTTTTTTATTATTTTTTTTGAAGATACTAAGTTTTTTGTTTTGATAGTAGAAGAATTATCTGTTTCTACATCTTTCTTGGTTTCTGAATTTGATTTCTGAGAGATTGAGCTATGTTTTAAAGCTTCCTCCTGATCTGTTTTAGTTTCATGGGATGAGACGGATTTTTCTTTTGATTCAGAATCTGAGATATTGGAATGAAGTGCTCTCACTAAAGCATTTTTTGGATTAAATAATAAAACAGATCCAACGATAATAATGAAAAGAGTAGATCCGATAATAATTTTTTGTTTCCAAAAATTATTTGATGTAAACAAGATCGTATTAAGCGGAATATCAGAAGGAATTTCAAAACTTTTAGAGGGTGAAATAGCAAAATCTGAAAACTTACTTTTAAAAGTCTGTGCCCATAATAGTCCTCCAAATCCCAAGAAAATTAAAAGCTGCGAAGTTTTGTTTTTTTGAGTTTCACTACTGATAAAATGGGTCGTCAAATAATTCTGAATAAATTTTTTCGCCCTCATTAAATGTGACTTTGAGGTGTTGACAGGGATTTTCAACACGCTTGAAATCTCCGCATGTGAATAGTTTTCAATATAATATAGGTTGAAGACCGATTTGTGATGAGGAGGCAGGCTGTCTATAGATTTTAAGAGCTCTTCTCTTGTAAAATTGTAAGCTAGAATGTGGTTTGTTTCGTCAATGACAGAGGTTGCAATCATTTCGGTAGAGGTATCTGAGATTTCTGATAGTTCGCTGGTAAGGAAAACTTCTTTGCTGGATTTTCGGATATATTGTAAAGCATTATTCACTACAATTTTTTTTAGCCATGCAAATAGAGTCTTTTCATCTTTAAGCTGATGGTTTTTCTGTATGGCAGTAATGAAACTATCCTGCACAATATCTTCAGCCGTGCCAACATCCTGTACATATCTACGGCAAATCCCCAAAAGTTTTGGGGAGTTTTCACTATATATTTTTTGCCAGTTGAATTGCATCAGTTTTGTACCACAAAAACAGAGGTAAAAGCATTTCCCGAAGGAACATTATTAGCGGTGTGTACTATATGCTGTGTCTCTGTTCCATTTATGAAAACTTTCTGGGCAATATTAAGCGAACCTGCCTGAGAAAGCATTTGACAAATCATATATGTATTACCTGCCAGTACCTTTAAATCTGTTATATCATTATATCCATTAGGATTATTTATTGGAATCGTATTTCCATTCTTATAATAAGCCTGCCCAAAAAAAGAATAGATATCACTATTATCTAACACGATATTTACACGGCCTCCGGAAGAAGAATAATGATTGGTATTGGTAAGCAGGTTTTTATAGTAAGAAGTATGGGCATTTGTATCATGAATAACCATGAATACACCGTTCGTATTAGATTCTATACCGTGTGCCAATGAATTATTTTGTATAATGGATGTATAATTATTATTTTTATAGTAACCGATTTCAGAATTATTAGGAGCCGGATATTTTATAACAGGAACATAAACGTCACTGTTATGGACTGTGATGTCAGTAAGGTATCCACCGGTATTAGAGTTTGTCTGTGTGAATAATACATTTTTTACTCCATTTTTCCAATAACAATGTTCAATGGGATATATGGCTGTTCCTCTTAAAGTTCCTACTGCATAAATATCATTATTTTTAACATAAAAATTTCTGATTTGTAATTTACTATTAGATGGCAAGCCTAAATAGGAGTATAAGTCATATTTTGTATTATTCTTCCAGAAATTTCCATCTGCAAAAACGTACACATTGTTATTCTCAACAATTATTTTTTTTGGATCTATATTGGTACCGTTTACCAAATCTACTTTAACATTATTTTTCCAATAACAAGCTTTATTATTTTCTTTGCCTGCAACATAAACATCAAATGATACTACATTTTTTTGCACAGGATCAGGATCAGTATCGTGGCAAGAAATCAGAAAAGTAAGTAACAATAGTAAAAATAAGTTTTTCATAATCTTTTTTCTTATAAGATGACAAAAATGAAAAAGGTTGCAGCAAGTATATAAAAAAAGACTCAAAAAAATTGAGTCTTCTGTTTTTTATTGATTTTTTTCTCTACTTCAGAATGATATTGTTGGTCATCGTGGTATGATTGATAAGTATTCCTTTTTCATCCCTGATTTCAATTTCTGAAACATGCATCGTTTTTCCTTTTCTGATGAAACGTGCTGTAGCCGTTACTATACCATCTTTCTTACTTTTAAGATGGTTCGAATTGATATTCGTTCCTACACCATAATATTTACTGCCGTCGATAAAAATATTAGACAGGCTTGATCCCAGTGTTTCTGCCAACACACAGCTTGCTCCTCCGTGCAGAATCCCGAACGGCTGGTGTACCTTTGGCTGTACCGGCATCGTAGCGGTCAGGGTTTCATTTTCAACGTCGATATCGATGAATTGTATTTCAAGTGTTTTGGCTAATGTTACCCCGTTTCCCCAGCTGTTCAGGAACACAAGGAGCTCTTCTTTAGTCTGACCTTTCATTATATTGGTATGAATGATAATTGATGAATGATGATTGATAAACGAATGACAAAAAGTATTTTCGCTAACTTCTAACTTCTAACTTCTAACTTCGTCCTCTGTACCGGTTCCCTTAATATTCGGGTTCCAGTTGGCAGGTATTTTAGGAACAATATCGTTTTTAATATAATATTCCTGAATCTCGTCCATAATCTCGGAAAAAGGAACAGAAGCGATTCTTTCGTAAGGAATGGTATAGCCTAAATACACAATATTTCTTTTGAAATCTCCTGCTGCCAGAACGATAGGGACTTTCGCCGCCAATGCCATATGATAGAATCCTTTTCTCCATTTCGGAACCCAGCTTCTGGTACCTTCCGGGGTGATTACAAGACTGAAATCTTCTTTATCAAACTGTTTGGCCACGAAATTCACCAGGTCATTTTTCTGACTTCTGTCGATCCCGATTCCACCAAGTCCTCTTACCACACTTCCGTACCAGGCTTTTGTATGAGCATCTTTAATGATAATTTTCAACGGCTTTTCTAAAGACCAATACGCAAGATTTCCCAATAGATATTCCATGTTGTGGGTGTGTGGTGCCACGACGAGGATACATCGGTTCAGACTTTTTGCATCGCCCTGCAGGACGACTTTCCAGCCCAGCATCTTTAACATTAATTTACCTATCAGTTTTCTCATATATCTTTAGATTAAAAACAAAAAAGTATAACCAAACAGGTTATACTTTACAAATATATTGAAATATTATCGCTCTTAAAACAAACCGCTGATTAAATCTGCGATCTTCATTACAATTTCTAATGCAACTTGTACCATGGTTAAGGTGTTTTTTATTGATTTGGTTAATTATTTTTAACTACACGAATGTATAACATTTTTTTAACATAACGAACTAAATAACGATTTTTTTTTCCGGTTTCTGAGAGAAGAAGAGTGTGAATTTCAAACGGTTGCCTTCCATTCACACCTCCTGCACTCTCTGAAGTTAATTATTTAGTTTGTATGGAGATTTCGTCTTTTCCGTCTTTGATTTTGATGTCTACGTTCTTGTTCATCTTTTTGATGCTGGACTTCATAGAATCAATAACCACGTCAGCCTGATTTTTCGGAACTTTTTTTCCGTTGATGATAAGGCTGTCTTTATCATCGGAGTTGTATTCAATTGTAGAACCGTTTACAGAAATTTTATTTTTTTCAATTCTGATATTTCCGTTCTCATCTCTGTCCTGATCGTCATCATTGATTCCGTCTCCGTTAAGATCTCCGTCGAAATCAATTCCGTCTTTTTTCACAGGAATTACGACTGCATTTTGAGGAATCACCAATTCGTAATCTACTCTGTAATGTCTGAATCTGTGTTCGTAAGGATACTTGATATAGTTTGGAAGCATTACCTTGTTTCCTACGATTTCTACAGGTACGTTGATCTGAACAGGAACGTTATAACCATTTCCTTCTTTTTTAATGATCAGGTAAGGTGTTTTCACCTCAGGTTTTCTTGTAACTTCTACAGAGATATAATCTTCTTTGTAAACCGTTTTCTTATCAGAATAAATATCATCATCGTAAGCGGTGAAATTCTGAGGAATATTAACCTGCTTCACATCTACATAAAGGGTATCAGAGGTGGTGTTGATGGCAATATTTTCTGTGTCTTCCTTGCTTCCTTTGTAGATCAGGTTTTTCTTAGCCATGCTTACTCCGAAATAAGTTCCAAGTCCGATAAGCAGAAGGAAAAGTCCTCCGATTACCCATCCGATATTTCTAAGTTTAGTCTTTGGAGAAAATATCTTGATGCTCAATAAGCTGAAAAGGATAGTAGGAATTAAACATCCGATGATCATGATCGCTACCAGCACTTTGTCCAGATTGTTGTCATCCATATAGAATCTCATCTCATTGGCCCCTGGAAAATCTGCATCCATACCAAACAGTCCGAAGATCACAAATATACCGATGATGCTTCCTATCGCCATTAGGACGAAGATTCCACCTACAAAGTATTTCAGGATATTCCATACTCCGCTCCCTGCGTTGTTGATGTAAGGTTTGGTTTCGTTGTACATTTCTCCGACCCTCTGAGTAGATTCGTTGGCAAACTGAACCAGTTTGTTGGATTCGCTCTTAAGATTGTCGAAGTTCATAGGCTTTCCCTTCATTTTCAGGTAATCTGCAGCGGTTTCCGCTTTTGGAAGTACAATCCAGAGAATAACATACAGAAGGCCGATCAGTGAAGAAGAAATCGCTGCTGTGAAAATACCCAGTACAAAGATTCCCAGCCAGATCGCTCTCATTGCAGTAATATCCATTCCTACATAGTGAGCAAGTCCTGCACATACTCCGGCTACTTTTTGTCTTTCCGGATCACGGAACAGTTGCTTCTTGTCTGTATATTCAGCGCCTGCCTGGTGTGTTCTTTTGGTGTTCTTTTCAGAATAGTAAGCTTCTTCCTGTTCTTCGATTTTTTCAGGAGATCCGATCTGTGCGATTACTTTCTCTACGTCTGTATCATTAATCACTTCACGTTTTCCTAAAGAATCTCTGAAGATTTCTACCATTCTTATTTCTATATCATGCATTACCTCCTCCTCCTCTGAAGCATCCAATGAGCTTCTCAGTGCATTCAGGTAATCGCTGAGCTTTATATATGCGTGTTCTTCTATGGTGAAAGAAAAACCTGCGAGTCCTATTGAGAGTGTCTTGTTCATAGCTTTGTTTTTTAAATTTTTTGAGTGATTTGGTTTACTGACGCTGTCAGTTCAGCCCATGTATTTTGAAGTTCGTCCAAGAAAAGTTTTCCTTTTTCTGTGATCTGGTAATATTTTCTTGGAGGTCCTCCTGTAGATTCTTCCCATCTGTAGGAAAGGAACTCGCCGTTTTTCAGTCTTGTAAGGAGAGGATAGAGGGTTCCTTCCACTACATCCAGTTTTCCTTTTTTAAGCTCATCGATCAGGTCGGAAACATACATTTCACGATGGTTGATGAGACTTAAAATACAGAATTCCAGAATTCCTTTACGCATTTGCGCTTTGGTATTTTCAGTATTCATCTTTAATAAGTTTTGTTAATTAGTTATATTTTCAGAATAATGTTCCTAGCTAGATGAACTTCTTCCGATTTTACATTACAAAGATATGTAATTAAAATGGTAATATGCAATACAAAGTAGTGAAATTTTTAAAAGAATTGATTTAATATATTGATTATCAGTTGAATAAATTTTTACTCAAAATTTTGATAATTGAATATCTGGTTAAAATCAACCGAAAAAATGACAAATTGTAGCTGGTGATTCGTATTTTTGTTCTTCATTTTCATGAAATATTTAAATTAATGTTATACCAAATGACAAAAACCTCTTTATTTTACCGGCCTTTATCTGCATTGCTGCTGCTGGGGCCTTTGTGCTTCGGACAATATCGCTTTATTGCTGAAGACGCTTCCAAAAAATATAATGCTGAAATTAATGTGGAAGAATGCCTCACCGATCAGTGCAGGCATAGAGCAAACGTTATCCTGTTCAATAAAAACGGCCAAAAAATTCAGACACTCGTTTCCGATGATATGGTTTTGTATTTTAAAGAAGGCTTCAAACCTTCAAAAATAGAGGTAATGCCGCTTACTTCAGGACTGATGCATGATGATCCCGTAATATTTGATGATTTCAATTTTGACGGAACGGAAGATGTTGCCTTGAGAAACGGCAGTGGAGGAAATTACGGAAGTGCTTCGTATGATGTATACGTCTTTAACTCAACCAGAAATCAATTTGTCCTGAGTAAAGAACTTACTGAAATTGGCAGCGCCTACCAGGGAATATTTGATGTAGATCCTAAACGTAAAAGATTAACTACTTATGCCAGATCCGGAGCGTCTTTACTGTACACCTACGAATACCAGGTTATTCCGAATAAAGGACTCGATCTGGTTTACGAAAAAATAAGTGATATGAGCGAAGAACCTGCTAAAGTCACTATAAAAGAAAAGATCAATAACAAATGGGTGGTTAAAAAAACAACCGAATAGCCTGGATTCAGGTTTGAGGGTCAGAGGGTTTTAGATTTTCGGGTTTATGAGTTTGAGAGTCATCGGGGTTTTAGTGTTGAAAATACAAATCACCCTCTTAATCTCTCTCAGTCTCAACCTTAGTAATTGAGGTTTCCAAACTCCCTGAGAATACATAAAAGCAAAATACTTTATCTCAAAGTCAGATTAAAACAATAAAAAGAAATGAAAATACAGAAGGAGATCGATTTTATCCTGGCAGTAGATGCCCTGAAAAACGTACAACGAAGAAATTACAATGCCGATGATTCCAGAAGAGAAAATACAGCAGAACACTCATGGCAGATCATTATCCTGGCACAAATCCTTTATCCATACGCTAAATACCGCGCAGATATTGATCTTTTAAGGGTAATAAGAATGTTATCCATTCACGATCTGGTGGAAATAGAAGCGGGTGATACTTTCCTTTTTGATGAAAAAGCCATGGTCGGGAAATTTGAAAGAGAAAAGATTTCAGCTCAGAAAATCTTTGGAATCCTTGATGAACCTTTACGAACAGAGTTCTTTGAATTGTGGCTGGAATTTGAGGAAGAAAGTACTCCGGACGCTATTTTTGCCTGTTCTATTGACCGTATCATGCCATTTATCTTAAACTCACACACTTCAGGAAAAAGCTGGACAGAAGCCGGTGTTACCGAAAAACAGATCAGAAATATGCTGGAAAATGCCATTACAAGAGCGTCAGACGAAATGGGAGAGGCTTTTGAAACTTTGCTGACCAGAAGTCTGGATACGGATAAGGTCGTAAGATAGATAGATTGAAAGCAAAATAAAGGTTTTTAAATTGCTGTTTTTGAATAGTGTAGATAGTTTCGGGGCGGCCGCAGGCCGCCCCGAAACTCATCAATTATAGTATTCTGATTGGTTTCTTAGATTCGTCAATCGCCACAAAAGTAAAATCTCCTACGATCGCTCTTTCTCTTTCATAAGAGTACATCTGCTCCGTGTAGATCTCCACATTCACTTTCATACTCGTTTTCCCAACGTAGGAAACCTTCCCGATCAGTTCTACGATAGTTCCTGCAGGAATAGGCTTTTTAAAATCAATTTTATCGCTGCTTACGGTAACCACTCTTTTTCTGGCAAAACGGGTGGCTGTGATAAACGCTACTTCATCCATCAGCTGCATGGCAGTACCTCCGAAAAGAGTATCATAATGATTGGTTGTGTTGGGGAAAACCGCTTTAAAAATTCTGGTTTCGGATGCTGCAATTCTTTCTTCTGTAGTCATATTTCATTATTAATTAATGCGAAATGAAATAGATCAAAATAACAGAGCAATGACAGGAATCATAGGAATTCCTGAAGCAGTCCATCAGATCAATAAACTTCAAATCGCGAAAGTTTCTTGTTTAAAGAAATAGGCAGGTCTCCTGACTTGTAACATCTTTTATCTCCTTCCCGTGCCCTGCACAGTGGATTCTTGATAAAGACTTCAGTTACTTACAGTTGCGCGACAGTCCGTGATTTTCACACGGTTCCCTTTTAATCTGCGTTAAGCAGAACCAGTTTCTGTGATGAATAAGCGTTAAACTTTTTCAGGGCAAAAATAAGAATATTACAGCGAAAAACGGTAATTATTCCGGATTATTGTAAATAATCTGGCTCATCACCCTTCCTTCCTTGATGGCCCAAAGAGTGACATACCTGTTCTCGCCGGAACCATTGATCATATAAAGATAGATGTGATCATTGTCAAGAGCAGTTACTCCGACATTATTGAAATCCATAGTAGGCTGGAACATATTTTTAATAGCTTCCCTTACGAAAACAGAACCTCTTCCCGGTTGTTGTACACGAATCGATTTGATTTCCGTCATCCCTTCAGGAAGCGCATCTTTAATTCCCCAAGGTTTAATTTTATCAATGGTCAGAATTTTTCCGTCCGTATCTTTTTCCTGCTTTCTGTAACCGGCATTCGAAGGGTAAACATCGATTAACACTTTGGTTCTTTGGGATGTTGGTATTTTGGGATTACTGTTGTCCGTGAAAATAAGTGATTTTCCGTTCTTGGATTTAGAAGGTGTAAATTGTGGCAACTGGTCAATGAAAGCAATACGCTCTTTGTTCACCATACCTTCCTTCTCAAGATTTTCATATCTTACAAAAGGTTTTTCATCGTCCTGTTTTTCAGGATATTTGATCCAGATCCATTCTGTTTCTCCCGGAGCGGGTTTTACATAAACAAATACATCCCCTTTACGCATACGGATTTTGTCTACGATTTTTCTGTAGTTATCCTTGTGGACACGTACATTAGCGTAGCCTTCCTCAGCTTTTACAACACCGAAAGGAACTTTATTCTGTCCTTTGACAAATGCTAAAGAAAAAAGACTGAAAGCGGATAGGTACAATGCTCTGTTTACGGAAATCATTTTATGAAATTTTTTGATCCCTCAAATATATAAATTAAATGTTTTTTGAATCAGTAAAATATAACGGGATTTGATTAAAATCATCAATATGCTCTCAAAAACTTATTTTCTGATCAAATAATACCTTGGTGTTTTTACAGAAATGAGATAAAAATATAATGTTTGTCAATTGAAATGTAATAATATGTGAATAATTTAGGGTATTTTTCATGAAAATTTCATAAACATGATAAAAAAGCTACTTTTTATGCTTCTGCTTTTTTCAGTTGCAGCAAAGTTTCAGTCAGCCGGCAGAATGGACAACATAGACGCCGAATCTGCCTTTACTGTCCCGACGAATTTAGTGGCTTCCAATATCAGTTTTACTTCTGCTGATATCACGTGGGATCCTATACCGGGAGCTACAGGTTATACCGTAAGATGGCTGCCTGTGGGATCTGCGGTATGGTTTACGATGAGTATTTCCTCTGGGACGACCTCTGTTAATCTGAACGGACTTACACCCTGTTCGGGATATATAGTGCAGGTGGTGGACACCGCATCCGGAGATGTATCTTTTCCGCTAACCTTCTATACCCATCTGAATTACTGCGAGTCCACATCTGCCAATCTGGGAGTATTGTATTTATCGAACGTTAAAATAACTCCATCAGGAGGGCTTCCCGCGATGGTAAATGATTCATATGCCTCAAATTACACGAATTTTCGTTCGAATTTAACCCATCGCATACAGCTGGGGATAGGCAGCGTAAATAATGTTGTATCGGTGGAACCTAGCTGGACAGGTATACCGGGGACAGCTTATATAAAAGCCTGGATAGATTTTAATGCGAACGCTATTTTTGAAGCTTCGGAAATGATAATTTCTACTACTGTGGACTCTACAAATCCTAAAGCCTTTGTATTCAATGTCCCTCCTTTTGTCAGTATAACCCAGTGCGGAACAGCAATGAGGGTAATAATCAGCCAGGCAGCAGTGGCGGGGCCATGCGGAACATTTCCATATGGAGAAGTAGAGGACTATCGGGTCGATTTTGTGAACTCCAATCTTGCTGTAAATGAAACTGCTAAATCCAAGGAAATCACCATTTATCCGAATCCAGCCTCAGAAGTTTTGCACATCTCAGGGCTTTCATCAGAAGCGGACTATGAAATTTTTTCCGTTTCAGGGCAGAAAACAGGAGAGGGCAGAACCTCTGAGAATGCGGTAGATATTTGCCATCTTGCTAAAGGAATTTACTTTATTCAGCTTAAAAATAAAGAAAATACACCCCGACTGAAATTCATCAAAAAATAAATAAAAATAAAAATAGCGCTGAAAAATCCAGCGCTATTTTTTATAAAGTTAAAAGTTGTAAAATCCACAAAAAAGTAAATCCTCAACCTATCATCATCAAATCATCAAATCATCTCATCACCGAATCACCACATCGTCGAATCACCACATCGTCGAATCACCACATCATAGAATCATCCCATCATTAAATCCTCTCCAACTCATCCGCATTAATCGTCGTCTTAAAAGTACCATAATTTACAGTCACTTTATTTTTGGAAATTTTCTCAATGGTTCCTACGCTGGTGCTTCCCGGAATACGGACACGTTGCCCTTCTTTCATCCACACGGCGCGGTCGGTTTTGCGTTTTTCTTCCAGTTTTTCATTGGTTTCGGCAATTTTTTCGATCACATCTTCCTTTTTAAGCTGTTGGGTGATTTTTCTTTTAACCACCTGAAGACGTTTGGTTTCATCTTTATCAGCGCCAATCTTTCTGAATTTTTCTTGTTCAAGAATCTTTACAAAATCTTTGACCACATCCTTCCTTGACTTTCCTTTCACATAACTGTCGATGAACGCTTCAATTTTACTTCCGAACTGAAGCTTACGGTGTTCATCTTCATACAGTTTTTGGAAATTAAACAGTTTCTGTTGCAGCTGTTCATTCAGTTTCTGAAGGTTGTCACGCTTGTCTTCTACGGATTCTTTCCTTTCGGCAAGATCCGTTTTCAGTTTTTCAACTTCAAATTTTTCCTGCTGAAGTTTAACAATCGTTTTATCAAGATTGACAATATCGTGCTCTACTTTCTTTTTGGCGGCATGAATAATGAATCTCGGGATTCTGTTCTTCTCTGCTACTTCAAAGGTAAATGAACTTCCTGCCTGTCCCACTTCCAGCTTATACATGGGTTCCAACGTTTCTTCATCGAAAAGCATGGCTGCATTTTCTGCATTGGGAAGCTGCTCGATTACCAGTTTGATGTTCGTATAGTGGGTCGTAATAATGGCAAAACTCTTTTTATCATAGAAATACTCCATGAAACTTTCCGCCAGCGCACCTCCAAGCTCAGGATCAGATCCTGTCCCGAATTCATCAATCAGAAGCAATGTATTGGCATCAGCCTCACGAATGATCCCGGACATTTTTTTAAGCCTTGATGAATAGGTAGATAAATGATTTTCAATAGATTGATTATCACCGATGTCTGTCATGACCTTCTCAAAGAAGAACATTTCAGATTTTGGATGCACCGGTACCAGAATTCCGGTCTGTATCATCAGCTGAAGCAGTCCGACTGTTTTCAGGGTGATGGATTTTCCTCCTGCATTCGGTCCGGAAATACAGATGATTCTGTTGTGATCCGTCAATGAAAGGCTCTGTGAGTGAATCGTTTTGTTTTCTGCTTTATTTCTTAACCATAAAAGTGGATGGAAAGCATCTTTCAGTTTTAGCGTTCTGTGACGGTTGATCTTTGGAAGAATTCCGTTCACCTGTTCTGCAAATTTTGCTTTAGCTCTCGTCAGATCAAGGTCAAAAATATAAGCTTGGTATTGCCATAGCTGAGGTTGGAATTCTGCCAGTTCAGCAGTGAGTTTTCGGAGTATTTTATCTATTTCCTTTTTCTCTTCCTCTTCACTTTCCTTCAGCTTGAAGTAATGTTTTACCACACTGTCCGGCTGCATATAGGTAATGGAACCTGTTTTTGAAATTCCTAAAACCCTTCCCGCAACCCTTTTCTTGAACCCGGATTTTACTGCTAAAACCCTCATGTCTTCAATAATCGTTTCCCGGATATCATCCAAAAATTCGCTTTGTCCGTAATTGAACAGCGCACGGTTAAAATTTTCCTGAATGGCTTTTTTAGCAATCTGGATTTCAGCCCTAAGCTCTTTCAAAACAGGGGAGGCATCACTTTTCACTTCTCCAAACCGATTAAAGACCTTGTCTACCTTATCAATGATTTCTTTTTTAAACTCCAGTACAGAAACATCACCTATCAAAGTAGGAAAAGTTTCAGGCATGGTTGGGAAAAACTTCTGTAGTTTTCCTATCTGTTCAGTTAAAGTTTTTATTTTGATGAAAGCACTGTTTTCCAGACGGTAATTCTCAATCAGCATCACTTTCAGCTCACTTTCGATATCTTCATACTCATCGAATGGAATTGCATTTGAACTTTCAAAACTCGAAAGATATTCCGACGTTTTTTTCAGGGAAAGTTCCGCCTCGTCAATTTCCATGGGACGAAGTTGAAGAATTTTTTCTCTCGTTTTCGGAGAATACGCAAATGGAGAGATCTCCGCGAGCAATTGCGGAAACTCTAATTCGTTTAAATCTTCTTTATTTATATACACAGTGCAAATTTAGTGAGAAAATGTGAATGTTAATTTGAAAATCAATTAATTTGAAGATTTGGAAACAGGGCAATGCATTCATTTTACTAAATTTGGAAGATGAAACTGGAAACCGAACGCTTAATTTTAAAAAACATCAACGAAACCCATGTTGAAGACATTCTGAAAATTCGTGGCAATGAAGTCACTAATCAGTTTGTGAAAAGGAATTCTCCCAAAAACAACTATGATGCGCTGCAGTTTATTTTAACGATAAAAGAAAGAACGCAGAATAATCAGACTGTTTATTTTGGAATTGCCTATAAAGACCAGCCCAATCTTATTGGAACTATATGCCTTTGGAATTTTTCTGAGGACCGGAAAACGGCTGAGGTCGGTTATGAGTTATTACCCGATTATCATAGAAAAGGAATAATGTCCGAGGCTTTGAAAGCTGTTTTAGATCATGGATTTAATGAATTGCATTTACGTGAAATTATAGCCATTACAAGCCAATTTAATGAAAACTCCAAAGGTCTTTTGCTAAAGCATCATTTTATTTTAGAAGAGGGGAGAACAGATGAAGGTTTTCCTGATAATATTATTTTTAGCTTAAATCAAAACAATTAGCCAATCATCACATCAACTCATCATCAAATTATCAAATCAACACATCATCCAATTTGGTCATCCAGTAATTAAAGGATATTTTTGTATTATTAACAGATTTTCATACCAACCTCATGACCTGGACAGAAGTTTTAGCCCCGATAAAAAGTACCCCTTATTTTACAACCCTTTGGGAAAAAGTAAAACAAGAATATGCCACCACCAAAGTATTTCCACCTAAAAATCAAATCTTCAGAGCATTGGAAATTACGCCTTTTGAAGATGTTGAAGTGGTGATTATCGGTCAGGATCCTTATCACAATGACTTTCAGGCCAACGGTTTGTGTTTTTCTGTTTCCGAGCAGGTAACAGCGCCGCCTTCCCTTAAAAATATTTTTACCGAGCTGAAAGATGATATTGGAGTGGAAAGAACTTCAAAAGAACTGGATGACTGGGGAAAGCAAGGGGTTTTATTATTGAATGCTACCTTAACGGTGCGTGCCCATACACCAAACTCTCATAAAGATTTAGGCTGGGAAAAATTCACAGATTTTGTTATCAAGGAAATTTCAGATAAAAAAGAGAATGTCGTTTTTGTTTTATGGGGCGCTTTTGCACAAAAAAAAGCCGAACTCATTGATCCGGCTAAGCATTTTATTTTAAAATCGGCGCACCCATCACCGTTTTCTGTGTACAGAGGTTTTTATGGAAGCAAACCCTTCTCAAAGATCAATGAATACCTGATCTCAAAAGGAAAGAAGCCTATTTCCTGGTAGCATCCGGATTCGCAGATCCTTCCGTCTTTTTGATCGTAAAGGCTACTCTATATTTTCCTTCCAAAGCTTTGACACCACCATCCGATTTTGGAAAAGGGGTGATCTCTTTCATTGAAATCGTATATCCGTTGAATTCCTGAGACATATAATAATTTCTGCCTGCATTGTCTGAAGAAGCAAGGAGTAAAACGGTGGGTCTCGTGTAGGTTCCCATCACTTCGATCTGTGCTACGGCAACTCCGGCCCAGATGCAGTTAACCCCTTCTGGACAGCGGCTGTCCTCAGAAATACCTTTGAACGTGACATTCATATCATATTCTTTCAGGAATTTATTTTCTCCCTGATTAAGGTAGATAACACCTTCTTTCTGAACCGAAGATTTCGTCCCAGTAGTATTGGCAACTGAATCCGGTGTCTTCGTCTTCTTTTGGGCATTGCATCCTGCTAAGGTTAGGATTCCCAGACTGAATATAATGGCTTTGTGAAACATAATTTCTTTTTTAATAAAGTTAAAAAAACGTGACCAGAAACTTCCATCCTCCCTCTTCCAATCTAAATAACATCAAGCATATCCAAAACTACTACCAAAAACATGGCCACACCCACCACAAGACTGAATCCGGTTCCATAGATGAATCCTATAAATGCCCCTTTGGTCGATTGCAGAGCCTTGTTCATATCCTTGCTGTCATGAAGCAGTTCTCCAATAAATACGCCCGCAAACATTCCGATCAGAAAGCCTAAAGGAATTGGAATGAAGATTCCAACAATCGTTCCGACGATAGATCCGATGCTTCCCCAACGTGTTCCTCCGTATTTCCTGTTTGTTTTTGCAGGAATTACATAGTTCAGGACTGCAGAAGCCGCAGTCAGAATTCCGAATGCCCAGATATAAATCATGGGAAGATCCGCATCGGTCCCGAATTTATAAATCAAAAGTCCGCAAATGCTTAACAAAAGCCCTGGAAGGACAGGAAGGAATGTTCCCAGTATTCCCAGAAACAATAAAATAAGGCATAGAATATTAATAAGCGTTGTATCCATTCTTTAAAATTATCAATGCAAGATAGGAAAAAAGAAGATTTACAGAGACCTTTTGAATATTTGGGATGAAAATTGATTGTCAATAGTAACATCATCATTCTTAATTTTATAAATTTGCTGTAATGAAAGACGAGATACAGGACACCAAAAGTTTTTTACAGGAAATAAGCGATCAGCTTTACATCTATATCAGTCAGGTAACACCCGGCGGAATGGATTGGATTGTTCATATTATTGTGAAGCTGGCACTGCTGTGCGCCGTATTTCTAGTGGTAGATTTTGTTTTTAAATTTGCGATTAATTTTGTCTTCAGATTTTTCCGGAATGATGAAAAATATCCGATTATCCGGTCTATTTATCAATCTAAGATCTCCAACTCGGTAGCTCATTTTGCTGCCCTTCTCGTGGTAGGAGGAATACATCCTTCCATATTTCCGGCAACCGCACTACCTAAAACAAACATTTTCATCAACAGATCCATCAATTTAGGTTTGGTTCTTATTCTTGCAGGAATGTTGTACAGATCCTTAACAGGTTTCAGGTATTATTTCACCATAAAACAGGACTTCTACAAGATCATGGCACTGAATGCGATTTCAGAAACGGTAAAGATTCTTGGAATTTTTATCTTTTCTGTAGTAGGGCTCTGTGTGATATTCGGGATCAAAGGAACGACGATTGTTGGAAGTTTAGGAGCTATTACTGCGGTGCTGGTACTCGTTTTCAGAGATACTATTTTGGGATTTGTCACTGGGATACATGTTGCCACCTCTAAAAATTTAAAAGTAGGAGACTGGGTAAGCATTCCAAAATACAGCATTGAAGGAAATATTACAGATATCAGCCTTCTGACGACAAAAATCACCAATTTTGATAAAACCGTTTCCACAATTCCGACCTATGATTTACTGACCACAGAGATCAAAAACCTTCAGGTGATGTCTGAATCCAATACAAGAAGAATCAAAAAATCCGTCTATTTTAATATCAATTCTTTTAAATTTTTAAATGAAGAAGATATCGAACGGTTAAAAGATATCAACCTGATCTCAGATTATCTGGAAGAGAAAACACTGGAGATTGAAAAAGAAAAACAAAATCTGGAGCATAACGATAAAACCATCAATGGAAGACAGCTTACCAATATCGGGGTTTTCAGATATTATGCTCAAAAATATATTGAAAATGATCCTGATATTGATCAGGAAGGAGTCAGAATGGTTCGTCAGCTCGATATTACACCACAGGGACTTCCCCTTGAAGTATACTGTTTCGCGAATGATTCCAAATGGGATCACTTTGAGCAGATTCAGGCTGATATTTTTGACCACTTGCTTGTCGCATCTAAGGAATTTGATCTTCAGGTGATGCAGGTGAGTATTAAAGTGTAGAATAGAGAAGTTAGAAGCTAGAATTTAGAATTTAGAAGTTAGTGTGATTCGACCGCTTATTCTGATCTGGCTTTAGAGATATAGAAGTAGACCCAAAAACTAATTTCTAACCTCTAATATCTAATTTCTCAACAAAATAACATCTAAATAAGAAATGACAAAACTAAGCGTAAACATTAATAAAATTGCGACATTAAGAAATGCCAGAGGAGGCGAAACGCCAAGTGTAACGGAGGCAGCAGTGAAGATCCAGGAATTTGGAGGACAGGGAATCACCATCCATCCGAGACCTGATGAGAGACACATCACCAGGAAAGATGTCTACGATCTGAAACCATTGGTGACCACTGAATTCAACATTGAAGGAAATCCGCACCGCTCTTTTATTGATATGGTTCTGGAAGTAAAACCGGAGCAGGTAACATTGGTTCCTGATGCAGACGACGCTATCACGTCCAATGCAGGATGGGATACCAAAAAGCACTTAGATTTTCTGACAGAAATTATCGCAGAATTTAAAAACGCAGGAATCCGTACTTCTATTTTCCTTGACCCTTTGCCGGAGCTGGTAGAGCATGCTGCAAAAACAGGAGCTGACAGAATAGAACTGTACACCGAAGCTTACGCAAAAAACTACCTTGAGAATAAAGAACAGGCCATAAAACCTTATTATGATACTGCCGTTGCTGCCACAGAATTCGGTTTGGGTATCAATGCAGGACACGATTTGAGCCTTGAAAACTTAAAATATTTTGCAGATCATATCCCGAATCTTCTTGAAGTATCCATCGGTCATGCTTTGGTTTCTGAAGCACTATATATGGGACTTGAAAATACGGTTCAGGCGTATCTGAAACGTCTGGCAAAATGGTAAAGGAGAAGTTAAAAACTAGAAGTTAGAAATTAGATGTTAGATATTAGTGTCGAAGACATACTTTAAATATCCAACTTCCAGTTTCTAACTTCTAACTTCTAATATCTAACCTCTATAATAAAATAAATGGACATCTTAAACTCAAAAATATTTGGCGAAAATCTTACGGTTACGCCGCTGCTTGTATTTCACGGACTGTTTGGAATGCTGGACAACTGGGGAAGTTTTGGAAAAGACTTGGGTGAATACCTTCCCGTACACTTAATAGACCTTAGAAATCACGGACGAAGCTTTCATTCCGAAAGTATGTCACATGATGATCTGGCGGACGATATTGCCCGTTATATGGATCATTACGGTATTCAGAAAGCTCATGTTTTGGGACATTCTTTAGGTGGAAAAGCGGTGATGCAGTTTGCTTTGAAATATCAGGAAAGAGTAGATAAACTTATTGTGGTAGATATTTCTCCTAAGGCTTATCCTCCGCATCATCAGGGAATCATTAAGGCTCTTGAAACGGTAGATTTTAATACTGTAGGTTCAAGAGGTGAGGTAGAAACGGTTTTGAGCCAGTATATTCCTGAAAAATCTACCATACAGTTTTTAGCCAAGAACCTATATTGGGATGACAACAAAAAACTGAACTGGAGGTTTAATCTTAAAACTTTATCTGAAAAATATAACGAATTCGTTTCGAATGCCGTAAAATTTGGTGTTTTCGAAGGTGATTCTTTATTCATTGCAGGAGAAAAATCAAATTATATCCTTCCGCAGGATGAATACGGGATTAAGCAGCAGTTTCCAAAAGCGAAAATAGTGACTGTGAAAAATGCCGGACACTGGGTTCAGGCTGAAAATCCGGTTGATTTTGCAAATGTTGTAAAGGAATTTCTTGATTTACATTAATTAAATTCCGTCTATTCAGTTATTTAGTTAAAATTTTCTTAAAATAAGATAATATTTCCCCACGTATTGAAATTTTTGTACTTTAGTTTCACAAAAAACTAAATATATTAACTTATGGAAAAGAAAAACTCAAAAAAACCTTTCTTTGCTTCATTTTTAGAGAAACAAATTAATGATCCTGAAAAAATCCAGGGAGGTGGAATTACTGCGCCTACTGTTGATATGATTACTGTACCAACAAGAGATGTCATTACATCCCAAATTCTGGACAATGTTACATCGTCTGTAAGAGATCAGATCGTAACGATGAAATACCCTTCTGACAGTGATGAGGGTGGAGAACTGGAAGATTTGTAATCAAACATTACAACAAAATATTTTTTTAACTAAAACTCAATGACCATGCAAGACGAAAACTCAAAAAAGAAGCCTTTTTTTGCTTCATTCCTTGAAAAGCAAATTAAAGATCCGGAAACCATTCAAGGTGGCGGAATTATTACAAACACTGATAACGACATCATTACAATACCTTCAAGAGACAATGTTACAGCACAGATCTTTGATCATGTGACCA
Source organism: Chryseobacterium oleae (assembly GCF_900115055.1). GTDB lineage: Bacteria > Bacteroidota > Bacteroidia > Flavobacteriales > Weeksellaceae > Chryseobacterium > Chryseobacterium oleae. The sequence goes on along the minus strand of NZ_FOVD01000001.1, from coordinate 950,305 downwards.
CTCCTAACAAGGATCTTTTGGTGACTATGAAGTATCCTTCAGACGGTGATGAAGATGTTGTTTAAATTTCTGTACACAAGAAATTACAAGCATATTTAATCCAAAACTAAATTATTATGAAAGACAAAAATTCAAAAAAGAAGCCGTTTTTTGCGTCATTCTTAGAGAAACAATTGAAAGATCCTGAAACAGTAAAAGGTGGTGGTATCATCACTATTCCTGAAAGAGATGTGATCACGAAGCCAGTTGTTGATAATGTAACTTCTCCTCAGGACGATCTAATGGTTACCATGAAGTATCCATCTGACGGGGATGACGATGCTCCAACAGTTCCATTAGATTAAGACTTAAAATATTAATCGTATTAATACAATCATATCAAAGGAAACTTACCATTAAGTTTCCTTTTTTAATAAAAAGCGGCACATGATTCTCTGCATCACCCACTCAAAGGATTTTTACAATATCGATATCTTTTTTGAATATCTTACCTCTAAAAATATTCCATGGTTCAGACTGAATTCTGACCGTATGAATCATTATCAGAAAATCAGTGTGAACGAAAATTCCTTTGAACTCACAGATGAGTCCGGAAATACAATACATTCCAAAGATGTTCAAGCTGTATGGCACAGAAAAGCATGGGGAATAAGCACTCCCGAAGAGCTGGATGAAGACTACCGAAAAATATTCCTAAGCGCATACGCAAGCCTTCGCTATAACCTGATCACTGTTCTGGAAAATATTCCATGGATCAATCCTTTTGAAAATGAAAGAAAGATCGACGGAAATAAAATGCTTCAGCTAAAACTGGCCAAAGAAAGCGGACTTACCATTCCTGAAACCATTTTTTCCAACAATGAAGAAAAGATTACGTCCTTTTTTCATGAATTCTGCGGCGGAAAAGCAGTTGCCAAACTTCACAGCCTGACTGCAAAGACCATGAACGGAGAAAATCTTATCTCAACCATGATCATTGAAGAGGATACGCTTGAGAATATTTCAGACATCACGTACTGCCCGATGATCTTTCAGCCATACATTGATAAAGCTTACGAATTGAGGATTGTGTACCTGGCCGGAGATTTCTTTACCGGAAAGATCAATAACAGCGATAACGTAGACTGGAGACTGGCTAACGGAGATTATACCTGGTCAGCCTACGAACTCCCGGAACATATAAAGTCAGGTCTTACTTCAATGATGGAAGAAATGGGACTTTATATCGGAGCTATTGACATGATCAGAGGAAAAGACGGGGAATATTATTTCCTGGAAGTAAACCCACAGGGAGAATGGGGAATGCTGCAGAAAGAACTGGGTTTTCCCATTGCAGAAAAAATTGCCGATAACCTTTTAAAAAGAATCAATACCCATGAATAAAATACTAATCATTACGCATACTGCAGATAATTTTTCAATTGAAAAAGTAACGGAATATATAGAAAAAAACGGTTGTGAGGTCGTACGTTTCGATGTAGACCTGTATCCTATAGAAAACAAACTGTCCACCATTTTTCAGGATGGAGAATGGGTAAGTATCCTTGAAACCAAAGATAAAAAGTACCGTCTGGATGATATTGCGGCTATTTGGTACAGAAGAGCTTACAACATCGGAAACGGGCTGAAAGAAGAACTGGATAAAAAATTCTACGGAGCAGCTATGGGCGAGATCCGCAATACGCTTTTCGGATTTATAGAGTCTGTAGATGCTTATGCACTGGGGAAACCGGGTATTTACAGAAGACTGGATAGTAAGGAAGAACAGTTGAAAATTGCTGTTAAATTAGGACTTAAAATTCCTGAAACCTGCCTGACAAATAATCCGGAGGAAGCCAGACAGTTTATCCTTAAGCACAAGAATGTAGTGGCAAAAATGCAGACCGGTTTTGCGATTTATGAAGATGGTGTTGAAAGTGTTGTTTTCACCAACGTGGTGAATGAAGACAAGCTTGAAGAACTGGATTCACTGGTGTATTGCCCGATGCAGTTTCAGAAAAAGATAGAAAAGAAAAGAGAACTTCGTGTTACCATCGTAGGACAGGATGTTTATGCATTTGAAATAGATTCCCAGCAATCTGAAGATGCTAAAGTGGACTGGAGAAAAGATGGTGTCAACCTATTGACGAAATGGGAGAGAACAGAGCTTCCGGCAGATGTTGAAGCCAAACTCCTTGAACTTTTAGATGTTTACAATGTGGATTATGGTGCGATAGACATCATTGTTTCCCCTGAAGACGAATATTATTTCATTGAGATCAATGCTGCAGGTGAATTTTTCTGGTTAGATAATTTAACGGAAGACAATATGATTTCCAAGAGTATCGCAGACGTTCTTTGCGACAAAGCTCCAAGAAGAAACAATATGGTTATGGCTTAAAAAGTCATCACTAATTCATACTCAAAGCCCTTTTGTTGATCTGAAGGGCTTTTTTTATTTTTAAAGTGAAAAAGGACCACCCCGGCAAAAATTCAAAGAATTTTTGCCACCCTCAAGCTCTGCTTTAAGTAACCTTGAATTAAAAATCTATTTGATTTTTCTTAATGGAACTTAATCCCTTCCATATTCTTAATGTTTCAAAAATCACTCAAACATTTATCTCCCGCAGATCACACAGATTCAACAGATTTTTTATCACTGCAAATCAAATCTTTTATTTACAACTTAAGTGTCAAAAAAAACTTTTGCTTCTTTTGTGGTTAAATTATTTATAAAGTCTGTAAAAATGATAATATTGGTTAAATTAAGCGGAATTCTGCTTTAAAAATCGCAAATTTGCATAAGTAGTTTTTCATAAAATCCTATCGGGAAAATGAAGAATTGCCGGATCGAAAATATTGTCATATTTTAGTCAGCAATCAAGTAAATAATTAATGATTTTTGTAACGGGTGCAACCGGAATCCTGGGAAGGGTGATCGTTTTGGAACTTCTTAAAAAAGGGAAAAGCGTGCGTGCTTCCAAAAGACCGGGCAGCAATTTAAACGATGTAAGGCATTCTTACGGTTTCTATACAGAGAATCCTGATGATTTTTTCAGTAAGATCGAATGGGTAGACGTAGATTTTGATGATCTCGACGCTCTGCAGAATGCATTAAAAGGGGTAGATGAGGTCTATCACTGTGCCGCCAAAGTAAGTTTCCATCCTCATGATGAAAAAGAAATGTACCATACCAATGTGAAGGGTACAGAAAATCTGCTGTTTGCCTGTGAAGGTTCGGAAGTGAAAAAATTTCTGCACGTAAGTACCATTGCAGTTCTGGATATTTTTAATGAAAATGGAGAATTGGACGAAAGTTCTGAATTTAATCCTAAAGAAGAACATTCTGCCTACGCTATTTCAAAGCACCTTGCTGAGATGGAGGTGTGGAGAGCCTCTGCAGAAGGATTGAATACCATCATCGTCAATCCGGGAATGATCATCGGAAGCGGAAACTGGGGCCAGAGCAGTGGAGATATTTTCCCTACTTTTGAAAAGAACGGCTTTACATTTTCCGGAGGAACCAGTTATATCGACGTAAGAGATGCAGCTCGGATTTCCATTGATCTGATGGAAAAGAATGCTTTCGGAGAACGTTTTATTCTGATATCTGAAAATAAAAGATATGCAGATCTTGGAAAACAGATCCGTTCACAGCTAGGATTGAAGGAGGCGAAAATCCTTTCTAAATTCCAGTTAAACCTCGGAAGACTCGCCAATATTCTTTTCGGCTGGCTGATTCCGAAGCTGAGAATTATTACGAAATCCAATATTGAATCCATATCATCCCTTAACACTATTTCCAATCAGAAGATTAAAAAAGAGATCGATTATCAGTTGATTCCTGTGAAGGAAAGTATTGATTTTCATCTTAAAAATTATATTAACGACAAAAAGCTGAATTCATGAATCTTGCAGCAGCAATTATCCTAAAAAATGTAGAAAAACATCCGGTGAAATCCGCGATTGGCTTTAAAAAGAAAGATGAGGCGTGGAAAGAACTGAGCTGGAAAAAATTCGGTGAAATTGTTTTTAAAACTGCTAATGCATTAAAAAATGCAGGAATTCAGGAAAATGATAAAGTAGCGATCTACGCAGACAATTCTTCGGAATGGATGATCTTTGATCTGGCCTCCATGGCGATGGGTGCCATCACGGTACCTGTTTATTCAACCAATAATGCAGAACAGGCGGAATATATCATCAATGACTCTTCAGCTAAAGCTATATTGGTAGGCAACCAGGAGCAGTATGATGCGTGTCTGGAAATTCTAAAAAAAGAAGGAAGTCCATTGGAAACGATTATTGTTTCTAAAAAATCAATCTGGATCAAAAAAGAATTCAACAGTTTTTATCTTGAAGATTTTATAGCCAAATCGTCTTCTAAACTGGAGATATGTCCTAAAGAAAATGACGATACAGCCACACTGATCTATACCTCCGGAACCACCGGAACACCGAAAGGAGTGATGCTTACCCACGGAAATTTCATCAAAGCTTTCGATTCTCATTTCGAGTTTTTTAAATTCAAAAACTTTGAGGAAGAACTTTCTCTGGCATTTTTGCCATTGACCCACGTTTTCGAAAGAAGCTGGAGCCTGCTTTGTCTTTATGGCGGGGCAAGAGTATATTTCCTGGAAGATCCGAAGAATATTGCAAAAACGCTGGAAGAGGTGAAACCCACAATGATGTGTGCGGTACCGAGATTTTTCCAGAAAGTATATGCCGGAGTTTTAGAAAAAGCAGAAGAAGGTTCATCACTAAAGAAAAAAATCTTCGATTGGGCACTGGCAACAGGATGGCAGACTGCAGAACTGAGAAGAAATGAACAATCGATTCCTTTTGGATTAAAATGCAAAGAATCTATTGCAGATATGCTTGTTTTCAGCAAAATTAAAGAGAAAATGGGCGGAAGATTGTGGTTCTTACCTTGTGGTGGAGCATCATTATCGCCTGAAGTGACAAAGTTCTTCGATTCTGTAGGCATTCACGTAACAGTAGGATATGGACTGACGGAAACAACGGCCACACTTACCCTTTTCCCTTTGACTCATTTTGAACACGGAACCAGCGGAAAGCCTTTACCGGGCGTAGAAATCCGTATCGGTGAAAGTGACGAGATCCAGGCCAGAGGAAACGGAATTATGAAAGGCTATTACAACAAGCCGGAAGAAACCCAGAAAGTTTTCACGGAAGACGGATGGTTCAAAACAGGAGATGCCGGAAAATTTGACGATAAAGGAAACCTGATCATCACAGACCGGATCAAGGATTTGATGAAAACCTCCAATGGAAAATACGTGGCTCCACAACAAATCGAAAATCTTCTGACTAATAATAATTTCATCCAGCAGATCATGTTGGTAGCAGAAGGGAGACAGTTTGTTTCCGCACTTATTGTTCCGAATTTTGAGTTCTTACAGGATTATATTAAAAAGAACAATATTCCTTTTACCAATTGGGAAACCGCTGTAAAAGATGACAGCATTATTGCTTTGTATAAAGAGAAAATTAAAGAACTGCAGGTTCATTTGGCAGATTATGAGAAAGTGAAGAAATTCACACTGATGCCTGCTGAATTTGATATCAATACCGGCGAAATTACTCCTACATTGAAAGTCAAAAGAAATGTAGTGCTTAAAAAATATGCGGATATTATAGAGAAAATGTATTAGAAATAGAACTTGATTGATCACAAAAGATTTTGAGAAACTTAGTGATCTTGAATAAACAGTTTTATTTTAAATCTAAAAATAACTAAAGTGTTAAAATTCTTTTGCCCCTTTTGTGGTTAAATAAAAGAGTTTTATTATTTTAAATCAGACTATGACAACACAAGAATTTCTAGGAAAACAAAATTTTACCATTCATACCCAGACAGTTTCAGAAAGCTGTCCATCCAATATCGCCCTGATCAAATACTGGGGCAAATATGAAAACCAGATCCCGGCCAATCCAAGCATCAGTTATACGCTGAATCATTGTAAAACCAATACTTCTATTGAGTTTTTGGCAGATGAACCCTTCTCGGTGCAGACTTTTTTGGCAGGAAATGAAGAGGTGAAATTTGCCGAAAAAATCGGAAAATACTTCAAAAATATCGAACAGTATCTTCCATGGATTCTGAAAGGAAAATACATCATCAGAACAGAAAATACATTTCCGCACAGTTCCGGAATTGCAAGTTCTGCTTCTGGATTCGGAGCTATTGCAAAATGCCTGATGAAGCTGGATGGAATTTTTTTCAATGAATTTTCTGAAGAGGAATCATTAAGAAAAGCTTCGTTTCTGGCAAGATTGGGAAGCGGAAGCGCCTGCAGAAGCTTATACAACGGTTTGGTAGTTTGGGGATCGTCAGATGAGGTGGAAGGAAGTTCAGACTTATTTGCTGTACAATATCCGGATACTGAAATTCATGACATCTTTAAAAATTTCAATGACTGGGTCTTACTGATCCATGAAGGGCAAAAAAGTGTCTCTTCTACGGTAGGACATGGCTTAATGAACACCAATCCTTATGCAGAAAGAAGATTCCAGGAAGCAAGAGAGAATTTTGTTCCGATGAAAGAAATTCTGAAGAGTGGAGATATGCAACGTTTTATCAAATTGGTAGAACACGAAGCGCTTACCCTGCATGCCATGATGATGATGAGTGATCCTGCTTTTATCCTGATGAAAACAGGAACTATGGAAGTGATCAATAAGGTCTGGGATTTCCGTAAAGAAACAGGTCTTCCGTTATTCTTCACACTGGATGCCGGAGCCAATGTACACCTGCTGTTCCCGAATAACGGATCCGAAGATCAGATCAAAGCATTCATCGAAACTGAACTACTTCAGCATACGCAAAAGAACGGGGTAGTAAAGGATGTGATGAATTTTTAAAAAAGAAAAACAACAGTTCTTCTGTAGATAAAATATAAATATCTGCGTAATTCGTGAAAAGTATGAGAAAAGCTCACGCAGATTTTACGGATTACGCAGATTTTTTTTGTATAAACTTTTGCTAAGGTTAGGCTGAATTTTTAACGACTTTTTTGTACAGTCGCTTAATCAAATCAATGCCAATTGATTCCTCTTTGCAACCTTAAAGTTCTACATTCTAAAAATGAACCTTTGCGTTAAAAAAAGCATTGTATTTCAGATAAAGGTTTCATCAGTTTAGATTAAAAGTTTTTTTCAATTTTTTTACTCACGCAGATTTAACAAATAAAGCAGGTAGATCAATAAGAATTAAAAATCTGTGTAATCAGCATAATCTGCGCGAAATTTTAAATCATCTGATTTTTCATTTGCTTCATCAGAATCAATGAAATTGATTCCCTCTTTGTCCCCTTAAAATTCTACATTCTAAAAATCAACCTTTGCGTTAAAAAAAATAACGCATTGTATTTTAGTGTTTTAAAGAAAAGGAGTATTCAGGAAATCATTAAAAGGCTTCATCAGTTTAAAAATCTTCGTCATATTTTTGACAGCACTTTTATCCAGAACTTCTTCGTCTTTCAAATTATAAACCACAATAAAGTTTTTAAGCTTTAAATATTCACCCATCGGGTCTTCCTTTTCAAACCCCTGAGGAATTTTTTTAAGTTGATCATCCTGATCAAGCTCTGGGAAATGTTTCTTAAAGTCCTTCTGATTGATGATTTTCAGAAAATCCTCTCCGTATAACGAAATTTCCTTTCTTACTTCTTTCAATACAGAAGATTCAGGCATATAAATACCACCGGCAAGAAAAGATTTTCCAGGTTCCATATGAAGATAGTAACCTCCTTTCTGGCTGCCTTTTCCCATTCCTAAAGAGGCACCGAAATTGGTTTTATACGGTATTTTGTCCTTTGAAAACCGGGTGTCCCTGTAGATTCTGAACAGGGCTTTTTTGCCGTCAAGCTTGCCTAATTCTTCATCAAATCCAGCCATTTCTTTAATCAGTTCATCGAGAAAAGCGATGACATTTCCCTGAGATTCCGTGTATAGGTTTTTATTTTCTGTAAACCACTCACGGTTGTTATTGTTGGTCAGTTCTTTTAAGAATGTAAATGTTTCGGGCTTTATTGTGCTCATATTTATTGGGAATTTAATGGTAAGCTAGATATGATTTAAATGAACCAAGTTAAAAAATATACTTAGGCTGACCAAAATTAAATAGAGCCTCTGTTTTTTTTATTTTTTATGAAATGTAAATTAAAATCATCAAAGAAGTCTTATCAAATGAACCATGGAATTTTATGATTGGATTTAAAAAATGGAGATAAATAAAGCTGCAACCCAATGAAAAGGGGAGGGATATCACAGTTTGAAAAAATAATTATAATTTTTAAATAAGCTCTGAATTTGCAGTAATTTAAACATTCTTAATGGGTTAGTAAATCCTGAAATGAAGCCATGGATACTGGGATTATTTCAATAACAAGAAACTGTAGTTATAAAAATAAAAATTTACATTGAATGGTCTTATTTTTGAAAATTCATAAATAATACAGAAAAAATCAATCCAATTTAATAAAAAAAAATAATGTTTAACATGTTTTTAACGCAAAGCCTGTTTTTTTGGATTTAATTTTTTAAAAATTAAAAATATATTAAAGGATTCTGAATTAAACTTTACATATTTAGAACTTTATTCAAAAACAAATCAAATATTTGTTGTATCTTTGCAAAAATTTTAAAATATTTAATGAATTTATTTACGGAGTCCAATTTAAGTCCTGACATCCTTAAGGCAGTTGGCGAACTGGGTTACGAAAGCCCGACAGAAATCCAAAAACAGACTATCCCTTTCATTCTTTCAGATATTCGCGATTTGATCGCACTTGCGCAGACAGGGACAGGCAAAACAGCAGCGTTTTCGCTTCCGATTTTGGATATGATTGACGAAACGAGTCGCAAAATCCAATTTTTGGTGCTTTGTCCGACACGGGAATTATGTCTTCAGATTTCTAAAGACATAAAAAACTATTCCAAGTACATGAAAGACATCAAAACCACAGCGGTTTACGGTGGAAGCAGTATTATGGATCAGATTCGATCTTTAAAGGACAAGCCACAGATTATCGTGGGTACTCCGGGAAGAGTAATCGACCTTATCAACAGAAAAGCACTTGATTTTTCTGCGATTCATTGGTTAGTGTTAGACGAAGCTGATGAAATGCTTTCTATGGGTTTCAAAGACGAGTTGGAAACAATTCTTAGAGAAACACCGGATACAAAGCAAACTTTCTTGTTCTCGGCAACGATGAATAAAGAAGTGGAGAGAATTTCTAAAAATTATCTTACCAATCCTCACCGTATTTCTGTGGGTTCTATTAACGAAGTTAAGAAGAATATCAAGCACGAATATTACGTAGTAGGATACCGTCAGAAAAAAGAAGCTCTTAAGCGATTGATTGATGCGAACCCGAACCAGTATTCTATTCTTTTCTGTAGAACAAGAATGGAAACTCAGGAGGTTGCTGATTTCTTAATGCAGAACGGTTATGCGGCAGATGCCCTTCACGGGGATCTTTCTCAGGCGCAGAGAGATACGGTAATGAAGAAATTCAGACTGAAAAACATCGATATCCTTGTAGCGACGGACGTTGCAGCAAGAGGTTTGGATGTAAACTCTTTAACACACGTTATCCATTATTCTTTACCTGATGATCCGGAAGTATTCGTTCACAGAAGTGGAAGAACCGGTAGAGCTGGGAAAGACGGTATTTCAATGGCTCTAATAAAGCCTGAAGAAAGCAGAAAACTGAAGCAAATCAAATCTGCAACGAAAATTGATATCGTTGAGAAATTTATTCCAACGGGTGATGATATTATCAAAGCTCAGGTGGGAGGTGTTTTTGAAAAATTATTTACAGAACACGAAGAAGATATCTTTGAATTCAACGACAGCTTAATCCCTGATTTAAGTGCATTCACCAAAGAAGAACTGGTACACAAATTACTACAGTTCCAATTGAAAGATCTTGCGCTTTACTACAAAGACAAGCATGACCTTGCTGAGCAGAAACTGAGCAGCAGAGATGATGATTATTCAAGAAGAGACAGAGGACGCGATAGAGACCGTGACAGAGGAAGAGATCGTGACCGTGGAGACCGTGACGTAAGAGGAAGCAGAGATGGCGGAAGAGAACGTGGCGGAAAACCTAGAAGAAAGAATGAAAACATGGTAAGATTCTTCTTCAACTTAGGAAAAAAAGATCAATTGAAGAAACTTGATGTTTTGGATATTATTAATAAAGCAACTTCACCAGCTGGAGGAAGCAAAAAAAGAGCAGAAATTGGTGATATTGAAATTTTAGAGAAATTCTCTTTCTTTGAAATTGAAAAATCATTCAAAGGAGAGCTTTTGAGTAATATTGCATCAATGAAATTCAAAGGAAAAGATATGAGAGCTGAAGAGGCTAATTAATACTCATACTATACTATACAAACCGGCTTTTAGCCGGTTTTTTTGTTTGATAATCAGGTGTTAATCGTATGTTAACAAAACTTAATATCATATAGTTTCAGGGCAAATCCTTTTTTAGGAAATTTGCACCAAATTATAAATACATAAAAATGGGAATTGGTAATATTTTCCACGCTTTTCAACCAAAAGATAAAATCTTCTTTGTACTTTTTGAAAAGGTAACGGAGAATTTAGTTGCAATGTCGGAAGACTTTAACAACGGGATCAGAGATTTCGATCTTAACGATGACACGATGTTAAAAAGAATGAGCGACTACGAACACAAAAATGATGAGCTTACGCATGAGATCTTCGTTGAATTAGGAAAAAACTTCATTACGCCGTTCGACCGTGAAGACATTCACACCCTGGCAACCGGCCTTGATGATATCGCTGATTACATCTACGCTTCCACAAAATACATTTTCTTATACAAATCGCCTGAGATGAAGGCGTATTCAGATTTCTCACTACTGATTCACAAAGCTTGTCTTGAGATTCAGAATGCGATGAAAAACCTTAAAGGGTTTAAGAATATGGACCAGGTGAAAGAAGCTTGTATCAAAGTAAACTCTATTGAGAACATTGCAGATGACCTGCTTTCCAACTCAATGGTAGACCTGTTTGAAACTAATGATGCCATCAACATTATCAAAGTTTCATCTGTACTTAATTATCTTGAAATAGTAACTGACAAAGCTGAAGATGTTGCCAACACGATTGAAAACATCATGATTAAATACGCTTAAACAATTATAACTAACAGAAATGGAATTTCCGATTTTACTTACGGTTATTATTGCTCTAGCTTTAATTTTCGATTATATTAATGGTTTTCATGATGCGGCCAACTCCATTGCAACCATTGTTTCTACCAAGGTTTTAAGCCCTTTTCAGGCGGTACTTTGGGCGGCCCTTTGGAATTTTGCAGCTTTCTTTTTAGCAGCCTATGTGATAGGTGAATTCAGGATTGGAAATACGATCGCTAAAACGGTTAATGAGAATTTCATCACACTTGAGGTGATCTTTTCGGGTCTTCTGGCAGCCATTGCCTGGAACCTTTTAACCTGGTGGTTTGGTATCCCTTCTTCATCTTCTCATACGCTGATTGGAGGATTTTTAGGAGCAGCGCTTATGCATGCTTTTATGCTGGATTATCATGATGTGGTAGCTGCACAACCGGATTTAGGTTTATTTGCTACATTAAAACAGGCTTTTCTTCAACTGACCACTCAGAGTGTTGTGAAGTTTGATAAAGTAATTCCTATTTTCCTGTTCATTTTTATGGCACCGATAATAGGGATGGTGATCTCCATCATCATTACATTAATTATTGTTCACCTTTATAAAAAATCAAACCCTTACAAAGCAGATCAGTCTTTCAAGAGATTACAGCTTGTTTCCTCAGCGCTTTTCAGTGTAGGTCACGGTCTGAATGATGCTCAGAAAGTAATGGGGATTATCGGGGCAGCTTTAATCTACTATCACGTAGAGATGCTTCATGACCCTGTTTATCTTAATATCCCTTCTGCAGGTCGTTTTGATTACTTTGCCCAGCATTATCTTTGGGTTCCTTTAGTATCTTTCCTTGCGATTGGTTTAGGAACAATGAGTGGAGGTTGGAAGATCATCAAAACAATGGGTACGAAAATTACAAAAGTAACTCCATTGGAAGGAGTAAGTGCTGAAACTGCTGGAGCGATCACGCTTTTTATTACAGATCAGTTAAGTATTCCTGTATCTACAACACATACCATCACCGGTTCTATCATCGGGGTAGGATTAACGAAGAGAATTTCTGCTGTAAGATGGGGAATTACCGTAAGTCTTCTTTGGGCTTGGGTACTAACGATTCCTATTTCGGCAATTGTTGCTGCGATTACTTATCTTGCTGTAACGTTTTTAACTTAATTTTAAAGTTGAAATATATAATACAAACTTTGTCCTTCGGGGCAAAGTTTTTTGTTTTATAAAGCCTCGAAAAATTGTATTTTTGTTCAAATTATAAGATTTTATGGAATTTTTAGACAGATACCAGCAAATCGTTGCTGAAGCCATCACGAAGTATACTTTTAAAGACAAGCCTGCAGAACTTTATGACCCGATGAACTACATCATTTCCCACGGCGGAAAGCGTCTTCGTCCTATTATGGTACTAATGGCGTGCGACCTGTTCGGCGGAGATCTGAAACAAGCGATAAAACCGGCGCTGGCGATCGAATTTTTCCATAATTTTACCCTGATCCATGATGATATTATGGATGAGGCCCCTTTAAGAAGAAATAAACCTACCATTCATACCTTACACGGAATCAATGTCGGGATTCTTTCCGGAGACGGACTGATGCTGAAAGCTTATAAATTCTTTGAAGATCTTGAACCTGAAATCTTCAAGGCATGTATCAGAATATTTACCCATACCGGACTTCTTCTTTGCGAAGGACAGCAGTATGACATTAATTTTGAAACTCAGGAAGATGTAACCTATGATGACTACATCAGAATGATTACGTACAAAACAGGTGTTCTGAGTGCGTCGTCATTTGAAATAGGGGCACTTATTGCAAGAGCTAATTTTAAAGATGCCAAAGCTATTTTCAATTTCGGAAAACACATTGGTATTGCGTTCCAGATTATGGATGATTATCTGGATGTATTCGGAGACCAGGCTCAGTTTGGAAAGAAACATGCCGGAGATATTTATGAGAACAAAAAAACCATTCTATACCTTTTAGCCAGAGAACATGCTACAGACGAAGAAAGAAAAGAACTGGACCACTGGTACGGTAAAAAAACCGATAATATTGACAAAGTATACGGTGTAGAAAAGATCTTCAGAAGAACGAAAGTTGATGAGAAAGCATTACGTCTGATCCAGAAGCACAACGAGATCGGACAAAGCTATCTTGAGAAAATCAATATCCCGGAAGACAAGAAAAAACCTTTTGCAGAACTGGCAAACTACCTGTTGAGAAGAGAAAGCTAATAAGATCACAGGTGAGAGGTCGCAGGTTGCAGGTTCCATAGCCGGCTGCCACCTGCAACCTATTATCTGCCATCTGCTACCTAATACAATGAAATTCAGAACCGAAGTAGACATTCCCCCATCGGAAAAAAAGATTGATGTTGAAGATAAAATATTTTCAATAGGATCGTGTTTTGCTTCGGAAATGACAGATTTGCTGGGACAGGGACAGCTTCAGACGGTGAATAATCCTTTCGGGACTATCTTTAATCCTTTTTCGATCAGTAATGCGGTTAAAAGGCTTCATGATTCGGAGTTTTATACCGAAGATGAGCTCATCACATTTAATGATGAATTTATCTCTCTGGACCATCACAGCAGCTTCGACAGAAGATATATCCACCAGACTCTGGATAAAATCAATGCAGGAATAGAAGTGGGAAACCGTTTTCTGCAGGATGCTGGTTGGGTAATCATCACGTACGGAACTTCATTTATTTATGAATTTATTCCAAAGAAAAAGCTGGCTGCTAACTGTCACAAGATCCCGCAGAAGTTTTTTGAAAAAAGACTGCTTTCGCATCAGGAACTTACGGATTCCATTTATAATACAGTTTTAAACCTCAAAGATATCTGCCGTGATGATGTACAGATCTTGTTTACGGTCTCTCCGGTACGTCATACCAAAGATGGAATGATAGAAAACCAACTGAGCAAATCCAAACTGATCACAGCCGTGCATGAAGCACTTTTACAGCTGGACAACTGCCATTATCTGCCCGTTTATGAGATCTTAATGGATGATCTGCGCGATTACCGTTTTTACAAGGAAGATTTGATCCACCCTACGTCGCAGGCTGTCAATTACATCTTTGATAAGTTCGGGGAAGCCTATTTTTCGGATGCGACGAAAAGTTTTATCAAAGAAAGTTTTAAGATCAATAAGGCATTGGAACACAGAACTGATGATGATAAAGATCCAAAATATATAGAGTTCAGAGAAAAACTTGATGCAAGAATTGAAGCTCAGCGCGAAAAAGTAAGGCATAAAATATTTTTAAATGATTGATTTTACTAATATTGAATACCTGAAATCAGGCAATGAAAGACAGAAAAGAGCCTATGATGTCCTGAAAAAATATCAGGTTTTCGAAAAATTAAAAGACTATTCTCCAGTTCTGGCGGGAACAATTCCCATTGAAATTGATATCGAGAGCAGCGATCTGGACATTATTTGCGAAGTAGATCTTGAATGTGAAGAAGACTTTTTAGATGAAATCGCTGTGAGGCGATTAATGCCGGGAGATACAGATGTAAAAGTTGAAAATATTGTGGTATGCGGAGAAAAAAGTATCGTCCTGAATTTTATGCTGGAAGAATTTCCCATAGAAATTTTCGGACAGAATAAACCGTCCACTGAACAGAATGCTTACCGTCATATGGTGGCAGAATACAGAATATTACAGGAAAAAGGAGAAGATTTTAAACATAAAATAATAGAACTTAAGAAACAGGGAATGAAGACGGAGCCGGCATTCGGTCTGCTGATGGAATTGGAAAACCCTTATGAAGATCTGTTAAAATTTTAAGAAAATGATTGATACACATACCCATTTATACGCAGAAGAATTTGATGAAGACAGAAAAGAAGCCATCCAAAGGGCTGCAGACAAAGGAATCACGAAACTTTATCTTCCCGCCATTGATTCTGAATCCCATGGGAAAATGCTTCAGCTGGAAACAGAATATCCCGGACAGATTATTTCCATGATGGGGCTTCACCCATGTTATGTTAAGCCGGAATCCTGGGAGAAAGAACTTGAAACCGTTAAAAACTACCTGGACGAAAGAGATTTTCCTGCGATAGGAGAGATCGGGATCGATCTTTACTGGGATAAAACAACACTGGATATTCAGGTTAAAGCTTTTGAACAGCAAATCGATTGGGCCATAGAAAAAGACCTTCCTATTGTGATCCATACCAGAGAAAGCTTTGATGAAACATTCGAAGTATTGGAAAGAAAAAAACATCCGAAGCTTCGCGGGATTTTTCACTGTTTTTCAGGGGATCTGGAGCAGGCTAAGCATGCAATAGATCTGAATTTTATATTGGGAATAGGAGGTGTTGTCACTTTTAAAAACGGAAAGATCGATCAGTTTCTGAATGAAATCCCGTTGGATAAAATCGTTCTGGAAACAGATTCACCTTATCTGGCTCCGGTTCCGCACCGAGGAAAAAGAAATGAAAGTTCTTACCTTGATCTGGTAGCCGGAAAATTAGTGAATATCTACGGCAAAGACTTTACAGAAATCGACAGAATTACTACAGAAAATGCAGTAAGAATTTTTGGGAATTAAGCATTTCAGATGAATAAAACTTTAACCTATATGAAAACCGGCAAGGCAAACAGTTTAATGCTATTTGCAGTCTATTTTGTGGTTAATTTTTTGTTCCTGACCAAATACGGAATCCGTCAATCATTGGTTCCAATCAGTATCCTGATCGTTACATTTATTACTGTACATTTTTTCTTATTTTTTCTGAGCAAGAATGAACTGTTGAGCCAAAAGATCAATGTAAAGCTTGTTTATCTTTTGACAGGTGTTTTAGGAGTAGGTTATATCGCTTTATGCCATGTTTTAAAAGATCCTTACCAACTTCGCATAGACCGTTGGCAGACACTGGATTTTTCATTGGATTACTGGATTCACGGGAAATATATTTATGATACCCGTAACTTTATAGGGAATTTATCCTCCTATCTTCCCGGACAGCTTTTGCTGGCTCTTCCCGCTTATCTTTTGGGAAATGTAGGTTATCTTCAGGTAGCTGCTTTTCTGCTGTTTTCGTATGCAGTTATGCTGGAATTTAAAACCAATCTGATCAGGTTTACAGCCATATTAATGCTGGGAATATCTTTGGCTTATATTTACGAAGCGGTCTGCAAGAGTGATTTTATTTCCTCCTTTATTTTCGCTGCTGCGTTTATCCTTTTCTGGCATACTAAATTTAAAGAAAACTATTTTCAGAAACCGGTAGTGTTAGGAATATGTCTGGGTGTTTTATTTCTGACCCGAAGTGTAGTCGTTATTCCTTTGATTATTTTCCTGCTTAAACCTTTTTTAGCAACCCATACAAAGCGTAAAATACAAACCGTTACAGCCTTTCTGCTAACCATAGCTGTCTTACTACTGACCGTTTTTTTTCCGGCTAAAAACCTTGAATATATTATTGAGTACAATCCTCTGACACTTCAGGGGCAGAGCAATAAATGGGTCATGCTGATTTTTCTGGCAGCAGCCTTATTGTTATCGTTTTATGTCAGAAAAATAAATGATGTCTTCTATTTTTCGGCCTACATTGTTTTTTTTACGATGCTCAGTTTTGTACTGGAGAAGTACCTTCTTTTCGGACTGGGTTTTCAGGATCACTTTTTTTCAACTACTTATCTGGCGGCCTGCCTCCCTTTCAGTATCGTTGCTTATTGCTTTTCAGTTCGGAAAGAAATAGAGAAAGTCTAAAGCTTTTTAGACCTGATCGTTCCCGATTAACCATGTTAAGGTTCAAAACCTTTGCAGATAGATGTTTAAACAAGTTTTTAGCCTAAAAATTCTTTATAAAAAAAAGCCCTTTCGTTGGAAAGGGCTTTCATATTATTTTTTTCTGGTGAAATTCTTATTCTTAGGTTTCTTGAACCCTGTAGGAGTGCTTCCGGCCGGCTTATTATTGTTGTTATTCTGAGGTTTCGGAGACCTTGGTCTTCCACCTCCGGCTGCCATAGGCTTGTTGTTGGAATCTCTTTTCTGTGCAACCAGATTTTCAGTATGGAAAGGGTGATCCTTTACCACCGGAATTTTCTTCCCGATCAGCTTCTCTGTATTTCTTAAGTTTAAAAGGTCAAGACTGTCTACAAAAGAGATTGAAGATCCTTCAGCACCGGCTCTTCCCGTTCTTCCGATTCTGTGAACATAGGTTTCAGAAACGTCGGAAAGTTCGAAATTGATCACATATTTCAGCTCATCGATGTCAATACCTCTTGCTGCGATGTCTGTAGCCACCAGAATCCTTGTTTTTCCGGACTTAAAATTATTCAGGGCATTCTGTCTCGCATTCTGAGACTTATTCCCGTGAATGGCTTCTGCTGAGATGTTGTCTTTCTGAAGTTTTCTGGCAATTTTGTCGGCACCGTGCTTCGTTCTGGAAAATACCAGTACAGAATCAGCGATCTCGTTCTCCAGGATATGAGAAAGAAGGTTCAGCTTGTTATCTTTATCTACAAAATAAACCGCCTGCTTAATCGTTTCTGCAGTGGAAGAAACCGGAGTTACTTCTACTTTCACAGGATTATTCAGGATAGAATCTGCTAATTTCTGGATTTCAGAAGGCATAGTCGCAGAAAAGAATAACGTCTGTCTTCTCTGTGGAAGAAGTTTGATCACTCTCTTTACGTCATGTACGAAACCCATGTCAAGCATTCTGTCCGCTTCATCAAGCACAAAGATCTCAATATTTTTTAAGCTGATGATTCCCTGAGCAATAAAATCCAGAAGTCTTCCAGGGGTTGCTACCAGAATATCAATCCCTTTTCTAAGGGCGGCTTCCTGATTTCCCTGCTTTACACCTCCGAAAATAACGAGCTGTTTAAGCGGAAGATATTTTCCGTATGCATTAATGTTTTCCTCGATCTGGATGGCAAGTTCTCTTGTCGGCGTTAAGATCAGGGCTTTTATATGGTTGTTTTTGGTCTTATTTTTTGATAAATTCTGTAGAATAGGAATAGCAAACGCCGCTGTTTTTCCCGTTCCTGTCTGTGCACATCCTAAAAAGTCGCTACCTTTTAAGATTTCAGGGATAGATCTCTCCTGAATGGGCGTAGGGTTTGTATATCCCTGTTCCTCAATTGCTTTTGCAATAGGTTCTATTAAGTTTAGGTCTGTAAAATTCAAATGAACTGTTTTTTTTAATTTAAAATAAAATTCCCTCAATGTGAAGGAATTATACGGTGCAAAGGTAGTCTAAATATTTTTAAGCGGATCATTTTACTTTTGTCCACTGCTGGTTATGTCTCAGGTCTTCAATGAAGAGGTAGACTTTTCTCAGCTTTTCACTTCCTCTTTTGCCATAGTCTTCTACATTTTTGGAAGTTCCATCCGTAAAATTAATTCTCAGATAGGACGTGGAAAGATCCGTGATATTTCTTGATCCGTACTTATCCTGAAGGTTTTTAACATCAAGACCGTTCAGTAAAGAAACGAGTTTGTTATAGTCAGCCTCTTTAATTACGGCTTTAAAAGTTCCTTCCCGTGGTTTTGAAAATTCCCCTTTTGAAAAATCCTTGGAGAAATTGAAATGTTCTGCTTCCAGTATCGCTGTCCTGTCAGGATTAATGGTCATCGTGAAAATAGGGCAGGATCCAAAACATGCGCCTGCCTGATATTCAATTTTAGAATATTGTGATTCCGTTTTCTGTGTGGTGCAGGAAAATAAAAATATCAGTGCACAAAGGCTTAATACATATTTCATAGGGAATGGTTTCTCTGGGTTGTTTCAATAATTATTCCAAATAGAATCGGGTTCAGCAGTGAACTTACTCCAGAGATGAAACACAACAGCCTTTGGTGAATGATAATCGTATAAGTACCGGGTCAATATTCATTGATTCATAGTACTTTGTTCTCTTTTTGGCAGTGTTGTAATAAGAATAGCTTTTAATTTCTCCTTTATCAAAGACTATTTTATTCTTGAAGAACAATGGTTCCATGTCAAACAGGATGTTGTTGTTAAAATCCTTATCCGTATTGGCAATGTCCAGTTCAATCACTGCGACATTCGTTTTTCCTTTATGAATAAGGTTGTACTTATAATGAATCAGATCGTTGTCTGCTTTCTTTTCCACCAATTCCAGTACCTGATCGGTTTTTGCCTTTTTTCTTTTCTTAATATCCGCAATTTCCGACTCCAAAGGAATATCACCCTTGAAATAGTCAAAATTTCCGGGCTTGATTTCTTTGTTTTCGTCTTTGATCAGAACGGGAAGAACAGGATTGGTGTCTTTTTTTAAATTGTAAATGAATCCGTTTCTGCTGTTGTTAAAAGAAAGAACAGACAGGTCCGTGTCATTGGTATAGTATTCGATCACCTCATTCACTTCATTATTTGTACCCTGATCAGCAATTTTATTGTAGGTTAATCTTTTGTTGAATTCAAACCTGAAAAACGCTTTATCACTGAAAGGTGCCGGTTCATCCAATCTGGGTGCTTCCACGAATGAATCACCCCCTTGAGCATAAGCCGAGGAGGGCAGAAGAAATGAAACAAAAATAACAGCGGGTGCTGTTATTTTCTTTAATGAGTGTATCATCTTTTATCCGTGAAGTTTTTTCCAGACTGCGTCTTTCAGTTCTACAAGGCCTTCTCCCGTAACACCGGAGAAGAATAACGGTTTTCTGTTTTCCGGAAATTCAGCTGAGATTTCTTTTTTCAGCTCTTCATCCAGAAGGTCTGATTTGGAAATCGAAATGATGAAATCTTTATCCAGAAGTTCAGGATTGTATTCCGTCAATTCATTTTCCAGAATTTTAAACTCCTGAAAATGACTTTCAGAATCAGCCGGAATTAAGAATAATAAGATGGAATTTCTTTCAATATGTCTTAAGAATCTATGTCCTAAACCTTTTCCTTCAGCAGCCCCTTCAATGATTCCCGGAATATCAGCCATTACAAATGATTTGTAATTTCTGTAATCCACAATACCAAGATTGGGGGTCAGCGTTGTAAATGCGTAATTGGCGATTTTAGGTTTTGCCGCTGATACAGATGCCAGAAGTGTAGATTTTCCTGCATTAGGAAAACCAACCAAACCTACATCGGCTAGAATTTTAAGCTCGAAAACCACAAATCCTTCCTCACCATCCATTCCTGGCTGTGCATATCTTGGAGTCTGGTTGGTAGAAGATTTGAAGTGCTCATTTCCTTTTCCACCTTTTCCACCAAGCATCAAAGTGATTTCCTGTTTGTCTTCAAGAATTTCGCCGATAATTTCTCCTTCTTCATTTTTAGCAATGGTCCCGATAGGAACATCGATATAAATATCAGCACCGTCAGCACCGGTAAGCTGGCTTTTCGCTCCGTTTTCACCACGTTCCGCTTTGATGTGGCGGGTGTATCGAAGTGGAAGTAAAGTCCATTCCTGAGCATTTCCTCTCATGATGACGTGTCCGCCACGACCTCCGTCGCCTCCATCCGGACCGCCTTTAGGAATATATTTTTCACGGCGAAGGTGGGCAGAACCTGCACCTCCGTGTCCGCTTTTACAATGGATCTTTACGTAATCTACAAAGTTAGACATATAGTTTGTGTTGCGGGTTGCGGTTTACGGGATCAGAATTTTTCCAATCCCGTACACCATATCCCGATTATTTAATTTTTTCGACTTCAGCGAAAAGCTTCTGGGAAATTTCAGCAATTTCTCCTACGCCGTTTACTTCAACATATTTTCCCTGCTGCTTGTAAAGTTCGGCTACTTCTGCTGTTTTAGTATAATATTCTTTAATTCTGATTTCAATGATCTCTACATTGCTGTCGTCAGATCTTCCACTGGTTTCACCTCTTTTCAGAAGTCTTTCCACTAAAGTTTTGTCTTCTACCACCAAGGATAGGCAGATATCAATCTTGTCGTTCAGTTCCTCTTTTACGATGGTTTCCAAAGCTTGCGTCTGAGCCGTAGTTCTAGGATATCCGTCGAAGATAAATCCGTTGGTATCGGTTGGCTTTCTAAGCTCGTCGATCAGCATATCCGTCGTTACCTGATCCGGAACCAGTTCTCCCTTATCGATGTAAGACTTAGCCAGTTTTCCAAGTTCGGTGTCGTTTTTCATGTTGTATCTGAAAAGGTCACCTGTTGAAATCTGTTTTAAGTTGAATTTTTCGATCAGGTTTTGAGCTTGTGTTCCTTTTCCACTTCCTGGAGGGCCGAACAGAACAATGTTTATCATAATGTTGATTCGCCTGCAGCTTTCAGCAATACGCTTTCAGCCTTTAGCTTTTTTAGTTAATATTTACTTTATTTCGATTTAATATTTAAAGCTAATGGCTAGTAGCCAAAAGCTAGTAGCAGAAATTAATGGTTGATTTGTCCCTCTTCCAGTTGATACAGATTGGCAAGGTTTCTTCCTATCTCATCATAATCAAGTCCGTAACCAAGAACAAACTTATTTGGAATCTCTTTTCCGATATAATCCAGTTTGAAATCTTTCTTGTATACATCCGGTTTCAATAGGAATGAAGCCAGTTTTACAGATTTCGGACGCTGTGTTTCCGTGAAATATTTGAATAAACTTTCAACAGTGTTTCCAGTGTCTACAATATCTTCCACAAGAATGATGTGACGGTCTTTCACGTCTTTAGTCAGCTCCATTTTCTGGTAAACGATCCCTGTAGATTCAGTTCCTGCATAAGAACTCATTTGAATGAAAGCAATCTCGCATTCACCGGGATAATATTTTAAAAGATCTGAGAAGAACATGATCACTCCGTTCAGAACCCCGATGAAAACAGGAACTTCATCCTTGTAGTCTTCATAAATCTTTAAAGCTGTTTCTTTTACAATTTGCTGAATCTCGGCGTCCTTCAAATAAGGAACGAAAGTTTTGTCGTGAACTTTAATGCTTTCCATAAAAAATTTTA
This sequence comes from Chryseobacterium oleae, assembly GCF_900115055.1. Lineage (GTDB taxonomy): Bacteria > Bacteroidota > Bacteroidia > Flavobacteriales > Weeksellaceae > Chryseobacterium > Chryseobacterium oleae. Next base: position 928,234 of record NZ_FOVD01000001.1, on the reverse strand, counting down.
GTAGTTGGCAAAGTTACGGATTTTTGATCAAAATCTTTTCTACTTTTGCACCCGATTTCATAATGCCCCGTTTCAGGAGGATACTGTAAAAATAATGGGGAGATAAAATCTTTGATTCCACTCAACTGTCCCATCAATTCTACAATTAGTCATCTTTCAGAAGGAGACAAATTTTGATTTGAAGAATTTTGACCAATCTCAAAACAGGGTAAAAGTCATATGTTTTTTATCAGGAAAAAATGAATTGGGAAGAATTTGCTATCTTTGCAGTTCCAAAACCCAATTATACAGACATGTAGGATTTAATTTCTTTTCGATATTATCAAACAGTAACCGATGCGTTGCTGATGTTTAATTATTACCAAGAAATAAATCATGATCTTACTGCAAAATATGTCCTACGGGTTTCCGGGAGGAGACCTTCTGTTTCATTCTATCCATTTAACAATACCATCCCAAACAAAATCGGCGCTTGTCGGAAGTAATGGTGTAGGGAAATCTACACTCCTGAAAATAATGGCCCGCGAAATTCAACCTTTAGAAGGAAGTATCACCGTGAAAGGCGATATGTACTATGTTCCGCAGATGTTCGGGAACTTTGATCATCTTACCATCGCAGAATGTCTGAAAATTGACCAAAAACTAAATGCCTTCCAAAAGATCACCAATGGCGAAGTGGATGAAGAATATTTTGAAATCCTAAATGACGACTGGGAGATTGAAGAACGCTGCCAAAGTGCTTTACATGAATGGAAACTTGAAGATGTGAGATTAGACCAGAAACTGGAAAACCTGAGCGGAGGTCAGAAAACCAAAGTTTTCCTGGCTGGAATCCAGATCAATACCCCGGACCTTATTCTACTGGACGAACCTACGAATCATCTCGATCTGGAGGGCAGAAAATTATTATACAGTCTTATCGAGAGAACAGATGCTCAGGTTGTTATGGTGAGCCACGACCGCACGCTGCTGAATCTTGCGGATACTATATTTGAATTAAGTAATCAGGGAATTTCTACATACGGAGGAAACTATGATTTCTATGTTGAACAGAAAGAAATAGAGGAGGAAGCACTTCACAATGATATTCATGCCAAAGAACGGGCTCTGAAAAAGGCCAAAGAAAAAGAACGCGAAACGATAGAACGGAAACAAAAGTTGGATGCAAGGGGAAAACAGAAGCAGGAAAAATCCGGAGTCGCAAGAATTATGATGAATACACTCCGCAATAATGCTGAGAAAAATACATCCAGATTGAAAGGGGTTCATGCTGAAAAGATCAGTGGGATTTCCGGTGATCTCCGGGATTTGCGCTCCTCTTTGAAAAACTCTGACCAGATGAAAGTGAATTTCAATGATTCCTGTCTTCATTCCGGGAAAATACTGATCAGTGCTGAAAATATTAATTTTAAATACGGCATTGAAACTCTTTGGAAGGATCCTGTCAGCCTTGAAATCCGTAGTGGAGAAAGAATTTCAATCAAAGGATCCAATGGTTCCGGCAAAACGACCTTACTGAAAATGCTGTTGGGTAATCTGAATCCGTCTGAAGGAAAAATGATTAGATCTGAGTTTAATACAATTTATGTTGATCAGGAATACTCTCTGATTGGTCAGGATATCAGTGTTTATGAATTTGCTCAGGAATTTAATGATGGTGCCATGCAGGAATCCGAAGTGAAAACCCTGCTGTCGAGATTTCTGTTTGGAAAGGAAGCCTGGGATAAAAAATGTGGGGTATTAAGTGGAGGTGAACGCTTGAGACTGCTTCTGTGCGGGCTTTCCATCAGCAGTAAGGCTCCGGATATGATTATTCTGGATGAACCAACGAATAATCTGGACTTGCAGAATGTGGAAATTTTGACGGCTTCTATTAAGGATTATAAAGGGACATTGCTGGTGATTTCCCATGATGAGATCTTTTTGGATGAGATAGGAGTGGAGAGGGAGATTATTTTGGATTGAATGATATGCTGCCGATGTTTTTTCTCCCGCGGATTCCGCAGATTTTGCTGATGTTTGTGTTTTATTGACTGTTTATTTAAACCTTATAGGTTTTAAAAACCTATAAGGTTTGAGCATGAAAAGTATTTGCTGTTGGATTATCGCAAGGGCGCAAGGGATGATTAAAAGTGTGTTTTTAAGGCGCAAGAAAATCGAAGATTTTCGGCTGGGTTGGATAGGTAAATAAGTATTCAGTTAGCGGTATTCAATTGTATCGGAGATGAAATTTTTACATTTGTGTCATTGCGAGGAGTGCAACGACGAAGCAATCTTATGCTCTATATTTTGATGATGTGAATTAGATTGCTTCGCCTGCGGCTCGCAATGACAAATGTCAACATTGAAATTTTCTATGAACCAACTTATTTAAATAGAATTAGAGAATCCGGCAATCCATTTGTAAAGATGCAGTAATGTTTAGCTTTATAAATGCTTTGAAATCCACTGAAATATTTCATTGAAGACCTCTTGCCTGATTTCCTCATTTAATATTTCGTGTCGCATGTTGGGATAGATTTTCACGCTGATATCTTTAAATCCGTCCTGCTTTAGATACTCAACGGTTTTCATCACTCCTTTGCTGAAATCTCCGATAGGATCATTCTGTCCACTCACAAACAGGAGAGGGAAGGATTTTGGAATAGAAACAGCCCAGTTTCTTGCTGTAGCTTTTTTATAAATGCTGAATAGGGCGTAAAAAGCATTATTGGTAAAAGGAACACCGCAGAGTTCATCTTCGGCAAACGCTTTTCTGTTGGCCGGGTTCAGGCTCAGCCAGCTTGTATCGCTGAAGTCTTTGTCTTTCTTAAAAGGCTTATTATTGACCGTATTAAAAAGGGTATTTAGATAAGTAGGATAGTGAGGCGCTATTTTGTTGGCTAATGAGAGATAACCGTTGATTAAGTTGATGCCTGCCAAAGGACCTCCGGTTCCTGTAATGATTGCTCCATTAAATTTACCTCCGGCTCTCTGAAGAAGACAGCGTGTCACAAATGATCCCATAGAATGGCCAAGAACAAAATGAGGAACATCCGGAAATTGTCGTATAAGATGGTCGCCCATTGCTTCAGCATCGGAAACAAGTTTTTCATCCGGTTGCTTCAGTTGGAAAAACCCAATGTCTTTTTTCTCCTTCACCGATTTTCCGTGTCCTAAATGGTCATAAGTAAGAACTGCTATACCCTGATCTGCAAAATTGGTTGCTATTTCAGCATATCTTCCGCTGTGCTCCTGCATACCGTGAATGATGAGTAAAGTAGCTTTTACGGGAATTTCATCGGGATTGAAAAGGGTGTGGAAGAGCTTTGTTTCGCTGGCGGGAGATGGGGAGAGGTAGGATGATTTTTGTGATGATCTCATGATGGGAGGAGCTTTGAGCGTTTCAGTGTTTAATTATCTAATTTATCAGTTTATTTCTGACGTTTTCCTGCAGCTTGTCTTAACTTTCTATAAAGATCAGTTAAGAAGTTTTTACGATTGAATTTATCTATAAGGCCAGATCTTTCACCCTTCTTTAATTCATCAGTTACTTTTGAATAATTATTTTCTAATAACATATTGGTGCTTTTACGTTAATATTTTTAATTTTTTCAAAGCCAGATCTTCATGTCTCATTAATTTTTTTTCAGAGTAAATTTTTACATTATTGATTGTGACCTGCTTTATTATCAAATATACATAATAAAAAAACACTCAATATATTTCTCTCCAACCACATGATTTCCACCCCACCCCAAAATAAAATCCTCCCATAATTTGCCCACCCTATTTTTAAAAAGTAATTTTGCATGAATCTAAAATAAAAGAAAAATATGTCAACTTACGTAGTTGTAGGTCTTCAATATGGAGATGAAGGTAAAGGAAAAATCACGGATGTTTTATCTGCTAAATCGGATTATGTAGTTCGTTTCCAGGGTGGAGACAACGCTGGTCACACGGTTTATGTGGGTGAAGAGAAATTTGTTTTGCACCTTCTCCCTTCAGGAGTTCTACAGTGCAAAGGGAAGTGTATCATTGCGAACGGAGTAGTGGTAAACCCAAAATCTTTCATTAAAGAGGTTGGCCAGATTGAAAGCAAAGGCTTGAAAACTGACCACATTTTTATCAGCAGAAGAGCGCATGTGATCATGCCTTACCACATTCTTTTGGATACTTACCGTGAAGAAGAACACGGAGGAACGCAAATCGGAACCACTAAAAAAGGAATCGGACCTTGCTACGAAGATAAAATTTCAAGAGTGGGAATCAGAATGATCGACCTTTTAAATCCTGAAATTCTAAGAGAGAAAATTGAGAAAAACTTAAAAATTAAAAACTCTCTTTTCGAAAAATATTACGGAAAACCGACTTTAGATGTTGAAGAAATCTACAACGAATTTTTAGAGCTTGGAAAACAGCTTCAGGACAGAATCGTAGATACGGAAGTTGAATTGAACGAAGCCATCAGAGACGGTAAAAACGTTCTTTTTGAAGGAGCTCAGGCATTGATGCTTGATATCGACTTCGGAACCTATCCGTACGTAACTTCATCTTCTCCGTCTACAGGAGGAGTTTGTACAGGAGCAGGTGTTCCGCCAACGTCACTTCAAAACCTTATCGGGGTTGCAAAAGCATACTGTACAAGAGTTGGAAACGGACCTTTCCCATCTGAGCTTGATAATGAATTAGGCGAAAAGATCAGACAGATCGGTGGTGAATTTGGAGCTACAACAGGAAGACCAAGAAGAACAGGTTGGTTAGACCTTGTTTCTTTAAAGCACGCTTGTATGATCAACGGGATCAACAATCTTGTTATTACTAAATTAGACGTTCTTACAGGAATCGAAAACCTGAAAATCGTAACACATTATAAGACAGAAGACGGAAAAATCATCGATTATTTCACTTCTTCAACTGAGAAATTATACAACTATGAGCCGATCTATCAGGATCTGCCAGGTTGGAACGAAGATCTTACCAAAGTAAGAAGCTACGACGAACTTCCTGACACGGCTCAGAAATACATCGAGTTCATCGAGAAATACCTTGGAATCAATGTATACTTAGTTTCTGTAGGCCCTGAAAGAAGCCAGAACATCATCAGAAAAGAATTATTCTAAGAATAATCCAACAATAGAAAAAGCCGTTTCATCACTGATGAAACGGCTTTTTTATTTTTTTGAGTTAAGGTTGATCGTTGTTTTTGCTGAGTGAAATACCCTTGCGAACGAAAATATTTCATGAACTCATTTCAGGCAGACATTTATTATATCCTTTCAGAGTTGGAAAAGCACAAAGGAAAGCAAAGCTTGACCAAAAATGAGGATAATTTAAGACGCAGGAAAATCCAATATTTTCAGCAAGTTTATTGGCGTTTATTGAACGGCCTACAATTTTATCGGAGATAAAATCCTTGCGCCTTAAAGCATTCGAATTAGAAAAAAACTTGCGTTCCTTTGCGCTTTTCCAACTCAAAAGTTTAAACAAGTTACAGGTTTAATCGGAAAAATTGCGATCATAGCATTGTATGTCAATTAAATTCTATCCCTCTGTTACCACCGCATCACGGTCTCCATCCTCTTCTTTTCCTTCCTGTATCATTTCTTCCGCCTCCGCTTTTTCTTCCGTGGTAGCTTCTTCTACTTCTTCCTCCTGTTCGTCATTATGATGATCAATAAAAAACTCACAATACACTGGTAGATGGTCGGAGCCGAAGTTTTCTAAGGTTTTAAGTTCTTTGATGAAAATATCTTCACTGTGGAACATTAAGTCAATCGGAAATCTCAGCAGAAGGTATTTGGCATGAAAGGTAGAGACAAAGGAATGCCCGATCCTCGGATCAATCAGATGACTGGTTTTTCTGAATAATATGGATGATTTTGACCATGCTACATTATTGAAATCTCCGACAACAATGACAGGTTCTTTGATGTCTTTGACGCATTTTGCAGCACTTAATAAATCTCCGTCTCTTTCTTTTGAAGTTTCCTCTTCCGTAGGGCTCGGCGGCGGCGGATGTACCCCAAAAAAGACAAATGAAAAACCATCTTCCGTCTTCAGGTGAACTTCAATACTCGGAATATCATCAGCCACAAAATAATGCGTCTGCGCACTTTTAATCTCAAGCTTAGAATAGAAATGCATTCCGTACGTATTTTCAAGCGTCACCTTATGATGAAACGGATAATCTTTTTCAAGAACGGTCATTGCTTTTTCCCAGTCACCATTGCTTTCCATCGTCATAAAGACCTCCGGTTTATGTTTCTCAATAAGTTGAATAAACCGATCGTATTCTTTATTAAACTGGTAGACATTGGCGGAAATAAAATGCAGCTTTTTAGAAGACTGGTGTTGCTGTTTATGCTTTTTTACCGGATAAAGCGGAGTGTATTTGACCAATGTTACCCCATGATGAACAAACAGTAAGAGCAAAAGTCCCTGTCCGTACCAGAAATTTTGAGGGTGATCAATCAGAAAGCCTATAACAAACGTAATCACAACAACATAGGTTATCTGAATCTTACCAAATTCCGGAACCCTGAATACCCAATGCGCATTTTGAATTTTAGGAAGTATGGTTAACAGAACCAATAACGCAATTAAAAACAAATAAATTCCCCACATAATGTCAAATAAACTGATAAAAATAATCTATTTCCTGATAATGAAGCGCGATTCACTTTTTAAACTTTGTTAATTTTAATTATTTACAGGATTTTTTCCTAATTTTATTGGGTCAGATTAATTGATAACCCTATGAATAAACTTGCCGCACTCACTTTACTGTTCTGTACGTTCTGTTTCGGACAGCAGAATCAGGACATTGAAAAACCCATCCGTAATCTGTTTCTCGGCATGAAAAATGCGGATACTGAACTTGTAAAATCGGCTTTTGCAGAGAATGCCATTTTACAGAGCATCGCTAAAGACGGAACCGTAAAAAATGAAAACATACAGGAATTTATCGCTTCTGTTTCCAAATTTTCAAAGGGCGATCTGGATGAAAAAATAATCATCGATGCCGTTCATACAGACGGAGGACTTGCCAGTGTATTTACCCCATATTCTTTCTATTTTAAAGGGAAATTTTCACATTGCGGAGCCAACAGTTTTCAGTTGGTGAAACAGCAGAACGACTGGAAAATTCAGTACATCATCGATACCAGAAGAAAAGAAAACTGCAGAGAAATAAAATAATGAGGAACCGAAATCTGATCTTAAACTACATCTTTATAAGCTGTCTGGCTATCCTGTTTTTAAACGACCATTTTTTTAAATTCCAATATACAAGCTGGTTTACGGGCAAACTGTCGGATGTGGTGGGAATTATCCTGCTGCCAATGCTACTCACGTATCTGTTTCCAAAACTGAAACAATACTCTGTTTTTGTGGCAGGTTTCTTATTTGCCTTTTGGAAATCCCCTTATTCGGAGAATCTGATCCAGTTGTATAATACGGTGTCACCCATTCCGCTTCACAGGGTGGTAGATTATACAGATTTGCTGGTTCTACTGCTACTTCCTGTTCCTTATATATTGATTAAAAATACACGAATTATTGATCATTTTGCTTTTAAGAAGATCAATCCATCCTTTGTATTACTACCTTCCATGCTGATCTTGATGTCAACCTCAAATGGAAGCAGGTATTTTTCATACGTGCCTTATTCCGGGAATCTTCACTTTAATAATAATACTTCTTTTGAGATCAATAAATCAAAGAATGAAGTCCTTTTAGAACTAAAGAAAAGGGATATCAGGGTAGAGAAAGATACAGCAAGGATTATAGCCATGAACAGAGGGCGGTTTTTCGGTATGGGGAAATTTGAGCAGAAAAATCTTTACAATAACGAAAAATTTTATCATGTATCTGATGATTCTATAAAAGCAGTAGCTTTCAAAATGATAGAGGAGAGTAATGAATATAAAATCAACACGCTTCAGCTGGGCGACCAGACGATTTGGGATGTTCAGTTTAATATGTATTCAAAAGATAATAATACGACAAAAGTCATTGTAAATTCTGCAAGAATAGGAGAGGCTCTGAAAGCCGAAGAAGTAGATAGAAAACTCAGAAAAATTTATAAAAAACTGTTGATAGAAAAATTTAATACACTATAAAAATATAAAAATGAAGATCCATCACATTGCCATTATATGTTCAGATTATGAAGTTTCAAAAAAATTCTATACTGAAGTGATAGGCTTGAATATCATCCGTGAAGTATACCGTGAAGAAAGACAGTCTTACAAGCTTGATCTGGCTATCGGAGACCATTATGTAATCGAGCTTTTTTCATTCCCTGATCCACCGGAAAGACCTTCCCGCCCTGAATCCTGTGGTTTAAGACATCTGGCGTTTTCTGTAGAGAATGTTGGAGCTAAAAGAGATGAACTTATAGCCAAAGGCCGTACCTGTGAAGATATCCGCATAGATGAATACACCGGAAAAAAGTTTTTCTTTACCCAGGATCCGGACCAACTTCCGCTGGAGTTTTATGAAATGTAAAAATTAGTGAGCGTAGCCTGTAAAAAAGCTGATCGCCATAATCACGAGAACAATAGAGGAAATGACTACATATACGTAGTCTTTTTCTTTTAAATACCCGATCAAAGCGAAGATAATCCTTACCAAAGGGGTAAAGATCAGTAATAAAATTCCCAGTTGAATAATAGCCATTCCTTCTCCTTTGCACAGAGAATTCCAGAACATGCCCCATACTTTTTCAGAAGAGGAACCCATATCCAGACTGGAGTATTTTTTAGGCATTTCGAAACCTTCCACGAATAGCTTGATAAAACCTACCAGTGATGTCACTACAGACAAAATAACGCCAAGTCTCAGAAGATTTCCTACCGAACGGTTCAGATCTACATCTGTAAAATTCTTTTTCATTATCTGAAGCTTTTATTGATACCGTTATACATCATATACACTGACAGGATGGTGATCACGATCGCAAAGAATACTTTTAATTTCTTTGTTTTCGAAACCATCAGAGTTTTTGAACCGATGAAACTTCCTACTACCACACCGATCAGTACCGGAGCTACGATCACAGGAATGATCTCACCTCTCTGGAAATAAATCAGGGCACTGGCTACAGCCGTTACACCAATCATAAAGTTACTCGTCGTTGTAGAAACTTTGAACGGCAGTTTCATCATATTGTCCATCGCCAATACTTTAAGCGCACCGGAACCGATTCCTAAAAGTCCGGACATCGCACCGGCAAACATCATCATTAAAAATCCCGGAACGGTATTTCTTGCAGAATAGCTTTTTAAAACGCCTTTATCAGGAAAAGTTCCGTAGAGTTTCAGTTTTTCTTCCAGACTTCCTTTAATTAAAGGTTCCTGATGATCAGGCTTTCCTTTAAGATTTAAAATCACAGTCAATAAAAGAATACTGGCAAAGATAATCCCGATGGTATTGGGATTAAGCATTCCGGAAAGCAAAGCTCCCATAATAGCGCCTGCCGTAGTTCCGATCTCCAGAAACATTCCGATCCGCATATTGGTAAAACCTTCTTTGACGAAAGCTACCGCCGCACCGGAGGAAGTTCCGATCACAGAAATTAAAGAAGCACCGATTGCATAATGCATAGGAACGCCGAAACCCAGCGTTAATAAAGGAATAATGATAACTCCTCCTCCCAAACCCGTAAGTGAACCTAAAAGACCGGCTGAAACCGCGCCGAGGAACAGAATGATGATTTCTGACATGCTACAAATATAAAACTATTGCCGTACTCTGCCAAACGTTTAAAAAAGATAAATTTGACGTATTTTTGTAGGCATGAAAAGTGAAATGAAATTATTTTATATCATTCTCGGTGCAACGCCCAAGGGCAGGAATATCGAGCAGCATGACGTGTTTTTCGGGATCGCAGAAAATCTTAAAGATCTCGTTCCCGATATGAAGGATTTCTGGAAAGAAGCCGAAGGAAAGATCCATTTAGACTGTCATCAGGAAGTGAAATTCGCAGACGGATATGAGGTGAAGATCGTGGAAAAGACAGATCAGCCTTCCGAAAACCAACTGTACTTTCTTAATTTGGGAGGATACAAGAGAGGCTTTTTTGAAGAATTTCACGAGCAGCATCTGATGGTTGGACAATCAATGGGAGAGATCATCAAAAGAGCAAAAGCTACGGAATTTTATGCAACGATGGGTTTTGAAGGTGCCGTAAGCCATGTGGATGACAAACACGGAGTTGATATTGACGATATTTTTAATGTCAATGATATCCTTCCTGAAAAAATGAAAGAAAAATATTCGATTGTACTGACAAAATCTGATGCAGAAAATCAGGAGAATCCAATGGGACTGGGATATTTAAAGATTGATAAGGTTCAATAAAGCTTTCCATTAAGAAAATCTAATAGAAAAAATAAAAGTAAGAATGAAAATAGGAATTTTAGGAGGCGGACAGCTGGGAAGAATGCTGATACAAAGCGCACTGAAATACGACGACGAATTTTATACGCTGGATCCGGCATCTGACGCACCGTGCAACAATATTTCCCACTTTACCCAAGGAAATTTCAATGATTTTGAAACGGTACTGAACTTCGGGAAAGATAAAGATGTAGTGACTATTGAAATAGAGCATGTGAACGCTGATGCGTTGGCCGAGCTTGAAAAACAAGGCATAAAAGTAGTTCCGAATGCGGCAATCATCAAAACCATTCAGCAGAAGATCCTTCAGAAAGAATTCTACAAAACCTATGATATTCCAAGCCCTGAATTTCAGGTGGTGTGGAACAGTGATGAAAAGATCATGATGCCGCTGCCGTTTGTGCAGAAAATGAATACGGGAGGTTATGACGGAAAAGGCGTTCAGGTAATCAGAACAGAAGAGGATTATCAGGATGTATGGAAAGAAGCTTCAGTGATCGAAAGTCTGGTAGACATCGACAAAGAACTTTCCGTGATCGTTGCCAGAAATGAAAGTGGGGAGACCAAAACATTTCCTGTGACTGAAATGGTAGCAGATCCTAAATTAAACCTATTGGATTTTAATATCTGTCCGGTATTTTTAAGCGAAGATATCCAGAAACAGATTGATTCTATTACAGAGAAATTTCTGAATGCAGTCAATTCTCCGGGACTTTTTGCCATCGAATTATTCCTGGATAAAGAAGGAAAAATATGGGTGAATGAAACGGCTCCGAGACTCCATAATTCCGGTCACCAAAGCCAGGAAGGAAATGCGAATTCCCAATTCGAGCAAATGTATCGTGTGGTGAAAAACCTGCCTTTAGCCGACACGGATGCCTTCGGATACAGCGGAATGCTGAATCTTGTAGGGGCAGAAGGACATGCCGGAAAAGTCATTTACGAAGGAATGGATGACGTTCTGAAGCTTCCAAAAACGTACATCCATTTATACGGAAAAACAGAAACCAAGCCCGGAAGAAAAATGGGACACATCAATGTTCTGGCCGATACCAGAGAAGAATTGATGGAAAAACTGGTGAAAGTGAAAAGTATGGTGAGAGTGATCGCGGAATAAGACTTAGACTTAAAATAAATATAAAAGAGCTGTAATGATGATTGCAGCTCTTTTTTGTGGTTTTGTCAATGCCGTTTATTCATTCGCTTCATCAAATCAACTTGTTGATTACTTTGTGGAAAAAATATCGCGATTGCTAAGCATTATTATTCTGAACGATTTACATTGTCCAATACAATATTTGATGTTTTAATCTTTCCTATTTCTTTGTCCTCACCAGACTTGTATCTATTTGTAAAAATCCAGAATTCTTTTGGGTTATTTGAATCTCGTGCGATGAAAATATTAAAATTTCCAGCCGGCGAAATCACCTGAATTGCTTTTTTATCCATTGCATGGCTGTGGTTGGTGGAAATATCTTTGAGTTTCAAAAGCTCATTTTTTAATTCCTCTGTCTGCAACGATCCAAAATCCGCACTGTCAATCGATATTTTGATTTTAGGATCAGAAAGTATGCCTATGACTTCACTCCGGACATTTTTTACCACCATATTCTGAACAATGATTAATAAAATTCCTAAAATAAAAGTCTGAATAAATAGAGCGATACCGATGACTTTTACCATATCATTTTTAAACAGGCGTGTCAACATGGCGATAATCAATCCAATCGCTGCAATAACAAATGAGAACGGTAATAAAGAGATTAAAAAAGAGTAGAACGTTTCAAGATTTTCGGTCATAAGGAAGTTTTAATAAAAGCAGAGTCAGAAATAATAAACCTTCTTGACAGTGAATTGATTGTAATCAGTAGTTGTTATTTATAACGGATCTTTAGTTTTCTCAATGGAATCTTTTTTATAATTGTACTTCATATAGGTTCCCAGAGCTGGCGAATAAACAGAAAACTCTTCAAGTTTTGTTAAAGGAGCGTAAAGTTTAAACGTACAGATGTCCGTTGCGGAGATGAAAGGACTTGTTCTTAAGTGACTGTGGGTAGCCATGGTTAAAGTACCGTTCTCTCCCTGAGTAAATGCCGGAATAAGCCTTGAGTGAAATCTTTGATTGGACGTAATTTTACCTTCTTTATCGGTAATAAAGAGATAATCGTTCCCAAATGGAATGACCCCTGACTGAGAAGTCCCGGGAATCAGATATACTTTATAATTTTCATTGATTGGAATGATGATAAGGTTAAGATTATAGCCTTCGGGTGCGCTCACTTCATATTTTGGATCTGATAATTGAGATATAACCGTACTTCGGATTTTATTTATATTAAGCTCTGTCTGATTGAGTTGTCTTTGCTGCAGATTTTCTCTGACAGGCTTCTTTTGGTTGTTTTTGAATGAGTATTCAGCAACAACCAGATTCTGGTCTTTATTCAGAAAAACGGTTTTTACAGTATCATTGCTCTTGTAAGTCAAATAACTTTGGGCCATCTCACGTAATTTTTTATTTGAAGCCATAAGATCACCGGAGTTCCATGATGCGATTTCATGAGAATATAATAGATTTCCTTCTGCTTTAATGGAATCCAGTTTCTGCTGAAATTCCTTTTTTGAATATGTATTTTCCTGTGCAGAAATCATTAAAGACATAATGATTAAAAGGATTGCTGTAATTTGTTTCATAGATTATTTTTCTACGCTAAAATACAAAAATTGTATACTCAAATTCAATTCATTTATTTATTGAAAATACGTGCTGATTTACTTTTACTCCAAAATATTATTTCCCAAAATACGATAGAGCTTGCGGCATTGGTAAGAATTGCAGTCATAATACCATAGTCATCCCATTCGGGTGCAATTTTCAGCAACCATGTCAAATTGGCCATTGCTAAAGCCAGAAATGCTATAAATAATCCACTGATGACGCTAAAAATGATTTTCCATTTTAAAACAATAAAAGAAAACAGGAAATTTAAAATTCCAAAACCTAAACCCGTCACAAGTTCGAATTGATGGGTATTCAGAATGTCATCCAAAGTAGCAATTGGTACTGCAAGAAAACAATAGACTATAAAAAGAAGAATATAGGCGAGAAGTCTTTTTTTCATTACAATGTAAAATTAAATATATGGCAATAAAGCCTTCTCTGTAAAAATAATCCTTTACTTAATATCTTTCTCTTCCACCTTTTCAAAAACCTTCTTTTGCTCATTCCAGACAAAAGCGTGGTAATACACATTCTCAGCCTCATTGGATTCCCGGCAGATGCTCGCAATAAATAACCTGCTGTCCGGATAGAAAATGGCCCGGTCGTCGGCAAACAGGCAGGAGGTCTCTTCTCCCAGAGGAAGTCCATAGATTTTTCCGTCACGCACATCCATCATCATTCCCATAATGCAGCTTGCACCACATCCGAAAATAACAGTGATATAATAACTGGCAAAATTAGGAGTACCTGATTCGTAGGCATCCTTGATTCTTGTTCTGAAATTATAGGCACCTTCATCACTGGAAAAATCAAGCTTTGCTTTTTTGACGAACTTATAATTCGCAGACGGAAATTTATTGAAGGCAAAATCGTCAGTGATCGTTTCAGGTTCTGCGGCCGGTTCTTCGGTTTTTATATTTTCGGATTCATCTGCAGCGGCTGTGTCGGTTTTTAGCTCTTCCGGAGGCATTGCTATAACAGTATCCGCAAGTACGGGTTGTGAAGTTTCAGCTTTGACGGCTTCCTTTTTCTCTTTGCAGGAAGCTAAAGCAATAGCCATAAAGAGTATTAATAATGAGTTGATTTTCATGGTTGTTTTTTTAGATATTCTTGTTAGAAAGGGATGATGAGTGTTTTTCCTTTAAAAACTCCTTTTTCTATTGTAAAAAGAACAGCATATCCTCCGGCTCCATCTGAGTTCACCATATTGATGTACAACGTTTCATGTTCAGAATCAAAATAGCAGGCAGCAGATTCCGTGTTGATATTAAAAAGGTTTTCAATCTCCTTTGAGGGAATCAGAAGTGTTTTCCCGCCCATTTTCACAGAGATCGATTTATAGTGAGTCTGTGGAATAGTTCCATCCGTACCCCAGATCTGCTGGCCTTTAAATTTATCCTCAACTTTATAATCTTTGTAATCAGTAGTTGAAAAATACTTTTTGTTTTCCTTGTAATTAAAAGGTTCAGATTCAATAGTAACGGTGATGTTTTTTGAATTAAAAACCGCTTTGTTTTCATTAATAGAAACTACAGGAACCGATCGATAAGATTCTATATACTTAACTCTTGAACTGTGAATGTATCCTGACAGATTTTTCCCATTTTTGTCGGTGTAATCAGCATTAAGCCAGTTCTTGTTATCTTCGGGACTGAATAGATAAAGGATCTCATCCGAATTGATCTTTCCCACAATATCACTTTTCCCATCCGCTTCTTTCCTCAGATTCACATAACCGTCTTTGTCAACGATCTTTGCAAATTGAGACCATGAAAACTGGAAACTTAAAGCGGCCGCCAGCAGGATTATTTTATTTGTTTTCAATGCTGTTTTTATCGGTTAAAATTAATACTTTATTATTGGTGAATTTCAATTAAGTAATTTAATATCAATGTTTAAGAAACTGAAATTCTTCTTTTGAACTTCATTAACTTCCCTCTTAGAGCTTCAGACTTCCTTCCTTATTTAAATATCTTCTGAATCACATTTCCGATCTCCATAAAATCATCATGGTTCCCCACAGAACGGATCTCCGGACTATTTTCGTCAAATTCAGAGAATGGGAAGATCAGAAGGTAATTGTTATTGCTTAAATGTCGGTTCAGCAATTCAGGAATAAGTCTCATCCTCGGAACATACGACTGCATACCGCGTTTAGCCATCAGAACAATAAGTGCTTCATCTTCTTTAAGCTTTGCTGCGGTTTTTTCACCATCCTGCCACGTACTCATAATGATGAATTCCGCTTCTATATTGGCCTTTTTAACGATTTTCTGAAGAATATCAAGAATGTTTTCCGGAGCATAAAAAACGACTGTCGCACCGGAGTTTCTGGCGACATTCCATACTCTCAGAAGGGCATGGAAAAATCCGGCTTCCTTATGAGCGTTTTCCGGAATCATCACGGCATATTTCTTAATCGTTGAAAGTGGCTGCGCTGCATGATAAACGAGTACATTCACATCATCATTCTGTAAATATCCGTTGTACAGATTATACACGAAAGAAGGGGAGAAGCCTTTCTCATCCTCAAGTCCGATGATAAGATCTGTGATATTCTGTTCTTTGATTACATTTTTAACCCCATTGATCACGTCGTTGTCGTATCTCTTAAGCGTCTGCATCTTCACATCTGCTGCAGAAGCGGCATCTGCGGCCTGATGAAGAAGTTTTTCCGCATTTTTCACCGAAGATTCATTTTTATCTTCATTAATCACATTTAAAGCAAAGAGGTTTTCCGTATTTGAATGGGCTTTGATCAGGATTCCCAGATTCACCATTCTGTCTACCGTTTCCTCGTGATTGATTGCCAGCAGGATATTTTCTTCTTCATGACTGTCGCCGGAAACCGTATCCTCATTGTCGCTTTCTGCAATTTTTTGCGCACTTGCCATTGATATAAAGGAAGAAATCGTACAGGAAATAAGGATCAGCAGAATGCTCCCGTTCAGGACGTGTTCATTCAATAGTCTTACCGGTTCGCCGGTTTCAGTTTCGGAGAGGATGATGTTGTATCCTACCATAACCGATGCTAATGTTGCAGCTGCAGAAGCGGAACTCAACCCGAAAATCAGTTTTCCTTCCTCTTTGGAAAGTCTGAAGGTCTTTTGCGTCATGACTGCAGAAACATATTTCCCTCCGATGGAGGCAACGAGCATAATTCCGGCTACTTCAAGTGTTTCCCAGCTTTTAAAGAAAACCTTAAAGTCGATCAGCATTCCTACACTGATCAGGAAGAACGGGATGAAGATGGCATTTCCTACAAATTCCACCCGGTTCATCAGGGATGAGGTATGCGGAATCAGCCTGTTTAAAGCCAGTCCGGCAAAGAATGCTCCGATAATGGCTTCTACACCGGCAAGTTCAGCCAGCATAGCGGCCAGATAAATCATCACCAGAACAAAAATGTATTGCGAAATTTTATCATCCACCCTTTTGAAGAACCACCTTCCGATAATGGGAAATATGATCAGTACAATCAGGGCAAATACAATAAAGGAAACGGAAAGTTTTACCCAGAATTCCGTGCCTACATCACCTTGGGACATTCCCACGATCACGGCAAGTACCAAAAGGGCAAGAATATCGGTGATCATCGTTCCACCGACTGTAATATTGACCGCCTTGTTTTTTGCAATGCCCAACTTGCTGACCAAAGGATAAGCGATGAGGGTATGCGAAGAAAAAAGACTGGCAAAAAGGATAGACGTTAATATGGAAAAATGAAGGAGATAATACCCTCCGAGATATCCCAGAACGAAAGGTACAGCGAATGTATAAATTCCGAAAGTGAGACTCTTCCATTTATTCTTTTTAAAATCGCCCATATCAATCTCTAATCCGGCCAGGAACATGATGTAGAGAAGCCCTGTAGTTCCCGTCACCACAATGCTGCTGTCTCTGGCAAGTACATTGAATCCGTTTGGTCCTATCACGGCACCGGCGATGATCAGCCCCAAAAGATGTGGGACTTTAATTTTGTTTAAAAGCAGGGGAGCGGCAAGGATGATGACCAGTACCAACAGGAATTTTAATACCGGATCTTCTATAGGAAAACTCAGATTATGTATACTCAGTAAAATCATAGGTGTTTTTATTTGGTGGAACGTACTAATTCGACAGAAAATCTCGCGGTACAGCCATTGTCGGCGGTCACGGTTCTGGTTCCTTTAATTTTATTGGCAGAGATGTCATTGAGAAGGACGTTCATCTCTACACTTTTTTTAGCGGTGGAATCGGTTTTGAATGAAAGCCTGATTTCGTTGTTCTCATACTTTCCGGAGTACAGCCTTACAAGATTGTTATTGTTTACGATTTTGGTCACCAGTTGGGTAGAGTCGCTGTCAAATTCCCAGGTGTCGGTTCGTTGATCACCTACCGCATAATCACTGCAGTTGGATTCGGTGCAGATTACCTTTCCATTCCAGGGGCCGGAAATATCCGAAGGCCATGCAGCAATTACGACAGAATCTTTCTTTGAAAAAATGCTGTCTCTCATTTTGATAAGGGCCTGGTATTCGGATTCTTTTTTAGCGAATATTTTTTCTTTTTCAAGTAATTGCTTTTCTCTTTCCGTGAGGCTTTTTTCTTTTTCCTTATAATCACAGCTGATCATTAGAAAAGAACCGACAAAAAGGATGAAAAATGTGTTTTTTAGCATATTGTAGATGTTGGTGTAAACAATATAAGAAAAAATACGGAAAATATAAAATCCCAAGGCCTATATTGGCTTCAATGCAGAAAAATTTACACTGAAATTATCAGTATTCAATAGGGATAAAAACAATTCCGGACACCTCAAAACCATTGACCTTCGTTTTCCACGCCGGTGATTTTTTAATAATTTCGATAAGTTTAGTCTTTATATTTTCTGCCATAATGAGGTTTCTGATTTCTACAAAAGAAGCAGACCCTTTAGGATCTATATCCAGTACCATAACAGCATTTCCACTGTCTTTCTTTTTGTATTTCTGATCCAAAACAGGATAGATGTTTTTTTCTACCCATTGATACAACGCTGTTTCTCCACCTTCAAATTCCGGATGCGGAGGTTTGTTGTCTTTAAACTTGGGCGGAAGGTCATTCGGGTAAGTGCTCAGATTAAGGTTTTCTTTGATGAGTTTAAGATTTCCTTTTTTGTTCGGGCTATATATTTTTTGATTGATCTTGTTGGATTTAAGATCGATGTCTATAAAATGAATTTCGGTATCATTTATTCTGTAAAATCCACGGTGAGTTTCTTCACTGGCGGCATTTTTCACCAATGCATTTCCCTTGATAGTATCCCCTTTATTTGGAATGATGTACAATTCTTTGGATGTAGACTGGTCTTTTTTGTTCCGGAGATAGACGTCGTAATTAAAACTTTTCAGTTTTACATTTTCTCTGAGTTCAGTCTGCTGTGCAAAATAAAACAGCGGTGACAATAGTAAAGAAATGGTGAATAATTGGTTTGGCATGTGATCAGTGTTGGTGGAGCCAAGATAGGGAATATAAAAGTAAGCGGGAAGATTTTTAAAACTACTTAAGTTGTATTTAACTAAAGTGTTTAAAAACTTTTGTTCTAATTATTTATTGACCACGGATTTCACAGAGAGACACAGATGATTAAGAATATTTTCTACTGTTTTGTTAATATAAAAATCTTAGATTTTTGGAAAGCTTATGTGTTCTTTTATGTGGTTTTTATTGTCAACTTTGATTAACTAAAGTGTTAAAAAAACTTTTGAGACTTTTGTGGTTGAAAATAATCACTGTTGAATTTTACAATTCCACCTTCTGTCTTCTAAACATTTCCGGTTTATAATTAATAATAAAAACACCACAAATAATCATGGCTGCTGCAAGGATAAATTTAAGGGAAATTTTTTCATCCATGATCAGCCAGCCTAAAAATATAGCAATAATAGTATTCACATAAGCAAGTATGGAAACCTGAACAGGAGATATTTTGGTTAAAGCATAATGGAATGCAAAAAATGCTGCAACAGAACCGAAAACAGCCAGATAGATCATTGCTGAAATACTTTTTAAAGACCAGTTTCCAAAGTTATAATTTTCTGAAAACAGGAAGGCAAAAATAACCTGTACAACGCCTGCAAATAGGAACTGATAAAAGAGGTTCAGCGTGATATTACCACTTTGTATATTGAGTTTCTTGGTGAAAATAGTTCCTGAAGCCCATCCTGCAATGGCACAGAAAAGAAAGATCATTCCCATTCTGTACTCAGGATTGGCCAGATCCTGTATGCCGTCCCAGAAAATAAAGAGAATCCCGCTGAAACACAGAAGAACACCGGCCAGCGCTCTGAAACTGAACTTTTGAAGACCTACCGCCAGACTTCCCAGGAATACCAGAATCGGAGAACAGGCACTGATGAGTGAAGCCAGACTGCTGGATACGGTTTCTTCAGCTACTGTGGTCATTCCATTCGCTACAATTAACATAAGAGAAGCAAAGACAATCTGATAGCCTAAATTTTTCCAGCCTATCCATTTAAACTCTTTTCTTGAAAGAAGAACAAAAAGCATAATTAATGCAGCCAGAAACTGACGGATTCCCGCAACGAACCATGCCGGAATAGTTTCCACAGCAACACGTATCGCTAAAAATGTAGTTCCCCAGACAATGGCAACGGTGAGAACGGCAAAAAGAAGTTTGTAATCTTTCAAGGTGAATGTATCGTATAACAGACAAATATACCTGTTCTGAAATGAACCGGATGGGTACAGTTTGTATGATTTTAGCTGATACAGATGGGAATTGGGATGGGAGAGGGAAGAGGGAAGAGGGAATAGGGAGGCTGGAAGTTACTGATGGTCATTTGATGATTACAGTTCTTATAAAGTAATTGAAAATAGAATGAGGCATAGTTGTCTTTTTTGCGCTCCAGAACTTCCATCTTCCATCCTCCTTCTTCCTTACTTTTCACAACAGATCACTATTTTTCCTGATGCTTTTCCGCTTTCCAACAATGAGTAGGCAGTATCTGCCTGTTCCAATGAATAGGATTGGGGATGCAGCTTAATTTTTACTTTTCCGGTTTCCAGAAGAAGGGCCGCTTCTTTTAAAATATCACCGTGGTGTCTTTTTAGTTCTCCTGATAAAAGAGGATAGAGGGTGAAAACTCCGGAATATTTTGCATTGCGGAAGGAGAGAGGAGCGAGGCTGTGTGTACCCCATCCGAGAATGCTTACCACATGTCCCGTATATTGTTTTACAGCACGAAAAGAATCATCCAGCACATTACCTCCAACTGTGTCAACAACCGCATCAAAGCCTGGCCCGTTGGTATATTGCAGTACATACTGATCAACGGATAAAACGGTGTAGTCAATAGGTTCCGCGCCATATTTTCGGATCTGTTCCGAACTTCCTGATTGTACGGTTGTGTACACTTTTGCTCCTTTTGCCACAGCGATCTGCACTGCTATATGGCCTACACCTCCGGCTCCTCCATGAATCAAGACTGTTTGGTCGGGTTGGATGTTGATCTGGTCTACAAGAGCTTCCCAGGCAGTAATGAATATCAAAGGTATGGCAGCGGCTTCCTGAAATGAGATGTTTTTAGGTTTTAAACTGATATGGTCAGCATCAGCCGTAATGTACTCTGCTAAAGTTCCCTGATGATTACCGATACCGCCTACCATTCCGAAAACTTCGTCACCCACTTTGAAATCATTGACGTTTTTCCCTGTTTCTACGACAATTCCTGACATGTCGATTCCCAAAACTGCTGGAAGTTTCACTTGAGCGTGAGCAGCCTGACCGTTTTTTATTTTAAGGTCTAAAGGATTCAGTCCGGCAGCTTTTATTTTAATTAAAACCTGATGTTCTTTTGGTTTTGGCAGGTCAATATCCTTCATGATAAAGGGTTTTCCGAATTCTTCTGTGATAAGTGCTTTCATTGTTGTGTTGCGGTCTGATTTCATTGTTTTCTTTTTTTGATCATACAAAGTTCTGTACTTTGGAGTCTTGAAATGTTGTATTTTTACATGATAAAAGGGTATAATATTGTCATGAAAAAGGATTTTATTCACCAACCGTTTGAACTCGATTTGAAAGAACCAATGGATGTCTGTCCAAGAGGCGGTCACAGCGTTAGTTTTTTTGAACTGGTTTATATTGTTTCAGGGACGGGAACACAAAATATTAACGGGAACGAATTTCCTTACCAGTCCGGAAATCTTTTTCTGCTTGTCCCGGAAGATTCACACCATTTTACTTTTACAACAAAGACTCAGCTGTTTTTTATAAGATTCAATAAAGTATTCCTGCAGAGCAAACATATGGCAGCGACTTTCCTGAAGCGGCTTGAACAGACGTTCTCCAATCATACTTTCCAGGGATCTGTGATCAAAGAGGAAGACAATGAAAAGATGATTAAAAATCTGATGGAAAACCTGATGATTGAAATGAAAAGTAAGAATCTGTACACTGGTGAAATGATTCAACTTTTAGTGCAGAGCGTTCTTACAAGTGTTGCGCAGAATCTGATGAAAGAAGATATTGTAAAGGTAAATGAAATAACCGATCATAAGGCAGCAGATATGATCCAGTATGTACACGGACATATTTACGATCCTAAAAAACTGACAGGGGAGCATATCAGCAGTATGTTCGGGATTTCTAAAACCTATGTTGGACGCTATTTTAAGAGTAATACGGGAAAAACTTTAAATGAATATGCCGCCCAATATAAGATGGGGCTTATTGAAAACCGTTTAAAATACAGTGATATGCGAATCAGTGAAATAGCAGATGAATTCGGATTTACGGATAAAAGCCATCTGAACCGATTTTTCAAAAAACTGAAAGGAACATCACCTTCTGCATTCAGGAATGAATAGACCTGCGATTTTAAAAAAAGACTTTTATTCTTTATCTTTGAAGATCTAATAAAATTTGAAGATGGTAGGAATTATTATGGGCAGCCAGAGCGATCTGCCGATCATGGAACAGGCTGCTAATTTTTTGAAAAGCCTCAATATTCCATATGAATTGACGGTAGTTTCGGCACACAGAACACCGGAAAGAATGTTTGACTACGCTAAAACGGCGAAAGAAAGAGGCTTGAAAGTGATCATCGCAGGAGCGGGAGGAGCCGCACACCTTCCGGGAATGGTAGCGAGCTGCACGACTTTACCTGTAATCGGAGTTCCGATTTTGTCAAGCAATTCTATTGATGGCTGGGATTCCGTACTGTCTATCCTTCAGATGCCGGGTGGAATTCCTGTGGCAACGGTGGCTTTAAACGGAGCACTGAATGCGGGGATTTTGGCGGTAAAGATTCTGGGAAGCTCCAATGATGCTGTGGCAGAAAACCTTCAGAAGTATCAGGATTCTCTGAAAGATAAGGTGCTGGGAACAGTGGATGATATTAAAAATCATCATCCGAATCATTACGATAAATAGTCTGTTTATTATTTTTAGTATTTAAAGTCTATTTGGTTATTTTTTTTAATTCATTTTTGTGCTATTTATATAAAATACTGTTAAATTTAATTAATTGTTTAATCTTTAGCTTTATTTATTGAAAATATGATAATCTTTTGAATATTTTTTTATCTTTATCACGTTGATATTTAAAAAAATATAAAAAAGATGAACAAAAAATTACAAAAGTTATTGGTGGCTGTGGCAAGCTGTGGGTTTGCCCTGTCATTGGCTCAGAATCATGAGGAAACAATTAAAAAATATCTGAATGATGATAGGAGTCTCAGATCTATGGCTAATGAGCTTAAAGATTTTGAAATTCTCAATGTTGACCCCTCTGCTTCACTGAAAGGTGATGTGGTGGTGGTACAGCAGAAGATCAACGGAGTGCCGGTATACAATAAAATATCTACGCTTCTTATTAAAGACAATAAGATTACTTACTCCTCCATGGGATTTGCTGATCATTTGAAGAGTTCGGGTGTGCCTGATGGCAGACCGGGTTTGAGTCCGGAAAAAGCATTTCAATCTTTTGCTGAAACTTCAAAACTGAAAACTCCGGAAATCTATCGATTTGGCAGTGCCGACAAAAAAGAATCTTCAGAGGATACTCCTCCGGTACATTCTAAATTATTTTATTTTTTATCAGAAGATCAGATGCATCTGGCGTACCAGTTTGTCTTTGACGAGGCTGAAACTTCCAATATGATGGAAGTTATTGTCGATGCTCACACGGCTAAAGTTTTACATATAGAAAATAAAACGATCTCTGAAACTTTTCATGATGATCTGTTCAAAAGCCACGATGATGCAGAGTATGGACAGAAAACGGTAGCGTATCCGATGTTGCCTAAAAAACAAAATCTCGTATTGGCACCTCCCTCCAATGCCAGCTACAATGTTTTTGCTTTACCGGTAGAAGCACCGTCATTCGGATCCCGGTCAATAGTTTCAAACCCATGGGATCTAACAGCTTCTCCTCAGGGATGGCACTCTAACGGGACTACTTCTTATACCACTTCAAGAGGTAATAATGTATACGCTTATACTGACACAAATAATACCAATACGGTAGGAGCCGTAGCTAATGGTGGGAGTACAAGAAATTTTGATTTCCCTTTAGATGTCAATCAAGTGCCTACCACTTATACTTCAGCAGCCATCACGAATTTGTTCTATACGAACAATATGATGCATGATATCTTTTATAAATATGGCTTTACAGAGTCTGCCAGAAATTTTCAGGTTAGTAATTTTGGCAAAGGAGGATCCGGTAATGATGCGGTACTGGCTGAAGCACGTGACGGAAGTACTGCTGCTAAGCCTAGCTTTAATAATGCCAATTTTAGTTCTCCTGCAGACGGAAGTGCTCCAAGGATGCAGATGTATCTATTTGATCCTAAAGTGATTAATAGCGGATTTAGCATCAGTGCTCCTTCAGATTTAACTACTTTAAAGCCTAATGTTCGCTATGCCAGGGAAGGAATGGGGCCTCAATTGTCGGTGACCGGGATGAGCGGTGATTTAAAAGTTGCCAGCCCGCTGGATGGATGTACTGCTTTAACCAATACAAATCTTTCAGGAAAAATTGCCCTGATTGAAAGAGGAACCTGTGATCTTGCCGTTAAAGTGAAAAATGCGCAGACAGCAGGAGCAAAAGCAGTAGTGTTTTACAATATACCTGCTTCTGCATTTGGATCATTCGGAGCTCCTGATGCTTCGGTCAATATCCCATCGGTTCTTGTTCAGAACGGTGATGGAGTGACTCTGAAAAATAAGCTTGATCAGAATGTCAATGTGAACATTACCTTAAAACGTGATCCGTCTACCTTTGTTTATCTGGACGCGTCTTTGGATAACGGTATTATTGCCCATGAATATGGACATGGTATTAGTAACAGACTTACCGGGACTGGTTCGTCATGTTTATCATTTCCTACAGATAATGAGCAAATGGGAGAAGGATGGGCTGATTTTTTTGCTTTAATGCTTACCATGAAACCTACAGATAATGCAACTATTCCAAGAGGTATGGGGACATTTGCTTCAGGACAGGAGACAGCGGGTGGAGGAATAAGACCTGCGAAATATTCACCGGATTTTTCTATTAATAATTATACTTACGGAAAAACCAATGGGATGAAAGTTAATAGCTCAGATGTGTTTAAAAATCCTATAACAGTAGCAAATGTACATTCAATAGGATTTGTATGGGCTACCATGTTGTGGGATCTGCATTGGAAATATGTGGAGAAATATGGTTTCAATAATGATATGAGTAACACCAGCAGTGGATCATCGAAAGCACTGCAGCTTGTAATGGATGCTTTGAAACTGCAGCCGTGTAATCCTACTTTTGTACAGGGAAGAAATGCCATTCTGGCTGCTGATCTGGCTAAAACAGGAGGAGCAGATAAGTGTATGATCTGGAAAACGTTTGCAAAGCGAGGGTTGGGAGTGAATGCAAAGTCAGGAAAATTAAATGGTTATTGGTCAGGTGCTGATCAACCTGCTCCAGATCTGAATGATCAGGTAGAAGACTTTACGGTTCCTGCAGAATGTAATACCACTGCTAAATCTACTTTGACAGAGGATGGAATAAAATCAAAAAATAATGTATCCATATATCCGAATCCTGCTAAAAATGAAATTTTCATTGAAGCCAATGCGAAAGGGTCAGGATTTGTAAAAATATATGATGTTTCCGGAAAACTGGTTAAAGAAGATAAAGTAAGCTTATCCGAAAAGTCACGTGTGAATATATCAGATCTTGCAGATGGAGTATATGTTGTAAAAGTAGATGGTCTGGGAATAGATCGTACAGAAAAAATTATTGTAAGAAAATAGACCAATAAACTGGTCTAGGCCATATGTAAGACTTGTATGTAAAGTCTAAAATTGTTTTAGGAAAGTTTATTAGAAGCTCCGGCCTCATCGAAGATGAGGCCGGAGCTATTTTATCTCTTAATGAATTTAAATGCATGTATTTTTTCCTTGGATATGAGCTGCAGAATATAAATTCCAGGTTCCAGAGATTGAATGTTGACCGAATTACCTGTTAATATATTCTTGCCTGCCATTCTACCCGAAGCATCCAACAGGATATAAGATTTTATATCAGGTATGTTTTTTATAAAAATTACATCATGTGTAGGGTTGGGATATATAAAACCACTTTCTTTTGTACCAGAATCTGATACCGAAAGTGTACGGCATTCTCCCACCATATCATCGGAAAAGATCCAGCCTTTACTAATCAGGATATTTCTTTTACCCGCAACATCAGAGGAATAGGTGAGTGGAGCTACAGATCCCAGATTGACATTATTGGCAGTATTGGGGTTTTCTGCCCATGCAGTGAGGGTTCTGCTGTAATTCGTACAGTCTATTCCGGAATTGGTTAAAGCGGAATTGGCAATAGTAAGGAGAGGGATATTCCAGCTTTCCAGACTTTGGTTAAAGCCTGTAGCACCTGCAAAGACGGTGCTCAGATTGGATACCGTGCCTGTGTTCCATGCATCAAGAGGCTGGTTGAAAGCTACACAGTCATGAAACATATGGGACATGTCTGTCACACTGGAGGTATTCCAGGTATTGAGCGGCTGATTAAAATTAGGGTTGAAATGAAACATAAAGCTCATATTGGTTACCAGAGCAGTATTCCAGTTATCCAGTGGCTGGTTAAAAGCATCTGTCCCGGAAAACATGAAGCTCATGTCCGTCACCTTTGAGGTATTCCAGCTGTTGAGGTTTTGATTAAAGATTTTATTTTCCTGAAACATAAGATTCATGGTGATTACCTTTGATGTATCCCAGTTGCTTAAAGGCTGGTTGAAATTTTTTGTGTACCCAAACATCGCGGTAAGATTGGTTACATTTGAAGTATTCCAGCTATTGAGGTTTTGGTTAAATGAATTTCTGCCAAAGAATAAACAGCGGAAATTTTCTGCTGAAGAAGTATTCCAGGATCCTACTGGAGCATTGAATGTATCGGTTGCAAATGATCCGGGAGGAATACCGAACATAAATTCAAAGTTTTTTATCTTAGAAGTATTCCAGTTGGCCATAGACACATTTCCTTTAAAGTCTATAACGCTGTAGAACATATAAGATGCATCTGTAACATGGTCCAGATCCGGAGAGTCGGAGGCAGAAAGCTGTAAAAATCTGCAGTCTGAAAAGGCATTGTTCATAGACTGCCATTTAATATTCCCCCATTGCTGGATGTCAGCAATTTTATCGATACTTCCGGAATAAAGCCCGTCTACTCCGAACTGTATTTGTCTGAAGGTACCACTGCCATTGCTTACTTTTACCCTGTAAGTGGCATCTCCGGCATTCGGATTCAATGGAGTTCCAAAATCGATGAGAACCTGTTTTGTAGAGGTGACATCAGACAATATACCGCTGTGCTGAGGATAATTGATTTCTTCCCACTCAATGTTGTAATGTTCTCCAATGCCGGGAAACCAGATCTGGTGAGCTCCCGGTTGTGAAGGAGCATCTATGGTGAACGGAAAAGAAAGCTGCTGACTTGGTTTCCAGATGGTGATAAATTCGTCCTGAGCTTTGATGAATTGAAAGAATACAATGAATACAACAAAAAGTATAGTTTTATTAATCATATGTCAATATTTTGGGAAATAAATATATAAAAAATAAATAAAAGTATACTTTTTGTTGAATTATAGGGAATTACTTTCAAAACTTAGGAAACGGATAAGCTTTTTTTGACCACGAAAAGAAAAGAAGGATCCTATTTATATAAAAGGAAGATTACAAAAAAAATAGCCCTCTTTTTCTCACGCAAAGTCTAATGCTAATGCTGTATAATATAAGTTGAGCAAAGAAGGAATCAATTTCATTGATTCGACTAAGCGGGCGTTTTATCCATACGCTTCATCAGCGACGTAGTCGAAATCTTTGCTTTCCTCAAAATCCAACGTTACCAAAATGAAACTTAGCGTTAAAAAAACATTATTACTTACCTAAGTTTTGAAATTGATCCAATATAACGGTTGTATTGTAGATGAATCAAAAAACGCTCCGGATATCGGAGCGTTTTTATGTTAGTTTTATTCCTGGGCCATATTGTCCCTTGTATTTTTCTGAACCGAAATAGCTCCGAAAAGAGCGAGGAGAAATGCAAATGCATAGAATCCTTTTTCACTCGGAAGTATAGTGGCATTCCAAAGTCCTATAGCCAGCAATACGATGGAAGAAAGGGTTGCAAACCAACAGATTCCGTAATAAATATCCGTTACCGGAATATTCTCAAGCCTGTCACGAACCGCTTTCTGCAGAGAAACTACGGCAAAAAGACCATACAAAAGGATGGTGAAATAATATCCTTTTTCATTCAATAGCATTTCAGCTCTGGCAAGGCCTACAATAAAACCTATCATTCCTGCTCCCAATGCTACCCAAGACGCGGCTACGAATGCATTTGATACTCTTTGTTTTTTCATGTATTTTCTGTTTTTATTTGAGAGGGCTAATATATTCATTTTTTATAAATATAGATCTGCCAAAAGGGAAATATGGGAAAAACCCGGAAGGGATATCTTAATTGGCTTTAAGTTTTGGCTAAAGCCTGGTGATTTTGTCTTATAGTAAAAGCGGACTAAAGTCCGCTCCTATTGAATACCGGTAAGGATAATGATCCAAAACTCATAACTCATAATTTATAACTCATCATTCAAAATTCTAAATCTTTTCCCTAGCCCCGATAGCAGCGGTTACCCCACAGCAGCGATGGTCAGGCTTTGGGGCGAGGAGTATGAGCGGATAGCGGGAAACAGCTCCTGAAAAAATGGGCAAGGAATATGCTGAACCGGCCACAAAAAGAAAAAGACTTTCCAGAAATCTGAAAAGCCTTTTATTATATATGATTTAAAAATCTTAGTATCTGTAGTATTCAGGCTTGAATGGCCCTTTTGCGTCTACACCGATGTATTCAGCCTGTTCCGGAGAAAGAGTTTCCAGTTCAACGCTTAATTTTTTAAGGTGTAAAGCAGCTACTTTTTCATCCAAATGCTTAGGAAGCATATATACTTCGTTTCCGTAAGCAGCAGAGTTTGTCCAAAGTTCGATCTGAGCCAGGGTCTGGTTAGAGAAAGAGTTAGACATTACGAAACTTGGGTGTCCTGTAGCACATCCAAGGTTAACCAGTCTACCTTCAGCAAGGATGATTACTTCCTTACCTTCAATCGTGTAGATATCTACCTGTGGCTTCACTTCAGATTTCGTCTGACCGTAGTTTTTGTTTAACCAAGCCATATCGATTTCATTATCGAAGTGACCAATGTTACAAACAACCGCTTTGTCTTTCATTTTAAGGAAATGCTCTCCTCTTACAATGTTGAAGTTACCGGTAGTTGTGATTACGATATCTGCGTTGTCTACAACAGTATCCAGTCTTTTTACTTCATAACCGTCCATTGCAGCCTGAAGCGCACAGATCGGGTCAATTTCAGTAACGGTAACGATAGAACCAGCTCCTCTGAAAGATGCAGCAGTACCTTTACCTACGTCTCCGTATCCGCAAACTACCACTCTTTTTCCTGCAAGCATAAGGTCTGTAGCTCTTCTTACAGCATCTACTGCAGATTCTTTACATCCGTATTTGTTGTCGAACTTAGATTTAGTTACTGAATCGTTTACGTTGATAGCAGGCATTACTAAAGTTCCGTTCTTCATTCTTTCGTACAGTCTGTGTACACCAGTAGTGGTTTCTTCAGAAAGTCCTTTGATATCTTTTGTGAATTCAGGGTATTTATCGAAAACCATGTTCGTTAAATCTCCACCATCATCAAGGATCATGTTTAATGGTTTTCTGTCTTCTCCAAAGAATAAAGTCTGCTCAATACACCAGTCAAATTCTTCCTCGTTCAGACCTTTCCAGGCATAAACCGGAATTCCTGCAGCAGCAATAGCAGCAGCAGCGTGATCCTGTGTAGAGAAAATATTACAAGAAGACCATGTAACTTCAGCTCCTAAAGCTACCAAAGTCTCGATAAGCACAGCCGTTTGGATCGTCATGTGAAGACATCCGGCAATTCTTGCCCCTTTTAATGGCTGAGACGGTCCGTATTCTTCACGGATCGACATCAAACCTGGCATTTCTGCTTCTGCAAGGGTAATTTCTTTTCTTCCCCATTCTGCTAGGGATATGTCCTTCACTTTGTAAGGAACGTATTGTGTTGTAGTACTCATATGTAATGAATAAATTTAAATTCAGTTGATAACGAAACGCAAAATTACAATTAATAATTTAGATAAAAAAACGGCAGATCAAGTTGGCTTTAATGAGATTATACATGGATAAAAATTATTTAGTCTTAATCTAAATAACTACTTTTGTCAGATAAAATTTTATACTATGAATCATACCAATACCCAGGAAGAAGCTAACAGAAAAGCAAAACCGGTAGCTCCAAAAGTAAAAGAACTGATAGAACGTACCAAAAGTGTGATTTTGGCTACGGTAGATGCGGAAGGAACTCCGAATTCAAGCTACGCACCTTTTGTACAGGTAGACAATACTTTATATATTCTGGTTTCTTTCATGGCTAAACATACCAAAAACCTTGCTGATGGAAGAAAAACCTCTGTTATGTTCATTGAAGATGAATCTGCGACCAAACAGATCTATGCACGTGAGCGTTTAACAATAGAAGCAGCAACTTCACAGATTGAAAGAGATTCTGAAATCTGGAACACAGTTGTAACCAAATTGAAAGAAACACACGGAAAAGTGGTGGATGTTATTGCTGAAATGCAGGATTTCATTCTGATCGCTTTACAGCCGGTAAAAGGTTCTTATGTGAATGGATTCGGAAGTGCTTATTTTGTAGATGAAAATCTTGAGATTCTTGAGCATAGAAATGATGTGAACCATCAGTCTAAATAATCAATAAGAAAGGGAGAGGGAAGTAGGAGGATGGAAGTTTATACAGATTAAATAAGAAGGTTCGTTTTAAATGATCCTGATTGCAGATAGAATGCAGGTGCTGAATACATGACAGCAGCTGCATTTTTTTATATCTAATAGCTACGGCAATTAACCTTTTGCCATCGCTACGATCTTTTTTGCTAAGACTAAAGTTGGGTCAATCAGAATTACTCTTCTGCCATCTTTTATGATTTCAGTTTCGGTAGGAAAGAGCAGAGGAAGTTCCGTACAGCCTAATACAATAACGTCTGCACCTCTGGCAGCAATGAAGTCTGCCGCTTCAAGAATCTGTTCTTTGCAGATCCCTTCTGTAAATCCTGCTTTCACGCCATATTCACCATAAATACTTTCCATGACATTCTGCTGTTGTGCTACATCCGGAACGATGGTTTCAAAACCAAATTTCTGAAAGACGGCATGATAAACTTTGCTTTCTACAGTTCCGCTGGTTGCCAGTAATCCAACCTTTGTCTGTTGCCCGAACTTTTCATTAATATATTCAGCAGTCGTGGTGAGCATATTAATAATAGGAATACTCAAATGTTCCTGAATACTTTCCACAAAAGCGTGAGCCGTATTACAGGGAATTGCAATGACATCCGCGCCTTCTGCTTCCAGTCGTTTACAGGTAGAAAACATAGCCACCGTAGGATCTGTTTCGTGACGGATCAGATGAGCGGTCCTATCCGGAATCTGGGGATTCTGTTCAACAATCATTTTAATATGATCCTGGTCCTTTTTGGCGGGTGTATTGTTTATAATTTTATTCATAAAATCTACGGTGGCCGACGGCCCTACACCGCCCAATATTCCAAGCTTGAACTGTTTATGTATTTCGGTTTTATTATTCTTCAGAGCATAATCTACATAGATCTGATTAACATCAAGTATGGAAATTCCCCTTTTCCATAAAGGTTCTGCAACAAGAGAAAGCTCCGTAATTCCAGGCAAAATAATGTCGCAGCCTTTTAGATTTAATTCAACACAGGTTTCATAGATATACTCTAAAGACAGTCCTTCAAAATGGCCGTTCTTCACCCCGGAATCTCCATAAATAGCTTCCATTAATTTTTGCTGATCATCAGGGAAAACAAGTTCATAATCTTCAAGATAATGGTTCAGCATCTTTTTCTCTTTTACATAATCAGAGGTTAATACGCCTATCTTAGCTCCTTTTTCAACTTTTGAACTGATGAATTGAGCCAGTGCTTCAAAGATATTCACGACAGGAATAGAAATTTCTTTTTGAAGTTCTTCTAAGAATGAATGGCTGGCAAAACACGGCAACATGATTTTGGTGACCGAATTTCGCTCAAAATTTTTGCAGACATTGTAGGTATAATATTTTCTCGATTTTATATCTTCTTCGTTGTACAAGGGAAGATTAATTTGACTGTAAGGCTGCTGTTCAAATACAAAATGATAATTTAACTGGTTTTTTAAGACCTGTTGATTTTTAAGTAATTTAAAAAATAAATCACCTCCCGCCAGTGTTCCGAGTCCTCCGATGACAGCTATCTTTTCCAATGTTACTATTTTAAAAATAAGAACAAATTTACTGCTTTTGATGATAAATTGAGAGGTTCTGAAAAGCTATTAGTGTTCATATTTTGACCAAATTATAAGTTTTTATAATTCAGTGTTTCCTGAGATACTTTGCTGTAATTGTTTGTAATCCGCTTCCATCTTCATTTCTTTCATCTTCCACATCTTTTTACTACTTTTATCGAATAAAAAAATAATGCCTCTTTACCGCGATTTTTCTGATGATACTGCCACCATCCTTGTATGGAAATATGACGAAAGCGAAGAACTTGATATCCACGAGCTTCTGGAACCGGAAAATGCCGAAAAAGTAAAAGACTATCATCCGAAAAAACTGCAGGAGGTACTGATGGTACGCAAGCTTCTGAAAAGTTTAAAACCTCATTCCAAAATTTTATACAAAGAAAGAGAACCTTTTCTTTCGCCCAAAGATGCTGAAATTTCCATCACGCATTCATTTCCTTTTGCTGCCATTGCGGTTTCCAAAAATAAAATAGGGATCGATATTGAGAAATTCAACCCAAAGATCTTAAGGGTTATCGATAAATTCACCTATGAAAACGAAAGAGGATTCATCCCCAAAGATAATGAAGCTGCCTTCTATACGATTATATGGAGTGTAAAGGAAAGCATGTATAAAATCCATCACTCGAAATACTGGTCCCTGAAAAAGAATTATGAAGTGAAACCTTTTGAGCTTAAACACCTTCATAAAATCAGCTGCAGGGTCTATGACGAACAGTTTTCAGACGAGTTCAAAGCGAGAGTGGAATTTTTTGACGACTATTGTTTTACGATTGTGGAGGAATAGGATCTTCTTCGCTTCTGTATTTTTCGATTACTTTTCTCTGTTCTTTAGCGACATCGTAGATCAGCTCCAGGATATCATGGATATTCTTAAGCTCTGTTAAATGTGAAATTTTATCAGGATCTCTGCGGTCGATGAGGTCGTTTTCCTCAATTTCAGTTTTTCTTTTCGAAAGCATATCTTCAATGGAGGAATCTTCTGGTTCCAGGCGGCTTTCCATTCTTAAAGCTTCATTGATTTCGTTTCCGTGTAGTAGAACGGAGGTCTGTTGCATTTCTGCTTCTATCTTTCTGCTCCAGCTTTCAGCATCTATTTCAGGATACTTTTCATCGTTTTTAGAGTATTGGGAAAGTGAAGCGGTATATGCTGTAATCAGGTGTGACGTGGCCACAAACTGATGAACGACTTCCAGTTTCTTCTGCTGGTTTTTCGGCTCGGAGATCATTCTCTGGAAATTATCGGAAAGGTTGGCCAGTGAGATGATCGCATTTTTTCTCTTCACTTTATAATCTTCAATGTCAAATTTTCCTTCCAGAAATTTTGAAATAACACTTTCGAAATAGATGAGGTTGTCTGCTGCAGACTTTTTCATCAGATCGAGATTCTGAGTATGTTCCCATACCGGCAAAACAATATAAGATACGGCAAAAGCGATCACTCCGGCGATGAAAGTATCAATGATTCTGTCTTTGAAAATCACATTGACATTTCCGGGATTTA
This sequence comes from Chryseobacterium oleae, assembly GCF_900115055.1. Classification (GTDB taxonomy): domain Bacteria; phylum Bacteroidota; class Bacteroidia; order Flavobacteriales; family Weeksellaceae; genus Chryseobacterium; species Chryseobacterium oleae. Next base: position 894,669 of record NZ_FOVD01000001.1, on the reverse strand, counting down.
AAAAATTAAAACTCAGAAATATATAGATCGTCATAAACAGAACCGCCCAGAAATAACGGCCTTTCAGAAAACTGAAACACATGATCATACTCAATAGAAGGATGGTAAATAATATACCATTGAAATGAATAAAATGAAGGATCGTATAGGCTATGACTGCACCCGCAATGGTTCCATACAAACGAAGCAGGTTTCTTTTTTTTGTAATGGAGTAGGCCGGTTTCAATATCGCTACGATCGTGATCAGAATCCAATAGGTGTGTCCCAGCCCCAAAAGATCAAACATAGAGAAAATATATCCCACCAGCAGTGCTGTGGTGATTCTTATCGCATGTCTGAAATGAGATGATGAAAGCGAAATATTATTCCTTAAAACTTTAAAATTAAGTTTCTCCTCATTAGGCATGAATTTTTTTAAATCCAAACCTGTGGAAAGACTTTTCGCCAGTTTTACATCCTGAGAAAATACTTTATAGATCTCGTTGATTTCTTTGGTGATCTCGTTGATGCGCATCAGAATCTGGCGGAGGATCATGAAATTCTCCAGATTGCCGGGACTCATCTGCTTATTGCGGAGTTCGAAATAATGATAGTTTAGGTTTTTCAGTTCAAGCTCCAGATCAAACATGGGTTTTGCCCTTGTTCCGCTTTGAAGTGCAATCCCGATATTGGTGATTTCTTCAGCAAGAAGGTTTAGATAGTCATGGATGTTCACGAGAATCATACTGTCTTCAAAACTCTGCTGCAGCTTCTGATAATCGCTTTCGGAGGTCATCAGTTTTTCATGAAGGTCCATAGAATTCAGGAACATCAGCATCAGCAGTCGGCTGGTCGTTGTAGATTCATTGACTATGGTTCTGGTCTTGAAAACGGTTTCCCTGGTTTCTTCCTGAAGGTTTTTGATTCCGACCTGTTTGGCAATAACCTGAATGGTCAGTCTGTCGAAGTCCGGATTCTTCTGATAATAATTGGCTTTGATCTTTAGAAATTCTGCAAGCTGAAGATAATTTTCCCCGATCATCTGTCCCGCCAGTTTATAAGGCTGGATGGTGGTGACCACAAGGAAGATCAGCAAAAACCAGATACATCCGGATGCAAAGATCAGGAGGCTTTTAAAAATATTGGCTCCTGTAAGATGCCCGTCGATAAAGATCGCGAGGACAACCAGAGATAATGATCCCACCGCAGCAAGCCTCTGTCCGTAGACCCCGATAAGCGAGAAAAACATCCCGAATAAGATGATCTCAAGAATGACCAGCACTTTAAAATTCATGACCATACTGGCAATAAGTGCGACGAAGACAAAACAGAAAATCGCGAATGTCAGTGCATTTCTTCTTCTGATAAAAGGTCCCGGCTGATCACAAAGCGCTACAAAGCTGGTTCCAAGAGGGAAGAGGAAGTATTCTTTCAGAATCCCAAAGTGGGCGAGGACTAAACAAGGCAGAACAGTTGCCAGCGTAATTCTGATGGCAGAATATACATATTGGCTGGTAACGAATTTTTTGAGTTCTGCTGAATAGTTCATACTACAAAAATAATTATTGAAAACAAGAAAAGCCTTATAAAAATGAGACTTTTGCAAACTTATATATTATATTTCTGTAATCATTTGTCAATTGGCAATTTGAATGGTTGTGCTTATGACGAATTGGGAATGAAGAATTGAACTATTTGGCGTGAGAAGGTGAGTGGTGAATTTTTAAGACACAAGATTTTAGATGTCAGATTTCAGACAGAAGACTAAGGTGAATCGTGAATTTTGCTTCGCAAGTGAATGGTGAATCTGTAGCGGCTGTATTGTAAATTCACTGTGAAACAAATTGACAGCGCAGCTAATTCACAATTGACGACTAATATTTTACAAAAAAAAAGCCCCATAAAAATGAGGCTTTTGATTTGAGGTATATAATATCTTAATTATCTACGTTAGATGTTTCGTCACCGATGTTCCAGGTAAGACCGAAACGAATCGTGTTATCCAAAGCAGTATTGATTTTTGACATATTGATCAGATAAGAAATATCAAGTCCGAAAGAACGGTACTTCAATCCGATACCTGCTGTAGCGAACTGTCTTGCTCCCTGCTCTTCGCTTTCGTGGAAATAACCTGTTCTTACTGCAAATGCATTGTCATAAGAATATTCCAAAGCACCACTCATCATGATAGAGTTTTTATTTTTGAAAGATTTTCCGATACCGGCGATAGGGCCTACGTTAGGGATTTCATATCTTGGCTGTCTTGTGTTAGGATCTATACCTACATACTCAGCTCCCGGAACCAAAATCTTAGAACCTTCAAAGCTAATACCGATTTTGTTCATATCATCCAAATACATATCGTACCCAAGTCCTAATCTTGCCATAGTAGGCAGGTAAGATCTGGATTCTTCATTTCCGGTATAGTCTAATTTCGGACCTAAGTTCTGAACTGCGAAACCTGCGTTCACTTTTCCGTCATATCCTCCGAAACTTGAGAATCTAGGAGAAGTATAGTATCCGGAAACGTCTACTGCAAATGAGTTGGCAGCTTTAAGCGTAGTGTCTGTGTTGAAACCTCCGGCTAAATCTGAACGGATGAATCTACCGGTAACAGCCATTGAGTAAGAATCAGAAAGTTTCAAACCGTAAGCTACGTCGATGGAGAATTCATTAGGTTTGGATGTACCCATAGAAGTTACCTCTGAACCTACTAACTGAGTAAGATCTACTTCACCCATGTTGAAATAATAGATACTGGCAGAGATGGTAGATCTTTCTTCCTGTCCCAAGAATTTATGGAATGCACCATATAGTAAAAATACATCATTGGTAAGTTTCCCCATATATGGTGTATAGTTAAGACCTACGGAAGAACTTGTTCTGCTAAAAGGATATTTTGCAGCATTCCAAAATTGTGAAAATGCATCCGGTGAAGTCACCACCCCTTGATCTCCCATACCTCCAGATCTTGCATCTGGTGCAATTCTTAGAAAAGGAGCTCCGGTCAATACTGGATTTATCTTACTTAAATCTTGCGAATAGCCTAAAAAACCAGCACTTAAACCAAATCCCAAAAGCAGTTTAGTAGTTAAATTCATATGTTGTCTTTTATATATTATCAGTTTTTTATAAATATTATTATCTATGTATTATTTAATTATTTCAAAAGTACCATTTTTTCTACAGCTGTAGCACTTCCTTTGCATTTTTCTTGATTTTGACTTTTTGCAAATATCTTAAAAATATACGTACCTTTTGCAACAGTTGCCCCAAAATCATCTCTTCCGTCCCATTCTATTGCCTGACGTGGCGTTCTAAAGCCCTGTAGGAACGGTTCTGCGACTACCGGCTGAGATAATGTTTTTACTAATTTTCCTGTTATCGTATAGATTTGAACATTGACATCTAAAATATCATCACAGTTATGCTCAAACTGTACGTACGTTTTATTGGTAAACGGATTCGGCCAGTTCAGGGGTCTGTTGATGACAAGATGCTGATCTGCTTCATCCTTAACTTCAAAGTTTAACGTAGCACTTGTAGAATTATTGTTTATGTCCCAAACTTTAAATGTTAATTGGTGTTGTCCTATAGCCAGGTTTCTGAAAGGATACGTTACATTCCCTTTTTGGTAGTCGGCAAGACTAGGGCTCAGACATCCGTTTCCTTCACCGGAAGCAAAGAAGTCATTCAGAACAACGGTATTGATGATCTGTCCATCCAGGTAAACTGTAATGTCGTGACCTACACCGGATCCTGTAGAATTGATCCCGGTATCATCCGTAACACAAGCTAATAACATTGGATTCTGGTTCGTGATACCACCATCTGCAAAGTTGGTGTTGTTCATATACAGTTTTACTTTAGGCGGTTCATTATCATTGATTCCGTTCGGGTTGATATCTCCTACCTGTACAGCCTGATTATTAAATACATCTGCTCCTTTGTTATCTGCATATCCAAGAATTCTTCCTTGTCCTACAGCATAGTTGATGTCTTTAGGAACATAGAATTCCACAGTGAATACTCCGTTTACTGCCGTTCCGGAAGCTTTAACGATAGCACTTCCTTCTTCTGTATAGTCTAAAACAGGAGTTAACACTCCATCATTATTAAGAGTCTTTTTATTTAATCTCTTATCGAAAATATGGATGGAAACTCTTCCGTTGAAAGTCGAATTAAGTGTTCCGTTTGGATTGTTGACGTGGCCTTTTACTTTAATAAAGTCTAATCCTCTGATCAGTCCCGGAACCGGAGACTCGATATTATCGATCACAAGATTTCTTTGCGGTCTGCTCAGCTTCATCGCGGGATCACCAAGGAAATTTACTTTCAGGTGGTCAATACTTGGGCCTTTTTGTTTTTTAGCAAGTAAATGGGCGTATCCTAATGTTTCAAAATCATCGTTGGTCAGCTTGAAAATATTCTTTGTAAAGGTATCTGTAAAAAGACGTCCGTAATCTACCCCGATGGCACGGCTGGATGTAATCATAGCAGCAGCGCCTCCTTGTTTTAATTTTATAAACTGTTCTCCTGCAGAAGAAGTACCCGGCTCATCCCATAATGTAAATTCACACGTAATAGTGGATACGAATGGAAATCTGCTGTATACATTGGAGAAGTTATTGGAGTTTTGGATCTCTGTACTGGTCAGTACTCTCTCCTGTGCCCATCCGTTGATTCCTCCATGTCCGAAATAGAAAAGATAAAGACTGTTTCCGATATCATTGGAAATAGCCTGCGTTACCTGTGGATATCTCTGTCCCGCTGCAGTACTTTGAGCAGGGAAAGCATCCAGATATAGTTTTCTTACATTATATTCTTTCAGGTCAAGCTGTCCCGGCTGTTCAAAAACGCTTGCAAGGGTAGCATTCATTACATTGTGGAACGGACTTCCTCCATCCTGATCATCATCCACTACGAAGTCTACTTTCATACGCCATTCTCCGAAAGGGGAGGACTGCCCTGGAAGCGCATTATAATAAGCAAGCGTTTTGTTCATCATATCACCTGCTTCCGTTACATTAGCTGCCGGAATTCTTCCTACGGGAACATCCGGAAGGTTATTTTCTATGAAAGCCGTGGTCTGTGGCTGTGTCATTACAATATAATCATCCGTCACGTAAGATCCTACAAAATCTGCAGATTGCTCACTTTGGTAGCTGGTTACAATATTGGAATTACCGGAGATTCTGTTTTTATAATCAAATGAAGCATCCCCTAAAATAAATACATATTTAAGTCTTCCGCCAGTATTGAGTTTAGTTACAAAATCTCTGATGGCAGTAAGGTCCCTGCTTCCGCTTCCAAATTCATTATAGATTTTAGTAGGGTCTACAATTTCTACTGTATAATTATTTTTAGTCTGGTGGTAGCTGGCTAGTCTTTGCGCCTGTCCCATCATTTCAGGAACGGTAAGAATCAGGTAATCTACATTCTGCAGGGCAGAAAGATTCTGGTTGGCGATTCTTTCCACAAACTGAGGGTTATAAGCCGCATCAGCCCTGAAAGCTACAAACTCATTATTGAAGTTAGGATCAGCAGCAATGTAACCGAAATTAAAACTTCCGGCACCCGCTTTATTGATTCTTCTATTGGCATTGGTAATATCAGTCACATCCCATACCTGCTCCAGATTGGTTGCATTGGAAACTCCAAAACCGTAATTCGTGTTGGATCCGCTGGCGATAGAGAAATCTCTGAAATTCATCTGAGATCCGTTGAACGCTAAATTATCCTTGTACTGTACTTCAGCGTAATCAAAGTAAAAAGCGCCATTGGGATTTGTCGAAATATTGGGTTTGTAGTTAATGGTAATCTGGTTTCCGTTCAGATTGGTTATGGTACCATCGTATTTGAGTTGGTAGAAATCATATACATAGGTTGAGGTATTGGTAGGAACGGCCAATGGAGGAGTTGGGTTCTGGGTATTGATATTAAACTCTACGGTGTTCTGCTGTGCTCTGTAACCGATAACCTGAGTTCTGTATCTGATGACATCATTAGCCTGAATAGGAGAACTCGTGGTGAAGGTAACTGCCTTATCCGTTGTGAACGGTGCGTCTTCCACCCAGATTCTTCCTACCTTTAAAAGATTTTTCTGGTCATTGTTGACCACCTGATAGTTATCATATCTAGTAATTAAATTTCCTGCCGGAAGATTGGCATCTACAGGCTGTACTCTTTTACCGGGACCTTTATCGAAATTGATAAAGTAATAAGAAAAATCTTCATAAATATTTTTGAGATTATTACTCATGTCGTTTCGGGTATCGGTTCTTTTATAGCCGCTTCCGTTGGAACGGTCATAAAGATTGTATCCGTTGGGACCCTGAGCATAAAACAGTGCATAGTCACCGTCATTCCAAACATTGTCTTCTTCACCCACAACCTGGATTGCATTTTCCTGAAGTGCGCCGTACTTTGTATCCTGATTGTATTCAGGAAGCATCACACCGCCATTTCCGTAAATTCTGAAATTTTTCGGATTTACAGAAGCCGGATTGATTCCGTTATCTCTTAAAAACTGTGCTGTAATTTTAAATATACCGGATCTGTCTACTTTTATTTTATAAAAACCGCCGCTCGAAAGAGGGTTGTTGGTTGTTCCCACTTTGTTGGCGTTTCCTGATCTGAAATTGTTGGGAGCCGAAGTTTCAGAAATGTTAAATGAAGAAAGTCTCAGAACACGTCCTTTTACATTTTTAAATAAAGACACGCTGATACTTGCATATCTTTCTCCCTCCAGCGTATAATACGCAACATCCGCCACTTCAAATTCAGGCAGTCTTCCTTTGTCCAGATCATAGAGATCTTTATTCGAAACACTTTCCCAGGCGAGATCAGAAACTTTCAGTTGCTTTTCTCCTATTTTTTGTTTGGTGATGATAAAAACGTTATTTTGGCTGAACGAAAAACCTTCATTTTTGAAATTTGGAAGATTTAATTTTGTGTCACCAAAATCCAGGATTTTAGAGCCTTCCCATTCTATGGCTTTTCTCTGGGCCCAAAGTGTTGATACAAAAGAGAATAGTAATAAAAAGGTGATTTTTTGTTTCATGTTTATTATTGAAATTTCCGAATTACAAATAAAATGAAAATTTTAGAATTAAATTGTGATACAATAAAATTAATTTGTTAACGTTTTTCAAAAAAATCAAATGTTTACTTGATTTATTGAATAATTTATTTTTTCTTTGTACTTTGAAAATATTTATATCGACTATGAAAAAACTAAAGTTGTTTTCATTAATAGCATTAAGTTCTACACTTGCATTAACCAGCTGTGGCGGATCCGGGACCAGCAAAGGAGGCGGTACTAAAAAATTTGTCAGCAAGACGGGTTGGAAACCAAACGAAAAACAAGGTTGGTTTTTTGCAGGAAAGCAACAAAAACAGAAGGGGTGGCCAGGAATGGTATATGTAGAAGGTGGAACTTTTACAATGGGATTAGTGAAAGATGATGTTATGCATGATTGGAATAACACACCGCGCAGAATGCAGGTGAGCTCATTCTTTATCGGAGAAACAGAAATTACTAACTACGAATACCGCGAATACCTTACATGGTTGAAGTACGTATTTCCACCTAGTGATCCTAGCTTCAAGGAGATCTATAACGGCGCTTTGCCAGATACTCTTTTATGGGATAATAAACTCGCTAGAAACGATTATAATGAAACTTATCTGCGTTCGCCAGAATTCGATTACTACCCGGTAGTAGGAGTTTCCTGGACTCAGGCTAACAGATATTGTGAATGGCTTACAGACAGAGCAAATGAAAAAGCTTTGATGCAGGCCGGAGTTATTGCTAAAGATTTGTATATCAACGAATCCAATAACCAGGGAGGAACAGCATTCAACATGGATAAATTCAAAGCGAATGATCCGGAAATGCAGGGATATATCAACGAGAAAAGAATGCAGCAAAAATCTGGTATGAAAACAACCAACCAGAGACTTCTTTCTGCAAACAGAGCTCCAAACTCTTCAATGGTTCAGAAGTTCAGACTTCCTACCGAAGTAGAATGGGAATATGCAGCTCTTGGTATGGCTAAGAACAGAGAATATAACCAATACAAAGGTAAAAAACCTGAAATCGAAAGATTAAGAGGTACCAAAGGAAGAGATAAAGGAATGTTCCTTGAAAACTTCAAAATGGGTACAGGTGACTATTCAGGTATCGCAGGATGGAAAAATGACGGATCTGCTCAAACTGCAGATGTAAGACAATACCCATCTAACGACCTTGGAATCTACGGTATGTACGGAAACGTTTCTGAATGGACGGCTGACGTTTACAGACCAATCATCGATGAAGATTTCAGTGATTTCAACTACTACAGAGGAAACATGCCTCAGGCTGTTGTAAGAAACGGTGACGGAACTTACAAAATGATCGACGAAGGAACTATCAAGTATGATACGTTAGCCGACGGAAGATTAGTCTACAAAGGACTTCCAGGACAGTTTGAAAGAGAAACTATCGCTGACTACAGAAACTACAGAGATGGAGACAGACAGTCTTCTTTAGAATACTACAGAACTTCAGACTCAGCTGCTGCTTATGATATGTACAACTCTCCTCAGAAGAGATTTGTAGTAGATGCAGGAGGAAGAGTGAAAATGATGAAAGATACTAAAGACAGAACTTCAGCAATGTCTAACGACGTAAGAGTTGTAAAAGGTGGTTCTTGGCAGGATACAGCATATTGGTTGGATCCGGGACAAAGAAGATACAAAAACCAAGGCAAAGCTTACGGATGGATCGGCTTCCGTGTTGCACAGGATGCTAGAGCTAGCGATAAGAGCAGAACTAGAAGATAATATTATCAAAATACTTATAAAAAACCTTCCGGATTTCCGGAAGGTTTTTTTATTTTTGAACTATGAATATAGAACAGTTTTATCCTTTATTTTTAAAGTCAGATAAAGTAACGATCGACAGCAGAAAAGTCGGGAAGAATGATATTTTCTTTGCCTTTTCAGGTGATAATTTCAATGCTGCAACCTTAGCAGAAAAAGCCGCTGACGATGGTGCTCTGGCTTCTATTGTGGAGCAACCGGAATTTGAAAATAAAGACCGAAATATTTTCTATGTTCCGTCTACCCTGGAATTTCTTCAGCAGCTTGCCATTTATCACAGAAATCAGCTGGATATTCCAATCATTGGGCTTACCGGTAGCAATGGGAAGACAACCACAAAAGAAATCATTCATGCCGTGCTTTCGGAGAAATTCAATGTGCAGTATACGTATGGAAATTTAAATAATCACATCGGAGTTCCACTGACGATTCTTTCCATTAAACCTGAACATGAAATGGCTGTCATCGAAATGGGAGCCAATCATCAGAAAGAAATAGAACTTCTCTGTACCATTTCCCAGCCGGACTTCGGATATATTACCAACTTTGGAAAAGCCCATTTAGAAGGTTTTGGAGGATTTGAAGGCGTGATTAGAGGAAAATCTGAGCTTTATGATTATTTGAAAGCGAACGGACGAACTATTGTAGTCAATGAGAATGATCCCATTCAGGCAGAAAAAACCGAAAACTATACCCCAAAAATCACCTTCGGAAAAGAAACTTCGGATTATCAGTTCGGACTGTTCTCAGAAGAGCATTTTGTAGGACTGGAGTTTCAGGGAATAAAAGCAGTGTCAAAACTGACCGGAGAATATAATTTTACCAATCTGTGTGCGGCAGCCAGCCTGGGTCTTCATTTCGGAATCAGCTTTGAAAAAATAAAGCACGCCGTTGAAAACTACACGCCGACCAATATGCGTTCGCAGGTGGTAAAAAAAGAGGGAAGAACACTGGTACTCGATACTTACAATGCCAATCCAAGCTCAATGACGGCTTCTCTGCATAACTTTATTACATTCGAAGGCAGTAAGACCATCATTATCGGAGATATGCTTGAATTGGGGGCGGAAAGTGAGAAAGAACACAAGAGCATTTTAAAACTTGCTCAGGAATTGGCCTTCGACCAGATTATTACGGTAGGAAAACATTTTAAAACAGTCAATCCTTCAGCATTGTCTTTTGACAATACTGCAGAACTGATAGAATACCTTCAGCAGAATACCATTCAGTCTGAAAATATACTGTTAAAAGGATCAAGAGGAATTGCTCTTGAAAAATCGATAGACTTTATTTAAGCTTCAGATTCCAGAAATCTTTTACAATAAGTTTGATATTCTGAAAAGTGCTTGGGAAAACTTCATCCTCTATCTGAGTGGTGTTTTTCCAGGCTACTTCAGTAATGCCTTCTTCGATCTGTGGCTTCGAGGTATCTTCCCCATTGAAGTTCATTTCAAACCAATGCGTGCATTTAAGGATCTTTTCACCGTTTCTTTCGATATAGATGTGATACGTCGTATTAATGAATTGTAACAGCTCTACGTCTTTGAGACCGGTTTCCTCTTCAATCTCTCTTACGGCAGATTCCTCGCGGGATTCGCCCTTTTCCATCTTACCTTTCGGAAGATCCCATTTGCCTAAACGTTTAATAAAAAGAAGTTCTCCCTGAGGATTGCTCACCAAACCTCCGGCAGCTTCTATGATTCTGAAAAGCTTTTGAAACTCTTTCCAGATCTCTTCAATATTCTCACCGAAAACATTCAGTTCCTTCACGGAAGTGTTTTCCAAAATATCCAATGCCATCTCTAAAGTTGTGAAACTTTCGTACCTAAGTTCTTTTTCAAGATGCTCGGGATGCTTAGACACTAATAATTTTTTTTCGTTCACAAAAACTTTATACATATATTTGTAAGAATTAAGAATTTAAATACAAAAATAAAAAATGAATTTAGAAGGACGAAAGATTATTGTCAATAAATCATCTAAAGAATTGTCTGAAATATTGAAATCGCCTGAAAACTATAAAGATTTTATGCCGGACGGTCTTCAGAAATTCGAAACAAGAGACAACGGATTCAAATTCGGTCTTCAGGGAATGCCTGAAATTGCTTTGAAAATAGATGAAGTAAGCGAACAGAAAGCTGTTTTAAAATCAGCAAGCTCAAGTCTGGATTTTACATTAACAGCCGCTTTAAACCCTGTTAATGATACGCAGACTGAAGTTCAGATGCTTTTTGAAGGGAAGTTCAATCCTTTTATCAAAATGATGGTAGAAAAACCGCTTCAGAACTTTATCAACACACTCACCGATAAGATCGAAGTTTACAAATAAATAGGAGTCCTGATTTTTCAGGACTTTTTTATTGTTGCACGAATACGGGTTTGAGAGTCGGAGAATTTGAGAGCTTAACAGTGTGAAACGTATTTGTTGTCGGGTTAAGCTAATAAGTTATCGTCTGATGTCTGATGTCTGAAATCTTGATTCCTGGATCTTGACTCTAAAAAATTCACCACTGACATTGTCTCCCAAAATCAACAGATTAAGCCCGAACTATGATCTGCTTTACTTCCGGTAGCAGAAGCCAGTACATTGATTTCATTATTAAATCTTAAAACGCCCATAAAGGCAAAGATCAGTGCTTCTTTAAAATCAATGATCTCTTTTTCCGGAATGATGATCGCAGACTCAGTTTTTTCTCTGATTTTTTCAATCAGAAAGGTATTGTAAGTGCCTCCGCCGGTGAAGAGGATATTTTGTAAATTCTTTTGATTAATGATTTCCGAAATCTGATGAGCGACATGTTCAGTGAATGTCGCCATAGCATTTGCGGTATCCATGTTTTCCAATAAAGGAAAAATATGCTCATTACACCATTCGATGCCTAATGATTTGGGATGGGGCTGGCTGTAGAATTCAAGAGAATTAAGCTTTGTTAAAAGATCTTCATCAATCCCACCTTTTCTCGCCAGATCACCATTTTCGTCAAAATTTTTATTGAATTTTTGTGCGAGTCTGTTCAATACAATATTAACTGGGGCAATATCAAATGCTATTCTTTTACCATCCTGTTGTAAGGAAATATTGGAAAATCCGCCTAAGTTGAGGCATGCATCGTATTCAGAAAAAAGAAGTTCATCTCCGATAGGAACTAGAGGTGCACCGTTTCCTCCCATCAGCACGTCCTGACTTCTGAAATCGTAAATAACAGGAAGACCTGTTTCTATTTTAATGGCTCTTCCGTCTCCAACCTGTAGTGTAAATTTTTTCTGAGGCTGATGGAAAACCGTGTGCCCGTGAGAAGAAATCAAATCAATCTGTTCAAGGTGATTATTGTCAATGAATTCTCTGACTTTTTCACCCAGATAAAAGCCATATTCCGAATGAAGCTCCAATAGTTCTTCCGGTGATAAATGGATCGAGTTTCTGAGCTTTTCTTCCCAGTTTTCGGGATAGGGAAGGGTTTCTGCCTTAAGGATCTGAAAATTCCAGCCGTTCTGTTTTTCAAAAGCGACAAAACATATATCCAGACCGTCCAGACTGGTGCCGGACATGAGCCCAATAGCCTGAAACCTCATGTTATTGTGGTGTTTTCTTTTCTTCGAGTCTTTTTGTACTGAAATCTCCGGAATTATTGAAGAACTTGTATTCCGAGAAATCATCTTTAGCTGTCATCCCATTTGCGCCTACAAGAGTAGAGCCATCTTCCATGGTAACGTAAACTGTGTCTTTGGTGTAGATTCTGTTTTTTCTCTGGTCCCAGTAAATACTCTGCATCGCAAAACGCTGTCCTTCATTGGTCGTAATTCTTACATCACCTTTTGCTTCGTAGAATTTTTTATATTCAAAAATACGGGCATATTTGGCCGTAATTTTTCCGGGTATTTTAGGTTTCTTTTTATCGAAAAACTCGATGTTGATTCCTTTTCTAGCCACTACATAAGGACTGTCGATCAATTCATATTTCTCAATGATCGGAGCTTTGGCTTTTAATGAGATAAACCCTGAATCCCTTTGGATAATATTGGCATTATTGATGATCTGTGAAGGGAAGTTCTTGCTTTTGCTTCCATTGGCCTTGGTAAGGTCCTCTTCGCAGGATGTCAGTATAAAAAATATAGCACAACTAAAAAGGCATGCTATATTTTTATATGATATTTTTTTGGAAAAATTCATTTTAGTTGTAAAGAGTCTTTCTGAACCATCTGTCAGCAAAGTTGAACCCAACTCTCAGGTTGACGTAGTTCTGATTGATCAGGTTGTTGTTAAGAGTTCCTCTCTTTCCTAATTCTATACCCAGTTCAAGACCGCTCATTCTGGTAATGCTGCTTGTTTTGAATGGAAGTAATACCCCTGCAGAGATTCCAAACTTATTGATGCTGTTTCCGTCTAACTTAAGGTTTCCTCTTTCATAGAAGGCCCCATATCTGTAGATTACTCTTGAGAAATAATTTCTGAAGTTGTTGTAGTTAGGCAAATACCATCCTCCGGCAGAGATTCTGTAAGTATCCTGGAAGTCAAAAGACTTTCCGAAATAAGAAATATCTTCTCCTTTTTTATAGTCAAGCTGTCCTGATACAAACCAGTGGTTTTCACTTCCGTAACCTACCCCTAAAGAGGCCTGTAATGGAAGAAGGTTTTTAGAACTTGTGCTTTTTTGTTCTATAATAGTTTCCAAAGACTTTACAGTTTCTGCAGCATCACTGTATCTGTACGTACTGTTGGTATAATCAGTCGTCATATTACTGGTGTTTCCGAATGTAGCAGTAGCACCAATGGTAAGCTTTTTGTCTGTACGCGTGTTCAGAGTCTGATAACTACCTCCCAACGTGAAGTTGAAGTTTTTGATACTGTTTTTAGTTTCGTACCCGTTGATATATTCAGCATTTTGAATCCTAAGCTCGTTCAGGTCATACAGATTTCCAAAATAAAGATTGGCTCTCAAACCCACTGCAAAATTCTGATCAATTTTATAAGAAACAGCAGCTTGCGCAGTATTCAGAGTTCCGCTTCCTTTAAAACGGTTGGCATACATTACTCCGTCTGCTCCGGTTGCAGTATTTACAATGTCATAGCTTTTAGAGCTGTATGGCTGATAGGAAATTCCCATTTTTACCTTTGGAGACAAAGGAAAAGCGATAGCAATATTAGAAAGATACGTAGAATGTTTGGTAGACTTTGTATCGTTGTAATTTGTTTTGAAGTAATTGTTTTCGTTGGTAGCTTCCAGTCTGATACTTGTAAGCTCGAAATTAGAGTTATTCGCAGGGTTTGCGAAATTGAAGCTGCTCGTGAAATCACTGATATAAGCAGTAGAAATACCACCCATAGAGGCAGTTTCAATAGTATTATCATATTTTACATCTCCAATTCCATAAGTTGCATACGGAGAGTTACTTAGACTCTGTGCATTTAGGAAGTATCCAACTGATATGAATGATACCGCAAAGATTTTTTTCATTCTTTATTTTTAAAACAATGCGCAAATATCTTAAATATTAATGAATTGTAAAAATTATATGTGGTTAAAGTTTGTTAAGGGCCTGTCTTTAAAAGAAAAATGCAATTTTTCACGAATAAAAATAGCAATTCTATTATGCAGAAAAGACCATTCATATGCGGTGAATGGTCCTTTTTAAGTCTTAAATCAGTAAATTATTTTACCTGAAGCACAGATCTGCTGTGGCTGAAATTTTCAAAACTAAACTTTCCGTGGTATTTTCCCATTCCGGAAGTTCCCACCCCTCCAAACGGTAAGTAATGAGATCCCACATGAATAATCGTGCTGTTGATTTCTGCATCACCACTTGTTGTCCGGTTCAGAACATCGTCTGCAAATTCCTGATTTTCTGAAAAAACATATAAAGCCAGCGGTTTAGGTCTGCTGTTTATTTCCTCCAGGGCTTCATCAATATCGCTATAGGTCAGTATCGGTAGGATAGGACCGAAAATTTCCTGCTGCATCACCTGATCGTTCCAAGTCACCTGATCCATTAAAGTCGCTTCAAAATGACGGGTTTCAAGATCATAGCTTCCACCGTAAATGACCTTTTCAGGAGCAGCTTCCAGATAGCCTGCAAGATGTTTGATCTGATTCTGGTTCACAATTTTTCCAATTTTCCCCAATGATCCGTCGCTGTAAGTAGCATTTAAATAGGCTTTGAATTTTTCAACAAAAAGATCCTTCACAGACTCATGAATGTAAATATAATCCGGAGCAACACAGGTTTGCCCGCAATTGATCCATTTTCCGTAAGAAATTCTTGCCACAGCCTTATCCAGATCTGCATCATGATGAACAATCGTAGGAGATTTTCCTCCAAGTTCCAGCGTTAAAGGAATAAGCTGTTCTGCAGCAGCTTTCATCACAATTTTTCCAACATTTGGACTTCCTGTAAAGAAAATGTAATCGAAAGGAAGACTTAGCAATAATGTGTTTTCTTCAATAGCTCCCTGAACTACCGCAACATAAGATTCTTCAAAAGATGCCTTTACAATATCTTCCAGAACTTTGGCCACGTGAGGCGTGTTTTCTGAAGGTTTAATAATCGCCGTATTCCCTGCAATCAAAGCACCGATAAGCGGGCTGAAGGTTAGCTGAACCGGATAATTGAAGGGGCCTATGATATAGTTCACGCCATAAGGCTCATATATTATTTTGCTCACCACTTCCGCTCCGGATGGATGTGGTTTGGATTCTACCGGAGTGGGTTTTGCCCATTCGTCTATATTTTCAAGCAGATAATCGAGTTCACCCAGGACAATTTGAATTTCCACATATTCCGCTTCTTTTCTGCTTTTCCCTAAATCAATGTCCAAAGCCTCACAAAGAGCATCGGTATGACTGGAAAACACATCACGGAATTTTCGCAGCTGTGCTTTTCTGAATTCAATATCTTTAGTCTGATTGGTTTTAAAAAAAGCCTTCTGTTGCTGGAATACTTCTCTTATTTTTTGTTCCGATTCTTGAGTCATTTTATTACTATTTAATGATTGAAATGTGTACTGAAATGGTATCAGTAAGTTAATTAAAAATTGACAGATCAAATGTATTGCCAAAAATTATATTGTGTGCGATTTAAAATCTGATTTAGTCTAATTGGATGATTGATGTTTCCTATTGGGGATTTTAGAGTCAAGAATCAAGATTTTAGACATCAGATTTCAGATACCAGACTTCAGACAATAATTCGTTAGCTTAATTACTATAACTAATAACTAATAACTAATAACTAGCAACTCATCAACCAGCAACCAAAATGCCCCGCATCCAGAAACTCATAACTCATAATTTATAACTCATCACTTTTCTACCTCCATCCTGTAACATTAAATAGACTTAATCTTCGCAATTGACATAAGATTTTTTATCTTTGGAACATGAATTGGGAGAACATCGCCGGACAGGAAAATCTGAAAAAACTTCTTAAGGAAAGTATCACCGAAAACAGAGTGAGCCATGCACAGCTTTTTTTAGGAAAAGAGGGCTATGGAACTTTTCCAATGGTTTTAGCCTATGCTAAGGAGATCTTTAGCAGAGAAAATGAGCACGCAGCCTCAAAAGTGGAGCATTTGAACCATCTGGATCTGCACTTCAGTTTCCCCGTTTTTACCGATAACAAAAATTCGTTAAGCAAAAATAAATTCGAAGACTTCAGGGAAATGATCATGGCTTCTCCCTATGCAAGCTATGACGACTGGACGGCTTTTCTGGAATCCGAAAATAAGCAGCTTTTTATTTCTGCTGATGAAATAGACGACCAGAACCAGAAGTTTGCCCTGAAAAGTTTTGAAGGCGGAACCAAAATTCTCATCGTGTGGCGAGCCGATAAAATGAATGTTGCTGCAGCCAATAAATTTCTGAAGTTTTTAGAAGAACCGCCTGCAAAGACCCTTATTCTTCTGACCGCTGAAACGGCCAACGATATTCTTCCGACTATTCTTTCCAGAACACAGATCGTGGAAGTTCCGAGGCTCAATGATGAGGATCTGGAAAATTATCTTAAAAAGAATGCTTCAGTTTCTGCTGAAAAGATAAGAGAGATTGTTCACGAAGCGCAGGGAGACCTTAATGATGCTCTGAAAATTTTAAATTCCGGACACAAAAGCGACGAATTTGAAAAACTTTTCATCCAATGGGTGCGTGATGCATTTATGGTAAAAAAGAAGCCTCAGTTCCTTAAAAGTATCATATTCTGGGCCAGAGAAATTGCAGGATGGAACAGGGAAAAACAGAAAAATTTCCTGAACTACTGCTCTGAGATCTTCAGGCTTGCCCTTCTTCAGAACTACCAGTCTGAAAATCTGGTCTATAAAAAGATAGATGCAGACGGCTTCAACTGGGCAGGCTTCTCGAAATTTATAAGCGGCGCCAATATTGAAAATATTCTAGAGGAAATCAATACCGCAGATCTTCACCTGACGAGAAACGGAAATCCTAAAATTGTCTGGACAGATCTGGGGATCAAATTATCACGCTACATCCACAAAAATTCGTAGAAAATTCTCTACTTAATCTGAATTCAGTTGCCAGTTACTGGTTGCTGGTTTATTCGTTGCTAGTAATTAAGCCAACGAATATTGTCTGAAGTCTGGTATCTGAAATCTGACGTCTAAAAATCTTGATTCTTTACTCTTTACTCTAAAAAATTCACTATTGACATACCTTATCAACATTACACTTGCTCCCAAAAGCAAGGCACTTACTAAGAAAACACTTACACTTATTTATTCATAGTAAAGGGATATATTTTGTTTTAATAGCTTCATGGAACTATTAAAGAAGTTTCGGAATCCAAACTAAAACCATTAAAACAAGATATATTATGAAAAGAACAAGACTCCTTTTAGGTCTGTTATTGTCAACAGCAGCGCTCTCAGTTTCTGCCCAGAATGTATGGACAGGAACTTCAACACCTACCACCACTACAGGAAATGTCGGAATTGGAAATGCATCACCCCTTGCCAGATTGGATATAAACAGTGGTTCGGCAATATCAGCCTTGAAAATAAATCATGTATATAAAATGTTTGGGACTAACACCCCCAATATTGTGGAAATATACAATCAGGTTGGAAATATACTCCCGCCTGTAGATCCGGTAATGATCAACTGGCTGAGCTATGGCGGTGTTTTCGGACTTCGGTCTCTGTCCAATACAGCTAATGAAAGCAGGATGATGTACAATGACAATCTGGGTAACCTGAAATCTTCAAATCTTACCATGTATTCAAGTCCTACATTTGGAAATGGGACAAGTATTAACTCTATACGAGGCGTAGCCTATTTAAGTTTTCTGAATGGTGGTAACGGCAGTGCCTCCGGGTTTGGTACAGTTTCAGGCGGTGCCAATGGAATTTATATGGCCAGATTGGGTGTGGGGGTTGATGCATCATCTACTTATGACGTGGATGTTTTTTATGGATCAGTCAGAGCGCAGGCATTTGTTTTAAGTTCAGATAAAAAATTAAAGGATAATATTATGCCTTTAAAAGATATTTCCTCCAGGTTGCTTAATATCAAACCTTACTCTTATACTTTTAAGTCTAAGGAAGGAAATACAGACAAAAGAGCAGATAATGATCAACTGCACTTCGGTTTTATAGCTCAGGAAGTAGAAAAAGAATTCCCGAACCTGGTTACGATTGATGAAAAAGGAAACTATGCCCTTAATTATATTGAATTCATACCTCTATTGCTGAATGAACTTAAAGAGCAGAAAAGCGAAATCAAAGATCTCAAAGAAAGAATGGCTGCATTGGAAGCAAAGATCAACGGAGTTTCTGAAACAAAGAAAATGATATTGGACAAACCGGGTTCTTCTTCATTTTCACTGGAGCAGAACGTTCCGAATCCTTTTAACCAGGAAACGGTCATCCGGTTTAATGCTGCCGGAGAAAATGTATCCATTCTGGTATATGATATGGGTGGGAGACAGCTGCAATCTATTCCTGTAAAAAGAGGTGAAAAGCAGATTAGTATTTCAGCCCGTACACTTACGCCAGGAACGTATCTTTACGGTCTTCAGGCAGACGGAAAATTAATTGATTCCAAAAAAATGATTGTTACCCAATAAAGATCCTGTTTTCAAAACAGAAGATCCGGCATATCAGCCGGATTTTTTTATGGAGTCATCAGAATAATCTGTGTTCTCAATCTGTTTTCGGGTAAATTAAGTTACCAGAATAGACTCATTCTGAAAGAAATATAAGCAATCTTCACAAAGTATCCAAATTAGTTAGGTTCTAACTGTATTAATTTTCAGCGATTTATATTAGCTAATATTAAAAGAACATTAAAAAACCAATCAATCGTTTGATTTTATGAAAATCTTGTGTACATTTGCACCCTGAAAAATAGAATAACTATGGTTTCAAAAGAAGAAAATATCTTATTTGCCGCTGAAAAGCTTTTTGCTGAAAAAGGCTTTGAAGGAACTTCCACCAGGGAAATCTCCAAGGCAGCAAATGTAAATATCTCTATGATTTCTTACTATTTCGGATCCAAGGAAAAACTGTACGAGAAATTGGTGGAATACAGAATGAATGAGGGGCAGTTCTTCGCCAAAGATATTCTGGAAAGAACGGATATCAACGATTGGCAGAAGATAGAGAAAGTTGTGGATCAGTTTTCCGGAAGAGTGAGACATCACAAATGCTTTTACAGAATTATGCAGCGGGAGCAGCTTTATACACAAAATCCTCAGATTGTGGAGTTTCTTAAACAAACCAAGATGGGCTTTATCTCCATGTATTCGCAGGTTTTGGAAAGCGGGCTTAAAAAAGGAATTTTTACCAAAAATCCTCCTATCTATTTACTTCATGCCACAGTAAGCGGAACTTTATTTTACGCATCCAATGCTAAGGAAATGTACAAAGAGTTCCTGAACGATACGGACGACGATGAAGTATTTGAAGAAAAATATTACACAGAACTTAATAAACATATAAAATATTTACTAAAAGACCTTTTAGGTTATGAAGAGAATAAATAACTCGGTGTTCGCATTATCCCTGTTTATGGGAATTGCAGCCATTAATGCTCAGGAGAAAAAACAGCTCACTCTCGACGAAGCCGTGCAGCTGGGAATCCAGAACAGTAAAAACCTTAAGATCGATGCCGCCAAAATCGAAGAAGCTACGGCAGATCTTTTGGAAGCCAAAAACAGACAGCTTCCGGAACTGAAAGTGTCGGGAAGTTATATGTACCTTCCTATCAAACCCAATCTTGATCTGAAGATTGGTGGTGGTTCAGGAGCAGCAGGATCAAGTCCGGATGTACACCAGGTAGCGTACGGAACGGTTAATTTAAGTGTTCCGATCTACAGCGGCGGAAGAATTAAATACGGGATCCAGTCTGCGAAATATCTGGTGGAAGCTTCAAAACTGAGCACTGAGAATGATAAAATAGCGATTGCTTACAATGTGGCTCAGGCTTACAATAATTTATTTAAAGCTAATCAGTCCATTAAAGTTTTAGAAGAAAACCTTACCGCTTCTCAAAAAAGGGATGAGACTTTTCTTAAACTGGAAAACAACGGAGTCATCGCAAGAAACGACCGTTTGAAAGCCAATCTTCAGACTTCAAATATCGAGCTGCAACTGTTGGAAGCCAAAAACAACTACAATATTGCCAATATCAATATGGATCTGTTATTAGGGATTCCTGAAACTACAGAAATTGATGTGGACCAGAATTATATCGATGAAGGTTCGGAAGTAAAAGCCGTTGATTATTACGTCAATGAAGCCAGAGAAAACCGTAAAGACTTACAGGCTTTGGCTCAGCAGAGAAAAGCGGCAGAACTTGGTTCAAAATCGGCAAAAGCTGAAAACCTTCCTTCAATAGCATTTACAGGAGGATATGTAGCGGCAGACGTTCCTAAAGTTCTTACGGTATACAATGCTGTTAATGTTGGGATAGGAATTTCTTATAATTTATCCAATATCTGGAAAGAAAATTCTTCATTGAGACAGTCTCAGGCAAGAGAAAAGCAGTTGGCTGCAACGGATGAATTATTGAATGATAATATTAAGCTTGACGTGAACAGAGAATATCAGAATACAGATTACTCCAAAAAGAGAATCTCAGTTTATGAAAAAGCTGCTGAACAGGCTAATGAAAATTACAGAATTACAAAAAATAAATATGACAACGGTTTGGCAACCATGACCGAACTTTTGGACGCGGATGCCGCTCAGATTGCAGCCAATGTAGGAGTGATCAATGCAAAAGCAGATGCAGCACTGGCTTACAGAAAACTATTACAAACTACAGGAACTTTAACATTTAAATAAAGATTAAGACCAAAAATGGAAAATAATAATACACCGGTAATTGAACCTAAAAAGAAAAAAAGTTTAGTTTTCCCGATCATTTTAGCAGTTGTTGTTGTGGTAGGAGGGATTTACGGATACAGAACTTATTCTTACGGACAGATTCACGAAGAAACGGATGATGCTCAGATTGCTTCCAACATGAGCCCTGTGATTTCTAAAGTTTCAGGATATGTAACGCAGGTAAAAGTAAAAGATAATCAGTTTGTAAAGAAAGGGGATACTTTGGTGATACTGGACAACAGAGACCAGAAAATGGCTTTGGTACAGGCTGAAGCAGCATTAACGACTGCAAAAAGCAATATTTCAAACGCACAGGCTACGACTACAGCAACATCTAAAAGCATCAATACTTCAGAAGCAGCTGTAACAACGGCTAATGCTCAGATAGAAGCAGCAAAAGTAAACGTCTGGAAAACCAATCAGGATCTTAAAAGATATTCAGTACTGGTAAAAGATCACTCGATTACTGAACAGCAATATGAGCAGGCTTTGGCCGCAAAACAATCTGCAGACAGACAATTGCAGGTTTTGGTAGATCAGAGAAACCAGATCGCTCAGCAAACGAATGTAGCGTCTTCTCAGACCGCTGCAAGTTCTCAGCAGATCAGCGTGGCAGGTTCAGTGGCTAAGCAGAGAGAAGTAGACGTGGAAAATGCAAGACTGAATCTTTCTTACACCATTATCCTGGCTCCGGAAGACGGATTTGTAGGAAAAGTTCCTATCCAGGCAGGACAGTATTTACAGGCGGGATCTCAGTTATTCAGCTTAGTGAAAAACGACCAGAAATGGGTAGTGGCCAACTTTAAAGAAACTCAGGTTGATAAAATGGTAGAAGGTCAGAAAGTGAAAATCGAGATCGATGCTTTCCCGGATACAGAATTTGACGGAGTGGTAAGTTCATTCTCTCCGGCTACAGGTTCTACCTTCTCTATTCTTCCTCCGGATAACGCGAGTGGTAACTTCGTGAAAGTAGTACAAAGACTTCCTGTAAAGATCGACTTCGTAAAACTGGACCCGAATGTTGCTAAGAAGCTAAGAACGGGAATGAACGTGAAAGCAGAGGTTTCGCTTAAATAATATTAAAACTGTGAAATAAGTGAATTGTCAATTTTGCTGATGCAAGTCAGTTGCTGAGGATAACATGAGATTGAAAATTGACAAACGAAGTTGATTAACCATTGACAATTCACCTTTTTTACATCGTAAAAAACTATGCAAGATTCATTAGTAGAATACGGAGCCCGAAGAGTGATCATTACGATCACAGCTATTCTTTGTGCTTTGCTGGAAATTGTGGATTCCACGATTGTGAACGTTGCCCTGAACGAGATGAAAGGTAACCTGGGATCTACCCTTTCCGAAGTAGGTTGGGTAATTACAGCTTACGCCATTGGTAACGTGATTATCGTACCCATGACAAGCTGGCTTTCTCAACAGTTCGGACGACGAAATTACTTTGCAGCTTCTATTATCATTTTTACCGTATTCTCTTTTTTATGCGGTAATGCAGATAATATCTGGGAACTGGTATTTTTCAGACTCTGTCAGGGGATTGGAGGTGGAGCCTTACTGGTAACCTCACAGACCATCATTACAGAATCCTATCCTGTTGAAAAAAGAAGTATGGCTCAGGCTATTTATGGTCTGGGAGTAATTATTGGTCCTACATTGGGGCCACCATTAGGAGGATATATCGTAGATAATTTCAGCTGGCCTTATATTTTCTATATCAATATTCCTATCGGGATTGCGGCCACTTTAATGACTTTACAATTTATAAAGAGCCCGAAATATGCTGAGAGACGAAAAGCGTCAGATGTAGACTGGTTAGGAATCGCTTTATTGGCTGTTACGGTTGGTTCATTACAGTACATCTTAGAAAGAGGGCATGAAGAAGACTGGTTTGCGAGTGGATGGATTGTCCTGTTTACCGTATCAGCAGTTTTAGGATTTATATTATTCCTCTGGAGGGAACTTACTTTCAAGTATCCGATTGTAGAGCTGCGGGTTTTGAAAAACAGTAATTTAAGGATTGGAACCGTGATGTCCTTTGTATTAGGATTTGGTTTATATGGTTCTACGTTTATCGTTCCGTTGTATACCCAGAGTATTTTAGGGTGGACGGCCTTAGAATCCGGAGCATTAATGATTCCAGCGGCATTAACAACCGCTTTCATGATGCCTATTATTGGTAGGTTACTTTCAAAAGGAGTAAAACAGCAGATCTTGGTATCTCTGGGATTATTTACCTTCTTCGTTTACAGTTTCTGGGGATATAAAATTCTGACTCCGGACACCGGTAAAGATGCATTCTTCTGGATGTTAATGGTAAGAGGAGCCGGATTAGGATTATTATTTATTCCGATCACTTCATTATCATTAAGTACGTTGAAAGGTCAGGAAATTGGCCAGGGAGCAGCATTTACAGGGATGATGAGACAGTTGGGAGGATCTTTCGGGATCGCAGCGATCACAACATTTATAGCCAATGCCAGCCAGAAGTACAGAGTGAATCTGATTTCTCATTTAGACTCCAATGATTTTGATGTCCAGCAAAGATTGAATGGATTAAAAGCAAGCTTTATGGCAAAAGGGATGACTCCCGATGGTGCCATGAACGCCGCTTATAAAATGATGGATATGACGGTCACCAAGCAGGCAACGGTACTGTCATACATGGATGTCTTCCTTTATTTAGGAATTGCCTTCCTGATTTGTATTCCGTTCATCTTATTGGTAAAAGAACGAAAGAGCAAAGAAAAAATAGATTTAAGTGAAGCCATGCACTAGATCAGTTGAAATACAAAACCTCCGGAATTTCCGGAGGTTTTTTTATGGAATGTTGTATTCATATGATAACTTACGCTTTTTAAAACATTAAGATTAATGAAGAAAGTAAGGTTAGTTAAGAAAAATCATTGATTTTTTTAAGCCATATATCTTAAAGCGAAGCTCAACTTCATATTCTTGGCTCTTAATGGTTCAATTTTAAGTTTCTTACTTTACGCCCGCAGTCCATTCAATACCACTAATATCAATCAGCTTCACCGTATGAATATCTTCCTGTTTCACAGAAATATCATGGAGATTGACTGTCAGATCAGCCTTTGAGCCCAGTGGAATAATAAGAGAGTGCTTTCCGGGTTTTACTTTCGCTACATAATGATTTTTAATATGTTCTTTAGGAAACTTTGAAAGATCGTTGAGGTCTAATGCCTTTAAAACAGTTCCGTTTTTATCCAGAAACTGAATTCCGATCAGAAAAGAACCGTACACATCTGCTCCCTGTGTCCTGTAAATTTCAAACGTTATCTCCGAAGCATTCAGTGAAACATTGGAAATTTCAACCTTCGGTTTTACCGATTTATTATGAAGTGTTCCCCAAACGCCACCATGGAAATATTGGTTTGTATACAGCGTAAGCCCGAAAATAAAAACAGATCCCGCCAGCACAATCGTTTTGGGTTTTGATAAAGGAAGGACACCGGAGCCCAGCCACAGAAACCATTTTTTGTGAGTGAAAGGTGTATTCTTTTTAATGAAATAATGATCCATTGAAAAAGGACCGCTTCCCGTAAGGAATAAAACAAATCCTCCGGCAATTCCCAAAACACCGATCTGCCATTCATCCAGACAGGTCGTTCCTATCCAGCCGGAACCGAGAAGAATTCCCAAGGCAAGCCCAAAAATCCCAATGCTCATTAATCGGGTAAATAATCCTAAAATAATGCACAGGCCTACCACAGCCTCAATAATGGTAAAGGTAATCATTGACGTTTCCAAAGCATCGGGGTGGGTAACCAGATATTCAATAATAGGTTTTATTCCCAAAGCATTAGGAAGAAAATGATTGAATTTTTCACCGATATATCCGGCTTCATCGGGAATGAGTTTGTTTTCGAGGACGAGTCTGCGCCAGAATGCTGAAAAATAAGTCCATCCGATCACAAGACGGAGTGATAATGTATAGAGTCCGGCCAGGTCATAAGACCGGCTGTTTGAAGTATGTTTCATTGAAATTGTATTGTATTAAAAGACGGTTTATAGAAAATCTGATTCGGATAACAATCTAAACCACATGTAATTTCAATCTTTTAAACAGGATGTATTTCGGCGGACTGTTTCCGGTTGTTGTTCCGGAATATTTTTTTTGAAAAACGGTATCCTCAGGAAAATCTGAACCTGAATTTGATGTAAATAGGGTGGTTTCTTTAGACCTGAAATCTGCCTTTGAAGCTGCCATTCTCCGGGAGGAAAGCTCAGTGGAGCTGTCACAATCAAAAGTAGGATTGGCGGTCGTTTTTACTTTATTTAAACCACTGATATACTGAACATCAAAAATGCCGAGAAGATCTCTTTTCACAGAACACGGCGATAATGAAAACACCAATATCAGCATCATGATGAGTGCTTTATAGTTTTTCATAGAAGTGCCTGTGGTTCGCATGTTTACAAAACTACATTTTATTTTAGATTTTCACCCATGAATTGTAAAAATTCGTTCTGCTGGTCAACGAAGAGATAATGGGAACAATTATCAATGATTTTAAAATGATTTTTTCCGGCGATCGTTTTCATATCATTAAGCTGCTTCTTGGAAAATATGCCATCGTCTTTTCCATACACTGCGAAAATTGGAATTCCACGTTTTTTTATCTCGTTCAGAACAGAAGTATTGTCAATGTTGTTCTGGGATTCATTTTTATAGAACTTCAACGGTGATTCCTGGTTTCTGAAATTATTGGCGTAAAATTCGCCCGCTTCATATGCCTGTCTCAATTGCTTACTTTCGGGAGTAGGAGAGGGCATGCTGAAGAAATTCATTTTGCTGGCCATTTCATAACATCTCTTTCTATAGGCTGCCGAGTTTTTACTTAAATTTTCAATTTCCGCAATCTCCTGAAGCTGTGAGGGATCATTTTTGAATTTCTCTTTAGCTTCTTTTAAAATATGATCATAGGTTTCCTGCTGTGAAAATAATGCGCCGGCTAGTGTCAGTGAACTTACTTTTTCAGGAAACTGTCTGGTGAATAGCGTTCCGATAATTCCTCCAAAACTATGGGCGAGGATATTGGCTTTTTTAAGATGGTATGTTGCATAGATCTGGTTGAGGTCTTCAAAGCTTTCTTTAAAAGTCATGGCCGCATGATCATCTTTAGACCTTCCTTCGCCGCGTCTGTCATAAACAATCACATAAAATCCTTTGTCTGCAAGCTTTTGAGCCGTAGTTCCTTCAAACAGAGTGGCATTTCCACTGGGTCCGCCGTGGATGAAAATAACAGGTGTATCTTTTGGACTGCCATAAGCTTTGGAATAGAGATTCTGGGCCTGAACAGCACTTGCAATCATGGAAAATAGAAGTAATAAAAGCTGTTTCATAGAGCCTTGTCTTTTTATTTTTGCCAAAAGTAACTATTTAACCTGAGTTCGAACAGGATATTTTCGTTTTTTAAAGAAAGAAAGATGAGATGCCGAAATATGGGTTTGAGAGAGTTTGAATTTTGGTTGCTAGTTCTGGTTTGAGCTGCTGGTTGCTAGTCATTAAGCTAATAAATGATTGTCTAATATCTTATGTCTGGTATCTGGCATTTCCCATTCACTTGCGGAGCAAAATTCACTATTGATATCCTTATTCCAGTTATCGTCTGATGTCTGAAATCTGATGTCTGGTATCTAAAAAAATATCTTAATCCAACTTCCAGCTATTTATTACTTTTCGTCAAAACAGCTACAACCAAACTCAGTTTGGTTACTTTTAAATCCTGAATTCTCAGGAATTTTGCAGTATAAAATTTACAATAATGCAAAAGACAATTTTTATTACAGGAGCTTCATCAGGTTTAGGAAAAACAACGGCAAAACTATTTCAGAGTAAGGGCTGGAATGTTATTGCAACGATGAGAAATCCGCAAACTGAGACCGAACTGACCCAACTGGAAAACGTGACGGTTCTGAAACTTGATGTCACCAATCCACAGGAGCTTAAAGAAACCATTGATTATATTCTTACTCATTATGAAATTGATGTCGTTCTAAACAATGCCGGATATGGATTAATAGGGCCGTTGGAAGCTTTCACTGATGAGCAGATTAAAATGCAGATTGAAACCAATCTGATGGGAGTAATCCGTATCACGAAAGGTTTTACTCCGTATTTCAGGGAGAAAAAGGATGGTGTTTTAATAAATATCACCTCAAGCTTTGGGTTGATAGGTTTTCCTACATGTTCCGTTTACAGTGCAACAAAATTTGCCGTGGATGGTTTTTCAGAATCTATGGGCTATGAATTGGCACAATTCGGAATTAAAGTGAAAATTGTAGCTCCCGGAGGAATACAGACTGATTTTGCGGGACGATCTTTGGATGGAGCTGCACATGAGGCTTACGGACAGTTGGTGGCAAAAGTCAGTGAAGGATACAGCCCTGAACAGATTTCAAATTATTCAAAACCGGAAGATATAGCCAGGGTTATTTACGAAGCAGCCACGGATGGAAAAGATCAGCTGAGGTATATTGCAGGAAAAGATGCCCATGCTTTATATGATGAGAGAGCTGAAACAGGCGCTGAAGCACAGGTACAGAGAATAAAATCAGATTTTGTATTTTAGAAACGGATAGATGAATAGTGAATTTTGCTTCGCAAGTGAATGGTGAATCCGCTGCGCTTGTGAATTTCATGCACGACATTTTTAGAATTGACGATTGACGATTGACTTGCGAAGCAAAATTGACATTTCCCTCCTCCTGACAAACAGTTGTCACAATCTCATCTTATATTTGTATTATGAAAACCAATCCATCTCCGGTTTATTTTCGTTCGCTGTCGGCTTTACATGAAGCGATGGGGATTTCTGCACCATTGCATCCCTTAATCAGTATTATTGATTATGGTGAGACTCGTTTTGATCCTGAAATTTTTGAAAACGGGACAAAATCAGATTTCTATAAAATTTCGTTTAAAACAAAATTCAACGGTAAAATCCGGTACGGACAGGGATATTATGACTTTGAAAATGGTGGAATGTCCTTCGTATCGCCAGGTCAGGTCCTTAGAATGGATAATGAAGAAGCTGACTACAGTGGGATGTCTTTGCACATTCATCCGGATTTTATCAGACCTTATTCACTGCTGAAGAAAATTAAGGAATATAGTTTTTTTTCCTATTCTGCAGCAGAAGCATTGTATCTTTCGGAAAAAGAGAAACAAACCATTAAGGATGTTTTCGACAACATTCAGAATGAGCTGAATGAGCGGATAGATCAGTTCAGCCAGGATGTTATTATTTCTCAGATAGAATTATTACTGACTTATAGCAACCGTTTTTACAACAGACAATTTATCACCAGGAAATCTGTGAACAATAATGTATTGTCTAAAATGGAAGAGCTTCTCAATGATTATTTCGATCATGAAAAAGGAATAAACGGACTTCCAACTGTAGAATATCTGGCATCACAGCTTAACCTTACCCCAAGATATTTAAGTGATATGCTTCGCCATCATACAGGACAGAATGCACAACAACATATTCATGATACACTGATAGAAAAAGCTAAAGAATATCTTTCTGAATCTCAGTTTTCGGTTTCAGAAACGGCTTACCAGCTGGGTTTTGAGCATCCGCAGTCGTTCAGTAAATTATTCAAAAAGAAAACAGAACTTACCCCTAACGAATACAAACAATCTTTAAAAAAAATAGAATAATGGATCAAAATAATCTCGACGAAATCATTAGACGTTCCCTCGGAATCAGAGAAAGCTATCATGAACTGGAACGCCAGCACCATGGAACCGAATGGACTTTGGAAGAGGATGCTCTGGCCTATCTTACCGATGCAGGATTGGTGGGCAGAGATATTATGTCTCACCAGAAAAGATGGCTTAAAAAAGATTCCGAAGCCGAATTGAAGCATAAATTAGGTGAAAATATCTGGTGGCTGATCGTTTTGGCAGACCGCACAGGAATTGATATTAAAGAAGCTTTAGACGAATTTTTAACCAAAACAGAAAAATTATTTTAATGAGTTATTGTTTAGCTATAGACGGAATGCAGCCCGAAAGCAGAAAAGAACTGCACAAAAACTACCACGATCATTATTACGGATTTCCGATTCATGATGACAACGAACTTTTTGGCAGGCTGATCCTGGAAATCAATCAGGCAGGTCTCAGCTGGGAAACCGTTTTAAAGAAAGAAGAAAGTTTTAGAAAAGCCTACAACAATTTCGATATCCAAACGATCGCTGCCTACACGGAAGAGGATAGGGAAAGACTGATGAACGACAGCGGAATCATCAGAAACCGCCTGAAAATAAATGCAGCCATTGAAAATGCTAAAACCATTATAGAACTGCAGAAGCAATTCGGATCTTTTGAAAAATGGCTGGAACATCATCACCCGAAAACCCTTCAGGAATGGATGAAGCTGTTCAAAAAGACCTTTAAATTCACCGGCGGAGAAATCGTAAATGAATTTTTAATGAGTACAGGATATCTGAAAGGAGCCCACGCCGAAACGTGCCCTGTTTATCATCATGTACTGGAACAGAAGCCACTTTGGATGGAGTAGATTTGTGTTTGAGAGTTTGAGAGTTTTAGTGTGGGAACGTTTGAGAGGAGATGGTATTTTTTTAAATCACCAAATCACCAAATCACCACATCATCACATTATCACATCATCACATCATCTTAAATTCCTCACCGAAACATCCGGTTTCTCACCTTGTGGAACAATAAAGATTGCATTATCACTGATGGTATCTCCCGGATCAAAATAATAACTTCCTGTTACAGGAATCATATTGGTGGTGTATTTCCCGGATTTATCATATGCGGAATAAGACACATTGATCATCTGGACTTTCATCTTCAGTTCAATTTTTTTGGAAGTCAGTTTGGCCCCTGTTGCATTGATGCAGTCGAGTTCTACAAGTCCCATATTGCTCACAATCTGAGGGTAAGAAGACAGTCTGATATTATACCCTTTATCGGAGGTATTTTTTACAGAAGCTGAAACTTTATAGCGGTCGTAAGGCTTTCCGCCTGCTTCCACGCTTTCTTTGTTTAAAATGTTAAAAGTAACGCTCATACCATTGATTTCTATAGTCTGGCCATCGGAAATTTTTTGTGCATTCGCGTTGATTCCGAGGAGTAAAGAAACGGATAGACTGAGGAAAAAAAACAAATTTTTCATAGTGTAGTTTTTAATTTTTACAATACCTTAAATTTAAGCATTATCAGCCTTGTGCGTTGAAATAAACGAGGAAATTATTTTCTTCGCCTTCAATGTATAAATAATCATAATCTATACCCAGCTGATATTCATACCTTCCAACGTTAACATTCTGAAAATGGAAAATTCTCTTTTCTTTGGTGAAAGATTGTAAAGAATGATAAAAGCTTTCCAGATTTTCCAGCCCGTCCGGATTGATATTCTTTGACCTTTCACGCCCAAAGAACCACTTATGTATTGTTTTTTTGAATTCATGTTCAGTGATTGGGTGTACTGTCAGTTCCTTATTATCTTTTAAAGCAAAGTGGGTTCTCATGAAATCCGGAGCATTTATGGAACGATCAAATGCAACGATATCAAATTCATAAAAATAATTGGCGCTGGGATTATTTCTCAAAGCATGAGAAGATAAAATCTCTTTTAAAAAATTTAATGTAACCATATGTTTTTATACTATTTATCGAAAACTTTGAATTCAGTTCTTACTATGTCCAGTAATTCTTTAAAGGAAATTAGCTCATCAACACTAGGGTAAATTTTTAAGTAGGATTCAGGATTATCGTATTTAAATTGATTTTCTTTTTTATCATTTTTTATTTTTACATAATAAGAAACCCCGTCCAATATAGTTGATGAAGATTTTGAAGACATAATTTCACCATCTTCCGTAAAATATTCTTTATTTTTCTTTTCTAATTTATACTGAATACTTTTCCACTGGGGAAGATGTAAAAGATCGGTATCAAGAATTTTTACCCAAACCAAATCTATGTTTTTTGGTGAATTTGTATAATGTTTTTGAATTGCTATCTGTTGATTTCCTGTTGATTCTGTTTTGTATAATTCGCAGGTCCAGTTTTCCATATCATCCTGAGATAGCCTAAACATTTCTAATCCGGCTGAAGTTGCCTGCTTGCTGTAAATTCTTACTTCATGTTTGTTGAAGGGTAAGTTTTCTATCTTTAAAATTTTGTTATACTCATTGATATTCTGTGAAAATAGAACATCACAACTTAAAAATATAAAAAAGAATACTAAAATTTTATCCATGAAAGTAAATTGCTTGTATGTAAGTGAGGTTTTTGAATGTGAAATTCAATTGTTAGTCTCTGTTTCATCAATAGGAACGGGCTTTAGCCCGTTCAATGAATAAAACAAAATCAATTGGCTTTAGCCAAAACTTAAATTCAACTCTTTTACACCTTTTGCGGTTCAGAAACAGCCTCTTTATCCAACATAATCTCTTTATGCTCCTTACCCCATTTTTCAAATTCCAGGATGATGGGTTTTAGCTTATAACCGATCTCTGTCAGCTCATATTCCACACGGGGCGGAACTTCAGCATACACGGTTCTGGTGATAATTCTATCTTCTTCCAGTCTGCGGAGTTGCAGGGTAAGCATTCGTTCTGTGATATTGTTCAGCTTTTTTCTGAGCTCTCCGAATCTTAACTTTCCGTTGATAAGATAGCAGCAGATGGCAAGCGCCCACTGTCCGCCGATGGTATTGGAAGCATAGATCTCCGGACACTCGTCGGAAAGCGCTTTTTTATTGGCAAAATTGGTGGATGTTTCCTTTATTTTAGTCATTACTTACATTTTTTATAGTACCATACAATTGGGCATTACTATTTTAAATGTAAGTTACGTATATTATTTTTGCTGAAGAAAATTTAAACAGAAAAATGAAAACATTAGTAATAGTCATTCATCCTGATATTGAAAAATCGGTGATCAATAAAAGATGGATAGAAGAATTAAAAAAATATCCTGAAAAATATACCGTTCACTCCCTGTACGAATCTTATCCGGATGAAAAGATTGATGTAGAGAGAGAACAACAGCTGATAGAGTCTTATGACAGAATTGTCTTCCAGTTTCCGTTTTACTGGTTCAGCAGTCCGCCGCTTTTGAAAAAATGGTTTGATGAGGTGCTTCTTTACGGTTGGGCCTACGGTAGTAAGAGCGGTTACAAAGTCGGAGGTAAGAAGATGTCACTGGCCGTTACCGCTGGAATAGATGAAGAAGGCTATAGCGAATCCGGAAAGTACAAATATACCATGAATGAGCTTTTCCGTCCTTACGAACTGACTTTCGACTATATCAAAGGAGATTATAAAGAGCCTTTTGTGTACTATGGAATCGAAAATGATCCTTCACAGGAATGGATTGAGAGCAGTGTGCCGATGTATCTGGAATTTTTGGAAGGTTTGTAATTTAATCTGAGTTTGGGATAATAAGAGAGAATGAAGAGTATAGAACAAAGAACAAAGAATAAAGAGTATAGAACAAAGAAAGAGCAAAAATGGTCATATTAGATCGAAATAAAAGCATTGAGATGATAAGACTGAAAAAATGAGGATTGGAATTATTTTTTTCTTGTGATAAGATTTAATACCTTGATAAACTGACAGATATTTCTCGATGGGTTCCTATATATTCAATAGGGACGGGCTTCAGCCCGTCTACAAGATATACACATTGCAAAAGGCTTTAGCCAAAACTGAGACACAAGGATTTTCCTTAGATCTTTATTAAAAAAAAATTAAAAGAAATTGTTAAATACTTCTTATCCCGAACTCAGGTTAATTTAATCTTTTGATTTATTTTTGATGAAATAAATAATCATTCCAGTAAGTGAAAAAATAATTCCCAATGCAAAAAAGGGCAGCCAAAAAATAAAACAAAACTCCGCTAAGCTTCTGACTATTGGTGAAAAGTTTCCTCTGGCAGTAAACATTCCTGCCCCAATTAAAAACATGATGACAGAAAGGGGAAACATCACTACTCCGCAAAGGAAAAAGTACTTACCAATTGATCTTAATTTCATAATCTATATTTTTTGTTAAACTCATATAAATCTATAGCTTCATCCTGAAAATAGGCCTTGAATTTATTTGAGAGTTTTTCATCTTTGAATTTAACGATGGTATATCCACTGTCAAATGCTGTAATTTCGAGATAAGATTCTTTAATCAAATATTGATCGGTTTTCCATACATTTTCATCTTCTGCAGATAAATTTGAAATAAGGTTGAAATCCAATTGTATATTTTTGGGAACAGCAGAAATAATTCCCCAAATTATTTGAGTCCGGGATCGATAAATTACACTAAACTCTTCTCTGTTTAAAATAAAATAATCTTGATCAAAATGGATTGGTAGTTGATCATCTGCCATGAAATCAAGATCTGTCATGATCCAATCGTAATCAATAAGGTCTTCCCAGATAGGTTTTAAAACTTCATGAAGGTTTGTGTGACATTCTACCGTTTTTGTGCTTCTGATCACCCAGTTCATATTCAGATCATTAATGTATTGAATTGTTTTCACTCCCATCCCGGGCCGTTTTTCTCATCACATTCTGTCACATTGCCCCAATGAGAATATTCCAACGGTGGAGCTCCATCCTCAGAAAGCCTGTACATTTCATAAAAATAATCAAAATATTCAGGGTTTAAATCCGTATAATCCGGCAACTCCGGGTCATGCACTTTGATTCTTCCGTTTTCAATGGCTTTCCAGAACAACTTTTGGTTTTCCTCTGTCAGGCTTCTGGTATCCAGATGCCGGTTGATCCATTCATCGGTGCGGGCGCTGTAAAAGCCGTAGCCACTTTCTGCTCTTTCATATTCGTTCTCGTCTTCGGGAGGGATTTGAAGTTCCAGCCATTCTGCCAGTGGCTTCCCGTTTTCGATAAAACCCAGTTCCTCAATCGCAATCCGAATAATATAATCGTAGCCCGTCCATCTTCTGGAAAAGCATCTTCCGTCTTTAAATATAATAAAACAACTGGCCATTATTAGATTTTTAAAATAAGATTAAATTTTTATTTATAATGCTGGTAAAATTTGTTGTCAAAAATTTCCTGAGGATCATACTTTCTTTTCATAGCGAAGAAGGAGTCAGCCTGAGGATATACTTTCCTCATCTTTATCCTGTCGATATGGAGACGGTAGGGCAGATAAAACGTTCCTTCATTTTTAAGAGTAACATCTACCAGTTTGTTAGTCAGGATCTTCATAGCGTCTTCCTGTTTTGCCGTTTTCTTTTGGTTAAATAATAAGACAAACCCGAAAACATTTTCCCTTGCATAGTTCATGTAGCTGTCTTCATCTTTATTCACTGCGCGGATTGTTATATTAAGAAGGTCCAATTCTGAATTTTTGAGAATTGGCTTGATAGCTTTGATAAACTGGTTGAAATTCCTTTCCGGGATAAAATATTCCTGCAGCAAATCCGTGGAATTGGGGTCTTTATTTTCAATGAGAGAAACATGGCCGTCAAGAAGTTCATTTCTCGTATAGACAATATTTTGAGCCATTTTGCTGAGGTTGGTTTCCAGATCCCAGCGAAGCCTTTTTCCATATTCACTGTTGACGGTGCTCCGGAAAACAAGACGTTTCGTTTCTTCACTTTTTGCATTTTTAGCGGTAATTGATGACGGTTTTTCATCGGTCTTTTCAAAATAGTTGATCGTGGCTTCTTCAAGAAAATGCTTATCGGAAATCCTTAACCTTCCAAAAACAAGACTGACTTCCGGACGATCAGCAATAAGCCTTTTATAATCATTCGTATAGTCATCAGATTTTAAACGGACATACCGGTATTTGAGGTTTGTATTATCCACCACTTTTAATTTCACATCCAAAATAATCCCGAACAGACCATATCCTCCGATCACCAGTTTAAACAGCTCAGGATTCTCCTCCCTGCTGCAGTTGATAATTTCACCATTGTGATTCATTAATGTAAATGAAACAACACTTGATCCAACCGGGGGAATGTTTTTCTGCCATCCGTGACCGTTCACACTTACAGAACCGCCTATGGAAAAAGAGCTGAAAGCCTGCATCACGGCAATTGATTTTCCTTTTTTATCGAGGTATTGGATAGCATCTTCCCAAAGAGCACCCGAGCCAATGGTAAGGATATTATTCTTAGCATCCAGTTCCATATGTTTATACGGAAGCATATTCAGCAAAATACCGTTTGGGTAAATCGTGTGTCCGCCCATACTGTGCTGAGCTCCGGCAATGGATATTTTTAATTTCTTTTCCTTAGCATATTTCAGAATCTGGCGCAGCTGGTTTTCGATCTCTGTTTTTGAAGAAGGAACCTTTATTAAAGTGTCTATTTTGGTTAAATTCAGCTGACTCACATCATTCGCATAGCCTTTCGGTGTTTCAGTCTTAAGATCAGGCTCATTCCACTTCGTTCTGAGAACGTGAATAATGGGGATAGAAATAAGGACAAGGACGATTACAATCCCGATGGCAAAAAAATATCTTTTCTTCATTGACAATATTAAACATCTAAAATACTCAAAATTCCTTATCCCACCGTCGGTGTATCCTCTTCCTTCAGGATCTTTTTCTCCTTCATGGAAAGCATCATTCTTTCGTATTTGTATTTTTCCCAATCGAACTGATTCAGGAAATCCAGGGCAGCTTGAAAACCTCTGTTGAAAAGATCTTCTTTTTCCTCTCTTTTCATAAAGAAATTCAACCAGCTGCTCGTTCCGCAATTCACGGTTTGAATACTGTAAAGACGGTAAAAACTGTGTTTGGTTAAAAATGATTTGTCGTTAAATCCTTTTAGTGTGCTGATGATGTTTCCCGCATAAGAAAAAGGCGTTTTGAGGATTTCTTCGCTCGTTTTTCCTTTCTCAGACAGGATATCTGAATCGCTGGTAAGCTGCACCCCGAAAAGCGGCATTCTCGGATAAAAGACATCGCTGGCATGAAAAATATCGATCGGGAAGTTGGAGATACTTCCGCCGTCAATGAAAATTCCGGCAGGGTAGATATCCTCTGGTTTTGTGTTCATCCAGAATTTCCAGGCGTATTTCACTGAGCTGTCATCCTTATCGATGCGTTTCTGGAAAGGCTCAAAAAAGAACGGAACAGACATAGAAGCTCTTACAAATTCGGCTGGACTTACGTGCTTCAGTTCTTCTTCAGACCAGTATAAATTGGCCATCGTAGGAAGTTCTACTTTGATCTTTGCATTGATATCCGTCGTGATAACGACATATTCCGAGCGAAGCTGGTAAAACGGATTGTTTTTATAATAATCATTGTTCACGGCACTTTCATAAAATATCCTGTAGCGTGTCTGGTCGATATGTTCCAGGTTTTTATTCTTAATGGCTTCAATGCTTTTTAAAGCGATGGTGTAATATTCCTGTGTATTTCCGTAACGGTAATTAAGGTTAAGGCTCTGTTCTTTCTGAATAAATTTTTCATTAAGTTCAGCCACCGTTTTAATGCCGAAACCGTCCAGAACACTTTGCATGGTTTGTAAAAAAGTATTCCCGGGATTGAATCCACTGTTCTGTTTCCGGAAATCATTGTAGAATTTTTTAATACAGAAAAAGGCGATAATCACCGGAATTAAAGGAATCAGAAAAAGGAGTTTCGCATTCAGCGTGGTTTCCGGTCTGGAGGCAAAAGGAATGATCACGAGGATCACCATAATAACAGCTAAAATAATCGCATTGATCTTAAAGAAATCCTTATTGTTCAGAATCGCATGAATGGTGGTTTTTACATAAGTCTTTCCATCCATAAAGTCTGCAAAATTCCAGCTGAAAAGAATATCCTTGATGACTTCACTTTTAGCTTCCTCTTTGGTCTTACAGGCGGCAATAAGCATGGTATTGATGGCTCCGGCACTGGTTCCCGCCACTTTTAAGAACCGAACACCAAAGATCTCTAACCCATAAAGGTAACCCACCAAAGCACTTCCCCAGACCCCTCCTCCTTCCTGAACAAACTCTACATACTGGCTTCCCTGTGCATCCAGCAGATCGGAAAACTCCTTTAACGAAATATGCTCATGCAGGGCAGCGAGTTTATCCTTAGATTCCCGGGAGAGTACATTTTCTTCAAGAATTTGGTTTAAGATTTCAGTTTTCATGGGTGATTGGGTGTTTGGTATTTGTACTTGGTCTTTGTCTTTGTTGGTTTTCGCAACGGCGCAAAGTTTTTATTACATTAAACTGTTTTTAAGGGCTAGGATTTTATCTCCGATAAAATTGTATACCGTCATTGTGAGGAGCTATACGACGAAGAAATCTCTAAAATATTTTATTGTTTCGTAAATCTGAGATTGCTTCACCTGAAGGTTTACAATGACGAAAGTATTTTTTAATACTTATCCCATGGGAAAATAGCTGAAAATCTTTGATTTTCTTGCGCCTTAACAACATAAACATTTTTAATTCCTTGCGCCTTTGCGAAAACCAACAAAGACAGAGTTTTAAATACTGTTTAAAGTTAGTCACAAATCCTTATTCCCATCCAAGTGTTTTCACCCTTTATTTTACCACTGTTTTCGCCTCGCATAAATAAAGGTGCAGATCACAACCAAAGCCATAACCCCAACGGTGATAAAGTATCCGTATTTATGATGCAGCTCAGGCATATTCTCGAAATTCATCCCATAAAGACCAGCGATAAAGGTGATCGGTAAGAAATATACCGAATAAATAGCCAGAACTTTCATGACCTGATTCGCCTTCTGATCCGAAAGCGCAAGAAACATTGAAATAAGGTTGGTGATCTGAATATTTAAATGATCAAAATCCGCCACAACATCCTTGTGCTTATCTTTTAAATCGACAATCTCTGAATCCTGAAGATTTAAGAGTTTGAATTTATCTACTGCATCGGTTGAAATGGTCAGTACCCGTGAGTTCAGCCCGGATTTTCTTTTCAGTTTATACAGTCTTCTGATTTGGTTGGTATGGTTGGTGTTTTTGAGGAAAATTTCGTTTTCGATATTATCCATCGTTTCCAGAAGGCTGATGGACTCATCATCAAAGCTCTTCATAATCAGAAGGGCGATCATTAAAGCGATCTTTGAAGGGGGAACTTCTGTCTGGATGGCAGAAATCTGTTTTTTCGTTTCTAAAATACTTTTCGTTTTCATCCTGTGGATGGTGATGATGGTATTTTCCAGCAGAAAGATCGCAATCTTCGTACTGATATCGCTTATGGTATTGAGGTTTTTTCTTT
Organism: Chryseobacterium oleae; assembly: GCF_900115055.1. GTDB lineage: Bacteria > Bacteroidota > Bacteroidia > Flavobacteriales > Weeksellaceae > Chryseobacterium > Chryseobacterium oleae. The sequence continues at coordinate 856,235 of NZ_FOVD01000001.1, read as the reverse complement.
CCAGCTCGGTGCTTTCGCGAAGGAGGAAGAATTTTACACTGCCATCTTCTTCGTATTTCGGAAGGTGGTTCGGATCCATGGTATCTTCCAGCAGAAGATTGTTGATCTCATATCTTTCGTGAAGAAATTTCAGGTCTTCCGCAGTGGGAGCCTCTACATCTACCCATTCACATTGGGAATCTCTGTATATCGTGTCGATTGGCATATAATAAAAATACTAATATTTTGAAAAACTATGTGTTAAATAATTTTATCTTTGCCAAAATTAAAAAAACTATATGATTAAAAGTACAATAAAAGGGATTGGATTTTATGTTCCGGACAATGTTGTTACGAATGATGATTTAGCAAAACTGATGACCACCAATGATGAATGGATTACGGAAAGAACGGGCATCAAAGAAAGAAGACACAGACAAAACAGAAACGACTCTCAGGAAACCACTGCCTATTTAGGATTCAAAGCTTCTGAAAAAGCTCTTGAAAAAGCAGGACTTACTGCTCAGGATATAGATTATATTGTTTTTGCGACGCTTTCTCCGGATTATTATTTCCCGGGTTGTGGCGTTTTACTTCAGGATATGCTGGGATGTGATACCATTGGTGCTTTGGATATCAGAAACCAATGTTCAGGGTTTGTATATGCGGTAAGTGTAGCCAATGCTTTCATCAAATCCGGAACGTATAAAAATATTCTGGTAGTAGGGGCAGAGATCCATTCTTTCGGACTTGATTTTTCTGATGAGGGAAGAGGGGTTTCAGTGATCTTCGGAGATGGAGCAGGAGCGATAGTGCTTTCAGCGACTGAAGATGCCAATGCAGGAGATATTTTAGCGGTGAATATGCATTCTGAAGGGAAATATGCGGACGAATTGTGTACCCAGTTCCCCGGTTCTAAATTCGGATGGAGCGACAGAATGAGAAAAGAACCTGAAAATGTTACCGATAAAGAAGTATATCCGATCATGAACGGAAATTTTGTGTTCAAGCACGCGGTAACGAGATTCCCTGAGACGATGCAGGAAGCATTGGATAAAGCAGGAAAAACTATTGAAGATCTGGATATGTTCATTCCTCACCAGGCGAATCTTAGAATTGCCCAGTTTGTACAGCAGAAATTTGGACTTCCGGACGAGAAAATTCACAATAATATTCAGAAATACGGAAATACAACGGCGGCTTCTATTCCTATTGCTTTAAGTGAAGCTATTGAAGAAGGAAAGATCAAAAGAGGAGACCTGGTACTGCTTTCAGCATTCGGAAGCGGATTTACATGGGGAAGTGTTCTGTTCCAATATTAATCAGACGAAATCATGAAACTGCTATCATTATATTTGATAGATGGTTTAAACATAAAAAATCCGCAGAGCAAAGCTCTGCGGATTTCTTTTTTATACTTTATTATTTAAAGGCTTTTCAGTAACTTTTCAGTGTCTGTAGAATCTTCTCCTGTGCTTTTTGCCAGCTGAACAGACTTTTCAGCCCACATCTTGGCATTTTTCTTATCTCCGATTTTGTTGTAAAGATTCGCTAACGTATCCGTATTGGCATAGTTTTCATTTTTCTTTACAGATTCCTGAGCCCAAGCTACTGCTTTTTCCAGAGAAGCTTTGCTGCTTACGTTTTCAAAGAAGTTCCATGCTAAAGAGTTTAATTCTTCAGAACTTGCTGCAGAATAATCTTTGTATAGCTCTATCGTTAATTTCTCATAAGTAGGAATATCTTTATCCTTCAGAGCTCTGCTAGCTTTCACTTTTTTCAGGAACTTTTCAGACTCCTCTTTGGTCATGAATTTTTGAGTCTCTGTTAAGAAATAGCTGTCATTCCAGGTTTTTGTGTCTGCGTTATAAGATTTCTTAACTGCTGTATTCAGTTTTATATTTTTGTCAAATTTCGCGTACTTCTCTTCAGGGAGGATTTTGATAATTTCCGCTTTTTTGTTCTGGAATATTTTATACAAAGGGCTTTCCGTACTCTGCACTCCTGAAAGAAGCATTTGTACATCTTCCTGATCAAGGGTTGTTTTTTGTTGGAAATAACGGTCCAATACTCTTCCAGCCAGTTCAGAATCATTATAGATGGTAAGTCCGGCAAGGTTTTTTAGAAATTCAGGATCTTTTTCTCCTTTTTCAAATTTTTGCTTTAATGCGGTCAGTCTTTTATTCGGATCTTCAGCGTCTTTAGCAAACTGAATGAAGTCTTTCTCTTCTACATACCCTAGCGTTCTGTGTACTTCCTCTCCGTCACCATTGATGAAAAGATACGTAGGAAATGCTTTTACATTATATTTTTTGGCAAGACCTATTCCTTCTCCTTTTTCCATATCAATTTTGGCGTTCACGAAATGGGAGTTGTAAAAATCTCCAACAGTCTGAAGCGGGAAAATATTTTTCACCATCAATTTACATGGTCCGCACCAAGATGCATAGGCATCCACAAATACCAGTTTGTTTTCTTTTTTTGCCTTCGCCAGAATAGCAGCGAAATTGCTGTCTTCAAATTTAATTCCTTGTGCAAATGCTACTGCAGCTATAAATAAAGAAGAAAATATTGCTAATTTTTTCATAAAACTTTTTATTGATTACAAATGTAATAATTATGCGATTATATAAGTAGCTGGAAATTGAAAATAGTTACGGGAAATTTTATTTTTAATATATATTAATTCTATTTAATGTGAAAATTGTTGATGATGTGTTATTAAATTAAATAATATTCTTGTTTTTAGTTAAAAAAATTAAATAATTGAAGAATATTTTAATAAAATATAAAATATTAGTAGCTTTGTAAAAAACAAAAAGACACCCATGAAAATGATGAATTATTATAAAATCCAAATAATAATTTATTTTTTTATGCCTAAAAGTCTGCTAAAACTTTTGTTTTTGTTCATTACTGCTGTCCCCATCTGGGCTCAGAAAAAATACGGCTTCGATCAGATCTGTGAAAGAACCTCTATTCAAACAGCACAAAAAGATATTCCGGGAGCCCTGAAAACTGCAGATTCGCTGTACATGACTGCACAAAAACCTTTAGATAAGGTGAAAAGCCTTCTTCTTTCTGCTGAATTATATCACTCCGCCGGAGAATTCAAAAAATCTATATGCTACGGTGAAAATGCCCATTCTCTTTTAAGTCAGATTAATGAGGTTGAATGGTTTGCCCGTGTGAATGAATTTCTGGCTAAAGAATACCGCCTGGTGGGGCTTCATGAAAGATCAAAAAAGTATACACTACAAGGCATAGAAGCAGCCAAAGGCATCACCGATTCTCAAAAAAGAGGGGAAATACTCGGACTTTTGAATCAGGAAATGGCCTATTATGAAATGGAACGGGGTAGCTATTCTGATGCAGTGAAATATATTCAGTATTCATTAGACTCTTTTGAAAAAGATAATCCCCAGGATAATGAAAGGGCTGTAGCAGCTTCCTACCAGATTCTTGGAGATGTCTATTTTAAACTTAAAGATTATACGGTTTCTGAAAGCTATTACCGTAAAGCAGAATCGATGCTTAAAAATAAATGCTGTGTACTCGGATTGGTCTATAACGGAATGGGAGGTATTCGTTTGAAACAGAAAAACTGGAAAGATGCCGAAACCTATCTTAAAAAAGCCGAAAACATAGCAGACAGTTCCAAAAGTCTTAAGCTTAAAAAAGCAGTCTATTCCAATATCAATGATTATTATGAAGGAACGGGAGATAATTTTAAAGCGTCCTTGTATGCCGTAAAATATGTAAGAGCCTACGACAGTCTTACCGCCCGAAGCCGAGAAGTCTCACTTAGTGGCCCGGAAACTTTGGTAAAACCCAGTAAAAAAAGCTCACAGATCAGTATTGTAAAAAATGCAGCCATTATTGTATTGCTTGTTACCCTTATTGGAATTGTTATCTTTTTTAAAACAAAACAGAGAAAACAGCGCTCAAAATTCCGGAATATTATCAGAACTCAGCTTCAAATGATCAGTTCACGCGGTGAATCTAGCCCATTAAAAACAGAAAATTCCGATTTTTCCAATATTTCCGTAGAAGAAGTGGACGACAGGGTAGGTGGATCTGATAAAAGAAGAAATGAATCCCTGATGACCTCCGAAACAGAGGCAAAACTCCTGGAACTTCTTGAAGAATTTGAGAAAGGAGACCTGTATAACAATAAGAATATGTCGCTGTCCTTCCTGGCCGCGGAACTCAATACCAATACGAAGTATCTTTCCTATGTGATCAATCAGCATAAAAATGCGGATGTGAAAACCTATGTCAATCGTCTGAGGATTAACTATATTGTGGATAAGCTGATCAATGATGAAAAGTACAGACAGTATAAAATAAGTATCCTTGCAGACGAGTGCGGCTTTTCTTCACACAGTAAATTTGCGTCTGTCTTCAAGGCCGTGACCGATTTTTCTCCATCATCTTATATAAAATATCTGGATGCTGAAAATCAGTCAGATAAAAATGTTCATTTTCCGGAAAACACTTAAGAATCAGATTGTTTTTAGAAATTGTGTCTTTTCATTTTCATGAAAACAGATAACCTATTGTTTTATGTAAGACCTTCGCATCTATATCTTTGCGCCAGCTTTATGGGAATGAATCTACTGCATTTGTCACTCATTTTTTAATCTGTTTATTCCCATTAAAGCAGAACTGCGCTCAGCCATCTAAATACTAACACTGAAAATTACTAGACGGTATAAAATATCTGCCAACTATTTTATACAAAAAAACCATGAAAACTTTTAACTAGTAAATTAAACGGATGAAGACAACTTTAACGGTCGTGTTGGCATCTGTATTCTCTAATGCTGCTTTTGGGCAGATAGGAATCAATACAGCTGTGCCGATTGCGAGTCTGGACATCGTCGCGAAAAGAAGTGACGGATCCACAGCTGAAGGGGTATTGCCCCCAAGGCTTTCAGGAGATGAGATTAAGGCAGCTGATCTCCAGTACACAGAGAGTCATGCAGGAACCATTATTTATGCTTCGGCAGCAGTAAGGGTACCCAGCAGCAAAACGGTGAATATTACAGCCACCGGGCTCTATTATTATGACGGAAAAATGTGGCAGAGAATGCTGCCGGGGGATCCCAGAAAAATGCATCCCCAGTCTGCAGGAGATATTAAAAACTCTGTGCAGCCGTCAGATCACAACGGATGGTATCTGCTTAATGGAAGGTCAGTTTCCTCTCTTCCATTACCGGCACAGAATTCAGCGGCAGGCTTAGGCTTTACGACGAGTCTTCCGGACGCAGCAGACAGGGTTCTAAAAACAAGAAATGGTGCCGAGCTATTGGGAAGCCATGGCGGGAATAATACGATGACGATTACCCGCTCGAATCTTCCGGATATCAATCTGACAGGTGTGGTAAGCGGAACTGCAGAAAGTGCAGGCGAACATACCCACGGATCAGGAGAAGGAGGTTTCCTGCTTGGAGGTACAGATGTAGGAAATAATGGTTCCGGCCATTATCAGGGGAACAATGAATCTTCCTCCTGGGGCGGAGTCGGGCTGATGAGCAGTACAGCCACTTCCGGGGCTCATATTCATGCACTGTCGGGGATTGCAACAGTTCCTACAGGAGGAATAGGGGCATCTATGGATAACAGATCTGCTTATCTGGTGGTCAATACCTTTATCTATCTGGGTGAATAATCCGGGGACGATAAAAGATTTTATAATACAATCGGGGTTGATTGCCCGGTTTTTTTCAGTCAAGTTTTTTTAAGTGCAAATCCGCAGTGTAGCTGCGGATTTGTTATTTTATTTAGTCTTTAAAGTGTCTGTTTTTACTTTGGCGGAGTCAGGGGAAGGCGGAACCGGTTCAGAATTGGCAACGGCGGAATCGCCCATTTTATTTCTCAGAGAGTCTTTATTGTGTTCGTCTTTGAACTCTTCTCTTTTTTCCTTGTTCTGAGCACAGCTTCCTAAAAACATAACGCCTAGAATAGCTCCTATCCATAATTTTTTCATAATAGTTAATGTTTGAGATTTAATACAATCAAATATAGAAAAATAATAAGAGTTTTGTAAGAGTCTGTTGTATATTCTGAGAAAATTTTGTTTCGATGTAATAAATAGCGTATTTCTGCTACTTATTATAAAATCACAAGTATCTTGAAAATGACGCTGGAATTATTTAAACCTAAGAATCCTGCATTGGCAGCCTATATGGAAGGATACTATTTCCTGACCAAAGAAGCCGGTGATAAAGACATGGAATATCTTACATTCCCGAATAATTACAGCATTATTTCTGTCTGTGAAGGCATAGAAATGGAATTTGGACCCAACAGTGTGATTGCCAACAGCACCACAAACGGAAAATTTATATCCAGTCTGATCTGCCATTATAAAAAACCGATCAGGGTGTCTATTAAAGGCAGTATCAACGAAATTACATTCTATTTTAAACCTTTAGGACTGAATGCTTTTCTCAAAAAACCACTTAAGCAGTATACAGATACTTTCTTCAACAGTTTTATGCCCTTTGATGACTATAAAACATCGATGATCAGCATCCTTCACGAAAAGGATTTCGAGCAAAGAAAAGAGATGATAGAGGAATATTGGTTGTCTAAGTTTGAAGGCTTCAGCCATCCTTTTCTCGGTAAGCTGGCTGACGACATGGTTTCCGATCCCGAAATTTCCCTTGCAGAGCTATCTGCCCAATACAAAACAAGCAGGCAGACCGTGAACAAACTCTTTGATCTTCATCTTTGCAAAAGCCCCTCTGATTTCAGGAAAATTCAGCGGTTCAGAGAAACCCTGCTCAGCAGTATGGATAAGAAAATAAGTATGACGGAGCTTAGCTATGACCATCTTTTCTATGATCAGTCCCACCTTATTAAAGATTTTAAATCATTAACGGATAGTACCCCGAAGAAGCTTTTTCAGAATGTTTCTTTTTACCAGGATGGGAGTGTTAACTGGTTTTTTCTCTGAGGTTTACATTTTTACAATTTTTTAATCTTTTAGCTTTCTATTTTTGATTAAATAAAAAACATGATCAATTATGGAAAATAATATTAATAAAAGATTAGTCTTTCTGTTTACATTTTTCTCAGCGATGATCTTTGCTCAGGAAACCTATCTCTGGAAAATCACTTCAAAGAACGGAAAGCATATTTCGTATTTTTTCGGGACGATGCATATGGCCGGAGAAACTTTTTATAACCAGTATCCGATATTGGATCAATCTCTGAAGTCCAGTGATATTGTGATTACGGAAACCGAGATCAAAAGGGATAAAATAATTGATGAATTTAATAGCCGTACAGAGACCAATGACCTTGAGGAAAAACTTTCCCCTGAAGACTATGCAAGGTTGCAAAACATCTTTAAAAATACCGGAATAGATATCAAAAAACTGAAACGGGACGAGATCGTAAAAATCATGCAGCAGAGAATCTGGAACTCGGGATGCAGCGGTTCAGACCAGTATATGCTGGATGGCTATATTCAAAAACAGGGCGAAGACCACGGCAAAAAGCTGATCTATCTGGAAACCTCAAAAATGCAGAAAGACTATCTTCAAAATGCAAAGGAGCCCAAATACCGCTCTGGAAACGCCGCGATAAAATGGACCCTGAACAAATATGAAAAAACAATGGCTTCCAATGACAAAAAATGCAGAGGTATGCAGAACGACTATCTGAATCTGAAAGACCAATATATCTTTAATAAATCCTGTGAAAGCCTCAGCAAAGGAGATCAGATCATTGTGACCGAGAGAAATGGCAAATGGATGGAGATTCTTCCAGGCTTAATCGAAGAGAATAATGTTTTTCTGGCTGTTGGATTAGGACATTTTTCCTATACCTGCGGGCTGATCGAGAAGTTTAAAGGTTTAGGATATTCCGTAGAACCGATTCCTATGAAATTATAAAACAAAAAAATCCGCAGAGCTTTCATCTGCGGATTTTCCATATTTAGATTAAACATCTGTTCGTATCTATTTAGCCGGAACTACTGTTGCCGTTGAATCTACTTTGGTGGTAGCCGGGTCAGGATTCATCTTTTTGACAGATGCCGTATCCGTTGCTGCCGGTTGTATGGTCTGTGTATTCACTGCCGTCGAATCCGAATTCTTCGTCGACATGGTAGATTCCTTGGTTCCGCAGCTCACAGCGACTATTCCTAAACCAAAGGCTGCTAACAATAACTTTTTCATAATATTTTATTTTTAGTGTAGTACGTAAAGTTCAATAACCATTCCTAAACGGTAGGGTAAACTATTAAAACATAGATAAAGTTTGTTAAAAGGTGTTAGAGAATGGGGGAGGAAGTGGGAATTGTGAGATTGGAAGATGGAGGAGGGAAGATGGAAGTTACTATTGGACATTAATTTTAACGGTTTCCATAGAATTTGATAAAAGTTGTTTAGGAAAAACATTAATGAGGTTTGGAATAGCTGTGCTTTGAGCCTCCATAACTTCCCTCATCCATCTTCTATCTTCCTGACATTATATGATGGCAGCGTGCTCTGGACAGTTGATCCTGATCTCTTTATAAGCCAGCGGCATCTGAAGTAATTTGCAGTAATGACCTTCATCACTGATTCTGTAATGGCTGCAGGTAAAACACATTCTTTGTACGGTAATGATGCCGGCTGTATTTAATCCCTGAATGATTTTCAGTAATCCATCCAGCATCATTTCTTTTTGTTGAAGACTAAGAGAACTAACCGGGTTCTCAATGGATCTTGTGAAATCAGCTGACTTTAAGGCCATAATCCTGCCGCTGTCGGTTAAGCTTAGCGTATAACTTCTGGAATCCAGTAGATCACTTTTTTTATCAATCAGGCCTTTCTGTAAAAGAGATTTTACACTGTCACTGATTGTAGGCTTACTCATGTTGAATTCTTTAGCCAGATTGCTTATTCTGCATTTTTCAGTTGGCTGGAAGAGTAAGAAAATCAGGATTTGTATTTGTATCGGGCTTAGCGTATTCAGTTTGCTCTCGTTCCAGAGCAATACTCGGAAGGCCTCTGAAAGACGCTCTAAAGCCACAACAATCTTGCTGTCGATCTCGTGGTTTTGCTGGTTCAGGTCAAAGGGTGAATGGATCATTTTATGGTATTCTGTGAGTGTTTAAAGCCTTTATAGGTTAATTATTTTGAATGTTGAAATTTAACAAAAACTTTCAGCAAAATAATCTTCACTGAAAGTATATTTGAATAGTTGTGTTTTTGAAATTAGTTACATCCCTCCATTTCAATGATATCATATCCTTTTTGATCTATCTTATTTTTTATATCCGGAGTGGCTTCCTCCATATGGCATAAGTTGCATTCTTTCGCGGTAAGAGCCTGTCCCTGCTGTCCTTTTTGGACCAGATAGTTTTGCCCGTGTTCAAAAATAGTTTTTGTATCGTTGATGTGATCCGGAACCAGAATATCAAAATGCATCACGGTTCCGTCTTTTTTAGTAACGTAAGTATCCCAAACGGCAATTTTCATTGTATTTTTTTTAAGGTTAATTATAAAGCAGGAACGGCACCTATCATCGTAAAATGTTAGGAATGGGCCATTCCTGCTCCTGTTTTTAGTAACAGATGAACTGAATCATCTCTATTATTTTACCTTGTAGGGTAAAGAAAGGTTCTTGGAAAGCACACTGTAGACATTATAAACCCCCAACATTGGCTTATCCATAGACATGCCTCCTTCCGGAGCAGAGACCTGAAGATAGCAGGCAACAGCGTCATAATTAAAGCTGACTTTATTATTAATGCGGTATGCCGGTACAGAAACACGGATCGCATTATTCTGAGTCACCACCGGAAATCCCGGTGAATCCATATACATAGGCATATCCGGAGCGGTCTTAGGTTTTGTTATGGGATCTGCTTTCTTGTATTCCTTTACCGAAAGGCCTCCTTTTACCCTTTTATCCTGTACCAGAACCACCCAGTGAGGATGCCATACAATGCCGTCGTTATCAAACTTGCCATCTGCATTTTCATCCCAGAGCGGGCTGTCATCAAAATCCGGATGTGAGGTTAAAGCAAGTGCTACAATTCCTTCAGTAGGGCTGAAACCTACATCTTCAGGCTTCAGTGTCGTAGGGAAAACGTATCCCAGTACAGGAGCCATATCGAGTTTACCGACTGGAGTGGGAACTGTTTTACCGGCCTTACCTTCAACAATGATCTCAAATTCAAGGGTTCCGTATTTTTTATTGTGGGTAACCTGTGCCGATTTGATTTTGAAATCTTTTGAGTCTTCATACTGCTTGCAGTGATCACAGGCAAAAGCTGTGGTGAAAGAGATGAAAGCAACAATTGTTAAAAATTTTTTCTTCATTTTTTCAATGTTTTCAACCTTCTTACTGTTTCACGTCTTCAATGGAAGCTCCAAAATTGATATGAAGTACATTCCCCTGAGGAGTGACCAAAGCCGGTACAGATTTTACACCTGCCTTTTCCGCTTTTTCAATACTTTGCGGATTGTCTCCAAGATGAATGATCTCTATGTTCTCTGATCCGATAAGGTTAACAATGTCGTGTTCTGCGCTAATGCATACAGGACATCCTGCATGATAAAAAACTGATTTACTCATAATTCAATGGTATTTAATTAAGGCATTATTGCCATGACAAATGTAGTTAGGATTACTAACTTAAATGACTGGACTATGAGGATATAAAAATACTGGACTGTTTATGATGTGGCAGATGATGGGTTGCAGGTGTGGAGAGAGTTATGAGTTATGAGTTATGAGTTATGAGTTATGAGTGAGGAATTTACACTCCGATAGTATTACTCATTACTTATTGCTCATTACCCATAAAAAAAGCCCCGGAAGAAATTCCAGGGCCTATATTACTCATTGCTCATTACTCATTACTTATAACTCATAACTCATAACTCTTATCCCAGGTATGGGTATTTGTAGTCTTTTGGAGAAACGAAAGTTTCTTTGATACTTCTTACAGATGTCCATCTCAGTAAGTTCATTTTAGAACCTGCTTTGTCATTGGTACCTGAAGCTCTACCACCACCGAAAGGCTGCTGTCCTACAACGGCACCTGTTGGTTTGTCATTGATATAGAAGTTTCCTGAAGCGTTTTCCAAAGCTTTGAAAGCTTCGTTGATCGCGTAACGGTCTTGTGCGAATACAGAACCTGTCAGTGAATAAGGAGACGTAGAATCTACCAGTTTCAATGTTTCTTTCCAGTCCTGATCTTCATATACATAAACAGATAGGATAGGTCCGAAGATCTCTTCTACCATACTTTCGTAATGAGGATTTGTAGTTTCGATTACCGTTGGGTGTACAAACCATCCTTTAGAATCGTCAACTTTTCCACCGATTGCTATTTCAGCCTCACCGGAAGCAGTTGCTCTGTCGATGTATCCTTTACATTTTTCGAAAGAATTTTTGTCAATAACTGCGTTAACGAAGTTTGATGGATCTTCAGGAGAACCCACTTTAATTGAGTTGATCTGAGTTTCCATTACTTTTTTCACATCAGCCCAAAGAGATTTAGGTACATACGCTCTTGAAGCTGCAGAACATTTCTGTCCCTGATATTCGAAAGAACCTCTTACCAAAGCAGTCGCTACAGCTTCCACATTAGAAGAAGGGTGAGCGATCACGAAATCTTTTCCACCTGTTTCTCCAACGATTCTTGGATATGTTCTGTAGTTATGGATATTGTCACCGATCATTTTCCACATTCCCTGGAATACTTTCGTAGATCCTGTGAAGTGAAGACCTGCAAAATCCGGATGTGCCAATACTTTCTCAGCCGTTTCTTTTCCGTCTGTGAAAACCATGTTGATGACCCCTGCAGGAAGACCCGCTTCGATTAATACATCCATGATCACTTTTGCAGAATAAACCTGCTTGTCAGAAGGCTTCCAAACCACTACGTTTCCAAGCATAGCCATACACGTAGGTAAGTTCCCTGAAATTGCTGTAAAGTTGAAAGGCGTTACTGCAAAACAGAAACCTTCCAATGGTCTGTACTCTACACGATTCCAGATTCCGCTGTCGGAAACCGGCTGCTCAGAATACATCTCCGTCATGAATTCAACGTTGAATCTTAAGAAATCGATAAACTCACACGCAGCATCAATTTCAGCCTGGTGTACGTTTTTAGACTGTCCGATCATCGTTGCTGCGTTGATTACGTCTCTGTAAGGTCCTGCTAAAAGATCAGCTGCCTTTAAGAAAATAGCTGCACGGTGTTCCCAGCCCAGTTCGTTCCATTCTTTTTTAGCTGCCAATGCCGCGTTGATGGCGTCATCTACATGCTGCATGGTACCTTTATAGTAAAACCCGAAATCATGCGCATGATCCTGAGGAGACTGAAGCTGAACTTTCTCGTCCGTTTTCACTTCTTTTCCATTGATGAACATTGGAATTTCTATCTTCTCAGCCCACATTTTTTTGTAAGTGGCGATAAGGCTTTTAACTTCTGGAGATCCTGGTACATAAGAATTTACCGGCTCGTTTACTGCAAATGGTACTTGCGAAATTGCTTTTGACATATTATGTTGTATTATTTTAAAATTATCAATATGTTGGTATACAAATTTACAATAATTAACGCAAAGAAAAAAAATCACGTCTCTTTATACCGTGAAATTTGTCATGAGCTAATAGTTAAAAAATATCTTTTTCAATCAACGGAAAATGACAGGTTTCAGCATTTTATTAACCAGGTTTTTTAGAGTTATTGCGAGGGTGTACCGGTTTAGAACACTTATATAAATGAAAACATCAAAACATGTGTCCCAGTTGTGTGATTTCTCTGAACGGCTGTTGGAAAGGAGTTTGTGAATAAACGATCACTGGGAAGAAGCCGTGTTTGTCTCGATTTTGAACATTTTAAATGATCTTTTTGATAGCTGCAGGATAGGGGATTGTCTAATTTTACACCATCAATGACTGATATGAAAACCAGAGTCTTATTATTCTCTTTCGTAATGTTCTTTTCCGCTTTATGTGCAGGTCTTTTTGCAGGTAACGGGAAAACTCAGTCATATCTTGAGGCTTCCTCAAAAATACACCTCGTTAAACATGCAGACCAGCAGGGTCAGCCGGAGATTTACAGTGTTTCGGATGATCAGGATGCACAGGATTCCAATGATGTTGAAAAAGTAAAATTTGATTATTCTATCATTACCCAGCAATGGCTGAACTTTTTCTTCTCCGGTTATTCTTACGAAACCAAAGCGGTGGCCATTCAAAACCGCGTCTACATTACGGCACCACGGTACATTCTGTATCATGCCCTGCAGATTGCGGGCTGCTAATCTTTTCCCGGACTTTTTATGAATTCTGTGATTTGTATTTGAATACAGATCCATAAGAATCATACCCTGTTTTCAATAGGTTTAAACCCATCTATTTGTCTTTTCCAAAAGGCAGACAGGATTTCCCTATATCCAATTTAAAATCCAATACTATGCACTTAACACCGAGAGAATCGGAGAAGCTGATGCTGTTTCTGGCAGGAGAGCTTGCTCTGAAAAGAAAGGCCAGAGGTCTTAAACTTAACTATCCGGAATCTATCGCACTCATCAGCCATTTTCTGCTGGAAGGCGCCAGAGACGGGAAAAAAGTAGCCGAGCTGATGCAGGAAGGCGCTCATCTTCTTACCAAAGACGATGTAATGCCCGGAGTTTCAGAAATGATCCATGATGTACAGATCGAAGCCACTTTTCCGGACGGAACCAAACTGGTCACCGTACACAATCCAATCCGTTAATACAAATCTCTATTATGATACCAGGAGAAATTTTTGTAAAAGAAGGAACTATTATCTGCAATGAAGGCAGAGAAACAGTTAAAATAAAAGTAGTCAATACAGGCGACCGTCCTATTCAGGTAGGTTCCCACTTTCATTTTTTTGAAGTGAACAAAGCCATGAGCTTCAACCGTGAGAAAGCCTTTGGAAAGAGACTGAACATCGTAGCAAGTACTGCCGTGCGTTTCGAACCGGGAGAAGAAAAAGAAGTGGAATTGGTAGAAATTGGTGGCACCAAAAAAGCCATGGGATTCAATAACCTTGTCGATGGTCAGGTAGATTCCGGAGATCAGAAAAAAGCAAGTCTTGCCAAAGCTGAAGCATTAAACTTTAAAAATCAATAACATGAGCTTACCTATAGACAGAAAACAGTACGCCAATATATTGGGACCTACAGCCGGCGACCGCATCAGACTGGGAGATACTGAAATCATCATCGAAATAGAAAAAGATTTTACCCATTACGGAGACGAAGCCGTTTTCGGAGGCGGAAAAACCGTTCGTGACGGAATGGGACAAAACGTGACCGCAAAAAGAGACGATGGAGTTCTTGATCTTTGCATTACAGGAGCTGTGATCATCGACCACTGGGGAATTGTTAAAGCTGATATCGGCATCAAAGACGGAAAAATCATCGGCATCGGAAAAGCTGGAAATCCTGATACGATGGATGGCGTTTCTCCGAATATGATCATCGGAGCTTCAACGGAAGTGCATGGCGGAAAAGGCTATATCGTAACAGCTGGAGGAATAGATACTCACATCCATTACATCTGTCCGCAACAGATCGAAACCTCTTTATACAGTGGAATTACCACGATGATTGGAGGAGGAACAGGCCCTAACGACGGAACCAATGCCACAACAGTTACTCCCGGGAAATTCAATATGCAGAAAATGCTCGAGGCAGCTGAAGAATATCCTATGAATCTTGGTTTCTTCGGAAAAGGGAACTGCTCGGCAGAAGAACCGATTGAAGAACAGGTTGAGGCAGGCGCATTAGGCGTAAAGATCCATGAAGATTGGGGTGCAACACCGGCCACCATCGATGCGGCATTGAAAGTGGCTGATAAATATGACGTTCAGGTTGCTATTCATACTGACACATTGAATGAAGGTGGTTTTCTTGAAGATACGATGAGAGCCATCAACGGAAGAGTGATTCACACATTCCACACAGAAGGTGCCGGAGGAGGTCATGCTCCGGATATCATTAAAGCCGCCATGTATCCGAACGTTTTACCCGCTTCTACCAATCCGACACGTCCTTATACAATCAATACCATCGACGAACACTTGGATATGCTGATGGTATGCCATCATTTAAGTAAAAATATCCCTGAAGATGTAGCTTTTGCAGATTCAAGAATCCGTCCTGAAACCATTGCAGCGGAAGATATCCTTCATGATATGGGTGTTTTCAGCATTATGAGCTCAGATTCCCAGGCGATGGGAAGACCCGGCGAAGTGATCACCAGAACATGGCAAACGGCGAGTAAAATGAAGGAGCAGAGAGGGAATTTAGAAGAGGATAAAGATTCGGAAAATGATAACTACAGAGCCAAAAGATATGTAGCAAAATATACCATCAATCCTGCCATTGCACATGGTATTTCGGAATATGTAGGATCTCTTGAAGTAGGAAAACTGGCTGATCTTGTGATCTGGAAACCGGCATTATTTGGAGTAAAGCCTGAGATGATTTTAAAAGGAGGATTTGTGATCGCTGCCAAAATGGGAGATCCTAATGCTTCTATTCCTACGCCGCAGCCTGTGATTTACAGAAATATGTTCGGGGCGCATGGAAAGGCAAAATTCGGAACCTGTGCGAACTTTGTTTCCCAGATCTCTATCGACAACGGAACGATTGCATCCTATAAACTGGAAAAAATGATCCTGCCGGTGAAAAACTGCAGAAATATTTCTAAAAAGGATTTGATCCACAACGATAAAATACCTGTCATTGAAGTGAATCCTGAAAACTACAAAGTAACGGTAGACGGTGAATACATCACCTGCGAACCGGCGGAGAAACTTCCTTTGACACAGTTGTATTACTTGTTTTAATCTTGAGTTTTTAAGGCTCGGTAACTGCCGGGCCTTTTCTTAAACTGAATGACAAAACTAACATTGAACAGATTAAAATGAAAAACTTAAATAAAACTGCCTTCTCTCTTGCAGTGGCCGGAATGTCTGTGTTTTCCGGACAGATGAAAGCCCAGTTTCTGGGAGGAAGAAGACTGAAAAATGACGAAGAAGGTCCCAAAGGACAATTCATGATCTACGGATCCTTCGATTATTCCAAAACCAACAGCCCTTCCGGAAGCAACAGCTCCACAGGAACGAGTAACAATGCCGGAATTCCGCTGGGTGTGGGATATTTCATCAATAATAATGACGTGATCGGGGTGAATTATGCCTACGCTCAGAACGTAACGGATCACAAAACGATCTACAAGCAAAATGAAGCTGGGATTTGGTACAGTCCTTCGGTGACATTAGGGAAATATTTTGCCCTGATCGGTCAGGTGGATGCGCATTACGTTTGGGGACAGAAATTGTCTGATGCTACGGCTTCTATGGATCAATTTAATGGGTATCGTCTTCGGGCTTATCCTTTATTTGCCATATTCCTGGGTGGTGGCTGGGCTTTGAAGTTCAAATTCGCTGAATTATCGATGCTGCAGACCAAAACGAAACAGGAAGGTTGGACCAAAACCTATGTGGCAGGAATCAGTGCATCTACGTTTGGGGTGGGAATTTCTAAAAATATTGATTTCAGAAAAAAAACAGATACCAATGATCATTAACCAAACGATAGGGAATCTCTCGGAGAATCCATCAGCAAAAAATATAGATTATCTGGATCTGGAATGGTTTGAAACCACGAAAAGAATTCAGCGTAAAAAAACGAGACTGGGAAAGGATATAGCGATTAAATTTCTCAGGGAAGGACAGCGTCTGCGCGAAGGAGATATTCTTTTTGAAGATGAGGAAAAGATCATCGCAGTGAATGTTCTGGAAACGGAAGCGATCGTTATGTCACCAGATTCTCTGCTCGAAATGGGAACCGTTTGCTACGAGATCGGGAACAAGCATATTCCGCTTTTTATTCAGGAAGATAAAGTGCTGCTTCCTTTTGAAATGCCGATGTTCAGATGGCTGGAAGCAAGCGGATTTAAACCGGAAAAACAGACTGTAAAACTGCTGAACCTTCTTAAATCCAACGTAGAACCCCACGGACACGGAAGTCTGGGCTCTTCAATTTTTAACAAGATCTTAAAAATGGCCGCTCCAAAAGATGAATAACACCCATTTAAACTTTCTGTCAGGACTGCTTCACCTCGCAGATCCCACGCTTCCGATCGGCGGTTATACCCATTCCAACGGCCTTGAAACCCATGTGCAGGAAAGAATCGTTGACAATCTGCAAACTGCTAAAGAATTCGTGGAAAATATGCTTCAGTACAATCTAAAGTATAATGACGGCGCTTTTGTAAAACTGGCTTATGAAGCTGCAGAAAACAATGATCTGGAACTTTTAATAAATCTTGACAACGAATGTAATGCCATCAAGTGTCCGCGTGAAATCCGCCAGGCCAGCCAGAAATTAGGATTGAGGCTGATTAAGATTTTCAAAAGAAGACAAAGTTTTCCTTTTATGGAAACCTTTGAAAAGACAGTTCAAAACCGGGAAGCCAATTCACATTACTGCATTGTATTTGGAGTGTATGCTTATCTGATGAATATCCCTTTGTACGAAGCATTGCTGGGGTTTTATCACACTTCTGTAGCGGGAATGATCACCAATGCGGTGAAACTGGTTCCTCTGGGACAGCTCGATGGTCAGGATATTCTCTTCTCTCTCTATCCGGTCATGGAAAAAACAGTGCACGAAACCATAGCACTGGACAGAGATATGGTTGGACTCTGCAATACCGCTTTTGACATCAGATGCATGCAGCACGAAAGGCTTTATTCAAGGCTTTATATGTCTTAACGATTAAAATAAAAAAACAAAAATTAGAAAAAATGGACAATAGAAAATATATAAAAGTAGGAGTGGCCGGGCCTGTAGGTTCAGGAAAAACGGCTTTACTGGAACGATTAAGCAGAAAATTATTCGGAAAATATGATCTTGGCGTGATCACGAATGATATTTATACCAAAGAAGATGCTGAATTTATGGCTAAAAACAGCCTTCTGCCACACGACAGAATTATCGGGGTAGAAACAGGTGGTTGTCCACACACCGCGATCCGTGAAGATGCAAGTATGAATCTGGAAGCAGTAGATGAGCTTGCTGCCCGTTTTCCGGATATCGAACTGGTACTGATTGAAAGCGGCGGTGATAACTTATCCGCTACCTTCAGTCCTGACCTTGCTGATGTGACCATCTTCATTATTGATGTCGCGGAAGGAGAAAAAATTCCAAGAAAAGGAGGTCCGGGAATTACAAGATCAGATTTATTGATCATTAATAAAATTGACCTAGCCCCGCACGTAGGAGCAAGCCTTGAGGTCATGGAAAGAGATGCCAGAAGAATGAGAAACGGAAACCCTTTTGTGTTCACCAACCTTAAAACAGATGAAGGTCTGGACAAAGTCATTGGATGGATCAAAAAATATGCGCTTCTGGAAGAGTGTGAAGAACCGAACCTGGTAAGATAAATGGACAGTCGTTTACATATCATTGCAGGATTCAAGGATGGTGGTTCTTATGTAAAAGATCTCTATGTTTCACTTCCGTTCAGAGTCGTTTCCGTAGGGCAGCGAAAAAGCGACAATAAACTCTATCAGATGGTGATGAGCTCTTCTCCCGGAATTCTGGTCGGAGATCATTATCATCTGAATATTGAGCTGGAAAAAGGCGCTTCACTGCAGCTGCAGTCACAGTCGTATCAACGGTTGTTCAATATGAAGGATAAAGCCGTTCAGGAGCTTCATGTAAAGATGGAAGATCATACCTCATTTGCCTACGTTCCGCATCCGGTGGTTCCTCATGAAGATTCAAATTTTCAGAGTAAGGCCAATATCCATATCGGAAAGAACAGCCAGATCATTATCAGTGAAATTATCACCTGCGGAAGAAAACATTATGGTGAAGTTTTTAAGCTGAAACGGTTCCAGAATCTGATGCAGATCTATCATGAGAATAAGTTAGTGATCAGGGATAATGTTGTCATTCAGCCGGATCTCATTCCCATCAACTGCATCGGAAACCTGGAGCAGTATACTCACCAGGGAACGCTTATTTTCTACACTACAAAAGAAAATGTTGACAAAAATAACCTTATAGAAACCATTGCAGAATGGGCAGAACAGCATAAAGAAGAAATGGAAGCAGGGGTTTCTGCTATGGAAGATAATGGTTTTGTGGTAAGAGCTTTGGGACATGGAGGGGAACTGATGTACAATTTTTTCCTCCAGATTCAGGAAATCCTTTGGTCTTTGGAATAAATAATTTGTGGATATTATTTAGGATTAAAGTCACACGGTTATTCAATGAATGGGAGCGGGCTTTAGCCTGGTCTTAGCCAAAGATCAGATCATTTTGAATAAAAGCAATTAAAAGATTTCAATTCAATCAAAAGACCCCAATATTCAATAGAATCGGGCTTTAGCCCGATTGAAAAAAATAGAAATCTAATCAAAGGCTTTAGCCAAAATATAGATAATTGATAAACAGTAGCAATTACGAGATTTCAATTCAATCAAAAGACGCCAATATTCAATAGAATCGGGCTTTAGCCCGATTAAAAAAATAAAAACATCAACCAGGGCTTTAGCCAAAAACTAAATAACTGGAAAAAACAAAAACAAAAAAATGGACACGACAGTTTGGGCACTTCTCATAAGCGCCATCTCAATAAGTTTTATACACACCGCCTCAGGTCCTGATCATTATCTGCCCTTCATCGTCATCTCAAAATCTAAGAAATGGAGCGGAATGAAAACCGCAATTCTAACCGTAGTCTGCGGATTCGGACATGTTTTCAGCTCGCTGATCTTAGGCTTCATCGGGGTATTTCTGGGATGGCAACTAAATAAAATCTCATGGTTTCAGGATCTGAGAGGGAATTTTTCAGGATGGGCCTTACTGATCTTTGGTGGAATTTATTTGATCTATGGATTGGTCCAGGCCATCAGAAATAAGCCTCACAAGCATTTCGATGTGATGGGAGACGATGTTTATGTTTATGAGCACAACCATACGGAGATGGTGATGCCACAGAAAAGAATTAAAGTGACACCACTGGTGCTTTTCATGATCTTCGTAATGGGACCGAGTGAACCATTAATTCCTTTATTATTCTATTCCGGAGTAAAGCATTCCATGTCTGAAATCGCTGTTCTGGTGATATCATTTACACTGACCACCGTTTTGACAATGCTGGGAATGGTTCTACTGGGACGCTACGGCTATTCCACCTTATTCAACACAGAAAAACTGGAAAGATATATGGGCGTTGTAAGCGGAGCTGTAGTAACGGTCTGCGGAATCGGAATGGTGTTTTTGGGATGGTGACGGGATGTGGGGTTGGAGGGTTTGAGAGTGAATGAGTTTTGGTTGCTAGTTACTGGTTGGTTAGTTGCTGGTTGATGGATATTAGTAATTAAGGTAATGAGTTATCGTCTGATGTCTGATGTCTGATGTCTGAAATCTGAAATCTGACGTCTAAAATCTTGGCTCTTGTTTCTTAACCCTCAAACTCCCACTAATAAAATACTACATGAATACAAAACTATGAACGAATTTTTCAAAAAACTACCTTTTATCGACAATGTTTTAAAAGGAATGGGGCAGATCATGCTTCAGGAAAACAGATGGACAGGCCTGCTGTTTCTTATCGGTATTTTCATGGGAAGCTGGCAGGGCGGGGTAGCGGTATTGCTCTCAACGGCAGCCGGAACTTTTACAGCCATGAAATTAAAGTATGATCCGTCTGAGATCAATGCAGGACTCTATGGATTTAGTGCTGCATTGGTGGGAGTAGCCCTATCATTTGTCTTTCAGGCGACTCTTCTGATTTGGATTCTTATTCTGTTGGGAGGGGCTTTGGCGGCGGTGATTCAGCATTTTTTTATTCAGAGAAAGATTCCGGTATTTACATTTCCGTTTATCATTATTACCTGGGTTGCCGTGTTTGTGCTTCATCATTTTACACAGATTCCGGCTTCAGAAATGATCTCGGCTCCTGCCGGTCCTGCAGATTATGATGATTTTCTGACCTGTACCAATGCGTTTGGGGAAGTGATATTTCAGGGAGGCATATTGTCCGGGATTATTTTCTTTGTAGCGGTATTTATCAGTTCACCGGCTGCAGCATTGTATGGATTGGCGGGTGCTGTTTTGGGCGCTTATCTGTCTCATATGAACGGAGAATCGATTGAGAAAATCCACATGGGACTTTTCGGATTCAATGCGGTACTTTCTGCTATCGTTTTTTCAGGATTCAAAAAAACAGACGGAATTTGGGTACTTGTGGCGGTCATCATTACCGTAGCCATCGACGATCTCCTGGTGGATCACAATACGCTTAATGAAGTGGGCGGCGTACTCACTTTTCCCTTCGTCGCAGGAACATGGATCACCCTTTTAATTCAGAAAATATTTAAAACAAAGAAAATTGAGTAAGAGAGTTTTAGAGTTTTAGAGTGGGAGAGTTTTAGAGTGAAAAAAAACTTTACAATATCTATCCTGCTCCTCCTAAAATCTAAAATCTAAAGTCTGGTGTCTGATATCTGAAATCTGATGTCTATCACCTTGATTCCTGGCTCTTGTCTCTTGGTTCTCAATAAAAAATCAATAAAAAATGAAGATAACAAAAATAGCGGCCGTATTTCTGGTATTGGCTTTTAATGGAAAAATATCAGCACAGGAAACAGAAAAAAAACTGGCTATAAAAGATGCAGATGACCAATTTCCCATTGCGAATGTTTTGGTAAAATATAATCATGGAAACAGTCATACCCACTCAGGAACGGACGGAAGTTTTTCGATTCCTGCAGCAAGTCTTCCTGATACGCTGGTGATCAGCCGTCAGGGATATGATGAGGTAAAATGCGCGGTGACTAATGATGAAGATAAAAACAAAGTTATTTTTTTACAGCATAAACCTTATCAGATTTCCGAGGTTGCGATTAATCACAGTTCGTTTTTATCAGCGATTACAAAGGTTGATTTAAATAAATTTCCGGTAAATTCTGCACAGGATCTGTTGAGAAAAGTTCCCGGATTATTCATTGCACAGCATGCAGGCGGCGGAAAGGCAGAACAGCTTTTCCTGAGAGGGTTTGATGCAGACCACGGTACGGATGTCAGCGTGAATGTAGACGGAATGCCTGTCAATATCGTGTCTCATGCTCACGGACAGGGCTATTCGGATCTGCATTTTGTGATTCCTGAAACGGTTAATAACATTGACTTTGGAAAAGGAGCATACTATATGGACCGCGGAGATTTTAATACAGCAGGATATGTTGATTTTCAAACCTATAATGGATTAAAAAACAGCATGATCAAGCTGGAAGGCGGCTCGTTCAATTCAAAGAGAGTTCTCGGAATGTTCAATATTCTGCATGATGATACAGGAAAAAAGAATGCTTACATAGCAGCAGAATACAATTATACCGACGGGCCTTTTGATGTAAAACAGAATTTCAACAGAGTCAATATTTTCGGAAAATACAACCAGTGGATTACGGATAAAGATTATTTCAATATTCAGTTCTCCACCTTTAATTCTTCATGGAATGCATCAGGACAAATTCCGGAACGTGCCGTAGACCAGGGAATCATCGGCCGGTGGGGAAGTATTGATCCTACAGAAGGCGGTAAAACTTCCAGAACCAATCTTCAGATGAATTTTAAACATATCATTTCTGATTCAGAACAGATTGATGCGATGGCGTTTTATTCAAAGTATAATTTTAATCTGTATTCTGATTTTACTTTTTACTTAAAAGACAAAGACCACGGCGACGAAATTCAGCAGACGGACGGCAGAAATATTTACGGTGCTGAGGTGAAATACACGAAAAGTTTTACATTGGGAAACTCTTCACTGAACTGGATTTCCGGGGTAGGGCTTAGAAATGATGATATCAATACATTACAGCTTAACCACGTCTATCACAGAGATCTTTTGCTGGACAGGAAAGCAGATGTAAATGGTACGGAAACGAATCTTCACGCCTATTCAGGACTGATCTGGAAAACAGGAAAATGGACCATTAATCCGGCTTTGAGAGTGGATCATTTTATTTTTAATATGCATAATCTGCTGGATCCTGAACAGCTTCCATCCGGACAGTCGAAAGAAGCAACAAGACTAAGTCCAAAACTTAATTTTTCCTATGCTCAAAACGACAACATCATGTGGTTCCTGAAAACCGGAATGGGCTTCCACTCCAATGATCTCAGAGTAGTCGTTCCGAATCCTGATCAGAAAACACTTCCGTATTCCATCGGTGGAGATTTAGGGGTGAGACTGCATCCGTTCAAATCACTGATCATTACCCCTGCTTTATGGTATATGTATCTGCAGCAGGAATTTGTGTATGTCGGGGATGATGCGGTAGTGGAACCATCCGGGAAATCAAAACGTTTCGGAGCCGATCTGGGCGTGCGTTTCCAGCCGCTTGAAAATTTCTACCTTAATGCTGATATCAACTATTCTCACGCAAGATTCATCGAAGAAGAAAAAGGAAAAGATTACGTTCCACTGGCTCCGGTTGTAACGAGTACAGGTTCCGTGAACTGGGACTTTCTTCATGGTTTCTCATTGGGACTTCAATACAGATATCTGGGTTCCAGACCGGCAGTAGAAGATAACAGCATCAAAACAAAAGCCTATTTCGTCAACGATCTGATGCTTTCCTACAACCGCCAGAAATGGGGCGCCAATATTCAGGTGAATAATCTCTTCAATGTCAACTGGAATGAAGCTCAGTTTGCTACAGAAACCCAGTTAAAAGGTGAAGCAGAGCCCATCACAGATCTTACCTATACACCAGGAAGCCCGTTTGGGGTGAGAATGGGAGTGTATTATAAGTTTTAATTTAAAAAGTATAATTGTATTGTGTACAAAGTAAAAGGTAAATAGGGTGTCGCTAATCATATTTAACGACCAGGTATTCCCCGGATGGCTTCCTATATATTCAATAGAAGCGGGCTAAAGCCCGCTTTACAAGATATACGGATTGAAGAAGGCTTTAGCCAAATTATTTTTTCCAAGATTAAATCAGTATTATATGATTGATTAATATTACTTACCTTAATTTTACATTTTACTTTGTACATCCTACTTTTTACAAAAAATCCAATCAACCATGGAAGTACTATCCAATTTTCAGTATAAAAAGCTCTTTCTTCCGAAAATTACGGAGAAAATATTAGCCAATAATGCAGACATACAGCTTTACCGTCTCGAAAATTACCTTAAAGGAATTCTGATGCCGGTGATCCCGTACCGGACCACTTTTAATTTCATTATTTTTGTGACCAACGGGCATATCAGGCAGTATCTGGAAAATAAAGAATACCGTGCTGAAAAAGGCGGTGTGATCTTCATTAAACAGGGAACCATCACCGCAACGGTAGAACTTTCGGATGATATTGAAGGATTTTTTCTGGCGTACGAAAACAATATTCTGTCTGAACAGGAGCTGCCGAAACACAAAAGCAGCATCTTCTTTATGACCCCTTTCCTGAATCTGGACAGTCTGACTTACGGAACTATTACCCAGCTGCTTCCCATTCTCGAACAGGAACTTTGGCTGAACAATCTGAATATTAATGAAGTCGTAGTCACCATGCTACACCTGATTCTCGTGAAAATGCTGAGTACAGATTCAGACAGCCATCACAAATCAGCGACACGCCCGATGGAATTGTCACTTCAGTTCCGGGATCTTCTGTTTAAATATCATGTCGTGGAAAAGCGCGTGGCTTTTTACGCCGACAAACTTTCAGTAACAGAAAGCTATCTGAATAAATGTGTAAAAAATGTTACCCAAAAATCCCCAAAGCAGTGGATCAATGAGATCGATATTAATTACAGCAAAGCACTGCTTCATTCAAGTAAAGATATTGCAGAAATAGCCTACGAACTGAATTTCCATACGGCATCACATTTTACCCAGCTTTTCAAGAAAATCGCAGGAATTACGCCTAAGGATTATCGGACGCAGTTTTTGAAAAACAGAGTTTGAATGGGTTGAAAGTTGGAGAGTTTTAGGGTGTGAGCGTTTTCGGGGTACGGGTTCTATGATTTGGGTTTGAGCGAGTCAGAGGGTTTTAGAGTTTTTGGTGTACGATAATTGAATTAAGGATGAAAAATTTATACGGCGAGTTCAATAACTTCCCTCTTGGTGCTTCCCTCTTCCAAATATATATAGATAGATGAATTGAAGCAGAAGATTGATCGCAGGGCTTCCTGTAACTTCCATCCTTCCTACATTTTCTCGTTTCCCAGAATTTTCAGCACCAGTTTTTCCTCCTGGGTAAGGCTGGCTTTTCCATCGTTTTCTTCAATGTGTTCCAGTTCATCAATGTATTTTTTGATGGTATTATTTTCGTAAAGATTGATCACCAGAGGATGAACATAATATTTCCGGCAGACCGTACTGGTATTTCCGAGATGTTCGGCAACGATTTCCAACGCCTCTTTCACCTTCTTTTTGTATTGTGAGTCATTTTCAGCATACCCGATTTCTTTAAAAGCGATCAGGGCGCTTACGGTTCCCGACCATGTTCTGAAATCTTTGGCCGTAAAATCTTCTCCGCTTATTTCCTTGATATAGTCATTCACCATTCCCGAGTCTATAGAATGGCGGTTTCCTTCATCATCAAAATATTGAAAAAGTTCCCTCCCCGGAATATCTTTACACTTCTGGACAATCCTTGAAAGTCTTTTGCTCTTCAGGTCGATACTGTGCATGATGCCTTTCTTTCCTTTAAAAGAGAAAGTCATTTTCTGACCGTTAATCTTCACATGCTTATCTTTCAGAGTCGTTAAACCGAAGGAGCCATACAGCTTTTCATAAGCATTATTCCCGATACGGATATTGGTACGCTGCATCAGACTTACGATAAGTGCCAGTATTTTCCTTTTCTCAAAATTCCTTAAAGCAAGATCCTGCTCTACATGAAGCCGTATATCGGGCAGTGCATACCCGAACTGAAGCATTCTGTAAAATTTGGTGTGATTTCTTAAAGCACTCCACAGCGGATGATAGCGGTATTGCTTTCTTTTTCTTACGTCGAAGCCTGTTGCCTGAAGATGTCCGTTGTCCAAAGCGCAGATCCTGACGTTTTCCCAGGCAGGAGGGATGACCAGCTTATTGATCCTGGTGATTTCCTCTTTGTCTTTAAGCTTTTCCCCGTCTTTGTAGTACGAATACTTTTTTCCTGTTTTCTTACGCGTGATCCCGGCCGTTTCCGCATCGGTGGTATATACAAGATGTACCGCCTTTGCGGAGGCTTCGGGATCCTTCATGATCTTGACAATCTTTGAAGGCTTCAGGTGGGAAATAATCTCCAGGTTCGTATTCTTCTCCATAAAAAATGGTTAAGAGTTTTTACCCCTCGAAAAAATCAGAAAAAGGATGACTACAACTGCAACGACCAGGATAATTCCCCACCACATTCCAGCTTTGAAAATAGTTTCTATTGCTTCACAGCTTGTCAGTGTAAGCAATGTAAATAAAGTGATACTGTATAAGGTCAACTTTTTCATGATATAATATTTTAGTGTTATTAGATTCTTTGGTGGTCGGCTCTCCAGTTTTTGATGGACCGCTTGATCTCATCTCCGGAGATATTTTCTTTAAGGGCTTTGCCGAGAAGCTCTTTAAATTCATCATCATAAGCAAATCTCAGGGCAGCGATCTGACTGAATTTTAACTGATCAGCTACTTCATCGGATCTCTTTCCGAAAATTTCAAAATACCGTTGCTTAAATTCAAGCATCACCATCCGGTTTTGAAGTCCCAGCGCATAATGCTGTCTGGTCATAAAAGCCAGATAGAAAAGCAGAAAAATTACAATGGAAAATAATATCCAGGTCAGTTGATTTTCGGGATTGTCCCAAATCTTATAGATGCCAAAAACTTCAAGTATGATCAATATCGGAAGATAAATGAAATGATGGGGAGGATAAAATTTCCTATGATTTTTATAATTCTGCTCGCTCATACGGTGAATAGTAGCAATAATCTTTCCAAAACTTTATATGTTTAGTAATATTGATGTTTTTGTGGTATGTAAATGTGTATTTTAATCAATATTGCCAATTATTTTTGGGTAATCATAATAATGAATGATTTTGTTGGTTAGAATCATTCATTTTAATTCGTGAAAAATAGATAAGAAACCTCAAATTAGTGATCATTTGTGCTAAACATTCATGTCATTTGTGTTTAAAAATATCAGTTGGTTTTTCGCAAAGACGCTAAGTTTATATGTACTTTATATTGATTGTGTTGTTAAGTGACAATTCACAATTTTTCAAAGCCGAGTTTCCTAGCTGAAAATCTTCGATTTTCTCGCGCCTTAAATAAGCGATCCAAGGAAAGTCTTTGCGCCTTTGCGAAAAACCAACCAACGAAACTTTGCACACTAAACCTATAAGGTTTAACAACGCACAGTAAATTATATGGCTTAAAATTTAAACCGCAGCATTCGAAAATACTCTCAATCATTAAATAAAAACATCCCTATCCAAAGAAAAAAATAACAAATCATTAACGAAAATAGGCCGCTTATTTCATTTCTAAACCTCAATTTTTTCGTAACTTTCGGTGTTTTAAAAAAGAAAAAGAATGACTTCAAAGGAAAAAGTTGTTGCACTTCGTGAAGAAATGCAGAAAAATAATGTTGATGCATTTATAGTATATTCTGCAGACCCGCATATGAGCGAGTATCTGCCCGAGGAATGGCAAGAGAGATCTTGGCTTTCCGGATTTTTGGGATCTGCCGGCTTTGTGGTAATTACCAGAAACAAAGCAGGACTTTGGACAGACGGAAGATACTTTACGCAGGCCGCTCTTGAGCTGGAAGGTTCCGGAATTGATCTTTTTAAAGATGGAATAGAAGGAACTCCCAACTATATCGACTGGATCATTTCTGAAATTCCAGCTGGTGGAAAAGTGGCGGTTAATGCTGTTGCGACATCCAACGCCAATTGGGAACTGCTTTCTCAAAAACTGCAGTCAAAAAATATAAGTTTAGCAGATCTTCCGCTATTAAAGGAAATCTGGAAAGACAGAGGAACCCCTTCGAAAAATCCAATTTTTGTACATCCTGTGGAGAGAGCCGGAAAATCGGTGACCGATAAACTGGGAGCTATCCGTCAGAAAATGGAAGATCAGGAAGCTACCGTACATGTTATTTCAAGTCTGGACGATGTAGCCTGGACCTCGAATTTAAGAGGAAGTGATGTAGAAAGCAATCCTGTCTTTTTAGGATATATCGTAATCACTAAGAATGATGCCGTATTATTCACAGATCTTGAAAAACTGGAAGTACCTGCCAGAAAGCAGATGGATGATTCCTTTGTGAAAATGATGCCTTACGAAGAGTTTTACAACTATCTGAGCGCATTCAAAAATGAAAAGGTATTGGTTTCTCCGAACAGCAACCAAATGATCTATGAAACGTTAAAAGCTGACAACCAGTTTATAAAAGCGCCGGTTCCGGGTAATCTGATGAAGGCCCAGAAAAATGAAACCGAGCTGGAAGGATTCAGAACGGTTATGGTAAGAGATGGTGTCGCAATGGTGAAATTCCTTTACTGGCTGACGCATACCGCCGGAAAAGAAGCCATGAACGAATATTCCATCGGTAAAAAACTGGGAGGTTTCCGTGCAGAAGGTGAAAACTTTGTGGGCGAAAGCTTTGGAAGCATCGTAGGTTATAAAGATAATGGGGCGATCATGCACTATTCTGCAAAAAGCGAAGGAAGCAAAGACGTTACGAATGATGCAACCATCCTGGTAGATTCAGGAGGACAGTATCTGGAAGGAACGACCGATATTACGAGAACTTTAGCGTTAGGAGTATTTTCTGATGAGTTCAAAAGAAATTCTACTTTGGTGCTTCAGGGGCTGATCCGTTTATCTATGGTGAAATTCCCGAAAGGAACAAAAGGAGTTCATCTGGATGCGATTGCAAGACTGCCGTTGTGGATGGAAGGAAAAGACTTCAACCATGGAACAGGTCATGGAGTTGGAAGCTTCATGAATGTTCACGAAGGTCCGCAGAGTATCAGAAAAGACCTGAACGCTCAGGATCTTCTTCCGGGAATGGTATGTTCCAATGAACCGGGATATTATCTGGAAGGAAAATACGGAATCCGTCATGAAAACCTGATCGCTGTAAAAGAAGCAGAAAAAACAATTCACGGAACATTCTATGAATTTGAAACCCTGACTTTCTGCCCGTTCTTTAAAGATACGATTGTTAAAGAAATTCTTTCAGAAGAGGAAATTGCATGGTTGAACAGCTATCATAAGACTTGTGAAGAAAAATTAGGCCCTTATCTTGAGGGAGAAGTTAAAGAGTGGTTCCTTGAATTGGTGAGCCCGCTTTAACAAAGTGAATGGTGGAGAGCGTCAATTGTGAATAGTTGATTGTCAATTTTGGGATAACTAAGAGATTGAGTGTTACCCTTTAACCACCGGATTTAAACTTTGAACATTAATAATTGTTAGATAAATTCTTGAAGCCCTGCGGATTCCTCTGCGGGGCTTTTTCATGAATACAACCGTATTTTCACGGATATAATTTTAGGGATTCCCCTGACAGAAAGCGATACGGCGTGATCTATCTTTGCATCAGTAACAAGACATCATTCATAACTTCATATACACTTAGTAAATTCAAAGCAGATAAAACCATTTCATCCTGAAGTGGTTTTATTTTTATCATAAACCAGATCAATAAGGATAAAACGCCCGCTTAATCAAATCAATACAATTGATTCCCTCTTTGCCTACTTAAATCTGCAGTCTTAAAATTCCTCTTTGCGTTAAAATAAATTGATGAATGAACGTAACTGAATTTAAATCGAATAAATAAGTAAACATTACAATTTTAAGAATCTTACAATTCTGATGAATGCAATAGATATATAATAATTTAAAAATCTCACGTAGATTAATCAGATGATGCAGATTTTTACTTTTTTTAATCTGCTCTACCTGTATCATTTATATGAAAAAAATCAACCATTAAGATTCTGTGTTAAGGTTTTAAGAATATTAAGTTTTTGCTTCGCTTTAGGACGTCCAACTTAATAAAATCATTTGATTTTTCTTAACTAACCTTATATCCTTCATTGATCTTAATGTTTCAAAAAACATGAATGAGATCTGCATGATCAGAGAAATCTGCGAGAGCACACCCTTACTTTTGTGGATCATTTCTTATTTGTTTAATTTCGCTAAAAACTATAGAAAGCCAGATGGAATTCTAAGTTCTAATTTTGAAACCATGGTAGAAGATTTTTTCCGAAGCTTTAATCTGTTCTCCGAAGTTGAGATCAAAGAGTTCTTACCGCTTTTTGAAACCAGAAAAGTGCATAAAAACGACTTTTTTGTACAGGAAGGCGAAAAATGTAAAGAAATCGCTTTTATAGTATCTGGAATTTTCCGTTCCTACTATATTTCAGATGAAGGAAAGGATATGACCTACTGCTTCCGGTTTCCCAACCAGCTGATGGCGGGCTATTCGTCATTTATTTCAGACTGTCCTAGCAGGGAAAATATGCAGGCCATTACGGATGCGGATCTGATGGTTTTAAAAAAAGATGCCGTAGATGATCTGGTAACAGACGATCTGAACTGGACCAGGTTTCTCAAGATGATCGCCGAACAGGAATATCTGGAATTGGAAAAAAGATTTTTTCAGTTGCAGAGAGACACTGCTGCACAGCGGTATGAAGCTCTGTTGGGGAATCAACCGGATTATGTTCAGAAAATCCCTTTGCAGTATCTGGCTTCTTATCTGGGCATTACCCAAAGGCATCTTAGCCGGATCAGGAAAGAAGTTACCATCTAAAATCAAAATATATTTTCTAAATAAGGGATTTGGGAGAGTTATGAGTTATGAGTTATGAGTTTCAGGGTATTTTAGGTTGCTGGTTTTTAGTTGCTGGTTGGTAGTTAAGCTAATAAATAATCGTCTGATGTCTTGTGTCTGATATCTGACGTCTGAAATCTCCATTCAAAAATTCACCATTCACTTGCGAAGCAAAATTCACCATTGACATTCATAATCTCAGTTGAAAACCCGATGTCTGAAATAATTCATGGCTTTCCGTTTTTAGACATTTGTCCTACACCAGGATGAAGCAGCTTTATAATTTTGTAAAAAAAATAGATGGAGCACAATATTCTGGTTATTGGAGGAAATGGTCTGGTAGGTAAAACCATTATCCGCATTTTGAAATCGAGAAATCCACAGGTATCTGTTTTCGTGGGTGGAAGAAAAGGTGGGAAAACAGAGAATGATCTTAAGATTGATGTGACTGATCCCCGTACTTTTCAGGTGATTTCCGATAAAAGAATAAGTCTGATTATTCTCTCGGTGAATGATCAGTCGGATAACATTCTCAAGTTTGCCATTGCCAACGGAATTGATTATTTAGACATTACAAAACCTACTCCCGATCTGGTTAAAGCTTATGATGTGGCTAAAGAAAGTACAATCAAAAGCAGGATTGTATTCAGTTCCGGATGGATGGGAGGTATTGTCAATGGTTTGGTAAAAACGCTTTCAGAGACTGCAGATATTCAGGAAGTGAAACTTTTTGTCTATTATTCGGTGAAGGATCTTGCGGGAGAAAGTTCTGCACACTTTATGGCTGAAAACGTGGCTAAACCTTTTATCCGGTATAAGAACAACCGCCGCGTTCCCATCAAACACTTTTTAGATGCTGAAAAATTTGATTTCTCTTTTGGAATTGGAAAAAGGGAAGCGTATAATTTCGATGTACCGGATCTGTATATTTTGAATCAGATTGAGAAAATTCCCTCTGTCAGTGTAAAAATGACTTATAATTCAAAGTTGATAACATGGCTTTTAGGAGCATTTCAAAAAATAAAACTTTTCAATATTCTGTCATTAAAGGAAAGAAAAATGATTTTCGGATCGAGTGGAAATGGCGATCAGTCTGTATTTGAGATTATGGTAAAAACATCGAGCGATAATAAAAAATTAAGCCTGCAAAGTACAAAAGGACAGGCGGAATTAACGGCTTTTTCTGCCGTACTGCACACAGAAGAGCTGCTGAGAAATTTCCACGAAAATAAGATTTACTTCAGTCATCAGTTGCATCAGCCACTGTCATTATTGGAGAAATTAAAGGCCTACGAAACCATCAACATACAATCTGGATCATGAAAAAAATAGTTATTATCAACGGACATCCCAATAAAGATTCCTTCAATTTTGGAATGGCAAAAGCTTACAAAGAAGGAGCTTTAAAGGCTGGAGCAGAAGTGAAAGAGATCACGATAGCTGAATTAAATTTTGATCCCATTCTTCATTTTGGATACCAGAAAAGAATGGAGTTGGAACCGGATCTTTTGAAAGCCTGGGAAATGATCCAATGGGCAGATCATCTGGTATGGATTCATCCCGTTTGGTGGGGCGGATTGCCTGCACTGATGAAAGGTTTTCTGGACCGGCTTTTCCTTCCAGGCATTTCCTATCAGTACAGGGAAAATTCGGTTTGGTGGGATAAGCTTTTGAAAGGGAAAACAGCGCATATTATGACGACGCTGGATCAGCCGGGATGGTATTATTGGCTGTTTTATGGAAAACCGAGTGTGAATCAGCTGAAAAAATCGACGCTGGAATTCTGTGGGGTGAAACCTGTGAAAGTGACTTATATTGGAATTGTAAGGAACTCTACTGAAGTGAAACGGGAGCAATGGCTTCAAAAAGTGAAGGAATTAGGGAGACGGCTTAAATAAACCGTCATTGCGAGGACCGAAGTGACGAAGCAATCTCATTTAAAATGCGAGTTTGGTTTCGCGCAGATCTTGCTGATTAAGCAGATTTTAAACACGAATATCACGAATGTTTTGCACAAATGGTCACTAATCTGAGATGGCTTTAATAATGGTAATAGAATTAAATTTTATCTCCGATAAAATCTTTGCGTCTTAAAAACAGGATGCAAATTAAATAAAAACCTTGCGCCTTTGCGATTACCAACAATAGATTGATATAAATCCCACAAGCGCGATCACAGCCATAGACAATCTGTATAAAAGATGCCATCACAAATTAGCCTGAAAAATCGTAAATTTGCCCCATGAATAACGATACGATTTGCGCACTGGCTACGGCCAATGGAGTAGGAGCTTTAGGCATTATCAGAGTTTCAGGGAACGATGCTTTACCGGTGGTTCAGAAAAGTTTTCCGGGCAAGAAACTGGAAAAGCAGCAGTCTCATACCATTCATTACGGTTATTTTATGGATGGGGAGGAAGCGATTGATGAAGTAATGCTTTCTATTTTCCTGGCTCCGAAAAGTTTTACGACAGAAAATTCTGTGGAAATTGCTTTTCACGGCTCGCCGCATATCGGAAAACGTATTCTGGAAACCCTGATCAAAAATGGGGCAAGAATGGCGAAAGCCGGTGAATTTACCCTTCGTGCATTCATCAACGGAAGAATTGATCTTTCGCAGGCGGAAGCTATTGCTGATGTCATTGCGTCTGAAAATGAAGCGTCCCGAAAAGTCGCCATCAACCAATTGAAAGGGGGAATTACCAATGAAATATCGATATTAAGGACTGATCTTCTGAATTTTGTTTCCCTGATCGAACTTGAACTGGATTTTGCTGAAGAAGATGTAGAATTTGCAGACCGCTCAGCGCTGAACGGGCTCTTAGATAAAATTGAGGTTAAACTAGATTCTCTGATTGAAAGTTTCCAATACGGAAATGCCATTAAAAACGGAACCGCGGTAGCCATTATCGGAAAACCGAATGCCGGAAAATCGACTTTGCTCAACTCTCTATTGAAAGAGGAGAGAGCCATTGTGAGTAATATTGCCGGAACCACAAGAGATACGATTGAAGAAATTCTGCATATTAAAGGTCATGCATTCCGTCTTATCGATACGGCCGGACTTCGTGAAACCGTAGATGAAATCGAAGCCATCGGGGTAAAGAAAGCCAAAGAAAAAGTGGAAAACGCGAATATTCTGGTCTACCTTGCAGATGCGGCTACCGAAGACTATTCCGAAGATATTGAAATGATCAGATCTTTACAGAGAGACGATCTGAAACTGATCATCTGTGCCACAAAAATAGATGAAGTCCTGCCTCCAAAATACGAAGCAGTAGAAGATATTTTCAGGAATGCCATCAGCCAGGACTTTGATTTTATCAGAATCTCAGCAGTTGAAAACCAAAATATTCAGGATCTGAAAAATGAATTGTCTTCTTACGTTGAGCAATTAAAATCCCAGGAAAATAACGTAGTCATCACGAATCAAAGACATTTTGAGGCCCTTCGCAAATCTCTGGATGCGACCCATAAAGTGAAAGAAGCTATTTCCTTCCAGATCTCTACAGAATTATTGGCCTATGAACTGAGAAACGCCTTAGAGCATCTTGGTGAAATATCCGGTGAAGTGACGAATGATGAGGTGTTGGGGAATATTTTTTCTAAGTTTTGTATCGGAAAATAGACGACGTTTTAGATTGTATATAGATTGCAATTACAATAATACGAAAAACCCTTTAAATGTAATGTTTAAAGGGTTTTTTATTTGCATTTTGTTTTGTTTCAAAATTTAATATTGCAGAATATATACATTCTATT
The DNA here is from genome assembly GCF_900115055.1 of Chryseobacterium oleae. GTDB lineage: Bacteria > Bacteroidota > Bacteroidia > Flavobacteriales > Weeksellaceae > Chryseobacterium > Chryseobacterium oleae. The sequence goes on along the minus strand of NZ_FOVD01000001.1, from coordinate 821,628 downwards.
TGTTTCTATTTCGTTTCTATGAATTTGATTTGGAATAAAATTTGTAATTTTATCGTTAAAAAACGTTACATTTTGAAACATTGGGAAACATGGAGAAACAATGTGAAACATTTTTAGGGAGAATTTAGTTGTTATGGAAGTCAATAAAATTTGTCAATTCTGCGGAAATAGATTTGTAGCTAAAAAGACTACAACAAAATGTTGTTCTGATGACTGTGCTAAGAAATTTTACAAAAAGAGAAAGCGTGATGAAAAGATTCAAGCGAGTAATAAGGATTTAGTAGTACAGATTAAAGGTTATGACATTGAAGAAATCCAAAAAAAGGAGTATCTATCCATCAAAGAAGTTATGCTTTTATTGAATATTAGCAGAACATCAATTTATCGAATGTTAAAAGATGGTAGATTAAGCAAATTAGAAGGCTTTAAATCGGTAAGAATTAGGAAAGTTGACTTGGATGTACTATTTAGGAAAAAAGGCGAAAATAACGAAGAAAAACAATATAATTTGCCATACTTCTGCGATGATAATTATTACACGATTAATGAAGCCTTGGACGCATTTAATGTGAGTTCGGGCTCTTTCTATTATTTGTGTAAAAAACATAATATTCCGAAAATCCCTAAAGGTAAAAATGTATATGTTCCCAAAAACTTAGTAAATACAATCTTCAATAATGAGTAAAAAAGTAACAGTATTAAAAAAACTTGTGAAAGGAAATAAGAGTAATCTTTCACTAAATTTTTATCCTCCTGTTTTTAACAGGAAGACTGGAAAAAAGACCCGTTATGAGAAAACTAGCTATTTCTTATACAATGAGTTTCAGAGTGAGATAGTTTCTTATACAGATGCGCATGGCAAGAAGCAATCAAGAGTTGAAACTGTTAAAGACAAAAATGGTAATCCTAAGAAATTAATCTTAACACCCGCTCAAAAACAGCATAACAGGGAAACTAATGAAATGGTTGAATTGTATAGAGCTAAAAGATTTAAAGAAGTCATCAATCCAGACATTTATACCGAAACAGAGTTGAGGGCTTTGGAGTTGGCAGAAAATAGAGGTAAAATCTTTACAGAATATTTTAAGGAAAAAGCCCAGAATGCAACCAGTTCCGAAGGAGCGTGGAGTGGTTGTTACGGACACTTTGTTAAGATTTATGGAAATATTCTGTTTCAAGATATAAACAAAGCTCTAATTGAAGATTTTAAATCCAAATTACTTAATGCTTATCAGTTAAGAAGTACAACACATAAAATTAGTAGAAATTCAGCTGCAAGCTACTTTATCAGATTTATGCAGGTTTTAGAAATGGCTTATGAAGAAAATTATCTTTCTAAAAGTTTTAAGGGACGTATAGAATGGATTGAAGAAGAAGAACCCATGAAAAACTTCTTAACATTAAATGAATGCAGAAAACTATTTACTACTGATTTTTCTGATGAAGTCTTAAAGAAATATTGCATTTTTGCCTTTTTAACAGGCTTGAGGCATAGTGATATTAATAATTTACAGTGGTGTGATGTTGTTGAAAGAGAGGGGATTAATTATATATATTTCAGGATGAAGAAAACCTCAGCTTTTCAGTATCATCCTATCTCGGAAGAAGCTGTAAAGCTAATGGGAGATAGAAAATTTAGAACAGATTTTGTATTCGATAGAATTGCATATCATTCACTTAATGATAATTTAAGGAAATGGTTATCAAAAGCTGAAATTGAAAAGAAAGTTACCTTTCACAATTTTAGAACTTCTTATGCAGTTGCACAATTAGAAGCAGGAGCTGATATTTATCTTATTTCAAAAATGCTTGGGCATAAAAATGTTTCAACAACTGAGATTTATGCAAAAATAGTTGATAAACGTAAGGCTAGTACAATTAATAATATAGTTTTAGGAATATGATAGAATTTTTACCTGTTTTAGATAATGATTTTGATTTCTCTCCGCTATTTCAACATTTTGAAGAAGGGAATAAAGATGAAGTAGAATTTGGTGTATATCCATTTTCAAACTTTAGGTATTTCTTTTGGGATAAAGAAAGGTTACGGACGAAAGGTTTAAATATTGATGAAAAGAAAATAGAAAGGTTTGATATGTTTGAAAAGATTTTTACCAGAGGTGATTATTTTTATCTTATTGCCTATCATTACTTTATTAATGTCAAGGAATATGAGTTTGAATACAAGGTTGAGGGAAGAATGAAAGTTGAAAATGAAAATGGAGAAATAACAATAGTTTCTTTTTTTGAACCATTATATAATGCCTTACTAAAGGAAAAAATTAAATCCCAAACATTACTTAGACATGAATACATTTTATCAAAAAATAAACACCTATACATAAATAAGCTTACTGAATTACTTTTCAATGATTATTATGATTTAGATGATGCGATTAGAAAAGAAAAAAATGTTTTCGCAAAATATGGGATTGCCATTAAGGAGGTTTATTTGGAGGTATTTAGAGATTTTTATTCCAATTTTGTCGATTACCTTACGACAGAAAATTTTGACGCTTTAAAAAAGCTTGTCTATCCGTCTAAAAAAGAAGTTCAATCTTTTAAACTTGCACCAAGAAAAAACTATAGAAATTTAAAAGATATGGAAGCTAGGGTACAAATTATAGATTCAATTAAGCAAACTCTAGTAGGTAGAGGATTTGTTTCTGAAATAACTACTTTTGAACAGATTGATGACCTCTTTAATAATAAAAGAAGAGAATTATCTAAAATAATCTGGTTAAAAGATATTACTGCTTTAGCAACATTTTATAAGATTATGGAAGAAGATACAATTGTACAGGACTCGGAAGATGAGCATTGGAAAATTTTATCTGATTACTTTATTCTGGAAAATGGTTCTGAAATTTCAAGGGAAGAACTTAAAAAGAAAAAGAAGTCAACAAATTTTAAAATGATAGATGATATTAGAAGTGTCTTTAATTTTCTGAAAATGATTGTTGCTTAATTTCGCTCCACCTTTGAAAAATTTTTAATTTTTTTTCAGTTTTTCCAATGAAATGTGACCTGATTTATCAAATTAAATTTTATTTTAAAATTTAATAAATTGAAAATCAAATATTTAAAACTCTTACTTTAAGGTGGGAGTTTTTTCGTTTTTGGCATACTCGCCAAGTTCTTGATGTAATCGTTTCATGATAAATCAAATCATGACGGCGAAATCCAGCCATAACGAAAATTTCGGTTTTATAATCGAAAAATTGGTGCAAAAAATAGTAACCAAACTATTTTCTGCTTATGTAACAAGATTAGATATTGTTAGTCGTATCGCACATACAAAAGAAGTTTTGACAACAAAAGAGGTTGCAGAACTTCTTGGAATGAATGAGAGGGTGGTCAGAGAGAAAATTAATTCTGGATTGATTCCTGCGTACAAACCTGAATTTGCAAATAAATTTCTTGTATTGAGAAGGGATTTAATGAAAGAGATTATGTCTGGACAGCAATACAAGACTCTTTCAATGATGAAAGCTGAGGTAAATGAAAATTTTGAGACCCAACAATTTGTATAATTTAAAAAATCTAAGATCATGACAAAAAAACCATTATCTAATAATAAAACAGCAAGAAAGCTAACTAGAAACGAAAAACAAAGAATTACAATTGCAAATTTAGCTTTGATCCCATCTGTAATCAAAGATTATATTGATGCGCTTATAAAAGCCTATAATCCGACTTTTACCTACAGGTTAAAAGCTGAGTTTTTCTATTATATCATTACAACGATAATAAAGCGCCAAAATACATATGAAAATAAAGCCCTTGAAAATATTCCTGTAGCGCTTAATGCAACGATTCTAAGGGGGATTAAATCCGATTATAATGAGTATATAGATTGGCTTATTGAGCAAGAAGTTATTTTCAAGGCTGAAAATTACGTGCATGGACTCTCTTCAAATAAATATTGCTTTGCAGATTTTGTTTTACCATCCTTAAAATTGGACTCCACCTCTGAAATAGTTGAAATGAAAGCTTTAGAATCTAGTAAAGTGATAGTTGCAAGATCAATTCAGGAATCTGACGTTTATGAAGAAAACAAGCACCTTTTAAAGTGGTTTAATGATGGTTTGGAGGTAGACTTTGAAAAGGCTGTAACCTATATAGAGGATTTATCATATCATGAAGGTGAGGTTGTTGATCTAACCCATAAGAAAGTTCATTGGAATCATCAAATATCAACTCTGCATCACAAGGCTTTTTATGCTACCCGAAATGAGGAAAGTGATTTTCGTTTACATACGGTTTTAACAAACTTGAAGAAAATATTTAAACCCTTTGTAACGTATGAGGGTCAAGAACTTGTAGGGTATGATCTAAAAAATTCGCAACCGTTTTTCTTGATATTTTTAATAGATTCTATTTTAAATAGTAATAGTAGAATAGATAATATATTAAGTAAAATATATAGTAAAAAGGTTTATAATACCTTTATGTTGCAGAAACTCCGTGAAGTCCTTTCTACAGAGGATTTCCAGAAAGAGTATGAGGTTTTTAAAACTTGGGTTCTCAATGGTGAAATTTATGAGAATATGGAAAGTATAATGAATCCTAAGAAACGTTTAGGCTCTTATTTTGCAAATAAATATATCGCTAGGAAAAAGGTAACTGAAAAGAAAAAAATGGATAATGTTAGAGCTTTGATGAAAGGAGTCATTTTCACTTTATTTTTTAGTGGTGTAAATACTAGAAACTCAGATTACAAAACTTTTAAAAAAGTTTTCCCAAATTTGGTTACAGTAATAGAGCTGTTTAAGAAGAATGCTAATGCTAATTTTTCTAAACTGTTGCAAAATATTGAATCAGAATGTATAATTGATTTTGTATCAAAGAAAATAGCCAAAGAGTATCCAGAAATGCCGTTATTTTCGATTCATGACTCTTTGTCTACAATAGAAAGTTACGCTCATGTTTTAGAGGATTTGATGCATAAATACGTCTTTGAATATACAGGTTTAATGCCGAAGATAGAAGAAGAAAGATGGAAGAAATTTGATTATCAGATTGACTATAAAAAGAAAGTGGAATTACATCCAGAATGGTATTAAATATTCCAAACTATTTTTACTAAGTAATTTACGGTTAGCCGTAATTTGTATTTTTGAATTAAATGTATATTTGCCTATTAACTAAAAATCATGGATGAAAATTTAACCGAAATAAGATACCAATTTTTTTCATTAAAATTTACCCCACTAAATGGAGTAAATAAAACTAGTAAGGATATTGTATTTGATATAGTAACATTTATATCAAATAAATTATTTAATGAAAAGCAAGGTTATTTGATAGATAGGCATCATGCTAGACCTAATAAACGAAGAGAAATATTCATGGATAGGGCGGTAATACTTGCTAGAGAAAGAAGATTACGATGCTCAATGGCTCTCTTGAGGAATAAAAATCCTTTGATAAAACCACATGAAGAATTTAAGTTGGTTCCCATAACAGATATGGGAAGTGTTGCCGAACAAACTAATTTTTTCATTGATTACAGTAGAGACCCTGTAATTATATGTTGTGAATATCATCATGAGGGACCAAGAATTTCCGACATAGAGTATTATTTTAGAAATATAGCTCATAGAGAACTAAGATCTAGTAAGGCTACTAAAGTTGATTCATTCTTAGATGCACCAATTGAAGAGGTATTGTCAAAAATGAAAAATGTATTGAATTTTACGATTAAAGTTGATCCTAAAGATTTAAATAGATTAACAAATGACGTTCATAATCAATATTTTTCAGGGATGAGAAGTTTAAGTAATATGATGGAGCCAAGATTTTTAAGAATTGAAGCTTACTTTCAATCGCCTGGAAGCAAGTTTAAAAGTAAAGCAGTAAATACAAAAGCTAATAGTATGGTTAAAGATTTATTAACTAAGATTAAAGGCAGCAAAATTGACATAGATACATTTAAAGATTTTAGGTTTGAATACGAAGACAAAGATGGGATGGAAGAAGTTTTTAATTTACTTAGTGGTAAAAAAGAAATAGTTCTTAATGTTGACCTAAGTCAGAGAATTTCTTCAACGAAATGGTATGAATTAATAAAAAATGATTTAGATGATTTTATACAAGATTTATGATATTAGATAAATATTTCACTCGACCTGTCTTTTGGGATTTTTGTATTTCTATAATTGTAACATTATTTGTTTTTTATGCTATTGGAAATAATTGGATTAAACTACCAAAGGTAGCAGATACTTATAGTTTAACAGGTGATTTAACAAATATTGCTTTAACCTTAGCTGGATTTATTTTAACAATATTGACTGTATTAATAACATTTAAAGATAATTCTGCATCAAGGTCTGGAAATATTGAGGAATCAGCTTTTGGACGTTTTTTTGCATCGGATTTTTATTATGAAACAGTAAAGCATTTAAAGAACTGTATTAAGGAAATAATTACAATTGCAAGCATAGGATTCTTTATTAAATTATTCGTTCCAGAAAATTATAGACCTTATTTCTTTTATTACAATGCGTTTGGTGTAATGATTACTATTTTTACTGTGTGGAGATGTTTAATTATATTGAGTAAAATCTTAGTTCTGCAAAGAAACAATAATACTGAAGAATAAAAGATTTTTGAAGGATTATTTAAAGTAGACTATTTTCTAATGCTTATAATTCAACAAAATAGAGAAGAAGACTTTTTTGTTATATTTGTGAAAACTAATTAAATGAAACCAAAAATTTTTATAGGTTCATCTGTTGAATCGCTGGAAATAGCTAATAATTTACAGGTTCTTTTAGAGCATCAATCTACTCCTACTGTTTGGTCACAAGGAATATTTGAGCTAAATTCCTCTGCACTTGATAGTTTAATAAAAGCAGTTGATAATACAGATTATGCTATTTTCGTTTTCAAGCCTGAAGATATTGCCATAATGAGGGACTCTAGACATAACGTAGTTAGGGATAATGTTATTTTTGAACTAGGATTATTTCTAGGTAGATTAGGCAAAGAAAGGGTGTTCTTTGTGGCTCCACGAAATGCTGATAACTTCCATCTACCAACCGATCTATTAGGCATTACATATGGGAAATATGACTCAGAAAGACCTGATGGAAATTTACAAGCAGCGCTGGCACCATTCATTACAAGTATTTCACCAAAATTAAAGGAATTTGTATTTGATAATCTAAATGATCTTCAAGATGAGAACTTAGCAATAAAGAAAATAGCTCTAGAAAAGAAAGAGTTTTGGCAATATTATTTGACAGCAGAGTTAGTAAAAGATAGAATGATAGAAGTTACCTCAAGGTTTGAAGATATTGAAAATGGTTTTGTCTATGAGTCAACAAGATCATTAAATAGTGCAGAGTATATTATTTTTGTGAAAGACAGGCTAATTGATATTACGAAATTTTTAGACGTTTTCCAACAACTTTTTGGAGTAGAATTAGGAAAAGCATATCAAATAAAAGATGATCAAGCAAAAATATTAGCAATAAAATCTACAATTGATAAATTAACAAATGCTTGCAAGAGATTATTGAATTGGGAAATTGAACTTATTTCGGTTACACCACCTTCACAGATGATAAATATACCTAGATATATGAAAGGTTGGAGTAAGTCAATTATAGATAAGTTAATAATGTTTCCAAATATGGTTTATGAGCGTGTCAATCACGAATATATAACAGAAAATAAAAAAGTTGATTTAATATTAGTATTTGATAGTTTGCCTAATTCCGACCAGTTTAATGAAGAGTTCGCACGAGTGATAGCAGAAATGAATTAAGATAGCCTATTTTGCTTTTTTAGCATTTAAAAATATTTAGTAATCAATATTAATTGAATATTTATTCTTAGCATGAAAATATATTGGTAAAATTTGATTAACCATAAGGAAAAATAATGCTATAAATTGATAATCGCTTTTGATTTAGGAGGCAGTCTTATGATTGACTAAATAGCTAAACCAATCATTAAAAGTCATAAGAGAAAAATTCCTGTTTTTAGCGTTCACGACTGTATAGTCACTACAGAAGAAAATATTCCAGTTGTAACTGAACAAATTGAATTGGTATTTTACAACAATTTCGGTAATGTGCCGAGAATCTCAATTGATTAATATTACGGTTCTACTAAAGTGTCATGTAGTGTTTTTAAGGTAGTTTTTAGTGTACTTAACTTAACCATGTTAGTTATAGATTTGCCATGATGTGGAATTCAGTATGATTTTCGATATGTTTAAATCAAATGCAATAAACACTATTTCAATTAGATAAGATAATGTTCCACTGCTATGTAAAGCTGTCAATATGATAAAAAAAACAGGCTTAATTTGAGCCAGTTTTTTTTATTTACGCTTAATATATTTATAAATTCACTCAAAATTTATATAAATTATCTAACTGGCATTTTCTTTATTGGTTTTAATTTACTATGAATTTGGATTACTTCGGTTATAATGTATGGAAGAAATATAAGAGAGTATTTTTTTTTCATTTTTATATCTGCAAATATTTCGCTTCTAATATTGTGGCTATCTCTTGAAGAAGCTCTATAAGGGTCTTTGTCACAAAGTTCTGGCTTTGACTCCACGACATGAACCCTACAAGCAAGAGGTCTATTACTATATATAGCACATAAATTATCTACTAATAAAGGACATTGATGCTTATTTGATAAGTCTAATTCCATTAATCTTACAATGGTATCTTTTTCATCTAATACTTTATTTTCAGGAGTATTTTGGTTGAAAAAATTAAACCAACTTTCTAAATTCAGCTTTATAATTGCCTTCATTTCGTCGCTTAGCTTATTAACTGCGTTTTTTATTGCTTGTTTTTCAAAATCAAATACCTCAATTAATTGATAACAACAAAAAGAGCATCCAACATTGCAACAGTTATTTATTTGGTTTACTGCAAAATCAGTTTTCTTTTTAAGTGTTATGAATTGGTTTTCTTTCATATCAATGTTTTTCGTATATGGGTTTTAAATCAATTATCCACGTCGCATTTATAGAATTGGTATAATTTTCATCTTCTAACTCTGGAGAGTCATTATCTAATAGTAATGTTCTTGTTGTCACCAAAAATGAATGTGTTTTAAAATCTTTTACTATATCCCTATACCCATTATAAAAAAATGATAAATCGAGTTTATCACCAACAACAGGTATATACTTATAAAAAGTATTAAAAATATTATCAAGCAATGTATTTCTTTCAAAATCATTCCAATAAGAGATTATCTCAGGAGAAACATTAGCTTTTATAGATTCTATAATATTAAAATGTATTATAACAGTTTCATTAGATTGAGCTTTCATTTATTTTAATTATTTTTGGTGATTTGATGATGAATTATTATTGCCTGTATTTATAGAGTTTCCATCGCCATTATTATTAATTATGGTTTGGTGCATAATACTTGTAATTTCATCATTTTTGGACTTCAAATCCTTTATTTCAACACTTTCTCCAAATTCTGTTTCTATGGCAAGCATGAAGTCAAGAAGCTTGCTTCTCACACTTGAAATAATTGCAACAATACTTGACTGAGAAATTATCTTATTACAAGATATTATACTTAAATACGGATTACCCATTGCTTTCCAATTTTCTTCTAGCATATGCACTATTTCACGTCTAAGTGGAGTTCCTAAATGCCCACCCCCATCTAATTGTAATAGACTTTCTAAAGCGCTAATACTATCAGGGAAATTTGTATTTCTAAGAGACTCCTCAAATTCGTTATCAAGATTCATTGTAGGTATTTCATAATCTGTATATTTCATATTTCCATTTAATACATTTCCTTTTAATGCATTCCAAATATTCTTCCTATACTCAGGCAAATCATCTAAATTATTATAACCCGAAAGCTCAGCATTAGTCCATTTCAAAAGCTGTTGATTTCCTATTCTGCTTGCTAATACCTTTGTTTTTAATAAAGCTCCATTTAAGGAACTTTTATCATCAATTAATTCGTTTACAATTTGGCTAATTAAATTCATCAAATGCTCTTAAAGATTAAACAATACCAAAATATCCTTTTACTAAAGTTGCTAATAAATTAACAGTAATTCCAGTACTAATCTTACCAATGCCGTTTAGAGATTTATTCATAATATTTGTTATCCAACTATTTGCTCTCGTTCCAAGTCTGTTATTTTCTAAATCTGGCGTTTCCTCAGAAACAATCGTAGAAATTTCCTGAATATCAATCTCATCTATCCCTTGATTTCTCAATTCTTCTTGAAGGCTCTTTAAATCGCCTTTATTGATTTGAACGTTATTTTCAATTTTATTGTGATTACCTGTATTAATTAAATTACCGTCTCCGTTGTTGTTAATTGTTGTACTCATATAATTATTTATTGTTTGATTATTAATTTCTGGGTTTTTATTAAATGTTTCTATTTCAATGTAATATCCGAATTCTTTTGCAATACTCATTACAAAATCCAAAAGCTTTGTTCTAATGGCATTTGGAATTTCTACGATTATATTTTTACTTGTGCATAATGTAGCTCCGACTACATCAATCCTAACATCAGATTGGTATAGTTTTCTTGCGGGTGTTTGTAAAATTCTCAACATTTCCATTGGAAAAGCAACTCCAATCTCTTTATTAGAGTCTCCATCTAAAGTTGCTTCCTTTCCAAGCTGTTCAATTGAAGAAATTCCTTCTCTTACTTTTACATATTTATATATACTTTTAAAGGGCTCTTCCAACATCGAAACAGGTAAAACTCCATGATGTGTATGGGTATAAGCTTGCATTTCTATCCTGAGTTTTCCTATTGATTTTCTATATTCAGGAACTTCTTCATTCACATTATACCCGTTTAATTCTTTGCTTGTATAATTTATAAGCTCATCATTATTGATTAGTCGTCCGAAATATGAAAGCTTCATCAATGCAGAAGATAGGGATTTTTCTGCATTGACAATATCTTCAATTACTTCCTGCAATGGAAATGTCGTTTTCATTATTACTTTAATATTTAAAATTTCAAACCGAATTATTTCTGCAACCTCTTATCTTCATACTTTGCCCTCTCTGTCTTCAAAGAAACCAACCAATCTAAATACATTTCTTCAGGCATACTGCGATAGCCTATTTTATGAATGTGGGTATATTCTTTATTCATCAGATCAAATAGTTCCTTAGCTTTTGGATTGGATAATGTAGTATGAATATCTTTTGTATTTTGTTCTTTCATCAGTTTTTTAAACTGCTTTGTATGGGTTTCGGCCTGTAATATCAGAGCATTAGCTAAATAGGGGTGTATCTGGATTGCTTTCTTTGCACATTTCAAAGAAAAGCTTCCGTCATTATCGGGAAAACTCCTATTGTAAGCGTTAGCCAAATCTACTAATAGGAGTGCAAGACTTTCCTTATTGTTTAGAGCTTTCATAAATACCCCATTTTTAATGGCATCCAAATGAATATATCCCGATGCTGACAGCCACGCATCAATCGGGAAAATCCCACTGGTAAGCTCTGTATTGTACCAGCCGAGAGATTTAATGTTATGCTTAATATAAACATGATTTGGAGCAAGTGCTAAATTAGCATCAACTCCCATTTCTTCTGCTAAAATCTTATAGAGATATGGCATTGAGTTACAGTTACCTTTTTGAGTTTCTAATAATTTTGACACAAAAAGATTAGATAGTTCTTTATGCCCGAATACATCTTCAAAATCATAAGTAAAGGGTTTATATCTCAAAGTATCTTGACCTACAATTACAGGGGTCGCCTGACATAATACTGTATAAATAGCAGCATATTTATTTACTTTGGTTTCGTCCTTTTCAGAATAACTAAGTTTTCTATTATTTAATAAAAGATTACAAAAATGTTTTAGAAATTTAATTTTGTTATTTAATTGTATTGTGTCGTATTTTCCTTGATAATAAGCATTTTCGACACTATAAACACCTTCTTTAAAACTATACTGTTGTTTATCAGTAAGCATATTATCTAATGTTTGGTATGCATCAGAATAAAATTTATTTTCCTGAGCATTGAACAGAAAAAAAGAATTAAAAAAAAGTATTATTAAAATGTTTTTTTTCAATTTGTTGTATTATTTGTTGTTTTAAAATTATACAAATCCCCTCCATCCTTAGTACATTGAATAAATATTCTTTTAGGAATACTATCATTTAGGCTAACTTTTGTAGTTTGATTACAAACATCATTTTTATAATCAAATATTAAATCTTTATTATTTTCTATTTTATTAGGAACTGCCAAAGCAGACCCCACATAGTAAAACCCTACTAGTTTATTGTTATTGTAGATATATACACTTCCGCTCCCTCGTTTTGCATCTTCGTATAACCCTGTATAGTTAATGTTGCTAAGTATTTTTAATGTGTCTTTCTTAGAAGTGTAAACACTTCCTAGATATTTGATTACTTGCTGGTCGATCTCTTTACCCATTTTACTAAATTCATAATCTTGATTAGGATTATTTTCTTGTAAAACCAGTAAGCGACAACGCTCATAGTAATCAATGTTATTATTGTCTGTTTTTTTTGTAGTAGCTTTTTCACACCCTATTAGAACTGTAAAAAATGTAATTATTATACTTAATTTTTTCATAATATTAATAATCTGAAGGAGTTGGTTTTTTTGATTCTTTTTGCATTTTGCTAACACTTTGTAAGTAACCAGCTACGCCACCACCATTATATTGTTCAACAGCCTTTGGCCAACCCTGAAAATTAAATGTCGATTTACCTGTTTTCGCATCGTATCCAACACCACCTTTAAATCCTTTTGTTCCTAAAATTCTTGTTCCTGCAAATAAAGAATTTGTAACACTTGCTCCTTCTCCAAATTTTAATCCATATTTAGATTTCATTTCCCCTCCATGCCAATCGCCTTTAACATTACTCTGCATTATATCTGTTTCACCTTTTGCCCCTGCATTAGATTCTTGAACTGTCATTGCTTTAACTAAGGTTGGATCTAAATCAGACATACCCTTTAAAGCATCTTTAGGTATTGCATTTCCTCCTTCAGTAAATAAATCTAATGCTCCTGAATTTTTAGCCTGGTTAAAATATCCAACTCTTGCAGCAATTTGATAATCATTTGTTTGATATTCAGCACCTGAAACATCTTCTGTGCCTCTTGTTTGAATTATATTTGGCATTGGTACTTCTTTCCATCCAGCAGAATTTCTTTGGGGATAATCACTCGCATTTGCAGTCGCCTGAATGTAAGTTTTAAACTGTGTATGACTTTTAATTCTATGCACTTCTTGACCATTATTATTAATATAAACAATATCAAGAGGAGCCATTCCATCAGGATCAATATTTCTTAAAGGATTATTCTTAGCATAATTATAAGGTGACCAACTCGGAAATTCTTCACTTAAAGGATCAGGCGAAATCCAACGTCCATGTGTATCACCTATAGGTTGAGCATCTGGATCAGATAAATCGACTTCTCTTATTTCAATGATATTTCCTGTTTTTTTATTATATCTTACAGAACCTATTACTACAATACTGTCCGTATCGTGAAATTCAAGATATTTACCCTTGCTCAATGTTGCAATCTTTGGATAGACCCCATATTTAGCAAAAGGGTTTCCAACTGCAATATTCTTTCTACGTCTTTCTGCTTCCTGTGGTGTCAATGAATCCTTAGTTTTTAATACTTCATCCATATAAGGACGGTTTCTCTCTTCCTTTGTCAACTTTACAGGATTTACCCATTTTTTTTCAACTTTGGGGTTTTGCTTCGTCTGGGTTTTCTTAACCTGTGCCTGTGTAAAGCCTGTTATTACTGCAAAAGCAATCAATAATATTCTTTTCATAGTCATTTGTTTTACTTACTAAAGTTATTTATTAATTTTTTATACTTAATCATTTGGTTTATAATTTATTTGGGTCAATTGGGAAGTATTTTGGTGATTCGTTTTTCTTTTTTATCTCTTGTGCTTTTTTCACATCTTCCTGCTGTTGCTTTTCTTTCTGCTTTTGAATTTGATACAAATGGATTTTTTGTGCGAGTGCTTCGCTTTCCTGTTTGTTCTTCTCTGTTTTCAGACTTGCCAACCATGATTCATAGGCGTATGCAGGCATTTCGGTATAGCCAAGTTCTTCTATTTTATTAAATTGCTGATTAACATCATTTAACTGTTCAACAGCCTTTGGAAAATATCCAATTCTTTGTAAATCTTGTCTATTTTCTGGATTGATCCCTAAGTTTTTCATTACATAGGCAAATCTTGCCTGACTTACATTTGCCTTTTCCATGTTCGGAGCAAGTCCGTTCGGATAGAATTTTAATGCTTTTTGTATTACTTTGTCTACAAACTCGTCATATCCAAATTTTTTGACATACCCTCTCGCCAAATCGAAATAAGCCATTCCCAATAATTCTTTTTTGGAAAGATTTTCCATATAAATTTTATTCTGTAAAGCTTCAGACTTGATATATCCAGATTCTAATAATGATGTATCCGTTGAAAACATACCATTGGTGAGTTCAATATTCCTGTATTGTCCCTCATCATCCATAAAACGAACATAGGAGTGATTCGGAGCTAATGACAAATACGCTTCAGTTCCCATGGCTTCTGCGATAATTAGGTACAGTAATGGCATGGAGTGGCATTGCCCAGAACCCGTATTTAACAGTTTGGAAACAAACATTTTTGAATAATCTTTCTCGCCCATATAATCCTTAAAATCATATTCAAAGGCTTTGTGAGTTGCACCTCCCAGCCTCATATCTTTAGAAAAATACTCAAATAACATCAGGTTTTTAGAAACATTGCTTTCCGTGTCCTGTTTCCGTTCTTTTATTTTTTGTAACAGTTGCTTAGCTGTTTTCTGAATTCCTGATTTGAAACCTTTTAAATCTTTTTTATTATCATAAAAAGCATTTTCTACGGTGAAATTGGCATCTACTAATGAGTAATTTTCGGAATCCATTCCAGAAAGTTTTCTAAAAGCATCATAATATGCTTGTGTTCCTACTTTATTTGATAATGAGGGCATATCATACGACATATTTCTACCATTTCCTATCCATTCACTGAAATGTGCTTCCCGAACTTCTGCCATATCTCGCTCTATATCCTGCATAACAGCATTGCTCTGTAGCTTTGCTTGTGTTCCATAGTCACTTTGTTGTTGTACGGAGTTTGAACGATTCGGTATGGTTGGGAGGTAGCTTCTTTGAGAACTTCTGCCATTTGCTGTACTACTAAAATTATTACTGGAATAATTACCTAAACTACTCGTCTGTGGTCTGGAAATAGTAGGTAAGTTTGGAATTTGTGCAAATCCTAACTGATACATACATAGTAAGATAGTGGTAAAATAAATTTTTCGCATTGCATTGGTGTGTTATAGTTGCAATTATAATAAAAATAGGTCAATAATTATATAGTATTTTCCCTATACTTTGAATTAATATCTTTTTCCTGTGGTAAATGTAATTCTACAAAACGTCAAAACCTGTCGTATTACAAACAGGCTTTGAACGATTTAACATTTTTCCCTTTTGAAATGTTTTTTGATTGCATTGATGATGAATTTCAAAACTTTCATAAAGTAATAAGCACAACCCGTGTACAAAATAAGTATTGAAACCATTATCAAAATAAGCGATACATCATCCCAAATGCTGTATGGTCTAAATTTGATTGCTGGAAAACAAGTTGTTTGCGCTTGTAATGGCAGTATCATTTTGCGTTATTAAAAGGACTTTTCCCCTCGCGCATAAAAACTGTACCCATCTTTTGATATTGGATTGGCTCTTGTTTTACGCATACCGTATAAATCCCACTTCCAAAACCGTTTTGCGCTCGGATAATGATTACTTCTTTTTCGCTAACTCCATTGTCGATAGCTACAAACTTTTTGAGACGGTTGTTTTTAATTGGCTCTTTGAAATCCTTTGGTAAATCACACTCTTTGGCAATTTGCGATTCTTTCGGCTTTTCTTCCTGTGCAAAATAAAGAGTTGGGAATGCGAACATTAAAGTAAAAATTAATTTTTTCATTGTAATTATTTTTGATTGTTAATAGTTGTGTTTGACTTACTGTTTTTAGAAAACAGTCTTTTATAGATGTACATAAGTAACAGAATAATAAGGGGAAGGATTACATACATAACGTATTCTTGATGATCGTAGTAGCCCCAGATTCCAATAAATCCATCATAAACGTAACTTCCCTTGTAGGTTTTATAGGTAAAGGTATGGAAAGGGTAAAAGTGAGTAGCTGGTGAGTAGTTAACATCACATAAAGGGCAGGGAATATAATCAGGGGTAATTAGATAATACTCTTCATAGATTACAATTCCCTCACCTCGTAGAGTATTTGTGTACATAGGATGCCAATTTGTGAGATAGCTTACATATCCGATTGTATTGAATATGATCCAGAAGAATAAGAATTTTTGTTGTTTGATGCTTAATATCATTGTTTCTATTTGTTTGATTTTGGGCAACAAAGAAAGCGAGGGCAAATCCACGCTTTAATTCAGTAGGTCGGCTAAAACCTCAAACAATAAAACAGGATAGCCACTCGCCATATAGCAAGTGTGCTAAACTTGTTTTGCCTATTGTTTGATTTGTAAATTAGCCGTTTACTGAACAAAGCAAAAAAGTTCTCACTTTTTTCGTTGATGTCTTCTAAAATAGCTTGATAGCTTTTTAGATAAATTTTTCTATATCAATAATTAAACCGTTTTAAATTTCATGAAATGCAAAAATGATAAAAAAAATCAATATTCTGAAACTGATTTTGTGTTTATATTAATTTTTTCTGTTGAAGTGAAATCATGAAAAAATCGAAATCATCACTCCATTGTTTTATTTCGTCTTCTAAACTATCTCTATTATCAACATATTTTAAAGCTAATAAGTAAGTAAACCCCTTGAAAAAACTTTCAAGCTTAGTAGAGTGTCTTCCAAAATCATAACAAAACTTAATAGCTTCTTCTCCTGTTGACTTATTATTTAAATATGTAGCCCAAAAATTGTGTGCGAGTAAATTTCTTTTCTTCAGATAAGAATTTAATTCGTCTTCAATGATTAATTTTGGATTAAGTTTTAATATCCTAAAAATCTCTCCAAGTGTTTTCTTTCCTTTGGATTTTGAAGCTGATTCAAGAAATTCTGATGTGGTTAAGCCATAAAAGTCATTGTCAAATTCTACAAGATATTCAAGAAGTTTACTTGAAATAAATTCAACTCTCTGTGCTGAAACTAATGCCATTCCAATTCTTGAATAAACAAAATTTACATCTGTCATAATACTAATTATTTTTTCTTCTTTTTAAAATATATTCTTGTAATGACTCGGTTTCCCATTCCTCATTTTTTGAAGAAAATCTAACATAAGATGTATGCTCATATTTTTCATTCGGTTTTTGTTCCTTCAAAAACTCCAACATTTTATCAAGCGATTTATCAATAAGTTCATCGCTTAACTCTCCGCTCAGCTCAAAATTATAACTTGTATTATCATCTAAAATAGCATTGATTCCAAATTTAATGGGTTTCTTTATTATATCATCTTTTGTAATTTGATTGTATTCCTTATTTTTAAGTTTGTCCCTTGTATAGATAAAAATTGCTTTTAACGATTCCCATACTACATTTTTTCCAATGTGTTGAATCGTTTCTCGCAAAAAGATGGAAGATAAGGATAGGGTATAAAATGCTTCAAGCGAAAAATCTGTAAGAGAATTTGTAATTTGTCCGTTATAGCTGATATGTTTAAAGTCAATGTCCAAATTATCAAACTTCTCTTCAATGAACTTTAAATCATTTTCATCTAACCCTCCTAAATACCTAAGTAGCAATTTATTGTTTAATGTGTTTTCTGACATTCTATTTTTTTTCAATATTTTCAAATATACTTAATATATCTCCAATTAAGAGGTATCTAAGCAAAAGTACCCCGCCATAGGGCAAGTTTTCGATATTACCCCCACCTGTTGAAAGTTGGTCAAAAGTTTTCGGACAGACCTAAACTCCAACCCTTTTTTTGAATATTTTTAGACTACGGGGTAGATTTAGAACACTTTTCAAAACCTTTCACACGCTTTCAAAATATTTTTGCTATTTCATTGAATATCACCCTATTTTTAGAATATTTGGCACAGTTTTCGACTACTATAAACCAACAAAAAACCCCATCAATACTACTAATATTGAATGGGGAAGTGTAAAAAATTCTAACGCTAATTAAAACTTATCTACAATGACAAAGTTACAAAATTGTTTGGAGGACTTCCAAATCTATGTCGGTACTTATGGCAAGTACAATTCAGGAAGCATTTACGGAGAATGGCTTCAATTATCAAATTATTCAAGTTATGACGAGCTTTTACAGGCTATGCAGGAAGTACACCAAGACGAGCAAGACCCCGAATTTATGTTTCAGGACTATGAATGTAGTCAGTTCTTTATCAAACAAAAGCTAATCAGCGAATGCCACATTTCAGCAAACATTTATGAGATAGCCGAACAAATCGACAATTCAGATTATGATTTTGAGGTTATAGAAGCCTATGCAGAGTGCATGAGTTATTATCATGAGGACGTAAGAGACCTATTAGACAGTCTTTCGGATTCTTATTATGGCGAGTATAGTTCAGATGAAGATTTTGCGCAGACTACTTTAGAACAGGACGGCTCAATTCCTGAAAATCTCCCGTCTTACATTTACATTGATTGGGAAGCAACTGCCAGACATTTAATGTATGATTATATGAGTTCTAACGGATATTATTTCAGAAACTAATTACAATAACAATCTTTGCACCTTGTTTAATTGCAGGGTGCTTTACAATAATTTACATTATGAAAGCAAGATATATAAGAGTTTCCACAGGAGCGCAGAACACAGCAAGACAGGAAGAGAGACAAGTGCAGGGCGAAAGAGTATTTATTGATATTGTTAGCGGTTCTACATCTTTCAAAGACAGAGAACAGGGTAAGGAACTAATAAAAGTAATTGAAAATAATGAGATTAATTACGTCTCTGTAAGTTCTATTGACAGGCTCGGAAGAAACCTTTATGACATTCTTACTACTTTGGAATTTTTCAAAGAAAAAGGCGTTATCCTTAAAGTAGATAATCTCGGAATAGAAAGCCTGATTAAGGGTAAAGAGAATCAAGCATTCAAACTTATTATTTCTGTTATGGCTAACATAGCCGAAATGGAACGAGAAACCATTTTAGAGCGTCAACGTGAGGGCATTGCACTTGCAAAGGCTAAAGGCACCTACAAAGGGCGTGAAAAAGGCTCTACCGAAAGCATGGAAGATTTTCTATCTAAGTATAAGGAAGTGATTAAGAGCCTAAAGAAAGGAAATTCAATACGAGATACAGCTAAAATTTGCTCTGTCAGCATTGGAACTGTACAGAAAGTAAAAAATAAGATTTAGAAAAATAATTAAAATATTTATATGGAATTTTATCAAGACTACAGCGATTTTTTAGGAAAAAATAATATTAACAATACAATTACAACATTGAAAAAAAATAAGTATTGGGATTTAAGCCTATTGTTTTTAGCACTAATAGGAACTTTTATTAGTATTTTATCTTTTGCTAATGAATCACAAAGCATAATAGAATCTCCGTCTGTTATATTCAAAATTAAATCCTTTTATTTTTTAATAGTGATATTGCTTACGATTTACATTGTCATTGTTGTTGAGAGAATAAAATTGTTTAAGAATGTTAGAGATAATGTAGGGTATTTGAGGCAAAATATGTTAGATGTAATTTTACATGGTGTAGATTGGAACTCGATAATCATAAAGACCTATTGGTATCATAAGTTGTATGACGTTTACAGTATAGTAAGTAATGAAAAAATAGAGTTTTTTAGGGCTGAAATTGATAGAGGATTAGCGAATAGAAGTGAACCGAAATTTCCGATTGACTTATCAAATTTTCTTTCAATGGGTTCGGTATTAGTTTCTTGTATAAGCTTCTTATTATTAACATTTGGAATTAATGGTAAGGAACAACAGATAATTATTGTCCTATTATTTCTGTTGATGAGTCCTTTATTCTTAATGTTTGCCATGAATTTAAGAGATAACTTCAATGAGAAAAAAAATGACTATCAAAAAATGAAAGATTATTCCTCTGCTATGAGCTATATTTTAGATAGGAGGAAGTTAAATGATCTGCCAGTACAACGATTAGAGGAACAGGAGAACATTTCTTAAAGGAAAAGATAGTAGGGTTACCCACCTAAAGATGATGTAATTTTCACTATCAACAAATGAAAAAGAGTATGAAATGAAGCTGTTTTGCACTGTTGGAAATGGAAAATCTCTTTATTATTCTATATGTCTAAAATGGTACTTTTGCCATGATGAGATTCTAGGAAATATTTTAAGGAAATCTTGTTATAAAAATCTCTAAAACAAATTTATTTGATTCTATATTGTTACTATTTTATGTAACTTATTGATATATAATACAAACTATTTTTGTATTGGGAAGTAATTGTCTTTTAAATTCAAAAAAATAGTGTAAAATGGCGAGTTATATCTCGCCTTTTTTATATCAGTCTTACACCTTATTATAAGTCGTAATCACAAACATAATCAAAGGCTCATCGCCAGTATTCTCAATAGAATGATAGCCTATAGAATTAATGGCTGTGATATCTCCCTTTTGTAGCACTTTTTTACGTTCTGGTCCTTCAGCTCCGGTTCTTTCACGATATTCTCCGGTTCCATGCACTACGACATACAGTTCCTGTTCATTTCTTTGATTGTGGGTGTGAAATCCGGATTCGTCACCTTTATTCAACAGGACCATGTAAGCAGCCAGACGATTATTTGCCAGTTCATTCTGGTCAAACATCTGGATCATGTATACCGTTCCGTTTCCACCGTACATTTTTTCACGTTTATCGATGCGTGTAAGGGTTCGTTCTTGCTTTTCAAAGGCCATTACATAAAGATGAATGTATTTTGAAACCTCTTTTATAACGTGGTCAAATTCTGCTCCTTCAGACAATATAACGGTATCAGCCATGTGAGTTCAATATTTATTTTTAATGTACATCAATTTACCAAAAATAATGTGCCAATCCAAGCAAAAAGGCTTTCGCTGAAGAATTAATTGTTTTATCCACCTTTTATAAGAAACAAAGGCTTAGATTATAAATCCAAGCCCTAAAATTTTAATTTACAGATCTCATTTGATCTTTAATCAAAGAGTTTTCTAAAGAATTTTTGTAAACTACTTTCATCACAGTCCGGACTTTTTTCCAATATTTTACAATTCGAATTCATCGTAGACGGAAAAGGATTGTCTATGCATGGTGTAAATCGCTTGTTATCATTGTTGTAGGAGGCGAATGTATGCAATTCCGGTGTAAGAGGCCCTTTGAAGATGATGTTGAAAATTTTTTCTCTGCTGTGCTCATCCACCCACAATCTGAAGCCATAGCTATTGTCTGAGCAATGGGCATATCCGTAATTACGGTCGTTTGGCCATTTTTGATCAACCCCGCTGTGTCTGTATAAAGGAGTGGCGGTATGCATCCATTGACAGGATCCGTCAATTGAGTTCACTGCCTTATTTAAAATGGTGAAGTTAGAATTATCCAGATCAGGATAAAGAGTTTTACCATAGGCTGTTTTTTTACCTCCTAAATAATCAAAATGCAGTTTATTGAGGCTTCGTTCATTCAATACGGAAAGTTTAGAGAGTTGAATGGCATTAAAAAGAGAAGAGAATTTTTCCGGATCAATCGTGGTTTGGCTGTCTGTAATGCCCATTTCTTTATTTATAACCACAGTGATATCCTGGAAAGTCAGTAAGTTTTTTCCTGACCCGTCTTCCTTAAAAATATCTATAAGCTTTGCTGTTGTTACCTCTTCTCTGCCGGAAATCATTAGAAAAAAATCTGTTGTTTCCTTTCCGAATATATGATTGGATATCTTTATGGAAGCATATTCAATGGCTTGTTTTGCTTCCTTTTCTACTTTTTCTTTGATAATTTTCGTAGGATTCAGCAGATATTGTAACGGACCCAGTTTTTCTAAAATTTTATCAATCTCTGTATTGAGTTTTTGGTAATAATTTTCTATCGTGCAGGTCGTCTGTGGAATCTGGCTGGGAACTGAAATAAATACTGGCGACCAGCATTTGTACCAGTCAACGTAGTGTGAGAATCCATTTCCATTTTTGGATAGTATATCTTTTGAAAACTTTTCTCCCGCGTAGATATATTCAACAGAGGCTTTTTCAATATCCTTTCTCCAGTTTTCAAGGATTAAATGCACAAGGTTGTATCTTTCAATTAAATCTTTTGCAACATTGATAAATTGATCAACAAAGTTTTCAAGGCGCCCTCTTGCATCACTTTCTTCTTTTTTGGCTTTTTCATATATTTCCTGTGCTTTGTTGTAAGCAGCTTGAGATAGTTCCGTTTCTGTGTCCAATGCTTCTTTTTCCAGTTTATACTTAAGTTGGTTAGCTTCTGATAATACTAAATTATTTTTCAGATTATTAAGTTCTTCCGTTTTTTGTGCTATATCATTAGTTGCGGAAATAACATCTGTTTTAGTTTTCGCAACAGTTTTTTCAATATTTGCGATCTCATCGATAAGTTTATTTTTCTGCTTTTTGAGTTGGTCAATAGCCGGGTTTGTTATTTGGATTGTTTCCTTTATGAGTTGCTTTACCAGTGTTGAACTATTACACATTTTTAATGGCTTATCCCAGGTTGGGCATGGATAAGGTATACCTGGAATCCATTTACTGATTTCTTTCGTGATTTCCTGAGAGACTGTTAATGGCAGCAATGAAATATCAGTGGCTAACTTGGTAATGTCTGCTTTTTTATTAATGGCTTCATTTTCCAGATTGAAAACAAGAGCATTCCCATCGCTGATTATTTTGTGCTTCTGCAGAATAATATTTTCGAGATTCTTCTGAGCTTCCAGTCCCTTATCAAACAATTCTTTCTCCAATCTTATTTTTTCAAGCAATACCTTATTGGCTTCTGCTTTGAGATCCAGAGCTTCCTTTGTCAGCTTCAATTGAATACCTGCCTGAGCCGTTAATCCTACCTTTTTATCCAATTCAAGTAGTAATCTGCCTTCTTCTTTGAGGAGATTTAAATAATTTGTGCTAAGTGCAGATATAGCGTTCTGGTTTGCGCGGTCGAGTTCATTCACGATACGATATACACCATTCATAGCCACCAGATGATAGGATCCGGATTCTCTGTATTCACGCTGTACAGCATTATTGAGAATAAAAGTCTTACTTAAAAAACCGGCTGGACTGCTGACCAATGAAGCGTAATCTGTTATCACCAGACCATTTTCTGAGGTAAGGGCAGGAATATGGTTTCCGATATATTTTTCCAACGCAAAATGTCTTCTTTCAACAGCAATTTCATCAGATAGCTGGAAGATATCACCTGAGTAAGCATTTACATAGGTATGGGCAAAAATATCCATGGAGGCATGGCACGCGTACCCATATGCAAAAGCAATTTCCGGAGGAGTGGATGCCGAATTGAGTACATGCTGTATCCAGTCATCAGTTTTCCAGCCTCCTTTCAGCCCGGGGTGAGCTGTAATCTGCCCTACGATAGGATCGGGAAATACATCAATACCCAAAGTTCCCATTCTGAAATGCGATGGATTGGTAATAAGAGCTGATAGAACCTTGTCATTCAGCTTATATGTTTTATTGTTTATAGAAATAGCTTTGTTTTTTACCACATCATTAAGGACCTGCTGGGCTATCCATAAATGGGTTTTCAAGTCGAACGAATATCCTTTTGCGTATGCGAAAAAGATGATTATAAACGATAAAATATACTTTTTCATGGCTGTAGATTTAGTTATTAGTAACCAAATTTACTTTTTAGCCAACTGTTTTGAAATAACGATTTAGGGTGATATTTTCATCAACTCAGTATAAATTAAAGAATCATTTAACAAATCAGCAGCAACCTATACTCCCCATCATTTTCCACAGGAGCCCTATGAACACAGGGTAAAGCCTGCTGTTCCGGATGATCCACTGCGATTTTCCAAAGATGTCCTTTTCCTAAATTCACAGGTTCTGCATGAGGCTTAGGCTGGTAATGAAGATCGAAGAAATACTCTTTCAGAAAGTCTTCAAATTCCTCTTCCGGCCCGTCGTGTAGTGCTTTAAGCTTTTCCCGGATTTCCGGAATCAAAACCTTTTGCTCCACCTGATCATTGGGCAGAATATCACTGGCAGTACCATGATAGGTGCATAAAAAAGTATTGGTACCAACAGGTGAACGGTCTACATGATAAGAATATACATCGGTTGAAATAAAACCGAGCTCTTCATCCCGCTCATAATGTTTCAGTAAATTGAGAGAAGGAAGTGCTCCGAAATCGGTCAGTAACTGCAAATCACTTAAGATGGTTTGCCTTGCCAGATTCCCCTTTTCAGATAATTGCAGGGCTAAAAGATTTTCAGCGGAAACTTCTGTAACATTTTCATGTAACTGAAGTTGAGACACAATTTCTTCAAAATCTCCAGTTAAATTTCTATGCCAGCAAACGGCATTCATAGCGCCCTTAAAATTGGTATTAATAAGCTCGGAAAAAGAAGAAACCACTTCAATTTGACTGTTGTCAGAAAATGTATTGCTCATGTTATTGAATAAAGTGACCGGTCGTTTAATTCCCTGCAAAAATAAGGAATAGGTCAGAAGATCGTGCTAAGATTCAATTTGTTTTTATAAGTTCCTTCTAATCTGCTGTATTTCTGTATGGTATTTAAATGATTGAAAAACAAATTGTTGTATGTTTTTTTGATGACTGACATAAAATTGACCCATTATTTTTAAGATATGTGTCTGAAAAAATAGAATTTTGTAAAAAGCAAAACCTGATCATGAATCCTAAACCAGACATACAACTCAGACCAACGGAAGAAGCCGACTTAGAGCATTTCTTTCAGTTTCAACTTGATAAAGATGCTATCTACATGGCGGCATTCACTCCTGAGAATCCTACGGACAAAACCGCTTATCTGACCAAGTACACCAAGCATTTGAATGATCCGACTATAAATAATCAAACCATTCTTATGGATGATGTGATCGTAGGAAGTGTTGCGAAATTTGAACGGGAAGGCGACGCTGAAATTACTTATCTGATCGATAAAAATCTCTGGGGAAAAGGAATTGCAACAGCCGCACTTGAAAAATTTCTGACCATTGAAAAGGCCAGACCTATTTTCGGGCGGGTTGCATTTGATAATTGGGGATCACAAAAAGTGTTGGAGAACAATGGTTTCACCAAAATCGGAACGGATCATTTTTTTGCCAATGCACGACAAGTGGAAATAGAAGAATTGATATACAAACTCATTTGATAATTTAAGATATGACGATAGAACAGGTATTTCAGGACAAAACCATTAAGGCTAAAGGTAAAGTGTCAACCATCGGAGAATGGCTGATTAAAAAGGAGTTACCAGTTGAAGAATTATTGGCCTATGCTGAACAACAAAAAGCAACAGATAAAGCAACCTGCATTGAAGCTATAGAGTATGCCACTAATAAAGATCCGGCCATTGCTGATGAAAGTGTTTTAGAGTACGTTACCGGGACATTAAAAGACGAAGAACCCAGAGTCAAGTGGGAAAGTGCAAAAGTGATCGGAAATGTCGCAAAGCTTTTTCCAACTCAGCTTGACAAAGCCATTGAGAATCTTTTAAATAACGCAGATAACAAAGGGACGGTGGTTCGCTGGGCTACAGCTTATGCACTGGCTGAAATACTGAAATTAAAAACTGGAAACAATGAAAAGCTGTTGCCGGAAATTGAAATATTATGCGAAAAGGAAGAAGATAATGGGGTAAAGAAGAAGTATCTTGATGCCTTAAAAAAAGTAAAAAAATAATAGACAAACCTGGCTATTATAAATCATTTAAAAAACCAAAACCAACGCGGTAACAAAATATCAATGAAACACATTTTTAAACTGACATTCATTGCAGCAACCATTTTCCTGACAGGCTGCCACTCATCTGCACAGCAAAAAGACGACTATTCTGCAAAAATTGACAGCCTGTTGAAGATCACAAATCCAAGGAGTTTTAACGGAGTCGTTTACATTCAGCAAAACGGAAAAACCAAATATGCACAGGCACATGGCTTTGCGGATTTCAATACAAAAACGCCTCTGAAAGTTTCCGACAAATTCTCAACCATGTCGATTGCCAAGCAGATTACAGCTACATTAGTCTTACAGGAAGTCGAAAAAGGGAAAATTGATCTGAATGTTCCCATCCGCAAATATTTGCCGGATTTTAAATATTCATGGGCAGATACGGTTACTGTTAATCATTTACTCAATCACACTTCAGGTCTAAACAGCGATAATATGGACAAACCATTGAAGTTTAAACCGGGAACTGATTTCAGCTATTCCAATGTCGGATATTTTGTGGCAGGACAGGTTTTGCAAAAACAAAGTGGTAAAAGTTTTCAGGAACTGGTAACAGCTTTGTTCAAAAGATGTAAGATGAATGACAGTTATTATCCGAATGAAACGAGTAGTACATTCTTAACAAAAGGGCACACCATCCGAAAAGACGGGACTGTAAAACTCAATGAGCATTCGGCTTTCAGTGCAGATCATTATTTTGGAAGCCATTTAATTGTGACAGCATCCGATCTCGCCAAATGGAACGAATTTCTGCACAACGGAAAACTATTGAAACCCGCAACCTATAAGCTGATGACCAGCTACGCCATAACAAACGGGCATCCGGTTTTCGGCGAAAAACCGATTGGTTATGGCTATGGTTTGAGAATTAATGATAAAGACAGCATTAAAGAAATCGGGCACACAGGTTTTCATCCGGGTGAAGGCTTTACAGCGGTGAATTTATACTATCCAAAAACAAAAACAAGCGTAGTTATCATGGAAAATACAGCCAATGAAAATTTTGATATTGCTTATTATTTTGAGCAGCAGGTGAGAAAAATTGTGAGAGAAAGTCAACTTTTGAAATAGAATCCATATGAAAAAAATTATATTCGTTTGCCTGACCTTCCTCTTTTCGGCTCAGGCATTGGCCCAAAATATAGATGATCTCCGTAAAGAGCTCAAACAAATTATTTCTACCAAAAATGCAACCGTAGGAATATCCATAAAAAGCATTGAAGACAAAGATACCCTGAATATTAACGGTCATCTGAATGCTCCAATGATGAGTGTTTTCAAATTTCATATTGCTTTGGCTACCTTAAATCTGGTGGATAAGGGAAAAATCTCTTTAGCACAGAAAGTTTTCATTAAAAAGGAAGATTTACAGCAGGATACCTGGAGTCCGATAAAAGATGAATATCCCAATGGAAATATGTATCTGACCATCGATCAGCTGTTGAGATATACCGTTTCACACAGCGACAACAACGGATGTGATATTCTTCTGAAATTAATCGGAGGTCCTGAAACCGTTCAGAAATTCATCAACCGTCAGGGAATCAAAGATTTCGTGATCAAAGTAAACGAAGAGGAAATGCGGATATGGAAAAACCTGTACATCAACACGACAACTCCTTTGGCAACCACTGATCTGCTGGAGAAATTCTACAAAGGAAAAGTGCTGAAAAAAGCCACGACCCAATACCTCTATCAGATTATGGTGGAAACTTCCAGAGGACTGACGTGGATGAAAGCTGGACTTCCGGAAGGAACTGAACTGGCGCACAGAACTGGAATTTCATCAACCAATGAAAATAATTTAAGAGCAGCCATGAATGATGTGGGAATTGTAAAACTTCCGAACGGAAAGCACTTTATTATTTCAATTTATTTAAAAAATATCACAGAAAAAAGAGAAGACACCGAAAAAATAATAGCAGATCTAACCAAAGCTACTTGGAATTTTATGACGAAATAAATTGCTGAAGTATTGGAATTAATAAGTAAATTTCTTTAATAAAAATTCGGATATGAAAACAACCCCTAAACACGACCAGCGTATTGCCAAAATGATATTCGCGTCCGTTTATCCGCACTACATCAAGAAGGTAGAAACTAAAGGCAGAACCATTGAAGAACTGCATCAGGTGATAGAGTGGCTGACGGGATTTGATACGCAAAAACTACAGGAACTTATCGATGAAAAAGTGACTTTTGAAATGTTTTTCAAGAGAGCAAAACTGAATCCGAATGCGCATTTAATAACGGGCACCATTTGCGGCTACAAAATAGAGGAAATTGAAACTCCGCTGACCAAACAGGCCAGGTATCTGGATAAACTGATTGATGAACTGGCGAAAGGTAAAAAGATAGAAAAGATTTTAAGACAGTAATCAAAATCCGGAACGATGGCAAAGACCAAAACGAACTACACGGGAGCAGATGTAGCAGATTTCATCAACTCCTATGCTGACAGCGAACAAAAGAAAGCAGACAGTTTCCGCCTTATAGAACTGATGCAGGAATGGTCCGGCTTTGAACCCAAAATGTGGGGACCTTCGATAATAGGATTCGGGAATTATCACTATAAATACGCCAGCGGACACGAAGGTGATGCCCCAGTTCTTGGATTTTCACCGAGAAAGGCCGCGTTTTCGCTCTATGTTTATTCTGAGACGGAAAAGAGTAAAACCTTAATTGCCAATCTGGGTAAATTCAAAATGAGCAAAGCCTGTATCTACGTGAAAAAACTGTCCGATATCGATACCTCCGTACTGAAGGAAATGTGCATGGAATCGATACAATACATCAACGAGCATCATGAATGCGCGTGCCGGGAAAACTAAATTTTCATTGAGTTAACAATATTATTGAATTTAAAATCAATGGCGAATACTTTAAAAATCTAATCGCCGGGATGATCTGTGTATTTCCAATCTGTGGTAGGTAAATATTCGAAATCTGTACCTGTTACTTTTGGATTTGTGGTGATACCTTTATCATTATTTATTGGGCATTAACTGAAGTGTAAAAGCATTGGGATAACCTTGATTAATCTTAAGTTTTACAGCTTGGGAAGCCCGAAAACAAATATGGACGGTGTCATTAATAAGCAAAAAGGGACTATTATGGAGATACAAAATTCCACTACTCAGGATATCGGAGAAATTTTCAGGCTGTATACAATAGCTACGGATTTTCAGAAATTAAAGCATGTGGTTCAGTGGCCGGAATTTGAGCGGAGCCTTATAGAGACAGAAATTGATGAACAAAGACAATGGAAGATTGTGATTGATGATCAAATTGCATGTGTCTGGGCGACTACATTTGATGATCCTCAGATTTGGGAAGAGCGCAACAGCGATCCTGCAGTTTACATTCACAGAATTGCTTCAAACCCCGAATTCAAGGGACAAAACCTTGTGGAAGATATAGTGCATTGGGCTAAGGAATATGCTTTAAGTAACGGAAAGAAATATATCCGTCTGGATACGGTCGGCGAAAATCAGGGGTTGATTAACTATTATACAAAATGCGGATTCGATTTTCTGGGATTGAAAGAACTTAAAAACACGGATGGATTACCGGCACACTATGACAATGCTTCCGTCAGTTTATTTGAGATTAGTGTGAACAACGTTATGGGATAAATTCAGAGGAACCAGTACAATATCCGGAACCTTAATTTGAGTTTTCCTGCCCTGAAATGAGCTAATTTTAATATCTTTAACCACCAAATTTTAAATATTAAAAACAGTAATTATGCAGATGAAACCATTAACATTAGTCCTGACCATCGTATTTCAGCTGGTAAGCTTCACGGCATTCTCGCAGCAAAACGCAGGTTTGAATTCCTTACTGGACAAAAACGATGAATTTATTTTTCCTCAGACACCGGACAAAATTTCAAAAGCGCTGAATGTGAAAACTATTTTCTATGAAGATGCTAATGATGAAAAATATGCCAAGTGGATCACAAAATCAGGTGTGTTGCTTTATGCCAGCCTTGGAAACAATAAAACGATTAACGAGATGTCTTTTGATATGGAGGATGATAAAGGAGCGGTTGTTGAAGGACTTCCGTATCAGCTTGCCCTGAACAAAACGACGCTTCAGCAGAGTACGGCCAAATTCAGTAAATACGGCGCTACAACAGAAAAACTCGGCGAGTACACTGAACTTCCGGGTGGCTCAAAACTGACTTTCAAAAAAGGAAAACACTACACGATCTTAATGTTTGACCGTAAGAACCTTTTAAAATCTGTATACCTGACCACGGAACTAATTGGTCCTGGTGTCAATTAATACTGATATTTTTAAAACAGATTAATACTGTACTGATCAGTATTGATGAAAAATAAGAGTGGCTTTTGGTCACTCTTTTATATTTTATTTCTACCTGCTAAAACGTCCGCTTATTCAGTGGTAAAGCCGTATCTCTCTGCCCAATTTGAAACTAAAGCATATTACTTTGAAACTTTGCGTTAAATAAATTTTCACAAAAGATTTTAAAGCTTTTTTTGAGAAGGTCACTTACTACACTCATTAGTAGTATTCACATCCAGCGAGGTTTTTTCATGAGAAACACGCAAACAAATCCTGCCTAATATCTATATTTGTACCGTTCACTTTTGAATATTTAGCTGCTGTGACAGTTGTAAGAACTCCTCATAAGCTGGAAACTAATTTCTTTGAAAACAATTTATAAACAAACAGAAACAAAAAATGGATAAGATCAATGTACTAATTATCGTGACAGGAATCTCCCTGTTTATTTCATTATTTCTTGCATTTTTTTTGTTGACGGTCAGAACAGAATACAGGTTAAGCAATTCTCTTTTTGCGGCTTTTCTGATCGTGAACATAATGGATATCAGTGAGCCTTTAGTGAGTTTAGTAACGGATGGCCCTTCCAACCTGGGGATGTTGAGAAGTACGCTGGCTTTCCTGCAGATTCCGGCTTTTTATCTCTATGTAATGTCTGTCTGTTATTCAGATTTTAGGCTTAAACCGAAGCATATACTGCATCTGCTGCCGTTCTTAGTGGTGAATATGATCTTGCTGCCTCGTTTTTATATGGTGGATGCCGCTTCCAAAATGGATTTTATTATCAACCGCCAAAGCAGAATTGAGCTGCAGGTTACCCATATTCTTTTCCATATTCAGTTTGTGGCTTATTTTGTGGCTGTTTTTGTCCTGCTGAGGAAAGCAAAAAAGCTGTATCGCGAAAATTATGCAGGAGTCAATGTCAATTCCTACAACTGGCTGTTTCAGTTTACGTCTGTATTGACGGCTTTATACCTGATTGTCATTATAAAAAACATTTTTAAATTTTCAGATTATCCATATATCTCCGAATGGATCAAAGTCGGAATTCTTGTATTCCAGCTGTTTATCATCTGCTGGTATTTATTTAAGGCATTAAATCATCCCGGTTTATTCAGAAATATCAATTCAAGATTAAAGCTTGTCTCCGATATCATTTCAGAAGAAAAAAATAGTGAAGCTCAGACTGTTAGTGAAAGTGAACTGAATGAAGAGTTGATCAAATTAAAAAAATATATGGTTGAAGAAAAGCCTTTTCTTGATCCTTCTTTAACCATTCAGAATGTTTCAGACAGCACTCAGATTCCTGTCCGGGACCTGTCACTTTTAATCAATCATCAGCTGGGGCAGCATTTTTTTGACTTTATCAATACATACCGAATAGAAGAGGCAAAAGTGATTTTAAAAGATCCTGCAAAAAAGAAGGTAACAGTTCTTGAAATCCTTTATGAAGTGGGTTTTAATTCAAAATCTTCTTTCAATACCGCCTTTAAAAAATATACGGATCTTACCCCTACTTTGTACCGTAAACAGTTGTTAAGTAGTGATTTATAAAAAGTCGTACGTCCGAATACATTAATCGTACGCATTCTTTTGGTTAAATGCGACCGACTTTTTTTACTCGGTCGCACAGGGCCGGTTTCTTTCCCAAATTTGTATCGAAATCAATGTTTAACAATTAAAAAACGATACAATGAAAACTACCCTTTATTTACTAATTTCTCTGTTCATCCTTTCGAGCTGCCAGACCAGCCATCAAGTTTTGTCGAAAAAAGAAGACTACAGCTTTCTTACCGACAGCTTAAAAATAGACCCGCAATTAGAAAAGTATAAACTTCCGGGATTCAGTCTTGTGGTTTTTGAAAACTATAAGATCGTGTATTCCAACCAATGGGGCATAAAATCTACAAATTCCAATGAAAAGATAGATGAGAATACGGCTTTCTCTACAGCTTCTATTTCAAAACCCATCACATCGCTTCTCTGTCATATTCTTGAGGAAAAAGGATTGATTAATTTAAATGACCCGATCGATAAGTCCTTAAAACGTTGGCATTTACCTAAAAGTAAGTTTACGGAAAACAACAGCCCGACCTGGAGACAGTTTTTTAATCATACGGCTGGTACAAGTCAGGGTGGATTTGAAGACCATTATGAAGGAGAAACCATTCCGACCATAAAGCAGAGTCTTTTGGGACAGATCCCGAGATATGACAAAGAAATTGAATTTCTCTTTACGCCGGGAACGAGTTTTGCGTACAGTGGTGGTGGTTATGTCATTATTCAGATGGCATTGGAAGATACTTTCAACAGGCCGATTGCAGAATTAGCCAAAGAATATATTTTCTCACCGCTAGGCATGAAAAATACAACTATGACCCAACCTAATGAAAAGGGATTTCCAACCAATGTTGCTTCTGTACATGATAAAGATGGAAAAGTGATTAAAACGGGATTACCTATCACGCCACAGGTTGGGGCGTCAGGAATGTGGTCTACACCAACTGATTTAGCTAAACTTTCTATAGAGATACAGAATGCGCTTCGCAATAAAAACAACAAAGTGATCTCTCATGCAGTAGCCAAAAAAGTAACGGCGGTGTCCGCTTTAAAAGATGCTGTTGGCGGATGGAGTTACGGTTGGCAGAAGTCTTTTGGCTATAGCGGCTATGACTGGTTTTCATGCAACGGTTCCAATACCGGAGTGGGTGGAAATGTTCTGGCTACCATGAAAGATGGGAACGGTCTTGTCTATTTAGCCAATGGCGAAAAACCGAACCGTTTTCCTGTAATGGGACAGACTCAGAAAAAGATTCTGACCCTGATGGACTGGAACAGCAAAGAATCTGAGGAAGAAACTCAGGAAATACCTTCAGATTTGAAAGAAAAACTCATCGGAACCTATGATGATTTCCTTTATGGCCAGGGAATGGATACTAAGATCGTGGAAAAAAATAACCGCCTGTATGTAGAATCCCTGATATTGGACCATTTTAAAGGAAAAAATGACAATGAATTAGTTTATCTGAAAAACGGATGGTTTAAAATTATAGATTATCCGAACCCTTTAAAATTTGATTTCGTCAATGGAAAACTGAATGCTGTCACGCTAAAAAGAGATCATCTGAGTGTTAAAGTTCCAACAAAGAATAAATAAAAAAAACTGAGTTAAGATTGAGGTAACGGAGTAATGGGGACGGGTTTTTGAGAGTTATGAGTTTCGGTTGCTGGTTTATTAGTTGCTGGTTGATAATAGTTAATAAATTATAGTCTGATGTCTGATGTCTTGTGTCTGATATCTGCTATCTAAAACAAATGTCTTATCCCAAATTCACGTTAAAAAAGTGTACTTACTCTAAAAATAAAGGATTGTTTTAGCCTGTTGTATTCAAGAAATTATAATAAGATCTATTGAATATGACAGGCTTTTTTTAGGTCTATCTATCTTTTTGAAAGGGTAGGAATTGAGAATTTTATTCTAAAGTATTTCCCATTTAAATGAAAAAAACTTATATTTAATATCTGTAAACTTAAAAAAACAACTATTAGCTGCTGTCAGTTTCTTACATGGTACGGGTCATACAATGGACTGTTTTCCGTGTAAGTCACTCATTATTTTCAATTAAGGAAGATTTTCCATCTATCAGAGACGTCAGCTATCTATTAAAATAAACAGGTATGAAAACTTACATCAATGAAAAAGCAGTTATTCTTTTATTCCTGATGTTGAGTTATGAACTGGGGGCACAGCTTCCGGCACCAGGCGGGGTCTCCGGCAATCTGCAGGTATGGGTAAAAGCAGATGCAGGAACGGGAACAGCGACAGATAATTCAAAAGTTCCTGTATGGGAAAATCAAAGATCCGGTGGCGTCAATGGTATTGCCAATCAGGGAATGCCAGGTTATTATGCAGATCCGGGCGTAGGAGCCATACCGGCTTACCGTACAGCACCTTCCATACCGAATTTCAACTTTAATCCGGCTATTGAAATCGTAAGTACAAACGGATACAGATCCGGATACAAATTTCCACTGGGCTTTCCCGATAATACAACCAATGCCATGACTTCCTATACCCATCTGACAAGAACCGTCTCGGGCAGTTACAGAACGGTATTTGTAATGAATGGAACCGCCAGAAGTTCTAATGTATCTTCAGTAGCAGGAATATGGCAGTCGCCGTTTTTCGGATCACAGGGGAACCGGCCTGAGTTTTATAATGAAAAAGAATCCGGGGACGTGTTTTTTGGAACAGATATCATCAATACCATCGGGACTGACCTTCCCAGCATACAGTCTTATTATAACCGACTTTCCGGTGCTAACATGAACTATCTTTTTGGGAATAACGGCAAGGAATACGGCCAGCCATCAAATAATGTATCCTCTAATTTTAATTATCCGGGAATGGTTCTTTTGATGGATAATGACGGAGGTTCCGGCAGCACTTCTCTGGCAGGCGACAGGATTGGGGAATTTATTCTGTATTCCGAAACGCAGACTGAAACGGAAAGGCAGAGAGTGAATTCATATTTAGCAGTCAAATACGGGATCACACTGGTTCAGCCCCAAGATTATCTGGCTTCCGATGAAACCATTATTACATGGAATTCCGGACTGAACACTTCTTTCAACAACAACATCTTCGGACTGGCAAAGGACGATGCCTCAGCATTGAATCAGCTTGTTACCAATAGCATCAATACTGAAAATAATATTATGCTTACGGTGTCTACCAATAATGATTTCATATCAGCCAATAGCAGTCCGGGCCGACAGAATTTCCTTCAGGATAAAACTTTTCTTATCATGGGAGATAATAATGTTCAGAACATTGCCTTGGTCAATAACGGGACTGCAACGGGACAGGTGATTCAGAGGATATGGTTGGCGCAGAGAACAAATAATACGGGTTCTACATGGCTGCAGGCCGATCTTTCAGCCTATACAGGGATTGCCGCTACCGATCAGGTATCTATGGTAGTAGCGGATGACAGCGGGCTTTCTCAAAATGTACAGGTCATTCCGGCAACCGGTTTTACAGGAGGTAAGGCGGTTTTTAATTATCCGTTTCCGGCGAATAAATATTTCACATTTGGAATTAATATTCAAACCCACTGTACAAAAGACCCGGCCGTGGGAACTCCAAACGAGATGACCAAATTTGGGATTACAGCCCAAAGCAACAAACAGCCCAATTGGCCCACGAATATACCTAATGGCTTTATGACATTGGAATCCAGGAATAAAGGTTTTGTCATTACCAGAACCACTTCCGCCAGTATTGCTGTTCCAGTAGAGGGCATGTTAATATTTGATACGGCAGATCAATGCTTTAAACTCTATAATGGGACGGTATGGAACTGCATCACAAGATCCTGTAATGATTAATAATGTAACTCCTGAAATAACTTCATCATGAAAAAAATAGTATTGATAATAGGGTTGCTCAGCTTGGAAATGCTTCAGGCGCAGGTAGCAATTGGTAAGGAAACAGTGGATGGAGACGGAATTCTCGATTTTAAACCCAATACCACCAATGGGATTCTGCTTCCGATCATAGAAACGCTTCCCACCAATGCGGCAGAAGGAACTATTCTGATGGATAAAAATGATAAAGTGGTAAAGATGAAAACAGATTCTGAGTGGATTTCGCTCAGCGACCCCGGATCAATTGACAATGTTTTCTTCAATACAAGCACAGAAACACCCGCTCAAACTAATGTGATCATAGGATCTGCCACAACCACGGCTCCCGGAGTATTGGTGTTGGAAGCTGCAGATAAAGCCTTAATATTACCTAAAGTAGCCGCTCCCCATACCAGTGTTAAAAATCCATTTCCGGGAATGATCTGTTATGATACGGTCAGCAAAACA
Organism: Chryseobacterium oleae; assembly: GCF_900115055.1. GTDB lineage: Bacteria > Bacteroidota > Bacteroidia > Flavobacteriales > Weeksellaceae > Chryseobacterium > Chryseobacterium oleae. The sequence continues at coordinate 785,468 of NZ_FOVD01000001.1, read as the reverse complement.
TTAGCCGTATTCGATGGATTGAAATGGAGCTACTGGAAATAAGCTGCAATCAAGATTTCAGACACCAGACATCAGACATCAGACATCAGACTTTCAGCTGCGACTAAGATGATGAATGGTGAATTTTACTTAGCAAGTGAATAGTGAATGTTAGATTCAAAAATCAAGAACCAAGAATCAAGATTTTAGACGTCAGATTTCAGACATCAGACATCAGACTTTCAACTGGGAGTAAGAATGTGAATGGTGAATTTTGCTTCGCAAGTGAGTGGTGAATGCCTTCAGATTTCAGACGTGCTGCTGGTAGCTTCGAGAACCTCAGCCCCCAACATTTGCTCTTTATCTAATATTTCTGTGTCTATAGCTTCTAAACTTACGTCTCATGACTCTCACCAAACTCATAACTCAAAACTCATAATTCATAACTCTCTAAACCTCACCCGTAATTTTTGACAACTTAATTTTAATTCCTCAGATTAAGTAAGTTTCCATGTACTTGAAAAATTCAGGTTAAATGATTAAAATCCAGGCACGTGATCTCTTTCAGGTGATTTTTTTATTAGAATTGCCATATTCTCAACAAATCCATTAAATTTGGTCTGCCCGATCATTCTGTTCCCGGAATTTCAGAACCTAACCACAGAGTTCACAGGCATTGTAATTTAAATTGATAGACCATTCATGAAAAGAAGAGACTTTTTGAAACAGTGTTCCATTGCGGCGTCCGGTTTGGTTTTGGTGAATGTATTACCATCATATGCCCATGCCATGCTGGGAGAGGAGCATTTCCCGAAATATAAATCACTGTTTGAAATCTTCAGCGATCCCGAAAATCAATACAGGCCATTTGTCCGCTGGTGGTGGAATGGGAACAAAATAGAAAAAGCAGAACTGGCGCGGGAACTCAGGGTTTTAAAAGCTGCCGGAATAGGCGGAGTGGAAATCAATCCGATATCTTTTCCCCTGCGTACTGAAGATACGGGAAAACGGGGTGCAGAGTGGTTAAGTGATGAATGGATCGAATTGTTGAGGTTTACTCTCGAAGAAGCGAAATCATTAGGAATGACTTGTGACCTGCTTGTCGGGACAGGCTTTCCAATGGGCGGAGATTTTCTGGAAAAAGAAGAATGTTCCCAGATTGTGGTTTTGGCGGTGAAAAAATTCAAAGGCCCTCTTAAAACCGAGTTTTCTCTTTTTGATCTTTACAAAGAAGCGGATCCTGCCATTACCAATCCATACAGCGGAAGAACCATGGAAATGCTGGAAGTGAAACTCGTTCCCGATCCTTTGAACAGTCTGGATGAGGTCATCAATCTTTCAGACCAGATTGAAAGCGGAATGATTAAAGTTTCCATACCCAAAGGAGATTATGCCATTTACGGATTGGTGAAAATAGACCGTTTTATGAGCGTTATTCAGGGCGCTCCGGGCGGAATGGGACCTGTCCTTAATCACTATGATACAGCAGCTGTGAAGAAATACCTCAACAGGATGAGCGATACTATTCAGCAAAAAATAGGACCATTGGCTCCCAACATCCGGTCTTTCTTCATCGACAGTCTTGAAACAGAAGGAACGAACTGGAACCATGATATGATGAGCGAGTTCAAAAAGAGGAGAGGATATGACCTGTATCCGTATCTGCCTTTTGTTCTGTTTAAAATCGGAAGTATGGGAAATACCACGGGTGTGAATATCCTTTATCCTGTAAAAATGGGTCCGGAATTTAAAAAGATGACAGACCGTATGCGGTATGATTTCGAGCTGACGAAAACTGAACTATTCAGAGAGCGGTTTGTACATACCTTCGCACAGTGGTGTAAAGACAATAAGATAAAATCAAGGGCACAGGCTTACGGGCGCGGTTATTTTCCGCTGGAAGGAAGCTTTGAAATAGATATTCCCGAATGTGAAACCTGGCTTAAATACGGAATTGGAGAAGATATCAGTGAAGAAAAATTCACACAGTATCCATGGCATTTGGGTAGGGGAAATACCATGATCAATAAACTGGTGTCTTCAGCCGCCCATTTAAAGGATAAAAAACTCATCAGCTCGGAAGAACTGACCAATACAGATATGGTATTCAACGAAGCGCTGGAGATCTTTAAAATAGCTGGAGATCAGAGTACCATATCCGGAGTGACCCATCCTATTTTTCATGGATTTAACTATTCTCCTCCGGAAGCAGCTTTTCCCGGCTGGATCACCTATGGCGGATATTTCAATGAGAAAAACACAATCTGGCCTTATTTTAAACATTATACAGATTATCGGGCAAGACTTTCCGCTTTATTGCAACAGGCGACGATGTTTGCAGATATTGCTCTTTTAGCTCCTTTCGCAGACCAATGGACACAGTTTGGAGCACAGAATGAACCTTTTCCAACGGTGGTATCCCCAGCTTATCAGGCTTTGATCTGGGAATCTATCCATCAGAATGGGAATGCCTGTGATTATGTATCGGAACAGGTGATCAATGATTCAGAAATGAAGAAAGGTTTTCTTACCTATGGAAAAAGAAAGTACCACACTTTATTTTTGATTGAGGTACACAGTCTGGATACGGCCACAGCAAAAAAATTGTACGAATTTGTGAGTGGCGGTGGAAGGATATTCTGTATTGAAGCTATTCCAGACCGCTCCACAGGCTGGAATCATTATGAAGAAAGAGAACAGGAAGTACAAAACTGGATCAGCAAAATGCAGACATTTCCGGAACGTTTTATTTTCCTGAATAAACCGCAATCCGATTTTCTCAATTGGTATAAATCTGTTCAGGAAAAGTATAATATGATACCTTATGTGAAGATAAAGACCCCGAAAACTTTCATCACACAGGTACGCTACCAAACCCGGGATGCCGAGATTTTCCTGTTTAACAATTCCAGCAGTAAAAACAGTGTGCCGCTGGATATTACCTTCGAAAAAAGCGTGATCAAAAATAAGCAGGCCTGGCTGTGGGATGCGGTAACAGGTAAGCGTTTCAAACTGAATCTTCCCGATGGGCGACTCAATATCGATTTAGGTCCTGCCGATTCAAAATTGATTGTCTTTGATGGCCATAAAAGAGGTACAATCTGGAAAGAAAGTCCTCTGACCGGAAAGAACGTGAAAGAACTTAACGATCAATGGAAAATTGAGTTTAAACATTACGATGGGACAGTCAAAAAAGAAGAATTCGACAAGCTGACGGATCTTAAAGAATTATCAGCCTATACTCATTTTGCCGGAACAGTCATTTACCGGAATACGTTTCAGATCAAGGACAAAAATGTGGACAGCTACATCAATCTTGGAAATGTATATGGAATTTGCGAAGTGCGCATTAATGGGAAAGAAGCGGGAGTACAGTGGTTCGGGAAGAGAATTTATCCATTGAACGGTTTAGTCAAAGACGGAGTTAATGAAATAGAAATTAAAGTGGTCACAGTGATGGTCAATTATATGAAAACCCTTAAAGATAATGTGGTAGCACAGTATTGGACTAATCAGAAAAAGAAAGACCAGCCGTTGCAGTCTATGGGATTGGCAGGTCCAGTGACTGTTTATCAGGAGTCTTGAGTGTTAAAGCGAATTATTCTAATATAATTACCTGATTTTATTTTTTATCATAAAGTAAACTTAAGTAAATTTATATTTATGAAGTATGAAGTTCCACGGGATGAATCCGAAATACTATCTAACAAACTAGGATTAAAAAGCCTGGAGGAAATAGCTATTGCCGAATTTGAAGGCTTTTTACAGGCAGAAATTATATTAACAGAAAGTCTCCACAGACGGACCAAATTTAATACGAATTATATATTGAAAATTCATAAGCTGGCATTGGCTCATTTATATACTTTTGCAGGGAAATATCGTAATGTAAATATTTCAAAAGGAGGTTTCCTTTTTTCTTCAGCGAGATTTCTTAAGGAATCAATGAAGCAGTTTGAAGATGAGATCCTACTAAAATTACCATCGGATTATAAAGATAAAGAAACTTTAATAAGAGATGTTGCTATAGTACATGGTGAATTACTTTTTATACATCCATTTAGAGAAGGTAATGGAAGAACAGCCCGTATTCTTGCCAATCTGATGGTTAGAAAAGCTGGTTTTGAACCTTTGGAATTTGAAAAGATAAACGAAAAAGAATTTGAACAATATATAATTGCAGTTCAGAGTTCTGCAGCAAAAAATTATGAACCAATGATAGATCTTATCGGGAAGATTTTGCCATCTTAGCTTCAATTTTTTTCAATGCTTTAGAAGCTGTATCAGCTGAGATCTTAATTCCTTCTATTTTAAAAGATGCCACAGCAGATTTCATAATCTGTTGACGTAAAGCATCTGTATTTTTAGAAATTGGTTTCATTCGCCGTTTTGAGAAAGATTTAATTACTCTATACAAATATAAGACTTTTCTATCTTATTTACTAGTTTTTTCATAACAAAAAGGGAATGAAAAAAACCGCCTCATTACTAAAAATGAGGCAGTTATATGTATCTGCATTCAGAATAATAAATGGTTAAATGAACTAGCGAAGTTCAAGACTGAAGGAAAAAGTCATTAAAATCAGAAAAAGAAATCCCAACCCCAATATTAGCTTCCAGCCTCCCTCTTCCAACTTCCAGTCCATTAGTCTACCATCCCAAATAATAAGTCGGGCTCAGCCAGATCGGGCGGTGCATTCCAAAATGTTCCTGCAGCATTTTTTCGGCCTCGCAGAAAGCACCTTCCACCCATCCCTGTTGATCAGAATAAGCTTCCCCGATAATGTGAATGGATTCATCAGCTACCGGTTTTCTCATGTATGGCATTACGTTTTCAACGGAGTATCCGGCTTTCCAGGCGTGGTATCCTGCTCCGAAAGGTTCATCGGTCCAGTCTTTAAAGTAGGTTACATAAGGATCCGGTATCGTTACATCAGGGCCGTGCAGCTCACGAAGTTGATTCATCAGTTCATCCACCATCATCTGGGTGGCCTGAACATCATCCAGTTCGTGCAGTTCCGTCAGTGAGGCAGATTTGGCGGCTCTTACTTCGAAAAGTAATTTATCATCTGAGAGTGCTTTCCAGAAGGTTTCGGTTTCCATATCTCCGTAGCTTCCCAGTAACATTGAATTATTGGTTTGAGGATCTGTACCGAAATAGTAACACTGTCTCATAGGCAGGTCAGTAATAGAATGTCCGGAATCAATGTCCAGTTGTTTCTCTTTCCACCATGGGTACTCAAAGCCCATTAATATTTTAAAAGCAGGCTCCATAATTACCGAACGGATATTGGTATTAAGGACTGAATTTTCATTAATGTTAAAGAAGAAATTGTTCTGATCCAGAAGTTCCAGAGATTTTCTCGGCATGGCAAGAACCAGTTTATTGGCATATACATTCCATGTCGTGTTGGTTTTTAGATTCAGAAAAGTCAATTGGTACTTATGGGTGTGGATTAAAGGATGCTCTTTGGTAAACGTAAGCAACTTATTTTCAGACCAGATGCAGGCACCGTCATGTTCCATATAAGAATTGGCTACGGCGTAAGCGATGCTGTCATAGCCTTCCTCAATGGTTTTGTAAATGGTTCCGGCAGAGAAATCTCCCACCATATAAGGAAAAGCTTCCGCAGAGTTCCAGTTGATTGTGTTTGAATAATATCCGCCGGCATTGGCCACAAATTCATAGCCTTCCTGTGAAATCTGATCCTTGATCAGGTTCCAGAATCCCAGATCATTTACCTTACGTCGGTCATAAGGAGAATTCGGGAAATTGTAAACCAGCTTAGGTTTGATGTCATCCCAGTCTTCACTGGTCAGTTTAAAACTGTAATCGTAGATGCTGTCACCTTTGATAATCTTGTCGCTGTATTTCTGAGCTACCCACGGATCTGCCATCAACACATCATAAATAATCTTATTGAATAACTGATCCGAGCTGAAACCGTAATCATCATCATTCAGATAATAACGGGTGGCAAGCTTTTTCCCCTCTTTCTGAGCCACATCCCACGCATCCTGTTTGAAACGTTCTTTTCTCAGATACATCAATAGTTTGGTAGGATCACCCATCGGGAAAGGAACAGGTGTCATTTTATCTTTCAGGACAGGAGTTCGTTTTGCAGGATCTTCTTCGGTAAGCGGATATCCTTCAATTAAGGTCGTTACGATTTCCTGAGAAGTCAGGTAGCGCATACCTCCCAGTTCTCCCCAGAAATTCATTCCCGGCATCACTACAGATTCCAGTCTTCCACCCAGTTTATTGTTCATGTCAAAGATCTGTACTTCACTGGCTTTAAATTTCTTATCAGTGACTAAACGGTAAGCGGTATACAAACCGGAAGTTCCGGCACCGATGATGGCAACTTCTATTTTTAAATCAGGATGTTTTCCTGTGTTTAATGGTGTATTTTTATTCATGGTTGATTGTTTTAAATGGCTTTAAAGTATTTACGTCCTAACTGGAAATGAGAAATATCAAAATCCGTATGTCCGTCTAAGGCAAGATCAGACATGATTTTCCCGAGGAATGGAGTGAATTTTGCAGCCCATCCTGTGGCATACACCACAATGTTTTTATAATTCGGGACATATTTGGGTGCGAAATCAATCAGTAGTTCCTTATTCGGTATTTTGCTCAAAGCAATAAGGCAGGTTGAAGTATATTCAGGCTCTGTAGCCAGTCCTGTCATATGTTGTTGTACCCAATCGGAAGTATAGGCCAGTTCCTGAGGATTGGGAATTAATGTACGGTCATTAGGTTCTTCCAAAGGATTAATGACAAAATCCGGTGCCACGCGGATGTATTCCGGATGATCCCAGTCTACAGAAGGAAAACCATAGAACTGATTGCCATTTTCCTCAATAGCATTCTGGAACACAAACCAGGTTGGATACTGTATGTTGGGATCTGTTTTCTTAAAATATGCCGAAGACATATTCCAGTAGGTAGCTTCTATTTTAAAATCCAGTAAATTGATGACACTGTTAATGTAAGGTCCCGGAATAATCGCCAGTTTTTTAGCAATATAAATTCCGTTAGGAGTCGTAAGTTCAAAAAGGTCACCTATCTGTTTGATGTCAAGTACAGGCGAATTTTCTTCTAACTGAACGGTTTCTTCCTGTTGGCAAAGTCCTAAAAGCGTTTCAATTGTTAATTTAAAATTGATGCTTGCACCATCCGGCTGAAATAGTCCGGTATAATTGTCCGGTAAGTTTTTAAAATGGTACTTTTCTTCGATTTCTTTTGCCGTTAGGGTAGTGTAGGGAACACCCAGTTCTTTCAGGGCCTGCTCAGCCAGGGCAATATTTCCTTCCGTGGAATGTACTTCAGGATCTCCAAACCAAAGTGTACCCACTTTATCCAGCAGAGAAGTGTTGGTCTTCTTTTCCAGCTCGTCCCAGTAAGGTTGTGCTTCAAGAGCCATTTTTACCATATATTCATCCGGGTAAGGAATACGGAACTGGCGGGAAACTCCGGCAGAACTTCCAAGCTGATTCACAAAAGTGAACTGTTCCAGTACTAAGGTTTTAGCCTTTCGTTGGCCAAGATGGTAGGCAGTAGCCAGGCCTATGGCTCCGCCACCAATAACGATGACGTCGTAGTTTTCTGTTTTCATAGGTTTTGTAGTATTAGTTTTTACAGCGATTGAAATGGATGAAAGAGTAATACATCAATGGATTGTAATTCTTTCGAACATTCAACCTAAAAGTCCCGTTCTGAAATTGAATATTTAGTCAGAAAAACAATTACCGGCCGTGTTTTTCGAAAGGTTTAAACACACGAGTTTTACATCATGCACTATCACTCGAAAAAAAACGGCCGGCAATTGAAGGATATGGACTGGTTATGATTAAGACTTTTTTAAGCTTTTATTGAGCTTTGCACATCGCATCCCACGTCGTCCAGAAATGGGCATTAACTGCACCTGGAGGAGGAGTGGTACTGTCTGCAACGATACCTACCATTGATGCACAATTGGAGTTACAGCCTATTTCATTATAGCTTCCCTGCTGAGGAGGGATCTGGCGCCATGTACCGGTAGAACCGCTTAATAACTCTACTTTAATATCAAAGATTCCCGAAAGGTTAGGCGTCTGAATTTGTTTAGTGGGTGCATCACTTGAAATAGAATCACTCCAGTTACCCTGTGAGAATGTAACACGCCATGTTGAAATCATTTTGGCTGTATTGTTCTGAGGAGACAGATAAACCCAGAATTGGGCCCCGTTCCCTAATTGAAGCTGACCGGATGAGTTGGCGGTTCCGCTTACATTTGATGTTTCCATGTTGGTTGTATTTTGGTTGGTTAGTTTTTACCTCTGCTTTTTTAAGCGTCTCAGTTGAGGAATTAACCTTTATTGATGCCGCTTGATTGGTAGTTCAAAGTAACAAAGAACAGCGCATTTTTTTTAGAGTAGAAATGACCAATTACGGTTTTGAGTAGAAATACTTAATCAGGTTAGATCCTGTTAAACCCTGTATATTTTCAGGACATTTGCTAGTGAAGGATGAAATACTTTATCTTTGTTTTTCGGGGTTGATGATAAGATGTTAGCCGAAAATACCTTTATGAACAACAATAGTTTCTTAGTTTCTGCAAAAGGAATCTGTATTGCAGCTTTTCTTTCCTTTAATACGGTGATGTTTGCTCAGAAAACAGCAGACATTTCAACCATCTCAGAGAAAACATTAAGCAGTATTCTGGAAAAAAACAGAACCTATTATACAAAGGGTAAAGTAGCAGATTATATTCCCGAGCTGGGAAATATGGATGCTAAGGCAATTGCATTCTCAGTCGTGGAAAAAAACGGAAAAGTCTTTAATGTAGGAGATGTACAGAAGAAATTCACCATGCAGAGTATCTCCAAAATCATTGCATTGATGATTGCTGTCAGTGAAAAAGGGGAAACCAATGTCTTTGATAAAATGGGCTATTTCGGAACCGATCAACCTTTCAATCATTTTTCAAACCTCGAAACTACGGGCAAGCCATTGAATCCGATGATGAATGCTGGTGCCATTCTCACCACTTCATTAATTTCCGGCGATGGCGAAAAACCATTTCTGAAAATTCTGGATATGGTACGCTACATCACCAAAAATCAAACCCTTGATTACAGTACATCTGTTTACGAATCCGAAAAATCTACAGGACACCGTAACCGCGGCATGTTTTACCTGATGAAAAATAACGGACTGATTTCAGGAAATGAAGATCAGCTGGATAATTATTTCAGACAGTGCTCTATAGAACTTACCGCTGAAGATTTGGCTAAAATAGGCTATTTCTTTGCGAATGAATGTGTTCGTTTTGACGGAGACAGCAAGTATAAAAATGCAGAAATGTCAAGACTGATTCAATCCCAAATGCTTATTGCCGGCATGTACGAATTCAGCGGAGAATATGCCAGAACCGTAGGTCTTCCGAGCAAATCTGGCGTTGGAGGAGGAATTACCGTAAGCGTTCCCGGAAAAATGGGCATTGGTGTTTTCAGCCCTGCATTGGATCAGCATGGAAATTCTGCAGCGGGCTATCATATGATTTTAGACCTGGTGAAGCAGTACGACCTGAGTTTATTTTAAAGAACCGCATCTTCGTTGTTAAATTCAGGCATCAGACCATTTTATTTTTCAAATCTTTATACCTGGAACGTCCTACCGGAAGCACTTCACCGGTTTTAAGCAAGGCTCCATAGCGTGTCCCGGGATTGATGATGATCTTTTCAATCTGTTGAAAATTAACAAGATAAGACTTGTGGATACGTTCAAATCTGTCGGGAAGAAGCTGCTGCAAATGCTCAAGTGACTTATCGTGGAGCTCATTCAGCCCGTTGCTGAGATGCAGCTCGGTATAAATTCCAGCCCCTTTGATGTAGATCACTTCAGAAATATGGATGAGACGAACCTGTCCTGCTCTTTTGACTGCAAGATATTTAATGCCTTCATCCGGTTTTAAGGCTGGGCTGACAAACCTGGTCAAAGCCTTAAAAAGTCTTTCCTGATCAAAAGGTTTGGGAACAAAATCCAGAACGCCATACGCAAAAGCCGTGATCGCTTTATCGATATTGGCAGAAACAATGATCGTGTGAAAAGAAGCAGCTACCATCTGCTCCAACAACTCAAAACCATTATCCCCATTGAGGTTAAGGTCGAGCAGCAGAAGATCCGGAACCCGGAAAGAAACCTGATCAAGTCCCTTTTGCAGAGAATCACAGATAATGATTTCATTCAGCCTGTCTGCAAAAAATTCAGCGGTCATACGCTCCAAACGGCGGGCAATTCTGGTCTCGTCCTCTATAATTACTATATTCATTACTTTAAAATTTGAATGGTAGACTTCCAGCCGTTTTCCGTGGCACCCGATTCGAATGTCCAGTTTGAACCATAACTTTCAGTCAGTCTTGCTTTGATATACTTAAAGCCGTTTCCGCCCGTGCGGTCTGTCATGATTTGCCGGTTCTTCGCGATAGTTTCAAAAGTATACTGACAAGCCTCTTTTGATATAGAATAATGGATTATAAACTGAATCGTATTTCCGGACAAAGGTTCACTGTGGGTAATACCATTCTCCAGCAACGTATGAATAACCGCCGGCGGGATCAGCTGTGTTTTATTAATTTCCTTTTCCTCCCAGATATAATTCATTTCTTTCCGGAAACCCATCACAGATATATGTTGACGGCAAAGCTCCAGTTCTTTGGTGACAGGGATCAAAGTTTGTTCAGAGATTTCGTTCATAATGTCAAATTCTGTGGCCAGTGCCTGTATAAAACGGGCACCATCCTTAGGAGATTCTTCCACCCAATCCATCATTGAAGTCAGGGTATTCCTTAAAAAGTGAGGTTGAATATTCTTTTTAAGCAGCTCCAGTTGAAGTCTTGATGAAAGCAAAACCGCATTCTGGTGTTCTGCCTCAATAACACTGGTACGGATAGAGTGAAGATAAAGCATCGACAGCACAATAATGGTAAAACTAATGAATAAACCGAAATCATAAACCACAATCCTGTTGACCAATGCACTCGCCAAAAGAGCTGCCAGAGCAATAAATCCTCCTTTTTCCTTTTGAATAATACCATTTAGAACCACAATAAAAGCAGCGATCAGCATAGCCAGACTGTAGAGTCGGGCAGTCAGGTCATAATGGCCATAATTGAACCAATAGAGTCCCAACAATGTAAGCAGAAGAGCGAGCATCAGCCATTTTCCATGTCTGAAGTTAAACTGAATCATAAAATACCACGGAACGAGCAATGCATTGGCAAATGTCAGCCATCCGATGATCTCAAGACGTATGAAGAACTCAGAATAAGGAATCACCACATGGAATTTCAGATACTCCATGATCAGTAAAGTAAAAAAGAGAAGACAGATGGTTGCAAATATCAGGATGTCCTTCTGTCTCCGTTTGCTGTTCAGATAAAGGAAAAAATAATAAACTGCCGCGATCAGAAAAGCTCCGGCCATCAGGTTCATATAAGCCATTGTGATCAATGGTCTTGTGATTAATGTTGTGTAATTATTGATATCAAATCCTATGCTTCGCTGCACATCCGGATGCAGTGACTGGGAACTACGCATAGCAATGGTGTGAAGGCCCGGCGAAATCAGATGATCCGGAATTCTGTAATAGCTGCACTCGGTTCCCGGGATTTCAGGATTTCCGTTTTTTGGAAGCTGTCCGTTTTTACCGATTAGTATGCCGTCCCAATATACTTCAAAAGCCCCGAAGGAATCAATCTGAAGTCCGAGAGGGGTCAATTCATTCTCCACCGGACGCAGATCGAGCTGGGTACGTGACCAGAATATTTTGTCTGATGTATTGCCTCTCGTTTCCGACCAGCCTTTATCGTTATAATTTTTATCAGCCCACGCCATATGGTCTCCGGTTTTATAGAGCGGTATCGGGTCCTCATTGCGGATAACAGGCGTGGCCAGCAGGCTGAGCAGTGTTAATAAAAACATTAAAGTATGCATGATGTAAATATACAAGCTAATTTGAAAAACAGGATGTCGTTTGAAAGCCTGTAGAGTTGTTCAGATGTTTCTGCTGTGAACGACTGTTTCTGCGATTTAAATTTACATCATGAAACAAGCAGCCATCATTATTTTTAGCCTCTTTTCTGTCCAGTATTCATTAGCACAGAAAGGTCAGATTACCGGAATTATTCAGGAAAAATCAGCCGTACCTATATCTTATGTAACGGTAACATTAAAGGAAAGTGGAGATAAAGCCATTGCAGCGGGTATTTCGGATAACAAAGGCATATTCAGACTGGAAAGCATTCCGGCGGGAAAGTATACCATCAGTTACAGTTTTGCAGGTTTTAAAACCATAAGCAGACCTGTAGAAGTCAAGTCTGATGAGGTAATCAATGTAGGGACAGTTATTTTAGAATCTGATACAAAGCTATTGCAGGAAGTCTCTGTAACAGGCCTGCGTTCATCCATAAGTTTAAAGCTGGACAAAAAAGTTTTTGAAGTAGGCAAGGATGTACTCTCACAATCGGGAGCCGTAACGGATCTTCTCAACGTTGTTCCCTCAGTGAGTGTAAGCCCTGGTGGAGAAATCAGTCTGCGGGGGAATAATAATGTATTGGTATTGATTGACGGTCGCCGGACCGGGCTTACTCAGGGTAATGCTTTGGAACAGGTGCCTGCCGATCAGGTGGAGCGTGTGGAGGTGATCACGAATCCTTCTTCCAGATTTGATGCGGCGGGTTCTGCAGGGATTATCAATATCATACTTAAAAAGAATAAAAAAGGAGGATTCAGTGGTCAGCTTCGTCTGGTAGGCGGTATTCCCAATGAAACACGGATCAGTCCGAGTCTGAATTATAAATCGGACAGGCTCAATCTGTTTGCGACATATGGCATTCGGTTATCTGATTATGTAGGTTTGTACACGATGAAACAGTCCACCGGACTTTCAGGAGAAAGAGTTGATCTGAACAGAAGACAGGATGAGGAAAGACACGATGATGCCAAATTACTTTATTTTGGAGCCGACTTTAAGGTCAATGATCATAATACTATTACTGCAGCTTTCATGCGAAACTCAACTAATGATCATGACAAGACCCAACTGAACTATGTCTATTCAAATAAAAACGGGGCTATAGACAGCAGCCTCACCAGAAAGGGCGAATCATGGGAAAAACGAAGCTACAATCAGCTCGAATTGAACTATACCAAAAACTTCGCTAAGGAAGGTAAGAAACTGACAGTAGATATGCAGTACGATTTCTGGGACAGCGACAAAGACTGGAATTTATCAACCAGCAAAGTATTTCCAACTGCTATTGATTTACCGATGATCAGAACAGGTTCAATGGGCGCCAGTAAAGACTTTATGATTAAAACAGATATGATACAGCCTCTTGACAGTACGTCTACCCTTGAATTCGGTTTGAAATTAGAGGATAGGAGAGTGAACAGCGACTTTATTGCAGAACAACAAAATTCTGCAGGCTGGGAAATCATTGAACAGATTGATAATCATTTGTTGTATAAAGAATTGATTGGAAGCGCTTACGTCCAGTTTTCCGGAAAGACCGGAGCATTAAGTTATCAGGCTGGTTTGCGTGGCGAACTCACCCATATCGGGATCGAAGACCGCGCGGGAAGCTATAGCAATAAAAAAGATTATAACCGATTGTTTCCGACATTCAACATAAGCTACCGTTTCAATGAGCGGTCAACTTTACAGGGAAGTTACAGCAAGCGAATCAACAGACCAAGATTAGGCATGATTTACCCTTTTAATGAACTGACTGATCTGACCAGCCGTTATGTAGGAAATCCGGATCTTAACCCATCATACGCCAATGTCTTTGAAATCGCTTTCCTTAAAAACTGGAAGACGCTTACGCTCAACCCATCCTTTTATTATCAGCGAAACACCGGAGTGATGGAGGATTATACGTTCCGGAATGCAGAAGGGTTGTTTATCACAATGCCGGTTAATATTCATAGGGAAACCCGTCACGGTTTTGAACTATCAGTACTTTATAATCCGGTCAAATGGCTGCAGGTGAATACAGAGCTTAATCTGTTCCATTATGCCGAACAGGGAAGTTATAAAGATCAGAGCTTCGATTATTCCGGGAATACTTTAACCTCCCGTGTAAGTGCTCAGTTGAAGCTGAAAAACAAACTTGCTTTTCAGACGCTTTATAATTTCAGAGGAGCCAATGCTACAGCGCAAACCCGTACAGATGCTCTTCACAGCATTGATTTTGGACTCAGCAAAACGTTTTTAAAAGACAAAGCAACGCTGATGTTCGATATCAGTAACCTTTTTGGATTACGAAAGTCAAACAGCAGAACCGTAGGAACAGATTATGACATCAGCCAGACTAATATTCCTAATGCCGCGCGGTATCGGTTAACGCTGGTTTATAGATTTAATCAAAAAGACAATCAGGCGGTAAGACAAGCCAAAAGCGGGAACAGGGATTAATTTATAGGTATTTTAATTAAAAAAACAACATCTGCTTGATCTGTGAAATCTGCGAGCTTAAAAAAATAGGTCTCGCCAATTTTGCAGATCACGCGGATTCTTTTATCATTCTGGTGTGATTTTTTTGACTTAAATTTGATCCTTCGTCTTCTATGACGGGAAAAAATACTGACAGATGGCAGATGAAATACAGATTTTAAAAGATTTCGTGGAGGGTAAACTTTCCAATAAAGACTTTGAACAGCAGCTTTATACCAATAAGGATTTGGAAAAGCAGCTTTCAGATCCGTCCATAAATTGGCAGGGGACTTATTTACAAAACACCAACGCTTACTTTTATCTGATTGAGCAGGATTATAAAAATGCTGAAGGAAGAGTCAATGCTCACGGAACGGTACAACTGTTTTTAAGCAAAATTGGGATAGAGATCACAGCTTCCGCACAAAAGTCTGATGAGTATGAACTAATTTTAAGTACCAGTCCCAAATATATAGACGCTGATCCCGGATTAATCGAACAGCATATTCTGCCAAAAGACAAAACACTTTCAAAATCCGAACAGAAACAACACATAAAACAACGCTACACGGAACTTTTTAAATACCAGACTAAACCTCCCAAATGGTTACAGAATCCGGAATGGCCTGTTAAAAACAATCAACCCCTGTTCTTTTTAGGACAGATTGAAATAAAAAAAGGTGATTTTTTCCATGATGAGGGAAGTATGTACCTCTTTATGGATCCCGAAACTGAAATTATTGATATCGTAAAGCAATTTTACTGATCTTGTAAAAACGGCTAAAACCGAATATTACCCTGTTTTTATCATTAATATCTTTGTAAAGAAATAGGATAATTTTCTTAATCGGATACTGAAGAGGGTTTTATAAACTTCTTATTTTCATAACGTTGCTTCCCGGTAACGTTATTTTTTTTGCGAAAATCTTATGAAATTTTGTCATTGTTTTTTCAAAATTCTGAATTTTATGATTTTTTTTAGCGGATCATCAAACGCACTTTTTCCAGAATTCATACGCTTTTGTAGACATGTTATATTTTTGTAATATTAGAAAAATAATTCTCTTATTTTTGAAATATTATAGTTTTTATTTCTATATTTGTCTTACATTAATCAATTATAAACAATTATAATTGAATCTGATAGACTGTACCGTCTTATTTTCTGAGAATAAAAATATAAATTGCTTTTTTTAATAGTATTTAAATTCATAATAATTTATTGTTAAAAAATTATTATCAATTTTCATTTATGGTTAGAAATGTAATATAAATTTATTATTTTTATTCCCTCATAACTAGCAAACGCTCATGATGCCGAAAGGTCCAGCGTTTTGTTATGGAGTTTCTAGTTATCACCTCAATACCATAAATGCAATGAAAAACTTAACCATTCTTGGATTAACGCCTTTTGAAAAGCCGGATGTCAGTCTTATGCCTAAATTGCACCAGGCGGGTGCATTTCCCATCTTAAGCTTAGGACACCATGCAACAGCCGCTCAGGAAGCACTGAACCAACTTGATCAGACAGATGTACCTTCTTATGGTATCTATCTACCGAACGACAAATTTATATCCCTGCAGATCCCGGAAAAAGTAAGTTTCGCGATCCTTCCGTCCGGAGTTTCAATGAATATTGTACCGGATCTGCCTGTTATTTATCAGGTAACCAGTTTGGATGAAGCCAGACTGGCTGAGCAATCAGGAGCAGAAGGGATTATTATAAAAGGAAATGAGGCAGGAGGCCTGGTAGGCTATGAGTCAACTTTTGTACTGTTTCAGCGTGTCATCAAAGAGATTCAGACCATCCCTGTTTGGGTACAGGGCGGAATAGGACTGCACACAGCTGCCGCAGTAAAATCATTAGGAGCAACAGGAATTGTACTCGATAGCCAACTGGCATTATTCCCGGAGAGTTCCGTTCCTCAGGAGATCAAAGACCTGTCCTCAAAACTCAATGGTACCGAAACTAAAATTATAGCCAACCATCGGGTACTGGTGAGACCGAACTCACCTGCATTACCTGAAAATGTCACGGCCGAAGAGCTGAGACAATATTTCACTGATCTTGATCCAAGTAAGAGTTATATTCCTATGGGTCAGGATATTTCATTGGCAATAGATCTATATGAAGATTTCAAAAGCCTGAAAAAAATGGTTTTCGGGTTTAAGGAAGCTATGTATGGTCATCTGAAGCAGGCTAAAGCACTTGAAGTAATCAGTGAAAATAATATAATGGCCCAAAAGCTGGGATTACGTTATCCTATCGCACAGGGGCCAATGACCCGTGTCAGTGATGTTCCGCTGTTCGCCAATGCGGTAGCAGATGCAGGAGCCTTACCTTTTGTTGCTTTATCTTTACTGAAAGGTGAGCAGGCGAAAGCTTTGGTGATGGAAACCAAAAAACTGGCCGGTGATAAAACATGGGGTGTGGGTATTCTTGGATTTGCTCCTCAGGAATTAAGAGAAGAACAGACGGCTTATATATTGGAAGCCAAACCTCCGGTAGTTCTTATCGCAGGAGGAAGACCTGCGCAGGCAAAGGTATTTGAAAAAGCGGGTATCACAACCTTCCTTCATGTTCCTTCTCCTGCATTGCTGGATATTTTCCTGAAAGAAGGTGCTACCAATTTCATCTTCGAAGGCCGTGAGTGCGGCGGTCACGTAGGTCCGCTTTCAAGCATGGTCCTTTGGGAAAAACAGATTGAACGTATTTTAAAAGAAGAACATCCGGAAAATATCAGTGTATTTTTTGCAGGCGGAATTCACAATGCATTTTCAACGGCATTCGTTTCTATCATGGCAGCTCCTTTAGCAGCCAGAGGCGTAAAAGTTGGAGTATTGATCGGAACTGCTTATTTATATACCGAAGAAGCCGTACGTACAGGGGCTATTCAAGAAGAATTCCAGGTACAGGCCATGCAGGCAAAAGACACGGTCTTGCTGGAAACAGCACCGGGACACGAAACACGTTGTTTAAATACAGCTTTTGCTAAACATTTCAGCACTGAGAAAATTAAACTTCTGGCAGCCGGAATGGATAAAAAAGAAGTTTGGGAGCAGCTTGAAAAACTCAATGTGGGCCGACTTAGGATTGCCGCAAAAGGAATCGATCGTCAGGGTGACAAATTGGTTAATGTTCCTAAAAACGAGCAGCTGGATTTGGGAATGTATATGATCGGTCAGGTGGCTACGATGCAAAACCGCGTGATTTCCCTTGCATCCCTTCATCAGAACGTAAGTATTGATAACTATAAATATATTGAAGAGGCGGCTTTGCCGGAACAGCCGGTATCCACAGAAAAACCTCTGGATGTAGCGATTGTCGGGATGGAATGTATTTTCCCGGGCGCTAAAAACCTTGAAGAATACTGGCGAAATATCATCCTGGGAAGAGACAGCGTCACAGAAGTCCCTGATGAGCGCTGGAATAAAGAACTTTACTACCATCCTGATTCAGACGGACCGGATGTGTCTCACTCGAAATGGGGTGGGTTTATTCCAAAAATTGATTTCGATCCATTGGCATTCGGGATTCCTCCTCAATCCCTTGCTGCCATTGAACCCACGCAGCTGTTGACCTTACTGGTTGCCAAGCGCGCGATGGAAGATGCAGGCTATGGAGAAAAACACATCAACAGAGAAAATATTTCTGTTATTATAGGCGCTGAAGGCGGTAATGATCTGGCTAACAGCTATAGTTTCAGAGGATACTATAAACAGGTTTTCGGAGAGCTTCATGAAGAAGTGAAACAGGCATTTCCACATACGACGGAAGATTCATTCCCGGGTATTTTGGCGAATGTGATCGCAGGTAGGATTACGAACCGTCTGGATCTTGGGGGAAGAAATTTCACCGTAGATGCTGCGTGTGCTTCTTCTTTAGCAGCTATTGATCTGGCTTGTCAGGAACTGATATTAGGAAAATCCGATATGGTTCTTGCCGGAGGAGCAGATTTACATAACGGGATCAATGATTATCTGATGTTTTCCAGCACCCACGCACTTTCCAGAAAAGGAAGATGTGCGACATTTGACGGAGAAGCTGATGGAATTGCCCTTGGAGAAGGCGTTGCAATCCTTGTGTTAAAAAGATACGAAGATGCCGTTAGAGATGGCGACCGTATTTATTCTGTGATCAAAGGAGTGGGAGGATCAAGTGACGGAAAAGCACTGGGTCTTACAGCACCGAGAAAAATAGGACAGGTACGTGCATTGGAACGTGCATACGCTCAGGCGGGTATCAGTCCTGCATCAGTTGGTTTAGTGGAAGCTCACGGAACCGGAACTGTAGTAGGAGATAAAACCGAACTGAGTGCACTGACGAATTTATTCAGCCGTTCAGGAGCGATACCGGGACAGACTCACTTAGGTTCTGTAAAAACACAAATCGGGCATACCAAATGTGCGGCAGGATTAGCCGGACTGATCAAAGCTTCACTGGCAGTATATCATGGCGTAAAACCACCGACGCTTCACTTACAGCAGCCTAATGCTTATTATAATGCCCAAACCAGTCCTTTTGCTTTTTATGCAGAAAGTGGACTGTGGGGCGAGAAAAACCGTTATGCCGGAATCAGTGCTTTCGGATTCGGAGGAACTAATTTCCATACGGTTATTGCTAATCATCCTAAGGAAGACGATTCTGCAGTATTGCAATCGTGGCCGTCAGAATTATTTGTATTCCGTGGAGATACGTATGAGGATGCGAAAATTCCATTGTCACAGATTAAATCTCTATTGGAGGTTAATGGTGATATTCCATTAAAAGATATGGCTTACAGCTTAGCGGTTGGTTCAGATAAACCAATTCAGTTAACCATCGTTGCTGACACTGCCGAACATTTGATGATGAACATCGAACTGGCATTATCCGGCATCGAAAGTAAAGATACTTTCACGGTGAATAAACGCGATGGTAAGGTAGCTTTCCTATTCCCTGGACAAGGTAGTCAGAGAATCAATATGGCCCGCGATCTGTTCGTAGCTTTTCCGGCTATGCGTAACCTGATTGAAGGATATCCTGAACTGGAGAAAGTAGTTTTCCCTTCAACAACATTTGATGAAACTGCTTTAAAACAACAGAAAGAAACCATTAAAGATACCCGCCTGGCGCAACCTATCTTAGGAATTGTTGACCTGGCTTTAGCTAAATTCCTGAAATCACTGGATATTGTTCCTGATATGGTGGCAGGTCACAGCTATGGTGAATTACCAGCTTTATGTTTTGCCGGAGTTTTTGAAGAAGAAAAACTGGTTGATCTGAGTATTCAAAGGGCTCATGCCATTTTGGATTCAGTAGAAGGCGGAGATCCGGGTACCATGATTGCGGTAAGCGCAACAAGAGAACAGTTGCAGCCAGTATTAGACAAGACAGAAGGCTGTTATCCGGTTAATTATAATGCTCCGACCCAATGTGTAGTGGCAGGAAGTACGCCGGCTATCAATAAATTAATGGAGATCCTTAAACAGGAACGTATCTCTGCAAAGAAATTAGAAGTTGCGTGTGCATTCCACAGCCCGTTATTGGCCAAGTCCAAAGGCTTATATAATGAGGTTTTAAAAGATATTCCATTCCAGGAAATGCAGATTCCGGTTTGGTCGAATACGACGGCTGAAACTTATCCTTCAGCGCCTTCAGAAATCAAGGAAAGACTGACTGATCATTTGGTACAGCCCGTGAGATTTGTAGAAGAACTTCAGGCGATGTATGCAGACGGAGCCAGAATATTCATCGAAGTAGGCCCTGGAAAAGTTCTTTCCGGACTCACTAAATCCTGCCTAGAAAAAGATCAGCTGACTCTGTATGTAGAAGACAGCAACCGAAATAAACTGAGCCATCTTCTTTCCATGCTGGCGCAATATCTTGGAACCGGCAGAAGCTTCAGTATTGAAAAACTTTTCGATGGCCGTAATGCGAGACTGATTCAGATAGACCAGCCTGAACTGTACAAGAAAAATCCAGCCATCTGGCGTGTGAACGGACAAATGGCGCATCCAACCACAGGTAATCTGCCGGCTAACGGTGCATTACCGATATTAAATCCTATTCCCATGAACAATTTTACGAATAACCAACCAGCTCCTGTAGCCGAATCTCAGCCTGCCGCTGAACGTATGCTTCAGGAATATTTAAATACCATGAAACAGCTGATTCAGGCACAGCGTGATGTGATGCTTTCCTTCCTGGGACAGAATCCACAAGTTAGCCCTGCACCTGTTTATGCTGCGCCGGTACAAGCACCAGTGAACGATCGTTTGGTGACGATTCCTGCACAGCCGGTTCATGTAGAAAAACCTGCTGCTGTTGCGGTAAAACAGACTCCGGTAAAAGATGTTAAAACCCTGTTGCTACAGGTGGTCAGCGATAAAACAGGATATCCTCACGAAATGCTCGGCATGGAAATGGACCTGGAAGCTGATTTGAGTATTGACTCTATCAAAAGGGTAGAAATCATCGGAACGCTTCGCAGTGAACTGGGAGCGCTTACATCAGGTAATGCCGATGAAGATACGATCATGGAAAAATTAGCATCGATCAAAACGTTAAGCGGTCTGGTTTCCTGGTTGACAGAATTAACAGGAACTCCAACAGCCGCTCCTGAAAAAAACGGAACTGCAGTAACACCTGTAGCAGAGGTAGAAAGTAAATCAGCATTCTCTCTTGAAGAACTTCAAAATATAATTCTGGATATCGTCAGTGAAAAAACAGGTTATCCGAAAGAAATGTTGGGATTGGATCTTGATCTAGAAGCAGACCTGAGCATTGACTCTATTAAAAGAATGGAAATTATCGGAGACCTTAAAACCAAAATAGGTTTCGGTCAGGATATGGACCAGGCGGATGATCTGATGGAAAAACTGGCAGCCATTAAAACATTAAAAGGACTGGCCTCATGGATCAGCGAAATGAGTGGAAACACCGATGCTGATGCTGAACCTGTTCAGAATTTATTGTCACGTCTTCGTTTTGATCTGACTCCAACCGATGTTTCTACAGAGCAGAATACAGAAATCATAAAAGGAAAACGTTTTGCCATCACTCAGGACAACAGTCCACAGACGATGGCGATCAAAAACACCCTTGAAAAATATGGAGCTATCGCAGAATTGGTAGATACGGAAAGAGATCTTAAAGATTTTGACGGACTGATCATTATGGATCTGTTCTCCTCAACCATAAAACACAGCATCATTGATCACGTAGATCAGATCAAGAAACTGGATCTTGATAAAGCCAAATGGGTGTATCTGATTTCAGACATTCCGGCTCATATTCAGGAACTGACTGATACGCGTCTTTTACGTCATTATAAAGGTTATCCGGGACTTTTCAAAAGTTTAGCGAGAGAATTTGAACAAACCTCTTGCAGGCTGATCAGTCTGAGTACGCCACAGGAAGTTGATCAGATTACAGAAATTGCTTTAAAAGAAATATTATCCACAGATAAACCTTCCGAAGTCGTTTACAAACACGACCAAAGGCATAAAATAGATATTATCCCATCTCCATTGTCAACAAGTCTTGAAGAAGCGCATATCCAGCTGGATCAGGAATCTGTAGTCTTAGTACTTGGAGGCGGACAGGGAATCACTTCCGAATTGGTGAAGCATATGTCCGGAGCGTATCCGTGTACTTATATTCTGGTAGGAAGATCAGCAGATCCTAGAGATGTCATAGCGGACCTTAAAGAAGTGGAAGCCATGAAAACCAAGGAAGAAATAAGAAGCTATCTTATTAAAACCGGAAAATTCACTTCTCCTTCCGAAATAGAAAAAGAGACTGTAAGAATTTTCAAAAACAATCAGATTCTGCGTACCATCCGTGATATGGAACAATTGGGAAGTACGGTAGTTTATCAATCTTTAGATCTTTGTGACGAAGAAGGATTATCAGATTTGATCAAAAATATTTACGATAAATACGCACGTTTAGACGGAGTTATTCATGGAGCAGGTCTTTTGGAAGACAAACTGTTCAGACAGAAGACATCAAGCTCATTTGAACGCGTATTCGATACCAAAGTAAAACCGCTTCGTGTATTGGCAGAACAGCTGCGTGCCGACTGTCAGTTCGTAGTGCTCTTCTCAAGCATCGCTTCAGTATACGGGAACAAAGGACAGACAGATTATGCTGCGGCCAACTCCGTACTGGATGATTATGCGAAAGCTTTAAACAAAAAATTAAAAGGAAAAGTAATCTCCATCAACTGGGGCCCATGGAAAGGAGCCGGAATGGTTTCATCGACTCTGGAAACAGAATATGAACGCCGCGGTATTTCTTTAATTCCATTGGACCAGGGGAAAGAAATCTTCCTTAACGAGATCAAATACGGAACCGAAAGTCAGGTATTGATCATGTCTGGAAACAACTGGTAAACCTCTGTATACGATAACTATGAAAAAAACAGATGTTGCTGTTATTGGCCTATCCTGTGTCTTTCCCGGGGCACAGGATGCCCATACTTTTTGGCAGAATATTGTCAATAAGGTAGATTCTACCCAATCGGCTCCGGCTGATCGGATTGATCCTGTACACTTTAGTGATGCTACCAGTCCTGTCGACAGATTTTACTGTCAACGCGGTGGATTTATTTCAGATTATGAATTTGATCCGACAGCTTTTGGGATTCTGCCGTTAGCAGTAGAAGGCACCGAGCCGGATCATTTATTAACCCTTGATCTGGTGCAGAAAGCTCTGGATGATGCCGGTGTATTTCAAAAGGGAATATCTCTTGAGAAAACGGGTATCATTATCGGTAAAGGAAACTATACTGGTCCCGGAGCGACGCGTGCCATTGAAATCGTGCGTACCGGGGAGCAGATTTCTTCGCTATTGCAGGAATTGCTGCCTCAGGTATCTTCTTCAGATATCGAGAAGGTGAAGCATGCTTTCCAGGAGCGGAAGGGCCGTTTCGCTGCTGATACAGCTATGGGATTAATTCCCAATCTGGTTGCCTCTTTAGTAGCGAACAGGTTTAATCTGGGAGGCGCTGCCTTTACGGTAGATGCGGCCTGTGCCAGTGCTTTGATTGCAGTAGATCACGCCGTTCAGGAACTCAACCGTGGCCGTTGTGATATGGTCATCGCGGGAGGTGTGCATACCGGACAGAATGCTGCTTTCTGGAGTATTTTTGCCCAGTTGGGAGCTTTGTCTCATCAACAGCAGATCAAGCCGTTCAGTATGGATGCAGACGGATTATTAATTGGTGAAGGCTGTGGTTTCGTCGTGTTAAAACGATTGGAAGACGCAGTCCGCGATCAGGATAAAATCTACGCCGTTATCAAAGGCGTTGGAGTAAGCAGCGATGGGAATGGAACCAGCGTGATGAGCCCGTCCGTTAAAGGTCAGCTTAAAGCTTTACAACAGGCCTGGATCAATGCAGATCTGGATGAAAAACAAATCGGTTATCTGGAAGCCCATGGGACAGGAACACCGCTTGGAGATAAAACAGAACTTCAGACTCTGGCTCAGTTTTTCACTAAAGAAGAAACAACCCAGGCTGCAGGAATCGGATCCGTTAAATCCAATATCGGACATGCCATGCCGGCTGCCGGAATCGCAGGTTTAATCAAGACCTGTCTGGCGCTTCATCATGATACGTTACCGCCTACATTATATTGTGAAAATCCAATTGCAGATATGGAGCAGACCCGTTTTGCTCCAGTACAGGAACCGAAAAGCTGGTCAAAAACAGGCTTGCCGAAAGTGGCGGCTGTCAATGCCTTCGGATTTGGAGGGATCAATGCACACGTTGTTTTGGAAGGCTATGATATGCCGAAAAAAGACCGTGTTTTAGTATTGGCAAGACCTACCCATGAAGAATTGCTTTCAGCTTTAAAAAACAAAGAAAACAGAGTAGGAGAAGGGGATTACCGGATTGCTTTATTCGACCCGACCCCTGAAAGAATAGAAAAAGCGACTAAAATTGTAGCTAAAGATAATCCATGGCGCAATAAACAGGATATCTGGTACACCAACACACCTTTACTGAAAGATGGAGGTAAAATTGCCTTCGTATTTCCGGGTCTGGATGGCCTTGCGAAAGGAGAGGTGGACAGTGTGAGCCGTTATTTTGGATTAACCGAGCCTATCGAAACAGAAGGAGAAGGTTTATTAAGCGATGCATTGGGGATTTTCAATAAATGCAGCATTCTTGATAACGCCCTGAAAAAACTGGGAATTGTTCCGGATATGAATGCGGGACACAGCCTGGGAGAATGGCTGGCAGGATATTCCTCAGAACTGGCAGAAGTGAATTCTGTTAAAGCTTTGATTGATGTTCTGAATCCGGAAACCTTTGAATTAAAAGATTCCAGATTTATTGCCATCGGAGCGGGAATCGATACGGTGAAGCCTTTTATCGATGCCATTCCCAATCTTTATATTTCCAATGACAACTGTCCCAATCAGGTGATCCTTTGTGGCAGTAATGCTGCCCTGGATGAACTGGTTCCATTATTAAAATCAAAACAGATCTTTCATCAGATTCTGCCGTTCCAGTCTGGTTTTCACTCACCGTTTATCGCTGATAAACTGGATGTGATTTTAGCTGGAATGGAAAAAGCGCAGTTTCAACAGACGAAAATCCCGTTGTGGTCTGCAACCACTTTAGAGCCGTATCCTGCCGATCAGGATGCGATCAGAAAACTAAGTGCCGAGCATTTGGTGCAGCCGGTCCGTTTTCGTGAACTGACGGATAAACTATATGAAGAAGGCGCAAAATTCTTTATTCAGATGGGTACCGGAGGACTGATCGGGTTTATTGATGATACTTTGAAAGGAAAAGCATTCAGTACGATTGCTTCCAGTGTTGCTACAAGATCTGCACTGGCTCAGTTGCAGCGTGTGGTAGCTGCATTATTTGTGGAAGGTAAAACCGTAGCATTGGACTTTTTAGAAGTACAAAGCCAATCAAAAAAGTCATCAGGAAAGGGAATCAAGTTACAGCTGGGTTCACCGATCATCCGTGATTTTAAAGAAATTCAAAATCTGGCTCAGTCTTTTGAGCTGGCAAAACAAAATACGGTTTCAGCGACGGTCGCTAAGACAGGTCATCCTCTTGTTCAGGCTTTCCAGGAAAATATTACTGATATGATCCGGATGCAGGAAGAAGTATTGACGCTGTTTCAAAACCGTCCGGAAATTACAATCCCAAGACCTGTGGTTTCTAAAGCACCTGTCAGTAAGAATTTCTCGAAACTTCTGTATGTTACTTTAGATACGCATCCTTACCTCATCGACCACAGTTTATTGAGACAGCCGAAAGGATGGACCAATGTCTCTGATATGGAACCGGTGATCCCGATGACCATGATTTTCGAGCAGTTAGCAGAAATAGCACAGGCCGAAATACCGGGAACCCGCGTTCATAAAATTATGAATGTAAGTGTGTTTCAATGGATGAATGTGGCCAGGCCTTTTGAAAAAACAGTCAAAGGAGAATGGCGTTCCAATAACCATGCTTACCTTGATATCGAGAACTTTGCGAATGCAGAAGTCTTACTCGCTTCGTCTGCACCTGCTGTTCCTGCCTTTAACCTGGCAATCGGGGATCTTCTGCCTATTGAAAGAACAACTGAAGAAATCTATGATAAACATATGTTCCATGGAGAACTCTACCAGGGAATTACCGAGATTTCAGCGGTAGGAACGAAAGGAATTGTAGGAAAAATCAAAGGAAACGGTGGAAAAGGTTCTTTGCTTGATAATGCCGGACAGTTATTCGGATTGTGGCTGCAGCTTACCCTGACCAAAGACCGTATTGCTTTCCCTGTGAAAATCAGAGATATTGAATTCTTCGGAGATATGGAGGATCAGGACGGTATTTTTGAATGTACCTGCATCCTTACCGAGCTCAATGAAGAATTTGCCATCGCTGATATCATCCTGAAAAGAGATGGAAAGGTATGGTGCGCGATTACAGGCTGGCAAAACCGCCGACTGGAAATCGATGAACCGCTGTGGAATGTTTCCATGTCGCCTTTGCACAATCGTCTTTCGGAGGAAATAGCTCCTGAAGTGTTTTTCTTTCATCAGGCGTATACCAGAGTGGCTTCGTGGGATTTTATCCTCAAAAGATATTTCAACCAGACGGAAAAGCAGTATCATCAGCAGTTGTTTCCCAACAAGCGGAAAGAATGGATGGTAAGCCGTGTAGCCGTGAAAGATGCGGTACGAAACCTTCTCCGTGAAAAGAAAAATCACCCTTGTTTCCCCATCACTTTTGAAATCGGGAAGGATGAAGTTGGAAAACCTTATCTGATAGGCGATGTCACGGAAGATATCCATATTTCTTTAGCCCATAAAGAAAAGGACGCGGTAGGTATTGCACGACAGGGCGGCCCGGTGGGAATCGACATGGAGATCATGGAAGAACGCAGCTCCGGATTTTATGACCTGGTATTTACTGATCACGAATTAACCTTATTAAAAGACAGAGATCAGGCAGAATGGACCACCAGATTCTGGGTAGCCAAAGAAGCGTACGGAAAGTTTCTGGGAACCGGACTGAAAGGAAACCCAAAAGCCTTTGAAATCACCCATATTGAAGGGGATCATTTATGGATCAACCAAACTGAAATAAAAACTATTAAACATAAAAAATATATTATCGGATGGACACTATAAACAACACATTAAAATTGAATCACGAAGAATTGTTCACACTTTTAAAAGGTTTTATTACGGAAGTGATAGGCGCTGAATTTGTAGAGGAAATGGATATCACTCCGGACAGTTCATTCACGAAAGACCTGGAAATGGACAGCATAGAAATCGTTTCTTTTTCTGAGAAGATCAAAGCGCATTTCGGGGATCAGATTGACTTCACGGGATGGCTGTCTTCTATGGACTTAGACGAACTGATCAACCTTGACCTCCGTATGATCATCAATTATATCTACGAATGCCAATAATCAATGTAAACCATAAACAGGTTCATATTCAGGAACTCAACAAAGGGGCTGAACAGACGGTGGTGCTTATCCACGGGATGTTCAGCAACCTCTCCATTTATTATTTTAATATTGCCCCGATTCTGGCCAGGCATTTCCACGTGGTGATGTACGATCTGAAAAGTCACGGCATGAGCGAGCGTTTTACAGACGGCTACGATCTGGAAAGTATGTCATCTGATGTACTGGCTTTGATGGATATTTTAAATCTTAAGAAAGCACATCTGGCCGGATACAGTTTCGGAGGATTGATTGCTTTGAAAACAGCATTGAAAGCGCCGGAACGTGTCAGTCAGCTGGTCGTTATAGAAGCCCCGGATCCTCAGGACGAAAAGGCCCGTAACATCATCGATGAATACAGTAAAGAATTTCTCGAACATTACGTGGCTAATTTTACGGACACTACCAAAGTGCAGATGGGCAAAAGGCAGATGGAGAAAAACCACCGGATGTATGAATTCCTGTTTGAAAAGACCAGCATCAAAGCAGATATGATCAGGGAAAAACATTTTCTGGGGGAAGCGAATTTCTCAGAACTGGATACGCCCACACTTTTGCTTTACGGATCTGAATCGAACTGTAAACCTACAGGAGAATGGCTGAAAACGCAGATCATTTCATCTGAACTGGAACTGATTCCCGGTGATCACAATGTCCCGATACAGGAACCCGTTCAGATCGCAGAATCGATGGTTCATTTTTTATCTCAATCATTATCTAACGCATTAACACAAAATCATGGCTAAATTTGTATTTGTTGTTCCACCATTGACAGGCCATGTCAATCCAACCTTAAGCATCGGCGCAGAATTACTGCAAAGAGGACATGAAGTGGCCTGGATCAGTCTTGACAAAAATTTAAGTACAAAACTTCCTGTCGGGGGAGAACTTTTACTCATTCAATATGACCAAACCGACGAGGAGAAAAGAGAAAGTGAAAGCTATCTCGATATTATTTCTAAAAAAGTAGTCTACGGTATCGACAGTATTAAGTTTCTTTACGATGACGTATTGATTCCTTTAAACAGACATTGCTACAATGGAATCGTTACCCTGCTAAAACAATATCAACCCGATTTGGTGATTGGAGATCATCAGTTATTTGCTGCCGCTATTGCTGCTAAAAAACTAAATCTTCCTTACAGCACATCCGTTACCGCTCCAGCTGCCATTAAAATGATGGACGAGCTGCCTAAAGTACACGAATGGGAAGTGAACAAAATCATTGAACTGCAGAAAGAACTGGGAGTAACGGAAAACCGTTCATTGGCTTCTTCTGATCTGTTGACGCTTGTTTTAACTTCAAAATATTTCTTTGGCGAAATGGATCTTCCGGAGAATTATCAGTTCACGGGACCTGTTCTTATGGAACGCCGCATCTCCTGTGAATTTGATTGGGACAGATTGAAAAGCAGTACCCACAAAAAGATCCTGGTAAGCATCGGAACCACTTTCGATCATGATCATAAAAAAGTATTCTTCCAAAAAGTGGTAGATGCTTTTAAAGATGAAGATCTGACCGTTGTATTAGTCTCTGATCCACAGCTTTTTGACAGTTGGCCGGAGAACTTTATGGTCTACAATCAGGTTCCTCAATTGGATCTTTTGCCTTATCTGGATGGAGTCGTTTGCCACGGTGGTCACAATACCGTTTCTGAAGCCCTTTCCAATAGTCTTCCGCTGGTTGTGATCCCGATTGCGTATGATCAGTCTCATGTAGCAGGACGCGTTGTGCGTACCGGAGCAGGAGAGCGTCTTAATTTTAACAGATTTAAATCCCATCACTTAAACGAAGCCGTGAAAAATATATTAAATAATTCAGAATATAAAGAAGCTGCTGAAACGGTTCGTGAATCTTTCACCGAAGCCGGAGGTACAGCCACTGCAGCCAATTTGCTTGAAAAAGCATTAATCCCTGCTGATGAAACCATAAAGCCGGGGTCTAAATTTTTATTTGTGATCCCACCGTTTTTTGGCCATATCAGCCCAACATTAAGTGTGGGAGCCAGCCTGATCGCCCGTGGACACGAAGTGAAATGGTTTGGAATTACTCCATTGGATAGCAAACATATTCCGGAAGGAGGAAGTTATTTTTATCCTGAAGAAGATCTTATTCCGTTTCAGGAGGATATCAAACGTATTTTAAAGAGACAGGATGACGGGCCGGCGTGTTCAGGACCAGAAGTGATGAAGCTCGCACTGGAAGAAACCTATGTTCCGTTTGCTAAAATGATGATGCCCGGATTGGAGCGTCTGATGGAAAGCTGGAAACCTGATGTTCTGGTGAATGATTGCATCACTTTCGGAGGAGCTCTTTTTGCCCACAAACATCATATTCCGTGTGTAACAACTACGCCTGTTCCTCCAGATGTAATGGGCGATACCGCGAATAACGCACCCAAAATATTCGAATGGCAGCAAAACCTGATCAAAGATCTTCAAAAAGAAGTAGGGATCAATGATGAAGGGATTTTTATCCATTCCAATAAGTTAAATCTGGTATTCACATCACAGACGTTTGCTGATTTTGAAACCGTTCCGCCTCATATGAGATTTGTAGGTCCCGTAAAAGGACGTCCGAATCCGGCTCCATTTGACTGGAAAAAACTGGAAGCATCTACGACCCCAAAAATATTTGTATCACTCGGGACTTTGTTGGTAGACATCCGGAAAGCCTTTTTTGAAAAAGTGATTGCCGCTTTTGCAGATCAGCCTGTAACGGTCATCGCGGCAACTCCGCCGGACATATTTGATGAATGGCCTTCTAATTTCATCGTGAATGGTTTTGTACCGCAATCTGCATTAATGCCTCATATGGATGCCGTGATCTGCCACGGAGGTTTTAATACCGTTAACGATACTTTCACCAACGGATTACCGATGTTGATTACCCCTATTGCCTACGACCATTTTCATATTGCCAAATTAATTGAAAAGGCTGGCTGCGGAATCAGCATCCGATACAAGAGATTGCGTGTTGAGGCTCTTCGTGAAACTGTTTTTGAATTGCTGGAGAATCCTGCCTACAGAAACGCAGCGAAAGAGGTTCAGGCCAATTTGCTGAATGCCGGCGGTAATGACCGTGCGGTAGAGCTTCTGGAAGATTTTGTACAGCAACATGGTTCAACATTAGTTACGGTATAAGCCTATGCGAAGAAAATTGTTATTTGGTGAGCGCATGCTTCTGGGTGACGGAACAGAGCCCTTCAATGCGGTGATTCCGTTCCGGTTGCGCGGAACCTTTAAAGAGGAAAATATTCAACATGCGCTGAATCAGATTCAGCGCAAACATCCATGGTTGAGAGCACTCATCAGTCATGATGAAAACAATATCCCGTGGTTTGAAGTTCCGGAAAGACGTCTGCCCATCCCGATACGGATCGTGGTCCGAAAAGGAGAGGACGACTGGAAAGA
The DNA here is from genome assembly GCF_900115055.1 of Chryseobacterium oleae. Lineage (GTDB taxonomy): Bacteria > Bacteroidota > Bacteroidia > Flavobacteriales > Weeksellaceae > Chryseobacterium > Chryseobacterium oleae. The sequence goes on along the minus strand of NZ_FOVD01000001.1, from coordinate 754,635 downwards.
AGAATCCGCAAGAGAGTGGAAAACCTTGTTTAATTACGGAGAATTGCCATTGATCCGTTTTGTATGGATCAAAGGGGAAGAGGTTTCAGATATGCTTTTTTCTTTTCATCACTGTTTGTGTGACGGTGGTTCTGCAATGGCTTTCCTATATGAATTTTTACAGCTGCTGGATCGTCCTTCCGCAGAAATTGGAGTGGAAAATCCTATACTCGGAATTCATGATGTGGTTCCTGCTGAGATTTTAACGAACCGCAAACAAAAACTGAAAGCAAAAGTGATCGGAAGACTGGCCGCAACAGCCATCAAATGTATTCCTGTCAACAAAAAGGCCATCGACCGACAAAATGATTATCTGATCCACTGGAAATTTGACAAAGAAATGAGTCAGGAACTGATTGCTTACTGTAAATCACAGGAAGTTACGGTTAACACGTTCCTGAGTGCAGCAGTCCTTCAGGCATTTAAAAAAGTGAGAGGGGCAGCGGCTTTCAATAAAGTTTCGTGTCCGGTAGATATAAGACGTTTTGCAAAGCAGATCAAAGAGGATCATATTTTTGCTTTTGGGCTGATGATCGTGGTTTCAGCGAATCAAAAAATAAGTTTCTCAGAAAACTTAAGACTGATGCAGGAATCTGTAGAACGTAAAACCTCCAAACTGAATCCTTATATTACCATGATGGTGATGGAATCCGCGCATGATGCTTTGAAAAATTTCACGAAGCTATTGAAGCATGGCAAGTCTTCCAACGATTGTATGTTTTCCAATCTGGGACGCATTCAGATTCCTCATCAATACAAGGAATTTACACTGGATACCATTTTCAGTCCTTCGGTGATCGGACCTTTGGGAAATACCACAACGATGGTGACATCAACATTCAACGGGGAAATGGATTTTTCATTTGTAGGAAGCGAAGGATATTTACCATATGCTGAAGCCTTAGCCATTCGTGATGAGGTGATTCAGACGGTGAAATTACAATTAGACCATATAGCAGTATTATGATCAGGCGAAATTTAATGATGGTGGAACGGATCATGTATGTGGATCCTGAAACCCCTGTCAATTGTGTATTTACGGCAAAAATCAAAGGGAATATCCCTGAGGAAAACTTTAAGGCTGCTTTAGAAAAAATCCAGCAGAAACATCCGTTGCTAAGAACCAGAATTGATAACAGCAGTGAAAAGTATCCTTTTTTTATAGAAGAAAAAGAAATGGAACCTATTCCGCTTCGTATTGTTGAGCGGAAAACCGATGAAGACTGGCTGCAGGAATCCGAAAGTGAATGGTTCCGGCTGTTTAAAGACGATAAAAAGCCACTGGCCCAATTGGTCTGGATCAGAGGAAATGAAGTATCTGAAATTCTTTGGGTACTGCCTCACTGTATCTGCGACGGAACTTCGCTTGTTAACCTGATGCAGGAACTTTTGGGTCTACTGGATGATCCTTCTTTTGAGATGAATCCTTATGATGTATTCAATTCAGTTAATGATTTTCTGCCTGTAGATTTTAATACGAAAAAGCAGAAACGCAAGGCCCGTTTTTACCTGATAATGGCGCGACTTTTTTTTCTCATGCAGCGGAAAAGTAAGATAAGAAATCTTGGCAGCAATTACGTTGTTCATTGGAAATTGAACTCGGCTACAACGGCACAAATCACTGAAAAGTCTAAAGCTCATGGTGTTTCTGTACACGCATTGCTTTGCTCTTCGTTTATGCAGGCTTTTCAGGAAATTCAAGGAAAACAGGCAAAAGGCAAGGTGATCAGCCCTGTAGATGTGCGCCATTTTATTCCGGAGATCAGGCAGGATCAGGTTTTTGCTTTTGCACCAACCGTTGAATTGTCATTAAAAAAAGGAAGTACAGATCTACTGGATAATGCCAGACAGATCAAAAAAGATCTTGTAGAAAAAATAGAAAAAATGCAAGCCAGAGAGCTTTTGTGGATGGGGGAGCAGATGCATCCTGTCGTTAATCGTATGGTTTCTATGTTGAAATCAAGTAAAGGCGGTCATGATGTAACGCTTTCCAATATGGGAAGAATCAATATCCCAAGCGATTATAAAAATTTTAAAGTAGAAACGATCATCAGCCCGACTGTTGCCTTTCCATGGCTGAATTCAAATACTTTGGTCGCAACAACGTATAACCAACAAATGGACTTTACGTTTATGTCTAATGAGCATTTTCTGCCTAAAGAAGAAGCCGTTACAATTAAAGATAAAGCCATTGAACTCCTGACCTCGTCGCTATGAAATTTAAACTGAAGCCACCACCTCCCAAAAAACTCAAAAAAACCACGTTGAAACGCTTTTTAATCAAGCGTACGATTTACTATGTCCTTCCGAATGTATTCTTCAATTTCATTATCGCTTACGCCAGTTTTCAGGAATTAGGATACACCCATTTCTTTTCAGGAACTCAAAATCTGGCCCGATTGACGCTACCCATGGCGATATTTTTACCGGTAGTTCTGACCATCGATATCATCAACAGAGTAATCATTGCTTCCGAACAGGGCGCCATTGAGTTTACCGTAGATGAGCAGCTCAATAAAAAGAAACTGATGACCAAGCTGAGTATTCTGCACGGACTCACCACCGGATTACTGGTGCTGTCGGTCTTGCTTTTTGCGCAATATGGTTTTTCAAAATATTATAAGCTGGATGCTACGGCAATGGCGGTACTTGTGGGCGTGCTGGCGGGAATTCTTTCTGTCATTTTTGTGTATCTTCCGGTGAGGAGATTGAGGAGATGGATGTGGAGAAGGGGAGCGGTATTGACTGTAGAAGAGGTTGAGGCATAGTGTACCAGAATTTTTTCATCATCTTGCTTTGTTTGAAATTCTACCACTATTCTTCTTTCCTGTTGAGGATAAATTTCCACTAATACAAAATCACTGATTACAAATTTCGCTGCCTTTATTGGGTGTCGAGATCTTTCTTTGTACCTAATGAACAGGTTATTAAACTTTACTTTAAAAAAACTATTTTTGCCAAAAAATAATAACCTGATTATGAGAAAACTTCTATTCTTTTCCTTTTTAAGTTTTGTTTCTGTTTCCGGTCAAGTGGTTGATACCAATTATGGGACAAGTGGAAAACTTTTTGTCAATATTCCCCCTACTCAAAACAGGGAATATAACATAAAAACCTTCTATACTGCTGATCAGAAAACAGTCAATATTGGCTACTACGATACCGGCTCTTTTACCAACAAAACATATTTTATTACCAAATATAATTACGACGGAACACCGGACACGACTTTTGGAACCAATGGACTTTTAAGTATTCCGGCCTATCCAAACAATCCCGGAGAAATTACAGTGCAAAGTTCTGTTACGCTGGATGATAATTCTATTATCCTTTCCTGTTCTGCCAATATGAAGGCTTATCTTGTTAAGATCACTGGCAATGGAAGCATTGACACTTCATTCGGAGTTAATGGTTTTAAGCTTGCTGATTTTCTTTTTACACCGACTACATTAACCTATGGGACTTTAATGAAGGATGAAACCAATCAAATTTTTGTTGTTTATGGTTCAACAGTTGGTAATCCTTCAAAAACATATACCAATCTTTGTAAAATTTTGCCCAACGGGACCATTGATACCAGTTTTGGAAATAATGGTTTCAGTGCAGTATTGATAGACCGGGATTATAAATATCAGACTCTGAAGAAAACAAGAATTAAGAATGGTAAAATTTACAACTTCGCCACCTCGTTTTATTATAATAATAGCGGAAACTATACACAGACAGATGTCTGGACATGCCATTTCTTAAATGGAACTCCTGATGCCAGTTTCGGTGACAATGGCTATCTTTATGTACCAAGAGATATTACGATTTATGATTATAATATACAGGAAGACGGTAAAATTCTGGTTGCAAACTATGTGGATCTGAGTTCTGCAAACAGTTATGTAAGAGGTTCCAGATACCTGCGCTCGGGAGCCATAGATACATCATTTGGAAATGGTGGGAAAGTGGAATCTGGATTCGGACAATGGAGTGTGCACGTTCCGCATAGAATCATGGAAATAGATCATCATGTGTATATTTTTTCTTCTTATTACAAAAGTGATACACCGGTTGAATATGCAGCAACAATATTAAAATATAACACCAACGGAGTTCGTGATGCATCGTTTGGAACAGGCGGTTTGTTTAAAGTCCCTGCCAATATCAGCTCTGTTGCAGATGTTTTTGTGAATGGAGACCAGGGCTTTATTCTTACGGTTCAGAAGAATACCTATGGAGAACTCTTTAATATGAAAGTGGATTATAATATGAATTTTTTAAGCACTGAGTCTGCTATTCTGGCTCCTGAAATGAAATTATTTCCAAATCCGGTTACAGATATTCTTTACCTTTCAAGTGTAAAAAATGAGAATTTTGTTATTTATAATGCTGCCGGACAAAAAGTTAAGGCAGGTTCTTATACAGCAGGAAAAGAGATACATGTTCAGGATCTCAGCAAAGGAAGCTATTGGCTGAAACTTGAGCATTCAAAAGCTGTTCAGTTTATAAAAAAATAAAGAATTGATGTGCTTTTAGACGGGTAGTTCATGCTAAATCTCAAAAAACAATTGAACAGGCATAAAGCCAAAAAATGTTAGTGAGATTGCAAATATTTTATAACCAACTAAGAACCAAGAACTGATGCCAGAGAAATTTCCTACCATAAACAGTACACTTTCACCCAATGAACTCGGTAAACTTATTCAACGGAAATATGGTCTAACCGACAAAACGGAATGCAGCATATTCCGACTTGCTATGAATCATTTATACTTGGTTCACGATGACGAAAACAAATACGTTTTTAGAGTGTATACCCATAATTGGCGGACTCAATTAGAAGTTGAAGAAGAGTTAAGACTTTTAATTCTTCTAAAAGAAGCAGGCCGGCAAGTTGCTTTTCCAATAGCTGATCAATCGAACCAATTCATTCAGGAAATTGAAGCTCCGGAAGGGACAAGATTTGGCGTTTTATTTTCGTACGCTAAAGGCATAAAGACTGCAAAATTTTCAGCCCAAACAAGCTTTCTAATTGGGCAGGCATTAGCAAAAGTTCATCAATCTACAGAAAATGTAGAACTGATGAGAATGTCTTATAATGCTCAAAACTTGCTTAAGGACCCTGTTTTAAGAACAAAAGAATTCTACAGTAAAAATAGTAACGAAATTCAATTTTTAGAAACCCTTTCTAATTTTTTAATGCTAAAAATGGAAAATATTGACAAACAAACAATGAGATATGGAGCTGTTCATCTTGACGTTTGGTTTGACAATTTGCACATTGACGATGAAAAAGAAATAACATTTTTTGACTTTGATTTTTGTGGCAACGGGTATTTATGTTTTGACATTTCTTATTTCCTGTTTCAGTTACTGGCAACCCATCTGAACGAAGAGGAATATCAGGAAAAAGCAGAGAGTTTCATAAAAGGTTATGAGACGGTAACTATAATCAGTAACGAAGAAAAAAAGTTTTTGCCCTACGCATGTTTAGCCATTATGACCTATTACATAAGTGTTCAGTGCGACAGATTTGACTATTGGACAAATATTTTCCTGAACGAAGATCATTTAAAAAGAATGGTTGGGAATTTAAAACGATGGATGGCTTATCACAAAATTGAGATGAATAATAAAGTTTTAACAAACTAAAATGGACGGACAAACGAGAATCGCGGACATCTTATAAGAATTTCGCAACAGTGGGAAACGGCAGTGCTTATAGTGACTTTTGTATTAAAAATTAGCCCCATTACAAAGCTTAAGGCTGTAAATTATCGATAGCACTCAATCTGAAAAAACGATACTATTCAATTGGTTTGATTAATAAAAAATGAATGCGCCAATAGATTGCGTACTAAGAATCTAATTTTGAAAATATATCGGATTGACGCAATGTGTTAAGTTGAAAAATTAGTGGCAAGCAAACTTAAAATACCTACACTATACTATGAAATTTTCCAGTGATTTAGTAATTTATGATTTAGAAGGAAGTTGCAAAACTTTTGGAAAAAATGAAATGAATGAAACTAATATAATAGAAATAGGGGCTGTAAAATTAGACAGGAAAACTTTTGAAATAAAAAGCGAATTCTCTATTTTAATAAAACCAAAACATTTTCCAATTCTACCCGAAATCACGGAGATTACAAACATTACAAACGAAATGGTTGAAAATGAAAAGTATTTTGATGAAGCCATTCTTCTGTTTTTAGATTGGTACGGAGAAAAAAATAAATCTACTTTAGCTGGTTGGGGACTGTACTACGATTTACCGCTTTTGAGGAAAGAATTTACGGAATTTGGATTTGATTATAATGCATATTTTGTAGGTGGAGGTTTTGACATCAGAGCACTGGGGGGTTATTGGCTGGCGAAAAAAAACATCTCTACATCTGGAATTTCATTAGAAAGAGTTTTAGAAAAAATGAATATAAAAGAAGATTTTAAATTTCACAGAGCATTAGACGATGCAAAAGCAACGGCACTCATATTACAACAAATTCTTCATGAAAAATGATTGTATGCTACTATGATTCACGTTTGTGCTTCGTCAGAAATCTTGTATTAATCGATATCCGCTTTTAGTTGCTGCCACAGCCAAGCTCAACTCTTTAATAATGGATATGACTAAATCTAAAGAGACGATAATAGAAACTCAATAATTTATGAAAAAAAAGAAGTTCTATATTTTCGCAATAATAGCCGCAATTATCTTATTTCTGGCTTTTTTTTCTAAGTATGAAAAAGGAGTGGAAGTTGGAATCTGGGGAATGAACAGATCGATTAACTGGGGATGGAACTTTGGATTTTGATAAGATTTAATCATAACGATTATTAATAATCTCAAAAAACGATTAACGTCATTTATACCTGAACAATAAAAGCCAACTTTTTGAGAGTTGGCTTTGCCAATGAAAAGAGGGGAGTATCTCTTCCCAATTCTCTCTACCCATTCCAGAAGTTCCTCCAGCCACCTCCCCAACCGTCTCCATCCGCTTCCGAAGCCCCTCCAGCCCGTTACGCAAGTGGCTTTATCCAGTTAGGTAAGGGCCAAAAGCTAGTTACCTAACCCCTTCGAGGCCCTTCCGAAGTATCTCTACCCCGTTATATGAGTACCTCCAAGCTCTTCCGAAGGGTGTAGACCCCCTTACCCAACCCCCTGTACCCCCTTGGGTAAGGGGGTAAAATCCTTTATTGACGGGATTTTTTGCAAATATGCAGAAAGCCCGCAAAATCGTCTGTGAACATGATAATAGGAAAGAGGCTCTTTGCTCTCGGGTTCACACGATACCAAAATGTTCAACCGAACTCCTGAAAAAATAAAAACCAACTTTTAAAGTTGGTTTTTTATCGTCTGTACAGAATGTGAAACCATTTTAAGATCTAAAATTTCTCTGCAGGCTGTATCGTTAATGTGTCGTCTTTCCTGAAAAACAAGAGCCAGATCCAAACAAAAAATGCCAGTATAAAAGAAATAATAATACTCTGATAAAAGAAGTCTTTGGCGGCGGCGTTGGCTTGAAACTCCCCGATGGCCTGATTGATCGTTAAACCCTGTTTTACCAGTAAGGTAATGACCGTAGTAACGTTGGCAAGAAGGATGCTTATGATGTTTGTCAGAACAATAATATACCTGGTGAGTTTTCCTTGCAGTCCTTTGAAATAATCATAACCTAAAATTCCGAGGAATGCGATAGCTAATGTCATTCCGGAGGCCAGTCTTTCAAAATATACCGCACACAAAACCCAAAGAATAATTCCCGGAACTGAAAAAAGAAGGGCGCCCAAAAATCCTGTCAGATAATTTTTTTCTTTTGAAATTCTTTCTTTTTCAATGTCGTGGAACCTACGGTCCTCCTGAGTGAAACAGGTGTCACAAAGCATGATACCAGTGTCGTTCAGGTCGTAATAGTTGATTCTTTGATCTTTCCCACAGCTATGACATTGGTTTTGCTCTGGTAGGTTGAGTTTTTTGAACAGGTCCACCAAAAAGTCGAACAAAGCATAAACCGTCTTAATTTGAGTAAGCGTTACGTTTTCAACGAATTTAAAGAAAATCACATGGTTGCTGATTTCAAAGTAGGTAAACTTTAATTTTCTTTTGTTGTTGGTTAATTCTGTTTTGATGTACAGCTCTTGTTCTTCTGTTAAGCTGCCGATGGTTGCCGTTACCAGTTTGAATTGAGGTGTAGTCATTACACTTGCATCTGAAACGTTGAAAAAGTACCCTTTGTAAAGTCCAAATACACTGTCTTTTGTTTTGTACCAGCCAAGATCTTTGGCTATTTTTTTTGCCTTTGGAAAAATCATTTGTAATCTTTTAATGGAGGAGTGGTATCACGGGTGAAATGACAGATACCCTCGTTGGAGTACGTGTTAAGCTCGCTGTCCATTCCTGCATGGCAAATTTAAATTTATTTTCTAATTCATCATCATTATAGAAGGTCTAAACTGATGAATATCATCAACTGCAAGAAGGCTTCTTCAGAAAATGTGTTGATTCTCTGTGACCTCAACTGTTTTTTGCTAAACATTGGAGTACTAAAAAGCAACAAAAAATCAAAAAAAAGTGGTATTTCTATCTTTAATTATTTTTTTCTTTCACGTAAAAAGCTAATAAATAATGGGATGTGAGATGGTTGTTGTGTTTTATTTCAAGCTAAAGTGAAATAAAATTGAATTGTGTTGTATTTTTTTTTATTTTCATTACTCAAAACTAATACTCTAAAAACATTAACCATAAAAACAAAATACATGAAAATTTTTCTTAAAAATTGAATAATCAGCTAACCTTGATATTCATCTCCCTGGACGTATAAAATAGAAGTGGCAATTTGAAACGGATTAGCCATCTCCTATCAATTCTGTATAATTTTCCATCTGCTTTATGTTTAGGTTGGGATTAAATTTCCCGGAAGATTTTCTGTATTCCGTCGTTCCGTTTTTTCTGTACCATTCAAACAGCTATCAATTGTAACTCCTCATATTAAATAACACAACCCCTATGTGAAATAAAAAAACTATAAACCATGAACACACTTGAACTACTCAACAAAAAATTTAATTACCCGTTCCCTACATTAAAAAATCCCAATGCGGAACAGCTGCAGGAGATCACCGAAAACCAATGGATCGATGGGGAATATCTGTGGCTGTATGAGCAGAATCCCGATCTCCGTAAAAAGTACAAGAAAACCAAAACAGCCCATATTGCCGCCCAATGGTTTCCTACCGCAACACCTGACCGTTTCAAACCGATTTGCAGACTGATGCTGTGGACGCTGTACAATGACGATCTGTACGAGGAAAGTGTCTCCGGTAATATTAAGAATATCCACATCCAGTCGGTGGCAGTATTAAAAGGTGAAATAAGTGCTGCAGAATCTACCATACCATTGGGAGCCATGTTGGCCTCATTAAGGCAGGAGCTGTTGCAGTTTATTCCACAGGAATCTATCGTCAGGTTTACAAAAATGATCAGCAGATATTTTACCGGGCTGGAAACTGAGCTCATTTACAAGGAAAAAAAGATGTTTCCAACCGTAGAAGAATGCATCGCGTTAAGAGAAAACTCAATCTGCCTGTATCCCTTTCTTCAACTTACTGAGGTGGAAACGGGAATCATTTTACCACCTGAAATCCATGAGCATCCGGTGATTTGCCGTCTGCAGACCCTTGCCTGCCATCTGGTCACTTATTTCAACGAAGTGCAGTCAGTCGTGAAAGACGAAGCCACAGACAGTGTCTATTACAATATTGTGAAAGTCATCCAGCATGAACGCCAGATTTCCCTGGAAGATGCCTGCCTGGAAGACCTGCGGCTTCACAATGAAGATCTGAAAGAGTTTGTGGCCCTGCAGGCTTCTTTACCGGATTTTGGGATCTGGCAGGATGCGGTTGTCAATTGGGTCCATTACATGAGCATGGTGCTGAGCGGATGGAAAAATATCTCTACCAAACTTGGCCGTTACAATGCCATGGAATTTCCGGAAGCCAGAGAGCTGAAAGAAAAGCTGAACCAAATATAAAAAAAGACTTTAAAGAGGATTACACTTATAACTATTCTATAATCTACAAACTTAAAACTTAAACAAGATGAAACCGGAAGAATATAATTCAAAAGACTATCTGCCCCGTGGTCATTATCCATGGCCCGACCTTATTAATCCGCATGCAGAACAGATGGGAAAAGATATGGATGGCTGGATTGACAATGACTACACTTTCCTGACCGAAAAACAACGAAAAACATACAAAAGAATGAGGCTGCACATGTGCACCGCGCGTATGTGGCCGGACCTGACCTATGAACAGACTATTCCCTGTAACAGATTTATGCTTCAGTACGTGGCTCTTGACGATCAGGTGGAACATTCCTCGCTGGAGGAAATCCAACAGCTACGGACCCGTTGTGTAGACATTTTAAGAGGAGCAGAGCCAAAATCGGAAGAAAATGCACTTTATCAGCATATGGCGTTGATCAGAGATGAATTCCGTGCCTTAATGCCCGATATATGGGTTGAACGCTTTATTTACTATTTTTATCAATCCTTCAGATACGGGATCGAGTTGGAGTATCCTTATAAGATAGCCCAACGTCCACCGTCACTCACGCTTTTCAAAACCATTCGTGAATATTCTGTTCTTATGCGTCCCTATCTGATCCTGGGTGAGATTGAATCAGGTCTCGTGCTTCCCGAACATATTTTTGAACATATCGTCGTTCAGAAAATGATCTCTCATATGACCCTGGTGGTTGCATGGCAAAATGATATTCACTCTCTTCCAAAAGAAATGGCGAAGGGAACAGAGGTTTTTAACCTGGTTTTTGTATTGCAGCAAGAATATAATCTCTCACTGAAGGACGCCTGCGAACAGGCATTTCAAATCCATAATGAAGAATTGGCCAAGGTACTTGCCTTACACGCTGAGTACCGCGAGTTCGGTGAATATCAGGAATATGTAGATAAGTTCGTGTATTACGCAGGAGTTGGGCTTCAGGGGGTGAATTCTTTTTATCTGGAAACAGAAAGATACCAGCATGGAGGAGTAGGGTTTGCGTGGCCGGAAATCAGTAATGATATCAAAACCATTTAAAATTAATAAAAAATAAAAACCATGAAATAAGAATTAATGGTTCCGAAATGTGATAACCTTTTTGTTTAAAAGTAATCTTGAGTATTTTATAATTACAACCAGAGACAGCAAAGGCGTAAAGTTTTTGCTGTTTTTATTTTCCCTTGATGAATTCATCCTGAAAAACTAAACCCTAGTAAATTACGTTCCCGTAATCAATACAATATTTTTAAAATCTTATCTTCGCATCTTATAAACTTGATGATATGAAAAAAATAATAATCCTTGCCTCAGCCGCCCTCATCCTCAACTCATGCGTCGTATCCACTGCTGCCAAAGTAGTAAAAGGAGCCGTTAACGTAAGCTACAAAGCGGTAAAAGGAACGGTCAACGGGATCAGCTGGGCCGTAAGCAAAGCCAAAGGAAAAATAGATGAAGACCGTGTGGATGGGACCTGGAAAGTAGTAGGGGCGTACAAAGGTTCTTTTGAAGACTTTACGAATGATCAGAATCCGGAAAGCTCTTTTACTTCAGACTGTGCGGAAGGTTTCGATCAGATTATTTTCAAAGCCAAAAAATCCAAATTCAAACCGGTACACTGCAGTGCTGAAAAAGAAGACTGGGTAAAATATTCAATGGAATTCGGGAAAAATCCGGTCACGAAAGAGAAGGAAAACTATATCGAATACAATTCCAATAATTATATTTCAGTGATTGACGTCAACAACAAAACGATGGTGCTGGAAGGAAATCTGATGCCTAAACTGGCATTTTCCGGGGCTAAATTATATCTGCTGGAAAAAGTAAAATAATGGGTCTCTTTTAAACTGTTTCACCGGTTTAGGAAGCTGTAACGTTAAAAAAATAGCGTGGATGAAGTATTGATTCGAAGAAGTAAAAGTTAATCCGCATGAAATTTTAAAATCATGCGATCTCTATTCATTCTCTTAATCAGAATCAATGAAATTGATTCCGACTTTGCATCCTTTATAACTAGGTTAATCAATTTCTTTGCGTTAAAAAACATTACCCGCTCACCAAATTTTGCAGGTAATCCTCTAAATCCTATTTACAAAAACAGACTGCCATCCTAAACTTAAACGTAAATCATAATACTTTAACAAACATTGTAACCTATCCTCGATAAATTTTTGTTCTTTTGCAAAATAGTTTTAATTTTTAAATAATTGCATGTCGAAGTTCGATGAAATCAGGCCTTTCTATGATAGTGAAGTAAATGAAGCATTACGGGGAATAGCCCGTGATCCGATGATGAAAGCGCTGATGGGTTTCACCTTTCCTGATGTGGATAAACAGGTTTGGCGTGAACAGTTTAAAAATATTCATTCTACAAGTGATTTTCAGCACAATTTTATTGCCTACACCATTCGTCAGATCTTGGCGAAGAGCTCAGAGGGCTTAACGACTTCCGGATTTGAACTGCTGGATAAAAATACACCTTATCTTTTCGTTTCCAATCACAGGGATATTGTTTTGGATACTTCGCTGCTGAATCTGGTATTGCTGGAAAAAGACTTCATCATGACCTCTTCTGCGATCGGGGATAATCTTGTTCAAAAAACATTTTTACATGTACTGGCCAAACTGAACCGTAACTTTTTAGTTCAGAGAGGTCTGCCGATCCGTGAGCAGCTGAAGAGTTCCCAGATCATGTCCGAGTATATTGAGCAGCTTCTGCATGTTGAAAAACGTTCCGTTTGGATCGCCCAACGTGAAGGCCGTACCAAAGACGGGAATGATGCTACCCAGCAAGGTGTTTTGAAAATGCTTGCGATGGCAGCCGGAGATCTTTCTTTGACCGATTATTTTAAAACACTGAAAATAGTTCCTATATCCATATCTTACGAATACGATCCTACCGATTCCTTAAAGATGCCTCAGCTTCTGGCCAAGCACAGAGATGAGGAGTATGTTAAAGGAAAAGATGAAGATTTTATGACCATGTTGAGTGGTGTATTGGGTCAAAAGAAAAGAATTCATCTGCATGCCGGCACTGTACTGGATAAAGAACTGGATGATATTGCAGTGAATTTTGAAAACAAAAATAAGCAACTGCAGGCCATTGCCCAGATCATTGACGATTCCATCATACAGAACTATAAGCTTTGGCCGACCAAGTTTATTGCCTATGATCTGCTTCACCAGACTGATACCTACGCCTCAGAATATACAGAACAGGAAAAGCAATTGTTTGTCCGCAGATTGGATATGCGAATCGACCCTTCCGATGCTGTTTCAAAAGAATTTTTCTTAGCGATGTATGCCAATCCTCTGATCAATAAAATGAAATACGAGGGAAATTCTTTAATGAAATAGATGATAGGATTTCTTAGTGTTGAAATCGATGGGTAAGAACTATTTGCTTAATCAACAGTGAATTTATTTCTTAAGTTCATCAATCTTATTTTTAGCTTCATTAAATGCATTTTCTATAATATCACCATTATCAATAAACAATGTATTGTCAGAACCATACTTTTCTAATTTAATGTACCAACTCGCTTTTCCTTTACTCACGAAATATCCGACTTGAAATCCATCTACAGTAACGAATTTATTCTCCATATAATCTGGATTAGCAGTAATATCATTAGTGACATTTTCTTTTAAGACTTTTATAGCTTTTAAGACTTCAATCAAATCAGTATATTCTATTGATGCAGTTGTATTACTGTATTTCCCTTCTTTTACAAGTTGATAAAAATAACCATTTAAAGCCCCATTTGATATTTTTCTTATTCTAGTTTCTGTTGCATCATAGGATGTTTTTAGATTGGGTAATTTTGTATCTACAAATTTTGTAATGCTTCCGGTTTTTGATGCGAAAACATCCATTTTAGTTTTTGCAGTTTCGGCTTCTTTTTTTACCTCCTGACCATATGATGTGATTGTAATAAAAGCGATTGCTGATATTGAAAATATTTTTTTTAGCATTTGGCACTGTTTTAATGTTGGATGCAAATTTGTTTATTTAATTTTTATTTTTATTGTGGAAATCCGTAATTGATTTTAAAAAAGCTTTGTTCATTTAAATAATTCACTTTTTAAAAACAAGCAAAATGATTTATATCAATTATTTTAAATTATTCTAAATAAAATTAGTAAAGCTGTTTTGAGGCTCCTAACTTTGCCGAAAGAATAATGCTTGATGTTAAATAATGTTTCAAAATTTACTTTTAAATTCCAATTTTTCAGTTTTCTTTTCTTCTTTCTTACTGTTTCCGCGTTCAAATCACAGGACAGAAGTGTAACTATTACTTTTGAGGTTAAAGATCACAATTTCGGATCTGCTGAGAGTTCGGAAATAAAAATGCAGTCGGATGAAAACCAATATACAGTTTTCACTAATGATAAAGGAATAGCTGTATTGCAAGCAATTCCGGGCAGCTATAAAGTAGAAATCAGGAAGAATAACAATCTTGGCTATTCCCATAAAATAACGGTTAGTAAATCGGAAACTTTTACCGTTTATCTCACTGAAAAGATCAATAGTATTGAAGAAGTGGTGATTACCGCCAAAGAAGGGAAGGGCCTGACCTCATCATCTGTTATCGGTCAGAGGGCGATGCAGCACCTTCAGCCTTCGAGTTTTACTGATCTTTTGGAGCTGCTTCCCGGTGGAAGATCCGGCGATCCGGTTTTGAACCAGGTGAATAAGATTCATCTTCGGGAAACGGGAAATCCGGGAAGTGATTACAACACCTCATCGATGGGAACGACGTTTCTGGTGGATGGTGCTCCATTGAATTCAGGAGCCAATCTTCAGTACAGCTACGATTTTTTAGATAAAAGCAACAACGGACTGAAAAGAAGGCTGAATATAACAAGCGGTGTAGATATGCGGAGTATTTCTACAGATCAGATTGAAAGTGTGGAAATATTGCGGGGAATTCCTTCTGTGGTGTATGGAAACCTGACTTCAGGAATTGTGAAGATCACCAATAAATCAGGATATTCCAAGTGGAAAGCCAGATTTAAAGCAGATGGGTACAGCAAACTTTTCGCGGTAAGCAAAGGTTTTGAGAACAAAGAAGGCGACCTGAAAATCAATACCGGTCTGGATTATCTGGATGCGAAATCTGATCCAAGAGACAGACTTGAAAACTATAAAAGAATCACAGCCAATCTGGCGGTGTCCAAAGATAAAAAATACGATAAAGGCACTTTCAGGTGGCAGTCTCACCTGAGCTACACCGGTTCACTCGACGGTTCAAAATCTGATCCGGATGTAGACCTGTCCGAACTGAATTCTTATGAAGTGAATAATCATATGTTCAGTTTGTCTAATTTGATCAGTTACACGAAAACAGAACCTTCATTTTATCGGTCTACAGAAATTCAGGCGACGTTCAATCAAAGGTTTGACAAAATAAAACAGACCAAATTTATCCAGCTGGAGAATGCAACGGCTTTTCCTTTATCCGGAACGGAAGGAGAGTATGACGGTTATTATCCGAAGGCTCAATATATTTCAGATTATCAGGTAGACGGGAAGCCTCTTGATGTATTTGTGAAAATGGTGAACAACTTCCAGCTTGATTATAAACGGTTTAAAAATGAATTCAATGCAGGTTTCGACTGGCAGCTAAGTAAAAACTGGGGCAGCGGACAGCAGTTTGACGTTTACAGACCTATTGATCCAAAAGCTACATTCAGACCACGTGCTTACCGAGATGTTCCTGCTTACAGTACAGCCGCCTTATTTCTGGAATCCATCAGTACGGTAGATCTGGGTAAAAATAAGCTGATCGTAGCATTGGGAATAAGAGGAAATTCGATGCAGAATCTTCCTTCCAACTTTACAATGAACGGAAAAGTATATGCCGATCCAAGAGCCAACCTTCAGTGGGAATTTCCTTCCTTTCAGATATCGAATAAAAAAGCGCAGATTGCTTTAACGTTGGGTTATGGAAAGCAAAGTCTATTTCCGGATCTGAACCTTTTGTACCCGGAACTGGTTTACAAAGATGTCCAACAGCTGAATTATTTTCACAACAATCCAAATTACAGAAGGGTGAATTATAAAACCATGATCTATAATCCTCAAAACCTTGAAATAGAACCTGCCGTGAACGAAAAGTTTGAAGCAAGGATGGATTTTAGCTTGGGACTACACCAGTTATCAGTGACGGTTTTTAAAGAAAATATGGACAATGCTTTCCGTTCTATGAATCAGTATGCGGGATATCAGTACAAAAAATATGACACCTCAGGTCTTCATCATGATGGAATGACGGGGCCACCGGATGTGAATACACTTCCTTATCAGACCATCAATGAAAATTTTCTCTACACAACCCAACGAAACGGAAGCAGAATTGATAAAGAAGGAATAGAGTTTCAATATTCCTCCAACCGTATTCCGGTGATCAATACCCGTTTTACGCTGAATGGAGCGTGGTTCCGTACAAAATACGGCAACAGTATGCCGGTATACAGAACCAGAGATTTAACCATCAACGGAAGACCTTATCCTTACCTCGGATTGTACGAAGGCATGGAACCGAATTCCGTTAATGAAGTCCTGAATACCAATCTTATGCTGGATACGTATATTCCCAAGCTGGATCTTGTATTTTCATCCTCTTTTCAGTTTTCGTGGTATTCGATGAGGAAACTGTCTCCTATGAACGGCGTTCCCAGCCATTATGTAGATCAGAACGGGAATATATTTCCATTCAATCCGGAAGCAGCTCAGGGAACCATTCTTGAAAGTTTAATGATCGCTCAGAATAACGATCTCTACAATACAACCAGACGGCCGATGGAAATGAATCTTAATCTGAAAGTCACCAAAAGCTTCAGAAATAAAGCTATTGTGGTTTCCATGTTTGCGAGCAGGCTATTCAGTTATTACGCACCTTACTCGGTGAATGGAGTAACCATCAACAGGAAAGGTGCTCAGGATCCCTACTTCGGAATGGAGATCAATTTCAATTTATAAACAAATTCAATTCAATACACTATGTTAAAACAATTATTACGAACACTGATCGTATTATGTGCTTTGGTCAGCTTTACGGCCTGTTCTTCAGATTCAGATTCGCCGGAATCACAGACTTCATTAAAATTGGAACTTAAAGTAGTTCCCGCAGATATTCAGGTGAAAGAATACAAACATCTTACGGTAACTTTCAAAGAACTGAACACCGGATTTACCACGACTCAGGAAATTAAAAATACCCATACTTTACAGGTAGTTCTTCCTTCCGGAACCTATCATATAACGGCAGAAGGAACAGTCGTTTACACCAATAATGCCGAACTTATAGAAGCTAAAGTAAGTGGAGTACAGACAGGCGTTGTCATCAATGGCAGCGAGGTCAACAAAACAATCGATTTAGCCTTAAAATCAGGAAGCAGCGATCTTATTCTGGAGGAAGTATTTTTCACAGGAACCAAAACACCGCAAGGCGCGATGTACTTCGGAGACCAATATTTTAAAATCACCAACAATACAGACCAGACCTTATATGCGGATGGAATGCTGTTGATCCAGTCAGCTTTTATGACAAACGAAAAACAGGATTACATGCCTAATATCATGGCAAGTACCTTATCTGCCGGAGCGATCATTAGAATTCCGGGAACAGGAAATACGTATCCGGTAAAAGCTGGTGAATCGATTATCATTGCTGAGGATGCCATCAATCACAAGGAATTTAATAGCTTATCCATTAATCTTTCTAATGCCAACTTCCAGATTTTTAAAGAAGATTCAGATGACATCGACAATCCGGCCGTTCCGAAAATGGTGAACGTCTTTGAAAAAATGGTGATTCATACGCAGGGATATTATGCTTATGCTCTGGCGCGTATGCCTCAGGGGATGACCAGTGATGCTCTGGTTGCTCAGAATTCATACACCTACCAATATACGCTTACGTTTGGAGGAGAAACATACCCGATGGATGGAACTGCCGTTAAAATCCCGAATGAATGGATCACAGACGCGGTGAACTTAAGTGTACAGGATTCTTTTCAGTGGGTGGTGACTTCGCCGTCATTGGATATGGGATGGACTTCGGTAAGTGCATTTGATGGAGATAAAAGCCGTTTTGGAAAATCGGTCCGCAGAAAAGTAATCGGAAAGAATGTGGAAGGTAAAAATCTTTTTAAAGACACGAACAATTCCACAGCGGATTTTGAACATGGGGTAAAACCTTCATTATTTAACTAAAATGAAAAATTTTCGTTCCCTATTATCGCTGTCTGCATTGTTGTTTTGCGTTAAATTTCAGGCTCAGGTGAATGATTCCATCATGGAAAAAGTTCGTGAGGAGTACAGTTATGAAAGGCTATTTAAAGAAAATCTCAATGCCAATCCTGCCAATAAGTTAGGTGCAAGGAAGTACAATATCACGACCTTCAGGCTGCTGACAGAAAACACAGACACTCCTAATGAAATTCAACAGAAAGGAAAAGGGAAAAATCTGTGGGGCGCTGAAGCTCATTCCTTACAAAATCTGGATTCTAAAACAATGGTTTGGGGCAGTGCTTCCTATACCAAAGGAAAAACCAAACAGATGGTATGGAACGAAAATGCAGATTATGACCTGATTTATCCATATGTAGCCGCCGACAGTGTGGGAGGAGATATGAAATTTGAGAACTACAGCTTTTCAGGAGGCTATTCAAAAGCGATTAATTCTTATACAATCGGGATTACCGGGAGTTACAGAGCCAATTTAAGCTACAGGAATATAGATCCAAGGCCGAAAAATACATCGGCCAACTTTTCGTTAGCACTGGGAGCCAATAAGCTGATCTTCGAAAAATTTAAAGTCGGAGCCTATGTAGAAGGAGAGAAATACACCCAGAAACATTATTTGAGCTTTGTCAGCAACCAGGGATTTCCTATGATCTACAATATGAATGGATTGGGGAATTACAACGAGCTGCTTTCCGGGAAACTTCGTCAGGCCTATTACGAAGGCTGGTCTTACGGGGGAGGTTTACAGATTTTCGAAGCCAGCAACAGAAACTGGTATCTTAATCTGGGATTTAAAAAAATCAATATGGAGAAATTCCTGACCGAATATACAGATCTCAACGCCTCAAAAATTGATGAACAACGGTTGAATGTCTCAATCGGGAAGTTTTTTAATACCGGAAAAATCGTCTGGGGAATTTCAGCCGACGCTAGCAGCACGGAAAGAAAAGGAACGGAAAACTTATTCCTGAATGAAAATTCCAGAAACTATATCCGGATCGGAACTGTAGAAAGATACAATCATAAAATCAATAATGTCATTCTTAAAGGGCTTCTGCAGATTGAAAATACGAATGTAAAATCTTCACTGGTCCCTTTCTTCGGCTGGGTTCAGGAAAAAGAGAAATACAGCAATCCATTGTCTGTCGTTGAGCTGAACAGAATGATCTACGGTGCCAATTACCAGTGGCTGAAAACTTTTAGCCGCGATTTGGCTCTTTCGGTTTCTCTGGGAGTTTCCGTGACGGATGTGTACAAGAAAAGCGGACTTTTCAATAATTCGGGAAAACCATCCATTAACCAGATGTTGCAGAAGAATTATGCTTTTCAGTCATCGGATTTCTGGCAAGCGAAGGTTGATGTAAATTTTCATTTTACGCTACCCGTTGTTAAGAATGCATTCGCAGGAGGAAAAGTCATATACAGCCATTTTCAGAATGGAAGCAATAGCTATTTTGCTGCCACGATAGGAACTATTTTTTAAAAACAGAAAGATCATGAAGTTGTCAGGATTTAAAGTCATTTTGCTGATAGGAGCCATTGTTTTCCTTTTTATGCAGAACACCATGCAGCAATACAGAGTAGATTATGGAGAAGTCATAGAACAGTACAAAAAGCCTGTGAAATACTGGCCTGCGCCTACTATAGATGCAGGCGTCAACTGGAAGGAATTTGAAGCGATAGATTGGGATTCTAATTATTACGATACGCAGGAACTTCCTGAAGTCATGCTCGGAAAGAAACTGTTTTTTGATCCTAAACTTTCAGCATCCAGCCAGATCTCATGCAGCAGCTGCCACAATCCCGAAATGGGTTGGGCAGATCGCCAGGAAGTCGCATTGGGGCATGATCATTTACAGGGGAAACGAAATACGCAATCGCTGTTTAATATTGCAGACAGAACCTCTTATTTCTGGGACGGAAGAGCCAAAACACTGGAAGAGCAGCTGGTAGGACCTATTTCCGCACACAATGAAATGAATATGAAGCCGGAAAAACTAGCCGGAAAATTGTCTAAACTCACGGAATACAGACAGCTTTTTAAAGACGTTTATCAGACCGATAAAATTACTTTCGATAAAATAGCTAAGGCTTTAGCCGTCTTTCAGAAAACCATCAGAAGCCAGCCGAGCAGACTGGATAAATTCATAAAAGGAGACCATAAAGCATTAAGCGACAAGGAAATTTACGGGATGCATTTATTCCGAACCAAAGCAAGATGCATGAACTGTCACAACGGGAAAAACCTCACGGATGAATCATTCCACAATATTGGTCTTACCTATTACAAAAGAGAATATGAAGATCTGGGACTGTACCATATTACCAAAAAAGCAGAGGATGTAGGGAAATTCAAGACGCCTTCTTTAAGAGATCTGGATTATACCGCTCCGTGGATGCACAATGGCCTGATGGACGATCTGTATGGTATTGTCAGCCTCTACAACAGCGGAATGCAGATGATCAATCCAAGTCCCGAAGAAAAGAAAGCAGACCCTAATTTTCCGGTCACAGACCATTTGATGAAACCGTTAAAACTCAATGAACAGGAAGTGGATGCCGTCGTAGCCTTTCTGAAAAGCATTTCAGGAAGTTATTATAAAATGCCGCGTCCGGAAATTCCGAGGAAATAGTGTTTCAAGAGTGATGAGTTTTAAATGATGAGTTATGAGTTGACCTAAGTTCGGGATAAGATATTCAGTTATGATGGGAAGACTGAAGCTCGAAGAGGGAAGTTATTAAAATCCAGGTATCAATTTCAAAACTTTGGAAAAAGGTGAGCTTTTTTAACGCAAAGAAATTGATTATACTATTGATAAAGGGAAGCAAAGGCGGAATCAATTTCATTGATTCGACTAAGCAGATGTTATATCCGGAAGTTTCATCAGCGACGAAGTCGAACCCTTTGCTTCCTCCAACTCAAAAGTACTTTTCATAGAACTTTGCGTAAAAAAAGCTCATATCTTCCCCAAGTTAAATAGATTAGCCACAATCCTTATAAGTTTTCAAAACCTGTAAGGATTTTTTTTATGATCGCCATCAATTAATCAATGATCATTCATCACCTATCAATTATCAATAGTAAAAGTGATGCGTAAAAAAGTAAACAAAAGAAGTTGTGGTCTCAATACCATAGCTTATCTCGCTGCCATAGCCATTTTTACTGGGTTCGGTATCCATTTCATAGATATGTTGAATGTCACCTTTGATATACGTTTCAATAGCCAGATCGATTTTCCAATAGATTTGAAAATCAGTGATTGTTTGTTGCATTGATGCTTGATCGCTTGAAATAATACTTGCGTTTTGAATATCCCGCTCATCTGATCCTGAAACTCCCATGGCTGAAATGATAAACGAAGTGAAATCTGGTATTTCGCTTTTTTGCACCCGGATGACCTTAAGAATAATCTCATCTCCGTTGAAAATAATTTCGGAAATATTTTCATTGAAAATAAAAAAATCAAAGTCCCGGTGATGCAGTTTTTCAGTTAGGAGAGATGGATTGAACGGCATTTTTCTTCTGATATTAAAATTAATGGTATTTTTAGTGAATTGTAATCCATAGAGTTCATAGGAGCAATTCTATGAATGATCATGTTCAAAACTAATACAATTTTACATCATGAAACAATTTCAGTTCAACGATTTTCCAAATGTGAAAGGCAGCAGAGTATCATTACGCCAAATTATGGATGCTGATATTCCGGACCTGATTGAAATTTCGTTTTATGATGCTGTTCAGGCAGAAACTGTTGAACAGGCTGCGGAAATGCAGGCCAGGATCGATCGGGATTATCTGGACGGGAATTCCATTCATTGGGGAATTGTAGATAATGAAACCCTTCAAATCGTTGGAACCTGTGGCTACTATCGTGGACTGGATCAGGGAGAAGGTGAGTTGGGTTGTGTTTTATTACCCCAATATTACGGTCAGGGGTATATGACCGACGGAATGTCACTCGCTATTGATTTCGGACTGAATACAATAGGACTCAAACGCATTTGGGCAGCTACAAGTAGGGAAAATGGTCCTGCTATGAAACTTCTGGAGCGGCTCCATTTTGTGAAAATCGCAGATTTAAGTTACGGAGAAATTGAATATGAGCTAACACAGCCAAAATAATCTTAACACCTTATAAATAAAGAATTCCTTATTTTTGTGGAACTTTAAAATTTTCGTTTTTTAGGATGGCATTGATGGCTTCTGAAATGTCAAAAAGTTTTCCGTTGTAATTATTGCCCAGTAAAATGATCGTTGTTTTCTTTTCAACATCTGAAAATAAGAGCGCCTCAAAATTTCCGGCTCTTCCATCGTGAGCATGTTCTTTTAAGTTTTTATTTTCAAACCGGGTATTTCCCAATGCAGACTGGCTGTCGGAAATAGGAAAATTCTGACCTAATTCATACAACGAATCTTTGTTGACCACTTTTCCTGAATGCAGACTGTCTGCCCATTTCAGTAAATCAGAAGTCGTAGTATAAGTTCCACCGGTTATAGGCAATTCTGCACGATCCGGTACCGCCTGATTGTTAAATCCATGAGCGATATTTTTATCTGTCTCAAAGGGAGTCATGATGGTGGAATTCATTTTCAAAGGAAGAAAAAGATATTTTTCCACATAGGTTTTAAAAGGAATCCCTGCAATACGTTCGATAATAAATTGTCTCAGAAAAAGATTGTTATTGTTGTAATCATATTCGGTCCCCGGTTTAAAAGACAGTTGATCAATTAAAAACAAATCGTTGTAAATATCCTTGTCATTTTTAATGGTTTTCCAGTTTACATTGGGAATTCCGCTGGTATACTGTAGTAAATCTTTGATGGTAACTTCTTGGGCCCAGCCGGGAAGTTCAGGAATGAATTGAGATACCGGGTCAGAAAGTTTTAGTTTTCCCTGTTCTTCTAACTGCAGCAAGGCGACAGCACTAAATTCTTTGGTGACAGAGCCTAAATGGAATCTGTATTCATCCGTTAATCGAGTAGTTTTTGTAGCATCAGTAAACCCAACTGAAGCTTTGTAAATTATTTTATCCTGATAGGAAACAAGTACATTACCATTTAATATTCCGACTTCATTGGCAGATTTTACAAGGTTATCGATTTGTTTTATTTTTTGCTGTACATCTGTTTTTGAATTTCTGTTTTTTTGGGCAAAGCAAAAAGCAGCAAGGCATAATACACTTATGATTAAATTGGATTTCAGTATTTTATACATATTTTATGAGAATAACCGGAACGTGGAAACTTTTGGAGATCAATATTTAATTTGGATTTTTTCAATCTGATGAGATCAATTAAATAAATTAAGGAATAAAGCATTGCGGGTAACAATACAGACATTTTTTCATGGTAGAAGTTATTGTATAAGTTTGTCCAAATATAGTCTTTATTTCAATTGATTTGGAAACATTGATGAAATAGAAAATTATGAACTCATTTAAATGATTTTCATCAATCACTTATTGAAATTAACTGTATATTTAAAATTAATTAAAGGGTAGAAGGTATATTTTTTATAGAATTTAATGTTGAGGCGGCAAGATAGTTGTATTTAACTAAAACCCACACAAATTAAAACATATGAATTTACAGTTAAACCCACATTCAAAGGTTGAAGATATTCATGTTGATCATTTTCGCGAAGATGTTTTGGAAGGCTTAAAAAGCGACCCTAAAAGGTTGTCCTCCAAATATTTTTACGATGAAACAGGTGACCGCCTTTTCCAGGAGATCATGGCCATGCCGGAATATTATCTTACCCAATGTGAACTTGATATCTTCCAAAATAAAACAGCAGATCTTGCCCGCCTGATCATTCCGGAAAACGAACCCTTTGATTTGATAGAACTAGGTGCAGGAGATGCGATGAAATCTACGTTTTTACTCCAATATCTTGTAGAAAAAGGGACAGGATTTACCTATATGCCGATCGATATTTCAGGCCATATTCTGACAGAATTAAATGAAAAATTAAATGATAAACTTCCCGGGTTGGAAATAGTCTCTCTTGAAGGCGAGTATTTTGACATGCTTCAGAAAGCAGCCTCGTTATCGTCAAGAAGGAAGGTGATCCTGTTTTTAGGAAGCAATATAGGGAATATGAGTATCGTGGAAGCGGATCAGTTCTGTTATGATTTGAACCGGAATCTGGCTTCCGGTGACAGGGTTTTGATAGGTTTCGACCTGAAGAAAAATCCTCACACAATTTTAAATGCCTACAACGATAAGACAGGAATCACAGCAGCATTTAACCTTAATCTTCTGACCCGCATCAACACGGAACTCAATGCAGATTTTAATCTAGGGCAGTTTCAGCATTATCAAACCTATGATCCCATCAGCGGAGCTTGTAAAAGCTTCCTAGTAAGCCTGAAAAATCAAACGGTAACCATAGGAAGTGACCCTATTTCATTTGAGGAAAATGAACTGATTGATATGGAAATCTCACAAAAATTTTCAGCCGAAAATATTGAGGAATTAAGAGAAAAATCAGGATTTAAAAAATCAGGAGAAATCAAAGACTCCAAAAAATGGTTTGTAGATGCAGTATGGCAGGTACAATAACGAATAGAATATGTAGAGTTTTATTTTTTTAATCTGCTCTATCCGTCCAATCTGCGCGATAAAAAAGATCCCCGGCCCGAAATAACTCACCAAAACTAAAGAACATGACACAGAATATAGTAACATCAGATTTAGTAAAAAAATATACAGATATCAGAAAGCATTCTGAAAAAATATGTGCTCCTCTGGAAATAGAAGATTATGTGGTGCAGCCCATCGTGGATGTAAGTCCTCCGAAGTGGCATCTGGGTCATACCACCTGGTTTTTTGAAACCTTTATCCTGGTTCCGAACTTCCCTGATTATAAGGTTTTTGATCCGCAGTATAATTTTGTTTTCAACAGCTATTACGAGACGATAGGAGTGAGAGTAATCCGTACCGACCGTGGAAATTTAAGCCGTCCTTCCGTTTCAGATATTTACAAATACAGAAAATATGTAGACGAACATATGAGCATCTTTCTTCAGAGCCAGTTCATGACTGAAGCTGTTGAACCGCTGATGGAATTAGGTTTAAATCATGAACAGCAGCATCAGGAGCTATTAATTACCGATATCAAATATATTTTAGGACACAATCCGCTTTTCCCGGCTTATACAAAAGAAAATATTTCGGGAAAAGAAAAACCGGGGAATGCAGAAATGATCGGATTTTCAGAAGGTGTGTATGAAATAGGTTTTGACGGAGAAGGCTTCTGTTTCGATAATGAATTGGGAAGACATAAAGTTTTTCTGAATGATTTTGAAATAGCCAACCAGTTAGTCACCAACAGAGAATACCTTGAATTTATGGAAGCCGGCGGTTATTCGGATTTTAAACACTGGCATGCCGAAGGATGGGATTGGGTCAGACAGAATAACGCAACATCTCCATTGTACTGGCATCAGATTGAAGGAAAATGGATGAATTATACCTTAAACGGTTTACAGGAATTAGATCTTGATGACGTCGTTTGTCACATCAGTTTTTATGAAGCCTCTGCTTTTGCTTCCTGGAAAGGAATGCGCCTGCCCACCGAAGCGGAATGGGAAGTTGCTTCCGGTCATTTCGATTGGGGAAGCCGCTGGGAATGGACTAATTCCGCTTATCTGCCTTATCCCGGTTTCAAAAAAGAAGCAGGAGCAGTAGGAGAGTACAACGGAAAATTCATGGTTAATCAGATGGTTTTACGCGGTGCATCCGATGCTACACCTCCCGGACACAGCAGAAATACCTATCGTAACTTCTTCCAGACCAACCTGAAATGGCAGTTCACAGGAATCAGACTTGCCCGATAATTGTTGCCGATGATTACAGTTGATTCAGTTTCAAAGAACTTTAACGGAAAACCAGCCGTTGACCATATTTCTTTTCAGGCCCATGATCAGGAAATCCTGGTGCTTCTGGGAACCAGCGGGTGTGGAAAAACGACCACGCTTAAAATGATCAATCGACTTATAGAAGCAGACTCCGGACAAATTTTGATCGACGGTAAAAATATCCGGGATCAGAAACCGGAAGAACTGCGCATGGGCATTGGTTTTGTGATGCAGCATTCCGGCCTGTTTCCTCATTATACCATCAGGCAGAATATTGCTGTCGTTCCGGAATTACTCAAATGGGACCGGAAAAAAACAGAAAACAGAACCCAAGAACTGCTGGACAAACTTCATCTTTCCGAAGAAGTCCTTTCACGGTTTCCGGATGAACTGAGCGGTGGCCAGCAGCAGAGAGTGGGAATTGCAAGAGCTTTGATCGCCAACACACCTGTTTTGCTGATGGATGAACCTTTCGGCGCGCTGGATAATATCACAAAGGCTGATATTCATTCAGAATTTAAATCACTGGAAGAACTTAAAAATAAAACCATTATCCTAGTCACCCATGATGTGCAGGAAGCTTTTGAACTGGGGCACCGGATATGTTTGATGGACAAAGGGAAAATTATTCAGACAGGAACGCCTAAAGAAATGCTTTATCATCCTGAAAACGATTTTGTGATTGATTTTTTTGCTGAAAACCGGCTTTTACTGGAATATAAGATCGCAACACTGAAAGAGGTCGGTGGCTTACTTAATTCTGATAATTTGTTGAATGAATTTAAGCTGACAGAAAACACGAATGTTTGGGAGGCCTTACAGAAATTAAGTTCAGATCATAAAAATACAGACCACTACGAAAAGCTGATCAGGGCTTTTAATGAGTACAGAAAATTACAGATCGTATGACGCAGCAAAGTCTTTGGCAGTTCATCATCGAACAGCAGGAAAAATTACTGACCCAGGTTGTACAGCATCTGGGACTTACGTTTCTGTCATTAATTCTGGCGATCATCATTGGCGTACCGTTGGGAATAATGATTGCGAGGAAAAGAAAACTCTCCAGCCCTGTGTTGGGTGTGGCGGGTATTTTACAGACCATTCCGAGTATTGCATTGCTAGGATTTATGATCCCTGCATTCGGAATCGGGGCCAAACCGGCTATCGTTGCTTTACTGATCTACGCTTTATTACCCATCATCCGGAATACGTATACGGGAATTACAGAAGTGAGCCCAACCGTTATTGAAGCCGCAAAAGCAATGGGGATGAATAAAAGCCAGCTTCTCTTTAAAGTGGAGCTTCCCCTGGCGATGCCCGTTATCATTGCAGGAATAAGAACGGCAGCCGTGATCAATGTAGGAGTGGCTACTTTAGCATCATTTGTCGCAGCGGGTGGTTTGGGTGAATTTATCTTTGGCGGAATTTCTCTTAATAATACAAATATGATCCTTGCGGGAGCCATTCCTGCCGCATTATTGGCTGTTTTGCTGGATCAGACGATTGCGTTGGTACAGAGATCAGGATATCGGTTGTTCAAGAAACTGAAGTATATTGTTCCGGTTATTTTGATCATTGTGGGAGCGGCTTATCTGTTCACCGCTGTTTCTAAGAACAGTATTAAAGCAGGTTTTACCCCTGAATTTATGGGAAGACAGGATGGCGATCTCGGTTTACGTTCTGTGTATCATCTTAATGTGAATCCGGTGATTGTCAACGATGCCATAATGTACAAAGCGGCTTATGAAAAAGAACTGGATCTGATCAGCGGATATTCTACAGACGGCAGGATCAAAGCTTTTGACCTCTATGTTCTGAATGATGATAAAAAAATATTTCCCCCGTACTTCGCAGCACCCATCATTAAAACAAAAACATTAAAGAAATTTCCTGAACTTGAAGAAACCCTGAATCTGCTGGCCAACCAATTTAATGATTCGATCATGACGGATCTGAATTACAAATCTGATCAGCTCCATCAGACCCCGGAAAGAATTGCAAAGGATTTTTTAGTTAAAAATAAATTATACAAAACCTCTAGGAAGGGAAATTCAGGGACGATACGCATTGGCTCGAAGATCTTTGGTGAGCAATATATTCTCACCGAAATGTATAAAATGCTGATTGAAGGCTACACAGACTATAAAGTGGAAACAAAAACGGGGCTGGGTGGAACCAAAATCTGTTTTGATGCTTTGGTGAATGATGCCATTGATTTTTATCCTGAATATACGGGAACCGGGCTTCTGGTCCTTTTAAAACCATCTGAACAGACCCTGAAAGAGGTAACCCAAAACGCTGATAAAACCTACGATTATGTCAATGTCGAGTTTCAAAAGCAATACGGAATTCAATGGTTGAAACCGCTTGGCTTTAATAATGCCTATGCCCTGATGATGCGCAGAAAACAAGCTGAGGAGCTGAAGATCAAAAGTATTTCGGACCTTAAGAAGTATTTTGACGACAAGTAAATTTTGGATGTATAATGCCCGGTACATTTTTTAAAAATCATATAAATGATTGATTTACAATTATTATAAAGCCTAACGATCGTTAGTAGTAGTACTACTACACTTTCTGATGTTTATGATTAAACGGGCTGATTGCGAATTTAATATTCTATATTTGGTGAAATAGATAACATCAAATCACAGAATATTAATTATTAAAATTTACCAATCATGGCAGACAAAAATTCAAGAGGAATTCTAAAATTCAACGGTGGCGAAGGACAGAAATTATTAAAACTTAATTACAGCGTGTCCCGTTCTACAGACGTATCAGGAAGAGTAGCATCAGATCCTTCCAATGCACTGATCAAAATCACAGTAGAAGCTACTGAAAAATCAGACATTCTGGAAAGTCTTCTTAACGGAAAATACAAGCCTACCACCGGAGAGATCACCTTCAACAAATCTCACGAAGAAGGAACGTTGACGACTTTGCAATGGACAAACGGATACGTAATCCAGCACGAAGTTGATTTCGACGCAGTAGATGAAAACAGCATGTACATCAGCTTTATCATAAGTGCGGAGCAAATTGATTTAGGGAATTCTTCTTACAAAGCAGAATGGCCTACTTCTTAGCATTTAGCTTTTAAAAACTTTAAAAATATCAGACAGAATGGTCCATCCGGCATTAGGGTGCCGTTCTGTCTTTTTTGTCTGTAATAGTCTCTATTTGTATTCGGTTTGAATGAGTGATGGGTTTGGTTGCTAGTTGCTGGTTTATTAGTTGCTGATTGTAGTAATAAAGCTAATAAATTATCGTCTGATATCTGATATTTCGTATTTAAAATCTTGAATCTAAAATTCACTATTCACTTGCGAAGCAAAATTCACCATTGACGTTCTTGACCCCAGTTGAAAGTCTGATGTCTGAAGCCTTAACCAGATGTCCTGTCCTGAACTCATGTAATATTAAAAAGAAAATGGACCATCAAATGGTTCAGAGGTTAGAAATAAGCCTGAAAATGTCATTTTATACTGTGAAAGTTTTTTAACTTTATAGAACATCTATTTATTTTTTAATTTTTTTAAGTGAAAACAAAAAAACACATCAAATAATATGGATAAAAATATTTCAAATTCCGATAAGATTGCAGAGAATTATATTCCTGGAATCAACCGTGTGGTAAAACTGGATATTGTGATTGATGGTAAAATCATCAAACATTTCAAATATTTCCGTCTGCATCAAAGCGTCAGAAAACATCATGAGTTTGAATTGGTCCTTGTGAACGATACACTCTCCGAAAAACAAAATCATGAACTTGAACAGGCCAACAGGTTTTTAGGAGGAAGATTAACCATTAATATCAGATACAAAGACGTTGACAACAGCCCGGAAAGAACTTTTGTAGGAGTTATTACCAAGGTCGGGTTCAGTCAGGAAAATCACAGTCTTGGAAACATCGTATTGAAAGGATACAGCCCAACCATCTTATTGGATGCTGCTCCGCATACTCAAAGTTTTGGAGGAAACCAGCCTGTCAATATGGGCATCATCGCAGCCGATATTATCAAACAGGGAATCGAAAGCAGCAAGTTTGATGTGAAAATCAATGCGAAAGCTTCTTCCCAGATTCTCTATAGTGCTCAGTATGACGAAACCCATTACAATTATCTTTGCAGAATGGCAGAAGCATACGGAGAACAGTTCTATTACGACGGCGAAGTTTTGCATTTCGGAAATATGCCCCCACAGAATAAAGCATTGGAACTGATCTACGGAAGCAATGTTTCCGACGTGAATGTTGAATTAAAAGCAGTACATATCAAACCGAGTTTTTATGGGTACAACAGCAGTACCAATACGAAGCTCAGCTCCGGGGCAACATCCATTCAGCATATGGGGAACTTAGCAAAAACAGCTTATCAGAATAATGAGGGAATATTCAAAACGCCGTCATTACAGGTTGCTCCTATAAAGGCAGCCACCGACATGGATGTTGTTATTTCCCAGACTGCTACATCAGGAAGCAAGGCCGTGGAAGTTTTTACGGTATCCGGAGGCACCACTCTTCCTTTTTTATATCCGGGATGTATTGCTGATATTAAAATGCGGAAAACGGATAGCAACCAAACCGCCTATTTTACAAAACTGATGATGACCGAAGTGACTCATGAAGTGGATACTTTAGGAAATTATACAGGAAAATTTGAAGCCATCGCTTCAGATACAGGATATATACCAAAACCGGATTTTGCGGTACCTATTGCACAGCCGCAGATCGCTACGGTTATCTCCAATACAGATCCTCAGGGACAGGGTAGGGTAACCGTAAGATTCGACTGGCAGATGAATGACAATACCAATTTTATCCGTATGATGGCTCCCGATGCAGGAGGCACAGATAAAATCAGCCAGAACAGAGGATATGTAGCCATACCCGAAGTCGGTGACCAGGTGATGGTAGGTTTTGTGCATAACCATCCGGACAGACCTTTTGTAATGGGAGGAATGTTTCATGGGGGAACCGCGTTAGGAGGTGGGATAGACAATCATTTAAAATCTATACAGACGAGAAGCGGAATCAGAATTCTAATGAATGATACAGAAGGAAGTGTCAATATTATCGATCCTAGCGGCAACAATTATTTCATGGACGGCGCTGGAAACATTACCGTAACCGCTCCTAAAAATATGATCTTCAATGCAGGGGAAAACCTGACCATTAATGTTGGAAAGGATATGAAAACAATGGTTGGCAATGATAATTCCATCGATATTACAAACGATCATCAGTTCAACTCAAAAAATTATAAGCAGACTGTTAATGAAAATAAAACGGTCAGCATAACAGGAGATTTGAAAGAAACCACTTCTACCACGACTCATCAGGCAAAAAACGGTGATATTTTATTACAGAGTGCCGGTGTTGCGAAAATGCTGGGTAAAATAGACGCCAAAGTGAATAAAGGCTAAATTGATGATCACTAATGTTTGATCAATCAAATGTATGACTGTGTAAAAGAGTAATTTTCCTAAACAATGAACAAATCAATACAATATTTATTAAGCTTATTATTCTTCATTCAGATCTCGTGTCAGGAAAAGAAAGAGCATCAAAAAACAAAAGCTATGACAAAATATGAATGGTTGGATGCCACTTCGGCGCCTTTAGGTTACCCTGTTGATGTGTATCGTGGAGGATTTGAATCTGCCGATGGAGACTTTACAAGTTTGTTTAGTGGAACGACAGGCGGAATATGGGGAGATGCCAACAGAGGAATGAGCAATGGAGAAAAAAGCATTCCCAATCATCTTCATGTGATTTGGGTTTCTTATGCTGAGAAAATATTTTATGAGATCGACACCGATCTGGATAACGGGAAAATGACCGATCTTTTTAAAAACGGCTATTATACCCCTTCCAGTGGAGACAATCCAAATCCAAGGAAAGAAAATTATGACAAGATTATTGTAGGTTTTGCACCGGGTGGAGTGGTTGTGCTTTGGCTTTCCGGACCGGGAAGACAGGTGGAAATAGGAAGATATCAGAGCAAGAAGATCGTCATACCGCAGTCTGAAATAGATGCTTTGAGCCCGGGACCTCAGAAAAATATGTTTGATGCTGAATACCAACGTAAAATTATACATGAATTTGGAATTGTTCCGGCGGAAGTAGTCAAGGCAAACGAAGGCAAGCCAATTCCTTACGGATTGTGGGACAGTTATAGAGATAAATACAATTGGAATCTACAAATTGAACTGCCTGATAACGGTAAAACAAAGGAAGTAACCTGGTTTCATTATAATGGTGAAATGGAAATGACCTTTGGAGACACCCAATTGGAAAAGTACAGTAATATTATTCCCAATGAATTAAAATGGAACACTCCTAAAGAAAAAGCTGTCCCGAATGATATTAAAATTTTATGGATAGACGGTGCCGATGGATACAGATATGTTGGTAATATTGAATTTGATGAAAAGGAAATTCTTCCTGCCTTTAAGGAAATTTCTTCCGACGATCATAAGGCTAAAATCGAATTAAAGATTACGGTTAATATTCCTAAAACCTCTGCTTCTGTAAAATTAGTGAAGGGTGACCAACAAGTCTGGTTGAAAAACAGTAAAATTATGGTACGTAAAACTAAATACAAAGACTAGCCATGGGTAAAACCTTTGTTTACAATACGGGCAATCCGTTGCCAGATCCGCCGGGAACTTTAAATATTACCTGTGGAATATTCTTCGATGGAACCAGAAATAATCTGAAAAATACCGAGATACGTAAAAAGGTTCAAGGCAAAGGAGAGTTTCGTAATATTTCAGCATCGGAAGAAGAAAGAAAGATTTTTGAAAAATATGCTAAGGATGACAATAGTTTTGGTAATGATTTTACCAACGTTGCCAGAAAGTATATGTGTACAAAAAAAGATGTCTATTCATTTTACGTTGAAGGTATTGCCACTATTGATAAGGCAGATGATGAAGGAGGAGGTTTTAAATACGGGCGTGGAAAAACAGGAGTTGTAGGAAAGGTAAGAAATGGATGTAAAACCCTTGCAGTACATGTGAAAGATAAAAAAGACAAGTCTAAGGATGATATTGATAATATCATTTTAACGGTTGATATTTTTGGATTTAGCCGTGGTGCAGCGGCAGCGAGAAATTTTGCCTATAATCTACAAAAGGAAGCATATCCGCCAAAAGCTTATTATCCACCTGTACAGGGTGCATCAAGAATTGATGTAGACCATGAGACCACTGAATTTATGTCCATAGATAAATCCTGGGTGAAAGATGGCAAACTCCCTGAATTTGGCCATTTCGGTACTGCGCTTTTGCAGGCGGGATTAGCCCGTGAACTGGTAGATTCCATGAGTGTTAAAGTTCGATTTATAGGGATTTATGATACGGTAGCTTCTTATGATCCTACCTGTCTTCTTATTCCAAGTTTCGAGAAGAAAGTGGGCGAGCTTCACCTGCATCAGCTGGGTTCCCCAAGAAAGGCAGTACATTTTACAGCGGCTGACGAACACCGGAAAAACTTTTCCCTGACAAGATTTGTGGATGTAGATCTCAAAACAGGAATTGAAAGGAATTTTCCGGGAGTACACAGTGATGTGGGAGGAAGTTATAACCATGATGTCATGTCCTCAGCGGAGCTCAGTCAAAGCGGCTATCAGCCGGATCCTGTAGAAGGAGTGACGGAAAGAGAATATGTCTGGCTTGAAAAGGCTTATTTTTCAGGATCACTGGATGCTTTTAGGGATGAACTCATCGAGCAGGGCTGGTTCAAAAAAGATCAATTAGCTATTGAAGCACATTGGAAATATACACTCACCGGAACCCGCTATCTGTATAGAGGATATAGCTTTATACCACTTCATTTTATGTGTGACTATGCTTTGCCCCTTGTTAATGAAGAAGATAACTGCCTGTTCTATTCAAAAATAATGGCAGATTATGCTTTGAATGATACATTCTTAGATGAAGTGAAAGCGTATATGAAAGAGCACATCATAGAAAAGAATGAAAAATGGACACTTAAAGGAAATTTTAAAAACGAAGAAGAACCGGAAGCAGACAGCAATGTAGAGGTTCCTGTCGCTACTGCTGCAGACCGTGCAGTTCCTGCAATACAATTGGAAGAAGTAGTGGTTACAGCATATAAATCTGATTATCTTCTCAGAAAATTGAAAAATAAATACCTTCACAGATCGGCAAAAATTAATACGTTAATGGATACTCTTGCCTATTCACCCAATGATGATCGGAAGAGAAAGGAATTTTAAACCAGAAATAAATTGATATTGGAACATCCTTTAAAGAATTTCAGCAAAACGTATAGATTGGAAACGGTAGTTGTTTCTAATCCAGACACTTCTTACCGTACGGAAAAAAGTTATGTGAGAATAGCTGAGGTTTATTATTTGGGAAATGAAAAAGAGTATTTCAAATATCATGTTTTAGTGGTTGATTTCAATTTTTCGAACGATGATAATGCAATAGGGAAATTTTTAAAACAAATCAGTTATTTGTTTGATGAGCTGGAACTAACAGTTGATCAGGATGGAAACATTACTGGAATTAATAACATTGATTTTCTTCGCTTAAGGTGGATGAAATTAGCTGCCAAACTTTCGGAAAACCATGAAGGTGAAGCCATAGATCATTACTTCAGTCAGATAAGCTTTGTACTTGAAGAGGAAAGCCGGCTGATCGATTTTCTGGGTGGTTACAATATGTTTGGACTGCTTTTCAATGGCTTATTGCAGCCATTAGATACAAAAATAAAAAGACTGTCTTCTGAAGGGTTGACAGAAACTATTACTCCCGGGAAAGATGGTGATAAAATAATTCTAACAACTGTTGCTGAAGATCCGGAGCCAGCCGGGATTGACCATTTCAGAGGATTATATGTATTCAGAGAAGGCCACAATGAAGAAGGCTTCATGGAAATCATGAAAAATCATACTCATTTAAAACATTCATTACTATGGATAGGTTAGATAAAGATACAGAAACTGCCATTCCGGAGACTCAAAATCAGGTTGCAGAACAGGATAGCGATCAGGTAAAAGCTGCCAATAGCCAGAAAATGGAGGAAAAGCGTGCTGAAAATGAGGAAAAGGATAAAACGGAAGCCGGACTGAAAGTGGTTATAGATACCGCTACTTTGGAGTGTTTGCTGTGCACCATTCCCAAAGGAATCATGAAGGTCAATCTTGATACTCCCACCATACAGGAAAAGAAAACGGCAACGATAAAAGAGAGAGGACCTAAAAGTCTTGTTTTTACGGGAACCTGCAAAAAAAGTCCACAAATGGCGGCGCCTTGTGCTTCTGTTATGAATGTAAGAGACTGGCAGGATGTGGGTACATATTTGTCCCAGGATCAATTTGTACTGTTGCAGAAAAGCACCATTCCCTGCACCTACGGAGGGGTGAATATTACCATTACCGACAGTGGGCAGGTTCATCAGCCTGAGACCATTGATGCAGCGGGAGCACCAGTGCCTGAATCGAAAGAAAAAATAAACGGTAACTTCTATAACTATAACGGAACTTATGAAGGTAGCGTAAAAGGCCAGAAAAAAGGAAATGAAACAGATGTATATGCCTGCGAAGGAAAAGGAGCAGAAGAAGATATTTATAAGAGCCCTAAAAAGCTGAACATTGTCCACAGCGAGTTTCAGAAAGTATGTAACATTATTAAGCACGAAGGCTTATCAACGGAAAAAGAAGAGTATCTGTATATAGCCCATACCAATTATAACGAAGCAAAAAGAGTTGGAAAAACAATGTTTCAGTTATTAAATTCCAGCTATTCCAGTGTAGAAGCTAAAGATAAGGTTGAGATGAAGACTACGGAAAAAGACACCATATCTTTGCATTCCAGAGCAGGCGCCATTGATGCTCTTTTAAGGGATGTGGATGATGTGAAAACTGATCCTACGGATAATGCAACCCAATGGGACGGTGAAGACTTTTTGGCGTGGGGTATTGATACCGACTTAAAACCCGACAGTAAAACAAAATATGGTCATAATAAATTTGATGAATATGATTCCGTAAAAATAAGCAAGAGCTTATATGATTCCTTTGTAGCTAAGGTAACGGGAAGAAGAGGCTCAACTCTTGCATACACCTCAGTTCATGATGAGGGCTGTGATAAAGGAGTTCATACACATAAAACCGTGAAAGAAAAAAATAAAGCAGTATACGCGCTTCCAAATGCTGATTTTGCAAAAACAGACTATTGGACCACAGGTGATTTTTACTTTAAGAATGCAACGAAGCAATCTTTTGGCTTAGAAGCAACGCGTGTTGCCGGATACACGATATTTTGGAAAAAAATAAAAGTTTAATCAATGAAAAACTTAACCTATTTATTACTCATTCTACTGACCGTCCCTGTAAAAATTTTTGCACAGGCACCCAAACCATATACCATAACTTACATCGTTAATAAAACCATTGACAAGGGAGAATATGTGGATGACCGGAGAATAGATAAGAAAGATAAAATAAGTACCAACACCTTAATTTACATACTCAATACAAAAAAAGACAGTATATCTTTGTATGATTTCAATGACTCTCCGGTATCAGAAAAAAAAGTTCCCAATTTATGTACTTTAACCAGAAATCAGAATGTTCTTTCGTTAAATTATAAAAATGAAAGTTACACTACAAAACTTAATATTGCATTCAAAGATGATGATAAATCCGTGTTAATTGGGGAAAAAGATGTCTTTTACTTAAATGATTTTTATTATAAATATATCCGTAAAAGCATTGGTGACAATTTAAATATTCCCGATCTGATTGACTTTTTAGAAGACTTTTTACCAGGCTATAATCTTGATGATTTAAAATACATTTCATCCTATGAAAAATATAAACATAAAGATTTTAAAATACTAAAAGGGTATATGGAATCTTACAGAACACAGGCAAGTGACTATCTGGATCAATGGAATATAAAGTTTTTATATAATGAAGCAGGGATTCCGAAATATATCTTAAAAGAATCTAAAGAAGGAGATCAGGAAATAGAGAAAAAACTGGTTTCTTCATCTAAAGGAATTTTTAAATATACAAAGCATACCAACATTGAAAGCAGACTTATTACTGACCGTGAAATTCTGATAGACCCTAATAAAAAGACTTATGCGGAAAAAGTAACATCACTTCAGGTGGGACTGGGTAAAGAAAGCAGATATGAAACCAAGCCGATTTCCTGTAAAAGTTTCCCTTCAAAAGAATTTATTCTGACATCAGGGAGTATTTCAAAATTAAAGTCATCAAAATAAATTACGATTATAAAAAAGTTCAGGTAAGCTGCTACAGTGAATTGATGTCCTGAAAGAACGTACGAAAAAGGCTATCCCAACATCTGGAATAGCCTTTTTTATTTAAGTCATTGCAATCTATTGAATCACAAATGTCTTTTTCTGTGTCGTATGCGCTGAGAAATATCCCAAAGCACCATTGTTGATATTGCTTGGAGGATTGGAAGGCGTTACACCAGCTCCTCCGTCGTCTGTGATCTGCAGTAAAGCAGAATAATAAGTGAAGATATTATGGTCGATGGACTGCATTTCTACATAAATACTATCTCCAGGCACTACTTTGTGGTCAGTAGGATCTTTGTCATCGTCCTCATTCGGAAGGAAAAGAGGTCTCTGATTCACCATTCCGTTATTGATATTATCTGAAAATACCTCAAAGGTCTTTTTCGTCATATTATTGACCGTAAAATTGAAAAGGTAACGGTTTCCCAATGCAATCGGATCTGTAAAAACAGGTAAAAGGGTGTAGGTAGTTTCACCTCCGAAATTAAACGAATCCTGAGTCAGACCATCAAAATTCACTACTTCAGGCATCGTGCTTTGAGCCGTGTATTCTTTTCCTTCAGCCTGAATTTTCAGCGTATAGGTACGTCCTGTTACGCCTGTAAAAGTGGTGGTTTTATACTTTCCGTCACCTACGTATTGTAAGGTTTCCGTTTGTCCGGTATTATCGCTTAAAATAACTAAGGCACCGGTAACTGCCGGATATTGGTTGTTTTGTGTAAATGCCACCGACTTCGTTATTCTTACAAAATAAGGTCCGGCCTCGTTCGTGATATTACCTTCTATGACGATGTTTCCGCTCTTGTCGTCCAGGTCCAGATCAATCTCCTTTTCACAAGAAGTTACTATAAACAGGGACAATATGATAAAAATAATATTCTTCATGATCTAAAATTTGAAATTATAAGTGATGTTCGGTACCCAACGGAACAGTGAAGTCTGCATAGCGCGGGTGGTTCCCGGGTTGTTCGGATTGTCTTCAAACGTAATGGTGTAGGCGTTTTCGCGGCCGTAGAGGTTATAAATACCAAATGACCACGATCCTTTGAAACGTTTGGTAGATTCCGGCTCATACGTAGCACTCAGGTCCATTCTGTGGTACGCTGGCATACGGTCCGCATTTCTGCTGCTGTACTGGAATATAGTCTGTCCGTTCAGTTCGTATTTCGCAGTAGGGAATGTCACTGCATTTCCTGTGCTGTAAAGGAATAATCCTGATAGAGACCATTTTTTACTCAGTTCATAGGTCGCCACGATGGAAAGATCATGGGTCTTATCCATTCTTGCATTGTACCACTCATTATCGTTGATGCCGTTTATTTTTCTTTCCGTTTTAGACAGGGTGTAAGAAATCCATCCGGTCAGTCTTCCGCTTTTCTTCTTGGCGATCAGTTCCAGACCGTAAGCTCTTCCTTTACCGTACAGTAATTCACTTTCTACATCAGCTGCTGTGTCAAACGAGATTTGGGCGCCATTTTTAAAGTCGATCTGATTCTGCATGGATTTGTAATAAATCTCAGCATTCACTTCATAGTTATTGTTCTTGAAATTTCTGCTGTATCCTGCACTGATCTGATCTGCTATTTCCGGCTTTACACTGTAGCTGCTTCCGATCCACTGGTCGGTAGGATTTCCGCTGCTGCTGTTGCTCAGAAGGTGTAAATTCTGCGTGTTTCGTGAATATCCTGCCTTGATGCTGCTTACCTCATTGATACGGTAGTTGGCTGTCACTCTCGGCTCAAGATTGAAATACGTTTTTCCGAACTTTCCTTTCTCTAAAAAGCGGCTTTCCGTAATCACATCGCCTTCGTAAGTATTATAAGTATCACCCCCTAAAACACTGAACGTAGAAAGTCTTAAACCGTAATTAACCGTAAGCTTATCATTGGCTTTAAAATCATCATTGATATACACCGCATTCTCCCACGATTTTCTCGGATTTCTTGGAAAGCTGCTCACACTCGTTCCCGAAGCGCTGCTTGGCGTAATCGTGTGGTAAATAGACTGTAGTCCGAAACGTACAGAATGCTTATTTCCGGCAAACCATGTGAAATCCTGCTTAAGGTTCCAGTCCTCGATTTGTGAATCTAAACCAAAAGTATTGTCGTTACTTTTAAGACTGATTTTATAATTGTAATTGCTGTAAATAAATGAAGTATTGGAGAATAATTTACTGTTGATAATGCTGTTCCATCTCAAGGTAGCCGTTGTATTTCCCCAGTCTGTAGAAAATGTATCCCCTAAGCCCAAAACGTCTCTTCCGAAATATCCCGAAAGATAAAGACGGTTATTTTCATTGATCTGATAATTGGCTTTTAAATTTAAATCATAGAAATAAAGCTTGCTGTCTTTGAAATCCTCACTTCCTTTAAGAAAAAGGTCAGCATAAGTTCTTCTTCCTGATACAATGAATGAAGATTTTTCCTTTTGAATAGGACCTTCCACGCTCAGCCTGCTGCTGATCAGCCCGATGCCTCCATTCACATTGTAATCCTTATTGTTTCCGTCCTTCATTTTAACGTCCATCACAGAAGAAAGACGTCCTCCGTACTGGGCAGGGCTATTTCCTTTGATGATACTGGCATCTTTCAAGGCATCACTGTTGAACGTACTGAAGAAACCAAGTAAGTGCGAAGCATTATAAACAGGCGCCTCATCCAGTAAGATCAGGTTCTGATCCGTAGCACCGCCTCTTACACTGAATCCGCTGCTTCCTTCACCATTACTTTTGATACCCGGTAAAAGCTGAATAGTTTTCATTACATCCTTTTCCCCGAATAAAACAGGTAGTTTTTCTATATTCTTGATGCTTAACGTTTCAGTTCCCATCTGAGCTGTAGAAAGGTTTTTATCCTTTTTAACCCCTGAAATAATAACTTCATCAATTTTTCCTATTTTTTCGCTCCCTTTTTCCTCCTGATTAAGCGGAAGATCCAGTTTCGTGTTCTGTTCCACCTTCACAGGCAGTTCAAAATCCTTATAACCGGGATACGAAACAATCAGAGTATAACTTCCCTCAGGAAGGGATAATGAGTAAAAGCCGTATTCATTGGCAACCACTGCAATTGACGGGTCTTCACTCACCTTTACGGTTACCCCGATCAGCAGTTCCCCATTTTTGTGATCTTTCACGGTACCGCTCACGGAGTATTTTTGCTGCGCAAAGGCCAGGGAGCTGAAACAGAGGACAGCGGCCGTAGCGGCAGTTTTAAAAAACAATTTTTGCATTGAGTTTAAATTTTAATGTAGTAGAAGTCTATCAAATAGTCTATTTAATGGGGTGGATGTTACAGAAAATTAGAATAATGAAACTTTATATGTTAGATATAGGATCTCAGTTTACTGTCAAACGTAAAAAAACAACCAATATTACAGTCTTTAGAAAAAAAATGTGGTATTATACACTCTAAAGCGAAATATTTGTTCTTCAGTGCTTTGAATGGAGGCTTTTTGTGGGAAGGTTGTGATGGAAAAAGAGTGTTTTTTTGAGATCGTATGGATACGTCCCGGCTTTCCGTCTTTGGGTAGAATAAATAGGCTGCATATTGTCATCTGGTTCATAGTTTTTGGTGGTTATTCTGAAAAAAGTGGAAAAATTCCCCCTTTTGGGAATACAAAAATAGCAAAATACCTTTACCAAGGTTATAATTAATTGTTATCTTTTGGTAATAAACGGGATAGCCCGATGGTTTTGCAGAATTCAGCTTTTCGTTTTCGATACGCATAAGGTCATTGTATGGCGCAAAACTATGCTTAAAAAAGTCTGCAGATGTTCGGAATTATCGAGACGAACGTATTTTTTTATCCATTTTCAGGATTTTAAACCTTGATAGGGTTCTCCGGAGCAAATAATTATGAAATGATGTATATTTGTCAGTGAATTTTTTTAAATGCCGGGTAGCATTTTCCCGGTGACGTTCCACATCAATAAATGACCGGTAAACGATGATTCCACTTCACGACCTTCTGTTTTTTGTTCTGGCTGCTCTTATTTTAGTCATAAGCCCGGGACCTAACATGATTTATTTAATTTCAAAATCAATCACCCAGGGGAAAAAATCAGGACTGATTTCACTGGCCGGCGTAGTTTGTGGTTTTCTGTTTCACATTGTCATGGTTTCTTTTGGGCTTACAGCGGTATTGCTGGCGGTTCCGGTGGCTTACACCATTCTGAAAACACTTGGAACGGTCTATCTTTTATATCTGGCTTATCAGGCCATTAAACCCAAAAGTAAAAATATATTCGAGGTAGACAGCACCGGCAGACATGATGGTCCTAAAAAGCTATTCACCATCGGCTTCCTGACGAATGTCCTCAACCCCAAAGTAGCCATATTCTATTTGTCTTTTTTTCCACAGTTCATCAGGCCAGAATACGGTTCCGTTCTCACTCAAAGTCTGGAACTGGGAGTGGTACAGACTTTTATAAGCTTCAGTGTTAATTTTATCATTGTTCTGACCGCTGCAAAAGTAGCCGTATTTTTCGCAGGGAATCCTTTTTGGGTAAAGGTTCAGAAATGGTTTATGGCGAGTGTACTAACGTTCTTAGCAGTAAAAATGGCCTTTTCCAAAGCTAAATAAGCAGAACCGCCTTAGCCTTTTTCTCAGTCTTCCAATAGCTTTTAAACTTCTTTATAGATCTGAGCTTAAGGGGTATCTATGCATTTGTCTTAAAAATGACTGATTAGAGTCAGGTTATATCTCACAAATCTATAGATAGGATTGTGTAATTTTGCGCCGCGTTAGAAATGACGCAAATTATAAAAAAACAATAATCATTATTCAATGAAAAAAATTATATCCTTTTTAGTCTGCCTGTTTTTTCTTCAGGGGTTTGCTCAGTCACTTGCATGGTGGAATTACGATTCACTTCAGAATATGTACTCTTATTCTTTGGGGATCAACAGGGTAGATGGTAACGGTAACGTTTATCTGCTATATTCGGCCACTCCCGAAAGGTTTAGAAGCTATACATTCTATATAGAAAAATATACACCGCAAGGGACTCGTGATTCCAATTTTGGGGTCAATGGCGTTCTGAATCTTAATACACTGTTGGGATATTCGTCTTCTGAAGAGCCGCCTGTATTTTCTTTTGAGGTGACGGAAAGTAACAAAGTTTTATTGCTTATGGGAACACCCAATAATGGTAATCCAAAGCTTTTGCGACTGAATGAAGACGGTACAGTGGATCAGAATTACGGTGTTTCCGGTACTAAGCAGATCTACACAGATCCTTCAAAATACGGCAAACATTACAGGTCAGGTTTATACAAGGTAGGGAGTAAATATTTTATTTCACATAATTATTCTGATCTTCAGGACAAGCCCAAAGCAGAGATAGGATGCTTTAACGAAACTGGGGAACTGCTCACCGGAATGTTTGATCAAGGGCTTAAACAGATTGATTATGGAAGCGCTTATGCTTATACTCAGATCCAAAGCATGGTGGTTTCAGGATCTTATCTGTATGTCCAGGGAGTCGGATACATTGGCGCTACACCCAATAGCCGGATCAGCAGAATAGAAACTGCATCTGGAATTCAGGACAACTCCTATGTCTATAATCCTAATCTGAATATTTCTTTCAACAATACCTATATTTTCCCAGACGGTAAAGCTATTGTAGGAAACAGCACGTCCGTAAGTTCATCGAGGACAGATTTAAAACTGAAAAAATACCTGGCAGACGGTACGGTTGATACTTCCTTCGGAACCAATGGCGAGCTCAGCTTAGGATATCCTTGGATTTCGCTTAATTTTTCCAGAATACAGGGGCTTCCTAACGGAGATTTTATTGTGGGCATTGCTTATGTCTCTACAGCAAGTTCAGGAAACAGGCGCAACGCTTTGATTTATGTAAAAAGTAACGGAGAGATCAACAGCAGCTTTGGTGGAAATATTCCCAATAACGGAATACCGATTCCTGGCTTTTTGGGTCTTATCGGTTACTATGGATATAATACTTCTTTCACTTTAAAGCCGGACTATTTAATGGTAACAGCCAGCAGGTCATATATGGGGACAGGGCTTGCTACCTGTAGGGTCAATTTTAATTACAGTACATTATCGGCAGATGAAGTCAGTAAATCATATGCTTTCAGTTTTTATCCGAATCCTGTGAAGTCGGTGGGTACGTTAACAGTAAAGGATAACAGCGAAGCTACCATCAGTCTCTCTGATTCCAGCGGAAAGCTTGTTTTCAGAAATCAGGTCTTCAGAAATAAAACAGAAATTGATTTTTCTACGCTCACCAGTGGAGTCTACTATCTGAACATTAAACAGAAAG
This sequence comes from Chryseobacterium oleae, assembly GCF_900115055.1. Classification (GTDB taxonomy): domain Bacteria; phylum Bacteroidota; class Bacteroidia; order Flavobacteriales; family Weeksellaceae; genus Chryseobacterium; species Chryseobacterium oleae. Next base: position 710,826 of record NZ_FOVD01000001.1, on the reverse strand, counting down.
ATAAAGAAAGCACCCAGAAGATTATAAAAGAATAATCATATTAGAATAAAGCGCTCAGATAATACACTTATCTGAGCGTTTTATTTACAGTCATCAGTGGTTCATTGTTTTTTTATGTTTCATTTAAAGGATAATGGCTTTCAACTTCGTCTGTTCTGATGAATATTTCTAATTTTACACCGTTATTTAAAGATGAAACAAAGCATTCCCACCTATGATCTCACCGGCATTACGCAGCATGGTATTCTGATCGAAAGGATTGAAAAACGCACGATGAGTACGGAAGACAATCTTTTTGATAAAGGGATTCACCGTGACAGTCATTATATCTTTACGTTTCTGGAAAGTGGGCGTGCTAAAATGATGGTCGATTTTAAAACCATTGAGGCTCATGGTTCAGCTGTTTTCTTTTTGCTTCCCGGGCAGGTTCATGAAGGCATTTTAATGGAAGATGTTAGTGGATGGTTTATTGCCGTGAAAGCAGATCTATTGTCCGATACTGTAAGATCTGTTTTTGAAGAATCATTGGTGGATGTCGAGCCGGTTTCCGTTGATGACAACTGGCTTGAAAAACTGAGTTCATGCGCCGGAATTCTGAAAAGGTCCTGTACGGAAGAAATGCTGAGCTCAAAAGAAGGGTTTCTGGTGGTAAGATCTTTAATAAATGCTTTTACAGGAATGTATGCGATGGTATTTTTAAGCGAAAACAATTGTGAAATATCCAGTGACAGCCGCGCTGTCCAACTGACCAGAAAGTTCAGGGTTCTGATCCGTAAAGAATTTAAAACCATGAAAAGTCCATCAGTTTACGCCGGGCTTTTGAATATCTCACCGGGTTATCTTTCTGAAGTCATCCGTGAAGTGACCGGGAAATCTGCCCAGCACTGGATTCATCAGGAAATTTTAATAGAAGCTAAAAGACTCTTATCGTTCACTCAGCTTACCGTTAAAGAAATTGCCTACGAGCTGGGATACAGCGATCATACCTATTTTTCACGGTTGTTTTCCAGAACGGAAGGTTTTCCGCCATCAGAATTCCGGGACAAAAATCGCAGGAAGAAGTAAACCGCGAATAGTCCAACCAATTCCCTGAAACAGCTATGGGTCTGCATTCGTTTTGCGCTTTCCTTTGCATTAAAATTATTTATGCCAAGCTTACCAAAATGGATCAATGATACTTTAGAAAATGTCATGTCCTCCAAGTTTAAAGAATGCACCGTTATCCATACAGAACCCGTTTCCAATGATCTTCGCCTTGTCCGTTTTGCTTCCGATCTGGAAGATGTTCCTTTTGAACCGGCATACGCCATAGGAATAAGAGTGAACGAAAGAGATTACCGTAATTATTCACCATTCAATTTTAATAAACATACCGGAACTTTCGATGTGATATTTCATCTTCATGATACGGATTCAGTGGGCGGCCGCTTTGCCAATAACCTTTCAGAAGGAGATACTACGAAAATTTTAATGCCCCGCGGAAAACGTTTTTTTGAAATTAATGCAGAAATTCATTTCTCCATCGGGGATGAAACCTCTCTGGGAAGCTCCATGTCCATCAAAGAAGCAGCCGAAGAAATTGGGGGTTCATTTGTATGTCTCCATGAATTGGAAGAGGCTTCAACACTGAAGGATCTGGAATTATATGGCTATCATGCTCCCAAAAATGATATACAGAATATTATGGAAGCGTTGGACGATTTTCTGAAAGAGGAAAAAGAAGCGGTTTACAATAATGAAGCGGTTTTCTATCTTACAGGAAACGGAAATACGATGTCTGTGATCCGGAAATTTCTTAAAGCAAAAGGAGTTGATGCCAAATGCATCAGATCGCAGGCCTATTGGATAGAAGGGAAGAAGGGCCTTTAAAAGCTGCTTATATTTTATCCAAAACCTACACAAAACTTAAACCGTCATTGCGAGGAGCGCATCGACGAAGCAATCTCAAAAATAGGTTGAAAATTATTCAGATTAATTGTTAGTACTTGTTCAAACCTTATAGGTTTCGAAAACCTATAAGGTTTATAAATTGACAGCTACATTCTGCTTTTAGAAAAATTAGAGATTTGTTGGATAATTGCAAGGACGAAAGTTTCAATAAACACGCTGTTGTTAGGCGCAATGATTTTATCTGCGATAAAATTGTATACCGCTTTATCATTACGGGACAAAGTAATCCCATAAAAAAAGGTAGAATAATCCTTGCTGAAAATCTTTGATTTTCTTGCGTCTTAAATATATCATCAAGTAAAAATCCTTTGCGACTTCGCGTTTAAAACATTTTTATTCCAATAAGTTTTAAAACAAAAATTCATAATCTATATTAAGATGCAAGCAGTTTATCTTTGATAAGAATGAATAATACAGTTGCCTATTTTTCATTGAATCAAAACCGTCAACATTGATCGTGACGGTTTTTTTATGCTCGTAATTTGCTTAGATCCCATTAATAAAAGGCTTTGTCCAGTTTTAAGTATTTGAAGATAAGGCTTGATTGCTTGTTTTTCACATGAAAGGGAAATACCTGAATTTCTAAAAACCAGTAAATTCCCTTAAGGTGGATATATTTTTCTTTTGGACATTTGTATCAGAAGAAAGAGAGAAACAGAAAATGAAGAGGAGGGAAGGCGTAGAACAGTAAACCGGGAGAAAGGTTCTTTAAAGATAAGAAGAATGAATGATCCTCAGAAATGTAATAACCATTAAAACCAAGTATATGTCAGATACAGTAAATAACAAGGTCACCGATGCGGTAACGCAGACCAATGTTACAGTGCTCGGCGAATCACCGGCTCAGGCAATGAGTATGTTGTACCAGATGGCGATGCATGCCAGCGGAATTTCAATACAGAACTCAGTAACCAACCAGCAGAACCTTAACCAGCTTAATCCGGCCATTGTAGCAGATGCCATTAAGATCTTAAAAGGATAATCTAAAACTTTAAAACCATGGGAACGCAAAATTCAGAAGGAGCCAAACCTACCAACGCTGCAGAAGAAGCGGTAGTTTTCATCAACAAAGAAGTATTGTCACCACCGACAGCTTCCCCAATGACAGGCGCAGGAAAAGTAATGATTGATCAGTCGACGGGGATGATGGTTCAGGATCTGCAGTCTTTTTTAAAGGGATTTGAGCAGGTAGGTCTTATCGCACTGAGCAGATTGGCTAATAATTTCCTGACCTATGGAACGCCCAGCGAAAATAAGCCACCTCCAAAGAAAAAACTCACGGAAGGAGCTGTTGAAGAGACAGGAAGTGAGACCGGTAATGAAATGATGAAGGATCTTTTTAAAATCGTGAGCGATTATGCCGAAGTGAAAACGAAAATTTCTACCGCGATCTTTGCTGTTAACAGCAATCTGAATCCTCCACCGAGTCCGGCACCTATCGAAGATCTTCCCACAGAAGATGCTGAAAAAAAAAACAATTGACATCAGCGCCTGTCAATGAAAAACCAGAAGAACAGGACAGCATGGGAAATAAAAATTTTGAAGCTGACGGCGGAGACGGAAAATTGGTGCTGAAATCTATAAAGCTGACTCAGCCACTCATAAAACCTAAGATCGAAGAAGCGGTCATTCCTGCTGAAGAGCCTGAAAAAGAAAGGCCCGGGAAGACTCTATCTATGCAAATCACAGACAAACTTAAAAAAATAGGATATGGATTATTCAAAAGATCATAATCTCAAAAAAATAGATCCGGCTGTCTACGAAGACGTTCCCATGGATGAAGAGGAAATTGCAGCTGCAGTTGAAGAAACAGTAGAAGACAGCCCTGTTGCAGAGACAGAACGTAATGCCGTAGGAATAGACATCAGCGCCATGCCATTTGTTTTGAGTCATGAAGATGAAATCATCAACTACATCAAAGATAAGGCAACCAAAGAAACCCTGAAATCTTTAGCACCACTGCTGGAAAAGCTGGAAGAAGCCGTGAAACAGCAGGAAGCATATCAATCACCTGCTACAGCCGGTCCTGTAACGATGAATTATGATGACCAGTTAAAAAAACTGCAGGAAGCTTCGGTAGTGAAAATTAAAGAGAAAGAATTAAGAATAGCCGAAAGAATGAATAAGCTGCAGGTGAGATTTGCGAATATGAGGAAGAATTAGGGAATAGGGATTAGGTAAAAGGGATTAGGGGGATTTTGAGGTTCAAAAGCAGAACTTCAGAGCAATTATATTAAATTTTTTAATCCATTTTATGGTGACTGTTAGAAGTCAGTTGCCCGATAGTAACTTCCATCCTCCCTCTTCCAGCTTACATCAACAATATACCAACCCAAAATAACAAATTATATGAACGAAATCAATACAGCAGTAATGGGAATGTCTGCCTCTGTACCCGTCGCCATTTCTATGCAGGTAAGCGCGCATTCCACAGGATTAATGCATATCAATTCAGCATTGAACCAACAACGGGACGCAATGCTTGGAATGAGCAATTACGTCATGGGGCTCAAAAAGATGAGTTCCGGAAAGGTAAGAATCAAAAGCTCAATAGCATCCGGAAAAGGCCGCTTTTAAAGCAAAAACTACGGATGCGGTGTATTTCTCTGTAAAGATAGAAAACGGTGCCCTCAGCATATATACAGTCAAGTTAGGTCAATATTTATTTCCACACCGTTTTCTGAATGCTTAACGTGCCAAACCGTCAAAGCATCCTCAATCCCCGATAGATTACGTACAGCATACAGAGGAACAGATTGGAAGGAGATATATCCCGAAAATCTCAACCGCATCCTTTCTTCAGCATCATACAAGAGGGCTGAAGCTTACATAATAATAAAAATTTAACTCCTGCAGATCGTACAGGTCATGATTTCAGCCATTGTATCGAGAATCATCCATACAGCGAAACCCAATACCAGTCTGCAACAATGCATTGAAAATCTGTTTCATCGTATCATTTGCGGGAGCTTAAAATAATCAGGAAACTAGTTTAAATCAAAATAATTTATTAACCGAGATCAGATCTCACAAAAAACAATTACAACTATGGCAACAGTAAACGAACAAATCACAGACGCAGTAACACAGTCGAACGTGAAAGTAGTGGGAGAATCTCCTGCAATGGCTTTAAGCAACGTCTATCAGGCAGCTGCACACTCTACGGGAATCATGTTTGAAAATGCAGTGAACACACAAAATCAACAGAACATTTTAGGACAGGCAGCCACTACTCAGGGTATTATGCAGATTTACAGCATGGATACCGTAGCAGATGCAGTTTCTATTGCTAAGATCCTGAAACCTTAATTTTTTCTGAAAACGTAGAAATTAAGCCTTAAATCCGGCAGATCCGGTGTTTTTAATCCAAACAAACAATACTCATTATGGCAACAGTAAACGAACAAATTACAGACGCAGTAACCCAGTCCAATGTAAAAGTAGTAGGTGAATCTCCTGCAATGGCTCTAAGTAACGTGTACCAGACAGCGGCGCACTCTACAGGAATCATGTTTGAAAATGCGGTGAATACGCAGAACCAACAGAATATTGTAACTCAGGCAGCCACTACACAGGGCATTGCTCAGATCTACAGCAAAGATACCATCGCAGATGCAATTTCTATTGCTAACATCCTGAAACCTTAAAAGTTTTCATTTCATCCTAAAATAATCACTACAAACCGGATGTTCCGGTCAATTTTTAACCCAAATAAACAGTAATCATTATGGCAACAGTTAACCAACAAATCACAGACGCAGTTACCCAATCCAACGTAAAAGTGGTAGCAGAATCCCCAGCAATGGCTTTAAGCAACGTGTATCAGACCGCAGCGCATTCTACAGGAATCATGTTTGAAAACGCAGTGAACACTCAAAATCAGCAAAATATCGTCACTCAGGCAGCTACTACACAAGGTGTTACCCAGATCTACAGCCTGGATACAGTAGCAGATGCTGTTTCTATTGCTAAAATCCTGAATCCTTAATACATTCAGAAAACAACGAACATTAATCCTTATGACCGGGTGATCCGGTTTTCTTTTAACCCAAATAAACAATAACCATTATGGCAACAGTAAACGAACAAATCACAGACGCAGTAACGCAGTCGAACGTAAAAGTAGTAGGGGAATCTCCTGCAATGGCTTTAAGCAACGTGTATCAAACAGCAGCGCATTCCACAGGAATCATGTTTGAAAATGCAGTGAACACTCAAAATCAGCAAAATATCGTCACTCAGGCAGCGACTACACAAGGTGTTACGCAGATTTACAGCCTTGATACCATAGCCGACGCTGTTTCTATTGCTAAAATCCTGAATCCTTAAGAGATTACGGCTAACGGCAAAAATCCCCCACAGCCGGATCATCCGGCTGTTTTCTAAACCCAAATAAACAATAATTATCATGGCAACAGTAAACGAACAAATCACAGACGCAGTAACGCAGTCGAACGTAAAAGTGGTAGCAGAATCTCCTGCAATGGCTTTGAGTAACGTCTATCAGTCCGCTGCACATTCTACAGGAATTATGTTTGAAAACGCAGTGAATGCGCAGAACCAACAGAATATTTTAGGTCAGGCAGCGACCACCCAAGGAGTTATTCAGATCTACAGCATGGATACAATCGCAGATGCGGTGTCCATTGCTAAAATCTTAAATCCTTAATTATTAGCGTGTTTTTTAGATTTCCAATCAGGGAGTGCATATGGTGTACTTCCTGATTTTTGTTTGGGGGATGGGATGGGTTTGAGGGTTAGAGTGTTTGAGGGTTTTAGCGTTTCGTGGTGCGGGATACGGGTTACGAGGCTTCGGGGTGTGGGATAAGGGTTTGTGAGGGAATAGAGAAGCTTTTGAGATCCGAAAGTAAAATTTCAATGTAATTTTGTTGTATTGTAAAAAACTCAAACCCTCCGACCCTCAAACTCTCCAACCCGCACCGCGCTTCCCCGATTACTTATCCAGCAAAACAATCTCATTCGCATCAATGATCCGGTTCTGTACCGCATAAATAACCAGCCCTGCCATATTTTTTACACAGGTTTTGATCATCAGATTGGTTTTATGGGTTTCAACGGTTTTTGGGGAGATAAACAGGGTGTCTGCGATTTCTTTCGTGCTCATCTGCTGACAAACCAGTTTCAATACATCGATTTCCCTTTCCGTAAGATCATCTTTGGAATAAGCGTGAAATTCAGGAAGTTTATTGGAGAGCTGACTTCTCATCACTTCCACCTGATCATTTGAAAAATAATGACCGTTTTCATGTACGGCATTGATGACGGCCGGAAGTTCACTCAGTTCGATTTCTTTCGACAGGAAAGCATGAGCTCCCATCTTCAGCATTTGTCCCATAAAAGAACGTCTGTAAAAACTTGAAAGGACAATGATCTTCATTTCCGTGTCAGTCTGTGATAATGCTGAAAGTACGTCAAGGCCGCTGCCGTCGGTCATTCTAAGATCCAGGATCAGGATATCAGGAATGTTGGTTTCTATTTCCCCGAGGAAAGCTGTTCCGCCTGTACAGGTAAGTATCGTCTGATAGCGGTTATCTTTATCTATATAATCCTTTAAAAGCTGGACAAAGAGAAGGTCATCGTCCACAATACCGATTTTTATTTTTTCTGATTCTTTCATGGTTTAATTTGATTTAAATGCCGTCAGGATCATCCATTGCGTTCCTTTTTCCGGCTTGGTTTTTAGTTTATATACTGCGTTGATCTGCTGGGTTCTTGACTTAATATTTCTGAGGCCGATTCCTCCGTATTGGGTTCCGGTTTTAAAACCACAGCCATTGTCTTTCACGGTCAGAACAAGATATTGAGCTGAAATTCTGAGCCGTATTTCGACCTTTGTGGCTTGGGCGTGTTTCAGAACATTGCTGATCAGTTCCTGAACAATCCTGAATACATTTAATTTTACCGAGCTGCTGATCTTATCTCCATGCGTTCCGGAATGATGAAAAGCCACGGGAATATCTCCAATCTGTTCAAGATAATCGGCAATAAGATCCGGGAGTTCAATATCATCCAGATCCGGCGGCGTAAGGTTGTGGGAAAGTTCGCGGATCAGCTGCATGGAAACCCTGATGTCCTGGCTGAGCTCGTTCACGCTTTTAGTGGCTGTATTTAAACGGATGAGGTTTAATCTTGAAATAATATTATCATGAAGCTCCTCTGCCAGACGTTCCCGGTCTTTTTCCTGAATATAAAGCGTGTTTTCCCAGCATTCCGTCTGGGTATTTCTGACCATCTGCATGACTTTTCTTTTATTTTTTTTAATACTTTTCAGATAAGTGGTGGTGAGTACCGTTATAAATAAGGTTATTAAGAACAGCAGTCCGATCCCGATCCATATCCACAGGACTACTGCCAGATTCTGATTTTCCCGGTACGGCATCCCAGATTAACAATAGCAAGATAAAAGCAGAGCAAAAGCACTCCTCTGAAAAGCCATACAGGAGCCACCCATTCCATATGGTTGTTGATCAGGAAATTAAAAGTCGTGGAGATCACTGTTTCAATCGAGAAAAATAAGAATACGGCTACATTTACAATGAATAAAGTGGTATCTGTTTTGGCCTTTCTGATCACCTGCAGAAAATAAAGCCCTCCAAAGCTGCAGATCACGATATTCGGGATAATATTCGAGTAGAAGGTAAGCGCTTCAATGCTCTGATGATAAAGTATATTAAACGTGAGCAAGATCAAGGCGGAGGCATAAATGGAGACTCTTATCCTTGGAGAAATTTTATAGAAATAGGCATTGTAAATCTCCGTCAGGGCAAGCAGACTTAAAAACTGGCTTAATGAATAATTGTAAACATTGTAGCTCGTCAGTTGCATCAGCCTTCCGATAAGGTCGGAGAGTTCCAAAGCAGCTTCACCCAGAAAGAAGAGAATTAGCAGGAACTTTTCTCTTATTCCGTTCATCATAAACAGGATCAGACCCGACAGCAAAACCAGGTTGATCAGGACTTGTAAAAATAGGGACAGGCTGTTATACAATGCCATCACTTTTGATCAGAAGTTGGAAATTTTGCTGGTCAGACATCGTGAATGGCGGTCTTGGCGTGGAAAAATCTTCTGCTTCCTTACTCATTTCATTCACTTCAAGATGCTTTACGGTGATAAATTCTATATGATAATCCGAAAGGGAACTTCTGTCTTTTAACAGGGTAGTCAGCCCCAGAAAACTGATGCACAACTGATCTTCCTCAAGACCCAGTTTCTCATAATCTGAAAAAGGAATGACGATGAGCCTGAAAAACGGTTTTTCCCTGTTGAGATCAAGCCATGTACTGCCGAACATATTCCATCTGAAATTCCTGTTGACCGCAGATTCCCAGTCAATGGACGGAGCAGCCAAGGCTTCACTGAAATACTGCTGCCACGGATCCACCGAGTCGCGCGTAAATTCTTTCACAAGAATATGGCTGAAATCTGCTTTTGCATCACTCTTTGAATCGATCAGGAAAAACTTCAGACGGCCTTCATCAATGCCTGCATAGGCATGAATAGTTGGCATTTCTTCATGTTCCAGATTATTTTTCCAATCCTGAATTTCTTTTCCCGTCACACTGAAATGCGTTCCCTGATTAAGCGCATTGAGGATCTCCTGTTCACTTACTTTATTCCCGATCTGATACAATTCCGTTAAAGTATTCCATTTCCTCATGGCATTACAGATGTTCTCAATTTCCATAATATTAAATATTTGTGAATAATATTTCTTTATGGTTGAAATTTACGAAAAAATTGGATTTAAATCACGTTGTTTAGAAATAGGTGTATTTAATTAAGCTTCAGAGTTTGCAACATAATATTTTTACTGAAATCATTCTTAGAGCAACAGTTTTATCATTAGATTTCTTACTTTTAAGGTAAAATTGAAACCCTGATTAAAAACCAACTCTATGATAGACACTGAAACTTTGGAGAAACTTTTAAAATTTCGAGATGATCGTGATTGGGAGCAGTTTCATAATTCAAAAGATTTGGCTTTAGCTTTATCCATTGAAGCATCTGAGCTTTTGGAAATATTTTTATGGAAAAAAGATGAAGATTTCAGTAAAGATAAACTGGAAGAGGAGCTGGCAGATGTATTTATGTATGGTCTTCTTCTTGCCCATAAAAATAATATTGATATCAATAATATTATTTTAAAAAAGCTTCACAAGAATGATGAAAAATATCCTGTAAATAAGGCAAAGGGAAGAGCTGATAAATATGATGAACTGTAATTTTTGGAGATGAATAATTTTTTAATTACCGAAGAGTACAAGTTTGATTATTTCGTAGAAAATAATATAAACCATAATCACAGAGACTATGTATCATGGCCTATAGTCTATCTTTTAAAAAACGAACGTAATAAGTCTGCATATGTTGGTGAGACCACAGATGTCCTAACTAGAATAAATACTCACTTAAAGTCGGAAGAAAAAAAACATCTGTCAACGGTAAATCTTATTTTAAGTGAGTTGTTTCATAAATCTGCAACATTGGACTTAGAAGCTAATCTTATTAAGTATATTGCTGGAGATGGAAAATATGCTTTAAAGAATGGGAACCTGGGAATTTCTAATCATCAGTATCACGAAAAGAAAGTTTACTGGGAATTATTCAAAAGTATATGGGGCGAACTTATTAATAGAGGAATAGCTCATCAACCGCTAAATGTGATTGATAATTCTGATCTATTCAAATATTCACCTTATAAATCACTTTCAAAAGAACAGATTAAGGGGTTAAAAATGATCTTAAACTGTCTGCTGGATGAGAACGCTAAAGTGAGTCTTATTCACGGAGGAGCTGGAACAGGTAAATCTATTTTAGCTATTTTTCTATTTAAACTATTAAAAACAGATTTAAGTGATTTTAATTATACAGATTTTGATGGAGAAGACAAAGAATTATTCTCTTTACTAGAAGAGGTTAAAGAGAAATATAGCGATTTAGATATGGCTTTGGTGATTCCCATGGCTTCATTCAGAAAGACTATTTCTAATGTTTTTAAAAATGTAGATGGACTGTCGGCCAAAATGGTAATTGGGCCAGCAGACTTAGGGAAAAAGTCATATGATCTAGTTATTGTAGATGAAGGACACCGTTTAAGGCGGAGGGTGAATTTGGGTTCTTATTATCGTGGATTTGATAATAACTGTCTAAGGCTTGAATTAGATAAATATACGACCTCAGAACTTGATTGGGTTAAGAAACAAAGTAAGAAATCTATTGTTTTTTATGACCAATATCAATCAATAAAGCCTTCAGATACAACTAGAGAGAGTTTTAAGAAGCTGGAAGGAGAAGCTTCTACACGAACAGAAAGATTAAAAAGCCAGTTCAGAGTTCGTGGTGGTAATAAATATATCAAGCTTGTTCATAAACTTTTTGATGAACCATCTGCTTCTTCTGTTGTAGAGAAATATAAAATTAGCTCTTATGAGTTTTATATTTTTGATGATTTAGCGGGGATGGTTGAAAGAATCAAAAAGAAAGATCATATACATGGTTTATCAAGAATGGTAGCAGGTTTTGCTTGGGAATGGGTTTCTAAAAAGAAGCCAGACGAATACGATATTCTTATTGGAGATAACAAGCTTAAATGGAATAGTAAGGATAAAGACTGGGTGAATTCTAAAAATGCAATTAATGAAGTAGGATGTATTCATACGACACAGGGATATGATTTGAATTATACTGGAGTAATCATTGGTCCTGAATTGGATTATGACTTTGAACAGCAGAAATTTGTTGTTTATAAGAACAGGTATAAGGATAAGAATGGCAAACATTCTATTAAAGATGATGACGAGCTTCTGAAGTATGTCATTAACATATATAAGACTATGTTATTAAGGGGTATTCAGGGAACATATATATATGTTTGCAACGAGAATCTAAGGAAGTTTATTCAACAGTTTGTCCTGTTGTTTAAATCCAAAAATAAGACTGATAAGATTAAATTTTTGAACGAACCGGCTGAAAATACTATTCCTTTTTATGATTTGGAAATAGCAGCTGGTGAATTTTCCGAATTTCAGGAGTCTGGAAAAATTCAATATATTGAAGTGGATAGTTCATTGATTAACAATGATCATTTTGCATGTAAAGTTATTGGAGAGTCTATGAATAAGATTATTCCTAATGGAAGCATCTGTTTGTTTAAAAAATATAATGGAGGTTCTCGCAATGGGCTTGTTGTATTGGTTGAAGGGCGAAATATTTTTGATGAAGAATATGGTTCTAATTATACTATTAAGTATTATTCAAGTAAAAAACAGATAAATGAGGAAAATTGGTCCCATGAAGAAATAGTTTTGTCACCTAAGTCAACAAATCCGAAGTTTAAAAATATTACGTTGAATGTTGAAGAGGATCATGAATTTAAAGTTGTTGGTATTTTCATTCAGGTGCTGTATGAAAAGGATTTTTAAACCCTTAAGTCTAAAAAATAATCTGTTCCTTTTAAAAGGAAAATTTACGTATAAATACTGCCTCCATGAGGCAGTATTTTTTTGTAGAATGCATAAAGCCATTTTCACATTTTCATGCCTGAATCATCAATTTTTTCATTAAAAAATTACCAGAAATAAACCGTATTATTTAATTTTTATTTTCTGATGAATGCTCCCCGGAAAATTGCTAACTGCCTGCTTTTTCAATTGCTGTACTCACTATATTTAGAATTATTAACATCCAAAAAACACACAAAATTATGGCACTAGACAATTTAATCAGTTTAAGTTTTTCCAGTGAAGAATTAGCAACTATTGATGAGGCGCTTCAGGCTATACAAACCGCGCTTTTGAGAAAAACCATCAATCTTACCCCGGAACAGAGACAGCAGTACGGGAGGATTGCAGAGCAGAATAAACTTTTCGTGAATAAAGCGAAAAGCTATATGGAGCAGTATGCACAGCATGTTCCGGGATTTCTGGATAAAGCAGAATTCGACAAGGATTATACAGCCAGAGAACAAATCGAACAACGCCTTCAGCGTCTGGATTCTCTGAACGAACAGCTATCTGATACTAAAGTTCTGCTGGATCACGACAATTACCATAACGCGATCAGCTTTTACAGGAATATCAGATTCCTTTCCGAAGAAAACGTCCCGGGAACCAATGTGATCTATGAGGATCTGAAGCAGTTCTTTGTCACATCTCCACAAACTCCTGTTACTCCACCACCGCCGCCACCTGCCGATAATAATGACAGCCAGCCGGGATAATAAGAATGGAAGTAACCCCACTCAAGAGCACGTCACAAGGCGTGCTTTTTTATGGATGCATAGTAAATTGAGGTCAAGGAAAGCAAAAAGTCACGTACACCGATTATGCCAAACGATAAAACGCCCGCTTCATAGAATCAATGCAATTGATTTCCTCTTTTCCTTCTTAAAATAGATAGGTCAGAATGAACCTTTGCGATAAAAAAAGCATGCTGTTTTTTCCCTGCTTTCTACTTCCTGACACCTGTAAAGTGGCTCCAGACACTTGGATAAGTTCCCCGCTCCCCTTACATAACTGGCTAAAGCCACTTTACAAGTCCCCGGAACCCGTTATGCAACCCTATCTACCCCCTTGCCTAAGGGGGTAGATACCCTTTATGAAGGGGGTGGAGACCGTTCGGAAGTCCCTATAGGGGCTTATTGAAGAGGGTAGAGCCACTTTACAAGGGTGTAGCGGTTCTAGAGTTAAGTATTTGAGTAGATTTTGTTAAAAAAATATGTTTTCCCGTAAGTACAATCAGATTTTTTTTAATATTATTGTTATCAAAACTATATAATCTGCTATGAAAATAAATCATTTCAAACTTTCTTTCGGCATCAGACTGCTATTTTCTGCATGAGACTATTTTAAACAGATTTATTTTTCTAATAGAAATATCTAAATTATATTTTAAGACTATTCAGGCTTCTCATTGAGAAATCTGTATAATATTAAATAAAAAACTCAAGATGAAAATATGATAGAAAGCCTTGCTGAAATAGAAAAACAGGGGTCTTTAACTGTTGATGATTTCTTTAATCAATTTAAATTGAAAATATCCGATTATCAAAGACCTTATGTATGGACCGAAAAACAGATCATCAAACTCTATAATGATTTGTCAAATTATTCAGGGAAAAACAAAAATAAATGTCCACTGTATTATCTGGGAACGGTCATTCTGGTTAAAAATAAAGAGGGAAAAACTTACGATATTATAGACGGGCAACAAAGAATTTCCAGCCTGTTGATTTTGGCCCATCTGCAGAAACAAAGTGTGGGGTTAAATGATAATTTTTGTGTAGAATCAGAGATTTCAAGAAATAATATTAAAAAGAATGTTTCTTCTCTTAAAGATCATATTGATGGTTTGACGTTGATGGAGGAATATACTAAAATTGATTTTTCTGATATCAATATCACCTATATTATTGCAGAGTCCCAGGATCAGGCATTTAAATTTTACACCACTTTAAATACGTCAGGAAGGCGGTTAGATGGAATCGACATTATCAAACCATTCCACCTGCAGGCTTTGGAGAAATCAAAACAGATAGAAAAAGCTTTGGATTTAGAATATTATCAGTTTGATTCGGCTAAACTGAACCAGATGTCTGAACTGCTGTTAAAAGCCAGATATTGGCAAGGCATTGAGTTCAGAGAATTTCCAAGGCATAATTTCCAAGAATGGAAGGTGAGGCTGCCAGAAGAATTTGCATATGAAGATATGCTTCCTAATAAAGATTATAAGTTCGCGGAAGCCCGTTTGTCAAAGGGAAAGCTTACCGTGGACGCTCCAAATTATAAAGTGAGACAGCCCTTGTACAAAGGGGAAAATACCATCCATTACCTGATATACTATTGTGAAGTCTGGGACCGTCTTGAGGAGAAGTTAAATTCAGACCATTCAGACATTTTAAATAGAATTAAAAAGCTACGTGGATGTGAATTTAATTATGAGTATTATCAGATGGCTTTAATTACTTTGATTTCCCGATATGGAGAAGGTTTTATTGAAGATAGGAGCTTCATGGGTATGGCCCAACTGTTATTTAAAGTATGTTTTTTCAAAAGACTTTCAAAACCAGTGACTAAGATAACTGTACGTAATTTTGAAGAGGGAGAAAAACTTCTTGACCGGATCTGCTATTCTCATAATCCGGCTGAAATTATTTCGTACTGCAAAAAGAAGAAATACAGTAATTTATCAATTGAAGAAAATCATAAAAACGGTGTAGTGGGGAATTTCTATCATGAATTCAAAGATATTTTAACGAATAAACAAATTAGTAATGTGTAAGTTTGAAATTGCTCCTAACCGGGTGATCGATTTTGATTATTCAGTGAATGTGCCGGTGTATCAGAGACCATACTGTTGGGGGGAAGAAGAAATAGAAAGACTTCTGGAAGATTTTTTAGAAAATCAGAAAAATCCGGGGTATTTTATTGGAAATATTATTGCCATTGATAATGATGGTGTTTATGACCTGATAGATGGACAACAGCGTTTCACGACATTATGGATTCTGTGTCTTTATCTGGCTCATCAAAATAAACAAAACGAGCAGTACAGGAATTTGCTTCAGTTCTGCTGTACTGATGATCAGCCGAGACTCAGCTTTTCAATTAGAAAACATACAAATTTATATCTGGAAGAGCTGCTTAGATCTCATAAACAGATAGAAGAAGGGAAACGGTTTTGGGAAATAGATCATTTGTTGTCAGCAAATAGTGAAAATAAAAAGCTCAAACCGGAATTGGAACAAAACAGAAATATAGCAGCTGCTTTTTCGATTATTGAAAACTGGATAAAAGACCGCAAACAAAATATCTCTATTGAATTTTTGCTGCAAAAAGTGAGTTTTCAGTTTTTAACGGCACCAGCAGGGAGCGATGAAAATAAACTTTTTATTCAGATTAATACCAATGGTACACAATTGCAGCATTATGATATCTTAAAGTCTGAATTAATCAATGCTATACTTCCTGAAAATAGAATAAAGTATGCTAAAATATGGGATAAGATGACGCTGCAGTACTATTCGAAAGCTGAGTATAAATATAATAAAGATCATGCTTTACAGACTGTATTGAAAGATATTATACAGGATGTAATGACCAGCTGTGAAACTGTAGATGAGAATGAGGAAGATAAAAAACAGGATGTAATACAGGATTACCACTATGAATATATGACAGATTTCAATACACTGCTCATTCATACCTTATATATTTTTCAGAAAAAATATGGTACTCAATATGGTATTGAGGGGCCTGAGATATTTGATAAAGAACAGTTGCTAAAGGTGTTCGGTAATTTCAGAAAGTTGATCAGCGATGACAATCAGGAAGATATACGACATCAGGTTGCAGCTGATTTCATCATGGTTTTGAAAGAAGTAAAAGAGGTGATGGACCGTTATATTATATTCAAGGATCTTGAAGATAATGGGTTTGAACTATTAGATATCAGTTTGAAGGAAAATGAAGAGGAGCATCAATATTCTGTCAGGAAAAAGGAGTCTGAACAGCTTCAAAGAATGCTATACCACAGCAATTGGGATAAAAAACATTTTTGGTTGGGATTATATATAGATTTCCTGCTGAATAATGAAAACGAAGATGATGATTTAAAACATCTTGAAATTATAGATAATGCTTTATCCGGGTCTGTAAATGCATTCAAAATTTACGCATCTTACTTTAACGAAAATGCTTCCTTAGAGTGTGGACGAAAAGATTTTAAGAAAGCAGAGGATTTCAAATTTGGAGAAATACAGAGGTACTGGTTTTACAAATTGGAATATCTTCTCTGGAAGAATAACCAGGTAAAATATCCCAATTATAAAATTACATCACGAAGTTCAGTAGAACATGTTCTGCCTCAGAGTAAGCATGACGATTTCAGAAATAAAGAGATTGATATCCATACATTCGGAAACCTTACTTTGCTGTCTGTATCCGAGAATTCATCGTTCTCAGATGATCATTTGAATAACAAGCTGAAGTATTTGAATGGTATGAAGAATCCTCCATTAAAACTTAAAAAGCTTTTCGAAAAACTGGAAGAAAATAATCTTATTAAGGATTTTAATTTTGAGAAAGATACGGAGCCTTATGATTTTTGCGGATTAAAAGGGGCGCTTGGTGATCATGAAATGGAGATGCTAGGGCTGTTAGAAAATCATTATGCTGAATAAGAGAATGTGAAACTGTAAAATATAAATGGTATGAAAATAAATGACTATCAGGAAATCATCTCGACATTCGACAGAGATATAACAATGCATGTGGAGAGTCTTAAAAAACACATCTCAGATATCCGGTTTGATACGGAGAATGCAGTTTGCTTTACGCTTTCCGACGATTTTGATTCTTCTTTGTTTTTGAAAAAAGAGAAAAAGCAGGGACTTTATATGTTTGAGCTAAATCTTGATACCTATTTAAATGCTGGTGTAAAAAGAGAAACCAGGATAAAAAACTTTGCAGAGGCATGGAAAAAGAAGAAACAGGATTCTTTCTTTTCTTCCAGTACAATTCAAAAGAGGTTAAAGGTTAGAGAACTCTTTAAAGAACAGTGGCTTCCTATTTATATCGGGAAAAATAAGAATATCTACTGTAGAATAAGGGAACATATAGATTTGTCACCACAAAAACAGACTTACGCCATGAAGCTAAGACACAGAACAAATTTACATGGACTGGAGTTCAGGGTGTCTACTATTGAACTTGACGTAAAAAATTATGACTTCATAGTTCCTTACGTAGAAAAATCTTTAAGAGAAGAGTATCATCCTATCATAGGTAAGCAGTAGAGCTTAATATAGCTTATCTACAGACTTTTTAATAAATAACAAAAAAATGGCAGCCTTTGAGGGCTGCCATTCATATTTAAAAACATTTTATCAATGCATTTTATTTCTTAATAATCTGGTGGGTTTCAGATTTTCCGTTGTAGATTATTTTTAAAGTATATACGCCTGGCAGTAGAGCTGATGCAGACATTGTTCCTCTGAAATTATTCAGTTTAATGCTTCCGCTTCTGTTTCCTGTTGGATTGTATAATTCAGCCTGAATATCGGTTTTGATTTCAGATGTGTTGGCTGGATCTAGTAGTGAGATATTGATGATATCGTCTGTAGGATTGGGAGAAATCGTGAAATAGTTTTCTACCTGCATCATTCTGGAAGAATAGATATTCCAGTAGAACCATTTCCATGGACCCCATCCACAAGCACTTTTCGCTCTTCCTTTAAAGGCAAGGGTACTGTTACTTCCTGTTGCCTGAAGATTGGCCGTTTTACCTTTACTTCCGTTTCCGTTGTTCTGAACATCCGCTACGTAAGGAGAACTTACAAATTTGAAGTTACCCATTACTTTTTCCCATTCCCAGGTATTTCCTGAGTGGTCTGAACTGTCTAATCCTGCTGCATCAAGACTTAAAGATATCGTAGATCCTACCGGGAAAGAAGTGGTAATCCCCTGTAAATAACACATGGTCTGACTTGGATCCGTACAGTAATTCTGCATATAAACCATTGGGGCACCTATCCAAACGTCTTTTATTACGCTGTTGCTGGCACCGTCTCCGGAAAGTGATGCCTGAAGTCTTACATTTCCGTTGGCATACGGTTTTGGCGTGAAAGTAATCTGAGGCAAGTCGGTAGGCCCATTGATATCAACAAGACCTGCTCCATTAACGATAGACCACGAGATAGACGGTGCAAAACCGGTAGTATACGTAAGAGGGGTAGCTCCACATGATGCGGCATCTCCTCCGATCTTGATTTTGGATCCGCACAGATAAGAAGAAGTTATTTTCTGATTCTGTACAGCCGTATTTGTTGAAAGCTGGTTCAGGATAAACTGTCCGTTTCTTGTACTGAAAGTGATATGCTCCTGATTGGCATCTACTTTTTCTGCAACAAAATTAGCGAAAGGAACATTCGCAGCGTCATCAACCGGAGAGAATGGTCTCTGATAATCCGCCTCTGTTAAAACGGTATTTCCTGATTTGTAATCCAGTGCACTTGGCGTAGGAATAAAGCTGAACGGAGTGGTGGTAAGATTCTCAGTTACGTATGATGGCAGCTGGTTTTGAGCCAGTTTAAATTTACCGCCTCCATATTTATCTATAGGAAGAATACCTCCCGGCTGTGTTCTGCTTCCTCCAAGTAAGGTTACCTGAGCATTGATCAGCCAAAGCACTTTCTTTTTGTATTTAATGCTTCCGTTGTACACCTGTGTTCCGGCATTAAGCTGAGTCATAGGACGTACTGTGAAGTCAAATACATATTTGGAGCTTCCCGGAACCGATGAAAGTAAAATCATATCCAGACGGTTAGTAGCTACGCCCACCAATGCTCCTATGATATCGGAGAATAAATGCTGTTTATTGGTTTCCTTATAAAGACGAAGTAGATTGGAAAGAGTCTGGTCTGTTCCGCACTCACTGCCGTTAGATATGGCTACATTTCTGGTCAGCTGAGGATAACCTTTAAGTTTAAGCTCGTTTTGCCAGTTATCATGGATCGTATTGTTAAGCTGATAATTACGGTCAGCATAATTGATAAGCATCTGTCTGGCAGCAGGAGTATCCGTCAAAGTAAGGACATCATTGATAGAGATTCCCTGATTGAACATCGGAACAATAAATTCTCCGATTCCCGCCACTAGAGGAGTTCTGATATAAGCTCTTGCGACATTAGTCAACATATACTGCATTCCCAATGGAATATTCGCACCCAGATGTGGGCTGTCATCAGAAATGAAAAGCTTGGTCACATGAGGGATTCCTTTTTGCTCCATGTCTTTCAATGCATATCTGGCTACAAGGCCACCCATACTTTGCCCCATCACTACATTAGGCTCCATTCCGGACTTTTTTGCATTCACCCATTGAATAGCCGTTGAAAGCAGAGCTGCGTTATTCTGGATATAGTCTACACCGTTATTCCAGTCTACATAGATGATATCATAACCGTTATTGATATCAAAATACAATGAAGAGGATCCTCCCGCAAGGCTTGAAATAAACGTATCAATATTCGTCAGACCTGCTTCCTGCGTTGGAGCGACAATAGCACCCATGTCAAAACCTTCTGCTACAATAAGAGGCTTGGTAATTTGGGTATGTCCCGGAGCAAGCTTGATGTACATCGTAGCTCTGTTGGCACCATTAAAAATCACGTTCTTAGTGTATTGACCTAAGTTCGTGTTTTTAGATTCCATGGCCGTATCCACATATTTCCCCATATCACCATTGATGGTAAACTGGGTATGCGTATACAATACTTCCCCGGAATTAAGGGTAACCTTGAAAGTCCAGTGATACGTTCCCAATGCAGCATAGCTTACATTAATCAGCTGGTTGTAAGGCAACAGCTCATAAGGCAGCTGATCACTTAGTTTATATTCTATTTTCTGAATCTGTGAAGTCTGATTCGTCAGAAACAGATTGTTAGGAAGCTTAATCTTAAAATTAAGCTTATTGTGAGAAGATACGGAAGGAGAAAGGGCAAGTACATACTTTTCTTCATATGGATTTTGCCATACGCCGTTCACATATTTATCCTGTACAGTACCATTATTAACGGTTAATGTACCCGGATCACCCGTATTTTGTGCGTTCTGCTGGGTAGCCTGTGAAAACTGGCTGTACTTGTAGAAAACGCCTCCAAGAGGAATGATATCCATCTGCTGTTCCGTTTTCCATTGAGAAACAAGATCATCCGAAGTGTGGGTGATAGACGCATTTGCAGAAAGACGGCTCATAAGGACCGTATTATAAATATCCGCTACCAGTTTAGAGCTGGTATAAGAGCTGTCTGGCATCGTACCGTCATATTTTTTAAGATTGGCGAATTCTATCGCTGCATCCAGAAGAAGGCCATTGGGAATTCTGTCCTTTTCCAGATTGGCAAAAACAGACTGCAGGGTATTGTCCTGAATATCCCTGACCCTGGGGATGACTTTTTTGGCCTGGCCGAAACCAATGAATCCCGATAAGGATACAATAAAGAGAAAAACTTTTGTTTTCATAAAGGTATTAGTTAAAAAAAATTATTGATATTTTCTGTCGAAACGGCCATCAGTAATGGTTACTGCATCTCCGTCATAATAGTATTTGGCTTTAAAGCTGAAGGTTCCCGAAATGATTTTATTGGCTTTGTCAAATTTGGTGATGGATAATGTGCCTATGTTTTCATGGTCCGTAGCATAGATTTTAGATGAATCATAGTACAGTCCATGATCGTTTTCATTTAACGGATAATCTCCAACCGCGAAATCCTGATTGCTCACCAGCAAGAGCTGAATGGTATTCCCGGATGGGTTTTCAGCATTTCTTAAATGGATTTTCAGTGAATATTCATTGTTCACAAATGTATAGGTGGTATTATTTCCCAGTGCGGCAACGGTGGATTTTTCAATTTTGGAAACCCATATTTTACCGTTTACCAATGCGCCTCCGGTATCTGCTCCGGTTTGTGTAGCCTGGGGAAGTGTAGGGTCGGTATCACTGTTTTTATCCTTGCATGAGGATAAAATTCCTATGAGAGAAATAGTGAGTAGAAAGCTCTTCATGGCTTTTTGGTTATATGATGTTTTAAAAATAAAGTATTTCCCAAACCCGTTAAAATTAAATTTCATTCATAAGGGAAATATTTTTTAAAGATATAAAAATATTTAAGTTTTGGCCCTTTGTTACTGGGAAAATGATAAGTTTTAAATTTATTTACATTGAAGTTTTTTCGTTATTGTCTCATATTGTGGGAATTAATAGGAGAGTTGTTAGATGAATAATTCAAATCCATTTGAGAGATACAAAAAAAACAGTCGATGAAATATAAAATCTCATCGACTGCATTTTTGAAAATAATATATCAAGAATCTAATCCCGGATAACCATTTTTTTAGAGCCCGTTACTTTTCCGTCTGTCGTCATTTTATAAACGTAGGTACCGGATGGCAGGTCGGAACCTGAAAGTGTAACTTTAGCATTTCCTCTTTCGCGAAGAGGAAGAGATTTCACCAGCTGACCGGAGGTATTGTAAACTTCAATGGAAGCTGTTTTTGCATGATCGGGAAGATAATAACTGATGCTTGTTCCGTTTTTGGTGGGATTGGGAACATTTTGAGAAAGCTTAGCTGCGTCTGATGATGAAAGGTCTGATGATAAACCGTTCTTATTCAGTAACAACTGTTTCAGCTCTTCTACCGTGTTTTCAAGATTTTTGATGCGGTCTTCCAGCTGCATGATGGTTTCGTCGGAAGACGCTGTTTTATTAAGCGGGGTATTGGAAACCATTACATTTCCACTGGCATCTACAACCAGAGCATTTCCGCTTCCTGTTGGCAGATTCTCATGTCTCACCGTTCCTACCGTATGAAAATTAGCTGTAGGAGCCAGCGTGAGAATACCTACGCTTTTATCCTTGATCAGCATAGTGGCTGTAGGAGATAAACCAAACATGATCGACAATGGAATATTATTCGTCAGTTTTACGCCTCCGGTTCCGGATCCGATCACAAAAGAACGGTTCCCCGTAGCCGCAAGATCAATTCCGAATCCTCCGGAATACACATCTTTAAGGTCGATACCTACACCTAAAGCAAATTGGTTATGATTTCTGATGATGTTTTTCCACCCCAGAGCTACAGATTTGCTGGAATTATTTTGAACAATATTGTCCTGTCCGCTCACGATGTTGGCACCTCCGCCATTACTGAGATCATTTCCCCAGCCGCTTACTATGGAACTTCCGGCTTGTGCTCCAAGAATATTGGATGATCCCGCAATGATGCTTCCTTTTACTTTCGCCACATTGGAGTTATTAACTGCATCAACGATGAATGAACCAGCCTCGTTGAGAATAGCCTGCCCCGGATTGGTAGAAGCTCCATTGGTTCTGAGAAAAAATGCCCTTGGATCTACGGTACCGGCATAATTGGCTGGAGTGATTCCCCCGTTTCCGGTAATTTGCCATTGTTGTGCGCTTGCCATTCCTGTTAAAAGCAGCATAGCAGCGGTCAGACCATTTTTCATGGATAATAGTGATGTTTTCATAAATTTTGAATTTTGGTGGTTTTTAGTTATCACTAATGTATGAAATATTATAACCATAAACTATATTAATCACTTCAATGTGAATTTAAATTACGTTTTTAATGATTAAAATTCAGTGATAAAAGGAATAGTTTGTATTATTTGTAATTTCTATAACTTTTATTTGTAAAATCTAAATATCAGGAGCACCTTTTTAATACAGCTTTTTTTTGTTATTCCAGGTTTTTGAAATTATTTTTTATTTCCCATAAGAAAAAGAAGTGTTTACGGCTTCCCGTAATTTTTCTCTTATGGTTGTTTGTAGTTTCGGGCATTATAAAACGAAAACAATAATCAAACATTATGAATAAAAAAACGACTCCGGCAGACCTCTTTTTAGGGATTCTTGCTTTATTGCTGATCAGTGTAAGCTTTTATCAGACCTGGCTCGGGCTTCAGCAGATCTTTGGCCCCGCATCATTTGTGATCGCTCTGGTATTATCTCTTTTGCTCTTGTTTCTGTGCTGGATGCTCAGAAATGCCAAACTGGAAGGAAAACCTACAGGAAGTCTGGTGGGAATCTATGTATTTATTGCCTCTTTTTGTTTCATCGCCAACTTTAATGCATTGTACACCAGATTCATGAAGACAGATATTTATACCGATGAACTCAGGGAAATCAATAAAAGTTTTATGGCATTGGAAAATGATGTGGAATCAAAGCTGAGCTATAAATACAATAAAATAACGACTCAGAATATTGAGATCAAGAAAAAGCAACTCATGGAGCAGATCAAAGATCCCGGAAATAAAGGAATCGGAACCCGTGCGCAATCGCTTATCAGGGATATTGAAAAGCTGACCGGCCAGAAAGTGGATCTTCTGACACCGGTAGGAAGTGACTACGAAGATCTCTCCGAAAGAATGGGCCATCAGATTGATAATATGATCTCGGACCTCTCTCCGGAAGAAAGAGCTTTGAAAACAGATCTTAATAACGCAGCCCTAAAATGGAATAAAAATATTCAGAACCTTCTCTTGTTGTCCAAAAAAGAAAAAGATGACCTTTCACAAGGGGTGATTGATGAGTCTCTTGCCGAATATAATAAATTGGGAAGCAGGGCTCAGAATGTTTTAGGAAATGAAAAAATCCATTTTGAGCCTATCGTTTCACAAACCCAGGAAGTGGGAAAGATTGGTTTTGCTTTTGAGCATGCCATCAAACACTTTGGAATGTATCAGTTTGTGGTGCTGGCAGGATGTATTTTATTGGATTTTGTCATCGTGATTATTATTTTACTGGTAACGGGACCGGATAACAACAGAAACAACAGAGGCAGTGTTTTCAATAACAAAAGAAGCGGCAATACTTTAATTCCTAATAACTAAGCCATGGAAAATTTTAACGAAAAATTTAAACCCTTATCCTTTGATCAGGAAGCCGAAGAAATGCTGAAACCTCTTTCGTTTGATCATGATCAGAGCATTCAGGAAGATTTTGTTCCTATCGCCAGAACCATTTCAAACGATATCAAGAATAAAGAAAGCAATTTTGTCTTTTTCTTTGGAACCTCCGAATCAGGGAAATCTGTGATTCTCTCTTCTATGCTTTATTATCTGAAATCTCATGCAGGCGTGCTTAGACCTAAACTTGGAACACCCAATACGAAAGAAGCCAATGTTCTGTTGTCTGATTTTTTTGAAAATATCAGGCAAGGAATTTTGCCGGGCAGGTCGACGAGAGACCAGGTGACCCGTCTTGATTTGGTTTTTGAGCCGAATAACAAATCTAAAAAGGTAGTTCCGATAGATCTTACCTTCCTTGAGACTTCAGGAGAAAACCATAATGAAATCAGAAGGGGAGGCAGCTATCACAGCAGTATAGAATCCTTTCTTAATGCGAATGTACCGATCACATTTATTATTGTCACCAGCTACGAATCTGCTCATAAAGAAGACAGTGTGATCAATGAATTTTTAGATGAACTGGAAAGAAAAGGGAAAAACATGAAATCCGTTAATGCCGTCCTTGTGATTTCCAAATGGGATAAATCCGGCAGGATGGATGTGGAAAGTGCCGAAGAGCTGGAAGGTTTTATTTCAGAACGTCTGCCGATGACTGCACAAAGAATCAATACTTATGGATTGAGCAAATCCTATTATACCATCGGAAGCGTTCAGAACGCAGTAGGACAGGAAAGGGTGAATCTGCTTAATCTTTCTACGGCGGAAGTTTTGTCTAAATGGCTTTACAGAAGCATCACAGGATATGATCTGGATTATGAGGGGACATTTTGGGAACGTTTAAAATTTAGTTTTACAAGCTGATGAGTACGACTTACTTTTTTTCAGCATTCGGAACTTTTGGAAATCCGAATGGCTTCCGTCAGTCTTATTTTTTAGGGGGAAATGCAGATGTGGTGAGGCATATCAAAACATTTGATTTAAAAACAGATGCCATAAAGCTTTTTCCGGGGACTAAAATCTACGGAATACGTAAGGAAGCGGCAGGTTCATCATCCCTCATCTCTTACGCAGTATATACTTTTGCAAAGGAGCAGAATTCACAGCGGGGCGGCACATTTATAGGGTCAAGTCTTATTTTTGTCGATAAAATAGCTTCCGAAAGTCTGATCATTAGTGTCTTGGATGAATTTCACCAACATCTGGAAGCGCACAATGTGTCAGAAGGTGTCATTGTCACTAATCATTCTGATAAATTTTCCGTAGATCTGCCGAAGGATTATGATAAGATCAGCTTAAATATAAGGGAGTTGGGAGATTTAAGCCCAGCTCAGATAAGTAATAATTATCTGATGGTTTACAGTGAGACTCATCCGTCTCAGCTCCAGCAGCTTTTCAGCAAGGCCACTGATCTGCTGAATTCATATGAGATGATTTATTTTACTGAGAGCCATGAAGTCGCTGAATTTGTAAAACAGAAAGGGATTTTTAAAATTGTGGACCTGAATGGTTTTGAACGGGAGATTCAAAGATGTCATGAAGAAAAATCAAAAGCACTTACCTGCTACATCCGGGATCTGGAATTAGAAAAAGAAACTTTAAAGGAAGACCGGAAACAACTCCTTGACCATCTTGAAAGGCAGATTGCCCAAAATGAAAAGCGACATCAGGAAAACGAAAAAAATATCCGGGAGTCTAAAGAAGGAATCACGGCAATCAATACGGAATTTGATCAATACAGTGGGAAAATTACTGAGCTGATCAGTACTTTAAAATCCGACGGGAAGGTTGAGAATATTAAAAAGCAGCATCTGGAAAACAGGAAAAAATTTGCAGATAAGATCCGGCTTAACAGAGATATCGGAGCGCTCAGTGCAATGGGATCTTCATCAGGCCAGAGAAGTGTAAAACCACCTTTGGGAAATAGCCTGGAGGATTTCGGCAGAGGAGAAAGCAGAGAGAATAGAGGATCTAAACTGAACGGGTATAAAATTGCGTTCTGGAGCCTTCTTCTGTTGTTGGCAGTTTCAGCAGTAGCTTATATTATGTTTTTTGACGGTGGAAAGATGATAGGGTACCCGATGGAAGAGAATGTTGTAACTGTTGAGAATAACAATGCCGATACTGTAGGTACAGAAAATAAAAATTCAGAAACTGTGGTGGAGCCCTCTTCCGTAAACCTGAATCCCTTTCCTAATGCAGAATTAAATGAAAACGATTGGCGTTTGGTGGCCAAAAAGGCGGCGTCCGGAACTAAAATAGACAGTCTGATCCGTGTTATTTATAAAGAGAATCCTTCAACAGTCAACGACTATTACAAACATCAGAAAAAAGATTATAAGAACTATCTCTATTCTCTAAACGACAAGAGTTTTGAAATAAGAGGTTCGGATACGCTTCTTAGAGATACTTTAAAGAGAATTCCTAATTATATAACACCTGGTTCAATTCATTAGTCTGTTTTGAAATCTGGAAAAAATAATACGTATATAATTTCCAAAGATGCATCATAAGGGTGCATCTTTTTTTGTGTTTAATAAGAAAGAAGTAAATAAGATTTATAATCATTTTTACGAGAAAAGAATTTTGTTTTCAAAAATAAAATCATTTTTTTTCACTACCATTTAAGTGCCTTCTATGCCGCCAAATAGATCTGTTTAATTCAAAAAATAACAGAGCAGATAGGGGGCTTAAATCGGACTTTGGTATGCATCTTGTTCACAAATCTTGTGATGTAGAATTTCATTTTTCCCTCTTTATATTATGTAAAAAATACTAATTTATTATAAAATCATATGGATAATTTAAATTTTAGTGCCATTAATGAGAAATTCATTTTCTTGTTAATGGCTCTTTTTTACGGCATTGTGGGAGCACAATGTACAGCTTATACCGGCCAGGCCATGAATCCTGGACAGACCTATTGTCTTACCGGGAGCCTTACTTTAGTTAACGATATCATGATTCCTGAGGATGCACTTCTGATCATCCAGCCGGGAGCTTCGCTTATCGTAAAAGGGATTACCGTGAATGGTAGTTTGGAAATTGGTGATGCAGGAAGTGTAAAGTCAGAAGGCTCGATCCTGATAGGGGTTTTCGGAAGCCAGAAGAACTCAAAAATAAAGCTGGGAACAAAAGCTTACCTTTCGCTTACGGGATCGGTATCCCAGGGTGATCCTACATTTTTGGGAACATTTCCGGGATCCATGTCTACGATTGATATGGGAACCTACAGTGTTGTGGAAATATGCGGAACATTCAGCCAGCAGTCTACCACCTATCCCTTTGTGAATTATGTGGGAGCTCCTTTGGGAAAAGCCTACTGTATTGCAAAAGCACAGGTGAGTGGAGGAGGAACTTCCATATTCAGTAATGATAGTCAGATTGTAGCCATCGCCATGGATACCGTAACAGGATTGCTGCCAGGAAACGCCAGCTTCTGTGGACCTAATGCTACCAAAGCCTCATGTCCGACCTTATGGCCTGACGGACTTCCTGAAGATAAGTTCGCCTGCGGTTTCGCGGATGAGATTGTTCATGAGTTAGACGATTACTGTACCAAACCTGGAACTTTGGGAACGCCGGACGGTTTTACCAAAATGGGAATTACCGTACAACAGAAAACGACCAGTTGGCCGGAAAATGTTCCAAATGGTTTTCTCGCATTGGAATCAAAAACGAAAGGTTTCGTTATTACCCGGGTACAGCATGTAAGCCAGACGCCTCAGTTGGGAGATGCCGTTGCAGAGCCGAAAGAGGGAATGCTGGTGTACGATATTCAGGACCATTGTGTCAAGCTATACAATGGAACCCAATGGAAATGCATCGAAAGAAGCTGTAATGATTAACTTAATCTGTCAATAATATGAAACCTATAAAAAACATAAGTATAGCCCTGTTATTAGTAGTTTTTAATACTTTTTACGCCCAGGTAGCTATAGAAAAAGAAACTGTTGATGGCAACAGTACAGTATTGGATTTCAATAATACCCCGACCAATACAAAAGGTATTATTCTTCCCGCTACACAGGGACTTCCAACGGCTAGTCCGGCAAACGGAACTTTTATTTTCGATAAATCCGACGATAAAATAAAGGTGTACGAAAATGATATCTGGAAACCTCTAAGTGATACGGGGAATTCATCTGCAGTTATCGTTAATACTTCGGATGAAACCGGTAATGGAGTGGTGATCGGCACTCAGGTTGGCAGCGCAGATGGAGTACTCGTCCTGGAATCACCGGATAAAGCGATGATTCTTCCTAAAATATCGGTGCCTCATCTCAACGTGAAAAATCCGTATCCCGGAATGATCTGTTATGATACAGCCAGTAAAACTTTCGCTGTCTTTGACGGAACCGTTTGGAATTACTGGAAATAATTACAGTGTCA
Organism: Chryseobacterium oleae; assembly: GCF_900115055.1. GTDB lineage: Bacteria > Bacteroidota > Bacteroidia > Flavobacteriales > Weeksellaceae > Chryseobacterium > Chryseobacterium oleae. Next base: position 681,975 of record NZ_FOVD01000001.1, on the reverse strand, counting down.
AACTGTTCAAAAAAGCCCTGCATGAATTATACGCAGGGCTTTTTTTATTTTTTTCTTCCATACAGAAGGATTCTCTTAAAAGCATAAATAGCAGGAAGTTTTGGGAAACTCTTCTCAATACGCTTTTTAAATTCTGTCGTAAAGATGGTTTGTTGTTCCTCGTCAAGTCTTTCCAGATAAGGAATCAAAGCTGATCCGGAGATAAATTTGAATAAAGTTTCGTGATCTTCCGCGATGATAGGATATACCTTTTGTGATAAATTCAGATCTTTAATACCGTTCTCAAACAAAATCTGCGCATATTCATCGATGGTAAGCACGGCAGACGGGCGGTTCCAGCCATTGAGTTGTGCACGGAAAGGCTCCCCAGTCGCCAGTTCGGAAAGAATAATATTCAGGGTGTTTCCCGGTTGGTAAGGCATCTGTACAGCGAGCTGACCGCCAGTATTCAGTTTGGAAATCAGTTTTGGGAAAAGCTCCTGATGATTGTCAGACCATTGCAGAGCCGCATTGCTGAAGATAAGATCCCAGTTTTCATCAGCTTCTAACATGTCTTCTGTTGTTGCGATCCTGAAGTGGAGGCGTTCATTTTCCAGCGCTTTAGATTTTTCCAGCATTTCAGGAGATGAATCAATTCCTGTAAAGGTGGCATGAGTCAGTTTGTCCGTAAGTATGGATGTTTGTCCACCCGTTCCGCAGCCCAGGTCTACTGCTTTCATGTCATTCTCATTGGTGATCAGTTCGGCAAGATCGTAAAACGGTTTAAAACGGATATCTTTAAATTGATTGTAAACGTCAGGATTCCAGGGCATATTCGGTGATTTTAAATGGATCTTCAATTTAGCAATTACTGAATAGAACAAAGAATTTTAAGTATTAAAAGATTCTTAAAAGATAGGGAGCGGGAAGATGGGAGATGGAAGTTACTGGAAGGAGAAAGGGTAATCATTCCCGTTTTTATTGAATATTTAAAGCTTATTAATTGGGCTAAGGCACTCAGGTCTTGATAATGATCTTGGAGCTTGAACCCTTGGCAAGGTTTAAAACCTTGCCAAGGGTAGAAAACGTAAGTTAGCCCAGCATTCAGATTGAGTTAAATATTTTACATGCAAAAGATCTGAATCAATTCACAGGCTGAAAGTAACTTCCATCTCCCATCTTCCCACTTCCATCATCGAAACCTCTACAAAATCTGCACACTTTCCTTAATACTATTCATCACAAAAATACTCTTCGTCTGTCCGATGCCCTCAATTTCAGAAAGCTTATTGACAAAAAATTCATGGAAGTCATCCATATTCGGAGCAAGGATCTTAAGCATAAAATCAAAATCCCCGCTGATGTTGTAAAATTCTACCACTTCTTTCAGCTTACCTACTTCTTCAATGAATTTTCCGGCTGTTTTTTTATTGTGAACATTTAAAGCAATCATGCAGATCACCATCATGCCTTTATTTACTTTTTTACGGTCAACTACGGCGGTGTATTCTTTGATGATTCCGAGCTTTTCCATCCGTTTAATCCGTTCGTGGGTAGGTGTGGGGCTTAAATTGATCCTGGCGGAAATATCACGGACACTCATTTTAGCGTCTTTCTGTAGCAAACGCAGGATGGAAAGGTCTTTTTCGTCGGGAGTATATTGTTCTGCGGTCATTTGTTCTGTTTTTAAGCTTGTTATGAATGGTTATAGTGTATTTGTTCTTTTTGAATTGATTAAATTAACAATACGTTCCAAATTTAACATATAATTTTGACATATGTTCTTTTAAAATTAATTTTGCAGGAAATTTGAATCTATGAGTACAAGGAAAAATTTAATATTAATTTTAGCATCGGTGGGAACATTTGTAGAGGCTTTGGATATTGCCATTATTAATTTAACCATTCCTTCTATTCAGGAGCAGTTCAATATTGGAGCGGAAACAGTACAATGGTTGCAAACCCTGTATGTATTGTTTTTTGGAGGTTTTCTGATCATTGGTGGAAAGCTTTCCGATCAGATCGGACGTAAAAAAGTATTTCTTATCGGAGGCCTGATTTTTATGCTGACTTCTTTGGGAGCCGGACTTTCGCAGAGCTTTGAAGCTTTAGCCATATTCCGTGCCCTTCAGGGATTGGGAGCAGCCTTGATCATGCCTTCCGCTTTATCTATTGTGACGAATACCTTCAGAGGAGAACAGGAACGTAACCGAGCGATCGGGGTTTTCAGTTCGTTTGCTGCGATCGGTTCCGGAAGCGGACTTTCTGTGGGAGGAATTATCAGTACGTATCTGAGTTGGCACTGGGTTTTCCTGATCAATGTTCCTATTCTTTTACTGACGCTGATCTTTGCTTATCAATACCTGCCTGCGGATGAAAAAAGCGAAGCCGGACAAAAAACAGATTTCGTTTCAGGAATGCTGCTGGTTTTCGGACTATTAAGCCTTACTTACGGAACGCATGAATTGATCCATATCAAAGAGAATCCCATAATGATTATCGGTTCTCTGGTACTTGCTGTTCTGCTTTTAGTTGCTGTATTTATCCGATTGAAGTCTGTAGCCCAGCCACTGATTGATCTGAAAATATTTAAGCACCGGTCTTTAGTGATTTCTAATGTGGTTTTCCTCACACTAGGAGCGTTTTTCATAGGATTTTTGTTTCTTATTTCATTAATGCTTCAGAAAGATATGGGACACAGTGCGGCTTCGGCTGGACTGATGCTGGTGCCGTTCAGTATTATGTCTGCATTAGCTGCGAAATTTATACTGCCTTCTGTTTCTAAAAGATTGAGTTCTTCCCAGATGGGTGTATTCGGTTGGAGTTTTATGTTGGCCGGAGCTTTATCCTTACTGATTGCGGTATATACAGGACATCCGCTGGCCGTTGTTTTACTGGGAGCTGCGTGTATTTCAGGAATCGGAATGACCTTCTGTTTTACGGCACTTTCGGTGATGGGAATTCAGGATGTAGAACCTTCTCATTACGGGGTGGCATCAAGCTTGAGTTCTACCAGTTACTTTCTGGGAGCGGGTATCGGACTTTCGTTCATGACTTTGATGAGTCAGATCTTTCCGTCAAAATATGCAGTTGGAGATTTGAGTTTAATTATTCTGGCAGGTTATGCTTTATTGGCTCTGGGAATGCTCTTGTATTTCATCTTTAAAAGTTTAAAAATCAGAGAAACGGAAATTGCGGTTTCGTAAGTGGATTAAAATATACAAACTATATGAAAAAGGATCGGCATTATTGTGCCGGTTCTTTTTATTTTAGCAAAATGAAAATACAAATCATCAGCGACCTTCATCAGGAATTCGGATCGACTGATTTATGTTTTGATCATGCGGATGTCGTCGTATTGCCCGGAGATATTAATCTTGGGACCAAAGGTATTGAATGGATCAAATCAAAAATAAAAGATAAACCTGTCATCTATGTTCTGGGAAACCATGAATATTATAAAGGGTCTTACCCAAAAACACTCGATAAAATCAAGCATGCTGGGATAGATTCAAATGTATTTGTTCTTGAAAATGAATCCGTGGATATTGATGGTGTTCGTTTTCACGGAGCAACACTGTGGACGGATTTTTCTATTTTCGGAGATCCTTTGTATCACGGAATGGTCTGCCAGCCGATAATGAATGATTATAAAAAGATCAGACGGGATCCTTCCTATTCAAAGATGAGGACTATTGATACATTTAAAATTCATCAGTTTTCAAAGCTATGGTTAAAAGAAAGTCTGGAGAATTCTGTGGGCTTACAAAATATTGTCGTTACCCACCACGCACCCAGCATTCAGTCTGTTCCGCAACAATACAAAGAAGATCCTGTGACTTCCGCTTATGCCTCCAATCTGGAAGATTTTATTACAGAATATCAGCCGCTCTACTGGATTCACGGGCACATCCATACGCCCTGCAGATACACTATTGGGAAAACCGAGGTGATCTGTAACCCACATGGCTATATCGATGAAAAATATAATGGTTTTGAAAAAGAGCTGATTATTGAATTGTAGAAATCGAAACGTTTTCTCTACCCGCTAATCATCCAGGTTTTGCCCCTTTCACTCAAATACCCTAATTTCGTAGTCTAATCCATCCTTCATGGCGAAAAAGTCCACCGTAGACCCCTCAGAATTTGTCTCCCTGTTTACCTTTGAAGAACTTCTTAGGGACGTAGAGTTTGATCTCAGGGTAAAAGAATTTGTGGTCATGGAAATTGATAAGGCGAATTATCTCATCAAGCTCAATACGCCGTACCGCTCAGACTATTTCTGTATTTTTATGGTGCAGGAGGGAAGTATCCGGTTCAGGCTGGATGACAAAAGCTATGATGTGTCTGAAGGGGATGTTATTTTCTGTCCTTTTTCAGAAATATTCTGGGTAGATATGATCTCAGAGGACTACAGAGCAAAATACATCTTTTTTTCCCTGGATTTTATTTCTGATGCCGGGTTTAATTATAAATCAAATAATGTCCTGAAAAGCCTTTCATCAGATCCTACCCACATTATCAGAAATGAACCTGATCTGTACCGGAGAATGAACTTCCACCTTGATGAACTGAAAAGCCTTAACAACACGGAAAAGGAAGATTACTACTTCAATGAAATGATCTGGCATCACTTTTCACTGGTGATTTATGAGATTGACAACTATTTCAAAAAGATTGAGAAACCCCATCAGGTGACACACCGCGAGGATGAGTTGACGACCAGTTTTTTTACTTTGGTCCGGGAACATTTCAAAGAAGAACATAATGTACAGTTTTATGCCGACAAGCTCTGTATCAGCCGGAAGTATCTGACTAAAGTGATCAATAAAACCATGTTCAAATCACCGAGAGATATTATTCACCAAGTACTGGCCGTAGAAGCACGACTTCTTCTCAGGAATCCCAACCTGAATGTCAATAATGTAGCCGTACAGCTGAAGTTCTCCGATCAGGCGTCTTTCAGCAAATTCTTTAAAAAGCATGTAGGTAAGTCACCTTTGGAGTATAAAAAAGATGATTTGTATTGATAATCAACACTTTGTGTGTTTGTTGGTTTGAGTATTGATGTCTTTTTGCTAAATTAACACGGTTTTCCGATACGAAAAATGGAATTATGTTATTTACATATTCTATTAAAGGTAAATAATGACATTTCTCATGTTTTTATAAATAAGGAGTCTTTTTGACAAAACAAGGAGTTTTTTGAATATTTCGATTGAATTTTTTTAGGGCGAATTTTGCCCGGTAAATTTAAAAGGAATATTGTTATGCAGAGATTTTTTATCCAAAAATCAACTATACTTTTCCTCTCGCTGATTGTCTTGGCGGGATGCAGGAAAAATAATCAAAACCAGGCTTACCAACAGCAGGCCCCTGAACTTCCGGTAGAAAAAGTGAAGCAGGGAGACGCTTCTGTTTCCAGAGAATATGCAGCTTCCGTGGAAGGAATTTCCAATGTAGAAATCAGACCACAGGTTACAGGATATTTAAGCAAAATCTTCGTAGATGAAGGGGATTATGTAAGAGCAGGGCAGCCTCTGTTCAAAATAGAAGACCAGATCTTCCGCGAGCAGATGAAAAGTGCTCAGGCAGCGCTGATCACCGCACAGGCCAATCTTTCCACTTCTAAAATTGATCTCGACAGAAAAAAGGAATTATTAAGAAACAAAATGGTTTCTGATATCCAGGTGAAAGAAGCGGAAGCCAATTACAACGCTGCAAGAGGCGCGGTAAGTCAGTCGGTTTCTGCCATTGAATCCGCAAAGATCAATCTTAATTTTTCTACGATCAAAGCCCCGGTAAGCGGGTTTATCGGAAGATTCAATTACCGTCTGGGAAGTTTAATGACGCCTTCCAATCAGGAGCCGATCACACTTTTATCTGACATTCATGAGGTGTATACCTATTTCAGCATGAGTGAAAATGATTTCAACAGCTTCCAGAAACAGCAGGCAGGCAGTAATATCAATGAGATCATCAAAAATACACCGGCAGTTTCTCTTCTGCTTTCAGGAGGCGAAAAATACGCACAGACCGGGAAGATAGATGCCGTGGAAGGACAGTTCAACAAAACTACAGGTTCCATCACTTTAAGAGCAAAATTCAACAACCCGGATAATCTTTTGAGAAGCGGGAATACCGGAAAAATTGTCATGGATCAGTTTTACAGCAACGTCGTTCTTCTGCCGATAGCTTCTACGAGAACCATTCAGGATAAGATCTTCGTGTTCTCTATCAAAGGAGGAAAAGCTGTGATGCTTCCGGTAGAAGTCACTGGAAAAGCTGGTACTGATTTCATTGTATCAAAAGGATTGAAAGCTGGTGACGAGTACATTGTAACAGGTTTCGACAGACTGCAGCCGGGAACTCCCGTAGTCGCTCAGAAAAAGAATGCTCAACCGAAAAAATCGTAAGAAAAAATCATGTTAAAGACCATTATAAAAAGACCCGTACTGGCAACGGTTATCTCCGTATTGCTCGTCATTCTGGGTATCGTCGGTATGATCAGTCTGCCGATTACTAAATTCCCTGATATTGCTCCGCCTACCGTAATGGTAACCGCAGTGTATCCGGGGGCCAATGCAGAAACGATCGCAAGATCCGTAGCACCTCCTTTGGAAAATGCCATCAACGGGGTGGAAAATATGGACTATATTACGTCCACAGCGAGTAACGACGGGACTTTAAATATTACCGTCATCTTTAAACTGGGAACAGATCCGGATCAGGCGGCCATTAATGTTCAAAACCGGGTAGCCCAGGTGACCAACCAGCTTCCTGCAGAAGTTATCCAGGCCGGAATTACTACGGTGAAGAGACAGAACAGTATGACGGCAATAATTTCATTGACCAGCAAGGATGGTGCAATGGATGACCTCTTCCTTGAAAACTACGCAAAAATCAATGTCGTTCCCGAATTGAAAAGGGTAAAAGGAGTAGGAGATGCCATGGTATACGGAAACAAGGATTACTCCATGAGAGTATGGCTTGATCCGAATAAACTGACCTCTTACAACCTTACCCCTTCAGATGTTTCGCGGGCGATTCAGGCTCAGAACCTTGAAGCGGCACCGGGAAGATTCGGGGAAAGAAGTAAGGAAGCCATGGAGTATGTTCTGCGTTACAAAGGAAAATTCACAGAGCCTGAGCAGTATGAAAATATTACGATCAAAGCATTAAGTGACGGTTCCGTTTTAAAACTAAAAGATGTTGCTAAAGTAGAATTTGGGGCCTACAGTTATACGGTTTCTTCTACGTTCAATAAAAAACCTTCGGTGACGATGGCGATTTTCCAGATGGCCGGATCCAATGCCAATGAGGTACAGATCGCGCTTCAGAACAGAATGAAAGAACTTGAAAAATCTTTTCCGGCGGGGATGAGCTATGAAATTCCTTATGCGACGAAAGAAGCACTGGACCAGTCGATAGATCAGGTAATTCATACTTTGATTGAGGCATTTATCCTGGTATTCATTGTAGTGTATATCTTCCTGCAGGATTTCCGTTCAACACTGATTCCAGCCATTGCGGTTCCGGTGTCTATTGTAGGAACGTTCTTCTTTATGAACTTATTTGGGTTTTCTATTAATATCCTGACGTTGTTTGCCCTGGTACTGGCCATTGGTATTGTGGTGGATGACGCCATTGTCGTCGTGGAAGCAGTCCATGCTAAAATGGAACATAAAAAGCTCAACCCAAGGGCTGCGACCATGTCGGCGATGAGTGAAATCACGGGAGCTATTGTTTCGATTACCCTGATTATGTCTGCGGTATTTGTTCCGGTAGCCTTTATGAGTGGTTCTACAGGATTATTCTACCAGCAGTTTGCATTAACACTGGCGATTGCGATTGTGATTTCAGCGATTAATGCATTGACATTGAGTCCTGCCTTGTGTGCTATATTTTTAAAACAACACCATCCGGGAACGCATGAAAAAATGAATTTCAAAGACCGATTCTTTGCCGGTTTTAATGCAAGTTTTAATAAACTGACCTTCCGTTATGGAAAAGCGATCCTGTTTTTATTAAAGAGAAAATGGGTGGCAGCAATCATCATCTTAGGATTTGGTGGACTGTTTGTATGGATGTCCATGACAACACCTAAAGGATTTATTCCTGATGAAGACCAGAGTTTTATCATCGTAACGGCCAATCTTGCTCCGGGAGCTTCGAAAGACAGAACCACCAAAGTAGTTTCCGATACGGAAGATCTGCTGATGAAAAATCCAGCGGTAGACAAAGTAATTTCAGTAGATGGGTTGAATCTTTTTAGCGGATCCATGTCATCTTCGGCGGCTTCTATTTTCGTTAAACTGAAAAAGACGGAACAAAGAGGAAATGTGAAAAATATCAATGACATTATCGGCCAGATTCAGGGAGGACTTTCTCAGGATAAAAGAGCAAATTTCCTTGTTCTGAATACACCTACGGTAGATGGTTTTGGAAATACCAGCGGTATGGAGCTTGTGCTTCAGGACCGTACAAACGGTGAACTTCAGAATCTTGGAAATATCTCCTACGGAATGATGGGAGCCTTGATGCAGAGACCGGAAGTGGCAGTAGCATTTACAACGTTTGATGTAACCTATCCTCAGTATGAAGTATTGGTAGATGAGGTGAAAGCAGCTCAGCTTGGCGTTAATGTTTCTGATGTATTGGGTGTGATGCAGGGTTATTACGGAAGTATTCAGTCCTCGGATTTCAACAGATTCGGAAAATATTACAGAGTATTGGTTCAGTCTACTCCTGAAACAAGACAGGATAAAGAATCATTGAACGGTATTTTCGTTAAAAATAATTCAGGAGAAATGGTTCCTATCAATACGTTGGTAAGTTTAAAACAAGTGACAGGTGCAGAAGTGGTAGACCGTTTCAACCTGTTCAACTCTTCGAACTTAACCGTAATGCCGGCTCCGGGATTCAGTACAGGACAGGCGATGGCAGCTATCGATGAGGTGAGCAAGCAGGTGCTGCCTCCGGGATACACCTACGATTACAAGGGAATGAGCCGTGAAGAAGTAAGTGCAGGTTCACAGTCGGTGATGATTTTTGGATTGTGTATTGTGTTTGTGTTCTTTCTTTTATCGGCGCAGTATGAAAGTTATGTACTTCCGTTTGCGGTACTGATTGCGATTCCTGTAGGTTTATCAGGAGTATTTGTAGGAATTACCATGGCAGATCTTTCCAATAATATCTATGTTCAGATTGCTTTGGTGATGTTGATTGGCCTCTTAGCGAAAAACGGGATTCTGATTGTAGAATTTGCCATTCAGCGAAGAAGAGCGGGGAAAAGCCTTATCGCTTCTGCGGTAGAAGGAGCCAAAGCGCGTCTCCGTCCGATTCTGATGACGTCATTAGCATTTATTGCTGGACTTCTTCCGTTGCTGTTTGTCATAGGACCTTCAGCGTTAGGAAACCATTCCATTGGATATGCAGCAGTTTCCGGGATGATCTTCGGAACTGTTTTAGGAATCTTCGTGGTTCCGGTACTTTTTGTGGTCTTCCAGGCTTTACATGAAAGAATGAGCGGAAAAGTAATAACAGAAGCCGACTGGGAATATTAATCCAAATGATTATTAAAATGAATTCAATTAAAAATATAGCATATATCGCATTGATCTCAGGGGTTGCCGTTTCGTGCAAAGTTCAGAAATTTGAACAGCCCGAAGTGAAAATGCCTGAAGCTTTTAGAAATGACAGCATCGTTGCGGACGCTCAGGACAATATAGCAAAGACCAGCTACAGGGACTTTTTTAAAGATCCGGTGTTGGTAGGTCTTATCGACAAAGCCATTGCACAGAATAATAATTTTCTTGTGGCATTAAAACAGATAGAATACGCCTCCCTTGCTTATAACCAGAGCAAGTGGGGGAATGTTCCCACGATCAGCGCTACGGTTGCGAATGCGAGTATCAGCCGTCCTTCAGATAACAGTATGAACGGAATGATGGCCGGACAGTTCATGGGGAGAAAGTATACCGAAGATTATACCACATCGGTTAATATCTCATGGGAAGCAGATATCTGGGGGAAGATCAGAGGAAGAAAAGAGCAGGCTCTGACAGAATACCTTAAAACCCAGGAAGCGGCAAAGGCAGTGAAAACCCAGCTGGTCGCTTCAGTGGTGCAGGGATATTACAACTTACTCATGCTGGATACCCAATTGCAGATCACAAAATCGAATCTGGAATATTCTGATACGACCCTGAAGTTTTTAACCAAGCAGCAGGAATTAGGTTTAACGACCGCTCTTGCTGTGCAGCAGCAGGAAATTGTGAAAGATCAGATCTTAAAAACAGTTCCTGCCATTGAAAGTTCCATCGCGGTTCAGGAAAATGCTTTGAGTCTTTTGACAGGCTCAATGCCAGATAAAATTGAAAGAAGTGCAAGTTTGAATAATGTACAGTCGCCGGACCGCATTGCAGCAGGAATTCCATCAGAACTGTTAAGTTACAGACCGGATATTAAAACGGCTGAACTCGAAGTCAGAAAAAGTGCCGCTGCGATCCATGTCGCAAAAATGAGTATGTATCCTTCTCTGAATATTACTGCTCAGGGCGGACTGAATGCTTTTCAGGCAAGCCACTGGTTCAGTGTTCCCGGTTCGCTTTTCGGAATGGCGGCAGGAATGATTGCACAGCCTATTTTAAACGGAAAACAATTAAAGACCCAATACGAACAGTCTAAAGTATTGGCAGATCAGGCTGAAATTAATTTTAAACAGTCCGTTTTAAAAGCGGTTGGAGAAGTTTCTGATGCACTGGTACAGATTCAGAAGCTGGAAGAACAGCAGAAAATTGCAGAAGGATTAGCTGCGAAATCCGGTGAAGCGGTGAAGAAAGCTGATATTTTATTTAAATATAATTCAGCGACCTATGTAGAGGTGATTATCGCGCAAAGCAATAAGCTTCAGGCAGAACTGGATCTGGCTTCTCTGAAAGCGCAACGCTTAAATGCCATTACTTCTCTGTACAGAGCGGTGGGCGGCGGCTGGCAGTAAAGTAAAATGAAACCTGCTTCGTCTATAAGGATGCAGCAGGTTTTTAAACTATAATCATTATGAAGAATACAAATATACATGAGGGTATTATTCTTATTCCTGATTTCAGCGGGTTTACTGAATTTGTGTTCAATACAAAACTTTATACAGGAGAATATATTGTAAGACAACTACTATCTACGCTGATCGATATGAATGATCGGTATTTTGAAATTTCAGAGATCGAAGGCGATGCCATTTTATTTTACAGATATGATGACAAACCTTCTTATCAGAGCATTTCAACGATGCTTTGGAAAATGCGGAATGCTTTTAACCAAAAGATTAAAGAATTGAGCAAGGAGCTCAGTACGGCCATCGATATGTCGTTAAAATTCATCGTTCACTATGGAAAGTTTTCACAGTATACGATAGGAAGTTTTAAAAAACTCTATGGAAAAACGATAGTGGAAGCCCATCAGATGCTGAAAAATGAATTTGCCGAGCAGCCGTCGTACGCTCTGTTCAGTCATTCTTTTTTAGAAAACAGCGGAAACAGGGAGTCAGAAACCCATACACAGAAATATCATCTGCCGGAAGGAGGAATGATTCACTATTTTGAAAGTGTCAACTAGCATATCTATTTTTTAATCCTTGTAAATTTGCTATGCGGTGCCCGGGTGAGATCCGGGCATTTTTTATGGCTCATGCAGTGGTGGATTTCAGCTAAAAGAAACAGGAGGCAAGACAAGCTAAACTTCATTCTCTCTCCAAAATTCATACTGAATCAAAATGCTTCCTTTAAAATAAATAAGGTGTTGCTTTCAGTAATAATAAATCACTTAATTGTGTTTTAATTTAATTTATTTAAAATTTAATTAAAAATATTCTAATTTTTTGATTATTTTATTGATTTTTCCAATAAAAAATAATATGTTTACAATTCGATCAAATTAAAGATTTATACTATGAAAAGAAAACTAACAAGAAAAGAATTGAAAAACACAACGGGATCAGGACCTTTTAAGCCAGAAACAGGAATAGGTGATCCAACAGGTGTTGCATGTGGAGGTTCGCACTGTCCTGATGACAGCTACAGATGTTGTTATCATCGTGCAGGAAATTATTGCAGCACATCTACATGTATGTAATCAGATATTGCCCTCTTTTTTTAAGAGGGCTTTTTATTCTTATCCCTTAAGAACACTGATCTGCTCTGTCTGCTTGTTTTCAAACTATGGGTTTTTATGGGGAAATCAGAAAATGTACAAGTAATTTCTTATCTTTGATACTATCAAATGATACTATCAAGTTTTGAGACCGCCATATACCATTACCGATAAAATCCTTTCATTAGTTGCTTCCATCTCTGAAAAGATTGGAGAAATTAATGCGCATCATCTTTATAAACCAACAACGGAGCTGCGTAAGAAGAACCGTATTAAAACAATCCAGTCTTCATTGGAAATCGAAGGAAATACCCTGACTGAGGAACAGATCACGGCATTACTTGATAATAAGCGAATCATTGCACCTTTAAAAGATATTCAGGAAGTACAGAATGCTATCGAAGTGTACGCGTGTCTAAAAGAGCTTGACCCTACCAGTATTAAGGATCTGGAAAAGGCTCATGCTGTTTTAATGAAAGATCTGATCGATAAATCAGGGAAATTGAGGACTTCCAATGTAGGAATAGTAAAAGGTTCTAAAGTGGAACATATAGCGCCGGACGGATCTATAGTGAAAGGCTTAATGAATGGTCTTTTCCGTTATGTAAAGGAAGACCCTGAACTTGTACTGATAAAAAGCTGTGTATTTCACTATGAATTTGAATTTATCCATCCTTTTTTAGATGGTAACGGAAGAATGGGAAGATTATGGCAAACTTTAATTCTGATGCAACAGTATCCTGTATTTGAGTATCTTCCGGTAGAGAGCCTTATTAAGAAAAACCAGGAGGAATATTACAATAAGCTTTCGGAATCTGATAAAAAAGGAAACTCTACACCATTTGTTGAATTTATGATGGGAATTATTCTGGAAGCGCTTCAACAGGTTTTGCAGTCTCAGAATACGAACCTAAATACGAAAGAAAGGATCCTGATTTTTAAAGAAAAGATGAATGACGAAAGGTTCAGCAGAAAAGATTATTTACAACATTTCAAAAATATTTCGGCCCCCACCGCTAGCAGAGATTTAAAATGGGCCACACAACAGAAGATTTTAGAGAAATATGGAGAGCAGCGATTGACTGAGTATCAATTTATAGGTTAAGGTTAAGATGGAATATTGAGGTAAGAATTGAGTATAAAAAAGAAGCTGAAAAGAAATAAATTATTGTAAATGAATAGCATCTTCATTTAAAAAAAAACAAAAATTTTTATCCAAAATAATATCCGCAAACATCTGTGTACATCTGTGAAATCTGTGGTTAAAAAAAACAAAAAAAGCAGATCCCGTAGAACCTGCTTAGATATTTAAATATATTAATAAAAACTACTTCAACGTAAACTTCACCTTCGTCTTAATCGCATCAGAAGAATTCCCGATCTGCGCCTCAAAATCTCCAGGCTCAGCCGTCCATTCATGCTTATTTGCATCAAAAAAGCTCAATGCCGTTTTATCAATCGTGAATGTTACTTCTTTCTGCTCACCAGGATTTAAATATACCTTTTCAAAACCTTTTAGTTCCTTTGCTGGACGGGGTACAGAAGCTTTGATATCGCTGATGTATAACTGCGCAACTTCAGCACCGGCTTTCTTTCCTGTATTTTTTACAGTTACGGTGAAAGTAATCTTATCGTCCGCAGACATTACTGTTTTATCAGCATTAGCCTTTCCAAACTCAAAGGTGGTATAACTTAAACCATACCCAAAGCTGAACAATGGCTTGATTTTCTTCGTATCATGCCAACGGTATCCTACAAAAACACCTTCGTTATACGTAATATTGATCGGGTTTTTCTGATCTTTTCCTTTTCCGGCAGCCAGTTCGTCTTTTTGTCCGGGGTATTCTCCCAACTGATGTGCTGAATTATCTTCAAGTTTCACAGGAAAAGTAAACGGAAGCTTCCCGGAAGGATTCGCATCACCTGCCAAAACAGAAGCGATGGAATTTCCTGCCTCAGAACCCAGATACCACGACTGCAGAACAGAAGGAACTTCTTTAATCCAAGGCATTGCTACTGCGTTTCCGGAAACCAGGACTACAGCAAGGTTTTTATTGGCTTTTGCTAAAGCTGAGATCACATTGTCCTGATTATAAGGAAGTCCGTAGCTTTTTCTGTCGTTACCTTCACTGTCCTGGAAGTCTGCTTTATTCAGTCCACCTACGAAAATAACATAGTCGGATTTTTTGGCCAATTCTACAGCTTCGTTCAGTAATTCTGCTGCAGAACGGTCGTCTTTTAAGTTCTGTCCGGATTTTACCCCGTTGTATTCTCCACCGATGTCTCCTACATAACCTCTCGCATACTGTACATCCGCCTGTTTTCCGAATCTGGATTTGATTCCGTCTAATGGAAGGGTTTCATATTTAACTTTTAAAGAAGAAGAACCACCACCAACAGTCATGATTTTGATGGCATTTTCACCAATAACGGCAATTTTTTTAGCTTTATTAAGATCGATGGGAAGCACATTTCCCTGATTTTTCAACAATACAATTCCTTCTTCACCGATTTCTTTGGCTACCGCTTTATGTTCTTCAGAAGCAATATTCCCGAAAGGTTTATTCCTGTTCATCGTCGTTTTATAAGCTAAACGAAGGAGTCTTGTTACCTTGTCGTCAAGCTCCTGTGTTCCTACTTTTCCAGCTTTGATGAGGTCTAAATAAGGTTTTGCTAAATAATAGTTGTCGTAAGCATTTTTAGTTCCTGCAGACAGTCCGTTCGTCCAACTCCCGAATTCAAGATCCAGTCCGTTGTGGATGGCCTGTTCCGTATTGTTGACCGCTCCCCAGTCGGAAACGACAACCCCTTTATAGCCCCATTCTTTTTTCAGAATGTCATTCAAGAGATATTGGTTTTGGCTGGCATATTGGTTTTTATACATGTCATAAGCACCCATGATCGTCCATGAATCACCTTCAGTAACTGCCGCTTTGAAAGGTGGAAGATAGATCTCATAAAGCGTTCGGTCATCAATATTGACATTGCTCGTATGACGGAACATTTCCTGATTGTTCAACGCAAAATGCTTCACAGAAGTCGCTACACCATTGGATTGTACCCCTTTGATGTAAGGAACCACCATTTTTGAAGTTAAGTAAGGGTCTTCACCCATATATTCGAAGTTTCTTCCGTTTAATGGTGTTCTGTAGATATTGACACCAGGTCCGAGAAGGATGTCTTTTTTTCTGTATCGAGCTTCCTCGCCTAAAGCTTTTCCATAATTCCAGGACATTTTTTTGTTCCATGTTGCAGAAAGTGCCGTCAGGGCAGGGTAGGCGATGATCGAGTCATTCGTCCATCCAGCCTGGTCCCATTCGTCCCACATCACTTCCGGACGTACCCCGTGAGGTCCGTCTGTAGTCCAGAATTCAGGAATTCCCAGTCTTGGAACACCGGGTGAACTGAATTTAGACTGTGCATGCAGCATAGCCACTTTTTCTTCCACGGTCATTCTCGAAAGAGCATCCTGAATACGCTGCTCTACAGGTTTTGATTCATCTAAATAAACGGGTTGAGTATGAGTCTGAGCCATATACGAAGCAGCAATAAAAGTGAATAAACTTACAATGGCGGTTTTCTTGAACATAAAATGCCTTTTTATTGATTAACAACAAAAGTAAGTAAAATTTTTATTATCTCAAATTGAGAAAATGGATTTTAATAGATAAATGTTTGATTTTGATTCGGGTTTCGTGTTCCAGGGGTTGGAGTCGGAGAGTTTGAGAGTTTGAGAGTTTGAGGGTTTATGGTTTGAGAGTGGGAGGGTGTGATGTTCGAGTTATGGGTGTGTGAGTATGAGGGTTTAAGGGTATGAGTTAGGGTTTGGGAGATATGGATTTAGGTGGTTGAGCGTTTAGGCTGTGAATATAGAAATATTGAATAAAAGAAAAATATCTGACTGCTACTCCTGCAGTAAACAGCTTGCGCCTATGACCCGAAATATAAAAGCTTATTTAGATTTTGAGCTCTCTTTTATGAATAAACAACCCGAATCCCTTATTTCCCAACCCCATAACTCGAAACTCGCACCCCGCAACAATCTCATCACTCATCATTTATAACTCATCACCTATTACCTATTACCCATTGCTCATTACTCATGATCTTCCCATCCCTTCACCGCACCTCCTTTGAAGATCTCCTCAGCCTTTTTCGCCACTTCATCAGACTGATAGGCCTTTACAAAGTTTTTTACTTTGGCGGAATTTTTATTGTCATGGGTAGCCACGATGACGTTCACGTATGGAGAATCCTTATCCTCACTGAAAACGCCCTGTTTATTGGGATCTAATCCTGCCTGTGATGCAAAATTATTGTTGATAATAGCGATAACCACTTCTTTATCATCCAGAACTCTCGGAAGTTGTGGCGCTTCGATTTCGAGAATCTTCAGCTGTTTTGGATTTTCGGTGATGTCTGTGACTTTTGGAAGAAGTCCGACACCTTCTTTTAGTTTTAAAAGCCCGTTTTTCTGCAGGAGAAGGAGAGAACGTCCTTCATTGGTGGGATCATTCGGAATAACGATCGTACTTCCATTCTGAAGCTGACTGATCGTTCTGATCTTCTTTGAATAAGCAACGATAGGATAGACAAAAGTATTTCCTACTACTGCCAGTTTGTAACCTCTCTGTTTCGACTGCTCGTTCAGATATGGAACATGCTGGAAAGCATTGGCTTCAATGTCTCCGTTGTTCAAAGCCTCATTTGGAACTACATAATCATTGAAGGGAATCAATTCCACATCAAGATTGTATTTTTCTTTGGCTACTTTTTTGGCCGCTTCAGCAATTTCCAGTTCCGGACCGTAAGTAATTCCCACTACGATATGATTCGGGTCATCTTTCTTTCCTGAACATGCATTGAATAGGAGAAGTCCGGCCGCTAAAACGGCTATGGTTTTTATCTTTTTCATTAGAATTTTTTATGAGTAAAAGGTGGCTTCGAGTGCCTCAGCCACCTCTTTATTATTAGATTTATATTTTTAATTTCCGTCTTTAACTTACCTGTGATCGAATTTCTTAGCCAATCTGTCCCCTGCAAATTGTATGATAAACACCAATGCTACCAAAAGTACCAATACTACATTCATAATCACAGCATCATAGCCGATGTAACCGTACTGATAGCCAATCTGTCCCAATCCACCGGCTCCAAGCGCTCCACCCATCGCAGAATAACCCACCAAAGTGATCAGAGTGATTGCAGCGTTATTGATCAGGGAAGGAAGTGCTTCCGGAAGCAGTACTTTCTGAATAATCTGTAAAGGAGATGCACCCAAAGCTCTCGCTGTTTCTATCAAACCATGCGGAACTTCAAGAAGGCTGTTTTCCACCAGTCTGGCAATAAATGGAGCTGCCCCGACACTTAACGGAACCAAAGCCGCATTCATACCGATGGAAGTTCCAATGATTACCCTTGTGAAAGGAATCATCCAGACAATTAAAATAATAAAAGGAATGGACCGAAAAATATTAACCAGAATTGAAATAATCCTGTAATAAATTTTATTTTCCAGCAGCTGTCCTTTTCTTGTTAAAAACAGTAAAATACCTACCGGAAGGCCTAAAACAAATCCGAAAAATCCTGAAACAAACGTCATATAAACCGTCTCCCAAAGTCCTTTTCCCAAAAGAGCAATTACCGAGTCACTAAGCATATCCTTTTACTGTATTTTGAATTTTATTCTGGTTTAAATAATAGATCGCCTGCTGGTTTTCCTCGGTTTCACCCTGCAAATGAAGCAGAAGTTTCCCAAAGTTGGAATTGCCGAGATATTCCACATCAGCTTTCAAAAGTCGGTAAGGGATTTTATATTGGTCATACAGCGTTGAAAGCAGTTTTTCAACACTGATATGTTCATTGAGTTCTATTTCAACCAGCGGAAATAAACCAACCTGTGGCTCTTTCTGCAGTTTTTTATTGAGTTCCTGAGGAATCGTCATGATGTCTGAATTTATAAATTGTCGGATCACCGGATTTTCTTTATCCGAGATGATCTCGCTTAATGTTCCTTTTGCTAATAATTTTCCTTTGTCGATAACAGCCACGTGATTGCAGACTGCTTTGATAACTTCCATTTCATGCGTGATCAGCAGAATAGTAATCCCAAGTCTTTGATTGATATCCCTTAAAAGCTGCAGAATGGATTGTGTAGTCGCAGGATCCAGTGCGCTGGTAGCTTCGTCGCAGAGAAGGAGGTACGGATCATTGGCCAGTGCCCTTGCGATGGCCACTCTCTGCTTTTGACCTCCGGAAAGACTTCTGGGATAATCGTTGGCTTTGTCTTCCAGTCCTACAATTTTAAGCAGTTCATTCACTTTTCTGTTGATCTCATCTTTACTGACATGATCCAGTTCCAATGAAAGGGCTACATTGTCAAAAACCGTTCTCGATGAAAGCAGGTTGAAATGCTGGAAGATCATCCCGATTTTTTTTCGTTCGGCAGCAAGCTGTTTGGAGCTTAACTGAATAAAATCCTTTCCGTTAATGATGATCTGGCCTTCATCAGGTCTTTCCAGAAGATTTACGGTACGGATCAGGGTACTTTTTCCAGCTCCGGAAAATCCAATGATTCCCACAATATCTCCCTTCTCAATACTGAGACTCACCTGATCCAGTGCTTTGAAAGACTGCTTTTTCTGATGAAATGTCTTTGAAATGTTTTTGATCTCTATCATTTTTAATGTATAGTTTTAATTTTAAATAGGCTGATACGGTCGTACCGTCTTATTCACCAATCGCTTCAGTCTTCTTATTTTCACTTTTGAGCGTTTTGAAAGCCTGAAATACTTGGTAACATTGGTTAATAAAACACCCAATAATATCACAGATAGTCCGTATAATTGACTTCCGTTAATGGTTTGTCCGGCTACGATCCAGCCTGCGAAGACTGTAACAATGGGGTTGATGTAGGTATGCGTACTTACCAAGGCCGCAGGTTTTACAGAAAGCAGCCATATATAAGATAAATAAGCGACGATCGATCCGAAGAACACCAGAAACAGTACACCAGCCCATGCCGATACAGGAACATTGGAGAATGAAAAACCGTGCCATTCCTGTCTGAATGATGCAATAATAAATGCAGCGACTCCCGCTGTGATCAGCTGTTGTGCAATATTCATAAAGGTAGACTGCGAAGCCGGATTTTTCTTTGAATATAAAGATCCTAGTACCCAAGCCACTGAACTTAATGCCAGTACAATGAAGGCTGTGATTCTCAGATTTCCGTCTACTGCGGTATGGTGTGCGCTGGAAACACTTCCGTTCAGGAATAATATTAAGCCCACAAACCCTATGATTAATCCTATGGGAATAAATTTATCAGAGAAATAATACTTCCAGTTTTTCTTATCAATTGCAATGAACCAGAACGGGCCTGTTGCAATGGCAATTGCCGCTTCAGAAGCCGATACATACTGTTCACCCCAAGCTACCAGACCCGTTCCACCGGTAAGAATCAATATTCCAGTGATGGCATTCTTTTTCCAGTTGATCAGGGAATTCGCTTTTTCACCCTTAGCAAGCAGCCACCCGATCATCATTAATCCAGCCGCTAGAAAACGGAAACCGGAAAGGATAAAAGGTGGGAATCCTTTCAGACCAAATGAAATCGCGAGGAATGTGATTCCCCAAATGACGTAAATATTGATAAATGCCACCGGCACCAGCCAGCTGTTTTTAGAAGTGCTCATTCTGTATGTTTTTTGTGTGATGGGTAAAAATAAAAAGGCCCTACAACGTGGTAAGGCCTCTGAAATATGTGATATAAAAGTAAGGTCAGCCACGGAATTTCTGATGCATAGGCATACAGTTGCACATCATCATAGTTTTGATGTTTTGTTTCTTAATGGATTGATGTTTAGATCCTTGTTTCATTTTATTTTCTTTTCCTGAATACGGTTGCAAATATAGGGCATATATTTTTATTAGTCCACTAAAAAGATAGACTTTTTAATGTTTTTTATCTTGAAACTTTTTAATGTATTGTTTTTCAATGAATTAATTTTGTTTGATTAATGTTGGAAAGCCTGATTTTCACGGTTTGTACGAAATGATATAAGTGACAATTGGACGCTGCTTGATAAAACAGCACTGAAATTTTATTGGGAATAAGAGAAGTTGTATGATAAAATTAAGGAGCTTTACCGAAATTATCATAGATCATTACTCAGTTTTACTAAAGACCCTAATTTTGAACTATTAATTTAAAAGAATAAAAAAATGGAAAGAACAGAAATAGTTTTAGGAAATGTGAGAGGAGAAATCCAGCTTTTCTCGGACGATCAAAAAGCTGGTAAAATGGATATTTCAGTGATCGGAAAAAAATTAACCGTTTACCATACAGAAGTTAATCCTGAACACGAAGGAAAAGGCTTTGCCAAAATATTACTGGAAAGACTGGTTTCCTATGCAAGAGAAAATGATTTGAAAATTGTACCGCTTTGTCCATATGTTCACTTACAATTCAAGCGTCATCCGGATGAATATAATGATGTCTGGCTGAAAGAAGATTAAAATTGTATAACTTATGAAAGGAACAATCAAAAAAATGATTGTATGTACAAAAAAATATTAGCCTTTTTTACAAAAAAAAGAATAAAATATTCAATAGGAGCGGGCTTCAGCCCGCTTAAATTAGCCCAGGAATAAATCGGCTTTAGCCAAAACCTAGAGCACTAAAAATATATCAAATACCAAAAAGTTCTTACGTCTAACCTCTAGCTTCTAAATTCTAACATCTAACATCTAACATCTAATATCTTAAAAAAAATGCACGAACACCTCCTTTTAATACTCGGACTGCTACTCATCGTCATGCTATTGGTTATGCTGGCACAGCGCATCAAAATCGCATATCCCATTTTTCTGGTACTGGCCGGATTGGGCATCAGTTTTATTCCCGGGGTTCCTGTTTTAAAGTTAGATCCGGAGATTATCTTCCTGATATTTTTACCGCCCCTTTTATATGAAGCTGCGTGGTACACCTCATGGAATGATTTCTGGAAATGGAAACGGACCATTTCGTTAATGGCTTTCGGGTTGGTATTTTTAACCTCCATTGTAGTGGCTTTTGCTGCTCAGTCTATCATTCCGGGGTTCACACTGGCTCTAGGGTTTTTGCTGGGTGGAATTGTTTCTCCACCCGATGCTGTTGCCGCGACTACGGTTTTAAAAGGATTAAAAGTTCCGAAAAGAACCATTGCGATGCTGGAAGGCGAAAGTCTGATCAATGATGCATCATCACTGATTGTTTTCAGATTTGCTTTAGCGGCGGTGATGACGGGCGTCTTTTCCATGCAGGAAGCAACCGGGCAGTTTTTTCTTGTTGCAGGAATGGGAGTTGTGGTAGGTATCGTAGGAGCTCATATTTTCTATGCCATCCATCGCTTTCTCCCGACCACTCCGGCGATCGATGCGGCATTGACGGTGATGACGCCCTATATTTTGTTTTTGGGAGCGGAGCATTTTCACTTTTCCGGAGTGATGGCAGTAGTGAGTGGAGGATTATTCATGTCTTTCCGTGCCCATGAAATTTTTAAAACGGGAACCACCAGAATCAATATGACGGGAGTCTGGAACACGTTGATTTTCGTGATGAATGCTTTGGTGTTTGTCTTAATCGGATTGGAACTTCCCGATATTATCAATGGTTTGGGTGAAACTTCTTTAATGGACGGTATAAAGTATGGTTTAATCATTAGTTTAATCGTAATTGTTGTCCGTTTGCTGTGGATTTATCCAGTGGCTCATATTCCGAGATGGCTGAGTAAAAAAGTACGTCAGGACCCAAGTCCGGGCTGGAAAAACCCTTTGATCATCGGTTGGGCAGGGATGCGAGGTGTAGTTTCATTAGCTACAGCGCTGTCAATTCCGGTGATGATGAATGACCAAGCTGAGTTTCCGTTAAGAAACTTAATTATTTTCATCACGTTCGTGGTCATTTTTGTGACATTGGTTTTTCAGGGTTTAACGCTTCCTTTGATTATTAAATTAACCAAAATTGGAGAAATTGATCCTATTTTACCATCTCACGAGCAGCAGACGGGAATTCAGATCAGACTGGATCATTTGGCTGTTGACAGATTGAATGAAAAATATGAAAAAAGCTTAACCGGCAACAGTTTGGTCGGGAATTTAAAAGAAAACCTGCAAAATGATATCAAGCTTCATGAGAGCCACCTAAGTTCTCTGGAAATGTGTACCAACAGACAGAATGACCTTAAAGAATATCATGAAATCATGTTGGATATATTTGCCATACAACGGAAAGAACTCTTCAGGCTGAAAAGAGAAAAACTGTTCAGTGATGATGAGATCCGGAAAGCAGAATCTCAATTGGATTTAAATGAATTGAAAATAACTGGGAATAAGCATCTGTAATTTTAAAACTTAAGCTCTTCACTTTTAATACGGAATACAATGAAAACATTACAATTTTTAGTCATTGGAAAAAATCAGGAAATTCTTGAAACATTGAAAAGAATCATCGAAAATAATGAAGGCTGGAAAGCTGAAATCCAAAGCGATGAAACCGCTTCCTACGATTATATCAAAGAAAATCAGGTTGATATTGTGCTTCTAAGTTCAGGTTTGGAAGAACAGTTCGAAAAAGACATTAAAATATTCTGCGAAAATTTAGACAAAGAAACTAAAGTGATTGATCATTACGGTGGCGGAAGCGGACTTTTAAAGAATGAAGTTTACAGTCTTTTCCCTAATTTGCAGGGATAAAATTTGTGCATGTTTGAAAATATCATCCGGAACGTCAGCCGATTTATAGATCTTACCGAAGAAGAACATAAAACCTTTACCGACTTATTGAGCTGCCAGACATTTTCTAAAAAGGCCGTTTTGTTAAGGGAAGGAGAGATCTGCCTGTTTGAGGGATATATCCAGAAAGGTTGTGTAAGGTTGTACTGTCTGGATGATAACGGTACAGAAGTTACCCTTTTATTTGCCATTGAAGACTGGTGGATCAGTGATATTGCTTCATTTCAGGAACAGAAGCCCTCAAAAGTATATATTGAAGCCCTGGAAGATTCCGAAATCTATGTGCTGACTCCGGCTACTAAAGAAAAATTACTGCAGGAAATTCCAAAATTTGAAAGAGTTTTCAGAATGCTCGTGCAAAGAAACCTCTCCACACTTCAGAACCGTCTGGTGGATACCATTTCCAAAACCGCAACAGACCGCTACCTTGAATTTATTAAAATATATCCTTCCATTCCACAAAGAGTGGCTCAGTACTATATCGCGTCCTATCTCGGAGTCTCGAAGGAATTTGTGAGCACTATAAGAAAGCGTCTGGCTTCCAAGGAAAAATAGATTTCCTTTTGTTGGATTGGCTATTTAAAACTATTCTTTTAGTGTTTTTTTAACGCAAAGATCGATCATAAAGCGGTTTATGTAAGCCTGCAAAGGAGAGATCAATCTTCGATTGATTTGATTAAGCGCACTTATATATCCAAGTAGTTTCATCAACGATGCAGGCAGTCCCATTTGCTTCTCTCAAAATATCCAGAAGAATAAAAATATGCGCAATCATCTGTGTCAATCCGTGAAATCAGTGGTTAGAAATATAATCTCCCGCAGATCCAACAGATTACGCAGATTATAGTCGTGTTATTTGTGAACTTATTTGTGAAATTTGTGTTTAAAAATGAAATCTTTGCCTGAAAAATAAACACACAATATTCCCCTCAATTTTTTAATCAAAAAGCAATTTATTAAACTAGTTAAATGCACAGCCATTTCAGTCTCCCTAAATTTGTCTTATCAAAATCAAAAAAATAACGACAAGATATGGACAGAAAAGATTTTTTAAAGAAAGGTTTATTGGGAACCGGGATGTTTGTAGCATCTGCTTCTCTTGGAAATACCATGAAAAATGAGATCGATGAGATTGAGCCATTAGAACCCATCGGATACAATCACTTACCCAATCCTGAGTCGAAAATTAAAGATAATTCCGTGATTCATAAGGCGGATTCAAGAGGAAAGGCAGATCATGGTTGGCTGCTGAGCCAGCATACATTCAGTTTTGCCAATTATCATAATCCTGAAAGAATGCATTTTGGAGTGCTGAGAGTTTTAAATGATGACAAAGTGGAAGCGGGCAGAGGTTTTGGAACGCATCCCCATGATAATATGGAAATCATCAGTATCCCGCTGGAAGGCGATCTTGAGCACAAAGACAATATGGGAAATACCACGGTGATCAAAAGTGGAGATATCCAGGTGATGAGCGCAGGAACAGGGGTGATGCACAGCGAATTTAATAAGAACAGCGATAAACTTGTCAAATTCCTGCAGATATGGGTATATCCGAATAGGAGAAATGTAACGCCAAGATACGACCAGATCACTTTAGACAAAACAAAAAGTCACAATGCATTCCAGCAAATCCTTTCTCCCAATGCTGATGACGAGGGGGTGTGGATTCATCAGGATGCCTGGTTTCATTTAGGGCGGTTTGAAAACGGTTTGGAAACCAGTTATCAGATCAAAAAAAGTGGAAATGGAGTGTATGTTTTTATCCTTAAAGGAAGCGCTGAAATTGAAGGTCAGAAATTGGAAGAACGGGATGGATTCGGAGTTTGGGATATTAAAAACCTGAATATGAAATCTACGGCAGAACATACGGAAATCTTGCTAATGGAAGTTCCGATGGCCATGTAATCACGAATAGAAAAGATTTGAAACCATGAAAAATTTTATGCTATCATTCGCAGCTGGTTTATTATCCTTAACACTGACTGCTCAAAATACAACCTCTGTCGGCACCTCAAAAAACTGGGGATCAGTAGACGGAATCTCAATTATCGGCCTGGTTCAGGGACCTTCTTCTGCAGATGCCCAATTACAGGTGGCCTGTGTGTTTGAATACACGGAAAATGATATCCACAGTGCTCAGGCTTTACCCGCCAATCTGAACGGTTTAGTGCATTTGGACGATGCATTAAAAGGTGAATTTACAAAAATCAGACAGTCCGGACAGTTTAAAGGACATGCGTTGGAAACACTATTAATCACACCGCCGGCTGGTTCTATGTCTGCTAAAAAACTATTGCTAATCGGGTTGGGTGACCGAAATAATTTCACGCCCGAACTGATGACTTCCGTAGGTGAAGTGGCTGCCCGTGAAGCAATGAGATTAGGCGTAACCAATTTCGCGTTTGCCAGTGATCTGAAGGACGCCGGAATAGATTCTCCAACCGCTTTAATAGCTGGAAATGTAGTGAAAGGGATTGTATTGGCCAACCGTTCCGAAATCTATCTCAAAGAGCATCAACTTTCCCATACAAAGAAATTGAAAAAAATATACTTCCTGGCAGGTCCATCTTTCTTTGAAGTAGCAGGTGGCGGAATTCAGGCTGCCATTGCCGAAGTGAATAGAAAATAATGAACCCGTTTTCATTAATATTGTGAAGGCTCTCCTTTTTTAAGGGGAGTTTTTTGTTATAATTATTAGCACGAGCGGGACGCTCGCGCTAGCATTGTGTTTACATATTGAGCTGCATTGCTGGACATCCATGTGCTGGCGCGAGCGTCCCGCTCGTGCCCATTACTAAACTCAATCCGCAATATATCTGCTACCATTCATTAAACTTTAATCCAAAAGAATGATACCAACATAATCAGACCTATTTTAGCGGAATAAACGTCCATACTCATCCCTGTAATTTTCAAACATCAACTCCCAACTAAATTAGCTTAATCCAAAAAAAATCCCGACTTTTGTCCCCCTTCAATAATTCCGAAATTCATGAAACTTTGTATTGCCGAAAAGCCCAGTGTTGCCAGAGATATCGCCAAAGTATTAGGTGCTACCACGCCTAAACAGGGCTATATGGAGGGCAACGGATACTGTGTGACATGGACGTTCGGACACCTTTGTACCTTAAAAGAGCCTCATGATTATGGCCCTCAGTACAAATCCTGGAATTTGTTTTTACTGCCGATCATTCCAGCCAGTTTTGGGATCAAATTAATTCCAAACAAAGGCGTTGAAAATCAGTTTAAAGTCATTGAAAGATTGGTGGAGGAATGTGATGAGGTCATTAACTGTGGTGATGCCGGGCAGGAGGGTGAGCTGATCCAGCGATGGGTTTTACAGAAAGCAAAATGTAACAAACCCGTTCAGCGTTTATGGATCTCGTCCCTTACCGAAGAAGCGATCAAAGAAGGTTTTGACAATCTGAAACCTGCTGAGGATTATAAAAATCTGTATCTGGCTGGAAATGCAAGAGCAATTGGTGATTGGCTGCTGGGAATCAATGCGACAAGATTATTTACCAAAAAATTTGGAGGAAACAAAGCGGTTCTTTCCATCGGAAGAGTTCAGACGCCGACTTTGGCGATGCTGGTTCAGCGACAGAAAGAAATTGATGCCTTTAATACGGAAGAATATTGGGAACTTAAAACCAAATACCGTGACGTTATTTTCAATGCTGCGATTGATCGTTTAAAAACCTTAGACCGTGCTGAAAAGGGTCTTGAATATCTTAAGCTCAACCCTTTTGAAATTGTTTCTTTTGAGATTAAAGAAGGAAAAGAAAAAAACCTCAGACTTTTCGATTTGACAGGACTTCAGGTGGAAGCCAACAAAAAATATGGCTACTCCGCAGAAAATACCTTACATTATATCCAGAGTCTGTACGAAAAAAAGCACGTGACTTATCCGCGTGTAGATACCACTTATCTATCCGAAAGTCTGTATCCTAAAATTGAAGGCATTCTTCGGAAAATGCATTTTTATCAGGATCTGGTTGCTCCATTATTGGAAGCACCTATTCCTAAATCAAAAGCCGTTTTCGATGATGCGAAAGTAACTGATCACCATGCGATTATCCCTACAGAAGTTCCGCCTTCTCAGAATCTGAGCAGGGAAGAGAAACTGATCTATGATCTTGTGGCAAAACGTTTTATTTCTGCTTTTTATCCGGAATGTAAAATTTCAAATACATTAGTGGAAGGAAAAGTAGGAACGATTCCTTTTAAAACAAGTGGAAGACAGGTTCTGGAACCGGGATGGAGAGCCGTTTATGCAAAAGAACCGAAAGAAGAATCCACTGATAAAGAAAAAGAAAAGGAGGAAGAACAGACCATTCCTGAATTTACCGTGGGAGAAAGCGGACCACACGATCCAATGATTCACCAGGGAAAAACGACCCCACCAAAGCCTTACACGGAAGCAACACTCCTGAGAGCTATGGAAACTGCCGGAAAACAGGTAGAAGATGATGAGCTTCGCGAACTGCTTAAAAATAACGGGATCGGAAGACCTTCCACCCGTGCAAATATCATCGAGACCCTTTTCAAAAGGAAATATATCGAGAAGAAAAGAAAAAATCTTATCGCTACCCAAACCGGAATTCAACTAATTGATACCATTGAAGACGAACTTCTGAAAAGCCCGGAACTGACCGGAGAATGGGAACAGAAACTCCGTAAAATTGAAAAAGGCGAGTACGAAGCCAACCAGTTTAAAGAAGAGCTGATCCAGATGGTTTCCGAGCTTACCCGAAAAGTGGTGGACGGAAAAGGAAAAGTGATCATGCTGCAGGAAGAAGAAAAAGAAGAGGTCAAAGAAAAGAAAAAGCGTGAACCTGCCGTAAAAAAAGAACTTCAATCGTGGGAAGAAACCCAATGCCCAAAATGTAAAGAACACAACCTGATCAAAGGGAAAACTGCGGTAGGTTGTTCCGATTTCAAGAACTGTGGTTTTAAAATTACGTTTGATATTTTCGGCAAGAAGCTTTCTGATAAACAACTTTTGGATTTGGTTTTAAAAGGGAAAACTTCAAAACTGAAAGGATTCACGACTCATTCAGAAGCTTTGACGGAAGGAGTTCTGACACTTGAAGAAGGTTTTCAGGTACAGCTTAGTTAATCAATTTAATCATATATGTTTAGTTTTGTTATGGATCTCCGTAACAGTTAATTTGTTTTTTTTAATTAAATCTCTATTTGGAGAATATTTTTTATATTTAGCACGTAACAAATTAAAATTTAAACATGAAAAATTTCAAAAAAATCTCCAGAGAGGGTTTAAAAACAATTAAAGGCGGAATCACTTTTTGCAAGCCGCGATACATGTTGGTTTGTGAAGACATGAGCGTATGTGATCCCAATATAGGTGAGCCTTGCATGTGTACATGCATTCCAATAGTATAAGATAAAGATAAGTCCCTCATGCAGAGGGATTTTTTTGTTTTATGTACCTTTAGTGATAACACAGAAGTTAAAACAAATCAGAATTTCTAGATATCTTCATTACGTTTTTACCGGAATAATTTATCATACCATCCACTGAGATCTTTCTTAATGCTATCGTGGTTTTTACACAAGACCTGCGCCAGTTGCAGCTGTGATCGTTCAGATTTGTAGGGATTTAAAGTCAGATAGCCGAAAAAATTTCCATCCTGATCCAGAATTACGGGAGGATACGAAGCATAATCGCTCCATGGTGAATACGTACTGTACGAACTTCCATAGTTGCCGGAACCATTCCAGATGGATTTTGAACTGAGCAGATTTCCATAATCACCGTAAGGATTCCATATCGAGTTTTTATCAAAAGTATCACAGTTGATGCAGCCCAGATATTGATCCTCATTGGAGCCACCATACAGATGTAGCGTCTGCGCCTGAAAAATACAGCACAGAAGAAAGATTAGGAATGTGAAAATCTTTTTCAAGGGCATATGGTTGGTTGTTTACTGCAAAGCTAGTATTTTTTGTAAGTATTTCTGGAGACCACCCCTTCAAAATTCTTCGAATTTTCGTCACCCCTCCTGAGGATGGGAATAATTTCCAATAAACAATATTCATCAAGAAAATCAGATTGAGTAGTTTTTTAGGGTAAGTTTTTAAACCATTAAGATGAGTGAAGAAGATGAGGATAGTTAAGAAAAATCAAATGATTTTTTAAGCCATATCATTAAAAAAAGCGAAGCTGCTCTTAATATTCTTAAGAACTTAATGCTCTTAATGGTTCAATTATTTAATAAACAGATTGCACCACAACGAATAAAAATCTTTGATTTTTTTTAAACTTAAGTGTACTCTTTGACAGTATGAATTTAAACTTCAAATAAACTAAAGTGTTAGAAAACTTTTGCCTCTTTTGTGGTTAAAAAACTGACTGTATTATTTAAAATTTCAGCATCAGTAAGTAAACTTGTTCCCAATTTTCTGGTATTTCTGAAAAACATTGGTGTACTTTGTATTTACATTCAAATTAAAATACATATTCATGACTCCGGAAAAAAAGAAACTCATGACGGACAGCTTCGGCCGTTCAGAAACATTAAAATTTTACAACGCCGAATTATTGGAAGTAGATACCGATTTTGTCTCCATTAAAATTCCAAAAATGGAAATGATGACCCGGAAAGCCGGCATGTTCAATGGTGCTATGATAGCTTCTCTGGTGGATGTTTCTTCAGGATATGCTTCAGTAAGTCATTATAAAGACGATTGCTATGTAGTGACTGTTGAACTGAAGGTTAATTATCTTCGTCCCGCACTGGGAGATGCCCTGATATCGAGGTCTTACGTGATCAAAGGCGGTGCAAAAATCATTGTGGTAAGAACAGAAATCTATGTCATTGATGAAAGTACCGGTTCGGAAAGTCATGTGGCGACTTCACTGGTCACCATGATGAGGATCAAATAAATAGAAGCCCATCAATCAAAATATTCGGTAGATAAAGGAATTACGGGCCTTTTTCCGGATGAAATGGAACAGGATTTGCAACGTAAACACCATAACATTAAAACATAATAATATGAACTTAATTATCAGGCTGTTCATTACAGCAATCGTTGCCTACCTTTTGACTAAGGTGCTTCCGGGTGTACATTTCGAAGGATTTTCTTCGGCAATTATTTTTGCCATCGTTCTGGGGGTATTAAATATTTTTGTAAAACCTATTTTAGGACTTTTGGGACTGCCTCTTACGATTATCACATTGGGATTATTTGCCCTGGTGATCAATGCTGTGATTATTCTGATTGCAGATTATTTTATAGACAGTATGGTCGTAGATGGCTTCTGGTGGGCACTGATCTTTAGTGTGCTGCTGTCCTTTGTGACTTCACTGGCGAATTCCATGTTTTCAGATGGAGAATAAATAACAAAACATATCGCAAAATAAAAGAGGCTGTCCTATCCGGACAGCCTCTTGTTTTAACAGTATTTCTCAATCCATTTTATGCATTGTTCGTACGTCATTTTCTGATTGGGCGTAGTCATATAACGTGCATTGATGGGTTCGTTTTCGGCAATTTTTGCCATAATCTGTTCAAGGGTTTTGCCTGCAAAATTAACCCTTGTGTCAGTATCTTTACCATATTTTAAATGGTTCTCGTGGATGTGCCAAAGGTTAGGTGCGCCTGCATCTAGCGATGTTCCTTTAAAATTTCCTGTTTCTGGTGTACTCATGATGTAAATTTTTAAATGGTTTTAATTAATATATGGGATGGTTGATTTGTTTCGAGTGTAAAGATGGTATTTTGATGATTTTGTTGAAGTAAAATTCAGGTTTTGAATGATGTGAAAGAAGAGGGAAAGTACCCATCTTTAAAAAACAGGGGTTTTCCTGTAAGACAGATCCTGGCTTGTGAAATGGAATTTTCTTGTTAATTCTTTCGTTCATTGGTATTTTAAGTACTAACTTTGGGGATCTTTGAATTAAATAAAAGGAATTAATGAAATCGGCGTGATTTCATATTTCCGTTAAAATGAATATCAACATATGAAGCTTAAGTACAGTCTGCTGGCTCTGGCAGCTCCTCTCTTAATGAATGCACAACAGTTAATGACACCTGAAATCCTCTGGACTTTGAAAAAAGTGGGGGTGCAGGCAGTTTCACCGGATCAGTCTTCGCTTATCTATAAAGTGGGGCAGGTAGATCTGAAAACAGAAAAAACAAAAAGCGAGAACTATTTTCTCAATGTTCTTAATAACCAGTCTTCCAAAATAGATTTCGGTAAAAAAGCCCTTATTCAGTGGGATAAAAACGGAATTTATGCACAGGAAGGAGATAAGATTTATCTTTCAAAGGACAGCGGGAAAACCTGGTCTGAATTTTATACCATCGGGGAAGCTGACAATATCGTGATCTCTCCGGACGGTAAGAAAATTGCCTTCAGTAAGCAGGTTCTGGTAGAGAAATTAATGGGGAAAGACAAATACAGTGATACGCCTAAAACTACGGCTCAGGTGTATACTGATCTGAATCACAGACACTGGGACTATTTCAATGAAGGAAAATACAACCACGTATTTGTTGTCAATACCACAGACAAAGCAGAGTCTGCAAAAGATCTGTTAGAAGGTAAAACGTGGGATTCTCCTCAAAGACCTTTCGGTGGAGCAGAAGACTTCATCTGGAGCCCGGATTCGACTCAGCTTTTATACGTTACAAAACCTAAAAGCGGTAAAGAATATTCCACAAGTACCAACACAGACATTTTTGCCTACGATCTTGCTTCAGGAACAACAAAAAATTTAACAGAATCCAATAAAGGATACGATGTTAATCCAAAATTCAGTCCTGACGGAAAATCCCTGATCTGGCAGAGTATGGCCAGAGAAGGTTATGAGGCGGATAAAAATGATGTAAAAATCATGGATTGGAAGTCCGGTAAAACTATAAACCTTACGACTGGCTGGGACGAAAGCGTTTCCGGAGATGTATTCTGGAGCGGAGATTCCAAAGCGATCTATTTTACAGCTGCGTTCAGAGGAACAAAACAGCTTTTCTCTTTAGATCCGAAAGCAGCAAAAGTTCAGCAGATCACAAAAGGTGATTTTGACGTTAATGAAATCTTTACTGACAATAAATCTTCACTTTTAGTCGGAAGAACAGATGTAAACCATGCAACGGAATTATTCTCTGTCAATGTAAAAAACGGAGAAATGAAGCAGATAACCGAAGCCAACAAGGAAGCTTATGCTAAGCTGGCACAAGGGAAATCTGAACTGAAGATGGTGAAAACAACGGATGGAAAAGAAATGGGCGTATGGTTCCACTATCCACCAAACTTTGACCCAAATAAAAAATACCCTACCTTGGTATACTGTCAGGGAGGCCCACAATCTGCATTGACTCAGTTTTTCAGCACAAGATGGAATTTCTCTCTTATGGCAGCCAACGGATATATCGTAGTGGCTCCAAACAGAAGAGGAATGCCGGGCTGGGGAACAAAATGGAATGAAGAAATTTCTAAAGACTGGGGCGGACAGCCGATGAGAGATTATCTGGCTGCAACAGATTTTGCGAAAACATTACCGTATGTAGACGGAGAAAGAGTAGCGGCAGTAGGAGCAAGCTACGGAGGATACAGTGTATTCATGTTAGCCGGAATCCACGAAAACAGATTCAAAACCTTCATCGCACATGATGGATTATTTGATATGAAATCATGGTACCTTACTACGGAAGAACTTTGGTTTGCGAACTGGGATTTAGGTTCTCCATGGGAAAAGCCACTTCCGAAAGCATACACAGAATTCAACCCAAGTAATTTTGTTGAAAAATGGAACAAGCCGATTATGATTTTCCAGGGAGGTATTGATTTCCGTGTCCCTTACGAGCAGGGTCAGGAAGCTTTCCAGGCAGCTAAATTGAGAGGTTTGAAATCTAAATTAGTCTATTTCCCGAACGAAAACCACTGGGTACTTCATCCTCAAAACGGATTGGTATGGCAGAGAGAATTCTTCGACTGGTTGAAAGAAACTTTGTAATGTAAACTAAAAATGAATCATTAAAATGAATTGAATTTATTTTAATGATTCCTGAAAATATCAATGGAAACGGGCTTTAGCCCGTTTTTTTATGCAATTATCCGAAGGCTTTAGCCAAATTATTAATGATAAACTTTAAGTTTTCTGACGTCTCTCAACTTCAACCTTAATCTTAAAGTCTCGTGTCTGAAATCTGAAATCTAGAATCTAAAACCTTTCCCCCTTGGCCCCAATTTTTATATATTTGAGTATGCAAAACAGAATTTCCTCGTTTCCACCCTTAATTGATGCTCAATCTGAAATCTTAATTTTAGGTTCAATTCCCGGTGTCAAATCTTTGGAGAAACAGCAGTATTACGCTCACCCACAAAATAAATTCTGGACGATTATTTTCCATCTGTTTAATGAAGAATTTACAGATGATTATACTCAACGTTTAGATATTTTAAAGGAACATCATATAGCAGTCTGGGACGTCATCGACTCCTGCGAAAGAAAAGGAAGCCTGGATTCTGAAATCAAAAATGAAGAAGCCAACCAAATTGCCGAACTTCTGGATGAGCATCCCAATATCAAAGCTGTTTTCTGTAATGGTGGGAAATCGTACAAAAATCTGCAGAAACTTTTAGGGAAAAATTACAGGTTACCGATCATTCAGCTTCCTTCTACCAGTCCTCTGCATACGGTATCTTTTGATGTTAAACTGGAAGAATGGAAGAAGATTATGGAATTCCTGATGTAAAGTTTTTAACCACAAAAGGGACAAAAGTTTTCTAACACTTTAGTTTATTCGAAGTTTAAATGCGAACTGTACATAAGTACACTTAAGATTATAAAAATCATAGATTTTTATACGGGATAATATCTTCAAACATCTGTGAGAATCTGTGCAATCTGTGGTGAAAAAATATCAACCACAAGATTAAAAAAGGTAATGATCTTGGAATAAATTCACATCAGTGGAAAAATCAGAGATTTTCAAAAACTTATGTGGGAGTTTCGGGGCGGGAGCTTCGCTCCCCGCCCCGAAACTCCCCAGTCATTGCGAGCATAGCGAAGCAATTTTCCGAAAGAAATGGATAGTCTTTATTGCATAAGAACTTGCCTTAGATTGAGATTGTTTCGTTACTCCCCCGCAATGGCAGTATGGTCTTTATTCGTGAAAAAATTCGTGTTATCTGTGTCTAAAAAATCTAATCCACGCGCAAATACTTTCTCAAACCTTTCAGCAACTGCAATTGATTCCTGGTTCTGTCCAGATTATGTTCAGCATATTTCGTAGAATAATAGGTGCTTCCATTCAGATAATCAGTAAGAAAACGAACCGCCTGAATATAAATCACAGTCTGTGCCGCATAATCAAGATTTTCCAACTCTTCAAAAGTCAGTTTTTTCTTTAAAGACAGCAGAAATCCATCTTTCACAGTTCTGTAAATCTGGGGATTGAAATTATGATCAGCATTTCCATTGTCCTCATCCAGAGTATTGGTGTAGGATCTTGCCATGTCACCGAAGTCATAGAGGATGGTAGAAATGGTTACGGTGTCCAGATCGATCACAGCAAGAGGCCTTGAATTGCTGTCAAAAAGAATATTTCTGACGTTAGGATCTCCATGAATAATTCTTTTAGGTAAAATACCTTCCTTTTCCATCTCAATCCATTTTTCAGGAAGGGAGAGGAGTTCATTCATTGCTTCGATTTCTTGTTCAGCATTGTCCAGCAGATCCGGACTTGCAGATTGTAAAGAAATCTGATAATCCGAGATTCTTTTTTCAAAATTAACAAAATCAGGAATCGGGGATTGAATGTAGGGAAGATATTCAGGATTGACCGTATTTAGAAAAGCACCGACCGCTTTTGCTGATTCATAGGCTGTTTTTATATCAGGGATTTTAAAGAAGGTCTTCGTGTCCTCAATAAAGCTGAGCATTCTCCAGGATTCTTCGTTTTCATCTTTAATAATGAAATTCCCGGATAAAGTTTCCTTAGGTTTTACCAGCTCGAGCGGATAGTTCCCATCTTCCAGTAATCTGTTGATCAGAATGTGATTATTGGTGATAATCTCCGGAAACGGAAAAACCTGAGTATTGATCTTTTGAAGGATAAATTTTTCATCAGCATCATAATCCTCCACCAGATAGGTTGTATTGATCAGCCCGTTGGTAATAGGAGTGATCGTGCAATTTTCAGTTCCGGTAAATCCGGTAACGATTGTTTTTAATTCCATAGATCCTCGGGATATCTGTTTTTTTTGATCTCTGATGTCAGGAAATCTTTTATACTGCTTTTGTCATCTGCATAGGTAACACCCATCCATTGTGATGGAGAGGCTTTCACCAATACTTTTGCCTTTTTCTCGTCAATTATTCTCTGTACAGCAGAAGGAATATAAAATTCCTGCGATGGCTCCGGTTCCGATTGTATGAAGTCATTAAAATACACTTCAAGTGCATCAAAAACATTCGGATGAAAAATAAAGAAATTCATAGATACCAATGCATCAGAAGTAAGTTCAATATCATTTCCGTTCCCGGTATAAACAATTGAATCTCCTTTTTTGTGGATCGAAGTCTGTTCTTCTACTTTTATCAGATAATTTTCTGCATCTAAGGTACATATTCCACGGGCAACATTTCCGTTTCCACTCAAAGTAGATCCTACGGGATAGGCCGCCATTCCAAACTGCGCCTCTGAAATGTGAAGATCGATTTCTTCGGAGGCCAGCTGGTAGGCTTCTTTCCCATAAAAATCATCAGCATTAATCATGACAAAAGGTTCCTGTACGTCATTTTTTGCACAAAGGACAGCATGACCGGTTCCCCACGGTTTTTCACGATGTGAGAAGTCGTAGTCTTTTGGCAGAAAGCTTTCTTTTTCCTGATATACCCAGTGAAGCTCAAAATTCTTTTCTCCGGATATGGTATTTAATCTTTCCATATAGCTTTGAGGAATCAGTCTGTTCACAATAATGACAACCTTGGTGAAACCAGCTTCCAATGCATCGTAAATAGAGTATTCCAGGATCGGTGAACCGTTATCCAGAATTCCGTCTATCTGCTTAAGGCCTTTGTAGCGGCTTCCCAAACCTCCTGCTAATATGAGTAATGTTTTTTTAGAATTCATCCGTCATTCCAAATACAGGTTTACGGGTTTTCCATTTTCCGTTGGTGAAATCAGGGATATCTACGGCCTGACCGCCTTTAGCAATAGATTCTTCGCTTAATGGCGTTATAGAATACCATAAGGCAAGATCATACACATCCATCGGAAACTCTATATTTCGTTTGATACATTCGATAAAGGTATTCATGACAAAGAAATCCATTCCGCCGTGTCCTGCACCTGCAGCCGTACTTTCAAATTTCTTCCAGATAGGATGATCATAGTCTTTCATCCACTTTTCGGTATTTTCCCATCGGTGACTGTGATTCATTGTTTTTTCAAAATAAATATGTCCCTGGTTGAAATCGCCCCAGCCGAAGTCCTGCCACAAACCTTCTGTTCCCTGCACCCTGAATCCAAGATCATAAGGTCGCTGTAAGCTGGTATCATGGGTTAAAAGAATCGTCTCCCCATTGGCACAGGCAATCTGTGTGGTGACAATATCTCCCTGATTGAATTTTACTTTGGCATTAGAATGGTTTTCTCCGCCCTTAGCATGTTCTACGATATATTTATGAAGTCCCACAGACTTTGACGAGAATGAGGAAAGCCTTGTCAGACGGTTTCCACGGTTGATATCCATCATCACGGCTACCGGACCCAATCCATGCGTAGGATAAAGCTCGCCGTTGCGTTTTACATAATGTTCCGTTCTCCAGTGTGCCTCACTAAATCCTTTTTCTCCAAACTCAGCACCTGAGTTGTACGGCGTAATCCCATCATTGAAGAGAACGCCTCTTAGATCATGCTGATAACCACCTCTTCCATGAACCAGTTCTCCAAACATTCCTTTACGGACCATATTCAGAACAGCCATGATATCCCTGCGGTAACACACATTCTCCATCATGAAAATAGGAACTTTGGTTTCCTCGTATACTTTCACAAATTCCCAGCAGTCCTGCAGCTTTATCGCTCCGGAAACTTCCATACCTACGATCTTTTTCGCACGCATAGCTTCTGTACCCTGCGGAAGATGCCATTCCCATGGAGTAGCGATCACTACAGCGTCAATGGTTTTTAATTTTAAAAGATTCCGGTAATCATAGTCCCCGTTTGAAAATTCCTGCGCGGCAGATTTATTATTGTCTTTCAGTATTTTTTGTGAGGCAGCCAGCATTCTTTTGTCGGGATCTGCAAAAGCCACAATCTCCACGTCATTACGCTTGGCCAGAAGTTTTACATGTTCCTGTCCACGAAGTCCTACGCCGATAAATCCGACGCGTACTTTTTTATCTGATTTAAAATCATTTGAATAGGCAAACAGGGAATTCGGTAAGACTAATGCGCCAAAGCTTGCCAAGGCAGTTGTTTTTATAAAATTTCTGCGGGTTGTATTCATTTGAATATATTTTTATTCTTAAAGATATTTAAAATATCAGTATCTAAAAGGATTTAGAATATTATTAATCAAATAAACAAATATGGTTTATATATTTTTTTTGATCACAAAAAAAGCTATCTCATGATTGAAATAGCTTTATTTAGAATTAAAAAATTACTTCTCTGTAAAATATACTTCCTCGTATGGTTGTATCAATACCCATCCGTTTCCTGAGAACTTCATCTGGAATTCTTCACCGCTTCCTCTTCCGATTAAGCTTTTGAAAGAAACATTCGTTTTCAGATCCGGACTTAGATTTCCTGACCATGCTACTGTAGCATTAGGATCTGTGAAAACCGGACTGTCAGGAGTGACCATAAGGGTTAATGGCTCACCATGAGTCGTTATAGCAATATGTCCCGTTCCGGAAAGTTTTACCTGGAAAAGACCGCCGGCCATCATTCCTGCAACGCTTTTAAGCATGGTAATATCGCTTTTTACACTCTGCTCATGTGCCAGTACGTCGTTTCCGTTGACACATACTGATTCATTATTCAGATAAAGGATACGTACTTTCTTCCCGGAATCAGCCACATACAGCTTGCCGGTTCCTTCTGCTTTCATCAGTTTTGTTCCTTCACCACTGATGGCTTTCTTTAAAAGGTTGCCGATACCTCCGGCCAGCATTCCCTGTCTTTCGAAGTTGATGCCTCCTACATAGCCTACCATACTTCCTCTTTTGGTCCATACAGCCTGATTGTTAAGGTTGATTTCCAGAAGATGTGGAGTTTCCAGCTCAAAATAATCTCTTTGTTGTGGATTTTCTTTTGTTTCGTTGACGAAAGCTTCCAATGAATATTTGCTCATACGTGTAAAAATTATTAATTTTTTTCAAAAATAATCTTTTTTTCCTTCATAAATCACCGTAGAATCACGGTTTTAAATTAGATTTTAAATAATACTTGACAAAGGGGTGTTCAATGTCGTATATTTGCACTCCGAAAATTACACTAGTAATTTTTATAATTTTTAAACCGTAATTTAAAAAAATGAAAACATCAGATTTTAATTTTGATCTTCCTGCGGAATTATTGGCAGAACACCCATCTGAACACAGAGACGAAGCTAGATTAATGGTTCTAAACAGAAAAACAGAAACCATTGAGCATAAACTGTTTAAAGATGTTGTGGATTATTTCGATGAGAAAGATCTATTCATTTTCAACAATACTAAGGTTTTCCCTGCACGTCTTTACGGAAATAAAGAAAAAACAGGTGCTAAAATTGAAGTTTTCCTTTTAAGAGAGCTTGACAAAGAAACCAGAGTATGGGACGTTCTTGTAGATCCTGCAAGAAAAATAAGAATCGGTAACAAATTATTCTTTACTGAAGATGAATCTTTGGTAGCTGAAGTTATTGATAACACGACTTCAAGAGGAAGAACATTAAGATTCCTTTTCGATGGTTCTTACGACGAATTCAGAACAAAACTGAAAGAACTAGGAGAAACTCCACTTCCAAAATATATCAAAAGAGCAGTAGAACCGGAAGATGCCGAAAGATACCAGACGATCTATGCAAAAATTGAAGGAGCAGTAGCAGCCCCTACAGCAGGTCTTCACTTCTCTAAGCATTTGATGAAGAAACTGGAGATCAAAGGAATCGATTTTGCTGAAGTAACGCTTCACGTTGGTTTAGGAACTTTCAACCCAATTGAGGTAGAAGATCTTTCAAAGCACAAAATGGAGTCTGAGGAAATCATCATCGATGAGAAAAATGCTGATATCATCAATAAAGCAGTAGATGCTCACAGAAGAGTTTGTGCAGTAGGAACTACAACGATGAGAGCATTGGAAACTTCTGTTTCTTCAAACAAAAAGATCTCTGCATTCAACGGTTGGACAAACAAGTTCATTTATCCGCCTCACGATTTTGGAGTAGCGAATTCAATGATCACGAACTTCCACACGCCGAAATCTACATTGCTGATGATGATCGCTGCATTTGCAGGCAGAGAATTCATCATGCATGCTTACGAAGAAGCCGTAAAAGAACAGTATAAATTCTATTCTTACGGTGACGCAATGTTAATCCTATAAAAAAGATAATAGGTAACAGGTTGCAGGTATTAGGTATCTGCAACCTGCCACCTAAGATCTGCAACCTATCATCTATAATGAAAGATATCCGAGTTTTATCACTAGACCAGCTTAAAGACTATTTTTTGACTTTAGGGGAAAAACCGTTTCGTGCGAAGCAGGTTTATGACTGGTTATGGAGTAAAAACCTCCATTCGATTGATGAAATGACGAATCTTTCGAAATCTCTCCGCGAAAGAATTTCCGAAGAGTACACCATCAATCCCGTTTCTGTGGATCAGCTTCAGAAAAGTACGGACGGAACCATCAAAAACGGCGTGAAACTTCATGACGGACTGTTGGTAGAATCTGTTCTTATTCCTACAGAAACAAGAACCACAGCCTGCGTTTCCTCACAGGTGGGATGTTCATTAAACTGCGAATTCTGTGCAACGGCAAGGCTGAAAAGAATGAGAAACCTTGAAGTAGCCGAAATCGTAGACCAGGTGGCCCTGATCGACAGCCAAAGCAAAATGTACTTTAACAGACCGCTTTCCAATATCGTTTTTATGGGAATGGGAGAGCCTATGATGAATTACAAAAATGTGGTGGAAGCCATCAGAAAAATCACCCAGCCGGAAGGTTTGGGAATGTCACCGAGAAGAATTACCGTTTCTACATCCGGACTTCCGAAGATGATCAAAATGCTGGCAGACGACGAACTTCGTGTAAAACTAGCCCTTTCTCTTCACTCTGCAATCGAGTCCAAACGTAACGAGATCATGCCTTTCTCTGATAAATTTCCGTTGACGGATATTATGGAGGCCCTTCAATACTGGTACCAGAAAACTGGTTCTGTGATTACTTTTGAATACTGTGTATGGAAAGGAATCAATGATGGCGATGAAGATATCAAAGCTTTAATCAGATACTGTAAACAGGTTCCTTCCAAAGTGAATCTTATCCAGTATAATCCTATTGGAGACGGAAAATATGACCAGTGTAACAAGCAGGCGGAGGACAATTATGTACGTCAGCTGGAAAATGCAGGAATTACAGTGATGATCAGAAAAAGCCGTGGTGGAGACATTGATGCAGCCTGCGGACAATTGGCCAATAAAGCAACTGATTAAAATTTCCTTAAAAAATTCAAAATTTTTCTTAAAAATTTCCTAAAACCCTACCTTTACATAAAGCAAAAAAGTTTATTATGGACTTCTTTATGGGCGAGGACGGACTGGAAAACGTTTATGCATGGTCTATTCCGGTTCATGCTGCCGTTATATTGGCAGAAATGATCTACAGTCATGTTTCTGAAGCTAAGCTGTACAACGGAAAAGATGTGGCCACAAGCGTTTATCTCGCTCTGATGAACTTCGGTCTGGACCTGATCATGAAGGCTTTTGCTATGGGAATGATGTTTTTCTTCTACAACCATAGGCTTTTCTCATGGGATTTTACAGTTTGGTACTGGCTCATTTGCTTTGTGATTACAGATTTTGCCTATTATGTGCTGCATTATGTGGATCATCATTCCAGAGCGTTTTGGGCGGTTCATATTACCCATCACAATTCAGAATATTTCAATTTAACCACAGGGTTCAGAAGTCCCGTACTTCAACCGCTGTACAGATATCTTTATTTTTCCCCACTTGCTTTTTTAGGCTTCAATCCATGGCATATCATGGTCGTTTATGCGATAGGGCAGGTATACGGAACGTGGGTGCATACGCAAACCGTGAAAACGATGGGCATTCTGGAATATATTCTGGTAACTCCCTCTCATCACAGGGTGCATCATGCCTGCAATATTAAGTATCTCGATAGAAATATGGGAATGTGTCTGATCATCTGGGATAAAATCTTCGGTACCTTTGAAAAAGAAGACCCGAATGTACCCGTAAAATACGGGATATATCCAAAAATGCCTGACAATAAACCTGATACCGTTCTTTTGTATGAATGGCGAAAGATCTGGAAAGATATCAGGCAGCCGGGACTGAGATTTTCTGACAGGATTAATTATATCTTCAATTCTCCGGGCTGGAGACATGATGGTACCGGTAAAACAGTGAGACAATATCAGAAAGATCATTTAAAGAAACAGGCTAAAAGACAGGAGCAGAAGCAAAAAATGAAATCTGCATGATTCGTAAATATTTTTTTTAATTCAACCACAAAAGACGCAAAAGTTTTTCAACACTTAAGTTTATTTGAAGTTTAAATTCATACTGCAAAAAAGAGCACTTAAGTTTTAAAAAAAAATCAAAGATTTTATCCAGAATAATACTAATGAAAATCTGCGCCATCTGTGAAATCCGCGGGAGATAAAGAGATTAAACCATTAAGAATACTTTAAGTTTTTAAGAATATTAAGGAGAGCTTCGCTTTTTTTAGTGATACAACTTAAAAAATCATTTGATTTTTCTTAACTATTCTTATCATCTTCATTGCTCTTAATGGTTAAAAAAAAAAACTAAATCTGATTTTCGTGATGAATACTATTGAATGGATGACTATTTCCGTCCTCCGGAGGATTGCGAGAATTCAAAGAATTTTTGACAGGTGGTTCCCAAAAACAAAACGCTTCTAACTTTC
This sequence comes from Chryseobacterium oleae, assembly GCF_900115055.1. Taxonomy (GTDB): domain Bacteria; phylum Bacteroidota; class Bacteroidia; order Flavobacteriales; family Weeksellaceae; genus Chryseobacterium; species Chryseobacterium oleae. The sequence goes on along the minus strand of NZ_FOVD01000001.1, from coordinate 639,921 downwards.
TCAATTCCCCTTAAACCCTTATTTTTGCTCTATGAAAAAACTCATTCTTCTTGCTGCCGTTATTATTTTCCAATCGTCATTCTCACAAAAGACGGAGTCATTGAAAATAAGAAAATTCAGGATTGGCTATTTAGATGATAAGATTCAGGAAACCTCAGGACTGAGTATTTTGAATGGTAAATTATATACGTTCAATGACAGCGGGAATGCTCCGGAACTTTTTGAACTGAATGAAACTTCCGGCATGATCAAAAATACATTGACCATCAATGCTAAAAATAAAGACTGGGAAGCCTTAACCCATGACGGAAAAAATTTCTACATTGGTGATTTTGGAAATAATGGGGGAACAAGAAGAGACCTGGAGATCTACAAACTTCCTTTTGAAAACAATGAAGCAAAGAATGATTCCATTGCGAAAATTTCTTTTTACTATCCGGAACAGACAGAATTTATCCCTCAATACACGAACAATGACTTTGATGCCGAAGCCATGATCTATCTCAACGGAAAACTGCACCTGTTTTCCAAAGAATGGAAATCAAAATCAACTTCTCATTACATCATTGACCCGGCGATTACTGAAAAGCAGAAAGCAGAGAAAATTGAGTCATATAAAACGAATTTCGTAGTGACGGATGCTGCTTATTTTGAAAAGAAATTATATCTGGTTGGCTACACGAAGCGAACAGAAGTTTTCATGAATGTTTTTACTGAAACAGAACCGGGAATCTTTTTTAAAGAAGCTCCGAAACATTATTATCTGGGAAGTTCTTTGACAGTAGGACAGATTGAAGGTATTGCAGTCAATGAAAAGGGAATTTATATTTCAGGGGAGAAATTCAGATCGGCATTGGGAAGTGCACAGCCTGCCTTGTATTTTATTCCAAAAGAGGAACTCAAAGATTAATTTTTTTTGTGGTTAAATGAGTATAGATCGCGTATTTGATTGATAATAGTTATAAAATATTTGATTTTGATAAAAAAATAACAGCTTGAATGTTGGATATTTAGAATTATTCATATATTAGTGACACAAATATAAAATTAATACTTATGAAAAATTTAAAGAAAATGTCACGCGAAAATTTGAAGACGATCAAAGGAGGACTTAAATATTGTGGAGGAGGAGAACCATGTGGAGAAGGCTGGTGTTGTGCAGGAAGTAGCTGCAGACCTATCAATTCGCCTTATTGCCCGCCAATAGTTATCGACTAAGAAATTATTTGCTTTCAAGATAAAGCCCCTGCCTATGACAGGGGCTATTTTTTGTTTTAAAAATAAGTTCAGATTGAAAATACTTGCCATACAGGGAATAAATCTTAATTTAACATAGTCATGCATCAAATAATAATTGATTAGTTTTCCATATATTTGCTAATCGAAAAATGTCCGGAAAGTACACAGTATAGATTTAAATAATACATTCTGTAGGTGCCTGTAAGGTTGAAAATAAATACTTTATTAAATAGTAGTGAACATCGTAGAAGAAATCAAACGACCGATCAATGAGGAAATGAAACTTTTCGAGCAGAAGTTTTATGAATCGATGCAGAGTAAAGTGCCTTTATTGGATAAAGTAACCCGTTTTATTGTTACGACCAAAGGTAAGCAGATGCGTCCCATGTTCGTATTTCTCTGCGCAAAACTGGTAGGAGAGGTTAATGAGAAAACGTACCGTGGAGCTTCCATGATAGAATTGATTCATACTGCAACTCTGGTTCATGATGATGTCGTTGATGAAAGTTTTAAACGACGTAATTTCTTTTCAATCAATGCTTTGTGGAAGAATAAAATTGCGGTATTGGTAGGCGATTATCTTTTATCAAAATCAGTATTACTTTCTACAGACCACAAAGATTACGACCTTCTGGGTGTGATCTCAAGAACTATTCGTGAAATGTCTGAAGGTGAGCTTCTTCAGCTTGAAAAGGCAAGAAAGCTGGATATTACCGAGGATGTTTACTACGAAATTATCCGTCAGAAAACAGCAACACTGATTGCGGCATGCTGCGAAATAGGTGTTCTTTCCAATAATGCCGATGAAGATCTTGCCAAAAAGATGATGAACTTCGGAACCTACACCGGAATGGCCTTCCAGATCAAAGACGACCTTTTCGATTATTTAAGTTCCAATGTCATCGGAAAACCTGTAGGGATTGATATTAAGGAGCAGAAAATGACCCTTCCTCTCATCCATACTTTAAAAATGGCGGGTGAAAAAGAAAGAAAATATTATTTCAACACCATTAAACGTTACAATAACGACCCGAAACGTGTGAAGGAGCTGATAGACTTTGTCAAGAATTCCGGAGGCATGGATTACGCGATTCAAGTGATGAAAGATTTCCAGCAGAAGGCTAAAGACATTCTTAATGAGTTTCCCGACTCAGAAGCCAAAAAATCACTCCATAGTATGCTGGATTACGTGATTGAACGAAAATTTTAGAACGACAAATTACCATAAATAAAAAATCTGAATGCCCCAAAGCACTCAGATTTTTTTTGATATAAACGATACATTTATATTTTCTGTATGGTTACATTCGTAACATTTCCGCTTCCTGTAGGGCCTATTTCGTCTGAAAGAATTACACTGCTGACTCCTGTAGCAGTTACAGTAAAGCGAATCTGGTACCCTGGGGTAGGAACAATAATCATTGTGGTATAACTCATCAGTTCTCCAATCCTGCTGTTGGCATCCACCGTAGGAGTACCAAAACCAGCGTAATGGCTCCCTCTTCCTAAATAATTGGCATCAGGAAACGGACGTATTCCCAAAACCAGTTGTTCTCCTTCAGAAATGTTAGCAAAACTGGCCTGCAAAGTGATCAGATAGTTTCCTGCCTGATTAAATGTAAGAACTCCATTTCCGGTGTTATAAGAATACAGTGATGAAGTGGTTAAAGGATTTGCAAATATTAGTGTTGCTACTGATACATTTGAAATAGTCTGGTCAACAGATAGTCTGGCATGAAACAAAGAATAAGCTCCAAATCCGATTGTTTTCAGTATGCCTTCTGAATCTGCAACTACCACTCTGTCCGTACCAGCTATTCCAATATTACTATTGATTTCACGGATACGGGCATTGCCTGAAAAAAGGTCCAGCTTCTCGGTTGGAGTAAGAGTTCCCAGTCCTGCTCTGCCCAAAGAAGTGATTACAGCATCATTAGACTGTTGAGCTAATGTCGGAATGCCCGTTCCTACATTGTCTTTTGCTCCGTCTATATGGAAACTCGCCTGAGGATTGCTGGTATGAATCCCGATCTGTGATGAATGAGTTGTGAAAATCATGAAAATTATCACAACAAAAGTAATTTTTTTCATAAGAATTTTATTTTAATTCAACATGACGTGATTTTTTCACTATTAAATGTATAGAATAAAATTCAATTATGGATAATTGTTAATTATTTTATCTGTTTTTTATTTATAATTTATTGTTTTGGTTTAAATAATATGTTTTTGATTGATTTTTAATTAAAATTTTAAATTAAAAACGTTTTAAAATTGTCTATTTTTGACGTTTTTAGGCTAAAGCTAGGTTATTGATTGCAAAATAAATACGATATAAATTAAACTGTAGAATATTGAGAATATAATATTTAGTATTTAATTTTTTAAAGAAATTATAAAACTCATTTTTTGGGGTATTGATGTGATTTCGCCAAAAATAATCACCAGAAATCTTGCTTTTCACATGTTTTTTTCACCAGTCTGGTCAGAAATCTTATTCCGTATTTTGTTTAGGTTTGGAGATTATTTTATTAAACTTATTTTTGAAGCCTTTCAGAATTCAGAAATTTAGTATTTTGTTTTAAAATATAAATTGGCTTAGATTATTTTAATGGTTACAATTATAACGGCTAGAACTATACAAAATAAAGCAGTTAAAAATAAATAATCCGCAATAGTCTCATATTTTATTTCTCTCCTTTCGTTTTTTGTACGGATAGCCAGAAAGGAAAAGAAACAACTGCAGGCAAACAACAGGCAGGAAAGACCTGCAAATTCATCCAGATGTGTATTGGCACTGATTTTAGTGATTTTAAGCGAGGTGATGATAATCAGGGAAAAACCTAAAAGGTTGCTCGATGCATTCAGGATATGGGGCGACTTTTTTTCCATCATTTACAATTTTTTACAATATAAAACACTATTTTTTTATTATCAAATTTTTAAAAAAGATTATTGAAAATTAAAATTAATTTAAAAATTGTATATTAGCGCCATACTTGAAGAATAAAAAACTTTTATATCTAGCTATGCAGACAACCTATATTGAAACACAGCAAATTTCTTTCCATGATTTTAAAAATCAGATACTTGAGGATTATAGATTAGGAAGGATATCGCGCGAGATGTCTTATCTTGGAAGAAGAGAAGTGCTTACAGGAAAAGCTAAATTCGGAATTTTTGGGGATGGTAAAGAACTTCCTCAGCTTGCGATGGCGAAAGTTTTCAGAAATGGAGACTTCCGTTCAGGATATTACAGGGATCAGACTTTTGCATTGGCAGCAGATGCTTTAACGGTTGAAAGCTTTTTCGCACAGCTTTATGCAGATACAAGCGTGGAAAGAGAGCCGGCATCCGCAGGAAGACAGATGAACGGACACTTCGCTACAAGAAGTTTAAATGAAGACGGAAGCTGGAAAGATCTTATGGCACAGAAAAATATCTCTTCAGATATTTCTCCTACTGCAGGACAGATGCCTAGATTATTAGGACTGGCTCAGGCTTCTAAAGTGTATAAAAGTGTAAAATTTGAAAGTTCTGAGAAGTTCTCTAAAGAAGGTAACGAAATTGCTTTCGGAACCATTGGGGATGCGTCTACTGCAGAAGGACATTTCTGGGAAACATTGAATGCAGCATGTGCGCTTCAGGTTCCTATGATTGTTTCTATCTGGGATGACGGGTACGGAATTTCTGTTCCTACTAAAAATCAGAGAGCAAAAGCTGACATTGCAGAAATGTTAAGCGGTTTCCAAAGAAAAGAAGGGGAGAACCAGGGATGTGAAATCATTCAGGTGAAAGCATGGGATTATCCTGCATTATTGGATGCTTATGCAAGAGCAGAGCAGTTTGCAAGAATGGAAAGTGTTCCTGTAGTGGTTCATGTCATTGAAGTAACACAACCTCAGGGTCACTCTACTTCAGGATCTCATGAGAGATATAAAAATGAAGAGCGTTTGTCATGGGAATCTCAGTTTGATGGATTGGTAAAATTCAGAGAATGGGTTTTAAATTATTCAATCGAAATTGAAGGAAAAGAAGAAATTATTGCTTCTGTTGAAGAATTGGATGCTATAGATGAAGAAGCAAAAAAAATAGTAAAAGCAGGGCAGAAAAATGCCTGGGAAAATTATCAGAAAACCATTACGGATCTTATTCAGTCTGTTCTTCCGTTAGTAGAAAATCTTAAAGGTCAGAATGCTGAAATTGAAGGCTATATCAGTCAGTTCAACAAATTGGTTTCCAAAGCGAAAAAAGATGTTTTCCACCTGATAAGAAAAGCTTTATTGGCTACAAGAGGAGCGAATTCTGCGGAAAGAACCCAATTGATGCAGAAATACAATGAAGTTTTTGAAATAGAAAAAGACAACTATTCTTCCCACTTATATTCTCAGTCTCAGTGGAAAGCTGAAAACGTAAAAGAAATCGCTCCTGTGTTCTCAGAAAATTCTGAAGAAGTAGACGGAAGAGTGGTAGTAAGAAATAATTTTGACAAAATTTTCGAAAAATATCCTGAAACTTTAGTATTTGGTGAAGATGCCGGAAATATCGGTGACGTGAACCAGGGGCTGGAAGGAATGCAGGAAAAATACGGTGATGTACGTGTAGCAGATACCGGAATCCGTGAAGCTACCATTCTTGGCCAGGGTATTGGTATGGCGATGAGAGGTTTGAGACCTATTGCTGAGATCCAGTACTTAGATTATATTCTATACTGTTTACAGGGAATGAGTGATGACTTAGCGACTGTTCAGTACAGAACAAAAGGCGGTCAGAAAGCACCTGTAATCATCAGAACAAGAGGTCACAGACTAGAAGGTGTATGGCACTCAGGTTCTCCAATGGCGGGAATCCTGAACCTTTCTAAAGGTATTTTGGTATTGGTACCAAGAAACCTGACAAAAGCTGCCGGATTCTACAACACGATGCTTCAAAGTGATGATCCTGCTGTTATTGTTGAATGTCTGAACGGATACAGATTAAAAGAAAAACAACCTGATAACTTAGGTGAATTCACTGTTCCTGTCGGAAAAATTGAAGTAACGAAAGAAGGAAAAGATGTTACTCTAGTGACTTACGGTTCTACATGGAGAATTGTAATGGATGCAGCGGAAGAACTTGAAAAATTAGGAATCTCTGCAGAAGTTATTGACGTTCAGTCTTTAATTCCATTCGATTTAACAAACGAAATTGCCGAAAGCGTGAAAAGAACCAACAGATTAGTCGTAATCGACGAAGATGTGGAAGGCGGTACTTCAGCGTTTATTCTTCAGCAAATCCTTGAGAAGCAGAAAGCATTCAGATACCTGGATTCAGATCCGTTGACGATTGCTGCCAACGATCACAGACCTGCTTATGCAAGTGACGGAGATTACTTCAGCAAGCCATCTTCAGATGATATGGTAGAAAGAATCTACGCGATGTTCAATGAAACAAACCCTCAGAAATATCCTGCGATATTCTAATTGGGATTTTAGATAAAATAAAGCCGCTTTCAGAATTTCTGGAAGCGGTTTTTATATTTATTTTTTATACTCATAAATGGAAAATAAAATCAGGCTTCAGCAGCTTTTTTCATTTTATTATTAAGCACATTACAGTCCTTATCATATTGTACTTCCTTATTATCAAACTTCGCTTCCCACTCTTCCAGCAAATATAAAATAGGCAACAATGCCAACCCCTTTTCTGTCAACGAATATTCAACCCTTGGAGGAAGTTCTTTGAACTCTTCTCTGATAATCAACCCGTCATTTTGCATTTCTTTTAACTGGTCGGTCAGTACTTTTCTCGAGATGACATTAATCCGTACGGCAAGTTCTCCAAATCGAAGTTTACGGTCTTTTATAACCAATACAATGATTGGTTTCCACTTGCTTCCTAGGGCAGACATTGCTTTGCCCAGAGGACAGCTGTATTTCATCAGTTCACTCTTTACCATTCGTTGTTACTTTTAAGTTACTAATGTAAGTTACTGCGAAGTTACCACTTTTTTCTGACAAGAGATACAAATACGAACTATTATTAGTTACTTTGTGTAACAATTATAAAATACCCATTTAAAAATGAGCACAGAATCATTATTTAAACCTTTTGTTTACAAAAACCTGGAACTTAAAAACAGAATCGTAATGGCACCTATGACCAGAGCACAGTCTGATAATGGAGTTCCTACTCAAAATATCGCAGAATATTATGCAAGAAGAGCCGCTTCCGACGTTGGATTAATTCTTTCTGAAGGAACCGTGATCAACAGAACAGCTTCCAAAAATATGCAGAACATCCCGGACTTCTACGGAAATGAAGCACTGGCAGGCTGGAAAAACGTGATCAATGCTGTTCATCAGCATGGCGGAAAAATGGGGCCTCAGATCTGGCACGTAGGAGATACGAGATCGTCCGAAGACTATCCGCTGGCTCCAATGGAGAAAGCTTCTACCATGACTTTAGAAGATATTCAGGATACGATTGCTCAGTTCGCGGCTTCTGCAAAATCTGCAAAAGATCTTGGTTTCGACTGCCTTGAAATTCATGGTGCACACGGTTACCTTATCGATCAGTTCTTTTGGGAAGTAACCAATACCAGAACCGATGAATACGGTGGAAAAACCATCAAAGAAAGAAACCGTTTCGCAGTAGATGTGGTTAAAGCCATCAGAGCTGCAGTAGGAGAGGATTTCACAATTATTCTTCGTCTTTCACAATGGAAGCAGCAGGATTACAGCAGCAGATTAACTGCCAATCCAACTGAAATGGAAGAATGGTTACTGCCGTTAAAAGAAGCCGGAGTGGATATTTTCCACTGTTCACAGCGTCGTTTCTGGGAACCGGAATTTGAAGGTTCTGACTTAAATTTTGCAGGTTGGGCTAAAAAAATTACAGGACAGCCAACAATCACGGTAGGTTCTGTAGGATTGAAAGGAGACTTCATGAGTGCCTTCGCAGGACAGGGAACAGAGAAAGCAGACCTTACGGAACTGATCAGAAGACTGGATAATCAGGAATTTGATCTTGTAGCCGTAGGACGTGCACTATTACAGGATCCTCGATGGGTTCAAAAAATAAAAACCGGAAATACAGAAGAGCTTTTGGATTTTTCAGCAGAAAGCATGGCGAAACTGTATTAAAAGGTGAATGGTCAATTGTGAATTCGCTTCGCTGTCAATTTTTAATTTTATAAAAGAATTGGCGGGGGCATCATTCACTTGTGTAGCAAAATTGACCATTGACTACTCACTTTTACACAATACAAATTTTCTTTAATTTATATTTAATTTTCACCTATTTATTTAAAAGAAACCCGCTTTCAGAACTTCTGGAAGCGGGTTTTGATTGGTGTTAATCAGGACATTCCTCAGTAACAGGAGTGCATCTCCAACGTACTGGAAATCCATTTTTAGGGGGTATAAGGCAGGCAATAGTTCCGTCTGGACATTCCGGTGCATTTCCGCCATTAATTTCCTTTAAATCTGATTTTTTTAATTTCTTTAGATTGTTCATAGGTGATAATTTGTTAGGTGTATACTATTTTTATTTGGGGTGGAAGATAAAAGAATATATTTCACAAAGGAGATGCATTCTGATTGATCTTATTTAGGACACCCTATCCCCGGTTCACATGTCCAATGGCTTGGAATACCATTTTTAGGACCATGATAACATGGTGTTGTTTCTACCGGACAGTCTGGTGCAATTCCACCACTAATTTTCTTTAAATCTGATTTGGCTAATTTCTTTAAATTTTTCATATGTAATAATTTGTTGAATATTAAAAGTAAAATATTTTCACCACACAGCGAAATATTTGCATAAAAAAATATGATTGTAGAAAAAAATAACCGCGCTCCAAAATTTTTGGAGCGCGGTTTTAACAGATTTAAATATCTAAAATTACCGCAGTGAGCGGTAACAGTGATTTTGTATTATAAACCAATATTTTTAGTAGGCTTCAGCTGCTTAAGAATACTTTTTGGAACCGCATTCTTGTGGATAAGGATCGCAGTTGATTTGTATTCTACATAAGGTCTGGTTACATAAAGATAACCCTCGAAATCATTGGTTACACCCCATGAGTTTTTAACCATATAATATTCTTTTCCGGTCTGATCTTTCGCCAATCCTACGATATGCATACCGTGATCATCTGTGGTAGAAAGGTTGTTAAGCGCTTTCTGACGCATATCTTCGGTAATAGTTTTATCTTTCTTAGGCTCAGTGAACAGCGTTTGCTTGTTTTCAGCAGTGATCCCATCCAGGTCCACATCAGGAACATAAGCAACTCCGTTTTTGTATGAGAAATAAGGCTCAGAAACGTCTGTAGCCCATCCTACGGAATATCCTTTGTTTACAGCATTGTCAATGATTGCTGTTAAATCTTTCATCGGAACATTCCAGTCAGAATCATGGCTCCAGTTATCAGGAATCGGAACTACGAATTTCTGGTAGTACGGGTAATCTTTGTATGAAGAAATTTCGATATAATCTTCAGGATTGATTCCTACAACTTCCTTAGCGAATGTTTTAGGTGTATAATTTTTTCCTTCGTAGGTAAAATTAGCGGGCACTTTTCCAAGATATTCATCCAGAATTGAATCTACGGAATCCATCCAGTTATCCGAAAGCTTTCCTTTTGAACTTGCCTGAACAAGACTGTCCAGAACTGTTTTTAATTTCCCCTGCATTTCCTTAAAGTTATTAAGGCTCTGTCCGGATTTTAATCCTGTATACACATCCTGAGGTACCGCACCGTATTTTTTATACATATTAATAACATCGTGCAGTTCGCCTCCGTCACCCCAGCTGATCGCTCCGCCGTTAAGGACAAATAATTTAGCTTTATCGTGGTAAGAATTTCTTGCCGTGAAAATTTCAGCCAGATCTACAGGTTTTTTACCCATCCTCTGCATTTCAGATTCAAGGAAAGAATTCCCTGAATAGCTCCAGCAGGTTCCGGATGATCCCTGGTTTTTTACTGAAGTAGCTCCTACGTCTTTTAACGCGGTGAACTGAAAATTAGCATTTTGTGATTGATTGTTCTTTAATTTGTTGATCAAGTCATCTTGGGCAAACATCATACTTCCTGCAGACAAAACAAAAAGTAATGAGGCAATTTTGGTATTTTTCATTACTATAAAAAGATTATTTATATGAATAGTCGTTCCTATTAAAGATTTGTTACAAGGGGAAAAGTTAAATTTGAAAGTGAAAAAACTTGAAAAAATATAAATCAAACGGAGGTGTTTGTGTATCAGTTTATTCACTATTTTGCCTTTTTACTAAAAAAGATTTAAAATGTTTCCAACCTATCTCAAAGTTGATGCATCTATAACAGTATAAAGCCTGACTATGGAAAGAGAATTACTAATAGAATGCCAACGTAACAGCCGCAGCGCACAGCGGAAGGTTTACGAGAAAATGGCGGGCAAGCTGTACTCAGTCTGCAGACGCTACCTGAAAAATGATGAAGATATTGAAGAAGTATTGGCCGATACGTTCTACAAAATATTCACGAAGATCGGCCAACTCCAGAATGTGGACACTTTTGAAGGTTGGGCCAGAAAAATTGCTGTGAATGAATGCCTTCAGAAATTGAGAGCTACCAAAGCACAGTTCGTTTCTATGGACGACAGTTTTGTAGAAACCTCCGGAACCTTATCTGAAAGCATTTCGTTTGAGAAAGATATCCTGAGTCTGCTGAATTTCCTTCCCGAGGGCTGCAGAGCCATATTCAACCTGTTTGCTATTGAAGGATATCCGCATAAGGAAATTGCATCCATGCTTTCTATAAGCGAGGGGACTTCCAAGTCTCAGCTCAATTTTGCAAGGAAAAAACTACAGGAACTTTTGGTTAATCAGAACATTTAAATTTTAGGCAATGGAAAACAATCACGACATAGATAAAAAATTCAATGATGCTTCTAAGCTTTCAGAAGAACCGACCGTTTTTCCGGGTTTTGATAAAGTCTGGGCAAAAGTTGAAGAAAAATTAGACAAAAAAGAAGAGAAAAAAAGAATACTGCCAGTATGGTTTCCTTATGGAATCGCGGCAAGTTTAATCATTGGATTGGGGGCATTTTATTTTATCAGTAAAGATAAAACTACTGAAAACCCGAAACCTGTAATCGTAGAAAACAGGACTGAAAATCGTTCTGAAAAGAATAATATCCAGACAGTAGACAGTACGGTAAAAGCCAATATAGAAAAAGAACTAGAACTAAAACCTGTGCAACCCGTACTTGCTTATGAACCCGTAGCGCCCATAGGTTTAGACAACCCAAGAACCATTTCTTGCGAACTCCCTGAACCGCCAGAGGAAGATACATATTCCGGACAAGGAAAAAGAGATACTTTAAGAGAAACAAGGATAGAAGAAGTCGTGATGACTGGTTCTATGGGATTGAAAAAAAAGGTGAGTTCAGTAACTTCATCAAGCACGATGGTTGCTTCTATAGATAAAGGAGCCGGAAGACCATCGGTACTGGCTTCTTTAAGTGGTAAAGTAGCAGGGGTATCTGTTTTATCAGGAAAAGATTCAGAAATAAAGATAAGAGGGGCTAAAAGTTTGAGCGTTGATAAAGCATTATTTGTGGTAGATGGAGTGGTATTTGGGGAAGAATCAGAAGTGCTGAATTCATTGGATCCCAGCAATATTAAAGAAATAAAAGTCTTAAAAGGATTGGAAGCTACGGCTTTATATGGCAGTAAGGCCCGCAATGGGGTCATTTTGGTGACCACCCGTGGCCTCTCGAAATCCGAACTGGAAAAACTTAAAGAAGAAGCCTCAAAAAAAGCGGAAGAAGCCATTAAAGAAGAAGATAAGGATCTTCCGAAAGCAGGACTACTAACTGCCGGCGAAGTGAATGATTTCTCAAAATGGGATTATTGGAAAGATATTGCAGTTCCTACGCTTGACGAATATAAAAACATATGGAAGTTCTTTCCTGACAGAAGGGTTTCCGTGCAGTTAGTCAATAAAAACAGAAAACCGGTAATCGGAGAAAAAGTAAAACTGTTGAACGATAAAAAAGAGGTCATCTGGGAAGCGGTTTCCAATAATTTAGGAAATGCAGAATTGTGGATAGAGCCTATGAAAGGCAGTAATCCTGTTTTTGGAAAATATTATTTAGCGGACGGCTCAGGACAGATCATCAGTACGAATATCAGAGATTTTAAAAACGGACAGAACCTGGTGATGATGGACAGAGCCTGTGTTACCAAACGAAATCTGGATCTCGCCTTCGTAGTGGATGCTACAGGCTCTATGGGAGACGAAATTTCGTATCTGCAGTCTGAACTTCTTGATGTCTTAAAAAAGGTGGAAAGCAATCTTAAAAATACAACGGTGCGATACGGATCCGTCTTTTACAGAGACCATGGTGACGAATATGTGACCAGAAAATTTGATTTTTCTGATAAAGCCGAAGAACTAGTCAGTTTCATTAAAAAACAAAATGCAGGGGGAGGCGGAGATACGCCTGAAGCCGTGGTAGAAGCTATGCAGGTTTCCATTGACGAACTGAAATGGAGCAATGAAAATTCAGCGAAAATCATGTTTTTGATTCTTGATGCACCTCCACACCATTCAGAGGAGAATATCAGTAAACTTTATGAGAAAATAAAACTGGCCTCCAAAAAAGGGATTACAGTAATTCCTTTGGCAGCCAGTGATACGGACAAACAGACGGAATATCTGATGAGAACATTTGCCCTGCTGACGAACGGAACCTATACTTTTCTGACCAACGATAGTGGCATTGGTAATGACCATATAAAACCTACCATTGATTCCTATGAAGTAGAAAAGCTGAATGCACTGTTATTAAGACTGATTCTTCAGAGAGCAACACTTCCGGAATGCAGCGACGGAATTTCTAATGATCATCTGAACAAAAAGCTTGAAACAGAAGTTAATAATCAACAGGAATCCAAAACGGTGATTTTCCCGAATCCTACCAAAGGAATCATCAATATAAAATCCAGATATGCCATAGATGAACTGTTCGTTTATGATCTGGCAGGAAAGATCATCATGAGAAAAGAGAAACTTGAAGAAGGTAAAAACACAATCGACATTACTTCCTATCCTCAGAGTATTTATCTGTTGAGATTAAGATCCGGAGATCGGTGGGAAACCTTTAAGGTGATCAAAAATTAACGTATTGAAAAAAGAAATTTCTTCGGGAATTTCTTTTTTTTCTCTATTTTTAGAAATATTAATAACGATGAAGAAAATTTATTTGGTGTTGTTGCCTTTTGCAGCGAACTTTCTGTTTTCGCAAAACTCTCAGTTGTACTATTCAGGAATATTTTTAAATAAAAAAGATAAACCTCAGAATTTCCTTAAGGTTTATAATAAGAATAACGGAATATATGAACTTACCGATGGAAAGGGTTTTGCCATTATTGCCGCCAAAGAAAATGACACCCTGATCTGGAATGATGGGAAAAGCAAGCTTGTAGCCCGCGGACTTCGTGAGCTTAAGAGTATTTTAGAAAGCAGAACGGAGAAAGCAAGTGTCTGGACAACCAGAAGCAGGGCCTACGACAGTTTAGTAACAAAAGAACTCAAAGATGAATTCAGCGTTGAAGATTCCAAAGAATATGTAATAGGAAAGTCAGCGTATAACTTTTCTGCAGTGCGAAAGATCAAAAAGGTTACTGATAATACCTACTATTTAAGAGAGCAACCCAATAAATTTATTGATTTTAGCGGAAGTTTTACAACCTCTTTTGACGTCAAAACAAGAAATTCTATTCCTCATACTCAAAACCGGTATGTTCAGGGGCGTTCCCAAAACGGTCTGTTGGAATGGCAGGGACCTGAAACAGGTGAAATGTTCAGTTTCGGGCCGGATATTTCTTCATTGGGATTTGATCATCACCCATATGAATACGACTGGAACGGAAGACTGATCCCTGTTGGCACCGGAATCTCTCCGGCCAAAGCTTATAACAACGATATTTTCAAAACGGTTTTCAGCCACAACAATCAGCTGAGGCTGAATACTTCCCTGAACAAAGGGTATTACAGTGAACAACTCAGACTTTCCTTAGACTTGGGGCAGCAGAAAGACCAGATGTATTTTGTAGATCAGTACAATATTTTCAATACATTTAAAACAAAGCTGAGTTCTGAAATTCTGAAATTTTCTGTCAATCTGGGATTTAATTATGATGAAAATAAAGCGGTAAATTCCAACAGAACCGGACTTTTCAACAGGGTCTATCAAAATGCTCTGCTTACGCCCGTTTCTTTTTCAAATGCGCAGAATGCACTTCTGACAAATGGCTTACAGAGAAGCTATGGCCAGTCTGCAGACAATCCTTACTTTTTACTGGAGCAGGAAAATAAATACAACTACCGCGATCGCAGGAGACAGTTCAGCTTTGGGCTGGAAAGAAACTTTTCTGATTTTAAACTGATGATCAGTCAATCTTACGAAAACGACCGTTTCATGAATGTTGATTATCGATATCCATCTGCTTCCGGCTTTACAAACGGTTTGTACAGTGAACGCAGCCAGCAGAATAAACTTTACAGTTCTAATGTTTCAGGATCCTACACTTTCGGTGAAAGCGACAGGAGAAGTGTTGTGAGCCTGAATTTTCTCCTGAATGACAGAAAATCTGAAGTTTACAATAGCCTGACAAAAACAGATTATGTATATCAAAGGACATCGCAGGATTATATCTTGAACTATAAATATGATTATTCCAGCTACCGCAGCGATATCAGCGCAGGATTTAATGCTGGGAATGCTTTCTATATATCAAACACATCCGCTGAAAATACCTACTGGCTTCCGAAAGTGAATGCCTATCTGACATTTCAGAATATTTTTAACTGGAACAGCGTAGATTTTAAAATCCTGGGCGCCTACACGGAAATGAGCTCAGAGCCGGAGATCACGAAATCTTATGCTTCTTATGCCACAACCTTGTTGAAAGCTCAGAATGCACACCAGTATTTTCCGGTTTTAGAAGCTCAGACATTCCGAAACCTTTCCAATATCAACAGCAAGGAAGGAAAAGCAGGCTTTAGATTGAAGGCTACTTACAACATGAGTTTGGAAGCCGAATATTTTAATCGAAAAGTGATCAATGATATTTTTCCGGTTTTTGACAATAACCAATTGCAGCTGAAGAATCTGGCAGACCATACCTACAGCGGTTATGAAGCGAATTTCATCTATGACAATATGTATTTGGGAACAGATTTCAAAATGAGCAATAAGGTTTCCTTTTTTAAATACAAAGACGTAGTAGACAGGGTAAATGCAGGATATAACAATCTTTCGGTTGCAGGATTCAGTGATGTGTATAAGACTTTATCCGGAGGGCAGGTTTTTGGAGCCGTGATGGGAAGTTATTTTGAAAGAAATGCTGCCGGAGAGCTGATTATTGATGAATTCGGATACCCGAAAAAAGCAGACGGATTGAAAATTATTGCTGACCCTACCCCTGATTTTGTGGTTAAATTCAATCATACCATCAACTATAAAATGTTCTCTCTGGATATCAACTGGGAATGGAAAAAAGGCGGTCAGATCTGGAACGGAACCAAAGCGGTACTGGATTACTACGGACGTTCTCAAAATTCAGGAGATGAAAGAAATATCAAAAACTATGTGTTTCAGGGAGTAGATTCAAACGGAAGCCCTAACCAGATTCCCGTTGATTTTTACAATCCGGCACAGAATGTTTCACAGAACAGATGGACAAGGTACGGTTATCTTGGTGTGGCAGAAGATTATGTGCAGAAGGCAGATTATGTAAGGATCAACACTATTTCACTGACAGGAAAATTTGATGTTGGCCGATTTAAAAGAGGCTTGGGAATTACGTTCTACGTCAATAATATTCTTCTCTGGCAGGCCAATCAGGGAGCAGATCCCAACCAGAATTTTTACGATCTGGACAGCGGGAAAGGGCTTGATTTCTTCAATCTCCCTTCTTACAAGACTTTTGGATGTATGGTTTCATTTCAATTTTAAGGTATGGATTTCAGGATAACAAAATATATTTTACTGTTCGCTTTAGGGTTTTCAAATGTTGGTTTGAAAGCGCAGAATCAGTTTAAAGATTTCGAAAAAGAAAAAACGTATATACAAACCAGCCATGTTTTTTATAAGCCCGGTGAGGAAATGTACTTTAAAATTTATATCGTGAAAGCTGAAAATAATCTTCCGGCAGATCAGAGCAGAGTGGTGAACTTTGAACTGATTGACCCAAGCGGAAGTGTTATTAAAAAAGCCAAATACGAAATTGAAAAAGGCTACGCAGAAGGATATTTCTATTTCAGTGATGAGATGAAAGGCGGAATTTACAAAATCAGGGCTTTTACGAACTGGATGCAGAATGAGGAAGGGAAAAATGCTTTTGAAAAAGAAATCACTTTACAGAAAGTGGTTTCACCCAGAATTCTGATGAAGCTTGAGTTTCCTAAAAAAGGATATGGCCCGGGTGATGAGGTTTTGGCAGATTTTTCAATGCGAAGTCTGAGCAATCAGGTGATTCCTTTCTATGAAGCAGATTATACGGTGATGCACAATGGGGAAATCATTTCTGAAGGAAAACTGCTTACCGATAAAGAAGGTAAAAAACAGCTTAAATTCAATCTTCCGAAGGTTTTGAAATCTTCCGATGCTTTACTGAATATTAAAGTGAATTTTGATGGTTTTACAGAATCTGTTTCCAGAAATATTCCAATTGTTCTGAATCATCTTGATGTGAAATTCATGCCGGAAGGAGGTTCTTTTATCAATGGAATTCAGCAGAATGTAGCATTTAAAATTGTAGATGAATATGAAAAACCTGTCGATGCCGTTTTGGAAATTTTTAATCAGAACAACCAAAAAGTAGCAGAAAATTCAGCCTATAATTTTGGAATGGAAAGCTTTCTCTTTACTCCTAAAAAAGGAGAAACGTATTACGCAAAAGTCCTGAAACCTGAAAATATTTCCCAGACATATCCGCTTCCTGAGGCTAAAGATGAAGGTGTGGTTTTTAATGTGCGTAAAGAAAACCGGAAGATCTACGCAAAGATCATATCTACAGGGGCAAGAACAATTGTTTTAAAAGGAAGCTTCCGCGAAAAAGAGATGTATAATCAGACATTTTCATTACAGAAAGGTTTCAATCAGTTTGAAATTTCTGAAAAAGAACTTCCGGCAGGTATTTGTCGATTTACTGTTTTTGAGGGAGAAATCCCCCTTGCAGAACGTATTGTTTTTGCCAATGAAAACAGACAGATGAATGTGAAAATCAAGCCTGTAAAACAACAATATCTTCCAAGGGAAAAGGTAGTACTGGACATTGAAACCACGGATGAAAACGGAATTCCTGTTCCTGCCAATCTGGCTATGAGCGTTGTAGATGATAAACTCTGGACATATGCGGATGATAAACAGAATAATATCCTTTCCTGGCTTCTGATGGATTCTGAATTGAAAGGAAAAGTGGAAAGGCCACAATTTTATTTTGATAAAAAAGAAGAAAAGGCAGCCAAAAGTCTTGATCTTCTCATGCTTACCAACGGCTACCGGTATTTTGAGATGGTTCCTGAAGTCATTACAAATCAAAAATATAAATACCTTCCTGAAAAAAAGAACCCTATTTATGGGATTGTGGAAGATGAGAATGGGAAACCTGTCAAAGCCGACGTTTACCTCATAGAAGGATACAAAACTCTTAAACAGACGACTTCCGAAGAAGGAACATTCTATTTCTCGGATCTTAAAAAAGATAATTCCTACAAACTTGTTGCTAAATCTTTTCAGCCTAAACAGGAAGTGAAGATCAGGATTTTATCCTACAGGCTTCCGGTAAATCCTCTGGCAAAAAAGTCACTGAATAACGTCAATGTACAGGAAATCGTTAAAGAAGCTGTAAAAGAAACAGGAAAGATAGAACTCCGGCAAGATCCTGAAAAAAAGGTTGTGGAGCAGGAAAAGACAAAATATGTTCCGGAAAGTCGTACAAAAAGATCATCCGGAAGCAAGGGCAATATGAAGAGTGACACTATAAAGTCCGATAGAATTGAAGAGGTCGTAGTAATGGCTTATAGCATCAAAAAAAATGGGTTAACATCTGGAACAATTATTTCAAAGGAAGAAGGATTGCAGAATCCGGATGTTGCTTCTTTATTAACAGGAAAAGTCTCCGGAGTTATGGTCAACAGAGCCAGTGGACAGCCCGGAAGCAATGTTCTGATAAGAGGAATGGCCTCCGTGTCAAACAAAACTCCATTGTATGTGGTTGATGGTGTACCGGTAGAAAATTTTAAAACAGCCATCAATCCCAGTGATATCAACAGTATAACGGTTTTGAAAGATGCTGCCGCCACATCTGTTTACGGGAGTTTGGGAGTGAATGGGGTTATCCTTATTAATTCTGCCAAAAACTCACGTTCACAGCTGAGAATTGATGTTACTCCAAAATCATATTATGCAGTGATGGCAGTTCCGAATGACAGCCTGGTTACCTATTCTTACAGCAGAAATTTTCAGTATCCTGTCTATCAGAGTACCAATACTTCATACCGTTTTGACTACAGGGAAACCATCTACTGGAATCCTGTATTAGAAACCGATAAAAAAGGAAAAGCACAGGTCGAATTTTATAATTCCGATGCCAATACTGCTTTCAGAATCATCACCGAAGGCATTTCGGGAAAAGGGCAGATAGGAAGAGATGAAACGGTATACGCGGCTCAAAGCCTCATCTCCATTGATGCTAAAATTCCGCAGTACCTGACAAGGGCGGATCAGATGACGATTCCGGTAGTTATTAAAAACAACTCTGCAGAAACCCGGAAAATGGTCATGGATGTCATTGTTCCGAATAGCGTTAAATTAATAAAATTTGATAGTATCATTACCCTGAAACCATTGGAATCGGGAAGGCTGTTTGTAACTATGCAGACCGATGATGTGGTAAGTTCGAATATTCAGTTTTCAATACAGTCGGGAGATTTCAGGGAAGCGGCTATTTTTCCGTTTAATGTTGAAGAAAAAGGATTTCCGCACCATTATTCTGTCATCAGCAATACCTCTGAAAACATAAAGCTCACTATTCCGGAATACATCAACGGTAGTTTCTCATCTTCGTATTATATCTATCAAAATACGGCCCTTCAGTTGTTTGATGATATGGAAAGATTGAAACGCGAGCCTCACGGATGTTTCGAACAGCTCTCATCTACGGTGTATCCAAATATTTTTATTCTGAATTATTTAAAATCAATTAAAAAGATTACGCCTGAAACGGAAAGTTTTGTGATAAGAAATATGAGAAAAGGCTACCAGAAAATGCTGAGCTATAAAAACAAGGATGGAGGTTTCGGATATTTCAATGCTTCGGAATCTGATGCTTCGGTTTCAGCTTTTGCCTTGCTGGAATTCAGGGATCTTAAGAAATATGTGGATATTGATCCTAAGCTGATCCAGAATCTGACCTCTTTCATTTTATCCAGGAAAAATCAGAACGGAACTTTTGAAGTGAGGAAAAGTTTTGAAATGAAGAGTCCTTTCTCCGATTATGCCTGGTCGAGAAATATGTATGTGATCTATGTTCTGTCAAAAGTCGGTTTAAAAAATGAATTGGAAGAACCTTATAAAAATGCATTGAATAAAGTATTAGCTACAAAAGATTCTTACCAGCTCACCCTGATGGCCAATGCATCTGCGTATCTTGGAAAAACTATGGAGTATCAGCAGCTGATGACCATACTGAATCAGCAGTATGAAAGTAAAACTGAAAAAACAGCGGTCACTTTTACGGGATCAGGAGGCATCTCAGCGAATGCAGAAACGCTCTCACTGTACATCATGGCACTTCAGAAAGATGAAAAACTGAATCAGCTGAAAATTGCAGAAGCAGCGGATAAACTGATCAATTTTAACGGGCATTACGGTTTTGGTTCCACACAGGCTACTACATTGGCTTTGGAAGCATTGTCTGATTTCTTTGCTAAAAATGAAAAGCTGTACGGTACGGAAAAACCAAAAATTAAAATAAACAAGGTAGAAGTTGCCCCGGATGTAAGCCTGAGTTCAGCATACAGAAGCGGACAGAACGAAATAGACGTTGAGTATGCCGGAGATATCCAAAAAGGACTGCCTTATAAACTGGATTATCAGTACCACACCTTGCAGGCTCCGGAAAGTAAGGATATTCCTGTGACGCTGGAAACCAAACTGAAATCTGCGACAGCGAAAGTAGGGGAGACCAACAGAATGACGGTTACAGTCAAAAATAAAATCAACGGACCTTTACCGATGGTCACTACTAAAATCGGAATTCCAGCCGGGCTGACCCTCCAGAATGCCCTGCTGAAAGATCTTATTGATAAAAAACAGGTCGCTTATTATGAAATTTTCGACAATTATCTGGTGTTGTACTGGGAACATTTTGATGCTGAAGAAACAAAAGTGATTAACCTTGATCTGAAAGTTGAATTTGCCGGAGAATATACCGGAAAAGCCAGCAATGTATATCTCTACTATATGCCGGAAGCGAAATACTGGAATGAGGGGATCAAAGCCAGAATTATGAGTAATGAGTAATGAGGAGTAATGAGTAATGAGTAATGAGTAATGAGTAATGAGTAATGCTGGGAATGTTTTAAGGAAAATGATTTAAATCAAAATACAAGATAGAGGTATTGTTTTTAAGCAGTATCTCTTTTTGTTGTATAAGCTATATCCAGTCAGTCATAAAGTGACGGTTTAGCAAAAGATAGTATAATTACCAATCACAAATAGACAATGGAAGAAAGGGTTTCTCTATGATTAAATAAATTCCTCGGTACACTGTTTAGTGTGATATTTATTTATTTTAATATATAATGTTTTTATTTAATATTTAATTAAATAAATTAATATTTATGTTGATAAATATGTATTGTTTCTTTTTTATATTTGCGAAACAAATTAAAAATGTAAATGTTATTTAATTCCCTCTCATTTGCCTTATTTTTTCCGGTGATATTTGGCCTTTATTGGTGGATAGCAAGAAAAAGTTTGAAATGGCAGAATATCTTACTTCTTGTCGCAAGCTTTTATTTTTATTCATGTTGGGACTGGCGGTTTCTGTTTCTTTTGATGTTTTCTATTGGATTGGATTATTTCTCAGGCATTAAGATTGAAAATAGCAAGAATAGCAGGGAAGCCAAGTTCTGGCTGACTTTAAGTATTGTCATTAACTTGGGATTTCTAGGCTTTTTTAAATATTACAATTTCTTTATCGAAAGCTTTGCAGAGTTTTTGTCAAACTTCGGATTCAAAGTCAATATCTGGCTTCTTAACATCATACTTCCCGTGGGGATTTCATTTTATACATTTCATGGTCTTTCATATGTTATTGATATTTATAAGAAAAGGATAAAGGCTGAGCGTAATTTTGTAGACTATAGCTTATTTGTAAGCTTTTTCCCTTTATTGGTAGCTGGTCCTATTGAAAGAGCGACCCACTTATTGCCTCAGATCAAAGTTCAGAGAACGTTTAGTTATGAAAATGCAGTCAGCGGATTGCGGCAAATCCTTTGGGGGCTGTTTAAAAAAATTGTAATTGCGGATCAATGCGCCATTTATGTGAATGAGATCTTTGCTCATCATCAGGGATTGTATGGCAGTACGTTGGCTATTGGTGCTATTCTCTTTGCATTTCAGATCTATGGGGACTTTTCGGGGTATTCAGATATTGCATTGGGGACGGCGAGACTTCTTGGGTTTGATTTATTAAAGAACTTCAATTATCCTTATTTTTCGCGTGATATCGCGGAATTTTGGAGGCGTTGGCATATTTCGCTTTCATCATGGTTCCGGGATTATCTCTATATTCCTTTAGGGGGAAGTAATGGGGGCAATTGGATGAGGATCAGAAATACCTTCATTATTTTCCTTGTTTCCGGTTTCTGGCATGGAGCCAATTGGACCTTCATTGTTTGGGGATTTTTAAATGCCTTATTTATCATGCCTTCAATCATCTTTAAAACCAACAGAAATAATTTAGATGTCGTTGCTGAAAACTCTTTATTTCCTACTATAAAAGAAATCCTGATGATGGGTTTCACGTTTGGCCTTACCGTGGTTGCATGGATATTCTTCAGGGCTGACAGTGTGATGGATGCATTAAAATACATCCGGAGAGTCTGTAGTTATTCACTTTTAAAATACCCGCAAAAAGAAGTAAAGTGGCTGGTGGCGATCATCTTGTTTTTTATGGCAGTAGAGTGGTTTGGAAGGAAAGAAAATTTTGCCATTGAAAAGATCCATTTGGATCATAACCGGTGGGTGAGATGGGGTTTTTATTACATCCTTATCGGGGGTATTATTTATTTCTCGGGTGAAGAACAAATTTTTATTTATTTCCAATTTTAATGAAAAAGCTGTTAAAAAATCTCGTTTACTTCATGATTCCGGTTGTCGCTGTTTTGGTTACAATAGAGTATATGGCTGAAAAAATACCTAATGAGTACAGTGTCAAAAATGATTATTTAAAGAAAAACTCCGGCAAAGTAGAAGTCCTATATCTGGGAAACTCACATGTATATTTTGGGATTAATCCGGACTATGCATTACATCAATCTTATAATGCATCTTATATATCGCAGTCACTTGATCTGGATCAGATGATTCTGGATAAATACCATTGGAAAAATCTGAAATATATTGTGATTCCTGCAGATTACGTTTCCATGTATTATACTCTTGAAACGGCTAATGAAAAGTGGAGAGTTAAAAATTACAATATATATTATCACTTCTGGATAGGGCATGACCTGGCCAATTATGCAGAAATTTTTAACGGAAAGATTCAGGATCAGATCAAAAAGATTGAAAATTATTATGTTCACGATAAATACAGCAGACTAAGTACTGAACTGGGATTTGGAACTTCATACCAATCACCTTCTCCGTTTGATATCAATAAGACGGCAAAAGTAGCAGCCGGAAGACATACTTTTGATATACAGTCAGAAGAATACCAAAACAATTTTGAAATAAATAAGGAAGCATTAAACAGGATAGTCAGAATTGCTGAAGAAAAAAAGATCAGGGTTATTTTTCTTTCAAGTCCCGTTACTCTTAAATATTATCAGAATTGCAACCGAACCCAGCTTGCCCGTACCATGAAGGTATATGATGATTTATTAAAGAAATACCCGGAAACATGCTCTCATATTGATTTTATGCAAAGTTCTTATTTTAACATCACTGACTTCTATGACGGAGATCACCTGAACAATATCGGGGCAGAAAAGCTTACCAAACTGGTAGAACAAAAGCTTCCAAAAATAATAAACCACTAAACAAACAGCCAGTTACGAAGTGACGATTTCACCCAGGATAGGACACCGTCCTGTCAAATGGATAAAAATTAATTTTCAAATATTATTGAAAATTCAAAAAATATAATTATATTTGTTATAGAAATTAAAGACAGAGAAAAAATGAAACTATCAGAAGCAAAAGAAAAGTACATTCAAACATGGGGAACCTTCGCCACCAACTGGGGAATCAACCGTACGATGGCACAGGTTCATGCATTGCTTCTGGCCACTGGAAAGCCTCTTTCTACCGATGATGTGATGGAGCAGCTGGAGATTTCAAGGGGAAACGCCAATATGAACCTCCGTGCATTGATAGACTGGGGAATTGTAAAAAAAGAATTTGTAAAAGGAGACCGGAAAGAGTATTTCGTAGCAGAAAAAGATGTCTGGTATCTGTTTAAGCAAATCACGAAGGAAAGACGAAAAAGGGAAATAGAACCTGTCATTTCTTTTCTGGAAGAATTGAAGAATATAGAAGACAAAGATTCCGATGAAGCGAAAGAATTTGTAAAGCTGATGGATGATTTCAGCTCTGTGACCGGAAAGATTAATAATATCATGGATCTGGCAATCAAAAGCGATGATCACTGGCTGGTAGGAAAAATTACCAACCTGCTAAAATAGAAGAGGAGATCATCCTTTTTTATTTGAATTTAATTTTCAAAAATTACTGAAAATATAATATTTATAAGATGTTTAATATAGTCTCATATGTCATTTTTCTTATGGTGAGTTCTTACATCACCATAGATGTCGGAAGGCGATG
This sequence comes from Chryseobacterium oleae, assembly GCF_900115055.1. GTDB lineage: Bacteria > Bacteroidota > Bacteroidia > Flavobacteriales > Weeksellaceae > Chryseobacterium > Chryseobacterium oleae. The sequence continues at coordinate 615,586 of NZ_FOVD01000001.1, read as the reverse complement.
TTTTCAGGCCGGAAAGGTTTATCTGGAATACCTGATTCATGATAGTGATATGTGCCTTACCATCAACAGGATTCTTCTTGGGTGCTACTATCTGCTGAGTCTGGGATATATTGCTGTCAATCTGGCATTCTGGGACCGGGTGAGTTCTTTGGAAGAAGTCATCGCAGTGACTGCTATCCGTATCGGGTATATTGCTTTGATCCTATGTGTACTGCATTTTATGAACATTTTTACGCTTTACTTTTTAAGAAACAAATTAACATTAAAATAATACAGCTATGACCACAACAGTTTTAACCACGACGTACAATTTTTCAGCGTACATGATTTATCTTCCTATTGTAATCGCTCTTACCGTATTGGTATCACAGTTTCTGTTCAAAAACTCAAAAACATTCATGATTGATATTTTTCACCAGAAAAAAGACATCGCGATGGCAACGAATTCCCTCTTTAAGATTGGTTTTTATCTCCTGAATATCGGATTTGCTTTATGCATCATTGAATTTTTTCAGATTGAAACCATAGAAAGACTGGTTGTCGCTTTAAGTAAAAAGATCGGAGGCTTTTCCATCTATCTCGGCCTGATGATGCTTCTTAACCTTCTTCTGTTTCTGAAAGGCCGTAAACATGCTATGAACAAAGAAAAACTCATCGAAAATGAAAACACTCATCTTTAAAATCTGGATGTACATCACCTTCAGATCCAACCATAAAAGAACAAGAGGCGATTTCTTAACCTTTTAAAAGAAATGATCATGAGAACATTTGTAATAATCGACTTTTATATTCAGCTGATCATGCTGATGACTGGAATGATCCTGGCAAGTTTTGGCGGCTATAATTTCCTCTTGTTCTACTATGTGACGGGTAGCGCCCAGTTGATAAGTTTTCTGATCAGACTGTTTCTGCCCATAAAGAAATCAGTTTTTTATATCATCTACGGAATATTGATTATACCTGTTTGGGTATCTATACTTTTGAAATATGCATCTGTTGCAAATTACGATATTTCTCAAATTTTAATGTCCGTTTTATTTGCCTCTTTATTTTACAGCCCTGTGATGGCCGTGATTTACATTTATGATTATTACAGAGTCTATGAATCTTATCCATAAACTCGCACATATCCCAAACCTCTAAAACAAAAACATGAACCATCTCGAACTCATCAAAAAAGTAGAATGGAAAGATCTTAAAACCCTTTCTATCAAAGAAATGCTGATCGAAAACAATATCAGTCTACCATGGTTTTTCATTTCGGTCCTGCTGGCTTATCATGAATATTACTGGTTGGCGCTTCCTTTCTCAGGATTCTATTTTCTGACAGCGCTCAGACAGGTGCATAATGGTTTTCATAAAGCATTGGGAACGGGAAAAGTTCTTACATGGCTGTCTCTGTATCTCAACAGTATTTTAATGATGGCTTCCATTCATGCGGTAAAATTTAATCATATCAGGCATCATAAATTCTGTCTTTCAGAAGAGGATTATGAAGGGAAATCAGCGTCTATGAAATGGTATGAAGCTATTTTGTATGGCCCAAGACATATGTTCCTGATTCACTGGATAACCTTTAAAAAGGCCAATAAAAACTATAAACGGAATATGTTAATAGAACTCGTTTCTATTGCGGGTTTTACTTTCTTGGTGTTCTTTTTTCAGATTCATTTCCTGATGTATCACGTGTTAGTCATGATTTTCGGAGAATTTCTAATGGCATTCTTTGCAGTATGGACCGTTCATCATGATACCGATGATGAGCCCAATATCGCAAGAACACAACGCGGATCCTGGAAAAATAAGCTTACCTTCAGTATGTTTTACCATATGGAGCACCATCTTTTCCCTGCCGTTCCCACCATCAGCTACCCGAACTGGCCGAAAGAATAGATAAAGCACTCCCGGACCTGAACAAGAAGCAGACTTTTTAAAAAATAGAAGACATGAGACATGAGATTGAGGCTTAGACTTTCAAGTGGGATGATGAATGTCAATGGTGAACTGTGCTTCGCAAGTGAATGGTGAATTGTGAGGGTCAAGGACCTGAGCTCAGAATCAAGATGCAAAATATCAGATTTCAGACAACTAAAGCTCACCCTAAAGCCCGAAACACTAAAACCCTCCGACTCTCAAACCCGTATCCCTAACCCAAAAAACAACAAAATGAACTTTCTGCAAGCCGAATGGCGAAAACTAGCCATCATCAATTACGACATAGACCCTGAGGTTTTAATCAAGTATCTTCCTGAAGGAACTGAGCTGGATTTTTACCACGGAAAATGTTATGTAAGCGTGGTTGGATTTATGTTTTTAAACACGAAATTACTAGGTCTTTCCATTCCTTTCTACCGGAATTTTGAAGAAGTCAATCTAAGATTTTACGTTAAAAAAAGAGAAAAAAATACCTGGAAGAGAGGCGTTGTTTTCATTAAAGAGATCGTTCCAAAATATGCGCTCAGCTTTGTGGCGAATTCATTTTACAAAGAAAATTATAAAACAATGCCGATGAATAATGACATCAGGGTGAACGCTGATGAACTGACTGTAAAATATGCATGGAAAGACAAAAGCTGGCATTCCATCCAAATCACAGCTGATCGTATAGCTTTGCCTATGGAAAATGATTCAGAATTTGAATTCATTACCGAACATTACTACGGATTCACCAAAAGGGAATATAAAACCTCCGAATATGAAGTCTGCCATCCGAAATGGAAACATTATCCTATTAAAGATTATAAGTTGGATATTGAATTTAATACGCTGTACGGAAAAGACTTTCAGTTCCTTAATGACCAAAAACCCATCTCTGTCATGCTGGCAGAAGGATCTGAAATTGAAGTGAAAACAAAGAAGTACATCATCTAATCTTTTCATCACAAAAAGAACAAAAGTTTTTAAATACGTTTTAATTAAAGCTAAACCCCCAATCCATTAAAGTTCATATAAGTTGAAGAAATCATAAATAAATTTGGCACGGGACAACCCAGCCACAACGCGGCGATTTAACCAAGGATAGGACGCAGTCCTATCAGAAGTATATCATAAAAATCTGCACGAGATAACCCAGTCACAACGTGACGATTTAGCCCAGGATAGGATGCAATCCTATCAGATCAAAATTAAGGTTTGCCGATTAAAGAAAGGATGTTTAAATTAGCAAAAACGAACCTTGTATGCTCATTAAACAGAAAACGAAAAGCCTTTTCCTGTCCACTTTTTTTATATCCTCAGCCTGTTTTTCGCAGGCCCATAATGTTTCTGCAGGCTATCTAAAGCCGGACGATCCGCTCGTCGTTCAGAATCTGGAAGAGTGGCAGGACCTTAAATTCGGACTGTTTATGCATTGGGGAACCTACAGCCAGTGGGGAATTGTCGAAAGCTGGAGCCTTTGTCCGGAAGATGAATCCTGGACGCAGAGAAAACCGGAACATGGAAAATCTTACAATGAGTATGTAAAGAATTATGAAAATTTGCAAACAACTTTCAATCCGGTAGAATTTAATCCTCAGAAATGGGCTGATGCTGCAAAAAAAGCCGGAATGAAGTACGTGGTTTTCACGACAAAGCATCATGACGGTTTCACGATGTTCGATACCAAAGAATCTGATTATAAAATTACGTCTCCCAAAACTCCTTTCTCAAAAAATCCAAAAGCGGATGTTACCAAAGAAATCTTTAATACCTTCCGGAAAGACGGGTTTAAAATCGGAGCTTATTTTTCAAAACCTGACTGGCATTCCGAAAACTACTGGTGGCCGTACTTTCCGCCAAAAGACAGAAATGTCAACTATGACCCGAAGAAATACCCTGAAAGATGGGATAGCTTTAAAAAATTCACTTTTAATCAGCTGAACGAGATCACGTCCAACTATGGAAAAATTGATATTCTTTGGCTGGATGGAGGTTGGGTTCGCCCTTTTAAAACCATCGATCCTTCTGTGGAATGGCAGAGAACCATCAAAGTGGAGCAGGATATTGATATGGACAAAATCGGGACCATGGCCAGAAAGAACCAACCGGGAATCATTGTGGTAGATCGGACTGTGCCCGGAAAATGGGAGAACTATGTTACTCCTGAACAGGCGGTTCCGGAACATGCCCTTTCTATTCCCTGGGAAAGCTGTATCACAATGGGAGATTCTTTTTCCTATGTTCCCAATGATCAATATAAATCTTCCCAGAAAATCATAGAAACGCTTATAAAAATTATCTCAAGAGGTGGAAACTACCTGATGAATATCGCTCCCGGTCCCAATGGAGACTATGATCCGATTGTGTATGAAAGATTAAAAGAAATTTCCAATTGGATGGATAAAAATCAGTCAGCGGTTTTTGCAACCAGAAGTGCAGAGCCTTATCACGATGGAAATTTTTATTACACCCAATCAAAAGACACTAAAACATTGAATGTTTTCCATATCGATGATACTACAGAGTATAAAACGCCATCGGTACTCAATGTTACACTTCCGGAAAAGTTTAAGCCAAAATCATTGAAAATTCTTGGTATGGGTTCAAAAATTCAATGGAAACAAACCGGAAACAGGATTGAAATAAAACTTCCTGAAGAAAGGACAAAACTCAAGTTGGCTACTGTAATTCAAATGACGAAATAATGAAGTTGATTAAAATTACGGTTATTGTATTGTCTTTCAGTTCTGTTTACTTGCATGCTCAAAAAGAAAAACCATTATACAAAGATTCAAAACAGTCCATTGAAATCAGAGTTCAGGACCTGTTGAAAAGAATGACACCGGAAGAAAAATTCTGGCAGTGTTTTATGATTCCGGGAGATCTGGATAACGTTCCAAAAGAACGGTACAGACACGGAATCTTCGGATTGCAGGTGAGTGCAGGAAATCAGGGCGGAGGTGCTGCCGGACAAATGCTCACATACAATGCTAACGAAGATGCTGAAAAACTGGCAAAAAAAATCAATGCCATCCAAAAGTATTTCGTTGAAGAATCCAGACTCGGCATTCCGATCATTCCTTTTGATGAAGCCCTGCACGGACTGGTTCGGGAAGGGGCCACTGCTTTTCCGCAGGCCATTGGTTTAGCAGCTTCTTTCAATCCGGATCTGATGAAGGAAGTATCCTCAGCCATAGCAAAAGAATCAAAACTCAGAGGAATCCGCCAGATTCTGACGCCTGTAGTGAATCTTGCCAGCGATGTCAGATGGGGACGTACAGAGGAAACCTACGGTGAAGATCCTTTTTTAACTTCATTGATGGGCGTTAGTTTTGTAAGTTCTTTTGAAGATCAGGGAATTATTACCACTCCAAAACACTTTTTAGCCAATGTGGGCGAGGGTGGAAGAGATTCTTATCCGATTCACTGGAGTAAGCGGTATATTGAAGAAACTCACCTCGTTCCTTTTGATAAAGCATTTACAACAGGAAAAAGCAGATCGGTCATGACTTCATATAACCTTTTGGACGGAAGACCTTCTACGGCCAATCACTGGTTGCTCACAGAGAAATTAAAGAAAGAATGGAATTTCAAAGGCTTTGTGATCAGCGATGCCAGTGCGGTAGGAGGAGCGAATGTACTTCATTTTACGGCGAAGGATTATGGTGATGCTTCGGCACAGGCCATCAATGCGGGACTGGATGTGATATTTCAGACAGACTATCAGCATTACAAACTTTTTATTCCACCATTTTTAGACGGAAGAATTTCACAAAACAGAATAGATGATGCTGTAGCAAGAGTGTTGAAGGCAAAATTTGAACTGGGACTTTTTGAAAATCCTTATGTTTCGGTGAAAGATATGCAGGAATTAAAAAAGATCAACCATAAACCCTTGGCTGAAAAGGCTGCGGTTGAGTCTTTTGTTTTGCTTCAAAACAATAATGGAACACTTCCCGTTTCAGAAGCGGTAAAAAGGATTGCAGTTATCGGAACAGATGCCACTGATGCGAGGTTGGGCGGATATTCCGGACCGGGAAATAATAAAGTGAGTATTCTGCAGGGCATTAAAAATGTCACCAAAGATAAAAATATAGAAATCCTGTATGCAAAAGGGATTACCTGGGATATAAAGGATTTTAAAACGGTTCCTGCTGACCTTTTATCTTTCGGAAATAAAAAAGGATTACACGGAAGTTATTTTTCCAACAGCGTTTTAAAAGATACACCGGCTTTTGAAAGACAGGATGAACAGATCAACTTTAAATGGACACTGTATTCTCCGGATCCTGAAAAACTGCAGACAGACAATTACAGCATTCGATGGACGGGAAAACTGAAAGCTCCGGAAAGTGGAAAATATCAATTGGGACTGCGTGGAAATGATGGTTTCAGATTGTATTTAAACGGAAAACCGGTGATTGAGCAATGGGAAAAACTAGGGTATTCTACCAAAACAGCAGCTATGGATTTTGTAAAGGATCAACAGTATGATGTCGTCATCGAGTTCCATGAAAACAGGGGCGAAGCGAATATTGAACTGATCTGGAATTATGGCATTGACAAGTATCAGAGAGACTTTGATGAGGCTTTAAACATAGCAAAGAATGCAGATTATATCATCATCACGGCAGGCATTCATGAAGGCGAATTTCAAGACCGTTCTTCACTGAGCCTTCCGGGAAATCAGGAAAAAATGATTCGTGAAGTGTCAAAATTAAACAAACCTGTCACTGTAGTTTTGGTAGGCGGTTCTGCTATAAAAACAACGGCCTGGAAGGATAAAGTTGGAGCTATTCTGGATGTTTGGTATCCTGGGGAAGAAGGAGGAAATGCGGTGGCAAAAGTGCTCTTCGGGGCAGAAAATCCATCCGGAAAACTTCCCATCACATTTCCGGTGGAAGAGGGACAATTGCCGTTGACGTACAATCATCATCCAACAGGAAGAGGAAATGACTATTACGATTTGAGTGGAGAGCCTTTGTACCCTTTCGGTTTTGGATTGAGCTATACCACTTTTGAAATGTCTGACTTGCAGTTAGACAAGACAAAATATTCAGACCATGAAACCATCACGGCAAAAGTTTGGGTTAAAAATACGGGATCAAAAGCCGGAAGCGAAGTGATTCAGCTGTATGTGAAAGACCTGCTGGCATCAGTATCCAGACCAATTATTGAATTAAAAGGATTAAAAAAGGTTCATCTGAATCCGGGTGAATCTAAACAGGTGATAATTGAAGTTCCTGTAAAAGACCTTAAGTTTTTAGATGGAAATATGAAATGGATGGTAGAAAAAGGAACCTACAGGATTATGGTTGGAAATTCTTCTAAAAACCTGCCTTTGAAAAGGAATATTGAAGTGGAATAATTTCTCCTTTTTGTTAAAAGACTGTACACGATTTTAATTGAATTGATTGTTATGGTATGATATATGTAATATTTATTGAAACCTGAATGAATTTAAATGATAAAAATTGATTATTTAAACCATTCAAAAAAAATAAATCTCATGAGAAAGTTTTTGATATCAACAGTCGTGTTATTAGGCTTATCAATGAATGTTAATGCCCAAAAAAGTCCTCCGGCTCCACCAACTAAAAGTGAATTGATTAATATCAAATCACGAGAGCTGGACAAAAGATACAATACAGAGAAAAAACTGATTTTAAATCACCCGCTTGCCACTAAAAAAATGAAACGGGATCAGCTAAAAGCTTTGAATGAAAAATACCAGAGCCAGAAAAAATTACTCAGAAAAATGTAATATTTCAACCTAAAAAAAATGACTCCTAATCCGTTTAAAAACGGAAAGCAAACAAAATATAAAAAGCCGTTTCACACAAAATGAAACGGCTTTTATATGATATGAAGGCAATCTTAGCTTTAGTCTTACCCTCAACTTTAATATAATTTCCTTGCCAGCAGCAAATTCAGTAGGAAAGTCCCCGTCCAGTTACTGTTATTACCTCCGTTAAGACCTATAAAGTCGATACGGGCAACAGATACCGTAAGTCTTGTTTTTCCTGATACATTGGCAAGACTGACAAACGAAGCGGTAAAAACATCAGGAAAACTGGAGTTGTTTCCCGCGGTTAAAATCGGATACATATTGGTGACATTGAAAGCCGGGCCCTGGTATTCATACACGATGGTCATTCGGCTGGTATTGGAAAAGGAGGCTGTGTGACCATAGGTTGTGGAAGCTTTGCTGATCACCCACCACGAATCTGTTCCGGTTCCTGTATCATAAGACGTTACCGTATGGTTAGTCCAGTCACTGACTCCCGGACTGCCATTTCCGTGAGGAGGAATAGAAAGCTGTACCCCGTAAATGTCTACATTGCTGGGTTTCGGAAGCACGGTAAAAGAAAGATCCCAGGTTCCTCCCGTTGTATTGCTGTTATTCACCACTTCAGCATAAGCTCCTGTAGGAATTACAAAAGAGGTAACCGGCGTGTTATCGATTCTCAGGGTATTCCCACTGGATGCCTGGAGCGTAATGCCGGACGCAGAGATATTCTTTATTTTATAAATTCTTCCCGTATAGCTGCTCGTTCCGGTTCCGATGACAGGAAGGGTAAATGTAGCATTGGCCGCGCCGTCATACGTGATGTAGTGGTCTGTAGCCGTAATATTGTACGAAGTAGCAGTGATTTGCTTGTAGTCGGCTCCCAGAGATCCGGCAACCGCTAACGTACTGTTCGGAGTTGTTGTTCTAATGCCAACTTGTGCATTGAAGAATAAACTGCATAAAAGAAAAGCGAAAATTAAATTCTTTGTTTTCATTTGTTTGGATTTTTAGCAAAAATAAAGAAAAATATTATACTGTATTCATTTACAAATGATTATTTTACTTGTTTTCATAGTACATCACTGTAACGTGATGTTTTTGTGAGAATTTAAATTTTAGAATAGTATTTAATATTTGATTAAAAAAATACGTTTATGGAGAATGGGTTCCCTGGCAGCCGGTGAAATCAAGTTAGTGTTCAGTGAAATATGAAATGGCAGAACATAAAACATCCAATATTTTTCCTTAAATTCGCATAAAAATTTTTAAAATAATGAACTACGATATCATTGTCATCGGAAGCGGTCCTGGCGGTTATGTTACAGCCATCAGAGCAGCACAATTGGGTTTCAAAACTGCCATTATCGAGAAAGAAAACTTAGGAGGTATCTGCCTGAACTGGGGATGTATTCCTACGAAAGCTTTATTGAAGTCTGCGCAGGTTTTTCATTATATCAACCACGCTGAAGACTATGGTCTGAATAAAGTGGAAGCTAGTTTTGAATTTCCAAACGTGATCCAGAGAAGCCGTGGGGTAGCCAGCAAAATGAGCAAAGGAATTGAATTCCTGATGAAGAAGAACAAGATCGATGTGATTCTTGGGACAGCTACAGTTCAGAAAGGTAAAAAAGTGTCTGTTACAGATAAAGACGGTAAAGTAACTGAATATGCAGGAGAACATATCATTATCGCAACAGGTGCACGTTCAAGAGAACTTCCAAACCTTCCTCAGGATGGTAAAAAAGTAATCGGATACAGACAGGCATTATCTCTTCCTGAGCAGCCGAAATCTATGATTGTGGTAGGTTCCGGAGCTATCGGGGTAGAATTTGCTGATTTCTATAATACAATGGGAACTAAAGTAACCGTTGTAGAATTTATGCCAAACATCGTTCCTGTAGAAGATGAAGAAATTTCTAAGCACTTGGAAAAATCTCTTAAGAAGACAGGAATCGAGATCATGACCAATGCATCCGTAGAAAGCGTTGATACCAGCGGTGAAGGCGTAAAAGCTACTGTAAAAACTGCCAACGGAACCATTACCCTTGAAGCTGATATTCTACTTTCTGCAGTAGGGATCGCTGCCAATATCGAAAATATCGGATTGGAAGAAGTGGGAATCCAGACAGATAAAGGAAGAGTTTTGGTCAACGAATGGTATGAAACTTCAGTTCCAGGTTACTATGCAATCGGTGATATCATTCCTACTCAGGCTTTGGCACACGTTGCTTCTGCTGAAGGAATCACTTGTGTAGAAAAAATCAAAGGAATGCACGTTGAGAAAATCGACTACGGCAATATCCCTGGATGTACTTACTGTCACCCTGAAGTAGCTTCTGTAGGTCTTACAGAAAAGCAGGCTAAAGAAAAAGGATATGAGATCAAAGTAGGTAAATTCCCTCTTTCTGCAAGTGGTAAAGCTACTGCTAACGGAAACACAGACGGTTTCATCAAAGTTATTTTTGATGCTAAATACGGTGAATGGTTAGGATGCCACATGATTGGAGAAGGCGTTACAGATATGGTTGCAGAAGCAGTGGTTGCCAGAAAACTGGAAACTACAGGTCATGAAATCATTAAATCGATCCACCCGCACCCAACAGTTTCTGAAGCCATTATGGAAGCAGCAGCTGCAGCTTATGGGGAAGTGATCCACATCTAATTCAAACATAACTAATAACGTATTCAAAGATGTTTAAAAAACTTGCTGCAGAAGCACTGGGTCTTGGTGATATCGGGAAAATTATCCCTTCTCAGGACTATGACAAAGTAGACTCGGACGACTATATTTTATCGGAAGATAATGAAAGAATTTTCTTCTTAATCAAATCTAAAAGAGATGAATACTGCTTTACCAACAGAGCATTAATTCATATCGACGGAGCCAGTGCTCTGGACAAAAAGAGAATTTTAAGAAGGTACGAATATTATCAGTTTCCTTTTTCCAATATAGCGCTACAAACTGCGGGAACCATTGATCTTGACGTGGAAATTTCATTCCATATCGGAAATGTTCCGTTGATGATCAGCGTAAGCAAAGGTCAGATCGATCAGTTAAAAGATCTTTACAAAGCTCTTTTGGCGATTCAGCAGGAAGTACACCACAATCAGTCGATTTTAGGGTTCTCTGTAGACAGCCTTCAGAAAGCCATTACAACAGTAGCGGCCGGAAAGCAGGAAAATGTATCCAAAAGCCAGGAATTGCAACATGTGAATGAATATGTTTTCAACTGGTCCAAGAGCAGCTATGAGAAATACAATCAGAAAGATTTCTCGGCCATCTTTGAAAAGTATATCAATAATTAAGAAAATCTTACCTCTTAATATACCAGCCACAGACATTTCGTCTGTGGTTTTTTTGTAAATTCAGGAAAAATTTTAAAAATGAAGAACAACTATATCATTCTTGCTCTGTCATTGGCCGGACTCCTGTCTGCGCAGACAAAAAACGAGTTTGTAAGTCCTAATGAAAACCTCATTGCCGAGAATATTCTGCCTATTCCTAAAAATCTGAACCAGGCGATTAAAAAATATTCCGAAAGCAGAAATGCAGGGGTTGCAAGCGTTCATCCCAATGGGAAAGAAATCATTGCAGTGACCCGTTTTGCTTCTACCAACCAGCTTCATAAAATCTCTGTTCCGATGGGAGACAGAAAACAGATCACATTCTTTGATGAACCGGTCAATTCAGCATCCTACGAGCCAGTAAAAGGGGAATATTTGATCTATACCAAAGATACGGGAGGAAATGAATTCGGGCAACTTTTTAAGCTTGATCTTAAAACTCTGGAGTCCAAATTGCTTACCGATGGCGGAAGATCCCAGAATGGCGGTATGAAGTGGAAAAAAGACGGTTCAGGATTCTATTTCTCATCTACGAAAAGAAACGGTGGCGACAGGGATATTTATTATATGAATCCTTTAAAACCTGAAGATACACAGCTTATCCTTGAAGTAAAAGGCGGTGGTTGGGGAATCTCAGATCTGTCTGAGGATGGTAAAAAGCTTTTGATCGGAGAATATGTTTCTGCCAACGATTCTTACCTGTACATCTATGATCTGGAAACCAAAAAGCTGGAACCCATTACCGACAGGAAAGAAAAAGGAGTGGTGCAGGTACATGCCGCTTTTGGAAAAAATAAAGAAGAGATCTTCTATCTTACAGACCGCAATAATGAATTCAGCAGACTGGCCGTTTTAAATTTAAAAACGAAAAAGACAGAATATCTTACATCATCCATCCCATGGAATGTTGAAGGTTATGATTTGTCTGAAGATCAGTCTAAGCTTGCTTTTGTTACCAACGAGAGCGGAATCAATAAATTGTATATTCTTGATACGGCAACCAAAAAATATGCGCCGGTAAGTCAGATTCCGGTTGGATTGATTGGAGGTGTGAATTTTTCGAATGACGGAAAATCGCTATATTTTTCAAAATCTGCAGCCAATTCAGGTTCAGATGTTTATAAAATGGATATGGCCAGCCAGACTATTGAAAGATGGACGGAAAGTGAGCAGGGAGAAATGCAGCCGGCAGATATGTCCGTTCCGAAACTGATCGAATGGAAAAGCTTTGACAATATGAAAATCTCTGGTTTCTATTATCCTGCACCATCGAAATTTACAGGAAAGAGACCGGTGATTATTAATATCCATGGTGGTCCGGAAGGGCAGTCTATGGCGTCATCTATAGGTTCTTCCAACTATTTTACCAATGAAATGGGCGTTGCCATGATTTACCCTAATGTAAGAGGATCTTCAGGTTTCGGAAAAACATTCATTGCAGCAGATAACTGGGATTTGAGAATGAATTCCGTAAAAGATATCGGAAGTCTTCTGGACTGGATCGCAAAACAGCCTGAGCTGGACAAAGACAGAATTATGATCATGGGAGGTAGTTACGGTGGCTTTATGACCCTGGCTACCGCTTACGAATATGCCGATAAAATCAGATGTTCTGTAGATGTCGTGGGAATCTCTGATTTCAATACCTTCCTTAAAAATACGGAAGAATACAGAAGAGATCTGAGAAGGGTAGAGTACGGTGACGAAAGAATCCCTAAAATGGCTGAATTTTTTACGAAAATTGCTCCTTTGAACAATATTGACAAGATCAAGAAACCGATGTTTATCATCCAGGGAACCAATGACCCGAGAGTTCCGGTGACGGAAGCTGTTCAGATGAGAGACAAGCTGAAAGCTCAGGGTAAAACAGTATGGTATCTCGAGGCTAAAAACGAAGGCCACGGATTCAGAAAAAAAGAAAATGTAGATTTTCAGCGACTTGCGGTGATCCGTTTTATGCAGGAATATCTGTTGAAGTAAAAGAGAGGGAAGTCTGAAGCAGGAAGAGGGAAGTTATTGAACGCTAAAGTATAACAGGAATTGAGTTTTATCAATTTTTTAGGACTGTTCCATAGAATTTTATGGAAAGGTTTACAATGAATGTCCAATAGTAATTTCCCTCTTCCAGCTTCCAGCTCCTCTATTGATTTTAAACAGAACTTAACGGGAGTTGTCTGCTAGAATGGTTCTAAAATATGAGATTTCTAAAATTTAACCTCATTTTCTCACCCCGATTCCTTACATTTATTCTATGAATTTTGAGAGAACAGGACTGGTTTTGTCTGGAGGCGGTACCAAAGGGATTGCCCATGCAGGAGTGTTGAAATTCTTGAACGAAAAGAAAATTGATGTAGATGTGCTGTCCTGCTGCAGTGCGGGATCTATTGTGGGATGCCTGTATGCGGTCGGGAAAACACCGGACGAAATTTTGGAGTTCTTCAATTCAGTATACTTTTTCAACTGGAAACATTTTACTTTTAATCAGCCGGGACTTGTTTCTTCCGTTATTTTCAGGAATTACCTTAAACCTATTTTCCATGATATGAAACTGGGTGATCTGAACAAGGAAGTGAAAATTGTAGCCACAGAACTGGTTTCCGGAACTGAGAAAATATTTGACGAAAACTTCAAAGTCGTAGATGCTATTATTGCATCATGCTCCATTCCCGGAGTGACAACCCCTTACATCATCGGGGATGAAATGTATTGTGATGGAGGCGTCCTGAACAACTTTCCAGCAGATATTATCAGAGAAGAATGCGACAAGCTGATCGGTGTTTTTGTTTCTCCTCCCCATAACATTGATATCAACGACTTAAAATCAATCAAAGCCATTGTTTCCCGTTCCTATGACCTTCTTTCCTACAGAATAGAAAAAGGAAAATTCGATTATTGCGACTGGTTTATTTCCTCCCAGAAACTGTCCAGCTACGGAACTTTTGAGCGTAGAAAGGACCGGCTGGAAGAGATTTTTAATGTCGGTTACCAGGCGGCAGAAGAAAGCTATGAGACAAGTGGTTTCCGATCTGAACTGCGCCAATCCGGAAGTTGAGATGGCAGGTTTGAGAGTCGGAGAGTTTTTGGGTTTGAGAGAGTTGGTTAGGTTTGCTAGTTGCTAGTTGCTAGTTGCTGTTGGCTTAATTAATAGATTCACCGTCTGATGTCTGATGTCTGATGTCTGAAATCTGATGTCTGGCATCTTGTTCTTGGCTCTTACCATCTAAAATACTCTACTTTTTCCGTAATATATTAATATAGCCCACCATAAACAGTAAGCATCCTACCGTAATGCAACTGTGAATCCAAAACCTTTTCGAAAAGTGATCTTTCGTGAAATGATCCCAGGCAGATTTTCCAAAGAAATAGGCTGCTCCCGTGATAAGAAGAGGAATTAAAACATAAAAACTCCCGAATACGACACCGCTCTGAACCTTTTCAAGTTTTGAGGTCAATGCATATTCAACAATCCCACTTAGGATAATCAAGCCAAAGAATATAAAAATCAAAGCACCGACACCCGTCATCACTTTTAAATCCGTGACAAGTCTGGCCTGATGTGTTTTTTCGTCTACAACGATTTTTACTGTTTCATGAAGTTTTGGGGCATCAGAACTGCCAAAGCCGGTGTCAACCATGATTTTCTGCTGAAGTCCATTATGATCCTGATACTGAACGATTGGATATGCAAGGGTTCCTTTGGAAGGTCTGCTTTTTTGCATTTTAAAATCTATAATCTTCGCTTCCCTGATGTTGTCGGAGAAGTGGTCTTTGGCCGTAGATCCAAGAAATAATACCATCGTTGTAGTAAAAAACACCACCTTATAAAAGATAAAACCTACGGCTGCAATTAGTATGACTTTGGGTATGTTTTTTATCCGTTTCTCCTTTCTAAACCATTGATAAGAAAGAAACAGGATGACCAAAACAAAGGCAACCGTTAAGTAGATAGAATGATATTCCTGAATATTGACTCCGAACATAGTTTAATGATAATACATGCTTTATTTACGGATGATGACGAAGTCGTTGCTGTTTTCAGGAAGATATAATTTTACAGGATAATCTACAGCACCAGATTTTTTGCCTTTTCTGATAAGTGGACTCCATCCTTTAGAATCTAGTGGTTTTCCGTTCATTTCTTTAGTATGAATATTCCTTTCTAGGCTGACAAGTTTTCCATCAGCATAAATTTTCATGATATAATTCTCTAATGGAATAAACATTTGTTTTCCGTCATTAATTTTCGTTATATCTTTTGTAAGATCGTTTTGCAATTCTTCTTTTAGATAATAATTAAATACAAGCGTTTCTTGTTTTCTAGTATTTGTTAATTGTATCCATTTATCTCCTTGTCCATTATTTAAGATATTCCAAAGTTTTTGATAATACGCAACAACCTTTTCTTGTAATACCTTTTGATCCATTTTACGTAGATCCTGTCCTTTGCTCCAGCCTTCCAATTCATACGGAACTTCCACTTTAAATTTTCCGGTGACTTCATAAAAAGGAATGGGTTTATCAATTTTTGCGATTGGATAACTTTCCATATACTGATATGTACCGGGCATAGCCCCTTCACCAACGGGTATTTTTTCGTATTTAGCTAAACCTACCTTTAGAAAAGATAGCGTCTGTGGTTCTATGCCTTTTTCTTCTCCTGCTGTGGGATAAACTTTTATTTTGAAATTATAAGTTCCACTTTTTAAAATAGCCTGATTGACATTAATAAGAGTATTGTGCATTCCTGTTTCGTTGCTCTGCTCAACAAGGATATCATTTACATAAGCTTCATATGGTCCGGGAATGGTAACATCTAATCCGTAAACTATTCTTTTATCATTTTTGTATTTATATTCTTTCAATTCCATTGTTTCTTTTTTGTCTTGTTTTTGACATTGAGCCATTAATAATGGTAATAATGCGATTAATAAAGCTATCTTACTTTTCATCTTTATGGGGATTTTCTACAATTTGTTTTTTAAACAGTGGAATATCTATTTTGAAACCACTTAAAATAGGAACTGGTTCAGGCTCGTCTTCCGGAGGAACTGGTTCATCATCTATTTGTCCTTGTCCTTCATCTCGTTTAAGTACAAATTTCGTTTTAACAATTCCTTCTACACCTTCAAATTCAAAAGTTAAGAATTCTTTTTTATCTGAAACGTAATAAATTTTAAATTTTGCTGTTGCCGAAGCTGAAATTGCAGCTTCCCCTTTTACGTCTAAAAACTGTGCTTTTATACTTCCCCCAGCTTCTAAAGTTATGGATAAAGGTGATTCAATCTGAAGATGCCCTCCGGTAAAACCATCTATCGTGTGATAAGACATTCCTTTGATAACATCTATATCGAGCTGAGAGGAAACTATCAGATCAAAATAATATTCAGCTTCCATAGTTCCTAATTTTAGAAACTCCAGAGCATCACCCATCTTATTAACCGCTGCAACGGCTTTATCCAGTGCTTTTACCACTTGTCCTACATAAGGAATAAACTGAGCTACAAACAAGAGATCTAATCTTCCTGTAACACCAACAAGAGGAAGGGCTCCAAACTTAAACTGATAATTAACCCCAATCAGACTGGGCTCATTCTTACTTTGTTTATAGCCCCAGGTAACGCCTCCTGTAAATTTAGGTGGAGTAACTTCTAAACGGACAGGAAAACCTGCCGCTTTGGGCATACTGTTTTTCTTTTTGGACTGTCTTTGTTTTTTTTTGGCTTCGTATTCAGCTCTGTTCTTTGCTTTTTGTGCGGGTGTAAGGTTTTTTTTATTCCCTGCTTCATCGAATTCTTCTCCCTGCTCAACCTGCTTCATCTGATCTCCCTGAAGATAAGAATCTATGGTGTCATAGACGTACATTATGTTTTCTATGACATCTTCAAGAGTTTTCAATAAAGCAAATTCCACTACTGTGGGATCTTCCTCACCAAACTTATATTCTGCTCCAATAGATACCTTATACTTTTCCCGGAAATTGTCCTTTTTGACCTGATTGTCTACATCTTCCTTGAAATTTTCTTTTACTCTTTTATTATGATCTTTTTTTGCTGGTCTTGTACCATCTTTTTTACTACCCTTGTAGTCTCTCTTCTTATAATTTTTTGTTTGGGTAACATACAAATATTCATTTTCTTCCACCCCTAAATGAGCATTAAAGGTATACTCCAGTTCCGGATATACTTCAATGGTAAGGGGGTGCTGAAAGCGGCAGGTGCTAAACTGAAGTCCATAACGTATTGGTTTGGCATTCGGCAGCCAGGCATAGTCAATTATCTGCTCTGAAGTTGGTCTGGGATAGCTCACGTCAAAAGAAACGTCTTCAGCGTTTTTTTTGAGGTTTTTGTAATGAGGTTCCGGATTTTTTAAGGAAATTACTTTGCCTGTATGATACTCTATGGTATTGTTGTAGGTGCATTCCGTAGTATTAAGGTCCGGGAGATAAATGTATAGATTCTTTACTTTATCGTTAGAGATGATTTTTAAATAGAGTTCACGGTCGATTTCGGATGTTTTCCTTGTAAATATGGGATATTGTGTAGTATCTAAAAAAGCGCTGATCGTATCATATCCACAGGGATTGAAATGCTGTAGGTTGGTTTCCACCTGGCTCAGAATAACGACCTGATTGGAATTGGAATCATTGACCTTTACTTCCTCCACTGCATCTTTATCAATTTTTAGAATGCATTCCTGAAGAATTTTTTTCTTTCCGGGAATGCGGTCATGATAAACAACAGGATAGATTTCCAAACTATCTCCACCCATAGTCTGCCATAAAGGATCTATAAATACGGCAAATTTTGACTTTTGTACATTAGGCTTTCCTGTGGCATCGCCATCGTACTTATTATTGTCGTCTTCTACAAGATACCCTCTTTTAGCAGTAGAAGGAACTGTTTTTTCCTGATGTACGGAAACAGGTCTTTCGAAAAACTCTTTTTGTTTTGAGATGTCTTCTTCTGTTCTTTCTTCCGCATTGTTATTGAGATATTCTGTCGCGAAAAGTTTATCATCTGAATCAGTTATCCCTAAAGTAATCAGTCTGATGACCTTGTCTTTATCCTTAAGCTGAACCTTTATATTGTTTCCATATAAAGCGTCTGTATAAATATTCAGATAAACGGACGAACCGAATTTTAATGGGTTTGCAATTTTGATATTATCTGCGTTGGTCCATTCTGCCGTAATAACAGAAGGTTGCAGACCTTTAGCATTAATAAGAATACCATGCGGATATTTCCCAAGAGGCGTTGTTCCTTCCCAAAAGGGTTCAAGATATACCGCGCCGCCGCCTTCCAGAAATTCACCAAAGGAAAAACTAAAGCTGGATTTGCCCGTTGACATAGCTTCGTTAAAGCTTTCTGCTGTAAGTTCCGGACGCCTGTCACCTACAAGCTGATGGACCCAGCGAACCGATTGATAATCATCTTGAATGGCTTTCAGATCAGCTTCATATTGCTTATTGATCGCCTCAACGTTTTTATTGTGCGCACTACCGAGCTCAGCATATTTCTTCTTCCGGGCTGCCATTCCTTCTTCACGTTTTCTAACGTTGGCATCATACGTCTGTTCAGTTACTTTACCGGCTTTATAATCTTCACGATTCTGAACAAGGAAATCATAGCTTTGCTTCGCCTCCTTTTCTACTGCATCACTTTTTTTGGTATAATCTCTATTCGCTTTTTCCAAGTCTTTTTTTTGCTTCTGGTCCAATACGTCTTTCCGGTCTTTAAATTCTTTGATGTAAATATTGAAGCTTTCAGCTTTTTTCAATTCCAGCCAGCCAATATCTTTGTGAAAAGTCTGTCCGGGTTTAGATTCAACATATATATGTAATGGGCTCTTCTTATCCATAAGACTTTATTTATTGATTGATAGGAATGTATTTTTTGGCACCGCCTTTTATATTCACAAAGGGGAGGAGTTCCGCTAAAACTTCGTCATCTGCTTTTTTCACATTTTGTGCAGAAGCTTCGGCGGTCTGTCCATGATTGACGATTTTGATACAGTCAGGTCCTCCGATGGGACAGGTTGCTTTGCTGTCTTCAAGTAAAGCCTTTCCACTGTTATCCTGCAGTGTTATTTTATCATAAAAACCGCTCCATTGGGTCACCACGACCTGACAGGGGTTATTATTCATTTTCGCACAGCTTCCAAAAGTATTTTTCTCGAAAGTTTTGCCGATATCCATATGGGTAGCCATCAGTTTTTTGCTGCCGGCATTATCATTGATGTAGCGTTTACTTTGTGTCTTCACCTGAAGTTTATCCGGAGCTGTTCCGAAATTACACATACAGGTAGCACCTTGACAGACTAAATGTTTTCCGCTCATTGTGTGTTCTTTTAGTGTTTTTTAAATTGACTGAGAATTTTTCTGTTCATAGGCTTGAAATTCAATAATGTACTCTTCCCCTTTTTCAAAAGTAGATAGAGTGCCGTTGACTGAAAATATTTCTCTGGTTTCCCGCTCAAATTTATACAGGAGATCGATTCTGCCTTTAGATGAGTTTCTATTGAACCCATCTTCTTCTTCAGTTCCTGTTATTGTTAGTGCTATTTTATTTCCTCTTGTATATTCTTTGTTTAAAGAATATTCTATGGTATATCCGGCATTCCGGGACAGACTTGAAAAGTAGATCTGCAAAAAGTCTTTCCTTGAAAAATTGGGATATCCTTTATAAACAGGCAAAAAGAATAGCTTGTAAAATATATTCCTGCTAAACAGATCTTTCTTTAAATCGATATCAGTATACGCCTGATCCAATTGTCCCAGTATGCGGTCTGTAGTTTCCGACTGGTAGTATTCTTTCAGTTCCGGAAAGCATTCTGTTTTCCAGCGGTGGGCAATATCTTCTTTATTCAGGAGCTTTTGAATGGAGCCATTACTGTTAGTAGCAATTTGCAGCGGATATAAAACCTGCTCTGCCTTTTCAAAAAGCTGTTCTATTATTTTATCGATTCCCTGATTGTTGACGTAAGTTTTTTCCTTATTCAGCTCAATATAGGAATGAGTTCTCCTGACATTGATTTTATAATGGATCTGCAGATTTTTAGGAAGGAATTTGATGATCACACCATAGACTTTCTTACCGGATCCTGTTGGGATTTCCAATACTGTATTTTTCAGCAGCCTGCTGTCTCTGATTTTGAATTTGTCTGCCGGGATATAAATATATTCCACATACTTAGGCAGTGAAAGATTCAATAGCTCTGAAATACTGCAATGGGTGTTATGAAAACCTACGAGTTCTTCTGCCGTCATACCATATTCATCACAGAGGGCTTCCAGATTAAGGATGCCTTCTGTTTTTAATTTGATGTATTCTTTTGTGGCAGAATCTTTCATGTTTATTACGGTTCCCAAATTAAATTACTCTTTATACTTTCAAAAAGTACATCAATCCCAAACTTAGCCACTGCAAACCGATATAGATATAAAAAATCATAGCAGAAGGCTCGGCCAGTTCGTGAAGTTTTTCAATCAGCTTGGTTTTTATGATATCATAAAAATTGGCATTCCCATTTTTCAAATCCAATTCGTCAAAACTCAGTTTTTTCAAACCATAACTTAAAATCCGTTTTAAAATCTTATTCTCCGAGCTGTTTTTAAACTCATTCATCAGCTTGATTTTCATCAGTGCATAATCTGCACTGGTTCTGATAACAACCGGCTGTCCGCTTCTGAATTTGCTTAATATCTTATCAATAGCAGGAATCAAAAGTGTTTCCGAATGGTCCCTTACCAACCTGCTTATGATATTGGCCATGGCATATTTCGTAGAAAAAATACCAATCACAAACGGAGCTGCTATCATCAGTAAAAGAAAAATAGAACCCGAAACAGGCTTGACGGTCACGGCAGCCACGATGAACAGATAAGCACCACTATGTCCTAAAAAACTTCCTAAACTGCTGGATAAAATATAAAATCCCAGTATAAGTGTAATGATTGTTGAAAGGATTCCTATTCCATAAATCTTTAATAAACTGAGGATAAATACGGCAGACAGTTTCGAGAAATATTTTATTTGATTGGTGATTTTGTTCATGATGATGTTTTAAAAATAAGGACTGTCATCTCCCTGTACTCTGTATCCTATTTTGATATATTCCAGTTCTGCACCACTGTATTGTACGCTGTTCAGAAAATAGTAGTTCTGTTTTTTCGGACATTCAATTTTCCTGTTATCATTCCAGTATTCCCCGTTGTCTCCATTTGTAGTACCGGATTCATCAACTAAATTCATATTATCATCTCTGAAAGTAAAAGTCTCAAGATCTTTTGCTTTACGGTTTTTATTAAGTTCTTTCAGTGATATACCTGCATGGATTTCGGATCCGTCAATCGTTACGGTCTGTTTGTAAGGAGTATAAGGGTATATAAAATGATCAGGCCCCATTTCACCTCCAATGCTTCTGTCATCAGTGATCTTTTTTTCCAGTTCTTTTGTAAGGAGCGCCGGATTTCCCTTTTTATATTCGTTAATTAAGTAAGCTGCTGATTCTCTTTCAAAGGCAAATTTCAATTTTCCTTTTTGCCCTGCCGGACTATCAAGGTTGGAATAAAATATAATTAATTTGTCATGTTTACGGACTTCAAAAGAAGGGTCATAAGGCTGGTCTTTAGTAACATTTCCATTATCTATTGCAAGTCCCAGATGATCCCAGATAAATGTAGCTTCATGAAATTTTCTTGTAGGTTTTCCAAACAGTTTTTCCCATTCTTCAATTGGCTTTCCGAAGGGCAGGGGTTTACCTTTATAATAAGCTTCACATTCTGTAAGTTGAAAATCTGTTGTCATTACTTTTTTTTGGGATTTACTTTTTGTGCAGGATAAGCATAACATTACTATGCTAAATAAGATTAAGTATCGTTTCATTACTTTCCAAAATATTTTTTTATTTCCTCAATTTTATCCATGCCTATACGAATTTTTCTTTTGGCGGTATCATGTGCATGGGCTACAGGAGTAGGATGGTATAATTTTTCCAGAAAAGAAGCATTTTTTGAAACTCTGATCACCCAGTTTTCCACTTCTTTGTCCATCCATTCTACGGCCCGGGGATGCCTTGAGTAGGTGTTCTGTACATGAAATACCAGTTTGGAGCCATCCGGGTCAGACACCTTTCCGTCCCAAATGTCTTTTATACGCTGTCCCACATCTTTTACGGCAATGGTCGCTAATGAAGCTGCCAATCCGTTTAATGGATTTTCATGGGCATCTTTTCCAACCTGTGTATGGGTAGGATCTTCTCCATAGTTGACATTAGTGACATGGGTCTGGGCTGCTTTTATATCATCATCTACAGATTCTATCATAATATTAAAGACCACATTGGTAAAATTCATCAGAATTTCACCCATATAATGAGAGATGAAGCCAAAGCCTCTCATCACCCATCCAAAAGGGTCATCTCTTTTTTTCTGTTCCGTCATCCAATCGGACAGTTTCAGTAATTTCTGGTAGTAGTCGAACAGCTCCACGGAATCCATTCCCAGGTACTGTAGACTTTTTTGCGTGGGATCTTCTTTCTGTCCTTTTGCTAAATCTTTGAGTACGGTGTAGATCGTTTGCTGTCCAAAGGTTCTTTCTCCGGGATTACCCACTTCATATTTGGAAAAACCTATTGGCAGCAACATATCTGCCATTTTTGGAACCACACTGGCGCAGGTGTCATCTAACAGAAACTTACCTGTTACGACAGGTATCGTTGAATAATCTGTTCCCTGGCGATTTTGCACCCAGGGATAAACTTTCTTAAGGTATTTGTATGGGGAGTCTTTTTTCCAGCCAAGCTTGCATAAGGAGAGTTCTACAAAATTGGTATGTGAAAAGTAATCTTCCAGAACATGCATGGCTGCGCCGAAATGCCGGAAACCATCCTTATTTTTACCTTTCGTTACGGCAAGCCTCAGCTGATTAGACATATAGGAATCTGATGATGGACGCAAGGGGTCTGCCTTGATCATTACTTTCTCACCCATTTTCTTCTGGGCATTTTCATCATCTCTGTAAATGTAGTACTTCTGACCAAAACTGTTCACCCTGAAGCATTCCTCACTTTCTCCGATATAGAAGCTAATATCTTCTGTCCCTCCGGGGATTTCTCTTTTGATACGGGTTTCATCATATACAGACTGATGCTCTCGTTCCAATCCTCTGGGGTTATCAATATGTTCTTCTGGACGGTAAATTCCTAAAGTATCTTTGGTAAGCTGTCCATACGTTTTTCTGAATCGCTCAAGATGCTTTACATAATTTTCAGTTTTAATACCGGTTCCTCCTTTGGTATAAATAAATTCTTTGGCTGCAAAAAGCTCTATAAGCTCTACCCAGCCTTCATGAGAAAATTTCGCAGTATTTCCGGCCTTAATATGCTGGGTCTTGCCTTTGGTTTGTTTATTATGGTTTTCTACTTTGTCTCTTACTGCCTTGGTAAAACGAATGGTAAAAGGTACCAGGACCTGAGAAACGTCTCTGAGCCAGTTACCATAATATATTTGCAGTACTTCACTTTCAGTAAAAATATTGGTTTTAGCCAACGCTTCCATTTCAATTCCTCCATGGGTACCGTGGGCAAATCCAAATCCGAAATTTTCTACATCATCCTCATTGGGATCATCATCATACCATTGCTCCTGATTGGCATATTTGGATAAATCCTGGCTCTCTTTTCCCAGATCTAAAACCAGTGGTCCTGTATATTCCGGGGTTTCAGCTTCTGCAAAATCCAGTTTCGGAGTATTGGCAAAATCTACCGTTAAAAAGTAATAGGCAAATTTGGCCCCTTCATCTATGATGTCTTTATCTTCTTTTCCGTTGGTGGCATAATCTGTACGTAGGAGGTTATCAATATGATGCCCATATTCCTCCAGTAAAGCAACCATTAACTGTGCTTTTACCTCGTTATCTTTAATGGCTTCTTCCAGGAATCCCTTACTGACGAGGATTTTTTTTCGTTTATTGGTATAGTTGGCCTTGTAATTTTTAATTGGACTTTTGGTTACTATGATTTCAGGAGGTTCCAGTTTATCA
The DNA here is from genome assembly GCF_900115055.1 of Chryseobacterium oleae. Classification (GTDB taxonomy): domain Bacteria; phylum Bacteroidota; class Bacteroidia; order Flavobacteriales; family Weeksellaceae; genus Chryseobacterium; species Chryseobacterium oleae. The sequence continues at coordinate 591,493 of NZ_FOVD01000001.1, read as the reverse complement.
TCACATAAATCCTTATAAAGCTTTCCTATGGCTTCCACTTCTATCTCTTCTCCATAAATCTGAAGCATTAAGAGTATAAAAGTCATTTCAGACAATTCTTTTGCCGTATTCTTTAACTGCTCGTGAGCGAGTACACTTTTTAATTTGTATTCTGTGGGCTCATACACCAAATCGGGAAAATGCGGTTTGCCATATAAAACACCGTTGTCTTTTCCGGTCTGTATAACTTTTGTAGCTCCATTATTGATAATGGAACCTCTTGAATAGATAAAGTGATCCTGATGAGTCACTTTGGTGAGTTTACCTTTTACAATGCGTGTTCTGCTCATAGCCCAATCATTTTAAAAGTTACTGCTCTTTTCGCCGCTGTTATTTTTTACTTCAACTTTGGCATTTTGGTGGATCGTGCCCTCGTTTGAGGAATGTTCTACTTCTGCTGCATATTCTTTCCTTTCTTTTTTTACTTCACTTTGCACGTCACCGTCTATAATTTCCGTCAGTTTTCCGCTGATCATCATGCTGGCATCCCCAATGACGGAGGTGATTTTCATAGCACCCACACTTTGCGTGTCATTCATCGTTACGGATTCTGATTTGTTCATGCCGACTATATTACTTTGGTCGGCACCTACAGTGGTACTCATATTCTGACCAACACTGATCATCAGATTTTCTCCGGCTATGAAGGTCATATTTTTCGGCGCTGTCACGGTGATATTGCCCTTGCCATCCATAAGATACGAATTGCCGCTTGGATCCTCGATAAAGATACTGCCTTCCTTATCATTGAAAATTACTTTATTTCCGCTTCGGGTCTGAATAGATTTAACATGATTGTCTATCCCGCCGCCTAAACCTACCTTACCATGAAACATTCCTCCCATAGCGAAAGGAAAATCCGGGTGGTGGTATTCAAAACCTACCATAACCTGATCACCCACTTCGGGAACAGCTACAAATCCTCTGTTCTGAGTGATCTGATCGGTACCTCCGGCGTCGGGGCTCATCATTCGGATAAAGTGGGTGGTATTATTTTGCTGCCAGTCAAACTGCACCTGTATACGCCCCTGATTCAGCGGGTCTGTATTGGAAATTACGGTGGCAATCTGAGGTTCGGCATTCGGTATTTTAAATTCATGACGAGGCATAAAACCTGTCCCTTCAGCTATAGCTTCAAATGAGCCTGTGTAATAGCCTCTTGCATCTACCTCATGAATGGTTTCTGTGATCATTAATTTGGTAAAGTGTGAGGTCTCATTCGTATCCGGCTTTCTCATTTGAATATCTGCAGTACATCCCGGATATAAAAAGGGAACCGTAGTATCACCTGAAACAGTAAATACTTCTACAGCCGCATTACCGGCCGCACTTTTCTGAGACTCGTCCACATCGATGGAGATATTGGCATTGATAGGAACGGGAGTTAAAGACTGGCTGGTAAAGATACCGTCGTTTAACTGATAGGCTTTCGAAGCAAGTTCGCCCAGATGTTTGACATTGGTAGAGGTACTTAACATCTTAGCATGGCTGCTGCTGTCATATCCGAAAAACTGAGGTTTGGTATGTACCGCGTTCATTTCAACTTTTACGTTCGTTACATTGCTTCCGTAAACGAGAGGTATGGGTTGTTCAGCAGGAGGAAGGCTTCCAAAATGAAGAACATATCCATCGTAATAGAACTGTTCTCCATAGGATTCGGCTATTCTTGCCAGATAATTATAATGGGTTTCATTATACTGGGCGCTGTAGTTGATGTAGCTTTTATTCTGGCTGTTTACTTTAAAATCAAATTTACCCGAACCGAGTGTTTCTTTGATGACACGTTCAGCAATAATCCCCGTATTAACGGACTGGCTTCCCCCAAAACTCTGTGTATGGGGTGCAGCATCCATTAAGATGGTAGGACTTTTACCTTTTAAAATAATATTTCCAAGGCTCATTTTGTCCTGGCTGAAAGCTACAGTTGTAATAAGGCCTACAAAACTTCGTTCCGGACTTTCATTTTCCGAATCTTTATACCTGAATGTTACGGTCAGACGCTGGCCTAAGAATTTTTGACTATCTAAAAGGTTGTGGTTCTGAGCTTTGCCTAAAGAATCGTGAGCTAAAGTCAGTTCAAATTCATGGTGCTTTTTTGCACTCTGCTGTAACCGGAAGTGTTTAAAATGCTTGATGATCTGGCCTTCTATCACAATATCCAAACGTACGACACGGTTGATGCCTGAAATATCGTTTTCTGAAATCTTCTCAGAGTTTGAAGTATTTTTTTTCATTGGTGTTATTTCAATAAATATAGAAATATTACAACCTCTGAGAAAATATTTGGATGTAAATTTGAAAAATTGTAGTAGAACTACGATACTTTATTTAGAATTTGATATTTAAGGACACACTAATTACTGTTTAACAACAAATGCATCCTGGCGTACAACTTCACGGTCATTTTCATCACTTACAGTCAGAGTATAAGGCGCTTTGGACGCTGAATCGGTAAGATAATTCCTCCAGACCTGATAGCTATAGCCTTCATTGACAAAGCTGAAATAGTAATTTCCGCCCGAGCCGTCAGGAATCAATTCCCCATCGCTGATGATCATGCTTGGTTTAGAAGTGATCTTAGCATTGGCTGCCCAGGATTGGTAAAGGTATTTTCCGTTGGGTTGTTTGTCGATTCTGATCTTAAACTTTTTCGTTTTGATGATCACTGTTTTGGGTACTTTCTGGAAAGGCTGCACCTCATTGGAAAGATGGATCGGTTGAGTGCTTATTGTTGTTTTTTCTGCTGCATAAGCTAAAGAAAACTGAGTGATGCAGAAGGCTCCTAATAAAATCGGTTTGATCATTGTATATTGAGTTTTGGTTAGATGTAAACCCTATCAAATATGAAGCCATTTGATGCCTATCTCAAGACGGTTTCATTGATCCAGGTGTTCAGTTCCATGGTATTTCTAAGGGTTTTGAGAAACCAGGCATCGGCCTTATAATCTTCAATGTATTTAGGGAAATAAACGTTCAGGCCTTTTCTGAAATTAAAAAAACTGAGGTGTACATTTTCTGCTAAAGACTCAAGGCGTTTGTAAAGCCATATCTTATCCTCCGGAAGACCGGATGAATGATGTTTGATCAGTACTTCAATGACAGGGATATCAATTCTTTCCGACTCTCTCAATATTTTATCCAGAGCATTGGTTAACACTTCATCATGAAGGAAATTGATATGCTGCAGATTTTCATCATTGTTCTGAAAAAGATGCTCAAACTCAATATCCTGAAGCAGATCGTGTGCGCCATGCATGATTTCCGAAACAGAGCTGTAGTCATTATTATCTTTTACAATAAAAACAGCAGGGATGTCCATTTTTAGCAGGGTATAAGCTTCAATTTTATGATGACCGTCCAGTACAAAAGCACAGCTCAGCATCGGATCCAGATGGTAGAGGCTGTAAAATATAACCGGTTTCGGGCGACCTCCTTTTTTAATCAGATCGATGTAGTATTCCGTTCTTTCAGGATCAATACTTTTACTTTCCAGCGTATACAGATAATTAAAATCATCAAAAGGGTAGAACCAACCGGAAAATTTCTGGTCATTGGTGTTTTCATCAGCAGCTGAAGTTCTGCTCATGTAAAAATTGGAATTATCATACGGAATCTTACCCAGATTGACCTGATAGGTACCATTTTCAAAAAGATTAAGAAAATCCTCAATGCCCGTCATGATTTCCGTTTCTGCTCCGTCAATAAGCGCCTGATTAAGGCCATCAGAAAACGTTATTTTTTCCTTGTCAGAAAGTTCAGACACAGCATAGTATTCACCCACACTTCCACGGGAGTCCGGCCAGTTCACGGCCACAGGACGTCTGATGATTAAACAGCTGGCAAAGCCATCGTACAGAGCCTTGATAATGCCCTGTCCGTGAGTGATGAGTATTTCCATGGAATGAATTAAGAAACGGCGGTGTAGCTTGCAAAAGCTTCTTCCAGACTGTTGAATCTGCCTTTAAATTCGTCAATAGGACAGTCCTGAAGAATGTTTCCTTTATGAATCAAAATAACACGGGAGCAGAGTGCTTCCACCTCCTGCATAATATGAGTAGACAGAAGAACCGTTTTCTGCTGACCAATTTCTTTCACAACATTTCTGATCTCAATGATCTGGTTCGGATCCAGTCCGTTGGTAGGTTCGTCCAGAATTAAGAGGTCAGGCTGATGAATGATGGCCTGTGCAAGACCAACTCTCTGTTTGTATCCTTTCGACAGCTGACCGATTTTTTTTGATTTTTCAGGTGTGATTCCTACCAGTTCGATCACTTCATCTACTCTGGCCGCCGATATTTTATGAATATTGGCCACAAACTGAAGATATTCTCTGACGTACATTTCCAGATACAGCGGATTGTTTTCTGGAAGGAAGCCTATTTTTTTCTTGCTTTCGATCTCGTTTTCGGAAATATTCATTCCGTTAAAGATGATTTCGCCCTGATCAATTTTCAGTGCCCCGACAATAGATTTCATCAGCGTAGATTTCCCGGCTCCGTTGGGACCCAGAAGACCGATGATCTCGTTTTGATCAATAGAAATATTGATGTTGTCTAGTGCAGTCTGTTCTCCAAACTTTTTGGTTAAATTGATTATCTGAAGCGGCATAATTCTTAATGTCTTTCTGCAAAAGTAAAAATAAAAAACTCATTCGGATGAATGAGTTCAGTAATATTGAAAAAAATACGATTATTTCTTTGATTTTTTGTTCTTGCTGTTACCATTTGAGGAAGGTGCAGCAGTAGATGCCTGGCTGGAACCTGCCTTGGTACCATTGCCATGGTTGATGGTTGCCGGCTTTTCATACATGGCAAATTTTCCATTAACTCTTCCGAATACTTTCTCCACTTGTTTTTTATTTAAAAACTGGGATTTTCCAACGTATTTACGGTTTTTATTGATATACTGGATAAACTGAACGGTCGGCTGGCCGTAGTTTTTTTCATAATGCAGTTCAATGATGTCATTGGGAAGTTCCAGAAGGATGTTTTCGTCCGGAGTTGTGGTGAAACCGTCCATGATCAGTTTGTACAGGCCGGAGACATCACCGTCCATATTCTGAAATGAAAAAGATCTGATGGTGTTCAGGTTACTGGTATTAAGATCCTGATAGTTAATGGTAAATTTATCCTCTTTTTTATATAAACCTACGGAATTATCTTTGCCAATTTCCACCAGGCTCTCGTTTTTCAACACTTTGATCTGTGAGAAAACGGAAACGCCGAACATACATGTAATGAGTAGAATTATTTTTCTCATGTGGAGGGATTTTAATGTTTTATAAATTGGTGGATTAAAACTAATAATAAAAATGCGAAAAACATTTATTTCTTAAGCAAAAGTAATACTTTTTTTTAATATCTGGGTGTGATCGCTTTTCCATATTATGCATGTCATAAAGGTGTTTTAGATAGTTTAGTGATTTAGTTTATAGCGAGTTATGGTATTTCTTGTTGGCGATTTAACATAAAGGATACAAAAGATGTAATATTTGTTTTAAATATAAATTACTGTAAAACAACGGATCATTGTTTTTTGATGGTTTCAGACATAATATTCTTTAGATTAAATAAATACCCTGATCAGAACTGAACAGGGTATCTATTATTAAAGATTTGTTTTAACTTATTTTTTTGACTTTTCTAACAAGAAATTTTTAAACTTTTTTTCATCATTATCAAATGATCCGGTCTGCGAAAATATAATATTCTGCGACTTATCCAAGATAAAAGTGGTAGGCAGAGCTCCCACTTTTGACATTAAATCCTGATTAGCTTTGACAAACACAAAATTATAGCCTTTCTCATGTTTAAATTTTTCTATAGTTGGAAGATCGTGATCAGCAACGAGAATAAATACATATTGATCTTTCACCTCATTATCATTATAGGTCTTTTGAAGCAGTGGCATTTCTTCCAGACAGGGTTTACACCAGGTTGCCCAGAAATTCATCAATATATGTTTATCTGAGAATTTTGTAAGATCTGCAGGTGTACCATCTAAATTGGTTAACTGCAAGTTAAGATCTTTAAAACTCTTGCTTTTAGTGATTTTTTCATTAGCGGCTAAGTGCTTTTTACTCATATAATAAATATATCCTAGAAATGAGAATGCCGCAATACTTCCTACTATTATTCCGGCGATAAGTCCTTTTTTTAAATAATTCTTTCTCATTTTAAACAGATTTTACAGTTAGAAAACCAGTGAAATAAGCAATGGCGATAATAATTATAGCGCTGAGAAGAAACCCGAGGATAAGTCCTGAAGTCCACAGGATTATGTTCTTTGTATTCATAATATGTGTTTTTATTGTGGTGTAAATATAGAATTTCATCTAATAAATATGAATAATTAGAATAATGTTAAATATTTTGTAATAATTAATTATTTATTTCATCATAATAAGTAAAGTTGTGTATGTTTTATAAGTGATTTTTTTTCAGTAATTAAAATTTTATTTTGTCAAAACTCGATTTGAATAGATAGGAATGCGCCAAAGTGTGTACATAATAGGTTAAAAACCGTCTTTCAAAAACATAAAATATTTTATAAAATAGAAAGAAATTACCATTATTTTTGTTTCATCATTAATATTCATTCACCATGATCGATATCACAGAATTTAAAGAAAATTTAGGGTTAAAAGAAATCCCTGTAGAATTGGAAAAACTGATCTATTTCCAAAACCATATCTCTTCCGGAGAAAATTACAGCCAGGGTTTTGGCGTTTTGATTGATGATAAATCCGGACTGAAAAGCTGGAGCGAAGATGAACATTTTTTAGCACGTTTACTTCCTTTCGCTCAGGCGAATGGCTCAGGTTCATTTTATGCGATCTGGAACGACGGAACAGATAAAGCTTTAAACCAGATGCCCATTGTGATTTTTGGAGATGAAGGCGGTGTTCATATTGTTGCCGAAAACATCCTGCAGCTGCTTCATTTTCTCACCTACGACACCGAAATTACTGTTGATTTTGATAGCGCTTATTTTTACAGGGATGAAGAAGATTACGAGGAAAGCGAAGACCTCAGTGAATATCTGAAGTGGATGGCAGGGGATTACGGTTTAGCCCAGATTGAAGAGCCGGATGAGCTGATCAAAGCAGCTCAGGATAAGTACAAAGAACGTTTTGAACAATGGTTCGGGCAATATTTTGAATATCAATAAACAATAACAAAAAACATGACTATTCTACATCAGGATCAGAATTTTACGATCCGTCAGTTTTTACCCGAAGAGCAGAATCTTTTTTGTGATCTTTTTGAAGATAATGAGGTCGCCAAATATCTTCCTTACCGTTCACCTGAGCAGTACGCGGAAATGTTTAATATAGCATTGGAAGACTATACCAAAGGCCCGTTTGGACGTTTCGGGATATTTGATACTGCAAATCATGATTTTATCGGAATGTGTCTGGTGAGAAATTTTGCAGATGCAGCCGGACAGATTGAAATTGGATATACATTAGGAAAAAAATACTGGGGAAAAGGTATTGCAACGGAAGTGAGTCGTGCTTTAGTCAAATATTCTCTTTTAAATACGGAAGGAGGCGATATCGTAGCCGTGACTGATCTGTACAATATAGGTTCACAAAAAGTATTGGAAAAAGCGGGTTTCAGCCGTATAGATAACCTGAAAAGACCGGATGGTGAACTGGCTTACTATGTCATTCAGCGCAATTCATTTAACCTGAGAAACCTGAACCTACTTAGGTCCTGACAGTCCTGCTAACCATGTCAAGGTTCAAAACTTTGACATGGTTAATTAAATTCATGAAATCTCTTACTGATTAACAGAACCCTTAGAAATGGCAGTTACAAAAACATCAAATTCACTTTTAAAGCTTCTGCCAACGGGAATATGATACGTACCGAGGACAATTTCATTCGTGTTAAAAGCAGTAACGAACTGAGTATTGATCATAAATGAACGGTGAATCCTTACCAATCCTTTTCCCGATAAAACAGATTCCAGATCGGTCATTGTAGCCTTTGAAATAATATTTTCATTGTTCACCAGTACTGTTTTAATATCATTGCCCTGGCTTTCAAAATAGACAATCTCACGAATGGGAACTTTTCGGGTCATGCCTTCGGTTTTAAGCATGATAAAATCTTCCTGAGTATCGGTTTTGTGCCTTAAAACCCTTTCCACCGATTTAAAGAAACGTTCAAATGTAATGGGTTTCAAAAGATAATCCACGGCTTCCAGTTCGAAACCTTCAATGGCAAAATCCCGGTAAGCCGTCGTAAAAATGGTAGGCGGTTTTTGCGACAGCGATCTCAAAAAATCAATTCCGGTTAAATGTGGCATTTGGATATCCAGAAACATCAGTCCTACAGATTTGGTCTGCAGAAGTTGATAGGCATCCATGGCATTTTCAGCTGTTCCCACCAGTTTTAAATGGCTGACTCTGGAAATGTGTTTCTCCAGCAATGTGGCTGCCAGAGGTTCGTCGTCTACAATAATACAGTTGATCATAAGGCTGCCGGCGTTTTTATTTCTACTTTAAAAATATGATTTTCTCTCGAAACATTGAATACAAAATGATCCTGATAATGAAGCCTGAGCTGTTTTTCGATATTTTTAAGTCCGATTCCTTCGGGATTATTGGTTTCATCGCCGCTACAGGTGTTTTCAATTTTAAAAATTAAATACGATTCATCTGAGGAAACATCAATCTTGATCTCCGTCTGATCCCTGCTTTTTCCTGCCCCATGTTTAAAAGCATTTTCCACCAATGTCAGATACAAAAGCGGAGGAATTGTGGCTGCAGAATTAAGATTGATTTCTTTACTGATCTTCAGCCTTTCTTTATTGTATCTGAGACTTTCCAACGCGATATAATGATCAATAACAGCAAGTTCTTCAGATGCTGGGATTTCATTTTTAGGACCTTGGTACAGGATATAATCCAGAATATCAGAAAGTCTGCTGATCGACTCTGAAGTTTTCTCCGAATTGGTGAGTGACAGCGCGTAAATATTGTTCAGGGTATTGAAAAGGAAATGCGGATTTAGCTGGGATTTCAGGGATTTTAATTCCAGTTCTGCCTTTTCTTTCAGCAGCTGTGTGGTGCTTTCCTTTTCATCTCTGTAGCGGATCACAAACATCACCGAAATAAAAATAAAGGCCGCGCTTATGAATGAAAAAGTATAATGTGTCAAAAGATACCTGATATCCGTGAAAATGCTGTAGAAACTGTCCTGAGGTTCATCAATGAAAAAAGGTTCTGCACCGTAGACAATAAAGATCCTGTTCGTCACTGAAATAAGGTATAAACTGAGAACGAGATACAAAGAAAAGGGAATATATTTTTTCTGGTCAAAGAAGTTTCGGATCAGAATGTAATAGATGAAATTGGCTCCGGCGATCTGAAATATCCAGTGGCAGAAATTGTAAATAAGGGTCGTTGAAGACATACTGCCGTCATATTCTCCGTAATCTCTTACAATGCCGAATAAGAATAAAGCCGTCCAAAAGAACAGCTGAAAATAGACATTCTGCCTTAGGTGATGTTGCTGTCCGAATTTCATAGCCTTCAAAAATATAAAATCCAACGCTACAACTGCTGATTAATTGATAAAATGAATAGAATTGATGACGGAAAGTTGTAATTGCAGTTCAGACAGCAAATCGTACAGTTGGCATCCGGATCAGTGTTTTCTGTCATTATTGGTTAAAATTGGTAGTGTAGTTGATAATATTTGCAGAAAAAAATAATGCCCGCACACCTTCACTCCTCCGAAAGACTTTACGGACTGGATCACTTACGAGCTTTAGCCATTGTATTGGTTTTGATGTATCACTACCGGGCTTTTCAGCATCCCGGTTGGATTGATACAATAGGCAGATTCGGATGGTCCGGAGTGGACTTATTCTTTGTGCTGAGCGGGTTTTTAATTTCAGGACAGTTGTTTAAAGAAATTGAAAAGAGTGGTGGGATCAACCTAAAGACCTTCTTTACCAAGCGGTTTTTCAGAATTATTCCGCCTTATGCTTTTACGCTTTTCCTGTATTTTACATTTCCTTTTTTCAGAGAACGGGAATCGTTGGGTTCATGGTGGAAATTTATCACATTTACCCAAAATTATGGTCTGGATGTAATTAATAAAGGAACATTTTCGCATGCATGGTCCTTATGTATTGAAGAGCAATTCTATCTTTTTCTTCCTTTGCTGCTTCTGACGGCTATAAAGACAAAAGTTTTCCGGTATACAGCGATTTTTGCAGGCACACTCATTATCTTTTCCTTAACGGCCAGATGGTTCATTTGGGGAAATTCTATCGTTCCTGTATTGAACACTGATAATTTTTGGAAGATATGGTATATGAAATTGTATTATCCGACCCATACGCGTCTGGATGGTCTTGCTGTGGGAGTCATAATCGGGTTTTTGATGCAGTATTCGGATCGTTTTAAAAATTTAGTTCATAACAACGGGAACAGACTTTTTATTTTTGGAATTATTCTGCTCGGGTTGACTTTCTGGATTTGTAATGATCAGGTTTCTAAGGAGGCTTCTGTCTTCGGATTCGCGTTGGTTGCCCTCAGCTATGGAATAATTTTAATGTCAGCCATTTCCAGATCTTCTTTTATGTTCAAATCAAAATCATACATCACAGCAGAATTGGCGGTGCTGTCTTATGCCATCTATCTTTCCCATAAAGGCATTATTCATATGATTCAGTATGCGCTTGAAAGATTGGGGCTGGAAACCTCTGACAATATCAGTCTTTTCATCTGTCTGGCAGGATGCATCGCCGGAGGATTAGTATATAGATTTGTGATTGAAAAGCCGTCTTCAAAGGTTAAGCGTCTATGTTTGAGTAAGGTGAGTGAAAAACCAAGTAGGGAGATTTAAGAATCAAGAGCCAAGAATTAAGATGCTAGACATCAGATTTCAGACATCAGACTATGATTCATTAACTTAATTACTATAAACCAGCAACTAATAACTAGCAACTAATAACTAGCAACCAGAAACTAGCAACTAACAAAGCTACCCAACTCCAAAACCCTCCAACTCGAAACTCGAAACCCGCAACTCAAATTATGCCGGCAGTGCCTTTCTAATGTTCTCAATATCTTTCTGGAAAACATCAAGGTCTTTTTCCAAGATTATTTCTTGGGTTCCCTTTTTTTGTATGACCAGTTCATCATACTTTTTTTTAAATAGGGAAGTAAGGGGTCTGTCCTTAAAAGCGAGTTCCTTTTCTCTGATGCTGAAATGATAGTCGGAAAATGGGTAATCAATTTTACCAATCTTTACACCATTTCCTGAAATCTCACACTTGTTTTTGAGGAAGGTCACGATCAGCAGAAACGGCATGATGACAAACCCGAATACGCTGAACAGACCAATACGATAGGTTGGACTTTTCTGTAAAATGATGCCGTCGATTAAATTGTACAATGATCCGATCATAATGAACGGAGCAAGAACCGCATAAAAGATCAGGACCTTTTTTGCCAAACATATTTTTAAACTCATCTCTAATCCATTTAAATTATTCCTGTTGATCAACGCTGCAGCGTTGGAATAAACAGTCATAAGCCTGCAATTTGTTCATTCTTAATGTAATGGAAAAGTAAGATATATTTTTCACCTTGACAAGTAAACTGATCAAGCGTTTACATCGAGAGTATTTCATAAAATATACTGCAAACAATAAATATTTTTCTTAAATTGAATTAGATAACAGATATTACAGTGGACATAGGCCTGGATCAAGACCTTTTCCGGTCACGAAAATATATGTTTTTCTGATCTCTTAAAACTAAAATAATGCAGTATCCAAAAATATCATTCCTTCTCATTTTATTTTCTTCTGTTGCTTTTTCCCAGACCTATAAAACGTCTTCAACAGCTTTGCCGGGGAAAGAATTTCCGAAAATAGATGCACAGAAAAAAGCGGAATTTCAGGTGTATTTTCCGGATGCTACATCTGTAATTTTAGAGGGTGGTGACGGAATGCAAAGTATACAATCTTCGGTTTCAAAAGGGAAAAACGGCTTTTGGAATGTTTCCACTTCAGCTATGGACATTGGATTTCATTATTACTGGTTTAATGTCGACGGGCAGCGCACAAACGACCCGAATGCACAATTATATTTTGGATACGGCCAGCCAACCAGCGGAATCGAAGTACCTTCCGGAGAAGATTTTTTCTTTGAGAAAAATGTAAAGCAAGGAAAAATCGTTAATGACAGTTTACATTCGAAAATTACACAGGGCAAGCGGAATTTTAAAGTATATCTTCCTGCTGGCTACGGGTCTAAGAAATTACCCGTTTTATATCTGTATCACGGAACCGGAGAAGATATTTCGGGATGGGAGAAACAAGGTTATATTGTAAACATTCTGGACAATCTTTTTGCGGAGAAAAAGGCGCAGGAAATGATCGTGGTGATGGATTATGGGGTAGCACTGAATCCGGAACAGGATAAAATGCCAGATGATTTTCCCAGAACGGTTCTTTCTTCCAAAAACTTAGACAAAATTGTTGTCGGGGAACTGATTCCATACATCGAAAAAAAATATAAAACGACTACTCAAAAAGCAATCGCCGGGCTTTCCCGCGGAAGTTATCAGGCCATGCTGATTGGAAGCAGTCATCCGGAAATGTTTTCTGCGATCGGGGTGTTCAGTCCGGTTATTTATGAAGGAACTGAAAGAGAACCTTTCAAAGAACTTCCTATCGGTAATTTACTAAAGTCTAAGAAAAAGCCTTATTTCTTTATCGGAATCGGGGAGAAGGAAGATAAGCGGTTTTTTCAGTTTAATAAGGAACTGACCACTTTTTTAAAGAAGAATAAGTATCCCTATTCCTTTTATGAATCTCCCGAAACCTATCATGAATGGCTCACGTGGAGAAGATCCCTGTACCAGTTTACCCAAAAGATTTTTAAGTAAAAAACAAAATACTTAAGATTAATCTGTTTACGGCCGGATGGAACTTCTTTTACTCGAAAAATTTATTATATTTTTGAATAGAGTTTCATCAGACCTCTATTTTTTTAATTGTTAAGCACAATCAACCGTGCACAGCAAACCACAATATTATGAAGAGAAGGTATCTCACTTATATTTTACTTTTTGGATTTCCTTTGTTTGGATGCCAGAATAAAGTGAACGCACAATCCACTTACCAGCAGGAATGGATGGCATTGAAACAGCAAAATGAAGCATTAGCCTTTGATGCTGATATACACCTGTCTGATGCTGAAACCGCATTGGATAAAAAATTTTTTCAGCTGCGAAAACAGCTTCTTACCGATACAAATAAACAGAAAATATCCTTATTTAACAGTTCCTTTGAGGAGCTAAAACCATTGATAGAAAGAAGTACACTATTTGAAATCTTCCAGTCAATGCCGAAAGGAGGTCTGCTGCATACGCACAGCGGAGGTTTTACCGATGTGAAGTGGGTGATTGCAACGGCCAGAAAGTATAAAGAAGCGTATGTGTATGATCAGGCGGATAATGACCAGTTTATCTTCGGTCAATTAGGTTTTTTTGAGGGAAAAGTTCCGGAAGGATTTGTGAGTCTTAATAAAAAACTCACTTCAGATCCTGGTTTTGAAAAGAAACTGGCGGATCTCCTTATCCTGAAGCGGGATCAGCTATGTACATATACCGATTACTGGATTGAATTTGAGAAACGTTTTAAGCGGATCAGTCTGCTCCTGCCTTACCGTCCTTTTTTCAAGGAATACTATAAAAAAGGCTTTATGGATTTGGTGCAAAACAATGTCCAGCATGTAGAAATCAGGTATATTTTTGAAGAACTTTATGATTTTAAGAAAGGCAAATACCCGCTGAAGACTTCCATTACGGATTTACAGGATATCGTTAAAGAAATACAGAAAGAACATCCGGAGTTCAGTTTAAAATTAATTTATTCAAGTTTTAAATTTTTAGATCCGAAAAGCATTGAAAAGCAGCTTGAAACAGCCTTTGAACTTAAAAAAGAATTTCCGGATGTGATTTCCGGCTTTGACCTTGTGGCGGATGAGGCTGCCGGGAACAGTGTTTATTCTTTCAGGGAAAACTGGGTGAAACTGGATGAACTGAGTAAAAAGTATGGCGTAAAAATGCCTCTTTTCCTTCATGCAGGCGAAAGCAATTCGGTGTTTAATAAAAATATCCTGGATATGTCTGTATTGAACAACCCAAGGATTGGACATGGTTTAAACCTGATCTATTTTCCAAAAACCATGGAATTGATCAAGAAACAAAACAAACTGGTTGAGGTAAGCCCGATCAGTAACCAGGTTTTAGGATACGTAAGTGATATGAGAAATCATCCTGCAAGAGTTTTGCTAAGTAACGGAATCCAGTGCTCCATCAACAGTGATGATCCGAGTGTTTATGGATATGAAGGTCTTGGCTATGATTTCTGGGTGGCTTTTGTGTATTGGGAACTTGATGTAAAAGCGCTTAAAAAGCTTGTTTTCAACTCAATCAACTATTCTTCGCTGAATGAAAGTGAAAAAAAGAAAGCCCTGACGCATCTGACTCAGCAATGGGATGATTTTGTTCAAAAAACAAATCAGAAACTTAAATAATGTGTCAAAAACGGTTGCTGTAGTATTGCCCGTAAACTTTTAGAATAGGTACACTTATGGTAAATGACTATAAAAAGTATGATCTGTTTGGAAAGACTTTTATGCAAAAAGTTGCATTGACTTCACCCTTCCATTTTGATTTTCCTGTGAATGAGCAGGCCTGTTTTCTCTATGTTTTGCAGGGAGAATTTCAATATAAAGTTGATAGCGAGGAAATTAATTTCCCTGCTAGTTATTCTTTGTTTTTAAACTGCATCACTTCAGGGAAACAGATTCATAATCCGACCATTCAGGAAAACTGTGAAATAGTCATTGTCACATTCTATCCTGACATCCTGAAGAAAATTTATGACAGGGAATTACCCTTACTGCTGCAACCTCCGAAAAACAGGGTTTCCAACCAATCCAACGGAAAAATAAATAATGATTTTCTGATCCAGAAATATGTGGAGGGATTACTGTTTTATTTTGAAAACCCATCTCTGGTCAATGAAGATATTCTTGTTTTAAAATTAAAGGAGATTATTTTACTGCTGTCACAAACAAAAAATGCGGAAGCCGTGCAGCTGATATTATCACAGTTATTTTCTCCCACGACGTATACTTTTAAGCAGATTATTGAAGCCAATCTGTTTTCGCAACTCACCATAGAAGAACTGGCCGAGCGAAATAACCTGAGTGTATCCTCCTTCAAAAGGGAATTCGCGAAACTCTATAATGACACCCCTGCGAGCTACATTAAAAATAAAAAACTGGAAAAAGCAGCCGAACTTCTGATCGTTTCTGACCAGCGAATCACCGATATTGCGTTTGATTGCGGATTCAATGATCTTGCCAATTTCACCAAAAGTTTTAATGATAAATATAATACCAGTCCGTCCAGTTACCGTCAGGAAAACAGATAAAAAGAAGACAGTATAGCTTTTCAAAGCCTACATAAATAGCAATCTTAAAGTTCATTTGAGGTTGCTTTTTTATGAACCAAAATGCCAAATAATTGAACGGAATCACAAAACCTTTTCCTTTTTTCTGTCGCAACTTTGCAATGTTCCCTTGAGCTTCAATATACAATATGAGGGAAAATAAAGGAATTAATATTTAAAAAAATTATAAAAATGGGACTATCAGGTTTAGGAATTTTCCATACGGTCATTGGCGTTGCTTCTATTGCAGGGGCATTAGTGGGATTTATTAGATACGGAAAAATCAGTTTAAAGGAATTATCAGGGAAGATTTATTTTTACGGAACATTGATCACTTCAGTCACCGCATTGGGAATCTCAAAACACGGAGGTTTTAATGCAGGACATGCTTTTTCGGTATTTATCATTCTGTTAATAGCTGTTGCGTATTTTCTATTTTCAAAAAAGGAGAGCAGTAAGAGAGCCCGTTATTTTGAGAATTTCCTCCTTTCCTTCAGCTTTTTTCTTTCGCTGGTACCAACAGTGAATGAAACTTTTACCCGTGTACCGGTTGGACATCCTTTAGCAAAAGATATTACAGATCCGATTATTGGTAAAACGCTTCTGTTTCTTTTCATCCTTTTTATCGCCGGGTCTGTTTATCAGTATTTCAGACAAAAAAAGGTTAATAAAGAGACTTCGGTGTATTTGGAAGGTTAGTGGAATTGAAATCCAATGAAGTTGATAAACAGAAAAGAGGCTGTCTCAAAATTGCGGCAGCCTCTTATGTATCTCTAAAGAATGAATCTTAAGCGACTTATTTTTTAGGTTTCAAAGAGAAGTTATCTACATAAACGGCCTGATGAACACCATTCAGCATTACTTTCAGACCCAAATGAGTGTCTTTTTGTAAAGTGATTTCAAATGTTTTTTTGTCCCCTGTTATCTTGGATGGCTTAGCTATTGAAACATACGATTTTGCATCGGATGCATTGCTTATGGAGAACAGTTCCAGGGTAGTTTCTCCTCCGTTATCTGAAACATCAAGGGTCAGTGTATAAGTTCCTCCTTTAATTTTTGGAGTTACTAAATACATATTTTCTCCCGGGTTGGTCATCGAATAAAATATGATTTTTTTGTCACCGGCATAAAGCATTGCTTTCCCCTGTTGGGCCGTCCAGCATTTGTTCATCTCTTTCCAGGCATCAAAATTTTCTGTAATGGTGGATACGGTGGTACACTGTGCTTTTGCTGTTAGAAATCCTCCTAAAGTCACTATTCCTGCAAATACGATTCTTCTCATATATTGTTTACATATTATCTCGTAAAAATAGGGAAAAAAGGTCACATCGGAAAGTTATTTTTAATTAATCCAGATTAAAATAAAGAAGATGAGAAGTTGAATTGAACCATAACATAAGCAGCTGATCCTCTCACTATGGACGAACCAATCCGTATTCCATGGCTAATTTTATGGCCGTGCTTAAGTTGGTGGTTTTGAATTTAACGATCAGGTTTTTGCGGTGACTTTCTACTGTGTGTGGGCTTATAAATAGCTTATCGGCTATTTGAATGGTGGTAAGACCTAAAGATGCTTCCAGTAAGATTTCCTTTTCTCTGCGGGTTAATTTGGGAACTGCATTCAATCCCGAATTCGTTTTCATCTCTACAATTTTTTGGGTCTGATTGCACAGGAATTTCTCACCCTTAAGGATCGTTTGTATGCCCAAAATGATTTCCGTGACCAGCGCATTCTTTTGGATGTAGCCCATAGCACCTTCTTCCAAAGTACTGTTGATGACGGCAAACTCATTATGCACACTCAGCATCATGATCTGGGTAGCCGGATATTTTTTCAATATAGGTTTAATCAAATCTATACTGTTACTATCGGAAAGGTTAATGTCTAGTAATAAAACATCTATAATCTGGTTGTCCAGTCCTGTAAGAAGTTCACTTGAAGAAGAGTAGCAGCCGACAATCGTAAAATTCTCCTGCTGGGAAAGAATGTTTTTTAAGCCTTCCAGCAATAATGGGTGATCATCGGTTATCGCAATTTTAATCATGGTTTGTTTTTATTTTGGAAATTTAATTTCAATATTGGTTCCTATATGGATCTGGGATTCTATCTGAAGAGTGCCTTTCAGGAACTCAACGCGTGAACGGATGTTGTGAAAACCTGCGGAATGAGCGTGATTCAGGATCTTGGTGTCAAAGCCTTCTCCATCGTCTTCCACGATAATAACATAATCGGTTTCATTTTCGATAAACTGAATAATGATTTGTTCTGCAGCGGCATGTTTTACGGCATTATTGACCAATTCCTGTACAATTCGGTATACCAGCAGCTGACTTTCCAGCGGTAACTGATTTGAATAATGTAGAAACTGGACATCAACATCCAACGTCGGAGTAGCCATCCGGGAAACATATTCCATCAAGGTTTCCTGAAGGCCATACTTCAGTAACAGATCCGGCATCAGATTATGCGCAACACGGCGAAGTTCGTCCACTGCAATATCGATTTGTGCCATGGATCGCTCTATTTGTGGCTGATGGTGATCGCTGGATTTATCCTTTAATAAAAACAGATTCATTTTGGTTCCGGACAGTAAACTTCCAAGGCCGTCGTGCAGATCCCGGGCTATTCTTCCTCTTTCCTGTTCCTGACCTTCCAGCATCAGCGTAAGATTGGATATTTTTGAGTCTTGTATCACCTTATCCATTTCGAGAAGATGTAATTTTTCTTTTTGCTTAATGCCTTTTGTCCTCTGAAAATAGGCATACAGCAGCAAAATGAGCAGTAAAGAAACAGAAGCGATCAACCCGATATAAAAGGTATTGATTTTCTCCTTATAATCCACGCGGGCTTTATACAGATCGACTTCCCGTTTTCTGTTAGAGGATTCCAGCTGTGATAAACGGAGTTCCTGAGCTTTTTTACTGTTTTCTATTTCAGTTAATTCCAGTTTTCTAAACTGATTTTCTTTCGTTAATTCCAGATTTTCCAGTTTCTGAGCTTGTTGCAGACTGTGCCAGCCCATTTCCTTAAGACGCTGTTCCTGCTTTTCAGAGGCCAGCTGTAGACTGAGCAACTGCTGCTTTTGTTTCTCCCTTTCATACTGGATCTCCAGTCTTTTACCCAGGGCAGAATTTTTCTGATCATAAATCTGCTTAAAGGTTTCTATATATTTCTTTTGGTAAAATATGGCTTCTTTAAAATTATTTTCATTTTGAAAAAGTTGGGAGAGATTTTCAAAAATAGAAAGCTTGACCTGCGGATCTTCGATATTATTATACTCCGATTCTGCCAATGCCGTCATCAGATAGTTTTTCGCTTCTTCCTGATGACCATTCTGCAAAGCTAATTCTGCCAGAATACCGTTTGCGGAGGCTGCATGGTCGTGATTTCCTGTTGCGGTACCCTGGGTTTTAGCGAGATTGGCATAATACAGCACCTTATCTCTGTAGGATTCAGGGAAATAATTTAAATACAGATTCGCCAGATTAATCGCTACAAAAGAAAGCGTGGAAGGAATAGGCATACGCGCCTTATTGGCTTTATACGTCTCTATTGCTTTGAGGTAATACGATTCTGCCAGGTTGATAAACGCTTTATTATCGGTAGATTCATAACGTTTTTCATACATATAGCCCATCGCCATATAAGAATCGAATAAATTCATGGGATCTTTCTGCTGTAACGCAATTTCCAACGATAACTTACTGTATTTCTCCTGAAGCTGGTACTCATTCCAGTCGGCATAAATACTGTTTAATTCCCGGTATACCGATGCTTTTCTATTATTTAAACTTTCAGAATTGGGTGCTTTTTCATACAGCGAGAGGGCTTTTAAAAAATAGCGAACCGCCTCAGCTTCTTTATTATTCCGGGCACGGATCCACCCAATTCCATAGGCTACATAGCCTTTTGTTTCCTGATCTTTTGTTTTTGTTTCGTAGAACTGGGCGAGTCTGGATGCATTTTCATAGGCTTTAACATTGTCCAGCAGTCTGTAATTGATCGCAGCTATAATATATAAATAGGCCGCATATTTTCCGTCCGGTTCCTTTTTAGCATAAGCAATATTTTCATTTAAAATGGCAATTGCTTTATCTTCCTGTTTATTGAAAAATAGAGCCTGTGCATATTTGCCCGTCATCATCATTCTCTGGGTACTTCCCGGTTTGTACTTTTTGTACAGCTGTTCCGGGCTGTTGGAAAGTTCCTGGGCTGATGCAGCATGACCCGCTAAGACAAGACATAGAAAGAGAATGGGGAAGCGTAAAAAGGAAAAAAAATTAATCAGCATTGTTCAGGATATAGAGAAGGCAAAGTTATTACTTTGCGGTTTCTCACGGGTTATATTTCATATTCAATTTAAATAAAATGACAGTGAATACCGTCATAGATGAGCCCCTTCATAGATAAAGCCAAAACTCGTTATTCTTGTGCGTTTTTTCAATCCCTGTTTTCAGCTAATTTCAGGGATGAGACCAAACTGAACAAATTGGCTGAAAACAGGGATGTTTTATCATGATTTTTTTGCACAAATTTGCCATTAGTATTTGTGGAGACCAATTATATAATCAAAATGGAGATGAAATAAGATGTAATTTTGATTCAGAAGGTGTGCCCATCGTCGGAAGCCTATCATCAATAAAAGAGCAAAACAATGAAGAAAACAATTTTGATTTTTTTACCCTTACTCATGACGATTTCCTGTAAAGATAAAAAGCAGGAAACAAAAAATAAAACAGCACCTCCTCAGGAACAGGTTCAGCTTAGTAAAGATTCAACGGATCTGAAACAGAATCCGGTTGAAGAACCAATGGAGGCTATCAGTATTCTTCTCCCTAGAGAATACCGGGACTTTGGAAAAGAAAACGAAGTCAACGGACTTGCAAAGGATTGGCTGGACTTATATCAAAAGGACGGAAAATTTTATTTGGGTAAAGCTGACTATACCGTCACAAAAGGGTTTTCTGAATGTTCAGGAGATTCTACGAAAATCATTCATTCTAAAAATAACAGTCTTTTACTCATAGGTCATTCACAATTGACATTGGGTGAAATAAAGACAGTGAAAATTGCGAAGAATAAAATTTGGCCAACAGAAAAACTAAAATTCCGCTTTGGAAATGAAGAATATACATTGCGGGCAGAAGGAAAAGTGCTTTCATCAGAAAAAGTACACACAGATGAGGGAGAGGAACTCTATCAGAATGTAAAGGATTATAAGCTTTATTTGTCAGCTAATAATGCTCCGGAAACTTTGTTCTTACAGGAAGAATCATTCAATGATACTTTTGTTGAATTGCTTTTCATAGGAGATATTGACAAGGATGGAAAACCTGATTTTATTTTCGGGGCCAACAGAGATTATGAGGAAGAACGAGTGATTCTCTATCTTTCTTCCCAGGCGAAAAAAGGAAAGTTGATTAAAAAAGCAGCAGAAATAGCCATTCAGTTTGATTGTTAAAACCGTTGAAAGAGAAAATAGTAAAACAATGAGAAAGACCGTTTTTAATCTTTTGTTGTTAGGAACAGTGATTTCCTGCCAGGAAAAAATACAGAATTCAGAGAACAAAGAAAATCAATACATCAATGAAGCTGAGGCTGCCCGTAATGATTCAGTAAATGCTCAGTTTTCTTTTATGAACGTTCCAATGGAAGAATTACCGGTATCGGAAACCACCAGGTTTGAGACTTTTGACGAAGCATATAGAAAAAAACATCCTTCAGCAAGAGTATATACCAAACTGTCCAATGAACAGGTAGAAAAGCTGGGTTTGCAGAAGTGGTTGAAATTCGGTAAAAACGTTACAGTCAATTACCAGCTGTCCTTTCCCGGAAACTTCAAAACTTTTGTATTGACTTATCTCGACAGGGACAGTGAACTTAAAACGCTTATGGTAACGTTTGATAGAAACTATAAAAAAATTGACGAACTGCTGGTTGCTTATGATGGAAGTCCCAGGTTTTCGAATTCGACCACAAGCTCGATTTCCAGTTCTAATATCTCGGTGCAGAACGTTTATAGGGCATCGAGACGATCAGAAACCATAAACTCGTCATACCTCATCAGGGAAACGGGTAAATTTGAAAGGCGGAAAAAATAAACCATGAAAACAAGCAAGATCTGTAAAACTCATCCATCCATTCCTCTTTTATTATTTTATTTCGAAACGGGGGTAAGGGCACAAATTAGCTGAAAGCAGGGATTTTATACGGTGATGCTTTTACAGATCTTTGTTTATAATTATTTCGGACACCAAAACACAATGATGAAATTTTTCTATGGGTCCGGAAAAGATGATGCAGAACTATAAGGAGAGGAGGTGAAATTGCCTGTCTAAACCATTTAAAAATATGAGAAAATTATTTACATCAGCGGTTTTTGCCCTGATCATAAGCATCCACGTCAGTGCACAGGAAAAACTGTACTTTGATGAAAACTGGGAGAAAACCACTCAGAGCAAAATGCAGTATTACCGGGAAACAGAGCGTAATGGAAAACTCACTTTAATCAGAGACTTTTATAAGAACGGAACACTTCAGATGGAAGGCCTTGTTTCTGATGCTACACCGGGAAATGAAGTCTATGAAGGTAAAATCACATGGTACACTGCGGAAGGCAAAGTACTGAGTACAGGGACGTTCTCCGGAGGTAACCAGGTAGGACCGGCTAAGACGTTTGATCAGCAGGGAAGAGTTCAGGAGGATCTGGTGTATAAAGCGGACGGTACGTTTACAGGGACCATCTACAACTATAAAAACCCGGAAGAAATGTCTTATAACAATACGGTTACCACGTATGATACTCCCGACAGTTTCAAATCGGTTGTATATGATGAAGATATTAAAGGAATCCGTTATGAAACCATCAGCAACAGCAAAGAAGAACTGTTTGAAACTAAATACTATGGCGATAAAGGGAAATATATCGGATCAAACAGCACCGGGAATTCCAGCGATAAGGTTTTGGTGGAGTATTATCAGGACCCGATGAAGGTTTCTAAAATTGAAAAACAGAACAAAGACGGAATCGTAACAGAAATTACCATCTACTCCAAAAACGGTGGAATTCTTCAGGAAGACAAGAAAAACAAAAAAGGCGGCTATCAGAAAACCTATGATGAAACGGGTAAGCAGATCGGTAATCTTACCTACCTGTATGATAAGGAAACTGAGTATTACAAGCCACAGGACGGCGAGGATTATCAGTTTAATTATGAATTTTCCGGCTTCTCAGCGATCGATGTTTATAAAAACGGCTCTTTAATCCTGAATAAATATTTTGATGAAAATGGAAAATTATCTTCCGAGCAGTTCGTAAAAGAGGAAATGACTCAGGAGATTAAATATTATCATCCGGACGGAAAACAAAAAGGCGCATTAGCTTATAAAGACGGTATGCCTTATGATGGAACGTTGTACGAAGGACTTATTGAACAGAAGTACAAGGATGGTCTTTTAATACATTCCAAATCTTTCAGGGACGAGGAAAAATTAAAAGTGGAAACAAAGATTAATGCAGATCAGAGTGGATACAATTCTACGGTTTATGATGAGAAAGGAGCTATTACTTACACCTACAGCCAACCGCTGGAACAGGAGGATGGTTTCACGGGGCAGATTGTGCAGTATGTCAAAGGAAAAGCGGCCAATAAATCGGTGGTAAAAGATGGCATCCTTCAAAGCGGAAAAATCAAATATAAATCTGAGTACGGTTTCAAAGAGCTGGAACGCAGTGGAAAGTGGATTCTGGTTAAAATTTCTAACCCGGAAGGGAAATTAATTCAGGAGTCTAAAGTCCTTGCAGAAATGGAAGAGACAGATCTTTACAGCCCGCTCAACACATTGATCACAGAAGCTGATCTTCAGTATGAATTTTATGAATCTTTATAAAGTAGTCTGATTTTAAAAGAGTTATGGGTTATAAATGATGAGTGATGAGTTTCAGGGGTAAGAGTAGGGAATTAGGATCAATTGCAAAATTTGGGGAACCGATAAGCTTTTTTAAACGCAAAGCTTCATCTTCTTAACGTTTAGTTTTGAGGAAGGCAAAGAATATGACTGCGTCACTGATGAAGCTATCGGTATACAACATCCGCTTAATCGAATCAATGAAATTGATTCCGCCTTTGCTTCCCTTTATTAACAGGATCATCAGTTTCTTTGCGTCAAAAAAGCTTATCTCTTACACAGGTTTTGAAGTTGATCCAGTATACGGATTTGAGAGGTCGTTCCTAGTTTAAACCCCACATCCCGAAACATCACGAACTCCTAAAATTCGAAAAAAAATCTCAAATCTCTACTTCCATATCTGAAATCTGAAATCTGAAATCTGAAATCTGATGTCTGAAATCTAAAAAATATCTTAACCACGCCATCAACAACATACCATGATCAATAACAAACTTTTAATTCTTTCCCTTCTCGCTGCCCTGAGCATTTCAAGCTGTAAGAACGATAAAAAACAACAACCCAAAAACGAAATAACCCGAAAACCCACCAATCATAAGTCATCCAGCCAACCGCAGGAAAATCATTCACCAAAATCAAATCTCAATACAAAGGACAACGTGGTTTTATCACAAAAACACAGTCCAAATACAATTTCCTGCGATTTGGATGGAGACCATTTACCGGACACGGTGAAAATTGTTCAAAACACAGACAATAAAAAATACGGCCTGGAAATTATGTTCGGCGACAAAGAAGTGGAATATCTCGGCATGGGAAAAGAGATTTTGGGTCAGGGATTTGATGATATCGATTGGGTCGGCGTATTTGAAAAAGCGCCCAAAGGTGAAATCTACTGGAATAACGTCAATGAAAATGGAGACATCATGAGCGATGAAGAGGTAAAGGAATCCGATAAAATCAAACTGCCCAATGACGGAATTTTCATTCATCAGGAAGAAGCCTGTGGCGGTGGCATCATCTATTTGAAAGACGGGAAATTTGAATGGATACAGCAGGAGTAGAATAGCCGGATGTATACAGGTTTTAATAATTGTTCATCGGAAAACCGAATACTTAAAAACTTTTAAGTATTATTGAAAGAAGTAAGAGTAGGTGTCCAAAACCAAATTCCTATTGTAAAGAACTTAAAGCCAAATAAAAACGATGAAGATCAATTATTCAATGCTGCTGTATCTTTTATGCATTCCTTTAGGGTGGAATTTTGCCTTGTCTGGTGTTGAAAATTTGTCAGCTTCACGGACAGTATGTTTCATGATAGCTTTATTGCTGACTATGTATGGAGGATTTCTTAATGCGAAACATCAAATGAAATACCGGTCTGTTCTTTGGATATTTTTCGTCAATCTGCTTTTAATATTGGGGTATATCGTTTCAAATGGAGGCACTGGAAATGCTTCTATATTCAGTGGCGACAATTGGACATTAGGGTTTTTCCTGGTGCATTATTGGCTGAATATGCATTGGACTTATTTAAGTTTTTTAAATATTCCATTGTTTGATAATGATTTTTCCTTTTTATTGATTGGGATGTGCAGTTCTTTTCTATTTCCGTCGATTGGTTTTCTGATAGGGAAATTTTGGTGCAAAAGATCAGATAAGCTGATGAAATAAAGAAGTAGTAAGAGTTTACTTTCTGAAATTGAAGTAAAGGATTTAGTAATTGATATATTTAGAATCCCTCGATGAGTTGAGGGATTTTTGTTTTTGTGACTGAAACTATTAATCACCGTATGTACCTGAACTTGCAGAATTGTTGGAATACAGTAAGGCTAAATAACGTCCATGATCATCGTGTATTTATCAATTCCTTTACTAAATCCGTCCGGAACAATCTCTATCGTTCTAAACCCATTCTTTTCATAAAACTCAGCGGTATGCTGTGAGGTTTCAATTTTGTAGGGTATGGAAGGATACGTTTTTCTTAACAAATCGATTCTGTATTGGGTAAAGGCTTTTCCAATTCCTTTTCCATGGTAATCGGCATGAACCATTCCCCAGGATAATCCTCCAAGATGATCCCTTGTATCTAAGAAAAATCCACCACATCCTACTACCTGACCATCGATTTTTACCACGAAATAATTCTCTTCGGTATCATCATCCAGAAAGCTTTCAAAGAGCGGCAACTCTTCGCTCGCAAAAAATTTAGGTTGATTACTCTTAAAGATTTGGATACAATCTTCTCTGAAAATTTTGGTGTAATTGATGATTTTCATAAATAGGTGTTGGGTAGTACCAAGATACAGGAAATTTTGTAATTACGGTTTTAGTATATTACATTAGATATCTGCTGTTTTCAGTTGGCGCAAGCGTAATACTTTTGCCTAAGAACTCTAATCGAATGAAATCCAAGTATTTACGGTATCGTGGAAGATAGAATACAAAGAGGAGAATTATCAATAATGTAGAAGATAGCTTGTCTGGATCTGTCTTACACTTTTGGGTGATTTTTTAAAGTGTCTATTGTCAAAATTAAATATTTCTTTAGATTTGATCATAATAACCCATAAAAAACTACAACCATGCTTATCGAATTTAAACAAATTAATAATTTGCTTATCTCTGTTAATTTTAATCACATCTGTTCATTTGAGTCACATCCCAAAGGTGGAACTATAATAAGGACAATAGATGGATTTTCTTTTGTTGCCGCCGATCCATACAATTTAGTGGGCAATAAAATCCTAAATATGATTAAACCAAGACCGAGATCAAAGGCAACAGATGAGACAAAGAAATCTAAAGCTTAAGCTATCAGCCTTCTCTTAGAGAGGGCTTTTTCTTTATTTAATCCCTTTGCTGCCGAAAGCATCCCACTTCTATCCTAGAACTATAATCGGATACAAGCCAAAGGCTCGCATCAGTATGTGATGGATAACAAAAAAATCCCAACTCACGTCAGGATTTATTATATATATTGTTTTTGAAATCTATTTAAGAAGCGACCATATTAAAACCCCAATTCCCGCATAAGCAGTCACCGTAATAATATCAGCTATAGGTTGTGAAAAGCGTTTTTCCGCAATTTTCTCACCATTGATCTGGTTCTTATGGAATTTCAGAATTTTTTTAGGATTACTAATCGGATGGGCCACCAGACTGTCGCTTTCCCATTTGTCAACGATGATTTTATAGCTCTTGCCATCAACGTCAATTTTAAATTTTTTATTAGGAGCAAGTTTCTCCTGAACATTAACCGGAACAGGTGCTGGCTGTGAATTCGGGTTTTGAGATTCCGCTATTGAAGTTTTCATTGGCATAGAAGCATCATTAACAGAAGCTGCATTCTTTTTAGATTCCTGCTTATGATCGGACACAGGATCCACTTGCTTTTTAACCTGATACGTATAGCAACTGCTAAGGGAAAATAATATAATGATGAGATAAAAATTCTTTTGCATTGGCCAAATTTAAGAATTAAACGGAATATTTATGATTTTCTTTTGAAAGATATTGTTAAAAATCGACACTGATGCAGGCATCTCTCTTATGTCCATTACAATAATCGGACATGGGGCAGAGGATGACTTCAGTTTGTGACTCCAGGATCCATTAATTTTTGTTTGAAAAAAATGTTCTGACCTCCAACTTCTTCGTCTAATTTCGGATAAAAATATTTTTCGTAAAGTTTAATATATATTGAAATAAAAAAATAAAATTCTGATTTTTGCCTCTAAAAAATACATAGGTACCACAAATAGGCAAAAAAATATTATTTTCTGATCAACTATTTGATGGATTCACAATAAAAATATATTTTTGCACTCAACAACATAAAATCCTGCTGGATAATGGTTGTTTCAAAAAAAAACTAAAAACCAAAAACTAACCTTGAAAACTAATTATCATGAAAATGAACACAACTACACTGCATTTCATTTTACCCATTCATCACTACTCATTGTTTCCAACAATTTAAAACACAGTAAGTACTCAAAATTTCTCTAGAGCACAAGTCGTATTGAACCGATACGGCTGATTCTAATATTTCCATTCATCAGATGGAGACTATGCTATGTAATGAAAATATTACAGGCGTTTCTGTTATCGATTCGGAAAAAGAAGGGGCTTTAGTGATGTTTGAGGAAGTATGCTGTTGTATCAGTGATGATGTTACACTCTTTTGATCAACCAAAATACTTTCAAAATCAATGGCTTTTCATTGATTAGAGCTCGTGTATGCCTATGAATTCATTTGATTTTGTGAATGTTTTCAATAGGTAAGTCAGCTGAAGTATTAAAAAAATCCAAGTATCTATTTAATGTTAAACCAATTATTCTTTTTACTATTATGACAAAAAAACTACTTATCATGGCCATGACAGGTTTATCCGGGACCATGGCTTTTGCAGCCGATCTGTATGTTAGAAACGGTGGAGCCGGCGGTGCTTATTCTACCGTAAGTGCAGCCATAACAGCTGCTTCAGACGGAGACCGCATCATCATTCAGCCCAAAACAAACGGGACTGCCTATGTAGAAAATCTGACGATCAACAAATCACTGACTTTTGTCTCTGAGACCAGTTATAATAAATATTTCATTCAGGGAACCATTACCATCAATCCTGCAGCAGGAAGAGTAGTGAATATTAGTAGTTTGAGTTCAGGGAACTTTACCATCTACAACGTTGTGGCAAGTGGACCGTCAACTGGTGGAAGAACTACGATAAACCTTTATAACTGTTATTTAAATAATGTAAATACCAACCAAGCCAATACAACCACGAATATTTCGGGTTCTACAGTGTCGGGAGGGATTAGTTTTTCCCATGGAAGAATTACAGCTAATAAAGCACAGTCGATTTCTGCCAACTCTACCACAACAGATACAGTTCCTGCAACAACAGATATAGAAGTGTATGGAAATAAATCTGATTTTGGATTAACGCACTCACAGTCTAATTATAATTTTAAATTCTACAATAATTTTTGTCGTGGGGTATTTGTGTATGCTATTAAAACAGGTAGCAGCAACGAAATCATTAACAATACCATCTATGATCCTAATGGCGGTGATGTAGCACCATTTTTCATCAACTTAAATAATGGAAACACCGGAAATATTGCCATTATGAACAATGCAGCTTCTTTCGTGGTGGGAACAACCAATGTTTGTATTAAAAACAACAATAACGCTACTGTGACAGCTTCTTATAATGTATTTACCAACTCATTTGTAACAGAAGGAAATATGAGCCAAAGTAACAATTCAGGATCTGTAAATATGAACTTCAACAATACGGATTACACTATAAGCGGAATGAATGCAGATGCTGGAAATCCTGACGTAAGCTATACCGATTTAGACTTAACCAGAAACGACGCCGGGCATTACGGAGGTTCTAACAGCTGGGCTAATTACTGGCCCGCAGACAGCGGAGGAAAACCTCAGGTGAACTATCTGGTAACTCCAAGAACCATCAACAGTGGAACTTTGAACATCACCGGTTCAGGTTTTTCCAAATAATTCTTAATGATAGAACAATATGAATAAATATATCTATAGTATAATCGCTTTGCTTATGATCATATTGTGCCCGGCACAAATGTACGTAAGCCAGGCCGAGTATTTTTGGGATACCGATCCGGGTACAGGAAACGGAACTGCCGTTTTAGCTGCGGATGGGAATTTCAACAGTGCTTTTGAGCAACTGACCAAAACGGGGATTGCTACACCAGGTAATGGTTTGCATAAACTCCATATCCGTATTAAAGACAATACCGGGGTTTGGGGACCTGTTTTTACCAATGTCATTGATGTTCAGCAAACTCAGACCTCTCCCTTACTGGCTCTTTCACAAGCCGAATATTTCTGGGATACCGATCCGGGAGCAGGAAACGGAACAGCAGTTCTGGCTGCAGATGGTAATTTTGACAGGGCTTATGAGCAAATCGTAAAGACAGGAATTACCCTGCCATCCATTGGATTGCATACATTTAATATCCGTGTGAAAGATACTAACGGGACCTGGGGACCTGTTTTCAAAAACGTTATTGATGTACAACCCGCAGGACCTGCAGGTTGTTGGAAGAGCGTCACTGCAGGCGGTAGTCATTCCGTTGGAGTAAAAACAGATGGCACACTTTGGACCTGGGGTCAAAATGGTTATGGACAACTGGGTGATGGAACTAATATTCAACGAAATGTTTCAGTCCAGATAGGTACAGCCAATAATTGGAAAAAAGTGGTTGCCGGATTAAGCTATTCAGTGGCTATAAAGACCGACGGAACGCTATGGACCTGGGGGGAGAACCCGGTAGGCCAGCTGGGAGATGGAACCACAATCTCTAGAAACACACCTACAAAAATAGGAACAGATAGCGACTGGGCAGATATTGCTGCCGGAATTAGTCATACAATGGCTATAAAAGCAAACGGAACACTTTGGGGCTGGGGCCGTAATATGGGCGCTCATCTAGGTGATGGAACCTATATCAACAGGGATACACCTACACAAATCGGAACAGCAACCAATTGGAAAAGTATATCATTAGGAGAGGATTTTTCTCTTGGATTAAAAACTGACGGTACGCTTTGGGGCTGGGGTATAAATGTTTATGGAATGCTGAGTAGCGGTACTGCATCATTCATAATGGTACCTACACAAATAGGAACAGCTACAAACTGGGCAAGTGTTTCAGCCGGATACACCCACGCTGCAGTAGTAAATACTAATGGGCAACTTTATACCTGGGGAAGAAATCACAAAGGACAACTTGGGGATAATACCATTACAGACCGATCAACATTAACCCTTGTACGTAGTGGTATTCAAAGTGCTTCTGCAGGATCTTATCACACCTTAGCAGTAACAACAACCGGAACTTTAATTGCTTCCGGTGCCAATGAGTATGGTCAGCTTGGTGATGGTACAGGCATTGATAAAAAGAACTGGATTACGGTAGGATCTGCTACCAATTATAAACTGGTGAGTGCAGCTATGTCAGGGTACTATACTTTAGCTTTGGATAATGAGGGCTTCCTGAAAGCATGCGGAGCTAATTATACGGGTCAATTAGGTGATGGTACTACCTCTTCCAAATTTACCATCACTTCTATTGCATGTACTTCAAACTGTACGCCTCCAAGCCAGTTGTATACTTCCAATATCACTTCTGCGGCAGCTACTCTTAATTGGTTTCCGGCAACACCGGCACCTGGTGGGGGATATGTATATGCCTATGGTACTGCTTCAACTGTGGGCAGTTCCAATGGTACTGTAGTTTCTAACGTAGCAAGTTTAACCAACTTATCGCCATCCACTACATATTATTGGTGGGTAGCATCTAAGTGCGGATCCAGCCAAAGCAGTTGGGTACCGGGAGGATCATTTACAACACTTCCTTTCTCAGGATGTTTTGAGGAAATACAGGCAGGTGGCTTCCGTAATTTTGCTATTAAAGCCGATGGTAG
This sequence comes from Chryseobacterium oleae, assembly GCF_900115055.1. GTDB lineage: Bacteria > Bacteroidota > Bacteroidia > Flavobacteriales > Weeksellaceae > Chryseobacterium > Chryseobacterium oleae. Next base: position 560,570 of record NZ_FOVD01000001.1, on the reverse strand, counting down.
CCTTTGGGCCTGGGGCGAAGGCAATTTTGGAGAAGATGTGTCTATTCTTTATAATATGCCTAAAAGAATAGGAACTGCCAGCAACTGGAAGCATATTATCTCAGCCGGACAGCATACCGCTACTTTAAAAAAGGACGGTACAATCTGGACATGGGGATTCAATAATGCCGGTCAGTTAGGATATGGCAATACTACGGCTATCTTTATCCCTAAACAAGTGGGTACAGCTACAGACTGGAAAACTATAGCAGCCGGATTTGAAACCACACTGGCACTGAAAACCAATGGTACACTATGGGCCTGGGGTGGTAACAGTAAAGGATCTTTAGGAGACGGAACAGTAATCAATAAATCAGCTCCTGTACAAATTGGTACAGCAACAGACTGGGCCTCGATATCAACAACAGGCCAACATGTCGTAGCTTTGAAAACAGATGGCACGCTATGGACCTGGGGTAATAATGACAGTGGTCAGTTGGGTAACGGGAATACTACCAATGGGTTGGTACCGACACAAATAGGGACAGATACCAACTGGAAAGCAGCTGTTGCAGGTTTACAGTATTCAATAGCAATAAAGACGGATGGAACTTTGTGGACCTGGGGAAGTAATGTTTACGGACAGTTAGGGGATGGGACTACCACTAATAAAAATGTACCTACACAAATTGGAACAGATACCAATTGGAAAAGTATTGATAGTTATACAGAACACTCATTGGCCATTAAAACCGATGGTTCACTTTGGGCTTGGGGTAAAAATATTTACGGACAATTAGGGGATGGGACGACCACGAACAGAACTGCACCGAAACGTATCGGAGCAGATAGTAACTGGTACAGTATCTCAGCAGGAGATTATCATTCAATTGCTTTAAAATCTGACGGGTCTCTGTATTCATGGGGATATAATAGTAATGGTCAGTTGGGTAATGGTACAAATGGATTTCAGGCCGGTTCTTACACACCGATAAGCATCGCTTGTCCTACAGACTGTCCTGTTCCAAGCCAGTTGTCTGCTTCCAATATTACTTCTATAACGGCTACGCTTAACTGGTCAGCACCAGCAACAGTACCTGCCGGAGGATATATGTACAAATATGGTACTTCATTCAATGTTGGAAGTGCCAGTCATACTAATAATACAACTATTTCTACAACAGCTAATGTAACAAATTTATTACCAAGTACCACGTATTATTGGTGGGTAGCGTCTCATTGCGGATCCACTCAAAGTGATTGGGTACCGGGAGGAACATTTACGACACTTCCGCCTACGGGCTGCTGGCAAAGTATTGCTGCAGGCAGTACCCATTCTGCAGGGATAAAGTCAGACGGAACACTTTGGGCCTGGGGAACTAACAGCGATGGGCAGCTAGGTGATGGAACAAATACCGACAAACATGTTCCAACGCAAATAGGAACAGCAACCAACTGGAAAAAAATTGTGACAGGTGCTCAGTATTCAATTGGACTGAGAACCAACGGAACGCTATGGGCATGGGGTTACAATTCAGTAGGTCAGCTAGGAAACGGAACCACCACTAACGTAAATGTACCTACACAGATAGGAACAGGTACCGACTGGGCAGATATTGGCAGCGGGGTGAACCATACTTTAGCGGTAAAAAACAACGGTACCCTTTGGGGCTGGGGAAATAATGGAAACGGACAATTAGGTGACGGGACTATTTTAAATAAAACATTACCTACGCAAATAGGAACAGCAACGAACTGGAAAAGTATTGCAGGAGGGGATAGCTTTTCTCTGGGAATAAGAACCGATAATACACTTTGGGCATGGGGCTTGAACAATTACGGACAGTTGGGTGATGGTACAACCACCGATAGAATCCTGCCTACGCAAATAGCAACAGCAAATAGCTGGTCAACTGTTGTAGCCGGATATACCCATTCTGCAGCACTCAACACAGGTGGAGCAATTTATGCCTGGGGACGAAATGACAAAGGGCAGCTTGGTAATGGTACCTATACGAACAGTTTGGCACCGATAGGTATAATGGGTGGCATCAAAAGTATTGCTGCAGGAGCATATCATACCGTAGCCGTAACTACAGCCGGAAAACTATATGCCTGCGGAGCCAATAATTATGGTCAGTTGGGGAATAACACGACGACTAATAACCCGAACTGGCTTGCCATAGGAAACGACAGCGATTATAGTGTGGTTTCTGCAGGAGCATTCCATACTTTAGCTTTAAATACAGATCGATACTTAAAAGCTGTTGGAAATAACGAGGGAGGGCGATTAGGTGATGGTGCAACGATTCAGAGAAATGCATTCGTTTCTATTACCTGTATTCCATGTAACCCTCCTAGTCAGTTATCTACTTCCAATATCACTTCTACAACGGCTACGCTTAACTGGTCACCACTGGCAACAGCGCCTACCGGAGGATATATCTATGCCTATGGAACTTCTTCAACGATGGGAAGTCCTAACGGAAATACGATCGCTACAACAGCCGATATTACCAATCTAATGCCTAATACGACCTACTACTGGTGGATGGCATCCAATTGTGGATCCAGCCAAAGCAGCTGGGTACAGGGAGGATCTTTCACTACGCTCTCTCCGGCAGGTTGCTGGCAAAAAATTATGGCCGGTGAAACGCATTCATTAGGAATCAAATCAGATGGAACACTTTGGGCCTGGGGAAGCAACCAGTATGGCCAGTTAGGTGATGGAACAACCCTTGACAGAAATGTTCCCAAACAGATAGGAACCGCAAACAACTGGAAAAAAATTATGGCAGGTGCCCAGTACTCAGTGGCACTTAAAACAGATGGAACGCTTTGGTCCTGGGGGTATAACTCTGTGGGACAACTAGGAAACGGAACCACTGTGAATAAAACGACACCAACACAAATCGGAACAGCTGCCGACTGGGCAGATGCTGCGACTGGAAAAAGACAAACACTAGCATTAAAAACAGATGGAACCCTTTGGGCCTGGGGAAGTAACCAGTATGGCCAGTTAGGTGACGGAACGTCTACAGATAAGAATGTTCCTATCCAAATAGGAACTGCAACCGACTGGAGAAGTATTGCAGCAGGAACTGATTTTTCTCTTGCGGTAAAAACCGGCGGTACACTTTGGGCATGGGGATATAATAACAATGGTCAGCTGGGCGACGGGACAACAACCCAAAGAAACCTACCTAAGCAAATCGGAACCAATACTGACTGGGCTGATGTTTCTGCAGGATTTATGCATGCTGCAGCGAAAACTGCGAACGGAATACTGTATACATGGGGAGACAATAGCCAGGGACAGCTTGGTGACGGTACCTATGTCAACAGATTAGTACCGACACTTGTCTCTGATGGAGTTCAAAGCGTTGATGCAGGAGGACATCATACCGTAGGAATAATGACAACAGGAAATATGTTTACCTGTGGGTATAATTATTTTGGTCAGCTGGCTAACAGCACTACCAGCAATAATTCAAACACGTTTTCTATTTCAAATGCTAATGATTTTAGCGTAATCTCCGGAGGAGGATATTATACATTAGCTTTAAATACGGATGGCTTCCTGAAAGCAGCAGGTGCCAATGAAGTAGGCCAGTTAGGAGATGGAACTCTTGTTAAAAAGAACGCATTTGTTTCTGTTATCTGCTCTGTATCTTGTAACCCTCCAAGTCAGCTATATACTTCCAATATCACTTCCGGAACGGCTACGATTAACTGGGTAGCACCAACATCAGCACCGACTGGAGGATATTTATATCTTTATAATCTTAGTCCGGTTATTGGAGGTGGAAATGGAACTGCTCTTTCTACAGCAGCCAATTTAACCAACTTATTACCTGGTACCACGTACTACTGGTGGGTAGCATCTAATTGTGGATCCAACCAAAATGACTGGGTACAGGGAGGTTCTTTTACAACACTTCCTGCCAATACAACAGGATGTTGGGATAATGTAGGTTCAGGATATAGTCATTCTGCGGGAATCAAAACAGACGGTACGCTATGGACATGGGGAAATAATGATTTCGGACAGCTTGGAGATGGTGGTACATTTGCAAAAAATACCCCTGTACAAGTAGGAACCTCAAATAGATGGGTGAAAGTAGTCAGCGGGATGTATCACTCTGTAGCACTCAAAACAGACGGAACAATCTGGGCTTGGGGCGCTAACCAATCCGGACAATTAGGTAATGATACAACCATCAATAAAAATGTACCAACACAGGTTGGAACAGCGACAGACTGGACAAGTATTGGTGCCGGAGATAATTTTACAGTAGCTTTAAAATCCAATGGAACACTTTGGACATGGGGTATGAATGCGGATGGTCAATTAGGTGACGGGACAACCGTGAGTAAAAAGGTGCCTACCCAAGTTGGGACCGCAAATGACTGGAAATTTATTGGTCCGGGAGGAATGCACACTATTGCAGTAAAAACCAACGGAACACTATGGGGTTGGGGGTATAACAACCTGCAGCAATTAGGCTTTTCAGGGACTACTTCTGTACCGGTTCAAATTGGAACAGATACCAATTGGAAAAATGCTGTAGGAGGATATTTTCATTCGATGGGACTCAAAACAGATGGTACGTTGTGGGCCTGGGGAAATAATTCTTACGGAGCATTAGGAGATGGAACCACTGTTTCCAAAAGCACTCCAACACAAATAGGAACCGATACCAACTGGAAGACTGTTATTGGTGATTATCTTCATTCTTCGATGGGAGTCAAAACAGATGGAACTCTTTGGGCATGGGGATATAATAACTATGGACAATTAGGAGACGGAACCACAACCAGCAGACTTATTCCTACTCAGATAGGAACAGCTACGGATACCAAAAGCATTGCAGCGAATATGTACAACAGATTTGTTATCAATACCAATGGATTTTTAGCAGGTTTTGGACGTAATAACACCGGTCAGGTAGGTGATGCAACATTTGTTGAAAGAAAAATTTTCACACCTATTGGCTGTCCTACAGGGATCGTTTTAAGTACTGGTGAAGTAGCACCAAAGGTAGATCAGCTGAAAGTTTACCCGAATCCTGTACGTGATATCCTGACGGTTTCTTTTGACCAAAAGATACTTTCCGTTACGGTTTACAATGCGGCGGGTCAGCATGTGCTTACAAAAGCGATCAACGATACCAAAGGAACCATTGATGTTTCTGCTTTCGCATCAGGAGTTTACCTGTTGAAAGTAAGTGCAGTGAATGATTTCGTAAAAACGGTAAAAGTGATCAAGCGATAAACATGATCAATGAAAGTGCGGAAGCATGATCTATAAAAAATAGCGTCACTTATCTTTTAAGTGGCGCTGTTTTTTTAAGAGGAATCTGTATTTTTAGCAGCTCAAATACATCAAAAACAATAACCATTAAAAAATTAAAAATCATGAAAAAAATAGGAATCTTTGCTTTCCTTCTCTTCAGCCTTTCGATGGCAAGTGCACAAACCATTGAATCGGGAAGCCGCAGCACGACGGGCTACATCAAATCGGACGGAACCATTGAAAACAGCAGCCGTTCCACCGTCGGATACATCAAGTCGGACGGAACCATTGAAAATAAAAGCCGTTCAACTATCGGTTATATCAAAAGTGATGGTACCATAGAAAATAGCAGCCGTTCTACGGTAGGTTACGTTAAAAAGGATGGCACCGTAGAAAACAGCAGCCGTTCAACCATTGGCTACATCAAAGACGATGGAACGGTAGAAAACAGCAGCCGCAGCACGATTGGCTATGCCAGAGGAATTAAAAAAGAGTGGGCAGCGGTTGTGTATTTCTTTTTTAAACTGGATTAATCATCATCACCAGGAAGAGGAAACTATTCTGCTGGGTATAGACATTAAAAATAAAGGCTTGGATCATAAAATCCCGGCCTTTTTTATAGGCGATGAAAGTTCGGTTTTAAATACAAGAGCTGCTGGCGCAGTTACTAGATTATAAATCGCAGCTATTTTATAAAAGTACGCAGTTGCTAATTTTAGATATCTCTTTTGTAAAACTTCTTCTACTTTAGTAATATCAAAAAATTAATAATTATGAAAGAATTAACTAAAAAAGAATTAAAGTTTATTAATGGGGGCTTTGCTTGTTATTGTGAAGGCTCTTATGTAGAGAGTATTCCGATTTTGCATCATGTATACAAAGATGTAACAGAAGAACATTGTCTTTATCTAAAATAAATCCTACAGGATTTATCGGACAGCAACAATATTAATATTAGATGAATAATAAAATTAAATTTTGAATAATGAAAAACACATTTTTAGCCACTTCGTTTTGCTTTTTAGGATTAGCAACAACTTTTATTTCCTGTAACAGAGAAGATTCTTTTTCAAATTTAGAAAAAATAAATAATGAAGAAAAGCCTTTATCTCAAAATCGAATAATGGAAGACGAGGATTTAAGTTCTGAGATGTTAAAATATACAGAGACGATTACTTTGACTGACAAACATAATAATATTGCTAAACTTTTAGCAACTTCAAATGATAAAGCGGTAATCGATGAATACAAAAATGATGCATTGACTTTCGAAATTATAGATAAAGATAATTTGGATATACCACCTACGGATATTAAGTCAAAAGAGGAATCAATTGATATTATTCCAAATAATGAGCAAGCTTTTATTAAGTTTTATGTTATTGAAAAGCCAGTTATTGAAAACACACAATTACTATGTTTTAAATCAGGTTCGAGGTTCAAAATTAAAGAAAACGACAGATATCCGAATTTTACTGAAACCTGGAGTGATCTTGGTAAGAACGCCAAAATAGAGTGGTATAGTACTCCTAATGGTCAGGGTATAGAAGTGGAAACAAAATCTAAAGATTGTGGTTGGTGTGGCAAATATGTTATTGGGGTAACAGCATTATATAATACTAATCCTACTGTACAATATTATAATGAGGATGCAAAAAGAATGTATGTACAGGTTAAAAGCACAGATAGAAACAGAAGAGTATCAATCTGGTAGTTTGACTTCTGCTATTTCAGGACTAGACAGATATAACAAACAAGAGGCTGCCCAAAATGGACAGCCTCTATTGTTTTATTTTGGCAGCATAATTATACGCTGGTTTGCGCGCTCAATCATCTGCCATACGCTGAAGAAATACGTTACGATCGTCGATTGACCTATTCAGGATCCTATCAACATCATCCCGCTTATTTGCGTTATGTCCGCCAGTGCGGATCTGTTTTTCTTTTACGAGCTCCAGTATCTTATTTTCGAGTTCTTCGACAATATACTACTCTTTGAAGATATCAATTCAATCAATTTCGATTTACGACTCCTCAGTTTTTGGCTTAAAGTTTCTCCCTACACCTTTTCTTAAAAAGGTAATTTTCCCTTGTGTTTGCTTGGCTTTTTCAAGAACTTCCAATGCTTTTGTTCGTTCATTCATTCTACCTGCATGGGTTATACTCCCTTGATTTTCACTTTTTTTCATACTACAAGATAGTGAAAATAATTGACAAAAGCAAATCGCAGACATACCGGTATCGTCATTTTGTCTTTTCTATTATCAATTTTCTTGTGTTTGAAAAATTAAGAAACCTGTAAACAAATTCCATATCAAAAAGAAAGTTTGTATTTTTAAAATATAAAACTGAATATTCCCACTACTGTTCAACTCCACTCATAAAAACTGATTAAATGAATAACCAACTCCATGAACTCCTTTATTACTACAATGAGGAAGGGAATGAAGGATACGATTTAAACGAAGTACAACTCCTTGAAAAAAAAGATTTTGACAGGGTTGAACAGTTAAAAAGACTTCTTCACCATCAAGACCGTTATGTGGCTTATCAGGCCATGCTTATTTTGCTTGCATGGGGTATACCCGAAGGTTTTGAACTCCTTGACCGATTCACCGCTGAAAAATGGGACGAAAAAGAAAGTTTTGAACCCCACAGACTCCATAATCAGGATAATGTATATGATATCATCACCAATGCCTTGTACATTTCAACGTTCAATGGAAAAAGCGAACAGGAATTATATCCTTATATCAAACAGTTTTTACAGCTGTATGGTGACCGGTTTTTTGAATCTCATCTAAAGGATTTCCTCTTAAATAAAAACTGCAGGCCACTTGTACAGGAAGTGGAAGAAGCCATGCAAAAGGCCTTAGAAGGCAAAAGATATTACCAGGCCAGTCAGTTGTTTCCGGTGCTTGTTTATTATGACAAAAATCTATTTAATCAGTACATCGGTATTTTCACGACTTTGAACATTCAGGATAACAGGATTGCGTATAATATGGATGAAGCAAAGAAAAATAATCCCAATGTATCTATCTAAAACAAAGCTTTAATGGATAAGAACACCTCAATTTATATAGATTTAGAAGACCGTCTAACAAAAAAATACTACCGTGAAATCGTTGAAAAAGCTTTAGCGCAGGCCAAAGAAGAATATGAACAATTTCCCGATAATTCCATGAACATTTCCTTTTACCGTCAATTGCTGGATATAAAAAAAACGGTCATTGATGAACATAGAGCATATACGGAAGATGAAGCCTATCAGAAATATCCGATGGCCATCATGGTCGTAAGGAATTTTCCCGGTGAAGAAGCCAATACTGAGTATGCGAAAATGCTGCAGGATATCGTTTGGGGCATATCATTATATCCTGCTATGATTGAAAACATTGAAATGATCAGGCGGAAATTATTTGACGGAGAGGAAGAAAAAGCTCTCAAACATGTTTTTGCAATTAAAAATCAAACGTTCAAACTGATGGATTTTTACAACCATCCATTACGGGAATTAAAAAAAGAAATAGGGGAGAGAAGTTTTAATATCATCATGAAAGAAAGCACGTTCAGCCCGGTTAATAGCTTTGTTGAAAAGTATCTCTCTGAAGATGGATTGGAAATTCATTATGTAAAGAAAAATGAGGCTATCTATCTGTTTTCCTATGGAGAATATCAACCGGGAAGGTATATGCTGTTTTTGGAGGGCATCTGTCATTATGCGGTGTCAAAAGGATAGTTATCCTGAACCAATACCAAATGATGTATTAAAAATCAACTGAAAGAATGAACGAAAAGAAAGTACTCGAACAAAAAGAATGGCAATATTATATGTATGAAGAGGATGGCCGTATTATACTATCTGTCCCTATTGCCAAGCCAACCCCGGGATTCGATATTATGTATACCCTTAATGAATCTGAGAAGGAAAAATACAGGCATACAGGCATCAAAGCCCTTGAAGACAGGATAGAGGATATGGAAGTGAACTTTTCAAACTATGAAATGAATTCCTGGAGGTAATAAGAATTGAATGATTATGTATTCCCTCCCCGCGCGGGCCCTTGTTTGTGTCCGATAGGGAAGAATAGGTAGTACTATAATCCTTGGCAAGGTTTTAAACCTTGCCAAGGATTAAAAAAGACAGTCTCCAAAATCAGAGGAATTCAGAGATTGTTATTTATCTCTTTTAAATAACATTACTTTTTCGGCGCATTAAATATTGAATAGTATAAAAAGATGGGAAACTTCTCAAACGTTTCCGTTTTACCCAGCGTATATTCAGCAGGTCCGAATGCCTGGGAGAAATCCAGAATCGTAGAGGTTTTTGCAGGAGATACAGCAATCATTTTTACTAAGCTGGTTGCCGATGCTTCTGATTCGTAGGTGAATAAAAGGGTTTTACGGTCTAAACTGTATACTTTATAATGATTGATTCTTGCTTTTAACTGGGTATCTACACCTGTATCATCCAGTTTAGCTTTGTACATTAATTTTTGGGTACCGTCCTCAGTGATATAAATATCTGTATTTTTATAGTTGGCATCGTATTTAAAGGTAACCCGAGCGTTGGTCTTATAATAATAGCTTAAGGCTTTCTCGCCTGCGGCCATGACCTGAACTTCAGCATCTTTAGGCATTTCCATCGGTCCGCGTTTTGACGGAGCCGCTGATTTCTTTTTTTGAGCCGTTACATTCACAGCGGAGAACAGCATTAAAGCTGCTGCTAAAACTAGTTTTGAGTTTTTCATGGTTTTTTTTGCAATGTTAGAGAAATTATCGTTACAAAAAAAAGAGTTTTTATTTTTTGGAAGAAAGTTTTCGGGATGATCTTAAATAAAGTCTATGAAGCAGGAAAGCCTATATTTAGAAGAGAAAATCTTGCAACTTAAAAAAGATATTTTAAATAGAATTTTCATTGGTTTTTTTACCACAGGTAAGACAAATGCCATTGACATCCATTACATTACCCATGCAATCTTTAATATGACAATCCACTCTTTTTATTTCATTCTCAAAATTACAATTGATACAGTATAAAAGCTTTGAAGAAGGTTTGTTGGGGGTGAGAAATGCCCATTTACTTTTTAATTGTTCACCTTTTGAACTTATTTCATAAAAACAAGTAGGACAAAAATATCTTCTTCCATTCAAATCAAAATTAAAAAAAAAATTTAGTTGTTTTACACCTATTGTCACTTCAATAAAATCTAGAAATTTATATGATTGTATACTCTCAAAATCCCAGTTATAGTAACCAAAAAGAGGATTCGATTGATTCCATTTTTTCATATCATTAAACCATTGATCTTTTCCAAAGAAATAAGTATAAGCTTTTAGTATATCAAGAATAACAGTACTCGGATTATTTAACATACTTCCAGCTCCATGAATTGCCTTATTTCTATTTTGGCGAATATCTTCAATAAACTTTATTTTTTCTGAATTAAGCTTGCCATTAGTAACAGTGCAAAAAGTATTGAGAAGATTCTCTCCTGCATATGTGTACATAGTGGAGTAATCTACATCTTTACTTTTTGGAAGACTTGGCCAATCTGATCTTTTTTGTTCAAGAAGTAAATAAGGTGAATTTCTTACAATTACACTTTTCATATAAGTTTCAACTCCCTGATGTAATAAGATAACAGATGTTCTAAATGTAGGCTTGTTATGCTCCCAAACCTCATTTAGAGGCACTTCTTCATTTATATTTTCATCGTCATATTCTTTATAATTACAATAAATTCTAAAAAATAATTCAAGTGCTTGAATTAGACATTCTTTTGATACGTTTTCAAAATCTTCGTATTCTGGTATATTAGTAATCATTTGATCTAATGTATGTAGTATTTACAACTGTGATGTTGTTCGCTTATTCCATAATAATGAATGCATAGCTGAAAATCTTTGATTTTCTTGCGCCTTAAACTACCCATACACCTTAAAACCTTGCGGCCTTTGCGATTTTCCAACAAAGAATTCAGCAGAAGTTTATCCAAAGCAGAAAAAAAACTACATCAGCCAACCCTCCAACATTAACGAACTTCCCGTTTTTCCAATACCCCCTCTTTATACACTTCAGTATAGATCAATGGTCCTTTCTTCCTTGTATTGAATAGAGGTTCTCCTGTTTCTTCACTGTATTTTTGCAGTAATTTGTAAAATTTCCATGTTCCGGCGGGTAAACCGTTTTTATATTCCGCTTCCAGATACGTATAGGGATCTGTAAATTCCGGATGTTTTTGTAAATCAAGAGATCCGTTGGGTTTGGTTTCTATCCATTTTCCTTCTTTGAGGTGATTTTTTACGAGACCCTGTTCTTCATCATTTTTATAAGGACCATCTTTATCAAAGTATCTGGCAAATTTTCCGGACGGAAGAATCTGGTATTGATGTAAAGGTTTTAATTGAAAAGGATTTTCAGTCAACTCATAATCCTGTAGAGAAATGATGTAATTTTTATCAATATTAAATAAGGTATAGTTGGCAAATCCCATTTCTCCCTGATGATTCAGATAAATTCTCTTCATATCGATAAGCTTACCGTCTTTGGTTGAGACTAAATATATTTTTTCAATGAACGGATCGGCGTAACGCACGGTATTATAGACGGCCATAAAGTACACTGAAAAATCTTTGTAACACAGAAAATGAGAAGCTATTTTAATGGGGTCATATTTTTCATTGACAGTAGCGCTGAATGGCAGGAAGACATCATATTCTTCAGGAAGTAAGACAAGATCCTTTTTGATTACTTTTTCAAATTGTAATGCACCGATTTCTTTCAGTTTATTTTTATCTTCTATGGCAGACAGAACGGAGTCCACGGTTTTTCGTTTTGAAATATCCGAATATCCAAACGGCAGCGTGATACAGTCAGCTTTATTGGGGTTAAAAGAAAACGATCCTTTATCCGTTGAATGTACTTCTGTTTGTATGGCCTTATTTTCTGTCTGTGCTTTGCTGTAACAGGAGAAAAGGAAAAACAAACTGGTGAAAAAAGCGATATTAATTTTAAACATAGATATCTGATATTTGAGCAAAACCGTGAATATGTAAATGATTATTATGTCTTGGTGTAGCGGTGTGGATCGTGTGAGGCAACCGTGTATTGGCATTGTCTGCCGTACTGGCATTTGCGGTGTTAGAAAAATTTTCTGAACGGCCTAGTATAAATCCAAAATCATAAAGAATATTCCGGAGAATCACCGCATTATCATAATCAAAATTGGCTGCCGAAAGGACCGTATTGGTCCCATTTTCCTGAGTCGTTAATAAATTCAGATCTCCCGCTTCTCCGTTCACATGTTCTGCGCTGGGGTAGCACGACGCATCAGAAAAAGAAAACCCCTGAGATACAATATAATGATTGTGCCCTTCCTGTCTGAATTGGGCCAATGACCCTAAGAAACCGGCAAATAAATCCGGCTGAATACTTCTTCTTCTGGTGTGCTGAAATCCATACCGGATGATGACTCCATTCTGATTGTAATTGAAGGCTTCGAATATCTGGGGTCCCACACCTACATTCGCTAATATATCCATATCGACTAAGTCTACATTTCCCGGCTGATTGGCGTACCATTTATCGGTGGCTCCATCGCCCAGGGTTCCGTTGGCATACACCCGTAACTGATGTGCATCGATCTGTTCTCCGGCGGCTCTGTTCGCGGTAAAATCTATGGTTTGTGAAAGAGCTCCTCTTTGGGCCAGCGGCGGAATGGTATTGACTCTTCTTTTTCTGGTTACACTTTCTTTCGTTCGGGCACAAATCCTGTGTTCATTATCGTTTTGGTCGTAATAAAAGAAGATCACTTCGGTAGACTGGGCATTCACAACCTTCTGTATCCGTCTTCTTCTCGATGGATTCGTACTGATCTCCGGCAACGTATTGTACGTATTACTGCCATGATGAATGTTGTATATATTTTTATTAACCACTCTGAATCTCCCTGTATCATCATCTAAGAAAACACCGGCTCCGTTTACTTCTTCCTGTCCGTCTTTATAGGCACAGGGATTATTATCCGTTCTTTCTACGGCCACTTCCAGATTAATACTTCCATCTGCGAGCCTTCTGGTCCAGTCATCAAAAGTAGCTCTTCCATCCGGTCTGAGCTGCAGCTTAATAATGGCTTTGTTAATATGATCAGCATCTAAATTGGTATAATGATCATGTCTGCCGTCTCTGTTGTTAAGGGCATCAAAATTTCCCACCCGTACTGTAAACAGCCTCTGTACTTCATACCGGTTAGGAGATACAAAACGCATGAGCTGTAAGGTATCCGTATTTTCTGTCATGGTATTGGCTGAAGGTCTTATCACTGCATCTATACTCAAGTTCTGCATATTGCTGGTCTCCATGATCAGATACACCGTTTTTCCCAATATGGAATCGTATGGAATATTTTGATTTTGATGATCCTGCTGCACGTGAGCAGAATCAATTTTTGTAAAACTGACTCTTGTTCCGTTGTCGGTTGTTACTTTCTTGGCAAAATAAACGGCACTGATACGCTGCAATGAATCATCGGGAGTATCCGGAGCCAATGGACCATTTAAGGTTTGTGTCTGCCCTGTGTCTGTTATGGTAATACGTGTCGCCATTTTAAGATTTTTCTTTTTTTATATTTCCTGATGAGGATGATCTGTGATTTTATTTTTATTAATTGAGAAGTCTTAGGCTGCCAAGTTTTTTATTCAACTGATTCTACAGTTCTTCAATTTTATAATTCTTCATGGCTTATTTCTTTGATATGACAGATGATTTTCTTTTGGTAGTTGTCTCCCAGGGAAAATTCTATGGTCAGTTTGTGCTCCAACACTTCTTTGGTTTTAAAATCTAATAAAATCTGCCCTTTATATTTGTCCAGTTTTGGAAAATCGGTTTCACTGTTATAAGTGATTTCCTTTCTTTTCATTTCCCCATAAAACATTTCCCAATTTTTATCTGATGGGATGTTTCCGGTATACTGTACCAGTAATAATTCATCATCACAACGCATGGCCTCGGGCTCTACACTCTCTTCTATATCTATTATGGTATTGGCCATAAAATTACGGTACCGCACCTTATGCTTTACCTGGTTTTCCTTTTCATATCTTCCATAAAATGGATGGACGATCATTCCAAAATGATTATTTCTTAAAAAATCCTTACCCACTAAGTGCTCCTTCTGGTAAAAATCTTTTAAAAACGTATAAAAATCCTCTGCCTGTTTGCCTACATAAGATCGGGAGAGCTTTTCCACTGTTTTTTCCACTCTATCCTGAAGAATGGACAGTTCCTGTACGTTTTTCAACCGGCCATATTCGTCCGTTATGAGCATTACATCATCATTGATCTCTGCAATTCTGTTTAAAAAATCTTTTTCAGACAGTGATAATTCCTTATCCCTGTGAACCCTGTCAAAAATTTCAATATGGTATTCAAATCTTTTTTCTTCCCCTTCTAAAAGTTTCAGCGTGACATGAAAATTTTTGTTGAGCTCGCTTCTGTGCGTTTCCCCATGGATGGTGGTGTATTCATTATAGGTATAGCGATAAAACTTCTTTCCTTCTACAAGATTTAATTTGACATTTATCGGAAATACGGGCTCCATAATTAACTCCTTTTACAATTTGTTATTGCTGATTCAACCATTATTTTGATGCAAAAACCACTTTCCCTCCGGAGGAAATCCACTGGCTTTTCTTGTTCCATGATCCATCACAATCCTGTTGCATCTGTTTGATTATTTTTGCTTTATCGATGTCGATAATGGCACATGTGTAGTTTTCGTGCAGGGTACTGTCCTTTGCACTTTCATGCACATATTCTTTGATAATACCGTCCACTACTACATATTTTGCATTAGGAGACAGGGAAGAAAAGAGTTCACTTCCGGTACCTTTAAAATCACTTCCTTTACCTACTTTTATCTTCTTCTTATGATGAATGATATGAAGATTATACCATAGTTTCATAGGGCTGTTATAGGAAGCATAGTAAAGGGATATATTATCATTCAGCTTAATGATGGTATCTTTTTTTACCGTTTTATTCTGTTGTACATCATGATTTCGTTGGGACATTGTGTTTCCACACGTAATACAAATGATTAAAATCATTAGAATGGATGTTATTTTTTTCATGATGATAAGTTTGAGTTTTTTTCCATTTTTTCATAGCGTTTGTCCATATCGGTACCTCTTCTCTGATTACCGTAATCATCAAGAATTTCCTTCTCATATTTCCCGTGCATATCTCCCCAATCGGCAGGGTTTCTTGATAGTTTTTCTAATTTTTCACCTTCTTTTTTGGTTTTGTTTTCTTTGGCTGTATTGGCATCTTTTTTGGCGAAAAACCGGTCTAAGGCAGCACCGAAATCGTCTTTTACCAATCCCGGTCTGTTAATGTGATGATCCAGAGCAGTTGCTTTTCCTAATTTTGACTGTAAATAATCTGACAGTTTGTATGAATAGCCTGTAGGCGTTAAAGGAAGCACTACCTCTTTTAACCTTTTGATAAAATCTACCACCTGTTTTTCCTGAAATACCTTATCAATAACGGCATTTACGATCGGTTGCAGAGGTTTACATTCCACTGTTTTTCCAAATAAAGATTCTTTACAGTTTTCTCTGATTTTATTGGACAACGTATTTCCTGTGATTTTTTCCGCTTTAGGATCTGCCGGATCTTTATAATACAGAATCCCGGAATCCACCGTCCATCCGCATGATACAAATAATTCTTCATACTTTTCCGGATGTTGGGCTTTAAATTCTTCAACCTGTGTGGTGAATTCTCCTTTTCCGGTATGATCCACAGTTTTCTGCATGGCGCCTGCTGTTACTATCATCTGTTCACCCGAAAGGTCCCAGTCATAGGACTGAACAGAATCCAGTTTACCTTCATTTTCAGACATTCCCACCAGAATAGCCTTTTCTTCCGTCGTAATTTTCTTGTCTTCAATCAAGGTATCCCAATCGGAGTAATTTTCAAGTTTTTTCGATCCCCAGTAAGCGGGACCATATCTTTTACTGTACCGGGTACAGGTAATGTCATATTTGTTTCCGCAATTGCAGTATCTGATCTCAAATCTTTCATTGTCTTTATTTAAAAACTCATGCGTTTCATCCGGAAATTTCACCTGATCTTCTGTTCCGGTTACTTCAGCTTTGAAATATAGGAAAGCGTTTGTATCAGCTCTTTTGTTCAGTTGATCAATTAGTTTTTTTAAATCTTCGTCGCTTTTCGGGCGCATTGTTATTTCTTTCGAATACACCAGGGTTCCGTTGATGGTAAATTCAATTTTGCTTTTCTCCTCTTCTCCATCCAAAAACTTGACAGGATTTTCATAGACATTTTCCGCATTGGTAAGTTTATTTTCATGAATCTCCACAGAGAGCTTTCCACTTGCTCCTTCACAATGGGCCACCACCCATACTTTCTTTTTAATGGTGGTGCTGTTTATTTTCTCAAAATCAAAATCCGGACTGCCATCTGCTTTTTTCGCCTGTACTTCTTCTTCCCAGGTAATTTTCACTGATTCCTTTGCTGTTAATTTTACAGAATCTTCTTTATCTGCGAGGATGTTTCTTCTTCCTTTTTTCTCATACTTCTTTTTTACGTCAGATACGGACCCTCCATTTTTTACCGTATAGGTATCTTCTTTAGTTTCCCAGGTCATTTTAGGAACTTGTTTTGCAAAATATATTTTCACCACATTTACTTCATGATCCACCTGGTGCGGCGTATCATAAACCTTTTGATTGGGATTTGCGGAGTAATTATCTTTTCCTTGTTCTTGTTCTTCACTCATGACGTTTTATTTTGAGCTGATTATTGAAAATCATTTGACTTATTATATTTTGTTTTCAGGTCTTTAATCACTTTTAATTTTAGCTTTTCGGGTAAATCTTTTAATATAATATCCAGGTTTTCATTGATTTTACATTGGTCATCTTCTCCACAACGGTACTTTATATGATACAGGTATTTTTTATGGTTATACAATATGATGTAAGAGACTTTTGTATCATTATCCCAATTTCCGCAATACGTAAAAGGGATGAAGACCGCCTGATGTTGATTGATTGATATTATAATTTGATATGTTATTTGTTTTTAAATTGATTAAACCGGATTGCGCATCAGGATAACTGTAAACTATACTGTCGCTGTATTTTTTATTTTTAACGGTGGCACTGATTATGGTGACAGCTCCGTCAAATCTTTCTTTTTCAGCATTACAGGGATTAATGACTTTTACGGTAAGTTTATTGGGTACTGTTCCGTCTTTAAAATTTTTATGTACAGTCAATGAATCCTGCTCATACACTTTCAAACTGTCATAAACGGCCTTTTGCCCGCAAGCAGGAACAAAGAAAAATAATATCAAACGGGTAACCAAGGTTTTCATTTCCTATGCATAAAAAGTATCTGATCAATATTTATTCTTCATTGATGGTCCAAATAGCTTTTTTATCTGCTTCCATTTTTTTTCTGTCTTCTTCATATTTTTTTAAACTATAGCTATTGTCAACTGGAAAATTGTTTTTTTGTATTTCCATAGATTGAAACGCTTTGGAAGCATTAATGGGCTTATATTTTTTTATTTCTCTACATCCATTTTTAGGAATACAAGTACCAATGCTATCAATCAGATTATTTTTTTTATTGACAAAATAATTTAACTGAACAAAAAAATCATTTTCATTTTTAGTTAGATTTTCTCCTAAAAAATATTTAGAATAGTAATGACCTTTATGATATCCGAAAACAACCCAGATATGGTTTTTGTTATTCTTGGGAATGTTATCTAAAACCAATTGATGATAATTTTTCAGTTGGTCTGAACTTATCTTGGTTGAATCCAGAATATTGTTTTTTGCCGATTGTACAAATTCATTCTTACTAAAACTTTGAATAAAATCTTTAAAAGGAGTTTTTGTATCATAATAGAAATGTCCTTCCCCTAAAATATCAACATTATAATGTCTTTGAGCATTATAAAACACGGAGAAAATGATCAGTCCTAAAAAAAGTAGTTTGTTCATATTTTATATTTTATATTCCTTTTCTCATTTCATCCCACTGCCATTTGTAGTAGGCTAATCTTGTATTCCTATTTCTATCTGCCGAATCTTCTACATCTACCCGTACTCTTTCCGAATAGTCCATAAAATTATCTGTATGTCCTTTATAAAATCTATAGGGACTGTTATCAAATAAATGCCATAATCCTAAATTATGTCCAAATTCGTGAGCAATGGTAGGATTGTCTAAGGTCTGTTCTGTAAAAAAGATGACCGTGTTTCCAACGGGTTGTGCACCTTTTAAATATGCAAAAGCATCTACAGTTATTACCTTAATAGAAAATGATTCATTTCCTGCCGGGTCCTTTGTAATAAAAAATCTTTCTTCTTTTTTTCCCATCTGAACAAAAATATTGGCAAAAAACATAAATTTATTTTTATCGTTTTTCTTTCTTACAGGTTTTTTATTGGCTCCATTTTTTTCATATAAACTCATTAATTCATCTCTGAAAATTTCCAAATCTTCTATACTATTCTCAGCAACTCTTGTGGAAGCTTTTTTAGAAGATATCTCTAATTCTTTCATTACCGAAGACTTATCCAGGCTGTATTTTTCTACTAATGTCTTTCCATTTTCTTTGTACAATCGTAAATCAAAATCTTCAGGTGTTTTTACTTTACATTGAATGAGAGCTTGATTTAAAACTTTTGAATTTAAATAGGTTTCCAAATCGCTTCCTCTCTTTCTTTTTAAAGCCTTTGAACTATCATCATTGATCAAACAATCTATAATTGAGATGTCTATATTTTTAATTTCATTGTTAGCATAAATAAAGAATTTTCCTATTTTTTCATTTGTTTTTTCCTTATCTCCGTCTTTTAAAACTGCTTTTACTGTAATTTCTGTGTCTTTTGATAATGCTTTCGTACATTTTACTAGTATTCCTTTTTTAGCTTCTTTTATACTTTTTGCAATTTTAGGCGTAATTTCTACATCAGCATTATCGCATTCAAAGTGAATTTCTATTTCAGAAGGCTTTTTTAATTTTTCATTGTCTTTAAAATCTTCAAATACTTCGATATCCAATTTGACACCATTTATATGAGGTGAGTTCGGATAATCTACAGGAAATATAGATAACCAGGTACAATAGTAGTCTTTCTGAAATCTTACAAATGGTCTATATTGAGTTTTCAGCTCTTCAAAATTTTCACAAAGAGGTGTTTTTGTAGCTTCAGCTTTTCCGTTGGGTTTCGTTTTAATAGGAGCAGGAGGATTACTGTTATTATACAAAACTTTTTCCAGCGGCTCTATATATTCTTCCCGTAACCAATCAAAACCATATTCTCCTTTGTAAGAATTCCCCCTTCTGAAATTAACCAAAAACTTATAATCAATTTCAGTTTTTGGTTCTTCTGGTGTTAAAATCCTCTCGACCGTCGGAATCGGTTTCGCCACAGCAGCATTAAAATCAGGATCACAAGTGATAAATGATTCTTTTACCAAAACAGTTTGTGTCTGTACGATAGAAGTTCCCAGATTTTCCCATGGACTTAATTTTATAACGCTCATACAGGGAGGAGGAGGCATGTTTTTGGCAGGCCATTTTGGGTGTCCGCAGGTTCCTTTAAACTGAAGGTTGACCATATTGTTTCCATCACCTTCTGTGGCCCATAACTGATCCTGGAGATTGATTTCGTTAGACGTAACTTTAAGGTCTCCCGGCGCCTTAGCATGAGGACATTTTAACTTTGCTCCATGCATGACCACTTCTCTTTTTTCTGTAGGAGAATCTCCGCTGGCTTTTTTTTGCTTTTCTGCTCTTTTTTCAGAAAGCTTACGATCATGCGCTGAAGTATTTCGATCTTCCATGTGTTAATGTTTTGGATTGGGTTCAATTGTTGGGGCCGGAAATATATTCGTTGGCAACAAATGAAATTTAAGTTCATCACCCGTCATACATTTAGCCTTTGCTTACTTTCACGTCTTTTCCTCCCTGGAATACGGCTAATGATGATCCTCTTAGTTTTAAATCGCCTTTAGAAGTCTGTATATCGGCTTCTCCGGAGGTGCTTTTGAATGCATTACCTGTGCTTTCAGTTTGATCTTTTTTCACGATCACACTTTTGTTTTCAGAGGTTTGAGTGTATCTCTTTGTAATAGATTCGGTATGGTCATTGCCAACCTGCATGGTGCTGTCCTGTCCAATCTTGGTGGTCATATTCCTTCCCACAGAAATCTCCATATCTTCTCCTGCGGTAAAAGTCATATTCTTCGGCGCAGTGACATGAATATTCCCCTGGCCATCCATAAAATAGGTATTTCCGCTCGGATCTTTAATGGTTACACTTTTGTCTGCATCATTCATTAAAACTTTAATGCCGCTTCTTGTCTGTATAGATTTCAAATGATTGTCTACGCCCCCGCCCAGGCCTACCTGTCCGTGAAACATTCCACCCATGGCAAATGGGAAATCGGGGTTGTGGTATTCAAATCCTACCATGACCTGGTCTCCAATTTCAGGAACCGCTACAAAACCTCTGTTTTGTGTTATGGCATCCGTTCCACCTGCGTCAGGGCTCATCATTCTGATAAAGTGGGTGGTGTCATTTAACTGCCAGTCAAACCGGACCTGTATTCTTCCCTGATTCAAAGGATCTACATTGGATATCACGGTGGCTACCTGCGGTTCTGCTTTAGGCATTTCAAAATCAGGTTTTGGCATAAAACCGGTTCCCTCAGCGATAGCTTCAAAACTTCCGGTATAATATCCTCTTGCATCCACCTCGTGGCTCACCTCCGTAATCATAAGTGTTGTAAAATGGGAGGTATCGTTGCTGTCTGTCTTTCTCATAGCTAAATCTGCCACACAGCCTATATACAGAAACGGAACTGTTGTATGTCCCGAAACTGTAAAAACCTCTACCGCTTTACTTCCTCGTGCGCTCTTTTGGGAATCATCCACATCACGGAACATATTGGCGTTGATAGGAGTGGGGGTCAATGACCGCGTGGTAAAAATGCCGTCATTCAGTTCATAAGCTTTGGAAGATAATTCTCCTACATGTTTTACAGAATCATCCACGCCAACCATTTTAGTATGGCTGCTGCTGTTATAGCCAAAGTATTCCGGTTTGGTGTGAACGGCCTTCAGCTCCACATTAACATCATTGACATTGCTTCCATACACCAGCAGGATAGGTTTTTCAGAAGTGGGGAGCTTCCCGAAATGAAGGATTTCGCCGTCATAGTAAAACTGCTCTCCATAAGCTTCTGCAATCCGTGTAAGGTAATTGTAATGGGTTTCGTTGTATTGTGAACTGTAACTGATATAGCTTTTGTTTTGGGTATCTATCCTGAAATCAAATTTGTTTGAACCTAATGTTTCATTGATAATCCGGGTAGCAATGATATTGGTATTTACCTCCTGGCCTCCACCGAAACTTTGGGTATGTGGAGCAGAATCCATCAGAATAGTGGGACTTTTTCCTTTTAAGATAATATTTCCCAGACTCATTTTTTCCTGACTGAATGCCACTTTGGTAATGAGACCCACAAATGTTCTTTCGGGGCTTTCATTTTCAGCATCTTTATATTTAAAAACAACGGTGATTCTTTTTCCTAAAAACTTTTGGGCCTGTTCAAGGTTGTGATTTTGTGCTTCGCCTAAAGAGTCATGAGCCAATACCAGTTCAAAATCATGGTGCTTTCTGGCACTCTGCCGTAAACGAAAGTGCTTAAAGTGATTGACAGTCTTACCCTCAACCACAATGTCCAGTTTTACCACACGGTTGATCCCCGAAATATGGTTTTCTGAAACCTTCTCAGAATTTGAGGTGTTTTTCATAATATTTGGTGCGTTTTATTTGGTATTATGTCACCTAAGTTAGATAAAAAATAGACTATGTAATTTAAATTCTCATTAAATCTTTTAAATTGTAGTAAAACTACGACTGTCTGAAAATCAGGCTTAAAGTACTTTAGAGTGATGATTTAAAAAAGTGTTTTTTTTAGAAAGTTTAAGATTTAACGAAAAAAGATTTGTAAGGTAGCTGGGTTCTATAATTTAAAACCAATAAAAAAGCCTTCCAGGAAAACTGAAAGGCTTTTTCATACTGAAAAATATATTATTTAAATATTTGTTGATCATACAAAAGATTGTCATCTTCATCAAAACTGATGATCAGTACTTTATATTGTTTGGCGCTGTCGTTATTAAAGAATTTAATTCTTGGAGGAACATAGTCGCTGTCGAATAAATTAGGATTCCAGTACAGTGTTTCCCGGGTATCATTTTCAATTTTCTTTGAAGGATCGTCATTATCCAGCATTTCAATAGGAAATTCCGAAGGTTTGTCATATCCTTTTATGACTGCTGAGTTGTTCTTTGGCGCTTCTTTTTCATTACTTTTAGACTTCATATTCCCTCGCATCGTATAGATGGCTACTGCATCACCTACCAATCCTGCTCCTTTAATAATTTTTACCATAGCAATATTGTTTACAGGAAGGGTGGCTATCATGGAGGGATCAGAAAGGATTTCATCTAAATAAAGCTTAGCTTGCTGACCGCGGATATAAGGTACATTGACCCCTGAATTATTCCTTTGAAATGTTAAGCCGGCAGCTCTTCCCTGAAGCCAGTCTAATACATTATTGGACCCGGCAATATGTTGGTCTTCATTCACGAAATCGAATATGGTAGAGTTCATGGAATTAAACATTCCGGTAGACAGTTGTTTGTCTAAGTCTTCTTTTGGATCTGTCTTTTTTCCTACCAGTTTTACTTCTTCAATCTGTACGTCTGCATTGGCCGTTTTTTTACTGTTTTTCTGCGTATTGATGGCTCTGGAAATGGTTGCAGAAACAGTTTTACGTTCACCGGCTTTTACCAATGTATATTTAGTGCCGGGGAAACTGCCTTTAAATGATGTGGGAGTGACTAATGGTTCTATATTGACAAATAAATTCTCAGTATTTGATTCTTTATTATCTTGTGAATTGACAAATAATGACACATTCAAAGGTTCATCATAGTTCAGATTATTTAAATAGGCATATCCGTTTTGATCCGTTTGAAACTGATTAAGCGCTGCTTCATGATTCTCTAATTTCAGCATTAAGCTTACATTGGAGTTGATCAGCATAGCGCCATTTTTAATAGGCTTTATTTTATAAGAAAGATATTGTGGAGATTTGGTTTTAATAGCGGGTACAGATCCGGTAAGGACAGAATTCCAGTCAAACCTTTGCCAGTTTTCAGAAATAAGAAGTGCGTCCAAAGCTTCAGTATTGGCGTTTTTAGAAAAGTATTGCGCCGGGCTGTCTATTCTTGTCGTAAAATCTCCCGTTAGCCAAAGCCCGCTCAGTAAATTTTCTTCTTCCGGAGTCTGGGTGCCGTTATCCTCACTGACCAAAACAGTGTAATTTTTAAAATAGGATTCCGGAGAAAGATCAATGCTGTTAAAAGATCTTTGGGTTTGTTTTATGCTCTGGGCTACAATTTCCGGTTTTTCAATTTTTAGTTGACCGGGTTTTACAAAACAAAGTCTTTTGGCCACCAGATTGTCCTGCTCATCAAAAATGGCTAATTGCAAAATGCAGTTGGCTCCATTGCTGATTTTGGTAGGGATAAGACTCGTAGCTTCATTAGTTAAATTGTTGATATTAGCTTTGTAGGCAAGATGGTTATTGATCGTTCCTACAATTTTGTAATTTTGAAGCTGTTGTTTTAAATTGACGCCTTTTAAGGTATATTTTACGCCCTCTTTAGAACTGTAAACTTCTAAGCTGAGGCCGCTTTCTGCAACTGCTGGCAGATCTATTGTTTTCGTTTTTCCTGCATTGTCCTGAATAATAACCTGGTATTTTTTTCCTGAAGTGGGAGTGATCTTAAAGGAGGCAACGTTTTTATCAAAGGATTTAAATGTAGTTATAGCAACATTGGGATTTTGTGTATCGATTACCTTTCCGGTCCAGTTTTCCGGCAGGGAAGTAGTGCTGGATAATCTAACGGCAAATTTTGAAGGGATGCCGTTAATGAAAGTTCCGCCTTCCGGAAAGGCTTTTGCAGACCATTCAGAGCTTTTAGCAATCACCAGTGATTCAGGGGAGTCAGGATTGTAAACCGGAATTGTTTTAACCATCTGAAAATCTTCGTTAAAATTGGTCATGTAAGGCGTGTAGGCTCTTACAAAATACACCTGCTCAGGAAGGTTTTCTTTCAGTTGGAAATCTCCGCTGCCTTCACCATTGGTCAGAAGTATCGTTTTCCAGTCTATTAATTTTTTATCAGCATTGTAGAGTTCTACAAATAGAGTAGTAGATAGTGCAGAACGGTTATATCCATCAAATACAAAGCTTTTAAACCATATTTTGTCGCCTGCTGCATATTGTGATTTATCGGTAAGTACATATACTTTTTCCTGGTCATAATTATTCTCAAGACTGGTAATTGCTTTTTCTAATTTAGTCTGTGCCAGTACAGGTTGTACCGTTGAAATAAGCAATACAAAGAATATATTTTTCATAGAAATCTTAGCGCATTTTAATTCAGTGCTAATGTAGTCATTTAAAGGTTTTGAGAATTGATATTTGGTTTCTTATTTCAGAAAAAGAACATATTTTTAGTTTATATTGATGTCATTATATAGGTTATCCACTACTTTCTCTAAAATTTCTCCTGTTTCATTAAAGCTGGTGTTGGTCAATATGGATATTCCTATATTTTGTTTTGGATAAACCACAAACCAGTTCTGCATTCCGTAGATCCCTCCGTGATGTCTGTACATTAATCCATTACCATTTTCTATGATGTACCAATGATAACCTTCCCAAAAATCAGAACCTTCTTTGTATAGTTTTTTATGAGATTCGTTGACAATAGGGTTTGACTGGTCAAGTTGCAGCTTCATATACTTCACGAGATCTGTAGTGGTAGAGTGCAATCCTGAAATTCCTCCCCATAAAGTCCTGTTGAAGTTAGGCATGAGCTCGTTTTTATCGTTGTAACCTTTTACAAGTCTTGTTCTGTCATTTTCATTGAGTGTAAACTTGGTTTGATTCATGTTGTTGGGTTTCAAAACAAATTCAATGACCAGTTCCTCAAAAGATTTTTGATACACTTTTTCAAGAATATAGGCGGTCAGCTCCGGAGCCGTGTTTGAATAGGAATAGACTTCTCCGGGCTTCGTTTCAATGTTGATGAGTTTTAATCCTTCAAAAAAGGCTTTTTTATTTTCGCTTTTTATTGGGAAATTAGGAAATCCACTGGTATGGGTGATGAGATGTTTTATTTTGATAGGTTCACCTTTAAATGCTAAATTGGGATAAGGTTCGTCAAGATAGATTCTGATATCATCCTCTAGATTGAGTTTTTGATCAAGCACGGCTTTAGCGGCTATATAACCTGTAAAAGTTTTAGTGACGGAAGCCAATTCATAAAGGGTAGAATCATTAGGTTTGTTTCCTTTTCCAATCGTTAATTCTCCAAAATGTTTTATGGTGGATTGTCCATCTTTAAGCACGGCAATGGAAACAGAATGAAATCTTTTGTCCTCTAATAACTGAAGCGCATTTTTTGTAATCGCATGTTCAACATTTTGTGTATTGATGGGCTGAACACTTTTACACCCAAGTAAGGCAAAAAATAAAATAAGGGTCACATATTTCATAGTCAGAATTTTAATTTGATATTCTGATGCAAATATGCTGTAGATAATCCTGAAAAAAGTCCGTATAAAAAAGTAGGACTCATTTTAATGAATACAATGAGTCCGATTATCTGCAATCCGGAGTCCGAGTATTTACAATGAATTAACTATCAACTGTTTCTGAAAGCTGTTGGCGTTTGGTTGGTATATTTTTTAAATGAAGTGTGAAAAGATGATTTTGAATTGAAACCCACTTCATATAAGATTTCCAGCACCGTATATTCTTTTTTCGCGGGATCTTTCAGAAGGATCATTGCTTTTTTAACGCGGTATTCATTTACAAAATCAAAAAAGTGCTGATTGAGGTGATGGTTAATTAATACAGACAGCTCACGAACCGGAATATTCACCTGATCTGCCAGTTCCTGAATCGTTAATGAAGGCTCTAAGAAAGGTTCTTTTTCAACCATGAATTTTTTAAGCTGTTCGATCTGAGAACTTTTTGTTTCGTTGGTTTTATTTTCAGTTTCCAGCGTTTCAGCAAAATCTTTTGCTGGCAGTAAGGTAGAATCAATTCTGCGAAAAAGCTCAGGATAATTTAATGCCTTTAAGATAAACCAGCAGGCAGCCAGTAAAAACACGGTTCCCGCCACAATATTCAGCCAGATAAACAGATCTCTATGCTGGGTATATCTTACGATGTTTTTAAAAATAATACATACATGGATGACTAAGAAAATCACGGTAAGCTGAGACAGCCATTTGTATAGCAACGTGTTGGGATTGGTGTAGTTTTCAAGATAGATCTCCCTGTATTTTTTAAGGACAAGGAATACGCCAACGATATAAAAGAAAAACTGCAGTTCCCCGATGAGTTGATAAACCAACATTTCAGGAGAGTTCCACATCGTTGTAAAGAACTGTTCTTTAGCGGCACCTTCTGCCAGATAAAGCCTTGGAACTAAAATTAAGTTGACCACAATGAAAGGAATAAGATGCAGTAAATGCTTTCTTTTTAAGGTGAAATCAGAATAACAGACGGCATTCACATACAGATAGAAAAGCGGCATGACCAATAAGTAAGCAGATATTTTGAAAGCTTTCAGATTATAACTATCCACAAAAAGGTGCATAAAAAGCCCACTGATATCAATGGCATTAATGATAAGAAACGCTGCAAATAATCTGTTTTCCAGTTTCCTTTCTGTTTTTACCGTTAATAAAAATACGGCAAGCAGCAGCGATACAAAAACAGCCATCGCAGCAATAACTTCCAGAAAACTTAGTTTGTCCATTAGTTTTTTTACAAAAATAGGATATAAGTGATAAAGAGAAATGATTGTTAGTTATCATTTTTTAAATATTGTGCTTTGGGGTGGGAAGTCGGGAGACTTCGGACGAGCAGAGATTCCGAAAACTATCACTTGAGCCAAGTAAGAAATTCTTTAACTCAAATAAAATCCTCCGAACAATACCACTTGTCTAATGAAAAGAATCTTTAAGCATTTCCCAATCAAAAAAATTAGGATCAGCTACCATCTCTGCTTTAAACTTTTTGTCGGGTTGTATTCCAAAGTCTGCAAATGAAAGAGGTAAATTGGTTAATAAGTGGTAGTTTTTAATATACCCATTTGAGATCCAAGTGTTTCCAAGGATACATATTGAATTGTAATATAATATAACTTGTTCAAAATTTGACAGCTGAGCCCTTAATATTTTCACATATTCATATTTAATCTTATTATCCTTATCCTTAAATACTTTGTGTTCCTGAGAATCAACATATTTTACAGTTTGAAAAAGATGTCTGTAATAATGACCAATTTTGGTTCCGTGTCCAGTGAATGGTTCATAGTGAAGAATGAAAATTGCTTTTTTGCCTTTATGCTCTACTTCTAAGTCTTTTAATCTAGTATTTTTTACTTTTTTTTCAGATTCATACCTGGCTTTGTCTCGGGCAAAATCTGAATACATTTTTTTTTCTTTTTCCAGCTTTTCAATTGTAACCTTAAAAAATTGCAGTGAATTTATTTGGGGTAAAATATGTGAAAACACACTGTCACTAACATGACCAATTCCGTAAAAGAAAATTAAATATGCTAAATTAGTTAACTGTTCCTTATCTAGTCTTTTATCCGTCGGAAATTCATCATGCTTAGATTCTAAAACAAAGTATATATATCTAAGCTCAAAATAATATGTTGTAAAAGCCTTTCGACCTAGGATTTTATTTTGAATATTTTGCTCGTCCACATTTTCCCTATGCAATCTTATGAGTTCGAAAAATCTATTTTCGAACCTTTCGATAACGATATCGTCTGCTTGTTTTGCAAACTGATCTCTTTGATCTTTATTTGCTTCATATTGAATATAAAATGCTAAGAATGTTAAAATCGACGCAAACCATGCTATAACTGGTCCTGCAGTTCCACCAAATGCATCACCGATAGCACCTCTGTTCCCTCTGTCTGTATCATAGAAATATCTTGACTGTACAAATTCAGGTCCTTCATAATACAAGAATAAAGCACCAAGAACTCCCACTACTGGAGCAACGAAAAAGATAATTATGGTTTTTGTTTTCAAAGCTATATCTTTAATTCAATTATTCCGCATTATTATAAAACTCTTCTTCAGCTTTTATCAATGGTAAATGCCATTCCCACAGCTCTTCAAGTGTCTGGAAATTTTCAGGCACTTTATTTCCATCCTGAAACATTTCACCTGGGCTAAGCGGCATTGCCCAATGGCGGTAGCTTTCAACCATTCTTCTAGGATGTAGTGCTAAAGAACTTTTAAAATAATCTGTACAATAATGGTAATGATGAGAGTGTATAAATCTATCCCAAGCATTCCGTACATCATCTTCCTCTCTGATATCTATTAATTCAAATTCTTCCATTGCTCGATCTTCAACATTGCCCCATGCTTTACTTAACAAATCTATTGCTTCAACATCACTAACAGGTGCTGAATATCCAAAAACTGTAACTCTTTCCGCAATTTTCAATTGACTAGCAAGAGAATCCCACTGGCCTTTTATGTAAGGATCGGTATTATAATCTTTCTTATCAACTGGATACAGCAACTGAGTTGGTTCAAAAAGCTGTTCTGTTTTTTTTGAGTACATTCCAGCGGGTCCAACTATTCCGTTAGATTTGTCAAACCCTAAAGAGACGCATCCATGCAAAAACAATATTCCTGGGCTTTTTGTGAATTTACCATTTCTGAGATATGCTTTATAAAGAAAGGGATCCCAGTTAAAAGTTGCTATGATATCTTTTCTAGATCTTAATGCCAAGATCATATAATCATAAATCGTTGGTTCATCGGGTAAATCAAGTTGCTCAAAGTAGCTGTAAACAGCTTGCTCAATAACTTCTTTTTCCTCATGAAACTTACCTTCGTCAGATATCTTACTGTACAGCTTTTCAAAATCCTGCTTTAATACTTTGTAATCATCTGGTAGCTGATCAACGATACCGTTTAGACCGACAATATCAACAATATTCCACATTAAGGGAAGATTTTTACCGTTCTTTTCAGGATTTTTTAATGTTGATGCAAATGAGGCACCAGCTCCTAATAATAGTACATGCGTTCCACTGGCATGTACTTTTTCGATTTCATCTTGAGTAGTCATGTGTTAAAGTTTTTATTTTAGCTAAAATAACTATTATCTTTTCTTAAATAGTTCTGCTAAACATTAAAATTTCAAACTTTTAGTATCATCACTCAATTTTTGAGATGTTCAAACATTAGAACGACTTCTGGTAACTAAGCCCGCCTCAGATCCTAGGATAAAATTCCGGTCAGCACCTGATCTTTTCGGTTCGATGAAGTTCCGCTTACTGTAATGACCTTTATTCCAAGATCCTCAATCCAGTCATAAAGTAAGTCATTAACCTTATGCCTGAGTTTTGGCAGCTCTATCTGCTGGTTAGATATCAGATCGGGTTCTTCAATAGGGACAAAAACAAAAACATCAATTTCATCAATGATGGTTTGAACTTTTTCAAAGAGAACCTGGATATTTCGACCTGAATCAAGAACATGAAGATAAGCTAAGATATCAATGACACATCTGTCAAATATGACATCATCTCCACTTTTGAAGACCAGGTTGGCGGAATAATTAAATTGTTCAAGAAAATCGTCAGGATGAGGTTCTTCTGAAAATTCATACCCTGAAGACTCCATCTGGTAGTAGGGTTCTATTTCAAGGGTGTATCCGGGAAGGTTCTCCAGAAGTTCTTCTGCCAATGTGGTTTTACCGACTTTGTGAGCACCGATTATTGCAATTCTCATATTTCAGTTTATATTATTATCCAAAAGTCTGGTACGGGATTTTCGTGCCTGCTTTTTGAGCGTCCATTGTATAGTGTTTTGCCAGTCTATTTAATACCATAATTTTTCTATATTTAGAACAGGTATATAAATATAATATAAAAAAAGAAAATGCCAATAAACCAAATACCTCCCGACGGAGGCATGTTATATAAAGAAACAGATATGGCCCAGTTTTTCCCTGAGCCATTCAATGCAATAACTGCTCTGTTATTTTTAGCCATAGCTATTTTTTGGACCCTTAAAATAAAGGGTAATTTTAAAGAATATCCTTTTTTAACCTACTGCTTAGTTTTATTATATATTGGTGCCATAGGGGGAACTGTTTACCATGCATTCAGACAATGGCCGGTATTTATCATAATGGATTGGATGCCCATTATGTTACTCTGTTTGTCTGCCGGATTTTATTTTGTAGCCCGGAGCACCAGATGGTATTATGCTGTTGTAATGGTCCTTGCATATTTGATACTGATGTTGGCTTTAAGAAATTGGATTTTGACAGATAACACTTCTCTTTTTATCAACCTAAATTATGCAATCATGGCTTCATTTGTGCTTTTTTCGGTGTTGCGTTATTTGATCTATACTCAATGGAAAGCTGGCAAATGGGTAGGTTTTGCTTTGTTGTCGTTTGCTTTAGCACTCACTTTCCGGATCATTGATAAACGGGAATGGTTGAGTTTCGGAACACACTTTTTATGGCATACGTTTGGGGCGGTAGCCACATTTTGCATGTTTAATTATATCTATCTTACGCGGAATGCCATTAGAAAAACATAAGTAGTTTTTGTTCTCTTTGAAACTCTAATTCATAGATAAAGTCTGTTTAAACTTAACCACAAAATTTAAACACTTAAGCTATTTAAGTTATATACTTTGTGAATAAGAAGTAAACTAAAGTTTTTTGAAAATCAAAGATTTTCATCTTATGTGAACTTAATTGTGCGGTATTCCTTTAAACTTTCTAAAATGTACTAAAGTGTTTAAAAAATAAAAACTTTTGTGACTTTTGTGGTTTAATAAAAAAAACAACCAGTTTTTTGTGAAATTCACAGTCTGATTCTTTTACGTCTGAAAGAAAGATGATTTACTTATATTTGCCCTGCAAAGTAAAATTAAATGTTTAAAAAAGTAAGCACTGTATGTATCCTAGGATTTTATACGGTTTTTTGTTCGGCCCAGCAGGTAAGGCCTTCAAAATCATCTGAAATTTACCGTGAGCTCAAAACTCTTAAACAGCTGCCTAAAGTTTTATACCTTGCGGCTCATCCCGATGATGAAAATACAGGATTACTCTCCTGGTTAATCAACGACCAAAATGTAGAAACGGGCTATTTGTCCTTAACCAGAGGTGATGGCGGTCAGAATTTATTAGGCACAGAGCAGGGTGCTGCATTGGGTTTAATCAGAACGCATGAGCTTTTAGAGGCCAGAAAGTTAGACGGCGCCCAACAGTTTTTTACCCGGGCGATTGATTTCGGGTTCTCTAAAAATACGACCGATACCTTTAAACAATGGGATGAAAATAGTATTATAGCAGATGTCGTTTGGGTCATTCGTCAATTCCGTCCGGATGTGATCATTTGTCGTTTTCCTCCTACTGCTGCGGCAGGGCACGGACAACATGCGGCTTCGGCTGTTGTTGCGGAAAAAGCTTTTAAGCTGGCAGGCGATAAAACGGCTTTCCCGGATCAACTAAAATATGTCAATGTATGGCAGCCAAAACGTGTATTGTGGAATACTTTCCGATTTGGAGGAGTCAATACGACCGCTGAAAATCAATTGAAAGTTACCGTTGGGCAATATGATGCACAATTGGGAATGGGCTATGGTGAATTGGCTGGATTAAGCAGAAGTTTACATAAAAGCCAGGGTGCAGGAACACAGTCTGTAGCCGGCATCAGAACTGAATATTTTGCCCACGTTACTGGCGAACCTGCAAAAACAACACTTTTTGACGGAGTAGCTAAAACCTGGTCTGCAAAGGGAAACGGTGATATTGATCAATCATTAGATCAAATTATTTCCGCTTTCAATTTCAATAATCCTGACCTCAGCTTACCTGCTTTGCTTGCTTTGCGAAAGAAGGTCATGGCGCTAAAAGATGCAGAGCTAAAAAATGACAAACTTAAATCCCTTGATCATATTATTTTAAGCTGTGCCGGATTTATGGGCGAGGTGGTTTCCAATCAGGCTGAAGCTGTTGCCGGGGAGCATTATAATTTCAGGTTAAATTTGATTTCAAGAGCTGCAAATCCTGTCGTTTTAGACAATGTAAAATGGTTAAGTCAGTCAGAAAGCTTTAACAGAAAACTGTCAAAAGATTCTTTAATTACCATTCAGCATGACATTCAGATTCCTGCAGATGCAGCGCTTACAGAACCTTACTGGTTGGCCAAATCTCCCACGAACGCAGCCACTTTCTCTGTTCCGAATGATACTTTAGTCGGTTTACCTGAGGCAGAATCACCACTGAATGTTTGGGTTGGTTTAAAAATCGGTTCGGAAAATTTTCAGGTTAAACTTCCTTTATCTTTCAAGAAATTAGACCCTGTGCGTGGTGATGTAGTCGAAGCTTTGCGGATTGTTCCTGCATTGGAACTGAAATTTACGCAACCGCTTTATGTGGTCAAAGAAAATGAAGATCTGCATTTGAGTTTAAATGTTAAGGCTAACTCTGGCAAAAAGTTCAGTAATGGTAAAGTAAACCTGATGTATAACGGAGAACGATTAGGCGGCGCTGATGTAAGCTCGCTCAATGGAAAAGATACGACCATCGATTATGTTATTCCAAAAACTAAGCTTGCTGCAATACAGTCATCCCGCTTACAATTGGATGCCAATTTTATTGCAGATGGAGTCACTTATAATAAAAAACAAGTATTAATTCAATACCCGCATTTATCCTCCTTACAATATTTTACCCCCGCCACTGTTACCGTAATGAAAGGTGATATTCAGGCGAAGGTTAAAAAAGTGGGTTATATAGAAGGAGCGGGCGATTTTATTCCTGAGTTCCTACGCATTGCAGGTATTCAGGTAGATGTTTTGAAAGACGAAGATTTTTATGGTAAATTAGATGAAACCGGCGGAAATGGTAGTCAAAACAAGCTATCGCAATATGATGCCATCGTATTGGGTGTGCGTGCCAACAACACAGAGAAAAAACTAGGCCGCTGGATGCCTTTTTTATGGTCTTATGTAAAAACCGGAGGTAATTTGGTGATGCAGTATAACACCAACCAGGATACAACCGTTGACCAATTGGGAATGTACAGTTTCAGTATTGCCAATAAACGGGTTACCGAAGAAAATGCTGCGGTTACGTTTTTAAATCCCAATCATAAACTACTGAACTTTCCCAACAAAATTACTGCGGATGATTTTAAAGGCTGGGTACAGGAACGCGGTGCTTATTTCCCGGCTCAATGGGATGCAGCGTATGAACCGCTTTTTGAAATGCACGATACAGATGAAGAACCACTGAAGGGATCCACTTTATCTGCTAAATACGGGAAGGGTAATTTTATTTATACACCGTTGGCCTTTTTCAGACAGCTGCCTGCGGGAAATGTTGGGGCGGCACGTTTATTTTTTAACTTTTTATCTGCACAGAAAAACTAATGAATAATCAACTTAAAAATTGGAATACCTGGTACATACTTTTGGCGGTTGCATTGGTATTGCAGATCGCATTTTATTATTTGTTTACTAAATTCTGGGCATGAGTACTATAGATTGGACAGTTCTTATTGTTACACTGGTTGCAGTGGTGGTTTACGGCGTATTCATCGGTCGTGGCCAGAAAAGCAACGAATCCTACCTGAAAGCAGATAATAAAATGCCGTGGTACATTGTGTTGATAGGGATTATGGCTACACAGGCCAGTGCCATTACTTTTCTTTCGGCACCGGGTCAGGCGTATACAGACGGCATGCGTTTCGTACAGTATTACTTTGGTTTGCCTTTGGCGATGATTGTGATCTGCATCACGTTCATTCCGATTTTTCAGCGCTTAAATGTTTATACAGCCTATGAATATTTAGAAAACCGTTTTGATAAAAAAACAAGGGTGCTTACTTCACTGCTTTTTCTTTTTTCCAGAGGCTTATCAACGGGAATCAGCATTTATGCTCCGAGTATCATCTTATCAAGCGTTTTAAACTGGAATATTTATTTAACCAATGTTTTAACGGGTGGTATTCTGTTGATTTACACCTACGTTGGCGGAGCAAAAGCGATCGCTCACACTCAAAAATTACAGTTTCTCATTATTCTCGGAACCATGGCTTTTGCAGGATACCTGCTTATTCAGAATATGCCGAATGGAATTGGTTTTAATGATGCGCTTTATCTGGCGGGAAAATCCGGAAAGCTCAATGTCATCACCACAGAATTCGACTGGAAAGATAAATACAATATTTGGAGCGGGCTGATCGGTGGTTTTTTTCTGGCCCTTTCTTACTTCGGTACGGACCAGAGTCAGGTTGGGAGGTATATTACTGCGAAAGACAATACCAATGCAAAAATGGGCTTGCTGTTGAATGGGTTGGTTAAAATTCCGATGCAATTTGCTATTCTTCTGATTGGTGCCCTGCTTTTTGCCTTCTTTTCTCTAAAACCGGCTCCTATTTATTTTAACGAACGCTCTTATCAACATTTAAAGGAAACACAACCTGAACAGGCTGCCGTTTTTGAAAAAGAACATCAGAATTTACAGATAAAATTTAATGCAGAATCGAAAGAAATTCTAAAGCTGAAAGAAGCTCATTCTCCTCAACTTAATAAAGCGGTTAAGGATTTCAAAAACACACAAACCCAGGTAAAGGCATTGCATGGAAGGGTAGAGGAAGCGATCAATCATTCCAACTATAATGCGGAGAAAACGGACACCAATTACATTTTCCTGTATTTTGTAAAAAACACCTTGCCTGTAGGAATGATCGGTTTACTGTTTGCCGTTATTTTTCTGGCCAGCTGGGGTTCCATTTCCGCAGCGCTGAATTCACTTGCCGCCTGCTCATTAAAAGATGTTCATTTGATATTTAAAAAAGAAATTCCTGATGATGCCACCGAATTGAGGTACAGCCGTCTGCATACTTTAGCCTGGGGTATTTTCTCAATAGGAGTCGCCATGTTTGCGACTCAAATGGGTTCCCTAATTGAAGCGGTGAATGTATTAGGTTCTCTTTTCTACGGCCCGATATTGGGGATTTTTCTGGTCGCCTTTTACTATAAAAAAATCACCGGTCCGATTGTATTTATTGCGGCTATTTTATCAGAAATTACGGTTATTGCCGTTTATAAATTCGATATCATTTCTTTCCTATGGCTCAATGTCATTGGGGCAGCGGCCGTTATTATATTTTCGGCAATCGGGTTATTGTTTTATAAGCCGAAAGCAGTAAATTCGTAAACAAACAACAACAAACAAAAATATTATGAAAACAATGATCAAATCTGCTACCGTACTTTTTGCTGTAATGACCATGTCAGTAAATGCTTTTGCACAGGACACTAAAAAACCTGCCAGTCCTCCGGCTACTGCTACGGGAAAAATTAAAGATGCAACCATTACCATAGCCTACAGCAGTCCTTCTGTAAAAGGGCGTGAAATCTGGGGTGGTTTAGAAGCTTATGATAAAGTTTGGCGTGCGGGTGCCAATGAAGCCACTACTTTCGAAACGGATAAAAATATTACCGTTCAGGGTAAACCGCTACCAGCAGGTAAATACAGCTTTTTCTTAATCCCTAAAAAAGCGGGAACGTGGACTGTGATTTTTAACAAAGAGCCGAAACAGTGGGGCGCTTATAAATACGAAGGATCTAAAGATGCTTTACGTGTTGATGTAAAAACAAAAGCTTTACCAGCAACACAGGAAACTTTAGTGTATAAAGTAAACAGTAATGGATTCACCATGGATTGGGATAAAATCTCAGTTCCTGTAGAGATCAAATAAGTAAATATAAGAAATTAAAATCCCGTTAAAACGGGATTTTTTTTTTGTTTGCAATTTGATTTGAAAATTTTACTTTCCTATTTCTTTCTCGATTTTATCAATCATTTTTTCAGCATTACCGTTTGTTCCACCAAGACTTATTGCTTTTTTATAACTCTCTAATGCTAAATCATATTGCTTATTTGTATAATAGGCTTCTCCCAAGCTGTCGAATAGATTGGGATCTTTAGAAAACTCTTTTGTCGCCAATTTAAATATTGTTATGGATTCATTGATTTTCCCAAGTCTTAATAGCTCATATCCTAATTTATTAAGTTCTCCCGGGTTTTCAAAGCTATATTCTTTTTCAGAATTTTTTTTGAGTAAATCGTAAGTGCCTATACCTTTATTTACATCGTTGAGAGATTCTTTTCTTATAGCCTGATAAATAGATTTTTTAGGAATTTCGTACTTTTTTCCTAAGATTAAGTTGTGAATAGAATGTCCCAAATCCCAAACTCTGTTGAGGTTATTGGACACTAGAATGATCGTTATCTTATTTTTAAAATCGTTTAGAAAAATGGATTCAAATTTATAAGAAACCCCATTGTGTCTTTGTAGGTCTTCTTTTTCAAAATATCTGCCAAGTGATCCGCCTTCTTCTTTTGCGTATGGATTATTCAACAGCGTTTGAAAAGATTCTCTGGATATTAAACGATTAGAATTCATTGCTTCAATCCATTGATACAGATCATTGATATCTACCCAAAGCCATCCGCTAATAAATTTCAATTCCGGGCATCGGATATTGTCAAAATCATAACAAGAGGTTCTATTTTTAGAGTCAAATGTTGGATCAAATACTGAATGGGTCATTTTTAAAGGTTTAACTATATTTTTAATGACAAATTGCTGAAAAGACATTCCGGTTACCTTTTCAATAATTCTTCTTTGCAAAAAGACATTGCCATTATCATACCTGTAACCCGTTCCCGGTTCAAAGAGTAGACTGTCAGTACTTCTCAAAATATTCCACGCCTCCGCATCATTTTCCGGTTTTAATCGTTCAATTGGAGGAATACCACTGGCATAATTAATCAGATGACGTATAGAAACTTTTTCTGCCCATTTTGGTAATCCTAAATTAAATTTTGATACCCTGTCATCAAGATTAAGAAGACCACGTTCAACTAAAATCATGATGGCAACAGCATTAAATTCCTTTGCAATAGAGCCGATGTTAAATATTGACTTGTTATTTAATTTAGTTTGTTTCGTTTCATCGGTAAAACCAAATGATTTTTGATAGATGATTTTATTATTTTTAGCAATAAGGACATTTCCATTGAATAAACCTCTTTCATAAGATTTTGTCATTAAGGAATCAATTTGATTGATTTCTGATTTTTGTTCAGGCGAGTTTTGAGGGATCTTTTTTGTTTCTTGGGAATTATTTAAGGCTTGGGCAGAAAGCGTGTTTGTCAATAAAACAGTTGTTAATAATAAGAAAAATAGGTTCTTCATTTTAATTAATTTTTAGAAGATAGAATTTGATTGATTTTTGAAAGCATTTCTTTAGCATTATCATTAGTAGGATTCAGTTCCAACGTTTTCTGATAATCCTTTTTAGAAGCATGATAATCTTTTTTAATGAAATAAATCTCGCCACGTGTATCATAAATATTGGACGAGTTTGGAAATTCTGAAATTGCATAATCAATAATTTTTAAGGCATCATCAGGTTTTCCTTCACCCAAAAACTTGTACGTTAATCTATTCAATTCATTTTCAAAACCAGTAAAATTATAAGAATCGAGTTTGTTTTTTTTCAGTTCTTTCAAATAAACAATTCCTTTTTCTACTGATTCTGCTTTCATTTTTTTATAAACTTCGAAGATAATTAATGGCTTAGGCAAATCAACTTTAGCATTGTAGAGAACTCCGAAGACATCATCGATAACGGCTTCCAATTGCCCGCCTCTTTTTCCTGCTCTGGTGTTATCAAGCAAGATCACATATATTTTGTCTTCCGGAATTCTGGCAATATTACAGGAAAAACCATTGATTCCGCCACTATGTGCCATTGTTGTAATATCTTTTCCCGAACCTGAAAAATTCTGATGTCTCTGAACAACCAAACCGTAAGCGTAATCACTTAAATTGGGCGTGAAATATATTTTTTTATTCTCGTCATTCAGCAAAGTATTCGTGTATAAAGCATCGTCCCATTTTCGCATATCATTTGCTGTGCTGTACATTCCGCCAGCAGAAAACACGGCAGCCTTGATATTTATGTAATCTGTTTTTTGATAACCATCGTAATCAAAATCATAGCCTTGAGCATAATTTGAAATGATTTGTTTTGAATCTTCAATCCCTGTATTTTTCATTCCAATGACATCAAATATTTTTTCCTTGAGAACTTTTTCATAAGGTTTCCCGGTAATTTCCTCAATAATTAATCCTAATAGATAATAGCCCGTATTGCAGTAATTATGCTTTGTTCCTGGCTCAAATCCTAAATTATCTTTGAAATATTTGACAGCAAAATCTTTCCCAGACAAATTTTCGAAAACCATTTTAGTTTTAAAATCAGGGAAATCCGTGTAATTTGGCAAGCCAGAAGTATGTGTCAGCAATTGATGAATGGTAATTTTGCTTCCTGCCGTTTTGCTAAACCAAGGAAGATAATCACTTATTTTGTCATCCAGCTTGATTTTTCCTTCTTGTTTTAACTGCATAATCAGCATTGCAGTAAACTGCTTCGTTACTGAACCAATTCTGAATTTGGTATCAGAAGTCGCCCCGATACTCCAACCCATATCGGCTTTTCCGTAATTTTTTTGCAAGATAATTTCGCCGTTTTGAACAACCAAAGCACTTCCGTTAAAAAGATTGTAGTCGTGATATTTGCCAATAATCAAATCGATTTTTTTTGCTTTTTCTTTATTTGAACTGGATATGAATTTTTGTGCAAAAGTATTCAAAGATAAAAGCACGAGAAATGCAAGCAGGAAATTTTTCATTATCGATTCTGATTTTATAATTTGCTGCAAAGATGCTTTAAAATGCCTCAGTACGCGACCGACTAAAAAAAAGTCGAACCCATTTCTTAGAAAAAGAATGGATTAATTTGGATTTTTTCTGAAATCTGTTGGCGTTGTTCCGGTATATTTTTTAAAAGAAGTACTGAACGACGATTTGGAATTGAAACCAACTTGGTAAAGAATTTCTAAAATAGTGAGTTCTTTTTGCAGAGGATCTTTCAATACTTCCTTTGCTTTTTCGATCCGGTATTCATTAATGAAATCAAAAAAATGCTTGTTCATATACAGATTAATCAAAGCCGACAAATCTTTTACTGGCATTTTTAATTGTTCTGCCAAATCCTGAATCGTTAATGAAGAATCGAGATAAGGTTCTTTTTCAATCATAAATTCTTTTAAAGCTAGGATTTGCTTAT
This sequence comes from Chryseobacterium oleae, assembly GCF_900115055.1. Taxonomy (GTDB): domain Bacteria; phylum Bacteroidota; class Bacteroidia; order Flavobacteriales; family Weeksellaceae; genus Chryseobacterium; species Chryseobacterium oleae. The sequence goes on along the minus strand of NZ_FOVD01000001.1, from coordinate 520,867 downwards.
TTTTTTCGTCATCCACTGCAGGAGAAGATTTTTGTTTCGGAACCATATTTACGATAGGTTTCAATTGAGAATTGACTCCTCTGAAAAATTCAGGTTTGTTTAACGCAACAAATAGATACCAACACGTACAAAAGAAAAAAGCAAAGCCATCAAGGGTTACAATCCATGCTCTGATCTCACCTGAACCAAAGAAAAAAGTAACCAACCATCTTATAAGGACTAAAAAATGTAAGACATAATATAGAATTGTTATTTTGTAAAGTGCATTTAGGATTGAAATATTTGGATTTGTATAATTCTCGAGATAGACGGTTTTAGACTTTCTGATCACCAAAAATGAAGCAATAAAATAAACTTGAAATAAAACCTCGAAAAGAATATGAAAAAATTGCATGATAGGTGATTCGCTCAAAGCGTTGATGAAACTCACTTTAGAAGCTCTGTCTTCAATATAAATCCCATACGTCATATACAAATTGAAAGCAATAAACGGAATGGTATGCCATAAATGTTTCGGTTGTAATCGAAATTTGGAAAAACAAACGGACAATACATAGAAATAGAACGATGCTGGAACCAAATAGTTAATGCTCCAACGAAAAGCCTCGAGGTTGATGAAATTAACGGGGAAATCACGCATCAAAAATTTACAAGCATCTACGGCATTTGTAAAAAGAAAAAAAGCAAGAAGCCAATTGGCAAGTTTGTGCTTCGTTTTTACAGTCAATAAAAATAAGGCAAGAAACAGCACCAAAAATATTCCTGTAAATGCTGCTATTTCCAAAAAGCTGTATTTGTCCATGGTTTTTTAAGTAGGTGCAATTTAATATTTAAATAGGAAAGCTTAAAAAAGTATAAATGATTTTATCCAAATATTAAAAATATTCCTAGCCAATATTATGCAATTGATTTATTTTAAAATAGTTAAAGTAATTCGCTGGAGAGGAAAGGTAGAACATCCAAAAAGAAAAGTGGAAAAATCTTTCCAAATTTTACACTTAATCCGAAATCTCGGACTTGTAATAAATAAATTTTATCAAGTAATTTTCTTTGAGACTAAAATTTCATAGAGTATTGCTTGCATAGCTGAGGGAAAGCTGCGCAGAATGAACACTTGCTTTTGCCCTCTTCCAGATTTGTAAAAGCTCCTGATTTGCCATTAGGTAAGGAAAAATCCTTTATATAAATACAATAATTCCTAAACAGGTGATATTTACAGTATAAATACCCATTGTATAAAACCAGTATTTCTACATAATGTCTATCTACGTATTCCAGGTACCTTTAATACGTGGAATTTCACAATCACAAACTTTCTAACTAAAAAATTAAAACAATGGAAAACCAAGCAGTAAGAGTCATCAGCGAAGTGACAGCAAAGGCACAGGCAAACCCTGATTTTGCACGCGAGTATGTAAACAACCCGAACGGAGTACTTTCTGACGCGGGTATGGAAATCCCCGAGGGTATGAAAATTCACGTTATCGTAGGTTCCCCTGCGAATTCTGAAATCCCTAACAGCACCAGTACAGATGTTTACCTGCTTTTACCACAGGTTAACGAAGAAATTAAAGATGAATCCCTTGCAACGGCTGCTGCAGCCAGCTGCCAAAGCACATCAAGTACATGTGTTACTGTACCATCTTGTGTAAGTTGCGTATCTAGCGCATCTACAAATTCTTGCAGCTAAAACATTTTTGAATAAACATCATTCCGTGCAAAAATCAATGAGCCGGTTTAGATAAGCTTATTCCAAAAGATCTGGTATAGCGGGGACCGGGATCCGGTTCCCGTTATAGCGGATTCACCCCTAATGACCGGGCTGGACTACTGATAGACATAAGGCTATTTTAGTTATCCTCCCATTTCCCGAAAAATCGTTTATCCTGATAAAAGAGATCAACATGCGTATCCCGAAATTTAAAGATCATATACACCCGATAGTGGTAGAAGACGACAAGCTTATTCTCAGTTCGGAATTCGGCCAGCAATTACTGACCGGCAAGTCGCTTATCCAGGTGGCAAGGTACCTGGACGGTGTCAAAAGTGTGGACGACATTATTCAGCATCTCGATGGTGTGGTTGATGCACAGCAGGTTTTGTATGTACTGTCCGTACTGAAAGAGAAAAAATATATTTTTGAAACCAAGCACAAACTAAGCGTTTCCGAATCTGCATTTTGGAGTTCTCTCGGTGTAGAAGCAACTGTGGTACAGAAAAATAAGGAGCAGGCGCGCGTCCGCATCTATACTTATGGTACCGCCGAAAGCAGCAATTTTATCCGACAGATGAATGCCGGAGGGCTTCCTGTTGTCGGGGAGGCGGAAAACCTTGCCGTAATCTTAACGGATGACTACCTCCAGGACGGCGTTCTTGAAAAGGCCAGAGAATTATGGTATCAAAACATTCCTTTCCTGATTTGTAAACCCAATGGGATAGAAATCTGGCTTGGACCCATATTCAGACCTGGCAAGACCGCATGTTTTGACTGTTTGATACAACGCCTTATAGCCAACCGGGACGTAGAAGTCTACCTGAAAGAAACTGGTAAAATTAATACCCCTCTCGTCGCAGCCAGCAGTTTACCCTCAACGATCGATACAAGTCTCAGCACAGCATTGACTGAGCTTTTGAAATTTATCGTGCTGGGGCATAACGAGCAATTGGAAAATAAAATGGTGACGATTCACTACGGAACACTGGAAACCAATAAACACGTAGTTGTGCGGAGGCCGCAATGTAGAGTATGCGGCACACCCGATACAGACAGGATACCCGAAAATATTCAATTTCAATCAAGCCCGAAAAGCTTTATAGACGGAGGTCACCGGTCCGTAACCGCTGAAGAAACCTATAACCGTTTTAAACACCTCATCAGTCCGATAACCGGTATTGTCAATAAACTGGAACGTATTACAAACGGAGATGATGTACTTCAACATGTATTCATTTCCGGTCAAAATATGGCGATAAAGACCAATAACCTGCAATCGTTGCGAAAGAACCTGCGAAGCAACAGTTGCGGCAAAGGCGTTACAGAGATTCAAGCCAAAGTAAGTGCAATCGGCGAAGCCATTGAACGTTACTCAGGCGTTTACAGGGGAGACGAGCCACGCCATCTCACCAGTTTTAAAGCCCTTGGCGATAAGGCTATCCATCCCAATGACTGTATGCTTTTCAGTAAAAAGCAAATAGCAGATATGGAGTTGTGGAATGCCCGCGAAAGCTTCTTTAACGTAGTGCCACTGCCTCTGGATGAAAATGCTCTTATCGAATGGAGCCCGCTATGGTCCGTTACAAGAAATGAAGTTGTCTATCTGCCTGCTGCTTATTGCTATTACAGCCACCCGGACAACGGTGGTGAACATTTCTTCTGCGCACCGGATTCTAACGGATGTGCTGCAGGAAATACACTCGAAGAAGCGGTGCTACAAGGCTTCATGGAACTTATAGAAAGGGATAGTGTAGCGATATGGTGGTATAACAAGCTGAAGATGCCGGAACTTGATCTGGAAAGCTTTAACGATGACTATGCACTTAAACTTAAGGCCTATCACAAAAGCAGAAACAGGGATATGTGGGTGCTAGACCTCACCGGAGACAGCGGTATTCCTGCGTTTATTGCCATCTCTGCCCGCAACGACCGTACCACTTGCCAGGACATTGTATTTGCCCCTGCTGCGCACCTTGACCCAAGCATAGCATTGCGACGGGCGCTCACCGAGCTGAACCAAATGATGCCCTCTATGGATGAAAGCCTGCCACCGGGCCAATACCGGTACGACGATCCGGAAACCGTACATTGGTGGCAAACGGCAAACCTGGAAAACCAGCCTTATCTTTCACCCGATACGCGACGACCGAAAAGCACTGCGGATAGCTTTGCCGTTCCCCGGTTTACAGATATAAAAAATGACCTTGAATATTGTGTTGAGGTTGTGAAAAAGATGGGACTCGATATGCACATCCTTGATCAAACCAGGCCAGACATCGGCTTGCATGTGGTAAAGGTTGTGGTGCCGGGCTTACGTCACTTCTGGGCAAGGTATGCCGGTGGCCGTATATACGATGTGCCCGTAAAAATGGGCTGGCTTCCGGCTCCTTTAAATGAGTCGGAACTGAACCCGATTTCCATCTTTATTTAATCAACCTTTAATCCAGATAACCATGGAACATAACACAGTAAAGAAGTCCACACAGCTTAAGCTCTCACTGAAACAGAACACACGGGTCGAGGTAAAAGGGCAAGATAGTCTGCTATTTAGTAATCAGGGAAATTTTTTCATGATCGAAAATATCCGTCCCTCTACCTGTACTGCGTTAAAGCTCCTGGAAAATAATACATATACAAAAACAGAACTGGGAAGTATTGCTTTCGAACAAGAGGGCTATAATGGGTTAAACCATTTTAACCTGCACCTCGACAGACTGGAAAAAGCGGGTTACCTGGCTTACACATTAGTGGAGGACAGTACGGTTTTTTGCAGTTATGAACAGATGACTGGAGCCACCGTTTTTTGTACGGATCAGATCTCCCAACGGTTCCGGCTTTCAAAGTTTGCCTTTATCCGCCGTGAAGGAGCCCATTTTTTATTGGAATCAGCGCTTGGCCAGGCCAGGATCCTTATCTATGATCATCGTATTCTGGGGCTTACTTCACTACTGTCTGCTTTTACTACCACTGGGGAATTAAGCCGGAAGCAGCAAATGAGTGCATCTGCCCTTGAAGCTTTTGTTACCCTGCTCCATACAGGCGACTTCCTGGAATTTGAGCCTGTTGTCAACGCGCCATCCCCAGAGGAATTATGGAGTTTTCACGACCTGCTGTTTCATACCCGCACCCGGTACGGAAGACATAATTACAATCTGGGAGCGACGTATAGATTTATAAACCGTATTCCTCCCAAGAAGGCAGGCAGGGGTGAAGCAGGGGCATTGTCGGAAGTTTATCTGTCTGTACCGGATCCGGAAGAAAGGCACATATCGCAGTCACTGGATCACTGTATGGGACAAAGACATTCTACCCGCACCTTTAACGGGCTCGATCTCGATTTGCTGAGTAAGCTGTTGTACCGGTGCCTGCACATCAAGGGGAGCCGCCCTTACCAGGTAGCCAACGCGGCAGGTGATACCGGGGAAATAGAAACATTAAGCGCGCCTTACCCTTCGGGAGGTAGTATGTACGAACTTATTTTTTACATAACCATTTACGAATGTGAAGGACTCGAACCCGGATTTTATCAATACAATTCGTTTGAGCATAAGTTATGCCTGCTGCAGCGTAAAAATAAGGATACCGATACCATGATGTGGTATGCCAGAGCCTGTACCGGTAGTGAGCACTTACCTCCCGCCGTTATTACCTTCGCCGCCGATTTTGAACGTATGTTCTGGAAGTATGAAAATATGGCGTACGCCGCTATCCTTAAAAATGTCGGCGTGGTTTTCCAGACCTTATACCTTGTGGCTACCGACCTCGGTCTGGGCGCCTGCGCGATAGGCAACGGGAATATTGAGACGCTCGGCAGGCTTACGAAAAAAACGGTCCTGCAGGAGAGTTCTGTTGGAGAATTTATTTTAGGAAACCATCTATAAATTAAAAAGACATGCAAAAGAGCCTGAGTTACAGAAACAGCTATCATGAAAATCTGCATCGCTATGCAGGTTTGAAGAGATTTTTTGAACGTTGGTCCGCCGATCCGGATTTCAAACAAGACCTGATCGACAATACAACTGAGACACTGAAAAAGCACGCCATACCGGTCACATCTGATGAGATAAAATACATGATCGATGAACGGATAACAGAGATGCCGCAACCGGTACAAACCATGTGGGAAATATCGAAGAGCAAGCAAGATCTCATTCAGTCATTTTATCTGTCTGAAAACCTGCCCAGGGATCGTGGAATGCTTGCCTGGAGGAACCGGCAGATCGCGCGCCAGCGATTCGATCTCGGGCCTTTCTTTACCGATACTAATATTCACTCTTCCATGACGGTCGAGTTATCACAGGGATGTTCTGTAGGATGTTGGTTTTGTGCTCTGTCGCCGGACAGTTTTAAAGAAAACTATAATTACGAAGACAACCACGAAGAGTGGCTCGGGCTGCTCGATACCATGCATTCTTTTCTTGGTGACGCCATGAAATCCACATTTCTTTACTGGGCCACTGAACCTTTTGACAATCCTGATTACGAAAAATTCTGCCTTGATGTGTATGAAGAATGCGGAGTATTCCCGCCTACCACTACGGCGGTAGCTCATAAAGATACAGAACGCATACGCCGTTTTATCGAACTTTCGGCAGATCATGGATGCTGGCTCAACCGGTTTTCCCTGACCTCGCTGGGTATTATGAGTAAAGTCCATAAAGCATTTAGCGCCGAAGAGCTCGCTGAAGTGGAATGTCTGGCTCTCAATATGAATACCAGCTTTGCTTATGGTAATGCCGGCAATTTCAGAAAGAAAGCGTTGGAACGCCCGGAAATACTATCCCAGCAAGACGATAAGCTACGCAAAGCGCCTTGGCATCGTTTTAACCCCGACTACGCCGGATCGGAAGAATATGCCAATGGCAGCATTTGTTGTGTAACTGGTTTCCTGATTAACGCGGTAAGCAAAAAGGTACAGCTGATAAGCCCCACAACGGCATCAGATGAATGGCCTTTGGGCTATATCATATTTGCTGAGGCAATCTATGAAAATGCTGCTGCCCTGGAAATGATCCTGGAGGCATGGAGCGTACAATATTTTAAGGAGGAGTTGCAGGACAACGACATCCTCCGCTTTCATCCCTGGCTGGGTGTAAGTGTGTTACAAGATCGTATCGAAATAAAAGGACGTTTTAATCAGAAGGAAATTATAGAAAAATCGACCAATCCGTCTCTGTACGATCTGGTAAAGCATATAACCGAAACTCCGGCCAGACTTGCTGATATCCGGCAGCACGCGGCGGTCCATCTTTCAATCCCACCGCAAGTATCGGACTTATTAATTAACGAACTTTATAAAAAAGGCTTCTTTTATGGATGTTAACGAAATAATATTATCCTCAGCAACCGCAACCGCGCGCTTGCACAGCGTTATTGCAAAGGCCTGTTCTATTGATGAACTGATGGCAGATAATGCCTTTGTCTGTTCTGAAATGATGCAGGGTTCCACACCGGCTATAGCGCAGGAGTGGGCAGATATAGTAGGTTATGGCGATGTGGCCAAGTTAGATGCGTTTCTGGAGTTCATGGGTTGGGATAAAGCCACATTCTTGACCGCAGTTCAGTCGGATGTGATCGTTGACGATCCGGATTTGTTGCCGGACTGGGCCAAAGCGCTAAAAAAAGTATTTCAGAACCTGCCTGATTTTTGTACCGCCCTGTCCCACCCAGGAAATAAGCAGGAAAATTCCGTAGAAAGTATATTGCTTCCTTTTGTTAAAATGGCGGAAGCACATGTTATTGCCGAATCGGACAGGCTCGGTTTAGGGATTACTTACCATTCGGGTGCACAGATGGTACAGGCTATTGGCCGCAGGCTGGTTACGCTTTCTGTTTCTGTACTGGATAATGAGATTTATCTCAACAGTATTATTCCTTCATTTGCCGCTGGCGATAAAACAGCAGACTTGGCGGGCTTTGAGGCATGGCTGCAACGTATCGAACATTACCCCGTTCTTGGCCGGTTAATAGCCGTTACCTACACCAATTGGGCCGATAGTATAACCGAGTTTTTAGAACGCTTGTCACAGGACAGGGTGATGATTGCTAACACCTTCTTCAATACGAATGAGCTCGGGTTGCTTGTTGATTACTCCGGAGATGCTGGTGATGTGCATTGCAACGGAAGATCGGTTGCATTACTTACTTTTTCAGGCGGCAGGAAGTTGGTTTACAAACCCAAGAATTTACAGATTGCCAATGATTTTTTTGGATTGATCACAGAGCTGAATACCGTATTACCCCTCAGCCTGGCTACGCGTCGGATAGCGGTAATGGGAGACTATACCTGGGAGGAGTTTATCACCCATAAGGAGTGCAGCGACACTTCGGAGTTTCCTGCTTTTTTCCGGCGGATGGGTATGCTTACCCGATTGTTCCAGTTGTGTGGCGCCAGGGATTTTTGGCTGGACAATCTGGTAGCACACGGAGATCAACCCGTATTTGTCGACCTGGAAATGGTGATCCAGCATATAAAAGAAGCAGGTAAAGACCTGCTGCCCTCAGAGCAAATGGCATTACAGGAAGTGGAAGAGTCCGTGATCAAGATCGGTATCATTTCTTTCCCTACGCCGATAGGTATGGGCGTAAAAGCCGAAGACTTAGGTACCTTGGCTGCCATCAAACCCTTTTCTTCTCCTTTCAAGCTTTCGCTGGCCGCTGATAACAATATCAGCATAGGGATCAAGAAATCGGATGCAGGTTATATTACCTGGGAAAAAACAGATTACCTGCCGAGTGTCAAAGGTGTATTTGCCCTTTCTTCAGATTATATGGAAGAGTTCCAGCAAGGTTATGCAGACATGAATCATGCTTTGGTAAGCTTAAAAGATAAGCTGCTGGCAGAAAACAGCTACCTTCATAAATTCTCGAATGCACTCCTGCGGTATATCCACCGCGATACCTGGACTTATATGCGTATTATTAAAATTTCGACGCATTCGCAAAATATGGTCGGTGGTATCATCAGGGATAAATCATTATTCTCCCTGTTCAAAGAAGTATGGGAAGACCATACGTTGAACTTGGAAAAAGCAACCATTCTGGCCAACGAGATTACGTCAATGCGACACCTTGACATCCCGCTTTTTACGGCCACGGGCGGCAGTACACAACTGGCTGTGGATACTACGATATTTAACTATTTTGACCATAGCGCCCTGGATCTGATGATCGGCCGTTTACGCTCAATCGATTCGTTCGACATCAAAAAACATCAGCAGATTGTCGCCAGCACCTTCTATTGTGGAGATCATGCAGCGCCCGTAGGCGACTATAAAGAAACAACCGGGCAGGTATCAATTCCTGACTGGGCCGCGCAGGCAAAGGCTTGTGCCTCCCTGATCATGAATCAAGCGATAAGAAGTCCGCAGGGAGATATGGCCTGGATAGGCCTGGATTATCAACCCCATATCGGTACTTATATGCTGGAGGTGCTAAAGCCTGACCTGTTGTCGGGTACTTGTGGCCTGAGCATGATGTTTACTGATCTTTACAGGGCATATGGTCTGGCCGATTATAAAAAATATGCATTAGGGAGCTTAGCCTCCACTTTATCTGTAGTAAAAAATTCCATTGCCAACTTCACTCACCTGGATCTGGTATGGGGCAATACAGACAAACCCTTATTACTTGGCGCTTATACAGGCATTGGCTCCCAGATCATTGCTCTGGAATATGCCGCCCGGCATTTGCAATCTGCTGAAGCCAGCAGTGCTTTACAACTTTACGTACATGCAATTCCTCTGGAGCAACTCAGGAAATATACTTCTCCTGATTTTATCAGTGGTTATTCCGGGTTGCTGTTCAGTCTTCACGGGCTTAAGCCGGCCGCGGAACTCGAGGAACTTACCCGGTATTCTTTCGAATCCAAAAGCATTTTCCCGGGATATGCAAGACCTTTGGAGGTGTTGCCTTCATTAAAACCTGGGTACGACTACCTCAATCAGATCATGGAGGGACAATCCGGTAATTTTTCATTCGGACAAGACCCGGACATGGGAACTTTATTCACAGCCCTGGAATACAGGTATGATCAAAAGAGCGCCGATGCTTATAAAACATGTCTGTCCCGGGATGTCGGGCAGTTAACCACACAACAGTTGATCGATTATGCAGAACTGGCCCTGAACCTGTCTGAGATTACCGGTGACGGACAATACCTCATGCAGGCAAAACAATTTGCCGCAGAGATTGTTTCCCGAAAAGAGCAAACAGGTCAATGGTTTGCCGATAGCTGGGCTTCCGATATACACCTGTTATCCGTTATTCATGGAACAGGAGCATTATGCCATTTATTCCTAAGGCTAGACCAAGCTGGAAAGTTTGGCTCCTTCCGCCGTTTAAATTCTTTCAAAAATTTATAAACAAATGATACACACTAATACTGAAGAACAGACCATTGTTCGCCCGGATCCTTACTGGGATGCTTATTTTCGTTGGCCAGCCGACTATTTCCCCTTTAACCTTCCGGCTTGCTCGGTTGAAAAACACCAGTATGATCTGGACACACAAAACGAAGCGATTGTTACCTGGGACATCAGCTATAACCTTGAGCTGGAATGTGGCCTGGTATCATCAGAAAAGCACCTGCTTCATGATATGCAACCACGGAAAGGCATTACGGGAGAACATTTCCGTGTCATGCACCTCCTTAGCGAAGATCAGCTAAGCGGTCCCATCGGGTTTACCTTTACCTGGGCCTTCTATATTCCCATGCCGGCGTATATGCCTAAGCATCCAATGGGTATCATACAGCTCGATCCGCAGGAACTAAAAGGAAAAAATACCGTAATCACAATCAGGGATACCAGACCCAAAAATCAATAGCTATGGCAGTTAAAATCATTATTCCATCCAAAGCCTTTTTGCAGGATTTGGAGTCCAGAGGACAAAAATTAAGGAGTGCAGATCCCCATCTTAATCTCTACTCAGCAAAGGGTAAAACCGCCCATATTCATGATCTTATTCAAAATGGGCCCCAGAAACAAAAGATGAGATCAGCGCGCGCTACATCCCAGTCGCAGGGCGTCTATCACGCTCTGGCCAATCTTTGTACTTTTATTATGGACGAAGAGCAGATCGATGAATCTTACTTCAAAGATACTTTTGATGCCACGATCAGGGAAAACGTAGAAGTGGCATCGGTTACACCCGCAGAAATATCGCAGGAGTCACAGACAACCTTACCGGAATTCTGGCATAAGAAAAAACTTAACCTGGATGGGAACCTTACCGGCAGGAATATCAATGTAGGCGTGATCGACAGTGGAATTTACGCAAGTCACCAGGAGTTTGCAGGCAAGCAGATAAAATTTGCAGAGTTTGACACTGTCGGTAAACTTGTAGGCACAACTCCAAAAGACTATGGAACCCATGGTACTCATGTATGTGGTCTGTTGGCCGGTAAAAATGCAGGGGTAGCGCCGGATGCTTCGCTGACTGTAGCAGCGTGTCTTACGGAACGTGGTGGTACAGCAGGATACCTGGCTCAAATACTTGGCGGTCTGAATTACCTGCTGGAACAGGGCAGTGACAATGATACGCAGGAGGGAAGGGTACATCTGATCAATGCTTCCATTGAATCTGCATCCGGTTTTAATGATTACCTTCACGGTGCCCTGGACATGGCGCTTGCGGATCCCGGTACCCTGATGATTGCAGCAATAGGCAATAACGGAAGTAAGGGAAAAAACAGCGATTGCAGCCCTGGCAATTATGACCTGACACTGGGTGTCGGTGCTTTGGACGAAAATGATCAGGTGGCTTCTTTTTCTTCGTGGGGCACAGTAGCTCAGTTGGGCAATATCAGCAAACCGGACTTCAGTGCTCCAGGTGTCTGGCTGTACTCGAGCTTGTCAGGACCCGGAAACCAATACTTCAAGCAAAGCGGCACCTCAATGGCTTCCCCGGTAGCAGCAGGAATAGCAGCATTATTGCTGGAACGGCAGCCAGAACTGATCACGCAACCGCTAAAGCTCAAAGAATTATTGCTTAATATGGTAATACCTTTGCAGGATGTAGAGCGTGCCGGAAAAGGCAGGATAAATTTAAGCAGCTAAAAAAAAGCTTATGAAAAAAAAAGAAATCAGTTTCCTGGTAAGTTTGTCAGATGCCCGATCACTTGTACCGGATACAAAGGAAACAGACAAAGACCGGCTTATCACATTAAAAAAACAATTGGAACAACTGGACATAAAAGTGGAGCATTTACAAACGCTGGGCCAGCTGGTGATTCATGCACCGGAAGATGTCTGGAATAAAACAATCGAGGAAATAGAATCACTTACCGGTAAGGATTTTCAGATTGAACCGAACCGTTTATTGTAAAATCAAATAACTCCCATTGCCCGGCCCAAAGCAGGCAGCAACTATTATGGATAACAGTGAAAAATTAACTCTGGATAACAGGTTCGCACAGATGGCGCGAAGAGCAGGTATCATAGCCAAGACTTCGGATCCCTGGATTAGGTGGCATGCTTACCTCACCCGATGGACAGAAGATGCCTGTTTCGCCATCCAGGAATTGATGGAGGACATGCCCTTGCCGGCAACTGCCCTTGATGTTGCCACAGGAACGGGAACTCCGGTACTGGATCTGGCGAAGGCCTGGCCGCAGTGCCGTTTTGAAGCTTGTGATATTGCCACAGAATCGATCGAAATTGCCAGGCTGCTGGCACAGGAAGAAGAGCTGCGCCATATCTCATTCAAAGTGTGTGCTGCAGAAGAGCTGGATGATCCCGATGCCAGCTTTGACATGCTTACCTGCTTTTTTTCCCTGATGTATCTCAAGCATACCTCAAGGGCTATAGATCAGTTTTTGCGCGTCCTTAAACCAGGAGGATGTATGGTAATCACAACCTGGACCGGTGACAACCAGTTGTTCCGGCTTGTTAAGGATGCATTCGCTATGACGGACCATACATATCCCGACGGCCAGAACCCCTTTATGTTTTCTGACAGCCGGGCGCTTAAGGTATTGTTTGAAGACAAGCCCGTCAGCAATCTACAGGTAAGGGCAAGAAAAACGGTTTTGAACTGGGAAGGTAACGAGCAGGAATTGTGGGCATTTTTCAAAGACTGCAATCCCGTAATCAATACACTATTGTCTGTGCTTTCCGCTGATGAACGAGAGGAAAAGGAACAGCATATTTATTCGCTTTTGTCCGGTTTTAAAATTGGTGGCAATATTCTTTTTGAAGCAGATATGTTGGTGTGTTCGGCACAGAATAATGATCTGCCTCTTTAGTAGATGTAAATTCCAGTCAAATTGATCATCTGGTGTGTGTATTAAATTAGCAATGAATTAGTACTTATTTTTTCATATTGTAAGCTTCATACATTCGTAAAAAAACCATGAGACTATTTTTCTCTAAAAAAAGTATTTAAACGTGGGAATAGATTAAATATACTTCCGGACTTCAGTATTATATTATGCATTTTTATAAGTGGAAATAGATTTAATAATAATAAAAAAATCGCCAACTGTTTTCAGTTGGCGATTTTGGCTTTTTGTGACCTCGACAGGATTCAAACCTGTAACCTTCTGAGCCGTAATCAGATGCGCTATTCAGTTGCGCCACGAGGCCGTTGTTACCTTGTTGTTTAAGGGTTTGCAAATATAGCACTTTTTTCTTTTCTTTGAAAGATGAAACAGAGAATTTTACTTTTATTTACAGTTATAGCGCTAATCTCCTGTAAAAGAGAACAAAAAATTTCGTCCTCAGACTGGACTCAAATCTCAAACCGCACCCAATTTAAGGAGCATGACGGTCTTTTGGAGCTGAAGTCGGGAAATTTCACCTATAATTTTAAGCAAAATCAGACTCCATTTAAGAAAATCATCCTTTTGAATGCGAGTATGGCCGGGTATATTTCCGAATTGGGAGCTGAAGATCTGATCATCGGGGTTTCAAGTCCGGAGTATATTTATTCGGAGAAAATTCAAAATCTTTTAAAGCAAGGGAAGATTCAGAATGTGGGAAGTGAGCAGAAGTATGATGTAGAAAAAATCATTTCCATGAAGCCGGATGCTATTTTCACCAACTATATTGCAAGCTTTGACAATGCCTATCAGTTGTTGAAAAATAATGGAATTCAGGTTGTTTTTCTGGATGAGTACATGGAACAGCTTCCGTTGCAGAAAACGGCTTACATCAAACTTTTCGGAGAGTTTTTCGGAAAAGAGAAAGAAGCTGAAGCAAAATATAACGAAATTGAAAAAAATTACAGTGACCTGAAGCAACTGGCATTAAAAGCAAAAGATAAGCCTGTAGTACTCGCCAATGAAATGTACGGCGACGTTTGGTATCTGCCGGGCGGAAAAACATCCGTAGCGAATTATATTGGTGATGCCAACGCTTCTTACATCATGAAAGACAATAAAGAAGAAAAGTCTCTGACTATGAGCTTTGAAGAGGTATATGCTAAATCACCCGGCGTACAGTATTGGATAAATGCAGGAAGTCATACCTCTAAAAAAGAAATGCTGGGAACCAATCCTTTCTACGGAAAGCTGGAAGTATTCAACAAAGGAAAGATCTACACCATTGCCGGGAAAGAAAAAAACAAAGCCAACGACTTTTTCGAAAGCGGAGCCGTAAGAGCGGACCTGATTCTGAAAGATTACATCAAGATCTTCCACCCAGAACTTCTTCCGGAATATCAGCTTACCTACATGAAAGAGCTTCAATAACTCAGACGAATTGTTTATTTTTGCAGTTCCTTTTTACAAAAAATTATGTGGAAAAAAATTAAACAGCTTATTTTCATCGTTCTTGTTCTGAATGTGGTGTTCATTATCTGGGGCAGATTTTTCAATCCGCCTATTACCATTACACAGATCGGAGGTATTTTCGAATTCGGAAAGCTGCACAGGGATTATGTTTCCTATGACGAAATGGGAAACAACGTCAAAAAAGCAGTGATCGCTTCTGAAGACCAGAAATTCTTTGTCCACAACGGTTTCGATTATACAGCGATTGAGAAGGCAATGAAGAATAACGAGAAAGGAAAAAAGATCCGTGGTGGAAGTACCATTTCGCAGCAGACCGCAAAAAATGTCTTTCTGTGGCAGGGCAGAAGCTGGTTCAGGAAAGGACTGGAAGCCATGTATACCTTCATTATTGAGAAAGTTTGGAGCAAGGATATTATTCTGGAAAGGTACCTGAATTCCATTGAAATGGGGCAGGGGGTATTCGGTGTGGAAGCTGCGGCTCAGTACTATTTCGGGAAATCATCCAAAGATCTGAGTGCTTCAGATGCTGCCTGGATTGCGGCTGTATTGCCAAATCCCAAGAAATATGACCCTAAAAATCCATCACCGTATTTAAGAAAGAAACACAATTGGATCATGAGACAGATGAGGAATGTGAGTTTGAAATAGTATCTTTGTCCTAATGAAATTTTTTAATTCCAGCACAAGTTTTGAATCAGTTCTTAAAAAATACTTCTCTTTTAAGAATGAAACCCTTTCTTTAGAGCCTTTTGCAGAGTTTTTAGAGAGCATTAAAAGGGCAGATTTCACGGACGTCCTCAATTTCCTTAAAAGTAATCCGGATTTTACTGAAAACTTTAAACATTACATTCATAATGTTTTTAAAGGAAGACCCTTCAACCTTTCCCTGACCGAAGCCAATATTCTCTCAGAAAATGCCTTCTTTCCGGAGCTTAAAAAGAGAATCCTGAATAAAATACTGCCGCCCGTAGAGAATGAAAAAACGGTGTGGTACATGATTGATAATGTAAGTCTCAGACCTAAAAAAGATCTGCAGTACTTACACAATCTTCCCGAAAATGAAATTGATGAGTTTTTAGACCTTCTCGACGCTTCCAATTTTATTATCCAACCCAATGTCAAAAAAGAACTGATCTTCTCGATGAGTATTCTTTCCTGGCGTGTGACGGGAATGGCGATGGAAGTAGAGGTGGTAAGAATGGCTCCACAGTACAGAAATCTGGACAACCCGTTCCTGGCGCTTCAGAATGAACTGGAAGCACTTACGGAAGACCTGAAAAATGATCCTGAACTTCAGCTGCATTCCAAAGACAGCCGCTACAAACAGATCAAGATCTATACGGAACATTGCCATGAATTCGTGAATATTGCTTTTAAAAATTCTGCGAAATACGGAATCTCCGGAAAAATCAATCAGTCACTGCTTAAGATCCGTCAGCAGACCGAAAGGATCTATGAAATTGTACAGCTTCTGGTCATTGATAATGAGGAAGATATTACGATAAAATCAAAACAGCTGATTTTTAATATCTTAAACTATAAATCCCATAAAAATAATATTGCAGATCTGATCAACGACAGTACACGTCTGATCTCGCATCTTATTACCAACCACACCGCAGAAACCGGTACTCATTACATCACATCTACCCGGAAAGAGTATATGACGATGTTCTATAAAGCCAGTGGCGGGGGAATTATTGTAGGTGCACTCTGCGTTTTGAAAATGCTCTACGGATACATTCCCGGGAGTGATTTTTCCCATGCATTTTTATACTCGATGAATTATGCGATGGGGTTCATCATGATTTATCTGATGGGCTTTACGCTGGCTACAAAACAGCCTGCCATGACTGCAGCTACGATGACCAAAGTTCTGTCGGAAGAAGGAAACAGCAAGCGGAACAACACCGAATTTGCCCATCTTGTGTCAAAGCTTTTCAGAAGCCAGTTCATTGCATTCGTAGGAAATGTTCTTCTTTCCTTTCCGATAGCTTTAGCGATCATCTATGGTCTGGACATCTTTTTCTCTCAGAATTTAGCGGTAGAAAGATCGGATAAATTATTAAAAGACCTCGATCCATTTAAGTCAAAGGCGATATTGCATGCCAGTATTGCCGGTTTTTATCTTTTTATTTCAGGGATTATTTCCGGAAATATCGGAAACAACTCAGTGTTCTATCAGATTCCGGAGAGGATTGCAAAAAATCTGTCTATCAGGAGCTTTTTGGGTAAGAAATTCGCAAAAAGATTATCTAAATATTACGCTAAAAACTGGCCGGGAATTGTTTCCAATTTCTGGTTTGGGGTATTTCTGGGCGCAACCGCTCCGATTGGTCTGTTCTTCGGATTAGACCTTGATATCAGACACATTACTTTTGCCGCCGGAAACTTTGCATTAGGCCTTTATGGAAAGGATTTCTCCGTAGATTCTTATACCTTCTGGATATCTTTTGTTACGGTTTTCCTTATTGGATTCTTCAACTTTCTGGTAAGCTTTAGTTTGTCTATGTTTCTGGCGTTCAGATCAAGAAAAATGAACTTTGGACAGGTGAGCGAAATTTACAGGGAAATTTTCAAATATTTTGTAAAAAATCCGTTCAAGTTTTTCTTCCCTTTAAGTTCAGGACTGGATAAAAAAGCAGACGATCTGATGAGCAGTACCCTTACGAATAAACAGGAAGAACACTAACCGACATTGAATATCATATCATTTATATACTGAAAATGCTCCCGAAAAGGAGCATTTTTATTTTTTACAGATAGATCAAAATCAAATATTCAACCGATCAAAAATGATTAAAGTTGAGTCTTGTTATACGCAAGGTTCTAATATAGGACATCTAGCTGGAAGAACGGTGTAGTAATTACATTCCCCTGTAGCACAAACCGTTTGACAGCATACTTTTCCTCCAGCACCCATAATTTGGCTTAAATTTTCTCTGCTTAATTTTTTAATTGATTTTTTCATGTTCAGGTGATTTAATATTGTTCTCAAATATAATATTAAATTCAATACTGTCAATTATTTTTATGTAAAATATCTTTATAAAATGCGAATATCATTGAATTTATCCTCTCCAAACTTGTCCTGAAACTTTTTAAGATAAAAGCTTTTACGCATCTGAAAATCGTGTTTAAGCAGAGGAGAATCAATTTTGATCATAATGCATTGATCCTCAATATTCACACTTCTGATCTCGTTGAATAGACTTTCGTCAAGATACTCCTCTAGAAAATCTTTAATTTCAAAAGCAATCAGTTTATGTTCAAAACCATGAATTCTTGCAAAAGATTTCACAAGTTCTGACGATTGAAATTCACGTTTTTTGGTCTTCTTCATAGGGTACGGATGTAAAATATGTATTAGGTTTCCAGCTGTTTATTTTGGATAAGGACAGTTCGGAAATCCATAAAATGCTTAAGATACTAAATCTGTTATTTTGTTTTTAGTCCTGATATATTACCTGATCCCGTTCCATACAGAACGCTCATCAGCTCTGTCGTTAACCGTAATTTGAGATTCAACATCAAAACGCATAGAGACACGATGATCAGCACTATAACTATCCCAGCCTGGGTTACCGTTAGTGGCAAAATTCACCCATGCTTTATGCACAGTATCAGCCAATTGCTGCGGTGGCTGATTACCCAGCATTTCTGTAAAACCAGTGTTAGTGAGATTATCAAATACAAAGGCAATTTCAAGGCCGTGACAGGCCCCAAGTAAATTATTACATGCAGGAGACTGCCATGAAAATTCATACACATGCACATTGCTGTGGTTCTCTGCTATTCGTAACGCGGGGATGCGATAAAACCAATCTGTTATTATAGCGCTCAGAATATCACCGGGCGAACAGTCTGAACGGTTTGTGCGGTAGGTTTGAATAGCCTCAGCAGATAGTCCATAAGCAGAAGCCGAAATATCCAGAGCGGGATCAGTAATTTTTGATATGATACCATCAGGAACAAGAAATAATCTGAATTCCTCGCTATTAGTACCAATTAGAATATCTACGTCTTTACCTGCACCATTGGCAATGCATTCTATGGGGGTTGCGGTTAATAAATGGCCATCAACTACCGGTTCAAAAGGCATCAGGTTACGTGCGGCTTCACCCCATAATTCGACTGAAGGTTTTGCCATAATTTCGGATGCTAACTGACCCTGTGCAGCAAAAACTTTTTCTGCACTAACCTGTCCGATTGCTTCACGTGTTGGTTCAACGCCAAGTATTTCAGCAAGCCTTGTACCAATAAGCTTTGCCGATGAAGGGCTGATTACCGAGTGTCCAGCTCCCGATTCAGCAATCGCCCGTCGGAATAACCCCTCTGCTTCCTTCATTGCCAGCAGGGTACAAACGCTCATTCCGCCGGCAGACTCACCAAAAATAGTAACATTTTCAGGATCACCGCCAAAGTTGGCAATATTGTTCCGGACCCACTTAAGTGCAGCAATCTGGTCGAGTATGCCAAGATTGGGTACCCCGTCACCAAACCATAAAAACCCATCGATACCAATTCTATAGTTTATGGTAACCAAAACAACACCATCTCGTGCAAAATTACTACCATCATATCCCGAAACAGCACCTGATCCAAGACTAAAAGCTCCCCCATAAATAAAAACCATTACAGGCTTTTTTCCGGTGATAGCTGCGGTCCAAATATTAAGATTCAAATAATCGTCTCCCGGAATGACAACATTAGGTAGCAATCCTGCAAATGGTCCGGATGAAGGTGTTATTTGTGGTGGGGTAGCTCCATATTCAGTTGCATCCTTTATACCTGTCCAGGGTGTGGGAGGTTGAGGTGGTTGAAATCGGTTGGCTCCAATTGGAGGAGCGGCATAAGGAATACCTTTAAATGTAAGGATTCCTTTCTCTGTTTTAACGCCCCTAACGTCCCCATATTCAGTGCTAATCGTGTATGCTGTTTCCATCATAATTGTAAAAGTTTTATCACAAGTTACCAAAATTTAGTGAAATAAATAAAGTGATAAAAATGATATTTATTACTGAAACCGAATATTAAATCTTCGTCATACGTCAAAAATGATACTCTCTTCATTAATCTTCTTCACCACGCTTTCCGTACGCTCCCGATGGGTATCTGTGATAAATATCTGCCCGAAATTCTCCTGATTTACAAGTTCAATAAGTTGTGAAACCCGGGTGTCATCAAGCTTATCAAAAATATCATCCAGAAGAAGTATGGGTGTCTTTTTAGTCAGTTCTTTCACAAGGCTCATCTGGGCGAGCTTTAACGAAATCAGGAAAGATTTCTGCTGTCCCTGTGAACCTATTTTCTTGATCAGGACATGATCCATTTCAAAAAGAAGGTCATCCTTGTGGATTCCTTTTGAAGTATACGTCAGCATACGGTCTCTTTCAAGGCTTTCCGTTAAAAGAGTCCTGAAAGCTTTGTCAGGCTGAGCGGAGTCGAAGCCTTCACTTAAATCAGACTGGTACTGAACGGAAACCGTTTCTTTTCCTCCGGAAATAATACTATAAAAATTCTGAATAATAGGATCAAGTCTTTCTACAAAATTTCTTCTTTTGACGAAAATACTGGTCCCGAATTTACTGATCGGATCATCATAAATCTCCAGTGAATCTCTATCCCAGGTTCTGTTTTTAGCGAAATATTTTAACAGTGCATTCCTTTGCTGTACCGTTTTTTGGTATTGAATCAGATCAAAAAGATATTCGGAATCCGTCTGGGAAATCATAGAATCCAGAAACCTTCTGCGACTTTCCCCTGAATCTGAAATTAAATTCGAATCATAAGGAGAGATCGTCACGCTTGGCAGATACCCGATGTGGTCTGCAAGACGGTCATAGCTCTTATCGTTCTTTTTAATGATCTTTTTGGCTTCTTTAGGCTGGGAGATTTTAATGATATCTTCACTGTCCTCATTCTGAATTTCAGCATCGATGGTGAAAAAATCTTCCTCCCTTTTGATATTGTTAGTGTCCGTGTTTCCTAAAAAACTTTTTCCTACAGATAAATAGTGCAGTGCATCCAGAATATTGGTCTTTCCGGCACCGTTGTTTCCCACAAAACAGTTGATTTGAGGAGAGAATTCGAATTTCTTCTCCGAATGGTTTTTGAAATTGTAAAGGGAAAGCTTTTTGATAATCATTCGTCAAAAATACTCCATTATTAGTAAAAATAAAAAAGGAAGTGCGGAACAGGTTTCGATCCAAAAAGAGAAATAGGTGTCATCTCTTTTATTTTCAGAGAAATAGATCAGGATAAAGGTGATGATTCCTGTAAGAAAAAAAGCAATGCCGTAATTCAGCTTAAGGTTAAAAATAGCTAAAAGGACGCTTATAAAGACCAGTACATAAGCAATGTATTTGGTGTTCTGAACGCCTATCATCTTTGGAAAAGTCTCTACCGTATCACTTTTCATGTCCCGGATATCAAAAGGAAGAACCAGTGCGGTTATAAAAAAGAAACTGATCAGAAAAATAGGAAGACTGAACTCCGGAAGGGTCAGCCAGCAGTTGACCAGCGCCCAGACCAACCCCACATAAAAAACTTTGAGCAAGGGAATCTTCCGGATATAGACATCGAGGAAGAAACTGTTGTAAAGAAGTCCCAGAACCACAATCACAAACCATTTCAAAAGTCGTACTTCATTATGATTATGAATGATCAGAAAAGCACAGATAACACCGGCTGCTGCGTTCAGAGCCAGTATTTTGAAAAAGTGCTTGGTATACTGATATTTAGTGTAAAGATAACCACTGAAATAAGTAATGAAAATTAACAGAATTGTAGGGAAACGGAATGTGTTTTGCTCTTTCATGAAAAATACTGCGAAAAGAGTTCCCATAATGGAGACATAAATCTGGCTGTCAATGACAGTTTTTTTCAGTATTTTTAAGAAATTCATTTATCAAAAATAACATATATGAAAAGATTTTCCAAGATTTTTATGCTTTTGCTTTTAATGCTGAGCTTTTCCACCGTTTCGGCGCAGAAATACTACGACGATCAGTGGAAGAAAGTGACCGAAAACAGTGCGAAAGGTGCCTATAAATCTAATCTTCCCATCATTTTAGACATACAAAACCACGCAATGAAAGAAAATAATGCCATCCAGCTCATCCGTTCCCTGAAAGCGGAATTCAGTGTTGTGAATCTTACCGTAGACGACGATAAGAATGATGCAGCCTCGAAATTTTTTGTCAAGCTGAAAGAGGCGGACAGCAAATTGAAAGGCGAAGAAAAATTGGTGTACGCGGTTCTTCTGAACGGATTTTTTATGGATTATTACAATCAGAATTCGTGGGAAATAGAAAGCAGAACCAATATCAATTCACAGGATCTGGCTCAGATCGAAACATGGAGCAAGCTTGATTTTAAAAACCATCTGAAAAAAAGCTATCAGGAACTCGATCAGCAGAAGCAGGAGATGAAAAAAATACCTTTGGCGAAATACAAAGATATTTTTACAGAAATGAAGGATGTGGCTTTTTTTCCAACGATCTTTGAATGGTATTCTATGAAAAAGATCAGTTTTCTTTCTGAAGGCAGTCTTTTCACAAAAAATGAAGTAACGGAAAACAGAACACAAATCAATGCGACTTTTGATGAACTGATTGCGCAGAACAGTGGAAATCCTAAACTGTATTTCTCAAAGGAAAAACTGACGGAAAACTGCAATTACAATCAGTGTAAAGATAAAGTGGAACAACTCCAAACTCTTTTGAAATCGGGTACGGAAGGAGATTACAAAGTGATCATCATGGAAGATATCATGAATGAGTTGATCGCGAAAAAGAAGGAGAAAGAAGCTCTGGCTATTGCTGACCAGGCGAAAAAACAGTATCCGAAATCTCCATTCATTGAAAATATAAAAAACAAAGAAAATCAGATCACCAATCCGTTTCTCACGATTAAATATGAACAGCAGACCCAGAACAATCTGCCGATTCATTTCGTAGCGGAACATAAGAACGTGACGGATTTTTCACTGAACATTTATGAAGTAAAAGAAGATTTTACAACATTGATGCAGTATGTACAGAATTCATACAACAATACTTTTAGTAAGGTTAAAAAAAATCTGGTAAGAAAAGAGACTTTCCAGCTTGGTGAATCCAAAGATTTTCAGATCCACAAAACTTCACTGGAGATCAAACCTCTTCCTTCCGGAGTTTATGTTATTGAATATGCTGTGGCAGGATCTGATGCAAAAGACAGCAATTCCAGACAGAATTTTTACTTCCTGGTTTCAGGAAACAGAGTGATCTATCAAACCAAAACAGACAGGAACCAACTTACCAATACGCTGAAACTGGTCAACAGTGAAAATGGAAAACCGGCAGCGAATGAAAGCCTTACGTTCTATGAATTTGTGGCCAATAAAACGTTAAATAAAATTGATGGAAAAACGGATGCGAACGGTGTTTTTAAATTCCCTTCCACAGCCAGCAACGAATATTACAGGACTTTCCTGATCCGCCAGCCAAAAACCAATGACTTCCAGATCATGCAGGTGTATGGAAACAGCGGAAATGTAGAAAACTACAATCCCAATAAACAAAACCGCAGTCTTGCTCAGATCTTTACGGACAGAGCGATCTACAGACCTGGACAGACCGTTTATTTCAAAGTGATCAATACAAAGATCGATAAGGAAATAGAAGCTGTAACTTCAGGGTTAAAACAAAAAATTACCCTTCTGGATGCCAACAGCCAGGAAGTGTCTTCACAGAATTTTACAACCAATGAGTTCGGATCTTACCACGGAAGTTTTATCCTTCCAAAAGGCCAATTGAACGGAGTTTTCTATTTAAGAACAGATGAAGGGTCTCAGGGTTACAAAGATATCCGAGTTGAGGAATACAAGAGACCTAAATTTGAAGTGACTTTTGATCCTGTAAAAGAGGAATACAAATACGGACAGACCATCGAGCTGAAAGGGAAAGCAATGATGTTTTCCGGAGTAGCGTTGAGCAATACAACCGTCAATTACGAAATCAAAAAGCATAACATCAGATGGAGATATTTCTGGTGGTACCCGCGTGGTGATGACAACGAAAATTCAATCCTTGGCGAGGCTAAAACCAATGAGAAAGGAGAATTTGTCATCCGTCTTGATCTTAAAAAAGATGAAAAGCTGGAAGGAATCCAGATTGATAACTATGAGATCAATGCTTCAGTAATGGATATCAACGGAGAAACACAGTCTGCGAATACGCAATTGAAGGTAGCTTCGGTTTCTCACTATATTAAAGCGGACGGAATCAAAAATACATTCAGTGATGAAAATGTAAAACTGAAAGTAGAAACGCTTAATTACAACGAACAGGACCTTAAAAAATCATACAACGTAAAATTATCAAAACTGAATACTCCGAACAGGATTTTCAGAGATAATTTCGCACAGGAAGTTCAGAATCAGCCTAAATATTCCAGAGAAGAATTCATAAGCAAATTCCCGCATGATCTTTTCGATAAAGAGGATGAAACTAAAAACTGGAAAGCAGAAAAACTGATTTCAGAAAAACTTCAGCAACCGTCTGCAGAACTGGATTTAGGAAAACTGGAAGCCGGCGATTATCAACTTGAGCTGTATAATATGGAAGGAAAAGACACCATAAAATCTTCTCAGAATTTCAGTATCTGGGATAAAGGATCTTTAAAACCTTCGCAGAAAACATTCCTGACCGTTATCGAACCTAAGAATGAATTTTCAAGAGGGGAGAAGGCTAAGGTATATGTCTATTCTGCAGTTCCGGATGCCCTTGTGAATGTATTTATTCAGGACGGTTCTGGGAAAACAGTTTCGGAAGTACATCAGATGAAGAAAGGCGTTCTGGAATACACCACAGATATTCCCAAAGACAAAAGTGTTGCAGCATTGAATGTCCAGTTCCAGATTGCCGCATTCAACGATGTGCAGACCCAGTCTGTAACTTTAAAAATAAAAAACACAGAACAGCCTGTAAAAATTGAAACCGTTACTTTCAGAGATAAGCTGGAACCGAATTCAAAAGAAAAATGGACTGTAAAAGTTTCAGGAAGTGATAAAGAAAAAGTAAATGCTGAAGTACTGGCCAATATGTACGATATGTCATTGGATCAGTTTGCAGTAAATACATTCAGCTGGCAGAATCTTTATACACCCTATTCTATTGTAACCTCTTACGACATCAGACAGTATCTGCTTCAGCAATACTATCAGAAAAGATTGAAATATTACAATGGAAAATATGTAGATATACCAAATTTTAACTGGTTTGATGGTGATTATAATAGTTATGGATTAAGAGGAAGAGTAGCCGGATTACAGGTTGAAGGTGTGGCAATGCCAGCAGCACCGATTGCCGAAGCAAAAATGGCAAGTGTTGATGAAGTAGTAGTAACAGGATATAGTGTAAAAAAAGCAAAAAATGGAAGTGCTGCTGCTGGAGCTAAGGAAGCTGATGCTGATGGAGTTATTGATAAAGATGACGCAAAAGAAGACCTGGAAAAAGTTCCTGTACGTCAAAACCTGAACGAAACCGCATTCTTCTATCCTGATCTGAAAACAGATGCAGAAGGAAATGTAAGCTTTGAATTCACTTCTCCGGAAGCATTGACAAAATGGAAGCTGATGTTCCTGGCGCACACGAAAGATGCCAGAGCGGCAGTATTGGAAAAACAGGTAGTGACGCAGAAAGAATTCTCAGTGACTCCAAATTATCCGAGATTCTTAAGAGAAGGAGACGAACTGAATCTTCAGTCGAAACTGTCCAATCTTACTGATAAAAAACTAAGCGGTTCAGCAGAACTTCAGATCCTGGATGCCTTTACGAATGAAAATATTTCTTCTCAGTTCGGGATCAATGCAGGAACGCAGAATTTTAGCTTAAACGAAAAAGGGAACAGCGCATTGACTTGGAAACTGAAAGTTCCGAATAATGTGTCTTCCATTATATTGAAAGTAGTAGCCAAAGCAGGCGCTTACTCAGACGGAGAACAGCAGGCGATCGCTGTACTTCCAAACAGAATGCTTGTGACAGATGCCGTACCGGTATTTGTGAAAGAAGGCGAAACGAAAACGTTTGTTTTAGATAATCTTAAAAATACAAACTCTACGACAATCACCAATGTTTCGAATACGTTGGAACTGACGACGAATCCGATCTGGGAAATCATGTTTGCGCTTCCGAGTCTGAAAAATGATCAGAACAATTCTGCCGACGTGATCTTCAACAAATGGTTCGCTGACGTATTGGCTTCAGAAGTATTCAAGGCCAATCCGAAAATGAAGACCGTTTTTGAAGAATACCAGAGCAAAGGATTGCTGAATTCAAATCTTGAAAAAAATCAGGAACTGAAACAGCTTCTATTGGAAGAAACACCTTGGGTATTGGAAAGTAAAAATGAAGGCGAGCAGATGCAGAAACTGGCTCTATTATTTGATGCCAACACCATGAGGAATTCAATCAATCAGGATTGGAGTGATCTTAAGAAACTGCAGAATCCGGACGGAGGCTTCTCTTGGTATCCGGGATATCCGAGTTCTTACGGAACGTCGTTGTACATCCTTAAAAACTTAGGTAAGATCAATACCTGGTTAAAAGATAATGCGAAAGACTATCAGGGAGCTGGTCAGAAAGAACTGGAAGCGAAACTGGTTCAGTACGTAGACAACGAGATCGATAAATACTGGGATGCGAAAAAAGATAATGTCTGGAACAACTGGACCATGGATTATCTTGATACCCGAAACTATTGGGAAAAACAGTATCCGCTAAAAGGAAAAGGTGCTTCATTGAAAACATTGGTAAAACAGAAAGCAAAAACAGCGAAGATCACAGATTTCACGTTCTTCGGACTTCACCGTGCTGCCTTACTGATGAATGATTACGGCTTAAAAGACGTCTCAGATAAATTAATGAACTACCTGAAGGAAACTTCTACCGATACAAAAACTCAGGGCGTTTACTGGAAACAGAACCTTAACGACTGGGGTTGGTTCGGATCTAAAGTAGTGAATCATGCCGGTGCTTTGGAAGCATTCAATAAGCTAAAATCGAATGATCAGAAATTCATTGAAGACATGAAGATCTGGCTGATCACACAGAAAGAAGTGAATTCATGGGGAACTTCAAGAGGAACCTCAGAAGTGATCTTTACGATCTTAAACTCAGGTAAATCATGGACCAGCGCTGAAAGTGATAAAGCTACCATCGTTTGGGGCGGAAGAGAATTGACTCCGCAAACACAGGCGACAGGTTATGTGAAATCAACCGTGAAAACGGATGTAGTAGATAAAAACTTAGGAACTGTTACCGTTACCAAACCAGGCCCTGGAATTGTACAGGGAGGCCTGTTCTGGCAGTATTATGAAGATCTGGATAAAATAAAATCTTCTGAAAACTATATCTCGATCACCAAAGAGCTTTACAAAAAAGTGAAAACGGTAAACGGTGAAGAACTTCAGAAAATTTCAGCGGATACGCCTTTAAAAGTAGGGGATAAAGTAACCGTAAGAATGATCCTGAATACAGACAGAGCGATGGAATTCATTCACATTAAAGATATGCGTGCCGCAGGATTTGAACCTACAGATGTACTGTCCGGTTACCAGTGGAAAAACAGCTTAGGCTATTACCAGTCTACGAAAGATGCTTCCACGAATTTCTACATTCAGTATATGCCGAAAGGAAAATATGTCTTCGAATATGACCTTATTTCCAATGCCGCAGGTAAGTTCTCCAATGGGATCACCACGATGCAGAATTACTATGCACCGCAGATGAATGCCCATACAAAAGGAACCAACGTTCAGATTTTGGAATGATTTTTGGCTATAGGGAAGAAGTAAAAATTTTAAAACAAAAATAAGATGAGATTTTCAAAAACTTTAATGACGGGACTGATCATGTTGGCAGGTGTAAATGCTTTCGCACAAAAGAAAGCAGAAAAGTTTGAGAAGCTGGAAATTGAAATGTTCCCTAAAGCGAAAGACGGATTCAAGCAGGTATATATTCAGTTGCCTGTTGCAAAAAATGAAAGCGATTTAAAAGTAGAATTTTTTGTAGGTGCTGAAAAATTGCTGGATTGCAACAAACATTTTTTAATGGGTAATGTGAAGACTCAGGATCTTCAGGGATGGGGCTACAACTATTATGAAGTAGAATCCAATGGTGAAACGGGAGGAACCTTAATGGCTTGCCCGGATCAGAAAAAGACAAAGAAATTTGTGACCCTTCAACCGGAGATTGTAAGATACAACAGCAAGCTTCCTTTGGTATTTTATGTACCGAAAGACCTTGAAGTTCGTTACAGGGTTTTACGTCCTGATGCGAAAATGAAATCCGCAGTACAGAGATAAACCCATATCTTTACATATAAACTCCTCACATTTTGTGGGGAGTTTTTGTTTGCCCTAAATCGGACTTTTGAGTAAACGTTATATTTTCTCTCGCAGATGGTTTTGATGAAGCAGATTTAATCTTTATGATGCCTTGAAAAAATGATTAACCACAAAAGTCACAAAAGTTTTTCTTAGCATTTTAGTTTATTTGAAGTTTAATTAATACAGTAAAGAAGAGCATTTAAGTTTTACAAAAATTAAAATTTTTATTTGTTACAATGAAAAATTTGCCCAATCTGAGAAATCTGCGAAAAAATATATACGCAATCATCTGTGTCTATCCGTGAAATCCGTGGTTAATATTTTCCCGAAGAATACATGGATTTATCAGATAAATCTTGAAGTGCAGCACATAGCATAATTATAAAATTTCAATGTTTTGAATGATAAATTTCACACACTTTTTGATCTGTGTGATCTGAGAAATCTGCGGGAACTAAAAATTGAACCATTAAGGCGACATTAAGTTTTTAAGAGTATTAAGAATAGCTCTGCTTTAAGAACAACGCTTAAAAAAATCTTTAGATTTTCCCTTAACGATTCTTACCTCCTTCACTCATCTAAATGTTTCAGAAAAAAGAATTACATGAAATTTGGACTAGAAATATCCCCATGAATAAAAGAAAATTCAACTTTTTTCCAATTAAAACAATCCTCAAATTAAAGTTAAACGGATCCTCTATAATCATCACAAATAGAAGATTAAAACTAAACATATTTTAAACTTACTTTAAATTCACCATATTGACGAATTATCTTCGGGGATTTAACATTTTTTTGCATTATATTTGTTATAAACATAAACCATGAAAAACAATTTATTGATTTTTACGTTTAGTTTTTTGGCTTTCCCTGCTTTCTGCCGGGCACAGTCTGCGCCGGATTTTAAAGAACTTTTAGACAGTGCTATGGTCCGTGATTCTGATCTCAAAATGCAGATTACCCAGAACAAACTCACAGACCTTGACGGACACAAACTGAAAGACATCTTTCTTCCTACACTTGAAGTGAGCGGACAGGTCGGATATCTAAATGCAACCGCAAGACTTACATCGCCGGAAATTAATCTGGCGCCTTTTATCAATATTCCGGAAGGAAGTTTTAATAATAACCTCAATGTTTCCGGATTCTCAGGGATTGCAAAAGCAGACGCCAAAATGCTTCTCTATTCAGGCGGAAAGGTAAAGTACCTGAAAAAAGCCATCGAAGAAAAGAAAATCTCAGAAGATATTCTCCTTGAAAAAACAAAAGATGATGTAGTCGCTGGTATTTCTAAAGCATACGATCAGCTTGCTCTGATCCATCAGTCTAAAAAAGTGCTGGATGAAAGTAAAAAAAGACTCGACATTAACAGAAAAACAGCAGATAAAGCTTTAGGTTATGGCCTGATCACGCCATACGATCATAAAAAAATAGAACTCGCGCAGGCGACGCTGGATGCCAAAATGGTAGAGTATGAGGGTAAAAAAGAACTTCTGCTTACCCAGCTTTATATCCTGAGCGGAATCAGTAAAGAACGCCTCAGAATGATCGACCCCGTGCTTGCTCCGTTGGAATTGCTTTCCGCACAAAAAGGAATTGAGGAAAGAGCTGAGGTCCGTGCTTTGGAACATGGTATAACAGCGGCAGACTATAAAATAAAAGCCGAGAGAACCTGGATGATTCCTAAAGTACAGTTGATGGCATCCGCCTATTATATCGGACTTTACGGAAGCCGAATCAAAACCTCGGAAAATGTAATTCCTGCAGTTCCGGCCCTGGGCTATGAAGGCGCAAAACTGGACTGGAGACCTACGAATGTGAATATTCTTCCTCTATTAACGGCTGGTGTCGGTTTTAAATGGGAAATCTTTGACGGAAAAGAAGGAAAACATGCAGAAGAAACAGCGAAAGTTGGAAAAGAAGTCCTTCAGAATAAAAAAGAAGATGCCTTAAAAAAATTAACGCTGAATCAGGCAAATAATCAAACCAATTACGACATTGCAACCGCTCAGATCACTTTAAAAGCCAAAGAAAAAGAACTCGCTAAAAACGCTTTGGTTCAGGCTGAAAAAGAATTCAGATACGGGATGAGTAAATCTTCACAGCTCATCGATGCGGAAAATGATCTTGAAGTCGTGGAGCTTGAATATCAGAATGCCCTTTTCAACCAGAGAAGAGCCGGAATAGAGCTGATGAGATCGACTCAGGAGCTTGATATCACAAAACTTTATTAATCCCTTACTATTAAAATGATGCATAAAAATATACTCACCCTCTTTGCTGCTCTTTTTCTATTGGGGAGCTGCAGTGAAAAAAAAGAAAACCTGAACGATTCCGCGGGGAAGACCAAAAAAGATGTCGTCTCTTTTGCCCCTAAAGTCACCGGAAGAATTCTGAAAATATACGTAACGGAAGGCCAGACCGTGAAAAAAGGCGATACGCTGGCCTTACTGGATGTTCCGGAAGTTTCTGCAAAAATTGCTCAGGCTCAGGGTGCAGTTAGCGCGGCGACAGCTCAGGAGCAGATGGCAAAAAACGGAGCAACAGGAGATCAGTTGAGACAGCTTCAGGCTAAATATAAAGGCTTGAAAGAACAATATGAATTTGCCCAGAAATCATATAAAAGAGCCAATAATATGTTCCGCGACAGCTTAATGTCTCCTCAGGCTCATGATGAGGTGTATGCTAAGCTTCAGGGCGCAAAAGCCCAGTATGATGCCGTAGTAGCTGAACTGGACGATGTACAGAGAGGAACCCGCGTGGAAAAAGTGGAAATGGCAGCCGGACAGGCTTCCCAGGCTAAAGGTGCGCTTCAGGAGGCCAATGTAGCCTATTCCGAGAGATACATTATCGCAACCAATGATATGGAAATAGAAACCATCAGCTTGAATGCCGGAGAATTGGCTACGGCTGGTTTTGCTTTATTCAACGGATATATTCCTGAAAGTACCTATTTCAGATTCACAGTTCCTGAAAGTGCGATTTCAAAATACAAAAAAGGACAGGAAGTTAATATGCAGGTGGTTTATAATAAAGAAACTTTGAAAGGGACAATTGTTTACATCAAACAGCTGACAAGATATGCGGATATTACTACTGCTTATCCGGACTATCAGCTGCAGGACGCAGTTTATGAGATCAAAGTGAAACCCACCGACATGAATAAGGCTAAAGGTATATTGGTAAACGCTAACGTTATCCTGAAATAATTATGAAAGAATTTTTCCGTCTTTTAAAACGAGAGTTCAAGCTTTTTATAGGCAATTCTACCCTAAGGACCGTATTTTTTCTGGCCCCGGTATTCTATGCCACACTCTTAGGTTTCGTGTATAAAAGCGGAAAAGTGGAACATACACCGGTACTTGTTGTCGACCGGGATAATACGCCGTTGTCAAGTCAGCTGACCGATATGCTGGATGACAATAAAAGCATCAGCATCATTAAATATGCCCAGGAACCGCTCAGTATAAAGGATGAAGTGATCAGGCATGAAGCGGCCGCTGTTGTAATTATTCCATCAAGATTTGAAGCTGATATGCTCCAGAAAAAATATCCGGAACTGAATGTCTACGTCAATACTGGAAACGTTCTTACCGCGAATTTTGCTTCCAAAGCACTCCAGCTGACAATAGGAACTTTCTCTGCCGGAGCCTCCATCAAAGCTTTACAAAAAGCAGGAATGCCCGCTACGAAAGCAGCTACCCAATATGAGCCTTTCAAAGCCAATTATATCACACTTTTCAATACCACAGGAAACTATCTGATTTTTATGTGGCCGGCGATGCTGGCTGTCGTTCTTCAGCAGGTTATTCTTCTGGCGATGGCGGTAAGTTTTGCTGCCGAACTTGAAAGAGGATCTTTTGTTAAAGAATACCTGAAAATGAAAAGATGGGCGTTCCCGACCATGCTGATCAAAGTGATCCCGATCTGGGTGTTCTCCATTCTCATAGTCGGAGTGTACTACTTTATGCATATGATTTTCCGGGTACCGATGCCGGAAGGAATACTTAATTTTATTCTTCTGACGGCAGTTTTTGTAGGTTCCGCTTCGTTTTTGGGAGTACTCATCAGCATATTGATTCCGGATGCTTTGAAAGCCACTCAGATTCTGATGGTCATTGCATCTCCTGCATTTATTATCAGTGGGTTCACATGGCCGTTGAGTGCAATGCCTGCCTTCGTTCAGTTTATTGCCAATATCATTCCCCTTACACCTTTCCTTCAGGCTTTTAAAATTTTACTGATCCAGAAAGGTTCCGTCGAACTTACATTTCCCTTCTTAAAACATTTAAGCATCCTATTGGTTATCTATGCTATCCTGGGCTGGATTGCTTTAAAGATCAAATTGTGGTTTATTTTTAGAAATACAGGTGCTGAAGAGGTAGAAGAGGTTGTAGAGTAGGAGAGTTTTAGGGTACTAGGGTTTTAGAGTGCGTCGAGACTAGTGGTCAACTACAAATTCACTAATTATTCACTTTGCATTCCGAAA
The DNA here is from genome assembly GCF_900115055.1 of Chryseobacterium oleae. Classification (GTDB taxonomy): domain Bacteria; phylum Bacteroidota; class Bacteroidia; order Flavobacteriales; family Weeksellaceae; genus Chryseobacterium; species Chryseobacterium oleae. The sequence continues at coordinate 488,559 of NZ_FOVD01000001.1, read as the reverse complement.
ACATGTATCTAGTAACTGACAACTAGCAACTGACAACTGATAATCCATATCCCATATCTCGCATCCTGGAACTGGTACCCCGGAAGCCAGAACCCGCCACCCCAAACACGTCACCGTTTTTTTCATTCCCCTATAAAAATCAAAAGAAAAAACTGATATATTTGCTTTCAGATAATTAGAAAGTATATGGAAAATGTATTTGACGCAAAAGACGCTCAAAACTATATTGATAGGATAAATAATCTGGTAGAGGATACTCACGGTTTATGGGGGAAAATGACGGTTGACCAGATGCTTGCGCACTGCAGCGTATCTTATGAAATGGTGTATGAGCCGGAGAAACATAAAAAACCGGGATCTATTGCCAAGTTTATTTTGAAGACGTTTGTAAAACCTAAAGTGGTTGGAGAAAAAGCGTATTCGAGAGATTCCCCTACAGCACCCCAGTTTTTGATTACCGGAAGAAAAAACTTTGATGAAGAGAAGAAAAGACTGATCGGTTTTATCCAGAAAACACAGCAGCTTGGTCCTGAAGCTTTTGATGGTAAAGAGTCATTTTCTTTTGGAAAACTAAATTCTACAGAGTGGAATAATATGTTTGCAAAACATCTGAACCACCACCTGTCTCAGTTTGGAGTATAAAACCACGATATGAAAAAACTTTTATGGATCCTCATTCTTGCCTGCAATTTTGTATGGGGGCAAATGCCTGATATTTCAAATGTCTGGCTGAACAACAGTAAACCTTATATCGGAACCATTGGCAACAGCGGACAACAGCTGAAACTGAAAGTCAATATTTCCGAACAGAATAAGAAAAATGACCAGGAATACTTTATTTCCGGGTATTCTCTTGTGGATGACAACTACGCGAAATATGAAGGGAAAATTACCATTTCGAAATATAGAGATGCAAAACGAAAAGGAGTGGTTTTCGGAGATTATGAACTGGCGGAAGAAGCAAAAGGAAAACATTCCGGTATTTTTAAAGGTAAATTTATTTATACCTTCAAGTGGAATAAAAAAACTGAAAAAATAGAAGGACAGTATATAGAATTTATTGGAGATTGGAAAAGTTATGACGGAGCACTGGACTTTAAAACCCGTTTAAAAAATCAATAACCATGTTAAGAAGAATATTGGCTGTCCCGGCGGGACTTATTGCAGGAATTATCTGCATTACCATCGTTGAGAAAATAGGTCATCAGGTGTATCCGCCTCCGGCAGCAGCTGGAAGTGGTGATATGACTGCGATGAAAGAATATGTCGCAACAGCTCCTTTTATGGCGTTGTTTTTCGTGATCATTGGTTATGCACTGGCTGCCTTCGTTTCAGGATTTACAGCTTCCAAAGTGGCAAGTAATGGAAAGCACACTTCTGCAGCAGTCTGTGGAGTTATTTTTCTGTTCATAACCATTTATATGATGTTTTCTCTGCCTACACCGATCTGGTTCTGGGTATTGGGAATCGTTGTATGGGGATTGGTGTTTGTGGGAAGTAAACTGGCTTTAAAAAAATAAAAACTACATATGAAATCGCTATCATTGGGTAAATTAAATAGTCATGATCATACGCGATTCCATATGACCATTAAAAAATCAAAAATACATATGAAATTAGGAGCATTTTCAATCAGTCTAAGTGTCAAGGATCTTCAGAAGTCTAAAGATTTTTACGAAAAACTGGGTTTCTCAGTGATGGCCGGTAAAATGGAGCAGAATTATCTGATTATGAAAAACGGAAGTACACTGGTAGGCTTATTTCAGGCGATGTTCGACGGAAATATGCTGACATTCAATCCGGGATGGGACGAAAATGCCCAGAATCTGGAATCTTTTGATGACGTACGCGACATTCAGAAACATTTAAAGGAAAACGGAGTGGAGCTTGAAAAAGCAGCAGACGAAAGCACTTCAGGACCGGAACATATTTTCCTGAAGGATCCGGACGGAAACATGATTTTAATAGACCAACACAGATAATCCCGATTCATGAAAATATTAAAGAAAATTATTCTCGTTCTGGCTTCTATCCTGATTCTATGGATGGTTGTGGCCGCTTTTATCTCGGGAGACTGTATGTATGAGAAATCAATCACCATCAATGCTCCGGTTGAAAAAGTGTGGCAGCAGACCAATACATTAAAAGCAATGGATCAGTGGAGCCCATGGAACGACCTGGATCCTGCCATGAAAAAAGACTGGACCGGAATCACCGGACAGCCTGGCGAAAAAGTATGCTGGGACAGTCAGAAAGATGCGGCCGGAAAAGGCTGTCAGGAAGTGAAAAAAATTGATGAAGCAGGCAAAAGAATTGATACGGAACTCCTGTTTTTAACTCCTTATAAAAGTGAAGCCAATGCCTTTGTGAAAATTGTTCCGGAAGGAAACGGAAGCAAGGCAACATGGGGATTTACATCAAAAATACCTTATCCGTTCACGGTAATGAAATTGTTTATGAATTTGGAAGATGCTATTGGAAAAGATTACCAGAAAGGACTTTCAAGATTAAAGGACTTGTCTGAGAAACCTTAAAAGAACTTATTAAAACTTAACTCATAAAAAAACAATAATGGCATCAGTAAACGTTTATTTAACATTTAATGGAAACTGCAGAGAAGCATTTGATTTCTACAAATCAGTTTTCGGAGGAGAATATCCTTACATCGGAACTTTCGGGGAAATGCCTCCAATGGAAGGCAAAGAAACTCCTGAAGGAGACAAAGACAAAATCATGCACGTTTCTCTTCCTATCTCAAAAGAGACGATCTTAATGGGAAGCGATACCGGTGGGGAATGGGCTTCCAACTTCAAAGCGGGAAATAATTTCGCTATTTCTGTCAACGCAGAATCTAAAGAAGAAGCTGACAAATTATTCCAGGGTCTTTCTGCCGGCGGACAGGTAACCATGCCAATGGCTGACACGTTCTGGGGCGCTTATTTCGGAATGTTTACGGATAAATTCGAAATCAACTGGATGGTTAATTACGATGATCCTGCCAAAATGCAGCAGCATCCTTAAGATATATATATTGTATACGAAATATAGTTAAAACTAACCGGCGGAAATATCTGCCGGTTTTTATTTTATGATACATTTTTTTTAAATTTGGGGAGAGGTGGCAGGTTGCAGATGACAGGTTGCAGGTGAGAGGGATTAGGGATTAGCGTGAAAATAAATCTTACTGCTTAAAGTTTACAACCTCCGGCATAAAAAAAAACAGATATGAAATTTACTATTGAACAAATCAAAGCAGAACATCAGAAAGTAAAAAGCGGAGCAGATTTTCCTGCATACATCCAGACTATAAAGAATCTTGGCGTTTCAGATTATACGGTTTCTGTGGCTGACGGGAATACCCAGTATTTTGATACGGAAAATGAAACGGTGCAAACAGGAAGAAAGTACGATCACCTTACCGTTTCAAAAAATGTAAACCTTGATCAGTTTAAAACAAGATTAAAGATTCATCAACAAGGCGGAACAGATTATCTCACATTCTGCAACGACTGCGCAGAAAACGGTGTAGAAGGCTGGAAAATGGATCTTAATGAAATGACGTGTACCTATTTTGATACAGGAGGTAATGAGATCCTGGTAGAACAAATCCCCGGCTAATACACAAGTTTTACACTTTCAGCCCATTGCTTACTGCCTAAAGCTTATAGCCAATAGCCGGCAGCTCACTTAAAGTTTGCAATTATTGATTTAAATTATTAATTTTGTTCTGCACGATAGATAATAGTAATTGGTAATTATGAGAAAGGTCTTTACGAAGCTGGCGTTTACAGTATTGAGTCTGGGGTCAATAGCAGCCTATGCACAGAAAAATGATTTGGGAGCGTGGTATATGTATTTCGGAAATAATAAGATCAGCAAGAAGCTGAATCTCCACAACGAAATCCAGTACCGTAACTTTGATGCAGTAGGAGACCTTGAACAATTATTGATCCGTACGGGAATCGGGTATGACCTGACTGAAAATAACAATAATGTTTTGCTGGGGTACGGTTTTATTTTAAGCCAGCCTTATGTAAACGGCGAAAAAAAGGAGAATATAGAGCACAGGATCTTCCAGCAGTTTATCACCAAACAGAAATTCGGACGTTTTAATCTGCAGCACAGATACCGTCTGGAAGAGCGTTTTCTGCAGGATGATTTCAGAATGAGGTTCCGGTATATGATCGGGCTGAATATTCCGATCACCCAAAAAGAAATGCTCCCGAAATCGCTCTATGCTTCCGTGTATAACGAAATGTTCTTAAGTTTTGACAGTCCCGTTTTTGACAGGAACAGAGTCTACGGAGCTTTAGGATATGTTATCAATAAAAACATGAGGATAGAAGCGGGTTACATGAATCAGATTCAGGAAAACAAGAACCGCGGGCAGATTCAGATCGGGTTTTATAATAATATTCCCTTTAATAAAAATTAATACTGACAGCACTTGCCGGATGCGATGATGATGAAAAAAACTGTTAGTTTAGACAAGATAATCAACAGATCACAAAATAAATAAACACATATGCATTCAGGGAAAAGATTTGGAGCGGTAGAATTCGCCGTTTGGACGAGACGCAGTATTTATGTACTCACGGTATTATCGGCCATACCTACGGTTTTATATTTTTTAGGATGGAAATTTGTTTCCGTCCCGTGGCAGCCGATCGCAATTTTAGGAACAGCCGTCGCTTTTATCGTAGGTTTTAAAAACAATGCGAGTTACAGCAGACTTTGGGAAGCCAGACAGATTTACGGAGCCATTATCAATGACAGCCGTAGTTTCGGATATGTTTTAAGAGATGCCCTTTCCAATAAGGATCCGAAAAAGGTAAAAGAAATGTTTCACCGTCATTATGCATGGCTTACTGCCCTTCGTTTTCAGCTTCGCGAGCCGAGAACCTGGGAGAATATGGGAACGGCACAATATGACGAATATTCTAAGAAATACGATATTCCAGAAAGACTGACCAAGCTGGATGATGAACTGCAAAAATATCTTTCCGAAACAGAACTTCAATACATATTAAGCAAAAAAAACAGGGCAACTCAGCTGATGGCAAGCCAGAGCAAAGAATTGTCCGAAGCTTATACCAGAGGAGATATCAACGATTTTCAGTGGACACAGATCAATCAGCAGCTGGTCAAATTTACAGATGATCAGGGGAAAGCGGAAAGGATTAAGAATTTTCCATACCCGAGAAATTTCTCATCCATCACCACGTATTTATTATTGCTGTTCATTCTTTTTGTCCCTTTTGGATTATTGAAAGAGCTGGATAAACTTGGAGAAGGTACAGTGCTGGAAGGCTGGACATTATGGTTCAATATTCCGTTTTCACTAATGGTTACCTGGTGTTTCCATACCCTTGACAGTGTAGGAGAAGCATCCGTAAACCCTTTTGAAGGAAGCCCGAATGACGTACCGATCACCCAGATCAGCCGTACCATAGAGATTGATATGAGAGATATGCTGGATGAATCCGATCTTCCGCCAGCCATTACTCCAAAGAATAATATTGTGCTTTAAGGTAAAGGTAAAAGTAAAGGCCACGTTTTTGTGCGGAAATCTAAACCTTATAGGTTTCCAAAAACCTATAAGGTTTAAAAAAGGTTGAAAGACAAAAGGAGTAAAAAAAGTAAAAAGCATAGCTGAAAATCTTCGATTTTCTTGCGCCTTAAAAACAACCTTGCGCCTTTGCGTTAAACCAACAAAAGAAAACAACTGGAACGTAGTAGCACTTTAGCACTCTGCGTTTAGCCAATTTCAAACTCAAAAAACAACTTTAAAAAAACAACTCAAAATGATTCACAGTTATGTTATAATATCCATTGCAGTCCTGTTGTCTGTGATGATATTGGTGATGATAGGGCAAAAGCTGAAAGTAGCTTATCCCATCTTCCTGGTGATTGCCGGTCTCGCGATCAGCCTTATTCCGGGAATGCCGCATATTGAAATAGAGCCTGATCTCGTATTTCTAATCTTTCTTCCTCCGATTTTATTTGAAGCCGCATGGTTTACTTCGTGGCAGGATTTTCATAAATGGAGAAAGCAGATCTTTTCCATGGCTTTCGGGCTGGTCTTTCTGACTTCGATTGTCGTAGCCTATCTTTCATCTTCCATTATTCCGGGACTTACCGTTGCAATGGGATTCCTGCTGGGAGGCGTGAATTCACCACCGGATGCAGTAGCAGCTACTTCAGTGTTGAAGCATATGAAGATCCCTAAAAAGATCACCAGCATCCTTGAAGGTGAAAGTTTGATTAATGATGCTTCCAGTTTAATTGTATTTAAATTTGCTTTAGCGGCTGTTATTTCAGGGCAGTTTATCTGGAGAGATGCTATTCAGGATTTCTTTATGATGGCTGTGGGTGGAGTAGTCATCGGTGTTGCTACAGGACTTTTATTTGGAGCTTTGTTAAGGATTATTCCTTCCAATTCAAATATTGATACCGTGATTACGTTGATCGTTCCTTACATCATGTATGTGGGCGCTGAGCATTTCCATTTTTCAGGAGTACTGGCGGTCGTTGCGGGAGGACTTTTGATGTCTTATAATTCGCATTGCTATTTGAGTCATACCTCAAGGATACAGTCGGGAAATGTCTGGAGCGTGCTCATATTCCTGATGAATACAATCATCTTCATTCTTATTGGTCTTGAGCTTCCGGTAGTGGTTGCTGCCATGAAAGATTATACCATTTCAGAAGGGATTTTTTACAGTGTAGTGATTGGGGGTGCGATTATTCTCACCAGATTATTGTACAGTTATGCCGTGATGTATTTCCCAAGACTCTGCTCTAAAGAATTAAGATTAAAAATTCCGAAACCGGACTGGCGTGAACCTTTTATCATCAGTTTTGCTGCGATGAGAGGAGTGGTTTCACTGGCTGCTGCACTTTCCATTCCTGCATTTTTGCCGAATGGAGACGCTTTTCCCCACCGAAATATCATTTTATTCGTAACTTTCGTTATCATTTTAATCACGCTGGTAGGGCAGGGACTTCTTCTGACTCCGATCTTAAAATGGCTGAAAATAGATGATGCGGGAAGCGAATTGCCTGAAGAAAAGCAGGAAGTAATCCTGATGCGTAAACTTAAAGAAACAGCACTGCACAAAATGGAAAATGATTTTTCAGAGCTTGCCGTTACGAATACGCTAGTACGCCATCAGAAGCACAAACTGGAAACCGAAATGATGCTTATGGCAGATAAGGCCCAGTGTATGGCTTCCACAGGAGATTATGTGAATGCGATCAACGAAAATAAAGATGTGCTCCGCCAGATTATCCAGGCTCAGCGAAATGAACTGCACCGGATGAAAAGGGAGAAAATTTTTGATGATCATGTGATGAGATCTATAGAAATGCAGCTGGATTTTGATGAAGCAAAGATCACTGGATTTTCGCACAGTTAAGTCTTAATTAAATCTGAAACTATGAATACACCGATCACTGTTCAGTACGAATTCAATGCACCTGCAGAAAAAATATGGAAAGCATTGACCGATAAAAACGAAATGAAATCCTGGTACTTTACCATCCGGGATTTCGACTTGGAATTGGGAAAAAAGTTTGACTTCTATGAATCCTGTGATGGAGGAAAGTATCTTCACCGTGATCGTATTTTAGAAATTATTCCCAACAAAAAGCTAAAACATAGTTGGGCCTATCCTGAACTTTCAGATGCTGTAACTATAGTGACCTGGGAGCTTCAGCCGGAAGAAGATGGAACACTTGTAACACTGACTCATGAGAATATTGAAGGTTTTGAAGGTCTGGGAGAAACTTTTTCCAGAACAAGTTTTACAGAAGGGTGGAAGTCTATTATCGGGCATAGTTTAAGAGAATATTTAGAAAAATAAAAGATATGATCGAGCTGCAGATTTTTAAAGCAGAAGATGCTTCTGAACTGACCTCTACCATAAAAGACAAAAGAGAACTTCTACAGTTTGCCGGCCCTGCCTATCATTTTCCGTTGACGAAAGAACAATTGGAAAGTGACCTGGAGAATGAAAACCGGTTTTTGTTCAGGGTTGTTGATACAGCAGAACAGAAAGCAATTGGACACGCCCAGATTTTTTTAAAAGATGAAACTTTTCTTCTCGGAAGAATCCTGTTATGGGACGAGAACAACAGAGGAAAGGGCTACGGAAAGAAAATTGTACAGGAACTCCTGAAATATGGTTTTGATCACTTTGATAGGGAAACGGCTGAACTTAATGTATACGACTGGAACACCGGAGCCATTGAGTGCTATAAAAAAGTAGGGTTTGAAATTGATCCGGACGTGATGAGCGAAGTCAGTATCGATAACGAGTTGTGGCTTTCCATTAATATGAAAATCAGTAAAAACACTTTTAAATCCGGCAACATATGACCTATTCAGCACTCCGTCCTATACTCTGGACCGATAGTATGGATGAAACAATAGGATTTTATACTCATATCCTAGGTTTTACTTTGATGGGAAGAAACGATGAATGGCAGTGGGCTTCCCTTAAAAAAGACGACGTACAGATCATGCTTTCTCAGAATGATTATGAAAAACCCAATGGAATAGGCTTTACAGGCTCATTTTATTTTAACGTAGATGATGTTGATGACCTTTGGGAAGATCTTAAATCAAAAGCGAAAGTATGCTACGAAATCGAGACTTTTGAATGGGAAATGAGGGAGTTTGCCATCTATGATAACAACGGCTATCTGTTACAATTTGGCCAGCCTGTGGATAATATTGGCAATACGGAATAAATTTTGCTATTTTTGGGGAAATATTTAGAAATTCAATGAAAAAGAATATAATAGTAGGTTTAGCGGTGGTTTTGATGTTGGCGTCTTGTAACAAAGATGAGAAGATCCTGAACACCCTGAATGAATATAATAATACAATGGTAGAAAAAGGGTATCACTTCGGTGATAAACTTGAACTTCCGAAAGAGGTAACGGAGAATGCAGAAAGCATCAGCATCAGCTTTGGAGATAAAGAAACTTCAAGCTTAACAGTTGATCCTAAGTTTTTTACATTAGGTGATAATGCCGTTACTTTTAACATCAAAACAAAAGGCGGGAAAGTCCTTAATCAGGATGCAACCATTAACGTCTTTGCAAAAAATCCTGAAAAAAATATCGCCTACCAGATTATTGCAGAATATCCTCACGATCCAAAGAATTTCGTACAGGGTTTCCAGATAGAAGGCAATACCATCTATGAAAGTGACGGGCAGAACGGTTCTTCCCAGATCCTGAAATATACATTGGGAACTACGACTCCTCTGGCTTCTACCAAACAGGCTCAGGAAGATTTCTCTGAAGGAAGTACCATTGTTGGTGATAAAGTGTATCAGCTGACATGGCAGAGCAAAAAAGGATATATCTATGACAAAAGCTCTTTGAAACTCCTTTCAGAATTCGCTTACCCGAATGTTTTAGGTGAAGGCTGGGGATTGACTTATGACGGCAAAAACCTGATTGCATCAGACGGAAGCAAGCTTTTATATTTCCTGGATGCTAATAATCCTTCAAAACTGATCAAATATGTAGCTGTAGCGGGAAGTTCCCAGATCTACGACCAGCTGAACGAACTGGAATACCACAACGGATTTATCTATGCGAACGTATGGCAGAAACCTGTGGTGTTAAAGATCAATCCTGCAACGGGAGAAGTAGTAGGTACATTTGACTTTACAGACATCGCGAAACAGAATACCAAAGGAAGTGATGATGTACTGAACGGAATTACTTTCAAAGGCGACAATATGCTCGTAACCGGTAAAAACTGGCCGAAGATTTATGAAGTTCAGATCAAATAATCTGAATAAAGATTTTTCTATAAATATAGCGTTCCTTAGGAGCGCTATTTTCATGTATGGACTAAAAATTTACTATTTTTGACAGATGATTAAGAATCCATTGAAAAGAAATATCATAGCCGGTTTGGCAGTCATTTTCCTGCTGTCATCATGCAATAACAATAAGAAAATGCTGAACACTCTGGCTGACTACAACAATTCAAAAGAAACGAAGGGCTATCATTTCGGAGATCAGCTTAATTTTCCGAAAGAAGTAACGGACAATGCGGAAACCATCACTATCAGTTTTGGTGACAACGAAACTTCCAATCTGACGCTAGATCCTAAATTTTTCACATTAGGAGATAATGAAGTGACGCTGATCATTAAGACCAAAAGTGGAGAAACTTTAAACCAGGATGCAACCATCAATGTTTTCGCGAAAAATCCGGAGCAGAATATTTCCTATAACATCATTGCAGACTATCCTCACGACCCGGATAATTTTGTGGAAGGATTTCTTATGGAAGGCAATACCGTCTATGAAAGCGACGGGCTGGACGGTTCTTCCCAGCTTATAAAATATACTTTAGGTTCTGCGACTCCCTCGATAACTGAAAAACAGCCTGCAGACGTTTTTTCCGAAGGTTGTGCGATTGTCGGGGATAAAATTTATCAGCTGACCTATAAAAATAAAATAGGGTTTATTTACGATAAAAATTCATTAAAAAAAATCTCTCAGTTTCCTTTGCCCAACGTCATTGGTGAAGGCTGGGGGCTGACTTATGACGGTAAAAATCTTGTCGCTACCGATGGCTCGAAAAATCTTTATTTTCTGGATGTCAACGATCCGTCAAAAGTAGTCAGAACCGTTGCAGTTGCCGGACATACTGAAACCTACGACAAATTGAATGAGCTGGAATACCATGACGGTTTTATATATTCCAATGTGTGGCATAACCCGATTATTTTAAAGATCAATCCTGCGACGGGAGAAGCCGTTGGGAAATTTGATTTTACAAAACTGACCGCTGCGAATGATCAGGGGAACAGCGAACATGTTTTAAACGGAATAGCTTTTAAAGGAAATAATATGCTGGTAACAGGAAAAAACTGGGCAAAAATTTATGAAATTTCCGTTAAATAATTGATTGGCGTTATTGAACGGTCGACAATTAAAATCCTTGCGCCTTAAAGCACCATTTTTTCAAATTTCTTTGCGGTCTTTGCGCTTTGCCAACAAAAAAGTTTATTGTTTAAAATTCAAATAAAAGGATGTAAATTGCTGACGTTCCGCACAGGAAAGTTATCTTTGCCAAAATAGATTTTGAGACTACTTTATATCATATTCATCTTCTTTTTCTGTACAGTAAATGCGCAGAAGGCCCTTCCTTTAGACACCCTGAAACTGAAGGAAGCCAAAGATATGCTGGCAGACGATTACGGAAACCTGTACATCTACAAAAACAAAGATTTCAGCTTTACGAAATATGATTCTCTGGGAAAACAGCTCGGGAAAATGATGCTTACGGTTCCTTACAAAGTACAGTCGGTACAGAATCCTTTGAGTCTGGCCTTATTTTCAGAAAATGCCCAGGAGATGAAGTTTGTGGATCAGAATATGAATGAGATTCAAAAGGTTGATTTCAAGCAAAAATTCGGATTTATCAGAATGGCTTATGCAGAAGATCTTCAGCAGCTCTGGCTTCTGGATGACAGCACAAAGCGTCTTATCCAGTATAATTTCAGGAACGATACCACCATCAATTCCTATCCTTTTGACGTCAGTTTTGATGATATGATGGATCTGCTGGTCTTTGAAACGAAAGTCTATATTTTAACAAGGAAACATATCAGGGTCTTCTCGCTGAAGTTTGAAAAACTCTTCGAAGCACCATTAGAAAACGGAAAACGTTTCAGAAGGGAGAATGATGTTATTTTGGTCGTTGCAGACAACTCTATTTTGAAATACGATCCCGAAAAAGGAATGGTGAAGATTTTTGAAGATAAGGACGCACAAATTGTGGATAAAAACATCCTTTCTTATTTTGAAATCAAAGCCAACAAACTCTATCTTTACAACTTAGAAAAAATAAAGGAAACTAAGCTGCAGACGGAACCAGAAACCAAGCCGACTTCGACACCAGTCACAGAACTATCATCTGAAAAACCGACTGGGGAAGAAGGAACAAAAACTGACGAGAAGAAGGAATCTGAAGAAAAAGCTGCAGACCGTACTTTGCAGAAGCTGATAGAAGATACTTCCGAAGTTCAGGCCACGGGAGTTTAGTCAAATAAATTAAAAAAATACTTAGAAGAATGCATATTGCAGTTACAGGAAATATTGGAGCAGGAAAAACCACTTTGACCACGATGCTTGCCAAGCATTACGGATGGGATGCACAGTTTGAAGATGTAGACCATAACCCTTATCTGGAAGATTTTTATGCGGACATGAGCAAATGGAGCTTTGCCCTGCAGATTTACTTTTTAGGAAGCAGATTCCGCCAGGTAAAGGAAATCAGAGAAAGTGGGAAAAATATTATTCAGGACCGTACCATCTATGAAGATGCCCATATTTTCGCAGAAAACCTGAACGATATGAAACTTCTTTCGGACAGGGATTTCAAAAATTATATCTCTGTTTTCGGCCTGATGAAATCATTTGTTTCTGCACCGGATCTTTTAATTTATTTAAAATCTGATGTTCCGAACCTTGTGAAAAAGATTTACAAAAGAGGAAGAGAATACGAAGCATCTATCAGTATCGAATACCTTTCCAAACTGAACCAGAAATACGAAAAATGGATCTCAGATTATACAGAAGGGAAGCTTCTTGTGATTGAGGTAGATGATCTTGATTTCGTGGAAAAGCCTGAAGATTTCGGATTTATCCTTGAAAAGATCGAAGCAGAGCTGAATGGTCTGTTTTAACAAATTTTTATCAGAATTTAAGACGGCTTTCCAGTCATTTCTTCCTAAATTTGAGAAGAAAGTTTAATTTTTTAAATGATTATAATATGATGGTTAAGGTTTTACATAACGGAAGTTGCTCGAAATCCAATGCTGTTCTGGAGTATCTGGACGAGAATGGGGTGCCTTTTGAGATCATCAACATCATAGAAGATCCATTGAGTGTCCTGGAGATCAAAACAGTATTGAAAAAGCTGAATCAGAGCGTGTTTCATATGATCCGCAAAACAGATAAGCTGTATACGGAACAGTATGCCGACAAAAATTATTCTGAAGAAGAATGGATTAAAATCCTGTCTGAAAATCCTTCCCTGATCCAAAGACCTATCCTGATCAAAGGATCTGTGGCCATGCTGGGAAGACCTATTGAAAATGTGAAATTCTTTATTGAAAAATAATAAGCATAAAAAAAGTCAGCGGAAGCTGACTTTTTTATTTTCTACAATAGAATAACGCCTTCTATTTTAGCGACGTCTTTATAAATATTCACTACCTGATCTGCATCCAGAACGAACGCGTTGATGTTGCAGGCTGTGTACTTTCCGTTTTTGCTTTCGCGGTTTCCTAATGTAAATTTAATACCATCGAAAACTTTGTAAATTTCTGTAAGTTTCGCCTGGTCTGTAGGAATGATAAATTTAAATAAATAATCTTCCGGAAAGTCATGGTGACCTTCCAGTTTTTCCTTTAGAGAACTGTAAAAATCCTCCTGGTTTGCGTGTTGGTTTCCTTGTAATATGTCCATCTGCCTTGTTAAATTATATATAAATATAGCGAAATTTTTTCTATTTTCCAAGAGGCCCAAGTAGGGCTTTTGAATTCTGATGTTCGTAATCTTCAATGATATTGAACAGTCCGTTGACCAATTGTTCTGAGGCCAGTTTGCTCAATCCTCCGGTGTTTACATTGCTGCTGCTTCCTCCAAGAAGGCTTCCCAGAAGATTGTTCCCGGAAAGAGCGGTATTGATGGTTTTTGCAATGCCATATTCGTTCAGTTTCTCATCCACTTTAGGAGCGATGGCTGCTATAAGCTGCTGAGAAGTTTTTTCCTTTAAGATCTGTGTTGCCGTTGTGCCCTGGATGATTCTTGTGACATCCTGTGCGTTCAGACTATTAACGGCATCCTGCAGAATCGGTTTTGAAAGATTAACCGTGTAAGCCGCTGCCTGAGCGATAAAATCTCTCTCTTTAGCCACTAAGGACGGAGCGATCTTTTCAAGGGTGGAGTTGATGTCTCTAAGCTCTTTTGGAAGTGCTTTGTCCACCATATTGTTTTGAAGGAAGGCTTCTTTATTGCTGTAAATCCCCATTCCTTTATCAATACCGTTCAGTAAAAGTTTTTTAATGATCGATAGACCCAGGTCTGTGGTAGCCATGGTTTGGCAGGATTGTACCGTTGTTAAAACCAGTGTTCCGGTTCCGATTAACAAAGCTGCCGTTATGATGTATTTTTTCATTGATCTTTTTCTTATTTTCTCAAATATTGCGCCAAAGGTAAATACTATTCCCGTATTAACAAAATATTAAATTCCTGTTGCGTATTTGGTGAATTTTCTGCTAAAAATGTAATAATTTTAATTGGTTATTTTATCATAAATTCAAACTTATAATGCAATTTAATCTCGCTAAATACGTATTATGTGACCTTCTGTTTAATATTTGTTTGTTTTTTTTAAATTTTTAAGATATGTTAACAATGTTCGTTTTTTTTTCTATTTTTGACTAATGTCTTTTTTTGAGAATTTAAATAACTCCACCAAGAAGGACATTAATTAAAATTTGATTGTACGAATAAAATTGAACTATATGAAACAACGTGATTTAAAGTATTCATGTCTCATTGCTGTTTTATACTTCGGTATGAACGTCAATGCGCAGACTGCTCCCAAAGATACTACTGCCAAAGAGCAGAAGATCGAGGAAGTAGTTCTGATAGGATATGGATCTCAGAAAAAAGAAAATGTTACCGGAAGTATCGGGGTAGTTTCTGCCAAAGACCTGGCCAACAGACCTAACGCTAACCCAATCAGTTCTATTCAGGGAAGGTTATCCGGGGTGCAGGTTTTAAATTCAGGTGCGCCGGGAGGTTCGCCAAGAGTAGATATCAGAGGGGTAAGCTCTCTGACAGGTAAAACGGTTTTTATCGTAGACGGAATGATCACTGATGATATCTCTTTCTTAAGCCCTCAGGATATTGAATCCATGAGTGTTCTGAAAGATCCTTCAAGTTTAGCGATCTATGGTGCAAGAGCCTCTAACGGAGCTGTGATTATTAAAACGAAAACCGGAAAAGGAAAGAAACCTGTTTTTAACTTTAACTCGTACTTAGGGATAAAGACAGTGACCAATATTCCTAAAATGGTTAATGCAGATCAATATGTAGAACTGTATAATGAGAAATTAATCAATGATAAAGTAAACAATCCTACCTTCTTAAACAGGTCTGCTTATCCGGCAGATAAAGATTGGTTCAAAGAAATTTTCAGAACGAGCATCATTAATTCCAATGATATTTCTGCATCCGGAAATCTTGGAAAGCTGAACTATTACTTAAGTGTAGGAAATCTTCAGGACGAAGGAAACCTGGCTGCAGGACGAGGAATCAATTCAGGAAGTGGTTTCAACAGATTTACGACTAAAGTGAATCTTAGTTATAAAGTGACCGATAATATCACCATTGGAAACAATTTCACGTTTTCAAAAATGCGTACAGATAACGTGTTGAATACTTTGCTTGATGCTTATTCATCACCGCCACTTTATGATGTGATGAATCCGGCTACAGGAGACTATCAGTATTTCACATTGGCTAAAGTGCCCAATTCAAGAGCGAAAATGGATTTATTCAGATCTCAGATGAGAGATGAAAGGCTGTTGAATAACATCTGGGGGGAATATAAATTCCTGAAAGATTTTACCTTAAGAGTAAGCTATAGCTCTGATAATATTAATTCGAGCAAGTATGAATATACGCCGACGTTTGGTTATTTTCCTTCAGCAGACCAAAAGCCGACTAAACTAATAACAAGAGACTCCAGAACCAGAAATTACATTTGGGACAATACATTGAGCTGGAAGAAAAGTTTAGGAAAACATAACATAGAATTGTTAGCAGGTTTCTCCAGAACAAGAAATTCTTATGCTCAGACTTATGCAGAAGCATTAAATGTGAAGTATGATGGAAGTAATTCTTCATTGGGGATATCTAACGGAACTGATATTTTTATAACCAGTTTTGAAGAAGGAGAAAGAAATGTTATTCCATATCAGGACAGAATTGAATCATTTTTCGGAAGGCTGAATTATGATTATGGAGGGAAATATTTAGTGAATGCCTCTATTCGTAGAGACGGAACCTCTAAGTATTCTTCGAATGACAGATATCGTGTATTTCCAGCTATAAGCGCAGGATGGGTGATTTCAAAAGAAAATTTCATGAGCGAGCAGAATGTTTTCAGCCTTTTAAAGCTGAGAGCAAGCTGGGGTAAATTAGGAAACCCGGATGTACAGAGAGCGTACACGCTTAATACAACAAAAATCATTGAAGGGGCTTACTATGGAGAAAATGGCGCACCGGCACAAACCATTGATAAAATTATAGATCCGAATATTGGTTGGGAAACGACAACCGGTAGAGATTTCGGATTGGAAATGGCTTTGTTCAATAATAAACTGAAAGTTGACGCTACGTATTTTGACAAAGATACTAAAGATGTGGTTTATGGTATTGTACAGGGAACTGTTTCCGGTGCGGGTAACTGGAACAATTACATTACCAATGCCTATTCTTTTAACAACAAAGGATTTGAATTTTCAGTTAACTATGATGCTAATCTTAGCGAGAATGTAAAACTTGGTGTTTATGGTAACATGACCACCCTGAAAAATAGAATTACTTCCGTATTTAACGGGTCTTATTTACAGACAGGAGCGAGCTTATATGGTAATTCAATCATCAGGTTACAGGAAGGACAGTCTGTAGGTTCTTACTACGGATATCAGGTGGAAGGTGTTTTCCAGAATGCTTCGGAAGTGGCAGGCGCACCTACACAGAATGGAGCAACTCCGGGTGGATTTAGATTTGCAGATATCGACGGAAACGGAGTGATTGATGCGAGAGACAAAACTTTCCTGGGAAGCCCTATTCCAAAAGGAACTTATGGATTTGGTATTAATCTGAATGTATATGATTTTGATTTTGCAATCGACTTCCAGGGTGTATTTGGAAACAAAATCTACAATTTCAACAGAGAGCAACGTTACGGAAATGAAAGCTGGGATCTGGATTTCTATAATAACAGATGGCATGGTGCAGGTACCTCAAATGCTTATCCGATGGCTACCAATGACCAGTCGATTATCTTACCTAACAGTTTCTACGTAGAAGATGGAAGCTACATCAGAATCAGAAATATCCAGGTAGGTTATAATTTACCTAAATCATTTGCCAATGCGATGTCTATTACTAAATTAAGATTGTATGTAAGTGCTCAGAATCCTTGGACAAGCTTCAAATACAATGGATTCTCACCTGAAATTTTGAATACAGACAGAGTGCAGATGGGTGTTGATAATAACATTTATCCGATTTCAGCGATCTACACTATCGGTATGAACTTAACATTTTAATTAAGAAAGAGTTATGAAAAAGATATTTTTATCAGTCGCTTTATTTTCGCTTGTACTAAGCTGTAAAGACGATTATTTAGACATAAAGCAGGAAGGTCAGACAGAGGCTGCATCATTTTTCAAGACCCAGGAAGATGCTTTACAAGCTACCAGTGCTATCTATAGTTTTCTGAGAAGCTGGGAGAACTCGGCTTTTCCTTACCAATTCGTTTTCGGGGTTCCGGCAGACGATGTGGTAAAAGGTTCTAACCCGGGAGATTCCTCTTTCATTAATGTATATGATAATTTCACCTATACAGTGAGTGACGAAGGAGTAAGAGGATACTGGATCGGGCAGTGGCAGGCTGTGAACAGGACGAATCAGGTGATTACCAATGTTCCTGCAATCGACATGGATACTACTTTAAAGAACAGACTGATCGCTGAATCCAGAATGCTAAGAGCTTACTTCTATTTCAATTTAGTAAGAATTTATGGTGGTGTTCCCATTTATGATAAAGTGGAGGCTGTTTACGATAAACCGAGAAACTCAGTGGAAGAAGTGTACAATTTCATCATTGCTGACCTTACGGCAGCAGCAGAAGTTTTACCTCAGACCTATCCTGCTTCAGACCTTGGAAGAGTGACGAAGGGAGCTGCATTGGGTTTACTTTCTAAAGTATACCTTTATAAAAAAGACTGGCAGAAGGCATATGATACTTCTAACCAGTTGATTGGAATGGGGTATGATTTAGATCCTGACTTTAACCACTTATTCAGACCGGCAGGAGAGTTCGGTAAAGAATCTGTTTTTGAAGTGAACTGCGGATGCGAACCGCCATATAAAGGAAGTCAGTATGCGGAAGTTCAGGGAGTAAGAGATCAGTTTGGATGGGGCTTTTTCACACCTTCCAATGCACTTGAAAATGCATTTGAAGCAGGCGATATCAGAAAAGAACTAACGATCCTTAGAAACGGAGAAACGACACCGGAAGGAGACCTGATTGCTATGGGAGATGCCAACTCTGTAACAACTTACAACCAGAAAGTATATGTTCCGAAAGCATTGAATAACAGTGCTTGCGGATATGGATCTATCCAGAACATCAGAATACTGCGTTTCGCTGAAATCCTTTTGATCAATGCAGAGGCAGCCAATGAATTAGGAAATACCTCTACCGCAAAATTAAATCTGGATAAAGTGAGAGACAGAGCTGATCTTTTACCAACAACCGCTACTACTCAGACTGCATTGCGTACAGCAATATGGCACGAAAGAAGAGTGGAATTAGCTCTTGAAGGTGACAGATTTGTTGACCTGGTAAGAACAGGTCAGGCAGCTACTGTACTTGCTCCTTACGGATTTAAGGCAGGGAAGAATGAAGTGTTCCCTATTCCTTTAGATGCAATGGACCAAAGCCACGGAGCTTTCACGCAAAATCCTGGTTATTAATCTAATATATTATAAAATGGCCAAAGTTTACTTTGGCTGTTTTTTTATTATCCATATGAAAATGTATATCTTATGAAGTTAGGTCTTATTTCTATTCTTACAGTATCCTTACTGTTTTCCTGCAAAAATGCTCAGATCAAAAATACTGAAACTGCTCAAACTAAAGCTGTAAAAAGCAATATTACCAATGAGCAGCTCATGGACAGAGTGCAGAAAGATGCCCTGAAGTATTTCTGGGATTATGCCGAACCGAAATCTATGCTGGGAAGAGAGCGTTACCACGAAGACGATATCTATCCTGACAATGATAAACACGTCATCACAACAGGCGGATCAGGATTCGGATTGGCAACTCTTTTGGTAGGAGTGGAAAGAGGATTTGTTCCAAGAAAAGAAGCTGTAAAAAGACTGAGTCATATGATGGATTTTCTGGCAAAAGCAGACCGTCATAAAGGCGCCTGGTCTCATTGGATCAATGGTGAAACAGGAAAAACAGTTCCTTTCGGGAAAAAAGATAATGGCGGAGATCTTGTGGAGACAGCATTCCTTACTTCAGGAATCCTGATGGTCCGCGAATATTTTAAAAATGGAAATGCTGAAGAAAAAGCCCTTGCTGCAAAATGCGACGAGCTTTGGAAAGGAATTCAATGGAACTGGTATACAAAAGGAGGGGAAAAAGTACTCTACTGGCACTGGTCACCGGAATACCAATGGGAAATGAATTTTCCTTTGGAAGGTTACAATGAATGTTTGATCACTTACATCTTAGCGGCTTCATCACCAACGCATCCCATAGATGCGGAAACCTATTACAAGGGCTGGGCGAGAAATGGTAACTATCTTTCAGACAAAACAAAATACGAACTTCCCCTGTACGTAAAACACAATTATGCAGAAGAATACGGCGGACCGCTTTTCTGGTCACAATATTCCTATATCGGTCTGGATCCTACCGGACTTTCTGATAAACTGGTGAAAAACTATTTTGACTTAAACAAAAATCAAGTCCTGATCGACTATAAATACTGCGTTGAAAATCCAAAACAGTGGAAAGGCTACGGCCCAAACTACTGGGGACTGACAGCCGGATACACAAGAAATGAAGACGGAAGCACAGGTTATACCGCCCATATGCCAACTAACGACAATGGAGTAATCACACCAACCGCCGCATTGAGCAGCTTTCCGTACACTCCAAAAGAATCTATGGATTTCCTGAGATTCCTGTACACACAAAAACCTGAATTCATAGGATCAGCAGGACCTTATGACGCAACTTCAGTGAATTATAACAACTGGTTTACACCAAGATATTTAGCCATCGACCAGGGAACCATCGCTCCGATGATCGAAAACTACAGAACAGGTTTCTTGTGGAAACTATTTATGAATGCCCCCGAAATTCAGCAGGGACTTAAGAAATTGAGTTTCCAGTCAGAGAAATACGGGATAAAATAATATGAATTTATATTATCTTCAACCGGATTTTCATCCAATAGAAACGGGCTTTGCTTCATTTAAATGTAAAAAATGACACATCAAGCTTTAAGCAGTTTGAAAAATTAGGTGAGATGCTTTTTCTAATTTATTAATTAATGCTTTGATATTCAATAGAAACGGGCTTTAGCCCGTTTAAATAAAAACGAGACACCAAACGGCTTTAGCCAAAACCTATATATTCATATGGAATTAAAACTAAAATACCTTTCCCTTTTACTCCTGCCATTGTCTCTACAAGTTAATGCACAAGAAATAAAAGGAGAATTAAATAAAGAAATTAAAAGAACAGAGAAAATATCCTACATTCTGGATTACCCTCAGAAGGCAAAAGGAAATGTTCCGTTGATCGTGTTTCTTCACGGCTCGGGAGAAAGAGGAAATAACCTTGAGGCGGTTAAGGTTCACAGCCCGTTTACCTATAAAAGCCTGATGAAGGAGCCTGTAGCCATTTTAGCACCGCAATGTCCTGCAGATTCATGGTGGGATACTGTAACGGTTTATAATCTGATTAAGGAAATTCAGAAAAAATATAAAATCGATGCCTCCAGAATTTACCTCACGGGACTTTCACTGGGAGGGTGGGGAACTTTGAAACTGGCTATGGAGCATCCTGAAATGTTTGCAGCAGTAGTGCCGGTATGTGCACCGACAGATTTGATCATGTACGCGAATATCAATCAGTATAAAGATCTGAATATGAAAATTTTTCATGGAGGCATGGATGATATTGTCCTGCCGGAGAATGCTTTAAATTTTTATCAGAGATTACATCCGGTCAATCCTTCCGCAGAATTGGTTATCTTTCCCAATGACAACCACAACTCATGGGACTCTACCTATTCAGACCCAAAACTGTACGAATGGATGTTCTCTAAGAAAAAAGGAGAATGATTTAATTAAAGTTAAGAATAAAGAATAAAGACGCGAGCTACAACACAATCAATTTTATCTCTGATAAAATCCTTGCGCCTTAAAACATAACGTTTGGAAAAAAAACTTGCGCCCTTGCGCTATCCAACGAAAATGACTCAATGATTAAAGAATAGAACAAGAAGTATAATTTAGTAAGAAGGGAGAATAAAGACGCGAGCTACAGCACAATCAATTTTATCTCTGATAAAATCCTTGCGCCTTAAAGCATAACGTTTGGAAAAAAACTTGCGTCCTTGCGTTATTCAACAAAACCCACCCAAAGAAAAAAATAAAATCAGAACTATAATTTAAGAAGATAGATTTATGAAAAAGTTAATTGTACTCGCAGCTTTAGCACTTTCGCCCGTGTTTTCCGCACAGGAAATGGTAACCAAGCCCGTGCAGTCTTACCAGACAGCCCAGTATCAGGCGAAAAGAAAAGCTTTCGTAGAAAATCTTTTGTCTAAAATGACTTTAGATGAAAAGATTGGCCAGCTTAATCTGCCGACTTCCGGAGATTTCACCACTGGACAGGCTCAAAGTTCAGATATCGGAAAAAAAGTAGAGCAGGGATTAGTAGGAGGATTATTCAATATAAAAGGAGCTGAAAAAATCAAAGCCGTTCAGAAAGTGGCGATGGAAAAAAGCCGTCTGAAAATTCCTTTGATCTTCGGGATGGATGTGATCCATGGATATGAAACTACTTTCCCTATTCCATTGGGATTGGCGGCTTCATGGGACATGAATCTGGTACAGCAGTCTGCGAGAGTAGCAGCCAAAGAAGCTTCTTCAGATGGAATCAACTGGACATTCTCGCCAATGGTGGATATTTCCCGCGAACCAAGATGGGGAAGAGTATCTGAAGGTTCAGGAGAAGATCCGTACTTGGGAAGTGAAATTTCTAAAAATATGGTGTATGGGTACCAGGGGAAAGATCTTTCCGTTGGTAACACTATTTTGGCCTGTGTAAAGCACTTTGCATTATACGGAGCAGGAGAAGCCGGCCGTGATTACAACACGGTAGACATGAGCCATGTGAGAATGTTTAATGAATATTTCCCACCTTATAAAGCCGCGGTAGATGCTGGAGTCGCTTCAGTAATGGCTTCTTTCAATGAAGTGGACGGAGTTCCGGCAACCGGAAGCAAGTGGCTTCAGACCGATGTTCTAAGAAAAATGTGGAACTTCAAAGGTTTTGTTGTCACCGATTACACCGGAATCAATGAAATGATCGAACACGGAATGGGAGATCTTCAGCAGGTATCTGCTTTAGCCCTGAAAGCCGGAGTTGATATGGATATGGTTGGAGAAGGATTCCTGACCACTCTTAAAAAATCTCTGGATGAAGGAAAAGTAACGCAGGCAGAAATCGATATGGCAGCCAGAAGAATTCTTGAAGCGAAGTATGACCTTGGATTATTTGATGATCCTTACCGTTACGGCGATGCAAAACTGGCAGCAAAAGAGGTTTACAATATGGAGAACCGTAACATTGCAAGAAGCGCAGCAGCTCAGTCTATGGTTCTGTTGAAAAACGAAAACCAGGTTCTTCCATTGAAGAAATCCGGTACAGTAGCGGTAATCGGACCATTGGTGAATAACTCACTGAACATGGCCGGAACTTGGAGTGTGGCTACAAAACATGCAGCTTCAGTTTCATTGATGCAGGGACTTCAGGCGAATTACGGGAAAGAAGTGAAATTCCTTTCTGCAAAAGGGGCTAACATTGATTATGATGCAAAACTGGAAGATATTTACGCAGCTCACGGTAAAAAGACAGACCGTGACAACCGTTCTAAAGAAGAATTATTAAAAGAAGCGGTCGATGTAGCCAACAAAGCTGATGTGATCGTTCTTGCCATCGGAGAATCGGCTGAAATGAGCGGAGAATCTTCTTCAAGAACAGAAATTACCATTCCTCAGTCTCAGGTTGATTTATTAAATGAATTGAAAAAGACAGGAAAACCAATCGCAATGGTTCTTTACACAGGTCGTCCATTAGCTTTGACGAATGTGAAAGATACACCAGATGCAATCCTTAATGCGTGGTTTGCAGGTTCAGAAGCCGGAAACGCTATTTCAGATGTTTTATTCGGAAAAGTGAATCCTTCAGGGAAACTTCCAATGACATTCCCTAGAAGCTTAGGACAGGTGCCTATCTATTATAATGCAAAGAATACAGGGCGTCCATTAAGTCAGGATAAAGTAGACAAATGTGTTTACGAAAGATTCCGTTCCAACTATATGGATGAGTGTAATACACCATTGTACCCATTTGGATATGGTTTGAGCTATTCTAAATTCAGCTATTCTGATCTTTCTGTTTCCAATTCAAACCCGAAAGGAAATCAGACGGTTCAGGCTACGGTAACGGTAACGAACTCCGGAAACTATGACGGTGCTGAGGTGGTGCAGCTTTACATCAGAGATATGGTAGGAAGTATTACCAGACCGGTTAAAGAGCTGAAAGGATTCCAGAAAGTATTCCTGAAAAAAGGAGAATCTAAGAAAGTAACCTTCGATATTACGCCGGAAAGTCTGAAATTCTACAATGGAGAATTGAAATTTGACTGGGAACCGGGAGAATTTGATATCATGATCGGAACCAATTCTGATGAGGTAAAACATTCAAAAATCAACTGGACCAAATAATAATAACCAAAGCCGCTTAAAAAAGCGGCTTTTTCCTGTTTTGGCATGATTTTTAATCGCACATTTGTAATCTTAAAATAATATTATGAAAAAAACGATTTTACTTGGCGCTGTGTTTCTGGGAGCTTTTACATTTGCACAAACAGCAGGTGCTGACAGAGACGCTCACGGATGCATCGGTTCTGCAGGGTATACGTATTCTCAGATTAAAAAAGACTGTGTAAGAGTTTTTGAGCAGAAGATTAAATTAACGGAAGTTGCTCCAAAAGGAAGTTCTACTTCAATGGCTGCTGTAATTTTCAGTAAAGACATGAAAAAAGCAGAAGTTTTCGTTCCGGATACAGATGGGGAAAGCCTTATCCTGACAAGATTGGGAAAAGGGAAAGCTTGGAAGAAAGACGGTTATGTACTGGTTCCATTTAAGAAAAACGGATACCAGCTTAAAAAAGATAATGTGGTGATTTATCAGTAAATCCGGATGTATAAAATATAGTAGGAGACTGTCTGTTAAGGCGGTCTCTTTTTTTTAACGGGATTAAGCAGAATCAATTTCGGGCTCCGTCTCAAAACTTGTGCAGGTAAATAAAACTTCACGCAGATCAATCAGATGGTGCAGATTTTTACCTTTGCTATTCTGATTTATTCGTATCATCTGCGATAGAAAAAATTCAAAACACTAAGATTCTGTTAAGCTTTTAAGAGTATTAAGTTTTAGCTTTGTTTTAAGACGTATGACTTAAAAAATGATTTGATTTTTTCTTAACTAACCTTACTTCCTTCATTGATCTTAATGTTTTTAAAAGTATGAAATGAGAATCTGTTCCATGAGCTCAATCTGCGAGAGCTAGACCCCAGGTTTTGAAATTGTCCCAACTTTAGGGATATAGTATCCTTGAAAATCACCAGAACTAAAAAAAATATACTATAAGTCTCCCGAATGAGAGATTTTTTGTATCTTGGATTGACTAATACCTTGTTACTGTTGTTATTTTTTTTAAACTCAAACTATTAATATTTCAATATGAGAAAAACTATTTTATTGGGTGCTATGTTCCTCAGTTCTTTAGCCTTTGCCCAACAAAAATCCCCTGTTTTAGGAGGTGATAGAGATGTTCACGGCTGTATAGGCTCGGCAGGTTATACATATTCACAAATCAAAAATGTTTGTATAAAGGTTTTTGCACAAAAAATCAAATTAAAAGAAGTAGGGTCGGATAAGAGCTCCACTTCAATGACTGCTGTTATTTTCAGTAAAGATATGAAGAGGGCTGAGGTTTTCATTCCGGAAGGAAATGCAAAAAGCATTATTCTTGACAGAGAAGGAAAAAGCAAAATGTGGAAAAGTGGAAGCTATATTAAAGAAACGTATGTTTTAGTTCCTTACAAAAAAGCAGGTTACCAGATTAAAAAAGATGATGTTGTGATTTATCAGTAAAGCAGAATTTAAAAATATAAAAGCCATTCAAACGAATGGCTTTTTTTGTTTCTTAGCGGTAAATAATCGGTAAGAAGAAGCCCGGATGAACCAGGCTTTATTTTTTTAGATGCACAATGCTTCATCATATCTTCTGCACGCTCCGTTCTCTCTGTATTGGCAAGTTCCGGACGGACAGCTTTGTCCCGGTTGAGGAACCCATCCTCCTGAAATCATTTTTAAATCACTTTTCGATAGTTTTTTTAGATTTTTCATAATACGTTTGGTTTTAGTTAAGTAGCTCTGTAAAATTTTTCGAGCTTTTATAATGACTAAATTAAAAAATAAATTGAAATAAAATCACCATCTGTTGAAAAATTATGATAATTAAGATTGGTTTAGGTGTATTTCTTTATTAAATAGACTGAGTCTGGGATAAGACCTTTTTGTTTTAATGATGTCAGAAATTACGAAGTTATGGTAATCTATAAAAGAATTAGTGTACAGTTTTATGTATTCTAAAAACGACTTCATCAAATTTAAGTATATTGTTAAAATTAGTGCCCAAAAGCAACTTCCAGCCTCCCTTTTCCGCCTTCCGGCCACAGCGCTGCGTTAGCATGATGATGGCTTAAAGTCAGAACGGTATTTATTTAATTTAATCCACCCAAAAGCACCATTCTAATTTTCGTCTCTCGCTGAAAATCCTTATTTTTGTGCATCTAAAAGTAAAAGAAAGAATGAATTCCTACAAAAATCCATTGGAAGAGCGCTATTCCAGTGAAGAAATGTTGTTTAATTTCTCACATAATAACAAATTCCGTACCTGGAGAAAGCTCTGGATAGCTTTGGCTGAAATAGAAAAAGACTTAGGTCTTGATATTACAGACGGACAAATTGCCGAGCTTAAAGCGAATGCCGAAAACATCGATTACGATAAAGCGGCTGAGTATGAAAAAAAATTCCGTCATGATGTAATGGCTCACGTTCACACGTATGGTGATGTGGCGCCTTCAGCAAAAGGAATCATCCATTTGGGAGCTACTTCAGCTTTTGTAGGAGATAATACAGACCTTATTCAGATCCGTGACGGGCTTTTAATCTTAAAGAAAAAGCTGGTTAACGTAATGAAAAACTTAGCTGATTTCTCTATTCAGTATAAAGATCTTCCTACTTTAGGATTCACGCATTTCCAGCCGGCTCAGCTAACGACCGTTGGAAAAAGAGCGACTCTTTGGTTACAGAGTTTGGTTCTTGACATCGAAGAATTGGATTTCTTCTTAGAAACACTTCGTTTCAGAGGCGTAAAAGGAACTACCGGTACTGCTGCAAGTTTCTTAGAGCTGTTCAATGGTGACTATTCGAAAGTAAAACACTTAGATAAAGAACTTTCAAAAAGATTCGGTTTTGAGAAAGTATTCGGAGTTTCCGGTCAGACTTATGACAGAAAAATTGATGCTAAAGTAGTGGCTTTATTAGGAAATATTGCTCAGTCTGCTCATAAATTCACCAACGATTTACGTCTTCTTCAAAATCTTAAAGAAATTGAGGAGCCGTTCGAGAAAAACCAGATCGGTTCATCAGCAATGGCTTACAAACGTAATCCAATGAGAAGTGAAAGAATCGGGGCTTTGGCAAAATATGTGATGTCTCTGACGACAAGTTCTGCTATGGTAGCTTCTACTCAGTGGTTTGAAAGAACACTGGATGATTCTGCCAACAAAAGACTGACGATTCCTCAGGCTTTCCTTGCTGTTGATGCGATTCTATTGATCTGGAACAACATCATGAACGGTATCGTTGTATATCCGAACAGAATCAACAAGCACATTATGGAAGAACTTCCTTTCATGGCGACAGAATATATCATCATGGAAGAAGTGAAAGCTGGTGGTGATCGTCAGGAAATTCACGAAGTGATCAGAGTGCATTCTATGGAAGCATCCAAGAAAGTGAAAGAAGAAGGAAAAGAAAATGACCTTATTGAAAGAATCTTAAATGACGATTCTTTAAAATTAGATAAATCAAAATTAAAAGAAGTTTTAGATCCTAAAAACTTTATCGGTTTTGCACCTATCCAAACGGAAGAATTCATCGCGAATGAAGTTCAGCCGATTCTGGATCAGAATAAAGACCTGATAGGATTGGAGGCTGATCTTAAAGTATAAAACAGATGCAGTCTTTTGGGCTGCATTTTTTATTTTAGATTCAATATGAAAAAAACGCTTTTACTCATTGCCATGATACCCATCCTTTCTTTTTCCCAGAAGAAAGAGGTTTTAAAGTATTTTATCTCAAAAGATACATTAGCAGGAGTGAAGGATCAGGACGGAAAAATTATCGTTCCTGCTCAGTTTAAAATATATTCGGATCTTGAAGATGGAGATGTTGTAAATGAAGAAACCATCTATTTCGACGGTTCCAAAAAAGGAGAAGCTAAAGAGAAAAATGCTTGGGGATATGTTTATGATAAAAAAGGAAATTTCCTGTACAGGCCATTCTTTTATGACAATGGAGCAGATTATTTCAGAGAAGGAGTCAGAAGATTCGTTAAGAATGGAAAAGTCGGTTTTGCTGACCGGAACGGAAAGATAGTTATAGATGCCAGACATGACTTTGTTTCCTATTTTGACTATGGTTATGCTGTATTTTGTGACGGCTGTGACTGGGAGAAAACAGAGGATGAGCATAAAGCAATTGTCGGTGGAACCTGGGGCGTGATGAACACCAAAGGAAAAACCGTTAAGCCCATTGCAAAATCATCTGATAAAGACAAAGAAATTCAGGGGAAATACTATCCGAATCCGTTTAGTTACAACGAAAAAGAGAAGAATATTCTTCAGTTTTTTGATAAGCAGAATAAAACGCTTTCAGGATTGTATTATATCAATGTGTATTCTGAAATGTCTGATGCTGAGAAGAAATTACTTTTTGAAATTGTAGAAAGACCAAAAGAAAATTTCCCTTATTATCAGATCAATACCTATGCTTCGAGTTTGGACAGTATGGTTTCTGAACGGTTTACATTCCTTGTTTCAGAAGATGACAAAGAAAAATATACCATGGATTATAATGAAAAGATTCCTTATGAAAAATGGTTAACCAATGAAATAAAAGAAGCAGAGCAGTTTCAGAAAGAACATCCCGATAATCCTAATAAATTTGTAAAATAACAATAGCCCATGAAAAACCTGTCAATTTTTTTATTGATTCTTGTATCTGCAAAGAGCTTTTCACAAAGCCAGAAAGAGGTATATTCCATCATGGAGACCACTGCGCAAAAATTAAAAGAAAAATCAGGGGCTTATTCCGTATCGGTCGGAATCGTTAAAGACGGAAAAGTGTATACAAAACACTTCGGGGAAATAGATAAAGGAAAAGGAAATAAAGCGGATGATAATACTTATTTTGAAATAGCATCTGTGACCAAGCTTCTTACCGGACAATTGTTGGCTCAGGCTGTTTTAGAAAATAAAATTAATCTTGAGGACGATATCCGTAAATACCTGAAAGGATCATATCCCAATTTAGAATACAACGGAACTCCCATTAAAATTAAAGATCTGATTTCCTACAGAACAGCATTGCCACGCAATCTGCCTGATGACATCGGAATTCGGAAAACAATGTCAGATGAAACTCCTTTTCAATACAATGCATTAGGAGAAAATTATACAAAAGATCATTTTAAGCAGGATCTTCAAAAAGTAAAACTGGATACCATACCCGGAGTCAAATACAATTACAGCAATCTAAGTCTTGAACTGACAGGTCTGATGCTGGAAAATATCTACGGGAAAAGCTATGAAACGCTGCTTAAAGAAAATATCCTGTCAAAAGCAGGAATGGATCACACCAAACTGGAATTGGGTAAAGGTGAGGTCTTAGCGAATGGATATCATGCAAGCGGACGTCTGATGCCAAAATCCATAAGTCATTTATGGGGTGCAAGTGGAGCAAGAACCAAATCGACGATGGGAGATCTGGTGAAGTTCTTACAATATGAACTGGATTCAAAAAACTCAATTGTTCAGGAGTCTCAACGAAACATCAGTAACAGTAAAGGAGATTGGTACGGGTATTTTTGGGATAGCTACGGCCTTAGTGAACATGGAAAAATGGGGTATAAACACGGAGGTGCATTCGGAGACCAGTTATGGTTTGCGATTTATCCCGAACTGAATACAGGGATTTGCGTCATTGTAAATGTCAGCGGTCCGGATACATTCCCGGCGCTTTATAATTCGGTGGCCAGATTAATGAATGGTCTGACGACAAAACCGGGCAAAAAGGAAACAGAAGGATATTATCTGAAAGGAGATAACGTTGTATTTACCTATACGCATCCAAAGAATTTAAACTCAAAACTGATCAATAGTGCTTCTGTCGCTGGATCTTTCAATGATTGGAAGACAGACAACAAGAACTACCAGTTAACGAAGAAAGAAGATAACCGCTTCGAGTTGGAAGTTCCGAAATCCGGTTTTGAAAAAGGGAAAACCTATGCCTTTAAACTGGTTCTAAACGGAGACGACTGGATCAATGCATCAAAAAACGCTTCCAATACAGACGGAACAGATGACAATAATCTGACGTTGAAGCTGTAAAATAAAAAGGACCATTATGGTTCTGAAAAAAGTAAAAAGAAAGTAATAAATCTAATATTTAAAATCTGACATCTAATGTCTAATAACAAAAGAATTTTCGTAGAAAAAAGAGGAATTTTCGATGTTGAAAGTCCAAAAATTTTTGATGAAGTAAAAGCAGTCGTTCCGGCGGTCAAAAATGTGAAAGTGTTTAATGTGTATGATATTTTCGGACTGAATGACGGAGAATTCGAAAAGGTGGTCAACAGCACTTTCGTAGATCCGGTGACCGATATTTTACATACAGAAAACCCTGCCGCAGAGATCGGCTTTGCCATGGAGTTTCTTCCCGGCCAGTATGATCAGCGTGCAGATTCTGCGCAACAGTGTATCGCTCTACTCACGGAGAATGAAAAATCTAAAGTAAGAAGCGGAAAACTGATCCAGTTTGAAGGCGTTTCTGAAGCAGATTTAGTAAAAATCAAAGACCTTCTGATCAATAAAGTGGAATCTCAGGAAAAAGATCTTTCTATCCTGAATATTCCTGCAGATGAAGTACCGTCAAAAGTTTTGATCCACGAAAATTTCATCAGTTTCGATGATGCTGAACTTGAGAACTTTTACAACAATCACGGTTTTGCATTAGGATTGGACGACCTGAAATTTATTCAGGAATACTTTAAAACAGAAAAGAGAAATCCTACCGAAACGGAACTGAAAGTTTTAGACACCTATTGGAGTGACCACTGCCGTCATACCACTTTTGAAACAGAATTGTCAGACATTCAGTTTGAAGGAGCCTTCAAACAGACACTGGATACTATTTTCAGTGACTATATCGAAAAAAGAAAATTCTTAGGCCGCGAGCTGAAGCCGATCTCTTTAATGGATCTTGCGACAGTTTGTGGTAAATATTTCCATAAAACAGGGAATCTGGAGAACCTTGTCATCTCAGATGAGATCAATGCATGCACCATCCAGATCGAAGCTGAATATGACGGTAAAAAAGAACCTTGGTATTTATTATTCAAAAATGAAACCCATAATCACCCTACGGAAATTGAACCTTTCGGAGGAGCTTCAACCTGTTTGGGAGGAGCGATCAGAGATCCTTTGTCCGGAAGATCATTTGTATTCCAGGCGATGAGATTAACAGGTGCTGCCGATGTTTTAGAACCGGTTGATAAAACGTTACCGGGAAAACTTCCTCAGAAAACCATTACTAAACAGGCTGCCAACGGATATTCATCTTACGGAAACCAGATCGGTTTAGCCACTACTATGGTTTCTGAAATCTATGACGAAGGCTATAAAGCCAAAAGAATGGAAGTAGGATTCGTTACCGGAGCTGTTCCTGTAGATTGGGTAAGACGTGATAAACCTGAAAATGGTGATTCCATCATTATTTTAGGAGGGGCAACAGGTCGTGACGGAGTAGGAGGAGCGAGCGGAAGTTCAAAGGTGCAGGATGAAAACAGCATCCACACCATGTCTACTGAAGTTCAGAAAGGAAATGCCGTTGAAGAACGTAAAATCCAGAGACTGTTCAGAAATCCTGAAGTAACGAAGCTGATCAAGAAATCAAACGACTTCGGAGCAGGAGGTGTTTCTGTAGCCATTGGTGAGATTGCTGATTCTTTAGAAGTGAATCTTGATGTTTTACCTTTAAAATATGAAGGACTGAACGGAACCGAGCTTGCTATTTCTGAATCTCAGGAAAGAATGGCCGTTGTGGTTGATCCTCAGGATAAAGAAAAGTTCATCAAATTCTGTGAAGACGAAAATATTGTTGCCGTAGAAGTGGCAAAAGTGACTGACTCAGGAAGAATGCAGATGTTCTGGAAAGGCGATAAAATTGTTGACCTTTCAAGAGAATTCTTAGATACCAACGGATGTTCTAAAACTCAGGAGGTGAAAATTACCCATCTTGAGGAAGTAAAAGAAGAAACACCTGCTTTTACAAAAGAGAACTTCATGACCATATTAAGTGACAAAAATGTAGCTTCCCAAAAAGGATTGTTGGAAATGTTCGACTCTTCTGTAGGCGGAACTACGGTTGCGATGCCGCTTGGAGGAAAATACCAGCAGACATTAATGGAAGGAAGTGCTCAGACATTACCTATTTTAGGAGCAAAAGATATTGAAACCGTTTCTTTTGCAAGCTGGGGATTTGATACCGCAATTTCAAAACAGAATTCACTCTTGGGAGCTTCTTATGCAGTCGTGGAAAGCGTTGCTAAGATCGCTGCTATGGGAGGTGATTACAAAAATATCAGATTAACGTTCCAGGAATATTTCGAAAAACTGGGGCAGAATCCTGAGAAATGGGGGAAACCTTTAGCTTCGCTTTTAGGAGCTTACGATGCTCAGATCAACCTTGGTCTTGCTGCGATCGGAGGAAAAGACTCGATGAGCGGTACGTATCAGGATCTGAATGTTCCACCAACATTGATTTCATTTGCTTGTGCTAATGGTGAGAAGAAAAACGTTATTTCACCGGAATTCAAGAATGCCGGAAATAAGTTGTATTTCTTTAATCATGTTCCTCAGGAAAACGGACTTCCTAACTATGAAAGCTTAAAAGAAATCTTCGGATTTATTTTTGACAATATCAAGGCAGGGAAAATTGTTTCTGTGAAAACCGTTAAAGAAGGCGGTGCTGCAGTAGCTTTAGCGAAAATGAGCTTTGGAAACAGATTGGGAGCAGAGATCACCATTGAGGAAAATGCTTTATTGGCTAAAAATATTGGTAGTTTAATCATCGAATCAAAAGAAGAGTTGAGCAATACTTCTCTTCAGCAGATCGGTGAAGTAAAAGATTCAGGTATTTTAAAAATCAATAATCTTGAATCTCAAATCTCAGAGCTAGAATCCGCCTACACGGGAACATTTGAAAATCTTTTCCCAACACAGGAAAAAGAAAAATTAACGGTTGAAATCGATGAGAAATCAAAGTCAATCAACCCAAGAAATATCATCATTAAAAAACACGGAATTGCTCAACCGAAAGTATTTGCTCCTGTATTCCCGGGAACAAACTGCGAGTACGAAACCCTGAATGCATTCCATAAAGAAGGAGCTGTCATCAGCAGCCTTCCGTTGAAAAACATCAGTCACCAGTTATTGGACGAAAGCATTGATGCTTGGGTGGAAGAGATCAGAACGTCTCAGATCCTTGCCTTCTCAGGAGGTTTCTCAGCAGGTGATGAGCCGGATGGTTCAGCGAAATTCATCGTTAACGTACTTAAAAACGAAAAGATGAGAAATGCTGTTCACGAACTATTGGACAGAGATGGAATGATCATCGGAATCTGTAATGGCTTCCAGGCTTTGGTTAAATCCGGTCTGTTGCCTTACGGAAGAATTAAAGATCTGGATGAAAATTCTCCGACATTGGCTCACAATGCCATCAGAAGACATATCTCACAAATGGTGAATGTAAAAGTGATCAATGACGAAAGCCCTTGGTTAAAAGGAATGAAGGATCAGGTATTCACCATTCCAATCTCTCACGGTGAAGGACGTTTCATGGCTTCGGAAGACGAAATCAAGAAACTATACGAAAACGGACAAATTGCTACTCAGTATATCGATCTTGATGGAAACATTGCCCACGGAATGCCATTCAACCCTAATAACTCATTATTCGGAATTGAAGGGGTCACCAGCCCTTGTGGCAAGATTTACGGAAGAATGGGACACCCGGAGCGTTTTGCAGAAGGCCTCATGAAAAACATACCGACCGCGAATTACCACAACATATTCAAAAACGGAGTAGAATACTTCAGATAAAAATAGAAATGACCGCCACTGAATGGCGGTCATTTTTTTATATCAGAATTCTGGTGAAGCTAGTGGATATTACGCTGCATAATCGAATCAATGTCAATTGATTCCTTCTTTGCCTCCTCAAAATATGCAGTATTGGAATGAAAACTTTGCGTTAAATCCTTAATGTATGATTGATAAAAATGTGAATTTTTATTGGATCAATTTCAAAACATGGAAACATGCTTTTTTAAAACATTAAGACATTAAGATCTTAAAAGATGGAGGTGCTTAAAGAACTTAAAAAAATCAATTTATTGATTTCTTCATTCATAACAATAAGCATATTGCTTAAATTCTTAATGTTTAAGATTTAGAAATAAACTAAAGTTCATTGAAATTAAGAAAATTAAGATCAATTTTTATTGGATAGCTAAGTCGAAAAAAAGTCTTTTTTTATATTTACGGAATAAAATCTTACAAGAACGATGTTGAATTCAGATCAAAATAAAAAAATTATCATCGATGGCAGCCGTTTTTCGGATCTGGCCGGATTCTATGATGAAGCTTCTTTGGTATTCATGAAAGATACAGACTGGAAAGTAGGAACACTTGATGGCTTCGACGATATACTGTACGGTGGTTTCGGAGTATTTGAAAATGAAGATCAAGCTGAGATCACATGGAAAGAATCCCAAAAATCAAGAGAAGATCTCGGCTTGGAAGCAACACGTATTTTTTACGAAAACAAAATCAGACAGGGAAAACCTTTCAACGTAGAATTAATTCAACAAAAACTGGATGAACTGTTTTCTGGAAACGGTCAGACACTCTTTGAAATTTTAATAGAAATTATAGAATCACACAAAAATATTACCCTAATTTTGGATTGATATTAGAAGAATGATGAGTTATAAATTATAAGTTATGAGTTATGAGTTATGGTCAATTGTATTACTTATATCCCAACAGTACTAACTTCTAACATCTAATATCTAACATCTTATTTAAGAATGAAAAAAATGATTTACGGGCTGTTCTTCGGCGACAGCATTACTTATGGAGAATACGACGGAGTATTCGGCGGATGGGTAGATATTCTGAAAAGATATGCCCTGCAGCAGTTTCATGAAGGAAAAAATGAACTGATTCTTTTTAACCTTGGAATAGGCGGTGAAACCACAGAAGGCTTACTGAAAAGAATGCCTCATGAACTGGCTGCCAGAAATTCTGCAGAAGGAAATATAGTCTTTATCGGGTATGGAGCGAATGACCTTGCCGTAAAGAATGGAAGTCAGATGGTAAGTGCTGATCAGTTCAGGAATAATATCAAAACGGCAGTTCAGTATGCGAAACAGTATTCCACGGATATTTATCTGGTGAGTATTCTTCCGTTTTCCGAAAAAGTAGATGGAGTAGAATCTACAACAGGGAAATTACGTATCAACGGAGACGTTTTAATATACAATCAGATTCTTAAAGATATAGCCACCGAAAGCACTTTACATTATATTGATTTCTATGCTGCTTTGGCCGAAGATAAAGAAGTTCTGCTTTCTGCAGACGGAGTTCATCCCAATGAAAAAGGCTATGGCATCATGGCTGAAACGGCAATACCAATCATTGAAAAATATTTATAATGGTGCATTTATTTTCTTACGG
This sequence comes from Chryseobacterium oleae, assembly GCF_900115055.1. Taxonomy (GTDB): domain Bacteria; phylum Bacteroidota; class Bacteroidia; order Flavobacteriales; family Weeksellaceae; genus Chryseobacterium; species Chryseobacterium oleae. Next base: position 453,240 of record NZ_FOVD01000001.1, on the reverse strand, counting down.
AACCCTGCAGAAAGAGCAGGTACAAATTGAAACATTCGGGAGACTTCTGGAAGGTGAAAAAGATATTCTGACAGGCTATACAATGAAAATGGTAGAAATTACCGATCCCGAAGTGTTGCGCAAAAGCAATCAGAAATACCATCCGATCCTGGAGCTTTCCGGAAACAGTAGTGATGAAGTGGAAGGAATGCTTTTCGAAGTGACGGAAGAGGAAATCCTTCAGGCTGATGAATATGAAGTGGACGATTACAAAAGGATTGAAACCTCTTTTAAATCGGGAAAGAAAGGTTTTATTTATGTAGGAAAATGATTTTAAACCTAACTAATAAAGAAAAAACGGGCTAAAGCCCGTTTTTTTGTAGATCGTCCGTATTTGGATTACCAGACATTAATCCATAAATCTCCTCCGAAGGTCACAGCTTCAGCTTTAAATGCATAGTTGATGCCATTCAATGTACTGGTTCCTGATATGTAATTGGGAATACCTGTACAAGTCGGATAAAAACCTACAGATCCTCCCAAGGTAGGATTCATCAGCCCCGGATTATTTGGATCTCTGAGCTCAAATTTCATATAACTCCATCGCTGGGCATCAGCTACTGCAGGACTGATGGATGTAGCTGGAACCACCGTACTGTTGTGCCAATAACTGTCAATAGGATAAGGATGTGGCGATGATGCAAAAGATGATGATTTTAAAAAGGTGGTGTAATCGGTAATTACGCCCGGAGGCAGCGGTATACTCGGTCCTAAAGCCTGATAACCATCACCACACTGGGAAAGGTTTACGGTAAATAGGGTATAGTGTAAATTTAAGCTATGGTAAGAATCATCATTAAATACATGTAAGGTTCCTGAACCGTTTTGTGCAAAAGCCGCAGATCCGATACTTAAACCGAGAAGAATGGTGAATATTTTTTTCATAATTAATCGTTTAGAGTTTTTTGAGGAGTTTTGTTATTTTTTTCGTTGTAAATTTTTACAGCCCAGGTAAGGATTTTATCGCGGTCTCCCTGGGTGATCTTTTTAACCTCCTGGTCAGAAGTACCGGTAGATTTTATTAACTCTAAAGCGGATGGAATCAGGATGTCTTTACGACGGTCACTCAGTTCCAATGATTGTTGGTTTCTTTTTTCTTCCTCTGTCGGAAGATTTTGAGGAAGACTCAGGCTTTTAATTGATTTTTCAAAATTAGTAATCTCCTTGCTCTTTTTGGCATCAACCGGAGTAACAACCGCGGTCGATTCTGTACTGCACGAGATAAATGCTGCCATCATGATCGCATAGAATAGTTTGCTTTTCATAGGTATAAATTATTATTAGGTTTTTATAAATGTATTGATTTTACATATATCATGTAACGGTGAAAAGTATAATTTATTTTAAATATGTATTTATTTAGTAATTATTTTATTAATATTCAATATTTGTTGAAATTAATACTATAAAACACTTTATTTACTAGCGATAAAATTTGCTGTAATCTGAAGAATCAGAAAACAAGCAAGCAGATTACCTCTCCACATGACGAGATAGGAATAAAAATAGTCTGGAAAATAACAGCTTGGAACAGGCGAAAGTAAAGAAAAAGTATACCTTTAAGATGACGAAACCAATACTCAATAGGATTAACCTTTAGCCTTTTTTGTATTTAAAGATTTAATATCCAAAAACATTCAATTCAATCCTCAACGTTTAATTTTAATCCCTAATCCCTAATCCCTAATCCCTAATCCCTAATCCCTAAACATACTTCCAGTACACAAAAATCCCAACAATAACCGCCGCAGCAACCATTAATACAACAGCTCCGGCAGCAATATCTTTGATGAAGCCAATCCTTTTGTCAAAATCAGGCTGGATAATGTCACATATCCTTTCTATGGCGGTATTGAAAATTTCGGCACTTAAAACAGCTAAGGAAGCTATGAGAATGAGTACCGTATCTATGGCCGCAAGTTTAAAATAGAAAATCAAAAAAAGATTAATAAAAAAAGCAGCAATTTCGATCTGAAAATTTCTTTCTGTTTTTATCATCAGGAAAATACCGCGGAAAGCGTTGACGAAACTTCTGTGAACAGGCGGTTTTTTCATGGATTCTTTTTCACAAATATAGTATTTGTATTTTGATGAAAGGGGAAGGTTGAATCTCTGTTTTCAAAATTAACAGGCCCTTATCATAAAAAAGAGGCAGTTTCTGAAATCTTCCGTTTAAAAAATTAAATCCGGGCTTAATGTCAAGTCTGAAAACCAATTAGTGATATTTGTGAAAAACTCCCTATGATTATTTTTTTCATTATAGTTTCTATTTATTATATTTGTAGAAACTTATTTTTAAATCTATGAAATTTATTATTTCAAGTGGTGAACTGCAGAAAGCATTGCAAACTGTAAGTGGCGTAATATCAAGCTCTCAATCGAGACCGATTTTAGAAAACTATCTTTTTGAATTAGACGGAAATAACGTTACCATTACAGCTTCTGATGGCGAGACTACTCTTGTTACTTCTTTGGAGGTAAAGTCTGACGATTCGGGTAAATTTGCCGTTCCTGCTAAAATTTTTCAGGATTTTATCAAGACGTATGGTGAACAGCCTCTGACGTTCGTTGTGAAAGATAATGCAGAAGGAACCGGGAGCCAGCTTGAGATTTTAGATGAAAAAGACAATTTCGCGGTAGCACTGGATAATGCAGATGATTATCCTGAACTTCCGGAATTTGATGCCTCTCAAAGTGTAGCGATGCCTGCCGGAGTTTTATCTGAAGCATTGACGAACACGCTTTTTGCAACCAGTAATGACTCTCTCCGTCCTGTAATGACAGGCGTATTGTTCCAGTTTGGAGAAAATGAAACCAATTTTGTTTCTACCGATTCTCACAGATTGGTTGTATATAAAAGAACAGACCTGATGAATGCCGAACCTATGGAATTCATCATGCCTAAAAAGCCTTTGAACATTTTCAAAAATATCCTTGCCAGCTCAAACGAAGACGTTAAGATCGACTTCAATGAGAATATGGCTAAATTTACTTTTGGAAAACATATCTGGATCTGCAGACTGATAGACGGGAAATATCCTAACTACACAGCTGTAATCCCGAAGGAAAATCCAAATGTACTGACGATCAACAGAAACCTTCTTTTAGGAGCGATCAAAAGAGCATCCATCATGTCTAACAAATCTACTAACCAGGTAAGATTTAAACTGTCTGCCAATATCCTTCACCTTCACGCAGAAGATACGGAATACGCAAACAAAGCAGATATGCAGATCCCTTGCGACTATAACGGAGAAGATATCAACATCGGTTTCAGCTCTAAGTTCTTAACGGAAATGCTTACCATTTTAGGTTCTGACGATATCACTATGAAAATGTCTCAACCGAACAGACCGGGGATCATCGAACCTCTTGACGGCCTTGAAGAAAGCGAAAACATCCTGATGTTATCAATGCCGGTAATCGGATTGTAAGATCAATTATATATACAACTAAAAGAGACTGGGCATCCAGTCTCTTTTTTAATGGACCTGAATTTAATGAAAAGAATACTTATATTCACCTTACTACTATCATTTATCAATTTATTTTCTCAAAAAAACATCAAAGTATACCATGAAAAGAAAGGTGATACTTTGGTGCTTTATGCAGATAATCTGGAGATTTACCCAATGTCTTTTGTATTTTCCGGGATGCCGGAATTAGAGAATATGAAAGCCCCTGAAGCCTTTAAACAGATACAGGTCATGCCTGCTAAATCAGTGAAAAATAAAGTGACTTATTTTATGATCAATGATAAAACAAAAAAGTGGGCCGTGAAAAAGATGCCCGGTTATGAAATGTATGTGGGAGATGTTACTTTAGAAAAGTATGACTCGGATTATCAATATATTCTTCCATTTGCAAAAGGAAAATCTTTTACAGTCAATCAAGGGTATAATGGACTGTTTTCTCATCAAAATGAAAATTCTTTGGACTTTACCATGCCTGAAGGGACGGAAATTGTTGCGGCTAGAGAAGGATTGGTAACGGATGTGGTGAAACATAATAATACAGGATGCGCCAAAAAAAGCTGCGCAGATCAGGCTAATTATATTACCATTTTACACTCGGACGGAAGCTTTGCCCAATATTATCATTTAAAACAAAATGGAGTTAAGGTAAATGTCGGAGATAGGGTAAATAAAGGAGATGTCATCGGATTGAGTGGAAATACCGGATGGAGCAAAGGACCACACCTTCATTTTATATGCTATCTTCCCAGATTGGAAGGACAGAAATTTAGAAAACCACTAAAAACTCTTTTCAGAATTGGAGATGGAAGTAAAATAGAATATCTGGTTGAGAAAAGGACCTATTCAAAAGAATATTAAATAGCATACTTTATACGTTATCTCCATGATTTTGAAGATCAATCATGATATAATCGTAACAAATAGTTTCAATTTTTGTTAAAAAAGTAAGCTAAATTTACTAAAACAGGGTTGAAAAAAATTAAAACTTATTCTCTTAAAGTGGGCTCTAAATTTCGCCGTTTCTCAAAAAAACACGACATTTGTAGCGCGGAAAATTTTAATGGATTTTCAAAAAAGGAAAAGGTTTTTTAACCTTGGAAACGTATAAAAATGATCAGATTAATGGCCAAAAACCTAGATGTGATCAATTAAAAATAGATTGAGCAAATGAAAATATCAAACAACTGGCTGAAAGACTTTATCAAAACGGAACTGAAAACTGAAAGAATCGGAGAATTCCTTACAGATATAGGTCTTGAAGTAGAGGGGATAGAAAAATTTGAAAGTGTAAGAGGAAGCCTGGAAGGTATTGTTGTAGGAAAAGTATTGACCTGCGAAAAACATCCGAATGCAGATAAGTTAAAGAAAACAACAGTTGACGTAGGAAACGGAAAAATATTGAATATTGTTTGCGGTGCTCCAAACGTAGAAGCAGGACAGACTGTACCTGTAGCTGTTGTAGGAACTAAAATCTATGACAAAACCGGGAACTTTTTTGAGATCAAAGAAGCGAAGATCAGAAGCGAGGTTTCTCAGGGAATGATCTGTGCGGAAGACGAACTTGGCCTTAGCGAAGACCATGGAGGAATTATGGTGCTGGATGAAACGAAATATGAAGTAGGGAAAAACTTTGCAGATTATTTTGAACTGGCTAATGATGAAGTGATCGAAATCGGTTTGACGCCGAACAGAACAGATGCGATGTCACATTATGGTGTTGCGAGAGATCTTCACGCATTCCTTTCCACCAATCAGCAGAAATCAACGTTCGAAAAAGTGTCTTCTGAAGCTTTGAATAACGAAGGTTCACACAATTTTACTTTAGAAGTTGAGGATGCCGAGTTATGTCCAAGATACATCGGAGCCGTAATTGAAAATGTAAAAGTAGCAGAATCTCCGGCGTGGTTAAAAGACAGATTAAAAGCGATCGGTTTAAACCCGATCAACAATATTGTAGATATTACCAATTATATCCTTCACGGATACGGACAGCCTCTTCATGCATTTGATGCAGACAAGATCACAGGAAGTAAAGTGAAAGTAGGAACGGTAAAAGAAGGAACAAAATTCACGACTTTAGATGGTGTTGAAAGAACTTTAAATGGTTCTGAGGTGATGATCAAAGACGGAAAAGATAATCCTATGTGTATTGCCGGAGTTTTCGGTGGTGCCAATTCAGGGGTTTCTGATGAAACGAAAACCATCTTCCTTGAAAGTGCTTACTTCAATCCGGTTGCCGTAAGAAAAGGAGCTAAATTTCATGGTTTAAATACAGACGCTTCTTTCAGATTCGAAAGAGGAGTAGACCCGAATATTACCAGAACAGCAATCACTCACGCGATCAAAATGATCCAGGAAATTGCTGATGGAAAATTAGTGGGAGATTTGTTGGAGGAATATCCAAAGAAGATCGAGGACAATTATGTGATCATCAGATTTTCAAAAATTGAACAGATTCTAGGAACAAAGATCCACAGAGAAAAAGTAAAAGAGATCTTAAAAGCTTTGGAAATCCAGGTTTTAAACGAGATCCAGAACGGACTTGAAATTTCTGTACCGGCTTACAGAGCTGATGTAACCAGAGAAATTGATGTGATTGAAGAAATCTTAAGAATCTACGGATACAACAAGATCGATGCTCCACAGAAAATTTCGTTTACACCGGTTAAGCTGAGCGCCAACGATCAGGACGAGCTGGAAAACAACTGGGCAAGAACTTTACAGAGCATTGGATTCAATGAAGTGATGAACAACTCACTGACTTCTGTAAAAGATGAAACCGATGCTGTAAAATTACTGAATCCGTTAAGTGGTGACCTTGCGTTCATGAGAAAATCTTTATTGGAAGGTCTTCTTCAAAATGCAGTGTACAACATCAATAGAAAGAATCAGGATATCAAGTTCTTCGAATTCGGGAAAATTTACCACAAAAAAGATAAATACGAGGAAAGAAAGCAATTAGCAATCCTTGTGACAGGAAGAGATGTCGCGGAAAACTGGCTACAGCCTAAATCTGCAGTAAGTTTCTACAACCTTAAAGCTTATGTAAAAGTTTTATTGGAAAGATTGGCTGTTAGTTATAAAGAAGTGGCTTTAACCGACGATAGATTCTCTGATTCATTAGCTTATGAAGCAGACGGAAAAACGCTAGTAAGAATAGGGAAAGTATCTCCTGCAATGCTGAAAGATTTTGATATCGATCAGGAATGTTTCTACGCAGAAATCGAACTTGAATTAGCACAGGAATTACGTTCTAAAAACGAACTTAAGTTTAAGGATATTCCTAAATTCAACAAGATCAGAAGAGACCTTGCCCTGTTGATCGATAAAAACGTAAACTATCAGGATCTTTATGAAACGGCGAAAAAGAACAAGTCTCCTTTCATTAAGGGAATCAACCTATTCGACGTATATGAAGGGAAAAACCTTCCGGAAGGGAAAAAGTCTTATGCCATGAGTTTTGAGCTTCTGAATGAAGAAAAAACATTGGAAGAGAAAGAAATTTCCGAAGTAATGGATTCTCTGATCAAAGCTTTCCAGAAAGAATACAACGCAGAATTAAGATCTTAATTCAGATAAAAATATATCATTGAAACGGGCTTTAGCCCGTTTTTTTGTTTCCTTTTTCGCGTAGATTGAACAAATGTTAGGCAGATTCAGAAGATTATTTCATGATATAATTCCTGCATAAGAAAATCTGCTCAATCCGCAAGATCTGCGGGAGAAAACAACATTCCTATAATCATTCAATAGGAGCGGGCTTTAGCCCGCTTTCAAATGATTGCGATTCTACAATGGCTTTAGCCAAATTAAAGAACCGTTTCTTGTTCTCACAGATCTCACAGATTCCGCAGATCATAGTTCCGGTTAATAATTTTCTGACTTCAATACGAAAAAATCTGTTTCATCAGCCAAATCGGCGAGAGACTAAAATCTGATGATAGATATTCAATAGAAACGGGCTTCAGCCCGTTTTAAAATAATCAACCCAATCAATTGGCTTTAGCCAAAACATAAAATATGATCTATGCTATCAGGAAAATACAAGGAAAATTAATTCGAAAATAGAACTTCCCAAAAGTAATAAAATCCCCCGCGCCCCGTTTAAATAATATAATTTCCTTAAATTTGAGTAATTCAAAAAGAAAAAAATGAAAAATCTTTTTTTAAGTATAGGTGCGGCTGCTATTCTGGCGTCGTGCGGTACCATGTCCAGCGCTTCTGCTTCTAAAGTAGGGAAGGCTCAGCCTTCATTGGCGAATACAAAATGGACATTGGCAGAAAACGTGAAAGGTAAGGTTCCAACCCTGAATATTGAAGGGGAAAAGATCAATGGAAACGGAGGGTGCAACAACTATTTCGGAACCGCTAAAATAGATCCTTCTACCGGTGATTTCTCGGCAGGACAGATGGGATCTACCAAAATGATGTGCAACAATATGAGCGTTGAGCAAAACTTTATGGATATGGTAGGGAAGGCTAATAAATATGTGATTTCCGGAACTACACTGGAATTGTATAAAGATAATCTTCTGTTGTTGAAATTCAACAAAGCTGAATAAAATAAAAAAGGAACTCAATTTGAGTTCCTTTTTTTATGTTTAGGTCGTTATTATTCTTCCTCTTCTTCGTCGTACTTAGCCAACTCTTCATCACACCATTTGAATGCAGCCTCTACTACTTTTGTAGCCTCGTCTGCCATAGTTTCTTCATCGTCACCTTCCAAATCATCTAGCCACTCAACTTCTTCTTCCTCAACGTTTAAGATGAATCTTGGATATTCTGTGTGAACTACGAATAAATCTTCAGGAAATTCCGAATTGTCTGCTAATAAAAACTTTGGTAATTTCATTTTTTAAATATTTTAACTTTAATCAAAGATAAATAAAATTATTGACTTAAAATTATTTCAAAAACATTTTTGAAACTTTTTCAGCTTTTTTACTTTCTGAATAATCGTAGAAACCTTCACCGGACTTTACCCCAAGTTTTCCAGCCATCACCATGTTTACAAGAAGTGGGTTCGGAGCATATTTAGGATTCTTGAACCCGTCATACATCACATTAAGAATCGCCAGACAGATATCAAGACCGATAAAATCTGCCAGCTGAAGAGGTCCCATCGGATGTGCCATTCCAAGTTTCATTACCGTATCAATTTCTTCTACGCCAGCCACTCCGTTGTAAAGCGTTTCAATAGATTCATTGATCATCGGCATAAGAATTCTGTTCGCTACGAAACCAGGATAATCGTTCACTTCTACAGGAACTTTTCCTAAGGTCTTACTCATATCATAAATCACATCGAAAGTCTCTTTAGACGTAGAGTATCCTTTGATGATTTCTACCAGTTTCATGATAGGAACAGGGTTCATAAAGTGCATTCCGATCACTTTGTCAGCTCTTTTGGTTGCCGCTGCGATTTTCGTGATAGAAATAGAAGAGGTATTGGTCGCCAGAATACAGTTGGCAGGTGCCAGTTCATCCATTTGTCCGAAGATCTTCAGTTTCAGATCCTGGTTTTCAGTAGCGGCTTCTACAATAAGATCTGCATTTCCGGCAGCATCCTGAAGGGCTGTAAAAGTGGTAATGTTTCCTAATGTTTCCGCTTTTTGCTCTTCAGTAAGGTTTCCCTTTGCAATGATTCTGTCAAGGTTCGTTGTAATTGTCTTCAGCCCTCTGTCCAGTGCATCCTGAGATACATCTACCAGATTTACTTTGAATCCGCTTTGTGCAAAAGTGTGCGCAATACCATTCCCCATGGTTCCAGCTCCAATAACTACAATGTTTTTGATCATTTTTTCTTTTATTTTTTATAGATAGTTAAATTTTTAAGGTCCGTTAAATCGGATTTATAAACAGTCACCGCCGGATCGAAATTCACATTCCCGTCACTGTCCTGTTTTCTGGTCTTGTTTTGTGAAGTAATAACAGACTGAAGGCCTTTTGAGAAAGCTGTTTTCTGTTTTTTACCCAGTTTATCAATTCCGATATATAAATTAAATTCACCTTCTCTTCCCAATCCGCCCTGTTTTAAAACTTCAAAAGCTCTCAATTGATTGCTTTTCTCAAATTTTTTCAGATAATCTGTCACAGGCTTGGTGGAAGGTGTTCCACAACAGATACTGCCATAGCTTATACGGACATAGCTCATGCTCTTTTGCGAAAAAAGGAACGCTGAACAGAACAGGAATGTTGTTAATACTATTTTTTTCATATCAATAGTTTTCCGGATTGGAGAAATGAAATTCTACCGGTTTTTCAGCTTTAAAAATAAGCTTAATATTTTACTTATTAAAATCGTCCCAGACCGCCTTTGAAATATCCGAAACCATTTTACAGTTCACCGCATCCGTTTCCATGGAATCGTTTACAAATACGGTAATTGCGTAATGTTTTCCGTTCGGAAGAGTGATGATTCCCATATCATTTTCAGCAACAGTAAGGCCGTTGTCATTCTTTCCGGAAGAACCGGTTTTATGGGCTACGGGTGTATTTTTGGGAAGCTGTTCAATAATTTTATTGGTGCCGGTTTTGGTTCCGATCATGATCTGCATCAGATAACCGGTAGATTTTTTGGAAAGCAGTTTTCCGTCATAGAATTTTTTCAGGACCTGAACCGAAGAATTGGGTGTGCTGTAATTCTCATACAGAGCCTTCCAGCTTTTATGCATCTCAGCTTCGTTGTGCTTAATCTGGAAGCCTTTTACTCCTTTCGAATCCATAAACTTCTGAACGGTCTGCGGACCTCCGATAAGCCTTAACAAGACATCACAGCCATTATTGTCACTTAATGCAACGGTGTAGTCCAGAACTTCACTTAATGGCAATGAAACATTAGCATCAGGATATTTTTCGCGGATCGGCGACCACGTATTTTCCAGCATATCTTCCTTTTTGAAGAAAAGTTTCTGATCCAGAGACAGCTTTCCCTGATCTACAAGATCCAGTACTGTACAGGCAATATGAAATTTGAATACACTTAAAGTCGGAAGAGGTTGATCTCCGTTTTTACTGTATTTAAAATTATTTTCAAAACCAAGAACCGAAACTCCAACCGTTGCTTTTTTACCTTCTGTAATTGAATTTATTTTTTGTTCCAAAACAGATTTCTGAGCCACTGCCAGAGATGAAATCAGAAGAAAGAAAAGTCCTATTTTTTTCATAAACTACGGATTAAAAAAGATCCCTTTTAGCGTGTAAAAGGGATCTGCAATTTAAGATATTTATTATTGTATTTCAAAATAATTCAGATTCGAACCGTTGCCTTCAAAGCGGAACCTGATTTTATTTGTTCCTTTCTTCAGCGGCACATTTTTAACGGATACTGTTTTCCAGTTTTGCTCTCCACCGGTAGCTGGCAGCGAAACATTGGCCAGTTGTTTTCCGGAAGCATCTTCAAGCTTAACCGCAGTATCATTGCTGCCTGAATACCGGATATTGAACGTGTAATTTTTCTCGGATTTTACAGTAACGGTATACTGAAGCCATTCTCCTTTTTCTGTTTTTCCTACATAATATTGATTAGTAATACCGTCATGGCAGCGATAAATATCCACACCGTCATTTCTCATCTGCTGCCCGGAATTCCATTCAGACCTTTTCTTGGGATCGCTTACCCAAAGATTGACAAAATCATGATCAACATAAGCTGAACCGATTCTTCCCAGATCGTACTCTGATGCAAATATTCTTCCAGGAACGTGATGGTTTTTGAACGGTTTGGTTGTATCGTCCGTTACCTGCCTGAACATAGCATCAATAACATCATTTTTGATTTCAACATTGCTGAATTTATAATTTTCTGCCATCTGCATCAATGCTTTCGTTGCAAAATCTTTAGATGGTTTTTCACCCCCGTTTTTCCAGTAGTTGAGCAGCTTTTCATATTCAGGAGTTGTTTTTACATTGGTAATTCCCGCAATATTATCGATCTTTTTCATAGGCCAGAACGCATAGCCGATATTGTGTTTGTCCAGAAGCTGAATCAGTTCCGTAAACCACACATTGGAGTTCTCTCCGGTTTCCCCAAGCCAGATAGGAATATTGTGTTTTTTTCTGAGTTCAAGGATAGACTGGATGGTTTCGTCATTGTTATAATTCCAGTATTTATGAAAGCTGAATGCCATATTATTGTCCCAGAGTGGGATCAGTCCGTTGTAGTTATTTCCCCAGCCGTTTCCTTCAATAAATATCATGTGTTTTTTATCGGTTTCACGGATGGCTTCTGTAATGTCTTTCTGAAGTTTCCAGAGTGGGGCATTGGACATTTCATCGGTACCATTCGGATTTTTTCCGGTAAAATTAATATTCGGTTCATTGATCAGGTCGTAACCGCCGATCCAGGGTTCATCTTTATACCGTTCCGCAAGCTTTTTCCAAAGAGCAATTGTTTTTTGTTGATTTTCAGTACTTTCCCAAAGTGAGGGTTTAGTTTTATCGTTGTCTGAAATATTGACATCATTTCCCTGTCCTCCCGGAGCTGCATGAAGATCGAGAATTAAATATATTTTATTGGCAGCACACCATTTCAGCAGATCATCCGTCATTTTAAAACCTTCTTCCAGCCAGGTATTTTGTCCTTTTACAGGTTCTTTTTCAATAGGAAGCGTATACAGGTCATAATGCATCGGCAGCCTTATAGAATTGAATCCTGCTTTGGCGAGAAAATCAATATCCTGTTTGGTAATGCCGTTTTTAAGATAGGCTTTATAGAAATCCTTCATTCCGTTTTCACCGATCAGTTCAGAGATTTTTTCTTTGATCTTGTACTGAGGGCCTGCAAAGTCAGCGGTTTTCAGCATATATCCTTCCTGAAGCATCCATCCGCCGAGACCCAGACCCCGCAGCTGAATGTTTTCACCTTTGTCATTAATTATTTTCTGTCCGTCGGTTTTTAATAATTGTGATGTCCCAAATTGAGACAATAATAAGGCGGATAATAGGATGACTCTTTTCATATGGATTTATGTATTTAATTATTGGAGAGAATTATAGAATAATTGTTTTCAGAATGACAAATATATTTAAAAAATCCAGAACAAAGATTAAAATTGTGTAAAGAAAACATATTATTTTCAATGAATCGGAAAAATGAAAATTTATCCATGCAAAATTGAGGTTAAAATAAAACAGGCTGTCATGAATACCACAACAGCCTGTTAAAATATGATCGTGATATCTTTTTAAGAAATCAGTTTTACAATTTCAAGGGCAACTTTTAAAGCTTCAGTTCCGTCTTCAAGAGAAACTTCTACATTTTTACCATCCGTGATCGCGTCTGCAAAAGAATTTAATTCATCAAGGATAGCATTATTTGGCTGAATATCAGGATATTCAAATAGAATCTGATTCTTTTCTCCGTCAGCATTCTCAATGATCATATCAAACGGAGTAGGGTCCTCAGGCGCATCTTTCATTCTAATCACTTCCGCTTTTTTCTCAAGGAAATCTACAGAAATGTACGCGTCTTTCTGGAAGAAACGGCTTTTTCTCATGGCTTTCATTGAAATTCTGGATGTGGTAAGATTGGCTACACAACCGTTTTCAAATTCTATTCTTGCATTGGCTATATCCGGAGTTTTGCTTACTACACACACACCGCTAGCATGAATATTTTTAACTTTTGATTTCGCCATGCTCAAGAGAATATCCAGATCGTGGATCATTAAATCCAAAACCACAGAAACATCCGTTCCTCTCGGGTTGAATTCTGCTAATCTGTGGATTTCAATAAACATTGGATTATTGATATATTCTTTAGTAGCGATAAAAGCAGGATTATATCTTTCAACATGTCCTACCTGCGCTTTGATGCCGTTTTCCTGGCATTTGTGAAGAATTTCTTCTGCCTGCTCAAGCGTTTGGGTTACCGGTTTTTCAATGAAAAAATGAAGCTTTTTCTCAATCGCTTTTAAAGCATAATCGTAATGATAGACTGTAGGCGTCACAATATCCAGCATATCGATCTGCTCAAGAAGGTCATCAAAATTTTCAAAATATTTATACCCGAATTCAGCTTCTATTTTTTTCCCGTTTTCAGTGTCTTTATCGTGGAAACCTACCAGCTCGTACTTATCTGACTGGTTAAGAAGTCTTAAATGGATCTTTCCCAGATGTCCGGCACCTACCAAACCTGCTTTTAACATAGATTTTTTATTTTGGTAAAGATAAGAATTTTAGGTATTAGGAAATACGTTGTTGCATTTAGGTTGATACGTATTGATAGTTTTTTTACTTTTGTAGAAACTACTACACGTAACCTAATAACTACTATCTTACTAATGATGCATGATTCGTTTGTACATAAAGGAAAAAGAAAAATCTTAGTTGAATATTTAAGACATAAGATCGGGATATCGGATGAGAATGTACTTTCGGCAATGAGTGAAGTTCCGAGACACCTTTTTATCGAGAGCATTTTTGAGGATTTCGCGTATGAAGACCGGGCATTTCCTATTTTATCACACCAGACTATTTCGCATCCTTCAACCGTCGCAGAGCAGTCTGAACTGCTGCAGGTAAAACCGGGAGAGAAAGTTTTAGAGATCGGAACAGGTTGTGGATACCAGACTGCCGTTCTGATTGCTATGAAAGCCTTGGTCTATACGGTGGAAAGGCAGAAAGATCTTTTTGATTTTTCAAAAAAGAAGTTCCGTGAGCTGCATTTAAATCCGAAATTTCAAAGTTTCGGGGATGGTTTTGCCGGACTTCCGACTTTTGCCCCTTTTGACAAGATCATCGTTACCTGTGGAGCTTCGGTGCTGCCTACGGAATTACTGAAGCAACTGAATATTGGTGGAACAATGGTTATTCCATTAGGTCCTACTGATGAACAGATCCTGTACAGGTTTACAAAAACAGCTCCTACTCAGTTCGAGAAAGAAGAATTCGGGGCTTATAAATTCGTTCCTATGTTGGGAGATACCAATCATTAACGAAGTTTTTTCACCACAAAAGCCACAAAAGTTTTTTAATTCTAAACACTTCAGGTCACTAAACTTTCAAAAGATAATGGTCTTGAAAACAATAAGATCACATCAGTAGAAAATCAAAGATTTTCATAAAAACTTAAGTGCACTTGTAAGCAGTTCGAATTTGAACTTCAAATAAACTAAAGTGTTATAGAGCTTTTGTGTCTTTTGTGGTTGATGTTTTTCTCCGGCGGATTTCACAGATTCCATGAATATTATTCTGGATAAAAATCTTTGGATTTTTTTTTGTAAAACTTAAGTGTACTTTTTTGCAGTATGAATTTAAACTTCAAATAAACAAAAGTGTTATAAAACTTTTGTGTCTTTTGTGGTTTAAAAAAATCTTACATTTTAATAAACATTAAGACCGCTTCGGAATAGTAATTGGATTCAGTACAGAACCTAATCACTTAAATTATATTATTATGGACACGAATAGATTTAAATCCTCACACGATTTTAGTAATATTCAGAAAAACCTGCATAATAATCCCGGATATCATGTAGAAAGCTATGGGCAGCAGGTGAAGGATTATATGAATGATATGAAAACGAAGAATCAGGAAGCAACCAAACAGGGATTTATGGCTCATGCACAGAAATCTGCCAAAGATGTTTGGGAAGAAATTCAGGAGATGGCTTCAGAAGCCTGGGACAAAAATAAAGATCAACATCAGTAATTTTTTATACAAAAGTTAAAGAACCTCACTTGTAACAGGAGTGAGGTTTTTTGTTGAAATACACGAAACCTAAATCGAAATAAATAATGAAAGTATTTGTAAACAGAAGAATTCCTGAAACTGGAATTAATATGCTGAAAGAAGCCGGACTGGAAGTTTTCATTCCGGAACATGACAATCTGTCTCATGAAGAATGGCTGATCTATTGTCAGAATCACGATGCTGTTTTAAGCGTGGGCGGAGAATTTAAATACGACAAAGATTTTTTTAGTCAATGTCCCAATATAAAAACAATCGCATTATATTCCGTTGGTTTCGATCACGTAGATATTAAAGAAGCGAACCGTAGAAATATTCCTGTGGGAAATACGCCTGATGTACTCAGTAAAGCTACTTCTGATGTTGCTTTTCTGTTGATGCAGTCGGTGGCGAGGAGAGCAAGTTACAATTTTCAGAAAGTAAAAGACGGCAACTGGGGCGACTTTGATCCGTTACATGCTTTAGGGCAGGAATTATACGGGAAAACTCTGGGAATATTAGGATTGGGAAGAATCGGTTTTGAAATGGCAAAAAAGTCCAAAGCGGCTTTTGATATGAATATTATTTATCATAACCGTAATCAAAATGAAGAAGCTGAAAAAGAATTAAATGCATCTTACGTTTCTTTCGAAGAACTGATTGCACAATCTGACGTTCTGAGTATTCATGCCAATTTCACTCCTCAACAAAAGGATCTATTCAATGTATCCGTTTTCGCAAAAATGAAAGACAACGCGATTTTCATCAATACAGCAAGAGGCGGTTTTCAGAACGAAAAGGATCTGTATGAAGCATTGATTTCTAAACAGATCTGGGGAGCCGGTTTAGATGTTACGAATCCTGAACCGATGTCTAAAGAAAGCCCGCTTTTAGAACTTTCGAATGTCTGTGTACTTCCACATATCGGTTCAGCCACCATTGAAGCAAGAACCGGAATGGCCAAAATAGCTGCCGAGAACATTATTGCTTTCTCTAAAGGCGAAAAAATACCTTATTGTGCCAATCCGGAAGTGTACACGGGATGAAGAATGAGTAATGAGCAATAAGTAATGAGTAATATAAAAAATTGGGAAGAACTATCTTTCCAATTTTTTTATGGTAAAAATGGGTAGGATCTGAAACAGAAGTATTAAATTATGTGTTTAGACAAATCTCTTATAACAAACGGGAAGGTTGGAACCGTTTTTGTTCTATACCTTTAACATTAAATACTGATATTATGACACCAGAAAACAATACCAACGAACAGAACCGAAAACTCGAAGAGATGGACTACAGCCCGAGTGAAGATATATTCAATAAAGAAAAACATATTCCGCTCGACGGTGATGGAAACCCTATTCTGAGTGAAGAGGACGATGATAAATTAGATAAAGGCTTGGATATTCCAGGTACTGAAGATGACGATGATATGGAAGAAATAGGATCCGAGGATGAAGAAAACAATTACTGGAGCCGCAGTGATAATGCAGATGATCATGAAGAAGAAAATGATGATGTCTTGCAGTAGTATTTAAGTAGTATATAAAAGCTTTATTTTTTTTGTTAACTTTTAAAATATAATCAATTGTTTTACAGTTGGTTATATTTTTTTTTGTGTTAACTCAAAATTGTAAACAAGATTCTAGTGCTAAAATAGGCTTAATAAATTGTTAGTTTTACGGAAGTATTATAACTGATTATTTTAAAATTTTAAAAATATGGTGAGATTTTTACAATTATTTTTATTATTTATTGTGAGCTTTGTTTTTTCACAGGTTCCTGGAGATGTAAAGGTAAAAGATACATCAGGAAACGAAAGCTTTAATGTAACCTGTAACAATAATCTTGATGCAAATGGTTGTATATCTCTCCATGTAGAATATCCTGTACTGAAGCAGACAACTGGGTACGAGGTGAGCCAAACTGCATATAATCCGCCTGTTGCTATGAACCAGGGAACATCTGTAAATGCAGATTACGATGACCTGTTTGCGCTGAAACTGGATCTTCCTTTCAAGTTTTGTTTCTTTAATCAGCATTTTGAGGCTCTTGTGATAGGTTCCAACGGAATGATTACTTTTAACGTTGATCAACTAGGGAATATCAATTATCCCAATGTACAGTGGCAGAATCCTAATCCCGGTCTTTCTAAAAATTCTATTTTCGGGGTTTATCACGACCTTGTTTTTTCTTCGGGAGATTCTTCCGAGATATACTATTCTACGATTGGAAATGCGCCATACAGGAAATTTGTGATCAGTTTTTATGAAGGCAGGGTAGCAGGTTGCACAGACCGCTCTTCTTCACAGATCGTCTTACATGAAACAACGAATGTTATTGAAGTTTTTGTAGATAAAAAACTGGCCCCGTGCCCAACTCGAAAATTTGAAAATGCCCTTATTGGAGTGATAAATGCGGACGGAACGGTAGGATATTCTCCTGCTACAAGAAATACCGGTGTCTGGCAGGCTTCGCAGGAAGGCTAGAAGTTCAACCCGGTTGGAAATAATATAGTTCCTGAAGTTACATGGACGGATTCCCAAGGCCAAACTGTAGGAACCGGGATTCAGACAACGCTTTGCCCCACACAGAATGAAACCTACACAGCCAATGTCAATTTTGCTATTTGCGGGAGCAGTACGCTTACTTTAACCGACGATTTTGCCGTTACATTTGATCCTTCTTATCCCGCAGCAAAAGATTATACCCGGAATTTTTGTGGAAATACACCCGTTACTCTTAATTTAAATAATTTTCAATCCAATCTCACTTCGCAGAATCCGGCCAATTTTAATTTTACCTTTCATTCAACCCTGCAAAATGCTCAGAATGGAACGAATGCCCTTCCGGCATCTTACACCCTTACTGCCAATACGGTTTTATATGTAAGAATTCAGAATCCTAATGTTCCCGGATGTTTCAGGACCGCCGCTTTAACCCTGAATTTTCTTACCAAAAGTTTACTTAAAACCACTGTAGAAATTTGTGATACCAACAATGATAATGTAGAATCCAATTATAACCTGTCCCTGCTCAATAATGAACTTTTTCCGCCGGGAACTACAGGCATTTCCTATCATCCGACACAGGCCGATGCTCAGAATAATACGAATGCAGTTACCACTGCGAACATAACAACAAATCTTAATCTTTGGGTAAGACTTCAGGACTCTGACTGTACCTATGTTTTAGGACCTGTACATTTTCAGTTTAAGCCTGGAGTTAATATTAATTCACCAATAAATTTTCCTTATACCATTTGTGATATCAATGCGGACAATAGCGAGCCGTTTGATTATGCCCTGAATATCGGTCCTCTGATAACGACCCAGCCAGGCGCGGTTTTTACAGCATATGAAACCTATGATCAGGCTGTCACAGGGACCGGAACGCCTTTGACGACGATAAGGGATGGAGTATATCAGGTTTTTATAAGAGTACAGATCCCGAATGGCTGTTTTGCCGTTGTTACCGTTAATATGAATGTCACTTTTACAGAAATTGAGGCCACTGAAAAGAATGAATACATTTGCTTTAACGGAACAGATGACATCAGCATCAATCTTACTGCGTTGTCGGCAGGAATGCTTGTTGCGCCACCAACCGTTCCGGTGGTTGAATTTTACGATGATTATGCCGCTGCCACTGCAGGGGTGAATCCCATCAGCCCGAATCAAACCATTACAACAGACGGAAGCCTCGTTATAAAAACCTACTTTGTACGTTTTGAGCAGTCCGATTTGTGTTATACGATCAGAGCAATTAACGTTAATCTGGTGCATCCTGTTATCATTAAATCTAATTTCCCGGTTTGTGATCCTAATCAGGATGGTACCGAAAATATACAGCTCTCTCAGTACTCCGCAGCCATTGTCGGGAGCCAGAATGCCACCACAGCATTTTACCTTACTCAGGCTGATGCACAAAATGGAGTGAATGAAATAAATACACTGACAGTTACAGGAAACCAGCAGATTTTTGTTAAAATAAGTTCTTACAACTGTCATGAAATTTATCCTGTGAATTTTAGTCTCAGTTCAAATGCAGGCGTCAATTCAAATGTGAATATTTCCCTTGCCAATATCTGTGATAATAACAATGACGGATCGGAGATCTACAATTTACTTCTGGTTGAGCCACAGATTTACAGCGGTTCAAATGCTACCTTCACCTATTATCTGGGTTATGACATTGCAACCAACACATTTTCCAATCAGATCAATACCCCGGGACAGTTTCTGGTGACCGGAAATGCCACAGTCTATGTTAAAATTGAACTGAATAACAGCGAATGTTTTTCCGTAGCAAAAGTCAATATACAAATGACATTTTTGCCGCCCATCGTGTTGAATAATGCCGTACTGAATACCTGCGATAATAATTTTAATTTAAATGAAACCTTCCAGTTGAGTAATGCTGTCGGTCAGATGTTCATTCCAGCTCAAAACACCCAGCCGCTTTCAGCAATGACCATATCGTATTATCTGACCGCTGCGGATGCCAGTGCAGGAAATCCGGCCACTCAGATCGGAAACAGTATCACAACAAATGTTTCCACATTGACGGTTTGGGCGAGATTTCAATCCAATACTACCGGTTGTTATTCGATAGCTTCCATTCAGCTCAATACTTATTTTCCTCCTAAAGCGATCAGTACCACCATCAGTGTCTGTGATGAAAATTTAGATGGAAGTTATGAAGTGAATTTATTGAATTTTACCGGCTCGATGGTTAATATTCCTAATCCACTGAATACTTTTAGCTTTTATCTGACCCAGCAGAACGCACAAAATGGAGTGAACCCAATTCCGAATCCCTCCAATTATTCCGCACAGCCTTTTCCAGCACAGATCTGGGTGAAAATTCAGAATATACCAGGCTGTGATGATATTGCGGTGATCAAGTTTGTATTCGGAACCAAGCTGACCCTTCAGAATCCGGGACCGTTCCAGCTGAACAATGCGTGTGATACAGGAAATGACGGGATTGAAAATGTCAATTTAACCCAGTTTGAACAGCAGATGTATACCGGTGCGAATGTAACGTTTACTTACTATTCTTCTCTGGCTGATCTTAATGCAGGAACCAATGCCATTTCGAATCCTTCCGCCTATTTATTTAATCAGAATACAGGACCCAATACCATCTATGTAAAAGTGAGTGTTCCCGGTTTTTGTTCCGAAAAAGCTGAAATCCGGCTGTCTTTAAAAAAGCCTCCGTTTTTCACCATACCTACGCAATACATCTGTCCTGAAGGCTCGCTTACCTACACTGCAAATATTCAGGGGTACACGATTATCAGCTACGTCTGGAAAGATCCTGGTGGAAATACGATCTCCACTTCGGCAACGGTTACAGGAATTAAAATGCCCGGTATCTACAGCCTTACAATTACTTCAGACAATGGCTGTTCCTATACGGGCACTATGGAAGTGAAATATTTTGAGGTTCCGATCATTCAGAGCATAGGAATCAATGGAGGAGTCTGTACGGTCTTTGCCACGGGTTCAAAACCGATACTGTATTCCATAGACGGAATAACATGGCAGACAAGTAATGTATTCAATAGTTTACCGGGAGAGATTGTTACTTTTTATGTGAAATTTGAAAACGAAGCATGTATTGTAAAACATCAGGAATTGATTTTACAGATCAGCAATACCATTACACCCAACGGAGATGGCCGCAATGACAAATGGGTGATAAGAAATCTTCAGATATTCGGCGGTAAAATGACGAATGCGAAGATCTTTGACCGCTATCAGACCTTATTATTTGAGCAAAATGCAAATACCCAGATTGTATGGGATGGCACTTTAGCGGGACGGGCCATTCCTACTGCCAGCTACTGGTACGTCATTATCCTTCCAAACGGCAAAACATACAGCGGCTGGCTTCTCGTTAAGAATAATGATTAAATGATTTTTTGTAATACTTTAAACATCCTCAATATGAAAAGATGGGGGTGTTTTTTTATCTCCAGAAATAGGTTGACATTCCTCCACATCATATAATTAACCTATCCCCACATCCGCACATCATCACATCACCCAATCACCGCATCAACACCGCATCAAATTCCCTTGCCTATATTTTCTAATTTGAATATCTTTAAAACTTCAAAAAGTTGAATTCTAAACATTGAACTAAATAGCAATATGACATTTCAAGAACAGATACAGCAGGGGATTCCAAATCAGCTGCCACAGCCTAAACCATACGAAACCAATATCAATCATGCACCGAAGCGTAAAGAAATTTTAGGGGAGGAAGAGAAAAAGCTTGCTCTGAAGAATGCTTTGCGTTATTTCGAGCCTCAGTTTCATGCGGAGCTTTTACCTGAATTCAGGGAAGAGCTGGAAAAATATGGGAGAATTTATATGTACCGTTTCCGTCCGGATTATGAAATGAAGGCAAGATCGATTGCGGATTATCCCGGAAAGTCTGAGCAGGCAAAAGCCATTATGCTGATGATCCAGAACAATCTGGATTATGCAGTGGCACAGCACCCTCACGAACTGATTACGTACGGAGGAAACGGAGCTGTTTTTTCCAACTGGGCACAATATCTTCTGACCATGAAGTATCTGTCTGAAATGACAGATGAACAGACTTTAACCATGTATTCCGGTCATCCGATGGGCCTTTTCCCATCACATAAAGATGCACCGAGAGTAGTGGTAACGAACGGAATGATGATTCCTAATTATTCCAAGCCGGATGATTGGGAGAAATTCAATGCCTTAGGCGTTACGCAATATGGGCAAATGACGGCGGGAAGCTATATGTACATTGGTCCGCAGGGAATTGTTCACGGTACAACCATCACTGTGCTGAATGCTTTCAGAAAAATTAAAAAAGAACCTAAAGGAGGACTTTTCGTGACTTCCGGATTGGGAGGAATGAGCGGTGCACAGCCAAAAGCCGGAAATATTGCCGGTTGTATCACGGTATGTGCTGAAGTGAATCCTAAGATCACCAAGATTCGTCACGACCAGAAATGGGTGAATGAGATTTATGAGAATATAGATGAACTGATCGATAGAGTAAGAAAAGCTCAGGAAAATAAAGAAACCGTTTCCCTGGCTTACCTTGGAAATATTGTTGAGGTTTGGGAGAAATTTGACGAGAAAAACTTAAAAATAGATATCGGATCAGATCAGACGTCGCTTCACAATCCGTGGGCTGGTGGATATTATCCTGCCGGACAGAGTTTTGAGGAATCAAACAGAATGATGGCTGAAGAACCTGAATTGTTCAAAGAAAAAGTTCAGGAAACCCTAAGAAGACACGCTGCAGCCATCAATAAACATACACAGAAAGGAACTTATTTCTTTGACTATGGAAATGCCTTTTTACTGGAAGCTTCCAGAGCCGGAGCAGATGTAATGGCCGAAAATCCAACCTTAGGAAGAGAATTTAAATATCCGAGCTATGTTCAGGATATTATGGGGCCTATGTGCTTCGATTACGGTTTCGGACCGTTCCGTTGGGTATGTGCGAGCGGAAATCCGGAAGATCTTCAGAAAACTGATGATATCGCATGTGCTGTATTGGAAGAGATGGTGAAAAACTCTCCTGAAGAGATCCAGCAGCAGATGAAAGACAATATCCAGTGGATCAAAGGGGCTCAGGAAAATAGACTGGTCGTAGGTTCTCAGGCGAGAATCCTTTATGCTGATGCAGAGGGAAGAATGAAGATCGCTGAAGCCTTCAACAATGCCATTAAAAACGGAGAAATCGGACCTGTTGTGCTGGGAAGAGATCATCATGATGTTTCCGGTACGGATTCCCCTTACAGAGAGACTTCCAATATCTACGACGGTTCAAGATTTACCGCAGATATGGCGATTCACAACGTGATTGGCGACAGTTTCCGAGGTGCTACCTGGGTTTCTATCCACAACGGCGGCGGAGTAGGCTGGGGCGAAGTAATCAACGGAGGTTTCGGAATGCTGCTGGACGGAAGTGCAGAGGCCGACAGAAGATTGAAATCCATGCTGTTCTGGGATGTGAACAACGGAATTTCCAGAAGAAGCTGGGCCAGAAATGAAGGCGCTGTTTTCGCCATTAAAAGAGCGATGGAAGCTGAACCTAATCTGAAGGTGACGCTGCCGAATTTTGTGGATGAGGGTTTGTTTTAAAACCTTTAGATATAGAAAAACCTGCCGTGAGGCAGGTTTTTTTATTTTAGTCTTGTTTTTTATTCTTAAAAGTCTCAAATTTTTTTAGAATTTGATTTAATTTATATTGTCCATTTCCAATTTCTTCATGTTGCATGAATATGTTATTTTTGTCATATTTCATACCATTATATTCTCGATTGTTTAGTTCATTGAATTGATTTTCTAATTCTAGAATTTTGCAATAAATATAATTCATGAATTCTTTTAGAAACTCAGATTTATTTCTAAATTTTATACTCTCTTTATTTGCGAAAATAATTAAGTAACTTTCTTTATCACTAATTATATCATTCAATGTCGAAAACTTATAAAATTCAATCGGGCTATCTTTCAATTGTGCTTTAAATTTGATTCCATACATTGAACTTATCTTTTCATAAATTTCTTTATGAAGTTTCTCATTTTTTAGAATCATAGTATGCGTTAAGTTTTATTATTGGTTATATTTCAGATGGTTCAGTACTTTTAAAATGTTTTCATTAATTATTTTTTGATTATCTAAAATTGTATTTATATCTGCTTTCATTTTTTTTACCTCACTTTTAAGTATTTCAATTTCATTTCCAATTTTTGCTGTATTATCTAATGTTGCTTTTACAAATTGTTCCATTATTTTTTAATTTATGTGTTTTGAATATTTAAAATAATTAAGATATATATCCATATCTATATTAATTTCATTTGATAATATCTCATTGTAAAACTGTCCTGTAGTTAAAGTTTTATTTAATTCAGGAAGTTCCAATTTTCTATTTGTTATCTCTAATATATCAATGGCCATTTGAATATCTTCTATTTTACAACTAAATTCTGATTTTTCATCTTTTTCATTTGAAATGGAGAAATAATCTGAAAAATTAGGATAATGAATTTGTAATCCATTTGATGTAAAATATGGCTTCTTAATGATTGCTATTAACTTGTTTGATAGAAGTTCTATTGTAGATGTCATTGTATGAATTTTTTAATTAATTATGTAGTTATAGAAAAGAAGAAACTTCCAATTTTACCTCACGTCAGAGAAGAAGAGGACATTAAAAGCCAGACTTTATAAAAGTTAATTTATTCTTTTTCATTATTCTATAGTTGCCGGCAAGCTCTGGCCAAGGTAATACTTCATAAATATAAAGCCAGTACCTATCAAAATCATCTATTTTTAATTTCTTTGCTATATCTTTATATTCTTGTAAATAGGATTTTGCTTTAGTTTTCTTATGATATAGGTAAGAAATTAGCATAAAAATGCAATCCTCTGATTTTATGGAATCTTCCTTAAGAGAAGAGATATCAAGATCAAAATCATATCTTAACGACCAATATACTGCATAGGAACATGCTTCAAAAAAACGTTTTTGTTGTCCGTATTCATATATATCTTTTGCAATTTCTTTTATTTTATTTTTATCAATTTTGTGCGGATCAAATAGATTTACTTCTAATAAATGTATTAAATATGGATAAAGAAGAACTAAATGATGTATCTGCTTTAAATAATAATCCTTTGCATTAAAACCAAGATGTTTATTCGACAATATTTTAATAGCATAATTAATAATTGAACCATCAAAATTTTCATCAATCATAAGCTCAATACAGAAATCAATGAATCCTTTGAGTTCTTTAACTCTAACTGCTTCTCTATGACCAACTCTATAAGTATTATTAAAATTGAAGTGATTTAGTTTAGTGACCCAATTTTTTACAGTTGCTTGTGGTAAAGAAAGAATTTGAGATTTTTTCGTATTTAAAGAAAGTTCATATTTTTTTAATTCTTCAGATAATGTAATAAAGAACCTTTCTGACTCTTCGTATGAATTTACATAACAAGAGTAATCGTCAACATTTCTTATGTATTTAAATCCCCTTAAACTTAATTCGTGATCAATAGCAACAAGTATAATTTCAGAAATTAAATTTGATGCATGTGGACCGATAAGTACTCCATTTGTTTCACCATGTTTTATATTTCTAGTGTGAAAATCTAATTTATTAAACCATAATGCTGAAGCTCTATTACTTTTTGCAAAGCTTTTCCCAACAAGCGCCCATGGGATAGAGTGACTATATATGCTAGGAAAACAGTTTGAAATATCAGCGTTTGCAATATATCTACTTTTAATAACAATATTTTGTTCTGGCTCCCCATCTTTAGAAAAATTCTTATAATTCATTTCAAATAAGTTACACTTATCAATCATTTTTCTAATGTGTATTCTGCTTATTTTGAAATCATCATTTTGAGTTTTATCTTCGAAGTGTTTTTTTATCTTATCCCAATTATCTGATAGTGTCTTACATTGATTGCTATATGCGAAAGGTTCAGGAATTGACAAAGGACGAGGTATATTGATATTACGCATATTTGAATAGCGTATGTAATCTTTCGGCTTTTCTTCAAAAGGAAATGTTAAGGTTCTAGTAAAATCGAGAAACTCCTGACTTGTTAGAAAGTTTGGTATTTTTTCGGCAAATAAGCCACAACCAACTAACCTATCATAAAGTTCTATTGAGGTTATTTCATTACAGTAATCTAGATATGTTTTCAATTTTTTTTAAGAAAATTAGTTTTGTTTCAAATATAGGAACAGCTCGTTCATAAAATATTCAATATTTATGATTTCTAAAAATATATAAAAAAAATGATATTAAATTACGGTTTTCCATAACAAAAACTCTTCTTTCAAAATAATC
The DNA here is from genome assembly GCF_900115055.1 of Chryseobacterium oleae. Taxonomy (GTDB): domain Bacteria; phylum Bacteroidota; class Bacteroidia; order Flavobacteriales; family Weeksellaceae; genus Chryseobacterium; species Chryseobacterium oleae. The sequence continues at coordinate 427,174 of NZ_FOVD01000001.1, read as the reverse complement.
TGTTTATAGTCTCCCTAATTTCTCCACAATTCAAAAACATAAAAAAAAGTCTCAACGCAGATCACAGTTTATTACAGATAAACTTGTTTGCAACCTCTATACTTCTCCCCAAGTCTCCCACAACTTGCAAGAGCCTTCCGCACAACTCCTGATATTTATTTCAAGGTTATTTGTCACATTATAAGTTTTTTATATATTTAAATCCGAAACCAAAAACACAAACAAATGAAAATTTCACTCACCAAGCTGAGCACTAAAGATCTTGCGACTTTAGCTCAGAGAATTATTTCCAGTTCTCAATCCGGGAAATATCCAGTAATTACCAATCATCCTCTTATGACAGCTTTGCAGACTTCTTATGCGGAGTACGACGGAGTGTATACCAAGCAGATCTATAGCGGAAAAGGAAAAGATGTAGCCGCTTTGGACCGGGAGAGGGATATTGCGTACAGCAGTCTGAAAGCTTTTCTGAACGGCTACAGGAAGCTGCCCACAGCGGCCAATTATCAGCTGGCAGTAGATCTGTACGGAATATTCAAGACTTTTGGTCTGGATCTGGACCGTTTAAGCTATTCCTCACAAACGGCACAAATGAAGAAGCTGGTAGAAACCCTGGAAATTTCAGATAACAGACAAAAAACAGCTAATCTCTCCTTGGATGTTGCCTACGAAGACATGAAGGCAAAGCAGGAAGCCTTTGAAATTTTGTTTGCAGAACAGGCTAAAGCCAATGGTGACCTTCGCCAAATGGCCAGTGCGTCGTCTATCCGAAGGGATCTGGAAAAGAACCTGAAATCGTATATCAATCTGGTGACAGCCATGAAAGATGTTCCGGACTGGACACTTTTGTACACAGATAACAATGAGCTGGTAAAGGCGGCGAAGAATTCTTCTATAGTACCGCCCAAACCGGAAAAACCATCTTAAAGATGATCAATAAAAAACTCGGCATATCGCTGAGTTTTTTTGTTGGATAATAGCAACGGTGGTATCTCTCCGAATGGTAATGTGAAAATGATTAAAGAAATATCGCGCAGATTTTGCAGATGGTGCTGATGATTATGTTTTATTGGCTGTTGATCTAAACCTTATAGGTTTTTAAAACCTATAAGGTTTGAGGGTGATAATTATTTAAAAGGAATTTTTCTGTTGGGTAATCGCAAAGGCCCAAGGCTTTATAAGCTGTGTGAATATTTAAGGCGCAAGAAAACCCAAGATTTTCAGCAAGTGGGATGTGAGATTGCTTCGTCGCTTTGTTCCTCGCAATGACGGCGGTACTCAATTTTATCGGAGATAAAATCTTTGCGCCTTACAACGTGTTTTTGTCATATCATTTGCGTCTTTGCGATGTTCCAACAATAAAAAGAGAAGTTTTTTTGTTTGTTTTATGTTTTATCGCGCAGATTTTGCAGATGGTGCTGATGATTATGTTTTATTGGCTGTTGATCTAAACCTTATAGGTTTCTAAAACCTATAAGGTTTGAGGGTGATAATTATCGAAGGAGTTTTTCTGTTGGGGAATCGCAAAGGCGCAAGGCTTTATAAGCTGTATGAATATTTAAGGCGCGAGAAAATCAAAGATTTTCAGCAAGTGGGATGTGTTGAGATTGCTTCGTCGCTGTGCTCCTCGCAATGACGGCGGTACTCAATTTTATCGGAGATAAAATCTTTGCGCCTTACAACGTGTTTTTGTCATATCATTTGCGTCTTTGCGATGTTCCAAAAATAAAAAATAGAAGTTTTTTTGTTTTATGCTTTATCGCGCAGATTTTGCAGATGGTGCTGATGTTTATGTTTTTATTGGCTGCTGATCTAAACCTTATAGGTCTTTAAAACCTATAAGGTTTGAGGGTAATAATTATTGAAAAGGAATTTTTCTGTTGGGTAATCGCAAAGGCGCAAGGCTTTATAAGCTGTATGAATATTTAAGGCGCAAGAAAATCCAAGATTTTCAGCAAGTGGGATGTGTTGAGATTGCTTCGTCGCTGTGCTCCTCGCAATGACGGCGGTACTCAATTTTATCGGAGATAAAATCTTTGCGCCTTACAACGTGTTTTTGTCATGAAATTTGCGTCTTTGCGGTATTCCAACTTATAAATAGGAGGTGAAAATTACAAATAATACACTATTTTTATCCTGTCAACATCAGTTTAAAACCATCACCATTGGCCACCATCAATAAACCGCTTTTTTCGCATCTGAATATGGACGGAGAAGATCCTGCCTGGGAAAAATTTGTCAGGCTTGAATTTTCTAGGAAGAAAGTATTTCAGGAGAATAAGGTGTATCTGGTTGAGCAGGGCATTGTCCGGAAGTTTTACATCAAGGAAATAGCAGATCTGGATCAGGAAATCTCCGTGGATTTTTATTTTCCGGGAGATGTCTTTGTAGTAGGTGAGAGTCCTAAAGAGAAATCTTCCGAAGCTGTTTTTGAATCCATTGATAAAGGTTTGGCCTGGGAAATAGAACTGGATGAGGTGAAAAAAATGTTTACCGTCAATCCTGACTGCCGCTTTGTGCAGAATTATTACCTCAGTAAAAAACTGAATGCCGCGATGAAGAGAGAAATGCTTCTCCTCAAAAATACCCCTCAGGATCTGTACGAATACCTTCTTAAGAGCAAACCTCATTATATCAAGCATATTCCTTTGAAATATCTTGCGTCCTATATTGGAATTACACCTATTTCTTTAAGTCGAATCAGGAAGAGGATTTCTTGATTAGGGTTTGAGAGTTTGAGAGTGGGAGAGTTTTAGGTGAGAGTAGGAGAGTTTTGGAGTTTGAGGAGTTGGGAGTGAGTGGGGAGTTTGTTGCTGGTTGACAGTTGCTGGTTCGTAGCCCGAAACTTTACTACTGCAATAGGTCTCATGTCTGATGTCTGAAATCTGAAATCTAGCTAATTAATTATCTTTTGTTTATTGTTTACAGCGCCATCAATTTTTTCCTTTGTTGAAAAAAATTATGGAAATACAAAAACTTAACTGGGCCGGAATAAAGCTTGTTTCCGGTGGCAAAACGGTACTGATAGATGCTGTAGAAGATTTCTCTTACTATAAACCTGTTTTAGGCGATGCCGTGGAAAAGCTGCTGGTATTTTCTGAGGATCTGCAGGCGGATTACATTCTTTTTACGCATATGCATCTGGATCATTTTGATAAGAAGATGATAGAGAAATGCCTGAAAAAAGAGGGAAAACTGATTGTATATTCGGGATTGGAGGAGATCGTAAGGAAATATGTCGGAGACGTTGAAATGATTGTTCTGGATTTAAATGAAACGTTCACGGAGAATAATATCACATTTAAACCTGTGTTTGCGATGGATGGGGTGGGCGAAATTCAGAGCTCGTGGATTGTAGAAGATCCACAGACCAAAATTTTTCACGGCGGAGATACGATCTGGCATAATCAGTTCTGGAAACTAGGAAAGGAAAATGAAAACATAGATTATGCATTTTTACCGGTGAATGGAGTGGTCGTAAATTTCGAAGTGATTGGTTTGGAATACAGTCCGGTTCCTGCTTCAATGGATCTGGAAGAAGCTTTTACGGCAGCTCATCTTTTGCACGCCGGAAAACTGGTTCCCATACATTATGGTTTATTCGAACATGAGAAATTTTATCTTCCCAAAAAGTTTGATCAGCAGGATCTGCAGAGACTTTCTGAAGAAACAGGACAGGAATATATAATTCTGGAAGACGGTAAAATCCTTGATGAATCTGAAAATAATCAACGGTTATCATAACCGTTAAAAATAAAGCTGTAAAAGACTTTGTCACCTGATGATTTGTGGCAAAGTTTTTTTATTTTTAGCATGATTTCGAACCTCGAATTTTTTATTGTAAAATTTCAGATAACTGCCTATGAAAAAGCTCTTTTTAAGCTTAATGTTTTGCTCTTTGTTTTCAATTCCGGTGTTGGCCTGCTTAAATGGAGAGACCAAAAAACTTAAAGATGGAACTGAAATTTATACGGATTTTAAGGGATTTGTTCCCAGAGGTCACAGTTTTAACAATCCTGAAGGCTTGGAAAAAACTTTAGGCGGACTGGAGAAAGAATACGAAAGAACAAAAGATCTGGATTATTTGTCGGATAAAGGCTATATCCTGATTATTCTTAAAAAATATAAAGAAGCCATAGAATTGTACAAACGTATTGAATCTATTGCTCCCGGCAGATATTCTACAGCTTCCAATATGGGGACGGCATATGAACTGATAGGGAATAATGTTGAGGCTTTAAAATGGATCGAAAAGTCTATTAAAATCAATCCCGGATCCCATTCCAGTTCAGAGTGGATTCATGCTAATATTTTGAAAGCAAAAATTAAAGGAAGTGAAAATTATACCTCAGAATCTTTAATTCATACTGATTTTGGAAACAGAAAACACCCTGAAACGGATTTAACCAAAGAGGAATTATACAGACTTCGCAAATCTCTTTTTTATCAGTTAAATGAGCGGATATCTTTTGTAGAACCGAAAGATAAAATTATTGCTCAGCTATTTTTTGATTTGGGAAATGTGGCTTTTTTAATGAAATTTAAAGATGAAGCCTATATGGATTATGAAAAGGCAAAAGATTATGGTTTTAAAGATCCCATCGTACAACAAAGGATGATTTCTTTGTCATCAATGACAAACAGTAAAGAAGCCCGATATAGTCCGGTTGATGAATCCACGGAAGAGATGATCAAAATAGGGTTGTCTGTATTTTCATTGCTTTTCTCGGCCATAATTGTTTTTGTTTTCAGAAAGAAGATATTCCTAATGCTTAAATAGAATTTTATTGAAAAGGTATACAACCCAAATTAATAACAAACAACTTGTCTTAGTCTCAGAAGATCAAAAAGAGATTGGGAGGATTGTAGAGATGAATAAGTTCTTTTCTTCAGGACATTATATTATTTTCAATTCCAGAAGCTTCGATATAAAAAATGTAGGTTTTCTGAAGAATGATGCAGAACTTTTTAACTCCAGAGGCATCATTTATTTTACAGACTTGGGAAAAGAAAGAATCATTAAGTCCGGAGCAGATGTTAGAATTTATAATTTCAAGTTGGGTAAAGCCAATCAGCTATTCGAGAAAGGAAAACTGTTGATAGAAATAATTACTGAAGAGAAAAAGAAACTTAAATATCCCACTTATCACGTTGAGGTTGATGAATCGGTTGATGATTTACTGGCGTTGTTTTTCTTACATTATTCTACGCAGGACTTTAGTTCTATTGGAGGAGATGGGGATTAGATATTGTGAAATTATAGAGAATAGTGGCGAGAATGGTATCCCTCCGAATGGCAGTGTGAAAATGGTTAAAGAAGTATCGCGCAGATTTTGCAGATAGTGCTGATTTTTTTTATTGGCTGCTGATCTAAACCTATAAGGTTTGATGGTAATAATTATTGAAAAGGAATTTTTCTGTTGGAAAAGCGCAAAGACGCAAGGCATTATAAGCTATGTGAATATTTAAGGCGCAAGAAAATCCAAGATTTTCAGCTAGGAGAATGGAGTGAGATTGCTTCGTCGCTTTGCTCCTCGCAATGACGGCGATGTTCAATTTTATCGGAGATAAAATCTTTGCGCCTTACAACGTATTTTTGTCATAAAATTTGCGTCTTTGCGCTGTTCCAACTAGAAAACTGTTTTCTGCTTTGTTGAGTAATCGCAAAGACGCAAGGTTTTGTTAGCCACTTGAATATTAAGACGCAAGAAAATCGAAGATTTTCAGCAAGAAGGATGTTGAGATTGCTTCGTCGCTTTGCTCCTCGCAATGACGGCGGTACTCAATTTTATCGGAGATAAAATCTTTGCGCCTTACAACGTGTTTTTGTCATAAGATTTGCGTCTTTGCGCTGTTCCAACTAGAAACCTGTTTCTGCTTTTTTTGGACCATCGCAAAGGCGCAAGAAAATCCAAGATTTTCAGCAAGGCTGAAATGTTCCAAGAATATAATTATTTCAAGATAACCTTTCCAACCTTTCCCATCATTCCCGCATCTCTATATAAAAAGAGATTATGAAAATCACCATACCAAAACCATGTCACGAAAATTGGGAAGCTATGACACCCGAAGAAAAAGGAAGATTCTGTTCTGTTTGTTCAAAAACAGTCCGGGATTTCACTATCTCTTCTGATCAGGAAATTATAGAGGTTTTTTCTCATTCTTCAGAAAATATTTGCGGAAATTTTAATGCATCGCAGCTTAACAGAGATCTGAACTATTCTTTTGTTAATTCGCTCTTTACGAAGTTTGCGGTAGGTTTTATGATGACAACGGGAGGTTTTGTTTCCGTAAATGCTCAGCAAAATACGGTCAAGGATACTTTAGCGACAGAAGAGATAAGAGAAATTGTATTTCATGGATTTAATAAGCAGAAAGACCAAAAATTGTTGGGAGCTGTTTCAATAATTCAGGCAAATGCTTTAAACAACCCCAAAGAAGGCAACATAAAAGAAATCCAGCCGAAAGTGCAGGGGTTAATTATTAATCAGATGCCGGAGAATCGTCAGGATAAAACACCGATTAGGATTGGAGGCGCACATGCCACTATGAGGGAGGATCAGAAGCCTTTGGTTGTGGTGAATAAAAAAATAATCAGTTTTAAGGACCTTCAGGAAATAGATCCGAATACTATAAAAACGATGAATGTTCTGAAAGGAGCTTCCGCCACTGCAGTTTACGGTTCACAGGCCCAAAATGGTGTCATTATCATCACCACAAAAAAGAAAGGAAAGATGAAAAAGTAATGGGCTTCGGCGATCGAAGATCGCCGAAGCCCATTTTTAAATTATTCCAAAAGCAAAAGCTTATTTTTTCACAGCTGCAATCGCCGCTTCATAATTCGGTTCCTGTGAAATATCAGCAACCTGTTCTTCATAAATGATTTTCCCTGAAGGATCGATCACCACAACAGCTCTGCTTAATAGACCTTTCATTACAGAATCCGTGATTTCCACGCCATACGTTTTTCCGAAATCTGAACGGAAGTCTGAAAGCATCACTACATTCTTAATTCCTTCCGCACCACAAAATCTTTTTTGGGCAAAAGGCAGATCTTTAGAGATACAAAGAACAACCGTATTGGGAATACTCGCTGCATCTTCATTGAAATGATGGACAGAAGCTGAACAAACACCCGTATCTACACTTGGGAAAATGTTCAGAATCATGTATTTTCCTTTGTAAGAATCAAGTGTCTGATCCTTCATCGTAACGTCTGTAAGGGTAAACTTCGGGGCTGCTTTATTCACTGCAGGAAGTTTCGCGTAAGTATGTACCGGTTTTCCTCCCATCAGAACAGTATTTGCTGTTTTGGTGTTTTGAGCAAAAATAAATGCTGAGAAAAACAATAAAGTGCTGAAAGCTAATTTTGAAAACATGAAATTTTATTTTCAGTAAAATTATTCATTTTTTCAGTACCCGACATTAATTTTAATTCAAACACCCGCCAAATAGAGCAAATCTATCAATCGCCTGTTTTTAAAACCGATTTTAACGGCTACCTTTATTCTGTTTAATTTTAGAATGACACTCAATTATCAAAAAATAAAAATTTATGGATTCAGTCAATAAGCCGTTATTTCAGGATATTTTTAAAAGTGAAAACGAAATTCCGGAAGAATTTAAAGTACAGGAGATTCATCAGAAAGTCTATCTTCTCAATGGAGAGCTGGTGGAATGGGAAGGGGAGGTTCAGAATATTTATTCGCCGGTCTGCATTCCTACGGAAAACGGTCTCGAGAGAAAATTGCTGGGAAGTATCCCGAATATCAGTCCGAAAGAAGCGATGGAAGTTCTTGAAGCTTCGGTTAAAGCTTACGATAATGGTCTCGGGGAATGGCCTACGATGTCTGTAGAAGGGCGTATTCAGTGTATGCAGAAATTTGTTTATCTGATGATCGAGCAGCGTGATCTTGTGATTAAGCTGCTCATGTGGGAGATCGGGAAAACTTTAGCAGATTCCACTAAAGAATTCGACAGGACTGTAGATTATATCAACCAGACCATTGATGCCCTGAAAGATTTGGACAGAGAATCTTCCCGTTTCCAGGAAGCTGAGGGCACCATTGCACAGATCAGAAGAGCTCCGCTGGGCGTTGTTTTAAGTATGGGGCCGTTTAATTATCCTTTAAATGAAATCTTCACCACATTGATTCCGGCATTGATCATGGGAAACACCATTTTGTTTAAACTTCCAAAGCATGGTGTTTTGGCTCATTATCCCTTACTGAACGCCTTTAAAGAAGCCTTCCCGAAAGGAACAGTCAACACGCTTTACGGCAAAGGTTCAGAAATCATTACTCCTATTATGGAAAGTGGAAAAGTAAATGTTCTGGCTTTTATCGGATCCAGCAAAGTGGCGAATGGACTGAAGAAACTGCATCCTAAAGTGAACCGTCTCCGTGCTATTCTGAGTCTTGATGCTAAAAATGCAGCCATCGTAACCAAAAAAGCAGATTTAAATGTAGCAGTGAGCGAATGCATCTTGGGAGCATTGTCTTTCAACGGACAGCGCTGTACCGCATTGAAACTGATCTTTGTTCAGAAAGAAATAGCAGAGGAATTTACCCAAAAATTAAGTGCTGCTGTTTCCGCATTGAAACCCGGACTTCCGTGGGAAAAAGACGTAAAGGTGACACCGCTTCCTGAAGTGAATAAACCGCCGTATCTGAAAGAATGCATTGAAGATGCTTTGGCTAAAGGTGCGAAAGTTTTAAATGAAAACGGAGGATTTACTGAAGAATCTTTTGTCTTTCCTGCTGTGGTGTATCCGGTTAACAGTGATATGAAACTGTATCATGAAGAGCAGTTCGGTCCGGTGATTCCGGTGGTTCCGTTTGAAGATATAGAAGAGCCTATCGATTATCAGGTGAATGCATCTCATGGAATGCAGGTGAGTATTTTCAGTGAAGATCCTCAGGAAGTTTCCAGATTAATTGACCCGTTTGTAAATCTGGTAAGCCGTGTGAATATCAACTGCCAGGCACAACGTGGACCGGATGTTTTTCCGTTTACCGGAAGAAAAGACAGTGCAGAAGGAACGCTTTCTGTTTTTGATGCGCTCCGTTCATTCTCCATCCGATCTCTGGTGGCTGCAAAACTGACAGACTCCAACAAGAAATTATTAAATACCATCGTCAGAGAACATGATTCTAATTTTTTAAGCACAGACTATATTTTCTAGTCGGATTTTCTGATTTACTTAACATAAAATAATAATCCTCATTAAATTTCTTTATTTTTTGAGGATTTTGTACTTTGACACGTGGAGTTTTTAGTTTTTATCTAGTATTTGATTTAAAAATACTATTGTACGAGTAGAGTTTCGAGCATGTCTTTAATGGAAAAAGAATTTTTAGAGAAAATTGAAAAACACAAAGGTGTCATTTTCAAGATCTCTAAAATGTATATGGACGATCAGGATGATCAGAATGATCTTTATCAGGAGATCATTTATCAAGCCTGGAAATCATACGGCGATTTCCAGAGGAGGAGTGACTTCTCTACATGGCTCTACCGGACTGCACTTAATACCGCGATCGTATTTCTGCGTAGCGAAAAAAAACGTAGTTTTATACAAAATCAGGGAATAGAAAATCTTGTTGTTCCGCAAGAATCCTATAATGATGCAGATGATAGAAATATGAAGCTGATGTATGAAGCAATCCACCAGCTCAGCCCTATAGACAAGGCGCTTATCTTTTTCTTTTTGGAAGATTTTCCCGGCAAGGAAATCGCCCGCCAGTTGGGAATTACTGAGGTGAATGCCCGTGTGAAAATGAACCGGGCAAAAACAAAACTGAAGGAAATTATAGAAAAGCAGAAGGGCAACAAGATTTAAAGCAAAACAAATGGAGTTAGAAAATTTTAAAGAACTTTGGGATAAAGATAACAGGCAGGATCTGCCTGAGATTTCTCTTGAAAAACAGCGTGAAATTCATTCGCCGATGCGGATGCTAAAGATTAATATGCAGACAGAATTCTGGCTGATGGTCGTCACCCTGCCTATGCTTCTGATGGGGTTTCCGTTTGCTTCAGGAGATGTCAATATCGTTATTATATCGGCATTTGTCGTCGCACTAACACTTGCTTTTATTATTTATTTTTATTCCCGTTTTCTCAAACTTTATAAAATGCTCTGCAACAGCAGTATCAATACAAATTATGATTTGTTTAACCTTAAAACACAACTTTTAATATCGAAAGAAATCTACATTTCCTATTACATTTCTTATATTCCGCTGGCTTTCCTGTTGTCTCTCATCAAGATCAGCTTTCATTTTGAAATGACGTATAATCTTGCCATTTTCGGAATCAGTTTTCTCATTACGCTGATGCTGGTGTGGTTTGTGATCAAATACTGGATTTATTATATGTACGGACGGTATATAGAAGATGTTATCCGTTTGGTAGACGAACTGAACGGTCTTGAAATAGAACCTAAGAAACCCCGGAAAAACTCATGGTTTGAACGTTCTCAAAGATTTTTCATGAATAAATTCGGACTTCAGGGAAATATCCTGAATACGGTGATATGGTTTGTTTCGGTGTATATTTTTATCATCATATTTCTGACGCTGGTTCTTCTGATTTTCATTATCATTGGTGTAAAGCTTCATTTTATTGATCTTCATATTCTTATGGAAGCATTGGACAGATTGAATTAATTGTTTAGTTGAAAAATAAACCAGAGCTTTGAATTAACAGAGTAAAATAATTTTAAAAGATAGATTAAGTCCCGTTAGAAATTTCTGCCGGGATTTTTTTAGAATAATAAATAAACATTGTAATTATTGAAAACAGGCAATATCAAAGGGTTTGCAAAGCTTACAGAAATGTAAAGAAATATATTGTGGTTTTTTAATGATAATTTTTCCCTGAATGGTGTAACATTTTTGTTTTTTTTCTACTAACTATTAGAATCATAAAATGTTAGTGTCCAATTCGGACTTTGACTGTTCAAATTTTTAACTGACTGTTCAATTTAAGATATAAGCCATTCATGAGTAGGTTTATAGATTACAATTAATTCGTACAAAAACTTTGTTTTCTGAAACATCGTTGGAGTAAAACTAAAAAAAACACACAATGGGGCCCTGCAGGAAATTTTCTGTCGGGTTTTTTTTTATCTTCTCAAAAAATATCTGTAACATTTTTTTACAATGAAAACTAACTCTATAGAGCCCGAAAATATGAACTCATTAGAGCAGGAATTTTTAGACAAAATAGAAAAGCATAAAGGAATCATTTTTAAGATTTCCAAAATGTACATGTCCGAAAAAGACGACCGCGATGATCTTTTTCAGGAAATCACCTACCAGCTATGGAAAGCCTATCCCAGCTTCAGGGGACAGAGCGAATTTTCTACCTGGCTTTACAGAATTGCCCTCAACACGGCTATTATTTTCCTGAAATCGGAGAAAAGAAGAAGTTTTATCTCTAATGAAGATTTTACCGGATACAAAGTGATCCAGGATGAATATGATTATGGAAAGGAAGAAAAACTGGTTCAGATGTATGAAGCGATCCGCCAGCTGAACTCCATCGATAAAGCATTTATTTTTTATTATCTGGAAGACTTTTCAGGAAAAGAAATTGCAGAACAGATGGGAATCTCCGAAGGTAATGCCCGGGTAAGAATGAACCGCGCTAAAAATAAACTGAAAGATATTTTAAACTCAAATCAATCATAACTTTAAATCAATACCAATGAATATAGATGAATTAAAAAATGTATGGAATGAAGAGGTTTCCGAAGAAACTCCTGAAATAAGTATTGAGCAGAGAAACAAAATCAGTCTTCCGCTGGAAAAAGTACGTAAGAATATGCGTATGGAATTCTGGTCCATCATTGCGATCTTTGTTTTTTCATTTATCGTATGTGCCTTCTGCCAACCCTTTAAACTACAGTTTTACATTACGGTTCTTATCGCGTCAATGCTGCTGGTGACCATATTCTTTTTCAGTAAATTTTTCAGACTGTACAATGATATCAGCAACCCGATGCTCAAAACCTATGATTCTTTAAAAGATCTCGTGGCACAGTTTAATCTCAATAAGCAGTATTATCTTTCGTACTATCTGAGTTTTGTTCCTTTTATTGTCTGCGAAATGATCATCGTTATAGAATTTATTCCGTGGCCTGAACCGATCAGCGAAGTAAAAGCCGCCGTGATCCTGATCAGCTCAGTGACAGTAGGACTTTTTGTACTCTACCTGATGGGACAGTTCTGGTTCAAGCGTTATTATGGAAGATATATTGTACATATCGAAGATTTGTTGAAGGAGTTGAAGAGATGAAAATAGTTTCGGCGGGCTGAAAGCCCGCCGAAACTATTTTATAAAACTATTGAAGTGCTTTTTCTTTTGCAATTTCATTTTTTACCCAATCCAGCTGCGGATCTTTTTTATCAATAATATCCTGCATACTTTCAGTGATGGTAATATCGGGAGCCACTCCTTTTTTAGTATTCAGAAAATCAATGTTTGGCTGTACCAGCAGTAAGCCGATAGGAAGATTGATCTTTGAATGAGGAAGTTTCTGGTAAGAATAAAACCCTGCTACCGTTCCGTCATTAGCGCCGCCGGTTTCTTCACCCACGAGAACAGCCCGCTTATCATATTTCAGTTTTGCTGTAATGATAGAAGATGCTGAAAAACTTCCGCCGTTGATCAGTACAAAAACTTTCCCCTGAAATGCATCCTTATTGGGTTTCGTAGGCTTGTCGGCTTTCATTTTGTAATATACCTTTCCGTCCTTTTTATAAGTACTGAAGGTCTGAGCAAAAACATAAGTCGGGTAGGCCAGACTCTTAAAAGCATATTGGAAAGGCGTGCTTTTTCTGAAATAATTTGTTTTTAACGGAGTGATTCTGGACGTAAGCTGTGATGGCTTTATCAGCACATACGGTTCCGGAGCCAGATAAGAATACAGGTTATTGATTTCATGCAAAGATCCTCCGTAATTGTTTCGGACATCTATAATAAGGTACTTGGATCCTGCATTTTTTATTTTTGCAAATGTTTCTTTGTAAAATTTCTCGGAATAATCCCTTGAAAAACTCTTTACTTTAATATAGGCAGTCGTGCTGTCTTTGTCCAGGAACTTAAAATTTCGATTATAAGAATTACTTGATGCTACATAATCATTAACCTTCTTTTCAGGCGTTCTTTTTTCCAGTTCCTTGTCTTTATCCAGATCATTTTTAGATTTGGATTCACGATGCAGGGTATAGGTGTGTTTTTCACCGTTATACAAAGTTTCTATAGAGGCGGTGTCTTTAAATCCGTTTTCTGCAGTATAAAAATTAAAAAAAACGTCCTTCAGGAAATAGGATTGAAAGGTAGTATTGTAACCGTCACTGCTAATCAGTTCGCGGTATTTTTTTACATAATCGGAAACAGGAACTTTATTAATCGAAAGGATTTCAGTTCCCGGTTTTATATTTTCAATCGAATCTTTATTCTGGATTATAAATAAATGATCATCTTTCACATAATATTCAAAACGGCTGAACATTCCTTTTTTATGTTCAAGGGATTTGATTTGTCTCTTAGTGAATTTTTTTCGGGGAATTCTCAGGGCAAGGTGTCCTTCACGAATATCAGCAATTACAGGCTGCAGCTTAAAATAAAACTGAAGCGGAGTTAAAGGCTCATCAATGGTTCCTTTAAGACTGTCAAATTTACGGTCAAGTTCAGGCTTGGAAATATACCAGTAAAGTTGAGGATGCATCTGCTGAAGCTTTAGGTAGGCGTAATCTACGTCTTCCTTAAGCTCGTCTGGACCAATACATGTAGCTCTTTGCTCATTGTGTCTTCTGATAGAGGTACATGAAGAGAGTGCCGCTGCCAGCAGTATTATCGAATAATTTTTCAATCTGTTTTGAATTTTTTTCAATCCGCTAAGTTAAAAAGTTTAAGATTATTACGATTCAAATAAGTAATAAATTATTCAGAAAGCTTTATAAATTAAGTTAAAAAACCACTGAATTTCCCATGTGAGATCAAAAGTCAATACCTTTGACACTTATTTCGATGCAGATGATATACCTGATTTTAACAGCCGTTCTTTTAGTGATCATTTATTTTTTTGTGATGAACCTGCCCGCTTTCGGAGCAGCACCCAAAGGCAAAAGACTGGAGCGGATAAAACAGTCAAAACTCTATAAAAACAGACAGTTCCGGAACATCAGTCATACACCTTCCATTACCGAAGGTTACAGCACGATGAAGGTTACCTATGATTTCATTTTAGGGAAAAAACATCCGCTGTTAAAGCCTTTGAAAAATATTCCGGCTATTCATACAGATTTGAGAAGCATCCGAAAAGATCAGGATATCTTTATATGGCTGGGACATTCATCCTATTATCTGCAAACGGATGGCGTTTCCTTTCTGGTAGATCCTGTGCTGAGCCTGTATGGTTCACCATTCAAATATTTTAACAAAGCATTTAAAGGTTCAGACTTGTTCAAACCGGAAGATATTCCGGATCTGGATTATCTGGTCATTACGCATGATCATTTTGACCATCTGGATTATCCGACTGTGAAATCAATTAAAAACAGAACAGGCAAAGCTATTGTACCACTCGGAGCGGGTGCTCACCTCGAAAGATGGGGCTATGCTGAAGAAAACCTGATCGAAGAGGAATGGGGTGCAGAAGTGCTTTTGAAAAATAATCTGAAAATTACTTTTACTCCGGCAAGACATTTCTCCGGACGGAAAATAAAACAGAACAACACGCTCTGGGCTTCCTATGTTCTGGAAACGCCAACGAAGAAATTTTTTTTGGGCGGCGACAGTGGCTACGATGCCCACTTCAAAACGATTGGTGAACAATTCGGACCTTTTGATTATGCCATTCTTGAAAACGGGCAGTATGACGAAGCATGGCGGTATATCCACGCGCTGCCTGAAGACGTAATCCAGGCAGCCGTTGATCTTAAAGCTCAGCATAGTATTCCTGTTCACTCTTCAAAATTTGCGCTGGCTCTTCACCCGTGGAATGAGCCGCTGCAGAAAGTAACAGGTTTAGGAAAAGAAAAAGGACTCAGCATCCTTACCCCAATGATAGGGGAAGTAGTGGATCTGAATCGTACTCACCATCAGTTCAGCAACTGGTGGGAAGACTGAGTCAGGCATGCCAGATATCTTTGTACCGGGCAGGATGATTTTCAAACTGCTGGCGGACAAAATCACATTCCGGATCTACCAGAAGATCTTTTTCTTCAGAGTAACGGACCAATTCGTCCAGAAGCATTTTGGCGTATCCATGGCCCTCACGTTCTTCAATAATTTTTGTGTAATAAACGATCAGCAGTCTTCCGTCAATTTTTATCGACATATATCCTGCCTTTTCTCCATCCAGTAACAGTTGCAGCTCATCCTGATAAGGAGATATCTCAAACTTTATATTTTCCATAATCATTAAAATTTGATTGTGTTAAACAAAGACTTACTTCATTGAATTAATAAAGCAATCTAATGGTCCCGCGGCATTACAAACCTTCCGGATGTATACTTCTCACTCTTAAAATTACAAATTAAAATAATACAAAACATGAGTTTTTGGGAAACTTAACGAAATTTTAGCAGAATGAACGAGTCAGAGAGTTCGAGAGTTATAGAGTTTTTGAGTATGATGATGTATGCAATTTTTATCTGATCATAAATCCTCATTACTTATTATTCGATATTTTTAATCTGCATTATAGATAAAAAACAATTATGTTTTTGCGCTTTTTAACAAAGATTGGGAAGATGTATTACAAACTTGGCATTTTAATTGACTATGCTAAAACAGTTAACCAAAAAAGGTACTAAAGATGAAAAAAATAATGATAGCATTAATGCTTGTTGGCACATTTGGCCTCAGCTATGCACAGTCAGATTATTACAACGATTACAGAAGAAGTATTACAGATGTCAACTGGCAATCCGTGGCAGCAGATCTTCTGCTTTCTGTGGCGCAGACCAACCAGCTGAATGCCTTAAATGACAGATACCGCGATTATGATTCCTGGAACAGGGCCTATGTAAGCCAGCCGGACCGATGGAGAGAAGACCGGTATTATGAAATTGAAAGAATACTCGGAAGGGAAAAATACACCAAATTCAAAAAGAATTATTACAAAGGCCAGAACCCTGTAGCCGTTTATAACCGTAACAAAAATAACTATAAGAAAAGTAAGGTTAAAAAGACCAAAGTATATAAGATGGAAAAGAAAAACGGGCACCATCACTAGACCAGGTATCAACGATATATTCAGTTTTGGATGGCCGGCAAAAATTGCCGGCCATCTTTTATTTTATCAATCATTAGGAACAGGAATGTTTTATTTGTTTGAATTTTATAACTTAGTGG
This sequence comes from Chryseobacterium oleae, assembly GCF_900115055.1. GTDB lineage: Bacteria > Bacteroidota > Bacteroidia > Flavobacteriales > Weeksellaceae > Chryseobacterium > Chryseobacterium oleae. Next base: position 410,805 of record NZ_FOVD01000001.1, on the reverse strand, counting down.
TATGGAATCTAAAGAAACAATACAGGGATTTTATTTGAGGAATGCATCTGTGGAGAGACTGGAAGCTGTCAGGACTCCCGGGATAGGGCATTTTAATGTATTCACACGGGAAAGCTGCTCACTGTTAACTCCTTACAGTAGGAGGGATTATTACAAAATATCACTTATTATCGGAAAAGGGAAGCTTCATTATGCAGATAAATGGATTTATGTAGACCGTCCGGCACTTTTGTTCTCAAATCCTGTAGTTCCCTACTCATGGGAAGCGGATGATGAAGACCAGACAGGATGGTTTTGTCTCTTTACCGACCAGTTTCTCCAGAACGGAATGCGTTTGGGAAATCTTCAGGATTCTCAGCTGTTTAAAATTGGCGGAACTCCCATGTTCTTTGTGGATGAAGAGCAGCAGAAAACCATCTCGGACCTTTTTATCAAGATGATGAAGGAGATTGAATCCGAATATATGCACAAGTATGATATGCTCCGTGCATGCCTCCATCTGATGATTCATGAAACCATGAAAATGCATCCTGCTGAGAACTTTGAGCCCTATCAGAACGCATCTCAGCGCGTTGCTTCATTATTTATGGAGCTGTTGGAAAGGCAGTTTCCCATCGACAGCCCTGAAGCATTTCTGAAACTGAAGACTCCCAATGATTATGCACAGAGTCTTTCTATCCATGTAAATTCGTTGAACCGTTCCGTGAAAGAGATGACCGGAAAAACCACCAGTCAGCAGATCGCTTCTAGGATTGTTCAGGAAGCTACCGCACTGCTGAAACATACAGATTGGAACATCTCCGAAATAGCATACGGATTAGGATTTGAAGAGCCGGCTTATTTTACAAATTTCTTTAAAAAACAGACGGGAATGGCTCCTAACGCTGTCAGAACGGAGGTTGTTTGAATTTTATAATTCTTGGTTTGAATTCTATAGAGTGCCGGGCTTATTCTTGTTCTAATTTTGTCTTATCAATTTAAAATCACAACCCATTATGAAATTCAGAAAATTAGGAAACACAGGAGAGCAGTTATCTGCAGTAGGTTTAGGATGTATGGGAATGAGCTTTGCTTATGGCCCTGCAGATGAGCAGGAAAGCATCAGTACATTACACAAAGCTTTAGACTTAGGCGTAAATTTCTGGGATACGGCAGACATGTATGCCGCCGGAGAAAATGAAAAACTGATCTCAAAAGTTTTGGTTCCCAACCGTGACAAGATTTTTATTGCAACCAAATTCGGATTCAGATTTAAAGACGGAAAACCAAGCCATAGCGGAGCACCGGGAACTTATTTTGACGGTTCACCGGAGTGGATCAGACAGGCTGTTGATTTTAGCCTTCAGAGACTTAAAATAGATACCATTGACCTGTATTATGCCCACAGAGTAGATCCGAATATTCCGGTAGAAGAAACGGTTGGAGCTATGGCAGAATTGGTGAAAGAAGGAAAAGTAAAATACCTTGGATTATCAGAAGCTTCCGCAGAATCCATCAGAAAGGCGAATAAAATTCATCCGATTACAGCTTTACAGTCAGAATATTCTATCCTGACCAAAGATGTAGAAAATGATATATTGCCTACGATCAGAGAGCTTGGAATCACATTGGTACCATATTCTCCACTGGCTAGAGGCCTTTTCGCGAATATCAATGAAATACAGAATTTTGGTGATGAAGATTTCAGAAAAACCCTGCCACGTTATCAGGAAGAATACCTTGAGAACAATAGGAATCTGGCCAGAGAAATCAATGAATTTGCCGAATCTAAAGGAGTAAAAGGAACCCAGCTTGCCTTAGCATGGGTACTGAACCAGGGAGAAGATATCATTCCGATTCCGGGGACTAAGCGTATTAAATATCTGGAAGAAAATATTGCTGCGGTGAATATTGATCTTTCAAAATCGGATCTGGAAACGATTGATTCACTTCTTAAAAAATATCCTAACGTCGGTGAAAGATATACCGAAGGTTCTATGAAATTAGTCAATAACTAAAATATAATACTTCCGGATTGCTGATGACTGTTAGTAATCCGGAATATTAATAATCACCTATTCAATCATGAACAGAAGAGAACTTTTAAGAAACGGACTTCTGGCCGGAGCATTAAGCTTTGTGCCTTTTTCTGATGTCTTTGCCGGAGCACAGAAGGTTTTACCCCATTCGGAGGATGATCTTTCAGCATTTAAAAAGATTAAACTTGGAGAGCTGGATTTGTTTATTCTTACCGACGGATATATTCACGAAAAAAACGTTGATACATTTTCTCCTCGGGCGGATGTTCCTCAACTAAAAAAACTCCTCAGAGATCATTTCCGTCCCGATGATTATGTAGACATGGCGATGAATCTGCTGCTTGTTAAAACAAAAAACCGACTGATTTTACTGGATGCAGGAATGGGGATTTTTGCGGATGAAAGAACCGGTTTCCTCTTGAAAAGTCTTCAGAAAGCAGGATTTTCACCGAAAGATATTACCGATGTTTTTATTTCCCACGCTCATCCGGATCACATCGGTGGAGTAGTGGACAAGCAAAATAATCTCGTTTTCCCGAATGCGGATCTGTATATTTCAAAGATCGAGCATGATTTTTGGTTGCAGGCTTCTCTTAAAGATTTTAAAAACAGCTTTTTAAAGAACGAACCTGAATTTCTTAATCAGGTGATTCCACCACTTCAGAATATACTGAAAACAATTCGTCCAAAGCTGAAGTTTTATGACTTTAAAAAGCCTTTATTTGATCATTTCAATTTCCAGTTGGCACCGGGACACACGCCGGGACTTACCATCATGACGATTTCTTCCGGAAATGAAAAACTGATCTACATGGCAGATCTGATTCATTCTGATGTCATTCTTTTTCCACACCCTGAATGGGGATTTTCAGGAGATACCGATCTGGATATCGCTACGGACTCCCGTAAGAAACTTCTTCAGCAGCTGGCAGAAACAAAGACCAAAGCATTTGCCTATCATCTTCCATGGCCGGGGCTTGGCTTTACAAAGAAAAAAGATGCAGCCTATGAATGGATTCCGGAGAGTTTTATGAATTAACGTAAGTGGAATTAAAAGATTAAATGATTGAGGGATTAAGAAGTATAATTTCAATTTCTACAACACTATTTAAACAATAAATCCTCTCATTTCCGGGAGGATTTATTGATTGAAAAATTCCCCAACCAAAGCAACGTAAAGTAGAAAATGAATAAGGCGTACAATCACCTGATTGGGGGAACACAAATATTTTTTTCTATGATTTCTAAAATGATCAGCCATAGGGTTGAATGATGTACAAATTTTAGCATTTTTTGACTCATAAAAAAACAGATGATGTGTGAGATTCTGAATTTCTAACCTATCAATTGATCAGTTTATAGGCGGATTCCTGCTAAGCTTCTCCAAATATCAGTTCATGTGTATACAGTTTTCTGAACATGATGTACGTCACAGAAAGTACCGTAAAAGCGATGATAGCATCTATTGTTGCCGCAAAAGCAAGTACGGCCATTTTTGAAAAGAAAGCAAAGATGATATCAAAAAACATTCCTGCAAATACCCATTCTTTCAGCCTTAATAAACGGTTGGGAACAAGAAGTACCAGGATTCCCGATAATTTAAAAACACCAAGAATGTAGATGAAATGGGGCGGATAGCCAAGCTGTTGGGTAATGTCCCATACCACTGGATTTTTGGTAAGTTCAAAGAAACCGCTGGCACCGAACCATAATGACATGAAAATAATGCCTGACCAATAGATGATTTTTGTTGTTTTTGTTTTCATTGTTTTATTATTTTAAGTTTTTTTGAGTTTTCTAATACCTTGAAATATTTTTATTTTGATATGGCCTTGTGTCTTAGCGTTTCTCAACACGTATTTTATACTTGTTGAATAGTGATTTTGGTTTATCGCAAGGGCGCAATTTTTTTTCAAACTATATGTTGTAAGGCGCAAAGATTTTATCTTCGATAAGATTGATTGTATTATAATGATTGATTTTCTGGAATTATTCCTTGCTGAAAATTTTTAATTTTCTAGCGCCTTAAAATTTTCACATTTAGATAGAGCTTAGCGCCTTTGCGATTCTCCAACAATTGTTTATACTCTTTGGATGATGATTTCGAATGATCAAAAGGCAAAGGTTTTATGTGATTTGTACATTAATTTCCAACCTATTTTACTGGATAATAGCCCTGGATACTCCGGAAATAGTTCCGGTCTTCGGATTCTGAATAAATCCAATGATTTCCCAGTTATCCGGAGAGAAGTTCTCGGGAAGTGTAAGATTCACAGTTCCTTCCGGATGATCTTTCAGTGAGATCTGTTCTTGCTTATGCACAATCTGCCAGTGCTGCAGACGGTGTCCTTCATTTTCACCGCCATTCACCTGAGTGGATGATTTCTTTTCAACCAGATTGATCAGTAATTTACTTTGAGAATCAGCTTGAGTTGTTTTAAAACTAACGGTGATTGCTTTTTGTGAAACAGCTGCGGAAAGGTTTATAGAAGCATTTTTAGAATCAGGGATAGTCTTTTGAATCGCATTTTCTATGGCATTTCGGTCAGAACCTACAAACTCAGTTTTTCCATTGATAACCAATTGTGGTGTATAAGTTTGTGATTTGAGGAGTCGGCTGTATGCTTGTTGCCGTTGGGAATTTTCAGCACTGCTGAACCTGTCTTTCCATCCGAGACGGTTCCAGTAATCTACGTGATAAGAAAGGATGTAAACCTGTTGGTCTTTGTATTCTTTCTGGATCTGTCCCATCAGGTCATCTGCGGGAGGACAGCTTGAACAGCCTTCTGAAGTAAAAAGTTCCAAAACTGCAAAACCATTGTTGTCAGATGCAGTGTCTTTAGAGGTTGTTTTAATTTCGTCTTTCTGTATGAACGCAGAAGCAGCGAACATAAATGCGGTAAAAACGCTTACGGTTAAGAGGTTTTTAAGAATCATTTCTTTTAATTTTGATTCAAAAGTAGCTGCTCAGTAAGCGCGAAAGAATATAAAAAAGGGTCAGCCGGACAAATTGAAGGGCGAACCCGGAAAATAATCAGGTCTAAAATGTAAGAGGTTAACGGTCTTCCAGCCAGGTGAAGAAACCGTGCGTTTTCTCTTTGTTGATCAGGAGTTTTTCAGGAGTTTCAATAACAAGCTTAACCAGAATTTTACGCTGGAAATAATGCTCCATTTCCTTGATTGCCTTAAAACTGACCAGATACTGTCGGTTGATTCTGAAAAATTGTTTCCCGGAAACTTGTTCAGCAACCTGTCCAAGCGGTTGAGAAAGCTGGAACTGTTCCTTATCAAAGGTCACAAGATGTGTGATTTCATTATGGATATAAAAATAGGCAACACTTTCTGTGGGAATGGTCGTGTATTTTTGATTTTTAAAAACAAGAAAGGTGCTTTTTCCTGTAGGCTGGCTGATCTTCTGAAGCAGCGATTCAATATCGGGAAGATCATTCTTTTGGAAGAATTTCCTGAGTTCGTCAACTTTTTTCAGCGCTTCCGAAATATCATCACGGGAAAAAGGTTTCAGCACATAATCTACACCCTTGCTTTTGAATGCATCCAGCATATATTGGTCAAATGCGGTACAGAAAATGATAGGACAGGTGATATCTACCGCTTTAAAGATCTCGAATGAAAGACCGTCTGAGAGCTGGATATCCATAAAAATAAGATCCGGCTTGATGTCTTTTGATAAAGCTTCAACACTGGCTTCAATACTGTCATAAACGCCAAGAATTTTAGATTCCGGTTTTAAATCTAAAATAAGGTTCTGAAGGGACTTTGCCGCTCTAAATTCGTCTTCAATGATGATGATATTCATGGATTAAAGGTAGTTTTATTTGAAAAGTTTTTTCGTCTGAATGAATTTCGATATCCTGTTCCAGCAGGTGTCTGAAACGCATTTTAATATTATCCAGGCCAACGCCAAGGGAATCTTCTGTAGCTATTTTCCGCTGAATCGGGTTTTCAATAATGATTCTGTCCTCCGAACTGTAGATCCTGATGTGCAGCGGCTTGCTTTGCGATACAATATTGTGCTTGATGCAGTTTTCTACCAGAAGCTGCATGGTAAAAGGTGGAATAAGGGTTTTAAGATCTTCATTCTTAAGTTCGTTGGTGAATGTAATTCCTTCACCAAAACGTGCTTTCTGGAGAAAAAGATAAGCTTCAATGATGTTCATTTCTTCCCGAACTGAAATAAGGTCTAATTTCCTGCTTTCCAACGTGAATCTGTAAAAATCGGAAAGTTTGATAACAAAGTCCACCGTTTCCGAATCGTTGGTTTCTGCCATTGATTTTAAAGTATTCAGGCTGTTGAAGAGAAAATGGGGATTGACCTGTTGTTTTAATAATTCATATTGGGCACCCAGATTATCACTTTTTACTTTTTCCAGTTCCAGCTGTATCTGTTGTCCTGCATAATTATTCTGAAGCAGCGTTAAGAACATATAGCAGACCAAATTAATCAGGATTCCCCTGACTTCCACCATCAGCATCACCGGACCGAAATTGATATGTGATAAAATAAGCTGCTGGATCCAGGCTAAGCCAAACATAATGACCATTCCAAATGCTAAGACCGTTAATAATCTTGAATACGAAATATCCTGTCTCCGTCTCCCTGCACTACGGTTGAGAAGGTAAATATTAAGATACCACATAATCACGGAAAACGCTGACGTTATTGCTGAATTTACAGCCGCTTCTTTCCAGTTGAATTCATGGGAAGCTAACTGAGGAACGGAAGATAAAATACCCAGGAAAAGGGAACTTATCCAGATGATAGCCGATGAAATTTTTACTTTTTGCTGTTGCATGAGAACAGAGATTTTGAGAAGTGAAATTAGGGTTTTTTATTTTTAAAAAGAAGAGTAGGGTGAATAGTTATGGTGAATGGTGAACGGTGAATTCGCTTCGCTTGTGAATTTTTGCTGTGAAGATTGACAATTGACTTTGCGTCAGCAAAAATTGACCATTCACAAATTAACCATTCAAAAAAAACACTCCGAAGCCGGATATTCAGCTTCAGAGTGTTTTTTAAGGTCTTGTAACTGGTTTGTAAGTCATGATATACCGTATTCGTTCTTCTTTGTCGGGTTGAACATTTTCAGTTCCGGAAGTGTTTTGTATTTTATAGGAAACGTTTCCGTTATGATCAGCCTGAACGGTTTCAACACTCAATAATTCACCGGTAATGGTTCCTCCGATGTATTGCGGATTGTCATGATATTTCCAGGTGACTAATTTGATCACAGAACCTTTTTTTAGTTGATTATTTTCACCTGATAAAGAGACTAGAGCTTCCGGGTTTCCATACAGTGCGGATGAGGTTTCTTTTTTCGTATTTAATGAAGTGGAAATGAACTTTAAATCTCCCGGATCGAAAACAATACGTTTTAAATCTTTATCCGGCTCATCAATTTTACAGGCAGTAAACAAAGCACAGATAGACAGCGTGATGAATAGTATTTTTTTCATTATTTCTCAAGGTTTTTAATTAATCTTTCGGTATTTACTTTCATAGGAACATCAAATAAATAGCCTGTTTTTTCGGCTAGCTGGCGGTGACAGGCGATACAGGACTCTTTCGCGAATGAGGCTGTTTTTCCCGTTGGATGAAGGTCATTTCCAGAAAACTTTGCAAATCCCCAGCCTTCCGTATCTGTATATTTCTTAGCATCTTTGACCATAAACTGAGCATTGACAAATTCGCCGGCTCTCACTTCTCCGTCTGCGAAATTTTCCTGCTTCCAAACTGATTTTACAACAATGCTTCCGTCTGGCCACGGATGAAAATTTTCTGTTTCAATGGCTTTTATCGCAATATCATTTCCATAAATAACCCTGATGGAATGATCAAAAAGCGTACTCATACTGATCACCTTCCAGTTTTTAAACGCATCTGTATATTGTACTCCATTGGGAGAAACCGGGAATTTCGCCGGAGTTGAGTTATGATGGGTTTCAATGCTCTGATGCGGATCTTTTTCCTGTTTTGTGGAAGTAAGACCTGATAATGAAAGAGTATACTTTCTAATGGTTTCAATATCTTTTTTCGTGATTTTAGCCGACGGATGGAGCAGTGTATACTCATGCAGCGGCATTTTCCCGCTTTGCATCATATTTAAAATGGCATACATTTTTCCCTTATGCTCGCCTTCGGAGTAATTCCATTCCGAAAAATTCAAAACTTCTTTAGCTCTTTTTATATCCTTATTGACAGCCCAGGATACAGGGGCAATCTTGTCATACCAGCTCAGTTTCTGTTCATTGGAGTGACAATTAAAACAAGAGTTTTCCAGAATCGCAAGAACCTCACGGGGAGCCTCGATTTTTTTTGCAACAGGTTTTCCTTCCAAAGGCTTGTTGAAAAGCTGTAAAACGGTAAAGACGCCCACGACTGTCAGAAATATAATGGCTATGGGTTTTGCTGTTTTTTTTTTCTTTACTGAGTCCATATTATATCATTTTTTATGGGTCAAAAGTAGAAGCTTCGGTAAGGTTCTGAAATTTGAAATGAGGTGAACCGGACAAATTGAAAGATGAGGAAGGAATTTTTTTAGGTTAAAAATCAAGGAAGCCGGAATTGGTTTGAGTCTTCATTCATTTCCGGCCTTTGATTTTCATTCTTAACTACAAGATCATTCCTCCGTCCATGATAATTTCAGTGCCTGTGATAAAGCTTGAAACGACAGGGTCGGAAAGATAGGTTACAAGTTTGGCCACATCTTCAGCAGTGCCCATTTTCTTTAAAGGAATTTCGCTGATCAGATACTCATTGAGACCTTTTAAAGTATCTTCATCAAGGCCGGCTTTATTCATTATTTCAGTTTTTGTCGGACCCGGGCTTATCATATTGACTCTGATTTTCCTTGGAGCCAATTCTGCAGCTGCGGTTTTAGCAATGGAATTTAAGGCAGCTTTGCTTGCCTGATAGACTGAACTGTTCGGCTTATAGGTACCAGCGACAATTGATGATAAAACGACAACTGATGAACCCTCATTAAGAAGCGGGATCAATTTGCTCAACGTAAAATAAGCACCCCGGAAATTAATGTTCATTACCTCGTCAAAGTTTTCGGTACTCATTTTTTCAATGGAAGTGAGACTTCCTGTAATACCGGCATTGATAAACAGAATATCAATGGGCCCAAATTTCTTTTCAACTTCTTCTTTTAACAGATTAATATCGGTAAGATTCGACTGATCTGCCGTAAAAGGAATGGCGCCGAGCTCCTGAGCTGCCTTTTCAACAGCTTCTTTTCGTCTTCCTGTAATGATGACTTGCGCACCTTCTGCTATGAGTTCCTTTGCTGTTGCATATCCGATTCCGCTATTTCCACCGGTGATTAATGCCAATTTGTTATTGAATTTTTTCATTTCTTAAAATTTTTGACAAAGTTATTTCAATTTGGTATACTTTTGTAATCAGTATCACAGAGTATACCAGTATCGTCAATGATATCATTTAACTTTGCCAACATGGGAAGAGATCAGACCGAAGAATTACGTGCCCTGCAGGATACCCTTTATTTTATTGGAGGGAAGTGGCGAATTCCTGTAATTAATTCAATCTGTAACGGGAACAGACGTTTCCGTGAAATTGAAAGAAGCATTCCGGGAATCACTACCAGAATGCTTTCAAAAGAACTTAAAGACATGGAACTTAACAAACTGCTGAAAAGAAATGTGTACCCTGAAACACCTGTTTTAATTGAATATGAACCTACAGAATACTGCCGGACTTTTGGGAATATCATCGCTGAAATGATCAACTGGGGAAGAGCGCACAGGAGGGTGATTGTAGAGGGGTAGGTGTGAGGTGGCAGGTGATAGGTTGCAGGTGATAGGTTGCAGGTGATAGGGATTAGGGATTAGGGATTAGGGATTAGGGATTAGGGATTAGGGGGTGCCGCTATATATATTGATGTGAAGATTCTATAGGGACGGGCTTTAGCCCGTTTTGATCAGTAAAAAGAATCAATTGGCTTCAGCCAAAACCTAAATTCAACGGTTTACCTTAATCTTATCCTTATTGTCCTCAATATCTTAGAAAAAAAGTTAAAAATTCAATAGGGACGGGCTTTAGCCCGTTTTCATGAATGAAAAGAATCGATTGGCTTCAGCCAAAACATAAAGCTCGATGGTTTAATAATCTTAACCTTATTATCCATAATCTCAATCTTAAAACAAAAAAAGTTTAAAAATTCAATAGGGACGGGCTTTAGCCCGTTTTCATCAATGAAAAGAATCCATTGGCTTTAGCCAAAACTTAAAACTCAACGGAATCATAATCTTAACTTATCCTCAATCTCAACCTTAAAAACAAAAAAAGCCCCTTAAAAAAGGAGCTTTCATTTATATCAAAACTGGAAAATTAAATTCCGTCAATGATTTCATTTAAAACAGTACTAGGTCTCATCGCTGCATATGTTTTGTATGTATCCGTTTTGTAGTAACCGTCAATGTTTTGCGGCTTACCCTGAGCACTTATTAATTCTGCGTTGATTACTTCTTCGCTTTCCTTCATTGCTTCAGCAATTGGGGCAAAATGAGCTGCTAATTCAGCATCTGCAGTCTGGTTAGCCAAAGCTTCTGCCCAGTACATTGCTAAATAGAAGTGAGAACCTCTGTTGTCGATCTGGCCCACTTTTCTTGCAGGAGATTTATCGGTAGCTAAGAATTTTGCGTTAGCTTCATCCAAAGTATCAGCTAAAACCTGAGATTTAGTATTTCCCTGCGTCTGAGCCAAATGCTCTAAAGAAGCCTGAAGTGCTAAGAACTCACCCAGAGAATCCCATCTTAAATACCCTTCTTCCAGGAACTGCTCAACGTGTTTTGGAGCAGAACCTCCGGCACCTGTTTCGAATAAACCTCCTCCGTTCATCAATGGAACGATAGAAAGCATTTTTGCAGAAGTACCCAGTTCAAGGATAGGGAAAAGGTCTGTTAAGTAATCTCTTAATACGTTTCCTGAAACAGAGATGGTATCTTTTCCTTCTCTTGCTCTTTTCAGCGTTTCAGTCATTGCATCTTTTACATCAAGAATTCTGATGTCAAGACCGGTTGTATCGTGATCCTTAAGATATTTTTCTACTTTTTTGATGATTTCTCTGTCATGTGCTCTTCCTTTGTCTAACCAGAAGATTGCTGGTGTATCAGAAAGTCTTGATCTGTTTACAGCTAATTTCACCCAGTCCTGGATAGGAGCATCTTTAGTCTGACACATTCTGAAGATATCACCTGCTTCTACTTTTTGAGAAAGAAGGATGTTTCCTGCTTCGTCCTGAACTTCAATAGTTCCTTCAGATGATGCCTGGAATGTTTTGTCGTGAGAACCGTATTCTTCAGCTTTTTGAGCCATTAAACCTACGTTTGGAACAGAACCCATCGTAGTAGGATCCAGTTTTCCGTGAGCTTTCATATCATCAATTACGGATTGATAGAAACCTGCATAAGAACGGTCCGGAATGATACAAACCGTATCTTCCTCGTTTCCGTCTTTGTTCCACATTTTACCGCCACCTCTTACCAATGCAGCCATAGATGCATCAACGATGATGTCAGAAGGAACGTGGAAGTTGGTAATTCCTTTGTCAGAATTTACCATAGCCACTCTTGGTCCGTTAGCTAAAGCAGCTTCAATGTCAGCTTTGATATCAGCTTCCTGAGCGTTTCCTTTGATTTTTTCAAAAAGATCGGCAAGACCGTTATTTGGATTAACATCTAAAGACTTGAACGTCTCAGCGTATTTTACGAATACCTCTTTAAAGAAAGTTTCTACGATAGCCCCGAAAATAATAGGGTCTGAGATTTTCATCATCGTAGCTTTAAGGTGAGCGGAAAGAAGTACGTTTTTGTTTTTAGCCTCATCAATAGCCTGCTGAACGAATGCCTTCAATGAGTTTAAATTCATGACAGAAGAATCGATCACTTCTCCAGCCTGAAGACCTGCGAAATCTTTTAACAGCGTTTCAGCACCGTCATCTCCTTTGAATACAATTTTGAATTTAGCAGCGTTTTCTAAGGTTGTTGAAGTTTCAGTTCCGTAGAAATCTCCTTTTTCCATGTGAGCAACGTCTGTTTTGCTGTCAGAAGCCCAGTTACCCATTCTGTGAGGGTTAGCTTTTGCGTAGTTTTTAACCGCTTTTGGAGCACGTCTGTCAGAATTTCCTTCTCTCAACACAGGGTTTACAGCACTTCCTAAAACTTTAGCATATTTAGCTTTGATGGCTTTTTCTTCGTCATTTTTAGGCTCAGCAGGATAATTTGGAACTGCGAAACCTTTAGACTGTAATTCAGCGATAGCTTCATCCAACTGTGGAGCAGAAGCTGAAATATTCGGTAACTTGATAATGTTGGCATCAGGTTGAGTAGCCAATTGACCTAATTCAGCCAATGCATCACCGATCCTTTGCTCTTCTTTCAAAAATTCAGGAAAATTCGCTAAAATTCTTCCGGCTAAAGAAATATCCGGAACTGCGATCTCAATGTTTGCTGATTTTGTAAAAGCTTTCACAATCGGTAAAAATGAGTGTGTAGCCAGCATCGGAGCCTCATCCGTTAATGTGTAATAGATTTTTGATTTGTCTGACATTATACTGTTATTTATTATTTGACTTTTTAAGAATCACAAATTTACTAAATATGATTGTTTTATGAAGGTATTTTGCATAAAAAAAGAGGCCCGGGCCTCTTTAAATTTATAGGGGTGTGATTGTATAACTTCCGGTAGCATCAAAATTGATATTGAATTCGATTTTGAAACTTTTTGGTGTAGTGGTAAGGTTGGGCAGCGTAATCCATGATCCGCCGATGTCAAAGTTTCCATCATTCAGGTTATCTCCTAATGCTTCGCTGTTAGTAGCTCCTCCCGGCGAAAGACTAATTTTAAATCCTGTAAAGTTCGTAGAAGTAGCTCCTGTAATATTGAATGAAAATTTATTTGTTGCGGGAGTATAAGTGAACGGAGACTGTGTAGATCCATAAGTGTTGAGTAAAACATCCGGACTGAAATTGAACGTTTTTATAGGATTTCCGGGATTATTAGTGACTTCAATCTTATAAAACCCGTTGGAAGAAATATTAAAGGCAGTTCCATTGATGACCAGATTGCCCTGACTGTCAGAACCGTAATTTTGAGCGCTCGCGTTTGGAGCCGCAATGAACTTGATCTGTGAATTGGCAGGCAGATATTTGTAGCCTATTTTGGTGACATTGGTTCTCAAAAGATCTGCAGAAGCTGCATTAAAGTTATTATAAGTTCCATAAACATATAAATTGGCTGGCAGCTGTGAACTGGAACCCGAACTTGCCGGCAGATTCAATGTTCCGGAATCACTTACGTTTAAAGTATAATTGGTTCCGTTCGGAGAAACAAGCGTAATGCCTTGTCCAGCGCCTGTAACAACGGTTTTACTTACCTGTGCATAAGGAACACTCATCAGCTGATTAACCCCCACATTAGTGTAGTTTGAACCTCCCTGAGGATCCATTTCCACTTTGACGAATTTAGTATTTGTTCCCCAGTTGATTCCCGCAAACGTCCCTGTAGAAGATGTTCCCTGGCCGATATTAAGATTAACCAATCCTTTTGCGTTGGTTGTTTTCGTATGCGTTTCAGTATATAAAACAGGGCCTGTAGCTGTATTTTCAAGAATGCTTATTTTAAAAGAGACATTTCCGTTGGCAATAGGCGCACCCGAAGCATTGAAAGCAATCGTCTGGTAGCTGAAAGCCTGAGGCACCTGTGCACTTACAAGTGTTGCTAGAAATAATCCTATTGTAGCGTAAAGTTTTTTCATGTTAATGAGTTTTTAAGGGTTTTTGATAATTTTAACAGGTTTAAGATCAGGATTTTTAAAAGTGATCATATAAATCCCGGAATGAAGTCTACGAAGATCAAGTTTTCCACTGTCCAGTTTTGCTTTTAAAACAAGTCTTCCTGCGGTGTCATACACTTCAGCTTCTTCAATTTTTGAATTGGATTTAAGGGTGATGTGAACGAAATCAGCAGTAGGATTGGGATAGATCTTAACGTTGTCTTTTTCAAGTTCTTTAACGCCTAAAACCTGTAATACGGTTTGGTAGAACATTCCCAGTGTCCCTGAATTAGCCTGATCAGGATCTGCAGGAATGACATAAATTTCTCCTACAGAATGCGTAAAACCGGTATCAGAAACTGCCCCGGAATTGATGTTTCCGATCACAGACTGGGCGAAACCAAAGACCGGCACTCCAAAGAGCAGGAAAGTAATTTTTTTTCGCATAGTTATCATTTTTTTTGGATTGCGAATATAAATAAAAATTTGATTCAGAAAAATCACTGGATGCGGATAGGTTTTTTATTTTCATTTTAATTTTTGTTTGGGTTAAAATTGTGATGCTTGAAGTTGTGGGATATGAATTGCGGATTACGGGAACGGGTTTCGGGTTTGAGGTCTGAGAGTGAAAGGGAGTTGCTGGTTGATAGTTGCTGGTTCGAACCTCGCATCCCGCTACCATCTGAAATCTTAGTTCTGGCTCTTGATTCAAACTTCCAACTTACTTTAAGAATTATTTAACCTTTATTTATCCTCAGAAATTTTCTATTTTGAGTAAATTTGAAAAACTAAAAAAATAATTTTATGTCAAATATTACATTAAAAGGAAACGCAGTAAACACAATAGGGACTTTACCATCAGTAGGAACAACCATTAACGATTTTGCTTTGGTAGATTCAGGTTTAAATGTGAAAACACTTGAAAGCTTTGAAGGCAAGAAAAAAGTATTCAACATCTTCCCAAGTATTGACACGCCTACTTGTGCGTCTTCTGCAAGAAAATTTAATGAAGAAGCGTCAAGCCTTGATAATACAGTGGTGATCAATGTTTCTAAAGATTTACCTTTTGCACTGGGAAGATTCTGTGCTGCGGAAGGATTGAACAATGTAGAAACACTTTCAGATTTCAGAAGCAGCTTTGGTGATGATAACCAGTTGACTATCGCAGATTCTCCATTGAAAGGACTTTTAAGCCGTGCCGTTATCGTAACGGATGCTGATAATAAAGTAGTATACACAGAGCAGGTATCTGAAATTGCAGATGAGCCTAATTATGAGGCAGCTCTTTCTGCTTTAAAATAAGATCTGAAAATAAAATTTTTATAAAAGCCTTGTGGAAATTTTATTTCGCAGGGCTTTTTTTGGCATTAATAAATTCTAAACCTATTTTACAATGATAAAAAGAATTGTCGCCAATATAAAGACTGAAGATCTCTCCAAAGCAGATCTGTTTTATCATGAAATTCTGGGTCTTGATCTTCTGATGGATCATGGCTGGATCAAAACCTTCGGAAACCACGAAGAAGCCAGAGTTCAGTTGAGTTTTGCGATTCAGGGTGGAAATGATACAGAAGTTCCGTTACTTTCAATTGAAGTAGACAATGTAGATGAATTGTACGACAAAATAAAGCAGGCAGGCTTTGAAATTGCCTATGGAATCACCGATGAAGACTGGGGAGTACGAAGATTCTATGTAAAAGATCCATTTGGAAATTTGATTAATATCCTTTCCCATCAGTAATAATTAATTTTGCAACAAGCAACAAGCAACAAGCAACAAGCAACAAGCAACAAGCAACAAGCAACAAGCCATGAAAGCAGAAAAAATCATTCCGGTTCTCAGGATTTTTGATTACAAAAAAACGATAGAGTTTTACATAGACTGGCTCGGTTTTGAGATCGTCTGGGAACATCATTTTGAGGAAAACACGCCTGTTTATATGGAAGTAAAAAAAGGGAATATCATTCTCCATTTAAGCGAACATCATGGAGACGGGACACCCGGAAGCAGAGTCTTTATCTGGGGCGAAGGTGTTGCCGATTACCATAAAGAACTGATTGATAAAAAATACAAATACAACCGCCCCGGCCTTGAAAAAGCCTTTTACGGAGCCTTATCTTTTACGGTAGATGATCCTTTCGGAAACAAAATTATATTTAATGAAGAATTTGATGAAGAGAAACACAAAGGCCTTGAATTCTGTTCTATTCATTAATGGGTGCAATTAAAAATAACTTTAAAGCATTCAATTCAATAGGAACGGACTTTAGTCCGTTTTATAAAAAATCTGCATTGAGGCTTTAGCCAAAACCTATCTGCAACCAAAACAAATGATTCAAATCATCAAAAAATAACCCTTACTATACCTATCTTTACCCTTTAAAATACTATGAAACGTTCAGGAACCGCCGATCTGCCTTTACACTATGGAAAAGTACCGCCATGGCTGTATGAGCGTATGTCTGCACTCGGACTTTCCATCATTGAAGTGATTCTCATGGATTATGGCAAAGATGAGGTGTTAAGAAGACTCGCAGATCCTTTCTGGTTTCAGAGTTTTGGAGCGGTGATGGGAATGGACTGGCATTCTTCAGGGATTACCACTTCGGTCATGGGGGCTTTGAAACGTTCCATTAATCCCAATTCACAGTCGCTCGGGCTTTATATTTGTGGTGGAAAAGGAAAGTTTTCAAGAGAAACTCCTTCGGAACTGATTCAGATTGCGGATAAAACCGGACTGAACGGGCATGAACTGGTGAGAGCCAGCAAACTTTCCGCAAAAGTGGATAATACAGCCATTCAGGATGGATATCAACTCTATCTGCACAACTTTATACTGGCTGATACTGGCAGCTGGAGCGTGGTACAGCAGGGAATGCACGAATCGGATGGTACGGCAAGACGCTATCACTGGCATTCCGGTAACATTAAATCATTTATAGAAGAACCTCATACGGGAATCAATGGAGTTTCCAGAGGGAAAATCCTCAATCTTACCGATGCTGAAGCTTCGGAAAACAGGAAGGGAATTCTGGATATTTCCCATACCGATTCCATAGACGTCATGAAAGATTTTTCAAGGCTGATTCTTCCTGCGCATCACGATGTTCAGGCTTCTGATGTTGATTTGAAACGTCTCGGAGCTCTTTTATATTTAACCCGCGAGCAGCAGCCCCAGAATTTCGAAGACCTTCTGATGCTGGAAGGAGTAGGACCCAGAACGATGCAGTCGCTGGCATTGGTAAGTGAAGTGATTCACGGAGCTCCTTCAAGATTTGCTGATCCTGCGAGATTTTCATTTGCTCATGGCGGAAAAGACGGACATCCTTTCCCGGTTCCGACTAAAACGTATGATGAGAGCATCAGCATTCTCAGAAAAGGAATTGAAAAATCCAAACTCGGGAATTCCGACAAGCTGAATACTTTAAATAAGCTGCATCAGATCGTAGCCGCCACGGAAAAAGATTTTGTTCCCGATTTCGACATCCAGCAGGTGATAGAAGAAGAAAGACAGAATTCCTGGCGCTTCGGAGGGAAAACAGTTTTTGGAGACGCAGAACCTCCTAAAAAACCTAAACCAATCCAGCTTTCTTTATTCTGATAGGAAGGACAAGTTTTTCGCTGATTGTCATGATGATTAAAAATCTGTTTAATTATTTAGAAAGAATAAAAACAATTAGTAATAATACAGTTAAATGGGGCTTTTTCTATCTATTCCATTAATTTGTTTAATTTTTTTTATTTCGGATTCAATTAAAAATGATATTTTTAAAGCCTTAAAAAAGCACCAATTCAATGACCAGCAAAGCCTTAGAAATCTGTTATGATTTCCCATTCTTTTTTCAGGAAGAGCTTGAAGAAATTTTTCAGGCCCACGAAAAAGTATCATTCCAAAAAGGAGATATCATTCTTGAAGAAGGAAAAACAGCCAATGAATACTATATTCTTGAAAAAGGCCTCGCCCGTTCCTACGTTAACGACTTTAACGGAAATGAAGTCACCACACATTTTTTTGCAGATAATGAGATCATTATTGAGGTGCTGTCGCTTTTCCAGAGAATTCCATCCCAGGAAAATATTGCATGCATTACAGACTGCGAATGCTGGCGGTTTGATTACGAAACCTTTCAGGAACTTTTTCACAAAATACCAAATCTCAGAGAATGGGGAAGATCATGGATGTCGAAGGAACTTTTTGCCTATAAACAGCGTTCCGTGGAGATGTTCACGCTTTCCGCAACCAGACGTTATCTTAATCTTTTGGAACAGAAATCACAGGTGGTGCAGTTTGCTCCGCTTAAGCAGATCGCTTCGTATCTGGGCGTTACAGACACTTCTTTAAGCCGTATCCGTAAAGAAATTGTATCTCATCCAAAGAAAATTTAAATCTTGTCCTATGGCAAGTTGATTTTCATGAAGGCTTGGTAATTTTGGTTTAAAGATTAACACCAAATAATTACAATTATGAAAGCCAATCAAATTTATGTCAACCTTCCGGTAAAAGATGTACAGAAAACCAAAGCATTCTGGACTCAACTCGGATTCGAGATCAACGAACAGTTTTCAGATGACAAAGCGACGTGCGTTGTGATCAAAGAAGACAGTATTTACGTGATGTTTCTGACTGAAGAATATTTCATGACTTTTTCCGAAAGACCGGTTCCAAAGGGAGATACCACCCAGGTTCTTGTGGCCATTGGCCTGAACAGCCGTGAAGAGGTTGATCAGGTGGTGAATACCGCTTTGCAGAATGGAGCTTCACAGCATGAAGAACCTCAGGATTACGGATGGATGTATCAGAATTCTTTCTGGGATCTGGACGGACACGGCTGGAATATCACGTTTGCTGATATGTCTCAAATGCCCACTGAATTTTAAAAAATCTCTCCATCTGCAAAATCCGCAGAAAATAAAACGTACCGCTATGGAAACCCAATCAAACGATATTGAAATTGTAAAAGTTCAGGTATTCAGCAATTACAAGGTGATTTTAATGAATATCGAAGGCATTACCCAGGAAGAATCCATGATTTTTCCGAATGGTGAAGCCAACTGTATGAACTGGATCTTAGGACATTTAATTTACATCAGAAATGCCTTCTTAAATGTTCTCGGGGAAGAATCGGTCTGGGATAATGAAAAATTTTCATGCTACAACAGAGGCGCGATTCCGCTTGAAAGAAAAGAAGAGCTGGTCACCTTTGAAGAGCTGAAATCTTATCTGCAGCAATCTCAGGATCAACTGGAAGCCAAACTCATCAGTATTGAACGTTTTGAACCTGGAACAATCAATGATATTGCCATTTTTTGTCTTCATGAGCTTTATCACAGCGGACAATTAGGCTACCTCAGAAGAATCCTCGGAAAACCCGGAGCGATAAAATAACACACCAAAATCCAAAACAAATAATCATGGAAAATTCCTTTTCAATCCTTCACAACCTGGAAGTAGACGCAACCCTGGAAAATGTATTCCGGATGGTTTCAGTACCCGAATTTCTTAATGAATGGTGGACACATTATTGCCAGGGCATTCCTGAACCCGATTCTGAATATACTTTCGAGTTTTCTGAAACAGACATCTTGAAAGGAAAAGTTTCAAAGTTCAGCCCTCCTCACGAAATTGAATTTTTAATCACAGACGGTGATCAGGACTGGGTAGGAACCAATGTAGGATTTGTTTTAGAAGAGACAGGAAAAGGCACAAGAATCAGCTTTCACCATACCGGATGGAAGGATACCCATGAACATTTCCGTCAAAGCTCATTCTGCTGGGCAATCTATTTAAGGATTTTGAGAAAATTTGTAGAAGAGGGACTTCATGTTCCTTACTCAGAAAGATATCATTTTTAAAACAACTAAAAATCAAGAAAATGGACACACCACAATCAAAAAAAATGGAAATCATTATTCCGGCCTACCGGATGCATACCCAAAGCTTTCTTAATGTTTTGGACGGTATTTCGGAAGAAGACGGATTGAAAAGAATTGAAGGAAAAACCAACCATATTGTCTGGATGGCAGGAAACTTTGTGAATATGCGCTACAGCCTGGGATGGGTTTTAGGGCTTAAGGATGAAGATCCGTACAGCGATCTTTTTTTCCAGGGAAAAGCTTTGGATGAGAATAATAAGTATCCGACGTTAGACGAACTGGAGAAAAACTTCCATGATATATCTCCTAAAATATTCCAAAAGCTGTTAGAAGTAACGGATGAAGAACTGGATGAAATTTTCGAGATGGGAATGAATATCCCTTTTATCCGTGAAACCAAACTCAATTTCGCAGGAATGTGCATCGGCCGGGAAGACTATTTATGCGGACAGATCGGTTTGATGAGGAAAATCCTTGGCTATCCTGGAATGACTTATGATGTGGATGAAAGTATAAAATACTAATCAATGGAACCTAACGAAAAAGGCTACAAAAATGTTAATGGATTCCGTATGTACTATGAAATCTACGGTTCCGGAGAGCCTTTGGTCCTGATTCATGGCGGAGGCTCATCCATTCTGTTTGATTTTAAAGAAGTGATCTCGAGACTGGAAAACCAGTTTCAATTGATCGGAATTGATCTTCAAAACCACGGAATGACCGATCACCGCGATATTCCTGAAACATTTGAACAGGATGCTCATGATATAGTTGCTCTTTTAAAGGAACTCCATATCGAAAAAGCCTTTTTCTGGGGATTCAGCAACGGTGGAAATACGGTGTTGCAGGTTGCTCATCTTTATCCTCAAATCGTTGAAAAACTGATCATCGCTTCTGCATTTTACAAAAGAAACGGAATGATGGACGGTTTTTTCGAAAGTATGGCAGAAGCTACGCTGGAATCCATGCCGGAACCGCTTAAAATCAATTTTCTTAATCTGAATCCTGATTTTTCAAAGCTGGAAAACCTTTTCGACAAGGACAGTAAAAGGATGCAGACTTTTCAAGACTGGGAGGAGAAGATTTTGACAACCATTGATGCTCCCGCATTATTCATCAGCGGAGACCAGGACGTTATGAAACCGGAACATGTGGTGGAAATGTGGCGACTCATTCCGAACTCGCAGCTGATGATCCTGCCGGCAACCCACGGTTCCTACATGATGGCCGATTTCGATGGAAAAACAGACGATCATTTAATCAACTTCACCATAAACGAAGTGGCTAAATTTTTAAAACAATAACGAAATAACTATTGGAGAAACGCAAGCACGCAATGTCTTTACAGTATTGAAAAGATAGTAAGGTGCAAGAAATCGAAAATTTTCAGCAAGAATTATGATGAGATTGCTTCGTCGCTTTGCTCCTCGCAGTGATAGGGGGATTCAAATTTTATAGGAGATAAAATCCTTGCGCCTTAAAAGAGTAAGTTTTTAAGAAAATTTGCGCCTTTGCGATAACCCAACACAATCAAATAAACATTAATTAATAATAACATTTAAAAACAAGAAATCATGGCTAAATTAAATCCATACCTAAATTTTGACGGGAAAGCAGAAGAAGCTTTCAATTTTTACAAATCTGTTTTCGGAGGTGAATTCTTTGGCGAAATCCATAAAATGGGTAACGCTCCCGGAACTGAAAATTTATCAGAAGAAGAAAAAAACAGAGTGATGCATATAGCCCTTCCGATCGGGCAAGATCTTCTGATGGCTTCGGACATTGTTCCAAGCTTCGGACAGACGCTGAATGTGGGAAATAATAATTATGTATCCATTTTTCCGGAATCAAAAGATGAAGCAGACAGACTTTTCAAAGGACTTTCTGAAGGCGGAAATGTAGAAATGCCGATTGAAGACCAGTTTTGGGGAGATTATTTCGGAAGTTTTCAGGACAAATATGGAGTTCATTGGATGGTGAACTATAACGAAGAATCTGCAAAATAGTCTTATATTTAACTAAATTTATAGGGGCAGTTCACCCGGACTGCCTTTTTATTTCAACATTAAAAAATTAGATTTATGGACCCTATTAAGATAGATATCACGATTTTAGCTCCTGTAGAAAAGGTTTGGAATTATTTCAACGAACCGAAACATATTACAAAATGGAATTTTGCCCATGAAAGCTGGGAATGTCCAAGTGCGGAAAACGATTTGAGAGTGGGAGGAAAAATTAAAGCAAGAATGGAAGCGAAAGACAAAAGTTTCGGTTTTGATTTTGAAGGATTCTATGATGAGGTGATCCCGAATACTGTGATAAAATACCATCTGGAGGACGGAAGAAAAGTAGAAGTCCTGTTTGACAAAATAGACGAAAATACCACAAAGGTGACTGAAATTTTCGATCCCGAAAAACAAAATTCTGTGGAAATGCAGAGAGAAGGCTGGTATGCTATTCTCAACAATTTTCACAAGTACGTTGAAAATCACTAAAACACGCATTTGCAGTCATGATCAATCTCTTAATAATGGCAAAATGTTTAAGCTCAATATGCGCTGTCAACCATTTTGCTAAAAGTAATAATTTCCTGAGCGGCGTTATTGCAGTACCGGCGAGAAGGTCTTTGGAAAGGGAGAAAATAGACTCTCTAGAGAAGCTTTCGGACTATTCTGAAAAAGAGATCATGCAGCTTCATGGTTTCGGAAAAAACGCCATGGAGAAGCTTAAAAATCATATGAAGGATCATCAGGTTTCTTTCAAAAACTAATAACTGTATTAACGGATACTTTCGCCAGTACGGGTCTGCGAATCTGTACTGGCTGATAAAACTATATATTTCAACCCTAAATTTAATACGATGAATAACGATATTTTCCCATGCCTCTGGTTTGATGAAGAATCGAAAGAGGCGGCAGAATTCTATTGTCAGGTGTTTGACGGAAAGATCACCACAGATACTCCTGTGGTCATGAATATTGACCTGTTCGGACAGAAACTCATGCTTCTGAACGGCGGACCTCATTTTAAAAAGAACCCATCCATTTCCTTTATGGTCATCTGCCAAACAGAAGATGAGGTTCAGAAATACTGGGACCAGTTGATGGAAGGCGGAATGGCTCTTATGGCACTGGATGCCTATTCCTGGAGCAAAAAGTACGGTTGGGTACAGGACAAATACGGCGCTACATGGCAGCTGTTTCTAGGAGACAAACCGGAATCACAGAAAATAGTTCCGACCCTTATGTTTATCCATGAGAATAATGGAAAAGCGATGCAAGCCATGGAGTTTTATACCAAAACTTTCCCTAATTCAGGCATTGGAAGTATTCTGAGATACGGTGACGGTGGGGAAGGACACCCAATATCCGAAGCGGCTGAAAATATACAGCATGCTCAATTTACGATTGACGGCTACAGCTTTTTCTGCATGGACAATTCTTACGATCATCAGTTTGATTTCAATGAAGGAATTTCTATCGTCATCATGACTGATGGACAACAGCAGACTGATCATCTTTGGAATACGCTTATTTCAGATGGCGGAAGAGAAAGTATGTGCGGCTGGCTGAAAGACAAATATGGACTGAGCTGGCAGATCGTTCCGAAAAGACTGATCGAGCTGATGAATGATTCCGACCAGTTGAAAGCCCAAAAGGTAGTTCAGGCGATGATGAAAATGCAGAAAATAGTTGTAAAAGATCTTGAAGAGGCCTATAGTTCTTAATGATAAAAGGGTTGAATGAGGAAGCGAAAATTCATTTTTCAGCGCTTTTACTATTTTAGATTTTAGTTTTCGGCTTGCTGTTTGATGGAGTTTAGATAAAGATTTGCTTATGAAAACACAGAACAAGTCACAATCCAAATCGAAAGTTCCAAAAGACGGACTCTTTCCCGAGATCATCCGTAAAGATTATCAGGGAAGCCGTAAGCTCAAAGGAAAAAAAGCAGTTATCTCAGGTGGAGACAGTGGAATAGGGCAGGCGGTAGCTGTTCATTTTGCAAGAGAAGGAGCAGATGTTGCGATCATTTACAAAGAAAGCGATGATGATGCTAAAGAGACAAAAAGACTGGTAGAGAAAGAAGGACAACAATGTACCCTGATTAAAGGAGATCTCACCAAAAAAGCGTTCAGGACAAAATGTGTAGAAAGGATAAAAAAGAACTGGAAAAGTCTCGATATTCTGGTTAATAACGCCGGGATCCATACTTCAAGGAATAGTCTTGAAAAGATTACCGATGAACAGATTCAGGAAACTTTTAATACCAATATCATTTCCATGATTTCTCTGACCAGAAATTGTCTGCCTTTGATGGGAGAAGGAGGTAGGATCATCTGCACGACGTCGGTCACGGCGTATCGGGGAAGTGATCATCTGATTGATTATGCGGCAACGAAAGGAGCTATTTTATCCTTTATTCGTTCGCTGTCAGCAAATCTTGCCGAAAAGAAAATATTAGTTAATGGAATTGCTCCCGGACCTATATGGACGCCTCTTGTAAAAGAAGCTTTCGATGATCTTTCAACATTTGGAAAAGATACGCCCCTGAAACGGGCAGGACAGCCTTCAGAAGTCGCTCCGGCCTATGTTTTTCTTGCCTCCAGGGATGCAGACTATATTACCGGAGAAGTGATTCATATCAATGGGGGAGATTTCGTCGGAGGCTGAGAATGATAAGTTAGAAGCTAGAGATTAGAAGTTAGAAGTTAAAAACTGGAAGTTATAACGACCAACAGTAGTATTTTTGACATCTGAAATCTGAAATCTGAAATCTGAAATCTGACGTCTAGCATCTTGGCTCTTGACTCTACCCCTCACTAACATCTAAATAAAAAAACAATGCAAAGAATATTTTTTGAAATCCAGATTGATGCACCCAATGAAAGAGTATGGGATGTACTTTGGAGTGATATTACCTACAGACAGTGGACAACAGCTTTTACGGAAGGTTCTTTCTATCAGGGAACATTTGAAGAGGGAAGCATCATGAAGTTTTTCGATCCTAATAATAACGGGATGTACAGCCGTGTTGAAAAAAATATCCCCCATAAAGAATTAAAGCTCCTGCACCTTGGAGAAATTTATGACGGTGTAGAAGCCCCTCAGGATTGGGGTGAAGCTACGGAAGCTTATATTTTGGAAGAAACAGAAACAGGGACCATTTTGAAAATTGAAATTCAGACTCCTGAGGAGTTTAAATCATTTTTTGAAGAGAAATTCCCGGTGGCTTTGGGAATTGTGAAAAATCTTTCAGAAATTCAGTTATAAACCACAGAATATAAAAATTACAAAAACTTAAAATATGGAAACTTTATCTTACGAAATTGTTATCAACGCCCCATTACAGAAAGTGTGGGATGTTCTCTGGACGCCTGAAACCTATACCGAATGGACTCAGTTTTTCGGTCCCGGATCTGTCATGAAATCCGACTGGAAAGTAGGCGGTAAAACGTATTTTGTGAACGCAGAAGGAGAAGGAATGGTCTCAACCATTGACAGTATTGATGAACCGAATCAGGTTATTTTTAAACACCTTGGGATGGTAGACAAAGAAGGCAAAGAAGATACACAAAGCAAGGAAGTAATGGAATGGAGCGGTGCTTTCGAAAAATACATCCTTATTGATCTGGAAGGGAAAACCAAGCTTCATGCTGAAGTACAGGTCGATAAAGAATGGAAAGATCATCTGGATACGGGATTTATAAAAGGATTGGACGTGGTAAAAAACCTTGCTGAGAATAAATAATCCGTACTTTACTTTAACAAAAACTAACCTTATAGATTTCAAAAGTCTGTAAGGTTTTATATTGATATCATGGGAAGATGCAGTATCTTTCTGATTACTTTTAATAAACAACAGTATGAAACTATTAAGCATTCTTTTCGGAACATTTCTTCTCGCTCTGGTGGTTACATTCGCCATTCAGGGAAAACCGGATTTTTTATTCTCTGGGAATCTGGGAATGGCTGTATTTATTGTATTTACAGGATTTTCCCATTTTAAATTTCAGAAAGGAATGGCAATGATGATTCCTGAATGGGTTCCCGGTAAAATGTTCTGGGTCTATTTCACTGGAATTATTGAAATCGCAGCAGGAATAGGATTGATGATCCCATCCATACGGGAGCTGACGGCCATACTGCTGATCATTTTTTATGTTCTGGTTTTCATTGCCAATATCAATTCTTCAAAGAAAAAAATCAATATTTTTAAAGCAGACTACACGGGTCCCGGCATGAATTATCTTTATAAAGAACGAATTCCGATGCAGATTATTTTAATAGCCTGGACGTGGTATTTTGGAATTTATTTAAGTTGATGGTTTGTATTGAAAAGAAACAGGTATCTTATATTAATACCTTGTATTCTTCGTTAAATATGTTTTTTCAATGAATGTATTACGATTTGTGTAACATATTGAGATGAAGTGCGTCATATTAAGCAAAGGATTTTATTGTTTTTAAAATCTATATGTACCACCTAACCTCAAAACATAAATCTATGAATCTAAATGCTAAAATTTTTGGTGCGGCTCAAATCGTACTCTCAGCAATGATGATGAATGCACAAACTTCAACGGCAAAACTGCCGGGCGACCCTACGCTTCCTTCTTCCAAAGAAACTTTGGATAAGTTGATTTCCTACGATAAAGGAAACTTTAAGTACAAAGTAGAAGATTATTTCGCAAGACCGAATGCTTCGCAGTTTAAAATTTCACCGGACGGACAGTATCTTTCCTATAAAGAGAAAGATGCAGATAAAAAAAATCATGTCTATGTAAAAGAATTGAAAACTGGTAAAATTACAAAAGCCATCGTAGAAAAAGATGATCTCATCGGAGGCTATGGCTGGCTGGATAAAAAAAGACTGTTCTTTACCCAGGATAAAGGAGGCAATGAAAATAACCATTTGTATGCAGTAGATATTGATGGGAAGAATCTTAAGGATCTGACTCCTTTTGACGGAGTTACTCTGAACTATGCAGATGTTGTTAAAGATACAGAATTTGTGATTGTTGCCCTGAATAAGAACAACAAACAGATCTTTGAACCCTATAAAGTTAATTTCAATACCGGTGAAATGACTCAGCTTTATGAAAATAAAGATGTGAATAATCCAATTGACGGCTATATTTTTGACAAGAAAGGGAATATGCGTGGATACACTGTTCTGGAAAACGGACTGACCACCAAAACGTATTATAAAGATTTAGAGACAGGGAAATTTAACCTGATTAAATCAACAGACTGGAAAAACACCTTCAATATTATAGGATTGAATGATAATTCTAAAAATAAGGATGAAGCCTATGTAGTCACTAATTTAGACAGTGATAAAGCCAGAATCGTACTGTATGATCTGAAGAAAAATGCGATCATAAAAGAAGTATATTCTAATCCTGTATACGACGTAAGCTCAATCCGCACAGCCCGTAAAAACAGGAATTATGAACTGGACTATATAAGCTATACCGGAATTAAAAGTGAGACAATTCCTGTAAGTAAATTTTACAAAGAGATTCACGATCAATTAAAAGCCGAATTCAAAGAAAAAGAATTTTCTGTAGTTTCTTCTGATGATAATGAGGAAAAATTATTAGTAGTGGTTGGCAGTGACAGACTTTACGGAACGTATTATGAATATGATACAAAATCTAAGCAACTGAAACTTCTGTACAACCTGATGCCTCAGCTGAAAGAAGAAGATATGGCTGAAATGAAGCCTATTGAATTCAAAAGCAGAGACGGTCTTACCATCCGCGGATACATTACCATGCCTAAAGATGCGGCTAATGGTAAGAAAGTTCCATTAATCGTTAATCCTCATGGAGGTCCGCAGGGAGTCAGAGACAACTGGGGGTTCAATCCTGAAGATCAGCTTTTTGCCAGCAGAGGATATGCGACCTTGCACGTGAATTTCAGAATTTCCGGTGGCTATGGAAAGGAATTCCAGCAGTCAGGATACAAGCAAATCGGGCGTAAAGCAATGGATGACGTAGAAGATGGAGTAAAATACGTTATTGAACAGGGCTGGATTGATAAAAATAAAGTTGCGATCTATGGTGGAAGTCACGGAGGTTATGCAACACTAATGGGACTTATTAAAACTCCTGATCTTTATGCTTGCGGTGTAGATTATGTAGGCGTTTCCAATATCTTTACATTCTTTGAATCTTTCCCTGAATACTGGAAACCGTACAAAGAAATGGTAAAACAAATCTGGTATGACCTGGATAATCCTGAAGAAGCGAAAATAGCGAAAGAAGTTTCTCCGGTGTTCCATATCGATAAGATTAAAAAACCTTTATTTGTAGTGCAGGGCGCGAATGATCCGAGAGTTAATATTAATGAATCAGATCAGATCGTAAAAGCAATGCGTGCAAAAGGAGTTGAAGTTCCCTACATGGTAAAATATGATGAAGGTCACGGATTCAGAAAAGAACCAAGCAGAATAGAACTATACAAATATATGTTGGGCTTCTTTGCCGAAAATTTCAACAAAAAATAATTCGTATTTTTATAATTATAGAAACGGGGAGTGTAATGCTTTCCGTTTTTTTTTGTGATAGAGTTAAGAATCAAGAGCCAAGAATCAAGATGCTAGATGTCAGATATCAGATATCAGATATGAGATTTTATATTGAGGTTTAGTTTTAGATTGAGAGGAAGGTGAAAAAGAGCTTATTTGGTATATCAAGAGTCGAAAGTCGTCATCTATCAAATCGCAACACGAAACACGAAACGTGAAGCTCTTATCTTATTTTTCATATTCCGGTTTGCATCTCCCACTCTCAAACCCTCAAACTCTCAAACCCTCCCACCCTCAAACTCACAAACCCGCTCTACAAAAGAAAATCCCAACAGTCAATAATTTTTTTTAAATTTATTAAAGTAAAACCAAAAGGCAGATCGTCATAGCAATATGGAGGTTGTCGAAGAAATAACAATGCCACAGGAGGAGAAAGCAAGTATCATCTCACAAACCGTTTCAAAGTACGGAGGAAAGCTGATGTCTTATATTCGTCCGAAAGTGAAAAACACTGAAGATGCGGAAGATATTCTGCAGGAAGTGTGGTTCCAGTTCAGCAGTCTGACCAATCTTTCGGAGATTGTGAATGTCGGCGGCTGGCTGTACAGAGTAACTGCGAATAAAATCACAGACCGTTACCGCAAAAAGAAAACCGAAAATCTTGAAGATTTCGTGTATGAAGATGAAGATGGAAGTTTTTCTATCAAGGATATCCTATTGCTGGACGAGAGTGCCGGACCTGAAATCAAAATGTTTCAGGACGAGATATGGAAAAAGCTGTTTGAGGCTTTGGACGAACTTCCCGAGAAACAAAGGTTAGTGTACGTAGAAAACGAACTGAACGACAAAACTCTGCAGCAGATTGCTGACGAACAGGGCGAAAATATCAAAACCATTATCAGTCGAAAAAATTATGCTGTGAAGCACTTAAGAAACAGACTGAGAAGATTATACGAAGATTTAAATAGTTAGTAAAGAAGAAATTATGAATCATAAACACAAAAAAGGCTGGATTTTTTTATTCTTATGTCCGCCGCTGATCTTACTGGCCGTTACATTCATTGTAATGTCGCTTTGGAACTGCTTGCTTCCTGAGATCCTGGGTGTAAAATCCATTACATTCTGGCAGGCGATGGGAATACTGGTCTTAAGTAAAATTCTTTTTGGAGGTTTCCATTTCGGAAAAGGAATGAGAGATTTCAAAGAAAGAAAGATGAGACAGAGAATGGCTGAACTGTCCCCTGAAGAGAGAGAGAAATTCAAGGAAGTTTGGAGAGATAAATGTTCAGGAGGATTCTTCAACAAAAACAACGGATAATTTAAAAATTTTAAGAAGTAGTAAAGTAAAATTGAAATTCATCCGTCTATATAAAAAAACAAGAAGTAGTACAATTTAAAATTTTGAAAAAATGAAAAATTCAGCATTAAAAGGAGCTCTTGGAGCATTAGCTGTGGTGGGCATCGCATTGGCTGCCAAAAAAATAGCACAAAGAAAAAGATTCATGAAAGGTATTTTTAACGAATACGGAATCAAAGAAAGATCACCTTTCGGTTTTGCAGACAGAATCAGAGAAATGGATGAAGAGCAATACCAGGAACTGAAAGGGAAATTCAAAAAAGAATTCTCTTCAAGATGTTGCAGAAAAGACAGTAAGGATAATACTGTAGAAGCATAAGAAGTTAATAACTAAATTGAAATTGTTTAGTTCCGGCGCGGGAAGCAAAGCTTCCCGCGCCGGAATTTTTTTATAGGAAAGGTGGCTTCGGGTTCCTCAGCCACCAGAAAAAGCAGGAAAGCTTATAGCTACAAAATAAATATCTGAATTATTC
This sequence comes from Chryseobacterium oleae, assembly GCF_900115055.1. GTDB lineage: Bacteria > Bacteroidota > Bacteroidia > Flavobacteriales > Weeksellaceae > Chryseobacterium > Chryseobacterium oleae. The sequence goes on along the minus strand of NZ_FOVD01000001.1, from coordinate 380,731 downwards.
AGCACAGCACCATTGTGGCTATTTGTGAAAACATTCGTGTCATTAGTGTTTAAAAAAGCATTAGTATTTTACTGAAATATTCCCCTCAAGAATAAACCCGAAAAAAAAATAATTCCTTATTTTTGCCTAGCTCAATGAAAGATTACTACTATTTTCTCGGGATTTCTCCGGATGCTTCAGAAGAAGACATCAAGAAAGCCTATAGAAAGTTATCTTTAAAATATCATCCCGATAAAAATGACAATGATGATTTCTTTGCCGGGCGTTTCCGCGAAATTCAGGAAGCTTATGAAATATTGAGTGATTCCGGAAGCAGACGTACGTACGATCAGAATTTAGAGAATCATCAGAAAAGCTTCAGATATAATATTCCGCCAAGTATCAAAACGTTTACGGCGAATAAAATTCATGCAAAAAAAGGGGAGGAGATCATCATTAACTGGCAGACCAACAATGCGGATGTGGTGAAAGTATTGCCTTTTGGGTTGGAAAAGCCTTTCGGAGAAAGAATCTTTAAGATTACAGAATTTAAGGACGGGAAATTTCAGATTTTACTTCATGCAACCAATTCGCTGCTGCACAAAACGGCAGTACAGGGAATCACCATTACGGAAGTCTTTGAGAATGATGGTGCTCAGTTTAAAAGCAGCGTAGAGGAAATGTTCAAGCCTCAGCCCAGAACACGGATCAATAAATCAGGCCAGCCAAAGATCATGATGCTGATCTGGGGAATTATTATTCTGGCGTTGGCGGTATATTTTTTAGTCAGGAATTTCAGCTAGTTTAAGCCATCTTTTTTCTTCCCGGACACTTTTTACATCTCTTTCCTTTCTTGAACTTTTTGCAGCAGGATTTCTTTTCACAATACATATCTTCATTATTAAATGCAAATACAGGAGCTAAAGGCGGTACTTTAAACGGGACAATCATATTCATGCTACAAATATATTAATTTAGAATAAATATAATTAATAAAATTTCATAAAATTGACAATGCCTTTTGAACAGCGTATCCGGTGACAATTGAGCTCCCTGTTTTTGATGGAAAATGAAGATTTTAGAAGCATCCGGCTTCCCGAAAAGTGAGATTACATCCTATTAAAAAGGTTCTGAGTTTAAACTTATTTTAATGTGTCTAATGATTATTACTGACCGATTATGAACTCAATATGTATTTATTTTAAACATCCATCGTATAAATTCTAAGTTTTAATGGTGATTAAATAAAACATTATGATAGAGATTGGAGAATAAACAGGTTAATTTTTAAGTATTAAACAATTATTACAGTAATTTATTTTAAAAATGATATAGATTTTCGTTATTGTTTTGACAATTTTGAACTGTTGTACAATCGTTTAAAAAAACGTAATTTTACGAATCTTTTTTACGAACAAAATCTAATAAATAAAAATGAATACAGAACAGTTTGTGAGCCGTCACATTTCCCTTAATGAAGCCGATAAACAGGCAATGTTGGAAAGATTGGGCGTTTCAAGTATTGAAGAACTAATTTCTCAGACCATTCCTTCTTCTATCCGCTTAGAGAAAGACCTTGAGATCTCTGCACCGCTTTCAGAATACGAGATGCTGAACCATTCGAAAGATCTGGCATCGAAGAATACTGATTATACGAGCTACATTGGTTTTGGATACCACAATACACTTTTGCCATCAGCTATTCAGAGAAATATCTTTGAGAACCCAAGCTGGTATACGGCGTATACTCCTTATCAGGCTGAAATTGCACAGGGAAGGCTGGAAGCTCTTCTTAATTTCCAGACGGTAGTGTGCGATCTTACAGGTTTCGGACTGGCTAATGCTTCTCTTTTGGATGAATCTACAGCTGCAGCAGAAGCTATGCATATGTTCTTCAACAACAGAACGAAGGACCAGAAGAAAGCCAATGCCAACAAATTCTTCGTTTCCGATCTTGTTTTACCACAAACAGTTGCCGTTTTAAAAACGAAAGCTGAAGGTTTAGAAATCGAAATCGTGGAAGGTGACCACAAAACTCACGAGTTTGATGGAAGTTATTACGGTGTTTTATTACAGTATCCAGGGAAAAACGGTATCGTTTTAGACTATACTGAAGATATCGTAAACTATAAAAAATTAGATTTACAGGTCGTTGTAGCTTGTGATCCAATGGCTTTGGTGAAATTGAAATCTCCTGCTTCTATGGGTGCTGATTGTGCCGTTGGAACTTCTCAGAGATTCGGTATTCCATTAGGTTACGGAGGACCTCACGCTGCATTTTTCTCTTGTAAAGAAGATTACAAAAGAGACATTCCGGGAAGAATCATCGGGGTTTCTCAGGATATGTACGGAAAACGTGCATTGAGGATGGCGCTTCAGACCAGAGAACAGCACATTAAAAGAGAAAGAGCTACTTCCAATATCTGTACAGCACAGGTACTTCTTGCGGTAATGGCAGGAATGTATGCCGTTTATCACGGACCGAAAGGATTAAACTATATCGCTGATCAGATCCACTTTAAAGCCAACGCTTTGAAAAACGGTCTTAAAGCATTAGGATACCAGACGGTTGAAGAGCCAATCTTCGATACGGTAAAAATCACGATGAGTGAGGATGAGAAAGGAAGATTGATGAGAATGATGCTTGATCACAAACTTAACCTGAACTATTTCACAGAAGGAGTGGTAAGTATCGCGATCAACGAAAGTACAACATTGGAGAAATTAAACTATCTGATGGCTTCTTTCGCTCAGTTCAAAGACAAGCAGACTTTCAAATTAGAAATAAAAGAAGGATACAGCATTCCTGAGGAGAATTTAAGAAAAGACGAAATTCTTACGGAACAGGTATTCAACAAATACCATACTGAAACGGAATTGATGCGTTACATCAAACGTTTGGAAAGAAAAGATTTATCATTAACACATTCAATGATTTCTCTTGGTTCTTGTACCATGAAACTGAACGCTGCTACTCAAATGTTGCCCCTTTCTTGGGACAATTGGGGAGCTGTTCACCCATTTGTACCGGTGGATCAAGCTGGAGGTTACCAGGAAATGATCAGAGAATTGGAGAAAGATTTAGCTGAAATCACTGGTTTCGCAGGAACTTCTCTTCAGCCAAACTCCGGAGCTCAGGGTGAATATGCAGGATTAATGGTCATCAGAGAATATCACATTTCAAGAGGTGAAGGCCACAGAAATGTAGTATTGATCCCTCAGTCTGCACACGGAACCAACCCGGCTTCTGCAGCGATGGCAGGAATGAAGATTGTTGTCGTTAAAAACCTTGAAAGCGGAGAAATTGATTTCGAAGACCTGAAAGCTAAAACAGAGCAGAATTCCGCGAATTTATCTTGCGTAATGATCACGTATCCGTCTACTTACGGATTCTTCGATGCCAACATTAAAGAAATTACAAGCTTAATCCACGAGCACGGTGGACAGGTATATATGGATGGTGCGAACATGAACGCTCAGGTAGGATTCACAAGCCCAGGAAACATCGGAGCAGACGTTTGTCACCTGAACTTACACAAAACTTTCGCGATTCCTCACGGAGGTGGAGGTCCTGGAGTAGGTCCAATTTGTGTGGCTAAACACTTGGTTCCTTTCCTTCCTTCCAATGCGAATATCAGAGTCGGTTCTAAAGAAGCGATCGAAGGTATTTCTGCAGCACCTTACGGTTCTGGTCTGATCCTTAATATTTCTTATTCTTACATCAAAATGTTAGGAACAGAGGGATTGAAAAAGGCTACAGGTCATGCCATCATGAATGCGAATTATCTTAAAGAAATTTTAGCTGAGCATTTCCCGATCCTGTATTCAAACGAGAGTGGAAGAGTAGCTCACGAGTGTATCGTAGATTTCCGTCAGTTCAAAACTTTAGGAATTGAAGTAGCTGATGTAGCGAAGAGACTAATGGATTATGGATTCCATGCTCCAACCGTTTCTTTCCCTGTAGCAGGAACATTGATGATTGAGCCTACAGAATCTGAAAGCAAGTCTGAAATTGACCGTTTTGCAGAAGCATTAATCTCCATCAAAAAAGAAATCGATGAGATTGCTAACGGAGAAGCAGATCAGGCGAATAACGTCCTTAAAAACGCTCCACACACTGAGCAGCTGGTGATCTCAGATTCTTGGGATAAACCATACAGCAGAGAAAAGGCAGCTTATCCGCTAGACTGGGTAAGAGACCACAAATTCTTCGCTTCCGTATCCAGAGTTGATGAAGCTTATGGAGACAGAAACTTAGTATGTACTTGTGAGCCAATTGAAGCTTATATGTAATCATTGACTATCAATATAAAACACCCGTTTAGATTCTAAACGGGTGTTTTTTTGTTATTTTTTTATCTTCTCTTACCTTCTTCGGTAGCTGTATGCTACAAGAAGTGCAACAGCCATGGCACCAAAAGTGACCATTGAAACTGTTTTAATGGATAGCTCACTGTCTTTTGCAGATGATGTATTTTGAGATTTCTCACATGAAGACAAGAATACTGCTGTCATAAGTAGACAGCCCAAGAGTAATTTTTTAATCATAAATGTATTTGTTTGGTTATTAGGTTTTTATGAGCAAAAAATATGCCGGGTGTGCTGTTTTAATGAGACTTCTGTATGCGGTAAATAGCAAATGATGTGAAGGTATTCTTGGTTTATAATCACAAATCCCTGTTCATATTTGGTTTTTGCCCAATATGCTTAATAAAAAAACAACCGTAAAATATGAGACTTTACGGTTGGGATTTTATTTTGATGTTACAAGGTGGAAGACTTTGCAGCTATTTTTACTTCCCGTTCAGCACACCATTCACATAATCCGTCCACTCATACACCGGAATGCTTCTGTCCAGATAAAAATCAGGCTGTAATCCTTTTGCATCGATCGTAAAATCAGGAATACGCATACTTCTTGAAAGCGAATAGCCTAATTCAAATTCCTTACACGGCGAAGGAACATAATACATATTGGAAACATCCAAAACACCATAAGTAGTGGTTCCAAATAACTTCACTTTCTTACTTTGTTTGGCGGCAAGCAAAAACTGCTCGTCTGTACTTCCGTTTCGCTGATTAATGATAATTCCTACATTCTTGGGATAAGGATATATAGTATCAAACTTGGTGATGCTCACTATACCTTCATTGAGATTGACAAATTTACCCTGTTCTTTTTCCAGCGTATTAAATGCAGATTGGGCCCATTTTTTATTCTCTTCACTGAATCCGTATTCCGGTTTATTGATGAAGTCCAGCATTCTCTGGTTGTTCAGTTTGGTGGAAAGATATTCTACACCTACGGTTCTGATTGGGTTGGTATAAATCAGAGGCAGAATATTGCTGTAGCTGGCATCGCTTCCTCCGGTTCCGTTTCTGATGTCAATGATCAGGTTTTCAGTGGAGGTGATTTTATCTTTATTGGCTGCAATGACACTGTCAATCTTCTTTTTTTCTGAAGCCTGGAAAGATGGTATTCTTAAATACAGCGTTTTTTCATTTAATTTTTCTACATAAGGTTGGTTAGCGTCTATCGATTTAAAGTACTGCGTATATTTTGGATCATCTTCAATCTTGGGATATACTCTGGAAAGGCTGAAATCTCCGATCTGTAAATGATTCTTTCCGGTTAATGTAATCTCTTTAGATTCCGCCGCAGAACGGTCACGCATGTAAAAAACAGAGCTTATTGGTTTGCCTTCCGATAGGTTAAGCTTCATTTTTACCTGGCCTTTGGTCCAGTTTTCCGCTCCTGATTCTATGATAAATCCTACATACTGATCGCCTACTTTTTTAATTCCAATGGTATAAGGTTCGGTTACCCAGATTCCTTCATAATCAGAGGTTTTCTTTTTATCCAGGTACTTCTTGAAATCCTGAGTGTCTACCGGCAAGGTTTCCCATTTGACAGCCGGGCTTTCCTGTTTTGTATTATTAGCGGTCTTTGGTGTTTCTTTATTGATAGGCCTTATCGCTATATGTCCGGAACGGAAAAAAGATAACCATTCGTAAAGAACAGGTCCGCATTCTGTAAAGGTTTTAACTGATTTTACTTTCTCAGATATGGTTTTATTATGGGCTTCATAAGCCTGATTTCCTTTTTGCTTTAATGCATATTCAAAACCCGCATCGTTGGCTTCGAAAGTTTTTTTTACCCACTCATAATTTTTTGTGCAATCGCAGGTCTGAGCGTAAACTGATGTTGTGGTGAGTGTAAATAAAGACGAAATGAATACGGCTTTTAAGTTTTTCATTGGTTTAATTTATAATAGGAACATCCGGTTGCTTTGAAATATTACATTTTTAAATACTTTTATTCTCACGTAATAAGCATTTAAGTTAATGTCTTAGGTCAATCGGATTAGATCGTGCTAAAAATAAATAAATATCCAGTGAAAAACAATTTTTAAATCCAGTGATGGTGAAAATTATAATATTTCATAAAATAGATAGCCCTTCTCAAAACTTGGAAGGGCTTTTTTTTAAAATTGGTCTATAAAATCAATTTGCAATATAATAAAATTAGGAATCTGGCTTGAAGTATAAACAGAATCCAATGCCTTTACTTCTTTCACTACTAAAGGTCGCATATCCCACTTTGAAAAGGGTTTGGAATTGATAAGATAATTTTCTAACGATGTTGAGTTTTCATCAATAGCTTTATTTAAATAGTCAAATATTTCAAGGTCAAATTTTCTTTCAGTATTGTTTTGCCCTGAAATTCCTATTGATATCAAGATTAAAATTAAAGCAATATAATTTTTCATAAAACGGTTTACTGTAGCAGTTTTACTATTTCCGAATTGTTCTTTTCTTTTGCTAAATCTAATGCTGTTTTCCCATCTTTATTTTTAATGGTTAAGTCTGGTTTGTAGGGTAACAGAAATTTTACGGTTTCCAGATTTCCCCCCTGAGCGCAATACATAATTGGGGTTTCATTGTCTTTGTCAATATTATTAATGTTGGCTCCATTTTTAATAAGATATTCTGCAATGTTCAGATAACCTTTTCCAATTGCTGATGCAAATGGTGTTGCATTATCATTGGCTTTGGTGTCCACTGTAGCCTTGTTTTCCACTAAAAGCTTTACGATTTCCATTTGATTGTTTCTTGTGGCAAATCTTAAAGCAGTCCATCCGTTGACGTCGCGAATGTTTGGGTTTACATTATGTTTTAAAAGAATTTCAACCACTTTTGTAAATCCTTCCTGAGCTGCAATGTTCAATGGTGTTGCAGTTGTTTTCATAGTCATATTTACATCAGCCCCTTTACTGATCAATAACTCAACAATTTTTGTATTTCCCGTTCCTGCTGCAGAATATAAAGGAGTAATACCATATTCTTTTGACTTTTGATTAACGTCTTCTCCTTTTTCGATTAATTTACTGACTTTTTCAAAATCCTGATTTTCAATGGCAGTAAATATTTTTTGAGAATAAACGGAGCTACATGTTAGTAATGATAAAGCAACAAAAAAGCTTTTAGTTTTCATAAGGTTTGGGTTGATTAGTATTAAAATTTTAAGAACCAAATATAAAAACAAAATCTTTTAATCAATCAGGATTTTAGGATTAAAACTTCAATACGCTGTATTTAACCCTTCCGCTTAATTTTTGTTGAGATATAGAAAATAATAAAAATCGTAGCGATCGTTAGGCACGTGGCTAAAAATGTAGTTTTTATGGTTTCACTTTCGTTATTGGTTGAAGAGCCGGAGCAGTTGGTTAGAAGAAATACAACGGCTAAAAGACAGAATGATATTCCGGAAGATTTCCGGAGGGATTTGAACATATTTTGTTTCATGATGACGTATTTGTGTTTCCGTAAATCTATAAATAAAATATATCTAAACCGCTATGAATGAAAACATTAACATTTTTAACGTAAATTTTTCACGAATGAAGGATAATTTGCTGTTTTTAGAATAACAGACCGTTTTTTTTGAAAAAAAATACAGAAATTAATAAGACACCAGACAAAAGAAGATGCTGTTTTGATGATGAAATTTAAACACAAATTTATATCACAAATGTCACAATCTTATATTCAAAATCAATACATTTCACTCTAAAACTCTAAAACTCTAAAACTCTAAAACTCTAAAACTCTAAAACTCTAAAACTCTAAAACTCTAAAACTCTAAAACTCTAAAACTCTCAGACTCCCTCGTTCCAATAAAAACTATCCGGATAGACCCTGGCTCCAAATACCGCCGTTCCTACGCGAACAATAGTAGAACCTTCTTCAATCGCGGTTTCCAGATCACCACTCATTCCCATGGAAAGTTCTTTCATTTCCACGTTGGGGATATTCTGGCCAATGATCTCCTGCTGCAGGTTTTTCAGGATTTTAAAGCATGGTCTTACCTGTTCTGTTTCGGCACTGAACAAGCCGATCGTCATGAGTCCTTTAATCTTTAATGTATGGAGTTCAGAAACTTTTCTGGTCAGCTCCAAAGCTTCATCAGGATGTACACCAAATTTACTTTCTTCAGCAGATGTATTCACCTGGATCAGGACATCGATTGTTTTGCCTTCCGATAAAAGCCTTTGATGAAGTTTTTCCGCAAGATCCAGCCGGTCCAGAGACTGTACGCAAGCCACCTCATATTTTAAGATATCCTTGATTTTATTGGTCTGCAAATGTCCGATAAAGTGATTTTCATGCGGTGTACTTTTCAGATCTTCATATTTTTCTTTCAGCTCCTGAACTTTATTTTCAGCAATTAAGGTCTGTCCGCGTTCTAAAGCTGTTTTAATATGCTCTGCAGAAACCGTTTTGGTAGCAAGCAATAATCTGACTTCATCAGGACTTCTACCTGCTTTTTCACAGGCTTTCTTTATCCGCTCATTGATGATTTCAAGGTTGTGGAGGATGTCTTCTTTCATGGCTGTGTGATTTCCTGGGATTCCAGTTTTTTGATCAGTGCTGATTTTACGGAGGTCAATGCATGGTCTTTCGCTTCGGCAAAAGAAATGCTGTACCTGCGGTCTATATTTCTCAGATCTTCCGGAAATTTAGACAATAAATTATCATAAAACGTGTCCAGAAATTCAGCAGAAGGCATCTCATAATTGATTTTCAATTGAAAACGTCTCAATAGGGCAGTATCTATGATCTCTGCATGGTTGGTAGCACAGAGCAGTAAAGCATTTTCAGGATAATAATCGATCAGCTGGATCAGTGTATTTACAAGTCTTCTCATTTCACCTACATCCTTATCGTCGCTTCCACGCGCTTTTCCGATCTGATCCAGTTCGTCCAGAAAAAGAACAGATCGTTCTCTGGCAGCTTTATCAAAGATCATTTTTATATTCTGGGAAGTTTCCCCAATGCGCGAAGAAACGATATTGCTGAGATTTAAGATCAGGATATTCTTACCTAAAGCATTCGCAACAGCTTTTGCAGTCATGGTTTTCCCACAGCCGGATTTTCCCTGCAGAAGAATCTTATTGTTCACTGGAAGTCCGTATTCCTGCAGTTCTTTGACGTAATTGTGTTCCTTAATAAGCTGCACTAATTGGTCCCGGTTATTGCTGCCGAGAAATACGTCGTTAAGGGTTACTTCCTCTTTATCCTGAATGATGAGATTGTACAGATTCATGCTAAAACTAAAAAAATGATTCTTATCTGTGCAAAGATAAAGTTTTATAGAATGATTTTCAGGGACCTGAAACAGAATAAGCGGGTAGGCCAGTGAAGGGAAAAAACAGATAAAAATAACACCCAAAGAATATTGAATAATATGGCTTTCATTGAATATTAAGGTTGATATCCTGGCCTAGGAGGCTGTAGCGTTAAAAAAATAAATATTGTGAACGTTAAAAAAATTCTTCTGTTCGAAGTGCGAAACTATTTTCGAGTCGAATAACCTATAATGAATTCGCGCAAGTTTAGAATTTTTAGAGAACAACATTTATTTTTAGCGAAAGATTCCAGCCTTGAATTTTTGGCTCATTTTGTTTGACTACTTCGAATCTGCGATTTCAAGACAAAAGAACAGGATGAAAAATATAAGCAGAAGTAATTTTTTATTTTAATAATATAAATCATCAATAAAGTTAAATGATTCATCAGACTATATTCAATAGGAACGGGCTTTAGCCCGTTTACAAAATAATCATGATTCATCAGGCTTTAGCCAAAATCTAAATTGTACGATAATATTAACAAGAAAAGCCGAACAATTTGTTCGGCTTGACTATTTGGATATATAAAATTTGCTATGAAATTCAGTTAAGGGGTTATGTTTTTGGGCCCTTTTACTCCAGTGAGTAAAAGAGCAGAATCTGACTATTCAGATTAAAAACATAAACAATACAATTAATATAGATGTTCTATAAACTAGAACTTAGTTTCTTTGCTCTCTTTTTACTGTCATAAAGTAAGAAGTGAACACTACTAAACACGTTGCGATTCCAATGTAAGTTACCATTTTTGTTTTATTTAATTATTTGACTTTATTTTATCAATTTTCTAATTGCAATATTACAACTTTCAAATCACGTGCCAAAGCAAATAATCATGATGTATATCAGTGTGTTATGTGTTTTAAAACTTAATTTACAGTGAATGTTTGTTTACAAAAAATTAATATGTTTTTAGGAAATTATTAATATATTTATTGTCTTATCTGTAAAAAAATAAAAAGTTGACAACAGTTTGAACACTTCTATATTGGACTTGATAAAACAAAAAATAAGAAATGCGATGCATAATAATCACTTTTAACTATGTTTTTGAACGTCAGATTTTGGGTAGCGGAAGAAATATTATGTTAAGTAAACTTATTATTTGTGACTCTGTTTTATGATGAAATTTTTAGAAGCTGTCAGATTTTGTGACATCAATTGGAGACATTTGTCACATCTATATGAAATAATGACACCTTGAAACTCCTACTGTCAGACTTTTTTATGACAGATTATTTTCTTTTATGTAAATGCTTTATAATAAATACATTGGATAAATATCACCGGATGGTGTATTGATGCGACTCTTTTTAACCTCCTGATTTTCATATTAAAATGCTCAGGAATGGATCGGGAAATGAAGAGAATGGGATGCCTGTTTTGAATCTAGGAATTTGATGTTCCCGGAGATGATAGAAAACATTTTCCTGTGAAAAGAGACCGTTTTTCCTTATTTTTGTAGAAAACCAGCCGTATGGGACGCAGTTATATCTTTCTAGCCTTAGCGATCATATTCGAGATCATCGCGACTACTTTTCTGAAAAAATCTGAAGAATTTTCAAAACTCTGGCCTTCTGTAGTAACGGTCGTGGGATATGCTGCTGCCTTTTACTTTCTAAGCATGACGCTGCGCCACATCCCCGTAGGAATCACATATGCGATATGGTCGGGTGTGGGAATTGTCTTTATCACGATGATTGGCATCATTGCTTTTAAGCAGGTTCCGGATCTCCCTGCTATTATTGGAATTGCACTGATTGTTATTGGGGTGATCGTTATTAATGTGTTTTCAAAAATGGGGACGCATTGAGGTTGTTGATTAAAAGATTTAAAAATTTAAGAATTTAAAGATTAAAATGATTAAATGATTAAAATGATTAAAAGATTAAAAGATTAAAAGATTAAAAGATTAAAAGATTAAAAGATTAAAAGATTAAAAGATTAAAAGATCCTTACTAAAATTCAATGGTGGGCTTCAGCCCACTTCCCCGAAAATACTCAGCGCCCACCGATTTGAGTCTAAGCATATTAAAATTCAATAGGAGTGGGCTTTAGCCCATTTATCAGGAAATAATCAACATCAATAGGCTTTAGCCAAAATATAAAATCATCCTGAAAAACTCAAAAATCCCGGTTTTGTTTTTTCCAAAGTTCTTTAAAGGTTTCCAGAAAATTGAAATCATTTTGTTCTAGGCTTTCCAAAAGGATTATAAGATATTCCGACATTGAAATAGAATGAGGGTTTATAAGTGGCTTCGAAAATGTAGTCTTTAAAAGATTCTTCCTTATCAAAAGCCCTCGCTCGCGGCACCGCTCTGATTCCTGTTTTTAAAGTTCCAATAAAATTGCTGCCTAAATTATGTTCATAAATAGCCCCGGAATTGATTTCCAGCTGCCGGAATTCATACGTTCTGTCATTCTTGTACATATAAAAAGAAGTATTATCCATTTCTGTTCCCAGGGAAATTCTGCCATTGGCGAAAATATCCTTTCTTACCAATATCTTTTTAGGAAGAAGAATATCAAGCATCCAGCCGTTATTGAACCTGTTTTCGTACGTAAAGATCGGAAGAATGGGAACCTGTGCACTTGGATCAATAAAACCGGCAATACCGATGAGCATTTTTGTTTTTGGAGTAGCTTTTAAAACAACAGCAGCTGTCACCATTCCTCTTATCCTTTCAAAATGCTGATTACTTCCGTCCACAGAAGCGGTGGCTGAATAGATCGCTACTTTATTGAACAGCTTTGAAAAATAACTGAAATTAATACCTTCGGAATGATAATGAAAGTCATTCTTTCGATCTGTTTCCGCCATAATCGGTTTTTCAGTATTGAAAGCCGTGTAGCGATAATTTAAAGAAGTACTGAGAAGCCAGGTTTTCTTTTTCACCAGATAAATATTGGCACTGGTATTTAATTGCTGAAAACTTTTCACTTTGTTGTCAGGCAGGTCTTTCCCGTCAAGTTTTGATGAAAACTGAAAAGGAGCCGTTTGGGTAAATTCAATATTCAGATCCCGGTTCTGGGGGAATTTATCGGCAAAGTAAGCTCTTACTTTTAGTGGAATACTGTCTCTTTTTTGAGTATAGGCAATATTCTTTAACGGGAACATCGCAAGGGGAACAAGAACTCTTCTCAGTGTTTTCATGGTTTTATTTTAAGGGTTGAATGGCAGATTGAAAAAAATTGAACACGAATATTTTATCATAAAAGATGTCTAAACTGTTTTCGGTGATAAAGTCAGAATGACGGATGGTATCAGGAATCGGATCTTCTTCTACAAAGACAAACCAGAGCTCCTTGATATGATTCCGTCTTTTAAACTCTTCAAAAGCATTCCAGTCGAAAGGAGCGAAATGTTTAAGATCAAAAAATAAAATTCCTTTTTTAACCCCATTTTCTTCTACAATATTAATAGGATGTTGGAGGTAACTTAAAATCCTGATCTCCGAATGGTAGCATTCCACAAAATGATGCAGGTCGATCAGTTGTATTACTTTCTCCTCTTGCTGGGTTTCTGTCATATAAAAACATTCTAAGGTTATTTCTTCTGTAAGTTCCTGAAAAACGGCTAATTCCATAAGCATAAAAAAATTGAACAGGACAAAGGAAAAGAGAATTAAGCCGCGAAAATTTGTTTTTATACCAAACGGGTTCTAATTTATACGAAATCCGCCTCTTTTAAAATTCGTATAAAAAAAAGCAGGGTTGGTATAATATTATAGATATTCTTTACGTTATTCTCTATTTTTGTTTTGTATTAAAACAGACAGAATATTATGAACGGTACGCCAAAATTTAGGGAAACGCTTGTCATGGACTTTTTGGTGGAAGACCGGTTCAGGTTCCGCAGGCATGTGCTGTTCCTTATTTTCTTTTTCCTGATGATGTACAGTGCAAGGTTTTGGCACTGGTATTCCGGGATCTATCAGTATTATGTACTGTTCTTTGTCTATTGTGTGCTGATTGGAATGGTGTACATTAATATATATGTTCTCGTACCCAGGTTTTTCTTTAAAACAAAATATGTGACGTATCTGGCCCTGTTGATCATGATGGGAGTTGCGGGACTGAATATGATTGGCTATAGTTTTAAATTTTTCTTTGAAGATTTCAGAGTCGAAAATATCAAAAAGGAAGGGGATAGAGGAAGTATTTATGAAGGTATCCTGATGTGTGTGCCTATTATTCTGACAACCACTACCGTGAAGTTGCTGCAGAAATGGATCAGTGATACCAAAAGAATCACAGAACTTAAAAATCTGACGTTGCAGATGGAGCTGAATGAGCTTCGGAATCAGATCAATCCACATTTTCTGTTTAATATGCTGAATAATGTGAAAGCACTCACCAGAACAGATCCGGAAAAAGCATCTGTGGTTATTGTCAAGCTTTCGGAATTCTTAAGATATCAATTGTATGAGAACGGGGAGGAGAAAACGCTACTTGTTTCAGAAATAGATTTTCTGTCTAATTTTTTGAACCTGGAAAAAATAAGAAGGGATAATTTTCAGTTTAATATCAATGCAGATACGGGTGACAGAACGGTAAAAAGTACTTTTATTCCCCCGAATTTATTCACCACCTTTGTTGAAAATGCTGTGAAGCACAGTGTAGATATCAGCAGTAAAGAATCGTATGTGAAAATAGAAATACGGGTTGAAAATAAAACCCTTTACTTTACCTGCACGAACTCCATGAACCCAGGCCTGATGGTATCTAATGCCAATTATGGCGGACTGGGGCTGGCCAATATCAAAAGAAGACTTGAGCTCCTGTATGGAAACGCCTTCGAACTGGATATTATTTCCGGAGAAAAAGAATATACCGTCAATTTAAAAACGCCTGTATGAATTGTATAATCGTAGATGATGAACCTCTGGCAAGAGCAGAAATGCGTTCCCTGATCAATGAAACGTCAAAGACTGAAATTCTTGGCGAGTTTTCCAATGCACCTTCCGCTCTTGATTTCCTTAAAACCAATGACGTAGATCTTATCTTCCTGGATATTGAAATGCCCATGGTTACAGGGCTGGAATTCGCAGAAATGCTTCCTGAACAAAGCCTGATTATTTTTACAACAGCGTATTCGCAGTACGCAGTGAAAAGTTATGACCTGGAAGCGGTAGATTATCTTCTGAAACCCATCGATCCCCAAAGGCTGGACAAAGCTATAAAAAAAGCCGTTCAGTATACAGAATTGCTGTCTAAAAATACCGTGAAAAATACGGTAGAGTCCAATACTCCTGAGTTTTTATTTATTAAGGCAGACCGCAGATTCTATAAAGTCAACATTTCAGATATAAAATTTATTGAAGCTTTAAAAGACTATGTGGTTATTCATACCCGCCAGCAGAAGCTTATTACAGCCATGAATCTCAAAAACATTCACCAGAAAATTCCATTGGAACTGTTTCTGCGTGTAAGTAAATCCTATGTGGTCAATATGGATTTCATCGATTCATTCGACAATCATAATATTTATATAGATGAATCAGAAATTCCTCTGGGTGAAGTATACAGATTTGACTTTTTTGCAAAATATGCCGGCGGGTTCCTTAATCCTGAAGCGTAAACTTAGCGTTTTCTCCCTGCAAAACGGATCACCGAACCGGTTCCGTTGTGAAATAAACCTTCATGAAGTTCAATTTCTTTTTCCTCCAGTTCAATATGATCGTAATCGGGAAAATCAGCTTTGATCTCATCAATGGAGAATAAAGATCCGATATCTTTTGGTCCGCCTACCTTTTCGTTTTTCAGAACATAGTTCAGATGGCTTTTACTGAAAGCTTCAAAAATAATCAAACCTCCTTTACGAAGATATTGGTCCAGTGCTCGATGAATAGAGGATTTGATATCCGCAGGAAAATGAGCATAGATAAGCGCAATTGCATCAAACTGCTCACCATGATAATTCAGCTCCTGAAGTTCTCCGACTTGATAATCAATGCTCACATTACGATTTTCAGCAAGCTGTAATGCTTTAGTTTTACCTTCACTGCTGATGTCAAAAGCGGAGACTTTCCATCCTTTTGTTGCCGCAAAAACGGCATTCCGTCCTTCGCCTTCAGCAGGAAAAAGGATAGAACCAGGTTGTAATTTTTCCAGCTGTTCTTTTAAATAAGTATTAGGTTCGGTTCCGTAAGCGAATTCTTCGCTGCTGTATCGGTCATTCCATCGGTCTAGCCATGTGTTGTCGGTCATTGTTTTAAGAATTTAAGTTTTTTGGGTTATTATTGTTCATTGATGTTCAATGAATCAGAATGTTTAGAATTTCCCCAAATATAGGACGTTTCCAACCTTTTCCGTGAATGGAAAAAACACTGGTCAAAATAGATGCTGTAAATTACCCGGAATTCAGGTAAGGAAAGTTTGAAGCATATTGCTGGAAGATGGAAGAGGGAGGATAATCAGGATTGTTTAAAAACCGAGTAATCCGAATTTTTAGGTTAAATTAAAAACGATTGCCATCTAATAAAGCTTCTGATCTTTTTCACAGTAAAAACTTCGTCTTTTTCCAAGTCCGGTCTGCTTTTTTACGAGTTTCTGACCACATATCGGGCAAATGGTTTTGGTATGCACAAGCCAGTGTTGTTTTAGAGTAAATTCCCGTTTCCATTGAAGAAAGTCAAAACTGTAATTTCTCGCTTTAGCAATGAGTTCTTTTCGTTTCTTTGGAGGAAGATTTCCCACTAAGCTTTCAGGCTGAACTCCGATTCTGAACAGCACTTCATTCTTAATAATATTTCCGACACCTGAAAAAATATCCTGATTCATCAACGCGTCACAGACCATCATTTCAGGCTTGGATTTCAGTTTCTTTTCTGCCTTTTCAGGTTTCCAGGCATCGCTCATAATATCAGCTTCCCAGTCAATGGTGGATAAATATTCAAAATCTACGGCTTTTACAGAGCAAGTATAAAAATAGAGGCTGCCGGTTTTGAAATGAAGGGATAATCGCAGACTGGTATCCGGTTTTGTCTGCTCATCCACACTGTATGATCCGAACATCAGTAAATGAATCCGGACCGCCATGGTATCAAAAACAAGATACGTCTGTTTTCCGAAAGTACGGATCTCTTTAAGTGTTTGGCCAATAAGCGGTTCTTTATCGAATTTGGCATTACCCGAAGCTTCTGTCACGGTGTTTCCGACAAAAGGCAGCAGGTTTTCTTTCATTAAAAGTATGGATGGTCCTTCAGGCATGGCTTTGCTTTTCAAGAAAAGTTCAAATACTATTCCGTAAAAATAAAATTTGGAGTAATTTTGAAAAATGATGAATTTAAACCAGATTTTCACGAATCAGCGTACAGGAAACAACCCGCATACTAAAGCTTCAAGAACTGATTTTCAGAGAGATTTCGACAGAATTATCTTCTCTTCTGCGTTCAGAAGACTGCAAAATAAGACCCAGGTTTTTCCTCTTCCCGGAAGTGTTTTTGTGCACAACAGGCTGACGCACTCGCTGGAAGTCTCGTCTGTAGGCCGTAGTTTGGGAAGTATTATCGGAGAATTTATCTTCGATGCCTATAAAAATGAGCTTACCGAAGACTCAAAAAACTTTTATCTTCATAATTTAGGAAACGTAATTGCCGCTGCCTGTTTGTGTCATGATGTAGGAAACCCTGCTTTCGGACATTCAGGAGAAGATGCCATTGCGAGCTATTTTGAAAGAAATGAAAAAGATCTGAAGCAGAAGTTTAATGAAAAAGAATGGGCGGATCTGGTGAATTTTGAAGGAAATGCCAATGCAATAAGAGTTCTGGCGCAGCGTCAACAGGGGAAAGATGAAGGCGGAATTCAGCTGACTTTTTCTACACTTGCGAGTATTGCAAAATATCCGTGTGAAGCTGTTGCCAAGAAAAAAGGAATTATTCACAGAAAGAAATTCGGGTTTTTCCAGAATGAGAAAGATATTTTCCTTGAAATCGCCAAAGCAACGAATTTAATTGTAGAAAACGAAGAACCTTACATATTTAAAAGACATCCTTTCGTGTGGCTTGTAGAAGCGGCGGATGATATCTGCTACAATATTATTGATATGGAAGATGCCCACAGACTGGGAATTGTATCCACTTCAGACTGTGAGAACCTGTTTTTTGAACTGATCAAATCTGAAAGCAGCGATATGGACAAAGTGAAAAATAAGCTGGCCTCCATTTCCAATGAAAATGAAAAAATCTCTTATCTGCGTGCTAAAGCTATCAATGCTTTAATCAACAAATCGCTTGAGATCTATAAACATAATTTTGAAACCATTCTCCAGGGAAATCTGGACAACGGGCTTCTTGATATCTATAAATCTGAAAACCGGGCGTTGCAGGACATCGAAGCATTCTCTATTGAAAAAATCTACAACCATAAAGCAGTGGTAGAAATTGAAAATGCTGGGTATAATGTAATGTACGAGCTTCTTGACCACTTCATTCCTTCCATTCTGAAACCTGAAGATGAAAGGAAATCTTATGATAAAAAAGCACTGAAACTTCTTCCGAGACAATTCGTTTATGAAGAGGGGACAGACTATCAGAAAGTGCTGGGTGTCATCGATTTTGTTTCAGGAATGACGGATAATTTTGCCACCGATCTTTACAGAAAAATCAAAGGAATTGACATTGGAATGACGGTGTAACTTTCGATTTTTTAACCACAAAAACCACTAATATTTTCACAAATGCCACTATTGAGTCCAATACATTAGTGTTATTCGTGAAAATATTAGTGCAATTCGTGTTTTCATAAACGCAAAGTTTTACTATAACATCGGATAGTTTAAGAAATACAAAGAGAAAAATCAATCTTCGATTGATTCGATGAAGCGCCTGCATAAAACGTACGCTTAATCAATGACGAAGTCATAATCCTTTGCTCCCCTTGAAGTCAAAAGCCTTTTAGATAAAGCTTTGCGTGAAATAAACAGTTTGATTTTTTAAGTCTCTCTAACCACAAATACCACAAATTTTCGTCCAATATATTTGTGTCACTCGTGATAAATATTAGTGTAATTCGTGTTTTAATAATTCAAGGTAAAATACGGATGATTACTGGCAGTTCGGACAGATTCCCGACACCGTCAGATTAATCTTATGAACCTTATAGCTTACCGGTAATTTAATTTTTGGCTCCACATCTTCTACACACGTCACTGTTTTGCACTGCTCACAGCTGAAATGCAGATGATCATGATGATGAATTTCCGTTGTGCAGGTATGACATTCCGCATACTTGATGGTACCGTCAATATCCACCACTTTATGGATGATGCCTTCATCCATTAATCTTTCCAGTACTCTGTAGGTTGTTACACGATCACAGAGTCCATCCAATAGACCCTGCAATTCCGCATGGGACAAAGCGACTCCTGATTCGTGGATGAGCTTTGTGATTTCTTTTCTTGCTATTGTATTTCTCGACTGTTTCATGATTTCTGAATAAATTTCAATATAATTAATGCCATATTGTTGCAGTAACAAATATAATCTTTATTTTTGAAACATTATTGCATTAAAGATAGCGATAGAGCATTTAAATCAAACACAATATAGCTTATGATCAGGATTGAAAATACAAGGAAATCATACAATGGAAAAGAAGCGGTAAAAGGACTTTCTTTATCCGTAGCAGAAGGAGAAATCTATGGCTTATTAGGTCCGAATGGTGCCGGAAAATCTACCACTTTAAATATGTTACTGGGTTTTTTAAAACCCGATTCGGGGACTACACTTCTTAATGATATTGATACCAGTACACATGCCAAAGAAGCAAGGGAAATCATAGGGTATATTCCTGAAAATGTCAACCTCTATCCTTACTTAACGGGGATTGAGAATCTGTACTATTTCTGTAAACTGGCTGGGAAAAATTACAGTACGGAAGAGCTTTCCGGTATTCTTACTTCATGCGGACTGCAAAGGGATTCGCACAACAAAAAAACAGGAGCCTATTCCAAAGGGATGAGGCAGAAAGTAGGTATTGCCATTGCTTACGCGAAAAAAGCCAAGGTGTATTTACTGGATGAACCGGCTAGTGGTCTGGATCCGCTGGCTAGTAATGAACTTTCCGCTTTGCTTAAAAAACTGGCTGAGGAAGGAGCGGCGATACTCATGGCTTCTCATGATATTTTCCGGGTAAGAGAAACATGCAGCCGTATCGGAATTCTTAAAAGTGGAGTATTGGTAAAAGAAATGAAAACCTCAGGAGTCACAGCTAATGAGCTGGAGGAAATATACATGGATTATATGCAGAGGTGATTGATCCTGAATACTAAGACTTCTCTCTGATTCACCCACAAATCCGACATTTAAATTGAAAGGGAAAAATTTTGTCAATATTTTATTGCAACAATAGTGCATTATTGAAATTAATGATTACTTTTGCTACAATGTTGCAATAGTGATTTAGTGAGAATAAATGAATTTTTATTGCCTATGAAATTGTTTCAGAAGTTTCATATCACAGATTATCCAAAGGTGAAACAGTCAAATATGAATGCATGACGGATTTAAAGATAACACTTTTAGTGGCTAAACATGAGTTTAGGGTATTTCAGGAAAATGGACTGAAAATATTTGTATTGTTTTATATTCTGATTCTGCTGGGTGTTTGGGGAAGCAATTATACACAACTTCGTACCACTTCCATCAAAAATAAAGAAGCTAAGGAACTTGTAGACAGGGAATGGAAAAATCAGGACCGCGGCAATCACAGTGCCGCACATTGGGGAACTTTCCTTTTTAAACCTGTAAGTTATTTGTCGCTCCTGGAATCGGGGACTGCTGTTTATTCTGAAAATTATTATAGAGTTGAGGCGCACAAACGCCCGCAGATACATTCTAACAGACTGCCGGATCTGGAGGCCTTTATGAGAAGACCGGATCTTAATACTGCGTTTTTTTTTCAGTGGCTGATGCCGTTATTTGTTATTGGTTTGGGATTTTCGTGCATCTCCTCCGAACGTGAGAAAGGTTTTTTGAAACTTCTGTCTGTGCAGGGCGCTACGTTTGGACATCTGGCTGCTGGAAAATTCATGGCCCTTTATCTGGCAGTTCTGTTATTTACCGTTCCTCCGTTTGCTGTAATTGTAACAGGCCTGGTTTTTGAAAACGAACCTGTCAATCATTTGATAAGAGCATTTTGCTGGTTCGGTTTATACGCCGTTTATTTCTTTCTGATTTCCGGCGTTGTTCTGTTGATCTCAGCGTTCAGCCGTTCTTCATGGTCTTCATTGATGACCAGTATTACACTTTGGATCCTTTGTGTTCTGCTTATTCCAAAATTCGGCAGTTCAGCAGCTGACGGTCTATATCCACTGCCGTCTTACCACGAATTTGAGCATAATATTAAAACAGGATTTGATAAAGGACTTGGCCAGGACGGAACTTATACAGAAAGATCTGAAGCTCATCTGAATCAGCATCTTAAAGAGTTTAATGTAAATAATATCACTCAATTACCTGAAAAAATCCGTTTTGCCCTTGATCTGATACAGGCAGAAGCTTATGAAAATAAAGTGAGCAGGTTTTATTCCAAAAAAGTGGAAGATCAGTTTGAACAGCAGCAAAAGTTGATGGATAATATGGGACTCATCAATCCGTTTATTGCGGTGCGCCAATTATCCATGGGTTTTGCGGGAACAGATGTCTATCATCACATTGATTTTTTTAATAAAGCTGAACATTATAGAAATGATATGATGGACAGGCTGAACAGAAGAGAGCTGCAGCTTGCCATTTCTGATAAAACTCAAATAAATAACAGGGATTTCTACAGCAGCCTTCCGGATTTTCAATATGAATATCCATCTGTCGGGTCTGTGATCTCGCATCATATGACGGCGGTTTGGTCCTTGCTGTTTTGGACCTTAGTATTGATCGTATTCTTCGGACTCATTATTAAACTAAATTATTTTGTAAACTATGAAGGATAAGATCATGTTGCTGTTATACGAATGGAAACACATTGCCCGGCAGTCTGCTGTATGGATACTGTTCTTTTTTTTCTTTGTTATTGCTGGTTATGCGATTTACTCAGGGAATGTTTTGACCAAAAACAAGTTGTCAGCCATTGAAGAAGCGAAAAAAGAATCTGTCAAAGATTACCATAGCACACTTCAGGCTTTTACAGATACAGCCAGCGTTGAGAAAAAGCAGCAGGCGGAAAATGCAGGAAATCCTTATGTTATTGATTATAGATATCCGCGTATTGCTTTCGATCAACCTTATCCTATGACGGGTTTAGCTTCGGGAATAAAAGACATCACTCCGGTTACTGAAAAAGTGAATTATTACACGGATTATGCTGCTGTTGACCGGGAAATGATTAATCCTTCCATCCTTTTCGAAGGACGATTGGATCTTTTGTATGTCAATCTGTATTTAATTCCGCTTCTGATCATTGTTTTGGCGTATAATGTCATCTCTTCCGAAAAAGAAAAGGGAATCAGTAATCTTCTGATTGTTCAGGGTGGAAGCTTAAAAAGAGTATTATTCGGTAAACTTCTGACCCGCTTGATCATTGTTTTTTTAGCTGCATTTATAGTGAATATTTTGGGAATGTTGCTTTCTCCGTCTGGATTTCCATCGGTTAAGGATGCTTTTCTCTGGATCTTTTTACTGTTTTCATATTGTGTACTCTGGATATCATTATGTTTTGTGATTATTGCTTTGGATGGAAACAGTGTGTTTAACCTGTTCACCTGTATTGCAGTCTGGGTTTTTCTGATGTTTTTGCTGCCACTGGCGATCAATAAGACCGCACAAATGCAACATCCTTCCGATCTAAAACTTCTTGATCTTGAAGAAAAAGACAGGCAAATCAGTGATGAAGTCTGGGCTATGAAACCTAAGATGGTTGTCGATAGTTTTTACAGAAACTTTCCGAGATATGCTCCGGCTTATATTCCTTCGGATACTATTGACAATCAAAATGATGCCTTTTTCGCAGGCTATTATTATATCAAGCAAAACCGTATGAAAGCGGTCATCGATTCTTTATGGGAAGGAGATCAAAAGGCCAATCAGACGGCCTACAGATTAATTAGATATAATCCTGTTCAGAGTACAGAACACCTTTTTACCCTTTTAGCCAGAACAAGCCGGGCAGATTATCAGGCATATAAACAGGATGTCAAAGACTTCCAACACGAATGGCAAACCTACTTCTACGACAGGGTTTTCTCCATGAAAGACGGAACACGGACCATAGCTAAGTTCACACCTGAAGAACTTAAAAAGCTGCCCACTTTTACAATAAAACATCACAACGTAAGCATATCAGAATTCATATCAGGAACACTGTTCTTATGGATCATAAGTCTGGGTTGCTGGATCGGAGGATTGGTGCTGATCAGAAAATTTAAACAATAAATATTGACAAAATGAAGAAAAATAACGTCCTATTGACAGCTGCCCTTTTGGGGACGTTTTCTTTAGTATGTGCACAGGAAAAGAAAGATTCCCTGTCTGCAAAGAACATAGATGAAGTAGTATTAACCGCCATGAAGCAGATTAAAACAGACAGTCTTTCCGGAAATCTGAAGCGAAATGACAGGCTGCTGGAAATTCCACAGAATATTGTGAGCATCAAAAGCAACCTTTTAAATCTTCAGGGTGCCTTTGATGTACAGGATGCGCTTAGAAACGTAAGCGGAATCTATATTGGGGATGCTACCGGAGCAGGGAATGTTTTTGCCGGAACATACAATGCCCAGCTGCGCGGTTTCAGCCCTGTGAGCACTTTCAGAAACGGGCTTCCTTCTTTTGCGGGAGGACTTTCGCAGGAAGATGTGTCTTTAATAGAACAGGTGGATGTGATTAAAGGACCGGCTGGTTTTGTCAATTCAATGGGGACCGGAGGAGGTTCTTTAAATATCAATACCAAAGCTCCGCGGGCGAACAGGATCGGGGAGGCCAATATTGCTGCCGGAAGTTTCGGCTTCTACCGGGCTGCGGTGGATCTTGGAAGTGCTGTAAAGGAAAAAGGCTTTTCTTTTCGGTTCAATGCGGCTTATGAATCTCAGGGGTATTATGCAGAATATGCAAAGCGCCGGAAATTCGTTGTAGCACCTGTTGTTCAGTACAATATCAGTAAAAATACATTCTTTATTGCCGAATGGAATATGATTCAGGGAAGAGCCCTGGAATCGAGCAATTTTATTCAGTATGAAACTGAGAAAACCGTTCAAAAGCATCCATGGAAAGCCAACTATCAGGGTGATCCGAATTTACCAACCTCAAAGCTTGATGAACATTACGGAAGATTGGTCTTCAATCATAATTTTAACGACAGGTGGAAAATAGTTTCCCAGTCTTCCATTAAAAGTACACCGTTGGATCAGTGGAGTCTTCTGGGAGGAACAGCCAGCTACACGCCGCCGATGTTTGATGATGAAGGAAATGCACTTCGTTCCAGCTTTAGAAATAAACAGAAATACCTTACTTACAATACACAACTTTTTGTGAGCGGGAGCTACAATATCAGTCCGAATATCGTTCATACCGTACTTGCCGGTGCAGATTTTAACAGCAGTAAAAGCAATACGGAACATATTCAGGGAGCGAATGAATTTGTTTTTAACCGAAACCTGCTGAACTACGGAATAGACCGTGACCTATTGATACAGCCTGAACCAGACGGTCAGATTGATTACACCACATCGAAAGACAAAACTATTGGTGGTTATGTGTACAATACTGTTAAATTCTGGGACAGGTTATTTGTAGATGCAGGATTCAGGTACAGTAAAAATACGAGGGACCGTTATCTTAAAGGACCTTATACTCCGGATGGGGAAAGCAAAACCTACAGACATCATGCATTCAATCCGAGGGTTGGTGTGACGTATATGATTCAAAAGAATTTTGCGGCTTTCTTTTCTTATGATCAGAGTTTTGACCCGATGGCGGGTACGGATCCACAGGGAAAAGAATGGAAGCCTCTGGAAAGTTATAATACTGAAATCGGATTAAAAAAGGATTGGTTTGATGGTTTATTGTCCACTTCTATAAGTGCTTACAGAATTATCCGGAACAATTCATTCTCTCAGAATCCGGCTACCGGAATTATGACTCAGCTTAATCAGGTAAGGAATAAAGGAATTGAGATCGATGTGATCGGTTCCATTTATCCCAATATTACGCTGACAGCGAATTATTCTTATATCAATTCCGTGTATTCAAAAGATCCTTATGCATCGGAACTTGTCGGAAAGAGGTTTTCAAGTGTACCGAGACATCAGATCAATACCTGGGTGATGTACAAATTCCAGAAAGGAAAACTTCATGGACTTTCTTTAGCATTGGGAGAAACCGCTGCATTACTGCGTGAAACTGATGTACCGGGAGTTCGTATTCCTGATTTTGTAAAACTGGATGCAAGTATCATGTATCAGTATAAAAAATGGTTTGTCCGAGGAATATTGGATAACCTTCTGAATAAAAGATACATCACCGATGGAAATGTACAGCCAAGATACAATTCCGACTGGACTGCTGTGGTAGGAGAGGCGTGGATGTATAAAGAAAGTAATCCGTTCAATTTTAAATTGCAAATTGGAGTGAAATTTTAACATTTAAATGCAACTTTGTTGCAATAAAATAAGTATCTTTACAACAAGGGAAAGCCGAAACCCTTAAAGAGTAGGCCAAATTAAAAAAATGTTTTATTATGGAAAACAACAAAAAGATGAAGCTAAACATCGACGATCTTAAGATCGAAAGCTTCGTAACAGCTCTGGACAAAGATTTGTCTAAAAAATTACAAGGTGGTTTAGGAATTGCTCCTGCAGGAGATCACGATCACCCGACTCATACAATTAAAACTCAGGACAGACTTCACGTTTGTGGAACTGTTCAGTGCTAATTTGAGCGAAAAACAATTTCAGGGCTGCTTTATCCGTAAAGCGGCCCTTTTCATTTTACAATCATTAAATGCTTAAATTTTTGAATGCTTTAATCTTTAAATTTTTTTAACACAAATGCCACAAATAGGTTCACGAATATCACTATCATGGTTGAGATATTCGTGTCATTAGTGCAAAAAATTAGTGCAATTCGTGTTTAAAAACACAAAAATTCATTTTAATTACGACTGTCATATCGGCCTCGGAAGCTGTAGCGTTAAAAAAATAAATATTGTGAACGTTAAGAAAATTCTTCTGTTTGAAGCGCGAGACTATCCTCGAATCGAATAACTCATATTGAATTCGCGCAAGTTTAGAATTTTTAGAGAACAAAATTTATTTTTAGCGGAAGATTCCAACCTTGAATTTTTCGTTCTTTTGTTTCAAGACAAAAGGACATTAAAAAATAAAAAACTTTGTGTTTACGAGATATTCGTGTCATTAGTGCAAAAATATTCGTGTTTAGATTTTTAACCACAAATGCCACAAATAGGTTCACGAATATCACTATCATGACTGAGATATTCGTGTCATTAGTGCAAAAGATTAGTGTTATTCGTGTTTAGATTCTTAACCACAACTGCCACAAATATATTCACAAATATCACCATCATGACTGAAATATTTGTGTCATTAGTGCAAAACATTAGTGTAATTTGTGTTTAAACCATTCTTATAAAAAAGCTCTTCAGCAATTCCACCAACTGTTCCGATACCTTTTCCATCATCACCTCTCTATCACCCTCCGAATACTGAAAACATTCCACCAACTCATCAATACTTAAAGGTTTTTCCAACAACTGAAGAACAGCTGCAGGAAAGGGCTCCATCAAAAGATGAAACATTTCCTGATCCGTACTGTAAAAAATATTGTTGTATGTTCCAGCTTTGGAATCTTTTTTATGGTCTTCCTTCCAGTTCCATTGAGTTTCATGCCCATCAATGAACGGATTACGAATGAAGCGCTTTTTCAGAAGTTCAGTCTGATCATTTTTCAGGAACTCTTCCAATTCTTTTTTTAGAATCATCAGCCGGGTTTGAAAACATAGTGCTCCTTTATGTCTTTTCCGGATGTTGATTTGTACTGTTTCCAATTGATGGATGTCTGAAATATAAATCATATCTTCTTCCGGTAAGCCGATGATGATCTCTGATAAACGATTTCCAAACTCTTCAATGGTCTGAGAATCATAGATAGATTCTTGAATTGAATTGAAAGTCTTTAAAATCTCAAGTGTTTTAGGATAAAACCGTTCAAAAAATACTTTTTTAACTTTGAAATTTTTCAGAACCGTATTTTTTCCGGTTTCACTGATGGGAAGTTCAGGATGAAGAATAGAATTCAGGGATTTACCCTTAATTATCGCCAATAAAGAAAGCCCGATTCCTGCTGTACCGGTCATCAGTCCAAGGTCTTCACTGTTTTGAATTCCCCATTCGGAATGACCATGCGATCTGCTTTTTTGTAAACTTTCCAGCGTAATTTCTGTGGCAAGTTCAGAAGCTTCTTTGTTGTCAAATACTTCGCTATACTGTAACATAAAATCGGAAAGTCCGCCGTAGCCGCTGAACAGGATGTGATTTCGTTTAGATCTTGTTTTTATATCATGCTTACATCGTTCAAATACTTTTCTACAGTCTTCTTTGTATACGGGATCAGCCGTAATTGTGAATGCCTGAATCCTTGCACTTCCAATTCCACAGGCTCCGTGCGCCCATGCATTGAGATCAAAATCTTCCTGAAGAAAAGTGTTTTTGTTCCAATCGAACAGATTAGGGAGATGGTTCTTGGATTCTTCCCACCTTAAATCCATCCAGTTGTTTTGGGCAGGATCATAGTACAGATCTTCGTAGCGAAATGCCTGTTCGGCCAGCCAAATAAACTCTTCATTCTCAAAATACTTTCCAAGCTGGAGCAGGCAGAATGCGATCCCGGAATTACCATGCGAAAAACCGCACAGAGAATCCATTGAAAGAAGATTGTTTCCCCATTTAATTCCAGCTTCTGCAACGAGTGATTTTCCCAAAAGGGTAGTGACCAATGCTTCAATATCGTTACCTAATTTCTCATCTTTTGTATAATGATAAAGACTAACCATCATCATTAAGATTCCTGAAATCCCAATCAACATATCCTCAGTCTGTTCCGCCAGTATTTTCTGTCTGTACATTTCATACAGATTCAAAGTTTGCTGGAGATACAGTTCTTTTCCAGTCACTCTGAACAGCTCTAAACCTAAGTAAATAATCCCGCTTATGCCATCGTAAAGACTTGGATTTAACAGGGTTTGATGGGCAGAATAACTGTATACTTTTGAAAAAGTTTTTTCTGCCGTTTCCAGATCATATTCCTTTTTGGTATGTTCATAAAGCGCCAGAAAAAACCAGGCAATACCACTAGTCCCATTCCATAAAGAGGGATTGAAAGTGAAAGAAAGTACCTCTGTTTTGGAATCGCGGGAGATTGTTTCCCAGTAAAAACCCTCTTTGTCCTGTTTCATTTTTGACAGAAGGAATTCACTGATTTCATCCAAGCCGGATGGCAGGTCATTAAGTTCTTGGTTGGCTATCATAGTCTTTTATTAGAGGAATGGTTTTCAGGATTAAAAAAAGCAGGTAGGATTCTTCAGCATTGACAATTCCCAATCGGTTATTGGTCATATGAATAAAACTGAGGAGCACTTCATCTAATGCTTCCAAAGATAATTGAGCCTGAGTATAGTCTTTCCAAACCTTTTTATTCATTTCCAGATACTGCTTTAGAAAAGGATCGGTGGTCGTACCCAAAGAATTCCAGAATTCCTCAATACTTTCCTGCAGTACATTTTGATAAGATTCAAACTGTTGTTGAAAAGCAGATAACACCGTCTTTCGGTTTTGTTCCTGTTCATCCGGATGGTCGGAAAAAGGAACCGGAAGCCAGCTTTTGACAAATTTTTCAGAGAGCTGTTGACTATAGCTTCTGGAAAGACCCATACCTTTAAAAAATGCAAAATGGGTTTTCAGGGCGAGAAGATATCTTTCTGAAGCGGTTAATGGATCGCTTTGCACCAAATAATGCAGCACAAACCGGGATGACACCCAGAACTGATCTTCAGCATATTTGATGGTATTGGCGTTGCCGTACCTTTCTGTTTCCGGAATGTATTCTGCCTGCTTCAATTCCAAACGGACTTTGTTAAGATGTTCATACCCGGATATATGTTCTTTTAAAATCGTAAGAAATAAAGTGGATTCTTCAGCATTTAAAAGTAATCGTAACCGGATGTGATAACCGTTCTCAAAATACCGGATAAAGAAAAATTGTACTTCTTTTTCCCGTTTTTTGTTGATATCTAAAAGAGAGGGATGTATGATTTCTTTCAGAAGATCATCCGCATTTCCGGTATGATAGATGTAGTAGGTTTTCCAGTGTTTTTGCATCATTCTAAAAATTATACCATTGAATTAAATGTTCAGCAACTCTTTCCTGAAAGCCATTCACAGAGGGCAGGGCTTCTTCCATATAGATGTGAGTTCCGGCTCTGTTTAAAAGTTTGATAAACAGATGGAACAATAAAGGCTGTTCAAAATCTATACATTGAGGTTTGTAATCATCTCTGGTTCCTGTCGTTTTTTCAGAGGACAGATCTTCAGGGATGTAGGATGACTGCAAGTAAAGAAATACAGAGGATGGCAAATTGTTTTGCGAAAGCCATTGATGAAAACGTAAAAAATAGATGCTGCTATTTTCATCTTTATTTTGACGGGGAATCACGTTGAGATTGATCAGCCATCCTTTACGCCTGAGTACAAGTTTCTCTTCGAAAACCACTCGTGGAAATATCTGAATATCTTGGTCTTTAAATTGTTTGGAATAATAATTATCAATCGTTTTAATCAATGGAAAATAGCTCACATAAGTACAGGGATTGAAAAGAGACATCAGCTGATAAAGATTGGATCTGTTGGTGATGGTTTCCAGGCACAGATCAAAAGCATAGACTTCTTTTTTTAGAACGGTATCCATCAGAAAAACCGAATCATTATCTGTATTGTAACCAACACATATTCTGTCCAAAGGTATCTGCTGAGACATTTTCATTTGCGTATTGGAAGCCGGCATTTTCACTTCATGATCAAGCAATGGCGGATGGATATTGGCATTAAAACTGGAATCATCATTCAGCTCGATAAGCAGTTGATTCGGAAATAAGCGATTGTTGTAATGCCTGTGTTCTTCGGAAATTTCAGAATCAAATAAATGAAGAAAACGGCCGCTCATTTTGCCCATTCCCTGCATCAGTCCGTTCACTACAGCTTTAGTTCCTGTTTCGGACTGTTGATCAAAAAACTGAAGAAATGCTGAACCTGTCGGAGCAGAGTTATCGGATAAAGGAAGTTTTTCTAGATTTTTCCTTTTAATCTCTATTTCGTCAGACTGCTGTTCTTCCAACCGGAGATCTTTGCAAAAAAGTTCGGACCATTCGTTTTCCTGCTTTGGAATATCTTCCGTTACAGATTCATTTTTATAGCGGTAATATTCATGGTAGAAAGTGACCAGAGGGACCTGCTGACCCTTGCTGTAAGTGGAGAGAAAGAATTCTTTAACGTTCTTTTTTTCCATACCCCGGATGTCAAAAGCGGTTAAACGGCTGGTCAGATCAGATAATAATTGACCCAATTCATTGACCGTACTTTCATTGATCGTATTAATTTGATCGGTGTAAGCATCTTCGTAAATAAAACCTTCCTGCCTGTAATCGACCGGAATGTAAGGAAGCTTTTCAAAACCCTCTCCGTTTCTGTATTTTTCGAGAATACCGTCAAGTACATTTTTGATTTCCTCTTTCGGAAGTTTGACAATTCCGGCCTGAGTTTCAAGCTCTGAAATGGTCTGTTCAAAAATCTTTGAAGTATTGTTCAAAAGGATCTCACGCAAAAAGAGATCCACGGTCTCAAACTTATTTTTGGCTAGCTGTAAAATAGTCACAAGTTCGTAAACCTGAGCCGCCGCTTCATTTGTTGTTTTGTATTCGTCAAGAAATGTTAAAAGGTGAGTATCCCAATCCGGATCAATTTCGGAACATTCCAGAGTCAGTTCAAGAAAACCTGAATCAATCAGTTTTAAGATATAATGCCTTAATTCTGAGACATCCGCCTCAATTTGATTGGAAAGAAGTTCAATAAAGGACGACAGTGAGATATGTTCCTCTGAATGATGAATCAGTTCTTTGATATACTGATTAACAGGTGTCGCCTGAATTTCCTGGAAAACCTCAATATTCGCACAATTCATCAGAAAACTGAAACGGGCGTCGTTTTCTGTAATGCTACTGTTGGTATTCACAAACAGTAATCCCTGAAGATCGGGATGTCTTTCCATGAGCTTTTTGATGCGTTTTAACAGTTTATTGTTCAGCCTTATTTTACAATTTACGATGTCCGGAACTGATGAAATAAGTGCGCCATCATCCGGAACTATTTTGGTAAGACCTAAATACGTAAATGTGCTGAATGGAGAAGTTTTATAAGCCATACGGGTAAGATAACGTAACACACTGAATTCAATACGTTCGGTATCTTTATTGAGTGATTTTACATCAGCATTGGTAAAACTGTCTAGCTGCTCATACAAATCTTTGCTTGAAAGCAAAACTCCGTTTCTGAATGGGTACGCTTCGGTCAGCTTTTGAATATTCTGCCTTTGAGTCCATAGATAATCATTGAAATCTTTCTCCCAATATTGCTCGAATTCCCTGCATTTTTCACCTGCATTCAACCATTCTTTCCAGGTTTCTTTAAAAGCGTTAAAAGTTTCTGTCGGTATTTTCTGTAACAAAGCATCTGCATTGGGTCGCCTGTTGTACACCGAGCGTTTTAGATTGAGCAGCAGCTTTCGTTCCTGATCATCAGAAGCCTGTTGAATAAGCGTATACATTTCGTCACACAGTTTTTCATTACAATGCTGATCATGCTCAAGAGTCATTTGCCAGTGCTTCCATTGATCTTTAATTTCCGGGATTTTCAGTGTATTTAAGCTTTTTATGGGTAAAGCGGCATATCGTGTAAAAATATGGGGTAAAATAGTCAGGCTCATGTTCAAAATTTATTTTCCGAGTTCAAGTTGATTTTTAACTAAATGATAATAAGCTCCTTTTGATTGGGTTAAGGTTTGATGAGTGCCCTGCTCAACAATATGTCCTTTATCCAGCACGATGATATTGTCTGCATGGACTACCGTACTTAATCTGTGGGCAACGATTACAACTGTTCTGCCCTGAAAAAAACGGTTCAGGTTTTCAACGATCAGTCTTTCATTGTTGGCATCGAGAGAATTGGTAGCTTCATCCATGAATATATAATCCGGCTGGCGGTAGATGAGGCGCGCGATAAGGAGCCGCTGCTTCTGTCCTTCACTGAGTCCGGTTCCTTCACTTCCTATCTGGGTCTCATACGAAAAGGGAAGGCTTTCAATAAACTCCTGCATATTGACCAATTTACAGGCATTTTTTACCCTGATCATATCTTTTTCCGGACTTCCCACCCAGATATTCCCGGCGATGGTGTCTGTAAAAAGGAAAGAATCCTGCATGACGGCTCCACATTGTCTCCGCAAACTTCTGGCATTGATGATTTTGAGATCCTGTCCGCAGAAAGTGATCACTCCCTTCGTAGTATGAAAGAATTTAAGCAGCAGTTTTAAAAGTGTAGTTTTTCCGCTCCCGCTCATTCCTACAATAGCGGTTACTTTTCCGGCAGGAATCGTTAAGGATACATTGTGCAGTACATCGGGGGACAGTTTTCCATACCGGAAACTGACATCCATTAACTCAATGGAGCCTGAATTTCCTTTAGGTAAATCCAGGGTAGAGTGAGCATCTTCTGTTTCTTCATATTCCACTTCGGAAATACGCTGCAGACTGAATTTGGCGGTTTGCATGGAGCGTATAAAATCTGAAAGTTGATTGACGGTACCATTTAATGAACCATACATATAGGTGATGGCAAGCATGGCTCCGAGCGTCAGACTTCCGTTGATGACCAGGGAAGCAGTTAAAAAAGTCGTTAATACACCTGTAGTTTCGTTGATGAAAAGGGCTACACCCTGTATTCTTTGATCCAGTTTCAGGTTTTCCATTTTCACTTGGTAGGTTTCTTCCTGCATGGTTTTCCACAACTGGTTTTTTTCCTGCTCTGCTCCGGTCAGCCTTATTTCTGTCATCGCCTCAAAGGTTTCAATCTGGTGGCGCTGAGCGTTCGCAAGAAGGCTGAAAGTCCGCTGATCCAAACGTCGTCTTTTCTCTTCAAAAAGATTGGTCCAAAGCACACTTATCGTACTGGCTGCCAGAAACAGGATGAAAAGTTTCCAGTTATAATAGCATAACAAGCCGCCATTCACGATAAGAATGATAATCGAAAGTCCGGCACTTACACAGTTTTTGGTTAGAAATTCCTCTACACGCTGGTTATCGTAGATCCGCTGTAAATTGTCTCCACTGCTTCTGTATTCAAAGAAAGAAAGCTTAAGTTGCATCAGTTTGTCTACAAATTCATAGATAAGTTTGATACTGATATTCATACCCAACTTAAAAAGAATCCGGCTCCTAAAGAAATCAGTTAAAATCCTCCCGGTAAACAAGAGAAGCTGCCCTGCACAGATCAGAGATAATATTCCGATGTCTTTTTTAGAAACCGCCTGATCTACTACAGCCTGGGTTAATAATGGAATAGCCAGTGTCAAAAGAGTAGCTGCCAAAAGCGCGACTATCACATAAGAAATGCTTCTGTGATCATTGATCTTTTTTAGTAAAGAAAACAGGCTGACAGATGGATCCGGCTGGTCTTTAATTTGGTTAAAGGCCTCTGTCTGTTCAACAAATATGGCGATCCCTTTATTTTTCTGCCCGGGACCGATCCAATGCTCCATAAAATCATGGAGAGTATAGCGCATATTCTTTCCCAATGCAGGATTTCCGACGTAAGCATGTTTCTCAGTAAGGTGCCACAGCACGACGAAATGATTATGATCCCAGTGAAGAATGCAGGGGAGTGGTGCTTTTTCAGACAAGATTTCCAAACTGAGTTCAGCCGCTAATGTTTTGAGTCCAAGCTGTTCTGTTGCGTGGGTAATTCCTGAGACTGAAGTTCCCTGGCTTCGTACATCACACAGGTCGCGTAGATGGTTTAATGACAGTTCTTTTCCATAATAGGCCGTAATCATTTTTAGGCAGGTCGGTCCGCAGTCCATGGTGTCCAGCTGCCGGAAAAAAGGGTATTGTTTTCCTTTAAAATAAGAGGAAATTTGGTTCAGTACTTTATTCTCCATTGTCATTCATCCTACGTTGGGTTGTGTATAAATTCTAAATCGCAATATTGTTGCTAATGCAATTATGTTGCAATTTATAAAAAATAATAGTACCCTGCGTTTATTTATTCAATTAAATCTGAAGATTCTGATTATTGAATATTTGCTTTATTTAAAAAGCTGAAAAAGAAATACGTTTGAACGGAAGTCCGAAGTGAGAAAACTGAGAGTATTAGAAATTTCAAAAGATGAGATCAGTGCAAAGCTTGTGGATCCGGTACAATTTATTTTTTCTAACGCAAAGAAAAATAATTATATTATTTATAAAGGAAGCAAAGATGGAATCAATTTCATTGATTCTGATGAAGGAGATGGTATGCGTTAATTATTTCTCGCGGATTAACCAGATGATGCAGATTTTTCCTTTTATTAATCTGCTTTATCCGTATTATCTGCGAGAGCAAATCCCTATAAACACTCTTTTGTAGTTAAAAAAGCTCAGAATTAAAAGGTATATTTTAGATAACGAAACCTTATAGGTTTTCAAAACCTATAAGGTTGATTGTATTTATTTTTATTCGCCAAGTTCTGAGACTGAGCCTGAATTTCATTAATTCTGATGAAGGGAATGGATATATAATAAGTTTAATATTTCTCGCGGATTAATCAGATTATGTAGATTTTTACTTTTTTAATCTGCTTTATCTGTAGTATCTGCGAGAGCATATTAATATTTTGTTTATTCCAAATTTTGCGCCTGATTTGAAAGGCATGAATTATCTGTAAGAATACAGACTCTGTAAATATAAAGGAGTAGAAAATAAAAACTCCCGAAATTTTCGGGAGTTTTTGGTTTTATTTTTTGGTTTTGGAAACCTCTTTGATCAGTGTGTATTTTATAGATGATCCGTCAGCTGGCGGATTGGCAATCTTTTCTGTTTTTACTTTTAAAACATATTCATATCCAGGCTCATACGTAAATCCTTCGATGTTCGTATAGAAATTGGTCCAGCTTTCTGAAGCTTTTTCTTTTACCTGCAAACACTTCATAGGCGCTACTCCGGTACAGTCTGCAGTTTCAGGTCCTACGATGAACGTTTTTTCGTCAGCTCCGGCAGTGTTGGCCGTAGTGGTACATTGTGTCATTGCGAATAGTGCTGCTGCAGGAAGAGCTCCTTTTAGAATGGTTGCTATAATTTTCATAAACTTTATTTTAAACCTTAGTTCGCAATTACTGTGCCGAAGTTTTTGACGCAGTTTTTCTATTGTTTTTTAGTTTATAATTATTTAATTTGAGCGCTTCTAAAAATGTAACCAAAGAACACAAATACCACATTATAATATGAATAATCCGATTCAGATTGAAAATTACAAAATTCTGAAACCTGAAATATGGGCAGGAAATATCACGGATGAAGAACTGATTGATAAAATAAAAGATTCTGAATTTGCCACAAAACAGATTGATGAAGGAAGAGATTACTGTTATTTTCTCGACAAAAAATATTACACCAGCAATAAGGAAAACAGCGAATATGTCTGTCTGGCGTACACCTTAAATGAGCCGGGAAATCTTGAAAGGGCTTCCGTTTCCGAGGTCGTTGTAGAAGAGAATGAGGTGTACAGTATTCATCGAATCAGTGTGTTGAGAGACGGAGTTCTGATAGATAAAATTCCTGACACCAATATTAAGGTGCTTGATAGTGAGAACCAGAGCAGCGGAGGGATATTAAGCAGTAATAAAAAGATCAATATTACCATTAAAGATCTCAGGCTTTACGATGTCCTGATCATGGAAGATTCAAGATGTAAGGCTTTTACGGAAAGAGATTTTCTGAGAAAGGAATTTTCTAAATATGTTTGGGTAAGTCCTGATAATTACTGGGCATACGGAAGCTTTAAATTCACCTTCATCAACGACCGTGAAGAGAAGATTGCTTATAAAAAAACATTTTTCAGAGATGCACAGGGGAATGTACTGGAGCCTGAAATTCATCATTTAAAGAAAGGGGAGCGTTTCGTTATCGAAGAAAGCAACTATATCAACGCGGTGGATGCCGGCCGCGAGATTTTTCCATTCATTGATTTTGCTACAGAAAACAGCTGGAAAGAGCTTTCTAATTATATTGTTCCGATTTACGATGACGTTTTCAGTCAACATTCGCTGAAGGATTTTGCGCCCCATCTTATTGAAAAGCTGGATGCGGTGAACGGGCTGGACGAAAAACTCCAGTTTGCGATAGAATATGTACAGAATCATATTTACTATATCTTCAATGCTGATGAGATGAACGGGCATAAGCCGCAGAAACCTTCCGTCACCTATGAAAATAAACAGGGCGACTGTAAAGCAAAGTGTGTTTTGCTGAAAGTGATTCTGGATTATATCGGAGTGGATGCTTCTGTAGTTCTTGTCAATTTCCATACAGATTATTATATCAAATATTATCTGCCGTCGCTGTTGAGCTTTAATCATGTAGTCGTTAAAATCAATTTTAAAGGACAAGAGTATTTCGTTGACGCCACGGTCCGTGATGAATTCGGATTAATAGAAAACCGCGGGTTTATTTATTTTATGCATTATCTGGAAGTAAAACCAGATCAGGTGCTGCAGGAAAGGAAACCCTATCAATTTCCCTATTGCTGCATCGATGAAAAAGTTGAATTGAATGCCCAGAATACAACAGGCCGGTTAAAACTGACGACAACCTATAAAGGCAACCGCGCCAATGCCATGAGAAGGTATTTTAAAAGTACCAATAAAAGGGAAATCATCGACAGCTGGAACAGTTTCCTGTTTTATGGTCTTAATTATTCCAACGACAGAAGCGGAACCGATATCAGGAATATCTTCAAAGATGCATCTATTGATATTGTTAGTGATGATAAAAAGTTAAATGAGTTCAAAATTCACTATACCGCTACCATAGAAAATCCTTATTACATAGATCCACAAAACAACCGCTTCCTGATGTATTTTGACAGGAATGTTATCAAAGCAAGTGCGAGGGATTTTATGCATAAAGATCTTCCTTTCTGGCATAATTTCGACAGTGAAAAATACGAGATCAGTCTATATACAGATCAGAAAATAGATACCGAAGAAAAATATACGGTTCAGGAAAGCACTATCAGCAATCCATATTTTGATTATAAGAGCCGTAAAAAAATCACTAAGAATGGTGCCACCGTTTCTATAGAATACAATCCTCTTGTGAATCTGGAAATTCCGCAGGAGCAGTTTGAGGCTTTCAGAGAAGATCATCATAAAGTGGCAGACAGCAACTTCGGATTGGGGATTGATATTATAGAACCTGGCTTAATGAATATGATTAAGTTTAACTTTAAGAAGAGGTTTAAATAAATCTGACATTCAGTTGTTTGTGTTGAATATTTAAAGTTTAATTTAATATTGAAGTTTAGGGTTTCGGCGGCCTCCGGCCGCCGAAACCCTAAACTATATCTACTCCTTATTAAGAACGAAAGGCGTTCAAAAGAATTTATTTCCTCCAAAACAGACGATAAAAATCTCCGGTTTTTAAAAACTTAAGTGCACTTCTTAAGAATATTGAGCAGAGCTTCACTAGAAGAAACACACCTTAAAAAATCATTTGATTTTTTCTTAACTTTTCTTATCTCCTTCATTGATCTTAATGTTTTAAAAAGCGTACAATAAGAATCTTTGGGAAATAAAAAGTAGTTTTTAAATATTTGAAATCATAGAATTTTTTTTAAACACTTTAGTTGTTTTATAGTTAAATGCCTGCGCATATGAAGCACACTCAAGTTTATGAAAATCTTTGATTTTCTGCTTATGTGGTCTTATTATTTTCGGGATAATAGAACTTTTAAAACTAAAGTGCTCTAAAATGTTTAAATTAATTAAAAACTTTTGTTCCTTTTGTGGTAAAAAAAAATTAGTGCAATTCCTCAGAAACATCACTATCTTTTGGTTTCGGAGCTATTCCTTTGAATTTCTGCTTACCGATCAGCAGCTCAAAAAACAGCCTGAAATCTGAAATCAGCGACCATAATGGATATTTGAAAGTGGCGGGTTTATTTCGCTCAATAACGGCATGGCTGAACCACGCAAAGCCGTAACCAAAGATAGGGATATACCAAAGAAACCGTTCTTTCCCTGAACTGATGACATACCAGATCACAAGAAATACCAGAAGGGTTCCGATAAAATGAAAGATCCTCGTTCCTGTTTTGCTGTGCTCGGTAAGATAGAACTGATAAAATTCTCCGTATGTTTTTATTCTTTCTGACATGGCAAAATTAGTTTATTGTTGGTGTTGAAATCTATGCAATAATTCTGCCGATTTGGTAAGGAAGATCAAACGTGAAAAAGAAAAAAGGCAAATCTGCGGATATGCAAATTTGCCTTTTATGATGTTATTTATAAATCACTGTTTATACTGATTCCTTTCTAAGCTTACTGTGTTTATAACCGTAGCAGAAATAGATCACCAGACCCAGTGCAAACCATAGTCCGAACCAGAACCAGTTCTCATGACTCATTCCGGTAAGAAGGTACAAGCATGAGCTTAAGCCGATCAAAGGAATTAAAGAGAAATTCTTAATGAAGGTAAAAATACAAAGTACCAGATTGATCAGGATGAAAACGAAAATAGACGCTCTGAATTCACCTTCTTTAGGATCATTCCAGTCCATTAAATTGGTGAAAAATTCGGGCTGCCAGATATAGAAACCGATTAATCCGCCGATGATGATCACCGGGAATATGATCTTACCATTTATATAAGGAAGGTGGAATCTGCCTTTAATCTTCTCTTTTGCAGGAAGCATTAAAACTCCGGCGCATACCAGTACGAAAGCGAAGATGGTTCCGATACTTGTGAAATCCAGGATGAATGTTTTGTCCGTAAAAAGAATAGGAACTCCTACAGCAATACCTGTAATAATAGTAGCAAATGAAGGCGTTTTATATTTTGGATGTACCGTCTTGAATTTTTCAGGCATCAGTCCGTCACGGCTCATCGCGTACCAGATTCTCGGCTGTCCCATTTGGAATACCAATAATACCGTCGTGATGGCTACAATAGCGACGAAAGAAACCACAAGTTCCATCCAGGCTACATTGGCGTTAGATTTTTCGAATATGAATGAAAGCGGGTCTCCGATACCATCGAACTTCCTGTAATCAACCATTCCTGTCAGTACCAGTGTTAAAGCAATGTAAATTACGGTACAAAGCACTAAAGAGATAATCATTCCCTTCGGAAGTGTTTTCTGAGGATCTTTGGTCTCTTCGGAAAGAACGCTTAACGCATCAAAACCGATGTAGGCAAAGAAAACTCCTGAAACGGCACTCATGACTCCTGCAAAACCGTTCGGCATGAAGGAAGCGACCTGAGTTTCCGGATTGACAGGCGTCCAGTTATCTGTATTAATGTAAGCGAAGCCTACCAGAATCACTAAAACAATCACTGCCAGTTTTAAAATAACTAGTGAATTATTAAAGTTTTTACTTTCTTTCACTCCCACGTAACAAAGCCATGTGATAAGGCCATTGATCACCAATGCAGGAAGATCGAGAATAAATTTTAAATTACCGATGAGTGGTGCAGTATTCCAGGCATTCAACAGTTCTTTGTTCTCAGAACCGTTCTGGAAAGCTTTTCGGGCTTCCGTGTAGCTGCAGGTAAGATAATCGGGGATATGCATACCCAAACGTTCTAAGAAGCTGGTGAAATAGTCGGACCAGGAAAAAGCCACATAAATATTCCCGAAAGAATATTCCATGATCAATGCCCATCCGATCACCCAGGCAATCAGTTCCCCAAAACTGGCATAAGCATACGTATAGGCGGAACCGGCTGTAGGAATTCTGCTGGCAAATTCAGCATAGCATAAGGCTGTAAATCCACAGGCAAAACCACAAATTAAATATAGTAGAATAACTCCGGGGCCACCTCTGAAAACTGCTTCACCTAAGCTGCTGAAACTTCCTGCTCCTATAATGGCCGCAATACCAAAAAAAACGATATCCCAAACACCTAAAACCCTTAAAAGACTGGTAGATGTATCTGTTTCTGAATAGTTTTTCCTTCTGAAAAGTTGATTCATTCAATATTTATATTTGAGTTTGAAAAAAAGCAAATGTAATCATTTTTTATTTTGGTGTTGGCTGTAATCATAATATTTCGTTAAAAAGGCTGAGGTTCTCATGGCTAAATGCTTTTATTCTTGGTAAATAGGTATTTCCACATAGCTGTTGTTGTACCACTTTATTTCCAGCGGTTCCCCGGAATCTTTGATGGTTTCGTCACTTACGTCTTTTCCTGTTCCGTAATTAATCTGCCAGCTTGGGATTTTATTGACGCCCACGAGTAAAACCAGTTTGCTTCCTTTTTCTAATTTTTTGCTCATAAACATGGAGTTGTTTATCGGGATCTGTTCTTCTTTACCCGGTACAAGGAGCTGACGCACAGCGTTGTTTTTTGCATAGCTCGCTCTTACCATATGAGTGGATAATAAGAAAGTCTTTCCATCAGGCCTGATCTGATACAGGGACATATCCGTGTCAAAATCTTTTTTATTAATGGAAACATTGAAGAATCCGGCCGGATTTCCACTGAAGATAATGTCTTTGTCTAAAACTTCACTCTCGAAATACATGGAGTTTGTAGTTTTCACACTGTCAATCTTACTTACCGCGTGATAAGTGTCTTTTTGATCCCTGTTTTTGAAATCAACCGTTTGTTTAACGAAGCTTTTCTCCGTGGGCTGAGTGAAAACCGATGCATTACCTTTACGATCCTGAAGATAAAACTTAAGCGTTGAAGTATGCATTTTATCCAGAGTAGGAGCATGTTTCCATGTATTGGTATTCATCACCTGGAAATTGATTCTGTCTTTTAAAAGTTCCGGTTTCTTCCCGTCTTTCATAATGTAATCAAACCAGGAAAAAGCAAGGTCATCAATACTTATTCTCGCTGCAGGGTCAATAGGATTTCCGTTGACATGGGTATATCCAAAGCTTTGCGCCCCGCCATGATCATAAGGACCGATTACCAGATAATGATTGGCATTTTTGTTATACTGATGATGTTCTTTGAAATAGTACAGTGCCCCGATCTGATCATCATCATAATAGCCTGTAGTCGTCAGGATAGGAATGTTGATTTTGGCGAAGTCCTCTTTATAAGGAACCATTTTTTGGTAGTATTCGTCGTAGCCGGGATGATCCAGCCATCTTTGAAATATCTTGCTTGGCTTCCCGCTGATGGTATCCAGAGCTCTGAATGATTTTCCGCTTTTGTACCAGGCCGTATTAATAGAGTCCCATTTTTTAGCATTGTTGAAGTCTGCTTCATCCGTAAACTTATTGTTTGTCACATACTGGATCCATTGCAGCATATAACTCATGAAAATATTGTTTTGGGCAGGATAGTCTATTCCGATTCCTACAGCAACCTGTGGAACAATTGTCTTTAATGCGGGATGTATTTTTTTGACAGCGGCCCACTGGCTGAAGCCCAGATAACTTCCACCGATCATTCCAACTTTACCGTTACACCAGGGCTGTTTGCTGATCCAGTCGATTACATCGTAAATATCCTGAGATTCGTGTTCGAAAGGATTGTTTACATCATTGCTGTTTCTTTTGCCACGGGTATTCACAACGGCACCTACATAGTCATAAACGGCAGCTCTTTTTCCGAAGTAGCCATCAATAGGTCCTGCATAAATATTACTGCTGAGAACAACAGGAAGTGGCGACGTATTGGTCTTTTTTCTAATAATGGTAATCGTTAGAATGCTTCCGTTTTTGGTTTTAATATCCTTAGTTTCGGTAATGAATTTTTCCCCGTCTTTTGCGGCAACCAATTGCATGATCTGAGGTTTAGTGGAGGAGAAGGTTTTGTAATTCAGATAACTTCTGCATAAAGCCAGAGCTGATCCGTAATCTATGCTGTCTTTATCTTTCTGCTTGTCCAGCGTTTCTTTCAGGACTTTTCGTGCGGCTATGACATCGCCATCTACTGCAATACTTACCTTGGTGATCAGTTTATCAGGGAGACTTGCATATTTTGTATTGAAGGCTTTTTGAAGGGCATTCGGGAAAGAAATCTTTTCTTTTGCTTCGATTATTTTTGCCAAGCTGTAAAACTCGTAGGCAATATATTTATTCCCTACCATGTCATGATCTGCAAATTCCTTGCGGTAATCTGCTAAAGTGGCATTGGATTTTTTGTAGTCTTTAGCAAGCAATTCTAAACGCAGGAGGTTATCCAGATAAGCCAGTTTATTAGTTTTCTTAAGCTTCAGCAGTGGAGCCTGGGTAATTAGTTTTGATGCCAACTGGGGCATTTGTTTTTCCAAAATAAGACTGTCAGTGACGGCTGTTTTCGGAAAATAAAACTTTTGAGCCTGCAGAAGGTTGACAAATATTAATGCTAAAAGTATTTTAATTTTCATGTAATGGTATGTTTTTAGCTGGTGTAGATTGAGGATTCCATCAGAATTTTTTTTTGAAGGTTCCGAATTGATATCCATTTTGTTTTTGTGATACTAAAGTAATCATTTTTTATCATCAAATAGTGAAATGTAATCAATTGTTAATTTATGTTATAAAACCTTTAAAACTTGCTTAAACAATAAGTTTTTAATATTTTCGTTAACTTATATAGCTAATCTTTTTATTCAGAAAAAGAATGAATTCAAAAAAAATACTTCTCTCAGCTGCCGTGCTTTATTTCGGAATTTCCGGAGCGCAACAGTCACAGTACTTTACCCAGAAAGAAAATTACAGGTTTAATCTCGCAGAAAATCTTTATCAGACCAAAATATACAATGCTTCTCAATTCGAATATGCAAGACAGTATTTCTATAACCAGAATTTGTCCAGATCGAGAAAAGAAGCAGCGCAGTTTTTTGATAATGTGATCGGCGTGATCCTGCAGAAAAACCATGCAGAGGAAGGACTGACTGCCTTTATGAAAGAATACCCGAATTCTGCGTATTTTGCTCAGGCTAATCTTCCGCTGGCAGATTATTATCTGGCTAAAAAGGATTTCGACAAGGCCCTGGAGACCCTGAAAAAAGTGAATCAGTATCAGCTTTCAAAAGAAGAAAATACACAGTATATTCTGAAACTGGGCTATGCTAAATTCATGACCGGTGATACCAAAGGAGCTACCGATGCATTGGAAGAAGCCTATAAAACAGCCGATGAATCTCAAAAAGGAGATATTGCTTACATGCTGGGACACCTGTATTATTCCGGTGGGCAGAATGATAAAGCTTTCCAGTATTTCGATTCTG
Source organism: Chryseobacterium oleae (assembly GCF_900115055.1). Classification (GTDB taxonomy): domain Bacteria; phylum Bacteroidota; class Bacteroidia; order Flavobacteriales; family Weeksellaceae; genus Chryseobacterium; species Chryseobacterium oleae. Next base: position 337,575 of record NZ_FOVD01000001.1, on the reverse strand, counting down.
TAAAAGATCAGCCCAAATTCTCCAAACTGGTTCGTCCTTATTATGTACAGATGTACTACAATGATAAGAATTATGACCAGGCTATTTCTGAAGGAACCGCTTTACTGAGCGAAAGTATTTCAGATGCTTATAAAGCAGAGGTTCATAAGATCATCGGGGAGAGTTATTTCATGAAAAATGACTATACTTCGGCGTATCCACACCTTAAAGATTATCTCAGTGTACAGCAGAACCCGTCTGAAAATGACCTTTATGAAATGGGATTTGTGGCCGCTCAGCTTAAAAAATATGATGAAGCGGTTTCTTATTACAACCAGCTTGTCAACAGCAACTCAGCGCTGGCACAGAATGCTTACTATCAGCTGGGAAATGCTTATCTGGCGGTAGATAAAAAGCAGGAAGCCCTTTCGGCATTCCGTTCTTCTTACCAGATGAATTACGATGCTAAGGTTAAAAAATTAGCCCACGAACAGTATGCAAAACTAAGTTACGATATCGGAAACCCGTTTGAAAGCCCTTCAGCGGTGATCCAAAGTTATATCAACGATAATCAGAATGATGCGAATGCTCCGGAAATGAGATCACTTCTTGTGAAATCATATCTGTATTCCGGAAACTATAAAGAAACGCTGAACGCGATCGACAGACTTCAGAATTCTACCCCGGAGATCAATAAAGTAGACCAGGAGGTTTCTTATTTATTGGGAACAGAGGAATTCAACAAAGGAAATTATGACGAAGCGGAAAGGTATTTCCTGAGAAGCTTAGGATTCAATATCAATAAAGAATTTTACAACAGAGCATTATATTGGTTGGGACAGGTGTATTACCAGAAAGGAAATTATCCGTCTGCCATTGCCCGCTACGAGAAGCTTCTTAATGAAACCTTCCCTGAAAAGCAGCAGCTGCCTTATGATTTAGGCTATGCTTATTTTAAAGCTAAAAAATTCGATCAGGCACAGACGTATTTCAAGCAGTATCTGAGCAATCCGAAGCCTGAATTTAAAAATGATGCAGAACTTCGTCTGGCAGATATTCATTATGCCAACAATGATCTGAATGAGGCGATTGCGATTTACGATAAAAATGAAGACGCCACGGACTATACTTTATATCAGAAAGCAATGGCTTTAGGGTTTAAAGGCGATACACAGGCGAAGATCACCAATCTGAAAAATCTTCTGTCCAAATATCCGGATTCGGAGTATTATGACGATGCCCAGTATGAAATGGGAACAGCATATTCTGCACAGGATGATTTTGCGAATTCCAATGATTATTTCGCGAAAGTGATCAAAACATCTTCGGATAAAGATCTTATAGCCAATGCATCTATCTACAGAGCTCAAAATTATATTGATCAGAACCAAAGCGATAAAGCTCTTTCCGAGCTTAAATCTTTAGGCGAGCAGTATAAGAATACCGCTTATGCTGAGAAGATTGTTCAGGCGGCAAAACCTATTTTCACGAAAAACGGTGACGTTTCCGGATATGAAACTTTTGCAAAAAATATCGGGGTGAATGTAGATGCTTCTGAGATCGATGAGATCAACCTTTCTACCGGGAAACAGTATTTCACGAAGAAGGACTACAAAAATGCTATTTCTTACTACGAAAAATATTTAACGCAGAATCCTACCGGAGAAGGCCTTTATCAGGCTAAATACGAGCTGGGAGAAAGCTACTATCAAACCAATAATGCTACGAAAGCGCTTCTTGTTCTTCAGGAAGTAGCATCGGTACAGAACGACTATCAGGATGATGCACAGACCCGTCTGGCACAGATCTTCGTGGCTCAGGGGAATACGGCGGAAGCTAAAAAGTACCTTGAGAATATCAAAAACTCTTCAGACATCAGCATTAGAAACTATGCGAATGTTGAGCTGATGAAGGTATATGCCAGCGAGAAAAACTTCTCTCAGGCGGAGAAACTGGCTGATGCCGTCATTGCGAACTCGAAAAACTCGGCAGCAGTTATTGAAACAGCGAAAGTGATCAAAGCGAGAAGCCTGATGAATTCAGGGAAAGATAAAGATGCGCAGTCAGCTTACTCTTCTCTTGAAAAATCTTCCAATACATCGGTAGCGGCAGAAGCTATTTATGCAAAAGCTTATTATCAGAACAAAGGAAAGGCCTTCAAGTCTTCCAATGAGACGATCTTTAAACTGGCCAACAATTATGCCTCCGAAGACTATTGGGGAGCAAAAGCTTTGGTACTGATGGCTAAAAACTATGTGGGACTGAAAGACAATTACCAGGCAAGTTATACCTGCGACCAGATCATCGAAAACTATAAAGATTTCCCGGAGATCGTAGCAGAAGCAAAAGAGGTTAAAAAGCAGATTAAAAAGTAAAGTGTATAAAGGATAATGTAAAAAGTAAAATGTACAAAGTACAGTTTAATAAATACATTATACATCCGACATTATACATTAATACAAATATTGAGCAATGAACAGAAAAATTCAATTATTATCCATATTATTTTTAGGGTTTTCGCAGTTTGCGTTTTCCCAGATCAAGGAGGAAAAACTGATTCTTAATAAGAAGCGGGAACCGGAGGTGAAGAAGATCGAGAAGAAGAAAACCTCTGTGGAGACCATCAAGAATTATCCGCCGGAAGAGAAATCCCAGAACCCTGTGAAATATACCATCACGGATGTTCCTGCGGTTTCGGATTTTAAAACATCTACCATTCAGGGACAGGATGTGACTCCTAAATTTGAAGGAACGGCTCAGAACAACTATGTGCAGTTTGGAATGGGGAACTTCGGGAAAATTTTGAGTGATGCCAATATTTCCAAAACCCTTGACAATAAACTGGAAGTAGGAGCGGATTTCCATTTCCTTTCCACTTTAGGCCTGAAAAAAGAATATGCATGGGATTCCAAGCAGAGTTCTACAGCCATCGGAGCTTATTTAAATTCATACGGTGAAAAAGGAAAGTTCAACCTGAATGCAGAGTATGGACTGGATAATAACAGATATTACGGAATTTATGCCATGGAGCCTTCTGCAGACGTTGATCTGAAGCAAAGGGTGAGTCAGTTTAAAGTAAATGGATATTATGATTTTTATTCCAATGAAATCTTAAATGATGTAAGGGTAAAATCATCTTTCCTGAAAGATCATTTTGATGCTCAGGAAAATCAGGTTTCCATTTTGGCGAATCTTTCCAAGCATGCAGTAGAGATCGGTAAATCAGGAATAGTTTTAAATGCTGACTTAGGCGTTGGATTAGAAGCTGTGAAAACAGATTTTGGGGTTGTTAACAAAAACTCATCCAATTTCTTTAATACGAGCCTTACTCCGAAAGTAACCTTCAGAAAAGGGGAATCTTACTTAATGTTAGGTTCCGGATTCTCTTTCCTGAATGCTAAGAATTCAAATGATGCCCTTGGCGGAGAGGTGAAAAATAATAAGACATACTGGTTTCCACAGGCTGAATTCCAGGTTGCTGCTGCTAAAGAATTTAAATTCTACGGTGGGGTAGACGGCGGACTGAAGCTGAATACCTACGGAGATCTTCTGCAGGCGAATCCATTCGTGCTTTCTGACCAGCTTTTAAAGCCAACAGAGACTCAATATCATTTTTACGTAGGTTTACGTGGAGATATCGACGAAACGTTTAAATATGACTTCTCTGCAGGTTACGGAAAAATGAGGAATATTATGTTCTTCCAGGGGAACAGTATTTTCGACAATACCTTTAGCCTGAACCGTTCTGCCTACAATTTTGCAAACACATTCTCTGCTGTATATGATGACGGAAATGTAAGTGATATCAAGGGAAGCGTACAGTATTTCCCGCTTGAAAACCTGGTTTTAGACGGGGAAGTAAAGTTTACAAAATACAATCTGAAGAATTACGACGATATTTATAACGTTCCTTTAGTGAATGCAAGCATCGGAGCAAAATATACCATGCTTGATAAAAAATTGGTGTTAGGATTCAAGGGTATCTTTGCCAGCGACAGAACGACAAACTCTTTCGCCATCGAAGGAGTCGCTAATCCAAACATGGTGTACCAGTCTACGGAAAACAGAAATGATAAAGTAGGCGGCTATGCAGATTTAAACCTTTCTGCTGAGTATAAATTCCATAAAAACTTTAGTGTTTTTGCCATCGGAAACAACCTTCTTAACTCAAATTACCAGACGTACAAAGGCTATAAAGTCCTAGGTGCACAGGTTCTGGGAGGGGTGAAGATTACCTTCTAAGCTTAAAGATATATTTAATATAAAAAGCCTTACATTTCAAAATGTAAGGCTTTTTGTTTTTTATGACTGTTGTGCTTTATTTTTTGTCTGTGGCCGTTGGAAGGACATTATTCAATAACGTCTTTTACATTGAACAATAGGCGGGCTGATCAATTTTTGTTTATCATAATTTTTAATCTGTGAAATGTATATTATAGGGATAGATCTTACACATTCGGCTTTTAAACATCTGACCTTTAAATGTTTGTCCCGAGTCTGTTTCTTTTGTTAGGATATTACTTTCAACAGATCATTCTGCAGTCCTGAAATAATTTTTAGAATTAAACTTTGCAGGCTTTATAAATTGTAAAAAAAACAGTATTTTCGCAGTCTTAAATCATAGCAACAGATGAATTGGAAGTATTCATAGCTTCTTATTTACTGCTTATGAAGCAGGCTGCGTAGTTCAACTGGATAGAATATCAGATTTCGGCTCTGAGGGTTGGGGGTTCGAATCCCTCCGTGGTCACTACTGTCAATCGCTTTCCCACAAAGGGATTGACAGGTTTTAAACTTTTTAGAGGCGTATTAATTAGTAACAGAATCAGTAACAATTAATACGGATGCAAAGTCTAAACTTCGCATGCAAATGCTCCGACTTCCTTATAACCATATCAAATAATGATTGGTTTAATCAATATCGTCTTTACGAGTCAGGCAACTGAACCCTTTCACTCATCCGTAGATTTCAAAGCCCAGGCAATCAGAGGAGCCTGCATAAAAAGTCTGGCCAATCTTTGATTATCCGTATTAAGTCCGAAAGAATCTTTCCTGTTTTTATACTGAGCAATATTTCCGGGAAGAACCGCCGCAAAAAATGTGGCTGCCACTTTACCTATAGTTTTTCTGTGTTTTTTGGGCGTTGCAATAATGGCTGTACCGAGTAGTATTTCAGCTATTCCGGAATACACTACCGTGTCATCTTTCTTTAAAGGAACCCAATCCGGTACCTGAGCCTGAAATTGTCTTCTCGCAAAGGTAAGATGCCCCACACCTGCGGTGATCAGAAATGCGCCAAGGGCAATTCTTGAAATTTCTTTAGTTTCCATAATAATGATATTTAATGATTCAACTTTATTGCTGTTTGCCGGTATTTTTATTGGAGTAGAGGATAAGTCTGAACGAAGGATTAAATGAATTGGTGCTAAAACTTATTCAATAATAAGACCAAAAAAATGAAGCTGAAGTAAGAATGAGTTGATTATTCATGTTCAAAATGGTAAAATATCATTTCCCGTGTGGTACCTGGTTTATTTTTTACGTTAAAACCTCGTTTTTCGCTTCTATTGGCTTATAAATTGATATCACAAGCTTTATCGAATTCTTTGATTATGACCAATAAATTACTTGCAGTTTCAATTTTCCTTTTATGTGGCTTTTCCCTTCTGAATGCGCAGGAGAAAAAGGATTCGCTTTATTATAAAATAGAGAACTTTTCAGATAAAACGAAAGTCACCAAATTTATTCACCGTTTTATATTTAGAAGACAGGCGGATTCGGCATCGGTTAGAACAACCACGGAGAAATTATTGCAGGAGACTCATAACGGAAAACACATCAGAAATATCCGGATAGAAACCATTGACCCTTTTGGTTACGGTTCGAAAGAGAAAAAAGAAAAAACCAAGTGGTATGACTGGTTTACCAATCATCTTCATGCCAATACAAGAGACAATACAGTTAATAATTATTTGCTTTTTAAAGAAGGTGAGGAGTACAATGCCCAGAAACTCTATGAATCTGAGCGTTTGCTGAGAACAATGCCTTTTATCAACAGGGTTAATATCAGTGTTTCAGACAGCACGTCTGGCAAAGATTCTATTGATGTGGTGGTCAAAGTTCTTGATTCCTGGAGCTTAAAGCCAAGAGTCAGTTATTCAGGAAGTAAAATTGGTTTGGGCGTTACCGAAGAAAATATGTTGGGATTGGGACACGAATTGAATGTATTGTACAGAAACGATTCCAAAGAAAAGCAGGATTATCTTTTAGGAAGCTACACCGCATACAACCTCTGGGGTTCTTTCATCAATGCTCAGATCTTGGGAGAAAGGGATTTTTTGAGAAATGAGAGAATCAATTTCAATGTCAGAAGAGATTTTTTCTCACCACTGACGAAATGGGCGGGAGGGTTTACCTTTGAATATTTCATGAGGAATGTAGCCCTTCCCACTGCGACGGACACCAAATTTCCGGAAGTGCAAATCAAGGTGTACAGCCAGGATTTATGGGGCGGTTATCAGATTCCGGTTTCGTCTGATTCTAAGGAAAGAGTCAACAGTAATATTGCTCTGATAGGAAGGGTTCAGAATTATCAGTACAAAGACAGTCCCGGGATCGACCAGTATCAGTATTTCAGCTCGTACAGCAGTTTTCTGATGTCTGTAGGATTTATCCGCAGAAATTTCTCGGTTCAGAAGAATATTTTTCAATATGATTTGCCGGAGGATGTTGCATATGGAAATACCGTCAATCTGACTGCCGGAGCCTTATCAAGAAGTAAAAATGTAATGCCTTATGTGGGCGTTTCTGCGTCGTATGGCAATTTTATAAAGATCGGTTATTTCAATGTGAAAGCTGAGTTTGGACGGTTTTTTAATGAAGACAGCCAAAATCGGGAGTCTTTCCGTTTGGATGGAACCTATTTTACCAATCTCATGGACTGGAAATTTGCCAAAGCAAGACATTTCTTTTCCCCAACTTTAGCACTGGGAAATCCTCAGCACAATTATTCTTACAAAGACAGGATTAATCTTTCCGCTGCAGACGAATTCCCGGTTTACAATTCAGATTTTATCGGAACTAAAAAATTGGTTTTAAGGTATCAGCTTCAGCTTTTTGTTAATAAAACATGGAAGAATTTCCATTTCAGTCCGTACTTAACTGCCGCAGTCGGCTGGTTGGGAATGCCGGATGACAGACTGCTTAAAACCACTGCCAATACTAAAATAGGAGTGGGTGTATTGATCAATAATCCGTTTTTGGTTTTCAACAGAATTCAGATTTCGTTCACTTATTATCCACGGGTTCCTTTCGATAATAATTCTGTTTTTGATTTTAACAGCAACCGGAATAATGTTTTACCAATGAACGGCTTCACAACAGATATTCCTCACTTTGTGAATTTTGGAAACTGATGAGGTAATTCTTTACAGTTGTTTTTAATCTGATTTCGGATTAAGAAAATTATTAAGTAGGCTAAAACAAAAGAAGAGAATTTTATTTGTAGGAAATCTTTTCAGGAGAGAATGAAAAGATCCCGTAATGGTGGGATATTGCAAGTTTTCAAAAAAAAATAAATTATTATTTTAAATGTAAATATATTGTGAATTAATATTTTAATTTAAGTTAATAATCAACATTGTGTGATAAAAGTTAAAACATAATGCTTTTTTTTCATATTTTTAGCACATAAACTAATGCCTGAAAATCGAATGAAAACTATATATATTCCAATATGTACATAGTGGGAATACCTTACCTACAATCCTGCTGATTTCAATGTGAACCTTAGTCTCACCTGGATCAGGCGTGCTTTGTTATAAATATACAATCCCATTTCTACGAATACATACCAAACCAAAACTAATACCATGGAAAAACCACACGCTCATGTTCACGGCTGCACTCAGTGCGGTTGCAACAACCCAATTTTAGAAATTCTGAAAGAAGAACTTTTTAGTTCCGAAAATCTGGACAGAATGAAACCCGCGCCGGGTCAAACCAACACTCAGTCATCACCACAAACGCTTATGATCAGCGGCGGTATCATCCGGCCTATGATCGGCGGATCAACGGAAAAGGTTGAAGCCATAGGCATCGCTGATGGAAACGTTGTCATAGCCGGAGAAAAAGAAGAAGTAACCACATTTATGGATCAAAATTATCCGGGCTATCAAACCAAAGAACTAACTGACGGGCAAACCTTGCTGCCAGGCCTGATCGAACCTCACGTTCATATCGTTCCCGCAGCTATGATGGCTGAATGGATAGATGTAAGCCCTTTTAATGGCCAGGATTTGCTGGCCACATATGATTTGGAGTCTATCGGAACAACCATAAACGGTAACCTTCCCACAACTCCCGGATATGTTATTTTAGGGAAAGGTTTAGATCCGTCGCTGATGCCTTTTGTACCGGTTAATGGCGCAAACGAGCTTCAGACCATTACCAATACAGTGCTCGACGAAATAAATGAAGATCCCATGATGCTGCTGAGTGCGTCTATGCATACCCTTTATTTAAATACCAGCGCATTGAAATATGTATTTAAAAACAGTAAATATGTCCAGGATCATTATGTAACACCGGATGAATATGTAAAGCAGACACAGGGTCAGCTTCAGGAAAGCAAGCAAATGACACCGGCGCTGGAAGTGATTCAGGCACAAGTCGTTGCTATGGCTAAAAATATGGATGCTTATCTCACCAGCCTTTTTAAACTGGCCAATTCAAGAGGAGTCACTTTTATGTATGATGCCGGACTGAACGATAAGTTTGAAACGGTGCTGAGTTCCTATGTACAGGGAAATCCGGAATTGGTGCGAATCGGAGGAGCATTGCTTTGTGCAGATCAGGAGGCTGCTGATGGTCTTGGTACGTATCCGGTACCGACCACTTACAAACCGGTCTATTACGGACACGTTAAAGTGGTGTCGGATGGCTCAAACCAGGGTCTGACCGGTTATCAGAGTGCCCCTTATTGTTGTGATCCTGCCAATAATACAGGGATCTTTAATTTTCCGGAAAAAGGAATTCCTGCAGACACGATTCCGCCATTGTATGATACACTGATCAATACCGTGGTAGCCGGTAAAGGCTGGCCTCTGATGATCCATGCCAATGGGGATCAGGCGGTAACATTTGCTATAGAGGCTTATCAAAGCGCACTTGCCCAATACAGGGGACCTGAGCTTCGAAACCGTATAGAACACTGTTCTCTTCTGACACCGGATCAGATTACATCCATGCTGCAAATGGGTGTTTCCCCAAGTTTTCTTATCGGACACGTAGGATATTGGGGCTATGCTTTTAATGAGGTGATATTTAAAGACAAGGCTCAAATGCTCGATCTTTGCGGTTCATCTCTGGCAGCAGGAATGAGAATTACGCTTCATAGTGACAATGAGGTAAGCCCGTTGGGGCCTTTGAGAATGATGGAACAGTCTGTTACCCGAATTATGGAAGAAAATACAACAAGTATCGAAGTATTAAACGCTCCTGAACGCATTACTCCGGAGCAGGCATTAATTGCGGTTACGTATGATGCTGCGTGGCAGTGCTATGCAGATGAATGGGCAGGGTCATTAGATGCGGGATACTTTGCTGATTTTGTAATACTGGAGAAGGATCCGCTTTCATTAACAACTCAATCCTCACAGTATATGAAAATGAGAAATATCCCGGTATTGGAAACGTGGCTGGGAGGTGCTCCGGTGTATATTGCAGGATCATAATAAAGAACAGCATATCTAAAATACTTCTATGATAAAAAGCCAAACAACTTGTCGTTTGGCTTTTGTTTTAGAAAGGTCTTTGATGAAGTTGGCCCATTACTCTTTTTGTCTAGAAAGATATTCTGAAAACTGTTCATTCAGGAGTTCACATTCATGTTGCAACAGGCCTGATTCAATTTCAGGTTTTCGGCCCCACTTGGGAATGGTTTCTGTTTCTAGAATTTTAAATTCAGAAGATTGTCCGCCAACCAATGGCACAGAAACACCAAAGACAATTTTTGCAATTTGATGATGTCTGATCAGATAAGAACACATTATGCAGGGTTCGTGAGTAGAAACAAGGACAGATTCGTGCAGTATATCCCGGTGGCCTTGTGTTAAAGCATCTTTAACAGCTAAAATTTCTGCATGCTGGGTAATGTCACCGGATGATTTTCCGGATTCAATTCCTCTGCCTATAATTTGATCTTTAAAAACCAGTAAGGACCCAACCGGAGGATTTCCTTTTTCCAATGCCTGTCTAGCAAGTTCTATGCATTCAAGCATGTAGGGAGTATAGTTGTTCATTCTTTAATTATTTTTTTTGGAGATATAAGATTTTTGATTTCAGGCTGAGGTAAAGATCAAGAAATGTGAATGATCAATGTTGCTTCGCAAGTGGATGGTGATGCTAGATGTAAGATTTCAGATATTTTACATCAGACAAATCCGCCACTCTCCAACCCCAAAAACCTAAAACGCTCAAACTCTCCGACCCTCAAACCCTCAAACCCTCCGACTCTCAAACTCACCCCTAATTTCCTCTGTTAAATCCGATGGTATTCCTATACACCTGAGGGGATATATCGGTTTTGATTTTAAATACCCTGCTGAAGTAGTATTCATCCTCATAGCCCAGTTCATAGGCTATTTCTTTAACTGTTTTATCGGTGAGGTATAATTCTCTTTTGGCTTCAATGATAATCCGTTCGGTGATCAGGTCGGAAAGCGTTTTGTTAAAATGATTCTTTGTGATTCTGGCAAGTGAAGCTGGGGTCTGGTTCAGCATATCGGCATAATCACTGGCTGAATGCTTTATTCTGAAATTATCTTCTATAGCATTTTTAAGATTTTGAATCATAAGCTGTTGTTTTCCACTGTTACTTCCTTCTTCCTGAAAAGATTGCTGGTCAAGTTTTAGCCTTGTGGCTATTACCAGTAAAATCTTAAGGTAAGAAATAAGGACTTCATCTTTCCTGAAAGCTTCAGCTTTTAATTCATCCGTGATTCCTTTGATGAGATGCAGGATGGTATTTTTGCTGTGTTCATCCAGCTCAACAAAAGGCTGTTGATAGATATTGTTAAATAAGATCCCGTTAGCCGCGATTTCCTGATGGTGACGGTAAATACAGAAAAAATCGTGGTGAAATTGTATCGCAATCCCCGTCAATGGCTTTTTTGAGCACAACATGAATGGCTGATAAGGATAGAATGAAAACAGAGTGTCTTCCTTAAATGAGTAATCACAAAGGTCAACTTTAGCCGTCCCTTCACCCGAAGTGATGAGAAGGAGCGTGAAGTAGTTATTACGTTGAATATGATCAAAGTAACTGTTGTTATCAAACTCAAATAGTTTGAATGCCAGATTCCCATTCTGCTGATTAACGAGCGTATATACAGGTTGTGATAACATGATACTGCAATTTAATTAATATTTTTCATCTTAAGATTAAAAACAAAAACTGCCCTTGATTTTCTCAGAGGGCAGCTGTAAAGTTGAGTTAGAAAATCAAAATATCATACCCTTCATTTCTGAGGTTGAGGAAACTTGGCAAACCAGGCGTTCCGGGCACTTCATTTTCGTTCAGCAAGTCATAACCGGAAACTTCAGTACCAAAGACCGCAACGCATCCTTTTGAAAGGCCGTGGATATAATCCTTTACATCCATATAAAGTCCATTCACCGGATGCTCAGGTTTTTCAAGCTGTTCCGGCCATCTTATCCCTGTGCCCTGAAAAATAATTTTCACCTCTTCACCCGCATGCTTGAATTCATATGCTGAAGCCAAAGCGTTGAATACTCTTCCGATTGCTTCTTCTGAACCGGCCTTAGGATCAGAAAGAAGAATAATAGCTGTTTTTTTCATGATAAAAAATTTATTTACACTGCAAAGATGTGGGAATAAGGAGCTTTAAAGAATGGACGATTTTTACTTTGTGATGGAGATTTTTTGATTCATTTTAGATACTAGATTTCAGACATCAGATATCAGACATCAGGACATCAGACATCAGACATCAGATTTCAGACATCTGAAAACCCGCATCCTGAAACTCTCAAACCCATAACATATAACCCGCACCCCGAATTCATGAGCCTGCTTTTACAAAAGTCTGCCAACCCCGCATGGTATCTATAAAACGCTCGCTCAGTCCTCCCTGGCGTAAGAAATCTGCGGTTACCGGAAGTTGGGGGCTGTCGTACATTGGGTTGGCTCTCACCTGACGAGGGAAGTCCCGCTGAAGAATTCCGGCGCGTGCTATCAGGACGAAATCACAACCTTCATCAAGCAGTTCTCCGGCACGCTGAGCACTCATAATCTTTCCAGCTGCTCCTAAGCGTACTCCTTTGCGGGGAAGTTCTGTAAATACACTGAGCATGGTTTTCCCCTGAAACATTCCATCCCGGACAATCTGGGCCGAATCCCACAAAGCCAGATCCAGATAATCGATCAGCTCGCGGTCAAAAATATCGGCTGTAATTTCACGTAATTCTTCCAGCAGCAATCCATAACGTTCAATAGATAATCGCCAGCCAATTTGAAAATCAGGACCACAGGCCTTACGGATTCCTTCGATAACTTCAATGGTGAAGCGCGCACGGTTTTCCAAACTGCCTCCGTATCTGTCTTTACGGTCATTCAAATTGGGGGAGAGGAATTCCGAAAGTATCCATCCGAAAGCACCATGTACTGAAACGCCATCAAATCCGGCAAGCTGAGCTCTCTTTGCAGCTGCTATAAAACTGTCGCGGATGCGTTCCACTTCTTCAGTCGTGATAGCCTTTATATCTGGTAATGTTTTGCCGGAAGCAGGAGCTGGTATTCCTCCTAATGAAGGTTTAGCACGATGTCCTGCGTGATGAAGCTGTACAGCAGACAGTCCGCCACCTTCACGGATGGTTGTGGCCATTCGGGTCAGTCCGGGTAGATGTTGATCACTATGAATACCCAACTGCCGTTCGAATGCAATCCCTCCGGCTTCCACGGTAGCAGCACTGGTTTGGATGAGTCCATAATCACTTTGGGCAAGCTGTTCTATCCAGGAATGATCATATGGGGAAGCTGTACCGTCATGATCACTTTGCTGGCTGGTGAGCGGTGCCAGCATAAAACGGTTTCTCATGGCCGGACCATGCAGCAGGCTGAGGGGCTTAAATAGATCGGAAACAGACATTTTGTTTAAATTTTATGATAATTATTTATATGAATTTTAGTCTGTTGCAAAGATCCCGTGATACCAGTCTGGAAAACATGGATGTTTTTCACTATTTGATGGATGTTTTTGAATGCAATGTATAGGTTTGGAGTTAGCTCTTCTTTTTACTTTTTTAATGTTAAATCAATATTAATCTTTAAAATCCTTTCCAGGTGACTTTTCCAGGTGTGAAATGTCTATAAATTGTTGATAGAGCGGGTTTTGGAATTCTTTTAAAGTTCTGGTTTTAATCTGGAAGCTTTGACCCTTCTGCTGTGAAGAATTTTTTTCTGTCCATTTATTTTTTTCCTGATTGGCATTTGCTTAATTTTATTGTCTGTATAACAGAATTCATACTAATAAATAAATGGAAAGATATAATTACGGAATGATTGGCCTTGGAGTAATGGGGCGCAATCTTCTTTATAATATTGCCGATAACGGCTTTTCTATCGCCGGATTCGACCTTGATGGAGAGAAAGTAAAAGAACTACAGGACGGCGCCACCTCAGAAATGAAAGTAAAAGGAACAGGTACAATGGAAGATTTTGTATCTGCACTGGAAACCCCAAGGAAAATTATTCTTATGGTTCCGGCCGGAAAACCTGTGGATGCAGTTCTGGAAAGCATTACACCGCTTTTAAGCAAAGGAGATATCGTTATCGATGCCGGGAATTCTTATTTCAAAGATACCAACAGGCGTGTTGCTGATCTGGCCTCAAAAAATCTTCATTTTATGGGAATGGGCGTTTCCGGAGGTGAAAAAGGAGCCAGAACAGGACCAAGCATCATGCCGGGTGGAGATCTGGAAGCTTTCCATCTTATTCAGCCTATGCTGGAAGCTATTTCAGCCAAAGTGGGAAATGAAGCCTGTACCGCTTATATGGGGAAAGATTCTGCAGGAAACTATGTGAAAATGGTTCACAACGGAATTGAATACGCCATTATGCAGCTCATCAGCGAAGCATATGATTTGTTGAAACGAGGAGCCAATTTAAATAACGACCAGTTATATCAGGTTTTTAAAGAATGGAACAATGGTGAAATGAATTCATTCCTGATTGAGATCACCAGAGATATTTTTCAGCAGCAAGATTCATTGACAGACGGTTATCTTGTCGATCAGATTTTAGATAAAGCAGGAGCTAAGGGAACCGGAAAATGGACCTCTGAGCAGGCCATGGAAATTGGAGTTTCTATCCCGACTATTGATATTGCAGTGACTTCAAGAATTTTATCAGCCTATAAAGAAGAGAGGGTTCAGGCTTCTCAGCTGTATGCTGAAAAAGAAATTGTAAGTCCCGAAAATACAGAATTATTCATTAAAGAAGTGGGTGATGCTTTATATCTGGCGACATTGATCAGCTATGCACAAGGTTTGGCTTTACTGGTAAAAGCTTCTGAAGAATACAATTTCCAGATTCCATTGAAAGATGTCGTGAAAATCTGGAGAGGAGGATGTATCATCCGTTCAGTTCTGTTGGAAAAGTTCTATTCTGCATACACTAAAGATCCTCTTCTTTCCAATATTTTACTTGATAAAGATATTTCTGTGATCGTTAAGGATAAAATTAAATCATTACGAAAAACGGCTGCTTATGCTGCTTCAAATGGGATTTCAAGTTTGGGAATTCAGACTGCCCTAGGATATTTTGATGCCTATACCACAGAATCTCTTCCTGTGAATCTGATTCAGGCTCAGCGTGATTATTTCGGAGCACATACCTATCAGAGAACAGACAGGGAAGGTGTTTTTCACACGTCATGGCAAACTGCAAACGATTAAAATTGGGAAAAATGAATGACAATAAAGTCTTGAAGCCAACTACAATTATCATTTTTGGTGCGACAGGAGATTTGGCGAAAAGAAAACTTTTTCCGGCGTTTTATAATTTATACATCGACGGCAGAATGCCCAAAGGTTTTAATATTCTGGCACTCGGAAGAGCAGACAATACCAATGAATATTTTAAAAACTACATCAAAGAAAACCTTGAGAATTTCTCAAGGAAAAAGATAACGACAGAAGACTGGGCCGGTTTTCAGGCTCATATTACTTATTTTCAGCATCAACTGGATGAGGAAAGTTCTTACAAAAATCTGCACCAGAAATTAGAGGATTTTGATAAGGTTTACGGAACGAGAGGGAACAGACTGTTTTATTTATCCATCGGACCGGATTTTGTTTCTACCATTTCGAATCATATCAAAAATTCAGCATTGGCTTCTGATGCTAAAAAAGACCGCATCATTATCGAAAAACCATTCGGTCATGATAAGCAGTCGGCAATTGAACTGAACAGTTTATTGGCTGAAACCTTTGAAGAGGAGCAGATTTACCGTATCGATCATTATCTGGGGAAAGAAACCGTACAGAATATATTGGCGTTCAGATTCGGAAATTCTATTTTTGAACCTTTATGGGACAGTAAGCATATAGAATCCGTGCAGATTACCGTGGCGGAAGAAGTAGGCGTGGAAACCAGAGGCGCTTTCTATGAGCAGACCGGAGCGCTTAAGGATATGATTCAGAACCATTTATTGCAAATTCTTTGCATGGTGGCTATGGAACCACCGGCTTCATTGGAAGCGGGCGAAATTAGAGACCGTAAAGTAGATGTTTTGAAATCTATCCGCAGAATTTCAGCAGATCAGGTGGATCACTATGCCGTAAGAGGCCAGTACGGAAAGGGTGTGGTGAATGGAGTAGAAGCTAAAGGTTATCGTCAGGAAGACGGAATTGCAGCCGATTCCAATACGGAAACTTTCGCCGCAGTAAAATTCTATCTGGATAATGAAAGATGGCAGGATGTTCCTTTTTACGTTCGTACAGGGAAAAAAATGAAGGAAAAGCATTCTTATATCACAATCCAGTTTAAACCGCTTCCGCATTCTACATTTTCAGAAAGTTCACAGCATTTATCAGCGAACAGGCTGATTATCAATATTCAGCCGTTAATGGATATCAGACTGCAGTTTATGGCAAAGAAACCGGGACTTTCATTGGTGTTAAACCCTGTTGAAATGATCTTTGACAATTTTGCCTGTCAGGAAGATACCCCTGAAGCTTACGAAACACTATTGCTGGACGCGCTTATAGGAGATCTTACCTTATTTATGCGTTCCGATCAGGTGGAAGAAGCCTGGGATGTTGTCAAAACCATTCAGGAAGTCTGGGCAAGCAATAAAGATGCATCTTTTCCAAACTATGAAGCAGGAAGCTGGGGCCCGAAAGAGAGTATTGCATTGGTTGAAAGACAGGGGCATAATTGGGTGTAACATATCAATTTAAATTAGACGAAAAATGAATATCACAGTATTTAACGATCTGGAGAAATTATATACAAAAGCAGCGGATACATTTGTTGAACTTTCCAAAAAATCGATTCAGAAAAATGACCGTTTTGTGGTCGCACTAAGTGGAGGTTCTTCTCCAAAAGCTATTTTTAATTTGTTGGCGACTGAAGAGTATGCAGACAAAATAGAATGGAATAAAGTATACTTTTTTTGGGTAGATGAGCGATGGGTTCCTTTAGATGATGATAAAAGCAATGCAAGAATGACCTTTGAGACCCTTCTGAACAAGGTTCCCGTCAATAAAGATCATATTTTCCCTATGTACGAAGACGGAATACTTCCGGAAGATTTTGCTGCTGAATACGAACAACAGATTAAAAATGTTCTCGGACATGAAGGCGTTTTTGATTTTATCCTTTTGGGAATGGGAGACGACGGTCATACGGCTTCTCTGTTTCCGGGTGAGGCTGTTTTGGATGAAAATGAAAAGTGGGTGTCCGCTTATTATCTGAAATCTCAGGAAATGTTCAGAATCACTTTGACTTCACCACTCATTAACAAAGCTGAAAATATACTGGTTATTGCATTCGGGGAATCGAAAAAACATGCCCTGAATGAAGTATTAAACGGGGAATACAATCCAAAGCTATACCCGTTACAGCTTATTGACAGAAAAGAAGGCCTTCAGTTGTTCACCGATGAAAAGGCGAAAGGCTAAAAGCCGATCAATATAAGACCAGAGCGCACCGTTAGATTTCTAATGGTGCGCTCTTTTTTTTAACTGAAAAAGGTAAAATTATAAGTGTTTTAAATGTATTATAGTGTATTGATAATGTATTTGTAATTTATTGTTTGAAAAATCACCATATATTGAAATATTAATTAAATTTGTTTTAGCCGGACTATCGGTTTTAGATTTATCATTTCTTTATCATATAAAAAAGAAGAGATAAAATATCAATCCAAATAAACTAATAACATATACCCTTTATTATGAATGCTTTAATTATTATCGATGTACAGTATGATTTTCTGCCGGGAGGCTCTCTGGCCGTTAACCAGGGTGATGAAATTGTACAGACAATCAACGATTTACAATCCAAATATGATTTGGTGGTCGCCACACAAGACTGGCACCCTAGAGGTCACAAGAGTTTCGTTACATCTCATCCGGGGAAAGAACCGTTTGAAGAAATATCCCTAAACGGGCTGAACCAGGTATTGTGGCCGGAACACTGCATACAGGGAACAAAAGGAGCAGAGCTGGTTCCGGAACTTTTAACGAATGCTGTTGAGGCTATTTTTAGAAAAGGAATGGATAAAGAAAT
The DNA here is from genome assembly GCF_900115055.1 of Chryseobacterium oleae. Taxonomy (GTDB): domain Bacteria; phylum Bacteroidota; class Bacteroidia; order Flavobacteriales; family Weeksellaceae; genus Chryseobacterium; species Chryseobacterium oleae. Next base: position 319,781 of record NZ_FOVD01000001.1, on the reverse strand, counting down.
CGACAGTTACAGTGGCTTTTTCGATAATGGCAGAAAAAAATCCACAGGTATGGCTGATTATCTTAAAGGACGTGGAGTTACAGAAGTAGCCGTTTGCGGAGTCGCCGCCGATTATTGTGTGTATTATACAGCCAATGACGCATTGGACTTAGGTTTTAAATCAAGTATTATAGAAAGCGCTTCCAAACCGATAGATCCCGAAAGATATGCAAGGATGAAAAAAGACTTTCAGGCAAAAGGAGGAACTGTTATTTAACGGTTGATGTTTTCCTGAATATTTATATAATGGAATATGGGGAATCGGTTTTGGCTGATTCGTCATGTTCCGCTAGAAAAATGAGACCTTCAAATCAGTTTGGAGGTTTTTTATTTTCATCATCCGGATCTTCCGTTTTTGTATTCAGGATGCAAAAATTCCACGAATGTACAGCCAATAAAAGGCAAAAATGTCAACATATGTTGAATGTTTTAAAAATGTTGAAATCTACATTTGCTGTATTAATTCAATACAAAAAATATCATGAAGCGTATCATATTCAGCCTAGCTGCATTCTGCATAGGATGCCTTGCCTTTTCACAAAACAAAGATCAAAATAAAATCATGCAGAAAACTGATGCATCATCTGTTATCAGCAAAAATCCCAAAACTCTTTTTGATCCCACTCCGTTTGCCTTTTCTCATGCTACCAGCCATGAAGGGGAGGGTCAATACGTATTTATATCCGGGCAAAGCGGTGGAGAAGACTTGAAACATCATCTTTCTGCGGATTTCAGAACTCAGGTGAAGTGGTCTCTGAAAAATTTAGAAACAGTACTTGCGGAATATGGATTAGGGGTTAATGATGTCCTTAAAATCACGATACTCATCGTTGATCATGATCAGGAAAAGCTTAAAATATGGACGGAAGAAATGCATACAACATGGAAAAACCATACATTTCCGGCCAGTACGTTAATTCCTGTCCCTAAATTGGCACTGGATGATATGCAGATCGAAGTGGACGCGGTTGCTTTCAGTAAAAATAAAATGCATTAAGCAGAGTTTCGGGATGCAAGTTTCGGGTTGGAGAATTTGAGAGTCGGAGGGTTTGAGTGTTTCTGGATATCTGATGTCTGATGTCTGATGTCTGAAATCTGACGTCTTGCATCTTGGCTCTTGACTCTTAACTCTCATCACTCTCACATCAAATCCTGAAAAAACCCGGATTCCTTATTAAATCTGGCTTTATAGTCAGTCGGTGAAAGACCGGTTAGTTTTTTAAAAACATCTTTGAATGTTCTTTCGTCGCTATACCCTACATCGTCCATAATTTCAAAAATGCCTTTTCTGCCTCTTTCCAGTGCGCTTTTTGCAGCTTCTATTTTTACCCGCTGCATATATTCAACGGGAGTATTGTGGGTGGCTTTAATAAAGCGACGGTCAAAATTTCGTCGGCTTATGGCCAGTTGGGAAGCCAGTTTTTCAAAAGATATTTTTTCGCTGACATTCTGTTCAATATAACTTTGTGCCCTGATAATGACTTCATCATCATGGTTTTTCTGCGGCTGAAAAACGGCAAAAGGAGACTGCAGGCTTCTGCCCGGATCTATCTGGAAAACTTTTGAACAGTAAATAGCCGTTTCGCGGTCAAAATATTTCTCAACCAGAAGTAAAACCAGATTTAAAAACGAAAAAGCTCCGCCATTGGTATATAATCCATGTCCGGCTAGAAGAAGCTTATCTGTTTGAAGATCGATGTCCGGAAAAAGTGCTTTAAAATCATTTTCGGCCTGCCAGTGAGTGGAGCAGGTTTTGTTATTCAATAATCCTGTAGCAGCGAGAAGAAATGCTCCCGTGCAGATGCTGGCTATCTCAGCGCCCTCTTTATATTGTTTCCTGATCCAATCAATCAATTCCGGGTTATCATTGATCAGTTGAGAAAAACCTTTCGGATGCGAGATGGAAGGGATGATAACCAGATCATGTTTTCTGACGGCACTTACATCAACCGGATTAAGGGAATAAAAGCTGTTGTTCTCTTTCAGTTCAGTCAATACACCTGCTACCCGGATTTCTATACCGGAGCCCTTTTCTGCTTTTCGCCAATACTCATTAGCTTCGGTCAGTATTTCCAGGGTTCCTACTACGCTGCTCAGATTAACATTTCCCACAGGAACAAGAATCGTTACTTGTTTCATCCTTAATTTTTTACAAAGGTATGAGAATAAACTGTCCAAATCAACACATTAAGTTGTCTATTTTGCCATATATAATTAGCTGATGTAGACGGTACCTTTGTCATGTTCATAAGGACACTAAATCAAAAACAAACAGAATTATGTTATTAACAAACAAAATTGCCATTATTTATGGAGCCGGCGGAGCTGTCGGAAGTACAGTAGCAGAAACATTTGCCCGTGAAGGAGCAAAGGTGTATTTAACAGGTCGTAACCAATCAAAAGTGGAGGCTGTAGCCGCCAGAATTAATGCTGCTGGTGGTTATGCGGAAGTTGCAGAGGTTGATGCACTTAATGAATCTCAAATCGCAGACCATTTGGATTATGTGGTGAATCAGTCAGGGAATATTGATATCTCATTTAACGCAGTGGGTCTTCGCAATACAAAATTACAGGGTGTAGCATTGGTAGATCTTGATGTAGAGGACTTTATGGCTCCTATTGTATCTCATGTACAGTCTAATTTCTTAACGGCGAGAGTAGCCGGAAGACATATGGGCGCCAATGGATCGGGAGTTATTATGACTGTTACTTCAAGCCCTTCAAGGGTAGCAATTCCGCATATGGGTGGAGTAGCCGTTGCTATGGCTGCTGAAGAAGCGCTTATCAGAGATCTTTCTGCAGAACTGGGATCTACAGGCGTAAGAGCGATAGGAATTCGTCCTGAAGGTATGGCAGACAGTGATACCATGGAAGAAGTTTATGGACTTCATGCAAAAGCCAATGGTCTTACCCGCCAACAATTTCAGGGAATCATTGAAAGAAACACGCATAGTAAACGTTTACCATTGCTTCAGGAAATGGCGGAAGTTGCTGCATTCGTGGCCTCCGACCGTGCAAGTGGAATGACCGGGACTATTGTCAATATGAGTATGGGAACCATTGCCGATTAAATTATTTCAGCAAATCCGGGTGTTGTACAGAACGCGACACCCGGATTTTCTAAATAAACAGATTTTCTTATTTCCAGGTATAAAAAAGTGGATGCATTGGTCTTTCAATCCATAAGATGAATCAAAATCTTAATCTGAAAAATATACAATCATCAAATCAATTTAAAATACATCATTATGAATCAGTATCAGATATTTTACGACTTGCATTATCAGCCTCAGCCTTTGTTATTGGCTAACGCATGGAATGTTAAAAGTGCACAGATTATAGAAAAAGCAGGATTCAGTGCCATCGCTACTTCCAGTGGTGCTATAGCCGATTCGCTAGGCTATAAAGACGGTGAGCAGATCCCTTTTGATGAGCTGCTGTATATCGTGAAAAGGATTAAGGCAAGCACAGGTATTCCGCTTACCGTAGATTTGGAGCGGGGCTATACCAATGACCTTGACGTTCTTCATTCACATATTCAGCAGATGATAGATATAGGCGTGGCGGGCATTAATCTTGAAGATAATCAGGGCGAGGATATTTTCCTGGAAAAACTGAAATCCATCACCAATTATCTTCGTGAAACCAACCAAAAATTATTCATCAATGCAAGAACAGATGTGTTTGCACAAAAAATAGATCATCCAACGGAAACCGTGATCAATAGGGCGAAACTTTATAAAGATGCCGGAGCTGACGGGTTGTTTGTAATCGGTTTAAAAGACACAGAGACAGTTAGAAAAATTGTTTCAGCTGTAGAGCTTCCTGTCAATGTAGTCGGTATTTCAGCTCTTTCATCTGTTGATGAACTTGCTGACTGTGGCGTAAAACGAATCAGCATGGCAGGCATACTGTATGGCGCAGGATACGGGAAAATAGATGAACTTGTTCATTCTATAAAACAAGAGAATTCGTTATCTCATCTGTACTAAATACTTCAGTATAAAGATAACTTTATTTTAATAGCTGCAACTTGATATCACTATTATTTTTAATAGTCCGTGCCAGTCAGGTTGTGGCTATCTATTGTATTGATCCTGTTTGGCTTTAAAGAATATTATTTCTCAACAACAAAAGCTTTCAGTTCAGCCATTTGGCCATCTTCAAATCTCCAGATGTCGCAATAATCATATGCTATCCATTGGCCGTCTTCATTAAACAGGCTTATGGTACCTACTGCGGTTACATAATCATCTTCTTCCATCATCAGTTCTACATTAAACTTCGGTGGTTTTTTGTAGGTATCAGCCATATATTGGCGTATTTCGTCTTTTCCTGAAAGTACCTGATCTCCCACGAATGTCCATTTAATATGTTCCGCACAATAAGCAAGGAAGGTTTCATGATCACCCTCCGAGATCGCTGAATTGGCCTTTTTCAAAACTGTTTTATGATCCATAAGATGTATATTAATAGTTTACGGGCCGGAAGAGGGACGACTTGTTATTTCTTACAGCGACAAGTAATTACGACATTCTTCAAAAGAAGAATAAGAACAAAATTATGGTTGCTCTTAGGGCTTCATTACAATTCTTTTTTCCAGCTTCTGGCTATCAGATCAGGTATCAGCGAAGGATTTCTAGCTCAGCTGATAATTGGCAAGCACCAGACTCAGAATGAAATGAACATAATCCTGATCAGCTTCCTTTCGGTTGATCAACTTATTTTTATAGTCATAAGAATTAAGAACTCTTACCAGTCTCTGGTACGTTTCGAAATGATCTCCCTTGATTTTTACCCTTCCATTGCCATCTCTTGTTTTAATGATTTCATTATCCAGAGTTCTGATTTTAAATAAGACGTAAGATAATTTAGGATGGAAATTCATCTTTCCCACATATCTTTCAATTATATTAACCTTGAACGGATCAAATACGATTGTGTTAAATACAATATTGGAACCGGGTTCCTGTGTATTGAGCTCAAGTGTATAGTTCATGAATTTTATTTTTATACAAATTTACCCATAAGCTAAAATAAATCAAAGGAAAATAAAGATTAAAGCATAAAAGAAATTATTTTGCTCTGATTTATTCATCTATTTTTTAAAATCTGATATCATTTTTCCAGTATTTAATTCATATGTTATGCACGGAATACCCTGATCATCAGCTGAAAATGATTGGGTTTCTTGTTTTGTAGATAAAAATAGGAGCGGTGTAAAAATGATGATAATTTTATGTTAATAATGGGGGTGGAGGTTTAAAAAATTAAAATTTAAGGGGTGAAGTTGGAAAAGATGGACTATAATTTCGCGTTGAGCTTATTAAAAATCGACGGAGAAGCGGCTTTTTTCCCGCAATTAAATTTAAAATAAATAGTTTGGAATATTTTTAATTTAATTATATTAGATTCTTAACAAAATTAATAGCTACCAGAATAAAACATGAAAAAAATATTGATATTGCTTTGTATATGCAGTTTATCATTCTGTTTGAATGCACAGAAAGTAAAGACCTCACAAGATAGTATAAAAGTGTTCTACGATAAACTACTGGTCATGCTAAAATCAGATTATCTTCTAAGAAAAGATGTAGACTGGAAAGCAGTCGGTGATGAAACCAATCAGAATTTAACGAAGTACAGCAATTTCAAAAGTTCATTAAAGGAAACAGAGGTGTTGTTTGGTAAAATAGGCGCAACACACTGCAAGGTTTTTTACCAGAATAAGGCCTATGGAACAACGGTAAAAGCATCAACAGAGAATTTAAGTGTACAATGGAAAGAAAAATTCGCGACCAAACCGGGTTTCGAAGTGAAAGCCTTGAACGGAAATATTGGATATATTTTAATGCCGAATGTCACGTTCCTGGATTTCAGTCCTGAAAATGTTCATAAAATAGCTCAGTCTATGTATGACCAGATTGCCGATTTTAAAGCTAAAAATAAAACAGAAGGCTGGATTCTTGATTTACGCTTTAACACAGGTGGGAATTCTTCTGCGATGCTGCTCGCTTTATACGATCTACTGGGAGATAATGATATTTGGGGTACCGTTGACCGTAATAAAAAACAGAATTCTAAAGTAAAGCTGGAAAAAGGAAACTATTTAAGTAATTCTAAAAAATCATCTTATATCAATCCTAAAGGAGAATTGCTCGATAAAGCGAAAGTAGCGGTCATTACAGGCCTGTTAACCGCCAGTTCCGGAGAAGTGACGGCGTTAGCATTTAAAGGCAGACCCAATACCATTTTGATTGGAGAGCCCACCTTTGGAATGACTACATCGAATGTTGATATAGGACTGCCTTTTGATACCATGCTGCTTTTAAGTGTAGCATATGACAGCGACAGATATGGCAACTATTATGAAAAAGTCCTTCCCGACATCGCCGTTTCAAAACAGGACAATTTCAATGATCTGCTGGCCGACAAAAACATTCAGGAAGCGATAGGTTTTATATCGAAAAAATAATAAGAATGGGTTTGAGAATCGATGGTGAATTTTGCTTTGCAAGAGCCAAGATGTAAGACGCCAGATTTTAGACATCATGTATCAGACATTCCGAAACGCTCTAACTCTCCGACTCTCAAACCCTCTGACTCTCAAACTTTCAAACCCGAAACTAGATCAGATACTTCTTCAACCCCTCCATAATTCCCTGCCACAGTGTATTGAAGAAACTCTTATTGGGATCACGCTTTACATCCACTTCTACATGATTGGGTTCACCTTTGGAATCGTTTTTAACAAAAATATTGGCAACAGCGCTGAGAAGTTTTCTCTCCTTACCCGTATTTTTATTTAAAAAGTTGACCTGCATGTCGGTATATTTAAAATAAAAATTACCACCGATTTGCTTGCTGCTTCCTTTGTAATCAAATTTCAGATAATGAATCTGCCCGTCTAAGCTTACGTTAAGGTAAGGTCTTACAAACAGGTTGGCATTTTGTACAGACAGATTTTTAATGGTTCCATTGATGGCATAATCATCATTGGTGTTAGCTACATCAAACTGCCAGTGCACATCCGTAGGGGCATCTCCAAAAAAGTCAAAATTTGAATCTACTTTCACCATCGTCGGTTTTCCTTTCATTTTGGCACTGTTTACATCTCTGATTTTCGCGTTAAAATGAGCAAAAGTAAGCTTACCCGGGATTTTTGCTTTTTCAGCAACTTCTTCATAGGTAAGGTGTGAATTTTTAATATCTATATTTCTGATATAAAGCGGAAATTTTACGTCACGAAGCTTTTTGCTGAACATATATCGTATTCCAATGTCATCCGGCGGTGCCAGATCATGATAGATATTACAGTCGATGCCATCAAAAATGATTTGATCCAGGTCTATGCTTGTTTGGGCCCCCAATCTTGAATTTTTATCAGTGATCATTACAGATTTTGCCTTTATGGTATACAAATCCTCCTCAACTGCAATTAAACGGTTAAACTGGGCTCTGGAATATTTAGGAAGGAATGCAAAGTTATGCAGAGCGGTCTCTTTTCCTGTATTTTTAATCTGATCAACTTTCAGACGATAATATTTCCCTGCATCCACATCGATTTTTTTTGCCGTAATAAGTTGGCTTTTAACATGAAATGGGATCGATTCTTTAAGGATGTCTTTATTGGTTGTAACTGAATTGAGTTGTACATTAAAATTCTCCACTTTCATTTTGTCATGACCCTCTTTTTTTTGAATAAAGGTTCCGTCTATAATATGAAGCGCTCCAAGGTGAGCCAGCAGATCAGGCGTTGCTGTATTGCTTTTTTTAGTCACCTTCGGTTTATGGGTGGCAGCAATAATTTCTACCTTAGGACGGTACACATTAATTTTTCCCAATTGCAGCTGCAGCTGCTGTCCTGCAAATTTTGAAGTATTGTTCAGTATTTCAACTTTCTCGGTTTTAATGTTGAAAACGTCTTTCACAGCACTCTTTCCTAGGGCTGTAAATGCTATATCATCAATTAAAATATTGGAATCATTTGATGTGATCTTTTTAATGTTCACTGCCTGCAGTGGATCCGTTTTGAAATAGATGTTTTCAAACTCAATATTGTGTGTGGAAAATGCAAAAGGGATCTTCTCCTTCACTGTTTTTTTGTCGAAAACAATATCCTTTAAATTCAGGTGGAAATTATCCACAGAGGCCACTTTTGTTTTATCTCTTTGCTGAATAAGAACAGAGCCCTGACCGAAATCAAGATTTTTGATGCCGATTTTCAGGTTAACTTCTTTAGGATTTTCTTTGACTTCCTTCTTGTTGGTTGAAGTAACAGTCAGTTGTGGTTTAACGAATTTTGCATTGTCAATGATAAGAGAATCCTTGCTCACTGTGAAATTCTCTGCAGCAAGTTGATTGATTCTTAGATCAAAGACATTTTTTGCGTTGTAAAGTGCAGGACTTTCAATGGGTTTCAGGTGAAACTCATAAATATTGAGCTGCTTGTTTTTTGCATCAATTTTTGCAGCATAAATCTGATAAAAATCGTTTACAGTGATAAGGATATCATGAGCATCAATCTTAAAATTTTTGAATTCAACAGGGATTTTTGATACATTTTCGCTCAGTTTAATTTCCGTAAGATTAATATTGACATTCTTTCCGGTCACGAGATCTTTTTTGTTTTTGTCCTTCACAGAAATGTTTCCGTTCGTTACCAAAATATTTTCAATTCCGAAATTGATTTTCTTCTTCGGGGCATCTTTTTTTTCTTTTGATTTTCCCAGCATCACTTTCAAATCAGGATCAATAAGTTGTACTTCTTTGACGTGATAGGATTTGTTGAAGATCGCCTTCCAGATTCCAAAATTCTGTACACGCAGACTTTTTATATTCCCGTTGATTTGAGTAACAGTGGGGTCTTTGGTCTGTTTGGTTGTAATATATATGGAGTTGGCTGAAATATCACCCTTAAAAAGATTAAGACTAAAATCAGCAAGACGGATTTGATAAGGTGTTTTTTCATTCACCAGTTCTGGCAGCTTGTTTTTGAGATAGATATTCAATGCAAACGGAAAAATAAGTGCTAAAAGGAGCAGAGCCCCAATGATGATCAGTACAACTTTCTTCCTTTTTCCGGTTTTTTTCGAAATTAATTTTTTTTCCATTGTATTGTTTTTTTGGTGTTTATTGCATAAGGACGAAAGTCACAAGGAGACAGATATTGAGCTCAGTTCCTGTTTCGTGTTCCTTGATCCTGATTGTTTAATCCGAACTAAGCTTAAATTACTTCCCAATCCTGTTCCAATTTACATTATAATTCAAATTATTTTACAAATTCTTAATATTAAGCTTTTTATTTATAGGAAAATGAAATTAAAATGGGGTGTCAAAAAATGAATGATCTGGATATCCGTAGAAATGGAATTTTTATTTTTTTAACGCAAAGTTATATTCTAATACTGCCTATTTTTAAGTGTGCAAAGAAGGAATCAATTGCATTGATTCGACGAAGCGAACGTATTATCCGGCAGCTTCATCAACGACGTAGTCGAACTCTTTGTCTTCGTGAGATCTGAATTAAACCTTTACGTTAAAATAATTTATATAAAATTTAAATTCAATAAAAATAAATTGATTGTAAATGAAAAAGGCTCAGATAATAAAATCCAAGCCTTAATTTTAAAAATACTTTTTGTTGAATCAGATGCTTTATTCCTGCTTTGTTGCGAATTTTTCTACTGATTCTTTGGTTACAGGTGTAAAGAAATTTACCAGATTGCCATCCGGGTCTCTGAACAATAATGATTTATTTCCCCAGGGCATGGTTGTAGGTTCCTGTACGATATAAGGTGACAGTACATTTTTTAGGCGGTCAAATTCCTGATCTACGTCATCCACCATAAATTCTATTATTGCAGTACGGTTTTCTGCAGGTTGTGCCACACTTTCTCCTCCAAAAAACTGCAATGTCCTTGTACTCCCGATGGCAAGAGTTGCATTGGGTGTTTTAAGCTCAGCGAAATCAGGGGTGTATTGTATAGCGGTAGTGTCTGTTATCTTCTCATAAAATTTCACCAGACTTTCGATTTGAGCTGTGATGATGCGGATGGATACTAAATTCATTTTTTAAGATTTTAAATTATTCAACAAAAATAGGGTGGAGGTGTGACAAGAAGCTGTCAGTAGAAAATGACAATTTTTTATTTTTGAAAGCAAAGTTCAATCACCATTCTACATATTAAAAGTTGAGCAAAGAGGGAATGAATTGCATTGATTCTACTAAGCGGCTGTTTCAGGCGGAAGCTTCATCGGCGGCGACGTCGAATTTTTTGCCTTCCTCAAAACTGTACATTATTATAATCGAGTTTTGTATTACAATAGATTTTTATAAAATATTTAGACTTCCTGTAGAATTTGATCATGGGTCAGCAAAAGGATTCCGGGAAAATAAAAACAGCACCATTAGAGTTCTAATGATGCTGCTACATTAAGTGTTTTTACCTTAGTAATTTGGTTCGAAATTGTCTTTATGTTACGGGTACAACCACATTTTCGCTTGTTTCAAAACCTCATATTTAAGTGCTTCGTTCTATGGTTATTTCTGAAGCATTATTAAACTGAGAGAATAAACCGAGGGAACCATTTGAGGAGAGGATCATTTTGTTTTCATGGATTTGCTTCTGGAGCTTTTGGATAAAAGCTGCGAAAGATTTCTGATCCTGTCCGAAACTGGGGATTCAAATCAATCGGTATTTTGTTGATCAGTATGTGTACAACCTTCGGAACCGGAATAAAAGCTGGAATCTGTAAAAGAAATCAAAATACTTTCACCCAACAATCTATCCTTAGATAAAAGGTCGGATTTTTCCTGTGTTTGTGGGCTGTTTTGTCCTGACTTACGCAATGCTGCAATCTGAATTGTCTTTAGTTTTTTCAACTTAATGAGTGTTTAAATATATATAGAATGGCTTAGTTTGTGCAAATATATAAAATTAGACACTAACTAGTGTCTAAAATAATTAAAAATTTCATAAACTTGTATAATCTAATGTTTAATCATGGAAAGAAAATCAGCAGCAGGCAGTATCCGGAACAAGGAACGCAGTAAAAAGAAATTTTTGGATGCGGTTGGAAAAATTCTGAAAACGAAAGGATATGCAGGATTAAAGGTGAATGATATCGCCACCGTCGCGGGAGTAGATAAGAAAATGATCTACACCTATTTTGGTGGAATGGATGGCCTTATGGACGAATATATCAGATCCAAGGATTACTGGAGCAATGTAACGACCGAAAAAATGGTGCCGGATATGGAAAGCGGCGGGAGATTATTTACGGAAGCCATGTTACTGGAGCAATACGATTATGTATTCAAAAATAAAGAGCTGCAAAAACTATTACTGTGGCGCTTATCTGAGTCCAGAAAATCATTAACAAAAATGACCAATGCGCAGGAGGAAAACGGGGAAGGTCTTTTTAAATTTATTATCGAACCTCATTTTGGGGAACGTACACAGGACTTCCGTGCCATAACGGCTATTATCATTTCAGGACTTTACTATCTGAATATGTATTCTTCCTTGAATGGCAGCGTTTTTTGCGGAATAGACCTCAGTACAGAAGAAGGCCGTGAGAAAATCAAAAAGGCGGTATCTTTCCTGGTGGACCAGACTTATGAAAATCTTTAATACTGTTTAAAGTAATGGTACTTCATCCAGCCATTCCACGAACGTTTCAGTTCCATCGATTTTTCCGCTAAATAAACCTTTTGCTTTCATCGTTGGAGAATTAGATTGTAAGTAATCATTAAAGACAATTTGATTCTGGTAATTATGCTCGGCTTTAATGTATTCTTCAGGATTCTGATCTACGCTTAATAAATTTTCAAAAGATTTATTTTTTCTCTGATCTGCATAATCATGGGGGTGAGGAATTTTTGTTTCTTTAGAAGTTGCTAACCAGTAAAGCCAGTACTTCCAGACTTCTTTACCCAGTATCAAAATATCTTCAGGTAATAGCGTAAGAAGATACTCATCTGTCCAATCGTTTTGATTTTCTGAGAAAATATTTACAAAATAACAGGGATTATCTTTAAAGTCTGCCATACCTTCAATAACAGTCATGTCCCAGTAATTATCAATGCTATACACTTTTTCTTTCACTGTAGATTAATTTTTAAGTTGATCACATGGAGATATTTGAGCGTAAAGCAGCTTTAGATTAGTATTAAGATTTTTTATAAATATAGCTACAAAATATAATTCCACGGCATTTCGTAAAAACACCGTGGAAATTTTTTAATAAAACGAAAAGCAGCAATCAGCCCGTCATTTTTTTTAATCATTCTATCCTTTATGATAAGCACATCCCGAAGCAGGATTAGCTGTTTCAACAGTACCTGAAGTAGTAGGTTTACAGTCAAAGAATTGCTCTTCTATACACGTTCCTGATCTTCAGGGATATCCTGTAATTTACGAAGTGTATTGACCTGGATGTGAGGCCAGCTGGTCGTTCCACCATCATTTCCGAAATCAGATTCGAAAAATACAATCTGCTCATATTGCAGCTGAAGAATTTCTTTTCCATCTTCAATCACGGTTTCAATCTACAGACGGAAATCCATTTCAACCGTAGGAACGAAACGATTGACAAAAGGCACATTTAAAATTCCTTCCAGTGATCCATAATTTTCAGTTTTTGTTTATTCAAAATTAATCAGAATGGGGTAGATGTCATTCAGTGTTTTTACTTAATTTCAATATGGATATTTTGAAATATTTTAAAGAAAGGCTTTGTATGAAGCGGTTTGTGAGTGTTTTATTTTCACGTAGTTTAGATTGTTTTAAATAGAATTGTAGACTCGAAACAAACAAGCTGATTTTTTTTTAGTCAGCTTTATGATGAAGAATTAATTCATCATATGACAATGGCTTCAATTCAAATTCACCCGAACGGGTACTTGATAAAGGGTAGGTTATAGCTTAGATTTGTTAATGAAAGTGTTGGTGTCTTCACGATTAACAAAAACTAAAAACCATGAAAACTTTAATTCTCCCTTTGGTACTTCTTGCCATGATCAGTTGTACCGATAAAAAATCAGCAGATAAACAAAGATTGTGTACGGAACTTTATACGGATGATCATCCATTTATGCCGATGGATATTAAGGCTGCCGTGGTTAAGAAAAGCTTATGGCCACATTCAGTGAATTTTCCATTGCGGATCACAGTAAAATTTTTAAACGGTACCGATTTTCAGAAAAATAAAGTTCGGGAATATGTGAAATTATGGACCCAGGCCTCTGCGGATGGCGTTGAATATAAATTCCATGAAAAGAAAAAAATCAATTTCAGGTTCATCCCTTATGACGTGACAACCAGTGGAAATAATGCGGATATCAGGATTTCATTCGGGAACGGTGGTTCCTCATCCTACATTGGAATAGACTGTAAAACAATTCCTCAGGATCAGCCGACCATGTTTTTTGGCTGGATCAATGAGAGTGAACCGGAAGAATCTATCAAACAGGTGGTGCTCCATGAATTCGGTCACGCTTTAGGATTTATTCATGAACATCAAAACCCGACCGCCAATATTCCGTGGAATAAACCCGAGGTGTATGACTATTACAGAAGAACTCAAAATCCTCCGTGGAGCAAAGAAAAGGTAGATCGTAATGTATTTGAAAGATACAGCACCAGTTCAACGAATTATACAGCATATGATTCTCTTTCTATCATGCATTATGCGATTCCTTCCTTTTTGACGAATGGTGGGTATTCGACGCCATGGAATTCGGATTTATCGCCAACAGATATTTCGTTTGTGAAACAAATCTATCCATACCATCCATGTTATGTGAATGAATCCTGCTGCTATGATAAGAATGGGAAAAAGATCCTATGTAATTGATATGGAGACATACACGGTTTCAAACCTGTGATCAAAAATCCGGAGCCACAACAGCTCCGGATCAAAAAACATTGGATAAAAAGGATAAAACGACTATTTTAAATTTGTGTTGTTAAGAGTTAAAATCCAAGAATCAAGAGTAAAGATTCTGGATTTCAGACACGTTTCGAGATTCAAACCAACAACTACTTTACCCTCAAACCCTCAAACCCTCAAACTCTCAAACTCCCAAACCCATTACCAATATTTCACCCCTCCGGCTGTATTTTACAGCGGTTTATAGTATTGAAAATGATAAATTTGGATAGAATGTATGAATAGATTCCTGCATCATCCCGCAGGGTAATCATCAGTTGAGAAACCTGATGAATAGGGTAGTAGCTTACTTATATTTAATAAAAGTAGCCAGTACTTTTTTAGTTTTGATATTAGAAGTTATGGATCCGCCACTGTACGTATTTTTTTTACTGCCATTTTTCATGCTTCCAAAATCACTTGTCGAGCTTCCTGTAACTTCTTCCGTAAGCTTCATGATAACTCCGTCTGCTCCTTGTGCTTTGCCCAGTTCAATGACTTTCTGCTGTACGGCATTGAGAGAATTAAATCCCTGGCCTACATCTGTTGTTCCCATTACTTCATGCTCTTTTTTGACATCTGCGGCATCGAAATATACATCAACATTCTGCGTCGGTGAATACGTTTTTCCGAAATAAGAAGGGGTACATGATGTAGCTGTAGCCAGTGCAAAAATTCCAATAGATTGGATGAATAATTTTTTCATTGTTTTTGATTTGTAAATTAAAATTGTTAGATTTTTATATAGTTGGTTATTAATTGATTTATCGGATGGGATCAATGGGTCCCGGCTCTTCTCTGCCTTTATTGGTCAGTACTTTGTCCATCATCTGGGCCATAAAAGTATCGCGGTAGGTTTGCCCGATCGGGATCTGGTTTTTCGTAAATTCGAGCTGTACGGTATTTCCCTGAATCATGATGATAAACGGAACAGCGATGATAAAAGATTTATGGATCCGTTTGAAACGGTCTGTAGGCAGTTTTTCTTCCAGGCCTCCGATATTCAGAAGGGCCATGATCTGTTCGCCATCTTTGGTATGAAAACATACATACTTCCCTTTTCCTTCAATATAGATGATATCGTTAATTTTGATTTTCAGGAGTTTCCCTTTGTACTCAGTTTTAACAAGGATAAAATCTTCTGTTTCCGTTTTAGGGGCCGAAGTTGTTTCCTGTGCCCGCTGTACAGCCATAAGAAACCTTGGGAAAAAGATGGGTTTCAGCAGATAATCCACTACATGATGATCAAATCCGTCGAGGGCATATTCTCTGAAAGCGGTGGTAAGAATCACTTTATAACGGTCGTTCAATACTTTAAGCAATTCGATTCCCGACATTCCGGGCATTTGGATATCCAGAAAAATAAGGTCAACTTCCGTGCTGTTCAGCAGCTGTAATGCTTCCGCAGGATTGGTGGCGGTACCTACAAGTTTCAGAAACGGAGTCTGCTCAATATGCAGTGTCAGCAGTTCTATGGCGTGAGCCTCATCGTCTACAACAATACAGTTCATCATAATTTATAGATTAATGATAATTTCGTTTAAATAATAATTCTCATCTTCCTTGATGGTAAAAGAATGCTTGATTCCATACATCAGTTGCAGTCGCTGCTGCACATTGTTCAGGCCGATTCCCTTGGAAGGTTCTTTGGGACCTGTTTTCTTTTTATTGCTCACGAGAAAGCAGATTTTACTTTTTGTAGCAATGAGTTCAATGGATACCTGGTTTTTCTCATCGTTCAGATCGCCGTGTTTAAAGGCATTTTCCACAAGGGTAACAAAAGCCAGAACAGGTATGGAGGCATCGCTCTCCTGAACATCTTCATAGTATTTAATCTTCAGGTTATGGCTGAAACGGATTTGGTTCATCTCAATTACTTTTTTCATATGCTCCACTTCCAGCGCCAGAGGAACCGTTCCTAATTCTCCCCAGTCATCAAGGGCATAGCTCATAATTTCAGAAAGAAGATGCACGGCATGAGCGGCTTCCGGACTGCTTCTAAGGGTTTTTGTATAAATAAAACTCAGTGAATTAAACAGAAAATGAGGATTGATCTGGTATTTGATCGCCGCAAGCTCTGCCCTGAGTTTTTCCTTCTCCAGTTCCTCTTTATGCTTCCGCATTTCATTAGAGGTAATTAATGTCGCCACGAAATAAGAGATGAGTATAATAAAGCAGTCCAGAACAGCAGCACTGATAAGAAATACTTTGGGTGAAATATAGTTGTTGCTCGCAGGATCTGTTTTTGATATTGTAAAATTCCAGACATATTCATAAGCGGTAAGGGCTACAAAAAGGAGCGTACACTGCAGAATAAATCTTTTCCAGTTTCTGTTCCTGATGAATGGAATGATCAGATGATAGATCAGGATATAATAAACAATAGTTCCCTTAATAATGGTATGAATAAAATTGACATACAGCTGAGTTCCGACTCCAAACTGCTTCATCGTGGTCTCAAGTCCCTGAAGTCTGACGAGAAAGAAAAATACCGCGATATTCCATGCTGTGTACAACATGAGAATGACCAGAATCTGTTTCCATTGCTTTTTGACCGTCTCTAACATTTAATTCCCTGCTTTTATTTAATGGTTTGGTTTTGTTGCTTTTGTGATTAAATATTTTTCTATAAATAATACTTAATCACTTATTAAAATTACAACAATTCTCTTTTTGACACTGCAATATTAGTTCTTATCATAGCAATGCTAAAATATATTCCATCAATAGCTTTATTGGCGGCATCAACAATGGGATTGTAGCTACTTTATAGATTTAATGAAGAAATCACTGGAATGAACTCAGGTGTTGAGCAATAATAAAGACATAAAAAAAGCAGAGATCAACTCTCTGCCTGTTCTTTTTTAACCGCCTGATGCATGACGAGAATAATTCCCAAAAGCACAATGGCAATCGCCAGATAACGCCAGGCCAGGCCATCCTGCTCCGTAACGTTTCCACTGACAGATATAATAAAGCTTGTAATAGACGTGATCACATATACCAAACCACCCATCAGCCCACCTGCTGTTCCTGCATTTTTAGGGAAGTACAGCATACTCGTTGTGAAAAACGAAGTAAACAGAATTCCGGAACAGATGTGAATAAAAAACGCGAATGGAACCATGATATACAGACTTTCTGCGTAGAAGCTCGTGGCGATCAGTCCGGCAATTAAAATAAGCTGAAAAATAATAGGCTGAAGAATTCTTGCTTTAAAGTCAAGTTTAAGTCTTCGTTTTCCTATAAATCCTCCGATCATCCATGAAAACCCTAAGATCAGTGTACAATATCCTATAACTACAGGAGTAAAGTGAAAGGTGTTCTCAATAATAAAAGGTCCCGTCAAATTGAAAAGCATAACAATAGAATAACTTAGTCCTAAAATAATGATCCCCAACATAAAAATCCTGTTTTTCAACATCATTTTGTACAGACTGATGTTCTCGGAAAGATTGAGCTTCTTTTTCTCCGGTAAGCTTTCTCCACTGAAAAACCACTCAAACAGAAACAGTGCACCTGCATAAAAAGCCAGGAAATAAAAATTCGCATGCCAGTTAAACAGTTTTTCAAGATATCCACCCAGAAAAGGAGCCAGAATAGGCCCGCACGACCATACAATCGTGAAATAGCTCAGATAATGCTTGACTTTTTCCGAGTCGTAAAGGTCTACAAAAATAGCACGGGTAGCCACAACCAGTACGGAAACCGCAGCTCCCTGAAGGATACGCAACAGGCAGATCAACAGAATACTGTCCGTCATGGTAATCAAAAGACTGCTGATAATCAATAGAAAAAGGGCGATCAGCTTAGGACGGTAACGCCCGATGCTGTCCAAAATTCCTCCGACAAAGAGCTGGGAGATCCCGTAACTCAACAGGTAAGACGTTAAAGTAATCTGAATATCCTTTTCGGAAACCTGCAGTTCTTTGGCCATCGAGGGAAATGAAGGCAAATAAATATCCGTGACAAACCCTGAAAGCGGGATCGACACAAAGGCCATAATGGTGATTAATCTGATTCTTTTTTCAGATGCTTCTTTCAACAACATATTCGTTCGTTATTTTACTATGCAAAAGTAGACTAAGAAATGAGCGTTTCAATTTAAAAAGACAAAGTAAAAATTACAAAAATCAAATATTTAGTAAGTGTTCTTAAATTTCAACGGAGAAACCTCAGCATGTTTTTTAAAGAAGTTATTAAAATGGGAAGGCTGATCAAATCCCAGCGTGTATCCAATCTCAGCTATATCCCAGTTGGTATATTTCAATAAGTTTTTGGATTCTTCAAAGACCCTTTCTTTAATGATTTGTGTGGTGGTCAATTGTGTCACCGATTTTACCGATGAATTCAAATGATTGACATGTACATTAAGGTGTTCTGCAAAGTCCGAAGCCGTTTTCAAAGCCAAAGGATAAGCGGGGGAATCCAATGGGAATTGTTTGTTCAAAAGCTCATCAAATAAGCGGTACAGGCGGATATTCGCAGGAAGTTCATTGGGATTGATATCATCTACACGGATCTCCAGAGCGAGATGCATCAGAGAAGCCAGATGACTTTTAATACTGCCGCACCGGAAAGGATATGCCGAATTATTAAGTTTGTACATCTGCTGAAAATAAAGAGTTGCCAGCTCAGTCTGTTCGTCCGTTAAAAAAATAATAGGCTTACTCCATTCTTTAAACAATGAAGTCTTTTTAAACAGATTGAATTCAGAATTTTCATTAAAAAACTTCTGATTGAACAGGCAAAAATAGCCCTCCTGAAGATCTCCGTCGCATTCCCAGGAGTACGGAATATTTGGTGAAGGGAAAAAGAGAGCGGGGCGGTCAATATACAGCTCATGTGATCCATATTGAAAAGTCCCTTTTCCCAGAATAAAACTCACCTTATAATAATCACGGCGGTTGTATGGACTTTTAAAGCTGCAGTATTTCCGCATGGAGACATTGAAATGCGACTTTCCGGTTTCAAAATCATCGGAATCGAACATCTTCATCTGATTCTTTCTGAGGCGTCTGTAATAATCTTCAATGGTTTCCAGCTGATCACTCATGATTTTATAAATTATAA
This sequence comes from Chryseobacterium oleae, assembly GCF_900115055.1. Classification (GTDB taxonomy): domain Bacteria; phylum Bacteroidota; class Bacteroidia; order Flavobacteriales; family Weeksellaceae; genus Chryseobacterium; species Chryseobacterium oleae. The sequence goes on along the minus strand of NZ_FOVD01000001.1, from coordinate 300,734 downwards.
AAATCAAAGATACGTAAACTCTACTGAATCCGAATTCATTTTCTGTGATGTTATGATTATTGACAAAATAGTTTTTCTCAATTTCCTTTGATGAGGAATTGAATAAAACCACAAAAGTCATAAAAGTTTTTTAAACACTTAAGTTTATTTAAAGTTTAAAATTCTAATGCACAGAAGTTTACTAAAGCTTTGTGAAAAATCAAAGATTTTTATAATGACAGGTAGAAAATATGCTCAAACATTTTTGCAAATTTGTGCAATCTGTGGTTGAAAAAATAAAACCATAAAGTCACAAAATCATTTTTGACTTATTTGATCCGCGAGAGATTAAAAAAATTGAACCATTAAGCTTCTTTAAGTTTTTAAGAATATTAAGTTTGAGCTTTGCTTTAAGGAAACGGCTTATAAAAAATCATTTGATTTTTCCTTAACTTTCCTTATCATCTTATTGATCTTAATGTTTAAAAAAATGCTGAATCAAATCTGTATGATCTGATTAATCCGCGAGAATTAAAAAAATAAAACCACAAAAGTCACAAAAGTTTTTAAAACACTTAAGTTTATTTAAAGTTTAAAATTCTATTGAACAGAAGTTCACTAAAGCTTTGTGAAAAATCAAAGACTTTTATAATGACAGGTAGAAAATATGCTCAAACATCTGTGCAAATTTGTGCAATCTGTGGTTAAAAAAACACAAAGCCACAAAATCATTTTTGATTTATTTGATCCGCGAGAGATTAAAAAATTGAACCATTAAGGTGTTTTAAGTTTTTAAGAATATTAAGTTTGAGCTTTCCTTATCATCTTATTGATCTTAATGTTTAAAAAAATGCTGAATCAAATCTGCATGATCTGATTAATCAGCGAGAGATTAAAAAATAAAACCACAAAAAACTTTTGCCTCTTTTGTGGTTAAAAAAATAATAGTGTCAAAATATTTTGAAAAGCAGAAAAATGATCTAACCTCTGCTGATTTCGAATTTTAACAGGTGAGAAGGAAGCTTAAAAGGCCCCGCCACAGCATCCTCCACAACAGAGAACCCTGATTCTTTTAAAAACGGCAAAAGCGGATCATGCGTCATCATATTGATCCAGATGATATCCGTGAAACTGGCGGCTGATCTGCTTTTTTTCCAAAGTGATTCTCTGATTTCCGGTGAATCAAAATCCGGGAGAATCACAAGACTGATTTCTGTTGCTTTTTTCTCTTCCGGAAGGGAAGGATGACTCAATCCGCTTCTGATAATACTGTAACCTGCAGGTTTATCATCCGCATAGGTAATAATCAACTGGTTAGACAGATCATTCAGGTCATTGATCATTTTTCTGGGATCAATATCGTTTGCAATATATTTTTTGATATCTTCCTCAGGAATCAGTCCTTTGTGCAGGGCATAAACTGAAGAATCGATAATGGTTATAAGATCAGAAATTCCCTCCTCAGAACCCACTGTAAATTTTGAAATTATATTCATGAATCTTTTTTATTCAAAATTAGAGGATTATTGGATTCGAAAGGGATACAGTTTTCATTAATTTAATCGGTACAGTTGTTTATTTTGTAAATTTGTTCAGTACAGTTTAATGAAATAATGATGCGGTCCTATAAATACGAAATTTTCACATCCGTTATTGAAGAGCAGATCAGGAATAGGATTTTGCTGAAAGGAGAACGCCTGCCTTCTGTAAGGGAGATAAAAAGCAGATATCAACTAAGCACAAGCTCAGTTCAAAGTGGTTTTGAATACCTGATGATGAAAGGATTAATAGAAAGCAGTCCACGTTCAGGCTATTTTGTGTCCACTATTGATGAAAACCATATTTCGCAAGTAAGGACAGATCTGATGCCTGTTGTAAGAGATGCCGTATTTGCAAAAAATGTGATGCTTACTTCTGCCAGAAACAAACCTTCTGAATCCAGCTCTTTCCATACGGCAGCGCCGGGAGATCTTTTAATTCCACAAAAACTGATCCTCAGAACCATGCAGGAAGTGATCCGCGAAAAAGGTGCTGCATTGTTACGTTATTATCCTTCAAACGGGTTGTACGAATTAAGAAAACAGATTTCCATACAGATGGCAGGTCACGGATGTGTATTTAATCCTGATGAACTGATTATTACAGACGGGGCACTGCAGGCACTGACCATTGCTTTAAGAGCGGTAACCGATCCCGGAGATATTGTAGCTGTCGAAAGTCCGTGTGTGTTTTCAGTTTTGGAGGCTGTGGCGAATCTGGGACTAAAAATAATCGAGATTCCTGTGCATTACGAAAACGGTTTTGATACAGACTATTTCAGGGAAGTTTGTAATTCGAATACAATAAAAGCCGTGGTCGTTACACCCAATTTTCACAATCCGACAGGTATCGTCATGAGTGATGATGCTAAAAAAGAACTTTTGTCTGTCGCATCTCTCTATCAGACTCCGGTTATTGAAAATGACATCTATGGTGATCTTTACTTTGGTAATAAAAGACCACGCTCCATCAAAAGCTTTGATGATTCAGGACTGGTGATGACCTATTCTTCGTTTTCAAAAACACTGGCGCCGGGCATTCGTTTGGGTTGGTTGCATACCGGACGTTTCTATGCCCGCTCGGAAAGGGCAAGATTTGTCCTGGGAAGATCAGTTTCTCCCATTTATCAGGAATTGATGCTGAAACTTCTTCAGGGAATCGGTTATGAACGGCACCTGCGGTCATTCCGCAAACAGCTGAACAGGCAGGCTATTGAGCTGTTGAATGCTTTACGAGATTATTTTCCCAAAGATTCCTATTTTCATAGTCCTGAAGGAGGATACAGTATCTGGGGAAAGCTACCGGAAGGAACTGATATGAAGAAATTCTTTGATTATTGTGATAAAAACAGAATCCTGTTCACGCCCGGAAATACATTTTCATTAACTGATGAATACAGTCATCATTTCCGGATCGTTTTTGCAGACCGGATCACAGCTGAAAGTCTGGCATTGCTTGAAAATGCGGGTAAAAAAGCAAAAGAGCTGCTTGAAGAAAGGAAGCAGGAAGATGGGAGCGGGAAGTACTGAAAATCGGTAAGTAAACCCATCTCTGTCTTTTGGCTTGCCTCGTTATAAAATGTACTTCACTTCTTTATTTTTATCGGTCTGAAGCTGTGGAATGTCATCTGTTGTTTTAAACTGAAAACCATCGATCCATTTTTCATTGGTCAGATCAATGTCTTCACCGCTCAGGATGTGTTTCTGGAAAAAGTAAGACAGGTCTTTATCCAGATACTTTTGGACAAGATCAAGAAACAGCTCGTCTGTAAACTTCAGCTTTTTCTCTGTACAGGTTTTTAAAAGTTCCTGCATCAGGTCGTCCAGAGATTTTTTATGACCGCTTTTGATCATGATCTGATTATCCAGCCAGAACGCGAAGATAGAGCCTCTTCGGTACGGAACTTTTTCTACGTTCCGGCTTTTCCAGAATTCATCTTTTATTTTGTAATTCGGGATGTTGCGTTGTGGGTTTTTCCAATGGCTTTTAATCACCTCTTCATTGAAAAGTTTCAGCCATTCTACGGATGAAATATCTTTGATTCTAAGCCTGTTTTTATAGGTGTAATAATCTGTAAAACCTTCACTGAACCAGTAATTGAGTTCTTCATGCTGGTTTTTGATCCTGTTTCCAATCCAGTCATGCATCAGCTCGTGGTGAAGAAGGTAGAGATAAGAATTTTTATTGTTAAACGGATTGTTGGTTCCCTGGATCATAAAAGCATTTTTTATAGCTGATCCGTTGGTACTGTAGCCTTTAAATAAGCTGTCTTTTTGAGAAACGGTCGAGCTCATGATCACGGTAAAATAATCCTGATCGTGATCTTTCCAGAAATCCCGCTGCGACTGTACCGCTTTTTTAAGGTTGGAAAAAAGGAAGTCATCGGAGAATCCGTTATTCCACTCATCTCTTACCGCAAAATAGACGGGTTTATCGTGAATTTTAAAATCATAGATCCGGTAATCTCCGCCTACAAAAAGGGAATGATAAAAGCCTTCCCAAAGCACTGTTTTGATCTTTTGTTTTTTAATCTGGCTTGCAAAAGTATTGTGTATTTTGAAATCTGCCGGAAAACCGATCCATTCAATCGAGAATTCGAATTCATGGTCATCCGGCATTTCGGTGAATGTTTTGGGAACAATGAATAAATTTTTGCCCATAACGTGGAAAAAATGATCCTTCACTTTGGGGCGATTGAAAATGCGGTGGTTCGGATCTTTGAAATCCTGTTTGATATGATACACAAAAGAAACTTTTCTGCTGTTTTTGTGCCGGACTTTTATTTCATCATTGTCCGGCTTTGTTTCGAAACTGATACCGGGATTGTCTTCTTTCAAAATAATTACACTTTTAAACAGGTCTTTTTCACCCCAGTTTTCATTACGGTAGTAGAACTCTGTCGTTTCCGAAGATTTTTTCTGAGTATAATCTACTTTGATTTTTAAGCCATTCTGCTCAAGATTTTCATCATAATACACTTTATAGCTGATCTTATTCTGTGAAAAGATATAGGATGAGATGAAAAGTAATATAAAAAGTAGCGGTCTGATCATATTTCAGGATGATTAAAAGTGTTTCTAAGAATAGGACAATCCAAATATATTATTTCTTACATCAAGTGCCATTTTTTGGGGCGAGAAAGAGATTAATCAGTTTTATTGCTGTAAAAATTTTGAAATTGATTCCGGTAAAACCCTATGTTAAGTAAATATTTTTTAATTTCGCAACATTCAAGTTCAATCAGCAAATCTATCCATTGAGAGTCACAAGGCATTTTAAAAACTTTCTGACGGCAATTTTTATTGCTGTGTATGCCTTTGCTGTTTCTCCGGCGGAATATCTCCACCATCATTTTCTTCACAGTCAGAATGCCGGAAATTCTTTTCAGCAGACAAAAGGGGAGAATGGAAAAATTTTCAAAAAGGCCTTTTCATCATGTGATACCAAGTGCCCCATCTGTCACCATAAATTGTTGGGTGAAGGTGGAATCGGAAAGATTTACACGGCTGTTTTTTCTGTATCAAAAATCACGGGAAAGATCTTCTCTTCTCCCGAATTTCTATTTTCTTACACTCTTTTTTCTCTTTCAGACAGAGGCCCACCGGCTGTATTATAATTTTTAAATATCCCATGCCTGCTTCTGCGGGCTGAACTTTTTTAATTATTTAATTACATAATACATTTTCATGTCAATATTACAAGCGATTGAGCTTAGTAAGCAGTACAATAATGTCACTGCGCTAAGCGGACTCAATATATCCGTACAAAAAGGAGAAATTTTCTGTCTGCTCGGACAAAACGGAGCCGGTAAAACCACAACGATCAATATATTCTTAGGCTTCTTAAAAGCAAGTTCCGGACAGGCTCTCATTAAAGGAGTTCCGGTGGAAGTTAATGGAGAAACGACCAAAAAGTTCACGGCCTATATTCCGGAAGTGGTGCAGCTGTATCCCAATCTTACAGGAATTGAAAACTTAGATTTTTTCAGTCAGATGGCCGGTTTCAGGTATTCCAAAGAAGAACTGGGAATGTTGCTGGAAAACACAAGCCTTCAGAAAGAGGCCCATCACAAAAAACTGGCTGCCTATTCCAAAGGGATGCGTCAGAAAGTAGCTATTGCTATTGCTGTTGCGAAAAGTGCAGACCTCATCTTAATGGACGAACCCACTTCAGGACTTGACCCGAAAGCCACCGCAGAATTCACCAGAATCTGTAAAGAACTTGCTGCCAAAGGGAAAACCATCATTATGGCTACCCACGATATTTTCAATGCAGTGAACGTGGGAACGCGGATTGGTATTATGAAAGAAGGAAGACTGGTTCACACCCTTGATGCCAAATCTGTTACAGCAGACGAGTTGCAGAAGATTTATCTGGAAACCATTTAAGAACCGGGAATGAAATATTTGTATATCACAGCAGCACTGGCCGCCGCCAGTGTGAAGGTCTGTGCGCAGGAAACATTGTCCGGAGAAGTGATTGGCGAACATCGTCAGAGGCTTAAAAATGCCAGAATCATTATTAAAAACAACGAAAACAGATATGAAACGACATCCGGTGACGGAAATTTCAGCATACCGGATGTCAGAAAAGGAACTTATGAAATCAGTGTCAATGCTGAATCCTATGATGCCTATACTGAACAGATTGAAGCAGACAGCACATTTTTAACTAAAAAACTGGTCATTCATCTGTATAAGGTCGGAACGATTCAGGAAGTGGAAATTTTAGGAAGAGCTGCTAAAAAATACCAAAGTGATTATTCTTTCTCGGCTACTAAAATTGGGGTTCAGAACAAAGACATTCCCTTTTCCATTTCTACGGTGAGTAAGGAGCTGATCAAAGACCGGCAGGCTTTTCAATTGGGTGATGCTGTAAAAATGGCTAGCAGTGTAACGCCTGTGAGTTATTATAATCAGTTCAGCATACGCGGAATTGCGCAGAATGAAGAAGGTACGATCATCAATGGAATGCGGACCCGGCAGTATTATTTTATGCAGCCGATTACGACCAACCTTGAAAAGATAGAAGTTATAAAAGGCCCTGCAAGTGCCGTTCTTTCCAGTGTGGATCCGGGAGGAAGTATTGTTTTGGTGACTAAAAAACCTTTGAAAACCCCAAGCCGGGAAGTGACCATGAGCGCAGGAAGTTTTAGCGCCATAAGAAGTTCTCTAGATTTTACAGGACCACTGAACAAGGAGAAAACACTCTTGTACAGGTTGAATGCAGGCTATGCACAAGCGCAGAGTTTCAGGGATATTCAGTCTCAGAAAAGTCTTCTGGTGTCTCCTTCCATTTCCTATATCCCGAATGACAGGACGGCGATCAACGTAGAAATGATCTACAGCGACCTGAATGGGAAAATAGACAGAGGACAGCCTATTTTCGGAGCGGTAGACGGAATGACGGATCTTCGGAGTACTCCCATAAGCTTTAATCTTGGTGCCATTAATGATTATTTTAAATCAAAGGAGTTGATCATCATGTCCAATTTTACCCACCGGATTACCGATAAGATCAGCATCAATGCATCGTATATGAAGCAAACCTGGAAAGAGGACCTTCAGGAACACAGAACAACGAATGCTTTTGCTGTAGATGCGAATAACAAGCCTATTCCAACGCTGGCGGGCATGCAGATGGTTCAGAGAAACCAGTTCTGGAATACGGATAATTTTAATGCTTACCTTGTATTTAACATGAAATCTGGACCTATTGAGCATAAAATTCTGGCAGGCTATGATTTGATCAGCACCCATAAATACAAAGGCGGAGCACAAAACACGGCAAGAGGATATCTTCTGACCAATGGGAAAACAGCTTCTTCCTATAATCCGCAGAACGCAGCTGACTACCAGATGGTGACCGTTAACGGGATTACGATGCCTAAACCGAATGTGGAGCATTTCAATCTGGCCAATCCTGTTTACAGTATCAAAAATCCGGAGGAGTATGTATTTTCAAAGGCTGCACTGCCGCCTGCTTTGATACGTTCTCATGGAATTTATATTCAGGATCAGATGAAATGGAACCGCTTCAATCTGTTTCTAAGCCTCAGACAGGAGTGGTTTCAGGATATTACCCGTTATAAAGAGAATAATGAAATCGTGGTCAAAGACAGCAAACTGATTCCGAGAATCGGTCTAACCTATAATGTGAATGAAAAGATCAATGTCTATGCTTCTTATATCGAAGGATTCCAGCCACAGTCGAATACAGCTTCACTGGCTCCGGTGGTTATTCCGGAAGGCAGAGCTTTTGAACCTTTGAAAAGCCAGTCCAAAGAGGTTGGGATGAAGGCAGATTTCTTTAATAAAAAAATTCATGTTGATGTTGCTTTCTACGAAATCCGTCAGCAGAATATCCTTTTGAATGCTAATGACCCTGCAGAGCCGGACCGTCTCGTAACCAGAGGACAGGAACGCAGCCGAGGTTTTGAGATGGACGTTATCGGGAATATATCGCAGGCATGGCAGGTATTTGCTTCTTACGGGTACAATGATGCGAGAATTATTGACGATATTAATCCTGCATTAATCGGTGCGAGAAAGCAAAATACTCCGTTCCACAGTGCGAATATCTGGCAGAAATACAGCTTTGGTGAAACCTCTTTTCTGAAGGACATTGCCGTAGGATTAGGCGTTCAGTACAGTGGAAATAAAGTTCCGATGTACAACCGCTCCTTCCTGGTTCCCGGATATACAATCTTTGACGCCGCAGTTTATTACAGCCCTAAACAAGGGCCTGTGAGCATTTCACTCAATATCAATAACCTTTTCAACACAACGTACTGGCTGGGCGCGCAGAATTATCTCCGTCTGTTTCCTGGAGCTCCAAGAAACGCAGTGCTCACAGCAGTTTATAAATTTTAAATCTTAAGATTATGAGAATACATATAATCCGTCTGATTTCCATACAGCTTTGGAAACAGTCATTACAGAATAAGGCGGTCATTGTTCTTCTGATGATCCTGAGTCTCCTGTTTGTATTTGCCGCCTACACGGGATGGCAGGACTACAAAGTGCAGGAAGACACCAGGGTAAAACATCAGGTGGATGTTCGTCATCAATGGGAAAACAAACCGGATAAACATCCCCACAGAATGGCGCATTACGGCTATCTGATCTTCAGGGCAAGATATCCTTTAAGCTTTTTTGATTATGGTTTGGAACGGTATATGGGAAATTCAGTATTTCTGGAGGCCCATAAGCAGAATACCGTTAATTTTTCCGAAGCCGGATTTTCATCGGGAATGCTGCGTTTCGGAGAAGTAAGTACGGCTATGATCCTGCAAACCCTGATTCCCCTGTTTATATTTTTCCTGGGATTCAGCTGTATTTCGGCCGAACGGGAAAATAATACGCTGAAAGTACTGATCAGTCAGGGCGTACGGTGGAAAGAACTGCTGGCCGGAAAAATATTGGGATTGCTTTGTCTGGTAGGACTGGTTTTTGTTCCGGTAATGCTTCTGTCTGCGGTCATGTGGTTTTCTCTGACAGGTTTTAAAGGAACGGTTGATGAATTTCTTCGTCTGTTCTGGATCGCGGGAGCTTATCTGATCTACTTTTTTATCGTATGCAGCGTTTGCGTAATGGTTTCTGCAGTAAGCAAAACTTCAAGATCTTCTTTGGTTAAACTGATCGGTTTATGGCTGCTGTTTATCGTCATTATTCCAAGAACGGCACAGGCTTTCGGAGCTTATCTGCATCCGGCGCCCTCCAAGATAGATTTTGATACCAAAGTGGAAAACGAACTGGTGAAAACCGGAGACAGCCACAATCCGAATGACAGTTACTACAAAGGCATAAAAGATTCCCTTCTGCAGGCTCATCACGTGAAAACGGTGGAAGAACTGCCTTTTAACTACAGTGGCTATATCATGGCGGAAGGAGAAAAGATCAGCTCAGGAATTTATAACAGGCAATGGCAGAAGCAGCTTGATATTTATGAAAATCAGAACAGCATTAACCGTTCCCTGGCTTTTGTGAATCCTTTTCAGGCAGTTAAAGATTTGTCTACAGCACTTACGGGTTCAGATTTTAATTCCTATATCTATTATCAGGAGCAGGTGGAAGCGTACAGATACCAACTTGCGCAACTGATGAACAAACTGCAGATGGAAAACATCAGCAATAAAAAGCAGCAGGAAAATGATAAACCGTACACCATCAGCAAAGATCACTGGAAAGAACTTCCTGATTTTCAGTACAGGTTTATAGGTCAGAGGGCTTTGTTTCAGAATGAGATAGCTTCTGTACTTTCCCTGCTGGTATGGGCATTGGGCCTTCTTTTTATCCTTCATTTTATGTCTAAAACAATAAAAATAAATTAATCATGTATCTTTTATTATTTAAGAACTTCATCCGTTCCCAGTCTGCTTATCTGGGAATGCTGTTCCTGCTGTTGTCAGGACTGGTCAGTATTTTTGTGGGAAGGCAGTTTATAGAGAAGCAGAAAGCCAATATTGAGCATACGGCTATCTATCAGAAAGAACATATTGAAAGGTACACAGGATATATAGAAAAAGACCTTGGACTTCTATTATATTATCTGAAATTTGGATTGGTCAATACTACAGACAATCTGAATGGGCTGTCAATAGGGCAGAGAGATGTCAATCCTTCCATACAGAGCTTAACGATAAGAAACCTGGAAGGGCAGAAGTATGATACGGATCTTCAGAATCCTGTAAGCCTGCTACTGGGCAGTCTGGATCTGGGCTTTGTGATTATTTTCCTGTTTCCGCTGGTCATTATTTCCTATTGTTATAATCTTCTGTCTGAAGAAAAAGAGGAAAGCACCTGGATTCTGCTGTCCGTACAATCTCAAACACCTTTCAGGATTTTATTTAAAAAATTCATGGTGCGTTTTGCTGCAATTACCGGAGTTTTACTGTTTCTGATTATCCTCGCGATCCCCATTCTGGATTTGAGGATTAATGGGGCATTGGCTGGTTTTGTTCTGGTCTCACTGTTTTATATTATCGTTTGGTTTGCGTTAAGTTTCTGGGTTGTTTCCTGGAATAAAAGCTCCAGAGCAGGGGCTGCAGGGCTTCTGTGCTTCTGGATCGTGCTTACAATTATTCTTCCTGCCATTCTCAATCATTTTATTTTAAGCCAATATCCTTTACCGGAAGCATTGGATACGGCCATTGAGCAAAGGGAAGCGTATCACGAAAAATGGGATACCGATCAGAAACCGACCATAGACAAGTTTTACAAACATTATCCGCAGTTCAAATCCTATGGTTATCCGAAGGAAAGCTTCAACTGGCTTTGGTATTATGCGATGCAGCAGATGGGAGATGATGAGTCTAAAAGTCAGTCTGATCAGTTAAAGGCAAAACTTTGGAAAAGAGAGAAAATGAGCCGTACCCTTTCGTATTTTGTTCCCGGAATTCATATGCAGTTTCAGCTGAGTGATCTTACAGGCTCAGGATTGGCTGATCAGCTGAGGTTTACACAGGCCGCCGAACATTTCCACGAAGGGAAAAGACTTTTGTTTTATCCTAAAATCTTTGCAAATGAACCTACGGGAAGTATCAACTGGAAACAATTTCAATTGGAATATTACAATGAACGAAGCAAAATCAACTGGTTAGCGATGCTGGGACCGCTATTGCTGTTCAGTCTGCTGTTTTATTATCTGGGAAGTGTCAATTTCAGGAAGCAGACGGTTTTATAAGGTTTGGTTGCTTAAAAAGATTTTATTTTACGAGTCTAAACAACATTCAGCTGCAATGAAGGATATATGACAGTCATAGAATTTTGGAATAAGAATAAATGTACAAATGGAAAGGGGGAGATAATACCCGGATAATCCTTTTACAGGGTCAGCAGACCTAATAAAAGCCCTGATTTTTTAGCATAAACGTAAAAAATGAGACTTCAGTAGAGGAAAAGAAGAAAAAAGTGACATTTTCGACCAAAATTTTTTAGTCGAAGCTAGGCTGGAATGACCATAAAACCTATATTTGCACCCTAAATTTTAAAAATAATGAAAGAACTAATTGAAAAAATCAACGCTGAATTCGAAGCGTTTGCAGGTGAGGCTAACCAACAAGCAGAAAAAGGAAACAAAGCTGCAGGTACAAGAGCTCGTAAATCAGCTTTAGAACTTAGCAAATTGTTCAAAGAATTCAGAAAAGTTTCTGTAGAAGAAGCTAAAAAATAATTCGTTCCCAAACCGGCTCACTGAGCCGGTTTTTTTATGCCCTTATTCATCAGGTTATCATGGGGTTATTAAACGTATTATTTTCTCCCCTAACCTTTAGATCCGATCCGTTTCATACTTTAATAATGCGTTTTAGATCAAATATACAGACCGTCCTGTTGAAGATGGTCTTTTCTTATCCCAATCACCACATCATCCCATCAAATTCCCTTCGTCATTCCCGTAAATTCCTTTATCTTTAAGCATTCAATATATGTTATGAAGATAAATAAATTTTTTGCTGTACCGGCAGTTGTGCTGGCTGCCCAGTTTTCATGGGCTCAGGTGAAGGTAGATCCGAAAGAAAAACTTGATCCTATCGTAAAAAGCTTTGTAGATGAAATTAATACCGGTTCTCAGCTGGAAAACATGGCTTATGAGCTTTTGGACGGTATCGGTCCACGACTTGTAGGAACTCCTGAAATGCTTGCTGCCAATGAATGGTCTGCGGCTAAACTCCGTTCATGGGGAATAGAATCCAACCTTCAGCAGTTCGGAACATGGAAAGGATGGCAGCGTGGGATTACGCATGTAGATATGACCTATCCACGTGTGAAATCATTAGCGGCAACACAGCTTGCCTGGAGTCCGGCAACGAAAAAAGCCGTTGAAGCTGAGGTTGTAGTACTTCCAAAGGTTTCTTCCAAAGCTGAATTTGATGCGTGGCTACCTTCCGTAAAAGGAAAAATCGTGCTTATGGCACAATACCAGAAAATCGGACGTTCTGATGAGCAGATTAAAGAATTTGCCACTCCGGAACTTTACGAAAAACTGAAAGCAGAAAAAGAACAGGCCGGAAAAGACTTCCGTGACTATGTGAAAAATATTGGGTATGATAACAATACGCTTCCGGAAGCTTTGGAAAAAGCAGGAGCAGAAGGAATTGCTATTTCCAACTGGACCGGAATTATGGGAGCAAACAGGATTTTCGGAGCTAAAACTTCAAAGATTCCAATGATCGACATTGATGTGGAAGATTATGGAATGCTTTACAGAATGGCTGAAAAAGGACCAAAACCTAAGATTAAGATAGAAGCTCAGTCTAAAATCCTTCCTGATGCGAAAAATTTCAACACCATCGGGATGATCAAAGGAAAAGAAAAGCCTGAGGAATATGTGATCCTTTCTGCCCACCTTGATTCGTGGGACGGAGCACAGGGAGCGACAGACAACGGAACAGGTACACTTACGATGCTTGAAACCATGAGAATCCTGAAAAAATATTACCCGAACAATAAAAGAACCATCGTTATCGGACTTTGGGGAAGTGAAGAGCAGGGATTGAACGGTTCCAGAGGTTTTGTGGCAGATAATCCACAGATCATGAAAGGAACACAGGCGGTATTCAACCAGGATAACGGAACAGGACGTGTGATCAATATCAGCGGTCAGGGATTCGCAGATTCTTACAGCTATATCGGAAAATGGCTGGGCGGAGTTCCTAAAACCGTGAGAGATCACATTAAAACAGATTTCCCGGGAATGCCCGGCGGTGGAGGTTCTGATCATGCATCATTCGTGGCAGCAGGAGTACCAGGATTTTCTCTAAGCTCTCTGAACTGGGGATATTTCGGATACACATGGCACACAACAAAAGATACGTATGACAAGATCGTTTTCGATGAGGTGAAAAACAATGTGGTTTTAACAGCTGCATTGGCTTATATGGCATCAGAAGACCCTGAATTTACCAGCAGAGAAAGAAGAGTAATGCCTCAGGACGATAAAGGCGAAACGGTAAAATGGCCGGAAGCTAAGGAGCCAAGGAGAGATTCTAAGGAGTATAAATAGAGACATAAGATGTCAGATTTCAGACATCAGATTTCAGACTTTATTCTGGAAATATTTAAAGGCTGTACAGATTACTGTGCAGCCTTTGTTTTTTTGGATAGAAATGGTTTCTTATTTCGTGAATTTTATTTCCCTTAAAGATGTAGGTTTCTGTTTTTTTTCCTGATCATTCAAAATAACGATAATAGTTTAATAAAACACGTCAACTTCTGTCGCTTTCAGCTCTTACTTTTGCTTCAATAGAATTCCTGCAGGAGACTATTATTAACCAAAATTAATCCTTACAATTATGAGCAACACACTAGGTTTATTGGAAACAAATGATTTTCCAACTTCAGGTATTACACCTACAGGAATTGTCACACTAATTGACAGCCGAACAAAAGAATTAGTCAACTTTGAAAAAGTCACAACAGGATCTCCCACCGTGGACGGCGTTATGTATCTGGAAAAAAACGGATTTAAATACGCAAGAGTACACAACGGAGTTATTAATCCGGAATGGTTTGGTCCCGGAAAAACACATGTCGAGCTTCAGGCGGCAATTAATGCAGCAAACATCAATGATACGATTCTAATAAGAGGAAAGTACAGGTGTTCGGAGCAGATCACCATTACTAAATGTGCCATAATGCTTTTAGGCCAGAATTATATCAATGGAAATGATGATGGAAAGAATGAAGGATCAAGAATTATTTTCAATGATTTTACTGATCAGACCGTAGATTCATGTATCAAAGCTGCTGTGAGTTTATGTATTAAGAATCTGGTTATTTTCGGGAATGAGCTCCCTGGAAAAACAGGGGTAAAATTAGACGGAAATGGTTTGGCATCTATCACATTAGACTCTGCCGTAGTACAGAATTTTGAAGTAGGAGTTAAAGTCAGAAAAGGGTATTACAATAGATTTGTTAATTCCTACATTGGATACTGTTCTACATGTCTGGTGTTGGAAAACTGTTATAATGCGACTGCTTCTTCACTTTCAATAAGAGCAGGATATGGAGGAAGTACAGCTTTAACGAATATTGGGATTCTCTTACTGGATGGCACTAATTTAAATTTGTTTGGCGGAAGTGTAGAAAGTTTTTCCGATGCCGGAATTATTCTTTCTTCATCCAGAATTTCATGCATGGGAATTTATTTTGAAGGAGAAAAAGCAGACGATCAGGCTTCCTGTATTAAAGTTCTGGATAATAATTGCAGAGTGATGGCGGCTAATTGTCATACGTATTTGAAAATCGGTCATTCAAGTTCATTTGTACGTATTCCGTCTACAGTAACGTCGGCTCATGTATATTCAAAAAATAATCAATTTGAGTATACCGATGGATGGTATACTTCAGTTTATAAATTTGAAGCCACAAATTTTGAAGGCTACACCATTGATATCTCGGGAGATAATTATAAAAATGATGTTATAGCCGGATCGTCCTATATCTCGATTACGCCTTCCTTACTTAAAAAAGGAAAAGGAATGATACAGATTACCTATCCTACAGGACATGAACTGGCCGGTACTCATCTTTCTAATCTGAACACGGTTTCTCCATACCAGTATAATGCAGTGACGGGAGCTCAGAATGGTATGATCACAACTTTCGCCAATTCGGGATATCCCGGTGACGATGGTGCCTCATTGTATGGAACTATTGGATATACGCCTTATACAGCTGTTTATGACAATGGCGCGTGGAAAAAAATTCCGAAGCTTTAATTTCAGTCCAATAAGATGAAGATTTAAAATTAACAATCATTTTTAAATAAAATAAGCCGGGACAATATTCAAATTGTCCCGGCTTTGTAATTTTTTTATCTGTATTTAAATATGCATCAATAGATCCGAAAATTGGGAGACAGAAGGCTTATAATCATCCGTATTCAGCTTTCCAAAGCCATATTCACAGAAAATAAACGGCAGATTATTAGAGGTAGCAGAATCATAATCGGTCTGCGTATCACCAATATAAACTGAGTTTTCAATGCTTAAGTTATTTCTTTCCATAAGCAGTTGAATATTCTCTGATTTTGGTTTTTTAGTCCGGCCGTGGGATTCAATATCTGCAAACAGATCGTTGAATTGATAATGTTCTAAAAACGATTCGATATATCCGTCCTGGCAGTTGCTGACAATAAAAAGGCTGTGGTTTTTTGCTAAATTCTTTAAGGTTTCTGCAACTCCTTCATAAAGAATGCCGCCTTCAACGCGCAACACCTTATTTTCAATGCTTACGATTTCAGATAATACTTCATAAACCTTTTGATCTGAAACACCGGGAATGATCGCTTTTAAAATGTTATCAGCCAATAATCCCATATACTGATTCATATCCTCAGGTTTAAGGTCCTTTTGAATCAATTGATATTTATTTAAAACCTCATTCCATATTTTGATGATCGTAGCTCTGGGGTCCCAAATCGTTCCGTCTAAATCGAAAATTAAATTTGTATAGCTCAAAATGCAGTGTTATTGTGTTTGATTAATAGTGTTGAACAGATTTCAGCATCATTATAAAATCATGCTTAACTGAACTCTTTTTCTGGCTTCATCTACTTCTGTTACTTTTACGCGGACGTGCTGGTGAAGTTTTACCACTTCGTTCACATCAGATACAAAGCCTTCTTTCAGCTGAGAAATATGAACCAGCCCACTTTCCTTGATTCCCATGTCTACAAAACATCCGAAAGCCGTAATATTATTGACAATTCCGGGAAGAATCATTCCTGGTTTTAAATCTCTGATGCTTTTTACATTAGGGTCAAATTCAAATACTTTGGCTGCTTTTCTTGGATCTAATCCAGGTTTTTCCAGCTCTTTTAAAATATCTTTGATCCCTAAAATTCCTATGTCTTCCGTAACATAATTCTCAGGTTTTACCAAAGCTGTCTTTTCTTTGCTGGCAATCAGTTCATTGGTTTTAATACCTAAATCTTTTGCCATTTTTTCTACGATTCCATAAGCTTCCGGATGCACAGCCGAATTATCAAGCGGGTTTTTCGCATTCGTAATTCTTACAAAAGCTGCAGCCTGTTGATAAGCCTTTTCTCCAAGTCTAGGAACTTTTTTAAGTTGTTTTCTGTCTTCAAAAGCGCCGTTTTCCATCCGGTAATTAACGATATTCTCGGCCATTTTCTCACCGATTCCCGAAACGTAGCTTAATAAAGATTTACTGGCCGTATTTAAATTGATTCCAACAGAATTCACACATTTCATCACTGTTGAATCAAGTTCGTTTTTCAATTGAGTCTGGTCCACATCATGCTGATACTGGCCCACACCGATCGATTTAGCATCAATTTTTACCAGCTCAGCCAACGGATCGGCCAATCTCCTTCCGATAGACACCGCACCACGAACCGTGACATCATAAGATGGAAACTCATCCCTCGCAATTTTACTTGCAGAATACACCGATGCTCCAGCTTCAGAGACTACAAAAACCTGCAACGGCTTATCAAAAGCAATTTTCTTGATAAAAAACTCAGTTTCCCGGCTAGCGGTTCCGTTTCCTATAGAGATCGCTTCAATATTGTAGGCGTTCACCATGGAACGGATCTTTTTCATCGCCATTCCACTTTCGTTCTGAGGCGCATGAGGGTAGAGGGTTTCATTATGCAATAAGTCACCTTTTTCATCAATGCAGACCACTTTACATCCGCTTTTGTATCCGGGATCAATCGCCAGAATTCTTTTTTCGCCCAAAGGTGGTGCAAGAAGCAGCTGGCTCAGGTTTTCAGAGAATATTTCAATGGCTTTTTTATCCGCTTTTTCTTTGGCTTCCTGTAGCGCTTCGTTGGAAATAGCAGGTTCCAGAAGACGTTTGTAACTGTCTTTAATAGCCAGAGCGATCTGGTCTGAACTTTCATTATTGGATTTAATGATGGCTTTTTCTATAAAATCAACCGCTTCATCCTTATCAATGCCGATATTCACCTTTACGAAACCTTCAGATTCAGCTCTGAGCATGGCCAGAAGTCTGTGAGAAGGGGTTCTGTTGAGACTTTCTTCCCATTCGAAATATTGAGAGAATTTTTGTGCGTCTTCTTCATCCTTTTTGGCTTTGACCGCTTTCGAAGTGATCAATGCTTTACGCTGAAACAGGCGGCGAAGATTTTTACGGACATACATATTTTCATTGATCCATTCCGCCATGATATCTCTTGCGCCCTGAAGTGCTTCTTCCTCGGAAGGAACTTCATTGTTAAGATATTTCGAAGCCAAAAACTGCAGATCACTGCTTTTCTGACTCATAATGATCTTGGCTAAAGGCTCCAGTCCTTTTTCTTTGGCTGTATCCGCTTTTGTTTTTCTTCGTTTTTTGAAGGGCAGATATAAATCTTCCAGCTCAAGCAGATCAAAGCTTTCTTCAATTCTCTGTTTCAGTTCAGGAGTCAATGCATTCTGTTCTTCAATGGATTTCAAAATACTTTCCTTCCGCTTCACAATTTCTTCAAACTGTTTGCTGATTTTTGAGATCTGTTCGATCTGAACTTCATCCAGATTTCCGGTCTTATCCTTTCTGTAACGGGAAATGAATGGAATGGTGCAGTCTTCTGCGAGTAATTGTAGGGTATTGTTGATGCTCTTTTCTGGTATATGGAGCTGTTGTTGTATAAATGTTACGGTCGTCATTATCTTAGTTTCGGAAGGCTAAAATAAGGCTTTAGAATGAAAAAAAGGCGAGTTGCCCCGCCTTAAATGTTTTCACAACGGAATAATCCTTATTGTGAATTACTTTCTAAATTTATTAGACAAATATAGAAGAAAAAAAAATAATCCAATTATGGAAATCCGTAATTCGAATATTTTTTTTATTTCTAACTTTATGTTATTTCAAGGCAGAAATAATTAAATAAAAGAGACTATCCAATGCTGGATAGTCTCCGAAAGTAATTCACAACTAACTCTGTACAGCCTAAATTAGAAATCTTATACATGGCTAGCTTACATTGATAGTTATATATTGTTGGCAATATATAGGTTAAGTTTGGACCTTAACAAATTTGACTCGTCAGTTCAAAATACTTGCTCAATAAGTTACAAATGTATAAAAAATATTTTTAAATTTGTACAGAGTTAATAAATGAATTTTTAAAATTATTGATTAAGCTATTTCTACTTGGATAGTAATAAGTTAAGTTTGGACCTTAACAAACTCAACTCGTCAGGTGAGTTACTTAATCAATAAGCTTATACAAATATAGGAACAAATTATTTATATTGTACAGAGTTATAAAATATTTTAAATTATTTTATGTAATTAATTGATAATCAACATGAAAAATATACTTGGGCTAGATTTAGGAACCAACTCAATTGGTTGGGCTTTAATTAAACAAAACGCTGAAGAGAAGCAGGGAAGTATTCTAGGAATGGGAACCCGTGTATTACCTATGTCACAGGATGTTTTAGGGGATTTTGGAAAAGGTAATTCAGTTTCACAAACAGCTGACAGAACTGGTTATAGAGGAGTAAGAAGGCTGCGGGAACGGTTTTTACTAAGAAGAGAAAGACTGCACCGGGTTTTGAATATTTTAGGTTTTCTGCCGGATTATTATGCTGCTCGAATAGATTTCGATAAAAGAGTAGGAAAGTTTAAACAAGAAACAGAGCCTAAACTACCCTATAACAATGAAGGTTTTATTTTCAAGAATTCATTTGAAGAAATGCTTTCAGATTTTAAAATATCTCAACCTGAGCTTTTATCAGGAAACAAAAAAGTTCCTTATGACTGGACGATTTATTATTTAAGAAAAAAAGCAGTCTCTCAGAGAATAGAGAAAGAAGAGCTGGCCTGGATTATTTTAAATTTTAATCAGAAAAGAGGCTACTACCAGCTTAGAGGAGAAGATTTTGACGAAGAAAAAGATAAAACATTTTTGACGTTAGACGTTGAGAAAGTGATTGATTCCGGGGAAAAAGTGAAAGGAAATGTCCTTTTTGATGTATATTTTACCAATGGATGGAAATATGAAAAGCAAATAACAAAGCCGGAAGATTGGCTTGGGCGTTCAAAAGAATTTATCATCACCGAATCCTTATTAAAAAATGGTGAAGTAAAGCGGACTTTTAAAGCTGTTGATTCTGAAAAGGATTGGATTGCCATCAAGACGAAAACAGAACAGGAAATTGAAGTAGCTCATAAAACAGTAGGATCTTATATTTATGATACCATTCTTCAAAATCCTAAACAAAAAATAAAGGGAAAACTTGTCCGAACAATTGAACGAAAGTTTTACAAAGAAGAGCTGAGCCAGATTCTTGAAAAACAAAAAGACTTTCATCCTGAACTGCAAAATGAAGATTTGTACAGCGATTGTGTAAGAGAATTATACAGAAATAATGACGCCCACCAGTTAAGTCTGGCTAAAAAGAATTTTAAACATCTTTTCGTAGAGGATATCATTTTTTATCAGAGACCTTTAAGAAGTCAGAAGTCTTCTGTTTCTAACTGTACTTTGGAATGTAGAAGATACAAAGATAAAAGCGGAACAGAAGGAACTCAATTACTGAAGGTTATCCCTAAATCAAACCCATATTATCAGGAATTCCGCATCTGGCAGTGGATATCTAACCTGAAAATTTACAGAAGAGATGATGATGTGAATATGACTTCGGAGTATTTAAAAACAACTGAAGATTACGAAGATTTTTTTGTATTTCTAAATACGAGAAAAGAAGTTGACCAGAAAGCATGTCTAAAACATTTTAAAGTAAGTGAAAAAACGCATCGCTGGAATTATGTTGAAGATAAAAAATATCCCAGCAATGAGACCGGAACAATGATTTTGGAAAGACTTAAAAAAGTATGGGATAGCACAGATAATATCTTTACAAGAGAAATGGAGCAACAAATCTGGCATATAATCTATTCTGTGAATGATAAAACAGAATATGAAAAAGCCTTGAAATCCTTTGCCAGGAAAAATGATCTCGATGACGATTCGTTCTTTGAAGCTTTCAGAAAATTTCCTCCATTTGATAGTGAGTATGGCTCCTTTTCTGAGAAAGCCATTAAGAAACTGTTACCATTGATGAGAACCGGGAAGTATTGGAATTGGGAAGCTGTTGATGAAAAAACAAAAATCAGGATTCAAAAAATAATTACCGGAGAATATGATGAAGATATTAAAGATAATATAAGGGAAAAAACTCTTTCTCTTCAGAAAGAAAGTGATTTTCAAGGATTACCTTTATGGTTAGCCCAATATGTTGTATATGGAAGACATTCTGAAGCTTCAGTCGCAGGAAAATGGAATTCTGTGAATGATATGGAAGAGTATTTGAAAGAATTCAAACAACATTCTCTTCGTAACCCAATTGTAGAACAGGTGATAACGGAAACCATCCGGGTGGTGAAAGATATCTGGATAAAATATGGTAATGGAGCGGCAGATTTTTTCGATGAAATTCATATTGAACTTGGTAGAGAAATGAAGCTTCCGGCAAAGGAGCGAAGTAAAATGACCCAAAAAATATCAGAAAACGAAAATACTAATCTTCGTATTAAGGCTTTACTGGCAGAAATGATGAATGATAGTGAAGTACAGAATGTAAGGCCCTATTCTCCCATGCAGCAGGAAATTCTGAAAATATATGAAGATGGAGCTCTGAATTCTGAGATCTCTGTGGATGATGATATTCTTAAAATCAGTAAAACAGCGCAACCTTCTCCGTCCGATCTGAAAAAGTATAAACTTTGGCTGGAACAAAAATACCGTTCACCTTATACAGGAGATATTATTCCCCTTAATAAACTTTTTACAACTGAATATGAAATTGAACATATTATTCCTCAAAGCCGATATTTTGACGACAGTTTCAGCAATAAAGTGATTTGTGAATCTTCAGTTAACAGGCTAAAAGATAATTACATTGGTCTTGGATTCATTAAACAGTTTCATGGCTATAAAATTTCTGATAAAACTAAAGTCTTTGAAGTGGATGAATATGAGGATTTTGTGAAGAAAAATTATGCCAATAACTGGTCTAAGAGATCAAAACTTCTGCTGGAAGAAATTCCGGAAGAGATGATTGAACGTCAACTTAATGATACCCGGTATATCAGTAAATATATTTCAGGTATCCTTTCTAATGTTGTAAGGAAAAGAGAAAATGATGATGGCGTAAATTCTAAAGATATTATTCCCGGTAATGGAAAAATCACATCACAACTTAAACAGGACTGGGGATTAAATGATGTTTGGAATGATTTAGTTCTTCCTCGTTTTGAACGAATGAACGAGCTTACAAAATCTAATGACTTTACAGTCTGGAATGAAAAATACCAGAAGTTTTTGCCAACAGTGCCCGTCGAATTTTCAAAGGGGTTTTCAAAAAAGAGAATAGATCATCGTCATCATGCATTAGATGCTTTGGTAATTGCCTGTGCAACGAAAGATCATGTTAATCTGCTTAATAATCAGTCTGCAAAATCAGAAATGAAACGGTATGATTTGAAAAGAAAGCTGATGAAGTTTGAAAAGAAAGCCTATCAGCATTCACAAACAGGAGAAAGAATTATAAAGGATGTTCCGGTAGAATTTTTAAAACCGTGGGATAATTTTATTGTCGAAGCGAGAGATAGTCTTGATAGAATTATTGTAAGCTTTAAACAGAATCTTAGAGTAATTAATAAAGCTACAAATCATTATGAAAAATGGATTGAAAAAGATAATGTTAAAGTAAAAGGTTTGGTGGAGCAGCAAGGTTTGAATTGGGCAATAAGAAAACCATTGCATAAAGACACGGTTTCCGGAAAAGTAGATTTACCGGGAATCAAAGTTCCTAAAGGAAAAATACTAACTGCTACGAGGAAAAGTATTGATACTTCTTTCGATATGAAAACCATCAATTCCATTACAGATACTGGAATTCAGAAAATTCTAAAAAATTATCTTGAATATAAAGGAAGTTCTGAGGAAGCTTTTTCACCTGAAGGAATTGAAGATATGAATAAGAATATCGAAAAATTTAATGATGGAAAACAGCATCAGCCTATTACTAAAGTGAGGATTTTTGAATTAGGCAGTAAATTTCCATTAGGGCAAAACGGGAATAAAAAAGATAAATATGTGGAAACGGCAAAAGGAACTAATCTCTTTTTTGCCATATATGAAGATGATAAAGGCAAAAGAACATATGAAACGATTCCTTTAAATGAAGTGATTGAGAGAGAGAAACAGGGATTGGCGCCAGTTACATTAAAAAGTAAAAATGATTTTTATTTGTCTCCCAATGACTTGGTATATGTTGCTACAGAAGCTGAATCTATAGATAACCTGGATTTTCAGTCTGCTTCTCAAGAACATATAAATAATGTTTATAAAGTTGTAAGCTTTTCTGGCAGCCAAATTTTCTTTGTGAAACAGAATATTGCTGTTTCTATTGTAAATAAAGCTGAATTTTCTACTTTAAACAAGATGGAAAGGGCTATTGATGGCAAAATGATTAAAGATTGCTGTGTAAAGTTAAAAATTGACCGTATAGGAAATATAACTCAATCGTAATCATGATCACCCGCTCTATCTACATCGGAAATCCCGCTTACCTTAAACTGAAAGATGAGCAGATGAAAATACTTTGTCCGGAAACTAAAGCAGAGAAAGGTAGTGTTCCCGTTGAAGATCTGGGCTTGCTCATGCTGGATCATTTTCAGATCACCCTTTCACATCAGCTGATTCAAAAAATGATGGGGAATAATGTAGTGGTTATCAGTTGTGATGCACAACATTTGCCACATGGAATAATGCTTCCCCTGTATGGACATACGGAGCATTCGGATAGAGTAAAAGATCAGATTGAAGCGAGTGAGCCTTTGAAAAAGCAACTTTGGAAACAGACCATAGAATGTAAAATTGAAAACCAGAAAAATCTTCTGATACGGTTAGGAAACTATTTTGAGCCTATGATAGAATATCAGAGAAATGTAAAAAGTGGCGATATTACTAATATGGAAGGCATAGCTGCGCAGCATTACTGGAAATACCTGATTAGTATTGACTTTTTGAGAGGACGTTTTGGAGATTCTCCCAATCAGTTCTTTAATTTTGGGTATTCAGTTTTAAGAAGTATTGTCGCAAGGTCTATTGTAGAAACCGGATTGCTTCCTGTCTTGGGGATTTTTCATAAAAATAAATACAATCCTTACTGTTTGGCAGATGATCTGATGGAACCCTACCGTCCTTTTGTTGATCTATTGGTGATGGATTGGCTCAAGAAAAACTCCCAAACAGAAGAGCTGACTAAGGAATATAAAGCTCATATTTTACAGATTGCAACCAAGGATGTGAGAATTGATGCGAAAATACGTCCTCTGTTGGTCGCAGTAAAAACTACAGCGACTTCATTATACAAATGCTATACGGGAGAAAAGCGACTGATCTCTTATCCCGAACTGATATGAATTCCGAAAGGTTTAACGCATACAGAATTATGTGGGTTTTAGTATTATATGATCTCCCTACTGAGACGAAAGCTAATATGAGAGATGCTAATCGCTTCCGTAAAGGTTTGATTGATGACGGATTTACTCTTTTCCAGTTTTCAATGTACGTCCGCCATTGCCCGAGCCGGGAAAATGCGGAAGTGCATATCAAAAGGGTTAAATTTATGCTCCCAAAAGCAGGTAAAGTGGCCATTATGTGTATTACCGATAAGCAGTTTGGGGATATCGAAATATTCTTTGCCAGAAATAAAGAAGAACCGCCTCCAACCTTTCAGCAACTTGAATTATTCTAATTTTAAAATTCTAATTAAATAAAAAACCCATTGAATTTCAATGGGTTAAATTTTGAGGCTGTGACTAATCACGAAGTTAATAAATTTTGAAAGCAATTCACAACTGATTTGGCGTTCCGAAAAGACTATATTCAGCTGTGACTAATCACGAAGTTAATAAATTTTGAAAGCAATTCACAACACGCTTCGCCTTATACGACTTTGATTGTCGGCTGTGACTAATCACGAAGTTAATAAATTTTGAAAGCAATTCACAACTATCGTGGCAGGATATAGTAAAGGATATTGGCTGTGACTAATCACGAAGTTAATAAATTTTGAAAGCAATTCACAACGAAAGCATATAGAAAAATTAAGTTATTTAAGCTGTGACTAATCACGAAGTTAATAAATTTTGAAAGCAATTCACAACACATTACAAAGTATTCTTTGTACAGATCAAGCTGTGACTAATCACGAAGTTAATAAATTTTGAAAGCAATTCACAACAGGTTTCCATTCTTAAAGTAATTCCCATATGCTGTGACTAATCACGAAGTTAATAAATTTTGAAAGCAATTCACAACCCAGCCTTGAATTCAGTAAGGAAGATAAATCGCTGTAACTCATCACAAAGTTAATAAATCTAAAATAAAGTATTTTCTATACAAAAACTGTAATTTTTTATTTCTTGATGTATGTTAAGGTGATCATTAATATGGTTTTCTATTTTTGAAATTCTTAAATTTAAAGTTTTAAAACAATTTTCTAAACAAACAAACAATATGAAAAAACTTAGTGTAATCGCATTAGTAGGAATTGGATTGCTTGCAGCATCATGTAATAAAGACAAGTCAGCAGATACTGCAGCTACGGCTACAGAACAGAAAGTAGCTGAGAGCAAAGGTGAAGTTTTACCGGTAGATGTTGCTACTTCTGTAGTAAACTGGAAAGCTTTCCACAAAGGAGGTATGGCACCTCGTTGGGGAACACTTAACGTAAAGTCTGGAGATCTTAGCATTGAAGGAGGTCAGCTGGCTGCCGGAAATTTTGTGATCGATATGAATTCTATTAAAGTGGATCCGGCTTCAGTAACGGAGAAAGATAAAAAACCTGCAGATCTTGAAGCTCACTTAAAAAATCCTGATTTCTTTGATACGGCAAAGAACCCAACTTCAGATTTCAAAATTACCAGTGTAACAGATTTGAAGGATGCACCTAAAGATGCTGTTGCAGGAGCTAACAAAACAGTAAGCGGAAACCTTACTTTATCAGGAAAAACAGTTAATGTAACTTTCCCTGCTAAAGTAGATGTAACAGAAACTTCAGCGGCTGTGAATGCTAAATTCACTGTAAACAGAGCAGATTGGGGACTTAAATTCGGTACTTCAGAAGCAGATCCTGCAGAATGGATGATCAGCAAAGACATCGAGATCTCTGTTGATGTGAAAGCTAAAAAATAATTGTTAGATACAATACAAATAGGGAGAGCTGCTTTTTTATAAAAGCAGCTTTTTTTATGGGATTTATTTTATCGTGGCTAAGGCACTCGAAGCCACCGCTCAATTCACTACTTTTGCACCCATGATCTACATTCTGCTTATCACAAGCGTGATTACCTTTATCATTTTTGGCTGGGACAAAAGACTTTCCATTAAACATAAAAGGAGAATTTCTGAAAGTACACTTTTAGGATTCACATTTCTTGGTGGAACCGTTGGAGCAATTTTAGGAATGCTCATTTTCAGGCATAAAATTTCTAAAAAATCTTTTTTGCTGAAATTGGGCGGAATTATTTTAATTCAGGCCATATGTATTTATTTTTTAGAAAAATATTCGTGAGATTAATCGTTTAAACCTAATGGTAGATTCTTAATCTTCAATTTAAATGGAATTCTAAAATCTTCAATTTTAAAGCTTTAACAGGGTAAACTGGTGAACGTGCTCATTATGAATTTGTTAATTAATTTATATTCTTGCTTATTATTCATTAGAAATCACTATTTTTGCACCCGTAAAAATCATTCATGCAAAACATTAGAAATATTGCGATTATCGCACACGTTGACCACGGGAAGACGACTTTGGTTGACAAGATTATTCATGCTACAAACATTTTCAGAGAAAATCAGGAAAGTGGAGAATTAATAATGGATAATAACGATCTTGAAAGAGAAAGAGGTATTACCATTCTATCTAAAAATATTTCTGTTACTTATAAAGACGTTAAGATTAACGTAATCGATACTCCCGGTCACGCCGATTTCGGTGGGGAAGTAGAGAGAGTTTTAAAAATGGCGGATGGAGTTATTTTGTTGGTGGATGCCTTTGAAGGGCCAATGCCTCAGACAAGATTCGTACTTCAGAAAGCATTGGAATTAGGACTTAGACCATTAGTGGTAATCAATAAAGTAGATAAACCAAACTGTCGTCCTGAAGAAGTTCATGACCAGGTATTTGATTTATTCTTCAACCTTGAGGCTACTGAAGAGCAGCTTGATTTCCCAACATTCTATGGTTCTTCCAAGCAAGGTTGGTTCAACACTTCATTAGAGCAGACAGAAGATATTTTCCCATTATTAGATGGTATCCTACAATATGTTCCTGAACCTAAAGTAGAGGAAGGAAACTTACAGATGCAAATCGTTTCCCTTGACTTTTCTTCTTTCTTAGGAAGAATCGCAATCGGAAAAGTAATCAGAGGTGAGATCAAAGAATCTCAGTGGATCGGTTTAGCTCAGGCAGACGGTAAAGTATTGAAAGGAAAAGTAAAAGAACTTTATGTTTTTGAAGGTTTAGGTAAGAAAAAAGTTACAGAAGTAAAAGCAGGTGATATCTGTGCTGTTGTAGGTTTTGATGCATTCCAAATCGGTGATTCATTCGTAGATCTTGAAAATCCTGAACCATTGCCAAGAACTGCAATTGATGAGCCTACATTGAACATGACGTTCTCTATCAACAATTCACCTTTCTTCGGTAAAGACGGTAAATATGTTACTTCTAACCACCTGAAAGAAAGATTAACAAAAGAATTAGAGAAAAACTTAGCATTAAGAGTTGAACAAACTGATGATGCCAACACATTCCTTGTTTTCGGTAGAGGTATTCTTCACTTGTCAGTTTTGATCGAAACAATGAGAAGAGAAGGGTATGAAATGACAATTGGTCAGCCACAGGTTATCCTTAGAGAAATCGACGGAGAAAAATGTGAGCCTTATGAATCTTTAGTAGTAGACGTTCCTGAAGAATTTGCTTCAAGAGTAATCGACTTGGCTACTCAGAGAAAAGGTGACCTTCACATTATGGAAACTAAAGGAGAAATGCAGCATATGGAATTCGAAATTCCTTCAAGAGGTTTGATCGGATTGCGTTCTCAAATGTTGACAGCTACCGCTGGTGAAGCTATTATGGCTCACCGTTTCACAGAATACAAGCCTTTCAAAGGTGCGATTCCTGGAAGAAGTAATGGAGTATTGATCAGCAAAACTCAAGGTCCTGCTACAGAATATTCTATCGCTAAACTACAGGATAGAGGTAAGTTCTATGTAGATCCGGGTGAGGAAATCTATGCAGGTATGATCATCGGTGAACAAAACAAGCCAGGTGACTTGGTAGTAAACATCGTTGAAGCAAAACAATTGAACAACATGAGAGCTTCAGGTAAAGATAAAGATACAGGTGTTGCACCGAAAATCTTATTCTCTCTTGAAGAATGTATGGAATATATCCAAGGTGATGAAGCGATTGAGGTGACTCCAAACTTCATCAGAATGAGAAAGAAAGTACTTTCTGAAGAAGAAAGAAAAAGAATGGACAGATCTGCGAAAGCATAAGAAATTCTTACATATAAGAAAAGCCTCGAATTTTTCGGGGCTTTTTTATTATACTATGTCTTAAAATGTTTATTTTGGCATAATAATCTCTTAGAAAAAATAAATTTTAAAGTAGTTTGCAGACGATGAGAATGAATATCATAAAGCTTACTGTTTTAGCCGGAGTTTTTGCATCATATGCCAGTTGCTCCGTCCAGAACAATACCGTAAAAGCAACCCCGACAAAAAATACAGCAAAGCCCAATACCAATATATCAAAACCTAAAGAACCGGTTGCCGTAGTAAAACCCGGAACACCAGTTCCTCCGGCAGATGAAAACTTCAGAACTGTTCTTCCCGAAGTTAAAAGAGAATTCCGTGGCGCATGGATTGCGAGCGTAGCCAATATCAACTGGCCTTCAAGAAATGACTTAACGGTGGATCAGCAGAAAGCAGAAGCGATAAGCATGCTCGATATGCTGAAAGACAATAATTTCAATGCAGCCATTTTCCAGATCAGACCTTCTGCAGATGCTTTGTATACGAGTAATATTGAACCCTGGTCTTACTTTCTGACCGGACAAACCGGAACCGCTCCTTATCCTAATTATGATCCCCTTCAGTTTTGGATTGAAGAAGCGCATAAAAGAGGTTTGGAGCTGCATGTCTGGTTAAATCCTTATCGTGCCCATCATTCAAACGGAGGAGCTGTTAATAGTCTTTCTATGGCAAGCAAGCTGTCCGACATCGTGATTAAATTAAAGAACGGAATGTACTGGTTTGATCCCGCTAATCCAAAAACGCAGGGCCACGTTTCCAATGTCGTAAAAGATATTGTGAAAAGATATGATATCGATGCTGTTCACTTTGATGACTATTTCTATCCTTACGCCACATACAACAGAGGGGCAGATTTTCCGGATAATGCAAGCTGGAATGAGTATCTGAGAAACGGCGGAACATTGTCCAGAGCAGACTGGAGAAGAGACAACGTGAATAAATTCGTGGAAAGAATTTATAAAGAAATTCATGCAGAGAAAAATTATGTACGATTTGGAATCAGTCCGTTTGGGATCTGGAAACCCGGATATCCTGAAGGAATCGTAGGTTCATCCCAGTACGACGAATTGTATGCTGATGCTAAATTATGGCTGAATAAAGGCTGGGTAGATTATTTTTCACCACAGCTGTACTGGCCGATTGATTCAAAAGGGCAGGGTTTTGAAGCTTTACTGAACTGGTGGAAATCTGAAAATACAATGAACCGTCACCTGTGGCCGGGACTGAATACCGTTGAGATCAAAGTATCAGATCGACCTACGGAAATTAAAAATCAGATTGAAGTTTCCAGACAGATCTTAAAGAACGATGCCGGAGAAATCCACTGGAGTATTGCCGGACTTACGAAAAATGCCAATATGCTTCCTATCCTGAAAAATGGCCCATATAAAGAAAAAGCTCTGATTCCGAAAACATCCTGGATCAAAGCCATTCCATTGCAGACCCCTACTATTTTTGTGACAGACAGCGGAAGTTCAGCCAGAACAAGCTGGAGCACTAAAAATATAGGTGATGTATTTCAATGGGTACTTTTCACCCAGTATAACGGAGTTTGGGAAACAGAAATCCTTACTTTAGACACGCTTTCAAAAGACATTCCGAAATTTAAAGACGGCAAGAAACTCAATGCAGTAGCTATAAAAGCAGTCGACAGACTTGGAAATGAAAGTGATTATATGGCTAAGAAGATAAAGTAAAGGGCTGGAAGAGGGAAGAAGGAGGCTGGAAGTTAGTATTAGTCTTGTCATAACTCACAATTATCAGTTGGATTCAGCAGCCTGAAAAAAATCGAATAAAAACCTTTTACGTTTAATAAAACCACAATACAACCAGTTCAGAAAAGGACTGGTTTTTCTTTTAAATAAAACATCCAATCAGAAGTATAAAATTTTATGGAGATACTATCTCTGCATCTTAAAGCATCCGAATCAGAAAATAATTTGCACCCTAGCATTCACCAGAAAATGATCTTTTTGAACCGTTTTTTCTTTAAATAACACCTTACTTAACGGCATGAAATTTTATCGAAGATAAAATCCTTGCGCCTTAAAACAGTCGAATCAGAAAATAATTTGCGTCCTTGCGTTCACCAAAAAAACACAAAACCCATTCGAGAAATGACATCAATTTATTTTAGAATAACTATAAATTAAACATTTAATTATCTTTAAATCAATGATTTATAAACGATATCAAATTTATTGGAAGAAAAAAGAGACACGGGCGGAACCATTTTTGCATTATTATTTCCATAATCACAAAAATATACCATTATGAATACCAACAGACTTTCCGCGACTATTGAAAAAGCATTGAGTGATCAGATGAACAAAGAGATTCACGCGTCACACGTTTTTCTATCTTATGGAATATGGGCAGATGACAAAGGTTATCAGGGAATCGCCAATTTCCTTTACAGACACTCGCAGGAAGAAAGAAACCATTCCATCAAATTCATGGAATATGTACTGAACAGAGGCGGAAAACCGAAAGTAGATACCATTCCGGCTCCTCCAGCCGATCCGGACTCTTTAACGGCCTGTTTCGATGGCGTCTTTAAACATGAAGTAGACAATACGACTGCGATTTATAAAATTGTAGATATGGCATTGGAAGAAAAAGACTGGGCAACCTGGAATTTCATGCAGTGGTTCGTTCAGGAACAGATCGAAGAAGAAACACTGGCTGCCAACCTGATTGATAAATTAAAAATTGCAGGGGGAGACAGAGCTACAGATGAATCATTATTTACTTTAGATAAAGCATTGCAGAATGCACCGAATGACGTTCCTCTGGCTCAGGAAGCTACCGGTGAGAATCCATAAAAACCAATCGGTGAACTAAAATTATTAAAAATCTGTCAGAATTACTGACAGATTTTTTTATTATGAATCTCCCCATAAATTCACTACCTTTGCAGGCTGAAAGTTCAATGGTCCGGAGTTGATAAAGGAAAGCCTTTGCATACAAGACCCTAAACCTTGAACTTAAATCGTATCATTGAACATTAAACTTTGAATTTTACAATATGAAATGTGGAATTGTAGGCCTTCCGAATGTAGGTAAATCAACTCTTTTTAACTGCTTAAGCAATGCTAAAGCACAGTCTGCGAACTATCCTTTCTGTACCATAGAACCGAACTTAGGAACGGTATCGGTACCGGATCAGAGATTATTCGAGCTTGAAAAATTAGTTAATCCGGAGAGAGTACTGCCTGCGGTAGTTGAAATCGTTGACATTGCAGGTCTTGTAAAAGGGGCGAGCAAAGGAGAAGGATTGGGAAACCAGTTTCTTGCGAACATCCGCGAGTGTGAAGCTATTATCCACGTTTTAAGATGTTTTGACAATGGTAATATCATCCACGTTGAAGGTTCTGTAGATCCGATGAGAGATAAAGAAATCATCGACATCGAGTTACAGCTGAAAGACCTTGAAACGGTAGGAAAAGCAGTTGAAAAAGCTAAAAAATTCATCAAGTCCGGAAAGAAAGACGATATCCTTGTATACGAAACCCTTCAAAACTTAGAGAAGTTCATTGAAGATGGAAAGAATGCAAGAGAATTTCCTGTTAATGACTTAACGCAGCCCATCATTGATGATATCCAGCTTTTAACGAAAAAGCCGGTATTGTATGTATGCAACGTAGACGAAAATTCTATCAAAAACGGAAACGAATGGATAGAGAAAATCGAAACGATGGCTAAGAATGAAGGGGCAGAAGTTGTTGTTTTGGCAGCACAGATCGAGGCAGATATCAATGAGCTTGAAACATTTGAGGAAAGAGAGATTTTCCTTGAAGAATTAGGTCTTGAAGAGCCTGGAGTAAACCGTTTGATCAGAAAAGCTTACGACTTACTGAAGCTTCAGACGTATTTTACAGCGGGTGTAAAAGAAGTAAGAGCATGGACAATTGGTCAGGGATGGACAGCTCCACAGGCTGCCGGAGTGATCCACACAGACTTCGAAAAAGGGTTCATCCGTGCAGAAGTAATCAAGTACAATGATTATTTAACGTACGGTTCTGAAGTGAAAATTAAAGAAGCCGGAAAACTTTCTGTAGAAGGTAAAGAATATATCGTTCAGGATGGAGACATCATGCACTTTAGATTCAACGTATAAGAATATATTAAAGTTAGTTATAAATGAAAAACGCTTCCACGCAATATGGGAAGCGTTTTTTGCATAAAAAAACCACCCTGCAGGAGAGTGGTTCTTTAAAAATATTTCTTGATATTAGAATAAACGCTCGATAGGATCTATAATGATCAGTTGGCACTGCTGTTCAGCGCATCCTCTTCCGTATTTTCTGCATTCTCCTGTAAAAGGATCAATGCACATTTCTTTTCCGCCAACAATTGTTCTTAATTCTCTTTTGTTTAATTTTTTACCGTTGCTTAAGTTCTGATTTTTCATGATGATTTGATTTTTGGTTTATTATATTCAATAATTGTTTTTACAGTAAAGGCTATTGAATGGATATATCGATAATCTGTGGTCTGCATTCTTTTTGTGCACAGTTGACAGAAATTCGGGTACAGGTACCGGGAGGGATCTGCTCACAAGGCTCCATACAAGGATTTGACCTCATACAATCCAGCTTACCTCCGGCAATAGTTTTAAGTTCTTTTTTGCTTAGCTTTTTCGCGCTTTGTAAAATTATTTTTTTCATGGTCTTTGATTTGATTAGTTAGTTTTTTTTTAATAGTCTGTATACTAAAGCTTACGGTACAAATACCGGCTCCGGTTGCGGCCTGCATATTTTTTGTGCACAGCCGACAGAAATTTTTGTACACGCTCTTGGATCCCCTGGAGGAATTGGTTCGCATGGAAATTCTGTACAAAGAATAGGTTCCATACAATTCATCATGCCTCCGGCAATAGTTTTAAGTTCTTTTTTGCTTAGCTTTTTCGCTTCTTGTAGAATGTTTTTTTTCATGGTTCTTGTCGTTATTTTATCAGTGATTTACGGTAGTAGTGAAAGTTATTGCGGTCTGCATATTTTCTGTGCACAACCTACAGAAATTTTTGTGCATGCTCTTGGATCGTCAGAGGAGAATACCTCGCAAGGTGGGTCTGTACATAAAACAGGTTCCATACAGTCCAGCTTACCTCCGGCAATAGTTTTGAGTTCTTTTTTACTTAATTTTTTCCCTCTTTGTAAAAATGAGTTTTTCATTGTTTTGATTTTTAATACGTTAGTTGAAAAACTAAGATATGAAAAATATCAACATATATCACGTAGTGAAGAAAAAATATTCCAAATTATAGGGGATGATGGAGAAACATAAAAAAAGCCGCTCCCATTATGAGCGGCTCATTTAATTTTTTATAAAGGATCTATGAAAGGTCTGCATTGTAATTGTGCACATCCTATTGATATTTTTCTGCATCCTCCGGTCATGGGATCAATACAGTCCATGAGCCCACCTGTGATGCTTCTTAATTGCTTTTTGTTCAGTTTTTTCCCTTTAGGTAAATCTTGATTTTTCATTGTTTTGATTTTTAGTGTGTTAGCTTTAACTAAAATAAAGAAAAAAATTGATATTATATCACCTGATTATGATAAATATTTAAACAAATAATAAATATGTTGTTTTAATATGGGTGTACGGCTGATTGATCTGTGATATTCATAAAAAAATACCACTCCTTTTGGAATGGTACTCTGTTTCATCGGTTAATCCAATGGGTTGGGCCTGCATTGCGGATCGGCACAGCCTTGTGAAAAAATCCGGCACTGATTGGTTTTTGGATCACGACAGATCATCAATCCACCGGTAATGCTTCTCAATTCCTTCTTATTTAATTTTTTCCCGTTTTCTAAATTTTGATTTTTCATAATAATTATAGGTTGTTGTTTGGTTGAACCAAGGTATAAAAAATACTCATTGAATGACATTTTAAAATTTCAGTTGTATTTGATTTTCATATAACAGCAACTTTGTATATTTGAATTTTACAAATCGTTCGCTATGGAAAAGATCGCTCATGCAACCCTTGAAGATTTTTATAAAGAAATGACCGCCAAGCTGGGAAAAGACCTTGAAAGTATTTTTCCAAAAGGGCTTGGTAAAGATATCGGACACTTTAATGTTTTTGATATCAGGCAGACCATAGAAAAGGTAAAAATGACTTCAGAAATGCCGTATAACCGGCGTAAGTACTATAAAATCAGTTTGATCAGAGGCAGGAACAGGGCAGAGTATGCAGATAAGATTGTTGCGATTAAGAAGAATGCATTGCTGTTCGCCACTCCAAAGGTTCCGTATCACTGGGTTCCTGAAGATCCTGATCAGTCAGGGAGTTTCTGTGTATTTACAGAAGATTTTTTCATTAAGGCACAATCCCGGTTTTCATTGGAAGAGCTACCTATATTTCAGCCCGGAAACATTCCTTTATTTGAAATTGAAGATGAACTGGCAGACGAAATAGAAGTGCTTTTCGGGAAGATAAAAAATGAAATAGATTCAGATTATGTATTCAAATATGACCTGATCAGAAACTATGTCCTGGAACTCATTCATTATGGGCAGAAGTTGCAGCCTGCTGCGAAATTATCGGCTTCCAATGATGCTTCATTAAGAGTGGTTTCATTGTTCATAGAGCTGTTGGAAAGACAGTTTCCTATCGAATCTTCGGAACAGAGACTGCAATTGAAAACAGCCAAAGATTATGCAAACCGTCTGGCTGTACACGTGAATTATTTAAACAAAAAATTAAAAGAAAGCACCGGGAAAACCACCACTGAATTTATCGCAGATCGCATGGTTCAGGAAGCTAAAATCCTTTTAAGACAGACCAAATGGAATGTCTCAGAGATTTCCTATGCATTGGGTTTTGAAGAAATAGCTCACTTTTCCAACTTTTTTAAAAGAAAAACATCCTTCACACCAATGGAATTTCGCTCATGATTTGAATTTTGCAAATTTCAGATTGATTCGGGCAACCGCATCCTTCGCAAAATTGCCCAACTTTGTACCATTAAATAGTAAAACAAATCATATAAAAGATGAATACAAAAACAAAAATTGCACTAATCACTGGAGGAAGCCGCGGATTGGGTAAAAATGCAGCCCTAAAAATTGCTCAGAAAGGACTAGACGTTATTATTACGTATAAAAACAGTAAAGAAGAGGCGGATGCTGTTGTAAACGAAATCAAAGCTTTGGGTCAAAAAGCCATCGCTTATCAGCTGGACACGAGAGATGTGAAAAGCTTTGATGCATTTGTCAAAAACATCACCGATCATCTGGAAACAGAAACGGGAAACTCAAACATCGATTTCCTGATCAACAATGCGGGAACGGCTTTATATGCTCCGATCACAGAAACTACGGAAGAACAGCTTGATGATATCGTCAATGTACACTTTAAAGGGGTTTTCTTTCTGACACAGAAAATGCTTCCTTTCATCAATGATGGTGGCGGAATTGTAAATATTTCATCAGGATTGGCAAGATTCGCCCTTCCGGGATCATCTGTTTACGGTTCTATGAAAGCGGGTGTTGAGATGCTGACCAAATACATGGCCAAAGAATTAGGCCCTCGTAAAATCAAAGCGAATGTGATTGCACCGGGAGCTATTGAAACCGATTTCGGAGGTGGAAGAACCAGAGACGATCAGAATGTAAATTCAATGATTTCCAATATTACCGCTTTAGGCAGAGCCGGACTTCCGGATGATATCGGCGGGGTAGTTGCTTTTCTTTGTACTGAAGATGCCGGCTGGATTACCGGGCAGAGAATTGAGGCTTCAGGAGGAATGTTTTTATAGACGAAAATAGGTCAATTCGCTTGCTTCCCGTCATTGCGAGGCGCGAAGTAACGAAGCAATCTTATATTATTAATAAGACCAGTTCAGATAAGGGACTGGTCTTATTTTTTATTACCGATAGAACGGATAAAGAGGTTTTTTAACAAATTTACCTACCTTTAATATCAATAATAAACTTCAAGTCTATGATTAAAGAATTTTTCAACCAGTTTCCCTATATTCTCGTAGGGCTCGAAGTTCTTTATCTTGTCGGGATTATCTTCCTGGCCGGGAAAATTATCATGGATACGAAGAATACAAGCAAAACCCTGGCTTATCTCATGCTGATCATCTTCCTTCCGGTGGTGGGAATTATCATCTACTTTGTCTTTGGGGTGAATTACCGGAAAAATAAGTTTTATACTTTTAAAATAGAGCGGAACGAGCAGGTTTATCAGGCTATAAGTACTTATATCAGGGAAACACACCATAAAACGCTGGAAAATCATAGGGAAGACATAGACCAGTTTCTCACGACCGTTAATTTTCTGTATAATGCCGGGCATTCTCCTTTGTCACAGGGAAATCATGCAGAAGTACTGATCAACGGTGAAGGGAAATTTAAAAAAGTTTTTGAGGTGCTTGAAAGAGCAGTTCATCACATTCACCTGGAGTATTATATTTATGATAATGATGATATCGGAAACAGGCTTGCGGATTTGCTGATCAGAAAAGCAAAAGAAGGTGTGATCATCCGTTTTCTGTATGATGATATGGGCAGTGGAAAAATAGGAAAAAAACTATTAAAAAGGCTTAAGGAAGGCGGAGTACAGGTGTCTCCCGTTAATAAAATCACATTCAGACTTCTCGCGAACCGGGTCAATTACAGAGATCACCGAAAGATCATTATTGTAGACGGAGCAGAAGTTTTTACAGGCGGAATTAATGTTTCAGATAAATATATTAACCCTAATCCCAAACAGTACTGGAGGGATGTTCATCTGTATATGAAAGGAGAGGCTGCCTTTTATTTTCAGTTCTTGTTTTTCAGCAACTGGATTTTTGCAACGGAAAAAATTCCCGAGATTTCCCAGCTCTATTTTACAAAACACGAAGGTGATGGAACTTCACTGATCCAGACTGCAGCCAGCGGACCGGATACCAAACCTTCCATCATGCTGAGTACAACTTCCGCAGTACTTTCAGCGAAAAAAAGGATCTATATCGTTACGCCTTACTTTATTCCGGTTGAAACGGTGCTGAATGCTATTAAACAGGCCGCTCTTTCCGGGGTTGACGTAAGATTGATGGTTCCCAAATCCGGTGATTCTGTCATCGTAAATGCAGCGGCATATTCTTATTATGAAGAACTTTTAGAGAATAACGTGAGGGTTTTCTTTTACAAAAAAGGCTTTATTCATGCGAAAACAATGCTCATAGATGATCAATTTTCTTCAGTAGGTACCGCGAATATGGATGTGCGAAGCCAGGAACTGAATTTCGAGGTGAATGCATTGGTTTTTGATCAAAAGATCAACAAGAAACTTCAGGATTTGTTTCATGAAGATATGAACGATTGCGAAGAAATCTCCTTAGAATCCTGGAGAAAAAGGCCAAAATCCAAAGTGTTCTTTGAGCATCTGGCGAGACTGCTTTCCCCGCTGATATAAAATTTTAAAGTCTGGAAAGGTTTTCTATTGCTCTTTCTAAGGTTTCCTGTTTTTTCGCGAAACACAATCTGATGACATGATCATTTCTTTTATTTTTATAAAACGATGAAAAAGGAACACTGGCCACTTTATGATTGATCGTCAGTTCGGAAGCGAAATCAAAATCATTTTTCTCGGAAATTTTATCATAGGTGAGCGCCTGAAAATAGGTTCCCTCACAGTCCAGAAGCCCGAAAGAAGTACCCGCAAGTCCCTGTCTCAGAAAATCTCTTTTTTCCTGAAAGAATATATTTAGGTTATTGTAATGATCATCATTTTTCATGTATTCTGCCAAAGCCAGCTGGATCGGTGTATTCACACAGAAAACATTGAACTGATGTACCTTTCTGAACTCGTCGGTAAGGTTTTTAGGAGCTGCACAATATCCCGTTTTCCAGCCTGTAACATGGAACAGCTTTCCAAAAGATGCAACAAGAAGGCTTCTTTCTTTAAGTTCAGGATAGTGACAGATACTCAAATGCTGTTTTCCATCAAATACAATATTTTCATATACTTCGTCGCTCAGAATAAGGATAGGAGTGTCTTTCACGATGCTAACCAGTTCCTGCAGATCGTTTTCCTTTAAAATCTTTCCTGAAGGATTATTCGGATTGTTGAGAATGATCATCTTCGTTTTATCGCTCACAAGGCCTTTTACCATAGTCCAGTCGATTTCATAATCCGGAGCTTTCATTTCAAAACGTTTTACGATTCCTCCGAAAAGCTCTACAGTAGGTTCATAGCAATCATAAGCGGGCTCAAAAATAATGACTTCATCATCCTTTTTTACAAACGTGGCAATAGCGGTGAAAATAGCCTGTGTGCCTCCTGCAGTAACCGTTATTTCAGAATCGGGGTGATAAATTACCTGATGACTGTTCTCAATTTTTCTGGCGATTTCTTCCTTTAAAGACATCATCCCTCCCAGTGGAGCATATTGGTTGAAACCCTTTTTAATGAAATGGTCTACATGATCCAGCAGTTCAGCATCCGGCATGAAATCCGGGAATCCCTGAGAAAGATTGATGGCCTCATTTTCATTGGCGAGTTGTGTCATCTGGCTGAAAATGGTAGTTCCTACATTAGAAAGCTTGGATAAAGGAAGTTGTATCATGAAGATCAATTTTGTTGATCCCAATTTAATTTATTTTTTGCAATCATGAAACAGAAGAACCAAATTGTTTAAACTTTTGAGTTGGAAAAGCGCAAAGGAACGCAAGTTTTTTTTCTAAGTCGAATGCTTTAAGGCGCGAGGATTTTCTCTCCGATAAAATTGTAGGCCGTTCAATAAATGCCAATGAACTTGCTGAAAATCTCTGATTTTCTTGCGCCTTAAAATATCGTCATTTTTGTTCAAGCTTTGCGTTCCTTTGCGCTTTTCCAACTGTAAAAAGATAAAATTTTGAATATCAATTAGATCAATGTAAATGACCTGATTTTTCTATTTTCATTCTTGAGAAAATAACAATTTAAACAACTTCAAAGAAAATGGTCAAAATGAGTTCAACGTAAAAAAGGCCGCTTCTTTCGAAACAGCCAGCTATTTATTTTGCTTTATGTTAAAACAGGATCATAGATTCCACTCTGTTGTTGACATAGCCAAGGATTCCCCAAAACATCACGGTAGAGCCTCCCCATCCGGAAAGGGAAACTAAATGTTTTCTGAAAAACTTTTTATCATACAGGTGTTCCACCATATAAAGGTGTTGTCTTTTATAACATCCGATTTTATTGTTCCAGTTGTCAAAAAACCAGAAGCCCAGCGTTGGGGTAAATGGGGACATGACATATTTGTTGGAACCATAGGGAATAATATCATCATATACCCGAAGCCATCCCGGACTGAATGCTCCGAAAAAAGTCTGATACTGCTGCTTTTCGAAAGCATAATAGCTGTCGGGCAACTGTTCTCCGGCTTCTGCCATTTGAACTAAACCGTTCACTTCTGCATATTTCTGAATGGTCTCATTGAATGCTTTGGTTTCCCGGAACTTCAGTCCGTTTTGATCGCCATACTGGAGATATCTTTCTTCGGAAGTAAAAGTTCTCACCGTGATAAGGGCGGATTGATCGATTGGGTTTTTCACCAGAGAAGCTACGGGATATTTATCTTCCAGATCAGCAATGACATCAACCTGCTGGCCGTCAGAGAAATATTCGACTCTTATTTTATCAATGTTAATGCCGTCCTGAGCAAATTCTTCCCTGACTCCCGGTGGTGGAGGTGGCAGGTTAGACGGATCTGTTTTGCTTAAAGCTGTTGGCGCAATGCCTGTAGATTCTTCGAGTTGTTCGTTGCTGTCGCGGCATCCTGATAAAAAGAAAAGCCCGGCTGACAATCCTAAAATTGCAATGTTTTTGAGTTTCATATTAGTAAAGTTTTTATGGTTGGTCGTTTTTGGGAAGATGAGAAGGCCCGGAAGCTTTGGTACATCATTCCGTATTTTAGTTTTGAATAAAATTAAGGGGTTTTAAAATTCCCTATTGTGTGAATTGGTAAGTGTTAACAATTTTCTAATAAGTGTATCTGATTGACAGATAAGTGTAATTTTTGAATATGGATTAAATAAATAATCAGGAACTTATTTTAACTTAAAGCTGAGATTGCTCACATCCTTTGTGCTGCAAGCCCCTTACATTTGTGAAAAATAAAACTAAATCTCCTAAAATTATGACCATGAAAATTAAAAAGACTGAGCTACCCGCAAAATCTGTATTGTCCGGAGAAAAATCTTTTTTTGATTATACAGACAGCTTCAGAGGAGATGTGTTGAATGGTGAACGGAATATTAGTACAGCGGATATTGGCAGGGCCTTTTTCACCAGCACACCTCAGTGGGGAAAGAAAATGTTTGATTTCAGGAACAGAATTGTTAAAATATTCGGACTGAAAACCGGAAAAGAGCGAAATGAATCTTTGAGACCGGAAGACCTTCATCTTGAAATAGGAGAGCAGGTCGGGATTTTCACCATATTTGATAAGACAGATCATGAAATTATTCTAGGTGAGAACGATAAACACCTTGATTTCAGAGTTTCCCTTCTTTATGATAAAGCAAAACATAGCACCGAAGCAGATTCTTTAACGATTTCAACCACCGTAAAATACCACAACCGGATGGGAAAATTGTATTTCCTGCCGGTACGCCCTTTTCATCGGCTGATTGTTCCGGTGATGCTGAAAAAAATGATTGCAAAGCTGGAATATCGTTCTGAACCTTAGTTTTTTATTCCAGGTTTTCGATCTTATGTAAGAAATCATTCTTTTTACGCACGGAAACATCCAGAACAGACTGATCGGCCATCACCACCTGGCCGCCTTTCCCTTTGATATATTCTTTAAGGTGAGAAAGATTGATCAGATGCTTGTGATGGATCCTGAAAAAATTATATTTCGAAAGCTGTTCCTCAAATTCATGCAGTGTTTTGGAAACAATGATTTTCGTTTTATCCGTTAAATAAAATGTGGTATAGCTGGAATCTGCTTCACAACGGATGATATCAGTGATGCTGGTCAGTTTGAAACCCTGAAGGGTCGGAAGACTGATCTTGTTTTCATTCAGAGAAATACCAGAAGCGTTTTTAGTCTTTCTAATGCTTTCCAAAACTTTATTGACGGCAATAATGAAATCCATTTTCCTGATGGGCTTCAGTAAATAATCCGCTGCACTGTTTTTGATGGCCTGGATCGCGAAATTTTCAAATGCTGTAATGAAAATAATCTGGGCATCTACCTCCCTGAATTTGGAAAGAAGATCG
This sequence comes from Chryseobacterium oleae, assembly GCF_900115055.1. Classification (GTDB taxonomy): domain Bacteria; phylum Bacteroidota; class Bacteroidia; order Flavobacteriales; family Weeksellaceae; genus Chryseobacterium; species Chryseobacterium oleae. Next base: position 259,399 of record NZ_FOVD01000001.1, on the reverse strand, counting down.
AAGGCGGTCCCGTCTTTCAACTGTACATCCAGAAAAATAATATCCGGTGTATTTTTAGACAGATAAATATAGGCTTCCTCCACGCTTGATGCCTGAAATGCCGTCTGGATCTCAGGGAATTCATTCTCCAGCAGAAGAGCGATATAGTCTCTTCCATCCTGTTCGTCATCAATGATGCATGCTTGTATTTTGGTTTTCATAAGGCTTTATATATAGTTTAATCTGGGTTCCTGGTCTCTGTTCTTTTTCATAAAGATCATAAATCTCCAATAGGATATGAGTCTCAAAAAGCTGCCGGAATGTTTCAATTCTTTTCTGAGATAATTTAACCCCGAAAGAATCAGCTTTCTTTTGTTTTCCGTTACCAATGCCGATACCGTTGTCTTCAATAACGACACAAAGCGAAGTTCCGTTATGATCAAATGACACCTGAATGTTCCCTTTTCTATCGGTTAATCCCGCAATGCCGTGTTTTATGGCATTTTCTACAAAAGGCTGGATCAGCAGGGAAGGGACAACCCAATTTTCATTGACTTTTTCAGATATTGTGATTGAATAATCAAACAAATCTTTCAGTCTCAGTTTTTCCATATTCAGATACAGGGCAAGATATTCTGCTTCCTCTTTGATTGGCATAAATGTTTTCTCTGAATAATGCAGGGTTTTCCTGATCATTTGGGCAAATATTTCCAGATAATTCTCCGTTTCTCGGTAATCTTTTTTGTACAGAAGAAACTGAATGGAATTGAGGCAATTGTAAATAAAGTGAGGGTTGATTTGTGCCTTAATCGCCTGTAATTCCAGCTCTGCGATTTTCTTTTCGTAATACAGCGTTTCCAGTTTTTTATTTCTTTTTTTCTGAAAATAAACAGTAATAAGAATAAACAGTGCAGCGGCACCCAGAAAGATAATCATAGTCTTGAACCACCAGGTTTGCCAGAATTTGGGAAGAATCTCGAATTGTACTTCAGTAGGAGCATAAGAACGTTTCCCGTTATATCCGATTCCGAACACTTTAAATATATAATTGCCGGGCGGCAGAGAATAGAAAGCGATTTTCTGCGAGCTGCTGGTCTGCCATCCGGTACTGAGCCCTTCAATGGTATATCGGTAGCTTATCTTTCCCTGCGAAGTAAAGTCGGGGAAACTGACATTGAATATGATATCATTTTCAGGAGTTTGCCCAGTTAATGGCTGATGGGTGTCAAAAATTTCTTTTCCTCCCGCCACCACAGAATTAATGATCACTTTCTTGTCAATAAAATTCTTTTGTGTCATCAGATTTTTAATGGAAAGAATTCCCAGACCCTTGGATGTTCCTACAAAGATGGTGTCGCCGGATATCACGCATCCGGCTATCGTATTGGATGGAAGACCATCTGTTTGTGTGAAATTATTAATTTTTACATCATTGCCTTTAAGCTCTATTCTGCTGAGCCCGTAATTGGTACTTGCCCAGAATGTATTTTTATTTTCTATTTCTATTTTTTTGATCTGGCCGTTAGTCAGTCCTGTACTTTCTGTAATTTTTCTGATGATTCTCGTATTGTCAAAAAGGACAATGCCATTCAGATTAGTGGCTCCAACGTACAGATTATTTCTGAGCTTCTTGAGATCTGTGAAATAATATCCTTCCAGAAACAGGGTTTTCTTTTTGGTGACGGTGTTTACTTTGTACAGGTCTTTAAAACTTCCTGCAAACAGGCTGTCACTGGTGTAAGGCAGGGCCGTATAAATTCTTTCCTTACTGAGAACATCTGTGTATTTTCTTGTCTTATAATTGTAGGAAATAAGGCCGTCTGATGTACACAGAAGAATAGATCCCGGTGTATAGGGGACAATATTCTTCAGAACAAAATTGTTTAACAGATGCTTTTCTTTGATTTTTGTATTGTACTGGAAAAGCCTTCTGGTAAGCCCGAATATAACGGTATTTCCTTCCGCGAAAATAGCTTTATGTTCTATTTTAATATTCTTTTCAAAAACAAGGTCAGTAACCTTTCCGTTATGGTAAATACCGCTTTTTGCCTCATTGTATCCCAGATAGATGCCGTGGTTATTTCTGGCAATGACGGTGATGTATGACGAATTATTCTTGATAGGAAGCTGCATGTGGTTTTTAAAGAACCGGTCGGCAATGAAAAAAAGACCATTGTTGCGGGTAGAAAACCAGGTATTGTTGTCCTTATCTATCAGAATATCACTAATGATGTAGTTTTCCATCATTTTTACCGGGTGGGAGAGTTCGCCATCTTCCAGAAGAGACTCTTTAAAGTAAAGAATTCCGCCTTCTTCCAGACATAGCCACAGCCGGTAATTATTGTCTATAATATGTCTGTCTACATTTTGCTGCGCCTTATAGCTTTTAATCTTTTTAAAATAAAATGGTTGTTGCAGTGTATAGATATCAATATTTCTTTTATTTCTGAAAACAAAAATATTCCCCTTTCTAAGGATGAATGTGCTTTTATCGGCAGAAATATTGCAAACTGTTTTCTTTTTAGTGATGATATCATAAGCCATCACTTTTCCTCCATCATGCTGATTGAACAGATAGAAAACATGGTCAGGTATATTAAGACCAAAAGAATAATATTCATCCTTTGGTTTTATGTTGAGATCCACTGGAATCCTGTTTACCTTTCCGTTTTTGTAGAAATAGATCTGGTTAGGATTATAGGGTGAGTATAAATACAGGGCACTACCATCAATATAATAGTCAGGATTGTGGGTGAACTGTATTTTTTTTAGTTCGTTATTCATATCCGAATTGATGACCTTCCCGTTTTTCAGGTAAGCAAAGTCATTCAGGAAAGGAGCCACAAAAACTTCCCCGTTGGATAAAGGAATACAGGATAAAGCTTCTATATTTTTTAAACCCTGTTTATTATTAAAATGCTTAAATTCCTTTCCGTCAAATCGGAACAAACCGTTATCACTTCCTATCCAGAGAAGTCCGGATGTATCCTGACTGAGCGAGTAGGTATATGAATTGTTCAGGCCATCCTCTTCATTATAGTTGACCATTCCGGGAATTTGCGCAAAGAATAATGATGGAGACAGCAAAATGAAAGTCAATGAGAAAAGGATAAATAATTTTTTCACATTACATTGAATAATGATGTAAATATAGAATTTGATTGATAATAATGCAATACATGGCGATGAAAATTATTTAAAATGAATTGATAGGATGTTTTTTTAATATGAATAATGTACGATGTGGAAACAAAAAACAGTAGAAATTCTGTGATTTCTACTGTCAGGTATCATTTGTTGTTTTTTTGTATGGTATTACAGATGCTTTTGCGGTCCGTATAATCTATCTTATTCTTTATCTTACAGGCAGTCTAGGAAATTCGATACATAAACTATTTCTCATTAAAAAAGCTTAATAAGAGCTTAATAACAGACCAATCTGCGCTTCACTTACTCCTGCTGGTCTGTTAGCTTTAAGCTGTGTACTTAAACTGTTTAATCCATAGAGTCATTAAGCTAATAAATTATCATCTGAAATCTAAAACCAATATCTTATCCCGAACTCAAATTAATCTGCGTTTCCTATTTTATGAAGAAAATCATTTTTCCTGCGGAAAGATACATCCAGAACAGATCCGTCACTCATAACAACCTGGCCGCCTCTGCCTTTAATATATTCCTGAAGATGATCTACGTTAATAAGGTGCTTATGGTGTATCCTGAAAAAATTAAGATCAGGAAGGGTCATCTCAAACTCGTGAAGGGTTTTGGATACCATGATTTTGGTCTTATTGGCAAGATAAAAAGTAGTATAGCTGGAATCTGCTTCGCAACGTACTATATCAGCAATACCGATCACTCTGAAGCCCTGAAGGGTAGAAAGAATGATTTTATGATCTTGTAGAGGATTGGTAGATACGGGTTGATTTTTTTTGATATTTTCCAAAGCTTTATTGACGGCTATCACAAAATCAATTTTTTTAATAGGCTTTAAAAGATAATCGGTGGCCCCGTTTTTAATCGCCTGAATCGCAAAATTTTCAAAGGCTGTGATAAAGATCATCTGAGCCGAAATCTCTCTGAATTTGGACAGCAGATCAAAAGCGGTACCATCATTAAGCCGGATGTCTAAAAATAAAATATCCGGTGTGTTTTTCGTAAGATAAATATAGGCTTCTTCTACGCTGGAAGCTTCAAAATTGATCTCAATTTCAGGAAATTCCTTTTTTAATAACAGGGCAATATAATCTCTTCCATGTTTCTCATCGTCAATGATGCAGATTTGTGTTTTGGTTTTCATAGGGACTGATGAATAGTTTAACTTGTGTTCCTTGTTTTTCAGATTTGTCAGACAAATCGTTGATTTCCAAAGTGATGTGGGTTTCAAAAAGCTGTTGAAAGGTTTTGATTCTTTTTTGAGATAATTTTAATCCAAAAGAGTCCGTATGTATGGAAGATTCGTCTTTAGTTTTGATTCCCGTGCCATTATCCTCAATCGTAATGGAGAGGGTGGAATCTGTATGTTCAAAAGATATTTTAACGAAGCCTTTGGTATTTCTCAGGCTGGAAATTCCATGTTTGATCGCATTCTCCACAAAAGGCTGAATTAAGAGGGAAGGAATAGCCCATCTCTTATTTACCTTTTCAGAGATATGGATTTCATAATCAAAAAGTTCGTTTTGGCGAAGCTTTTCCATATCCATATACAGAGAAAGATATTCTACCTCTTCTTCTATTGGCATGAAGGTTTTTTCTGAGTAATGAAGTGTTTTTCGGATCAGCTGTGAAAAGATATCCAGATAGTTTTCTGTTTCCTGATAGTCTTCCTTGAACAGCAGAAACTTGATGGAATTGAGGCAATTATAAATGAAATGTGGATTGATCTGTGCCTTAATGGCCTGTAGTTCCAGCTCCGCAATTTTCTTTTCATGAAAGAACTTTTCTAATTTTTTATTACGCTTTTTCTGCAGCCACGAATTAATAATCAAAGTGACTATCATGATGATAATAATCGCCAAAGCCACCCTGAACCACAAGGTCTGCCAGAATCTGGGTTTAATTTCAAAAGGCAGATCAGACGAAATATAAGACAGCTTTCCATTGTAGCCCAATCCATAAACCCGGAATACATATTTTCCCGGAGGAATGGAATTAAATATAATGGTTGAGGAATTGCTTACCTGCCAGGCATCGTCAAGGCCCTCCACCTTATATTTATAACTTATTTTCCCCTGTGAAGCGTAATCGGGAAAGCTGAGGTTGAAAATAACATTATTATTGGAATGGCCGGTAAGATTCTCACGTAGATCATAATGTTCATTGTTCTCAATAGTTATAGAATTGATAATAACCTTTTTGTGGATCGATTTTTCCTGGGTCAGCAGTTTTTTTATAGAAAAAATTCCGAGGCCTTTAGATGTACCAATGAAAATGGTGTCGTTTCTGATGACACAGCCGGAGACCGCATTCGATGGCAGACCGTCTGTCTGGGTGAGGTTGGTGATTACCGTATTATGATCGTCTGTGAATTCAATTCGGGAGATGCCGGAATTGGTGCTGGCCCAAAACGTATTTTTGTTTTCTACCTCTATTTTTTTTATCTGGTCATTAATTAAACCATTCTTCTTTTCAATTTTCTTTAAAATACCCTTATCGTTGAAAATGATAATTCCGTTCAGGTTGGTTGCCCCCAGATAGACATTCTCTCTTAACTTTTTTAGATCGGTAAAATAATATCCCTTTAAGAACAAAGTCTTTTTTTTACTTTTAATATTGAATTTGTACAGATCACTGAAATTACCCACCCATAAATTTTCTGTATCAAAAGGGAGAACCGTATATACTCGTTCATCAAGAAGGCTGGTGATTTTTCCGGTTTTTAAATGGTAAGTCATTAAGCTGCCGGACGTGCAGAAAAAAACTGAATTCCGGGTGTAAGGAACAATGCTTTTTAAACTATATTGCAGTTTTACACTTTTGTTGTTGGACATATCATGAATGACAATCTTAGCGGCCAGTCCGAAAATAGAGATATTATTGTTAATATAAATAGACTTGTTTTCATCCTTGTTGTTTTCATCAAGCGTAATATCCTGCATTTTCCCATTCTTATAAATAATGGCCCCACGAGAATTATTGTACCCTAAAATAATGTGCTGATCATCTTTAGCGATCGCTTTGATATACTCGGAATTGCTTTTCACCGATAAATTGATGTGATTGGTAAAAAGAGCTTTAGTGATGAAAAAAACACCGCTGTTCCTGGAATTGAACCAGACATTATCATCATTATCTACCAGAACATTATTGATCATATGCTGGTTTAATATTTTTACAGGAGGGTCCAGATTCTTTTTATTTTCTAGCAGTGACTGGTTGAAATACAGAACACCGCCATTCTGAACATTGAGCCAAAGTTTATTATGTTTATCAATAACACCGTAGAAGATGTTCTCTTTTGTATCATAGGAATGGATTTTCTTTATACGAAGCGGATCAGTCCGTTGATAGACCGTAATTTTTCCCTGATGCTGAAATACAAAGAAATCATCCTTTTCGCAGATTATGCTTCCAGGATCTATTCTGATCTCTTTTTCTTTCCGGGTGATCAGGTTGTGAATTAAAATCTGACCGGTAACACTATTATTTAAATATAAATTTTGAGTTCGGAAGTCATATTGTACCGTTGAAAATTCTCTTTTGTTATCATTTAAAAGGATTGGTTTTTTCTTTACTTTTCCATTTTCATAGATGAAAATATTCCGCGGATTCTGGGTGCTGTATAAATAAAGTCTGTTGCCGTCACGCGTTATCTTGGGAATTGAGCCTGAAAACTGGTTTTTCAGATAATCGTTTATATTTAAATTGATCACCCGCCCGTTTTTCAGATAAGCAAAATCGTTCAGGAAAGGAAGTATAAAAACCTCTCCGTTAGGCAAAGGCTCACAGGATATTATGTCGATATTTTTTAATCCTTCGTCTTTTCCATACTGCTTAAAATCTTTTCCGTCAAATCTGAATAATCCGTTGTCGCTGCCTATCCAGATAAAACCATTTTTATCCTGCCGCAAATGATAAGTATATGAGCTATTGAGGCCATCTTCTTCATTATAATTGACCATTCCGGGAATCTGCGCAAAAAATAATGAGGGAAATAGCAAAATGAAATAAAATAAGTAGAAAAGGATTGCTTTTTTCACATGATATTGAATAATATGGTAAATATATAATTTGATTGATAATAATGCAAAGGTTCAGATTGAATATTGAAAAAAATCGAATTGAAAAAATTCGGATAATTTTGTACAATTTCGTACTTTTGTATGTTTGCTGAAATCATATATGTCACAAGAAATAAATCCAATCTACTCCGAAGATAATATCAGAACCCTCGACTGGCAGGAACACATCCGTCTGCGCCCCGGAATGTACATCGGGAAGCTCGGAGACGGCTCCTCTGCCGACGACGGTATTTACATTCTACTGAAAGAAATTCTGGACAACTCCATTGATGAGTTCAGAATGAAATCAGGGAAAAGAATCGAAATAAAAGTGGACGACGGGAAAGTCAGTATCCGTGACTTTGGCCGTGGAATACCGCTGGGAAAGGTGGTAGATGCTGTTTCTAAAATGAATACAGGAGGAAAGTATGACAGCAAAGCTTTCAAGAAATCTGTAGGATTGAATGGGGTAGGTACCAAAGCCGTGAATGCCCTTTCAGAATATTTCCGCGTACGGTCTTTCCGTGAAGGAAAAATGAAGATGGCGGAATTCTCCAGAGGACTGATTACCGAAAACCACGAAGAAAAAGATACTTCAGACCGCAATGGTACAGAGATTTCCTTTGTTCCGGATGATGAAATCTTCCTTCATTTCAAATACAGAAAAGAATACATAGAAAAGATGCTGCGTAACTACGCATATCTGAATCCCGGCCTGAAAATAATGTTCAACGGGGAAACCTATTATTCTGAAAACGGATTGAAAGACCTTTTGGAAGAAGAGATGGAAAACGAAATTCTGTACTCCATCATTCACCTGAAAGATACGGATATAGAATTAGCGATCACGCATTCAGACAAATCGCAGACGGAAACATACTTCTCTTTCGTAAACGGACAGAATACCACACAGGGAGGAACACATCTAAATGCTTTCCGTGAGGCATATGTAAAAACCATCCGCGAATTTTTCAATAAAAACTTTGATGCTTCAGACATCAGAAAATCAATTATAGCGGCTATTTCCATCAATGTGGAAGAACCCGTATTTGAATCCCAGACCAAAACAAAACTGGGATCTAATGATATGGGCCCGAACGGACCAACCGTAAGAACCTTCATCATTGACTTCCTGAAAAGCAAGCTGGATAATTTCCTTCACAAAAACCCTGAGATTGCAGAAGCTATCCAGAGAAAGATCCTGATCTCCGAAAGAGAGCGAAAAGAACTTTCCGGAATCCAGAAGCTGGCAAGGGAAAGGGCTAAAAAGGTATCGCTGCACAACAAAAAACTGCGTGACTGCAGACAACATTATAACGACCAGAAAAACGAAAGAAAAGGGGAAACCCAGATCTTCATTACCGAGGGAGATTCTGCATCAGGATCTATCACCAAGTCCAGGGACGTAGAAACTCAGGCTGTATTTTCACTGAAAGGAAAACCGCTGAACTGCTACGGACTGACGAAAAAAGTAGTGTACGAGAATGAAGAGTTCAATCTTCTTCAGGCTGCTTTGAATATCGAAGAAAGCCTGGAAGATCTGAGATACAATCAGGTGATTATATCCACCGATGCCGATGTGGATGGGATGCACATCCGTCTTCTGATGATTACGTTCTTCCTTCAGTTTTTCCCGGATCTGATCAAGAACGGTCACCTTTATATCCTTCAGACCCCATTGTTCAGGGTAAGAAATAAAAAAGAAACAAGATACTGCTACAGCGAAGTAGAAAGGATCAAAGCGCTGAATGAACTTGGGAAAAACCCTGAGATCACCCGATTCAAGGGACTTGGAGAGATCTCTCCGGATGAGTTTAAACACTTCATCGGAAAAGATATCCGTCTGGAGCCTGTTGTAATCGGTAAAGATCAGACGATTGATCAGCTGCTGGAATTCTATATGGGTAAAAATACCCCGGACAGACAAGTATTTATCCTTGAAAACCTTGTGGTGGAAGATGCAGATATTGAGAAGAAGGAAATATTGGATGAGGCCGCAGGTTAAAAAAAAACTAAACTAATCACATAAAACACCAAACATGAGACTTAGCAACCGCAACAAAGCTTCAATTTACAATTTTGTACATACGCTGCTTCTGATGATGGTCATATTTGGGATAGCCGTATTTTTACTCAATGAGTACAGATTTCATGCTGTAGGAAAAGAAAGTTATATTATTCTTATTCTTCCGATCCTGCTGCTGGTGATTTTTCACCTGAACGGCAGACAGATCTTTGAATACGACAGTGACGGAGAAGCGCTGAACTTTAAAAACAGGAACATTATTCCTTTTTTAGACAGACCGCTTCATGATGAATTTCCGAAGTATAAACTGATGAAATATGAGGTTGTTAATGTATTCTTTATCAAAAGATTATATATTACAATTTCAAGTAAGAATAGCGGTTCTACTATCCTCAAATATGAAATATCTTATCTGAGCCAAAAAGAAGTAAACGATTTAAAACTCTCTCTGAATAAAGTAGTGAAAGCTAATGAAGAGAAAAATGATTAAAAATAAATGACGACAGAAGAAAACTCGCACGAAGGTGAGAGCTTGAAAAAAGTCTCAGGACTTTATAAAGACTGGTTTCTGGACTATGCTTCCTATGTAATTCTGGATAGAGCGATTCCTTCCGTCTATGATGGGCTAAAACCCGTTCAGAGAAGGATCATGCACTCTATGCGGGAACTGGAAGACGGCCGTTACAATAAAGTAGCCAATATCGTAGGGAATACCATGAAGTATCACCCTCACGGAGATGCTTCCATTACCGATGCCATGGTACAGATCGGGCAGAAAGAACTCTTGATAGATACTCAGGGAAACTGGGGAAATATCTATACCGGAGACTCTGCAGCAGCGGCAAGATATATTGAAGCCAGGCTGACCCCTTTCGCACTGGAGGTGGTCTTCAATCCGAAAACCACGGAATGGGCGAAATCCTATGACGGCAGAAATAACGAACCCATTGATCTTCCCGTTAAATTTCCTTTGCTTCTGGCACAGGGAGTAGAGGGAATCGGGGTAGGACTTTCCACGAAAATCCTACCGCATAACTTCAATGAACTGATCAATGCTTCTGTTGCCCATTTGAAAGGAAAGAAATTTGAACTCTTTCCGGATTTTATGACGGCAGGTTATCTGGATGTTTCAGAATATAATGACGGCCACAGGGGAGGAAAAGTAAGAGCGAGAGCAAGAATTACCCACACCGACAAACATATGCTGGTGATTTCTGAACTTCCTTTCTCAAAAACAACGAGCGACCTGATTGATTCTATCCTGAAGGCCAACGAAAAAGGAAAGATCAAGATCAAAAAGATTGAAGATAATACTTCAGATACCGTAGAGATCCTGATTCATCTTCATAATGATGTATCACCGGATAAAACCATTGATGCACTGTATGCCTTTACAGACTGTCAGGTAACGATTTCTCCGAATGCCTGCGTTATTGTAGGCGATAAGCCGATGTTTATGAATGTTTCAGACATTCTGAAAATGAATACGGAGCACACAGTTTCTTTACTTAAAAAAGAACTGGAAATCGAGCTTCATGAACTTCAGGAAAGCTGGCATTTTTCTTCACTGGAAAGAATCTTCATCGAGAACAGGATCTATCACGATATTGAAGAAGTTAAGACCTGGGAAGATGTTATCAAAACTATTGATAAAGGATTGAAACCTCATACCAAGCATCTTTTAAGAGCGGTAACAGAGGAAGATATTTTAAAACTGACGGAGATCAGGATCAAGAGAATTTCAAGATTCGATTTAGATAAATTTAAAGAAAATATAGCCGCACTAGAAGGCAAAATAGAGCAGGTAAAATACAATCTTGCCAATCTGATTGCGTACGCGATTGATTATTATTTAAATATTCAGAAGAAATACGGAAAAGACAGACAGAGAAAGACGGAGCTTAGAATCTTTGACACCATTGATGCCACTAAAGTAGCGGTAGCCAATGAAAAGTTCTATGCCAATTTCGAGGAAGGCTTTATCGGAACATCGCTGAAAAAAGATCAGTATCTGTTCGACTGTTCGGATATTGATGATATCATTATATTCAGAAAAGACGGAACTATGAAGGTGGTGAAGGTGGATGCGAAAATATTCGTCGGAAAAGACCTTCTGAGCGTTGCCATATGGAAGAAAAACGATAAAAGAACGGTTTACAATATGATCTACCGTGAAGGCACCGCCGGACCTTATTATATGAAACGTTTCTCCGTAACGGCAGTAACCCGAAACACAGATTATCCGCTGGCCTCCGATAAAAAAGGCTCGGAAGTGCTGTATTTCTCTGCCAATCCTAATGGTGAGGCAGAAACAGTAACCGTGTTGTTGAAACCCAATCCGAGGATCAGGAAAAACAAAATGGAAATCGATTTCTCCGATCTTGCGATTAAAGGAAGAGATTCCAAAGGAAACCTGGTAACTAAATATTCGGTGAAAAAGGTGGATATGAAAGAGGAAGGCGTTTCTACGCTGGCTCCAAGAAGAATCTGGTTCGATGATACCGTGCGAAGACTGAATGCAGATGCAAGAGGAACTCTTTTAGGTAGTTTCAAAGGAGACGACAGAATTCTGACCATCAATACAAACGGTGAAGTGAAGCTCGTTTCTTTCGATCTTGGAAACCGTTTTGATGATGAATACTTAGTTCTTGAAAAATGGAAGCCGCAACAGCCGGTGACCTGCATCTATTACGACGGTGAAAAAGATATGTATTTCATCAAGAGATTCCTGCTTGAAAATACTGTGAATCTGCAGACTTTCATGCCTTCGGAGCACCCGAAATCATTCATCGAAAATGTAATCGTAGCAAACGGAGCGTCGGCAGAAATTATTTTTGCTAAAGATAAAGGCAAAGATCGCGATGCTGAAATGATCCATCTTGATGAATTTATTACCGTAAAAGGAATCAAGGCCATCGGAAACCAGTTTACTAAATTTAAAGTAAAAACCATTAATATTACGATTCCGGAACCTGTAGAAGAGGAGCCGGAAGTATATGAAGAGCCGGAAACGGGAGACGGTATTGTGGATGACGACCGTACTGTAATCGGGGATCTGTTTGAAAGCGGTGAACCAGAAAATTAAGCATTAAACTTATGAATATTCTAATCGTATTTATCATCATTACGGCCATTATCAGTTTTGTTGCCTTCAACAATCCAGGTATTACCGAGAAATATAAATTCAGTGTGGGACCTATTCTGCACAGGAAAGAGTACATCCGTCTTATTTCATCAGGGTTTCTGCATGCGGACATCATGCACCTGGTATTTAATATGATGACGCTGTATTTCTTTGGACCTATTGTTATTCAGGCTTTCGGAAACATCGGTTTCGCGATTGTCTATCTGGGCTCTATATTGCTGGGGAACTTTCTTTCGCTGTACATTTATCAGAAACAGCCTTGGTATTCTGCGGTAGGAGCGAGTGGAGGGGTTTCAGGGATATTATTTGCTTCCATAGCCATGATTCCTGATATCGGAATCTATATTTTCTTTATTCCCATTCCGATTAAAGGATATATTTTCGGGCTGCTGTATTTCGGATATTCCGTATACATGATGATGAATCCCAGACAGCAGGATAATATCGGTCATGCGGCACACCTTGGAGGCGCATTCTTCGGATTGGTTTATGCTGTAGCTGTAGCTCCGGATACGGCAATGCATAATGCTCTTTATCTGGGAATTATGTCGTTGCCATTGATCTATCTGGGCTACGAAATTTTTGTAAGGAAGAGAATCAATTAATTTGTTATGAAGAAAACGATATACGTATTTTCACTGTTAGTCAGTAACTATTTTTTATCACAAAATAATTTTACATTAATCACTCCAAAACCATCGGATTCAAAAGCCAATAAAGTTGTTTTTTCGAATACCAATACAGGATTCATTATCAATGGTAAAAGAGAATTATTATATACAACGGATCAGGGAGTTAACTGGACTGTCAAGGAAACGCTTAACTTTCTTCCCCGGGATATAAAATTTAGAAATAATGTAGGTTTTATTGTAGGAGACAACACTATTCTTCGTTCCGATGATTACGGAATGACATGGAACAAGGTCAATGTTTTTGGGTCATTATTAAACTCCATCAACTTTATCAATGATGATGTGGTGTATATTTCGGGACAGACACAGATCTTAAAATCATCTGACAAGGGCCTTTCCTTTCCTGTTGATACCACCATGTATAGCATGTCTGCAATGATTACCGTTTTTACAGACGCCAATTCAGCTCATGTTGCCACCTATGACGGAAGAATTCGAAAAACGGTTGACGGAGGGAATACCTGGGTGACTACTGTTTCTGATTCAAGCTCAAGCAATAATTTTTATTCACTTGTTTTCCCTTCTCAAAATGTAGGATATGCGAATAAAGGTTTTGGAGATATGCTTAAAACGATTGACGGGGGCCTGACCTGGACAACCTTAAACTACAATGTATACAATAAGGAAACATATGGTATGCAGTTTTTTGATGAAAACAACGGCTATACGGTAGGAAAAGACGGAGCAGTTTATAAAACAGCAAACGGAGGAGCTTCCTGGCAATGGATCAGCCCCAATTCCATATACAGTTCAGACAATGAGTATAATTTGAACGGGTTGTATTTTTTTGACAGTCAAAAAGCAATTTGTGTTGGAAATAACGGAAGAATCATTAAAACGGTAAATGGAGGCACCAATTGGACCAATTACTCGCCAACATATGACATTATCAATGAACTTCATTTTGTAAATCCTACCCATGCCTATTTTAAAACCAATATGGAGGAGTTTTTCAAAACATCGGATGCCGGAAACTCCTGGCAGAAAGTTCAGTATCCTCCTCATGAATCATACAGCAATGGTTTTAGATTCGTGAATGAAAACACAGGATATTCTATCGGTGCCAATCAGGGACAGGTTTATAAAACGGTAAATGGCGGTATGAGTTGGACTCAAAGTACGGTTATTCAGTATGAACCTTTGTATTCAGTGAGTTTTCTTTCTGAAAATGTAGGTTTTGTGAGCGGCGGATATGACACTCCGAATAAAGGGATTTACAAAACCGTGGATGGAGCCAATAGCTGGCAAAAGATTTCAGATCAAAGATTTTCATCGCTGAAATTCTTCAACAACAATGTTGGCTATGGCGTGCTGACCAGCTCGTATGGGAAATTATACAAAACCGTAGACGGTGGTATAACCTGGAACATCTGTTTTAATGGAGGGTCGTCTAATATTTATTATGATTTATTAAATGAAAACCAGATCTTTTTAAAAGGAGATAACGGAGATTTCTTCAAATCCAGTGATGGAGGAGCGACCTGGGCACAATCTCAGGCCCCTTTTTATTCTTTCGATAAAATAAAATTTGCAGATCAGAATGTAGGATATATCGCTGATCAGGAAAGAGTGTACAGAACAATTGATGGTGGTACGACCTGGACTTTAATTCTGAATAATAACTACGATTTTGATATCAAGACACTGGAAATCGGAGGTGATTACTTATATTTGTCTGGTAATGGAGGACGGGTTTATAAGTATTCTTTAGCATTTCTTTCCGCAAGTGAAGCACCTGTGAATCATGATATGGCTAAGGTATATCCTAACCCTGCCACAAATGATGTGAATGTAAGTGCAAAGAAAAAAATTACGGAGATAAGATTAATTGATATATCCGGTAAGGTAATGAAGACTGTAAAAAACGCTTCACAGATTAATATTTCTGAGTATCATTCGGGAATGTACTTTTTAGAAATAATGTATGGTGACCAAACAAAACAGGTGACCAAGATTATTAAAAAATAAAATTTTAAAACCTCAAAACCAATGAACACGTCAGAATTAAACCGCTTCATCGTTGTATTAATCTATGGTTCATTGGTTTTGCTTTCTTTACTGAAACTGTCCAATCCTTTGAGGGTTAACAGGAAAGCCAATTTCTGGTTCGGGATTTTTCTTTTTCTGTGGTCAAGTTTCTGGCTGGATGAAGTCCTGACGCTTGTTACAGACTCCCAGGTAGAGGTTCATTCTATTATTTCTGTGCAGATTATTCAGTTTCTGACGCCGATCATGTTTTATTTCAGTGTATTATTTTATACCAATCCTTCCTTTAAATTTAAAATTACAGATCTTAAATACCTGATTCTGCCCGTTATCTTTTGGATCAATATTCTGTTACAGCGTTTCGGGGGATTTAAGGATAATACTGTTTTTAATGTTGTCTTTATCGGGTTAATTCTTTTCCAGGCCTTATTCTATACCGGTCTTTCCTACTTCACCATCCGGAAACACAAGAAAAGAATCCAGCAGTTTTCTGCCAATACGGAAGGAATTAATCTGAACTGGCTGGAATACATCACGATTATTATTTTTATTATCAATATTGCCTACGTAGTTTATAATCTATCCTACGATTCTACGGCATTAAATTTCTTCATTAACGGAGCTTTCCTCCTGGTTATTTATTTTGTGGGATATTATTCTTTAAAACAGAAAGAAATTTATCCTTTGGAGGAAAAACAGCGTGAGGAACTTATATCCATTGATGAAGATCCGGACACGGAAGAGGTGAAAAAGAAACTGATTTCCGATGAAGAACTCCTGAAGATTAAGAACCAGCTGGAAGAAATCATGGGCAGACAAAAACCGTATCTTGAAAGCGAACTCAACCTGATCCGTCTTTCTGAACTCCTGTCTATTTCTACTCATCATTTGTCTTATGTGATCAATACCGGGTTTAAAAAAAATTTTTTTCAGTATGTGAATGAATACAGGATTGAGTATGCTAAAAAACTTCTTAAAGACAGCCAGAGCAAACTTTCGATTCTGGGCATCGCTTACGAATCCGGGTTCAATTCCAAAACTTCTTTCAACACCACGTTTAAAAAACTGACCGATCAGACGCCTTCCGAGTATAAAAATGGTTCGGGTTTATAAATTTTAACGTCCTGATTTAAATAACTACTTGTTTTTCATTTAGTTGTGTAGTCTTGTTTCTAAAATTAAAAATAGGTTCGCTCAGATAATCCTGAACATTGAAGGACTCATTTCAAGATAGCTTTGTACCATAAAATTGTTTTATGAACACCAAAGAATCATATGCTGTAGTGACGGGAGCAAGTCAGGGACTGGGAAAAGCATTTGCCGAAAACCTGGCCAGTAAAAATATCAATGTCGTTCTGGTCAGTCTTCCGGGGCAGCATTTAAAAGAACTGGCTCAACGGTTGGAGGAAAACTACCCCATTAAAGCCCATTATTATGAAGTAGACCTTTCCGTGAATGAAAATGTCATGAAACTTACAGAATGGCTGAACAAGTCTTTTGAAATTCATGTTCTGATCAATAATGCGGGACTTGGCGGGACGAAGAAATTTGTAGATGCATCGCCATCTTACATCAACACGATTTTGCAGGTGAATGTAGCCGCCACTTCACTGATTACACACCAGCTGTTACCCAATCTATTGAGACAGCCGAAAGCCTATATTTTAAATGTATCCAGCATGGCTGCTTTTTCTCCGATAGGTTTTAAAACAGTCTATCCCGCTTCCAAAACCTTTATCCATTCATTCTCAAGAGGACTGCATGAGGAGTTGAAAGACACCAATGTTTTTGTAAGCGTTGTAAATCCCGGTGCGATGAAAACGAATATCGACGTCTGTAAAAGAATAGAAAAGCAGGGTATTTTAGGAAAACTTACCTTACTTGATCCTAATAAAGTGGCAGCTTACTGTATCAGACAACTTTTCAAAAAAGATTCCGTTATTATGGTGAATCCCATAAGCTGGCTGATCATGAAGATACTGCCGATATGGATCAAGCTGCCTCTGATGACCAGTGCCATAAAAAAAGAAATTGAAGCATGAAAAAAGTTTTCGTGACCGGAGCCACAGGGCTTCTGGGTGCCAATACCGTTATTAAATTACTACGATATGATTATACTGTTACTGCTCTGGTGCGCAAAAAAAGCAGCTGGATGGGCGAAGAAAATGAAAATCTCAGACTCATAGAAGGAGACCTGTTCTCAGATATTTCAGAATATCTGCAGGATGTGGATGCTGTGATTCATATAGCTGCAGAAACCAGCCAGGATCTGCTGCATTATGAAGATTATAAAAAGACGAATTACGATGCTGCGGTTCATCTGTTTGCGCAGGCTGCGGCGGCTGGAGCGGAGAAATTTCTCTTCGTGAGTACAGCCAATACGTTGGGATATGGGAGTTCTGCCGTCTGGGGAAGTGAAAAAGCACCTCAGATTTATCCTTTTACCCATTCTTATTACGCTCAAAGCAAACTGGAGACAGAGAATTATCTTCTTCAGCAAAACAGGGGGACAAAGGTGGTTATTGTAAACCCAACTTTTATGATTGGCGCCTATGACCGTAAGCCAAGTTCTGGGAAAATCATTTTTTGGACCTGGAAAAAGAAGTTGGTTTTCTACCCAAAAGGCGGGAAAAACTTTGTCCATGCCGAAGATGCAGCCGAAGGAATTATCAAAGCAGTTGAAAAAGGAAAAAACGGTGAAAAATACCTGCTGGCCAATGAAAACCTGACGTATAAAGAGTTTTTCGGAAAAATAAATACGATTACAGGACAGGCTCCCCTCATGATTCCAATTCCGGATGCCGGACTGGCGATGCTGGGAATGATCGGGGACTTTCTGAGAAAGCTGAAGATAAAAACCAGCCTGAGTTCTCCCAATATGAAAGCTTTAAGAATCAATAATTTCTATTCAAACCGGAAATCTTCGGAAGAACTGGGAGTCCGGTATCAGTCCGTTGATAAAGCCGTTGAAGATGCAATCCGTTTTTTTGAAAGGAAAAATAACGAAGTTAAGGTAGAGCGCCAGATATAAAACTATAGTGTAGACAGTCTGGAATGTTAATCTTTACATCATAAATAATTTCAAAAATTTATTTGTGAAAAACATCTGTGAAAATCTGTGTCATCTGTGGTCAATAAAAAACAAAAGATTTTTCACCTTCCCAGCCTTTCCAAAGCCTCTTCAAGCGTTTCCGTAAAGTTGATGTGTCTCGTTTTATTGCTTTCAAAAATGAAATCCCTGATGCTTTTTCCGGGATACTTTTCAAAATTTCCTACGATGGCAAGACTTACCCGATAATTGGAGAACTTTTGTAGAATATCTCCGGCTATTTTTGTTTTGAGATCAAAGAATTCGGGTGTGAGGTTTTCTTCATAAACAATTACCTTATCAAAGCCCTGATAATAAATGTCTCCAAGAAGATCCAGCCCATCCTGAGCGGATTTGATGATGACTTCGTCAGAAACAACTTCTGCAATTTTTATGGAATTAATGTCGTGAGATTTGATTTTCATACAGTGCTATTGTAAAGTTCTTTTCATATCTTTTAAAAAATCAGCCAGCGGAAATACATCACCCTGATTGGTCAGTGCTATGATGCTACTGTTATTATTCAGATCCCTCCAGAATATCGCCCGGAAACCACTCAGACCACCAGTGTGACTGACGGTTTTTCCTCCATCAGATTCTTCAATAAACCATCCGAAACCGTAGTTGGAAAGTTTTCCATCAGACAGTTTAGCAGGTGTGTACATGAGATCCGTATTGCTTTTATTAATCAGTTTGAAACTCCTTAATGCCTGGTCAAAACGGAACAAATCTTCAGGAGTGGAGTAGATGCCGCCGTCTCCGGTTGTTAGGATTGAATAATCATCCAAATGTTTGTCTTTATTATACCCTGTAGCTCTGTTTTTATGGGAAGTTGAGGAATCGTATACCCAGGTATTTTTCATTCCCAACGGAACAAAAATATATTCATTGAGAAAGTTTCCATAAGACTGTTTTGAAACTTTTTCAATGATCAACGACAGGATAATGAAACCGCTGTTACTATATTCAAACTTGCTTCCTGAAGGGAATTCCAATTGGTTGAGACCGTTCAGCCAGCTCAGTACATCTTGGTTGGTCAGTCCTTTTTTGCTGAAAATAATCGATTCGTAATCCTTTATTCCTGAAGTATGGTTTAAAAGCTGCCTGATGCTTATATTTTGTGCATAGGCAGGCAGCTCAATATATTTTGATGCTTTATCGTCATAATTCAATAATCCTTCTTGTTGCAGAAGCATAACCGAAACTGCGGTAAAAGGCTTGCTTAACGAGGCAATATAGATCGGAGTTGTTTTCTCCATTTTTATATTTTTCTCCAGATTGCTAAGCCCTAAAGCGGTATCGCAAACTGTTTTTCCATGGTTTACAGCTAAAACAGAACCGTTGAATTCTCCCTTGTCGTAATAGTTTTTGACCACATTACGCGAGTTTTTCTCACAGGATGAAAGCTGCAGAATAAAGATAAAGCCGAGCATTGCACTGAATAAGGATGTCCGCATAGAGGTATGGATTAAGAAGATAAAAGTACTTATTTCTTTCCAACAATAAAGCGGTCGTTTTCAGATAAATCTTTGATGAGTTGGGCTTCAGAAAAATGTCCGGTATACAGTTCAAGGGTTTCTGGTCCAAGTTTCTGATTGATTTCCAAAAATAAAAGACCGTTGTTTTTCAAACACTGTTTAGCATCTTCCGCGATTTTCCTGTAGAAGATTAAAGCATCCTGAACAGGAGAAAATAGTGCCATTTTGGGCTCAAATTCCTTGACAGAATCTGCAATTTCAATTTCCTCTTCAATTCCTATATACGGCGGATTGGAAATAATAACATCATAACTTTCGGCTAATTCGAAGTTGAGATAATCCCCATGAATAAAATTGATTTCCAGCTGATGATGTTCTGCATTTCGTTTAGCCGTTTCCAAAGCTTTTTCTGAAAAATCAATGGAAGAAATTTGGGCTTCGGGAAAATGCTTTTTTAAAACCAACGGAATCACACCGCTGCCGGTTCCGATATCCAAAATCTTTAAACCCTGAACAGGAAGTTCTGAATCATGAATCTTTTGAATCGCAATTTCTAGGAGCTCCTCTGTTTCAGGACGTGGAATGAGGACATGCTCGTCTACGAAAAATAACATTCCGTAAAACTCAGTTTCACCCAGAATCTGCTGATAAGGTCTGCCGGTTTTTAAATCAGAAACAATCTGAATAAGCTGTTTTTCGTCATCAATAAGAAGTTCCTGCTCCGAAAGCCTTCTCTGATGAAATGAATCGAAACCTACTATTTTCTGTATAAAAAGAGCAGATAAAAAAGCACTTTCCGAATCAGTATACCGTTCGGAAAGTTCAGTTTTAAAATATTTTTTGAATGCTGATATCGTCATTTATCTTGTGAAAACCAGTTTTGTGTCCGTAGATTTTTCTTCATTGATCAGGTAGCCTTCATAGTTGAATGCTTTTACGTCATTTAGCGTTTTGGCATTGGTTTCTGCGCAGAATCTTACCACAAGACCTCTTGCATGTTTGGTGTAAACAACGATGGTTTTCAGCTTTCCTTCTTTCAGTTCGTAAAATTCAAAATCAATCACCTTATGATTCAGTTTTTTTCTGTCGATCACTTTTCCGTATTCGTTACTGGCCAGATGAAGCAGAAATTCTCCTTTTTTCATTTCAGAATTAAGCTGTTCCGTGATTTTTTCTCTCCAGAATTCATACAGGTTTTTGTATTCATCGAACTCAAAATGACGTCCCATCTCCAATCGGTAAAGCATCACTTTGTCAGAAGGTTTCAGCAGACCATACAGTCCGGAAAGCATTCTGTAGTTTTTCTGTAAGTAATCTACCGCATTTTTGTCCAGGGTTTTGGCATCCAGTCCTCTGTAGACTTCACCGGTAAAGGCGAACATGGCAGGAGCGGATTCTTTGGCTGTAGGTTTGTCTTTCCATCTCTGATTTCGTTCCCAGTTTTCATCAGCCAGTTTAGGCGATATTTCCATGAGTTCGGAAAGATATTTCGGCGATTTATGTTTTAAATAAGACTGTATCAATGCAGCTTCTTCGATGAATTTCGGAGTTGTAGATCTCAGTAAGTCGGTTGAATTCTCAACGTTCATCAGTTTCGCTGGAGAAGTTATAATTTTCATAATGTTTAGAATGCAGATAAATGTTTAATGTCAATAAAATTCATAATCATCATAGACACAAAGTCGTACATAAAATGACAGATGATCAGAATCTTAATATTTGAATATTTTTTATAAAATAAAGCAAAAACGGTTCCGATAAAGAAAGGAACTACGACCTGTCCAATCGTTCCGTAGGTGCTGTGCAGAATCCCAAATAACACGGCAGAACCAATAATGCCAATGTACGGGCTGCTGTATATTTTTTCAAGTCTCGGCTGGATGTATCCCCGCATCAGAAACTCTTCCACGGCGCCTGCAGTCAGGCAGATAAAGATAATCAGCGGATAGTTATTTTTAAAGACAGAAGAGAACTGAACCAGTTTACTACTCATTCCTTCCCGGGTCAAAAGCTGAACGATCAGATTCAGAAAAGAACCACCGAAAGCACAGATCAGATACAGCGCAATGACTGCTTTGATGTAAAACAGGCTGGAGTATTTCTTATCTTTCCACAACAGAAAAGTGTTTTTTTCGACAAAAAGGCTGTAAAGAAAAATCAATCCAAGAACCGCCCAGAGCGCGAATCTTGTATAAAAGAAATTAGCAGCATTAAATACTTTGACTCCCGTGATAACATAGATAAGCGGAAAAACATAAAGCATCAGTGCAGCAAGGAGTACAAAGGTCAAAAGAATTCCCAGTCCATATTTTCCGTTTAAACTCATAATTCCAGATGATAAGCGTTTTCAGCCTCCTTTAATATTTTACTAAATAATTCCTTTTCCCTGACGGATGATCTCCGGTTCTCCGGAAGTAAGATCTACAATAGTAGATGCTACGTTATCTCCGTATCCTGAATCAATGACAATATCTACCAGATGATCATATTTTTCGGCGATCAGTTCCGGATCTGTAGAATATTCAATGATTTCGTCATCATCTCTTATAGAGGTTGAAGCAATCGGATGTCCCAGTTTTTCCACGATAAGCTGTGGAATCGGGTGGTCAGGAACACGGATACCGATTGTTTTATGGTTTTTATAGGCTAATGGAAGACTTTTATTGGCATCAAGGATAAACGTGAACGGTCCAGGAAGATGGCTTTTCAGAAACCTGAAAACGGAAGTGTCAATGGGTCTTGTAAAATCTGAAAGATGGCTTAAATCATTACAGATAATTGAGAATTTAGACTTTTCCAGCTTGACTTTCTTGATCTGGGCCAGTTTTTCCATGGCCTTTATGTCAAAAATATTACATCCTAAGGCATAAATCGTATCTGAAGGATAGATAATCAATCCGCCGTTTTTCAAGGTTTTAATCACCTCATTCACAAGATTTTCCTGAGGGTTATCAGGGTAAATTTTAAGTATTTTTGCCATAAAACAAAGATACAAATAATAAAATAGTTTTCATAAAAGTCCTTTATTTAAAAGAAAAATTAGGATTTTCAAAAAATAGACGTATCTTTGCAATCCAATATCGCGGGATGGAGCAGTAGGTAGCTCGTCGGGCTCATAACCCGAAGGTCATCGGTTCGAGTCCGGTTCCCGCTACTAAGTTAAGTGCTTTCGGTAAGCACTCTAAAAATACACCGCGGGATGGAGCAGTAGGTAGCTCGTCGGGCTCATAACCCGAAGGTCATCGGTTCGAGTCCGGTTCCCGCTACTAAGCTAAGTGTTTTCGGTAAACACTCTAAAAATACACCGCGGGATGGAGCAGTAGGTAGCTCGTCGGGCTCATAACCCGAAGGTCATCGGTTCGAGTCCGGTTCCCGCTACTAAGTTAAGTGCTTTCGGTAAGCACTCTAAAAATACACCGCGGGATGGAGCAGTAGGTAGCTCGTCGGGCTCATAACCCGAAGGTCATCGGTTCGAGTCCGGTTCCCGCTACTAAACTAAATCGGTATAACAGAAAGTTATACCGATTTTTTATTTTATATAATGCTAAACTAGAGTCAATGCATCTTTATCTAATTGGAGGGTTGAGCTTCCCATTCAAATTGTTTTTCAATACCCATGCGTACTGTTAATATCTTTCCGGTGCTTCCATCAACTTTACTATTACTCAAAAATGCTTTATTAGTGGCATCTTTTAGCTTTACATAATCCTCCATTTTAGCTTTTGTATATGTTTTAAAATCGGGATTATAGTCAACTTTGGTATTGTCATTGCGGTCAACTTTTACTGCTTTCCATAAATCGTAATTCTTATTATCAACTCTTATGTCAAGTATTGCGCCAGGTAATCCAAAAAATTTAAAAGGGCCAACAGAATAAGGAATTTCATCAGTGTAATATGCTGTAATTGGAGATCCGCGAAAAATAGCAGTTGCCTTTATACACTCATAACCAAGTATTTTTTTTGTGCTTTCTTTATTAATTTTCCATTCAATATGCGGAACCTTATCATAAACAAAATAATAATCTTCCGCATTCTCTTTAACAAAGGATGTGAAAAAGAAATTTCTTTCTTTAGAAGTCTCATCTATGTTCGAAATGAAATAAAAATCCTGTCTTTTTTTATTCCCTGCTTTGTTACGGCTGGGATCTGTCCACATTATATTACCATCCTGTATTGATATCACCCTTTTGCCATCTGTATACAAATCCTCATATACGTTGGCTATTTGCGATCTAACATTAAGATACTGAATATGTAACTGCTCCTGTGCATAAGAGTTTCCAAAAAGGATTAGAAAGGATATTAAAAGAAATTTGCTCATAATAGATTGGCTGTTTTATACTTAATTTACATCGGTACTGGGAGTAGTGGGTTCTGTTTGTTGCTGTACAATGTAACCTTTAGACCTTAGGTCTGCGATTACACCCGCTTGATATGCCATACAGGATGTTAAGTTTGGCTGATCACTAGTAAACCATTGTTGCCCTGTTGGCTGTCCGTCAGCATTATAATAAGTAACCAGTACTCCACAAAGATCAAATGCAACTTTAGCACTTTGTTTGTTTTCAAATTTGTTTTCAACAGATTCTTTTGCCCCCATAAGGCCAGCAACTCCGAAAGCTGCTAATAAAATGATTTTTTTCATAATTGTCTAATTTTTAGTTTGTTATTTTGTCAGATTGCAATCTGAAAACAAGTATACAAATATTTTTTTATTCACAATTAAGGGAGTCAATATTTTTTAAAACTTTTTTATTATGTAAAATAGAAGCCATTTATGTAATAAATAAATTTTAATTCAATAGTTTTTTCCACGCAAAATCGAGTGAAGAAACTGCATATTTAGGAAGGCAAAGAAGGTAGCTATGTCGTTGATTAAGTTCATGGATAAGACATTCGCTTAGTCAAATCAATCAGAGATTGATTCTGTCTATGCAACCCTCAGAGTAATACATTATTAAGATAAAACTTTGCGTTTTAAAATAAATAAAAAAATAGGCATTCAGATTTTAATACGGAAAAGTAGTAGAATACTTGATATGGATATTCATTTCCGTATTCGCAAAATATCCTAATTGTCAGAATTCCGTGATGATTCTGTTTCTTGTGTGTTGTAATGAAAACATTGAAATTCGCATAAACTATTTTTCTTTATTCTTCCAAAGTATATAATCTTCCTGCATACAATGCCCGCAGGGACGGTAACTATTTTCCAATGCCTCCTGTTCTGATGTGAAAAAGACTCTGTTTTCCCGTTTCATTTTTTTACCGGAAGAACAATAAAGTCGTCCGTAAATTTTCAGCTTTCTATTTCCTCCAAAATTAATTTCCTTCTTTCTGATTTTACTCCTTACATCAGAATCAGCTATCTCGGTATGCTTTTCCATTGGATAAAGATCTTAAGTTACGTGTACGTAGACAATCCAAAGCTTGCGATATTGGCTGAGTAAATTGATGATCAGAAGCGATTCAATGCCGTTTTTAAGAAATCCACCGTTTTTTCCAGCTCTTTTTCATCCATTGAAGCAAAACCAAACCGGAAAGCATTGAGATTTTCATCAACACGTAAAATCTTTAATTGAGGAATTTCTAATAAGCGATGGACAGGATATTCCGATGAAAGTTGAATCCAGATAGCCATTCCACCAGATGGCCGGACATAGGAAATGTATGGACTCATTCTATCTTTTAACAGAGTATCCAGAAAGTCTCTCCGTTGATGGTAGATTTTTTTTGCCTTTTTAATATGTCGCTTAAGCTCACCTTCCCTGATGAGAAAAGCCAGGGCATTTTGCATATATCCGTCACCACCAATATCAATGATTTTCCGTAAGGCCGTACACTGATCTATAAAATTTTTCGGGGCAACCATAAAACCTATCCTGAGTGAAGGATCTAAGATCTTGGAGAAAGATCCTGTATAAATGATATTTCCCTGATGACTGCTTCCCGCCAGAGGAAGATAGGGTGAAGAAGTATAATGATAATCATAGTCGTAATCATCTTCTATAATGGCAAACGAGTAAGTAGCCGATAATTCATGAAGCTTCATTCTTCTGGCCGCACTAAGTGTGACCGTTGTAGGATAATGATGATGGGGAATAACATATACCGCATTGATTTTTTTCTTCCTGCAGATGATTTCAATGGCCTCTGTATCAATGCCATTTTCGTCCACAGGTACTTCTGTAAGTGTTGCACCGGTCTGTTCAAATGCTACATTAGCTGCCGGATAATTGGGAGATCCCACAATGATATTCGAGCCGGGGCCGAGAATGAGTTGTGCAGCGAGGTAGATGCTCATTTGTGCACCGTGAGTAATCAGAAGATTTTCTGAGCGGATATTCAGACCCCGAGTGTCAGAAAGATATTTTGCAAGTTCTTCCCGAAGCCTTATGGTGCCTTGTTCTGTACCGATATTGGCATTCTTGATGGTGTGTCTTTTGGATGTGTAGGATCGATACGTTTTCAGAAGGTCATCAATGGGAGAAAGTCTTACATCCGGATGTCCGTCGTCGATGACGATCTCAGGAAGTACGACAGTATGGAGCTTTTCTATTTTTTGATCAATAATTTTAAAAGGAAGGTTGAAATGATGTTCATAAGAGGAAAGAGCATTTTCCAGATTCCACTGTTGAGGCCTTAGTATAGGAATACGGTCGGCTACTGCAGTATATTTTCTTGGAATGATAATGATCCAGTCTTGCGCATGGAGTTCTTCGTAGGCTGCTATTACTGTTTTGCGGTGTACTCCCAATGTTTTTGAAAGTTCACGGGTTCCGGGAAGATGATTGCCAGGCTTTAAGACTCCATTTCTGATTGCTTTGATGACAGAGATCGCGATCTGCCTGTAAACTGCAGTTTTACTTTCTTTATTAATAGGTATGATGTGTTTGAATGGAAGCATACTGGACTACCTTGAGTTTAAAATCTGGAGTACAAATGTAGTCCTATTTAAAAATATTTTTGTACTGTTAATAAAAAAATAATACAGAAATGAATTACACCATTAAAAAAGCAGGTCTGGAAGATCTCAATGAAACGGCAGAACTTTTCAATCTTTATCGGATTTTTTACCGCCAGGAATCAGATGTGGAAAAAGGAAAGCTATTCCTGAAAGAAAGATTTCAGAATAACGAATCAGACGTATTCCTGGCTTTTGCCGACGGGAAAGCAGTAGGTTTTGTGCAACTTTATAAACTGTTTCATTACACCAGATTGCAGAAGCAGTGGCTTTTAAGTGATCTGTTTGTACACCCGGATTACCGCGGAAAGGGAATTTCCGTGGGACTTATCAACAGAAGCAAACAATGGTGCGAAGAAACAGATGCCTGCGGACTGATGCTTGAAACGGAGAAAACCAATGATGTCGGAAATGCTCTTTACCCACGCTGCGGGTTTGAGTATGACGGACTTCATAATTATTATCATTGGTGGAGAAGTTAGTAAATAGATGTTAGAGGTTAGATGTTAGAAATTAGAAGTTAGAAGTTGGAAGGATGGGAAATCTCGGTATTATTTCTGGTTGTCAGTAATCGCATTACCGCATCATAATATTATCAAATTACCACATCACCACATCAAGTAATACTACTTCTACACGGCTATCGATTTAATTCTACAAAATATTTTTCAGCATAATAGGCCGGAAGCTTACTTTTGTACCGCTCTTACTGACCGGGAGACCGGTGGTAGAGTTTATTTATGTTTAATAGATCTCCGCCTTCATTTTCTACTTTTTCCCGAATGTTTTTATGATGAGTACATAACAGCTTTCATGGCGGGGATCTTTTTCTACACCCTTAAAAAACGTTTCATCGGCTTTATTAATGATGAAATGAATTGTATATATTCTAACGATAAAGAGAACTGCATCTGTGGTTCTCTTTTTTATTCGAAACAGATTCTTATGGTTTTTTTAGATTAACTTGGTAGGTTAAAGATTTAAGGTTTAATTCATCATCTTATATGGAAACTATCATCATTACAGAAAGGAAAAAATCAATCATTACCGATTCGATCTTATTGACCGTATTCTGTGTTGTTCCTTTATTTTTCCTGATAAGATGGTTGTTTTTAGTAGATGAAGGGAGAATATTTATTGTTTTTTTGATCATTGTTACATTGTTTTTGCCAGTAGTGACTATTTCCGGATACATTTGGGATGTCAAACAGAAAATAATTTTATCAGAAGGAGGTATACAACTATGCTACGGACGGAATTTCGTTGATATTATGCATTTTGAAGGCGGTTTTTCCATACCGGCTGCTCATGAAACCCCGTGGTCAAACGTGACAGGATTTCATATCGATGCTTACGAACGGCAGGAACCCACAGAAGGCGGCGGTTATAGCACCACAATCAAATACAGTCTTATTGTTAAAATAAAAAATAAAGACAGGAGTGATGGTGATTTTGTGAAATTCAGTCCTGATTATTATGGCATCAGTCTAGGTAAATTTGAAGAACACCCGAATGCAATATTAGCTATTTGTGAAGAATATCAGAAGAATATTAAGAGGGAAGAGTCAGATGTAAAATAAAAATCCCACTTTAAAAAAGCGGGATTTATTATGGTATAGGTTAATATTATTGAGCTAACTGACTGAAAGGAGCAAGCTTGTTGTCATCAGACATCGTTTGTCCTAAAAAGTCTTTTTTCTGATCACCTTTCATTCTGCCTGCAGCATCATTGGCGTTGAAATACGCTTCACTTAGCTTTGTGGCAATATCAGCCGGTTTAAAATCAAATTTGGTATCACCTTCCACACCCAGGTATCCGTTCTTTCTCGTAAGATTTGAGATATAGTTTGCGTAGTTGATGAATGTATTTCTCAGGTATTGTGTATGGTATTCCATACATTTTTTAGCTTTTTTGGAAGAATTGTTCAGGATACAGTTCTTCATGTTATTTCTGTACAGGAACCATTCAGATTCCAGAATGCCGTATTCTTTTCCTAACGCCGTCTTTCCGTTGGTTACGATGTTGTTGTCACCTTCTTTATCAGCAATGGCCTGAAGATGTTTGATCACCAATGGAACCGTATTTTCGATCTTCGTTTTGGTTTCTTTTAAGATACTGAGATCTGCAGCCGGAGAATTCTTCTTTTGAGCCGTAGTCACGTTAAAAATAAGCAGTAATAGTACAATCAATAAATTATATCTTTTCATGAGAAATTTTTAAAGCACTAAAATAAATATATTTTCTCACTTTAAACAAATTCATTTTAATTTTATTTAATAAATTTTAACAAATCTTTAATATAATGAGTTCATTATTGTACAAATGATGATTGCACCCTGTTTATTAATGCTATTTTTTTACTTCTTGACATGAAGTAATTTAATTTACAGCTCGGGAAAGAAGGTTAATTTCACAAAATAACACTGAATAGCGACCTTCAGCTTCTCTTTAAGAGATTAAATCCATTAATGCCCGGTAATAGATTTCCAGTAAATCAACGTTACCATTAAGGAATAGATAGGGCTCTATCAGCTCCAGTTCCATTAATGTAAATGAATGGTTGATGAGTACACCGTCCACTCGTGCATAAAGCGTAGGTTGAGGCAGATTTTTTAAGAAGGCGCCTGCCTGTTCTATATGAATCGGGTCAGGTGTAGGATAACTGATGCTTCCTCCGTGATAATGCTGTACTCTGAAATCATCCTGCTTAGGTGTCTTCAACGAACAATGGCTGTATTGGCCATTGAAAAACAGAAACGACCATTCCCCATTTTTTATTTCCTCTGTAAATGGCTGCACCATATAATCTTCCGTTGTTAAAAATTGCCTGATTTCTTGTGTACGTTCCTCAAGATTGTTTTTAGTAACAACAACCGTATTGTGCGCGCCTGCACTCACACAGGGTTTTACAACCACCCGGTCTGTACCGAACAAATCAAAAAAACTTCCGTCGAAATCAGAACCTTTGTCAATATACGCCGATGGAATTACCGGAAGTCCGTTTTCTGCAATGTCTTTAAGATACTTCTTATGACTGTTCCATTGGATGATCTCTACGGGGTTTAATACCTTGATACCTGATTTTTCAAGTTGACTCAGCCAGTTTAAAAACTCTGGTAAGTGATTATGATAATCCCACGGGGACTTAATGATGGCTACATTAAAACTGGCCCAATCCACATTTTCATCGTTCCAGATGACGGGAACAACATCCAATCCTTTCCCGCTCAGAAATTTTAAAAGATCAGCATCCTCATCATTGGTAACGCCCTGTGTCAATCTTTCCTGTTTTTTATAACCAACTATTGCGATTTTCATACTTCTTTTTTTCGTTGAATACAAATTTCATCAAACAGGATTAATCTAAACAGTTACAGTTTGGACTATTTGGATAGATACAGATTATTTTTATACAAGTAAACAAAGATTGTTTTTAGATCAGTATGAAAAATATGTAACCCGCATATTTTTGAAGTCAGGGGTAAGAATTTATAACTTAATTGGAGTTTTTTCTGTAGATTAAACAGACAATAAATAAGAGTATTAAAAATTTAACATATTTTAATAAAATTTATTTCATTGATTATCAATTGGTTATGTATATTTGTTTTTTATCACTAGAAAATTAGTTGTTAGAATCAGATTTATTTCTACATTTGTATAACTAATTTCTTAGTGATATAGAATTCAATACAATTCTGGTCACAATAATGATAAATGAAAAGGATATGAAAATTCAAAATTTAACGAAAGCGGAAGAGCAGGTGATGCAGTATTTATGGAAACTGGAAAAAGGATTTCTGAAAGATGTTCTTGATCTGTTTCCGGAACCGAAGCCTCATACCAATACAGTCTCTACGATTTTAAAAGTATTGAAGGATAAAGAATTTGTAGACTACCATGTATACGGAAGACAGCATGAGTATTTCCCGCTGGTTACCAAAGAACAATATTCCGGGAAAACCATGAAAAGTCTTGTGAAAAATTATTTTAAAGGATCTTATAAAAGTGCGGTTTCTTTTCTGGTAGAAAAAAATGAAATGACCGTGGAAGACCTTGAAATGCTTCTGGACGAACTCAAAAAGAAAAATTAGCAGACTATGGAAACTGTACTTCTATACTTTGGAAAAGTAATTTTAAGCTCCGGTGTAATGTATTTATACTATCAGTTGTCTTTAAAGGACAAGACATTCCATCATTATAACAGATTTTATCTGTTGGGTGCCATGGTGATATCGCTGCTGCTGCCCCTTATCAGGGTAGATGATTTTACGATAGAAGTGAATAGTAATTTATATATGCTTCTTGATAAGATACAGAATTTTAATTCAGAAAAAAACATAGACAATGGTCACATTTATTTTAGAATTATTTTTTCAGCTTTGGGACTGGTTTCTCTCTATTGTTTAGGGAAGTTGATTTTTGGAATTTTAAAAATTCAGCAACTAAAGAAACAGTTTCAAAAAGAAAGTTTTGACGGGATCAATTTTTACCGTACAGACCTGACTGAAGCTCCCTTTTCATATTTTAAAAATCTATTCTGGAAAAACACCATCACGCTCAATTCTGATGTAGGAGAACAGATTTTAAAACATGAAATGGTACACATTGAACAGAAACACTCCTTCGATAAAATATTTATTGAAATCATCACCGCTGTTTTCTGGTTCAATCCGTTTTTTCATATCATTAAAAAAGAGATCAGTCTGATCCACGAATACCTGGCGGACAAAAAAGCCGTCAAACAATCGGACACCAAAGCATTTGCGCAGATGCTTTTAGCAAGCCACTTTTCCGGAACACAGTTGCCTGCAGCCAGTCCGTTTCTAAGTTCAAATCTAAAAAAACGACTCAAAATGTTACAAAAACCAAAAACCAAATTCGGATATGCGCGTAGAATTTTTGCATTACCGGTTTTATTTTCAGTAGCCTTTGCCTATATGGTAAATGCCAAGAACCAGGAAATTAAGGAAACCAACATAGCGATTGAGGATGCCGTTGCCCAGATCAAAAAAGACACGGTAAGACCTGAGAAAATCGGAAGAAAAGAAGTTATAGAACCTAAATACTCCGTACATCCTGACAGTGAGAAAAAACTGACAGAGCTTGGAAAGAAGATTGAGGAAAAAAGTAAAGCCTTAAAAAATCTACACCCGGAAAGCAAAGAATTTCAACAGAGAGTTGATGAGATCAGTGAACTTTCAGGGGAATTAGGAGAGATTACCAGCTCTAATGATTTTAAAATGGCTATGAAAGTTTCTGCAGCAGAAGCAAAAAAGGTAAATGAATTTTTCCAGTCAGATGAATGGAAAAACAAAACTAAAGAGCTTGAAAATATGGGGATAGAAATGCCGGATTTATCCAGTCTGAATATAGATTTCCTTGGAGTTCCGCCATTACCTCCTACACCTTCAAATTCTAATGGAGTAAGAGTGTTCAGATTTAATGATATAGGTTACCAGAATTTGGGTCCGCTCACAGAAAAAGAAACCCGTAAAGCCATGAAAGAAAGGAAAGCTGCCAGAAAAGTTGCTGAAAAAGCAAGAGCTGAGGCGATAAAAGCAGGTGAAAAAGCCAGGATCATGGGTGAAGAAGCCAGACAGCAAGGGCAAATTGCAAGAATAGCTGGTGAGAAAGCAAGGATTGAAGCAATGAAGGCTGGCGAAATCGGAAGGTTAGCCGGAGACAATGCCCGTATCGAAGCAATGAAGGCCGGTGAAATTGGTAGACTGGCTGGAGAAAAAGCCCGTATAGCAGGAGAAAAAGCAAGAATTGATGGCGAAAAAGCCAGACAGATGGGTGAGAAAATCAGATTGGAAGTGACTAAAAGGCTTACCGAAAATGGAGGTGCAAATGTGTATTTTTATAACGGGACGGACTTTGATAAACTCAGTTCAAAGGCAAGAACAATGATAATGGAGGCTGATTACATCAAAAGAGATGGCAACGGAAACATTGCGATGAATGGAGTGAAAAAATTCAATATCAACGGGTGGGACAACTTAAAAGTTTATATAGACGGAAAAGAAGTTTCCAAAGAGGAAGCCCAGGCCCTGAAACCGGAAAAGATTTCAAGCGTCAGTGTGAACAAGCAAAGTACGGATGGCAATAAAAGCGGAGAGATCAGAATTCAGACAAAGAAATAAAGTACCCTTAAGCTTTGTCAATACTAATTAATTGGCAAAGCTTTAATTTTTTTAAACAAGAGAAATAGACATCAGTTATGAAAAGAAATTATTTCGTTGTATTGGCATTTTTAAGTGTATTCGCCCAGGCACAGGTCAACAGATTCTTTTATGATTACAAATACATTGCAGATTCTACCAACAGAGCAGAAGTGAAAAGTGATATTATGCTTTTGGATATCGATAAAAGCGGATCAAAATATTACAGCCGTGAAAAATTTATTTCAGATTCTATCACAAAAGCTGATATTCTCAAGCATATGAAGAGCGGATTTGGCGGAAGCATTAATATGAAGAAAAATATAAAGCCTGGAACCATTTTCACAAGCGTTACCAAAAAGTATCCGGACTACAATATGTCGTTTTCTGAAAAAGTAGGGAACACTACCTATAAAGTAGCGGAAGATCAGAAACCCGAATGGAAAATCTTACCGGATAAAGAAAAGATAGGAGATTATAATACGCAGAAAGCCACAACCAATTACGGGGGAAGAACCTGGACCGCATGGTTTTCAACAGATATTCCTTTTCAGGACGGACCGTATAAATTTTATGGATTGCCTGGACTTATTGTAAAAATTGAAGACAAAACAGGCTCTCACATTATGACTTTAATAGGAAATAAGAAAACGGAGGCCGCTTCAGATGAAGATCTTCAGATACCGGGACTGACCTTGATTGGAATGGGAGGAAAAGAAATTGAAGTCACCAAAAAGCAGTTTAAAAAAGCCTGGAAAGACTACCTTACAGATCCTACCAAAGATATGAAGCAGACCATGAGTACATTGCCAGCAGGCGCTGTAGTCAATATGAAAAATGCGGATGGAAAAAGCATTGACATGAATGAAATGTACAGGAATATCGAAAAAAGAGCAAAAGAAGAAGTAGCCAAAAATAACAATAAAATAGAGCCAGAACTGTATAAATAAGCAATTGGTTTCTACGTGATAAAAAACAGGATGATTTTCTAAGTCATCCTGTTTTCTTTTATTATCTTGAATACTTAAAACTTTACACCCAAATCATGACAGAGAAAGAGAAATGTCGGCAAGGATTGATGTACAATGCCAACTATGATCAGGAGCTGATCAACGAACGAATTGCCGTTAAAGACCTGTGTCTGGAATATAACCAGCTAAAGAATTCTGATGCTGAAAACAGGAACAGATTAATCAAAAAGATTCTTGGGAAAACCAAAGAACACATCTGTATCGAGCCTAACTTTTGGTGTGATTACGGGTATAATATTGAAGTGGGAGAAAACTTTTATGCCAATCATAACCTGATTATTTTAGACTGTGCGATGGTGACGTTCGGAGATAATGTTTTCATCGGACCCAACTGCAGTTTTTATACCGCCGGACATCCGCTTGATGCAAAACAAAGAAACGAAGGCCTGGAATATGCCCATCCCATCAAGATAGGAGATAATGTGTGGCTGGGAGGAAATGTTGTGGTTCTTCCGGGAGTTTCGATCGGAAATAATGCCGTGATTGGAGCGGGAAGTGTGGTCACCAAAGACATTCCTGATCATGCTGTTGCTGTCGGAAATCCTTGCAGGATAATTAAAAATGTTGAAGAAAATTTAAAATCATCTTAATCATTATCATGAAAAAAGTAATTACCTTATTCATTCTCCTATTAACCCTTTCAGTCTGTGCTCAGAGTCAGAGATTCATTTATGAGTATAAGTTCAGCATTGATTCTACAGCAAGAGATGTCCAAGAGACTGAAATAATGTTTCTGGATGTTATTCCGAAGGGATCTAATTTTTACAGCAGCGATGTCTTTAAATCAGATTCTATTTGGGCTGCTGCTATGGATATGCATGTTAAGCGTGGAATAGAGACAGATTTTTCAAAAATTAAATTCAAAGGCAAAATTCGTTATAGTGTTGAAAAGTCATATCCTGATTATTCGGTAATTTTTTTCAATTCTCTGGGTATTGATAGGTATATGGTAGAGGAGAGAAGAAAACAAAAATGGAAAATTCTTCCTGACAAAGCAAAGATCGGAGAATTGGCAGCTCAAAAAGCTGTTTGCGAATTTGCAGGCAGAAAATGGACTGCATGGTTTACCACAGACTTGCTCATTCAGGACGGACCCTCTAAATTTTATGGGCTTCCCGGACTCATTGTAAAGCTAGAGGATTCCAGCCAGACGCATTCATTCGAACTAAAGGGAATTAAAAAACTTCCGGAAGGATATGAATGGAAGAATTCCGGAGAGAATGGTTTTAACCTTATTAAATTGAATGAAACAAAATATAAACAAGCTTTTAAAGATTATTGTAAAGATCCGATGAAAAGTGAAAAGCTGATGCAGGCACAAAGCCGTGATGTTTTGGAAATTGATGATTCAGGAAAACTGGTAAAAACTTCTAATGCGAAGAGAAAGGAGAGAGAAATGCAATTGATTAATCAAATTAAAAAAGAAAATAATATTCTGGAACTGGATCTGTTGAAATAAAAGAATGAAGTTGTCTAAAAAACTTCCCAGGAATAATCCCCGAATCTAAAAGTTCCGGGGATTATTTTTGTCGTTTATTATTTAAGACTGGTTTCCGGCAAAAGGAGTAATTTTATTAAACGCAAAGTTTGAAGATCATACTATATATTTCAGGAATGCAAAGTAGAGAATCAATTTCAATTGATTCGATGAAGCGTGTGCATAAAACGTCCGCTTATTCAGTGGCACAGCCGCACCTCTTTGCTTACCTTAAAATCAGGAGATATAGCATGAAATCTTTGCGTTAAATTTTTTAATTTTTTTACTTTAGGTGATACTGAATTTAAAGAAAAGTAAAGAATCAAAATCGGACTTTGCGTTGAAAACTAATAAAAAAAGACCGTCTCAATTTTGAGACAGCCCCTTTATATCTGAATAGCTTTTCAATAATTAAGCTAATTTCTGAGAATCTGCGATAAACTGAGCCAGTCCGCTGTCCGTTAATGGGTGCTTTAATAAGCTCAAGATCGGAGGAAGTGGAGAAGTGATCACATCTGCCCCGATTTTAGCACAGTCGATGATGTGCATAGAATGACGGATAGATGCTGCCAGGATCTCAGTTTCATACATATAGTTGTCGAAAATTAATCTGATCTCCTGAATAAGACCCAGTCCGTCTGTAGAGATATCATCCAGTCTTCCTAAGAAAGGAGAAACATAAGTAGCTCCTGCTTTAGCTGCTAAAAGCGCTTGCCCTGCAGAGAAAATAAGCGTACAGTTCGTTCTGATCCCTTTATCAGAGAAATATTTTAATGCCTTGATCCCGTCTTTGATCATTGGGATTTTTACCACGATATTCGGGTGGATCGCTGCCAGTTCTTCACCTTCCTTGATCATTTCTTCGTACGTAGTAGAAAGTACTTCAGCAGAAATATCTCCGTCTACAATCTCGCAGATCGCCTTATAATGGTTCTTGATCGCTTCATTTCCCTGAATTCCTTCTTTAGCCATCAATGAAGGGTTGGTGGTTACACCATCTAAAATTCCAAGGTCTCTTGCTTCTTTGATCTGTTCCAGATTAGCTGTGTCAATAAAAAATTTCATTTCGTTTGATAGATTTATTAATGCAAAGATAATGATTCCCTTCGTGAGTGGAAAATTTTAATTTTGTCAGATGTCAGAAGTCAGATGTTAGACACAAGACATCAGACATGAAACTTTTATACTAACACCTTAAAACAAATGATATCCCAAGATCCTCAAACTCTAAAACTCTCCGACTCTAAAACCCATAACCCGTACCCGACAACTCATTCACCATAAAATATTATCTTTGTTAAACATGAAAAACAGCAGCTTTACAGCCCTACTGGAAATTATAGGCATTAATCCTTTTGTTTTCGTTCCTGATGAGATTTTGAATGAAATTTTCAAAGCAGCAGGGAAGGATAAAAGCCCTATTCCTGTGAAGGGAACCGTGAA
This sequence comes from Chryseobacterium oleae, assembly GCF_900115055.1. GTDB lineage: Bacteria > Bacteroidota > Bacteroidia > Flavobacteriales > Weeksellaceae > Chryseobacterium > Chryseobacterium oleae. The sequence goes on along the minus strand of NZ_FOVD01000001.1, from coordinate 222,703 downwards.
TGGAAAGGAATTTCAACAGAACCTGATGAAATATTTAGGGGAATGGAGACTGTATGTCAATTTACTGATGCTGAAAAACTCCCCCAAAAGAATAGGAGAAACGCTTGAAATTGTTTTAGAATTTGATGAATCTGACAGACGTATTTCCATTCATCCCAGGCTGGATGAAGCAATTAAAGGCAGTCCGATAGCCACCCGTAATTTTGAAAACCTGATTCCTTCAAGAAGAAACGAACTGATCCGCTATATCAACAACCTGAAAACAGAAGCCAGCATCGAAAGAAATATTGAAAAGATTATGCGGCATCTTCACGGCGAGACGGATTTCTTTGGTAAAAGAATTGATTAAAATTAAAGCATCTGATCCAAAAACTTAAAAGAAAACGACAGGTTTGTCCTTACACAAAATAAAGATATATGACCTGTTTTCAACTTTCTTCATACGCTTCATCGAATCAATGAAATTGATTCTTTCCTTTGCCTTCCTGAAATATAAAGCATGATTTTAAAACTTTGCGTTTAAAAAAGATTTTGACTGGCTTAATCTATCAAAACGTAAAGTTCTACTAAGCGGATATTTTATTATCTGTTGTAATCAAGTATTTTAAATAAAAATGCCCCTAAAAAGTTAAACTTCTTAGAGGCAACCCATATATTTGGGACTTTGTTTTTATTATGAGTTTAAAACTTTACTAAGTTTTAACGCATCCTGATTGGTTGGATCATATTGAATAGATTTAGCAATATGCTCTTTTGCTTTGGCAGGATCATTTTTCTGTTCTGCAAAGGCAATATAGAAATAAGCGTAGGCTAGATTTTTCTTATTCTGATCTACTTCTGCCGGTTTTACAGTGGCAATATATTTTTCATAAGCCAGTTTCGCATTGGCATCGTCTTTAGCAGACTGATAAGCATAGGCCTGACTGTAATATGATGGAGCCCAATCCGGTAATAAAGCTGATATTTTTTTCCAGGTATCTACTGCATTGGTCCAATCAGAAGCATCCTGATAAGCTGTTGCTAATTTTGCTAAAGCATCTGTATCTTTTGGATTGGCCTCAATTTGCTTTTTAAGTGCATCAATAGCTGGGTTTGATTGTGTAGTCGTTGTTGTAGCAGCTGTGGCAGTTGTCGTAGTTGCTGTATCTGTTTGAGTAGTTTGTGCATTTACAAAACTTGCACCTCCTGCAAGGATCAATCCTAAAAATAGGTTTTTGATATTGATTTTAGTCATTTTCATAATCTTACATTTTTAAATTCTACATTCTAAAATTCAATAATAATTCCACAAAAGCTCAATTTTTAGAAGCTTTAAGTTTTTTTGGAAAATATTAACGGATACATGTTTTTTTTTAGCTTAATTTTTGATTCGTTGATGTTTGAGTTTATCTTTGTGATTCAAACATTTTTTTATAATCACTATAATTTTCTTACTTCAATGAATATCATATTAGCCTCAACTTCCACTATTTTCGGTGGCGAATATCTGGAATACTTAAGAGAAGAATTAATACAGCTATATAAAGGAATAGATGAGATCATCTTCGTTCCTTTTGCAAGACCTGGTGGAATTTCCCACGACGATTATACGGCAAAAGCCCGTTCTTTCTTTGAAACCCTCAACATTAAAGTAAAAGGCCTTCACGAATTTGACAATAAAACAGAAGCTTTACATAATGCTCAGGGATATTTTACAGGAGGAGGAAATACATTCTTACTGGTGAAAACGTTGCATGAAGAAGGTCTGATGTCTGTTCTTAAAGAGAACGTAGAAAACGGAAAAGCTTATCTGGGATGCAGTGCCGGAAGTAATATCGGAGGTCAGAATATGAAGACCACGAATGATATGCCTATTGTTTATCCACCAAGTTTTGAGTGTATGGGACTGGTTCCGTTCAATCTCAATCCGCATTATCTGGACCCAAATCCTGAACTGAAGCACAATGGCGAAACCAGAGAAACAAGAATCAGAGAATTTTTAACTCAAAATGATCTGAAGGTTGTCGGTCTTCGTGAAGGAAACTGGATCAGAAGAATAGGAAATACAATCACCGTAGAAGGCAGTGAACTGACCAGAATCTTTGAAAAAGGGAAAGAACCTTATGAAATAGCGGCGGGAAGTATAGTATAAGCTGTAAGAACCAGCTCTTATTTTTATTATATTTGATCTGGAATTGAATAAGTATTCTTTGGTTTAAAAGCAGATTCACATACTGAATTTTGTTTACGCCGTCATGCTGAGCGGAGTCGAAGCATATTTATACAATTATGATCTATAAAAACATGGCAATGAAAAAAACACTTGCAGTTCTTATACTGTCGGTTCAGCTATTATCTGCCCAGAATATGGCGCAGAAACTGGATAAAGCTACCAAAGACCTGATGGATTCTTCGGGAGCACTGTCATCCGGGTTATCTTTTTATGTAACTGATGAAAGCGGTACTTTGATCTACGAATATCAGGGGAATAAAGGGCTTTCAACGGCGTCCACCCAGAAAATATTTACGGCTGGCGCCGCTCTGGAAACATTGGGAAAAAATTACACCTATAAAACAACGGCCGGTTATTCGGGAAATCTTTCATCAGGCACTTTGAACGGAGATCTTATCATTGGTTCAAACGGTGATCCAACCCTTGGAAGCTGGCGGTATGATGCCTATAAGCCGGAAAGCTTTAAAAAGAAATTCATTGAAGCACTTAAAAATTCCGGAATAAAAAAGATTATGGGAAATCTGATCATTGATGATTCTTATTTTGACCATCAGACGGTTCCGGGAGGATGGCCGTGGGATGACCTCGGAAACTATTACGGAGCGGGAGTCTGGGGAATCAACTGGAGAGAAAATCAGTTTGATATCAATATTAACGGAACGGAATTCAAAGGGTTTTCCTATCCGCTGGACAATATAAAATGGCTGAATGATCTCAAAGCAGGTGGAAGCTCAGACCAGAGTCTCATTTTTACAGCACCTTATTCCGATGTCGCTTTGATCAATGGAACGCTGCCGGCTGGAAAAACAGTGACCGTTTCCGGTGCTTTGCCCAATCCACCGCTGCAACTAGGAACTGAAGCACTTCAATGGCTGAAAGAATCCGGGATTGAAATTTCAGGAAAAACAGTGACAAGTTCACAGTTGGAGCTGGAAGGAAAACAAGTACCGGAAGCTCCCAAAAATGTAATTCTTACCTACGAATCGCCAACTTTGGATAAAATGGTCTATTGGTTTTTGAGAAAAAGTGTCAATCTTTACGGAGAAACCTTCATTAAAACCTTAGGAAAAGAAAAGAAAGGGAATTCAAGTTTTAAAAGTGGCGTAGCTTATCTGAAAGAATTCTGGAAATCTAAAGGAATCAATCCGAATATGATCAATTTTGCAGACGGAAGCGGACTTTCTCCTCAAAATTATGTAGCGGCCAAAGCTGAAGTTCAGGCTTTACTGTATGCTAAAAAGCAAGGTTGGTTTGATGCTTACTATGATGGTTTTCCGGTTCAGGACAACGGCATGAAGATGAAAAGCGGAACGATGAGAGATACCAAATCTTTTGCAGGCTACCATACCGCGAAAGATGGTAAAAAATATGTATTTTCAATCATTATTAATAATTATCAGGGAAGCGGAGGCGCAGAACTGCAGAAAATTCTGAATGTCTTAAAATAAAAAGCTTTGAGGAAATCCATACTGGCCAGACTGAATAACTGGATTATATTTTTACTGATGACCATTGTGGTGGTGACCATTGTGGTAGCCTCAACGATTCTGATCAATTTTCTGAGAAAAGAAGAGATCAAAAGGGTAGACATTCTGGTAAGTGCCCTGAAGTTTCAGCAGGAAGTAACCCCCAGCCTTGAAGTTCAGGAACTGATCCTCAAAATATACAGTTCCAATACCACCATTCCAATGGTTGTACTGGATAGGGATGACCGCCCGATGGTTCATAAAAATATTCCTCAGGAGATTGAAAGCGATCCTGTGCAGGTTACGATTCTGGCTAAGAAAATGGCGAAAAGTTATCCGCCTATTGAAATTAAAGTACCCGACGGGAACAATCAGTTTGTGTATTATGACAACTCGCAAATCCTTAATAATTTACGGTATTCACCTTATATATTAGGATTTTTTATTCTGTGTTATTTCCTGTTTTCATTCTGGTTTTTAAGGACGATCAAGAAAACGGATGAAGGTTATCTCTGGGCCGGACTGGCGAAAGAAACGGCACACCAGATCGGAACTCCGCTTTCCTCTATGATCGGTTGGATGGAGATTATGAAGCTGGATAATCCTGAATCTGAAGGCATACACGAAATTGAAAGAGATATCGAAAGACTGAGGACCATTTCTGAACGTTTTTCAAAAATCGGTTCTATTCCTGAGCTCAATGATCTGAATTTCAATGAAACCATCTCAGAAAACTATGATTATCTGAAGACAAGGATTTCAAAGAAAATCAATTTTACACTCCACCTTCCAACCTATACTATTCTGGTTCCCCACAATAAAATCCTGATGAGCTGGGTGATTGAAAACCTTGTTAAAAATGCCGTAGATGCTATGAAAGGCGAAGGAATACTGGATATGTACGTTTTCGAAAGAAACAAAAATATTCTGATCGAAGTCAAAGATACCGGAACCGGAATGACGAAGCAGCAGGCAAGAAATGCTTTTAAACCTGGCTATTCAACGAAGAAAAGAGGTTGGGGATTAGGACTTTCCCTGGCCAGAAGAGTAATCCATGAATACCATAACGGAGATATTAAAATTTCCCAGACTGAGGTAGGAAAGGGAACTACGTTTAGGATAACTGTAAAAAAAGCTTAGTCTAATCGCATTATCTAAATTTAATTGTCAATTGATCATACCGTCAAACCTTATAGGTTTTCAAAACCTATAAGGTTTCTTTCGCTTACATAATAGTATTTAACGAGATATTAAAATTTTCTCGGACCAATTATCATCTTCTCCCACAGCTTTCTATTAAAAAAAAGTTAAACCCCTTTTCATCCTCCTCATTTTATCGAAATTATAATTAGTTTCGCGATTCGTTCAATTCTGCGTTTGAGAGTCGGAGCGTTTTAGGGTTTAAAAGTAACATAGTTGCTGGTTCAAATCTCAGAACTCATATCCCGAAACATATCTGACATCTGATGTCTGAAATCTTGGTTCTTGGTTCTTGAATCTTAGATCAGATTACAAATCAATTTAATACCATAAAAAATTATGAAGAAAAGTGTTAAGGTCTTTACAATGTTGTTTTTATTCTTAATTAATTTTTTTAACGCGCAGCAGGTACGCGATTTTGAGATCGAGCCGCCTCTTAGCCCGAACCTGTATTTATACAAAACATTCGGCGTTTTTGGCGGTAAAGAATATTCAACCAATGCGCTTTATCTGATTACGAAGAAAGGGGTGGTGTTATTTGATGTTCCCTGGCAGAAATCCCAGTATCAAAGCCTTATGGATACCATCAAAAAGCGTCACGATTTACCGGTGATTGCGGTATTTGCAACCCATTCCCATTCTGACAGAGCAGGAGATCTGAGTTTTTACAATAATAAAGGAATTGATACCTATGCTACTGAAAAAACGAATGAATTACTAAAGAAAGAAGGTAAAGCGACATCCCGTAAGATCATAAAAACCGGAAAAAAATATAAAATCGGAGGCGAAGAATTTACGGTAGATTTTCTTGGAGAAGGACATACTGCGGATAATGTAGTGGTGTGGTTTCCAAAATACAATGTTCTGGACGGTGGCTGCTTAGTAAAAAGCAGTTCTGCAGTTGATCTTGGGTACACAGGAGAAGCCAATGTACAGCAATCGCCATCGACGATGCAAAAACTGAAAGCCAAATACCCGGCCAGTGCGAAAGTAATTCCGGGCCATGATGAATGGAAAGGCAACGACCATGTGAAGCATACGCTGGAATTATTACAAAAGCAAAGCGGTAAATAAAAAATAAAAAGCGGAGAAAACTTCTCCGCTTTTTTATTGACCATTAATTTTCAATGTATTATTTCTTTCCTGTCAGCCACTGAGTTTGCAGTTTCAGTTCTGCCGGAGTAGGATTGGCTTTATACTGCAGGCTTTCAATCGTCATTTTGTCTAAAATAGCTTTTCCTTTAAGTTCCATTTTATCATTCTTGTCGCCATTTTTTCTAAGGATGGTCACAGTAACGTTCTGGCCTTCCTTAATTGATTTAGCATAATTGATGAAATCCTGCATTTTCTGAATATCGATTGTTTTTCCATCCAGAGCAAGAATTTCATCTGTAATTTTGAATCCTATGCTTTTTGCAAAAGGCGATAATGCTGAGCTCTCATCAAAGATAAACGTGTTGTTCTTATCGTTATAACCTGTCTGATTCGGGTCTTTAATGAACCAGAACAATGGAGGTGTATCTTTCTTTTTAGCTTCTACGCCTACCATATTCAGATATTCTGCATAAGGGGTAGGCTGGTTTCCTGCGATATATTTGTTATAGAAATCTTTTACCTGAGGATATCCGGTTACGGTTACCAGTTCGTCGATCAGTTTGTCATCTTTGAAAGGTTTGTTTTCACCGAACCTCTGAGACAGTTTTCTGATCATATCACGGTAACCCATTTCCCCATTAGACAGTTTTCTCAGTTCAATATCCAAGCACATAGCCAGTAAAGCTCCTTTTTCGTATACGTTTCTGTACTGATCTTTGTATGCGTCCTGCAGGATATTTTTACTCATCACCGTAAACGGCATCGTATCGTCATAACTCTTGGAATTGGTGATCTTTTCGTTCATTCTGTGAAGGAATTCGTCTTTATTGATCAGTCCTTCCTGGATTTGGAAAAGATTCGCAAAATATTCTGTTCCTCCTTCATACATCCAAAGGTGCTGAGACATTTTAGGATCTGCATAATCGAAATAATGAATCTCCTCTGAATGCGTTTTCAAAGGATTCACCGTGTGGAAGAATTCATGGGAAACAACATCTGTAATCGTTTTGTCAATCGCTTCTTTCGGCATCATTTCAGGAAGGACCACACTGGTGGATTCATGATGCTCCAATGCTCCGAAACCTTTGATTTTTGGCCCGTCACCTCCTGAAAGGTAAAGCATGATCGCATATTTTTTATTGGTATTCATGTCACCCAGGAATTTCTTCTGAGCCAGTACCATTTTTTCAAGATTCTCTTTAAAGTCTGCCGCTTTGTATTTTCCTGTTGGAGAATAAACGCCCAGTACCAGATCCATTCCTCCTGCATTGAAGGTGATATAATCCGGTTTGGTGTACATTAGCGGAGAATCAGTTACTTTAGCATAATTAGCCAATGTAAAGGTATCCGTAGCATCAGATTTGTCCTGATCTACCAAAGCTGTCGTCCCATAAAAACCGGCAGGCTTCTGAACGATAAGCTGATACGGAACATCCTGCATATTGTCGATATATCCGATGAAACCATGGGTATTGATCATAAAGATCTTTCCTTCCTCAATATCAGTTCCTGACGGAGAAAATACGGCTTTATGTTTTGAACTGTCCATTTCATCATCAAAACTGTCATTTACCAGATAAGTTACTTTGGTTAAATCTTTAGCATTTTTTAATGAATAGGTATTGTCGTTTACTTTGGTGTACGCAATTTCTCTTCCTTTGTTGTCCGCAAACTTGATGCCTTCCACAAATCTTCCGTAGTCATCTACAGAATAGGTACCCGGAACGGTTTTCGGAAAATGAAACTTGATGTCTCCGGATTTCATTTTCGGGAATTCCATGGTAACGGCTACCTTGTCGTCTTTTACATTCACAAGATCAATCGTAGTTTTTATGGATTGGGCATTGGCCAGAAATGCGGCGAATAGACCCAGGCTGATTGCTGTTTTTCTCATTAGGTTTAAATATTATAGTTAAATAGTAGTTTTTTTTATCGTTTTGTTACGAAATGTAATATTAAACTTTTCTTAAAATTTTTAAACGCGAAAGATGAGTGAAATAAAAAAGGGCAAACTTGCTTATTTTCAAATTTGCCCTTTTACAAGTTTTATGATTACTGAACGTTCTTATAATTGATATAATAGTTCTTGTTGAATTCTATCGGGGTAGATTTTTTCAGTTTTACGGTCTGCCAGCTTTCTGTTGGATTGATCGTCTGATCTCCGTTAACGATCACCGGAAGTTTAAGATCCTTCACCACATTGGTGTATCTGAATTTTAAAGAGGCTCCGTTTTGTGAATACTCAAGAGTAGGGATTTTAACCGTTCTTAAATATTGATTGAAAATACTCGATAGATCAATTCCTGATTTTGAAGACATATAATCTTCGATTTGCTTGGTGGTAACGGTTTGATGATAGAAATCCTTGTTCATTCCTCTCAGAATCTGTCTGAATTTCTCATCATTGTTGATTACCTGTCTGATGGTGTGGATCATGCTGGCCCCTTTTGGATACATATCGCCGCTCCCTTCATTTCTCACACCATATTGTCCGATAATAGGAACATCATTCTGGATGTTTCCACGGATTCCTATGGCATATTGGTCAGCCGATTTTTTATCCATGTATTTTTCTGTAAAAAGAACCTCGGAATACATGGTAAAACTCTCATGGATCCACATATCCGCCTGATCTTTTGCTGTGATATTATTGGCATACCATTCATGTCCGCTTTCGTGGATGATGATATAATCCCAGTTAAGGCCTACACCCGTTCCCGAAAGGTCTCTGCCCAGATAACCATTGGTATAGCCATTTCCATAGGCAACATTACTTTGGTGCTCCATACCCAGATACGGGGAATCAACCAGTTTGTAAGAATCTTCATAGAAAGGATACGGCCCGAACCAGTATTCAAAAGCAGACATCATAGGTTTTACCTGCTGGAAATGTTTTTTTGCTTTTTCAAGATTGTAATCCAATACCCAGTAATCCAGATCCAATTTTCCTTTTTCACCGGTAAATGTGTCTTTAAAATTGACGTATTTACCAATATTCGGGATGATAGAGTAGGCATTGATCGCATTTTTCACTTCCCACGTATAAGCCGTTTTATCGCCTTCTGTTTTTTTGCTGATCAGCCTTCCGTTTCCTACACCCACAAGGTCATTCGGAGTAATGATCTTCATAATGATCCCGTTTTCAGGTTCATCGCTCCAGATATCTTTTGTCGGAAGCCAGATGGATGCACCGATTCCTTCATCGGCAACACTCATCCACGGATTTCCTTTTTCATCCTTAGCGAAAACCCAGCCTCCGTCCCACGGTGCGTTTTTTGCAATCACAGGATTTCCGGAATAGGTAACGTCAATAGTATATTTTTCTCCTTTTTTGAAGTTCTTTTTTGTGGTAACAAAGATAAAATCACCATCCTGCTTATAGTTGGCAATTGGAAAATTGCCTTCCACTTTATCAGCTTTCATCGGCTTTTGCAGGTCGATCTGGAAAACAGGGTTTGCAATATCTTTGGTGATCTCAAAGCTGATTTTATTATATCCTTTAATGCTTTTCTTGGCAAAATCAGGTTCTACGGAAATATCATATTTTTTGACATCCCAAAAATTCCTGAATTTCGTATCAGAACCTTTCAGAGTATCCTGTTTGGTGAAAACTTTATCCTTTTCAAAGAACTGCCCGAAGACCAGCCCCGAAGCGAATAAAAGTGTATATGTCAGCTTTTTCATTTAAAATCAAATTAAATTCTATCAAAAATAGAAAAATTAATGTCAATAATTTAGATGTAAGCACAAATAATTTTATTCTGCTTATTGGAAATAGATGATCCAAAATAAGGCGCTTACATATATCCAGAATAAAGAGAAAATGATATGGATAACGGTTTCAAAAGCTTTTCCCTTCCATAATTCTGAAGAATATCCAAAAAATTGAATGAACAGTCGGGTGGTCCAAAAGATGGCTAATCCAAGGGTGATTTTTTTGCCTAAACCGGCTTCTGTCAATTCTTGCGGAGAGGTAAGACAAAGCAAACCCATAAGAAATACCGTTAAAGCAATGAAAATGGTATGAACCCTCATCATTTCCCTATTCATAAGGCTCAAGGACTGAAGTTCTTTTTCCCAGTTAAAATATTTAGGAAAAATAAGATGTACAAATGCTAAAGCAATGAAAAGCGTTCCGATGATTTGTAAATGAAGTTCCATAGGATGAGATAATTATGGGGTACAGATAAAAATTGACATAAAAGGAGTGAATTTTACTTCTTTGATGGATGCAAAACCAGCATGGCTAAAAGCATTTTTCCATATCGCTTTTGAAAAAAAATGTGTGAAGCCTACAGAAAAAGCCAGAAAATTCGGAAAATCTCGCAGGTGTTCTACCATAATTATTTTTCCTTCGGTTTTGCATAAACGGTGACATTCTTTCAAAAACAGGATTTTTTCCTCATTTGACCTTATTTCGTGTACCGCAGAAAGCAGGAAAATAAGATCAACTGACTGATCAGGCAAAGGCATTGAATTAGACTGCATCTGTTGGGTGTCAGGATATACAATGCTCACTTTTCGGGCTCTTACGATAGCCGGTTCCGTATGCCGTTTGGCATCATAAAAATCAAATACCTTTACATCGGCTTGTGGGAAATTGTCTTTAATAATGTAGCTCGTTTCATCAAAGCCGGCATTGATATTTAAAATCTTTTTTACTTTAGATTCATCAATAGAGCAGTCTTTCAGCCATTCAAAATCATAATATCCCGAGAAATCATAGACATAGGCGGATACGATTAAAGGCATGATCAATCCGTAAAGAAATGCAGCGATGATGATCCAGTATAAAAGATCTGACCATTCAAATAGTTGATGGCTGAGCGTTATTAAAGCTAAAATCCCTATTCCTATGATATAAAAATGGCGGTTGAAGCTTAAAATATTTAAGACGCCCTGAAATTGTCTTCTTGTTGTTTCCATGATTCAATTTTTCCTTTTTTCCAGTAGTATGGAATGTTTTTAATGATAAAAGCATTGGCTAAAACAGGGTTTTCCAGTTTAAGCGCATCTAAAAAACCGAAATGATAATCAAGAATTTCTACCGGTGCGGGAGTCCAGTTTTGTCTTACGCCTTCAATGATAAGAACTTCCTTGGTTTCTTCATTGTAAGTAAAAGTAAATGGCAGTGGTCCTGCAAATCTTCTTGCTTCTTTCCAGTCTGCAAAGGGAGATTGGGGAGGTAGCGATATATTTTCTTCTTTTTTGCTGATGCTTACTTTAAATCCGGACTTCACAGACTGTATTTCTTTTGTATTTTCTGTTTGTGTCTGCCGAATGTCTGTTGTAGAATAATTGTAATGAGTAAATACATTACCCATGAATTCCATTTTCTTTTTATCTGTTTCAGATTTAAGAATATACAGTCCACGAAGTTTCTTTCCGGTATTGCTCCTGTATCGTACAAATACCCGGTAGCCGATCAGGTAAAAATCATTTCCCATGAATTTTGGAAAACCTTTTGGGCGTAAATCTTTTGTCTGAACCATTGCTGCTGCTACAAAGGCCCATTGATCCTGAAAAGTATCGAGTTCCAGACATTCCGGGATAAGGCGCTGCAGTTGTTCTTTAGGAACCGCAAAGGTCAGAACAAGAGAACTTTCGAAAAAAGCTTCAACAGCGAACGGATGGGTTTTTAAAAAGTTAAACATGATGATTTAGTTTTTTTGGATTCAAATGAAATTCATTAAAATAGATAAGCAAAATAAACAGAAAAGCAAACAGGGAATTGAATTTGCCCCAAAGCAGTAAATCGGGAGCCAATATAAATTCAAGCAGATTCATCGCAGCAATAATTGTAATTTGGGCAATTGCATTACATCTGGAATTGATTCCCGTTAAAATCCACACCGCCATCACTATTTCTGAACATCCGATCAGAACCGTTAGCAGTCTTGAATAATCACGACCTAAAATTCTGGCAACAATCTCTTCATGGCGTGGAACAAAGTTCAATATTTTACAGAAAAGACCATTGATGATCCAGACTGTGGCAATACCATAATTGATAATGTTATAGATGCTTTTCATGGTGAAGAATTTATCTTATTAATTTCTATTCAAATATAAAGATATTTTTGAACTTTCAGTAATTATTGAAAATAAAAAATTAAAAAAATAACTATTTTAATTTAAACACTTGTTTTACAGTTGTTTAGGGTTTTGCTTAATCTGTATTGTTAAAGAATAGGAAGTTTTCACAAACATTGTGTTGGGATACCTATAAAAAAAGCCCGGCATAAACCGGGCTTTTCGTATGATAAAGATCAAAGCTTATTTCTTAATGAATTTAAGCTTGGATACGGTTCCTTTATCGTCGATTGTAATTACATATACCCCGGTGCTTAGTTTGGATACCGGAATTTTCTGGTTGGAAATAGTACCATTCATGATAGCCTGTCCTGCCATATTGAAAATGCTGAATTGTGCTTTAGAAGAAATATTAGTCACATTCAGAATATTATAGGCCGGATTAGGATAAATCTGTACTGAAGTATTGTCTTTCACGACATCATTCGTACTTAATGCCTGCTCCTGGATACGAACCGGATAGTCTTCAACCTCCCCATATCTGTGACTTCCACATCCATTGTCTGGTTGGTTGTCGTAAGCCAGTACAACTCTCATGATTACGTTTCCAGCAGTATAAGCATTTACAGGGACTGCAAATGTTCCGGAAACCGGAGTTATTGTACTAGCGGCACTGGTGTGAATAATTTCGGAATCAGAGAAGGCTCCATCTCGGTTAAAATCTATCCATGCAGTCACTCCTTCGTTATACAGACCCGCTGACCACTGCTTGGTAACGCTTACGGTATTGCCTGAAGTTCCTTTGACAAGGGTGATCAATTTAGTAGGATCAGTCGTGTAGTCGGTATAAGGGGAAGCTGTGCTGGTGTTTGAAACAGCGCTCATTCCGGAAGGTGTTACGGTAACATTGGAAATGAATTCGTCACTAGAGCTTGTACCTGTTATTACACATTTAGTAAACGGAAGGGTGGTGAAATTGGTGGACGCTGAATAATTTCCTATAGCAGATCCGCACACATTGGCGATCTGAACTTCATATTGAGTAGCTTCTTCCAATCCTGAAATATAATAGGAATTTGTTGCTACAGGAACTGTAGTCCATGTGGTTGCCCCTGTTTTTCTATACATCAGGGAATAGGTAGCTCCTTGCAATGCAGTCCAGTTTACATTGGCAGAAAACCTGGTAATTCCGGAAACTGTAACTCCTGCCGGCGCTGCTGAAGAACAACCTTCAGATGCTGAAACAGTCGCATTGCCTACTGCATAGAATACGTTATCAATCGCACTTACTCTTATCTTTAGATTAGCGCCTGTAGCCAGTGAAGAGAATGAGAATGGTTCAGCGCCATCATTCGGAGTGGAGGGAGTTATTAAGACCCAGTTGGCTCCGTTATCTGTCGTATAGTCAATTTTAACATTCTGCACATTGTATATACTGCTGTTGGTATTGACAACATCCCATGTAATAGCAGCTGGTGTATTGTTGTAAACGGTAGTTGAAGTTACTTTGAATGGCCCGTCATTTCCAACTTCCAGCGTTATTTTTTCACTTTGAGTTTGTTGTTTTGTGATATCGGGGTTATTATCTCTTACTGTAACTTTAAAATGCATGGTTCTTGGCACATCGGAAACCGTTTCCCAACCTGTAATATTTGAAAGAGTTCCGTTGAGAACATCTGAAAATTTAGGGAAGTATCTTGTTGGAGAAGTTGTAGGAAGTATTGATCTGAAGTTGGCTCCGTTGTTACGGGTTGGGCTTACCGGACCAAAAGTCAGGCCTGCCAGGTCATATTGTTCCCAGGTGTAGGTCATCGGGTCATTTTGTGCATCTGCTGCCGATGCTGTAAGAACAAATGCTGTTCCTTTCGGAATTGCCTTAGTTACGAGTGGTTGAATTGTAGGAGGAGTATTATTGGTAATAGTGGTCGTAATGCCACATTCTTTAGAATTCACATAGGCCTGTATTTCCTCAATATTTTTAACATGGAAATAAGCATCTGAATTCATTTGCACATTGGCATTGGTAATACCTGCATATCCCATTATGGTGGATCCTGATCCTGGTTCCATATGAGCCCCATGCTGGGAGATAGACATCGTATGAGCTCCTCCAAACTGATGGCCAATTTCATGGGCTACAAAGTCTATATCATAAGTATCTCCGAATGGTTGATCTACAATATTTGGGGATGTAATTCCCGCTCCTTTTGAAGTGGCATCATTATTATTGGCCGGATTTATACACACATTTCCTACACGGCCGGCGCTTCCACCACCACCTCTATGCCCGAAGAAATGTCCGATATCATAACCTGCATCTCCTATAGCAGCTGTGATAGTCTGCTGTACCTGAAGATTCCAGGCTCCCGGAGCACTATAAGTTCCATTGGCATTCTGAATGACATTGGAATAGGGGTCGGTTGCAGCATCTGTAAAAATAAGCTGCGGAAGATCCAGGACATTCATGTGAATAGCAAAATCTTTTTCAAATACACCGTTTACCCTTGTCATCGTAGCATTAATGCGGGTAGCAGCACTTGCCACACCTCCGGCAAGCTGAGTGTATTCTGCATTTACAGAAATTGCCAGTCTGTAGGTTCTGTACTTTAAGTCGTTGTTTTTGTGGCCAGATCCTGAGCCCAGAACATTTTTAGATTTCAGCAGTTTACTGATTTCCATTTTTGACTGTTCTGATTCTGATGTTGTACATTCAAACGGATTTCCATCCTGGGTTTTATTGGACTTAAAAAATACTCCGTATACATCTCTTTCCTTATTGATAGGTTCAATAAATTCATGCTTTCCTGTAACTCCGTCAAAAATCATTGACTGAAAATCATTTGGAGCCGTACTAAATCTTACCTGTTTGTGTGGATTATCTATTCCGGTTCCTGAGTATGATCCTAGTTCATAACGGTCTGCCATAGATTTTTCTACTACCGGGGAACTGTAAACTGAAAACCTTTCTACTCTTCCATCAGCCGTGGGTAAAGAAATAATGACAGGAGTTTTACCTTGTTCTTTTTCGGGAGCATCTTTTAGGAGACTTCTAAGTGAGTTGAGATCTACTTTATAGGAGTATAATACATTTACTTCCTTTCTTATCGGAGCCACTTTGTGGGATATAGGCTCCCAGCGCTGTGCCTGCAGGCCTGCTAAACCAGAAGCCAAAGCTAAAACAAAAATAATTTTCTTTTTCATATATATTATTTTAATATTTCTTTAAAGCAAATATAAAATAAAATAATATCTATGCAATATGTAATGTGTTGTTTTATAGCTATTTATGCTGGGTGTTTTATCTGGAGTTGAGAAAAAAATTAATAAAAAATAAAGGTTTAAAAGTATTTATTTTTTGGTATGTGATTTTAAATAGAAAAATTTTTCACAAAAAATAATTTATTTAAAATTAGTCTTTTTATAAAATACAGCTTTATCAGCCTATGATAAGGCTGGATTAAATGGATGATACTATTGCCTTAGTTTTTTATGTCAAAACTAAAGAATATATAAGCTGGAAATGTAAAATAGAAGACGTCTTTTACTTCTGAACTACTGGCAAATTTGCAGCGTTTTTCTGAACTTTCTTGTAGGTAAAACTACACATGATAATACTGAATTCATACAGAATCAATAATGGGAAAGCAGCCATCATCATACTTAATACATCGGCCGGGGTAATGATCGCGGCAACAACCATGATCAATACGATTGCGTGACGGCGATAAGTTTTCATAAACATAGGCGTAAGAATACCTATACTCGTAAGGAAATAGATCAGAATAGGGAAGAGGAAGATAATCCCCATACCTAAAATAACCTGTAAAAAGAGTGTGGTATAGTCGCTTAAGTCATAAAGCGGAATGATAATATCTGAGATTTTGAAAATAACTCCAAAATTAACAGCAAATGGAAGGATTAGGAAATACCCGCATAAAACGCCGGTCATAAAAAGAATCCAGACCGCATTGATAATAAAGATTGAGTTTTTTCTTTCTTTCGGATGAAGAGCAGGTCCGATAAATCTCCACAATTCCCATACAATATAAGGAAAAGCTCCTACTAGACCTCCGAAAACAGACACAGCCATCATGACGTTGAATTGCTGATAAAGCCTCTGCACACGAACAGGAAACTCTTTTGGAAGGTGAATACTGTCTTCCCCTAAAAGCATCCTTGAAAAATGGTTGACTACCCTGAAAGTTGGAAAATCATTTCTTGTCGGTCCAAAAAAGATGTGGTCCATGATCCAGTTGATATTGAATCCTACGGCAAAAGCTACCACTATAATAGCAATAATTGAGCGGACAAGATGACCTCTTAATTCTCCAATATGCCCCAGGAAGGACATGTCTTTTTTTTCGTCCATATACTACAGTCTATCTAATAATAGTAAACTCGTCAGAGTTAAGCTGTTTAAGTCTGCGAAATTATGAAATAATAATCAGTATTCAGAATTATTGGGAATGATTTTGTGTAAGTTTATAAGGACAATACCTTTATGTTTGATTTTCAGAAAAAAACAGACGGTATTTTGAAGAATACCGTCTGTTGATTTATTTTTTAAAGATGAAGATGACTTCAATTGGAATTAATTAATCCCTTCATCAAGCAGTTTGTGCAGATCAATGATCCCGAAATATGTTCCGTTTTCTGTGACGATCAGTTGCCCGATATTGTTTTCTTTCAGAATTTTCATAGCGTCTTTAGCCAATGTATCTCTTTCAATGGTTTTAGGATGGGCAGACATGATGTCTCTGGCCTGAACCTTAGCAATATCATCGCCCTTCATCAGCATTCTTCTTAAATCCCCGTCTGTAATCACGCCGATGATCTTTTCATCATGAGTGACCACCGTAATTCCGTGGCTGGATGCACTGATCGAGATAATGACGTCTCTTACCGGTGCGTTTTCCTCTACCTGAGGTTTTTGAGGGGATAAAAACTGGTCTACCTTTGAAACAAGATTCTTTCCTAAACTTCCTCCCGGATGGAATTTAGCAAAATCATTCTCTCTGAAATCATTAAGTTCCATTAAAGCAACTGCCATGGCGTCTCCAAGAGCCATCTGAATCGTGGTAGAACTTGTAGGAGCCAACTTGTTCGGGCAGGCTTCCACATCTACATGGGTATCCAGGACAATTTCAGAGAATTCTGCAAGCTTACTCTTTTTATTTCCGGTCATCCCTATCAATGCGGAAGAATAATCTTTCAGAAAAGGGACAAGATTTGCTATTTCCGGTGAATTTCCGGAGTTGGAAATGCATAAAACAACATCCTGCTTCTGAATTACGCCCAGATCTCCGTGGATCGCTTCGGAAGCATGAAGGAACTGTGACGGTGTTCCGGTGGAATTTAAAGTGGCTACTATTTTATTGCCTACATGGGCAGATTTCCCGATTCCCACAACGATTAACTTCCCTTTTGCCGAATGAATAATCTCTACTGCTTTGGCGAAATCTTCATCTATCCTGTTCTTTAATTTTTCAAGTTCTGAAATTTCTATCTCTAAAGTGCTCTTCGCAATTGAAATAATGTCGGTTCTTTCCATTTTATAAGTATAAGGTATACAAAAAATCCAATGAAAAACGTTATATTTAAAAAAGAATATTTAATATAAGTTTTATTTTTTATAAATTCGTTCGCTTTTATTTTAAGCAGAATTTTTATAACTTTGGGTTGGATGCAAATTTAGCAATAGAAAATTAGATGAGCGCAAAAAAAGCCAATTTATCAGGCGAATTGAAAAAGTATTTCGGGTTTTCTACATTTAAAGGCCAGCAGGAAGAAATTATAGAAAACCTACTCAGTGGGAAGGATATATTTGTCTTAATGCCAACAGGAGGAGGTAAGTCATTGTGTTACCAACTTCCGGCACTTATTTCAGAAGGCACGGCAATAGTAGTTTCGCCTTTAATAGCGTTAATGAAGAATCAGGTAGATGCGGTAAACGGTCTTTCATCTGATGACGGGGTGGCACACGTTTTAAATTCATCATTAAACAAAACACAGACAAAACAGGTCTTTGATGATATCAAAGGCGGCAAAACCAAGCTTTTATACGTAGCTCCGGAATCATTAATTAAAGATGATTATCTGGATTTTCTGAAAGAAGTGAAAATTTCTTTCGTAGCTATTGATGAAGCACACTGTATTTCTGAATGGGGACATGATTTCAGACCTGAGTACCGGAACCTGAAATCTATTATCGACAGGATTGCTGATGTTCCGGTGATCGCTTTGACAGCCACCGCAACACCAAAAGTTCAGGATGATATCCAGAAAACTTTGGGAATGACGGATGCGCTGGTTTTTAAAGAAAGTTTCAACCGTCCCAATCTATATTATGAGGTACGACCAAAAGTCAATGTAGATAAGGAAATTGTGAGATTTATCAATCATCACAAAGGAAAATCAGGAATTATATACTGTCTGAGCCGAAGAAAGGTGGAAGAGTTTGCGCAGCTGTTGCAGGTCAACGGGATCAATGCGCTTCCTTATCATGCGGGTCTCGATCAGAAAGTACGAGTCGCCAATCAGGACAAATTCCTGATGGAGGAAGTAGATGTGATCGTGGCAACCATTGCATTCGGAATGGGAATTGACAAACCGGATGTACGTTTTGTGATCCATTATGATTTTCCAAAATCTCTTGAAAGTTATTACCAGGAAACCGGAAGAGCAGGAAGAGACGGTGGCGAAGGCTATTGTCTTGCATTTTACGATCCTAAGGATATTGAAAAATTGGAAAAATTCCTTGCCCAGAAACCTGTTTCCGAAAGAGAAATCGGGCTTCAGCTTTTAAATGAAGTGGTAGGTTATGCTGAAACTTCTATGAGCCGAAGACAGTATATTCTGTATTATTTCGGGGAAAATTTTGATCCGGTAAAAGGAGATGGTGCAGACATGTGCGACAATTCCTCCGATCCTCCAAAATTAAAAGAAGCTACAGCAGATCTGAGAAAAGTGCTGGAACTCATCAGAGATACCCAGGAAAAATTCAAATCTAAAGATCTGATCTCCGTGATCGTCGGAAAAGAAAATGCCGTTACAAAATCCTATAAACTGGAACAGACTTCTCATTTCGGTTTCGGAAAAGAGGAAAAAGATAATTACTGGAAAACCATTTTAAGACAGGCTACCGTTCAGGGGTATCTGCAGAAAGATATTGAAACGTATGGCGTTTTGAAAATGTCGGACAAAGCAAGAAACTTCCTCGATAATCAGCCTAAAGAACCATTCTTGATTGCTGAAGACCGTGAATTTGACCTTTCCCAGACCAAAGCGGAGAGTGAGCAGGTACAGTTACAGGCCAGCAGCGGACTTGACCAAAATCTGTTCGGTCAGTTAAAAGACTTGAGAAAAAAAGTAGCCAAGAAATATGGAATTCCGCCTTATACGGTTTTCATGGACCCGAGTCTGGAAGATATGACGGTTCAGTATCCGGTTTCGGTGGATGAGATTGCAAAAATCTATGGAGTAGGAGAAGGAAAAGCCAAAAAATACGGTAAAGAATTCGCAGACTTCATTAAAACCTACGTTGAAGCTAATAATATCGAGCGTACCCAGGATATGGTGCTTAAACAGGTGGCAAATAAATCCAGCCACAAGGTTTTCATCATTCAGAGTACCGATAAAAAGATAGATCTTGAAGATATTGCAAGAGCAAAAAACCTTTCGATGACCGAACTTTTAAAAGAAATGGAAAGCATCGTTTATCAGGGGACAAAGCTGAATATCGATTATTATATTGAAGATAATTTCGATGAAGACATTGTAGACGGCTTCATGGAATTCATGACCGAATCTGAAAGCGACAGCATGAAAGTGCTTCTCGATGAATTTGGGGATGAACTGTCTGATGAAGAAGTGAGAATGCTGAGAATAAAATTCATCAGTGACGTAGCTAACTAAGAATGAATTTACAGAATAACGAAATAATTTTAAAAGAAATTCTTCCAAAGAAGGGTTTCTTTTTTAATATGACAGAGAAGCTGAGAATTGTTTTCTCTTTTTTTTATTTAGGAATTTCCATGCTATTACTTATAAATATGACTTCTGTCTTTTTCTTTTTTGCCATATTTATGTTTGGAACGGGGTTATATTTAGCATTTTTCAGATGGATTCTAAGATATTCAGATTTAAAAAATAATTATTATCTCATTACCAATGAGCGAATTATTATTGCTGAGAAGTCAACTAAAGAAATTATAAAGGAAAAAAAATTGGAAGAAATAGATCAGATCAACATCGAAATGAATAATAAATTTTTTGGAAATATTATTTTTGGTGAACCTGAGACTATTTTCGGAAGAAATGATGAGCCTTTTTCTCTTTTTAAAAGAAGTGGGATGAACTTTGATGAAGACAAATATACCTTTTTAAGTGTTGACAATATCAGCGAGATTATTCCCATCTTCGAAAACTTAAAATTAAAGGTTAATAAAACTTTTTACTTACATTAACTGATGAAAAAGATCTGCGTGTTTTTTTTAAGCATTAAGATCAGTGAAGAGAAAAAGAATAGTTAAGAGAAAATCTAAAGATTTTTTAAGCTATACTTTTTTATCATAAAGTTTAAGAAATCAAAATTAAAAACTGCTGGGCTAAATCAGCCACAACGTGGCGATTTAGCCCAAGATAGGATGCAGTCCTATCAGATTCTCAAACCATTCAGCTCTATACTGCATACACTCATGATAAAAGTTTTTTTCAAAAAAACTTTTATATCGTTTAAGGTTCTAAAAAGAAATGCTATTTGTCTTTAGGCCGATCCGTCTATCATTATTTGAAACTTACCAAAACTTTTTACTAATTTTACATAGATGAAAAAGATTTCTGTCATATTTATTCTGCCGGATCTGGAAACCGGTGGTGCAGAAAGGATTGTTACCACCATTGCGAATCACCTGTCCAGAGATCGGTTTGAACCTAAAATCCTGCTGCTCCGCAAACAGGGCGGATATCTTAATTTTCTGAAAAAAGATGTTGAAATCATTGACATCAATACGGAGCGGATCAGACATTCTTTAAAGCCTATTCTTGGTGAAATTTACAGACGAAAACCGGACATAGTGTTTTCAGGTTTCGGTGAGGTGAATGCTTACCTGGCTTTATTTATCAGACTTTTTCCGAGAACGAAATTCATCGCAAGGGAAACCAATGTAGTTACGCAGCATGTGACCAGAAAAGAAATTAAATTCTTCTATAATTTTTACAATAACTACCAGAAGATCATCGCACAAAGTGATGATATGATGAATGATCTTGTCGATAATTTCAATATTAAGAAAAAGAAAATTGTCAAAATAAACAATCCTGTAGATTTTGATTTCATAAACGAAAAACTGGCCATTTCCACCAAGCCGGACTGTTTCAAATACAATTATAAAAACGTAGTAGCAATCGGAAATTTGTCTTCGAGAAAAGGCTTTGACAATCTTTTGAAAGTGTTTTCAAGACTTAAAAACGAAAATATCATGCTTCATATTCTGGGTGATGGTAAGGACAAAGATGTTTTGCTTCAGACAAAGGATTTTCTTGGATTAAAGAATGTCATTTTTCATGGCAGACAGGACAATCCTTACCAGTATCTGAAATACGCAGATCTTTTTATCCTTTCTTCAAGGTATGAAGGTTTCCCGAATGTGCTTCTGGAAGCAGGAGCGTGCGGAACCTATTCTCTGGCCAATAACTGTCCCGGAGGGATCAATGAGATCATTCAGCATCAGATCAATGGGGAAGTTTCCAATATCGAAGACTATGAAGATTTTTCTCTGAAAATAATGAAGGTTCTTCAGGGGAACTATAACCGTGATGCGATAAAAAACTCTATCCGATCAAGATTCTCAAAGAATATCATTCTCGATAAATATGAAAAGGTTCTGATGGATCTGATGAAGAAATAATGGGCAGATTTGCAATATGACTTCATATTTTTCTACATTTGGCCATCATTAATTATATTTAAAATCAATATTCATCAATGAATAAAATCCCCAAAATTGGATGTGCCTGTGAAAAACCGACTTCGGACTATACAGAATACAGAAGTTCTGAATTAGGTATAGATCATACGAACGGAAGATATGCAGAAGTAACGATTCAACAGTGTAAACTTTGTCAAAGAATATGGGTTCGCTATTTCGTTGAATTCGAGCATTTTTCTAAATCGGGAAGATGGTACAAAGGCATCGTTACGAAAAAAGACCGCTTACAGATGACCCCAGAAAATACAGTTGATTATTTAGAAAGCCTTGAATGGTATGTGTATGGGGGCTCGTTTTTTGAAAGTACAGGCACAATTGGACAGGGAAAGTTGAGTGTCTAGTATTTTATGCTGATTGAATAAAAATAAATATCAAATCAATGAAGCCATTTATAATTGTTATTTTGATGCTGAATGCTGTTGTAGCGATGGCTCAGCAAAAATCAATCTCCAGAAAAGAATTATTAAAAACTGCTCTTGATCAGAAAGTAAAATCCACAGAGATTCAGGAGATCACGATGGCTGCAGGGCAAGGTGCTCCGGAACATTTGCACCCCTGTCCCGTTTTAGGAATAATAAATTCCGGCGAAGCAGTTTTTCAGATAGAAGGACAGGAGAAAGTGATCCTTCGTGAAGGAGATGCTTTTTATGAACCTAAAAATGTGAAAATCCTTCATTTTGATAATGCATCAGCTGAAAAACCACTGGTCTTTACTGCCATTTATCTGAAGGCAGGAAGTGAGGAAAACATAAAATTCATAAAATAACATTTTTCATAAAACTAAAAGCATATAATTATCATTTTTAAAATTGATAAAACTCACTTTGGTGCTTGGTAATTTATATGTAAATTTGTGAGACTTAAGATAGATAATAATAAACAAATTCATAAAATAACATGAGTCAATTCGATGTTACTGTAATAGGTTCTGGTCCTGGTGGTTATGTAGCTGCTATCCGTGCAGCTCAGTTAGGTTTCAAAACAGCAATTATTGAAAAATATTCAACTTTAGGCGGAACTTGTCTTAACGTTGGATGTATCCCGTCAAAAGCACTTTTAGACAGTTCTGAACATTTCGAAAATGCAAAACACAATTTTGCAGGTCACGGAATCATTATCAATGAGCCACAGGCTGATATCGCAAGAATGGTTGCCCGTAAAAACGAGGTGGTAGATCAGACGACTAAAGGAATCCAGTTTTTGATGGACAAAAACAAAATCACTGTTTTTGAAGGATTGGGAAGCTTCGAATCTGCTACTCAGATCAAAATCACGAAAAACGATGGTTCTTCTGAAACCATTGAATCTAAATATACCATCATTGCAACAGGTTCTAAACCGTCTTCACTTCCTTTCATCAGTCTTGATAAAGAAAGAGTGATCACTTCTACAGAAGCGCTAAACCTTAAAGAAATTCCTAAACACCTGGTAGTAATCGGTGGAGGAGTAATCGGTCTTGAGCTAGGTTCTGTATATTTAAGATTAGGAGCTCAGGTAACTGTTGTTGAATTCATGGATAAAATCATCCCTGGAATGGACGGTGCATTGAGTAAAGAATTGACTAAAGTTCTTAAAAAGCAGGGAATGAAGTTCATGCTTTCTACCGCTGTATCTGCAGTGGAAAGAAATGGAGATACTGTAAAAGTTACCGCTAAAGATAAAAAAGGAGAAGAGGTAGTTGTAGAAGGAGATTACTGTTTAGTTTCTGTAGGAAGAAAACCTTATACAGACGGTCTTGGTCTTGAAAAAGCAGGGGTAGAACTTGATGAAAGAGGAAGAGTAAAAACAAACGACCATTTACAGACTAACGTTGCGAACATTTACGCAATTGGTGACGTGATCAAAGGAGCAATGCTTGCTCACAAAGCTAGTGAAGAAGGAACTTTGGTGGCTGAAATCATTGCTGGCCAAAAACCACATATCAACTATAACTTAATCCCGGGTGTTGTATACACTTGGCCTGAAGTTGCAGGAGTAGGTAAAACAGAAGAGCAGTTGAAAGAAGAAGGAGTGGCCATTAAAGTAGGTTCTTTCCCAATGAGAGCGTTAGGTAGAAGCCGTGCAAGTGGTGACGTTGATGGTTTGGTTAAAATTATCGCTGACGAGAAAACAGACGAGATTTTAGGAATGCACATCATCGGAGCAAGAGCAGCCGACCTTATCGCTGAAGGAGTTATTGCAATGGAATTCCGTGCAAGTGCTGAAGATGTGGCAAGAAGTTCTCATGCACACCCAACGTATGCTGAAGCTATTAAAGAAGCTGCATTGGATGCTACAGGTAAGAGACCTATCCATATCTAATTTTTAATTGAAAGATTTAAAAATTTAAATAATAAAACAAATTAAAGAGAAGTAGTATGCTTCTCTTTTTTTTGGCATAAAAATGGAAATCGACAAAGCAAATTTATTTTATGAAGAAATTTTTTATAGGTTTAGCGTTTTTTGCAGCAATATATTCGTTTGCTCAGGAAGCAGGAAAGGCAGGCGAGCTTTTAAAAAATGAAGCTTCCACAGCAGAAATGCAGGTTTCCGGAAATGCAAAGACAAAAGGGAAGGGTTTTGATCAGTCAAAATATAATCAGACAGGTAATTCAAACCATACATCAAAAAATCCAAACTATCAGTGGAATAAAAACTATGGTTACGCAGAAGTTTTTCTGAGAATCCCTGAGCAAGGCTTTTTCACGGTTGAAGTTGGTGACCAGATGATTTCAAACGGTTCCGGAAAATACCGTTTTTTTGACCTACAATCCGGTAAAATGCCTGTATCGATCTATGAAAATGGATTTTTGCTGTACAGAACAACTCTAATGCTGCGTAACAACAACAGAATGGTTCTGGATTTCTTCACCAATGAAGGTCTTTACTTACTGGATCTTTACCCTGTTAAAAGCCAGTCTTACGGTTTTAATGACTGGAATGATGTCTGGAATAATCCCTATGGAAATCATCCGGGAGACGGATATAATTCAGGAAATGTAATGGATAATAATACTTTCCGTCAGTTTTTTGATATGTTGCAGAAAAACGAAAAGTTCGATGATGGTAAACTGGCTCTGATCAATCAGCAGATGCGCAGCTCTATGTTCACTTCTGCACAAATCAGAGATCTGGTGAAATATATCAGTTTTGATAACAATAAACTGGCACTGGCTAAATCGATGTACAAAAGATGTGCAGATAAAAACAGGTATTTCTTAGTCTACGATGCATTTGATTTTGAAAACAGCAAGAGGGAACTCATGGAGTTTGTCGCAAAATCCTAAAATATAGAGAGAAGCAGTAATGTTTCTCTTTTTTGTTTAAAATTCAGATTAAGACTAAAGCAAATTATGATCCCCATTAACTTTTGTACCTTTACATAAGTCTAGAACAATCATATTTCATTTAATTGGTTACTGAATGATCATGGATAAAAAACAAATCGTACCGGAATATAAACCGGAGAATTTTTCAGCATTCATTGAAACTGATGAGAAGCACTGGAAGGATAAGACAATCAATGATTTTTTTATTTCAAAACTGTCCACAACAAAAGTGAAGCTCCGGACTCCTTTTCTCCCTCACCGGAAAACAGTGAATGATTTTGTATGGGTGACCAAAGGCAGACTGGAGCAGACTGTATACAACGAACACTATCATCTTTCTGCCGGATCCATTTTACTGCTGGCCCCGGAAAAAATAAGAACCATCGATCTGCTTTCTGAAGATATTGAAGGCTTTTACTGTCATTTTTCTGATGATTTTATTGCAAAAAATGATCAGATTAAATACCTTCTGGAAATTTTAAATTATCTGGATTCTCATAACCGCTATGTCATTCCTGTGGATTCGGCAGACACTTTATTGCCACTTCTCAACCGGATGGAACGTTTAAATAATAGCGAAAAAAACGAAAGAAATACACAGCTCATCAGCTTTTATCTGATGTGTTTTCTGGGTGAACTGAAGGAAATTATCAAAACCTTACCGGAGATTAAATGGACAGCTAATGAAAAATTGGTTCTGAAATTTAAAAAAGCAGTAACGAAAAATATTCATAAGATCCACAACGTTCATGAATATGCTTCAATGCTGAATGTCACCCCAAATCATCTGAATAAATGTGTGAAAGATTTCACCGGTTCTACGGCTTCAGAATTTATCAATAAGTTTCTCATGATTGAAGCCAAAGCGTTTTTATCGATCTTCGAAATGAGCATTAGTGAAGCGGCCTATGCAATAGGGATCAGTGATCCTTCGTACTTTGCGAGGTTTTTTAAAAAGCAATCCGGAATGACGCCCCGTGAATACCGGAAAATGATTGATTTGTCCTCATAATTGTCTCTTTTGACCTATTTTTGAACCCTGAACAATCCCGATATTTGAATAAGAATAAATTTAAAATATCAGCATTATGGAAAACCAGCAACTGGATCTGTACTTAAAGAGAATACAGGCAGAACAACCAGCAGAAAATATAGGGAAATTAGAGCTTTTGAAAAAACTTCATCAGCTGCATCCTAAAAATATTACTTTTGAAAATATAGAAACATTTACCGGAGAAACACCTTCATTACAATTGGATGCTGTCTTCAATAAATTGGTTACACGTCAGAGAGGAGGGTATTGCTATGAGCAGAATTCATTGTTCAAAGATGTTTTGGAAACTTTAGGGTTTACGATAAAAATGCATCTCGCGAGAGTGGTGTGGGGTAGTAAAGACGGAACCGGAACCGCACGCTCCCATATGATGCTTACCACGGATATAGACGGTGTGAAATACCTTGTTGATGTAGGATTCGGATCTATGACCCTTACTTCCCCGATTATACTGAAGTCAGATATCGAGCAGGAAACACCGAATGGTCTGTTTCGCTTGATAAAAACAGAAGATTTTTACACATTGGAAGTTTTAAAGGATGAATGGCTGCCTATTTATAAATTTTCGCTGGAAGAAGTGGAGCAATCAGATCTGGAAATGGCCAATTGGTATATTGCGACGGGTCCGGGTTCAATGTTTAACCAGTTTTTAATGATCATCAGAGTGGATGAAGAGGCCAGATATGCTCTTTTTAACGGTACATTGAATATCCGCTGGAACGACGGAAGAAAAGAAAGTTCAGAGATTACAGAGCTGGATCAGCTGGCTTTTACCCTCAAAACCTATTTTAATCTTCATCACCTTTCTGATGAATTATTAGAAAAAGTATATGGAAAACTGAAGGAAATCAAGACCCATTTCAGTGTAACGCAATAGAAATTGATCCCAAAATTGAAAGAGAAGTTGAAGCTTCTCTTTTTTATTGTATCAACCTCATACGTTCATAAAAATCTGAATTTTTTACCGGAGCAATATTGAACTGTACTCCAAAAGTCAATCCTTTGAAATATTTTTCTCTTTGGATCGGCAATGCATATCCTGTATTGAGATACATAAAATTAAAAAGCGAAATTCCCAATCTTGGTTCTATGGAATATGGATTTAAAGAAACACCAAATAAATAACCGCCGTGGTTGGAATAGTGAAAACTGGCTTCCGGTAAAAATTTGGCTTTGCTGTTTATGGGAGTGTACAATACCGAAGCCCCTGCTACAAATGATTTTTGGCTCGATTTATTGATTTTGTAAGATAAGCCGCCCTGAAATACATTTCTTCCTGCATAACGATAGGCCACATTAAAAACTGTTTTGTCCAATACCTGCGCATGAGCTGTGATGGTAAGCAGACAAAGAATCAGAAAAGAATAGAGTTTCATAGCCGTATTTTGTGGAATCAAATGTACAGGTTTTATCCTCAGTCTGACAACCTCAAAATTCTTTGATGTAAGGAAGCTTGAAGCTTGAAGAGGGAAGTTCTTGAAGTCCAAAAGCATAACTATTATGATTTTTCTTATTTTTTTTAGACTATCATTTCATCAAATTTTAAAAGAACCTCTAAAATGAATGGCCAATAGTAACTTCCAGCCTCCCTCTTCCGGCTTCCAAGCCCTCATAACCTTAATTTTCTTGACCTAAGTTCAGGTTAAGCAGTATATGTAGTTTTAAAATCTTCAATTTTCCGTACCTTTGTGGCTAATTTTATATTCAATGCAACTCGGAAAAACCCAGACTTTAAAAATTTCAGACAAAAACTATTCAGGATGGATCCTTAAGGACGAATCAGGCGAAAAAGCTTTCCTGCCTAAGGTTTTCACCAGCGATGAAAAAGAAATTGATGATGACGTTGAAGTTTTTGTCTATCAGGACGACGGTAAATTAAAAGCAACCACTGAAATTCCATTGGCGGAAGTAGGTGAGTATGCTGTAATGAGCTGTGTGCAGAGTCTTCCGAGCGGGGCATTTATGGATTGGGGAATCATTAAAGATCTTTTTATCCCTTACAAGCAGCAAAAATCCAAAATTATAGAAGGAAAAAGATACCTGGTTTATCTGTATGTAGATGAAGCGCTTGATCTGATCACCGGAACTACAAAATTCAAAAGAAATCCACAGTACCAGGATCTTCCTTTGCAAAAAGGAGAGAAAGTAGATCTGATCATGATGAATGAAAGTGAATTGGGCTGGAATGTGGTGATCAATAAGAAATATATCGGACTTATTTATGCATCTGATGTGTTCAAAAAACTGTATCCTTTATCAGAAGAAGGTGGTTATATCAAGGATATCCGTGAAGACGGTAAGATTGATGTATCTCTACAGCCGGAAGGTTTTGAAAACATAGATGAATTCAAACAAAAGATTCTGGATAAACTGGATGAGAATTACGGACTTCTTTATCTCTCAGACAAGTCTTCTCCGGAGGAAATCAAAGCTGAACTTCAGATGAGTAAAAAGAACTTTAAAAAGGCACTCGGCGGACTTTATAAAGATAAGATCGTCGATATTTCAGATGATAAAATCAAATTAGTATAACAATAAAAACGGGCAGAATTTTCTGCCCGTTTTTTTTTTTGCTTTTGGTCAGTATCTTAAAACTGTGCGGCTCTCAAATCTGCCTTGTAGTCTACCTCTCCGGTGGTTTTAGCGATTCCAAGACGAAATATTGAATAATCCTAGCCAAGGTTTCAAACCTTGGCTAGGATAAAAATCCCAATTAGTAATTTTCGCCTTCTTTTTTCAGCTTTCATTTCTACTATCTAATCTTCTTACCTAAACTCAGGCGCAAAGAATTTTCATCCCGAAACTCTCAAACCCAAAAACGCTCCCACTCAAACTTGTGCCCTGTACCCCTTTAACTTCCAGCTTCTACAGCTACTTTACCTGAATGTCCTCAAACTGAACATCAAAAAACATGATGTAAGTCATAACAATTTTGTTTAATTATTTTGTTTAACAATTTTGTCAAAAACAGAATTTGATTTACATTTGCACAAAATTGTTTAACAATAATGTCAAATCAAGCGAAAAAAGACCAAACACAGGAATTGATCAAGGAGACAGCGAAGAATTTATTCTTTGTGAAGGGGAAGTTTGATGCTACTACCCAGGAGATTGCCGATGAAGCCGGAGTGAACAGAACATTGATTAACTATTATTTCCGTTCAAGGGATAATCTGATTCAGATCATTTTTGACGAAGCACAGAGAGTGGAACAGGAAAAATCTAAGATTATTCAGGATGCAGATCTTCCTTTTAAAGTAAAGATCAGCAAGTTTATAGAAAGCAGTCTTTCTACCAGCCTTCAATATCCGTATCTGGAAACCTACATCGTTTCACAGATCAATAAGGGAAACTGTCATCAGAGAGAAATAGAAGAAGATGTACTGAATACGCTGTATAAAGACATCGAAAAAGAAATGGAATTGGGAAATATAGAAAAAATGGCGCCGGTTCAGTTTATTCTGAATATGGTTTCGCTGCTTGTATTCCCAAGTGCTGTAAGGCCTTTGTTTATGGAGAATCTGATGATCAGTGATAAAGAATATGACCAGATTATTTCCGAAAGAAAAGAGATCATTATCAACATGCTTTTTAAAAATTAAAAAAATGTTAAAGTATTTTGGGAAATGATACGTCCTTTAGAAACAAAAACCTTGACGAGAAAAATTACATTAAAAAAATAAACGAAGTATACAATTATGAAAAGAAAACGTATAACTGCTAATAAGCTAAAAATTGGGATAGCTGCAGCATTTATGATTTTCGGCTTTTCATCGGTATCTGCCCAGCAGCAGGTTTCTTTACAGGAAGCCATCAAGCAGGCACTGCAGAATAAAGCAGAAGCTAAAAAAGCAGCACTACAGATCAAAAAAGCTGAATATAAGATTGATGAGGCCAGAGCCGGTGCTTTACCGCAGATCACTGCCACTGCCGGATTAACCTACAATCCTGTTATTCAGGAGTCTTTGCTTGAATTTGGCGGAGAAAGAATCAGAGCACAACTGGGACAGCCTTGGAGCTCAACGGCTTCCGTACAGCTTCAGCAGGCTTTATTTGACCAGAGAGTTTTCACAGGTCTTAAAGCGGCGAAGTCTACCAGGGAATTCTATGTTCTGAATGCTCAGCTGACGAACGAACAGATCATTGAAAATGTGGCAACAGCCTATTATCAGGTGTTTGTACAGGTTGAAAATCTGAAAACGGTAGAAGCAAGTTACGCCAATACGGAAAGAGTAAGAAACGTAATTAAAAGTCTGGTAGATAATGGTCTTGCAAAAGCAATCGACTTAGACCGTACCAACGTACAGCTTACCAACATCGGTTCAAACAAGCAACAGCTGATCAATTCTGTTGAACTTTCAAAAAATTCTTTGAAATTTTATATGGGAGTTCCCATCGGGACAGACATCGAGCTTGAAGAAAAAACAATCGAGCCAAAACCTGAACTTATTGCAAGTACAGTAAATCTGGATGACCGTACAGAGATCAAAGTTTTAAATAAAAACAGAGAACTTCTTCAGTTTAACAAAAAAGCAACGGAAGCTTACCTTTATCCTACTGTTAGCCTTACAGCCAACTATGGATGGGCTGGTATGGGAAAAAAGTTTCCTTTAACCAACGGTCTTAACAACGGAGTTCTTTGGAGCGACTATTCAGCGATAGGCTTGAACATCAATGTTCCTATTTTCACCGGTGGTGCTACAAAAGCTAAAATTCAGCAGGCAGAAATAGATATTCAGGATCTTGATCAGGATATCCAAAATAAACAGTTGACTTTAGATTTGGATCATAAAAATGCCGTTACCAATATGGAAAATGCCATTATCAATATCCAGAGCATGAAAGATAACGTTGAACTTGCAGAAAGAGTACAGAAGAATACACAGTCCAATTACCAATACGGTTTGGCGACACTTACCGAAGTGCTGGATTCTGAAAACGCTTTAACACAGGCAAAACAGAACTATTCAAACGCATTACTGGACTACAAACAGGCTGAAATTAAACTCATAAAAGCTAAAGGGGAACTGAACACACTACAAAACTTATAATAAACTAAAATGAAAAAAACTTTAATATATATCATCGTAGCAGCGGTCTTAGTCGGTTTAGCGGCTTACAAGATTGCAGATAATAAAGAGAAGCAGACGAAAGAAGTAAAGGAAGTTGCTAAACAGGTTGACAAAATCAACGTGAATATAGTAACTGTTTCAAGAGAAAATATCAATACCGATTACTCAGCCAACGGAACTTTCATTCCAAAGCAGGAAATGAACCAGTCTTCTGAAATCGCAGGACGTATCGTAAGCGTTCTGGTAAAAGAAGGATCTAGAGTTTCTGCAGGGCAGACTTTGGCTGTGATCAAAAAAGACGCCATTGAGGTTGACGTTTCTCAGGCTCAGAATAATTTACAGAATGCAATTATTGACAATCAGCGTTACGAAAGCGCCTTCAAAACTGGAGGAGTTACGAAGCAGCAGGTTGATAATTCAAGACTGCAGTTGAAAAACGCACAGGCAGCTGTAAGAGCTCAGGGTGTAAGAGTGAATGACACCAGCATCCGTGCAGGAATCAGCGGTACGATCAACAAGAAAATGGTAGAACCGGGAACTGTTGTTTCTGTAGGAACTTCTATGTTTGAAATCGTTAACATCAATAGCCTTAAATTATCTGTACTGGTAGACGAAAGCCAGGTGGGAAGAATTGCATTAGGTCAGGAAGTTCCGATCAATGTGAATGTTTTACCTGAAGATTCATTCAGCGGTAGAATTACATTTATTGCTCCTAAAAGTGATGCTTCTTTAAATTTCCCGGTTGAAATTGAAGTTCAGAACAGAGGAAACTTAAAAGCAGGTATGTACGCAACGGCTTTATTTAAAACCAATCACGGTGCTGAAACTCAGAATATGCTGACCGTTCCGGCAGAAGCTTTTGTGAACGGAGTAAGTTCAGGACAATTATTTGTCGTAAGCAATGGAACGGCTAAACTGATCAAAGTACAAACCGGAAAAGTATACGGTGACAAAGTTCAGATCTTAAGCGGACTGAATGGCGGAGAACAGGTAATCACCAGCGGACAGATCAACCTTGATAACGGTTCGAAAATCAACATCGTAAAGTAAGATAAGATGAAGTTAGCAGAAATATCCATTAAAAGGCCGTCCCTGGTTATCGTATTGTTTACGATACTTACGCTGGGTGGTTTATTAAGTTACTCCATGATGGGGTACGAGTTGATTCCAAAGTTTGAAACCAATATGGTAACCATTTCTACGGTATATCCGGGAGCTTCGCCTGCTGAGGTGGAAACTTCGGTAACCCGAAAGATTGAAGATGCCGTGGGTTCCCTGGAAAACGTAAAGAAAGTAGAATCTTCATCTTACGAAAGTTTATCGGTAATCATGGTTCAGTTGAATACCGGTGCCGATGTAAACTACGCTTTGAATGACGCACAGAGAAAGGTAAATGCTATTCTGGCAGACCTTCCGGACGATGCCGATCCTCCTTCTCTGCAAAAGTTCTCATTGGATGATCTTCCGATCATGACTTTGAGTATTTCCAGTAACAAGCTGAATAATAAAGATCTTTATGACCTTTTAGATAAAAAAATAGAACCTATTTTCTCCCGTGTAAACGGTGTGGCTCAGGTTGACCTTGTAGGTGGACAGGAGAGAGAGATTCAGGTGAATTTAGATGAAAAGAAAATGCAGGGGTATGGTATTGCCATCGCAGACGTACAGCAGGCCATTCTTACCTCCAACCTGGATTTCCCGACGGGAGCTTTGAAGACAAGAACTTCAAGATCTACGATCAGACTTTCCGGTAAGTATAAAAGTGTAGATGAGATGAACAGCCTTGTGGTTTCCAATAAAGATGGAGCTCAGGTTCGTTTGTCTGATATTGCAACCGTTTTCGATACACAGAAAGATGTGGAGAAAGTGGCA
The DNA here is from genome assembly GCF_900115055.1 of Chryseobacterium oleae. Classification (GTDB taxonomy): domain Bacteria; phylum Bacteroidota; class Bacteroidia; order Flavobacteriales; family Weeksellaceae; genus Chryseobacterium; species Chryseobacterium oleae. The sequence continues at coordinate 189,402 of NZ_FOVD01000001.1, read as the reverse complement.
AGATACAACCAGAATTCTACGATTTTACTTCAGGTTAAAAAACAATCTGACGCCAATGCAGTTTCCGTTTCAGAAGCCATTCAGAAAACTATTGAGAATGTTCAGAAAGATTATAAAACGCAGGCGATTAAAATCAATACCGTAGATGACTCAACAGACTTTACGCTTGAAGCTGCAGACCACGTAATTTTCGACTTATTCTTAGCGATTATCCTGGTAGCAGTAGTAATGCTATTGTTCCTTCATAACATCAGAAACGCATTCATCGTAATGGTTTCTATTCCGATGTCATTGATTGCAACGGTAATTGGAATGTATCTGATGGGGTACACCTTAAACCTGATGAGTTTACTTGGACTTTCATTGGTTGTGGGTATTCTTGTGGATGACGCGATTGTAGTACTGGAGAACGTTTACCGTCACATGGAGATGGGAAAAAGCAGAATCCGTGCAGCTTACGATGGTGCTTCGGAAATTGGATTTACGGTAACCGCTATTACCCTGGTAATCGTGGTGGTATTCTTACCGATCGCGATGAGTTCAGGATTGGTTGCTGATATCCTGGCGCAATTCTGTGTCACGGTAGTTATTGCGACATTATTCTCGTTATTGGCATCATTTACCATTATTCCTTGGTTGTCATCAAGATATGGTAAACTGGTACATCTGACAGGTAAAAATCCTTTTGAGAAATTTATCCTTTGGTTTGAAAAGCAGTTAGACAAATTTACACACTGGATCACAGGGATTCTGGAGTGGGCATTGAAATCTACCTTAAGAAGAGTGATGACCGTAATCGTAACGTTTATTATTTTGATTTCTTCATTCATGTTGGTAGCTTTCGGATTTATCGGTGGTGAATTCTTTCCTAAAATGGACAGAGGCCAGTTCCTTGTTCAGATGGAATTACCAAAAGACGCTTCCGTAGAAAAAACCAATCAGATTACTTTAGCGGTTGAAAGATATCTTAGAAATGATAAAGATGTAGTGGATATGATCACGACAGTTGGTCAGCAGTCATCAGGTTTTGGTGGAGCACAGGCTACATTGTATCAGTCAGAAATTCAGGTGATTTTGGTAGATAAATCTGAGCGTAACGAAAGCACAGATATCAAGTCTGCAAAAATCAAGAGAGCTTTAGAAGAAAAATTCACAGGTGTTGAATTTAAAACGGCACCAATCGGATTAATGGGAGCAGATAATGCACCAATTGAAATGGTAGTAACGGCTCAGGACAACGAAACGGCTAATAAAGAAGCGAACAGAATTCTTGAATTGCTTAAAAAAGTTCCCGGTTCTGTAGATGCAGAATTATCTACGGACTCTGGTAGTCCTGAAGTACAGGTGAATATTGACAGAGATAAAATGGCGTCTTTAGGCTTAAATCTTTCCAGTGTAGGAAAAACGATGCAGACTGCATTCAGTGGAAATACAGACGGAAAATTCAGAGCCGGAGAATATGAATATGATATCAACATCCGTTTTGGTGATGCCAACAGAAAGTCTATTGATGATGTAAGAAACCTGATGTTTACAAACCCTCAGGGAGAACAGATCAGACTGAGCCAGTTTGCTGATGTAAAAATGGGTTCAGGACCGAGTTTGCTTGAACGTAGAGATAAAGCACCTTCTGTAAAAGTAAAATCTAAGGTGGTAGGTCGTCCTGTAGGAGACGTTGCCAACGAATGGGCAGCTCAGTTTATGGATAACGAAAAGACCAAACCGGCAGGAGTAAGCTATATCTGGAGTGGTGATATGGAAAACCAGACGGAAGGTTTCGGTACGTTAGGAATTGCCTTGATGGCAGCCATCGTATTGGTTTATCTGGTAATGGTTTCACTGTATGACTCATTTGTATATCCGTTCGTGGTATTGTTCTCTATTCCTCTGGCATTGATCGGGGTAATGGTTATTCTTGCCATCACCGGAAACTCATTAAACATCTTTACGATGCTGGGGATGATCATGTTGATTGGTTTGGTAGCGAAGAACGCGATTATGATTGTCGACTTTGCGAATATGAGAAAAGCAGCAGGTGCGAATACCCATGATGCTTTGATTCAGGCAAACCACGCCCGTCTTCGTCCGATCCTGATGACCACGATTGCGATGATCTTCGGTATGATCCCGATTGCGATTGCAAAAGGAGCCGGAGCAGAGATGAACAACGGATTGGCCTGGGTAATTATCGGTGGTTTGACATCATCATTATTCCTGACGTTGATCATTGTACCGGTAGTATACTCATTATTTGATTCTATTCTAAGAAGAATGGGCAAAGGTGAAAAAGTAGACTATGAAGCTGAAATGAAAGCTGAATACGTACATAAAGAACTAAGTGAAGACGGATACACTCCGAAACACGTAGAATAATATAACAACCTTAATTAACCTAAAAGCGCTGCAGAACTTCTGTGGCGCTTTTTTATATTAGAATTGGGGAATTAAATAATTGAGGAATTGAGAGATTTAGAAATTAAGGATGAGGTTTTCGACAAAGTGGATTTCAGTAATGAAAAGAGCCATTGGTTTCATTCTGTCATTGCGAGGAGCAAAGCGACGAAGCAATCTCTTAACATAGTCTCCTAAATGAAATTTTTTGTTTTTTGAGATTAAATTTCAGCTTACACTGAATTCTTTAATTTCTAAGTATCTTAATTCCTGAATCTCTCAATTTTTCCTCTCTTAATTTAAAATAAAAAAGCTTCCAGAACTAGTCTGAAAGCCTTCAAATATTTTGATGCGGAAACAACTTAATCTACCATCGCCTCACCGGCTTTTCTGTAGACAAAACTTCCGTAAATGTGTCTTCTTGCAAAACGGCTTGGCGAATCAGCATTCACCATTTTGATATACGTGTTTTTTGGAACTCCGATGTATTCGTACATATTTCCGTTCAGGTGCTGAACTTTTAAAACTGCCTTTTCAAGATAAAAATCCTGAATATTAGATTTTGTGATCGTTTCAGTATACTCCTCTTTATATTTTTCCTGTGTTTCCTGGTTGATGCTTACCAAGAAATGGTATGCTTCAATCACAGCCTTACTTTTTTCTTCTGCTTCCAGTTTCCCGGCTTCGTCATCAATAAATTTATCAGGATGCGAATCTTTCATCGTATTTCTGTAAATTGTCTTTAATTCCTTTAAAGTAACGGTCTTATCAACATTAAGAAGTTTTCTGTATTCGCCTAATTTTTTCATAACTGTAAATCCTTATTTCGGGGTGCAAAATTAAGCTTTTTAATTTAAAAAACCGTAAGTTATTCAGTATTAATTTATTTGAGAATTAAAAAACAGGTGTTTGTCAAATGTTTTTTTGTTTTTTAATAGGATAAATTGTTGATAACTTAAGTTAACTGATTGTAGAAGATATTGATATGACTTCATTTGCGATGTGACATAGAAGTCTACTACTTTATTTTATAAAACCGGAAGAAAGGGGATGAGTCAAGAATGTATTTTGCTTTATCAATCAATATTGCCTAAATTTTTAAGCTCATTAATATCTTCCAAATCTTTTTTTCTTCCGCTTGATTTTTTATCTTCAATGAGGTCATAAAGACTTATAAAATAAATATTTATACCATCCAGTTGTACAGTTTCTTTTTTAAGACTTGCTGCTGAATAAGTAGTGTTAGAACGGGTTTTAGGAAGAAAATCTACATTGAAATCAGATAATTCGAACTTGAAAAAAGATTTTTTAGGGTCTGGACTTTTCTCAGCCCGGTATTTCGTAACATCTTTTCCTAGATTTTCAATAGCATTAATTAACCTGAAGTAATTTTCATAAGTTGGATTGTACCAGATGTCAATATCAGGTTTCTCCGAAATTGTACCATCCATATTTGTAGAGGGTCTGTAATATCCATAATAAGCAACTGCTGTTCCGCCAACTATCATATACTGCACGGAATGTTTTTCCAAAAGTTCGCAGATATGCAGCAAGCTTATTTTGAAATTATCCTCCATATAGTCAACTGCTTTTATTAGAAGATTTTTGAATGGATTTAATAAATTGTTCGAATTTTTTATGTTTTTTATCCGCGGCTTCTTTATCCAATGGAGTATGTTCATTGGACTTTAATTCTTTAAAAGATGAATATTTTATAACGGTTTTCATTTGGGATAAATAACTATCTTAGTTGTTGTTACTAAGTTACAAAATATATTACAAATCTATAGGTTCTTGAAATAAGTCTTAGCAGCTTTTTCTTTACTTCATCTCAATCTCCACAACCTATCGTATTCCCCAAAATATCCAGCTAATAATTTTTCAAAGGATTTATAGACATCATCAACATTCGTAAAAATAACGATTCCATTCTTTGTCTTTTGAATAATATTGTTGTGTAATAATGGGCTAAACCCATTTCTATTGTATTGTGAGAATCCTAATTACTCTTTCCGTCCGCTTAGTCAATCAATCTGAAAAATTGATTATTCTTTGTTGTAATTAAATCAACAGGATGAATTTTAAACCTTTGCGTCTAAAATTCAATACATTGAACCGATCCAACAGGTTTTCAGAAACTATCAGAAATTCAATAGGGGTGGGCTTTAGCCCGCCCGATCATTATGATTCAAACAAAAAACGGCTTTAGCCAAAACATAAAAAAACAGGAAAATATCCTGTTTAATTAAATTTGAAAAACTTCTACCACGCAATTTCCAATCCATCACCGAAAAACTTTCCGGATGGACCATTTTGATCAATCGTGGCGTATTTAATAATGGCTTTGGTTCCCTGTTCTACGGTCTGATATCCTGTATGTCCGTTAAGATCCGTTGCCGTAAATCCTGGATTCACACTGTTGATTTTGAAATGGGTATCTTTCAGTTCATAGGCAAGCATTACGGTAAAAGTATTGACAGCCGTTTTTGAACTGCAATAGGCTGTAAGTTTTACGTCATAAAATTCGTAATCAGGATTACTGTGATTGGTCAGGGAGCCAAGATCACTCGAAACATTGACGATTCTGGGCTCATCAGACTTTTTCATCAGCTCCAGAAAATGCTGTGTCACCTGAATAACGCCAAAGAAGTTGGTTTCGTAAACAGTTCGTAGATTGTCTAATGATATGCTCGACGCATTTTGAGGCATTTCTCCCGTAATTCCGGCATTATTGATAAGCACGTCAAGCTTTGAAATCTTAGCTCCGAGTTCTTCTCTGGCATGCTGAACAGAGAGTAAATTGGTTACGTCAATCTCCAGCAGGTCAATATCAGTAAATCCAGTCTTTTTAAGCTCTTCTACGGCTTTTAAACCTCTTTCCCGATCTCTGCTGCCGATGAAAACAAAATACCCAAGCTGTAAAAGCTGTCTCGCCGTTTCAAAACCTATCCCTTTATTAGCCCCTGTAATTAAAGCCGTTTTCTTTGTTGTCATAATTTCTGTTGTTAAATGATAGAGCAAAAATAGAAAGTGTATGACAGGGAAAATGGTGACCTTTTCTGTTTAAATGGTAACCTTTTCTGTTTTTTTAACCTGAGTGGTTTTCATTTCTGAATTCTTTGGGCGTTTTGCCTGTAAACCGTTTGAAAAATTTCGTGAAATTGGATGGGTCATAATCTAAAATCCTTGCAATTTCACTGATGGGTTTGTTGGTGTTCACAATCAGATCCTTAGAAATAATAGCCAGTTTTTCTTCATATACGGCGCAGGGTGATTTTCCCAGAACATCTTTAATGGTATCACTTAAATGATTGGGATTGATAAACAGCAAGTCTGCAAACTCATTGATTTCATAAGCGGTTTCAACCTGCCCAGACACAAGTTCGTCTAAATGTTTATCCAGTTCAGAAACAAACTGACTGGCTATTTCTGCCTGTCTTAAAGAAATACTTTTGTCCTGCTTTTTCATGAAAAATGGTGAAAAAATAATATTCAAAATTATTGAATTAAATTGATTTTCTACCTTAAAAGCTGAATTTGTCTTCCAATTCTGAAATCTAAATGATTATATAGTAGGTATCTTTAAGAAATTCAATAGGAGCGGGCTTTAGCCCGCTCACTCATCATTGTCCATTAAAAAAGGCTTTAGCCAAAACATAAAAAGCAGGAGCCAAAACTCCTGCTTAAAAATTGCAATAATGAATTCGTTAGCTTTCCTGCAACACATAAGCTGCTGCAGCTTCTCTTGATGCTTCTACCATCGCAATCAAGGCTTTTTCCGTTTCATCCCAATGACGGGTTTTCAAACCACAATCAGGATTCACCCAAAGTTGCTGAGCTGGAATTACGGCTTGGGCTTTTCTCAACAGATGAATCATTTCTTCTTTTGAAGGAACCCTTGGTGAGTGAATATCGTAAACTCCCGGGCCAATCTCATTCGGATATTTGAAATCTGCAAAGGCCTGAAGCAGTTCCATCTGGCTTCTGGAGCATTCTATGGTAATCACATCGGCATCCATATCGGCAATATTCTGAATGATATCATTGAATTCGGAGTAGCACATATGCGTATGGATCTGTGTAGTATCTTCAACACCTGAAGCTGAAATTCTGAAGGCTTCTACTGCCCATTCCAGATACTGCTGCCATTCGGACCTTCTAAGCGGAAGCCCTTCTCTGATAGCGGGTTCATCAATCTGAATAATTCTGATTCCTGCTTTTTCCAAGTCGTTGACCTCATCACGGATGGCTAATGCAATCTGTTTGCAGGTTACGGATCTTGGCTGGTCATCACGGACAAAAGACCATTGAAGGATCGTTACCGGACCGGTAAGCATTCCTTTTACCCATTTTTGAGTAAGTGATTGAGCATATTGAGACCAATAAACGGTCATTGGATGTGGTCGGTGAACATCTCCATAAATTACCGGAGGTTTTACACAACGGCTTCCGTAGCTCTGAACCCATCCGTTTTGAGTAAAGGCGAATCCGGCAAGCTGTTCCCCGAAATATTCCACCATATCGTTTCGCTCAAATTCACCATGAACCAATACATCGATGCCGATTTCTTCCTGCCAGCGGATGGTTCTTTCGGTTTCTTTTTTAAGCAGGTCATCATATTGTTCGGCAGTCAGTTCACCTTTCTTGAATTTCGATCTCCAGGCTCTTACTTCCTTAGTTTGAGGAAACGAACCGATAGTCGTTGTCGGGAATAGAGGAAGCTGAAGAACATTCTGCTGATTTTCTTTTCTTATGCTGAAAGGACTTTTTCTTTGTGCATCATTTTCAGTAGTAATATCAACACGGTCCTTCACAGCCTGATTGTGGATAAGGGATGAAATTTTACGGTTGTCAATCGCTTTTTTATTTTCTGCAAACTGTTGCAAGGCTTGGTAATCTGCTTTTCCGGCTGCCAGTTTTTTTAAAGCAACGACTTCATGAACTTTTTGTTTGGCGAAAGCCATCCACTGTTTGATCTCAGGAGATAATGTGTTTTCATTGGTTTCCAGATCAAGGTCGAAAGGAGAGTGGAGCAGGGAGCATGACGGAGCGATGAAAACCCTGTCAGATCCGATGGTATTGACCGCTTTCTCAATGATTCCCAATGATCTTTCAAAATCATTCTTCCAGATATTTCTTCCGTCTACAACACCTAAGGATAAACTCAATGTCTGTGGAATAGCATGTAAAACCTCATCCAACTGCTCGGGAGAACGTACCAAATCAATGTGTAATACATCAACCGGAAGCGAAGCCGCCAATGAAAGATTATCTTTTAAACCTTCAAAATAAGTAGCAACGATAAATTTCAGATCCGGAAACTGAGTTCTGAGTTCGCTGTAAACCGATTGATAGATTTCTTTTGCTTTTTCAGTAAGGTCCAGTCCTAAAAACGGTTCGTCAAACTGTATCCATTGAGCACCCTGGTTCTCAAGTTCTTTTACAATTTCAATATATACCGGAAGAAGATGATGGATTAAATCTAATTTGTCAAACCCTCCTTCTTTCTCTTTTCCCAGGAGAAGATAAGTAAGAGGCCCGATAATGACAGGCTTTGCATTCACTCCGGCTTGTTTGGCACTGATGAATTCAGTAATGATCTTTTGGGAAAACAATCTGAACGGCTGATTCTTTTGGAATTCCGGTACAATGTAATGGTAATTGGTATCGAACCATTTCGTCATTTCCATCGCAGTAATATCGAGATCATCTTTCTGATACCCTCTTGCCATGGCAAAATACAAATCAAGCTCTGAGGTTGATTTTCTGGCAGCAACTTCCTGATAACGCTCCGGAATGGCACCGACAGTCAGCGTCATATCCAAAACCTGGTCATAAAAAGAGAAATCGTTGCAGGGAATAAGATCGATTCCTGCTTCCTGCTGAAGTTTCCAGTTTTGCAGGCTGATATTTTTTCCGGTTTCCAGAAGTTCATTCAGTGATGTTTTGCCTGACCAATATTGCTCGCAGGCTTTTTTGAGTTCTCTGTGGCGGCCAATACGCGGGCTGCCAAGTAGGTGCGTTTGCATGTTCTTACACTTTTAAATTAAACAATAATGATGGTAAAAGCTCTTTTAGAATGCTTCGCAATGCTGCCGGGAAAGAATGTTGAGGATAAAGTGATACCATAAGGACGTAATTTTCCTGCTAACAGGGACGTTCAAAAAAAGTATCATCTGTATGACCCAAAGCTTCAGACCGCGAAAGCATTGTCAATTCAGACTAGGCAGGTCTCCTGGCTTGTAACGGTTTTCATCATCCTTCCCGCTTTCGCAGTGGATATTCACGGATAAAAACCTTTGGTATGTTACTTACAGTTGCGCGACAGCTCGTGATTTTCACACGATTCCCTATTAATCTACGTTATGTAAAACCTCTTCTGTTTGATGAAGGATGTTAAAGAACAAAATCTGGGCTAAAGGTATTGATTAAAGTGAATTGATTGGTTGAATTGAATAAAATAAGAATATAATTTGGTTTGATATTGATTTAAAAGCGAATTATTCTGTAAATTTGAAAAACATAATCCCAAAAAGAATATTATTCTGTGGAAAGACTTGACGAAAAGGATCTTCAGTTGCTTAGAATCCTGCAAAAGAATGCTAAACTGACGGTAAAGGAACTTGCCAAAGAAATAAATCTCTCACCTTCACCTGTTTTCGAACGGATGAAAAGGCTGGAGCAGGCCGGATATATTAAACATTATGCAGCCGTTTTAGAGGCCGAAAAACTGAATAGGGGATTTACTGTTTTTTGTCAGGTCAAGCTTAAGATGCATGACCGTTCCGTAGGCAACCAGTTTGTGGAAGATATTTTACAGATCGATGAAGTGGCGGAGTGTTATAATATTTCCGGAGATTTTGATTTTCTGCTCAAAGTTCAGGTAAGAGATATGAAGCACTATCAGGATTTTGTATTCAATAAATTAGGTTCATTGGATACTATTGGTAGTGCGCACAGTACTTTTGTCATGGCTGAGGTAAAAAATATTCATGGCGTAAGTATTTAAAAATAAAAACAAAAACAGCACCCGAAAACGAATGCTGTTATAATTTCTGAATCTCTAAATCATTAAATTTTTAAATGATTCAATCTTTAAATACACTTACGGCTCATCACAGTCCTGCTTCAGCTTCACAAAGATCTTGTCAAACTTCCTGTAAAGGATTCCATCATCATCCGGTTCAGCTCTGAAACTGGCGTTCGCGCAGTTGTGAAAACCCATTCCCATCAGGTCGATGAGTGCATAATCATCTTTTTGAAGATCATTAAGCTGATCATTAAATCGGGTCATCACAGATTGCGGATCAGAATTATTTTTACTTTTTGCTACTGCAAATTTCTCCCATACGGCATACATTTTCTCTTTGTCCGGAGAAGAAACGGCATCGATATATTCTTTGCAGGTATTGTAAAATTGACTGTTTTTGAGTGATGCAGGGTCAGAATAGGCATTAAGCTCTTCTTTTTTGAGCTGGTATTCTCCTTCAAAAGCCTTGATGGTTTCCTGGTGAAGTTTTTTCCATTCCGGAAGATTGATTACTTTAAGATTATACAGTTCTGCCTTTTTTTGCTGATATTGTTTATCCAGTTGCTGCAGATAGGTATTTTTATTTTTTCTGATATCTTCAAGATCTGAAAGCTTAAAAACCGTGTGATTATCAAAAGCTCCCCCGTTGAGGGTGTACAGAAGTTTAAAAACGCCGTCTATTTCCTCTTTTTTGTATTTTCCCGGATCATAATATCCTTTGTTATCGCAGTTGAAAGTCTGGTAAGCATAAAGAGCCAGATTGTTGGTCTTACCAGTTGTTTTCTGTCCAAAGGCTGCTACAGAAAGGGTTATTGAAAGGGTGAGTATTAATTTTTTCATATAATTTGTTGTGTGATGTATTTCCGGAATGACTTTCTGAATGTGGCTGTAAAATTAATATTTTGAATTTTTAAACACAAATTGCGCGAATATTTTTCACTAATAATGCGAATGTTGTCAATTTATTTGTGGAAATTCGTGGTTTATATTTGTGCTATTTGTGTTTTCAGATGTCTTTTGAAATTGACATTAACCTTTCATCATAAAACTATTGATATAATTTGAGTGACTTGTAGTCATACACGTATTTTACATCATTATTTTTGATCGTAATATCTTCACTTCCAGGTTTCAAAACTAATGAATCCGAATCAAAACTAAAAGTAATTCCATTTCCTGATTCTTTAATTAGTAAGATATCCGTCAGTTTTCTTTCCTCATTATTAGGTTCAATATCCAGATTTCCGAGATATCTGATCTTTCCTTTTTCTAATAAATAGACATCACCACCGAAAAAGTACTCATAAGCCAGCTGACAGACGATGATGATATTTCCGTTCTGACTGTTTTTATAAAAATAAGGTTCATAAAGATATGCCTCTCCTGAGCCTGGAGATTGGTAAATAATTTCGTTTTTATGATTCAGCAGTAAAAGTCTCTTTCCGAAGTCTTCTTCAGTGTCAGGTAGAGTAATCTTGCCATCAGTAAATTGGAAATTTCCTGCTACAATCTTGTTTCCTTCCACAGAAAAAGCCTGCTCAATATCGAATCCTTTGATTTTTAAATCAGAAATTTTATCAGGTTTAAGCTCAGTATATACAGCATCTTTTATAACTTCAGCTTTAGTTGGAGCTGTTGTTTCTTTTTCTACTGTTGCTTTATTTTCCTTTTTAGGTTCTTCTTTGCAGTAAATTAAAGTAAACAGAACGAATGCGGGCAATAGTTTTTTCATCTTATCTTTTATATCCTGTTTTTAATGCGGAGATATTGCAGAAGCATAATGGTTTTCGCATCCATGATCTCTCCACTGTCTATCATCGAAAGCGCATCATCAAATGAAAGTTCCAGAACTTCAATGTTTTCACCTTCTTCTTCAAGTCCGCCGCCGTCTGTAATTTTCATCTCAGAAGAATATTCCGCAATGAAAAAATGAAGGATTTCCGTTACAGAACCCGGCGACATATAGGCTTCAAATACTTTCTCCACTTTTGAGATTTTGTACCCGGTTTCTTCTTCTGTTTCTCTTTTGATACATTCCTCTGGATTATCATTATCCAGCAGGCCTGCACAGGCTTCGATAAGCATTCCTGTGGTATTTCCGTTGATGAATGTAGGCAGTCTGAACTGTCTGGTTAAAATCACAGTACCCGAAGTTTTGTTATAAAGCAGGATCACCGCTCCGTTTCCTCTGTCATAGGCTTCTCTGCTTTGGGTTTCTGTAGTTCCGTCTTTTTTGGCGATGGTGTAGGTGACTTTGTTTAAAGTGTACCAGTTGTCGGAAAGGATTTCTGTCTTAATAATGTTGATCTTAGGATTCTGCATTGGGGATATCTTCTTTTGTTAGATTGAATGGTGTCCTGATGGAATTTATATAAGTGCTAAATTAATATTTCTTTTTCAACAGAGCTTTAAAATACCCTTAAAATAAGGCGGTCGGGACAACAGTTTTTACTTATGCATCAATACATTATTTTCCTTTCAGATGCTTTTTTAGATAAATAGATGTTGCAGAATTCTTTTCAGATAGCAAATTTTCCACAGTTCCTTCGAATACAATCTTACCACCGAGTTTTCCTGCTCCCGGACCGATATCAATAATCCAGTCGGCCTTAGCAATGATATCCAGATTATGTTCAATAACGATGAGGGTATTTCCCTTATTAACCAATTCTTCAAGGAAAGATAGGAGCTTTTCATTATCAATGGGATGGAGTCCTGTGCTGGGTTCGTCTAAAATAATGATTTGATCAGTATGATTCAGTTCTTTGGTCAATTTTAAACGCTGTCTTTCACCACCTGAAAAGCTGTCCAGTCTTTGTCCGAGCGTAAGATAATCCAATCCTAATTTAATCAGCAGACCGAGTTCATGTTCAAAACCGGATTTCGGGAAAAAGTGAAGCGCTTCCAAAACGGTCATATTCATAATGTCAGCAATATTTTTTTCTTGGTACTGATAGTGTAAAACTTCAGGCCTATATCCTGATCCGTGGCAGACCTCACAAGGCTGTTCAATATCATCCATAAAAGCAAGGTCTATTTTTTCAACGCCTAATCCTCTGCAATTAGGACATGCGCCTTCTCCGTTTCTGCTGAAAAGTTTTTCAGAGACTTGGTTAGCATTTGAAAAAAGCTTCCTTACGGTATTTGAAAGATTCAGATAGGTTAAAAGGTTTGAGCGGCTGCTCGCTGTGAAAACAGACTGATCTACTACAGTTACCTGAGGGTAAAATAACGGTAAAACTTTATTGATCAATGTGCTTTTTCCGGAACCTGCCACACCGGTTACTACCGTCATGATTCCGGTAGGTATTTTGACACTGACATTTTTTAAATTATGAAGATGCCCGTTTTTTATTTCAAGAAAGCCTTTTGCTGTTCTGGGGTTTGTATTGTAAACCCTTTCTCTGCTGAAATAGCTGGCCGTTTTGCCTTTCGCATTTTTTAAATTTTTGAAGCTTCCCTGGTACATGATTTCACCGCCGTTTTTTCCTGAACCGGGACCCATATCGATAATCAGATCAGCTATTTTAATGAGATCCGGATCATGCTCCACAATCAGGACTGTATTTCCCTTGTCCCGTATTTTTTTGATGATATCTACAATATGGTCAATATCTTTCGGGTGAAGACCGATACTGGGTTCATCAAAAATATAGAGTAGATCTACTAGGCTGTTCCCCAGTTGTTTAACCATTTTTATCCGTTGGGATTCCCCTCCTGAAAGGGTGTCTGTTTGTCGGTCCAGACTCAGATACTGCAAACCTACATCCAGAAGGTTTTGAAGTTTCTTTTCAAGTTCCTGTATGACGGAAGTATATTTTTCAGAGGGTATTTTCTGGATAAAACTTAGTAAATCATCGATGGATAAAGCTGTACAATCTGCAATATTTTTACGGTTTATTGTACAGGTCAGTACCTTTGAATTGAGACGCTGTCCTTTGCAAACAGGGCATTCTTTAGTAATGATGACTTTCTTTAAAGTATCTTTTCTGGTGACATTTTCTTTGGAATCTTTTTTCAGAAATGAGTTTTCTATTCTTGGAATGACTCCTTTATATTTTACCGTTTTCCCCCATTCCTTATCGGGTTTTTTAGGAGTGTGCTCTTCTGCATTGAGTAATATTTCCCATTCATCTTTTGTGAAATCTCTGAGTTTTTTATCATTATCAAAATAGCCTGAATGAATATAGCGCGTCAGCCTCCAGCCACCAGGCTGAAATGTCGGAAACTGTATGGCGCCTTCGTTCAGTGATTTATTTTTATCAAAAAGAGTGTCAACATTTACTGTCTGTACATAGCCCAATCCTTCACATTCGCGGCACATTCCCTGGGGATTGTTAAATGAGAATACGTTGGAGTAGCCGACAAATGGCTTTCCGATTCTCGAAAAAAGCAATCGGAGGGAAGCATAAATATCCGTAGCAGTTCCTACTGTTGAACGTGCGTTTCCACCCAATCTTTTCTGATTGATAATAAACGGGACATTCAGATTCTCGATTTTATCTACATTCGGAACCCCGAGATGCTGCAGGCGGTTTCTTACAAAGCTGTTTTGTGTTTCGTTGATCTGGCGTTGTGCCTCGGCTCCAATGGTTTCGAATACCAAAGATGATTTCCCGGATCCGGAGACTCCCGTGAAGACCGTTATTTTGTTCTTTGGAATACGTAATGAAATATTCTTCAAATTATTCTGTCGGGCGTGGGTAATAATAATCTCTTTCATAATATTTTCATTAACTTTGTTAATAGTTAACTAAGTTAAGTATTTTTTATGAAACAACAGAATGATGATTTTTTTGATGTCTTTACAGATTTGCAGTGTTTTATACTGGCGAATATGAACAAAGGAAATATCAGTGGGGTAACGGCCACGCATTACAATATAATAGAATATATTTACCGAAAAGAGGAAGTCACCGGAAAGCAGATTTCCCGGGCATTTAATGTAAGTCAGGCTGCCGTTTCCAAACAGATCAAATTTTTAATTAAGAATGAGCTGATAGAACAGAAACAAAACAGTTACGACAGAAGAATATTTAATCTCTCTGCCACAGAAAAAGGACAATTTTTGATCAACAATTCTGAGGATTTCCGAAAAACGGTCACTGATCAGGTCTCCGCTGTCCTGGATAATCATGAACTACAGACACTCACAGGCCTGCTGAACAAGGTTTTGAAAAATATTAAAGTATAAAAAATACAGAAATCAGGATTTGTTCCTGACCATTTAGTTGTTCACTGGTTTCAATTATCTTTTTTCAACAAATCCTCCAAAGCTCCTTTCAGATCCGGAAATTTAAAATGAAATCCAGTCTCCTGAATTTTTTGTGAAGAAGCTCTAGAGCCTTCCAGTAAAGCATCTGCCAGCTCCCCGAATATTAGTTTTAAAACGAAAGCCGGAACATTGGGTATAAACAGGGGTTTGTTCAGGACCTCAGCGATCTTTTTGGTTAAATTTTCATTGGTTGTATGTTGAGGAGAAACGGCATTATAGGCCCCATCTACAGCTGAATTCTTCAAAGCTGCTTCATAGATCGAACAGATATCCTCGATGTGAATCCACGGCATATATTGTTTCCCGCTTCCCAAAGCAGATCCGATCCCGAATTGTATAGTGGGCAGCATTTTCTTCAAGGCTCCGTCTTCTTTAGAGAGGACAACGGCTGTTCGTATTTTTACCACTCTTTCAGCCAGATTCTGCTCTTTGAAATCGTCTGCAGCTCTTTCCCATAAAACCACGACCTCGCTTAGAAAATCATTCCCGGGCGGATCATCTTCGGTGTAAATTTTTTCCGTAGTTACGGTACCGTAATAATTGATCCCCGAAGCGGAAATAAAGGATTTGAGCTTTATATTTTTCTTTCTTACGGTTTCCAAAAGTAATCCCGCAGAATCTACACGGCTGGAGATCAGTTCCTGTTTTCTTTCTTGGGTCCAGCGTTTTTCAGAAATATTGGCTCCCGCCAGATGAATGATGTGGGAAACATTGTCCAGTGCAGATTCATCGATTGTCCCTTTTTTGATATCCCACTCAAAATCATTCTCATGTTTTTTCTTTCGGGTGAGGAAACGAACGGTGAATTCTTTTTCTATCTTTTTAGACAGCTCACGGGCGATCATGCCGCCGGCACCGGTTATCAGAACGATTTCTTTCATAATACGATATTTAGGAATGGTGTGTGATTAAGTCTGACTTTTAACGATCAGAACAAAATCCTCTTCTAAAAGTTTATAGCCATAGTCATAGATAAATCTATATTCAGAGCCATTTTTATACACTTTCAGGTTGGTGAAGTAATCGAAATCAAAACCCAAGCCATCCATCTTTGATTTTGCAATTTTTGCTTTACCGTCTGTATTCAGTTCCATCATAATGCGGTAGTTTTTGCGAAGTTTGTTGTTCACATTCCGCATCAGATTGGTGGAATCTTTATTCTGCTTATTATTGTAGGCGTTCCGGCAGGCGTCGTTGCAGAATTTTTTATCAGACCTCCCGATAATTTTTTCGCCACATTCAAGACATTCCATGTTTTTATTTTTTCATTTTGTGGGTGTGTTCGTGTTTTTTTCTTAAAAGCCTTTTGAATCTGGTATGGGTAGGATAGCTTCTGTTCGGCGTCATATTGTTGAATAAAAGGGCTGCAAGGAGAAGAATGATACAACCTGACAAAACTGGCGAAAGAACGTACCAATAACCTAATTCAGGAATTTTACCCACAGAACTTACAGCGATCAGAGCCGTAGCACCTCCGGGTGGGTGAAGGGTTTTTGTATACTGCATCAATACAATGGAAAATGCCACTGCCAGCGGGGCCGAAAGCCAGATAATATCGGGAACGATTTTATAAACAGTAACTCCCACAATTGCTGAAAGCACATGGCCTCCCACAAGGTTTCTCGGCTGAGCCAAAGGACTCTGGATCGCTCCATAGATCAGAACACTGGAGGCCCCGAAAGATCCAATCAGGAATATATTTTCGGTAGCGGAAACAGAATGGGACTGGATAAATGCAATAAGTCCAATACCTACAAATGCTCCTAGAAACGACCAGAAATGCTCTTTATAATCAACCAGGGTTTCTTTGTAGATTACATATTTTGATACCCTGAATGTTCTTTTTATAGTCTTCTTCATTAATCTTCTTTATTTTTTATGAGTTGAATTAAATTCTTTACGAAAGGTTTGGTATATGTTCCATTTTCATCATAATCAGGATCCAGAACGGTGATTTGTATTCCGAAGCATAAGGGAGAATGAATCAGAGGTTTTAGCATTTCTCTTAGATTTTTGTAATCAATTCCATCTTCCATTCTGCTGTCTACGGCGGGCATCAGTTCGTCTTTCAGAACATCAACGTCAAGATGAATGAAAAATCCGTCCAGAGCTTTGTTGTTAACCAGCTTTAGAAAATCTTCTGCCGTTTTTCCAAAACCATTTTTTCTCAATTCATACAAATCAAAATATTGGATATCAGAATTGATAATCTGTGCAACATATTCTTCATCATCCGTTTCTGCATTTCCGACACAGAAAATATTTTCTTCCAAGAAATACGGCTTAAGACCTTGAATATTGGTTAATTTTTCATGCCCCATTCCGGTAATAATAGCAAGATCAAGCCCCGCAGCGGCAGCCGTTTCGGAAAGACTGACTGGAATAAAATCAGTATGCCCGTCCAGATAAAATAATCCGAAATTTCCAAGCTTCTTCAAAGCAAGAGCGGCTCCTATCAAAATACTGCAATCGCCTCCAAGCATAATATTAAAGGAGTCTTCTGCATGATTTTTTGAGATGAAATCCGCTTGTTCTTTGGCATATTCGATAATCCGCACAGCATTTAAAACACCTGATTCCTGATCAATTTCCATCGAATAATCGGGCGCTTCCAGTCTGAAAATATGTTGAGGATTGATTTTTTTATGAAAATCAAATTTTCTGAGCCAATCCGGAAGCTTTCTGACACCGGGCTCAGTTTCGTGCTCTTTTTTCTTTAATCCCAAATTGAGAGGAAACTCAAAAATATTGATGTCCCTTTTCATAGATGATATTTCCTCAAAGATACGGAATTATCCGTTTGAAAACGGGTGAGATACTATATTGCACTCTTTTTTAAAGTTTTTTTGAGCAGTGCTATGATGAGAATAATTAAATAAAATGGCGATAATATTTTAAAAATTTAATGACTGGAAATAGATCGTAAATTTTTATCTCTGAATTAAAAAATAATCACAATTTTTTTTCAATTACAAACAAAATCGATTTTATCAAATGATATTGATTTTAACTACCTACTTAATGGAATAAATTTTTAAAAATCAGAAAGAAAATTATTCGACAACAAACGGATACAAATGAATTTAAATAGTTTATAACCGACTAAGCTACTGTGCTGTGACCATCTTTGCAACAGAGATTTGAGAAAGACAGTGAACGTCTCTTATCTGAATTATTAATCTTAAAAATTTTAAAGCTATGTCACTAAGAAACAAAGTAACACTAATTGGTTACACAGGAAAAGAAGTTGAAACCGTAAACTTCGAAAGCGGAAATGTAAAGGCTAGTGTGTCTTTAGCCACCAGCGACCACTACACCAATGCGAAAGGTGAAAAAGTAGAAGAAACCCAATGGCACAATCTGATTGCTTATGGAAAAACAGCTGAAATCCTTCAGAAATATGTGCCAAAGGGAAAAGAAATTGCTATTGAAGGAAAGATTACGTACAGATCGTATGATGATAAAGATGGTGTGAAACGATATATTACGGAGATCAGAATCGATGAAATCCTCTTATTGGGAAGTAAATAATTTTAAAACACAAATGATGAAAGTAAAAGTTTTTAAAATCAGACTTCCTGAAGAATTTCTCTACAAAGATCAAAGAATGCTTGATGATTTCCTTGAAGTGAACGAAATTATAAAAGTGGAAACCGCTTTTGTAAATGATGAATGTTATTGGTCCGTGGTCCTGTATTTTGAAGAGGTTAAAGCCACTAAGAATGTTGTGAAGGAACCTAAAGCAGTTAAATACTCTGCAGATAATGATGTCTTAAGCTCGGATGAAGAAAAAATTTTAGATGCCCTGAAATACTGGAGATCAGAGAAGGCGAAAGAACAGAATCTCCCCATTTATTTTATCGCGAGCAACAAAGAACTGATGTCTGTGGCCAAGTATAAGCCTGTGAAAAAAGAAGAACTGCTTGATATCAAAGGTTTCGGAAAACATAAGATTGAAAACTATGGTGAAGAGATTTTAGAAATCCTTGAAAGTGTCTGATTTTTCGGACTTAATTATGATCATGCATCATGAGCTGGGGAATATTTTTTCCTCAGCTTTTTTATGTTTCGGAAAAGTCCTTTCAATTCCTTATTTTTGCACTGCTTATCCATTCGACCCAGACTTAAGAATAGCTTTAATGTGTACCATTTGATAAATTACACATTAAAATAAGTAAGGAAGAAAATAAAAGATTTTCAAAAACTTAAGTGTTCTTATAAAACGTTTTTATGATAAACTTCAATGAAACTAAAGTGTTTGCTTTTGTATCCTTTGTGGTTTAAAACTTTGAATAGGTTAAGCATGTTTAATTATTAATATCATTTATCAATTATAAAATGAAACCAAGTTTAGCAAAAGGAACGAGAGATTTTACAGCACAGGAAGTTTCCAGAAGAAAATATATCATCAATATATTACAGAATAATTTCGAATTGTTCGGATTTCAGCCATTGGAGACACCAAGCTTTGAAAATCTATCTACGTTGACAGGAAAGTACGGGGAAGAAGGTGACCGACTGATTTTTAAAATATTAAACTCAGGCGAATACGCTTCAAAAGTGAATCAGGAAGACTGGGATAATAAAAACCATCAGAAATTAATCTCCCAAATTTCAGACAAAGCCCTTCGTTATGACCTTACTGTACCTTTTGCAAGATTTGTAGCGATGAATCATGGGAAACTGACTTTTCCTTATAAACGTTACCAGATCCAGCCGGTTTGGAGGGCAGACCGTCCACAAAAAGGTAGATTCAGAGAATTTTACCAATGTGATGCCGATGTGGTGGGTAGCGAAAGCCTTTTACAGGAAGTAGATCTGGTTCAGTTGTATCTGAAATCGTTCTCTGATCTGAAAATTCCTGTTACCATTCATATGAACAACAGAAAGATCCTTTCAGGTCTTGCAGAATATGCGGGTATCACCGATAAACTGATTGAATTTACTGTTGCTTTGGATAAACTTGATAAGATCGGAAAAGAAGGTGTGGTGAAGGAATTATTGGAAAGAGAAATTTCTCAGGAGTCTATTGATAAACTGGAATTTTTATTTAACCAATCGGATGATGCCCTGGAAAATCTTCTTCAGCTTAAAGAGAAGTTTGCAGACAGTGAAATTGGATTGAAAGGAGTGGAAGAATTGGAATTTGTTCTGACACAGTCTCTGAATCTTGGCGTAGATATGCAGAATCTTGTATTTAATATTACCTTGGCGAGAGGTTTAGATTATTATACCGGAGCAATTTTCGAAGTGAAAGCAGATGAAGTGGCGATGGGATCTATCGGCGGTGGCGGAAGATATGATAATCTGACCGAAGTTTTCGGGGTGAAAAATATTCCGGGAATTGGTATTTCGTTCGGTTTGGACAGGGTTTATCTGGTGATGGAAGAACTTAATCTTTTCCCTGAAGAAGCTACCACTCAGGTAGAATATCTATTTGCTAATTTTGGTGTAGAGGGAACTGTAGAAGCTCTGAAACTGATTATGCAGTTGAGACAAAAAGGAATCTCTGCAGAACTTTACCCTGAAAATGCAAAACTGAACAAACAGTTTACCTACGCAGAAAAGAAAGGAATTAAAAATCTGGTTTTCGTAGGAGAAGAGGAAATAAAAAATGGAACAGTTACTTTTAAAGACCTTACAATCGGAGAGCAGAAAACACTTTCTCTGGAAGAATTTTTAAATCTGTAAAAAAGTTTTCAAGATAATAAAAATCCTGTTACAGAAGTTTATTCCGGGCATTAAAAGCTTGGTTTAACCTTCTGTAGCGGGATTTTTTGTGTGAAAAAATGAAATGATTATTAATCAGTCTTTTCATGATTTCTTTAGAATGTCTTCTATGAAATAAACTTTTTAAATTATTTTTTCTTTCGAAAAGAAAAAATAATTACATTTGCCTTAATCTTAATATGTATGAACATACCTACAAAGAATTTCAACATTGATCATAAAAGTAAAATGCCTCTTCATGTGCAGGTAGAGGAGCTTTTCCGTAAGCTTATCAAAATAGAACCTTTCAGTAAAGGGGCTCTGCTTCCCAAAGAAGTAGATCTGGCCAATCTCTGGGGTGTTTCCCGAAATACAATCCGTCAGGCTACGAATAAATTGGAACACGAAGGGCTTATTGTGAGGAAAAAGGGGATAGGTACCCGCGCAGCAGAGAAAAAAAATCTGGTGACAGGCTTAGACCACTGGTACAGTTTTACAAGAGAAATGCAGGAAAAGGGAATTGAAGTGATTAATCTGTTGTTAAAAACGGAAACCGAAACTCCTGGTGAAACGGTATGTAATTTTTTCAACGTGACCCCGGATAAAAAGTTGTTTAAACTATCAAAGTTAAAAGGAGAAAATTCTGATGAGCCTATTGTCTATTTCGAAAGCTATTTTCACCCAAGAATAGGCATTAGCAAAGAAGATGATTTTAATATTCCTTTATATACAATGCTTCAGGAGCGTTATGGAGTAGTGGTGCATCAGTCCCGGGAAAATATCAGTGCTTCTAATGCTGGTGCAGTGATCGGAAAAAAATTAAAAGTACCGGCATCTTTCCCGATCCTGAAACGCGAACGTTTTGTGTATGATATCAATGGAAAACCGGTAGAATACAATATCGGATATTACAGATCAGATAAATTCACTTACAGTATAGATATTACAAAATCTAGTGAAATTTAAAAGCATTTTTCACATTTATATATGTTCAAACATTCTTACATATAATTTTAAAAATATAAATCTTATGCATACAAGATATTTTACGTTATTAATGTTCATTCTTCTATCGGGTCATTGTGTTTACGGACAGAAAAAAGTTCCCTTTTTTGGGACTATAGAGACCGTCAATGGTTATTCCCGTGAAATAAGTGGAGAAAACATCAGTTACTTTTCGGCATTTCCCGATTATGCGAATCTGGCATTACTTACACGTACAACGGATGGTGCTAAAGTCATAGAATGGGAAACTGATGCCGTGCCGGGAAAGGTATCAGGTCCTTACGTATATTTCAGTTGGCTGGTATCTCATTCTTCAGGAACCAGTGGAGGAATACGTCATTTTGATCTTTCTGTTAATGGTGAAAAAGCGCTTACCCTTACTACTTATCCCGGAAACCAACGTAAGGACTGGATTTCTAAAGCTGCCGACAGCACAGCTTTTGTATTTCATCAGAAAAAAACAGACGGACTCAAAGATTCTTATGGAATTGCTTATTTGAGAATCCCCATCAACAAAGTGACTCCCGGCAAACCTCTGCGACTGAAAATGACGGGTCAGGCACAAAATAGCAGAGACTGGTTTATGACCTATAAATTTACTTTTCAGGAAAAAATGGATGCTGATATGACTCCTTTTATCCTGAAAGACGGTAAAAGAGTGATCAATCTTACTACGCTTCATTTTGGAAAAGAGCAGAAAATAACTGCTAAAATCAATAATAAAGAAACATTTTCCTTTACTATGGAAGATGGCATTAAAAGTTTTGAAATACCAGTTTCTGTTTCAGGGAAAGAAAATTCTGTATTGATAACCGTAGCTGCTGGTAATAAAGAGCTTTACCGAAAAACACTTCCTATTGAGGCTGTAGTTCCCCGCACTTTATATTTTATTCATCATTCCCATACGGATGTAGGATATTCTCATTTGCAGGCAGAAGTAGCAAAAATTCATACTCAAAATATTTACGATGCACTCAAAATGATTGAAGAAACCCGCAATCTTTCTGAAGAAGCCCATTTCAAATGGAATGTAGAGGCACTCTGGGATGTAGAGAATTTCATGCAAAAAGCGACTCCTCAGGAAGTACAGTCTTTTGTAAAAGCCGTAAAAGAAGGAAATATCGGTCTTTCTGCGATGTATGCCAATATTTTGACGGGCTTGAGTCAACCTGAAGAATTATTTCACTATACCGAATATGCACAAAAACTGGAAAAAGAATATGGCTTATCCATTAAAAGCGCTATGATGTCTGATGTTCCGGGATTTGCGTGGTCTTTGGTACCTGCATTAACTTCTTCAGGGGTAAAATATTTTTCGAGTGGACCGAATTATCTGGGTAAAAGCAATCCTTATCTTGGGGACCGTGTCGGAAACTTTGTGAAAAGTTGGGGAGACCGTCCGGTATGGTGGCAGTCACCCGCTGGTAAAGACAAAATATTATTTTGGACAGCGGGAAGAGGGTATTCTTCATGGCATGGCACTCATCCGGGGGATGTCTTTGAAAACGGAAAGAAAAAAATTGCTGAATATCTTGTTGATCTTACGAAAACCCAATATCCTTACGATATGGTACAGTGGCGCTACAATATAGTAGCTGATAACGGCCCTATTGATACGTCTGTTTCAAAATTTGTAGAAGAGTGGAACCAAAAATATACTTCCCCGAAAATCATACTGAGTACCAATGAAAAAATGTTTGAAACATTTGAAAAGAAATATGGTGATCAGATTCCTGTGGTAAAAGGAGATATAAGCCCTTATTGGGAAGACGGAGCAATGTCTACAGCTAAAGAGGAAGGCGTCAACAGAAACAGTAGTTTAAAACTTCAACAGCTTACAACACTTTATTCTATCCTTAATCCGGAATTGTATAACCATATTACATTCTATGAAGCGTGGAAAAATGTCATTCTTTTTCACGAACATACGTGGGGAGCATTCAATAGCATTACGGCTCCGGATCTTCCGTTCGTTACCGATCAGTGGAAGGTGAAGAAACAGTTTTCTGCTGATGGAAATACATTAGCCAACAAATTGGAGGAAGATCTGTTAAAACCGATCATCAGTTCAGGTTCAAAAACGATAGCCGTGTTCAATACCTCATCCTGGAAACGCAGTGGGACGGTCATTATTAAAAACAAAGTAGACGGAAATGGCCTGGTAGATGCTGCAGGTAATAAAATTCCGCTACAGAAACTTAATGACGGGACAGTAGCATTTGTAGCTAAAGATGTTCCTGCGTTAGGATATACGTCGTACAAAGTGATTAAAGATGCAGTAAAAGTAAAGAATCCCTTTTCGATTTCGGATCATCAGATTTCTAATGGAAAAGTGATGGTAACATGGGATGCAAAGACAGGAAGCATCACGCAGATTAAAGACAATAGTGAATTGAATCATGCAGGAAGCTTTAATCAACAGGGAATCAACAGCTATTGGTACGTTCCCGGATCAGATCCCAAGGAAGCTTTATCTAATTCAAATATTAAAGTTAAAATTCTGGAAAACGGTCCTTTGGTGGCTAAAGTCTCCTTATTATCGGAAGCCCCGGGAGCCAACAGCCTTGAACGTATCATTACTTTGTTTTCAGATACCGATGAAATTTCTCTGGAAAATATTGTAGATAAAAAGCCTGTCCGCACCAAAGAATCTGTGCATTTTGGCTTTCCTTTTAATTCAGAATTTAAAGACATAACGGTAGATGCCGGATATGGGATTATGAAATACCTTACCGACCAGCTTCCCGGATCTAATATGGATTATTGGTACAGCCGCCGTTGGGTGGATGCTTCTTCAGGAAAAAAAGGAATACAGTGGATGATGCTGGAAACTCCCTTAACTGAACCCTCTGAAATGATAGATGAAAGAATGGTCATAGACAACAGCCACAAAAAATGGAAAGATAAAGGAACTCCGGGTACAACCAACTGGTTCAGCTATGCCATGAATAACTACTGGCATACCAACTATAGAGCAGATCAGGAAGGCCCTGTGCATTATCACTATGCGCTTCGTCCGCATGATGGTTTTAATGCTGTTGAAAATGAAAAATCAGCCGCTGCATTTACGCAACCTCTGATGGCCGTTTCTGTTAATGAAAAACTACCTGCAGGAGGAGGCCTGTTTCAGATGAGCAATGATAAGATTGTCGTTACCACCATTACACCGGAGGAGGATCAGAGTTTTGTTATCAGGCTTTATAATTCTGATGAAAAGGAGCAGTCCAGTACTTTACTGTGGGAAAAGTTGAAGCCTAAAAAAATGATAAATATTAAAACAGGAAAAACTCTTTCTCCTGATGAAAAAATTACAGTTGCCGGAATGGACGTCGTGGAAATAAAAATCTTGCCTTAAAAGCCATGTCAAAGCCAGTTATCGCAATAGACATGGGCGGAACCATGATAAAAATAGGGATTGTAAAAGAAGACATCATACTGTCCTCCACAGCCATCATTGCCGATTCCGGAAACGGGCTCAGGCAAAGGCTGCCTCATATAGAACAGGCTGTAAAAGATTTGCTAGCTCAGCAAGGATTTTCCTGTAAAGATATAGCAGGATTGGGAATTGCTTCTCCGGGAATCATCGACAGCACCCGGAAGAAAATACTTTCAATTGACAAAAAATTTGGGGATGCTCCGGATATTGACCTTGAGGAATGGTGCAGACAGACATTTGACCTTTCTTTTTGTATTGAAAATGATGCCCGTGCAGCACTACTGGGAGAATGGAAATATGGCAGAGCTAAAGATCTGGATAATGTTGTTTTAATGAGCTTAGGTACCGGAGTAGGAAGCGCTGCTATTGTAGAAGGTCAGCTGCTGAGAGGAAAGCACTTTACAGCCGGAATATTGGGAGGACATTTCGTAATCAACTATAAAGGAGAAGTCTGTAATTGTGGAAATAAAGGCTGCGTAGAAACGGAAGCTTCAACTTGGAAGGTGAGTTCAATGCCAAACAACATTCATCATGAACAGCCATTCTCAGACTATAAAACCGTCTTTCGGTTGGCAGAAGAAGGTGATTCGAATGCATTGGCCATACGTGATCAGAGTTTAGACGTTTGGGCAGCTTGTGCCATCAATCTTATTCACGCCTATGACCCGGAAATACTCATTCTTACCGGAGGGATCATGGCAAGTGGATCTTACATTATACCCCATATCAAAAATCAAACGGATAAACACGCCTGGACGCCTTGGGGAAAGGTGAGCATTGAAGCGGCGGCTTTTCCATCTTCTTCAGCTTTGTACGGGATGAACTATCTCGTAAACAGCCAGAACAAGTAAAATAAATTAATGAAATAG
Source organism: Chryseobacterium oleae (assembly GCF_900115055.1). Taxonomy (GTDB): domain Bacteria; phylum Bacteroidota; class Bacteroidia; order Flavobacteriales; family Weeksellaceae; genus Chryseobacterium; species Chryseobacterium oleae. The sequence goes on along the minus strand of NZ_FOVD01000001.1, from coordinate 163,687 downwards.
AATAATAATGAAATCGAATTACAATAAACTTCCCGTAACACCTATAAAAGGCCATAGCTGTATTGCAGGCTGGAAAAATATCATCAGCCAATTAAAAAAACAGTCACCGAAGATAATCGCTATTGAATGCTATCCGGGTGTTTTTATGGAAGAAATTATAGCTGAGGTAAGAGAACTTCTGAATCCAGTTTTGATCATCAATACCTCTGATGCGATGAAATCCGAAGCAGAAATCCACGCATTGGTTCAGCCTTATGTCACGGATGATCCCGTGTTTGGATACATGACCTCTCTTGAGCTGGAAGATTATTTTGATGAGGTGAAAATGGAAGATCTTAAGAAAGAGATAAATTCGGCAAATGGTTGCGTTGTCATTACAGGTCCGGGAGCACTTTTATTGAACAGTCAACCGCAACTGATCCTTTATGCAGATATGCCCCGCTGGGAAATACAGATGCGCTACCGAAACAATACAGCCTGCAATCTGGGGAAAACAAACTATACCGACTCTTTTTCTTATCAGTATAAGCATGCTTATTTTGTAGACTGGCGTGTCTGTGACCGCTACAAAAAAAGAATACTGGAAAGTTGTCATTTTATTCTGGATACTACAAAGCCTCATTATCCAAAAATGATCAGGGTAGATGCTCTGTATGACGCCTTAAAACAAATTGTAAATTCACCTTTCAGGGTTGTTCCTTTTTTCGATCCGGGTCCATGGGGTGGGCAGTGGCTGAAAGATGTCTGTGATCTCGACAGAAATGTCCCGAATTACGCCTGGGGATTTGACTGCGTTCCCGAAGAAAACAGTCTGCTCTTAGAATTCGGGGATGAGGTTGTAGAGATCCCATCAATAAATCTGGTGTTTTTTCAGCCTGAAGCCTTATTGGGGAAAAAGGTATATGAAGGCTTTGGAGATGAATTTCCCATCCGCTTCGACTTTCTGGATACGATGGAGGGAGGCAATTTGAGTCTTCAAGTCCATCCATTGAAGGAATATATAAAGGAAAAATTCGGAATGTCATATACGCAGGATGAAAGTTACTATATGCTGGATGCGGGAGAAGATGCATTTGTATACCTCGGACTGAAAGAAAACATAAGTCCTGATAGTATGATGAATGATCTGGAAGAAGCCCAAAAAGGGAATGCTCCTTTCCTTGCAGATCAATATGTACAGAAATGGCCTGTCCGCAAACATGATCATGTATCTATTCCTGCCGGGACGGTCCATTGCTCAGGAGCCAATTCTGTAGTGCTGGAAATAAGTGCTACTCCTTATATTTTCACGTTTAAACTCTGGGACTGGGAGCGCATGGGGCTGGATGGAAAACCAAGACCGATCTCTCTGGAACACGGTAAAAAGAACATTCAGTGGAAGCGTGATACATCGTGGACGAAAGAAAATATACTGAACCTTGTGGAACCTGTAGCAGAAGGTGACGGATGGAGGGAAGAAAGAACGGGTCTGGATGCGTTATCATTTATTGAGACCAGACGGCATTGGTTCAGTAAAAAAGTCCTGCATCATACGGGAGGTGTTGTGAACGTTTTAAATCTGGTTGAAGGGCGGGAAGCCATTGTAGAAAGCCCTGATGATAGTTTTGAACCTTATATCATCCATTATGCAGAAACCTTTATAGTTCCGGCATCTGTAGGAGCTTATACCATTAGGCCTTACGGTGAAAGTGAAGGAAAAGAATGTGCCACCATAAGAGCATCCGTCCGTACAGACAGGATGAAGGAAAAAATCTTAAAATAATCAATATGCAGCAGACTGAAAATTCTCACATTATTTACAAAGCTGTCCTGGTCGCATCGGTGGGCGGTTTGTTATTCGGGTATGATACCGCGGTGATTTCCGGATCTATCGGTTTTATGCGGACCTACTATCATTTGTCTGATGGTATGACAGGCTGGGCGGCCTCCTGTGCCCTGTTGGGATGTCTCGTAGGAGCTATGTATTCAGGGATGCTGAGCGACAGGATAGGAAGGAAGAAAGTGCTGATGATTTCTGCGCTGCTGTTTACCATTTCTTCTGTAGGAACGGCATTGGCTCCAAGTCTCTGGATTTTTGTTGTATTCCGTATTGTGGGTGGAATGGGTATTGGGATTGCATCTATCCTTTCACCAATGTATATTTCAGAAATGGCTCCTGCAGCTATACGGGGCCGTCTGGTTTCCATTTTCCAGCTGGGTATTGTGACGGGTATTCTGGTTATTTATTTCGTGAATGCATATATCGCGGGTATTTATGATGAAAGCTGGAATGTCTCTTTCGGATGGAGATGGATGTTTGGCTCAGGCGTAATTCCTTCGCTTATTTTTATACTGCTGCTCTTTACGGTTCCGGAAAGCCCACGGTGGCTGGCTGAGAAAAAGAAATACACAGAAGCCCTATCTGTATTGAATCTCATTCATGGAGAAAAAAAAGCAACTGAAGAACTTGATTCTATTAAAACATCATTGAAAGACACACTCCCTTTTTCGTGGTCCCATCTGAAAGATTCAAAGCTTAAAAAAGCTCTTGTCATAGGGATTGTGCTGGCGATATTTTCACAGATTACAGGAATCAATGCAATCATGTATTATGCACCAGAAATATTCAAATCAACAGGCGTGGGTTCAGGATCTGCATTATTGCAGACTATTGTTGTGGGTGTAATCAACGTCATATTTACTTTTGTAGCGATCAAATATGCAGATCAATGGGGAAGGAAAACGCTGCTGATGTATGGAATTGCAGGCATGATTATTTGTCTGGGCATCGTAGGGGTTGCTTTTTATATGCAGCAACAGGGATATATTATTCTTATAGCCATTCTTGGATATATTGCGAGCTTTGCCATGTCCATGGGACCGCTTACTTTTGTTATTATTTCTGAAATATTTCCTAACAGGGCCCGCGGAACCGCGATGTCTATAGCCACATTCTTTCTTTGGCTTGCTGTTTTTGCTGTCTCGCAGACTTTCCCTGTGTTGATGGGATCTTTGGGACCAGCGTATACATTCTGGTTATACATGGCCGCAGCTGTCATGGCGTTAATCTTTGTATGGAAAAAAGTTCCGGAAACCAAAGGGAAAACATTGGAAGAGATCGAAGAAGGATGGACTCAGAAATAAAAATTACTGTAGGAATTAAATAATTTTTTCATCGCAATGTATGATCTGTAAAAAACAGGCCTGCTTTCTACCAGAAGCAGGCTTTTTATTTCATAGTATTTTTAATACAAAAATGAGTTTCTTGTGGTTTTTAATATTTACTTTCATTCCAGTGATCATGAATCCAATTTCGGATATTCAACTGACTGTGCAGGTCTGAAGGAACTTCATCCCTTATCATTTTTTCAATTTTTATCGCTGAGGATTTGTTTTTTAAATTCCAGATATCGCTGAGTTTATTGATGAAATAGAGAATTTCATAGCCTTCTTTTCTGTTTAATAAAGTGCTGTCGGGTTCACCTGTTATTTTGGATCATCTGGGTCTATGGCACTCCATGAATAATCTGTAAAATAAAGATCTGCTTTTGTAATTAATGACATGATAATTTTTTTATTCAAAAATAATTAGGTGGAAAATAATAGCCTTATGGTTTTCCGTATTTTAAAAAAAATTAAATTTGTAATATGTACCATTGATAAAAACAAATAATGAGCGAAAAATCAAGACTTGATCAAATAAAAGATGAGCTGGAAACCTTAGATATCAACCCTACCATTTTTGCCAGAAAAGAAATTCATGCATTGCCGGAAGTACTTTCGGAGAATGAAAAACTGGTGTATCTGATTGAAGGAAGAAATAAACTAACCAATCACCACATTATTTTGGTGGCCACAGAAAGAAGATTGATTTTTGTGGATAAAGAATTCATGTATGGGCTGAAGGTGGAAGATTTTTCCTATGATAAAGTAAGTTCCATACAATATGAAAAGTCATTGATGCTGGCTTCCATAGACATTCACATCTCGGATAATGTTCTGGAGATCGATAATGTAGGGAAATATTATGCAGAATTGTTTTGTGAAAAAGTAAGAGATTTTATGGCCCGTCCTAAGGAATATTTCCAGAATAAATCTGAGCCTACCGTTTTAGATCAATTGGAACAGTTGGGAAGAATCCGGGAGAGTGGCGTTCTGACGGAAGAAGAATTTGAGTTGCAGAAGAAAAAACTGATGGAAAGATTGTAATATTGTCCTTACTTTAAACACAAATTTGTAATTTGGGTTAATGCAAATATTGTTGAGCATTAATCTTTAAACTATTAAACCTAAAACCAAATGAACACTGAATGCGCTTTATGCGGAACTCCGCTTACCTCCATGGATACAATTTTAGGCGAAAATAAACTTTCCGATGGCGGAATTCTCTGCAATAAATGCCTGAACAAAGCCACCAATATCAATACAGATCTTGTATCAAACCTTGCCAATTACAGCATTGTACAGATAAGAAGCATGGTCCTGAATGAAGGAGGCGAACCGGAAATGACCATTGAAACCGAAACGTTTGAGGCCATCCAGATTGCCCAGCCAAGGATCGTTGAAACCCCATCCCAAAGTATTCAGTTCACGTATACTCCGGATGAGCCGAGCAGATTGGATGAAATCAAAGATCAGATCGTAGCGACTGGTGCCAAGCTTAGCCTTTTTGTGAACAGTGAGGTAGAGGAGCTGGTGAATGTCCTTGATGAAAAAGAAAAGCTTATTGCCATTGCAGAAGGAAAATACCTTCATAATAACCTGGAAGGAATTGTGGTTTCCACGGAGAGAAGAATTATTTTTGTTGATAAGAAATTTTTCGGAGGAGTTTTTGAAAACGAATTTCCGCTTCACAAAGTAAGTTCCGTACAGCATGATGCCAGTTTGATGTCTTCAACACTGAAGGTATACACACCCGGTTTCACGGCTGAATTTAAGCTGTATATAAAAAGTGCAGCCAGGAACTTCCACGATGCTGTAAAGGATTATGTCGGACGTTCCGAAGATCAGATCAGAATACAGCAAATGCAGGCAATACAACAACAACAACAACAACAACAACAACAACAACAAGAACAATTTGTCCAGCAGCCTCCAAAACCCCAACAGAATTCTGAACCAAAAGCAGCGCCTTCTTTGATTTTTGAACAGCTTGAAAGACTGGGCAAACTTCGGGAAATGGGGGTTCTGACAGAGGAAGAATTTGCAGAGCAGAAGAAAAAACTACTGGATAAACTTTAAAAAAGACCTACAATGAGCAATATCTGTGCATTATGCAGTGCTGAACTGACGTCAATAGACACGCTTCTCGGCGAAAATAAACTTTCGGATGGCGGAAATCTATGCAACAAATGTCTGGATAAGGTGAGCAGTATTCATCAGGAGCTTCTGTATAATCTCAATACATTCAGCATCAGGGATATTAAAAGCCTGGTAGAAACAGGTAAAATACAACCTGAAACCATTGAACAGCCTCAGGAAAATAAAATAAAAAGTATGACCGTTTTTGCATCTGATGAAATGCCCCGCGATCTTTATAAAAGGAGATTCAGGGAAATCAAATATCAGCTGGAGCAGGTTGGAGCCAATCTTTCTATGTTTACAAAAGGTGAAATCAAAGAATTACCCTATATACTTGCCGTAGATGAGGTTATTCTGGCCGCCACCGATGCTCAGTTTATAAAGACGGTAGATGCCGGAATGCTGTTGGTGACACCCAAAAGAATCGTTTCTGTGTCGAAAGCTATGTTTGGGCCTGTAAAAGTAAATGCGTATCCGAACGAAACCATCAGCGAAGTAAGTTTTGTAAGCAATTCCATATCTCCGGTTATTAAACTGCATACAGAGAATAAAATCGTTGAATTCGAATGTTTCTGTGACAGATTAGATGGAGAGCGTTTTTACGACTTTATCCATAAAATTTATAATCAAAATAAAGCACCGAAAGCGACGCCGGAAACAAAAGAAGTCGCATCCAATCTTATTTTTGAGCAACTTGAAAAACTGGGTAAACTAAGGGAAAGCGGAATCCTCACCGAACAGGAATTTGCAGAACAGAAAAAGAAACTGCTCGATCAGCTTTCATAAATATAACCCATAAAATCATGGCAGATAAAGTATCTCATGATATTGTAAAGAAATGGCTGAAAGGATGGTCACTGTCACGGCAACTTCCTCTTCCGGTACGATATAAATCAGGTCTTAAAGTAGAAGTAGGAGAGGAAAAGCAAAAAATAAGATATGTTTTTCCTGAGCTGAATGATGATTGTATCGAACTCTCAAAACAGATTAATGAACCCTGGATCTACCTCAAAGTTTGCGCTTCTCCGGACAAAGTGAAAAATAAAGTGCCTGATCAATGGGTAATACAGCCTCCCGGCTACATGATGTCCTGTTTCGGACCTATGAAAACTAAGGTTACAAACCTATGCAAAGGCTACCGGGTTGAATCTGAAACATATAATTCTACAACAGTCATTAAAATCCTTACGGAAAACGGTGAACTGGCCTCTGCCGGCCGTGTTGTTATAGTGGATGATCTCGCTGTTTATGACAGAATTATAACTGAAGAAAAGCACCAAAGAAAAGGTCTTGGTACTTTTCTGATGCAGGAACTTGAAAAAGTAGCTGTATCAAAAGGTATTTCAAATAACTTTTTAGTAGCCACCGAAGTGGGACGAAGTCTTTATCAATCGATAGGATGGGAGCTTTATAGTCCTTATACGTCTATCGTTATTCACAAAATTTAATTTTTGAGGTATAAAGCTAACCTTAATAAATCCCCATTATAAGATTTAAAAATAGTATTTATATTTGTTGAAAATAATAAAACCATGGAAAATTACCTGGAAATCAATAAAAATTCCTGGAATGCCAAAGTAGACCCGCATTTGAAATCGGATTTCTATTTTGTAGATGAATTTTTAAAAGGAAGAACTTCGCTTAACTCCATAGAACTGGAGCTTTTGGGGGATATTAAAGGAAAAAGTGTTTTGCACCTGCAGTGTCACTTTGGTCAGGATTCTATTTCGCTTTCGAGAATGGGGGCGGAGGTCACCGGAATTGACCTTTCGGATAAAGCCATTGAGGCCGGGAAAGATCTTGCCCAACAATGCGGAACCGACACCCAATTCATTTGCTCGGATGTTTACAGTCTTCCGGATATTCTGGATCAGAAATTTGATATCGTATATACCAGCTACGGAACCATTGGATGGCTTCCTGACCTGGATCAGTGGGCTGGTGTCATCAGTCATTTTCTAAAGCCTGGCGGGAAATTTGTCATGGCAGAATTTCATCCGGCAGTCTGGATGTTCGATGATGATTTTACCAAAGTAGCCTACAATTATTTTAATGAAAAGCCTATCGTAGAAACCTTTGAAGGAACCTACGCAGACAGATCTGCGGATATTGTTCAGGAATATGTGATGTGGAACCATTCTCTGGGCGAGGTCCTGCAAAGTCTGATCAATCGTAAAATAGAACTGGAAATCTTTCAGGAGCATGATTGGTCACCTTATCCGTGTTTTAGCCATGTGGACGAATTTGAAAAAGGAAAATGGAGGATTGCACACATAGGAAATAAAATCCCGATGGTGTATAGCTTGATAGGATGTCAGAAGTAGATGTAAGTGGGAAAGCGCGAAGAGCGAGGCTGGAAGTTCCTATTGGTCAATAATTTAAAAATTGTCACCATAAAAATTAAGGAGTACTCTTAAAAAAAAGAAAGTAAAACTGTTTAATGGTTGTGCTTCGGGCTCCACTAACTTCCTGCTTCCGACTTCCATCATCCATTCTATAAGAAAAGTCATCGTAATCCTTAGACTACGATGACTTTCTATATATGAATGTTAAAAAAACTAATCTGCTTTTAGCTTAAAGAATCTTCTGCTTTTGTCTTAGCTTCATCTACTTTGTTCTGAACCTGGGAAGCCACGTCATTGGCTTTGCTTTTTACATCATTTCCCCATTTGTTCAGATTGTCTTTAGCGGTATTGATTTTATCTTTTACAGCCTGCTTCTCTTCAGGAGTAGAATTCTTATACTTCCAATATGCTAAAGCACCAATTCCTAGTAAAGCTAATAAACCTTTTGTCTTGTTTCCCATGATTTCTATTTTTAAGATGTTGTATTAAAATTTGTTATTACTAAACATGTAAAATACGTGCCAAAAAAATAAATCAGATGATAAAAAAATGTTAAAATTATTGGAAGACCTCAAAACTTTCGCCATCAAAACTGGCAAAGACCATTGTAGGATAAGAATCCTGATGATAGATATTTCCGTCTTTGTCTATGGCGATGGCTCCTGCGAACCCGTCAATCACTTTTAGCTCCTCAAAAGTCTTGGTAAAGGCCTGTTCAAGGCTCATCCCGTCTGTGGTTCGTGTAACGATTTTGGCAGCAGTGGCATTGCTTACAATATCTTCTCCAACACCTGTACAGCTTACAGCACAAATGGCATTGGCATAATTTCCTGCCACCGTCGCTGAATCTGATATCCTTCCCGGAATTTCAAAGCCTTTTCCGCCGGTAGAGGTGGCCACAGCAAGTTTTCCGTCTTGATCAAGGGCAACACAGCCTACAGTTCCTTTTCCGCCGTTATTCAGTTTAGCTTCATATTCGCTTCTTCTCTGAGGAATTTCAGTAGAGAAATTTTCAAAACCGTGTTCGGAAGCATAGATTTTAGCTCCATTCCCACCAAGAACTCTGTCATCCTCATCGATAAGTGCTTTCGCTACAAAAACAGGGTTCTTTACCTCCTGAAGATTGATCACACCGCTTAACTTTTGAGTTTGTCCATCCATAATAGCGGCGCTCATACGGATCACCCCGTCACTCTGTATCTGGGAGCCGATGCCTGCATTATACAAAGGATCATCTTCCAGAAGGGAAACAGCATAAGCAACCGTATCAAATGCAGAATGAGTCTGAAGATAATCAAAGGCTTTCTGAGCGATATGCTTCAAAGAATTTTGTTTGGCTGTCTTTATTTCATGGCTTTGGTCGCTTTCAGAGAAAAAACCGCCGTGGATTATTATTTTCATAGGTTGTAGGTGTCAATTGTGAAAATCAATTGTCAAGATAAAGTTAAAAATTTTAGCTGATGAAATTCACGATTCACCATTGAACATTCACTTTTATTTATCCTGTGGTATCGGGTTAAACTGTGAATTCTCTATCGTCAGTTTTTTCGTAGTAAGGTCGTAATGGTCATTCATAGACATGACGTGCACGGTAAGGTTATCAATTGAAATCGGTTCTCCAAGGTTGATATTGGTAAGGTTGGTATCTTTAATGAATCTTCCGTCTACCAAGATCACAAGACCTGAACCTACAGCAGTCATGACGTCGTCATGAATAAAAAGTCCGGTATCTTCACCCAGCCCAATTCCTAATGTTCGTGGATTATTGACTACAGCCTGGAAAAGACGTCCGATTCTGCCTCTCTGTACGAAATGCGTATCAATAATGACGTTATCTATTAAACCTAATCCTTGTGTGGTTTTAATTTCACCTTTTAAAAGAGATTCAGAGCTGCTTCCCTGATAAATCATATTTTCAGAAGCGGCAGCTGCACCAGCTGAAGTTCCGGAATAAATAAAATCCTGTTCCTGGTATTTCAATAAAATGGTATCGTGAAATCTCGTTCCTCCAAGAATTGAAGTCAGTCTAAGCTGATCTCCACCGGTGAACATCACCACATCTGCAGCATTAGCCCTTGCGGCCATAGCATCGGAATTGGCCTCTTCACGGTTGTGGATATCGAGGATATTTACATTTTTGGCACCCAGAAATTCAAAAGCTTTTTTGTATTCTGTGCCTACAATTTGTGGGATTTGTGAGGCTGTCGTTACGATTTCGATGACAGAATTTTCTTTGTGCTTTGATTCGTTAATGATCTTTCGCAAGATCCCTCTTTCAAAGAAATTAAGGTTTTTTTCAATGTTCTGGTCGAAATCGGTTTCTGCAAAACTTCCTTTGTTTACAGCGCCTCCGATAATAATTAATTTTCCAACGGGTCTCATCATAGTATGCAAATTTAAAAAATAATTGACATTTGACGAAATTCATACCACATTTAAATGATTTTTAATCTTTTAGGATTGTTAATTTATTTTAATTCTTTTTTGAGAAATGTTTAAATGTGGTATAGTTTCGTTTAGGGTTTTACATTATCTTTGATTTTTGAAGGAGTTATTGTTAACTGATAAAAATGCAAATAGATTATGAAAATTGAGAAGATACAGGCATTACGCGGCCCAAATATCTGGAGTATCAGAAGAAAGAAGCTGATACAGATGAGATTGGACCTTGAAGAAATGGAAAATTATCCTACCAACAAGATCGACGGATTCAGGGAAAGAATTCAAAAACTGATCCCGTCTCTCATCACTCACAGATGCTCAGAAGGAGTAGAGGGCGGATTTTTTCACCGGATAGAAACGGGAACCTGGATGGGACATGTCATTGAACATATCGCCCTGGAAATACAGACGCTGGCGGGTATGGATGTAGGTTTCGGAAGAACCCGTGAAACAAAATCGCCGGGAATATATAATGTGGTCTTTAATTATATTGAAGAGAATGCAGGGATTTATGCTGCTGAGGAAGCGGTAAAGATCGCAGAAGCTCTTATTGAAGACAAAGAATATGATATCCATGCCTGTATCCATAGATTAAAAGAAATCAGAGAACGTGTCCGTCTTGGTCCTTCTACGGGAAGTATTGTAGAGGAAGCGGTTTCCAGAAGGATTCCGTGGATCAGATTAGGAACAAACTCGCTTGTACAGCTTGGTTACGGTGTGAATCAGCAACGTTTTCAGGCTACCATTACCGGAAAAACAAGTTCTATCGCAGTAGATATTGCATGCAATAAAGAGTTGACCAAAAAAATGCTTCACGATGCAGCTATTCCGGTTCCTATCGGGGATCTGGTAGTGGATGAAGAAGGCTTAACGGATGTTATCAGAAAGATTGGCTATCCTATAGTTCTGAAACCATTGGACGGAAACCATGGAAAAGGGTCTTCCATCAATGTAAACGATTGGGAAGCTGCCAAAATAGGGTTGGAACATGCCCAGAAATATTCCAGAAAAGTAATTGTAGAGAAATATGTTACAGGCTATGACTTCAGGGTTTTAGTCATTAATAATAAAATGGTAGCTGCGGCAAGAAGAGTTCCTGCTCACGTTGTGGGTGATGGTGAACTGAATCTTCAGGAGCTGATTGATAAAGAAAACAGAGATCCGAGAAGAGGATATGGTCATGAAAATGTCCTTACCGAAATAGAAGTGGATAAAGATACTTCAGAACTTCTTGAAAAACTTCATTATACTCTTGAAACGGTTCCTCAGAAAGGAGAAATCGTGTATTTAAAGTCTACAGCCAATCTTTCTACGGGTGGAACATCTATAGACGTTACGGATATGGTACACCCGGAAAATATTACGATGGCCGAAAGAGTTTCCAAAATCATTGGCTTGGATGTCTGCGGTATCGATATTATGGCTGAAAACCTTACGCAACCCCTTAAAGAAAGCGGCGCTGCGATCATAGAAGTGAATGCTGCACCGGGATTCAGAATGCACTTAGCGCCAAGTGAAGGTCTTCCGAGAAACGTAGCGGCACCGGTGGTTGATATGCTTTATCCTCCGGGGAAACCTTTTACGATTCCAATTATTGCAGTAACAGGAACCAACGGAAAAACAACGACCACAAGACTGATCTCGCATATTGTAAAAAGCAACGGCTACAGAGTAGGCTTCACGACTTCTGACGGTATTTATATTCAGAATACGATGCTTACAAAAGGTGATACTACGGGACCGCTTTCTGCTGAATTTGTTTTAAAAGATCCGACAGTTGAATTTGCTGTTCTGGAAACGGCCAGAGGAGGAATTCTTCGTTCAGGCTTAGGGTTTTCACAGTGTGATATCGGGGTTTTAACCAATATTGAGGAAGATCATTTAGGAATGAATGATATCCACAATCTGAAGGACCTGACGAAAGTAAAAAGAGTCGTTCTGGACAGTGTAAAGAAAAACGGCTGGAGCGTTCTGAATGCAGACAACGAATATTCTATGAAGATCATCAATGATCTTGACAGCAAAGTTGCCATTTTCAGTATGGATGAAAATAATCCCCACATTGTAAAATTTGCGAAAGAAGGAAGAATTACCTGCATCTATGAAGAAGGTTTTGTAACGATTAAAAAAGGCGACTGGAAGATCAGAATTGGAAAGGCCAAAGACTTCCCGATCACGATGGAAGGAAAGGCTAGATTTATGATCGAAAATGTTCTGGCAGCTAGTTTAGCAAGTTATCTTTACGGTTTTGCCATTGAAGATATTTCCAATTCTCTGAGAACTTTTATTCCGAGTGCGCAGCTTACACCGGGAAGACTGAATGTTTTTAAATTCAAAAGCTTCAAGGTACTTATTGATTTTGCTCACAATCCTTCGGGGTATGAAGCGATCGAAGATTATCTTAAAAACGTAGAATCTACAAAGAAAATAGGTATTATTTCCGGAGTGGGTGACAGACGTGACAGCGATATCAGGGAGTGTGGAAAAATCGCCGGAAGAATGTTCGATTACATCATCATTAGAAATGAAAAACACCTTAGAGGAAGAACTGAAGAGGAAATCAATGGATTAATCATTGATGGAATTAATGAAGCAGGAAGAGATGTAAGCTATGAGATTATTCCAAAAGAGATTGAAGCTTTAAAACACGCCATGGGAATGGCTGAGGACGGAACTTTCATCACGGCTTTAAGTGACGTTATTTCAAACGCAATCGACCTTGTACAGGAATATCAGGCACGGGAGCTGCTGGAAGACGATAAAAATTCATAAAAATAAATAATCTATACATAAAACGGCTGAATTTTCAGCCGTTTTCTATTTTAAACAAAAGATCATATGATCTGCAAAATCTGTTCAATCTGCGAGAGTTTTTTTACGTAAAGTTTTATTAAATGTATGTTCTGCTTTATGTCATGCAAAGAAAACGACATAGCCACTGATGAAGCAGTATGGATAACGCTCGCTTAATTGAATCGATCCCGGATCGATTCCACCTTTGCAACCTTTAAAACTATGCGTTATTAATCTAAAACTTTGCGTCAAAAAACAGATCAATTATTTCATTCCAAATCAAACAATATTTTAACTTTTTGAAGATGCGCTTCTGAGTTTTGTGAAAGATCAAAAAAATACTCTGTCTGCCATTTTTGAGTCGCTTTTGCCTGTTTGCTTTCTGTAAGATCCCAGGTTGGATAGACTCTGATTCCTCTTTTTCCCATCTTTTTTCCGTGGGACAAAATTTGTTTTTCAACGAGTATTTCCTTCGGGAAGATAAAAATCCCTTTATGAGTATCATTGAAAGCAGAGATCAGATAGAAATCAAAGACATCATTTGAATCAAATGGAGCTGTTTCTCCCTTTTCATTTCGTTTCCAGATGGTTACAAACTGACCTGTTTTAGTAGGTGTTATTTTAGCTGTGCGGAATTTAATTTTTAAATCGCTGAGTGTAAAACCGCAACCGGAATAGTCTTTAGATTCAGTGTCTTCTTCTATATTTAAAAGCTTCAGTTCAAGAGGCTGGAAAATAAGTTCATCAACATTTTTAAGATTTATTGAGTACATTTTATTTTTCGCTGTTTCCGTGTTACAAAAATAGAAAATCCTCCTGAATTCAGAAGGATTTGTTGTATTAATCGGGATTTGATTTGTTTCTTATTAGTCTCCAAAAAACGCATTGGAACTCCCAATCCATATGGCATCTTTCTTATTAAAATCTACGTTCACCATAGCAGCTTTTGTCATTCTTCCTAGGTTTTCCAGTAGAACAGGACGTTCTTCATTCTCGTGCCAGATATAAAGAAGTCTTATTTCTGCTTTTGAAAACTCTCCGTTAATATCTTCGAAAATAGGTTCGTAGGTTACCTTTCTTTGTAAGATATAGTTCTCCTTGTCCTCAATAGCTTCTGTAATTTCTTTTGTAGGATTCAAATTCACACCGCTTCCGGCAAAGGAAAATAAAGGTTTCAGTACAAAGTGTTCTAAACTTTCATGCTCCGGGAATTCGTGAAGGAAATAACTTTTAGGAACAAACTGGTGCTTCAGCATCGGAAGAAGAAATTTGGAGATCTTAAAGAACCAGTTAGGATGCGTTACCCATTGTACATCAATATCTTCAAGGAAATCGAATCCGGCTTTTAAATCTGGAATTCTGTCGAGTTCATCAAAGATGACACGGTTGTAAATTCTTTTGATCTCAGTCAGTTTTCCATTGTTTTCGTAAAATAATTTTTTGCCTTCTTTTTTTACTTTTGTCAGGCACACTGTCTTTATGCCTAATAGTTTTTCCGTTAATGCAAAGTCTATTGCCGTCTTCTGTTTCTCTGGAAATATTTCAAGTAAAATAACATGTTCAGGGTGTTCGTCTCCTACAATAAGTTGCTTTAAATGATTCTTAAATTCCTCATTCGGCATTTTATTTTTGATCTCTGAGAGAAAAGGGTAGACCTCACAAAACGTTTCTTCAAAAGTTTTTTGAAAGGCATATAATGAAGGAAAAGCCTGCAGTTCGATCAACTGGGGTTCGATCTCGCCGTTTTCGCTCCGGCAGATCCCGAAATCTATCGTGAAAAAATGAGGCTGTTTGGTATCATTGGGAACCCTGCAGTTATCGGGAACAGCTTTAGAAAGGACTTCAGCAGGCAGTGCTTTGATCTGGTCAATAATGCTGTCGCTGGCGTCAAAAAGTTTGTTTTTAAATTCGTTAGGAAGAAAAATAGGACTTTCCGAAATTCTGAAGGCTGGTGCCATACCGCCTTTTTCCGTAAGAATGTCTTTAAGCTGATCGTATTTTTCCTGTGAAAACTCCTGGTTGAATTGTTTTCTGTATTGTGGGATCATATTTTTTCTTTGTGATTTGATTTTAAAAAATCGAGCATTTCTGCCCGATTTTTAGTTGTATTGTTGTTAATACAATATTTTATTAACGATGCTTCGACTCCGCTCAGCAAGACACCTCTAATACTGGCTGTTTTTCAGCATTGTCATGCTGAGCGGAGTCGAAGCATTTTTTGTATAAAAAGCTTAAACTAAAACTTCACTTCCCTTCAAAATGTTTTTTTTTGCAGACTGAAGGAATCTCGGTAAGATCTGGCTTCTGGTAAGGATAATCTTGTCTTCATCATCAATTCTGTCCACGGTTTCAAGATATTTCTCCATTCCGAAGTTCTCGATCATTGCCGTTTTATTTTTTTCGTCTTTCAGGTTTTCAATCATGCCTTTAGGATCAGCTTCCGGATGGAATTGGGTCCCGAATATTTCATCGGAGAAACGTACCGCCATTACCGCTCTTTCCAAATCGATATGGGGTCTCGATTTTTCAATAGCCATGATTTTCATACCCAATTCATCAAAACGGGTCATATCCGGTTCAATGAACTGATATGCTCTTGAATCTACGGCGTAGAAGGGATCCTGAAGGTTTTTGAACAAAAACTCCTGTTCTCCATCCTCTGTTTTGTGAACAGGCATTACCCCGAAAGAATAAGATCTTCTTTTGCAGATATTTCCCAGTTTCCAGTGGATGCTTGCCAGTTGGAATGAATGGCAGATCAGGAAAAGATATTTTTTATCTTCATTGTATTGGTTGTGCTCTAAGACAGAGTCCAAAAAAGCTGCATACCGGTCTTCCCATTCCAGACCTTCTCTGTGCGGATTTCCCGGGCCGCCTGAAGAAATAAAAATGTCAAAATCTTCGATGTTAGGCATTTCATTTTTAAACCTTACATCAAATGTTTCTATGATTACATTTTCTTCAGAGCTCTGCTGGAATGCTTCCGAAATCTCTTTAATATTTCTAAAGCCTTGATTCACATGATTGTTGTTCATGTCTATCAATGCGATTCGAATATCTTTCATACTACTTCATATTTTTTACAAAGTTACCGAAAATATTATGAAGCGGTTTCGCCATGTGTTATGCCATACTCTGTTTCTGAGATCATGTAGTCTACTACTTTGGTAAGATCGCCGGTCTCATTAAAGACTTTAAGCTGTCTGTCAGCTCCGGTTCCGTTTTCGAGAATAGTCCAGGCGTACTCAACTTCTTTTCTGCAGTCAAGATCATCGACAACGTCATCAATGAATTCAAGAAGCTCTTTCAATAGATGTGGATAAGGAACAGATTCTTCTTTCCCGAAATCGATCAGATGGGCTTCAATACCACTTTTGGAGGCTCTCCATTTGTTTTCGTTCAGTAATAATCTTCTGTAACTTCTGAAACTTAAATTCTGTTGATGAAGTTTATAGATTTTCGCCACTAAACTCTGCATAATGGCAGCCATACAAACCGTTTCCTCTATCCTTAAAGGCATATCACAGATTCTGAACTCAATGGTAGGGTAGAACGGGTGTACACGCAGATCCCACCAGATTTTCTTGGCATTATCAATGGTTCCCGTTTTTACAAGAAGTTCTACATAACTGTCGAACTCAGCCAATGAATTGAAATAGCTGGGAATACCCGTTCTTGGGAATTTTACAAAGATCTCCTGTCTGTAAGATTTAAAACCTGTATTTCTTCCGATCCAGAAAGGAGAGTTCGTAGAAAGCGCATACACGTGCGGCAGAAAATAACGCATCACATTCTGAATCCTTACGCCTTCTTCACGGTTGGGGATTCCGATATGAACGTGAAGTCCGAAAATCAGATTTCCGCGGGCCACATCACCCATATCGTCTACGATCTTGTTATAACGTTCACCGTTTGTGATCGTATTATGCTCCCAGTTTGAAAAAGGGTGAGTTCCGCCTCCGGCTACCCGAAGACCCTGTTCATGGGCTGTGTTGATCAAATGTCGTCTCAGATTGGTCAGTTCCGCTCTGGCTTCCTTGATATTCTGGCAGATGCCGGTTTCCATTTCAATCATGGATTCGTGCATCTCGTGTTTTAAATTTTCACTTAAAACCGCTTTTCCGCCCTCAATTATTTTCGAAACATGAGATATTAAGTCTCTGCTCTCAACATCAATGATCTGATATTCTTCCTCGATTCCAATAGTAAACTGATGCATTTTTTTTCGTGTTTTTTTATTTTTTAATGGTTATTTTACGGAGTCTTTTACAAAAGTACCCCAGGAGATATTAGGTTTCCCCGGAATGTATTCTTTTGCTTTTTCAATGGCCAGTTTGGCGGAATGTTCTACAATCCATGCAAAGTTTTCTTCACCTACCGAATTTTTATCAGCATCAGGAGCCGGATTACAGAAATCAATCGCATACGGAATTCCGTCTCTGATCGCAAATTCTACCGTATTGAAATCATAGCCCAGTGCTTCATTCATGGTAATCGTATAATCATGAATGGTTTTTAACAGTTTTTCCAGTTCTGCTCCTTTGGTCTGATGCGTGGTCGCATATCTCAGATGATGCGCATTACGCGGCTCATATGGCATAATGTGTACATATTTTTTGCCCAGGCAATACACCCTGTAATAATCGTCAAAGACAATTTCTTCCTGAACCATCATCACCAGCTGTTCCGTTTCGCTTAATTTGTTCCAAAGGTCATCAGGATTTTCCACTCTGTAGACACTTTTCCATCCACCACCGTCATGAGGTTTCATATAAGCAGGAAATCCTACATAATCGAAAATATATTCCCAGTCGTGAGGAAACTTCAGGTTTCTGAATGAAGTTTCTGAAGTATCCGTTGGCCTTTCGTGCGAAGGAAGAAGTACCGTCTTCGGAAGCGGAATTCCCAGTTTTGACATCAGTGCATTATTGAAAAATTTTTCATCTGCACTCCACCAGAATGGATTATTAATTACATAAGTTCCGTTAAGTGCAGCATTTTTTAAATACGCTCTGTAAAAAGGAACATCCTGCGAAATTCTGTCGATAATGACTGCATAGCCGTAATCAGCACCCTGTTCCAGTTTGTCGATATTAACCGGTTCAGCAATAATTTCGCCGCCGCCCAGTTCATTCACCTTGTCGATAAACGCCCAAGGAAACGTATCTTCCATACCGAATAGAATTCCCACTTTTTTTGCCATAATTTCTGTTTTTAAATTGGTGTATGTTTTATTTTTTATCTTCTTAAATGTACTGCTTTTTACGAAAAAAAAGTACTTATAAATGTTGGAAATACCATTCTCCATAACGGCCAGTCATGATTGATCCATTTTCTCTCATCATACCAGAAGTCGATGCCTTTTGAGCTTAGGATTTCGGCCATTTCAATATTTTTGTCCCTGCAGATGTCCTGGTCTGAAGTGCTTAGAACGATGTGCATATGTTTATATTTCCAGGCTTCGTCGTTCTTTACAAATTCTCTCGGACAGTTAAAATAAACCAGCTCATCCGAATATCCGTCCATGAAATTCCTGATGCTGAAAGCTCCCGAAAGACAGAAGAGATGGGAAACCACATCCGGAAACCGGAAAGCAAAATTAGCGGCATGGTACCCTCCGAAACTTGCTCCGGCTACTGCGACACGGTGTGTTTTGTGAATTTTCTGGATGTACGGGATGAATTCCTGGATCAGGAACTGCACATACAGCTCATAATTTTTGATCCTTTTCTGGGGTGAAATCTTTTCATCATAAAAACTCCAGCCATCGATGGTCTGAACATTATAAAGCTTTACCTTTCCCTGTTCTATAAACCAGTTGATGCTTCCGTTCAGATGGAAATCGTGATTTTGGGTATATTGCCCCTGAGAAGTAGGAAACATAATGATCGGATGTCCGTAATGTCCCGTCACTTCTACTTTAAGGTTTGTTCCTAATATATTGGAGTAATAATCTGTATGTTCTATATGCGGCATTGATAAATTTCTTTTGTTATGGTTTTTAGCTTGTCAGTTTGCTTTTCGGAGGGAGAATATTCAGCATTTCTGCCTGTATCTTTTCTGCAGCGCTGTCTAATCTTTCCTGTATGATATCCGGATCGGTGGATTTGTAAACAATTCCGACATGGTGGTCGATCGGAAGAAATTTGATGGCTTCTTCACTTTCAAAAGCGGTATAGTCCGGCTCTTTATCTTTGATCAGGGCGATAATCAGTCCTGAGTAGTAACCTGTAGGTTTTGAAGCCTGGTAGCTTTTTCCACGCAGCAGAGCATCTTCAATTTTGGCCCATTCTCGCCAGATATTAATATTGCTTGAGGCCTCTACCAAATCCGGAATATGTGCACCGCCCACTCTGGAAGAAGTTTCAAGGAAATACCATTTTCCATCTGCTTTTCCGCGGATAAATTCGGTATGGGTAGCTCCGTTCAGAAGTCCGAAGCTGGATAGAACTTTGGTATTGGCTTCATCAAGCGCTTTAAATTCTTCAGAATATCTTCCCAGTGTTTTTGATCTGAATACGCCGCCTTCGTGAGAAACCTGCATCGGCGGGGCCAGGTATTTTGAAGCAGAAGTAAATACAATTTCTTTATTAAAGGTCAGACTGTCTACATGGTATACATCACCAGGTTTAAAGCTTTCCAGCAAAAACAGGTGACGTTCTTCTCCCAATGTATTCAGTTCCGCCCAAAGTTCATCTTTGGAAGAAAACTTTTTAATCCCGGATGCAGAGGCTTCCGATCTTGGTTTTAAGACCCACGGAGCAGGAACTTTTTCTATAAAGCTGTTGACTTCGTCATTATTAAAAACAGCTGTAAATTCCGGAACACTGATTCCCGAATCTTTTGCCTTCTGGCGCATGGCCAGTTTATCTCTGAAATACCGGTGGGTAGTCTGTCCCATCCCGGGGATACGGAATGTTTCTCTGATCAACGCCGCCTTTTCTACATCATAGTCATCAAGTGCTACTACTGCATCTATTTTTCTGGTGGTCATGAGATGGGAAAATCCCTGAACCAGATGTTCCAGATTCCAGACGGACGGTCTTAATTCTGTCATATAAAATACCTCATCGATGGCGTGCCAGGGCCAGTTTTTTTCTTTAAGGCCCTCCGACGTTACCAAAATTACTTTGTTACCGAGCTTCTTCATTTCATCTATGAAATCATAGCCCTTGTAATAGCACGAAATACATACTATAATTTTCTCCTCCATATAATGTTTTTTAATTTTTAGTAAATTATCAAAAATAAAAGCAATTTTTTATTGATTAATTAATGTTAAAAACATGAATTAGCTGCGTTTTTGAGAATGTACAATCAAGTGTACAGAGAAATTTTGAAAAAAACTAATTTTTAGTGATAATTTTCAATTAAATCGGCTAGCAGTTGCACTCCATAGCCGGTTGCAGCTTTTTCCTTTGCATATCCCGTACTTCCGAATGCTACGCCAGCAATATCCAGATGCGCCCATTTTGGGTGATTTTCTATAAACTGCTCCAGAAATTTAGCCGCTATAATGCAGTCGCCGATAGGTTTCATAGAGATGTTTTTAAGGTCCGCCACATCAGACTGGATGTCGTCTTTCCAGATGTCCCACAAAGGAAGGTTCCAGACTCTTTGGTTAGTGCTATCTCCGGTTTTTACCAGAAGATTCTTCAGGTCATCATTATTGGAGAACATCGCTCCGCAGGTATCTCCGAACATTCTCACAGAGCTTCCCGTTAACGTGGCAAGATCGATCAGGAAATCTGTTTTATAGTTTTTAGCCAGATAAGAAAGGCCGTCTGCCAGGATCATTCTTCCTTCGGCATCTGTATTCAGAACTTCGATGGTTTTTCCGTTGTAGGCTGTAATGACATCGCTCGGAAGAAAAGCCTTTTCAGAAATAGCATTGTCTGTAATAGGAAGCACCGCAATGATATTCACCGGAATCTTCATTTCAGCCGCGTATATTAAGGTTCCGATAACAGCCGTAGCACCGCCCATATCAGATTTCATATAGTGCATATTGTCTGGATTCTTTAGGGAAACTCCTCCGGTATCAAACAGAACGCATTTTCCTACGAGACCAAATGTTTTGGCATTTTTAACCGTTGTTTTATACTCTATAATCGTAAAAGCAGCATCATATGCACTTCCCTGATTCACCGACAGATAAGCGCCAAGTCCCAGTTCCTCACATTTTTTTCTGTTGAAAACGGTGTATTTTAATTCATGTTTCTTGGCTAAATTTTTAAGATACAGACTTAGCATATCCGGTTTCTTAAGATTGGCAGGTTTATTCAGCCATTCCTGACAGGCAGTTTGTCCGTTAGCCAAAGCTTCGGCTTTTGAACCTATAGCATCTAATTTTTTCTGACTGATATTTTCGAAATGGATCTCAAATTTGGGATTCCAGCAGGCATGTTTTTTATCAAAAGGATAAGTGTATGTTCCGAAAAGCAATCCTTTTATAAATTCTTCAAACTGTTTTTCTTTCAGGAAATCTGCTACCAAAAGAGTAGGAGCAGACTGAAGCTTGTCTTTTTGTGTTTGGGAAAATTTAACGGCTACCTGCTGAACTTCGAAATTCTGTAAGGTAGATTTTCCTAAGCCAATCAGATAAGTAATGCTTTCGTCGTCAGTGTGGATAAAAACCTCATTTTTCTTTCCGGTGAAAAAAGAAGCGACATTTTTATTGTAATTTTTACTGGATTTTGTCCATTCTTCCTCGGTGAAAAGTTGAAAAATCTGGGTGTATTTTTTATTTTTTTTGTTGATTAATTTCATAAACTTAATTTTTAATGCTTTGTTGTTGTGGTTTTACTTCTACCGGGTTTTCCGTGTTGTCATAGAACAGCCATTCAATGGCTCGCGGAAACTCCTGTGACCAGTAAAATTCGCTGTGGGTTCCTTCCGGATTGATGCTTGTCCTGAATTCAAAATCAAAAAGATTTTTCTTTTCCCAGCGTTTTAAATATTCTTCGAAAACATGAATTCTCTTCACCATTTTAGAACCTTCCTGGCCACCGCCGTAGAGATAAATTTTTGTTTTAAACGGAACCCTGAAGCTCATCATTGGGAAATTATTATTAGGTTCTACCCAAAGTGAAGGGGAGAAGATCAGCAGTTTGGAATACACTTCCGGATAAAGGAATCCGCTGTAAATACTGATCAGTGCTCCTAAAGAACTGCCTCCGATTCCGGTATTGTCCCGGTCTTTTTTAGTACGGTAATGTTCGTCCACAAAAGGTTTTAATGTATCGGTAATGAAACGGATGTACTTTTTTCCTTCTGAACCGTTGGCCACATTGTCGTTGTCAAAAATATATTCCTTGATACGCTCTTCGCTGCCGTGTTCTATAGCGATGATAATGACGTCGCCACGGCCGTATTCCGCAAGGATAGACAGTTTTTTGTCGATTTCCCAGTTTCCGTAGCCGCTTCCTTCGTTGAAAAGATTTTGAGCGTCCTGTAGATAAAGTACCGGATAGCTTTTATCAGCTACATAATAATCATACGGCAATACAGCCCAGACTTTACGGTAACGTTCCAGCTGCGGAATGTAGAATTCCTCGGAAATAACTTCTGCGATCGGGAAAAATTCTTTTTTGAAAGGACCCCAGTTGAGCCTCCACTTTTCAATGCTATCAGATGTTTTCCCTTTTGCTTTATCAGCCTTCCGGTTGGGGGTGATATTTCCGTACTTATCGAGTTCTACATTTTCCCATCCGCCTTTGGTGAATTTGTATTCCACGGTATCGGGAAGAATTTCATTGTCGATTTCTATGAAATAATTGTGTGAATCCAGCTGTTTAAGCTGATAACTGTAGTCTCTCGGGTTCCAGTTATTGAAATTTCCGGTGATGTACACCGTTCTGTCATCGCTTTCTTCTGTATAAAGTTCAAACCTCATCCTATGTGTTTAATATAAATTGGAAGCTAAATTTATAAAAAAGATTGTTTTAAAATCATAAAAAAATGAATGTAAAAAATAATATATTTGATCAATGTGCTGAAAAGTTTCAAGATTACGGGGTGCGGGGTATGGGTTTGAGAGTCTGGGAGTTTTTGGGTTTGAGAGTGGGATATATGGTGTTAAGATGTTGGAGTGTAGAGTTGCTAGTTCGTAGTAAATAGATTGATTGTGTCCAAATGATGTTTCTAAATCTTTACAACTTAAAACTCACCATTAGTATTTTCTACCTCAATTTCAGCCTTAACCTAAAAGTCTCATATCTGAAATCTGACATCTTGATTCCTGGTTCTTGACTCTTGGCTCTACAATAAGTGGTATCTTATTCCAAACTCTGTTAACATAATAATAAATTGACTAATTATTAACCTTTATTGCAGGGAATTTTCGTAGTTTCAGACAAAAATAAAGTAAGACCATATCTTGATGAATTCTGTTAAATCCTATACGCTGTTCACGGACCATGATGTCTACCTTTTCAAAGAAGGAAGGCATTATAAGCTGTATGGGAAATTTGGAGCACACTCTGTGGAAAAAGACGGTGTAAAAGGCGTCTACTTTTCGGTTTGGGCTCCCTATGCCAAAAAAGTTTCCGTCATAGGAAATTTCAACAACTGGAATCATAAAGATCATATTCTGTTCCCGAGATGGGACGGCTCCGGAATTTGGGAAGGTTTTATTGCCGGACTTACCTGGGGTACTTTATACAAATATGCTATAGAAACAGCCAGAGGTGAAATTCTGGAGAAAAGTGATCCTTACGCTTTAAGCTGGGAGCAGAATCTGCAGGCGGCATCGTTGGTTTCCACCACCTGGTATGAGTGGAGTGATGAAGACTGGATGAAAAAGCGCTGGAAGAATAACAGTCTGGACGCACCTATATCTGTTTACGAACTTCATCTGGGTTCCTGGGTTAGACAGGGAGAAGCTCCGGATCAATATTTAAACTATCGTGATATTGCTAAAAAGCTGGTTCCTTATGCCAAGGAAATGGGTTTTACGCACGTAGAATTCATGCCGGTTATGGAATATCCTTATGACCCGAGTTGGGGATATCAGATCACAGGTTTTTTTGCTGCTACTTCACGTTTCGGTTCTCCGCAGGATCTGATGTTTCTGATTGACGAACTTCATAAAAATGATATCGGGGTTATTCTGGATTGGGTACCTTCCCATTTTCCGGGTGATGCCAATGGACTTCACCGTTTCGACGGTTCTTATCTTTATGAGCATGAAGATCCGAGGAAAGGTTTTCATCCCGACTGGAAGTCGTATATTTTCAATTACGGCAGAAATGAGGTTAAATCTTTTCTGATTTCCAATGCCATGTTCTGGCTGGAACGGTATCATGCCGACGGACTTCGTGTAGATGCGGTGACCTCAATGCTTCATCTCGATTATTCAAGGAATGAAGGCGAGTGGGAGCCTAATATAGAAGGCGGAAATGTAAATCTTGAAGCCAAAGCTTTCCTGCAGGAATTCAATACGGCGGTTTATAAAGAATTTGGAGACAGCATCATGACGATAGCTGAAGAAAGTTCAGATTTTCCTTTGCTTACAAAACCTGTTCATGACGGTGGTGTAGGTTTTGGAATGAAATGGATGATGGGATGGATGCATGATACGCTGGATTATTTTAAAGAAGCTCCGGAAAACAGGAAGTACCATCATCATAAAATCACTTTTGCCTCCGTGTATATGTATAATGAAAATTATATGATGCCGCTGTCACATGACGAAGTGGTTCATGGGAAGGCAAGTCTCATCTATAAAATGCCGGGCGACGAATGGCAGAAATTTGCCAATCTCCGTGCGCTTTACGTGTATATGTATACCCATCCGGGAGCTAAGCTTCTGTTTATGGGTGATGAATTTGCACAAACCGGTGAATGGAATTTCACCCGCAGTCTGGACTGGCATTTGCTGGAATATCCTGTTCATAAAGGAATGCAGACACTTATAAAAGATCTTAATCATCTTTATCGTGATGAAACCGCTTTTTATGAGAATCAGTTTAATAAAAACGGGTTTGAATGGGTAGAAGCGGATGATCTGGAGAATTCGGTGTATGTATATCTGAGAAAAGGGAAAAGAAGAGATGATGTTCTGATGGTTGTTTTAAATCTTACACCCCAGGTTTTTGAGTATACAATAGGAGTGGGCGCAGGAACTCATTGGGAAGTTGTTCTTAATTCTGATGACCACAGATACAGCGGAAGCGGGACGGAAGCTGAAATTCTGAATGAAAAATATGAAGAATGGATGCGCCATCCGAAATCTATCACCTTAAAACTGCCGCCATTGGCCGGAATTATTTTAAGACAGAAAAAAGATAAAAAGTATAAATTACACAGAATAAAACATAAGAAATAAAGAATGATGATGTTGGGAATTAAAGCAAAATCTGACAAAATACAAATGACATTGAAATTATGGTAATCTATCACTTAAGTACAGAATGTTATCCGGTAGCCAAAGTAGGCGGCCTGGCAGATGTTGTAGGCGCATTGCCGAAGTATGAGAACAAAATAAAAGGAATAGACGCCAAGGTGGTCATGCCGTGGTACAACAAGCCTTTCGTCCATAATCATGAATTTGACATCGTTTTTGATGGTTTTATCCATCAGGGACCGGATATGTTGCAGGTTCAGGTGATGAAGGAGAAAACGGATACTTTAGGATTTGAGCTGTATA
Organism: Chryseobacterium oleae; assembly: GCF_900115055.1. GTDB lineage: Bacteria > Bacteroidota > Bacteroidia > Flavobacteriales > Weeksellaceae > Chryseobacterium > Chryseobacterium oleae. The sequence goes on along the minus strand of NZ_FOVD01000001.1, from coordinate 138,178 downwards.
TGGTAAAAGTTCCTGGACTTTTAGACCGCGAGAATCCTTACGGGTATCAGGATGAAAGTTTTCAGTTTATCGCTTTTCAGCATGCGGTACTGCATTGGCTGACTGCCATGAAGATTCGTCCGGATGTCCTGCACTGTCACGATTACCATACAGGATTGGTGCCTTTTATGACCCAGCACTGTCCGGAATTTGAATTTTTAAAAGGAGTAAAAACAATAGGAACAATCCACAACGGAGAATACCAGGGTATGATGAGCTGGAATATGGCGAATTATATGCCGTCTTTTGATTCTTATAAATGGGGTCTTATGGACTGGAATGGTTATATGAACCCATTGGCAAGCATGATCAAATGTGCCAATGCTTTTACCACGGTTTCAGAAGGGTATCTGGAAGAACTGTTCATCAGTTTCCGCGGACTGGAAAGCCTGGTGCGGGAAGAGTTCGGAAAGGCATACGGCATCATCAACGGGATTGATACGGAAGTTTGGGATCCTGAAACAGATCCGATGCTGGATTTCAATTTCAATAGTAAAAATGCGGTTGCCCAAAAAAAGAAAAACAAAGAAAAACTTTGCAAAGAATACGGATTGAAGCCTGATCTTCCGCTTTTTGCTTTCATAGGAAGATTTGCTATAGAAAAAGGAGCCGATTTCCTTCCGGATGTAGTCTGGAAAAGCATTAAACAGAGTTACGGCGCTTTAAATATCATGATTCTCGGTTCAGGAAACACCTATATTGAGAATAAGCTTAAAGAATATGCTCATACCTACACCAATTTCGCATTGGATCTGGGCTATAAGGAACATCTTTCCCATAAGATCTATGCTTCGGCGGACTTTCTGCTTATGCCGTCAAGAGTGGAGCCTTGCGGGCTGAATCAGATGTATTCCATGAGATATGGCACGGTTCCTGTCGTAAGATATACCGGAGGACTCAGAGATACGGTAGAAGATATTTCAACAGGAGGAGCTGGTTTGAATTTCACCTATCCGGGGGTAGATGATATTGTCCATGCTATGAACAGAGCAATGGGAATTTATAATCAGAAAGGAGTGATGAGTGAACTGATCCATGCGAACATGAATTTTGATTTTGCATGGGAGAAATCTGCAGAAAAATATATAGCTTTATATAATAACTGATCCTATGAAAGTTGCCGGTTTTCTTTTTGTCATCATGATCATGCTTTCTTCGTGTAAACAAGATGAAGGGAGTTACCACGGCGGATATTACTGGATTTATGGATATGGGCTGCCTGAAATGGGCGCACAGGAGAAGATGGATGGGATATCTGAAAAATGGAAAATTAAGTATTATGCCGTATCCGGGTGTATGATAAGTAATGAATAGGGAAGGGCTATAAATGCCATTAATAAAAGAACCTACGCTGCAATTGAAAGAAAATACGGAAAAGGCTGGACGGCAGCTTATGATAAAGATATGCAGGACTTTGCTATGAAAAATGTAGATGTTATGGATGTTCTGATCACGAATAAAGTATTCAGGGATGAACTTAAAAAGCATTACATAGAGGCATATAATGTAGACAAAGAAGTATTTGAGCTCAATGATGATGGTGAATTTAAAGTCATTGTTTACAATCATGAACTCAAATACGAAAATAAAGAATGCTTTAGATTGGCAGTAAACACTAAGAATAGAACAGTAAATTTAATTCAATAAAACGCAAGATACTTATGAAACGAAATGTAATCTCCATTGTTTTGGGAGGCGGCAGAGGGACAAGATTATTCCCGTTAACGTATTCAAGATCAAAACCGGCAGTTCCTATTGCAGGAAAATACAGGCTGGTAGATATTCCTATTTCCAACTGTCTGAATTCGGGACTCAATAAAATCCTGGTTTTAACGCAGTTTAATTCAGCTTCCTTAAATTCACATATCAAGAATTCCTATCACTTTGATATTTTCAGCAAAGGCTTTGTAGATATTCTTGCTGCCGAGCAGAATGTGGAAAATGAAAGCTGGTATCAGGGAACAGCAGATGCGGTCCGCCAGTCGATGAAGCACCTGGAAAAGTATGATTATGACTATATTCTGATCCTTTCCGGTGACCAGCTCTATCAGATGGATTTCAGAGAAATGCTGGATTTCCATATTGAAAATGGAGGCGATGTAACGATTGCGACCATTCCGGTGGTAGCGAAGGATGCGACCGGATTCGGGATTTTAAAATCTGACGATGACGGAAATATCACCTCTTTCTATGAAAAACCGGAATACGATATTCTGGACAGCTTAAAATCTGAGGTTTCGGAGGAAAACAAGCACAAAGGAAAAGAATATCTGGCTTCGATGGGAATCTATATTTTCACGAGAACGATCCTTAAAAAGATGTTCGAAGATGGAGCCGGCGATGATTTTGGAAAAGATATCATTCCAAACTCAATAGGGAAGTATAAAACATTGAGCTATCAGTACGAAGGGTATTGGACGGATATCGGAACCATAGAATCGTTTTACGAGGCGAATCTGGACCTTTGTCAGGATCTTCCGCAGTTCAATCTGTTTTCTTCTTCACCTATTTATACAAGGGCGAGGATGCTTCCGCCGTCTAAGATCAACGGTTCTTACGTAAGCAAAGCTGTTTTTGGAGACGGATGCATTATTATGGCTGATAAAATCGAGAATTCTGTGATTGGAAACAGAACAAGAATAGATAAAGGAAGTACCATCGTAAATTCTTACGTGATGGGTGCTGATTTCTATCAAAATACGACAGAAATTGTCCTCAACGACAGAAACGGCCGTCCTAATATGGGAATCGGGAAATACTGTTACATTGAAAAAGCGATTCTTGATAAAAACTGTTATATCGGTGATAATGTCAAGATCATTGGAGGAAAACACCTTCCGGATGGCGATTACGGAACCCACTCTGTTCAGGATGGAATCGTAGTGATCAAGAAAGGAGCTGTTCTTCCTTCTGGAACGCATATAGGCTAATTAGAAAGGGGCCTGGAAGTTTTAAGGATTTTAGTAATTAGGTTTCCGGACAGTAACTTCCGTCTTCCCGCCTTCAACCTCCATCAGGTTAATTAGTGTTAAACATAAAACTAGGGTGATCAACATATTGGTCACTTTTTTTATTTGTCTTACTTTTGTGCGATGCGTTTTTTTAAAATTACAGCCGTGATTCTTGTTTTGCTGGTAGGAGCTTATGCTGCTTCCATGTATTATTTTGTGGATGAAAACAAGGACTTTAAGATAGAAAAAGAGATCGATTATCCCATCGATAAAGTCTTTGCCCAGTTTAATAATCTTCAGCATTTTACGCGCTGGAACAACTTTTTCACGAGTTCGCAGTCTATCGACATAGATTATTACACGCCCTACGAAGGTCAGGGTGGTGCCATCAGCTATGTAGATCCTAAAAACGATACCGACGGTGAAATGTTCATCCGTTACGAAAATCCCCTAAATAGCCTTCGTTACCAGCTTTTTGAGGATAGAAATGAGAACCCGACGGTCGTTGATGTTCAGTTCAAAGTGGTGTCTGCAGAAAAAACGAAAATTACCTGGAACGTACATACACCTAAGCTTTCCGTGTTGAGAAGAGTGGAAAATTTCTGGACAGAAGACCGGTTTGCTGAAAACATCAACAAAAGCATGGTGAATCTGAAAAATGTATTGGGCAATAAGGTAGAAAAAGACCACCAGATGGCGTCCATCAAGTATGACAGTCTGATGGTCGAAAATGAAGAGGATAAGCTGATTTTGGGGATCAATGTAAGTGCATCCAACAAGAAGGAAGCATTGTATAAAAATATCGTGATGAATTACAGTAAAATTTACAACTACATCACGATGGATCTTGGTAAAAAAGACGATGAATTCGGCTTTCCGGTACTGATTACGGATGCGGATAACTATAAAGACAAAGAGGTTTCTTACTTCCTGGGAATTCCACTTTCCAAGAAGATCGGGGTTACGGATAATAATTTCAATTTCCGTACAATCAATCCTTCTCAAAACTACGTGATCTACTACAAAGGAAATTATGAAGGCAGAATAAGGGCAGTTCAGCAGCTGATTCAGAAGGCCAAAAAAGACGAGATGCGCTTCGGAGATATCCGCCAAACCTTTATTGAACGTCCAATAGAAGGACAGGAGGTGAACATGAAGCTCTCATTATCAGTGTTTAAGTAATTTTTTTTCATTTATTTTTTTCTTAATTTTTTTTAACGGTCTCAGGCTGTCTTAACTCGGTTTTTTTTATTAAATTTGAAGATTAATTCTACAAATAAATTTTAATAATAGATAAACTGTAATAATGGACAGATTTTCATTCCTAAACGCAGCTCATTCTCAGTTAATTGAGGATTTATACCAACAGTACTTAAAATTCCCGGATTCTTTGGAGCCATCATGGAAAGCCTTTTTTCAAGGTTTCGATTTCGCTTTGGAGAACTATGGAGATGATGATAACATTCAATACATTCAGGCTCCGGCCAGCGTTGCTCCGGCAGTACAGCAGATCTCTCAGGCAGTAGCCGGTGGAGAGGTTCCTGAACACATCAAAAAAGAGTTCAAGGTAGTAAACCTTATCGAGGCTTACAGAACGAGAGGGCACTTGTTCACAAAAACAAACCCGGTTAGAGAAAGAAGACACTATACGCCTACTTTAGACATCGAGAACTTCGGTCTTAGCAAGGAGGATTTAAATACAAAATTCAACTGTGCTGTTGAAACAGGGATGAAAGAACCTGCAACACTACAGGACCTGATCAAGCATTTAGAAAGCATCTACTGCGATTCTATCGGGGTAGAGTATACGTATATCAACAACGTTGAAGAAAAAGATTTCATCAAGAAATGGCTTCAGGTGAACGAAAATCACCCAAGTCTTTCTGCCAACGAAAAAACTGAGATTTTACTGAAATTAAATCAGGCGGTAGCTTTCGAAAACTACCTTCACACCAAGTTCGTAGGACAGAAGAGATTCTCTCTGGAAGGAGGGGAAACGTTAATTCCTGCATTGGATCAGTTGATCTCAAGATCTTCTCAATTAGGAGTAGACGAAGTTGTTCTTGGAATGGCTCACAGAGGTAGACTGAATGTGTTGTCAAATATTTTCGGGAAATCTTACAAGCAGATCTTCTCAGAATTTGAAGGAAAAGAATTTGAAGAGGATGTATTCTCAGGTGACGTTAAATATCACTTAGGATCATCTAAAATCGTGAAAACAGCTTCAGGAGAGGAAGTGGCTATCAACCTTACTCCGAACCCATCTCACCTTGAAACAGTAGCTGCTCTTGTTGAAGGGATCTGCCGTGCGAAGATAGATGACAAATACAAAGGAGATGGTTCTAAGATTCTTCCTATCGTGATCCACGGTGACGGTGCTATTGCCGGCCAGGGTATCGCGTATGAAGTGGCTCAGATGATGACGCTGGAAGGATACAAAACAGGTGGAACGGTTCATATCGTGGTTAACAACCAGGTTTCGTTTACCACCAACTATGCAGATGCAAGATCTTCAACATACTGTACAGACATTGCAAAAGTAACGGAATCTCCGGTAATGCACGTGAATGCTGACGATGCTGAAGCGGTAGTTCATGCGATGCATTTTGCAGCAGACTTCAGAGCGAAGTTCGGGAAAGACGTTTATATCGATTTATTAGGATACAGAAAATACGGGCACAACGAAGGTGATGAGCCTAGATTCACCCAGCCTAATCTTTACAAATTGATTTCTAAACACCCGAACCCAAGAGAAATTTATAAGGATAAATTGCTTAAGGACAGCATCACTTCAAACGATGTGATCGCAAAAATGGAATCAGATTTCAAAGTGCTTTTAGATAAAGATTTTGATGCTTCCAAAGAAATCGAAAAAAATGTAATGGATCTGTTTATGGCAGATGACTGGACCAATTTTCCTATCGGAAAAAGAGGGGCCGTTCAGATTCCTGTAGATACAAAATATGACTTAGAGAAGCTTAAAGAACTGGCGATTAAAATGTCATCTCTTCCTGCGGACAAAAAGTTCATCAATAAAATTACAAGACTGTTTGATAACCGTATTAAAGCTATTGAAGGAAATTCACTGGACTGGGCTCTTGGAGAATGGTTAGCGTATGCTACGCTTCTTGTGGAAGGTCACAATGTAAGAATTTCCGGAGAAGATGTGGAAAGAGGAACATTCTCTCACAGACACGCGGTAGTGAAAACAGAAGATACGGAAGAAGAATACATCCCGTTGAGACATGTATCAGAAAGCAGGTTTGATGTATACAACTCTCACCTTTCAGAATACGGAGTTTTAGGTTTCGACTATGGATATGCTATGGTTTCTCCTAATACTTTAACGATCTGGGAAGCTCAGTTCGGAGACTTTGTCAACGGTGCTCAGATCATCGTAGACCAGTATCTGGCTGCTGCAGAAGAGAAATGGAAAATCCAGGACGGATTGGTGATGCTGTTGCCTCACGGTTCAGAAGGTCAGGGAGCAGAACACTCTTCAGCAAGATTAGAAAGATTCTTAACGCTTTGTGCGAACGAAAATATGGTAGTAGCCAACGTTACTTCACCAGCCAACTATTTCCACTTATTAAGAAGACAGCTTAAATGGACATTCAGAAAGCCGCTGATCGTAATGAGCCCTAAATCTCTGTTGAGACATCCTAAAGTGGTTTCTCCGCTTGAAGATTTCGCCAACGGTTCATTCCAGCCGATATTGGACGATCCTACAGCAGATCCTAAGAAAGTAGAAAAATTAGTATTGTGTTCAGGTAAATTGTACTTCGAATTATTAGCGAAGAAAGAAGAACTTAACTGTGAAAACATTGCACTGGTAAGATTCGAGCAGTTATATCCGCTTCAGACTGATGCTATAGAAGCTATCTTCAGCAAGTATGACAGCAGAACACAGCTGATCTGGGCTCAGGAAGAACCTGAAAACATGGGCGCATGGTCTTATATCCTGAGAAACTTCAGAGATACGGGAATCCAGGTAGTAGCTCCGGTACCAAGCGGTGCTCCGGCTCCGGGAAGTCACAAAATGTTTGAGAAGAGTCAGAATGCAGTGATCAACAGAGTTTTCGACAGAGATGATGCTCCTGTAAAAAGACCAGTTACCGTGTAATTGTAATTAAGAATAATACCCAATTAAAAAAATAAAAAATACTCAATATGTCAGTTTTAGAAATGAAAGTTCCTTCACCGGGAGAATCCATTACAGAAGTTGAAATTGCAACTTGGCTTGTGAAAGATGGTGATTATGTAGAAAAAGATCAGCCCATCGCAGAAGTAGACTCAGATAAAGCAACTCTTGAATTACCTGCAGAACAAAGCGGTGTGATCACGTTAAAAGCAGAAGAGGGTGATGTAGTACAGGTTGGCCAGGTAGTTTGTTTAATTGATGTGGATGCTCCAAAACCTGCAGGCGGAAGCGCACCTGCTGCTGAAGCTCCAAAACAGGAAGAAGCTCCGAAAGCTGCTGAACCTGCTAAACAGGAAGCTCCAAAACCAGCTGCTCCGGTAGCGGCTCCACAAACGTATGCAACGGGAGCTCCATCTCCTGCCGCTAAAAAAATCCTTGACGAAAAAGGGGTTGAGGCTGGACAGGTTTCAGGAAGCGGAAGAGACGGAAGAATCACTAAAACAGACGCAGAATTGGCTGCAGTTCCTGCTTTAGGTGGAACACCTTCTACTGCAACTGGTGCACGTACAACGACAACAACTAAACTTTCAGTTCTAAGAAGAAAAATCGCTTCAAGATTAGTTTCTGTAAAGAACGAAACAGCGATGTTGACTACTTTCAACGAAGTTGATATGTCTGAAATTTTCAGATTAAGAAAAATATACAAAGAAGAATTTGCTCAGAAGCACGGAGTAGGATTAGGCTTTATGTCTTTCTTTACAAAAGCGGTGACAAGAGCATTACAAATGTACCCGGATGTGAATGCATCTATCGACGGTGACTTCAAAATTAACTATGATTTCTGCGATATTTCAATTGCAGTGTCAGGTCCTAAAGGATTAATGGTTCCGGTATTGAGAAATGCTGAAAACATGTCTTTCAGTGGAGTTGAAGCGAACATCAAAGATCTTGCAACTAAAGTAAGAGACGGTAAAATTACTGTTGATGAAATGACTGGCGGTACTTTCACGATTACAAATGGTGGTACTTTCGGATCTATGATGTCTACACCGATCATCAACCCTCCACAGTCTGCTATCCTTGGAATGCACAACATTATCCAGAGACCGGTAGCGGTAGACGGACAGGTAGTGATCAGACCAATGATGTACGTTGCGATGTCTTATGACCACAGAATTATCGACGGAAAAGAGTCTGTAGGATTCCTTGTAGCGGTAAAAGAAGGTATCGACAATCCTGTTGAAATTTTAATGGGAGGCGACGAAAGAAAAGGCCTTGGACTATAAAATTTAATAAAATTTTAAGATAACTTACAATCTCGCCTTAAAAAAGGCGAGATTTTTGTATCTGTTATAAAAACTAAGGTGATGTTCTCAAAAATGACTTCCAATATCAAAGTTTCAGTAATACCTGAATATGATAGTAAAAACAGTTATCCTTCCGAAAACCGTTATGTCTTTAAGTACAATATTACAATAGAAAATGACGGAAGCTTTCCCATTAAAGTACTTAAAAGAAAATGGCTCATCTTTGATGTCGGTTTTGGATACACAGAGATTATTGGTGATGGTGTAATCGGATTGACACCGGAAATTCCCACAGGCGAAAATTTCGCTTATTTCTCCAATGTAATGCTTCGGTCCGGCGTAGGTAATATGAGCGGAAAATACCTCGTTAAAAACATGGATACGCAGGAAACCTTTGAGATAGAGATCCCAAAGTTCAACCTGTTGTCTGAAGTGTTAAGCAATTAGGCTGAGTGATGAGTTTTAAATGATGAGTTATAAGTTTCAGTAAATTTTGGTTGCTAGTTACTGGTGTATGAGTTGCTGGTTGGTAGTGTTTAAGCTAATAAATTATAGTCTTAAATCTGACATTCTGATGTCTAATTTTTTGACTCTTATTCTCCAACCTTGCATTCAGTATTCACTTGTGGGGCAAAATTCACCATTGACATTCTTCATCCCAGTTGAAAGTCTGAAATCTGATGTCTGAAATCTGACATCTAAAAAATTTAGGATTATTCCCTGATAAACTGATATCTGCTGAGTCCTTTCTGAGATTTGATTTCCAGGAAATAGCCTCCTCTTGAAAGGCCGGAAATATCTATTCTGGAATCTGCAGAATTTTGCTGAACGAGTCTTCCTTCAGCGTTATAAATTTTTGTCCATTCAATACGCTCAATGCCTTTAATTTCAAGGAAACTGTCCTTAACGGGATTAGGGTAAATCTTTATTGACGAAACATTTGATGCCTCCGATTCTTGGGTTGCTAAGAAACCACTTTCATAAAAAGCTTTGTCTCCCAGATTATTGGTAAGAACCAGGTTTTTGGTGTTTCCTGAATTGGTGATCTGGTAATCATGTGAGTCCGAGCTAATATTAAAATAATTGACATATTGATTGGTGAAATCTATGTTTTCAGGGTTAGTGCAGGTTTGGCTGTTACCGACACCATAAGTCCAGAAAACAAAATGATTGGGTTGCATACCTTGCAAAAATATATTACCCCAGATCGATTTTCCGCATACAGGACTATTCATATTGGTATAGGTCCCTGATGATCCAGGTGTTGGAGTAAAAGTCATCGTAGGTGTGCCTATTTCACTATTTTGCGGAAGCAGATAGGTCGTGTTATTCTTGATCACTTTCTTTAAATACCAAGTTGTGCTGAGGAGTTCCGAGCTTTGTGCCTGGAATAAGGTGCTGACAATAATGGCAGCCGGAAGTAGAAGTTTTTTCATGGGTTATAGTTTTTTGATGTATTTATTTAAGAAAGATTCATGGAGCTCGTCGTTTTCGGTGATAATTAATTTCTCAAAAGCCAGAAGTGCAATTTTCGCGCAGGCTTCGGCATCATCTCCGGCCCGGTGGTGATTCAGATTGATCTGGTGATGTTCTGCCAGATGTTTCAGTCCGTATTTTGGAAGATAATTCCAGGATTTTTTAGCCAGCTGAATACTGCAAAGATAATTCAGCTTTGGAGTAAACATACCATAATGGGCAAAACAGCCTCTTAAAACTCCCGCATCAAAGCTTGCATTGTGGGCAATCATCAGCGATCCGTACATCATTTCTTCAGCTTCATACCAGATTTCATCAAAAGTAGGAGCATCTTTTACATCTTCAGGGGTAATTCCATGAACAGCAATATTAAATCTGCTGAAATAAGGAAAACTTGGCGGTTTGATCAGCCAGGTCTTTGTTTCCACAATTTTGGAATCCTGAACAACACAAATACCCATTTCACACGCTGAATTTTTCTCGTGAGTGGCCGTTTCAAAATCTATTGCGCAGAAATCCATTTTTTGAGTGATGAGTTAAGGGTTATGTGTTACTGGTTGGTTAGTTGCTGGTTTTATTTTAATGTTCAAAGTTTAAAGTTTTTTGAAGTTAAGAATTTTTCACGTAAAATACCATAGTCCTTTAACCGTCAGATATTTGTACTTTATTTTCCTAATCCCTAATCCCTAATCCCTACTTCCTTCCACCTAAAAAATGCCTGAAGATCAGCCATTTCGATTGATAGAATTTGCTCTTCTGATGATTCTGGCGAAGTTTCCATGTTCCCGGAAGTTGTGCATAAAATCCAAAATGAGCTCTTACAACGGCCCAAAGATGGGGAAATCCGTTTTTCAATCCGAAATAAATTCCGGCAATTCCGTCTAAACAAAGTCTGAAGAAAATTAACGCTACCAGTTTTGGAAACGGTAAATTTTTCAGCATCATGGAAAGGTTGTTGCGGATATTTAAATACGTTTTTTGAGCGCTTTGTTTGTTGAGTGTTCCGCCACCTACGTGATAGACTTTCGATTTTCCTGTGTAGAAAATTTTCCTCCCGGAATTAATCAGTCTCCAGCAGAGATCAATTTCTTCCTGATGGGCAAAAAATCTTTCATCAAAACCTCTCTGTTCCCAGAAGTCTTTTGAACGGATAAAGAAACTGCATCCGGAAGCCCAGAAAATCTCTGTTTCATCATCATACTGTCCTTTATCTTCTTCCACATCATCGAATACACGTCCTCGACAATAAGGGTAGCCCAGATTATCAATAAGACCACCGGCAGCGCCGGCAAATTCAAAAAAAGTTTTATTATTAAAAGATAGAATTTTAGGTTGTATCGCTGCTATGGAAGGATCTTTTTCAAATAATTCCAGAACCGGAACTGTCCAGTTTTCAGTAACTTCTACATCTGAATTAAGAAGACAGTAATATTCATTTTTGAGTTCCTTTAAACCTTCATTGTAACCACCGGCAAAACCATAGTTCTGCGTGTTTTTAATGATTTTTACGGCAGGAAAATGAGTCTGTATAAATGTTATAGAATCATCGGTAGAAAGGTTGTCGATGACATAGATATCTGCATTTTGAGAAAAACTGACAACACTCGGAAGAAATTTCTCAAGCCAGTTTTTTCCATTCCAGTTTAAGATAGCAACAGCTAATTTATTCGGCATCAGGATTTATTTTTTATCGCCATCAAAGGTTTTAATCGAGCTTTGGTACTTCCATTTTCTGTGAGACCAAAGATAGTTGTCCGGGTTCCTGCGAAGTGTATTTTCCAGAAGGTGGTGGAATTTCTTCACCACTTCATGTTCTGTAAACTTTTCACCATCAGGATAGATTCTGTGGTAATTGACCTGGTAATAGCCCCGCTTTACTTTCTTCATTTCACAATAAATAAAAGCAAGGTCCATTCTGGTAGCCAGTTTATCATAGCCTATAAAGGCAGGCGTTCTCTGGTGAAGGAACTCCAATCCGTAATTTACATGGGCAACATGGGGCGTTTGGTCTGCCACGAACATATACGCTGATTCACCATCGTTTTTAGATCTGAAAATATTCATGATCACTTCATTAGCCTCCAGAGCTTCGTTTCCAAATTTGTTTCTGACTCTTTTCATCTGGTTTTCCCAGAAATCGCTGTTGACCTTTCTGTATACAGGATGACAGTGTTTTTGTGGAATCACTCTTGCGAAAGCATTCATCCATTCCCAGTTGAAAACGTGTCCTGCCAGCATGATTACATTTTTGCCTTCAGCTTTAGCTTCATGGAAGATCTCCTGATTGATGTGCTGCATTCTGACTCTGGCTTCTGTTTCAGAAATACTGAAAGATTTGATGGTTTCTACCAAATAATCTGAGAAGTTAAGATAGAATTTCTTTCGTATGGCTCTAATCTCTTCTTCCGATTTTTCAGGAAAAGAGTTTCTTAGATTTTGGGTAATAACGTTCTTTCGGTAGCCTACCAGATAGTAGTTCAGGAAGAACATAACGTCCGAAAAAATATACAATACTTTGAGCGGAAGCTTGGAGATGAAATATAATATTTTGATCAGGAAATCCATAAAACATGCAAATCTAGTGATAATAAAATTATGGTTCTATTTTTGCTTGCAATAAGTATAAATTTTTTTTATTTTTATGTTATGAAAAAATTGTCAATCATAGCCTTTTTGGGACTTAGCGCAATTGCTTTTTCCCAGGAAACCAAAAATGTACCGGAAGGAAGAGAGAAGGATAAAACTCTTTTGGTGAAAACAGACCATGCAGAGTTAGATGCAAAGAAGAAAGCGGGTGAGGAGAAGGCGAAACTTCCAAAACCATACGATCCGAAAGCCAATGCAGAGGCTGATATCAATAAAGTAATTGCTAAAGCTAAAAAGGAAGGGAAAAATATAATCATCCAGGCAGGAGGAAACTGGTGTATCTGGTGTCTCCGTTTTAATAATTTTGTTCAAAGTACTCCTGAATTAAAGGAAACAGTAGATAAAAATTATGTCTATTATCATTTGAATTACTCTCCTGACAATAAGAATGAAAAAGTTTTTTCTAAATATGTGAATATCAAAGAAGAGCTTGGTTATCCTTTTTTCATTGTGTTGGATAAAAATGGAAAAATGATTCATGTGCTGAAAGACAGCTCAGTTCTGGAAGAAGGTAAAGGCTACAGCAAAGAAAAGGTAAAAGAATTCTTTACGCAATGGGCACCTAAATCATAAAAATACAACCGGGAAAATTTCCCGGTTTTTTTTATTTACAGAAGTTTCTTGATCCAGCTTAATTTCTTCTCAGAATAAGGCGGATATTTAATACTGGGTTCGCCCCAGGTTGCTTTTTCAAGGATAGATTTCTGATGCGAAAAAGCTTCGAAACCATATTTCCCATGGTAATTCCCGATACCGGAAGCTCCAACACCTCCAAACGGTAACCTTTCATTACCCAAATGCATAATCACATCATTGATACATCCGCCACCAAATGATAATTTCGAAGTAAAAGCTTCTTTTTCCTCAGCATTCCGGGTGAACAGATACGCGGCAAGTGGTTTTTCATGTTCCAGGATCGTATTTAAAACCGGATTAAAATGGGTAAAACTGATCACCGGAAGTATCGGACCGAAAATCTCTTCCTGCATGACATCGTCTTCCCAGTTAACGTTGTTCAAAATGGTAGGTTCAATATGCAGTTTCGTTTCGTCTGAATTTCCTCCAAAATAAATTTTCTTATGGTCAATAAGTTTTACGAGACGGTCAAAATTTTTGCGGTTGATAATTCTTGTATACTGTTCGGAACCGGGTTCGTATTTGAATTCTGTGATATATTTTCTCAGCATTTCCAGAAACTGTTCATGAATGGATTCTTCTACAAGCAGATAATCCGGTGCCACGCAGGTCTGTCCCGCATTCAGAAATTTTCCCCAAACGATTCTTTTGGCAGCGACTTCAAGGTCTGCATCTTTGGTGACGATTGCAGGAGACTTTCCTCCCAATTCAAGAACAACAGGTGTTAAATGCTCTGCAGCAGCTTTGTATACGATTTTTCCAACTTTCGTACTTCCTGTAAAAAATATTTTATCAAATTTCAGTTTTAAAAGCTCCGTGGTTTCATCAATGCCCCCTTCATAAACATATAAATACTCGGGCGGAAAATTCTCATTAATGAGTTTGGCCATCACTTTCATTGTGTTTTCTGCTATTTCACTAGGCTTTAAAATACAGCAGTTTCCCGCAGCCAATGCAGCGATCATAGGAGAGAGCGACAGTTGATAAGGATAATTCCAGGCACCAATAACCAGAACACAGCCCAGCGGTTCAGGATGAATACTGCTTTTTCCGATCTGATTGGACAGATTGGTGGTGACTTTTTTAGGTTTTGAAAGTGAATTTAAATTTTTCAGATAATAATGAATATCATTCAGTACGAAAGAAAGTTCTGTGGTAAACGTATCAAACTTTGACTTACCAAAATCCTTATGAATAGCTTCACATAAAAGATCTTCACTCCTCAGAATAATATCCCGAAGCTTTTCAAGATACATTTTCCTGAACTTAAGACTCTTTGTCTGCTGGGTTTTGAAAAAAGCCTGTTGGCTGGATACAATTTCCTGAATGTCCATAAAATCAAATTTCTGGAAGTACAGCAAATTTTCGGCCTAAACGATTACATAATATTCCTCACTGCAATTTTCACAGGATGATACAGCAGTAAAGCAAAAGCCGTAATCAGTGCCAGCCAGAAAAGTCCTGTGAAAATTTCCATATTGGAAAGAAGGATCGACTGAGCGGTTATTTTTGCTTTAAATGCACCGGCAGTCATAGACAGGGATTCATTAACCGGAAGTTTAGACAGGTTGGCTCCGAAAATCTGATTCCACTGGCTGTAGAAAACAGGATTGGAATCGGTCATGTTGAAACTTAAAGTGTCAGAATGTTTCAACGTTAAAAACAGCATCAGGTTCTGCATTAAAGCATATCCGATGGCGGTGGTCCAGAAACGGGTAGTGGTTCCTAAGGCCGTTGCATTGGCGACATATTGTTCCGGCATTCCGGAAATCAAAAAGAAAACAAGCGGCGTAAACAGCAGACCTTGTGCGATTCCTTGTAAAAATAAAGGCGGACAGATTGTGGAAAGGGTAGTATCCGGATAAAAAGTATACGTAAACCATGCACAATCGATGGCCAGCAGCAGAAATCCGATAAAAAAAACAATTCTTGAAGAAACACCGCGCATCAGGCAAATTCCAGATAAAATAACACCCAATAAAGTTCCGGCCACATTCCAGTACTGAATATTGACAATATAATCCCATGGCCATTTCCAGACGGTAGCCATAATGCTGTATACATTATTTAAACCTGACCGGATCAGATAGAAAATAAAGAACATGATCATTCCGGCAATGACGTTTTTTGAACTGAAAACTTCGTAGTGAAAAAGCGGCCTTTTGGAATTCCTTTGCTTCAGCATAAATAATCCTCCGGAAAGCAGAAATATGAAAAAACACATGATAATCGTGTCGGACTCCAGCCACATTAGCCTTTTCCCGTAAATAATGGCATAACCTCCCGACTGCAAACAGGCCCAAAGGAGAAACCAGCTTGTAATATCGAGCTGATAGAGTGGCATTTTTGGGAAAAATCTGTTGGTATTAAAAAGAGCGATTCCGATGATTAGGACAAAGATGTGAAAATAAGCCATCATCAGGATCATATGTTTGAAATCATAATCTTCAATGCTGGATTTCAGTAAAGAAGTGGTGATAGTTCCGCCGGTCAGCATGATGGTGTACATGAACAGATAAGCTATCACCTTGGCGTGTTTTGTTTTTAATTCGGCAATAATTAACGGAAGAAAAATAGCGCCTTCAAACAGCCCAAAAATTCCTTCGAGAAAACGGATCACCAGAATAACCTGATAATTATTCGTGACCGATAAAACATACAGGATAATCACAGAAACAGAAGCCATCAGAAGGATATAATATTTCACCCTGAAATACGCCAAAAAGCGCTGTAAAACTAAAAGTGTAACCACAAATGTCCCGTACATCAAAATCATTAAATACTGAATGTCATCCGAATCTACATCCATAAACGAAGAGGTAAAAGCACTGTTGGAATGCAAAAGCGACAACAGCATCAGGTGAGGAAAAAGAGCCAGCACCAGAAGGGGCAGTTTCAGCCATTGTGGTACCCATTTATGATAAACTGTATTATGTTGCATGGTTGATGAGATGATTCGTTGATGTGTTAATTTGATGATGTGTTGATGTGTTGATTTGACAATGTGATGATTTGGTGGTGGGAGAAAAAAAACGCGGAAAGACAAAAGAGCGGAGTGTAAAAAAAGTAAAAGGTAAATTGACAAATACTTACGAATCATCATAAGTCTGTCGCTGCAGTTCTGTCTTTCCGCTGAAAAAATCTAATTGGCTTGTTGATTGAATTTGATCGTGTGTTCATTTAAAAATGTGAGGATGTGATCGCTATTAAAGTATTCTCCTGCATTAATACCCCTTCAACTCTAATAACTCACACACCCTTACATTCTCTAACATTCACACTAAATCACTATATTTTTTTTGCACTGACCAGCACATTCATCCCGGAAAGTAGTTTTTCGTTATTTTGATTATTATCGAGAATAATTTTCACAGGAAATCTCTGTTCAATTTTCACGAAGTTTCCGGTAGCATTATCAGGTTTTACCAGAGAAAACTGTGAACCGGAGGCGGGAGATACGGAAACGACTTTTCCTTTGAATTCAATATCAGGATAAGCATCTGCCGTGATTGTAACTTCCTGTTTCGGGTCGATCTGTCCCAGCTGGGTTTCTTTATAATTAGCAATGATCCATTTTTCTTTGCTCACCATTTGAACCAAAGCCTGGCCTTCTTTTATAAGCTGTCCTTCCTGGATGGTCTTTTTCCCGACCCAGCCGTCGTAGGGAGCTGTAATCACGGTATAGGAAAGGAAAAGCTTAGCATTGTTAAGACTTGCAGAACTCTGCTGGATCTGGCTTTTGACAGGAGCTACTTTTGTCTGCTGTTCATTGGCACCGGCTCTCACTGCATTTTTCTGCTGTTCTAAGGCTAAAAGATTGGCTTTGGCCTGTTCATAGGAAGCTTTTACATTCTCAAACTGCTGTTCTGTGGCGGCATCTTCTGAAACTAAATTTTTGTATCGTTTAAAATCCTGTTCCGTTCTCCAAATATCAATTTTGGCTGAAGCAATTTTAGCATCGATGATTTTGGAATCACTTTCTTTGGTATTGACACCACTTTCAATGGTGGTGATGTTTTCAGCATTCGCATGAAGGCCTGCTTCTGCCATTTTCACCTGGTTGACAAACTCTCTGTTGTCTATGACGATCAATGTATCTCCTTTTCGGACAAACTGGTTTTCTTCGAACTGTATCGTTTTAATGAACCCTGAAACCTTGCTGGAAACGGGCGTAATATATTGCTCTATCTGGGCATCATTCGTGGTGACATTTTTTCTTGAGAAAAGAAAGAAGCTTACCATTCCTGTAATTCCACTGATGATCAGGATCCAGGCCAGCAGGGTGATCGTTTTGTTGATTCTTTTTTCTTTTTGTGTCAGTTGTTTCTTTGCCATAGTTTTTATAAGTTTCCAATCGTGTACTGGAGTTGGTAATATTTTAATTGTCGGTTGATTTTTACGGAGATAAGATTGGATTCAGCCTCCAGATAAGCATTGTCTGCATCGATAAGTTCGGTGATCAGACTTAATTTGTTAGCATATTTTGTCTTTACAATTCTGTAGTTTTCTTTTGCCTGACTAATGGCTTCCTCTGCGATTTTAACCTTCTGATCAGTCTCTTCAAATTTTTTATAGGCTTCATACACATGATGGCGTACATTTTCATCGTTTTCCTCGATCTGAAGTTTGGCCAGATCAATATTTTCCCTGGCTTCCTGCATTTTGTATTTGTTTTTATACAGGTTTTCGATAGGATAGGTAAGGTTCACACCCAGCATCCCAAGGCGGTAGGCATAAGGCTCGGGAGGGAAGAACATCATATTTGGGTACTTTATAAAATATTCTCCGCCAGCTGTAATTTTCGGTAAATAATTCGCTTTCGTGATCTTCTGATCCAATTGTTTTAACGAAAGGTTTTTGTGGGTCATTTCTACGGATTCATTCTTATGTAAAGCCGTTTCCGTAAGCTCATCGATATAAGGAACCGAAGCTTTGTCGGAGATCAGGTCTTCCGTGTCTGCGTGCATTTCCTGATTTTCCGGAAGCGAAAGAATGGTTTTAAGCTTATGTTCTGCAATCTGAATGTCGTTATCCAGTTCTGTCAAGCTCATCGTATGGTTCGAAAGCTGTAAAGATGTTCTCAGAACTTCATTCACTGTAACCACTCCATTGGCTTTCAAAGCTTTTACCTGTTTGATGTTGATGGAATCCTCCTTCATTTTATCGTTGATCAGGCTTTGCTGTTCCTTTAAATGATGAATCTGAAGAAAAGCCGTAATGATCTCCATTTTCAGCTGTCTTTCATCCTGATGGGTTTTTAAAGCTGAAATTTCGGTGTCGATGGCTGCCTTCTTTTCTGTATTCCTGATCTTTCCACCCATGTACACAGGAATCGAGGCTGCAAGGGTAAAATCATACATTCCGTTGATGACGTCATATTTTGTGGCCTTATTGAAAAAGCCATTCTGATGCTGAAAAAGATTGGTCACCTGATTGTAGCTCGTATGAAATTCAATATCCGGCAGTTTTTCCATAGCAAGGTCTTTCTCCTTTGTAACAGACATTTCCTGTTTTAAATGGCTGATGCGGATGCTCTTGTTATTTTTCAAACCAGTCTCTATAGCCTGTTGAAGGCTCAGATGCTGGTAATCGGTCATTTGTGAGTGTAAAAAACTGCCTGTCAGCAGTAAGGACAACGCCATACACCTGTATTGGAAGACGTTAAATGTCATATTCATAATTTAAGTAAGGGATTTTTACTGAAATGATTTTGATGCTGCAAAGTTACGCTGCACTGGATCGGACCCTATTTGTTAAAGCAGAAAAAGATTTGCTCATTTACGCCAATATGAAATTTTCTTCTTACCTTTATTTTATGAACGACAGCCATTTTAAAGCAGTAGAAGAAGATGATGCAGAATTTTATGTCTATAATGTGTTTACAGGAGGCATAACGACAGATATTCATCATCACAGTTCTGCTCAGATGGTTTATGCAGAGGGTGGAATAGTCCATATTTTTACAGATCTCCAACACTGGTATCTTCCGGCAAGATGCTTTATGTGGATCCCGGCCGGAACGCCGCATTACATCTTTTCAAGCAGTCCAAACGTAGAATTCTATAATTTTTATTTTAAAAAAGAAGAAAATGAAAATGGCTTCTTTGATGAAATTAATATTTATTCCGTCAGTCATCTTCTCAGGGAAATGATTTTGTATACCAAAGACTGGAATGGAAAAATCACAAAAAATGACGGGGCTAAATATTTTTTCCTCAAAGCATTAAAAGGAATTCTTCCTGAAAAAAGAGATAAAAAGCTGGCTTTCCCCGTTCAGCATCCGTTTCCAAAAGACGAAACCCTTCTTAAGATTGCCAAGTATATCCACGCCAATCTTGAGAAACCCCTTACCATCGAATCTACGGCAAAAGAATTCGGGATGAGTACCAGAACCCTCTCCAGGAGGTTTAAAGAGATTTTAGGCATGAATTACGTCCGTTTCCTGCGTGCTTTAAGGATTACCCGCTCATTAGAATTAATGATGGAAGGAAAATATAATATGTACGAAATAGCCATGATGGTAGGCTACAACAGCCTATCGTCATTTAGTAATATATTTAAAAAAGTAATTGGAATACCGCCCAGTGAATATCAGCAGAAATTGAGAGGAGGAGAATGATTGTATTGGTGGCTTCGGGAGCCTCAGTCACCCGCTTCCTTAGCCCCGATAGAAACGGTTACCCCGCAGTAAGCGTTGGCTAAGCAGCTGCGCGAGGAGTATGAGTGGATAGCGGGATTAAGCTTCTCATAAAACAAAAAAAACCACTTCAAACGAAGTGGTTAATATATTTGAGAAAATCTCTTTAAAGCTTATGCTTCTTCAGAAGGAGTTTCTTCTACTACTTTAGCTTTAGGAGCAGCTGGTTTAGGAGCTTCTACCGGAGCATCAGATACGATGTCGAATTCGAAATTGTACTCAACATTTCTGTGAAGTCTGATGTTTGCAGTAACTTTACCAGTTCTTTTAATAGTGTTCCCTGGGATTTTGATGTATTTCTTCTCTACAGAAACTCCAGCTTTAGCAAGAGCGTCAGAAAGATCAGAATTGTTGATAGATCCGAATAACTTGTCACCAGAACCTACTTTTGCAGGAATAGTGATAGAAGTTTTCTTCAATTGATCTACTACACCGTTAGCTGCAGCGATAAGTTTAGCTTCTTCTTCTTTTCTAGCCTCTAAAGTAGCTTCAAGAGCTGCTTTGTTTTTAGGAGTAGCTAAAAGAGCAATTCCTTGAGGAAGTAAGAAGTTTCTTGCATAACCTGGCTTTACGCTTACTGTATCAAACTCAAGTCCTAAGTTTTCTACGTCTTTTTTTAGAATGATATCCATTGTTGTTGTCCTTTTTTAGAATTTAGATGTTAGAAATTAGAAGTTAGATGTGAGACATTGTCTTTATCGAAATCTGTAGATCTATTATCTAAAATCAAGTTAGAATTAAATTATTTATTCAGCAACAAAAGAAGAGGTTGCCCTCTTCTTCTATTTATTTTTTTGTCTTATTTCAATAAGTCAGCTACGTAAGGTAGTAAAGAAAGGTGTCTTGCTCTTTTGATAGCAGCAGAAACTTTTCTTTGGTATTTTAAAGAAGTTCCAGTGTATCTTCTTGGTAAGATCTTACCTTGCTCGTTTACGAACTGTAATAAGAAGTCAGCATCTTTGTAATCAACGTGCTTAATTCCGTATTTTTTGAATCTACAATATTTCTTTTCAGATTTTGTATTGATATCAAGTGGAGTAAGGAATTTTACTTCTGATTCTCCTCCAGCTGAGGCTTGTTTAGCCATTTCATCTATTGCCATGTCTTGTCTTTTTTAAAAAATAGGGTTAATAATTAAGCTCTAGCCGCTTTGATTTTAGTTCTTCTAGTTACAGCATACTCAACAGCGTGCTTGTCAAGTTTTGTAGTCAGGTAACGGATTACTCTCTCGTCACGTTTGAATGCTAATTCTAAATCAGCTACTACAGTACCTTCACCTTTAAACTCGATTAAAGTGTAGAATCCATTCTTTTTCAATTGAATTGGATAAGCTAGTTTTTTTAATCCCCAGTTTTCTTTGGCAACGATTTCACAGTTCTTTTCTTTTAAAAGATCTTCAAATTTTTTCACTGCTTCCTCTACCTGAGCATCAGATAGAACGGGAGTTAAAATGAAAACAGTTTCGTAATTGTTCATAATGTTAAATGAATTTGTTAATTATTTCGAGGTGCAAAATTAGAGAATATATTTGGAATATGCAATACTTTGGTGAATATTTGTAGGGAGATTTCAGACATCAGACATCAGACATCAGACATCAGATGTTAAGATTAAGGTTGAAATTGAAGTTAGAGATATTAATGGTAAATTTTAAGTTGTAAGAGTCGGGAAATATTAGTTCGAAGCATTTAATCAAGATCATAGACATAGTACAATTGCTATATCAACCTTTTTGCTACGAACCAGCAACTAGCAACAGACAACACATATCCCAAAACTACTCCTTCTCCCTGATCTCTTTCAGGAAATTCACTTTAATCACATCATATAAAGAATGTCTGCTTACCAGAATAGAAGCTATGGATGAAACCATTCCCGCCAGCATAAGGTGGAAAATAAGGGAATGTCTGTCCGTCATTTCCAGGACAATAATAGCAGATGTAAACGGAGCTCTTGTAATTCCGGTAAGAAATGCGACCATTCCTGCGAGGATAACCACATTAGTTTCGTTAGGAGTTAAATGAATAGCACCTGAAATCACGGAACCTATACTGGCGCCTGCTGTAAGCGCTGGTGCAAAAATTCCGCCTGCACCGCCTGATGTAAAAGAAAGGGCAGGGCCAAGCATTCTTAAGATCGGGACATACCATTCTTCATGCTTATCCTTTGTGAAAAGAACACGCTCCATTATTTCCTTTCCAGAACCTAGAATCTCTCTGTTGATGAAATAGGCTATAGAAGCGATAAACAATGCGCAGATCACAAGAAAAATGACATTGGCCTGGTCGGTTTTCAGTTTTCTTTTCTTCCAGTCACTCATTTTAAGCATCATGACAGAAAGCTGACTGGCCAGAATTCCTGCTGTTCCTGCTACGAGAATAATGGGAAACATCACCATTAATGAAACATCATTGGTTTTCGGATATCCTAAATATAAATAAGAGCCGGCCAAAGTCTGAGCTGTTAAACCTGCAATGATCACAGCTGTGAACAATGCTGTCTTGAAATAGTTGATATGTGTTTTTGAAAGTTCTTCTACCGCAAATACAATTCCTCCCAAGGGCGTATTGAACGCTGCTGCAAGTCCTGCTGCCGCACCCGTCATAATCATATTTTTCTTGGAAATTTTCGGCCACCAGTGCGGAAGATATTCATTGACCTTCCGGAATACTGAGCCTGCAATCTGTATCGTTGGTCCTTCACGACCTACAGCGCCACCACCGATAACCAGAACTACGGATGAAATGATTTTAAAAATAATGATTTTCAGGCTTAAAAGGCTTCTGATCTTTGTATGTTCCTTTGGATTGGCAAGCTCTACAGCTGCCATAACCTGTGGAATTCCGCTTCCTTTGGCATTCGGGGCAAATTCTTTTACCAGCCACCATGAAAGCACAAAACCGATAGGAGCAATGATGAAGATCATCCACGCATGCCAGTTCATGATGAAATTCAGCAGATGCTCTCCCCATGCGAATATCTTAGCGTACATCACCGCAAAAAAACCGGTGATCACTGAACCGATCCAGAAAGGAATTGCCTGAAGCAGATTGTTCTTCAGTTGTTCGTTTCTTATGTTGTCAAAAGACTTTTTAAGGCCTTTCTGTAAGAGGGAGAAAATTTTCAGCATTTGTGGACCGGGACATTTTATTGAACTGAAAAATAGGAAAATTAGATGGTATCTGAAAATATCTGCTGTAAAAAATAAGCTGATTAATAAGGACTGATTGAAAAGAACAGAATTAAAAGAGCGCTATACTCTATGATAGTTAAGCATAAAGCAGCATTCAATAGACATAGATTTGTATTCTAAATTAAAGAATATGAAAACAATAAATGGAAATATCCTGGTGATTGGTGGCGGTGGAAAAAACGGCCGCCGTGTGGTAAAGAAATTGAAAGCTCTCGGATATACCGTCTTTTCTACAGTTCGTGTAAAGGATGAAGTGAATGAAGATACCCGTTTTTTCGACTGGAATGATACCGCCTCCTATGGTCAGGCTTTGAAAAATATTGAAAGCGTATACATTGTACATCCGGATACCTCTATTCCGGGTGCGAAGGAACAGATAACGGAACTGGTCAACAGCATGGTTGAAAATTCCGTATCGAAAGCAGTTTTACTTTCAGGGCGTGGCCAGGAATCGGTGGAAGATTGTGAACGTATTTTGATCAGTTCACCGTTGAAATGGGCTATTGTACGGTCGGCATGGTTTAATCAGAATTTTAGTGAAGGACATTTTTTGCATGGCGTACAGTCCGGAGAGGTTACTTTCATGGCTGGCTCTGTAAAAGAACCGTTTGTGGACCTGGAGGACCTGTCTGATGCTGTGGTTGAATGTCTGACGAATGACAAACACGATGGTCAGATCTATGAAATAACGGGAAGTGAGTTATTGACTTTTGAAGAAGCTGTTAAAATGATTGGTGCAAAATTGAACCATACCATTCAATACAATTTTCTGGAAAAAGATGAATACAGAGAACTACTCATACAGGTTGGCCTTCCTCCATTTGTAGCCGGACATATGGCTGTTGCATTTGATGAAATTTTAGACGGGCGTAATGAAAGCACAGGCGATGGAGTTCAAAAAATCTTAGGCCGGAATCCCAAAAAATTCAATGAGTTTGTTCAGGCAAACGAGTTTAAGTAAAAGGTTAGAAGATGGGAGAGGGAGGATGGATGTTACTATTGGCTTTTAATTTCGAAGTAGTCTGAAAATAGTAAAAAGGATTTCAATAGTTTCTTTCACGTATTTAAGTTCCTTCTTCCAGCTTCAAACTTCCTTACTCATTAACTTTTCTCAGTCGGTTAAGTTTCTTACTTTTACTGTACATTGTAAATCTAAAACTTAAAAGACAAGCTTATGAAGGAAGAAGAACCGGGAAACTCCCAATGTCCATTAAACTCATCAAAAGTATTACTTTCTATCGGTGATGCGCTGGAAGCGGTCAATGGGAAATGGAGAATGAAAATCATTGCCGTTCTTCTGGATGAGCCTAAAAGATTCAGGGAAATATCAGTATTGATCGGTCAGATCACAGATCGGATGCTTTCTATTGAGCTTAAAAAGTTAGAAACAAACCTGCTGATCAGAAGAACGTCAATCTATTCAGCTCAGGCAGAATACGAGCTTACAGAGCACGGAAAATCATTAAAACCGTTAATTATGGAGCTGATGAATTGGGGTGAAACGCATAGAGGAAAAGTGATTGGCAGTTTGAAAGGAGAATAATAAGGCGTTTATTTATTTAACGCAAAGTTTGATTCAGATACTGCATACTTTAAGAAATACAAAGAAGGGAATCAATTGCATTGATTCGACTAAGCGGATGTTATATCAGGCAGCTTCATCAACAGCTGTGCGGCCATCTTTGCTTTGCCCGAACACATCAATCTTTGTGTGAAACAAAACATTTTCACAAATGCTTTAAGATTTAAAATTGAAAGATAGCAACATGATCATTAAAATAAAAAAGCTTCCTGGAGGAAGCTTTTTACTTTGTATGTGTGAGTATCAGGCGAATCCGAAAAGGAAAATACCTCCGATACCATAAATTAATAATAGAATAAGAATAAAAATAAGATTAATATTCCTGAGCATAAACTTCTTTTTGCTCTGCAGAATCACTGCTTCAATAATGATATAAAGAAGCCAGATGGCGTGGAAAATGGCCATAAATATTAGCAAAGCCACTACTTCCCACCCCTGTGATTCATTGATATTGATTAGAAAAACAAAACCAAGTGTTCCGATGATAACAACAGCAAGACGTATTAAAATGTGATTTTTAACATTTTGATCAGTGGGTTGACTGACCTTTTTTTCTTTGTCTTCCTGTTTGATTTCAAACAGCTCTCTCAGTTCCGGACTCATTCCTTTTGCTTATTGTAAAGTTTCACAAAGAACTGCAATACCCCGACAAAAGCAATCAGGTTTAAGATTCCGAATAATCTAAATAAGCCCATGGAGTAGAACTCAAAAAAACTGGATATAATTTGAACAAGATCAATAAGGATAATGACTCCTACTGAAATCATGGCAATTAATGTTGCGTTTTTCATGCTCTTATTTAGATTATAGGTTTGTTTTATATTTCTGTGTTCAGATCCCAGTTCTGAAGGTAGTCATGAACATGCTTAAGCATCATTCCACCTAAAGATCCATCTACTACTCTGTGGTCATAAGAGTGAGACATGAACATCAACTGACGGATCGCAATCACGTCACCATCTTTGGTTTCAAGAACTGCAGGCTTTTTCACGATAGCACCAATAGCTAAAATCGCTACCTGAGGCTGAGGAATAATAGGCGTACCCATAAGGTTTCCGAAACTTCCTACATTAGAAATCGTGTAAGTAGCCCCTTGTGTATCTTCAGGTCTTAATTTCTTGTTTCTCGCTCTGTACGCTAAGTCGTTGATCGCTTTAGCCAAACCTGAAAGAGATAACTGATCAGCATTTTTAATAACCGGAACGATAAGGTTTCCGTCTGGTAAAGCAGTCGCCATACCGATGTTGATATTTTTCTTCTTAATGATGTTTTCACCACTGATAGAAACATTGATCATAGGGAAATCCTGAATAGCTTTTACAATAGCTTTCACGAAAATCGGCATGAACGTCAGTTTTTCACCTTCACGTTTCTCGAAAATATCTTTATGCTTGTTTCTCCATTTTACAACGTTGGTAACGTCTGTTTCAATGAAAGAAGTAACGTGCGGAGCAATTTGTTTTGCTTTTACCATGTTCTCAGCAATGATCTTTCTCATTCTGTCCATTGGAATGATTTCATCGCCTGCGGCTGTAGAGATCGTAGAAACCGGTGCTGAAGCAGGAGCTTTTGGTGCTGCAGGAGCAGAAGCCTGTTGTGCAGGAGCTGCTTGCTGAGCCGGCTGGTTTCCTCTGTTGGAAACGTATGCTAATATATCTTCTTTTGTAATTCTTCCCTCTAAACCGCTTCCTTTGATAGTTTTCAGTTCAGCTTCAGAGATATTTTCCTGCTGTGCGATAGATTTTACTAACGGCGACAGGTAAAGATCTCCTGAGAATTCTACATTGGCTGCAGCCTGTAACGGCTCTTCAATGGTTTTTAACGTTTCAGTATCCGGAGCAGCTGCAGGAGCTTCTGTTTTCACTTCTTCTGATGCTGTATTTCCTCCTTCTCCTTCAATTTCTAAAATGGCAATGGCCTCACCAACTTTAGCAACCTCGTCCTTCTGTTTCAGGATTTTTACAATTTTCCCCGAAACTGGTGTCGGAACGTCTGAATCTACCTTATCTGTTGCAATTTCAACTACGGAATCATCCTCTTTTACATTATCACCTTCATTGAATAACCAAGTGATAATCGTCGCTTCCATAACACCTTCTCCCATGGAAGGAAGCAATAATTTGTATTCTGCCATTTTTAATTTTTAGATTTTGACAAATATATAAAAAAAATCGGTTTTTTTATGAAATATATAATCTTAGACAAATTCAACATAAATATTCTCGCCTACATTGAGTCCAAACAGGCTTTTAGCCCCGTTTTTCTTACTGCCTTTATAGATCGTAAGCTCCAATAGCTGACTGTCATTGAAGATCGCTGCCGACTGTCCGTGGAATTCCGTTTCCCTTTCCCAGTCCGAAACCACTTCCGTGTGACTTGAAAAGACCCGCGAAAGTGTTAAATTTCTGAATTTTATAGTGAAACCTTCATTGCCTTTGCCGGTGCTTTCAAAAAAGTCTTTACTGATATTTGAGATTATATTTCCGAAATTATCAATATAGGTGACTTCCCCAATGATCATCTTTTCAGATTCATTGAAAACGGGTTTCGGGAAAAGAAGTTCTTTGGCTGAATCTATCTTCCGTCCGATCACTTCAGGAAGGCCACCATTGGCCAAATGGACTGCCACCGGGACAAAAACATCCGTTGAAGTGAAATTCACAATATCATCAAAACGGGTGTTCAGCGTGATTTCATAGATCGCTTCCGGTTTAATGTCGAAAAATATCAGACCTAAAAGTCCGTTATCTGCCGCCAGAAAATAGGAGCCATCTGCTTTATAGAGTATATTTTTTCTTGATTTATGGTAAAAACTGTCTACAGACAGGATATGAATAGTGCCTTTAGGAAAATATTTATAAGCATTGCGTACGATATACGACGTCTGTATAAGGTTGAATGCCTGGATATCGTGAGATATATCAATAATATTCACCTTAGGGTTTAGAGACAGAACCTTGCCTTTCACAGCGGCGACTCTGTAATCTAAATGTCCGAAATCCGAAGTAAGGGTAATAATTGACATGAATTGGTAGTAGAATAAATAGTGTTTACTGCAAAGTTATCTAAAATAAAAAGAAAGCCCGAAAGATTGTCGAAAAGAATTGACAGAAATTTGAAAAAAAGCTTTAATTTTAAAATCTAATAAAAATAAAATACTGCATGTTTGAATTAACATATGATTTGGAAGATGTCGATGTAAAGACCTTCTATGGCGTTAATAATCAATATTTCAATTTGTTAAAATCAAGCTTTCCGACGCTTAAGATCACTGGAAGAGATCATTTCATCTTCGCGATGGGGAACCAGGAGGCTTTAGACATACTTAAACTAAAACTGGATGATCTCATAAAATTTATTTCCAAAAACAATTCTATTGCTCTGAAAGACGTTGAAAATGTCCTGAATATCAAAGATGAGAACGAAAAGCATTTGGTTTTCGATCAGGATATCATTGTAAAGGGAGTCAACGGAAAGATTATTAAAGCTAAAACCACCAATCTTAAAAGGCTGGTTAAAGAAACCGAGAAAAAGGATATGGTTTTTGCCATTGGTCCTGCAGGAACGGGGAAAACATACACCAGTGTGGCATTGGCGGCGAGAGCTTTGAGAGATAAGGAAGTGAAAAGAATCGTTTTGACAAGACCAGCTGTGGAAGCAGGAGAGAGCCTTGGATTCCTTCCCGGAGACCTGAAAGAAAAGTTGGATCCGTATTTACAGCCTTTGTATGATGCGCTTAGAGATATGATCCCTCACGAAAAACTGGAAGGTTTTATGGAGAAAAAGGTGATTGAAGTAGCTCCGTTGGCGTTTATGAGAGGTCGTACGCTTGACGATGCCTTTGTGATTCTTGATGAAGCACAGAATACCACTCATGCCCAAATGAAAATGTTTCTGACCAGAATGGGGATGAATGCCAAGTTCATCATCACCGGAGATCCAACCCAGATCGACTTACCACCGAAACAACAATCGGGGCTGAAGGAAGCGATGAGAATTCTGAAAGACGTTAAAGAAATAGGCTTTGTACACCTTACGGAAGAGGATGTGGTAAGACATCCGGTCGTGAAGAAAATTATTTTAGCGTATAACGAGGAAGATAAAAGGCTTAAAGATTAAAGCAGAAGAGAATATAAGTGTGTTTTGGGATGTTTTTTTCCTGTGAATTTTATAATTAGAACTGTTTGTTTGTGAGAATATTTTTAGCCACTATTTGGTGTTTTGAAAAAAAAAGCTAGTTTTACAGCCGAATACTAAAAATAACTCATGAAAAAAATTCTACTTATTGCAGCTGTGGCTGTACTAGGCGCCAACTTAAGCGCTCAGGAATTAAGATTCGGTCCTAAAGCCGGCTATTCTTTATCTACCCTTAAATTTAAAAGCAGCGGAGAATCAGAAAGCACAGATCCATTACATACTTTCTATGTGGGAGGTATGGTTGAATATAAAATCAGTGATAAATTTGGTCTGCAAGGGGAAGTTTTATATTCTCAATTAGGAGGAAAAGTGTCTAAAAGTGTTGAGGATGAAGACAATGAATTGATCAAAGTTCAAAACAAAATGACTTTCGGTACTTTATTGGTTCCTGTTTCTGCCAAATATTTCATCACTGAAGGTTTATCAGTTTCTGCAGGTGCGAGTTTCGGATATATCCTTACTGCAAAATCCAAAACGGTTACCGACATAAATTTTGGAGGACTAATCCCAGGATTAGAGCTTGGTGCTGATGATGAAACGGATATCAAAGACCAGACGAATACGTTTAATATTGCTCCTTTCTTAGGTGCAGAGTATGCGTTGGAAAACGGATTATTCTTTGATGCCAGATATAATATGGGAGTATCCAACTTAGCTAAAAATCCTGTGAATGGTGAGAAAACCACTAACAGCTTTTTACAGGTGGGTATCGGTTTCAAATTCGGAGGGAACTAATTCTTCAGAAGCTTAACGAAAAGATACAGAGCGGGACAAATTTTTGTCCCGCTTTTTTATTATTACGATAAATGTAATTTGTTAATTTTATGTTAATGAAGAAAATAATTATTAATTTTGTGGTATCAATCAAACTATTTAAATAATGAAAAAACTATTTTTACTAGGTGCTTTTGCACTGTTAGGAACTGTTGCACACGCGCAGGAAGGTTTTAAACTGGGAGGGCATATTGGTATTCCTGTAGGAGATGCCGGCGATGTATCTTCATTTACATTAGGCGTGGATGCTGCCTATATGTGGAACATTACAAAAGGTCTTGACCTTGGGGTTACCACAGGATATTCTCATTTCTTCGGAAAGGATAATTTTGATGATTTCGGGTTTATTCCTGTAGCGGTTTCCGGAAAATACAAATTCTCGGGAGCACCTATCTTTGTAGGACTGGATCTTGGATATGGGATTTCTGTAAAAGATGGGGTAGACGGAGGTTTCTATGCACAGCCTAAATTTGGTTACCAGATGAAAAAAGGTGAACTGTATTTAGGTTATCAGACGATCAGCAACAGACGTGACTATGGTTGGTATACTGCCAGCTGGAACGTAGGTGCTATTAATCTTGGATACAATTTCTTCCTTAAATAAGAAATATTAAGAATAATACATCAAACTCCGGCTTTTTAGCTGGAGTTTTTTTATTTGAATACCAATGAATATCTGATATGATTGGGTATTCCGGATGAATTTATGTCTTTAGCAGATTTTGGGAATGAATTTATCTCAAATAATAAACAATTGTTTAATTTTAAGACTAATCTATTAAATATTAACGTTTTAGAGCATTATCATTTACGATAATCAAAAATAAACATGAATTTAAAAGAAAATGGAAAATCCAAAAAGTTAAGTATATTTCACTCCTGTTGATAAATTGTAGATTTTTTATTCTAAATATTGTGAAAAAAACAATGCCTTATAATTAGTACGTTTTATTTTCGGAAAACACCAATGTTCATCAATGATATTAATCACGTTAACAAATTTTAATATTAGCCGGACCCACTGTAAATTTGCCGTCAGAAAGTATTAAAATTATTATAAAATGAAAAAATTAGTATTAGCTGGTGCAATTGCACTTTTCGGTTTATCTAATGCACAGATTGCAAAAGGTACTGCATATATTTCAGGACAAGTAGGTTATTCTCAAGAAGAGAACAACAATACTGACAAGAAAATTGAAAGCTTCAAAGTTATCCCTACTGCAGGTTATTTCGTAGGAACTAACTTAGCTGTTGGTTTAGGAGTAGGTTACAAAAATGACAAAACTACAACTAGCGTAACTAACTCTTTTGGAAACACTACAGTAGTTACTGAAAACGAAGGTACAACTTCTGCATTTGTTGTAGCTCCTTTCGTAAGAAAATACTGGACTATTGCTGACAAATTATACATCTTCGGTCAATTAGAAGTTCCTATGGAATTCGGTACTGAGAAAAACGAAGTTAACGCAACTGCAACTACAGGGTCTACTACAACTAGTACATCTACATCTACTAAAGCTAACTACACTTCAATCGGAGTTAACATTAAGCCAGGTTTAGATTATTTCTTGAACAAAAACTGGAGCATTGAAGCTACTTTTGGTGAATTCGGATACAACACTTCTAAATTTGATGTTGATGGTGCTAAAAGCGTAAACAACTACAAGTTCGGATTGAATTTATCAGCTGTAACTTTCGGAGTTAAATATGTATTTGCTAAGTAATTAACAAAGCATTTATCAAAATAGAAAGCCCTAAGATTTATTTTAGGGCTTTTTTTACCACTAAAAATAAAATTTTTAATAATAATCATGAAAAAAATCTTATTGGCATCAGCACTTGCTTTCTTTGCAGGTATGAATGCGCAGACAAAATTTGGTGTAAAAGCAGGTTATGCTTCTTCTAAACTGAATTCTAACGAAAACAGTATTGAATTTGGAGGAATTTCAGGGGATTTGAAATCAAAATCCGGATTCTATGTAGGGGCTTTGGTTGAGCACAAACTGAATAGTAAATTTGCTCTTCAGGGAGAAGTGGAATATGCTAATTTAGGAGGAACAGCAAAAGTATCACTGCCAGGAGGAGTTTCTGTAACTGAAAAATTAAACTTCAACAGAATTGTAATTCCTGTATCCGCAAGGTATTATGCAACTCCGGAATTGGGTATTTATGCAGGTCCATATGTGAGTTTTAAAACCAATACAACGGCAAAAATCGAAGTGAGTGGGGTAATGTCTAATCCACAAGGGATCAGTGCAGGAGAGGAATATCTTGAAAAAGCGTTCAATGATAATTTAAAATCTACAGATTTCGGACTTTTCTTTGGAGCTGATTATAACGTATACAAAGGATTATTCGTAGATGCACGTTACAGTTTCGGACTGACGAACATGATCAAAGATCCTGTAAACGACGAAAAATTGAAAATGAATTTCTTCCAGATCGGATTGGGATACAAATTCAAATAAGATAAAATAAAACAAAAAACTCTCAGAATTTCTGAGAGTTTTTTTATGTCTTGTTGTGGCTGAAAGCTTTATTATTTGCCCATCATTCCGCCCATTCCAGGCATATTTGGCATCTTGCTCATCATCTGCATCATCTGTTTTCCCTGAGGTCCCTGCATCATCTTCATCATTTTCCCCATTTGCTCAAACTGCTTCATCAGCTGATTCACATCTTCGATTTTTCTTCCTGCTCCTTTTGCAATTCTCTGTTTTCTCTGGGTATTGATGATAGAAGGTCTTCTTCTTTCGTCAGGTGTCATAGAATAAATAATCGCTTCAATGTGTTTGAATGCATCATCGCTGATCTCAACATCTTTGATGGCTTTTCCAACCCCCGGAATCATTCCCATCAGGTCTTTCATATTACCCATCTTCTTGATCTGGTTGATCTGCTTAAGGAAATCATCAAAACCAAATTCGTTTTTAGCGATTTTCTTGTGTAGTTTCTTAGCTTCTTCTTCATCAAACTGCTCCTGAGCTCTTTCTACTAAGGAAACTACGTCTCCCATTCCTAAGATTCTGTCTGCCATTCTTTCCGGGTAGAAAAGATCTAAAGCTTCCATTTTCTCACCGGTAGAGATAAATTTGATCGGTTTTTCAACTACAGAACGAATCGTCAAAGCAGCACCCCCTCTTGTATCACCGTCTAATTTCGTCAGAACAACCCCGTCAAAGTTCAGCGCATCGTTGAATGCTTTCGCTGTGTTTACAGCATCCTGACCGGTCATGGAGTCTACTACGAATAAAGTTTCCTGAGGTTTGATGAAGTAATGTACAGATTTGATCTCGTTCATCATCTGCTCGTCAATTGCAAGACGCCCTGCGGTATCCACGATTACTACATCATGACCGTTTGCCTTTGCGAAAGCAATCGCGTTTTCAGCAATGGTAGAAGGATTGGTAGAACCTTCCTCTGTAAATACGGGAACTCCGATCTGGCCTCCCAATACTTTAAGCTGGTCAATAGCAGCCGGACGGTAAACGTCACAGGCAACCAACAAAGGCTTCTTGGTTCTTTTTGTCTTTAAATAATGAGCCAGTTTTCCGGAGAAAGTCGTCTTACCAGAACCCTGAAGACCGGCAATAAGGATTACGGATGGTTTTCCTGAAAGATTGATTCCTTCCTGAGAACCTCCCATCAGATCCACTAATTCGTCGTGAACGATTTTCGTCATCAGCTGTCCCGGTGTAAGGGAAGTAAGAACGTTTTGTCCTAAAGCTTTATCCTGAACTCTTTTGGTAAGATCTTTTGCAACTTTATAGTTAACGTCGGCATCTACCAGCGCTCTACGGATTTCCTTTACGGTTTCCGCTACGTTGATCTCTGTGATTTTTCCGCGTCCGGAAATATTATGTAGAGCCTTGTCTAATTTATCCTGTAAACTATTAAACATATTTATTGTAAATTATAGGTTTGCAAAAATAAGGAATTTTTAGCATATGCAAAGTGTTCGGACACGTAATATTATATATATAGAAAAAATGATAAAAATCAAATCGTATGAAAATACGATAGAAAAAGTCTATTTTTGCGATCAGTTAAAATAAACCTCATAGAAACCGAGGTTGAAAATAAGTTTATAATGAAATTAAATCCTAATATCTTAGTTACGGTATTATTCTTTTTAACATTTCTGATCCATTTTTCCCTCTGGAAATTTGTTTTTCACTTAGATGAGATTATTATTGTTAAATTTTATCTTTTTTTAAGTGTAATGTTTATGCTGATGATTACAATGATTGTTTTAATTAATAGAGTAGTGCCGGAATTTTTAGGGCTGTCTGTGATTGGTTTGATCCTTTTAAAATTCGGTTTAATGTACTTAATCAGGAAGAAATTGAACTTTGAAGTGATTCCAGGCTATAAATTTCATTTCATTATCCCTTATTTCGTCCTGACCACGCTGCTTACCTACTATGCGATTAAGCTGATTAATCATGACAAAAAACAGTAAAATTATTTATTGAAAATAGAAAAAATATTATATTTTTGCACAACGAAAAAAACCTATCAATGTTTAAGAAATTCGCAGTTTTATTCTACAGTATTTTTGTATTAAACTTAGTGTCTGCACAGCACGGTGAGGCTGCTGCCGGAACAGCTCCAGCACAAGAGCTTTCAGAAAAAGACAAAACAAGTAAAGAAAACAAAGAGTTCATCGATCATCACTTGTTGGATGCTCACGACTTTACATTGATGGTGGATAAAGATGGTCACCACATCGGATTCCCTCTTCCTGTTATTTTTTATGACAATGGTATTCACTCTTTCATGAGTAACAAAGAAGGTTTCATGCACGGTGAGCCAACAGAAGTAGATGGTTCTTTCTATACATTACACCACGAAAAAATTTATAAGACAGATGCAGCAGGAACTTTAACGCTTGGAGAAGATGGTCATCCAACCAACGAAAAGCCTTTAGATCTTTCTATCACGAAGAGTGTACTTATTCTTTTATTAGTATCTGTTTTCATGCTGGTATTATTTGCAGGAATGGCTAAGTCTTACAAGAAATCAGTAGTTCCTACAGGAGCAGCAAGATTCCTGGAGCCGTTAATCATTTTCGTAAGAGATGAAGTAGCGATCCCGAACATTGGACATAAGTATAAAAGATTTATGGGTTACCTGTTAACGGTATTCTTCTTTATCTTATTCCTTAACGTGTTAGGATTAATGCCTTTCGGAATCAATGTTACAGGTAATATTACCATGACATTCTTCCTTGCAATCCTTACGTATTTAATCACGACGTTCTCTGCTAACAAAGATTACTGGAAGCACATCTTCTGGATGCCGGGAGTACCTGTGCCAATGAAGCTGATCATGTTACCAATCGAATTGTTAGGAACGATTACTAAGCCTTTCGCTTTGATGATCCGTCTTTTTGCCAACATGACGGCAGGACACATCGTAGTAATGAGTTTGATCGGACTGATCTATGTGTTTAAGAACTTCGCAGCTGGTGTTGCATTCCCGTTCTTAACGTTAGTAATCTATTTATTGGAAGTACTGGTTGCATTCCTACAGGCTTATATCTTTACAATGTTATCAGCTTTGTTCATCGGAATGGCAGTACAGGAGCACGAGCACGAACATCATGCAGCTCACTAATTGAAAGTGTAAATTAAAGTAAAACAAATTTTTTAAAATTATATATTATGGAAATCCCTAAAATTGTAGGTGCTGGTATCGTAGTACTAGGTGTAGGTATCGGTCTTGGTAAAATCGGAGCTGCTGCTCTTGAAGCTATCGCTAGACAACCTGAGCAATCTGGAAAAATCCAAACAGCTATGCTTATCGCTGCTGCACTTGTTGAAGGTGTTGCGTTTGCTGCTCTATTCGCAGTAAACTAATTAAAATCAAACCATTACCCGTAACGGTTGGTTACAGGTAATGGTTTTTAAGAAAAAAAGTAATAATTATTTATACATTTATATAATGGAATTAATTCACCAGTTTTCATCAGGATTATTTATTATCCAGTCTGTTATTTTTCTAGCATTATTATTTTTGTTAGGCAAATTTGCCTGGAAACCTATTTTAAAATCGATCAATGACAGAGAAACTTCTATTGTTGATGCTCTTAATCAGGCTAAATTGGCAAGAAAAGAAATGGAGACTTTAAAAGAGGATAACGAAAGAATTATTCGTGAAGCTAAAATCGAAAGAGATGCTATCCTTAAAGAAGCGAGAGAAATTAAAGATAGAATCGTAGGTGAGGCTAAAGATGCAGCTAAAAATGAAGGCGACAAAATGATTGAAGCAGCTAAGCAAACGATCCAGACTGAGAAAAATGCTGCTATGGCAGACATCAAAACTCAAATCGGTGCTTTATCTGTAAACATCGCTGAATCTATCCTTAAGCAGAAGTTGGATAACAACGAAGCTCAAAACGAATTAGTTCAAAATTATTTAAACAAATCTAACCTTAACTAAGAATGCTTACATCTAAAGTAGCTAAAAGATACGCACAGGGACTGATTGATTTCACCAATGAATCAGGTCAGACAGCTGCTGTATTTTCTGAAATGAAAGATGTAGTGAAGATCATGTCTCAATCTGCGGATTTGAACAAGTTCTTCGGTACGCCTTACATTGATGCAAAAAAGAAAATAGAGGTAGCAGACCAGATCTTTAAGGATTTTTCAGTTTCTTCGCAGAACCTGATCAGACTAGTGATCAAGCACGGACGTGTGAACCAGTTGAAAAATATTGCTCAGGAGTTCATCAATAAGGTAGAAGATATCAACGGGGTACAGAGAATTACTCTTACTACAGCGACTCAGCTTTCTCAAGAGAACCTTGATCAGATCTTAAGATCTACCAATCTGGTAAAAGCAGATTCAAACTTTGATCTTAATGTAAATGTGAAGCCTGATATTTTAGGGGGTTACATTTTAAGAGTAGGTGATCAGCAGATCGATGCATCTGTGAAAACCAAATTGAATCAGATTAAAAAAGATTTTCATTTAAATTAAGAAAAAAACAACCATATAATGGCAGAAATAAATCCGGCAGAAGTATCTGCGATCTTAAAACAACAGTTGGCCAACTTCGACACTCAATCTAACGTTGAGGAAGTAGGTACAGTTTTAACCATCGGTGATGGTATTGCTCGTGTATACGGGTTAGAAAATGTACAGTACGGTGAGTTGGTTAAATTTGCTAGTGATGTAGAAGGTATTGTACTTAACCTTGAAGAAGACAACGTAGGTGTTGCTCTACTTGGGGAAAGTAAATTAGTAAAAGAAGGAGATACAGTAAGAAGAACAAACAGAATCTCTTCTATCAAAGTAGGAGAAGGAATGTTAGGAAGAGTAGTAGATACTCTTGGTAACCCTATCGATGGTAAAGGTCCTATTACTGGGGATTTATACGAAATGCCATTGGAAAGAAAAGCTCCTGGAGTTATCTTCAGACAGCCGGTAACTGAGCCTTTACAAACAGGTATCGTTGCGATCGACTCTATGATCCCTGTAGGAAGAGGTCAGAGAGAGCTTATCATTGGTGACAGACAGACAGGTAAAACTACTGTTGCGATTGATACGATCATCAACCAAAAAGAATTCTTTGATGCAGGTCAGCCTGTATATTGTATATATGTTGCGATCGGTCAGAAAGCTTCTACCGTAGCACAAATTGTTAAAACTCTTTCTGATAAAGGAGCTTTAGCATATACTGTAATCGTTGCGGCTAACGCATCAGACCCGGTTCCAATGCAGGTATATTCTGCAATGGCAGGTGCATCTATCGGTGAGTTCTTCAGAGACTCTGGTAGACCAGCATTGATCGTTTATGATGATTTATCCAAACAAGCGGTAGCTTACCGTGAGCTTTCTCTACTATTGAGAAGACCACCGGGACGTGAAGCTTATCCTGGAGACGTTTTCTATCTTCACTCAAGACTATTGGAAAGAGCAGCGAAAGTAATTGCTGATGACAATATCGCGAGCCAGATGAACGACTTACCTGAGTCTTTAAGACCAATCGTAAAAGGAGGAGGTTCATTAACTGCCCTTCCAATTATCGAAACTCAGGCTGGTGACGTTTCTGCGTATATTCCAACGAACGTAATCTCTATTACAGACGGACAGATCTTCCTGGAGTCTGATCTATTCAACTCAGGGGTTCGTCCTGCGATCAACGTAGGGATCTCTGTATCGAGAGTAGGAGGTAACGCTCAGATCAAATCAATGAAAAAAGTGTCTGGTACTCTTAAATTAGACCAGGCTCAATATAAAGAATTGGAAGCGTTCGCTAAGTTCGGTTCTGACCTTGATGCTTCTACTTTAGCAGTAATCTCTAAAGGAGAAAGAAACGTAGAGCTTCTTAAGCAGCCGGTAAACTCTCCGCTTCCTGTAGACAGTCAGGTAGCTATGATTTATGCGGGTACTGAGAACTTAATGAGAAACGTTCCTATCAAAAAAGTAAAAGAATTCCAATTAGAATATATTGAGTTCTTAAGATCTAAGCACCCTGATACAATGGCGGCTATTAAAGCGGGTAAAATCGACAACGATATTACAAGCGTTCTTAAGCAGGCGGCTAACGACTTAGCATCTAAATATAACTAAAAAATTCAATGTTTAAGGTTTGAAGCTGGCCTTTGAACCTTAAACTTTATACATTGAAAACATAAAATGGCAAACTTAAAAGAAATACGAGGAAGAATCAGTTCAATTTCATCTACGATGCAAATCACACGTGCTATGAAAATGGTTTCCGCTGCGAAACTTAAAAAAGCACAGGATGCAATCGTAATGTTAAGACCTTATTCTGAAAAGCTACAGGAGATCATCCAGAATGTAAATTCTAGTTCAGATCCTGATCAGGTTTCTATTTATGCTCAAAAAAGAGAGGTTAAAAGAGTACTTTTCATCGCTGTAACTTCAAACAGAGGTTTGGCTGGTGCTTTCAACTCTAATGTTGTAAAGGAGCTAAACATCCAGTTTCAGAATAAAGCTCAATATGAGGTTGAAGTTCTTACAATTGGTAAAAAAGCTTACGATGCTGTAAGAAAGACTCGTGCAGTGTACTCAAATGAAAGCGCCGTTTTTGATAATCTGAACTTTGAAGCAGTTTCTCACCTTACTGAAGCAGCTATGAGCAGTTTCAAAGAAGGTAAATTTGACGAAGTTTATGTCATCTACAATAAATTTATTAATGCTGCTACCCAGGAAGTTACTACAGAACAAGTTTTGCCTATTTCTATGGCAGAAGCTAATCCTGCAGAGCCTCAGGTAGAAACAGATTATATTTTTGAGCCGAATAGAGCTGAGATTTTGGATAATTTGATTCCAAAGTCTATTAAAACTCAGGTTTTCAAAGCTGTTTTAGATTCTGTAGCGTCTGAGCACGGTGCGAGAATGACAGCAATGCATAAAGCAACTGATAACGCACAGGAGCTTAAGAATGACCTTGTCATTTTCTACAACAAAGCAAGACAGGCTGCTATTACGAACGAAATCTTAGAGATCGTTTCAGGAGCAGAAGCTTTGAAAAATTCATAAAGAATTATTTTTATATCATACAAAAGCATCGACACGGTCGGTGCTTTTTTTGTGGAATTAAAATTCCAGTTACTTTTGGGTTTCTAATTATTTGTTGCAGAATGAACCACCCTTTTATCGTTCTTTAGCCTGTAAAACCTTCGGTATTCCCAAATATGTATTCCGTGTTCAAAAAAGATTTTAAATCGTTTTTTAATACTCTGGAGACTTCCATTTTTACGCTTCTATCTTCTGTCTTAGAAAATTACATTCCCAAAATATCTTAACCCCAATGCAGGTTATTTTTATTTTATCTATCTTTGTATCCTAAAAATATACAACTTCTAAATGGACTCGGACATAGTCAGGCTTTTGCTAGCTTTATTTCTTGTTTTACTCAATGGCTTTTTCGTAGCCGCAGAATTTTCAATTGTTAAAGTTCGTTATTCACAAATCCAGTTAAAAGCCGCCGAAGGTAACTCTATGGCCAAGCAGGCAGAACATATTATCAAGCATCTTGATGAATACCTGTCCGCTACACAGCTTGGTATTACCTTAGCATCTCTTGCTTTGGGTTGGGTAGGTGAAAGCGCTCTGCATCATGTAGTTGAAAGTATCTTCCACTCTTTGAATGTAGAACTTACTCAATCTACCATTACTACAATTTCAGTAGTAACCAGTTTTGTACTGATCACAGTGATGCATATTGTATTCGGGGAACTTATTCCTAAATCCATTGCCATCAGAAAATCTGAAGCGACTACAATGGCTACAGCAGTACCGTTGAGAGTTTTTTATACCATCTTCAAACCGTTTATCTGGTTGATGAACCTGATGTCGAATACCTTCTTAAGGCTGGTAAAAATACATCCGGCTTCCGAACAGGAAATCCACTCTACCGAAGAGCTTCAGCTTTTGGTAAAGCAAAGTGCTGACAGTGGGGAGATTGAAGAGGAGAACTATGAGATCATTAAAAATGCTTTTGATTTTACAGATCATTCTGCAAAACAGATCATGGTTCCCAGACAGAATATTACGTCAATTGACTTTGAAGAAGATATCAATGAAATTATCAATAAGATCATGGACAGCGGTTATTCGCGTATTCCGGTGTATCTTGATTCCATAGACAATGTGATTGGTATTTTCTATACGAAAGAAATTATCAGAGAATATGTGAAAAGAAAAGGGGATTTAAGCCATGAGGATCTTAAAGATCTGATGCGTGATGCCTTTTTCGTGGTGGGAAGTAAAAAGATTTCCGACCTGCTTAAGATATTTCAGCAGAAAAAACAGCACCTTGCCATCGTTATCGATGAATTTGGAGGAACTGAAGGTATTATTACCCTGGAAGATATTCTGGAAGAGCTGGTAGGAGAGATTCAGGATGAAGAGGATGATGAAGATAAGCTGGTAGATAAGATCGGAGATAATATTTATTGGGTTCAGGCTACACAGCCACTGGACGAGATCAATGAGCATCTTCCTAAAAAACTGCCTCTTTCTGAGGAAAGTGAATACAATTCCCTGGCAGGATTCATTCTGCATGAGCTGGAAGAGATTCCGGAAGAGAATGATGAATTTGATCTGGAAAACTATCATTTCAAGATTCTGAAAATGAATAACAAGAGCGTAGAGCTTGTAGAATTAGTGTATGAAGGCCCGAATGTACTCAGTGATCTGGCCGATAAATTAGGTGAAGTTTAAAGAGAGAAAAAGAAATGATTTTTTATAACAGCATAAAAGATTACGAAGATCCGAAACGTCAGTATGAAGAAGAAGTACTGGTACTGGATGATACGGATGAAGTGTATAAGCTGGTTCTTCACAATGATGACATTCACACGTTTGATTATGTGATCGACTGTCTTGTTGAGATCTGTAAGCACACCCTGGAGCAGGCAGAACAATGTACCATGCTGGTGCATTACAAAGGCAAATGCACCGTCAAAACAGGTTCCCTGGATCTTCTGAAACCGATGCATGAAAAACTGCTTTCAAGAGAATTGACAAGCGAAATAGTATAAATGAAACTCTGCCGAAAGGTGGGGTTTTTTGTTTAAAATGTAATTTTTTAAAACATTTACACACTTATTAGTGAAAAATAAGAATAAATTTATCTATATTAGCAATTAGGACACCTTAATTTAAAATATATATAAATGAAACAAAAAATTACTTCGCTGATTCTCTGTGGTATATTATGCTGTTCTGCATTAAACGCTCAGGAGTCATCTTTTGAAACACCGGCCAAAAGCTGGATCAAAGAAAACACAAGAAATTTAGGAATTCCAGGATTTAGCACACTCACATTAAGTTCAGTACGCAAAGGAAATACGGGTGAGACCCTGCGTTTTCAGCAAATGATCAAAGAGGTACCGGTTTTTGAATCGGTCATTGTCGTTCATTTCAACAAAGAGGGCAAAATAAGCTATACCGGTACAGAAAGTTTGAAAAAAAACCTGAAAGAAGTGGATACCGTTCCTTCTTTTCCTGTATCAGAAGCCGTTCAAAAAGCTCATATAGCTTCTAAAACAAAGGGCGCAGTGACCTTTGAAGAAAATAAACTGGTTGTTTATCTTACGGATTCCGGAGAGACAAAACTGGTTTACAGGGTGGTGACGAGTTCTTTCGACAACCCTGGTAGCTGGGAAACCATTGTAGACGCAAAAACAGGAAGTGTAATTAGTATGAAGGACATTTCTGTAAAGCATCACGATAAAAATGATCCAACTCCCAAGAAAAATAAAAAAGTAACACCAAAGAAAGCTCCAGTAACCGGTAGCGCCTATATTTTCGAACCGGATCCTTTGTCTAAAACAGGATCAGCTTATGCAGGCAATTTTGTAGATAATAACGATGCTACGAATGCCAGTCTGGATGCGGCAAGAACTTTAGTGACCATTCCTGAACTTGATCTTACAGCAGGAGTTTATACGCTAAAAGGAACGTATGCAGAGATTAAAGAAATAGAAGCCCCTGCAAAAGGGATTTTTACACAATCTACCAACCAGTTTTTATTTAACAGAAGTGATGATGGATTTGAAGCTGCTAATGCTTACTGGCACCTTGATAACAGCCTTAGATACATCAACGTAACGTTAGGGATTGTTTGCAAACCTGCACAAAACAACGGGGTATTAAGATTTGATCCTCATGGTTTTAACGGTACGGACAATTCACATTATTTAACAGGAAGCGAGTCACTTGGATTTGGAGAAGGTGGTGTAGATGATGCTGAAGATGCCGATGTAATATTACATGAACTGGGACACGGAATTCATCACTGGCTGGCTGGAGGAATCTCCAATGCAGACGGACTGAGTGAAGGATGCGGAGATTACTGGGCACATTCGTACAGCAGAAGCTTAAATCAATGGCCTTCCACGGCTCCTGAGTATCAGTGGATGTTTAACTGGGACGGGCATAATCCTTTCTGGCCAGGAAGAATAACCAATACAACCATGACTTATCCGGGATCAGGATCTTACTATGATAAAGCACAGATCTGGTCTGCTGCATTGATGAGAATCTGGAATAGAATAGGTAAAGAAAAAACAGACAGAGCCTTTTTAGAAGGACTGGACTTAACGACTTCAACTACCAACCAGCAAAATGCCGCTATTGCCGTAAGACAGGCAGGAATTGATATGCTGGGACAATTTGGATTCAATTGTAGTGATATTACGGCTATGACAGAGGAATTTACGGCAGCTGGATATGTACTTCCTGAATACAGTTGTGTACTGAGCACAAAAGAAACGACAAAAGAAAATCTGATTTCAGTATATCCAAACCCTGTTTCTGATCTGCTGATCGTTTCATGGAAAGGAAATAAAGAAGAAAAAGCTGAAATATTCAATATGGAAGGAAGAAAAGTAATGGAAACCACGATAGGAAGCAACAGAAATAAAATTGATGTTTCAAACCTACAGTCCGGAAACTATATCCTGACTGTAAAAGGCATTGAATTGTCTGCAAAATTCATCAAGAAATAAAAATCTTAAATAAAATTTTAAAATCCGGTGTTCAGACATCGGATTTTTTTTGTTTTAAACCAATTTGTAGAAGGATTGTTTTAGTTGCATTCATCTAAAATAGTATATTTGTACCAACTATAAAGAAACAAAAAAAGAATGCTTGTAATAGGAATTGCTGGAGGTACAGGATCCGGCAAAACTACAGTTGTTGACAAGATACTGCAACAGCTTGATATCGAAGGAATGAATA
The DNA here is from genome assembly GCF_900115055.1 of Chryseobacterium oleae. Classification (GTDB taxonomy): domain Bacteria; phylum Bacteroidota; class Bacteroidia; order Flavobacteriales; family Weeksellaceae; genus Chryseobacterium; species Chryseobacterium oleae. The sequence continues at coordinate 94,812 of NZ_FOVD01000001.1, read as the reverse complement.
TCCTTTCTCAGGATAATTATTATCACGATAACCCGAATCTGACACTGACCGAGAGAGAGGCGCTTAACTACGACCACCCAAAGTCTATAGATTTCGATTTAATGATAAAACACGTGAAAGCTTTAAAAAACAATGAGCCCATAGAACAGCCCATTTACAGCTTTGTAACGCATTCCAGAACGGGCGACCACGTCACTGTAGAACCTAAAAATGTATTGGTAGTAGAAGGTATTCTGGTCCTTACGAACAAAGAGCTGCTGAAAGAATTCGATTTAAAAGTATTCGTTCACGCAGATTCAGACGAAAGACTGATCAGGAGAATCAGGCGGGATACCCAGGAAAGGGGAAGAGACCTGAGTGAAGTCCTTCACCGTTATCAGACCACTTTGAAGCCGATGCATCAGGAATTCATTGAACCATCAAAGAATGACGCAGATTTGATCATTCCGAATATGAGACAGAATTCCGTAGCGATTGATTTTCTAACTACTGTTATTAAAAATTCGTTGAGAAAACATTAAAATGGAAGAAAACAAACTTATTAAAGACATCCAACCGAAGTCTGAAACATTGAAAGTTATTCAGAAATATGTCCTGAATAAATACACCATTACCATCTGTATGTTTCTGGTCTGGATGATATTCTTTGATAAAACCTCTTTCCTTGTTATTCATGAACTGAACGGCGAAATCAGCCGATATGAAGACCAGCTGGAATATTATAAAAAGGAATACGACAAAAACGATACTTTTTATAAAAAGCTGATGAACAATAAGTCGGAAAAAGAAAAATACGCCAGAGAAAACTATTTTATGAAAAAACCCGATGAAGAAATTTTTATCCTGGTTGTAGATAGTGCCAATGAGGCGAAAAAATAATTTGAAATGGGAATAGTCAATTAGCTTCGCAGCGAAGTGTCAATCGTCAATTTTGTAGATTTACCATTGACTTGCGAAGCAAAATTAACCATTCACATATTGACCATTAACCAATAGCCAATGTCCAATACAGATATACTTCCAAACTGGGAAGCCTTAGTAAAAAAACAGCTTAAAACTGATGATATTTATTCTATCCTGAAGAAAGAAAATCTGGAAGGAATAGAGGTAAAACCTTTTTACAGCGAAGTTCAGAAACCATTGGCCAACCTGCCAAAAGTGGAAGAAAACACCCATTTGGTAGCTAGATATCATGAAAGTCTGGAAGAGGATGTATTTGCATTTATTTTAGATCATAATGTAGAAACACTGGAGCAGAAAACGCTTTTTGTTAATAATAAAGAGCTTGCCGGTCATATCAGCCCGCAGGAAGAAGATCAGTATTTTTCTTTGATTGATGTTTTTAACGAAAATGTAGGGAGTATTGATGATCAATTGGCTAAAGAACTTTTGGCTAAAGATTTCAAAAGAAATATCTGCGTGGATATTTCACTTCATCAGAATGCAGGAGCCGCGATTTACCAGCAATTGGGAATTGCTTTGTCAAAAACAAAGGAACTTGTTGAAGTGTACGGTCCTGAAATTTTAAATAAACTGATTTTCAGAATAGCTGTCGGAGGAAATTATTTCTTTGAAATGGCGAAACTGAGAGCTTTCAAAATAGTCTTTAACCAGCTTTCCAAAGAATATGGTTTAAATGACATTCCTTATATTTTTGCTGAAACTTCTTTAAGAAATAAAGCAGTGGCAGACAATGAAAACAACCTGATCCGTTCAACACTGGAGCTTGCTGCTGCCATGATCGGAGGAGCGGATGCCGTTTTCAGCAGTAATTATCTTGTGAACAGAAGTACGGACATTTCAGAAGAAATCTCATTTAAACAGCAGATTGTTTTAGCTTACGAGAGTATCATTAACGTATTTGAAGATGCATCGAACGGGAGTTATTATGTAGAAGATATCACCAGCCAGATTGCAGAAAAAGCATGGGATCTGTTTGTTGAAATGGAAGAAGCAGGTGGTTATCTTGCGCTTTTAAATCAGGGAGTGGTTCAGAAAAAAATCTATGATCAGGCTGTTGAAGAACAGAAATGGGTGGAAGAAGGGAAAATAAAGCTGATCGGAGTTAATTTATACCCCAAATTAGACGTTAAAAGATCAGTTGAAGATCTATACAGCGAAAAAGAAATTAAGGCTGTACGTTGGGCTGAAATGTTTGAGTAATTTCACCTGTTCTTTTATTGTACACAAGTGCAGCTTTTTAATTTTTAAAAATTAAGCGCAAAATATCTGTGCAATCTATGGTTAAAAAAATAATATTCTAGCAATGCAAGAAAAGCTGATCGACCTATTTGAGTACACTCATCATTTCAACAGAGAAATGATTAAGGTTATTTCTGAAAACATCACAAAAGTGGATGAAAAAACAATCAGTCTGATCAACCATACCTTGAATGCCCAGCAGATCTGGAATTCACGGATACTGGGTGAAAAATCATTTGAAGTCTGGCAGATTAATCCCTTTGAAGATCTTGAAGAAATCAATCACCAGAATTTACAGAGAAGCATTGATATTATTCAAAAATCCGACCTCGATAAGAGGATAGAATATCACAATTCAAGAGGGGCAAAGTTTGAAAACAGTATTTTTGAAATGCTGTTCCATGCCATCAATCATTCCACCTATCACAGAGGACAAATCAATTCATTACTGAAACAGAATGCCATTGATCCATTGTTGACGGATTATATTTTTTATAAGAGGTAAGTAAAACCTTGATGTAATTTTGAATGTATTTTTAGTTTCCACAGATTTTACAAATATTACAGATTTTGTAGATTTAGCGTAAGTAAAAATACACATAATGACTGAAAATGAAATTAGCTTTTACATCAGGAAATCTATATTTTCGGTGTATAATGAACTTGGACCTGGTTTACTGGAAAAAGTTTATGAAAAAGTTCTGGCTTATGAACTTGAAAATAATGGTTTGAACATAAGAACTCAGGTTCCAATGAATCTCAAATTTAAAGACGTGATTATTGATTCTGGGTTTATTGCCGATATGATTGTTGAAGATAAAATAATTGTAGAAGTAAAAGCCGTTACGGAAATAGGGAATATACATCATCAGCAGTTATTGACATATCTAAAGCTGACCAACCTAAAATTAGGTATTCTGGTGAATTTCAATACAGATTATATCAGTAAAAGTATTTTCAGAAAAATAAACGGAAAATTAGAATATTAAAAAAAATAGATTATTGAACCACGGATTGCACAGATTTCCACAGATGTCTTTGCTTAATTTTCTTGCAAAATACATATTTCTAATATGTTGAAACTAAATCTAGATACTTTTATTAAAAAGGAGTCTCAACTTTATACATAATCATCTGTGAAAATCTGTGCAATCTGTGGTTAAACATAAAAAGCTGATTGACCTTGGAAAATAAATTAATCAACAAAGAAATTCAAGATTATATCAATGCAAATCTAAATACAGATCTGCATACACTCTTATTAAAAAAATCTCCATTTCCGGATGTCTCCATGCCCGAAATTGTCCAGCAGATCAAAGGAAAACAAACGGCCCAGAAGAAATTCCCGTTTCTTTTACAAGAAGGAATTGTTTTCCCGCCACAGCTAAACCTGGAACAGTCATCATCAGAGAAAACAGCAGAATACAAATCGCAAATTCTTAAAGGAAAGAAATTCATTGATCTGACCAGCGGCTTTGGAATTGATGCCTATTATCTGTCTCAAAATTTTGAGGAAATCACTTTGGTGGAACAGAATCAGGAGCTGTTGAACATTGTAGAGCATAACTGGGGCATTTTAGAACGAAAAGCAACATTCATCAATCATAATCTGGAAGACTTCCTGGATGATAATCAGGAACATTTCGATGTCATCTATCTGGATCCTGCGAGAAGAGACCAGAATAAAAATAAGGTGTTTCTTTTGGAAGATCTTTCACCGGATATTCTTCAGATCAGAGAAAAACTACTCGCTACGGCAGATCAGGTAGTGGTAAAACTGTCTCCGTTGATCGATCTGAAATATCTGATTTCAGTGGTTCCGGGCATTTTCAGGATCGAAATAATAGCGGTAAGAAATGATGTGAAAGAAGTTGTTATTTTCCTTTCCAGTGAACAAAAAGAAGGAATTAGAGTGAACTGCATCAATCTTGAAAGCGGAGAATCTGCCTTTAGTTTTACTTTTGGAGAGGAAGAAAATAGCCAGGCATTGTATTCTGAGCCTGAAAAATTCATCTATATTCCCAATAATGCTATTTTAAAAGCCGGAGTTTTTAATCTGATCTCAGAAAGGTTTGGGGTAAAAAAACTTCATCCCAATACCCATATTTACAATTCATCCGAAAAGATCAGTGATTTTCCGGGAAGAGAAATAGAGATGGAATTGATTGAATCTAAACAGGTTAAGAAGAAGGGGCAGTTCAATATCATATCAAAGAATTATCCTTTAAAACCGGAAGATATCAAAAAGAAATACGGGCTAAAAGATGGAGGAAAGGACTATCTTATTTTTACACAATCCAAAAAAGGGAAAATTATTTTAAAATCAGTGTAAAAATGTTGCCCCAAAAAGCAGGATTTCTTAATTTTGGGCAATTAAAAAATTAAGCATGAAATCGCTTGCTGTTAAAATAATGATAAACGGCTAAAATAATGCGATTCCATATGACCTTTAAAAAATAAATTTTACATATGAAAAAATTAATTATATGTTTAGCTGTTGCGACGGTAGCTGTAAGCTGTAAAAAAATCCAGGCAGGAGGAAACAAGAATACGCTGAAACTGGAAGAAGGGGTAGAAAGATATTCTGACGACGCTCAGGGTGGAGGTGAAGCACACGGTCATGAAGCTGCTGCAGGACACAAAGAAGAGGCTCCCGCTGAAAAGCATGAAGCTACTGCTCCTAAAACAGACAGTGCTGCTACTGTAAAGCCTGCTGAAGCTGCAAAAGCTCCTAAAGCTGAACACTAATTACTAGTACACGATATAAAAATGTCCTGCCGAAATGCAGGACATTTTTTGTACGGAATCTGCATACTCCTGAATAATGACAGTTCTTCGGAAAATTATCTGTTTTTGTTTGCTGCTGCAGACCAATTTTTTTACTTTTAACAAAACAAATTTTTAAAATGCAAGAGACATTAAATTACATTAACGAAAACAAACAACGTTTCGTGGATGAATTATTTGAGTTACTGAGAATTCCTTCTATTTCTGCAGATCCGGCTTATAAAAATGATGTATTGAAATGTGCGGACGTATGTGCAGAACATCTTAGAAATGCAGGAGCAGATCAGGTTGAAGTATGTGAGACAAAAGGCTATCCGATCGTTTTCGGAGAGAAAATATTAGATAAAAACCTTCCTACGGTATTGGTATACGGACATTATGACGTACAGCCTGCAGATCCGCTGGAATTATGGAAAAAACCACCTTTCGAACCTTATATTGAGAAAACAGAACTTCATCCTGAAGGAGCGATCTTCGCAAGAGGTTCTGCCGATGATAAAGGACAGTTTTTCATGCATGTGAAAGCTTTTGAAGCGATGATGAAGACCAACACACTTCCTTGCAACGTTAAATTTATCCTTGAGGGCGAAGAAGAAGTAGGTTCTGTGAGCCTTGGCGACTTCGTGAATGAGAATAAAGAAAAACTTTCTTGCGACTGTATCCTGATCTCTGATACGCATATCTACAGTAACGAACAGCCAACGGTAACTACAGGTTTAAGAGGATTGAGCTATGTAGAAGTTGAAATCGAAGGACCTAACAGAGATCTTCACTCAGGACTTTACGGAGGAGCGGTTCCAAACCCTATCCACGTACTTTCCAGAATGATTGCTAAGCTGATTGACGAAGACGGACATATTACCATCGACGGATTCTACGACAATGTAGAAACCGTATCAGATGCTGAAAGAGCGGATATGAATAAACTGAAGGATAATCCTGAAGAGTTCAAAAAATCTATCGGACTAAGCGGAGTGGAAGGCGAAAAAAGCTATACAACACTTGAAAGAACGTCTATTCGTCCTACTTTAGACTGTAATGGTATTTGGGGAGGATACACAGGAGAAGGGGCTAAAACAGTGATTCCTTCTAAAGCTTCAGCTAAAATTTCAATGCGTCTGGTTCCTTATCAGACTCCTGAAGAGATTACAGAAAAATTCACGAAATATTTCGAAAAGATTGCGCCGGATAATGTGAAAGTAAAAGTGACTCCTCACCACGGAGGAATGCCTTACGTATTGCCAAGTGATACAAAAGAATTCCTTGCAGCTAAAGAAGCTATGGAAACAGCGTTCGGTAAAGAAGTTCTTCCATACAGAAGCGGTGGAAGTATTCCAATCACAGCGATGTTTGAAAAAGTATTGGGAGCTAAGTCTGTATTGATGGGCTTTGGACTAGATTCAGATGCAATTCACTCTCCGAATGAACATTATGGGTTGTTTAATTTCTACAAAGGAATTGAAAGCATTCCATTGTTCTTCGAAAATTATTCTAAATAATTAATATTTTATAAAAATATTCTATAAAGCGTTCCAACATCGGAGCGCTTTATACTTTTTTATGATAATATCCCTATCAAATGATATTTTTTTAATTAATGGATGTATTTATTTTTAGTTCAACCTAAAAATAATGCTATGAAAAAAAATTACTCTATTGCACTCTGCTTGTTTTCAGCAGTTTCCTTCGCACAGCAGCAGATGATTTCCTTTGAAAATTCAGATGGATTCTATACAGGAGATATCCATGGGCAGGGAACCTGGATCAGTACACCAACGGGTGATGTACCTCCCAATGTGCTTAACCAGCTAATCTGCACAGATAATGCAACAGATGGGATGAATTCTCTGAAGATTGTAAAAGAAAATACATATGGCACGCAATCTATTCCTATTATCGGAGCATTTGATAATCTTCCGATCTTGCTTTCTCATGACAGTTTCACCGTTTCTTTTGATATCAATATGTCCCAGCTCAATGGTTCCATTTTCAGTTTCCAGGGATTAAGCAGTGCCGATGAGAAATACGTGGTCAGAGTAGATTTTGATCATACGGGAACGGTGAAAATACTAAAAATGTCTTTAGGGATTCCAGTCATGGAGTCTACTGCAGCAGTCTGGTCGCCCAATATGTGGTACAGACTTATGGTCGTAGGAACTCCAGGAGGGATCAATTATTTCCTGAATGGAATTTTAATATATTCCGGGACAGCCGCAGAGGCAATAGGAATCAACCAACTGCGTTTTGTCCATGATAATGCGCAAGGAACGGCTTATATCGATAATCTTAAGGTACACAATGTAGCCGTACTATCTATCGCCAATGTGACAACCAATAAAAATAGAGTATCAGTATATCCCAATCCTGCTACCGATTTTATTAAAATCAATTCTTCCGGTAAAATAAAAAGCATAGAACTGTATGATTCGGCAGGAAAGAAGATTCAGATAAAGATAGAAAATGACAAATTGGACGTGCGAAACCTCTCTGCCGGGCTGTATTTGATCAATATAAAAACCGAGAATGGCAATTTTTCCGAGAAATTCATCAAAAAATAATTCTGATCAATCTTAATATCAGTAAAACGCTCCGATGGGAGCGTTTTTTTGTTTTAAAAGTACCTGAAATTAGGTAGAAATAATTACTGTTTTTTAAGGATTGGTCATGTACTGTTATCAGAATAGCTTTGCATCTAGTTGATGAAAAAGAATTTTATACTTAAAAATGAATGATATATATAATAATATCAAATTAAAAAATATGTTATGAGAAAAGTTTTATCAATTAGTGCGCTTTTGTTGGTTTTAGTCCAAACATTCAATGCCCAAACTTTAGAAAGCGATCATTTTAATTCCTATACCATAGGGAATGTGGGTACAGATATCACCGCGACTGCTCCCGGGCAGGGCGGATTTTATACAGATTTTGCAAACGGATCTAATTCAGAAGCACAGATTGTAAGTATAGATGCCGCTCACGACAAATCTTTGCAGCTTACCGGAAGTGCAACAGCAGCCGGAACAAAGTATATGTGGAAGAAAGGATTGGGGGCAGCATGGGCCGCAAGAACGGCAGGAAATGATATCCTTAAACTGGAATTTAATTTATACACGGGAAGTGCTACCGGTGGTGCAGGTAGAGCGACGATTTTAGTTTACGATGGGACAACTCATAAAACCCTGCTTGGTGCTGGCTATGATTTTGCTTCACGAAGAACGGTAGGCATAGCAAACTATACCAATACGAACACAGGGATAACAGGAAACATACTTTTTTATCTGGAACCCGGTACCTATACTTATCCTGCCAATACATGGATTACATTAAAGTGTACATTTAATAAAACGACAGGAGCAGTGGTATGGACAGGTCCCGGAGGAATGCTTTACAGCCCTGCCGCAAACTATGTCCCGGCTGCAGCTGGGGTAGATCCTTTTGAAATGGATTTTGTTTCAGTGGTTAATCCGGGAAACACAGTGGCTCATATCACTTCTTTTGACAACTATATGCTAACCGCTACGAATAATACGGTATTAGGTACTAAAGAAGCTATTGTAGAAGAAAGTAGTCTTTCAATTTATCCTAATCCTGCAACTGATTTTATTACGGTAGAATCAAAATCACAGATTATCAAAGCTGAAATTGTTGATAGGGCAGGAAGAAAGATGAATGCGGAATTTGATCATAATAGAATTGATGTAAGAAATCTTAGTCCGGGAATCTATATTCTTAGTATTGAAACCAAAGGAAATACATTTTCTAAAAAATTCATTAAAAAATAAATACTGATAAATCTTAGTAGATATAAAACGCTTCAATTGGAGCGTTTTTGTTATTTTAGAGCATTAAAATTCAAGAATATGTCAGATCAAAAAGTGGCTTATATAACCGGAGGAACCAAAGGGATAGGTTTTGGAATAGCGAAAATATTATTGGAAAACGGTATTTCGGTGGCGTTTTCAGGGCGTAAAAGAGATGATGTAGAAAAAGCGGAAGAAGAGCTCAGACAGTATTCTGAGCATGTTCTTGGGGTAGTTTCGGATGTAAGAAGTCTCGAAAGTGAAGAAGAAGCTGTAAAATACGCGGTAGAAAAATTCGGAAGACTGGATTTTGTGATAGCGAATGCGGGGCTTGGGATATTTAAACCCGTAGACGAACTGACAGCTGAAGAATGGAATGATATGATAGAAACCAATCTGACCGGAGCTTTCTATACATTAAAGGCTTCCGTAGAAGCATTGAAAAAGACAGAAGGCTATTATATTACAGTATCAAGTCTTGCAGGTGCCAACTTTTTTGAAAACGGAACAGGTTATAATGCCTCAAAATTCGGAGTCGTAGGATTCACTCAGGCAGCGATGATTGATCTCAGAAAATACAATATCAAATCTACCGTTATTATGCCCGGATCTGTAGCCACCAATTTCAACGGCAACGTTCCTTCCGAAAAAGATAACTGGAAGATACAGCCCGAAGATATGGGGAATCTGGTGCTCGATATTTTAAGAATGAATCCGCGCGTATTGCCCAGCAAGATAGAGTTTAGGGCAACAAAACCAGCCTAGTAAAAGCATTTAATGTATTGAATAGTAAAAAAATAAGTATTATGCATGCATAATATATTTTTTAATTATATTAGCAAAAGTAAAATATAACAAAATCTCAGCATAAAACAGTAAGGTTTTTTATGCATTATTGGGAAAAAATAAAATAGTACACATGAAAATATTAGTTTGTATCAGTAGTGTTCCAGATACTACTTCCAAGATTAACTTTACGGCAGATAAGTCTGCTTTCGACAAAAATGGAATTCAGTGGGTTATCAATCCTTTAGATGAATTTGCATTGACAAAGGCGGTTAAACTTCAGGAATCTCAGGGTGCAACTGTAACAGTGATCAACGTAGGAGATGCTGCTACAGAACCGGTAATCAGAAAAGCATTAGCTATTGGTGCCAATGATGCAGTAAGAGTAAACCTTGATCCTAAAGACAGCTATTCTACAGCGAAAGAAATTGCTGCTGTAGCTCAAAACGGAGGATATGATCTTATCCTTTGCGGAAAAGAATCTATTGACTACAATGGAGGATCTGTTCCGGGAATGGTAGCTCAGTTATTGAACCAGCCTTTCGTAAATGCATCAGTAGGATTAGACGTAAACGGAAGCGAAGCGACTGCAGTGAGAGAAATTGAAGGCGGAAAAGAAACTATATCAGTAAAATTACCTGCAGTAATCGCAGGACAGAAAGGATTGGTAGACGAAAAAGACCTGATCATCCCGAACATGAGAGGAATTATGTCTGCAAGAACGAAGCCTTTACAGGTGACAGAGCCAACTTCTTCTGAAGTGAAAGTTCAGGGAGTATCTTATGACAGTGTTCCACCAAGAGCAGCTGTAAAAATGGTTTCCCCAGACAATCTTGATGAATTGGTAAGATTACTTCACGAAGAAGCGAAGGTAATTTAATCTTTTAATCCTTAAATTTTTTAATCTTTAAATTTTAAAAAAATGGCAGTATTCGTATACGCAGAAAATATAAACGGAGTTTACAAAAAAGCAGCTTTTGAAGCAGTTTCTTATGCTAAAGCGGTTGCAGACCAGGCAGGAGACACGGTGACGGCAATCTCTGTAAACCCTACAGATTCTTCAGATTTATTATACAAATATGGAGCATCAAATGTAATCAATATCAAAGATGAAGGTCTTAAAAGCTTTTCAGCTAAAGCATTTGCTCAGGCTGTAAGTGAAGTGGCAGACGGAAACACTATTGTTTTCCCTCATACTACAGATGCTTCTTCTATCGCTCCAATGCTTGCAGTAATGAAGAACTATTCTTTAATTACCAATGTTTTGGAAGCTCCTGAAAGCCTTTCTCCGTTCCAGGTGAAAAGAAGAGCTTTCTCAGGAAAAGGATTCATGCATGCAAAAGCAGAAGGAAACGGCGTGATCATCACGGTTTCTCAAAATGCTTTCGGAGTAAAAGAAAACGGAGTATCAGGTTCTGAAGAAGTTAAAAATCTTTCAGTAGCGAATGAAGATACTAAAGTGATTTCTCACGAGCAGAGTTCAGGTAAATTAGACCTTAAAGAAGCAGAAGTAGTAGTGTCTGCAGGTAGAGGGATGAAAGGTCCTGAAAACTGGGGAATGGTTGAAGAGCTGGCTAACGTTCTTGGAGCTGCTACAGCTTGTTCTAAGCCTGTTTCTGATATCGGTTGGAGACCTCACACAGAGCACGTAGGACAGACAGGTAAAGCGATTTCACCTAACCTTTATATCGCAATAGGTATTTCCGGAGCGATCCAGCATTTAGCGGGGGTAAACTCTTCTAAAACTATTGTAGTAATCAACAATGACGCTGAAGCACCATTCTTCAAGTCTGCAGATTACGGGGTAGTAGGAGATGCTTTCCAGATTATTCCTGCATTAACAGAGAAAATTAAAGCAATTAAAGGATAAAAAAGTCAATAGTGAATTTTGCTTCGCAAGTCAATAGTGAATTTTAAAATTGACACGAAGTAATTCACAACTTACAATTCACATAAAAAATAAAAGCTCGGGCTTTTCCGGGCTTTTATTTTTGCTTAAATAATGAAGAGGCTTATTTGTTATCCGGGCACCAACGTTCACCATTACATATAAAATCTATAAACTGAAATCTGTTATTGGCTCCGGTTATCGTTACTTGTGTCCCGCTGTAGGTCCATCCAGGGCTAGCTCCTGCGCTCAATCCTGGGACATCAGTTATTCCTTTTACAGTAAGATTAATACTTCCGCCATATACATAAAATCTGATAGTTTTTCCTGCAAATTTATAATTTGGCATTGTTGGTAGGGTTATAGTGTGACTAAAGTCTACAAAGTAAACGTCTCTCACTTGGCTGGGGGTTAAACTTGACATATTGGTAGTCCCATTAAGAGCGAGTTCAGGTCCGAATTTTAAATTGGGAGCATCTACCTTTCGTACATTTCCGTCCTGATCGGTTGTCAGAAAGCTGTCATCATTATTTCCGTTTGGTATTGTACGAATTCTGGTATTTCCATTTACATCCAGAGTAGATGTAGGAGTTGCGGTATTAATTCCTATATTTCCTGTCTGTGTCAAAAAGATCTGCGGTACAAATAGAAGTAAAATACATTGTTTTTTCATTTGTTTTGTTGTTTTTAGATTATAATTTTTTAATTCATTTGTTTGATTTTGAATACTTTAAATTTTATAAGTTTTATTTGTTGTTAAATTATTTTATCTCTACTTACTTATTAAGTAATTTGATGTCACAAATATAATATTTAAAAATATGATTTATTTAAAAATAATCAAGTAATGATATTTTTAAATTAAATATTAACACATTTTGTTATTAAATTGATAATATTTAAACTTATTTTGCATTAAAGTACTAATATTGTTAACTGTTGGTGATTATTCTTTAAATAGAGATATTTTAAACTAGGTGGTTTTTCATTATTTTATTGCTCTTCGGACTTTAATTTTTGCGCAAAAAACTGAAATCACAATAAAAAATTAATCTATCTTTGTAGCTATGGATTATAAGCAGCTAATTATTCGCGGAATATCGTACAGTCAGACCCAATCGGGGGCGTACGCTCTGTTACTGGAGCATGAAGAGACACATATAAAATTACCTGTTGTCATAGGAAATTTCGAGGCTCAGTCCATCTCTCTTGGACTGGAAAAAGACATCCATCCGCCTCGTCCGCTTACCCATGATTTATTCACAAAATTTATAGTTTCAGCCAATTATGAATTGGTTTCAGTGATCATTTACCAGATCGTAGACGGCGTATTTTTTTCCAATATTAATTTCAAAAATAAAGCTAACGAAGAAGAACTGATCCTGGATGCAAGAACCTCAGATGCGGTGGCCATGGCCGTAAGATTTGACGCACCTATTTTTACCACTCAGCAGGTTCTGAACGAAGCAGGAATTCTTCTGGAACTGGAAGATGTTTCAAAAGAAGAACAACCTTTCTCGGAAACGGTACAGTCAGAAGACAATCTGAAAGCCGTATCGATGGAAGAACTTCAAAAATTACTCGATGAAGCCGTAAAAGAAGAAGACTTTGACACCGCTTTGGAAATTCAGGAAGAAATTAAAAGGAGGAAAAAGAAAATTGACTAAAAGAGATACTTTATACTAAACTATGAATTTAAAATTACGACTGACCATCCTCAGTTTTCTCCAGTTTTTTGTCTGGGGAGCATGGCTGATTACGATGGCTAATTTTTGGTTCGGTACAAAACACTGGGACGGAACCCAGTTCGGAGCCGTTTTCGGAACAATGGGAATAGCTTCTATTTTTATGCCGACCATCACCGGAATTATTGCAGACCGCTGGGTGAATGCTGAACGCATGTTTTCGGTACTGCACATCCTTTATGGTGTTGTGCTTTTTATATTGCCTCATTCCGCTGATCCTAATTCTTTCTTCTGGCTGATGCTTCTGGCCATGTGTTTTTACATGCCGACTATCGCTCTTGCGAATTCCATTTCTTACACCATCCTGAAAAACAGTAACCTTGATGTAGTGAAAGATTTTCCGCCGATCCGTGTATGGGGAACCATCGGGTTCATCGTAGCAATGTGGATTACCAATCTTACAGGAAACAAGGCTACGGAAGGGCAATTCTATATTGGAGGAGCTATTGCTGTATGCTTAGGAATCTATGCGCTGACCTTACCAAAATGTCCGCCACAGAAACTTATTGATAAAAGTGCTCCTTTATCGGAACAGTTGGGACTGAACGCATTTAAGCTTTTCGGAAGCTATAAAATGGCTTTATTCTTTCTGTTTTCAATGCTTTTGGGAGCTGCACTTCAGTTAACGAATGCCTACGGAGATGTATTCTTAAGTGAATTTTCTCATTTTCCAAAATATGCAGATTCTTTTGTAGTTCAGAGATCTACGATTATCATGTCTATTTCTCAGGTTTCTGAGACTTTATTTATTTTGGCGATTCCTTTCTTTCTGAAGAAATTCGGAATTAAAAAGGTAATGCTGATGTCGATGCTGGCATGGGTACTTAGATTTGGGTTCTTTGCGTACGGAGTTCCGGACGGATTTGGACTTTCTCTGATTATCTTCTCATGTATCGTTTACGGAATGGCCTTTGATTTTTTCAATATTTCAGGTTCTCTTTTCGTGGAAACAACTACTGATAAAAAGATCCGTTCTTCTGCTCAGGGATTATTCATGATGATGACCAACGGTTTTGGGGCTCTTTTCGGGAGCTACATCGCAGGTTGGGCTATTGATAAGTTTTTTACCCACAGATTTACGAACGTTGCAGACCTGACCACTTATCTGGACACGACGCCCGACAATCCAACGTTTCTGCAGATTCTTAAAGACAGCTTCAATTCAGCGATCAATGCTGATGGAACGCTTTCTTCTGTGGTTATGGTAAAAGACTGGCAGAACATATGGTTATCTTTTGCGATCTATGCATTGGTTCTGGCTATATTCTTTGCCATCTTATTCAGACATAAACACAATCCGGAAGAAGTTTCTTCAGTGAAACATTAATCCTACCAAACTGATTTTTAAAATATTAAATTGCACTTTTGAAAAAAAGGTGCAATTTTTTTTTATTTTCAGGCAACCTTTTAAAATAAATTCCGTCTTATAGATAGAAACCGATACATGGAGCATCTCGAAAAGAATTTTTTAATGGCTAAAAAGCAGGACCGGAAGGCCCAGAAAGCTCTGTATGAGATGTTTTCAGCTAAAATGCTGGCCATATCAAATTCTTATACGAACAATATTCATGATGCAGAGGATATCCTGATCGGTGCATTTATGAAATGTTTTACCAGGCTGGATGACTGCAGAGACTGGAACAGCTTTCCGTTTTGGCTGAGGAAAATTGTGGTGAATGATTCCATAAGCTTTGTCAGGAAGAGCAGGAATATCCTGTATGCCGATATAGAAATCGCAGATGACTATTCTGATGAAGATACGGATGAACGACTGGAGGAAATTAATATTGAAGAAATATTTTCACAGATGCCAACGGGATACAGATTGATTTTCAATTTATATGTATTTGAAGAGAAAAAGCATCAGGAGATCGCAGAAATTCTGAATATTTCAGAAGGGACCAGCAAAAGCCAGCTGAGCAAGGCAAAAAAATGGCTTACAGAATTTTTAAAAGCAAAAGAAAATGAAAAAAGAGATACTGAAACAGTTAAAGTCTGATTACGAGAGCCTCGAAAGAAGCCCTTCTGAAGAACTTTGGGACAGACTGGATCAGAAGTTGGATGAAACCTCTGATGCGCCTTTAAAACAGTCTTTTCATTGGTGGAAATATGCTGCCGTGATATTGTTGTTCATTTCTGCAGGAACTTTTATTTATTTCAACAATTATAAAACGAAATTTAATTATAAGGAAACGGATTATGTGGTGAAAAAAGGTCTTGAAAAAACAGTCAATCCAATCCATACTGATTTTGAAAATCCTTCTGTTATTTCGAATGATCAGCCGGTTGAGAAGAATGAAGTGAAAATAGTCAATGAAGATCATAAAAAACACACCTCTGATCAAGTTTTGCCCCGAACAAAAGAAAAGAAAATAGCAGAGACTCAGGTTATACAGCATAAAGAACAGACTCATACTTTGAAGCAGCCGGAAAATATTTTTATTAATCCGGGAAAGGTTGAAAATGTTACTCCATCCAACACTCCTGTAATTGCAGAAGTTATTAAATCAAAACAAAATTATATCAATCCTGATGAACTTCTTCTGGGAAGAGATTTTGATAAAGCCAAGGAAAAAGCCAGTAAGGATGAACGGAAACTGGGAGCTTTCAAGTTCGATAAAGTTGTTCCGAATGTGGGGAATGTGACCGTTTTGGGAGTGACCGTTTATCTGGAATCTAAATAAATCTTAAACTTTTATAAACTCAAAATACTGTCCTGGAACATGGACAGCGCTAAAATATTGTCTAAAAATTAAAAAAATAAATATGAGAACAAAACTAATTTTAATGGCTGCTGTAATGGCTTTTACATATAGTACCGCCCAGGAAAAACAAAATGTGAATCCAAAGATTAAAATCTATTCAAAGAAAATTGACAGCATTGTGGTTTCGGAAAAATTCAAAATGAATGCAGAGCTGGATATCATCGATAAAGATTTTAAAGAAAAGAAAATCACATCGGAAGAAAAACAGAAACAACGCACCGAAATTGCTTCTAAATACCAGCAAACCATC
The DNA here is from genome assembly GCF_900115055.1 of Chryseobacterium oleae. Lineage (GTDB taxonomy): Bacteria > Bacteroidota > Bacteroidia > Flavobacteriales > Weeksellaceae > Chryseobacterium > Chryseobacterium oleae. Next base: position 78,589 of record NZ_FOVD01000001.1, on the reverse strand, counting down.
AATGAAAAAGTGGATGCCCAGCAAAGTGAACTGCAGTCTGCTACAAAAGAAATGGTTAAAAATGCAGTCTTTATGGATCGGGACAGCATTCATAAAAATGAAATGTGGGTGGGGCTTAACGGACTTAACATGAAATTGGGGCAGAAGAGAAAGACCAATCCGATACATTCTTTAAAGACGGTGGAGCTCTCTGTCAGTATGATGGGAACTGGTCTAACTTCTAAAAATCAGCCTTTTAATTTTTATGATAAGAATTCTGATACGAGAAATACAATCATCAACTCTTCACAAATGGCATTGAGATATGAAGGTCAGGTAGGAGGCTTTAAAAGTCCGGTATTTTACCGTGTCGGTTTAGGAATGAGATTTGACCAGTATGTTCCTAAATATGGAAAGATTTTCAAACAGGATGACGATAAGTTGTTCGTAGATGATTTTGACCGTGGCAATTTGAAGAAAACACAGTTCAACAATACCTACCTTTATGTACCGGTAGATTTAAGATTTGTATTGAATCCAAAATATGTGGAATATAACGGGGTTGAATATCTTGATAACAAAAAAAGACAGCTGAGCATTGTAATGGGAGTGTATGGCGGGGTGAAGATAGGAAGTGTGAATTATATAAAATATTCCAATGAAAATTCAAGAAGAATTGTAGAAAGAGAAAGAATAATGCAGGGCGTGAACGATTTTGTCGTAGGCGGGAAATTCGGAATCAGCTATGGAAGTCTTAAAGTGTTTGTTCAGAAAGACTTTACACCTGTATTCAATGACAGTGCGCTTCTGAAGAATAAATACGGAGTGCAAATCGGCATAGAATTCGTTAATATCATTTTTTAATTAAACAATAAAAAACGGTATTTATTGAAAATAATATATTTTTAATTGGTTTTTATTGATGCTAACGAATGTTTGTACGCCAATCATCCGTTTTTAAAACACACTGTTTATAAGTGTGTTTTTTTTTGTATTTTGGCACTTTAGTAAATATGAAAAATATTCAGTTATTAGGATTGATTTTAGTGGTGGCAGGCAGTTTTCTGCCGCTTGTACATGTTCCCATTATCGGAAACTGGAACTACTGGAAACTAGATCATTATCTGGCCATTGCCTGCTGGATTTTTGCAGCATGTGCCGTTTTTGGGATTGTGAACAGCAATGCGAAAGTGGTAAGGTTTTTTGGTGTATTATTGATTCTGCTATTTGCTTTCACATTAGTAGCGGTGAAAATGCAGTCTCTGGAATATTTCAGTTTTCTGCCATTTAAATCCTGGAGAGAAGCCTTTGCAGGAGTTGTAAAACTGAAATGGGGCTGGGCTGTAGAATTTTTAGGAGCCTTCCTGATGGTCTTTGCTATAGGCAGTAAAAAAGTAAATAAACGGACACAGATATAATGTACATAGATATGAAGCATTTAAAAATAGGAGCAGCAGCTTTATGTATGGTGGTATTTTCACAGGCTAAATCTCAGAAAACAGCAGTAGTTGGAAAGTCAGATGAGCCAGCCAAATGTAAAAATATCAGAGAAGGAAAATTTTTACGCCAAAACTATCCTGAGGGGATTTGGTATATGACCATTAAAGATAATATTCAGACTGAATATTTCAACAATGGTAAAGATTTTATAAAATCCACTCTTGTTTTTGTAGACGACTGTAACTATAAGGCGATAGTTCTGGAGAAATCAGATAAAAACGACCCGGTGCAGGTTGGAGATGTTTTCAATAATCAAGTGATAGAAACCCAGGATAATTTACTGAAAATACAGTCCAGAATTGAAAAGAACAAGTTCGAGGTAATCTACGTAAAAGTTAAAAAATAGAATAGTATAATGAGGCCGAAAGGCAGCATTTTGTTAAAAAAAGTAAAATATAATACACATGAAAGAAGTATTCATCGTTTCCGCAGTAAGAACACCTATCGGGAGTTTTATGGGAAGCCTTTCAACGGTTCCTGCTACGAAGCTGGGATCTGCTGCTGTAAAAGGAGCATTAGATAAAATCAATCTTGATCCGAAAAATGTTCAGGAGATCTATATGGGAAATGTGCTGCAGGCAGGAGAAGGGCAGGCGCCGGCCCGTCAGGTGGCATTAGGTGCAGGTTTGTCTATTGAGACGCCTTCTACTACAGTCAATAAAGTATGTGCTTCAGGGATGAAAGCGGTAACTATGGCTGCACAGGCTATTAAAGCAGGTGATGCTGAAGTGATCGTTGCCGGAGGTATGGAAAATATGTCTTCAGTTCCTCATTACTACAATGCCAGAATCGCTACTAAATTAGGCGATATCAAAATGCAGGATGGAATGGTACTGGATGGCCTTACAGACGTTTACGGTAAAGTTCATATGGGCGTATGTGCTGAGAAATGTGCTGTAGATTACAGTATTTCAAGAGAAGATCAGGATAATTTTGCGATAGAGTCTTACAAAAGATCTGCAAAAGCTTGGAGCGAAGGAAAATTTACGGAAGAAGTAGTTCCTGTAGAAATTCCTCAGAGAAAAGGTGATCCTGTTATCTTTGCTGAAGATGAGGAGTACAAAGCAGTAAACTTTGACAGACTTCCTACACTTCCAACCGTATTCAAAAAAGAAAATGGGACAGTGACAGCAGCTAATGCATCTACTTTAAATGATGGTGCTTCTGCTTTGATCCTTGTATCTAAAGAAAAAATGGAAGAATTAGGGCTTAAGCCTTTAGCTAAAATCGTTTCTTATGCGGATGCAGCTCAGGAGCCTGAAAACTTCACAACTGCCCCTGCAAAGGCGCTTCCGATTGCGCTTAAAAAAGCAGGTTTAGAGATTTCAGATATCGATTTCTTTGAATTCAACGAAGCATTCTCAGTAGTAGGTCTTGCCAATAATAAGATCTTAGGTCTGGATGCATCAAAAGTTAACGTAAACGGAGGAGCAGTAGCCATTGGACATCCACTGGGAAGTTCAGGATCCAGAATCATCGTGACGCTGATCAATGTATTGAAGCAAAATAATGCTAAATACGGCGCTGCAGCGATCTGTAACGGTGGTGGAGGAGCTTCTGCTATCGTGATTGAAAATATGTAAAATTCTCTTACAGAATATTTTGCCATTAAGGAATCGATAATTTTTCTAAATTCTTATCGATTTCTTAATGGTTTTTCTATTTTTGTGCTACTAATATTTATTTGAAATGTCTGAAATTGAGAATCAACAACCTCAAAACATAAAAAATAATCCACGGATTATGAAAGCTTGGGCCGTATACGACTGGGCGAATTCTGTTTATTCACTGGTGATTACTTCCACTATTTTCCCAATTTATTATTCCATACTCACCACAGCTTACGAGAAAAAGGAGTATGTGGAGGAAACAAAATCATGGATTGATGTTCCTGTAAGGCATATGATCAAGATTTTTGGGAAAGAATATCAGCCGGATGCGGTGTACGGATATTCACTTACGATATCGTTTTTTATCGTGGTGTTGCTTTCTCCGTTCCTGTCTTCACTGGCAGATACTATCGGAAATAAGAAATCATTCCTGCAGTTTTTCTGTTATCTTGGGGCTACCTCATGTATGGGGCTGGCTATGTTTACAGGAATGCACAACGTATTTCTGGGCCTCCTTTTCAGTATTACGGCGAGTGTCGGGTTCTGGGGAAGTCTTGTGTTTTACAACTCTTTCCTGCCAGATATTGCAACCCGGGATAAGCAGGATGCACTTTCTGCGAAAGGATATGTGTATGGCTATTTAGGTTCTGTAGTTTTGGTAGTTATTTGTCTGGTCCTGATTCAGGTTTTTGCAAAAGGAGCGGCACAACAGCTTTTATTTACAAGAATCAGCTTCCTGTTGACCGGTGCATGGTGGTTTGGTTTCTCTCAATACACATTTAAGCATCTTCCACAGTTTGGAGACGTGAAGGAAAAACTTCCAAAAGATTTAGTGCTTTTAAACTATAAAAATATCTTCAAAAAGCACGAAGAGCAAGGAGGGTTCTTTGAAGTTCTGAAAGATAATATGAGCTTCTATAAAGACATCGCCAAGGAAAGTTTCCATGAACTGTTCAAGGTAGGAGGTGTATTGTTTAAAGATAAAAACCTGAAGTTCTTCCTTTCTAGTTTTTTCTTTTACAGTGTGGGGATGCAGACCATTTTCTTAATGGCGACCTTATTCGGGAAAAGTGAGATCAATCTGGCTCAGGATAAACTGATCGGAACACTATTGGTGATTCAGATTGAAGCAATCATCGGGGCGGTAATATTCTCCAGGTTATCAAGAAAAATCGGAAACAGGAATGTGATTTCAATTGCTATTGTATTGTGGATCGTTGCCTGTCTTTGGGCCTACTTCCTGAACAAGGAAAATCCTACGGTAGAATATCAGTTTTATGGCGTAGCAGCGGTAGTAGGATTAGTAATGGGTGGGCTTCAGGCAATGTCTAGATCTACCTATTCGAAACTTCTTCCGGAAGACTCTATGGAAAATACCACGTATTTCAGTTTCTATGATGTACTGGAAAAAATAGCGATCATTATCGGAACATTCATTTTTGCTACATTGATCGAACATTTCAATAATATGCGTATTGCAGCGCTTTCCATGACTTTATTTTTCGCGACGGGACTTATCCTGATCCGGTTTCTTAAGGTCAATATGTTGAAAGACAGAGATACTTTGTAAATAAAAGAATAAAATAATATATAATAAGGCGTTATCAGATAACGCCTTTTTTTATGCCTTAAATTGTCAGAGGTCTTGAAATAAATAAATTCAATGTAAATAGTGGATTTGTTATTAACAGACTAAAAAGTTGAGTTAAAATATTGGATATTTTTCACTGCAGTTTGATTTTTTTTGTTTATTTGTAAATCTAATTAAATGAAAATGACAAGAAAAATCCTACTGCTATGCTTGTTGCAATGCTTTGTTCTTAGTTTTTCCCAAAAACTGAGACCGGTTGCACAAAAAATAACCGAATACCACACAGAAAAAAATACTTTTCAAAAGTATGATCTGTTTGAGGTCAACAAGACTTCTCCCAAGTTCGCTGAATACAAAAGAGCAGCGACAGACATTACTGCTATCACTGTGAAATCTGCCGAACTGAAAAGGTTGGTTAAAGAAAAGCCCGAATACTTTGAAATTAGTTTTCCTTTTGATGGAGGTAAACAGATTACCGTAGAGCTTTATAAAAACCAGATTTTCACCAACGATTTTAAGGTCGTTACGAATAAAGGAGAGATCATCAACTATACGCCGGGTGCTTACTACATCGGAATTGTGAAAGGAGATAATACTTCGGTGGCTGCTTTCAGTTTCTTCGATAATGATATTGTAGGCGTGGCTTCTACTTCTGAACTGGGAAATGTTATTCTCGGAAAGGCAAAAAATTCCGAAGATTTTGTTAGTTATTCCGAATCTAAGCTGACAGGTGCTAATCCTTTCGTATGCGGTGTAGATGAACTGAAAGAAAATCAGGCAAAAAATATCTCATTTGATCCGGCTTCCAACAAAAAAGCAATGACAGAAAACTGTGTGAGAATTTATTATGAGGTATGTTTTAAACCTTATCAAAATAATAACTCTGACGTAGCCACTACGACCAATTGGCTTACCGCTGTTCATAATAATATTGCGGCGCTTTACAGCAATGATGAGATCAGAATAGCATTGAATGAAATCTATATCTGGACCACCCAGGATCCTTATACAGGAACACCCAATGCTAATCTTTCCAGCTTTAGAAATAACAGGCAGACATTTAACGGGGATCTGGCCCATTTGATCAATGCTCCGGCTACGACCAGTGTGGCGTATATCAATTCTCTATGCGGAACCTACAAACACGCGTATTCCGGAATTTCTCAGACTTACTCTGAGGTGCCTGTTTATTCATGGACTATTCAGGCGATGACACACGAAATGGGACACAGTTTAGGGTCTCCTCATACGCATGCCTGCGCGTGGAACGGAAATAATACAGCGATTGACGGGTGTGGTGCTCAGGCTGGTTACAGTGAAGGGTGTACAGGCCCGATTCCTTCTACGACAGTTAAAGGTACCATCATGAGCTACTGTCACCTGGTTTCAGGGGTAGGTATAAGCTTTAGTAATGGCTTCGGACCACAGCCGGCTGCTTTAATCAGAAGTACTATTGATTCAAAACCTTGTCTGGGAACCAATTGTACTACGGCATGTGGAACTACAATTACCCAGATGAATATTTCAAATATCACCCAGGTTTCAGCCAATGCAGCGTTTACTGATGCTGTTTCAACGACATGGAAATATAAGCTTACCAAAATGGACGGAACGCTTGTAGAATCAGGAAATACAAGTTCTCAGGCGCTCAATTTCAATAATCTTCAGCCTGCAACTTATTATAATTTGTCTATAGGGACCAATTGTTCCGCATCTAATGCCTTTCAGAGAACTCAGGTATTCCTTACGGATGCTGCATGGTGTGAAGGCGCCTTATTTACGGATACCGGTGGCCAGACTGCAGGCTACGGAAATAATGAAACGATTGTTAAAACATTTTATCCGGCTTCCGGAGCCCTTACAATGAATTTTACAGAGTTTGCTTTGGAACAGGATTATGATTTTATGTATGTATATAATGGCCCTTCCACGGCTTCTCCTTTGTTTTCCAACGGAAATAACCTGACAGGAAATACAGTGCCGGGACCATTCACTTCTACCCATTCTTCGGGAGCTATTACAGTAAGGTTTGTATCTGATCCGGGGGTTACAGGAAACGGCTGGAAGGCTGGTTTTTCATGTGCCGCCCTTGGGGTTGATGATGTAACTAAAAATGATAACGGCATAAGTATTTATCCAAATCCTGCTAAAAATATGATCGTTATTTCATCCAGAGAGGGTTTAAAATCATATACAATTTATGATGAATCAGGAAGACTGGTGATTTCAGCTTCTTCATTGAAAGGGAATAAGCAGGAAGTTAATATCTCCTCGATCCAGACAGGAAATTATATCGTAACCGTAGAAACGGATAAACAAACGGTGAATAAAAAATTGATTAAACATTAAGGGAAGCAAGAAAGCTTGATGCAGGAAGAGGGAAGTTATGAAGAACTAAAATAGAAAAAGTAGACAATATTTAGACTATTTTAAATAGTGTCAATGATCAGAAATGATCAGCACAATATAACTTCCAGCCTCATTCTCCCATCTTCCAATCCTACTCAAAAAAAGCCTGATTATTTCAGGCTTTTTTGCTGAATCGAAGTTAAAAATTGTTTTTATGCATAAATAAATTGGAATTCGGCGTGAGTTTTGCTTATATTCAGCGGAATAATTTTAACTTTGTAAAAAGATTTATTGTCAAAATGACGAACCCTCTATTTTATGCAAAAATAATTCTGTTCGGAGAATATGGGATGATTGAAGACTCCCAGGGGCTTGTAGTACCTTACAGTTTCTACAAGGGAACCCTTAAATTCTCAGATTTGAGTTCTGAATTTGAACTTAAATCCAACAGACATCTGCAGAAATACTCTGACTTCCTTGCAGCGCTTGATCTTTCTGATGATTTTCAGTTGGATATTGAACGCTTTAAAACCGATATTACATCCGGACTTTTCTTCGATTCCAATATTCCTCAGGGATATGGTGTAGGAAGTTCAGGAGCTTTGGTGGCTGCTATTTTCGAAAAGTATGCCCTGAATAAACTGGATCCTGAACAGATTTCAAAAGATAATCTGAAGAAATTAAAAACCGTTTTCGGGGAAATGGAAAGCTATTTCCATGGTAAAAGTTCTGGAATGGATCCATTGATATGTTATATGAACCTGCCAATCCTTATCGAAAATAAAGAAAACCTGGACCGGGTTTCCATTCCTGATGGTGAGGAAGGGAAAGGAGCTATCTTCTTAATTGATAGTGGTATCACAGGCGAAACCGGACCAATGATCCAGATCTTCTTTGAAAAAATGAAAACGGAAGGTTTCCGTAAGACATTGAAAGAAGAGTTCATCCGTTACAACAATGCGTGTATAGAATCATTCCTTAAAAAAGATATGAATCCTTTCTTCAGAAACCTGAAAAAGCTTTCTCACTGGGCGTATGAACATTTCCGTCCAATGATTCCTGAAAGTATTTTCAATATCTGGAAAAAAGGACTGGACTCTAATGCCTATTATCTGAAGCTCTGCGGAAGCGGCGGCGGCGGGTATATCCTGGGTTTCACCAAAGACTATGCGAAAGCTGAGAAAATGCTTGACGGCTTCCAGAAAGAAGTGATCTACAGATTTTAAATAGGTTGGAATGAATTCTGAAAAAGAAACTTTCCAATCTAAAAATTATGTCTCTAAATCTATATTTTACAGATTTTCACAATTCGTGGGCTTTCTGATCGGCGCAAGATTTTTTGTAGCAATATTGCTTACTTTTGCGCTGTATGTTTCTACTTTTTTCCTTTTTAATCAGGATGAAACCTTTAGAAAATTCGTCTTCGATTTTAAAGTTCACGGTATTATTTTCTGTACGGTTATAACCATTCTGGCGGGCGGAATTATCAATCAGTTTTACGATCTTGAAAAAGACCATGTGGTAAAACCTTTCCGTACCAGGATTCAAAGCTTTATCAAACAGAAATATTTCTTATACGCTTATCTTGTCCTGACAGCTATTTCTCTTGGCGTTGCCTGGATGATTTCCCATAAAGTTTTCGCTTTCTTTCTTGTTTATCAGTTTTTTATGTGGTTTTACAGCCATAAGCTGAGCAGGATTTTAATCATTAATAATCTCACTTTTGTAAGTCTCACACTGTATCCTTTTTTCGGAATGATGGTGTACTATGAAACCTTTTCCAAGAAGGTAGTGCTGATGGCTATTTTTCTGTTTCTGATTCTTCTGTGCATCGATATTGTCAAGGATATGCTGACGAAAAGCGTGGACAAAGCATTTGGCTATATTACCATTCCGAACTATTTTAAAACCAGAAATACTCAGATAATCATTATTTCGTTATTGATAGTTACGATGGCAGTTTCCATGAAACTTATTGCTAAAACAGGGATCTCAGGTTTTATGGCTTACTATTTTACGGGGGGACTGTTTGTGATGATCCTGTGTATTTACCTGTTGCTGGATTCATCCAGAAGAAGTAAATTCTTTACACTCAATATATTAAGGTTCTGGGTTTTTGTCGGAATTATTGCCATGCTGCTGAACGGAATTGAGAGCAAATTATAGAAAATTTTCTTTAAATAAACTGAGGTTATTATTACCTTTGCAAAACTAAATTTAATAAAAAGGAATGCCCATTTTTAACGATACTAAAGTTGCATTTGCAGACAAGTCTGATGCACAATTGAGAAAGGCGTACTGGATGTTTAAGATGATTGAACAGCCGGCTCTTACCAGCCTTGGAACTTCTGTCCTTAATTTTACGGTACACAACAATTTTCCTTTCGTGACCGGAATTGTAAAAAGCACTTTGTTTGAGCAGTTCTGCGGAGGGGAAACCCGTGAAGAAAGTATGAAGGTGGTGAAACAGCTTTTCAAAAGAGGAGTGGGAAGTATTTTCGATTATTCTATTGAAGGTAAGGAGGATGAAGAAACTTTCGATGCGGTATGCAAAGAGATTAAAGATATCATCAGATTTTCTGTAGGAAATCCTGCGATCCCTTTTATTGTATTTAAACCAACAGCTTTTGGAAGAATTGATCTGTATGAAGCAGTAGGAAACGGTTCAGAATTGACGTCAAGTCAGAAAGAAGAATGGGCGAGAGTGGTAAAAAGATTTGATGAAATATGCAGTCTTTGCCATGAACATGACAAGAAAGTAATGGTAGATGCTGAAGAAACCTGGATGCAGGATGCGGCGGATCATCTTTGTGAAGAGATGATGGAAAAATACAACCAGGAAAAGCCCATCGTTTGGAATACCATCCAGATGTACAGAACCGGAAGACTGGAATATATGGAGGAAAACCTTCAGAGAGCCAGAGAAAAAAATTACTTTATCGGGTATAAGATTGTACGTGGTGCTTATATGGAAAAGGAAAGAGCAAGAGCTGCTGAAAAAGGCTATGCAGACCCAATCCAGCCGACTAAGGAAGCTTCAGATAAAAACTATAATGCGGGAATTGATTTCGTGATGAATCATCTGGATAAAGTATCGGCATTTTTCGGCACCCATAATGAGATTTCCTCAGAACTGATTATGGATAAGATGAAGGCTAAATCTATTGAAAACGGCAATCCGCATATCTATTTTGGACAGCTTTACGGGATGAGTGATAATATTTCCTTCTATCTGTCGGATAAAGGTTATAATGTGGCTAAATATCTGCCGTATGGACCTGTTAAGGATGTTGTTCCTTATCTTACCAGAAGAGCAAGAGAGAACACGTCTGTAGCCGGACAAACGGGAAGAGAACTTGGGCTGATTAAAAAAGAGCTTGAAAGAAGAAGAAAATAAGAATACTTTATTATAATATACGAGACCTGCAGCAATGCAGGTCTTTTTTTGTTGGATGAATTTATAGGAAAAAGTGCTGTTCGTTATTCATTTCAATAGTCTTATTCTATTATTGATAATTTTATAAAATTAACGTTATGTTATGTATGTTTTAAAATTATTAACTTATTGTTGTTTATTTGATTACAATTTACTATATTTGATTAAACCATAAAAAACTAATACATGAAAAAAACATTACTCGTTGCTGCCTTAATGGCGGTTAACTTTATCCTCTCCCAAACCTACAATAATGGCGGTTTAAGTACGGGCGCAACTTCTAAAGGAGGTACTGCAGCACCTGCCGGATATACATGGTCTGAACTTCAGAATAATACCGGAAATACAACAGAATCCAATACCAGCTTGGGATTGGGCGGAACTTTCAGCTCGGCAACAGCAAGTTTTTTTATTGCTGATGACTTTACGGTTCCTGCCGGATCTTCATGGCAAATCACTACCATTGATTTTTTTGCCTATCAAACCAATTATGCAGGAGCAACTGCTCCTTTTAATACGGTGAGGGTAAATATGTTCAGCTCAGATCCTTCTGTAGCGGGTGCTGTAAGTGTATATGGAGATGATACCACCAACAGATTCAGTGCTGCAGTAGATGCTAATATGTACAGAACAGGAAATACTTCGGTGCCGGTTGCTGCAGTACCTACTACTGTAAGAAAGATATGGAAAGTTACAGCAAGTACTCCTAAGACTTTAAGCCCGGGAACCTATTGGATAAAATATCAGTTGCAAAATGTAGTGACTGCAAGCGCGGGCTTTTTACCGCCTGTTACGATTGTAGGAAGCAGAGGGCTTCCCACATTTAATGCTAAACAATTTGATGCAATTTTGAGCACCTGGGCGCCTATTACAGATACCGGAAACCCTGTAGCAGCTCCGGATGTTCCTTTGGACATGCCATTCGTTATTACATTTACCGCAACCACGCTGGGTACACAGGAGACGATGCAGTATGACAACAGGATTCAGGTGTATCCTAATCCGGCAAAAGACAATTTCAGAATTAATAATCCTGAAAAGCTTAAGATAAGCAGTGTAGAAATTATAGATGCTTCCGGAAAGCTGGTAAGAACATTGCAGGGGTCGGAAGAATACAGTGTTTCAGATCTGCCTAAAGGAAATTACATTCTGAAAATAAAGAATGAAGGTGGACTTACTAAAATAACAAAACTATTAAAGCAATAGCTTTAGTTTTCTTCTTCAAATATTTTTTATCCTGGCCAATTTCTTTGGCCAGGTTTTTTTTAGGGCTCAAAACTCTCAAATTTTCCGTTTTCATAGAACAGAACGATGCGTTTTATTTTATTTGATTGATTTCCAATGACTTGACTGATAATTTGTTCATTCGAATTGTCTAATCGCTGAGAATCTGATATATTTTCCCGAGTCTTATATGGGGGCGGTATAAACGATTCTCGCGGGCCCTCTTTTACAGCCTCAATTTCCTCTTCTGCTCCGAAATCTTCATCATCTTTCATCATGGTAAACAGATCGGGGAGCGGAGTAGGCTTTCCTTTCCCATCTTCAGCTTTTTCTTCAGTTGACGATTCTACTTCCGGCAATTCTGACTTCAGCATTTCACCTTCTCCATTAACCAGCCAATCCCAAAGAATCTCCGGGAAACTGGATTTGATCTTAATGATGAATTCAAGAGACGGCTTGTTTCTTCCGGAAGTAATATGGGAAATGGAAGAGCGCTGCACATCAATTGCATCTGCAAACTCGGAAGGGCTGAGATTGGAATACTCAATAACTTTGGAAATTCTTTCGTTTAAACTCATAAAAATAAGTTGTCAATTGTTTTACAAATGTAAATATTAAAATTTACATAAGCAAATTACATAAGTAAACTATGTTTGTTTTTTTGAATATACAGATGTAAATAGTTGTAATTAGCTTGAAGACAGTTAATTGAACTGTTTGTATTTCCTTTAAACCTCTATTTAACAAAGTAAACACCATTTTTAAGCTGATCAATTTTTAGAACTAATTACTTTTAAACATTCTATTTTGGTATGGCTAAGTAATGCTGATTTACGCATTAAGTAGTAGGTAAATAGCTGGTTATTAATGTTTTTAAATGTAAACTCATAATTATTGCCTATTACTACGAAATAAAGGCTTTTTGAGCCATAAAACCTCTTTATTTGCTGTATACAAACGTAAACTATACATACAAACACTTAATTATGAGTATTTTACGGTTAATTGTCTTAGATTGTATCTATTAATAAGTTCTTATTTTCTGATTGTCAATAGAAAGAGTATACATCAAAGCTAAACTTAGATTGAATTTCACAGATAATGGCGAAAAAACAGTGATTTACATTTGTATACATATATAACTTCCTAAGTTTTCCACATTAATCTTGTTTAGTTATATTATGCCTATTTACTGATTAACAGGCTTTTCTGCACTTAAAGCAATATTGTAAATATGATTGATGTAAACTTTGTAAGGTATTGAATTTAAGTTAGTTAATATATGGTGTTTAGATTATATTCAATTAACAATTTTATCCACAGACAAAATGGCAGTTGGTGCTGTTTGGTAAGGTTACAAATGTTAACTAATATTTTTTGACTAAAAATCATTAAATTTGACTCTTGTAAATTATTGATAATGAATTTTGAGCAGATCTATTTTCCAAACCCTAATTTCTTAAACCGCTATATTTCCCCTGAAAAATTATTTTCTTATCTACAGAACAATCTCAGCGGTTATATTCAGGAGATTGGAAGATCATATTTAGATAAACCTATTTACCAGTTAAGCATCGGAACAGGAACCATTAAAGTTCTTGCCTGGTCTCAAATGCACGGAAATGAATCCAACGCCACTCACGCGATGCTGGATCTCCTGGAAACTTTGGATAAGGCTCCGGAAATGAAGGAAGATCTTTTTAGTAAGATAAGGCTTGATTTTATTTTTATGCTAAACCCTGACGGATCTGAAAAATGGACAAGGCTGAATGCTGCAGATATTGATCTCAACCGTGACTTTCACAACGAGTCAAGTACAGAGATTAAATACCTTAAAAAAGCTGCTGCTTCCAATACCTACGATTATGCCTTAAATCTTCACGAGCAGAGAACGATTTTTACCACAGACGGAATACATCCTGCTACACTTTCGTTTCTGGCACCTTCGGAAAATATAGAGCGTACGGTGACGGAGAACAGGAAAAAATGCATGGCGGTTATAGGACAGATTTATGATCATTTAAAAGAATTGATCCCGAATCAGATCGGAAGATATTCTGATGAGTTTTATCCGACTTCTACCGGAGACAATTTTATCAAAGCAGGGATGCCTACGATTTTGTTTGAAGGAGGACATTTCGCAGGTGATTATCCAAGGAAGGGAACCAGAAAATATTATACAGTAGCTTTATATTATGCATTAAAAGCAATCAGTGAACTAAACTCTGATATTGAAGGCTGGGAAAAATACCTTGAGATCCCCGAGAATCAGGAAACCCATTACGACATTATTTACAGGAATGTAAGACTGAATACGGATCATGAATGTATTCTGGATGTTGCGGTTCAGTACCGTGAAGTGATAGAGGAAGGAAAGGATGAGATATCTTTTGTTCCTTTTGTCATGGAAGTGGGCGACGTGAAGAAAAGAAGAGGCTGGATAGAAATAGACTGTACAGGAAAGAAATTCGTGGCACCGACTAAATATCCGAAACTGGATGCTGTGGCAGAATTTACGATAGAAGACTAGATTATTATTAAACTTAAAATAAAACGTCCTCAGAAATACTATTTTCTGAGGACGTTATTGTATGGTAAAACGAAATTTAGTTGACTACTTTAATTCCATTGGCTACAAATCTGATCTCTTCTTTAGGAGTCGTGATGGCGTCAATTTCAGCCTGAGGTTTTTTAGCATCCTCAGCGTAGTGTTTCTGTTCGTCTATAGAAGTTACTTTTCTTTCTGCAGTTCCTTCAAGCACTACAGTTTTCCCTTTTAAAGCAGTAGGTACGAAGAATGCATAATCTTTCATTTTCACGAAAAACTGAGAATTATCTTCAGTCTGGATCGTAAGCCAGCATCCTTTTTTCTCGCATACATCAGTTACTTTTCCTTTCACTGCTACACCTTCCACTTTTTTGTTATCTTTTTTAAGCTTCTTGCTTAATTTATCTACGGTAATGGCTTTAGACTCGGACGTCGAAACAACTCCAGCTCCATACGTATCACCTACAATGGCATTACCTTCCGGTGGTCCGAATTTTTTCTGTGATGTCTCCTGTGCAAAAGCTAAAGTGGAAACACTCACTGCTGCTGCAAATAATATAGCCTTGAATTTCATTTTTAATATTTTTTTCAAAAGTACTAATTAAAATTGAATATTAAATTGAGAAATGGTTGATAAAAAACAGGTGGTGCAGTAAATTTTAAACAAATTTCAAAACGAAAGACAGATTTGATTATATTTGACGCCTATACTTGACTATGCAAAAAAAACTGAAACTTTGGGACGCCATTATGTTGGTAATGGGCTCTATGATCGGAAGTGGGATCTTTATTGTAAGTGCTGATATGATGCGGAACCTGGGATCAGGGTACTGGCTGATTGTAGTGTGGGTGATCACCGGAGTGATGACGGTAGCTGCAGCTATCAGCTACGGAGAACTTTCGGCTCTGTTTCCAAAGGCAGGCGGACAATACACTTATCTTAAAGAGATTTTCGGCAAAAAGATGGGATTTCTTTATGGTTGGGGCTTATTTACGGTGATTCAGACAGGAACTATTGCCGCTGTGGCGATGGCTTTCGGTAAATTTACAGCCTATCTCGTTCCTTCATTGAATGATGCGGCACCTCTTTTTCAGAGTGGAGAATTTAAAATCACCTGGATACAGATTCTGGCAATAGCCGTTATTCTTTTGCTGACATATATTAATACACGCGGCGTTGAGAGTGGAAAACTGCTTCAGAACGTGTTTACCGGTTCAAAAATCATAGCCTTAGTAGGCTTGATTGCCGCAGGATTCATTTTGGTTGATTTTTCGCATCTGGCTGAGAATTTCAGTTTAGGTTCGGATTCATTTAATAATCTTAAAAAAGACATCAGCGGTAATTTCCTTAAAGAAGGCTGGGAGCCTATCGGGGGAATGACTCTGCTTGGAGGAATCGCAGCAGCAATGGTAGGTTCTGTGTTCAGTTCTGTAGCCTGGGAAAGCGTAACTTTCGTTTCCGGAGAAGTAGAAAACCCGAAAAAGAATATTGTGAAATCAATGATCTACGGAACTTCTGCCGTGATGATTCTTTATATTGCGGTTAACTACGTTTACTTAAACGCTTTGGATAGAGACGGTATTGCCTTTGCTACGAACGACAGGGTAGCGGTAGCCGCATCTCAGAATATTTTCGGAAGTGCGGGGACCATAATTATCGCCGTTCTTGTGATGGTATCTACATTCGGATGTAACAACGGACTGATTCTGGCGGGTGCAAGAGTATTTCAAACCATGGCCAAAGACAGAATGTTCTTTAATTCCGCAGAAAAAAATAATAAAAATGAAGTTCCTGAAAATGCTTTATGGATGCAGGGAATATGGGCTTCCATATTATGCCTGAGCGGACAGTACGGAAATCTTTTGGACATGATCTCTTTTGTGATAGTTTTATTCTACATGATTACCGTTTTCGGGGTTATTTATTTAAGATTTAAAAAACCGGACCTTGAAAGACCTTATAAAACATGGCTGTACCCGGTAACGCCTATTATCTATCTTCTGATAGGAACAGGCTTTTGTGTACTACTTCTGATCTACAAACAGCAATACACCTGGCCTGGATTTGTAATGGTCCTGCTGGGACTTCCGGTCTATTATTTCATTAACAGAAAAAAGACGGCAGATCAATCATAATTTTTTTACCGTATTAACCCTATTTAAGGCTTCCGTAAAATCCCGGAAGCCTTTATTGTATCTGATATTTTTTGAGGTATTTTCCTATTTATTTCATGAAAATGTGTATTTTGGTAGCTCTTTTTAAGTCAACTAGACCATGAAGTAAAAAATAAGAAGCTGACTATGGATACACCAAATTACAGAATGCCTTTTGTACCTTCAACACTCATGACTGAAGGCGGAAGCATTGATATCTGCGACATGGGCGAAAGCATTGCGCATAATATCATGCTGCTGATCACCACCAAAAAAGGCGAGAATAGATATGATGACAACTATGGAAACGACGTCTGGAACCTGGAATTCGACAATGGGGTTACCAGTGCCGTATGGGAAAGCGTTTTCATTAAAAGCCTGAGAAGGCAGATTCAGGAGTATGAACCCCGGATCGTACAGGCGCAGGTTGATGCCCACATTCAATTTGTAGAACACAGCTACGATACCAAAGAACACACAGAAATCAAAAAGAAAGTAAGAATTGCCATCAATGCAAAAATGGAGGCAACGGGAGAGCGTTTCAGCTTTTCTACAGAATTATTTTTAAGTCCGATGTCTATTGACTAAATGTTTTTAACTGCAAGAAAAATTTATGAACTTAGATCAAAATATATACTCCAAAGAATCTGTAAAGGCAAGAATGCTTCAGAACGCCACCAAAGTGTGGGGACTGAAAAGCCCGCAATCTCTGGACCCTTTTGTAAAACTACTGATAGACGCATTCAGTACGGAAGTCTTTAAAGCCAATAACGAGATTCAGACCGTAAACGCCCGTATCCTGGAGAAACTGGCCAAACTTCTGACACCATCCATTTATACCCATCCGATTCCGGCTCATGCGGTGGCTTTTACGCTGCCTTATGATTCTTCGGAAGTATTACTGGAACACACGGAATTCTTTTTCCGTAAACAGATGACCTCTACGGTGAAATCAGAATCAGACAAACAGCTGAATATTCCTTTTACACCTGTAGGAAATGTACGGATCAATAAAGTACAGACAGCTGTCATGTTTGTAGGAAATACCTGCTATAGCGTAGACGACAGGCTTAATAAAATTCCGGTAGCCAGATTTCAGGGGAAACCTGAAGATTACAGAAAGATTACCATCGGAGTGGATGTAAGCAGATATGCGAGCGAGAATTTTCCTAAATATGTAAGCGTATTTTGCTCAAACCCGGCTTTTGAGCATATGGATTTTGTGTACAAACTTCTTCCTTATATTACGGTGACGAGCAATGGAAACCCCTTATTTGTGAGGGAAGGGCTTAGCTATCTGAGCAATAATCAGCCTGAAGGATATGAGCAGATGTTCAAAGAGCAGTCTATCCGAAACAAGGCCATTGAAGATATTAAAAGTATTTACCGACATAAATTCATAGAAATCACAGGACTTTCAAGCAGTCTTTTCTCAGAACCTGGAAAACTTCCACAGAATCTGGATTTTCTGGATGGAAAAGAGGAAATCAAAAAACAGATTGGAGACAAGCGTTATTTGTGGCTTACTTTCGAATTCCCACCGCAGTTTTCTGCTGAGATCCTGGATAATTTCTCATTTGTGATGAATGCTTTCCCGGTTTACAACAGAGGCTGGAAAAAAACAGAATACAGTCTGGACATTATGGGGAACAATATTCCTCTGGTTACAGACGAAGGTGAGCATTTCCTTTATGTAGATGAGGTTCAGGATGGCGATGGAAGAAAATACACCGAAATTCCTTTTACCCCTGCGGATGATCTTAAAAAAGGTCTGTACACGGTAAGAAAGGGAGGAATGGAGCGTTTTACCAACAGAAATGCGGTAGACATGATCGCGAATGTGCTGGAACTTACCAGAGATGAGATCGCTGCATTTTCACTTTTAAACAGGGATAATGTTAAAGGAGTCCTCAGCGAAATGTCGGACAAAATGAAGACGATGGTGCAAAAGGTGAACAACGCCAAAAGGAATATCAGACAGGAACTGAATTACGTCATCATGGAGCCTGTAGAAAAAACAGACCATACGTATGCTTCTTTCTGGGTGACACATTGTACTCTGGCCAATCATATGCGTCCGGGAACTGAGCTTTCCAATCAGTTGAAATCACAGACGGTGGTACTTCTTACTGAGACGATTGGAGGTGCAGAAGAGCAAAAAGGAACAGACAGTATTCAGGCTTACAAATATGCGTTAACGACAAGGGATAAAATCATTTCTCTGGAAGACGTTAAAAACTACTGCAGAATGATCCTTAAAGATGAGGTGAAGGAAGTGAGGGTAAGAAGAGGAACCATGATCAGCAATCGCCCTAAGGAAGGTTTTGTAAGAACCGTTGAGGTGGAAATTATTCCGCAGAACTATTCTTTTTACGGAAGAGCCTACTGGGAAAATATGGCTAATATCCTGAGAAACCAGATTATTTCAAAAGCAATTGACGGAATCGAGTATGTAGTAAAAATCAACAATGAAGACATCGATCTTGACGAAATATAACCAAAATTAAAATTATAACATATGAAAAAGATTATCATACTTGCGATGGCCCTGACCTTTACATCGGTGAGTGTCATCAGCTGTAAAAAAGACGTCAGTAAACTGGGTAAATCTGTTTTGAATCTTGGAGGGGCGGATGACGCCAATGCCATCATTGATTTTAACAACAACTTTTTAGATTCATATAAAAGCACATCGAGACATATCGAAAGTATCCTTAAATATGCTGATGCCGCCGCTGCAAAAGCAAAAGGGGAGAACGTAATGATCATGCCTATTGTGATCAGCTCGATGGATTATTCATTCGGAAAAATCAAAGAAGTACCATCAGGATTTGGAAAAGACAAGGCAGCCATAGAAGCAGACTTTAATGCCTATAAAGCTAAAAAGGAAAATATAGAGAAAAAGTTTGAAGAGCTTAAATCTTATATGACTTCTGAAGACTATAAAGATGATAAGGGGGCAAAAGCAGATGCCATAACAAAGGATATTGAAACCGAGGCGCAGGCTCTATTTATTTCAGGAGAAAATGTGGTTGCCAAGATTAAACCAGGTACAGATGCTGCAGAAGAAGTGGTTCTGAAAGATCATCCAATGAAAGAGTACATCATTTCTTCAAAGAGTGTAATGAATTCTCTGGATTCCAATATTGATCTTCTGGACAAACAGTATACCGGAAAATTCAACGAAGCGGAGGCTCAGAAAAAGTATGATGAGCTTGCCAAGACAGTAGAAGCGAATTCCAAATTAGACTTCAATGTCAAAGATGCACAGTATTCTTACAAAAAATCACAGTTTGAAAGTTTCAATAAAACGGCTTCAGGCTTTTTGGATACCTACAGAAAGTTGATCCGTGATGCTAAAGGAACAGGGAAGATTTCCGACAGCGATATCCAGCAGATTGATTCTTCTTATGAATCTGTATTGAATTCATACAATTCATTTGTAAAATAAGGCGTAGGACATAATTGATAAAAAAAGACTGATACATGGTGTCAGTCTTTTTTGTTTGTAAAATGTATTCAACTCAGTTGCTGTATCAAAAGATCGAGGCTGTCTTCTTTTTCTAAATTGAGTTTTTGTTTTATCCTGTATCTTGCCATGATAATGCTTTTAGGGTCCACACCCAAACGGGAAGCGATTTCTTTATTGGAAAATCCCATTAATATATAGGTGCAATGCTTCAAGTCAAGCCGGGTCAGTTTATTATTTGCCTGTTGCTGCAGCCTGTTAAAAAATTCCGGGTGTATATTTGTCAGGCTGGTTTTTGCATGCTCAAAATCTTCATCCATCCGTTGGTCTTCTTTTAATATGCGTTCCATCTGGTTTTTGAACATTCCGTTTTCAGGATCTGCCAGTTTATCCCGCATCGTTTGTAAGAGTTCATTTTTTTGCTCTACCTGTAAGTTGCCGGCCAGCAGTTCTTTTTGTAATTTATCCTGTCTTTCTTCCAGCAATTCCTGTTCAGCCTTTAGACGGGCAGCTTCTTCTGTTCGCAGTTTCTCTTGTTGCATAGAGGATTTTAGCCGGAAATGATAGGAACGGAAAAGAAATATAAGTGCCAGCAGACCTGCTATGATCAGCCCGATAGAAATAAAATTAAGTTTTCTGTTAAAAGTGGCCCGTTCCTGTAAGGTTTCAAGTTCTTTTTCCTTCTTTTCTGCTTCATACTGCACTTCAAGCTTTTGGGCTATAGACAGTTTGGCAGCATTATAGGCTTCATGTTCATATTGCATATACTGTTTATAATATTCCAATGCTTTTATTGTATTACCGCTTTTCTCTGCTACGGTCGCCAGTCCTTTCATCATGGAAGCTTTCACTGCGATACTGCCTCCCGCACTGCTTTCTACTTCAGCAAAGCCCGACAGGAAGAGTCTTTCTGCTTCTGCATAATTACCGTCCACTATAGCATATTCGCTTAATATTCCATAACAGTTGGCGATCACTTCTTCATGCCTGAATTTCCGGGCAATGGTCAAAGCCTGATTAATGTAACTCTTGGCTCTGTCTTTATACTCTTTTGGAAAGAACTCCCAGTAAATATTGGCTATGTTTAAAGCCGCTGCCGCTATATTGATATGGTTGACTATCCGTTTTGGCTGTGATTGCGAAAGCTGAAGCACCTGCTGATTGTAATAAAGAGCAGAGTCCAGCAGCTTTTTTTGCGACGGATCTTTTCTGAAGCTCTGTAAAAATGATGAGCCGGTAGCAAGGTAAGCATTGCAGATAATATCCGGCTCCCTTGATTGCTTAGCCCGGTTCAGACTCAGGCGGGTATATTTTTTTAAGTTTTCAGGGTCTTTTAAATCGGCATAAATACTCGCTAAATAATGATACACGAGACTTTCGTAAGCATACGCTTTCTGACCCTCCAGCAGCTGCAACGCTTTAAACAAGCTGGCTGTTGCTTTAGCCGTATTATTTACAGTGTATTCAAGCCATCCTTTTCTCAGCCACACGTAGCCGTTCACCACTTTGTTGGTAGATTTTTCGGTATAAATTAAAGCATTGTCAATATTTTTTTGAGCCAGCACCAGACTGTCCCGCTGCACATTCAGATACGTTAAGGTAGCTAAAGCAAAAGCACTGTACTGACCGTCAGAAAACTGATGGCTTAGTTTCAGTGCCTCGTTGGCCGCATTCAAAGCTGCGGGCATATCTGTTTCGTAGAGGTTTCTGCCAAGATGTGAGAGAGTCATTGCTCTTTGTTGAGGTTTCAGCCCTGGGCTACGAAGCAGACTTTTCAAAGAATCAACGATAATGGACTGTGAACAGACCTTACCAGTCCCCGTGAAAAGCAGGAACAAAATAATTATGAGCTTTATAGTATACTTCATCATATGTTATTTGGTGTAATGGTGTCAGAGAGCATGAAGTTCGAAGAGGAAGGTTTTGATAGGTAAACGATAGGGCTTCATTTTCTTTATTAATTTCTTTAACAAAATCTCAGGTTATCGATGAATTTTATAATCCTGAATATAACAAAAATACAATTTGTTCATCAAATTAGTGGCAGGTTTTCCGGTTTGAAATACCTGATTCATAAGGGTGAATAGTGATGTATATGCTTTATAAACCGTTTTTCGGACATTGTAGATGTTTTGTAGATGTCGTTGTGTTGGAAAATTTGCACTTTGGACTGCATCTTTGTAGTGCTCATGTTTTCTTTATACTCCGGAGCAATACCCATTCTAAATTTTAACGATATGAAAAAAATAATAGTAATTCTCCTTACAATACTTTCGGTTGTTATTGTAACAAGCTGCACAAAAGATGATGATTCAGAAATGCCTGCGAAGGAAAGAATACTGGGGAAATGGAAATTTATTTCGGTAGTCACTGAAACCATCAGACCTTCAAAACCTGTTGAAGTCACCACGGAATATGGAACAGAGGGCGCCTATTTTGATTTTCGTAATGACGGAAATATATACTATGCTTTAGACGGAAATGAGGAGCAGATTGAACCTTACAGCATTGAAAACGAGACCACCCTTAAAATTAATAACGATGCCTGTCCTATAAAAGAACTTACCCGGGAGAAACTGGTTTTTGAATATGTAAAAGTAAATGCCAACTATACTAGGAAGCAAACCTATAACCTGGCCCGATAATATGAATACATAAAATAAACACTTATGAAAACGCATAAATTTTTACCCATACTGATATTGTTAATAGCAGTTTTAATAGGTACGGTGGGATGCCAGAAAAGCAGTCCCGAGGATGAGGAAAATGATGCCATCACCGTGATGCAGCAAAAAATTCTGGGTCGCTGGAATCTAGTGGAGTTTATAGAAGAGACAAGAGTAGGCAACCAACCTCCTGAAATCATCAACAATGATCCGAAAAATGTTTATTTTGATTTTTTTTCCAACGGAAAGGTTAAGACAAATGCTGAGGGAGAAGAAGAATATTCTTATGAAGTGAAAGCCAACAACACCATGATTTTATGGCAAAAGGAACAGAAAATTCTGGAACTGACCCAAAACAAATTTACATTCAGGAATACCGCTACAGAAGGAAATACAACTTATACGCAAACCTATTTCTTAACCCGCTAGTGGACAACAAACTTTTGGTTAATTATTGAAGAGAGCTTGAAGAATATCAAAAATAATAATGAAATTTACAGGCTATTATAGGTAATCTAAGAAAAATGTGGTACCATCAGTTTACTTTTTTTGATAAACAAGCAGGGTTGTCAGCCCTTCCGGAAGAGAATTACTTTATTGGACCTTTAACGGAAGAAGAAATGAAGCTCTGTCCGGAATTTTCAATGGCTAATGATGAAACGATTCCACCTGTCTTGCATTGGCCCGCAGAATTTCTGCAGCTGTTACAATACTCAAACGGTGGCGGTATTATCAATGGCCAGCGGGAATTTGGCTTTTTCTCACTGCAGGAAATCCGATACTATTATCTGGCTTATGGCTTTGTACAATGGGCCCCTTGCTTTTTACCTATTGCATTCAATGGCGGTGGTAAATTTTACGCTTATGATTTTAGAGATTGGGAAAATCTCCGGCTCGTTGCGGTAAGCAGTGGAGATTTATCTGATGAAAGTGCTGTTTATCTCGGGAAAAGCCTGGAGGAAGTATTAGGTAAGACCGGAAATATTGAGGATGAATTAGATCTACTTTATCCAATAGCAGAACCTTCGGAAAAAGCAAAAAGAAATGTAGAGATTAATCAGGAATTACGGGCACTTAAAGAGCGTAAAAATAAAGGAGAAATTGAATTAAAACTTTATCTTCAAATAAAGCGGAAACTGGAGGAAGAAATAAAACAATTACAATAATCAGCTCTACATATCCCTTACAGACGTCATTCAGTGAGATAGACATTCCAACTTAGAAATTTAACTAAAATTAAACTCTAATAAAAACTTTCCGGTTCATACAATTCCATAAAATTCCGTAATTTTGCACATCGTGATTTTCAGGCAGAGTCACTTCAAATTATGAGCAAATCGACAGAATATATAGAAGTTTACGGAGCACGTGAACACAACCTTAAAAATATTAATGTTAAGATCCCGCGAAACGAGCTGGTAGTCATTACCGGGCTTTCCGGAAGCGGAAAATCTTCTTTGGCTTTTGATACGATCTTTGCCGAAGGACAGCGCCGTTATATCGAAACATTCTCAGCGTATGCCCGTCAGTTTTTAGGCGGTCTGGAGCGTCCTGACGTAGACAAGATCGAAGGACTTTCTCCGGTGATTGCCATTGAGCAGAAAACGACGAACAAAAATCCACGTTCTACGGTAGGAACCGTTACTGAGCTTTACGATTACCTGCGTCTTTTATATGCAAGGGTTTCCGATGCCTACTCTCTGTCTACAGGGAAAAGACTGGTAAGCTATACGGAAGATCAGATCCTGGATACCATTAAAGAAAATTATAAAGGCGAAAAAATAATGTTGATGGCTCCTGTGGTACGTTCCAGAAAAGGACATTACCATGAGCTTTTCGTGCAGATGGCGAAGAAAGGCTACGGCCAGGCAAGAATCGACGGTGAACTTCAGGACATTGAATACGATCTGAAACTTGACCGTTATAAAACCCACGATATCGACATTGTCATTGACCGTTGGATCATCGGGGAAAATGCCTCTGAAACCAGAATGGAGAAATCCCTGCGCACCGCTATGGAAATGGGCGAGGGGATCATCGGAATTCAGAAACTGGGAAGCACAGACATCGAATACTTCTCGAAAAACCTGATGGATGCCGAAACCGGTCATTCACTGGCGCTTCCGGAACCGAATACATTCTCTTTCAACTCTCCGAAAGGGAGCTGTCCTGATTGTAAAGGATTAGGAACCATAAAAAAGATCAATACAGATTATTTTATTGAGAATCCTAAGCTTTCCATTAATCAGGGAGGATTATTGCCGCTGGAAGATATTAAATCCAACAAATGGATACTGTCTCAGATTAAAAACATTCTTGAGATCTTCGGATTGGGAATGGCAACACCCATGCAGGATATTCCTGAAGAAGCTTTGGATTACATTTATAACGGATGTCACAAAGAATTTAACAAAGACCTGAAATACGCAGGGATTACCAAAAAAATAAAAATAAGTTTCGATGGTCTGATCACTTTTATGGAAGAGATCATCGACGAAAGAGAATCTTACGAAGCGGTACTGCTGGAAAGACACTTCACCACTGAAGAAATCTGCCCGTCATGTGGCGGAACCCGTCTTCAGCCGGCAAGTTTAAGTTTCAAGATAGACGGAATGAATATCGCTGAGGTGAATGCCTTAAGCTTATCCGATTTAAAAGAATGGTTATCGGATGTTAAAGATAAATTCTCAGAGAAAAATAAAATCATCGCCTTCGAGATCTTAAAAGAAATTGAAACAAGACTTCAGTTCCTTCTGGATGTAGGTCTGGATTATCTGAGTTTAAGCAGAAGCTCGAAAACACTTTCCGGAGGGGAATCTCAAAGGATCCGTCTTGCAACGCAGATCGGTTCACAGCTTGTGAATGTTCTGTATATTCTGGATGAACCGAGTATCGGACTTCACCAGAGAGATAATGAAAGACTGATCAGCTCATTAAAGAATCTTAGAGACATCGGAAACTCTGTGATTGTTGTAGAGCACGACAAAGATATGATCCTGGAAGCCGATGAGGTTTTGGATATCGGTCCGAGAGCCGGAAAATTCGGAGGAGAAATATTGTGGCAGGGAAAACCAAAAGATCTGTTGAAGGCAGATACCATTACGGCACAATACATCAACGGAAAAAGAAAGATTGAAGTTCCGGCAGAAAGAAGAGCCGGAAACGGAAAAAACATTCTGTTAAAGGGAGCCACAGGAAATAACCTTAAAAATGTCACGCTTGATATTCCATTAGGAAAACTGGTGGTGGTAACGGGAATTTCAGGAAGCGGGAAATCTTCTCTGATTAACGGAACTTTGTACCCGATTCTTAATAAACATTTCTACAGAGCAGTTCAGGAACCTCTTCCATATAAGAAGATAGAAGGACTGGATAATATTGATAAAATTGTAGATGTAGACCAGACGCCGATCGGAAGAACACCGCGTTCAAATCCTGCGACCTATACCGGAATGTTTACAGATATCAGAAATCTTTTTGCTGAACTTCCGGAGAGTAAGATCCGTGGGTATAAACCGGGAAGATTCTCATTCAACGTAAAAGGCGGAAGATGTGAAACCTGTCAGGGCGGAGGATTGAAAGTGATTGAAATGAATTTCCTTCCGGACGTTTATGTTCACTGCGAAACCTGTAACGGAAAACGTTTCAACAGAGAAACGCTGGAGGTGCGTTATAAGGGAAAATCGATCTCCGATGTACTGGATATGACCATCGATGAAGCCGTAGACTTCTTTCAGCCGATTCCTAAGATTTTTGCTAAGGTGAAAACCCTTCAGGACGTGGGATTGGGGTATATTACCCTTGGACAGCAGTCGACAACCCTATCAGGAGGTGAAGCACAGCGTATCAAGCTTGCCACGGAACTATCAAAAAGACAGACCGGAAATACGCTTTATATCTTAGATGAACCTACTACCGGACTTCACTTTGAAGATGTAAAGATCCTGATGGAAGCTATTAATCAGCTGGTAGAATTAGGAAACTCATTCATTATCATTGAACATAATATGGATGTGATCAAATTAGCTGACCATATTATTGATGTAGGACCGGAAGGCGGAAAGCACGGAGGACAGATCGTAGCTCAGGGAACTCCTGAAGAGATTGTGAAGTCTAAGAAGAGTTTAACCGGAAAGTTTTTGAAAAGAGAATTAGAATAAATAATAGCATACATACTATTTTAGAAAGCCACAATACAAATTGTGGCTTTTTTGTTTATAACAGGGAAGATGTAAGCTGATTAGTGTCGATGATTTCATTCTTAAAATTTTCTTTATCTTAGAAATATATTTTATTTCAACAAACTGGGATATAATTAATAACCACCTAAAAACAAATAACCATTATGAACGAACATGAGAAAAATGTATTAGTCAGTTCCGGTGGACTGGCCAATGAATCAAAAGATGTAATCTGGGAGAATCCTCATCCAATCTCGCTGAATTTTAAAACAGCATCAGAAAAAGCACTGGCAAGTGTAGTTACAGGAATTGTATCCAACAGTGATAATACCCAAATTTTATGGTTCAGAGATCTTCCTTTTGATGCGATACTGCCGGTTAAACCATTTAAGAAGGATTTTACGCCGGAAAAATCATTTATTTTAGGAAAAGTCTATTTTTTTCCTTACAAAACACCCCCAAGGTCTGATGATTTTAGGGGCTCAATAGGAAACGTTGATATGCAGGTTAGTCCTTTATCTACAGATCCTGAGTATGTGCTTACAGGAGAAATGAACGGATGCTCTATTATTATAACGAAAGAAACGGCGGACAGCAAAAGTTTTACCGCATGGCATTTTCCCAGCCCTGATAGTTATAAAAAGGTATACGAGCAGTTTTTGGAAAAATATAAGGGTAAAATTTATGGAGAAATCAAGTACTCAGATTATGGAGGGACCAAAGATGGAGAAACAGACGGAGTTAATTATTTATTCTACAACCGGAGCAGAAGCCTATGGGAACTTTCATGTATCCCGGTAAAGAGAGTCGTGAAATTGGATCCCGCAGATCTGAAAAAATGGAACGGAAACTGGGTTGAAAAATCTAGTGTTCCGAGAAAAAAAAGGGATCTTAATTTTTCAAAACCGATAAAATAATTTAAAAATCCAGCCAGAACTTAAATGTATGGCTGGTTTTTTATTTCCCACTCATTTCATTATAAATAGTTTCAAGCCTTACCCAATAATCCTCCTGCATCCATCCATATTTTTTATAACCGATCCTGATCATCAAATTTTTAAATCTGTTTTGAGTTTCAAGGTGAGTTGTAATAGCCTCGACCAGCCATTTTTCATTAAAGCCGGCCCATTCACCTGCAGGCTGAAGCAGATTGGCCTGAAGAACCGGGAAGATTTCATAGGTATTAATGGTTTTCACTTCTTCAAAAGTATACGGACTTTCCAGAATTGTTTTTGCAATATATCGGAAATCGGAATCCTGAAGTTCCGTATCCAGATAAAAATCAGAAAGAGCGATCCATACAGGTTTTCGCTCTTTTATGTTCAAAGGTTTTAACATTATACTTTTTTTGAATAATGAAAATCTTGTGGGAGTCCGGGAGCCTACAAAGGAGAGATGTAAACCTCTATTTTGGTTCCGTCGTAATTAAAAGTTCCGTCAGAATTTCGTTTGCCAAGGACCCATTTCATATCAACAGGTACCGACCACGCTGTTCCTAACGAGAACCCGTTCACAGATCTGATCTCCGTACCGCTTCCGGTAGTAACCGCTGAGTGAAACCAGGTCTTATCTCTTACTCTGTAAAAACCAATGGCCTTTCCCTTGGGAATAACCGAATATCCATCCCATTTCTCTCCTCCGGAATAATCGAACTTATTAAGCCATCCCTGAGCATGATACTGTACAAGTTCAGATGGAGATATCGCGGCACCTCTCATGTATAAAGCATAAGCGACCACATCGTGACATATTCCCTTGTTGTAACTACCCATATCATCCTGCCCGGAAAGAAGACCGTTAGAGATCAGGGTCTTTTTTATGGGGTCCAGTTGGCCTGCATGAGCTCCTTTTGCTGTTATAATTTCCATATTTTTAATTGTTTTGGTGTATGTTTTTGGCTTAGTGAAAGATACGCATTAAATATTAAACCGTATTTCTCTGTTAATAGATTTATTTTTTCTATGATAATCTATAAATAATGAAAGCTTTAAAGATTAAATTGTAATAATTTGATACGGAATTCGTTATAAATTTGTCAAACATAAAATTAAAACGATATGAAAAATTTAAAGAAACTGACGAAAACCGATCTGAAATCTGTGTATGGCGGAGAACCAAAGAAATACTGCGTATTCTGCGAATGGATGAATAAAGTAGTGTGCAGCGAGGTTCCAATCGCCCAATGTCCTTAAAAAATGTAAAGCTGCTCTGAGAGCAGCTTTTTTTATGATGAGGTTTTACTGAGTGGCATTTTGAGTGAATTCTTTCAGACTTGTTTTCAAATCTTTCGCATTACCGATAGTGTCAAAACGGATGTTATCAATTTTCCATCCCTGCCCGGAATTAATCAGTTGTACATGATCTGTCCACTTAATTTTCGGTGGAGAAAGGGTGTACTCAAGTTCAACAGCTGCATCTGCTGAGGTTCCGGAAGGATCTATTGTAACCGACTGGCTTAGTGAAAGATACGCATTAAATATTAAACCGTATTTCTCTGTTAATAGATTTATTTTTTCTATGATAATCTATAAATAATGAAAGCTTTAAAGATTAAATTGTAATAATTTGATACGGAATTCGTTATAAATTTGTCAAACATAAAATTAAAACGATATGAAAAATTTAAAGAAACTGACGAAAACCGATCTGAAATCTGTGTATGGCGGAGAACCAAAGAAATACTGCGTATTCTGCGAATGGATGAATAAAGTAGTGTGCAGCGAGGTTCCAATCGCCCAATGTCCTTAAAAAATGTAAAGCTGCTCTGAGAGCAGCTTTTTTTATGATGAGGTTTTACTGAGTGGCATTTTGAGTGAATTCTTTCAGACTTGTTTTCAAATCTTTCGCATTACCGATAGTGTCAAAACGGATGTTATCAATTTTCCATCCCTGCCCGGAATTAATCAGTTGTACATGATCTGTCCACTTAATTTTCGGTGGAGAAAGGGTGTACTCAAGTTCAACAGCTGCATCTGCTGAGGTTCCGGAAGGATCTATTGTAACCGACTTTATTTTATATCCGGTATATCCTTCATAGAGACTGGAGAAAACAGCGCCCTCGAACAATAACGGTTTTTCATCCGGGTGATCACTTTTTTTCACTCTTTCAATATCAGCTTCCGATGCGTGGATAGCGTTTTCCAGCGTCTTTTTCAGTTCCGGAGAAAACAGACTGTCAGAAAAAGATTGATTGTAAATTGATTTTTTTGAACCGTCGTATTCCGTATACAGCTGATTGACTTTTTTGGTAATTTCCGTATCAGCAGATGCAGACGGGCGGGTTTCATTGTTTTTGCAGCTTGCCAGAAACAGAATGCCACTTAAGCATAGAAATAATTGCTTGATCATAATGAGTGTGATTTTTTTTATTAAAGGCTCAAACCGTATGCCGATTTACTGACTTCCTTAATTAAAAAAATCCGGACCTGGAATTAAATTAAGATTGAGGTAGTGAAAGGTATGAGTTATAAATTATGAATTATGAGTTATGAATTTTAAATTTCAGGACAAGCGGTAAACGATTTTGGGACTGAATTATATAGACGTAAAAGGTTAATTCCTGGTTAACATCACAAAACCTCCGATTTCATATCTGACATCTGATGTCTGAAATCTGAAATCTAAATCCCTAAATACGTTAAAAATAAATTGAGCAGCCAATCACAAAAAATGTATACATTTGAGTATAAAACATGATTTGTGAATCCTATTCTTGATGTTGTCGTACGTTCTCTGTGCGTTTACCTTTTTATGGTAATCGCAATCCGTCTTTTTGGTAAAAACCAGCTTTCCCAGCTCAATGCAGGGGATGTGGTATTACTGCTGCTTATTTCCAATGCCGTTCAGAATGCAATGGTAGGACCGGATACCTCGCTGCAGGGCGGTCTTATTGCGGCGCTTGTTCTTTTCGCAGCCAACTTTATTTTAAAAAGGCTCATGTTTGCCAACCGGAAATTCGAAACCTTTATGGAAGAAGATCCAGTAGTCCTGATCAGAGATGGAGTGATAGATCAGCCTGCTTTGAACAGGGTAAAGATCACCCGTGATGAGCTGGAAGAAGCGATAAGGGAACATGGCGTAGAAAAAATAAATGATGTGAAACTCTCTATTCTCGAAGTAGACGGAAATATCAGCGTGATTTCTCAGGACGAAACACAGAAGCAAACGCATTATTCAAGAATAAAAAGAAGAAATAAAAGAAAATACCATTAAATAGTATGAACTACGAATTACGTGAAATGCTTCCCAGCGATGAAAAAAGAGTACTGGAAATATTCAGACAGGGACTGGAAGGCGGTATATCTACTTTTGAAACCGAAGTTCCTACGGCCGAAGCCTGGAATATGGAATATTTCAACGACTGCCGTTGGGTTCTGGAAAATGAAACCAATGAAATAGTAGGGTGGTGTGCTTTGAAGCCGGTAAGCAAAAGAGAATGTTATAAAGGAGTAGCTGAAGTAAGCATTTATTTTGAGAATTCTTACCAGGGGAAAGGTTTAGGGTCGGTTCTGTTGAAAAAGATGATTCTCGACAGCGAAAGCCACGGATTCTGGACATTACAGGCCAGTATCTTTCCTGAAAATGAAGCATCCATAAGATTCCACCAGAAAAACGGCTTCAGAACGGTAGGTGTCCGCAAGAAAATCGGAAAGCTGAACGGACAGTGGAAAGATGTTATCCTGATGGAAAAGAGAAGCGAATTAATACAATAAATCATGGGTAATGAACAATGAGCAATTTTTAATCTTTAAATAATTAAATCTTTCAATTTTTAAATTGTAAATACCCTCACTCTGAAACACTCCAATTCATTTTGGCATCAACCTTGTTATGTCCCTATTGAAATTTGAAAAAGTAGAAAATGAAAAGTTTAATTAAAATTACGGGAGTTGTAACGGTCCTGTTCATGTTGTCATCATGTGTAGTGCATGATCACCACGTGAGAAGGGTTCCACCGGGACAAGCCAAGAAGATGTATGGGGGAAGCGCAAGGTATTATGCTCCGGGACACGTGAAAAAAAGAGTGTATTACTACGACAATGACGACAGAGGCCGCGGCCACAGACACAAAGGAAAGAAACATCACAGAGATTGAGAAAAATAAAAAAGCCCTGATTTTTTCAGGGCTTTTGATTTATATTTAAAATCTGGATTTTTTAGGATTCAGGAATGTATTGAAGATCATTACTTCGGTTCCGAATTTTTTCTCGACCCTTTCTGCAATGTTCAGCATTTCACTTTTAATGAAGTCTTCTCTGAGGTCTTCATTGTCAAAAATCAAAAGAAGATTATAATTCTTACCTTCGTCTATATAATCCGTGTGTACTTCAGAAAGAATATATTTGTTGACGTCCATCAGGTTTTCCGCCATCTGGACCAATGTTTCGTCAATATAATTTTCCCATTCTTCTATATTGTTTTTCGTGCAGTGGAAAGTTATACTCAATAAGCTCATATTTTATGAATTTTTAAGATTTTGTGGATAAATTCTAGCACAAAAATCGGTAAAAATTTCGTAAATTAGCCCGTTAATAAAAATTGGAAATAAATAATTTTCAGACGCACAGCTAAAGGTCTGACTGTCATTATAATAAAATTTGTTTATGCAAAAAGAAGGAGAAAGACTGATTCCTATCAACATTGTTGATGAAATGAAATCGTCTTATATCGATTATTCGATGTCGGTTATCGTTTCAAGAGCGTTGCCGGACGTAAGAGACGGCCTTAAACCCGTTCATAGAAGAGTACTGTATGGTATGTATGGATTAGGGGTTTTTTCTAATAGAAAATATTTAAAATCTGCCAGAATTGTTGGGGATGTTTTAGGTAAGTACCACCCGCATGGTGACTCTTCTGTTTACGATGCGATGGTAAGAATGGCGCAGCCTTGGAGCTTGCGTTATCCTCAGGTGGACGGACAGGGTAACTTCGGTTCAATGGACGGTGACCCGCCTGCAGCAATGCGTTATACGGAAGCGAGATTGAAAAAAATATCGGATGATATTCTTTCTGATTTAGATAAAGAAACCGTTGATTTTCAGAATAACTTTGATGATAGTTTGACGGAACCTACCGTTATGCCTACAAAAATTCCAACACTATTAGTGAATGGAACATCAGGTATCGCTGTAGGTATGGCAACCAATATGGCGCCACACAACTTATCAGAATCTGTAGATGCCATCACTGCGTATATCGATAATAAAGATATTACGATCGATGAATTAATGCACCACATTACAGCACCAGATTTCCCTACAGGAGGTATTATCTACGGTTACGATGGGGTAAGAGACGCTTTCCATACAGGAAGAGGAAGAGTAGTGCTGAGAGCAAAAGTGAATTTCGAGGAAATCGGAAACAGAAATGCGATTATCGTTACAGAAGTTCCTTACCAGGTCAATAAGGCGGACATGATCGCCAGAACGGCTGAATTGGTTAAAGATGATAAAATTGTAGGAATTCATGAGATCAGAGACGAATCGGACAGAAATGGTCTGCGTGTCGTTTATGAACTGAAAAATGATGCGATTCCTAATGTTGTCTTAAACCTTTTATATAAGTATACAGCGCTTCAGACTTCTTTCAGTGTGAATAATATTGCATTGGTTAAAGGAAGACCGGAACAGCTGAATTTAAAAGATATCATTCATCACTTTGTAGAGCACAGGCATGAGGTAATCGTAAGAAGAACTCATTTTGAGCTTAAGAAAGCGAGAGAAAGAGCGCATATCTTAGAAGGTTTCATGAAGGTGATTGGTGCTCAGGATTCATTAGACAGAGCTATCGCTATCATCCGTCACAGTGCTAACCCTCAGGGGGCAAAAGAAGGTTTGATCGAAGCATTTGATCTTTCTGACATCCAGGCTCAGGCTATTCTTGATCTGAGATTGGCCCGTCTTACAGGAATGGAGCTTGATAAGATCCGTGACGAGTATGATGCCATCATGAAAGAAATCATGAACTTGGAAGATATCTTAGCGAATGAGCCGAGAAGATTCGAGATCATCAAGGAAGAATTGGCTGAAATCAAAGAAAGATATGGTGACGAAAGAAGAACTGCCATCGACTTCTCAGGAGGTGAAATGTCTATCGAAGATATCATCCCGAACGAAGCAGTAGTTCTTACGATTTCACACGCAGGATATGTTAAGAGAACGTCTCTTTCTGAATATAAAATTCAGAGCAGAGGTGGGGTAGGAAACAGAGCGGCAACTACAAGGGATGAAGATTTCCTTGAGTATATCGTTTCTGCGACCAATCACCAGTATATGTTGTTCTTCACAGAAAAAGGAAGATGTTACTGGTTAAGAGTATTTGAAATTCCTGAAGGATCTAAAACTTCAAAAGGAAGAGCGGTACAAAACCTGATCAACATCGAACAGGATGACAAAATCAAGGCGTATATCA
The DNA here is from genome assembly GCF_900115055.1 of Chryseobacterium oleae. GTDB lineage: Bacteria > Bacteroidota > Bacteroidia > Flavobacteriales > Weeksellaceae > Chryseobacterium > Chryseobacterium oleae. The sequence goes on along the minus strand of NZ_FOVD01000001.1, from coordinate 44,472 downwards.
GAACCAATAACCTGAAGGATGCTGAATATGTAAATCAAATGAGCGTGGTAATGGTAACCAAAAACGGTACTATTAAGAAAACGTCTCTTGAGGCTTATTCAAGACCAAGGGTGAATGGTGTAAATGCTATTGAGATCAGAGATAATGACCAGTTGTTAGGTGCTTACTTAACCAACGGTACTTCTCAGATCATGATCGCTACTAAAAACGGTAAATGTATCCGTTTCCCTGAAGAAAAAGTAAGAGAAGTAGGTAGAGGATCTATCGGGGTTCGTGGGATCAGCATGGAAGATGATGATGAAGCAATTGGTATGATTGTTGTGAATGATCTTGAAAATGAAACGGTACTTGTGGTATCTGAAAAAGGATACGGAAAGAGAACAGCTGTTTTAGACTACAGAGAAACCAACAGAGGAGGAAAAGGAGTTATCACCCTGAACATTACCGAAAAAACAGGACATCTGATTGCTATTCAGAATGTGACAGACGAAGACGGATTGATGATCATCAATAAGTCGGGGGTTGCCATCAGAATGAATATGGATGAAATGAGAGTAATGGGTAGAAATACTCAGGGCGTAAGAATGATCAACCTTAAGAAAAATGACGAAATTGCAGCCATTGCAAAAGTAGAAATGGATAAAGATGTTGAAGATGATTCTGAAGAAATTACAGAAGGAACAGAAATTGTAGCTGATAACCAGGAAAAAAATACACCTCAGGCTGAAAACGAAAGTCCGGCTGAGGAAAATGGGAATTCTGATTCTGAAGAGTAAAATGTACAATTAATATAATATAGTTATTATGAAGAAACTCATTTTAGGTATAGCCATCGTAGCTTCTGCATTCGTTTTCGGTCAGAAGGGTGATGTGAATGCCAAGTTACAGGAAACGAATAAAGCGGCAATGGATGCATATACTGCAAAGAATTACACCGTTGCTGCGCCAAAGTTTTTAGAAGTGTATAACTTATTAAAAACAAATGGCCAGGATGATAAGCTTTACATGTATTATGCAGGGTTGAGTTATGCGTTAGCTAATAACAGCGACGAAGCCATCAAAATCTATACAGAACTTATCAATTCCGGTTTTACGGGTGTTCAGACTACGTATACTGCAAAAGAGAAAAAGTCCGGTCAGGTGGTTCCTTTGGATAAAACGACCTGGGACCTTATGAAGAAGAACAGTGACTATTCAGATTTCAAAACTGAACAGACTCCAAGTGTTGAACCGGATCTGTATGAAACATTAACTACATTGCTTCTGAATGCAAAAAAACCTAATGAAGCATTAGCGATCATTGAAAAAGGATTGGCAAAATATCCTAACAATGCTAAGCTTAAAGATGCTCAGGGTACTGCATATTATGAGTCCGGAAATACAGAGAAGTTTATCGGAACTCTTAAAGAGCAGTTGGCTAAAAATCCTAATGATGCGACCAACTGGTACAATCTTGGGGTAATGCAGTCTAAAAATCCTGCTTCTTTGGAAGATGCCATCGCGTCATTCAAAAAAGCAATCGAGATCAAGCCTGACTTTGATAACGCTTATCAGAACCTTGTATACACCGTAATCGGGGACGATTCTAAAATTGTAGACCAGATCAACGCGACAAGAAAAGAAAAGCCGGAAGAAGCTACCAAGCTGATCGATGCAAGAAGAGAGCGATTTGCGAAAGCACTTCCTTATGCTGAAGGATGGTACAAAGCTGCACCAAAGAACATCGATGCGGTTACTGCCTTGAAAGAGATCTATGTAGTCACCAAAAACATGGACAAAGTTAAAGAAATGAAAGCTAAAGAAACTGAGCTTAAAGCACAGACGAAATAGTCATTCTTTAATTGAATAATAAATAAAGCCGGAACAGAAATGTTTCGGCTTTTGTTTTTCCTGATCCGAAAAAGACCTCTGTTTTTTCCTGTTATTATCGTTAAATTTCACCTTAAAAATTCTCTGCAATTCCGTATCTTTGAGAAAAATTTTTTACAAGATGATAGAGTGGAAAACCGTCAAAGAATACGAAGATATTACCTATAAAAAATGTAATGGTGTAGCAAGAATTGCTTTTAACAGACCAGAGCTTCGAAATGCTTTTCGTCCCAAAACGACTTCCGAACTGTATGATGCTTTTTATGACGCCTCTGAGGATTCCTCAATAGGTGTTGTTTTGCTTACCGGAGAAGGGCCAAGCCCTAAAGACGGAGGCTGGGCTTTTTGCAGCGGAGGAGATCAGAAAGCAAGAGGACATCAGGGATATGTAGGAGAAGATGGAAGACATCGTCTGAATATTCTTGAAGTTCAGCGTCTGATCCGTTTCATGCCAAAAGTGGTGATCGCGGTTGTTCCGGGATGGGCTGTGGGTGGCGGACATTCACTTCATGTGGTGTGCGATCTTACTTTAGCGAGTAAAGAACATGCTATTTTCAAACAGACTGATGCGGATGTAACAAGTTTTGACGGTGGTTACGGATCTGCTTACCTGGCTAAAATGGTAGGTCAGAAAAAAGCCCGTGAAATATTCTTTTTAGGAAGAAATTATTCTGCTCAGGAAGCGATGGATATGGGAATGGTGAATGCTGTGATTCCACATGCTGAATTAGAAGATACAGCGTACGAATGGGCACAGGAAATTTTAGCTAAATCTCCATTGTCTATCAGAATGCTGAAATTCGCCATGAACCTTACAGACGACGGAATGGTTGGCCAGCAGGTATTTGCCGGTGAAGCCACCCGTTTAGCGTACATGACGGAAGAAGCGCAGGAAGGAAGAAATGCATTCCTTGAAAAAAGAAAACCGGACTTCGGAGAAAATCAGTGGATCTCTTAAAATAAGAAGTTAGAGGTTAGAAATTAGATACTAGACCTATACGTTTTTTTTGATCTAATTTCTAGCTTCTAATATCTAACATCTAAATATTTATGTCGGATTGGATAAAAGCCGCAAGGCTAAGAACTTTACCGCTGTCATTAAGCGGAATTATTATGGGGGCTTTCATTGCAAAATGGAGGCTTTACCGTGAAGGCGGAATATGGGACTGGAGAATTTTTGCTCTGGCTCTTTTAGTAACGCTGCTGTATCAGATTTTATCAAACTATGCCAATGACTACGGTGACGGCGTAAAAGGAACTGATGCCAAAAGGATCAATGAGGCGGAAGCGAGAGCGGTAGCCTCAGGAAGAATTTCGGCGAAGCAGATGAAAAATGCAGTCATTCTTTTTTCTGTACTGTCTTTTGTAGCAACCATCGGGCTTTTATATGTGGCATTTTTTCCTGATTTCATGAAAGAGTTTTACACTTTCATCGGGTTGGGTGTTGCCTGTATTTTAGCGGCAATTGGTTATACGGTAGGAAAGAAACCTTACGGATACATGGGATTGGGAGATCTTTTTGTATTTGTATTTTTCGGATTGGTTTCGGTATGCGGAAGTTATTTTCTGTTTACAAAAACCTTCAGCTGGGATATGTTGTTACCGGGAACAGCTATCGGGATGATGAGTATGGCGGTTTTAAACCTGAATAACATGAGGGATATTGAAAGCGACAGACTTTCCGGGAAAAACAGTTTAGCCTTAAGAATAGGCTTTAAAAATGCAATGATCTATGAAATGATCCTGTTGCAGCTCCCGTTGATCTTAATCCTTGTCTTTTTAGGGGTGAATGGCTTTATCCAGGCTCAGAACTATTACGTTTTTATCGTAATGATCCTGCTGTTGCCGCTGATGAAGTTGAGAAGAAATATCATGACTGTAAAAGAACCAAAAGAACTGGATCAGTACCTGAAACAGGTGGGGATCATGACTTTTATGATGGCAGTTCTTACAGCATTTGGACTTAACTTTTTTAACTAAAATAATACCACTATGAGTACTGATGTTTTTGTTGAAGCTCAAATGCTGATCAGAAAGCCGGTTGCGGATGTTTTTGAAGCATTTATCAATCCTGAAAAGACCACACAGTTCTGGTTTACAAAGTCTACCGGAAAACTGGAAGAAGGGAAGTCTGTGACGTGGGAATGGGAAATGTATGGCGTGAAATCAAATGTAAAGGTTCACAATATCGTTTCTGATCAACTGATCAAAACAGAGTGGGGCGATCCGGCAGTACAGGTGGATTACGAATTTAAAGAAATGGAGAAAGGAACGCTGGTGGTTATTAAAAGCTATGGATTTGCCCAGTCAGGTGAAGACCTGCTGAAAACGGTTAATGACAATACTGGTGGTTTTACGACAGTTTTAGACGGTTGTAAAGCCTATCTTGAGCATGGGATTAAACTAAATCTCATCGAAGATAAATTTCCCCAGAAATAATACATGAAGAATACTTTAGCCAGCAAAATAACTTCCTGCTTATCCCTTTTGTTGGCGATGGTGTATCTGTATGAACTGATGAGTTATTTTGGAGGAGTTAAAAAGTTATTTCGGGAAATTAATTTAGCGGCCTTAATTTTTACCATTTTCGTCATCTTTAATTTTTTACTTTCAATCTTACTCTTGACGAAAAAGATAAAATCAAAATTACTTCTTATCATTTTCCAAATTTTGATAATCATAGTAACATCTTGGGTGTTATTTGAAATTTATTCTTGAAAAATAAGTAATTATCAATTCGAAAATGATCTCTTAATTAATAAAATCAATTAAAAATGAAAATACAATTTTTAGGACAAAACTGTTTTTTGTTTACGTACAAAGACAAAACAATTTTAAGTGATCCTTTTTACAATTACCAAAAAGCAGAATCAGGCTTTGATATTTCGGCGCAGAAGATCGATTATATCCTGCTGACTCATGCTCATGGTGATCATATTGCTGATGTAGCGGAAGTATTGCAGTTTCACCCGGATGCTACCGTAATTGGGGTACCTGAAGTATGTGCCTATTTTGAAACAGCGAAAAATAAAGATGATGTGAACTTAGGAGGATCGGCAAAAATCGACGATCTTAAAATTTCCATGGTACCGGCTCATCATACGAGTTCGTTCCCGGATGGGAGCTATGGAGGCGTTCCTGTAGGTTATATTTTCAGACTTCCTGAAGGAAAGAACATCTATTTAGCCGGAGATACCGGAGTAATGGCTGATATGGAGCTTTTTCCTAGACTTTACGGAAATATTGACCTTTCTATCCTGCCCATCGGAAGCCACTACACCATGTGTCCTAGAAAAGCTTCTTTTGCAGCAGCCGAATTATTGAAAACTCCGAAAGTGATCGGTTGCCACTTTGATACTTTTCCTGCTATTAAGATTGATCATGAAAGTGCACTGAAGCATTTTGCAGATAAAAATGTTGAACTGGTTCTTCCTAAATTGGGAGAGGAGTTTGAATTTTAAATAATAAATGAAAGGTAATCCGGAAATTAGAATGGAAATGTTGAAAAGTATAGAAACAAAAAAAGATAATCTTCCAATTACCTTACTTCAACTTCAATTAAAAAAAAATGGCAAGCTACCTAAATCACACCGCTACGACCAATTACCTTTGCTGTGTTCCCACCCTGGAGGGTTCTCAGGAGCTGGTTGTTTAGGACTTGCCGTTGCAAAGGTAGGAATAATTTATAAACTTCAAAATATTATTAAAGAAAATTAGTGAAAAAAATGCCGTGATAGCGCTAAACAGCTGGAATTAAGGGCAATAATTTTTCAACTTTTTTTAAAAAATCTAACATGACGAAAAGTCCATCAACATTAGGAATTATACTTTTTATCGCTACAATGATCATCTTTTTTGTAGCTTATTTCTTTTTCTCAGGAATCAATTATTTTGAAACCTCGCTGAAAATCAACGCGTTCGTACTGCCGATCATTTATGCGGGAGCCGCGTTCTGGTCCGTAAAATCGTTCTGGAACAAAAATAGAGTGGTCAGTTTTAAAGATGCGTTCTCAAGAGCGTTTGTTCCGATGTTCATCGGAGGAATTCTTTCCATATTCAGTATCTATGCTTTCCTGAATTTCGTGGATAAGGATGCGAAAAAGCTTTTGAATTACCAGTATGTGCAGAGACAGAAAAATGAATTGGATACTGAGTATCAGTCTGCAAGGAAAATTATGAAGCATCAGAAAGATATTGATGAATTAGACAAAAAGTACAAAGAAAGGCTTCCAAGCTTCTCTCCCGAGGCCGTTAAAGGAAAAGATATGCTTACGGCAAGTCATTTTTCAGGATATTTTGCGGCAATTCTTATATTTTACGTAGTTTTGTCAGTGTTTTTTGGAGCGTTTTTCAGAACGAGATCCGTTTATCAGGAAACAGAAAATCAAGAATAATTTTTATTAGAATTAAATGAATTTATCTATAGTTATTCCGTTATTAAACGAAGAAGACTCTCTGGAAGAGCTTTTTTCAAGGATTGATAATGTTTGTTATACCAACAACTTATCATATGAAATCTGGTTTGTAGATGACGGAAGTACAGATCTATCGTGGAGTATTATCGAAAATATGAAGGTTCAGTACCCTCAGATCCACGCTATCAAATTTTCCAGAAATTATGGTAAATCACAAGCCCTTCATGCCGCTTTTGAAAGAGCGAACGGAGATGTGGTGATTACCATGGATGCTGATTTACAGGATTTTCCTGAAGAAATTCCGGAACTTTACAAAATGGTTATTGAAGACAACTACGACATTGTTTCGGGTTGGAAAAAGAAACGTTTTGACAATGTAATGACGAAAAATGTTCCGTCAAAACTATTCAATGCGGCGGCCAGAAAAGTTTCAGGCGTTTATCTTCACGACTTCAACTGTGGTTTGAAAGCATACAAAAAACAGGTGGTGAAATCAATTGATGTGTACGGAGATATGCACCGTTACATTCCAGTACTGGCTGCTAACGCTGGTTTCAGAAGAATTACGGAAAAAGAAGTACAGCACCAGGCAAGACCTTACGGAACTTCAAAATTCGGAACCGAAAGATTTATCAGAGGATTTTTGGATCTTGTAACGCTTTGGTTTGTAAGTCGTTTTGGAGGAAGGCCAATGCATTTCTTCGGTGCGGTGGGAACTGTAATGTTCATCGTAGGTTTCCTTTCAGCACTTTGGCTGGGCGTTTCAAAACTGATTGATGTAGCAAGAGGAATTTACGGTCACTTGATCACCAACAACCCTTGGTTTTTTATCGCTCTGACGATGATGCTTATGGGAACATTGCTTTTCATAGCCGGATTTTTAGGTGAAATGATCATCAGAACGAACAGAGAACATAAGAATTATAATATTGATGAAGTGATTTAATACGTTAAACACATCATCATTAAACGATAAAATCCCCAAAGAGTTCTCAACTTTTTGGGGATTTTTTATGCAATTTTCTTTGTTGGAATAGCGTTTTAAATGGCTTTTGTTGGTAATCGCGAAGGCTCAAGAAAATCAAAGATTTGTAGCAAGGTTTACTTAATTGATATTTTTATAGTCATAAACCTTATAGGTTTCGAAAACCTATAAGGTTTTATTTCAAGGTTAAAAATAACAGAATTTCAGCGTGGTTTACAGTATAAATATTTGAGCAGTAATCAATTTTATCGCAGATAAAATCCTAGCGCCTTAACAACGCAAAATAGGTAAGAATCTTCGCGCCTTTGCGAAAAACCAACACATTAAACCAACTTCATCCAACAAATTAAAAAATACAGAATATTAGCAGAAAACGCAATTACAGAACCATTTTCGAAGCTATTTTTCTTTATATTTGTGTGTAATTTATAAAATTGGTAACACAACAATACAAGCCAGCGAAATTTATTTTAATCATTTTTTCCTTTCTTTTTCTGTCTTCCTGCACTTCTTCCAGACTTGTGGGATCCTGGGAATTCATAGATTTATATGATGGAATAGTGACTGAGATTGACACCTTGAAGTCCAAAGAAAATAATTCTAAATACGGTACAGGAACTTTGACTTTCAATAAAGATAATTCCTTTACATCCATGGAAGAATCGGGGAGTTATCAAAGAAAAAGTAAAACGCTGAAGATGAAATATCCTGCTGTAGATACTGTTGTGATGAATATTTCCTATGTAAGCAAAGATTATTTATTACTGTCGGCGGGAAAAGATCCGAAAACCTGGTTTTACAGAAAAAAATAGAATGTAAAATTTTTTACAATGAAGGAAAAAAGCTGTTTGAATTGCGGTTATAAGATCTCCGGTGAGTTTTGTTCTCACTGCGGGCAAAAAGCAGACACAGCAAGAATTACTCCCCATTCATTGATTAAAAGTGATATATTAGGATCAATCTGGCATATAGAAGAAAGGTTTTTCAGAACTCTGAAACACGTTTTGTTCGGGCCTGGAAGAATGGCAATGGATTATATTTCCGGGAAAAGAATTAAATATTACAATCTGTTTTCATTATTGCTTATTCTATTCGGATTCAATGTGTTAACAATGCATTTTTATTTGGATCTGAATCCAGCGGAAATTCCAAAAGACAGTGCTAAAATCCTGCAATTTTTTTCTAAATATTCCAAAATAATCCTTTTTGTAATCATCCCGATGCTTGGGGTCAATGCTTTTTTCATTTTCAGAAGGATAAAATTGAATATTGCCGAGCATTTTATCATCGGAACAGTAAGCCTGTTAGGAATTTTAATCCTATTTTTGTTTAATGATATGGTAAGTCTTATCGGTCTGTGGCAACCTGCAGCGAAGATTTTTGCTATTCTGGATAAGGCTTCTGTTGTACTTCTCGTTCTCTTTCCGGCAGTTACGTATTGGAATGCATTTAAAAACTCATACTCAAAACCGGGCCTGCTTTGGAGAGTATCGGTACTGTATGTCCTGATGGGAATAGAAAGTCTTACCATAATTACGATTTTATATAGAATATTTTAAATTGAATATGAAAAAAATACTATACACATCCCTGCTTGTAGCGGCGGTTTCCTGCGGAAAAGTTTCTCCAAAAGGAACGATTGAAAGGAAAGACGTGGATGTTTCAGAATTTGTGAATCTGGATCTGGAAGGTAAATTCCGTGTATTTTATGCCAGAGGGGATAAGAATTTTGTAGAAATTGAAACCTATCCCAATGTAGCCGGCAATCTGGACGTAGATGTAAAAGACAAGACCCTTTTTATTAAAGAAAAACGGGGTACAAAAGGAGTAGATTTCTATAATGTGACGATTTATTCAAAATATAACCTTGAAAAAGTAGCCGTTGCAGACTCTGTGGAAATGAACATTTCAAGCGAAATTAAGACCGACAATTTTAGGCTTAATTTAAAAAATAATGCTACATTTATGGGTTCAGTGAACACGAGAAGAGCAGAAGTAGACATGCAGAATAAAAGCCGGGCCAACTTTTTGGGACTGACGAAAAATGCAGTGATAAAGATCTCAGACACAGCAAGTCTTATTGCTCCTTACTGGAAAATAGAAAACCTGAATATCGACTCAAAAAACGGAAATTACGCAGAAGTGAATGTGAAAGATTCTCTAAAAGGAAATATTCAGAACACTGCAAAATTCATCTATTATAACAACCCGATCCGTGCCTTTAAAATTGATAAGCAGGCTCGTGTGGAGAATAAGAAATTGGATTAATTAAAATAGAAAGGAAGATGGAAGCTGGAGGAGGGAAGTTATCGTAGGAATAGCTGCCAAACTTAGAATCAGAACTTTACAAATTATAAAAGAACGAAATACACATATGACAACATTAGAAAAAGCGCAACTTTGGTTAAGTGATACATTCGATAAAGAAACAAGAGATGCTGTACAGACATTGATCGACAGCAATTCCCCGGATCTGGAAGATTCTTTCTACAGAGAACTTGAATTCGGAACAGGAGGAATGAGAGGTATCATGGGAGTAGGAACCAACCGCTTGAATAAATATACATTGGGACAGGCTACACAGGGACTGGCCAATTATATGCTTCAGCAGTTTAAAGGAGAGGAAATTAAAGTAGCGATTGCTTATGACGTTCGCCATAATTCAAAGGAATTCGGGAAACTTGTGGCTGATGTTTTAACAGCTAATGGAATTAAAGTGCTTCTTTTCAAGGATCACAGACCGACTCCTGAATTATCTTTTACGGTAAGAGACAAAAAATGTAATGGAGGAATTGTATTGACCGCGTCCCACAATCCACCTGAATACAACGGTTATAAAGTGTACTGGAATGACGGTGCACAGATTGTTCCGCCACATGATGAAGCCATTATCAATGAAGTATATTCTGTGAAATTTGACGAAATTAAATTTGATGGAAATGATGATCTGATCGAATGGATCGGGGAAGAGCAGGACGACGTTTACATCGATGCCTGTCTTGAAAACTCTACCTATCAGAATGTTGGGAAAGAGAATTTAAATATTGTTTTCACGTCTATTCACGGAACAACATACACAACGATTCCGAAAGCTTTGGAAAAAGCAGGATTTAAAAAAGTGGATCTGGTGAAAGAACAGATGATCCCAAGCGGGAATTTTACTACGGTAGAATCTCCGAATCCGGAAGAACCTGCCGCACTGGAAATGGCTATGGATCTGGCAAGAATTACCAATGCTGATATCGTCATCGGAACAGATCCGGATGGTGACAGATTAGGAATTGCCGTAAGAAACCTGGATGGAGACATGCAGCTTCTGAATGGTAATCAGACGAATACCATCCTTACCTACTATATTTTAAATGAGTGGAGAAAACAAGGACGAATCACCGGAAAGGAGTTCATCGGTTCTACGATTGTAACCTCTGATATTTTCTTTGATATTGCTCAGAAATTTGGTATTGAATGTAAGTCCGGGCTTACAGGATTCAAATGGATCGGAAAAATGATCCGTGAAGCAGAAGGAACACAAAAATTTGTTTGTGGTGGGGAAGAGAGTTTCGGTTTTATGACCGGAGATTTTGTCCGCGATAAAGACTCATGCGGAAGTATTCTTGTTGCCTGTGAGATCGCTGCGTGGTGTAAAGCCAACGGTAGAACAATGTACCAGTACATGATTGAGATCTATGAAGATCTGGGAATGTACTACGAAGGACTGGTGAATATTGTCAGAAAAGGAAAAGAAGGTGCTGAAGAAATTCAGAATATGATGAAAAACTTCCGTGAGAATCCACCGAAAGAACTGGCCGGATCACTGGTAGAAGAAGTGAAAGACTTTAAAGAACAGACTAATTTCACGGTTTCAAAGAATGAAACAAAAGCAATGAACGACATTCCAAAATCGAATGTACTGATTTATTATACCCAGGACGGAACCAAAGTTTGTGTAAGACCTTCAGGAACTGAACCGAAAATTAAATTTTATATCTCTGTAAAAGACACGATTACGTCTGAAGCAGATTTTAAAGATAAACTGAAATCATTAGAAGCTAAAATCGAGGACGTAAGAAAAGATTTGAAATTAGATTAATTCCAATCTGCAGAAGATGATAAAAAAGATTGTAGCAGTCTGTATGCTCTCTGTACTTGTTTTTTCCTGTAAAAAAGAAGTACAGAAAGTAGCGGAAACCAAAACAGCGAATGATTCAATCACTCAAACAGAAATAAAAGAAGATCTGTTTAAGCCTATTGATACAGCCTGTTCAACAGCTAACAAAACGGAGGATTATATTGCCGCTCTTCAATGGTATAAGGCTAAGACTGATAAAGAAATTGCAGTAAACAGCCCGGAACAAAACGATAGGTTATACGAAGATTATGTAAAAATAAGAACAAAGTATACAGACTGTCTGAATGGTTTACATCAGGATATATTAGATCAATATACTGATTATCATACCAATGAACCGGACACTTATCGTTTGCCGGACAACGTAAAAAAAATTGCCGCTGAACTGAATAAGGCAGGTCTTGAATTTCGCGTTATGGGAGAGGGACTGACAGAAATTCATTCAGTGTACGGATATGATTATGCTGTATTTAAGAATAAGGTGACTCCAGATTATGACAGCTATATTCTGCAGTTGGCCAATGACAGTAAAGAGAATTATGCTATCAATGGAGGTCTGATGATTACCTGGCAAGAATTAGGGGACAGACTGATCGCCTGGGAGAATTTTATGAATAAATTTCCTAAAAGTCCGTTGATAAAGAAAGCGAAAAGAGAATATGATGATTATTTATTAGATTATATTCTTGGAATGGACAGTTCCCCGACCTATGACAGAACAGAAGGGAGATTGATGGATGACCCCAAAGAAGAATACAGCCGGATCATAAAAAAATATCCGAATTCAAGGACAGCAAAAAAAGCAAAAGAACTGATAGCAGCTTTTGACGCACATATACCTGTGGATCAAATAGAAGACAGGATTAATTTGAGGAGATAATATTAGTAAATTTAAATAAAAATAAAGTGAAAGTTTCAAAATTAGCGGCGAACCTGATTGGTTCCGAAATCGTAAAAATTGGTAATGAAGTAAATGATTTAAAAGCAAAAGGAGCGGAGATAGCCAATCTTACTATTGGTGACCTGAATTCTAATCTATATCCTATTCCGGCATTGCTGAAGGAAGAGATTCAGAAGGCATATCAGAATAATCTGACGAATTATCCGCCAGCCAACGGACTTTTATCTTTAAGAAAAGAAGTTTCCAAAGACCTGAAAAACAGATGGAATCTGGATTATTCACCCAACGATATTTTAATTACTGCCGGATCAAGACCTTTGATCTATGCGGTGTATAAAACCATTGTAGATGAAGGTGATAAAGTAGTATATCCTACACCGTCATGGAACAACAACCATTACGCTTACCTTACTTCCGCAGAGGCTGTTGAAGTGAAAACCACCCCTGAAAATAATTTCCTTCCGACAGCAGATGATTTGAGACCTCATTTAGGAGGAGCAGTTCTGTTAGCGCTTTGTTCACCATTGAATCCAACAGGAACTATGTTTACAAGAGAACAGCTTTCAGATATCTGCGAACTGGTTCTTGAAGAAAACAAAAAAAGAGGCGCAGACGAAAAACCATTGTACCTGATGTATGACCAGATCTATTCTAACCTTACTTTCGGCGCAGAACACGTAGATCCGGTTTCTCTTTTCCCTGAACTTAAGGAATACACCATTTATATCGACGGAATCTCTAAATGCCTTGCTGCAACAGGTGTACGTGTAGGATGGGGATTCGGTCCTGCTCACATTCTGGATAAAATGAAAGCGCTTCTGACACACGTTGGAGCATGGGCACCAAAACCTGAACAGGAAGCTACCGCTAAATTCTATGAAAACCCTGAAAATGTAAATGTTTTCGTGGAAGATTTCAAGGGAAAATTAGAGGAAAGCTTAAAAGTTCTTCACGGTGGAATCCAGGATCTGAAAGGAAAAGGATTGTCAGTGGAAAGCATCGAACCAATGGGCGCTTTATACCTTACCATCAGACTTGATTATATCGGGAAAACAAAGCCGGATGGCTCTGTGATTGAAAATTCTTCTGACCTGGTTTTCTATCTGATTAACGATGCTGGTGTTGCTCTTGTACCATTCTCAGCTTTCGGAGAAGCAAAATCTGAACCTTGGTTCCGTGCTTCTGTAGGAGGTTTAGCTGTGGATGAGATCAAAGTAATGCTTCCGAAGCTTGAAAATGCTCTTAATAATCTTAAATAGTTTTTAATATAACAGTATAGCAATGTATCAATGTAACAATTCCAGTACTTACAATATTGGTAAACTGTTAAATTGATACATTGTTACATTTAAAATAAAATAGATGCTTCGACTTCGCTCAGCATGACACCGTTATAGTCAATTGTTAGCATTAGCAGTGTCACGCTGAGCGAAGTCGAAGCGTTTTTGAAAATAAATGATTATTTCTGGAAACAAAACAGTAACTAGTCATTCATAACATTAATTTATAATCAATGAAAATCATAGCTGTCATTCCTGCCCGTTACGAAGCAAGCCGTTTTCCGGCAAAGCTGATGCAGATGTTGGGAGATAAAACCGTTATTACAACAACGTATAAAAATGTTGTGGAGACGGAACTGTTCGATGAAGTATTCGTAGCTACGGATTCAGAAATTATTTTCGATGAAATCGTGAAAAACGGTGGAAAAGCCGTGATGACCGGACAGCATGAAACGGGAAGCGACCGTATTGCAGAGGCCGTGCAGAACATCGATTGTGATATTGTGATCAATGTTCAGGGCGATGAGCCTTTCCTTAAATTAGAGCCTCTGAGACAGCTTATCGACGTATTTAAAGACGATGATAACCAGGAAATTTCTCTGGCTTCATTAAAAATAAAACTTACGGAAAAAGCAGAAATTGAAAATCCGAATAACGTCAAAGTGATTACAGACAACAATGGATTTGCGCTTTATTTCAGCCGCTCCGTGATTCCTTTCCACAGGGAAGTTTCTTACGATGTGAGTTATTTTAAGCATATCGGAGTTTACGCTTTCAGAAAACATGCATTGCTTCAGTTCTCCAAATTGGAAATGAAACCGCTGGAAATATCAGAAAAGATAGAATGTATCCGTTATCTTGAATATGGTATGAAAATCAAACTGATAGAAACCAATTTCATCGGAGTAGGAATCGATACGCCCGAAGATCTTGAAAAAGCACGGAAATTAATTTAAAAATAGATTGGGAAAAGATTAACATTACCTGCACTGAGTGCTTTTGTTTTTTCGCCCAATTCCTCTTATATTTGGATGAATATACAAGCTATACATGAGGATTTTATTTTTAATAATATTATTTTGCTGTTCAAATCTGAAATGTCAGAACTTGAATAATAAAAAATTCTATGCCCAAATGAGCCATGGCTGTAATGCAACAACGAAGGGAGCCATCGATACCTACAGATTTCTTGTGCTGGAATTTAAAAACAATAAAATATATCCATCGTATTTGGTCATACCATCTCAACAGCAAAGTGTAAAAGACCCTGTTAATTATAAATTTGAAAATAAAATAGTATATCTTGCCAAACCATTAGAGTTTGAAGAAGATCTGGGATCCGTTTTCACCTATATCAATGGAAATCTGATCTCCAAAAAGAAACAGAATGAATCAAAATTTATTTTCAGACCTTCTTTAGACCATTATTTTAAAAGAAATAAATGAAAAAAATATTATACTTAGTCCTTTTAACATTGACCACTTCACTGTATTCTCAGACGGCAAAAGAAATTATAGATAAGAATATAGAACTGTCCGGAGGGCTGACGAATTGGAAACTTTTGAATTCAGTACTCTTACAGGGAAAAGTGATCTTAGGAATCAAAGACGAATATCCTATTAAAATTTACCAGCAACGTCCTAATCTGACCAAAACTGTGATCAGCATCAGCGGAAAAGAAACGGCTATTGAAGGTTTTGACGGAACTAAAGGATATGCCATGAACTATGCGACCAATAAACTTCAGGAATACCCTGAATATGTTTCAGAAAGTTTTGATAACGATTTCATCGACTGGGAAAGCAAAGGATTTGATGCCAAATATCTTGGAAAAGAGAAAGTAGGAGAGATTTACTGCCATAAAGTTGAACTGACGAAAAATGTCAATAAGAACATCTACTATTTTGATGTAAAAACGTATATGCTTTTAAAAGAGGTTAAAAAAGATGATACGCTGATCTACTCGGATTATAAAAAAGTAGGAAATCTGGTCATGTCTTTCAGAATAGAATCTTCAAGCACCAAAAAAGACGGTGATTATATGATGATCTTAAATAGAATCGACGTCAATAAAGTATTTCCAGCCAATATTTTTAAGTTTTAATTAAATATATTTGCTTAGCGAAACGGTTGATGTTTCATTAAAGGTTCAATAACTCCGGCAAAACTGCCAACTAAATTGTAAAGAAATGAAAAATGTTTTCTTATGGCTGCTTTCCACTGTAGCATTTTTACAAAGCTGTATCAATCAGAAAAGTGAAATTTCTCAAGCTAAAACCAATGAACTTATGGGAAAAACAATATATGACTTCAAAGTTGAAAGCCTTGACGGTAATGAGATCAACTTTGCCGATTTTAAAGGAAAGAAAATCCTTATTGTAAACACAGCGTCAGAATGCGGATTTACACCACAGTACGCAGATCTGGAGAAAGTGTATGAAGAATATAAAGATAAACTGGTCATTGTAGGATTTCCAGCCAATAATTTTGGAGGACAGGAACCGGGAACCAATACCGAAATCGGAGCATTCTGCCAGAAAAATTATGGAGTCACATTTCCATTGGCTGCAAAAGTTTCTGTAAAAGGAGATGATACCGCTCCGATTTTCAAGTATCTGACTGAGAAAGAGTTAAACGGAGTAAAAAATACAACGATCTTATGGAACTTTACAAAGTTTCTGATTGATGAAAACGGAAAACTGGTGGACACATTCATCAGCACAACAAAACCTACTGACGACGCGATTACAAAGTATCTGAAGTAAGATAAAAGCTATCCAACAACGCTTCGACTCCGCTCAGCATGACAAAATCTAATACCGGATGTATTTTTACTGTCACGCTGAGCGGAGTCGAAGCGTTTATTTGTAACAATACAGCTATTTCAGGTGGTCTTCTTTTTTGACCTTCTCATCCTGCTGTAAGATCAGATGATGTTTAGTTTCCAGCTTTTTATGTTCAGCCAGGATCAGCAGATCTTTTTTAGTCATCTTATCATGATCGATCATTAATTGATCTAAAGCCATTTGATCTTCTTTGTGATTCTGTTCGAGTCTATCATGCTGTGCTATAATTTCTGAATGGCTGGCAATCAGTGTTGCATGATTTTTTAAAATAGTTTGATGAGCAGCTTCTGTTTTGTTGTGTTCACTTGTTTCAGGTTCCTTTAATATACTGTGTTTCTTATTAAATTCTTCATGCTGTTTTTCCATTCTGGAGTGTGAATTTTCCAGTAGTGTATGCTCAGATTCCAGCTTTTTGTGCGCGGCAGATAATTCTTTTTCTAAAAAGGTATGGTCATTTTTACAGGACGACAGACTTAGCACCAGAACTGCGCTGGCGGCTAAAAATATCTTTCTCATCATTTTGTTTTTAATCGAACAAATATACAGTATATTGATAAAATATATTTATTTCGTAATAAAATGATGTATTTGGTAGTATATTATCTTTATTTTAAATTAAAAATGAAATATTAGAGAAAAAATACTGTAATTTAATTAGTATAAAGCATTTTTGTTAACCCATAATTTCTAACTCTCAAACTTCTTATCCGCAAAACAGAAAATATTCCCCAATTTAATACTGGAATAACCATTGCTTTTTATTTTAGAAGAATTGATCATGGCTTTGGCTAAAACATCTGTAGGCAATGGTTTTTGACTTTCCAGAAGACCAAGTTTATTCGCGAATTTTATAATTCTGCTGCCCAGAACTTCTCCGGTTCTTCCCGAATCTTTTCTTTCGAGCATTCCGGGTTTAAAAATAGTAATCTTCGTAAAATGCAGTTGTTTAACGGCTTCCTCCAGTTCTCCTTTCATTTTGGAATAGAAGATCTTAGAAGTTGGATTGGCTCCATAGGCGGATACGAGGACATAATCATCCACATCATTTTCTTTGGCTGCCTTGGCAAATTCATACTGATAACCGAAATCTACTTTCCTTTGTGCTTCCTTGCTGCCGGCAGCTTTAAGCGTAGTTCCCAGACATGAAAATACAACATCGCCTTTTACTTTATCCTTCCATTCTTCAGGATGTTCAAAGTTAACTACATGCACTTTAAGCTTATCATTTTGAACATCTACAGGTTTTCTGACAAAAATATCAACTTCTTCAAACTCCTTGTCATTAAGCAGTTGTTTCACCAGATCTTTTCCTGTAGCGCCTGTAGCACCGATTACCAAAGCTTTCATAATAGTTGTGATTTTGTATGGATAGTATTTTCTTTCTTAAATTTACTACATTTGAAATTAATATCAACGATCATTACTCACTTATCATACATATAAAACAAAAGACGCTCAACATAACCATTACTTATTACCCATTACTCATTACTTATTACCCATTACTCATTACTTATAAAAACCATGGATGCCAACGAAATTCTAGACTATTGTCTTGCCAAAAAAGGAGTTACAGAAACCTTTCCTTTTGATAATGAAACCCTTGTCATGAAAGTAGGGACGAAAATGTTTTTACTGATGGGACTGGAAAGACAGCCATTAGGAATTAATGTAAAAACCGATCCCGAATGGAGCGCCGAACTCCGCGAGCAGCATCCGCAGATCACCGGTGCCTTTCACATGAATAAAACCCACTGGAATTCAGTGCTGTTAGATGGTTTGAAAAGGGATTTGATCTTTAGAATGATTGATCAGTCTTATGATCTTGTATTTAAATCTCTGACTAAGAAGGCTCAGGAATCGATCAGTAATTCATAAGGTAGGTTAGAAAGAAATGAAAAGTTTTTTTTTCTCATAGGAGTGAGGTATGAAGTTTGTTGTTAATACTCTTAATCAAAATTAGGATTAACTAAAAATAAAAATACTATGAGAAACTATTTTTCATTGCTTGCTATAGCAGGTACATTGATGTTATTAAGCTGTAATACAGTGGATAAAAAAAATAACACAGCCAGTGCAGATTCCAATACTGTAAAAATAGAATTCTCAGGAGCAGAGAATTTTACGATTAAAAATCCAAAACTTAAAGTAAGTTTATACGGAGCGGATCCCAATTTAGCTGATGCTCCTGCCACATTAATTACAGAAAAAGAATTTGAGCAAAAATCAATTCCTTTCACAATTGATTTACCTGTACCCAAAGATGCAGAAAGCCGTATTACTCCAAAACCTGTCGGGGCTGTTAAATACTACATAAGCCTTGACTGGGATTCTGATGGAAATGGAAAGTCTAATGAAAAAGGAGATATATTTATAGATCACGATAAACAATTCCCTACAGTGACATTAAATAACGAACCGCAGAAGGTTTACTTAAAAATATTAAAATAAACCTGATAAAAAGCCGGCTTATATGATAAGCCGGCTTTTTTATGTTTCTTAGAAATTAAATTCTTCAGTTAATTTTTTATCCTCATCCAATCTCTCAATCAGCTTTTCAAGACCTTCAAATTTGATTTCGTCATGAAGGAAATCTCTGAATCTTACCGTGATTCTTTCATCATAAATATCTCCGTCAAAATCTAGGATGTACACTTCAACGGTTAGTTTTTCACCGTTTACTGTAGGATTGGTTCCAATGCTCAGCATTCCTTTGTATTGCTGGCCTTTTACCTCCGTTTCTACAATGTAGGCACCCTTTTTAGGAAGAAGTTTAATAGATTCAGTATCAATATTAGCCGTAGGATAACCGATGGTTCTTCCGATCTTTTTCCCATGAACTACAGTTCCGGAGACAGAGTAGGAGTAACCCAGCATTTCATTGGCTGCTTTAATATTGCCCGTCAGAAGAGCATTACGTACTTTGGTTGAGCTGATATTGTTTTCGTGGATATTGATGGCTTCCATCTGTTCCACATCGAAGTCCAGTTCTTTGGATAGTTTTTGAAGAAGTTCGAAATTCCCGCTTTTATTTTTTCCGAATGAATGGTCATATCCTATAATAAGGTATTTCACATTCAGTTTGTCTATCAGGATCTGGCGTACAAATTCTTCTCCGGTAAGGTTTCTGAATTCATCATCAAATTCTTTCAGGAATAAATGATCGATGTTGTATTTTTCGATCAGTTCTTTCTTTTCATCTACCGTATTGAGAAGTTTCAGATCTTCATTTGGGTTAAAAACAAATCGCGGATGCGGCCAAAAAGTAAGGATGGCTGTCTCCAGATTATTCTCTGAACCTACTTTTATCAGTTCGTCGATGATACTTTTATGCCCGAGATGTACTCCGTCAAACATTCCTAAAGACAGTGCTAAAGGCTTTTGAGAGGAATAATCTTTAAAATTCTTGAAAACTTTCAAAACGGAAAAATTTGACTGCAAATATAAAACCTTTATTTTGAATAGGACGAGTTTTGAGGTGCCGATTCGTTGATGTGTTGATTTGTCAATGTGCTAATTGGATGACGGGATAATTTGAAAATGCAGATCACATCAATAAATCAGGGAATTTGCAGATAATTTGTTATTTTTTATCATTCCAGACCCTGAAACTCGAACCCCAAAAACTCCGAATCTTGCATTTCGTACCGAAATCTCTCAAAAAGTATGATAAAAATCTTTTTTTTACCAATTGTGGGTTTATCAAGAATCATTATATTTGCACCAAGAAAAAATTTAGCAATGGCAAACCAAATTAAAGGTAAAATTTCTCAAATTATTGGTCCGGTAATCGACGTAGTATTTACAGACGTGGAAGCAATTCCAAGTATCTATGATGCGTTGGAAATTACGAAAGGGAACGGTGAAAAAGTAGTCTTAGAAGTAGAGCAGCATATTGGTGAAGATACAGTAAGATGTATCGCAATGGATGCTACAGATGGTCTTCAAAGAGGGCAGGAAGTAATTGGATACGGAAATCCTATTACAATGCCAATCGGTGATGCTGTAAACGGAAGACTATTCAACGTTGTTGGGGATGCTATCGACGGACTTCAAAATATATCTAAAGAAGGTGGTCTGCCTATTCACAGACCAGCTCCAAAATTTGATCAACTTTCAACTTCTGCAGAAGTTTTATTCACAGGTATTAAAGTAATCGACTTAGTTGAGCCTTACGCAAAAGGGGGTAAAATTGGTTTGTTCGGTGGTGCCGGTGTAGGTAAAACAGTATTGATCCAGGAGTTGATTAACAATATTGCAAAAGGACACGGAGGTCTTTCAGTTTTCGCCGGAGTAGGTGAAAGAACGAGAGAAGGAAATGACCTTTTGAGAGAGATGTTAGAATCAGGTATTATTAAATACGGTGATGATTTCATGCACTCTATGGAAAACGGAGGTTGGGATCTTTCAAAAGTAGACATGGAAGCTATGAAAGAATCTAAAGCTGCATTCGTTTTCGGACAGATGAACGAGCCACCAGGAGCAAGAGCTAGAGTAGCACTTTCTGGTCTTACATTAGCTGAGTACTACAGAGACGGTGGTGAAAGCGGACAAGGTAGAGACGTACTTTTCTTCGTAGACAACATCTTCCGTTTTACACAGGCTGGTTCTGAGGTATCTGCACTTCTTGGTCGTATGCCATCTGCGGTAGGTTACCAACCAACGCTTGCTTCTGAGATGGGAGCGATGCAGGAAAGAATTACTTCAACTAAAAACGGTTCAATTACTTCAGTACAGGCGGTTTACGTACCTGCGGATGACTTAACTGACCCGGCTCCTGCAACAACGTTTGCTCACTTGGATGCAACTACGGTACTAGACAGAAAAATTGCTTCATTAGGTATTTATCCAGCTGTGGATCCATTGGCTTCTACGTCAAGAATCCTTGCTCCGGAAATTATCGGTGCAGAGCATTATGACTGTGCTCAGAGAGTAAAAGAAATTCTTCAGAGATATAAAGCCCTTCAGGATATCATCGCGATTCTTGGTATGGAAGAACTTTCAGAAGAAGATAAATCTGTAGTTTACCGTGCTAGAAAAGTTCAGAGATTCTTATCTCAGCCTTTCCACGTAGCTGAACAGTTTACAGGTATTCCGGGATCATTGGTAGATATCAAAGATACGATCAAAGGTTTCAACATGATTATGGATGGTGAATTAGACCACTTACCGGAAGCTGCTTTCAACTTGAAAGGAACTATCGAAGAAGCTATCGAAGCGGGACAAAAAATGTTAGCTGAAAACGCGTAATAAATTAGACATAAGATTTTTAGACCTGAGACGAGAGACATTATTTGTCAAAAATCTTTTAATCTTCAATCTTTTAATCTTTTAATCTAAATTAAAATGAATATAAAAATTTTAACACCAGAGTACGTAGTTTTTGAAGGAGAAGTAGAATCAGTATTATTGCCTGGGAAGAATGGTGAATTTCACATCATGAAAAACCACGCAGGAATTGTTTCTTCTTTAATCGGGGGGAAGGTGAAGCTTTTTACCAATTCTGTTGGAGAAGCTTTCGCTAAAAACCTTACTAAGGAAAATGATAAAGAGTCAGTTTTCTCTTATCCTATCAAAAGCGGTGTTGTAGAATTTAATCATAATAAAGGAATCATCCTTTGTGAATAATTAAATGAAAAGCTAAATATATTTTCAAGAAAGTGTAACTTTGGTTACACTTTTTTTTATGTGTAAAAGTCTGATTTTATGAAGAAAAGTACAATCATATTCTTTACCATTCTGGGGATTTTATCTAACGCCCAGAATTTCAAAACCAAAAGAGGTATCGTAAGCCTGGACGGAATTCATGTCGCTAAGATTGTCAATAAGTCCAACACCTATACTTTCCTGGATCTCAATGAAACCCCGATGTATACCATCGAGTTTGTTGATAAAAGTATAGTGGATTCTGTAAGAGACAGTTATATCAAACTGAATCGGGTTTACAACAGGGATAAAGTCATAGAGATGGACTATATTTCTCCGTCTGCATTTTCGGGTGAAGAAAAATCAGCGGTTTATACTTCGATCAAAGGCTTGAAAATCATCGATAATAAAGGGATCAACATTAAAAATTTAGACGAAATCTTTAAAAATGTTCCCAAAAGAAAGCTGGATTCCAAGACAAAAGATGCTTATACCACCAGAAGCAAAATCGATAAAATGAATATCGAAGTGAATAAAGTGGGAGAGATCCTGTCCAATGGTGTTCCGGTAGGATATTTTACGAATCTTCCCGTAAGTTTTGGATCAGAAGACACCATTTCTGATAAGACATTTGTGGATATTGAGATTTATGATGCTAAAAGCAAATTAATCGGAAGATATATCACCACGACCAAACAGCTGAAAACAGCAGGAGGAAAGAGTTTTACGCTTTACAGGGAAATGTCCGGAAGAGCATCCATTTTAAAATATCCGACATATAAGGCTATTGCAGAGCGGATGGCGATTATGGATCCGACTTTCATTAAGGTTCAGGAAAAAGTGACGGTAGGTCCTGTTCAGAAAGAAAGTGCTGAGAAATAAAATTTTGAACCATTAAGAAAAATATAGTTTTTAAGAAATATTAAGGTGAGCTTTGCTTAAGGGTAGATGCTTTTTTAAATCTTCGATTTTATCTTAATTATTCTTACCTCCTTTGAAGATATTAATGGTTCAAATCTGATAATTCATAAAAAACCCGGAAAATTGATTTTCCGGGTTTTATTTTGTTCAAAAATTAAAGACTCAAAATGACCCCATTTTCCTTAAGTTGCTGCATCGGTTTTGAAAACCAAAACAGTTCAAAATCTTCGAAATTTTCTTCAAACTGATTCTTAAGTTGCTGAGCTGTAACTTTTTTCGGGTTTTCTATAGAATTTTCTTCCAGAACTTTCATCAGCCATTCCGCCTTATCCTGCTCCAGATCGATCTTTACAATATTGGTTTTTAAGTGGAATGTAAGAAGCGTATATGGCCCGGAGTACTTCTTTTTATTTTTTATGCGATTCTCAGCGATTACGTTTTTGGTTAAAAACACCACTTTTGAGTTGCCTTTAAAGCCAAATTGGTTTTCGTCCAAAAGACAGTCGTGAATATGATCGGGATGAACCTGCGTTCTTGGAATTTTAAAATCAAACCAATCCTGAAGCGGAAATTCAAAATTGATTCCGTGCATATAATTAAAAAGAGATTTTTTCAGTCCGAAGCTGAACTTGCTGTGATCGATTCCGGTTTTGTCTTTAAAATCAATATCGTTGTTCGCAAACAGAATTTCTTCCTTCACGGGAGTCACTCCAAATTCCTCAGGATTAATTCCTACAGGCGAATGAGCAGTCATGGCAAACTGATGCCAGAATCCACTTTGCAGAATTCCCATTTCAAACATCTGTCTTACCATTTCCAAAGAATCCACAGTTTCCTGAATGGTCTGAGTTGGGTAGCCATACATCAGATAAGCATGAACCATGATTCCGGCTTCCGTGAAATTTCTTGTCACTCTGGCAACCTGTTCCACCGAAACTCCTTTGTCGATTAACTGCAACAATCTATCACTGGCTACTTCAAGTCCACCGGAAACCGCAACGCATCCTGAAATTTTCAACAGGTAACATAAATCGCGGGTAAAGCTTTTTTCAAAACGGATATTCGTCCACCAGGTAACGACCAGATTTCTTCTCAGAATTTCCAAAGCGACTTCACGCATCAATGCCGGTGGTGCCGCTTCATCTACAAAATGGAATCCGGTTTCACCCGTTGTTTGGATGAGCTCTTCCATTCTGTCAACCAGAATTTTGGCAGAAATAGGTTCATAAATTTTAATGTAGTCTAAAGAAATATCACAGAATGTACACTTCCCCCAGTAGCAGCCATGAGCCATTGTCAGCTTGTTCCAGCGTCCGTCGCTCCATAAACTGTGCATCGGATTGGCAATTTCTATCACCGAAACATATTGATCCAACTTTAAATCAGTATAGTCCGGAGTTCCGATATCTGCCTGTTTGTAATCGTGTCTTTTGGAATTGTTTTTATAGGTAACCTTTTGGTTTTCAATTAAAAATGTTCTTTTGTACTCAGCTTCTTCTGAAGGATGTAAGACATTACTGCACAGAAGTTCAAGAGGAAGTTCACCATCATCAAGGGTAATAAAATCAAAAAACTCGAAAACCCTCTGATCTTTTACTTCTCTTAATTCCGTATTGGGAAAACCTCCGCCCATCGCAGTTTTAATGTGAGGATAATGTTTTTTAATGAACTGTGCACACCTGAAACCTGCGTATAAATTTCCCGGAAAAGGAATTGAAAAACACACCAGTTTTGGCTGAACTAATTCTAATTTTTCCTGAAGAATCTTTAAGGTAAAATAATCAATAAAAGTCTGATCTCCTGATAGTTTTAAATATAATTCGTCAAACGAATTGGCACTTTTTCCAAGACGTTCTGCATACCTGCTGAATCCGAAATCCGCATCAATATTTTCAATAATATAATCCGAAATATCCTCAAGATATAGCGTGGCAAGGTGCTTGGCTTTATCCTGAAGTCCCATATTTCCAAAGGCAAAATCCATATCGTCCAACTGATTGAAACGGGAAGCCTCAGGAAGGAAATTCATGCTGCAAATCTGTCTGGCCAGCGTAGGATTTTTGCCCTGTAGAAAATGAATAACCTGATCTATTGTTTTCAGATACTCTTCCCGGAGCGCAAAGATTCTCTGTGAATTTTCTGAGATCTCCTGAAGATGAACCTCTGTGTTGAAAATTTTCTCAATTCCGTTTCTTGAAAATAATTCCAAAATAACATCCAGTCCCAGATCGGTCTGATAGCTGGAAATATCTTTGGTATTCAGAAAGCCTTTTATATAAGCTGTTGCAGGATAAGGTGTATTGAGCTGGGTAAAAGGCGGAGTGATGAGAAGCAGATCTTTCAACAGGAAATTTTTCAAATTTATTTACATTCAATCGGAGTTTAAATAATTGTATAACAGTATTTTAATGATATTGTTACCGTCCGGATCTTCCCTCAGATTGCGAATGCAAAGATAGGCAATT
The DNA here is from genome assembly GCF_900115055.1 of Chryseobacterium oleae. Lineage (GTDB taxonomy): Bacteria > Bacteroidota > Bacteroidia > Flavobacteriales > Weeksellaceae > Chryseobacterium > Chryseobacterium oleae. The sequence continues at coordinate 19,014 of NZ_FOVD01000001.1, read as the reverse complement.
TGTAAGGTATACTGCAAGTGGCTTATTGATGAATTGAGGATGAAGCGTTTCTAATTCAGTTTTTTTTGATATATTGTCATAGAGATTGATTTTATTAATCAAACACACGTATTCACAATGTCGAAAGAAACCGCTCCGCTTATCAGTTATTTTAAAACCTATATTCCTCTGTCAAAGGAAGAAATTGACGTATTGGAAGAGAGGATAACCGAGAGGAGAATTAAAAGAAAACAGTTTATCCTGCAGGAAAATGAAGTGTGCCAGTATTATACCTTTGTGGTTTCCGGATGTTTTAAAATGTTCAGTATAGATAAAGACGGAGTAGAGCATAATCTGCAGTTTGCTTCTGAAAATGACTGGATTGTAGACATCGACAGTTTCCACAACAAAAAGCCCAGTAAATTACACATTGTAGCCCTTGAAAATTCTGTAGTGCTGCAGATTGAAAAACATGATCTGTGGTTTCTGTATACCTACTATCCAAAGTTTGACCGAAACTTCAGAGTGATCATTGAACACAAATTTATCGAACTTCAGAACCGTATGCTGCAAAATATCAGTGCTACAGGAGATGAAAAGTATGAGTTCTTTCTTAAACAATACCCACAGCTGGCCAACCGTCTTTCCAATACACAAATCGCTTCATACCTGGGTATTACGCCTCAGTTTCTCAGTAAAATCCGTGCGAAAAGGATAAAGGATTAATCTGTTTTATGAAACTATGTTAAGAATTTATCTTACCAATTGTTAAGATGTTTTCTTAAACTTGTTTGCCGGTTTTTCATCGTTATCTGTGCTAATTTTGACCCATACAAAAACATTAAAATTTACAAAAATGGAAACACAGAAAAAAGTAGCGGTTATCGGATTGGGAAATATCGGTAAAGCAGTAGCCAATAATTTAGTAAACAATAAGCATAACGTTATCGTTGCCACAAGAAATGCAGATGAAGCGAATGATTTCGCTGCGCAGTCAGGTGGATTTGCAAAAAGCACAACGATTGGAGAGGCGATCAATACAGCGGATATTATTATACCAGCAATATGGTTTGGTGCTTTTAAGGATTTCTTTAATGACAACGGAAACAGTTTACAGGGTAAAATCATTGTTGATGTTTCCAATCCAATTGCTCCGGACGGAAATGGCGGATTTAAAAAAATCATTGGAGAAATGGAATCAGCAGGAGAGTTGAACAAAGCAATTCTTCCTAAAGGGGCTAAACTGGTTAAAGCCTTCGGAACACTGGGTGCAGGAACACTGGCGTCATCTTCCAATCATGAACCTGAAAAAGACGTATTATTTTATGCATCTGATGATATGGAAATCAATAATGATATTGAAGAAGTGATCAGAGAAACAGGTTTTGAACCTTTGAGAGTAGGAGGTATTGATCAGTCTATCCGTATTGAAGTTTTCGGAGATCTTCATGAATTGGGGAAACTGGGAAAAGCCGTGAACATCGAGGAAGCTAAATCCAAACTGTAATGATGAAAAAAATATTCATCGCCGCTCAGGTTATATTCCTATTATCGGCCTGTACCGAAAAAAAAGAAAATAGCAATCTTGCAATTAACCCATCAACAGAAAAAAATACAACAATGGAAAACGATATCAAAAAGAATATAGAAGAAACTCTTCACGCCTACGAAAATGCCCTTAATGCTTCATCTACTGAACAAGTGTTGCCACTGTATACCAAAAACGGGATATTCATGCCTCAGGGAGCGCCAAGTGCTGAAGGTCAGGAACAATTAAAAGGAGGTTACGATTTTGTTTTCAAAATGTTACAACTTAATGTAAAGTTTAGAATTGATGAAATTACCGTCATCAATGAAAACTATGCGGTTGCCCGTACTATGTCTAAAGGAACACAGCTGATCCGCGCGGAAAATAAAACAACGCCGGAAGAAAACCGTGAACTGTTTGTCCTGGAAAAGGAAGACGGGAAATGGAAGATCGCCCGATATATGTTTAACAAAGCAAAATAAAAAAAATGCCTGACGTTGGTCAGGCATTTTTTAAGGTTTTATGTGAATTGCGTTTTGACTTTCGGTTGTCTGAGATTACGTTGAGCGTAACACCTAAAAGAATCAGTGTGATGCCGATGAGTAAATTGGTTGTGAACCGTTCATGAAACATAAGAACACTGACCAATACGGCAACTACAGGTTCCAGCGCTCCGAGAATAGCGGTAGGCGTAGATCCGATATATTTGATCGCGTATACCAAACACAGGCTGGAAATAACCGTGGTCAGGAAGGCAAAAACAATGAAATTTAAAAAGACAGAGACCGAAGGAATCGCAAAAGATTCACCTTCGGCCGATGCCTTTATCATAAAAAATGCTGAAGTGAAAAGCATGGAGTAGAAGGAAAGTTTAAAACCTGAAACCTTCAGATCGGATTTATTCACGATCACCATATAGAGTGCATAAAACAGTGAACTCAGCATGACAATCCCGAGGCCGGCGAAATTGATCTCGAAACCTTTTCCTTTTAAACATAAAACGATGACTCCCGCAAATGCAAAAAAGAGAGATAGTACAGATAGTTTGGTCAGTTTTTCCTTATAAAAAAAGAACATGATCAAAGCGACAATGACCGGATAAATGAACAGGACCGTGGAAGCGATTCCCGGCGTCAGAAAATCATAGCCTATGAACAGAAATTCTGAAGACAGGGCATAGCAGACTCCCAACACAGACAGAATGAGCGCTTCTTTTTTATTGATCTTCAGACTTTCTTTGGAATACAGCAGATATCCTCCGACCATCAAAGCCGAAAATAAAAACCGGTAGAACAAAGTAATGTCCATTGAAAAATGCGCCTTCTTCAGCGGCAGGATAAAGATCGGGATCAGTCCAAATGAAACCGACGACAAAACTCCCAACAGGTAACCCTTAAATTTCATTTGCTATTTATTTTATAAAAAACCACTGAAAATAATTCAGTGGTTTTATTAATTTATATGATGATATCGGGATTACATTTGTTTGTACTCGATATTCATCTGTTTTTCCATTTCTCTGTAATGTCCGGAAGTTAGTTTTTCACGGATACCATCGAAAGCAGCTAATGTTTCATTAATTTCTGAATCTGTGTGCGATGCAGTAGGGATCAGTCTTAGTAAGATCATTCCCTTAGGAATTACAGGATATACTACTACTGATGTGAAAACGCCATAGTTCTCTCTAAGGTCTTTCGCAAGAAGGGTAGCTTCAATTGTAGTTCCTTCAATGAAAACCGGTGTTACACAAGTATTGGTGTTTCCAAGGTTGTATCCTCTTTCTTTCAGACCGTTTTGAAGTTTATATACATTCTCCCACAATTTAGCTTTGATTTCCGGACGTGTTCTTAAAAGCTCCAGTCTTTTTAAACCTCCTACTACCATTGGCATGGTAAGAGATTTAGCAAAAATCTGAGAACGAAGATTGTATTTTAAAAATCTGATGATTGTTTCATCTCCGGAAAGAAAAGCTCCGAAACCGGCCATAGATTTAGCAAAAGTAGAGAAATAAACATCAATCTGATCCTGACATCCCTGCTCTTCACCAGCTCCCGCTCCGGTTTTACCCAAAGTTCCGAAACCGTGTGCGTCGTCTACCAATAATCTGAAATTGAATTTAGATTTTAAATCGCAGATTTCTTTCAGTTTCCCCTGCATTCCTCTCATTCCGAAAACACCTTCAGTGATCACTAAAATTCCTCCTCCGTTTTCTTCTGCTACTTTAGTGGCTCTGGCCAGGTTTTTTTCTAAACTTTCTATATCATTATGCTTGAACGTAAAGCTTTTCCCCATATGAAGACGAACCCCGTCTACGATACATGCGTGAGAATCGGCGTCATATACAATAACGTCATGTCTTGTCACCAATGCATCGATAGCTGAAACCATTCCCTGGTAACCGAAATTCAATAAATAAGCAGCTTCTTTCTGAGTGAATTCTGCCAATTCTTTTTCCAATTGCTGATGTTGCTGAGTTTCTCCTGACATCGCTCTGGCGCCCATCGGATAAAACATTCCGAATTCTGCAGCCGCTTTCGCATCAGCTTCTAAAACTTCCGGGTGGTTACAAAGTCCTAAATAATCGTTTGCACTCCAGAAAATTACATCCTTACCTTGAAATTTCATTCTTGGACCAATTGGACCTTCCAGTTTTGGGAAAACAAAATACCCTTCAGCATAATCTGCAAATTGTCCCAATGGACCTGGATTTTGTTTAATACGTTCAAAAATATCTAACATTTTGTATAGTAATTTTTAAGTGAAAAAGTCTTTCCTGTAAAACACAAAAGACTTTATTGGTATCGTGGTTTATATATATTTCTATTTGATGAATTCTGTTTTGAAAACTTCATCGTAGTTGTGTACGCAGTTATTCACAAAACCCTGTTCAGCCATCCATTTGTCGCTGTATACCTTCGTGATATACCTCGAACCGTGATCCGGGAATATCAGGACAATGATATCGTCTTTGGTAAGTTCGTGAGACTGTGCATACTGGATCAGGGCCTGTGTAACGGCTCCTGTGGTATATCCTCCCATGATGGCTTCTTTAAGCGCTATTTCACGGGTTCTGTAAGCGGACATCTCGTCATTTACTCTTACAAACTCATCCACCTTGTCAAAAAGAAGGGCAGCAGGAATCAAATTTTTTCCCATTCCTTCAATCTGATAAGGATGTACATCTTCTTTATGGATCTCTCCGGTTTCGTGGTAGCTTTTCAGGATAGACCCGTCTGCATCCACACCGATGATCTTGATACCGGGATTTTTCTCTTTTAGAAATTTCCCCGAACCGGACAATGTTCCACCCGTTCCAGTGCAGGCAAAAAGGTGTGTGATTTTACCCTCTGTCTGCTCCCAAATTTCAGGACCTGTAGTCTGGTAGTGTGCATCAATATTCAACTCATTAAAATATTGATTGATGTAAACTGAATTTGGTGTCTCTGAAGCTATTCTTTTAGCTACTTCATAGTATGATCTGGGATCGTCTGCCGCTACATTGGCGGGACAAATGTATACAGTAGCCCCTAATGCTTTTAAATAAGCAATTTTCTCAGGCTTCGTTTTGTCGCTTACCGCCAGAATACATTTATATCCCTTGATAATACAGACCATCGCAATAGAAAAACCGGTATTTCCGGAAGTAGTTTCTACAACTACTGAATCTTCCTTTAATAAACCTTTTTGTTCAGCGTTTTCTATAATATGAAGTGCTATTCTATCTTTTGTGGAATGTCCAGGATTATATGATTCTAACTTGGCATAAACGGTTGCAGGAATATCTTTTGTAACAGTATTAAGCTTCACCATAGGAGTATGTCCTATTAGGCCAAGAATATTATCGTAAACATTACTCATTATTTGTTATTTTCAATAAAAATCTGACCGCAAAAATACAAAAAAATAAATAATTACTAAACTTTTGTTTGATTTCAAGCCAGCGATTCAGTAAAATTTATTTTCTGATTTGCAATCTTACGCGAAGTACGATCACAAATACTACGCCAAATTTTTTAAATTTTGTTAAAAACACCATAGAATGCTATAAAAGCCTTATTTTCGCGTAATTGATTTAATACTATGAAAAATTGGACTTTTAAGCAATGGAACACCGTTTTAGGATGGGTGATTTTTGTCATTGCATTTTTCACGTACTTGTCGACCATAGAACCCAATTTCAGTTTCTGGGACTGCGGCGAGTACATTTCCTCAGCTGTAAAACTTGAAGTAACGCATGCTCCCGGAGCGGCTTTATTCCAGATCGTGGGTGCCGTGGCAGCCATTTTTGCTTTAGGAAAAGGAGAAAACTATTCTATCGTCATCAATGCGATGTCTGCATTATTCAGTGCACTGACGATTTTATTCCTATTCTGGACGATTACACATTTTGTAAGAAGACTTTTAAACAAGGATTTTGATGAAGTAACGAAGCACCAGGAAATTTCTATTCTTTTTGCAGGAGCGGTAGGCGCATTGTGCTTCACGTTCTCAGATACCTTCTGGTTTTCTGCAGTAGAAGGAGAAGTATATTCCATGGCTTCCATGTTTATCGCTTTGCTGGTTTGGCTGATTACGAAATGGGAAAACGAGTACCTGGCGAAAGACAGCGAAAGATGGATCATCCTTATTTTCTTTGTATTAGGACTTTCTGTAGGAGTACACATGATGGGGATGCTTGCAGTACCAGCCGTATGTCTGGTTTATTACGCAAGAAATTACAAATTTACCTGGAAAAACTTTATCTGGGCTAATGCGATCACGCTGGGAATTTTGATCATTGTTTTCAAAATTATCTTCCCGCTGATCATGACGATGTTCGGAAGACTTGAAATATTCTTCGTGAACGGACTTGGACTTCCTTTCCACTCAGGAACGATCGTCGCGTTTATTTTAATGACAGTAGCATGTTTCTTCATCATTAAATATGCAAGAAAAGCTAAGAAAAATATTTATCAGACTGCTGCATTGTCGGTGGTGTTTATGATCATTGGTTTCTCATGCTGGATGGTCATTCCTATTAGAGCGAATGCCAATCCTCCTATGAACCTTAACGATCCGGATACGGCTATTGGTATGTTGGATTATTATAACAGAGAACAGTATGGTGACTGGCCAACAATTTACGGACAGAACTATACCGCTTTCCTTGATGCGAACGGAATTGAGAAAAATGAAGACGGAAGTTTCAAGACTCAGAAAACAGGTGAGATCTACGAAAAAGATGAGAAAACCGGAACGTACAGAAAAACCGGAGACCGTTTCAATTATGTTTTCAGTAAATCTCAGGTAAGCTTAATGCCGAGAATGTTTAATGAAGATAAGGATGTGATGGCGAACTACATTTCAATGTACGGAGCTCCTGATTTCACCTTCAATTATGCTAATGAAGATGTGGCTGACAATCCTCAGGCGAAGCAGATCTTTGACGAGCTTAGAGGAAAATATGAAGATAAATCTATCACAGCGGCAGATTATCTGAAAGTAAAGCCTTACAACCTGATCAATGTTCAGAAGCCTTCACTGGCTCAGAATATGGACTATTTCATTACATTCCAGAACGGTTACTATTTTGTAAGATACCTCATGTGGAACTTCGTGGGGAGACAGAATGACCTTGAAGGAAACATGGAAAATACCAAAGGAAACTGGATCTCAGGAATTTCTTTTATAGACAATGCTTTATTAGGAAACCAGGATAAGATGCCTGCAAAATTCCAGAATGAAAGTACCGTGAAATTCTTCTTTTTACCTTTAATTTTAGGACTGATCGGATTCTTCTTCCAATTAAACAGAGACTTCGGAAGATTCTATGCACTTCTTTCCTTATTTGTTTTAACCAGTGTCGGAATTGTATTCTATACAGGAGTTAAACCTTTTGAACCAAGAGAAAGAGATTATGCGATGGTAGGCTCGTTCTATGCATTTGCGATCTGGATCGGAATGGGAGCTGGCGCTATTTTATGGTTTATCCAGTCCAAAGTAAAATCTAATGGTGCGAACATTGCGCTAGGTGTAGTTTTATTGGGTGTCCCTTTCATGATGGGCTTCCAGAATTATAATGTACATGATAGAAGTAACAGATATACGGCTTATGATTATGCTTATTCCGTACTGAAATCACTTCCGAAAAACGATATCTTATTTGTTTACGGAGATAATGACACGTATCCGGTATGGGCAATCCAGGAAACGGAAAGGTTCAGAGATGATGTAAAAGTGGTGAATTTCACGCTTGCTTCTACGCCATGGAACTTAGATCAGATCAAGAGAAAAACATATAACGCGGCAGGAATTCCAAGCCAGTTGACTCACGATGATTACAGAGATGGGGTGAATGACCAGATCTATATGATGAAAAAAGAGGATTGGGAAGGCGTTTTCTCTATGTTAAAAGAACAGGGGGTTCCGGATACCCAATTCGCGGCCTTCAGAAAATATCTTACTCAGGATTCATTAACGCTGAAAGAGGCGGTTAATTTTATCAAGTTCAAATCTCCTGAAAAAGACGAACTTTTAAAAATGTATTTCGGGGAAGAGAAATTTGAGAAATACAATATTCTTCCGGTGAACAAATTCATTCTTCCTGTAAATAAGGAAAATGCATTAAAAGCAGGAATCATTAATCAGGCAGATCTTCCAAACGTAGTGAACCAGATCATGATTACTTATAAAGGAAACACACTTTATAAAAATAACCTGATCATGCTGGATATGCTGGCTAATTTCGACTGGAAACGTCCAATCAACTTCTCATCAGGAGGAATCTACGATAACGAAAATATTTTCTATCTGAACGAATACCTTCAGTTTGACGGATTCAGCTACAGATTGGTTCCTATCCATACCGTTCAGAACGTAGATGGAGACATGGGAAGAGTAGATCCAAATTCTTTATATAACGTAGTAAAAAACTTCAGATGGGGTAATTTCAAACATTTAAAGAGCCATTTTGATGAAACCGCTACCTCCAATATCATGAGCTACAGAATGTCAGCAAGCAGAGCAGCTTCAGCACTGGCATTAAACGGACAGAAAGCTAAAGCAGTAGAATTACTTGATCTTGCATCAAAAGAAATTCCTGCTGAAAAATTCAATGATCCACGTTCACTGAGTGCTATGGTAACCGGATATATCATTGCAGGACAGGAGAAAAAAGGTCTTGAGCTGGCAGAAATCCTTAAGAAAGGAATTTTTGAAGAGTATGATTATTATTTAAGTCTTGCTCCGGCAGATCAGAACTTTGCAAGAAGACAGATGAGAACGAAACCTATGGAATATTCTCTGGTTGTTGCAGCCGTTACAGACGCTTATAAGAAGCTTGGACAGGATGATAAAGCATACGCATACCTGGTGAAATCCATAGAGCCGATTGATAAAAAGTTCAATGTTTTCATCAAGGATCTCCAGCAGATGGGCAAAGAAAAAGCAAGGAAAGAATCTGAAAATGTACAAAAGATTACACCTTTCTACCAGTATCTGTTCGATGTGATGCAACCTTTTGATTCTACGTATTCAAAAGAAAAAGAGGATCAGATCACCACAGCGATTATCAAAGTAACACAATAAAATACTTCACAAAAACGGAACTTCGGTTCCGTTTTTTTGTTATTGGGATTCCTGAATTTTAAGATTATATTTGTCAAACTAAAAATGCGTGATGGCAAAAAATAAAATTAATAGGATCCCCATCTATGCCGTAATTTTTACGGTTGTTTTAAAACTACTTTTTTTACTGACTCATTATATTCAGGAAGATGCATTCATCACCTGGAGAGTTGCCCAGAATTTATTGGACTATGGAGTGATAGGCTTTAACGGCGAAACTAAAATTTCAGCTTCTACCACCCATCTGTATGTTTTTGTTTCCTACCTGTTCAATCTGATTTTCGGCAAAGAATATTTTATTGAACCTCTTTTAGTTTTCAATTCTATCCTTTTTACGATAGGAACCTTATTTCTTGCCAATCTCACCCTTAAAAACCCGTGGCATAAAGCTATTTTTATATTTTTAATCGGAATATTACCTCCAGGTGTAAAAATTTCTATTCTTGGAATGGAATATGGAATCCTTTTCTTTTTGGAAATGGCGCTTCTCTATTACGGCTTCAGTAAAGGCAAAAGATGGGCACTTATTTTTCTGCCGGTTCTGATCATGTTTACCAGAATTGATACGGTGATTTTCCTTGGAATTGTATTCATGGTAGATGTTTTCTGGAACAGAAAGATGAAATGGAATTACGTTTTCGGAGGAATTCTGGGGCTTTTATCTGTATTGTCTTTCAACTGGCTGTATTTCGGAGAGTTGGTGAACAATACGATTGTAGCCAAAAAGCTTTTGTACGAGCATAATTTTACTTTTGAGCAAAATCTTAATTATTTCCTTGTGAGCTTTGGGAATTTCTGGGGAATGCTGAAACTTCCCGGAAACTTCAATCCGGTGACGGTCATTGTATTGATTTTTGAACTGCTTTGCTTTATTTATCTTGTCAGACAAAGAGAAAAGAGAAATTATTTTTTATGGATGATTTTTATTTTCGGCTGGGCAAAACAGATTATTTTTCTTTCTCAAAAAAGCTTATTCGACTGGTATTACTGGGTTCCACAGCTACTGCTTTTTGTTCCTGTTCTTATTTTTGTCCTGGAGCAGAAGGAGAGGAGAAATCTATGGCTGTCCTTGTTAGTTGTATTTTATATCGTTCCGATGTTGGCTTTTCAAACGGTACATGCCATTGCAACAGGAAACGGGGAGTGGAATTATCGCAGAGGAATCGGACTGTTTTTGGATGCGTTTGAAAAAGATAAGAAGCAGTGGATTCTTTTGGAACCTGCAGGATATATTCCTTATTTTTCAGGATTAAAAACCATTGATGAAGTAGGGCTTGTTGACAAACAGATCCAGACGGAGGTGAAGAAAGATAAGGCTCATTACTGGATCAATACCGTAAAAAACAGAAGACCAAAATATCTTCTTTCCTATAAAAATTTATTTCAAGGCAATGATGCTCTGTATTATCAGACGCATTACAAGCTGATGAAAGAATTCAGGATAAAAGACAACCTGAAAAGTGATCATCCAATTCTGGAAAAGATCTATCATCTTAAACCATCGGGAACGGATTATAACTTGTATATTAAGATTGATTAAAAGATTAAAAGATTAAAAGATTTAAAAATTAAGAGATTGAGATCAGATCACTCTCAAATTCCCTAACCCCTTTCACCTAATCCCTAAAAAAAATGAAATACTGTGCTTTTCTCCGCGGCGTGAATGTAAAAGGAACCAATATGAAAATGGCTGATGTCTGCCAGGTCTTTAAAGAGGCCGGAATGCTGGATGTAGGTTCGGTATTGGCTTCCGGAAATATTGTGTTCTCTTCTGATAAAAAAGCTGAAGATTTAAAGGAAATTCTAGAAAAAGCGATGTCGAATCATTTTTCTTATGAAGCTTTTTTATTTATCAAGTCTCAGGAAGAAACGGAAATATTCTGGAACAGTATTCCTTTTGAAAAAAATGATGATCTGCATATCTACGGATTTGTAGGAAATCCCGGGGTGGAAAGTGTTTTGATGGGAGCGTTTGAAGCTGCTTCCAAAACTGAAAATGAAAAGGCTGATATCGTTAATGACCTATTTTACTGGCAGGTTCCGAAGGGAAATACGCTGGATTCTTCTTTTGGAAAAGTCTTAGGCAAGAAAAGTCTTAAAGACCAGTTCACGAGCAGGAATATCAATACTTTTGAGAAGATTTTAAAGAAAATGAATTGATCAACGTTTAAGTTCAAGTATCAGAATAATTTTTTTAAAAACGGATATTAAAATCTACATAATCTGTAAGATCTTCATGAGATTATAATTTTAACCACTGATTTCAAGGATGGGCACAGATGATTGCGTATATTTTTTATTGAATATTTTAAAGAATACTTTTTATCTTCCCTAATCCCTAATCCCTAATCCCTAATCCCTAATCCCTAATCCCTAATCCCTAATCCCTAATCCCTAATCCCTAAAACCCTTCCTCCAATCAAACCCCTCAAATAATTTCCGATTCTGAAACTTTATAAGTATTTTTACTGAACTTTTTAATTCAAATAAAAATGATTCAGTACTTAGATAATATCCAACACAAAGATTCAAAGAACTTTTTCCTTATTGCCGGTCCATGCATCATTGAAGGTGAAGACATGGCGTTAAGAATTGCAGAAAAAGTAATTCAGATCACAGATAAATATAATATTCCTTATATATTCAAAGGGAGCTTTAAAAAGGCGAACAGAAGCCGTGTAGATTCTTTTACATCAATTGGTGAGGAGAAATCTCTTGAGATCCTGAGAAAAGTGGGCGAGACTTTTAATATTCCTACCACAACGGATATTCACGAAAATGAGCACGCGGCACTGGCTGCACAATATGTTGATGTATTACAGATTCCTGCATTTTTAGTGCGCCAGACCGATCTTTTGGTGGCTGCAGCTGAAACAGGAAAATGTGTAACGTTGAAAAAAGGACAGTTCCTTTCTCCGGAATCGATGAAATTTGCGGTTCAGAAAATTACAGATTCCAACAACCAGAAGGTAGCTATCATTGAAAGAGGAAATTCTTTTGGATATACAGACCTGATCGTAGATTACAGAGGTATTCCTACGATGAGAGCATATGCGCCGGTGATTTTGGATGTTACCCATTCATTACAGCAGCCTAACCAGAGCTCCGGGGTTACTGGTGGAAGACCGGACCTTATAGAAACAGTGGCCAAAGCAGGAATTGCGGTAGGAGCAGATGGACTTTTCATCGAAACGCACCCAACACCGGAAACCGCTTTGTCAGACGGAGCCAACATGTTAAGATTAGATTTATTGGAAGATTTGTTACAAAAATTAACAAGAATCAGAGAATCGATTTTGTAATTGTTAAAAAATCCCTATTTTTAGAAATTCTTAAAACATTTCTTTTGAAAAAACTAGTTTTACCGTTGAGCCTTGTGGTTCCTATGCTTATTTTCTCTCAAAATAGAAAAAGAGATACAGCAAATAAAGTAACCGATATTGAGGAAGTCGTTTTCCAGAAAAAAGTAGTCGGAAGAACGAGCGACATCACCAATGTCAAGATTTCAGCAAAAGATGCTAAAAATGTAGCCTCTATAAGTGGCGGAATAGAAGGAATTATTAAAACACTACCTTCTGTAAACTCCAACACCGAGCTGTCTTCCCAATATATGGTGCGTGGTGGAAACTATGACGAAAACCTTATCTACATCAATGATATTGAGATCTACAGACCTTTTCTGATCCGAAATTCACAGCAGGAAGGGATGAGTATTATCAATCCTGATATGGTTTCTACTGTCAATTTTTCAGCCGGAGGTTTTGAACCCAAGTATGGCGACAAAATGTCTTCAGCTCTGAATATTTACTACCGTGAACCGGAAAAATTTGAACTTTCCGGGGAAGCAAGTTTAATCGGGGGAAGATTAACAGCAGGTCTGGCTTCAAAAAATAAAAAACTGACCGCTTTGTTTTCAGGAAGATACAGAAATACCAATCTTGTTCTGAATACCCTGAATGAGGATACGGATTTTAACCCGACCTATTGGGATTTCCAGTCATACATCAACTACCATTTCAGTGATAAATTCTCCATGTCATTCATCGGATATTATTCCAAGAACGACTATGAGATGATTCCTAAAGCGAAGGAAGTGACTTTCGGTAGCTTGCAGCAACCTATTACCGTAAATATTGGGTATGGTGGCCAGGAGCAGGATATGTATAAAAACATGATGGGAACTATCTCCATGAACTATAAGCCTTCTGATCAATGGAAATTTACATTGGACAGTTTTGCTTATCAGAACAGAGAAAAAGAATATTACTCTATCGCTTCAAATTATCAGATCCAGACTTTTGATCCTATAACTCAATCGCCTAATCCGTCTTTTGATGGAGGTGGGCAAATAGAACATGCAAGAAACGACCTGTACGTAAAAACGTATGGAACACAGTTCAGAGCAAAATTTTCTCCGAATGTCAATACGGATATAGAAGTCGGGGTTAAATATGAAAAAGAAAATCTGAATGATAATACCAACGAATGGAAATTGGTAGACGCTGCTGGTTACAGCATTCCACGTCCTATTGATGATCCGAGAACCGGAGATTCAGGAGATTTGAAGCTGTTTTATCATATTGCAGGAGTCAATCAGATTGAACCTACAAGGCTTTCTGCATATGCCCAGTATTCTCAGAAGTTTTACTGGGGAGCAAGCAAGGTATTTGTGAATGCCGGAGCCAGAGTTTCCAACTGGAGCTTTAATAAAGAAACCATTTTTTCCCCAAGAGTTCAGTTTGCGATCAAACCTGACTGGGATACGGATATGCTCTTTAAACTTTCGGGAGGGGTTTATTACCAGGCACCTTTCTATAAAGAAATCAAGGATCTGGATGGAAACTTTAATACAAATATAAAATCTCAGCGTTCTATGCAGGTTATTCTTGCCAACGACTACGAGTTTTATATGTACGACAGACCGTTTAAGCTGACTACAGAAGCTTATTACAAGAAAATGGACGATCTGATTCCTTATTATATGGATAATGTGAGAATCCGTTATTCCGGTAAAAATAATGCATCTGGTTACGCGTATGGAATTGATACCCGATTGTTCGGGGAATTTGTTCCTGGAGTAGATTCCTGGTTGTCTGCGAGTTATGCAAGAGTGTTTGAAAATATCGATGGGAAAGGAGATATCCCAAGACCTACGGATCAGAGATTCAGATTTGCGATGTTCTATCAGGATTATATGCCAAAATTCCCGTCTATGCGTGTGAACCTTACCTTGGTATACGCCATGGGACTTCCGAACGGAGCACCTGTTTTCACGGATCCTTATCAGTATCAGAGAACACTTCCTTCTTATAAAAGGGTAGATTTAGGTCTTTCAAAGGTATTTATAGATTCCAAAAACAAGAAAAACCGTTCCGGGTTCTGGGGTAACTTCGACGAGCTTACTTTGGGAGTTCAGGTTTTCAATGCATTTAACATCAACAATACAGTGGCTAACCAATGGATCACAGATTACAACTCAAGTTCGATGTATGCTGTGCCTGTACGTCTTACGGGGCGTTTCTTCAATGTGAAGCTGGAATTCAAATTGTAAAATAGAAGTTAGAAGCCAGACATTAGAAGTTAGTAGGGATTTCCTATAGCTTTGAAAACTGCTCAAACTAAAAATAAAAAATAAAGAAAAGCTCCTGGATATTTCAGGAGCTTTTTCGTTGGGCAGAATTTTATAACAAGTATACACAATTTTATAACAGCAGTTTCAGGGATATTTTTACCTTTGTCTTACCAATGAAAAAGATTCTCGCCATATTTTTCTCTGTTTTCTACTTCGGATTTTCTTCCGGAGCCGCATTCAGCGTCCATTTCTGTATGGAGGAATTTGTTTCCGTAAGCCAGAAAACCACGGATATCTGTGGCAAGTGCGGGGTCAAAGAAAAAAAAGGATGTTGTAAGACGGAGGTTAAAGTGGTAAAAGTAGATGATTCTCAGAAATCTGATCTGCTGATGATCGATTTTTTAAGCCAGATCGCTCCAACACTTACACAACAGCATTTTTTCCTTGCCGACAAATCTTTTTCCGCTACAAAATTTACTCAGATAAGAATCAATGGGCCACCCGAATACAAACCGGTTCCCATCTATCTCAATCATTGTCATTTTAGAATTTAAGATCCGTCTGTTGTCTGGTATTGTTCAGATGAGCACTCCTTCGTAGACAACACGGCTCAACGTATCATGCGTTTCAGTTATTCTTTACTAAAAAATTAATTCTAAAATTTAAAACAATGAAAAAATATATCATTACAGCAGCATTCTCTTTATTCTCAATCGTTTCACTTTCTGCACAGTCTAAAAAAGACGCTCAGGTTTCAAAATTGTATCAGAACTATATCGCTATCAAATCAGCCTTAGCTTCAGATGATGCCGATAAAACCTCAAAAGCTGCCGCAGAATTCATTAAAACAGCTTCAACTGTTGATTATAAACTGGTGTCAGAAGGTAATCTTAATATTCTGAGAAAAGACGCCACTGTTATCTCCGATGCCAGAAATATTTCGGCTCAAAGAGAAACTTTTTCCAACCTTTCTGAAAATATGATCGCTTTGACCAAGGAGTTCAAATTATCTGAAAAACCGGTGTATGTACAGCATTGCCCAATGGCTGATTCAAACTGGTTAAGCGATGAAAAACAGATCGCTAATCCTTACTACGGAAAATCCATGCTTACTTGTGGAAGTGTAAAGTCAGAAATAAAATAATTATTGTAATTAATTTTAAAACAATAAGTTGCATAGCTTAACTTGTCATTGACTTTAAGTTGTGCAGCTTTAAAAAAGTTCGGAATAGTATGAAAAAATTCATCTTGTTTCTGATGCTTTTGTTCTCTGTTTTTACATTCGCACAAACAACGAAAACCTATTATACCTGCCCGATGCATGCCGAAGTGGTATCTTCAAAACCTGGAGACTGCCCGAAATGCCATATGACGCTGGTAAAGAAAACCGTTGTTGTAAAACCAAAAGTTACCACGCAACCGGTACAGAAAGCAATACAAAAGCCAACAGAAACTAAAAATAAAGTTCAGGTCGAGAAAAAGGCTAAGGTAAAGGGTAATACAATCCCAAAAGTTAAAACCTTGGTAAAATCTGATTCTCAGCCTAAATCTCAACCTCAGTCTATCTACAACTGTCCCATGGATCCTGAAGTCACTTCAGACAAGCCCGGGAAATGCCCGAAATGCGGAATGGAGTTGGTAGAAAAAGAAAAGCATCAACAGGTTGCTACAGAAGAGCCGAAAACGGAATCCTCTTTATTCAAAAGAAATTCGGAAAACGGGAAAGTGACGTTTGGCGGAAAGACGGTGAGATATGATCTGTATGTAAAAGATACGATTGTCAATTTCACCGGGAAAAACCGAAGAGCGATTGCCATTAACGGAAAACTGCAGGCTCCGACCTTATATTTTACAGAAGGAGATACCGCAGAAATCTATCTTCACAATATGCTGAAAGAAAATACAGGGCTTCACTGGCACGGTGTAATTCTTCCCAACGAACAGGATGGTGTTCCTTATCTTACCACAAAGCCTGTAACACCCGGTGAGACGCATTTATATAAGTTTAAAGTATCTCAAAACGGAACGTATTGGTATCACTCACATGAAGCATTACAGGAACAGATCGGGATGAATGGAATCCTGGTATTCAATAAAAGAGAAGGCGAGCCTAAAGTATCTTACACAAAAGAAATTCCGGTATTACTTGGAGACTGGAGTGATGAAGATCCGATGCAGATTGCAAGAAGGCTTCACATGGCCAACACGGATTGGTATGCCATTAAGAAGAATGCGGTACAGAGTTATTGGGAAGCTATTAAATCCGGGAATTTCGGGACAAAAGCCCTGAATGAATGGAAAAGAATGGAAGCCATGGATGTAAGTGACGTTTATTACGATAAATTCCTGATCAACGGACTTCCAAGCACTGAGTATTCTAATCTGAAAGCCGGGGATAAGGTAAGACTAAGAGTTGCCAACGGAGGTTCATCCACCTATTTCTGGCTGAATTACGGAGGCGGAAAAATAAAAGTGATAGGAAATGACGGAAATGATGTGGTTCCGGTGGAAGTAGACCGCCTGATTGTCGGGGTTTCCGAGACCTATGATATTGAAGTTACGATTCCTGAGAACAAAAGTTTTGAATTCCGTTCCACATCAGAGGACAGGGTAGGACACGCTTCTCTTTGGCTCGGATCCGGTGAAAAAGTGGAGGCTCCGAATTTACCGAGACTATTGCTGTTTGAAGGAATGAAAATGATGAATGGCATGATGGAAATGAGCGGTAATATGAAGCCAATGAATATGACGATGGGTAACCAGATGATGGATATGAACGAAGTGATGTATCCTGAGCTTCCGGAAAGTCAGCGAAAAATGACGATGAAACACATGAATGAAATGATGGGGATTAAAACTAAAGAAGAAGATCATTCAAAGATGGCTTTGGGAGCACTAGCCACTGGTCATGAAAATCATTCGGGCATGGATATGAAGGAAGAGAAAACGATCAAAAGGCTGTCCTATAATATTTTAAAATCTCCTGAAAAGACGATTCTTCCGGACGAAAACGTAAGAGAGATGAAATTTACGCTGGAAGGAAATATGAATCAATACCTGTGGACGCTGGATAACAAAACAGTTACAGAAACAGATAAGATTTTGGTGAAAAAAGGGGAGATCCTGAGAATTACGATGTACAATAATTCAATGATGCGCCACCCAATGCATCTTCACGGCCATGATTTCAGACTGATCAATTCAAAGGGAGAATATTCCCCGCTGAAAAACGTAGTCGATATTATGCCGATGGAAACGAATACTATCGAATTTGCCGCTAACCAGGATGGCGACTGGTTTTTCCACTGTCATATTTTATACCATATGATGGCAGGAATGGGAAGAATATTCAGCTATGAAAATTCTAAACCGAATCCACAGCTGCCAAACAGAAAACTGGCCTGGAAAAACTTCCTGAAGGATAATAAAATGATCAGCTCCATGGGAATGCTGGATATCGCAAGCAATAAAATACATGCGGAAAGTATGACGATGTTCGGACCAAGATGGGCGAATTTGAATCAGTTTCATTCTAACTGGGATTTTGATCATTTTGAAGGAAATGTAAAAGTTGGAAGATTCTTAGGGAAATTCCAGTGGGCACTTCCTTACGCCGGTTTTAGAATTCAGAAAAACCATGAGATTATGGAACGGCAGATGGCGGAAGATATGGGAATGAAATTCCGGGGCAAAAAGACCTGGTTCGGGCAGGAGAAGGCTTCAAAAAATCAGTATGCCTTCATGGTCGGTGTACAGTACCTTTTACCGATGCTGGTCACTGCCGATGCCAGTGTGGATCAGAACGGAAAAGTGTTGCTGGAATTGAGCAGAGAAGATATTCCGATTTCCAGAAGAGTCAGAGGAAACTTCAGTCTGAATTCGGATGGAGAATTTTCAACAGGACTGAGATATATTCTACAGAAATGGGTATCCGTATCCGGAAATTATGATAATGAAATGGGCTGGGGAGCCGGACTTACGTTAACCTACTAAAGAGAAGGCTGTCTGATAAAGGCAGCCTTTTTTAGTTTTAAACACAAATAACACAAATGCTTTACACGAAAGGCACAAATAAATTCTATCTACCCGGAGTTTGGGATAAGCTATTGATAGGCAGTAAGTAGATGAACGAACGGCTATCCTTGACATTCTATGTTAATTGCCAACTTTTAAAAGTTAAAATATTTATATTTTATTAATAATTTTGTTGATATTGTATTCTATTCTTTAAAATCCCGAAAGCTTGTCTTAAAAGTTTATTGCATACAGCAATTAATGCTACTTTTTTACATTTCTTTTTTTCCAGAATTCTTTCATAAAGAGCTTTGCA
>NZ_FOVD01000013.1 GCF_900115055.1 Chryseobacterium oleae | reverse complement strand
AAAAAAGTCTCACACAAAACTGTATGAGACTTTTTAATAAAAACTGGCGGCGGCCTACTCTCCCGCTTTCGCAGTACCATCGGCGCTGGTGGGCTTAACTTCTGTGTTCGGAATGGGAACAGGTGAGCCCCACCGCTAAAACCACCCTAAAGAAGGTATATAAGAGGTTAGAGGTTAGTATTTAGAGGTTAGTGATTCACTAACTTCTAATATCTAATTTCTAACTTCTGTTTTAATTCGATAAAAACATTCACAAAGACAAAACCTTTACTGCGCATAAAAGGCCTATATATAGCAACCATAGGCTATAAATCTACGGGTAATTAGTACTACTTGGCTATGACATTACTGCCTTTACACCTATAGCCTATCAACGTCGTCATCTCCAACGACCCTTAAAAGATGTCTCATCTTGAGGCGAGTTTCGCACTTATATGCTTTCAGTGCTTATCTCTTCCAAACGTAGCTACTCAGCGGTGCTCCTGGCGGAACAACTGATACACCAGAGGTTTGTTCAATTCGGTCCTCTCGTACTAGAATCAAGCCCTCTCAAACATCTAACGCCCGCAATAGATAGAGACCGAACTGTCTCACGACGTTCTGAACCCAGCTCGCGTGCCACTTTAATGGGCGAACAGCCCAACCCTTGGGACCTTCTCCAGCCCCAGGATGTGACGAGCCGACATCGAGGTGCCGAACCTCCCCGTCGATGTGAGCTCTTGGGGGAGACTAGCCTGTTATCCCCGGAGTACCTTTTATCCTATGAGCGATGGCCCTTCCATACGGAACCACCGGATCACTATGTCCTGCTTTCGCACCTGATCGACTTGTTGGTCTCACAGTCAAGCACCCTTATGCCATTACACTCTACGCACGGTTACCAAGCGTGCTGAGGGTACCTTTGAAAGCCTCCGTTACTCTTTTGGAGGCGACCACCCCAGTCAAACTACCCACCACGCAATGTCCTTCCATTCAGAAGTTAGGCTCCAAGTAAGTAAAGGGTGGTATTTCAACGTTGGCTCCACGAACACTAGCGTGCCCGCTTCAAAGCCTCCCACCTATCCTACACATTACTTACTCAAAGTCAATACGAAGTTATAGTAAAGGTTCACAGGGTCTTTTCGTCCCATTGCGGGTACTCGGCATCTTCACCGAGACTACAATTTCACAGAGCTCATGGTTGAGACAGTGCCCAGATCGTTACACCATTCGTGCAGGTCGGAACTTACCCGACAAGGAATTTCGCTACCTTAGGACCGTTATAGTTACGGCCGCCGTTTACTGGGGCTTCAGTTAATGCCTTCGGTTTAACCCTAAGCACCTTCCTTAACCTTCCAGCACCGGGCAGGTGTCAGACCCTATACTGCATCTTTCGATTTTGCAGAGTCCTGTGTTTTTGATAAACAGTCGCCTGGGCCTCTTTACTGCGGCCAGCATTGCTGCTGGCGTCTCTTCTCCCGAAGTTACGAGACTATTTTGCCTAGTTCCTTAACCATGATTCACTCTAGCACCTTAGGATTCTCTCCTCGACTACCTGTGTCGGTTTTGGTACGGGTTGCTTCACTTCGGCTTTTCTTGGAAGCACTTTCCCTACAACAACTTCGCCCGAAGGCTAGGTCTTGACTATTCCGTCAGTCTCCAGTAAGTACGGCACTCCGTCCCCTTTTTAGTGTGAGCAAGTATGGGAATATTAACCCATTGTCCATCCACTACCCCTTTCGGGTTCGCGTTAGGTCCCGACTAACCCTCAGCTGATTAGCATGGCTGAGGAAACCTTAGTCTTTCGGTGAGCGGGTTTCTCGCCCGCTTTATCGTTACTTATGCCTACATTTTCTTTTCTATCCGCTCCACAATACCTCACGATACTGCTTCGGCGCAAATAGAATGCTCTCCTACCAGATATACCCCTAAGGTATAAATCCATAGCTTCGGTAATATGTTTATGCCCGATTATTATCCATGCCGGACCGCTCGACTAGTGAGCTGTTACGCACTCTTTAAATGAATGGCTGCTTCCAAGCCAACATCCTAGCTGTCAATGCAGTCCAACCGCGTTGCTTCAACTTAACATATATTTGGGGACCTTAGCTGTTGGTCTGGGTTCTTTCCCTCTCGGACATGGACCTTAGCACCCATGCCCTCACTGCCGACCATCATTTATTAGCATTCGGAGTTTGTCAGGAATTGGTAGGCGATGAAACCCCCGCATCCAATCAGTAGCTCTACCTCTAATAAACTGTAAATCGACGCTGCACCTAAATGCATTTCGGAGAGTACGAGCTATCTCCCAGTTTGATTGGCCTTTCACCCCTACCCACAGGTCATCCGAAGACTTTTCAACGTCAACCGGTTCGGTCCTCCACTCTGTGTTACCAGAGCTTCAACCTGCCCATGGGTAGATCACAAGGTTTCGCGTCTAATCCTGCTAACTAAGCGCCCTATTCAGACTCGCTTTCGCTCCGGCTCCGGACCTTAAGTCCTTAACCTCGCTAGCAAAATTAACTCGTAGGCTCATTATGCAAAAGGCACGCCGTCACCCAACTTGTGGGCTCCGACCGCTTGTAGGCGTACGGTTTCAGGTTCTATTTCACCCTTCTATTCGAAGTGCTTTTCACCTTTCCTTCACAGTACTTGTTCACTATCGGTCTTTCAGGAGTATTTAGCCTTGGAGGATGGTCCCCCCATATTCAGACAGGATTTCACGTGTCCCGCCCTACTCATTTATCATCTATGTATGCCTTTCAAATACGGGGCTATCACCCTCTATGGCTGTTCTTTCCAGAACATTCTTTTAAACATATAAAGACTTTTGGGCTAATCCGCTTTCGCTCGCCGCTACTTACGGAATCTCTTCGATTTCTTTTCCTCCGGGTACTTAGATGTTTCAGTTCTCCGGGTTTGCTCTCCAATAAATTGGAGTGACTGGTCTTCAACCAGACGGGTTGCCCCATTCGGACATCTGCGGATCAATTCGTGTGTGCCGATCCCCGCAGCTTTTCGCAGCTTACCGCGTCCTTCTTCGCCTCTGAAAGCCTAGGCATCCGCCATACGCCCTTAACGATTTCTTTCCTATTTTTAGTTACTCAAGCGCTTCTATGCGCTCGGTTTTCTCTTTGTGATATTTTTACCGTTAATGTCAATGATCTTAAATTCTTCTTTTCAGCTTGATAAACGAATATTGTTATTGGCTCTATTCGTCACTTTTAAATCAAACTTCCAAAACTGTGGAGAATAAGGGAGTCGAACCCTTGACCTCCTGCGTGCAAGGCAGGCGCTCTAGCCAGCTGAGCTAATTCCCCCTCTAGTTAAGATGTTAGATGTTAGTAATTAGATATTAGTAAAAAACTAAATTCTAAATTCTAATTTCTAACCTCTATTTTAATTAGTAGTCTCGGGCAGGCTCGAACTGCCGACCTCTACATTATCAGTGTAGCGCTCTAACCAGCTGAGCTACGAGACTATGTGATAGATGAGTAATGGGTAATGAGTGATCAGTAATATTTGCATATACCTTAACTCCCTTCATACTCTATCGCTCGTTCCCGTTTACTAATTTCTAGTGGGTTTTGTATTTTTATAATATATAGCAACCAAATAAAAAACTAAAGCTTTTCTTTAAGCAGAATCAATGTACATTACTGTACTAATTTTGTTTATCGTCTTTAAGACGCTCTAAAATGAGATGTTCCAGCCGCACCTTCCGGTACGGCTACCTTGTTACGACTTAGCCCTAGTTACCTGTTTTACCCTAGGCAGCTCCTGTTACGGTCACCGACTTCAGGTACCCCAGACTTCCATGGCTTGACGGGCGGTGTGTACAAGGCCCGGGAACGTATTCACCGCGCCATGGCTGATGCGCGATTACTAGCGATTCCAGCTTCATAGAGTCGAGTTGCAGACTCCAATCCGAACTGAGACCAGCTTTCGAGATTCGCATCCAGTCGCCTGGTAGCTGCCCTCTGTACTGGCCATTGTATTACGTGTGTGGCCCAAGGCGTAAGGGCCGTGATGATTTGACGTCATCCCCACCTTCCTCTCTACTTGCGTAGGCAGTCTCACTAGAGTCCCCAACTGAATGATGGCAACTAGTGACAGGGGTTGCGCTCGTTGCAGGACTTAACCTAACACCTCACGGCACGAGCTGACGACAACCATGCAGCACCTTGAAAAATGTCCGAAGAAAAGTCTATTTCTAAACCTGTCATTTCCCATTTAAGCCTTGGTAAGGTTCCTCGCGTATCATCGAATTAAACCACATAATCCACCGCTTGTGCGGGCCCCCGTCAATTCCTTTGAGTTTCAGACTTGCGTCCGTACTCCCCAGGTGGCTAACTTATCACTTTCGCTTAGTCTCTGAAGCCAAGGCCCCAAAAACGAGTTAGCATCGTTTACGGCGTGGACTACCAGGGTATCTAATCCTGTTCGCTCCCCACGCTTTCGTCCATCAGCGTCAGTTGTTGCTTAGTAACCTGCCTTCGCAATTGGTGTTCTAAGTAATATCTATGCATTTCACCGCTACACTACTTATTCCAGCTACTTCAACAACACTCAAGACCTGCAGTATCAATGGCAGTTTCACAGTTGAGCTGTGAGATTTCACCACTGACTTACAGATCCGCCTACGGACCCTTTAAACCCAATAAATCCGGATAACGCTTGCACCCTCCGTATTACCGCGGCTGCTGGCACGGAGTTAGCCGGTGCTTATTCGTATAGTACCTTCAGCTTTCCACACGTGGAAAGGTTTATCCCTATACAAAAGAAGTTTACAACCCATAGGGCCGTCGTCCTTCACGCGGGATGGCTGGATCAGGCTCTCACCCATTGTCCAATATTCCTCACTGCTGCCTCCCGTAGGAGTCTGGTCCGTGTCTCAGTACCAGTGTGGGGGATCACCCTCTCAGGCCCCCTAAAGATCGTAGACTTGGTGAGCCGTTACCTCACCAACTATCTAATCTTGCGCGTGCCCATCTTTATCCACCGGAGTTTTCAATTTCAAGTGATGCCACTCAAAATATTATGGGGTATTAATCTTCCTTTCGAAAGGCTATCCCCCTGATAAAGGCAGGTTGCACACGTGTTCCGCACCCGTGCGCCGCTCTCAGTCTCCCGAAGGAAACCTACCGCTCGGCTTGCATGTGTTAGGCCTCCCGCTAGCGTTCATCCTGAGCCAGGATCAAACTCTCCATTGTATGTTTTTCCTGACCCGCTCAAAGTTTTATTTACGCTTTAGTTTTTTCTTACTTGGTTGTATATTGTATGTCAATGATCTTTTTTCTTTCCGCAATGGATAAGGAAGCTTTTCTGTCGTTCTGTTCCTTATTTGCGGTTGCAAAAGTAATTATTTATTTCTAACTGACCAAATGTTTCGGAAGAAAATTTTAAAGTTTTTTAAGTAACCTTAATCCCTCCTAAACCTCAATCTTTACTCACTTCTGCGCTCCGTTTAACCGGACTGCAAAGATACAAACTTTTTTAAATCTCACAACTTTTATTTCTAAAAGTTTTAAAAGTTTTTCG
>NZ_FOVD01000011.1 GCF_900115055.1 Chryseobacterium oleae | reverse complement strand
TTCTATCTTTTTCCTATTGCTTTTTCCAATGATTAATATTCCAAAGATATTTTAACTTTTTTAAGAGCGTTATCCTAATAAACAAACTTATCACAGGGTACCTTCCTGCCTCCTTATTCCCACTTCCATCTTCCAGCCACCTGATATTAATTTTCTTACCCCTAATTCACTTCATTAGGTCAAACTTTTCTAGTTACATTTTCGTACTTTTGCCGCTGAATAAAAAATCAATATCAAACCATTACATTCCAATGAATTACGTTTCTGTCGAAAATCTTACTAAATCTTATGGCATCAAAGTTTTGTTCGAAAACATCTCCTTTCACGTTAATGAGGGTGACAAAATAGCCATCGTTGCCAAAAACGGAAGCGGAAAGTCTACCCTTCTTAAAATATTAATGGGGAAAGAAATTGCAGACAGCGGAACTGTAACTATTAATAAAGACATCCAGGTGGTTTTATTCGACCAGGAAATCGAGTTTGATTCTGATCTGACCATTGACGAGTTTATGATGACTCTGGATTCTGCACCCATTCAGGCTCTGAAAAATTATCATAAATCACTGCTTTCCACAGATTATGATTTCATTGAAAAGGCTCTGGCTGAAATGGAAATTCACAAAGCGTGGGATCTGGAGAATGATATGAAACAAATTCTTTCCCAGCTGAAAATCACGGATCTGGAGGCCAAAATGGGAACTCTTTCCGGAGGGCAGATCAAACGTGTGGCTTTGGCCAAATTACTGACTGAAACCAGAGCGGAGCACCGTCATACTCTTCTGATCATGGATGAGCCTACCAACCACCTTGATGTGGAAATGGTAGAATGGCTGGAAAGCTATCTGAGTAAAGCAAAAATTACATTAATCCTGGTCACTCACGACAGGTATTTCCTGGATGCAGTTTGTGGAATTATCTGGGAAATGGAGGATAAAAACCTGTATTTCCATAATGGTTCTTACGCAACTTATCTTGAAAACAAAATGATTCGTGAGGACAATATGAATTCTACCATCGACAAAGCCAATAATCTTTACAGAAAAGAACTGGAATGGATGAGAAGACAGCCCAAAGCGAGAACGACAAAATCGAAATCCAGACAGGATGACTTTTACGAAACTGAAAAAATAGCGAAAACCGATACAAGAAAAGAATCTCTGGAACTCGATTTCGAAATGAAAAGGCTTGGAAACAAAATTCTGGAGCTTAGAGATATTTCTAAAAGCTATGGTGATAAATTATTATTAAAAGATTTCAGCTATCAGTTTCAGAGAGGTGAGAAAGTAGGAATCGTAGGAAAAAATGGTGCTGGAAAATCTACTTTACTGAACATTATCCAGGGACTTGAACCCAAAGATTCCGGAGAGATTGAAACCGGAGAAACGATCAAGTTCGGCTATTTCTCACAAAAAGGACTGAAGTATAAAGAAGACGAAAGAGTCATTGATTTCATTAAAGAAATTTCTGAGAACTTTCCTTTAGCTAATGGGAAAACGATCTCTGCATCGCAGTTCCTAAGATTATTCTTATTTGATGATCAGACGCAATATTCGCCTATTTCAAAACTTTCGGGTGGTGAAAAAAGAAGGTTGCACCTGATGTACATCCTGTATCAGAACCCTAACTTCCTGATCTTTGATGAGCCTACCAATGACCTGGATCTTCCTACATTGACTGTACTGGAAAATTTCCTGCTGAATTTCCAGGGAAGTTTGATTATTGTTTCTCACGACAGGTATTTCATGGACAGAATTATCGACCATGTTCTGGCTTTTGAGGGAGACGGAAAAATCAGAGATTTTATAGGAACTTTCTCAGAATACAGAGAAGCGAAAAGCCGTGAGGATGCACAGGGAAAAAATGCGGTATCTAAACCGGAACCTGTAAAAGAAATTGTTGTAGCAGCACCAGAGGTTTCTCAACCTGCTACCCCAAAAAGAAAAATGTCTTTCAAGGAACAGAGAGAACTGGAAACGATAGAAAAAGAAATGCCTGAACTTGAAGAAAAACGTGCCAAGATCATGGATCAGCTCAATAACGAAACGGAATACGAAAAGGTAGCCAAGCTCTCTGCGGAACTGGAAACCATTTCTGAAAAGCTGGAGGGATATGAGATGAGATGGCTGGAGCTTCAGGAAATATAAATAAGTTAGAGGGTTTTAGAGTAAGAGTGTATTAGGGTTTATACCCAACGCTTTTACTCTAAAACACTCCAACCCTCCTACTCTCAGACTCTCCTATAAATAAACCACTTTCTCCCCTTTCGAACTCTCCAAAGAAGCGTCAATGATCTTCATATTTTGAACCACTTCTCTTCCCTGAGACGGCAATGCATATCCAAAGACAATATATTCATAGATCTGTTGGTAATAATCCATATAATTTCCGGGATCGCTGGAAGTGAGTATTCTTTCTGTTTCTGAATTTTCATTCAAATAATTTAAAATTCCGTCTGTTCCCTCTAATGGCTTCGTCCATTCATTCCCGTAAACAGGTATAGATCCGGCCACCAGTTCATTTTCCTGATTATCGGTTCTTTCCTGCAGGAAACTTCCTTTTTCTCCATGAATATTATAAGCATGGTGTGCTTCTTTCGTAAAGACCGATGATTTTAGTCTCACTCTTAAATTATTCTTATAATATAATAAGATCTCAAAATAGTCATTGGCGTATTCTTCGCCTTTCATCGAAAACACATCTGCAAAAAGCTTTTCAGGATATCCGAAATACTGCACCGCCTGATCTACAAGATGAGCTCCCAAATCGTGAAGTGATCCCGAACCTGTCTGCTGAGGGTCTTCTTTGTGCTGTTTTCCGCTCGGCGTTGTACGGAATCTGTCGAAACGGATCTCGGCTTCTTTGATCTCCCCTAATTTTCCTTCATTCAATATTTTATGAACCTGTAAAAAATCGCGGTCAAATCTTCTGTTTTGGTAGACGCTTACAAACAATCCTTTTTCTTCAGCCACACTTACAAGCTGTTCTGCTTCAGAAACGGTTACTGTAAAAGGTTTTTCAACGATAATATTTTTCCCGGCCTCAAGTGCCATTTTAGCATATTCAAAATGCGTCTGCACGGGAGTATTGATGATCACAAGTTCAATATCTGCATGCTGAAGCATCTCCTCTACCGAACGGTAAATGGTAGCTTCCGGATATTTTTCTTTAGATTCTTCCTTGCTTCTTTCTACGATAGCAGCCATAAAAAATCCCGGATGTTCTTTCAAAAACGGAGCATGAAATACTTTTCCGCTCATTCCAAAGGCACAAAGTCCTGCTTTTACCAATTGCATATGTATATATTTTTTAACAAATATATTCAATAATCCTCAGTTTAAAAGCCTTTGACAGCAACTGGTATTTTTATCACATCTTCAAAGTATGACAAAAATCATTTTATTATTTTTATTAATTCTAAATTAATCCTTTGCGAATTCTTATTTTTGCCGCTATTTAAAACTGTTCTACATAAAAATAAGAAATGAAAAAACAACTAGCTTCTTTAGGTTTTTTATTGGCCGCCTTATCTGTAAGTGCGCAGATGAAAAACCTTGAAACCGATACCATCAGGTCTCAAACCATTGAAGACATTAATCTTCACAAAACAGGAAATCCCAACCAGGCAAGAACATTATCTACGAAGTCAGCACTTACGGTAATGGAAAATCCTCAGGCCATCTCAATCGTAACCCACGAAATCATTGAGCAGCAACAGGCAAAACAACTGAGTGATGTTATTCAGAATATCAACGGTATGTACGTGACTTCATCCAGAGGAAATTCTCAGGACAGTTTTGGAGGCCGTGGTTTTATTTTAGGTAACGATAACGTTTTTAAAAACGGAACGAGAGTTAACAGCGGAGTATTTCCTGAAGTAAGCGGTTTGGAAAGAGTTGAGGTATTGAAAGGAGCTAATGCGATGCTTTACGGAAATACGGCTGCAGGAGGAATCATCAATATGATCACCAAAAAGCCTAAATTTAATTTCGGAGGAAGCATAGGACTCAACGGAGGAAGCTGGAATTCATATAAACCTACTGTTGATCTTTATGGTCCGATATCTAAAAATATTGCATTCAGAGTAAACGGTGCTTATGAATATGCCGAAAGTTTCAGAGATGTGGTACAATCTGAGAAATATTATTTCAATCCTTCTATCTTATTTAATTTAAGTTCGAAATCTCAGTTGATTGTAGAAGCGGATTATCTGAAGAATAATTTCACTCCGGATTTCGGGATTGGTTCTATCACCAATAAAGATCTGAGCTATTCTTTGAACAATTATGTGGATAGAAATACATTTTTTGGTACCGACTGGCAATATCAAAATGTAGAACAGGCTTCTGCGAATGTGACCTTCAATCATCAAATAAGTACCAACTGGACATTAAATGCGGTTGCCTCTTATCAAAACTATGTAAAAGATTATTTCTCATCCGAGCGTGTGCAATGGGGATATGATAAAAAAGTATCTGAAACCCGTCTGTCATGGACAAGACCTTTTAATAAAACCAACAACAGAAGTAAATATGGTTCTGCACAGGTGAATATCAACGGAGAATTTAATACCGGATCAATTAATCATAAAGTATTAATCGGTGCTGATGCTGATTACAACCAGGCAGATGCTTACGCTTATAATGTTATTGCTCCTGTTAATGTTCTGTTCCTTGATGATCCTTCAACATGGGGAAATGTTGCAATGCCGGACAGTGGTGAAAATTCACTAACGAGAATCAATACAAGAAGAGCGGGTGTTTATGTACAGGATTATATAAGTCTGACCAAGCAGTTTAAAGTGATCGCTGGTGTTCGTTGGTCTTATGTAGAAAATATGCCTTCTATAAAGACTACTTATGCAACGGCAACAAAGCCTTTGGATAAAAGCTTTGCCCCTAACTCTTCAACTTCTGATCAGGCATTCTCTCCAAAGTTAGGGGTGGTTTATATGCCTAATGATAATCTATCTGTATTCGCCACTTATACCAATTCATTTGTTTCCAATGCAGGATATATGTCTGATGGAGTTGGCTCTTTAAACACTTCAGGTACGGTTGCGCAGGTGAGAGACAGAGTCAATAATCTTCAGAAGCAAGGTATCAACCCAACTACCATTGATCAGTACGAAATCGGGGCAAAGAAAAACCTTTGGAATAACGCTCTGGCTATTAACCTTACGGTATATCAGATTTTACAAAATAACAACTACCAGAACTTCTTTTACGTAGATAACACAGGAACTGTACAGACACCTGACACTAACCTTAAGGAATTTGCGGGAAAAATGAGAAGCCGTGGTGTTGAGGTAGACATCACAGGAAATCCTACAGAAAACCTTTCTATCATAGGTGGTTTCTCCTATAATAATTCAGTTTATCTGGATACCCCTGAAAAAGGATACGTAGAAAAACAAAGACTGGTAAGAACTCCAGCCACTACAGCCAATGCATCTGTGTTTTATAAATTCACCAAATATGCAAAAGGATTAAAAGTAGGAGCCGGTATTTACTATATCGGTGACAGAATAGCGGGTTGGAATGACTCAAAATCTACCAATGTCACCAGAAAGGATGTAAGCAGAATGTTTGAATTAAAAGATTACACCACAGTAACCGTTTCTGTAGGCTACGAGTGGAAAAAATTCTCTATTCAAGGGAAAGTGGGTAACCTATTCGATGTGGTTAATTATAACGTACACGAAAATTATTCGGTAAACCCTATTACTCCGAGAAATTACTACTTCACACTGACGTATAAACTTTAGAATTATAGAACGAATAATTTTATCAATCAAAGGGGAAATTGCATTTTTGCAGTTTCCTTTTTTAAATTAAACAAAAACAATACGATATGGATAAGATCAAGGACACAAGAAGTTTCATGAGAATCACGCACCGCTATCTGGGGTATTTTCTTGCAGGAATAATGGCTGTATACGCTGTAAGCGGAGTGCTGTTGGTTTACAGGGATACAGATTTCCTGAAAAAGGAAAAGAAGTATGATAAAACAGTTGCTGTGAATCTTTCGGAAAAAGAATTAGGTAAGGAACTCAAGATCAAAGGGCTGGAAGTAGAAAAAACAGAAGGAAACATCTTATACTTCAAACAGGGAACATACGACGCAGCATCCGGAAAGGCAAAATATGCTAAAAAGGAACTTCCATTCGTTCTGGACAAGATGGTGAAACTTCATAAATCCCAGTCCAAGGAAACATTATCCCCTCTGAATACATTTTTCGGCATCTCTTTATTTTTCTTTGTGATCTCCAGTTTCTGGATGTTCAATCCAAAGACAAAAGCCTTCAAAAGAGGAATCAAATTCACAATTGCAGGCCTTATCATTTCAGTGATTCTTCTGTGCATATAAATTTGTGGTATCAACAAAAAAATGACCAAATAATTCACATTTTGATTCCTCCCAAATTAACACTTATTCTGAGTTTTTATCTAAAATTAAGAAGCTTGGCACATTTCTTGTTTTTTCTTTAATCTACAAATGATAACATTTAATTATTAAAATAATAAATTATGAAAAAACTAATTTTTGCAGGAATATTGGCAGCAACAGGTTTGACTGCAACAGCTAATGCTCAGATTCAACAAGGTAATTGGATGGTAGGAAGTACTTTAGCTACAAGTAACTTTGGATTAAACTCTGGAGCTGGTTATGATTTCTCAGTTGAGCCAAGAGCTGCGTACTTTATTAAAGACAATGTTGCAGTTGGAGGTTATGTGAAATTAGGTTTTTTAAAACCTGGAAAAGGAGAAGCAACTCAGTTTAACTATGCTGTTGGAGCTTTAGGACGTTATTTCTTATCACCAGGTGAAAAAGGAGTAGATAACTTACTTAACCACGGGCGTTGGTTCCTTGAAGGTAACGTAGGTATCGGAGGAACTTCAGTAGAAAACGGAATTTCAACAACAGGTCTTGACTTTGGTGCGGGTCCGGGTTATTCTTATTTCATTACACCAAACATCGGTGTTGAAGGTTTAGTAAAATATAACGGTGTAACTGGTTTTGGAAATGAAGGGCTAACATCTAAAATTAGCTTTAACATAGGATTCAGTATTTACTTACCTACTTCAAAAGCTAAGGAAGTAGCGAATGATGTAAGAAATTAATCATTTTTTAATTTAATTTACCGAATAAAAAAATTGAAATCGCCCCGAAATATTTTTCGGGGCGATTTTCGTACAAATTAAAACTAAACTATAAAAAATCAAATAAATCATGTATTGGGTTGGGGCGTATATCTCAGATACGGCTTTATTTCTGTCACGCCTTTCGGAAATATTTTTCTGGCATCCTCTGTAGAAATAGCTGGCGGAACAATAACGTCTTCGCCGTTTTCCCAGTTGACAGGCGTCGCTACCTTATGTGAATCAACCAACTGAAGAGAATCAAGCACTCTCAGAATTTCATTAAAATTCCTTCCTGTAGAAGCCGGGTAAGTAATGATGAGTCTTACTTTTTTATCCGGATCAATGATCAATAAAGAACGCACAGTAGCAGTAACTGAAGCATTCGGGTGAATAAAATCATAAAGCTCTGAAATCTTTCTGTCCTTGTCTGCAATTATAGGAAACTGTACATCCGTATTCTGAGTCTCGTTGATATCCTTGATCCAGTTTTGATGATCATCTACTCCATCTACACTCAGGGCAATCACTTTGGTTCCTCTCTTATCGAATTCAGACTTAAGCTTTGAAGTATATCCAAGTTCCGTAGTGCATACCGGTGTATAATCTGCAGGATGCGAGAACAGGATTCCCCAGGAATTCCCTAAAAATTCGTGAAATTTAATATCCCCTGAAGAAGTCTCTGCCTGAAAGTCCGGTGCTGTATCTCCTAGTTTGATTGACATAATATTCTGCTTTATTAGTCTACAAATTTAGTAGACTTTTTGGAACTGGCAAAATTTTTGTTAATTATTTATATCTTTAATCAAAATTTTATTCATGCAGAACATTGAACACAGCTATATAGATGTTGTTTACAGGGTTTTGGAAAGCTGGTACATGAAGTTTGCCGAGCTTACACCGAAACTTATCGTCGGAATTTTAGTATTCTCATTTTTTCTTATTACGAGTAAGTACTTAAGCATAGGAGCGGTAAAATTATTCCACAAATTCTTCCCGAAAAGCAAGAAAGAAGGGTCTCTGGTTACTCTAATAGGCGTTTTCAGGTTCTTGATCATGATGATGGGGAGTTTTATTGCCCTTGAAATTATGGGCTTTAGTGGTTTTCTCTGGAAGTTTATCGGAAGTTTAGGAGTAGCCGGGGTTATTGCCGGGGTGGCTTTAAAAGATCTGGTATCGAGTATTTTTTCAGGAATGCTGATTGGGATTGATAAGGCATTTAAAGTAGGAGATTATATTACCATCGGGAATCATTCAGGAACAGTTCAGGAAATTGGATTTTTAACGACCAAGCTTATCACGGATGACGGAAAGAAAGCATACATCCCGAACCAGGTTATTTTTAATGCTCCGTTTTACAATATTACAGCATCCCCGCAGCGCAGAATTATTTTAAATTTTGAAATTCCTGCAGATGAGGATATTACCAAGGCGCAGAAAGGAATGCTGGATGTCATCAAAAATCTTGACAGTGTAGACAGGCTGGATACTTCAGAAGTTATTTTCACAGACCTCAAACAGGGCAATTTTAACCTCCAGGCCAAATTCTGGATGAAGGTAGGCGCCAACATGGTTCAGCTGAAAAGTGAGGCTTATCTGAAGATCAAGCAGCGTCTGGATGCCGATAACATTCAACTGGTAACACCTACGAGTATCAGCATCACAAATGGGGAACCTCTTCCTTCCGAACATCAGGATAAATAAGAATCAGCCGCTTTTTTTAAGCGGTTTTTTTATACCTCAAATTATTTGGTAACCATTAAATTCAACCACAAAAGTCACAAAAGTTTTTTAAACACTTAAGTTATTTTAAAGTTAAATGGATTGCGGATAGAAGTCCACTTAAGTTTTTAAGAAAATCAAAGATTTTCTGCTTATGTAATCTTGTTGTTTTCAAGATGGTAAAACTTTTAAAACTAAAGTGTTCTAAAGTGTTTAACATTAAAAACTTTTGGACTTAAGTTATTTCAAAGTTAAATGGATTGAGCATAGAAAGTACACTTAAGTTCTTGTGAAAATTTTTGATTTTCTGCTTATGTGATCTTGTTGTTTTCAGGATGGTAAAACTTTTAAAACTAAAGTGTATAAAAAACTTTTGTGACTTTTGTGGTTTAAAAAAAACCGCTCCAAAAAATGGAACGGTTTCTCTATTTATTTAAAAGTTCAGCTTAAGCTAAAACTTCTTTTACTTTGTTTGCAGCTTCTTCCAAAGTAATTGCAGAATGTACAGGAAGACCTGACTCGTCAATTAATTTTTTAGCTTCTACAGCGTTAGTTCCCTGTAATCTTACGATCAATGGAACCGGAAGGCTACCCATTGCTCTGTAAGCGTCTACAACTCCCTGAGCTACTCTGTCACATCTTACGATACCTCCGAAGATGTTGATAAGGATTGCTTTTACGTTAGGATCTCTAAGGATGATTCCGAAAGCAGTCTGAACTCTCTGAGCATCTGCAGTACCTCCTACGTCAAGGAAGTTCGCTGGGCTACCACCAGATAATTTGATGATATCCATCGTTGCCATTGCAAGACCAGCACCGTTTACCATACATGCAACGTTACCGTCTAGCTTTACGAAGTTAAGACCAGCTTCACCAGCTTCTACATCCATTGGATCTTCTTCTCTTGTATCTCTTAAAGCTTCAAGATCTTTGTGACGGAACAATGCGTTACCATCTAAAGTTACTTTAGCATCTACAGCGATAATTTTATTGTCAGAAGTTTTCAAAACCGGGTTGATTTCGAAAAGAGAAGCATCAATTCCTGTGTAAGCATTGTAAAGAGATGCAATGAATTTTGTGAATTCTTTGAAAGCATTTCCTTCAAGACCAAGGTTGAAAGCAATTTTTCTAGCCTGGAATCCCTGAAGACCTAAAGCCGGATCAATGATTTCTTTGTGGATCAAATGAGGAGTTACCTCAGCTACATGCTCGATATCCATACCACCTTCAGTAGAATATACGATGGTGTTTTTACCTTCAGCTCTGTCTAAAAGAATAGAAACATAAAATTCTTTAGTTTCAGATTCTCCAGGATAATAAACATCTTCTGCAACCAAAACAGAGTGTACTTTTTTACCTTCAGCAGAAGTTTGTGGAGTTACCAACTGCATTCCGATGATGTTCTGAGCGTTTTCTTTAAGTTTATCCATGTTTGGAGAGAACTTTACACCGCCACCTTTACCACGTCCACCTGCGTGAATTTGCGCTTTTACTACCCAAGCCTGAGCTCCGGTTTCAGCAGTCAATTTTTCAGCAGCTGCTACAGCTTCTTCTACATTGTTCGCTACGAAACCACGTTGGATAGCAACTCCGTACTTTGATAAAATCTCTTTTGATTGATACTCGTGAAGATTCATATTATTTTTATTATTTTATTTTAAAATTTAAAGGTTGACAAATTTACTAAAAAGACATGGAAGTTCAAGTTTATTGACTTAAAAATTAAGGCACAGGAAACTTGATTTTTAACATATCCTCCAAATTTGCTTTATTCTTCGGACAATTTCTCAGACTGCGAACCGATGAACGGAATCTTAGGAGCCAGAAAATAGCCCGTTAAGCTTGCAAAAAGTATCGGAACGAAATACGTAAACCCGGTTAAGGTTCCCAGAATAATCGTTGTACTCATTGGCGTTCGGGTCACGCAGGCATTAATGGCAGCCATACAGCTTACAATTGCTAAAGTGGTATCAACAGTGGGAAACAGCTGATGAATGATCAATCCTAAAGTAGTTCCTACAAAGAATAACGGGATAATGAAACCGCCTCTCCATCCTGAAGTTACGGTCACAGCAATCGCAATGATTTTAAAAATAAGGACCACAATTAAAAAGTTCAGTGCAAAATTCCCATTGATCAGTTCATTGATTTCATGGTGACCGAAGTATCTTGTAATCGGGAAATTATAAGCAATAACACCTAAAATAATTCCTCCTACTAGGGTTTTAATGTAAATAGGAAATTGTCTGTATTCGAAAATCTTTTTGAAAAATTTAACCACAAAAATAAAGATCCATCCGAAAATAGTGGCCACTACTCCAAATAGAAAGGCATAGATGAAATCATAGACTCCGGAATAATGATAAGCCTTCAGGTCCCACGTTGCGCCTATCCCCAAATGAATAATCAAAGCAAACATCACATAACTGAAACAGCTCGCCACCAAAGCAGGAATGATTGCCCTGTAATATTCTACCGCATGTTTATGATGCAGAATTTCAAGTGAGAAAAGACTTCCTCCCAGCGGTGCCCCAAACAGAGCCGTAAAGCCTGAAGCCATTCCGGCGATGCTCAGAGAACGTAACTCCTCTCCTTTCAATCTGAAGATTTTCCCCAGCCAGGTTCCCGTAGATCCGGTGACCTGAACCAAAGGAGCTTCCGGACCGAGACTTCCGCCCGAAGCCACACAAAACAGGGACGACAGAATCATGGAAGGATTGTTTTTAGGATCCAGCTTTCCCTTATTAAATCTGATATTATTAACGATTAAATGAATTTCTCCGGGATCTCCTATAAAGTGAATCACAAGTCCCGCCATCAAACCACAAATGGCCATGGTAGGAATCACCATCCATCCCTGAAACTGTACTAAAAACTCTGTAAAATGTTCCAGTACGATCCAGTAACCACCGGCAATCGCTCCCCCAACAAGACCGGTAAGAGCCCACATGAAAAAAGTTCTGCTGAATACAAACGGATTGAATCTTATAGGCTGATCCAGAAGATTGAATGTTTTTATTAAACGTCTCCTTCTATTGATTTTCATTTAATTTATTTTAAATAGTAAAGGAATCTCATCATTTGTTTTTATTGTTTTTGAATGTGTACATATACACAATAACTTCTTAAAGTACATGTTATAACTATTCAAATCTTACTATGATTGGTTGGGAAAACTGTTGGATGATTGGCTTTTTGTTATACATCAACGGTTCTTCCAAAGATCCGATGGCGTATAGGAATAATGCACTGATGATATTGAATTCTGTGCCGGATGACCCGCTGTATTTTACTTTCTTGAATTTTCCATCTACATCAATGATGAAATTCAATTTACATTGGTACACACCTTCACTGCTGTCTTCTATCAAAGAAACGGGAAAATCAGCAGTCAAACGTTTTTTTAAGTCTGTAAGCTGCTGATAATTTTCGATCTGAGCAATATCAACAATTTTAGTTTTTGTTTCATTTTGAGGAGGAGCTTCTCCGGGCGATACGCTGTTTGTTGGAACCTCGCCCGTTGCTTTAAATGAAATACCGGTATCAAACTTCCCGATAATTACATCCTTGTCATAGATACTCTGGTACAGGTTTTTCAGATCCTGTATTTTTTCAATGTAAAAAGCTCTGTATTTTTCACTGTATACAACAGAATTCTTTTTGTAATCATAATGACTGATACTATCCGAAAAACGCTTTTGAATAATTTTCACTTCCGTTAAAATACTACCATTCAGTAATTTTTTCTTCTCCTGTGCTTCCATCTTCTGAACACTTAGAAAAAAGAAAAGGAACGTTATGAGAAAACTTGTAAAGCGGGTATTCATTTTTAAATTTTTCGGTGAGCCACTCCGTAAAGTGAGTATATTTTCTTTCTGCAGACTGAACTGCAATGATTATATTTTTGTCTTGGCGAAATACCAGATCAGCATTCCCCAGCTTAAAATCATAAAAAGACCTCCCAGCGGCGTAATAGGTCCTAAAAATTTCAAGTTGGCGCCCAGATAGTCCTGTAAGCTCAGGAAATAAATGCTGAAAGAGAACAGAATCGTTCCTGCCATCATTAAAATAGAAATCCATTTTTGTGATGAAGTATCAAATTTTAAGATGTATCCTACAATCAATAAAAAGAAGGCAGCATACATCTGGTATCTCACTCCCGTTTCAAAACTTTCCAGTCTTTCCACAGATAATATTTTTTTTAAAGCGTGTGCTCCGAAAGCTCCGAGAATAACCGACAGCATTCCATACGCAGCCCCGAAAATTAAAGTAATTGTTTTCATTTTATAATTCTTCTAATTCTAGATTTAAATATTTTTTTGTTTTGTTATCCTGCCAGGTTCCGGTGATCTTGTTCCCCGTGATATCAGCTTCCACAAATCCCGTCACCATCCATTGTCTGGCTTCTTCACTGTAGAATTCACTTTCTGTGATAGAGATATGATTCCCTTTCATCTTGCCGTTCCACTCGATCAGTTTTTTATTTTTATCATACCAGTACGAAGCGTTAAAGCTGGCACCGCCACCCTGCTCATCATACAAACGCTTAATAAGAACCGTAACCGGATATTTTCCACCAATTGTCCCTTTGTACAGTTTGTTTCTGAAACTTGTATGATCTGCCTGTGAGGAGCCTGATACTAAGTTTTTAGCATAGGGACTCCAATATTTCTCCAGGAATTTATAGGAAAATTCAATCACATGACTATCCAGTTCATCCAATGCTCTCATAGCATGGTTGGCACATCTTGGTGCAATAAACTTCATCTTATCTTTTGCGAAATAATATTCCATACCGTCTAAACCATAATCAGTATAGCAGTTTTCATAAAGGCCAATCTGCGTCAGAACCTCATCTGACTGATTTTTCTCTGCTTTTAACACGACAAGAAAATCAGCAATCTGTTTCTTTATTTCTTTCTGGATCAAATTTTTAATGGTTTTGGCAGCATCCGGCGGGAACAAATCCTCAACATTGATATAATTTCCTGTTCTCAGGTCAAAATTCTTAGCGATAAAAAAATTCTCCGGATATGCTCCCGAAGCTTCACCTTCCATCGTAATACTCAGAATATTTTCAGGAGATTCCATTTTTTCCCAACTGTAATAATCTACATAATTGGAGTAAGAATTGGTAGCAGTAGAAGCCCGCTTAAAAGGATTTCCAACGGAATTCGGAACGTATTCCAGTTCACTTACCTGCAGAAAAGTATTGATCTTATTCTCAAGTAAAGGCTTTCCGCTGTACGAAATTACCGGAAAATAATGATTTTCAGAGGCAGGCTTCAGGTCATTAATCTTCACATTTTTTTGTTGTGAAAAACTTAAACCTGAAATCAAAAGGAAGAAGACAATGTTGCGTTTCACTATTTCGATTTTATGTAGATTAAAATAAGTTTCGCCACCAATGTTGAAATCCCCAATATAATAAAGACATTGGAAAGCTTTTTAGAATTTCTAAAGCCCGGCGATGTCGTTTTCTTTAAAAAGATCCCGAAGATGATGAATATAATGGGTAAGATGATCTGCAGCATTATTGAGCTCTTAATCTGTTAAACTCATGAATAACCTCATGATGGCTTACCGTTTTATCTTTAAAATACGTTACAAAATGTTGTTTTTCTGCCTCTGTAGCGCCCATTTGATTTAAAATATTCAGCAAGTGCATTTTCATATGCCCTTTTTGGATTCCTGTGGTTACCAGAGAGCGGATGGCTCCGAAGTTTTGCGCAAGACCTGAAACCGCAAGAATACTCATCAGTCCCTGTGCAGAAGGTTTTCCAAGCAATGCCAGTGAGAATTTCACCAGTGGATGGAGGTTCGTAAGTCCTCCCACTACTCCTACAGAAATCGGAAGGTCGATCCAGAATCTGAAAATTCCGTTATCGATGGTACAGTGTGTCAGAGATCTGTATTGTCCGTCTCTCGCAGCATAGGCATGAGCACAGGCTTCTGTTGCTCTGAAATCATTTCCTGTGGCAATCACTACAGCGTCTACTCCATTCATCACCCCTTTGTTGTGAGTTGTAGCACGGAAAGGTTCAATTTCAGCAATGGTAACGGCCTGTTTAAATTTTCTCGCGAATTCTTCATTGGAAATTCCGCTGTCATCTTTTAAGTCTTCAATCTTACATGAAACCTCAGCTCTTACAATACAGTCCGGTGTAAAGTTGGAAAGAATATTCATCACGATCTGAAGTGAACTTTTCTCTTCCTGTGTGAAATCTTCACTCGTGGCAATCTCCTGCTTCATCGTTTTTCCGAATTGCTCAAGACATGAATTGATAAAATTCGCGCCCATGGAATCTACCGTATCAAAGCTTGCTTTAAGCTGATAGTAATTCGGCATTTCAGCAGTTTTATCCACTAATTTAATATCTAAAATTCCACCCCCGCGTTTTCTCATATTGGCGGTAATGTCTTCTGTAGCTTCAAGAAGTTTTTTCTTTAAATTGAAATTAAAGAAATGCAGAAGTTTATGCGATTCTACATTGAATATAAAGTGAGTATGGCCCAGCTTTTCATTGTTGATAATGGTCGTTTTAAAACCTCCTTTATCAATCCAGAATTTGGCAGCTTTGGAAGCAGCGGCTACCACTGAACTTTCTTCAACAGCCATTGGAAGAGCGAATAATTTTCCGTCAATTAAGAAATTCGGAGCAATTCCGTAAGGCATATAGAAATTGGAAATGGTATTTTCAGAAAACTCTTCGTGAAGCTTCTGAAGTTCAGCATTTTCGTTCCAGTATTGTTTTAATATATTTTGATATTCTTCGTTTCCTTCAAGGTATTCGCCGACAAGCCAATCGATTTTCCCCTGCTTGGTCAATTTAGAGAAACCTTCTACCGGTTTATGATTCATAGCATAAATTTAATAAGTGTAAAGATAGTAATTTTGAAAGTCTCCATTGTTGATAACTTCTATAGAAAAATATTGGTAATTATACATTTTGGAACTACTTTTGAACAAACTTTAGATACAAATTGTAACATCCAGTTAAAAATATGAACTTTGAACGCCTGAAAGAAAAGCTCGAAATCCTTGCCGATGCAGCGAAATACGATGTTTCCTGCTCATCCAGCGGAGGAACGAGAAAGAATAAAAAAGGCGCTTTAGGAGATAGTTCCGCGAGCGGTATTTGTCATACCTATACGGAAGACGGACGATGTGTGTCCCTGCTCAAAATTCTCCTGACCAACCATTGCATCTATGATTGTGCTTACTGTGTATCCAGAAGTTCCAATGATATTAAAAGAGCTGGGTTTACTGTAGAAGAAGTCGTAGATCTGACGATTAATTTTTACCGCAGAAATTATATTGAAGGTTTGTTTCTGAGTTCCGGTATTTTTAAAAATGCAGATACAACGATGGAACGTCTGGTAAGAGTCGCGAAAAAATTACGGACTGAAGAAAATTTCAACGGCTATATCCATTTAAAATCGATTCCCGGAGCCAGTGATGAACTGATGCAGGAGGCTGCTTTGTATGCAGACCGACTCTCTGTGAATCTTGAAATCCCTACGGAAAGCGGATTGAAATTACTTGCTCCTGAAAAGAACCGTCAGGATATGATCAACCCGATGCGTTATATCCAGAAAGGCATCACTCAGTATAAAGATGAAAAGAAAATTTTCAGAAAAGTTCCGAAGTTCGCACCTGCAGGCCAATCTACGCAAATGATCGTGGGAGCTACTAATGAAAATGATTTACAGATTATCAAAGTGGCCGATCATTTTTATAAAAATTTCAATCTGAAAAGAGTCTATTATTCAGGCTATGTTCCAGTGTTGGAAGATAAAAGACTCCCTTCTTTGACTACGGAAGTTCCTATGCTTCGGGAAAACCGTTTGTATCAGTCGGATTGGCTAATGCGATTCTACGGATTCAAAGCGGAAGAAATCCTCGATCCTCATATGCCTTTCTTAGATCTGGAAGTCGATCCTAAGCTTAGCTGGGCTTTGAGACACCTTCATCAGTTTCCGGTTAATCTTCAGACTGCCGATTATCAGATGATTTTAAGAATTCCCGGCATCGGAGTAAAAACGGCACAGAAGATTGTTCAGGCACGCCGTTTTCAGGCTTTAAATATGGATCATCTGAAAAAATTGGGAGCAGCCGTCAACCGCGCCAAATATTTCATCGATTTTAATGCAGGGAATGCTTATTTAAAATATTTAACCGATAAAAATTTAAGGCAACTGCTCGTGGGCGGAAGTTCTTCTAAGTTTCATAATCAGTTTTCACAGCAGCTGAGTTTGTTTTAGATTGATTTAAAGATTGAAGAATTTAAAAATTTAAAGATTCAGAGATTGAGGAATTAAGAGATTTATATATAGGAACAGGAAGTCATCACCTTAACTGTTACCTCATCAACACATCAACACATCAACACATCACCAAATCATCACATCAACCAATGACTACACTCCTCTACGACGGAAGTTTCGACGGCCTTTTAACTGCAGTATTTGAAGTTTTCGAATACCGGTATAAAGATGTGGAGATCGTAAATAAGGAAAGATTTCATAAGGAAAATATTTTTGCAGAAATTCATGAAACCATTACGCAAAATGATAAATCTGAAAGGGTGTTCAAAAAACTGGAGCAGAATATTGGGAGATCCGGCGTTCATCAGCTGCTGAAAGTTTTCCTGTCAGAAGATCCGGAACTGGAGCATCTTATTTTATCCGCAGTCAGACAATCTATTAAACATCCTGAAGAAAATATCCTTCAGAATTATGCCGATAACGACATGCTTACCGTATCAAAGATCTGTAAATCTGTAGACCGCGAAAGGCACAGAATGACCGCTTTTGTACGTTTTGAAAAAATGCAGGACGGTGTTTTCTTTGCGAAAATAGATCCTGATTTTGATGTTCTTCCGCTGATCCGGAAACATTTTAAAGACCGTTACCAGGACCAGAAATGGATGATCTATGATTTGAGGCGACATTATGGCATTCTGTACGATCTGGAAAACTGCGAATTCTTTTATCCGGAAGAAAAATTAGACCTTCACCAATACCAGCAGAAGTTTCACGACGAAGAACAAAACTACCAAACCCTCTGGCAGCGATACTTTACCAAAACCAATATTGTTGAACGAAAGAATTTAAAACTGCATGTTCAGCATGTTCCAAAAAGATACTGGAAATATCTGACCGAAAAATGGTAAACAGATCCTTAAAAATTTAAACAATGTGAGTTCGGGATAAAATTGCATGTAAATATGCTGGTCACATATAATTTAACGCAATGTGCGCTAGCTTATTGATTCTTTTATTTTTTCGGTCGCAAGGGCGTTCCACTCAGCAAAGGCAGGTTGCGGTTTCTGCTTAGTAAAACGCCTTTGCGAACATTTTTTTCAGGCTTACTTAAAAATATTTTGCGATCATAGCGTTTAAAGGTAGCTTCAAGTTTATCATCTAAATTTTTTCATACCGATTTCGGATTATATAGGCGGTCTCTGGAAATGAGCTCTAAAATTTGAATCGATAATTCCATATTGTGGATAACTTTTTATTATGGCGAAAAAAGACCTGATTTCAAGTCCCTTTTTGATCTCCATTATTTAAATCATTCATTTCGTGATGTATATAATCCCCATTAATCAAAAACTAATATTGTGGATAACTTTTTCCAGTTAACATACAGTTAATATTGAAGCTTTTT
Organism: Chryseobacterium oleae; assembly: GCF_900115055.1. GTDB lineage: Bacteria > Bacteroidota > Bacteroidia > Flavobacteriales > Weeksellaceae > Chryseobacterium > Chryseobacterium oleae. Next base: position 94,214 of record NZ_FOVD01000011.1, on the reverse strand, counting down.
CAATCGTATCTTTCCTGTCAAATTATGCAAATTATTCCCTGGTCAACGGGAATAAAGGGTTTGAGAAAATCATTTAAAAATGTGAAAATCTGTGATATAGGTAATAAAAACTTACATCACCATTCTTCCTTTGTGGATAAGTCTTACTTTTTAAGGGTTCGCAGAGCTTTTTTTACGATATACTGCGTCTCTTTTGTCGGACTTTCCCGAAGCCATTCATCGCAGATTTCTATGACAAACTCAGGTTGTGATTTGCTGGCATCATTCAGCCAGTTACCCACACTATCCTGCACATATCTTGAAGGATCTGACCGTAAAGGTTCGAGAATTTTCAGTCCAAGTCCGGGATTTTGTTTTAAAGCAATGATATGCTCGCACCAAACTCCTCTGGGCCTTGTAGATTCGCTGGCAAAACGTCTTACATTCTCATTGTCATGCCTCGTCCATTCGGATAAAACAGATAAGCTTTCATCAAGATTTTCGGAAATATCCGGACGCACCGCCATCCAGCAGATTTCCCTAACTCCAAAATGAGGATCAGAAGCAAATGACTGAATCCTATCTAATTTTTCTCTAAGTTTTAAATTATTGTTTCGTCCAACAGTATAGGCAGCCCAGCAGCGCACGAGATCTGCCTGATGGGCTAAAAGTTTGAGAAGAAAATCATCGTCATTATTTTTAGAAGCCAGATTAAGCAAACCCATTCCGATGGTTTCATTAATGGTGTTAACGGTTTGTTTTTTCAGCTGATCTACATTTTCTACAATAGGTTTCAAATATTCTGTACGGTGATTCTGCTGAAGTAAATTTTCCAGCAACAGCCTTTGATCTACCGCCAGCCATTCTGTAAGGTTTGCCGTTTCGATATCACCCCGGTTCAGCTGTTCGAGGATATCTTTCGGGATATCTTTTATGGAGCGGGCGCCTTTTCGTTTTTCGGTCATGATTCTATTAATGATTAACTTTACAAAAGTCCGAAAGTGAATCAAGATGGGCAACAGCGCATATTTTTCACCCATAGGGATAAAAAAGTCAATTTTATGAAAACAAAGGAGAAAGCTGAAGAAAATAAAATCTGTCCATTGGAAATTGCCGTTAATACCATCAGTGGAAAATGGAAAATTCCGATTGTGTGGCAGATCAATGAAGGGAAAAAACGTCCGAGTGAATTTCTCCGGGGAATTGCTAAGGTAGACCGCAGAGTTTTGAACCAGCAGCTGAATGAGATGGTGGAAGATGGGATTTTGGTTAAACAGTCGTTTAATGAATTACCTCCCCGTGTTGAATATACCCTAACAGAACTTGGCGGAAAACTGGTAGAAATCCTTTGGCAGCTAAACGACTGGGGGAAACTTTTAATCCCTGAAAATGAGAATGTTTAATATTTTTCACTCGCGCAGATTAAACAGATAACGCAGATAAAACGCAAGCATCCGTGTAAATCTGTGCAATCCGTTTATTCTGTAGGAAAGATACCAACCACAAAAGTCTCAAAAGCTTTTTGAAACACTTAAGTTTATTTAAAGCTTAAAATCTTACTGCAAAAAGTTCACTTAAGTTTGTAAAAAATCAACGATTTTTATAATACCATAAAAATATCCTCAAACATCTGTGTAAATCTGTGCAATCCGTGGTTAAAAAAATTAATACTAAATAAAACACAGGCACCTTTACAAATTCGTGCAATCTGTGTTTAAAAAAAATCACTTCATGTTCAAAAATCCATGATATTTGTAATTGAAGAAAAAGCACATGAAAAAAACTATTTCTATTCTGACTGTTGCACTCATGACAGCAGCATGCAGCAATGACAAAGCCATATCCGGCAATAAAACCAATATTACGGAGGTTTTGGCTCCGGAAAACTCCGTTTCCATTCATAAAGATAAAAATACCATCAAAGAGAGATTTTCTCCTCCCAAAGGCTATACCTGGATTGAAGAACAACCTGATTCTTTCGGATATTTCCTTGAAAATTTTAAGCTAAAACCTTATGGCAGCCAGATTTTGAGATTTGATGGAACTCCCATCGAAACCCAGGATCTTCATGAAGCCGTCTTTGATATTGACACGGGAAATAAGGATCTACAGCAGTGTGCTGATGCCGCCATCCGTCTCAGAGCTGAATATTTATACAAAGCCAAAAAGTTTGACGAGATCAAATTTCATTTTACAAGCGGCGATTTGGTTTCCTGGAATGACTATAAAAATGGTATCCGCGCCTTTGTCAGTGGGAATAATGTCAGTTTTAGAAAAACAGCAGGCTTTGATGATTCCTATCCCAATTTCAGAAAATATCTGGATCTGATTTTCAATTATGCAGGAACCATATCTTTAAATAAGGAAACAAAACCTGTTGCTACAACTTCAGATCTGAAAACCGGTGATATCCTGATCACCCCGGGAAGTCCGGGACACATTGTTTTTATTTCCGGAGTATGTCAGAATAAGGAAGGGAACAAGTTATTTTTATTAAGTCAGGGATTCACTCCGGCGCAATCTATTCATACACTTTCCAATCCTTTTGAGAAAAATATTTCACCATGGTACAGTCTTGATGTAAATGCTACAGAAACGAAAACGGCGAGGTATTTTTTTAAACCTACAAATTTTAGAAGCTTTTAATTATTTATATTCAAAACTCTTCTCAACTTACTGCCATTATCTGAACTTGTTTTTGTAAATTTGTGTTCGAAATTTTTTACTAGATGAAAGAGAGTGCTGTAAAAAAAATTGCAGTTCTTACCTCTGGAGGTGACGCTCCGGGTATGAATGCGGCATTAAGAGCGGTAGTAAGGACCGCAAACTATTATAATATTGAATGCTACGGAGTAAGGGAAGGCTATAATGGCCTTATCCACGATGATTTCCTGAAAATGGGTCCCCGTTCCGTAAAAAATATAATCAACCAGGGCGGAACGATTCTGAAATCCGCCAGATCCGTGGAATTCAGAACTCCTGAAGGACGCCAGAAAGCCTATGAGAACTGTGTGAAACATGGTGTGGATGCATTGGTATGTATAGGGGGAGACGGAACTTTTACCGGTGCTAAGATCTTTTACGAAGAGTTTGGGATCAGAGTAATCGGTGTACCCGGAACAATCGACAATGATATTTTCGGAACGGATAATACCATCGGCTACGATACGGCTTTAAATACGGCTATGGAATCTATTGATAAGATTCGTGATACGGCAACTTCTCACAACAGGGTTTTCTTTGTAGAGGTAATGGGCCGTGATGCAGGTTTTATCGCTTTGAACAGCGGATTGGCAACTGGTGCGCTGGATATTCTTATTCCTGAGAAAAAAGACAGCAGAGATGAACTTTTCGCTAATTTCAGAAAGGCTGAAAAGACCGGAAAGGCATCAAGCATCGTTGTGGTAGCAGAAGGTGAAAAGCAGGGAAGCATCTATGATCTTGCCAACCTGACTAAAGAAGAATTCCCTGATTATGACATCCGTGTAACCATTTTGGGACATATCCAGAGAGGTGGTTCTCCAAGCTGTGCAGACAGAGTTTTGGCCAGCAGACTGGGTTACGGTGCCGTAGTGGGATTAATGGAAGGAAAAACAAATGTAATGGCGGGAATGCGTTCCAACGATATGGTGTACACACCGATCGAAGATGCCATTAAAAAACATAATGAAATCAATAAAGATCTTTTACTGATTTCCGAAATTTTAGCAATCTAATTATTTTTTTATAAATCTAAAACAAACTATTATGTCAACAATCAAAGTAGGTATCAACGGTTTTGGTAGAATTGGACGTCTTGTTTTCAGAGCAATGACTGAAAGAGATAACATTGAAGTAGTAGGAATCAATGACCTAATCAACGCAGAATACATGGCTTACATGTTAAAATATGATTCTGTACACGGTATTTTCCCGGGAGAAGTTTCTGTAGAAGGAAATGACCTTGTGGTAAACGGAAAAAGAATCAGAGTAACTGCTGAGAAAGATCCTAACAACTTAAAGTGGAATGAAGTAGGTGCAGACTATATCGTAGAATCTACAGGTCTTTTCTTATCTAAAGACTCTGCTCAGGCTCACATCAACGCCGGAGCTAAAAAAGTAATCCTTTCTGCTCCATCTAAAGACGATACTCCGATGTTCGTAATGGGTGTAAACCACCTGGAACTTACTGACGATATCAAAATCTTATCAAACGCTTCTTGTACAACGAACTGTTTAGCTCCTTTAGCTAAAGTAATCCACGATAACTTCGGAATCGTAGAAGGTCTTATGACTACGGTACACGCTACAACAGCAACTCAGAAAACGGTTGATGGTCCTTCTGCTAAAGACTGGAGAGGTGGTAGAGCTGCTCTAAACAACATTATCCCTTCTTCTACAGGTGCTGCTAAAGCGGTAGGAAAAGTAATCCCTTCATTAAACGGAAAATTAACAGGTATGTCTTTCAGAGTACCAACTGTTGACGTTTCTGTAGTAGACCTTACTGTAAGATTAGAAAAAGCTACTTCTTACGATGAGATCTGTGCTGCTATCAAAGCTGCTTCTGAAGGTGAATTGAAAGGAATCTTAGGATACACTGAAGATGCAGTGGTTTCTCAGGATTTCGTAGGAGATAAGAGAACTTCTATCTTCGACAAAGACGCTGGTATCATGCTTTCTCCAAACTTTGTAAAACTTGTTTCCTGGTATGACAACGAAATGGGTTACTCAAACAAATTGGTAGATATGCTGATTCATTCTGCTTCTTTATAATCAGTAATGAGCAATTAGCAATATATAATGAAAACCTTCCCATCGGGAAGGTTTTTCTATGACTAATAAATATATTGGTTATAAAATTCTCACACTAATAATTTACGGTTTCGCTCCGAAAGGGTTTTTATCAAATCTAAACGATAGTCCCACGAATGGATTCACCCTGTACTGCGATTTATTCAGATTATCGGAGGTAACGGAGCTGTCAATAGTCTGCCCTACTGTGTAGTCTGTGTTAGGGCGGTTTTGCTTATGAACCGCAACGCCTGCTGATAAAACAATATTCTGTCCGATCCCTAAAGCACCTCCGGCAAAGACAGACAATTCTTCGAAATTAAATCCTAAACCGCCTGTAAATCCGGGAGAAAAATTCCGCTGGTTATTCATAAATGTAAACATAATACTTGGCATCAGGTCCATCATTTTACCATCTCTGTTTTGTGCTACTACATTATCTACGGACGTAAATCTTGAACGGCTTGTGAGAAAAACGGCATTGGCTCCAAAGGAAGTTGTCCATTTCCAGTCAGATTCACTTTTCAGAATATACTTTCTTATTTTCTCTTCGCCAATTACACCGATGTACAGAATATATTGAGTATTGTTTCTAAAAACCAATTCCGCAACCACCTCATTTTCAGAACCAACCTCAGCTTTCTCTTTTTCTTTTTCTTTCTCCATTTTTAATGGTTCATATTCAATAGCTTTCTTTTTTATCACCAGACTTTTTAGCTGCAAGGATGGTATATATAATTTATAAATTCCTTTTTCAACAGGCATTTCAATACTATCTATTTTAACAGACAGATCAATAGTAATATTTCTGCCTATTATTTTTTTCCCGTCATCTCCTGTTATCCTTTCAACTTTTATCTGTGTAAAAAAAATGGAGGGGATAAAAATTACGAAAGCAAGAATCTTTAATAATAAATGTGTTTTCATGGCTATTAGTTTTCTACAAAGTTTGGAATTCCATGAATACAAGTAAAGTACCCGTTCGGGTGATTTTAAAATGCCGGATTAGCAAGAAAATAAGTGGATCATAAAAAAGAAAAAGCCTCTCCAGCAACGAGAGGCCATTAGTTTATCATTTTCAAACAACTAAAAAGAAAAGAGTAAACTGATTTTATAACATTCATTATCGTTTCAAATAAAGCCGTCCTGAAGACGGTTCGTTAAGTTTGCTATGCTCAACATTTTCCTAATTACAATAAATTATGGAAAAAATAAATCACAAAACAAAACGGAATAGTAGAAATTGAGTCGCCATGGTTATTAGCTAGTACAAAGTTTATCATTTTATCAGTGTAAAAAAATCCCCCTTTTGTGGTATTTTGTAAGTTTTTTAGTTATTTTAGCGTAAAACTATTTATTCATGGGGAATTCAGAAAAAAAACATCCTCTGCTTGAAGTCTGGGATACCTACCCGGGTGTGAGAAGAGACAGAGAAATCCTGAATAGACCTCCGGTGGAACGTATCATCGGCGAGATGTTTGCGATCGGCGAGTTTTATTATTATGCTCTGAATCTTACCAACAGTACGCTTTCGCACCATCATGAGAACATTCTTAAGCTTCATGGACTTCCTGAATATCCCGAAAATTTAAAAGAAGTCATCGACCTGACCCATCCTGATGACATTGAATTCGTAATGAAGGCCGAACAGACTCTCATTGATAAAATGACAGAGATCGGTCTGGAGCACCAACTTTACATTAAGTGCAGCTACTGCTTCAGAATGAAAACCGCTGAAGGAAATTATGAACTGTTTCATCATCAGTCTGTTATCACCATGGAAGACGAGAGCGGCATTCCCGTGCAGGCCATAAATATCCATACCAATATTCATCACATCACAAAAGAAAATCCTTATACCGTGCTGATTTCCGGGATAGGTCCGAGAAATGATTTTCATCAGGTAAAACTGGATTCTTTTTCCAAGCCGCAGCAGTTTTCAGAGCATTTAACCAAAAGGGAAATGGAGATCCTTGGCCTTATCACCAAAGGATATTCCGGACCTGAAATAGCGCAGGCATTGATCCTGTCCGAACATACGGTACGCACCCACAGAAAAAACATTTTAAGAAAAACAGATTCCAGAAACTGCAAGGAACTCGTGAAAAAAGCCTTTGAAAGAGGCCTTATCTGATATTTTTCATCGCTCAATATCCAACGCATTCTAAGACTGATAAATCTCACCAGGGTATTTCGGTGCAAAACTTGTATTTTTATATACAATGGAAAGAATGACTACCCAGCCGCGTTTTAAAGATTCTCCCCACTTCAAAGATTTTTGGGAAAAAGGCAACGGAAAACAACTTCTTGATTTTTCGGGAGCAGAAGTAAGTTTTAAGGACTTCAACAGATTTTCCGCCAATTTTTACCACGTGGATGAAATCGGTGATCAGGTGGTGAAAGATGTCTATTTTACTAAAAAATTTCACGAAGCATCCCGAGAAATCGAAGATTATATCCGAAGCGGGGTCTCCGACACAGATGATGTTCCTGAAAGCGTAAAAAAACTTTTCGCCCAGACCCAACATATTCCCGAATGGCTTGATTACCGCCTGTTAAAAAGCGGTGCAGAGCTTTGTATGCGTGGCAACATCGACTCGCTCATTTCGTTAAGGGATTACTGTCTGATGGGAGGTTATGATTATGCATACCTCAACAAACCCCTTACTGCTACGGAAGCTTTGAAAAAAGGGGCAGTAAAACGTCTTTCCGAAACCTTGGACTTTTGGGTCAATGCCACCCGCTATGATGCCCTGGAACTTCATGCAAAAGGTTATGAATTTGCTATAAAAACCCGCCTGATTCATTCTTATGCAAGACTGTCCATCAAGAAGCATTATAAGCAATGGGATACTGAAAATTGGGGTGAACCCATCAATTCATGGGATATGATGGCCACATATATTGGTTTCAGTCTTGTTTTTCTCCACAGTCTTCAGAAACTGGGAAATACTTTTACTGAAGAAGAAGAGAAAGGAATTTTTCATCTTTGGAAATACGTGGGATATTTATTGGGAATTCCGGAAGCGCTTCTTCCCGACAGCAAAAAACAGGCAACGGAATATTTCTATCTCTGGACTTCTGTACAACCTCCGTCAGATAAAGACTCAATTCTATTGGCTCATTCACTACTGAATGAATCGTTGGAAAATCCTATTCTAAAGTTTAAATTTCAAAGAAAGAATTTGAGATACCTTCACATCTGCTGCACCTGGTTTCTTCTTGACGATGAAGTTTGTAAAAGATTACAGATTCCGGATGTTCCGAATAGAAACCTTTTTCCCAAAACCAAAATTATGATCAATAAAATTTATGACAAGATCATAAGCAGAGATGCCAGAATAAAAAAAGGGAACAAAGACCAGATGAAAGTGCTGGAAGATTATCTGAGCATTACCAAAAACTCAAATTTCCACTAGAAAAGTCGGAACAGTCCATACATCAGAAGGTAAAATTTATTTTTTTATGTTTTGAATCATAAAACGCTGCATCCCGTTCGTAATGAACGATATCAGTCTCTCAATTTTATTATTTTTTAACTCTAAAAACAGATTTCTGCCCTAAATAATATTAGTTTTTGATGTTTAAATTATGTACTTTTGAAAAATTATTTTAACAACAGATGAGCAACATAGACGATAAGAAAAAAGCACTTGCATTGGTGCTTGACAAGCTAGATAAAACATACGGAAAAGGAACTGTAATGACATTAGGTGACAGTACTATTGATACCACCATCGAAGTGATTCCTTCCGGATCTTTAGGATTAGACATCGCTCTTGGAGTAGGCGGATATCCCAGAGGAAGAATTATCGAAATCTACGGACCGGAATCTTCCGGTAAAACCACTTTAACCCTTCACGCTATTGCAGAAGCTCAAAAAGCAGGTGGAATTGCAGCATTCATTGATGCAGAGCACGCTTTCGACAGAGGTTATGCAGGAAAACTGGGAATTGATCTTGAAAACTTAATCATTTCTCAGCCGGACAACGGGGAACAGGCATTGGAAATTGCTGACAACCTGATCCGTTCAGGAGCCATTGATATCGTAGTTATTGACTCGGTAGCAGCACTTACTCCAAAAGCAGAAATTGAAGGCGAAATGGGAGATTCCAAAATGGGTCTTCATGCAAGATTAATGTCTCAGGCATTAAGAAAACTGACCGCTACGATTTCAAGAACAAAATGTACCGTAATTTTCATCAACCAGTTGAGAGAGAAAATCGGTGTTATGTTCGGAAACCCTGAAACGACTACAGGTGGTAACGCCTTGAAATTCTACGCTTCTGTAAGAGTAGATATCAGAAAAGCAAGTGCACCAATTAAAAACGGAGATGAAGCAGTAGGAAGCCGTGTGAAAGTGAAAATTGTGAAAAACAAAGTAGCTCCACCTTTCAAACAGGCTGAATTCGACATTATGTATGGTGAAGGAGTTTCTAAAACGGGAGAAATCCTTGATCAGGCTGTAGAACAAGGAATTGTAAAGAAAAGCGGATCTTGGTTCAGCTATGAAGAAACTAAATTAGGTCAGGGACGTGACGCCGTAAAAGATGTGTTAAAAGACAACCCTGAGCTTGCTGAGGAATTGGAAAATAAAATCAAAGAGGAACTGAAGAATAACAAATAGGTTCTATCTGCGGATTACAATATAAAAGACAGCTTTTGGGCTGTCTTTTTTGTTGTGCTCTATTTAAGTTTTGGCTAAAGCCAATATCGCTTTGTGTATATTTTGTAAGCGGGCTAAAGCCCGCTCCTATTGAATTTTAATATGTTTGAGCTAAAGTCGGTGCGTGTGTCATTTATTTTTGGGGTAAGTGGGCTGAAGCCCACTATTGGATTTTAGCATGGTGCTTTTAATCTTTTAAATTCTTAAATCTTTAAATCTTCAACGAATTCTGTCATTCTGTCACTTTCTTCAAATCGGTATTTTTTTTGAGCATTCAAAAGAAATTAAAACAAAAATTATTATGACTAAAGGAAATATTAATGTATCTGTGGAAAACATTTTCCCGCTTATTAAAAAATTTCTTTACAGTGACCACGAAATATTCCTGAGAGAACTGATCTCCAATGCAACTGATGCTACTTTGAAATTAAAGCATTTAACGAGTATCGGTGAGGCTAAAGTGGAATACGGAAACCCGAAGATTGAAGTTAAGATCGATAAAGAGCAAAAGACCTTACGCATTATTGACCAGGGAATCGGGATGACGGCTGAAGAGGTTGAGAAATATATCAATCAGGTTGCTTTTTCCGGGGCTGAAGAATTCCTTGAAAAATATAAAGATTCTGCAAAAGACTCAGGAATCATCGGCCATTTCGGCCTTGGTTTCTATTCTGCATTTATGGTGGCAGAGAAAGTGGAAATTCTTACAAAATCTTACAAAGACGGATCTGCCGTAAGATGGATCTGCGACGGAAGCCCGGAATTCACCCTTGAAGAAACCACTGATAAAACCGACAGAGGAACGGAAATCATTCTTCACATCGCTGAAGATTCTACGGAATTTTTAGAAGAAGCAAAAATCCGTGAACTGCTTTCAAAATATAATAAGTTCATGCCTGTTCCCATTAAATTCGGAACAAAAACGCATACACTTCCACTACCGGAAGACGCTCCGGAAGATGCTGTAGCAGAAACTGAAGAGGTTGACAACATCATCAATAATCCGGCACCGGCCTGGACCATCGCACCAAGCGAGCTTACCAACGAAGATTATATGAAGTTCTACCATGAATTGTATCCCATGCAGTTTGAGGAGCCTTTATTTAATATTCACCTGAATGTTGACTACCCTTTCAACCTTACCGGAGTTTTATTTTTCCCGAAGCTGAGCAACAATTTAAATATTGATAAGGATAAAATTCAACTATATCAGAACCAGGTATTTGTTACGGATGAAGTAAAAGGTATCGTTCCTGATTTCCTGATGCTTCTGAGAGGGGTAATCGATTCTCCGGACATTCCGTTGAACGTTTCCCGTTCTTACCTTCAGGCAGATGGTGCGGTAAAGAAAATCTCCTCTTACATCACTAAGAAAGTGGCGGATAAAATGTCTTCTCTGATCAATGAGAACCGTGAAGACTATGAGCAAAAATGGAACGACATTAAAATCGTCATCGAGTACGGAATTATCACCGAAGAAAAATTTGCAGAAAAAGCAGATAAATTCACCCTGTATCCTACCACTGACGGAAAATATTTCCTTTGGAATGAACTGATTGAAAAAATCCAGCCGGCTCATACGGATAAAGACGGTAACACAGTGATACTTTATGCAACCAACCAAGATGAACAGCACAGCTATATCCAGGCAGCTAATGATAAAGGTTATGATGTTCTGTTATTAGATTCTCCTGTGATCTCTCACGTGATCCAGAAACTGGAGACTTCAAAAGAGAAGATCTCATTTGCAAGAGTGGATGCAGATCACATCAACAACCTGATCAAAAAAGACGAGCCGGTTATTTCTAAATTAAATGAAACTGAAAAAGAATCATTGAAGAAGAACGTTGAAGAAGCCGTAAAAGATGCTAAATTCACGGTACAGCTTGAAGATCTTGACAGCAATGATGCTCCGTTTACCATTACACAACCTGAATTCATGAGAAGAATGAAGGAAATGCAGGCGTCTGGCGGAGGTGGAATGTTCGGAATGGGAGGTTTCCCGGAAATGTACAATTTGGTTGTCAATTCGAACAGTGAACTTTCCAGCCAGATTTTAAAGACAGAAAATCCTGAGGAAAAAGAAACACTGATTAAATATGCTCTTGATCTTGCGAAACTTTCACAAAATCTACTGAAAGGAAAAGACCTAACAGATTTCATCCAGAGAAGCTATAAGCAATTGGAAAAATAATATGACAAAGAAGGCCGTATCACACCCGTGACAACGGCCTTTTTTATTACCTTAATCCTTGGCAAGGACATCTTCCGACCTACCTACTCCCTATTTTACCCGCCTAATTTAATCTTCTTAACCCAAGCTCACGTTAAATTATCCTACAGATTCTTTATTATCCTGAATATCATTACATTTGTTCAAAACGTAACCGATGTTCGAAATAACCTTTGAAATGCTTCCTTTCCTCCTCCTGTTCTGTTTAGGGATTGCCCTGTTTCATACCTTTATTTTATCCGGAATTTTTAATGTCAACTTAAAACCCGGCTGGATTATGTTTGTCATAGATCCTGCTATTTTAGGGATTGCTTTTTTCTTTTTCAGAAAAGAATCAGGAATTGTTTTCATAGCGTTGTTTCTTTCTGTTTTTGCCATGGCTATTATCGGGATGATCAAAAACGGCATTGAATCTACTGTCGATTCCTTTAAAGAACAGCGAAAAAATAAAACTCCGGTCTGGAAAATTATTGGTGGTGGATTGCTGGCTCTTTTAGGATATCTTGCCTTTTTCTACTTAGGCATCTATTCTTTCTTCCTCATCTTTTTTGTGATCATCTTGAGCTCCATGCTTCCGAATAATAAAAACAGGTTTTACTTCTATCAAAGGACGCTTCCTACTTCCACTATAAAAAGTGTGGCGATGGGTCTTGCGGAAATTTCGGGGAAAGCAAAAGCCATTCAACCCGTTATTTCTCCGGATACGTATACCCCATGTGTCGGGTATATTTATACCGTTGATGAAATTCATACCACGAGAGATGATGACGGCAGAACTTCTACTTCCTATCACGAGATTTCAAGAAAAACAGATCTCAAAAACTTTTATATTGAAGATGAAACCGGAAAAATAGAAATCGTTCCTGCACAGCTTCAATGGATTAATTTTTCACCCACCCATTCGCGGGAAGGTGGTGGAAAACGGTATCAGGAATATATTCTCGATGAAAAAACAGATTTCCTTTTAATCGGACAGGCTTTTTATGAAGGCTCAAACACGATTCTCCGTTTTGATGAGGGTAAGAAAGTATTTGGAATTGCTCCTTTGGATATCGTGAATTTCTCCAACAAATGGAGACCTTTAAAACTCAGAGCGCTGACTGCATTGGCCTGCATCGCTGTATTTGCTGCCATTATTCTTTTTACACCCATTACCATTAATGGGACTAAAATCACTATTGAACAGAGAAACTGGAAAGAGGTTCTGAAGTCAAATCCTTTTGAAAGTATTTTTAACCGTTAATAAAAACTGAACCATGATTTCGCTTTTACTTATCATTATTGTTGCTGTGGGTCTGATTACTTTCTTAATCAGCACTTATAACCGACTGGTGATGCTGGAAAACAATTCTCAAAAAGCTTTTGCCAACATTGATGTGGTGCTGAAGCAGCGGGCAGACGAAGTTCCCAATCTTGTAAGAACGGTGAAAGCAACCGCCCTGAACGAGAATACAATTTTGAAAGAACTTGTAGCCCTTCGCTCCCAATACCTTAGCACCAAAGAAAACGATCAGAAAATGAAAATTGCCGACAGTATCGATGGGAAACTAAAATCATTTCTGATTACTGTGGAAAGTTATCCTGAAATAAAGGCCAGCCAGTCATTTCTTGAGCTTCAGAAACGGTTAAGTGAACTGGAAGATATTATTGCTGACCGGAGAGAGTATTTCAACGATTCTATCAATTTGTACAATACGGGAATTGAAGTTTTCCCGGATTTTATTTTTGCTAAAATGATGAATTACCGGAAAAAGGAAATGCTCCAGTTTTCGGATAGCGAAAAACAGAATAATACAATAACACTTTAATTATGGAAATAGATTTAGGCGCCCTTGGCAGTTTTATCAATTCTGAGAAATTTTTTGGAAGTCTGGCCATTGGCTTTCCGGTTCTTACCATCGGATTATTGATGCTGTACAGTATTTTTAAGAAGATTTTCTTCATTAAAAAAATTCTCAGGTTCATCATTCTTACTTTCGGATTGTCCGTGATTGTGTTTATCCCTTTTATTTTTTTCTCAGCGTTTATTGGCTTTGAAAAACTAAAACTGACATTGATTTATCTGGCGATTTTGATCTGCGTGACTGGTTTCACGTTATTCAATACAGAGGAGAGCGTTAATTTCCTGAAAGATGCCTCAAAACTGAAAAACGCACAAAAAAACTAAAACAAAACCATGGGAAAATTTATTTTATTAACGCCCTTAATTTTCACAGTCTTCATCCTTTTCATGAATTACAGAAGGAAGAAATCCAGACAGGATGGTGTACCCGTTTCTCTGGCTTCTTTTATTTATCCGGGCCTTGTTGTTTTTGCTGTTTCCAGTTTATTTTTCGGTTTGGTATCGTTTATTTCTTACCCGGTAATATCCTTTTTCTCATCTCCCAGATATGAAGCCAGGGTTGTTGAGTATGATTCCTCGCAATCTTATGGTGACGAAACTAAAAAAGCGGTAGTGGAATTCAGAGATCAGAAAAATCAATTGATTAAAAAACCTTTAAACTATGGGAGCAGTCATCCCGTAGAAATAGGAAGAATAATAACCATTGGCTATGAGGATGGAGATCACAGTGTGACCAACTTAAGTTTCGGAACGCAAAAACTCATCATCTTTATTATTTCACTTTTCCTGTTTTTATTAGGGCTTGCGATGGCCTGGATCATCTTATATTCCTTAGGTCAGGACTACTCTATTATTTTCCGGATTGGAATTGGCTTTGTGATGTATCTTGTTTTTCCTGCAGCCATGCTGTTTTTTATCGGAGTGATGTCCTGGGTGATCTGGGAATATTTTCAGGGGAGAAGAAATGATATGCCGATTTGGGCATTGGGAATTTGCAGTCTTTTTGTAACGATCCTTATCCCGGCTTTCTTCGGATACCTAAAAATGCTTTTTACCAAAGAAAAGACCATCAGAAAAAAAAGTAGATTTTCCACCTTTAAAAACCGAATGCGTAAATAATTTTTTCTGTAACCTAAATAAAATTTCAAATTTTACGACTTACATTTATATTCTACGAATGTAACGTGCTTAGTGCACAAAATCTTATTGCACATTTTTTCTGTTTTCTATTGTACACATTGTGCTTTTTTTCCATTTTTGTATAAAATGTCGGATATGCAAAAAGAAAAATTACGCGTCATCAGAAAACAAAAAGGCTATACTCAGCAGCAGATAGCTGATATTATCGCGACTGATGTATCCAACTACAGCAGAAAAGAAAGCGGAGATGTACGGATTGTAAAAGATGAATGGGACAAAATTGCCCGTTTTCTGGATGTGACTGTAGAAGATATTTATGAGGATGAGGAAGCTAAAGTGGTTATTAATAATGATCACCCTATATTTAATGGAAGTGCTTCAGGAGGTAATATCAATCAACAGTTTAATAACATTCCAGGAGCTATTATTGAGAATCTTCAGGGCTATATCGCCCTTTTGAAGGAAGAAAATGAAAGATTGAAAGAAGAACTGAAAACTCCTAAAGGAAGAAGATAAGGGTTGACTTTTTTAATCTACCTTTTAATTTATAAACTTTAAATGCCCTGAATACAGATAAGTATTCAGGGCATTTTTTATTGTATTATAGTGGCAATTTTTAATCTAGATAATTATTTTTACTTTGATGTAACTTAATAATTCTAGCTTGCTGTTATTTTATTACAAAAATAAGAAAATAATGAAAGAGTAAAGTCTTAGTTAAATATAAAGATAAATGTTAAATAGATATAAAGATGATACTAAAGATATAACTTGTAGTAGAGTAATAGAAGATAATAGGGATGAATGTCCTGTTAAAGTATATGTTAAAGTATATGTTAAAGTTTAAGTTAGACATCATGATGTTTGTTATATAAACAAATTTTGTTTATATTTGCAAAAGAAATCCTGCCAGTTGGAGCTGACAGGAAGTTTAAAAAGTTATTAATTGATGTCCTTTAAGAAAAAGGTTTTATAAACATCGAGGACAAGATGTAAAACCGCAATGACTAAAGCCACTGTACCCATATAGATTTGTTTTAGTTACAGGCATGATTAATACTTTAATCCGCAAACACACCTTTTACCTGCGGAGTATAACAAAAAAATATCCGAATTGATTTGAAAATTACTTTTCTTCAATCGGATATAATAATACAAAGATACGAAAATATTCTTAATTATAAGAATATGTTTTTGTGTTTAACTTAACTTTAACTTTTGAAAAAAAATAAAGAGAGCAACAATTGCTCTCTTTTTTAATTTAACAAATGGTATAACACTGTATGTTAGTGCCATAAATAATTAATTCAATAGCTAAGGACATTATGTTATGATGTTAAAAAACAAGCTGTTTAATAACAGGCTCCATAGTTAATGATAACCTGTTTATAATTTGCCTATAGCTTTCAGAATCTCTTCCTTATTATTGACCAATCCCTGCAGGTGATCCCCTTTTGATTTGATGAATACTTTAGGTTCAGAAGCATTATCAAAAACTAGTTTTCCCTGTTCGTAAGGAATGGTTTGATCTTCTCCTCCATGAATCACAAGTACAGGAAGCTTTCCTAAGGCTTTTACATCTACTTTAGCGGCATATGGAGAAACCATCGACTGCAGGATGAAATCTTTATATTGAGGCGCGAAATGAGCAGCTATATCAGTGAAAGAAGACATCGGACAGTCAAGGATCAAACCTGAGATTTTTGAAACATTATCTTTGGCGAGGTGAGCTGCAATCTGCGTTCCCAGAGAAGCTCCGTAGATATAGACTTTGGTGTTTTTGATATCGGATCTTTTCATCAGTTCATCAATCAGCTTCTGCCCGTCTTCTGCTACATTCTTGTGGTTGGGTTTTCCAGTAGACAGTCCGTATCCTCTGAAATCAATCATCACGACCTGATATCCTGCATCTACCAAAGGTTTGGTCATAAACTGATAGGTCGTCACATTTCCAGCAGCGCCATGAAAATAGAAAATCGTTTTTTTGATATTTTTTGTGTTGGGTTTTGCAATAAAGGCTGTGACTGTATCTTGGTCAACCGGCAAATTAATCTGCTCAGCTATTTTAAATTCAAAAGGCTTCATGGTTTTGTTTGGCTGATAAAATTTTTCATCCGACTGAGCTTTTGAAAATACAGCCAAAAAAAGGAATACAAATGTGAAAATTGAAATTGGTTTCATAAGGTTTAGTTTTATTATGAACCAAAGGTATTGCGATGGGCGACAGTTTAAAAAAATAGGTGACTGAGCTGTAAATATTTTTATCTGAACGGTAAAATTCTTAAGACTAAATCTCTTCAAGCGGGTTCCAGAATAGTTTTTTGAAATCTTTTATCCTCAGATTCTCTACAGTAATCCCTTCCGCTTCTAATCTTTTCTGAAATTCAGGAACAGATAACACGCCTGAACTGGATATGACACGGTGCGCCGGAACATCTTCAGGACATCCACCCATCGCTTTTCCTACATGACGGGAATGATTGGGATAACCTACCGCTTTAGCTATGGCGCCATAAGAAGAAACTCTCCCTTTCGGAATAAGCCTTGTAATCTCGTAAATCTGTTGTTTAAAAATTTCGTCCATCGTAAAGTGATTTGTTTTATTCTGTTAAAAATAGGGTTTAAATACATTTTAACCTGTTTCTGCATCATTTTTGAATTCTTAATGATTCAATGATGTCTGATTTTAAATATAAAGATATGAAAAAATCATTTTTCAGACTGCTGAATGCAGTGAATAAAAAGATGCTCCCGAAGTTGAGCAATAAGGATCCGAACCGTCTCAGTAAAATACAGAAAGGAATTCTGGCCTACCGTTATTTTGTGCTGGTGAATTCTCTTGACTGACCTTCGCGTGAGGGATATGGAGGGCGCGAGCGCAGCGAGCGGTACAACGTACCGGAACGAAGTGGAGCCCGGAGCAGCCCGACCCGAGGATTGGGATTGGGGTGGTGAGGGGCACGCCATTTTTTTGTATAATGTATAATGTATAATGTATAATGTATAATGTATAATGTATAATGTAAAGATATGGTGTATCAATGAGATTGCTTCGCTTCGTTGGCAATGACGGT
Organism: Chryseobacterium oleae; assembly: GCF_900115055.1. GTDB lineage: Bacteria > Bacteroidota > Bacteroidia > Flavobacteriales > Weeksellaceae > Chryseobacterium > Chryseobacterium oleae. Next base: position 76,509 of record NZ_FOVD01000011.1, on the reverse strand, counting down.
GTGGGAACATAAAAAAACGCTTCAAAGTGAATTGAAGCGTTTGTATTTTAATAAGAAATATATTCTTAAGAATTTTCTAAGATGTAAGAGAACATCAATGGTGCACAGATGGTTGCATCACTTTCAACGATGAATTTCGGTGTTGTGATATCCAGTTTACCCCAAGTGATTTTCTCATTTGGAACTGCTCCTGAGTATGAACCGTAAGATGTGGTAGAATCCGAGATCTGGCAGAAATAAGACCAGAAAGGAACATCATGCATTTCCATATCCTGATAAAGCATCGGCACTACACAGATTGGGAAATCCCCTGCGATACCTCCTCCGATCTGGAAGAAACCAACTCCTTTTCCAGCTGAATTTTTAGTGTACCAGTCTGCAAGATACATCATATACTCGATTCCTGATTTCATAGTGGTTGCGGTAAGCTCACCTTTGATACAGTAAGAAGCGAAGATATTCCCCATCGTAGAATCTTCCCATCCCGGAACTACGATTGGAAGGTTTTTCTCAGCAGCAGCGATCATCCATGAGTTTTCTCTTGGAATCTCGTAATACTGCTCAAGAACTCCTGAAAGAATCATTTTATACATGAATTCGTGCGGGAAATAACGCTCGCCTTTAGCTTCTGCATCTTTCCAGATATCCACGATATGCTTCTGAAGTCTTCTGAAAGCTTCCTCTTCAGGGATACATGTATCGGTAACTCTGTTTAATCCTCTTTCTAATAAAGCCCACTCATCCTGAGCCGTAAGATCTCTATAGTGAGGAACTCTTTCGTAGTGAGAGTGTGCCACAAGATTCATCAAATCCTCTTCAAGGTTGGCTCCTGTACAAGAAATAAAATCAACTTTCCCCTGACGGATCATTTCTGCAAGGATTTTCCCCAATTCAGCAGTAGACATAGCACCTGCCAAAGTGATCATCATTTTTCCGCCATCTTTAAGATGTGCAACATACCCCTTAGATGCATCTACCAATGCAGCCGCATTGAAGTGCAGGTAATATTTCTCTATAAATTCAGAAATCGGTTTGCTCATTTTTTTAATTTTTGCAAAGATAAAACTTAAAAACGGAATGCAACATGAGTACGGAAAGAAACTCTCCTCTGAACATCCTTTTTTAACAAATGATAAACAGCACTGCTATCACAAAGCCTTTAAATAAAAAGTACAGCCCTGGAGCTGTACTTTCTCTAACAATATAGATTACACAGGGATTACCCGTGACAAGATTCTACTTTTAAGATCTCAATCTTTCTTTCGCCGTCTCTAAAGGGCCAGTCGATGACATCTCCCACTTTATATCCTAACGTTGCCAAAGCGATATCCGACAAGATGGAATGTTTGTTCTTCGCCGGTTTAGCTTTTGCAGAAGCCACGAAAATATATTCATGTTCAAAATTCCGGGTGTGATCTTTGATGGTTACTTTTCTGTCCACCGTTACAATATCAGTGGGAAGATCTCTTCTCAGAACCTGTTTCGCTTTTCTAAGCTCTTCTGCAAGCCTTTTTTCTTCCGGCATACTTACTTTTTTTCTTCTGAGTGTATCTTTTATCGCGTCATAAATTCCGGTGGTGAGTATAATAGGATTGGACATTTTTTACTTGTTTTAAAAATTAATGAATGCAGTTATTCTTCGTGATCCAATGCAGGACGGCACTTCTATTCAGTTTTTCTCCTGTAGAAAACTGCAAAAAATAATAGGTAAAATAAATCGGAATGTTTTCCCTGTCGTGGATCCTGACAGGGCTTAATTGATAAAGTCCTTAGAACTCTTCAGAAAAGAATCTGTATGTAAATATAACAGCGACAGCAAAAGACCATTGGAATGGCAATCTGCAGATAAAGAAATAAGTGCTGTCATAAATTAAATTGTATTAATAATACCCCTAAGATACTCAAAAATCCCGACATACGGAAGAAAACCATCTTAAACTCGCAACCCGTATGCTAAAACTTAAACTTCCTGTTATCCTTCTTCTCAGAAATTTTCTTTTTGGTATCCAGTCTTTTTTGCTTTTGTCCTTTGGAAGGCTTGGTTGCGACTCTTTTTTTGGGAACAATTAAAGCTTTATTGACGATTTCAATAATTTTTTCAATCGCTTTGTTTTTGTTCATCAGCTGGGTTCTGCTTTCTGAAACTGTCAGAAACAAATAGCCTTCAGCATTGATCCTGTTTTTTAATTTAGTCTGGATGAGTTCTTTTTGGTATTCATTGAAAAATTCGGACTCAGCAACGAACCAAAGAACAGTTACAGCAGTTTCCACTTTATTGACGTTCTGGCCTCCTGCTCCACTGCTGCGGGACGTTTTAAAGTTGAGTTCTTTTGAGAAATCTTTCATAAGATAAAGACTGATAGATTAAAGATTAAAGATTATAAACTTTCACTTATTATTTTATGGAGTTCTATTCGGTTTACTTTACCGTTTGGGGTTCTTGGTATTTTTTCGGTGAAAATAATTTCTTTGGGTCTGTGAAAGTTCTTTTCAAAGGATATTCCAGAAATCTTTTCAATCAAACTTACGGATTCTTCTCCTTCTATGATCAATATTAATTTCTGGCCAAGGCTTTCATCTTCCATTCCAATGAAAACGGCCTCATTTGGGATTCCTTTTTTGACCAAAGCTTCCAGGGCTTCAGGAAAAATTTTCGCTCCTCCGGAATTAATAACGTTATCTATTCGCCCAAGGAATCTAAACTGTTTTTCATTTTTAATTTCGACTAAATCATTAGTCTGCAGCACTTCGGCATTCACATTCGGAGCAAAAATCTTCAGGCAACCTCTTTCATCTGTACTGATAGAAACGTTTTCGAAAGCGGTAAAATAATCTTCAGGTTCAGGCATCAGTTGCTTTAAGGCAATATGAGAAAGGGTTTCAGACATTCCATAGGTTTCAAAAATACGGTTTGACGTTTGGGAACGCTGAGCTGCTTGATCAATTTTCTCTTTCAGGTTTTCTGAAACCGTAGCTCCACCGATGATTAAATTTTTAATCAAATGCAATTGCTCCAGCGAGTTCTCTACCTGAAGCGGAGTCATCGCGCAGAAATCTATTTCTTCACTCAAATGATCTACAGGCTTCAAAGATGGCTCTGAAACGATCAGCTGTAGTTTTCTTTCAATGGAACGAACGACCATCATTTTACCGGAAATATATTCTACCGGAAGACATAATAAGGCTTTATCGCCTTGTTTTAATCCTAAAAAATTACAGGTCATCACCGCAGAATTGACCATTTTCTGTTTCTCAATTTCAAAAACCTTTGGTGTTCCTGTAGAACCGGAAGTCTGCACTTTTACCGTATTTCCGTCAGAAAACCATTCGTCCAGGAAATTTTTGGTTTTCTGTTCAAAATCGGTTTGAAATGATAATTTATTAATATTGAGATTATTGAAGTCTATCTGCATGATTGTAGTACATAAAAAGTGATGTAAATGTAAAAAAAACTTTAAAAAGTTCTTGTATCTAAAGAAAAAAGCTGTAAATTTGCCTCACCAAAATAAAAACAGACCCATGGTGTAACGGTAGCACTCTGGTTTTTGGTACCATCAGTTGGGGTTCGAATCCCTGTGGGTCTACAAACCATTCTTTTTTAAGGATGGTTTTTTTGTTTTTATAAACTTCTCGATCCGTACCATTCCCATTATTTCCGATGATTAAAGTTAGTCAAAATTTAGAATCATCTGTGAAACCTGTAAAGCAGATAAAGATTATTGTTATAACGCAAAAAAAAATTATTCTAACGCTTTATAAAGGGAAGCAAAGACGGAATCAACTTCGTTGATTCTGATGAAGGAAATGGATAAAACGCTTGCTTAGTCGAATCAATCGAAGATTGATTTTTATCTTTCGCTTTCTTAAAATATCCAATACTATTGTAAACCTTTGCGTCAAAAAAATACTATTTTATTCACAAATTTTGAGTCTGACCTTATTTCAGTGACTTAAGATGTATTAAAGTTATTCCAAAATACCAGGAAAGATAATTACATCAGAAAAATAAATCTTAACTCATCAAAAGATAGTCATTTACCTTTTATACACTTAAAAATTCCAGACTTTTTACGGGAGATTCTTGCCTGTAAAGAAAAAAATTGTAAATTTGCACCACCAAAATAAAACAGACCCATGGTGTAACGGTAGCACTCTGGTTTTTGGTACCATCAGTTGGGGTTCGAATCCCTGTGGGTCTACATAACAGGAGAAATGATTAGTCTTATCATTTCTCCTGTTTTCATTTTGTGGTAAACCACTCTTAATCTGAAAGATATAGTGAGCAATAGAGTTCATTCTGGTGGTTCGATACTCTTTTCCGTCAAATTCAAGTTTTTCAGGGAAAATCGAACCAATAATTGCCCGTTTTACGGCAATCCCTCCTTCTGAATAAAGTTTCCAGATGTTTGTCAGGATTTCTAGTGCCTGTTCGATAAGTTTAGGAATATTGACTTTAGCTTCAGGTTCTTCCTTGAATTGTGCTTCTAATTTCTCTATTTTCTCCCTGCATTCTTTCCTGATTTCAAGGTATTCCTCATCGTCAATTATCTCGGAAAGCAGTTTGTTTCTAGCAACGGATAACCTCGCATTAAGTTTATCAATCTCGTTTAGGATGCTCTTCCTTTCATTTTTGGGAGTTTTAATGTATTTCTCATAATTATCCAGAAACATCTTTTTGAGAATCCTTTTGGCAGGTTCCTTCATTTCCAATTGTTTCAATCCATCCTCAAAAATACGGTTAACGATTTCTGCTCTGTGACGAAATCCACATGTTGCATTACAATGATAATAATAGTACCTGTTTTTTCTTCCTTTAGATGCACTTCCGGTAATATTATTACCACACTTCGGACATGTCAGAAACCCTCTTAAGGGAAAGTTTTCATCGGATAAGATCTTAGTATTGGGACGTTCTTTTCTCTTTTTCCCATCCAACACATCCTGAACCCTATGGAATAGCTCTTCGCTAATAAGGGGCTCATGCTGGCCTTCTACCAAACAGGCATCCTCATCTTTGTGCTTTCCTAAGAATACTTTTCCATAATACACAGGATTTCGAATGGCAATATGAAATGAAGTTCTGCTTATTTTTTTGCTTGTTGATTTATTAAGCTCTTCTCTTATCTGGTTACAGGCCAGAATACCTTTTGCAATCTCATTAAAAGCCCACTTCATGGCAGAAGCTTCGGGTTCCTGTAACGCAATATACTTTTGTCCGTTTTCAAAGCTCTTATTGGCATACCCAAATGGCGCTTTTCCCATCACTCGCCCTTCTTTCCTTGCCCTGCGCATTCCGTAGAAAACATTGAGTGCCCTTCTGTCGTTTTCTACTTCAGGTGCCGCCAAATAAATAGCAAGCATCATTTTATTTTCAGGAATAGAAAGGTCAAGCGGCTGTTCAACGGCCTGTATCTCTATTCCTAATTTAGAAAGGATGCTTATCATCTGATAAGCATCCCCTGCATTCCTACTGAAACGATCCCATTTAGTAAATAGAATAAGGTTTGTCTTACAACTTTTCTTTTTCAGTGTAGTTAAAAGTCTTATCCATCCCGGGCGGTTAAATGATTTTGCGGAATGGTCTTCGTAGATTATTTGTCCAATAGAGATATTGTTAGATGAACAATATCTTTTTAAACGATCTTCCTGATCTCTTTGTGAATATCCTTTGTCTGCCTGTTCATCAGTAGAAACACGGATGTATAAATCTGCTACCTTCATAATTTTCATGTTTAGTAAATATTAGAGGACAGCTTTAGAAATACATTATTCAGAACCGAAGTACTGTCTAATAACAGACAAGGTAAGAGTGTACAGAAATTCCATGATCAATTCTGCCTCTTCCTCAGTTATTTCCATGCCTTCGTTTTGAAAGAATTCCATCACTTCCTCAATAGGTATTTTTTTTATTTTCTTGTCCTCCAGCACCCCGTACAAATTTCAAATAAAATTATTAGCGAAATTGAATAATAATTTTATTCGGCTATGAAGGAATGTCTATGGCTTTTAATGGCTTTATTTTAAAGCTAGTATTTCCGCCCACAAAAGAATTGGAGGATTCAGCTTATGTACATTTCAATTGGATTGTTATCCATATATAGTCATGAAGATATCTTCATCAATCTCCTCCTTTTTCGAGCAAAGAAATTTCTTCTGATTGCAGTCATCACCTGAATCAAGCGCTAAAGCCTCTTGCTTTATTCAAAACATTTTTCTAAAGCGTTTTTATGTTTCTTCCTTCATGTATTTCTGTTCCATATTATATATATAAAAAAGCCCACGCCGTTGTATATACTACTAGAGTATTTAGTGAGTGTCCATAACCTCACCCTATGGGTGTACAAGCACCCTCGTTATTTTTTTTAGCTATCCGATGATTAATTCGATACCAGCTTTTTCGGCTTTGTATTTTATTTTGGTCTGCAATTCATAATAACTCCAGTTGCGAAGCACAAATTCTTGTTCTTTTGCAATTCCTATTTTGTCTTCCTGATTTTTAAGAATAAGTGTGCCCGCCTGTTGCTGGATGCAGAAATCGATAAGCTTCCGACTATATACATGAAGCCGGTGACTTACATACCTGCTTTCCAAATTCTCTGTTTTATAAAGTGCCTTTTGTTTCCGTTTGGCTCCTTTTCCTGAACGGGCATAAGCAATGCCGGTTTGAATCCTTTTTTGACTTGCCTGAATGGCAAGCCTGCGGTACAAAAACTCCTCTTTTGAGCCGATATTAATTCGCACATTACCAATTTTTGCTACTATGGGATGTTCCAAAGACAGGGAAGCTTCAGCGATGATTTCGGGTTGTAAAAGGTGCTCTTCTTTTTCAAATTCAAATACTGCAAGCCAATAGATCTTCCCAGCTTTTAGCTGTATCTGTGATGTGCAAAGCTTTATCTCTCCTTTTAAAAGGCGTTCCATGATCAATCGCTTATCAGAGAAGTCTTTGCCTAAATACGTTTTAACTGGAATCGCAAACATGTTGAAGCAAAACGCTTTCTTTTGGTAATCGTACTTCATTTTGCTGATGCATTTAACTGGAAGCGGAATGGGAATGTCTTTTTTAAAATTTCTCAGCGATTTTGTTCCCTGCCAGTAGTGGACTTTATTTTTAGAAAAGGTTGATTGAATCGAATTATTCAGGCTTCCCAGAATATCGGTAGGAATTTCTCCTTTGAAACGGTCAAATACCATGCGTGCCGTTGTGTTTGTTTTAGAACGTGTAAATATTCCCATGTGATCTTTGGTTGCATCGACAAGCTTATATTGGATTTCTTCGGTGAAGTAAAAGAAATCTTTAATCATTTCCTGAACATACAGATGGGAAACAATTAAATTAGCCGCTCGAAAACACCTATTCTGATAACGATAGAGCTTTTCCCACATTTCGTTTTTTTCATTGGAAGGAACGTCGATCAGCATCTGAATTTTTCGGGTAAGTGTAATCGTTGATTTTTCCATTTCTAAAAGAGATTTGAGAGGTATTTCGATTTTGTAGAAATTGATAAGCATCTATAAATTCCCGGTGAACTTCCTTTTCAGGCAGTTTGAGTTGCCGTGCAATAACCGTGAAAGACGATTTTTGTTCAAACCTTCTTTTTAATATCTCGAGCTGTAGGTTACTGAGTTTATCTGGTTTTTCTTCGTTATTATCAGCTTTCTTCTGTGGCTGTTCAAAAGAACTTCCTTTAATGATTTTCCGAAGGTCATCTATAGCTCTGTTTACTTCATTGCTTGTATCTTTTATGCTGCTTCCCATTGCTTCTGCGATTGCTTTGTACTGAAAACCATATTCAAGGCAAAGTCTGATCAGGTTTCTTCTTTTGGGAGTGAGCACATTTACAACCTTTTTAACTTCATCAAAATCTTTTTGATCAGATTCCTGACGAAGAAGATGTTCTTTATCTTGCAGAGGATCATAACCAACAAGGTAATCCTGATAATTCTCAAAACGTTCAAGGGAATCAATTAAACGGGTAAATTTGTTTTTTGGAGCATTGAAATATGAGATACAGTCTCTTTTCAAAACAAACCGTAAAAAACAAACAATATGATTAGGAGTTTCAATGGAATCACGGTGTAGCCACAATTTGAGGAAGACATCCTGTACAAGCGTATCCACTACAAAATCATCTTCAATCATTTGTTTACCGAGCCAGAAAAGGAGTCTTTTGTATCGTAAATGAATATGTTCTAAAGAGGTCGGATTGCCTTTTTTCAGCAGTTCATAAAGCTGGTTATCATTCAATACACGGGGCAAAGAGTCTGTTCTTTTCATAGCAGTATATTTTAGCTAAATTATTGCTGGAAGGATTTCAATCTGATATACAAATTTTCTATTGTGATATACTGAGCTTTAGAGATTTTATGTACTATTGCCAAAAATTTGTTTGGTTCTAAGTTTTTAATCTCATATACTAGTTGCTTTTCTCTACCCATTAGGGATAGTAAGTTCTTTCTTAGGCTTGGACATCTTGATTGATATCAGTATTTTTTTTACCTAAAAAACAGCTCTACACCCCCTATTCTTTTACCTTTACAGCATCAAAATTTGGTAGTTGTAGCACAAAATACTACTTTTAAGGTGAGAGTTTAAAAGATAACCGACTTTAGGAGCTGGGGTATTTATAAATTCATGTTGAAACCTACCTCACTTTAATGTTAGGATTAGAGCTGATGATCTTTTTATTAAAAATGGTAGATTAACCTGCCGGTGGTTCCTTAATTGGAATGTTGGATAATTTCGTTCTCATATTAACTATTTTAAATGTTGGTATAGAACGATATTTTCTGTATGAAAAATTTCCTTGTAAAAAGCAAGGAGCGGTCACACGTTTTGGGCTCATGGGCGACCAACCCAACTTGTAAATCCTAAGACTTATAAGTTCCAACCACAAATTAACGTGAGAACCGCTCTCATGCCGTATGCAAAGTTAGGGAACTTTTAGACATGGAGCGATATCACGGTCATCTCAGTTGGAAATTGGTCGTTTTGAGCTGAGAAAACATCGTCAATTAATGCCAATTGGCATAATTATCAAATCGCTAAAGCAAATATAAGAATAATATTTAAATATCCAACATGTTGGATAATAAAAAAATAAAAAAATGGAGAAGATTATTCAATTTGAAACAACTCAATTTGACTTGGATCTAATAGAACATATCAAAACTTTGAGAAAATTAAAAAATATTACCAAAGAAAAGCTAAGTTTATTAATGGGAGTTTCAAAAACATTTGTTGGAAATGTTGAATCGTATACTCAACGACATAAATATTCTACTAGACATATTACTTTGTTGGCAAATGCTTTCAATTTTGATAATATTTCTCAATTATTGGACTTACCAACACCCAAGTATGATAAAATAAAAGTTACCATTAAGCAAACTCTCAACGAGAGTGGTACCAAGGTGATTCATAATGAAGTCATGAAAATAGAAGCACTCTAATATTAATTCCTCACAAATTGCAATATTTATCTTTCACTAATTTCTCTTAAGGACTTTATTTGGTCTGATGCAAAGGAAATATAAATTACTCTTGGACATTTTTTTAAATAAGATGAGTATTTGGGATTAAAAAAGGTGTTTATATGAATTTCAAGGAAAAAATAGTCTTTTAGCTTTGCATGCCAAAGAATTGGGACGACTTCCCTTCACTTTATGGCTGTTTATAATTTGTCAAAAGAAAAAAAGAAAAAAAAGAAAGTCCATTTTCCATTGTGCAAGATTTTAAAAAAGCAAGTTTATGATGAAAAATACAACCTGAAAGGTGGAGATTTTTTAGCATATCCTTCAGGACTTGAACTTGTCTTTTTCAAAATCTGAAACGATACCTTCACTTTCTTTTTATTATTTTTTGCCTGTTCTATTTGGGACGACATTGTCTTTTCCGGCGCTGTTGCTGAGCAATATTTTCTGATTCATAATTAACCTGTGTTTCACCAAAATTTAATAAACTTATGAGTTGAAGACTATTTTCAGGATTTTTAAAAATCTCCTCAAATACAGAAAATGGAATTTTATTTTCCTCACATACTTTTTCACAAATACCATTAACAATTCCAGCCAGTTTATCTTTGGTTGTTTTGAAAATGTGCGGCTGCTTTAATTTTTGAAATTGCAATGCCTTTATTAATGTATCTTTTACTGAGCTCAAATAATTTTGCTTTTCAGCTGAGTAAGAATTAACATTAGACAAAACGTTAGTGATTTTATTTTTCAGAATTGATATTTCCTTTTTCAGATCGTTATTTTTAATTTGAAGTTCTGTTATCAGCTTATTTTTGATTTCTAATTCCTGCTTATTTTTTCTGAGCTCAACATTATACGTTTTAAAAACTTTTTCATAGTTATCAAGCGTTTGATCTGTTCTAATTTTCTTAAACCCTAAGAAATCGCTTTCTTTCACAATAAGATCTTCAAACTTTTTGGAACTGATCTCAGATTTTACAGCATTTATTTTTTCATCCAGTGCCAAAAGCTCCCCTTCTTTTTTTCGAATCTTAAATTCTACCGCTTCTAACCTGCCTTTCGAACCTTCAATTCCTCTTTCCATTCCCAGACATTGCGCTGTAATATCCTGCATCTTTGAATAGTGAAAGGATTGATGCTTTAAAGTTTTTCCTGTTTCCAAATCCTGCCAATCAGCAACCAAATGAGCGTGATAATTTGGTTTCCATTCTTTAGTTTCCTTGTTAAAGTGTCCCTCGTCTTTATGGATAGCAATCTGAAAAATTCTTATTTTAAGTTCTTCTTCAAATCTGTTGGAAAGATTATGCAAATCCTGCATGGTCGTATTTTCCTTGATCACAACAACTGCTTCACGAATAGGCATTGCATTTTTTTGCAATTTCCTGCCAGACTTTTCCTTACAGTAGTTTTCTATTTTATGGAGTCTTTCTGAAAGTTTATCCTCTGACCAATATTCATTCTTTGACGTTAAATCTTTTCGCATATAATCAAAGGTTTTTCGTCTGAAGTTATGAGCTTCTGAATCTGATTTAGCGACTTTAAAGTTAATCGAAGTTTTCATATCGGATGATATGAAAGAATTCATTCCAGAACTGAAAATAAACATAAAGAGGAATTCTTTTGCTTCTTATGGCTTATATGTTTTATTTACTAGTTTACTACTTATAAAAAAAATATTAAAATGATAATTTTGTCCTGTATACTGTAAATGTAATCTCGCTACAATAGTATTTTTTGCAAAAAAAGAAGCACTCATTTATAATGTAAATTCACACTGAAATAACTATTAGAAAACAGGGAAAAACCCTAAACAAATTGAAGTCGTCAATTTAGTGTAGATAAATCCTCTTATTCTAAAACCGAAAAAGACAAAGAAGTTTAGGTGTGGAAGAATTCCCCAAAAAAAAGGCTCAGCTTTTTGACATGTCAATTGATCAGATTACTAATTACAACGGTTCTATTCCTAAAGAAGTAATTCTGGAAGATAAAACGGAACTCGAACAGATTCAGCTGAGACAGCAAATTGAAGAGGAAGACAACAAACTATTTTCCTACTTGCGAAAAAAATACTCACCAATAAAAAGTTTAAAGATTTTTTTGCTAAAAAAGCAGCACCTTTATAAAATACAAAACCCAAAGCTTTTGCAGTGGGTTTATTCTTATCCGATCAAAGTCGGGTGACTTTGAGCAGCGGGGTTTATAGCACATTAGTCTTTTATGAATTTTACAATGCAGTATTCAATTAATTGTTGTTGTGTAAAGATTACTTTTTTTTCATTTAGATACATAAACAATGAGTTATTTTTAACTATAATCTTTTGGGCTTAAGTTCTTTATAGTCTCACCAATTTTTATTTCGCTTTTTGTACTGGTAAATATACTGATCTTCTTACCAACACATTTGAAACACCTTTGTATGATTCTAAATATTTTAGGTAGTCTGCTTTCAATTTTCTTCTATTCCAACTACTAAACTATCACTTGAAATTTTCAGTTTTTTTTAATTTCATAAAAATATAGCGTTGTAAATCAACGCTATATTTTATTACTTAAGTGTTTGAAACATGACCAATTTTTTGATGCTCTACTTATAAAATTATTGTTTCGTATTCTTCACTAATATTAATTAATAAAAGGAATAAAGGGAACAAACGCTACAATCTTACTTTTTACAATGGTTTTTATATGAGATTCCAGGTATAGATTTTGGATCTGTTATTGGAATTTCTTTATTTGATGGATCATCAAATTTTTGAATAGCACCATCTCTCCAATGAGTAATAGAACTTTTTAAAATACTTGTTTTTGCACTGCAATTAATTTGTACATAAAATTCGATAAATTCTATCCCCGGATCATTTTCTTTGGTTTCTTCAATCTTATGCCATAGATAAACCTTATCCCCGGCATTACTTTCTAATTTTTCATATATTTTACTATCATATTCTCCTTTAACTAAAAATTTATACTCATTAGTTTTTTGAGAATAGATTGATAATGAAAAAAGACTAAAAAATAATAATATAATATTGTTTCTTCTCATATAAAAGTTTATTTAAAAATTAATAAATTTTAATTTTATAGTTCCCATATTCCTCATAAACGATTAATTCCCTAAAACTACATTTTCTATCTTAGTTGTATCAACTTTTATTGGTAATTCATTAAAACTCCACCCTTTAACTGGTAAATTAAACAATTGATCAATTTTATATGCATCTAATAAAGCATTACTTTTTGGGTGTAAAGAATCAAAGATTAATAAATATTTTTCATTTTTTTTCAAATCTAAGTTTATAGTACTTGAATATCTTCTTTTGTTTACAAAATACTCATAATCAACACCTATTCCATTAGTATCTTTATGATGCCAATCACTTATTATTAATGCAATTGTATATTTAGGATTTTCCAAAATTTTTTTACTACTAAAATAACTATTAATAAGAATACAAGAAATGACTATAATACCAACTCCTATGCAAATTACATGAAAATACTTATCTATTATTTTTTCATTTTTTAATTTTATTTTCTATAACAATATCTGTTGTGTTAAAATAAACTCCTGGCAAAAAAGTAGTACCAAAATATCCGCCTAGAATTCCGTTTGTTAGGCCATTATAGTTCCCTAATGCCATTCCCATAATCCCCGTGAATACCTTAGATCCATTAATGTATCTATCACTATATATTCCATTCCATCCTTTTCCTCCTTGCGAAGATGTATAAATATTGTTACTCATATTAGCTACAAAGTTTGCCCATCCCATTTTTATAGCAGTACTTCCTGATCCTCCTCCAATAAATGCGTTGATACCTGTTTGCTTTAAATCTATACTTCCTTTTATACTTTGCTGTAAGGCGGCATCAGTTGCTCCTCTAATAATAGTTCCTTGTGCATATGTGCCTATAGCACCATAACTGCCTAATGTAGCCCACCCAGTGACTGCATAGGTTGCAACAAAAGGTGCCGCTAATGCTCCTCCAAACATAAGGTAAAAATTTCTTTCTATCTTATCGGCTCCTGTCTCTACAACTTTATTGTAAAATCGCGCCCTATTTTGTTGCAAATTCCATTCCCCGAGTGCACCAGTGAGCTTACTCATCATAAGATAACTATTGTAGCCCTAATTTTCAGAATTGTTCCATGTAGAACTATTTCCATGAGCATTTATATTAACTGGTATAACATTTTCCCAATCTCCCATTGTAAAAGAACCACCATAACTTACAGAGGAATTATAGGCGAGCCCTGGACCTCCTGAACCACTTGACCCTCCCCCGTAACTGATAAATTCTCCCCCGTTATTAGCCCAACAAGAAATGGTCCCAGGTGGAACCACAACAGTAAACCGTAATACTCTATAATTAAAAGTATTACGGTTTTTTATTTATTATTCTTCCCAACATTTTCCCAACCGCATAAAATTATTTCAAATTTATATTTAATAAATACCAGAAAAATTTTTGCCCAGCATTTTAGATCTGAATATATTAATTGGATTTTTGATTAAATTCTTTTAATTCAAAATAGCAATTCTCACAAATTAACTGAATTTGCGCAAAGCTCTCAGATTCTTCATTCCACTCACCGTGCTCAATCCTCACTTTTTCACATTCGTCACACCACGCTTGGAAGTCATCATCTTCCTCCAATTCCATTCCTTTGTAGGTATCAAAGGCTTCCTGAAATCCTCTGGCAGTTTTGCAATCTAAATGCTGGCAGACAAATGCTGGGCGTGAATAGCCATGCTGAACACATTCGACTGTTTTTTGTTTAAGTAGTTGAACATCTTTGGAATCTATATCTTCGACAGCCATAATAACCATGAATTTGTCCAAATCATTCGAATCAACTTTGTATGCTCCTATTCCATTTAAGAAATCCAGACAGATTGACGTAAATTCCCAAGCATCAAATTTATCACTGGTAAAAGTTCCTTCGAGCAATTTTTCGTATTGATTTTTAGCACCAAATTCTTTGACAGCCAATACCTTTTCTTTGCTCTTTTCAATTGAATTTTCATTGAACCAGCTCCACATCCATGTTTGCTTATTTTGAGAATAGCTTCCTACAGGGATATACCTAAAGTATATTTCATCTTCGTCCGAGTTGTATAATCTTAAAAGTTCAGATTCACTGTCATAAAACCAATTTTCATAGCCATCTATATCAAACTTCTTTTTGAATAAATCTTGAATGTGAATTAGGTTATCCAGCTTCTCCTGACTAAATTCTTTGTAGTTCATTTAAATTGTTTTTATCCTTTTCTAATTTATGAATCATTATCCTTAGACACTTTCACATTTCCATTTTCCATTAAAAACCTATATCCAAATGGTAAACCAAGATATTTTAAAATATCAGGACGCGCAAATGCCACATGATGAAAATGAACTGTCTTTAAAGATTCAATATTATCATCATAATCATCCGTAATTAACCACCATCCAGACATGTGTTCTGGTGACTCATATCTGATTCCTTCAATATCTTTCCCTTCATAAACTCCATCAGAAATAACAATCATCTGACTAAAATTAGGAGATTGAGGAGCTAATCCATAATGTGAGCACAATTCAGACTGATTTCTAACAACTGAAATTGCCGTATCACAACCTTTATTAAAGCCGCTACCCTCAGAGTTTGCTTCATACAGATCATAGTATTTATTTTCATCTAGTCTAATTTGTAAAAGCCATGAATAATAGCCAATATTTTGGTTTTCAGAAATAATAGGTTTACTATCTACAATATAATCTATAATGTATTTAATAACGTCTATATAGTTTTCGGGTTGATTATTACCAATGGTAACTCTAATTTCTTTATCTAAGTAAGAGTTTAGTCCTTTAGTCTCAACATAAATATTATTACTACTTATTTCAATCTTTTTATATGTTATCATTCTATTTTTAAATTATTTCCATATCATCATTTTCAAATTTGTAAATAAATTCTGAAAACGACTCAGCTAGTAAAACAGCATCACTTTCTTCCATTCCGACAAATGGTATTGAGTAAATATTACTATTTTCTTTATTTATGAAAATACCTACACCGCTTCCATTTGTTCCAATAGCTATAAAATTTGGAACTAACTTCTGGGTTTCATATTCTTTATTGATTGCTTCCAATTCATTTAATGGAAACAACTCAATATATCCATTTTCAGAATTGATTTCATTATCCTTTAAATTATTAATATATGACAAATAATCGTTAGGATATTCAAAATTTAAACTCATAATATTATCTTAAGATAATTGCCCAATAATTCTGAAATATTTTCATCTTTCATTTCATAATACTTATCATCCAATTCATTTAATTTATCAAATAATATATCGTCGAAATCTACAATTTTTGAAAGTTCTCTATTAAAAATTAGATGTCTAAAATCATCTTCTATCAAATATTCTTCATTAACAAGATGGGTTGCTGCATCTAATAAATTAGCTCTTTGAGATGCCTCTATTAATTTTAAATTTTTAATGGTTAAATAAGCAAATTGTCCGTAAGAATTTAAGAAATATTGATGAGATCCACCATTCTCAACTTGCCATTGAAATAAAATAACAGTATAAACAACTTGTTGAGCTTTTGATAAATTCAAAACATGGTTATACCATGCATCACAATTATTTAATATTTCTTCTTTTATCCCTTTTGTAGATTCTAAATATATTTTCTCTATTAATTCTTGATTATTCATAATTTCTATTTTAGCAAAACAGAGCATTGGAAAAACCAATGCTCTGCTTGCAATGCTTTGGATTATGCATCATTTATGGCATAATTATAAAGAAGTTTTGTAAGCTCTTCGTTTGACAAAGCTTGATTATCATCATTATTAGACTCTTCAATAGCATCTAAAAAGTAATAAAAATCAAATAAATTAGAATATTTGATCCCATTATAAGAATATTCTATGTTTCCTTCCGTTTTCTCTATTTCAAAAAAAGCCAAATTATTGTCTATTTTTAAAGGTTGCTCCATATAGATTTCAACCACCTCAGATTTAGTATCCAAAGATTGTGTTTGGCAAAACTCTTCATAAGAGCCTCCATTTCTGAAAAACTGAATTAATTCTGCTAATTTCATATTTATATTATTAAAAATCTGGGTATTAATTTCTCAACACCCTTATTATCGGTAATATGTTTTAACTGTTTATTTTCCTTCTATCAATTCTAAAAATAAGTCCTGTAAGTCTTCGTTAATCTTTACATTGCTATTTTCTGTAGTTAGGAGTAAATCATCATCTATTTCATCAACATAGGTACTTCCATCTAATATTCCCAACACATGAGATAGAGTATTAATTTCAACGATCCTTAAAAATTTCAAAAAAACATCTTTTTCTTCCTTTGAAAACTCAATATACATAGGCAGAATCCCTTTCCATACCGGATCTTGTGCCTCATTTGTTGTATTTAACAAGTTTCTATACAATTCTATATTTCCCTCAATAACATCTCTTTCGAGAACTCTTACTAATTGTTCTGGTTTCATATATTAATTATACTTAGTTATTTTTATAAATGCATTTGGGTATCTTGTTTCATTTGCTTGAATTAATTCCTATAATGCACTATTTGGTACGCCTTATACTCCATAAACCCATCTTAATTTAAAAATAATATCTTTGATTTAAATAAAGCTTAAAAAATGGTTACATATATTTATGAAGGGGATATTTTTAGCCTAGAAGGAGTTTCTAATTTTGCACATGGTTGTAACTGTGCAGGTGCTATGGGAAAAGGAATAGCATTACAATTCAAAACGAAATACCCTAAAATGTATAAAGAATATAAAGCATTATGCCAAGAAGGTTTGTTTTTATTAGGAGATGTTTTTATTTATAAATACGAAACTGGAACTATTTTTAATTTAGGGACTCAAGCTACTTGGAGAACTAAAGCTGACCTTAATTCTATTGAGACTGCTTTGGAAAAAATGTTGTCCTATTCAAATTTAAATAAAATTAATAAAATAGCATTACCTAAAATTGGTGCCGGATTGGGTGGATTAGATTGGCATAATGTAAAAAGAATAATTGAAAATTTATCTGAAAATTATCCACAAATAGATTTATTGATAGTTGAAAATTATAAGAGTAAATAAAGCCCCAAATGGGGCTTTATTGTTATTGGTCATTCCAAGTACCTTCAAACTCTTCCTTTGGAATAAAGTCAGAATCTTGTAAATCAAGTTCTTCAATAGATTGGTCATATAACATAGATTCTCCCTGTTGTGGGTTTTCTAATGTTAAAAATACTTTTCCTTTAGAACTAATTTCAATTTGTCTGATTGCTTCTTCATTTTGAAAATGTATATAAAACCATATACTTTCTTCTTTCCAAAATTTTTTCACAAATAGTTCCTGTATGTTTTTATCCATAATGTTTCAAAATTTCGTTTTCATTTTCAGGTTGAGACAAATCCCAATACCACCATTTATCAGGATTATTTTTTTCCTCCTTGAACCTTTTAGTATAAGCTACTTTGAAAAGACTCATGAATAAAACTAGTACCTTTTCTAATTCAGAATCAGTTAAAGCAATTATTTTTTCTAAATTATGTTTGGCAACTCCTTTTTTCAACAAAACACAAGGAGTGTAAGTCGGTTTTAATTTACTTTCTTTTATAGCCACTTCTATGTCATTATTCTCAGGCTTTGATTGCGTAATTAAAAATATTATCTGTTCCAAATAATTTCTTTTTTCCTCTATCTTTAAATTAGAAAAAAAAATTTTAAAAGGAAGTATATCAATAAGTCCTTGCCCATTCTTATTAATAAAAATTTGATCAATAATTCCTAACATATTTATAAATTTAACGTGAATGAATAGTAAGATATGGCCTTGATAAATCAAGCTTCTTAAAAAGATCAATATTTCTTGGAGTATTACCTATTGTAGATCTAGCGCCAGCGATTGAGTTTTTTATTTTTGACCACTCCATTTTCAATAACATAATCCCAATCAGAATATGCCTTAGTCTTTCCGCTTGCCTTACTCCCAACTACTGTAATTGGTTTACTAATTCTTGTTGCTGCATTTTCAATTCTTAAAAGATCTCCTAAATTTAATTAATCATTGGCATCCGTGATTTCAAGAGCACCTGCACTGTTTCTTGCGAAACATTGTTAAAAACTAAGGCATTGAAATCAACACCCTAATTTTTCTATTTTATGTAAAGAGTATAAAAAGGATAAACTTTTTGTCTCAAAAAAGCTATCAACTCCACGTATTCGATGCCATTTCTATTTCTTTATAATATTCCATCATTTGAATTTAAAAAATTTAGCGTATTAACTTAATACGCTAAATTACAACTCCCCATTTTTTATATTATATCGGTTATCATTACTTAATTTTTGATTTTAATGTAACAATCTCATCAATTAATTGGGGGATGACATTTCGTGCCATAGCAATAAAATCTTGATCTTCTGGTTTGATCTTTATAAATTCTATATCATAATCTCTATTTTCATTTTCTCCTGTCATTATAAAACTTGAACCTGAATCAAAATCTCTTCCTTCAATATAGGAAGTCCAAGGAGAAACGGTTGCTTTATTACATATTTCGAGAATATTTTCTAATTCTGATTGTGTCATAACTATTTATTTTAAAGGGTTTTTTATTGTAGGGTTAAATAATTTTTCTGCTTGTTGTGCTGTTATACCAGATAATGTAGAATGAAAAGGATTATTTTTAGTTGGAGAGGATGTAATTTTTCCTCCTAGTGCTTCAATTTGACTAACAGTTGTAGTTCCAATTTTCCCATTAGGTATTCCAACAGATAAATCACTTATACTTAATCCTTTAGTACTATTTACTGAAACACCATTAAGTAATCCCTTTGCATCAACTGTTACACCTGATCCTTATCATATTATATTTTGTTTTATTCATAAAAATTTAATTATTCCTCCAAAACCATATTATTAATTTCTACACTATTAACCTTTATAGGTAATTCATCAATTTTCCATCCATTTACAGGAACTGAGGAAAGATTATTTATAGGATAAATATCTAAAAGAACATTATTTTCAGGTACTATTGAATCAAAAACTAAAAGATATTTTTGTTCCTTTTTTAAATCTAAATTTATTGTGTTAGAATATTTTCTACTATCTACAAAATATTCATAGTCTACACCAATTCCATTTGTGTCTTTATGATGCCAATCACTTGTTACCAATGCTATTGTATATTTTTTTCTTTTTGATACATTTTTAAGACCATTTAATGAACTTAAATACCAATAGCCAATTACAATGACGAGTATGGAAATTAGAATCAAATAGAAATTTTTATCAATTATATTTTTCATGTTTTTATTTGATCTTAAAAATAAATCTTGTAAATCTTCGTTAATTTTTCGTTACTACTTTCCGTAGTTAGGATAAATTTGTCATTTATTTCACCAACATAGGTACTTCCATCTAATATCCCAATCATAACTGCACTTTGTCCCACGTGATGTGCGTCCAGTCCAATTTCAATACCTCTTAACTTATTATAATCCCTTACTTTCCATAAATTACTCTCTATTACCTCATCTGTAGCCTTTCCTTTGGTAGCGATTATAGCTAATATACCAATCCCCATTGCAAGATACTGGTATTCCGGCTCCCAATTGCTTAAAACCTGTGCGCCTACATCAAAGCTATCTACCGGGGCACCAGCACCACTGACCACTTTTATCGGCCATTATGTTTATCCCTGAAAATTTCAACTTTCAGTTAATTTCTAAAAATATAGCGTTGAAAATCAACGCTATATTTTATTACCAACATATCTAGAACATTACCGAATAATTAACCTATTTAGTTTGAAATACTATTTCATCATGTACTAAATTAGATTGATAATCAAAAATTCTATCTTGATTTTCCCATTTGTTTTTCCCTATCAAAAGTCCACCAGCTATTATATGATACTTCTCTTTTTTTGATTTTATTTCAAATATTTTCATATTGTACATCAATAGATCCTGATTAATATCTTTTGACAAATCCTTTACTGCAATTTCTTTTATATCTAATTCGTAAAGATTGGTTGGAATATCAATATAACTTACTGCCCAAAACTCCAAATCAATATTATATGCCTCATCTTCTGAATAATCATCTTGATCAGGATATTTCATTTCACTGCGTAATAGTAATGAAGAGTGGCTTACTACATAAGCCCATATCTTAAATTTCCTGTTTGAATAAAACGTCATAAATTCTAATTATTTAATAAATAGTGAGTAATTAAGCTTTATCCGTAATTTTTCAAAATTTTATCTTCTATATTACGATCAGATAGATCCCAGTACCACCATTTATCAGGATTATTTTTTTCCTCTATAAACCGTCTTTTATATCCAATTTTAAATAAGCTCATCAATAAAACCAATGTCTTTTCTAATTCAAAATCAGGTAAATTAATTAACTTTATTAAATTATGATTTGCAACACCTTTTTTCAATAGAACGCAAGGTGTAAAAGTCGGCCTTAAACCACTGGCTTTTATAGCTGGTTCTATATCTTCATTCTGCGGTTTAGATTGTATTATAAGAGATATTATTCCTTCTAAATAATCTCTTTTGTTTTCTATATTAAAATTTGAAAACAGTATTTTAAAAGGATCAATATTTACAAGATCTTGTCCATACTTATTAATAAAAATTTGATCAATAATTCCTAACATATTTATAAATTTAACGAGGATGAATAGTAAGATATGGCCTTGATAAATCAAGCTTTTTAAAAATATCAATATTTCTTGGAGTGTTATCTATTGTAGATCTAGCGCCAGGGATTGAGTTTTTTATTTTTGACCATTCCTTACTATTTAGATTTTCAATAACATAATCCCAATCAGAATATGCCTTAGCTTTTCCGCTTGCCCTACTCCCAACTACTGTAATTGGTTTATTTATTCTCGTTGCTGCATTTTCAATTCTTAAAAGATCTCCTAAATTTAATTAATCATTGGCATCGACTATTTCAAGAGTACCAGCTCTGTTCATCCCAGAACTTATTTAAAACAGAGCACCAAATTTCAATGCTCTGCTATTTTTTAACTTATTTCATTCAAGAGATAATATTTTTAATATTTCTATTTCTCCAACAGGGGTAATCCCTTCTGTAAAAATTACATTTTCTCCAACCTTAAACCGATCTCCTAAAAATTCTTTATATAAAAAATTAATTTCCACTTCTTCCTTTTCACCTGGCGAAAAATCTTTTTTATCATTTAATAATAAAATTCTTCCAGAAGTTAAACCCTTTCCCAAATCAAATGTAGGTCTATAACCACTTCTAAAAGAACTTTCTCTTACATTTTCATATAAGTACAAGATTGCTCTAATTGTTATCATATAATAATTGTTAATTTATTTTTAATATAATTAAGGTAGTGGACTTTTGAAATAAACTTGAAGGTATTGATATAGATTTAATACCATCGGCTTCAAACCTTATAGCTTGCTGCATAACACTTTTGGGAACATCAACTTTTATAATAGTGTTTCCTGTTCCATCCCATTTCCATCCCATATTTTTTGGATACATTCTTAAGACCATTTAATGAACTTAAATACCAATAGCCAATTACAATGACGAGTATGGAAATTAGAATCAAATGGAAATTCTTATCAATTATATTTTTCATTTTTTTATTTGATTTTGAAAATAAGGCATTGATTTTCAATGCACTATTTTATAATAAATACACTTGAAAAAAATATTTTTTATTTTTCTTCAATTAATTCTAAAAATAAAGCTTGCAAATCTTCGTTAATTTTTTCGTTACTACTTTCCGTAGTTAGGATAAATTCGTCATTTATTTCATCAACATAGGTACTTCCATCTAATATCCCCAATACATGTGATAAAGTATTAATTTCAACAATTCTCAAAAATTTAAAAAAAAACGGTTCTTTCTTCTTTCGAAAAATCGATATACATAGGAAGAATTCCTTTCCATACTGGATCTCGCGCTTCTTTTGTAGTATTCAATAAATTTTCATACAACTCTATGCTTCCTTCGATGACATCTCTTTTGAGAATTTTTACTAATTCTGATGGTTTCATATGTGATATAATTATAGTTACTTTTATTCTATTATTTTTATAAATGAATCTGGATATTTTGTTTTGTTAAGTTGAATTAATTCCTATAATGCACTATGTGGTACGCCTTGTACTCCATAAACACATCTTAATTTAAGATTATTTAATTTAAAAATAAGATCTTTGATTTAAATAAAGCTTAGAAAATGGTTAATACATTTATGAAGGTGATATTTTTAGCCTAGAAGGAGTTTCTAATTTTGCACATGGTTGTAACTGCGCAGGTGCTATGGGAAAAGGAATAGCATTACAATTCAAAACGAAATACCCTAAAATGTATAAAGAATATAAAGCATTATGCCAAGAAGGTTTGTTTTTATTAGGAGATGTTTTTATTTATAAATACGAAACTGGAACTATTTTTAATTTAGGGACTCAAGCTACTTGGAGAACTAAAGCTGACCTTAATTCTATTGAGACTGCTTTGGGAAAAATGTTGTCCTATTCAAATTTAAATAAAATTAATAAAATAGCATTACCTAAAATTTGTGCCGGATTGGGTGGATTAGATTGGCATAATGTAAAAAGAATAATTGAAAATTTATCTGAAAATTATCCACAAATAGATTTATTGATAGTTGAAAATTATAAGAGTAAATAAAGCCCCATTTGGGGCTTTATTGTTATTGGTCATTCCAAGTATCTTCAAACTCTTCCTTTGTAATAAAGTCAGGATCTTGTAAATCAATCTCTTCAATAGATTGGTCATATAACATAGATTCTCCCCGGTGTGGGTTTTCTAATGTTAAAAACACTTTTCCTTTAGAACTAATCTCAATTTGTCTGATTGCTTCTTCATTTTGAAAATGTATATAAAACCATATACTTTCTTCTTTCCAAAATTTTTTTACAAATAATTCTTGCATAAGTTTATAACTAAATCAATTGAATTCATATTTCCAGTTTTTAACTTTATCAGAATAATAATTGCGATTTTCTTTAAAATCGTCATATGACAATTCACTCAAGTATAAGTCTTTAAAAAAGAACTTATAAGCAGAATCATTATTTAGATTGATAGTAAAATAAAAAGGATCTACCCATTGTTCAGTAGTACCATTTTCTCCCCAGATCATAATACCTTCAATAGATATAATATTATCGACTTGGTTAATATTAGTAATAAGGCTATCATCTATCCAAACTTTCTGATCTATTTGAGGTTCTTTTTTAATCATCGTATGTAGTAAACCAGCTAATAAAAAAGAAGTATCTCCTAGTATTTCATTATAATAATTTGAATTTTTAAAATTATTGATATTATTAATATTCTTTAATAATTCTTCTAATAGCATTTTAGCAATTTCATTTGTTGATTTCATATGTTTATTTACCTAAATATTTTTCGATGTATTTTATCAAATTTTGTTCAGCACCTTGTCTCTCTCCATGAGTTAAATCTCGTCCAAGTCTAGAAGTAA
This sequence comes from Chryseobacterium oleae, assembly GCF_900115055.1. Taxonomy (GTDB): domain Bacteria; phylum Bacteroidota; class Bacteroidia; order Flavobacteriales; family Weeksellaceae; genus Chryseobacterium; species Chryseobacterium oleae. Next base: position 52,465 of record NZ_FOVD01000011.1, on the reverse strand, counting down.
CTTTTATTCTCTGTTGAGAGCTTATTTAAAGTTCATTAAGTAATATCATTAATTCATCCTTTGAAAAATTCACTAAATCAATAACTCTGGGTAAAGCACCATGAACCTTTTTAGTTGCATCTATAGATGGTAAACCTTTTAAAAGCCCTGGTCCCTTAGTAGACTGACTGTTAGAGTTCCAATAATCCATATACTCATTTACATGGCTACGGATCTCAATTCCCCAGAAAAAGCTGCTTTTTGAAAGCTCAATAGGAGGAATATTAATATGAACACCGCCGTCACCATCTGTTGTAGTTCCTATTGTAATACCAATATTGGAAAGCAGCATGTTGGTATTAGGTTGGCTCCAATTAATACCATTCCCGTCGTAGTCCATTGAAATACCATCAGTACTGGTAAATCCTACACCGGTATTATACCAAGTCGTACCATCCTGAGAATTATTCCAAAAACCTGCGCCCAAGTCCATACTCATTCTTCTATCCGGATCATACATCATCACCGGATTGTTTATTACATAAGAATACGGAGAAGAAGATGATAACGGTTGCTTCTATTTCAAAACTATATTTTCGCTTTTCTTTAAGGCAAATATTCCTTTACTAATTAGTAAAGGAATATTTGTTTATATTTATTCTTTTTTACTAAATAAATGATATTCTCTAAAGAAAACATCAATAGAATTTAAATTTTCATTTTGACTTATTATCTCTATAAAATCAGCCCAAGTAGATTGATTTTCGAAGTTAAATTTATTTTTTAACCACTCATAGAAATTAGATCTAAAATCATTTTTAGAACTCTTATCTTTAAAATATTCATTTACAAAAAACCCTCTTAAAAAGTTTCCAAAAAAAAGACATTTTTTTCACGAAAATACATTTGAGGTCTTTTTTCAATATGAGGCAAAATTTCGTGTATAGTCATAATTTAAACATTTAAATCTTTTATAAATAATTTAATTTGTTTAAACAATTCAGAATACGCTATCTCTGCATCATTTTTTGCAATTATAGAAAAAATATATTCATTCCAAATCAAAGATGTTTTTTCTCCATTGCCGTTCAGCCATTCAGAAAACATTAAATTTAAAGGAAGATTTTCAGTATCATTAATTGCACAAAAATATCCGGATATAAGTGACGATATTGTCATAAAATCCGGTTTACTCACATACATTTTAGGTCTGCTTTCAATATGATTAATAAAATTATTTAAAATTATTTTTGTTTTCATTTTATTTTATTCTATTTGAAAATTAAATCATCGCCGTACTCAAACAATGCTTTATAATCATTAATATGCATACCAGAAGGTCCTGTTATTCTATCAAAAACAACATCACCGACTTTTACAGCTTTATGATAAAACCATCCTGATACTTCCTCGCTTCCATATTTTACAGGTCCTAATTGTAATCCTTTCATCGGATTAGAAACAGTCATAATATCTCCACCTACTACTTTTTGAATAGCTAATGCATCTGCATCACAACTTGCATTTTGCAGAACTTTGACACTTACTTTTTCTAAAAATGGCCAAGCACAATCATTATGCACCAGAATGCCTTTCTCAGAAACATAATAATTATGGTTACCCTCAACTTCAAAGTTATAGACTTTTACTTTCTCATCCAAAAACTTTATAAATTCTACAGGAGAAGTTTTTCCGTCTAAAGTGGTTAGAAGCATTCCTTTGGTTAGGTTTTTGGCTTCTATCCAGCTTCCGCTTACATAGAATGGATGCTCTGGTGTACATGTAATTTCTGTTCCGTTTAAAATAAAAAAAGAGTAGCTCTCGACTACTCTTTTTTACTTATGATTCTATTAATGGAATATCTTTATAGCTATCTACATCGAGATTAAGAATATATTCTATAATTTTATCAATATCTGTCTTAGGACATATTTTTTCTTCGTTCCAAGCCGGCTCTTCTGGATAAAAAGAAAATCTACAGGAGCCATCATTATTAAAAATAATTAGACCGTTGTATTTTACTTTTTTATCCATTATACTCAAGTCTCCGAAATCACAACGAATACTTAGATTATCCTCAGAATAATTCGGATAACTCCCAGCCAAACCAAATGAGAAATAATTATAATTAATTCCTACATCTTTTAATTTAAATAAAAAATAATGATATAATGTATACCTAATATCAGAAGTTACTGATGAAAGGTAGTTCATATAATCAATTGCAGAAGGAATATCATTGAAAGATTTTATCGTATTATTCCTATCAAGATATTTTAGCCCTTTTGTAACAAAATGTTCTTCTGAATCATAAAAAACAGAAACTTCATGATTTGTTGCATTAACAATAACATTTTTATAATAAATTGTTATGTCATCTTTAGTTTGGAAATATTTTCGATAAATATCATAGTCAGGAATACTGAATAAGGCATATTTAAGCTTTTCTATCATCTTATTTAACTTTACTTATTACAACTTTACCATCTCTAATTATCTGAAAACCACCATCAAGAAATACTTCTGTATAATTCTTAGCACCTTCTTTTCCTGCCTGAAAAATCATTTTTGAACCATTAAGACCAGGATATACATTTTTAGCACCTTCTCCGACTAATTTAATTATTCTATCATCTGTTCTTGTTTTATCTAGGATTTTAAATACACTTTCTAAGTGATTTATAGTTGCTTCTTGCGAGGTAAGAGATTTAGTTTCAATATTTGCTGCATATTCCATAAACATTCCAAGTCTTTCTGTCCAACATGTATTATGCACCAAAACCCCTTTCTCAGAAACATAATAATTATGGTTGTCTTTTACTTCAAAGTTATAGACTTTTACTTTCCCGTCCAAAAACTTTATAGATTCTATAGGAGAATTTTTTTGATCTAAAGTGGTAAGAAGCATTCCTTTGGTTAAGTGTTTAGCTTCTATCCAGCTTCCCTGTACATAGAATGGATGTTCTGGTGTACAAGTAATTTCTGTTCCGTTTACGGAGATTTTCACCAATGAAGAAGAAGTATTGTGGGATAATTCAACTACTTTTTTCAATTCTTTTTTGCCCGTTTCCTCATTGTAGCTCCATACAAAATCACCTTCTTTAACGTCTTCAATCTTTTTGTTTCCGTTTTCAGTTGCTACCAAAGTTCCTTCTGTAAAGCAGATCTTGATCAGCCCGTTGGAAATTCTGCCCAGTGGCCCACAGACAATACGGCTTAATCCTGCAGCTCTCCATCCAATAGCTAAAACCTCACCACCTAACATAGATGCAGGTAATTCAAGGAATAGAAAATTCTCAACTGAGGCTACACTCTGTGATGCTTTGGAATTAAGAATATAAGAACCCATATTACTGCTGTTCATATCATAGGTAGCTTGTCCTAAGGCGCCTGTAAACTTGCTATACATCAGAAGGCTGTTAAACCCAAGATTATCAGAATTATTCCAAGTACTGGCTGTTCCTCTTGCGTTGATAATGACTGGCGCTAGGGTATATGTTCCATCACCCATCGTAAATGCTCCATCAAAACCTACGGAAGAACTATAAGCCAGACCACTGCCTCCGTAATTACTTTGTCCGCCTCCGCCATCATAACTTACAAAACCTCCACCATCATTTGCCCAAAAAGAGTTAGTTCCATTTGGAGTATTTTGCCAAAATGAATCAAAGAAGTCCATACTCACCCTGCCATCCGGATCATATTTCATCACCGGATTATTCATAACATAAGCATAAGGAGAAGCAAAGTGATAGCTTTCTGAAAGCTGGTCCATACCATTCCATCTGCCCAATTCCGGCATATATTGTCTCCATCCGTAATCCAGCATACCACTTTCCTGAAGCTCTTTGCCGTTATATTTTTTGCGGTAAGCATTAGTTACCAAAGAAGAAGGACTGTGCCTTAACCCGAAGGGATAATAGTGATTTTCATCAATAATCTCTGCGCTTCCACTGGCATTCCTGGCATAACTTACTCTTATATTTCCAAGATGGTCAATATAGTTATAAACATATCTTTTTTGAATATAATCATAATACCCCTCTTCATTGGACAAAAACTGGAGTCCATCATCCTCGTACTGAAAACCACCCAGATACTCTGTAATTCTCTTGATCTCCATTTGTGTTCTGTTGGCAAAATAGGTGTATTCTGCTTTCAGTTTTGTTCCGTCTGCACTATAGGTGTATTGGGTGTTGTAATTTCTTTTTGCAGAAACACCGTTCTCTTCCTGGATGATATAGGACCTATTATAAATGACAGAAGAAGGAAGGTTAAGATGATTATATTTCATCTGTAATATTCCCTTGTCCTTCTGACTGGTCATATTGCCATTACTATCATAATCTATAGGGTTTCCGGATACAGAAGGATACCCCGCATAGTTTTGTGAACTGTCCGATACATTGCTTAACCTGTTGCCATCATACGTATAAGTAAGGTCATCTATAGCTATTGCAGTACCGGAAGGAGAGTTTGCGGTCCTTTTTAGAGTGGTAATATTTCCGTTTTTGTCATAATCCACAATCTCATTATATTCTTTGAGATAAGGGTTGGTTTCATTCTGGTAAAAACCGGCTCGCAACCTTTCTGCCCCATCATAACTGTAACCATATCTTTTCAATACATTTTCACCTGAAATTTTCCAGTCTACTTCTGAAATACTTCCATTATTTTTGGGTTTTACTTTCAGTCCTGGGTAGTCATTGTTAGGGGTTTCTGCTCCTTCTACCGTATTATACTTTATTTTGTAGGAGAAAAGCTTGCTTCCCATATTATTTATATCGGCAGAGTTGATTCCAGTAAGCCATCCCCTAATGTTATAAGTATAATCTATACTCTGCAGATTATTGCCCACTTTCTTATTAATAACCTGCCCTAAGTCATTATATGAATAATCGGAAAGCAGCTCTTCCAACGCACCATCAACCTGTTGATAGTGTTTAAGTAAATATCCCTGCGGACTGTAAGTATACCTGTCTTTAACCGTTACTTCTGTATTGGCCGTATTTTTTGAATGGTATGTATAAGCCAACTGAGTCTTACCTGTAAAGTCTAATAAAGCCTCAGTTTTTGTAAAGCCACCCAAATGATTTTTACTGTAGGTTCCAATAGGTCTTCCCAATTGATCATACCATACAACTGCCGAAGACCAGCTGTCATTTTCAATATTTTTTACGTAGCTTGCTGTAGGAAAAGTTTTGATGTCCCTTTTAGACGACAAGCCATTTGAAATAATAAGAGAGGGAACTGAACCCAGGACTGGGTGGTTTTGTATCTGATCAGGGCGTTGAGGTGTACCTTCAGGGTATTCATCATAATAATTTACAGACAAAAGCTTTACCCATCCAACACCAGGATAAGTACCATTAGGGTCATAATAGACGTCCATTCCTTCCCTGTTAAAGAAAGCATCTGAAGTTCTAGTTACATTATTAGTTCCGTAAGCTTCTGCAATGCCCTGCTCAGTATTTCTGCTTCCACCTGAATTAATTCCGGTAAATGCAATTCTTCCAAAACTGTCAAATTTCGTGTACAACCATTGTTCATTTTTCTGAAGATTGGCATCCTGTACCGCTACTATCCTGTTTTGCTTATCATACACAAAATATTCCCAGCCTTTTCCAGGCAGCTTCTTTTCTGCAAGCCTGTTGTATTTATCATATAGATACACGTAACATAGGCTGCTCAGCACCGGCTGAATTTCTGCATCCGTAGTGATGACAGCTGCCTTAGGAGGAATTATAAAAGAAAGATTCCCAAAATCATCATATACATAATAAGTATCAAGATTTTCAATAGTCCCGGTTTCTTTAATATTGATTGTTCTCACTAAAATAGTCTGTCCTAATGAATTGGTAAAAGAAAGAGACTCATTTCCGTCTTCATCTTTAACCACTGATTTATATAACGTATTGGCATTGTAATATCCATTGGTTGTATATGTGTCATTGGCTGCAAAACTCAGTCCTGCATCATTGAGCTGTGAAGAAGCGTTCCATGTAATTGTAGCTTTGAATCTTTTCACTTCATTGGCTGAATTGGATAAGAACTCAGCTTTTTGTGTATGACCTCCGCTAAGCTGCCATTCTGTTCCTGGTGCTGCATTTTTCTCAATTCTTCCCAATGGCGAATTTTCGTAAGCTACTTCAGAAAAGGCGTTGGAAACATTGTAGTAAGTATTGACTGAATTTTCTCCCACATTAGGCATATAGGCGCCATTTTGTGAATCAACAGGAAGAGGTAGATAGCTTTTTGATGGCTTTCCCAGATGATCATAGGATACAGGGACTACAACATCTTTTCCTGTTGGAGACCCCTTTACTGAAATGTTCTGAATATTTCTTCCCAATCCATCAAAGTACTGAACCGTCTGCATCTGCTTAGCACCAGTTTGTTCGCTGGTAACCGGCTCTAGATAGGTCCTGCTGTAGGTATAGTTTTCCGTATTGGTCAAACTCTGTGCATAAAACAAAGCTGACATAAGAAAGTATATAAGTATTGATGTTTTTTTCATGATCTCTGTTTTTATGGCTGTTTCATATTGTATTTGTACTCCTTAATAATATTTCCGTTGACATTAACAATGGCTTGTAGCTTATTGTTTCGGTCATACTTATAGATCTCTCTCATGCCATTAGGCGGGGTAACCGTTGTAACTCCGATCAAAGGATCATAAGTATAAGTGGTAATCAGGAATTTTTTTAATGCAGTATTAGTTCTGAAAATATCTAAAGTATTAATAAGATCAGTCTCGGAAGCCTCATCTTTATCAAGATTGGATTTTGATATGATTTCATCTGCAAGACCTGCTATATCAGTTAATGAGGCACCTTCTATCTTAGCAATAGGCATTGTATCGTTATATCCCCATATGATTGTTGTCGTGATGCCCTTTCCTGTACTTTCATCTGATACGGCTGTATACTGACGAATATTATCCTTTGTGTCGTATTGATCATACTTTAATGCTGTTTTTGTACTATTATCATTTGGATTTATAGAGTTCACAGATGTTGGTAGAAGATTGTTATTCTCAAATTTAACCTGTGAGGACGAGATAACTTTTCCATTTTTTTTCTCAACAGTCTGAACGGAATTCGAAATAATATGGGCATTTTCAAGTTGGGTATAGCCAGAAGTTCCCGTTGGATAGGCAAACTGTTTTTCTATGATATCTCCATCTGCTGTTGTTTCTATTGTTTTTTCAGGCTGAAAATTAGAAACATTGATTACAGATTCTCTTTTATTTACAACCAATCCCCCATTTTTCATAAAGTCTTTATTGTCTGTAGAAACTTTTTTTACGTAAGCGGGTTTTGAAGTATATGGACTACTTTTGATATAAAACTGGTATGTATTGTCACTATACTCTCCAAAATCATAAGTAAAATTCTGAGAATTTAACAGCTGGTTCTGCTCATTATAGATTTCTTTTTTTGAGATCAGTCCTCCTTTGGTAATATTATAGTAAGGATAATACCATTTGGGGTATAACTGAGTTCCCCCATTCATATATTTAGGATAATCAGTGGGAATAATGTAAGTTGATCTTATGTATCCATTTTCAGGTTCAGATACTTTTACATTCTTATACATGATATAAGGCTCGTTAGCAATGTCAGTATCTGTTTCGTCATAAAAAACAAAACCGCTAGAACCTGTTCCGTCTTCATTATCATAATTGTACATATATGTTTTTGCAGGAGTGCTTTCATTAATTCCTGTATATGATTTCACACTTTTAAGACGAGGCCCCATAAGAAGTGTTTTTCTAACATTCCGATATGGAGGGGGAGAAGAAACATGCATTTCATTCAGTATATAACTTCCGTAACCTTTTCCTGTTCCCGTTATTTCTATGGTGTAAGTTCCGGGGTAGCCTTTATATGTTTTATCTGTTTCACCTGCTCCAAAAGTACAGCTGGCACCGTTTAGAACTTCTCCATTACTGTTTTTAATTTTAAAGTTGGTATAAAATGGTTCGGAGCCGGGTATAGGATTATTCGGATCTGGGCTCTCTGTTGATGGCTCCATCTCTTCATGATAGCCAATATCAACAAAGTTTAACCTAAAAGTTACCATTTTCCCAAGAGGTCCAGTAACCGTAAAGGTGTAAATGTTAGATTGTGTCGTATCATAAGGTTTAATTTGGGAACTGACACTCTGTAGATCGGGATTTACAAAATTGGTCAATAACAAATCTTTGTATTCAGAAGTATTATGATCTTCAAAATATTCATGATATCCGTAATCATAACTTGTCACACCCCCTGACGGAGTAATAATCTTTTCTAATACGTTAACGAATTTATAGTTGTTATAATAATAGGAATCTTGATAAATAATGGAATAGTACTCACAGAGGTTGTTTCCATAGTCATTAAAAGAAGGAGCAAGTGTAGATTCTTGATTATATATAAAAGAAGTCTGTTCAATTTTTTGTTCATTTTTATTATTCTTTATAATAGAAGCAAGTAACCTTTTTTTATCTTTAACATCATAAGGATGTCCTGACTTTATATAGTTAAAAGTGTAGGTGTTGATAATTTGATCTAGTGAATTTTTCAAGGTAATTTTCTGTAAACTATATAAATCATTTGGAGTTTCCGCCAGACTTTCATCAAACTGGTAATCAAGAATAACCTTGCCCAAATCAGTTTCTATAGTTTTCAGTTTACAATATTGATACAACAGCACTTCTGTTGAAGGAATTTTTTTAGATCTTTTGTCATAAATATAGGATGCAAGTATCCTTCCTTTTGGGCTTGTTATTTTACTTAAAAAGTAAGCTGATTTATATCTGCTTCCGCCGTCTAGACCTCCATAATCTCTTGTTTCAGAGTCGAAATCATTAAAAATAAATTGATAACCTTTGCCGTCTGTAATGGTAAAGTTCTTAATTTTTAAAGTGGCATTATTGCTTTCTTTTTCATATTCGAATTTCAAACTGTTTGGAGACAGATTAATGAGGCTGAATGTATTATTGATCGTATCCCTTTTTATTTGAAACTTCCCTGATGCTCCTGGCAAATTATAGTAGTAATAATCGTCAAAAATATTTTTTTTATAATTTGGTTTATTGATGTCATCATAGGTTTCATCCAAGAGATCAACTACTTTTTTATATATTACACTTCCTCCGAATAAAGTCCATCCTGCTCCTACATCACTTGCTGGATAATAAATATTTTCAACATGCATGGGATTATAACTTAGGCTAAAACCACTTTTAACGTTTTCATCCTGCATTGGGACGTCTATTAACGGGATATTAATGTTAGGAAGGCCAGTTATCTGATTAACAGGGCTGTCTGCATAAGCAGCCATAGAAGCCATAGCAGGTGAAGCTATTGGAGATGAAGTTCCTTCACCTAAACTCTGCTGGCTATATAAATTTGTAACTAAAAATATCAGAAAGAAAAATATGTATTCTATCTTCCAATTAAATGTATTCATGATTTGAGTTTTTATTTCTTAATTAATTTTGCATTTGCCGTTTTATTCGTATCCGTTTTTATCATCACCAGATAAGCCCCCTGAATCAAATTCTGAGTATTGATCTTCGTCACTTTATTCTTCGTCTTCAAGCTCTGAAGCTGTCTTCCACCCATATCATACAGCATAATATCTGCTTCTTTAAATTCAAAGCCTATTTCTACGTAAGCATAGTCTGAAACCGGATTCGGGTAGATCTTGATGTCTTGTTTTTCAATTAATTTATTGATCTGGCTGTCTCCAAGCTTTACAATCTTCCAGTTCTCTTTTCCAAGCTCTTCAGCGCTGGTTCCTGCCAGAATGATAGAACCATCCTTATTTAATTTAATATCTGAAAGTCTTTCTTCTTTCTTCCTGGATTCTCCTTTCACATATTTTCTCCACTCTTCATTTCCGTCCTGATTCAGGTACAGCATCCAGAATGTTTCATCATCTGTTTCTATCCTTCCTTCTGCCTGCGTATAACCGCCTAAAAGAATCCCTTTTGAAGATTTGTCATCTGCTGAATGAAGGACACTCATTCCCATCAGGATATCCCGGTTCTTGAAATTGAAAGATTTCTGCCATATCTCATCACCTCTTTCATTTAAAGAAATAAGCCAAAGGTCTGTTCCTTCTTCAATACCTACCGTTTTGTTTCCTGACCTTTCAGATCTGGATTCTCCACCAATTATATATCCTGCTGATGTTAGGGCTAAAGTTCTGATGTGATCATCACCTTTTCCTCCAAAGTTCTTTTCCCATTCTACTTTTCCGTTTTTGTCAAGCTTGACGATCCAGTAATCTCCCTCTCCGAAATTATCCGTAGACTTAGCGGTTCGGGATACAGGATATGAGGATGCCGAAGACGACTTATCTGTGGAACCCGAAGCGCGGATCTCGGAACTTCTCGAGTAAATTCCCAACAATGCGCCTCCATCTTTCGTAGTAATCATCTTCTCCACTTCGTCCAGACCTTTTCCTCCCAAAACAGTTTCAGATAGGATTTTTCCGTTTTTGTCCAGTCTTGAAACCCAGACATCTTTTGAACCGTACCCTTTAGATGAGTTTTGAACATTTCCGGCGACAAAAAATCCAAGATCCGTAGTTTGAATAACTGACCTGGCTTCCTCATCAGAAGAACCTCCCAATGTTTTCTGCCAAAGCTCATCTCCGAATTCATTAATTCTGATCAGCCAGATATCAGATCCACCTTTTGAATCTTCTTTTTTATCCAGTCCTTTCCCGGAATAAGAAGTTCCGGACAGAAGGAAACCTCCTTCTTGAGTGGCTACAGAAGCTGACAGATAATCGTGATTCTGTCCTGAGAAATATTTTTCCCAAACCTGCTCACCCTGCTGATTGAGTTTAATTAAGTGGAAATCGTAGCCGTTATTTTGCTTACTACCTTCAGTCTGAAGCTTACTCATTTGAATCGAGCTTCCCGAAATAAGATATTGCTGATCAATAGTTGTGGTAATCTGACTTAGAAAATTCTGCGTAGAAGACTTAATCTCTTTTTGCCAGGCAACATCCTGTGCTGACACACCTAAAACTGTACATAAAGTATATGCACCGAAGTAAAGTTTTTTCATTCTATGTTTTCTTTTGAGTAAGTATTAATTTTAATTTTGCGAATTTAACATTTTTTAACATATATCTTGTTTCATATTAAGGTGATTTAATATGAATTTTATCACTCATCTGTGTGTTTTCTTTTTAATTTTTTGACTCTTTTATGCAAATCTACTAGTGCAAAGCGACAAATCATGTCGCATTTGCTTCAATTAGAGAATTAAATACAGAAAAGCAGAGGAAAGTTTTTATACAAAAAAAAAGACACAAAAATTATTTGGAATGCCTTGAGAATTATATAGAAGAAAAAAATAATTTAAACTAAAAATCTACGCGAATGCTTCCCACAAATAGAAAAACTTAATGATGGTTATAGGGTGTCAGAAAATTTTAAAACAAAAATTTCATGTCTAAAGTACCAACCCAAAAAGTCTCACAGAGCGAAGCAGCAACTTTGTTAGGACGTCAGGACTTTCAAAGTTGCGAATGAGCTCCTAACTTCTTCATGTAGTTTATTTTTTCCGCAACTATTCCAGCTTACGCTACTAATAAACACTGATTTAAAGTTGAATATGATTATGTCCTATTGGTAGTATGAGGAATCAATTCTAGAAATATTTAAATTCCTTAAATATAGATTTGTTTTTTTTCAATGCATTAATCTCTCTAATTTCGTAGTGATGTTGCATTTTAACAAGCAGGCCGTAATTTTTAATTCATAATTATTTATAGAGTGAAAATAGTTGCAAATCATTAAGAATGCTTTGACATTTTTTTGATCATAATTAAAAAATTAGCTACGTGAAAATTAAGAAATCTTTACTTTTCAAATTCAATTCTTATTTTAATAAGTTTATTTATTTAAGCTTATTTTTAAGACTTCACTAATTACTGCAAACTCTTTTTCTGCCTGCTTTTCATTTTTAGGAATTTCTTTTCTGAACTCTAAATCCGGAGAAACTGGGATTATATAATCTCCCTGTTCAATATATAAATTTACTTCATAATCATTTGAAACTTTATATACAAAATTAGTTTCATCTACTTTTTCAAAGCCTTTTTGAAAAATATAGTTTTTAAATTCAAAATTTTCCTTTTCCATAACCGTTTTTGTTTATAATCCAAATGTAAGTTAAAAACTTTTACTATAAAACAAGAAATATCTTATTTCATAATCCTCTATTAAGTTTAGTTGTGTAGACATGTTTCTAAGTAATTACATATTTGTACTAATTTTCTGCTTTAAGGATTAAAATAAAGAGATTTTGTATATTTTTTTCATAAACAGTGCTTATATTTATAATTCTAATAACTAAACAAATGTCTTGTATTGGAATGAAAAAACATAACTCATAAAATGCGCATTGTACATTTATCGGATATACATTTATCTAGGGAAAATCTAGACGATTTACAGAATTACTATATTGATGCATTAATTAAGGATCTTAAATCATATCAACCGATTGATCTAATTGTGATATCAGGTGATATGGTTGATAAAGCGGGAGATTCTTTAATTAATGACGGCCATACAGATCCTTATCAAGTTTTTGAAGAAGAGTTTATAGATAAAATCGCTTCGGATCTACCTTTTGATAAAAGAAACGTACTATTCATAGCAGGTAATCATGATATCGAAAGAAAAAAAATTAATAGAATTTTAGAAGCAGGGCTTTTACAATATTCCAAGAGTACAGAAACACTAACAAAGATTTGTAGGGAATTTAGTAAAAACCATACTTTTCTCAATCTTGACAGAATGGAAAGATATTTAGCATTTGAAAAGAGATATCATGCAGAATCAATTGCTAGCGGTAAGTATACATATTCTGAATTTGAGTCTACATTTGTATATGAATATGGAGATATTAAAATTGGAATTGGTTTAATAAATGATTCATGGCGTTGTGGTGAAGGATTAGTTAAAGATCACTTTTTCGATTTAGACCAAATTGATAGATGTTTATTAGAGTTTAAGAAAGCTAAAACGCATTTTAATTTTCTTGTATGTCACCATGATTTAGAACATTTACACAAATCTGAAAGAAGTAAGTTCGAGGACCTTTTATATAATACTGATATCCATTTTATATTAATGGGACATGAACATAGTACACGTATAAACAAATCTGAACGAGTAACAGGCAAAGAAATTGTATATTTTAGAGGAAGGTCAACTTTTGACAAACCAGAAGAAAGAGAATCAGAGTACCAACCAGGATACGGAATAATTGATATAAATATTGATTCAAAAAATATTTCTGGTACCTTCAGAAAATTCATGAAGAAAAGAAGAGAGTTTGATTCAGATCTTGAAGATGGGCACGGTATTGTTATTTATACTTTTTCTGGCGACGAACATACTAATAAATTAAATAAAATAAATAAATCAGACCTAAAGTTTGAATAATCATGAGTAAGAATTATTATGAACAAAGGTATGTCTTAGAAACACCAGACAGTTTTGAAGACTTTTTCTCATATGTAAATGAAAGTGAAAGGAGAATCCTTGTTGATTTTCTTGACGATACTGATAGAATTATTCTTTTGGGCAATCCTGGTATTGGCAAGAGTGAAGAATTATTGCAGCTTGTTGATTTATTATGGGAGAGAAAAGATAATACGGGTTGCTATCCAATTTTTATTAGTATAAAAAGTTTTAGAACCTCTGTAACTATTGAACAATTGATTAATAATTTAGACTTAAATCAATTTCCAAAATTCATATTAATATTTGATGGGCTTGATGAAATTTCAAATATCCAGGATTTCATTTCAGAACTCGATCTTTTTTCACGAAGAATAAAGAACTTAGATTATAAAATTCTTCTAAGTTGTAGAACCAACATCTATGAAAAATATATCACGAGGCTTCCAGATTTTAAGGCAGTTTACTTAGATAGCCTGAATGACAAACAAATTAAAAGCATACTTTTAAATAAATATGGTCTAGAGATTGATTTCGATAACATTCATAAATTACAAATTTATTTAGAGAATCCATTTAATTTAGATCTTTTCGCCGAGTATTACAATGAGAAAAATGACTTTCCTAAAACCCAGCAAGAGATATGGGATTTATTTATTTTGAATGAATTAAAAAAGACAAAAGAAAATTTAAGAAAAAGATATATTATAGATATTTTTCATACAATAAATTGTTTAGAAATAGTATCTATAGCTAATGAATTAATGCAACAGAACTTTATTGAAGAACAAAATTTACTTGATTTATTAGGATATAATGATAAACAATTTTTTGAAGAATTGTCACTTATTCAAAAAAACTCCAATTCTAACACACTCCAATTTCGTCATAAAAATTTCCAAGAGTTTTTTGCCGCAAAATATCTTTCTAAATTGACATTTGAAGAAATTTTGGATTATATTAAAATTCCAAAAATAGATAGAATCAAACCAACTCTTTTTAATACACTGACCTTTCTTTTAAATATCATAGAAAATAGCAAGTATGAATTATTAAAAGATTGGCTTCTTAATAATGAACCTGAACAACTTTTTTATGCGGAAGATAATAGAATTTCTTCAGAACTTAAAAATGAAATCTTTGAAAACTATTTCAAAGAAGTATGTATAGAAAAGGGTTTTTGGCTGGGTATATCGTCAAAAATTCCAATAAGTAGATTAGCAAATTTTGCGCAATTAGACTTCCTAATAGCTCAATATACCAATGAGCAAATTATTGACAGGGCAAGATTGTCAGCGCTCAACATCTTAGCATACAAAAAGATTCCTCAAGAACGTATTAATGAGGTGAAAGACATGTTAATTTCAGAACTATACAAACACAATGATCACTTTAAATCAGAAATATTAAGTACCATCAGAATGCTTAAATTTCACGAAAATGATCATGAATATTTCGAGAAAATTAAAAACGATTTCAAAGGAATCCAGTCTAGAGAAGTTTTACATGAACTTATAGTTATGTGTAGTGATAAAAATGATGTAGACAGTGATTTTACGACAATCTTAGAAATTATAAAGAATTATTTCAACCAAACTAACGATAATGTTCTTAGAGGAACAGGCATGTATGTAGAGAAAATCCTTTTAAATCTTAATGATTTAGAGTCTATCGCTAAATTATTTATGGTTTCGTTAAATCCTTTAAACGATTTTGATTTTGATACTCTAAGAAAAAAAGATGTAGAAGAGAAAATTATTGATAAGATCAAATTGTCGGATAATTCAGATGATTTTGTAATCAAAATAATTGACTTTGTATTAGATAATGAATTATACTACAATGAGGAAAACTTATTAACAAAATTTGTCAATGTAATTAAAAATAGAGAAAGGGTTCTAAAACATATCATTGACATACATGGTTTACAAACCAAGAATTTTTTTCTTATTGCAACTTTAATACAAGAAAGTAGTATTGAATACTTAATTGAAAAATATCAAAACAAAGAATTAAACATAGAAAATAATCGTGATATCTCCTATCTAAGGAATTGGATATTCAGTGACAATAGAGAATTAGCACGTGAATTCGAACAAAAATTCACCGAGATTGGCTACATCTTCGAAATGCAATTGAAAACAGATAATGAAATCGCAATAAGTAAAATTGAAATTGAAAGCCTTATTGAAAATAATGCAAAGATTATTTTTGATAAAGAAAAACTTAAAGTTGCAATTGATGATCTTTTTAACCAAAATAATATTGAATTGTTAAGTTGGGAAAAGTATTCACAAATAAGTACTAAATGGTATAAAGAAACAAACTATCATTGGTTTCGAAATTCTGTACATGACTTAATAGCAAAAGCATTAAGATATAACAGAAAACATGATCTCTCAAGAGATCAAATATATTCCCTGATTGAAAATAACCTATTTATGCTTTCATTCATAAAAGATGCAGTAAAAGGGGACCCCAAAAAAAATGAAGAATTAAAAAATCACCTAAGCATAGTTAATGAACTAGTTAGTAATTTAACTTCAGAAACAAATTTATTAGATATTATAAAATTTAATGAAAATAATACGTATACATTAACTTCCAATTATACAGCTTTAGAAAATATCTATTATTTTGATTTCAATTTTGGAATACAAAACTCAAAAGAATTCTATTTAAAAACCATTCAATTTTCAGACATTCGTAATTGGAGTAATGAAAACATGTTAGATTTTATAAGATTGAGAGTAGATGATGATCAGGCATTTAATAATAAAATAATATACAATATAAAAAATGAAAAACTTCTTTTTTCACCGTTACAAAAACATATTGAACATGCAATTGATTATAGATTATCAGATGTATATTCTAAAATTGGAGAGCTATTATTAAATAATCCGAGTCTACTTTCTAAAAGAGCATTACAAGCTTATTTTGAATTAATTGACAATAATTTAGATTTCTTGAAGAATTGTTGTGCTGATATAAATTCAAATTTGTGTTGGAATGTAATTGATATAATTAAAGAAAAACATTTAGATACTGAATTTATATTATCAATTGCAAGGAAATACTTAACGTCAGAAAAAAGTGATTATTTATCAAAAGCATTAAATATATTATTTTATTGTAATCAAGATGATGCTATTAGAATATATTTTAATAATATTAAAGAAATAGAAAAAAACCTGAACGTTAGAGATGATGGCTTTCCAATTGAAGATGTTCTTTACTATAATAATTTAAATGAAATTCCAATTTTAAAAGACTTTTTTTACTTGATTTATGAAAAAGAGAATCAGGATCCATTTTATCTACATTATGCACGTAGATTTTTTGAAGATATAGTAGCTGTTTTATCTTCTTTTGAAGAAGGATATGATAAAATTCAAAATGTCTTTAAGGAAATCAGAGATTTACTTTCACCAGAACAACTTGTATTCTTCTATGTAAATTCTATTTTAGAAATTTCAAATAATTCAAAGATTAATAATTCAGCAAAAAATATAGACTTTGAAAAAGCAAAGAAGATGTTAAAAGGCTAAATATTTTTATTATTCTTAGTGATAGAAAAATCTGTACAAGGCTTAAAATAACGATGTAAAGTAGAAAAACTCTGTAAATCATTAATAAAATGATTCGATATTTGTTGCTCTGGGTCTACAAACCATTCTTTTTTAAGGATGGTTTTTTTGTTTTTAAATGATACAGAGAATACGGTCCGAAAAAGTTGAAATCATTAGGACAGAAAATGTAAAAGCTGGTCATCTTTGTCGCACAACTTCATATTCCGATCATATAAAAACCCCTCTATAAAAATATATTCATTCTTAGGGAGGGGGTGTTTTCAATTATAAAATTCTACTTCAACAGACTTCCGGCAGGCTGCTGCTGCGTCACACAATGGATCATTCCGCCATTTTCATATAAGTTTCTCACATCGATTCCAATGACTTTTCTGTCAGGATACTGCTCCTGAATCATTTTATTGGCTACTTTATCGTTGGGATCACCATAGTTCGGAACCAAAACCACTTTATTGGCTACATAGAAATTGATATAAGAGCCTTTTTCTTCCAGCTGCTTTCCGTAAGCGGTTTTCACTTTATTTTTTGTAGCCGGCAGGTATACTTTTTTGTACTCTTTTCCATCCACATTGGTTGCTGAGTAAAGGGTATTGATATCTTTATCGGTAAGACCCATTTCAAAAAGACCGTCCTCGTCCATCGTGATCATGGTATTGTGGTTGATGAATTTCATAAAACCGTCGATGTGCATATCGGTCACATCCAGTCCGGTAACCCCATCAAGCCAGATAACCTTGGAAACGCCGTAATACTTTTCAAACATTTCTTCAGCTTCCTGTTGCGTAATTCCTTTCGTTCGGGTAGCTCCTCTTTTCTGACTGATCACAGAACTTTTACAGGCCATCAGAACACCATTTCCATCGGTTTCTACGGATCCGCCTTCATTCACCATTTCTTCGTTCAGATCAATCACTTTAATGCCCAGATCCGCTCCTATTCGCTGAGGGATTTCATCACAGTTTTCGGAATCATATTTTCCTCCCCAGCCATTGAACCCCCAATCTTCGATGAGTACACGTCCGTTATTATCTTTCACGAAAATAGGTCCGTTATCTCTTACCCAGACATCATCGGTAGGATATACTTTGAAATCAACATTTTTTAAAGGGATTTTATTTTTTTCCAGCAGATCGGAAATTCTTTTCTTTTCCGTATCATCATAAGCAATGATGTGAACTTTTTCCCCGGACTGAAGCTCTCTGGTCATGTCGATCCACGTCTGCTCTATTCGTTTCCGGTATTCAGCGCCGTGCTGATGATGGTGTGGCCATTGCAGCCAGGTTCCTTCGTGAGGTGAAGATTCTTCAGGGAAGTGATACGTCTGTGCCATACAAAATGTTACATTAAATAAAAGGGTGAGTGCGAATAATTGATTCATATCATTAAAATTTTTTTCCAATAAATAATCCGAAATTGATATCGGTTTCGAAAGTACTTCCGGTCTGGGAAATATTGCTCCCTATCCCGAACTGCATTTTTTTGCTGTTTTCCAATCCCAAGCGTATGATCTGGCTGCTGGCCTGATGTTCCTGAAAACTGAAATCAGATTCCACCATCAGCATGCTGTAGAAATTAAGCTTTTCATTCAGCTTAGGCGTGTATTCCAGTAAGGTGTAAAGTCCCAATCCTGCTTTTCCGGTATCCAAAGAATAGGTAACAGCTGGAAATAAGTTGATTCCTAAAGTTCTGGTTTCTTTTACAAAAGCCAATCCCAGTGAAGGCATTACATCTTCGTCTGAAATATAAACCCCGGCGGAAGCACCCCAGTTGCTGCCTACATAATAATTAAGGCTCTGATACACTGCCGGACTTACTTTTCGTGTTTCATAATCATAGGAAGCTGTTCCGGAAGCGAAATAATTCCATCTGTTCTTAAAATCTTTATCATAAATTCCCAACACCTCAGCTTCTTTATTTCCGCCATAAGCCTGGATGGAGATCTGAGATTGTGCATAAGATGAAATCAATACAATAAAGAGTAATACATTTTTTTTCATTCTGTCCTGTTTTTCTAAAATTTTACGCGATAAATCCCATCAGTAGGGTTATTTATCTGGGGCAAAATTAGATCATCAAAAAAACAAAACTTGTCCTAAAAGGACATCCTTACAAATGCAGCGGAAAATAAATATGGGTCATCATTTCTCCCTTTTCAGACTGCATATGTTCTTCTATAACATCTGAATTATCCAGCAAAAGTTCTGGTTTAGTGAGCCAAAAGCGGTAAAAGGCCCGGTAGGTTTCTAAAATATTTTCAAAAGATCCGTAATGCGTAAACCGGATGTATTTCCCTCCAAAAATTTCTGTTTGCTGAAATCCTGAAGCTCCCGGCGCAGTATTTAGTATCGCTGCTCCATATCTGCAGTGGGAACGGTTGGTGATCAGCGGCTGATCCCGTATAATTCCGTAAGCAGGAAAAGAATCACCGTTTTCCTGTTCAATGGTAGTCCACAAATCGTCAATCTCCTGATTGTTGTAATCTTTAGCCTTGATGAATAGACAATACACAGAGACAGCATCCTTGTATTTGATCTCATACTGCAGGTCAATAGCATCACTGTCCAGAAACTCTTTAAAAATCTCCTGCTTCTGACTTCTGGCTTCTGCGGGCGAAATATGATATTGTTTTTTAAACGCTTTTGAAAAAGACTGGATATTGAAATAGCCGACTTCCCATGCAATATCAGAAATCTTATCAGCAGTATAGATCAGTTTTTTATAGGATTTTTCCAGCCGGAGTCGTTTTTGAAATCCGGAAATGGTTTCTTTAAAGATCTTAAAAAAAATCCTTTGAAAATTACGGTAAGAATATTGGGAAAGATGCTCTATTTCATCAGCAGTGATCTCCCTGTCGAAGTTTTCTTCGATATGATCAACAATCTTCTGTATTTCATTAAAACTGATCTGCACGGCTACATATTTTACCAATTAATCCGACTTAATTCCAGCTGGGTTTATGATTTAAAGATAAGGCATTTAAACTTAGTTTCTGTTTTATCCGGATACAAAAAAAGGACAGATAAAATCCATCCTTTTATATTATTGTAACAGGTTTGTTCTGTGAATTATTTTGCTTTATATATTTTAAACATTAAAAACAGGAATGCCAGCCATATCGGAATTAAAATCACCTGAATTTCCATACCTGTGATACTCATTAATACCAAAATAGTCAGTAAAAATACGATGCAGATATAGTTCGAAACCGGATAGAAAATAGAAGGGAATGAAGTTTTCACCCCTGCTCTGTCTTGCTCTTTTCTGAATTTCAAATGCGTATAACAGATCATCAGCCAGTTGATAATTAATGTAGAAACTACCAGAGCCATTAAGTATTCAAATGCTTTTTCAGGAACCAGTTTATTGATGATAATACAGATTCCTGCAAAACAGGAAGAGATCAGAATTGCATTGGTAGGAACACTATTTTTATTAAGCTTCTTTAAAAATTTCGGTGCATTTCCTTGCTGAGCCAATCCGAAAAGCATTCTGCTGTTGCTGTAAACACTGCTGTTGTACACGGATAAAGCTGCTGTCAAAACGATCAGATTAAGAATATTGGCAATTAAAACATTGAACTGGATCACCTTTCCGAATATGTTGAATTCAAATCCATTTAAGTTTTGGAAAACCATCACAAACGGGCTTGTCCCTTCTGTAATTTCTCTCCATGGGCTCAATGCAAATAAAATAACCAGAGCTCCTACATAGAAAATCAAAATCCTGTAAATAACCTGATTAGTGGCTTTGGGAATCGTCTTTTCAGGATTTTTAGCTTCTGCAGCAGTAATCCCAATCAATTCCAGCCCTCCGAAAGAGAACATGATCATTGCCATAGCAGCAAAGAGTCCTGAGAATCCGCCTTCTCCTTTATTAAAGAATCCTTTGGGGAAAAATCCGCCGTCGTTCCACAGATTGGAAATACTCGCTTTATCGCCTCCGGTACCGCTCAACAATAAGTAAATTCCGAAAACAATCATCCCGATAATCGCGACCACCTTGATGATGGAGAACCAGAATTCAGTCTCTCCGTAGACTTTCACGGAAGCCAGGTTTAAAGCATTAATGACGATAAAAAAGAATAAACTGGAAACCCAGAGGGGAATTTCGGGCCACCAGAAGTGAATATAATGTCCGATAGCCGTCAGTTCGGCCATACTTACCAGAATGTAAAGAATCCAGTAATTCCAGCCGGAAGCAAAACCGGGAAAATTCCCCCAATATTTATAGGCAAAATGACTAAAACTTCCTGAAACAGGCTCATGAACCACCATTTCGCCAAGCTGACGCATAATAAAGAAGGCGATAATTCCTGCTAAAGCATATCCAAGAATAACGGATGGTCCCGCCAAAACTGCTGCCGGACCGATCCCTAGAAACAGTCCCGTTCCTATGGCTCCTCCGAGGGCAATTAATTGAATATGTCTGTTGGTTAATCCTCTGACAAGAGACCCATCATTGGACTCCGTTTTCTGTTCGCTGCTCATAAAATCAATTATGCCCTAAATATATAAAACTTTAGAGAAATTTGCCTTCTGTGAAGCGGTAAGAACCTTCAAAAGATTCAGTTTTAAAGAATTAAAAAGTAAAAACGAAGTATTTCTTTATAAATATTCCTCCGGAATTGAAATATTATTCTTTTTCATGTACTCTAAAAGCGACTGATACCGGTCTTCAGTCCCGTCATTTCCGCATTTGTGTGAAATGCTGCAGATATCGGAAGGCTTAATTTCCAGAATATCTGAAATCTTCGTGAGGATATCGAGATTGATCTTCACTTTAGAATTTTCAATATCCGAATAGGCCTTTTGGGAAATGCCCATTTCAAAAGCCATATACTCCTGCGTAAAGTCTTTGCTTCTACGGATTTTCCTGATATTTTGGCCACATACTTTCATCGTTTTTGTTTTAGTAGTTTTCGGTATAGTTTAGAAGGATACCTACTAGACTTACACAAAGTTAATAAATACCTTTGGCAAAACATTATACACGTTACATGATATTTATTTTTTCATCCAGATCAAAGTCACTGCCTTCTGATTTCAGAGGATAAATATCACTTCCGTACAACAACAATTGGAATTATGGAGACGCAAAAATTCAATTATGACAATAATATTGTCAGAGCATTCTTGTATGCTACTATCGTATTCGGGCTGGTCGGCTTTCTGCTGGGACTTTCGGCCGCACTAATGCTTTTCTACCCTGAGTTGCCTGAATTTTTATTCGGGACAGATGATACCACGATTCAGAGTCTGAGAAGCGGAAATATCCAGGGACTGATCAACACGCAGGGTGCCATGGGATTCGGAAGGATCAGAATGCTGCATACGAGTGCCGTTATTTTTGCTTTTGTATGTAATTCTTTCTTCTGCGGTGCGTATTACAGCATGCAGAGACTTTTAAAAACAAGAATGTACAGTGATATACTTTCATGGATTCATTTCTGGAGCTGGCAGCTGATGATTGTTGCTGTAGTGATCACATTCTTAATGGGAATCAATACCTCTAAAGAATATGCAGAACACGAATGGCCGATTGACATCCTGATTACCTTCTCATGGGTTATTTTCGGAATCAATATGTTCGGAACCATTGCGAAAAGAAGGGTAAGACATCTGTATGTAGCCATCTGGTTCTATATCGCAACCTGGATTGCTGTGGCGATGCTGCATATCTTTAATAATCTTGAAGTTCCCTTATCATTCACAAGCTGGAAATCCTATTCTGTATATGCCGGTGTAAAAGATGCACTTGTACAGTGGTGGTACGGTCACAATGCCGTAGCATTTGTACTCACAACACCGGTACTGGGTCTGATGTACTATTTCATGCCGAAAGCGGCACAGCGTCCTGTATTCTCCTATAAATTATCCATTATTCACTTTTGGTCGCTGATATTCGTATACCTGTGGGCTGGTCCTCACCACCTTCAGTATACGGCGCTTCCGGCATGGGCTCAGGCCGTAGGTACGGGATTCTCAATTATGCTGATCGCTCCGTCATGGGGAGGAATGCTGAACGGACTTCTTACCTTAAGAGGAGCCTGGGATAAAGTAAGAGAAAATCCTATCCTTAAATTCTTCGTCGTAGCAATTACCTGTTATGGTATGGCTACTTTCGAAGGACCTTTATTAGCTACTAAATCTTTAAATAAAATCGGGCATTACACCGACTGGGTCATTGGGCACGTACATTTGGGTGCGCTTGGATGGAATGGTTTCATGGCCTTCGGGGTAGTGTATTATCTGATTCCGATCATGTGGAGAACCCCATTATGGTCTAAAAAATTAGCCAACTGGCACTTCTGGCTGGGAACATTGGGAATTATCTTTTATGCGGTTCCGATGTATATCTCAGGATTCACCCAAGGATTGATGTGGAAACAGTTCAATCCGGACGGAACCCTATTGTGGAAAAACTGGCTGGATACAGTGACTGCGATCATTCCTTACTTTAAAATGAGATTCTTAGGAGGTCTTCTTTACCTTTCCGGAGCTATTTTAATGGTAATCAATGTGATTAAAACCGTAAGATCAGGTTCATTCCAGAAAAACGTTCCGGCAGAAGCTCCCGCATTGGCAGATATCGGGACTGCAAGAAAAGAAGGTGAAGGCGTACACCTTTGGCTGGAAAGAACACCAAAACTATTATCTATCCTAGCTTTCATTACCGTAGCAATAGGTGGATTAATAGAAATCGTTCCGACCTTATCATTAAAACAAAGTGTTCCGACGATCACGGCTGTAAAACCTTACACACCGCTTGAACTGGAAGGAAGAGATTTATATGTCCGTGAAGGATGTAACTCCTGTCACTCCCAGATGATCCGACCTTTCCGTGATGAAATCGTGAGGTTTGAAGGTAAAAACGGACAGTATTCCAAAGCGGGAGAATTTATTTATGACCGACCGTTCTTATGGGGATCCAAGAGAACCGGACCGGATCTTCACAGAGAAGGTGGCAGAAACCCGGATTCATGGCACTTTAAACATATGTACAACCCGAGAATTACCTCTGCAGGTTCCATTATGCCGCGTTTCCCATGGCTGATCACGAATCAGCTGGACCGTACTCAAATGGTGGCCAAGATGAGGTTAATGAAAAATGTTTTCGATGTTCCTTATTCAAAAGCGGAAATAGATTCTGCCGGACAATGGGCCGACAACCAGTCCAAAGCGATTGTACAGAGAATTTATTCTGAAGCTACCGATGTGAAAGATCAGATGGAAAAAGAAAAAATGGCAAAAGGAGCATCGTATGTTCCGCTTGAACAGAGAGAAATTGTAGCCATGATCGCTTACCTGCAAAGATTGGGTACCGATATTAAAACGACACAGATCCAGACCGCAAGTGCTGAGTAACCTATAAAATTGTACTGCAATGAAAAAGAGAACCCCCATTTCAATATATATCGGAACAACGATAGGCTTAACGATCATGGCGTTTGAAATGTTCGCCGGAGATTCAGGTTATTTTTCCTCGCCGTTTTTCTGGGCGCTTATTCTCATCGCTGTCATTCTTCTCCTGATCATGAACTCGATTGGAGATCTGGTGGAAAATGAGAGTTTCAACAGGCTGACAGATGAGGAAAAGAAAGAATATTTAGCAGAAAAAAATATTCCATATTACCAGAAGCTTTGGAATTCTGCATTCAAGAAACAGTCTGCTACGGAAGAAAAAGACATCCTTATCGATCATGGTTTTGACGGAATCACGGAGCTTGACAATTCATTACCGAAATGGTGGATCGGTCTGTTCTGGTTCGGATGTATATTCTGTGTGGTGTATCTGATGGCTTTTGCCTTCACGGAATACGCTCATCCGGAAGCTGAATATGACAAAGAAGTGAAAACCATGCTGGCTTCCATCGAAGAATACGAAAAAAACGCCCCTCAGATCAATCTGGAAAATGCAAAATACAGTGCGGACCATATCGCTGAAGGTCAGGAATTATTTAAAACCAACTGCGTAACCTGCCATGGTGACGGTGGAAAAGGAGGTATCGGACCAAACCTTACGGATACCCACTGGATCAATATCAAGGAAAAAAGTCTGTTTAAAAATGTCTTCTGGATGCTTGAAAACGGCTCTCCGAATAATCCTACGATGCGTCCCTTTATCAAAGACGGAACTATTACAGGAAGAGATGCTGAGAAGATTGCAGCGTATATCTATCACATCAACCAGGAAACCGCTCCTATCACTCCGGCTCAGGGCGGTGCCACTGCTCAGGGTGAAGAAGTGAAATGGGAAAACGGAAACAATTAGTTTTAATAGTCTGGAAGTTTGAAGCAGGAAGAGGGAAGTTTTTGAGGTTGAAAAGCAGATCTACAGCACAACTTTATTAATTTTTTTTTAGCCAAATCATCAAATTTTAAAACAACTGCACAATATGAACTTCCAGCCTCCCTCTTCCAGCTTCCAACCCTTATTAATAATTAACAAAAATTTATTATCTCCATATATTCCTTGCCCCCTTTGAAACCTATCTAACATTTGAATTTTCATTTTTGCTAAACCTTTTCAACGTTAAAAAATGATATAAAGGGGGCTTTTATTAAAAAAAATCCAAACCTTGGTTGTCTTTATCAACATATTCACTTGACAACTACTCAACTAAATTCCATATCCGGACAGCCAAGGCAGGATTTTTGTACTTGTACTAGGATACCACAACAAAGAACTAATAAAATAGTATTCATATATTTGTTAAAAACCTAGTCACATTTGAAACTAAAAATCAACAAAAAAAAAATTTTAAAGCGTATTGCAATAACTTTTATTTCGATATTGGTTTTTGTTACCCTTCTGATCTTAAGTCTGAGGCTTCCTGCCGTTCAAAATTTCATCAAAGACAAACTCGTCGTCTATCTTGAGAAAAAAATCAAGACCAAAGTAAGTCTGGAAAGGGTTTATATAGGATTCCCAAACAGTCTTGTGATGGAAAACCTTTATCTCAAAGGACAGGATGTAGACACGCTTCTGGCTGTTAAAAAGCTGGATGTAGGTCTGAATATGATGAAGCTTATCAGTTCCACCGCCGATATTACTTCGGTGGATCTTGAGGGAGCACGCGCCAATGTAGTCCGTAAGCCAAACGGGACATTCAATTTCGATTATATCATCAATGCTTTTGCGACCAGCGACAAAGAGGAAAGTCCTTCCAAGCCTTTTATTATTTCTCTTGATAAGATTAATTTAAAGGATATTGGGGTGACCTTCAACGATCAGCAGTCAAGAAATGATATTAAATTATATTTCAAATCATTTGATACCAGGGTTAAAACCTTTGACCTCAATAAAAATACCTATGCCGTTAATGATATCAACCTTGACGGACTGAAATTAAAATTAAAACAGGACCTTATTGAAGAGGTTTCTAAAAAAGTAGAGAAAAAGGTAGATTCACTCAATGACAAAAAGCCGATGAATATAGGCCTTAGAGGAATCAAACTGACCAACTTCGATATAGATTACGGCGATGATAATACCAAAACGTTTGCTAAGGTTCTGTTCAAAGAATTAAGTACGAAAGTCAATAAACTGGATCTCGAAAATAATTCCTACAACATTTCCAATGTTTTTCTTTCCGGAGCTGATATTAATGCCAACCTGTACCTTCCTGCACAAAATGCCAATCCGAAGGACTCAAAAGAACCTGAGGTTTCTAAAGTTTCAGACAAGGATAAAGCGATGAAATTGCTTCTTGGAAAACTGGTCCTAAATGATGTAAAAGTTGTGTACAACAACACTGCGATTGCTCCCACCAAGCAGGGAATGGATTTCAACCACATGAATTTCTCCAAAATGAACGTGGAAGTAAGAAGCTTCAAAATGGAGAATAATACGTTTGCAGGAACCGTGAATTCAGCAGAAATTCAGGAAGGAAGAGGGCTGGATATCCAGAAATTCAATACCGATTTTGTCTATGCTGAAAAACAGGCTTACCTGAAGGATCTTTATCTGCAAACCCCGAAAACGCTGATCCGTGATGAGGTGATTTTAAATTATGAATCCCTTGATCAGCTGACTTCCAATCCGGGTGCTGTAAAAATTTCAGCCAATATCAAAGATTCCAAAATAGGTTTCGCCGATATCCTGAATATTGTTCCTACTTTACGAAATACCGCTCCATTCAATAAATACCCGAACGCTATTCTGAATGTGAATGCCAATGTTCAGGGAATCGTCAATGATTTACTGATTAAAGATCTTAAAGTTTCAGGTCTGGATCAGTTGAGAGTAGCTGCATCAGGAAGAATCAAAAATGCAATGAAACCTGAAAATCTTTACTATGATCTTAGGATTGCAGAATTTTCAGCAGAAGCTAAAACGGTTTACAATCTGGTTCCGAAAAACACCATTCCATCCAATATTTCCCTGCCTTCCCATTTCAGTATCAAAGGAAGTGCAAAAGGAACCACAAAGGTGGTGAAGGCAGACCTGAACCTCTACTCTACCCTTGGAAACGCTGCTATCGTGGCAGATGTGGACATGAGCAGAAAAAACCGCGAACTGTATGATGTAAAAGCTAATCTTCAGGCGATCCAGGTTGGAAAGATTATCAAGAATAAGGATGTCGGAGCCGTTACCGCTCAGATTTCTGCAAAAGGTGAAAGCTTTGACTTCAAAAATGCAAAAGCAGATCTTAAAGGTCATGTAGCATCGGCTGTTTACAAAGGATACCGCTACCAGAATATGGATCTGACGGGTAAAATTAATAAAGGAGTTTACAATATCGTTCTCAACTCGAAAGATCCGAATGCAAATCTGAATTTAATAGCTTCCGGAGTTTACAGTGAAAAAAATCCTACAGTGAAAATCAACGGTGAAGTGATCAAACTTGATGTGAATAAACTTGGATTCTATGAAAAACCCATGATTATCGCAGGAAAGATCGACGGAGATTTTTCAAGCCTTGATCCGGATGCGCTGAACGGGTATTTAAACTTAAAAGATTTTGCATTCTCAGATACCAAAGAAGTTTATCCGGTGCAGGAAGTGAATCTGAAAGCATCTTCTACACAGGATTCCACGCAGATTATTTTCAATTCTCAGATTGCTGATGTTTCATTAAAGGGAAAATATAAACTGACCCAGATTTTCGGTGCTTTAACGCAGACGATCAATCAGTATTATCAGTTCCAGAAACCTGCCAAAGGACAAAAAATTGATCCGGGGCAGTTTTTCACCTTCAATGCCAAGATTAAAAATGATGATCTGATCAGGAAATTTGTTCCGGAGCTGAAAACTTTTGAAACCATCAATTTAGCAGGAAATTATGATGCTGATTCTCAAAAAATTGAAATAGGCGGACAGATTCCGCAATTATTATATGGTGAAAATTCGCTGGAAAATGTAGCGTTAAAAGTAACCAATGAAAATCAGGCGTTACAGTACAGTCTCAATGCAGGTTCTTTAAAAAGTTCCAGCTTCACCCTGAAAAAAATAGCGGTGACCGGAGATGTGGCTGATAATACCATCAATTATAATGTTACGACCAAAGACGACAAAGATGCTACGCAGTTCCTTATTGCAGGAAAGGCCAAATCGCTGAATGATATCACAGAAATATCTCTGAACCCGGATGGTTTAAAACTTAATTATTCGGACTGGAATGTTGCTGAAAACAATAAGATCCAGATCAGCAGCAAAGGGATTTTAGCAGATAATTTCGTTTTATCAAACGGAGGAAGTCAGATCTCACTTCAGTCTGAAACCGAAAGTCCGGCCAGTCCTTTGAATGTTGCCCTTAAAGATTTTAAAATAGAAACCATTACCGAACTGATTAAAAAAGATACGGTTCTGGCCAAAGGAACAATCAACGGAACAGCTCAGCTTCGTGATGTCACGAAAAATATGACTTTCACTTCAGACCTTAACATCACAGATCTGATCGTGTACGGAAATGCAGTTGGAAATCTGGCGGTAAAAGTGAATAATGCTTCACCGAATATTTTAAATGCTGATGTTGCGTTATCCGGCAATGATAACGATGTGAAAATCCTTGGAGATTACAATACTTCTTCAAGCACATTTGATCTGAATATGGCGATCAATAAGCTTCAGATGAAAAGTGTTCAGGGATTCTCCATGAATGCGATAACGAATACGGAAGGCTATATTTCAGGAAATTTAAAGATTACCGGAAATACAGAAAAACCGAATATTTTAGGTAAGGTAAAGTTCAATGATGCAGGCCTGGAAATTGCCAAAACCGGCAGTGATTTCAGAAAACTGAATGATGAAATTGACTTTACGAACCGTGGTATAGAATTTAATAAGTTTAAAATCAACGATAAGGACGGAAATTCCCTTGTCATCAACGGGCAGGTTCTTACGCAGACTTACAGGGATTTCGCATTTAATCTTGATGTGAATGCCAAAGATTTCAAAGTGGTGAATTCAGAAAAATCCAATGACGCGATGATGTATGGAATTCTTGCCATTGATGCAGGACTTCATATCCGTGGAAACCTGGATCTTCCGAAAGTGGACGGCAGACTGGCTGTTTCTGATGATACCGACTTCACTTTTGTCCTTCCGCAATCGAGTCCTTCTGTACAGGAGAGAGACGGAATTGTTGAATTCATTGATCAGGATCAGGTAGTTTTAAACAAAACCGTTAAAGCCGATTCTCTGAAAGCCCAGAGCCGCATCAAAGGAATGGACGTGAGTGTGAATATCGAAGTCAGCAAGGAAGCTAAAATGTCCATTGTAATTGATAAAGCGAACGGAGATTTTGTAAAACTTCAGGGTGAAGCAGAACTGACGGGCGGAATTGATCCTTCAGGAAAAACAACGCTTGTAGGGGTTTATGAAGTAGAAAAAGGTTCGTATGAACTTTCCGTAAGTCTTCTGAAACGTAAATTTGATATCCAGAAAGGAAGTACCATTACGTGGACCGGTGAACCGACTGCCGCGATTATGGACATCACCGCTGTATATAAAACGGAAGCCCCACCTATTGATCTCGTTGAACAACAAGTGAGTGGTGAAGATGCTTCCATACTGAACCAGTTTAAACAGAGAATCCCTTTCAATACTTTACTAAAAATGAAAGGTGAGCTTCTGAAACCACAGATCAGTTTTGACATCACGACAGACGAAAAAAATAATGCAATCTCGTCTACGGTAAAAGACATTGTTGATCAAAAGCTCACACAGCTGAGAACTCAGGAATCTGAAATGAATAAACAGGTTTTTGCGCTTCTTCTACTGAACCGTTTTATTGGGGAAAATCCTTTTGAATCCGGCGCGGGAATGTCTGCTGAAATGATGGCCAGACAAAGTGTGAGTAAAATTCTTTCGCAACAGCTGAACAATCTTGCTTCGGGCTTAATTAAAGGAGTGGATATAGATTTAGGCCTTGATTCTTCCGAAGATTATTCAAGCGGGAAGAAAAATACAAGAACGGATCTGAATGTTGGGGTAAGTAAAAAATTACTGAATGACCGTCTGAAAGTTTCCGTGGGAAGTAATTTTGCCCTGGAAGGTGAAGCACGCCAAAACGAAAGCACAACGAATATTGCAGGAAACGTTACGGTAGATTACAGCCTTTCAAAAGACGGAAGGTATATGCTTAGAGCGTATCGTAAGGATGAATATCAGGTGGCTCTTCAGGGACAGATCATAGAAACGGGAGTAGGTTTTATCATTACTTTAGACTATGATAAATTCCGTGAAATTTTCCAGAAAAAACAAAAAGAGAGACGCAAAAAAGAAAACAAAAATAACCAAGTGGTAGAATTTAAATAATGAAAAGCAGACTTAATCTATATTGTAAATATCTGTTCGCTTCGGGCCTTACCGCAGCTAGTCTTTCCTGCAGCAATACGAAATACCTGAAGCAGGGACAGATGCTGTATACGGGTGGTGAAGTGAAAATAGAAAACGACAGTCTTTCGAAGAAGGAGAAAAAAGAACTAAAGGCTGCTTTGGAGGAGAATTTAGTTCCTAAACCCAATTCCACTTTATTAGGTCTCCGTCCGAAATTATACTTCTACAATATCGCCAAAGAACCTAAAAAAGATAAAGGTTTTAATTACTGGCTAAAATATAAAGTAGGTGAAAAACCTGTATTACTGGGAGATGTAGACCGTGAGTTCAACAGAAAGATTATTGAAAACTATTCTGAAAACAAGGGGTATTTTAATGCAAAAGCGACCTATGATACGGTTTCTAAAAATAAAAAAGCACAGGTTATTTACACCTTAAGACCCGGTGCAAGATATCTGGTGAGCAATGTTAAGTTTCAGCAGGATTCTTCGCTGGTCAATAAGGAAATTCAAAGTTTAGCCAATAAAACGCTTCTTAAAACCGGAAAACCTTTTGATCTTGATGTAATTAAAAATGAAAGAGAAAGGATCGATAATGGCTTAAAAGAAAGAGGGTTCTATTATTTCAGTCCGGACAATATTATTGTTCAGGCGGACAGTACCGTAAGCAAAAATCATCAGGTTGAGCTTAACGTAAAATTAAAAGAAGACACTCCGGATCTGGCGACTGATCAGTTCAGCATTGACAAGGTGATTGTTTTCCCGAATTATAATATTCAGGATGTAAAAAGAGGAAAGTATAATGTTCCTATGAATCCTGACTCACTTTCCAAATATGCTTATGATGACATTTATGTGATTGATCCGCAGCATAAATTTAAACCAAAGATTTTCGACAGAGCTTTGTACTTTAAAAAAGGAGATCTGTATAACCGCTCCAATCATAATCTTACGCTTAACCGCCTGATCAGTCTGGGCGTTTTCAAATTCGTAAAAAATGAATTTATAGTTTCAGATTCATTAAAACATCAGTTTGATGCGTATTATTTACTGACCCCGAGACAAATTCAGTCGCTAAGGCTTGAAGCTTTGGGAAGAACCAATTCTGCCAACTATGCCGGTAGCGAATTGAATTTAAACTGGACGCACAGAAACTTTTTCAGAGGAGCCGAACAGTTTAAAGCAGCTGTTTATGGTGCATTTGATTTCCAGATGGGAGGTCAGGAAAATGCAAAAAACCTGTTTCGTGCAGGATCAACCGTACAGCTTTCCATTCCAAGGATCGTGGCGCCTTTCCGCTTCAATTCTTCAAGTGCATTTGTTCCGAGAACGAATATCAATTTAGGATTTGAATTCCAGAACCGTACCGAGTATTATACGTTGAATACATTCAGTGCATCATTTGGGTATTTATGGAAGGAAAATGTAAGAAAGGAGCATGATCTGAAGGTATTGGATGTGACATTGGTTTCACCTGCCAAGGTTACCGCTCTGTATGACTCTATATCCGCTAACAGTGATGCCATGCAAAGGGTTGTTCAGAAGCAGCTTATTTTTGGCCCTACCTATTCTTATACGTATACGAACACAATGCTGTCCAAACCGACGACCATTTATTATAAAGGAACATTGGATTTGGCAGGAAATATTACAGGTTTGGTAACTGGCGCTAATGTTGAAAAAGGAAAAGAAAAAAAGATTTTCGGAATCCCTTTCAGCCAGTATGCTAAAATGGAAAACGACTTCAGGCTTTATCATAAGTTTACAGAAAAAACTTCTTTAGCCACCCGATTTATTGGCGGGATCGCTTATCCTTACGGGAATTCGGAGAATATTCCTTTCTCCAAGCAGTTCTTTTCAGGAGGTAGTAACAGTATCAGAGCATTCCGGGCGAGAACATTAGGTCCGGGAAGTTTTGACCCGAGAACCATTAAATCCGGTTATTATTTTGACCAGTCCGGAGATATTAAGCTGGAACTTAATGCTGAATACCGTGCCAATCTTTATAAGTTTTTAAATGTGGCGGTCTTCGCAGATGCAGGAAATGTCTGGTTAATTAATGAAGACACCCAAAGACCGGGCGCTAAATTTTCCAAAGAATTTTTAAGTGAAGTTGCAGTCGGAGCCGGAGTTGGTCTAAGACTTGATTTCTCTATCTTAATTTTGAGGCTGGATCTTGCCATGCCACTGCGTGTTCCTTATTATGAAAAAGGAGACCGATGGGCATTTAACCGGATCAACTTCGGAGATTCACAGTGGAGAAAAGATAATTTAGTTTTAAATATAGCCATTGGATATCCTTTCTAATATGATCAACAATATCAAATTTTTCTGGGAGACTTTAAAAGAGACTTTCGACGAATGGAACAATTCTTCCGCATCAAAAGATTCGGCAAGTCTAGCCTATTATGCGATCTTTTCCATCCCGGGGTTATTGATTATTATTATCTGGATCGCCGGAAATTTCTTTGGTGAGGAAGCTATTCGTGGAGAAATCAGTAATCAAATCGGTGGATTAATGGGAGCTGATGTGGCGAAAAGCATCGAAGGAATGATTGCCGGAGCTCTTATTGACAAGCAGAATATTTTCATGAAAACTGTAGGAATCGGATCTTTGGTTTTCGGTTCCACAACTCTGTTTTTCCAACTGCAGCATACTCTAAATACGCTTTGGGATGTGGAAGCTGCTCCTAAAAAAGCTTTAATTAAATTTCTTCTGGACCGCGCGAATTCATTGGGAATGATTCTTATTTTAGGTTTCTTACTGATGATCACAATGATTTTATCTTCAATGATCAGTCTGTTCAACAACTGGATCACCAATTATTTTGGACTTGAAACGTATATGCTTGTAGAGCTCGTGAATTTTGCCATCGGTTTTGGTTTGGTTATGCTCTTGTTTGCATTGATGTTCAAAGTGCTTCCTGATGTAAAAATCAGCTGGAAACCTGTATGGAAAGGCGCTTTACTGACGACCGTTTTATTTACACTGGGTAAATTTTTACTGAGTCTGTATTTCGGTAATTTCAAACCTACTTCTACTTTCGGAGCTGCTGGAACCGTTATTTTAATTATGATGTGGATTAATTATTCCTGTATGCTGATCTTTTTCGGAGCCGAGTTTACGAAAGTGTACAACTATAAAAAAGGCTACAAAGTGGTTCTTTCCAAGCATGCCAAATGGAGTGCGGCGAAGATGTACAGAGATAGTAAAAAGGAGAATGAGCCTGGAGAGCGTTGAGAATTTCGGGGTATGTGTTGTGAGATGCGAGATTCTCTTGTATCAATAGGTGTTTATCATTAATACATTTTACATTTTACATTTTACATTTTACATTTTACATTATAAAAAAAAATAGCCTCCCAAAAATTCAGGAGGCTTTATTTTTACATTCTGTTCACTGTTCCTATTCCCAGTAACTTTAATGATTTTTGTATTGTTTTTGCTGTTATATCGGATAGATTTAAACGGAATTGAGTCACGTTTTTATCTTCCTGATTTAAGATAGGATTACTTTGATAGAAAGAATTGTATGTTTTAACCAAATCATACACATAATTCGCGACCAAAGCAGGACTTAATACTTCTGCAGACTTCGCAACCACTGTTTTGAAATTGGCCAATTGCATGATCAATTCTTTTTCAGACTGGCTTAATTCAATTTCTGCAATTTCTTTTTGCTCAAAATTAGCTTTAGCCAATAAAGATTGGATACGTGCAAAAGTATATTGAATGAAAGGCCCTGTATTTCCATTAAAATCAATACTCTCTTCAGGATTGAACAGCATTTTTTTCTTTGGATCAACTTTTAACATGAAGTATTTTAACGCTCCTATTCCTACACTTTCGTAGTTTATGCTTTTCTCTTCTTCGGTAAAGTTTTCTAATTTACCCAGCTCTTCAGATTTAGCTTTTGCGATATCGTGCATTTCCTGCATCAATTCATCAGCATCCACAACCGTTCCTTCACGGGATTTCATTTTTCCGTTCGGAAGTTCTACCATTCCGTAAGAAAGGTGGAATAGCTGGTCTGCCCATTCATATCCTAGCTTTTTCAGAATTTTAAATAAAACCTGGAAGTGATAATCCTGTTCGTTTCCTACGGTATAAATTAATTTCTGAATATTATTTTGTTTAAAACGCTCTACAGCCGTTCCCAAATCCTGAGTCATATATACAGAAGTTCCGTCTGAACGCAACAATAATTTTTGATCTAAACCTTCATCTGTAAGGTCACACCAAACCGAACCGTCTTCTTTCTGATAAAGAATGCCTTTGTCCAGTCCTTCCTGAATCAGATCTTTTCCTAAAATATACGTATTGCTTTCGTATTGAACCTGGTCGAAATTCACTCCCAGTCTTTGGTACGTTTCGTTGAAACCTTTGTAAACCCATGCGTTCATTTCGTTCCAAAGATTTCTTACCGTCTCATCACCATTCTCCCAATCTAAAAGCATTTTTTGAGCTTCTTTGATTAATGGAGCATCTTTTTTGGCCTGATCTTCTGTTGAACCCTGTGCAACAAGTTCTGCAATTTCTGTTTTGTAGTTTTTATCAAACTCTACATAATAGTTTCCTACGAACTTATCTCCTTTTGTATTCGTTGACTGCGGAGTCTCCCCTTTTCCAAATTTTTCCCAAGCCAACATTGACTTGCAAATATGAATTCCTCTGTCATTGATGATCTGAGACTTGATCACATCATAGCCTGCCTCTTTAAGAATCTGCGCTACGGAAAATCCTAATAAGTTATTTCTAACGTGTCCAAGGTGAAGCGGTTTGTTGGTGTTTGGGGAAGAATATTCCACCATTACTGTAGAATTTTTCTTTTCTATGGTATCAAAATCATTGCTCACAGATCTGAAGTTATCCACAAACAATTGGTTTTTTACCTTAATATTAAGGAAACCTTTTACTACATTGAAGCTTTCGAACAGGTCAGAGTACTCCGTCAAAGCTCCTCCCAATTCAACGCCAATATTTTCAGGATTTTTTTTCAGCTGTTTTACCAATGGAAATGTAACAATGGTAAAGTCGCCTTCAAATTCCGTTTTATTTTCCTGAACTTCCAGATTGATGTCTTTCAATTGAAATACATTTAAAATTACCTCCGAAAGTTTCTTCTCTATGATATCTTTAATATTCATGTGTATCTATTGCTTTTTTAAAGACTATGGGGATAGTCTTTTCTTCTCAAAATTTTAAAGTACAAATATACGGAAATAAAAAAACCGCCCCAAGGCGGTTTATATAAGAATATTATTGTTTAACAAAAACTAAGGTTGCCATGTCATTCCCGGGCGTATCGTCTAAGTCTTTGGAATTATCCGAAATTCTTAACTCAACATTAGTGAATGACTGAACTGTCTTTTTTAATGTTTTAACAGTTCCTGCCTCATTATAAGTTATTGTCAGACTGCTATTGTCATAAGACCATTTACCACCGAAAGAATCAATATGATCACAACTCCCGGCAGAAGAAAGCGCATATCTCTCATAGGTTCCGGAAAAATCAGAGTTTATTGATATTTCCCCCTTTTTATCACAATCATTTAAGAGAATGCTTTTTCCCCTGAATTCATATTTAAAAGGTTTCCAGCTACCATTGATACTTACACTTTCCACAGGTGTATTCTCATTGTCGTCATTACCTGAACATGAGATAACAGTCATAAAAAGACAAATTCCTAAAAAAAATTTCATATTTAAATATTTACTTTGGCTAAGCTACAATTTGTTTAGCCAATAGATTAAAATTTATCCCAGAATAATTTTGTAGTTGCCTTATCACCACCAATTTTACTGGCTGCTGCATTAACGTTAGCTCCATTCAATACATATTCCTGATCTGAATAAGGCATTCTGTATGGTACAGAAGACAGGTTAGATTTTGGAGGATTCACAAGAGTTGGGTTATCCAAACGTCTTGTAAAATTCCAGCAGGCAAGTCCTTTGTTGAACATAGCAATCCAAGCTTGAACCCCGATAGACTGTTTCCAGTTAACTGCATTATAAGGATTGGCAACTAAATAGGTTGCAATAGTCGCATCTGCAACTCCATTTTCTTTCATAGATGAAGTAACTGCAGTAGCATAAAGATCTACAGCTGTACCACCAGCAGCATATCCTCTTGCTGCCGCTTCGGCTTTAAGAAAATTCACTTCTGCATAACTTAATAAGTTTGAAGCTGTTGTTGAAGATCTAAAATAGTCATTTAAGTGAGAAAAATCAGAATATGGATCATTCAATTCACCAAAAACTCCTCCTTTATAGATTCCTCCAACTTTTGTAAACCACTTTTCCATTCGTGGATCTGACAAGCTATTCATGGTATTGATCACTATTTCACTAGGAACAAAATCGTCCCTGTTGGAAGCTACCAAGTTATCAAAAACAGGATTTGAGAATGTGTTTCCATCATACTTAAATTTATAGGCATCATCTTCAGAAGCAATAACTCCTCCTGCGATCGCTGACTCAACCGTTGCTTTTGCCAATGTAGGATCAACATCAGCCAAGTTTATCCCTAATCTTAATTTAATAGAATTAGCAAACTTTATCCATTTCGGCATGCTGCCCGCATATACCAAGTCTCCAGAACCATATCCTTTTGCAGAAGGTTTTACTGCTGCGATCACAGCATCAATTCTTTTAATTAAATCAATATAAATGGTTTTGGCATCATCATATTTTGGTGTTAAAATTTCATTTGGCTTAAAAGCTTCAGAATAAGGAACATCTCCGAAAGTATCTACCAGGTTTTCCCAGATAAAAATCTCCTCGATTTCCAAAGTTGCCATTTTATTCGTACGTACATCTTCAGTTTCCACCTCATTTTTCAGATTCTCTTTTGCCTGTCTGAGATTATTCAGACTGTACACGTACATCCTGTTAAAATGATTTCTTGGCTGGTTTCTCGTTACCAAATCATACTGAGTCTCCTGGGGATATTGCCCTTCTGCCCATTGTTGCGTAAAAAAACGGTAATTGTTAAAATTCACACTTGGGTTATCCATATAATAAGAAGACTGGAATAATGCGGTCGCCAGCAAATTTTCTGATGGTAACACCGATGGATGTTTAGGGTCTTCATTCAGTGAGGTCAGATCACTTTGACATGATACCAAACTTGCCGATATAAGTATACCAGTTAAGGCTGCTTTTAATATATTTTTCATTGTTGATTTTTTAAAATTTGAATGTAACATTTACTCCTATATCTCTTGTCGTTGGCATAGATCCAATTGACCACCCATAAGAATTGATTCCTCCACCAATCATAGCTTCAGGATCAGCATATGGTAGATTTTTGTGAATAATCCATAAGTTTCTACCTACAATAGAAATTTTCGCATCATAGATTTTTGTTCCTGCCAATAAAGATTTAGGAAGCATATACCCAATACTAGCCTCTCTTAATTTGATAAATGATCCATCATAAACAAATTCTTTTGCCGGCTGAGTCTCATATCCGTAATTACTTCCTGTTGTAAATTGTGACAACGCAATATTGTTAGGAGAACCATCTGGCAAAACTCCTGGAAGTATAACATCTTTATCTCTATAGTCTCCGATAGCAGTTTCTTTGTAAAGTCCTGTATCCATACCGTAATACATATCTGTAGAGAAGATATCCCCACCTTTACGCATATCAATTAAGAAACTTAACGAGAAGCCTTTATAACTAAAGCTATTTCTTATACCCCCAATCCAGTCAGGAGTTGTATTACCAATAATTTGGTTTGCCTTAATTTGGTAAATACCTGTTGTAGGGTCAATAACTCTTTGTCCATTCAAATAAACATAGTCTCCACCAATTAGTGTACCCCATGCTTCACCAACTCTTGCATTCAGAGAAACTCCACCCTGGAAGCTATTCAATAAAAGATTGGTAATTCCCGGGTATAAACTCATAACCTCGTTTTTATTTTTAGACCAGTTGGCATCAATATTCCATGTAAAATCTTTTGATTTTATAGGAACCAAGCCTAACTGCACTTCAAATCCGGTATTATCTATTCTTCCTGCATTGATCACTTTACCAGTATATCCTGTTCCAGATGATACAGGAAGCGTAATGATCTGATCAATAGTTTTTGTTTTATAGTAAGCAAAATCAACTGTAATTCTATCTTTTAAGAAATGAGCTTCCGTACCTACCTCAAATTCTTTAGATCTTTGAGGTTTTAAGTTAGGATCAGCTTGATTAAGGATTGAATTATATATACCTACACCTGATAAGATACCTGCAGATCTGTAATTGTTAGTTAACATGTAAGGATCTGCCGTTCCCCCTACTTCAGCATAATTTGCTCTTAATTTCCAGAAATTCATCCAACTTTTAGTATCCAAAATTTCTGACATAATGATAGAGGTCGTTACTGAAGGATAGTTATATACATTATTACCAGCTGGTAATGTTGAACTTTGGTCTACTCTCCAGGTCCCATCTATATAGAATTTTTTAAAGAAATCAAACGAAGCCGTTATGTATCCTGAATTTGTTTGTGTCGTAAATTCATTTTCATCCGATGCCAAAGGTGATTTTTTAGAATTTGACAAAGCATAAATTCCGGGAACTACCAATCCTCCTTCTGTAGAACCGAAAACAGAATTAAAATAATTTCGTCTTATGTTTCCTCCTAAAACTCCTGAAACGTTGATATCATCGGTAATGTCAAATTTATAATTGGCCATTAAATCATAATTTGTCTCCGTTCTTA
Source organism: Chryseobacterium oleae (assembly GCF_900115055.1). Classification (GTDB taxonomy): domain Bacteria; phylum Bacteroidota; class Bacteroidia; order Flavobacteriales; family Weeksellaceae; genus Chryseobacterium; species Chryseobacterium oleae. Next base: position 12,905 of record NZ_FOVD01000011.1, on the reverse strand, counting down.
ATACATCACGTCTTGCATACCCGGAAGAGACATCATTTCCTGACTGACCAAAAGCCTGGGCTATAGACCCTACTGCTAATCTGTTTTCAGCAAAAAGATTAGATCTGTCATAAGAAACTTTCCCTGTAACAGAAATATTATCCAGTAGATCGTAGGTTACCTGTGCATAGGAAAAATTTCTGTTTCTTCTATCAGTTGTATAGTTCTGATAAGCCTGGAAGTAAGGGTTATTCCAGTATGCCGGTGCACCATTACCCGCAGATTTTCTGTTCCATGTAACATTCCCATAATTATTGGCAGCACTAGCAAGAGCAGGGTTAACGTTAGTAAAATAAGCTCTTTCCAGCTCAGCCATATCCACGTTAGTTTGCCACCACTGTCTGAAATTACTCATTGTGTTGTCATTATAACCTGTTACGCTACGTCCTTTTGTATCCTGTAAAGTCATTGTAGAATAGAAAGAAGTATGTAATTTAGGAGTCAGATCATAATTAACTTTTAAGGAGAAAGTATTCTTATTGATATGAGAATTAGGCATAAGACCATCCATCATCATATTATCATAGGTAAAACTGATATTTTTTCCTTTTTCTCCTTTTTCTAAAGTTACAGTATTATTATAAGTTGTTGGGTTATTAAAAAATGTAACAGGTCCATTCTTAGCAGCTACCCAAGGTGTTGCCTTACCATAATTGGGAGATGTCGGATCAAAAGAATCCCATTGGTATACTAATAAATTTGGATCAAATTTCGGTCCCCATGATGCATCTGCTCCAAAATTTGCATTATTCAGCCCACCTGGTCCTTGCGTTCCAAATTTTTGAGAATACCCTGCTCCATATCTTGTCTGATACTCTGGAAAGGTTGATTTATCAACAAAACCTACATTTATTGAGGATGATAAAGTAACTCCCCAAGATCCGTCATCTTTTCCTTTTCCATTTTTAGTTGTGATAACAATAACCCCATTCAGCCCTCTTTCCCCATATAAGGCAGATGCTGCCGCCCCTTTCAGAACGTTGATTGATTCGATGTCTTCCTGATTGATATCAGACAGAGCATTTCCATAATCTACATTTTTTTCCTGGGTATACGTATTATTTACCGGTGATCCATCAATAACGATTAATGGATTTCCTCCTCCCAGTGATTTCACACCTCTAATAAGTAAGTTTGCTGAACCACCAAAATTGTTATTCGTTGTAACATTAAGACCAGCTACCTTACCTGATAATTGAGCTCCGATATTTCCGGTATTTGTTGTTCCATCAGAAAGAGCACTTGCCTTAATTTCCTGAGAAGCATATCCCAAAGATTTCTTCTCTCTTTTAATTCCGAGTGCAGTTACTACTACCCCCTCAATTTCTTTTGTTTTGATGGTATCATTCTTTTGCTGGGCGTGAACAACAGCAATAGATGACGACAATACCAAAACAAGCAGACTAGCTGTTAGTTTCTTCATATCAAATTTTAATTTTGTGACTGTACAAATTTGTAAAACTTTCTTAAAATCACAAAGCAAAATCGTAAAAAAATATAAAATATTCAATATTTTTTAATAAATACATTTAAAAATATATTAAAAACTGTTAAAAAGAATGATTTTAACAAAACAACCATATTTTAATAATATTTTTTTTTTGAAAACAATAACCTTTTTTCAATTGGTTTTATCTATATAGTAAATTAAAAAAATAACGAGTAATGTGTTGATTTTAAAATATTTAAGATATAAAAAACAAAAAACAAGTATTTATCGATAAAACAAAAACAATGCAATGCATACTATTTTTGTTCTTTTTTCATTCTTCTTGCTTCTCAAAATACAAAAACATAACGCGAAAGAATAATGATTTGATGAGTACATCAAGGAACCAAAAACTGAATGGTAACTTATGTTGATAATAGAGAATACAAAAACAAAAAAAGTCTGGTGTAGTACCAGACTTTTTTCAAACAATGTAGTTATTTTAATGCTTAGTGTACCATTCGCTATTGGTCCCACCATACTTTCGAAGTGTTCTTATCTTCTTTAGGTAACAAGCTTTCAACACCTTTCAGATAATTGGAGTTATTAAAATTAACTTCCTCAAGCGGATACCTCATTCTTCGCGGAATTACGCCCCCATTCACAGCACTGGGTGCAGGGAGCAATGCAGGATATCCGGTTCTTCTGAATTCTGCCCAGGAATCATAACCATTCATAAATAAAGCAATCCATTTTTCTTCACCTATTACTCTTCCTGCTCCTGCTGTTGCAATATCTGCAACCCTGGCTGTGGCATAAGCTAAAGCATTGGGGGATATTTTATTTCCACCGAAGGGATTGCTACCGGCAGAATAGGAATTAGTATTTAACACATAATGACTATCCAATGTATTATAATTTAAGATAATTCCCTGAGTGAGCATAGTAGCAACAACTTCGGCAGTCCACCCCTTCGACGCAGCTTCCGCTCTGTTTAAATAGGTATATCCTGCCGTCATCAGATTTATCGCTGAACTATTGCTTCGGAATTTCAAGTTTACCGTAGATGTTCCGGATGTACTGTAGCCAGCTGCTGCCAGATCGGTAGAATTATATCCGTAAGGCAATCCTACTGCGCTCATTGTACCGCTACTTGCATATAATGTTAATCGCGTATCAGCAGTATGATTGGATGTTCTATTAAAAATATTGCCAGATCCTTTTAAAGATTCTACCAATTCCCTGGAAATCCTGTAATCTGCAGCTCTAAAGTCAGAGAAGGGATTGGGATACGAATTTGAGGGTGAAATAGTGAACCAGGCTTCATCATCTAGCAACTCTATTACTCCGGCAGAATTGGAAAGAGCAGCTTTAAATTCTGTGGCTGCATATCCGGTAGTAGAAGGAAATTTTTTAGACAACTGTAATGTAGCCTGAAGAAGTATTGAATTGGCTAGCTTTTTCCATTTATTTAAATTTCCATAGTATAGGATATCCCCGGTAGGGGCTGTTGATGTAGTATTCAACATATCCCTTCCGCTTTTCAGATCAGCTATAATTGCTTCATATACAGCTTGCTGCTTGTCATATTTAGGCAGATATAGATCGGATGTTGCTTTTGTTGCTTCAGAAAAAGGAGCATCACCATATGCATCTGTCACTCTTTTCATAATAATTGCTCTGAAAATTTTTGACACGCCAATCATATTTTCGGCACTTCCTTCTTTTAAAATTTCTGGCGACGGGTTGCTGGAATAAGCCGAAATAATTGCATTCAAATTATTAATTTGATTCGCATAAAATCTGCCCCATGCGCCGGGTGTATCCCCATAAGTTTGTTCAGTAGTATAAACTACCTGAGACTGATATTGGGAATATAGAATTGGCATCATTTGATAAACGTTGCTTCTCTCTCCTGCATTCTGTCCAAAGTTCATGATGGCTCCTGATAATAAGGCCTTATACGTAGCCGTGTAAATACCGTACTGATCTTTATTAAAATCATCCGAATAATTTTCATTATTACAGGAGACGACGGCCCCTAACATCCATGAAGAAAGAAATAATTTACTTAATGTATTTAAATATTGTTTTTTCATTTTTTTTGTTTTAAAAATTAATCTTTACGTTAACCCCGAAACCCCTGGTAGAAGGCAATTGCCCATCTTCCCCATAATTTTGTGAAAGTTCTGACGGATCAAACCTATGCTTATTATCTTTTGAAACAGCAATCAACCAGGGATTTCTGGCCGTTACCCCTATAGACATATTTGAGATCCCTGTGTTGGTAAAAATAGATTTTGGAAGCTGGTAATTCAATGCTACTTCTCTTAACTTGATGTAGCTGGCTGAGTGGATGAATGGTTCTGCGATTCTGTTGGCATGGAATTGTGTAAAGTAATCATGAGCCTCCACATACCGGTCAACAGCATTACCATTAACATCTACCCCCACAACGCGAACACCTCCTCCGTCTTTTACGGCATCTCTTACATTATATCCTCTATCATTCATAGCAGCTGTTTCTTCCAGTAAACCTCCTGAGTTCCCCCACTGTTCTGATAATGAGAAAAACTTACCTCCTTTCTGAAAATCAATGGTAAAACTTAAGCTAAGACCTTTATAGGAGAAAGTATTGTAAAAGCCTCCCGTAAATTCAGGCAGAATACTTCCAAACGCTTTATTGGGTTCAAACTCATAAAGACCCTTAGCATTCATTACTGCATTCCCTGAAGCATCTCTTTTAATAGCTGTTCCATACAGTTGCCCCCATTCCATTCCTTCTTTTTGAAGTATCGAAACATAGCTAAATGCATTGGCATCACCATACTGAATAGATTCAAGATTTTCATTCACCTGAAGTATGGTCGATCTATTTTTTGCCCAGTTAACTGATGTAGTCCACGTAAATCCATTTTCAGATTTGAAAACATCTCCACTTAGAGCCAGCTCTATCCCTTTCCTTTTAGAGCTTGCAGAGTTAATCAAAATATCAAGAGCTCCACTGGATGAAGGAAGGGTAACAGGGATAGGTTCGTCTTTTCTAATTTCATCATAGTAGGTTGCTCCTAATGATAATCTGTTTTTTAAGAATTTCAGATCTACTCCAATTTCTTTGTTTTCATTAATAGCCGGTTTCAAACTTTTACTAATGATTCTGGTTGGGTACCATGCTGTCTGATACAGATTATTACCAACCGATAGCGCCTGTCTTCCGTTTCTGAATTCAGGATTGGTAGATGTTGCAGATAAATCGGCAGGAATCTGTGCAATCCCAGCCCTGACTTTTAGGTATGTGAGGATATCATTTTTTGCCCATAAATTATGCAACAGTAAACTCATCCCTAATGAGTAACTCACAAATGAATTGTCACTATTAAGATAAGCAGAATTAATATCATTTCTTACAGAACCCTCAACAAAGTAGGTATCCTTATATCCCACTGATGCAGATGCATACAAAGATTTGTACTGCTGTCTGTAATCATAAGGATCTGCAATGATGGGAATATTTGTATTTTTAAAATCATATACATCAGGAGTCAGCAGGTACTGTGTAGTACCCGTAACATCCATCAGTTGTGAGTTTCCTTCCCAGTTTCTATTGGTTATATTTCCACCTCCGATAAGTAAAATATCAAAATCACTTATTTTTTTCTGATAGCTCAAACGTCCTTCATACTGATCTTCGGTGTATTGTGAATCTCTCACGCCAAAACCATTAAGTAAATTTAAATATCCTCCAGGCGTAGAAGATCCTGTTCCTGAACCATTTTTGGATAATGAATTAGGCATAAAATATCGGTTGACCGACGTATTCTGTGTTCTGGAAAAAGATACCCTTGCAGTAAGATCATCCGTTATTTTATAGGAAGGAGCTACTGATAGCAGAAGTGAATTACGATCTGTGTAGTTTCTAAATTTTTTCATCCACGTGTACGGATTGATCCAGAATGCAGGCTTAGCAGTAAAACCGCTTGTTGAGTAGTCATCTGGCCCCACCAATTCCAATTGGCGTGATATCCCTCCGGTGTCAAAAGATCTTGTAATTCTTTTAATTTTTTCATATCCAAATTCCTACCAAACCACTGATTAAATGAACCAGATGTTTGATTGGAATACCCATCGTCAAAGTCTCCATTTACTCTACCATCAGAAAAGTTAACAGCAGCATCTATGTTAAACCTCTCACTAAACTTGTAGTTTCCGTTAAGATTAAAATAGTTTCGCTTTAAGGAAGTATTGGGTGTGATACCATTTTGGTTAAGATTCGTAAAGGATAATCGTGCAGTAAAAAAATCAGATCCCCCGGATACTGAGACCGAGTTTTTGAAAGTCATTGCTTTATCGTAAAAATCGCGTACATTATTGGGATGAGCTTCATATTTGGCTGTTTTCCCAAAATGCGGACTGTCTTTCCACCAGGCATACCAGGGAATATAGTCTTTCCCATCAATCCTTGGTCCAGGACTCATCAGCATAGTTATTGTCTCCCGCCAAATATCTTTTCCCATCAAATACAGCCCATTCTGCCGGCATGGTGCCAGGATTAAAGACAAAAGTCTTGAATGACGCATCTCCACCATATCCCTGCCCGTACAGATTCTGATACTTCATTGTTCTGGCAACTACATCTACTGTAGCGGTAGAGTTTAATTCAACATTAAGTCTACTCTTGCTCCCCTTTTTTGTCGTCATAATGATCACGCCATATTGAGCACGTACTCCATATAAAGAAGTTGCATTAGGTCCCTTTAGTACATTAATGGATTCTATAATATCCATGTCTATGGTATTGGGATCTATGATAACTCCATCCAGAACATAAATAGGATCCGCATCATTCAAAAGGCTGACCGCTCCTCTGAGTCTTAACTTCCCAGTCTCTCCGAGTTTAGAACCGGCTTGCCCATTCAATTGAACTCCTGCAACTTTTCCAACGATGGAATTTTTAACATCAACATTCTGCGTCAGGTTTAAGTCTTTTGCTTTTACGGTTTGATTAGCATAAGAAAGAGATTTTTCATCTCTTTTAATCCCTAAAGCAGTCACAACAATTACTTCAATTTCCTTGGTATTTGCAGTATCAATTTTGCTTTTTTTCTGCGCATTGACAACCGTTGTAGCCGAAGTCAATACCACAATAAGAATACTTGCTTTGATTTTCTTCATATCAAATAAATTTTGTCAACAAATTTTGAAAAATTTTATCAATAACACAAAGAAATACAAAAATAAACAACAAGTGTGAATCAATTAATTCAAAACACAGAAATATATTCAATAACAATAGCCTGTCAATTGTTTTTTAATAAAAAAAAATAGTAATGAGTTGATTTTTTTCATGAGCATAATTAACTTGGCAAAAACTTATAAAAACAATCACAATAAATCTATTATCATTCATTTTTAGGAAAATAAATCTAAAATAATCTATATTAATAAATGTTATACTTTTTATTCGCTGAATATCTTTACAAAAAACTATAAAACAAAAAAAACCGCCCGAAGGCGGTTTATAAAATATATTAAAGAATGCTTTTTAGTTTCTAGCCCAAAAAGGAGTATATTGATTTTTACTAAATACATCTGTATTAGAAATTGCCGGAACATTAACCGCATTAGCGATATATTCAGATAATGGATAAATCAATCTATTTGGTTTTGGATTTGAAGCAATAGTTGCAGACAATGTTACAGGGTAACCTGTTTTTGTATAATCAAAATAAGACTGCTCAGGGTTTACACCTGTTAAAGCGATCCATTTTTGAGTCATAATAGCCTCCATTTTGTTTGCGTCAGTACCAGCCCAACCTAAACCATTTTTGGTTGAAATAGCCGTTAGGTAAGCAGGCAAGTTTGCAGTAGATCCGAAAAGTGTAAATGAAGCTGTAATAGCTGCTGTAAAATTACCCTGAGCATTAGAGAACAAAGCCGGGTATCTTAAAGCTGCTTCAGCCTGTAAGAATTTAGATTCTGCCACAGACATGATATATCCGCCTCTTGAAGAAACCATTGCTAACAATTCAGGGTTAGATGTTGGAGTAGAAGTACCACCGATCGTGATTCCATAATTAAATCTGGAAAGTGTTCCTCCTGTCGGTACCCCTGCTTCACCAGGCAAGTTTCCTTGTCTGATACCTACAACTTTACCTCCTACCAGGTTAAACATTCTAGCTCTTCTTCCATCAACAATCCCAGTGAATTTCTGATAAACCGGACGTGCATCACCTTCAGAGTTTCCATTCATAACAATCTGAACATTTTCAGAAGCTACGTTATAAGAATAATTCTGAGGTCTTGACATTGCTGTTGTAAGAACGAAGTAGTTTGTAAAAGGATTCTGTTGTGAATCATTTGCTGCACTATATCCAGGGTTTTCCACTACATTTTCATTGATAAATGTAGCGCCTGATAAAGCAGCTAACTTCTGATCTCTGAAAGTAGCCAAGTCTCCACTTGGAATATTAGACATTCTTAACAAATATCTTAATTTAAGAGTGTTGGCAAAAGCTTTCCATTTCTCCATCTCGCCTTTAAAAACGATATCTGCAGCTCCTGGTTTGTCACCAGCGTGAGTATCAATTAATGCGATAGCATCTTCTATATCAGTGATAGAAGCTTTGTAGATATTTTCTCCTTTATCATATTTAGGAGTAAGGTTATTTTGCTGTTGAAAAGCTTCAGAATAAGGCATATCACCATATAAATCCGTTAAGATCTGGATATAATTTGCCTTCATGATCTTAGCAATAGCTTTGTACTGAACATATTTCCCTTCAGGGTCATTATATTTAATAATCTGTTCAAAATTGGCAGCCCCTAAGAAAAGTCCATCCCAAATACCTGTATAAAAAGTATTGGATACATTAGGTTTATAATCATCTATATAAGGAGCTCCAAAAGAAAGTGAATTTCCAGCAAGAGTATTCATCACAACGCTACTGAATGCCATTAAAGATCTTCCTTGCGCTGAATAACATTTTGTAATACCAACCGGCAATAACTCATTAGGAGTCACCCATTCAATAGCAGGCTGATTAGGATTATCATTAATATCAAGATATCTCTCGCAAGATATGGTTGATAAAAGTAATCCAACCGTTAAAATCCCTGTCTTTATTTTAAAATTTTTCATATTTTCTTAAACTTTTAAAACGTTGCTTTTAAATTAATACCAAACGATCTTTGAGAAGGATACTGCCCTGTGTAAGCGATACCTGCACCATTTCCGCTTGAACCAGATGTTTCTGGATCTGAATAGTTTCTGTTTTCTTTAGCGTAGATAAAGAATGGATTTCTAGCATATAATCCAACAGTAAAGCTATTAACAAAAGTACTAGACAACACTGATTTAGGGATATCATATGTTAATGAAATCTCTCTTACTTTAAATGCTGTAGCATCCAATACCATTGGCTCTCCTAAACGCTGTAAAGAAGTAGATGACCAATAAGCAGCAGCAGCAGAATAATTTGCAGCTCCATTAACCGGAGTTGTATTCGCAACATAAGCTCCATTCACCAATTGTACTGAATTCGGTACTACATAACCGTTTTCTCTATCAAAGTTGGTATCATCTGTAAGACCTGAGAATGTTAAAGTACTTTTTGCCATAGATGCAAACTTACCTCCTTTTCTGAAGTCCATAGTTCCAGATAATGTGAAGCTCTTATACTTGAATGATGTATTGAATGTTAAAGTATAATCAGGAGTTATTCTACCCATACTGGTCATCGTAGTATTCTGCAATGGAACACCATCTGCACCTACTATAATTCTTCCCTGATCATCTCTCTTAAATGTCGTTGCTTTAAGCGTCTGTAAATCTGAACCCTTCACAGCAAAAACACCGATACCTACAGTAGCAGAAGGTACAAAAAGAGCAACCTCATCTACACCACCTGGTAAATCAACAACTTTAGTTCTTGATTGAGCATATGATGCTCTGAAATTCCATGTAAAATCCTGTGTCTTGATCGGAGTTACCCCTAAATCAATTTCTACCCCTTTCATTCTTGCTTTACCAAAGTTAGATCTTAAAGAAGCAAGACCTGAAGCATTTGAAGCACCTACATTGGTAATTAGGTTATCCGTATCAGTTTGATAAATTGACCCTTCTAATGTAATTCTATCGTTAAGGAATCCTAACTGTACATTTAAGTCAGTAGTCGTCATAAACTCCGGCTGAACACTTCTAAAAGTCTGAGCAGTGTTAATACCGTACCCAGGTAAGTTAGGGAAAGGATATCCTGATGGTGCAATACCTACGTTGGTAGTAGCATAAACAGGAACCGCAGAAGTATTACCTACTCTTGTGTAACTTGGTGCAATTTTCATATAACTTAATACACCTCCTTTCAATCCTTCAAAAGCTTTTGTAGGAATGAATGAAACCCCGAATGAATAGTACGGATAAGTTTTATTGTGGTTTTGCCCATTAAAGTTAGTAGACAATACAGAACTTTCTTCAAGTCTGAATGTAGAGTTTAAGAATAAATAATCCTTAAATGCTAAATCTAAGTTCGCAAATGCAGCAATGATTCTTGATCTGTAAGTTCCATTATCAAAACCAAGTCCGTCTACAGCGTTTCCACCTACAGAGTCACCTGGTAAAATTGGATTATTTACGTTTCTGATGTCATACCATCCTGCATAGTTAAGACCAGTTCCCCCCATTGCACGAGCAGTCTGATAATTATCCTGGATGTTATTACCAATGTTTAATTTCAAATTAAGATCATTGGTAAGATCATAATTAAAGTTCAACATCAAATCACCATAATAGTTTCTGGTGCTGATTGTTCGGTTCATATAGTAAGAATCGAAGTTAGAATTCGCGTTATAATCTTGTAATGTTCCACCATCTAAAATTGTTCCCGAATTTTCATATACTCTTGTAGAAACAAAACCATTATTGTGACTGTCCTGTCTTGAATTCGTGATACTAAGATTACCGGTATAGCTTAAGTTGATGTGCTTATTGAAATCATACTGTAAAGCTAAAATACCAGAAAGATAATCCCTGTTGGTATCAATTCTGTTGTTCTCTATCTGATAATATGGATTCGTTGTATAAGCAGATAAGAATCCGTCTACTCCTGTATTTCTATACTTTCTGATATCATTCATTGTAGGCATCTGAAGTATATCACTATACAATCCTGCACTAGTCTGATTAGTGATTCTGCTGATATAGTTAAGGGTTCCGTCGATTCTTAATTTATCTAATTTCTTTCCAGCCTTTAGTAAGAAACTGTTTTGTTTTAGCTGATCTCCTTCTACAACAAAGTTATTTTCTAATCTGTTGATTGATAAAGTTGCATATGAATCTGAACCACCTGCAGTAACTGTTAATCCGTTCTGCATAATCACACCATTTTTAAAGAATTTAGAAAAATGATTCTTTACCGGCGCATATTTTTCCATGACAAAAGATCCGTCCGCCTGAGGAAGACCTGAAGGTACCATTTGCCCTCCGATGCCTGGTGCATCATAAGCAGGTCCCCAAGATGTATTCTCCCATGGAACATATGTTGTACCATTATAATCTACATCACCTCCATTAAATACCTGAGAATCCGGATATCCTTTACCGTATCTCGTCTGTACTTTTGGAAACATAAATGCTTGTGACATTTCAATAGAAGATGAAAGTGTAAATTGTATTTTTTCAGATTTACTTCCTCTTTTTGTTGTTACAATAATTACACCGTTAACCCCCTGTTGACCATACAAAGCAGCACCCTGTGAACCTTTGATAACGTTCACGCTTTCTATTACTTCAGGCGCTAATTGTGATAAAACAGCAGCTGTAGAAATCACGTTATCAATAACAACCAATGCCTGGTTATCACCGGAAATAGATTTATTTCCTCTGATTACGATTCTGCTACTAGCACTTACACTGTTATCAGTCTGTATAATCTGTAGACCGGAAACTTTACCTGTTAACGCCTGCACAGCACTTGGTGAAGACGCTTGGTTCAGTTCTTTGGCTCCTACTACTTGTTGAGCATTGGTAATCGCATCGGCTTTCTTTTTGATCCCCAATGCTCCTGTAACAACGATCTCTCCAATATTCTGAGTTTTAATTGTATCACTATCTTTTCTTTGTTGTGCATTTGCAACTAGAAAAGACGAAGATAATACTACAAACAAAACACTTGTTGTTAATTTCTTCATATTTAAATTGATTATTTTTTTTTTATGATTGCAAATATGTGAAACTTTCTTAAAATCACCAAATATTTCGTTAAAAATATTTAATTTAACAAACAACATAACATCAAGAAACACAATACTTAAATATATATCAACAAAAAACCCATATTATTTAAAAACATTCAAAACAACGCAATTAAAAACAATACAGCCATTGCGTCAAATGGAAGCAATATATTCACAAAAACACAAGGATAAATAAAAAAAACACACATTACCGCAAAATGCAATTTTTACTACTTTTACAAGTCATTAATGACAGGACATAAATAATTATATGGATTTATTGCAAAAGTGGACAGACCTTTATATTGAGGCAGGATGTGACGAAGTGGGCAGAGGATGCCTTAGCGGACCTGTAGTGGCCGCAGCAGTTATTCTGGATGAGAGTTTCCAGCAAAATCTTGTCAACGACTCAAAGAAGTTAACATTCAAAACGAGGATGGAACTGGATAGCTATATTAAGGACAATGTAAAACACTACGCCATTGCTGAGCTGCCTCCGGAATTTATAGACGAACACAATATTCTTAATGCAAGCATACATGCTATGCATCGTGCCCTGGATCAATTGACCATAAGACCCGAACTGATTTTAGTAGATGGAAATAAATTTCATCCCTATAATTTTATTCCTCACCAATGCATCATAAAAGGCGACTCAAAAGTTCTCTCTATTGCAGCAGCTTCCATTCTTGCCAAAAATTATCGAGATAAGCTAATGATCGAACTCCACGAAGAGCATCCGGAATATAGCTGGAATACCAACTTCGGGTATGCGACTAAAGCACATCAGCAAGCCCTTATAAAATACGGCCCTACAAAACATCACAGACAATCCTTCAGACTAAAATATGATTAATCAGAAAGTATCCACCGATAACTGCTCAACATAAAAAAAGAGAAGCAAAATTTGCTTCTCTTTTTTTATAAATTATTTGTCTAGTCCTGAAATAGCGATACAAAAAAAAGAATCGTTATGGAAAAACAATTAAAATCGCTTTATATAAAGCGCACTCAGAAAGATTACAGTTTAAGTTTAAAGCTTCAAATTGTAAAAGAAGTCGAATCGGGAGAGTCCACCATCAGTCATTGCCGCCAAAAATATGGGATACAATCCATGCAACTGTTTTGAATTGGCTCAGAAAATATGGTAACTTTGATTGGGATTATCAAAGACCACATACCATGCAAAAAACACCTGAACAACGTA
>NZ_FOVD01000012.1 GCF_900115055.1 Chryseobacterium oleae | reverse complement strand
AGTACCAACAAGGTTTCTATCTTTTTCCTATTGCTTTTTCCAATGATTAATATTCCAAAGATATTTTAACTTTTTTAAGAGCGTTATCCTAATAACAAACTTATCACAAGGATCAAGAATGAAATTACCGACACCCGTCGTTATTCTTTCTGCTTCCTATAATTTAAATTTTCTCACCCAGAATTCAGGTTATTGGATCGTGTTATTTGTGAACCCATTCGTGTCATTTGTGTTTAAAAAAACAAAAAGCCGGCTCATTTTAATCATGAACCGGCTTTCTTTGTTGAGCCACTGAATAATCAGTAATCTCTATTTTATTTCGACGCTTTCGGTGCGGCTTCTTTTGATTTTTCAGCGGGTTTGTAGGTTACATTTTTGATATCAACCGTCATTTCCTTTAAACGTTTGGCTACCGCTTCAGGCATCTCTTTCTGATATCTTCCTCCGATTACTTCTGAAAGGAACTTTTCCGTTTCTGCATACATTGCCATATTATTAACCGGTTTTCTGAATCCGTGTCCTTCATCATCTGCCAGGATATAATTTACTTTTTTTCCTTTTTCACGAAGAGCGATCACAATTTGGTCAGCCTCAGCCTGTTTTACTCTTGGATCATTGGCTCCCTGAATAATTAATAAAGGTTTTACAATTTTATCTACGCTAAACAGTGGACTTGCTTCCTTAATCCGTTTCTTACCTTCTTCTGTTCTTGGATCACCTACCATTCCGTATAAAGAGGCACGGGCAGCTTCCCAATAAGCAGGAATAGATTCCATGAGTGTGAAAATATTACTTGGCCCCACGATGTCTACTCCTCCGGCATAAAGATCAGGCGTGAAAGCCAAACCGGCCAGTGTTGCATAACCCCCGTAGCTTCCACCCATAATGACTACTTTATTTTTGTCAGCGATTCCATTGTCGATAAGGTATTTTACACCCCAGGTAATGTCATCTTGCATAAGTTTCCCCCATTGTAAATCTCCACCGTTTTGAAATTTTTTACCATAACCTCCGCTTGCTCTGAAGTTGGGTTGCAGTACGGCATAACCTCTGTTGGCTAAAAATTGGACGGTTGAGTTATATCCCCAGCCATCTCTTGGTCCTTTTGGCCCTCCATGTACCAAAATCACTACTGGCAGGTTTTTTCCTGTAGATCCTGTAGGGATGGTAAGGTATCCTGGTATTTCCAGTCCATCGCTGCTTTTATAAGTAACAGGAGTCATAGAAGCCAGGTACTTTTCCACTTTTTTTAATTGGGGTCTTGGTGTATATTGAAATACCAGCTCTTTGGTTTTGGCATCGAAAAAATAAGCTTCAGATGCATATTTATCACCCCAAACGGTGATTAAAAATTTAGAATAATCTTTTGTTGAGCTTGAGAAATCAACTTCTCTTCCAGGGAATTTACTTTGCAGGAATTTATAGTTAGACTCCCATGTTTTGTCTTTCCAGTATTTTTCAGTCTTATCTCCGGTATACGAAGTTGAAATCATTTTTCTTGTATTCCTGTCCATAGATAGTCCTCCGAAATCCACTTTCCCTTTCGGATCACTTTCTATTTTCGTTGTTTGTTTGGTTTTAGGATCCATTAGAAACAATGTGGATTTATCCAGGTCACCTTTATCGGTTACTAAGTAGAATTTTGAATTATCTTCATTCCAGCTGGCGATATAGGCACCTTCCGTTACCAGTGTTTCATAAATTGGGGTCAGCTTATCGCCTTCTTTGTACAGGAACTGAGTGGTTCCTTTTTCGTCTGTTTTAGACAAGACTCTAAGCTTTTCATCCCAATCAAAGTCATACCCTGTGATGCGGTCCTTGTTTTCATATATCTTTTTCAGTTCACCGGTAGAAATTTTCAATGAATACAGGTCATGCCATGCTTTGTCACGGTTATTCAGTCCAACGATCATCAGGTCAGGATCTTTTCTGCTCACCATTTGAATCTGAGCGGTGACTTCTTTAAGTGGTGTCAGATTTCTTGATTCAGGAACGCCTTTATTCACATTTGCGGTAGGATCTACGGCAAAAATATTCATATTCTCGTCCCCGTTGTTGTCTTTTACATACAAGATGTACTTCCCGTTTTCCGACCAGAAGTATCCGGCCAACGGACGTTTGCTATCAGTCAACGGGTGTGCTTTATCAAAAGGTTCATCCACCTTTTTTACCCAGATATTCATGATCCCTTCATATTGCTTCATGAATGAGATCCATTTTCCATCCGGGCTCAGCTGACCGCCGGAAATTTCAGGATTTCCATAAAATAGTTCTCTGTCCAGTAATGGAACTTCCTGTGCGTGTGTAGTCTGTAGTCCTATCATTAAGATGAGTAAATAGAATATTTTTTTCATTTTTCATTTTTTGTACTTAAATATAAGAAAAATAATGCTCCATTTTTAAAGCTGAAAAAAAACATACCGCTTGGTTAAGTAATTGAATATTATTAATTTAAATAATGTATTTATTTATTATTTTTAACAAAAGCAACAATGTTGCGGTTGTTTTTATTTTTAGTTATTTTAAAATTGGATGCCTGTAAGTACCCATTTGACAGAGGTACAAGGGTATAATTCTAAAAAATAAAATTCGAATTATTAAAACTGAAGTTCATGGTAATACTAAAATCCCTTATACATCACATTTCCAGCCGGATGATCTTTTCAGCCAGCTTTTGATGCGTGCTTTCCGGAATTAACCGCATAAAAAAATTACGCAATGCATTTCCTTTTTCCCACTGCGAAATTTTTCCGATTTTCCAGCTTGTTTCTACGACATAATCTACTTTTTTTCTCCTGATCTTCTGAAATTCCTCAAAGATCTTGTTAAAATCCCGGCTGTTTTCCAATAATTTCCCGATGATATAAGCATCTTCAATAGCCTGGCAGGCGCCCTGACCCATATTGGGAGTGGTGGCGTGAGCAGCATCTCCGATCAGACACAGGTTATCCGAATGCCAGGAAGGAATAGGAGACAGGTCAGTAATGTCGTTAAGGATCATATTTTCTCTTAAAGTGGCATCCAGAATATGTAAAATCAGGGGATGAAATCCTCTGAAATTTTCCGAAAGCGTGTTGTAGCGCTTATGTTTTCGTTCATTGACCAAAGCATACCAATAGACTTTTTTCTCAGAAATTTTTACAAACCCGAAACGTTTTCCTTTTCCCCACATTTCAATGGCTTCCTGGTTAAACTGTTCTGGCAAGTCTAATTCTACGAGTCCGCGCCAGCATTTTTGGCCTGCGTTTCTGATACTTCCGGTTTGCAGAATCTGGTTCCGGATGTTAGATTTAATGCCGTCTGCACCAAAGACAATTTCGCTTTCCGTCTGGATTCCGTTTTCAAAATGTAAAATGTAATTTTCCTTTTTCTCTATTTTGCGTAAAGAATGATTGAGTTGAATTTTTTCATAGCCAATATTGTCTGCCAAAATTTTCTGGAGCTCTGCTCTGTGAATCGCGACATTACAGGAACTGTATTTTTTTTCCAGTACAGCTATATTGGTTTTGGTGATCGGTTTTAAAGATTCATCCGTTATAGAAATTCCATGGACCTTATTGCCGGCGTTTTCAATTTTTTCTTTTAAACCTAGTTTGTCAAAGATCTGCATGGCATTAACGGCCATCATGATTCCGGCGCCTACAGGTTTTATTTCCGGGGCAGATTCATAAAGGTTAAAGTCGAGCTGTTGTTGTTTCAGAATATTTCCCAGAGTCAGTCCGCCGATTCCGGCTCCTATGATTGAAATGCTGTTCATGAGGATCAGTTTAATCTTGCTGAAAGGTTAAAATATAATTCTCAGAGACTTTTTTAAACCCGTATTTATTGAAAAAATGATGTGCTCCGGTGTTATCAAGACCGCTTTCCAGCATCATAAAACTGATGTTCCAGTTTTTAGACTCTTCCACAGCCTTTTTCAGCAGTGTACTTCCAAGCGATTGCCCTCTCATAGATTGATCTAAAAGCATATCTTCCAACACCACATAGTTTTTAAAACCATGGATTATATTGAATACCAGCATTCCGATGATTTTTCCTTTCTCGTTTTCAGCTACAAGAATACTTAATCTGGAAGTATGATCCGCATCAAAACCAGAATTAAACTGCGCTGTCAGTATGTTTTTGAGATCAGGGTTCCAATGATTTGAATCCAGAGCCCGTCCGGAAATAATCTCACCGTGGGAGATATAGGAATCTGTTTTGTGTGCGATAAAAAAATCAACGAGTTCTTCAGTTCGTGTAGTATCGTTAAGCCATTTTGTGGTGTAGTTCATTATTTTATTTCAATTTTTTTCAGTTCGTCAAGAAGTTGATTTTGTTTTTTGATAAAGTTTTCCAGGCTATCCGTTTTCATGGGATGTGCATTCTGGTATTTTCCAATTTCAGGAAGTGTTTTTCTGATCTTAAAGGCGGTGTACAGATTATTGATGTCATCACCATTTTTATTCACTTTTGCGATCAGTTCTTTTACTTTGCTTATTTTTTGATTGTAACCGTCGGCGTTTATTTTGATCTCTTTTTCCAGCTGCTGTTTTAGAAGAGAATCCTTAACAGTACTGGCTTGCAGATAGGCATCAGCATAAAAAGATTCTGAGGTATGAAGTGTTTCTCCATAAATTCCAAGTACTTTTCCGTTTTCTTCAAACAAATGAGTCAGCCTGTCGTCCAAAGCTTTCAGGTTTTTATCATTTTTCATCAGTTCGAAATAAATTTTATCGATCATATTATCCTTTCGGTAACTTTTCAAAGAACCTGAAACGGATGATTCTGCGTTATCAACAGCATTTTCCACCACCGGAGTATTTCCGGATTTATTTTCTTTACAGGAAAGCATGGATAAAGCCAAAGCGGAAGCGAAAAGTATTTTTTTCATAATTTTTTTGATTTAGTGTTCCTTATTAGTTGAAGATAGTCTAAAAATTGTTACATCACTTATATAACTGAATGCAAATCAATATTTTTATTTTTAAAATTTAAAGAGATTTTAAAATTTCCTATGGCTGTATCACCTGTTATTTTTAGGATATCATTGTGTATTTCTTTACGGGAAGTTATAAACCTTGGAAAAACGGATGGGAAAATTTCCGGACTGCTGCTTAGCTGTAGAATAGGGCCGTTGAAATGAATAATAAAGATTTCGTCATCTAAGAAAACAACCTTTGCCTTAAAGTAGGTGAGTTTAGAGCTCATCTTGGAATAGCTTTCTATATTGGTTTCAATATTTTCTACAAGTGTATAGTCTCTGTCATGTATGTATTTAAAAAAAATAACCCGTCTATGTCTGTGATAAAAATAGAGCAGTAGATTGATTAAGACAAAAGCTAAAATGATTCCTCCGATGAAAAAAG
Organism: Chryseobacterium oleae; assembly: GCF_900115055.1. Classification (GTDB taxonomy): domain Bacteria; phylum Bacteroidota; class Bacteroidia; order Flavobacteriales; family Weeksellaceae; genus Chryseobacterium; species Chryseobacterium oleae. The sequence continues at coordinate 63,673 of NZ_FOVD01000012.1, read as the reverse complement.
ATATATCTGTATTCATACATACAAAAATAAAAAAACGGAGCCTGAAAACAGACTCCGCATACATTGTTTTTACGCTAAAAATTATTTACCTAGATAAGATTTCAGGATCTTGCTTCTGGTATTATGTTTTAGTCTCTTAATTGCTTTTTCTTTAATCTGACGTACTCTCTCTCTTGTAAGATCGAAAGTTTCACCGATTTCTTCTAAAGTCATCGGGTGTTTCCCGTTCAGTCCGAAGTATAATCTTACCAGATCAGCCTCTCTTGGAGTCAGGGTATTCAATGCTCTTTCGATCTCAATCTGAAGAGATTCAAGCATCAAATCTTTGTCCGGGCTCGGAGATTCTCCTGAACGCAATACATCATAAAGATTAGAATCTTCACCTTCTACTAAAGGTGCATCCATAGACAGGTGTCTTCCGGAGTTTTTCATAGATTCTTTAATATCTTCCTCGCTCATGTCAAGAACTTCAGCCAATTCTTCCGGAGAAGGTGGTCTTTCATTTTCCTGCTCAAGGTGAGCGTATGCCTTATTAATTTTGTTGATGGAGCCGATTTTATTCAACGGAAGCCTTACAATTCTTGACTGCTCAGCTAATGCCTGTAAAATTGACTGGCGAATCCACCATACCGCATAAGAGATAAATTTGAAACCTCTAGTTTCATCGTACCTTTTTGCTGCTTTCATCAATCCTAAGTTACCTTCATTGATCAAATCGGGTAAAGAAAGACCTTGATTTTGGTATTGTTTAGATACGGAAACTACGAAACGAAGGTTGGCTTTGATTAATTTCTCCAGTGCTGCTCTGTCGCCCGCACGTATTCTTTGTGCCAATTCTACTTCTTCGTCCGCAGTGATCAGTTCCACTTTACCAATTTCCTGCAAATACTTGTCTAATGAAGCAGTTTCCCTGTTGGTAACCTGCTTAGTGATTTTTAATTGTCTCATCTATTTTTATCCTCAAAAAAGAGTTACTATATATTATACGTATGAAGTGGTAAAAAGGTTACACCAGTTTTAATTATTTTTTAAATTATAGGTTTTAGAGGCTAGATGTGAGATATCAGACATCAGATGTCAGATATCAGACGGGATCATATAAATTTAGGTCCTGATTTTCAATTTTCCAACCTTACCTTAATCTTACTCCGAATACTCTTTCAAAAGCTGTCTGTAGCTCATCAGGATAGATGATTTTGAAATAAATCCTATAAAATCATTGTTTTCACTGGTTACAGGAAGGTTCCAGACGCCGGTATCATCAAAGATCTGGAGAATTTCCAAAGGCTGGTTTTCACGGTAAATAACTGCCGGAGGAGCTTTCATAATCTGAGATACAATTTGAAGATTGTCTATTTCTTTGTTAAAAAGATACGGACGGATGTCATCCAAAGTGAGAATTCCTTTCAGTTTTCCGGCTTCATCTGTTGCAGCGAAAATATTTTTATTCCCGTTTTTTACCAGTTCAAATAAATCATTGACTGAAGCATTTTCATTAATTGTTTCTGAATATTTATCGATAAAATCCTCCGTTCTTAAAGCAAAAAGAAGGTTCTTATCATGTTTGTTGGTGAATATTTTCCCCTGGTCGGCCAGAGATTTTAACTCCGGAGAAATCGGAGAGAACCATTTGGCGATAAGGTAAGATATGATCGAAACAATCATTAACGGAATAAAAAGATCATATCCAAAACTGGATTCGGCAATCAGGAATATGGCTGTGAGTGGGGCATACAGTACACCGCTCATCGCTCCGGCCATTCCTACCAGCACAAGATTCGTTACCGGAACATCTGTAAAACCGATATGCTGACATACCAATGCAAACAAATACCCAACGGTACCTCCTGCAAAAAGAGATGGTGCAAAATTACCGCCATTCCCTCCGCTGAATATTGTAAATGATGTTGCAAAAGCTTTTAAAAGACATACCAGCACCAAAAATATAATAATAGTCCAGTCGCCGATCTCAAAATATCTGAAGAAGCTGTTTCTGATAATAGAATGGGTACTTCCGTTGGTAAATTCTTTTACCGTTTCATATCCTTCCCCGAATAATGGCGGAAAAAGAACACACAACAACGACAGCACCAAACCTCCGAACATCGCCTTACGCATTCTGGAAAGTTTCAACCCTTTGATAAAATGCTCGACTTTTTGGGAAATCACCACAAAATAACGTGCATACAATCCGGTTACAATGCCCAGAATAAGATAGTAAGGAACATTTTTATAATTAAAGGCTTCTCTTGCATAAAATCTGAAAAGGATATCTTCCTGAAGAAGAACCCTTGACAAAAGACTTCCGCAGACCGCTGCTACCACCAAAGGAATAAAGTCTGTAAAAACCACGCCCGTAAGAAGAATTTCAAAGGCAAACATAATTCCTGCAATAGGAGCATTGAATGCTGAAGCAATTCCCGCCGTAGCGCCTGCAGCCAATAAAAGTGTACGTTCCTTATAACTGAGTCTGTAGGTTTGTGCATAATTGGAACCGATAGCCGCACCGGTAACTGCAATAGGGCTTTCCAATCCGGCAGAACCTCCGAGACCAACCGTCACTGCACTCTGAATGACCTGCGAATACATTTTTACAGAAGCCACGATGCTTGAATTTTGGGCAATTTCATACAAAATAGCACCAATTCCTTTTCTGTCCTGACCTTTAAAAATAGTAATCACGATCGCTGTAGTCAGTACAATTCCTAAAAAAGGAAAAACAATATAAAACAGAATCTGATACTCAAAATGAATATGGGTAATAAAATTGTGAATGGTGTGAACAAGTGTTTTCAGAATCACTCCGGCCAAACCGGCAGTACAGCCCACAAGGATTCCGGAAAGCACCAGAAACTGATTTCTGCTGAGTCTGTTATTCAGCCAATGCAGGATCAGCTCGTAGCTGCGCGCCTTTTCAAGTCCGTACTCCTGAAAGTCTCGTTTAAATTTTAGAAAGCTTAAATACTTTTTTTTATTGTGAATTTTCACCTGGGAACCAATTTTAAAACCGTAATGGTTCTGTAAATTTATGAAATATCTTTATAAAAATTTTGGCTAAAACAGGCCTGAAACAACAATGTATCTACTTAAGCAACTAATAAACAGTTTATTGCTTGATTTTAATTTTTTCTTCTTAATTTTTAACAGGTTTTGAATTAGTCAAAATCACAAGACATTAAGATACCGGTTCCAGACTGTCTTTTCTCAGGTTGTTGATGAAGTAGGAGGGACTTACTCCGGTTTCCTTTTTAAAGATCACCGCAAAAACTTCCCTTGATGAAAACCCGCAGGCTTCCGCCAGATAACTGATTTTGTATTCCCTGTAAATTGGGTTTTCATAAAGTTTATTGGTGATATAACCGATCCGGAGACCATTGATGTAGTTGTTGTAATTGTTTTCTTTATACAGTTTAATGATTTCAGAAAGATATCTTGTGTTGGTATTCAGATCATTGGCCAGCGAAGTGAGACTCAGGTCTTTCTTGATGAACTTTTGAGATTTTTCAAATTTTTCAAGCTTAGTCAGAATCATTTTCACGGTTTCATCGGTGATATTAATGCTTTTCTCTGAAGATATTTCCTGCTGTATGGTTTCTGCAGGAGCTTGTTCATGGGCATTTTTCAGGTTTTGAATAACGGCAGCGTAGCTGTCATGCAGTTTTTTCTGATTTCTCTTCCATAAAAGCAGTCCACCGGTAAACAGAATCACGATACACCCAAGGCTGAGCATCAAAATTTTCTGAATATCCCCGGAATGCGTTTTTCCCTGTTCATCCAATATCTTTTTTACAGGGGTATTGATCGTCTTTTTTTCTTCATTGACGAGGCTGTCATTAAGCTTGGTGTACAGGTTCATGTATTTTTTTGAAGCATCTTTATTTCCCAGTTCCACATAGGATTTGAAATAAACCTCATAAATATCTCTTCGGATATAAGGAATCTTTATGGCTTTCTCTAGTTGCTCGGCCTTTTCTGCGTAATAAACGGCCTGACTGTATTTTTTCTGATCATGATATAACCAGGCATATTCGTTCAGGATGGTGACTTCGAGGTTTTTAGAGACGGGATATGTTTTATTCTGAGCAATTTCCAAAGCTTTTCCAAAATAATTTTCTGCATCTTTTATCCGGTTGGAAGCTACGCTGGTCATCCCCAAATTCATATGACACAGGGCGAGGAGGTGGTATTTTCTGTCCATAAAATCTTTAGTGTTTCCCATATGAACAGCACTTTCCAAAGCTTTTTTCTGATAATAGATCACCGAATCCAACGGTGCATTCACATGAGCCGAATGCGATCCAATGCCCGTGTAGATTAAAGATTTCAAATAATTCTTTTTATCAGCAGACGTTATTTGTTCAGCAATTGTTAAAGCTTTTCTGAATTCTACGATACTTTCATTATTAAAGCCTAATTCTGTATAGGAATTGGCTCTTAAACGGTAAATATTAGCCAGTTTTGCATCATCTTTTGCTTCAAGGGCTTGTTTTTCTGCTTCTGTGCTCAGGTCGATTACTTTTTTGTGATTTCCGGCATCAAAATACCTGGCCATAAGGATGGTGATGCTTTCCAGCATTCCTTTTCTATAATCTGTTTTTTTGGAAATACGGTAGATCTCGTTCGCCAGTTTTATGGATTGGATGGGATTGTTTTTAGCCAGTTCTTCAGCCCGGGTAATTTCTATGTCAACTTGAGCGTTTGTAGGAAATTCAGAATTGAACTGAGCCTGATAGAGCCCAAAGACCAAACAGAAGAGAAGTAAAACGGTGGTTTTCATTGTGTGCTTTTTGAAAGAGCAAATTAAGTACAATATTAATAATTTAAACCTAATATAAGTGTAATGTTTTCAGAATTAATAGTATTGATTAAAATTTTTAATACATTGATTGTAAATTGTTTAAATTCAAATTTCAGGTTATAAAACTTACTTGTTGGAAACTGCCTGAAAAGTCCACTTATTTCAGAAATATTCCTTCCAGATTCAGAAAATCTTTTTTAAATGGTGAGATTACATCTTTTGAAAAGCTTGCTGAATGATGGTGAGTTATTCAGAATTTACTACAGGATCTTCTTTTATATCTCCAGATAAACATATAATCTTGTACCAGGATCTTACATGCTGTACTATATCAGATACAAAATCAGGCTGGAAATTCTAAAACACAAGTATGAAAAGCAATAATACGGTCAGGATTTCTAATCTCCTCAATTAGGGATTTTGTCCTATTGCTTTTCCTTTATGCAGTCTTCATTTTATTCAAGTCAAAGAATAAAAATTTAATCCTCAAATATTTAAACACAAATAGTAAAAAAATATGGATCTGAAAAATCTTAATATTGGATCAATGATCAAAGACAGAGTTGCTGAAAACGGCATAGAAATGAGCCGCATCTGTAAATTTTTAAACACATCCGAAAATGAAGTCCTTAACATGTACCAGTCTTCATCCCTGGATACGGAATTGCTTCTGCGATGGGCCAAACTGCTGGAATATGACTTTTTCAGGCTTTATTCCCAACATCTGATTCTTTATTCTCCCCAATCTTCCATGGATTATGTACAAAAAAGGAAATTACCGGATTCACTTCCTGTTTTCCGGAAAAGCTTATATAACAAGGAAATTATTGAATTTATACTGGACAAGATCAGAAAAGGAGAGATGACCAAATCGAAAGTGATGACTGAATATAAAATTCCCAAAAGCACCCTCTACAAATGGCTTCATAAATACAACCTGATAGAAAAATAAAAACATAGCACACGATGAAAAACATCCCCGATTACAAAAGAATTTATACAGATCTCGTCAACGAAAAATATCCTGAGAAAAAAGAGGATTTTAAAATCATACTTTCCAAAAAGAATTTCTCCGTACTCGATGTCATCCAATGTAACAGTATTCTTGACGACAGAGAAGATAAGAGCACGTTTAATTTTAATCAGAAGCATCGTTCTTTCGATCAGCAGTCGATTCTTGAAATACTGGATTATCAGAAAAAGCAAAACTGGAACAATTCTCAGCTGGCTCAACATTTTAAACTGAGCAGAAATACCATTGCAAAATGGAAGAAGAAGTTTGTATAAAATCCTTTAAAATAATAGATTACTTCTTTTAGTTAATGTGATTTTTTCTGAATATATCACACCGGATATTTCCGGTTCTGAAATAATTTATCAAATTTTGTATTCATGATATAATTTTAATTTCCAATTTTAAAAATAATTTCAAAAAGATTACTTTACTTTGTGGTTTGGAATTCAACAGTTAATCAATCAATTAAAAACCAGTAAATTCCATACAATAAGGACAAATAAAAAAACACAACACAATGAAAAAAAACCTGCTATCCCTAGCTCTGGTGATTTCGTGCTTTGTAAGTGCACAGATAGGAATCAACACCAGTTACCCGCTGGGCAATCTGCATATAGACGGTGCAAAAGATAATGCAGCTTCGGCAACTCCCGCACAGATCAGCAACGACCTTATCATTACCAACACAGGCTTCATAGGAGCTGGTGTCTCCAATCCCATTGTAAAACTTGATATGAGATCTGCAGGTCTGCAGAATGCTGTAGGGCTGGGTTCCACAACGATGACAGCCAATGCTGCCGGCGCAGGAGCCGTAAGATATGAACCGACTCAGGCCAAAATTCAGGTATCGGATGGAAATGTTTGGGAAACAACATTGATCCTGCCTACCAAAGCGGTAGTCGTGGCAAGAATGACAAGTCCGTTCTCAGTAGCTTACAATTCGGATGTGAATATTACCGGATGGGACGAAGTGAGAGATCTGTCCAACAGCTTTGATCCTTCCACAGGAATCTTCACCGCCCCAAGAGCCGGAGTGTATACTTTTCTGATGACGTATAATTTTGTTTCCGGTTCGGTGGCTAATTCTTCTGAAGTTACCAGTCAGTTTTACAGCCCCACTACAGGTGCTATTCTGGCCCGTTCCTACAAGACATTTGCCCGCGCCAATGAAGATGCTCAGGTGGGTGGTTCTGCGGCGATTACGGTGAGCTTAAATGCCAATCAGACGGTACGCCCGCAACTTAACCAGAATATTACAGGATCTGCTGCAAGAGCTTTAAGGGTGAATGCAGACTGGTCCAATCCGGATGCAGGTTTCAACAATCTGACTATTATCGAACATTAAAAAACACAAAAATGAAAATGAAGACTTTCTATAAAGGACTGATCTTTTTCCTTCCCTTCTTTATGCAGGCGCAAACCGGGGTATTCACGAAAGATCCTATGCAAACCTTTCACGTAGATGCAGCGAAAGACAACACCATTGTACCACCTGCCACACCTCAGATATTAAATGATGTCGTAGTCACTTCTGACGGAAAATTGGGAGTAGGACTCTTAAACCCAATAACAAAAGTAGATGTCCGTTCTGCTGATCAGAAAGGAATTATCGGATTGGGGACGAGTACACAGACCGCTGCAGCTGCCGGTGGTGGAGCGATCAGGTACAACGCAGGAAATATTATTCAGTATTCCGATGGTGTTGCGTGGCATAACCTTCCTATGACCTTACCTCCAAAAGCATTGGTGCTGGCCAATAAAAGCATCGCTCTTAGTTTGACCAATAATGCAACAACACAGGTTGATGGATGGTCCGTACTTACCGATGCTCAGTCTAATTTTACTGCGAGCTCAGGAACTTTTACAGCACCAAGAAATGGATTTTACATCGTTTCTTTTAACATTACACTGTCGGATGCCAATATTGCACAGAACTCCAGGATAGAGACCATTATTGAAAGCAACACCGCGACGAATAATATCCAGACGTACAGAAGTGTCAACTCATATCCGGCCTGGGATGTTTCTACGGTGAACAATATTGTAGGAGGCAACTGTACCGCTATTTTTAATCTGTCTGCAGGCAACACGATTCAGTTTAAAGTGTTCCACAATTTCGGAGGGAACAGAAGTATAAACACAGCCAACAGTGGTACCAATAACAGTATCAGCATTTACGAACTATAAACAAAGGATGATGAAATTAAATAAAAGAATGATGCTGTTCATAGGTCTTGGAGTCCTTTCCAGCACTGCATCAGCACAGATTGGTATTGGTGTTAACAATCCCGGTTCTACCAATGCCGTTGAGATCAATGCAACTGAAAAAGTTGTTATTGACAAAACCGGAAAAATTGGTGTGGGAGTAGCTGCTCCCAAAATGGCTATTGATCTTAGAAACGGAATTAATGGTTCTATGGCGATAGGAATGACCAACCAAACCGCTGCTGAAGCCGGCGCGGGAGCTGTACGTTACAATCCGAATCCTGCCATCGGGGTGCAGGGATACATCGAATATTCGGACGGAACAGTCTGGGTTCCTATTCTGCCTTATGGAAAGCCGAGAATTGTAGTGATGGCAGAAAAAACAAATAATAATTCCACTGTTTTTGAAACCGGGCTTTGGCCGATGGGAGATTATACAGACGGAATTCCCGGAAGATCTTCTGCTTATCTTACGTCATGGACCGAAAAACTGGATTCGGATTCCGGGCAGCCAAGAACGAATTTTAACCCTTCTACAGGAGAATTTATTGCTCCAAGGGCTGGAGTTTATTTTGTGACTTTTACTTTTGCGCTTGCACCAAGCCAGGTGAATACCAGTTTCGGACAAAACCAAACTGAAGCGATCTGGGAAGTAAGAAATTCTTCCAATGCAGTGATACAGAGAATTAAAACCAACAACGGTTACCCACAGGACACGGGAAATGCGCCCAATGCAGTGATTGTAGGATCGGCAAGTACGGCAAGTTTATATCTTAATGCAGGGGATAAACTAAGACCTTTTGTGTGGATCAATGTATCCTGGGATCCGGACAAACGTCCTCTTCTGAATACAGGTGGGTATAATGTTTTGACAATTGTTGAACAGTAATTATCAAAGTATCATTGAATATTAACCCTTCAATTTATAGATTCGATAAATAGGTTCAAGTTATTGTAATATAATAGATTAATCCTATTTGTTTAAAGGATGATTCTTATCCGTTTTTGCTGTCGTAGCTAAGCCCTGCACGATGTTTGCATCCTGTTTATGACCAACACTTAAATACAGTCATATGAAAACAGATGTTTTAACAGAAAAGCACAGATTAGGAATAGGCGGAGTTGCTATAGGAACTGCCTTCGAAAATGTAAGTGATGAAAAGTCGCATCAGATTCTACAGGCCGCATGGGATCTGGGGATCCGTTATTATGATACTTCTCCGTGGTACGGACTTACAAAAAGTGAAAGGAGATTCGGTGATTTTCTGAAAGATCAGAACAGGGATGATTTTCTATTTTCAACCAAAGTAGGACGGCTTTTCCATGAGGTTCCGGAGTCTGAAGTTCCGCCTACTATGTGGAAAAAACCTTTGAATTATGATTTTAAACATGATTATACCGCGGATGCCATCAAAAGATCCATTGCAGATAGTTTGCAGAGGACAGGACTGAATTATATCGATATGGTGTACATTCATGATCTTTCTGAAGATCAGGTAGGAGACCGTTATCCTTATTTTCTGAAACAGGCAAGAGAAGGTGCTTTCAAAGTGCTTTCCGAGCTTCGTGATCAGGGAATTATTAAAGCCTGGGGAATGGGAGTGAATAAAATTGAACCCATTTTAGACTGTATTGAATCGGCGGATCCTGATATCTGTCTTTCTGCTACCCAGTATTCAATCCTGGAACATGAAGATGCGGTTGACAGACTTCTTCCGGCTGTAAAAAAAGCAGGCGTCAAACTGGTTTCCGGAGCCGGATACAACTCAGGATATATCGCAGGAAGAGAAAGATACAACTACAAAGATGTAATTCCGAAGGGAATGGCTGAAAAACGGGCCAGAATAGCAGATATTGCGCACAAATACAACACAGATATTATTCATGCCGCTCTGCATTTTGTACTGGCTTCTGATGAATTTGCTTCTATAATACCCGGAGCAAGTACAACAGAACAGGTTAAAGACAATGTGAATGCTCTTCATGCCAATATTCCGGCAGACTTCTGGAATGAACTGAAATCTGAAGGATTGATCTACGAAAAAGCTCAGGTTCCCAACCGTTAGCGTTAGATTATTTTTTATACATTTAATTATCTGTTAAACTAATGCTTATGATCCGGAAAATGTCTTTCAAAGTCTTACTGATTATTTCTGTAATGGTGCTTTTTCATTCCTGCAACGATAAAAAAGCTGAAGATCTTCAGGGGGTTCTTGCTAAAAAAGAATCCCAAACATCAAGCATGCTGATCGGTGAAAAAGGATTTGAATCTGCGAAACTGGACTATCTGATCGCTCATGATTACACAAAAGCCCTTTATATCATTGACAAAGAGGAAGCTGAATTCAATAACATCATTAAAGACATTGAAAAAGTAGATACTGACGGTATTCAGAAAGGAAAAGAAGTGCAGCAGGCAGCGATCGGTTATTATGTTGTGCTGAAAGAACTTTTTATGTTTTCAAGAAAGGAAATCGAACAGGAAAAGCTGATGCGCTACAGCAAGGATGAAAAAGTAATCCGTGCTGCACAGGACAAGATGCTTGAGCTGGGTCGCGAAAAACAACAACTCTATCAGAAAGTTTTCAAAGCAGATGAAAAACTTTTTACCCTAAAGAGGCAATTTGAATCTGAGAATAAGTTGAAATAAGGAATTTTTAAGCTGGAAGAGGGAAGAAAGAGGATGTAAGTTTTGTCCTTGTCACGGTTTCAAACCTTGACAAGGACATATTTTTCGCGGCAATTTTAATGGTAGTTAATAAAACTGCACTGTAGCGATGTTTTAGATTTCAATAACTTTCCTCTTCCAGCTTCTAACTTCCTGACATTGACAAATCAAACCACTTTCGCTTTACGCACAATTCTCGCCAGCAGCACTGGAAAAAATCTCTTCAGGTAAGTTCCCATCACTTCCTGACCGCCAATAGCCGCCTGGTTTTTCTTTTTTTCTATTGCAGAAAGCATCTTTCCGGCAAAAATATGAGCAGGCATACCTTTTTCTGTAGCATCGTCCATTGTTCCCTGCAGTGAGCCGTCACCAGTGACTGCATTAATGGAAATATTGGTCTGTATAAAACCCGGACAGATCAAAGTCACCAGAATTTTTTTGGTATATAATTCTGCACGCAACGCATCAAAAAAACCGTGAAGGGCATGTTTTGCAGCGGCATAACTGCTTCTCATCGGAGCTCCGAAAACTCCCATCAGGCTTGTTACCACAGCAATCTGGCCACCATCATCTCTAATCATATAAGGAAGAACGGCTTTGGTAAGCGCTACAGTTCCTAAAAAATCAACATCCATCAGCCGTTTGTCTACTTCAATATCTGTTTCCATAGCGAGTGATCGCTGTGAAAGCCCTGCATTGTTGATCAGAATATCAATTTTTCCAAATTTTTCCATCGCTTCGGCTGCGATATTCGGCATCTTCTTATATTCTTCCAGATCCAATGGCAGTACCGCAAAACGGGATGTGTCCAATCCTGCTTTTTTCGCAACGGCATACAGTTGTTCTTTATTTCTTGAGGAAAGAATCAATTTCGCACTGCTTTTGGCAGCCAGTTCATTTACCAATGCTTCTCCAATTCCTGATGAAGCGCCTGTAATCCAAACGACTTTATGATCAAAATATCTGCTCATTGTATGGGTATTTAAAATCTTGTTTCTTGGCTCTTGTTTCTTAAATCTATCATTCACTTGCAAAGCAAAATTCACTATTGACATTTAATAGTAATTCTCTAAAGTCCTGCGATATATTTCCCAGCTGTCATTCCCGAAAAGATACATCCGCCCAGAAATGTTCCTTCCAGTGCTCTGTAGCCATGCATTCCGCCACCACCGAAGCCTGCGGCTTCTCCCGCTGCATACAGACCTTCAATGATACTGTCGTCTTCTCTTAAAACCTGTCCGTTGAGATTAGTCTTAATTCCTCCCAGAGTTTTCCGGGTAAGAATATTGAGACGGACAGCGATCAAAGGACCGTTTTCAGGGGCTAATATTTTATGCAGGGCGGCTACACGGCCTAATTTATCCCCTAAATAATTTCTTGTATTCCTGATGTAATTAACCTGGGTGTCTTTTGAGTACTTATTGTCCAGTTCACGGTCTCTGGCTTCGATCTGTTCTTTAATTTTATCATAGCTTAAAAGATGCTCGCCGGACAGCTCGTTCATCCTTTCTACCAGATCTTTCAGGTCATTGGAAACAATAAAATCTTTTCCGTGTTCCTTAAAAGCTTCCACAGGACCCGGTGCTTTTTTTCCAAATATTCTTTTTAGAAAAAGTCCGTAATCTTTATTCGTAATATCCGGATTCTGTTCTGATCCGGAGAGAGCAAATTCTTTCTTAATGATCTTTTGCGTCAGGATAAACCAGGAATAGGAAAATCCCGTATCCTGTATATGTTTCAGTGTTCCCAAAGTATCAAAGCCGGGCAGGAAAGGAGCGGGAAGACGGTTTCCTTTAGCATCAAACCATAATGAAGATGGGCCTGGCAATATTCTGATGCCGTGTTTAGGCCATATCGGGTTCCAGTTCTGTATGCCTTCCGTATAATGCCACATTCTGTCGGGATTGATAATGTGCGCTCCGGAATTTTCTGTAATCCCGATCATTTTACCATCCACATAAGCAGGGACACCACAAACCATATTTTCAGGGGCTTTTCCTAATCTTTCAGGCCAGTTTTTCCTTACGAGCTCATGGTTGGCGCCTATTCCTCCGGATGCCACAATGACATGAGGAGCACGGTATTCAAATGGAGCGATCACATTTCTGTTGGTTTCAGCACCTCTTTCTTTGTCATCATTTTCAAGAATATCACCTTTAAGCCCTTTAATTTTACTGTTTTCTGTGATCAGTTCTGTCACTCTATGCCTGAATTTCATCTGTAAAAGACCTTTTTCTTTAGCCTCGTAAGCTTTGTCAACAAAAGGTTTTATAACGCCTGTTCCAGTTCCCCAACTGACATGAAAGCGGGGTACGGAATTCCCATGGCCGGTTGCTGATCCGTCACCACGTTCTGCCCAACCTACCATAAACATCAGCTTGATCCCCAGTTTAGAAATATACTCGTACTTCTCATGGGCTGCGAATTTTAAATAAGCCTCTGCCCATTTTCGGGGCCAGTAATCTTCTTCACGGTCAAAACCAGCCGTTCCTTTCCAGTCCTGAAGAGCCAGTTCGTAGGAATCTTTAATTCCCATTCTGCGCTGTTGGTGTGAATTGATAAGAAACAGTCCACCGAATGACCAGAATGCCTGTCCACCAATATTCTGTTCCGTTTCCTGATCCAGTAGAAGCACTTTTTTGCCAACATTGGTGATTTCCATAGCAGCTGTAAGTCCTGCTAATCCGGTTCCTACAATAATGACATCAGGCTGGAAATTTTCTTCCATGTGATTGATTGGGTTTTATTTATATTTTGATGATATATCCTACAATAAATATATAAAATTTTTGCGCTCAGATGGATTAAAACAGATCAAACTTCCCTATGCTTATCATAGAGCTGATGGCTAATTTCATATCTTTGTTAAAAATAGAAGAATGAAATATTTGTTTATCATGGCTTGCATGGTCTGTTCCATGTTCAGCCAGTTTTCTGCCCAGCAGACAAAGGACCCGTGGAATGAAAGTCAACTGATGGATCCAGCACTTTTAGCCGCAAGAATCACAGAGAACAAAGCAAAAGATGTAGTAATCATTTCTGTAGGTCCTGAAGCTATTATCAAAGGTTCCGTGGATATTGGCCCGACGCATGAGCCTGAAAATCTTGAGAAATTAAGAAATTACCTTAAAGATATCCCTAAAGGAAAAGAAGTGGTGATTTACTGTGGATGCTGTCCTTTTGTAAAATGCCCGAACATCCGTCCTGCATTTAAACTGCTACAGGAAATGGGATTCAAAAATGCCAAACTTTTGAACCTTCCAAAAAACATCAAAGTGGACTGGCTGGATAAAGATTATCCTACAAATGATTAATATGAGAGTTTTTCTTACTTTATTTTCTGTGCTCATTCTTACAGGATATGCCGCTGCACAGCAATCTAAAATAGAGGTTGGAGAACAGGCTCCTGAAATTACCTTATCAAAACCGGATGGCAGCTCATTTTCTCTTTCATCATTAAAAGGAAAAGTTGTGCTGATCGATTTTTGGGCGACCTGGTGCGCTCCGTGTGTTGGGGAACAGCCGGAACTGAAAACTTTATACAACATTTTCTCGGATCAGGTTAAAGAGAATCAATTTGAAATACTGGGTGTTTCTTTAGATAAAAATAAAGAGAGCTGGCAAAAAGCGATTGACCGTTTTGACATCAACTGGATTCAGGTGAGTGATCTGAAATTCTGGAAAAGCCCGGTAGCTAAAGCATACAATATTGAGGAACTCCCTTTTAATGTGATTATTGATGGAGAAGGGAAGATTCTTGCTAAAAACCTTCATGGAAAGGAGCTGGAGGAGTTTCTTGGTATGTACTTCAGAAAAAAGAAATAATTAGTAAATATATCATTACAGAGCGGTCATTGTACCGCTCTTTTTTATTCAGAGAAGAATATGTGTTTAAGCTTTTTGTTTTTTTGGGCTACATAAAAATATTCAGACAATATTGGCTTATATTTATGATTCAATATATACAAAATGGATAGTCCAATATTTAAGCAGATTCTGAGTGATTTTGAACTGGACCGCAGTTTAGAAAAGCCTGTTTATCTTCAGCTTGCCGATCGTATTCTTTCTTTGATAAAGACCGGAAAGATTCAATCCGGGCAGAAGTTACCCAGTTCGAGACAGCTGGCTGATATTTTAAATATTAATAGAATTACCGTTTCTAAAGCTTATGAAGAATTACAGACTCAGGGCTGGCTGGAAAGCTTTGTGGGAAAGGGAACATTTATCTCCTCCTATCTTCCAGAATACAAACCTGAAACTCTTTATGATTCGCATTCGTCTATTTCCCAAAAACAGGGAGGATTTAAGATTGATCAAAAGGATTATCTTGTGACCTTTTCTCCGGTCACCGCACAACTTCATCTGGACGATGGATTTCCTGATCCTACACTGGCTCCACTTCATGAATTATACCGGGCCTACAGAAATCAGCTGACCAGAAGCGGGCTGTATGACAAATTCGGAAACTACAGCTATCCGGATGGTTCCGTGTATTACAGAGAAGCGATTTCAAAATATCTGAATGAAACACGAGGACTAAAAACGACGTTAAACAATATTCTTTCTGTACGGGGTACATTAATGGGCCTCAACACCGTCTGCAGCGGACTGATAGAACCAGGAGACGTTATTGTTTCCGGTTATCCGGGATGGGGAAGGGCAGAAGCCAATTTTGCCCATGCCAAAGCCAATCACATCATGATTCCCGTAGATGAACACGGTCTTGTAGTAGATGAATTGGAAAAAATCTGCAAAATACAACAAGTGAGAATGGTCTATGTAACGCCTCATCATCATTTTCCGACTACGGTTCCGCTTCGGATCGACAGAAGGCTTGAGCTGCTGAGACTGGCTAAGGAATATCAGTTCATCATATTTGAGGACGATTACGATTTTGATTTTCATTACAGTCATCGTCCGTTACTGCCATTAGCAAGTGCAGATGAAAACGGAATGGTGATTTATTGCGGTTCATTCAGCAAAACCCTTTCTCCTGCTTTCCGGATGGGCTATCTGGTAGCTTCTGAAAATGTGATCGAATATCTTTCTAAAATACGTCTTTTGCTGGACCGACAGGGAGATCATATTCTCGATAATGCAATGGGAGAGATTCTGAATGACGGAACAATACAGCGATACCTAAGAAAAACTTTAGTGGTCTATGAAGAAAGAAGAAACTTTTTCTGCCAGCAGCTGAGTGATGTCCTGAAAGATGTTGTTGAATTTATAATACCCGCCGGAGGAATGTCTGTCTGGACAAAATTTGACAGGTCTATTGACCTTGAAAGATTAGCTAAAAAAGCTCTGGCAAAAGGATTATATGTTTCGGACGGAAAAGCTCACAAATATCCTCAATTTGATGAAAATGCATTAAGACTGGGGTTTGCATCACCGTGTCTTGAAGAACTGGAGAAGAGTGTGGCGATTTTGAAGGAAGTACTATAAAATCAAATTGGATCTTAGTCTTAAAGTTTGGTAAGTGATATAAATACAATCAAACCTTATAGGTTTTGAAAACCTATAAGGTTTCGTTATCCAAAATATAAAAAGTTTTTTGTTACCACAAAACAACGTTTGTATTGATTTACTCTCGCAGATCTAGCTGATGGAACAGATTCTCATTTCACACATTTTAAACATTAAGATCAGTGAAGAATGTTGTTTAGTTAAGAAAAAATCACATAATTTTTTAAGCTGTATGTCTTCAAGCGAAGCTAAAACTTCATATTCTTAAAAGCTGAACAGAATCTTAATGGTTTAAAGCTTTTATTCATCCGCTTTATCAATAGGATAATAGATTTTTTTGCGGAAAAAAATTTATCTATTCACAGATTTTTGTAATTGATCTTAAATTGGTCTACCTATTTTATTCATAATGGACTGTTTGTACTATCCATTACAGGTTTAATTTTGTACCAGTTAAACCCATAAAATTTATATAATGAATTTTAATATTCAACCCATTTTAGAAAATGAAAAAGTACGTCTTCTGCCATTGGAGAAAGAAGATTTCGAAGCACTGTACGCATTGGCTTCCGATCCCAAAATATGGGAACAGCATCCTCAGAAAAACCGCTGGAAGAAAGAGGAATTCGAAAAGTTTTTCGAAGGGGCGATGGTGAGCAAAGGAGCTTTTAAAATGATAGATAAAGAGACCGGTAAAATGATCGGAAGTACCCGTTTTTATGATTATAATGAAGAGGAAGACATTATATTCATCGGTTATACTTTTTTCACAAGAGAGTATTGGGGGACAGGGATCAATCCTTCAGTAAAATCGTTGATGATGAATTATATTTTACAGTTTGTTTCCAAGGTGGGATTTCATGTAGGTGCCCATAATATACGCTCTCAGATAGCGGTAGGCCGAATTGGCGGGGAGAAAACAGCAGAGCAGGAAATAGCCTATTTTGGAGAAAGTCCCCAGATCAATTTTATTTATGAAATTACCAAAAACAAGTGGGAATCTATGAATTTATAAAATGTAATAATTCCAGATGTTCCTGTGAAAAGCTATTTCCTGCTGTTTACTGTTATTTTTAAGGATTACAATAATAGATTAAAGTGGTTTTTTACCCGAAATGATATTGTAAAGAACTACAATAATGGCAATAACCAATAAAACGTGAACTAAATATCCGGTACTGATACCAGGCACGATGTTTAACATTCCTAGAAGCCAAACGACAATACAAATGACAGCGACTAACCATAATAAATTTCTCATGACTTTAAATTTTTAATGTTATTTGCTTGATTTAATACACATTCTATGCCTTTATAGATTAAAACCTCAAAATGTGGTACCTATAATAAAATTGAACAGGTTATTTTCCGCTTTTTATAAATTATTAAAACATTAGCAAACAGCTTATTATAGTTGCTAACTAAAAACTAAAAGGGACAGAAGTGAATATCTGCCCCTTTTTTCAAATTATTTCTTTTGATCCAGCGAATAGCAGTTCTCTTCCTGTCGGCTGATCAGAATGTAGAAGAATAAAGCATAGATCATCTGTATTCCCATCGCTTCCCAGTTTTCAATGGTGCTGCTTCCGAAAAGAAGCACAATGATGAGTCCTGCTCCTGCAAAATTGGCGATCTTAGTCTTAAAACCGAGAACTAACATTGCTCCGATCACAAATTCAAGGAAGGGAAGTGTTATGCTGAACAGGTGTACAAAAGGCTGTGGAAGCCAGCTTTTTTCAAAGTTTTTTGTCATTCCTTCTGCGAAAACAGAAAGTTTAGGGATTCTGGCCAGGCCGTGACCCAGAAGATTTACTCCCATAGATACGCGGAGTAGGAAATAGGCTGTATTTTTATTCATAATGGTTGAATTTTTTTGGAATGGAAGCTGGATGATGGGAGAGGGAAGTCTAAGGAGGTCCAAAAATCTAATGATGATCTTCTGGTATTGATTTTGTAATTTTTTACCGCTATATTCAAATGATTTCATCAAAAGCCCGTCAGCTCATCATCGTCAGCCAGTAACCTCCATCTTACATCTTCTTGCTCCCAAACCTTTAGTTATTATATTTCTCTTCACTATTGTCCACCGGAGTTTCCGGATCATTCAAGACCATTTTTGCAATATCATCTTTTCGCATGAAAACAACGCCCTGTTTTTCTTTGGTATATTTGATGAATTCTTCCATTGCATGCACCATTGCCGGAGTTCCCCCAATTCTGTCGTGAAAACTGATGCTCATCATTCTTCTTTTTGAACTGCCTTCTTCATAAAGACGGTCAAATTCAAATTTCAACTGGTTCAGAAACTGATCCGGACTCCAGTGTTTTCCTTCTATATTGACGATATCATTATTTCGGAGCGTGTAAGGCATGACTACAAAGTTTTTCCCGGTTACTTTGGTGATAAAAGGTTCATCACGGCTCAGATCGTCGATGTGATAAAGAAAGCCAAGTTCTTGCAGTACTTTTAATGTATTGGGACTTCTTCTGAGCCAGTTACAGTTATAACCTACTGCTTTCTGTCCTGTAATTTTTTCCACCACATCCACTCCATCTTTCACGAAACGCAGTTCATCTGCATAATTTTTATTCCATTGATTATCCCAGGCAATTCCGTGGGCTGCGATCTCATGTCCTCCGGCAGCAATAGCTTTTGCCACATCAGGATATTTTTCGGCGGCGGTTCCTACAACGTGAGAGGTTACTTTAATGTCATACTTTTTCCAGAGATCCAGCATGCGGTAAATTCCTTCATTGGCTCCGTAGCGGTACCAGCTTTCTGCCGGCAGATCGGGCTGTCCTTTGGGAAGAGGAGTTCCACTGAACGGGCTTTCTGCTCCTTCCGGCTGTCCACCCGTTTCAAACTGCATCGAAACTGAAATAACAAGCTGTGCGCCATTTGGCCAGTGTTTTTTAGACTTAGTTTCAGGTTTAACAGATGGTTCTGCCTGATTTTTTTTATTTTGATCAAAGCAGGACATCAGGAATACTGCAGAAGCGATCAGTAAAGCAGATTGTTTTAAATATTTCATTTTGAATGGTTTTATTCTGCAAAATTCTTCAATAAACGGGTGATGTCTGTTGTAATAATTTATGCTAAATTTGTAAAAATCCATGTTTCATGAAACGTATTGTTAATTTCAGTTCTTTCAATGTATTCCGTATTGAGAAAGAGGTTTGGGACATTGAATACCACAACCATAATTTTTACGAACTGATTGTCATTGAAAGCGGAAAAGGGACGCACCATCTGAACGGCATTACTTTTACCTATAAAAAAGGGGACGTTTTTCTGCTTCGGCCCAGTGACGCCCACGAATTTTCTATAAAAAGTAAAACCAGATTCATTTATATCAAATTTACAGAACAGCATATCTGGGAAAGTCTGCAAACCGATAAAAAAAGAGAGCTTAGTAAAGTCGTTCAAATGCTTATGGAAGACCGTTCTTTCGTCTATGAATCAGCGATAAAAAATAAGGAAGACAGGGAACATCTTCTGCAGCTTGCCCGAATACTTCTGCATGAATTCACGGATAAAAACCTCTACAATAAAGAAACATGTGCAGATCTCTTTTCAGCGATGATGATCATTCTCATCAGAAATACGATGAACAGTGGCGGTTTGGAACAGATAAAACAGGGTTTGAATCAGACGGATAGAATTCTGTATTATATCAACGTGAATGCAATGAATCCGGAGAAAATGAAGCTGGAACATCTGGCAAAGGAATTTATGCTTTCCCCCAATTATATCAGTATCTACATCAAAAAGCAGACTGGATTTTCCGTACAGCAACATGTCATGCTGCATAAAATAAAAGCGGCTGAAAAGCTTCTGAAACAGAGTAATTACAACATCAACGAAATTGCAGATCAGCTTGGATTTAATGATGCCAGCCATTTTAATAAAATTTTTAAATGCTATAAAAAAAGATCTCCTTCATCATTCCGGAAAAATGAAAAACCGGTCTGATCATTGATGAGTCTTTT
Source organism: Chryseobacterium oleae (assembly GCF_900115055.1). Taxonomy (GTDB): domain Bacteria; phylum Bacteroidota; class Bacteroidia; order Flavobacteriales; family Weeksellaceae; genus Chryseobacterium; species Chryseobacterium oleae. The sequence goes on along the minus strand of NZ_FOVD01000012.1, from coordinate 43,531 downwards.
AAAATAATGTATCTTAACGTAATGAAAACAAGTGCCGGTATTTTGCTTTTTAAAAGAGATCAGACTCATTTGTATTACTTTCTGGTGCATCCCGGAGGTCCTTTTTGGAAACATAAGGATGAAGGGGCCTGGTCTATCCCGAAAGGCGAAATGTCACCCGACGAAGATCCACTCGAACGTGCACTTATTGAATTTAAAGAAGAAACCGGTCAATCGGTGGAAGGAGAGTTTATTCCATTACAGTCTGTTAAGCAGAAAGGAGGAAAAACGGTGTATGCCTGGGCTTTGGAAAAAGACATGGAAACCTCCGGCCTGTACAGCAATACCGTAGAAATAGAATGGCCTCCAAGATCCTCTGCAATGATCGAAATTCAGGAAGTAGATCAATGGGAATGGTTTACGTCGGAAGAGGCGCAAAAGAAGATCAATCTTGCACAGGCAGCATTTATTACAGAACTGGAAAAAATATTGAAGGAAAGAGAGTAGGTCTTTATTTTTTGATTCCGATAGTCTTTAAAGCCTTAGCCGTCAAAAATATAGCATCGAAAACAGTAAGTGATTCCACATCATAAAATGCAGGCGACATCAGATCACTCTTATTGAAAGACAGTTCAATACTCTGGTCATAAGAAGCTTCAATCCTTACCACAGAATATCCGTTATAAGCTACGATAAAACCGTCAAACATACGGTTTTGTTCTGCTTTCTGGTATTGGATATTCTCTTCAAATCCGGTGATGTCACTTCTTTTCCCATCATTATGAGCAAGAGATTTCCAGGCGGAATAATTTTTTGGTTCTTTCAGTGCGTTTCCCTGTGGATCTACAGGAACAAACATTCCAAGAGTTAGAGGTTTTCTCAGAAATTGGGCATAGTTTTTCATCAGGCTCAAGGTCTGAAGATCGGCGTATCCTTCGTTGGAGTAATACTCGATAACAAAATCCGTCATCGGAATCAGCTTATGGGAAGCTTCGGTGGGCATATTGGGTGTTTTCTTTTGTGAAAATAAAATTAGCATTTTTATTGGGTTCAAACAAGACTAAGGACCAGATTAAAGCAGTGTTTCAACCGAATAGGGCTAATTTGTTTTGATTATTAATTGCAACAAAGTTGCATTATTTGGTTTTTATCTCTACTTTTGCCATAGAATTACAATAAGAAATTTAAATCCCTTTATTTTATGAAATCGAAAATTCTTGATGCAGTTGGAATTTCTGCGGCAGTTCTGTGTCTTATTCATTGTATTGCATTCCCTTTGTTAATGATCATTCCTCTGGGAATATCACACAATCCCTATATCGATCTGGCTTTCCTTGTGATTGGCGCTGTGGTGGTTTACAGACTTACAAAACATATGACCAGCAGATGGCTGAAGTTGTTGTTCTGGGGTTCTATTGTTCTGATCTCTGTTTCCGTTTTGGCCGATTTCATCTTTGAAGTTCATATTCCTTTAATTTATGCAGGGGCAGCAGGACTGATTGCGGGACATATTATCAATTTTAAAAACCATAAACACTAGATTGTGCGTTTTAGGACGTTAAAGGTGCAGAATAACCCTGTCAAGATTCAAAACCTTGACAGGGTTGTAATCGGCGGAAACTATTCAAAATTATCAAGCAAAAGTAACTTCCATCCTCCCTCTTCCAGCCTCTTAATTTAAAATTCACAATTAATTAATGCAACAGTATTTCAATAAATAAAATTACTCCCTAACTTACTCTACGAAATTGTATCATCATGGACAGACGTAAATTTTTAAAAGGTTCAGCATTACTGTCAGGCCTTCTCACTTTAAACCCGGTTGATTTCTTTGCCAATAATTTGGAAGATATTCCGGCTCCTAAGAAAAAAGCAAAGAATATTATTTTCATGGTGAGTGATGGGATGAGTTCCGGAACTTTAGCCATGGCCAATTTGTATTCCCAGAATATTTTGGGCAAAAACGGCAACTGGATGAATCTGTACCAGGAAAATAAAGTTTCACGGGCCCTGATGGATACCGCTTCGGCGAGTTCTATCGTTACGGATTCTGCAGCGGCGAGTTCTTCTTTTGGAGGCGGATTCCGGGTGAAAAACGGGGTCCTGAATGTGGGCGCTAATGGTGAAAAATATGTGCCCATCTGGCAAAAATTCAAGAAAGCAGGAAAGAAGACGGGCTGTGTAACAACGGTAACCATTACGCATGCAACTCCGGCAGGTTTCTGTGTGAATTCCGACAGCAGAAATGCAGAAAGTGAAATTGCGGAAATGTATGCAGAAATAGGTTTTGACGTTATGATGGGCGGCGGTGATGAATTTTTTAATCCTTTAAAAAGAGAAGACAAAAAAGATGTTTACGCTCTGTACAAACAGAAAGGATATCAGGTTCTTAAAAACAAAACTGATCTGAAAAGGACTGAAAAAGGGAAGAAGATCTTAGGCATCTTCAATTCCGGAGCTTTGCCATATTCCATCGACAGAACTCATATTCCGACGCTTCAGAGTACGCCCACTCTGGCTGAAATGGCGCAGACAGCCATTGACCAGATGAAAGACCATAAGGAAGGTTTTGTTTTGCAGATCGAGGGCGGAAAAGTAGACTGGGCGGCCCATGCCAATGATATTGCTGCCTTAATTCACGACCAGCTTGCCTTTGACGAAGCCGTAAAAACTGCCATTGATTTTGCAGAGAAAGATGGAAATACCCTGGTCATCATTACTACAGACCATGGCAATGCGAATCCGGGAACCATTTACGGGGCAGATGCAACGAAGAATTTTAACAGCATTTCGAATTATAAATACACCAATGAATATATTCTGAATGCTATTCATCCGGATTTTAATCTTCAGAAAATGAAGGACTGGATCTACGAAACCAATAGCATAAGTCTTGCCGATGATGATGCGAAACATTTGCTAAGTTTCTATTCAGGGCTTGAAAAACAGGAAGCCGGAATTTACAATTATAAGAAACTGCCATTCAAAGCGTATTCAGATATTCAGAAGAAGCATAATTCTGTCGGGTGGATCAGTATGGATCATTCAGGAGATTATGTTGAAGTAGCGGTTTATGGTCCGGGGAAAGAACTTTTGCCGGCGTTTATCAAAAATACAGACTTACATTATCTGATGTTGAAAGCGGCTCAGATATAGACAGATTTATTATTCAATTTATTCCTTTTAGAGCTAAGATCTGGGCTTGCTGACATATTTGTTTCCTTTGACATAAAAGCGCCACGGCAGCAATGCATCTTCCTGAGCGTAGGCAACCCCAATACGTGGTCCTGCGATAATTACTTCGGGTGCATATCTGATCCCGTGATCTTCAACCCAGATTTCGTTTTCAGTCAGATTTTTTTTGTTAAAAGAACGGTCAATACCCAAAGCTTTAGCCGCAGAACCGGGACCGGATGAGATAGCAGCCTTATCAGCAGGCATATTTCTTCTGAGTTCCATGATTTCCTGACCAACGAAAGGTTCTACAGCACGTACCAGAACAGCGTGAGGCTCACCGTCCACTGAAGTTACTACATTAAACAGATGATGGATCCCGTAACATAAATAAACATAGGAAATACCGCCCTGGCTGTATAATGTTTCAGTGCGCTCCGTCCGGCGCCCTCCATAGGCGTGGGAAGCTTTATCCACTACACCAAAATAGGCTTCGGTTTCTACAATAATACCTGCAGTAATATCACCGTTTATTTCTGTAAAAAGTACTTTCCCCAAAAGATCTTTGGCCAGAAAAATAACATCCTGATTCAGGTAATAGGAAAGGGGCAGCTTCAAATTCATACTGTTAAACTTAAACAAAAATAAACATCTTATACGTGCTGTCAAAGTATTTAGTGTCCCTGATATTTCTCAAATGTCTTTACCAGCTTTTATTCCGGATTCAGTTTAAAATATATATTTCTTTTGGATAAAATTAATTAAAAAATTCACTAATTTCCAATCTGAATGATGTACTTTAGATACCGTATTGGTATTCGAAAATAATTTGAACTTATGGGCAATTATCATTTTTCAGACACTCCGGAACCGGACAACAGTCGTTTTGGAGAAAGACTTGCTAATCTTGTTGCAGATCAATTGCAGACAGGGGCAATTCTGGCCTACGGTCACCGTGATTATTGTGGAATGGGCATGAAAGTGAATGAAGATCAGAAGTTTGTGTACGGAGAAGTATATGACGGTGATTTTGATCCTCCACGGATTTTTGAAACCCGGGACTTATTTGTCGCCTGGCTTTCCGCTCAGTCTACGGCCTCAATGTCACGATTGGATGATGATGATGTGTTTTTTCAGGGAAATCAGGTGATTACAAAAAAACGCCTGCTCGACTTTATAAGCTGATTAAATCATATAACATTGTAAATTTCTGTCATGGGAACATACAACATTTCAACAACAGTAAGCTATACAGAGAGATTAAACAATAAAATTGCTTTTTTGAAAACCATCTCCGTTGTATTATTAGCCATTCCTTTCATGATGTCCTGTACTCCGGATGTTGCAAAAAAGGCTGCACAAAAAACAGAGCCTCTTTGCTGGAAAGATATCAGAATCGGCGAACTTCCCCCGCAAGGAGCCTATGATGGCATCGACAGTCTGGTGAAAAAATGGAATTTATGTTATGAACGGATAGAAACCGGATGCGAAGTCACCGACAGTATTACCCGTTTACAGAGACAATACGATCGTTCCAATGCGATGTATTTTAAAAGCCTGGAGAATAAATTGGGTAAAAACTGGAAACAGCAGTTTGATCATGAACTTCAGATCACAGACAGCATTAACTGGATTAAAATTAATAAAGAAATAGACAGTTTAAACCGGTAATATTGGAGTTTTGGCTAAAATTAAAGGTTTGAGGATGGAAGAGGAAAGTTCCTATTAATCAATAATTTTAATAGGTTCAATAACTTCAATAACTTCTTTCTTCCAGCCTCAAACTTTCCTTTCTTTATTATTTCGCTTTAGTATTAATAGCTGTATCCGCTATTTTACTTAACAACTGGTCACATTTCTTTTCTTCAGTCAATGTAGCCAGCAGATTTTTTAAACAGTCTTTTTCGTTAAGAACCTTAGCATAAGCAGCCAGTGATCCGTAGGTTGCAATTTCATAATGCTCTACCTTTTGAGCCGCAGAAATGATACCGGCATCTCTTACCGCTCCCGCTTCCGTTTCTTCCATAATGCCTTTACCTTCATCCAATAATCCCTGCATGGCATCACATTTTTTAGCCTGAGCCTTTTTTCCTAGGGCACTAAAACATTCTTCCAGTCTTTTTACATGAACCTTAGTTTCATTATAATGTTTTTCAATAGCTGTTTTCAGTTTTTTGTCTGTGGCATTTTTATGCATTTTAGGAAGGGCCTTTACCAGCGCTTTTTCAGCCCAGTAAATATCTTTCAGAGAATCCTCAAACAAATCTTTCAGTTGTTTGGCAGCATCTTTTTTTGCCGGAGTTTTACCTGCTTTTTTCGCCACAGTTTTCGACGTTGTCTTTTTTGCTGTTGTTTTGGTTGCCATAATAATTATAATTTAGTGATTAATAATAAATGTCTGCAATTATAAGACCAGCCTAGTGTTCCGGGTATTGATGTGGTATCCTGGAAATAGTGATCTCAGAATCGAAATGTAAAAACAGCATTTTCGTTTACGGTAAAATGTCCGTTAGTGACTTTCCTCTTCCTTATTAAAGCTTACAACTTCGTACTCATCATTTGAGCAGTATTTTTTGCAGCTGCTGTCATTAAAGTCATCAGGCTTTTTAGAAAAGTCTTGAATATATTTTGAACTTTCTTCTGTATCGGCAGGGACAATAATGATGTGGTAGCTTTTCAGTACAGATTCATCTGCTTTTTTCAAAGCTTCTTTTTTATAAGCTAAGGCTTCGCTGTATTTCATAGGTTGTATTTTAGTTTTCAAAAATAAGTCTGCCATCAAATGGTTCGCTCCATTTTATAAAGATCCGGTCATTAAGTCTGGTAATATTGGCCTGTACGGTTTCAAATTCTCCATTTTCTTTTTTCCTTTCAATGGTTAAATTCGATCCCTCGCCGATTTCGTCTTTACCATATTCCAGCTGATACTGCTTTTCATTATTCAATACGAATTCTGCTTTTGTGAAATTTTTACTTAACATGGGACAATGGTTTTATTTTTATGCTTATGAATAAACTATGCCAATGCGAATGTGATGTTTCATTAAGTAAAAAATAAAGTTCTAATTTAAAAATACCTTATTGTAACTCAGTGGGATGGAATAATTATTGCCATCTGAAAGTAGGTTACACCGCCATTTAATCATCTTAGAATATGAAAATAGCAACCTATAACGTCAATGGGATCAATGCCCGGCTACCCGTACTGTTGCGGTGGCTGGAAGAGGCCCAACCGGATATCGTTTGTCTTCAGGAATTAAAGGCACCTCAGGAGCGTTTTCCTCTTAAGGAAATCAATGCTGCAGGATACCAGGCTTTATGGAAGGGACAGAAAAGCTGGAACGGAGTAGCCATCCTGACCAAAGATCTTGAAATTACTGAAGTTCAGGATACATTGCCTGGAGATCCTGAAGATCTGCAAAGCCGTTATATTGAGGTTATTATTGATCAAATGGTGATATGCTGCCTGTATCTTCCCAATGGAAATCCTTATCCGGGACCCAAATTCGACTATAAACTAGACTGGATCAAGCGTTTAAAAAAGCGAACGAATGAACTGATCAAAATGGAACTTCCCGCTATACTCATTGGTGATTTCAACATTATACCGGAACCTGTAGATGTGTACAAACCGGAACGCTGGAAAAATGATGCTTTATACAGAACAGAAGTCAAAAAAGCTTACAGAGAGCTGAAAAATAAAGGCTGGCTGGATTCTATCCGTACGCTGTATCCCGATGAAACAGTTTATACGTTCTGGGACTACTTGTACAAGGCCTATGAACGGAATGCGGGAATAAGGTTAGACCATATTCTGCTGAGTCCTTATCTGCATTCAGGTTTGAAGTCGGGTGGTGTAGACAGTCATGTCCGGGGATGGACGAAAAGCAGTGATCATGCACCGGTATGGATTCAGCTGGAAAAATAAAAAGTGATTTCAGAATCAATTTAATCACGATACTTCATGAACGAGCCTGAATGTAAGATTAATTCTTGGCTTCATAGGGTGTGTCGACTTTGCAATGCGGTGTTCCCAATTTTGCTGAAGATCTCCTTTCATAATCAGGAGAGAACCGTGCTGAAGCGGTAAACTGTACTTATTCCGGTGATCATCCGCTTTCCGGAAATCAAAATTCCGGACCTGTCCCAAACTTATGGAAGCAATGACGGGACGCTTCCCCAATTCACTGTCCTTATCACGATGCCAGGCGACCGAATCATTTCCGTCACGGTATAAATTGAGCAATAAGGAATTGAACTTATGTCCTGATGTTTGCTCTATTTTCTGTTTTAAAGAAAGGAGCTCAGGCAGCCAGGGATTAACGTTGAAATCATTTCCACTCATTTTATAGGTTCTGCTTTCATCTCCGTACCAGGCGGTTAGTCGCGGCGTAAGAACCGTTTTATCATACATTTTCTGTGTTCTCTGTTTCCAGGGAGCATTGCGGATCAGAAGCTCCTCAAGCTGAGAAGCCTCATCGTCCGGCAAAAAGTGTTCTGTATATTCCAGCAGCTCTTCCGGAAAACGGAAGAATTCTTCTGAATCAAATAAACTTAACTGATCCATAGTGCGCTGTGCATTAGAGTTATGAAGACTTTCGTCGTCCTGAAACTTTACGGTCCAGATCTTTGATATCCTGTTTCAGTTCGCGGAACATCTCTTTAAAATTATAGCTTTCGTAATCACCCGGTTCAAAGTCTTCCGGGAAAATTCCTGAAGCATACTGCCAGATTTCTACAATTTCATTAAACGGAATGTCGTAAGGCTCATAAAAAGAGTTATCTGCACTTACACAAACGGAGTTTCCTTTTGTTTCTTTAAAACGTTTATAGGTAATTCCATCATTTAACGTGATAAATACATACGTTTTCCCCGGTTTCAGCTCACTGATTCCTTCTACATATTTTCCTACGATATACGAACCGTTTCTGAATGGTGGCATAGAGTCTCCGTCTGCCGGAAAAGCCCTATATTTGCCGTTCGTAAGAAAGGGAAGAGCAATTCTCTGAAGACTTTCGATATAGCCGATGTCGCTGTAACCCTCAAGGTATCCCATCGATGCTTTCTGCGGAATGATTTCAATGGTATCATTTCCAAGGTCATCTACCGCTACCGGCAGGACAATTCTGTTGTCCGGAAGTTTAAGCATTTCTTCCATAGGGTATTTGTGGATGTCTACAGAGACCAGCAGATCGATACTGACGTGAAAATATTTGGACATTTTGACAAGCAGCTCAATAGGAGGTTCAGATATTCCGTTCTCATATTTGGAATAACGGACACGGGAAATCTCCAGTTCAGTGGCTACAGCCTGTTGGGAAAGGCTTCTTTGGCCTCTCAAAAAACGGATATTATTTGAAAAAATTGACATTGATACAAAATATATCAACAAAAGTACAAATTTTGATTCAAAATAAGCATCCATTCCGAATAAATAAATCACACCCATCCATGATTAATGCTGGAAATTAAACAATTTCAAGTTTCAATTTTTATATTCCAATTAATTTTTTGAAGAGAAATTGATTAGCTTACTCTATATTGGCCTAGGAAGCTGTAGCGTTAAAAAAATTAAAATTTGATCCGTTAAAAAATTTACACTGTCTGAGTGCGGAAAATAGATTGAACCGAAGGGGTAGTATTGAATCCGCACGAGTTTGGAAATTTTAGGAACAAGTTTTAATTTTTAGTGCAAGATTCCAGCCTTGAACTTTTGGTTCATTTTGTTTCAAGACAAAAGAACAAGCTTATAAATACTATCATTCCGTAATTTCTATCCAGTTTCCTTCAGGATCTTCTATAATACTTTCATAATATCCGTCTCCTGTCATTCGGGTTTCACCGGCAATAGTACAGCCGTCCCGTCTGAATTTTTCAGTTAATAGATCTACAGCTTCCTTACTTCCCACAGACAGGGCAATATGAGCATATCCCATCGTCTGACCTCTTGTGTTTTTATTTTCAGCAATATCAGGGCGTTTCATCAGTTCCAGTCTGGGAGAAAAAGGATCTTCAAAGGTCAGGAAGTAAGATTCATATTTTTTAGCCGGATTGACATATTTATCATTACTGCTCATCCCGAAGGTGTTCATATAAAATGTTCTCATCATCTCTAAATCGTGACACCAGATCGCAAAATGTTCGATTTTAATTTTCATTTAGAATAGTATTTTGAATTAATATTTTGCAAATTTATGCAATTTTGCATAAATTTGCAAAATAAATTTATCAAATGTGATTGACAGAAAGATTGTCAAAGCGAAAATAGCGACCCAATTTATATTCCTCGTTTGTGGTTTGGGAATAGCAAGCTGGGCGCCCATGGTTCCACTGGCCAAAGACAGGTTAGGATTAAATGAAGCAGATTTAGGGTTACTTTTATTGCTGTTAGGATGCGGAGCTTTAGTAACGATGCCTTTATCAGGAATACTGATCAGTAAGTTGGGAACCAGGAAAGTGATTTTAGGGAGTGTATTATCAACGGCTTTATTACTGCCTTGTCTACTGATTATCTCAGACGTTTATATCATGGGAGCCGCGCTTTTTGCTTTCGGATGCAGTATTGGAAGTATAGATGTTGCGATGAATGCTCATGGGGTTCAGGTGCAGAACAGCTATGGAAAACCAATTATGTCATCACTACACGGATTATTCAGTGTGGGTGGTCTTTTTGGATCTCTTGGATTGGGATTTTTAATTAAAATGGGTCTTAATCCTGTTCATGCGGCCATTACGATTTCTACTCTCTTGGTATTGCTATTGGTTCTTCAATATAGAAACCTTTTTAATTATCCGACAGAAAAGGAAATTACGATGAAGTTTTCCCATGTTGATGAAGCTAAAGCTGTTTCCAGTCGTTTTCAATGGTTTAACTCCAGTGTATTGCTTTTAGGACTGATGTGTTTTATTGTTTTCCTTTCAGAAGGAGCCATGCTGGACTGGAGTGCTATATTTTTAAGGGATAATAAGAATGTTCAGCCTGAATTTTCAGGAATCGGGTATGCTGCTTTCTCTGTAGCCATGGCGGTAATGAGGCTTACAGGAGATGCGATTGTAAGCAAGTTCAGCAGCAAAACGGTGGTTATAGCAGGAAGTATCATCGCTTCTTTGGGTATCTTTATTTTAACATTAAGTCCCTGGATCGGGCTTTCTCTTGCCGGATTTATTCTGCTTGGTGTAGGGGCAGCCAATATAGTTCCAGTTTTCTTCACAGAAGGAGGGAAAATCAAGGGATTGTCCCCAGCTGTTACCATTCCCGTGATTACTACGATGGGCTATGCGGGTCAATTGGCAGGTCCGGCACTGCTGGGTTTTATTGCCCATCATTTTTCTTTGACAATCGCTTTTGAAGCCATAGCTTTGCTGTTTATTGCGGTTGCTTTAATTTATAAATTCAGGAAATCATAAACGATCATGTTAAAAGAAGAGCGTTTCGAAATCATACTTAGCCAGTTAAAAGAAAAGAATAAGGTAAAATTTGAAGATTTGGCCTCATTGCTTCAGGTCTCCGAAGATACAGTCCGTAGAGATATTGATCTTCTGCATCGCAACGGATTGCTGTCAAAAGCAAGGGGAGGAGCGATATCAAGAGAAAAAGACCCGCTTTCTTTTCACGACAGGCAGTCATTTTTCACTAAAGAAAAAGATATTATTGCCTTGAAAGCACAGCAGTTTCTTAAAGATGGAATGACCGTTTTCATGGACGGAGGAACCACTGTTTGTGCCGTTGCGAGTTATATGCCTTTGGATATACAGCTCAGAATTATCACCAATAATTATTCGTTGCCTTCTATCATGAGTAAGTTCAAAAATATAGAACTGGTTATGCTGGGTGGGATATATGATCATGAGCTGGCTGTAACCACAGGTGCTACAACCTGTAATGATGCCACTCAATATATTGCTGATCTCTTTATCATGGGAACCTGCGCTGTTGATTCAAATTTTGGAGTTTCTGCCACATCCATTCCTGATGGGGAGACCAAAAAAGCAATGGCGAGATCATCAAAAAAAATTATTGCATTAGCCAATCAGAATAAGCTCCGACGTACGGAAACTTTCAAAATCTGTTCGATTGACGCGATTGATTGTCTGATCACAGATCTGGACTCAACGGATCCTGAGCTTGAATCTTTTAGAAATACAAATATTCAGATTATATAAAATTTCGCATTTGAAACGCCTTTTAAAATGATTGTTTTTAGAGGTGTTTTTTGTACTGAAACTCCTTTATCAGGATAGAAAGGTTTTAAAGTTAGAAGCTATTTCTTTCATGTCGTATATGTAAAAAAACACCTTTGTCATTGCGAACCGGTAGGTGAAGCAATCTCAGATTTATACCATAAAAAGTATTTTAAAGATTGCTTCGTCGCATAGCTCCTCGCAATGACATAATATAATTTTATCGGAGATAAAATCTTTGCGCCTTAAAAAGAGTTTGATTTATACTTCCTTGCGACTTTGCGTGAAAAACAATGTTAAGACGAATTCTAATTATATCTCACCTTAAGATCATAAAACAATTCTTCTCTGCCGGCTTTGAAAAGAATGATATTTAACATATTTCCGATATTATAAGTGTTATTTAATGCATAGCTAATATTAAAATGATAAATTTAGGTAATTAAAGTTCCTTATTAAGGCGCTCATTTCAACAGGAATGGAGTCTTCAGGGTTTTAATCCATTCTTAACGAAAGAATTTTTATCAAAATAAAATGACACATAAACCGTTACACAATTTCCATATTCCGGTAATGGGTCTGGCGTATACCATAGACAGCCCGATCCGTGTAGCCCAATATGGAATTTCTTCCGTTATTTCTATTATCGATGATGAGATCCTGGAAAAAATGAAAGGCTTTTATACCAAGAAATTCAATCTGGATTATTTAGGAATTTCAACAAAAACAGAAGATTACAGGGCAAAAAGAATTACGGCTTACCTGGATATGGTAGATGATATCGTGAATGAAAAATTTGAATCTTTCAAACAGGAAATCACTAAAAACAAGGAAGCGTTAAAAAACTTTATGGCCATACTGCCCAATACTTCGGATTTGAAAACTGGGCTTCAGAATTTGGTCAGCCAAAAAGACAATTTAGGCTCAAGCATTAAAAATTTCATTGAAACCAATTTAAAGCCGGGAAGTATCGATGTCAACATCATGACGAAAGTGGATAAAGACAACTACAAAAAAAATGAGCAGCTTCCGGTGATGTTCAATGATGCGCATGCTTCGCTTCGTGGTTTTGCTCAAAGTAAATTATCTTCTTCCATGGTGCTTTCTGCAGGGATGAATCCCCGTTTATACAGCTATATTGAAGAGTTTGATGATTTTTTCCCGGATGAGAATGGGATGCTGAAGAAGAAAATTATTCTTAAGGTAAGTGATTTCCGTTCAGCCATGATCCAGGGAAATTTTCTGGCTAAAAAAGGACTGTGGATCTCAGAATACAGGATAGAATCCGGACTGAACTGCGGAGGCCATGCATTTGCTACTGAAGGGATGCTGCTTGGACCCATCATGGAAGAATTTAAGCAGAAAAAAAATGATCTGATTCAATCTGCCCATTCATTAATGATCGCCGCACTGGAACAAAAGGGGAAACATTCTGTTTCTGAGCCTCTGGAAATGAAAATTACGGTTCAGGGCGGGGTAGGAACTTCTGAAGAACATGAGTTTCTGCTTGATAATTACCAAGTTGACAGCGTAGGATGGGGATCTCCGTTTTTATTGGTTCCTGAAGCAACTTCTGTAGATACGGAAACCAGAAACCTGCTTTTAAAATCAGGAGAAAAGGATTTTTATCTCAGCAATATTTCACCTTTGGGCGTTCCGTTCAATACAGTAAGAGGAACCTCCAATGAGTTATTGAAAGAACAAAAGGAAGCCGCCGGAAAATACGGAAGCTCGTGTCCGAAAAAACTGCTGGCGCTGAGCAAAGAATTTTCACTACAGGGAACATGCACTGCTTCTAAAAAGTATCAGGACATTAAATTAAAAGAACTTCAGGCTGATCTCGAAATAACTGCTGAAGAATTTAATAAAAGAAAAACAGAAATTACGGATAAAGCCTGTCTGTGTGTAGGTTTGGTGAATGCCGCCTATATGGAGCAGGATCTTGAAATAAAAGGGGAGAAGCAAGGCGTAGTGATATGTCCGGGACCCAATCTTGCCTTTTTTGACAAGGAGGTTTCGCTTTCTGAAATGGTACAGCATATTTATGGAAACGCCAATATTCTTCCGGATAATCAGCGCCCAAATATGTTCATCAATGAACTGAAAATGTATGTGGATTATCTTAAAAAAGAAATAGCCAGTTCTTCAGCACAAATCACCCATTCCCAAACAAAAAAATGGAATGCGTTCAAGAAAAATGTACTGGAAGGTATTGAATATTACCACAATCTGTTTAATACATCAACTTTCTTTAAAAGCGGGTTGAAAACCATAGACCTGCAACTGCAGGAATACAAACTGATGCTGACAGCCCTTGAGGTTCCTCAGGTTGAAAAGTGACAGTATTTTTTTTAATTGATAGATCAAACAGCTTTCATCGTGGAAGCTGTTTTTTTTTATTTAATTCTAATGATGTAAAACCTCTTTAATAATGATAAAGAAGCAGGAATAATCGGCTTTTCCATTTATAATAACTATAGGCAGTATGCTTATTTTGAATCTGAAATCCTCTCATATATTCCTTACCTTAGATCCTTCTTAAATTTTTAATTAGAATTCATTTTTATGGAAAAAAGGAATATAAAAAATACCGATCTGTCTGTAGCACCTGTTAATTTTGGCGGGAATGTTTTTGGATGGACCCTTGATGAAAAACAGTCTTTTGATATATTGGATCAGTTCACAGAGGCCGGGTTCAATTTTATAGACACCGCAGATACTTACTCATGGTGGGTGAACGGAAGAGGAGGTCAGTCTGAGGAAATCATCGGAAAGTGGATGAAAAGCCGTGGGAACCGTCAAAATATCGTCTTAGCGACAAAAGTAGGATCAGAAACAAAGGAGCATAGTTTTGATATCAGCAAAAAACATATCCTGAAATCGGTTGATGAGTCGTTACAGAGGCTTCAGACCGATCATATTGACCTTTATTATACGCATTTTGATGATCATACGACTCCGGTAGAGGAAACACTTTCTGCTTATGACGAGATCATTAAAGCCGGAAAAGTACGGTATATTGCGGCTTCCAATCTTTCTCCCGAGCGTCTCAAAGCATCCTTTGAAGCGGCGGAAAAGAATAATCTTCCCAAATATGTGGCATTGCAGCCTCATTATAATTTAATGGAAAGAGAAGGTTTTGAAAAAAACTATGCTCCGCTGGTAGAAGAATTTGATCTGAGCGTCTTTCCCTATTGGTCATTAGCTGCAGGTTTTCTTACCGGAAAATACCGTACAGAAGCTGATCTGGGTAAAAGTCAGAGAGGTGAAGGCGTAAGAAAATACCTGAATGATAAAGGGCTTGAAGTATTAAAAGCTTTGGATCAGGTGAGTGAAAAGCATCAGACGACACAGGGAACAGCTGCATTGGCTTGGCTTTTGGCTAATCCTCTGATCACAGCACCGATCGTTAGCGCAACCAGTGCCTCCCAGCTGGATACTTTATTTAAGGCTCCGAAACTAATTCTTGACCAGGAAGATATAGAACTTCTTAATCAGGCTGGTAAGTGATTTTTTTCTCAGAAACTTTATTTTAACTCAATAGAAAGATCCGTTCGGTACATACTGAGCGGGTTTTTTGTTAGTAAAGATAAAAAGGTTGATAATCATGATGTACTTCCAAGTATCCAGATAAACATTCTGATAAACATAAACATCTGGAAAATCCGAGAGATCTGCGGGAGATTATTTTTAAACCATTAAGATCAATGAAGGGAGTAAGTTTAGTTAAGAAAAATCAAATGATTTTTTAAGCCATGCTTTTTTATCCTAACGTTTAAGAAATCCTAAATTAAAAACTGCTGAGAATAACCAGCCACAACGTGGCGATTTAACTCAAGATAGGATGCAGTCCTATCAGAATCTAAAGTCACTCATAATATAACAGAATAAAAAAAGCGGCCTGAAAAGGCCGCTTTTGTGTTTTATGCTTTAAATATCAATGATTAAAATAATTCATTCAATACTTTTGCCAGTCTCAGTCCTCCGTAAAGAAGCTGTCTTTCAAGTGTATCATTGAATTTGTACTGATAATCGTATGATAATTTCGAATCATTTGGAGTCTGTGCGTAGATCTTGTTGGCGATTTTATGAGAATCGTACAACCAGTCTTCCAGTGTTCCGGTCTGAATCTGTGCTACTTCTTCTTTAGATTTGATGTCTAAAAGGTTAGCATATTCCGTATAGCTGTATTTCTGTGAATCTACCAGTTTCCCGTCCCATACAGAGTGAAGATTGGTTTTGTCTCCGAAATACGTTACATTGATTTTGTTTCCTCCAAGATCTTCTGCTCTTCCTACGTGAAGGGGCTGTGCAAGGTCTCCCATAATGTGAATAAGGAAAATCAGAGCGATTTTTCTGTCTTTTGCAGACGTTTTTTCGTCCTTGATCTGGCTTGATAACGTGTTCACCTGCGTATAAAGACTTGGACCTGCCTGCATTTTAAGGGTTTGGTCAAACGTTTTAAAATCAGCCATTGGATCTACGTTTACATAATGCCATGATGAAGCCTGCTTCCATGCACCAGTGGTATCAGATTTGATAAAATCCGGCCAGTTAGCCCAGTACGCAAGGCGTTCTTTACCCATTATTTTTTTGATCTCTCTTCTTGCTTTGCCCGACAGATGGTTTTCAGCGATCTCCGCGATCACACGGTGTCCCGTTAATCCCCATGCATAAGAATAAAGTGAAGATGAAATGAATGCTAAAATCAGAATTTTAGAATAAATACTTTTCATTATAAATAACATTTTACAAGGTGCAAAGATACGTTCCGGTTTCCGAACCTGTATCAATTATGACCAATTTCTTGTCAAAGGGATGTTAATAAAAATTAATCTAAATAATAAAAGTTACGTATAAATTTCTATAAATTCCAGAATAAATGTATGTTTTGTATTGTAAATGCTTATCTCTCAATGATAACCTTTAATTTTTAAATATTCAGCCTTACAGCCTCTGTAGTGCAGTATTACCGTATTTTCACGGAATTTGTCACAGATAATTCCTTTTAATGCAGATAAATTAGTATTTTTAAAATAAAATTATGGCCAAATTATTTTTTCAAACTTATGAGATATATTATCTTTACAAGTCATAATCACAGGAAACACTATGTATGAGAATAATATTGTAGACATGTATTACAATAAACTGCAGACCGACTTCAAAGCGGAAGCTGTAGCGGTGAATCTTTTGAAGTATCAGCGGGCGGTAAGTAATATATTTATAGAACGGATCGGGATCAACGACCGTGCTTACCTGAAGGATATCAAAAGTATTTCGAGCAGTTATTTGGGATTTGATGAAGAAGTCTTCACCATAGAAACTTATAGAGAAGGCATTTATGACTATCTCCCGGAAGGACTATTCCATCCGCCGTCTTTGGGAGCTTCCAGAAAAAACGTAGATACCGTAGTCCGCGAAATCCGAAAGCAGAAGAAAGTAGAAGAGGATGCCCGGAAATTTTTCCGCCCTTTTGAGCTGGAGATCTTTTTTACAGAGATCAGTTCCCTGCTTAAGGAATCGGAATTTGATATTTCAAGCAGCACAGATACGCTTTTGGATACCGTGAGCGAGCTCTGGCCGCTTATTAAAATGCTTGATGAGCAGAGCGCTTATATTTTCATCTATATCCTGCCGTTTTTCCACCAGATCAGAGGGGATAAAAGGTGGTTTGAAAGATGCATGACCGCTTTTCTGCAGGTACCGGTAGAAGTAACCTTTGCACCGAATATCATCGACAGGATAGAAAGAAATGACGATTCTATGTTATTGGGGAATTCAAAATTAGGGGTTACCTATATTCCAAGCGGAAAACATATGGACGGACAGCGGAACTGGGTAGTCAACATAGGCCCGATTCCTTATGAGGATATGAAAAAGTATATTCCCGGAAGTCCGTTCAGAAATGTGCTTCAGGCTCTATATGATTATTTTCTTCCCGTAACGGTGGACGTGGAGGAAAATTTCATCACAGAGAAACTGGAATATTCATTCAGTCTGGAAGATGACGAAAGAAATGCCAGCCGTCTCGGATACTCTACATTCCTCTAAAATAATTTATTATATTTACAACAACTACCAACCAAGTATAAATTTGAAAAGAAACTAATGGAAATTTCTTCAGTAAAAGGTATTTTTTTAAGGTATATTTTAATGCCTTTAATCGCTGTGATCATGATGTTTATTCTGGGTATTATCAGAAGAAACAAGCCTGCTATCAAAATTAAGGTAATTATTATATACGTTCTTCTTTGCAGTTTATGCCTCGCGCTGCCGGGAATTTTCGGTTTTGCAGGGAATCTTTTTAACCCGTACTGGTACCTAATCGCACAGGTTTTTTACCTTATTTTCGGGATTATTCATGTCAATTTACTGCACAGATATTTCAGGAAGCACATTGATTCCGTAGGGATGAGTATCCTTTTTGAATCGATACTTTCTTTGACGTGTATTGCCTTCGGAGGATTTTTGTTTACCTTAATCTTTAACTGGATCAGCAAAGAAACAGGATATGCTGTAATGGCGGCAACAAGTATGGTGATTTTTGTTGTGCCTATGGTATTTTATTACTGCTATGTTCAGTTTATCAGTATTCCTTTTGATATCTATAAAACGTGGAGATATTCTCCGGATCAGAAACTTCCGGACTTTGAAGGTGCTGATTTCGACCGACTTATGGTATTGAATGTTGAATTGAGTAAAAACCTGGAAGATACAAACCGATTCAGGATCAAAGCTAAGACCTTACCGACGGGAGTGACTTTCGGAGACTGGTTTTATAGAGTAGTAGACGATTACAATCATAAAAATCCGAATTCCATCATTCATCTTTCGGATATAGAAAAAGAACCTTATTACTGGATTTTTTACACCAAAAAATCATTTTTCAGTTTTAGAAAATATATTGATTTCGACCAGGATATCTCTACGAACGGCATTTCAGAAAATGAAGTCGTGATCTGCAAAAGAGTTATCCAGCATGAGGAAGAAGGACTATTGAAAAAATCATAATCACAGAAAATTCAAAAAGTATTACATATGATACAGCCTATTAAACATTTTGCGATCAATTGGGTAGATGGGATGAAAGTTTCCCAGAGACACCTTAATGATCAGGATAATTTTTTAATCGATACGATCAGAGATTCCAGCTCGCTTGGGATCAACACATATAATTACGGGCTTCTGCCTATTTCTAACGAATTTACGGACAAAACTATTTTTGATGTCCATAATACGGCTACCAACGATGTACAGCTTGTTATCAAAAGATGCAGCGCTATCACAATGGCCGGCTACCGTATTGATTTAACGGATAGAAGAGTCAGTGTTAAATCTCTGGCCAGATCGATGAGCGAAGAGCAGGCAGATGGGGATTATTACATTCTGATCTCTGTGAATCCTTTCGATAAGGTACCTTTTGGAGATATTGATCCTGAAGAGATTCCACCCCGTCATCCAAGCGCACAGCCGAATCACCACATCGAACTGCTTCCTGTCACTTCACTGAACAGCAGCTATTCGGGAGGAAATTATCTGATCATCGGAAAAGTAGACCTGAAAGCCAATATCGCACAGGTAGATTCCAATTTTATCCCGCCGTGTACTTCTATTCAGAGTCATCCTGTTTTGCTGGATTATTACGGTAGCTATGCAAAATCTATAGGAAACCTTCAGCAGTACGCTTTTAAGATCATTCAGAAAGCATCCCATAAAAACCAGAATACAGCTCTGGCACAGAATGTAAAGTTCCTGTGTACCACTATGGTGAATACTTTTGGGGATATGTATTTCCAGTTCAGAAATATTATTCCATGGCAACCACCTGTATTTTTGATCGAGGCTTTTGCAAAACTAGCCCTTCATCTGTACAATTCTACCCAGCTTCTGGTACCTGCTGAACTGGAAGAAATGCTGAACTATAGCTTAGAGTGGAGTGAAATTGCACCTCATACTTTACTGAATCAGCTTTCTATCGTAGCAGAAACCAATTATGATCACCACAACTGTGGAGAGCCGTTATTGTACATTCAGCAGATGCTTCGCAGCTTAGAAATTATTTTCTCTAAACTAAGCGAACTTGATTACATCGGTCAGAGAAAAGAAAACATCATCGTTAACGAACAGGAAGTTTCTTCAAACACCAATCCGAAAAGAGGTTGGAGCGTTTTAGATTAATGGAAACATTTTAAAATATAAATCCCGGACGTTAATTTTCGGGATTTTTTATGTTTAAAAAGGTAGAACGAAACTGAAATACAAATCATCAATCAATTTTAAAACTAAGTAAAACATGGACCTAAATATCATCAGACAGGATACTATTGGCTGTACAGATAAACTATTTTTAAACAGTGCCGGTGGTTCACTGATGCCGGAAATTGTGGTTAAGACAATGACCGATTACATCTATCTGGAACAGCAATACGGAGCCTATGGAGCAGCTGACAGGAATGGAGAAAAGATTCGTCAGTTTTATGAAGCAGCGGCTCAACTGATTAATGCTAAGCCTGAGAATATGGCGTTTACAGTAAGTTCTACCGATGCCTATGCTAAAGCTTTATCGAGTATTCAGTTTGAAAATGGTGATGTTATTATTACAACGAATGACGATTATGTCTCTAATCAGATCGCATTTTTTTCATTACAAAAAAAATCTGGGGTTAAAGTAATCAGGGTTAAAAACCTTCCTGATCATGAACTCGAATTGGAAGATCTGGAAAATCTCGTTAAAAAGCATCATCCGAAACTTGTGGCGGTTACCCACATACCGACCAATTCCGGATTGATTCAGAATGTAGAAGGAGCGGGTGAGATCTGCCGTCGATATGATGTGCTGTATCTTGTGGATGCTTGTCAGTCGGTAGGACAGTTAGCAGTAGATGTCAACAAAATAGGCTGCGATTTTCTTACGGCTACAGGCCGGAAATTTATGCGAGGACCGCGAGGAACAGGGTTTTTATATGTTTCAGACCGAGTTTTAGAAAAGGATATGGCTCCCGTTTTTTTAGATATGAATGGCGCAGAATGGACGGAATTCAATGATTATAAACTCCTGAAAACAGCAAAAAGATTTGAGCATTGGGAAACTTCCATCAGCTCGATTCTGGGGTTTACCGAAGCTGTAAAATACGCGAATGGAATTGGCCTTCAGAATATTGAAATCTATACTAAAACTTTAGCAGAACAGCTAAGAATGGGTCTGCGGAACAATGGTTTTAGAGTATTGGATGAAGGACGGAATTTAGCAGCTATTGTTACCTTCTGTGCTTCTGACGGAAGTATTGACGGGATTTATAAAGCTTTGAAAGAGAATAACGTCTATTTCTCGGTAAGCAATAAAAGCAATGCCCTGATTGACTTTACATTGAAGAATCTGGATCGTGCTATTCGCCTGTCGCCGCATTATTTTAATACTTCCGAGGAAATTGAGGAAGTGGTGAGAATGCTGAACAAATAAGTCAAGGTGGCTTCGCGAGCCTCAGCCACCCAGCAATTTTTGAGTTAGCAGAACTAGAATAATCGCTCATTTCATAGCTTAAACGGAACATTGGTGACTGAGGCACTCGAAGCCACCAATGAACCTCTATTTCTTCACCAGGATTTTTTCAGTAGCCTTTCTGCTAAGGATTTCCTTTTTGTCCCCAATTTCTATCGTCATCGATTTATCAAAATCTTCAATTTTAATAACTTTTATTTTCGTATTCAGAAGCAGTTTTCTTTCATTCAGATAGCTTAGGAATCCGTCGTCCGAAAGGGTAACGGAAGCAAAAATGACAGTTTCTCCAAGTTTACAGGCACTTAGTTTCTGCAGATCCTGTGAAATAATATTCCCGTCTTTATCAGGAATAGGCTCTCCGTGCGGATCAAACTTAGGATAATCCAGGATTTCGTCCATTTTGTCAAAAAAGACCTGTGAATGAACGTGTTCCAGCTGTTCTGCAATCTCGTGGACATTTTCCCAGCCGAAGTTCATTTTTTTCACAAGGAACATTTCGGTAAGCCTGTGCTTACGAACTACCAGCGCGGCTTCCCGTTTTCCGCTTTCTGTAACTACCAGCGGCTTGTATGTTTCATAAACGACCCATTTTTTGTCGGCAAACTTCTTCATCATGTTATTCACACTCGGCATTTTTACGTTTAAAAATTTGCTGAGCTCATTGATCGTTACTTTCCCTTCATTGTCAACTAAATGAAACAAAGCCTTCAGATAATTTTCTTCTGTTAATGTTGTTCTCAAAATGTTAGATGATTTTCAGTACAAATCTAACAAAATATTATGTAAAATCTGCTCTTGTTATTTTAACTTTTTTTAATTTTACTCTATGAAATTTTCCTTTAAAAACGATTATTCCGAGGGGTGTCACCCGAATATTCTAGAAGCACTTATACAATCTAATTTGAATCAGCAGGCCGGATATGGCGAAGATGAATATTCTCTTCAGGCCAAAAAACTGATCAAAGAAAAAATTAAAAACGAGAATTCTGACGTTTATCTGGTTTCGGGTGGAACACAGGCGAATCTGATTGTGATCTCTTCAATCTTAAGGCCATATCAATGTGTGATTTCTGCCGCGCCGGGACATATTTTAAATAACGAAACAGGAGCTATTGAAGCAACAGGACATAAAGTTCTAAGCATTGAAACGCAGGATGGTAAACTGAGACCTTCGGACATTGTTCCGGTTCTGGAAAGCCATACTAATGTTCCGCATCAGGTTATGCCGAAGCTGGTGTATATTTCAAACTCTACAGAGTTAGGAACGGTTTATTTGGCTCAGGAACTGGAAGAGCTTTCAATATTTTGCCGTCAGAATGGGCTGTATCTGTTTATGGATGGTGCCAGATTAGGACATGGACTGACTTCTGAGATCAGTGACCTGACGCTGGAAAGAGTAGCGGAGCTGACTGATATTTTTTATTTGGGTGGAACGAAAAACGGAGCATTGATAGGAGAAGCTATTGTGATTAATCATAAAGATTTACAGCCGGATTTTGCCTTCAATATCAAACAGAAAGGGGCTTTGCTGGCTAAAGGACGTCTTTTGGGAATCCAGTTTATGGAACTGATGAAAGATGATTTGTATTTTGATCTCGCGAAACATGCCAATATTCAGGCCATGAAAATTAAAAATGCGATGAAAGAAAGGGGAATACAATTTCTTTCTGATACCTATACCAATCAGATTTTCCCGATTATCAGCAATGAACTGATTGAAATTCTATCGGAACACTTTGAATTCTACGTTTGGAAAAAGATAGACGAACAGTCTTCTGCCATCCGCCTTATTACCTCATGGAATACAGGTGATGAAGCGGTAGAACGTTTTATCGAAATGTTTCATGCTAAAATATAATGAGTTCACTGAATCTCAAAAAAAGTAATTAAATTTATGGCATAAAACACATTTATTCAATTACAAAATGAAAAAAAAGGCATTACTATTTTTAATGGCTGTATCAGGAATGAGTAGTCATATCATCGCTCAGAATCCTGCGATCAACCTGGTTACTGAACACTACACAACCTGGCTGACCGGCGAGAATGTGAATTATAATAATTTGTCCGTCAACGAACGCTATAACAGTTTTAAAAATGCAGGAACACAAGCATTGAACCTGTCTCAATATGATTTTATAAATCCCGGAAATATCTGGGATTTTTCCGTGGATGCAGATAAAAATGAATTTTTTAATATCACGGAGAAATCTTTGATCCGTCTTGTTTATCTGTATAAGATTAAAGGCTCTGCATCTTCGCCTAATCCGTATTATAACAGTTTTGCTTTAAAAGAAGATATATTAAAGATTTTCAAATATATTGAGGACAAAGGAGTTTCTGCATCTTCCAATTTTGAGTACGATATCATTATCGGAAATGAAGAAGTTATTACAAGCAGTCATGGGATAGCTTTAAGGTCTTCTGCCTACGCAACATCTATATTGCTGATGAAGAATGAGCTGAAAGCTGCCGGAAAATTCAATCATCATATGGGTGCTCTGAACGGGATCACCTATTTTTTGTCCCCGGAATTTCCTCACTTCAATTTTACCTATCCCGGATACAACAGTGATGTCATAAGAGCCTCCATACAACAAAGGTTTTGCTACGTATTGGCTCAGGAAGATTCTGAACCTTCCAGACTTAATAATATGACGCACTTAAAAAGTTTTATTAACAATGCATTACTAATTGCCAATGGATGGGCCGATAGTATAAAACCAGATTTCATTACCTTCCACCACAGAGGCGCTTATTCTAATTCTTATGGTTTGGATGCTCTTCATCAGGCATCTATTTTGAATAGAATGCTTAAAAATTCACCCTATGAATTATCTCCTGTAGCCCGACAGAATTTAAAAAAAGCAGTCTTGAACTACAGAACATTCAGTAAAGATTTTACTTTACCACAGGGGATTGCTGGGCGTTTTCCTTTCAGCACGGCTTCATATCATCTGTTAAGACCGGCGTTGGCTTATCTGTATATTGCCGATCCCGTGGACAATGAAGATGCAGGGAAAGAATTCATCAGACTATGGAATATCTCCGGAAATGCCAATAACCGGTTGATAAGAGAAAATACGGTAAGCATCAATGTGATTCATAGCCTAGGAGGAATGCAGGATATGCAGAATACAATGAGTTCAGGTCTGACACCTTCGGCAGAACTGGCTTCCGGACATTTCGGATTCCCGTATGCAGGCCTCAGTGTTCATAAATTTAACGGTTGGCAAATCAGTGTAAAAGGAACAAGTAAACACATCTGGCATTTTGAAAGCGGCGGGGACGAAAACAGGTTGGGGGCCTATACATCAGCAGGTGCTACCGAAATTCTTACTCAGGGACATTCTTTCCTAAGTAATGATGTGGCTCTTTTATATAACGGCTGGGATTGGAGTCACGTTCCAGGGACTACAGTAGCTCATGTTCCGTTCAGCATTCTGGGGAACTATGCAATGCGCTTAATGAATGGCAAAAATTTCCTTGGGCATGCCAACATTGATAAAACAAATGGCGTTTTTGCTATAGACTATAAAGATGCTAACTCATCAACAGGAATGACAGCGCTTAAAAGTTACTTTTTCTTTGGAGATAAAATATTATGTCTGGGGTCCGATATTAAAGATGTGGGAGGAAACTATCCAATTCATACTACTATATTTCAGACTCCTATATCCGGCACAACTAATACAAGCATCATTAATGGAGCCGTAATTTCAGGTAATAACAATACATTTAACGCTAACAGTGGTGGATTATGGGCCACAGACTCTTATGGGAACGGTTATGTGGTGCCAAATAACACCTATAATGGCAATCAGATTACGATAAACAGAAGCAGCCAGACCTCTCCTAACCATGCCAATACGACCAGTACAACGGGGGATTTTACAAAAGCGTTTATTAACCATGGAACAGGTCCGCAGGCTTCAACCTATCAGTACGCGATCCAATTGCAGGGAGGAGCTTCTACTGAAAATTTCTTTACGAACTTCAGCAATTTTTTCTCGGTCTTAAAACAGGATGCTCAGGCTCACGTAGCCCTTTATAATCCGCAATCTACTTATAATTACGTGATATGGGATGCAGCCACCACTTTTAATTATGATGTCGTGGAAAAATCGAGTAAACCGGCGATTATTATGACTCAGAAAAGCAATAACAATACAGCATTAAAGATCAGTCTTACCAATCCAAGTTTGGGTTTGCTGGCTGATAACGAATCTTATACGTATTCTCAGATAAGCAGTGTAGCCTCCAGGTTCCACAGGGTTCCCCAAAGTGAAACAGTGACGGTCCGGCTTTCCGGTTTATGGGAGTTGGCTGTTCCCAATCCTGATGTCAGCTTACAGATTGCCGGTGGGTCTACTGAACTTTCTTTTATAACTAAGAATGGTTTTACGGTACAGGCGTCTTTAAAACAGTCATCTACCTTATCAGCAGCATCTGCAAAAACAGAATCAAAATATCAGATATATCCGAATCCTACGACTGATATTGTGCACATTATTACACGTGATAAAGTGTCTCAGATTAATGTTTATGATCATTTGCAAAGAAATATGGATCAGGAAATTGTTTATAAAGTTGTAAGAAATAAAGCAACTGTTAATCTCAAAAATCTTCCATCAGGAATATATTTCATAAAAATAGGGACTGAGTCTTTTAAAATTTTGAAAAAATAAATGAGGCACAATCATCTGTGCAAATCTCTGCAATCCGTGTTTTACTAAGCGAATAAATGATTGATTGACACAAAAATAAATGCTATTCCGGAATTGAAACAGCATTTATTTTTTAAATTGACAGTGATTATTGGTCTTCAGTCAGTATTTTTTTAATTCCCGCAATCACCTCGCTTTCAAACTTTTTCACCTTCTGTTTTTTCATCATCATATAAATGCCGATTGGAAAACAGAAAATAAGGTAAAGAACTGCTGAGTCCAGGCAGGTTTCCGTGCTTACTTTTCCTATTTCAGGATTCGTTGTAATTTTCACGTTTCCGGTTAGAGTAAATCCGCTGGTTCTTACCTGAAGTGCTCCAAAACCGGTCTGAATTTTATATTGAGGAAAAGTCTTCTTTAAACGCTCTATAAATTCACTTTTTGAAAATGGCTGAAATTGAAAATGCTGCATAATACTACTTTATTGTTGTTTCTAGTGAGACACTTTTATAGCAAATACTATGCAGAATATATCAAATGACGGAGAATAATTGATTTTTAAATTATTTTAAAGCTTTTATAACCACTTTGCAGTCTGCAGGCTCCAGTTTTTGCCCGTCCTTGTAGCTGATCTTTTTTTCATCGGCATATTTAGACTGCCCATCTTCTTCCTTATGATCACCAATTCCTTCCGTTAAAGTATTGTCTTTCTGAATAAAGAAAATATCTCTCTTGCTTTTTGTTCCTTCAGACTGGAATTCGTATGTCAGTTTCAAGGTATCTCCAGATTTAAAGCCGGTTACATCTCCTTTTGAACTATCTTTTTCATTGTTTTTATAGACTATTTTTCCGGTAATGGTTCCCAGATTGTCATCGATGGATGCAAAGACACTGTCTTTTCCCGTAACGGCCATATAGCAGAATGATTTTGGTCCCAGTGTATCTATCACAGGTTCAACCACAGCAGCTGTGTCAACTTTAGCTGTCGGAGGTGGAGTTTCCGTTTTTTTATTACAGTTAATCAGTAAAATCGATACTGAACCCAGTAAGATTAATTTTTTCATACCCAATGTTGTTATATTAATTCAAATTTCAATCTACTAAATTAACAATAGTATTTAAATATGAAAGAAAATTAGATACAAATAGAAATAATTTTCCATAAAAATAAACTGTAATTTCTTTCAAATAAACAGGATTGATAATTTTTATTAATTTTTTTGTCTTGGTCTAAAGCCAACTTGGGCACGATAAATGATGACTATTAATCTTTTAATTTCACAGTATGACACGATTATTTAAGATGGCAGTTTTAGGCTGTTTGACTCTTAGTTTACAGCTTTTCACAGCACAGACTCCTCAGAATTATATCTACACTTCATCCGGAGACCTGAAAAACATTGAAAAAATGATTACCAGGAAAGATATTGGCGGAGTACAGATCGTGTATAACTGGAGAGCATTAGAAACCGCAAAAGATGTTTATGATTTTTCACAAATTGAAAATGATATGAACTATTTATCAGGCCTGAACAGAAAATTATTCATTCAGCTTCAGGACCGTTTCTTTGAACCGGAAGCCAGATATGTCCCGGATTATATTTTAAAAGAAAAGGAATATAATGGAGGTTTGGTTCCCCAATACGATAATCCCGGTGAAAATAAACCTATCGGAAATGGATGGGTAACGCAACAATGGAATCCGGCTGTTCAAGAGAGATACCAAAAGCTCATTGGAGAATTGGCGAAAAAGTTTGATGGAAAAATTCAGGGAATCAATTTACCCGAAACTTCCATAGATATTGATATGAAAAAGGATAAAACGGGCTTCAGCTGTGACCGATATTTTCAGGCGGAACTTGATAATTTAAAGTATGCCAGAAATGCTTTTAAAACGTCCTACGTTCTGCAATATGTGAATTTTTTTCCGTGCGAATGGGAGAATGACCATCAATACATGTCGAGATTATTTGAATTTGCCCATAAAAATAACATCGCATTGGGCGGGCCGGACATTGTTCCCAACAAAAATGCTCAGATGAAAAATTCTTATCCGTTTTTCAATCAATACAAAGGAAAACTGCCTTTAGTAGCTATGGCGGTGCAGGAACCGACGTTAACGTATAAAAATCCAAAAACAAAGAAGCCTTTTACGAAAGAAGAGTTCGTGGATTACGCTGAGCATTATTTGGGTGTGAATATTATTTTTTGGAGTGTGGAATCGCCTTGGCTTAGAAACTATTAATTGGATTGTGATTCTCGCAGATCGTATAGATATAAATATGTTTTTAAGCTCCCGCAGATTTTACGCATAAACAGATGTTCGCGCTTAATAATCAACTTAATAGCATGAAAAGAATCTGCATCATCAGCTTGATCAGCGAGAGAAAAAATTCAAATCATTAAGATTCTGTGTTAAGTTTTTAAGAATATTAAGTTTTAGCCTCGCTTGAAGACATACAACTTAAAAAATCATCTGATTTTTTCTTAACTAAACTTATATCCTTCATTGATCTTAATGTTTTAAAAAGCGTGCATTAAAATCTTTGTCATCTGAGAAATCTGCGAGCGTATAAATGAACTTTTTTACTAATCAACCACTGATGACACAGATTTCCACAGATGTTTGCGCTTAATAGCACTAAAAAAATCTGCATCATCAGCTTGATCTGCGAGAGCTTAAAATTTATATTTTAAAATGAAAGTATTGTAGAATGGCAAGAAAACGAATCTCATATCCCACGAAACTAGCTATACTTTCAACATTCCTCTAAACCCTCTCGCCGCATAATAAGAATCCGCGCCATTGTGATACATGAAAACCGTATTGTACCGACGGTCACAGAAGATAGCGCCTCCCAGTTCTCTGATGTTGGCAGGTGTTTTCACCCAGCTGGATGTTTTTAAATCAAATTTTCCCAGTTCCTGAAGTTGGCGGTATTGTTCCTCCGTTAGAAGTTCAATTCCCATTTCAGCGGTTTTATCAATGACATTACTTTCCGGTTTATTGGCTTTCCGGGAATCCCAGGCTTGATAATCGTAGCAGAGGCTTCTGCGTTTCGGACTTTCGGGGGAACAGTCGAAGAAGATGTATTCATCTGTTTTTTTGTCGTAATCTACTACATCCGGTTCACCTTCTGTTTCTTCCATTGCATTCAATGACCATAGCTTTTCAGGAGCTGCTTCCAGCTTTGACTGTATTTTTTCCCAACTCAGGCCTTTATGGCGGTTCATATTTTTCTCAAAACGGACTTTTAAGATGTTTAAAAGCTCTCCGCTTTGTTCGGCTGTTAGTTTCTTTTTGCTCATATTTTATGTATTAAAGTGATTGTATTTGATGTTTTTTATTCCAATTTAATTAAGAGTAGAAGTTTTTCGGTCTGCAGGTCTGAAATACCATGAAATACCGACTAAAATTAACAATAATAATGCGGGAAAGGTTCGTCCCAAAGTATCACCAACAATGATATGAGAGATAAAAGCGCCTGACATCACGAAGAAAAATCCGGCGTATGCCCATTCTTTCAGTAACGGACGTTTCGGGATCAATACTGCGATAACTCCTAAAAGTTTCCAGACTCCGATGATGGTCATCAGGTAAGCGGGGTAGCCAAGGGTGATGAAATTGGCGAGCTCATCTTTGTTTTTCATGAGCTGAACAATGGCTGTAGAAACCATTCCGAGTGCCATCCATATCGTGAAGATCCAGTAAATGATTTTGTTTCTTTTTTGTGATTTATTCTGTGTTTCCATACTAGTTTTTTTATGATTATATAAGGAAGTCAGAAGTTCGAAGAGAGACGTTATTGAAGTCCAAAGATAGAAATACAATCTGTTTTTATTAATCTTCGAAAAACTATTTCAAGACATTTAAAAGGAATTGTTAAATACTTACCGGCCAATAGTAACTTCCATCCTCCAGCTTCCATCTTCCTGCCTTTTAATTATGACTTCTTATTTCGAACTTAGATTAAGTTAATCTTTCAGACCTTTTCCTGTAAGAATCTGAGGAATATATTTTTGAATTCTTTCTTCTCTTGTTTTGGATTGCTTTGCCGACGAAAAATGCAGCAGGTAGGCTCTCTGTCTTCCAGATGTAAGGGCTTCGAAAGCTTCTTTTAATTCCGGATTTTGATCTAATTTGTTTTGAAATTCTTCAGGCATTTCAAAGTCTTTGGTTTTCTTCATCGGAACTTTTATCCCTGACTTTTCAGCTTCTACCGCTTCATACACATAGATCGGAATCACTTTTTCGAGATTAATGATTTCTGTCAGTGCTGTAAAACGGATTTGTCGTGCAGCCTGTACATTTTCAGACTGCTGGATTAAAATATGATGCGTGTCATTGAGTAAAGCTCCTTTAAAAAAGAGTAGGGCACAATATTCTTTAAATCCGTGGATCAGAACAATATTTTTGCCATGATAGGTGTAGCAGGGACAGCCCCATTTCAGTTCTTCTTCAAGACCTGTATCAAGAAGGATTGTTCTTAGCCTTTTAAATTCTTTCTGCCATTGAGTGGCTTCATCGAAGAAAAAATTAACTTTTGGATTCATGGTGTTGAGTTTGTGTGTTTGTGTGTTTGTGTGTTTGAGAGTATTAGAGTGGGAGGGTTTGAGGTTTTTTGCGTTTTAAGACATTAGATTTTGGGGGACGATCTAAAACTGCGACCTTCTAACATCTAACATCTAACTTCCAACTTCTAATCTCTATTTTCTAAAAACTTCTTCCAATCTGTTATGCGCCATATTCAGCCCCTGTGCGAAAGGTAGTTTCAGCATTTGATCTCTGAAATCAACGGATTTGTAAATGGTTTGGATAGTAAGTTTACTGGTGTGATCTGTGAGTTTTTCAAATTCCAAAAAATCAAGCTGAATAGGGAAAGGGGTGTTTTCCATCTGGAAAGTTCTTGTGATTTTCTGCTCAGGAACAAACTCGTGAATCGTTCCATTGGCACTGAAAACGACGTCTCCTTGCGGATTTAATGTTTCAAAACGATAGCTTCCGTGTGTTTTATTTTCAAATTTTGTCACTTTTGTTCCCATCCATTGCTCGAAAAGCTCAGCTTCTGTATAAGCTTTGAAAAGCAATTCTACGGGAAGATCAAATTCTCTTGTGATGAATATTTCCTGTTTGCCGTCTTCGGCGTGGATTTTTGTTTTAAGTTCCATGTTTTGAGTTTGAGGGTTTGTGTGTTTGAGAGTAGTAGCGTGGGAGAGTTTGAGGATAGATGGTAAAATATTACTTATTGCCCATTACTCATTACTTATCTTTTTCTGATAGGCTTTCATTACACTTTCCAGCTTGTTGAACCGGTCGTCCCACATCTGGCGGAAAGGTTCTATAAAATCGGCTATTTCTTTCATTTTATTGAGATTTAGGTGATAGATAATTTCACGGCCGTTCTGTTCAGACCTTAGCAGTTCGCATTCTGTGAGGATCTGAAGATGTTTGGAAACGGTAGGTCTGGCGGTATCGAAATTGGAAGCGATGGCTCCTGCCGTCATAGATTGTGCGGCCACCAGCATCAGGATTGATCTTCTGGTAGGGTCTGCGATCGCCTGGAATACATCTCTTCTTAAATTCATTGTGTAGTTATTTGACTACAAATTTAAATGAAGTTATTTGACTACGCAAGTTTTTTTTTGATAAATTGTTGATTTTAAACAAAGAAGCTCTAGAATAAATAATCCGAGAGCTTGTTGTATAAAGGATTGAGCTGTTATTCTTATCTCCCGCAGATCTTGCAGATTAAGCGGATGCTTACGTTTAATTTTTAATATAGATCTCAATTAAAATACAATCTGTGTAATTCGTTTAATCTGCGTGAGATTAAATATGCATTCTATTGGAAAAGCAAAGTTTAAATTGATCCTGCTTATTTTAGGGGTGCAAAGAAGAGACAGGTGAACCTGTCTGATGAAGCGAACTTTAAGCTCGCCGCCTTCGGCGGCCGAGCCTTTTCCTTTTAAATTTGAATAATCTCTTTCCCTCGTGAAGAATAGTCTGTTAAAGTTCAGCTTTATTACTTTATCTTTTTCATCGCGAATATTTCATTCTCTTTTTTGCCTTTGAGGGTGCCTGAAATCTCGGCAATTAGAGAATTCTTACTGATTTTTTTATAGGTGATGATTTGCGGAAAGTCATTTTGTTGGTTTTCAAAGATAAGAGAAGTAGGTTTTGAGCCGGATGTTGAGACAAAATCAACGGGGATTTCATCATGTTGGCCTTTTACTGTGACCATATAATGCAGCTTTTTGTCCTTTTCAATCAGCCTTACAAATTCAAACATGATGGTGTCTTTTTTGTTCAGGTAGTAGCTTTTTGCCTGGAATTCGGTATCGCTTTTTCTGGTCCAGGTTTCATAAAGACTTCCTTTGGGCGTTTTGGTTTCCCATGTACCGATGAGCCATTCCAGTTTTTGAATTTCATTGTGTTGTAGAGTCCAGGCAGAGAGAATTGCCAGAATGATGGCGGAGAGAATCAGTTTTGTTTTCATTGTCTAAATATTTTTTTATGAAGACAAAGTTCAGCATATGATTGAGGTTAAAATTGTAAAAATGCGACAAGATTAATCTGTTCCGAAAAAAAGGAAAGACATTTTCAGGTTTTCTCCGTAAAATTCTTTAGGAGTTAATCCTGTAAATTCTTTAAAATCCTTGATAAAATGGGCTTGGTCATAATATTCGGATTCGTGCGCTAAAGCGGTAAGGGTTGTAAATTCTTTATTGAGTAAGAGTTTCAGCGTTGTTTGCAGTCTTATTGTTTTGGAGAGCTGTTTAGGGCTTAAACCTATGGCAGAAGAAAACTTTCGTTCCAGCTGTCTGCGGTTGATGTTAGTCTGTTTGGAAAGTTCACCGATTGAAATCTGACCATTAGCAGTAATAATAGTATCTATCGTAGATCGTACAATTTTGTCAATGGCATCGGCATCCAGTCTTTTGAGCAAAAAGTCTTCCACAATCTGTATCTTTTCTTCAGGTGTTTTGGTTTTCAACATGTTTTTCTCCAGTTCAATTCCATCTTCTCCGAAAAGTTTATAGAGTGGAACTGCCTTATCATCCATTTCTTTAATGGGAATTGTGGCAAACGGAATAAAACCTTCATACTGAAAACGAACGGAGAACATTCCTGTGATCCCTGTAGATTCTATAACCAATGGTTTGGTAAGTTGGCCAAAAACACAGCTTCTGGGCTGAACTACAGCCTGGCCGTCATCCATATATTGTTTGTAAAGTTCACCATAATGAAAAATCATTTCCATACAACCGTCCGGAACAATAGTTTGCTGCTGAGGAACGTCTTCCTTAGGGCTTTCCAGGGTCCAGTAGCACTTGATAAGAGCGGAGAGTTCCGGACGAGGTTGGAAGGTTTGATAGTTCATTATTTAATCTTTTATTTTTCATCAGTCTGACTTTTAAAACTACTAAATAAAATCGAGACGGTAAATTATACTAAATGTCACTAATTTGTGATTTATAATTGTTTGTAAAATTAAAAAACGCAGAAGATATAAACTTCTGCGTTTCGTTTAAATAGATCAGCTAGACTTTCTTTCTAATTGAAATCAATGTCTGCAAAACCACCGAAGTAATTATCAGTGAAATACCTACATAGAATGCCGGTCCGACTTCTTTGCTTTCCCCGAAAAATAAAAATGCCATAATGATCGCATACACCGGTTCCAGATTGAACGTTAAATTCACAGTGAAAGCTGGAATTTTCTTTAAAACTTCAGCAAATGCCACATATAACCCAACTGTACAAAAAAGTGCTAAAATGCTCAAATAAGCCGTGTTTTTTAAGTCAGGGACTATGCTATCTGCCGGGAAAATGAGGAGATATATGGGCAAAAATGCTCCGAGGCCTAAAGTTCCGCCCATCATCTGATAAAAGTTGATGACTTTGGTATCAAAGTGCCTTACCAGCCGATTATTATAAATGGTGTAAAGTGCGCCAAAAGCAGAGGAAATAACGCCTAAAATAATTCCAAGCTGGTAAGAAGTATCAAAGTGAAAAATCAGGCTGATCCCAAATAAAGTCAATGTACTGAGAAGCAATTCTGAAATTTTGAATTTCTCCTGATCTATCAAAGGTTTGAATACGGCGGTGAAAAAACTGGTCAGACAATAACAAACCACACCAATTGAAATATTGGAGTATTTTATGCTGGCGTAGAAAAAAAGCCAGTGAAGTGTAATGAGTAGCCCAGCTTTCATTATACGTACTTTTTTTTGTGCAGAAATGCTGTAGGGGATTCTCAGCAGTTTTAAAATAACAAATAAAATGATGGATGAAAAGAAAAGTCTGTACCAGACAAGTAGTCCTTCATTTAAAGAGATGAGTTTTCCGAAAATGCCTGTAAAGCCAGCCAGGATCACGGCCAGATGCAATAATAAATATGATTTTTTCATTGAGAATGAACTGTAAAGATTTGTAATATTATTTTTTATCAGAATTTGAAGCATTTGTATTTAGGCCGATAAAAATTTAACGGCATGAACATACTTCAAATGAATTTGAAAATATTAGAATCCTGGAGGAGGCAAACAGCTCGCGTGGTTCATATCTATTGTATTGACTTCAAATATAGGTAAAACAGACTAAAACGAAATGGTTGAGCTACTAAAAATTATGTAATTTAGTACAGCAAAGAATTTTGTTTTAGATGATATGGAATTACGAAAGGAAATTGAACCTGATTTTACGACTGCTGAAAAGCTTTATCCTGAGGTATTACGGCTTATTTTAGAATATACGGATTACTGTGATGAGCATGGAGATGAAGATCATTCAGCTTACCAAAAACTTGAGAATACGCTGCATGAAATGACAGGGAAGGAGATGTCCGGGTTTAATCTCTGGGAATGGTGGGAAGAGGATGGAGCGGAGAATCTGGCCTTTGATATAGCTTTACCGGAACCTATCATCGTGGAAGGCATCACAAAAACTGAACTTTCGGAGATCGTAAGACGGCTGAAAACTTTTAAAATACCTGATAAAGAAGGTTTTAAATCACTGTTTTACAGCCATGTATGCTTTGGAAATGGTTATTTTCATCAGTTTTTGAAGCTGAATTTCAGAACGTATCATGTAAAACTGTTCCAAAGAAATAAGGATAAAAACGGGAATTATTTTGAATACAGCCACGAAGAAACAACGGAAAAGTTGTGGAATGGCGGAAAATATCAGTCTGATTTTAAATCTCTTATAACGTCAATTTAACATAATGTACACGAAAATATTAGAAAAATTAAATGTTTTAGGCGCCAATACAGAACATGTACGTGCAGAAAAAGCTTTTGCTGAAAACTGGCAAAGCATCCAATTCAGCTGTTATCTGTATGATAAAGAATGGGATGTGTATGGGATTGATGCATTTTACGAAAAGAATAAAGAGAAGTACAGCGATCATAATGAGAAATTTTACGAAGATTTGGTTGAGCATTACTTTTCAGAGCATCAGCAAACGTATGGACAGGATTTTTATAAAGACTGGCTTTTTACACCATTTAAAAAAGATTCAAAAGATGATGGTGAACTTGAAGGATTTGTTGAAGAAGCTGAAGTCAGAGAAACTGTACAGGGAACAGAAATGGATTTTATCTGTATTATATATTCGTACGGATATCCGGATCATTATTTTGTTTGCTTAACGGATCCTAATCCAATGAACCCGACAGTTTACAGTACTGATCATGAAGTTTATTTCGAGGAGATTGAGAATGAAGGAAGCCTGGAAGACTTTCTGGACAGGTATATGACTAAGGAAGAGTTTGTGAACGTTGTCAAAGAGTATCTGGAAGAAAAATTCGGAAAGTAGCAGATATTGAGTACTTTTTGAGGTAAGATTCTGTAATTATATTTTGCCTATAATTTATATTATGTTAAATTGTATATATTCCTTGATTTGTTTATACTTGAAATTAACTACGCCGTTCAAATTAATTAGTTGACCTTAAGTCAAAGATTGTCATAGATCTATACTGTTATAGAACGAGCAATAATTTTCTTTAAATCCTAGAATATAAACAATCAGCAAAAATATTCTGAACGATATGGAACATTAAGTTTCATCGAATAATTGCTCATATCATCACCACTATAAACAGAGATTAATAATGCTGAGTTTTACTGATCAGGTCTAGTATTGCAAAACGTAATGTTACAGGGTGTTTTATTTATTGCGTCCCTTTGCCATTAGATGTTGAGGATTTAATTCTAATAAATCCCATAAATTGCCATATAAATCTTTAAAGACGGCAACTGTACCATAATCGGCTTTTTTAGGCTCCCTCACAAATTCAATTCCTTTTGAGGTCATTTCGTTGTAGTCTCTCCAAAAATCATCAGTACTTAAAAAGAGAAACACCCTTCCTCCAGCTTGATTTCCGATAAAATGTTCTTGTTCAGATTGGGAAGCTCTAGCCAATAAAATAGTGGTTCCAGTTGAATTTGGTGGTGATATGACCACCCATCTTTTATCCTGTTCAGGTTGATAGGTGTCCTCAATCAAATTGAAATTCAATTTATTTGTAAAAAATTCGATGGCTTCATCGTAATCTCTTACAACCAATGCAATGTGAATGATCGATTGTTTCATTTGCGTCTTTTATAATTGCTATAAATTTAAATAGTGTTTGCAAGCATATGCAGATTGATTAAAGATAATAATTCTCCTCTATATTTAGCTTTATAGATTATGAGATCCACTTTTCAAGCAATTCTTTTGAGCACTCTGTTACTATTTTAAATTCTTTATTTAGTGATTCATAATTAATTCTATTTGCTTAATATTCAATAATAATTAAAAAAATTAATCAAAAATATTATTTCAATACATGGTGTATTATATTTTTTAGTATTTTTGAGCACTATCAAATTAATATTAAACTATGAAAAAAGTATTTTTTTTGTCTCTTTTATCTTCCCTATCGATGATTTCATGTTCATTAGATGGTTCTGAAGAAAACAATCTGGCGAGTAACCCATCAGAAGGGATTACTACGAAATCTATTCTTTCTAAAAGTCAAGCCATTGATGACTTTAAAAAAGCATTAGCCGATGCCAATAACCCAACACTCGTTAAAGAAGAAATTGCAAACAATTCAGGAAGCCAGGGATTTGGCCCTTCAAGAAAAAAAATCTTATTGGAACCGGCAAAAATGGTTTTACTGTCAACAGGAATGACTACAAATATAGTCAATGGTTTAGAGGATGATGCCATTATTTCACAAGCCTTTATTTCAATGTCAAATGAACAAAAACCATAATACATCACCTATAATATGAGAAAAATTCTTCCACTACTTTTAGTTCTTTTAGCTGTCATTATTAAAGCTCAGCAATACCCGTTAGTCGTTTATAATTTTAGCCCGGTTGCTGTTGCTAAATTGAAAATTAGAGTCACAGATCCCACAACATGGCAATATGACTGCCATCCGATTGCTTATGGAGAGACGGCAGGACTCATTCAGCCCGGGACAACGGTTACCTATGATCTTATGAACAACAGTGCATCAAAAACGCCACCTATAAATCAATGGGATATTATGTCGCACTATATAGGGATTCCTGATGCCATATATAATGTAAATGCCGGGGCAACGATACCAGCTGCTATAACATCTATTATTAATTGGCAGAGTATTACCATAGTATTTGTAAATGGTGAGACAATAGATGTAGGAAGAGGTTGTACACAGCCGGGTACTCCTACCTACAATTCGGGAGCCACTCCATCAGGCAGAACCGCTGCGACCAATACTTTAGCTGCACCTGCCCAACAAATCCTTACGATATTCTAAGAGTTTTTTATTCTGCATATCAAAAAAAGCCCTACAATTTTTTGTTGTAGGGCTTTTTTTAGGGTTTAAACGAAGACTCTGAAGTCTATTTCTTAACTATTTTAGTAAAAGTTGTATGGCCTTTTAACAGATAATTTCCTGATGGATATCCGGTAAGGTCGATCTGGTTTTTCCCTTTACTTAAAGCTATATTTTTAATCATTTTACCGGTACTGTCATATAGATAAGCATTTTCGTTTTCAGCAGGTATTCAAGCCGTCGACACTCCTGATTTTCCAAAAGAATTTTATACGGGAGCTTCTGCTGCGAGAGATTATTTTAATGTACTAAAAGAAGAAAATGATCTGGACTGGGTGTTTTTTTAGCCCTGCTTTCGAAATGCATCAAGGGATCACAACCGTAAGAACGGGTAAATATCGTTTAGGAAACAACACTCCGGTAACTGTTTTTTATACCCTGTCCTATTCTACTTTATCCTGAATTCAAGCTTTAAATTAAAGAATCGTCCTGTGGTACGAACCGGCACAGAATACATTAAATTGGTATTCGAATCGGTAATCCATTGCGTGGCTACTGCATTTTTAAGAACGAATACATTGAAAACCTGTAGACCTAAAGTTAGTTCTTCAAAATTACTCCAAAAACCATGTCTTTTTTTCCGGTCTTTATAATCTATGAAAGCTTTTGAAACTCCCATGTCTATTCGTTTATAAGAGGGTAATGTCTTTTGATACTGATAAGCAGCGTTAAGGTTAGGCTCACCATTTTGTTTTAAGATAATTGGGGTACCTGTTGGTATTCCCATGGCATAAGTAAGTGTAAGATTCATCTTTATGGAAGGGAATTTAGGCATATAGTCCTGATAAAACATGGCAAACCTGAATCTCTGATCGGTAGGTCTTGGAATATCTCCTTTCCCACCAATATTTTCATAAGCTCTTGCATAGCTGGCAGATATCCAGGATTCTAATCCCGGTACAAATTCTCCGGATAATCTTGTTTCAATCCCATAAGCATAGCCCGAAGTATTATTCTTTCCGGAATAACGGATTCTTACATTATCCATATAATAGGGAATCAGGTTATCCATCTTTTTATAATAGGCTTCTGTTGTCAATTTAAAAGGACGGTCGTACATCTGAAATTGATAATCATTTGCTAAAATCAATTGCAAGGAACGTTGAGATTTTATGCTGCTGTTGAAGTTTCCGCTCAGATCTTTAATTTCTTTGTAAAAAGGAGCCTGATAATATACTCCGCCGGAAAGCCTGAACGTCATCTCTGCGTTCCAGTAAGGCATAATGCTAAATTGCATCCGTGGGGAGAAAATAGTTTCTTGATTGAAACTCCAGTGAGAGACCCGGGCGCCGGCATTGAAGGAAACTTTATTCATGCCCCAATCCAATTTCTGTGAATATTGTGCATAGGCAGACAATCTTGTAGGTTGAATTGCATTTTCTCCTGCTATTCTATATAATAATCTGAGCTCTCCCTGAGTTCCCAATCTTGGATCATCAATGGGTCTTGGTAAGCTGTATCCTGCAGAATCTATCAGTTTCCATTCGTTGGTAAGGTCTTTTAGATTTTCTTTTTCATATTTTAAACCAATTTCAATATCTGCATCATCGCCGGGCGAAAAACGGCCTCTGAACTGCATCCCGTAAGTTCTTACAAAGAGGTCATTCCTTGCGTAATCCAGCTGTTTTCCGCTGTCAAGTGCCTCTGTGGGTACTCCTGTTAAAAAATTTATGGTTTGTAATGTATACTTAGACTCTATAGAATAATATTCTTTTTCACGGTTTTTATAAGCAAAAGCGTCTAAGGTGAATTTCCATTGATCCGATGGTTTAAAGTTCATTGAAAGTGTTCCCATCATGTTCTTATACTGATCATTTTCCTTTCCTTTATAATTAACAGTCAGGTTAAGTGGTTGATTACGGGTTCCAAAATCTAGACTCCTTTCTTTGGGAATCATTTCATAATAATTCTTAGAATAATAGCCCATGAATGAAAGGCTTAGCTTTGAATTGATATGGTAATTGATATAGGATTGAAAATCCAAATATACGGGATTGAAATTGGTGTCTTCTTTCAAAGTATTGAAGAGCAGGTTTAAATTCCTGTATCTTCCAGAAAACAATGCAGTTAATTTCTTATTTTTTGATGCGAAACCGGCAGTCAGTCTTCCACCCATTAAGCTCGCTTCTCCTGAAAGTTCAGCCTTTTTAGGTTCCCGGTAATCAATATGTAAAGCAGAAGACATTTTATCTCCATATTTTGGTTCAAAACCTCCTGCTGAGAAATTAATCGTAGAGACCATATCCGGATTGATGATGCTCAATCCCTCCTGCTGAGAATTCCGGATCAGAAATGGCCTGTAAATTTCAATGCCATTAATATAAATAAGATTTTCATCATAGTTTCCCCCACGCACCATATATTGCGAAGAGAGCTCTGTATTGGAATTTACCGAAGGAAGGGTTTTGAGAATACCTTCTATTCCTCCGGAAATACTTGTAACGTTTTTAGTGTCTTTCGTTGAAATTTTTACAGCTCCAAGATCACTCATATGTTCTGCCGATTTTCCCCGAAACATAACTTCCTCTATGTGGGTGGTTTTTACAGTATCTTTTTTTTTGGATTGAGAAAATGCCAGCATAGGAGCAATAAGGCTCAGTGATAAACCTAGTTTTTTCAAGATAAATACTTTTAGTAGAATTTGGCGATAGAGCTACTTTTGGCGAAAATAAGAATAAAATCAGTTTAAGATTACTGGATATCAATAAAAGTAATAACTGGATGATATATGATTTCTGAAATTGTATTTTTTAACGGGAATCCTGAAATTAGGTCTTCTTGCTATCTGCTTTCTCCATATAAAGTATATCTATACTGTTATCTTCAACACAGTGAATGGTGACAGGTATCAAGGTCGTTACGGCCCACGAATCTATGGATATGTATTCCCGCCTAAGATTTTAAAAGAATTTTTATAAAAGAATGCTGTGAATAATTTATTTCATCATTTTTTAAAATCCAACTTTGTTTTTTGTGTAAAAAGAAGACAAAGAACTGTCCTAATCGGCAATTTGGGCTTGACAAAAATAAAGAAATTATAAGAACAATATTTTGCTTTGAGCTTTACTCATCGGTTGGCAAAAAAAAACCGCTCTTTTCAGAGCGGTATACTTTTTTAATTTTACTGGCTTGGATTAGCAAGTAGATCCACATGAAAGGATCTGGATGTGTACAACACCGTTTACAACGCACTGTACCTGGCATAATGTATTCCCTACAAGAACACCTACACCGTTTACAGCACCACCTACTGTATTGGTAACGCCACCTACAACGCCACCTACGATAGTACCTACACCACCTACTACTCCACCAACTACTCCACCTAGTCCTCCGATAACACCTCCGATGTTATCAAAGATTCCGTCACCTGAAATAGTTTTCAATTCGTTTCTGTTCAATTTTTTAAAATTTTTCATGAGTATAATTTTATGTTGTTATTACATCACTAAGATAAGAATAATTACAATATGTTTATATTGTTTCGAAAAAAATAATCAAATTTATTTATAACTTAATATTTGATTAATATAAATGATATTTAATGAATATATCATTATTTGAATTATCTTTCTTATTTTCATGAAAATGAACAATTTACAGGGTATATTTATTAAATTGAATTTTTCCCCTGAATTTTAAATTCTTATTGACCCATACAATTATCTCTAATTTCTTTTAAAAATAAACACGAAATCAGACCCCCGAATCTCAATCCGTTTTCTTTTAAATTGAGATTTTTGAAAAAAACAATGAGCGCTCAGTTATTCATTTTACATTGCGTTTTCAATAAAAAAAGTTATTTAATTATTGTATATTTACAAAAATGTCTATTAATACTTTATAAAATAAGTTGTAAACATTCATAATTTTTAAATAAAATAAAATGAGAAATGTTTACCAAAACGAAAGTAATGGGCATAGCATCGGCAACATACCGGCGAAATCTATCACTATTGCGTACTTAATCTTAGTACATCGTTTACCGGATCAATTCAAACGTCTTTTCAAAGCCATCTACGATCCTGCCAACTTTTATCTTATTCATATCGATAAAAAAGCCAATCTAGAAATAGGTGAAGATATTAATGTCTTTTTGCAAAAATATCCGAATGTCCATATCCTTAAAAGTAAAAACGTCGTATGGGGAGGCTACAGCATGGTGCAGGCGGAACTGGACGGAATGAAATATCTTTTGGAGATGAATATGAAGTGGGATTATTTCATCAATTTAAGCGGTCAGGATTATCCACTAAAATCGCAGGAGATCATCAAAGACTTTCTGTCAAAGAATAATGGAAAGAGCTACATAAAAATTGCTGATCAGGAAAAAAGCAGACCTGAAACCATGAACAGAATCGAAAACTACTTTGAAGAAACTGAAGATAAAATTTCAGAGAAAACTCATACAAGAGGTTTTATGAAAGATGTCATTCCTTATATAGGCGGACAATGGATGATCCTCACCAGAAGCTGTTGTGAATTTATATGCAACAGTACTGAGGTGAAAAAGTTTGAAGATTACTATCTGAATACCTTAATTGCGGATGAGTCTTTCTTCCAGACTGTGTTAATGAATACTTCTTTCGATGGTATTCTGGTAGATGATGACAAAAGAGCAATCATCTGGATTCCTGACGGTGATATTAAACTGCGTCCAAAAACTTTTACGGGAACAGATCTGGATTTCCTACAAACAGGGAATCACCTTTTTGCCAGGAAATTTGACGACAATATTGATAAACAAATCATCGAAGGGATTCAAATTCAATATAACGAGCCTTTTAAAACATTAATAAAAATAAATGATATAAAAAGTATCACCTCTAATTTAAATCATCTCAATTAAAAATTATTGACTCGAACCCTTGAAAGAGTGTTCAATATCTATAGGTACCCTGGCTTAATCGGTCAGGTTTTTTTTATTTGCGGAAAATTTGGGAAGGTCTTTCCGGTCATCTGGGCCATCTTGTTTTGTAAAACTGGGTGATTAAAATGGCTCAGAGTCTTGCTAATTTTGTCCTCAGAAAAACAAGATTTATGCAAGATTCTTTTAACATCCCGCAATTACTTTTACGATTTGCATTAGGGATCACATTCTTAACGCCTGTTGCAGACCGACTTGGAATACTCGGAGCTCCCGGAACCGGAAACATTGAATGGGGAAACTGGAGCCACTTTATAGATTACACGGCTACTTTAATGCCGATATTTGAAAGACCCATGGTGAATGTCATGGGAAGTATTGCTACAGCTGCTGAATTATTGGTAGGCATTTGTCTTATTATAGGGTTTAAAACCAAATATGCCGCGATCGGCGCCTCCCTTATTACCCTGACCTTTATTCTGTTTATGACCTTTTCGGTAGGAATTCAAAAACCCATCAATTACGGGGTGTTTACAGCTTCGGCAGCAGGCTTTCTGCTCTCCTTTATCCCTCAATATAAATGGAGTATTGATCATCTCTTGAATAATAAAGCGAAGTAAATACATCTAAAACAATTACTAAAAATTAAACAAACCCATCCTACAATGACAACAAGAATTAAAATGGA
The DNA here is from genome assembly GCF_900115055.1 of Chryseobacterium oleae. Lineage (GTDB taxonomy): Bacteria > Bacteroidota > Bacteroidia > Flavobacteriales > Weeksellaceae > Chryseobacterium > Chryseobacterium oleae. The sequence goes on along the minus strand of NZ_FOVD01000012.1, from coordinate 589 downwards.
TCAGGTAGAACCTAATGGTTATAAAGCGATCCTTGGCCTTGAAAAATTCATTGAAAGTACATCCGTTTCAAGAACACATAAAGATCTGATCAAAATCAGAGCCTCTCAGATCAACGGTTGTGCATTCTGTATCGATATGCACACCAAAGAAGCCAGAAAAGCAGGTGAAACGGAACAGCGGATTTACGCACTGAATGCATGGAGAGACACTCCTTTTTTTACAGAAGAAGAACGTGCTGTTTTGGCTCTCACGGAAGAAGTGACCTTGATCAGCAACCACGTAAAGGATGAAACCTATCTTACAGCAGAAAAGCTGCTTGGTGAAGCCTACCTGGCACAGGTAATTATGGCTGTCATCACCATCAATGCATGGAACAGGATCGGAATTACAACGATGCTGGTTCCTGCTCAGGATTAATAAATTGATGATTAGAGCGGGATTCCGCATCATAATTTTCAACAATTTCTGTAAATATATCCATGTGATAAGTTTGTTATTAGGATAACGCTCTTAAAAAAGTTAAAATATCTTTGGAATATTAATCATTGGAAAAAGCAATAGGAAAAAGATAGAAACCTTGTTGGTACT
>NZ_FOVD01000014.1 GCF_900115055.1 Chryseobacterium oleae | reverse complement strand
TGAAAAAGTTAAAGAATGTTGATGCTGAACAGGTAATCACCGATCTTTTCCTTAAAATTAATAATCTGATCCAGATTGATAAAAAAAACCATGATTTGATCAATGAAAGTTCTCTTGAAAATAAACAGTTTATGCAGAAGCTTTCCGAAAGATTTCCTTCATTGACGAATAACGAACTGAAATTCTGTGTATATTACAAATTAGACTTTTCTTCTAAAGAAATTTCATTACTTGAAAATATTACCGAGGGAAGCGCAAGGGTTTATAAAACTAAAATAAAAACTAAAATGAATATCGGGAAAGAATCCATATTAAATACCTACTTAAAAAGTATTTAAATGGTTTTATTTGAGCGTATTTTTTTATTGTATAACTAAGATTAGTGTTTAAAAAATGAATTGATGGAAAATAAAATTATTAAATTTTTAATTGTTTTTATCTTTTCTATGATTGTTTTTTCGTGTGGTTCATCTCAAAAAGATGAAGGCAGCATTTATTTTGCCAATCTTGATATATTAACTAACAAAATTGAGAACCAACCAGAAAAAATTAAAGCCTTACAAGCCAGAGAACAGAAAAAGTATGAAAGTACTGGCGATCGTAAATATCAGATTGGTAGTAAATATATTGAATTCCTTTACGTTGCTAATGATTCCAGGCTTAAGAATAAAGAAAATATTGTAAATGATATTCCCGTAGTGTATGAATTGCTGATGTTAAACAACAACGAATATGATTATATTACGATTGTTGGTGATTTTAGTCTGGCTCATAAGTTTGAACACCAATCTCCTAAGCTTGCTATGCAGTTTCTTGATGATGCGATTAAGCTTGAAGAGTCTGGTGAAAAATATTTTCTGCCTCATTTGTATCATGTTAAAGGGAGGTTTTTGTTTAATGATCAAAATTACACCCAAGCTCTGATTTACTTCAATAAATCTCTAAAAATTTTTAGTAAATCGAGGGATAACCTAATTTATATTGCTTCTATGCACAATAATTTTGCATTGACTTATGAAAAAATGGGACGTATTGATCTGGCTATACAAGAAGCTAAAGAAGCTGTAAGAATTTTAGAAACCGAAAGAAATCTGAAACCTGAGGAAACTGCTTTTTTAATAAGTGTAAAAGGAAATATGGGATTCTATTATTACAAGAAAAAAAACTTTTCCGAAGCAGAAAAACTTCTTCTTCAGGAATTCGAGTTTTATAAAAAAGATAAGAAAAGCCACCATGAATCTATTACCAATCTTACAGAATTGTTTGATCTGTATAATGAAACCGATCAGAATAATAAAATGAAGGAGATTGCAGATTACGGGAAATCTATTGAGTCTGAAACGGCGGGTATATCAGATAAAATTCTTATAAATGAGATGATTCAGTCTTATTATTTAAAGATGAATGACACAGAAATGGTAAAAAAAATATGCCGGAAATTAATTACGTTGCATAATAAGCATGAAGAAGAATCTAATAAGAAACTTACCTATATTTCAGATGTCCTTAACAACTTTATGATCAAGAGTAT
>NZ_FOVD01000015.1 GCF_900115055.1 Chryseobacterium oleae | reverse complement strand
CCATGCAACTGTTTTGAATTGGCTCAGAAAATATGGTAACTTTGATTGGGATTATCAAAGACCACATACCATGCAAAAAACACCTGAACAACGTATTATGGAATTAGAAGCTGAAGTAAAGCTTCTTGAAAAACAAAAAGCCTTTTTAGAAAAGCAGGCCTATATCGCCGATAAAAAAGCGATATTTTTTGATATGATGATTGATCTTGCCGAGAAAGAATACCATATTGATATCCGAAAAAACTCACCACCCGAACAATCGACGACTTCCGCAGTAAAGAAAAAGAAACATTGATTTTTACTTGTGGATTGCTCGGGTGTAGTAGACAAGTCTATTATAGAAGTATCAAGCGTAGAGAAGCGTGTAGAAACCAGGCATCTGAAGTTTTAGAACTGGTAAAAGACATTCGTGTCAAAATGCCTAAATTGGGAGGCAGGAAACTATATTTCCTATTAAAAGAGCCATTAAAATCTATCAAAATAGGAAGAGATAAGTTCTTTGATATTTTGAGAGCCAATCATTTATTGATTCTTCCCAAAAGGGCTTATCATGTCACTACTAATTCGCATCATCGTTTTAGAAAACATAAAAATCTGATTCTGGATTATAAAATCACAAAACCTAATCAGGTTTGGGTTGCAGACATTACCTATATCGGATGCAGAGAAAATCCAAGCTATCTGAGCTTAATAAGTGATGCCTATTCAAAGAAAATTATGGGACATTATGTGGCTGAGAATCTCAATATTCAGGGCAGCCTGTTAGCATTGAGAAGAGCATTAAAAAAACATAAAGGTGTAATACAATCATTAATTCATCATTCTGATCGTGGTTTACAATATTGTTCAAATGATTATCAGCAGGTACTGGAAAAACATAAATTAAAATGCAGCATGACCCAAAATTCTGATCCTTATGAAAATGCTGTAGCTGAGAGGGTAAATGGAATTTTAAAGTATGAATTTGATATTGATAAACATAATATCAGCTCTGTTTTAAGAACAAAAATTGTAGACGAATCCATCAAAATTTACAATGAAATGAGACCACATTTTTCAAACCACTATTTAACTCCAAATCAAATGCATAATCAATCAGAAATCAGGATGAAAACCTATAAAAACAAAAACCAAAGCAAAAAGAAATTTGCTCTGGTTTAATTATTTATTTTTGTCCTTTAATATGTATCGCTATTTCAGGACTAGTCA
>NZ_FOVD01000016.1 GCF_900115055.1 Chryseobacterium oleae | reverse complement strand
TTATTAGGATAACGCTCTTAAAAAAGTTAAAATATCTTTGGAATATTAATCATTGGAAAAAGCAATAGGAAAAAGATAGAAACCTTGTTGGTACTTGATACCGTCCTTGACACTTAGTCCCTATTGCTTGTTTTCTAAAAAACCGAATAGAATGTTGTTTCGTCATAGGAAAACTCTTATCACACTGGTTCAGTAGAAAACACTTTTCCAATAAAATAAAGAACTTTTATAATGGCAAATTTAGAAAAAAAAGTAATCGGAGTAGATGTGAGCTCAAATATTTTAGTCATGAGTTTTTTAGATGATGAAAAAGAGCAAATCATCACTATTGGTAACAACAAAGTACATATTGAAAAGTGTCTGAAAAAGTGGGATACGAGCCAATTCAAAATTGTTGTAGAAGCTACAGGATCTTACAGTAGTAAAATTTTATATTACTCTCATTCTATGGGGTTTGAGGTTTATCAAGTGAGTGGATTATCTATTAAAAAGTTTTCAGAAGTAAAAAACCATATTAGTAAAACTGATCAGCAGGATGCCAGACTAATAAGAAACTTTGGAGAAACTATGACAATGAATCCATATGAACCGAAAAAAGAAAATATTGAATTCCTGGAGCAGGAACTCAACCTATGGCAAGATTTAGAACAGGAAAAAGCAAGATATTCACTGAAGCTTAAATCCCTTAATCAAAAGCCCATTGTTAATAAATCGGTTATAAAGCACTACGAAGCAATTATTAAAAGGATTAATAAAGATATTAAGGGCCTTGAGAAAAGACTTCCCCATCTGGAAGATAAAGAACTTAAAGAAAATAAAGATTTATTATCCAGCATAAGTGGAATTGGAGAGAAAACAGCCCTGCTATTACTTGTTGCCACCAATAACTTTAAAAACTTTAAACACTCAAAGGCACTTTGTAAATACTTTGGAGTCGTTCCTAAAATGTATCATTCCGGGAACAAGAAAATATCAATTGGAAAATGCAGAACCAGCAAGGGCTTTGTGAGGAGTATTTTATATGTATGCTCATGGAGCGCAATGCGATTTAATACACAATGCAAAGCTCTTTATGAAAGAATTCTGGAAAAAAAGAAATGTAAAAAAGTAGCATTAATTGCTGTATGCAATAAACTTTTAAGACAAGCTTTCGG